>JACKHW010000009.1 GCA_020638795.1 Planctomycetota bacterium | reverse complement strand
GCAAAGCAAGGTATTGGCCAGCGATGGGAACGGCAGGCCAATTTCGGTGAAGGCGATATTCACAAGCTTATCCTAGTGAACAGTCCGCAGTCGGGATCGCCTATCGCTAACTTTGTGACGTTTTTTACCGAGTCAGACCTCTGGCGCAGGTTATTCTCGGAATACGATTTTCCAGCGTTCGACGATTTGCGGCAGAATAGTCCCGCACTGATGCAGATGGGACAGACCGACATTCCCGCTGCGAGCATCGTCGGCGTTGGGGGGCGTGACTTCTTGAGTCGCGCGTCGAACCAACTGCGTTTTCTCGGTCGTCTGTTGAGCCCATACCCGGGTGCTGCGCAAGCCTTGTCGAGGGTTGCGACATTCCTCGGGCGAGCGACTCCAATCGCTGCGGATGCGTTATTCGGAAGCGAGGAACACGACGTGGTTGTGCTCGAGTCGAGTCAAGGCGCGCAGCTCGCAAATAATTATCGCAATGTCGTGTTAGGGGATACTTCTTTGCATTGGAATGTGACAAGTAGCGCGGCATATATGGCGTTAGTGAGAGCGTGGTTGGATTCAGATATTGATGGATTGGCTGTGGGGCTTCCGCCTGTCCCCAAGTCCACCACGACTTTCCGCCCCCCAGTGCTTCCGGCGCTACGCATTGGCCTGTGGCTTTCACGTCGATTTGTTCCCAGCAAGAGCAATGGGGCGATTGCGCTCTCAGTGAGTGGCGTCTCAGGGTTTGCGCCGACGAGCATTGATGTCTTTACGCCCTGGGGTGATGTTCTCGAAGTCAAGGCCCCTTTTGAAGTTGATATTACGCCGCCGGCTGACTTCCGAGGTGCTGCTCGCTTCGTTGCGATAGCTAACGATTCGACAGGTGAGTTTGCAATTTCAAACGACTTATTCGTAAGCGTGCCCGCGACAGCGCCACTTACGAGTCTGGATGTGGATCCCCCGGAGCTGACATTTATCGCGCCATATCAAGAGTTGCGAATTTCTGTTACGGCTATGTTTGCTGACGGTGGGCGACAGCGCTTGCTTCCTGACGAAGTAAGTTTTTCCAGTAGTCATCCGGATGTGATCGCAATATCGCGTGCTGGCACGCTCACCGCACTTGCTCCAGGAGACGCGTCTATTTCGTGTTCTTATGGGGGTGTTACGTTCAAGCGTCAACTGCATGTGTCCTATGGACCCGTGGTCGGCTATGGAACGGCGACCCGTGGAAAGGGAGATATTGAACCCACAATCGGTACCGCCGACCAGATGCCGATATTGGCGAACACCCGATTCCGGTGGAGCGTGAGTGGTGTCGTGGGAGGTGCGCCGGGAGTCGTGCTGCACTCGCCGAAGCCGACACGGATCGAGTTCCCTTTCGGCATATTATGGGTTGACCTGAATGCAGCATTACCATTCGTCGTAGTCGCGGATGGCGCAAGTGGTGTTGCCGGAGCGGGTGCTGTGGAATTTCCGTGGTCGATTCCGAACGATATCAATCTCGTGGATCGACAAGTCTACAGTCAAGCGGTGTTTGTCGATGCTGGTTCTATCGGAGGCCTCAGCATGACATGGGGCCTCGCGATACGATTTTTGCCTGCAGGCTAATACGGGAGGCGGCGCCGTGTGCCTAGGTCTTCAGCGTTACTGACTTGAAGCGCTGATGTCGACATTGACGGTATTCCTGACAGCCTGTGATATCCATAGACTGACGGGGCTCATGATAATCAAATACGAGACGGCTAAGCCTTGAGTCCTGCTTTCGATACGGTGCGCGTCCGCGACCAGGCAAACTTGCCGATCCGTGGCTTCGTTACACCGACCTGCGGCGGGGCTAGAGACGACGCGCATTGACCTGCTAGCTACTCGCCCGTTTGGTCGAAGTCACGAACGGGCTCACGTGCGGGAGGCATTCGAACCATGGCGTTCTCATCCATCCGACGAGCTCTGCTGAGCCTGGCGATCCTCGGTTCGGTGCAAGCGCTACCTGCGCAGGTGCGGATCCTGCGCGTGCCGTCCAAGGACTACCCGACGATTCAGTCGGCGCTCAAGATTTCGAGCGGGACGGGATGGCCGGTCGAGGTGGCTCCTGGCGTCTATCGCGAAGAGCTCAAGATGCTGGGGGCCGCAACGCTGCGCTCGAGGGATGGGCCTGCGCGCACGATCATCGATGGTTCGGGAGTCAGCGCAGGACAGCCAGCTCTCTGGATCGGCACGGGATTCTGCAGGCTACAAGGGTTCACCGTTCGCAACGGAGCGGCGGGCGTGCAGGTCCTCTCGAACGACATCACGATCGACAACTGCGTCTTCGAGTCGAATACAGGGGTCGGCGGAATCGTCATTCGTGACACTGCTTCGACGGTCCCGATGCGCGCGACCGTGACGCGATGTGTCTTTGCTCGCAACTCCGGCTCGCTGTCCGGGGGCGCGGTCTACTACCAGTACTACCGCTCGACTCCTGGAGGTCCGCCATCCGTGCTTTCGTTCGAGGATTGTGTCTTCGACGGCAATCGAGCAGGAAGTGGCGCGGCCATTGGCGACACGACGAACGGTGGGGCGGTGCTTCATCTCGACCGATGCGTCTTCGTGCGCAATCAGGCGGCGGCCGGTGGTAGCACCGTGAGTTGGCAGGAGAGAGTGACACTGGCGAACTGCAGTTTCGTCGCCAACGGTACGACGGGTTCGCTCGGTACCGTTTCGTTGTGGAACGGCGCACGAGCCGAAATCACCAACTGCACCTTTGCGCTCAACGTCGGACCCGACGTCTACGCTGGTGTCTTCCAGAGCGCCGTAGCTCCCTTCATCCGCATCACGAACTCCATTCTGTGGAGCACGATTCCGGCAATCGTTCTCGCGGGATCGGGCAGCACCGTGCCCGTTGCCAAGGTTTCGCATTGCGACGTCCTTGGCGGCTACGCAGGCCGGGGCAACATCAACGCGAATCCACAATTCCTGAGCAGTGCGAGCGGCAACGTGCGCCTCGGTGCGACCTCACCGTGCCTCGATCGCGGCGACAGCAACGCGAACGGGTTGCCGCGCACGGACTTCGAAGGCGATCCGCGACGCATCGGCGCCAGGGTCGACATCGGTGCCGATGAATTCGATCCGAACGCCACGCAGCTCTGGGGCAACCTCGCGCAGTTTTCCGTGAGTCGAGGTGGCAACTACACGCTCGCGGGATCGGGCGGCAAGAACGGTGAGTTCGGCGTTCTCCTCGCTTCTCTTAGCGGAACCGCGCCGGGCTTCGACGCGGGCGGCGTGCACGTGCCTGTCAACTTGGATGGTGCGACCGAGATCGTGCTGACGATGCCTGGGGCCGTGGCGCGCTTCCAGTCGTCGGGACGCTGGAGTGCGAGCCTCGCCTTTCCATCAGGCATGCCGAGAGAACTCGCTGGCAAGGACCTGCGCTGCGTCTTGCTGCGTGTGTTGCCATCCGGTGTGGCGACTGGCGTCAGCAATCTGGAGCGTCTGGTGCTCGTGCCCTGAGACCGCGATCATGGCCTCATGAAGCATCGGTTGCGCTCCTTGCTGCTCTTGTCCTGCGCAGCGTGCTCTGTCACCAGAGAAGCGCCGGAGTTCAGCGACCCGGGCCACTGGGAACTGCGCGGCATCGTGCGGCTTTCCACGACGAACCCGATGCCACCCGTCGACTTGCGACGTGCAGTCATCGAAGTCCGTCCGGAGTCAGGCGTCGCCACTCCGATCCTTCCTGCTGGTGAACGACCGGGCCTGATCATGCTCAGCGAGTGTCGACCGGGTGTGCAATGTCGAGTGGTCCAACGCGGTCAGCGGATCGTTCTACGCAACGACCGGGTCCGTGATGTCGCTTCGACGGTCGAGGTTCAGGATCAACCACTTCATTTCCAATTCACGCCCGCGATCCCGGTCCCGGGTGACGGACTCCCACTTCATTTCAATGAGATTCCTGGGTGGCCTCGGTTCGGCGATGCCACTCTCTTGCGGACAACGCGTGTCGGCATGCTCAATAGCGGGATGTTCCAATGGTGGACGGCCGACGTGTCGGGTCGTTTCACGTTGTCGATCGTGAATACCGACGAGGCACAGTCCTTCGTGGATGTGGATGTCGTCGACCATGCAGGCGTCATGACGGCGCGCGAGGACGGGTCATTCTCGTTCCAGATGAGCGATGTCGAGCGAGCACGACTCCTCGTGCGGCATCCTGATTTGGGATGCGCCGAGCGGACGATCGAGTTCACGAAAGCGCACGACGCCGAGGTGGTTCTCGACGTGCCTGGCCACTCACGATCACCGCGTTGACGTCGCGTCGCGGTCTCGAGATCTGACGGCTCGGAAGCGCGTCGCACTCCACCTCAAGCGGGCCCCCGCCGACCTGCCGATCGAAGGCAGGGATCCTCTTGTCCCTCACGAGCCGTTGGATGTCGGACAGTGCAGCATGAGAATCGCCTTCGTTCTCTCCGGGCAGCCGCGTCTGATCGAGCAGTGCTTCCCCACGCAGCAGAAGTCTCTGATCGACCCGCTCGGTTGCGATGTCTTCTTCCACTTCTGGAACGACGGCACGCCCAGACTGCGTGATCAACTCCTGCAGACCTATCGCCCGTTCGGCTGGGCGCTCCAACAGCAGGTCGACTTCGCACCGGGGCCGTTCTCGCTCAACGTGCAGAGCATGTTCTTCTCGATTCAAGCGTAAGCACCCGACGAACCGCATCTGAAAAACGCCTCGCGACCGGCTCACGATCGTGCGGATGCCCACTCCACGCGAGCGCGAGATGCGCAGCCTCCTTGCCCAACTCGACAACAGCGCGCTGTCGACGCGGGACTTCGCCGACCTTCACGGCATGTCCGTGATGACGATCTACTGGTGGCGCAGTGAGCTGCGTCGCCGAGATCGAGAGCGTGACCAGGACTTCGTCGAAGTCGACATTCGACCAGACACCGCCATCGCAGCACCGCAGTCGTTCGAGATCGTGCTGCCGGGCGGCTTGCGCATCGTCGTCCCTCGACCGTACGACGCAGACGAGTTGCGCCAACTCATCGCGGCGGTGAGTACGTGCTGAGTCTTCCGCCGCAGGTCCGCATCTACCTCGCGCGCGGCGCGACGGATTTGCGCAAAGCGATCGATGGACTCGCTGCGTGCACACGAGACCTGTACGAGCTCGATCCGATGAGCGGCCACCTCTTCGTGTTTTGCAATCGGTCGAAGAACCGCATCAAGATCCTCTACTGGGAAACGTCCGGCTATTGGCTCCTGCTCAAGCGCCTCGAGAAGGGTCGCTTCGCGTGGCCGAACGCGAGCGACGCGAGCATTCTCAGCTTGTCGTCCACCGAGCTGCACGCGCTCCTTGGCGGACTCGACTTCGAGCGCGCAAAGCGCCGCAATTGGTACGACAGAAAACCTCGAAAAGTGTAAGCACTTCGAAGGCGGCGTACGTATCAACGACATCGTGTCGAACGTCGAAGAACTCGAACGAGAGAACGCCAAGCTGCGCGAAGAGATCGTACTCTTGCGGCAGCAACGAGACGACTTCGAGCGGCTCTGGATCTCGTTGCGTGATCGCCTTCACGGCAAGAAGACTGAGCGCTTCTCCAATCAACCATTCCTGCCGGGCTTCGGCCCCGAAGAGGAAGACGTCGACGCGATTCCGCCGCACGCAGATGAGGCGCCCGACGATGAGGCCGACGAAGTCGTCGAGACGAAGAAGCCCAAGCGCAAGCCACGCCAGGCCACCAAAGTCGGCTCGGGAATCCCGCGCGTCGAGGAAGTCATCGAGGTCGCCGACGAGGAGCGCGCATGTCCGTGCTGCGGCGAGCCTCGTGAGATCATCGGGTACGAAGACACAGAGAAGCTCGAGTTTCGGCCCGCGAGCTACTTCGTGCGCGTGCTGCGCCGACCGAAGCTCGCGTGCAAGAAGCACGAGGAAGTCGGCGTCTGGACGCCGGATCTACCGCCGCAAGTGATCGACAAAGGACTGGCTGGCGCGAGTCTGTTGGCACAAGTGATCACAGCGAAGTATCGCGATCATCTCCCGCTGTATCGCCAGGCGCGCATCGCGCTTCGCCACGGCGTCGAGCTTGCCGAGTCGACCCTCGGCGATTGGATCCGTCAGAGCGCGTGGCTTTTGCAGCCCATCGTCGACGCGATGCACAAGAGAATCCTTCGCGGCAACTACATCGCGACGGATGACACATCCATCACGGTGCTCGGTGCTGGTGGCAAGAAGCAATCCAAGCGCGCTTTCCTTTGGGCGTATCTCGGAGACACGGGAGATGTCGTCTTCGACTTCACGATGGGCCGCAGTCGCGACGGGCCGAAACGCATGCTCGATGGGTATCGAGGCTACCTGCAAGCAGATGCGTATGGAGGCTACAACCAACTCTACGAAGATGGACACATCCGCGAAGTCGGCTGCATGGCGCATGCACGTCGTCGCTTCTTCGATGCACTCAAAACCGATCGCACGCGCGCCGAGATGGTCCTCGCGGCGATGCACGAGCTGTACTCCATCGAACGCGAGATCAAAGCTCGACCGAACGAGGAGCGGCACGCCATGCGGCAAGCGCGATCGGCACCGCTCTTCGACGATCTGTTGAAGCTGATTCGCGCGCTGGGCGATCGGGTGCTTCCCAAGAGTCCGACCGGCAAGGCGGTCACGTACTTCGTCAAGAACCACATCGCATTGCGACGCTATCTCGACGATCCGTCACTGCGGATCGACAACAACCGAACCGAACGCGCGATGCGCCAGGTCGCCGTCGGACGCAAGAACTGGCTCTTCGCCGGAAGCGAAGCCGGGGGTCATCGTGCGGCGACGCTCTACTCGTTGACTGTGGGCTGCTGGGAACTCGGCATCGACCCCTTCGCCTACCTCACCGACGTGCTCGAGCGACTCGCGACGACGCCAAGCGCGGAGATTGAACGTCTCACGCCCCGGGATTGGAAGTCGGCGCAGCAGTAGCGAGCGAGCGGCAGCTGAGCGCTGCACCGAATCGGCCCTGAAGATCAAGGGGGGGGTCTATCGGGTGCTTACATTCAAGCGGCCAATGCGGTCAAGACCGCGTGGGAGGCGAGGAACGGCTTTCGCTACGACTGCGTGATTCGCTGCCGCACGGACCTCGCAGTGCACGCGACACCGCGAGTCGACCTCCTGGAAGATCGCGAAGCTCTGCACTGCTTCCGCTTCGGCTTCGATCCGAACAGTGATTGGTGCAACGACCAGTTCGCGTTCGGATCATCCGACGTGATGGATCGCTATGCCGAGTGCTACGAGCACCTGCACGAAGGTCGTCATCGCGGACCGGACCACGGACCCGTGCTGCTCGTAGCAGCCATACGTGTCGTCGAGATAGCGCACGGGCAACCGCAGTCGATCCCGCACGTTGCCCGAGACCGGCGCGTTCGAACTCCATGATCGAGGTTGATGGACGGCGCGCAATCGAGCTCGTGATCGACAACCTACGCGAGATCGCGGATCCGGAGTTCTTCGTGTGCCTCGTGCGCAGCAACGACCTACGTCGCGATCGCGAGTACGCCGACGGGCTCCAGGCTTCGATCGAGCGTGCGACCGGTGGGCGTTGCCGCATCGTTCCGGTCGAGAACCCCACGGACGGAGCTGCCGCGACGGCGCTCCTCGCTCGTGAGTGGATCGATCCCGACGACGAGCTCTGGATCGCCAACGTCGACCAACTCGTGCGTGTCGCGCACGAAGACATTCGCGAGGCAATCGGATCACGAGCAGGCGATCACGCGCGAGCGGATGGACTGCTGCTGTGTTTTCACGACGACGATCCGCGTTGGAGCTACACGGGCATCGACGAGCGCGGACAGGTCGTCGAGGTCGCCGAAAAGCGGGTCCTCTCACACTTCGCCAACTGCGGCATCTACTACGTGCGACGCGCGCAGGACTTCTGGCGTGCGACCGAGCGCATGATGGCAGCTCATCGCACGGCCCATGGAGTGTTCTACATCGCACCCGTCTTCCAAGAACTCGTCGACGAACTGCAAGAACGTGAGCGCAGTCGAAGCGATGATCGAAGCGCACGCACATTGGTTCTGGCACGAACACGACGAACGCACGCTGACGTCGCGCGGCATCGTCTGGACCTACCCAGGTCGTGCACTGAGCCGCGGCGCGATCGCGGTCTGTCCCGAACTCGCAGCAGACGGTTGGAATCTCGACGTCGCCGCAGGGATCTGCAGCGATCAT
The DNA here is from genome assembly GCA_020638795.1 of Planctomycetota bacterium. Taxonomy (GTDB): domain Bacteria; phylum Planctomycetota; class UBA1135; order UBA1135; genus JACKHW01. The sequence goes on along the minus strand of JACKHW010000009.1, from coordinate 172,990 downwards.
GTCGTTGCGTGGCGAGAGAAACTGGTGCCCGAGACAGCCGGCGCCTCAGGGCACTCGCGTTCCTGATCGCGGCGGAACTTCGTTGCCGCTTCGCGCCCTAGCTACACACGCTACAGCGCACGTGATTCGCCCTGATCAAGTCGCGAAGTTCAGGACAAGAAACTCGAGAAAGTGAAGGACGTCGAGCGCCACGCTCCGCCTTTCGTATGCGGACGCGTGATGGATTGCACCGCTTCGAAACCGCAGTGAGGTCGTCACGCATCCTGCGATCCTTGGAATGAAATCAGCACGCCGACTCACGGTCGCGATGCGTAGTTCCTTCGATTCATGCGTGACGTGACGTCGCGAATGGTCCTTCAGGACTGCGGTGTCGACGCGCGTGCACGCTGCGCACCGGTCGTTGGCGACGATCGATGTTCGCCGAGCGAATCGTGCAAATCAGAACTTGGAGTATGGCCATGGAGTATCCAGCAGGCGTTTCACGCCGAAGCAATCTGCGACCGTATCTCGTCGATGGGATTTCCTTGCTCGTGACGCTGGGCCTCTTGGCCGCGATCATCGCCTCGGATCGATTCGTCTTCCCGGAGCCCGTGCGGAGCCCGCTCTATCAGTCGACTCTGCAAAAAGCGTATTCGCGCTTCGGCGAGTCGAACATGGTCATCGAGGCCGGGCGCACGCGTTCGCCGCACGCCGCCGGAGTCGTCGACGCTGCCAATGCCGGCTTTTCGAGCCGGAATCCGGATGCCGACATCGCGATCCACGAAAGACCGGAGTTCAAAAAAGCGGAGGCGGACGCAAAGGCCGGCGACTCGAAGAAGGCGCTACGTGGCTTCAAGGCGTTGCTCGAAGAGCAACACGATGGGGGTCGAGAAGCGAACGTGCTCCGCCATCGAGTGGCAGATCTTCTCGTCATCGAAGAGACGTACGAGGAAGCCATCGATCTCTACAGGCAGATCTTGCAGAAGGACAACGACCAGGTGTGCTGTTTTCGCCACCTGGGCGACGTGTACCGCAAGCTCGGTCGCGCATCGATGGCAGAGCGCATGTTCGGCAGCTTCGTTGCAGGACATCGCCGCTTGATGGCAACGCCGGGACAACGATCGGATCATTTGCGCCACAACCTCGTCAGCTTCTACCTCGACGAGAAACGTGAACTCACGGAAGCCCTGAGGCTGATGCAGATCGATATCGGCGTGGAACTCTCGGCGCCAGATCGTTTCCTCCTCGCGCGATGTCTCGAGGCGAACGAGCACTACGACGAGGCTCGCGACACGCTAGCGAGCATTCAGAGCGACGACGATCGTCTGATGAAGAACGTCGCCTCGTTCGAGAGCGAACTGAACGCGTTGCGAGCACGAAAGCAATGACAACGAGCTACGACCGCAGCAGCGTTCTCGCGCTGCTCCTCTATGTTTTCGGGCTCGCAGCCGGCACGCAGTGCATTGGTGTAATCGCATACCCGACCGACGCGGTGTTGATGATGATCGCGTTCGTACTCGCTGGCATCGTGCGGCGCGACTTGGGACGTCTTTCGTGGCTCGGCGCCGTGCTCGCGCTCGTTGGGCTCGCATCGATACCGACGTTGCCCGAGAGCCGCATCGCTGCCGCCATGCTCTGGTTCTACGGACTGAGTCATCGGCAGGAGTCTCCCCGCGACTCCCTTCACAGGGCGCTCGGGCTGTCGTGCGTGCTCCTCCTCGTGTTCCAAGTCGCCCGTGGCTGGAGCCCGCTGCTTTGGCACGGCCAGGAGAGTGCGGCTCGTATCGCGAGTGCGCTCGCGAGCACGTTCGCTCGCGTTCCCGTCGACGTCGGACCTAGTTACATCGGATTCGGTCTCCTCGGCCTCGGAGTCTTCGTACTCGTCGGTCTGTGGTCACGGTCGGACGAGCGCAGCGTGCGCCCGCTACTCTTCGCGCTGACGTCGATGGCCATTCTCTGGCTCGTCTATTTGTGGCTCTTGGCGCGCGTGCCGCTCAAGGTCGGCGAATTCGAGCTGACGCGGGAAGCGCCGTTCTGGCACTTCATCGGGAGCCACGTTTACCCACACTACGCTCCGTTGATCTTGCTCGGAGCATTGCTCTTTCCGTTGGCTTGGTTCGCGAAGAGTCTCGACACGTCGCATCCACGCCCGGTTACCCGCAGTCGATACGGACTCGTCGGCATCGCGGCCTTGGCCGTCGCGGCGATCTTGCTACAAAGCTCGCGCGCAAACGCAGAGGCAGGCGGCCGCATCGCGATCTACGAGAAGGGCTTCGTCAACTGGATCAAGCCTTCACACGGTTACTACGGCCCGGGAAGCGTCGGCATGATGGGCTTGCTTCCCGACTACCTGACGCGTGGCGGGTACCAGCCGGAGAAGATCTCCGAACTCTCGAAGGCTGCGCTCGACGACAAAGACGTGCTGGTCGTCGTCAACCAGACCGAGTTGTTTCGCGACGACGAGCTCCGTGCCGTGCGCGACTTCGTGCGCGGCGGCAAGAGTCTGCTCGTGCTCGGAGATCACACGGCATGGAAGCAGGACATGGTCCTGCCCAACCAACTCCTCGCAGACACGGCGATTCGGTTCAACTTCGACAACGCGGAGTTCTTCGTCGGCGGTTGGCTGCACAGCTACGACTTCTGGCCTCACCAAATCGTCGCGGGCTTGGAGCGCGACGAGAACAGCGCCGGAAGCGTCATCGGCGCTTCGCTCGACATCCGCTATCCCGCGGTTCCGCTCGTGGTCGGTCGTCACGGCTTCTCGGATCCTGGGGACACGACGCAACAACATCGCGCGTTCATGGGGAACCGAAAATTCGACGTCGGCGAACGACTCGGCGACTTGGTTCTCGCCGCCGTGCAAGAAGTCGGTGACGGGCGCGTCATGGTCGTCGGCGACACGAGCGCATTCTCCAACGGCGTCATGACGATTGCGTGGCCGTTCGTCATGCAGGCCTTCGAGTGGCTCGCGGGGCGCGGTGGATCGAGCGCGTCTCTACCCCGTGAGGTTGCCGCCCTCTTGCTCCTGGTTCTCGCTGCGGTGATCACGTTTCGATCGTGGCGTGGCGATGGGGTCCAGGTCGGCCTCGTCGTCGCTGTCGGTGCCGCGATCGCGATGTTGCGCCCGAGTCCGAGCGCGACGCACTTCCCACAGCAGCCAGCTGGGAGTCTTCCGCTGGCCGTCATCGAGAATGCGCACGCTCCGCAATGCTCGCGCGAAGGCGTGATGGAAGAGGGTCTCAGCAGTTTCACGATCCATCTGATGCGCGATGGCTTGTTGCCCGTGCACTGCAATGAGTTCTCGAGCGCGATGATCGACAACGCGCAACTCGTGATCAGCATCGCACCGACGGATCGATATCGCGAAGACGAGGTTACGAAGCTCGTCGACTTCGTGCGCGCCGGTGGCCGGATGATCCTGTCCGTGGGAATGGAGGAAGAGGCCGCCGCGCATCCCCTCCTCGAGGCTTTCGGGTTTCAGCTCGAAGCGTGCCCGCTCGGAATGACGAAGGGCGAAGTCGAGCCGGGTCACGGCTCACCGAGCTTCATCAGCGCGTGGCCCGTTGTCGGGAGTGGCGAGGTCCTCGCGCGTATCTGGGGACGTTCGGTCGCGTGCATGCGCGATGTCGGTCGCGGTCGCGTTGCCGTCATCGGTGACAGCCGTTTCCTGCGCGACGTGAATCTCGAGACGAAGCAGGGAGTCGCGCGCGGCAACATCGACTTCCTCCGCAATCTCATCGGGCGCTTGTTGGAGAGCTGAGCCATGTGGATCTGGTCGGGAATCGTGCTCGCTTCGCTGAGCTGGAGTTTCGTCGCAGGTGTGGTGCCAGCGCAGCCATTGCTGCAGTGGCTCTTCATCGCGGCATCCGTTGTTTGTTTTGCGTATGGGTCTCGACAAGCGTCGGCACCGCGCGCGGTGCTGCCGCGATGGGGAAGCGCGCTCGCGTTGCTCGCGTGTGCGTATTGCGCGATATGCGTCTCCTCCGAAACACGTGCGGGTTTCTGGCTCGTGGCGGCGGGCGCCCTGGGGATGCACATCCACCATCCGCGCGCCGCGCGCGTTGCTCGTAGTTTCTGCACGATCGGCTTGCTCCTCTTGGTTCAGAGCGCGGCGCTGTGGGGGTACGAGGCATGGTCCGCACGCAATCCCGAGCTCCCGCTCTTGGCAGACGTCCTGCACCCGATCCTTGCGTGGCTGGGCTTCGAGGTCGCGGAGAGCGGCGGCACCCTGTTCTTGAACACACTCAAGTACAACCATGCTCTTCCGCTGACGTGGAATCACCTCGGCACGTCGACGTTCTTGCTGCTCGGCTTGGGCGCGATCGGCATTCAATTGTCGCGGAGAGCGATCCGCCTTTGGCTACGCCTCGTCGTGCGTATCACAGCGGTGCTGGTCCTCTACGCGATCGCTCGATTCGTCGTGATCCTCGGGCTCTTGCTCTCGCGCATGCTCTTCGTCGGATTCAGCAGCGCGACGATCCACGTCGAGCTCTTCTGGTTGCCGTGGGTCCTCGTTTTCAGTTGCCTACCGTTGATCCTGATCCTGGATCGTTGCTTTCCGTCGTCGCACGAGCCGGCGGAAGAAGCTCAGCGCTCTCCACAGGGTTTGCGTGCCTTGACCGTTCGATTGGGCGCGGCGGTGATGGCGGGGCTCGGCATGGCACTCTGGCTCGGCTTTCCCGATCCGGGTGTCGAGAAGGCGGGTCGGATCCTGATCGATGAGAGCCGTGGTTCGTGGGAACGCAGCGACCTCGCCTATGGGCCCGACTGGTATGGAACGGAATCGGGCTACAGCTACGGCAGCCTCGCGCAGCATCTCGAGCACTTCTATTCGCTCTCGCAGCACACGACCGGAGAACTGACTCCCGAAATCTTGGCGAAGTGTGACGTCTTGATTCTCAAGACGCCCAACTGCGAATACTCGGATTCCGAACTCTCGGCGCTCGAGGCGTTCGTGCGCGAAGGTGGGGGGCTCTTCGTCCTCGGAGAACACTCCAACGTCTGGGGATCGAGCGTCTACCTCAATCCGGTCCTCGCGCCGTACGGGATCGCTCTTCGCTACGACTGTGTCTTCGATCTCGACCGCCGATGGGAGCAGCTGTGGGAGCCGAAGCCTCACGGTCGACATCCCGTCACGCAGGACATTCCGTTCTTTCTCTTCGCGGTGTCGTGCTCGCTCGACATTCGGAACTATGCAGTTCGATCCGTGCTGCGTGGCGATCGCCTGTGGACGTTGCCCGCGGACTACACGCCATCGAATTTCTATCCCGAGGTGCGCGATCGAACGGACGCCTACTTCGGATCGTTCGACCAGGTTGCCGTCGCGAGTCATGGCAAAGGGCGCGTCATCGCGTTCACGGACAGCACGACGTTCTCGAACTTCGACATCTTCGATCCCGGCAAGAGTGAGTTTCTCTTGGGATCCGTCGAGTGGCTCAATCGCTCGAATCGCTTCGAGTTCGTGCGCTGGGGCGGGCTCGTTCTCGCGGGTCTCGGTGCGCTCTTCCTCGGGATCTGGCTCGTGCTCACACCCGGCCTCGTACTCGCGTTGCCGCTCGCCCTGAGCCTTGCAGTCGCGTTCCATGCTGGCACTGGTCTCTGTGATTCATGGAGCGCGCGGTGGTATCCAGGGCCGGTCGAGAACACGCCGGTGTCTCGAATTTCATTCGATCTCGAGCACTGCAGCTACGAGATCCCGATCTTCGGCTTCCCGCAGGACTATCGAAATTGCTTCGAAGTCTTCTACATGTGGACGCAGCGCCTCGGGTGCGCGCCGCGCGTCAGCTTCGACCTCGAAGAAGCTCTGGCGCGCAAGGATCCACTCGTGCTGATTCGCCCCGACCACGCGTTCTCGAAGGCCGAGATCGCAGCAGCGAAGGGCTACGTCGAGCGCGGTGGCAGGATCCTGGTTCTCGATTCGCCCGGGAACGAGTCTTCGAGTTCGTCGGAGATCCTCGCGCTCGGCGGTCTTCGCTTTGGCGATGCGACCACGAGCCCGGAGCTGATGAACCCCGTCGACGCGAGTGATCTCTGCAACGTCGCAGGTGGCAACAACTACTGGGAAGCACGCGGCGTACGAAAGGTCGAGGGCGGCGAAGGGCTTCTCTTCACCACGCACGGCGAGACCGTCGCATCGTTCGCACGCGTCGGCGAGGGAATGATCCTCGCGGCGGGTTTCGCGGACGCCTTCGCCAATCCCGCGATGGGTGGGTCGCACAGCGAGGTTCCGGACGCCGAGCATCGGACGAAGTTCGAAGTCGAGTTCATGTTGATCCGCGCCCTGCTGTCGGGTGATCCACACGCGGAGCGCAGGCGTTTCGAAGCCACGTTCGTCTCGAAGGAATGATTCGTTTCGAAGGTCGGAAGGGTGGCGCGGTGCCATCACGAGGTCCTTCATTCCCTCTGTAGCGAGACTATCTCATGAAGACTCGTAAAGAGAACTGCCGGGGGCTCGTCCTCGGTTTGGCCGCGGTCGTTGCTTGCGTCGGATCTCTGACGTGGGTTGGCGACGTGCACGCAGCCGTCTCCCGCGTCGAGACGTCGAAGATCCTCGAGGTCGCGACAGCGACTCCGAAGGCCATTCAGGTGACGCAGTCCAAGGCACCGAGTGTCGAGGTCATGGCCAAGCTCGGGACGACGTTCCCGAGCGTGATGCAGACGATCTGCTCGGAAGAGCAGTTCACGAAGTGTGGCGACTACGCGGTAGGCGCGACGTGCTGTCCTGACAGCCAAGTCGTTCCTACCAAGTGCAGCACTTGGGATCCGAAGCAGGCGGATACGCCGACGAACTGCGCGTCCGGCTACAACCACACGAACTGCCCGGACTCCGACAAGAAGTGGGCGACGCTCTGCTTCGGCAAGCCCGTCCCGACCTACTGCGGCGACACGTCGATCCCCACGCACTGCGTCAATGGCGATAGCCCTCCGACGAAGTGCCAGGGCGGCGAGGAAGTCACGTGGTGTTTGTCGCGCGGCACGTACGCGACGGAGTGCCCGGGCGACGCCTTCTCGTCGAACTCGAAGTAAACGGCGCTCGAACGCGTGGGCGCTCGAGCACCTGAACAACGGAGGCGCGGACGTTCGGTCCGTGCCTCCACCTCTTCCTCATCCTAGTGTCCGCGAAGGGATCGCTCGTGCGTCAATCCTCGGGCGTATGGCAAACCGCCTCGATGTTGTGACCATCCGGATCGAGGACGAACGCCGCGTAGTAGTGCGCGTGGTAGTGCGGCCGCAGTCCCGGCGGACCGTTGTCCCTGCCGCCTGCCTCGAGGGCTGCGCGGTAGAACGCGTCGACCTGCCGGCGACTCTCGGCCACGAACGCGAGGTGTAGGTGTGTCGGTGTCTCGTTGGTTGCATGGAGACACAGCGAGACGTTGCCGTCCGGGTGGCTCAGCTCGACGCCATCGGGAGGCCACTCGGTGACGTCCGTGATTCCGAGCGGCTCGAGTGCTCGGACGAAGAACGCTCGGCTCTTCGGATAGTCGCGAACACCGAACTTGACGTGATCGAACACGGATCCTCCTATGCGTTCCCGTTCACGTCGCCGCACGTCGGCCACTGCAAGCCGTGCGGCAATGCCCGTGGACCGAACAAGAAGTGCAGGACCCTGCGCTGACCGTCGCCGTCCGCCTTCGAGGAAGCGTGCAAGAGTAGTGGATGCATGACGAGCGCGGATCCGGCGGCCATCGTGCACGCGAGCTCTTGTCCATCCTGCCGCAGTGCGATGGACGATTCTGGCGTGAGCCGACCGAATCGGTGGGAACCTGGCACCACACGCAATGGACCATCGCGTTCGGTGCACGGATCGAGGTGCACGCGCACGGCGATGAGCTGTGCGAGCACGTCGGCAGGTGGCCGGACGAAGAGGCTCCCGTCCTTGACAGACCAAGGCCCGAGCCCCTCGTCGTCGACGCGTTCGGCGACCGGGATGCTCAGGTCCTGATGCATCTTGACGAGCCAGTTGTAGTCGCGGGACTTCTCGAAAAACGTGCACTGCACCGCGACGTGGCTTGCCGGGATCAGCATCTTCAACATGTCGTGAGTAGCGAGTCGCCGCGCGAGTTCGCGGCACCACGCGTGCGCGAGCAGACTACGGCGCATGCGTCCTTCTCGAAGCGCACTCTTCGCGAGTTCCGAGAGCCGCGGACACTCCTCGATCGCGACGACGTCTCGAACAATCGCATACCCATCGCACTCGAACGACGAGACGGCACGTTCCATACGACTACCTGCGAATCCAAGGACTCGCCTTCGGCTTGCGCCGTGACAAGGGGCTACGCCTCCGACCACACCGCGAGCTCGTTGCCGCTCGGGTCCGTGAAGTGGAAGCGCCGCCCTCCCGGGAACGCGAACGGCTCGGTCACGATCGTGCCGCCAGCACTCACGACCGACCGTAGGCTCGCGTCGAGGTCGCGGGAGAAAAGGACGGCCAACGGGCCTCCATGCCGCACGGTGTCGTCGAGGCGCAGGCCGCCGCATTCGCCACCGCCGGCTCGCTGGATTCCTGCGTAGTCGGGACCGTAGTCCTGGAAGGTCCAACCGAAGGCCGCGCCGTAGAAGCTCTGTGCCGCCGCCATGTCGGTCACGGTGAACTCGATGTAGTCGATGCCGTGGTGCTCGTGGGACATGGCGTCCGAACATAGACGGCGCGACAGTTCTCACGAAATCCCGGTTTTCCGTGTCGGCCACGAGCCCGAGTTCTCGGAAGGCACTCCGAGTCCACTTCGGACGAGCTTCCTTCACACGGAGACCAGCCCTTGAACCTGAAGATTCGCAGTGCCGCCCTTTTCCTCGCATTTGCCGGCCTCGCCGTCGCCCAAACCCCCGTCGTCACGCCGATTCGCTACCAAGGCCGCCTGACGCAGGCCGGTTTGCCCCGCAACGGCACCATGAACTTCGCGCTCGCCGTCTTCGACTCCGCGAGCGGCTTGATGCGGGGGCGCGAGGTGTTCTTGAACGACGTGCCGGTCGTCGATGGCCTCTTCACCCTCGAAGCCGATTTCGGCGAGTCGCCCTGGGCGGAAGGGAACGCGCCGCGCGAACTCCGCATTCGCGTCGCGCTGCCGAACAGCACCAACTACGTGACGCTCAGCCCACGTCAGAAGATCGTGCCGACGCCGGTTTCCCACGCGACGCGAGGTCTCAACGTCACGACCGATGCCACGGGTCGTCACTCGCTGGTCGGGATTGGCACGGGGGCGAAGGCCGCGCTGCACGTCAAGGGGCCAGGTGGCTATCGCGGGCACGTGGCGGTGTTCGAGAACGACTTGTCGGAGTCGCCGAACAGCAGCGCGAACGGTGTCGCGATCAAGCTCCACAAGAAGACGAACAAGGACGACAACTTCGTCACGTTCTACGACGGCTCGGACACCGTGACCGGTCGCATCGAAGGCTTCGATCTCGACAACGGCGATTGGCAGCCGCCACCGTTCGACATCAAGAGCCTCGGGCCCGTGATGGAATTCAAGGTCGACTTCGGCGAGATCCCGACGCCCTACCTCGACGGTGGGCGAGCTCCATCGGCGAGCCTGAGCGGCGGTTCGCTGCCGAGCGCGACCTTCGGCAGAGGCTCGTTGCCCACGGCGTCGTTCTCGCCGGGATCCCTGCCGTCCCTCTCGTTCACCAAGAACAAGATCGGCGTCATCAACGGCATCAACTTCGACAAGGGCTCGCTGCCGAGCCTGTCCTTCAATCCAGGCTCGCTGCCGTCGCTGAGCTTCCAGAGTGGCTCGTTCCCCACGCTCGGCTTCGATGCCGGAGCGCTTCCCAAGCTCGACTTCCTCCCGGGGCGCGCGCCGACGTTCGACGTGCAGTTCAATCTTCCGAACACGGCGCAGATCGAAGCGCTCGCGGCTTGGGCGACGATGCACGACGTCGATTCGCTCATCCAACTCGACCCGGTGAGCCTCATCACCAACGCGATCAAGGTCTCGGCCAAGGGCAAGGCGCTGAGTGGCGGTGTCGTCTACGGTTCGAAGGGCGCGGACTACGCCGAGTGGTTGCCGAAACTCGACCCGAAGGACACGTTCCAACTCGGGCAGATCATCGGCGTCTTCGGGGGGAAGATCAGTCTGCGCACGAAGGGTGCCGATCAGGTCATGGCGATTTCGCGCATGCCGATCGTGCTCGGAAACCTGCCCGCCGATGGCGAGACGGATGCCTACGAGAAGGCCGCGTTCCTCGGCCAAGTGCCGGTACTCGTTCGTGGTCGCTGCAAGGCAGGCGACTACGTCGTTCCTTCGGGGCTCGAGGACGGCACCGCGATCGCGGTCGCGCCGCAGGATCTCCGGATCGAGCACCTCGAGCACTTGCTCGGCCGCGCTTGGAGTGATTCGGACAACGAGATCTACACGTTGATCAACGTCGTCGTCGGGCAGCGCGGCAGCGAGGTCGCGACGATCCTCCGCAACCAGGAGACGAAGATCGGCGAACTCGCGAAGGACCACGAGCGCCTCGGGAACGAACTCGTCCGCAGCGCGGAGCGCCAACAAGACCTCGAGTCGCGCCTCGAAGCCCTCGAAGCCGCTCTCGCAGCCGTCACGGCGAGGAGCCCGCGATGAAGGCGTCGTCTCTCCGCGCCGTTACGTTGCTGGCAGTCGCTCCGGTTGTCGTGCACGCCCAGAGCTACGAGCTCGAGTGGTCCGGCTTCGATGGAAGCACGAGCATCTCGACCGGAGGTCTCTACGAGCTCCATGGCTCGATCGGCGACCCGTGTGCGGGTGAGATGAGTGCGGACGAGTTCCGCATCGACGGTGGATTCCTCGCCGTGACGTTGCCTTATCGATCCCTCGGCACGATCTCGAGCTTCGACGCGACGGCAGGCCCGGCGCGCATCCGGCTCTCGTGGAGCAGCATGGTCGACGATTCGGGGCTGACGTCGTTCGTCGTGAGCCGTAGGCCGCTCGGTGCGGTGAAGCCGTCGTACGTGCAGATCCACGAGGTGCCGTATGCGGGGCCAGGAAGCTACGAAGTCCTCGATGCGACGGCACTCAGCAGTGAACCCTATCAGTATCTCGTCGCCGAGCGTTACCGCGGCGGGGCAGCGATTCCGCGAGCGACGGCGCATGCGACGGCGTACGGCGGGATCCTTCCACCGAACACCGCGCGCGTCGGCCCCGGCGGGTTCGCGGACATCACTGCGGCGATCGCGGCGGGCGCTACCAAGCGTGACTGGGTGATCCTCGTCCAGCCAGGCACCTATGCTCCGTTCACGATCGATGACAAGTCTCCGACCAAACTGCGCATCCTCGCTGACGGTCTGGGACTCGTTCGCATCGATACGTCGAGCGGCGCCGTCGAGATCGTCGGTCGTACTGTCGGACGAGTCGTCGAACTCCGCGGTCTCGACATCGGCTCGTCGTCCAGCAGTTCGCCCGCCATGCGCATCGCGAGCTCGCGCGGACTCGTGCTCGTCGATGCGTGCACCATTCATGGGGCTCAGAGCAACCCGGGTCTCGTGCTCGACGACGCGACGAGCGTCGCGCTCCAAGGTTGCGTGCTGACCGGGACGCCTGGGTTGCTCGCGAGCATGGGCTCCGAAGCAAGCATCGGACGTGGATCGGTCGACGGTCTCGAGTTGACTGGGTCGTCGCGTGTGGCGTCGTGTGCGGTCGACTCGACATCGCACGAGGTCGAAGTCGGTTCGAGCCTGACCGAACTGCCCGGACTCATGCCACACGTAGACGGCGCCGCATTCAATTCGTGGGCATCACCCCTCGAGATGCGGCTCGAGTCGTTCGCTCGTGGTCCTCTGGTCCTCATGATCTCGGGCGACCAAGAATGGCGGACTGGATCCTCGTTCGAGATGCCGGTGCTCCTTTCGCAGAGTGCACTCCTCGTGATCGTGCCCGCGATTGCCGACGCGCAGGGCCACTCGGCGATGTCGTTCGTGTTGCCGAAGAGCACGGCGTTGCTCGGCATTCCGTTCCCGTCGCAGTTCGCGGCGCTCGACCCCGCGACGACCACGGTACGGATGTCGAACACGAGGACCTTCGTGATCCTGCAATGATTCCCGCGTGCGAACCTGCCGGGTACAGCAACTCGTCCACTGGGCTAGGATCTGGCCGTGGTGCCAGATCCCACGCATGGAGACCTGACTGCGATCGTTCGAGCGGCCTCGAGCGGCGATGCCGCTGCGGAGGACGCGCTCTTCCGCATCGTCTACGACGATCTTCGCCACATGGCGAGGCGGCGTCTCGCGCGCCTGTCGCCAGGGCAGACGCTGCAGGCCACGGCACTCGTGAACGAAGCGTGGCTCAAGATCTCGAACGGTACGAAGGACTGGGATGGTCATGCGAAGTTCTTCGGTGTCGTGTCGCGTGCGATGCGCAACATCCTCGTCGACGATGCGCGGCGCAAGTCGAGCGTCAAGCATGGTGGGGGCGTGGCGCGCTTGTCGCTCGAAGGTCTTGCCGAAGCTTCGGACGAATTGTCGTCTCTCGAGTTCTTGGCCCTGCACGAAGCGCTCGAGCAGCTCGAAGTCGAGGATGCACGCGTCGCGCAGGTCGTCATGCTCCGCTACTTCAGCGGGCTGGGGAACGAGGAGATCGCACGGATGCTTGATGTCTCCGAACGCACCGTCGAACGGGATTGGCGCTTCGCTCGCTCGTGGTTGCAGGACCGAATGTCCGGCTGCCCGACCGAAGAACGGGCCGAATCGTGACCGCGTCCTTCGAGCGGCTCCGCGACCTCTTCGATGCGGCGAGCGATCTCCCCGAAGGCGAGCGCGATGCGTTCTTGACCGACGAATGTCGCGACGACCACGCGTTGATCGACGAGGTGCGCAGGCTGTTGGCGCACGACGATCAGCCGCGTGAGATCTTCGACGCGCCTCCTGCGATCGACGTCCAGGGCATCGAGGGCGAGGACAGGGAGGATGTCGACATGCTCGATGCGATCGACGTGCCCGGCTACGAAGTCCAGCGCAAGCTCGGCGCAGGTGGCTTTGGCGTCGTGTTCGCTGCACAGCAGTTGCAGCCTGTCAGGCGACAGGTCGCGCTCAAGTTGATTCGTGTCGGCTTCGCAGCGCCGACGGTGCATCAACGCTTCGCGATCGAGTGCGATGCGCTCGCGCGCTTGGAGCATCCATCGATCGCGCGTGTGTTCGATGCGGGGACGACACCGAGTGGCCATCTCTACTGCACGATGGAGCTGGTCGATGGTGTCACGATCTGTGACTATGCCAACGCGCACGGGCTCAGCGCGGCCGAGCGCATCGCGTTGATGTTGCCCGTGTGCGAGGCGATGCAGCACGCGCACCAACGCGGGATCCTGCATCGCGACCTCAAGCCGTCGAACATCCTCGTCACCGATACGCTCGGGAGCCCTGTGCCGAAGATCATCGATTTCGGCATCGCCAAGATGCGGGACTCGGACGACTCCGACCTGAATTCACCGACGTTGTCGGGGGAGTTCGTCGGCACACCGATCTACATGAGTCCGGAGCAGGCGGACCCCGATCTCGGGGATGTCGACACGCGATCGGACGTCTACTCACTCGGTGTCGTTCTCTACGAACTGTTGACCGGGACCGCACCGGCGCAGTCGACGCGCGCGGCTCGGCCGAGTCTCGCGAGCGTCCTTACGTCGTTGCGCGAGCACGAAACGCCACTCGTCTCGAAGCGCGTGCGCGACCTCGGCGAGGACGGTGAGTCCCACGCACACCGATGTGGAACGACGCGCGAGGCGTTGATGCGATATGCGGCCGGTGATCTCGACCGGATCCTCGCGATGGCGCTGGAGAAGGATCGATCGCGACGCTACGAGAGCCCGCTGCAGTTCGGCGCCGATCTCGAGCGGTTCTTGCGCAACGAGCCCGTGCTCGCGCAATCGCCGACCACGTCGTACGTGTTGCGCAAGTTCGCGCGCAGGCACCGCACCAAGCTCGCGCTCGCCGCAACGGCGCTCGTGCTGCTCGTCACCGGAGCGACCTTGACGACGATCGGTTTCGTGAGCGAAGCGAAGCAACGTCACCGCGCGGAAGGCGAAGCTCGCATCAGTGGGGAGATCGTCCAGTTCTTCAACGACGATCTGCTCGCAGCGCTGGCTCCGGAAGCGATGGGGATCGACGTCACGGTGCGCGAGACTCTCGACGCGGCCTCGACCAAGATAGAGGGGCGTTTCGACGACCTACCGGACGTCGAGGTCGCGCTGCGTACGACGCTCGGCGCTTCGTACCGCTCGCTCGGTGTGGTGGACGAGTCGCTCCATCATCTGAAACGTGCCTGCGACGTCGCCGAGCAGCACCTGATGCGCGAGGACGTGCGCCGCTTGCGCGCCTTCCGCGAGTACGCTGCCGCGCTCTACACGGCCGGTCGTTACGCGGAGTCCGAGACGGTTCTGCGCACCGTGCTCGAGGACAGTGAGCGAGCCCTCGGTGCGAGGCACGAAGACACGATCGCCGCAGCGTTCCATCTCGCGAGCGCGTGCTCCGAAGATCCGGACCCGAGCAAGTCGCGCGCACTCGTCGAGCAGTGGCTCCCGGTCAGTCGGGCCGAATTGGGGCCCGCGCATTTGCAGACGTTGCAGTTCTCGTTCGGGCTCGGGCACATTCATCTCGCCGAGAAAAAACCTCAGGAAGCACTCGCGGTCTTCGAGGAAGCCTACGAACGATCGCGCGAGGCTCTCGGAGCGACGCATCGCATGACTCTGATGCTGACCAACCAACTCGCACGCCTCCGCATCCAGCTCGGCGAGTCGTCGATCGCCGAAGCGATGTTTCGCAAGGCGTGGACCGAATCGATCGAACGTCTCGGGGCGACGCATCCGACGACGCTCAATCTACGCACGGGACTCGCGGAAGCACTCGTTGCCGACCCGAAGCACCACGCGGAAGCCATCGAGCACTACGACGCACTTCTCGCGGCGTGGTCGACCGTCTTTCGCGCCGATCATCCGACGTTGCACGATCTCTGGACGGTGGTCGCGCAAGGATATCTCCGCACGGGGCAGGCCACGCGAGCGCGTGCATTGCTCGAACGAGTCGTGGAAGCCACCGAAGAGTCCTCGACGAAGAAGGCGCTTTGGGCGATGAAGCACCTTCGCGAGCTCGCCGATCGAGCCGGCGACAAGAGCGGAGCCGACGCGTGGCAAGTGCGCCATGAACGAGCGGCGGAGCGACTCCGGAGCGCGGAGCACTCGACGGCGGAGGCGAAGTAGGAGCGGTGCTCGGCTACTCGTCGAGCCGCTCGCGCACGCGTACGGCCCACGTACTGTCGGGGTCGAGTTCGAGATAGCGTTCCCAGTGTTCGCGTGCTTCGTCGTACCGAGCGAGGCGGTCGAGTGTGTCGCCGAGGTTGCAGTGGGCGTCGGCGTAGTCGGGCTCGATCTGCAGCGCCTGTGCGAACGCGGAGGCCGCGTCCTCGAGACGGCCTTGGATCGAGAAGACGTTCCCGAGGTTGTTCCAGGCTTCGATGTAGTCGGGATCGATCTCGATGGCCTGGAGGTAGCGTTGCATCGCTTCGCCTTCGCGGTCGAGCGCGAGCAGGACGTTGGCGAGGTTGAAGCAGGTCTCCGCTTGTGGGCCGCCGGCGAGCAAAGCGTTGAGGTAGGCCTGCATCGCGTCGGTCAGCCGGCCTTCGTCCTCGGCGCGCACGCCGATCTCGAACCAATCGTCGGCGCTGTCCTCGGGTGTGTTCGTGCGCTTGGCGAGCTCGGCGATCTCGACCGGTCCGGATCGCGTGCGGCGACCTTCGGTGACGCGGAAGTCGAGGTGGAGCTGGCCGTTGGGTTCGCAGAGCGTCCCGTCTTCGCGGCGAAAGAGCAGCGGCCCGCGCGCTTCGAGCGCGTCGAGCCAGCCGTAGCCGACTTGTTCGCGGCCGAGGGCGGAGCGCAGCTCTTCGAGACTCTTGCGGATGCGTGCCGGTCCTACGCCGCGCTCCGTCAGTTCGAACAGAACGCGCACGTTGGCGACCTGGCGGAAGTCGAACCACACGAGGCGTCGCGCGATACGCGCCGGCTCGAGCAGGCCTTGTCGCATCCATGCCCGGATGCGCGAGACGGGCACGGAAAGCATGCGCGCGAGTTGTTCGGCGGTGTAGAGGCGGTGGAGGCCGTGTTGGAGCTCGTCCATGCCGAGCGCGACGAGGAAGTCCTCCTCGGGCGCGATCACGATCGGCACGCCGCGCTTCTGCAATTCTCTGGCTTCGAGCAGCGTACGGGTCGGTTGACCATCCCGTGCGAGCGGCCACCCGAATGCGCCGACGACGACGAGCTGCGTGGTCTCGGTTGGCCTCAGGGCGAGGTGGCCGCCGGCACGTTCGATGTGCTGGCTCGCTTCTTCGCGATCCATCGAGGCGAGACGCCCCGTGATGACGACCTCGTGGCCGTCCAGACTCGATCGCGCCTCTACGGCGTCGGTGCGCCGCGTTCGCTCGCTGCTCCTGTCGCTCGTCGAACTCATCGTGCTACCCACCCCCAGCAGGATGTTAGTGGGGTCGTGCGAGAAATCCGAGGCCGCGATTCTGCCGTGCGGGACGCGTCAGCGCAGCAATGGCGCCTCCCGAGGCGCATCGTCCGTAGTGGTGGGGGCGACATCGCAGCCGATGCGCCCGATGTGGACGTGCCAGTCCCCACACGGGACGACGGGTTTGCCGGGCCCTGCGGGGTCGTTCCAGACCCACATCCACGCCTCCACGGCGTCGCCGCCGCCCGGCTGCACCTCGGCGCGTACGCGCCGAAACTGCGACCCTTCGTAGGCATCGAGGGCGGTCAGGGTCACGTCCATGCCGGAGCCGAGGGCGAAGAGATCTCCCGTGATGCGGCGATCCCCGCCGAGCGTGGCGGAGGGCCAGGGGCCGTGGTCGTACAGCCTGCCAGCAACACTCGCGGGGCCCAGAAAGCGCGCACGACGTTTCAGCAGGTCGAATGCGTCACCGCCGCGTCGAAGCGTCCCGTAGACGAAGACGTAGCTCATGCGTTCCTCTGATCGGGAAACCGAGGCAAGAATCCTGAGTCCGGACTTCGGACGCTCGCTGTCACGAGGAGTATCCGGGCATGATAGGCGTTGCACAGCGATTCCGCTCGGCGTGCGTTTGCCTTCGGGGCAACGCGCGCGACCGCTCACTCCAAGGAGTTCCGCGTATGCGCTTCTCGCCACTCGTCGTCCTGATCGTTCTCGCGCTGGCTATCGGTGGCGCCATCACTTGGTTCGTCACTTCGGGGACCACGCAGGAGCAAGCTCGGCTCGAACTCGACGAGAGCACCGCCAAGGACGACGCCGCGAGCAAGGATCTCCAGGCTTCGGCGACGAGCGGCGACGCACAGGCGACGCCGGACACCGAGCGCACCGACGTCCGCGACACTGCGGCGAATCTGCCGGCGACCGGCGTCTTCGGAAGGGTCGTCGGGCCCGACGGCAGGCCCATGGCCGGCACGATCGTCACCATGGTCGAGGGTGGCCGCATCGTGCATCGCGGCATTCCTCTGCGGAACGCGAGCGCGAGCCAGG
Source organism: Planctomycetota bacterium (assembly GCA_020638795.1). GTDB lineage: Bacteria > Planctomycetota > UBA1135 > UBA1135 > JACKHW01. Next base: position 155,565 of record JACKHW010000009.1, on the reverse strand, counting down.
ACTCGGTCACCAAGACGGCGACGACGAACGGCGAGGGGCGCTTCGAGTTCTATCCTCGGTCGCCGGACAGTCACTTGCGTTTCGAGATCGATGCGCCGCCGATGGTCGCACTCCGCAAGAACGTCGACCCGACGAAGGGCAAGCCGGTCGACCTCGGTGACATCGCGCTCGAGCGCGGCATCGTGTTGTCGGGACGCGTCGTCGATCCTGCAGGGCGCGGTGTCGAGGACGCGGTCGTGCGCGCGCGGACCAAGAACGAATCCGAGGCAGCGTACTTGGTCGATCTCGGTGGCGACTCCTTCCAGTTCGGGGGCTCTGGACCGTCGGACAAGACCGATGGCGAGGGTCGCTTCGAGATCGTCGTCGCACAGCCGGGCAAGATCATCGTCGGTGCGGATCATCCCGAGCACGTCGGAGCGAAGACCGAGGTCGAAGTTGCCCAAATCGGAGACGTCGTCGCCAACTTGGTGCTGCAGCTCGGAGCGAGTACCGACATCTCGGGCGTCGTTACCGGGATTCCCGAGGGGTTCGTCGCCGACGTTCGTGTGCGGGCGGAGAAGCAGGACAAGCCTTCGGGACCCGGCAACCTGATCTTCGGCGACATGCACATGCCGCTCGCGTTCTCGTCGAAGCGCGCCAAGGTCGATGCCGACGGCACGTTCCGGATCTCGGGCCTCGAACTCGAGCGCAACTACCGCATCGCCGCGTTCGATCCCGAGGGGAAGCCGATCGCGATGCAACTCAGTCGCGATCACGTCGTGCGCAGCGGTGCGCGCGGCGTCAAGCTCGTGTACGACCCCGGCGTGACGTTCGTGTTCGATGCGCTCGGTGGGGACGGCAAGCCGCTGACCAAGGTCCGTGCCAACGCGAAACTCCAGAAGAGTGGCGGCGGCATCGACTTCGGATCGATGTTCGTCGATCGTAGTGGCAACGAGATCGAGCGCGCAGAAGACGGACGTTTCCACATCCCGGCGATTCGAGCGCGCGAGGCGGCGCAGCTGTGCACCGTGACCGTACGCGCCGACGGACATGCGCCGTTCGAACGCGAGGGCATTCGGCTGCCCCAGAGTGGCGAGATCGATCTCGGCACGCTGCGACTCGTCGAAGCGCCGACCTTGCGCGTGCTGGTCGCGAACGCCGCCGGGGAGCCGGTCAAGAATGCCAACGTGCGCTTCGAACCGGTGGCGGCGAGCGGCGGCGGCAACGGCAGGGTTCGTGTGAGCCGGACGCTTTCGGTCGATGCGAGTAGCGGTGGCGCGCCCACGATGGTGTCCTTCGATCGGGGCTCGGCCGTGCACGAGACGACCGACGAAAACGGGATCGCCGAGCTGACCCTCGCCGACCGTCTCGAAGGGCGTCTGCACGTGTCCCATTCCGACTACGCAACCACGGTCCGCGAGGGTGTTCGCGTCCTCCCGAAAGGGGTGACCGAAGAACGAGTCCGCCTCGACGTCGGTGGAACCATCGATGTGACGGTCGTCGATCATCTCGGCAATCCGGTCGAAGGTTCTCGCGTCGGTCACGAACTCATCGGTGGGACGGAGCGCAATCACCAACCGCCGAAGCAGTCCGACGCCTCGGGACACGTCATTCTGAAGGCTCTGACCCCTGGTGATTACGACGTCTGGCTCGAAGCTCCCGAACGCAATCAGGGGGGTGCCTTCATCAGTCGGGTTGCCGTCGCCAATCCTCACGGCGAAGAGCAGCACGAGTTGCGAGGTACGCGCGTGCGCGTGACAGGTGGACAGACGTCGCCGGTGAAGCTCACCGAGCCGTTGCGCACGAAGATCTTTGGCACGGTGACACTCGACGGTGTGCCGCTCGCGGGTGCCAAGGTGCGCATCGCCAAGGCGGGAGGCGACACGGGAATGTTCCTCGAGATGGCGGGGTTCGGCGATCTCTTCGGTGGAGGCGGTGGCAAGACGCCTGGCAAGACCGACGCGGACGGTGGTTACGAGCTCGAGGACGTCGAAGTCGGGACCGTGCGATTGACGGTGTCCCATCGCGATTTGTTGATACCGGCGCCGTTCGAAGTACGTGCGCTCGAGGGCGACACACGGATCGACTTGGCGGTGCGGACGGCGTCGGTCAGTGGCGTCGTCGTCGATGGGGAAGGCAATCCCGTCGCCGATGCGACGGTCGAGGTCCGGAAGGCGAACGAAGGGATGGCGGGCGCCGCGGGCCGTGCGACACGCGCCGTCTTCGCGACCGTGGGCGGTGATTCGTCGGGAAGCGCCGGCGTCTTCGGCAACGCGGTTTCGACGACGGTGTCGATGAAGACGAACGAAGACGGGACGTTCTCGATCCCGAACGTGCCCGCGGGTGTCGAGTTCGTCGTCGCGGCGAAGGGCAAGGGCTTTGCCGAGTCGGCCTCGGATGCGTTCACGCTGCGCGGCGGTGAGAACAAGACCGGAGTCAGGATCGAAATCACTCGCGGTGCGACGATCGTCGTCCGAGTGCCCGCGTCGAAGATCGGGATCGGCATGGTGTTCGCGCGGAGGACGGACGACCCGCTCTCGATGGAGACTGTGCGGATTCGAGATGGCGTCGCGAAGTTCGAAGGCCTGAAAGCCGGCAAGTGGACCATCACGCTGCCTCCGACGTCGCTCGAAGCCGCATCGTCTCCCGAGACGCGCGAAGTCGACGCCGTCGCGGACAAGACGGTCGAGGTCGACTTCTGACGCGCACGGCTCGCTACAGCAGCGCCTCGAACACAGGCCCGCGGAGGCGTCCGTTCTCAGAGACTTCGAAGTACCGCACCGCGACGTAGATCTCGGGTTCGACGAACTGCGCTCCGCGCTCGTCGCAGTGGACGAGTGGTGCGTCGCGCGAGAGTTCGCGCAAGCGAGCGAGAAGTTCGTCGCGTACTTCGGTGCTCATGCCCGTGCCCACTTTGCCGACGTAGCGTAGTCCGAGACCGTCTTCGAAGTCGGTCGCGACGAGCAGGCTCTTGAGATCGTTCTTCGACGGACCGCTCGCGAGCCAGCCGATGACGACGCAAGCGCGCGTGCGGCTTGCCTTGATCTTGCGCCAGTCGTCCGATCGCTTGCCGGGGACGTAGCGCGAGGCAAGGCGTTTCGCGACGACGCCCTCGAGGCCGCGCTCGGTGACGTCCGTGAAGTAGCGCTTGCCTTCGCCGACGATACCCTCGGAGACGAGCATCGCCTGGCCTGCGTCGCCGATCGGCAGGGAGTCGAGTCGCTGCCGGCGTGCTTCCAAGGGGTGAGCGAGCTCGGGCGCATACTCGGCATAGAGCACGTCGAATGCGACGAAGCACGCAGGTCGTTCACGCACGAGACACTCGAGCGCGACGCCGCGACGTCCTTGTTCGCGTTCGAGAACTCGCGGGAAACTCGGCGCGCCGTTCTCGTCCGTGACGATGATTTCGCCGTCCAGCACGATGCCCGCCGGAAGCGCGCGCGCCGCAGATACGAGATCGGGATAACGATCGTCGATGCGCGTACCGCGACGATTGTGGATGCGAATCGAACCGGGAGCATCGACGAAGAGCAGCGCGCGCACGCCATCCCACTTGATCTCGAAGAGGAAGGCGGGATCGTCGAAGGGCTCGCTCGCGGTGCAGAGCATCGGTGCGAGCCGCTTCGGCAGCGCTGCTTCAGCCACTCTTCTTCTTGCGCGGCGCGGCCTTCTTGGCCTTCTTGGTCGTGCCACTCTTCGACGCCGAAGCGCGCTTTCTGCGGGCGCTCGCAGCCATCTTGCCAGACGGCTTCGAGGAGGACTTCGACGCCGCAGACTTCGATGCCGCGGCCTTCGAACCGTCGCGCAACTCGGCGACGCTCTGCTTGAGTGCTTCCATGAAGTTGAGCACCTGCGGCGCCGCGACGTCCTGGATCTGCACGATCTCCTGACCTTCGACTTTGAGGCGGATCAGTTCGCTGAGCTTCGTGACGTAGTCGTCCTCGTAGACCGAGTAGTCGAACTCTTCGAGCTTGGTCGCGTCGACGAGTGTGCGCGTCAGCTCCAGCTCTTGGTCCGAGAGGTCGAGCGACTCGACTTCGTCGCGGAAGCTGTCGACCGACTTGATCTTGCTCTCCTGATTGAGGACTTCGAAGCAGAGCAGCGGACCGATCGGTCGGAGCATGACGAGCTGTTCGCGCCCGGACAGCACCACCTTGGCGATGCCGACGAGCTTCTGCTCTTCGAGCACGCGTTGCATCAAGAGATACGGTTTCTGCCCGACGGGTCCGTCCGGCACGAGGTAGTAGCTCTTCCCCGAGAGATAGATCGGGTCGATCGTGTCCTCGGCGACGAAGCCGTCGATCGTGATCGAACGATCGCTCTCTGTGCGCAACTTGTCGAGTTCTTGAGGGTCGATGACGACATACTGACCTTTGGCGTATTCGTAACCCGAGACGATGTCGTCGCTCGGCACGGGTTCGCTGCTGCCGTTGACGACCTTTAGGTAGCGGATCCGCTGCATTGTGTCCTTGTGCAGCTGATTGAGGCGGATCTCGCCGGAGGTCGACGATGCGCTGTAGGCTTTGACGGGGACGGAGACGAGGCTGAGCTTGAGAAAGCCCTTCCAGCTCGAACGTGGCGGCATCGCCGTGACTCCTCTAGGCGTTGGTCGGTGACGGCATCATAGGGGGGCCGAAGGGCGCAGAAACACACGCAATTGGCTTCCCCGGAGGCGCTCTGCCTCGGACTACGGCTTCATCGGGCATGGGGGACGGCCTTCTGCAGCCGTTCGTGGCGCACACGACTCGCTGGTATCGTCACGCGCCATGTTCTTCAGAAAAATCGGGAAGGTCCTGCTCGGCAAGGCCAGCGGGTTCCAGATCGTCACCGCATCGATTTGCGGAGCCATGCTCGGGTTCTTGCCCGGCATCTTCCTCCTCGGCGCCCGGCAGGGGCTCGCAGATGCGCCGGCGCTCGTCCTGACGATCCTCGCGGTCGTGCTCGTCCTCAACACCAACCTCGCCGTCTTCGGACTCGCGTTCGTTCTCGCGAAGCTCGCGGCGATCGCAATGCTGCCCGTGTCGTTCGCGATCGGGCGCTTCCTGCTCGACGGGCCGACGCGGCCCTTGTTCGAGTGGCTCGTGAATGCACCGTTCTTCGCGTGGTTCGGACTCGAACGCTACGCGACGACCGGCGGCCTCGCACTCGGGGTCGTCTCCGGAATCCTGCTCGGCGTGCTCGTCCTGGCGGGTCTCAAGTCGCTGCAGCGCCGCATGGCAGGCGTCGAAGGGAACGAGTCCTACCAGAAGTGGAGCAACAAGTTCTGGGTGCGCTCGCTGAGTTGGCTCGTCATCGGCGTGAAGCCCAAGGAAGGGCAGTGGACGAAGCTCATGGAAGAGCAGCGTCGCGGCCTCCCGGTGCGAATCTGGGGCATCGTCGCGGTCGTCGTGCTCGGCGCCGGTATCTGGGTCCTCCAAGCGTTCCTTGCCGGTCCCACACTGCGCACGCTCGCACAGAGCGGACTCGAGTCGTGGAACGGTGCCACCGTCGATCTCGCGAAAGCGGGGGTCGACCTCGGTGGTGGACGTGTTTCGATCGACGGTCTCGCGCTCGCCGACCCCAACGACCTCGTGCGGGATTCGTTTCGCGCGCGTTCGCTCGATGTCGCGGTCGACACCGATGACCTGCTTCGCCGCCGTTTCGTGATCAAGGACATCACGTCGAAGGAAGCCTGGTCCAACGCGATTCGCGACGAACCCGGAGTCCTGATCGGCAAAGAAGTCGAAGAGCCCGTCGAGCCGCCCGCGACCGAAGGTGGCAAGACGATCGAGGACTACGTGAAGGAAGCCAAGGTCTGGAAAGAGCGCCTGCAGACCGTGAGTCGTCTCTTGCAGAAGTTCGTCGGCACGAGCGCGACTGACTCCACGCCGGGCGGGGAGCCGAGTGCCGAAGACATCGCCGAGCGTGCTCGTCTGCTCGGCCTTGCGCAGGTGACTGCCGAACACCTCGTGCGTGGCAGTCCGCGAGTGTGGGTGCGCAACCTCGTGTTCGACGGACTGCGCTTCTACGGATTCGACGACGAAGTGTTCGACGTGCACGGTGCCAATCTCTCGAGTGCGCCGGCGCTCGTCGACGAACCGCTCCGTCTCGACGTCACCTCGCGCAGCGGTGCGCTCGCGTTTTCGTTCGAGGCGGATCCGTCGAAGTCGCGCAGCGCTGCGACGAAGTTCGTTTGGAAGGGCCTCTCGATCGACACGCTGCGTGACAAGCTCGTCGAGCTACCGCTGACTGGCGGGACGCTCGATCTCGTTTTCGACGGCAAGCTCGACTTCTCCAAGCCAGGCGCTACGTGGGTCGACCTGCCGTTGTCGATCACGTTGCACGGGACGACGCTCCAGCTCCCGGGCATGGAAGCATCGAAGCTCGACGAACTGAGTGTCCCACTGGGCTTGCGCGGCCCGCTCGGTGCGCCACGTATTCGCGTCGAGACGAAGGCGTTCGTCGATGCTCTCGTCGCTTCGGGCAAGGCCGAACTCGCGAATCGCGTCCGCTCGCACGTCGAGGCGCTCGTGCCAAAGGATCTGAAAGGTCTCGGCGAGGGTGCGGCGGACCTGCTGCAGGGGAAGAAGACTCCGGCGCAGCTCGCCGAAGAGGCGAAGCAACGAGCGATCGAAGAAGCCAAGAAGCGTGGCGAAGAGGAGTTGAAGAAGTTGGTTCCAGGCCTGCCCGGTGGCTTGTTCGGCGGCAAGAAGGACGACCCGAAGAAGGACGGCTGAACCGGAGCACGGCGTCGTCACGTATCCGCGCCGGCCCGTGCCCGTGCCTGTGATGCCGAAGTGCATAGGGCGAAGCCGTGACACCCGGGGGGACCAGGTGGCACGGCTTCGCGGCTACAGCCGGGCGCGCCTCACGGAAAGACGCGTCGGTGGGAATGCGTCATTGAGCCTTCTGGCGGTCGCGTAGGTCACGAATCAGATCGTGATGCTTCTTGACCTCGGCATATTGCTTGTGAAGCACCGGGCTCAGTGCATTGCCGGCGTTCTCCTTCATCAGCTTCTCGTAGCGGTGCTTGATCGCGTCTTCGCCGCGTTCGGCTTCTGCGAGAACGGCATATCGTTCGTCTGTCGACATCGCGCTCCGCACGCCGAGCCACCATCGGTGCATCGTGCCCTTGACCGTACCGCTGCGATCTTCCGGCTTGGCGCCGATCGCATGTTCGAGTTCGCGACAGTGTTCACGTCGTTCGTTTCCGATCTGACGGAACAACCGGGCTGCATCCGGATCCGGGATCGTCTCCGCGGCTTGCGTGAAGCCGAGATAACTGTCCACGTTGATCGTGATGAGTTCTTGCGCGGCGTCGACGGTCTTCGATTCGAGATTCGATTTGGTTTCCATGATTCATCCTTTTCGCATCGGGTGCGCATCGGGCCGATCGCGCTGCTCGCGCGAGGCCGCGTGTTGCGCCCTGAGGTCGTGGATGAAGATGCAACCTGCATGCCAAGCCCCGAAACGTCGGCGCGAGCGCAGTTGCGCAAGGAAACACGCGGTGAACAGGAAGGACGAGACTCGCGATTGTAGAAAGTGCCGTGGAAGGTGGGTCGGCGCGCGGCGTTGCGATCAGCTCGCCGTGCGACGTCCTGCAGCAGGCGCCTTCGTCTTGCGTTGTTTGGATTTCGTCGAGCGCCGCTTCGACGGTTTCGTGCGCTCTAGCACGTGCTTGGCTCCGACTTCGTTCGCTTTGCACTCGAGCAACGCGGTCAGCATCAGCGGTGCCACGATCGTTGCATCCGATTCGATCACGAACATCGGCGTTTTCTCGGTGAGCTTGTCCCACGTGATCTTCTCGTTGGGGGTCGCTCCCGAGTACGAGCCGTACGACGTCGTCGAGTCCGAGATCTGACAGAAGTAGGCCCAAGGCTTCACGGGTTCTTCGAGGTCGTACTTGATCGAGGGCACGACGCAGATCGGGAAGTCACCGGCGATACCGCCGCCGATCTGGAAGAAGCCGATCCCACGACCTTTCGACAAGCGCTTGTAGTCGTCGTAGAGCGCGGTCATGTACTCGATGCCGGATTTGACGATGCTCGCATCGCATTCACCGAACTTGACGTGCGACGCGAAGATGTTGCCGAACGTCGAATCCTCGTGACCCGGTACGACCATCGGCAGGTTCGCTTCTGCCGCCGCGAGGAGCCAGCAGTCCTCGCGATTGCCCTGTAGTTTGGACTTCGGCAAGCGGAGTACCAGGTCGTAGAAGTACTCGTGCCAGAACCGCCGAGTCTTGCCCTCGGTCGCTTCCTTCCACATCGGCACGAGGATCTTCTCGACTGCGCGAAACGCCTCGTCCTCGGGGATGCTCGTGTCCGTCACGCGACGCATGCGCTGATCGAGAATGCGCGTGTCGTCCGCCTTCGTCATGTAGCGGTAGTCGGGGAAGTCCTTGTAGTGATCGTGCGCGACGAGGCGGAACAGCGACTCCTCGATGTTTGCGCCCGTGACCGACAAGCCGTGAATCAGGCCGGCACGGATCGCGGGTGCGAGCGTGATCCCGAGTTGGGCCGACGACATGGCACCTGCGAGTGTCCAGTACATCTTCCCGCCCTTCCGTACGTGCTCCCAGTAGGCGAGCGTCGCGTCGCGCAGCGCACGGGCGTTGAAGTTCTTGTAGTTGGCGAGAACGAACTCGAGGATCGGGAAGTCGGACGAGGTCATGGTGCTCGTGATAGCACGACTGCGTAGCGAGAGCCGCAATCAAATGTCGACGTCGTCGACGGAAGGCCTCAACTCGGGTTGGCGTGTCGGTGGTTCGTCGAAACTCGGCACGGCCGAAGGGTAGCAGCGACACCTGTCAGTAGGGCTTGTCGTAGCGCGATACGTTCTTTGGCGGAACGTAATCGGTCCAGTAGCTCTCGCGCCCTGGTTCGAGAGTTCGGCGCAGCGGGTCACGAAGGGCGAGTCGTGCGAGCAGTCCAATGGGCAGGACGATGCCGAAGTAGCAGGTCGCCAGCACGAGCCAAGACAGTGCCGCGAGCACGGGGAACAGGAGCCCGTGCGCGACACGCAGGGGCGTGGTGTGTGCGGAACTGCCCATCAATCCGGTACGAATCGCGAGAGGTGTTCGTCGCGCTCACGCTGAGGGGCAACGACTTGATCGCACTTGAGCAGCACGAAGGGGCCGAGTACGAGTGCGTCCATGTCGGTCACGAGGAAGCAACGCCATGCGTCGTTCGGCGTGCAGACGATCGGTTCGCCGCGAACGTTGAAGCTCGTGTTGATGACGGCCGGGCAGCCGGTTCGCTGTTCGAACTTCTCGAGTAGGAGTCGGTACTCGCGATTGCGCGACGCGTCGACGGTCTGGATGCGCGCGGATCCATCGACATGGGTCACTGCCGGAATCACCGAGCGTGGCTCAGCGAGCTTGGCGAGTCCTACCGCGTCGCTGCTCGATTCGATGCGTTTGCTCGCGTGGACCTGCGCGACTTGGAGCATGTAGGGGCTCTCGCGGCCAGGCTCCGTTGCGAACCACTCGTGTGCGCGCGTCGCCAACACGCTCGGCGCGAAGGGGCGGAACGACTCGCGGAACTTGATCTTGAGGTTCATCGTGCGCTGCATCGACGGCGAGCGCGGGTCGCCGAGAATCGATCGATTGCCGAGTGCGCGCGGGCCGAACTCCATCCGCCCCGACATGCGCCCGACGACCTTGCCCTCGGCGAGGAGGACCGCGACGACTTCCGCGAGGCGATCCGGTGAGTCGTAGCGCGTCGCGACGGCTCCGACACCGTTCAAGAACGTCGCGATACCTTCTGCGTCCGGCGCCGGACCGAGCAAGGATCCCGACTGCGCGTCGGTCGTGTGATTCGTTTCGCGTTCGTTGCCGAGCACGTGGTGCCAGACGAAGAGCGCTGCCCCGAGCGCACCGCCCGCATCGCCGGCGGCAGGTTGGATCCAGACGTCGTCGAACGGTCCTTCACGCAAGAGCCTGCCATTGGCCACGCAATTGAGTGCAACACCGCCCGCGAGGCAGAGCTTCGACAGTTTCGTGCGCTCGTGGGCATGGCGTGCGATCCGGAGCACGATCTCTTCGGTGACTGCTTGGATCGATGCTGCGAGATCCATTTCGCGTTGCGTGATCTCCGACTCGGGCTCGCGGCGTGGTCCGCCGAAGAGAGCGTCGAAACGCATCGACGTCATCACGTTGCCATACGTGTAGGCGAAGTAGCGCATGTCGAGTCGAAAGCTACCGTCCTCCTTGAGATCGAGGAGCTCGGTCATGATCGTCTGCGCAAAACGGGGCTCGCCGTACGGCGCGAGACCCATGAGCTTGTATTCGCCCGAGTTGACCCGGAAACCGCAGAAGTACGTGAACGCCGAATAGAGCAGCCCGAGCGAATGGGGGAAGCGCAGTTCGCTGCGGAGTTCGAGTCGCTTCCCACGTCCGACACCGATGCTCGCCGTCGCCCATTCGCCGACGCCGTCCATCGTGAGCACGGCGGCTTCGTCGAAAGGCGAGGGGTAGAAGGCACTCGCTGCGTGGCTCTCGTGGTGTTCGGTGAACGAGACGCGTCCGCGATAGCGTCCGTCGAGTCCGCGCAGGATCGCCTTGCGTGTCCAGAGCTTGTCGCGCAGCCATATTGGCATTCCGCGCCGGAACGCACCGAATCCTCGTGGCGCTTCCGCGATCCACGTCGCGAGCAGGCGGTCGAACTTGCGCCACGGTTTGTCGTAGAACACGACTCGATCCAGCTGTTCGATGCTGATACCGGCCTCGGTGAGACACGCGTCGATCGCGTGGCGCGGAAATCCCGGGTCGTGCTTCTTGCGCGTGAACCGCTCTTCTTGTGCCGCTGCAACGATGCGACCGTCTTGGATCAGCGCGGCCGCGCTGTCGTGATAGAACGCGGAGATGCCGAGCAGGAACACGATCGCTGCTCAGCGCGCGCCTGGCGCCTGCGGCCGTGAGGCAAGCAGGGTGAAGAAGCCGGGGAAGTAACGCCCTTCGACGAGATTTGCCTGACGCGAACGATCGGCGTAGCCATCCTCGAGCGCGAACACGGCATCCAAGTCGTGGATCTTCGCGAACCGATTGATGCTCGTGCTCTCGAGTCGTAGCCCGCATGATTCGAACCAGTCATGAACCTCACGCAACGTGTGTTGGGTCTCGTGCGGATGCAGAACCTGATCGCGGAACCACGACCTCACGAGTGTCGAGTCGGCTGCATGGATTCCGTCGAGCGCGCGATAGCGCTCGAACGCGGCGTCCTCTCCGTCGCTCTCGAGAATCGCGCGAAACATCTCGAGAAAGGGGTGCCGACCCGGAGCGTGGTAGAGCCCGATATAGACGTGATCCCGCGCGAATCGTTGCACGTGCCGAAAAGCGGCTTCGCAGTCCCGTGTGTGATGAAGGACTCCGAGACTGATCACGAGATCGACGGGTTCGTCGCGCTCGTACTCGAAGAGATCGCTCTGCACGAACGAGATGCGATCGCCCACATGGAGCTCTTCGGCCACGATGCGTGCACGGGACAGTGCACGCGAACAGAAGTCGATAGCCGCGACGTCGACTCCATGTCGCTCGCCATAGTGATGCGCGATCGTGGCCGCGAGCCACCCGGCGCCGCATCCGATCTCGAGTACCGAGGAGGTGCGTCCCGACGCGAGCAATGCGTGCAGGTCGGGGTAACTCGACTCGAGATCGTGGGCGCGAATCGAGCGCGCGGCGTCCTTCGCCGAGTCGTGCTGATTGAACGGTAGCGACTCGTAGAAGGCGTGAACCCGGCTCGCGACGTCGCCCGTGCTGTCGTCGTTCGACACGTGTGTCGTCGGGCGAATCAGAACAACGGATAGATGTTGGGGTTGTCCGCGCTCTTCTGTTTGCGTCGGAACGGCCGGGTCACGAGGAAGAGCAGCCCGCGGACGGGCGAGAGAAGTCGGGAGAGCATTGCGATACGAGGAATCGGTGAAGAGACAGGCGGGTCAGCAGGTCGGTGGGTTCGCAGGCTGGCCGCCTCTGTCGGGGCTCTTCGTGAGCCTTTCGCACAGGGCGGAAGCAGTTCGGTTCGTGAGGAAGCTCGCCACCGCGGCGGATGCGAGCACGATCGAAAGCGAACTCGGTGCATAGCATACCGCCGCGGCGAGCAGGACGAAGGCGGCACCGTGAGAGACCGCTCGAACACGTCGTGTGATGGACAGCGCACGTCGACACGAGCTGCACTGGGCGACGTGGTCGGTCAGCCGACTCGTCGGGCACGCGTCCGGCACGCGATTGGAGTCGCTGCCTCGAGTCCGAAGGCCGATCGCATCGGGTCTTCCGGCCGCGAACTCATCGAGCCAAGAACGGTAGGCGAGGACGAGCGTGTCGCTGCTGCCGAGGGGGCGCCAGCTCTTGTGCAGAGGTTCTTCGGACCGCGCGAGCGCCTCGGCTTGTCCGCGCACGACTCCCATGTCCTGCTCGAGCAGATGGCACTGATAGCCGTGCTCCCAGAAGCGAGGGCGGAGCCGGTCGCGCAGCGGTGCGAAGTTGGTGTAGGCGCGGTAGAGCAGGCGGCAACGATCCTGCCCGAGGGGAAGCGAATACAGCGCGAGGCCGGCGATACGCTCGGGCGCACCGTTGCTCGCTCCGTCGTTGCGGTACTCGGACCAGTAGTGGACGAGCCCCGGAGCGACGAACTCGACTCTCGCGGCAGCGAGATCGGCGCCCGTTTCGACACGACCGGCGTTCAGGCGGCCGAACGATGCCGAGAAGCCGCCTGCAGTCCGATCACCGACATCGAACGCGAGGGGGCCGGCAAGGCCACCGTGACCACCGCCGCGAACGCCGTCGTGGGCCACGTGGATGTGCGCATAGTCGAGGACGTTCTCGATCAGGAAATCGTGGCCGTACGGCAGATCGATCGAGAAGTCGATCGTGTGGCAGTCGGCCCGTTCGAGCGCGGCGATCGTTGGGATGCCGAGAGCGTTCCCACTGTCGACGTCCTTGCCGAGGCCGTGGATCCAGACGATCCCCTGCCGCACCGCGCTCGGGATCGGCTTGGCGCACATGGCCTTGGGTATGGTCTTTCCGGCTTCGAGCTGCGGGATCGTCGTACAGCGTCCGTCCGCCGCGAAGCGCCAGCCGTGATACAGGCATTCGACTTCGCCACCGACGAGGCGACCGTCGGACAACCGAGCCATGCGGTGCGGGCATCGATCCTCGAGCACACGGATCGCTCCTGCCTGGTCGCGAAACACCACGTAGGCCGAATCGAAGACCGTAACGCGATGCAGGCGACCGTCCTCGATGTCGACCTCGAACGCGAGCGGAAAGCAGTGGTCGCGCCACGCCTCGGTGTACTTTGGAGGGCGATTCGTGCTGGCGTGAGTCGAGAGCATTCGAAGATCGAGGAACGGCGGATCCGAGGGGGCAGCCCGGCACGCCTCAGTGCCAGGATATCCGCCTGCAGTTCGCGAGTCGTCCTGCGTAGGATCGAGATTGTCCGGAATTCGAACTCCTCTCGTGCACTCGTCGCTATTCGATACTCCTCTCCGCCGCGTTGCCAGGCCACGCGTATGAACGTGCCTCCATTTCCGCAACTACCGGTGCTATCGGACCGCCAGATCGAACACGATCCGGTCCTTTGCCATCGCTTCGTGGCGGGGATCCAGCGTCGCGTGCCCCATGAGAGCGGAGCCTATTTCGTGCGCACGAACCGCGAGGGGTTTCGTGAAGATCACGACCTCGTGGACGTGATCTCCGGCCGACACGTACTTTGCTTCGGGGATTCGTATGCGGCCGGGGATGGGGTCGACAACGAGCGGCGCTTCACGGCTCTCGCGGGGGCTCGACTGGGTCTCACGATCTCCAACGTCGCGGTTCCGGGCTACGGTCCCGACCAAAACGTGTTGCAGCTCGAGCGTCTCGCGTGGCCGCCTGCCGACCTGCTGCTCTGGTGTATCGCCGTGCACACGATGGACCGGATTCAGACGAGCGAACGCTTCGCCACGAATCGCGAAGGGCGACTCTCGCGTGTCGGTCGGTCCCACTTCGTCTTGAAGGACGACGGCGAACTCGAGCTCTTGGGCGTGCCTGTCGAACCGAATGGCGTGCCCGTGCGCGAGTCGTTCCCAGCCATCGAGAGTCCGCTGCGCGGCCGATTGCGCTTGATCGCGGGAGGGCTTCGTTCGCGACTCGCGTCCGCGATCGGTCCTTATGTGAAACCGCCGCCGGATCCCGACTACGCAGATGCGACGAGTGCTGGATGGCGACTGATGGCGGCGCTCGTCAAGCGGTTCCATTCGTCGGCAAGCGGCACTCCGGTTGTCGTCGTTCCATTGCCGACATCGCGCTATCTCACCGAGCCGCATCGACCGCACTTCCAAGAGCGCTTCGCCGAAGTCGAAGACATCGCGCACGGCCTCCACGTGCTCGATGTCGTCACCGCGCTGCGGCGCTTGCCCCATGCGCGCAAGCGCGGGCTCTGTTTCACGACCGATGGTCATTACACCGAAGAAGGGCATCGAGCGGTCGCGGATGCTCTCGTTCAGCAGTTCGAACAGCGCGGGTTGGTTGCGCAGGCGAAATCGGGATTGGCGTCACAGCAAACGTCGACACGCCGGTTGACATCCGATGGGTCCGTGGCTCGACGGACCGGCATGACGCTCGAAGTCTCTTGGAACGCGACGACCGCGTCGGCGCGCGTCCTCGATCCAGCGCGCGCCGTTGTCGCCGAACGGGACGAAGTGACGATCACGGGTCGAGGGTATCGCCTCGGCACGGTCCCGCTCTCCGCGGTGCACGCGTGTCTCGACGACGCGAAGCTCGCCGGTCCCGAACTCCACGCGATTCGATTGCGTTCGGCATGCACGGTGGGCGAACTCGCCGCGATCGCACCGGATCGTCGCGATCCCGCTTGGTTCGAACTCGCCGCAGGCTGGGTTCGCTGGCGCGGTGCGGCAGCGCGCGACCTCCGGGTGTTCTTGTGCTTCGAACGTCAGATCGAAGAACGCGACGAGACGATTACGACCGAACAGAACGCCCGGGAGGTCTCGAGCCAGGCAGCCACACACGCCGACAGCATCCTGCATATCGATGGTGATCTCGAGACTGACGAGGAGGCTATCTGGTTGCGTTCGCAGCTCGGCAGCGCGCAGCGAATCCGCGACCCGAACGAGCTCTTTCGCCTCCTGAATCGACTCGCGCGACGCTGGGATCTCGCAACGCGCGCCGCCCGCACGATCGTCTTGCCTTCGTCCGCCCCGCTCCGTCGCGGCCGTCTCGCCTGAAACCCCGATGCGAATTCCGAAAGCACTGTTCCACCTCGGCACGGGTTGGCTGTCGCCCCGGCGCAAATGCGACGCGTGTTCTCGTGCAATTTGAGCTAGACTCCCGCTTCGCTCGGGGCGCGTGGCCAGACCTTGTCGGGGCACGCTGAGAGGCACCCGTAGAACCTGATCCGGTTCGGACCGGCGTAGGGAAGCGACGCGCGGCATCGCCGCCGTTCGAGTTCTGCGCCCCCGCGCCGGGAGCCACGCGAGACTCGAACCATGACGCCACTCGACCACGCTTCGTCGAAGCCTTCCTACGACTTGCCGCTCGCGGGCGCGCACAACCCGTCGACATCGGCGCAGGGCACGACGCCGGGTAGCTTCGCGCGGCGTGCCGACCTCGGTGGCCCGCGTGCGTTCTCTTCGCCCGACACGCCGGGCATGCCCGAGCCGAGCGACAAGACGGCGTGGGACTTCAACCCCGCGCCGCGCGATGCGTCCACTGCCAAGACCCAGCTCGAACGTGCGCGCCTCGGCGAGATCACACCGCAGATGCGCCGCGTCGCCGAACGCGAGCCGCACCTCACGCCCGAGCTCGTGCGCGACGAGGTCGCCGCGGGTCGCATGGTCATCCCGGCAAACCGCGTGCACCTCGGTTACCGACTCGATCCGATGGCGATCGGTCGCGCGTCCCTCACCAAGATCAACGCCAACCTCGGTGCGTCGCCCGTGAGTTCGGGCACCGAAGAAGAGGTCGAGAAGCTCGAGTGGGCCGTGCGTTGGGGTGCCGACACCGTCATGGATCTTTCGACGGGCGGCGATCTCGACGCGTGTCGCGAAGCGATCCTCCGCGCGAGCACGGTGCCGATCGGAACCGTACCGATCTACTCGATGATCCTCGGACGGAAGATCGAGGACCTCGACGCCAAGACCGTGCTCGCGACGCTCGAGCACCAAGCGCAGCAGGGCGTCGACTACTTCACGATCCACGCGGGTGTGCGTCGCGCGCATCTACCCTTCGTCAAGGACCGCTTGATCGGCATCGTCTCTCGCGGTGGTTCGTTGCTCGCCAAGTGGATGATCCACCACGGCAAGGACAACCTCATGTACACGTTGTGGGACGACATCTGCGACATCATGCGGGAGTACGACGTCACGTTTTCGATCGGGGACGGTCTACGTCCGGGCGGTCTCGCGGATGCGACCGACCGCGCACAACTCGCCGAACTCGAAACACTCGGCGAACTCACGGAGCGCGCTTGGGCCAAGGGGGTCCAGGTCATGATCGAAGGTCCGGGTCACGTGCCGTTCGATCAGATCGAATACAACATGAAGCTCCAACGGCAGCTCTGTCACGGCGCGCCGTTCTACGTGCTCGGTCCGCTCGTGACCGACATCTTCCCCGGCTACGACCACATCACGAGTTGCATCGGCGCGACGTCGGCCGCTTGGCACGGCGCGAGCATGCTCTGCTACGTGACGCCGAAGGAGCACCTCGGCCTCCCGAAGAAGGACGACGTCAAGCAGGGCTGCATCGCCTACAAGATCGCGGCGCACGCCGCGGACGTCGCACTCGGGATCCCCGGTACGCGCGACCGCGACGACGAACTGACGAAGGCGCGTGCCGCACTCAACTGGGATCGGCACTTCGAACTCTCGTTCGACCCGGACACGGCGCGCGCGTATCACGACGAGGATCTCGACGTCGACACGGACTTCTGCGCGATGTGCGGCCATGACTGGTGCAGCGTGCGCATCAGCAAGGAGATCGTCGAGTTCGCCTCCGGCAAGGACGAAGCGAACCAACGCGGCCGCGCGAAGGTTTCCGAAGCACTCACCGACGAGCAACGCGAGATTCTCGAGAAGCGCGGCGTGCTCAGCCCCGCCGAGATCCACCGCCTCGCATCGAAGACGAAGCACGGGGTAGGTGCGGATCACGGCAAGGCCGCGTGTCACAGCGACGTGGCCGACGCGTCGAGCGCCAAGCGCTTGCACGAGACGCTCGACGTGTGAGCGTGTGCGCGCAATGCGCGCACCGCGACCAAAACGACGGTTCCGGCGAATCCGGCGGCGTTGCCGTTGGGAAGTCAGTCCGACGTCGAACTCGAGTTGTGCATGGTGACTTCGCCCAGAGTCAACCCTTCCGCCGCAGGAAGCGCAACCCGGACCAGTCCTCGTCGATCGCGCAGACCTTGACGTCGACGAGTCCGGTCGCGAGCCCGCGCTCGCGCACGACGTCGCCGCTGAGGTCCTTGGCGAGAGGCGACGTGCGCTTGGGCCACGCGATCCACAGAGCACCCTGTGAGGCGAGCGCACGCACTGCTGCCGGCAGTCGCGCACGGAGGGTCTTGCCGTCCTTGCAGAAGAGCAGCACGACGTCGAAGCTGCCACGCGCGGCCGTGCGCACGGTCACGTCGCTCGGCAGGTCGCCGAGTGTGGCTTCGAACGACATCGGCGCCGCGAGCAGCGCGACGCGCATTCCTTCTTGGATCCCGAGCTTGTCGACGAGTGGCGTGCCGGAGTAGCCGGCGGTGCCTGCGCCACCGTCCTTGCGCCTGGATCCCGACTTCGCGCGGTGTCCGGACGACCGTTCGTTCGCCGCACGATGCGCGTGGATCGGAATCGGCTTTTTGGTCGCGGAGTCGATCGCGGCGTCGAGGTCATCCCATTGAGAGAAGCTGCAGCCGCGGACTTCAGTGCGCACGCGCGCGACTTTGTCCGCGGCCCCGCCGACGAACACGATCGGCAACGTGCGAGTCGACTTGCGCTCGCGAATCGCAATTCCGAGATGGCGGCCGTGCGAGGGGAGACGGGAGAGGTCGATGACGACCGCGAGCGGGGGATCGTCCTTCATGCGGCGATACGGCGCGCCGCCTTCCTGGTACATGGCCTCGACGTCGTAGCCGAGGGCTTCGATACGCTTGCGCCGTTCTTCGAGCTCGGGTCCTTGCATCCAATGCACGAGGACGATGCGGTCGCGGTGTTGTGTCAAGGCGAGTTCTCGAGAGGACTTGTGTGTCGGAATCATAGACAGCGCCCTTGGCGGCTCGTCGTGCGGCCTGCGCGCTTTTTTCACGAGTCGATTGGGGTCGATGACCGATCTTCTGCACTGTAGAACGTTGCGTTCGCAGTTCGCGCCACACGCCTGTCACCCGTTCCTCCCACATGAACCGGGTCTCGTCGACCCGGGAGGCTCGTCGTCTTGAGAATCTCGATCTTCGGCATGGGCTATGTCGGTGCAGTTTCGTCCGCCTGCTTCGCCGAACTCGGACACGAGGTCGTCGGTGTCGACCCCAACCCGCAAAAGCTCGAAGCCATCGCGGCGGGTCGTTCGCCCGTCGTCGAAGCCGGCGTCGCGGAGCGGATCGCGAAGGCACATGCCGAAGGGCGCGTGCGTGCGACGCAGGACGCTGCGATGGCCGTCGTATCGACCGATTTGAGCCTCGTGTGTGTCGGCACGCCCAGCAATGCGAAAGGGGAGCTCTCTCTCGGTGCCGTCGATGCGGTCGTCGGCGAGATCGGTCGAGCGATCGCGAAGAAGGACGGCTCACACACGCTCGTTCTGCGAAGTACCGTCGTGCCGGGTACGACCGAGGATCGCGTCGCACCCGCGCTCGAGCGCGCGAGCAGTCGCACGCTCGGGCAAGGCCTCGAACTCGCCTTCAATCCCGAGTTCTTGCGCGAAGGGAGTGCGGTCCGGGACTTCTACGCGCCACCATTCACCCTCGCAGGCAGTGCGAGTCCAGGTGGCGCCGAGCAGGTGCGACGCGTGTACGAGGGGGTAGAAGCGCCCTTCCACGCCGTGAGTTGTCGCGCCGCGGAATCGGTCAAGTTTCTCTCCAATGCATTCCACGCGGTCAAGATCGTGTTCGCGAACGAGAGTGGTGCGCTGCTCAAGGACCTCGGTGTCGACTCGCGCGAAGCCCTCGAGCTCTTCTGCGAAGACCGCAGTCTCAACATTTCGTCCGCGTACCTGAAGCCCGGTGGCGCGTTCGGTGGTTCGTGCCTGCCCAAGGAGATTCGTGCGTTCATGGCGCTCGCCGGAGATCGCAATGTCGCGATGCCGATGATCGAAAACGTGATGGCGAGCAACACACGACAGAAAGAACGCGCGTTCGAGATCGTGGCAAAGCACGGGCGTTGTCGCGTCGCGCTGTTTGGCCTCGCGTTCAAGCCCGGGACCGACGATCTGCGAGAGTCGCCGTACGTCGACCTCGCGGAGCGACTGCTCGGCAAGGGCTACGAGGTCGCGATCTACGACGAAGCGCTCGAAGTCGGTCGACTCATGGGGGCCAATCGCGAGTTCATCGAACGCGAGATCCCGCATCTCGACGAGCTTCTCGTGCGGGACCCGAAGCGCGTTCTCGAGGGGGCGGACGTTCTCGTCGTCGCTCACGCGCCTGCGTCGGTGATCGACCTGATCAGAGAACACCACAATGGGCGCCCGATCATCGATCTGAGCGGAGTTCCGGCACTGCGGCGCATCGAAGGAGCTTCCTACGAAGGACTGTCGTGGTGAGGCCCGACTTCGGATCCGCGCTTCCGGATAGCTCGCCGCCACGCCTTCTCTTCATCGCGCCGTGGTTTCTCTTCCCCACCGTCAGCGGCGGTCGGATCCGCACCGTGGATGTGCTTCGCGGAATGCGCGGTAGGCATTTCCACATCACGTTGCTGCAGCCTCGCCCACCCGAAGGCGAAGACGCATACCGCGCCGAACTCGAGCGGGTGTGTGACGAAGCGATCTTCTGGGACGACGACACCAAGCGGTCACGGTTGCGTCGCATCACCTCGCTCGCTTCGCGCCTGCCGGTCTCGGTCGCGTTGGACCGAAGCGCCAGCGCGCGCGCGGTGATCGATACCGCCCTCGCCGCGCAGCCTGACGTCGTCGTCGTCGACTTCGTCCACACCGCGATCGTCTGCCCCGAACGCTTCGATGCTCCGAGTCTCGTCTTCACCCACAACGTGGAGTCGGAAATCTATGCACGGCACGCCGAGCGAGCGACACGTGCCACGATGCGTGCGATCTGGAAGAGCCAGGCGGAGAAGATGCGGCGTTTCGAGCGCGATGTGCTAGCGCGGTTCGATCGCGTCATCGCGGTGTCCGAGCGCGATGCGGCGACGTTTCGCAGGGATTTCGCTATCGAGCGGACGCGCACGATTCCGACCGGAGTCGATGTCGACTTTCATGGCTTCTCCGAACACGTGCGATCCGGCGACCTCCGTGCACAGGCACCGCGCTTCGTGTTCACCGGTTCGATGAACTGGCTGCCCAACATCGAAGGCCTCGAGTGGTTCCTCGCGGCGTGTTGGCCTCGCATCGTACGGGAGTGTCCCGAGGCGAGTCTGACCGTCATCGGACGTGATCCCGACGCTGGTCTCGTCGAGGCCGTGCGGCGTGTCGGCGCCAACTGGAAGTTCACGGGATTCGTTGACGACGTTCGTCCCGAGATCCACGGTGGCGATATTTCGATCATTCCGCTGCGCATCGGTGGGGGAACGCGTCTCAAAGCTTTCGAGGCGATGGCGCTGGGTTCTCCGCTCGTGTCGACGACGCTCGGCGTCGAAGGACTACCTGTCGAGCACGAGGTTCATTGCACGGTTGCGGACGGCGACGAAGGGTTCGCCAAAGCCTGCATCGAGATGGCTCGCGACGGTGAGCATCGCGCGAGTCTGCGTGCAAGCGCACGCCGCTTCGTCGAAGCGCAGTTCTCTTCGACGGCGGTGGCGCGGGTTTTCGAGGGGCTCTGCATCGAGGCGATGGACGAACGGCTCGCGCGAAGCACGCGTTGAGCGACTCGTCACGCCGACGCGCGACGAGCGTTGCCGTCGGGTGTAGTTCCACACGGATCGCTCTCGCAATCTTGATGCAGTGTGGGTCGAATTTCGATGGCCCGAATCGGGCCATCGAACCCAAACCCACGGGAGGATCTCATGTCCCAACCTCGTTTTCGCGCGCGCGCCTTGCGCTCGTGCAGTGCCTGTGTGTTCGTGGCGGTTCTCGCCACGACTGCGAGTGCTCAGAATCTCGTCGACAACGGCAATTTCGAGAGTAGCACCACGAGCTACGCTCCGTGGACGCTGATCAACGCGACCAACGCGTCGAATGCACGCGTCGCTGCAGCCGATGTCGGTTTTCCCGAAGCCGGTCAGGACCATGTGTTTGCTTGTGGCGTGATCGCCACGACGGGCGGCGACGTCGGAATCGAACAGGAGTTCGAAATCACGACGGCTCTCGGTGCTGGCCGTTACTGGGTCGGCGCCATCGTGACCAATCCGAACTATGCGAATCGTGGCAGCACGAATTACCGCACGCTCATCGAGCGGCAAGACGGCAGCAACTGGGTCTCCGTGATCGACCTCGCGCGCACGATTTCGACAGCAGAAGGGCCGATCGAAGAGACCCTGGATCTCGCCCTCGCGAAGTATCGGATTCGCTTCCTCGCCCGTGCCGAAGATGTCGGTACGAGTGACTTCTTCGTCGATGATTGCGTCGTGCGCAAGGTGGCGTCTCCCGTGCCGCTCTTCGAGATGTATCGCACCGGCGATCGTGAGTTCTTGCTCATCGATTTGCCGGTTCGGGACGCGAAGACCATCACGGTGCTGTTCGCATCTCAATTTCGCCTGAGCCAAGGACTGACGATTCCGGGCGTCGAAGGGCTGTTCGAACTCGATGCGAATCGCGGCGTCGGTTTGATCCAACTCGGCGCGGGTTCGGGCAACTGGACCTATCGCATTCCGCGTGATCCACTCGTGTCGATCGGGCAGACGATCTTCTTCCAGGCGTTCGAGATCGGGCCTGCGTTCAGCTTCTTCCGCTTCGGGTCAAGGACCGCGCTCGCGCCTCAGCGCTGAGCTTCGTCTTCGACCGCGTGTGTCCGCGGCCTCGCCTTGATCTCGAGGTCGCGTTGACGCTCGCGGAGGCGTTCGGCCTCTCGGTAGGCCTGGAACGCGCCCGTCAGATACTGCTTGGGCCATGCCTGGCCCTTGAATCCGTAATGCGCTGCAGCATGCAGCGTGAAGTACGGATCCGCCAGGTGTGGACGCGCGATCGCGACGAGGTCCGCGCGGCGCTGGAGCAGGATCGTGTTGACCTGGTCCGGCGTCGTGATCGCGCCGACGGTCATCGTCGGGATCTCGACCTCTTGGCGCACCGCATCGGCGAACGGCGTCTGATACATGCGACCGTAGACGGGTTTCTGATCGGAGACGGTCTGCCCCGACGACACGTCGATCAGATCGCAGCCTGCGGCGACCAATGCGCGCGCGATGCCGAGGATGTCCGCTTCCTCGTTCCCTCCGGGGGCCCAGTCGCTGGCCGAGATGCGCACCGACATCGGCTTGGCTTCGGGCCAGACACCGCGACAGGCAGCGAAGATCTCGAGTGGGAAGCGAAGCCGGTTCTCGAGTGAGCCGCCATACTCGTCGGTACGTCGATTCGTGAGTGGGGAAAGGAAGCTCGCGAGCAGGTAGCCGTGGGCCATGTGCACTTCGAGCATGTCGAAACCCGCTTCGTCGGCGCGCCGTGTCGCCGCGACGAAGTCCTCGCGAATGCGATCCATGCCTGCGCGGTCGAGTTCTCGCGGAACGGCATTTCCGGGCTGCCACGCGATCGGCGACGCGGACACGAGTGGCCAGTTGTGTCCGTCGATGGGGGCGTCCATCGTCTCCCAGCCGAGTTGCGTCGATCCTTTTCGCCCTGCATGCCCGAGTTGCATGCAGAGTTTCGATGGCGTCTCGCGATGGCAGAAATCGACGATGCGCGCGAATGCGTCGCGTTGTTCGTCGTTCCAGAGTCCGGTGCATCCGGTCGTGATACGCGCATCCGGCGACGTGCACGTCATCTCGACGAAGACGAGCCCTGCGCCGCCGATCGCGCGCGACGTGTAGTGCACGAAGTGCCAGTCGCTCGGCACGCCATCCGTCGCCGAATACTGCGCCATCGGTGACACGACGACGCGATTGGCGACTTCCATGTCGCGGAGACGGAACGGTGTGAACATCGGCGGCGTGCCGTCCTGGACGTCGTATCCGAGTGCACGAACGTCGTCCAGGAAGCGCTTTTCGACACGCTCCACGAAGCGTGCGTCGCGCAACTGCAGATTCTCGTACGTGACCTGCTTGGAACGGCTCATCACACCGAATGCGAAGTACTCCGGCGCGTGAACCAAGGAGCGGTTCATCGTCTCGAACCACCGGAGTGACACGAGTGCGCCGTACTGGGTCTTCTCGACGTCTTCCCGTCGGTGTGTTTCGTAGTGCGCGAGCGCGGCATCGACGTCACACGACGTCGCGCGGAGCGCTTCGAAGAGCGCGATCGCGTCTTCCATCGCCAGCTTGGTGCCGCTGCCGATCGAGTAGTGCGCCGTTGCCTTGGCATCGCCGAGCAAGACGATGCGATCGTGCACCCAACGATCGTTGGTGATCGCGGGGAAGCGCCTCCAGATCGATCGGTTTCCGACGAGTGGATGGCCATCGAGCTCTTCGCGAAACACGCCTTCGAGAACCCGTCGATAGTCGTCTTCGGGCATCGTGTCGAACCCGAACGCTTCGTGCGTCTCGGGCGTCATCTCGATGACCCAGGTGCTGTGCCCCTGTTCGTACTGATAGCAATGGGCGAGCACGACGCCATGCTCGGTCTCACGGAAGAAGTACTTGAACGCGTCGAGCGCCTTCGTAGATCCCATCCAGCAGAATTGATCCTGCCTCAGGTCGACGTGCGTTCCGAAAGCGTCCTTGTGTGCTTCGCGCAGACGACTGTTGATCCCGTCGCTCGCAAGGAAGAAGTCGGTACCTTCGGCTCGCAGGCGATCGAGGTCCTCGGGTGCGATCTCGGTCTCGAAGTGGAGTTCGACGCCGAGTTCGAGGCACCGCTCCTCGAGGAGGTGCAGCAGGGAGATGCGGGAACAACCGGCAAACCCATTGCCTGCGCAGCGCAGAACCTCGCCCTTGAAGTGGATGTCGACGTCGTCCCAGTACGCGAAGTTGCGCCGGATCGCCTCGTACGAGGGTTCGTCGTAATCCTGGAAGATGCCGAGGGTCTCGTCGGAGAACACGACGCCGAAGCCGAAGGTGTCGCCACGGCGATTGCGCTCGAAGACGCGGATCCTCGCGTCCGGCCACGCTTTCTTGACGAGGACCGCCGCATACAGACCCGCGGGTCCGCCGCCGATGACATCGATCTTCATCCCGTTCGCTCCGTAGTCCTGTTCTCTGGATCCTGGAGTTCTCGCAGCATGCTCTGACGCAGCGGCTCCGGGATTCGCTTGCTCTTGATTGTCTTTCCGTCGTTCGAGACGTAAACGAGTTTCGATGCGGCGGTCCAGCGCAGTTCTCCGCCGCAGTGCGCGAAGAATGCGAGTTCGAACGAAGCGCCACCGACGCGCACGACATCGAGGGACAAGTCGAGCACTTCACCGAGGCGGCACGGAGCGACGAAGCGCGCCGACGTCTCGAGCGTCGGGACGCCTTCGTGACGCTCCTCGTGCAGCATCGCGAAACTCCAGCCGATCGATTCGAGCCACTCCTCGAACAGATCGTTGATCATCTCGAAGTAGCGAGGGAAGAAGACGATGCGAGCTGGATCGCAGTGCCGGAAGAGCACCGTCTGTGTGCGCGAGAAGGTCATCAACCGCGAGTGCGCAACACGTAGCGCTGCACTTTGCCAGTGGCCGTGCGAGGCAACGCGTCGAGGAACTCGATCGCACGCGGATACTTGTAGGGTGCGATCGTTTCCTTGACGAACGCCTGTAGTTCGCGAACGAGGCCGTCGTCACACGTCATCTCCGCGTTCGCGACGACGAACGCCTTGACGATGTGGCCGCGCTCTTCGTCCGGAACACCGACGACCGCGCAGTCCTGCACCGCCGGATGCAGCATCAACGCGCTTTCGACTTCGGGGCCTGCGATGTTGTAGCCAGCGGAGACGATCATGTCGTCCGTACGGGCCTGGTACCAGAAGTTGCCGTTCTCGTCCTCGACATAGGCGTCGCCGGTGAGGTTCCATCCCTGATGCACGTATTCGAGTTGCCTGGGATCATCGAGATACCGGCAGCCGGTGGGACCACGCACCGCGAGTCGACCGACTTGCCCGATGACGCGCTCGCCCTGTTCATCGATGACCTTTGCCTCGTAGTGGCGAACGGGACGACCGGTCGAGCCAGGCACGATGTCCTCGGGTGGCGACGAGATGAAGATGTGCAACATCTCGGTCGAGCCGATCCCGTCGATCAGCCGAACACCGGTGTGCTCGAGAAACGACTCGTAGGTTGCTCGAGGCAACGTCTCCCCCGCACTGATGCCGTGACGGAGGCTGCTGAGGTCGTGTCCTTGTGTGAGCATCATCCGATACGCGGTCGGCGAGGTGACACAGATCGTCGGTCGACAGGATTCGATCGCTTCGGCGAGATTCTTCGGCGACGGCTGTTCGAGCAGGACCGTGCTCGCGCCGACCCGCATCGGGAACCACATGAGTCCGCCAGTGCCGAACGTGAACGCCAGCGGTGGACTACCGATGAAGATGTCGTCGGACGTCGCTCGCAAGCACTGTGGTGGAAAGCAATCACAGACCGCGAGGAGATCGCGATGAAAGTGCATCGTGCCCTTCGCGTTCCCGGTCGTGCCCGACGTGAACGCGATCAAGCACGGGTCTTCGGCCGACGTGTCGACGGCGTCGAAGACGTCGGGGCTCGTCGCCATCAGACGTTCGAGTTCTCCGGAATCAGGCTCACCGTTGCCGAACGTGAGTACGGTCTCGAGTTCGGTCGCGGCACCACGAGCCTTCGAAAGTTCTTCCACGAGTCGGCTGTCGCACAACGCGATGCGGATCTTCGCACGGACGATCATGAACTCGAGCTCTTTCGCGCGGAGGAGCGGCATCGAGGCGACGACGACTCCGCCCGCGAGCAGCACCCCGAGATAGCACGCGACGAGCATCGGCGTGTTGGGGGCGCGCAGCAGCACGCGTTCTCCAGGAACGAGCGCACAATGATCGCGGAGGACGTGAGCGATTCGGTGGGCGCGGCCTCGAAGCTCTTCGTAGGTCCACATCACGGCGCCGTTCGGCCCCGGCGCACCTACGCAAGGTGCTGCGCCATTTCCCTGACGCACGTGTTCGTCGAGCAGGACGGTCGCGACGTTCAGTCGTTCTGGATACCCGAGTTCTTCCAAATGGATCAGATCCGGCCACTGATTACGTGGGGGAAGCGCGTCGAGCGTGAACCGATCGGAGTACGCGGATTCGGTCATCGATCCTCCGGCTGAGTCTGCATCGCATCACGGGAGCGAACTCGCTCTCGATAGTCATCGACGATGGTTCGTCCGATGATCTGCTGTTGGATTTCCGTCGCTCCTTCGTAAATGCGAAGGGCGCGGATCTCTCGATAGAGCTTCTCGACGATCGAGCCGACGCGAACACCGTGACCGCCGTGAAGTTGCACGGCCGCGTCGATGACGTCTTGTGCACGCTCGGTCGCGAAGAGCTTGGCCATCGCAGCTTCGCGCGTGACTCGCTCCTGACCGCGATCCTTGAGCCACGCGGCGCGGTAGACGAGCAATGCGCTCGCATCGATCGAGAGTGCCATGTCGGCGAGCTTTGCTCGCGTCACGGGCATGTCCGAAAGGGGACCACCGAAGAGCTCGCGAGTCGTCGTGTGCGCGACGGCCTCGTCGAAGGCGCGCTTGGCGAAGCCGAGCGCCGCAGCACCGACCGTCGAGCGGAAGATGTCGAGGGTCGCCATCGCGGCGTGGAAGCCGCGGCCTCGCGCGCCGACGAGTGCTGTGGCCGGCACCTTACACTCGCGGAAGCGAAGGCGCGCGAGCGGATGTGGTGCGATGACGTCGATGCGCTCGACGATCTCGAGTCCGGGTGTCTCCGCGTCGACGACGAACGCCGAGAGACCACGCGCGCCGGGAGCCTCGCCCGTGCGTGCGAAGACGATGTAGAAATCGGCGATGCCGCCGTTGCTGATCCACATCTTCTCGCCGTCGAGCACGTATTCGTCGCCGACGAGACGCGCCGTCGTGCGGAGGCTCGCGACGTCGGAGCCTGCTTCGGATTCGGAGAGTGCGAGGGCGGCGATCGCTTCTCCGCGTGCGACGCGGGGCAAGTATCGATCGCGCATCGCGTCGGTGCCGAAGAGCGAGATCGTGCCGCTTCCGAGGCCCTGCATGGCGAAGGAGAAGTCGGCGAGGCCATCCAAGTACGCAAGGGTCTCGCGAGCGATGCACAGTCTCGTTACATCGAATGGACGTGCAACGGTTGGCGCGAGTAGCCCGTCTTTGGCGAGCTCGCGCACCCATGACTTGCAGGTCGCATCGACGTCGAGCGCGGACTCATCGTGAGTCTCGATGGCATGGGCCGCGGACCATTCGGCGATTCGTCTGGCGAATGCCCGTGCTTCGTCGTCGAAGAACGGGCTGCCCGCGAGGAGCGCCATGCCGGGAGGATGCGTCGTCGAATCGTCCATCGAGGTATCCATCGCCTTCGCGGGTCTCAGTTGCCTTCGAACGTCGGTTTCTGCTTGGCGACGAACGCGTGATAGGCCCGTTCGAAATCACGCGTCTGCATGCAGATCGCCTGGGCTTGGGCTTCGGCTTCGATGGCTTGTGCGGGCGTCATGTTCCACTCGTGATCGAGTTGCTTCTTGGTCATGCCGTGTGCGAACGTCGGTCCTCGGACGAGCTTCGTGACGAGGTCTCGCGCCTCTTCGAAGAGCGAGTCGCGGGGGCAGAGCCGGTTGAAGAAGCCCCATCGTTCGCCTTCCTCCGCCGTCATCGTGCGTCCCGAGAAGAGCAGTTCTGCCGCACGTCCTTGGCCGATGATCCGCGGCAGGATCGAGCATGCTCCCATATCGCATCCCGCGAGCCCGACGCGAACGAACAAGAACGCGACCTTGGCGGCGTCGGTCCCGAAGCGCAGGTCGCTCGCCATGGCGAGGATCGCGCCCGCGCCGACGCACACGCCGTCGACTGCGGCGAGGACGGGTTGGGGACAGTCGCGGATCGCACGCACGAGGTCGCCGGTCATACGTGTGAACGCGAGTAACTCGGTCGTTTCCCCTCGCACGAGCGGACCGATGATCTCGTGCACGTCGCCGCCCGAGCAGAAATCGTCGCCATTGCCGCGAAGGATCACCGCATCGACATCACTCGCGTAGACGAGTCCGCGAAACAGATCGCGCAACTCCGCGTAGGACTCGAAGGTCAGCGGGTTCTTTCGCTCCGGACGATCGAGAGTGACGATGCCGACACGGTCTTCGACTTCCCAGCGTACATGGCGGGTTTCGTACCGAGCGAACTCGCGCGATGTCAGGCGGATCGTTGGGTCGACTTCGCTCATCTCGACTCCTCTGGTGTCCGCTCCTGCGCCACCGGCAGGACCGCCGTGCACTCGATCTCGACCTTGGCTTCGTCTTCGAGGAGTGCCGCGACTTGGACGAGCGTCATGACGGGGAAGTGCTTTCCGAACGTCTTGCGATACGCCGCACCGATGTCCTTCGCCTTTTCGCGATACTCGTGTTTGTCCGTGACGTACCACGTCATGCGCACGACGTGTTCAGGACCGGCGCCACCGACGGCAAGGACGTCGAGAACATTGGTGAGTGCCTGCTCGACTTGGTGAGCCATGCATGGACTCGCGAAGCGCTCCTCGGAGTTCCAACCGATTTGTCCAGCGACGAACACGAGACGGCCCTCGGAGATGATGCCGTTGGCGTATCCCTTCGGCCTCGGCCAGTCGTCAGGCTGCAAGATTTCCATGGTGGCGCATCTTCGCAGGGCGACGCGAGCCACGCAGCGACTTCTTTGGCGATATCCTCGTGCACACCATCATCAGGAGATCCCGACATGTCGTTCTCGAAGAACTTTGCTCGACGTCATCCCGTTCTCGTATCGAGCGTGCTTTGTGCGTGGGCCGTCCTCGTCGGGTCGACGTCAGCGGTCGCGCAGAATTCCGGGATCTCGCCGAAGACCGCGATGGGGGCCGGTGCCAACACGCGTGGCATCAGCGGGCTCGGATACGGCTTCGGCGTCGATGCTCATCACTATCAACAGATCCACAACGCGGACTCGTTCACGAGTGGGCAAACACCGCTCGTCGTGCGGTCGATCGACTTCCGCATGCCGTCGTCCTACAACACTGGCAACCAAGGCGGGCAGACGATCGAACTCGAACTCTGGCTGTCTTCCGCAGCGTCCGGAATCGACGCCGCGACGGCGACGACCGCGTTCGATGCGAATCTCGATCGCTCGACGAGCAGGCGCGTGTTCACGCGGAAGAAGTTGCTGCTCCCCGTGCTCGGCACGCCGACCAACCCGAGTACGGGATTCGACTTCAAGATCGCGCTCGACGACAGTTTCCTCTTCCAGCCCGCACAGAACCGCGCGGTCGTCCTCGACTTCTGGAACTTCACCTACAAGACCACGGCGTACAACTACTACTGCGACGGCTGGACACGCGCTCGCTCCGGCGTTCCGGGTGGACCGGAGGTCTCGATGGTGTACGCGACCGTGCCGGCTGCGACCGGGTTCGGTGTCAGTGGGCCCAACGGCACGTATGGAGGATGTACGTCGAGTGCCAACGTGCTCGCGCGTCACGCGACCGACGGTCGAAGTCTCGTGTCCGGCTTCCTGTTCCACGAGTGGGAGGGTGCGTGTGGCGTCGCGAATCTTCCAGGCGTCTTGATCCTCGGTGCGAGCGCCATCGACGTGACGTTGCCGGGCACGTCTTGCAAGATCGTGCAGGATCTTCTTATCCTCGATCCGATCGTGACCGACGCGAGCGGCAACGTGCATCACACGTGGGCGCTGCCTGCGACGCAGATTTCGGGGATCGCGTTGCTCACGCAGATGGCGTTCCTCGATGCGGCAGCGAATCGCGTCGGCATCATCACCACGAACGGGTTACACAGTGTCTGCGGCGTCGGCACGACGAGTTCGACGCCGCTTCTGACAGTCGGACGATCGCTGATCACGCAATTCCGGTCTTGAGGCCGAAGACTCAGAGGGCCTCGCCACCGGTCAGCGCGAGGCAGTGCCCGTTGATCGACGCGGAGTTCGGTTCACAGAGATAGGCGACGGCTGCGGCGACTTCGTCGGGTGTGATGAGTCGTCCTTGGGGATTGTGCGCTTCGATCATCGCGCGCGCTTCGTCCCGCGAACGTGACGTCGTCTTCTCGATCGTGTCGAGGGTGCGTGCGAGCATTGGTGTGTCGACGTAGCCAGGGCACACCGCGTTGACCGTGATCGCCGTCGTCGCGAGTTCGAGTGCCCACGCGCGAGTCAGGCCGACGACCGCGTGTTTGGTCGCGACGTAGGCGCCGACGTAGGGATAGCCGCGCAGCCCCGCACTGCTCGCGATGTTGATGATGCGTCCGGTCGGTCGCTTCCGCATCGATGGCAGAGCGGCGAGCGTGCACGCGTAGACCCCGCGGACATTGACGGCGTGGAGCTTGTCGAGCTGCGCGCACGTCGACTTCGAGAGTGGGCCACTCTCGGCGATGCCTGCGTTATTGACGAGGATGTCGATCGGCCCGGTCTCGGCCACGATCGCATCGAAGACGCGTTCGACGTGTTCCGGATTGGCGACATCGCAGATCCTCGGGGTGCCACCGATTCCGCGCGCCACGTCCCGAAGCGCCGGTTCGTCGCGTCCGATCAGGGTTACGCGCGCGCCGCGAGCGGCGAGCGTCGACGCGATCGCGGCGCCGATACCACGGGACGCTCCGGTCACGATCGCATGATGGTCTTGCATGTGCTGCATGCTCGGACGCAGCTCGTCCGCGGTCCAGGACCTTCGGGCGTAATGGCATCGCCACACGGGTCTCTCGATTTTTGTGCGGAAATCTTTAGACATCTAAAGTTGTGTTATATTTGATCGGGTCGTTCCCGAGCTCTCGGTTCTCTGCGCTCGGGATATGTTTCTGTTCCCTCAACTATTCCTGAAGCTCATGCGAACTCTCTGGATGCTCGGCGCCGTTGCGGTGCTCCCCTCGATCGCGGTCGCACAAACGACCGAAACTCTGCCTGATTCTCCGACGCTCGGCACGACCGAGGGCGATGCCTCGCGTCATATCCCGTTGCGCTATGTTCCCGCACGCATCCAGTGCGGCTACAGCGGCAGCGGCACGAGTTGGACGACCGGCAAGGTCATCACTCAGCTCAGCGCGCGTGCGAACGGCGGTGCCTATCTGACCACGGGTTTCACCTGCGACATCCAGGTGTGGCTCTCGAGCGGCGGCACGACGAAGTCGTGCGACCCGAAGGTGCTCAGCAACAAGTTCGCGGACAACCACGGCGACGACGTCGCGGTCTTCCAGACCAAGAAGACGTTCAACTTCGCCGCGTTCGCCGCCTACACGGGCGTCGCGCCGTTCAACATCGTGCTCGGTGATCGGCCGTTCGCGGTCAAGGGTGACGCTGTCGTCATCGATTGGGCGACCTACGCATCCGCGAACCAGGCCAACGTCAATTTCTACGTCGACTCCCAGGACGACCGTGCGGTGACGGGCACGCGTGGCACGTCGGTTTCGTACGGCACTGCGTGCAATCCGACCAACTTCTACAACTACTCGACGGGCTACAACGTCGGCGAGTTGTTCCGCACGTACAGCTACACGCGGAACACAGGCGACATTTCCCTGATGTGGATCAGCGACAAGCGCGTCGATCAAGCGATCGGGGGCGGCTGCAGCATTTATGCGGATCTCGCTTCACCCGCGGTCTTCATTCACCCGATTCCGGTCGTGACCCCGTCGGGCGGCTACGCCAACTTCGACTGGGGAATCGTCCCCCCGGCTCTCAAGGGGCAGCAAGTCTGGTCGCAAGGCGTCGCGTTCGATCCGACGAATGCGTTGCGTTGGTCGCGCGGCATCGAGACGACCTTCGGTGATTACCGCAACGCGGCGCCGTACGACTGTGGCCACCGTTACAACTACGGCAGCGGCACCCGAACGTTCGATCCCGACAAGGACGACGCCCAGTACGGCTGGGAAGGCCAGACGATCGTCTTCAAAGTCAACTGAGCGGGTAGGCGCTTCGCCGCCCGCCACGTTCGACTTCCAATCACGAATTCCAACACCGTTTCCCTTCCGGGAAGAAGAGCCGTCGCGCTCCGGCGCGACTGCCCGCGGCTGTCTCACTTCGGTGGGGCAGCCGCGACTTTTTTTGATACGCGGGATTCTTCACGCCGTTCGTCGGGTCGTGAAGCGCCGCTCTCGACGCAAGTCCTTGCGGAGAATGGTGGGCGATGAAGGACTCGAACCTTCGACCCCTAGCTTGTCGAGCTAGTGCTCTAACCAACTGAGCTAATCGCCCTCGTGTCCATGCGGTCTCGAGACGGTGTCCAAACGCCGCATGCGGCGATCGTCGCGCTCCTCGAGTCGAGGAACGTGCGGCACGATCGAGGGTATTTCGCGCCAGCACCGCAACGAGCGGTCGAAGTTCTAACGACCCGAAGTGGCTCGTCGCAAGAACTTTCTGACGCCGCGACCCTCGTGCGCCGGAGCCTTCTTGGCGCGCCGTGTTCTCGGCTGTTAGTCTTGTCTTGGAGTCGGCACCGTGGGGGACGTTGGTTCGCGGGGATCGGTGCGGTTCGGCTGGCTCACGACGACGTGATCGAATTCGTTTTCGTGCTTCGCGCGGGCTCGCACCTCGCGCGTTGCGAACTCCGGCTCTGCGGCTCATGGCTCACCATCTCGCGATTGCGCTTCCTGGGGACACGACCCCGACTCGCGCCGAACTTCATGGCGTACGCTGGTTGCTCGAGCGGCGTAGCGGTTCGATCTTCTGCGTCGCGATGGACGACACGTTGCTGTTCGAGGGTCATCTCGGATTGCCTGACGAGGACCTCGAGGCGCGCGTCGAAGTGCGGCTTCCCGAGCACCCTGTCGAGCTGACGTTCTCGAACTCCGTCGTGCTCGCGCCGCGAAGTCGACTGACGGGTTGGGTCCCTGTTCCGTCCGCGCAGAGGTTCGTCGTGAGTGGACCCGGCGGGGACAGCGTGCTCGCCACCACGCACGATCGCGACCTGCGACTCGGGTTTCGCGAAGGAGAGGGGTATCACCACGCGCAGGACGAGTCCTTCCGCGATACGGTCGATCGCCTGCCTCGCGATCGCAATCGCATTTGGCTCGCCATGACGCTCGAGAACCGGGGCCCTGATGTGTGGCGTCCCAAGCGATGCCGCCTCGAACTCTCGACCCGAGAGGTCGTGCCGCACGGGGATCTTTGTCTTGGTCCTCGCGTTGCATGGACGCGCGAGCATGGCAACAAGACGCGCGAGCATGGCAACAAGACGCGCGAGCATGACGACAGTGCGACGAGGGGTAGGGGAGGCGAATCCATTCACTTCGACGTGCCGCGACCGCCGGGAGCTGTTGTGTCGACCGAAGCCGTCTCCGGAGCCGCATCGTGATCGAGCGGGCTTCGAGCGACCTGAACCGAATCTGCCTACCGTGATCCCATCTGCCGTGACCAAGTTCATGAAACTCCATCGCGCACCGCGACGTTTGGCATTGCCGCTGCTGGCGTGCTTCGTGTGGTCCTCGGCGTCGTGCACCGTGCCGACGACGGACCCGGATCGCGCCACGTTGCAAGGCCTCATCTCCCAACTCGATGGCAAGACTCGAGGGGAACTCATCGATGACTTTCCTTCCTCGATGCCTGGAGTCGATTGGGCGCGGCAAGAACTCGAGCGTCATTCACGAGGCCGTCCCGATCCGAGCCTCCTCGAGCGTGTGACGCGGTTCGACCAGACCGGGGCGACGCCCGGCGATGCCGAACGAGCCGTCGACGATGCCGAGGCGTGGTTCGCGCGTCGCGCCGCAGAAACGGCGAAGGTCGAGGCGGCCAGCGTCGAAGCCGCGAAGCTGGATGCTGCGAGGCTCGAATCCGCCAAGCTCGAATCCGCGAAGTTGGCGGCTGCCGCCAAGCGCGTCGACGACCCTCAGGATCGCACGGCGAAGGTGCGCGCAGACCAACTTCTCGAGGGAACCGAAGCGAGCTATCGCCGCCTCGACGCGATCGAACGCCGTCTCGATGGGCTCTCGAAGCGCGCGACGAACAGCGATTCGGACGTGACGAAGGCGGACCTCGTCGATCTGCGACGCGCGCTGGAGGACGCCACCGTGCGCTTGGACGCGATGCGCAACACGGCGGCGCAGTTGCCGAAAGACGCCGCAGGCGCGCAGCGAAACGCGGAGCAAGACGAGTCGGTCGTGCGCTCCATCGCTGCGCAGCGCGAGGCACTCGAGGCGCAGCAGCGTGCTCTCGAAGCCATGCAACGCCGGCTCGATGCACTCTTCGAGCGACTCGACGAGAATCTCCGTGCGACGAAGGTGGCGCCCGAGGACAAGGCCCGCTTCGAGCAGTTCGAGAAACGCTTGCACGAAGAGATCGGTTCGCTCGCGACGCGGCTCGAGCAGAACGATCGCGCGCGAAACGACGAGGTCACATTGCTGCGGCGGGAGCTGGGTGACGCGGTCACGGGGTTCGTTGCGGCGAGTCGCACGAGCAACGAAGGGGATCGTGTCCAGAAACTCCTCCCTTCGTTCGCGAACGACCTCGCCGCGATCCGTCGCCGACTTGCCCAGAGCGAGACACGTGCGGAGTCGGTGCGTGACGAACTCACATCTGGTGTGGATACGCTTCGCAAGCTGCTCTCCGACCGGCCGACAGGGGTCGCTCCGACTCGGATCGGTGACGATCTCGCGGAGCGTATCGACTCCCTCGCGAAGGCGATCACCGACAAGGAAGGGCGTCGGACCCTCGAGCTCGAAGCGTTGTCGAAGACTCTCGACGAACGCGATGCCGCGATCGCGAAGGAGCGCAAAGCGGCGAGTGATGCTGTTGCCGCGTTCGAGAAGCGATTCGACGCCGCGCTGAAAACCCTCGAGTCGGAGTTCGAGAAGAGCTCGAGTGATCGCAAGAGCGACCTGACCGATCTGCGTGCAGAAATCAAATCACTCGCCAGCGCGAACACGACTGGCAACGCGAGCGAGGGTGTCGCGCGAACCGCACCACCGATGACGACCGCCAATGCGGATCTGCTCGCGATCAAGAATCGCCTCGAGGCCAGTGAGAACCTCGCGGCGGCCGGGCGGCGATCGATGCTCGAAAGTCTCGAAGACTTGCGCTCGTCGCTCGCGAGTCGCCCTCCATCGCCGAGCGATGCCAATGCCGTCGGCACGCGTCTCGAGGCGCGGCTCGCCGTCATCGCCGACGAGATGCAGAAGCGCGACACGGCCCTCCGTGCCGAACTCGCCGAGTTTCGCACGCGCATCGCGGAGACCGAGAAGGCCGAGGCCGCTCGACTCGTCGCTTCAGTCAAGGCCGAGAAAGAAGCGAGCGACAAGATGCTGGCTCGACTCGACGAGCTGCGCGCCGCGTTTGGCAAAGTCCGCGCAGCACCCGTCGATGCCGAAACGGCGCGAACACTCGCGGAACTCGGTGAGCGCTTCAGCGCGACTTCGAAGCGCCTCGAGGACGCTGCTCGTGGAATCGAAGCGGCAGCGAAGGCGGCATCGGAGAGCGCGCCGAGCCCCGCTGCAGGGCCGCGAATCGACGCGGGCACCGCTGGCGAACTCGCGAAGCTCCGCGCCACGCTCGAAGCTCTCGATGCTCGCGCGGGCAAGAACCGCGAAGAAATCGATTCGCGCCTGACGGCGCTGAACGAACTCTTGGCCGAGGCGAAGTCCGTCGCCGCCACCGGCGAGCGCGCCGCCGCCGAGGCTGCTGCAGCCAAGGCGGTCGCGGAGTTCGAGACGCGATTCGGATCGCGATTCGCGAGTCTCGATGCGAAGCTCGCGGCGTCGAGCGACAAGCGAGATCGTGAGCTCTCGGCTCTGCGTCGCGAACTCGGAGATGCGGTCGCCGGCTTCGCCGTGGCTGCGAAGAGCGGTGATGGGAAGGCAACGGTCGCGATCCCGGGCTTCACCGCCGAACTCGAGGCGATTCGCGAGCGCCTCACGGCGAGCGACAAGAGCGCTGCGGCGAGCCGCGACGAACTCGCCAAGGGAGTCGCGGCGCTGCGCGCGGAACTCACTGGAACGGAGCGCTCGGCGTCGATCGCAAAGACCGAGGCGAAACTCGCGTCGCGCCTCGACGATCTCGTTGCCCGACTCGACGAGCAAGACGCGCGGGTCGCGCGCGAGATCGCTGGACTCAGGACTGCGGTGAAGGAGAGCGAGGCGAGCGCGTCGAAACTCGAAGCTCAACGTCAGCAGGCATTGCTCGCGCGAGTCGATGCGCTCAAGACCGACGTGTTCGCGGGATTCGACGAACGTCAGAAGGCGTTGGAGGCCAAACTCACGGGTGATGCCAGCGCGTCCGCGCTGTCGAAGCAGTTCGACGCGATGCGCGCAGACTTTGTTCGCCGCTTCGACGGGCAACGCACCGAACTCGCGAAGAGTCTCGCGGGAATCGCCGCTGCAGCAGGTGGTTCGGACACGGCGACTGCAGCGATGGAGGCGAAACGTGCCGAAGATCTGACGCGACGCTTCGATTCACTGCGCGACGAAGTGTTCGCGAAGCTCGACGAGCGCCAGAAGGCCCTCGAAGCACGCATCGTCGAAACGAGTCGCCAGCTCGACGTGCAGAAGCAGCTCGATGCCTTGCGGACCGACCTCAATGCTCGCCTCGACAAGGATGCCGCACGTCTGTCGAACGAAGCGAAGGCCGCGGACGAAGCACGGGTCGCCGAGCTTCGCAAGCAGCTCAGCGAACTCGAGAAGGGCGCACTGGCGCGCATCGAATCCGCGATCACGAAGAACGCCGCCGCGAACAGCTCCACGACGAGCGAAGTTACGAAGTCCATCCTCGAGCGGCTCCAGACGTTGCGCGGCGAAGTGTTCGCGAAGCTCGACGAACGGCAGAAGGCTCTCGAGGCGAAGCTAGCCGACGATCCGCGTTCGGCCGATCTCGCGAAGCAGTTGACGGAACTGCGCGCCGATCTCGGGAAGCGTTTCGAGAACCAAGCGGCAGAGCTCGCACAGGCGGACGAAGCCGCTGCGAAGCGACTCGAAACCGAACGCGCGGCACTCATTCGTGATCTTCGAACAGAACTGAGCCAGCTGACCGCCAAGTCAGAGGATGCATCCAAAGGTCTTTCGACCAAGCTCGATGCGTTCCGCACGGAAGTGTTCGGCAAGATCGATGCGCGACAGAAAGAACTCGAAGCGAAGATCTCGAACGACCCCAAGACGCTGGAGATCGGCAACAGTGTTGCCGCGCTCCGCACCGAGCTCGACAAGCAGCTCGAGGCGCAGAGCCAGTTGATCACCAAACGTCTCGATTCACTCGATGCCAAGCGTGTCGCGGACTTCGACAAGCGGCTCGAGGCCTTCGAGGCGAGTGTGTCGAAGGGTGAAAAGGTCGTTGCGGATCGCTTTTCCGCGCTGCAGACCGAGGTCGCGAAGAACCTCGATGCACAGCGCGACGTATTCGAGAAGCTCTGGAAAGAGCGATCGGTCGCGATGGCCGAGGAGAAACAACGCGAACTCGCACGAGAGGACGCGTTGTCGCGTCGCTTGACGGAGATCGAGAAGTCGATGAAGCAGCGCTTCGATCTCCAGCAGCAGACACTCGCGACGAAGCTCGAAGAGGTCGGTGACCCGGGTCCGATCATCGTGGAGCGTTTCGAGAAGCTGCATACACAGAGCGTCGAACTCGCGAAGAGCCTCGAGACCGTCCAGAAGGAGATCTCTGCGCTCGGGGCCAGCAACCCGAGCGCAGCCGTAGCGAGCCTCGATAGCCGTGTAGCGGCGATGCAGACCGATCTCGCCAAGCGGTTCGAGGCGCAGCGTGTCGATTTTGCGGAGCGGCTGGCCAATGCCGTACAGCCGAGCGATCAAATGCGTAGCCGTGTCGACACCCTGATCGAACAGAGCGTCGCGCTGACCAGACGGCTCGACGCGATGAACGCGCGCATCGCCGAAATGCAGGTCAGCAAGGCCACGGGCAGCGGTGGGATCGCGGGAGCGGAGGCGGTCAAGTCGGCATTGGCGCCGCTGACCACCGGGTTGCGCGACGAAGTGATGTCGCGCCTGTCGGAGCAGAACAAGGCCTTCGAGAGCGTGCTCGCCGAGCAACGCAAGAGTTTCGAGGACAAGCTCGATCGGCAACGCGTCGCGATCCTCGATGCCGTGGCCAAGGGCGCAGGGTCCGCAGGGCCGGCGTCGTTCGACAAACAACTCGAAGCGATCGACAAGCGTCTCGATGCCGAACGTCGTGCGTTTTCCGAGGCGCTCGACAAGAGCCAAGAACGCGTCACGCAGGCACTCCAGTCGCGCCTCGACGAGCTGTTGAAGTCGCCTTCGACCGGCGGCAACGTCCCTGCGATCGCTCGAGAGATCGAAGACCTGCGAACCGGTCTCGAGAAGGCCGAGCTCGAGCGCGCGCGCAATCGCAAGGACGTGATCCTGCGCCTTGATGCACTCGGGTCCTCGCTCAGCACCTTGCGTTCTCGGATGGCGAGCACGTCGCCGTTGTTCACCGAAGCCGCTTCGGATGCGTCTGGTTCGAACAAGACGTCGAGTGGTGCGTCGAATGCCGAGCGGCGGTCCGAGGACGATGCAGCCAAGACGTCCGGTGCGCGCACGACCGAGAACACGACCGAGAACCCGAAGCCCGTGTTCGCGACAGGGGAGAACGAAGGCGGTGCGACGCGGCGCGATGCGACGCGCATCAGCGATGCGGCGGATCGTGCGCGTTCCGACGCGCAGGTGCCGCCGAACCCCTTGGGCGAGGCTGGCGGAGACGGCTTGATGCAGTGGCTTCCGTGGGGGCTGGGGATACTCGCGCTGTTCCTGATGATCTTCCTCCTGTTCCGTGGTGAGGGCAAAGCCGCCGTTCCGGCGACAGCCGGGACGGGATCGAATGGCGGATCCGCGACGATCGTCTCGCGGCACGCGGTAACGAAGTCTGTTCCTTCGAGGCAGAGTCGAGCGGCATCGCGTTCGCACGAGCCCGCGACGAAGCCCTCGGACCGAGCGGACGTGAAGAAGCCCTTCGAAGCCAAGCGCATCGAGCCGGACAGCTTGCCGCGCGGTTCCGAAGTCGTCCTCACGCCCGAGCCCAAGAAGCCGTCCGTCGACGAGGCGCGGGACCTCGCGCTGGATGCGTTCACGCTCGAGGCGTCCGACTTCGATCCGCGATCGCTCGACCCGGCGGCCTTCGATCTGCCTTCGAGCGACGTCCAGGCCGGGAGACCGAACGCGCCGAAACTCAGCGTCTCGTCGCTCGCGAGTGGCATCGCAGGCGGGCCGCGGGTCCAGAGCCTCCGACTCGGCGAGAAGGAGATCAGTCCTGGCGCCGACAAGGCCGTGACACGGTTCCTCGGCCGCGAACGACGCGTGCTCGTCGAGCCGGCCCCGCACGTCGAGGCGCGCAGCGACGGCAGTCTTTCGATCCGCTTCTACGTCGCCGGCGATCTCGATCCGAAGGACATCGCCGACCTCGTCGAAGGCTGCCGGAAACACGCGCGGTAGCGGGCCCGAAAGTTCTGCTACGAACTTCGCGGAGGACCCACTAGGCTCGCCGCGTATTCGATTCCGAGCGAGAACACGATGATGATCGTTGGCGTCCCGAAAGAGATCAAACCGCAGGAAGGCCGCGTCGGCATGACGCCGGCCGGTGTCATGTCGCTCGTGGCCGCAGGTCACCAAGTCCTCGTGCAGAAGTCGGCCGGCGAGTTGTCCGGGATCGAAGACGCGATGTACGAGGAAGTGGGTGCGAAGCTCGTCGCGACCGCCGAAGACGTCTGGGGATCGGCGGATATGATCGTCAAGGTCAAGGAGCCGATCGCCCCGGAGTGGCCGCTCGTGCGTGACGGGCAGACGGTGTTCACGTACTTCCACTTCGCGGCGAGTCGTGAGTTGACCGACGCGATGCTCGCGAGCGGAGCGTATTGCTTCGCCTACGAGACGCTGGAGGTCCCCGGCGAAGGGTTGCCCCTGCTCACGCCGATGAGTGAAGTCGCGGGCCGCATGGCGGTGCAAGAAGGCGCATATCACCTCGAGTTGCCCTTCGGTGGTAATGGCGTGCTCCTCGGCGGCGTTCCGGGTGTCGAGCCGGGCAAGGTGACGATCCTCGGTGGCGGTATCGTCGGCACCGAAGCTGCGCGCATGGCTGCAGGACTCGGAGCGCAGGTCGTGGTGTTCGACATCAACCTCGATCGCTTGCGTGACTTGTCCTTGGTGCTACCGCCCAACGTGCAACTCGTCTTCAGTAACCCGTACGCGATTCGGCAACATCTACCATCGACCGATCTCTTGATCGGCGCGGTGCTCCTCAAGGGCAAGCGCGCGCCGACGTTGATCAAGCGCGAAGACCTCAGCCTCATGAAGAAGGGCGCGGTCATCGTCGACGTCGCCGTCGATCAGGGCGGCTGCATCGAGACGGTACGCCCGACGACGCACCAGGATCCGACGTTCGTCGTCGATGGCGTCGTGCATTACTGCGTGGCCAACATGCCCGGTGCCGTACCGCGGACGTCGACGTTCGCGTTGACCAACGCGACCCTGCCGTGGGTTCTGAGACTCGCGCGCTTCGGACCTGTCGATGCGATTCGGACGGGCGACGAGTTCTCGTCGTCGGCGAGCATCGTGCGTGGCAAGTTGACGGATGCGAACGTTGCCGAGTCCTTCGGACTCGAGTCGATCGATCCGCGCAAAGCCATCTGACGTGGGAAACGCCGCGAAGATTGGGATCGTCACGGTTTCGGATCGTGCCAGTCGCGGCGAGTACGAGGATCGCGGTGGACCCGCGATTCGTGACGAACTCGATCGGATCCTGACGAGTCCGTGGGAGCCTGTCGTGCGCGTCATCCCGGATGACCGCGCGACGATCGAGGCGACGCTCATCGAGCTCTGCGACCACGAGGCATGCTGTCTCGTCGTGACCACCGGCGGCACGGGGCCAGCCGTCCGCGACGTCACGCCCGAGGCGACGGAGGCCGTGTGCGAACGCGTTCTCCCCGGCTTCGGCGAACTCATGCGTCTCAAGTCGCTCGAGGTCGTGCCGACGGCGATCTTGAGCCGTCAGATCGCCGGGACCCGCGGGGCGGCACTGATCGTCAATCTGCCTGGGAAACCGTCGGCGATTCACGATTGCTTGAGCGCCGTGTTCCCGGCGATTCCCTACTGCATCGACCTCATGGACGGGCCGTTCCTCGAGACGGATCCAGAAGTCTGCAAGGCCTTTCGGCCCAAGCGATGACGCAGCACGCGCTACCGAATACGCGGTGACGCCCATGGCATCGGGGTCTGCGGCGCACCTGCGGAGCATGATCGTTCCAGGCATCGTCGGCACCCGACCGAGGCCGCGAAGGAGCGGCAAAGCGCCCTTCGATCGGGTAATCTGAAACTGACCCCATTCGTGCAAGGTCCGTCGTGGCCGGCAATCGGGATCCCTTCTCTCGTACGATCGTGCTTTCGTCGTCCTTCGCCTTGCAACTCCTCGTGAGAGCCACACTGCGCCCTGCTGGCCGATTGGTGGCCTTGACGGTTCTGCTCACTGCAGGCCTGCGCACGCAGGTGCAGATGCCGACCGACGTACGCGCGGAGTTTCGTAACGGGCAGACCTTCGTCACGTGGCGTGAGATCTCCGCAACGCCAACGCCAACGCTCTATCGCGTGTATCGCTCGGCGGCCCCGATCGTCCGAGCGTCCGACATCGCGACAGCCGAGTTGATCGGCGAACAACGCGCGGGCAGCTACTGGAATGCGCGCGCGGCGCGCCCGTTCCGTCTGTTGCAGAGCGCCCCGCCACTGCAGCAGGGCGAGGGCTTCCTCGTGACGACTCCGACGCAGGCACGGTCGAGCTACTACGCGGTCACCGCGAGTTGGAGCGGGCTCGAGAATCGATCGATCGTGACGTCGAAGGGAGGGAACTCGGTCGGACCCATCCTCGAAGCGGCGCAAGCGATTCGCCCGGTGCTTCAAGCCGTGAACGGGATCGCCGAGGAATACGTCGAGTTCTTGCCGGATCGCGACAACGGTTTCGTGCGACCGCACACCAATCGAGGTGGGCGAGTTCTCAACTTCCAAGTCGTTGTCGATCGCACGAAGGCGGGCCCGCGTCTCGTGGTTCTCGTCTTCCACTCACGCGGTGGGTCCTGGAAGACCGCGCGTATCGATTCTTGGCTTCCGCCGAACGCGATCCAGATCGCGTTCGACGACGACAATGACCCGTATCTGACGAGTATGTGGTTCGGGAACCACGAAGCTTTCCCGAGCGGGCCCGCGCAGGGAAAGGTCCACGACTACTCCGAGAGACGCGTGCTCTGGACGCTGAGCCAGATCTTGTCCGATGTCACTTTGCAGGCCGATCCGACGCGGATCTACGCCTATGGGTACTCGTTCGGGGCCATGGCGGCGCTCGGACTCGGGACGCGGTACCCGGACGTCATTGCAGCGGCAGGCGGAAGCGTTCCAGCGTTCGGGATCACGCATCCCGACTTTTCGCTGACGCAGGACACGGCGCAGCTCTTCGGCACGCAGACGCAGAACCTCGACAGCAGCATCGGCGAGAAGATCTGGGACGTGTTCGACTATCCGCAGCAGCTCGTCAAGCGTGCGACGTCGGGTGTTGCGCCGATGCATTTCTTGGTTGGTCGTGCGGACAACGTGACGGGATGGAGCGAGAAGCCGGCGTTCATGCGCAAGTCACGCGACGAGCGTCAGCCCATGCGGTTTTATTGGGACGTGCGCTCGCACACGACATCCGGTGCATGGTCGAACGTCGAACCTGCCCTCGTGCAGGAGATGCTCGAAGTGCGTCTCGACAAGCCCTTCCCGGTCTTCACGTCGCCGCGTATCGATGATCGAGCTGGTGACGGGAGTCGACTCGACGGCGACGCGATCGGCACGATTGGCGGCTATGTTCAGGTCGATTACGCGAGCGTCGTCGAGACCACGACGAAGATCGAATTCGATGTGCAGTTGCGCAACGATCCGACACGCCTCGACGACGCGAAGATCGCGACCGCACTCGTCGATTGCACACTTCGACGCGTGTCGAAGATGCCGCTGCGATCCGACCGTGTTTACTCGGTGCGCAGTTTCGACCCGGTTTCCAACGCGTTGCTCGAGGAGCGTTTCACAGTTCTCGATTCTCGAGGACTCGTGTCGATCGACAACTTCTACGTGACGAAGGCCAAGCGCCACGTCGTCTTCGAAGTTGTCGCTCCCGTGACGCCGACGCCCTTCGTCGGCGGTAGCATGGTGCCCGGAGGCTTCCTCGAACTCGCTCTCCTCGGCAATCCGACGCAGAGCGGGATCCTGTTCTACGGACTACTGCCCGGCAGCGTCGCCACGCCGTGGGGACAGCTCGGCATGCTGGACCCGACGGTGATCTGGGGCGGCACGCTCCCGCAAGCAGGCCTGGTGCACTTCGGCCTCGAAATCCCTAACGACAACGGCCTCCGAGGCCTGAGCGTCTACGCGCAAGCACTGGTCAATCTGAAAATGACCTCCGCAGCGCAAG
This sequence comes from Planctomycetota bacterium, assembly GCA_020638795.1. Classification (GTDB taxonomy): domain Bacteria; phylum Planctomycetota; class UBA1135; order UBA1135; genus JACKHW01. The sequence goes on along the minus strand of JACKHW010000009.1, from coordinate 111,930 downwards.
CCCAAGTGCGCTGACCGCCCGCACAATAGGTGCCAGGGACGTTTCGTACGCGCGTGCTACGGCAGGATGACGATCGACACTGCGTTGCTCGCGTGGGTCGGTGTCAGATAGGCGAACGTCAGGCGATGGCCGCGGAGCCACTGAAGGATCGACGTGGGGGCCCAGAAGCCTGCGTTCGCACGTCCGGCGTTGTCGAGCGAGCCTAGCGAGTTCACGAAGATCGGCGTGTTGGTGAGTTGGAGGGACGTGACGAACAGGGGATCGATGTTGAGGGGTAGCACGGTTCCCGGAGCGACTTCGATGCCGGGGGTCGAGCCACTCAGGGACGCGAGCAGCAGATAGGTGCTGCCGGCTTCGGAAGGACCTGCGTCGAGTCCGAATGCAACCGTGCCTCCGACAGCCGCGTGCAGCGCACGAGTCGGGGTCCTCAGTGACGCGGGTACGAGTTCGTGGATACCGGTGCCGGGGCTTCCGAGGAAGAGCTTGGTGTCGCGGCCAGGCCCTGTGAGCGCCGCAACTCGCAAGCCCATCGGCCAGATCAAACCGTCATTCCTCGCGGCGAACGTCACGCCATCGTCCGTACTCTCGAGGACACCGCGACAGCGTGGATCGAACCCGCCGGATTCGACCGCGGAAGACGTGACCACGTAGAGGTGCCTCGGATCGTCGGGGGCGATCAGGACATCTCGAACGAAGTCGTCGGCCAGGAGTTGCGTCCAAGTCAGTCCGTGGTCCTTGCTCCGGAACAGACCCTTCGCCACACCATGCACGGCTGCGAACACCTGGCCGGGCACGCGTGCATCCGTCACGATGGCGTGTACGCCTTCCCATCCTTGGATCGGCAAGTCGTGCAGGCCTCCACGCATCACGGCCGTGCCCCTCTTGTTCCAAGTCGCGTTTGCGCCGCTAGACACCGATCGCCAGAACCCGCCTTCTCCACCCGCGTACACGATGTCGCTGCGTGTGGCGTCGACGTGCGTGAAGCGCACTCCGATCTTGGGAGAGCGCGCCGACCAGGATGCGCCGCCATCGGTGCTCCCGTACACGATCCCGTCGGCCGTCACGAACATCGACCGTGCGATGACCGGACTGCGCGCGTCGAGCGAGAGCCCCGTCAACGTCGCAGCAGGAAGACCGCTGCCCACACGCGTCCAGCTCGTCCCGAAGTTCACACTTCGCAACAAGGCCGAAGGGCTCGTCGCACCGTCTCCCTGCGCCGACCAAAGCGTGCCGGCGACCACCGGGTCGGCAACGATCGTCCACGTGTCGCCACCCGACCCCGCCCAAGCGCCCGTCGCTTGAACATCGTTGATCGACGTCCAACTGCGTCCGCGATCGAGGCTTCGCCAAATGCCGAGATCGAGGAAACCCGCGTAGAGCGTGTCTGGAGTTGCCATGCTCGTTGACAACGTCACGACCGCGACATTGTCGATGCCGCGCGACTGCCAGCGTCCGGACCCGGCGCCACCGAGTTCGTTGGAGAAGAGCGGGAACACGCTCTTCCCACCGTCGAATGTCGCGAACACGAACTGGCTGTTGACCCAATACAGAACGGAAGGATCCGAATGGTCTTCGCCAAACCCTCCATGCGGTGACGTCGCGCCATACGCCCAGTAGGCCTTCGACCAGTGCGCCGTCCAACTCGAGACGCTCGAGATTCGCGACCACGTGCCCGCGTTGCCCGATTGGGAAGAGCCCCAGATCCCTTGTCGTGGATCCCATGGGTACTGCGCTTCGGGGTCGATGGTGCGTAGGTGCCGCGAGTCGCGTCGATCGACCCAAACGAAACCGCCTTGGCGCGCGAGTTCTGTCCAGTTCGACCCACGATCCGAACTCCGGAGGAGATGCCCAGGAGTACCCGGTGTCGAGTCGACCGTCGTCGCGTAGAGCAACCCAGGTGCATTCCTGTCGATCGCGATGTCGACGACACGGTCCTGGAACGCTCCGATCGTCGCCCACGTGACGCCGCCATCGAGACTGCGAAACACGCTTCGCGGCCCACTCGCGAAGCGACCGACACCGGTCAATGCGTAGACGGTGTTCGTGTCGTCGGGAGTGACGAGGATCTCGAGGATCCGGTGTCCCCGCGGCAAGTTCGTGTCGACGCGCATCCACGACACGCCTCGATCCGTCGTCTTGAAGACCTGCCCGTCGTTCGAGTTCCAAGTCGGGTGCCATCCCGCGTACGCGACACGCGAATCGCTCGGTGCCGAAGCGATCGTTTCGACGTAGCCGGTCCGGAGCACGTAGGTGAACGATTCACCGAGATCCGTACTCACGTAGATGCCGTCTTCAGTTCCGAGGTAGAGTACGTGCGCGTCGTAGTGATGGAACGCGACGGCCGACACGTGCGTCGTCCACAGCCCGTGCACGGCTCCGAGCGCCTGCCACGTTTGACCTCGATCATGGCTTCGATACGCTCCGGAGAGGTCGCTACATGCGATCACCAAACCGGTGGGTCCCGCAGCAATGCGTTCGAACCAACCACCGCCACCGGGATTCGTGTTCTTCCAAACCGCAGGGACTTGTGCGGCAACCGCTGCGTGCATCGCGAGCAGTGCCAGGACGAGGCGAGGGAGCATGCACGAGAGAATAGCAAGCGTCGCGGCAAGGTACGTGGAAAGCACCGCTGCGCGCGAATCTCAACGTTTCGTGAAGTCGCGTGCGCCGCCCCGTATGCGGTGGATCCGCCCTTCGACGTACCCGAACATCTGTGCAACGTCCTTCGTCGCCAGAATCAGTGGGCCAAGCAAAAAGGTGCGCACGTCGCGGGTCGTGCTCCACGCCGTCAACGTGGGCCGCAGCAAATACGCGGCGAGCGCGAACGAGCCGCCGATGCGCGCCATCGTTCCGAACACGCCGAAGATCGCGACGAGACAGAGCAACCAAAAACCAGCACGGAGCAAGTGTCGCTTTGCCCCGAGCCCGATCTGTGCGTCACCCCACGCGTAGCTCCGATATTGACGCCACAAGGCGGTCACGTTGGGTCGTGGGCGCCATAACGACTTGGCATCGCTCGCGCGACCGACATCGATGCCAGCCGATACGAGGTCGCGCAAGAACACCGCGTCCTCGCACGGATAGACATCTTCCGGGTAGCCACCGACGGCTTCGAGAGCCGCTTTTTCGAACGCGATCGAGACTCCTCCTGCATACAGAACCTTGACTCGCTCGGGTGGGCGAATCAGGAGCAAGCCGGCGAGGCGTTCGAACAGGGATGTACCCTCGGGTACGAACGTCCCTACAGCGACACGATGCGTTCCGTCGCGGATGCTGCGTGTCAACGCTTCGAGCCACGATGGCTCCAAGATGACGCCGGCGTCGGAGCACGCGACGATGTCGGATGTCGCGGCACGCGTACCTATGTTGCGGCTCTTGCCGGGTCGTGAGTCAGCAACTTCGATCAGGCGGACATCGTAGTCTCGGTGCTCCGCCGCATGCGCGCGCACGAGTTCGCACGTCCTGTCGGACGAACCGCCGTCGACGATGATGAGCTCTCGCGGTAAGACCGTCTGCGTTCGCAGCGATGCGAGGAGTCTCGGGAGGCTCAGTTCTTCGTCGAGGGTCGGCACGACGACGCTGACGTCAACCTGTCGTGTCGGCATTCGTCTTCAACGATCCTGCTGTTGCGCTGCCGCGCAGACGATCGCGCAATTGTTTGAAACGCCCAGGCAATCCGCTGAGCTTGACCGCCAGAGTCTGCCGCGATTCGAAGGGGTCGGTCGGAATGCGCGGGAGCTGGTGGAGTCCGTGGACATCGATGCTCGCGAGCATCGAATGTCGGGTCGTCGTCGCCGTCGTGAAGCCGAGCTTCCGGCATGCGGAGAATTCGCGCGTGCCAACGGTCGACGGATCCCCGTAGGGGAAGGCGAAGTGTTGGATCGGCATCTTCAGTTGCCGTTCGAGCATGCTTCGTGAGCCCGCGATCTCGTGACGCATCTCGGCGTGCGGTAGACGGGACAGCGCGCAGTGGCTGATCGAGTGGGCGCCGATCGTCACGAGAGGCTCGCTCGCGAGAGTCCGCAGCTCGTCCCAAGTCATCGCGACGTCGTCCGAGTATCGCGCGAAGTCGATTCCTTCGCGCGCGAGAGCGTCTTCGTAGAACGCCTTTCGCTCGGAAGGCCTTGCTCGCTGCAGCCGCATCGCGATCGATTCGTACGCGGATTCCTTTTCGGCGAGCGTCGCGGTTTCGACGACGTCGAGCCGGCCCGACAGATTGCACACGATGCGTTCGCGCGTGGCGATCCACTCTTCGAGCCCGTACCACCAAGCGGGGTCGGTGCGATCGACAATCCCGGTCGTCACGTACACCGCCATCGGGATGCCGCGTTTCGCGCAAATCGGCCACGCGATCTCGAGATTGTCTCGGTACCCGTCGTCGAACGTCAGACACACGAACTTGCCGTCCATGCGGTCCGTGCGCAATCGGTTCACGACTTCGTCGAGCGTGACGAACTCGTAGCCGAACGCTACGAAGGATTCGAGGAGCTCCTCGAACACTTCCTTCGTCATCATGAACTGACGATTCGGGTGAAACTCACGTGCCGGATGCGCCTCGACGACGCTGTGCAGCATCAAGATCGCGCCGTTGCGCTTGCGCCCGAACCATCGGAACAAGCCGGTGCGATAGAACGCGGAGTAGAGCAGCTGCTTGGCGTTGGTCATGGCACCGAGTCAGCGCGAACCGCGTTCGGTCGGGATGAACAGGAACGGGCGGAACCCCAGGTGCCGCCCGGCGAATGTCGAGATCAGGATGACTTCTGTAGCGACGCTCACTGTCGTCGCGATGGACGCGCCGATGCCTCCGTAGAACGGAATGAGAATGGTATTCAAGACGATATTGAGGCAGCACGTAGTCGCGAGTACGACCGCGAGTTGTCGCTCTCTACCGGTCATCGTCAGCAAGCTGTCCGAAGGCCCCGACAACGTGCGGAACACGACTCCGGCAGTCAGGATCATGCAGGGCGCGTACGCCGACGTGAACTCGTGACCGAAGAGATCGAAGAGCATGCGCCCCGCGAGGAGTAGGACGACGGCGCCGGCGATGGTCGGCATGACGACGAAGAGCCGCATCTTCGCCGCGAATTCCAGCAGGCTCCGCCGGTCGCCTCGAGCGTGCGTCGCCGCGATGCGCGGCGCCGCGAACGCTGTCATTGCGAAGAACAAGAAGAGCAAACTCGCCGATGTCCGCACCGCGATGTTGTAGACGCCGGTTTCCGCCGCACCGCGGATCCAAAACATCATGAGGATGTCGGTGTTCGCAAGCAGAAGTTCGAATGATGCGACGAGCATCATCGGCAGCGACGTGCGGCGCCAGGTTCGAGCGTCGCAGACAGGTTCTGCCGCGACCACTTCTCGTGGCAAGAGCCGCCGATAGGTCACGAACTGGAACGCGAACGTCAGTACGCATGCCACGATCGCCGCGACGATCATGTCTTCGCCCGTTCGGCGGTCGAACCCTTCGATCGCGATCCACGCGGCTACGAAGAAAAGCGTCGGTCGTACGAAATAGGCCGGGCCCGCGACGTGCAAGATCCAATGAAAGGCGCGCGCGATCCCTTGGAAGAGATTGAGCAGCCCGACGATTGGGATCATCACCACGGAGAGCAGGACCGCGATCGAGCCGTGCGAATCGAGGTTGTGATCGACGATGAGAACGCAAGCGGCGCAAAGGGTCGCTGCCACGATCGAACAGAGCAGCGTCGCTCGCTGGCTGAGGCGAAGGATGCCATGGACGCGGCCCCATTCGCGCTTGGCGAGATCCGTCGGGATGAAGCGAACGAGCGACGTGTCGAACCCGAGTGGCGTCAAGAACGCGAGAAGGGACACGACCGTCCACGCGAACGCGTAGATGCCGACTTGCTGCGCGAAGATCGTACGCGCGAGATAAAGCTGCGTCAGGTACTGGAGTGCCGCGCCATAGATGCGAATCCCGAACGTGACGACGACTCCGAGCGCGAGCGATCTCGGCGCGGAGGGTTGGCTGACGTCCGCGCGGGTTTCGGCGTTGGACTCCATGTCAGGCGGGGACCATGTGACGACGTTCGGCGATACCGAGACCGAGCGGGATTCCGGCCACGAAGAAGAGATGTCGCCAATGAAGCGTGTCGATGATCATGGCTTCTGCATAGAGCCCCAGCAGGATCGCGAGTGCAGCTGCATACATCGGCGCGGACTCGGAGCGCCTCAGGATGCCCGACATGGCGGCCACTGCACAACAACCACACCAGAGGATCCAGCCGATGGCGCCAAGAAGACCGTTCTCGGCCAGGACACGGAGGTAGACGTTGTGGGGGTCGTTCGGGAAACGACTGACGTTCCATTCGCCAGGACCGATGCCGAAGGGGTGCTCGAGCGACACTTCGAGCGTGAGGGCCTGCATCGCGAACCGCTCGGTGTCATAGCTCTGGACCGAGAGGCGTTCGGCGAGAAAACCATCGAGTCCGGTCACCGCCAAGGCGTACACGCCGAATGCCGTGATCGCCGTCCCTGCGATCAACGATCCGAGGACGAGCCGCTTCGTGATCGTCGGGTCGCGCACGAGCACGAGGAGCGCGGTCATGTAGACGACCAGCGAAACCGCGAGGTGAAAGAACGCGCCGCGCGAGAATGCGAACAGGATCGACAGGAGGAACACGATCCCGTAGGCGCTCGCGTTCAGGACCTTGCGTCTGGCGGTAATCGCATCATTGAGCACGAGCATGAAGGCCGCGACCATGTACGGCGCGAAGACGTTGGGGTCCTTGAACGTGCTCTTGATGCGGAGCGCGTGCTCACCGAGGAAGAAGATCTCGGACCTGGGCATGAGCCGGAACCGCGCGAGGATCCCGATCATCCCGACGACGAATGCGCCCGAGCAAAAGGCGCGCGTCAGGAGTGCGTAGCCCTCGTCTGCGTGACGACCGATCCAGCCCGCCACGAACGCGAACATGACGAACATGTAGATCGTCACTACGAGATAGCCCGTGGCTTTCAGATACGTCTCTGCCGCCATCAGCGACAAACCGTTCGCCAACAAGAAGATGGCGATCGATGCGATGACCATCGTTCCGAATCCGGTCAGGTCGATCGCTTCGCGATGGAGAGCGACGAGTCCGAACACGACGAAGAACAAGAGGTCCGTCGGTGCCGGCTCGATGAACACGATGCCCGAAACGAATACCGCGGCATACGTGGCCCAACGCAGCAAGACGGTCGTGCCGGTCGCGCTCATGGGCGGCTAGCCTCGCGCGCGCGTTTTCGCGCAAGAGCGGCTTCGTAGACGGCGACCGTACCTTCGACCATGTGCGTGTCGTCGAAGCGATCGGCGCGCGCGGACGACGCCATCGCCATGCGTCGACGCAGCGCCTCGTCGCTCAGGACGCGGTCCAGAGCCGCTGCGAACGAGTCGGGATCGCCTCGCGGGACGACGAAACCGTTGATGCCCTCTTCGATCGCGAGTTCTGCACCGCCGACGTCCGTCGTGACGATCGGCAGGCCGGCCACCAGCGCCTCGAGGTACACGTACGGCATGCCCTCGTACTCGCTCGACAATGCGAAGACATCGGATGCGGGCAAGAGGGTCCCGGGGCGACCGTAGCCGAGCCAGTGGATGCGATCGGTGATGCCGCGGCTCGCCGCGAGTTCGCGGCAAGCTCCTTCGAGAGCGCCGGTGCCGGCGAACGCGAGGTGCACGGCCCGGTGCTTCTGCGCAACGCGTGCGAACGCTTCGATCGCGAGGAGCGGGTTCTTTTGCGGAGACAAGCGTGCCAAGAACCCGACGATCAACGCGTCGCTCGGCAGTCCGAGCGCGCCGCGCGCCTCCGCCTTCGAAGGGAGCTCGGGACGTGCGATTCCATTGGGCACGCAGTGCACGAGATCCGGCGGCATGCCGAGTTCTTCGAGATGCCGCGCCTCGCTCGGTGAGACCGCGATGATCGCGTCGGTGCGACGAGCGAGCCAGAGTTCTGCGCGTCCGAACAACGCACGTTTGAGCCACGACCCTTCCGGGTTGAGTGTGTAGATGCAGTGCGGAGTGTAGACGGTCGCCGCGTTCTCGGTGCCGTGGCGACCGCGCAGCAGTCGCGCCAATCCACCGCCCTTCGAACTCTGTCCGTGGACGATATCGAATGGGCCATGCGTCGCGGCATGGTTCGCGAGCGCGCGGAGGGCTCCTCGATCGCTCGGATGCGGTCCCCGACGCATCTCGATGATTGCCGTCGAGAGTGCTTTTCGAGAATCGAGCGCGTGGACGCCGCCCGCGAACGCGTCGTCGATGCGTCCGGTCGCGTAAACGAGATGGACGTCGTGGTTCCGGGCCACGAGCGCCCCGCACAGGTCGATCACGTGGCGCCCGACACCGGCCGAACTCGCCTCGGTCACGAGAAGGATGCGCACGCGACAGTTCTACGGAATCGGAAGGGGGAGTGGAACCGTGATCAAAACGCGCCTTCTCGACGCAGCACCGTCTTGACTGTCCGGAACAGCACGTAGAGGTCGAGCCAGATCGACCAGTTGCGCACGTAGGCGGCGTCGAGAGCGACGCGTTCGGGATACGTCGTGTCGTTGCGCCCCGAAACTTGCCACAGTCCGGTCACACCCGGAGTGACTTGTTTGTAGAGCGGGTAGACGTCGCCGTACTTGACGATCTCGTCGGGAACGATCGGTCGTGGACCGACGAGGCTCATCTCGCCTCGGATCACGGAGATGAGCTGTGGCAACTCGTCGAGACTCGTATGTCTGAGGAAGCGTCCGATCGACGTCACGCGAGGATCGTTCTTGAGCTTGTGGGTCGCAGCCCACTCCTCGGCGAGTTCGGGATGTGCAGCGAGATACTCCTCGAGGCGCTGCTGTGCATCGACGACCATCGTGCGGAATTTCCAGACCTTGATGGTCTTGCCGCCGCGCCCGAGTCGTTCGTGCCCGAAGAACACCGGACCCTTCGAAGAGAGGCGGACGAGAAGCGCCAGTCCGAGGAAGATCGGCAGGACGAACGGCAGCGCCAACAGGCAGATTCCGAGGTCCAGGCATCGCTTGGCGAATGCGTAGCGACGAAACATCAGTCGATTGCGGAAGTGCACCGCAGTCGAAGATCCGACGTGCGCGGGCTCGAGCCAACTCTGACCGAAGATGCGACCGAGACTCGGAACGAGTACGGAGATCTGTCGGAAATGGCTCGCGATCGGCCGTGTCAGGATCGACTCCCACGCTTCGCTCGCGCTGAGGATCAACCAGTTTGGCTGCGTCGCCGCAATCGCGATGAGGGTGTCGTTGTCGAGTTCGGTGTGCCACGCGATCGGTCGAACCCCGTGCTGACGCAGTCGCGTGCGACGCGCGTGCAGCGTCTGGAGGCTATCGATGTCACCTGCGATCGTCGCACTGCGACCCCACCAAGATCGGCGGGCGAGGCGTCGCCGCAGTAGCCCGCGGCACGTCGGAACCGCCACCGCGGTCATCAGCATCGCGGCGAGGATCGGCAGCGGCGACACGAGGATTTCGTGGAAGCCGTGCACGTAGATTGCGCACGTGACGAACGCGAGGAACGTCCCGCGCACGATACGGCGGAGTTCGAGAATCGGGTTGAGTGCCGACGCCGGGTACAACCCGGTCGAGAACGAGATCAAGAGCAGGACCGAGCCGATGCTCGGCAAGAGTCCGAGGAGGTTCGGTCCGCCCAACCCGATCATATGACTCAGTGCGTGCACGACCGCGGTCGACGCGGCGAACGCGAGCACGTCACTGACGACGAGTGGGGCGGACGTCAAGATTTCTTCGACGAGCCAATGACGCGGACGAAGTGCTTCGCGCGTGAGGTCCGGAGAGATGTGCGAACGTTGCCGTGTCTCGTTCTCCAGACGTTCGTCGTCCGGGGATTGGAGCAGGTTGGTCACGGTTGCGCTCCGATGCGAAGCTCTTGGCAATTGAGCACGCTGCCGAGAATCTTCACGCCGTGGGTTTCGAGAATGCGGAGGTTGCGTTGGGCAATCGCGACATCCGCTCGGGGGGAGAGCACGAACAGGGTTTGGTCCGAACGACGAGCGATCTCGAGGGCGGGCCCGGACGTCGTCGTCGATCCGATGTCGACGATCACGTAGTTGGCCGAGGCGGCGTGTTCTTCGATGGCGGACATGAGGGTGGTGGCATCGCAATTCTCGATCCACCTGGGCAGGAGGTGAAGGTTGTGAGTCACAGCTTGCGGAGTCTTCGTGGGTTTGCGACCAAGACTGCGCGTGAGATTCGTGAGGCTGTCACTCGCGTCGACGAGAAGCACGCTGCCAACTCCAGCGGCAGCGAGACGAATCGCGAGATGAAACGCTACCGTAGACGTACCGGTCTTGTCGACTGGGCTCGTGACGGAGACGACCGTGGTCTTCTTGTCAGATGCGAGGAGATGGCCAACGACGAATCCGAACTCGCGGCGAAGCTCGTTCGTGAGCGTGACCTCGTCGCCGGGTTCGAGCTTGCGCGAGATCGGGGCACGCAGGCAGCGGTGCTTCGGAAGGGCAGCCAATACGTGGACGCCGACTCGATTCACGACGTCGCTCGGAATCTGCAATGTCGGATCGAAGAAGTCGGCAAGGAATGCCGAACCGAGACCCGAGGACAGGGCAAGTACGACGCCGACGATCAGGATCCACGCCCTTGGTGGCCCCGCCGGTGCGCGGGGAAGCGTCGGCTCCTGGATGATCGCGATGTTCGAGATGCGCTCCTCGTTCATCGCGACGTCGGCGCGGGCTTGCTCGAGTGCGGCCAGGTAGCGGTCCCGCTCGGATTCGAGGAGACGGACGCGCGACGTGAGTTCGACGATCTCGCCTTCGTGTGTGTTGAGGGCGGCGATCTGCCGCTCTGTCCGCTCGAGTTCCGTCGCGGACGAGGTCTTCTTCGCTTCGAGCCCGGCGAGGGTCGTGCGCTCGGAGATGCGGTCGAGTTCGAGTCGTTGGCGGTTCGCGTTGATCCCACGGCGCACGAGTTGTCGTGGCGCTTGGAGACGAGCGAGTGTTTCCTCGCCGCGCGCGATGCGGGCTGCGAGGTCCTTCATCACGGGCGTGTCGAGGTGGTACGTCGCTCTCGAATTCTCGAACTGCAAACGCAGCGTCCATAGCTGCTTCTCGATCTCGTCGCGCGACGGGTTCGGGCCGTCGGTTTCTTCGAGGACCTGCATCTCTGCGAGGCCTTTCATGCTCGCGTCGATGCGGTCGAGGCGCGCACGCGAGATCGAAATACCGGCTTCGGCTTCGGCGAGAGCCGTCTCCAGCGACTGCTGCCGTGCCAGCAAGGCGCGCTTGTGCTCGTCGAGCGATTGGGCTCCGATGCCGTCGAGTTGCTTCCGGAGATCGGCTCGAAGGGCTTCGATTCGCGTGGCAACGTCGCCGACGCGGTGTTCGAAGAAGGCCGTACTCTTCGGCGTGCTCCTGCTCTCCACGCGAGCGACGAGGAACTCGTCGATCAGTGAACTCAGAGTCTTCTGTGCGTCGGTCGGATCACCCGCGCGGTATTGCACGGTGATGACGTTGGACTCTTCTTCGACCTGAATCTTGAGCTTGCGCTCGAGCGCGCTCACGATCCGCTGCTGCGCGTCGGGATCCTTTTCGAGGTCGGCTGCGACCTTCTGCAAGAGGTCGAGGCTGCGTAGGATCGTCGCCTCCGTGTTGAGTTCGCTCTTGCGCGTCTGGGTGACACCGATCGTGGGGCCGAGTGTCGCCGTCGGGTCGGGTCGCATGCTCTCGCGACCGACGCGCACGAGCATCCGCGTCGTCGAGTCGTATTGCCGTGGCAAGAACAAGAACGCGAGCGTCGCGACGACGAGGATCAGCGACGCGATCGCCACGGCGATCCGCGCGTGTCGCTCGAGGACCGCGAATGCGGCTTTCGGACTCGTGATGCGCGTCCGCGAGCGTGGTGTGTGCTGGCTCGAGTTCATCGCGTCGTCTGGAAGCCGACTTCGGCGCTGCCGACCGGAGTCCGGTAGAAGAGACCGAACTGCGGGAAGAGCTTGTTGATGTGTTGGTCGATCCACTGGTCGATCTTGGCGATCGTGGTCTGTGGCACGTACACGATGTCGTTGTTGCGCAAGTGGAACGGGGTCGCGACTTCGCCGCGCAACGACTTGTCGAGATCGACGAGATACCCGATGCGCTTGTCCCCTTCGTGACGAACGACGATCACGCTCTCGAGGCATGCTTCTCGGAGGTCGGGACCGCCGGCCTGCATGACCGCTTCGAGTGCGGTCATGCGACCGGGCATCTCGATCGCCCCGCCGCGGAGCACCTGACCGCCGACGAAGACCCGGCGGTTGGCGGGTTTCTGGATCAGCACCCGAATCTCGGGATCGATGAGCTTGCCTTCGTAGGCACGCAGCAGCGCGTCGGCGACTTCGTCGGGAGTCTTCTCGTTGACGTCGACCTCGCCGATCATCGGCATCGAGATCATGCCGTCGGGCCGAACGAGTTGCGTCTCATCGAGTTCTGGCGTGCGACGGAACTTGATGGCCACGGTCGCGCCGGGTCCGAGCAGCGGAAGCGCCGAGCGCGCCGGACTGGCGGCGAACTCGAACTGGTAGCCCTCGCGGATCGGATATGCCGGCGTGGCGCACGACGACAACATCGTCAGGAGGAGCATCATTATCACGAATGGTGATGGAAGCTCGAAGCGCATGGCGGTCGCAGATACGTGCGCACGGAGAGCGCGTGGTGGGTTCGGAACGAGGCAGATCGCGGGGGCAGGAGCCACGCGCGGATGGATGGCAGAGAGAGCGAGCCGGCGAGGGACGCGCTCCGACGAAGCGTATCACACCGAGATAGGTCGTGACGCTGCAGCGGAGAGCATAGCGCCGCGCTCGGATGCTCCTATGCCTGCGACACCATGCTGCGCGCAGCCGAGCGACCGTGTCGTCGTCAGTTCGACCACAATCGTGGCCACGGACCCTTCAGTGCGTCGCCGCGGTCCACTCCTGTCGCAAGCGAGTGCGCATCGATTCGACGAACGGACTGAGCCACACACCGGGGCACGCGGTGGCACCGACACCGTGCGGATGGATCTCGCGGTGGGTGAAGATTTGATGCGTTGGAATGTTCCACGCCGTCGACAACGTGCGAACGAGCCCTTCGAGAGCATCGAGCTGTGCAGCACTGGGTTTCTGTGCTCGTTCGGCGTGCCCCGGTTCGAAATTCCCGAGCAGGCAGATGCCGATGTTGTGTCGATTGCTCGCGTTGTTGCCGGCATGCGCTCCTTGATATCGCATGTCGCGGCCCTCGAGTACCCGACCGGTGCGATCGATCAGCCAGTGATACCCGATGTCCCCCCAGCCACGATCTTCGATGTGTGTCCGCTGAAAGATGCGTGCGATCTCGAAGATGCGTTTCGGCGACTCGGTACAGAACACGGCCGAGTGGTGGATCGTGATGCGTGTCGGGGTGCCCATCGGGTCCATGCGATCGGCTTTCCCTGGAGATGCACCCCACGTTGCCCGGGAGATGAGATCCACCCTGGTCGCTCGAGTTGGCTCGAAGTTGCTTACGGCCGCGAGGTCGTCGGCAATCGTCGACGCGAGTCGGGAGTTCGGGGCGAGACGTTTGGCGGCTTCGAACGCGGCACGCGCCTCGGTCGATTTTCCCGATGCCACGAGTGCACGACCCAGGAGGAGACCGGCGATCGACTGTGCTTCTGGCGACGCCGCCGGCGCGGTCGCGAGGACTTCGCGAGCGGCCCGCTCGGCGCGATCGGCACTCGCGAGTTCGAGTTCGAGTGCCGCGATGCGCAACTTGGATGCGCACCATGCGTCGCTGCCGGTTCGTCCGCCTTCGATGCGGCGCTCGAGCTGGTGGATCGCGAGGCTCTTCGAGGCGCTCGTCGGCGCCAGGATGTCGTCGAGCCCCAGGACCGGAGCGTCGGACCACATGGCCTCCAAGTGCGACGCCCGGCAGCCGGCGAGCGCCAAGAAGGCCAGCAGGATCAGACCCTTGCAGCACTGCATCCGATATTTTCGTATCGTCATCCCCTCGTACCTCCGCGGCGCGAGAGCATAGCGATCGCTGGCGCCGCTGTCTCCTCTTGACGGCCAAGCGCGATTCAGGTCCCGACGCTTCCGTGTCGATAGACGTCCAGGTGGAGTCAACGCAAGGCTCCGTCGCCGAGACCTTCGTCGGAGAAGACGTCGATGAACGCCGAAGTGATGCTTCAGACCAAAGGAGACGCCGACCACCTGCGCCTGTTTTGGCAGACCGCCGAGACGATGCTCGAGCAGATTCCGTTTCCCAAGGACGCGGCGCAGACGCGCTTCAACATCCTCGTGTCGATCCAAGAGGCGATCTCGAACGTCCTTCGTCATGGCTACTCCGCCCCGAGCGTTCCCCAAGTCGAGCTGCGCCTCGCATGGGATGGACAGAGCTTCACGATCGAGTTGCGCGACCACGCGGCACCGTTCGATCCGACCGCCGTCTGGGCCTTGCCGGACACGTCCGACCCCATGGCGATCCCCGAAGGCGGGTACGGCATCGGACTGATGCGTGAAGTGCTCGATAGCCTCGAGTATCGATACGAGGATGGACAGAACGTGCTCGTCTTGACCAAGTCCGTCGATCGGGTCGAGAGCGAGGTCTGATTCATGATCGGCGCCGGGACACAGGACCTGGCACGGGTCCTCGTCGAGCTTTCGTCGCGACTCGTTTCCGGTCCGAGTCGCCCCGCCTTGCGGATTTTCGATGCTTCGGGTCGGGAACTCGCCGCTGGCGGACGCACCGAGGCCGATGGCGAGCCGCAATTCTCGTTCGAGGATGCGAATCTCGTCGTGCGTGACCTCGTCAAATCACGGAGTTGCGAAGTGCGTCCAGTCAGGCTGCGCGAATGCGTCGAGCTGTGGGTCGTCGCGACGGACGAAGCGACGTTGCCGCGCTCCGAACTCGCCGATTTCGCCGAACTCGTGAGTGGCATGCTCGAGCGGGAACGCTTGCGCGACTACGAGGCCGAGGACACGACCGAGCATCTCTTGACGTGTTTCGAACAGATTCGCGCGATGCACGACCTCTCGGACCGTCTGCCGATGTGCGAGACGGTCGAGGCGATGGTCGAACTCTGCCTCGAGTCCCTCAACACGGCGCTCGGTGTGCGTTCGAGCGTACTCGTCCTGCGCGATCGACCGCCCGCTGTCGGACGCGTCCTTCGGCTGAGCACGGATGGCGAGCCCGCGACGATCAGTGAATACGAACCGGTGAGCGGACCGCTTGCCGACGCGCTCGTCGACGCGAAGGTGCGCTACGGAACCGTCTCGTCCTACGAGATCGCGCCAGGGAGCCTCGAGAGCGAGGCCGAGCATTCCCTCATGGTCGTTCCCGTCTGCTTTGGCAGCGAGCGCGACTCGGTGCTGGGTGCGTTGCTCGTCTTCGACCGCGACGACATCGGTCCCGGGCGTGCGTTCGGCAGTCCCGACGCGGACCTCGCGCAGTCGGTCGGCACCTTGCTAGGGCTCGCACTCGGCACGCGCGCGCGGGCCGAGGCCGAAAAGGAACTGCAGATCGCGCGTACGATCCAAGAGACCTTGATCCCGGCGAATGCGCCCTCTTGGGGCTCTCTCGATGTCGCCGGTCGCAATCGTTCGGCAAACCAAGTGGGCGGCGACTACTTCGACTTCGTCGAGTCGGCTGCGGGTCAGCAACACTGCATCATTGCCGACGTGTCGGGCCACAACATGGCGTCCGCGATGGCCATGGTCATGGCGCGAAGTCAACTACGTGCCGTACTGCGGCACGAGGCATCGCCGTCGGGCGCACTCGAAGAATTGTGCCGTGGCATGCACGAGGACCTCGTGCGCAACGAGCTGTTCATCACCGCGTTCTTCTTGACGGTCGTCGAGCGGGACCCTGCACGAGGCGCGAGGATCCGCTACGCGAGTGCGGGTCACAATCCGCCGCTCGTGTTGCGACGCGATGGTTCGATCGAGTGGCTCCATGGCGGCGGACCGATGATCGGTTTCATGCCGGAGATCAGTTACGAGGAGAGCGAGCTGTGGCTCGCCGATGGCGATCTGCTCGTTCTCTACACCGATGGTGTTACGGAGGCGACGGACGCCCGAGGCAAGATGCTCGACGAGGAGGGTCTCGCGGGGATCGTCCAAAAACTTCAACGTGAGAGCGCAGGCCAGATCCTCGACGGTATCTACCGGCGAGTGGATGCGCATTCCGACCACCGAGCAGCCGACGACGATGTCACGGTCGTCGTCATCAAGTGTCGTGTGGACCATGTCGAGCCATGCGCTGCGGCAGCCGGCATCGGGAGCAAAGAATGACCCAGAACGAAACGATCCTCGTCGTCGACGACGAACCCTTCATCCTGCGCTCGCTCTCCTTCGTACTTCGGAAAGGGAACATGAACGTCCTCGAAGCGCGCAACGGCGAAGAAGCGCTCTCGATGATTCGCGAGCACAGGCCGGCTCTCGTGTTCCTCGACGTGATGATGCCGAAGATGAACGGTTACGACGTCGTGCGCGAAGTCCGCAAGGACGAGAGCCTCGCCGATGTCCACCTCGTTCTCCTGACCGCCAAGGGGCAAGAGAGCGATCGGGTCACCGGCCTCGAGAGCGGGGCGAACGACTACTTGACGAAGCCGTTCAGCCCCAGCCGCATCCTCGAACTCGCACGCGAGATCCTCGGCGCGGCGTCCTGACTGCTGGCTAGGTTCGTTTTCCGCGTAGGGGATCGTACTGCTGCGGGTCGACCGCGTGCGCTTTCAGGCGCTCGAGGTCGATGACCTCGAGTGTCTTCTCGTGCGTGGCTTCGAGGAGAACCGGCGGAGCCAGGTTCGCGTCGGCGGCTTCGACCCAACGCTGGGCGCAGAGACACCATCGATCACCCGGCACGAGACCCGGGAAGTCGTTGTCGAGGCGCGGCGTCGTCAGGTCGTTGCCGCGCGCCTTCGAGAAGACGAGGAAGTCGGCGGTCACGAAGACACATACCGTGTGCATCCCGAGATCCTGAGGATGCGTGCGACAGGAACCGTCGCGGAAGAAGCCGGTCATCGGATTCGTGCAGCAGGGCTCGAGTGCCGTACCGAGGACGTTGAGTTCGGGTTTCCTGGGGTCGGTCATGGATCGGCAGTGAAGAGGTCGCGCGGTCGAGGTTCGAGGCAGCACTGCATTGTCAGGCTGACGGCGGTCGCTTGGCGCTGCTATCTCGAGAATCTGAAGGGGCCCCACCGAGGCGATGCCGTTCGCGTCAGTTCCGATGCAGTCATTTGCACGGATCCCGGCCATCCACGAGACGATTCTCTCGATCGACCGCAGACCACGGCCAAGAATGCTCTGCAGCCGCCCGATCCGACACGCCGGGCGTCGTCTAGCAGCGTGTTGATAAACTCAGACATGCACCGAGCACGCGCCTTCACCGTCCCGGCGGCTCCCGGAAGCCTCGGCGAATCGCCGATTCGCCTGCGTTTGCGGCAGCCACCGAGACGGCGAAATCACGCACTCGGCGCGTGCCCGACTTTTTCAACGCGCTGCTCGGAGGAACCATGAAGACCGTGCTGATTTGCACGCTGAGCGCCGCGTTCGCGGCGGGCGCACTCGTCCCCTTCCGTCGGTCCGCCGGCGAGCCCGCCGCCGTGCGCATGCAGCGCGCGGCCGAAGCGCTGCTCGCGAGTTTCGACGCGGCGCAGCGAGCCAAGGCGACGTTTCCGTTCGCGGACGCCGAGCGGCAGCAATGGCACTTCGTCCCGAACGTCTACCCCGGCGTGCAGCTGAACGAGCTCTCCGTCGCGCAGAAGTGCCTGGTGCACCGCTTGCTGATCTCGGTGCTCAGCGCGTCCGGCTACCACAAGACGACGACGATCGTGCGCCTCGAAGACACGCTCCGCGATATCGCTGAGGCCGCGGGCCGCAAGGACCCGCGGCGTGATCCGGGCCGCTACTCGATCGCCGTTTTCGGCGAGCCCTCCGGGGATGGCGGCTGGGGCGTCCGATTGCAGGGGCATCACGTCTCGTGGAACTTCACGACCGTCGATCGCGAGACCGTGCTTGCGACACCGGCCTTCCTCGGCGCGAACCCCGCCGAGGTGCGAACGGGAATGCACGCGGGGCTCCGTGCGCTCCCGGAGGAGGAGGACCTGGGGTTCGAGCTGCTCGGCACGCTGAGCGAGACGCAGAAGAAGACCGCGCGACTCGCGGACAGCGCACCACCCGACGTGGTCTGGGGCCCAGGCAAGAAGGGCGAGAGCCTCGGCGCGCCGCGCGGCCTCGCGTGGACCGCCATGGACGAACGCCAGCGCGAGTTGCTCTGGCGTCTGATCCGCGTTTACCTCCAGAACCTCGAAGACTGGGAGACGGCGGCGACGAAGCTTCTCGACGCGGGGCGGAACGAAATCCACTTCGCCTGGATGGGCGCGACCGAGCGCGGCGCGGGGCACTACTACCGCATCCACGGGCCGACGTTTGCGATCGAGTACGACAACACGCAGAACGGCGCCAACCACGTGCACACTGTCTGGCACGACCTCACGAACGACTTTGGCGTCGACGCACTGCGCGCGCACTACGAGCAACACCACCGGAGCGAGGCCGGCAAGTAGCCGCGAACTTCAGGCTGCGGCGTCCTGACCGCTGGCGCAGCCAGGGTCAGGTCACGCGATCACTGCTCGCCGAGGAGCCACTCGACACCGTTCGAGGCGCCGTAGATCGGACCGGTGAAGTCGAAGAAGAAGTTCTGCCACGTGACCTTGGCGCCGACGAGCGACGCGGAGGTCGGGAGTGGCAGCGGGACGTTGCCGCCGGCACCCGGAGTCACGATCTCGAGAACCGAGGGAAGCGTGACGAGGAGATCGCCGAACGGAGTCGGGATCTGCGGGAGGCGACCCGTCGAGAGGAGCAGCAAGCCGGCCTGTGCCGACGGGATGTTCGACGTTGCGGTCAGACCCGCGGTCGTGCCGAGGACCGGACGCGCGCTCGTCGTGAGGGTCGGGACGATCGGGTTGAAGGCGCCTTGGCCGGCGACATGGATGCGAACGCGGCCCATGTTGCCGGTGCCCGTACCTTCGGTCGAGATATCGCCGAGGCCGCTGGTCGTGCGGATGACCGTCTGGCTGATCAGGCGTTCGATCGCCATCGGCTGACCAAGGACGTTCGTGGTGAACGGGTTCGGCGTTAACGAGTACGAGCTCGTCACGGTGAGTCCGGTTCCGGTCGGGTGCGTGACACCGAGGACCGCGATCCAGTTGCCCTTCTTGATGGGGATCGCACCAGTCGGAAGCAGCGTGTTCGCCGGAGCATCCTGCTTGAAGAACTTGAGGTCGGCCGGCGTCGGCGTGTAGACCGCCGTGTATGCCGGCGGCTTCGCGGCGAGTTCATAGATCGCGACGGTCTGCTCGGCATTGTTGGCTTCGTTCTCGACCTGGACGCCGGTGATGACGAAGTCGACGGGTGCCTGGCCGACCCAGCCGCGCGGGTAGCCGCGCGAGTCGTTGTAGTTGAATGACCACTCACGCTGCGTGATCCAGGGGTTGCCGGGGACCGGCGGGTTCGTCGTGCCGTTGCCGTAGTCCTCGGTCGCGGCGTTGACCCTGCAGGCCTTGTCGAACTTGAGGACCGGACCGTAGTTGAGGCCAAGGGTTCCGACCGTCGCGTTCGCGTCGTTGCTCGAGAACAGACGCGTCGTCGTTGCTGTCGCGCCGGACGCATTGTCCGGATAGAAGAGGAACGACGCGTTGCCCTTGTCGTTGCCGTAGACCTTGCACTCGAAGATCAGGTTCTCGCCGGACGTCGCGGTCCAGATATACGGCGTCGTCAGCGGGATCTGGTACTGGAAGAACGCCGGGTCCGTGTTGAGGACCATGTCGTCCAGCTTGATCTTCTGGCGCGGAAGCACGAGCACGGGGGGCTTGCTCGTGATGTCCCAGTTGTTCGCGTAGGTCGCGTCGAGGGTCGTTTCGTCCTTCGTCGTGACGCCGAGCCAGATCTCCACATCGATCGTCGCGCCCGGGTCCGCGCGGTTGTTCGAGCGGAATGCGATGCAGCGGATCGGGTAGGCCGTCTGAGGAAGTTCGCTACCGCGATAGACGGACATGAAGTGCGTGGGCGTCCACGACCACGGGATGGAGTTCGCAGAACCGCCCATCACCGTGCGTGCGGATGCGGGAACGATTTCTTCGTTCGCGAGCACGCTGTAGTTGGTCTTGCCCGGCAGGTCCGGAGTCGGCGCGGCGCCGGGGACTTGTGCCAAGAGGGGCGATGCACCGCACAGAACGGCGGCGAGGATGCTCGAATTGCGTAGCAAGGTTGCACCTTTGTCTTGGTCCCGCGCGCGTGCGCGCGAGACCCTGAGGGAAGAAGAGATTCTGAGAGGCGACGACACTCACGTTCCGAAGCATCGCGATGCGTCGGCGACGTGGGCACCTGCGCCACAGGAACTCTACCGCTGTGCATGGTCGTCGGCAGTAGGACGAACGGAACGCATCCGACGCGTGCAGTTGCGTAAGGTTTTCCCTCTGACTCGGGCTTGACAGCTCTCGCTCGTGGCCCCATGCGTCGGCTCGGATTCCGTGCATCGAAACGACGGTTCCTCCGTCGCGACGGGCCGTTCGCAGTAATATCCGTCCCTTCGATGCCGCGTTTCTCGATGTTCTTGCTACGGCGCCTGCTCTGGATGGCAGGCACCCTTTGGCTCGTCTTCACGATCTCGTTCTTCCTGATGCGCGGCATCCCGGGGGGACCGTTCAGCAGCGATCAGAAGACGCATCCGCTGATCCTCGAACGTCTCGAGCGGAAGTACGGTCTCGCGGAGCCGGTGCTGGTGCAGTACGGGCGCACACTGAAGGACCTCGTCCTGCATGGCGATTTCGGGCCAAGCTTCAAACTCCTCGACTACTCGGTGAACGACCTGCTCGCGCAAGGTCTGCCGCGCTCGCTCGCGCTCGGGGCGGTCGCACTCCTCATCGCGCTCGGGCTCGGAGTCACGGCCGGCGTCGTCTCGGCGCTCCGACGTGGCGGATTGCTCGACCGGAGCTTGATGCTCCTCGCGACGATGGGAATCGCGCTCCCCAACTTCGTGATCGCATCGGTGCTGATCCTGATCTTCGTGATTCAGATCCCGCTGCTGCCGGCGGCCGGTTGGGGCAGTTATCGCTACCTCATTTTGCCGGCGATCTGTCTCGGGGCGCCGTTCGCTGCGTACGTCGCGCGGCTGACACGGACCGGGATGCTCGACGTGCTCGGGCAGGATTGGATCCGAACGGCGCGCGCGAAGGGGCTGTCCGATCGGCGGGTCGTGCTCACGCACGCGCTTCGCGGCGGCTTGCTCCCCGTGGCCAGCTACCTCGGGCCCGCGGTCGCGGGCATCCTGACCGGGAGCCTCGTCATCGAGAAGATCTTCGCGATCCCGGGGATCGGAACCTACTTCGTGCAGAGCGCACTCAATCGTGACTACACGCTGTCGATGGGGTGCGTGCTTCTCTACACCGCGCTCGTGTCGTCGATGAATCTCCTCGTCGACATCAGCTACACGATCCTCGATCCGCGAGTCGAGCTCGATGGTTGAGTCTGCTCACGTAGGACGGCGTGCGGCCGTGCGCGACGATCGCGAACTCGAACGCCTGCTCGAAGAAGCGGCGAAGGTCCGGGGCAACACTCTCTGGTCGGACGCGCGTCGGCGCTTTCGGAGCAGTCCGGTCGCGCGATGGTCGTTGCGGTTCTTGATCCTCGCGTTCGTCGTCTCGTTCTTCGCGCCGCTTCTTCCACTCGCACCGCATGCGCGAGTTCGCCTGAGCGAGAAGACGCTCGCCCCGTTCGCAGAACCGCTTCGTCAGGACGGGCTGTTCTTCCGGCACGGTTGGCCAGAGCGCTTCGATGGTGGAGCGAGCGAGGAAGATCGCGACGCGCTGCGGCGCGCCGCGATGGATCGACTGTGCGCCGATGCCGGTGTGATTGCTGGGGCGATGATTCGAGTGCGCGCGTCGATCTTCGGAGATTTCGAGCTGACGCCGCTCGTCGGAACCGACGTGCTCGGGCGCTGTTTGCTGTCTCGCATCCTGTGGGGAGGACGCGTCTCCCTGATGGTCGGCATCGTCGCGACCCTCGTGTCGCTCCTGATCGGAGTCACGTACGGAGCGTTCTCGGGCTACGTCGGTGGGCGCGTCGACCAGTACATGATGCGCTTCGTCGATGTGCTCTATTCGATTCCGTTCATCTTCATCGTCATCTTCTTGATGACGTTCCTACGGGCGCAGCAGACAGCGACGACGGGGCGTGGCGACAAGATCCTCGTCTTCTTCGTGATCATCGGTGCGATCTACTGGTTGACGATGGCGCGCGTCGTGCGAGGACAAGTGTTGTCCCTCAAGCATCGCGAGTTCGTCGAAGCGTCGAAAGTACTCGGCGGTGGCACGTGGCACGTCCTGATGCGACACGTGCTGCCCAACGTGATGTCGGTCGTGCTCGTCTACCTGACGTTGACGATTCCGCGTGTGATGCTCTTCGAGGCGTTCCTCTCGTTCCTCGGTCTCGGTGTCGAGCCGCCGGACGTTTCGTGGGGCATGCTCGCTGCGGATGCTCTCGGCGCGATCAATCCGCTCCGTGTGTATTGGTGGTTCGTGCTCTTCCCGAGTCTCGCGCTCGGCTCGACGCTCCTGGCGCTCAACTTCGTCGGCGACGGTCTGCGCGACGCGCTCGATCCGCGCTTGATGGAAAAGAGAGCTCGCCGATGACGACGAATCGAGTTCTCGACGTCCGCGGTCTGCACGTGAGCTTTCGGACTCAGGATGGAGTCGTGCAGGCGGTCCGTGGAGTCGACCTGCACGTGCTGCGTGGTGAGACGCTCGGCATCGTCGGCGAGTCCGGCTCGGGCAAGTCGGTCACGCAGATGGCGATCATGGGGCTCCTGCCGGATACCGCGGAGATCCGCGCAGACGCGATCCATCTCGACGGAAACGATCTGCTCGCGCACGATGCCGAAGCGCTTCGCAAGTTGCGCGGCTCGCACATGTCGATGATCTTCCAAGATCCGATGACGAGCCTCAATCCGTTCTTGACGCTCGGCACGCAGATCGCCGAGATGCTGCGGCTGCATCGAGGCTTGCGCGGTCGCGCGCTGCGCGAAGCCGTCGTGCATGCGCTCGCCGAAGTGCAGATCCCGAAACCCGCACTGCGTGCCGAGCAGTATCCGCACGAGTTCTCGGGTGGCATGCGACAGCGAGCGATGATCGCGATGATGCTCGCGGGGCGACCGAAGCTCCTGATCGCCGACGAGCCGACGACCGCGCTCGACGTGACGGTGCAGGCGCAGATCCTAGAACTCCTCGCCGTGCTGCAACGCGAGCGCGGGACGAGCATCGTGCTCATCACGCACGATCTGGGTGTCGTCGCGGGCAGTGCACAGCGGGTGGCCGTCATGTATTCCGGACGTGTCGTCGAAGAGGCGACGACGGAAGCGCTCTTCGCGCACCCCTCGCACCCCTACACGAGAGGACTTCTCGCCTCGATTCCGCGATTGGATCACGACGAAGGTGCCTTGCAACCGATTCCGGGATCTCCTCCGGACTTGGAGGCACTCCCGGCAGGTTGCCCGTTCCGGCCTCGATGTTCCCATGCAGTTCCGCGCTGCAGCGAAGAGGAGCCGGCGCTCCGGTCATTACCTGGACACGAAGCGGGGCATCGTGCGGCGTGTTGGGTCGACCTCGATGCCCTGTCGGTGAGTGCAGTTGGCGAATCGAGGGCGCAACCATGAGCGTCCCACGCCGTGGCGCGTCACCATTGCTCGCGGTGCGTGATCTCGAAGTGCGCTTCGGACCGACCAAGCTGCCCATCCGCGCCGTCGATCGCGTGTCGTTCGACGTCATGCCGGGTGAGACACTCGGCCTCGTCGGCGAGTCGGGTTGTGGGAAGAGCACGACCGCACGCGCGATCGTCGGCCTCGCGGAGATCCACGCCGGCAGCGTCGCGTACGAGGGCCGGTCGATCGGTAGTGCCACCGAGCGTCGTCGCGAGGAGCTTCCGCGCAAGGTGCAGATGGTCTTCCAAGATCCGTACGCGTCGCTCGATCCGAGGATGACGGCGTTCGACCTCGTCACCGAGCCGCTGCGGATCTTCGGTGGGTATTCGAAACACGAGCGACGCCTCGAGGCTACTCGCTTGATGCTAACGGTCGGACTCGATCCGCGCTTCCTCAATCGCTATCCGCACGAGTTCTCGGGCGGGCAGCGCCAACGTCTCGGGATCGCGCGAGCGCTCGCGCTCGAGCCATCGCTGATCTTGCTCGACGAGCCCGTGAGTGCGCTCGATGTCTCGATCCAAGCGCAGGTGCTCAACCTACTCGCCGAACTCCGTGGCGAACGAGGGCTCGCGTACCTGTTCATTGCCCACGATCTCGCGGTCGTGCGTCATCTCTGTACCCGAGTCGCGGTGATGTACCTCGGGCGCATCGTCGAGATCGGTACGAAGCGCGCGATCTTCGAGTCGGCGCGACATCCGTACACGCGCGCACTTCTCTCCGCGGTGCCGATCCCGGACCCGAAGCTGGCGCGCACACAGGATCGCACCTTGTTGCGCGGCGATCCACCATCGCCCGATCGTGAGCGTGTCGGCTGCGCATTCGCGTCGCGCTGTGCCTTCGTACAAGAACGATGCAAGCACGAGGAGCCCCAGCTCGAAGGAGAAGAGCACGGGGTTGCATGCTTCTTCCCCTGCTGAGGCTTTTCCCCTGCTGAGGCTCGGTAGCCGAGCGATCAGCGAATGCCGTGGTACGCACTCAGGAACGAGCTGTGCGCGCGATTCTCAGGTCAACGGCGACCGATCTCGCTGCTGCCGCCGTCGCTGAACACCGCGCCGAACGTGTTGGCCGCAGCGTCGACGACGAGGGCCTGCAGATAGTACTTCGTACCTACGAGAGCCGCGGTACTCGGGATGGGGAGGCTCCACTTCGCGGCCCCTCCCGTCGTGATCGCGACGCCGGCGAGATCGGGGCTCGCGAGCAACGAACAGCCGGTCGCGCCGAGTGTCGTCAGTGGCAGCGGCAAGGTGAACGCGCCCCAGTTCGTGTTCGAGAATCCGAGGAACATCAGGACCGGTGCGTTCGCGACGATTGGACCGATCGTGACTTCGTGCACGTCTCCGATCCACGGTAGCTTGCCGGGTACGAGCGTGAGCATCGGGGCGCCGCCGCTTCCGGAGCATGCCGTGCCGTAGGTCGTGAAGCGCGCAGGTGTGCCCGTTCCGTAGACCCACGTTTCGGCGTTGTGTCCCGTGTCCCAGCCGCCATAGAGGATCGAGCGACCGCGCACGAAGTCGTAGGCCATCGCGTGTCCTGACCGGCCCGTCGGCTTGGACAGCGTGCCCTGCAGCGTCCAGTTGTTGCCGTCCCATTCCCAGGTCTCGTCGGGCTGCGAAGGTGCGGCATAGCCGGAGAACATCACGGTGCGCGCGCGCAGTTCGTCGAACACCATGCCGTAGCCGACGCGGTTTCCCGGCACCTGTGTCGGCATGCGTTGCGCCCAGTTGGTGCCGTCGAACTCCCACGTGTCCTGACGCACGTTGAGACCGCTTCCATAGAAACCGCCGTACGTGAGGGCGACGCCTCGGAACGGATCGAACGCGAGTCCGTGATCGCGCCGTCCCGGCGGCGACGCGGTGGTCGTGATCTGCGTCCAGTTGGTTCCGTCGTAACTCCACGTGTCCTGAGCGTCACCCGTGGCGGTGCGTCCGCCGTAGAGCAAGACGCGCCGACCAACCGGGTCGTAGCACATCGCATGATCGTTGCGTGCGCTCGGAGACTGCGTGGTCGTGATCGGCTTCCAGTCGTTGCCGTCGAACTCCCACGTGTCGTTCATCAAGCCGCCAGCGAGCGACGTGCTACCACCGAAGACCACGAAGCGATTGCGCGCACGATCGAAGGTCCCCGCGTGCCGCATGCGAGCGGCGGGTTTGTTGATCGGTTGGAGCTGCGTCCAGTTGGTTCCGTCGAAGCGCCACGTGTCGCTCGAAAGCCCGGTCGTCGGATTGTCGCCACCGAAGAGCAGAGCGCCCCGGACGTCGGCCATGAGCACGTGGTCCGAGAGTGCCGGAGGCGACTGGGTCGGACGGAGCTGCGCCCAATCTGCTTGAGCAGGCAGGGACCAAGACGCGGCGAGGAGAGCGAGAGCGAGGCGGGGGATCATGAAACCTCCTTGATTCGGGACGGATCCGTGCAGCCCCGCACGATAGCAGCCGTCGCGCTTCGAGTTCGTGGCCCCCGAATCGTGCCCACCGCGCATGAAGGTGCACAACCAACGACCACGGAGACAGAGCCATGAAGACCTTCCAGAAGTTCGCCCTCGCCCTCACCTGCGTCACCCTCGCCAGCCTCACGTCCTGCGAAGCGATGCTCCAAGAATGGGGATTGCAAGATCCCGGCTATGGGCCGGGGTATGGCGATGTCGACTACGGGCCCGCGTCAGGTGGCGGCTACGGCCAGCCAGGCGGCTACGGCCAGCCAGGTGGCTATGGCCAGCCGGGTGGCTATGGCCAGCCGGGTGGGTATGGCCAGCCGGGTGGGTATGGCCAGCCTGGTCCACAGGGTCAGCCGGGCGGCTACGGCCAACCCGGCGGTTACGAGCAACCAGGGCCGCACGGGCAACCTGGCGGGTATCAGCAGCCAGGTTCGTACGATCAGCCGAACGGATACGAGCAACCGGCTCCGTACGGTTCCCCGTCGGGATCGGAGCAGCCGATGTCGCGACCGTCGAGAGGGCAACCCTCGTTCGAGGGCGAGCAAGGTGGCGCTACCGATCAGCGGACCGGAGTGACGTCGGTTCCAAATCGCTACGAGAGCTCGAACGACCAGCGCTAACGGCCCTGTTCGATGTGCATCCCACCTCTCGCCGGATCCGTGGCCCGCAAGTTCGGCAAGGAACTCCTGACTGGGGACAGGGCACGCGCGTCGGTGACGGCGCGCCCCACGCGGTCACTGCCCGCGCCAATCCGGAGAAGCGAGCCTGCCGATGAGCTTGCGCATGGCCTCGAGCGCACCTTCGACGTGGCTGCGCTTCTGCAAGCGCACGAGGAGCGCGTCGAACGCGGCGCGCCGACGTCCGGTCAGTCGCGCGAGCCGGCAGCCGATCTCTTGCCCGAGCACACGCGTGAGGATCAGGTCTGCGGGGGAGCCGATGGGTGGTAGTGCGCGTTCGGCGAGTCCTTGGCGATCGCCGTCGAATACCTCGCGGATGCGGCGTGCGTTGGCTTCGACTTCGTCCCACGGGAGTTGCACGTCGAGGAACTGTTGGTACCACTGCAGCTCTTTGCCAGTGCGCATCGGGTTGACGAGGCGCGAGCCGAAGAAGCCGGCAGCTTCGAGTCGGATCGCGTGCCAGAGCCTCAGTTCGCGCGAGGCGCCGGTGCCGAGTGGGTGGGCGTGCTTCGTGTAGATCCACTTGCCGGCGGCTTCGGCCATGTGGTTGCTGCCGGGCAGGTGCAACACGAGTAGGCGCGCATCGAGGATAGCCTGCCCTTGCAAGAAGAGCCGATCGAGGAGGCGCGTGCTCTGCTTCCTGTCCTTGGCGACGAGCGGCAAGAGTTCGCGTTGATCCGGTTCGTAGGTGGCGAGCACCGTCGGTGCATCGATCTCGTCGATGCCGAGCATCGAAGCCACGCGTGCGAGCAGCGCCGGGAAGAGTTCTTCCGGCGACGCCGCGTGCAATTCGTGATCGCCCGCGAGGGCAGCGAGGCACGACTCCTCGACGAGCAGAGGATGCGTGTGCTGCCACACGTAGCGATCGCTCGCGACCTGGAGCACGGCGGGAAGCGAGATGCCGCGTTCTTGCAAGACGAAGTGATACGGCGGGTGGTTCTGGTGCACGATCGCCGCAGCGTTGCCGAAGGCCTTCGGCATGCGTTTCGGCTCGAGATGCAAGTCGCCGATCAGCGCGATACAACGCGTCTCGCTCACGCCCATCAAGTGTTCGACCATCCACGCTTCGCGCACGTCGAACGGCGGTTGCATGTCGGTGCCTGCATGTGGATGGTCGAGCGCGAGGATACGACAGCCGCAGTCACGTGCCGTCTCGAGCAGCGCTTCGTAGCCGCGCGGTGGAATGCCGGGCCATGCGGCTTGGAACTCGACGTCTGCGAGCAGCTTCGCAGCGCTCTCCTCCGACCGACTCCATGCGTCGATCACGTCCTGGTGTGCCGTCGAGATGATCTCGAGTGCGACGGTATCGGGTTCGAGTTCCCGGACCAGATGCGCTGCGCTGAGTTGCGCACGCGGCAGCGGATGGTAGTCCCCGACGAGCACGAGTGGACGGCTGCACAGGCGCGCCATGAAGCGGTCCTTCTCGACGCGTGTGAACGACTCGGGAAAACTCGCCTCGAACGCCTCTACGGCCTCACGCAACTGTGGGCGGCCTGCCGTTCCGATTCGGCGCGCCTGCAGTGCCACGCGGCCCCAGAGTTCCTTCTGCAGATCGAGGATTTTTCCCATCGTTCCATGGATCGACGGTCGCGGTGTCCCGACTCCAATCTTCGCGGGCCCGTGCACCAACGCGCGATGGCGTGGCGTGCATGGGAATGCGATGCTTGGCGGCGATGGAGCCGCTCACGATCCTCACGTTCACGCTCGCGCTCGCGGCATTCGCAGCTTTGGGCACGGATGCCGCATTCCGCGTCGCGGGGAAACCGATGCGCGGCCTGTCGATGGCGACGGCCGTGCTCGCACTGTCGCATGTCGTGCTCGTGTGGCACCTGCGCTACAACTGGAGTCTCACGAAAGCGCTGGATCACGGCACCGCGGTCTTCGTGCTGTTCCACATCGTGTTGGCCCTGCTCTTCGTCGTGCCGTGGCTGTCGAACGAAACCGCCGAGCGTATTGCGCCGGCGACGTTCGCACTCGTGTCCATCGCCGCGGTGCCTGCGCCATTCCGCTATACCGATGTCGCGCCGTTCCGAATTCCGATGACCGTGCTTTTCGTTGCGCTTCTCGTCGGGATCGGGTGTGCGCGCAGCCACGCGAGCAAGCGCAGCGTGGGGGTATTGCCCGAGATCGGTTCCAAGCGGAGCGCGCTGTTCACACTCGGCCAGTCATGGAGGCACGAGATCGAAGCCGAGTTTCGCGAAACCCAGGTCACGGTCTACTTCCGCGATGGCACCCTCGACATCGTCGCCGACATGGTCGACGACGATGTGTTCAGTGACGCGACGGCACACAATCAACGCACGTGGGAGCTCGGCGATGCTTTCGAGGTCTTCGTGCGTCACGATGAGTCCCTCGCGTACACCGAAGTGCACCTCACTCCGAACGACAGGAAGTTGCACCTGCGCTTCGACGACGCCGAACACCACAAGAGGATCGACGGAATCGACTCCGTTGCCGTGGATCCAGAGATCGTCGACGGCCGTGCGGAGCTCACGGAAGATGGATGGCGTGCACGTGTGCGCATCCCGTTCGATGCACGTGCAGGGGACGTGCTCGCGCTTTCGTTCTGCCGCTACGACGCAACGCGCGGGCGCGAGCCCGTGCTGTCGTCTTCCTCCCCGCACCCGGTGCTCGCGTTCCATCGACCGCTCGAGTGGGCGCGCGTCAGGATCGTCGACTGAACAGCGCCCTCGCAGAGCGCCAGTGTCTGACGTGGGACACTCAAAAGATTGACGTCATGCGGATTGCCGATGCGGCGTCGAACATGCCGCCGTTGTCCGTCACGATCTGGGACCAGATCGTGCCGCGCACGCCCTGCGGAATCGTCGCCGTGAAGTTGCCGAGTCCCGCTGCGTCGAGCGGACCGGCGGCGAGCGGCACGAAGTTCTGCAAGATGTCGTAGCCGCCGAAACGGAACGTCGTGCCACTCGGAGCGACGAGCAAGATCCAGGTCGCGCGCTCTCGCCCAGCGAACTCGAAGAGCAGGGGAAACCCCGACAGCACGAACCCCGTGACCGCGAGTTCGGGCGGCTGCGAGGCACGGAGCGTCACTTGGATCGCGTTGCTCGGGCCCGCAGGGCTGACGACCGTCATCCCGAACGTGCCGAGTGCTGGCGGCGGCGGCAGCCGGAACGAGAATGTCGTGTCGGACTTCGCTGCCGTCGATACGTCGATGCGCTGCACGCCGATGACGACTTCGTTCACGCTTCGCAGTCGCTGGCCGACGACCGTGATCGTCGGGGCACCGAACGGCGTGAGCGACGTCGGAGTCACGCTCGTGAGTTGAGGCGGCGTGGCCGAGTCGAGACAGGTTCGCGTGTCGCGAAACTTGATCATCGTCGCTTTCGACAAAGCTGCGAACGCGGCGAGATTCGCACTGCAGCCCCCGAGACGTGAACACATGATGTTGCACGACGTCTCCGCGTCGCAGTGCAGCGCGTCGAAGTTGTGTCCGAGTTCGTGTGCGATCAGCCCGACGTTGCGGCTCGCGTTGGCGTCGTTCGGCATCGATACGGAATAGGCATCACTCAGAGTGCAAACCGACCCGAGAATGCCGTAACCGAGGATGCCGTTCGTCGACGCCTTGCCGGAGAATGCGTGCACGAGATCGCGCTGGACGTTTCCGTGGCTCGTGTTCCATTGCTTCTGGACTTCGGTCACGAGAATGCGCGGATCGATGCTCGTGTAGGTGCTCGTCGTGCGAACGATGGTCGTGGAGATCTTGATCGTGACGTCGATGTCTTGTTTGAAGATCGCGTCCACCGCATTGACGAGTGTCGTGATGCGTTGCACGGTCGCGGACGTGCTGCTGCCGCTGAGCTTGTAGAACTCGTAGTCCGCATCGCACGCGAGCTGTGCGAGGACCGTCGCTTGGGGACGAACCGTCCTGGAACGCTGATCGACGTCCGCGATCGGCGGAGTCGTCACACCACACAGTCGATTCCGCGCAAGGTTGTCGGACGACGCATAGACGACGTGTGCCGCGCGCGAGCGTGCCGTCGCTGGCAGGACGCGCGAAAGCGGCTCGATGACGAAGTAGCTGCCGGTCGTGTTCGCGTCGCTGTCGATGCGGATGTGCGCTTCGATCGAACCGTCGAGCCACGATGCGGCGACGAAGCTGTTCGTCGTGCCGCGCACCGTGCCGCGATAGGTGATCGACGGCAGTTTCGGTGCGACAGACAGGGAAACGCCATCGTCCACGAGCACGCGATGACCGGCATCTCGGACGTCGTATGGAACGAGGTCGAGGACACGAGGCACGCCGCCCAGGACGACCGCGACCTCGAATACGCCAGGCAGGGTCGCCGGGGTCGTCAAGGATTGCACGGACACGTTCTGCACGCCGAGCCGAGCCATGGCTTCGCGTTCTTGCGCGACGAGCGTCGGCGCGAAGGTGATGGTGGCGGCGAGCAACGAGGAGGAGATCGAGCGACCGAACATGGGGGCCGAATCTACCACATCGCTCGGCCTGCTATGCTCTGACGTCGATCGCTGCCTCCTCGAGTCCTCGGTGTGTCCATGAAGCTCCGTCCCGTTCTCGCTGCCCTCGTCGCTCCCGTCCTGCTCGCCGGCCCGCTGTTCGCGACGTGGTCGATCGTCATCGTCGATACGCGCACCAAGGAAGTCGCGATCGGATCGGCGACGTGCCTCACCGGGCTCGACCTGCGCGTACTGACGCCAATCCTCGTTGTCGGGCAGGGCGGCGGCGCGGCGCAGTCCTTCGTCGATTCGACCGGACGCAATCGGTTGCTGATCTTCAACGAGTTCCAGAAGGGGACATCGCCCGCGACGATCCTCCAACTGCTCGCCAACCAAGACAGCGGGCATCAAACGCGACAGTACGGCATCGTCGATACGCAGGGGCGTGCGGTCACGTTCACCGGCACGGGTGCTGGCGCTTGGGCAGGCGGCAAGACCGGACAGATCGGCACGCTCGTCTACGCGGTCCAGGGGAACGTGCTCACCGGCGCGCCGGTCGTCGACCGTGCGGTGCAAGCGATCCAGAACTCCACCGGGGACATCGCGACGCGCTTGATGGTCGCGATGGAAGCCGCGTATTCGATGGGGGGCGATGGTCGTTGCTCGTGCGGCGGCAATCCGACCGGTTGCGGTTCGCCGCCGCCGTCGTTCACCAAGTCGGCGCACATCGGCTACATGCTCATCGCACGACTCGGGGACAGGGACGGCATGTGCAACCCCAATGTCGGTTGTGGTTCGGGCAGCTACTACATGGAACTCAACGTCGCCAACGCGTCGGGCAACTCCGCCGACCCGGTGCGTCAGTTGCGACTCGCGTACGACTACTGGCGCATCGCGCTCCAGGGCCGGCCGGACCATCATCTGTCGACGGTCGAGCTCGACACGCCGGGTTTGCCCGCCGACGGCACGACGGCGGGGCTCGTGACGGTGCGCTTGCGCGACCTCGACGGTGCGCCGGTCTCGAGCGGAGCCACGGTCACTGCCGCGCTCGATCCTTCGAGTACTGCCTCTGTGGCGCTCGGTCCCGTGCGCTTCCTCGGCGCCGGTGTCTATTCGTTCCCTGTCGTCGCGGGCACCACGGCCGGGGTTGCGCGCTTGCGCATCGAGGCCGATGACGGTCGAGGCAAGGTGCTCCTGTCGCCGAACTTCGAGATCACGGTCAGCGGCGATCCTCTGTGGGCTTCGCGAGCCGCGCTCTCGACGACGAGCGGTGGCGTCGCCGACTTCGTCTTGCGGACCACGCGCGCGGGTCGTACCTACGTGCTCGCCGCGTCCAACTCGGGGAGCAGCCCCGGGATCAAGGTCGGCGCCAATCTCGTCGTCCCGGTCAATCCCGATCCGTTCTTCGTGACGTTCCTCGAGTTCGCGAATCGTCCTCCGATCACGAACAGGACGATCGGGACGTTCGATGCGACCGGGAACGCGAGCGCGTCGTTCGGCCTACCGCCGGGCGTTCTCGCGGCGCTGAAGGGCACGAAGCTCACGTTCGCGTTCGCGACGTTCGGCCCGATCGACTTCGCGAGCAACGCGGTGACGGTCGAGCTGCGCTGAGCGCGCGCGGCGACTCAGTGCATCGCCGCGTCGACGAGTGCGCGGAAGAGCTGGCTCCCCGAAGTTTCGTCGTCGTCCTTCGGCGCGAGCAGCGAGGCCGGGTGGTGATAGCCGAGATAACTGCGGTCGGGATGCGGCATCAGACCGAGCACGCGACCGGTCGCGTCGCAGATCCCCGCGATCGCGGCGACACTGCCGTTGGGGTTCGCGGGCGCATCGTTTGCGTCGTTGCCCTC
Organism: Planctomycetota bacterium; assembly: GCA_020638795.1. Classification (GTDB taxonomy): domain Bacteria; phylum Planctomycetota; class UBA1135; order UBA1135; genus JACKHW01. The sequence goes on along the minus strand of JACKHW010000009.1, from coordinate 78,836 downwards.
GGCATCGACGTAGCGGAACGCAACGAGATCCGAATCCGTGTCGAACTCGGGTCCGGGTACGAACTTCCCTTCGCCATGCCCGACCGGCATGTCCCAGTACTCGCCCTGCGGCAACCACGAACAACGCGAGTTCTCGATGCGCAAGCGCACCCAACGGCACACGTATTGTCCCGAGTCGTTGTGCACGACGCTCACGCTCTGACGGAGTGGTGCTCCCGTGTCGCGTGGCAGCAGACCTGCCTTGACCAGCGCTTGGAAGCCGTTGCAGATCCCGAGCACGTAGCCGCCCTCATCGTCGACGAAGCGCCGCAGCACGTCGCCGAGTCGCGTGCGCAACTGACTCGCGAGGATGCGCGCCGACGCGATGTCGTCACCGTGCGCGAACCCACCGGGGAAGACGAGGATGCGCGCACGGAGGATCAACTCGGGGTCCTCGAGCCATTGATGCGTCGTGTGCACCGAAGCGCTCGCGCCCGCGCGATTCAGCGCGTCGGCAGTCTCGACGTCGCAGTTGGTGCCTGGCGCCTTGACGACGACAGCGTGGGGGGGGATCACCGTCCTGCCTCCTCCGCCGTGCGTGCGGCGGCGATGGGTCCGTGTTCGAGGGGCGTGCGCCAAGCGCGTTCGCAGTCGTCGAGATCGAGGTCGAAGAGCAAGTCGCCCGTGAGACCTTCGGCGCGATAGCGGCGCTCGGCGTTCGTGATGCCGATCTTGCGCACCGGCACCTTCAGCGACGTCAGATAGCGTTCGAACTCCTGTTCGTGGTCCTTGCGCACTTCGATGAGCATGCGGCCGAGACTCTCGGAGAAGAGCACTTCGTCGTCGCGCATGCCGTCCTCGAGTTCGAGATTGCCGAGGTCGAGCGTGATGCCGAGGTTGCCGCCAAAGGCCATCTCGGCAACCGCCAATGCAATCCCGCCTTCGCTCGGATCGTGCGCGGCGCGCACGTGGCCCGCAGCGATCGCTTCGGCCACGACGCGGAGGTTGCGCAAGCTGTCGAGCAAGACCGCGCGTGGTGCCGCGTTGCCGAGCGCGCCGTGCATCGCGTACCAGAGCGAGCCGCCGAGTTCGCGGTAGGTCTTGCCGACGAGGTAGACGCTCGCGCCTTCGGCGACGAAGCACGACTCGGGCACGAGCGTGACGTCCGGCACGATCGCGAGCGCGGTCACGAGGATGCAGCCAGGGATCGCGATCGTCTTGTCGCCCACGCGAAACTCGTTGTGCAACGAGTCCTTGCCCGAGACGAACGGCGTGCGCAGTTCGCGCGCGAACTCGCAGAGCGCTTCGGTCGCGCGCACGAGCGCGCCGAGTTGTTCGGGCTTGTCGCAATTCCCCCAACAGTAGTTGTCGAGGATCGCGGTGTGCGTCGGGTCACCACCGCGGCAAACGACGTTGCGCATCGCCTCGTCGAGTGCGGCCTCGGCCATCGAGGCCGGGTCGATCCACGAGTAGCGCGGGTTGAGGCCGGTCGCGACCGCGAAGCCGCGGTTGGTGCCGGGCTTGGGGACGAGCACCGAAGCATCCCCGGGACCGCGTTGACCCGGACCCGCGAACGGCTTCGCCGCGGTCAGTCCCTGCACCTCGTGATCGTACTGCCGGAGGATCCACTCGCGGCTGCACGCGGTCCACGTACCGAGCGCTTCGAGGATCGCGGGCCCGTAGTCGTCGCGCTCGGGGATCTCGGGTTCGCCGAGCAGCCGCTCTTCGTAGCGTGCTTCACGGAAGCGCCGCGGCACGCCGTCGTGCAAGAAGTCCATCGCCACGTCGGCGATCTCCTCACCGTGCCACGTCAGGACGAGCCTTCCGTCGCCGGTGAACTCGCCGAGGTCCGTCGCATCGACCTCGTAGTTCTCGAAGATCGCTTCGAAGCGCTTCGTGTGCTTCGGCGGAACCGCGAAGACCATGCGCTCCTGCGCTTCGCTGATCCACACCTCGGTCGGCGTGAGGCCGTCGTACTTGAGCGGCACGTGCGCGAGCTCGACGTGGGCGCCGAGCTTCTCGCCCATCTCGCCGATCGCCGAACTCAGGCCTCCCGCACCGCAGTCGGTGACAGCCGAGTAGAGGCCCGCGTCGCGCGCGTCGAGGAGGCCGTCGAGCACCTTTTTCTCGGTGATCGGGTCACCGATTTGTACGGCGCCGGAGCTGACGGTCTCGCTCTCCTCGGTCAGTTCGATCGAAGAGAACGTCGCGCCATGGATCCCGTCGCGCCCGGTGCGGCCGCCGACGACGTAGACGCGGTCGCCTGGTTGCGCTTCTTTGTCGACGCAGGTCTTGGGCAGGATGCCGACGGTTCCTGCATAGACGAGTGGATTGCCGACGAAGGCCGGGTCGAAGTGTACGGCACCGGTGACTGTCGGGATGCCCATCGGGTTGCCGTAGTCGCGCACGCCGCGCACGACGCCATCGAGGACCCGCGCCGGATGCAAAGTGCCAGGCGGCCGCTCGCTCGCCGGTAAGTCGGGCGGTGAGACGCAGAAGACATCGATGTTGCAGAGCGGCTTGGCACCGAGGCCCGTGCCGAGGATGTCGCGAATGACGCCGCCAACGCCTGTCCCGGCGCCGCCGAACGGCTCGATCGCCGACGGATGGTTGTGCGTCTCGACCTTGATCGCGAGACCGTCCTCACCGTCGAAGTCGACGACGCCCGCGTTGTCGGCGAACACGCTCCAACAGAACGGATGGTCGATCGCCTTCGTCGCTGCGAACACCGTCTCCTTGAGCAGGTTGTCGTAGCTGCGCGACCCGTCGGGTCCTTCGTAGCGCACGCGTCCGGTCAGGGTCTTGTGCTTGCAGTGTTCGGACCACGTCTGCGCGAGTGTCTCGAGTTCGGTCAGCGTCGGCGCGCGCCCGAGGCCCGCGAAGTGATCGCGGATCGTCTTCATCTCGAGCAGATCGAGCGAGAGCGTGTGGCGACGACTCAGGTCGACGAGCGCTGTGTCGTCGAGAGCATCGAGTGGGATCTCGACGCGAACCTCGCGCGCCTGACCGCCCGGAAGCGGAAGGCCGGGCGGGACGCGGTCGATCAGCACTTCTTCGACGACGTCGTTGGCGAGCGCGTCGGCGACGCGTTCGAGCTCGGCGCGCTCGAGCGAAGGCGCGTCGATCAGCCAAGCGGAGTAGGTGCCGACGCCTTCGACCTCGATGCCGAGATCTCGGAGAGCCTTGCGGGCACTGGTCGCGACCGGATCCATCACGCCCGGACGGCGTCGCACGCAGACGCGATGCGCATTCTCGTATCCCGGCCAGAGCTGCCGCCACGCGTCGTGCTCACTCGCGCCGAGGACCGCGAAGTCGTCACTGATCGGATCGGCGAGCAGCTCGCGCGCGGCGCGCTCGACGCTCGCACGGTCGAGCCTTGCCGGCAGGAGGAAGCCCCGGATCCCACGGACCCGGGCACCTGCGGCGAATGCGGGCCCGAGGCGATCCAAGAGGCGCGTTGCCATCGGATCGGGATGTTCGGGGTGGAGCGTGACTTCGAGGCACCAGGCTTCCATTTCTCGCACTTTGCCCGGGCTCGTGGCCGAAACAAGCGCGAGGACGGCACGCCGCAGTGCCGATAGAACCGAAATGGAAGGAGTTCCGGTGGATCGCATCACGCAAGCCGCGTCCGTGGGCGACGGCAACGCGGACGGTAGTACGGGTCATGGTGGTGCTGGACGCGGTCGCCACGACGAAGCGCCGGAGGCGCAGCCGTCCCGGCTCGTGCGCAGCGGCGATCGTCGTGAGTTCACGCAGGCGGACAGCGCGGCCCTCGCGCTCGCCGAACAGTGCTTCGCCCGCGCCTTCGCCCGCGAGTTCGCGATCCCCTTCGACAAGCTCGTCCCGAAGCAGGTCGCGACCGCGATGCTCGAGAAGCACAGTGAAGCCGACCCGATCGCGACCGCCGATCGAATCTACTCGCTCGCCGCTCGCGCGATGGCACTCGGCCGCTCGCGTGGACTCGCCGAACCCGGACAAGCGCTGACCGTCGCAGCCGAAGCCGGTGTGACGGAGATGTTCGAAGCGCTGATCGAAGTCGGCACGTTCGATGGCGATGGTGGATCCGCGGTGCAGGAGATGCTCGACGTGTGGGGGCAGCGGCTCGCGCGCTTGGCCGAAGCGTACGAGGGCTGAGCTCGCGCTGACTGCTGTCGCGTGCGCGGTTCGCCATCGCGCTGTGCTGTTCGCCGTTGCGCCGGTGCTGTTCGCCGTTGCGCCGGTGCTGTTCGCCGTTGCGCCGTGCGAGTCCAGCGATGTCGCGCGCCGGGGAACCCGGGAGGCCGGCTGCATTGCCGCTCCAGGCGGCGCGTCACGGCCACCCGGGAACCCCGGCGCGCGACTCGCTGGACTCGCTGCTGCGCGTCGTTTGCATTGCGGGATTCGCGTGCCGGGCAGGGTCTTGCCGCTTCGTGCGACGGCTGCGTGTCTCAGTGAGTCGTGAATCCCAATGCGCGGACGCTCGATGTCGTTGCGTCGCCGGTGTCTTGTGCTGGCATCTTCGTGCCGTACGGTAGGGGTGGCATGTGATGGGAGTCGTCAATAGTCGGATACGAGCGTCTCGGCCAGTCGGCCTTCAGTGCTCGGAATAGCCGGAAGCGGTTCTCCATCACCTCTCGCGCGGCCGTCAGTGGTACGGCCGCATTCGGGTTCGACCGTGCGTTCTCGTACTCGAGCACGAGCCGTGGGATCACGAGTGGACCGAGTTCGCGCAAGTGCTGCCGCGCGACGACGCGCGTGGCCCAGGACGCGTCGCCACTCGTGACCGCGCGAAACGCGCTGTCGAATCGGTTGCGCTGGTCTTCGGCCAGTTTCGACATCGCGGTCTCGGAGATCCTTCGCAGCATCGACGAGTCGCGTCCGCGAACGAGCTCGACGAGGCGGGACAGGTCGGACTCGTGGTCTCCCGTCAACCCCGATCGATGTCGGGATACGACCGTGCCATCCGCAGCGAGCAAGAAGATCGCATCGTCTTCGCTCGCCGCGAAGCGCGTTCGAGCCGCGGCCTGCGGTATGCACACGAGGACGGCGAGTGCGTGCAGCACTTGGCTGTCGCGCATCCATCGCTTCGGGTCCTCTCGGCGGGCAGCTTGCGAGCTGGAGGACTCGTCCTTTCGACCATAGGCCAGAACCAGCGGATCGAAGCCTGCATTCGCCAGCCCCGTGACCTTTTCGGTCAAGGCGTAGAGCGCGCTGCCGAGAAGCGCTCGTGCCTCGGCGTCATCCTGCACGACGAACACGATGCCCGCGCGCCCTGTTTCCTTCATGTCGGCGAGCGCCGCGTCGAGGTGAGGCGGTGTATGCGTCGCCCGTGTTGCTGTTGTGGCGCTTGTGGCGTCCGTGTCCCGAGGTCGATCGCTCGTGTTGTCACCGCAACTTTGTGCGATGAGCGCGAGTATCCACAGCACGAAACAGGAGCCTCTCGGAATCATCTTCATGCGTTACCGATCAACGATCGTGCGCGACACCAGGACGTCGTTCGGCGACGTGCCAGAGCACTCCTGTCGGGTCCACGACGTAGGCGATGCGCAAACCCCAAGGTTGCATTGCCGGTGCTTTCGGAGGCGTCACGCCGAACCGCGCGGGAAGGTCGAGTGCGCAGATGTGTTTCCACCACGCATCGAGGTCGTCGACCATGAGCTGCATCATGAAGTTCTCGGCCCAGTCCTTCTGGTAGTACCTCTGCAGCAGGAAGGAGCTCGAGCCGAGCCGGAAGATCGCGACGTCGTCCGCGTCCAGTTCGATCGTGAACCCGAGCGCCTCATAGAAGCGCTTCGAAAGCTCGAAGTCCTTGGTGGGGACGAACGGTCGAGCGGACTCCGTTCCTGTGGGTGTTGTGGATTCTGACCTCACGAGCCGATCTTCGCCTGGACGCTGTCCGTCATGTGGAGCCCGAAGATGGTTCGCGTGCCGGACTGCCAGGTGGCGTAGAGGGCGGTCTGGATGAAAACGTCCAGACCGATCAGCGACGGCGACTGTGGGATCGGGATCGTGAGTGCAATCGCGTTCGGATTCGGGATCGCCAGTGCAAACGGCAGCCGTGCTTCGACACCGAGGGAACAGCCTGGCAGGAACGGGGCCTGCAACGCGACCGGTAGCGGAATCGAACCCCAGGTGTCGTTTCTCGTACCCACGATCCAAATCGCTGCGGATGGCGCGACTGTGAAGGCGGGGGCGTTCACTTGGAGTTTGATGGCACTCCCGCGCACGTGAGGCACTGTCGTGTCGGACGGTGACATCGACCAGAGGACTCCCGTGGAGTCACGACATGGTTGACCGAAGAACGTGTACCCGCCTCGTACGTTCGTGGGAGTGCCCGACCAAACCTGAGCCGCGCCGCCGGGCTTCCATTGTGCCATTCCGACGAGGAAGTCTTGCACGCCATCGCCGTTGACGTCGCCGACGTCATCGAGAGCATGGCCGAACGAACTCGATCGTTCGGGGCCGTCGATCACGAATAGCTCTTGGCCCGTTGCGCCGTTGAGGCAGGTGACGGACCCTGCACCGTTGTTGCTGACACTCCGGCTGAGTCCGTACAACACATCCGGAAATCCATCGCCGGACATGTCTCCGACACTCGTCAAGCTCGCTAGCGGTTCCCAGAGCTTACGGATCGCCCAGAGTTCCTTGCCGGACTTGCTCGACACGGCGCGAATCGTGAAGAGACGTGGTTGAGACGTCGACTGTTGGTCGATTGTGCTGAACGCGAAATCCGGAGCTCCGTCGCGATCGACGTCGCCGATGCCAGCAACACGATCACCGAAATTGGCGCTCGACGACGATGTTCCCAGGACTTGGAGTAAGACCTTGCCACCTCTACCCGAGTAGAGGCGCACGGCTCCCCATCCTTCCGCCCGACTACCAACGACGAAATCAGGCGTCTGGTCACCATCTACGTCGCCCACTATGGAAATCGAGCCATAGCTCGTAGCGCTGATTCCAGGGTGCCAAGGGACTTCATACAAGCGCTTCCCTGTTTTTGCGGACACGACGACCACCGCACCGGGCGTCGAGTCGCCGCGCCGTGCACCAACGAGCCAGTCGGGAACGCCGTCGGAATCGACGTCGCCGAGCGTCTGTAGCGCGATGCCGAACTCCTCGGATGCACGGTCTGCCGTGACCTCTTGCAAGAGTGCACCGCTCTTGCCCGAGTAACAACGGACCAGGCCGCCGTTCCAGAACGCTTTGTCGCTCCCGTACGCGCCCACGAGAACGTCCTGCGCTCCATCGCGATCGAAGTCGCCGGCCGTCGCCACCGCGTGTCCGGCCCAATCTCCAGCTCCATCACCGCGGTGTGTGCGAATCAAGATTCCTGTCATGCCGGAATACACGGAGACCGCACCGGCATCGCGCGCGACTCGATCATCGTAGAAGTTGCCGATCGCGAAGTCGGGCCGTCCGTCGAGGTCGACGTCCCCGAGACCCGCGACGCTGTAACCGAAGATGTCGTTCAGCCCGTTCGATCGGTACTCGTACAACTTCTTCTGCGCGATGAGTTGGCTGCCGCCGATCGACGTCGCGACGGCGAGGATGACTCGAAGGCTTGGGTGGTTCATCGACCGCAAGGATACCGCGGGGAGTCGATTGCGGATCGTTCGCGTTGCAGGCCGCAGCAAGAGTGCGATTCGTGGCAATGCGACGCAGCGGTTCGACGTGGTAACCCGTGTTACCGAAGTTCGACGAATCGAAGCCTTCGGCTGTACGCGGGTGCTGCATCCTCGTCGTCGGGATCGGGCATTCGTGTTCCATACGGCAACGGTGGAACTTCGGACGGCAAGGCGATCTCGAGCATGGTGTACTTCCGTTTCGGCCACGGGGTTCGGAGGTTCAGATGCAGGCGTCGTAGCAGCGCCTTGCACGGTTTCGTGCGAGCTGTCTCGAGATCGAGCACGATCTGCGGAAGGACGAGCGGCGTCATGCGTCGCAAACGCTCCGTTGCAACGACGCGTCCTGCCCACGTCAGGTCCCCACTCTGAATCGCTCGGTAGTCTTCTTCGAATCGCGCTCGCTGGTCGCTGGTCAGCCGCGCCATGGCGGCCTTGGCGATGCCTCGTATGGTGCGCAGGTCCTGCCCACGAACGAGGTCGAGGAGTCGAGCCAGGTTGGCTTCGTCGTCCGCGATGAGTCCTGTACGGTGGCGGGACGCAAGCGTGCCATCGGCATGGAGTACGAGGATCGCGTCTTCGTCGGTCGCCTTGAACTGTGTTCGTGCGTCACCGGTGCGCAGGGCTACGAGCACTGAAAGCGCGTGCAGAATCTCGGTTTGGTACGTCCAACGACTCGGGTCGGCTCGGATCGTCTTGGTGTCATGCTCGAGATACTTCTTGGGTGTGTACCTCGAGAGAGCATCATCGAACAACGGCACTCGACCTCGGATCGACTCGGTCAGCGCATAGAGCGCGCTACCCAACCGCGCTTGCGCTGCAGGGTCGTCCGGCACGAGGAGAACGATGCCAGCGCGCCCAGTTTCCTGCATGTCGGCGAGCGCTGCGCTCAAGTGCGGTGGCGTGGGTGTGGCTGCCGACGTGACGGTGTTCTCTTGCGCAGCAGTGTTGCGTCGCTGGTCGCTCGCATTGCCGCCACAACTTTGTGCGGTCATTGCGAGGATCGTGAGCGCCACGCTGGCGACTGCTGCCCGCAGACGCATTCGCGGGTCGATCATCGTGTTCGCTCGCGCCGATCCACCGAGCGTCGCAACACGGGTCGAGGTCAGATCGATCACGATGGTTGCCAGGTTGCTTCGCACCATGGCAGACCAAGATATCGCGCCGTGCAATCTCGGTCCTTGCGTCGCGAAGAGGCGCACTCGCGGCTTCTCACACGAGAGGCGAGGGCGCGCTCGATCGAACGCGAGCGGCTCAGCGCATCGACGCCGCTAGCTGCTGCACCTGTCGAGTCAGCCACACGTTCGAAGTCATCTGCGCAGCGATGCGACCGGCATCGCCTCGCAACTCGCTCTCCGTGCCGCGGTCGTGCCAGAACAGGTCCCCTTCGACCTGGACATCCGTGCCGTTCTTGCTTCTCTCGAACTCGCCGCTCACACCGAGGACGATCCGATCCTGGACCGTGACCGTCGTCGGGACGTTCGTCAGCGCGCGGAGGTCGATGCCTGCGCGGTTCTGACTACGACGCCACGTGGCGTAGTCGACGAAGAACGCGACCGTGCGCCCGACGCCGCCTTCGAGACTCACGTCCTTGCCGATGGTCTTCGAGAGCTGGAGATCGAGTTTGCACAGCGAGCCCGAGCGGCGGGGAGAGAAGTTCGGCGCGGCGACACCGCGAACCTCGTAGACCGCGTCGATCTGGACGAGGCCGGTCGCGATCGAGCGAATGCCATGACTCGTCGTGGCTCGGAAGTCGACGTCGGTTTCGTGGCGTGCGCGCACGGTGATCGTCATCGGGTCCTGGCCGCGTGCGAAGTCGATTCGCAGGGAGACGCCGACGAGGCTGCTCGCTTCGAGTTCGAGTCGCGTGGCGCCGAGGTCGATTCCGCAGTCCTTTGCACTGGCCTCGACATCGAGGCCGAGCGAGCGTTCGAAGGCGACGCCGCGAACCTGCACGCCGAGGCTCGTCTGGAGATCCGCGATGCTGCTCGCGACCTCACGCAAGGTCTCGACGGATTTCTCACAGAAGCTCAAGACCTCGGCCGTGGCCTTGTGCTTCTCGAGTGCGTCCCTGGTCTTGGAAACCGCGCGATCGAAGGTCTTCGTGCCGGCGTCGCGAGCGTCCATCGCAGCGTTCTTGACCGCTTTGGCCTTGTCGTACGCCTTTTCAGCGACGTTCAATGCGGACGTCGCGCCGTCCAGGAGCTTCTTCAGCGCCTCGCTGATCGGCCAGGCCTTGTCACACTCGTCCTTGGCTTCTTGCAGCTTCTTTTTTGCCTTGCCGAATTCGTCGTCGAGCTTGGCGAAGGACTTCAGCGCGTCGGCTGCCTCGTCGCGCAGCTTCGTAAGCGACTTGGATGCGTCGTTCTCGAGTTTCTCCGCTTGCTTCATCACGTCGCGAGCGGCCGCTACGGCAGCGCTGTTCTCGGCGAGCCGATCCAGTTCGTCCTTCAACATGTCTCGAATGGCTGCTGGGTTCAGGACCGCGAGGAAGGCGAGCGTCTTGATCGCCGTGGACATCTTCTTCGTGCTGTCGAATCCGAGAACGACGGTCGCTTGGCCGCCGTTCTTGCCCGTGACCGCGAGTCCGCTGACGAAGTCGAGCCCGACGGACTTCATGAGGCTTGCTTCGATCCATAGTTCGTAGGCGCCTTGGACGCGCTTCGCGGTCACGTCGAGACAGCCTTCGCCGCCCTTGCCGCGTCGAACGGCGCTCGCACTCACGGACAACTCGATCGTGTCACCGTCCGAGTTGAGCGCTCGAGCCAAGATTCCCTCGACGTCGTGGTTCCGAATGTCGGAGGTGACCGCGGCGCTCGAATCTCGCGGCGGATCGAAGCGGGGCGTGTCGAACGACTGGCCGTTGGTGTTGCCGAAGAGGCAGGTCACGGTGGCGAGCAGGAACGTGTGGCGTGAGGTCTTCATGGTTCTTCCTTTGGATTGGGGTTCATCCTGCTCAGCCGGTTTCGCAGTCGAATCCGGATCGATTCGCGCCGACTTTTTTGCGTGGCCTCGCACGGAAGCTCGTATGTGTGTGCACTGCAATGGTTTACGGCACCGGATTCGCGGGCTAGGATGCCCGCGTGAAGTCGAAACCGACGGAGACCCTGGTCCTGCTGCAGCGCTGGCACGGAGGGGAGCGCGCGGCGCTCGAGTCGCTGATCGAGCGAGACTTCGATTGGGTCCGACGTCACGTCGAGCGCCGCCTCGGGCCGCTGCTCGAGCGACGCGGTGATGCGGACGACTACGTGCAGGACGCGATGCTCGAAGCATTGCGCTACACGCCGCGCTTCCTCATGAGCGACAAGGGACAGTTCCGCGCCCTCCTCGCGCGCATCACGGAAAACGTGCTGCGTGATCACGCGGAGCGACTGCGCACGCAGAAGCGGGACCCGGCGCGCGAGCGTCCCTATGTCGGTGACACGATGCTCTCGCTCGATCCGCCGAAGCAATCGGTCGCGCGTCCGAGTCAGCTCGCATCCAAGGGCGAAGAACAAGTGTGGCTCGAGATCGGCCTCGAGATGCTCGATGCGGACGAGCGCCGGATCGTGAGATTGCGCGAGTTCGACGGACTCTCCTTCGTCGAAATCGGAAGCGAACTCGGCCTCGGCGAAGACGCCGTGCGCAAGCGCTTCCACCGCGCACTGCCGAAACTCGCGCGCATCGTGCGCGACCTCCAAGCCGGCAACGTCACCGACGCCGTCGGTGGTCCGGCTGCTAGCGACTGAGGTGATACGTGGTGGCCTTCGACGGGAAGCGCTTGCAGCGCGCCATCGCGGTGTTTTCCGAATGGGAAGAACACGGTCGCACCGAGGACGCCGCCGACGTTTTGGCGAAGCACGAGGACCTGCGCGATCTGCTCGAGCCGATGTTCGACGATGGTGTCGCGGATGCCGCACACGAAGAGTCGTCGTCCGACGCAGCTGTCCACGAAAGACCTCGTGAGCTCGGTGCCTACCGACTGATTCGTGAACTCGGGCGCGGCGGTATGGGCGTCGTCTACGAAGCGGAGCAAATCGAGTTGGCGCGACGCGTCGTCGTCAAGGTCCTGCCGCCACAACTCTCGCACGAAGCCCAGCTGCGCGCGCGCTTCCGGCGTGAAGCATGGGCGGCCGCCAAGCTCCGACATCCAGGCATCGTCCGTGTGTTCGACGTCGGCGAAGACGATGGTCGTGCCTTCCTCGCGATGGAGTTCGTCGATGGCGCGCCGCTCGACGCCGTGCTCGCCCGCTGCCGAGAAGCCGCAACCCTGGATGGGGCGACGTTCGCACGTGCCGTACTCACCGAGCAGTTGCGGCCCATGAATGCGATGGGGGGCGACGATTCCCGCGCCGTTCTCGATTCGCCTACTTGGAACGCGAGCTGGCACGAGATCATGATCACGATCGCCGCACGCGTCGCCGATGCCTTGGACCATGCGCACCGGAGCGGTGTCGTGCACCGTGATGTCAAGCCTTCCAACATCTTGATTCGCCCCGATGGCATGCCCGTGCTGGTCGACTTCGGGCTCGCGCGTGACGAAATGCTGCCATCGGTCACCGTCGTGGGGCAGTTCGCCGGGACGCCGCACTACGTGTCCCCCGAGCAGGCAGCAGCTGGACAAGTGCCGATCGATCGACGAACGGACGTCTTCTCGCTCGGCACGACGCTCTTCGAAATGCTGACGCTCCAGCTGCCCTTCGAGGGAGCGACGAAGCACGAGATCCTCGAGCGCATACTCGCTCACGAAGCGCGTGATTTGCGCAGCGCCGATCGGGCTGCGAGTGCGGACCTGCGCGCGGTCGTCGGCAAGGCACTCGAACGTTCCATCGATCGACGCTACGAGAGCGCTGCGCAATTCGCCGCCGACCTCCGTGCTTTGCTCGCTGGCCGTTCGGTGACGGCGCGCCCGATCACTCGCACACAGCGTGCTTGGCGCTGGGCGAAGCGCGAACCATGGCTCGCGGGGACGGCGACCGCAGGACTCCTCGCTGTCCTCATCGGTGCCGCCGTGTCGCTGGGTTTCGCGAGCGTCGCTTCATCGCGCCTCTCGGACATCGAGCGCCTTGCCGACTCCAAGCGACTGCAGGAGCTGCTTCGACAAGCCGAGGCTCTGTGGCCCGCGGTGCCTTCTCGCGCGAACGAGATGCGGGATTGGCTCGACGTCGGCTCGGAGATCGTCGGGCGACTGCCTCTGCACCGTGCGACGCTCGCGGAGCTTCGTCACCGCGCGCGGGCTCTGACGCCCGCCGAAACGGAAGCACTGCGCCGCGCCTCACCGGAAGGGACCGAACTCGCCTTTCTCGTCGAGCGTCGCGGACGGTTGCGAGGAGATGTCGAGTCGAAGGTCAACCAGGAGCGCCGTGCCGAACTCGAGTCCATCCTCAGCACGCGGAGTTTCTGGCGCATGGAGAGCGAGGAAGCGCAGTGGCAACACGACCTCTTGGCGAAGCTCGTCGACGACATCGAGCAGTTTGCAGCTCCGCAAGGCGCCATGAGAAGCATGCGAACCCGGCTCGAGGACGCGAACACGATCACGGCACGAAGCACGGTACGCTTCGCCGGCGCGTGGAACGCGGTGATCGACGAAATCGCGGATGTCGATCGATCTCCGAAGTATGCCGGCATGAGACTGCAACCGATGCTCGGGCTCGCGCCGCTCGGCAAGGACCCGAACTCGGGACTCGAGGAGTTCGCCGACGTGCGCACGGGCAACGTGCCGACGCGCGATGCGCAGGGAAACTTGATCCTTCGGGAAGACACGGCTCTCGTAATGGTGCTGCTTCCGGCTGCGAGAGTTCGAGTCGGCGCGACGCAGGACGAGCGTCGCGGACGCGAGACCGGGCGCTTCGATGCGCGAGCGCGCGGCAACGAACTACCCGTTCACGAGGTGGACTTGGCTGCGTTCCTGCTCGGCAAGTATGAAGTCACGCGCGGACAGTGGATCGCGGTCTTCGGAGATCGTGCGCCAGCGATTTCCGGAGATCACCCACAGAACCTTCCCGTCGCTCACGTGAGTTGGACGCTGGCTTCTTCGTTCTCGACTCGACTCGGGTGCGATCTGCCGACGGAGTCACAGTGGGAATATGGCGTGCGCGCAGGAACGGATACACCTTGGTGGACCGGGACCGAACCCGAGTCGCTGAATGGCAGAGCGAACCTGGCCGACCGAACTGCGGGTGAGGTGAACCCGGCTTGGGTCCAGCACGCGGACTTCGACGATGGCTTCGCTCATTGGGCACCTGTCGGCTCGTTCGCGGGGAATGCCTTCGGGCTCCACGACATGACGGGCAACGTGTGGGAGTGGTGCCTCGATCGCGCGACGATGGATTACTCGGATCCGGTGCGCGTCGATACCGGTGAGCGTTTGAGCCTCGCGATGGCAAGACGGAGCTTGCGTGGGGGTGCGTTCACGAGCGATGTCGACAAACTCCGCTCGGCATTTCGCAGTGGCGACTTTCCCGCGAACCAAGCGCCGGACACGGGTGTGCGCGTCTCGCGACGCGTGCGCCTCGCGCCGCGCTGAGACGCGCGCGCGAGGCGACATCATTAGCAGCGAGTTGTTCCACGCGCTACGAGGCGGCGATCAGAGGTTGCTCTTCAGCATCTGGCCGACGCGACCGGTCGATCGACGCGCGAACGGCACCGTCAGCTTCGGCGTGCCGGTCTTCCCGGTTACGTAGAGGATGTCGAGGACGCCCGCCCTCGCTTCTTCTTCGATCGAGCTTTGCACGGCGGCGTGGAAGTCGATCTGGTTGTAGAGGTGCACGCCGAGTGGCGAGTGGACTGCGATCCACGAGCTCGCGATGCAGACCTTCGCGACCTTGAATCCGCTGTGCTCGAGATCTCTGCGAAGGCTCTCTTCGAGAGCGGCGGCGTCCTTAGGTGCGTTCGTTGCCGAGTAGCGCTCCGGGAAGCGCGTCGACTCACGGGCCTCGGCGATCTCCTTCTGCCGGCTCTTCTCCTTCGCATCGACCGTCTCGAGGATCGCGGCGATCTTCTCGCTCTTCGGGTCGAGTCGGCGCACGAGCGTGAGCTTGTTGCGGGTCGACTGCAGCAGGTCGACGAGTGCGCGGCCCTTCTTGAAGTTCGCGACCATCATGTCGGTCTCCGCACCGCATACGACTTGGTCGATCGCCTTGTCGCGCGCGCCCTGCGCGTCGCTCAGGATTCGCTCGAGGTAGTCGAGGTTGGATTGTGGTGTGTTCCGGTAGGTATTCATCATCACGGAGACCACCGCGCGGCGCGTCTTGTGGTCCGCGATCTTCTCTTCGAGTCCCTCTTCGGCCGCGGAGTAGGTCTCACGATAGCGCGACGAAAATTCGTCATCGCTCGCGTACTTCGTCATGAACGCCTTGCGTGCGAGCTTCGCGAGCGGCACACCGGCGTTGTCGAACTCGTCGATGGCGTCGAGGATCTTCATCAGACCAGCAATCTGCTCCGTCGCGGTGCCGTTGCACGACGTCGACGCGGCTTGCTTCATGCGCTCGAAGCGACCACTGACGATCTCGACCGCGGCGCGCAGGTTCGCGCAGTCAACGATCATCGTGTCGAGCTCGAGAATCTCGGGCAGTTGGTCCTTGTCGTACGGAACTTCCGGCAGCTCGACCTTCGGGTGGGGAAGTGCGATCTGGGTGAGCTTCGTTTCTTGGTCGTCGGTCTTTTCGAGCGTGGCTTGGTTCATCGTGGCTCCTCTTGCGGCGCTCGTGGCGCGTTGCTGTGTGTTCTCGTTGCTTCGTTGCGGACTTTGGTTCTGCCTCGGAACAGGCTGGGATGCGTTCGACGGCGCGCATGCCACGCCGAGCGTCAGGCAGGCAAGCGCGTTCGTCGCGAAGGCGACGCGAATCGCGTGGTGACGGACAAGTCTCATCGGGGTCCTCCTGGGGCTGTGTTGCGAGGAGAAGGGCCCCGAGGCCGTGGCGCGTTCGCGAGAATCCGAATTTGCGGCGTTCCGTGACGCAAGCTCGTGATTCGATCGGCGTTCCCGAAGGGAGGATCTGTGGTCCCAGGGCTTCGGGGAGCACATCGGCGATTCGTGGGCCGCCAGGCGCTGGTTCGACCGCATCGTTGGCGAGTTGCTGGGGCGACGACTGCTCAGCTCGACGGAGACGTCAGCAGCGTCGTCGTGAGTCGCATCGTCGTACCGCGCAATTGCACACCACCGGTGGGGTGGTCCAGTGGTGCGTTCGGCGCATCGCATCGCTTCGTGATCGAAGCGGGCGACGAGTTCGTCGGTTGTGGCTTCCTCAACCGGTTCGGCTGAGTGCACCGGAGCGCGCACCTCGGCTACTGGATTCGAACCGGTCGCACGCGGCGCGGATACGCGACGGCGGACACGCGAAATAGGTATGTTTGCCACGATCGGTGGGCGGGTCTTTCAGCCCGTGGATCCATCGCTCTCGTTAGAAATCCGCGACTCGCGCAAGAATCCCGTCGTCACGACGTCGCTGCGACTCGGCCATGATCGGAGTTGGCAATGACCCCTATGCTGAAAGATGGGCTTCTGTGCCTGTGCGTCCTCTCGATGCTTGCCGTCCACGCGCGTCTCGATGCACAAGTCGAGTCTGCCGAGAGGACCAGTAGGTCGGCCAGTACCCGTGGTGTGCTCGCTGGTGGACTGCGCAGCAGATCAGGCGAAGCGATTGCAGGCGCGCGCGTCGAGGTTTGGATGCGGCCGAGAGCCGGGTCGCATGACGTCGGGATCGAAGACCGGATCGTCACGAAGACCGATGCACGAGGTCGATTCGAGGTCGCGGCTCTCGACAATTTCACGTACTCCGCAGTTGCGACGTGGACGGATGCTGCCGGGATTCCGCGGCAGTCGAACGTCGAATCGCCGTGTACGACCGATTCGCTCGTTCGCCTGGTCGCGTCCGGTCGGCGTGCTGGTGGAGTGATCGACGCCGTCATCGACGCCAAGAACGCCGCGACAGCGATTCGTGGCACTCTGCGAGCGACGTTTCTCGCGTACGACGCGTTCAACCCGGCGGTGCTCGCGACTCGCGAAGTCACGAGTGGACGTGTCGACGCGATCGCGATCCCGTGGTCGAACTCGACGATCGTGCTCGCGGAGCTCCGCGACGATGGTGGAATGATCGCGCGCGACTGGATCCCGCTGAACGGTGAGACCCACGCGACGTGGAAGCGCGCGATCGAAGTTGCGGACACGTGGAAACTCCGAATACTCGATTCGGGAGGCAAACCGGTACGGGGGGCTTCTGTCTTGCAGCTGGTCCAACTCGCCGGAACGTGGCGTGAGGTCGCGACGAGTGATTCTGACGGGCTCGTCGATGCTCCGTTGATCAAGATTCATGACATCGGGGAGGTCGTTGCGATTCGCAGTCGAGGGCACGTCGAGCAATATCTCTTTCGGACTTCTTTGGGCGACGTGTGGCTCCATGCAGCCGAGCATCCCTTCGCGAACGCCGAGAGACACGACATCCGGTTGGCTCCCGCGAACATGCACCGTGGTGCGATCGCGTGCTCCGACTCGGACGATGCGATTGGCTTGCCCATCGTGCTGAGTCGCACGCTCGACATCGAAGCTGAAGGGTCCAAGATGCAATTCGCTCGGATCGAGGAGGTTGTCCAGACGGACGAGTGCGGCCGCTTCGAGTTGCCGGCGGTCGGTCCTAGTCGGCATTGTCGGTTGCGTGTGTTGATCACACCGAAGCTCGGCACGAACCTCGCTACGAAGCTGGCCCAT
Source organism: Planctomycetota bacterium (assembly GCA_020638795.1). Lineage (GTDB taxonomy): Bacteria > Planctomycetota > UBA1135 > UBA1135 > JACKHW01. The sequence continues at coordinate 61,571 of JACKHW010000009.1, read as the reverse complement.
CCCTCGACGAACGTCGTCGAACTCGGGACTTGGCCATCGGACGTCGAACTCGCGAGCGCGAAGCTCGACTTCGAAGTCGCGACCTGGCGGGGAACGGACCTCGAAGTACGTTCCGCGGAAGGCGAGCCGGTGCGGGGTGCCGCCATCGGCTCGCTCGGCGCGCTCGCGGCGGACTTCGATGCAGCAATGAAGACGGCAAGCCGCAGTGATCGGCTCGGTCGTTGCTCGTTGATGCGCGCAGGCGACTCGACGCCACTGTTCGTATTCGCAGAAGCGATCGGTTGGGGACTCGTCCCCGCGGCTGCACACGGTCACCGAGTGATCGAACTGACCCCGTTCGCGAAGAAGACGCTACGCATCGTCGACAGGAGCGGCGAGCCCGTGCCCGGTGTTGACACGATCCCTGTGGAGTGGGCCTTCGATCTGCAGATGGATCGTTCGGTGCAACGCGTCGTGCGCGCACTCCTCGTGCGCGGATTTCGTCAACGAAGTGACTCGAAGGGCGAACTCACGCTCTGGTGGATCGATGCATTGCGGCCGCTGGATGGTCGCGTGACCGTGACGGTTCCGGGGGGGGATGCGACTTCGTTCACGTTCAAGTCGCTCTTGACGACGGAGGGCACGTTCGAGGTCGTGCGCTGACGCGTCGACGCGCGTACGCGGGTCTCGATGCCGTCGCTCCGCGCTTGGGTCGCGGGTGAGTTCGGCGACCTGCATCGCTTCGTGATCGAGGTCGAAGGCGTCTTCGTCGGTTGTCGTGGCTTGAACCAGATCGACTCGATCCATCGGCGTGCGAACCTCGGCTACTGGGTGTGCACGGCACACAGCGGGCGCGGATACGCGACCGCGGCGACGAAGCTGCTAGCGCGCTTCGCGCTCGGACTCCGCGACCTCGAGCGCGTCGAGATCGTCGCCGCGGTCGAGAACGTCGCGAGTCGACGTGTGGCGGAGAAAGCCGGCGCGATTTACGAAGGGAACGCACGGCGCCGTGTTCGGCAGCACGGAGTGATGCACGATGCGTGCGTGTTCAGCTTCGTGAGCGGGGATGTCGTCGCGTAGCACGCGTGCTTTCAAGCATCGCTCAGCGCTAGCAGTCTTTCGGCATCACGATCTGCAAGTCCATTGGCGTGTCGCTACGGAGGTCGACCTCGAGGGGCATCGAGTACCGATTGCCGAGATAGGCGCTGACCATGCATGCATCGCACGCGGCAGGGATCCAAAGTCGGAAGTGACCGGTCGCGTCGCTACGGGCGACGTGGGCCATCGACTCGACGACGTGCCGCCAGCCGTAGCGATACTCTGTGTCCTTGCTGAGGTCCAAGTTCGAGACATGAGTCTCGCCCTCGGCCGCGACACCGAGGATCCAGTGTCTGGGTGGTCATGTCTCGCCTTGGAATTGCGATTGGTCTGACCACGTTCGAGCGGACGGCTACGACTCGACTTGGTGGCTCGAGATTCGCATCGAATCCGCACGTCAGCGAGAAGCTGTCTTCGCACGGCTTCGTGAAGTCCACGTGCCTATGGTCGAAACCGAAGACGGGTTCCGGGTTCTTGGCCATGGCCGACCCCGTGAATCGGCGCTCCCCTCATGATCGCGGACGCGTCGCTCGTGGATCGAATCGCATGGCCCCTTGTGAACAGTCGGTGCGTTCTTTGTCATGGCGCCATGGTTGCCGTTCGAATTGCCTTCGCTTGTTCCCTCATCACGCTGATTCCCGTCGCTGCGGCCCAGGAAGGCGACCACGCTCTCGAAGCGCGCATCACCCGCATCCGTGCCGACGAACAAGCCCTCGAGCGCCGCTACGACGTGCCGTTCAGCGAACGGCGCATGCGGCGCTTCGAAGAGTTCTTCGACAGTGAGTTGCAAGAACTCGACGCACTCGACTTCGACGCTCTCGGCGTCTCGGGTCGCGTCGATTGGCATGCACTCCATTCCGAACTCGTGCATCGACGCGATCTGCTGCGACTCGAGGACAAGCAGGCGCGTGAAGTGCTCGACGCACTGCCATGTCTCGATGATCTCGTGCCGCTCTTCGAAGCGCGCGAGGACGTCTTGCCCGCCCTTGCCAAGGACGTCGCGGCGCGCATCGATCGGTTCGCGCTCGACGTGACAACGGCTTCGGCGATCGCGGCGACGCTGCAGTCGTTGCCGCAGACCGTGCGTGCACGCGCGGCACGTTTGACCGAGAGGACTCTGCGCACGCTCGACGAGTACTACCGCTTCCGCGCTGGCTACGACCCGCAGTTTTCGTGGTGGGTGGCGAAGCCGTACGAGACCGCTGCCGGTGCGCTGCGTGGTCTCGCGAGCACTCTGCGGTCCACGAGCGATCGCACGGGAGGCGGCGACCCGACGCTGATCGGCGACCCGATCGGGGACGAAGCTCTCACGCAGGCGCTGCGCCATGCATGGATCCCGTACACCGCGAGCGAGCTCATCGAGATCGCGCGGCGCGAGTTCGCGGTCGTCCAAGACCTGCGGACCAAGGCCGCCAAGGCGCTCGGCTTCGACGACTGGCGTGAAGCGCAGGAGAAGGTCAAGGACAGCTACGTCGCGCCCGGGGAGCAGCCCGAGCTGATTCGTTCGCTCGCGAACGAGGCGATCGAGTGGGTCACGTCACGCGATCTCGTGACGGTTCCGCCGCTCGCTCGCGAGACGTGGCGCATGACGATGTTGTCGCCCGAACGTCAGCTCGTGAGTCCCTACTTCCTCGGCGGCGAAGTGATCCAGGTCAGCTATCCGACCGACACGATGGACCACGCGCACAAGCTGATGAGCATGCGCGGCAACAACCCCGCCTTCTCGCGCGCCACGGTGCAGCACGAACTCATCCCCGGGCATCACCTGCAACAGTTCATGAACGTGCGCTACAAGCCGTATCGCTCGATGTTCCGTACGCCATTCTGGATCGAGGGTTGGTGCCTGTGGTGGGAGTTGCACCTCTTCGACCTCGGCTTCCCGAAGACGAAGGAAGACGAGATCGGGATGCTCTTCTGGCGCGCGCATCGTTGTGCGCGCATCGTGTTCTCGCTCGAGTTCCAACTCGGCAATTGGGACGCGCAGAAGTGCATCGACTTCCTCGTCGCCGAGGTCGGTCACGAGCGGCGCAACGCGACGGCCGAAGTGCGTCGTTCGATCGGTGGCGCGTACGGTCCGCTCTATCAGGCGGCGTACCTGCTCGGTGGATTGCAGTTCCGCGCGCTGCACGAAGAACTCTGCAAGCCCGGCACCGAGGGTGCGTGGAGCGACCGCGACTTCCACGACCGCATCCTGCGCGAGAACACGCTGCCGATCGAACTACTCAGGGCGATCCTGACGGGCTCCAAGCTCGAAAAGGCCGCGAAGCCGACCTGGCGCTTCGCCGGTTGACGGTCCGTCAGCTATTGCGTTGACGGGTCCCGAAGCGTGCATTGCGCGTCGCAAGGTGACGGACGGTCAGCGGCACGAGGAGACAGGCGGTTGCGCTATGTCGGGACGCGACGCTCGATGTTCAGTCACGCGTTTCGTTCGCACGGAACTGTCGCATCCAACGCCGAAGCGTTCCGAGTCCACCAGGCTTCATGGTCAAGCGCTCAGCGACGCGCAAGACACCGACGTCGTCGAGGAAGAGAAGCCACGGTGAGTCACCGAGCGGCGCGGGGCTGTCGTGCTCGACGTGTTGGACGCGTCCTTCACCGTAGCCGGCGCTGTCGATCTTCAACCTGTCCTTGCGTGCGGAGGACCAAGCCTTCGGGTAGGCGATGATCCACTTCTGGGGATACTCCAGCGGGCCCTGGATGAGCTTGTCGATATCGCGTCGACCGATGGCCTCGCTCTTGCCTTCGAACTTCTCGCCTTCTTTGGTTGGGAGCCAAAGGACGACCGTTCCGTGCGTGGCGGTCGGGATTCCTTCGGTCCGCGCGCCGAGAATCGCATGGAGGTTCTCGCTCGGCCGCACGAGGGAAAGACCCGTCGACGATGCGCTGCCCGCCACGGCGCCGCGGTCGATGCGCTGCACCGTTGGCTCCTGCAGGCGCACGGCGCCCGAGCTCATGGCCGCGCCGATGTAGCCCTCGATCGGTGTGAGGCTCGGTGTCGTGTAGGTACACACGCGCGTACCGTCGACCGAGATCCAGGCCGTCGGGCCGTCGACACGCACCTCGAGCGTGAAGCTCGTCGCCGGGCGCGCGAAGTCGAACTTGCGTGATCCACTCGAGATCCCGAGTCCACCTTCACGATCCCAGAGTCCTTCGACTCCGATCCGCATCGAGTCCGTCTTCTTGACTTCGTCGGAGCGACCGATCGCATAGAGATAGTCGCCCGCAGTAAAGCTCACGCGGACGTTTCGATCGCGTCGCGTGATGCCGAGGAGGATCGCACCGGACACGTACGAAGTCGTGAAGTGGACGCGCGTGCGAAACACGTACTGCCCCGGATGTTGCCATTCGTTCGCGCGCACGTACGCATCCCGAATGTGAATCGAGCGGTCCAGCACGCCCGTTTTGTCCCGTGGCTTCTCGCGACCGACATGAAGGTTGCCATCGGCATCCATGAACCAAAGGTTCGCGACGCGTCGCTCTTCGTAGCCGGTGAGTCCTTCTTCGGTCAAACCGTCGAGATCGAGTCTCCGCGGAGCTTCCAGTCGTGGATAGAGCGCCAGGTCCAGAGGAGTCGTTGCCTCGGGAAGCGGCAGCGACGGACCGCCGACGAAACGGCGCAGCCATCGAGACTCGTTCGCGAGTACGCGAGCGATCGCCCCGTGCTTGGCCTCGGCTGCACGGGACGCGGCATCCTGGAGATCCTTCGCGTAGGCAAACAAGCGCGTCAGTCGTGCCGCGAACGGCGGGAGCATGGGCGAGGACGTGGATGTCGATTGATGGTGCAGCTCGTAGCCGAGTGCCCATGCGGCATCCTCCTGGCCGAGTTCTTCGAGGAGGCTCTTCAGGAGTTTCGCGTTCTCGAACACGAAGCCATCCGTGCGCAAGCTCCAGAGCAGCGCTGCGGCGGCTTCCCGTCGGTGACCGGCTTCGGCGAGCACAAGGCCGGCTTCGGCAGCGTGCTCCTGCCCGAACCAAGGCTCGGCACGATTGCGCGTCCACGTGAACGTCGGGCGATCGAGGACCCGCGCGCCGCGAGTCGGACGACTGAGTTCGCGTGAGTAGCGCTCGTCGAACCACGCAACCTCTTCGTTCCACGCTTTCTTGTAGCAGCCCCCGAGAAACTCGTTCCACTCCTTCAAGAATGCTTCCCAGCCGTCAGGTCGACCCTGCTTCCCGTCGGCGAAGTGCTCCAAGAAGAACTTGTGTGGGTCCTTTCGACCCGCACGAATCCGGCGCATGTAGGCGTCGAGTCGCTTCTCGAACACGCGCTTCTTCTCGATTTGCCATGAGCGCAGAAAGACGAAGAGCGCGTGGCCGACCGGGTAGTTGTCGCGGTAGTCGTCGATCGTGCCCTCGAGGAGCTGCTGCAGTTTGCCACCGCCACCGTAGCCACGAACGAGCGCCGTCTGCATGTCGTACGGATTCAGATGGTTGTCGACGAACCGCTCATCGTTCGCGTTGCCGTACGCGCCCGCGGTCCAGACGGCGCGGCCCTCCCCGAGCCAGGACGGCAGGGACGGCTCGAGGACGCCATCGAAGCGGTGCGTGAGTTCGTGTGTCAGCGTGCGGCCGAGTCCGGCGACAGAGCCCCAGGCGAATTTGACGACCGTCAAGTCACCGCTCTGAAAGCCGCCGGCCCACCAGAACGGACTGTCTTCGGCCTCGAGTCCTGCGTGATCCGGCACGATTCGGATCGTGCCCGGACGCGATTGGAACGGGTCCTTCCCGAACCAGTTCGCGAGACGTCGGTGATGGAGTTCGATGGTCTCGAGAGCACCGAGGAGCGTGCCGTGACCGCAGGTCGTCTCCACGACGTAGAGCCCGCCAGGGCTGATCCCGATCGCCGGCTTCGACCAATGCCGGTGCTCCGCCGTGAACGCCTCGCGCTCGTTCGCATTCATGGAGCGAAGGGTCTCGATGCGAAACGTCGTTTCTCCTTTGGCTTCGGCTTCGGCTTCGATCTTCGCGCGTAGCTTGGCGCGTGCGGTTTGCGCGAGCGCTCGCACGCGGGACACGTCCGGCGGTTTCGGTCCCTCGAGCTTCTTGAAGGCGGCTTGCGCGCCGAGCCCGGTCAGGCAGCGCGCAGCGCGCATGCGCAGATCGTTGGCGGCGCTGTCGTCGTCCTTCGTGCTGGTCTGCATGACCTTCGCGAGCGTCGTCAGCACGGCGGCGTGGTCGGGTTCGTGTCGCTCGAGGGCCTCGTCGAACACGGCGCCGTACTTCTTCCGAAGACTCGGCGCTGCGCGCATGAGTTCGATGGCGACATCGCAGGCCCAGCGCGCAAGCAGGCCGTTCCCGAGTGCGTCCCGCCCGCGCGGAGGAAGCTTCGTCACGAAGCGCTCGAGTTCGCCGATTGCGGCGGCGCGTGCCTTCGCGAGCGGCTCGGGGTTCGACATCTCGAGCGAACCTTGCAGCGTGGTCGTCAAGTTCCGGTCGAGTTTGGCACGGCCGCGATCATCCATCGTCGCGAGCCAGTAGCGTCGCAGCCAGAGTGCCTGCGATTCCGGAGCTTCCCGACTCGCCTCGACGAGCGATCGAAGAACCTGAGGATTCACTGGGTCGAGCCCGAGGGCGGCCTCGAAATGCTCGAGTGCACGCGATCGATTGCCGGAACGCACGGCTTCCATGGCATCACGCAAGCGCACGGCGATCCGTGGGTCGGGATCGCCGCCGGTCGTTTCGACCCGGGAGACGTCGAGAACTCGCGGGCCCGGTGGATACTGAGCGCCGAGCGAAGTCACGAGGAAACAAACGGCAAGGAGGGTCTCGATCTGCAGCATCGGAAGCATCCGAGCCGGATTGTAGACCGAGGGCGCGCGGTGCGCGGCGCGTCGAGCGAGTTCACTCCCGCGCGTCACGATGGCATCGACATCAGCGATGGCGCCGGACACTCGACTCGAATCGTCGCCTGCTCTTCAGGCGACGAAGCGGACGTAGCCCCAGCCGAGAGCGCCACAGAGCAAGCTCGCCACGATCAGCTTGGCCCTGAAGCTGCGCTTTTGCGTCTTGTGACGGAAGAGCGAGCAAGCGAGCCAAGCGCCGGGTGCGCCGCCGCAGGCGGCGACGAGGAGCAGTTGGGCTTCGGGGATGCGGCGCTGCCGACGAACGGCCTTGCGTTTGTCGAGCCAGTAAATGGCAAGTGCGAGCACGTTCGTGGCGAGGAGCCAGCCGAGGGCGAGGTCATGCACGATGGCAATTCGCTACGGAGCTGGAGGGACTGGAATCGCCCTCGGAATCGACTTCGTGCGCGTGGAGAGGGACGCCGCCCTTCGTCATCTGGCATCGAGACATCCCTACGATCATGCCGACATTGCGCTTCGTCGGTCCAGTGCTTGACAGAAGGCCGGGTCGAGCCCACCAACAGCGTCTCCAGATGACGCAGCATCGCGAGCACGTTTTCGTCACCGGCGCGACCGGCTACATCGGCAGCCGGCTCGTGCCGCGCCTCTTGGACAAGGGCTATTCGGTCACGTGCTTCGTGCGTGACCCCGAGAAGCTCGCGATGCGTCCGTGGTGCAACGACTCCTCGGTGCGCATCGAGAAGGGCGACATCGACGATGTGGCGAGCACGGCGCGCGCGATGCAGGGCGCGAAGACCGCCTACTACCTCATTCATTCGATGCTGAGCGCCGGGTCGAGCTATGCGGAGCACGACCGCAAGCTCGCTAGCGCGTTCGCGACCGCGGCCGCGCAGGCCGGCATCGAACAGATCGTCTACCTCGGCGGCCTCGGCGAAACGGGCGAAGGCCTGTCCGAACACCTCAGCTCGCGGCGCGAAGTCGAGGTCGTCCTCGGAGAGACCGGTATCGACGTCACGGTGTTGCGCGCGGCGATGATCATCGGATCGGGCAGCGCGTCCTTCGAGATCCTGCGTTACCTCGTCGAACGCTTACCGGTCATGGTTACGCCCAAGTGGGTGCAGACGCGCGTGCAGCCTATCGGAGTGCGCAACGTGCTCGACTACCTCGTCGCATGTCTCGAGACGCCCGCGGTGCGCGGCCGAGTCTTCGACATCGGTGGCCGTGACGTCCTCACCTACGCGGAGCTCATGCAAGTCATGGCGCGCGCACGTGGTCTGCGTGCTCGCATCGTGCTGCCGGTTCCGCTGCTCACGCCGCGACTGTCGTCGCTCTGGATCCACCTCGTCACGCCGATCGATCGCCGGATGGCGCGGCCACTCGCCGAGGGCTTGCGCAACGAAGTCGTGTGCCGCAACGACGATGCCGAACGCACGATGCCGTGCGAGCGGCTCCTCGATGCCCGCGAAGCGATCGAACTCGCGATCGCCAACCTCGAAGCCGACCGCGTCGAGTCGTCGTGGAGTGCCGCCGGCCCGATGCCGGGCGACCCCGATTGGTCGGGCGGGAGCGCCTTCGTCGACCGCTGGCGCGTCGAGATCGAAGCGCCGCAGAGCGTCGTGTATCGCAGCGTCTGTCGGGTTGGTGGGGGACACGGCTACTACGCGGGCGATGCTCTGTGGCGCCTTCGCGGTCTCATGGATCGCTTGGTCGGCGGTCCCGGACTACGACGTGGGAGGCGTGCGAGCGAGTCCGTGTCGTATGGAGAAGCGCTCGACTTCTGGCGCGTGACGCGTGCCGACGAACCCGAACGGCTCGAACTGCATGCCGAGATGAAGCTGCCGGGTATCGCGCGCCTCGGCTTCGAAGTCGAACGACTGAGTGAGGCGCGATCGCGACTCGTGATGACCGCGCGCTTCTTGCCGCGGGGGCTCTTCGGGCTCGCGTATTGGTACGCGGTGCTTCCGTTCCACGGCTACGTGTTCCGCGGGATGCTCGACGGAATTCGGCGCGACGCACAGCGAGCTCAGGGGACGACGCGGCGAGCGCCGATCGAGCGCGTTCAGGCGACTCGGGAGCCAGTGACGAATCACTAGTCCCCCAGGATTTGCCCAAGCTTGCGCAGTGCGCGCGCGTGGATCAATTGCGTTGCATTCTCGCTCTTGCCGATCGAGCCGGCGATGTCGCGGAACGTGCGCCCCGCCATGCGTCCTCGAACGACAGCGAGGGATTCTGGCGACAGACAGGTCAGAGCTTCGTGCAGACGCGCATTCTGCTCGCTTCGATCTGCGTGGCTCGGCGGTGTTCCGACACGCGACGCCGTGCCAGAACGTCGTATCGGCTCGAATCCATGATCCGCCGCGGGAAGGGAACCATCGATCAACGTGTCGATCCCACGTGCACGTCTTCGTCTCGCTTCGTCGCGGATCGTGTTGCGTGCTACCGCCGTCAACCAACGCATCAAGGACTTTTCGTCTTCGATCTCCAAGCGTTCGTACTCGCTCAAGAAGTCGACGAGCACCATCTGCGCGAAGTCCACCGATTCGGCCCATCGCCTCACGTTTTGACTCATGAGCCGGCGTACGCGTTCGAGGATCCTCGGTCGGTAGCGTTCGACGAGCCGTCGTAGGCTCGCGTCGTCGCCGGCTTGGGCGGCTCGAAGGAGCTCGACGGTTCGTGTGAACTCGGCCGTCGCCATCAAAACCTCCAGGCATGCAGGATGCCATATTCACTGCCGACGATGATCGTGTGCTTGTCGCTGTCGATCAGGACATTGGAGAGCCACGCAGCATCCGGCGTGCACCGCATGAGTTCTCGACCGTCCTGCTGTCTCCAGATGCGTAGGGTGGAGTCCGCCGAGGACGTGATCATTCGGTCCTTCGCCCACTGGATTCCGGCGATGTGTCCGTTGTGACCCACCATGATGCTGGATACGTCGCCGTCGCTCGATCGGCGTAGCTCGACTCTTCCACTCCGAAGTGCGCAGCTGAGCAGCATGCCATCACCAGAGAATGCAATCGAAGCCGGTGGCTCGGATGCGACCGTCCGCCAGAGCTGCTCGAGTCCGGGTGTACCGTCGCCGTTTTCACGCAACGCCCACGCGCCGACGTCTCGCGCTGGTCCAGCCACTGCGATCGTGTCGTTGTGGACAGCGATGCTGGATGCTTCGAACCCGGGCGACAGGGTCCATCGTCGCCTTCCGTCACGACCGTATGCGGCCACGGAGTTCGTTCCTCGTTCCGTCACGAGCAGTGATTGATCGTGCCATGCGATCGCGCTCACTGGCCCACGTTCGAGTCGCTCGACGTTTCCGCCGGGAAGGTGGACGAGGGACACACGGAAGTCCGCACCGTTCCGCACCGCAAGCGTGGTCTCGTCGGGAGAAAGAGCGAGGCTGTTGTGGCGACGCGCGCTCATGGGAATCCAGCGAATCGCTGGGGTCGTTCCGTCGTCGATGGCACCGAAATCGAAGATGCCGATGCCTCTCGAGAGAATCGCCGCGTAGACAGTATGAAAGTCCTTGGTTGCTGCAATGGACGAGACCTCGCTGCCGACCGGAATGCGTCGCATCATTTGGCCTTTGTGCTCGTGCCAGAAGCGCACCTCACCGTCGACCGCGAGCGTCAGTACTCCGTGGCGATCGGGCACGAAGTGAATCGGTCCGATCGCCGCGTCATGGCCGACGCCGATTCCCACGACACGATTGGTCGTGAGGTCCGTCAGGAAGGCCGAGGCTCCGATCGCACGGATATGGAGCCGTCCCGTCGGATCGACGGCTTGTCGGTAATGCACGTCTTCACCCTGGCCGACTTGGATCATGGCCAAAGGTCGTTTCTCGTCGAGATCGAAGCGATGGATCGCAGCGTGCGCACTCATGACGTGGAGAGTTCCATCGGTGGCGAACTGCACGGGCGCACCACGCCATGTCGGTCGCGAGAGTTCGTGTACGAGTGCGTAAGTCTTCGTATCGAAGATGCGTACGGAGCCCGTCCAGCTTGCGACGGCCAAGCGCTCGCGGCTGTGATCGATCGCGACGATGTTTTCCAAGCCGTCACGCAACGGCAATCTTGCGATCTCGGTCCCGTTCTCTGCATCGACGACAAGTGCGAAGTTCATGCGACCCGCGAGGAAGACGCGTCGCCCGTCAGACGAGTAACAAGCCGCGCGCAGATTGACGCCGTCGATGACGAATTCCCGGATCGTTTCGAGGCTCGGCATGCGCACTCGAGTCATCCGATCATGCGCGAGAAACAGCAGCTCGTTCCCATCCGGCCGAAACACGGAGGGCCCGCCGATGCGTAGGGGGACAGCGCGCTCCGTGACGAGACTCATCGGTGTGATTTTCCAGAGCTTCGCAACGCCGGATTCCGTGCACGTGGCGAAGTGTTCTTGATCCGGTGCAACGGCTAGGAACCACTTGCCACAATCAGCGACCCGTGCCGCACTCGTGTCGGTTTGTCGGTGCAACCACGACCATTCGATCCCTCGAAGCCGTTCGGGAAGCGAGTCGAGCAACGCGACGAGTTCGCTACGTCTTTGCCCGGCCCTCATGCCGACCTGAACGCTCTGGATCGCATTCACGTAGTTCTCGCGTTCCAGAGCGTCGAGTCGCCGCGACGATCCTGCGAGTGCGTCTCGAAGCTCGGCATTCGCGGTCGTCAGCTTCTTGCTCCACGACGTTTGGAGAAGCAGGATCGTCGAGAGTCCGCCGATCACGACGGCGATCAGTGATGCCGCCGCGATCGATACTCCACGATTCCGCAGGATCCACTTCCTCGACGTCGCGAGTGCACCCGTATCGTGGGCTCGAACGACGCGCTGTTCCAAGAACGCACGCACGTCCATGGCCAAGTCCTCGACGGATGCGTAACGATCGGTCGGGTTTCGTGCCATGGCCTTCTCGGTGATTGCGACGAGTTCCGGGGGAGCCTGGCTGGCGAGCGTCGATAGTGGCGTCGGGGCGGAAGACGCGACGGCCTCGACGATCGTGCGAGCATTCGTCGCCTCCGGCATGTCCTCGAACGGCCGCTTACCGGCAAGGAGCGCGTAGAGCAGTGCTCCGATCTGGTACTGATCACTTGCGGGGTCCAAGATCGAATCCCCGCGCGCGTGTTCTGGAGCCATGAACGCCGGAGTGCCCACGACGTCGCCATCGATCGTTCGTGACTCGTCGAGCATTTCGTCGAGATCATCGATCGGCCCGGTTTCGATGTCGCCGATTCGCTTCGCGAGACCCCAGTCGAGGACCATCGTTTCGCCGAAGCGTCCGACCATGATGTTCTCGGGTTTGAGATCTCGGTGCAGAATACCGACCGAGTGTGCGTGCGAGATCGCGCTGCACACCGTCATCACGACACTCAAGACACGAGTCAATCGCCAAGCCGTATCGCCGTCGTGATAGCGGCGGATGATCTCCGCGAAGCTGACGCCATCGACGAGTGGAAGCACCAAGAAGGGGCGATCCTGATCGTCGAGACCGAACTCGAACACTTGCGGGATCGAAGGATGCCGAAGCCGGCTGCCGATTCGCGCTTCGAGCACGAAGCGCGCGAGTCGCCGCAGTTCGTGTCCCGACAGCCGCGTTTCGCGTAAGGAAATGGGCAACGACTTGCGCGCAAGCCGACGACCGAGTCGCCCTTCGGTGATCTCCTCGACGGTGCACATGCCGCCGCGCCCGATCGTGCGCTCGGGGGTGAAGCGCGTGGGTGCGAGGGCGAGCGAACGAATCGCTTGGACCAAGTCGTCGCTGGCTCTTGCAGGTCCGAGATCCTCGATGAGCTGACGCGCGACTTGATAGTGCTTCCATGATCGTCGCAGCACCTTGGCGTGTTCTGGATGCGCCTCGCACAAGCGTTCCAACTCCGCGTGATTGGTGTGCGCTTCGCGTGAGATCCACGTGTCGAAGATCCGCGTGGCGGCGTCTTGCTCATCGTCGGACTCGTCGTCGGAAGTCGTGTCGTGCGGCGGCTTCATACGTGTGCTCCGGACTCGCCCCCGGCTCAGTATCGCTCTCTACCACGTCCACTGGGCGTGTGCGGAGCGAATCTCGTCCACACTACTGGCCGATGCTGAGCATGATGCCCGTCGACGTCTTGACGGGAACACCACTGCTGCGGTTCAAATACCAAGTCTGCATGACCACGGTCAGACAGCGCAGCGTTGGGTCGTTCGGGACCTCGAGGTTCGGATTGACCCAATCGGGTGAGGTCGTGTGCGTCGTGATGTGGATGAAGCTGCCCGCATCGATCCAGTTCCAACATCCCGCATCGAAGCGCACGCCGTCGAAGGTTGGCCGCACGCGCGGCAGACTCAGCAGCGACAAGCCGATGTGGGTCGCCGAATCCGGGACGTTGTGGCCGCGCATCGTCGCCTTCTTCCCGAGTTCGAGTGGTGTGCAGGTCAGCTCGATCGCGTCGCATCCGGGACCCAGCTCTTGGACGACTGACCCTGCGCACTCGACTCGCCAGAGTTCGGCGCCGTGCTCGAGACTCCTCGCGAAGAACAGCAACGAGCCATCGACGAACGCCAATTGGTCGGGATTCGAACTCAGGGAGTCCGGATTGATGTCTGTCACGAGGTTCGTACCGGATTCGGAGCCGTCCGACACCCACAGTTCTCGACCCGTCGTCGGCTCTTGAGCCGTGAAATACACGCGATCGCCAGCACAGACCATGCGAGATGGGAAGGAGCCGACACTGCCAGGGTAGATGTCCTTGACGAGCTTCGTGTTCGCGGGCGTGCCATCGGTGACGTAGAGCTCGCTACCCGTTCCGGTATTCGACGTCGTGTCGCCAGCGGCGAAGAAGACGCGATCACCGCATGCGACGAATACGACGGATGTCGAAACACCAGTGCCCGTACCGGGTGTGATGTCCGCGAGCCGGACGGTGCCCTGGGACGTGCCGTCCGACGTCCACGCCTCGTAGCCAGCCACGCTGTCGGTCGCGACGAAGTAGAGCGTGCCATCGATGCACGTGAGCTGGGTGGGGGAACTGCTCAGGCTACCGCTGTTGATGTCCTTGACGAGCGCGGTGGTCGTCCCGTCGTAGGACCAGAGTTCGGTACCATTCGCGCCGTCGTTCGCCGAAAAGAAGAGTCGAGTTTGGTTCGTGGTGACGTTGCAGCAGGTGAGCTTCGTTGGTGACGACGAGAGCGTACCGGCTCGAATGTCCGCCACGAGCCTGGTACCCGAACTCGTGCCGTCGCTTTCCCAAAGCTCTCTGCCGTTCGTCGCATCGAGTGCGGAAAACAGTAGTTTTCCACCGCAACACGTGAGATCCGCGGGTGACGACGACGCGGTGCCCACGTTGATGTCCTTGACGAGAACGGTACCGGCTTCGGTTCCGTCGGTGACCCACAGTTCAGCGCCTTCGCCTGGCGTCGAGTGTACGAAGAAGAGCTTGTCCTGGCATCGTGTGAACGACCCCGGCCCCACGCCGGTGTTTCGGCCAGGATAGATGTCCTTGAGAAGCGAGACGCTTTTCGTCACCGGGTCGGCAACGAAGACTTCGGAGCCCGTGCTGCCGTTGTCGGCCACGAAGTACAGCTTGTTGTTCCAGACCGTCATTTGGCCCGGAGACGATGAGCCGCTGCCCGGATAGAGATCGTGAACGATCGTGCCGGCGGGCGTGCCGTCCGTCTGAATGAGTTCGATGCCCTGTGTGGACGTCGAGGCTCGGAAGTACAGGAGGTCGCCACATGTCACGAGTTCGAGAGCAGCCGCTTGGCTGCTTCCGCCGAGCCTGAGATCTGCCAGTTGGATACAACCGCCGGTCCGTGACCAGACGTATGGCTCGCTGCCCGTCACGCCGTCGTTCGCGAAGAAGGCGAGGTGCGTACCCCAACTGCTGGCCATGATCGAATTGATGCCGTCAGCCGTGCTCACACCGGGTTCGAGGTCGGTCCACAACTGCGTGCCGGCAATCGTGGCGTCACTGATCCAGAACTCCGTTCCCGGCAATGGAGGTGTGTCGCCCTCGCTCGCGACGAACAAGCAGCGACCATCCGACAGGAGCGTTGGAATGGAGTAGTACTGCAAGCCGGATCGCAGCAATGTCGTGCCAGCTACGGTTCCGTCCGAAACGTACAGCGACTGCCCGATGGTCGCGTCGAAGCCAAGGAACAAGAGCTTGCCTCGACACTCCTGCATGCTCTTGTTGTCATACGCGTCCGTTGGTCGAAGCGACGTCGCTCCTGAGCTCGTGTATGCGAAGAGCTCGCCACGGTTGGCGCTCACGAACAGCGTCGTGCCGATCGCACAGAGTTCGCGCGGAAAGCTTCCATTCGTACCGGGCGCAAGGTCCGCGGCGAGCACGGTTCCCGCTGGTGTTCCGTCGGTCTTCCAGAGTTCGGTGCCCGTCGCCGCGTCCGCGGCCGTGAAGAACAGTTCGCCGCCGTAGAGCTCTTGGAGCGCCAAGTTCGGTCCCGAGGACGCTGACCCGGGATTGAGGTCCGCGAAGAGCGTCGTGCCCGCACTCGTGCCGTCCGTCGTCCAGAGTTCGGTACCGGAGGTCGGGGTGTAAGCGACGAACAGGGTCTTGCCCTTGAAGTTGGTGAAGTGCTGTGGTGACGAGCTTCCGGTTCCCGGGACGATGTCGGCGAGCAACTTGGTGCCCGCGGAGCTTCCGTCGCTGATCCAGAGTTCTTGTCCTCTTGCCGGAGACGAGTAGCCATCGGCCGCAGAGAAGTAGAACGATTGACCGTCCACGCTCGCGATGAATTGTCCGGGATAGCTGGAGGCAGAACCCGGATAGATGTCCGCGACGAGTGAGTGGGTCGGTTCCTTGCCATCGGCACTGAAGAGCTCCGTGCCGGTGCCGCTCCCCTGTGCGGGATAGTAGATGCGGCCTTTGAAGAAGAAGGGGGTCGTTCCCGATGGGATGTTCGCCAACGTGCCGGAAGACGTCCCCGCAGTCGTGCCATCCGTAAAGAACGCTTTGAGGCCCGTAGGTGTTCGCGCAAAGAAGAACAGCAGGTCGTTACCGTTCGAGTCCTTCCCGCAGCAAAACGAGATCGGATCGGAATCCTCTGCGCCTGGAAAGAGGTCGGCGACGAGTCGTGTGCCCGACAAGGTCCCGTCCGTTCGCCAGAGTTCGCGCCCGTACTTCCACGTGTACGCGGAAAAATACCAGGCGTTGCCGCACCGGAGCATGCCGCGGCCGGCACCATTGGATTCGGGCTGTGAGGAAACGGCGGTTTCGACTTTGTTGATGTCGCAAACTTCAGTCGCGGTTTGGGCGGCCGTGACCGCTGCGATGCCGGTGAGTGCGCCGGCCAGCGCGTAGGTTCGAGAGATGTGGTTCATGGTGGTGGACTCCGTATGGACAGAGCACCAGCGCGCGAGTGGTTCCATTCCGTCAACCGTGTTTACGTTTTTGAGACGTAGAGCCGCGGCGCCACGTCGCAATGCAGATCGGCAGCCGTGCATCCAGGGATGTCGCTGACAACTGCCTCGCGAAGCGGGACGAAGGTTGTTTTGCCGAGCGTGTCCGCTTCTACGCGTTCCACGCGTTCCACGCGTTGCTTCTCTCAACAGCGTATTCCGCTGAGTTCACGAGAAACCAAGGAGCAAGAAGCATGATGCAATCTGTTTGGATCGGGGCGTTCATGACGCTGAGTGTCGGCCCCTTCGGCGCTTCTCATGGCGCAGGGACGACGACGGGCGAGGCCTTCGGGTCGGTGTCGGTCACGTCGGCGCGTTGGGTCGGCGGCGATGACGCGGACGTCTGCACGAAGAAGAACCGCACCACGCACTACACCGTGTCGGTGCAACAACTGCAGCTCGACCGCGCGAAGCAGCGCATCACCGGCATCGTGATCTACACGGTGCGCGAAGGGAAGACGAACCACACGCGCCTGCGTGGCACGCGTCCCTTCTCGATCCCGGCGCCGGCCGGCGCGATCGCGATCCTCGAACGCCAGCCCGAAGTGTCCGGGAGCCTGCGCGGCAAGAACCACAGCTGGAACGACGTCGATCCGGCCAACACCTATTTCAGCGACCTGGAGATTCGGGTCGACGGGAGTGGGGACGATGACGAAGGCAACGCGGCGATGACCGGCAAGCTCGCGATTCCGGTGCAACTGGCAGCGAAGGACTGAGCGACCCGTGCGCGTGGAACGACTAGTCGTCCGGCTCGTCGGGGTGCTGCTCGATCGAATCGAAGCGCCCCGACCGAACCTCGATCATCGCTCGCGCGAGCTTGGGGATCGCACGATCGTAGGCTTTGCGCGCGGCTTCTTCGCTGATCCCGAGTCGTTCGCCGATCGCGGGAAAGGTGAGCTCTTCCCAATGACGGAGGTAGAGCACATCGGCATCTCGAGTCGACAGGAGTGCGAGCGCGAGGCGCACGATCGCGGCGTCTTCGTTCCGCACCGCACCGCTCATGGGCATCGCGCTCGTCGTCGTGCTCGGCTCGCCCATGTAGATCGTCGGCGAGTCGCTGTCCGCGCCGTCCATCGCGTACATCGGCCTGGTGACAGGACGCACGCTGGCTTTCTTGCGATGATCGTAGATGCGATTCTGGATGCAACGAGCCATGTAGTTGCGGAAGTCGACGACCGAGCGAAGGACGAAGTGCGGCTGCAAGCGTAGGAGCGCTTCGAACGTCTCGAGGACGATGTCCTCGGTGTCGAGCATCTGCCGTACGTCGGCCGTCAGCTTTCGACGCACCGTCCTGCGCAGCCACGGGCCGTGTTCTGCGAGGATCGTGCTCGTCGCTTCGTCATCGCCCTTGCAATGACGCTCGAGCAGTGCACCGATGCGTTCGTCATCGCTGGTCGGAAGTGAACTCATCGAGTTCGACCTTTCGAGTCGTCGACGAACCAATCGCGTGCCACCGACTTCCAATGGCGAATGAGGCGCGGGTCCTCGCTCTCGAACCCGGGTGCGTCGGGTGTGTCCGTGTCGATCTCGCGAGATCCTAGGAAGGCCCGCGGTGTCGCGCTCTCGCAATCGAAGAGGTAGAGGAGTTCTGCAGGGCGATACTGGATCAACCGCACCTGCAGGCGGCGCTGCGCCTCGGGGTCGTCCGACAGACGGCGTTCGATGGCTTCGATGTCGGCGAGGTTCGCGACGATCTCGGCTCGCAGCGACGCCGGGTTTTGCGAATACAGGGACGCGATCGCTCGGAAGCGATCCTCTGGCAGATCGGGATCGAGAATCGTCGCATGGATCGACGTGCCGCCGCGAAGCTTGTCCTCGAGGACCCTCTTCCAGTCACTGAAGGTCTTCTGGAAGTGGACGCCGACGAACCACATCTCGCGGGTCGCGGATTCGATCGCCTCCGAGAGTGGGGTCTTCCATGCGCGTGTCGTCGCGTAGGAGCGGACTACGTCTCGTTGCATCCAGAATCCGATCGCGAACGCCACGGGCAAGCACGCGGCGAGGGCGATCCAGAACGTCCTTCGTGCGATGCGCGGACCGCGTTCGTGCGTGCGCGCGAGTTCGCGATCGATGGCGTTGGCCATCTCCATCGCGCTTTCGAATCGCGCATCGGCATCCTGCTGCATCGCGCGTTCGGCAATGCGCGCGAGCCCGCTGGGCACATCCGGATCGAGCACGTCGGCGGACTCCGTTCGGTGTGCCATCGATGGGTCCGGAGTCGTGAGCGTGAGGCACTCGTACAGGATCACGCCGAGCGCGTAGACGTCGGTGCGAGCATCGATCGAGCCGCCGCGTTGGCGCTGCTCGGGTGCCATATAGAGATCGGTACCCAAGATGCGATCCCCGGTGAGCCCGGGATCGTCGTCCCTCGCCAATGACTTCGCGATGCCGAAGTCGAGGATCGTCGGTTTTCCGCGCGGATCGACGAGAATGTTCGCGGGCTTGAGGTCGCGGTGAACGATGCCTTGCTCGTGCGCGTGCTGCATCGTGCGTGCGACGTCGGCGATCAGGGCTGCCAACGTTCGCCAAGGCACGCGGCCGGAAGGGAGGCGACGCCTCGTCCGTGCGCCGTGCTTCGTCGAGTCCTGTCTGCCAGGCTCCGTGAGCTGGGTCGGAGCACGGAACTCTTGCAGAATGTCCGCGAGCGAACGTCCGGTGACGAGATCCAGGACGACGAAGGGGACGCCATCCGCGAAGTCGAAGTCGCGGATCTTGCAGATCCCGCGATGCTGCACCTTGCGCAGCGTTGCGGCTTCGCGCACGAGTCGTTCGCGCAAGGTGTCGTCGTGCGCTTTGTCGTGCCGCAGGGTCTTGAGCGCGACGTGTTCCCCGGTTCGGGTGTCCGTCGCGCGAAACACGGTTCCCATGCCGCCGACGCCGATCAGTCCCTCGATGCGATAGGCGCCGAAGCGAAGCGAGGACGGGATGTCCCCGAAGGCGTTCGACGCGATGGACGAGAGCGTCGCGCTGTCGGGGGACGCCGCGAGCTCGCGAAGCGCGGCTTGCGGATCGTGACGAAAGCCCCGCTCGACGTCGTTCCATGCATTGGCGATACGAGCGAGTTCTGCAGCGGGGTCTTTTGCTGGTCCGCTCCCTACCATCGTGCGTGCCTTTGCGACGACCGTGGTAGGACAGGATAGCGGGCGAGGGAGCCCGCTCGCTTCTCAGATCGCCGCGTCCCGCTCGATCTTCGCCGCGAGCACGAAGTCGCTTTCCGTTAGCCCGCGGATCTTGTGCGTCCAGATCCACACGGTCACGCGCCCCCAAGCGAGATACAGATCGGGGTGGTGTCCCTGGGCCTCGGCGAGTTCACCGACGCGGTTGACGAAGGCGAGCGCGGTCACGAAGTCGTCGAAGCGGAACGTCTTCTCGAGCTTGTGTGGGTCGTCGCTCGACGCGGGATCCTGGATCGTCCACTCGTGGCCGAGGTCGTCGAGGAGGCGCTTGCGTTCGGCCACATCGAGCGGCGGAACGCCGCCGCGGCAGGGGATGCAGTCCTTGTCCGCGAGGGTCATGGCTTGGCTCCGACTCGAAGGGGCGAATCAGCTGCTGGTCGCCGCGAGGCGATCCGTGATGTAGTGCTCGAGGCTCTTCTTCGAAGTGTCCGAGATCTCGGTGAAGTAGACGGCGATCTCCCACTCGTCGTCGCTGCGCTCGCTGCGGACGACGGCGCCGACGATGTCGTGGGGGACGTCGTCGAGTTCGAGACGCAGCTGCACGGCCGTCATCTCGGGAATCGGCTCGGGGAAGGTGCAGCTGAGCCCGATCGTCGAGAGGTCGCGGAGTTGGGCCGAGGCACCTGCATCGCGTGCGCGGAGCTGGAGGGGCAGATCGGCGGAGACGCGCGGTGCGCGACGGCGTTCGGACGGAGCTGCAGGCATGATGGGGGAGTTTCCGGCTTCGTGGCGCGCCGGTGCAAGGACGCTTCGTGCAAAATCGCATGCGGCACCTCTCGGCGCCGAAGTCCGGGCGCGATCTTGGTGCCGCGACCGCCCGGCCATAGAGTGATCGCTTTCGGCAGTTCCAATGCAATCGTCCAGGAAGGGGAATCATGGCGAACCTCAACAAGGTCTTTCTGATCGGGAATCTCACACGCGACCCGGAGCTGCGCGCGACGCAGGGCGGATCCAACGTTTGTAAGTTCGGACTGGCAATCAACCGTCGCTACACGACGCAACAGGGGCAGCAAGAGGAGACGACCTTCGTCGACATGACTGCATTCGGTCGGCAGGCCGAGGTCATCCAGCAGTACTGCACCAAGGGCAAGCCGCTCTTCGTCGAAGGTCGCCTGCAGTTCTCGACCTGGGAGACGAAAGACGGGCAGAAGCGCAGCAAGCTCGAAGTCATCGTCGAGAACTTTCAGTTCCTCGGTGCGGGTGCAGGTGCTGGTGCCCAAGGCGGCGGCGGCAGCATGTCGGGTGGCGGCATGGCGCGCGGTGCACCGGCGTCTTCGGGCGATTCGGGCGGCTATGGCGACGACGACTACGGCGCGGACGGTGAGATCCCGTTCTGACATCGTGTTCGCTGCGCTCCGGATCTCCCGCTGCGCGCGCAGCATCCCGCTGGACGTGGTGAGATTTTAGGCGCGGCCTCAAGGTACGTCCCGATCCATCCGATCTGCCCGTCTTGGCGGGCGCCGTTCGGCCCCCGCACCCGTTTGCAGGGAACGAACCGGAGACCGGGATGGAAAACCTGGATGTCCTCGCGTCGCTCGAGGCCAAATCGCGTACGACGACCGTCGAAGCGCTCGCCAAGCGCGGGAAGAAGAGCGTTCGCGTCATTCGAGCGGCCGACGTGGCCCTCATGGTCCAGGAAGCGGTCGAGCGGGCGATCGAGATTTCTGGACTGATCTCTCCCGAAGCCATCGAAGAAGTCAAGGCGCAGGCGAACATCGAGTTCGATCGCCTCAAGACCGAACGTGCGGAAGAGCAACGTCGGATCGACGAGATCGAATCGCGAAGTGTCGAACTCGAGTCGACGATCGAGCAGCAGGCTCATCAACTCCAACAGCGCACGTCCGAACTCGAAGAGGCGCGTCATCGTCTCGCGCAAGCGCTCGCCAAGCAGAGTGAGATCGACCCCGAAGAGGTCGAAGGTCTGCGTCAGGAGAACGCGCAGCTGCAAGACGCGAGGACCGAACTCGAGCAAGAGATCACGGCGATGCGCGAGCAGCTCGGCCTGTTCGAGACGCAGGCGTTGGAGCTACGCATCCAGTCCGAGGCCTTCGAGGAGCTTCGTGCGGAACATCGCTTGCAACTCGGTCGACTCGAGCAGAGCGAAGTCGAGCGCGCTGGCCTTGCCGACAAGCTCGAAGCGGCGGAGCACGCTTCGGCCGCGTTGAACACGCGCGTCGAGCAGCTCTCGACGCAGGTTGCATCGCTCCAGACCGAACTCGCGACCGCGAAGGCACAGCCAGCAGCTGCACCGGCACCGGCGGCCGACTCGACGCAGGCGCTCCTGATGATGCGCCTCATGGACGAGATCCACGCGCTCAAGCAAGGGCATGGTGCACCGGTCGCGCAGGCCGCACCGGCGCCGGTCGCTGCCGCGGCAGACACCTCTTCGCTCGAGGACAAGCTCGCGAAGATCGTCGGATCCCTCGATCAGAAGATCGAGAAGATGGGCAAGAAGATGGGCGTTTCGTCCGCCGTCGATACCGAGGTCGACTTCAAGAGCCTCGTCAATCGCGCCGTCGACGACAGCCAATCGCTCGAGTCCAACATCGACAACGTCGAGGTCGAGAAGCGTGCCGGCGCCGGTATCGCTGCCAACCTCGCGCGCATCAAGAAGCTCAAGGGCGGTGGTTGATCGGACGCGAAACCGCGGGATCACCTCGATTTGACTTGAAGGAACACACCCGGACTTGCCGATCCATAGGACAGTCCGAACTGAGAAGGCGACAAAGGCGAAGGACGCTGAGACAAGGGGACGGAAGAGAATGACTCACGACGATTTCGAAGGCGACAAGGTCGACGCCTCGACGGAATTCTGCATCGAGTCGTCGACGGAAACGTCGAAGCTGCTCGGTAAGGGCCTGGACATCGGCACGGCCAACATCGCCGCCGCGATCCAGACCGACGACGGTGGCGTGGCGGTCTCTGTCGAACGCAATGCGTTCCTGGACATCAAGGCCGATGTCTACTCGAAGAACATGCTCACCAAGCTGAAGGTGCCCTACGTCGTGCACAACGGGAACCTCGTCGTGCTCGGTCAGGCAGCCTTCGAGCTCGCGAACATCTTCAGCCGCGAGACGCGTCGCCCGATGTGCGACGGCCTCATCTCGCCGTCGGACACCGACGCGCTGCCGATGATCAAGCTGATCATCCAGAAGTGCCTCGGAGACCCGGTCGAGCCCGGCGAGAACTGCTACTTCTCGGTCCCTGCCGAGTCGCTCGACGCCGACAACAACGTCGTCTACCACCAGGGGCTCTTCGAAGGCCTGCTGCGCAAGATGGGCTACAACGCGAAGGCCATCAACGAAGCGCACGCGGTCGTCTTCAGCGAACTCGCCGACTCGGACTTCACGGGCATCGGCCTCTCGTTCGGTGGCGGCATGGTCAACGCCTGCGTCAGCTACAAGACGATCCCGGCGCTGAGCTTCTCGGTCGCGCGTGGTGGGGACTGGATCGACAAGAACGTCGCGCAGGTCCTCGGCATCAAGCGCAGCAAGGCGACGCACATCAAGGAACAGGGCGTCGACATCCGCGATCCGAAGAACCGCGAAGAGGAAGCGGTCGCGATCTACTATCGCAACCTCATCCACTACCTGATGGAGAACCTCGCGATGCGCTTCGCGGCGGGTCAGGACATGCCGACCTTTCCCGATCCGATCGACATCGTCTGCTCGGGCGGCACGACGATGGTCAAGGGCTTCATCGAAGTCTTCCAGGACGAGTTCGCGAAGATCGACTTCCCGATCCCGGTCCGCCGCATCTTCCGCGCCGAAGAAGCGCTCAACTCGGTCGCCAAGGGCTGCCTCGTCGCGGCCGCGATCGGCGAGTAGACGCAAGGCGTTCTTCGAAGCCTCGCGAGTCGCACGCGGGAGGATCCGAGTGATCGGGTCCTCCCGCGTTGCGTAGTGCTACAGCTTGCGACCTTGCCGCATGATGGCGGCGTCGGACGTCGTCATGCCGAAGCTGTTCGCGCCCGGGTCGAGCACGAGCCACTGCCACAGGAGTTCGAGGCCGATCAACTGAGGGTCACTCTTGACCTCGAGCGGTCCGAACGACGATGCGCCGTCTCGATTCGTAGGGACAACGAAGCTCCAGATCCCGTCGACCTGGTAGCGGCAACCGGGCATACCGATGAAGTCGAGTGGCAGGTCCCTGCGGACGACTCCGAGCCGCAGGAGCGCGGCGGAGTTCATGGCGGCACTCGTGAGATAGATCCGCACACCGCCCCCGGCGCGCGCGAGCGCTCCGTCGAGATGGTCTGGGGACATGCGCGGCGCGGTCGAACCGTGAATCCGAGGGACACGTCCACCTGTGCCCTTACATGTCGCGCCGTAGCGTTCGAATGCGGGAGGGTCGTCGACCGTTGCACGGTCGAAGCACCACAGCTCGCCGCCGGTCGAAGACGGCTCGGCGACTAGCAGGTCGCGCTTGGAGTCTCCGCTCGTGTCGATCGCCGCGATCGCTTGGCCGAACGTCGCGGATCCCGTGCGGTCCGATCCGATCCGTGCATTCGCGTCCGTGCCTTTGAGCACACGCACGAAGCCCTCGCCGGTGACCGCCAGATCTGCCAAACCGTCGCCGTCCTGATCGCCCACGGCGGCGATCGCCAAGCCGACGCGACGGTCCGCTGGACTCGGCACGGATGTCGTGACGGCTTGATTCGTGAAGCCCCCGTAGACCGTGACTTTGCCAAGTCCGCCTAGGAAGCCGGGGCTGCCGACAGCGTAGTCGAAGCCCCAGCCACTCGTGCTCGATCCGATGCCGGCAACGGAGTAGCCGAGTTCCTCGCCGTTCTGACCGTTCTGTGCGAAGAGCAAGGCGCCGTCGCGACCGCTTCGAACTTCGAAGCGACCCTTCTTGTAGTTCGGATCGTAGTCGCGCATTCCGACGAGGACCTCTCGCATGCCGTCCCCGTCCTGATCGCCGATGACCGCGAGGCCCCACACGTTGCCCGTTCGGCCGGAGACCTCGACGCGCCAGAGCAGACCCTGCGTCGGCGAGACGGCCTGGATGGACCGGGAACCGATGTTGTGCACGACGTCCGGAATCGCATCGCCATCGAAATCGCCCGTCGCCATGAACTGCCCGATTCGGGCCGATGCAGTCCAGTTGCGCGTCAGCTGGCGCGACTTGCCGGAGAGCATGTAGATCACTCGGTTGTCACCTTGGTGATACGTGCCGGCGCCGATCATCACGTCCTGGAAGCCGTCCTGGTCGAAGTCCGCGCTCGCGAGCGAGGCACCGAGCATCGTGCCTGTGGTCGGGCCGGCTTGTCGCATGAGGACGTCGTGCGTCTTGCCTGAGATCAGGGTGACTTCGCCGGCACCGTTCGCGCCGAGCGGATGGGTGACCGCAAAATCCTGAAAACCGTCGCGATCGAAGTCGCCGATCCCGCACACCGTGGAGCCGTACCCTTCAGCGCTCGTCGACGCGCGGAAATTCCCGACGCGCTCGGGACCGACGGACAACCACGCGCCATTGGCGTAGACACGAACGTCGTCAGGTCCCCAGACGACGCAGTCGTACTCGCCCGCGTGCTCGGGTGCGTGGCCGCCAGTGGAGACGATCAGATACGGCTTGTCCTGGAAGAGGAGGTCCTTGCCGTGTTTCCGCCACTGGTACCTCACGGCGTTCTCCGCGACGACACGCATGACATAATTCGTGCCGTTCTTGAAGTCCCAGAAGCCGATCGGGACACGGATCGCGCGCGGATGCGACTGGATCACGGCTCGCCCGTCGAGCGTCATCGGAAGGTACGCCTGGTCATGCGCCCGCTGGTAGAGCTTCACGTCCCTGGTACTCACACCGATGTAGAAGGGACCCGGTGGTTGATTGGCTGGGATTTGCACATCGAAGCTGAGCTTTCGTGAGCTTCGCTTCTCCAAGGGAAGCACGTAGTGTTGCTTCAGCGTGTTCTCCGGTGTGATTTGATTCAACACCTGGTTCGTCGCGTGAAAGGCGGTGACATAAAAGCCGTTCACCCCATAGTCGCCGAGATTCGTGACCGTGAAACTCAACGTGATGGTCGCACTGCGTCGTACGGAGGTCTGCGACACGGACATCGTGTGCGGATACACGTACGGTGGAATGTGCACGCGAACTTTCCTGGCGACCTCGTTGTCGTCCTTGTTCAGTTCGGCCTTTTCGTCGTCCGGATCGATGACCCCGATGATGTAGGCGGTGTTTCCGGGCCAGTTCTGCGGCAAGGTTGCGAAATCGGTGCCGACCGACACGTCTTGCCAGCCGTCCAGGTTGATCCTCTGACTGCTGAGAAGAAAATCGGACTTGTCGTACTTGTCGTCCAACGATGCGACGATGATGCATTTGACGCCGCTGACATAGCCCGGGAGTGCGTTCTCGACCTTGAATCTGCAGCTGGTCGCCTCTGCGTATCCCGTGCGCCAGATCACGTCGTACTGGCCGATGGCACGGGAGTAGACGGATGCATCGTGCGCCCGGAGCTCGACCCAACCCGTGGGCTTTTGCGCGACGAGGGATGCTCCGAGCGAGGCGGCAACGGCGAGGCACGTGAGAAGTCTTGGAAGCACGGTCGGACGCTCTCCTTCAAGGGTCGTGGAGCCTGAGGCTCGAGTCGTGACGTAGAGCGTCATTCGTGCCTCGAGACCTTGGTCCAAATGCGAAACGTTGCCGCATTTCCGAGGCTGCAAGTCGTAACTTGTGGCGCGGCAACGCTTTGGTACCGCAGCCGACGTGCGAGGCCGATCTGCGCGCGGCTCGGATCGACAGTCGAGACAGCGCGCGCGGTCGCGAGGGCCCGATGCGAATGCGGTCGATCGCAGACGTTCACGGCCTGCGGGCAGGAGCAGCGTGAGTTCGAGTTTTCTCCGCGCTGCTAGTTGCTAGTTGAACGCAATCACCAGGCCGTTCTTGAAGTTGCTCTGCGCGGTCGTCAGCGCATCGGGATCGCCGCGCCCGTAGATGCGTGCGAGGCCCATGGTCGTCCACGCGCTGCCACGTCCGACGCCGTTGAACAGACCGCGGCTCGAGACGATGCCGACCGGGTTTGCGCCCGCTTCGAGGAAGAACATCTGCGTGTAGAAGCGCACATCGGCGAGAGCCGGGTTGTTCGGCACGGGGAAGCTGACTTGGAACTGATTCGAGGCGTTCGTCGCGCCGCCGATGAGGAAACCGAGATCGTTGACGATCATGCACTTCGTGCCCGGCAACTGGGCGCTCACGGCCTGCGCGCCGAGGCTCATCACGGCCGGGATACTGGACGCGTCGTAGGTGCCGGTGAACGTCGCGGTGCCAGCGATCTTGAGCGACGCGCCGTCGCCCTCGAAGGTCGGCACGTTGTTGCCCTTGCTCGGACAGCCGTCGTACGTGCCGTTCTGAACCGAGAAGCCGTTGCCCGCGACGGCGGTGCTGGAGACGAAGTCCCACGCGTAGCCGCCGGAGTAGCTGTACTGGCGCAGCTCGATTACGAGGCTGCGGTTCAGGACGGGGTTGAACAGGAAGATGCCCGACGTGTCGAACGCGAACTTGTTCTGGAAGACTTTCAGGTCGTCGGGTGTCGCCCCGGAGGCCGGGTAGTTGACCTTCTTGCGCGCCAGGACGACCTTGCGCGACGTCGAGTCGAAGTTGCTGTCCATGTTCAGATTGCCGTTCTGGGCGTCGACTCCCGTAGCCGCCAAGCCCATCTCGATCTGGATCTCGACGATGCCCGCTGGCTGGTTGACGTAGTTGCTCTGATTCGACGGACGGAACGCGACACCACGGATGATGCTCTGCGTCTGTGACGTGAACGACCACGCGTCGTGGATCTGCTGGTACCGCATCGACGTCGTGCGGTGCGGGTAGATGTTGTTGGAGTTGACCTGACTCAGCGCGTAGCTCGGGGCATAGGTCGTGCCCTGGGCGGCCAGTGCGCTCGCGAGCACGGCGAAGGTGGAGATGGCGACGGCAGAACGGTACATCGAGGACCTCGTGAGAGCAGGAAAGGTGGGCGTGCCGCTGAATGACTACGGCGGAACACGTGAGCGGCCATGATAGCCCGCGGACGAGCCCGTCTCCGGGATTCCACGTGGGGCGAAATTCCGCCCCGCGCCCGGGTGCCATCATGGGACATGCCGTGCTCCGTGCCTGACGCGGTGGCCCACGAGATCTCGACTGCACCTTACGGGTTTCACACGGCGCCTCGGGCTCGGGGATCTTGATGCCGGGCCGAGACTGTGAACGTCTCGGCATTTCGAAGGTCATACTCACAGGTAATCGGGCCGCGGCAGACGCTGGCGCGAAGACGGTCGAGGAGGCTGAAGATGGGGCTCCAGGATGATGTCAAGGCCGCCCGGCGCGGCGATGTGGGCGCGATGGAATCCGTGTTCGCGCGCAACATGAATCCGCTCGTCGCATTCATTCGGGCGCGAGCCGGTCGGGACCTGATGGCTCGCGAGTCGGCGGTGGATCTCGCGCAATCGGTCTGTCGTGAGGTCATTCAAGATCTCGATGCTTTCGAGTATCGCGGTGACGAGGAGTTCCGCGCTTGGCTCTTCCAGCAGGCGACGCGCAAGATCCTCGACCGCGCGCGCTATCACAACCGTGAGAAGCGCGCCGTCGATCGTGAGGTCGCGATCCCCGACGAGGAGAGCGCCGAAGCCTTGCTCGCGTGCTACGCCGAGCTCTGCACACCGAGTCGTTATGCATCCGCGCGCGACGATCTCGCGCGTTTCGAAGCCGCCGTGCAGAAGCTCCCGGATGCACAGCGTGACGCCGTCACGATGTCGCGCCTGATGCATCTGCCGTACCCGGTCATCGCCGAACAACTCGGCGTGACCGAGTCTGCCGTACGCGGACTCGTGGCCCGTGGCCTCGCGACGTTGGTCGAAGCGATCCAGTGATCGCTCAGGCCCCATGGCGGCGCAGGAGTTCGCGCGCCATGCCTCGCACGTGCTCGTGGTTATCGAGCGTCGCGATGTCGCGCAGCGTTTGGAGCGTCGGTGCATCGAGCCGGCGATGCGCGAGGGATTCGAGTGCGGCGAGGCGAACGTGAGCCTCTCCGTCGTTCTTCGCCACGGCAACGAGGGCCGCAGTCACACCATCTCCATCGTGACTCGCGAGTGCGCGTGCGGCTTCACCTCGCACGGAGGCGTCGTCGTCGTGCAGACCCCGGTCGGTCAGGATGTGCGTGGCTCGCGGTTCGGCGATGCTGCGCAGCGCTGAGAACGCGCGACGCCGAACGTCCGCGTCATTGTCCGAGATGTAGCGAGCACAGAGATCCGTCGCTCCTGCATTGCTGGTGTTGCCGATGGCTTCGAGCCACGAGCCGACGTGCCCCGTGCGCTTGGCCTTCGATTCGAGAGCACACAAGCACTCGTATGCCGTGCGACCGTTCGCGAGCGGTTCGTTCGAGCGCGAACTCAACGCGCCGAGCAAGTGCAGGTCCGCGCCCGCGAGCCCGTCGAAGCCCTCGCAACGCTCGAGCCCCGCAACGATGCTCTCGAGCAGACGCGGCGTCGGGCTCGCGAGTTGGAGCATCGCGATCGCCGCCGTTTCTCGCAGGCTTTCGGAGATGCGCGGCGAGGTGCGGAGTGCGTCGAGCGCCTCTTGAGCGACCGGTGTGTTCGTGGCCCCGATGGCGGTCAGGATGGCTGCCGCGATGTCTTCACCGAGGCTACCACCTTCGATGCGCAAGGCGAAGTTGCGCAGCGTGTCCGCGTCGATGCGGAGTCGGTCGACGAGCTTCGTCCACACTTCGTCGACGGCCTTGCGATCGATCGGATCCTGACGGAGTAGGGCTTCGAGTTCGCGTAGCAGCGCTTCCGGGTCGAGTTTCCGAGCCGCGGCATCGCGCGCAGCGTCGATCGCACGGTCGGCCTCGAGGCCAGCGTCTTCGAGATGCCCCGAGGCGGATTGCCAAGTGATTTCGGGAAGCGTGTCCACGGTCGACGGGTCCACGGTCACGGACTCGAGTTCGAGCGATCCACGTTGTCGGAGCGAGATGTCCAGCGACAGTTCGCGGAAGCGAAGCCGACACGTCTCGTCGAAGCGCATCGTGCGCAGCCATCCGAGTTCGTCGTCGAACTCGAACTGCGCCGAGCCACGCGTTTCGGTCTGCGGAGCCATCGTCTCAGTGTGTGCGACTTCGACATATTGTGTCTTGGTGCGTTGCACCTCGAGGCGTCTCCCGTTTCGCGAACTCGAGTACTTCGCGTCGTAGATGCCGCTCACGTCCATCGCCCGAGCCTCCCAAGTGCGCGGCTCGTCCGTCGGAACCGCGACGAAGCAGGGCGCCAAGAGACCGCGCAGGAAGTTGCGCTGCGTTGCATCGAGCCCGTTGTCGAAGCCGTAGCCGAGCACGGCACCCGACACATCCAAGCGAACGAAGAGTGGGACGGCCGTCGCCGCTTCGTATCGCTGCCAGTCCGGAGTCGCGCGTCCGGCCGTCGGGCTCTGGGCATTGAGGTGCAACTCGCCGAAGCGCGCCCGAACCACGACGTCGTCCGCCGTTCGTGCCGCCACCGTGACGTCCAGAATGCCATTCGCCGCGAAGCCGATTCCGGCTCCCTGGGCCGTGCTCGAGCTCTCGGATGGCTTGGCGTCGAGGTCGTAGTCGGAGGCGTTCTCGAAGCGGTATCGCAGGTTCGTGCCGACAGCCGCGCCGTAGACCCCCGCGAGCGTCGTCCCATGCCTCAGTGCCGATTCGTCATCGGCGACCGAACCGTGGATCGTGAGATCGCCCGCATCGTGGACGGGGCGGGCCGCCGAGTCTTGCTGGAGCGTGACTGTGTGCTGCGTCCAGTTCGAGGCGAAAAAGGCAGCGGCAGCGATGGCTACCGCCGGAAGGAAGGCGATTCGGATCGTGTTCGTGCTGAGCTTCATGCGAACAGGAGCGTCACCTGTGGTGCGACGTTCGCACAAAAGCCCGGAAAACGCATCGAGGCATCGAGGGACCCCGTGGGTTCCCCGATGCCTCTTCTGGCCGTGTTCGCTCTTCTGTCCGATCAATACGCGACGCTGAAGAGCGTCTTCTGGATCGAGCCGCTGCTCCAGGAGGCCAGCGTCTTGGAGGTGTCCCAGAACAAGGCCCAGGCCTTGGCGACGAGCTTGATCGAGATCGCGGTGAGCGTGTAGTAGGCGTCGCCGCGAAGAACCTTGAGGACCGGGTTGGCGCGGCCGCCCACCCAGAGCTGTTGCACGCCGATGTCACCGCGGATTTCGACGGCGACACCGAAGCCCGGAATGCTCGCGCCGACGGAGGCTTTCGCGAAGGCGCCGGTCGACGCATTGGCGGACAAGGAGACTTCGGGCACGCCCGTCGGGAGGGCCAGGCCACCCGTGCACGTGACGTTGACACCGCAGTTGCCCTTGATCGTCAGCGAGATCGGTCCGAGCGGCACGCTCATCCGCGGGTCGACCGGGAAGAGGTTGAGGTTGTAGGAGCGCTTCGAGAACGAATGACCCGACGTGCTCGACGACCCGAAGTTGAAACCGAGGATGCGGATCGTCGCGACCGCGCTGCGCGATTGTCCCGTCATGGTGACGGAGCTCGATGCCGTCGCGCCGAGGTAGGCGATCTCCTTCGATGCGCCGAGGAGTCGGCCGGTTCCCGCCATCGTGAAGTAGGCGCGGGCCGAAGAACCCGTCGTGCCGGTCGTGTGCGAAAGGCCGGCCGTGGTCGTCAGCGAGGCCCCGAGGTAGCTGTTGCCGATGCTCGCGACGTGGCTGCCCGACCGACCAACGGTCGTGGAGAACATCTTGATCTGGGCGTTTGCGGTGTTTGCGGTCAGCGTGTTCAGGGCGGCGAAGGTGAGGACGACGGGAAGGATCTTGGTGAAGGTATTCATGGTTCTGCTCATCAGGACTCGACTGTGTCCGGCGAACCCGAGTCCGAGGTGCGCAGGGTCGAAGCAACAGCGTCGACACCCCAAGGAGCGTTTCCGTGCGGGCCGCTGTTCGTGGGCCGGCAACTTTTTTCGCAGCCTGGTAGACTCCGCGCGCCCTGCGAGGAGTGCGTGCACGCCGATGGACAGTCCTCCCGATTCTCATGACGCGGATACGGTTCGCGAGCTCGTCGCGCTCTGTATCGAAGCCATCGAGCACGGCGAAACGGACTCCGTCGCACGCGTGTGTGCTTCGTCCAAGCATCTCGAGGGGCGAGTCCGCGAGCGACTCGCCCAGCTCGAAGCGTTCGGCCTCCTGACCGCTGGCCAAGGCGACGTGTCGCCGAAGCGAATCGGTGCGTACACGATCGTCGGTCGACTCGGCAGTGGCGGAATGGGAGTCGTCTACCACGGTCGACAGGATGCACCGATTCGGCGCGACGTCGCGGTCAAGGTCATCCGCGCGAACATCGACGACTCGGAGGCGGTTGCGCGGTTTCTGGCAGAGCGCCAGTCGCTCGCGCTGATGGATCACACCAACATCGCGAAGCTCCACGATGCCGGCGTGACCGAGACGGGGTCTCCGTACTTCGTCATGGAGCTCGTGCGAGGCGTGCCACTGACCGAGTGGTGTTCGTCGCAGCGTGCATCGGTCGAAGAGCGCATCACGCTCTTCATCGAGGTCTGCCGTGCGGTCCAACACGCGCACGAGCGCGGAGTGATTCACCGCGACTTGAAGCCATCGAACATCCTCGTGATCGAGCAGGATGGGAGAGCGGTTCCCAAGGTGATCGATTTCGGCGTTGCCAAGGCCGTGCATTCGGGCGCTCAGGAGAGCGGCGAGGCCCTGCACACACGTGCCGGCCAAGTGCTCGGCACGCTCGAGTACATGAGTCCCGAGCAGGCGATCAGTGGTGGCATCGACGTCGATACGAGGACGGACGTCTATTCCCTCGGTGTCGTGCTGTTCGAGTTGCTGTGTGGAGAGCTTCCGCTGACTTCTGATCGCGTGCGCGGAATCAGTGCGGCGAAGCTCGAGCAGCTGCTCCTGCACGAAGAAGCGCCGTCCCTCGAGCGTCTCGCTGCCGAGCACGGGCGGCCCTCGGTGACGCGCGAGCACGATTGGATCTGTCGCAAGGCGATGGACAAGGACCGAGCTCGCAGATACGCATCCCCGCTCGAGCTCGCCGAGGACCTCGAACGAGTCCTGCGACACGAGCCGATCGAGGCCGGTCCGGAGTCGCTCAGCTATCGCGTGCAGAAGTTCGTGCGCCGGCATCGTGCGCTCGTCGTGACTGCGAGTGTGATCCTGTTCTTCCTCGTCGGGAGCCTCGTGACGAGCCTGGCTTTTTGGTGGCAGTCGACCGTCGCACGCGACAGCGAACGCGTTGCCTACGTCGAAACCGAGGAGTTCTACGGTCTCGCGCGAGACGCGATGTTCCAACTCGTGAAGGTCGCGAACACGACGTTGCCCGACGTCCCGCGAGCCGAGCCCGCGCGCCGCAAGATGCTCGAGGACGTCCTGCAGTTCTACGACGCGCTCAAGGACAGGCGGCCACGGGACCCGAGTCTACGTCTCGATGTGGCGTCGGCACAGATCGAGGCTGGCAAGCTGCTGCGTGAACTCGGGCGTGTCGACGAGGCAGACGCGTCGTTCGCTCTCGGCCTCGCGATGCTCGACGAGCTGAGCGGTGACCAGGAGATCGAATCACGAATGTGGTGGACGCGTGCGGGTGCCTTTGCCGCGCGCGCGCGTGTCCTCGAACAGAGTGGAAATCTCGAAGGCGCACGAAGTGCGCTCATCGAAGCCTCGAAGGCATGCGCGACTTGTCGAGCGGTTCGTGAACGCGATGCGGCGGGTCGTGACGCGCCGTCGACGCAGGACACGGATCTGTCGATCCTCGAAGCTCAGATCCGCAACAATCGAGTCGTGCTCGAGGATCCACCTCCTCGGATCGCGATCCAGGAGCTGCGAGAAGTCGTCGACATCCTCGCACGGTGCGCGAATGCTGCGACCTCGAGCCGAAAAGGTGAGCTCGCATTGTTGATCGTGCGTGCGCGAACGACGATCGCAGACAAGCTGATCATGCTCGGCGACTGCGACGAGGCACGGACCATTCTCCTCCGCGCGCGGACGGAATTGGGACCGAAGGACGGCGATCTGAGCGGCGATCGACGCATTGCGCTCGTTCGTATCGATTCTCTCCTCCTGCGTGCTTCGAGCCGCACGACCATCGATGCCGAAACCATGGCGATCGGCAAGGAAGGTGTCGAAGCCGCTCGCGCGGAGGTCGCGGACCACCCTGACCTCGTGTCCCCACGCCTGATGCTCGCCGACATCCTTCGTCAGTATTCGAGCGCGCTCCTCGACAACGGGGACGAAATCGAAGGGCGCAGCGCCATTCGCGAAGAGATCGACGTGCGCCGTGCCGCGCGGCGCACGCCTCCGGACCCCGTCGAGGAAGCGCAGTATCTGGGGACGCAGCTCAATCTCGCGCGATGCCTGTTCGACGCGGGGCAAGAGTCGTGGCCCGAAGCCGAGGCGGTCGCGCGGAAGTGTATCGCCGATGCGGCTGTTCTCGGTGAGACGTCCTCGTGCGACGACATCGAGCTGGTTCGTGCCACCGCGCTCACGACTCTCGGAACACTGTGCGGCAAGAGCTCGCGCATCGACGAAGCGCGCGGGCAGTTCGAACAGGCTGCAACGAGGCTCGACGCGTTGGTGGCTCGAAATCCGCAGATCGGTCGCTTCTCGTTCCATGCGGCCTACGCGAAGCACAACCACGGATGGTTCCTGCTTCACGAGCAGCGACCCGCGGAAGCGTTGCCCTACTTGCACACATCGGTCGACGACGCGCGGCGTGCCTTGACTGCGGCGGCGCCGGATGGTTCGGCGGGTCCGTTTCTCGGCAATGCGTTCAAGACGCTCGGCCAAGCGCTTCTGATGACGGGCAAGACGCACGACGTCGCGCGCCTCGCGCGAGAGGTTGCGGAAGCGCATCCGCATGTGCCGGCAGTCCAAGCTGCCGCCGCCATGATGCTCGAACTCTGCGCCCGCAATCCGATGCAGCTCGATCGGCCGGAAGCGCTCGACGAGAGCGAGACGGCCGACGCCCTGTACGACGCATCGCGCTACCTCGCACGTGCACTACCGCGCGGCGAGAACACCTCGCGTCGCGACATTGTCCAGCGTGTGGTCACGCTGCGCGACGAGGCGCTGAAAGCCGGTGCGAAACCGAAGATTCCGATCCAGGACGATCCGGCCTTCGCGAACGTGCCCGGGACCGTGGAGGCTTCGAGCACGAACGGGAAGTGAAGGCAGCGAAGTGAACGCGAGGGCTACTTCGCTTCGGCGACCGGTGCACCCGTGAAGAAGAAGAAGTCGCCGGTCACTGTCGTTGCGCTGAAGCCCGAGGCCCAACCGTAGGCGGTCGCGGTGCCCGTGACGTTCGAACTCGCGGGCATCGTGCCCTGAGTGCCTCCCGTGAGGCCGAGCGGCAGCCCGGTCTGCGCCGGATCGATGTAGAGGATCTGCGTGACGAGCGTACCGCTGACGAGGCTCGCGATGTACGGGAACGTGAGGTACTTCTTCGTGAGCACGCCTGTGCCGTCCGCACTCCCGAAGGGCAGCATGATGTTGGGAAGTGCCTGCAGCTTGGTGCAGAGACCCGGAATGGTGAGGTTCGCTGCCGTGCTGTCGATCAAGAGCCAAGTCGGCGTGTTCGCAGGAAGACCCGTTGCGCCACAGAGCAGGTGCATGCCGACCTCGTTCGCGTAGTTCCCCGAATTCTGGATTTCCGTCGTTTCGGCGGACGAGCCACATCCCGTTCCGATCGAACTCGAGGTCGACGTGACTCGAATCGCACCGAACGCACGATCCATCGATTTGCCGCTGTCGGTCGAGTTCTGGTAGCGGATCGTCCAGATCAGGGCTTCTTGTCCCGTGTAGACCCAGGTCGACGAGAACTTGAACGTGAAGTCGAACGGCGGATTGGCGACCGCGGTCGACCAGTCCGGGATGTTCACCTGGGACTTGAGAACGACCTTGCGGTTGATGCGCTCGTTCGAATCGAAGTGCGTGTCGAGGAAGCCGATCGGGCATTGCGACATGATGACTTCGGCATCGAGCGTTCCGCTGCCGGTGGACGTCGCGTTCGAGCGACGTCGGAACGAGAGTTCGGAGATCGGTCGCGGACGAGGATTCGAGCGGTCGGCGACCTGCATGGTTCGCCCCGCAACCGAACCCCAGTGGAAGAAGGACTGTCCACCCTGAACGGTATCGAACCCGATCGGAATCGTCGTGGATTGTGCAAAGACCGGAGTTGCGAGGAGCGCGAACGCGAGAAGGCTACGTTTCATGTCGATTGGGCCTGGCGAAAGGGAAGGAAGTGATGTGCGTAGTGTAGCAGCTCGAGCCTCGGACCAGGCGACGGGTCGTGCACGCCGCGTGCGGTGGACGTGGTGGTTTTCCCGACGCGATCGGTCGATGATCGGTCCATGCGCGTCGTCGTCCTGCTCTTCGCCTCCTTGCCCGAAATCGCCGGTACCCGCCGCCTCGAACTCGACTTCGAAGACGGCGCGACGCTTGCCTCGGTTCGCTCGCTGCTCGTCGATCGCTGGCCTCAGGTCGCGCGCATCCCGTTCGTCTTCGCGCGCAACCGGGGCTACGCGTCCGAGGACACGCCACTGAGCGAGGGGGATGAGATCGCCTGCGTGCCTGCGATCAGTGGCGGCGATGACTCCGTCGACCTCGACGTACCTCGAACATCGTTCGCGTTCACGGACAAGAGCATCGATCCGCGCAGCCTGGAGCACCGAGTGCGACGCGATCACGATGGGGCGATCGTGACCTTCCATGGTGTCACACGCGATCACCATGATGGACGAGCGGTGCGTGGACTCGCGTACGAGGCCTATGAGCCGATGGCCGTCGAGAAAGCGCTCGGAATCCTCCGTGAGGCCGTGATGCGCCACGACGTCGGGCGAATCCACGTCGTGCATCGCCTGGGGCCGGTCGCGATCGGGGAGGCCAGTATCGTCGTTGTCGTCGGGGCCGCGCATCGAGGCCCGTCATTCGAAGCCGCGCGGGACGTCATGGATCGCATCAAACGCGAGGTTCCGATCTTCAAGAAGGAGACTTACGAGGATCGCGACCATCGCTGGGTCGGCGACCTGCCGGATATCGAGAGTTGATCGTCCGTCGCACGGAGACCGACAGTTGTCCCGTGGGAATGCAACGCTTGCCCGGTAGGCTCACGGGCCATGCACGTGAAGACAAAGACGACCGCGGCCTCCGCGGCGAAGACCGATCTCCTCGTTCTCGTGATCTCGGGCGATGCGAAGAGCCTCGCCTTCCCCGACGGTTACACGGATGCGGCGAAGGCCGCGCGGTCCGCGGGCGACGTCCCGACGGACTTCCGCGCGACTTGTTCGCTCTACCCTGCGGGGAATGCGAATTCCAAGCGCCTGTTGTTGGTCTCGGCCGGCGATGCACCGACGACCGAACGCCTCCGCCAAGTCGCGGCAATCGCGGTGCAGCACGCGAAGAAGGTCAAGGCGAAGGACTGTGTCCTCGGTCTCGACGATTCGCTACTCGATGCGTGCAAGCATCTCGAAGACGTGCACATCGGGCGCGCCATCGGTGAAGGCATCGTCCTCGGTGCGTACACCTACGTCGCTCCGAGTGGGAAGAAGCGCGATCCCGCCGCGACCAAGAGTGTCTTGGTTGCGGCAGGTGCAGGCAAGTTGCGCGCGGGCATCGCGCACGGCCTCGACGACGGCGCGCTTCGGGGCGCCTCGACGTGCTATGCCCGGGATCTCGCGAATCGCGCCGGCAACTTGATCACGCCGACGAAGTTGGCCGCCGAAGCGAAGAAGCTCTCTGGGCCGTCGATCCGCTACAAGGCGCTGACCGAAGCGCAGATGGACAAACTCGGTATGGGGTCGCTCCTGTCCGTGAGCCGCGGCTCGTCGGAAGAAGCACGCATGATCGTGCTCGAGTACACCCCGAAGGCGTCCGGAGGCGCCACCTCGAGACGCGGCACCAAGAAAGGCAAGCAGCAGACGCTGCTCGTCGTCGGCAAGGGACTCACGTTCGACGCGGGCGGTATCAGCCTCAAGCCGTCGGCGAGCATGGACGAGATGCGCTACGACAAGTGCGGCGGCGTCGCGGTCCTCGGACTCTTCCATGCGATCCAGAGTGGTGCGGTCACGCCGAAGCATCGCGTGATCGGTGTCGTTCCGGCGAGTGAGAACCTACCGGACGGCAACGCGAACAAGCCCGGAGACATCGTGACCGCGTGCAACGGCACGACGATCGAGGTGCTCAACACCGACGCCGAGGGACGTCTCATTCTGTGCGATGCCCTTGCATGGGCCATCAAGACCTACAAGCCGGATGCCTGCGTCGATCTCGCGACCTTGACCGGCGCTTGCATCGTTGCGCTCGGCCACGAACTGAGTGGAGCGATGGGGAACGATCAGAAGCTCATCGACGAAGTCATCGATGCCGGGAGACGCGCCGATGATCCCTGTTGGCAGTTGCCGCTCCTCGACGTGCACAAGGAGCAGATGAAGGGCACCTACGCCGATCTCAAGAACATCAACTCGCCGAAGGATGGCAACGGAAGCACGGCTGGCGGCGCGTTCCTTTCGTATTTCGTCGGGGATACGCCATGGGTGCACCTCGACATCGCAGGTACGGCGTGGAATCAAAAAGCCAAGGACTACTACCAGAGCGGAGGATCGGGCGCCGGCGTGCGCGTCCTGATCGAGTGGGTCGGTTCCCGTTGAGTTCTCGCAGAGGGCTGCAGGCGCGGTGCTTCATCGCGATCGTCTATGCCGCGATCGCATGGGGCGTGAGTGCGTGTTCGAAGACGGCGTCCGATCGATCGTTGTTCGGCGTCGGAGGTTCTCCGGCGAACTCGTGGGCCGCGGTCACATGGGACGATGCCATGCCGAGTGGCGTGCGTGCGGCGCTCGCGCGACTTCCGCTCGCAGGGGCCCAGGCGATGTTCTCCGCAGGGGCCGGTCGTGGTGCCCTCCTCGCACCGTTCGACCGTAAGGCCGAGCGGCGTCTCGTCGCTTCGGCGATCGTGCGCACCGATGGCGATCGACATCGTGCAATCATCGAGGCGTTGCCCGAATCGTATTGCCTCGCAGATGACAACGCCGGTGGCGTTGACGCGCACACGATCACGCCGCGTCGGTGGCCTGATAGTTACGAGCCGCCGAAGGCGACGCTCGATGGCGAGGTGTGGTTTCAGAGTCTCGCGCAGGCGTTTCCGCTTCCGAAGCGTTCGGGTGCCGGCACTCGCGGAGTCGGAGTCGGTGTGCTCTGCGTTTGCGATCTTGCCGAAGCACGGGCGATGATCGTCGACGCGCCCGAGGGAATCCTGCGGTTCTTGCAACACGTTCCGGGGATGACGAGTTTTCGCAGTCTCGGTCTCCGGCTGACCGCGAGTGGCACCGACGGCGCGGAAATCGACATCGCGCTGGCGAGCGTGCTCGCGAGAACACCCGTCGGGATCGCGAAGGCTCTGGCGGTCGAGCCGGCGAAGCTGCGTCTCGAGCCAGCCATGCGTCGTGTCTTGCGGCGAGAAGATCCGACGCTCGCGATGATCCTCCGTGTCGACCCTGGCGTCCTGATCGACAGTGCCGGGGCGGCGTTCGGAATCAGCGCGGGACTGGGCTTCGACGTGAATCCGATCGAAGCCCTTCGAGCGCTACGCCTCGGCAAGGTCTTGACGCGCGCGTTCTGGAATACACTCGATCACGAATGGGGAATCATCGTCGGGCAGAAAGGCGGTCGACTCGACATCTGTGCGGTCGCGACCGTTCTCGATCGCAACGAACTCATCGCAGGCTTCACCGAGATGACCGGAGCCGCGCCGCAGCCGATGCCGGAAGACAGCAGTGTCCTGACGTTCGAGCGTCGGATGTTCGGCTTCTCGTGGAAGGTGCTGCTCGGGCGCGACCGCGCTGCTCTCGCGACAGGCGGCGCGAGCGAACTCGCACTCGAGTTCGT
Source organism: Planctomycetota bacterium (assembly GCA_020638795.1). Taxonomy (GTDB): domain Bacteria; phylum Planctomycetota; class UBA1135; order UBA1135; genus JACKHW01. The sequence continues at coordinate 22,275 of JACKHW010000009.1, read as the reverse complement.
CGGCATGAAGTCGCGTGACGAGCCGGCACCCGCTCTGGTTGCGAATGGTTGGCTCGACTGCGTTCCAGGCGCGATCCCGGCCTTCGACGCAGCCATCGGTTCGCGGCGCGTCGAAGGCACACTGCAGTATTCGCAGGCGGCGCTGGTCTTCACCGGCCGCGCTGCGCGCTGATGGATCGACCGAGGTCCGCGATCAGCGGAGCAGGTGCACGGGGCCGCGGTTGGTCGTGTACGGGCCGTACTGCGCGGTGGTCGTGAACGTCGTCCAGTTGTAGAGGTAGTTGCACATTCCAGCGCTACCGAGCGACAGGTGCGTCGCATTGGTCGTCACGATGTTGTTGCCGGTCGGGTGGAAGTGGATCGCTTGGAAGTGGACCACGAGCGTGTCGGTCGTCGGCGCCGCGAGTGGGAAGCTGAACGAGTGGCTGCCACTCGCGTCGGCAGCGGTGCCGATCGTGATGTCAGGCAGCACGACGGCCGTGCAGTTGGGACCGAAGATCGAACCGAAGTCGATGGGCGCAGCGAGGTGCAGACCGAGCAGGTAGACGATCGGGAGTTGTGGCTTCGCTCCGGTAACCCCCAAGGTGACCGCGTTGTTGACATAGCTCGTCGACAGGGTGCCACCGCAGCTCGCATCGCTCGTACGGACCAGGCCCGAGGTCGACGGAATCGAGTCACAGAGCCATCCCGTTTGCGTACCGGCAGTCGCGGACGTTTGGTTGTCGACCTGGATGATGATCGACGATCCTATCGTGTGAATGTAGGGGCGGTCGCCGCGAATCCACACACCGGGCACGTCAGGATCCGTCGTGGCCGACGTGTACGCCGGGAAGTTGACTCCCTTGAGGCCGAGGAACGTCGTTGGCGTGCCGTTGAAGTTGGACGCGAACACCTTGTTCAGCGTCGAGAACGTTGCCGTCGTCGGGCCAATGATGATCTCGAGCATCATCGTCACTGCAGGCGACGACGTTTGGCTCGTGGCCCGCCGCCAGCCGATCTGCGTGACGAGCGGTGAACGCAGTCCGATGTGAGCGCCTTCGATGTAGTACTGGATGAATCCCTTGGTTCTTCCGAGCGGGAGACTGTTCGCACTCTGGCCGAACGAGCCGGTGTACATTTCCGGAACCGACACCGGATGTTGTGCTTGGATCGTGCGGGGAAGGAGCACGGCTGCGGCCAATAGACCGGTCGCGATCGTGAGACTGTGCTTCATGGCTGGTTCTCGAGAGGGGAACGAATGTCCGACAGCCCGGCGATCGTGCAAAATCGTGCGGGCCATACATGCGCTACGCAGTGTATCGCCAGAAGCGCGGTCGTGCCCTCCCGAACGGCGCGACGGCGAGATTGCCCCCACCGTCATCCGGGGAGCTATGCCCGGGATGTCCCGTCGCCGTCGTCACGAAGGCCCTCATGGGCTTCTTCGCCGAACCAGTGGTCCTTGACCGCGATCGTCTGGAAGCGCTTGACGAGGGAAGCCTCGTCGAGACCCGAAGCCAAGGCCAGGCGAGCGCGACGTTCGGGATCATCGAGGTCGCTCTTGCGCAAGCGGATCTGGTAGCGCGCGGCGACCATGTAGCTTTCGGATTGCGTGTCGACCATGCGGATCGGCATCCGTCCGGTCGCGGGATCGATCATGTCCGCGAAGGGCACGACTTGGATACGGCCATCGATGCGGCAGACGACTCCGCTCGGCGTTTCCTTGCGCACGGCTCGCATCGCGGCGAACCCGAGTTCGCGCGTGTACTCGGTATCGAACGGGATCGGCGGTGCGCAACGAAGTTCGTAGCCGATGACCTTCGTCGTCATGTTGATGTCGATGCCGCGCGCTTCGAGAGTCTTGTTGAGGTGCGATCGCAGCACGTTGCCGAGCGGCAAGTCCGACAAACGTAGGTTTCCCTGGTTGTCTCGCTGGACGCACGTTTCGTCGACGATCGTCGCGGGATCGATCTTCCGTGCGAGCCCTTCGGCGAGGACGACTACGCCGTCCCGGCGTCCTTCGGACAAGCGACGGATGATCGCGCCTTCGATCGGCAGTGCCAGGTCCTCGATGCCGATACGTGGGCTGTCGAACTCTTCGGGGATGACGGTCACCGTCGCTCCGGCCGCTTTGCCGATTCCCATCGCGAGGTGACCGGCGTCGCGCCCCATCGTGATGACGAGATACCAGCGTCCTGTCGTTTTTGCGTCCTCCATCAAGTGTTCGACGAGTTCGACGCCGATGTGGCGAGCCGTTTGGAAGCCGAAGGTCGAGAAGCCGCCAGGAATCGGTAAGTCGTTGTCGATCGTCTTGGGCACGTGGATGACGCGCAGGCCATCGCCTTCGCGCGCGAGTGCGGCGGCGGCACTCGCCGTGCCATCACCACCGATCGAAATCAGCGCGTCGATACCCAGTCGTTTGATTCCAGCGAGCACGCGCTTGCGGATCTCGGGTTCGTGCACGTTCCCGCGACGCGAAACTCGCAAGATCGAGCCACCTGTACCGTGGATCCGCGAGACGTCGCGGATGCGTAGGTTCCGAGTTTGCGTCGTGATCCCCTCTGCGAGCCACGAAAGCCCGTCGTAGAGTCCGAGCACGCGCCAGGCGCGATTGCGCGCCTCGATCGTCGCCGCCGCGATCACGCCGTTGATGCCCGGAGCCGGTCCGCCTCCGACGAAGATGCCGACCGTCGGTTGTCTTTCTTCCATGTGTCCCTATGGCGTGATGCCCGATTTCCGTGCTCAGAGCGTGACTTGAAAGGCGCGAGTATCGAAGTCGTTGCCCACCGACTTGAGGATACGAACGTGGTTCTTCGGCACTCCGTTCTTGTCGCGAAGGAAGAGATGGAGAACGTTGTCGAACGTCGACAGCATCTGAGACGGGTCCATTTCCAATTCTCCTGTCTCGTGACTGCTCGGCACGTGATCGATGAACAGCGGGGTCACGCTGCGATACCGCAAGAGGTCGAGCAGCGCGGGGATCAGGAAGTCCTGACCCTCGAGGAGAGGGAAGCGTCGGTGCAGGTTGTGCACGTTGTCGAACGCGAGTCGTTCGATGCGTGGTTCAGGATGCCCTTGCTGCGTCGGGTCGCCAGGCTCGCACATGCGAATGATGTCCGACGTGAACTTGCCTGCGGACAAGAACTCCGGGTGCAAGTAGAGGAGCCGGAAGAGCGGTGAGAGCTGTCGCCGCTCATCGGCGTTACTCGCAGCCGCCTTTGGCGTCGCGGCAGTCAGGAGCGGTTGCAGGGATTCGCGGTTTTCACAGATGCGCAGGATGGCGTCCTCGTCCTCCTTCGTCGAAACGAGGAGGCCGGCCTTTCCGACCTCGGCGCCGCGGGCGAGCCAGTTGAGTGCATAGCCCGTGTAGCGAGTGCCAGGCTCGGCGAGCACGACTGTCGAACTCAGCCGACCCGGTGCCGTGCCGTTTCGGTACGCCTCGCGCACTTCGGGTGGACCGATTTCGATCGCGTCACGGCCGCGGGGCGGAACGCGAAGTTGGGACTCGTCGCGCGCGAGCGAGAGCTGCGCGGCGAGCGACGGATAGATGTGCGTTCCTGGTCCGCGTTCACTGCGTGCGCCGAGGTAGAGCGAGCGGTTGACGCCCTTACCGGCGATCGAGAAGTGGTGGCGACCGCGGTAGTAGTACTGATGGCGCGCCTTGAGGATCTCGATCGAGCGGGACTTGAACCGTGCGGAGTCCTCGAAGCCGAGTCGAATCAGGACGTCCGTCGACAGTTCTTCGGCGCTGGGAAACCGCATCGCACCATCCGACTCCTCTTGGATGAAGATGCCGTGGATTCGGTTGTGCATGAGGAGCTTCCGTGCCTCGAGCAAGGCCGCGCGCTTCTCGAAGTACTCGAGGTCGTTGAGCAGCAAGCCGACATTGTCGATGCACACCATGCCGACGTCCTCGACCCGCCCGTAATTGCCGATCTCGGCTTGGATCCACTCGATGTCGATCGGAAAGCCCTTCGCTGCCGGCAAGGCCGAATGGGCGTGCGTCAGTACGAGGCGATTCGTGCCGCCCGACGACGCGTCGACCTCGAGACAGTACTTGGACGGATTGTCACTCTCCACCAATCGCACGGGACGTGGCGCCCCGAAGTAGCGGCCGAAGTCGAACTCGAGCTTCTTGTGGATGTCCGACGGTGACTGTTCGACCGAGTAGAAGAGATAGGTCCTCCCGCCATGATCGTCGCTCCAGAACGCGCGCGTGAGCAACTCGAGACCGAGAAGGGTCTTGCCGGTTCCGGTTTCGCCGGTGATGAACAAGAATGCCGCCGTGCCCTCGGGATAGCGGATGCCGCTGCCGAGGATCGCGTCAAGGCCATCGATACCAGTCGTCAGTGTTTCGAACACGGTTCGTCAGAAGGTACGCGGAAGGGGGTGCGATGGCGCGCAGTTTTCTCGTTCTGCCGAGGCTCGTGGCGGAAGGGCTCCTGCGATTCGACCCCTACGATCTATCCTGGCGACATGACGGCACCCCTCGGCGGAATCGACATCGGTGGCACGAAGATCCTGGTCTGCCGCGGTGACGCGGAGGGGCAGGTGCATTGGTCTGAGAGTTTCGCGACCGATCCCGGAGCGTCGCCGGGGGCGTTGCTCACCGAGGCCCGGAACCGTCTCTTGGCAGGCGGCGCGATCGCGGCACTCGGAGTGACGTGTCCTGGACCCTTCTTTCGAACGACGCAGGCCTTCGAGAAGCCACCGAACATGCCGCGCTGGCACGGCTTCGAGCTCGGGTCGTGGCTCTCGTCCCATGGTACTGGAGTTCCGTTCTTGGCCATGAACGATGCCAACGCGCTCGCGATCGCCGAACACCGATGGGGGGCAGGCCGCTCGGTCTCCACGCTCGTGTTCTTCACGATGAGCACGGGGATGGGTGCCGGGCTCGTGCTCGACGGTCGGCCCTACGAAGGCCGGCGCGGGTTTGCAGGGGAGATCGGTCATCTCCGACTCGCGGACGAAGGGCCGATCGGATTCGGCAAGCGCGGGTCGGTCGAAGGATTCCTGAGCGGACCCGGTCTTGCGCAGCTTGCTGCCGAAGAGGTGCGGATCGCTCGACAACGTGGCGAGGCGACTGAGCTCTTCGAGATCGCGTCTGTCGACGCCAAGGCGCTCTGCGCAGCCGCGCAGCGCGGCGACGAAGTCGCGCGACGCGCGACGGACCGTGCCGGTGCTCGACTCGGCCAACTCATGGCGATGCTAGTCGACGTGCTGGAGCCCGAGCTGTTCGTGCTGGGTACGATCGGGCGAGCCTACCCCGAACTCTTCATCGAGCCCGCGCTGCAGGTCGTGCACCGAGAAGCGCTCGCACTGTCCACCGTAGGCTTACGAATCGAGCCGTCTGCACTCGACGATCACGCCGCTCAATCCGCGCTGGTGCTCGCAGCACTCGCGAGTGAGGCACGCGATCGATAGGCTCGGGCCATGCTCGCAGATCCCGAAACGTGTGCGCGACTCATTCTCGTTCGACATCCCGAGATCGATGATCCGGAGCGTGGGCAGGCGATCGGTATCGGCGACGCCACGCTCTCTAGGCGGGGGATGCAACAGACCGTCGAAGTGATTCGCACGCTCGCGAACCTCACGATCGACGAGGTGCATGCGTCACCCGCTCGCCACTGCGTCGATGCCGCGAGCGCGATCGCTCGGGATCGCGGACTCGACGTCGTGGCCGCCGAGTCCTTGCGAGGGCAGAACCTCGGTTCGTGGGAGGGAAAGGCGTGGACCGAACTCCACGCCGATTCGGAGGCGCTCGTGCGCGAGTTCTTCGGGGCATACGGTGCGTTCGCACCCCCGGGCGGGGAGACGCTCTCCGACGCGGTCGATCGTGCGCTCGGGTACTGGGCGGAGATCGTCGAGCGACTCGAAGGCAAGTGCGTCGTCTTCGTCGCCGCAGCACCGCTCCTCGGTGGACTCGCGGCGCGCATGCTCGGCCTCGGGCTCGGGCGCGCGCCGGCGCTCAACCTCGCACCTGCTGCAGTCGGAATCCTCGACGTGTTCCGCGACGGTGCGGCGGTCCGGACGTGGCACCCCAATGCGCTTCGAGACGACTTGCCTTGATGGGTCGTCCGCGTTGGTCGTCTCGGCCGGGCTTGTAGCATTCCATTGCGAGAATCGCGCGCCCCGCTCGTGCTGCGGCGTTTGTGCTGGTCCCTTTCCTTTCCTGCCCTTCCCTCCGCTCGAGCTCCGAGAAGCGCGCGGGGGCGGGCCTGCCGCCGGCTCTCGTCGCCCTCGCGCCGGTCGCCCCCTCGATGCTGATGTCACGTGGCGACCGACCGAGGCGAGAGCTTTGGAGAGGCGCGGGGCAGGTGGGAGGGGCCGTCCAAAGTTGACGGCGCAGCGATCGAAACGCACATCCAACTTCGCGTATTCGATCGTTGCTTTCATGGAAGTGTGCCGTAGCATGATCCGACACATATGTGCTGAATCAAAAGACACGTCGGTAGCCGCTTCGAATCTGTGACGGCTCCACTCAGGGAACGCAGAGTGAGATGATGAGATCTCGAACGAAGAAGCGCGGAGTGCAGGGGATGCTGTTCGGGCCGGGTCGCGGCGGCAAGCGACTCGGCGCTGGTCGCAAACCGAAGGGCGAGCGTGCGGGAGTCTCCCACGCGGCTCGCACGAAGCTCGCGAAGCGCTTCCCCGTTCACGTCACGATGCGCATCGCTGCAGGTCTGCCGTCGCTGCGGGATCCGCGCACCGAACAATCCTTGCGCGCGGTCTTCTGCGCGATGAAGCCTCGCCGCGGCTTTCGCATCGTGCACTACTCGATCCAGACCAATCATGTGCACCTGATCGTCGAAGCGGAGAGTACGACCGCGCTCTCGCGCGGCATGCAATCCCTCGCGATCCGCATGGCGCAGACGCTCAATGGAGATTGGGGCCGCAAGGGCAAGGTCTTCGGTGATCGCTACCACGCGTCGATCCTCGATAGTCCGCGGCGCGTGCGAAACGCGATCCTCTACGTGCTCAAGAACGCGTGGAAGCACGGGAGGGACGTGCGCGGAGTGCTCGACCGCTTCGCGTCGGGCTGGTGCTTCACGGGTTGGCGCGAGAAGGTCAAGGTGAACGGAGTCGACGACTTCGAAGTCCCTGTCGAGGATCCACGGACCTGGCTCCTGCGCGTCGGTTGGAAGAGGCACGGCCGCATCGGCATCCACGAGCTGCCGAAGTCGTCGCCGTGAACGCGCCGCGGTAGCACGTCGAATCCCAGCGACGCACCGAGTGTTCATCCATCAACGTGAGCGGAAACACGACGGTCCCATCTGCCGTGGAGAATTGAACTTTGAAGTCTGTGCACCACACAGCATTCGGATGCAGACCACGCGGCGCCAAGCCCTCCCTGGATTCGGCGCCTGCGTGCTCGCAACAGCACATCTTCCGAATCAGAAATCGAACATCCACGCGACAATCTCGATCGAGGTCGCGAGTCGAAGTGCGCGTCGATCCAGCGTAGTCAAACGCGGTCGTCTGTCCCTCTGCGCGCGCAATATTGCATCACGCACCAAAGCTTGCGATTCAGCTCCTACCACCAGGACGGCCCCTCCCGCCCGGCCCGCGCTTCTCGGAGCTCGAGCGAAGGGAAGGGAAAGCCAACGCGGCACCGCATGACGAGCGTCAGTGCTCGAGGTGCTTGCGCAGGGTGCGGTGCGACCTTGCCAATCAATGCTGCGACCTTGCTCCGCCACGCCTCGTCCGCGCGTGCGCGTTCTGCCGCTTGCTCGGCGTCTTTCGTCACGAGTTCGACCAGGAGGCCCTCGGCCTCGTCTTCCTTCGCGAGGCCGCGCAACTGCGAAAGCGCTCGCACGGGATCGGTCTGCATCAGGATCGTCGCGTCTCGTAACTCTCGGAGGAGGCGGAGATCGGGGCTTTCGATGCTCGTGCGACCGTCGGCAGAGAGTCGGAACGATGATGTGCGCGTCTGCTCGGTGCCGTGCACGAGCAGGTTCGCGGTGGAGCGAGTGCTGACCAGGCGGCCCGCCTTCTCGTCGATGACGAACTCACGTTCGAACGCCTCGACAGTCATGCTGGTGTCGCCACTCTGCACCGTCACGGGCTCGTCCCCTGCAAGTGAGAACGTCGTCCGCATCCACTCCGATGCTGCAGAGCCGTCGACTCTATGTCGCTTCGCGCGCACGGGAATCGTCGTGTCCGCTTGCTGCAAGCCGAATTGCGTCACGTCGATGGCGTGCGACTGCGTTCGTTCTTCCGCGCCGGAAACCGCGACCTGTGGCAACAACTGCTCGAGGAAAGACGTGTCGTTGGAGCCAAGCTCGCCGAGCAGCCGTAGTGTGCCGTCCGCGCGACGCAGTTCGGCGATGCACACACTCGTCGCGCGGTATGCGTCCGTCGTGGCTGCTTTGCGCCGCGATGCGACGGCTGCGCAAACAGCGTGATTCTCGTCGTGCTCCAGAACGAAGAGTTGCAGCCGCCACTCGAGATCGACGACGCACAGCGCCGAGGAACGGAGCGAGGCAGACAACGAAGCCGAATCGCGGGCGCATGGCTCTCTCCTCACTCTCTCTTCGAGGGACTGGCGTTACCCTACACCAAGCGCGTTACCTCGTTCAAAGCCCGGCAGGCGGGGTTGCCTCCGAGAATCGAGTTGTCGAAACTCCCACGCATGAGACTCTCGTGCAGGAAGTATGGACGCAGAACAATCGGTCTCACCTCGTCGATCCTGCTGCCTGTGGCATTCGTCGTGGCGGCGGTACGGCCTAGCCAGGCACTTCCACAACGGCCATCGCCGAAGGTCTTTGCCAAAGAGCTCGAATCGCTTCTCAAAGAGTTGGATCGAGGATCCCCGTTCTTCGACGTGAAGGGCATTGCCAAAGACTGGAAGAAGGCGAAGGCGGAGTTGCGTTCGCGCGTCAAGAAGTGCAAGTCCGAGGCCGACTTCGTCGACTTGGTCGTCGAGGCCGGAAGGCGCTTGCGTGATGGACACTTTCAGATCACGAAAGCGGATGTCGAGAAGAACGAGTTCCCGAAGAGCTGGTGGCCAGGGATCGCGATGCTGCCGGCGACCGAAGATCGCGTCATCGTGATGTGGGTGCCGCGCTCGATGTCGGGTGTGCTCGAAGTCGGCGACGTCATCACGAAGATCGATGGCAAGCCGGCACGCGACGTTCTCGATGGTCGTGCTGCAGACGAGTGGGATCGTGGTGGTTACTTTTCGAGTCCCCAGCGCGCGCGGTTCTTCGCCTATCGGACGGCCCTCGTGACCGAGGAGCAGAACGCGAAGTTCGAGCTCGAGTGGATCGACTCGAAGGGGAAGAAGAAGCACCGCACCGTGCGCGCCGAGTACGAGCCGCGTAGTTGGCAGCACGAGTACCACATGCCCGAAGGACTCGAAGCAGCGGCCAAGTCCGTGCACTTCACGAAGATCGGAACGACCGGGTACGTCTACTTCCGACGATTGGACGAGACGGCAGAATCCGGGTTCGCGAAGGCCGTTGCAGGTCTTGCAGGCGTTTCGTCTTGGATCATCGATCTGCGCGGGAACACCGGCGGAGGCTACGACCGAACGTTCGTAGACCGCTTGTCCGAACTCGCGAAGGACTCGCGCAAGGTCGCCGTGCTGATCGATGGCGGGTGCATCTCCGCCGGTGAGACGATGGCGCGCGACCTCGTGCGGCACGCGAACGCTCGCCTCTTCGGGCAGACGACCGCGGGGTCCTCTTCGACCAAGAAGTTGCTCGATCTCCTGGATGGCAAGATCCAGGTGCGCTACTCGAACGCGAGTCGCAACGGTATCAAACGAGACATCGAGTTCTACGGCATCGAACCCGACGTCGTCGTCGAGGCGGACCCGGATGAGGTGCGCGCCGGGAAGAACTCGATGATCGAGTATGCGCTTCGCGAACTCTCCGACCCCAAGAAATGAACGGGCGGGACGCGACCATGGTCGCGCCCCGCCCTTGCGTCTCGAAGATTCGAGATCAGAAGAGCAGCGTTGATGTCGCGCCCGAGCTCGGAATCGGCTGGCGATTCGGGTTGAGCGTGTCGATGAACAACGACTCGAAGTAGAGCGGAACCGCGGGCAGCGATGCCGGCGCGGGCACGGCGAACGATGCCGCACGCGTCGTCGCATCGTGCGCGCCGACCGCGATCACGAGGAGGCTCGGGTCGATGATCGTGACCGGGTTGCCACCGTGGCCGAGGCTGACGAGGCCCGGGATGTTGAGCGGCGTGCCCGAACCGCTGACCGTCAGCACCGAGATCACCGTGCCTGGTTGGTTACCGCGGTGGATGATCACGTCGATGTTGCCGCCGCGCTGCTTGCGGACCGGCGAACCCGCGAACGGAGTCGGGTTGTGGGCAATCGTCAACGTGAGATTGCCGCTCTGCATGACGCTATTGGAGACGAAGACCGAGTAGTTGCCCGGTGCCAGTGCTTGCGGGGTGTAGAAGTCGATCGCCGTGTTGCTGACGATGCGGAAGTAGCCCTTTGCCCAGTCCTGGTCGTCATTCGACGTGATCGTGGTCGATCCGATCGTGACCGACTTGATCACGCTCAGGTTGTTACCGTTGAGGCGGACCGCTTGCTTGTTGACGACGTAGACCGTCGACGGTGTCAGGTTCGAGAGGGACGGCGTGCCGACGTATTCGATCGAATCGCTGGCCGTCGTGCTGATGTTGCCGACCGAGTCCCGCATCTGGCAGTAGCACGTCTTCGTGCCGAGCGCGGAGTTGCCGCCGTTGCTCGACAGGTTGTAGTTGAGCGTCGCCGTCGAGTAGGCCGACCAGGTCGACCACGTCGAGTTGTTGCTCGAGAAGCGCATTTCGGTCGGGCTACCCGAGCCGGACACGCGCAGCGTCGTGACGATGGTCGCGGTCGCTGCGGCACCACCGCCGAGTTGGACGAGCGTCACCGTCGGCGGGACGGAGTCGTAGATGATCGAGTCGCTCGCCGTCGACGAGACGTTGCCGGCGCGGTCGCGGACCTGAACGTAGACAGTCTTCGTTCCTTGGTTCGTGTTGCCGCCGTTGCTCGACAGGTTGTAGCTGTACGAGGCCGCCAGTGCTTGCCATGCGGACCACGTCGAGTTGTTGGACGAGAAGCGGATCTGATTGACTCCACTGTGCGTATCCGAAGCCGAGCCCTTGACCGTGACGGTCAGCGAGTTCGTCGCGGCAGCATTGTCATTGATCGTGACGCCAGAGATCGTCGGTGCAACCGAGTCGATGTAGTACGGACCGGAGGTCGTCGTCGACGTCGAGAAGTTGCTGAGGTTGTCGACCGCGCGCGCCGCGAACCAGTACGGTTGCGTGTTCGACGATACGGTCACGTTCTGCGAAGTGACGTTGCCGAGATTGCGGACGGTCGGGGTCGCGGCAGAACCGAGATCCGTACGCGTCGCGATACCGTAGATGCCAGCGCAGCCGTTGTCGACGGCGGCATTCCACGCCATCGCGAGGGTCGTGTTGTTCGACCATGTGCTGACGGTGTGGCTCGTGCTGCGGAGGTTCGCGATGTTGGCCGGAGCGAGGCCGTCGACGCAGATCGGCAGCGACACCGTGCGCGTCGCGACCGGATTGGAACGCGAGTTCCCCGTCAGCGTGTAGCTACCGCTCGTCGACGGCGAACGCAGGGTCCACGACAAGGAGCGAGTCGTGCCGGCGCCGACGGTCATCCCGTTGGTCAGCGAGGGGTACGGGTACGACGGGTAGGCGGTTCCCGAGTAGGTTTGCAGGATCGAGTCGAGCGTCGTGCGCTTCATGTCGACGAAGGTGAAACCCGAAGCCGTGAGCCACAAGCGGGCGTCATTGAAGTCCGCGACGTTCGTCGGCGTCGTCAGCGTGAGGGACGCCGTGAAGTTGGTGTTCGGCAGGACACGCGTCGGCACGGATCCCGAAAGCGTCGAGCCGCTTCCCTGAAGATCCTTGTCGATCATGAGTGTCCACCCCGGACGAATCGTCGACGATACGCTCGCGCCCCAGATCCAGATGCGGAACGTCTGTCCGCGCCAGCCTTGCACCGTCGTACCCGTGCGGGCGAACGTGAGGATGTTGTCCGCAGAGCTGGACATCGAGATGTCGCCGGTGCCGGGGCTCGAAGGCGTGTTGAACGGCGCGACGTCGAACATGAAGCGCACGTCGTTGACGCGAGCCTTCGTTGCCGATGCGGAAGCAGCGGCTTCGATCCACGAGCCGCAGAATTTGATCGCTTCTGCGTCGCTCGGCATCGTGATGTCGGAGTACCACGTGACGCCGTTGGTCGACGACGAAATGTTGCCGACCGAGAACCACGTCGTTTCGGAGCTACCAGGTAGCTTTCGGCAATCGATCTGACCCATGCCGAGACGCGTGCCATACCAGCCGCTCGTCGATCCGGGGTATCCGCCCCATTCGGTCGCGGCGGTCAAGTGCGCCTTGATGCGTGCGGGCAAGTAGCTGAACGTCGACGTGTACGCATCGACGAGGGCACCGGCAGCCGCCGTGATGTGCGGCGTCGCCATGCTCGTGCCGGACTTGTTCGTGTACCCGTTCGTCGTCTTGGTGAGGCACGAGGTCACGATGGTCCCGGGAGCGAGGATCTCGGGCTTGCGACGACCGTCCGTGACGCCGCCGCCGCTCGACGCGGAGTAGACGTCGCCGGCGTAGGACGTGCCCGACGTGTAGTCCTGCGTACCGCCGACGGTCAGGACGTTCTTCGCCGCTCCCGGCGTACGGACGTAAGCCGTGGCGCCTTCGTTGCCGGCCGCGAAGCAGTAGAGCTGGTTGTAGCTGAAGACGTAGCCGTCGACCGTGCGCGAACTCGAGTCCGCGCCGTTGTAGCCCGACGTGCTATAGGCGCCCCAGCTGTTGTTGATCGACTGTGGGCGTGGGGAGGTCAGGCCGCTGTTGGTGTAGCTGCTCGACAGCGCGGCGTAGAGCGTCGACACGTCACCGGTGCCGCTCCCCGATGCATTGAGGTAGCGACCGATGAAGATGCGGTCCGTGCCGTCCGTTGCGGTCGTCGGCAGCGCGCCCTTGTAGCGAGCGTCCGCGTTGCCGCGTCCGATCATCGTGCCTGCGACGTGCGAGCCGTGACCGTTGGCGTCGTCATAGGGGCCCGTTCCGACCGTGTCCCATCCGACCGCGAGGCTCGAAAGGTCCAGGTGCTGATAGTGATAGCCCGTGTCGATCACGCCGACCGTGATCCCACGGCCGCCGTAGCTGTTGCGCAGCAAGTCTTGGTGGGTCATGCCCATCGACTGGTCATGCGCGGTCCGGTGTTCAGGACGTGGTTCGACGTAGGCGACGAACGGCAGATCGACGATCTTGACGAGATCCGCTTTCGTGATCTTCCCATGGAAGATGTGCACGTTGTCGATGTCCGTGTAGGCGGTGAACTTCATGCCGGCGCCCTGCAGCTCGGCTTGGAAGGGGCCGTTGGGGACGAGGCGGGTGATCGCTTCTGTGATCGGGCCCGTTTGGATTCCCGTCAGCGGTCCGCGGTCTTGGATTCGTTCACTCTTCGGGCCGAGGTCGGTCGTGAACGTGCTGATTTCGACGTCGACGAGTTCCGCGGTGGCGTTCGAAAGGATCGCCGTCAACTTCGGGTCGACCTTCTGCCACGGCTGTGCCATGCCGACCCAGCGGACGAAGTCGAGCGCGACGAGGCGATCGGCAATGGCCTTCGGGAAGCGTGCGACCCAGCACTGCCAGGTGTGCACGCCAAGGATCTCGCAACCGAGCGCTTCGAGCGCTTGGCGGCGGCCTTGTTTGTTCATCTGACCTTCGACCATCACGTAGCCGTAGACGAACTCACCGGACACGGTGCGGATACGAGGGTCGACACCGGGCTCGGGTTTGTAATCGCCGGACGGGCACGCGAGGACGTAGGGGTCGCCGATGGGTTCGAGGACACGTGTCGCCTTGCTGCCTTCGGCGACGTCGACTTCGCGGTAGGGGCGATAGTCGGGTTCGTCGCCGGGTTGCTCGATGACGGGGCCGGTCTTGGCGGCGACGTCATGACCCTGGGTCGTGTCGAATGCGAATGTCTTGGTGGTACCGGTTGCGACCGGCGCAGGAACTTCTTGACGTTGCGCGCGCGGCGCGGTCGCGATCCAAAGTCCGCACAGGACGATGGGGAGACCGCGCCGGAAGTACGAGGCGCGGGGGAGAGGTAGCTGACTCATGGTTCGTTCCAAATGCAGGAATGCACTATTCAGCGCTCGATTCGCGTGCTCGTGACGCGTGCCCTGACCAAGTTCATGGCCGCGTAAGAAGTCGTTGGGTGCGGCTCGCGGCTCTTTCGAAGTTCTCAGGGTGTCTTGCGTTTGCCTTGCTCGTCGGCGTTGTCGTGTGCGTGCGGTGGCACGGCCTCGATGGGTTCGCGTTCCGTGGGCGCTTTGATGTCAGGATCGTCCGGTCGGACGAGTTTCAAGCGCACGGACACGATGTCATGCGTCGTCGTTCCGCGGCGCGGAAGTGCGAACAGTGCGATGTCCTTCTCCGCGACTTCGACACTCGTCGCGATCTGCGTCGAGAGAGCCTTCGGGAGTTGGATCGTGACGGGCTGTCCGACGCCGAGCGAAGTCGTCATGGTCTTGATCGGACGTTCGAGATCCGAACGAACGCAGGCAAAGTCAAGTCCGAGTCGGCCGTTCGGCAACCGTGCGACAAGGCCTCCGATGGCGATACCGTCATGGAGTTGACGCACGACCGGATCGGCGATGACCTTGTTCGTCTCTTTGCCGATCTTGATCTCGAAGTCGGCGACGTAGCTGACTTGCTCACCGATCGTGATCTCGATCGGAGACGCGAGCTGGAAGGCGCAGCGCGGTGCAGTCAATACAGAAACGCCTTTCGCATCCTCGAAGCCTTCGAGAAAGCGGCGCGTGTCGTTGCCCTCCGACAAGAACGCGACCTGGGCGTCGGGCTTGCCCTGCAAGAACCGTGACTTGTGCGGCACGGCTTCGAAGACGGGGGCGAGGTGCTTGCTGTACGCATGTTCGTCCACTTCGTAGATCCGGATCTCGGTGAGGACGATCGTTCCTTGCTCCTTCCGATTGCGCTCCAAGAACATGTGGATCCACGCATGAGTTTCCTTGCTGGCGCGTACGGCGAGTCCAGCTCGTCCGACGGCCTGCACGACGTCGTCCTTCGAGAGTGGCGGATCCGCGAAGACGCGCACGGCGCGCACGATACCGTCGATAGGGGAGTTGCCCGGCGGTGACTTGGGCGCACTGTTCTTGAACAAGAAGTTGAGCAGGGGAATCTGCCCGAGGATCGGCGCCGCCGGAGCCTCGTGCTGCTCGGCGTTGGCATCGGCCGGCGGCTCTTCTTCGTGTTCTCGCGACGCGCCCGGGCTCCGAGCCTCGACGAGGTCCGTCAAGTCGTAGGCACGAAGGACGTGTTCTGTGTGATCCTGCGCGGAGACGGACGGCATCGACGACAAAGCGGCGAGCAACCAGTGCGGTGCGAACATGCGGATGTGGCTGCGTGTCGGGATCATCAGTGGTTCTCGAGTACGAACAATGTGGTCGTGAGAATGGCGACGGCGCCATGAACGGAGGGGCTCGTTGCCGTCGGGCCTTGTGAGTGATTCGTGACTTCGAGTCGTGATCGAACGCAGTTGCCGTCGACGACGACCTCGGCATGCGAACCACCGTGTTCGTGCGTGATGTGGACCTGCGTGACCGACAACGCGCGAACGACCGCAGTGTCCGAGAACGTCGGCAATGCGAGCACGCCGGCGTCGCGAGTCGTGGGTTCGTGCGCTTCGTCCTGAAGCAGGTTGCTGTAGACCAGGACCGTTGCTGCGATCAGCGCGCTGACGGCCGCGATCGTGTGCACACGAAGGAGGTGCGACGGACGCGAGGCGCGTGCAGCGGTTGGTTGCGGCGGTATCTCACGCTGCTTCGTGGACGCGATCTGTGAAGTCTCTATCTCTTGGTTCGCCGCGCTGAGCTGCGTCGGTGCGGAGTGACGCGTCGGTGTGCCTGGTCGTGATCGCAGTGTTCGCCAGCGTGCGATGTCTTCCGCGAACGGTTCCAGCAAGTGCGGCATGCTTTCGAGGCTGCCTCGCACGAACAGATCGTCGAGTGGGTCCTCGCCTGCGTCGATCGCGGCGTCGACGCGCTTCCAAAACGTCGTTTCGTCGTTGGGGCTGTGCATCGGTTCCATCAAGCTTCCCACCGACGCGCACGCAGGCGCTCACGAGCACGATGAAGGTGCGACTTGACGGTTCCCGTCTTCAGGCCGGTCGTGCGCGCGATCTCGGCGATGCTGTATCCATCCCGGTGGAAGCGCAGCAGGACGTCGCGCTGGATGCGCGGTAGCTCCCCGAGTCGCGCTTCGAGTTCGTCGACGAGACTTGCATCGACGGGCGCCGACTTGGAAGCAATCAACCGGCCGTCGTCGTCGCCGAGGGGCACCGGAGCGCGCTTCGCGGCTTCGCGTTGGTCGAGGTAGCTGGTGAATGCGATACGCATGATCCAAGAATCGAACGTTCCGCGAGCTGGGTCGAACGTCGCGCGCGAGCGCCAAGCGCGCGCACAGCACTCTTGCCATGCATCGTCGGCATCCCCGAGGTGCCCGGCGAGCCGTGCGAGGAATGTCTGCACACGGGGAGCCACTGCAGTCAGGAGATCTTCGAACGCGGGGTCGATGGGAACCCTTTCGGTGATGGAGATACCGGTCTTACCCGCGCCAGTTTCCCGAAGTTGCAAGTTCGTAGGAATGATTCCGCGACCCACGAAACCCCATGCGCGAATCGTGCCAGGGACAAAGCGCGCTAATTTCGCGCGTGAAACGTGTCAGGGACAACACGCGCTCCATCGTGCCGTCCCTGCACCTCCGGGACGACCAGTTCCGCATCGTCTCGCCGAATCGGTAGAGTGACCGGCTCATGACTCGATTCCTGCGAATGGTGGTTTGGGCGAGCGTTTTCGTGTCGTGGACCTCCACCCCGTCCCTTTCTCAACAGTGCTACGAGCTTCGCGTGGCCCTTCAGGATGCATCGCGCTTCGTCAAGGTCGAGGGTGACACGGTACCGCGCGACATCCTCTGGGATCTCGATCCTGCGACTCGCGAGTCCGATTCGGGGTCCGAAAGCGACGATGAGTCGCCGCTACCGAGCGGAACGCACGCAGAAGCGTCTCTCTTCGCGCGCCGCCTCTGGGCGTTCGCGGATCGAGCATTGTCTGCAGACGGAAAGATGCTCGTGTTCTCGAAGGACGTCGCGCGCGATCGAGAACTGTTCACGTGCATGCTCGACGGCTCCGGAGAAGTGCGATTGACCGAGGATCCAGCGCGAGATGTCCAACCCTCTTGGTCGATGGACCGCAGGCACGTCCTGTTCTGTCGCGAAGTCGAAGGCCTCATGCAACCCTTCGTGGTCGATGTGCGTGACAAGGTGTCGAAGCGGCTCCTCGAATATGACGGTCAAGTGCGCATGCCACACTTCGTGCCGTACGCCGAAGGGATCGTTTTTCTCGCGGAGCCTTCCGATCGAAAACGACGCGGGAAGCTACCGCCGCTCCGAGACTTGATTCACGTCGAACGCGAGGGTGCCACGCCGCGCGTCGTGCTTGCTGAGAAATCGATCTGGGACCACGCGGTTTCGCCGGACGGCAAGCGAATCGTGCTGTCGACCGACGCTGCAGTCGTCATCGTGGATCTCGAGAGCAGCACGATCTTGCTCGACTTGCCGACGCGTCAGATCGACCAGAGTGCTCACGCGCACACGGCCAGGAGTTTCCACTGGCGTCCGGACGGTGCGGCCATTGCCTTCCACCTTGGATTCCTCGGCGGCCGCATGGCCGGCACGATCGTGCGCGGGGATCACGAAGTGTACGTGCTCGAACTCGGCGAAGCGGATGATGCCGCGACCCTCCGCGCAGATGTTCGCACTCTGAGTCTCGGCGCCGTATGCAAGCGCGATGCGCGACTCGTTCCGTGCATCGTCCGTTGGGAGCGCCGGCGCTGAAACGCGTCGCCGAGGCACGCGTGCGTCGTCGTCAGCGAGTCGCGAAACTCGTCGCGACGAGGTGGCGTCGGTCGCCGAAGTCGTAACTCCAGTGCAACGTCACGCGCACGACGTGGGCAAAGTCGTGGCGCGGAGGAACCGCATACTCGGTTGCGAGGACAGCCGAGCTGCCTGCTGGGACCGTGCCGTCCGTCGGTTCCCAAGCTTCGTCGTCCTCGTTCCAGCGCTGCATGCCGCGGCAGAGGAACGTGGCTCCCGTGTCGTCGCGCAACTGCCAATTCGCGGCGTCGAAACGCACGGGCGTTGTCGACTCGTCCGTCGCGTGGAGTTCGATCTGATAGGCGCGCCGCATCCCTGCATCGTCGTCCGTTTCGACGAAGCGACCCGTGAGCGCGATCCGAATCTCCTTCGGATGTCGTTTTGTGCGCGCCTCGCCCGCTTCGGCGAGACTCCGGTGCTTCGGGTCCCGCCGATCTTCGAGGTCCCGTAGCGTCGCGAGCGGATACTCCTTCGCCATCGAACACGCGGTGAGCAGCCAGGGAACCAGCATCACCGCCCGGGAGATACCTCGCAGACAGCCTCGTCGGCGGTCTCCCTTCCGAAAGAGTTCGTTCGCGTCGCTGCTCGGCTCTCCCACACGGCAATCGTAGAAACCCGTGTCGAAAGGTGCCAGCACTGTCCCCTGCAGCAAAAGTGCCAGGGACAAAGCACCGTACTTTCGCGCGTGATTCGTGCCAGGGACGTGTCCTGCTGGTGTCCGCGCGCCCCTCATGGGAGGTCAGAGCGTGAGCGAGGGAGTGCGTAGGCGGAAGCCGTCGCGACCCAGTGCTAGGCTGCCGCGGAGTGCATTGGCTTCACCGGCGAGGATGGCAGCGAAGCCGTGGCGCGCGCGGAGATCGTCGAGTGCTTCGTCGATGCGTTGGCCGCGGAGGTCGAGGCCGGGTTCGTTTTCGGCGAAGAGGAAGCGCTCTTGCTGTCCGTGCACTGCCATGCGCAAGCGACCGAGTCGGACGCCGACGAGGCGCACGAGGCACCGGTGTTCGTCGAGGAGGCTCTCCAGAAGCGCGATCGCACGCTCGACGAGTATACGCGTCGTCGAACTCGGGGGAGCTAGGGCGATGCCGCGATGCAGGGAGGTCGGGCTGCGTCGGGGGCGTTCGCGTGCTTCGAACGCGCTCGGCCCGCCGCTCGCGAGTCCGAGGACGACGTCGAGGCGCGCGGCGATGCGGCCGCGTTCGCGCAGTGCCTTCGCCGCGCGATCGACGAGGTAGGTGAGCATCGCGCGCAGGCTTTCGGGGTCGGAAGTCGCTTCCCAGAGACTCGTCGTCCTGCTGATCTCCCGCGTGTCCGAAGTCTCGCCCCACGAGCCGCCGGGACGGCCGTGTTCGACGTCGAGCTCGCGCACGAAGTCGCCGGCCCCGCAAGGCAGGCCGCGCGCCTTGAGGTAGAGCTCTTCTCCACGAACGCCGAACGTTTCGGCGAGCAGCGTGCGATCGACGAGGCGGAGCTCGGCGACGGTGCGGATGCGATAGGTCGCGAGCGTCTCGGCCGTCTTGTGGCCGACGCCCGGCAGCATCTCGACCGGCATCGGATCGAGGAAGCGCCGCTCCGCGCCCGGGCGCACCCAGTGGATGCCGCCGGGTTTGGCCTTGGTCGTCGCGAGGCGTGCGAGCGTCTTCGTCGCGCCGATGCCCTGTGCGACCGAGAGGCCGGTCTCGGCGCGCACCTGGGCGCGAATCCGAGACGCGAGGTCGATCGGGTCGGTAGCGTGCCCCTGAAGTTCTGCATACATGTCGTCGAGCGAGGTCAGCTCGACGCGCGCGGCGAAGCGCCCAACGATCTCGCCGACGCGTTTGCGGAAGCGCATCGCGAGCCCCGCGTCGCCTTCGTGCACGATCAACTCCGGACAATGGCGTCGCGCCTCCGAGAGTGGCATCGCGGTTTCGACACCGCGTACCTTGGCCTCGTAGGAGCGCGAAGCGACGACGCCGGTGCCGACCGCGAGCGGCTGGCCGAACGTGGCCGGTTCGGTGAGTTGGACGACCGAAGCGAGGAAGGCGTCGATGTCGAGATGCAGGATCCGGGTGCGCGCGCGGAGTTTGCGGCGAGGGCCGCCGGGTTTCGATTCCACCATGCGAGCACGATATCCGAACATATGCCGAACATGTTGGAGGCGCGCCCGAGCGGGTGAGACATGCAAGCTGGCGATGGAGGAAACTCGATGCGACCAGGCGAGTGTCGGGAAGGATGCCCTGCGACGGAAGCTCCCTTGACTGCGCTACGAGCGGCCGTTGTCATCCGCCGGGCTGCCTCGCTCAGGCCGCGGGGCCCGAGGAGGAAACCATGTTGCGATCCCGACTTCCGTCGACCGGTGCCGTTCTTGCGCTCGCGCTTCTGGCGGGTTGCGAGACCCTGAGTCGTCCGTTCACGTCCGAGGCCAAGTTCGGCGCCGTCGGTGGCGCGATTCAGCCGCTCGATGCGCCCGAACCCGACGATGCGGTCTACCCGGGCGGACTCGAGGTCCGCATCGACTCGACGCTCGCGAGTGATGACGAGACCTTCATCCCTTCCTTCGTCGAGGAACTTCGCAAGGCGTCGGGTGGTCGCTACCGCTCGATGATGGGAATCAACGACAAGAAGCCCCAGTTCTCGCTCTTCATCACCGAGATGCAGGAAGGCGACGGGCGCTTCGAGGGCAACAAGCTCGGTGCCGTGATCGGTGCAGCCGCTGGTGCGGGGACCGGGATCGCGGTAGGCGGCCGAGGCAATCGCACGGTCGGCGGGGTGATCGGAGCCGGAGCCGGCGCGGCTGCTGGCTACGTGCTGACCGGTGAGAAGAAGAACGTATGGGCCTTCGAAGTCGAGTTCCGTCAACGCACGGGTGCGACGACGAAGCAGCAGATCAACACCGGCAGCCGCACGGGTGACGATTCGGGCGGCGGCGTCGTCGATCGCGACTCCCAGACCAACTCGAGTGGATTCGATGCGTACGAGAGCTCGTCGAATGCCCAGTGGGATCTCACGACGCAGACGATCGTGCTCAAGCGCTACTTCACGATCTCCGCGCAAAGCGGGATCTTCCACACGCTGGGCGCACGCAAGAACCGCGTCCGCGAGATGATCCTGCAGCGCGTTCCGTCCTGGCTGATGGGTGGCACCAACGTCGGGTTCTGAAAGTCCTGCGTGAAACGTGCCAGATGAGATGAGAGGGCCAGCCTCGCCTGGCCGGTAGGCAAGCTACCGGCATTCAATCGCACTCGAGGTGCAAGGAGAAGCTGACCCATGAATCACGCTATCACGATCTCGTCCGCAATCACGATCGGTCTCGACTTGGGCAACCGCACCAGCCACGCCGCCATCCTGAACCGGGAAACCGGGG
Source organism: Planctomycetota bacterium (assembly GCA_020638795.1). Classification (GTDB taxonomy): domain Bacteria; phylum Planctomycetota; class UBA1135; order UBA1135; genus JACKHW01. The sequence continues at coordinate 994 of JACKHW010000009.1, read as the reverse complement.
AGCTCGTCCGCGAGGAGGTCGCGACGACGCCGGTAGCGATGGCGGACTTTCTCGCACACTATCCGGGAGCCCGGCTGGTCATCGAGGTCGGGGCGCACTCCCGCTGGGTGCTGGAGCTTGCCCAGGGCATGGACCTGGACGTCATCAATGCCAATCCCCGTCAACTCGCGCTGATCACGCGGAGTCAGAAGAAGAACGACAAGAAGGACGCGCTTCTTCTCGCGCAGATCGGTGCAGGCGCTCCTCAAATCCTCGGACACGTGCAACACCGCAGCCCTCGAGCCCATGCCGACCTCGCCGTCATCAAGACGCGCGCCAAACTCGTTCGAACACGCAGCGAATACGTGACGACGATTCGTGGCCTCGTGAAGACGGTCGGCGTCCAAATCGACGCGTGTGATGCCACCTACTTTTTTCGCAAGGCACCTGCCCAGATCCCGGCGGAGCTGTCCGTTGCCTGCGATCCGCTGATCGACATGCTCACGCTCCTCCACGAGCAGATCCTCGAGCTCGACAAGACCCTCGAGAAGATCGCCAAGCGTTACCCGGCGGTGGACTATCTCACGCAGATCGATCGCGTCGGGACGCTGACCGCGCTCCTGTACGTACTGACCATCGAGGATCCGAAGCGCTTCTCGAAGAATCGCACCGTCGGCTCCTACGTCGGTCTCACGCCCCGCATGCAGGACTCGGGCGATCGAACGACGCAGCTCGGGATCACCAAAGCCGGGGACAAGGAGCTGCGAAGATACCTCTGTCTGATCGCGCACCAGATCCTGTCGTCCGTCGGCAAGGACTGCGCTTTGAAGCGGTGGGGACTCGAGCTCTGCAAACGCGGAGGCAAGAACGCAAAGAAACGCGCGGTCTGCGCCGTCGCGCGCAAGCTCTCGGTCTTGATGCTCGCACTGTGGCGCAGCGGTGAGACCTACGATCCGATGCGCGGCCTCCCGGAAGAAAAGAACGCGTAAGCGCGATTCATCGCTCGCGACGCAAC
>JACKHW010000008.1 GCA_020638795.1 Planctomycetota bacterium | reverse complement strand
TCCGCGAACGGCGTGCGCGAGCTTCCTCCGCCCGCGCCCTGACTCCGATCGCCGAACGTGATCTCGAAGCGATGGATCGCACCGTCGCGCAACACGACGACGGGTTGCGTGTCATTGGCGCGTTGCGTTCCGAGGACTTCGAGCATCTCCGCGTACGACGACGTCCCTTCGCCAGCGATCGCGAGCACGATGTCCCCACTCTCGAGACCCGCATCGGCGGCGGGACCTTCTTCGGTCACGTCCCCGAGTTTGGCGCCGGCATGTTCGTCGCCGCCGTTCTGGCCGATGCCCATGATCGCGGTGCCGGGCTCACCCGGCTCGAGAGCGGGTGCACCTTCGGGGCGCATCCCGATCTTCTCGGTCTCGATCAACGCGTAGATGTGCGACGGATTCTTGCGATAGATGTCGAACGAAACGCGCCCCAACGCGACCGTCGGGAGTCCCTTCGTGAGCTTCGTCCACGTATCGCCACCATCGACGCTCTTGTAGATGCCCGAGCCCGGACCCCAACGCTTGATCGGATGATTGCCATCGAAGGCGTCGCGCTGACGTTCGTAGAGGGCGGCATAGACGACCGAAGGATCTTCGGGATCGATGATCACGTCCGTCGCGCCGGTCTTGTCATCGAGGCCCAGGACGAGCTTCCACGAATCACCGCCATCCCTCGTGCGATACACCCCACGCTCCGGGTTCGGTGCCCAGAGGTCGCCGCATGCAGCGACGAACACGGTTCGCGGCTCGTCGGGATGAATCGCGATCCGCCCGATGTGGCGCGTCTTCTCGAGGCCCTTGTGCGCCCAGGTCTTGCCACCGTCGGCGCTGTAGTAGACACCGTTTCCCCACGAGGTCGAGTTGCGGTTGTTCGCTTCTCCGGTGCCGACCCAGACGTGATCACTGTTCATCGGATCGATCGCGACGTCTCCGATCGACATGACGCTCTCGTTCTGGAAATGCGGTGTGAACGTCGTGCCGTTGTTGACCGTCTTCCAGAGGCCTCCCGACGCCGAGGCGACGTAGAACTTCGACGGGTTGCGCTCGTCCACTGCCAGATCCACGACCCGTCCGCCCATCGCAGCGGGACCGAGTTCACGCAAGGAGAGCGCCGAAGTGTCGATCGCGACGGGGATGCGCTCGCTATCGACCGCTTGGGCACGGGCGTCCTGGGACCGCGCAGGTCCGGTAGTGACGCAAATCGTGGACACGGTGAGCGTCAAGACGGCGAACGCGCGCCGCCGCAGCGAATCGCGCGAGGTTCGCGACCGGTCCCGGGGATTCGAGCCGGTCACCGAGGGAGAAACGTAGAGCATCGAGGCTTCGCCTTCCGTCAGGCTTCTTCGGGGGTCTCGCGGGGACGTGCCCGGAACGCTTCCGAGCTCCGCGAATGGCGGAACATACGGCAGTCGTGGTGTCCGTGTTGGCACGGGCTGCGCGAACCGCCCTTGCTTCGCTACCCTATGGGGCCGCTGGGAGCGCGACCTCGCCCAACGACGATGCGCCAAATCAACGAACAACTCAGGCTATCCCTCTGCGCGCTCATGGCCATTCTCCTGATGGCATGGCACGCTCACGGCCATATTGCGGCGCAAGATCGGCCGCAGAAGGCGCCACGGAAGGCGCCGTTCGCGGGCCACGGCAGGACCGTCGTGCAGCCCCGACCCGAGCTCGAGGGCACACTCGACCCGCGTAACTACTGGCAGGATCGGCTGATCGTCAAGTTCTCGGAGGACCACGAAGTCCGGTTGCCGGACTCGCGACGGACCGGTACGGCCGACGAGTTCGTCACGCGATCCGGGAAGACGTATGCGGTGACGGAGTTCGCGCTCACCACTGCCGGGCCACGCCTCGGCAGCCGCCGTGTCGAAATGCTCTTCTCACGTTCTGCGGACGACCTCCGTCAAGAACGACGCGCCATCCTCGCGAAACGCCCCGACGCCGATCTCGCGGACCTCGCGAATTACTATCGCGTGTTCACGAGCGGCCGCCAGGACACGCTCGAGCTGATGCGGAGCCTGTGGGACGAAGCCAGCGTCGAGACTTGCTATCCGGAATTCCATCCGCGCGCGATCGTGCCGGCGCAGACCGAGACCAAGACGGACAGCATCGCGGCAATCCGCACGCCGCTCTTCGAAAGTCGGCAAGGTTGGCTCGCGCCGGCGCCGGACGGCATCGGCATGCTTCCGGCAAGCGATCTGCTCGGTGCACAGGGGCACAAAGGACAGACGATCGTCCAGATCGAAGCAGCATGGACGTTAGGACACGAGGACATCCCTCAGCTTCGACAGGATCGCGTACTCGGACCGACGGACTTCGGCGTGTGGAACATCCTCGCGTGGCGTGACCACGGAACCGCCGCGGTCGGAATCCTCACGTCGGCGCGCGACGAGCGGGGAGTTCGCGGCGTCGTACCCGAGTCGTCGCTGTACGTATCGAGTGTCGTGCTGGGCAATGCCGACGCCGTGAGTCGCGCGACGAAGATCGCCGGTCCCGGCGACGTGTTCTCGTCCTCGCTCGTGCATGCGGTCGCGCTCGGCAATCAGGGGTTCCATGCGCCGTTCGACTTTCCGCAGGACGCGTACGACGCCGTTCGGATCGCCGTCGCGAAGGGAATCGTGATGACGGTTGCAGCCGGCAACACGGGGAACGACCTCGCCAACCCGCTGCTCTACGGCTACCGCTACGCGTCCTCGGCAACACCTTCGGGTGCTTGGATCATCGGCGCGACCTACATGGGAGCGCGCAAGAAGGTCGCCTGGAGCAACTATGGCGACGTGGTGCGCTTCAGCTCTTGGGGTGCGGGCGTGACGGCACCGGCGTACGGACAACTGTTCCGCGATCCGAGCACACCCGAGACACGTTCGTACACGGACGTCTTCGGTGGGACGTCCGCAGCAAGCCCCCAAGTCGCGGGAGCGGCTGCGGCCATCCAATCGGCGTCGTGGATGATGAAGCGTCGCTGGCTCGACGTGGATGCACTCGCGAGTGCACTCGAACTGCACGGTACCTCGATCCAAGACCGTGTCGGTCCGCGGCCCGATATCGCCGGCACACTCGCCGGACTCGGCCTGGTCGATGGACTGCGGATCGGCGGCGAGGCCAAGATCGGATCCACGTTCGATCTCGAACTCGACCTCCGCGCGAACGAGGTCTACGCAGTCCTCGCTTCGCTCGACACGACTTCGATTCGCTTGCCGGGCTTCACGTTTCCGCTCACCGTCGATCTCGGCCAATCGTTCGGCATCGAACTCGGCACGATGCCCAAGTCGGGTCCCTATTCGATCCGGCTGCAAGTGCCCGGGCGCGACTCCCTCGCGGGAAGCAAGCTGTTCATCCAGACCCTGCGCGTCGAACCGAAGTCCAGGAACATCGACCTGACGAACCCGGTCGAGGTCTGGCTCCGCGCCCGCTGAGCCGCGGCGCGCGAGCCGCGCTCATGGCGAACGTCCGCAACGTTCGATATCCTAACGTCATGGACGTTAGGCAAGTCAACGAGCGACTACTGCAGGGCGAAGTCTCGATCGCAGGGCTGTTTCCGCATCTCGATGCGCTGGAACAATCCCCCTTCGTGTTCCGGTTCGACTTCGGGCTCGACGCTCTGCCCGAAGAGCCAGGTGTGATTCTGGTTCGTGGCCCGAGGCAGTATGGCAAGAGCACGTGGCTCGAACAGCAAGTTCGCGAGACGGTCGTCCGGAACGGCCCGGGCACTGCTTTCTATCTCAATGGTGACGAGCTGACCGATGTCGATGCCCTCGTCACGGCCATTCGCGAACTGTTGCCACTTTTCGCAGAGGGCGCGTCCGTGAATCGCCTGTTCCTCGACGAGATCACGGCGGTACGAGAGTGGGAACGCGGGCTGAAGCGGCTTCTCGACTCCCGCGAGTTGCGAAAGGTGCTCGTTGTCACGACCGGGTCGCAGGCGACCGACCTGCGTCGTGGCACCGAACGCTTGCCTGGGCGCAAGGGGAGGCTCGCGCGCACGAGCTACTTGTTCACGCCTTTGTCATTCGCGGAGTTCACACGTGTCTGCGGGAAGCGACTCGGCAACGACGCGCTCGTTGCCTACATGCTCAGTGGGGGGTGCCCCATTGCAGCATCGGAGATCGCAGCGCACGGGAGAATTCCTGAGTTCGTGATCGAGATGGTGCGCGACTGGGTGCTCGGCGAATGCGCGCGCAGCGGGCGCGACCGAAGCAGCCTGCTCGCGGTCTGGGACGCGCTACTCGCTCGCGGCGGTACGCCGATCGGACAGGCTGCGCTCGCTCGTGAGACCGGGCTCGCCAACAACACCGTCGCAGCCGGTTACCTCGAATTGCTCGCGGACCTCACGTGCATCGGCTTCCAGCCACCGTGGGACGCGAACCGCCGGATCGCCGTGCGCCGCAAGCCTGCCAAGTTTACGCCGACCAACCTACTCGCTGCGGTCGCGTTCGATCGCGCGCGCTTGCGTTCGGTTGCGGATTTCCATGCGCTACGGCCGGAAGATCAGGGCCGATGGTACGAATGGCTCGTTGCACAGGAGATTTGGCGACGCGCCGCGATCCGCGGCGACGACGTGCCCGAGCTGTTGCCGTACTGGGAAGGTGGCGACCACGAACTCGATTTCGTCGTGCGCCCTGATCTTCTGCTTGAAGTGAAGCGCGGTAGTTCCGGTGCACTCGAGTTCGCCTGGTTCCCGCAGACGTTCCCAAAGGCACAGTTGTGGGTAGTCGCCCGCGAGCCCTTCGGGGCTGGCCCAATCCGAGGCGTCACCGCAAGCGACCTGCTGCGCAGTCCGGATTGGTAGCGCTACTGCTTGCCTTCTTGCCCGGCGACGAGCTTCTCGACGAGCGCTTCGGCCACCTTGGTCGCTTTGTTGCCATCGTGACCGCGGTACTGGATGCGCATGTCGGCATCGAGCACGATGATCGTCGGCCAACCGGTCACACCCCAGGCATCGGGAATCGGACCACGCGTCGCTTGGGGTCCTGCCCAGAAGTTGCGCCACTGCAACTCGTTTTCGGCTACGGCCTTTTTTGCACGCTCGATCGGGTCACTGTTGACGCCGATCAGGACGAAGGGCTTACCGGTCATTTCTTCCACGAGCGACCGCTCGTGCGGGTACAGAGCCCGGCAAGGGCCTCACCAATCGCCCCAGAAGTCGAGGAAGATCACGCGTCCCTTGTAGTCGGACAACTTGAACTCCTCGCCATCGAGATCGGTGCCGACGATGTCCTTGGCGATGACGCCAACGCCATAGTGCTCGCGCACGTCGATCGTCTTGTCGACCTTCTTTCGCACGGCTGCGCTCGCTTCCTTGGCGGCTTCGAGCAACTCCTGCTTGGCGGCAGCGTACTTCGGGCTCTCGAGCGGCGCGCTGTCGATCGTCGTGCCATGGCGAACGAGTAGCGCCGACGCACGAACGTCAGCATTCGAACTCGCGATGAACACCTCCATCGCTCGATCGCCGATATCCGTCGAGATCATGCGACCGAGGTACGGCAACATCGGCGCGAGTGCAGCGACGCCGCTGCTGTTCGCGTGCGTGTCGAGGATCGTCTCGAGCGCGCCGCGCATCGCATCCTTGTCCGGCGATCCGTTCTGCACGATCCAAACGAGGAACGGGACGGCGTCTTCGCTGTTCGCGAAGGTCTTGGCGTAGTCCTGTGCCTTGCCGATCAGTGGACTGAGGTCGGGACGCATCGGGAAGGCCTTGACGGGCTTCTTGCCGCCCGCGGGATTCTCCGCATCCTCCTTCGCCTGCTTCTGGATCGCCTGCACTTCCTCACGCCACTTCGCGTAGATCTGCTGCTGTTCGTTCTGCAGATCGCGCATGGCGGCTTCGGGATCTCGTTTCGGAGCTTGGGGCTCGGCCCCATCCTGCACGATGTCCTGCGCAAGGGCGGGCATCGCGAGGAAGGCGAGCGTGAACACTGGAATCAGACGCATGAAACACCTCGGTTCAGGGACTCGAGAACACGCGACGTCTCGCGCCATCAGCGATCATCGACCGAAATCGCGAGACGAGCGAGGCCACGATACACGAGGTTGCGAACGGCACCTTCGCTCTTTCCCATCCGCTCGCTGATCTCCGAGTAGGAAAGTCCGACGATGCGATAGAGCGTGATCGCTTCGCGCTGGTCGGGGTGGAGATCGGCGAACGCGGCTTCGAAGTGCTCGAGTGCCTCTCGACCCGACATTACGCGGCTCGGCGTACAGAGCGTTCGATAGACATCGAACACCGAAGGGGTGGACGCTTCGGCCTCACGGGCCCTGTCGCGACACTGCGCCTTGTAGTAGCGCGCCTTGTCGATGACCTTGTGGCGCACGTGCATCGCGAGCCAGCACCGGAACGCCGCCTCGCTCTGGAACTCGAACGTCGCGAGACCCTTGACGACCTCGGCGCAGACCGACTGCACGACATCGGTGATCGACTCGCGCTGCGCGACCGCCGGCCCGGCGTCGAGTCGGACCATCGCTTCGAGGCGCGGAAGGTTGCGCACGAGTAGGGCTTCGATCGCGACGCGTTCGCCGGACCTTGCACGCTGCACGATGGAGTCGTCTCGTTCGCCGTTTGCGTCGTCGTTCATCGTGTCCTGCCCTGGTCGTTCGAGACGAGACGGCGCACGATGCGCACGCCTCGGAGTTCATTCTGATTGTCGGGGGAGATCGACTGCCGGTACGACACACTCGCGACACTCGGAGGTGAGCGCCACGAACCGCCGCGCATGATCGCAAGCGATGCATCACCTTCGAGCAAGCCGTCGCTATCACGATGGCCACTCGCATCGGTCGGGTAGGCACTGCAGTACGGATCGCGACACCACTCCCACACGTTGCCGAGTACGTGATGCAGCCCGAATCGGTTCGGACGGAGCGAATCGACGCGGGCAGCGAGCGGCCAGCCATCTCGCTTCCCTACGCAGATGTCACTCGGTGCCGCACCGGTTTCCTCGGCACACGCGTCGGCGACATTGGCGGCAGCATGACCGCTAGAGGGAACGAGTTCGTGGACACTGCGACCGCTCCACCACGGCGTCGAAGTCCCTGCGCGCGCCGCATACTCCCATTGGGCTTCGGTCGGCAAATCGAGACCGTACGCACGGACGGCACGAGCAGCGATGTTGCGACTCACGGTGTCGACGGGCCAACCTGCGTCGGCCCGCGCATAAGCAGCTGTCGGCGTGGAGTTGCGTGCCAACTCGAGCGCAAGCGCATGCAATCGCGGAGGGTCGTAATACGACGGATCGCTCCCTGCCCAGCGCCTCCACTGGGCTTGCGTGATCTCGTGCTTTCCAACGAAGAACGGATCGAGCCGCACCGAATGCGGAGGGACTTGATTCTCGAGCGCGGCAGCGTCGAAGTACGGCCGACTGGCGTCGGAATACTGCGCTCCGATCATCGCCTCGCCACCGGGAACGAGGACGACGACCGGATCTGCGACATGCATGTTGGGGACTCGTCCCTGCTCGTCGAACTCCGCTTCGACACCACCGACTTGCCAGACGCGAAACTCCCACAGACCCGTCGAGGGATTGCGACGCAACGGGATGAGTCCGGGTTGCGGATCGATACGCAGACCGCGATACGCGGGGCATTCGACTTCATCCGCGATCGACTCGATCGCAGGGCGCCATCTCTCGCCAGCTTCGCCAACCGTCACGCGATACATGTCGTGGGACCACGTCAGGACGCGACGCACTCGATCGACCGTCGACCCGTCCGCCTCGAACTCGGCGAGGTCTCGCAGGAGTTCGTCGATGGCGTCGCGCAGCACGATGTCTTCGTTGCTCGGGTCGCGATCTGCATTGGCAATGTCGGCAAGGAGTCGCTGCTTGTCGGGCCGCCGAGCAATCAGATTGCTCGCACTCGCCAGCCAAGATTCCAGTTCCAAGGCTGGAGGCACTTCACCCGCATCGACACGGAGCAAGTCGCCAGCTCGAGCTTCGAGCTTGCGCAAGGCGACGACGTCCCCGAGTTCGTGGAAGCGCGCCAATTGCTCGGCGCTGTTTCGTGCGTTTCGGAGCACCATCGCAACGATCACAACGAAGGCGACGGCGCTGATGATACTGCCGACCGTGAGCGTCGGATTACGTCGTGCGAACTTCGCGATGCGGTAGAACAGGCTCGGCGTCCGAGCGACGATCGGCTCATGGCTGAGGTACCGGCTGAGGTCCTCGGCAAAACTCGACACCGATGCATAGCGCCGCGTGCGATCGTGCTCGAGCGCATGCAGAAGGATGCAGTCCAGATCACCACGCAACTGCCGGCCCAGTCGCTCAATGTTCGGGGCCCGATCGCCCGCGAGTTCGCCGATCCGACTGCTCGGCCGCTTCGCCTCGTGCGTCGCGATCGCTTCGAGCAGGCGCGCGAGTCCGCTCGAACGCACATCGGGAAGGTCGATCGGATGTGCATGCGTGAGCAACTCATAGAGCACGATTCCGAGCGAGTAGACATCGGTGCGCACGTCGAGATCGTCGTGCCCGGAGTCCGCTTGTTCTGGACTCATGTACTGCGGCGTGCCGACGACTTGGCCGACGAGCGTGTGCTTCCCACCGTCGTCGAGCGAGGCTTCGATCGCCTTCGACAAACCGAAGTCGATGACCTTGGCCACGGGGCGCGGCTCGCCATCCACGACGAGGATGTTGGTCGGCTTGAGATCGCGGTGGATCACGCCCTTTTGGTGAGCGTGCTGCACGGCATCACAAACCTGCAGAAAGAGCTCGATCCGATCGCGTAGATCCAGCTCGTGTGCGTCGCAGTAGTCCGTGATCGGAATCCCATCGACGTACTCCATCGCGAGGTACGGGATGCCGTCCTGCGAGCCGACATCGAAGACCTTGGCGATGCCATCGTGCTGCATCCGCGCGATCGCGCGGCGTTCGAGTTCGAAACGACGCAAGGCTTCGTCGAGCGCGACGCCCGTGCGCACGAACTTGATCGCGACTTCCTGGTCGATGTCCGTGCGATGCGCGTGCCAGACCTCCCCCATGCCGCCGCGTCCGAGCAAGCGATCGAGTTCGTAGGCACCGACCGCTCGCGGGATCGCGTTCGGAGGCTCGGGCGTGGCATCGTTCGCATCGAGGCCCCAGGCCCCGAGCACAGCGACCTTGCGGCGCAGTTCGGTCGCGAGCGCGGGATGTTCGGCGCAGAGCTGCTCGATGGCCGAGGGACCGACCTCGTCGATCCGTTCGAGTGCGATCGCGACGAGGCTCTCGAGGTCCACGTCGCGCTCCCTCACAAACGAATCCGCACCGGATAGCCGAACGCGAACTCGAAACTGGTCCCGGAAGGCACCAGCGCGAGCCACGTGCTCCAGACGTGCACGCAGCGAGCCCCGGATGGCGGCACGAGCGCAGCAGGAATGTTGAGCACGTCGGTCACGATCCCGCCTCCATATGGCTGCACGCTCGTCCGCGGCTGCGTGGTGTTGAGAAGGTGGATCGACGGGAACAGGTGGTCGCCGAGCATCCACACGTGGACCGCCAAGCCGTCCGTCCGACCCGACGCCGTCCAACCGGTCATCACACCCTCGAGCGATGGATTGCCGCCAGGACAGGTCCGGTAGAGGGCGGTGAACAATCGACGGTTGGGAGACGGGCCGGTCGGCACAGGGGTGCCGAAGACGTAGTTCCATACGAACGGAATCGCGCACGTCTGCGTGCCGAACGTAGGATCCGTATCACACGTACTCTTGATGTTGGTCTTCTTCTTCCCGGTCGCCGCTGCGACATCCGTGGTCCCGTCCTCGACCGGCGCCGGATCGCCGCCACTCGCCGGGCCGACGAACTCCGTGTACATGAGGTCGGACGTGATCTTCCCCGCAGGTGCGGTCGTCGAGAACATCACGTACAGCCCCTTGCCGGTTGCGTAGTCGTAGCGCACGGAGAGTGCATCGACATCGTCACTTGCTGTCGCGCCGAGTTCGCCGTACGTGACGACAGGCTTCGGTTCCGTCCATTCGGTCCCCGTCCACACGGTCATGAGGATCGTCGCACCACTCGGTGTCGTACTGCCCCACCAGGCAACCGGAACTGCGGCCAGCGTTGCATTCGAGACCGAGAAGTAGACCCGCGGATTGCGAGGCAGGAGCGAGACGACACCGGCGTCGAGCAGATATGCCGGCAAGTGGGCGTCGATCGCGGTGATCTCTCCCTTCGCGTAGCGCCCATCCGGATGGTTCAGCCCGATTTCACCACTATCGCTCTCGCGCCTCGTCGAACACGCAACGAGGGCGCAGTTGAAATAGCCCGCAGGCAGAACCTTACGCGAGTCGGAGTAGAGGTAGCTGAAGATGTCGGCGCCCGCACCATCGCTCCGCCCTTGTTCCCGACCGATCACGCCGGTCGCTCCCGTGGCACCGCGTTCGACGCCGAACAGCAGCGCTCCCCAACGATCCGCCGGAAGCATCACCTGCGCACGCGGAATGGGGCCCGCCACATAATTGATGTGCAGCGCATCCAAGCCGCCCGAGATCGCATCGATCTGGATCGCCGGCACGAGGTTGGTCAACCGGTCGTGGAACATCTTTTCGAAGCGAAGATCCGGGCTTCCGGCAAGCGGCTCGGCGGCAGCCAAGATCCCGCCCTTCTTGACGTAGATCTTCGTCGTCGAAAGGGGCGCTCCACTCCGGTCCACGGTTCCCGGACCGACAATGCACAAGACCTGACTGGTCATCATCGGGCCGTTGTCCATCGGCTCTTGTGCAGGAAGACCGAACGAAACGGTGAGCGCGAGCAGCGCGAGAGAGGCGTTCTTCATCTGGTGACTCCCGAGGTCGAACATGCGAAATCGTAGCAGTAGCGCAACGACCCGAGATGCAACCACTTGGTCACATCTCGGGCGTCCAGGATCTGGCTTCCCTGATGTCGATGAGGCGTCTCTGCGGATCACGGGTAGAGGACGCCGTAAACGAAGGTCCCGGCCTCGACCCATTCGAACGAGGCCGTCGAGCCCCAACCGTTGTTCACGTAGAACTCGCGATCGTAGACGGTCGCGAAGAGCACCTTCTTCGTGCGGTAGCGATACTTGTAGGCGACGGGGTAGTGGCTGAGGAAGCCGGTTCCGACGACGCCCGGAGTGTCGCGATCGCGGATCGAGCTCGAGATTTCGTCACGGTAGCTCGAGAGGTTGGCACCGATGTCGCTGCCCTTGGAGTCACACGTCGCGCCAGTGCGGCCGACGAGGTATCCATCCGCGTCGTCCATCCGCGAGGGCCACGTCGCTCCGGAGCCGGAGATGCACCAGGTGCCGAGTCGACCGTTGAGTTCTTCGGTCACGTTCTTGACGCCCGCGTCGAGGCTGAGCGGCGCCTTCGTCGACGAACTGCCGTAGCCGCCGTCGGTGCGATACAGCCCGGTGCGCGCCGACCAGACGGGGTTGCCTTCGTGGGCCTGACGATCGCCCCAGCAGAACAGGATGGCCCACGCGACCGGACCACAACCGACGTAGCAACTGCCGTAGGTGTGTTGGTAGTAGAGGGGCTGTGCCGACGTGCCGCCGTCGGCGAGATACGTGGTCCAAGAACTCCAATCGAGCGGACCGACGACTGCGGTGCGCTCGGCGCGCCAGAGATCGGCGCAGTTGTCGCGGAGTTGACGTACGAAGGGGCGGTAGTTGTCCGCATACGCCGTCTTGAGTTCGGACCAGGTCCGCCAGCTCTTGCGATCGAAGCTCGCCGGCGTCGGCGTGCCTTCCCGCAGCACGGCCGGCAGATTGATCATGCGATCGGGCAGGTTGCCGACGCGTGTGATCATCGCTCCCATCGAGTTCTCGGCGACGTAGCAGAGGGCATCGAGCTTGTAGACCTTGTAGATGGTCTCGGCGCCTGCACGCTCTTCGAGCTGCGCCATCTTGCTCTTGCCGACCGAACTCCAGTTGCTGATCGGACGATCGTGCTCGCCTGTCGACGCGACCAGGAAGCCGCCGAGGTCCATCTCGTACTCGTAGTACGCGACACCCTGGACGTCAGGGCGATACATCGGCGTGACGCGCACGATGCTCGGGACGGCGTCCCAACCCTCGGCCATCTCGGTGCCGACGACTTCGGCAACGCGCTGCTGCACGCGATTGCGGCACGTGGCTTCGCTGTCGATCTGACGGAACTGGAGCGACGGATCGGTGCCGAACTCCTGCAGGCGCGAGATGCGACCGTTGCCGGCCTCGTCGAAGGTCACGACCTGGAAGAAGGTGTGCGCATTGGTGTGGGTGCGCAGCTTCATCGCGGTCTCGAAGGCCGCGTTGCTCACGAGCGGCAGCGTCTGCATGCGCGCCGTGTCGAGCTGCAGCACACCCGTCATTCCGGGGACTTCGCGATTGTCACCGAGCTTGTCGGCCGCGAGCAGGACGACCGGGGCCGCCGGTGCCGGCAACGCGATCGGCGTCACGCCGCGCATGAGTTGCGCCTGGGTCGGCATCGCGACCTGGGCGAGGATCGGGGAGGACAGCGTCAGGAGAGCTGCGGTCAGTTTGGTCGTGTTGGTCTTCATGGCTATCTCGCTTGTGTTTCTCGGTTCGAGAGTCGAGGTGATGTCGAGGGGGCGCGCCTTGCGCCCGCACGAACCGAGGAGCGAGCGACTCACGGTGCTGTCACAGGCAATCTCGTTTTTTCTCGGACCGCGAGAATCCGAGGCGCGGCGCCTGCCGAACCCTGCCCGTGGCTACGGCATGGAGAATGTTCGGCGTTTGTAAGGAACCTGATCCGGCGTAGAATCGCGCGCCGTGCCGCTGTCCCACTTCCTCCCCACCGTCCGTGACTGGTTCTCCGAACGCATCGGGACTCCGAGCGCACCGCAGGAGCGCGGCTGGCCCGTCATCGCGAGCGGCGCCAGCACGCTGATCGCAGCGCCCACCGGCTCGGGGAAGACGCTCGCGGCCTTCCTCCACGCGATCGACTCGCTCCTGCGGCTCGGGCAGGACATCCCGGATGAGACCCGCGTGCTCTACGTCAGTCCGCTCCGCGCGCTCGGTAACGACATCCGCGACAACCTCGAAGTGCCGCTGCGCGAGATCACGGAGCGCAACTTCTTCTTGCCCGAGCTTCGGGTGCAGGTGCGCAGCAGCGACACGTCGCCGAGCGAGCGACAGAAGATGCGGCGGAAGAGTCCACACATCCTCGTCACGACTCCCGAGTCGCTCTACATCCTGCTCACGACGCCGAGTGGGCGCGCGATGCTCGAGACCGTGCGCACGGTCATCATCGACGAGATCCACGCACTCGTGCGTGACAAGCGCGGTTCGCACCTCGCGCTCTCGCTCGAGCGGCTCGAGACACTGACCGGCGGGTTCCAGCGCATCGGCCTCTCGGCGACGCAAAAGCCGCTGTCGGACGTCGGCAACTTCCTCGGCGGTGTCGTTCACGACGAGCCTTGCATGCGCACCCGCGATGTCGAGCTCATCGACGCCGGTCACCGTCGCGAACTCGACCTCGCGATCGAAGTCCCGGGCACGCCGCTCTCGACCGTCTGCTCCAACGAGACGTGGGACGAGATCTACGCGCGCATCGTCGAACTCGTGAAGGCGCACACGACGACGTTGATCTTCGTCAACACGCGCAAGATGTCCGAGCGCGTGGCGGCGAGATTGTCCGAACTCCTCGGCGACGAAGTCGTCGCGAGTCATCACGGGAGCCTCTCGAAGGACGTGCGACTCGAAGCGGAACGCAAGCTCAAGAACGGCGAGCTCCGCGCACTCGTCGCGACCGCATCGCTCGAACTCGGCATCGACGTCGGCGACATCGATCTCGTGATCCAGATCGCGCCGACGGCGTCGATCGCGACGTTCTTGCAACGCGTCGGACGTGCGGGTCACAGCCTCGGCAAGACGCCCAAGGGACGGCTCTTCCCGCTCACGATCGACGAACTCGTGTGGGCAGCAGCGACCGTGTCGTGCGTGCGACGCGGCGATCTGGATCGCACGCCCCAGCCGCCCGAGCCCCTCGACATCCTCGCCCAACAGATCGTCGCGGCCTGCGTGACCGAGGACTGGCAGCTCGACGAACTGTTCGACGTCCTCCGTCGCGCGTGGCCGTATCGCAACCTCACCCGCGAGGACTTCGACGCGACGATCGAGCTCCACACGAAGGGACGCAACTGCCTGCTCCATCGCGACACCGTGCTCGGCAAGTTGCGTGCAACCAAACGTGCGCGCCTCACGGCAGTGATGTCGGGAGGCGCGATCCCCGACCTCGGACAGTACCGCGTCATTCTCGAACCCGACGGGACGCTGATCGGCACGCTCGACGAGGACTTCTCGATCGACTCGAGCGTCGGCGACATCTTCCAACTCGGCAACGCTTCGTGGCGCATCCTGCGCATCGAACGCGGCGTGTTGCGCGTTGCCGACGCACGCGGTGCACCGCCGACGATTCCGTTCTGGTTCGGCGAAGCGCCGGCACGCACGATCGAACTCTCGGCCGAGATCGCGGCGCTGCGCGAAGAACTCGTCGATGCAGCATGGTGCGCCGAGCGTTGTGGGATCAGCCTCGCGGCTGCCGAGCAGATCGCGGACTTCGTCCTCGAAGGACGGCGGGTCCTCGGGACCGTACCGACACAGCAGCGCATCGTCGCCGAACGCTTCTTCGACGAGAGCGGTGGACAACAACTCGTCATCCACGCACCGTTCGGAGGGCGCATCCTGCGCGCTTGGGGACTCGCGCTGCGCAAGCGCTTCTGCAAGGGCTTCGGCTTCGAACTGCAAGCCGCGGCCGGCGAAGACTCGTTCTTGATCTCGCTCGGGCCGATGCACAGCTTCAAGCTCGACGAGGTGTTCGCGTTCCTCAAGAGCGTGACCGCGCGTGACGTCTTGATCCAGGCATGTCTCGGCTCGCCGATGTTCGAGAGCCGTTGGCGCTGGAACACGACGCGCTCGCTGCTCGTCGAGCGCATGCGCAATGGC
The DNA here is from genome assembly GCA_020638795.1 of Planctomycetota bacterium. Lineage (GTDB taxonomy): Bacteria > Planctomycetota > UBA1135 > UBA1135 > JACKHW01. Next base: position 192,513 of record JACKHW010000008.1, on the reverse strand, counting down.
ACGCGCGTGCCGACACCGTTGCAGCGGTTCCGTGCAGACGACTTGCTCGCCGAGGCATTCCCGCAGGTCGCCGCGTGTCCCGAGACTCTGCCGGGTGGAGACCTTCCCGTGCCGATGGAACACCCGCTCGTCCGCCAGACGATCCTCGATTGCCTGCACGAAGCGATGGACGTCGACGGCATGCTCGCCATCCTGCGTGGCCTCGAGTCGGGCACGATCGAAACCGTCGCCGTTGACCTCTCCGAGCCGTCGCCGTTCGCGCGCGGCATCCTCGCGGCGCAGCCTTACGCGTTCCTCGACGACGCGCCGCTCGAAGAACGTCGGACCCAGGCGGTCATCACGCGCCGTAGTCTCGAGCCGCGACTCGCCGACGAGATCGGTGCACTCGACCCCGACGCCGTCGCACGCGTGCGCGGCGAGGCGTGGCCCGCCCCATCGTCGGCAGAAGAACTGCACGAAGCCCTGCAGTGGATGGGCTACGTCTCGCGTGAGGAAGCCGTGCGATCCGAATGGACGGGCTACCTCGCGATTCTCGAGGGAGCGGGGCGCATCGAATGGGATGGCGATCGATGCTTCGCCATCGGCGCGCCCCGCGACGACAAGGCCGTCTGGCGCGGGCGCCTCGAAGCGCTCGGGCCGTGTTTCTCGGATGATCATGCGTTGCTCGTCCTCGAGAGCGAAGGCATCGCGATGCGCTGCCGCCTCGATGGCCGCGAGGCCTGGTGCGACCGGCGACTCCTCGCACGCATTCATCGCTACACCGTCGATCGGTTGCGCGCCGAGATCGCACCGGTCACGGCAGCGGAGTTCTTACGCTTCTTGGCACGCTGGCAGCACGTCGAAGACACGTGCCGTCTCCACGGGCCGAACGGCGTGCGCGAAGTCCTGACCCAATTGCAGGGCTTCGAAGCCCCTGCCGCGACTTGGGAGGGCAAGATCCTGCCGATGCGCGTGCGCGGCTATCGCCGCGAATGGCTCGACGAAGCCACGCTGTCGGGTGCATTCGTCTGGGGACGACTTTGGAGCGCCGGCAACGGGCCGATCAAGACGACGCCGCTCGCCTTCGTCCCGCGCGAAGAACTCGACGCGTGGACCTCGCTCGCGGGACCGAGCGCGATCGACGTTGGTTCGCCACGTGCGACCAAGGTGTTGGAGTTGCTCTCGGCGCGCGGAGCGGTGTTCCCGCAAGAGCTCGAGCGCATCGCCGGCCTCGCAAGCGGCGATCTCGAGAGCGCACTCGCAGAACTCATCGGGCGTGGACTCGTGACGTGTGACTCGTGGGGTGGCCTACGCTCGTTGATCGTGCCCCCTTCGCGTCGCAAGTACGCGATGTCCACGATCGGACGTTGGAGCCCACTGCGCGCCGCAAACATGGGAGAGGCCGACGACACCGATCTGCGCACACGCGCCGAACCACACGCAGAACGCCTCGTGCGCATCTTGCTCGCTCGGTGGGGCGTCGTGTTCCGTCGCGTCCTCCAACGCGAACGGTTGCCGATCCCGTGGCGCGAAATGTTGCGCGTCCTCCGCCGACTCGAACTCCGCGGGGACGTGCGCGGCGGTCGTTTCGTCGCCGGCTTCGACGGTGAGCAGTTCGCGTTGCCGGGCGTGATTCGAGAACTACGTCAGGTCAGGCGAGATCACGGACAATCCGAGTTCGAAGTCGGAGCCGCCGACCCACTCAATCTCGCAGGGATCCTGACGCCGGATGCACGAGTCTCACGTGCACGACGTGGCGTCGTCTCGATGCTGAGCTGATCGCCCCGTTCGATCGAAGCAGAATGCGATGCCGGTCATTCGTGCCGTTGCTGTGCCATCCTCGCCGCGTGACGCCGCGCGACGAACTCGTACATGAAGTACGCCCAGAGCACACCGATCGGAATCAACACCGCCAGGCCGATCAAGAACGTCGAGAACCACTCCGCTTGTTCGAAGATCAGGTTCATCGCGATCGTGAAGACGACCGACAAGCCCACGCCGTACATGAGCACTCCCTGCACGAGGACGAAACGGCTACGAGTGGGGAGCGTGGTTGCCATGGCCGGTCAAAATAGCAGAGATTATCGCCGTTTCGATGTCGGCTCATCACGATCGGTGAGCGTGATCATGCGATCGAGATCGAAGCGGAAGAAACGACGAGATCAAGTAGTGCCCTGCAGCCTGTCGACGACGAACTCCAGTTCGTCTTCGATCCTCGGATTGGTGTAGGTCTCGACTTCGAGAGGAACGCTCTCCTCGAGCAAGTCCGGCTCGGCGACGATCGCCTGCAAGAACGCGATCACCATGTCCTGCGTCGTCTCGACCTTCGCGTCGCCACGCCAGTGCAACGGCATGTGGTAGTGACACCGGAACACATCGGTGTCGACCGGGTTCGCCGCCCGGAACGACTCGACGTCGAGATCCACGAAAGGGCCGATGCGCCCCGTAGCCTCGAACGTCTGATGCAAATAGACCGCGTCGCGGTAGCCCGTCGCGAGAGCCTCGTGCCCATGGACGCCGCGAGCGACGAGTGCCGAACTCAGCTGCACCTTGCCGACTCGAATGCCTGCACGCTCGAGGTCGCGCAAGCACGCGATCGGGTCTTCGCCGACGACCGCGGCATGACACAAGTCGAGGCAAACGCCGACGTGCTTGCGCATCGCCGCCTCGTTTCCCTGACCTGCGGCGAACGGCAGAGCGACGTCATCGAACCACGTGATCGCTTCGACCACGGACTCGAGCATGCACCATGGTTCCGGCTCGAGCGCCAGGATGACTTCTACTCCCGTGCGCTCGCGCAACTCCTCGAGTGCGAGGGCTGCGCGGAAAACGTTGTGCACGTGTTCGCTCGTCGGCCCGTGTTCGCGCGAGTGTCCGCGAAAGCCCAATGGCACTGAGCTGAGCACTGCGCGATCTGCACGCGAGCGCGTGAGGAACTCTGCGCAGATCTCGGCTGCGCGAAGCGTGTATTCGAGACGCTCGGTGGTCGACCAGTCGGGTTCGTAGACGCTTTCTTTGACTCCCGGACCGTGGAAGCGACCCGCGGGAAACACGTTGAGACTCGCCGGAATCAGCCCCAGTTCGTCGAGCACGCGCGCGTGCTGTTCGCGACGCTCCGATCGCACCGCGAGTTCGTCGACGATGTCGCGAGGCCACCACGCACCGAGCAACAACGGCGCATCTCGTCCGAGACGTCGCCCGAGCAGCGGTGCGACGATTTCGCGCAGAACATGCTCGAACGCGTCGAGATTCGCAGCAGCATGTACGTTCGTGCAATAGGTCAGCGGACGCGTGCCGCCTGCCGCTGATCGAAAAATCGACATCTCGAAGATCGTCCGCCCTTCGCAACCCGAATGCGAGCCTGACGTTGGCGAAGACGGCGGCCTCAACGGCGATTTCGCCGGATTCGGTGGCCATTTTCGTCGGCCCACCGTGCATCCCTCTACGTAGACCAACACAACTCCGAATGAGGGACAGCTCTCTTTCTCGGACCCTGCCCCCTCTGCCACGGGTCGGTCCGTCACCTGCGCGGTGTCGGCCTGGCCGACACCGACACACGCACCGATCATGATCCAACGTCTCGCTCGAGACGCGCGCCGTGCCTGCGCGTCGTGCGTTCTGCTGCTTTCCGTGACGCCCTTCGTCGTCGCGCAGCAGTCGACCGTCACCGTCGTCAACTCATCGCACATGCCCCGCGTCGAGTGGGCGCGCGCGTCGGTGCCGTTCGCCCAGGGTCAGATCCAGAAGAACGATCCGATTCCGTTCAACGTCGACTGGAAACCGACCGAGTGGCGCCCCCTCCAGTATTGGCCGGATGGCAGTCTCAAGAGTGCCCAGGCGCAATGGCTCGAAGTCCTGGGTGGCGGCGAAAAGGCCGTGCGGAAGATTCAGAAGGGCACGCTGCGCGCCAAGCCATTCGCACTTCATCCTGCGATCAGCGATGCAGCACCGCTCTTTCGCATCTTCACCAGTGTGATGGATCGAGACGGCGTCCCGTACATCGCGGAAGCTCGTCCGTTCGACAAGCCGGGCAACCACGTCACCGTGTTGCACGGCAACCACGCGACGTACAGCGTTCGGACGCGCTCGTATCACGTCAATCCGCAGAACAAGGGCATCGGTCGCGACTATTTCAGTCAGACCTGCTACTTCACGTTCTTCAGTGAAATCCCGATCGCGGTCGTCGATGTCGTCGTCGCCAATGACTATCTCGGATCGGACAGCCCGAAGACTAACGACCCCAACATGCACCCGCTCGGCGACATCGGGTTCAAGTCGCTCGATTTCTTCGTTGCGGGCGCGCGCGGCGTCGTGCGGTATCCCGACAAGAACGAGGTCGGTGTGCACATGGTCGACACGTTCATGACGCCGTCGACACAAGTGAACCTTTTGACCGACGACTACCTCGGCGATGCCCAGGGCAAGCGTTGGCGCGTGATCGTCGTCTTCGATTCACCGCGCTACACGCCCGGCGAGCGATCGGCATGGACGAACGTCGCAGCGTCGTGGTTCACCCACTCGATGATCCCAACCGTCGACCTCGCGACGTGGCAACGCACCAAGGCATTCGGGCTCTACGGCGGACCCGTCGATCCTTCGACGTGGGGACCGGTCCAGATTCGCGAAGACTACGACCTGTGGCTGCAACAGCCGCACTTCGGCGCGTGGGCGGATTGGGGTGACTACACACACACGTGGGTGACGGGTACGCACCGGAACGGCCCTTCGACGGAACACAAGATCCTCGCGGTTCAGCATCAAGATCCACGGCCGCTCTACATGCTCGAAGGCAAGGCTTGGCAGCAGACAGCGCGTCCCTATCAGATCTGGGACATTCGGATCGAGCCGAACGACGACATCTACATGTGGGACGGCTTGCCGTACACGCTCGCGAGCACTCGTCGAATCAGTGCCGAAACGCTCGGGCGATACGACTTGAGGCAGAACGATCCGTACTCGTATTACAGGAAGGACGTCCCCATCGGCTATTACCACCGATGGAACGCGTACGAGCCCGAGCACTTCTCGGCCGAACTCCTCTTCGACTATTTCTCGATGACGGGTGACTGGCGCTGTCTCGACGAGATGCGGATGCTCGGCGAGTGTTACATGGGCTGCTTCCGCCATCAGAAGTATCAAATCTCGTACGCCCCGCTATCCGCGCGCGGCGAGGGCTGGCCAGCACAGGCAGCGATCAAGATCTGGTTCGCGACCGGTGATGACCGCTTGATCCGGCACCTGCAGCGTCGCATCCGCGAGATCATCGAACCCAAGCGCGAGAAGAACCACCCGAGCAAAGCCATCAGCTTTGCACCGCAACATCCGCTCACACTGTTCCCGACACCCAACACCGCGATGCTGCCGTGGCAACACGCAGCCATCATCTACGGCTACTACCCATTGTGGCAGTATTGGGGTGACAAGACCGCTCGACAGATCGTTCACGACATGGTCAGCGTCGTCGAGTACTCGTGGGTCTTCAACTACAACGACCCCGTGCTCGGCTTCTTGCCTGACGTGATGCGCTACTACGTCCCGATCACCTACCAGAACAAGCCTTGCCCGCCCGACATCTGGGACAACACCCAGGGGATTGGCGTGCGCTACGGCGACCTTCCTCTGGGTGGTGCGCACACATTCTTCGCCGCGGCGCTGGACATCCTCGCGGAGGACACGACGGATCCGATCGAACTCGCGAAGAATCGATACGCGCGCAAGCACTTGATGCACGACAAGCCCAATACGGACCGTTGGCGTTACAGCCGTTGGTTCAGCTTGCGCGAACCGCCGAAGTGATCGCTTCGAACTCGGCGAGCCGCTGCTCGACCAAGTCGAAGTGATGGTGATCGGCACAACGTCCGATCACCTCGCGCCGCGCTCGACGTAGCTCCATGCAGAGAGCGCTTCGTCCGAGCATCGCGAGCGTCGCCGCATCCAAATCGTGAATGGATGTCGGATCTTGGACGACGCGCGCAAGGCGACTCGCATCAGGTACGTCCTCCGGAGCCAGCCACGCTGCGATACCGTTGCAGCGAGTCGTGACGACGGGCAAGCCTGTCGAGAGCGCTTCGAGCGCACACGAACTCAGGTTGTCCTCGAGACTCGGAGCCAGCAGAACGTCACATGCGTGATAGACGCTGAGCATGTCGTCGACGAAGCCGAGCGCACGGACACCACGTGCCTCGTCGTGAAAGCGCTCCGTCCCGTGCCCTGCGAGCACGAGGGCCGCATCGACGCGACGAGCGCGGACCCTCTGCAGAACGGCCTTCGCGGCGGACAACCCCTTGCGCTTCTCGTCGTGTCCGACGAACAGAATCGCAGGCCCATCGCCGAGCCCGAGGGAAGATCGAGCCTCCGCACGACGAGCGTCATCGGGCGGGTGAAACCGTACCATGTCGACCGGAAGCCCGACGACATCCAACTTGCCGGCGAACGACGGATGGCGAGACGCCACATCGGCCGCCACGAGCGGCGAGTTGCAGAGACAAAGGCGTGGCGCGGAAGTGCCGTCGCGAAAGAACCGCGCCTCTCGCTCGAGGTACGTCCGAGTCCGTGACGACATGCGCCGCGCAAGCGCCCGCAGTGGACGAATGAGCGCATTCTCGGAGCGACGCCTCGCCGCCAGGCTCGAGACGAGCAGCCCACCGAGAGGCAAGAACACGCTCGCGGGTCCGGGATGCCGAAACGCGACTCCCAGAGTCCCCTCGCGCTCGAGTCGATGCAGGAGCTCGTCCGCTTCTTCATAGAAGCGAACTCCTTGACCCCGAACGGATTCCACGGTCACATGCCGGGCAACGTCATCGTCCACGACGACACGACCGCTCGCGGTCCCCGTCACGATCACGACGCGATGACCACGCCGCGCGAGTTCCATACACAGCGAATTGGCGTAGGCCTCCAATCCACCTCGCTTCGGCTCCCACCGGTCCAGCACGAGCGCGATGTCGAGTTCGGTGTCGGTCGTGGACAGGGTCACACCGCGATCCGTGGCCGATCGAAGGCCAACGCCGCAAAGGTCACACACTGCGATCGATCTTCCGCCACCGCTTGGCCGTAGTGCAACGTGCGCCCGCCCTGCCCACCGAGAGCCCCCACGAGCTTGCTGACGAACCACACCGGCGTCGTCCCACAGACCCGCCGCGCGTTCCCGTCGGCTTCTATTTCTTGCAAGAAACCGGCAGCATCGCCCGCGCAGACCACAGCGAGGCTCGACAAGTCTGCTGCACGAACTTGCTCGAGCGAGGCATCGTCGACGAGTGCAGGATCGCCGAAGAACGGCCCGACATGCGCGAGGTCCGCGCCAGCGACGAACGTCACGCGCGATGGACCGAACTCACGGCAGGTCTCGAGGATCGCGTCGACGTGAGCTTGGGACCGGGTCGACTCCTTCGCTGGAGATTCACCCGTCAAGAACGGCACGATTCGAAAATCAGGCCGTCGATCCCGCAGGACATGGCGTAGGAACAACACCTGGAACTCGAGTGAATGCTCGTCGCGGTGCAGGAGTTCATCGGACTCCCAAGCAACGAGACTCTTTGGATCGTTCGAAGTGAGACGGGACCGAACACGCTCCAAGAAGTCACGATCGCAGTCGACGTCACCCCAAGGAGTCGCGAACCGCTTCGTCGTCGGCACGAGGAGTGAACTCGGGCCTCGGTGACCAGTCCCGAACACGACGACGATCTCCGCAGGCTCGGGGTCTGCGGCCAAGGCTCCATAAGCGGACGCATAACCGGCTTCGCCACGCTTCAAGTCGATGTGTGGGGCGACCAAGCCGAGCAAACGACTCCCGGCGAAGGCTGGATCCTCGGGGCGCCAGGAACGCAAGACCTCTTCGAGCCGCTCCCGACAGGCTGACGGATCTGCGGGATAGCCACCGGAACCTGCGTGCCGTAGAGGTCTCACCGCGAGCTCCGCGAACTCCCGACGCTCGCGTTCGCGACGGGACTCGACTCGCTCGCCCTCGAGACAAAGGCGTTGGTCGAGGTCCGCAGCGATCCGAAGGACGTCGCTTGCCGCCACGGGTTGGCCAAATTGCCGCTCCAACAACTCGGCGATCTCGTCACAGGTCCGCTGACCATCGAAGAGCGCGAGCACCGGCATCAATCCATGAGGCACGAACACGGTGGCTCGGAGAAGCCCTTCCGGGTCGGAGAGAAGGACGCCGCGCATCGATGGATCGACGGACTCGCGTAGCTCGAGAGCCCGCAAGCGCGGGCGACCTGCCGTAGTCATCGAGAGAACCCCGTGTTCGTCGTCTGGCCTGACCCCAAACCTACGACCGAATCCGTGCCAAGTCACCGGCGTTCCCTTGGACAATCCCTGGACTATCCGAAAGCATGGAGTCCATGTCGTTGCAAAACCGCACCAACACGGCTGGAGACGTGTGCCCACCGTTCTTCCTTCACGTCCAACGTGACGGGGAACGCACGACGCATCGCTTCTCCAAGCGTGAGATCACGCTCGGCAGGTCTCGCGAACGCGACGTTCCACTCAGTGAGAAGAGCATCTCCCGCCATCACGTGACGATCGAAATCCGTGACCGCAAGGTCGTCGTGATCGATGAAGGCAGTCAGAACGGAACGTGGATCCAGGGCATTCGCGTCGAACAAGGCACCGAGGCCGAGTTGCGCCCAGGCGATGTCCTGCGTATCGGCAGCTTCGAGATCACGGTGCAGTTCCTCGCGGACACGACGGACGCAGGCGACACGCACACAGCCGAAGAGACCGGTCACTCGGACGGGGCGCTCGACACGAGCACGTTCGCGCGCCTGATCCAGGCGCTCAACGAAGAACTCGATCCCGATCGGCTCCTGACCATCATCGTCGACGCAGCAATCCGCACGACCGAGGCAGAACGCGGCTTTCTCGTTCTCGACTCACGAGACAACGCGTCGCGCGATCGGAGTCGATCTCAGTACGAGGTGCGCGTGGGGCGGAACTTCGTGGGCGAAACCGTCAGCGACCCACTCACCGCGATCAGCAAGACGATCGTCGGAGAATGTCTCGGTGATGGCGAGCCACGACTCACCGTCAATGCACAGGACGACGAGCGCTTTTCGGCGTTGCAGAGCGTCGAGGACTTGAGACTGCGGTCGGTGCTCTGTGTCCCCTTGCGTGTTGCCGGCAACATCGAAGGAGTCCTCTACCTCGACAATCGGCTCCAGCATCACGCGTTCGACGAGCACGACAAACAGCTCCTCGTCGTCGTGTCCGACATCTCCGGCGTCGCGATTCGGAACGTACGCCTCATGCAGGATCTGACCGCCAAGAACGAAGCCCTGGTCGAAGCGCACGACCGCGTCGCTGACCTCGCGGCGAAGCTCGAAGGACGTGTTCGTAAACAAGCCGATGAACTCTCCGAGGTTCGTCAAGAACTCGCAGCCTCGCGTCGGGCGCTCGGTTTGCGACACGACTACAGATCGATCGTCGGCGAATCCGAGGCAATGCAAGACGTCTTCCGTCTCTTGGATCGGTATGTCGACTCGCAGGATCCGGTTCTCGTCCTCGGTGAATCCGGAACCGGCAAAGAACTGATCGCGAAGGCCCTGCACGAGCAAGGTCAGCGCGCCGAGGGTCCGTTCGTCAGCGAGAACTGCGCAGCCCTGCCCGCATCCTTGCTCGAAAGCGAACTCTTCGGATACGCGAAGGGCGCATTCACGGGGGCCGTGCGCGATCACAAGGGCCTGTTCGAGCAAGCCAAGGGAGGCACGCTGTTCCTCGACGAGGTCGGTGACATGTCCGCCGATCTACAATCGAAGCTGCTTCGCGTCCTTCAAGAACGCGAGATCCGACCGGTCGGCGCGAGCCACACGATCCCGATCGACGTCCGGCTCGTGACCGCCACTCATCGAGACGTGGCCGCTCTCGTCAAGTCAGGCGAGTTTCGCGAAGACCTGTTCTACAGGCTCCATGTCTTGCCTCTACGCCTACCGCCCTTGCGGGAGCGCATCGGCGATGTGCCTCTTCTTGTTCAATCGATTCTGTCGAAAGCCTGCGTCGAGGCCCGACGACCCGTGCCGCGAATCTCATCGAAAGCACTCGATTTGTTGGCAGCACACTCGTGGCCTGGCAACGTTCGTGAACTCGAGAACGAGATTCGCCGCGCGCTGTTGCTCGCCGAAGGCGTCATCGATGCGGAGCAACTCAGCGAGCACATTCAAAACCCTTCGATGCAACTGCACGATCGATCACCGTTGCCGGCCGAGTCCGGCACGACATTACCGCGCATGGTGAGGCTGCTCGAGGAGAGCGAGATTCGCCGCTCCCTCAAGCGAGCCGAGGGCAACAAGTCGAAGGCGGGCGAGTTGCTCGGCATCTCGCGCTTCGCGCTCCAGCGCAAGCTCGACAAGTACGGCCTCGACGACAACGGCAATGCTGCGTCATCCGGTGCGGACGACAAGAGCGCCGAGGAAGAGTAGCGACTCCTCGCTCAGCCGAGGACGCGGTTGAGCACGTCTCGGATGTTCTCGAGCGCTTTGCGGAGCTGATCGCGCTCGGCTTGGATGCTGCGCACACCCGACAGCAAATCGTCGAGGCTCCCCGCAGACACATTGACGTTGCGCGACGCTTTGGTTGTCGATCCCTTCGGTCGACCCGGACCACGACGCTTGCCGCCCGTCTTGCCCGCCTTGGACTTGACGATATAAACGAGGTTCCGTGAGCAGCCGACTTTCTTTGCGATGTCGGCATCGGACATACCGGTGCTCAGCAGTTCGCGGATTTGATCTGATTTGGTTCCAGCCATGAATGATCCCGGTTATTGGCGAACATCATTGTTCGCGGGCGAAGACTCTAAGATCCATGCGCTGCAATATCGATAGTTTTGTCGATATCGATTCAATAGCAGCTTGTTGGAAACCGTCTTATTGATTCGCGTATTTCACGGGAACACTCGACAGCTCCCCCCGCAAGTCACGCTGCATTTCCGCACGCACGCGTTCTGCGCTCAGTCCAAGCCCGAACAAATAGCTGAGCTTGGTCAGAGCAGCTTCAGGGGTCATATCGAAGCCGTTGATCATCCCAGCCGCGGCCATACCGCGTCCGGTCTCGTAGTCGTCGTCTGACACACGACCGGCCAAACACTGCGTGCAGTTGACGAGAACGACTCCGCGCTGCGTCGCTTCGCGCAATGCATCGGTAAACCCACGACTCGAAGTCGGCCCATTGCCCAAGCCATAGGATTGAATGACGGCCCCTTTTAGTGGCGGTCTCAAGAAGTTCCGAAGGAACTTCTCGTGAATTCCGGGAAAGAGCCACAGGACTCCGACGTTCGGATCCATGCGTTCGTGCAATCGGATCGCGTGCTCGCCCGCTGGCGCGATTCGCACGTGCTTCCAATCGACTTCGATCGAAACGCCAGCCTCGGCGAGCGGCGGATAGTTGGGCGACGCGAATGCGGCAAAGCTGTCGCAGTCGACCTTGCGCGTCCGACATCCACGGTAGAGCTTGTCATCGAAGAAGACACAGACCTCGGGAATCGGCTCATTGGCCGCGATCATCATCGACGTCATGACGTTGAGCCACGCGTCGTTCCTAGGCAAACACAACGGCACCTGAGAACCGGTCAACACAACAGGACGTCGCAGGTTCTCGAGCATGAACGCGAGCGCTGACGCCGTATAGGCCATCGTGTCGGTACCGTGTAAAATCACGATACCGTCGTAATCCGGCAACTTGGCTTCGATGCGCTTGCCGATCCGTAGCCAATCATCCGGCACCATCTCTGCAGAATCGAGCAGCGGCTCGAACTCCTCGAGGTCGTAATCGGGCAACCCCGGACGGTGAAGGAAATGCGCACTGTCGAGCGCCTTCCGGATGGCACCCCGCTGCGGGGCCCATCCGTGCTTGCCGGGCTGCATTCCGATCGTGCCGCCAGTGTGGGCGATGTAGACCTTCTTCGTCGGATGCATCCCGGTCGTTAGCAGCGTGTTGATCAGAAGAACGACTTGAACTTGCTGAGCATGTCGATCGCACCCTGCGCGGTCGAGGCGATTTGCGGCTCACGCATGGCAGCATCCTCGAGGCTGCCAGTCGTCGTCGTGATCGGTCCGCTCAGTTTCTGCTGGAGCATATCGCGAATCGCCTGATCGGGCTTTGCCAACGCACTCATCTTGTCGTGGAGACCGCCGAGAGTCCCGGTCGCCTTTTCGATTGCGCTCTTCGCATCGGCGAGCATCGTGCCGCCGAGACCGACCTTGCTCGCGATATCGCCAAGGCCCGTCACCGAGCTCGCGACTTGTCCTGCGAGACTCTTGAAGGTGTCCATGTTGCTCATGATCGCATTGCACGAACCGAGTGTGAGCAGAAGTGACGAAGCGAAGAACAGGCGTGCTCTGTGCATGGAGAGGAGACCTCGCGTGCGAGTCGTAGTGTAGTGTCAAACGATCGATCGTCTGCACGGTGCAGCCGTCGGGGGACGCGATTAGAACCTCACGAACTCCGGGATTCAAAGGTGTGCGGTTTTGCCATTGGGGAAGAACCTCCCGGCAGGGTGACGCACCTATGGCTCTCGATCACAGAACGACTTTCGTCGCGTCCCTCTCACGTTCCATCGCACCGAAATACTCGCGACGTTCGAAACCGAAGAGCTTCGCGACGAACATGCTCGGAAAACCTTCGACCAGGCGATTCCATTCGAGCGCGGTTCGATCGTAGAACGACCTGCTGGCAGCGATCTTTTCTTCGAGTGCCCACAGCTTCTCGTGCAACCTGGCGAACAGTTCATTGGCACGCAGTTTCGGATAGCTCTCTGCCAACGCCAGCAGTCGCCGTACCGTACGACTGCGGACACGTTCGTTGCGAATGGTCTCCTCGCGGGATCGAGAAGACTCATTGCGAAGACGTGCGAGCGCTTCGAACAGCTCCTGCTCGTGCTCCGCATACGCGCGCGCGACTTCGGCGACCTTGGGGACGACTTGATACCTCACGTCGAGATCGACGTCGATCTGTCGCCACGCGGCCTCTGTCGTCTCACGCTGCCTGACGAATCGGTTGTAGCTCGACCAAAGCCACAACGGCAACCACGCGACGATGCCGATCGGTATTCCTCGGTACCAGTTCGCGTGCTGCCAAGTCGGCACACCGATCATCGAAGCAGCGATGACGAGCGCAGCCAAGCCAACGAACGAACCGAACCATCGCATGACAGCCTCGGACCGGTCGCCACCACGAACGTAGTCGTCGGACGTCACCGTCGTGATGATCAACGGAACGCGATCGAGTGGAGCAAATCGGTCACCTTCCACCTTGACGCCGAGAGAGTGGACCTCGATGCCGACCGGAAGCATCGTCGCCACGTGCCGTCGCGAGAAGCCTGCGTAGTCATAGCCCGTACCAGGCAAGCGCTCGAAGGTCGCCTCGTGTGCGGTGATCGCGATGGTTCCCGTGTCGTCCCGAATCTCGAAGTCGCACGAATCTCGTTCCGAATACTCCGTCTCCCAGCTCGTGACGGTTCGCGTGCGCCCTTTCGAATCACGCACGACGCGCGTCACGAGATGCTCGATTCGATACGTGTAGTAGACACACGGCGTCCCGAACCAAGGGCATGAAAGCGGTTCATCGTGCACGACCGTGCCAGCGATCCAGGCGTCGTCGTGTTCGGACAGCGCACGGATCGGAAGGCGTGGCGCTCGCGCGGCGACGAAGTTGGCGAGTTCCTGCCGTTTGGTCGCGTAGAGCAGGATCGCGGCGACGATCGCGAGAACGAGCGCGACGAGCAACCCGGGCCCCGTCGTGTCGGCAAAATCCTGCCGCACGATCGCGGTTTGGACGACGAGGATCGAGAAACCTGCAGCAACCATTGCTGCCAGCGATTCTGGCGGCAGGAAGCGATCGCGTCTTCGCCTTTTCGGATGGCGCTGTAGTCAGCGCCGAGAAACTCAGCGCTTCGAGGGACCGCTCTCGAACTTCTCGGTCGCGGGGTCGGCGCCTTCGGTCTTGCCTGGATCGGTCGTCGATCCGCTCGGCGACTTGCCAGCATCGGTGCCCGTGCCCGTGCCGCCACCCTTCTGAGCGGAGTCGTGCTTCTCACCGAGGTCCTTGGACTTCTTCGCGAGCCAGAGATCGCGTCCCTTCTTCCACTCGTCGAAGACTTCGATGAAGCGGCGTTCTTTCGCGTTGGGGAAGACCCTCACGGTCAGCCGGCGAATGTTGATCTGATTGATGCGTTCCTCACCCCAACCTTCGTCGGGCGGAAACTCTTCGATGAGGGCGAGCTTCGCCGCGTCTTCCTCGGCCTTCTTCTTCTTGGCAGCGATCTCCGCAGCCAGTTCCCCGACTTTCTCAGCCGCGTTCTCGCCTTGCTTCATCGCGTCGGCCTTGCCCGCGAGTTGCTTGTTGCGTTCATCGCCAGCGGCACGCGCGAGGCGCTCGGCTTCTCTGATCTCGTCGTGAATGACCTTGATCTCGCTGTCCGTCAGGCGCTTCAGCACCTTGTACGTCTCGATCATCGTGTACGGCAGGAAGATGTAGCCGTCCGTGCGGTTGTAGTACCACAGCCGCAAGCCAGCGTCCTTCTGCGTCATCTCGGCACGCACGAACTCGAGACCACCTGAGGGGCGTTCGACGAAGTTGCCGTCCTTGACGATTCCCTGGAGTCGCTCTCCATTGCGCAAGCGAACGCGAACCGAAACGTGAGTCCGGACCACGGTTGTCGCGAGCCGACGAGCGCGTTCGCGCTGAATGCGCTGCCTGATCGCTTCGCGACGCTGCAGGGTCTTCGGGTCGGTCGAGTCTCCTTCGTCTTCGGAGGCTTCTTTGCCCTCGGTTTCGGTTCCGCGCTCCGTCGTTTCGGTGTTCTCGCTCTTGCCGTTCCCGGAACTCGGCGTTTCTGGCGCGGGTGACCCGCCCGATCGGTCAGGCCCTGCAGGCGGCTGCTTGTCCTGGGCAGCGGTCAACGGGGTCGCCAGAAAGGCGGTCAGGAAGATGCTGGCGATGGCGATTCGTGCAGTGTGCATGGCGTCTCCAGTCTCCGCGAGCCGGCGGCGGAATCTCGCTATCTCTCCCCTATCGGCACGATCGGCGCATGGAACGAGCGATTCGTGCAATCGCACCTCGAGCCTGGCTGCAAAACGGCCGCATCTTTGGATATCCGAAGAACTGAATATCCAGAGAAGGTCCGGAGTCGATCCAGAAGAGACCGGACAAGAGGACGGGCCGCCCGCCCGCGAGGACGAGAGGCCCGTACCGGGATCGGGTCAGAGACGATGGCCGTGGCTCATGCCACTGTGTAGAACGTCAGCGGCGACCTCGGGCCTGACGGTCTCAGAAAAAAAATGTTCTTTTGAGAATCCCTGCCGACCCCCCTGCCGACCATGGGGCCATGTCGTCGGCCCGTGATCTCGTGCTCCGCTGCCTGCCCTTCGCCGCGGATCCGGCGCTCGAGGTCTGCATCGTCGGATCCCTGGCACTGGCCGAGGCTTGTGAGCGCAGCGGACTCGCGGACCGGCCGGACACGCACGACATCGACCTTGCATGGCGCCTGCCCGTCCCGGAGGCGCTGCGCGTTCTCGAAAACGCCGGTTTCGAGGTCACGCAGACGAAAGGGGCTCTCGATCGCGGCACGATCGGCGTCCGGACTCCGATCCAGCGCTTCGAGATCACGTCGTTCCGGGGGGGTGGGTCGGAACCTGACGAGCGCATCACCCAAGACGCGCTGCGCCGCGACATGACGATCGGGGCCGTTCTGTGGCGCATCCACGACGACACGATCCACGATCCCCTCGGCGGTCTCGAGGACTGGAAGCGCGGGATCATCCGCGCGTGCGGTGACGCTGGGGAGCGCCTGGCAGAACACGCCATTCGCGCACTGCGCTACCTGCGTCGCGGCGCCGAACTCGGCTTCGCGCTCGACGAGCGGACGAGAAGAGCGATTCGAACGCACGCAACGAACGTGCGAGACAGCGTGACGCCGGAAGCCGTCGCCGAAGAACTCCGGCGCGTTCTGGCAGGGCACAGTCCCGGGCTGTTCTTCGCACTCGCCAGCGAAGAAGGGCTGCTCGAGCATCTGATCCCGGAGGTCCACCCGCTCTTCGACGGTCGCGCCGCCGGCCGGATCCGCTGGCACCCCGAGATGTCGCAAGGCCTGCACACCGTGCTGACGCTCCGCGCCGCCGCAATGCTCGCCGAACGCGATCGCCTCGACGATGCCGCGCGACTCCGCCTGCTACTCGGCGTGCTGTGTCACGATCTCGGGAAGGGACGGACTCGACCGGGTGAGTTGCCCTCCCATCCCGGTCACGACATGGCCGGCACGCCACTCATCGACTCGCTGTTCGATCGCTTCCCGGGTCTCGGCGACAGGCGCGCCCGCAGGTTCTGCCACGTCGTCGCTCGAACCCACGTCCTGCTCCTGCGGCTCGAGGAGCTACGCGTCGGGACACTCGTCGACCTCTGGGAGCGTGAGTTCTCCCCGATACGGGACGACTTGCCCCTGCTTGCCGCTGCGGTCCGCGCGGACCACGACGGCAGACTCGCTCCCGAGTCGATCGGGCTGCGGCGGCGCACGAGCCACGCAGACATCGGCTGGCAGCTCGAGCGTCGAATCCTGCGTTCGCTCGAGCGCCTCGACGGCATCCTGCGCGAAGTTCGGGGCGACGACGTCGCCCAGCGGTTCGCCGACGAACCGCAGAAGATCCGTGCCGCTCTCCACGAACTCCGCTGCCGCGCAATTCACGACGCCGATCAGCGTAACGACGCGACATGACGCGACGGCTCTCGCTCCAGCGCTTCGTCAAGCGATTGATCGTTTTCGTCGGCCTCGGCGGTGTGGTGGTCTTCGCGCTCGTATGGGGATTTCGCAAGTCCTTGCTCAACCCCGCTCTTGCTCGCGAGATCGCGTCCCAACTCGCCACCATGCTCGACGCCACCGTCGAGATGGACGGAATCGACGGGGATCCCTTCGGCGAGGTGACACTGCGGGACGTCAAGATCTCCGGCGGACGTCGCCTCCGTGGATTCGCTCTCGACTGTGCCGCGTCGACACTGCGCGTCTGCCTGGATCCACTTGCCATCGGATCGACGACGAGCAATCACCTCGTGACGGGCATCGCATGGGACATCCGAGAAGCGAAACTCCGCAGCGTTCCCGCGACATCGGCAGCGACATCGACTGCCGACTCGTCGGCCGCCGGCGAGATCGGAACGAACGCGAAGACTCTCGATGACCTTCATGCAGCCCTTCCGGGAGGGCTCGAAGCGACGATCGCTCGCTTGGAGTTCGAAGACTACGAACTCGCGGGAATCCGAATCTCGGTCGGTGCCCGTGGTGCCAGCGTCAAGATCGACGAGATTCACAGTCGTGGCTGGGGCTGCAAGGACGTCGCGGTTCGCTGTGATACAGCCACGATTCGCAGCAGCCTCGAAGACGCATCGTGCGACGCACTGCTCACGTTCGGCCCGCTTCGCACGGCATTCGGATCCGTGTCCGACGGACAAGCCCGGCTGCGTCTCCACAACTCCGAACTCCTGATCGAAGACGTTCGAACGGGACCATGCGCTTCCGTTCTCGACGCTGCGATGTCCAGCAACAACGGCGGTGGACTCCACGGAAGCGGAAGACTCGACTTTCCGCGCGGAACGGCTCGCGACGTGTTCCGCGTGCATTGGGCGCTGTCCGGAACGGTGGCCGACGACCTCGTCTCTGCGGCGATCGAGAGGTCGCTCGACATCGAGAGCGGGCGATCACGCTCGAGCGTCGGGCAAACTCCGATCACGACGTCCGGGAGCATCAAGCTCCCGATCTCCAGCAGCGACGAGGAAGAGTATCTTGCCGGTCAGGCGCAGATCGATCTCGGTCCCTTCGAGCTGCCTGCCGAACTCGGACGCGCGACGAGTTTCGTATCCACTGCCGAGATCGACGGCCTCGGCGCGTTGATCTTCGCGGACACCGTCCTTCGCGCTGCCGATCGAGAATTGCTCGTCGTCCGCGGACGCTACCCCCTTCATCGGTACGGCAGACCCGACATCCGCGTCACGTGCGACCTCCCATGTACCGGCAGTTTGGCGACTTTGCTCGGACTCGACATGATTTGCGGAAAGCCACGGGCACTTCGCGGCGAACTCAAACTTCGCGGCGACAAACGGAACCCACAGGTACGACTCGACGGACGACTCAGCGGTGCGTTCGGCAGCACTCACTTTCGGTGCAATGGCACGGCGAACGCACTCAACGTGACGCATCTCGAGTACTCGGGACCCGATATCGCTTGGATCGGGTTCGGTGCGAGCCCGATTGCGATCGTGCCTGGCATCAACTGGGGAGAACCGTTCGCTCGTGCGACCCCGAACACGGATCTGCGCGGGCTCAACATCGTGCTTCTTCGACGAAGCTCCGGACACGTCCTAATCGAAGCAGGTCGAGCCCGCCCCGGACCTCGCCCCTTCGCCGTCGACTCGTCGCTCATCGAGATCGGGAACGCGTGGCTTGCGACACCGTGGTCCGCTCCCCGATGATCGCTCCGACGATGAGAGGGCACGTGAGGACGACAGCGCGATCGCAGCACGTTGGGCGCAAGGAGATCGTCGCGGGGATCGGTATCGCGATGCTCGCTTCGTGCCAGAGCACGAAGATCGAGGTCGTCGGCGACGGCCCGAACGCGCGTCCTGTCAGAGCCGTCTTCGAGGGATTGAAGAGCTTCGATGCGCGCGTGTTCGCGAAGCCGCTGCGTCCCGAGCTCATTCGATTGTCGCAACTCGTCGGCGATGCGAACGAGCACGAACGTGTCGACGAAGTCGTCGATGTCGCACGCCGGGCAGTGCAGACGATCATCGTCGAATCGGGGTATCCAGATGCTGTCGTCTCGGCAAAGCTCGAGACTCCGCCCGCGCTCGAGACCATCGACGAGGAAACGTCGATCCTGCGCTTCCTCGTGAGGGAAGGGCCGTTCGTGACGATCGAGTCCATCGAGTTCGA
The DNA here is from genome assembly GCA_020638795.1 of Planctomycetota bacterium. Lineage (GTDB taxonomy): Bacteria > Planctomycetota > UBA1135 > UBA1135 > JACKHW01. The sequence continues at coordinate 173,621 of JACKHW010000008.1, read as the reverse complement.
TGGCAACCACAGCCTCACGTCCGCAGAGCTACTCGGGCGACAGTTCGGTTCGACTCGCGGGACCACGAGCATCGAAGGCATCCCGTTCGTGCGTGCCGACGTCGACTCGTTACGTGACGAGATCACCGCGCGCTATCAAGGTGCGGGCTACCTCGAGGCGAACGTCGCCAAACCGAGGATCGAGTTCACTCGCGATCACAAGGCGCGTGTCCGTTTCGAGATTCGCGAGGGACCCCTCTACACCGTGTTGCGCATGCGCATCGATCGTGCGCTCGCGGATCGGTTGGCGACGATTCCCGGCGGAGTGCCGAAGGGCTTCGACGGAAAGCCCTTCTCTGCAGCCGAAATCGAAGCGTACTGTCGCGAGATCGTGCGCGGGCTGCGAGAAGCCGGTCATCCCGATCCGGACATTCGTCCTTTGATCGGCGCAGTTGCCGAGGAGAAAGGCGTCGACGTCTTGATCCGTGGAGAACCGGGCCCGATCCAGGCGGTGGGTGAAGTCGTCGTGGTCGGTAACGACGTGATCCGGCAGGACAACATTCGTGCGACGCTCGAGCTCGAACCCGGCGATCGTTTCCGAGGCAGTCTCGAGGATCGAGCGATTCGTAGGATCTACGCGACCGGGGACTTCGCCAAGGTGCAGGCGAAGCACGAGACGCTCCCAGACGGTCGGCTGCGCATCGTTCTCGAAGTGATCGAGAACAAGCGCCCACCCGTCGATCTCGAAGTCGGCTACGGCAGCTACGTGCGCGTGCGCGCGGGTCTTCGGTTCGGTATCGAGGACGTGCTGAGTACCGGCCTCGACTTGAAGGCTGCTGCCGAACTCAATGCCAAAGGCCACATGATGTCGGCATCCCTCGGCCGTGCGGACGTCCTGCCAGGCACGGATGCGACGATCGGCATGGCCGGCATGCACCGACGACAGCCGTCCTATTCGGACAAACAGCTCGCGGTCGAAGCGGCATTGCGCCACGAGTGGACCGACACGACCCACATGCGGCTCGGCTATCGGTTCGAGGACCATGGTGGGTCATGGTCCGATACGAGCATGCCGACGCTCGACGTCGTCGATCACGAACGGAGTGTGCTGTTCGCGCAACTCCTTTCGCAGGACCGGGATCATCCGATCCGCACGTTCGATGGTCACGCAGCCAAGCTGACTCTCGATTGGAGCGATGAATCCCTTGGCGGCGATGTCGACCTCCTGCATCTCGGCATCGACGGCGCGAAGTGGCTTCGCGTGTCGGATCGCGTCGCGTTGTCCGCACGCGTGCGCAGCGGTCTCGTGTGGACGACACGATCTTCTGCCAGGATTCCGATCCAACATCGCATGTTCGTTGGCGGTGAGAACACGGTTCGTTCGTTCCGCGAGGATCGAGTCGGACCGAAGGATGCGAATGGCGAATCGCTCGGCGGCGAATTCCGCAACGTGTTCAATCTCGAGAGCCGCTTCGTCATCGAGGACCCGCTCGACTTCGTGCTCTTCGCCGATGCCGGCAACGTCGGTCGGCGCGTCGAAGATTTCGGTCTCGACGACATGCGCTACGCGATCGGACTCGGCTTGCAGTACTCGATTCCCGTCCAGATTCCGATCCGATTCGATTTCGCGATCAACCCGGATCGCCGCTCCGGCGAGGAGAAGTGGGTCATGCACCTGAGAATCGGCGTGCTGGACTGAAGCGACGACTGCGCGTTTTCGCCTTCCTCGTTGCATTGGTCGTGGTGCGTCACGACGGCGCACGACATTCGATTCGAGGAAGGAGGAACCATGGCTCACCAATCCATGACCATTACGCTCGGTCTTGCTCTCGCGACACTGGGTTCTTGCGTCGCGCATCACGATCGATTCACGAGCAACGGGAAAGTCGTCGATGTCAAGTGTTCGAGCGTGACGCTGCGCAGCGACAAGCTCGGAACTTCGATCGACCTGACGAACATCTCCGTTCGTCCGCGTGGCGGCAAGCGGCCCTGCGACGTTTCGATCTGCATCCAGGCCGACGCGAACGGTGACGGAAAAATCGACGCGAGCGAGAAGCGATGTATCTACGACAAGCCTGGACAGTTCGTCGGCTTCTCGCGACAGCGGTTGACAATGGCCGTGCAAGGCGAAGTGGAATCAGCAGCGATCGTCGTCGAATCGTCCGACTGCGACAACCCCAACGATCCACCCGATCGCCACGTCATCTCGATCGATCGGGATGGCGTGCATCGGCTCACGAAAGACAGGCCTGTTTGCGTTGCATTCGCGGGCGGTTCGACACGCACCCACTACGTCGAACTGAGTCCCGGCTATCGAGGCTCGACAATTCTGACGGCCGGTGATGTCGCTTCGCGAGGAGGAATGCTCGCCAAGCTGGGGCGCCACGGCGCACCGGACTTCTTGGCAGCGGCGGTACTCGTCGACGACGTCGTCGTGTCCGTCCTCGTGGGCCCGAATCCCGCGTCCATGACCTTGCCGCCCATCGAGAACCATCTCGGGAAGGTGCGCGTCCTCACCTTCACGCGAGCCCTCGAACGCTGTGCAGACTTCGAGATCGCGAGCACGACGGTCCGCTGAGCGTCATCGCTTCGAAACATGATCGACGCCACGATCCGCGGATGTTCAGAGGCGAAGTCCGAACGCCGCAGTCTTTGCGAATGCGACGATGACATCGGGAGCGAAAAACAACGTGACGGACGCGATCGCGAGCACTGCAGCGAAACCAGTCGTGGCAATCTCGGTGCTTCGTCCCCTGTTCGACGCTTCCGGTGTCGTTCGGCCCGTGCTCTCGAAGGCTGCGAAGCAGCTCAAAGCAAGAGCGAGAGCAGCCAACCCGACGAGCCAGAACGGAATCTCCGATCCGATTCCGAGCCGAGCGATCCCCGCGAGCGCAACGAAACCGACGCTGGGCGGCAGAGCGCCGATCGATGCGGACAGGATCACGACAACGCGACGGCGAAGAGTGGTCATCGGCGCGTTCTGCTCACTGCACAAGAGCAGCCCACCCACGGCGACTACCCACGCCACGAGTTGAACCAAGACGGCGATCGTCGCCGCGTCGCGTGCATGGCTCGACTCGATCGTTCCATCGGACGACAGAGAGAACTCGAAGAAACCACTCATCGCGATGCAGACGAGGCCAACGCACAACATCTTTCGCGCGAACCAGACGGCGCCTTGCCGATTCGGAGCTACGGACCGGATGCTCGACACGAACAAACCACTGGCCACGACAAGCGCGCCCGCGGCGCCGAAACAGAACGCTTCGTGCGCGAACGGGGCGACGACGACCGTGCCACTCATCGAGAGCGCGACTCGAAGGGTCACCCCGCTGAAGACGATCGGCGAAAGAAACATCGCGAGACCTATGAGGCCCCGCTGTCCATCCCGCACGCGCAACCACCGACTGCCGAACAGCGTCAACCAAGCGACACCGACTCCACCAGCCGCGATCGAAACCTCGACGATTGCCGGCAGCTCGCCGGCGAGCGCAGCTCGATCCCAAGCAAACGCGATCTCGTCGTAGTTGTAGGCCTCTGCAAAATCGGCGAGTCCTGCGACAGCGAAAACGACTACTGCACTTGCAACGACATGGAGCGCGAGTGCGACGCGCCCGGGCGAGCGTGACGACAATCCCAGCGCGATGACGGCAGATCCCGCCACGACCGCATGCTCGGTAGCAACGATCGTCATCGCCGCGGCGTGCGCGAACAGGATCCGTGCCAACGATCCCAGGTGAACTCTCGTCGACTCCTCGAGCGAACGACTCGCGCGGGCGACGACAGGTCCTGCGAACTCGACGAGCACCGAAAGAACGCAGCTCGAGACGATCAACAAGCGACAGTACGTCGTGAATGCGTCGATGCGCATCAATCGCCCTTCCCCATCCTCGTCGGCAAACAGCGACTGCACGATTCCCGCATCGAACGCTCGCGGATTGTCGAATACGCGATACGTCACGAGCGCGATGCCGACGATCGCCAACATCATCGGCAAAGCGTTCGAAGTCTTGGCTTCCTTCGAGCTCCAGAGGATCCACACGGTCGCGACCGCGAGGGCGACCATTTCGGGCAACACGGGATTGCCACCCTCGAAGAACGTACCGCCCTCGAGCCAGTAGGTGGACAACTCCCCGATGCACGAGAGCACGACCACGACACCGATCGTGAGCCCTATGCGAACACGCGTGGCCTGCCGGTTCTTCCAAAGCACGCTCGCGAGTCCGGCGAAGAGCGACACCGCCAGCATGTCGATCTCCGGCGCGAGACGGATGGCCGCTGCAAGGAGTTCGTTCATCGAAGGCGCATCCCGATGGTGTGAAGCATCGATGGAAAGAGCCCGAACACGATTACGGCCGCTGCTAGCAGAAGACCTGCGAGCGGCAGCCCGGGCAATGTTCGAAACGACTCGACCTGCACGAAGGACTCTGCACGCTCGCGAGTCTTGCGCATGCTCTGGAGCCAGAGCGACCCGAGCGCGATTTGCAATGCTGCGACACCGACGAACGCGACGACTGTGAAGGGCACACCACCGCCAATTGGTACGTCGAAGGTTCGGTTGCGCAGGATGGACGTCATGCGCGGAATCGCGGCCAGGCTACCAGGGATGCCGGCGACTGCGAAGCAGCCGATTGCCATCAGCCACTGCGTGCTCGGAAGTCGCCGCTTCGATGTCAGCGAGACCGTCAGGAGGCTCGCGCTCGTGGCTTGGGCAACGATCAATGCCACGCGGTGTATCGACTCACGGTACACGTCCATGTTCGAGGCCGATTCCGGTGGCACATCCAGGGCGCCAGATGCCGCAGGCACGCATACAGAAAGCACGAAGCCTGTCTGAGCGGCCACCACGCACGACAAGCGCCAAACGGGAGAAGATCGGATCCATGCGAGGACTGCGAAAACCACGACGCATGCGACGCCGCCGATCGCACATGCCCGAGAGACCGATGTGGCGTAATCCACCGAGACTTCGAAGTCCGCAATCGTGCGCGCGAGCGCCACCTGTGCGGTGGGGATCAAGATCCCGACTGCGATGAGTCTGCTTCGATCGTACGCACCGTCCCCACTCCCGATCACGAAGGAAAGCACGACGGGCAGCAGGACAACCGGCGCAGCGAAGAGCAGCAACCGATTCGCATCGACCGCGGCAAGGGAGGCGCTCTCGTCTCCCGCCATCGCGGTGATCCCGTACGACATCGCTAGCACGACGGGCACGAGAACCCCGACTCCGCGCCGCCAGGGGAGTTCCTTGTCCGTCGGTCCGGACAGGAACCACAACGAACCGATCGAAGCGAGAAGGCCCATCGCTCCGAGTGCCGTATCGCGAGCGATCACACAGATCACGGCTCCGGTCGAGGCCAGACTCGCTGCACCCCATGGGTACGGGGACGTCCCTTCGACTCCGCCCTCGACGCCGCGCTCTCCCTCGCGGACCAATGCCGCTACGAGTCCGACCAAACCAATCAGGCCGAGCATCAAGACCGTCACACCGTCGATGCCGACCTTCCACGTGATTCCAGCGACTGCACTCGCGGGAATGTCGCCTTGAACCGTGGACGAGCTGTCCGATCCATTCGAGTTCCCATCGACTCCACGAACTGCGAACCACGTTGCGAACGCCAGAACCAACAAGGACGAGAAGCCGAAAATGCTTCTTCGCACGAGGTCCGAAGAAGTGGCGCTCCGCGAACTCATCGGATCCAGGAGCGAGACGACGACGCACGCGGCCGTAGCGAGGGCGGAAAGAGCGGCGATGGCAGAGACGAGATCCGAGCTCACGATGGCACCTCGGGACTCGTTCCCGCGTCACCGGATCCGGACATTGCCCGGCGACGCCGATTCATGAGGATGACTGCAACGCTGGCGAAGAACGTACCGAATGCCACCGCATGGACGATCGCGAGATCTGCAATGCTCCATCCGAGGAAGATCGCGCGAGAGCCGTAGTCGGCGAGGCGGGCAATCCGCATGAAGATCGCAACGCTCACACTCGCCATCACGAGCACTCGGAGCGGAACGATCGCTCCGACTGCGAATGCGGAACTGCAGCGAACGCACGGGGCGACGCTCGCAGCCCAAGAGCCGACGATGACGATGGCTCCGGACAGGATCACCACCGGTTCCCAAAGTGGCGCAACGATCTCGCTTGCTACCGCATCGAGATCGAAACCGGAGTTTCGTCCAGCTCGAGCGACGAGTCCGACCTGGAGCAGGGCAACCCCGATTCCCGCAGCGATGAGCACGCGCGCCGCACGACGCGCGCGTGCAGCACTCGCGAACAGGATCGTCAACCACGTGAGAACGACACCGATCCACAGACCGTTCGATACCGTGGCAACGAGGCCACCGAGGGATACGGCGATCCCGAGACAGAGGGCGTCCCGATTGTCGATCACCGACGGTTGGAGATCATTCGATGACGCACGCCCCGCAGCCGCACGCCCCGCAGTCTTGATGTCGCGACGTGCAAGCGTCGCAATCAGAGGCAAAACACTCACGGAGGCCAGCAGGGCGAGCGTCGTCACATCGATCCGCAACGCGAGGTCGAAGCGCGGGTCGTCGCGCACGATCACGAGCCGCCATCCTTCGACGATCGAAGATGCGTCTTGCGGATGACCGGTGTGGATCCGGATAGACACGTCCTGCAGGACAATGATCGTGAAGACAGAGAGCGCGATCGTTGCAGGCACGCCGAGGACCATCAGGGTCGCTCCGCGCGTCACGCGCAGCTTTCCCATGCAGGCAGTGCCGATTGCCATGAGGGTCGGCAGTACGAGTGTCCAAAGCGTGGCTAGGACCACGCGATCGTCGAGCGTCCCCCATTCCATCGGCATCGAAACGTTGCCTTGTCAGCGAATGGTCCGACCGTCGATCTCGAAGCTCCAGAGATTCGGCTGCCCCGCCGAGACTTCGCGTTCGGCCCACACGGCTCCCAGCGCGAAAGACTCCAGTCGTGCGCGATATCGCCCCGGCCGCAGTCGACCGAGATCGAGGGTTTGCGAAACGGCCGACTCCGACTTCCACTCGGGCACCGTCACGAACCCACCACGCACGAATCGTTCGCGATCGTCCCACAGCGCATACGCGATTCGCTGCCCGACGAGAGTGGGGTCGGGCTTGCCCTCGAAGCGCACGCGAACGGGCACGCCGTGTTCGAGTCGCACGAGGGCCGATACGTCGTCTCCCTGGACCACGATTGCATCCGATATCTCCGGCGCGTGCCCATCCGCTTCGACGAGGACTCGGTAGGCACCCGGAGCCAGACCATTGACGGATGCTTGTCCAGTCTCGTCGGTCGTCGCCGTTTCGACACTTCGCAAGGGCAAGCCTGCAGCATCGAGGACGCGGACCTTCGCGCCACGCGCCGAACTCGCATCTGCGTTCTTGACGGAGACGCGCAGCGTCAGACCGTCCTCGACGACGAGTTCGAGATCTTCACGATGCTGCCCTGCTGACAGTTCGATGCCGATCGAGCGCATGACACGCGGACCATCTCGAGCATCGACCTGCCTCGCGGTGATGGCATACACACCACCCACGAGCCCTTCGAACGAGAAACGCCCGTCGCTGTCCGTAACCGAGACTCCGTTGCCGATATCGATTGCCTGGTTGTGGACAGTGGCTCGAAGATCCTCGTCACGGGTCAGACGAACGAGAACGAACGGCAAGGCCTTGCCATCTCGAGACGTGACCCGCCCAGCGATTTTTCCACCCGGCAATTCGAGATCGACGCGCGTCACCTGAGTGTCGGCGGATAAATGAACGACGTCCCCGCTCGACGCTCCGGCTTGGAGCAATCCGGTGCGAACTCGCGCGCGATACGAGCCAGGCTCGAGGTTTCGAATCTCGTAATTCCCCTGCTCGACCGTGGCGAACAGGTGCCTCATCGACCCGATCGCCTCGAACTCGACCAGCCCACCATCGAGAGGTTTCGATCCGATCGTCACTCGACCTTCGACGCGAACCGTGCGCGCGCTCGATGCTCCCTCACCCGTGGCTACGAGTCGGAACTCTCCACGTCCATCCTTCGGGACATCGACCTGTCCCACGACGACGGTTCGCATCGTCTCTCCGATGACGGCGCCGATGTCGGGCATGCGACCGCTTCGACTGCGTGCGATCGACGATCGACCGAGTTTCGCCATGAAGTCACCGGGCAAGGCTTCGATGTGGAACGAACCTTCGGGCACGCCTTCGAAATGAACCGCCCCTCGCGCGTCGCTGCGGCGACTGATCTGCACGCCGAGAGACATCGACTTCAGTGAGACGAGCCAGCCTTCGAGCGGGGCGTCATCCGCATCGACGATCATGCCGTCGACCGTCGAACCGCGGCTCAGAACGATCCGGACCGGACCGACGCGCTTACCCTTCTCGATCGAGATCGTCTCACTCTTCGTCGGGGCGAAACCCGACTTCTCGAGACGCAACCGCAACCGGCGCGAAGGAAGGCCCACGAGTTCGAACTCGCCATCACCGTTCGTCTTGGTCCCTTCGTCCCCTCGCATCATCGCGAGCATCGCCATGTCGGCCATGCCGCCGCGGGAGACACGTACGGTCACTCCTTCGATCGGCTTGTCGTCCGGATCGACGACGATTCCGACGAGGCCCGAGGGTGGCGCGAGTTCGATCGTGCCGATGTCGACGGGCGCATCGGCATCAGCCAGATCGACCGTCACCGTACGCGGCGCTCGGCCCTCCGCTTCGATCTCGATCGAGTGACTACCCTGCGGAAGATTCGAAAGCGTGAAGTGCCCATTTTCCCCTGTCTGCTGCTTGCCTCGCTTCGATTCGAGGACGAGCATCGCTCGGGACACGGATCGCGCCGTGAACTCGGTGACGGGCTTGCCGTCCTCTTCGCGAACGACGACTCCGGTGACCGACCCGAGTCGCGCTAACACGAACTCGACATCGGTCTTGCCGATCTTGATGACTTCTGAAACCGGAGTGTGCCCAGCAAGCGACGCGATGACCCGCGCGCTCTCTTCGTCTTCGAGCCCACTCAACACGAACGTACCGTCTGCATTCGTCACGGTCGCGCGCTCGAGCGACATTGCGACCATGGCCGTTTCGGGAACGAAGCTCGTCAAGTCGAACCCCATGACCTTCTCACCGAGCAAAGGCGCCACACCGACTCGCACGCCCTCGAGGGGCCGCCGGCGATCATCGACGACGACACCGCTGATGGATCGACCGCGGTCGAGCAGGAACTCGCGTTCGACGCTTCGCCCCTCTTCGAGCCTCACTTCGGCATCGAGAGGGCGAAAGCCCGTCGCTCGCACACGCACGTTGCAGGCACCGGCAGGAAGGGATCGCAGACTCGCGTGACCATCGTTCCCCGATTGGACACGGCTCGGCCTTCGATCGACTCCAGTCAACGGCAAGCCCAACGAATCGTCCGAGATCGGCTCGACAGCGACGGACGCATCAGGGACCGGATTGCGTGCGGCATCGAGGATCACGACATCGAGTCGTGCCGCTTGCGGCAGCTTCACGCGAACATAGATTCGCCGCCCCGTCACGAGGTGCGCCGTTGCGCTGGCTGGACCGTGTCCGTCGGCACGCACTTCGATCGTGGTCGGACCGATGTCGTCGATGGCCTCTAGAGTCGCGATTCCTTGGTCGTTGGTCTTGGCCTCGATCCGCCGGATCATGTGCTCGAAGCGGCTGAAGTCCGGCATGTTGGTCTCGAGGTTGACGAACGACATCGGATCGAACGGACGCACGACCCTGACAGTCGCGTTGCGAACCGCTCGACCATCCACATCTTCGACCGAGACGAGCAACGAAGCCGCGAGCGCACACTTCAACTCTCCCATGTCGATCGTGTCCGTCGGACCAACGTCCGTCAGGTCGACCTTCGTGGCTTCGTCGAGACGCACGAGCGGATGCTTGAGCACGAGCTGCAACGGCTCGTGACGCGATGTGACGAGTTCGAACGAACCATCGTCACGAATGCTCGCAGTGCCCAACGTGTCGGGATCGTGTTTCATCCGTCGCATTCGCTGGACCTGGTCGGAGTTTTCGACGTCGTTCCACGCGCTGCGCATGATTTCGAACATCGCGGCCTGCACGTCCGGCGTCGCCTCCTGGAGCACGATCGTCCCTTTGGAAAGGTCGGTCGTGACTCCCACGAGACGGCCGCGAAGGGCCACGCCCTGAACCTTCCGGCTCTCGACCCCACCATCCGACTTATCCGAACTCTCGGTCGAGCCGGTCAAGACGGCACGGAGCGGGCCACCCTCATCGGTCGCGGGATCACCGGCTCCCCCCGCTGTCCCACTCGATATCGACTCGGTCCCACCGGTCGTCGGAGTCTTCGAACCACCCGACGCGAAGAGCCACCAAGCCAGGCCCACGGTGACGACAAGCAACAGAACGACGGTGGTTCGACGCATGCAAGATCCGATGGTCTGGGGCACGATCGTGCCTCCGGGAAGGCGCCGTCGAGCGAGCGCCGTCGTGGCGCGCACTCGCGGATCCTTCGAAAATCGGCAAAGGTATTCGCGGATGGCGCGGACTATTTGCAGAACGGCCGAAGTTTTATCCTGTAGTAGCGAGTTGGACTTACGCGCACCACGGCTCTGTGACCGCAGCCTCCCGGCGTATCGCTTCGTGCCGGGAACGGGGATGCCGCACCCCATCTGCAGCCCGTCGGGTCACAGCTACTTACCCAGGGACCTGCGTCTACCCTATCGAGCCGACTTCGACCCGGCGCGCTTTGCCGAGTCCTCCGACTACCTTTTCGGAATCGACTGCTACAACCACGGCTACTTCTGGGAAGCCGAAGCGGCATTCGAGGCGTGCGTGCGGGCGATCGAGGGTCAGCGCGACCAAGAGCGGTTCTTCCGTGCACTCATGCAGGCATCTGCCTGCCACCTGAAAATCCTCGTGCACCACGTCGTCGGCGCCACGGTTCTCGGCAACCGCGCAGCACTCCTCTTGCGAGCGGCAGCCAGCGAACTCGGCGACCGTATCAATGGCGTGGACGCCAAGACCTACGCCAAGAGCATCGAGCGCTACCTCGAGTCGGTGCTCGACACCGCACCGCCGGTGCACGACCCGAAGTGCTTCCCATACCTCGAGGTCGCGACCGGCCCGCGCCGCTTGCGTTGAGTCGGTTATCGGCCGACCTCAGCGGCTGGATCTTCGGGGCGACTCTCGACCTTCGCTTCGAGCTTCTGCGTAGAACCGGCGCGAGCGATCTGCAGGGTGACGGCCTTCTGGGCGGGTAGGTCCGCCACGAGGAAGATCAGCGATCGCGAGTCCTTCACCGCGTGACCATCGACCTCGAGAATCACGTCTCCTGGCCGGATGCCTGCGCGTTGCGCCGGACCACCGGGCACGAGACTCTCGACGAACGCACCGTCCCCTTCCTGCCCTCGGTCCCGCACGTAGAAGCCGAGCCAACCGCGCTCGACACGGCCCGTGTCAACGATCGACTCCAGCACTCGGACCGCGATCTTCGTCGGGATCGCGAAACTGATTCCGTTGTAAGCGCCGGTTCGCGACGCGATCGCCGTGTTGATCCCGATGATCTCACCATCGAGGTTCACGAGCGGCCCACCGCTGTTCCCTGGATTGACCGCAGCGTCGGTCTGGATGAAGTCCTCGTAGGTCGCGACGCGAACGCCGGAACGCCCGAACGCACTCACGATGCCCGCGGACACCGACTGCTCGAGACCGAACGGACTCCCCACGGCGAGCACCCAATCGCCGACCTCGAGCGCCGTCGAATCACCGAGCTTCGCCGGGATGATCCCGTCCGCATCGATGTCGAGCACGGCGAGGTCGGTCGCGCGATCGGTCCCGAGGACCTTGGCTTCGAACACTCGTCCGTCCGCCAGCTTGACCTCGACTGCCGATGCACCACGCACGACGTGGTTGTTGGTGAGGATGTAGCCCTTGTTGGAGACGATCACTCCCGACCCGATCCCCGCGGGTTGCATCACGCCGCCCCAGTCGTTCCACGTGCGCACGTATTTCTTGGGCGTCACCTGGACGACGGACGGGCGCATGATTCGTGCGACGTCGCGGATGCGCGTTTCGAAGGCACCTCGCGGCGTCGCGGCGAGTTCCTCGCGCACGGCTGCGATGCGGCCCTCCTCCATCGACTTCCCGATGCCGTTCGCGATGGTCGGCGCCAACGTGACACCCGCGCCGACAAATCCGAGACCCGCTGCCAGAGAGACCAAATGCCTGGTTGAACTCATGATGCTTCCTTCTTGGAACTCGGGGCACTACGAGCGTGCCGCGGAAAAGCTCCCGCTCGGATTCGAACCCCGTGCGAACTCCAGTAATCTGCGCACTTCATGCGAACTCGCGAGAGCATCGTTGCTTGGTACGGCCAGAAAGCGCCGGACTTCGGAAAGTGGATCGCTGGTGTGCAAGCCCAGTGCGCGCGGTGCCTCGGCGACCTGTTCGTGCCCTACGAACCCGAACGCGTCCACGCGACGCTGTTCGACGTCAGCACGAAGGATGGCCTCTGCGTGGCCTATCGTGAACTTCGCGGAACTTCCGTCGTTGCAGACGTGCCTGCCGTAGAGGCATGGTTGGCCCGCGAAATCGCGCGGAATCCACTGCGGATCCATTTCGGTGGTGACCGCACGGACGACCGACGCCTGACGAGTCGAGGCGTAATCCGACGTGATCGCCGCTTTTCCATCCAAGGCGACAAAGTCGTCGTACTCGGATGGAGCGAGAAGCATGGTGCGCTGAGCGACCTGAGGAAGGGTGCCGAGGCGTTCGGCTTACTCCACAGGTACCACGCGATCCCGAGCGACGTGGACGACGATTGCTACATGCGGATCGGGCTGCTCGAGCCGACTCGATCGCGCGGTAGCGCGATCGACGTCCACGATGTGGATCGCCTCGTGCATACGCATCTCGATCATCACGACGTGACGGTCGACTTGCAGCAGGACGACGTCCGTGTCGTCACCTACATGGAAGAGTCCCTACCGCTCGCGACGACGTCGTCCCGTCAGTTGGACGGCGCGTAGTACGGATTCGTACCCGCTTGATGGTCGGTCGCATCCACGATGCGTTCGACCTCGGGAAGCGCATCGCGAATCAAGCGCTCGACTCCCTGCGTCATCGTCGCGGCTGCAGAACCACAGCCCTGGCAACCGCCACCCATTCGAACCCAGATATCCTTGCCCTGGACGTCGACGACGTTCACGTAGCCACCGTGCGCGGCGATCTGTGGGTTGATCTCCTGATCCAGGATCTTCTCGACCTTGAGCCGCAACGCTTCTTCTGCGGGAAGCTCTGGAGCCCGGCCTTCGTGAATGACCGGCTCCCCGGCTTGCAGGTGCGTCCGAATCGTCGCACCGACTTGCTTGGCGATCGTCATCCACTCGAACGCACCGTTCTGCGTGATCTTGACGAAGCGACCGTCGAACTCGACGCGCGTGACTCCTTCGATCTCGAAGAGCTTGACTGCGAGCGGTGACGCGTCCGCCGCTGCAGCGGCATCCACGAACACGACGTGTTGTGGCCAGACCTCACGATCGACGAGGAACCGAAAGCGGTTCGGGATGGTGTCGGGCTGCGCTTGGATTCGAATCTCGTCGTTGGTCACGTCCGCTCTCCGGCAGATGCTCGGCTGGAATATCAGCCGTGGGCATAGTCTATCGAGACCGCCGGTCCAAGCCCGCGATGACCTTTTCGAACGTCAGTCGATCGGCACGACGAGTGCCTCGAGCCAAGGTCTCGTGCCATCGGGCAGTCCGCGGAGCGTGATGCGCTCTTGGAAATACGGCAGCCCACGTAGCTGCGTGACGTCCTCCGTGAAGGCGCTGGCGCCCGTACCCTGCGAGTCGAGAGCTTCGCGCAGCTCGACCGACACGCTCGTGCCGGCAGGGAGTCCCGCGGCGACGACCGGCTTACGGTAGACCGGAACCTGGCGCCCACTCGATCGCCACGGCGACACGACGACACTCGTCGCATCGACCAAATCGACTTGCAGCACGAAGAGCGAGTTATCCCCGTCCTGAGCGAGCGCGAGAGGGCTGGTGAACGGATCGTACGGCAATGCGCTCGTCCCTTGCCGGAAGATCCTCGCGTTCGGCCGCGGGCTCGTCTGGATCGCCAATCGAATCGTGTGCCCGAACCCGGCGGGTAGCCTGCTCACTGGCGCAACTCGGAAGTCGATCAACAAGCTGTCCGTCCCGTTGTAGCGGAACGCACCGGTGAATGTCGGGTAAGCGAGGAACCCGTCCTTGGTCAGGTTCTTCGGATCGATGGCCCAAGGCCCGTCGAAGACGCGCTTCGGCGTCGTGCCGGTCTTGACGTTGTTCGCGTACGTCACCTGCAGCCCACTCGCCGGGTACTTCGGAAGTGCCGAGAAGGCGTCGACCGTGAAATCCGGCGCGATCCCCGAGTGCGACAGGTCGACCGCCAATCGCCCGATGACTCCCGTTCCGAACGTCCCGAACGGACGCATGCGGATCGCCGTGACGATCTCCTCGTCACCCAACGAGGCGAGGTCGACGGGACGCAGTACGACTTGCTGATGCGCACCGTTCGGGCTCAGCTCACCCGCGACCGGTTGCCCGAATGCGAACCCACGCGTCGAATCGACCGTGAGAACCGTACGGGACTTCGGCGCCACACCGATCAAACGCCCGTCTTTCGTGTTCTCGAACTCGCCTTGAAAGCCCGTGGCTCGCGGATCGTCGAAACGCTCGATGACCGAATATCGGGAAGCATGGAAGGACAGACTCTCGCCATTGCTCGCGCGAAAAACGCCATTGCCCGAGGTGTTGTCTAGAACGAAGGCCTGGAGAAACGCGCTGGCTCCGACGAGCGAGGACTGATTCGGCAGCCGGATCGATCCACTGTCCGTGCCGGTCATGGCGATCACACTCGCGAGGAGAACGACCTGAGGACTCCCGATGCGGAGAATCTGACCGAAGAACGGCTCATGACGAGGGACCGGGTCGACGAAGATCGCATACGCGGCGTTCGCACGCGCCGCAGTGATGTAGCCGACCGAATCCCCCGGCCTTGCAGCCGCGGGATAGATCGTCAACGACGGATCCTGGGAAGGCGCCGGCGCGGCCAGTAGCGCGGCGAATAGCCATGGCTGGAACGGTTTCATGTTCATGGTGCTCGAGACGGTCTGTGGGAGACGCGTTCAGTACGCTGATGCGTCGGGCGCGTAACGAGCCGACGTCGCCGCGTCACTTGATCGCCTTCGGGCTCTGGCGGATTTCCGCGTCCAGGACGGGAATCTCCAGCTCGATCTCGCCAGGGTCGACCGACCGCTCCGCTGCATGAACGAGGATTCGCCCTTGGGTCGTCCACGCCGTGGTCTCGCCGTCGTAGCGCGCGTAGACGAAGTAGTTGGACTTCGCGAACGGTAGGCCGACCTCGAATCTTCCTTCACGATCGGTCGTCTCGAACGATCGATCGAGCAGCGCAGCAATCGCGGGTTCGACCTCAGGTGGCACGGGATTCGGCATGGCCATGACGCGTGATCGTGGAAGTGGCAATCCACTGCGGTTCTTGACGGTGCCGCGTAGGACGACGACCTCGGGGAGTTCGATGCGGACTCGCGCTGCGCGCCGAACGCGATCGGCGAGTGACAGCGGCATCGAGACGAACGCGCCTCGTTGCAAAACGACCGAGGTGAACGCGTCGCTCGCAGGCAGCCGAATCGAAGTTCGCCCCCTACGATCCGTGCGCAGCACGATCGGGAATTGGGTCGTGACTTTCATCGGCTTCTTCTCGGTCGCATTCGCCTCGCTGGTGAGGTCGACCATCGCCGAATACTCGCCGACGAAGACGCGCGCATCTTCTGCAGGGAAACCGTCCGACCGCAAGATCTCGAAGTCCACGTCCCGCAACTCGTTCCGCACGATGTCGCCAATGTCCGTATCTCGCTCGACGACGACGAGCGAGACGACTTCGGCAACCGCACCACCGGTTCCGCCTGCATCGTCCACCGCGATCTCGGTCATGATTCGCAACGCCGAACGACTCGCGAGACCGTCGATCCGGAACGCACCGCGCTCATCGGTCTCGGTCACGACCGGATCGACCGCGAGCGTGAATGCGACGCCTCGCCCCACGCCGATGGACGGAAATACGAGGAGGCGAGCATGAGCGAACGGATGGGTTCCATCGTCGAGAACGCGCCCCGTCACGGTCACGGGGTCCAAGTGACTTCTCAGTACGAAGGCGGGAGCAGCCGCTTCCCTCGCCTTCGCGACATCGTGGTCTTCGTCGAACGCGACCTGGGTCCCGGTCTGCACCAATCCGAAACGCGGCCCTCGCGCCTTGAAGATCACATAGCCCTTAGGCAAGCCTCCTGGAAACTCGATCCGCGCGAGACGCGCATCGAGCATGCCGCTCGCATCGGACATGCCGACGTGACACCAGACGATCCTGTCGCGGTGCACACCGATTCGCTGCCACACGTCGACATCGCCACGAGGTGTCGACGGCTTTTCCTTCGTGGAGATCGTGCGAATCGGAAACGAGAACGGTGGCGCAACGACGATCTCGAACACGCTGCCCGTGTCCCGTACCAACGGAACCTTCGCGAAGTGGATCACCGAACCAGGGGCGGTTTCGACGAAGAGCGTGCACGCGTCTCCAGGAACGAAGGGCAGCAAGAACGAACCGTCTGCACTCCGGTGGACGACCATCGAATGCGCCGAACGACCTTCGCACTCGATGCGCACGTTCGCCTTGCCCCATGCGTCGAGGCCCTTGATAGCCACGCGACGGCGAGTTGCCTTGGCAGTCGCACGAACGATCACCGTAGTGCCCGCAACACACGTCGTGTGAGCGTCGCTGATCTTGGCGGTCTCGACACCGTCGCCGAACGGAGCCATGGGCTCGTAGGCCCAGACGTCGTACGCGCGATCTCGGATCAGGTCGACGATTGCGCGCCCGTCAGCGTCGGAATCGACTTCGACAGTGTGCACCGAACTCGCCGGCTCTCCTTCGATGGCTCGGCCCGATAGTACGATCTTCGCACCCGCCCATGAGAGGCCCGCGTCATCGACGACGCGCACGACCGTGCGCTTCGTAACCGGCGCGTTGCCTTGCGAGGCAGGCGGCGCTGCATGTCCAGATCCACCCCAAGGAGCGGTGGCGAGCACCGTCGCCCATGCGAACAGAGCAATCGATGTCGATCTCAACGGTTCGTTCGGCTCACGGCCATCAGCTGTCCGATGGCGGCGCAGGTGGTGGATCCGGGAATCCGAGAACCCGTCGCAGATCGGCGTCCTCGCGAACGTGCCAGATCTTCGCGTCGACCCAATAGTGCAAGAACGACCATCCCCAGATCGCTGCCGCGATGAGGAGCGCCAGATTGCGACTGGCCGCCGAATCCGTCGCACCCGGCTTCAGGAACTCGATGTCGTAGTATTGGAAACCGATCGTGACACACGTGTACACGACTCCAAGAACGAGGTACACGAAGAGATTCTTGTTGGCGATCGCCGCCAAACCGTAACGCTCCCGCGCACCCTCGACGTGGTACTTGGCACGGTTGTAATACCAAAGCAGCGCATGGTACTGGAGGTTGTGATACGTCGTGAGCAAGGCAGTCATCACGCCTAGCTCGGCAGCGAACTTCGCCAAGCCGGGAGTTCTCGACGCGACGACGAAGTGGTAGACCACCGTCCAGTGCAGCCCGACGCTCGCGAGTACGATCAGCGTCTCGGGCAGGTTGATGCCCCGACCACGCTGCACTCGCCGGACGAGATGCAGGAGGTAGACAGCCTGCAGTAAGACGAAGCCCCATGGCCCATACGTGCCCACAGCTTCGGAGAAGCGCAGCATCGCGTTCACGCCGAACCACTCCGTGGACCACTGTGCGAACGGCACACCAGGGAGCGCGGCGGTGCAGAGCCATATGAGCAACGGAATCCACAACGACGCGATCAAGTAGCGTCGGTGGAACAACATCTCGGCTCGATCGAACTCGCGGTGCTTGGCGCGATACAACGCCATGAAGCCGAAGTGCTGCTTGACGACGTGGTGATACGCCCACATGCCCGCCAAGAAGTTGAACAGCAGCCAGAAATCCGGCCGACCCGTCCATGCTTCGAGTCCCAGGCCGACACCGACGAACACGGGACCGACGACGAAGAGGAGCAAGCTGCGCCAGAGCTCCGGACCACGGCGCGCGAGTTCGGTCTTGTCGAGATAGGTTCGGCTGATCTGACCCCAGAAGTGCGGGCCATGGAACACGAAGATCCAGACCAGCACGATCATCTCGGCGGAGAAGTAGCCGAGGCGCCATCCTGCGTACATGGCAAGGCTGACGAAGACCCCGCCGAACAAGAACACGAGATCGACGGGTTTGCTGATCAGCCAGCGCGGTTCGAGGAAGACCCGTCGAGATTCGTCGTGGATTGTCGGCGCGGTTGTCGTCATTCGCGGCTGACTATATCAGTCGAGTCGCCAGTGTCCCGCGTCAGGAGTTCGTTGCAGTTGTCGCTGCGTAGCGGCGTCTCTCGCAAGGACACTAGGCAGATGACGGGCCGCAGCGCGATTCAGCGCATGCAGTCGGTCAGATTCTGGCGCGCGTCTTCGTTCGCCGGATCGAGACTGAGGGAGCGCTCGAAACATGCCTTCGCTTCGTGGATTCGGCCGTTGTGGAAGCGTGCGACCCCGAGGTTGTTCCACGTTTCGGCATCGTTCGGCATGAGTTCTGCCGCACGGGCAAATGCGCGCTCTGCCTCCCCGAACTGGTTCTGACCGAAGCGAACCATCCCGAGGTTGTACCAGGCGTCGCCGTTACGGGGGTCGGCACGCAGGACGTTCTCGAACGCCGTCACTGCAGTTTCGTCACCGCTCAAGTAGCGCAGGTAGCCGAGCTGGTTCTGGTATTCGACGGCAGACGGCATGAGCCGCACCGCGGACTCCTGGTGAGCGAGGGCGCTTTCGAAACGCCCTTGCGTGCAGTACGCCTCGGCGCAGATCCGGTGGAACTGCGCCGACTGTGCATCGAGTTCGGCGAGTCGATCGATGACCGCCGGGATCTCGTTCGCGCTGGCCTGTGCATCGGTCGGCGACACGATCCGGGTCGGCAGCTTCGCGAACGAATCACTCGCTGCGCTCAGGAGGCTCGATCCCGGGTTGGAGGGGGAATGGGGAATGGTCGTCACACTCATGGTCTTGCTCCTTCGGGAACACCGGCACCAACGAGGCCCGGAAGGCTCTTCGAGCATTCAGTCGAAGTTCTGGTCGTGCGACTCGCAGCTGCATCGAGCATCGACGCTCCTGCACACTGCGATCGCCATAGGGGAATGCGTGCCTCCAATCCGACACGCGTGAGAATCGATTCACCGAGGCGCACCATCGCCTCGCTCGAGGCGACGTGCGACGCACCGGCGGCGAGCAGTTCGAGCGCTCGACTGGGATCTTTGTCCTGCATCGCGACCGACGCGGAGTGGAGCCAGACAGGCTCCCAATCCGGGTGATCGCGTCGGATCGCATGCAAGATCGCTTCGGCACGATCGACCCGTCCGAGAGCACTGAGGCTCATCGCGATCCCTGCACGCGCGACGTAGTCCGTGATGCCGTCCTGAATCGGCACGACCACGGCCTTGTCACCGAAATGCAGCAAACGCTCGAAGAGCTCGAGCGCATCGGCATGAAGGCCGAAGTGCTGCGCGAGGCAGGCAGCGACATAGGTGAGGTTCGGCGTCGGCATGAAGCGCGCGAGCGCCATGTCGACGACGTCGCGAGCTTCGTCGTGGCGATTGTCTTTGCACAGCTCGAGCGCCAGCACGGATGCGACTTCGGCAGCGAACGGCGCTTGCTTCGATGGGTCCGAGTGACGCACCGACAAGATCTCGAACGACCGCCTGAGAAGATCGATCACGCGATCTCGAGGCGCGCTGATCGACCTGAGGAAGTCACCGTATTTGTAGAGGCAGTAGGGATCGTTCGGAGTGAGCGCGAGTTGCTTCTCGAAGATCCTGCGATTGCGCTCCCTCTTCCCGCGCGACGCGATGACCGCATCCTCGTAACCGCTGTGCACCGCGCGCAGATCACTCGGGAAGATGCCGAGCCCGCGTTCCGATGCGGCTTCTTGCAGGGACTCCGTGAGCTGTTCGTGAATCGCGCCGACGTAGCGTAACGAGTCGAAATTGCGGAAGAACCGCAGCATGAGGAGGCCTCGACTCGTGCTTCCGTTGTTCGTCGACACGAAGTGCAGGAGGAAGGCCGCTGCACGCTCGCTCGTCGCGAGTGCCTTCAGCGCGTCGGCGGAAGCTTCGTCGAGAACCTCGTCCGCGTCGAGGACGAGGATCCAATCCGACGTCGCTGCCGCGAGTGAGACATTGCGTGCTTCCGCGAAGTCGTCGTTCCATTCGTGATTCAGAACACGCGCCCCGTACCTCGCGGCGATCTCCATCGTGCGATCCGTCGAACCGGTGTCGACGACGATGATCTCGTCGACGATCGGCGCGACTCGCGCCAGACAACGACCGAGTCCGGCTTCCTCGTCTCGTACGATCATGCAGAGGCTGATCGTGGGATCTCTGCGCTCTCGTCGCCAAGGCGCGATCTCGCTCACCTTGGCTGTCGCATCGGTCGAAACCGGAACGACGCGATCGGACCAACGATGCACGAGGTCCCGCGCAGCGTCAGGTGCCACGAGGGATTGGGTCAGGGCAATCCCGTCGCCGTCATCGACTCTCGTGATCCCGATCGCGGCTCCCGTCGATGTCACGCGGAGTCGCCATTCTTCGGCAGCAACGGCCGGGCACCGCACCTCGTCGACGAACGGACCGACCTCGTATAGCAGGCTTCGATCGAGCATCGATCCCGCGAGTCCGTGCGCTCGACCAGGCGCCTCGACGAGCGTCGACGTCGGCCATGACTGCAACCGTTCGAAGAACGCGCCCGATGGCCGATCGTGGGACGCGAGGAGCCAGATGCGTTCGCCTCGACTCTCCGAGACGACCGAATTCCAGGAGCTGGACTCGTTCGTCGACGACTCTCCGACGAGAACCTGCCACGAGTCGGGCAAGATCGACTGCAGATGTACTCGTGCCGCGTCGATCTTGCGTTCGTCGTCGCCGAACAGCCTCGCGACGAGCACGCTTCCGCTGCATCGCTGGCCACTCCGAGCTCGTACGTAGTAGCGTTCGGGCTGCCTGCCGAGCGCACTCGGTCGCAGCAGGATGTCGTTGCTCCGAAGGGCTGCTCGCGCCGATTCGTCGAGCGGACACGTATCGATACCGGGAGAAGATTGTACTTCGTCCACGATGAAGCCGACGGCTGCCAAGGCACGAAGCACGCGTCCCAAGGCGAGTCCGGTCTCGAGACGGGACAACGCAGGGCGTGCATGCGGACCTTGCAGGCCACCCTCGAGCAGCTCGCGCAATCGAGAAGGAGCGAATCGGTTCGCGAACGACATCGCGACCACTACGGGGCCGTTCTCGTTCTGCTCGAGCATTGCGCGAAGCGCGCTGAGTTGCTCTTCGAGGCACCCGTACGATTCGCGCCAGTAGGGCACGTAGATGCCGTCGACGCGGGGCTGCTCGATCAGCGAATCACCCGGCCAACGGACAATATGCGAGCAGCCCGCGATCCAATCGCGCGGGTCGTCGATGCGGGGCGTGAAGCCACATCGCATGTCGGCAGCAAAACGCTCTGGCTGCACTGGAGAACTCGGACTGCTCGGTTCGGGGGGAATACCTCGGCCCGTCCGGCAGGCGTGCCGGGGACCTCGACGGTTCTTGTCGGCAATCCCCCCTGCCGTTCTGAAGCCCATGCCGTTGGATCGTCAGCGCTGCTATCGTCCGGCCGTGAACTACGCGCCTGTCGAGGTGTCGAGAATCCGTACGGCTTGGGAGAGCGTCGCCTCGGGCCGGGCTCGCGGCGTAGCACCGCGATGTTTCGTCGTCGAGACCACGACCTCCACACAAGACGACGTCAAAGCCCACCTCGACGCCGAGGCAGAAACGACCGGCGGCAAACAGGCAGGGACACCCGTCCTCGTCGTTGCAGCCGCACAGACGCAAGCCCGCGGGACTCGAGGACGCGTCTGGGATCACGACGCTCAGGGCGACATCGGCATGAGCTTCTCGATCGAACCCGACTTCGATCCACGCCTGTTGCCGATGCTGATTCCGGTCGCGATCCGACTCGCGCTCGTCGAATCGATGCGAGAACAGGGGGCAGACTTCGAGCCGGACCGACTCCGAGCCAAGTGGCCCAACGACCTGCTAGTGGATGGAGCCAAGCTCGCGGGAATCCTGATCGAGAGCCACGGTACGGGGCGCTGGATCGTCGGGATCGGAATCAACGTCGGGCGACGGACCTTCCCATATGAACTCGACGCGATCGCGACGAGTCTGATGAAGGCTACGGGCATCGACTTCGATCGTTGTTCGCTCCTCTGCAACGTGATCGTCTGGATCGGTCGCTTGATTCAACGCGCCGCGACGTCACCCGATGCAATCTTGACTCTGTACGAGTCCGCGCTCGACCTCGTAGGACGCGAAGTCGACGTGCGTGTCCGCGATCGCTCACACGCGGGTCGACTCGCACGTATCGACTTGACGCACGCGACCTTCGAGGATGGCCGACGATTCGCTTGTGGCGAGATCGAAAGCCTCAGTTGCGCCAAGGAATGACGCCGCCGAGTTCTCCGCTCGTGGTTTCGTCGACGATCACCCTGCGCGACAGATACCACTCCTGCGGATCGCCGAGCCTGCCGTTCTGATCGCGATCCACTCCCGCTTCGAGGAAGTACTCACCGGCGGCGAGCCCGGTGAACGAGAAGCTGCCGTCCGCAGCGCTCCGCGTCTTTCGGATGAGCCGCCCATCGAACGACAACCACACGTCGAACCCCGCCGGCGAAGGCGGTATCGGTCGACGCCACGAGACCGAGAAGGTCAGGGCACCACCATTGGAGCCTAGTCGGAACGTCTCCTGGTGATTACCAACCAGTGACGACTGACGGTCGAGCGTCATGATCAGATCACCGGGCGCATACTCGGGCACGAAGAACGAAAGGGCTCCAGAACTCGACCCAACGGACTGCACCGCGAAATCACCGAGAAGGCGTCCACCGAGATTGCTGATCGACAACTTGTCGACGTTGACAGCGTCATCGAAACGGAACGACTGCGGCGTGAGGCCCAGCAAGGGCGCTTTGTCGAGTTCGATCGCGCGTTGGACCGCGAGGTCCACCTGCAACAAGCCATGCCCGTAGTAGCGGTCTTTTCCGACAGGACCGAGATCCTTGCACGTTTCTGCGAGGATGCGGCGTGCGAGTTCGGGTGCGAGGTCCGCGTGCACGGACTCCATCAGGGCGAGGCCCGCCGAGATCGCGGGCGTTGCGACCGAAGTGCCCAAGAAGCTGTTGTAGAGGTACGTGAGCTTGCCGTTGAGGCGCAGCGCCCATGTCGAGATCACGCCCTTCGGACCAGAGATCTCCGTGCCTCCCGGAGCGCAAATGTCGACGTAGTCGGCGGCGTTGGAATACGTCGTGCGGACGAGATTCTCGTCGACGGCTGCACAACAAAGCACCTCGGGCCAGGCGGCCGGATAGAGCGCTGGCGCGGGGTCGAAACCCTGGTTGTCGATCGCGGCCACCATCTTGACGTTCTGCGCATAGAGCCGCTGGATCTCGACATGCTCGGCTGTCGTCGGCACACGAATCGCGAAGCTCAGATTGATGACTTTCGGCCGCTCCGCCTCGGGAAGGATCCTTCCGCTGTCGTTGGTCTGGCCAGCGAGGTAGCGATACGCCTGCACACGATCGTAGCTCGCACCGCCGAGCCGACCGAACACGCGAATCGGGATGACCTTGCCCTTCCAGGTTCCGCCTGCCACACCGATCGTGTTGTTCGTGACGGCCGCGGCAACACCGCCGACATACGTGCCGTGATAGAAGTAAATGTCGAACTCGGGCGGCTCGCTCGGATCGGAGTCGATGCCATCGCCATCCCCGGCACTGTCCTTGTCGGCGATGAAGTCGTAGCCGTACGTCGAGACCCGCGGTGCGAGGTCCGGGTGCTCGATCATCATGCCGGTATCGACGATCGCGATGTGCACGGAGTCACTGCCGGTCGTCGTCTGCCAAGCTTGCGGAAAGTTCGTCAGCGCGAGATTGAACTGCTCGTTCTTCTTCCAGTACTCGTCGTTGGGATCGAGCGGAGGGAGCGACATGCTCGACGGCATACCAGCGAGTGCCTCCTCGAGCGGGGTCACGATGTTCGGGCTGACGTACTCCGCGTCCGGTAGCGCACGTCGCACTTCGCGCAGGAGATTCGACTGTGCCCACTGCCCGGCATCACGCTCCAGCGACATGCTGAAGCCATCGCGCACGTAGCGACCGACGTCGACGGAGCCCGAGACACGCCGGAACCCGAGCGTGCGAAGGCGTTCGCCAGCATCCGGGCAGTGTACGAGAACCTCGCCTGCCCGAAACCGGAACGCATCGCCGCCGAGCATCGCTTCTCGCCTTGCGGCCGCGACAGATGGCTGGACGAAGCTCGCAGGCTCCTCGCGCACCGAGGAGCCGTCCGAGAGAGTGAAGCCGAGCTGCCACGCACCGCGCTGAGAATCAATGGAGTCGAGCACGAGCACGAGGTCTTGCCCGGCCTCGAGCGTCACCGAAGTGATCGCACCGCTAGCGACGTTGCGTGCAGGCGAACCGCGACCGTCCTCGACGTGCAACGTCCCCGTGACGGTGTCGCCCGAAAGATCGATCTCGAGCCGTCTTCCGGCCATAGCCGCATCGACCGGCCCAACGCGAAGCACGTCGCGCGGATCCAACGAACCACCGACCTCGCCGCTCACGACGCGGTGCACGGGGAACGCGACATCGAGATCTCCGAGATCGATCGCCGAAAACAGGTGATCATTGGGCTCGAAATCGCGCCCACGGCGCTCGCCGACGGTCAACCCGAGACCAGCGAGGGACGGGCTACTCGGCTCCTGTTCGAGGCTGAGCTTGCCGTTGAGAACGAAGGTCGGTGCGGCACCTCCACCGCCACCACAACTCGCGAATCCTAAAAGAATCGTCGAACCGATGGTTGCGAGGCTCGCTGCGCGGGCAAAGCGCCGTCGTGCGGCGAAGACGTCATGGGCTCGTGCCATGGCGAACTGGGTCCCTCGGGGTGATCGAATCGGTCGCTCCGGCATCTGCGGCGCGTACCTCCACGATCAGTCTACCCCGCGGATTGCACGGACCACGTCGTCACTTCGACGACTTGGCCTCCGCGAAGTACTTGTCGAGGCACTTGCGATACTGCGGGTCGTCGATGCCGAGGCCGTTTTCTTCGGACGGCTGCGGCGTGGAAGCGATCTGCTCCCGGGTGGCCTCGAGTCTCAGTTCGACGCGGCGGTTGTCGTTCCATGTGGGCTTCGCGGTCGAATATGGCACGTAGTTGACCGTGTTTTGCACGCGAATGCCGATGTACGCGATGCGTCGTTGCCCCAGGTCCAGGATGAGCTTGCGCGCACGTCCGACGACCGCGTCGTCTTCGGTGCGAATGTCATATCCCATGACCGTGCTGAGTGTTGCAAGGATCGGCAGCGGCTTCGCCTTCTGCTTCGCCTTGCCGTCCTCGTCCTGCTTCAACTCGTCCTCGGCACCTTCGTCCTGGACCTTCTCCTCCGGTTCATCGTCCGCGTCATCGCTGTCCTTCTTGGAGGAAGCATCGGTCGTGTCGACCTTCTTCATGTTCGCGGGGACGAGCGACTCGAGTCGACTCGGGTCGAACATCGGCATCGCTTGGAACTCGTCAGTCGTGAGATTGCTCGTGAAGACCTTCTCGGTTTCGTGCCACGTGAGCTTCGATGCATCGATCGCCGTCGAACGTCCCCCGGTCGAACTCACGACGAAGTGCGTCACCTGTCCTGTCTGGTTGACGAAGACCATGTCGAGCACACGCCCGAGGACTTCGGTCTGTGTCTTCGCATCCTTGACGAGCCGAACCCCGAGCAAGACCGTCGCGTCTTTGAAGCCCGACGACGGAACCTCTTGTGCGGGACGAGCAGGGGCGACTTCGATGACCTCGACTTCGTCCTGGGAATACAACGGCACGCAAGTCGTTGCGAAAACGGAGATCGCCATGAAGGCACGCATGGGCGTAATGGATTGGAACATCGTTCCTCCTGGAAAACCGCTTGGTGCGGGATTACCGATTGCGAGCGCATCTACGCGAGCCGTCTTCGTGACGGACTGAAATCGATGGAAATCGTTCGGGCATCGACACGGTTGTCGATGCGGCATTCGAGCGAGGCCATCGGTCACGTTGACACGTATTCCGCCGCCATCGAAGATCCATGGAATGAACAGCGTGCACGGAACTCTGGCCATCTTCGGTCTTCCGGGTGGACCGGAAGTTCTGGTGATCCTTCTGGTCGGTCTTCTCTTGTTCGGTGGTCGACTTCCCGAAGTGGGACGTTCGCTCGGCCGAAGCCTCGTCGAGTTCCGTAAAGGACTTCGTGGACTCAAGGACGAGGTCGGCATCGACCGCGAGATCCAAGACATTCGACGGGACCTGCGTGACGCTGCTCGTGCAGACACCACGAAGCAGTGGCCCGAGCCCGACCGCTCAGCGTGGAACGAGATCGAGTTCGACGACAAGCCCGACACCGCATCGTCGAAGGCGCCCGCCTCTTCGCGAAACATGGAGTCGACCAGTGAGAAAACCCCTGCGGGCGAGATCATCGACACCGAAATAGAAGGAAGCACCTCCGGATCGGAGATCGACACTCCTGAGCAAAAGGCTGGCGACTCCAACGCGCCGAAGGCCGACGCGTGAGCGAACGAGCAGCGTCGCTGCTCGCTTGGTATGCGCAGCACCGGCGCGATCTGCCGTGGCGACGTACGAAGAACCCATGGGCCGTGTGGGTCAGCGAGATCATGCTCCAGCAGACTCGCGTGGATGCGGTGCGTGAGCGGTTCGAGAGTTTCGTCGTCAAGTATGGCGAACCACGAGCATTCGCAGCGGCAACTGACGACGAAGTGCTCGTCGCGTGGCGCGGACTCGGCTACTACCGCCGTGCACGATCGTTGCGCGACGCGGCCCGTATCGTCGTCGCCGAGCACGAGGGTCAGGTTCCTCGCGACTCGACCGCGTTGCGCAACTTGCCCGGCATCGGCGAATACACGCAGGGGGCGATCGGTTCGATCGCATTCGATCTCCCGCTACCCGCGATCGACGGGAACGTCGAACGTCTCCTGTCACGCACGCTATGGATCGAGATCGACCCCAAGTCGCGTGACGCACGCGACCGCATGCGCGACGAGATTCGAACGTTGCACACGAGCGCACACGTTTCGTCACCTGGCGACGTGAACCAGGCGTTGATGGAACTCGGGGCGATGATCTGCACTCCGCGCGCACCGAAATGCGCGCAATGCCCCTGGATGCTCTTCTGTGAGGCGCACGAACGCGGCCGCGTCGAAGAACTCCCGAGAACCTCAGGACGCTCGAAAGCGACAGCCGTCGAAACCGAAGTCCTCGTCGCGCGCCGCGAAGACACGGTCCTCATGCAGCGAGTCCCACCCGGCGAGATCAACGCGGGTCAATACTGCCTACCGACGCTCGGCATTCCGATTCGGCGCGAGGACGATCTCGAGCAGTCGGTCCGGAGGTCGCTCGGCGTCCACGTGCGCATCGGAAAACGAACAGCGAGCTTCAAACACGCGATCACCAAATGGCGACTTACCGTGCACGTGCGCGAAGCACTCGATCCACCACCACCGGATGCGATCGCCGCTGACGTCGATGCACGCTACGGTTCACCGAGAAACGATGACGTGCCGGCGACGACGATCGTGCGCAAGGCACTGCGGGTTCTCGATCGGCGGTGACCTTCCTTCAGAACTCTCCTTCGTGATCGATGATGCCCTCGACCTTCGTGACATCCTCCGGGTTGTCGATCGATGCGTGACTGCGACCTCGATAGGAAACTTCGACACAGCGAATCGGGATTCCGTGCTCGAGAAGGCGCAGCTGTTCGAGGCCTTCACACGCCTCTAGCTCGGTCGGAGTCAGTTCGAGATACCGAGCGAGCGCGGAGTACCGATATCCGTAGAGCCCGATGTGACGGAACACGGGGCACGGTGCGCCGCGATCCTCCACTCGAACGACCGGTAGCAGTTCCTTCGAGAAATAGAGCGCATCGCCGCGGCGCGAGCGTACGACGGTCGTGCCGCCGACGATGCCTCTCACGCGGCGGGCTCGGTGAGCGTCGTACTCTTCCCACGTGAGTCGAACGCACGGTGTCGCGACGTCCACGCTCGAATCGTCCTGCAGAGTCTCGACCACCGCGGCAACCACCCACGGAGGCGTGAGGACCGCATCGCCTTGAAGGTTGATGACGATCTCGGGTTTCAGCCCCGCCTCGCTCAGAGCTTGGAAAACACGTTCGCTCCCGTTTCGGCACGACTCGGAAGTCATCACGGCTTTGCCGCCGAAGGAGCGCACGTGCTCCGCAATCCGATCGTCGTCGGTCGCGACGAGCACGAGATCCACGCCGCGGGCCGCCACCGCGATCGAATGAACACGCTCGATCAGTGTCCGTCCGTGCACGGCCTCGAGGGGCTTCCCTGGAAATCGACTCGAGCCGTAACGCGAGGGGATGACGACGACGGTTTGCATGCGATCGACCTTCAGAAAGGCAGCTCCGATTGGACGTTCGGATCGCGGTTCCAGTAGCGGAGTGCCGCAGCCGTGCGCCCGTCACGCGAGACGTCGATTCTGCACGCGCGACCGGTTCCCACGGCGAACGTACCGTCGAGCGTGCGTCGCTCGAACTCACCCGGGACGAGACCCAAGAAATAGCGGAGCCGACCGTTGCTGCTCACGAGCAGGGCTGCTGCATCGCCCTCTGCCTCGCGGTGCGCAGAAGTCAATTCGAAGGCGAGGGACCGCACTTCGTCGAGGACCGTCGCGGAATCGCTTCCGAACCCTGCTCGCCGTGGCCACCGCGAGTGCGCCGCCCAAGCGTCGAGTTCTTCCGGACCGAAGCGTTCCAGGATCTCTGCCCGAGTCATACCGCTCCAGCGGCCGTAGTCGAGCTCGTCGAGTCTTTCGTCGATTCGCGCAGCCGGCAATCCGAGTCGATCGACGATGATCTCGGCGAACTCGCGCGTCCTGGCAAGCGGCCCGCATCGCACATCGACGATGTGCTTGCCTGCTCGCTCGATGGCGCTTGCGAACTCCACCGCCTGCTCGCGACCTCGTTCGACCAAGTGCAGATCCTGGTTCTTCCCGACCCACACGACTCGTTCTCCGGGACCGAATGTGTTGCCGTGGCGTGCGAGCAAGAGCTGCATGAAGCCTCGAAGGAGACCGCGTCCCCGCGGAGGAATCAAGCGATGGCCGTGACCGACTGCAGATCCACGAGCTGCAGGCGTGACCCCGATCCTGTAGCCTCGTTTCGATGCGCGAACCAACTGCCTCCGAGCATGCTCCGACAGATTCGCGTGAGATCTGGTTCCTCGGAGACCTGCACGGTCATTTTGACGAGGAGGATCGCAAGCTCCTGTGCCAGAAGGATCCGGCGCTGACCGTGTTCGTCGGTGACCTAGGCGACGAAGATCCGAAAATGGCACGACGCGTAGCCGAGCTACCGCTCAAGACCGGATGCATCCTCGGCAATCACGATGCATGGCTCAGCTTCCGGACGAAGGCCCCGACGGAAGCGCTACTCGAATCGCTGGAAATCCTCGGTGATCGGCACCTCGCCTATGCCTCCCTCGACCTCGATGCACTCGGGGTGAGTGTCATCGGCGCACGCCCCTTTTCGTGGGGTGGCCCGAGCCTACGTAGCCCAGAACTCTATTCGGAACTCTATGGCGTCCTCGATCACGAGAGTTCTGCCGCGAAGATCGTCGAAGTCGCCCGTGGTGCACGCTACCGAAACCTCGTCATCGTCGCGCACAACGGGCCCTACGGGCTCGGAAAGCGGTCCTCCGACATCTTCGGCAAGGATTTCGGACGCCCCGGGGGCGACTGGGGCGACCTCGACCTACAACTCGCCCTGCGCAAGCTCGAGGCGTGTGGGTTCGAAATCC
Source organism: Planctomycetota bacterium (assembly GCA_020638795.1). Lineage (GTDB taxonomy): Bacteria > Planctomycetota > UBA1135 > UBA1135 > JACKHW01. The sequence continues at coordinate 143,623 of JACKHW010000008.1, read as the reverse complement.
CACTTGTCGTCGCCGGCCACATGCACCACTTGCTGTTCCACCCGCGTGGCGAGTTTCGCAAGCGCTGTTTGGTCACGCCGACAACGGTCTACGTCAACATCGCGCGGGTGCCCCGGATCTTCAGAACGAGTGATGGTGACACCGTGCGCCACTATGCATCCGCTCGCTTCGACGACGGCAAACTCATCGAGCTGACCGAACACTACGTCCGCGAAGAGCATTCCCGTGACGTCACGCTGTTTTCGTCGAAGTCGAACGAAACGACACGAGTAGCGGAGGAAGGTGGCGCGTGATTCGCGGCCTTTCTGTCTTCGGAATCGTCCTCTCGTTCGCGGCTTGCACGTCCGAAGTTCGAGTCGGCGCCGAGATCGCAGGGGTGTCCCGCAACGTCCCTGCGCAATCTCCCGACGCAAGGGGCTTCGCACGCGTCATCGACGTCGAACGGTCGCTCACGGCTACGAGGTCGCTAGCGGACCAGGAACTCGTCCGACTCGAGTTGAACGGCTCGGGGCTATGCGAGTACGGCATTTTCGCGATCGACGTCTACTACGCGGCCCTCTACCTCGAACGCCCCACGTCCGATGCCGAGCAGGCGACTCGGAGTGGCGGCATCGCGTGCATCGACAAGCGCTTCTGTCGCACCGTCACGAAGAAGCAACTCTGTTCGGCATGGAAGGAAGCGATCCGCCTCAATACGGGGACCGCGTTCCCGCGCTACGAACGTGGTCTGCGCCAGCTGTGCGACTTGATGGAAACGGTTCGCGAAGGTGAGCACCTGACGTTCGTCGTGCGACCGCGCGATAGCGTCGAAGTTCGCCTCCGCGGACGACGCGTCGGCGTGGTCGACGATGCCGCTCTGGCCTCGATCTTCGTCGGTCTCTATCTCGGTGAGTATCCACCCGACGAGAATCTCCGAGCCGCGATGCTTGCAGGGTTCGAGCCGCCCGCGTCGACCCGCTGACGCCAGCGGGACGGCGAGCGACGGGCGTCCTTCCGCCCCGCCAAATGCGACGAACTCCTGACGGGGGGTACTGGTCACGCTGATATCCTGCGCAGCATGCGACTGTCCACGATCCCCCTAGCGACCCTACGAGAGGACCCCGCCGACGCGGAGGTCCCGAGCCATCGCCTACTCGCACGCGCAGGCTACATCCAGAAGATCGCGGCCGGGATCTACGTCTACTCACCGCTCATGTGGCGAACCTTGCGGAAGGTCTCGAACATCGTGCGCGAAGAACTCGAGCGTGAAGGGGCGCACGAGATCTTGATGCCGATTCTCCAACCCAAGGAGATCTGGGAGCAAAGCGGTCGTTGGGCTCGCTACCTGGCCGAGGGGCTCATGTTCCACATGGTCGACAAGCGCGGTAGCGAAGTGTGTCTCGGGCCGACCCACGAAGAGGTCGTCACGACGTACATCAAGCGCATCATCAAGTCCTACAAGCAACTCCCGATCAACGTCTATCAGATCCAGGACAAGTTCCGCGATGAGATCAGGCCGCGCTTCGGATTGATGCGTGGTCGCGAGTTCTTGATGAAGGACGCCTACAGCTTCGACATCGACGAGGCTGGACTGGACGCGAGCTATCGAGCGATGGACCGTGCGTATCGGCGCATCTTCGAGCGATGCGGGCTCGCCTTCCGCGCCGTCGAGGCGGATTCCGGAGCGATCGGCGGCAGCGGCTCGCAGGAGTTCATGGTGCTCGCCGAGACGGGAGAGGACGCGATCCTCTACTGCGAAGAATCCGGCTACGCCGCCAACGTCGAGAAGGCAACGTCGATCATCACCGCAACGCCGGATGGCGGAGCGCCGAAAGAACTCGAGAAGCACGAGACACCCGGCATCAAGACGGTGGATCAACTCGTCCAGTTCTTCGGCATGGAAGCGGCGCGTATGGCCAAGACGGTCATCTACAACGCGACGTATGCGGACCGCGTCGAACCGATCGCCGTGATGATGCGCGGAGACCTCGAGATCAACGAAGTCAAGCTGTGCGGTATCGTCGACGCGCTCGCCGTGGGACTCGCCGACGAAGAGACCGTCAAACGCGTGACCGGGGCGGACGTCGGTTTCGCAGGCCCGATCGGCTTGCAGGGCAACGTGCGCTTGATCGCCGACCTGACACTGGAAGGCGCGACCAACTTGCTGACCGGTTGCTGCGAGACGGGGTATCACTGCCTCAACGTCAACCCGGGACGCGATTGCCCGAAACCCGACTATCGCGACGTACGCCTCGCACGGGCGGGCGAGCGATCCCCGGACGACAAAGGCGCACTCGTCGAGACGCGCGGCATCGAAGTCGGACACATCTTCAAGCTGGGCACGAAGTACTCCTCCGCGATGGATGCCACGTTCATCGCCGAGGACGGCAAACCCACGCCGTTCGTCATGGGTTGTTACGGCATCGGTGTTTCGAGAACCGCCGCCTCCGCTGTCGAACAGAACCACGACGACAGTGGAATCGTCTGGCCGAGACCGATCGCGCCGTTCGAGGTCGTCGTCGCGATCCTCGATGCGAAGCGCTCGGAGCAGGTCGAACTCGGGGAGAAACTCTATACGGAGCTCGTCGCAGCCGGCATCGACACCTGCCTCGACGATCGCAAGATGTCTCCTGGCGCGAAGTTCAAGGACCTCGATCTGCTCGGCTTCCCCCTGCGGGTCGTCGTCGGGCGACGCGCGGGCGAATGGATGGTCGAGTTCTCGCACCGTGCCACTGGCGACAAAGCCGACATCCTTGCAGCAGAAGTTCTCGACCGTGTACGCACGTGACCTAGCTAGAGCTAGCGATCGTGACCGTTCCTGACGTCAGTTGAGTCGCGGGTCACCACTGCGGAACGAACAGAACGAAGGCGGTGACTCGGCTTCGGTCATGTGGCGTTCGAGTGCTGCAAGACGATCGACGAGACGCGGCATCGCGAAGATCTCGTGCTTTGCTTCGACGCTCGCATGCACGCGCAAAAGCAACGAATCCAGCAACTGCGTCAGCGGCAGTCTGCGGAACAGCCTTCGTTCCTTCTCATCGAAGTCCTGGATCCGCTCGAGGAGCGACGAGGCGCGCTCGCCGAGATCTTCGACGAGCTCGCCGAGCGGCTCGATCTCGACCATCGGACTGGCCCGCACGATACGATAGGGCTTGTCGGAGACGAGTTCTTCTTCGATCTCCATGCGCGCGAGCCCTTCGAGAATGATGTCCGAACGCCCATCCGGGTAGAGCTGACGATGCAGAATGCGTCCGAGCCCGATGATGGGATCCACCGCGGGATCGCCGAATCGACCGCGAGACGTGCATGCCGCCATCGCGATCGAACGATGCCCTTGGAGCGCATCTTGCACCATTTCGCGATACCGCGGTTCGAACACGTGCAGTGGTAGGAGCGCACCGGGAACCAACACGACTTGGCTCAACGGGAAGATCGGAAAGACGCTCGGGAGCTCCATGGATCGTGATTCTGGCCAGACGTGATGAGAATCCGTGCGGTTTCGACTACCGTTCCCGACGCTCGGAAGTTCGCAGGATCGGACAGCTCTCCATGCGCCAAGAGTGCGGAAGCAACAAGTGTGAGCTGCAGGACGAACCCGAGCGAGCAATCCATTCCGAGAGAGCGATATGCCCGAAGCCGTCATCACACATGCAGTCCGAACACCGATCGGGAAGTTCTTGGGAAGTCTGTCTGACGTCAGCGCCGTCGAACTCGGCACGTTCGCGACCGTCGGACTCTTGTCGCGCGCCGCGATCGATGGGAACGACGTCGACGAACTACTCTTCGGCCACGCCCGCCAACTCGGCTCGGGTCCGAATCCCGCGCGTCAAGTCGCCATCCGAGCGGGGCTTCCGGAAGCTTGCCCAGCGCAGACGCTCAATCGAGCCTGCGGAAGTGGGCTCGAATCGATCGTTCAAGCCGCTCGCATGATCCAAACCGGCGAAGCCTCGTGCATCGTCGCCGGCGGCATGGAATCGATGACCAACATGCCGTTCTTGCTTCCCGAGTTTCGTCGCGGCTACCGACTCGGCCACGGCCGCGTGCTCGACGGCACGTACACGGACGGTTTCGAGTGTCGCCTGATCGGTGAACCGATGGGCAAGACGGCGGAGTATCTCGCCGACGAACACGCGCTTACACGCGAAGAACAGGACGCGTACGCGCTTCGGTCCTTCGAGCGATGGGAAGCAGCGGAAGACGCTGGGCGCTTCGATGACGAGCGCCTCACCTTGGAGTGGACGGACAAGAAGGGTCGAAGCCATTCGTTCGGAACCGACGAGCACGGTCGTCGCGGCACGACGCTCGAGAAGCTCTCCAAGCTGCCACCGGTCTTCCGCAGCGCGGACGAGGGCGGAACCGTCCACGCAGGCAACTCGTCCGGCATCACCGACGGCGCGGCTGCCGTTCTCGTCACGAGTCGCGACTACGCGGTCACTCATGGCCTCGAGGTGCTCGCTTCGGTCGAAGCGTGGAGCCGTGCCGGCGTGTCCCCCCGGTTGATGGGCCGCGGTCCGGTGCCGGCGGTGCAAGATCTCTGTCAGAAGCTCGACGTCACCGTCGACGACTTCGACTTGATCGAACTCAACGAGGCCTTCGCCGCGCAGGTCATCGCGTGCGATCGAGAACTCGGCCTTCCGGGCGACCGACTCAACGTGAATGGCGGAGCGATCGCCCTCGGTCACCCGATCGGTTGCACGGGCACGCGCATCGTCGTGACGCTGCTGCACGAACTGAAGCGCCGCAATGGCGCACGCGGCCTCGCGACACTTTGCATCAGCGGCGGCCAGGGGATGGCCGTGGCGTTCCGCCGAGATCCATGAGCAGAGATCCGCTACGAAGTCTCAGTGCGTGACGAGCCACTCGGTCAAGGCGACGCCGAGATCGAGGTTCGTCGTCCCGACGTGGATCGAGTCGTCCGAGAATGCGTTCGCGCCCAGGACGATCATTCCGGCGGTCCCACCACCGGCTCGACGCGTCGCGTCGGACCCAGGAACGAGCCACGCGATCGAGTAGCTCTTCAAGGCGCTCTTGTCGTCGGGTTTGTCGTCGGCCGAACCGAGCCATCCGTAGGGCGGCGAGGACAGGAGCAACTTCTTGTCTCCGACTGCGTTCGGCGTGCTCGGCATGATGGCAGAAACATCCCGTAACTCGACGATCGCCTCGCCGACGCGCAAGCGCTCGGTCACGAGCAAGGCATCGCCGAACGCGTCCCCGATTACGTCGACGCGATCGGTGCGTTCGCCGAACGTCGTTTCGCCGGACATCGGATCCCGTGAGCCACTGCGAAGCGGCTTGTCCTCGATCCGCAGGCCGGCAGACGTGAGGAGTGGATCGAAACTCGACTGAATCGCGCTCGACGTATCGTGAGGCAGAACCAGCATCGAAGCCACGCCGAGAGCCTGCAGAGCGCGGAGTCGAGCCGTGTCCACGTCGGAGCGGGGCGCGAGTACCAGCACGGCATCGAGATCGTCCCGACCTGCGTCCAAGACGACTTCGTGCCCGAGTCGTTCGAACGCAGCTCGCATTTTTGTGTGACGGTCGACATCGCCGAGCATCGCGATTCGATATCCACGCATGACGAGACGCGCGCTCAAATCAAGGATCGAAGGGGCACTCCACTTCGCGAGTACCGGACGCGCACGATCGTCACTGCCTTCGAACGCGACACGCGCGAATTCCAAGATCGGATCCAACCGCCGCTCTCGCTGATCGCAGCGCAATAGGACGACGTCCTGTCCTTCGCCCTCGAAGGTCTCGGTCACAGTGCTGCCGACAGCTTCGGCAAGGGCGCGAATCGCGCGGCGAGTCGCTGCCCGAATACGCGCTTGGAGCCGAACGATCTCGCGGAGACCATCGTCCGAACCCGCTGGTCCCATGGCGAGCGACGGACCTCGGTACTCGATCGACAACTTCGATGCGGACGGGCCGGCGAACGTCACGACGCCGGCGAACGCTTCCGCAGTCGCTGGTTCGACGATGGTATCGGACGGATTCGGCGCCGCCGCTTCGATTGCTGTTCGGTACCGGTCGTCGACTCGCGGCGGCCGACCTCGCTCGTAGAGCACGTCCGCCAGTTGTTCGTCGTTCAATCCTGTCGCGCCTTCGAGACGAGCATCGCTGAGACTCGCTCCCGCGAGGTTCGCCCGATCGAGTGCCGCTCCCCGGAGGTCGGCCCCGTCGAGGATGGCGAAGCTCAGGTCAGCGCCGCGCAGATCGCTGTTTCGGTAGTCGACTCCTGCGAGGTAGACGCCTGCCATGTTCTCGTCCCGGAGCTTCTTGCCCTCGGGTTCACTCTGGCCGCAGCAGGCAAGCACCAGGGGGATCGAAGCTCCGATCGCGACCACGCATGAAAGCCGCAAGGAACGCGAGCGAAATGGCATTGCGGTCTCGAACATGCACCAGAGCGTAGCCCCACGACGCGCGTACGCGTAGAGAGCCTCGTGTCCCGAAACGGGGCCGTCAGTCCTTGGGGCTGTCGATCTTGATCGGAGGCTTGTCGCCCTTCGTGCCGCTCTTCGGGTCTGGCGCGGTTTCTGGCACCACATCGCCGAGCAGGACCTCCACCTCACCTTGGGTCTCGACCTCCGGCTCGCCTTGGATCTGGACGAACGGCTTGCCGACGAGCGGGCTGAATGGCCCGCCCTTCGAGGTTCCACTCCCGCCGGGCGGCTTGGGGTCCTTGCAGGCACCGAACGTCACGACCGCGAGGACCGCCGCCGCGGCGGACCAAGCGCGGGACAAGAAACGTCTCCGCGTCGGCACGTCGTGCTGCTCGTCGTCCCGGGTCACGACCGATCCGTTCGCGCGATAGGTGACACGCATGCAGACGCGCGTCCCACTCTGCGCCGCGCGATGGAGCAGGTCCCGCGTCTCCGACTCGGTCAGGCGACGGACGTCGTGGACGCACAGGTTGCAGTCCTCGCAGTACCGCTGCGAACCCCGGTCCTCCATCGAGTCCCAATCCGCATTGCAGGGGCTCGGAATGCGCAAGGAATCGAAGCTCAAATCGCGCTTGCTAGCGTCACGGCTCGATTCGTCTGGGATGTCCTTGGTCATGATCGCGCCTGCAACGGAGACGGCCCGCAACGGTTCCCTCACGAATCTATCGGTTGTCTCCAGAGCCGCATGCCTTCGGCTCCTTCCTGGCGAGGGATCGCGTAGATGAGATCGAGACTTCCGTGCAATCGCATGCTCTCGGGGAACAGAGCATAGCGCGCGTGAATACGCCGATATCGCGCAGCGTCCTCGCTCGAATGCTCGAGGAAGGACTCGGATCGTTGTGCGTTCTTCGACAACTCGCGGACCACGAGGCCACGATCCCGTTCCTCACGCGGATCCACGAACGCTCGATCGACGACGAAGACGCGCTTGCCGTCGGCCATCACGGCGAGGGTGTGATGCAAGAACGGGTGATGAGCCGCCGGACACTTCGAAGCCCCGAGATCCGCCGCATTTTGCCAACGCAAGGATTCGGGACTCCAGAACGTGTAGTGCAAGCGCGTCTCAGAATCCGATGCACGCGTGACGAAACTCGCATGCACTCGGCCGGCTGTATCGCAAGCCAGCGCGGGACCGAAGAGCGTCCTCGTCGCCGAGCCTGCGATCGTCAACGGCTTGCGCTTCCCATCGCGTGTTCGAGGGTACCAACCTCCGCCATTCTTCGGATCCCAATAGACGTGGTCGAGCTTGCCACCGAGGTTGGAGAAGTACGCGCAGTGAACGCGCCCTTCGGCATCGACGGCAAGGGCCGGCAACTGTGCAGAGCCATTCGTCGTCATGAGACCGAGGTCCTCGATGGCGGGCACGCCCGCGGTTGGACCTGCCTGCACCTTCAGTAGACGTGCTTGCCAGAAACCCGTCGACGGCGCAGCGATGTACACCTTGTCGTCGGGCCCCACCGCGATCGACATCGCTTCGCTGCGATTGCACTGACCAGGACCGAGATGAGACGTCTTGACGATCGCCGACATTGCGCGCGTAGCCGGATCGAACCTGCGATAGTACTGCTCGAAGAAGTCCGGGTAGTGATACCGCGACCACACGACGTGCAGGACGCCACGCGAGTCGATCGCGAGGATCGCGCCGTTCGTTGGTCGTTCACTCGCCACGCCCGACGAACCATCGGCGATCTCGACATCGACGGTCTCGAAGCGCGTCCCACCGGCCTTCATGCATCGCAGCCGTAGCTGCCCGGTCGGACGAGTGGTGATGGCATAGAGAGTCCCGTCCGCTGTCCGCACGATGGCAGCTCGCGCACTCGGACTCTGTAAAGCCGCAGGGCCCGAATCGACGTGGAACCGTCCTTGTGCACACACGGAGGCACATGGCAGGACGGAGAGAGCCAGTGCAACGATCCGAAAGTGACGGTGGACGATGATTCGCATCGAGCAAGCGGGCAGGATCACGACATGAGGACAAGGACCATCGCAACGATCGCCGTGACATTCATCGTAATGCAATCGTGCACGAGTGGGCCGCGCGATCTCGGCGGCGAGCTCAGGCTAGTCGTCGAGAAGTGCATCGAAGGCTTCGATGGAGTCGTCGGCGTCTATGTCGAACACCTGCCGAGCGGCACGAAGGCATCCGTTCGAGGTGACGAGATCTTCCCGACAGCGAGCATGATCAAGGTACCGATCCTCTACGCGCTCTACGATCGCATCGCGCGTGGCGAACTCGATTCACGCGCCTCGCTCACGTGGTCGAAGTCGCGGATCTACCCGGGCACGGATCTCTGTGCGGCCCTCGAGGAGGGCACGGAAGTCTCACTCCGCAAGCTCATACTCCTCATGGAGTCGTTGTCCGACAACACGGCGAGCCTGTGGCTGCAAGAACTCGCGGGTAGCGGCACGGCAATCAACGACCTGCTCGCTGCGCGCGGCTTCGTCGCGACGAGGATGAACTCGCGAACACCCGGGCGCGAAGACGACTGGAAACGTTTCGGTTGGGGACAGACCACGCCGCGTGAAATGGCGACGCTCATGGTTCGAATGCGCCGAGGCGTCGACTTGCCGCCCGCGCTGGCTCGCGATGCGTATCGCGCACTTTGCCGCACCGCCTGGGACGACACCGCGCTCGAACCGATCCCCCTCGGAGTCGAGGTCGGTTCGAAGCAGGGAGCCGTGGACGCGTCACGATCGGAGGTCTTCCTCGTCCACGCTCCCCACGGCGAGTACGTCGCATGTGTGATCACGAAGAATCAGAAGGACACTTCCTGGGGGCGTGACAACGCGGGATTCGCGTTGTTGCGCCGGATGTCCGCCGCGTTGTGGCACTTCTTCGAGGTGCGGCGATAACATGCGCACATGAGCGAGTCCGATACGTTCTCATGCACGTCGTGTGGCAAGTCCTACCGCCGCGGTTCCCTCGCGCAAGGCGCACGCGTCAAGTGCCGCGCGTGTAGCGCGATCATCGAAGTCCCGCCGGACGAGTTCGAAGCTCTCGAAGAAGTGCTCGAGACGCAAGAGGAAGCCTCGACCGACGACACGCGCGCTGCCAGGCGTTCGTCCCGATCGCGAAGCACCGACCGCTCTCGGCCAACTTCACGCCAAACGACCGCGACAGCCGGGAGATCGGGCCGTCCGCGCGGCGGCCAGTCGGAACGAGACAAGAAGGCTCCGCTCATGTTGTTCATGAGCCTCGGCGCTTGCGCCTTGATCGCGGGTGGCCTGTGGTTCTTCTCGAGTGGTAATCGTACGGACGCCGGTGGCAACGGTGGCGCGAACTCGAACGCCACGAGTGACACCAACGGAAACAGCACCACGACGAACGACCAGACGGCGAAAGCTGCACCGAAGAAGACGCCGCGTGAACGGTACGACGAATCGATTCGAGCTGCAGAAGCGAGCACGGACAAAGACACCAAGACCGCGAAGCTCCTCGAAGCACTCGAACTCTCGGAGCGGAACGAACTCGGTGACGGCGTCCTGAGTTCGGACGAGATTCACGAGATGATCCTGGCGAGCGATCCGGACCACGAGGCTTCGCGCCGCGCACTCGGCTTCCGTCGCTACGTCGGAGACCATCCCGACTACAAGGACAAGTGGGTCAAGGACGACGAATACACTCGCATCACGACCGAGTGGCAGGCAAAGCTGAAAGAACAGGAGAAGCAAGCAGCCGAACAGGCCGAACTCGCGCGTTGGCAGACACCGTTCGGCAAGAAGGCGAAGATCGTCGCCGACTACTACCGGCAGGATGTCAAGGACGTCCCGGATCTCGAACTGCGTTTCTACTTCTCGACGGACAAGATTCCGAATCCGTACCTGTTGATGGTGCAGGACGCCAAGAGCCCCGATCCGACCGCGACGGCCGAACTCATCGGTCCTGGACTCGCCGCGCTGCGCAAGCAGTTCCAGTCAGCGTATGGAGAAGACACGTTGCCGAGCTGGGACGACTCGGAGTTCGTCGTGCCCGTCATGATCCTCAAGGATCAGAAGAGCTACGAGAGCTACCGGGATCACGGACACAAGTTCTTCCCGTCGACCGGGCTCGCGGCCGCGTTCTACACACCGAGTGCCGACGAGGGCATCCAGGATCACTGCCGCGGCACGCTCTACGTGTGGCAAGGTGCGAGCGAATCGCAGTTCTATCACGAGCTCTTCCACGAGGCGACGCACCAGATCATGCACAACGCGGCGCGCCTGCCGCGCATGCCGCCGACTCCGTGGCTCGAAGAGGGCATCGCCGAGTTCTGGGGCGCGTACGAAGGCAATCAGTACTCGGGATATCGCTTCCGGAGGGCTCTCGTAGGCCGCCAAGGAACGATCTCTGCCGCCGCGGATGCCTACTTTGCATGGAAGACCGCGAAGGACGCCGCCGATGCTGGCGCTGACGACGCACCGGACGCCGAGACCGTCGACAAGCTGAGCAAGTCCTTCCTGACTCCGAAGCAGTTCCTCGGGATCGACCAGATTCGATTCGCACGTGCCAAGCAAGCCATCGAATCGGAGAAGGCGAGCGGCGAGGATCAGCAGATCGTCAGCACGGTCTATGCACTCGGGTGGGCTTGGATCTTCTACTCGCACGTCGGTCCCGGACGAGCGTCGTTCGGCGAACAGGGTAAGTTCGCAAAAGCGTTCGAACAGGTCCTCGGCCTCGAACTCCGGTATCGCTACAACCGCGACCGCCTCGCCGAGGCCTACGGGATCACGAGCGACGAAGAATGGGCGGCGATCACCGACGACTTCTTCTACTTCTGCAAGCGTCCTCTGCGCCGCTACATGAGCGGCGATCTCGACATTCCCGAACCGAAGTGATGCTCCACGACTTCGTGGACCGATAGCCTCGACACACTCTCACAAGACCTCCAGAAACGACAGACTCATGACCGAACGCGTCGACGAAATCCTTTCCTGGTACGAATCCGACCCTCCCGGCGTCCTTGCCAAGCTGCGATCGATGCTCATGCACGGTCGACTCGCAGGAACCGGCAAGATGGTCATCCTTCCCGTCGACCAGGGCTTCGAACATGGTCCAGCTCGCTCGTTCGCGAAGAACCCTGCAGGCTACGACCCGCACTATCACTTCAAGCTCGCGATCGAGGCTGGGTGCAACGCGTATGCGGCACCGCTCGGGTTCCTCGAGCAGGGTGCGCGAACCTTTGCCGGCAGGATCCCGACGATCCTCAAGCTGAACAACTCGGACAGCCTCGTCGCGACCAAAGACCCGTGCCCGGCGGTGACCGCGTCGGTCGAAGATGCCCTTCGCCTCGGCTGCTCCGCCATCGGCTACACGATCTACCCCGGTAGCATCGAGCGGAATCTCATGTACGAGAACCTCCGCGTCCTGATCCAAGAAGCGAAGGAAGTCGGTCTGCCGACAGTCGTCTGGGCCTACCCGCGTGGCACGTCGATCTCGAAGACCGGTGAGACCGCGACGGACGTCGTCGCCTATGCGGCACAGATCTCGGCACAACTCGGCGCCCACGTGATCAAGGTCAAGCCACCGACGGCGGACATCGAGCAAGGCGAAGCCAAGAAGGTCTACGACAGCGAGAGTATCGCGATCGGCACTCTCGCGGACCGCATCCGCCACGTCGTACAATCGGCCTTCGACGGCAAGCGAATCGTCATCTTCTCGGGTGGTCCGGCGAAGGGCACCGACGCGGTCCTCGAAGAGATCCGCGGCCTCGCGGCAGGCGGCAGCTTCGGCTCGATCATGGGACGCAACGCGTTCCAGCGGCCGATGGCGGACGCCGTGAAGCTCCTTCACGAGATCATGGACATCTACGCGGACGCCTGAGACGACCCGCGGCGCGCGCGCAAACCTCGACGCCACCGGTGTTCCACGGCACCCCGCGCAATATCGCCGCGGGGGCTGAAGCTAGGACTCGATCGTGTCGATCAGGACTCTGGCGAAACGGGTCGACCCAGCGACCCTTGTGCGATGTCAGAGAACCACCCGAACACTGCAAGCGTAAAAACGGACGCAATCGCGACTTCGGTCAAAACCGACGTCGCGCTCAGTGTGCCTTTGTCGCTCGTCGACTACCTCAAGGCCTTCGCCCTCTATCCTGCCGGCAATCACCGCGTGGCGACGAACTGTTCTCGCGTCATCGAACTCGTGCGATCGGTGATCGAAGTTCAGCCGGAACGTTCCGATCATCGATTCGTCTTTCAGGGTGACGAATACGTCACCGGGGACGTGCGGGTGCCTTGCTCGGCGGACCCTCGGCTCGAGTGGCTACGCGAGCGGTTCGACCGTTGTGCGCTCGCCGGTCTCGCCTTCCGCGACAACGCGGACGAGGAGTCGATGCAGATCTTCGCTTCGCGCTTCTTGAGCATCGTGCGCGAGCGTCCGAAGAACCCGCAGTTCGAGGACTACTGGGAAGAATCGATGCTCGGCATCGAGCCGCTCGAGCGTCGCTACGACGGACAGTACTCGCTCGACGGTGACTCGTCGCGATCTGACATCGCGGAGTGGCTCCTCCAGGGATCGGACAGCAGCAAGGTCTTGACGGAGATGCTGCGTCGCAGCAGCCGCATCGCGAATCGGATCGGCAGCATCGAGGGGCGATTGCGGCAGCTCGCGGACGAACGCGAGAAGACCGGCGAAACGTTCGAGGGCATCGAAGTCGACGTGCTCGAGCAAGTCCTCAAGACGCTGCCACTCGAAGCACTCGGTGATGGACCGACCATCGTCAAAGTCGTCGAAGAGGTTCTCGCCCGCCTCGAAGAAAGCATCGCCAACAGCGCTCTCGAGACGGGCTCACTGCAGCTCGGCAAGCTGCTCGGCTCGATCAGTCAGCGCTTCTTCACACTGACCGGCGACCCGAACTCTCCCGACGGCAAGCCCGGTACGAAGGCCGCCAAGAAGGAAGAGAAACGAGAACTCGGCGACGCAGGCGACGAACGCATCACCGACGACGCCGCGAGCCTGTTCGAGGAGCTGGCAGAACTGCCACAGTGGGAAGGCATCGAACTCGGTGAGGAGAGCGAAGAGCAACTCGGCGAGATCTACGCCGTGTATCTGACCTTCCTCGTCCGTGTCGACGAACAACTCGCACTGACGCGCATTCGTCGCCTGCTTCGTGGATTGCTGTCACGCGAAGAAGCGATCTTCCCGGCCGTCGCAGCCAACTTCTTGACCTGGTGCGAATCCCAAGCGGAGGAGCACGGTGACTGGACCGCATTCGATCGCTTCGTCGATCTCGTCGAAGAAGCAGGATGCCCCGAACTCCTGACCGAACTCGGCCAGCTCGAACTCGGTAGCCTCGTGCAGCGATTCCCGCGCACGTTCTTCGCATTCGTCGACGCGACCGATCCGCGCCACAACACGCGCGATGCAGAGAAACTCCACCAACTCCTCGAGCTCATCGACCCGGACCGCGTCGTTGCTGCCGAGAAGGTCCTGAGCGCCGGGATCCAGAAGAAGGAACGCGCCGAGAAGATTCTCTCGATCGCGCGCCCGCGAACCTTGCCGTTCGTACAGATTCTCTTGGCACTCGACCGCGAACGCTGGATGCCTTCGGTCGCTCGGTTCATCTCCGAGCTGCCGACGCAACTGCCAGAGCGAGACGTCTTCCGTCTACTGACGCCCGCGGAACTTCCACCGGACTGGACCGCGCTCTATTTGCGCGCGCTAGCAGACCCGACCGCACAGTCGACTCTTCGCGCTCGGACATCCGACCTGATCGCGGACTATCTCGATAGCACCGCGTTCGACCCTGCGATGGTCGAATCTCGCCTTTGGGCGATCCAACTCCTTGGTCGACTACCGTGCACGGGATCCGCGAAGGCTCTGCATCGCATCCTCGGTCGCAAGAAGCTCTTTGGCATGAAGAAGGAAGACCCCGCGATTCGCGAGGGCGCGGAATCCGCCATCAAGGCCATCGAACGAGCGTTGTCCGCTGGAGGCCGCCGTGTGTGACGTTGGATACGATCAAGAAGCACTCGGGGGCGTCGAGGGATTCCTCGACGAGCTCCTCGTCGCGCTCATCAATGGTCGAGTCTATTCGGAGACTCACCCTCGCCTACGGGACACCCTCGAGGGGCTCGTGCGACGCCTCGAACAGCACTGCTCGATGGGCTCGACATCGTCGATCGAAGTCGGCGTCGTCGATGGTTACCTCGTGCACGACACGCGGCCGCTCATGTCGGCGACACTGTCTGCACAGCGGCTGATCGAGCCCGTCGCACGCCTCGGCGCAGGCGGGCTCGCGTTCGAGCGCGGTGCGACTTTCGACGAGTTCGTCGGAGTCGTGAGCCTGCTCAACGCGCGCAAGTCCGAGCAGGGCGAGACGTGGACGAACGCCAATACGCTTCTCGAGAAGAGTGGCGTGCGACACATTCGCCTGCTGCCGCCACTGAGCCTCGAAACCGCTGCCAAACGCACGGCCGGCTTCGGTGATGGTGAGCGCGTCGAAACCGAACTCGAACTACCGCTCGAGATCTACCAGGGCGTCATCAACCTGCTCCAGAGCGTCAGTATCGCGGTTTGCCGCGGAAAGAGCTTCAAGCTCGACACCGTGCGCGGCGAGATCGAACGCATCATGAAGCGCATCGAAGTCGATCCGGCATCGATGCTCGAAGTCGCGCGATACGAGCAATACGACGCGTTCACGTTCGGACACTCGGTGCGCGTGTGCTTCCTCGCGGTCATCTTCGCCAAGTCACTGACACCCGATATCCGTCTACAAGAACGTGTTGGTCTAGCTGGCTTGCTCCACGACATTGGCAAGGCGAAGGTTCCCTTCGAAATCGTGCACGCGCCGGGGCGCCTCACGGACGAAGAAAAACTCGAGATGCAGCTGCACACCGTGCACGGCGCGCGCACGTTGCTCGACGTCGACGATGCCGACCCGGTCGCGGTCGCGACGGCGTTCTCGCATCACAAGACCATGGACGATCGCGGCTATCCCAAGACGGGGTTCTGGGCTCCCCGCAGCCCGATGACCAAGATCGTCAAGATCTGTGACGTCTACGAAGCACTCACTGCGGTGCGCCCCTACAAGCCAGCGATGTCGCCGGTCCGTGCGTATCGAATCATGCTCGCGATGCGCAATCACTTCGACCTCGCCCTGCTACGGCGCTTCATCGAGACCAACGGGATCCACCCGATCGGCACCGAAGTTCGTCTCAACACGGGCGAACTCGCCGAAGTCGTGCGGCAGACCGAAGACCTGCACCGCCCCATCGTGATCCTCACCAAAGATGCCGAGGGCAACGACCTGGACGTGCTCGACCGGACGCGATTCGACCTCAGCAGCGACGCTCGCACCGAGCGCTGGATCGAGAGCGACCAGGAGTCGCTAGTCGAAGCTCACTGAAAGACGCGGGGGCAGCCACGAAGTAGCAGCCCCCCGATCAAGAGCCAGCTCCTGCAGCAGCCCGTCGACACGCGGGCGTTGCGCGGTACAAAGGCGCGATGCTGCAGGACACCATTCCCACGAAGGATTTCCTGAGGTTCTTGTCGCTTGCCGCCGGGACGGCGTCGCCCGAGTTCGAAGATGCGTCGACGTATCGCGGCCTGTTCGCGGAAATCGCCGAACTCACATCATCCGGCCCTTCCGCCAGGCATGTCCTCTCCGCGCTGCCACGAATGATCGGACAACGGTTCGAGAGGCGCGGATGGGCGTGGAACGGATACTACGTCGCACGCGAAGACGCTTCGGCGCTGGACCTCGGACACGCATTCGGCCCACCAGTCTGCACGCCCCTCGATCGCAACGGAGGGATCCTGGCCTCCGGCATGTGTTGGGACGCCATCCTCGCCAATCAGGCGCTACTCGCCGAGGACGTCGGGCAGTGGCCAGGTTACGTGTCCTGTGACAACAAGAGCGGCCTCACGACCGCGGCAGGCCTCGTGTGTCCGATTCGTGATGCGACGGGCCGACCCGTCGGCGTCTGGGATCTCGATGCCCATGGCGCACTGACGGCAAGCGACCTGCGCGCCATGGGCGCACTGTTCTCGACCTTGTCGCGGACCTGGCCCATCAGGGCCGCGGACTTGCTGCCCTGATGGAGCTTCGACAACTCGGACACGCGCCGACCTAGAAATCCCATCCCGTCCGGGCTACCCTTCGCGCCGCGTGGAGTGTGCGCATCCTGCCTCGCGTGGGAGCGTCGCGACAGCCCGGGGCCGTTAACTCAGTTGGTAGAGTGCGACTATCACAAGGTCGAAGTCACTGGTTCGAGTCCAGTACGGCCCACCATTCCAGCCATCCGTGCGCGTTGGCAGTCTTGCCACGCATCGTTCAGCGATTCGTAGGCTCGACTGCCGTATCTCTTCCTGTCGCGGTGAGCGTGGTTCGCTCGCTGCATCGAAACACTCGCCGACAGATTCGCGCGAGCTGCCCTGTCAGAAAAGGAAGAGAGAAGATGATCGCAAAACTGACCCCGATCTTGGCCTGCTTCGCCCTCGTCGCCATCGCACCGGGAGCCTCGGCTCAGCGCGGCGGCAAGAACCCCGTCGACAAGATCTTCGAGCGCCTCGACACCAACAAGGACGGCAAGATCACGCAGGAAGAAGCGGGCGAGCGCTGGGCGCGCATCAGCAAAGCCGATGCGAACGAAGACGGCGCGGTGACGAAGGACGAACTCGCGGCCAGCATGAAGAACCGCAAGCGCCGCCAGAAGTGACCCTCGATGGGAACGCGAGTTCAGCGTTCCGCAATGATCGGGATGGAGCAACCGACGGCCATCGTGCGAGTCTCGCCGACGCTCCGGCCCCCGAGAATCGCGTCGAGAGCCGCTCGCAGGTCTTGCTTGCGAGCGGCTCGGCGCTTCTTGCCGAAATCCGCCCATTGATCGTCGATTCGACCCCGATAGGCAATCGAAGCATCGCTCCGGACGACCGCGACTTCTGGCGTGATCGTGATCCCGAGTGCACGCACGAGATCGTGCTCCGGGTCGAGGATGACGGACTCTTCATCGAGGGCGTACTCACCCGCATGTCGCCGCGCATCGTCTGCCGACACGTCTGGATCGACGTGCACGACGAAGAACTCAAAGCCACGTTGCTCATATTCGCGTGCGATGGCCGAGATCTCTGGTGCGTAGGCGTTTGCGATCGGGCAGTCGGTCGTCACGAACACGAGCACGGCTGCCGATGTTTCGGCCGTGACCGCGAGCGGAGTTCGCGCATTGCCGCGCAAGTCCATCAACGCGATCGCGCGATCGATCCCACTCGCGATCGAATCGGTCGCACATGCCGCCATGAACGCCGCTGGTGTCGAGATTGCAACGAGCGAGAACAGCGAGCGAAGTCGGCTGCTCACCGGCGCCGCCCGTTTCCGCTTCCGTCTCCCCCGGCTCGCCCGGAACGCGGGCGCATGTCTTGCATCGCGCGCACGATGGCGTCGAGTTCGTCGTCCTGCAGGGTTCCGTCGCCATTGCCGTCGAATCTCGCGACCATGGTCCAGAGTCGAGCCGGTACTTCGTCACGGGTCACGACTCCATCGCGATTCGAGTCGTAGCGGCTCACGACTCGCCTGCGTGCCGCGCCGGCGACACTCAGGCGTGCCTGCTCGCGCTCACCGTCGCGGAAGACCGCAATGTCACCTTCTTTTGCAGGGACGCACGAGAAGATCAGTGATCCCATCTCGTCGGTCGACTGCAGACCCCATCGCACGCGCTGCGGTGGATCGGACGGATTGCTCGGATTGCCGGCGCTGTTGTCGTAGTGCAGCGTCGATTCGATGATCGTCCCCTTCGGAAGCTTCACAGCGTCACGGTAGAAGTACGCATTCTGCCAATCGAAATCCCACTCGCGGATCGAGAACAACTTCGTCGTCGTTCCGTCCGGCAGCTTTGCGATCGCGCGCATCGACGTACAGAGATAGTGGGCATGCCCCCAAGCGCCGACGAGTTCGATGTCACACGGCACGACGAACCGATCCGACACCACGTAGTCCGCGACACCAGCGGGGATGTCGATGCCCCACAGTGCGCCGTACCGTGGCGGCACCTGGAAATCGAGAAGGGTTCGTTCAGGTGGTTCCTTTGCGAAGAACAGGCCGATTCGCGTCTTCTCGGTCTCCTGCTTTCCCGATGGATGGAAGTGGGACGAGAGCACGATGGACGCCCCGCGACGGAGCGGGCGCGCGAGTCCCCCGGGCAGTCGCCTTGCCGACCCGCCAACGGCCCACGCTCCGATCTGGCTCGAGCCACGAAAGTCCATGCGGCGAAAACCAGGCTGCCCGGATCGATCCTGCTTCTCGAGTCGAGCGGCGTCGCCAGTCGCATCTTCGAAGATCAGCGTGTGATGGAGCACGGCGCGGGCGCTCGGCCGGACCTCGATCGCTTGGACCCAAACGTCCTCGTTGATGTCGAGCGGCAACACGAAGTTGCGGTAGACGTCCGGTCCTGCCGCGGGGACGGAGTATCCGACCGGCATTTCGAGCACGAGATCCGGCTCGCCGAGTTGCCACCCCTCGGTGAAATGCGGCAGCCCGCGAGCCGCGGCACGGGGTCCCTCCGGCAGGCCCGCCGCGATCCAACGTGCGATCGTTTCGATCTCGTGATCGTCGAGGCGTCGTTCGTCGTGGAACTGCCCCCATCCCTCCTCGGGCAGCCAAGGGGGCATGTATCGCGAACGAGTCACACGTTCGATCGTCTTGGCGCGCTTCTTCGCATCGTCATACGTCACGAGCGAAAACGGTGCGATCTCTCCGGGCCGATGACACTCGGTGCAATTCGCGTACAGAATCGGACCGACATGCTCGTGATACGTAGGCTGATCCGGGATTCGCGACTTCGCGTCGCGTGCGGGCGGACGCGACTCGCGCTGTGCGAATCCCGCCGCAGCGGTCGATAGCATCGCCGACACGACGAGCCAGACGACCAGAAGCGCCGCTTCGAAACCCGAGCAAGACAGTCGCATGCTGGAAGATTGTCGCATCCGGCCTCCCGGGGACACCGCGAGAACGAACTCCGGCATTTTTCTGAAGCGATTCTTTACGGCAACTAGCGCGGAACGCTCGTATGTCGTCTGTTGCCCCGGCAAGTCACTCGATCGCATTAGCAGGCCCCCGCACGATCAGCCGACTGCCGACCAGCCCCCACGATCTACGGCACCTACCACAGACATGACGGCCAAGATCCTACTCGTCGAGGACGATGTCGAACTCGGCAAACAGATCGTCGACACTTTGCACCGCGAGAACTTTGAACTTTTGTGGCTCCGAGACGGAAGCGCAGCCCTGCAGGTCGATCCGCAAGTCTTCGAACTCATCATTCTCGACCTCATGCTGCCGGGGGCATACGGGCTCGACGTCCTCAAGCGTATTCGGGACACGAGTGACGTGCCGGTCGTCATCCTGAGCGCTCGCAACGAGACGACGGACAAGGTTCGCGCTCTCGAGCTCGGCGCCGACGACTTCGTCACGAAGCCGTTCTGGCCAGAAGAACTACTAGCACGCCTGCACGCGCGCCTCAGGCGTCCGACCCTGCAGCGGAACGGTAGGATCGAGATCGGCGGTCTCCAGATCGACACGAGCGCTCGCCAGGTCACGACCGATGGATCACGCGTCGATCTGACGAGAGTGGAGTTCGACCTGCTCGTTTCGCTGTCGCGACGCTCGGGTGCCGCGGTGAGCCGAACCTGGCTCGTCGATCACGTGCTGGACCCGCATCGGGAAGGCGGCGTGCGCACGCTCGACGTTCACATGTCACGTTTGCGCAAGAAACTCGGCGCGTATGGCAAGCTCGTCGCGACGGTTTGGGGGGTAGGCTACAGACTGGAGCCTCCTGTCGACCCCAGCAAGACCGCGTGAACCTCCGTCTCAAGCTCGCCCTGACGATCATCGCGATCGGCATTCCGATCGTGTTTGCCACGGAAAAGGTCCGCGGCGAGATGGCCCGGCGGAATCTGGTCGATCGGATCCACAGCCACATCGTCTCGCGCTTCGAAGAAGGCAGCGGTATCGAAGCCTGCAACGAGGATTCGTATCACTTCGGTGGCGTCGGATCGTTCAACGGGTTCTTCTTCATGCGAACACGCGGCGCGCGCGATGAGTCGTTGCGCCTCGTCGGAGATTCGCTCTGGGCGTACGACATCGGCTTCGGGTCGGACAACCCCGAAGCACCGCCGTTTCCGGAGGACCTACGCAAGCAGCTCGTCGACAAGAAGAACTTCGCTTCGGTCTGGCGCGATCCGTCGAAACCGATGTCTTCGAGGGCGTACTGGGGTCAGTATTTCGAGGCCGAACGCAAGCGCTGGACTCGCTATGCGAACTCGAACCCGGACTCGAGACGTCGACGTTCGTTTCCGACGAACAGGAGTCCAACGAACCGAAGCTCGAACAACAGGCCACCGTCGAACGATCGACCACCGTCGAACGATCGACGCGACGCGCCGAAGCCCGAGGAACCCGAGGATGTCGAGAAACAGCTCCCCTTCCTCGAGTTTGCGCTGCTCACATCCGACGAAGCCGGTCCGTGCGCCGTTGTCTATCTCACTGGCTGGGCCGAGATCGATCCGGACTCGACGGCGTGGTGGTGGCTCTCCTACGGCATCGCTGCGACGTTGCTCGGGGTCGTGCTCTTCGGTGCAGGCCCGATCGTGCGCCGGATTCGGATGCTGACGGAAGACGTCAACGCCGCCGCCGAAACCGGCTACGCACAACCGGTCCGAGTTCGTGGCAATGACGAGATCGCACGTCTCGCCACTGCTTTCAACACGGCCGGCGATCGGATCAAGGACCACATTCAGCGCGTTGCGGACCGCGAAGCATCTCTCCGCCAATTCGTCGCCAATACGACCCATGACGTGATGATTCCGCTCACCGTCCTTCAGGGTCATTTGACGAACCTCGGAGCACGCCTGTCGAACGACCTCGTGGACGCGAAGAAGGACGTCGCCAAGGCAGCTGCCGAAGCGCACTACCTGGGTTCGATCCTCCAGAATCTCTCGGCTGTCTCCAAGCTCGAGCATTCGGACTACCAATTGCGCGACGACGTGATTCGTCTCGACGACCTCGTCGAACGCGTCGTGGCGCGGCACGAGCCGATCGCGCGCAAGGGCAACATCGAGATCAGTCATGCACTCCCGGGAGAACCGACGTTCGTCCGTGGAGACGTCACACTTCTCGAGCAAGCCGTCAGCAACGTCGTGCACAACGCGGTCCGCTACAACGAAGACGGAGGTCACGTTGCGGTCCTCCTCGATGTCCACGATACGAACTTTACTTTGCGCGTCATCGATGACGGCAAGAGCCTCAGCACCGACGACATTCCGAAGTTGCCCGAACGCAGATTCCGCGGTCAGTCGGCGAGGACTCGCAATCCCGACGGGCTCGGCCTCGGATTGCACATCGCCCACGAGGTCATGAGGAAGCACGGTTTCACGATGACGCTGCAACGATCGGAGTACGGTGGACTCGAGGTCGTCTTCACGGGAACCATCGTCACTCCCGATTGATCCGATGTACGTCGGAAACGACACGTGGAAGTGGCGAGACGAGGCGATCGCGATCGTCACGATCGTCCTGGTCTCGATCGCACTGATCATCCGAGGCTACGGAACCTGGTGCGATCCGATCGTCGACTACGGTCGTGAGGTGTACACACCATGGCGTCTGCTCGAAGGAGACGCGCTCGGCCGAGATATCGCGTGGTTCAACGGCCCGTTGTCCCAGTACTTGAACACCGGCGTGTTCTGGTTGTTCGGGACGTCGATTCGCAGCCTGACGATCTTCAATCTCGCGATCGCGATCTTCGTGTCGCTGTTGCTCTATCGGCTGGCGCGCGAACTCACGAGCCGCTTCGCCGCGACCTGTGGGGTGATCGCGTTCGTCGTCCTCTGCGCCTACGGCCAGCATGAAGCGATCGCGAATTTCAACTTCGCATGTCCGTACAGCCATGAACTCACGCACGGTGTGGCGCTCGGACTGGCGACGATCTACTTCGCCGTTCGCTGGCTCGAGAACGGCCGACTGGGGAGCCTGGCATTGGCGGGTTCCACGCTGGGGCTCGATTTCTTGACGAAGCCCGAGACCTTCTTGGCAACCGCAGCGGCGGCCGGCGCCACTCTCGTGATCGCACGACGCGAACGTCGCGGTTTCGCCGTGAACATCGCCGTGCTCCTGATCTCCTGCGCGATCCCCGTGGCCTTGGTTTGGTCCGCGCTCGCGTGGCAGAGCGGTGCGGACAACGCCACGAGCCTCGTCACGGGCGCGTGGAAACACGTCACCAATCCGGACTTGTCGGGCCTCCTCTTCTACAAGAGTTCGCTCGGCATCGACGATCCTGCCACACGCCTGATCATCCTGATCGTATCGACAGCAGCTTGGCTCGCAGTCCTCTTCGTCGCGGTGGCGCTCGGACGACTCGCTGCCCAGCGACCTTCGTGGACGAGACCGGCCGCGATCACGGGCGTCGCGTGCTGCGTCGCCTTCTCCCTGATCCCCGTGTCGAGCGTCGACTACCAGGACTGGTTCGCGGTCGCGTTCACTCCGCTGCCGCTGGTCTGCATCGTCGTCCTTACGATCCTCACACGTGCATGGCTCGCACGACGCCTCGACGGTACCCGCGTCGTCCTGTGGGTCTTCGCGCTGGTTCTCCTGGCAAAGTTGGGACTCAACAGCCGCCTGCACCACTATGGATTTGCGCTCGCCGCGCCTGCACTCGTGTGGATCGTTGCGGCTTCGCTCGAGACCCTTCCACTCTGGCTGACGAAAAGGCACGTCTCGATGGCCGTGAGTCGATCGACGATCCTCGGATTCTGGATCGCGCTCGGTGTGATCGGTCTTAGGCTCGACGCCTACTACCGGAGCGAGAAGACCGTGCCGATGGGGTTCGGTGGGGATCGCTTCTATGCGCGGGAGGTCGGCGCCTTCATCAACATGGTGCTCGATCCACTCCAAAGCACACCGCCGGACGCAAAGCTGCTCGTTCTGCCCGAAGGCATCATGTTCAACTATCTCACGCGTCGACGCACTCCGACGCGGGTGATCAACTTCATGCCGCCAGAGTTCGTGATGTTCGGCGAGACTTCGATTCTCGAAGATCTGACGCAGACCCCCCCAGACGTCGTGATCGTGCATACACGCCTCACGAAGGAATACGGGTTGCCACTCTTCGGACGGGACTACGCACGAGGCGTCATCGCGTGGCTTCGCGATCAATACGCCGTCGACCCTCGGCACAGCGTCGGTCCGGACCCGCTCGATCCGGAGCGAGTCGAAGACGAGTTCGTCGGCTTTCGCGTCTGGATGCCGCGACCGCGCTGAGCCGCATCGCGATCGCGATTCGAAGGCAGATTCGAGGATCGCTCGAAACCCGGGGACTTCGAGGCCACTATTCACACTCGCGCGATGGAGCCGAGGACTTCTCGGTCCATGGCCGCGATGTTCCATTGACGACGGGACATCGGGTAGCGAACGCGTTTTTGGTGTCAGTCGATCACGATGCACCCCGATACAAGGAGTGGAACCCCCTCGGGCACTCATGGACAGACCGGCGATCTACTTCTTTCCGCTCTCGGAACCGATGCCGATCGACGTGCGTACGGTGCCACCGGGAGTGTTCGCGCGTCGCATCCCGGACTTCATCTGCACGTGTCTCAACGATGACGGCATGGAGCACGCCTCCCTGCTCGAGATCCGAGCGGCCGACAGCGATGGGATTCCAACCGGCGACTGGGCGAACTTCGAGGAGTTGCCAGACCCGGCCGACCTGTTCCAGTTCGTACCGGACCCGCACGCGACTCGGCTCGTGAGCGGCACGATTCGCGTCACGCGATCGATCGCTTCGACCTCAGCCGATGCATCGAACAGCGCACCGGACGACGCTCAGGCGTCAGATTCGCAGAACGGGACCGAAGACGACACGCCTGACGAGAGTCAGAGCATACCGGTACTCGAATTGTCACTTCTATTGGTCGAACGGCAGCCGCAAGGCGGCAGCATCGCCATCGAGGACGACGAGGACGCGGAGTACGATCTACGCGTTCGAGAACTCGTCTGGCGGCTCGACCTCAAGGACGTCGGAACATCTTGCGTTGGGCTCGCACGAAGGCTCGCACGAGAGTTCGAGCTGGCAACCCCACGCATGGATTGGTCACGCGTCATCTCGCACAACTCGCATGCGTTCTGTGAGTTCTTGAGCGGCCTCGACGGCGCTGCTCGGCTCGACCCGGAGATGCTCCCGAGTGACGAGCCAGCGCGACTGCTCGCACCGTTCGTGCATGCACTCGAACTCGACCCCGACTTCGGACTCGCCCTCCGCCGACTGCACGTGTCGTTGCACGAAGGAGTCGATGGACTGGTCATCGACCCGCAGGACGCCTTCACGTTGCTCGATGAGGCCTACTCGTGTTATCCAGCAGACAGCAAGGCAGCGAGCCAACTCGGCGAGCACCTCGCACAGCTCGGCGAAGAGCGTCGCGCCGAGGACTGGCTGCGCTTGTCGATCAACCAGCCCGATCCGCCGGCACGCGCGCTCGAGACACTGGGCATCCTCCTCGCCAACCGCGGCGAATACTCACAGGCGCGCAAGCTTTGGAAGACCGGGACGCGAATCGACGGCCACCCCGACTTCTTCGCGCACCTTGCCCGACTTGCGTTTCGCGAGGGCGACAACAAGACGGGTTGGGACCTGATCTGGCGCGGTCTGCGCCGTCTCGCAGAACGTCGACTCCATCCCGGCGAATGGCTCGAAGACGAAGATCGCGGCGGCGTGATCTTCCGCTACCTCAGTGAGCACCTCGCAGAACTCGACGACGTGCCCCCCGAGATCGCGAACCTCGGCATCGACGAAATCCTCGCAGGCTTGGTCGATCAGATTCGCGAGCCCGAGGATCGACTCGACCTCGGACTCTGCCTGATTGCAGTCGGATATTTGCAGGAAGGGGTTGCCGCGATTCGAGCGTCGTTGCCACACGTCGAAGATCCCGACCGGAGAGATCTCGGCGCGGAGCATGCCGCGCGTGCGTTGTTCCCCGACTTCGACGAGCGGCTCGCCGCAGCGGCGGAATCGAACCCTGAAGGTGACGACCTCGAGCAAACGCGCGAGTTCTTCGACCGGATCACGGAAGAGATCCCCCAGCTGTGGCCGGCTTGGTATTTACGAGGCCGCCTCGAGGAAAACGTCGGCGATTGGGCACGCGCGCGCGAGGCCTACCGTCAGGCGGCAACCCTGCGCCGCGATCAAGCCAAGATCTACAGTCGGCTGGCCGTGGCCTGCGCGCAGCTCCAGGAGTTCGAAGAAGCCATCGAAGCGATCTCGCAGGCACTCGAACTCGAGCCGACGGACGCCGGACTGCACGCCGACCACGCATTGCTCCTGCACCATGCGAGCCGCGAATCCGAAGCGAATGAAGCTCTCGAGGTCGCCGAAACGCTGGGCGCCGATCACGAAGTCGTCGCCAGAGTCCGTCGCATCATCCGAGGTGGAAACCCCGCGGACGAAGATTCTCAGTAGCCGGCGATGACGATCGGGACGGCCGTAGACTGGTCGCATGTCCGTTCTGTTCCTCGCTTCGCTGCTCGTCATGACGTCTCAGGATTCCGCGAACTCATCGGTCGACGCGAACGCTCTCTTGGCGCGCGGCATCTCGCGCACGCTCGCGATAGCGCGACGCGAACAAATCGAAGACGTCGCTTATCGGCTTCGCTTCGAGCTCGACGACGCCATGCAACACGTGCGCGGCGAGGTGACGATCGAGTTCACGTGCGCGCAACCAAGAGGAGGCGTCGTCCTCGATTGGGAAGGTGGAGCGCTCGAAGGCATCCTCGTCAACGAAGCGACCGTCGACTGGTCGCAGTGTGCCGCCGACGCCAATCACATCGTTCTGCCCGTAGAACGCGTTCGCGCTGGGAAGAACACGGTACGCGCTTCGTTTCGTTCTGCTGTCGGCGCGACGGGCACACCTCTCACGCACTACCACGACACGGCTAGCGGCGAACACTACTACTACACACTCGTCGTCCCCGCCGACTGTCACCGGCTGTTCCCGTGCTTCGATCAGCCGGACCTCAAAGCCACGTTCGAGCTCACGCTCGGGATTCCAACGGGATGGCAAGCCGCCTGTAACATGCCCGCGACAGGCGATGCCGTCGAACAGGATGGTCGCAAGCAAATCCGATTCGCCAAGACACCCCCACTTCCGACCTACTTGTTCGCGTTTGCAACCGGGCCTTTCGAAGTCGTCGGGAACGAGCCACGCATCTTCGTGCGCAAGGAAAAGACCGACCGCCTCGACGCGGATGCGCTTCGTTCGATGCACCGATCGAGCATCGCATGGTACGAACAACGCTTCGATGCGCCCTACCCGTTCCCGAAGCTCGATATCGTGCTCTGCCCCGGCTTTCCGTATGGCGGCATGGAACACGCAGGGGCGATCTTCTATCGGGAGACGTCCCTAGTGTTCGATCACGAACCGAGCGGCGACGAGCTATTGCGTCGAAGCACCCTGATCTACCACGAGGTCGCGCACCAGTGGTTCGGCAACCTCGTCACGATGCCGTGGTTCGACGAGGTCTGGCTCAAGGAAGGATTTGCGACGTGGGCGAGCTTCGCTGCACTCGACGCGCTCGAACCGACGCGCAATGCATGGCTTCGATTCCACGAAGGCGTCAAGCCTTCGGCGCTCGCGGTCGACGTGACCGCCGGCACCGTGCCGGTCTCACAGGAACTCGACAACCTCGCCAACGCCAAATCGGCGTATGGCCCGATCGTCTACAACAAAGCACCTGCCGTGCTGCGCGAACTCGAATCTCGAATGGGTTCGGAATCGTTCTTCGCCGGCGTCGCACGATTCCTCGACGACCACGCATTCGGCAACGCGTCTTGGCACGACCTCCGAAGCGCACTGCAGTCAGCGACCGTCGAACGAGTGAACGCAGAGCATGTAGATCTCGAAGGATGGTCGCGTCGCTGGATCGAGACTGCTGGAATTCCACAGGTGCGCCTCGATCTGCAGATCCAGGACGGAGTCGTGCGCGAAGCGCGCATCGTGCAGCGCAGGTCGACACGTCCCTGGTCCGAGAACGGTGACGAACTGTCATCGAGCTGGCCCTTGCGCTTCCAGATCCTGTCCCAAAGCGCATCCGGTTCGCTCGAGAGACATCTCGTGACTCTCGATCGAGACCATGTGCGCGTTTCAGCGCTCGAATCCCGTGCTGCACCGACCTGGGTGTTGCTCAACGCGGACGATGCGGCATACGGACAGTTCTTGCCCGACGAACGAAGTCGTGCCGCCATTGCGTACCAGCTCCTGCAATTCGATACGGCAACAGGTTCTGGCGTGTTCGCGGACCCCTTGCTGCGCGCCATCGCGTTCCGGGCGCTCGAAGATGCACTCCTCGAAGCCGAACTCGATCCGACGACATTCGTCGACGTCGGGATGAGGCTGCTCGGGCAGGAACGGGATGCGATCACCTTCGGGCGCATTCTCGGTTCCGTCGCACACGCAACCCTCAGGCTTCTCGGAGATTCCGCAAGACAGACTCGTTGCAGCGAACTCGAAACTCAGCTCGTCACGATCCTCGCCGACAAAGAGGGGACGGACGCCGACTCGGCCACGAAGAAGCGCATGGCACTCCGCACGTTGACTCGCATCGCCGAGTCGACGCGGAGTCTCGAGCTGATCCGTCAGGTATGCAATGGCACGATCCAACTCGTAGGACTCGACATCGGCATGGAGGACCGCTTTCGCTGCGCTGCCTGCTTGCTCGCACATGGAGAACGCGAGCCGTTGCAACGACTCGAAGAGGCGGCAACGAGCGATGTCGGCAAATACGCGTACATGGCACACGCGGCGGACGCGACTCCCGAGGCGAAAGCCCGCGTGTTCTCGTCCTACATGCAGGAGACCGACCCGCCCGAGCAGTGGATCACCGGAAGTCTCTCCTTCTTTCACTGGCCAGGGCAAGAGGAACTCACGCTGCCGTATCTCGAGCGCGCTCTCGATGCCGTGTTGTGGGTCAAGCAGAAGCGCCGCATCTTCTTCATGCCAAGCTGGCTCGATGCGTTCGTCAATGCGCATTCGAGCCGCTCGGCACTGGAGACCGTCGAGAACTTCCTCGCGCGCCGAGAGGATCTACCGATCGATGTCCGAAGAAAGCTCCTGACCGTGCTGGACGAGCTGGAGCGAACCGTCAGGATCCGAGAGAAGTTCGCGAAAGACTGATCGAGAAGCTTCGCTCGATGCAGGGGACTTCGAGAGCCTCGTCGGACTCACGACACAGCGTCAGTGCGCACACCATGTCGTTGCGCTGCGGATAGAGTTCCGCCTCGATCACGTCGTCACCTTCGATCGTGACGATCGTCTCCGTGCGGGGCGTATCCCGACCTGCGAACTCGATCCTGCCGTCGACAGGAGTCGCGCCGAACGCGCCCTCGACGGCGCGTTCACCGCCGGCAACGGAGAACCGCGCCGGACGCGGCCAGTGAACCAGCGGCACGCACAGTCGATATCGATGGCGAGCGAGCGCACCACGCATGCACACGGACACGTCGAGTCGTCGCTGTTCGCGATCCAGCGTCACATCGAGCGTCACATCGTGAATGCGCTTGCGGCCATTCGAGTCCGACGGATCGGCCGAGAAGCGAAACTCTCGCTCGAGCCGCAACCACTCACGCGTATCGACCGCACGCTTCGATGGCCCGCGACGCACAGGGTGCGAATCGGATGCCAAGAAGCGCCGTGGACGCGGCGGAGCGAGCGCGACGAACGCATCGTGTGGCGAGGCGTCGGCCTGCACTTCGATCGCGAACAGGTCGATCCCCTCGCGCGCCGCGCCCGGCCGCCATCGCATTCCGCCCGACCGACTCCAGGTGGCGCAGAAATCGTCCGCGCCCAGCGTGAGCGAACGGACACGCCCTGGAAGTTCGATGCCGGGATCATCGATCGGTTGGAGTCCAGTAGGAAGACCGAAGGCTCGGCACGCATCACGCAGTAGACCTCGACCAACGAGCGTGGCATCGACGTCGAGCCCGAGGGCGACCGGGTGCAAGGCCGGCAGGACGACGGGGGCGATGCGTTCGAGATCCGCGAGATCGAGCGTTCGAGCCAGCTTCGAGGCGAGCCGCCGACTCTCGATCCCGAGACCGACCCTTACGGCGTGTCGCTCGATGTCGACCTCCAGCTCGTCAGCCTGTGCTTCGGACGGAACGGCCTCACCTTCGACGCGCGAACACCACAGCCGGGCGAGCCGGCTCGACACGTCGTGCCACTTCGCATGGACGAAGGGGTCTATGACGCTCCAGAAAGGCCCCACTCGAAGACGGGTGCCCGGCTGCAGCTGGTGTATCCACGGGACGACCCAAGCTTCGGGGCAATCCACGACCTCTCCTCGCACCGTGCGCTGCAAGGCTGTTCGGAGACGCTCGATCGCGGACACCGAACCCGGCATGCACGCACCGACATCCACGCGGATCTCGTCGCTTCGGATCGTCAACGCCGATCGATCCAAATCGTCATGTGCCGGTCCGACGTCATTGCGAGCGACGCATCGTCGAGACCGCTTCGGTCGAGAAAATCGCGAACCTCGTCGAGCGTGTACGCAGCTTTCAACGAGTCGCGGAACAGGCCGCGGGCGTATTCCGTCGCTCCCTTGGCGTAGCGGTCGACGAGCTTCTCGACAGAAGCGTCGTCGTCGGGCCGCACGAGATCACGGATGACGAGAGACCCTCCGCCGCGCAATACGCGCCGCGCATCCTTGAAATACGCGATCGGGTCCTCGACGTGGTGCAGGATCGTGTTGGAGAAGACACCATCGAAATGCCTGTCGGCAAAGGGCAACCCTTTGGCGTCGGCATGCATCAGGCGGATTCGAAGCGAATGACCCGCATGTGCGACCTTGAGGCGGGCAATCTTGAGCATCTCGTCCGACAGGTCGATCGCGGTGACGTTGGCGCCCTTGGCCTTCTCGACGAGGAGTAGCGGGATGTCCGCCGGTCCCGTCCCGATGTCGAGGATCTCACCACGGTCACAGCCGTGCTCGAGCAGCGCGGCGACGAAGGACTCGTTGGCGTCCTTGTGGTCCATTGCCGCGTATTCCCGAGCCTCTTCGGGGGTCCCCATGCACTCGACTTCGGGCACTCGCTTCATTGGCGCGGATCGTAGCAGGTCGAGTAGTCGACCGCCTTCTCATGTTGGCAGTCGGGCAACCGCGGATTTCAGTCCTGCACCCCGAAGAATCGATGAGTACGAATCGTGAGCCTGGCTGTTTGCGAGCTCCCCCCTGTGTACGTCCTCGGCGACCTGCTCGGTAGCAGTCCGGCTGCCCTTGCGTGGCAAGCACTCTTGCCGATCCTCGATGATGCCGGTCTCCGCATGGAGCCGCGGAGGTTCTGGAACACCAGTGCGGCAGGGAGTAGCACCGCCCTTGGTAGTCGCACGGTTCGGCTCGTCGCCGGGCGGCGAACCATCGATGCGCATACGACTCTCGACGCAGCTGCGCTGGCCCGGATCGAACGGCTGACGACGTGCCGCGTGCCTCGCGGCAGTCTCGTCGTCACGATGGAGACGGAACTCGCGGTGCATGCGAGAGCACTCGTGCCGGAAGGCGCGGGGCTGCGCTTGCTCCGACCATCGGCAGTTCTCGAAGACCCTCCGGCATTCGCCGCGCGACTGCTCGGAGAGCTCGCCAGCGAGGACGCCGGGCTCTCGAGGTTCGGAGCGTCGCCTTCGAGGAACGTCGTTCTCACGGCGCCCGTTCTCGGCCCATCGGGATACGCCGCCGAAGGGCGCGAGCTCTTCCTCGCACTCGAGCGCGATCCACGCATCCACGTCAGCTTGCGGCCGCTGCGCTTCGGAGCGCTGCCGTGTGACGAAGACCCCGAGTTCTTGGAAGCGGTCCGGACCGCGAGCGAGCGTACGCCCAGCGGCGACTACGACGCGATCCACCTCGTCTTTCCGCGACAGTTCCGACCCGACCCTGCGGCGCGCACGAACATCTTGCGCACGATGTTCGAGACCGACGCCGTGCCTGCGACTTGGGTCCCCCACTTGCAGAAAGCCGACGAACTCTGGGTGCCGAGCGCATTCCACCTGCGCAGCTTCGGGCGCGTCTATCCCGAGTCGCGCATCCGCTGCGTACCCGAGTTCGTGTCCAAGGACTTCCTCGCCGTTCCGCAGCGTCGCCGCAACGGCGCGACGCGCTTCCTCTCGATCTTCGACTGGTCGACACGGAAGGCACCCGAACTCCTGCTGCACACCTTCGGCGCGACGTTCGCTTCGGGCGAAGCAGAACTGTGGCTCCTCATGTCGAGCAGCCTGCGGGTTCCCGCCGAAGAGCTCGAGACACGCGCGCGTGCACTGCTACGACGAGGCGCGTACGACGCAAGCCACGCCGCGCCAGAGCTTCGTCTGCTCCAGGGAGGACTCGCCCCGAGCGCGATGCCTCGCGTCTACGCGGAGATGGACGCCTTCGTCCTCGCATCGCGCGGCGAGGGTTGGGGCAGGCCGATCCACGAGGCGATGGCGAGTGGCCTACCCGTCGTGGCCACGGCGTTCGGTGGCTGCGCCGACTTGCTGGGCGGAACCGGCGTCGCGCACATCGTCGACGGGCGAGTCGTCCCGGTCGGTGACGATGCAATCGAAGAGAACGCCGCACTCGCCCCGAGACGCGAAACCGGTAGCCTCGACGGGCAACACCGTTGGTTGGAACCCGACCCGGCTTCGCTCGCGCGCGCGATGCGTGAGGTCCACGAGCATCCCGGGCGAGCTCGCGAAATGGGCACGCGGGCGAGACAGCACGTGGCGCGTGAGTTTGCCGAGCTGCGCGTCGACTGGAATCAGATCGCGAAACCTCGCGCGCGGCATCGCCCGACGATCCGGTTCGAAGGCCCCCTGCTCGGATCGTCTTCCTATGCACGGATCACTCGGAGTCTCGCATCGGCGATCCTCGACGTCGGCATGTGCGACGTCGAACTGCGCGAGAGCGTCGCATCGCCGCTGCCCGGCCACGATCCCGCGACGTTCGACGGCATGCTCGAGCCCAGGATCGCCGCACGTGTCGTGTCCGGTGACGATCTGATGCGCGAGCGACCCGACGTCTGCATTCGGAGTGGATGGCCGATCTCGTGTGCGCCGCCACATGCAGGGCGTTGGATTCAGCGCTTCGACTGGGAGTACGGGGCGATCCCGTGCTCGGTCGTGACCACACTGGATACCGGCCCCGACGAGATCTGGGTACACAGCAGCGTCGTGCGGGACGCCCTTCTCGCAGCCGGAATCGCGAACGAGCGCATCGTGTGCATTCCGCATGGCATCGATCCTGCGCGCGATCACCATCAGGCGCCGCCGCTCGATGCGCTACGGAGACGCATCGGCGACCGCTTCGCGTTCTTGTTCGTCGGCGCAGCCATCCCCCGCAAGGGACTCGATGTGCTCCTCGCATGTTGGCGACGCGCCTTCGGGCACGGCGATCCCGTATGTCTGATCCTCAAGACAGCTCGCGGCGCCGACGCGTATGCGGGTCAGGACTCAGCGGAACGCGCGATCGAAGAAGCAATCCATGACCGAAGCGCAGCCGAGATCCTCGTGCTGGACGGCAGCGAGTCCGGAGAGCACTCCGATCTGACCGACGCGGAGATGGCATCGCTCTACACGACGTGCGACTGTCTCGTGCACCCGTTCCGCGGCGAAGGTTTCGGCATGCCACTCCTCGAAGCACGCGCCGCCGGCCTTCCGATCGTGCTGACGAGTGGAGGGGCTCCCGATGATTTCTTGGCGGAAGCCGGCTGCATGCGCATCCCCTCGACCCGAAGGACGGTCGCGATCACCGAACGATGCGTCGGGACTCCATGGCTTCTCGAACCCGATGCGGATGCGCTCGTCGACGCCCTGCGGAGAGCGGTTCGCGAGCAGACGGCCCTCACCGCCGCCGCGCGCGAAGACGCGCAGCGCATCTACCGCGATTACACTTGGCACCGGACGGCCGAGATCGTGAGCGAGCGCGTAGCACGAACCCCATGCGGGACGTGCCCATCCAGGACGTGAGTGCCCAATCGCGAGCCCGATTCACGCGATCTTCACAGTACACTCACGCCGGACACCTACAGAACGCCTAAGAAACTGCTCGATGTCCTATTCTCTTCCCTCAATTCCTTCTCCGAGGCCCATCCGCGACGTGAAGCGTGAACGCATCCTCGTGATCGAGGACGAACCCGACATCCTCGAGGTCGTGCGCTACAACCTGACGAAAGAAGGGTATCGCGTCACGAGTTCGATGGATGGAACCGAAGGTCTCCGCATTGCGACTCGCGAGGCTCCGGACTTGATCATCCTCGACTTGATGTTGCCCGGCCTCGACGGCATCGAGATCTGCCGCCGTCTGCGTCAGGATCCGGTCACCAGGTCGATCCCGATCATCATGGCCACGGCGAAGAGCGAAGAGAGTGATCTCGTGCTCGGTCTCGGTGTCGGCGCCGACGACTACATCGTCAAGCCGTTCCGGCCGCGCGAGCTACTCGCCCGCTGCCAAGCGGTCCTCCGTCGCGGCACGCTCCGCGAAGAGGGCACACGCGGCGAGCGCATCGTCGTCGGCCGCATCGTGATCGACTCGGTTCGTCACGAAGTGCTTATCGACGACCAGCCGATCGATTTCACGGCGACGGAATTCAGGCTCCTCCACTTCCTCGCGTCCCATCCCGGCCGCGTCTTCGATCGCGCCCACCTGATCAGTCGGACGATCGGCGACCACGCGATCGTGCTCGATCGCAACATCGACGTGCACGTCCGGTCCCTGCGCCGGAAACTCGGACCGTATCGCGACTACATCGAGACCGTTCGCGGAGTCGGCTACCGGTTCCGCGATACGCGCCGCAGCGAAAGCTGAAGTCGCCGAGGCAGCGCTCGACGACACGCGGATTGCCGTCGCCGGGATTTTCGGTCGACGACGGCTGACGATTCGACAAAGTAGTGGCGCGACACCGTCTGTCGCGACCCCGCGCGCGTCCGAACCATGAAGGCATCCGGCACTCTGCTTCGACTCTTTGCAGTCTGCATCGGCACGGCCCTCCTGACGGGCTTCCTCGTCCATTGGTTCGCGGCGGTATCGATGCAGCCGAGCGGCTCGCAGACGTCGCTCGGCCCGACGATCATCGCTGTCGTTCTCGCAGGAGCGATCTCGTGCGGCCTGACGTGGTACGCGTCGCGCGGGCTTCATCGTCGGCTCCGTTCGGTTCGGCATGCAGCAGAGGCGATTGCCGCGGGCAATCTCGACCGCCGCATCCACGACCATCACTTCGACGAGGTCGGTGGACTCGCGGCTGCAATCAACTCGATGACCGATCAGCTGCGGGATCGCATCGAAGCCCTGAACGTCGAGAGCAATCGCCTCGCGTCGATTCTCGAATCCATGGTCGAAGGCGTCGTCGCGACCGACCGCCAGGAGCGCATCGTCCACATCAACGCGGCCGCCGCCCGCATGCTCGGAGTGAGCGAACGGGAGGCTCTCGGCAAGCCGGTTTGGCAAGCGACACGATCTCCCGAACTCCACGACCTGCTCGCCGAAGCCATGCGTGGCAAGGTCGGAGCGCGCACCGAGATCACACGGCCGTCCGCATCCGATGACGAGGTGATCGAAATGCGCGCCTCGAGCCTCGTCGACACCCACCGATCGGTGCGCGGTGCGGTCGTCGTGCTGCACGACGTGAGTCATCTCCGTCGACTCGAGCGGATTCGCCGCGATTTCGTGTCCAATGTCTCGCACGAACTCAAGACTCCGCTCATGGCGATCCAAGGCATCATCGAAACGATGCTGGACGATCCGGACATGGATCCGGAAACGAGCGTTCGCTTCTTGGCCAGGCTACGCAACCAATCCGAACGGCTCGGATCACTCGTGCACGACCTGCTCGAACTCAGCCGCGTCGAGTCGTTGCAATCGGTGAAAGAACGCGAGCGGATCGACTTGCGACAGGCGATCCGCAACTCGATCGAGCACTGCGCGCCGTACGCGGACGAGAAGGACATTCGTCTCAGCTACGACGAGCACGAGGAACCCCTGATGATCCTCGGGGACTCCGAGATGCTGCGACAACTCGCGGACAACCTGCTTCAGAACGCGATCAAGTACACGCCGGGCGACGGGAGTGTGTCGGCGAGGTGCTTCCGACGAGGTGAGTCGGCAATCTTCGAAGTTCGCGACAGTGGCATCGGCATCGAGCGTAAGCACCTCGGACGCATCTTCGAGCGCTTCTATCGTGTCGACAAAGCGCGCTCTCGAGAACTCGGAGGAACGGGGCTCGGACTATCGATCGTCAAGCACGTCGCGCTCGCGCACGACGGGAACGTCGAAGTCGAGAGCGAGCCGGGTGTCGGAAGTTGCTTCCGCTTGTCGCTGCCGCTCGCTCGCGATTGAGCGCGACTTCGATCTCAGCGCCCGGCCGGATGCCGGAACAAGAACTGCGTCTGCAAGCGCTCGACGAAACCCGGGTTCTCGGGGTCGACCTCGATGATGATCGTCTCGCCTTTCGGCCCTTCGCCGATCAGAGTCCGTGTGTAGGTGAGATCGTCACCGTTCTCGAACTTCGCGAGTGACGCACGCGTGCCCAAGACGTAGATGCGCCCATCACGTTCGCGCTCGGCGTAGAAGACGTGCTCGACGGACCATTGCTTCCACAGGCGGTCGGCGAGATCGGTACCGGACTGCGTCGCTTCGACGATGACCGTCTCGCCCTTCGGGCCTTCGCCGATCATCGATTTGGTGAAGGGCAGCATCTTGTTCGCGGCGAACGATGCCGCACCGGCTTCGGTCCCGATGATGAAGATACGGCCTTCGTGCTCGATGGCACGCGGAGCGTCGGCGAGCAATTGCGGCTCCGTCCCCGCGGCTTCCTTCGCGCTCTTCGCCATCGAACCCCGATCGTGATCGGTGGCACGAGCACCGTGGTCGTCGCTCTTGCACGCGGTCATGACCAGCACGGTGACGAGGAAGCACGACGCAGCACTCGCGGCGCGAATACCGTTCGGAAGACGAAATGATCGACGCAGGTTCACGGTCATGACAATGAGCATGAATGCCGAGAGGATCGCCGCAAGTTCCATGAAGATTCGACGAGCACGATGTCAAGACAGGTGCGACATTTTTCTTCACACGATTCGAGACGGCCAACTCGACTCGGTGCTTCGACCGCTAACGTGACGAGCCCAACCACGAAGGATTCGAGATGACCGTCCTGCTCGCTTCCGACCTCTCCCGATGTCGCGCAACGCTTCAGGCCCTCGGACGCGAGGTAGCCGACTTCGTCGAAGCCTGCGCAAAAGCGCTTCCCAAGCGCATTTCTCCTCACGATGCCGGAGAACGACTGGAGGCGTTCTCCGAACTGCTGACGGAGTTCGATGCGATCGGCAAGGACATCATTACCAACCACCGCCCTCGAGGTGACGACCTGCGAACCGCGGTGCGCATGCTCAAAGCCGGTCGCGAGCTGCGGCGCATTGCTCTGATCTGTCAGGAGATCTCACGCAACGACGCCGGAAAGCTGCACGAACTCGATCGCGACGTAGCGATCCCACTCGCACGCGCGACGATGCGCACGGCGAGCCTGTTCCGGAACGGCCTCGTCGCGACGATTGCGGAAGACGAAGGCAACGTCGAAGTTGCGCGCCTGCAGTTCGGCGCGCTCGTCGACCTCCTCGCCGTGACGCTGCGACGCGCGACCCTCTGCGCACGACGCGATCCTCGAGCCGCATCCGCCTGTTTACGCACGGAAGACTACGCCGAACAACTCGAACGCATCGGCGAAGTCGCGCTGCGCCTCTACGGCTTCGAGAGTCGGATCCGTCGCATGCCGATCATCCCGATCGCGGAACACCCCGAGACGACGCGAGCACGTCCCGAAACACCGTGAGCCGCGAGTAGAGCGACGGTGCCGCTATGCGAGACTCAGCAGCACTTCGCTCAACAGATCCGGATCGTAGTACGGCCGGCTCGCCGACGTGACGAGTTCGAGTTCGATGACTTCGACTCCGAGTTCTCGCGTCTTGGCGATTTCCTGTGCGTGCATCGTCCGAGGGTCGAGGACGACGTAGTCGAGCACGTCCCGAAGCGACAGGGGCGGATGCTCGTCGTTGCGCTGTAGCGTCTCGTGGAGCTTCTGGATCCGCGCCGGGAGATCGTAGCCGACGGCTTCCGGGTCCCTACCGAGGCTCGGAACGTGGATCTTCGGGCACCGCGCCATACGAATCGCGGACGTCACACCGCGGACGAGCAGGTTGGCGAGCACACTCGTGAAGAAGCTCCCCATCGGATAGACGACGAGGCCCGCGTCCTGGACCTGTTGGGCGATGCGCGGATCGAGATCGATCTCGACCGGACTCGGATCTTCGAACGACTTGACGAGTCGCATCGACTCGATCTTCGAGTCGACCGTCCCGCCGCCTTTGCCCGTCACGAGATGCTGGCCGACGACAGTCTCTCCATTCGCGAGTTCGAAGGCGAGATGGGCCGCAACGTCCGTGATCGGCCGGACACTGCCGAGCACGCTCACGAGCTTGGAGAACAAGAAGACGATCGAATCGACGTCGAGGTCGTGTTCGAGCCATCCGCCAACGAGCACGAGGTTGCCGATGCTCGCAGCCCGTAGATCGAAGTCCGGCGGCGCACGATCCACGAAGGTTTGCAAGCACGAGCGAACGAGTCGTCGCAACGGGTCCGGAATCTTCGCGACGAGTTCGTGCGTGCCATCGACCATACGTTCGAGACGACGGGCGAGGCGTTCGGGATCCGCCTCTTGCTCGAACCGATACGAGAAGAGCCGATAGATCTCGGGATTGCCTTGCAGAGTTTCGTCGGCAAGTGCAATCAGTCGATTGCGCAGGTCGCCGACGGAGAACATCCCGAAGGCCTCACGCAACTTCGCGGAACTGCCACCCGAGTCGAACGGCGTCACGAGGTGGATACTGTTGTGCGTGAAGCGCTTGAGGTGCCGGCAGAGGGGTCGGAGCGCGGTTCCACCGCTGAAGAAGAGGATGCGCGGCCCCAAGTCCGGGGCGCGTCGGCAACGCGCGACTCTCAGCTCGTCCGGCAGCGTGATCGTGCGCGTGAGTTGGATCCGCGGTCGCCTGTCGTCGTTCATTGCGGCTTCACCGTCGAGGGTTGCGGAGATACTCGCGCGCGGCTTCGAAGTCGACGCGGCCCGTCGCTTCGTACACGGTGACGTTGGCGAGGGCTTCGAGATACGACTCGTCGTTCGGTTCGATCGGTGCAGCCGGTGCATTGCCTTCGGCATCGAGCCAGAACGGACCCGGTGGCTTGCGGATCGCAGCGATCAGCTCGCGTCGCGCCGCTAGATCGACGTGTCGAATGCTCATCGGATCGGTGCTTCGACGGTCCCACGACAGAATCAGGAAGGCGTCGAGCGGGGCAGCGCTCTGGATCCTGCCCTCGCCAAAACAGCGATCGATGTTGACGTCGTATTTCTCCTCGAGGTCCCACAACTCGGAAGTCGGGAGCCGGCGCAGTGCCTCGACTCGCTCCGCTGGAAGGATCCCCGAAAGAGCCGGGTTGCTCAGCAACGTTCCGGGGTTGATGCGTGGGAGCTTCGGTACACCGAGCATGCGTGCACGGTCACGACTCGCATCGATGAGGACGCGATCGTTGCTGACGAATCGACTGCCGTCACCGACGAGCCACAACGCGAGCGTCGACTTGCCACCACCGGAGAATCCGGAGATCGCGATACCGCGACCGTCCTCCATGACGACTCCCGAAGCATGACAGAGAGCATGCCCACGCCCGTAGTAGTGGCCCAGAACCTGCGCGTTGACGAAGTTGATGATCTGATTCGAGTTGGCTGCACACGGACCGATCGCGACCTTGGTGCGAGGTCCGATCAAGAAGTGCATCCCGGTACGCACCTTCTTGACGATGCGGCCACCGTCGAGATCGACGATCGCTTCCTTGCGACCGACCTTGCCGGGATCGCGGGGCCAATCCGTGAAGTCGTGGTCGAGCGCGAGCGGATCCGCTTCGATGGCGACGACGTCGATGACATCGTCATCGTTCTCGCGCACGACTCCGTCATCCTTCCACCACGGTGCGAAGTACGACCGAAGCTCGTCCGCGAGCGACTCGCGGTCCGTGCGAACGCGAACCCGAACATCGCCGACTTCGACGAGCAGGCTTCCGATCAAGGTTCGTTCGTCGACGAAGCGCGCTGCCAGCTCTTCGATCTTGGTGCGTTCCGGCATCAGACGGCTCTCGGCGACGGGCGTCGCTTTGCCAGGACGTCGAGGACGTAGTCCGTGATCGTGTCCCCGGCATCGATCCCGAGCCCGTCGCGAAGGCCACGAAACCCACCGAACGCTGAGACTTCGAACACGATCGGACCTGCTGCCGTCTCGGCGACATCCACGCACGTGAAATCGAGCCCGAACGGCGCCTGTGCTCTCCTGGCCATGTCGATCCACTCATCGGGTGGATTCGCGCGCTCGTACCTCCCGCCGTCGCGGATGGTCGTATTCCACGAGTCGGCCTTGCCGACGCGCGCATAGCTACCGACGTAGTCACCGCCGAGGAACACGACGCCGAGGTCGCGACCGGCGAGATCGAGCCACTTCTGCACGTAGATCATCGGGTTCCCAGCCGCAACGAACTCGGCCAAGGCACGGTCGATGTTCTCGTCGCCGTCCGAGACATCGACGACACGCATGCCACGCGCCTTCGTCGAATACAGGGGCTTGAGCACCGCGCGACCGAAGCGCCGAATCGCTTCCGCGGCTCTCCCGACATCTTCGGTCACCACGGTATCCGGCATCGGAATCGCCGCGGCAGCGAGCGAAACCGTGCAAGCCAGGCGATCCAACAGCCGCAGGATGCGCGACGGACTCGAGAACATCGGAACACCCCGTCCCTCGACATAGCGGAGGATTTCGAGGCGATCGAGCATGTCCGGACAGTACTCGTGTCCGATCTTCTTGATGAAGATTCCGTCCAACCGGCACAGATCGACAACGCCCGTGTCCGTGTCTGCGAGGACCGAGCCCGCCGACATGTCGAGCACGACCCGGCTCATGTCGATCAGATAGCGCGAGCCCGTTCGAGCGGAGAACGAGTCCGCGAGGTGTTCGGACGACCAGCCGCCCGGCGTCCCTACGACTGCGAGTTCAGTCACGGAAAAGCTCCACGGGGATTACGAGCTTCATTGGATCCCGGCAGTTGACGACACGCTCGAGAAGATAACGGGCGCGCATGAAGAGACGTTTGGCGAACGCGCGATCGAGGATGAAGCGCGTCGAAGTCGCGAACGATCGCGCGAGACCGAGCGCGAGACGAACCCGATACGACGGATCGCCCGCACGCTCGGCCCAGTCGAGCGCGAAGGCGTGGAACGACTCGATCGCCCATGTGATGCGCGCGCGAACCTGCGCATCGAAGACACGCAATCGGTAGTTGGACACGAGAAAGACCGAGACGTCCTGCGCATAGTCCATCGGACGTGATCGGTGCAGATCGATGAAATGCAGCCGCCCTCCGGCCTCGTCGATGATGATGTTGTCGACGTTGAAATCGCCGTGAATCTGGACGGAGAACGGGGCGGGGTGCGCCTCATCGATGACTCGAGCTCTCGCGACGAGTTCTTCGAACGACGCGGCCTCGACGCCACCGATCTTCTGATGCGGTGTGCGAAACTCTGGGTGCACGCCGAACACCGCCGGCAGCCTCGATGCGAGTTGTGCGGCGAACTTGCCCGCAACCGCTTCGTCCTTGCGCGTCGACGTCCACACTCCATCGAGTGTCGACGTGATGCGGCTCAGCGCCTCGCCGAGTTCGGGCATCGTTCCGTTGAGCAGGATCTGCTCGAAGGTGCGCCCCTCGATGTATTCGAACAGGATCGATGCATGCTCTTCGTGATCGTGGAACGCATAGATCTCCGGAACGAGGTCCGGCGCGATCGTTTGCCAACGCATGATCGCTTCGCGCTCTTCGACGAGCTTCTGCCGCCGCCCTTCTTTGAAGATGACGGGCTTGTCGTCCCTCGTCGCACCGGAACGCCGCACACGACTGATGCGATGGCCGGACTTCGTCTCGCCGACGGCTTCGAGCGAGGGGACGATGTCTCCGGACGCGATCGAATCCTCGGTCGTCTCTTCGAGCGCACGAAAGCTGCCGATCTTGATCCGTTCACCGAGGATCGACGACATCACCGCTTCCCCGATGTTGAGCAGGGAGTCCCCCACGCGCTCGAGATAGCGATGGATGAAGATCATCGTCACGATCGTCCCGGCGCGGCCCCCGGACTCGAGCTGACGAATCGAATCACGAAAGAACTGGAGGTACGTTCGGTCGATCGAGTCTTCGGTGCGACAGATGTCGAGCGCCTTCTTGATGTCGCGCTTGAACAGCGCCGGCTCGATGTCGTCGACCGCGCGGAGGATGTCCTCGAAGTACGGACCGAAGTCCGTCTCGGCGAGCGTGCTGAGTGGATCGACGTAGTGGACCTGATCGAAGATGTGCTCGCAGAAGTCGGCGATGCGTTCGAGTTCGGTGGCGATGCGATCGATCGATTGCAGCCTGTCACGGTCCGACTTCGTGGACGCGGTCCGCGCGAGGTCGAAGCTCTTGGAATGGATGATCGACCGGAGGTTGTCGATGTAGTCGTCCTTCGCGAGCGAGCCTGGGGCGACCGTCGGCTCGGCGTTCGCGAGGAGACCACGCGTCTCGACGACGAGCTTTCGGACCTCGAGGATCAAGAAGCGCAGATTCTCTTCGAGGCCAGCGAGGCCGCGTGTTGCCATGGGACCTCAGCGAGACTCGGGCTTCGGATCGATCTGGAGTTGGCCAGCGCTCTGCTTCTTCTCTTCGACTTGCTTCCACGACAGGCGAAGGGACAAGGTCACCCGCGAGCGCTTCGTCTGCGCTCGAACGCCGAACGCGAGCAGCCCGATCGGACGCAGCTCGATCGTCTTCTCCTGGTCGCCCAGGCGTAGCGTCCCGTTATCGATCCCGTCCGCAACCGCTCGTAGATACGCGACCACTTGGTCACGATCCTGGAGCGAATCGTGCTCGAACTCGTTCGTTTCGTCACCCACGATGGTCGTCTCCTTTCTGCGGCTACGCGGCGTGTCCGTTATTCGGAGCTGATGGAGAGGTCCGACTCGCGTGCCTCGCGCCACGCGATCTCGAAACGGATGCGCTCACGCCCCTTCTTGTGGCTCGCACGCACCTCGACATCGACCTGCTGAGCCGGCTCGAGATCGAGGCTCTGGTCCCCTTGCTTGATGTGCAGGCGCCCCTTCTTGAGGCCTGCGACGATCGCCTCGAAGTAAGAAACCGCCTCTTCGCGCGACATCGTGTTCTCGAACTCGACGTCGACCTTCTTTCCGGCCTTCTTCGCGTTGGTTTTCTCTTCTTCGTCGATCGTCACCAGGGGTTCGTCGTTCATCATCGCCTTCCTTTCCTCAGTTGGATCATGTCCTTGGCCAAATCATGGCTGATGGTCCGTGCCGACGATCGCCGTCATCTCGAGAACGGCTGCAGCGTCGAGGACCTTCACATACTTGTAGTCGGTACTGATACCGAACAAGGACCCGTCGGGCCTGACGATCGTCACGGCGCCACCGATCCCGGACAGTCCTTCGACAATGCGAGTGTTGCGGTCGACGGATGCATCACATTCGAAGTTGAGCAGACCTTCGCGCATACGGATC
The DNA here is from genome assembly GCA_020638795.1 of Planctomycetota bacterium. Classification (GTDB taxonomy): domain Bacteria; phylum Planctomycetota; class UBA1135; order UBA1135; genus JACKHW01. Next base: position 100,600 of record JACKHW010000008.1, on the reverse strand, counting down.
CGCTGTCCGCGGACGATGTTGCGATGCCCGTGCACGACCGCGTAGATGCCCGTGCGATGCAGATCGCGAACACCACGCGCCGTCAGCGGCAAATCGAAGTTGCGATACTTGGTTCGGAACGCGTTGCCGACCGGACCGTGATAGAGCGCGAAGAGATCCTCGTCGACGAGGCGCCGGAACTCCGAGTTGAGCCCTTGGACACCGCCTCGCCTGAGGACACGCGCAATGAGGTCGTCGATGCCGGCATGCACGAACAAGAAGCTGCCCGCGCGATAGGCGAGTTGCATGCCGTCGAAGTACCAACCGAAGTCCCCTTTCGGGGAGCAGAACAACTCCTTGGCTTTCTCCTGTGCTGCCCACAGCATGCCGAGGGTCATGTCCCGTGCTGCGAGATGGGCGCTGAGTTCGACGCACTTCTCGCGAATGCGACGTACCTCTTTCCGGATCTTGGTTTCCGTGACCGTGTCGCGGACCGCATCCGGAAACGCATCGAACCACTCCGCCCCGGGCCACAAGCGTCGCTTGACCTCTTCGTCGGGCAACAACGTCGACTCGCCGACCTTACCCTCGAGGTAGCGCTCCCAGATCTCGCTGAAGATAGGAACGGCCTTCTTCCCCATGCGCACGAACAGGTGCGCATGCCGGGGATCTCGTGAGCCCGCATACGCGAGTCCTACGAGGAAGCGCACATCGTGATTCCCCGCGAGCAACTCGACGCGTGCACCCTTCTGGATGAGGCTCCGCAGCACCGACAAGAGGCGAAGGTTGTCCGGCCCCTTGTCCAAGCAGTCACCACCGATGACGAACTTCGCGACGCGACCCTCTGCCGTGAGGTCGAAGTCTTCGTCACCGGGACCGGTCTTCTCGACACCACCGGACGCGACGAGGGAGACGAAGAACGCATCCGCATCCGCGTGCAGATCGCAGAAGAAGTAGATGGTGTCTCCGGGCCAGACCCACGGCTTGCCCTTCGAATAGTGGACGAGTTCTTCGCGGGTCAGGTCGTAGTCGTCACCACTCGCGTCGACGAGGATGCGGTTGGCGAATTTGGGCCACGCCTCGCGCTCGTGCGGAAGGTCCGCATGGATCCACTCGAGACCCGAGTAGTTCGGAATGTCGGCGCTCCGTGTGTTCAGCATGATCGTCTAGTCCGTGATCGCTTCGCCGGTCGCGCGGTACTTCCATGCACCACCGAGCTTATCCCACGATTGCGGACCGGGTCGCACATGGACCCATCCACAATAGTGCATCGAAAGATCAGCCAGACGATCTTCATCGAGAACGCCGAGAGCCACGGACGCCCACCGAAACGCTGCGCCATGGCCGACGAAGATGCGCACGACTTTCTCCTCGTGCTCATCGTTCGTGCCGTGGTCATGTTGGCGACGGTTCAGCTCCGCGAGCGACGCGCGCAAGAAGCGAGCGACGCGAAAACCCGCTTCGCGCAACGATTCGGCTCCGGGGAACGGCAGGCGGTAGTCCCCACTCGCTTTCCAGCCCGCAGGAGGAACGGCATAGCGGGGATCGCGATCGAGCAGTTCTTCGATCTCGTCGATCGTCAGGTTGGCGGCGGCACCGACTCCGCGTTCTGCCAGGTCGTGCCACTCGCTGACGCGAAACGGTACCCCGACCAGTGCCTCGAACTCCTTGGCCATCGTGTTCGCGGTCTGCCAGGCTCGGAGCAACGTCGAACTCTCGACGCGCGTATCGAGCGTGAGACCCTCTCGCTCGCAATACTCGACGATCGCACGTGCTCCCGTTTTGGCTTGGTCGAATCCCTTCGGCAACAACTCGTGCGGCAACCACGCGCTGGGCACGTCCGCCGGCTGCGCGTAGGCCGCATGCCGCACGAGGATGGCCGAGGTTGCGTTCATGTCGTTAGATCAGAGAACTCCGACCGGGCGAGCGCCCGTCAAGACTGCGTAAACTTGCCGTGAAGACATTTTCGCGTATTCCATCGTAGCCCGGACCCCGCTTCCGGCTCCACTGTTCAGCATCATGCCTCGAATCCTCTTCGCATCTCTCTTGCTCGCGATCTCGCCGTTGGCTGCCGCGAGCTTCCTCGCTCCCGGCATCGTCTCGAACCAATCCGAGTCGTCCCAACGCGAAGCACCGTGGCGCGAACTGTTCGATGGCCGATCGATGGAAGGTTGGAGTGGGCCGGAAGGCTTGTTTCACATCGAGAACGGCATCCTCGTCGGGTCGACGCAGGAACGACCGATCCCGGCGAATCGATTCTTGGTCTTCACGGGACGCGGCGCGACATCGGAAGAATACGAGCGCTTTTCGGATTTCGAGCTTCGCGTCGAAATGCGAGTCCTGGGCTCGAACAACTCCGGCATCCAATACCGAGCACGACTCGCAGATCTGAAGAACAGTGTGCTTCATGGCTATCAGTGCGACGTACACCCCAACGGCCCGTACTGCGGCATGCTGTACGACGAAGGTGGTCGCGGCATCGTGTGTCAACGCGGTGAGCGCTGCACGATCGCCACGAACGGATCGTCGAAGAAGGAGAAGGCCTTCGACTCTGACGAACGGATCGCACTCGACGACTGGCACGAGTATCGAGTCGTCGCGAAAGGCAACACGCTCCGTCACTACGTCGACGGAAACGCGACCGTCGAGGTCATCGACGGCTTCCGCGGGCGTCTCCCGAGCGGGCTGATCGGCCTGCAGTTGCACAGCGGAGCACCGATGCGGATCGAAGTGCGTCGCGTGCGCCTTCGTGATTTCGGTCGGTCGGCTGACGACGCGACGACTCCGGTTCCCGAATGGATCTGGCTCGATGCAACGAAGAACGGCGACGTCGTCCACTTCCGCAAGACCTTCGAAGCCGATGGTGAATCGAACGTCGATCTCACGATCGCTTGCGACAACGCGTCGGAGGTGTATGTCGACGGCAAGAAGACGATCTCGACTCGCGATTGGGCGGAGCCGGTTCGTCACGACCTGGGCAAACTCGCCGCTGGGCGTCACGTACTCGGCGTGCTCGCGACCAACGAAGGCGGACCGGCTGGCTTGATTGCCGCGATCGCGATGCGGAAGAAAAACGCACGCCCTATCGTTATCGCTTCCGATCCGACTTGGAAGGCCACTCGAGAGGCCCGCGAGGGATGGCTTGGCGTCGAGTTCGACGACGCGTCCTGGTCCACGCCCGTGAGCCTCGCCATGCTCGGTGGCGGAGTCTGGGGAGATGCGGTCACTGCCGCGTTCGACTTCGATCGTCCGTCGGAGGTCGTTGCGGACTCCATCGCAGCGGACGACCTTCGTGTGCCGAGTGGCTTCGTCGCCGAACGCCTCGTCACGATTCCCAAGTCGTTCGGCTCCTGGGTCGCACTTGCCGCGGCAGGTCCCGGCACGTTCTATGCCTCGGATCAACGAGCCGGGCTGTACCGCATCGACGTCGCGCAGGGACCTTCGGGACGCACGTCGACCGTTCGAAGAGAGCCGGTCGAACTCGGTGGCGCGCAGGGCCTGTGCAAGATCGGCACGACCCTCTACGCGTTCGTCAACAGCAAGAAGCCCGGCCTGTACGCCGTGACCGACAGCGACGGCGATGACAGACTCGACCGGGCGGAGCTGCTCTTGGAACTTCTCGGTTCTGGCGAGCACGGAGTTCACGCCATCGTTCCGTCCCCTGACGGCAAGAAACTCTATCTCGTGTGCGGCAACCACACGCAAATGCCCGAAGTGGCGTCGAGCCGCGTGCCGCTGTGCTTTGGCGAGGACCGGCTGCCACCGGCCATCCTCGACCCGAACGGGCACGCCAACCAAATCCATGCACCGGGCGGCTTCGTCCTGTGCGTCGACCTCGATGGCAAGAACCCCGAGCTGATCGCGACCGGTTTTCGCAATACCTATGACGTCGCGCTCGATGCAAACGGCGAGATGTTCACCTACGACGCCGACATGGAATGGGACTTCGGCATGCCGTGGTATCGCCCGACGCGGATTCTGCACGTCGTTCCTGGTGCAGACTTCGGTTGGCGCACGGGCAGCGGGAAGTGGTCGGAGGACGCCGAGGACTCGTTGCCGCCCGCACGCGAGATCGGTCCGGGCAGTCCGACCGCGGTCGTGTTCGGAACGCATGCGCGCTTTCCGGCGGAGTGGCGTCGCCGGATGTACGCATTCGATTGGACCTTCGGAACGATTTGGGCGGTCGAATTCGCGCCGCGTGGTGGCAGCTTCTCGGCAACGAGCCAGGTGTTTGCAACTGGCAAACCGATGCCGTTCACCGATGCCGTCATCGCTGCGGACGGAGCGATGTACTGCATCACCGGCGGTCGAGGCACCGAGAGCCGCGTCTACCGCATTTCACATCCTGAAAGCGAACGTGCGAGCGATGGCGAAGATCCGATCGGCGAAGACGAGGCCACGATCATCGATGGAAGTGAGCGAGTGGATGCCGAGACCGCCTGGTCGCGCCTCGGTGATTCCGATCGCTTCCGACGTCATGCAGCACGGACCGCGATCGAACTCACCGACTTCGAATCGTGGCGCGAACGCGCGATGACGATCGATGCCGATCGTGAACCCCTTGCAGCTGCAGTCATGTCCGTCGCATTCGCGCGACACATGTCGCGCAAGGACCGTGACGCGCTGTTCACGCGACTCGCTGGTCTACCTTTCGACACGATGAACGAAGCTGCGCAACTCGCCGTCCTTCGCGCTGCCGAGATCGCCCTCGCGCGACACGGCAAGCCTCGGCCTTCGATTGCACGCAGTTTCCTCGAGCGACTCGAACCGCACTTTCCCAACACGAACGAACGCGTCGACGCAGAGCTTGCACGCATTCTCTGTGGACTGGGCTCCGAGGCAGTCGTCACAGCCTGCCTGGCGAAGCTCGGCGAGCGCGCAGACCATGCACCGCCGGCCTGGACCGACGTGCTCGAACGCAACGACTCCTACGGCAAGCCGATCCGGCGCATGCTCGAGGATCCTCCACCGACCTTGGCCCTGCACTACGTCAATTGTCTTCGCATGGTCGATCGTGGAATGAGCCCAGCGACGTGCGAGCGCGTTCTCTCGTTCTTGCAGCGCGCACGACGGAAGGCAGGAGGCGCGAGCTACAGGGGGTTCATCGATCGCATGCGGGACGCGTTCGTCGAGAAGCTCGAACCTTCGGAGCGCGGGCGGATCGCGAGCCTCCTCGCGAATTGGGAGGAAAAGGAAGAACGCTTCACGCCTCCGCGCGGCCCGGGACGCACGTGGACGGTCGACACGGCGATGAGCGAACTCGAACCCGTGATCGCAGCGGGAACACTTCGAGAAGCCAGCTACCGCGACGGGCGCAACCTCTATTGGTCCGTCGGATGCGCTCGTTGCCACCACTACGACGGCGAAGGCGGTGGCGTCGGTCCCGACCTGTCGAGTGCGGGCACGAAGTACTCGGTGCGCGAATTGCTCGAGAGCATGATCGAACCCGACAAGGTCATCGCGGATCAGTACGTCGCACAACGCATCCGCCTGCGCTCGGGAACGGTGGTTCTCGGTCAAATCGCGACCGGGTCACAGGGTGACAAGGAAAAACCGGATCACGTCACGGTGTGGCCCGCGAGCGCCGACTCGCAGCCGGTAGAAATCGCACGATCCGAAATCGAATCGATCGAAGCCGCCGAAACTTCACCGATGCCGCCGTCGTTGCTCGACTCCATGTCGAAAGACGAACTCGTACAACTCCTCGCGTTCCTACTGGGCGACGCCAAGCGGTAACATCGAACGTCGTAGCTCGTCGTCACGGGGACGGAGCGGGCATGATGAGAGACTATCGCTTCGCAAAACGCACATCGCACCTTTACGATCCAGGCGTCTACGATCTGATGTCTACGATCCAGCCCGACGGCAATCGTGACGCGGACGCGCTGCAGAACCCCAATGGCCAAGCACCTTCTTCGTGACCTCGAACACATCAAACGCGAGATCCTGAGCGTCGGCGGACTCGTCGAGCAAGCGATCCACCGTGCGACCACTGCGTTCGTCGAGCGGCGCCCCGAACTCGCCGACGAAGTCGTCGAAGGCGACAACGAGATCGATGATCGCGAAGTGCGTGTCGAAGAAGAGTGCCTCAAGGCGCTCGCGCTGCACCAGCCCGTGGCAGCGGACCTTCGCTTCATCATCACGGTGCTCAAGGTCAACAACGACCTCGAACGCATGGGCGATCTCGCGGTCAACATCGCCCAACGGTCGCGCTACCTCGCGAATTCGAAACCGACGAGCTTCGCGTCGCAGTTCCGCACCATGGTCGACAACGTCCGCTCGATGGTCCGGGACAGTCTGGACGCCCTCGTCAACGTCGACCTCGCACTGGCGCGTCGGATCTACCAACGCGACGACGAAGTCGACGCGGCTCACTCGAAGATGTACGGCCTGCTCCAGGAGAAGATGGAGGCCGACGTGTCGTGCATCGACGACTGCATCAGTCTGCTCTCGGTGTCCCGGCATCTCGAGCGCATCGCCGACCTCGCGACGAACATCGCCGAGGACGTCGAGTTCATGATCGAAGGCGAGATCATCCGGCACCGCGCCCACCCGCGGCCCTGACTCCCGGCGCGAACCCCCGGCGAGGCCTGCCATTCTGACAGCCGCCCCGAGCGGTCTGCGACGGGAAGCTCACGCGATCTACACGGGAAATTCATCGTGAGAGCCTAGCGTTCGCCCGTCCGCGTGCCGCTCAGACGCCGCGGCTCGCCCGGCTCCCGATTTCCACCGGAGACACATTGTGACCAAGCTCAAGACGACCGCCGCCCTCGCGATCACGTTCGCCGGATTGACCCTCGCGCCTCTCGCGGCTCAGAACGACGGGGAAACCAAGGCCCCCGCCGCAGAAGCCAAGACAGCGGACACGAACGCCCAAGACGCGCCCGCGAAGAAGCAAGCACACAAGACCCTCGTCGACGCGGCGCTCGCGAAGTACGAACGCGTGCCGGGAATCAGCGGCAACCTCAACTCGATCGGCTCGGACACCCTCAACAACCTGATGACCTTCTGGGCAGAGGGATATCGCAAGATCTATCCGCAGGTCCGCATTCAGATCGAAGGCAAGGGAAGCTCCACGGCCCCGCCCGCGCTGATCGAAGGAACGTCGCAGCTCGGCCCGATGAGCCGCGCGATGAAGAACAAGGAGATCGACGACTTCGTCAAGAAGTTCGGCTACAAGCCGACGCAGATCAAAGTCGCGATCGACGCGCTCGCCGTGTTCGTCAACAAGGACAACCCGATCGAGCGACTCACGATCACCCAGGTCGATTCGATCTTCTCGAGCACGCGTCGTCGCGGCGGCGCCGAGATCACGACGTGGGGCGATCTAGGGCTCACGGGCGAAATGGCGTCCAAGCCACTCAGTCTCTACGGCCGCAACTCCGCTTCGGGCACTTACGGCTACTTCAAGGACGTCGCTCTCAAGGGCGGCGACTACAGCAACAGCGTGAAGGAGCAGCCGGGCTCGGCATCCGTCGTTCGTTCGATCACGGAAGACCTCTTCGGGATCGGCTACTCGGGCATCGGTTATCAGACGTCCGGCGTCAAGACGATCGCGCTCGCGGCCAAGGACGACGGTAAGTTTTACGGAACGGACTCGGAAACGGTCCTAAGTGGAAAATACCCGCTGTCGCGCTTCCTCTTCATCTACGTCAACAAGGACCCGCGAAAGGACCTCGACCCGCTCGTCTCGGAGTTCCTCAACTACGTTCTCAGCGCGGACGGGCAGACCATCGTCGAAAAGGACGGCTACATCCCGTTGGCCGCGAAGTTGACGCAGACGCAGACGAAGCTGCTTCGTTGATCCGAAATCGTGCACTCGACGTGCACGTGATATTTACACGGCCTGCTAAGGTCTCGGTCGCAATGGACGACCGCATGGACTCGGCCCCACGAACTCGGACGCATCGATGAACACGGGTTTCGTATCGAGTCCACAGGGCGCTCGCACATCGGCTCGCAGACTTCGCGCCGACAAGATCGCGCGCTGGGTCGTCGTGGCAGGTGGACTCGGCATCATCGCGAGCATCCTCGGCATCCTCGCCTTCTTGCTGATCGAAGCGAGCCCGCTGCTCATCGATGCGTCGCTCTCGCCCTGGAAACGCGGAACGAACACGTCGAGCTTCGGTACCAAGCCGGTACTTGCCGTCGTCGTCGACGAGACGAAGACTCGTGCGATTCATCTCGACATGGATGGCGTCGCACGCGTCCTGAAGGTCGCAGAAGAAGAAGTCCAAGCCGAAAAGCGGATCGTCACGGACGCCGAGGGCGCAGCGATCGTCGAAGCGCGCGTCATCGGCTCACGAGCCATGGCAATCGCGTTGGCGGACGGTCGCATCGTCGTGCAATCGTTCGCGTGGAACGAAGACACGTCGCGGATACCGACCGAGATCACGGTCGAGTTCGCCGAGCCCGTCGTGTTTACGTCGACCAGCAAGAAGGCACCCGCGGCATGGTGCGCCGCGTTCGACCCGACCACGGGTTCGTCTCTCGTCGTCTCGACGGATGCCACGGGTGCGGTGACGGCCGACGTCGTCAAGATCAACGAGTTCACCGGTGAGGCCGACGAGCCAGACCGTGTGTCGTTCGATGCTGTCGCGCCCTTGACGGACATCGCGCTCGGCAGGGATCTCGACACCATCGTCGGCGCCACCAAGGACAGTCGCTTGCTGCACTGGTCCGTGGAGCGCGGCGGCGCACCGGACATCACGGAGACGGGTGTCCGCGAGATCGCACACATCGGCTTCCTGCTCGGCGATCAATCGCTGATCGTCGGTGGAGCCGGCGGTGAGGTCGTGCAGTTCTTCCCGACTCGGGCGTCGAGCGAACAGTTGAGGCTCACGAAGATTCGAAGCTTCGAGTCCATGCCAGCGCGCATCCGGACCTTCGGGGCTTCGCACCGGAACAAGGCATTCGTACTCGCGGACGAGGCCGGAAACGTCGGTTACTTCTACGGCACGACAGGTGTTCGCTCGTTCGTTGCGACTCCGGACGTCGGGGAGATCGCGAGCGTCGGGATCACGCCGAAGGGTGACGGCATCGTCGTCGGAGGATCGAAAGGCGTCGCGATGGCCAAGCTCGACGACCCTCATCCCGAGGCGAGCTTCGACGCGTTGTTCTCCAAGGTCTGGTACGAGGGATACGACGAACCGAGCTACGAATGGGAGTCGAGCGGTGGCGCCGCGAGCGGCTTCGAGCCCAAGTTCAGCCTGATCCCGCTGATCTTCGGCACGCTCAAGGCCACGATCTTCTCGATGATCCTCGCGATCCCGCTGGCAGTGCTCGGCGCGATGTTCGTCTCGCAGTTCATGCACCCGCGGCTCCGCGGCCTGATCAAGCCCGCGATCGAAATCATGGCAGCCATGCCGTCCGTGATCCTCGGTTTCGTCGCGGCACTGTGGCTCGCACCGCTGCTCGAGGTCGGCTTCGCCGCCTTCCTGCTGATGCTCGTGGTGCTGCCGCTCAGTGTCATCGCCGCCGGCGCACTCTGGATGAAGGTCCCCGCGCGCATTCGCGGTCGATACGCGATGGGAAGCGAGATCTTCGTGTTCGTCATCGCGATCGCAGTCGGGATCGGAATCTGCATCCTGCTCGACGACCCGTTCGAGAGTCTGCTGTTCGGCGGTGATTTCCCGACTTGGGTTCGCGAGACGCTCGGCATCCCATACGAACAGAAGAACTCCGTCGTGATCGCCATCGCGATGTCCTTCGCCGTCGTGCCGATCATCTTCTCGATCAGTGAAGACGCGTTCTCGAACGTCCCCCGCAACCTCGTCGCCGGCAGCTTGGCCCTCGGTGCGAATCGCTGGCAAACCGTCACGCGGGTCGTCCTGCCTACGGCGAGCCCCGGCATCTTCTCGGCGACCATGGTCGGATTCGGACGAGCGATCGGCGAGACCATGATCGTGCTGATGGCCACCGGCAACACCGCGATCATGGAGTGGAATCCGTTCAACGGCTTCCGCACGCTGTCGGCGAACATAGCGACCGAAGGCCCCGAGACTCCAGTCGGCAGCACGCACTACCGCATCCTGTTCCTCACGGCTCTCCTGCTCTTCGTCTTGACGTTCCTCATCAACACGCTGGCAGAAGTCGTCCGCATACGACTGCGCAAGCGTTACGCGAGCCTCTGATGTCGACCAACGAGTACCCACTCCATCGCGATGACCCGCCCGGCTTCGGTCGCACCAGCCGGCGGACTCAGCTCGCGGGACGCGTCTTCACGTGGCTCGCTGGTGGCGCACTCGCGCTGAACATCGTCATGATCTCGGGCCTGCTCATCCTGCTCGCTTACATGGGGATGGGTTACTTCTGGCCGAAGACGATCCAACAGTACGAACTCACGGACGGAACGCGGTTGTGGGGCGAGCTGCACGATCGCGAGACGATCCGCGATCTCGCTCGGGGCTCGGAAGCCGACGGCGAGAGCATGCGCATCAGCGTGCGCCAAGCGACTCGCGAGGTGTATGGCTCCGAAGACTTCCGCTGGATTCCGGAGAGCGAGATCGCGAACACCTCGCGCCCGGACGATCTGGTAGCGCTCGAGCGGCGCAGCAATGGCGTCTTCTACGGACGCCTGATCGGCCTCACCAAGGACGGTACGACGGTCGATGCTACCGGCGACGCGCTTTGGTACGACTTCGAGGAGGAGATCGAGGCGAAGTTTCGAGAAGGCGAGGCCATCGACGATTTCGAACACGACGAAATCGCGGGTCCGACCGATGCTCTGGTTCGCGCGAAGCGCGACCGCGATCGCCTCCTGATGAATCAAGCCAACGGCGACGACGTCCGCGAGCGTCTTTCGACACTCGATCAGGAGATCGAACGCCTCAATCGACGCGGCGAAGAGCTCAGCACCGAGTTGCGATCGAAACGCGAGGAGTGGGAGCGGAGCACGGCGACCTTCGAAACCGCGACCGGTGCCGAAATCACGTTGCCCGTCGCGACCATCCTCGATGCGCTCCGTCCGAATCGCGCAGGGTTCTTCGAGAAGCTCGGGATCTACGTGTCTCACCTTTGGGGCTTCATCTGGGACGCGCCTCGCGAGTCGAACACCGAGGGTGGAATCTTCCCGGCGATCTTCGGCACGGTCTTGATGGTCTTCCTCATGACCTTCGCGGTGACGCCACTCGGAGTGCTTGCTGCGCTCTACCTCCGTGAGTACGCGAAGGAGGGATTCGTCGTGCGCGTCGTGCGCATCGCGGTCAACAACCTCGCGGGCGTCCCATCGATCGTGTTCGGTCTGTTCGGCCTCGGCTTCTTCGTCTACCTGATCGGCGGGAGCCTCGACTCGCTCCTCTTCTCGGATTCCCTCCCAAATCCGACGTTCGGCACCGGCGGAGTCCTCTGGGCCGCGCTGACCTTGGCGCTGCTGACCGTGCCCGTCGTGATCGTGGCGACCGAAGAAGGCCTGGCGGCCGTGCCCAAGATCGTGCGGCAGGGCAGCTTGGCCCTCGGGGCCACGAAGTTCGAAACCACCTGGAAGGTCGTCCTGCCGGCTGCAGGTCCCGGTATCCTGACGGGCGTCATCCTCGCGATCGCCCGCGCCGCCGGCGAGGTCGCTCCTTTGATGATCGTCGGCATGGTCAAACTCGCAGATGTACCGGTCGACGGCGAGTTCCCTTTCTTGCATCTCGAGCGCAAGTTCATGCACCTCGGCTTCCACATCTACGACGTCGGCTTCCAGAGCCCGAACGTCGATGCGACCAAGCCCCTGGTCTACGCGACGGCGTTGTTGCTCGTGCTGCTCGTCACCGCCATGAACCTCGTTGCGATCGCCGTTCGGAATCACCTGCGAAGGAAGTACGCCTCCAGTGCTGTCTGACAACCACGAGTCCGAAGGCGTCGAAGCAAAGAGCCAGACGGAACGGACCGAGCCGAACATGCCCGACGAATCTCTCTACCAAGCCGGTCGCGGCGATCGAAAACCTCGCCAGCAACCGCGGAGCCCGTCCGCGATCTGCGTGCCGCCGGATCCGATCGTGTCGATTCGCAAACTGTCGCTCTTCTACGGAGCGAAGCAGGCTCTCTTCGACATCTCGATGGAAATCCCGAAGCGCAAGATCACGGCACTGATCGGACCTTCGGGCTGCGGGAAGTCGACGCTCTTGCGCTGCGTCAATCGCCTCAACGACCTGATCGACGGGGTCCGCATCGACGGACAGATCCAGTTCGAAGGCACGTCGATCAACGAACCGACGCTCGACATCAACATGCTGCGCAAGCGCATCGGCATGGTGTTCCAGAAGTCGAATCCGTTCCCGAAGTCGATTCGCGAGAACATCGCGTTCGGCCCCCGCATCCACGGCATCAACGACAAGGCGACTCTCGACGAGATCGTCGAGAAGAGTCTGCGTCGTGCCGCGCTCTGGGACGAGGTGAAGGATCGCCTCGGCGAGAGCGCGCTCGGCATGTCCGGCGGCCAACAACAACGCCTCTGCATCGCGCGTGCGATCGCCGTCGAACCCGAGGTCATTCTCTTCGACGAGCCGTGCTCCGCTCTCGACCCCGTCGCGACGAGCAAGATCGAAGACCTGATGGAAGAGCTCAAGCAGGACTACACCCTGCTCGTCGTGACGCACAACATGCAACAGGCATCGCGCGTGTCGGACTACACGGCGTTCTTCTATCTCGGCAAGCTGATTGAGTACGCCCAGACCGAAGACCTCTTCACGCGCCCGAAGATGAAGCAGACCGAGGATTACATCTCGGGTCGCTTCGGTTGAGCAAGTGCCCCCGCCAGGAGTTCGTAGCGGCAACGACAGCCGTCCGACGCTTCGTCAATCCTCCGGCAGTTCACGAATCTCGACCGTGCCACCGGCTTCGAACACCGGATTGCCACCGATGAATTCGCGAGCGTGGTTCAGATCGTTCGCGCGTATTCGGATGTAGCCCGTGAGATGACGCGTGATGTCCGGCGGGGCTGATGACTTCGCGATACAGATCCCGTCGCCAATCGAGCTTCCACCCTGGAACACGCCAGCGGCGCGCAGTCGAGCAAAGTAGTCACTCCATTGCTGTCCCGTGTCTGCGCCCGCCTCGTTCGTGACGTCGTGCATCAACAAGATGAAATCGCGCATATCGCTCACCGCGAACCTGGTTCGATCACAGAGGCGCATCGAGACGCAGCAGCGTGTCGCCCGCTGCAACCGCTTGTCCCGCGGCGACGTGGATGGCCTCGACCGTACCGTTTCCGTCGGCCGTGATCGGGTTCTGCATCTTCATGGCTTCGACGATGAGGAGGGTCTGGCCTTCGGTCACCTCGTCGCCAACGGAGACATCGACGCTCACGACGATGCCTGGCATCGATGCGCGGACGTCACGAGGCCCACCTTGCGACGGGCCGCTGACGCGACGTGCGAGAAGTTCGCGCTCGTCGACGACATCGATCGCGAGTCGCTCGCCACGCCAAACGAGTTCGCGACCGTCGGAGTTCTTCTCGAGTGAGAAATCATGACTGCCGCCGTCAACGATCAAATGAAGCGCAGCTCCTCCCGCGAGTCGGCGGCCGTCGACCTCGAACGTGCGGCTCTCGTGCTCGTCGCCCTCTTCGAACTGCGAGACATGAGCGATGCAGCGCCCGTCCGCGGTCGTCTCGAACCGAACACATCGGCGCTGCGCGTCTTCGCCCTTCCCGATCGTCACGTAGTAGCGCATCAGCGCATCCCTCCTCTACGCGCACCGAGAACCCACGGCTGCACGGCGTCCGCCGAGTTTCCGTTACCGTTCGATGTCGCACTCGAACCACCTCGGGCCAGCAAGCCGCCTGCCTTCGCGAAGGCAGCCGCGATCGCTGCGATGTCGGCATCGAGTGACGCCGCGATCCCGGGCTGATCCGCGAGCCTTTCGAGGATCCCCGTGTCGTAGTCACCGCTTTGGAAGGCTTCCGACCGCAGAGCCTTCGCGGCAACCGGTACGGACGTCTTGACGCCAGCGATCCGAAGTTCGCCCAAGGAGCGCAGCATCTTGGCGATCGCCGCGTCGCGGGTCGGCGCCCATACGATCAGCTTCGCGAGCATCGAATCGTAGTACGGGGTGACCTCGAGACCCGGATACAGCGCCGAATCGACACGAACGCCGAGCCCTCCGGGGAGGCGCAGCCTCTCGATCGTTCCGAGACTCGGAAAGAACGTTGCCGGGTCCTCTGCGTTGATCCGCACTTCGATCGCCGAACCACGAGCCTCGCCAGGATCGCTGGCTTCCTCACCCCAAGCGACGCGCAACTGCTCTCGGACCAAGTCGACTCCGTAGACCTCCTCCGTGATCGCGTGCTCGACCTGGAGACGCGTGTTCATTTCGAGGAAGTAGAAGTCACCTTCACTGAACAAGAACTCGACGGTTCCCGCGCCTTCGTAGCCGATCGCCGCAGTCACGCGTCTCGCCGCCTCGCACATGTCCGCCCGCGTCGCTGCGGTGAGCGCTGCGCACGGGGTCTCTTCGACGAGCTTCTGGTGTCGTCTCTGGACCGAGCACTCGCGTTCACCGTAGCTAACGACCTTGCCATGACGATCCGCGAGGATCTGGACTTCGACGTGTCGCGGTCGGGTCACGAACTTCTCGAGGTAGACGCGGCCGTCGCCGAAAGCACCGCGCGCTTCGGCAGACGCCAACTTGGCGGCCTCGGCCAACTCCTTTTCGTCGCGGACGATGCGGATGCCTTTCCCGCCACCACCGGCGGCCGCTTTGAGCATCACGGGAAACCCGATCTCGCGCGCGAAGCGGACCAGCTCTTGTGGATCCGCGCCCTCTTGATTGATTCCCGGAACGACCGGAACGTCCGCGGCCGCCGCCGCCTCGCGCGCGGCGATCTTGTCGCCCATGCGACGAATCGCATCACCAGAAGGGCCGACGAAGACGAGCCCCGCATCGCGTGTGGCATCGGCGAAACCGGCGTTCTCGGCGAGAAAGCCGTATCCGGGATGGATGGCTTCGGCTCCGGTCGCGGTAGCGGCGGCGAGGATGCGATCAGTCCGAAGGTACGAGTCGGTGGGCGCCGGGCCGCCAAGGACGACCGCGTGGTCCGCCATGCGGACATGCAGAGCGTCCCGATCGGCCTCCGAACAGACCGCGACGACTTCGATGCCCAGCTCGCGGGCCGTGCGTAGGACACGGACGGCGATTTCACCGCGATTCGCGACCAGGATGCGTCGAAACATGCCCGGCAACATATCGGCTGGAAGACCCGATGTGGTTATCTTCTCCTGACGACACGGCCGATAGCTTTGAACATGTCGTCCAAGGCTCCTCGTCGTCGTGTTTCACCCCCCGCGGTCCCGAGCAAAGCCACCGACCTCGCTTCGCTCATGGCCACTTCGGGGACCACCGAAGCGTCCATCGGTGCCGGCGATCACGACGACGGCACTCACGAACACGGCACAGGAGCACAGATGTCCAGCGAAACCCCAAGCAAGACCGCGAAGCTGACGATCGGCGACACGACGATCGAGCTACCGGTACTCGAGGGTTCCGAAGGTGAAATCGCGATCGACATTCGCAACTTGCGCAACCAGACCGGCGCGATCACCTACGACCCTGGGTTCGGCAACACGGGTTCGTGCCTGAGCAACATCACGTATCTCGACGGCGAGAAGGGGATCCTCCGCTACGCGGGCTACCCGATCGAACAGCTCGCCGAGCAGAGCAACTTCCTCGAAGTGAGTTGGTTGTTGATTCATCAATCGCTGCCGACCAAGCAAGAGCTCGCCGAGTTCCATCGCGAAATCACGTATCACACGATGGTCCACGAGGACCTCAAGCGGTTCTTCGGAAGCATGCCCAAGACCGGGCATCCGATGGCGATCTGTGCGGCGACGGTCGGTGCGCTCTCGACGTTCTACCAAGACGTCAAGTACGACGATCCCGAGGATCAGCGCTGGGAAGCGGCGGTTCGACTGCTCGCCAAGATGCCGACGATCGCGGCGTACAGCTACAAGCACAGCAAGGGCCAGCCGTTCATGTATCCGCAGAACGACCTGAGCTACCCCGAGAACATCATGCATCTGATGTTCGCGACGCCGTGTGAGCCATACGAACCCGACCCGGTCATCGCCCGCGCCCTCGACCTGTTGCTCATCCTTCACGCGGATCACGAACAGAACTGCTCGACGAGCACCGTCCGCACGGTGGGTAGCTCCCAGGCAAACCTGTTCGCGAGCGTGTCGGCAGGTATCTCCGCCCTCTGGGGTCCGCTGCACGGCGGCGCCAACCAGAAGGTCATCGAGATGCTGATCTCGATCCGCGATGGCGATCGGTCCGCGAAGGACTTCATGAATCTCGCCAAGGACAAGTCCAGCGGCGTCCGTTTGATGGGCTTCGGCCACCGCGTCTACAAGAACTACGACCCTCGAGCTCGGATCCTCAAGAAGAGCTGTGACGAAGTCCTCGCGCGGATGGGGACGAAGAATCCGCTGCTCGAGATCGCGAAAGAACTCGAAGAGATCGCGCTCAACGACGAGTACTTCATCGAGCGCAAGCTCTATCCCAACGTCGACTTCTACTCTGGCATCATCTACCAGGCGCTCGGGATACCGATCGACATGTTCACGGTGTTCTTCGCGCTCGGGCGCATGCCCGGCTGGATCGCGCAATGGCTCGAGTTCCACCGCGATGCGGACGCGCGAATCATGCGTCCGCGCCAGGTCTATACCGGCGAACGCGAACGCAACTACGTCCCGGTCGACAAGCGCTGACATTCGACGCGGACGCGTGAACGCGAACGGCTGGCCATGGTCGTTCGCCGTTCTGGTAGCGTACGTTGGCGAGTGTTCGATGAAGCGCCTCTACAATCACGATGTCCCGGTCCGTCGCGTACTCGACGAACTCATCGCCTTCGTCGGTGTATTGACTCCGCAAGGCGTGCTCCTCGAAGCGAATCGAGCGCCGCTCGAAGCGGCTGGAATCGACGCGTCGGAGGTGCTCGGGAAGAACTTTTGGGAGTGTCCATGGTGGACACACTCCGCACAGGTCGTCGCGCAAGTTCGTGAGGCGATCGACCGCGCGCGGTGCGGCGAACTCGTCCGCTTCGATGTTCCGATCCGCGTGAAGGACGATGGCCGCATGTGGATCGACTTGCAGATCGCTCCACTGCGTGACGAGTCCACGGGAGAGGTGACGCATCTCATTCCCTCGGCTGTCGATATCTCCGAACGGCGCGCGACCGAAGATCGTCTTCGCAACTCGGAGCGTCGGTCGAATCTCGCGCGTCGGGCAGCGCGTCTCGGCGTCTACGACTTCGATTTGACGACGGGCGCCCTCGATTGGGACGAACGCGTTCGCGAACTCTGGGGCCTCGGCCCCGACGTAACGGTCGATCTCGAAGTCTTCTACTCGAAGGTTCACAAAGACGACCGCTCGCGCGTGCGGTCAGCGATCGAAGACGCGATCGACCCCGCTGGTGAAGGCGACTACTGCGTCGAATACCGCCTCGTACACGAGGGCCGCACGACGTGGGTCGAGGCTCTCGGGGATGTCACGTTCGAGAACGGGCGCGCCGTGCGCATGCTCGGCACGGTTCAGGACATCACGGATTTCAAACAAGCGGTCAGCGATCTTCGTGAGAGCGAAGAGCGCTTCCGAACGATGGCCGACAACATCCATCAGTTCGCGTGGATGGCCGATCCGACCGGTTGGATCTTTTGGTACAACCAACGCTGGTACGACTACACCGGCACGACGATCGACGAGATGAAGGGATGGGGCTGGACGAAGGTCCACCATCCCGACCACGTCGCGCGCGTCGTCGCCAGTATCGATCACTCGTGGAGGACTGGCGAACCGTGGGAGGACACGTTTCCGCTGCGTTGCCATACCGGCGAATACCGGTGGTTCTTGTCCCGCGCGCTCCCGATCTATGACGCTACGGGAAAGATCGCGCGGTGGTTCGGCACCAACACCGACATCACCGAGGAAATTGAAGCGCGCGAGGAGTTGAAGGAGAAGACGCGGATCCTCGAGGAAGAAGACGCGCGCAAGGACATGTTCATCGCGACGCTCGGTCACGAGATTCGCAATCCGCTCGCCGCGTTGGACGGAGCGATCCAAGTCCTGCAGCAAGGTCTCGGCGACGTCGAAGCGATCTATCCGATGATGGCGTCGCACATCCACCAACTGAAGACGCTGGTGGAGGACCTCCTCGACATCTCGAGAGTGAGTCGAGGCAAGGTCACGCTGCACAAGGAGCTCGTCGACGTGAAAGTGGTCGCAGAGCGTGCCTTCGAAGCTGTGCTCAGTAGTATTCGCGCGAAGAACCAGGACTTCGTCGTCGACTTGCCCGAATCCCTTCGGATCGAGGCGGACCCGACACGACTCGAGCAGGTCTTCGTCAACCTCCTCGCGAACGCGACGAAGTACACGGAAGAAGGTGGGACGATCGAACTGAACGCCCGCGAACTCGAGCAATCGGCGATCGTCGAAGTCAAAGACACAGGGTGCGGAATCCCCGAGGACGACATCGACCGAATCTTCGACCCGTTCGTCCAGACGAGTCCCGGGGTCGGCGGTCTCGGCATCGGACTGGCGCTCGTCCGAGGCCTCGTCACTTTGCACGGCGGAACGGTGAGAGCGATGCGGCGACGGGACGTTGAGGGCAGTATCTTCACGGTGTGGCTTCCCCTCGGCAGGACGACAGTCGAAGGAGATGCAGCCAAACCCGCGCCTGAGGAAGAAGACTTGCAAGGGATCAAGCTCCTGATCGTCGATGACATGAAGGACGCCGCCGACATGCTCGCGCTGCTCTTGCGCGCGAGCGGAGCCGAAGTGCACTGCGCGTACACAGGCAAGGAGGCGATCGCCAAGCTAGGTCAAATCACGCCCGACGCCGCACTCATCGACATCGGTCTTCCGGACATGACGGGATACGACGTTGCGCGAGCGTTCCGGTCCACGGAGAGGGGTGCCACCATGACCCTGGTCGCAGTCACGGGCTTCGGGGACGAGAAGGCAGCTGCACAGGTTCGAGAAGCCGGTTTCGACGAGCGCATGATCAAACCCGTCGACCACCACAAGATCCGAGACTATTTGACCGAAAGGCATGGTACCGGCCGAGGGTGAGCATGACCGAGCATTTGCGCGTCGAGCCCATGACCCCGGGTCGAACCGATGAATGGATCGACTTCTTCGATCATCGAGCTTTCGAGGACAACGCGGCCTGGTCCGGTTGTTATTGCCGCGTATTCGAGTTCCCTCACGACACGGAGAGTTGGGAGGAGGCGTGCGAGAACAACGCAAACCGCGAGGTCATGGCAGCTGCCGCGAATGCGGGTGGCGTGCAGGGCTTTCTCGCATACGACGATGACGTCGTCGTCGGTTGGTGTCGATCGGGTGTTCGAACGATGTTTCGTCGTGGACACTCCGGCGTGCGCGGGACACCGCCGCAAGGTGACAGTTCGACGCTGTGCACCGTCTGTTTCGTCGTTGCGGCAACGCATCGACGACGCGGTGTCGCGCGTGCGCTGCTCACTGCGGCGTGCGAGAAAGCCGAAAGCGACGGTCTTGCAGCCGTCGAGGGCTACGCGCTGAAAGAACTACCGGTCGAAGACGGCGTGCCGCCCGAGGCCGAGTTGTTCCGCGGACCGAGGGAGTTGTACGTCCACCTCGGCTTCGAGGTCGCCGGCGAAACCGATCGCTACTGGATCATGCGCAAGACGCTCGTGAATTGACGGCGAAGCTCAGAGCGGGATGTTCCCGTGCCGCTTCGGCGGATTGCGATCGTTCTTGGTCTTGACGAGCCGAAGCGCACGGATCAGCTCGCGGCGAGTCTCGCGTGGCTCGATCACGTCGTCGATGTAGCCACGCGCTGCGGCGGCGTACGGGCTGTAGAAGCGCTCCTTGTACCGCGCGATGAGATCCCGTTCGACAGCGAGAGCTTCGGGCGAGCCCGGCTTTCCGGCCTCGAGGATCTCACGGCGAAAGATGATCTTCGCCGCACCCTCTGCACCCATCACGGCGATCTCCGCCTGGGGCCACGCGAGATTGACGTCGCCGCGGATGTGCTTGCTCGACATGACGTCGTAGGCACCGCCGTACGCCTTGCGCGTGATGACCGTCAACTTGGGGACGGTCGCTTCGCAGTACGCGTAGAGCAGCTTGGCGCCATGCAGAATGATGCCGCCATGCTCTTGCTTCGTGCCCGGCAAGAAGCCCGGCACGTCCTCGAACGTCACGAGCGGGATGTGGAACGCATCGCAGAAGCGAATGAAGCGCGCGCCCTTGATACTCGCATCGATGTCGAGCACCCCTGCGAGAAACTGCGGCTGATTGCCGACGATGCCGACGACCATGCCGTCGAGCCTCGCGAATCCAACGATCAGGTTGCGTGCGAATCGCTCGTGGACTTCGAAGAACTCGCCCTCGTCCACGATCGACGTGACGACGCTCTTCATGTCGTAGGGTTGGTTGCTCTCGTGAGGAACGAGATCATCGAGCTCGGGGCACAGTCGTGCCGGATCGTCCCGCGTCGCACGATCCGGTGGACCGTCGAGATTGTTCTGCGGCAAGAACGACAGGAGCCTTCGCACGAGCGTCAGGCACCCCGCGTCATCGGGTGCCGTCAGGTGCGCCACCCCCGAGACCTCGCTGTGCACACGGGCCCCTCCGAGGTCTTCACTCGTGACCTCCTCGTGGGTCACGGTCTTGACGACATCCGGCCCTGTGATGTGCATGTAGCTCGTGCCCTCGACCATCAGGATGAAATCCGTGATCGCGGGTGAGTACACGGCGCCGCCCGCGCACGGGCCGAGGATGGCGGAGATCTGCGGCACGACCCCGGATGCAAGCGTGTTGCGGAGAAAGATGTCCGCATACCCACCGAGGCTGACGACGCCCTCTTGGATTCGCGCCCCCCCCGAGTCGTTCAGACCGACGATCGGTACACCGAGCTTCATCGCCTGGTCCATGACCTTGCAAATCTTGGCCGCGTTGGACTCGGACAGACTCCCGCCGAAGACGGTGAAGTCCTGGCTGAAGAGGAGAATCTGCCGCCCATCGACCGTCGCCGAACCGGTCACGACACCGTCGCCGAGGAACTGCTTGTCCTCCATGTCGAAGTCGCGACACCGATGCGTTACGAACCGATCGATCTCGCGAAAGCTCTCGGGGTCGACGAGCAGCTCGACGCGCTCACGTGCGGTCAGCTTGCCCTTCTCATGCTGCTTCTGGATCCGATCCTGACCTCCACCCTCGAGCGATCGCGCTCGCTCCTCGCGCAGGCGGTCGAACGCCGGATGTTCGCCCGTGCCACTCATCGCGCCGGCTCCACGAGTTCGCCCAGCACCCCACCGAGGCTCTTCGGGTGGATGAACGCGCATTTCGTATCGTGCGCACCCTTGCGCGGCTCTTCGTCGAGAAGGCGCAATCCGGCAGCATCGAGTCGCCGTATCTCTTCGGCCGTATTCCCGACCTGGAATGCGACGTGGTGCACGCCAGGACCGCGCTTCGCGAGCGCTTTCGCGATCGGGGAGTCGTCGCCGGTCGGCTCGAGAAGCTCGATGCGCGTCTCGCCGGCGAAGAGAACCGCGACGCGCACGCGCTCGGTCGGAACCTCCTCGATCGAATCGAGGCGAAGACCGAGCTGGTCTCGATAGATGCGGACGGCTTCATCGAGGTTCTCGACGGCGATCCCGATGTGATGCAGGGCTTCGATCATCGCCAGAGACTCTCGGGACGGCCCTCCTCGGTGTCAAACCGCAACGGGGAGAAGCCTCGCCCGGCACGATCGAATATCACGACGCGGGATAGAACCGGGTGTCTTCGCCACGCGCTTCCGCGTATTCTGACCCCACCACGCACTGTCGGAACTCGCCCCACGATCCGCGCGCGTCCGTACGATGGAGGGTCGTGCGGCATCCGTTCCAGGAGTCCATCCCAGCGTCACACCGTTCCATGCCACGCTTTCTGACTCACCGAGCAAAAGTCCTGCATCACGGCATCGTGCTCGCGCTGCCACCGCTAGCCGCGGCATTGATCTTGCTCCATCGCTACGTGGACAACCCGTGGTGGCGCTGGAGCCTGGCCGCATTGCTGCTCGTCGCGGCGGCCTCGAGCCTGCTCACGCTCGTACACCACAGTCGGCAAACCTATCTGCGCATCGCGAATGGCCTGTCGGCCGCGAGACTGGGACCGGATTCGGAGTCGGAGATCGCCGTCCCCGCGAACGAAGAGCTCGAGCACGTACTCCACGAGATCGACGGCATCTGCAAGATCTTCGAGCGACAGCGCAGCGCGACCGAGGATGCGCGCACGCTCCGCATTCGGCTGTTCGAAGCGAGTGACGACGCACTGTTCGTGCTCGATGGTCGTCAGCGCCTCATCGAAACGAACGAGGCGGGAGCCGCGCTTCTCGGCGCGTCCGCGGCGAGTCTGCTCGGGCGGTCGGCTCGCGAACTCGGTCTCGAACAACTGCTCGCGAACGACGCCGACCGATACCGACTCCAGCTCAACGGCTGCGACGTCGATCGCTTCGCCTTCGTCGAGGGCGGTCATCGTCGCACACTACTGCACGTGAGGCGCAGCGACGTCGACCACGAGCGTACGGGCGGTATCGCTCTCCAGGATCAGACCGAATGGCAGCGCCTCGTGCGCGTTCTCTTGCGCGAGACCAGCGAACAGCTCACGTCGATCCGAGCGCTCACGGAAGGAATCCGAACGCAGATCGAAGGCCCACTACCGCAGGACTGGCGCTGCCGCTTCGCCGTTTCGCTCGAGTCGATCGGTCGACACGCCGAGCGATTGGCCAACTTCACCGATGCGTACTCGGGTTTCGCCAATCTACCGCGACCGATTCCGGCAGAGATCGAAATCGCCTCGTGGATCGACGAGATCGCCGACCATGACGAACTCAAGGCCGACATCGAAGGGGGGCCACCGCTGACCTTCGTCGGTGATCCGATCCTGCTCGAGCAAGCGCTGCGGAGTGTCCTCGCCGACGCGCTCGAAGCGACGACGACGACGGACGGACGTGTTCGTGTGTCGTGGAACGCCGACTCGCGCGACTTGTGGATCCATGTCGACGACGACGGACCGGCAATACCACCGGGCTTCGATGCGTTCTTGCCCTCGACGCGACGCGATCGCGTTCGTGGCGGCATCGGACTCGCGCTCGCGCGCGTCATCGTCGAGGCGCACGGCGGCACACTCACACTCGTTTCGGCCGCGAGGTCCTCCGGCTGTCGAGCGACGATTCGACTCCCGCAGGGTCGCGCGAGCGAGTCGCTACGTCTGACGTCCGAACTCGAGCCCAAGGCTTCCGCCCGCAAGGCGTCGCAGGAGTCGTCACGCCCGAGCTCGGCCACGACGCAGCGTCATTTGTCGTAGTAGAGGTCGCCGAGAGTGATCGTTCGCGAACACGGCGTGTCACCGTCGTTCGGAACCTTGCCATTCTCACCGAAGACCTCGAACCGCAGATCGCCGTCCCGTTCGCCGCGCACATCGATCGTCACGAGCCCGAAGCCGTTCCCACGCGTCCCCCAAAGCCGGGTCGGATTCGACCGCTCCTTGGGAATCGGTCCGACTTTCTGACCGTACTGGAAAGGCGAACTCGTGAACTCGTAGACGTACGCACCTTCGACCGGCCCGACTCGCATCAGTTCGTGGTGATGCCGATCGCCACTCAGGACGATCACGCCGTCGATGCGATTGTCGCGCAGGAAACTCTCGAAGCGCGCACGCTCCTCTTTGGCTTCCTGCCAATGCCCCTCACCGACGAACCCGCGCTCGAAGATCTGAGTTCCGCTCACGATCACCTTGACGGGCGCCGTGCTCGCGAGCAGGGTGCGCTCGAGCCACGCGATTTGATCGGCACCCCAGATCGTCGCATTCGGCAGGAGCTTCTTGTTCGCATCGCGAGTCTTCTTGAACCAACGGCCATCGAGCATCCAAACCTCGATCGGCCCTCGGCGGAATGTGCTGATACAGCCGCCCTCCGGAGCGCCTTCGGGGCGATCGGGATTCGCCCACATCGAGTCGAATGCCGCTAGTGCGCGGTCCTTGCCCGGATAGTCGCGATCGGCATCGTTCGGTCCGTAGTCGTGATCGTCCCAGATCGCGTAGCACGGGGTGGTGGATATCAGCTTCTGCAGTGATGGCAGTCGTCTCGATTGGAGATGCCGCGCGAGCATCTTCTCGAGCGTTTCCCAATCCCCTTCCTTCGTCGTCGTGCTGTACCGATTCGGACCCGTTCCGCCGCGAATGAAGTAGCTGTTGTCGCCAGCGAAGAGCATCACGTCCGGATCGTGCTCGGGGATGCGCGCGAACACCGGAGTCCGACCGAACTCCGAGTCTCTCGAGCAGGAGCCGAACGCGAGGACGACATGGCCGGTGTTCGACGGCATTGGCGCGAGCCGACCGTGCACGTCCCGCTCCTCGTCACCGCTCTTCACACGCGCGGTGAAGTTGTCGCCAGCGACACCCCGGAAGATCGCCACTCTGCAGCCTTGTTCGAACTCGCGGACTTCGTCCGCAGCAACGAAGGGACGATCCCCGACCTGCAGCTCCGCTCGCACGTCCGCTGCCGTGCGCGCGCTGTCGGCACCGATGTGGACTTGGTACCAGAGTCGAACCTCGTCACTCGAAACGTGCCCGAGCATCGGACCCGCATCGAGCCAAGCAGGGAACGATGCCGCCCGGACTTCGGAATGCGGGTATTCGTCCGAGCACGCTCCCAAAAGCAGCGCTCCACTGAACGCCAAGAGGGCCGACCTCGCCATCGATCGAAACCGTGTTGTTCGAGCGAAGAGGTTTCGAGTACGGGTTCGCATGCCGCGAGCATAACGATGCGTGCAGCACAATCGTCGCTACGCGTGGAAACTCGGAGATTACGTTCCGCGATCGGCGCCATCGTCGGCGGCGGCATCATCGTCGTCGTCGAATTCGTCGTCGTCGAAATCGTCGTCGTCGAAATCGAAGTCGTCGAAATCGAAGTCATTGAATTCATCGCTGTCGCCATCTTCGCCATCGAATTCGAATCCGATGTCCGGATTCCCGCTCTCGACGATGAGCCCGAGCAAGTGTCCGAGCACGTGGATACGAAACAATGCGAGATGCTTCGCGCTCGGGTTCTCGAAGTCGAGTTCGGCTTCCATGTCGCGAGCATCGATGCCGGCTCGCACCGCGAGTGCGATTCGAGCCGCGTTGAGCGAAGCCATCCACGCACTCTTGTGCGTGCCAGGTATCGTCAGTCGATAGCCGCGCCAAACGGGCTCCGAGAGGATCGACTCGAGATCTCGCTCGACGATCTCGCAACGCGAATCGAACAACGCGATGAGATCCGGACGAGAATATCGGTCCCACTCCGCTTCTCGCTCGGGATCGTTCTCGTAGCTGTTCGGAAAGAGGCGTGCGCGAACGTCGGGATCGTCGTCGCGCAGGATCTCCGGCACTTCGCGAAGCGCGAAGACGTGCGACGCACTGAGGCAGCGTAGGACGAGCGTGCCGTCCTCTTGGATCTCGATGCGTGGATAGTTCAAGGGGCCCTCAGTCGTGGCTCGGCTCCAACGTCGTCTTGAGGCTGAAGCTCTGCAGCTTGCCGACGTAGATCTCGGCTTGCTCGCGAGCCCCGGTCCAGACGACGGACTTGCCACGCTCGTGCACCTCGAGCATCAAACGCTCGGCGCGTGCTGCGGAGTAGCCGAAGACCTGCTGAAACACGTTGGTCACGTAGCTCATCAGTGTGACCGGATCGTCCCACACGACGACATTCCAAGGCGGTGCGACCCGCGTCTTGGTGTCGGCTTTGGTCTCTTCGCGAGTCTTCGTCTGCTCGGCCATCCCGAGTACCGCCACGTGGGTCGTCATCACCACCGGATCATCACCGAACGAGTTGCGGTCGTCAAAAAGCGCGGCTCGGCCGGTAACGACCGAAGACGCGCTCGAGCCGGTCGCAGATCTGCCCGACCGTGGCAAGACGCTCGATCGCTTGCAGGATCGCGGGCATGGTGTTGTCCGTCGACCTGGCTGCCGCCTCGACCGCGTCGAGCGCTGCGGTGACGTCGGTCTCGTCCCGTATTCGACGGCACTCCTCGAGGTCGTCGATGGTCTCGCGCTGCATGGATTCGTCGACGCGAAAGACCTCCATCGGGTCCTCGTCGGTCGTGAAGCGGTTGACTCCGACGACGATCGCATCGCCCGATTCGACGGCCCGCTGCCATCGCATCGCGGATCGGTGGATTTCCTCTTGATAGAACCCTGCTTGAATCGCCTTCTCCGCGCCGCCGAGTTCGTCGATCTTCGTCATCAAATCGCGCGCAGCATTTTCTAGTCGGTCCGTGAGTTCTTCGACGAACGGCGCTCCTCCCAATGGATCGATCACATCGGCAACGCCGCTCTCGTGCGCGATGATCTGCTGCGTGCGCAGCGCGGTCGTCACACTCGACTCCGTCGGCAGCCCGAGCGCTTCGTCCATCGAGTTCGTGTGCAGACTCTGCGTGCCGCCGAGCACCGCCGCAAGCGCTTGCATCGTGACACGCACGATGTTGTTCGGCGGCTGCTGACTCGTCAGCGTCGACCCGGCCGTCTGTGTGTGGAACCTGAGCATCAGCGCCTTGTCGTCCGTGACCCCGTAGCGCTCGCGAAGCATCGATGCCCACATGCGCCTGGCAGCACGAAACTTGGCGACCTCCTCGAAGAAGTCGTTGTGGCTGTTGAAGAAGAACGACAATCGTCGGCCGAATTGATTCGGATCCAGCCCTTTCGCAATGGCGGCCTTCACGTACGCGAGCCCGTTCGCGAGGGTGAACGCGAGCTCTTGGGCAGCCGTCGAGCCAGCCTCGCGAATGTGATAGCCGGAGATCGAAATCGTATTCCAACTGGGGACGTGTTCGGACGCCCATGCGAACACGTCCGTGATCAACCGCATGCTTCCGGGAACGTCGAAGCGATACGTGCCGCGCGCCGCATACTCTTTCAGAATGTCGTTCTGGATCGTGCCACGGAGCGACGCGGCCGACACACCCTGCCGCTGCGCTGCCGCGACATAGAGCGCGAGCAGGATCGGTGCAGTCGCGTTGATGGTCATCGACGTCGAAACCTCATCGAGTGGGATCGAATCGAAGAGCCGTTCCATGTCGAGCAGCGAGTTGATCGGAACGCCGACCCTGCCGACCTCGGGACGCGCGAGATCGTGATCCGACTCGTATCCCATCTGCGTCGGAAGGTCGAAGGCGACCGAGAGCCCGGTCTGCCCTTGCTCACGCAAGAACCGGAATCGTGCATTGGTCTGGCGAGCGGACCCAAAACCCGAGTACTGCCGCATCGTCCAGAAACGCCCGCGGTACATCGTCGGCTGGACTCCGCGTGTGAACGGCGCGACACCCGGCATGCCGTCTCCGTCACCGTAGACGGGTTCGAGTTCGATGTCCGAAGTCGTGGCGAACCGATCACGGCGTTCTGCATGCCGCCGTACCGACGGCTGCCAGACTTCTCGTTTCCATTGTTCGCGATCCATCGCCACGTCGTTGCCTGCCTTGTCGGTTCCCGTCGAGAAGCCTTCCCGTCTCGGAGATCTCCGGACTCGAAGGCGAAGCATGATAGCGGACACGTTCGACTCGACGTTCGTCGTATCCTCTGCGCATGCCCGCTCCCGAGATCCGCATCCGCGCAGCAGAACGCCACCGGCAACGTCTCGAAGCCGAAGGCCGACGACGCAATCAGGCCGCGGGGCGAGGGAGCAAACCGGGCGTCGCGAGCATTCTCGCAGGAATGCAGCGCACCGCGACATCGACCGTCGCGCGCGGACTCGAGGCCGTGAAGCGCGGTGCCGCCGCTTCTGCCGCAGCGATCGGACGCATGACCACGAGCGCGCCGCAGCCCGTCGAGCAGGCGTCGAAGGGTCCGTTCCTCGTCGTCGGCCACAGGGGTTCTCCACGCCGCTGTGTCGAGAACACGCTCCCGTCGATGCGGCAGGCCGTCGAAGACGGAGCCAATGCGGTCGAGATCGACCTCTCACTGACGAAGGACGGCGTCGTCGCCCTCTGGCATGACTGGGACCCCAACGACCTCGTCGCGATCGCCCGCCAGCTCGGACTCGAAGGAGGCAAGTATCTGCCTCGTGCTCCGAAGTACTGGGACGATGCACGTCGACGGGCACACGAGCTGACGCTCGACGAGCTACGAAAGAACTACGGCTACCAGCGGTCCGTGTTGTTCTTCTTCCGCAAGCGGGTCGATGCGCGGATTCCGACTCTGCGCGAGTTCTTCGAATGGGCGACCAGCGAGCCTCGACTCGAAGCCGTGTTCTTGGACGTCAAGATCCCGTCTGATTGTGACCACCTCGCCGAGCCGTTCACGAACGCGGTCTGCGCGTTGATCGACGAGTTCGAACCGAAGTTCGAATGCGTGTTCATGACCCCGCACAAGAACGTGCTCCGCGCGATGAAGCCGCACGCAGGCACGCGGCGCTTCTCGTGGGACATCGAGATCTCGCCTGGCATCGTTCTGGACGAGGACCGCTTCAGTGGGGTTCGAGCCGCAGTCGAGGAATCCAACCGCATCGCGAGCATCGGGCGACCGGCGCTCACGTACGGCGCTTGGAGTCTCTATCAGAAGATCATCGAGTCGGACGTCGAGAAGATGCGCGCGATCAACAACGACCGCGCGACCGACCGGGAAGATGCGCAGCGAATCGAGCGCCTGATCGCGTGGACCATCAATGCGCGCAACGAACACGTGCGACTCCTCCGCCTCGGCGTCGACGGAATCCTCACGGACATGCCTCGACGCCTCGAGCGCCTCGTCCGCAAACACCGCCGGGGTCTCGGCGTCTGAGTCTGCGGAACCGCGACATTCAGGAACTGCGCGAACCGGGGAGCGTTGCACCCGGCTTCGATACGCGGTTCGTCACCGCCGGGAACACCACGAAACAGCCGGAGAGCAGCTTCGATGCGCACGCTCGCAATCGCGACGACCTTGTTCGCTTTCGCCCTTCCGTATACGCAGCCAGGACCTCGCCGCAGTGCGGACGATGCGATGGCAAGGGTCACGGATCGACAGGGCATGGCGTTTTTCCGCCCTCTCGCGAGTGAACGCTGGACCGCCCTCGGCCCGCGATCGCGGCTGATGCCCGGAGATTCGGTCCGGACCTCTCCTCGCGGGGCCAACGCGGTTGAACTCGGCCTCGAATCCGGCGGGTCCCTGGTCGCCGGGCCAGGCACGCAACTGCGCTTCGCGGACGACAGCACGATCGAAATCATCCGCGGAGACGTCGAGTTCACGGCCGGTAAGTCCGCCGAGAAGGCCGAACGAACGCTGCGCGTACGAGGCCCAGGCGACTTCGAGCGACGCCTCGACGATGGCAAGATCGTCCTTCGCGTCGCGGACGGCAAGACGCAAGTGCTCGAAAGAGCGCCACGTTGGCTCGAGGGTTATCGAGCATCCGCAACGAGCGAGTGGCTCGGGTCGCTGATCGCCAATGTCGACGGACGCGACGTCTCGCTCACCCTCGGCTCGATCAAGATCACGGTCGAGATCCGCGATCAGATCGCCCGCACCACGATCGAAGAAGCGTTCCGCAACAACACGGACTCGACGCTCGAAGGCGTCTTCCGCTTCCCGCTCCCTTCCGATGCCTCGATCTCGGGCTTCGGCATGTGGATCGGTGACGAGCTCGTCGAGGCCGACATCGTCGAGAAGCAGCGCGCACGTGCAATCTACGAACAGATCCTCCGCGAACGACGTGACCCGGGCCTACTCGAGTGGTCGGGTGGAAATCTCTTCAAGGCGCGAGTATTCCCGATCTTCCCGCACTCGAAGAAGCGCATTCGAATCCGCTACACCCAAGTGCTGCCTCTCGAGGGTCGCACGCTTCGCTACGGCTACCCGTTGCGAAGCGAATTGCTCGCGAAAGTCCCACTCGACGAACTGGTGATCGACGCCAAAGTCTGGTCCGGCGCGAAGATCTCGAAGATCGAATCGCCCACGCACGCGGTCCAAGCAAGCACGGATGGCGAAACGGCGAGTGCGCGCTACGAGGCGCAGAACGTGTCGCCCGAGGGTGACTTCGAGCTACGCACCGAACTCTCCGAGGTACCACCACTCCGCATCGTGTCGCACCAACGCGGTGATGACGGCTACTTCATGGCTCTGGTCAATCCGCCCGGAGGCGACGGCGCGTGGCAGCGCACGACGACGCCCGAAGGTTCGCCGACGGACGTCATCGTGGTGGCTGACGTTTCGGGTTCGAGCGACCTTGCCTCTCGCACGGCACAACACAGATTCGTCGAGTCGCTCCTGCAGCTCCTCGGGCCACAGGACCGCTTTCGCCTGCTCACCGCGGATTCCGAAGTTCACGCGTTCGCGGAGGACATCCGCACTCCGAGTCAGGACAACATCTCGGAAGCGATCGCTTGGCTCGAGTCACGCGTCTCCCTCGGCTGGACCGATCTCGATGCGACGTTCGCTCGCGTACACGAAATCGTGAACAACGAGGCACCGAATCACGAATCGGATCGGCCCGTGATCGTCGTGTACGTCGGCGACGGCGTTCACACGGCCGGTGATGGCAACGCCGCCGCGCTCGCCGCTCGTTTGCAGAGCAAGTACGCCTCGTCGAAGGCGAG
The DNA here is from genome assembly GCA_020638795.1 of Planctomycetota bacterium. Lineage (GTDB taxonomy): Bacteria > Planctomycetota > UBA1135 > UBA1135 > JACKHW01. The sequence goes on along the minus strand of JACKHW010000008.1, from coordinate 70,079 downwards.
CTACCACGCCGTCGCGCCAGCGAGCACCTACGAGAAATCCGTTCTCGAGACGATCGGGATGCTCGGAAACGGTTCTTGGCGTGAGCTCGACGCGAACAACGTCGGGGACAACGCGGTCGCTTTGCTCCGCGACGCGAAGAGCCCGGCACTCGAGGACTTGGAAATCCGTTTCGATGGCCTGCGCACCGCCCGTGTGTATCCGGCGGTACTGCCACGCATTCCGCAAGGCATGCAACAAGTCGTTCTCGGCCGTTACCTGCCGACCTCGGGAAACACGCGAGGACGTGTGATCGTGACGGGCAAGAAGGACGGTCAACCTGCCCGCTTCGAACGGGAGGTGGTCCTCGCCGGACGTGGGGAAGGCAACTCGTTCGTTCCGCGTCTCTGGGCACGCAAACACATCGAGTCGCTGGTCGCCGAGGACAGCACGAACGCACGCGACGCCGTCATCGCGCTGAGTGCGGAGTTCGGCATCATGACACCATTCACGAGCTTCCTCGTTCTCGAGAACGATGACGATCGAGCACGCTTCGGGGTCGAGCGCACGGTCCACATGCGTGATGGCGAGGACTACTTCGCCGCTGCGCGCGATCGCGCGACAGAAACCCTGCTCCGTGAACAGCTCGAGAAGGCACGTGGCTGGCGCATCGACCTCCAACGCAACATGTATCGCGAACTGGCCGGTCTCGGTCGCGACATGCACGTCGCGATTGCCGAGGCGGTCATTCGCGACACCGCACTGCTGGGTGAACGGCTTGCCGAGACCCGTGCCTTGGATTCGCTCGGTGCACCAACGGGGTCCGTCGAACAATACTTCGAGCGTAGCGGCATCGAAGGAAAGAAAGGTCTGGCGAAAGGCGACGATTGGTACGCGGATAGTGAAGCCGACGAGGCGCCGAACGAAGATCTGCAACGCGAAGCGTTCGAGCCGTCGCTCGATCCGGTCGACAAGTTCGTTTCGCGCGACGACGACGCCGCGTTCGATCTTCCGAACGTCGGCGGCGGCGGCCGTCTCCGTCGCGCGAAGCGGCAAGCGTTCGGGCCGAGTACTCCTGGTCCCGGCAGCTTCGGCTTCTTGGCGCCGAAACTCGTGCCGTCCAGCATGTCGCGCTACGAAGTCGCTTCGCAGGTCGTCGCGCCGCCACGCGCTGCCGGCCTCAGCGACATCGGTTTTCCCTACGCACCGAGCATCCCGCAGACACAGAAACCCGACGCATTGACGGTGCGCGACGAGCGGCTCCGCGCCGAGTTGGTCGCGCTCGATCGACGAGACGCCTTGCTCACCGCCGATCGCGGTGCGCGCTTCGCCGTGCTCGACGAGACGATTCACTCGGTGCGCCAAGTCACGACGTGGTCCAACTCGACGGACGCGATCTGGGCCGGAACCGAGTGGTTCCTCGAATCCGGTGGCGGATTCACCGAACCCGTTCAGAACTGGCTCTCGAACGACCAACGTGGACAACTGCGTCTTGGTGGCCGACTCGGGCGTCGCCGCGCCTCCGTCGAACTCGATCGACGTGCGTTCGCGTTGCCCCTGATCGACATGTCCTTCGAAGATCTCGAACGGGACTGGGCCCTCGCGAACATCGAGCGACGAGGCATCGCGACCGACCTCGCGCGCATCGTCTACGAAGTCACGCCACGACAGAGCGCTACGGTTCGCGAGGACCAGCGCTTCAGGATGCGAGTGACCATCGATATCACGAAGTCGCGCATCGAAGAGATCGCGCACTTCCGAGGAAGTCGCAAGACACAGTCGATTCGCTTTTCGGACTTCGTGACCGCACTGGGTTCGGACTGGGCGACGCGCACCGAAGTGTTCGATGACGAGAATCGACTCGTCCGTCGTATCTCGCTCCAGGTCGAGGAGATCGCACGCGAAGCAGCACTCGAAGCGGCTCGACGAGAGCGATCCGTGGACGCGGATTCGATCTACGCGAGTCGACTGGATCCTGAGCTCGACACAGCCAAGGAGGCGCTCGCCAAGGGTCAAGCGACGGTGATCGACGAACTCATGCTGGCAGCTCATCGCCTGTCCAAGCAGCAGTGGCAACCGATGCTCGAACGAATCGAAGCCGCGCGTTCCAAGACGAAGGCAACGTTCGCAATCGATCTGATCCAAGCCCACGCGATGCAGCAAGCACGCACCGGACAGGACTTCTCGAAGACCATCGACGCACTCGCGACGAGCGCGTCGGCGCACGACGGCAAGACACGCGTGTGGTTCACGAACGAGATCTGGAACCTCGCGGCATCGAGGTTCAGCCTCGAAGAACGCGAGCGTTTGCTCGACTCGCTACGCAGCGTCATCGCACGACCGACACCGAACGCAGCGGCTGGTCGCCTTCACTGGGGCATGATCGAGGCTTCGATCCTGCAGCAGCTCGGACGAGACATCGCGTGCGAATCGCTCCTACGACAACTTCGCTCAGATCAGCCTTTCGCGTTGAGCGTCGTGCCGGCTCACCTGGCGAGCCTCGTGCGCCTCGGCAAGTTCGGAGAGGCGAAACGTGGTTGGCTCGACGTCGTACGGCTCGATGGCTGGGACGATGGCGAACGTGAACAGCTCTACGCCGGGAGTTCGGACTACCTGTGGTCGACGCGCGAGTACACGGCGCTGGCCGAAGTGCTCGCGACGTGGACCGAACGCCTGCCCGAGTCGCAGAACGCATGGCAGCGCTGGCTCTCGATGCGCCTCTTCGAGGACGACCTCGAGACCGCGGATGGCTGGGCGACCACGCAAATGACCGAGTTGGACGATCAGCTCGAAGATGACGACCGTGCCCGAATCCAGGTCGCGATCGACCACGCGTATTCCAACGGGTGGCAGTACTCTGCGAACCGACTCACTCCCGAATGGTCGAAGCGACTGCTCGACCTCGCGCTTCGGTTGCTTGATCGGGACGAGACGAACCTCGTCAACAAGATCACCTCTCAGTGGCGCTGGCGACAGAACACGGACGTCGTGGCCTCTCTGCGAAAGCGCATGCTTGCGGATCTGCTCGACTCGAACCGTGTCCGCACGATGCCGATCGACGCGCTCGAGCTACGCATGCAGCACGCGCCTTCCGCCAAGGGAGAACTCGATCCCACGTCGTTCACGAAGATCCACGATGCTCTGCGCGCGCGTTGGAAGACCGACGTCGCTGGAGGCATCGCCGAATACGACGACCGTGTTCGCGTCGCGCGCCTCGTCCTCGGTCTCCTGGATGGCCGTGGCGAAGCGCGAATGGCCTACGACTTCGCACGCGAACGACTCGCTGCAGCGAGCCACGAACTGGGCAACCGAGTCGCGTGTGCAGCGGATGCGTTCGCGCGCTTGATCAAGCTCGATGAACTCGCGCTCGTTCAACGAGACAGTATCGAACTGCTGGACGAACTGATCGCCGAGACGGCGTCTGACGAACAGCGACTCGCGGTCCTCGGCAATGCGATCCGCGACCTCAGTGGTCGTCTCTTCGACTTGCTCTACAAGAACGGACTCGGTGACGATGAGAGCCTGGGCAAGCTCGCGCGTAGCGCGCTGCGAGCGCTGCAGACGTCGGCACGCGAGTCGGCTCGCGAAGGCCTCGCGAACTGGCTTCGCTCGTCCATCACGAAGGGCCTCGCCGCAGCTTGGGCAAGTCTCGAGGCCGCAGGCTACGAAGCGCAGCACGGATCGACGACGAAGGGAATCGCCGACATCCTCGAGGAGTCCGCGCGTGTCGGCAGAGATGTCTATCGCATCGGATCCGAGGTGCGCGCAGCGTCCGCCGTCAACAGCGAGTATGAGAGTGACGCACGAGGCTCACGCCTCCTCCGTGAGCGTGCGGCGATCCTCGTCGCCTACGCGGGCGTCAAGAAAGGTGCGAGCGACGAGCTTGCGCGCAACACGCTCTCGTGGCTCGAAGAAGCGCTGCCGCAAACGGCTGACGACCCACGCGATGTCGACGCGCTCACGAACGAAACGACGATCGATGGTCGGTACCACGTCGCGCGCTTCCTACTGGCGAGCAACCGGATCGACCAGCTCGACCAACGTCTCCAGACTTGGATCGCACCGGACGAGGTCGCGAGCCGCTGGAGAATCCTCGCGGGCTACCTCGCGTCGGAACGTAGTGATCTCGCGTCGGCGATCGCGCAGTTCGAGCGCGTTCTCGCTCGCGACGAGCTCGAATCCACCGAGCTGGAGCGACTCGCGGATTGGAAACTCGTCACCGGCGACCGAGAAGCACGTCCCGACGTGCTGCTCGCGATGGCGATGGCGAAACCCGTCGAGGACCTCCGCTCCGACGTCTGGGCTGAGTACAACCGCCAGAGTCGGCGTGGCAGTGGACCGGCGCCCGAGTTCGACCCGGATGTCCTGTTCCGTATCCGAGCACTCCTGACCAAGTCTTCGCATCCGGCGAACGAGGTCTGGTCGGTGCGACGCCTCTATCAGACGTGCAAGGACCATCGCATCCTCGAGGCGCTGTCATGCGGTGTCGTCGGCCACACGCAACAAGGCGTCTACGGTTTCCTCGGTCAGATGAGCAGCCTGCTCGGCGAAGTGCACGAAGAAGCCACGTGTGATCGCATCGACGAGGAGATCGCACGCCGCCTCGAAGCGGAGAAGGCACCACTCGACGCTCGAGGATTACGCCTGTTCCGCGTGCTCGTACGCGGACGCGCGGCTGCGGTCCGCAACCAACCGGGACCCCACGAGAAGGTCGCGCTGGCGGCTCTGCGTGCGAGTTTCGACATCGACTCCTTCGCCGACGGCGAAGACCTGCAGCGCGCGACGTTCTTGCAGAGCGCGACCCTCACCGGAGCATCCGTTCTCGAAGAGCGCCTGCGCCAACTCGAGACGCTGTTCTCCCGCGCTCCCGAGGGAACGCATCGGCAACTCATGCTCGCGGTCGCGTGGTTCGGCGCGTTGTCGACCGTCGACGCCGAGAAGGCGCGTGACATGCTCGCAGCGGCGTTGGACTCCAACGTCGCTGCTGCACGCGGTCAACTTCCGTCGGCCAGTCGCGGCGCGCTCGCGATGCTCCTCGGTTCGTGGAACAACGCACACCGCTTCGCGAAGGCCGAGCAACTCACGATGCGATTGCTGAGCGATGCGGATACCGAAGATTCGCGTAGCTACCTCGAACGCCGCTTGGCGGACACGCGCATCGCGGCCGTACGACACGGTGGCACGGTTTCGATCGGCACCGGACGCGTGCTCCATGACACGCTTGCACGCAGTCTCGAAGCGGAACTCGAGTCCATCGAGCTTCGCGACTTCGCAGCGGTCCTCCAAGACCGGTGGTCCCTCGCCGAGGCGGGACATGCCGCCAAGATCGACGGTGTGGCGGAGTCGTTCATCGCGTTCGCCAACACCAAGCTGCCTCCGCTCGTGCGACGCACACCCGATCTCGCGAACTATCAGCAGATCGGCCAAACGATCGCGAACATCTCCGGCAGCCGCGAAGCACTCGCCTTCGCGATCGCACGCCACGAGGACCAACCGCGATTCTGGCGCCGGCTCGGTCGCGACGTGTGGACCAGGACGGGCTACCGAATCGCTCAATGGAACCACACGAGTCAGCCGCTCGGTGCTCTCGAAGAGCCACTGCTTCGACTCGTCACGTTCGAACTCGAAGACGACCTCACGAACCTGTCGGGCGGATCGACCTGGATCTGGTGGAAGGGACGCACGTACTTCTGGAGTGCGCACCGACGTGACTTCGAACGCGTCGCGTCGAAAGTGCTCGAGTTTCACGGCGATTCGCCGGCCCGCGTCGCACACGTGACGAACTACCTGTGGAACGGACTCGACAGCCACGACGTTGCCATCGAAGGCCTACTGGCCGCCGAGTCGCGCGGCATCATCCGCGAGAACGAACTACGCACGCTCGCTCAGTGGTGCATCGACCCGCTCGGGAACCGCCCGCGCGAGACCCTACGCATCGTCGACAAGTTGCTCGCGGAGGATCCGCTTCGCCTCGACGATCGACTGCTGCGCATTCGCGCGCTCTACAAGGTCGACAGGAAGGACGACGCCAGGGCCGAGACCCTCGCGACGGAGAAGCTGTTCCGTGATGCAGAGCGACTCGACGAGTCGAGCCTGGCTGCACTCGCCGAAGCGGCGGGCGCAGGTGGCGCACACGACTTGTCGGCGCGCTTCTGGCGCGAGGCGATCGCGGTGCGGGAAACGTCGCGCGGAGGTGCTTCGGGACCCGACGACCAGCTCTCGTACTATCACCGCAACCTCGCAGAACAATGCATCGAGCTGCGGGAGTGGAAGGACGCATTTCTGGCTTGTCGCAGCGCGATCGTCGCGGCCGGCAAGAACCAGGTCCGCGACCGTGAAGCCAACTCGGCGCTCGATCGCTTGCTCCGCTTCGGCAAGGCCAGCGCGATCATCGCGATGCACGACGCCGAGGTCGAGCACACGGGCCAGGATGCACCTGTCCTTCGCAAGGCGTTCGGACGTTTCTTGCTCACGCAGCGCGACTTCGAAGCCGCTGCCAAGCAGTTGAACCTGGCGATCGAAATGCAGTCGAACGACGTCGAATCGTGGAACCTCTTGATCACGGCCTACGACCAAGCGAACGAGCCGGCTCGCGCACTCGAGGCGTTCGGCAAATCGCTCGACGTGGTGCCGTTCGATGTGAATCGCGCTGCCGATTACGCGACGCGGGTCGAACGTGCCCGTGATTTCGAACTCGCGCAGCGCGCGTGGACCAACCTGGTCGAACGCCGTCCCGACGAAGCCGACCCTCACACCAAGCTGGCGACGCGCTTCGAACGGCAACTCGAATGGGATCGGGCGATCCAGCAATGGAAACGCGTCATCGAAATCCGCACGGACGAGCCCATGGGTTGGTTCGGTTTGGCCGACGCGAAGCTGCGCGCCGGACGCCCTGACGACGCACGCGAGACCTTGCAGGCGATGATGGAGAAGCCCTGGGACGCGCGCTTCGGCGACGTCAAAGCCGATGTGCTCCGACGCCTCACTCAGATCAAGGGTTGAGGCGCCGAGGCGCAAACGTCGCATTCACCGGACTTTTACGCGAATGTCGAAAGTTCGGACACCGGTTCGGACGATGAAGGAGTCATGGAACCCAGGAATCATGGGGCTCCGTGCGTGACCGAGTTCGCCCCGCGCTCCCATCGCTCGCTTAGCCCCGAAGAAGTTCGTTCGAGCACCCAGTGCCCGGTCTGTGCCGGCCGCCTCTCGCGGCGGAGCCTGCCCTCGCGGCGTGGCGACTGTTGGCAAGCCACGTGCAACGCATGTGGCTCGTCCGGTCAGATCGTCATGCCGAAGCAAGAGGCTTGATCGCCAACACGTAGACCTCCTGTCCGCGACCCAACGCGGTCGCGAGACGTGCCGGCCACAGCTTGTTGGACAGCAAGTTGGGCAGTTTGCGATCGGTGATGAAGCGCACGTAACGCTCTGGATCGAACTGCCCGTCAGGCGACCCGATCCAGCGCCCGAGCCGCTTGCCCTGCCCCATCCGTTGCATCAGATCGTGCACGAGCCGCGGGTCTTGCCGGCAATCGGGCGTCGTGACTTCGAGCACGTCGAAGCCGATGCGCTCGATGAGCCGAACGACGGTCTGCTTGGTGAAGTGCGAGACGTGCTCCGACGTCACCCCGTAGCTCCAGTGCTTGCCGAAGGCGAGTGCTTTGAGGGACCCGTGATTCGGCAGGGCCTGGAACAGGACTCCACCTTCGCGCAACAACTCGAAGCTCATCTCGAGGATGCGATCGGGCCAAGGCACGTGCTCGAGCGTGTGATGCATGAAGATCGCATCGAACGAGGTCGGTCGAAATGCCGGATCCGTGGCGAGGTCCTCGAGTGTCGCTTCGCGAATGTCGAGTCCCCATTTGTCGCGACCGAACTCGGCGACGGGTTTGCTGAGTTCGATTCCGATCGCCTGCCAACCACGATCTCGGGCAGCGACGAGGGACGTCCCGATCGAACAACCGACGTCGAGGAAGCGACCGGGCACGACGTGAGCCTCGATACTTTCGATCATGCGACCGAACTTGACGAGATTGTCCTCGTGCTCTTGCCAAGCAGCTTCACCACTCGCACGCGCTTCGGCGTAGTAGTCTTCGATACTCGACTCGGGCATGGCGTCCGCCATGCGCGTGAATCGGCATTCGCGACAACGCTCGAACCGGTGGCCGATCACCTCGAAGACGTTCGCGAACGTGCTGCCCGTACAGACCGGGCACGGCGCTCCATCAGCCATGCCGTGTCGTCTCCGAAAGCGGGCGGTGCTGCTTCAACCACTGCACGAAGGCCTCGAGGTCGTTCGGAAGCGGTGCCGTGAAGGTCATGCGCTCACGACTCACAGGATGCGTCAACGTGAGCGCCGCTGCGTGCAATGCGTGGCGCTCCAGGACCGGCGCCCCCTCCGGGAGTCGCAACGAGTTTCTGCCGCGTACGGGATACACCGCATCGGCCACGATCGGCAACCCTCGCGACGCGAGGTGCACTCGGATCTGATGCGTCCGCCCCGTCTTGGGTTCACAGCGAAGTGTCGCGATGCCATCGAAGCGCTCGAGCACTTTCCAGAATGTCGACGCTTCGCGGCCGCCGCTTCGCACGATGCACATACGCTCCTTGGCATGCGGATCGCGATCGATCGGCGCGTCGATCCAGTCCGAGGCGAAGCGCGGCCTGCCGTGCACGATCGCGAAATACTCCTTTGCGGTCTCGCGCGCCTTGAACTGACGCTGTAGCTCTTCGTGAGCCGCATCGGTACGCGCGAGGACGATCACCCCCGACGTTTCGCGATCGAGACGATGCACGATGCCGGCTCGATCGATGCCACCGCGCGAGGACAGCGTCCCGAACCGTCGAACCGCCAGCTGTGCAACAGTGCCGTCCTGATACAGGCCACCGGGGTGGACGACGAGTCCGGCAGCCTTGTCGAGCACGACGAGCGCCTGATCCTCGTAGAGGACGCTCAGGCTCGAAGGGTCCGGTTCGTCTTCGCCGCGTAACGCGGCACGCGACCGAAGCTCGACATCGACTCGGGACCCGGCGACCAGTCGTGCGGAAGCAGCCCCCGGCATCCCGTCGATGTGCACGAATCCCGCGTCGATCAGTTGACGCGCGTGGCTCCGGGACAGCCCCTCGACTTCGCTGACGAAGCGGTCGAGACGGCTCCCCTCGTGTTGATTCTCGACGACGTACGACACCTGCAGAACCTTATCAGCCACTCGTGAAACGGGGCCCAGTGTGCACACCTCGATACGGCCAATCGCATGACCGACCCGCAAATCCTCTCAGGCCGCTTGCTCCAGACGATACCTGGCCGAGATACTCATGGCTTGCGGGTTCCACCGCGCCTCATCCTCCCACCGCATTGGAACTTCACGTGAACGCGACATCGCCGCAGTCAGCGTCGGATCGCATCCTTCTCGTCGACAATCGAGTCGTCGGGAATCGAACGCGTACCTCCAATCACGACGTCGTGCCGGGCCCGGCGTATGGCCTCGTCGATTCGGCGCGCTATCTCGAGACGCGTGGCTTCGTGATCGACCTCGAGCACGAACTGGCCTCTGCTTGTCGCCGCGTCGACTCGGCGCGCTCGGGACTCGTCTACGACCTCGTCGCGACGGACGTGGACCTCGCGAGCCCCGGTGACGGGCTGCGTCTCGCTGAGTTTTGCGCGTCGCTCAACCCGCGAGTGCCGGTGATCTTGCTCGCAGAACGCCCGAGCCTCGACGCAGCGCTCGAGGGCATGCGAAGGAAGGCTTCGGACTTCCTGACGAAACCGTTTTCCATCGCCGAACTCGAACGACGCGCACGTCAGACGATCGAGGAACGACGTCTGCGCCAACGCATCGCACAGCTCGAACAAGTCAATGCACTCCTGTCCCACGTGCTTCCGAATGCGATCGAAGCCAAGGATCCGACGACTCGCGGTCATTCGGACCGTGTCGCCGACTACGCGATGAATCTCGGTCGACGCTGCGCGATTCCGGACGACGAACTGAACGACCTCCGACTCGCGGCTCTCTTGCATGACATCGGCAAGATCGGCGTTCCCGAGGCGATCCTGACCAAAGAAGGGCCGCTGACTCGAGACGAGCGTACCGAGATCGAGAAGCACCCGGAAATCGGCTACCGGATCCTACAACCGCTGGACCGGCTTCCGCGCGTGTGCGAGTGGGTCCTGCAGCACCACGAGCACTGGGACGGACGCGGCTACCCGCACGGACTCGCACGCGACGAGGTCGCCTTGCCGGGAAGGATCCTCATCCTCGCCGAGGTCTTCGACGCTCTGGCGACCCAGCGGTCCTACAAACCGTCGTGGTCGACGACGAAGATCGCCGACTTCTTCGAAGCGGATCGCGGCCGACATTTCGATCCCGAGCTCGCTCGACTCGTCGCTGAGGGCGTCCGCCGCGAGGGAAGCGCTTGGTTTTCGGCGCAGGCTGGCTGCGAAAACGCGCTCGCACGGCACGCCTGAGGCCCATCGGCACGGTCCTGGCTTCCCCCGGTGCCGGCTGGGACCTTTACGACGGCACTTGGCAGGACTACCCTCTTCGGTCACGATTTCAACTGCTGGCAGCCGCCCCTGCTGTCGCACGATCGTTCCCCCCTAGGCTTCCGGCGCGTCACGGACGCGCCCGGTGTGCCCAATTCTTGACGCGAGGAGCTCGCACCGCATGACCAACGCTCGTTCGATGGAGGGCCGCGCCCACGAATCGTCCCGCTTGTCCCCAGCCGTCCTTGCGGTTCTGGCGACGACATTCGCCTCTGCCCTGCACACGACGGCAACGAGTCAGGCCATCGAATACGGAGAGAGTCGCAAGGCCATCCCGTCGCCGACCGGGTATCCGACGAACCTCGTCTACATCCCGAAAACGCCCGTCAAGATGGGCATCTCGGCATCGGAAGTTCTCGATACCGCCAAGGAGTTCGGTCGCGGATACGAGCTCACGAAGAAGTACACGAAGATCCTCGTGCGCGAACTCGCCGGCAAGAACTCGACGGTCCTCGTCGACGACTTCTTGATCGGACGTTTCGAGATCACCAACGCCGAGTACGAAGTCTTCGTCAAGCAGAACCACCCGAACGTGCGCTTCCCGTTCTCCTGGTGGAAGCCGGCGAGCATCGACAAGTGCCGCGAAAAGTACGTAAAGGAGTTCGGCAGCAACTTCGTTCCGCAGACGTACTGGTCCCAGAATTGGCGTCAACTCACGACGGAATGGGAAGTCACCGACAAGATCAAGAACCAAGCGGTCGGCTACGTTTCCTGGGAAGACGCGAAGCGCTACTGCGCATGGGCGGGCGTGCGCTTGCCCTTCGAAGTCGAGTGGCAAGCCGCACTGCAAGGCCCGACGAAGAAGCCGACCCGCTACCTCTGGGGCGACAAGTGGGAGAACAACTGTCAGAGCATCCTCGGCTTCCAGAAGCGCGATGTCGGTCAGTGGCCGAAGACGCGCAGCTACTACGGTGTCGAGGACATGATCGGTGGCGTTTGGGAATACACCGCGTCGCCACTCGCGCCGTTCGACGGGATGGAGAGTGAGTTCCGCACCCTCGAGAAGCAGTGGAAGCGATTGCTCGAAAAGGGCGACCGTGACGTGCTCGGTATGCCGATCGCGGACGGACGCTATCTCGTTCGCGGAGCGTCGTTCACGAGCTTCGGCGAAGCGCCGATCACCTCTCGTATCACGCAGCGCTACGCTGTCGATGCGGATGCGACGATCGAGGACTTCGGCTTCCGCATCGCGAAGTCCCTGCGACCTGCATTCGCCGGCACGGTCGGCCGAGCGACGTTCGATCTCAATCCGGACAATCTCGGTGGACTCGAACTCGACCTCCCCGACCGCATCTCGCAGCGGGATGGTTCCATGCTGACGAAGGAGTTCGAGCAGCGCGGCATCGAGCGCTGGAACATGAAGGACGACCATATCCAGGCCTACCACATGGTGTCCTTCGTGCCGGTCCTGTCGCTCGGCGAGATCGAGAAGGCCAAGCCGAAGTCGGCCAAGGATCTCGAGAAGATCACGATCGATCGCGCCGGTATCGGCGCGGTTGGCGCTCCGATCGCCGTCGTCTTCTCGACGGAAGCACTGTCGATCCAGCAGGGCATCAACAAAGAGACCCAGCTTCCGCCGGGCAACTACACGGTCAGCTTCCGAAGCGGCGGACTGCCCCGCGATCTCCTCGTCGCCCTCAACGAAGGACGCGACATCCTCAAACGCACGAAGGGAGTCCGGCCCAAGCCGGGCGATGCGGCGCCGAGCGAGGAAGGAAAGAAGGGCAGCGACAAAGACGAAAAGAAGAAGGACGACAAGAAGCAGGACGACAAAAAGCAGGACGACAAAAAGCAGGACGACAAGAAGGACGAGAAGAAGGAAGAAGCGCCGCAAGAGCCGGCGAACGATCCGTTCCCCGTCCTCGACCGCTTCGGCGTTTCCGACGAGATCACCGCGAAGTTCCCGAAGGACAAGCCCAAGACCTTCCTGATCCAGCCAGGCAACCTCGAGATCCCGGCAGAGCAGGACGTCCTCCTGTGGCGGAACGATGCCGGCAATTACTTCGCTTGGTCCGAGTACCGCCCGTCGGTGCGCGTCGCATCGGTGAGCCAGTCGCCGGCGAAGCTCGTCATCGACGAGGCGAAGAGCACGTTGACGTATCGCGGCGGGCCGCAGACGTCCCGACGTGGACAGCGCTTCGAGTTCCAGATCGAAGTCAAGCTCGTCGAGCCCTTCGGACAGAACACTTGGGTCACCCCCGACACGAAGATCGAGATTCGCGATCCCGAAGTCGGTCCGGGTGAGATCCAGCCGAAGCCGGTCAAAAAGTGACCGCCGAGAAATGACCGCACGCGGGTTTCGACCCGCATGGCTCACTCGGGAATTACGCCCGGGTTGCTGTGGCCCGGTGCGATGTCCGGCAGCGCGAGAATTGCCGAGTGCGCATATGCCCCGGACTGGATGCGCTATCGTGATGGATCACGTCTCGGGACGCTCCGTCCCGTTCCGGTCCCCTCTCTCGACTCTGCTGCTGCCGTATGCAAAGCGACATCGCGCGGTTGCGCGCTCGCCTCGACACGCTCGAGCGTAGTGCTCGCATCTATCGCACGCTCTCTCTCGCGTCCTTCGTCATCGTGCTGATGGCCTTCACGATCGCGGCGACCCGACAGGACGAGCCGCGCACCGGCGAGCAGAAGGCGCCCCCCGAGACGGTTCGAGCAGGCTGCTTCGAACTCGTCGACGCAGCAGGCGTCAAGCGCGGCGCTTGGACGATCGACGACAAGAACTCCGCGAGCTTCGCGCTCTTCGACTCGAAAGGGCAGAAGCGCTTCGAAGCAGCGCTCAAGGGCGACAAAGAAGTCTACGTCTTCCTTCGTGATAACAGCGGGCGAGGACGCATCACGCAGGTCGTCGACTCGGGTGACCACCCGCACCTCCTCGTGCACGATCGAGGCAACAAGCCCCGAGTGCAGCTCGCGGTCGCCCGCAGTGGGGCGCCGAGTCTGATCTTCATCGACGAGGACGGACATCAGAGCGCCGGACTCGGCATTCATGCCGACGGCGAGCCCTGGGTCCTGCCACGCGAGAAGTGAACTGGCACGCGACGCCCACGCAACTCTCTCCACCGTTTCGATTCCTCTCCTCTTCCCCTCCTCCTTTCTCCCCTCCTCCTTTCTCCCCTTCTCCCCTCGTCCCTCTGTCGGACTCTGGAAACCACATGAAACGACGATCCACGACACTGGCCATTCTGGGCCTCCTGCCTCTGTGTCCATGGCTGACCGCACAAGACTCCCCGGAACGCTACGGCGAAGCGATGACCGCGCACGCCGAGGCGGCTACCGTCGTCGAGCCGACGAAGCTCGACGTCCCCATGCCTCCCAAGGGCGCGTTCGACGCGGCACCGCCGAAGCACGGCATGCCCGAAGTACCGCACGGCCCGCGGAGCTACGATCCCGATCCGGGTGCCGAGAGCTTCGTCGACGGCACGGTCCAGAAGCCCAACGCAGCTACCGTGCAGGTCTACCGTAACTCGACAGTGAAGCCTTCGGGCGCGTCGACGTCGAACGTCGGCGAACCCTCGACCGTCAAGATGATCAGCGGCACGACGATCCTGCAAACCGGGAACTGGTACGCGGCGCGATCGACCAACAACGGATCTTCGTGGAGCTACGTCAATCCCTACACGCGATTGCCCTCGATCGACGGCGGCTTCTGCTGCGACCAGGTCTGCACCGACCACGAGCGGCAGGGGTTCTCCGCGTGGCTGCTGCAATACAGCTACAGCTCCTCGACGCAGAAGGGCTCGGTTCGCATCGCGATCGGCGTCGGCGACAGTCGCACGGGCGACCCGAACCACTACTACACGTTCAATCCGCAAAACGTCGGGTTCCCGACGCAGACGCAATTCGACTTCCCGCACATCTCGGCGTCGGACGCCTACCTCTTCGTCGCGCTCAACGTCTTCAACGCATCGAGCAGCTACGTCGGAAGCGTCGTGATGCGCCTGCCTGCCAGCAACCTCAAGGCGGGGAGCTCGTTCAGCTACAACTACATCCGCAGCGACAGCGCAGCTCCGGCGAATCGCCGCTTCTTCGCTCCACGCTTCGCGAACGGCTACTACGGCCCCACGACGATGTACTTCGCAGCGCACGTCAACGACACTACGCTGCGGACCTTCACGTGGGCGGACAGCTCGTCGGGATTCAGCTACCGCGACAAGACCATCGGCACGTGGTACACGGGGCGCACGGCGTCTCCCGGTCCCGACAATCGCGACTGGCTCGGACGCACCGACAACCGCATCCAAGGCGGCTGGCAAACGGCGAACGAAATCGGCTTCTCCTGGACTTCGAACAAGGGCGGCAGCTTCGGGCGCATGTTCACACGCATGGTCACGTTCGACACGAGCTGGAACGTCACTCGCGAGCGTTCGATCTGGAACAACTCGTACGCGTGGGCCTACCAGTCGGTGTCCGTGAGTTCTGTGGGGCACCTCGCGGGTTCGATCATGGTCGGCGGTAGCACGATCTACCCCGGCACGGTCGGCTGGATCATCGACGACTACGACTGCGGTGGATTCGACAACGCCTGGGTGGTCGGAGGCAACAGCGGACCCGATTCGGGCCGCGGCGGCGACTATCTGTGGTCCCAATACATCAACGGCAACAAGTGGATCGTCACGGGTATGGCCCAGGTCGGCGGATCCGGTAATGGGAACAGTCAACCGCACAACGCCGAGATCGGACGAACCTCGGTCACGTTCCCCTCGACGTACACGTTGTCGATCAACTCGTCCCCGGCCCAGGGTGCGAGCTTCACGATGGACAAGGGCGACTACGCGTGCCGCCAGAACGGCACGACACAGACGACGCGTACCTTCCGCAGTGGAACCGCCGTGAGCGTGACGGCCAACTCGACGTTGGGCACGCGCACATTCCAGCGCTGGTACATCGGGAGCACGGCGCAGCCGATCGGACAGCGCACGATCTCCGTGACGATGTCTTCGTCGCAGACGATTCGCGCGCAGTACGGCAAGTACTTCACTCCGTCGTTCACGTCTACAGGGATTGGTTGCCTGACTTCGGGTGGCACGCCGACGATGTCGGCGAGCGGCACGCCGGAGCTCGGCGCGAAGGTCAGCTACGGCCTCCGGGGCGCACCACGCATCTCCCCCGCGCTGATGACGCTCGGCTTCTCGAACACGGTTTGGGGCGCGTTCCGCCTTCCGCTGCTGTTGCCTGGAACGACGTGCTACATCCGTTGCGAGCCGCTCGTGACGTGGGGCCTCGCAACCGACGGGAACGGGACGGCCAACTTCACGCTGCCACTCGAGACCAACCCGACGTTCCTCGGTCTCAAGTTCTACACGCAGTACTGGCCGATCGAGATCTCGCCCCGAATCGAGATCAAGACGTCGAACATGATCACGACAACGGTCGGCGGCTGGGACCTGCGCTGAACTGAGCGTCTGCTCAGAACAGCGACACCAACGAGCAGTCTTCCGGGCGCGGTGAACCACGGAGCTCACCGCGCTTGGTCGCCGTGATCCTGAACCCAGAGCCGCTCGCTTCGAGACCCGCGTCGCGCAAGATGCGCATCCCGAGTTCGTAGCGCGAAAGGCGGTCTTTGCCGGCGACGTGACGGACGTGGACCGCGTCCGAGAGCGCGAGGTCGACGATGCGCGTGGCGGCTTCACGAACATCGAGCGGCGTGCGCCACTCGTCGTCGAAGAGCCGCAGCTCTCGCCCTTCGCGTGCAGCGTTGAGCAGCGGGTCGCTCGCTCCGCGCAGTCCGTCGAAACTCGGTCCGTAGAGAAGCGGGATCCGGATGATCAGGTCGTGTGCATGTGTACGCACGTATCGCTCACCCAGGAGCTTGCTGCGCCCATACACGGAGATCGGGTTCGCCTCTGCGTCTTCGTCGTAGGGTGCATCCGCGCCATCGAAGACGAGGTCCGTCGACGTGTAGACCATGCGTCCGCCGAAGCGAGCCACAACGGTCGCGAGCGCGCCCGTGGCTTCGGCGTTCGCGCGAAAGGCGTTCTCGGGCTCGTGATCGCAATCGCTCTGGCGGGACCAGGCGGCCAAGTGGATCAGAAGCGGAGGCTTGTCGCAGCGAGCGAACATCGCCGCGACGATGTCCTCGAGTTCGAACGGCTGCAGGAGGTCGATTCCCTCACTTCGACCCGGCGCCTCGAACGGGATTCCGCGCTCACGGACGACCCGCGTCACTTCGTGTCCGAGGTACCCACTTCCCCCCGTGACGAAGAGCGACCAACGCTCGTGCCGCTCTGCATTCTCACGCGCACTGTGATCCCGAACGCTCACGACGAGAACCAGCCCGGGAAGACTCTACGTGCGAGGTTCGTCTGCAGGCGAGAGTTCGGGTCCAGCCTGCGTTTGAGCGCGTGGAACCGCTCGATCGTCTCTTTGCCCCAAATCGTCTCGGCAGTTCGTGGGAGCATCGTCGCGTCCTTGGCGAAGTAGAGTCGACCGCCCGCTTCGGTCACGATCTCGTCCATGTCCCGGCAGAGTTGCCACAACTCGTTGCGGTTCGACGAAGTCACACGGAAGTCCATCGCGAACGAGAAGCCATCGACAGCATGCGTCATCAAGAACGGATCGTTGCGATGCCGCTTGTAGACCCCCAGATACGGAACGATGTGGCGCTTGTGACACCGCTCGAGAAGCCGAGGGTGCACGTCACTCGCAGCCTCTTTGGGAACGAAGGTCTGGTATTGGATCAGTCCCTCCGGACCGTAGGCCTTCTTCCAATCCGGAACGTAGTCGAGGAGGAACGCGAACGCTGCGTGCGGTTGTTTGTACGGCTCGTTGCGCGTTTGGCCGCGTTTGCCGCTCCAGAACTTGGCAGCATTGATCGCTCGCATCCCGTAGTCGTTGAGCATCGGACGCATCAGGTACCAAACTTTGTTCTTCGGCATCACGCCGAGGATGCGCGACGGTAGGTCCTGCGCGGACTCTCGCATCGTCGCCTTCGCCTGATCGTCCTGACCTTCGCCGAGATAACGCGCAGCGTGGATCAAGCCACGCCCGAGCGCAGTGCCGCGAGGGAAACAATCGACCCAACCAACGAGGTAGTCGAAGTCATCCTTGTTCGTCTCGAACCAAGCGATCATCTCGCGCAGGTTGGCCGTGGCGATCGCCTCGACTTCGAGCCTGCCCGACCAGATCTTCTTGAGCTGTAGCTCGACCTCGGTGAAGCACCCGAGCATGCCGAAACCACCGATTGCCGCGTGGAAGACGTCGGCATTCTGCTCGCGATCACAACGAAGCGTCTCGCCGCGCGGCGTCATCAGTTCGAACGAGCGAACGTGATTCCCGATCGTGCCGACTTGCCAGTTGTTCTTGCCGTGAACGTTCATCGACAACAAACCGCCGAGCGTCGGATACATCGTTCCGGACACGACGGGAGGCCACCAGCCGAGAGGCACGCACTGGCGCCAGATCATCTCGAGCGTGACACCCGGTTCGGCGACGAGCAATCCGGTCGATTCGTCGAACGATCGAACCTTGGCGAAGTTCGTCAAATCGAGCACGACGCCGTCGCCGTTCTGGCTCGCATCACCGTAACTACAGCCCGATCCACGAAAGCCGACCGTCACGCCGTGCTTCTCGGCGAGTTCGAAGACACGTCGAATCGTGTCCTTGTCGGTCGGCCGCACGACGAGTGCTTCGGAGTGCGTCGATCGTCCCCATCCATACAGGGTCTCGGCGGAGGCTCCGATTCCTTCGCGGTCGAGTTCTACGGCGATCTCGGTCAAGTCCATCGGTATTGGTGTGCCGTCAGGTCCGTCTGGGTCAGATCGACATGCGTCGGAAGATGAAGGATGGAATCGAACGAATCACGAGGCTCACGAGTCGCCAACGCGCAGGCACGTAGACCGTCTGCTTCCCTTTCTGAGCAGCATGCAAGATCGACGCAGCAGCCTCGTCCGCGGTCTTGACCCAGAACAACCCGTCCATCCCACGCGTCATCGCGGTGTCGATGAAACCGGGCTTGATCGTGGTGACGCGGACACCGTGCTGCGTCAATCGATTGCGAAGCGACTCGAGCCAGGTCGCGAACCCGGCCTTCGTCGCGTGATAGCTCGGGTAGGCCCGGCGACCACGGTCGCCTGCAATCGATCCGATGCCGACGATGGCTCCGCGTTTTTGCTTCTGGAAGTAGTCCGCCGCCGGATTGAGCCAAGCGAACGCACCCGAGAGGCCTACTTGGAGGATCTTCAAATCTTTGTCGGTCGGATACTCGTCGGGACCGACATCGGCCATGACACCGGCGGCGTAGCAGATGAAATCGAGACCACCGAGCTCTTCGACCAGTTCGGAAAACAGTGTCGATGCTGCGTCGACATCGGTGACGTCGTTCGTGCGGACGATTGCCTTGTCGCTGCCCCAAGCCGTTCGAATGCCCTCGGCCACCTTCTCCAACTCGTCCCCGCGCCTTGCAACCAGAGCGACACGGGCGCCCTGACCGGCAAGCTGCCGTGCCAACGCTGCACCGATGCCCGAGGAAGCTCCAACGACGATCGCGCGCTCGAACCGCTTGTTCATGCCTCAAGAGTGCCCTCTCACGGCCGAAGGGGCACGTGACTTCTGGTCGCAATCGGCGTGACGACCCCTTCGCGAGTCTTGGTAAGTTCTCCGCGGATGGAAACCTGCGAAGAGTCCACGGTCCTCGTACTCGCCAACCCGAAGTCGGGCGGTGGTCTGGCCGGTGAACTGGTTCCGTACTTGGTACGGGACCTGGGCCGCAGTGGTCGTGCCGTCGAAGTCTTCCAGAGCTCGGCTGCGGGTCAGATCACGGGACGCGTCGCATCGATCACGAAGCGCTACCACGCCCTCTGTGTCGTCGGTGGCGACGGGACCGTGCGGGAAGCCTTGCAGGCGCGACCACCGAAAGACCTCCCGATCGCCGTGCTGCCGGCCGGGACGTCGAACGTCCTCGCACAAGAGTTTCGACTACCGAAGAATCCGACGGAGACGGCTCGCATGATCGAGCGAGGCGCGACCCGGGTTCTCGACCTCGGTGTCATCGAGCGAACCGACACGACGCAACACGAAGTCATGGTGCTGATGGTCGGGGCGGGAATCGACTCCCAGATCGTCGAAAGGGCACACTCGAAACGGCGTGGCAGCACGTTCGGCAAGCTCGCCTACATCGGGCCGATCGCGCGCAGCCTCGTCTCCTATCACAAGATCGATCACTGGTTCGTGCTCGAGGACGGGTCGCGCCATGGTCCGTTCGCCCAGATCGTCGTGGCGAACATCGCAGGGTACGGCGGGTTCTGGCGAATGCCCGGCGACGTGCGTTACGACGACGGCTTGTTCGACGTCTACGGGTTCAAAGCGAGTGGCGCGATGGGGCTGCTTCGCCACGGCGTGCGCGGCGCGTTCAAGAAGCTCGAGGAGGGCTCCGACCTCGTCCATTTCCAGGCAAGCAAAGTGCGCATCGAAGCATCGGAACCGAGTCCGGTGCAGTGTGACGGTGACCCCGCAGGCTGCTGTCCCATCGAGGTTCGCTCGGTGCAACGAGCGCTCACACTCGTCATCGACGAGCGCACGTATTCGCGGAGTGTTTGACACGATGAAGAAGCGTCCTCTCGGCAACACGGGCTACGACGTCTCGGTGCTCTCGTTCGGTGCTGCACCACTCGGCGGCGCCTATGGCAGCGTCGACATCGAGGACGCGAATCGAGCGGTGGCGTTCGCGATCGATCGGGGTATCAACTTCTTCGACTGTTCTCCCTACTACGGGGAGACACTCGCAGAAGAGCGATTGGGCGCAGCACTCGAAGGGCGACGCGACGAAGTCGTCCTCATGACCAAATGTGGTCGCTATCGAGAGCACGAGTTCGACTTCTCGTCGCAGCGAGTGAACGCGAGCATCGACGAGTCCTTGCGCAGACTGCGCACGGATCATCTCGACGTCTTCCTCGCACACGACGTCGAATTCGGCGATATCGAACAGATCGTCAGCGAGACGATCCCTGCCTTGCGAGAACTCGTGACGTCCGGCAAGACTCGTGCGATCGGGATCTCGGGCTTGCCCGTGACGCATCTTCGGACCATTGCCGAACGCGCGCCCGTCGACGTCGTCCTGACCTACTGCCGCGCCAATCTCCTCGATCACGGCGCGATACGAACACTGACACCGTACTGCCGCGAACACGGTATCGGTCTGATCAACGCGTCGCCGTTGCACATGGGAATCCTGCGCGGCCAACGCGCACCGGATTGGCACCCCGCGCCACCTTCGATCCACAGGCTCGCGCCACGGCTCGATGCGATCTGCAAGGAGCACGGTACGAGACTCAGCACGGTTGCACTCGCGTATGCCGTTGGACTGAGCGGCGTGGACACGACACTGTGCGGCATGATGACCGTCGACGAGGTCGAGTCGAATCTGGCCGCGATCCAGAGCGAGCCTTCGCCCGAGCTGTTGTCCACGCTGCAGTACGAAATCGGCGACCTGGCCGACGCGACATGGCTGCAAGGACGTCCCGAAAACTCGCTCGGTGTCGGCGAAGCGAAGTACGTGCCCCCGAGCGCATGAGTGCGTCGTGAAGCGCGGGCCCGGAAGCATCTATCGTCGCGCGAAGTCGATCCAACTTCTCGTGACTCGCGACCGGGCCGACATCGTGCGGTTCGTACGCTCGAAACGCATCGAGCTTTCGATGCGCCAACGGCTCACGCTCGTTCGTCGATTGACGCGAGTCACCAATGCGGTTCGTGGGTATCACACGCTCGGCGAAATCCTCGAGATCACGACCGAAATCCTCGAGCGCGATCGACCGGTGGTCGTCGAAGCCGGCGTGGGCCCGGGTAGCAGCACGGTAAAACTATCGATCGCGACGAAACTCGCAGGCGGTCGTCTCTTTGCATTCGATACGTTCCGCGGGATTCCAGACAACGATGAGGTGCATACACACCTCGGAGGGCCACTCGGCGGGCGACAGCTGGTGTTTCGAAAAGGGGCATTCCGAGCGACGTTGCCGAGGGTTCAGCGAGCCATCGATCAATGGGGCGAACCCGGTCTCACAAGGCTGATCAAGGGTCGCGTGGAAGAGACGCTGCCGAACCTCGACACCCACGTGGACGTCGCGATCCTCGACCTCGACCTGATTGCGTCGACCCGCGCGGCGATCCTCGCGCTCTGGCCGAAGCTCGTACCCGGCGGCGTGCTCCTTTCGATCGACGGTCAGCTTCGCGCGACACACGAGCTGCTCGCTGACAAGTCGTTTTGGAACCAGGACTTGGGGTGCGATCCACCCGCGATCCATGGCCTGTGGCGAGACAAGCTGCTGCGGATCGAGAAAACCGATTCGGCGTCCCCGGAAACGCCACGCGGATCAAGCTGCAGAGCGTCCGATTCCGATTGCACGAAGTAGCCCGTCGTTCTTCGGGCGTGCTTGCTCCCTTCGCGAGGACCGATGCAACGAATTCCATTCTGGAACGTCCACTCTCGATTCGGCTCACTCTCCATCGCACTCGCTGCCTTGCTCCTACCGGTGACGGCGCTGCTGACCGCCTGCGGAGGTAGCGACATGAACGGCGGCGGCGCGGCGAAGAGCAGTGCCTCGTTCGTCCTCACCGATGCCGCAACCGACGACCTGTCGATGTTCGAAGTGGACCTCGTCGGCATTCAACTGAAGCCCGTCTCTGGTGGCACGGTTTCGGTGCTCGCCAAGCGCCAGCGCATCGACTTCGTCTTGCTCGAATCCTTGGCCGAGATCGTCGCGGGCGTGGACTTGCCTCTCGGCTTCTACACCGAGATGACGCTGAGTTTCGACTTCACGGACGCGAATGCCGTGCTGAAGGACAAGACGACGAAAGCCACGATCGTCGACGTGGACGGGAATCCACTCACGGGCACGCTCGACGTCCCGGTCACGTTCGGCTCGGCCTCGCGCCCGCGGATCTTGGCTGCCAAACACCACGTCTTCATGATCGACCTCGATTTGGACCAGGCGATCAGCGTCGACGTTCCGAACAACCGCGTGAGTTTCGTTCCCGCGATCAGCGCAGAGTTCGATCCGACCAACCCCAAGCCGATCGCAGCGACCGGCTACATCGTGTCGGCGGACTCCGCGACCAAGTCCTTCGAGGTCGAGAATCGCACGCCCGTCGGTTCCCCGATCGGCCGCTACACCGTTCGGACGAGCTCGACGACGATCTTCCAGATCGACGGCATCGAGAAGACGGGAGATGCGGGCTTTTCAGACCTCGCACCCAAAGCGACGAGCGGCACGGTCCGCGTCTTCGCGCAAGGAACCGTGTCGAGTACCACGCGCATACTCGACGCCATCGCGGTCGAGGCCGGCGCAGGCACGCCTGGCAACGGCCAAGACTGGGTCGAAGGGCTCGTCACGGCGCGATCGGCGGGCGCAGGTGTCGACACCGACATCACGGTTCTGGGTACGTCGCGAAAAGCCGGCACGAGCACGAGAACGTTCAACACGTCGCACACGATTCAGCTCTCGCGCAGCTCGACGAAAGTCCTCAGGCGCGCGCAAGACACATCGCTCGACACGGACGCGATCCAGGTCGGGCAGCGGGTCATGGTGTTCGGCACCTCGAGCGGCACGACGCTCGACGCCACGAGTGCGAGCGGCGTCGTCCGGATGTTGCGAGCCACGTATTGGGGTACGGCAAACGGTGCCCCGAGCGGCAATCGCCTGTCCATCAATCTCGCGCGCATCGGCGGGCGTGCGGTCGGTGACTTCGACTTCGTCGTCAACAGCGTGACCGAAGTGACACCGTCGACGTTCGAGGTCGACGTCTCCGGTTTGTTAACGATCGGTGTCACGACCGGATCGAAGATACGCGTGCAGGGCTGGATGAACCCTGTCGCCGTCAGCGGCGACGCGGATTGCAAAGCGCTGTCGTTCGATGATCGAACGAACAACTCGAAACTGCTCGTCCTCGCATGGGCGCCGGCGAGCGCGACCGGGATCACATCCGCTGGGCCGATCGTCACGTTCGACGTCAGCGGTGCGGCGATCAAACACGTCTGGGACGGATTCGGGAACAACGCGCTCACCAACACTCCCGCGCCGACCTTGTCCCAGCTCATCGGGCTCGGCATCTTCCGCATCATCAAGAACGGCGCGATCGAACAGCATTTGACGTTCAGCGCATTCGGAAGCTCGCTCGCTACGCGCATTTCTGCCGGGGAGAAAGTCCTGCGCGTCACCTCGGTCGGAACCATGCCGAGTGGGCAGGACTTCAAGGGTCTGCTCGTGACGGTCGTGCTCAAGGACTGAGCAACGAGTCCTAGCTGCTAGCTTCTTGCTGCAGCGCCGGCAGATTCTGCAATCTGCGGCGCCGTTTGTCCGGAGAGCTTCGCGGCGATACCTCCGGCGCGCATACAGCGCCGCTGCGTGCTTCACTCCGCTACCGCGGATTCCCTCGCAAGTCCGCGTCGCATCTCGCTTCGAGACAATTGCGACTCGGCATGAAGGCGGCTGGCACGCCTTCTGCTCGTTCGTGCTCCCGATTCGCTTCGTTCCTATCGAACGAGCCATACCTGCATGAGGAGAAAGAGATGAATTGGGACACCGTTCAAGGCAGTTGGAAGCAGTTCAAGGGCAAGGCCAAGCAGCGTTGGGGCAAGCTCACCGACGATGATCTCGACGTGATCGCTGGCAAGCGTGACGAACTCGAAGGCCGCCTGCAGAAGGCGTACGGCTACACAAAGGAAAAGGCGCAGCAGGAGATCGACACGTTCTGCAAGAGCTGCAAGGACAGCGAACTCTCGGCCTGAACGAGCCACCTCGAATACGAAAACGCGAGTCGCAGCCCACACACACAATCAGAGTCCGAGGAATACGATGTATTACAAGAGCATCATGATGTTGGCCGCCGGAACGATCGGCGCTTCTACGATTTCACAGAATGTCATTGCGCAGACCCGAGACGGCGTCGCGAGCAGCAGCGTCGATGCCAAGCGATCCGCGCAGCACCCGGTCTTCTTGTCGACCGATGTATTGTTCGGATGCAAGGTGATGGAAGACGGTGAACGTCACAGCAAAGTCAGTGATGCGCTCGTCGATGTATCTACAGGAAATATCGAGGGCGTGATCACCAAGAACGGGCAGGTGTATCCGTTCCACAGCCTCACTTGGAATCCCGAAACGAAGTGTTTCGAGCGATCCATGCACGCGGCTCCAAATACGCACGAGGGCACCGCACACGTCGCCAAGGCGGAGAGTGCCGAGACTGCAGATGAAGTCGAGACTGCAGACAGGAAGGCGGAGGCCGCCAATCAAGTCGAGCCAGAGACTCCAGCTCCGGTTGATGCATCGACACCGCTACCAGCAACGAAGTCGAAGCACGCAGTTCGCCATTCGACGAATTCGTGCTACATGTTGAGCAAGCTCGTCGAGTATCCGCTCGTCGGTTACGAACAAACGACCGAAGGCCGCAAGAAGACCGAAATCGGGTCGATCGGTGGCGCGTTCATCGACGCGCGTTCCGGCAAACTTGCGTATGTTTCGACTTCGGTCGGTGGCGTGCTCGGCATCGGCGCGGAATCCCGCGTGATCCCGTGGTCGGCCGTGGAAGTCAAGCGCAACGTCGATGGCGATCAGCAGATCGTCGCTTCGCTGACTGCGCAGCGCCTCGAGAAGGCACCTGCCTACGGTGAAGGCCCCGACAACCTCAACAACCCCGAGTATCGAGACTCGCTGTATTCGTACTACGGCACCGACCGCGCCGACTTCGAGCCGGCACGCAACGACGCGATGTCGCTGATGACCCTCAGCAAGGTGCTCGGTGCCGAGATCGTTCGCGGAAACGACAAGGAGGATTCGCTGTCCGATCTGATCCTCAACCCCGAGAATGGTCAGATCACGCACGCCATCTGTGAAAACGGCGGCGTCGTCCCGATCGGTGCGCTCCAGTGGGACGCGAAGGACAAACGCTTCCGCATCGGACAGGACACGGCCAGTGTCGACGTCGATGCTTCGGCGCCGAAGGTTCTCGCGAGCACGCTCAGTGACTACATGGTCATGTGCACCGGCGAAGAATGTGGTGATCTCGAAGACTTCTATTTCGATGCGAAGACCAACCGTTTTGCGTACATCGCGGTCGCATACGACGGCATGCGCGTGCTCCCATGGCGCAGCGCGACGTTGACGACTTCGGAGCCGCGCAAGATCAACCTGAGCTGCAGCAAGGAAGCGATGAAGAGCGCACCGGAACTCGACGGCAAGGTCGGCGCGACGATCTACAGCCCCGCATTCCGCGAGCGCGTCGAGGCGATCGTCCGGGGCGACTGATCCATTGGCACCGCTTCGTCAGGCAGGCGGGAGTTCGTAAAGACCGTCTCCACCGTCGACGAGCCGGCCTTGGTGTGCGAGTTCGTCCCAGACCTCGTCAGGATACGTGTCTGGTGCGCTCACACCGAGAATGCCCGACGAACGACCGCCGCTCATCGGCCCGCCGCCGATCGAAGACTCGTCGTCCAGCCGCATGAGCTTGAGACGCTTGCGAAAGGCCTTCATCGCGCGATGGAAGACGGCAGCGTCCTGTTCCGGGATCTTGCGTCGGCTCGTCTTCCATTCGTAGATCATGGCCCTCAGCGCGTCGCGATCCCGTCGCCGAAGCGCGTCCTCGAGGTCCGCCTCGGAGGCACCCTCGACTTGCTTCAATGCCGCGAGCAACGCGTCGAACTCGGATTCAGCACTTCCGTCTTCGGCAAGGGCTCGAACGCGTCGCATCACGAGAAAGTGCTTCGGGTCGATATTGGACATGACGATCAATCGTTGTTGCTACGCGGCGGATCGGGTCGCCAAGGATAGACCCAGTTGGCGAGCGCATGCGGACTCCGCGACTGCACCCATACCCGACCACGACCTTGGAAGCGGAGTATCAGTTGATCTCCGAACAAGAAGCTCCGGACGCGACGTGCTCGCGACAACCGGTATGTCAGTGATGGATCCCATGCGACGGCAAATCCGTTGTCGACGACGTACTCACCATCGACATCGATGCACTGGATCGCGCCATAACTCGTGAAGAAGAGCAGACCTGTCCCCGTGCATCGCAGCAAGAACATGCCTTCGTTGAAGAACCCGCGAAACCCGTCCCACTTCGCATCGCACGTGACGCCCGGTAGCGAGGCGAGGTACGCCCCCTTTTCGAGAACGAGTTCACCGTCCTGCAACGGCAGAGCCACGATGTCCCCCGCGCAGCCCGGCGTCAGGCGAATGCGGCCAGAACTCGCTCCGTTGCGCAGCGAATAGGTGTTTTGGAAGAAGCTCTCACCCGCCAAGAGTTTGCGTTTGAGGCCTTTCAAGATGCCACCGCGCGTCGTCGTCGTGGCCTGGATCGTCGGGTCCATCCAAGCCATCGAGCCGCTCTCTGCGACGACCGTGTCGCCAGGCGTCAGCTCGACCTGGAGCGAGGCGTAAACAGGTCGACTGAGAATCTCGTACTTCATCGTCATCTCGTCGTCATCTGGGCTTTGGTGGCAACATCGCACCGAGGCGAGGACCGAGGTCTTTCGGGTTGTGGGATTGCACGATCAGTCGCCCTCTCGCGATCGCTTCGGGCTTACGCCGGAAACGGAACACCAAGCCCTCCCCCCCGAAGAACGAGTGCATCCAAGAAGTCCCCGCTTTCGAGATCGAGTATTCGAGGTTGTCGTCGAATGCAACGACGTGGCCGGTATCGACGATCAACTCGGATTCGACGTCGATCTCGGCGAGCCTTCCGAATGCACTCACGAGCAACGAGCCCTCGCCCGTCGCGCGCAAGAACGACAGACTCTCTCCACCGAGAAAGCCTTTGAGCCCCTGGAACTGCGTATCGAGATCGATGTCTTCGGATGCTCCCATGAAGCTGCCTCCCGTGCAGAACCACGTGGTTTTGGGCTCGACTTCGATCACACGGAGTTCGCCCTGATGGACGGGCGCGAGACCGACATGCCCTTCTCCTGCCCCCTCGACGGTGTACTTCGAGAAGAAGAAGCTCTCGCTCGCCAGCAAGCGTTTGAGACCAGCAAGGACGCCACCTCCGCCTTTCGTCCGCGTCGTCACATCGATATCGATGTTCGAGCTCGCACGGTACATCGCTCCGGCCTCGGACACGAAATGCTCGCCTGCTTGCAAGCTGACGATCGCAGAGGCGAATGCGCCACGGTTCTCGATTTCGATCTTCATTGTCAGCAATAGGCTCCGAGCCAGCCCGCGAGTTCTGGCAACGTTCTCGTTTGGAGCCACAATCGTCCTCGGCCGCGGAAGTGCATCGTCAACCCTTCACCCGAGAACATGGTCTGCTTGAGCCCGCCCATGCCTCGAATCGTGTAGTCGAGCGATGGTTCCCACGCGACGACATGCCCCGTGTCGACGATCAACTCACCGTCGAGTTCATGCTCCTCGACCGCGCCGAACGAGTTGTAAAAGAGCTGTCCACTGCCGGAGCACTCGATCAAGAACGCCCCTTCGCGTGAGAAGAGCGACTTGAGTCCGCCGAACTTCGTTCGGATTTCGATCCCGGCAGAACACGCGAGGAACGAACCGCGCGTCAAGAAGATCGAGTCGCCGCGCAACTCCCGATGCATCACGGTACCGGGCACGGCGGGCGACAATGCGATGATGCCGCCCCGATCGCTGTGGTAGCGTCCGAGGAGTAAGGACTCGCCAGCGAAGAGCTTGCGCCCGAGCGCTTTGAACAAGCCTCCCATCGTCGTTGCACGCACGTCGAGGTCGACACTCATTCGGCTCATCGAACCGCTGTCGACGAGGAGATCTTCGCCAGGCGAGAGCGCGACGACGACTTCGCCGTAATCCGGATTCCCGTCGATCTCGAAGTGCATCGTTCGCGCTCGTGTTTCGATCAGTCGCGGATCTTGTAGGTCGCTTCGAACGACACGAAGGCCGGGGACGATCCGTTCATTTGGTCGGTCACGACCTTGGTGGCTTTCCCGTTGTCGTCACAGTGGAGCACGCTGCGCTTGACCATCGTGATCCCGTTCTCGACCGACGTATGGATCATCACGTAGTCGTTGTCCGAGGCGTACATCTTGAGATGGGCCATCTCGCCCATGTTGGACACCATGATCAACGAGTAGCTCTTGTCGACCGCGTCCCAACCGATGTACGAAAGGCCTTCGTACTGTGCGTCGGCGGGCATGTCTCCCGCTGGCTCGCCGATCGTGCGCATCGAGAGCACTTGACCACCGAAGATCATGTCCATCCGCTCGGTTCCCTTGATCGGCATGGCTTCGTCTTCACCGGGTCCCCAGCGCATCGAACCCTTCACGTCATAGAGGCCGCGCATCTTCTCGAGACGTTGCATTTCTTCTGCCGGCGGCATCATCGCCTTCGCGTTGGCGTCGACGGCGGACACGTCTTCTGCGCTCTTGGTGAACTTCCCGGTGACGTGATGGAACCAAGCGTCGCCGTCGACGGCTTTCTCACCGAGGATTTCGTAGGACTTGTCCCCTTCACCGAACGTCGTCGCCCAGCGCTCGACCGCACGTTCGACCTTTCCGGTCATCGGGTTCATCGCGCGCATCGAGTTCATCGCGACGAACTTGTTCGCACTCACCCAGTCGAGCGGTGCCACGTACGTACCGCCCATCGACGACGTCGAATACTGAACGAAGTTCTTCAGGCGTTCATCCCATCCATAGAACGCGAGCATCGCGATCTGTTGACCTCCACCGAGATCGATGGTCGTATCTTCGCGAATGAAATAGCCATTGAGCACTTTCGTGAAACGCGAGGTGCCGGTCCACGGCATCCCCGCGTCTTGGCCTGCTGCCATGAAGACCGAACCCTCGCCCTTCCAGCTCCCGAGGATGCGATCGAACTTTGCGAGTTCGGGCGAAGGCGGCGCCCCCATTTGCGCAGCGAGAGGATTGATGAAGAGCGCGAGCACGCTGAACGCGGCAGCAAGGCGCAGAGACTTGTTGAGCAGAGACTTGTCGAATCGAACCATGTGGACCTCCGGATAGTACGCGTCGTTCGCGTCATTCGAGTGAACAGTTGGATACTCGAAGGATCGCGACTCGGGTTCGTCGAAGCAAGTGGGCACGATTGTCCACCCTTCGCGACTGCGACCGACCTGATACAGTTCTCGCGCTTTCGAATCCCGTTTGAACAACACGCCCCAGAGATCACGATGACCGAACTCACACGTCGTTCCTTGCTCGCGTCCGCAGCAGCCGGAACCGTTCTCGGTTCTGCCACTGCCACATCCGCTTCCGCGACACGCGGGCAAGATTCCCCAGCGCCTCCCGCGCCGGCGAAGAGCGACGACGATCGACCACTCGCGGGCCTCAAGACGCGTTTCGCCTGCAATATCGAAATGTGGTATCGAACGCTCGGTTTCCTCGATCGCATTCGCGCTGCGCACGAAGCCGGTTTTCCCGCAATCGAGTTCTGGCCCTGGCGCAAGAAGCCCTTGGACGACATCGCCGAACTCACGGGAGAACTCGGGATCGAAGTCGCGCAGTTCACCGCGTGGGGATTCGTGCCCGGCATGAACGATCCGAAGAACCACGACCGCTTCGTCGAAGAAGTCGAAGCCTCGTGCGAAGCTGCCAAGAAGCTGCGTTGTCGCAAGATGACGATTGTCGCCGGCAACGACCAACCCGGAATGACCCAGCGCGAAATGCACGATCACGTCATCGCCGCGTGCAAGCGCGCCGCTCCCATTTGCGAGGATCACGGCGTGATGATGATCCTCGAGGCGATGAACATCCGAGTCGACCACAAGGGTCACTGCTTGTACGGGAGCGAAGGCGCAATCCGTATTTGTCGCGAAGTCGCGTCTCCGATGTGCAAGATCAACTGGGACCTCTATCACATGCAGATCTCCGAGGGCGATCTTTGTGGTCACATGCGCGAGGGATTCGACCAAATCGGGTATCTCCAGCTCGCGGATCACCCGGGCCGACGCGAACCGGGCACTGGTGAGATCCACTATCCGCGCGTGCTGAAGCAGGCGTACGATCTCGGCTATCGGGACTTCGTCGGCTGCGAGTGCAACCCGACCGAGGACAAGGCGGCCGTCGCAGCACTCGTGCGGGCTTCGGCATTCTGACGACGCGCCCGCGCGTCCGCGGCTCTGCTTCGCTATCGTCTTCGCCGAGAACGCAAGGCAAGAGCATGAGTGCGAAGCAGACAGCGACCCCTATCGATTTCGAGGCCGAATACGGCGTCAACGCAGGCTACGTCCAAGCCTTGTTCGACGACTGGAAGCACGACGCGGCGAGCGTCGACTCCTCTTGGCAGTCGATCTTCGAACAACTCGAGCGCAAAGCCGGTGTGACGTCGGCTGGTGCGGCGACGCACAATGGCGAACCGAGCGCCACCTCACGAGCGCCTGCGGGCGGCGATGCGAGCGAAACCACGGCGACTGTCGAAGCGACGAAGACCAAGAAGAAGAAGTCAGCCTCGAAGACGAAAGCGACGAAGACCAAGGAGCCTGCATCCGCGCCTTCCGATTCCAAGGAGTCGCAAGATGTCGCGGAGACCTCGGCCAAGGACCCCGCTGCCGCGATCCTCGAGCCACTGACCGGTGTCGCAGGGCGCATCGTCACCAACATGGAAGCGAGCCTGTCGCTTCCCGTCGCCACGTCGGTGCGCACGATCTCTGCCAAGGTGCTGACCGAGAATCGCCAGATCCTCAACGAACACCTCCAAATCCGGGCACTCGGCAAAGCGTCCTACACCCACCTCATCGCGTTCGCGCTCGCTCAAGCGATAGGAGAGAACACGCGCCTCGCCGCCAGTTACACCGAAGAAGACGACAAGGGTCAACGCAAGGTGCCCGCGCACGTCAACCTCGGCCTCGCGATCGACGTTCCCGGTCCCAAGGGCCGCATGCTCGTCGTGCCGAGCATCAAGTGCGCGGAGACGATGAACTTCGCGGAGTTCCATACCGCCTACGAAGACCTCGTGCGCCGCGGACGCGATGGAGCCCTGACGACCGCTGACTATCAGAACACCAACGTCACGCTCACCAACCCTGGTGGCTTCGGTACGGAAATGAGTGTGCCACGACTGATGAAGGGCCAAGGTCTCATCATCGCGACCGGCACGATCGGCGTGCCTCCCCACGTTTCCGGAGCGTCGCCCGAGAGCCTCGCCGAGATCGCCGTCGGTCCCGTCATGACGATGACGAGTACCTATGACCATCGCGTCATTCAAGGCGCAGAATCGGGCCTCTTGTTGAAGCGTGTCGCAGATCTCCTGAACGGTGCGGATGGCTTCTACGACTCGGTGTTCCGAGCGTTTCGCGTGCCGTGGAAGCCGTATGCGATGGCCAAGGACCAGCACGATCCACGTCGCGACGATGCCCACAAGCAAGCCTCGGTGTGGTCGATGATCAATGCCTATCGAGTACGCGGCTGTCGGCTAGCGGATCTCGATCCTCTCGAGTACGCACCAGCCGAATACGGCTCACTCGATCCTTCCAATTACGGATTCACGATCTGGGACCTCGACCGCAGCTTCTTGTGTGGCGGCATGACGGGTCGCGACCGGATGACGTTGCGCGACATCCTGACGGTGCTGCGGCGCACATATTGTCGCCGTTGGTCCGTCGAATACATGCACGTCGTCGAGCGCAAGCGAAAGCACTGGGTACGCGACTACGTCGAAAGCGAAGACCGGCACGAGACCTTCGAACGCAACGAACGCCTCGAGATCTACGAACGGTTGATTCTGGCTGAACACTTCGAGCAGTTCCTCCACACGAAATACGTCGGCAACAAGCGTTTCTCGCTCGAAGGCGCCGACTCGTTGATCCCCGCACTTGCAGACGCCATCGAACGCGCAGCCCGGCATGGTGTCGAGAAAGTCATCATCGGCATGGCACACCGTGGGCGTCTCAACGTGCTCGCGAACATCCTCGGCAAGAGCTACGCGCAGATCTTCCGTGAGTTCGAAGGCGTGCTGTTGCCTCTGTCGACCGAGGGATCGGGAGATGTCAAGTATCACCTCGGTGCACAAGGCATCTACGAAACGCGTGATGGCAAGCGCATCGACGTCTTCTTGTCGCCGAACCCGAGCCACCTCGAAGCAGTCGACCCCGTCGTGTGCGGGATCACGCGTGCCGCTCAGGATCAGATGGGGGACGTCGAACGCAAGAAGGTGCTCGCGATCCTGATTCACGGGGATGCAGCGTTCAGTGGCCAAGGCGTCGTCGCGGAGACGCTCAACATGTCTCGCCTTCGCGCGTACGCCAATGGCGGGACCATCCACTTCGTCGTCAACAATCAGATCGGATTCACGGCAAGTCCGAAGGATCTGAGGTCGACACATTTCTGCACCGATATCGCCAAGGGCGTCACTGCCCCCATTCTGCACGCCAACGGCGACTATCCCGAATCGGTGCTGCGTGCGATGCGGGTCGCCATCGATTTCCGCCACGAGTTCGGGGAAGACGCCGTCGTCGACATGGTCTGTTATCGACGATGGGGCCACAACGAAGGAGACGAGCCGGCATACACGCAACCCGTGCTCTATCAGAAGATTCGCAATCACCCGACGGTCGCTCAGACCTACCGCAATCTCCTGATGCGACGCGGCGGGATCGAAGAGAGCGTGCTCGACGAAATCGTCGAGCGTTGCGAGAACGAGCTGCGCGAAGCGCGCAAGCGCGCGACGGAAGACGCCGAAAAACCGACCGAGCTGCCGCGTGAAGAAATCCTCGACCTCGACGACGACGAACCCGTGGACTACGTCACGAGCCGTTCGCCGGACACGGGCATCGACCACGAAGAACTCGTCGAGATCATCGACGAGTCCAACAAGATGCCTGCAGGGCACGTGACACATCCGAACTTGTTGCGACAGTTGCGCCGGCGTGAACAAATGGTTCGCGGTGAAACCGGCGTCGACTGGGGTTGTGCCGAAGCACTCGCGTTCGGCTCGCTACTACGCGACTCCGTGTCGATTCGCATTGCCGGGCAGGACTCGGGTCGAGGCACGTTCAGCCATCGACATGCAGTCATCCACGATCAGATCACCGGTGCCGAACACGTGCCGATGACGAAACTCGCACGAGGCGGCGCGCGCTTCGAAGCGTGGGATTCCCTGCTGTCCGAAGAAGCGGCCCTCGCGTTCGAGTTCGGCTTCTCGTTCTTGCCGAAGAACCGTCAACACCTCGTGATCTGGGAGGCTCAGTTCGGCGATTTCGTCAATGGCGCACAGATCCCGATCGATCAGTTCATCGTCTCGAGCCACGCCAAGTGGAAGCGCTCCAGCGGCTTGACGTTGTTGTTGCCCCACGGATACGACGGTCAAGGTCCGGAGCACTCGAGTGCGCGTCCCGAGCGCTTCTTGCAGCTCTGCTCGGGTGGCAACATCACGGTCGCCAACTGCACGACCACTGTGCAGTACTTCCATCTGATCCGGCGGCAAGGCCTCTCGGGCGAACCGCGCCCTCTCGTCGTACTGACTCCCAAGAGTCTCCTGCGCGACAAACGCGCCGCGAGTGATGCCAAAGAATTCACGGATGGTCGATTCGAGGAAGTACTCGAGGACACCACTCCACCGAAGAAGGCCAATCGCATCCTCTACTGCACGGGCAAGGTCTACTACGACCTGCTGGAGTTCCGAAGCGCGAACGACATCGACGACGTCGAGATCGTCCGCGTCGAACAGCTCTACCCGATACCGCTGGACCACCTCCTTGCCATCGCACGACGCAACCCGAAGGCAACCCTGGTCTGGGTGCAGGAAGAGCCGCGCAACATGGGTGCGTGGACGTTCATGTTGCAGCGCTTCCTCGACCGCGACGTGCGTCTGCAGTACGCGGGTCGGCCGGAGTCTCCGAGCCCCGCGACCGGTTCCTACAGTCGCCACAAGGCCGAGCAAGAGCACCTCGTCCATCGCGCCTTTGGTCGCGTCTAGACGGCCGGGCATGCTACGATTTGCGGCGCGTTGAATCCGTCGAGCGCGCGCCGCGCGCCCGATTTCGACGTCCGCCCCCGCCGGCAATCACGCGACAACCGGCGCTCGATGACGACACGACACGTGAGGCGCGCCTTCGTCCTCGGCTTGATCCTGCTCGGGCTCGCTCTCTTCTCGACGGTGAGCTGGCTGGTGTCCGTGTTCGCTCTCGAGAGTGGGACGGAAGCTCCACGGCTCGCACGACTCGAGTCGACGAGCAAGGGTGAAAGCGCGGAGTCGAGTCGCGGACTCGCACACGGTGATCGCATCGAAGTCGCCCCGGTTGCCGAGCAAACAGCGGTCGAACCCGACCGACTACGCGTCGTCGGTCGGATTCCGGGCTCGAAAGCGATTGCACCGGTCGCAGGCATGCGACTGAAGCTGGAGTTCTTGCCGGACGACTTCGACGAGGCGGCAGCGGATGCGGCACCGACGCAACCATTGAGGTTCGACAGGATGACGGACGAGAGCGGCCTCGTCGCACTCCGTGGCCTTCGACTCGGCACCTATGAAGTGCGGTCGGGCGACGACAGTCAGATCCTCATCGGCTACACGAAAAGTGGCGAGCTCCCGAAAGCGTGCGCCAACAGCATCGAGGTCGACCTGCACTCGCTCGCGAACGCAGGACGCGAACTCCTCGCAGCGGACCTCGTCGCCGCCGTCGCAGTGCCGATCCACGATCGTGTCCTGACGTGGAGAACCGCTCTCGAGAACGCGAAGTGGTGGCCACGGAGACTCGAGAACACGATTCGAGCGGTCGAAGTGACCTTGGCCAATCGCTTCCCGACCGCGCTGACACACGTAGGCTTCGACTGTGATGGAGTCTCGAGTACAACGAGCGGCAAGGTCGACTTCATCGTCCTCGGTGCGCGAAGCGGCATCTCGCGGCACGCCGTCCCGTTTCGGAAACTGGATCGACTTGAAGCGCCAGGGATCGCCGACTTGAGCCCGCCGAATCGGCGGGTTTCCACGCTACTGATCCAAACCCTCGATGCGCGCGGAAACCCGATCCCCGTCGATGGGCTGGAGCTGGCGTTCTTGTCCGCAGGATGTGACCTACCGCACTTCGCGACTCCGAGCGGTGTGCCATTCGAAGTCCCGCCGGGTACGTACTATCTGCACTGCAACGATCCGAATCATCGCCCTGAGTTTCGAAAGGTGTTCCCCGACAGCTTCCGGATAGGGACGGGCGACTCGATCCACCGTGTCGTCCGTCTGCGGTAGCGGAGCCGATCAGTCATCGACGGGCCAGTGAACGCTCGCGCAGCGCTTCGGGCTCAATGGCTGCATCAGCTTGAACACTCGATACAGGACTCGGATCCCCATCGAAGGACGCCCCGTTTCCATCACCGACTTGAGCGTGTTCACGATCATCTTGCCGCCCTGCAGCATCTGCTTCGCGGTCTTGGTGCCCGGAGGCAGATCCTCGATCTCGAGGGTGAACTGCACTCCGCCGGCAACTTCTTCGAGCGAGTAGATGACCTTGCACGGTGGATCTTCGAAGTTCGTGAAGCGAAACGTGTGCGCGAAGCGCCGCGGCGGATCGAACTCGAGGATCTCACCGACGACACCCGTGTACTTGCCATCGGCAGTGCGCATCGCGAGACGTGAACCCGGAGCGAGTCTCAAAACGTCCATGCGCGAGTTGAAGAACGCGGGAATCGGCTCGTCCGTCTTCGTGATCTCGTTCCAGACGGCATCGATCGTGCTCGCGATCGTGACACGGAACATGGCGGTCGTCTCAGGCACTGGTCTGGTCCTTTCGTTGCTCTTGTCGCTCCACGCGATCCTTCATGTCGACGAGACGGCCAGCGAAGAACGCGCTGTAGCGATCTGTCCACCGGTCGTAGATCTGCTGGATCGGTACTGGATTGAAGTACAGGTGACGCTCGCGCCCGCGCTTCTTGCTGAGGATCAGGTCCGCAGCTTCGAGCTGTCGCAAGTGCTTGAGCACCGCGATCCGGGTCATGTCGAAGTGGCTCGAGAGCGCCTTCACGGTCATGCCGGGCGCATGTTGGACGAGGTCCAACATGCGCCGCCGCGCGGCGTGCGCGAGGCTCTTGAAGAGCAGGTCCGTCGAGTCGTCCACCATAGGTAACCAAAAGGTTACCCAAGGGGACTCCAGCGTCAAGACTCCGGATCGAGCACCAGGCTCAGGGCTTCGATCTGACGGTCGAGAGTCTGGAGAATCGCCTGCTCCTTCTCCTCGAGGCCGGGTAGATCGATCTCTTCGAGGGCGGTCAGCCGCTCTTCGCTCGCCGCGAGATCCTGCCGCCACTTGTCGGCCTGCTCGTGGCGGTGCATCGCATCGATGTTCTTACGCAGCCGCTCCTGGCGCTGCACGAGACGCTCGTGCTCACGACGCTTCTCGTCGCGGTGCGCGCGCGTTGCTTCGAGCTCCCGGCGCGAAGCGAGGATCGCACGCAGCTCGGGTAGATCCGCGATCCGCTGCTCCTGGACGAGGAAAACATCGAAGAACCACTCGATCTGCCCGCTCGTCGTCAACTGGATCGTCTGTTGGATCGGCGCGCGTTCGACGACTTGGACCAGCATGTCTTCGCGTGGCGCCAGATCGAAGCGGAGTCGATAGCCTGACGAGAGCTTCGACTCGATCGGCAACTCTTCGCTCGCGTCGTCCCGAATGAGACGACATTCGAGTTCGGCGTCGTGCATCGCGAGTTCGTGATCGAGCAGACACGTGAACGCGGCTCCTCGCGCATTGCGAACGCGATATACGACCGTGCGCGTGCGTTCGATTCGCGTCACGAGATACCCGTTCCCGAAGACGAAGCCGACGCGCCGGTCATCGGTTCCACGATCCTCGAAGCGCACCCGCACACCGGTCTCGAGCGCGTGCGGCAACAACGCATCCCCGCCCTTCTTGAGCGCGGGGATGATGCAGTTCCCGGCGAACACACCACCCTCGGTGACCGTGCACACACCGCGACCGAGTGCGAAGTCGCCATCGTGAACGAAGTCGATCGCACGCCACGGCCGCTCCGCGTGCTCCGAGCGTTTGTAATGGAGAACCTGCTTCGTCTCGCCGAGCTCGAGGGAGAAGAGCGGTATCGCCGCCGACTCTCCTTTCCGGATCGTCACGAGCTCCTGCGTCTCGAACACTTGGAACTCGCCGACCTCACGCGAAGACGCGCTCGTGAACTCCGCATGCACGTCACTCGCTGCATCGTCCATGGCGAACGCGCCTGCGGCGTCTTCCGCGACCTCTTCGAAGCGAGCCCCCCGCATGCGCGCCATCTTGCGATGCGCGCCCCCCGGTGCGGCGGCTGCGGCGAGCGGCACCATTCCCTCTTCGACCTCGACCGCACCGAACGCCTCCTTCGCAACGAGGCGGACCGTCTTTCGCGTGGGCCGCTTCGCTTCGGCGAGATCGGTCGAGAACGAGATCGGCTCGCCCGAGACCACCGTCACTCGCAGATTGTCCCAGTCCTCCTCGCCATCGTTGTCGACGATCGCGAACGCCGCGAGTTCGACGCGTCCATCGTCGAGGCGCAGGCGATAGCTGATCTTCCATGCAGCAGCCGGAATCGTATACCGCATCCGTGCGTCTGCGTCGCTGGACTCGAGCGACGTGAGAGAGAACCGCAGTGTCTTGGAACTCGGCCGGAGCCCCTCGATGCGCTGCCGCAAGGCGCGGTCGAGTTCCTTCTGCATCGCCTCGTCGAGGATCTGCACACCGCTTACATCGGCAAGTGCGACACGACGGAGCTGGCCGTCCGCCAGGACCACGACGTATCGCTCGCTCCAGTCGTCCCCCGCACCACCACGCGCTTCGTCGTGCAGGCCGACGAGTTCGCCCGTGATACTCGCCGCCCCGTCAGCCAAGAGAAGCTCGACGCGCGCGCCGACGAGTTGTACGAGCAGACCCGGAAGCGCTCCGGACGGATCGATCGTCAGAGTCGGCGGCTGCCCGCTTCCGTCCCAAGTCGGAGGCGCGACCCACCGAACAGGTCCACGCACCTCGAACGATGCGAGTAAATCCGCAAGCTCGTCGCGCTTGACGCGGATCCGGAAGTCCTTCGCCTCGCCATGCGGAACGACGATCGCTCGATCGAATTCCGCGACTCCACTCGAATAGAACGTAGCTCGATCTTCACGCATGGCGCGCACCAACGGGGCTCTCACGGTTGCAGCAAATGGCCGTCGCTCAAGCGCGTCGCCGCTGCAAAACGTCGACGCTGACTGCCACGACGATGATCGTACCGATGAGGATCTCCTGAACGTATGTCGCGCTTCCTGTCATTTTGCAGCCGCTGGCCAGGAAGGCCATCATCAGCGCACCGAGCATCGACCCGAGCACTCCACCCTGCCCACCAGCGAGGCTCGCACCTCCGATCACGACCGCGGCGATCACGTCGAGCTCTATTCCGAGCGCTGCAGTCGGATTGCCGACCGTCAATCGTGCACAGAGCATGAATCCAGCGAGACCAGCGCACGCTCCGGCGATCGAGTAGATCGCGATCTTCGTACGTTCGATTCGAATGCCGCAGAGACGTGCAGTCTTCTCGTTGGACCCGATGGCCGTCACGTGCACACCGAACACCGAACGCCGAAGCACGTAGGCCGCGATCAGCGCGAGCAGGATCGTCGTCCAAACACCCGGCGAGAACCACAACCACTCCGGATCGGGTCGATTGGACATCCATGCCTGGAGGCCTCCGGACTCGAGTGCGGCAGGAGGCACGTCGACCTTCTGCTCACCCGAGATCCACTTGGCGGCACCACGCGCGATCCCGAGCATGCCGAGCGTCGCGACGAACGGCGCGATGCGCAGCATCGTGATCATCAACCCGTTGATGACCCCGCAGACACAGCCCGCGAAGATCGCGCTGACCATCGCCAGCGTCACGCCATATTCGGCGCGCAAGACGAGCGCACAAACGACACTACTGAGTGCAATGATCGAGCCGACGCTCAGATCGATACCGCCTGAGACGATGATGAACGTCGCGCCAATCGCGGCGAGACCGACGATGACGGTCTGGTTCGCGACGATCTTGAAGTTGTAGACCGACAAGAACCCTTCGGCCTGCGGATGAAGAGCGAACACCGTGAGCACGATCGCGAGACCGATGCAGGGACGGAGTGCACGCAAGATCGACCCACTCGTCACGGTTACGCCTCCGCCTTCTTGCCCTGAACCGAGCCGCGTCCGGCTCCACGCGCGGCGACCTCGATCAGCTCGTGTTCGGTCCAATCACTCGTATTCCGAGACTGTGCGAGAACACCGCGGTGCATCACGGCAATGCGATCGCAAATCCCGAGCAGCTCGGGAACGTAGCTACTGACGACCACGAAGGACACGCCGTCGTCCGCGAGCGCGTGAATGCGCCGGTAGATCTCGGACTTGCTCGCGACGTCGATGCCTCGCGTCGGCTCATCGAGTAGCCACACATGGACTTCGTCGTGCAGCAGTCGAGCCAGCGCCACCTTCTGCTGATTGCCGCCCGAGAGTCGCCCCACGGCTTGCTCGGTCGAAGCACGCCGCACGTCGAACTGGTCGGCGCATCGCTCCGCTGCAGCTCGCACGGAACTCGATCGAACGAAGCCGTAGCGCGCGTGACGTTCGAGGCCGCTCAACGTGATGTTCTGTGCAATCGTGAGGTCGAGGGCGAGGCCTTCGTCTTTTCGATCCTCGCTCGCGAAGCCGATTCCGTGAGCGAGCGCTTCGCGTGGTCCTCTACCGAGACGAACGTCGGCGTTCATCGACACGACGATGTTCCGCTGTCGCGCGGGATCGAGTCCGATCAACGTGCGCAACAGCTCCGTCCGGCCGGCCCCGACTAGACCGAACACTCCGAGAATCTCACCGCGCTCCAAGCGGAAGCTCGCCTCACGCGGCAGGGTCTTGCCGACGACGTCGCGCACATCGAGCACCGTCGGTTCCTTCGCCATGCGCGAGCGATCGCGTCGCGGCGGGTACACCTCGTCGAGCCTTCTCCCTGCCATCAGTTCGACGATGCCGCTGATCTCGGCACTCGCGACCTCGCCCGATCCAACCGTTCGCCCGTCGCGCAACACGGTGAAACGATCTGCGATGAGCATCACCTCTTCGAGGAAGTGACTCACGTAGACGATCGCGCGTCCATCGTCACGCAGACTCGTGAGTACCGCGAAGAGTCGCTCGACTTCGACCGCGGTCAACGAACTCGTCGGCTCGTCGAGCACGAGCAAGCGCACGTCGAACGCGAGTGCACGCGCGATCTCGACGAGTTGGCGTTCCGATGGACCGAGATCGGCCACTCGCGCCGTCGGCGCAACCCTCGCGCCGATGCGGTCGAGAGCATGCTCTGCGAGCCTACGAACGTGGGTCCGATCGACCAACGCACGCATGCCAAGGCGCTGCACGCGCGGCTCGCGCCCAAGCACGATGTTCTGTTCGACAGTGAGGTCGGGACTCGAGCACAGCTCTTGGTGGATCGTGACGATGCCAGCGCGCACGGCGTCGAGTGGATTGCGCGGAGCGTACGGTTCTCCATCGAACTCGATGGTCCCTGATGTCGGCGAGTGAACGCCCGCGAGCACGCCGAGCAAGGTGCTCTTCCCCGCACCGTTCTCACCGAGCAGTGCGTGCACCTCACCGCCGTGGACGTCGAAGTCGACGCCGTCGAGCGCGCGCACGACACCGAAGTGTTTGGCGATACCCTGCGCGCGAAGCGTGGTCACGGGCACGAAGTCTCGTGACTACTTGTCGAGAATCGACAGATCGGGATCGAGCAAGCGCGCATTCGCAGGCTCGTTCATCGAGTCCGCGGTCACGAGCGTGACCCCGGTGTCGATCCGCGCAGGCACGTCCCGCCCTTCGAGGACATCGACGATTCGGCGCACGCCGAGTTCGCCCATCTTGACGGGATCCTGGATCGCGAGCGCTTCGATCTCGCGCTTCGCGAGGCCCTCGACGAGCTTTGGGCTCGCATCGAATCCGACGAGCACGATCGACCCGGCTTTACCGCTGTCCTGCAAGGCACGCAGCATCCCGAAGGTGACGGACTCGTTCGGGCAGAACACTCCCTGCAGATCGCCGAAGCGTCCGAGTAGCGTCTCGGACGCACTGACGGCTGACGCGGTCGTCGCTCCGCCACGCTGATTCGACGACGCGATCTCGATGCCTGGATGATTGGCCATGGCTTCGAGGAAGCCGCGCTCGCGCTCCTCCGTACTCG
Organism: Planctomycetota bacterium; assembly: GCA_020638795.1. Classification (GTDB taxonomy): domain Bacteria; phylum Planctomycetota; class UBA1135; order UBA1135; genus JACKHW01. The sequence continues at coordinate 28,511 of JACKHW010000008.1, read as the reverse complement.
CCGATCCCTCGATGTAACGCAGCATCGCGACCTTGCCCTTACCGCCGAGCTTGGTCGCGAGTGCATCTGCACAGAGTGTGCCACCCTTGTAGTTGTCGGTCGCGATGAAGCTCTTGCGACCGTCCCACGCAACGTTCGAGTCGATCACGACGACCGGGATCCCGGCTTCGGACGCTTCGCGCAGCGGTCGTGCGAGCGCCTTGTCGTCGAGCGGTGCGATCACGATGCCGTCGACCTTCTTCGCCAAGAAACTCTCGACGACGTCGATCTGAGCGTTGCGATCGTCCTCTTTGATCGGACCTTGCCAAAGGATCTCGACACCGAGTTCTCGCCCGGCTGCGAGCGCACCCGCGTGGATCGACTTCCAGAACTCGTGGGTCGTTCCCTTCGGGATCACCGCGATCCGGCGCGCCTTGGTCGCCTGGTCGCCGCTGCCCGAACCGGTCTTGTCGGGACTCGGGCTGCATGCAGTCCCCATCGCGATGCACGCGAACGAGACAGCGACCATGACGAAACGGCGAACTGCGCCAGATGGACGAGAATCGGGGGACGAGGTTTGGACCATGGGGCATCGCGCCTCGCATCGTCGCGAGGCGGGCGTCGAGGAATCCGTACGGGGAGTGCTTCTGTGAGAGGACGGCGCACAGCATAGTCTCACGCAACCGCGAGGAGCAGCCTGCATGTCTGAGGAACGACGACTCGGGACCTTCGACGCCACGATGCTCGTCATGGGCGGCATGATCGGTGTCGGCATCTTCTTCACGCCGAGCGACGTCGCGCGAGCGCTGCCGACGCCGACCCTGTTTCTCGGCGCCTGGACGATCGGAGCGATCGTCGCGCTGTGCGGGGCGTTCACGTTCGCCGAACTCGGGGCCAGCATCCCGAAGTCCGGTGGCTGGTTCGTGTTCTTGCACGAAGCGTTCGGGCGGTTCGCGGCGTTCCTGTTCGCGTGGACGATCCTCGGCGTCACGACGACCGCGGCGGTCGCCGTCATCTGCGATTTTGCGGCGTCGTTCGGCCTGGGACTCGTGTCGACATCGGTCGATCCAATGGCGCGCTTCGGAGTCGCCGCCGCTCTCGTCGTCGTGCTCAACGGCCTCGCGCTCAGCGGCCTGGTCGTGGGGGCACGCTTCCAGAACTTCTGCATGCTCACGAAGCTCATCGCGATCGCCGCTCTCTTGGCAGGCGCACTCGCCTTCGCGCTCCCGGGAAGCACGGGGCAAACGCTGCAGGACCCGACGCGAGCGATGCCGAGCAGCACACTCGAGATGATTGCCGCGGGGCTCTTGCCGGTCTTCTTCTCGTACGGCGGTTGGCAGAACGTCTGCTATGTGGCGCCCGCCGTGCGCGACCCCGTGCGCTCGCTTCCAAGAGCGATTCTCATCGGAACCGTCGCGGTCGGTCTGGTCTACATCGCGTGCAACGTGACGTTCGTGCTGGCAATCGGCGTCGACGGCTTGGCGAGCAACAAGGGGTTTTCGACCGACCTGGCGCAGGGGGCACTCGGCAGTGGCTTCGAGCGCGCCCTGCGCGCCGCGATGACCGTCTCGGCAGTCGGTGTCGCGCTCGTGACGATCCTCGTCTGTCCCGACCTCTATGTCGCAACCGCGCGAGCCGGGCTGTTCTTCCGCCGCTTCGAACGCCGCCACCCACGCACCGGAGCACCGGTGCTCGCCATCGTCTTGCAGACGATCCTCGCACTCGCGTATCTGACGTGGGCCCATGCGCAAACGTTGTTCGCGCTCGAGAGCGACCCGGAGCGCATGGATCCGGACAAGCTCCTCCGCGCTCTCGTGTTCGCCGAATGGATCTTCCATGCCGGGGCCGCACTCGCGCTTCTCCAGCTGAGGCGTCGCGGCCGCGTACCACGACCCTTTCGCATGCCGTTGTGGCCGATCCCGACGCTCGTCTATCTCGGCGTCGCGATCTTGGTCGTGGTCGCGAACATCTGGTCGAGCCTGTACGGAACCGGAGAAGCACGGCCCGAACTCGGCCTGGGCGTCCTCGCCGCGGGCGCCGTAACGTACTTTTTCTGGCAAAGACGGATGCCGACCGTCCCGGATGATGAGGACTCCCTCGCCGATTCGTAGGGCTTGGGGCTTGCCTCCATAACTTTACAATTCAACGTTATGGACACACGACCAGCCTAGCGCGCAGCCTCGACGACCTCATACGCGGTGATTACACGAAGGCCCGGGACCTCCGGACTGGCGACATCCGAATCCGCGCGAGCCGACTCGTCGTGCTCGCGATTTGCCTCGGTGCGATCTACGGCGCCGCGATGGGCCACTTCGGCGCGCTGCGACCGACGGGTCCGGACCTGCGCTTCGGACCTACGCGTTCATCGTCCTTCTGAACGTGCTGTTCTTCTCGATCGCCGGCGTCGTGGGGCTCGGCTTCTTGCGACGCTCCCTTCGCGAAGTGACGAGCACGACACTCGAATGCACGCGCGACGCGACCGTAGTCGATGACGAAGACGCACGCTTCGTCGCCTCTACGCCGTGGCCTACGCATTCGTCGCGATCCAGCTCGCGTGGATGCTGCGACCCGTCGTCGGTGATCCGGAACTCCCAGTCTCACTGTTTCGAGACAGCCTCTGGCAGAACCCCTACGTCACGGTGTCCCGCACGATTCTCGAGGCCCTGCGCCCCTGACGGATTCGCTCGTACGTGTCAGAATCGCCGGACGTCCTCATCCTCGCGGTCTCGAGTCACATGCCCAGATATCTTCCGAAGGCGCTCCTCGCCCATGCACTCTCGATGGTCACTGCGACGGTGGTCGCGTTGCCGACGATTGCACAGTCCACACAGTTCGAGCAACTCACCCGATTGAGTTGGCCATCCAATACCGATCAAGCCTCGCACATCGACGCCGCCGATATCGATCTCGACGGTTTTCCGGACGTCGTCGTTGCGAGATCCACCGGAAGCCAGGCGATCCAGTTGTTGAAGAACGACGGTCTCGGCAACTTCACGGACGTTACGTCGACCAACATTCCGACGCTATCGTCCGCACGCTGTTGGAACGTCGCGTTCGCGCGACTCGATCGTGACCCATGGCCCGACATCGTCATCAGCGGTTATGGACAGACGATCGTGCTGCTCAACACACGCATCGGAGGCAAGTTCAAAGACGTCACTGCGACCAACGTGCCGATTACCACTGGGAACATGTACGGACTCGCCGTTGGCGATGTCGACGGGGACGGGGACACGGACATCGTGCTCGGCAACAGCAGCACGTCGGCGAACGCGCTGTTGATCAATGACGGATTCGGCAAGTTCTCGAGTGCACAGTTCCCTGCGACGACAGGCGCCAACGTTTGGGGGGTCGCACTCGTCGACGTCGATGGCGACAAGGACCTCGATGCGTTGCTCGCGAGTTCTGGCGCAGCAAACACCCAAGGTCTCTACATCAACGACGGGAAGGGCGTCTTCAAAGACGAATCACTGACTCGACTTCCGTCGATTGCCGGAAGTTGCAGAGAGATCATCCCACTCGACGCGGATGGCGATGGAGACATGGACGCGTACTTCGCCATGTATGGATCGCAGGACTTGCTGTTGATCAACGATGGGACAGGCAAGTTCAGCGATCAAACAGCGGCACGTCTGCCGGCCCTGTCCACCGGCAGCTACGGCGGCACGGCTGCAGACGTAGACGAAGACGGGGACACCGACGTCTTGATCGGCAACTGGTCGAGCACGCGTAATGTGACGATCCACCTGTACGAGAACAACGGCAACGGGATCTTCACGAACGCGACTTCACGAGTCCCGAGCACGCCGGTCAATGCGCTCGACCTGGTCGCGGTCGACATCGATGGTGACCAAGACCTCGACTTCCCGTTCGCGCATTGGGGAGCACGTGATGGGATCTACACGAACCTCGAAGGCCAGATCCACTCGGCGAATGCACCAGCGATCGGGACGACATGGACACTCGACGCGTACGCACGACCCGGCTACGCATCGCTCCCTCAGGGGGGAACGTTCTTTCTAGGTATTGGTCCGCTCACCCCTCCCGTCTTCACTCCGTGGGGCAGGCTCGGCATCTTGCCCCCGCTGTTCGTCGGCCCCGGGTTCAGCCTGCCGCCTCCTGGCGGCAAGCGCTCGATTCAGCTCCCGATCCCCAACAACGTGAACCTACGGGGCCTGCAACTCTGGTGGCAAGCCATGCACATCCATCCACCGATCGACATCAGGCTGACGAACGTGTGGACCGAGACCGTGCAGTAGGGTCACACCGCGTGGCGAGGCGCCGCGGTTGGCCTTTCTGGGCGTGCTGCTAAAGTCCTTGGCCCGACATCCCGATCGCGAACTTCATGAGTCTCCCCCTGCTCGTTACCGGCGCAGCCGGCTTCATTGGCGCCCGCTTCGTCGAATCTTGCAACGCGCGCGGGATTCCCGTCGTCAGCGTCGATGTGAGGAGCGCCTTCACTCGGCCAGAACACGATGGAATTCTGTGGGGTGAGATCGTCGATCGGGACGAACTCTTCGATCGGCTCGCCGGTGATCTCGGCGAGCAGACGTTCGCCGGAATCGTGCACCTCGGCGCGTGCTCGGCGACGACCGAACTCGACCTCGACTTCTTGGAACGCGTCAACGTCGACTACTCCAAGAAGCTCTGGAACTACGCATGCTCGCACGACGTGCCTTTCGTCTATGCCAGCAGCGCTGCGACTTACGGTGCTGGTGAACTCGGCTATTCGGACGACGAATCCAAGTTCGAACAACTCAAACCACTCAACCCGTACGGCGACTCCAAACGGCGCTTCGACATCTGGGCAATCGCGCAAGAACGCGAAGGCAACACGCCTCCAGCTTGGTGTGGATTCAAGTTCTTCAACGTGTACGGCTTCGGCGAGCGCCACAAGGGCCCAATGGCGAGCGTGGTCGTGAAGGCGTACGACCAGATCAAGGATCGAGGCATCGTGCGACTCTTCCGCAGCCACAAAGATGGCATTGCGGACGGACACCAGAGTCGCGACTTCATCTGGGTCGGTGATGTCATCGACGTCCTGCACTGGTCCCTCGACATGCCGCTCGAACGTGGCGTCTACAACCTCGGCACCGGCACGGCGCGTTCGTTCCTCGCACTCGTCAATGCGACCTTTGCGGCCATGGACGTCGAGCCACACATCGAGTGGATCGACACGCCGGTCGAGTTACGCGAGAGGTATCAGTACTTCACCGAAGCCGACATGGGGCGCCTGCGAGAAGCGGGCTATTCGCGCGCGTTCACGAAGCTCGAAGAAGGCGTCCGCCGAACGGTCGAAGCCATGCGTGCCGCCGAATCCCCAACGCTCGATACGACCGGGACCTCCGTCAAGAGCGACGCCCAGTAGAGCCAGCACGACGAGCCAGCTCTCCTGACACGGCGGTCCATGCGCCGATAGAAGGACGCGGAACCAGGCTGCGAAGCCTGTCGACGATCCTTTCTCGCGGCCCGTGCGTGCGCGATATCGCTGAGGCGAAGCATGCACACAACGACCGGACTGGCCGCATTGTCGATCTTGTGGACGAGCTGCACGGGAAGCGGCGGTTCGACCGCCGTCGTACCCCTCGACGCACGAACGATCAGCGTCGAAGTCCCATCCTCGATCCAGGGAGACGTGAAGATCGCATTCACGATCTCCTCGACGACGGTCGCCGCAGTCGACGTGCTCGTCGAGGTTACTCGTGACGGCGGAACCACGTGGCATGCGGCACGCGTGTACGAATCCCTGACCGGCCTCGCGACTTCTGCCGCCGGAACACGACACGAATGCACCTGGGACACGCTGCGAGACGTCGGCTTTCGTGACAACGACGGGCTGCAGTTGCGCGTCGTTCCGTACTCGTCGAGCCGCCTCGGTGCAGCCAAAGGCGTCGCGGTGCCATCGCCGGACAATCGTGCGATCGCTTCGCGCAACGTCGACAACTACATGATCCACTATGGAGTCGTCGACGATGCGGTCACGAAGGCGGCGGAGAAGCACGATCTCGTCGTGCTGCATCCACTGACGGGCAAGATCCCGGTGTCGACGATTCGCGAGATCCAAGACGGTGTCGACCCGGCAGACCCTGCCGACGACGTCCTCGTGCTCGCATACATCTCGATCGGCGAGGACTTGCGTACGGTCGGCGTGAACGACGATGCGATGCGCAACGATCCACGATTCGTCGGGGATGGCAGTGGGCCGCGCATCGATCCGCGTGGTCCGAATGCCGATGGGCAATCCCTCGTCGGAGTCTCACCGCTCGGTGCAGCGTCGAATGGCGGAACGGGCTATGCATCGTGGTATCTCGACGACAACGACGTGGATCGCTCTCCGACGCAGACTGGCAATGGAAAGCCCGACCGAAACGCACACTTCGGTGGCTGCTTCGTCAATGCCGGGGATCCTGCTTGGTTCGACGTGCTCGACGCGATGACGTTCGACGGACCGGATCGAATGCCAGGAATGCGGGAGTTGTTGACCGCGACGCATGGACGTGGATACGCGTGCGATGGCCTCTTCCTCGACACTATCGACACGTGTGCACCGAACTCCTACACGGACAGCTCGAGCACGAATCAATCCGAGTTCGAATGGACCGCTCCGGGCTTCGCCGCGTTCATCGCGCGCCTCGCTGGCGCCTATCCGGGCCGCCTGATCCTGCAGAACCGTGGCCTGTTCTTCTATGACCCACGCCATCCGCACTACGCAGTCAACCCGCGTAGCTCCGTCGACTTCTTGATGTTCGAGAGCTATCGCCTCAACTCGAACACCTTCGAAACCTACAACCCGTACTACTACGCCGACAACAAACACAACGTCGCGCCGAAGCTGCTGGCGGAAGCAAACCGTCACGACGGGTTTCGCATCGTCTCACTCGGTTACGCAGAAGGTCCGACCGGTGTACTGACACCGCTCACGCTCACCGGACAGAGCCAAATCGGCTTCGACATCTTGATCGACGACATTCGGGACGCACGTGGACTCGGCTTCTTGCACTACCTGTCCAATGCCGCGATCGATCTACCGAACACGTTCGCCGGCGATCACGACATCGTCGATGTGACCCCGCCCGTTTGGTCGTCCACGTACAACGACAATGACAGGCCATGGCCCGAGGCCGCACTGGCGCCGACACCACGTATCGGTATCCAAGAGATCGTCAGTGGTCCCAACTCCGCGACACTGAGATGGGACGTTGCCGTCGATCAACACCGAGTCGGCTTTTGCGCCTACTACCAAACGACACCGTTCGATTTCGACGCAGACCCTGACCTCGCGAATGCGACGAAGATCGACATCGACAACAACGCGTCCGCGACGTACGTCGGTATCGGCCCCGGGATCTTCGCGAACGAAGCGACGATCCAAGGACTGGAGAGCAACACGACCCATTGGTTCTGCATCCGAGCCCACGACAGTCTGGGTCACGAGGAGAAGAATCGAGTCTCGATGGCCACGACGCCTCTCGGCCTCAAGTCCATGACGATCGACGGGAACTTCTCGGATTGGACTACGGTCGCGGTGGCTCACTCGGATCCGGCAGACGTGCCCGACAGCGCTGGCCCCGATTGGCTCGCAATCAGCTACGCCAACGACAAGGACAACCTGTACGTGCGTTTCACATCCGAGAATGCGTTCAATCTCGACGGAACGCCGACTTCTGCCTGGTCACGCTACCTGGTCTTCTTCGACTGTGACAACAACGCCAGCACGGGTTATGCGGTGACCTCAGCCGTGGGTAGCGAGCTCCTCGTCACGGGAGAATCGCTCTACAAACAGAAGGAAGGCGTCTTCAACGACGGTCTCCTCAGCGGTATCGCGATCGCGCCGAAAACCTCGGTCACACAATGCGAGTTCGCGATTCCCTTGTCTTACATCTTCGCGATCGCTCCCGGCGCGACGAAACTCCGCGCGCTCTTCGTCAACGACGACGTCTACGACTACGCACCGAACGCAGGCTTCGTGGAGATCCGCCTCGTCGCTCCTTGACAGCGATTTTCGACATCCTGTCGGCAGCGTATCGAAAATACTCGCTGCTAGGATGCGCGGATGATCCCAGCTCTCGCTGTCCGCGCGACATCGCTTTCGCTCGCGCTCGTCATGCCCGCGCTCACGGCGCAAGATTCGACGGGTCCCGTGCTTTCGCCGAAGGAGCACTTCGGTAAGGAGATCGGCGCCGACCGCTTCCTCGCGAACTACACGCAGATGCGTGCCTATTGGAAGGAGCTCGCGAGAACGTCCGATCGAATGACGATCGAAGAGATCGGGACGACGAGTTACGGTCAGCCAATGCTGACGGCGATCGTCACCTCGCCAGGGAACCACGCGCGACTCGAAGAGTATCGGCGGAACAACGAGAGAATCGCACTTGCGCAGGAATCCGACCCCGAAAGCGTCGCGGCGTTGATGCGCGCATCCAAGCCGGTCGTTTGGATCGATGCAGGTATGCACGCGACGGAGAGTGTCGCGGCACAGAACATCATCGAGCTGTCGTATCGCCTTTGCTCCGGGAACGACCCGGAGACGCGTCGCATCCTGGATAACGTCATCTGTCTCATCACACCGGCCAACCCGGACGGGATGGAGATGATCGCCAACGCCTACATGGCGACTGGCACGGTGGGAGGTATTCCGGTCCTCTACCAGAGGTACATCGGGCACGACAACAACCGCGACTACTACATGCTCAACATGCCGGAGAGTCGCGCTATCGCCCGGATGCTCTACAAGCGTTGGTATCCGCAGATCGTCTACAACCACCACCAAACCGCACCGCGCGGCACGGTGATCTTCACTCCGCCCTTCCGCGATCCGTTCAACTACAACTTCGATCCGCTCATCGTGCGCGGCATCGAAATCGTCGCTGCGCACATGAACTGGCGCTTCACCCGCGAAGGTAAAGCGGGCGTGATCTCGCGAACTGGTGCGCCGTACTCGACGTGGTGGAATGGCGGGCTGCGTACGACGGCGTATTTCCACAACATGATCGGGATCCTGACCGAAGTCTTCGGTCATCCGACACCGACCAAGCTCGTCCAGACCAAAGAACGGAGGGTGCCTTACGGGGACTACCCGTTGCCGATCGAAACCCAGGAGACTTGGCACGCACGCCAAACGATCGAATATCTGCAGACCGCCAACTACGCGATCCTCGACTATGCGTCGCGCTACGGCGACGAACTCGTCCAGGACATGTGGCGGATCGGGCGCCGGTCGATCGAGGCAGGACGCAAGGACACCTGGAAGCCGACACCGCGACTCGTCGCTCGTATGAAGGACGCGCGCGACACGGAGCCATTCACGTCCCCCGAGACTCGTGATCCTCGCGGGTACTTCATCCCGCGAGTCCAACCGGATCCTGCGGCGGCGACGCGGTTCGCTCGCGCACTTCACGACTGTGGCATCGTCGTCCACCGCTTGAGTCGTGACTACACGTTCGACGGTCGCAGCTACGACGCAGGTTCGTTCTTCGTGGGCTGCGATCAAGCATTTCGCGCGCACGTTCTCGACATGTTCGAACCGCAGTGGCACCCGGACGATGTCGCCGCCACGGGAGAACCGATTCGACCGTACGACTCTGCAGGGTGGACTCTCGCCATGCAGATGGGTGTCGCGTTCGATCGCATTTACGCCAACGTCGACGGCCCACTCGAGCGCATCACCGATGACATCACGGCCATGCCCGGACGCGCGGAGGACGCGAGCTACGGCTGGCTCGTCGACATGTCCAACGCCAACTCTTATCGAGCCGTGCATCGCTTGCTCGCGGCTGGAGCATCGCTGCACACCGCTCGGGCTCACTTGTCCGGAGTCGTCGAGACTCCAGCACGAAACGTCGTGATCGTACCCGTGTCCGAGATCACCAAACCCCTCGTGCGTCGTCTCGCGAGCGAACTCGGTGTCGACTTCATCGGGTTGGCCCACGCACCGAACTTGGAGCCGAACTCGATTCGGAGTCTGCAGCGCGAAGCGAGGATAGGCCTGCTCGATGTCTTCGGTGGCAACATGCCAACGGGATGGACACAGTGGATCCTCGAGCAATTCGAGTTTCCGGTTCACCTCGTCGACGGCGAGCGCATTACGAAGGGCGACCTCGAGCGCGATTTCGACGTGTTGATCTTCATGACGGGTTTGCCGTCGATGACCGAGCGCCCGCGCGGTCGGCCTTCACTCGTGAGCGACGAAACGATCGCGAAGCTCCGCAAGGCCTTGCCACCTTTCGAAAGCTGGAAGGACCTGGAGTCGAAGCGCACGGTATTGACGCGCGACAACTGCGTCGAGCCATTGCGCTCGTTCGTCGCGAGCGGTGGCACGGTCATCGGCATGGGTTCGACAGCGGAGAGCCTCGTCAAGATGTTCGATTTGCCGTTTCGCACGGGCGTTCGCCTCGAGACCGGCGGCGCGGGAGGACAGGACGAAGTGCGCGCCGCGAATCGATCGGAGTTCTTCATTCCAGGCAGCCTCCTTCGAGTGCGCTACGACGGCGAGACGATTCTCGGCTGCAATCCGAGCCCTGGCGAGCCGGAGCCCGTCGTCATGTTCCGGCGTAGCCCTGTCTTCGAACGCCGTGAAGAGGAGACGTCCAAGGATCCACTCCTCGGCGCGACGACGACGCCGATGCTCTACGTTGGCGAAGACCAGCTCGCGTCCGGCTGGGCAATCGGACAGGGCTTACTCGCCGGCAAGGCCGTTGCGATTCACGCGCGCTACGGTGAAGGCAACGTCTTCGCATTCGGTCCCGACATGCTGTACCGCGGACAGCCGTGGTCGAGTTTCCACCCGGTGTTTCGTGCCTTGCTCGCCGGTTGTGGAAAGCCTGTCGACAAGATCGAATGACACGAAGCGCGCGGATATGGTACAGAACCATGCACAACGCGATTCGCGCAGCTGTCGTCTTCGTAGGCATGGTCTCGGGGTTCTCGTCGTGCTCCAAAGGTGGCGCGTCGGCAGCGCCCGACACACGCATCAAGAAGGCGCCACCGATCCTCGCGTGGCGCATCGATCCCGTGTCTGGAACTCGCCAGAATCGCGAGTTGGCGACGGTTGGCGTGGCCGTACTCGACGGTGACACACTCGAGATCGATGGATCGTCCACGTTAGAGGTCTCGATAAGCATCGAGTCGCCCACACACGTCGCGACGCTGTCCGGAGTGACGCAAAAGGCAGCGACATCCGGCATCGCACGCTTCGGGGGTCTCCGTGTCGACACTCCCGGGACCGACTACCGCCTGATCGCAAGCGCCACGGATCGCCCCGAGGTCGAAAAGGCCGCATCGAGTTCGTTCACGATCCGGAAGGATCCACAACACGTCATCGTCATGGTCGCCGATGGCTGGGGAAATCAACAACTCGAGGCGACCCGGTCGTACACGAACACACCAGCGCCGTTCGACGGACCGTCGGGCTACGCCACGCTTCATGTCTCGAATTTCAGTCTGGACACGATCGACGCGACCAAGGGCGAATACGACATCCTTCGCGCATGGAACGACATCGGATATCTCGTCGATACACCGACGGACAGCGCCGCATCGTCGACGGCGATGTTCTGCGGTCAGAAAACGCGCAACGGCAGGATCGCCTGCTCGGGTGATGGCTCGCAACGATTTCGGACCGTCGCCGAAGAGGCTCTAGCGGCTGGCTTCGGTTGCGGCGCTGTCACGACGGTTCCGATCAGTCATGCGACGATCGCTGCGTTTCTCGCGCACAACACCAGCCGGTTGCATGGCTACGCGATCGCGGACGAAATGCTGTTCGGCGACCCCAACACCACGGGCACGTCTTCGAAGAACATCGCTTGGAGCGGCGGCCTTGGCCCGAGCACTCCGAGCGCAGACGTCGTTCTCGGCGCAGGGCACCCATCGTGGTATCGAGCGACGAACAACATCTATGTGTCTCCCGACATGATCGCGAAGCTGAGGCTGGACACTACGTCGTCCGGTGCGTGGCGATTCTTCGAACGCCAAACGGGGCATGTCGACGCGGGCGCGCTGCTGCTGACCGCCGCGAGTGATCCACAGATCTCACGATTGACCGGAATCTGGGGGAGCTCGACCGGAAACATGGAGTACGCACGGGCGGACGGCAGTGGACTCGAGCCCGAGAACCCGACCCTCGCACAGATGACGGACGCGGCCCTTCGGTTGCTCACGCGCAACACACAGCGCGATGTCGCGAAGTCGAATGGATTCTTGCTCGTCATCGAAGGCGGAGCGATCGATTGGGCTTGTCATGACAATCGCCTCGGCGAGATGATCGGCGAAATGCGCGAGTTTCATTCCGCGATCGAGCGTGTCGAAGCTTGGGTCGAAGAACCACTCAATGACTCGGACTGGCAGAACACGCTCCTCATCGTGACTGGAGATCACGAAACCGGTTTCCTGTCTGCAGGCTACGGCTCGTTTCCAGGCACACCGATCGGGCGAGTGGATTCGACGACACTCGCTCTCGAAAAGCAGGTCAAGGGTCGCGGCACCAGAGCCAGTTGGGACGACGCCGACAACGACGACGAGATCGACAGTGGCGAAGTCGTCCATTGGGTATGGCAGAGCCTCGGACACTCCAATCAGCTCGTACCTCTGTACTTACGCGGAAAGCTCAGCAACGACTTGTCGAGCCAGGCCTCGCTCGACCCCGTCCGCGGTGCGTTCGTCGACAGCACGGCGCTCCACAGCCTGATGCGGCGTGCGCTCGGACTGTGATTCTCAACGTTCGGAGTTCTTACTTGCCGTAGTCCGGTTCCCGTTCGGAAGGAATCGGTGCATCGAGATCCAAACGCCACTTCGCAAGCATCGCTTCGAGGTCGACGACGACCCCGGGCTCGCGCTGCGCGATGTCGTTCGATTCGGAAGCGTCGCTCTCGAGGTCGTAGAGTTCGAGCCGACCATCCTCGAAGAAGTGCAGGAGTTTGTACCGTCCATGGCGAAGTGCCGATGCGGGAGTCGAGCGCCAAGTGCCCTGCTTCGCATCTGCCTCGAGGTAGGCCGGAAAGTGCCATGCCAAGATTCGTGTATCGCGGCTGCGGCCACGAAGAACGGGACCGAGGTCGACACCGTCCGTTTGCGGCATGTCCTTCTCCGCCACGCCGGCAATCGCTGCCAGAGTCGCCAGCAGATCACTCGTGATGACTGGCGTATCGTTCGTCGTACCAGGCTCGACCACGCCCGGGAATCGCACGATCCACGGAACTCGGATCCCCCCTTCGTAGAGCATCCCCTTGCCGCCACGTAGTGGCTGGTTGGACGTGATCCGCGCGACACCGCCATTGTCCGAAACGAAGATGACGATCGTGTCGTCCGCGATCCCGGCCTCGTCGAGCGTCGCGAGAACGCGCCCGACGTTTTCGTCGAGCGTCGAGATCATGGCCGCATAGCGCGCATTGCTCTGTCCGTCGCTGGCTTTCTTGTCGCGATACTTCGCCGCCATTCCTGCCTTCGGCTGAATCGGAGTGTGCACGGCGTAGTAAGGCAAGTAGCAGAAGAACGGACGATGAGCGTTCTTGCGCACGAAGGCACACGCCTCGCTCGTGAGGCGGTCGGTCAAGTACTCGCCGTCCTCGCCATCGGGCAGCGCTTTGTTCTGATACGGACTCGTGTAGCTCGCGGGATGGCCTTTCGACGTCCCGCCGACATTCACGTCGAACCCTTGGGTGCGCGGGTCTTCACCGAGATGCCACTTCCCGAACAGGCCAGTTCGATAGCCCCGAGTCTTCAAGACTTCGGGCAAAGTGATGCTCTCGTTCGCGAGCTCGGTCTTGTTCTCGGTCGGGACGAGCTTTCGAAATCGGCTCTGTCCGCGTTTGGAACTTCCCACGGTGTAGATGCCGTGTCGAGGTGTGTACAACCCGGTCATCAACGAAGCGCGTGTTGGTGCACAGTTCGGTCCGTTGGCATACGCATTCGTGAACCGCATGCCTTGCGACGCGAGTCGATCGATGTTGGGCGTCTCGTAGTACGCACTACCTTGACACGACAGGTCGCGCCACCCGAGGTCGTCCGCGACGATCAATACGATGTTGGGCCGCTTCGGGTCTCGTGTCGTCGTTGGCTCTCGCTCATCCTGCATCGCAGGAATCGACGTCGGCAACACTGGAGGCTCTGCCTCGGGAATCGTGAACCACAGCGGCGACGTCCAAGCGCGGTTCCCATCGTTCTGAGTGATGAGGGCATAGACCCAATGTTCTCCCGGCGTCGCCTGCTCGACTTGGTATTCGACGTCGAGCTGCGCACGCGAACCTTCGACATCGAGAGTCGACCTGATCACACCATCGACACAGTACGAGACCTTGGCGATGGGTGCAGTACCGACGACATGTAACGCCACGAGAGGTGGGGCGTTCACGTCGAATCGTTCGCCCATCACGTGTTCACCAGACGTCAGTACGACTTCGATCTTGGACGTAGCGCCGAACGTACGTCGCGCCTGGAGAGCACGAAAGATCGACTCTCGATCGCGTGAGGGTGTCCACACACCGGCGTAGCTGGAGCTCGTCGACATGTGGTCGCTGCTAGCGATGAAACCGAAGTGGTATCCCTTCTCGAGGCCGGCATGCGCGTGCTCCTCGATCGACTCGTCACGAAATCCTTGATAGACCTCCAACAACGGCCGCTTTGCGTCATCGTGATACTTCCAGATCTTCCCAATCAGCGGGTTGTGCGGAATCGTGAAGGTGTCCGCATCGGCGATCTTCTCCCAGAACTTCGGGAGCGGTGGCGGGAAGTTCTCGAGCATGTCGTCCCGCAAGGAAATGACGTTGTGATCCGTATCGCCGTGACTGCGTTCGTAGGAGAAGAACGGCACGAAACGATTTCCAAGTCGATTACGAGTCACCTCGGACAAGCAACGCTGCCAAAGCTGCGAAGCGACATTGCCGCGTGCGATGTCACGCGTGTGGTCCGTGATTCCGAGGAAGTCGAGCTGTGCGACATCCTCAGCATATCGATACGTGTCGTCGAGCGTTCCGTCGTAGAACGGGAAACAAAGCGACAGATCGGTGTGTCGATGTAGGTCGCCGAAGACGAGTTCGAACTCGGTTCGACCCAACCTGCGTTTCACGCGCCGGATCTGGGGAGCAGCGACTCGACCCGCGATCGGCAACTGAAATGGTGCCTGCACGACCGCGTTCTTGCCGCCAACGTCGCTCGGTGCATGAACGGCTGCAGCGACTCCACGCGGACGCTTGTCGTTCTTTCGATCCGTTCTTCCCGTGTGCCATGCGAGCGCGACTCCGCACTTGAGACCGGTGATCTCGAGCCTTTGCATTCCGTCGCGCTGGTGACAGGGAAACGAATAGCGCTCCTGAGGGCGATCGAGCGCGACGAGATGAACCCGAAATCCCTCCTCGATGTGGTGCGCGGTCGGCTCGACATGCGCGAGTTGGGACTCGTAATAATGCCGATAGGCGAGCCAAGGGTTTCCGTCGTCATCGACGGCCAACCGGGGGCATTCGTAGAACACGCCAAGCAAGTCGGTTCCAGAGCGACGCTCCTCAGGCTCGGAACCGATGGGATTGGCAACGGCCAGGTCGAACTGGGGCATGACGACCGTGCGCGGTTGCGCAGCCTTCGTATCGGCGCCGAACTCGACGACGTGGATGCGGCGAGTGCGATGTAACGGACCACGCTCGTCCGTCGCGTTGTTCCAGTCGTCTTTCTTCCCTCGATACGGCCTGCCCCAGTTCGCGCCGCCTTCTTCCCACGCTACGAAGACGCGTTCCGCGAACGTCGAGGCGGCGACCGCTGCACGTGCTTCGAACGTCGCGCTTCCACCGAGTACTCGCGTCTCCAGCCACCGGTCGTGATCGCGGACTCGTACGAACACATCGTGGCTCTCGCCGGTGTAGCCGTCCCAGACTACGTAGATCTTGCCTTCTATCGAAGCAGCGATCGCAGGTGCTCGCTCATTGTGAGGAGATCCGGAAACGACCTCGATCGTCCCCCAAGCACGACCGTCGTAGGCACGAAACACGATGTCCCACTGACCATCGACGAGGCGTTGCCACACGACCGCGACATCGTCGTCACCGACGCTCGTGAGTGCGTGATGAATCGACATCGAGCTCGAGTCGTCGACGCGTTGCCAATCGAGCTCGGTGCCGTCGGCTTCGATCTTCGACAAGAAGATGGCCCACTCTCGCGTGGTCGGATCTTCTCGTTCGACACCGACGTACAACGTACCAGCCTTGGTTCGAGTGAGCGTCGGACGCCGATAACGAGCGCGTGGAGCGGTCAAGGCAGTGCCGGATCCGACGACATCACTCGAATCGCAGGTGGCGAACATGATGACGTCGCCGTTGCCCGGATCGTGCTCGAGCCAGACGTATGCGAGACGATCCGAATCGATACGTTCGACGTCGGGCTCGTATGCATCAGGAGTCCCGAGCATCTCGCACGACAAGTCGGCCGTCGCACTGTCGTAGTGGAAGTGAGGCGACGGAGCTTGTGCACGCGTGCCAAGGCTCGCACCCGAACTGCAAACTGCGAATGCCAACCAGTAGCCGCCGAGGACGAGCGGGCGCAATCTAGCGGGAGCGACGGATCTCATACGCGAGATCCTGCGCCGCGCCTCAGCGGATCGTCAAGTTCCGATCGTCACCTCGGCCCCCATGGAGGCTGCCCAGTAGCACTCTCGTCGCTGTAGGTTGCATCGGAGTTCGAGAATCTGCTGGTAGAACCGAGCTCCGAGCAAGCGAGCATCGTTGGGCACGGTGAACACGAATCGCGCCCCACCGAAAGCGATCAAGTCCGTCGATGTGAGCAGCGATCCGCACGACCGCGGTGTCAAGGGAATCAACGACAGGTCGAATGGCAGGGCGAACGCCGCGATTCTCTTGTCCGAGAATCCGAGGGTGATGTAAGCCGTCTGCGAGATGACACGGTTCGTGTAGTGGCCGGTGTTGATGATCGCGACACTGGCACCCAGCTTCGGCGACCCCTCGTAGCGGAACAAGACGGGCACCGGGTTGACGGTGTCGTTGCACGGAGTGCCATAGAAGCGAATTCCGGCCTCTTGCCCGGTCACGCTTGCTGCCGAAATGAACAGCATGGCCAAGATTCGCGGAATGAGGGACATGGGCGACTCCTTCGGTTCTCGATCGACCACCTTGAGATGCGAGAAGGATAGCTCGTCCGGCGCACGTACGCCGACCGTCCGGGCGTTACTCGCCGTCTCCGGACACGCGCCGTCCGGGCTGTGGCGAGGTTCTGCACTCGCCGCCGAGATCGAAGCGACGTTGCAGTGGGCACTTCACTCGAACCTCCCGTTCGCGTTGTCGACCGACGCTTTGACGTTCGCCGCCCTTGCACTCGACAGCCCGGACGTGACCGGCGGTCTCGTCGAGGCCATCGTCGAGGGAAAGATCGAGCTCGTCGGCGGAACGTACGCATCCATCAACGGCCTTCTCGCCGGCGGAGAAGCCAACCTGCGCAATCGTTGCCTCGGTGCTTCGACCTTCATGCGCCTCGCGTGCTCCCCCGCGATCACGCATTGGCTGCGTCACTACGACGTGTGGCCGCAAGAACCACAGTTGTTGCGATCGTGCGGGATCGAGGGAGTCGTGCTCGTGACCGGCCGCACGCGAACGAACTCGGTCACACCTCAGATGGACGACGCCGTCTTCTCGTGGATCGGCGCCGACGGCACGAAGATCGCTACGGTCGCTCGCTCCAAGACAGCGGGCGTGTTGCCGATGCAGGTCCAAGAGGCTCTCGAACGCGCCGTACAGTCCGCCGACGGTGGCACGTCCGCGATCGTGGCCACTTGGGTTCCGACGACGCTCGACGAACGCGCTACGGGTGCGCGCGAGACGATTGCGCAGGCAATTCACGACAGTGCACGTGCCCACGATCTCACACGCGATTGCGCGACATTGCCGCGAACGATCCTGCAGCTCAGCGCGAAGAGCATCGAAGCGGATCCGTCGTCGTTGCCAGACGTGGAGCTCACCGCGGACTCGACTTGGCACGGACAGCTCCTCGGTATCAACGGTGACAGGATCCTACGCGCGTGCAGTCGACTGGAACGCGCGCTGCTTGACATCGAAGCGCTCGCTTCGCTCCAACCCTTCCTCGGCAAGCGCGACGACACCGGCTCGTATCCGCACTGGGAGCTGGGCGAGGCGTGGCGTGGCCTCCTGTCGGCACAGCATCAGGAGGTTCGCGAGCGCGAGCACAACTTCGCGGGGATCGCGATCGCCGACGTCACGCGTGCACAGAGTCTCGTCGACGAAGTTCGACGACGACTCGAAGCCAAGCTCACGCGCCGCGTTCCGGGCGACAAGAACGGAAGCGTCGTCCTCAACTCGCTCGGCTGGGAACGAAATGTCCCGTTGGATGGCGGCCGGACTGCCACGGTACCCGCGATGGGATGGCTCGCGTTGCCCAACGAGAGCGTCGACTCGCTCGTGAACGCGCAGAGCGCACGCCTGCGCCTCGCTCCCGAAGACGATGAACTCGTCGTCTCTGCCGCCGGGTTGCGCGTCAAGATCCACCGCAAGCGCGGCGTGATCACACAGATCTTCAGTGAGGACTTCCCGCAAGGGATGCTCGCGCCGAAGCAGGAGCTACTCGCGTTCGAGTTGCGGAACGACGACGGTGTCGAGCGCTTCGAGGACTTCGTCGAAGTCCGTAGCGACATCTACGGCATCAAGATCGATCGCCACGGCAAGCGCGGCAAGATCGAACTGCGCCTCGAGATCCGAGAGAACCCGTCGCGCATCGTGATCCACGCGGCGGCGCGCGACTTGCCGCGACCGGGTTGCAGACCCGAGGTCGACGACGACTACGGCGACACCAGTAGCGGCACATACACGCGTGACGCGTTCGGCATGCGCCTCGTCGCCAAACTCGGTGCCGCTCCACGACGCATCGTCGACACGCCCTACCACGTCGACGCGATCGACCCACGCAAAGCCCATACGCTTCGCTACACGGGAACGAGCGGCAAGGTCGAAGAGAAGATCCTCGCTCCGTTCACCGCGGCGAGCTTCGTCGATCTCGTCGAACCACAGACAGGACGCGGCTTGCTCTACATGCACGACGGAGGACAGGGATTCGTCGCGGAGCGCGAAGGCGCTCGTGCCATCCTCTCGATGTGGGATGCCCTTGGTTCGTGGATCGACACGTTCGAGAGCACATTCGCGCTGATGCCACACGGCCCGCTCACGAACGAACAACGCGCCCGGCTCGCTTCCGAGCATCGCAGTCCTCTCCAAGCACTTCGCGGGCGTCACGGAGACGGACAGCTTCCGGACCGCTTCGGAGCGCTCAAGGTCGACGGAGAACATGCGTTGTTGACCGCGCTGTTCCGCGAGGACGAGCGGATCGCCGAACTACTGACCGGCGACACGACCTATCGCGACGACGACGACACCGACCACGGTGGACCGTGGGTCGCGCGGCTCGTCGAGATCGACGGAGTTCGGACCGCGGTACGGATCGCCTTCCCTTGCCCGGTCGACCGCGTGACCAAGGGCAGCCCGCTCGGCGAAGCTCAGTTCGAACTCGAGCGCGATCGCTCGACGCGCAACGCATACTTGCTGGAACTGGGTCCGCGCGAGATCGCGACCATACGCTTTCGATATTCTCGCTGACCACGCGCGGCGCGTTTCGCGCGACGTCAAGGCCCCGTTCGCCACGAACAGACCACGAAAGACGCCATGGCTACCGAGGATCGGCTTCCCCGACGGCGGTTCGCACGCCAAACTTGGGGGATGAGAGTCGCCGCCCAAGCACTCCTCACCGCGCTCGTCCTCTTGGCGTCCTCGCTGATCGCTCAGGGTCCGTACAGAGTCGGAGCGCGCTACGAGGCCTTCATCAACCCGACCTCGTCGGGATCGAGCCTCCTGTATTCGTCGGTCTACTACCCCGCGATCACCGACGGCTATCAGGCGCCGATCGTCAAGCGCAGCGGCGGACATCCGGTGCTCGTCTTCCTGCACGGCTTCGGTGCGGTCGGTCAGATGTATCCGGAACTCGCCTTCGATTGGGCGCGTGCCGGCTATGTCGTCGTACTGCAGAACACCGCTCAGAACGACCCACCGCTGCAGATCAAGGATGGCACGGCAGTGTTCCATGCCCTGGTCAAGGAGAACTCGACGCGGGGTTCGTTCTACGAGGGGCAACTCGACACCAAGCGGTTCGTCATCGCGGGTCACTCCGTCGGAGGAGCCAACGCGGTCCACGTGCTAGCCAACAACCCCGGGTATCGCGCGGGCTTCGCATGGTCGCCCTACGCGGGTGTCGATGGGAAGTACACGGCGAGTTCCGGCCCAAAAATCACCGTCCCGTTCGGTGTCGCAGGCGGCGTCGGCGACAAGGTCACACCGTGGGACAAACACGGACGACCGATCTACGACAACCTCAACACGAACGTGCTCAAGTTCGCGTACGTGTTCGACGAAGAAGGCGATCACGCGACCGTCGTCTCGTGGACCACCAGCAAGCTCCCTGTCGCCCTCGACGTCTTCACGCGTTCGATGTTGGTCGCGCGCGGGTTGTTCGATCACGTGCTGTTTGGCGACCCCGGCAGTCTGGACGAAGCCATCGGCTTGACGGCACGGGTCGATGCTCATCTCCGGTCGCTCTCGACCGATGTCCAAACACCTTGCTACATCAAGCGTGGCGTCGACAGAATCGGCCAGCTCGCGCTCTTCCAACTCGTTGCCGCCGACGGCTATGCGGTTCACATGCTCGCGCTCCAGCGCATCGAGACGACGACACCGGTCGGCACGCTCTACCTGGACCCGAATACGATCTTCATCCTGCAGGTCACGTATCAGACCAACGCTGGCATCGCGCTCTATCCACACCTCGTGCCCAACGACGTGCGCATGAAGGGGCTCGTCTTTCCGGTGCAGGCGCTGCTCATCGGTAGCCGCGGCGTCGAACTCAGCAACGAGTTGATGCTCGCGGTTCCGAAGTGAGCACCGAATCACACTCTCCCAATCGCGTCGACGCGCATCAGCACTTCTGGCGCTATGACCCGCGCGAGCACGCGTGGATCACGCCCGCGATGTCCGTCCTCCGTCGAGATTTCGGGCCACTGGACCTACGAGGGGAACTCGAAGCGCGCGGCTTCTCGTCGTGCATCGCGGTTCAAGCCGCGCAATCCGACCGCGAGACGCTCGACCTTCTCAGGATCGCGGATGAGCATCCATTCGTGCAGGGCGTCGTCGGCTGGGTCGACTTGCGCCGCGCGGACCTCGAAGAAGCGCTGAAGCGCTACGAGGATCGATCGAAGCTCGTTGGCTTTCGGCACATCGTTCAGGACGAGATCGATGACGAGTTCTTGCTGAGGACCGACTTCTGCCGCGGGATCGAGGCACTCGGAGAGACCCGATACAGCTACGACATCCTCGTCTATCCGCGCCAACTGCCTGCGGCGTGCAAGTTCGTCGAACGATTCCCCGAGCACAGGTTCGTTCTCGATCACATCGCCAAGCCGCCGATTGCGGCATCGACTCCGCTCGTCTTCGGTGCGTGGGAGGAAGGCATCCGTCGACTCGCGGCGGCGTCTCCGCATCTGCGGTGCAAGGTCAGCGGCCTCGTCACCGAAGCTCGATGGCAGACTTGGGAACCCGAGGACTTCGCTTCCGCGCTCGACATCGTCGAAGACGCCTTCGGCCGCCATCGACTCATGTACGGCTCGGACTGGCCTGTCTGTTTGCTGGCTGCACGAGACTACTCGCAAGTCGTCGATCTCGTCGACGACTGGACCCGTGGCTGGTCCGAGCACGAACGCGATGGTTTTTTCGCCACGAACGCGCGGAACTTCTACCGTATCGCACCATGACGAATCACTACATCGTGACCGGTGCGCTCGGTTGCATCGGCGCGTGGGTCACCAAACTCCTCGTCGACCGCGGCGACGTTCCCGTCGTGTTCGACCTACCCGGCGACCGCCGGAGATTGCGCGAGCTCCTCGGCGAACGCCTCGAGGAAATCGTGTTCGTCGACGGAGACATCACGGACCTCACCGCGCTCGAGAACACGGTGCGCGAGACCGACGCACACCGCATCGTCCATCTTGCCGGATTGCAGGTCCCCTTCTGCAAAGCGGATCCCGCACGTGGCGCCCTCGTCAACGTCCTCGGCACGATTCACGTGCTCGAAGTCGCCAAGCGGCTCCAGCTCGACGGCGTCGTCTACGCGAGTTCTGCCGCAGTCTATGGCCCTCCCGAAGATGACCTCGCAGCGGCTCCGGACGAGAACTCGGCGCTCGAGCCTTCGACTCACTACGGTGTCTTCAAGCGAGCCAATGAAGGCAATGCGCGTATCTACTGGACCGACGACGGGGTCCGAAGCGTCGGTCTGCGTCCGCTTACGGTCTACGGTGTCGGTCGAGATCAAGGACTGACGAGCGGCCCGACGACAGCGATGCGCAAGCTCGTTCGCGGCGAACCGTCGACGATCTCGTTCTCAGGCGCGACCGACTTCCTCTACGTCGCCGATTGTGCTGCGGCGTTCCTCGCCTGCGTCGACGCCTGCCCCGATGGCGCACCGGTCTATAACTTGTCGGGACATTCCGTCACCGTCGAGAAGTTCGTCGACATCGTCGGCAGAACGGCACGCCAGATGGGAATCGACACAGCCGACCGAATCACGATCGATGGGCCGGCGCTCCCGATTCCCGGCGCGATCGACGGCAGCGCCTTCGCGAGTGCGTATCCGAACGCTCCGAAGACGAAGCTCGAAGATGGCATTCGCGAAACGCTCGAGCGCTTCGTCGAACTCGAACGTTGAGTTGCGGAGTCTTCACATTGCGGCGTCGATGAGTCGGCGCAGCGGATCCGCGAACACGCCGCGCGGCAGGGCTTCGCGTACGCGCCGTAGCGTGGCCCTTCCATCGTCCTGGATCGGTTTCGCCAACACCCGATAGGTATCCCAGATCTCGAGCATCCGAGGTCCCGCGTCGCGAGACGCTGCGCTCTCGATGAGCCTGTCCAACGTTGCAGAATCGATCGCTCCCTCGTCACGACGCGCACGAAGCGCGACGAATGCATCGACGCAGTATCGGCTCGCGGCCAGGGCACGGGCCCATGCATCGACGGCCTTGTCCGCGTCACCCTGCGCATGACGCAGGTTCCCGAGGTTGACCCAGAGGCGGTCTTCGACGTGATGACCGGCGAGATGTTCGGCACGAAGTGCGAGCTCGAGCGACCCGATCGCTTCCTTGAACGCGCCGGCTCCCGACTGCAATGCAGCCATGGCGGCCCATGCCACCGCACTCTGTCCGTCGAGTTCGATCGCTGCACGAATGTGTTCGAGCGCTTTGCGGCTGTCCACTTCGGTACGCCTCAGCATCAGTGTGTTGGCGGCGTAGAGCCTCAGGTTGACACTGGAAGGTTGCCGTCGGACATCCGTCAACCGGATCGTCGTGTCGTCTTTCCACTGCGGTGCCCGCAGGACACCGATCACGGCTTGCAAAACGAAGAACGCGATGCACGGCCATTTCGCGCGCGGTGCGGCCGAGACCAGCATCGCGATCAGGAGCGCGACTCCGAAACTCGGCGCGTAGTAGAGGCGCTCCGCGTACGAGACTCCGATCGGCACGAGAATGTTCGAAAGCGGGAATGCGAACCCGAAGAACGCTGCCATCGCGAGGAACCAGCCAGGTCGCCTACGCATCAGGGCGACCCCCTGCACGAACCACGCGCTCAGAACGATCGTCGCGACGATGGCCCACACGGTCGAAAGCGACTGTGGCGCGAAGAGCATCGCGCCCCAATCCGAAGCGAGCCAGAACGGCGCGATCGTCGACAACAGCCCGAGCCCCATCGCGAGGATTCCGCCATGCAAGCGTTCGAGGAAGGATGCGCCGTAGAGCGGATTGGATGCGAACGGAGCAGGCTCGGGCACACCAGGCAGAAGGTCGATCATGCGCTCCCTGAGGACTGCCCAGAGCACGAGCGGAATACCTACGGAAATCGCCACTTCGACGAGTGTGCGCTTACGCTCGCGACACGTGAACCACGCAAAGATCAGCGCGAACGGTGCCCACGCAATCGCGGATTCCTTCGAGCAGAAAGCCAAGAACAGGAGCACGATGCCCAGGGGAATGCGCCAAACGGCTGCCGGTCGTTCCCGAGGCAGGACGAGGAGTGCGAGTGCGCCGAAGGAGAACGCGAACAGCTCCGCGCGCCCCACGACACCGGCAACCACCTCGGCATGCACTCCCATGGCCGCGAACGCGAGCCCTGCGAAGAACGCGCCGCGCACCGAGGCGATCGCACGCAGAGCGAGAAAGAACACGCAAACGCTCGCAACGCCGTGCAACAGGACGTTGATCGCATGATCGACGAACGCGGACTCTCCGAAGATCGCCTGGCGTAGCGCGAACGAGAGGATCGTCACCGGTCTGTACAACCGGTCACTTTCGACCGTCGCAGCCCAGTAGTGCGATTCGAAGTACTCACGGATCGACAACAGGTCCGCGACGTACGGATTGATCGAACCCCCGCCATAGTCGGCCTTGGCTACCGGCACGTCGTCCATCGCGTAGCCGTTGCCGAGAGAAACGGTCCACGTCGCGACGGCAACCGCGAACACGATCCACGCCTCGAGGCCGCGGTGTGGGCGTTCCGGCGAGTTTGGATCGGATTCGTGCATCCGAGGATGGTCCGGCCCCACCGATGCAGCCGCAAGGCCTACTTCGGAGCGCGCGGACCTCCTGCTATCGTGTCGCCCCGGAGAACAACGACTTGCGCATCGCTCACTTTCGAATCGAATCGCCCGCCAGCACGCACATCGGCGCCTTCCTGCCCTCGAACGGCGCTGTGGAAGGTACGGACGGACAACTCCTGATCTTCAGCCACCCGAGCACGCTCGGCCAACTCGCGCCGCCGGACGCTCTCGACTGGTTCGACGAGGACGGGGCAGCGCTGCCGGTAGCGCGACGCCTCTGGCAGAGAGTCGGGGACGACGCCGCCGAGAAGCGCCGGCTCGTAGAGTCTGGCGCGATCGTGAACTCGTCCCGTGTCCAGTTGCTCGCTCCCGTCGTGCGACCGGGCAAGTTCCTCTGCATCGGGCTCAACTACCGCGATCACGCCGAGGAATCGGGGATGGCGATCCCCGAGCGGCCACTGCTGTTCTCGAAGTTCTCGAGCTGCGTGGTCGGACCGGATGCCGCCGTCAAGATCCCCGATGGGTGCCGTGAGCTCGACTACGAAGCCGAGTTCGCCTTTGTCATCGGTAGGCGCGCACGCAACGTCGCGCGCGAGCACGCGTTCGATCACGTACTCGGCTACTGCTGTGTCAACGACGTGAGTGCTCGTGACTTCCAGTTCGCCGACGGTCAGTGGCAACGCGGTAAGTCGTGTGACGACTTCGCGCCAACGGGGCCGTTCGTCGCGACACGCGACGAGATCTCCGATCCCCACGCACTCGGGATCCGGTTCAGGCTCAATGGCGAGACCATGCAGAACTCGAACACCGACCAGCTGATTTTCGGTGTCGACGTCCTGATCGCGGAGATCTCGCGCCACATCACACTCGAACCCGGTGACATCATCTCGACGGGCACGCCTCCCGGTGTCGGTTTCGCTCGCAAACCACCGGTCTATCTGAAAGACGGTGATGTCATGGAAGTCGAGATCGACGGTCTCGGTGTCCTCCGGAACACGGTGCACGCGTGAGCGATACCGCTGGTTCCCCGGTTCGCATCGCGGACGTGGCGATCGGCGGCGACGCGCGGCTCGCGCTCTTGGCTGGTCCCTGCGTCCTCGAAAGCGCAAAACACGCGATCCGCCATGCGTCGGCGATTCGCGACATCTGTGAACGTGTCGGTGTTTCGTTCGTGTTCAAGTCGAGCTTCGACAAGGCCAATCGAACGTCGATTCGCAGCTATCGCGGTCCGGGACTCGACGAAGGTCTGCGCTGGCTTCGCGAAGTGCGCGATGAAGTCGGCGTGCCCGTGCTCACCGACGTTCACGAGACCCATCAGTGTGAGCGCGCGGCAGAAGTCGTCGACGTGCTGCAGATCCCGGCGTTTCTCTGCCGTCAGACCGATCTACTCGTCGCAGCGGCCAAGACCGGCAAGCCCGTCAACATCAAGAAAGCGCAGTTTCTCGCGCCGCGCGACATGAAGCACCCGATCGGCAAGGTGCGCGAGAGTGGGAACGACGCGATTCTCGTCACCGAAAGGGGCACGAGTTTCGGCTACAACAGCCTCGTCGTCGATTTCACGGGTTTGAGCGCGATGCGCACGTTCGGCGTTCCGATCGTGTTCGACGCCACCCATTCGGTCCAACGGCCTGGCGGCGCAGGGGATCGCACCGGCGGGGATCGTACGCTCGTCGAGCCACTCGCCCGAGCAGCGGTGTCGATCGGCGTCGACGCGATCTTCATGGAGGTGCACGAAGACCCGGATCGCGCCCCCTCCGACGGCCCCAACATGGTGCGACTCGTCGACCTCGAAGGGATTCTCGAGCGTGTCGCCCGATTCGACCGCTTGCGACGCGAACTTCCGCTCCCGTTCGTTCTCCCCGCGACATCCGACTCATGAGCTCACACGGATCCCTCTCCTCCGAAGATTCGGCAATCATCGAAACGTTCTTCAAGGCCGGACCATGGGCTGTCGTCGGCGCGTCGCGCGACCCCGAGAAGTTCGGCAACAAGGTCCTTCGAGCCTATCTCGACCACTCGTATCCGATCAGCGTCGTGCACCCGCGCGACGACGAGATCGAGGGCGTCGCGTGTGTCCGTTCGCTGGAAGAGCTCGACCCCGCTCCCAAGAGCATGTCCGTCGTCACGCCACCGTCCGTGGCACTCCACTGGGTCGAGGAAGCCTCGCGACTCGGCATCGAACGATTGTGGTTCCAGCCTGGCGCCTCGAGTGACGAAGCCTTGACGAAGGCTGCAGAACTCGGCTTGGACGTGCTCGCGAACGGTCCCTGCATCCTCGTCGAGTTCCGAAAGCGATGATTCGCGGCATCCTGTCCTCGCTCGCGACTGCGAGTTTCCTCGCCATCGCCGTCACCGCAGCACTAGCGAGCCCGCAAGCATCGAATCGCGGCACATCGTCGAAACGCCCAAACATCCTGCTGATCTTCGCGGACGACCAGCGCGCGGACACGATCGGCGCGCACGGGAATCCGTACGTCTCGACTCCCAACCTCGACCGCCTCGCGCGATCGGGGTACGCGTTCCGCAATGCCTACTGCATGGGTTCGCCCCACGGAGCGGTATGCGCCCCGAGTCGCACGATGCTGCTGACCGGACGTGGTCTGCACCATGTCGGTGATCGCATCCAGTCAGCACCGCTCTTGCCGCAATTGTTGCAAGCGACGGGATACACGACGTTCTTGACCGGGAAGTGGCACTTCTGGAAGACCGAAACGTGTCGCGGCTTCGACCGCGCGCGTTCGGTGATGTTCCAAGGCATGTCGAACCACGAGGCGGTTCCGGCACGCGACCTGAGAGAGGACGGTACATGGTCCGAACCCGAATCACGCGGGTTCTCGTCGACGATCTTCGCGAACGAGGCCATCGCCTTCCTCGATGATTGGGCGCAGGGGTCACGCGAAAAGCCGTTCTTCGCATACGTCGCGTTCTCGGCACCGCACGATCCACGCATGCCGCCACCCGGATGGCGGCGCACGAATCCCGAGGACGTGCCGCTACCTCCGAACTTTCGCGCGTTGCACCCGTTCGACAATCAAGACATGCGCACGCGCGACGAGAAGCTCGCGGCGTGGCCACGGACCGCGCAAATCGTGCGCGAGCAGCTCGCGGAGTACTACGATTTGATTGCCCACCTCGACCACGAAGTGGGACGCGTGCTCGAGCACCTCGAGACGATCGATCCCGACTGCATCGTGATCTACGCCGCAGACCACGGCCTCGCGATGGGAAGCCACGGGTTGATCGGTAAGCAGAGCGTCTACGAACACAGCATGAAGGCCCCGCTCATCGTCAAAGGACCCGGCGTGCCCGTCGGCGAGAGCAAAGAGCTCGTTTACTTGCACGACATCTTCGCGACGGTGCATGCGTTCGCCGGGAGCACACCCCCGAAGGGAACGGATGCCATCGACCTCGCGCGGTGCTGGACCGGAGAGAACTGGCCGCGCGACGAGCTACGGCTCAGCTACGGGAAGGATCAGCGCTCGATCCGCGATGGCAGGTACAAACTGATCCTCTATCCCCGAATCGGGTATCGGCAGCTCTTCGACCTCGAACAAGATCCTCACGAGATCCGCGATCTTGCAGGGCAGCGCAGCTTCGAGATCATCGAGGAACATCTCGAAGAGCGCCTCCATCTCGGGGCGCTCGCCGACGGCGATGACATCCGCTGGACGATCGATCCGAAGCGCACGGCGCGTTTCGTGATCCCCGAATCGCGCGAGACGGATCGTTGGCAGCCGGAGTGGATTCGACGCAAGTACTTCGGTGAACGACTCCCGCCATGGGATCGCCCCCCGAGTGCAAACGTCGCCCCGAGTGCGAACGTCGCGGCAAGCGCAGACGTCCCATCGACGGCGACACTCGTCGTGTCCGAGGATTTCATGGACACGAACTGTCTCGATCGATTCGCC
>JACKHW010000007.1 GCA_020638795.1 Planctomycetota bacterium | reverse complement strand
CCCGACCCGTTCGATTCCCGCGAGCACGGCCTCTCGCGGCACCCCGGCGTAGCAAAGTCGGAAGAAGCCCGGCTCCGAGATCCTGCATGCGCTGCCAGGCGTCAGGTTGACGCCTGCCTCGTCGACGAGGCGCCGCCACAGCGCGTGCTCCGCCTCCGCGCTCGCATTCCCCAAGAAGCGTCGCAGGTCACAGAGCACGAAGATCCCGCCGCCCGCGGGCACGACCGGGATACCGACGGCATCGAGGGCTTGGACGACGCGGCAATAGGTCTCACCGAGGCGCTCCTGTAGCTCGCGCGTGTAGCGCGCGACGAACTCTTCGTCCGAGATCATCTGTCCGAGCATCCACTGCGTGTGTCCAGACACGGCGCCCCAGTACGCGACGCTGTCGACCGCGCGCAACACGGCTGCGTTCTCACTGACGAGCACGCCGCAGCGCAGGCCGCTCGCGCCGAAGTCCTTGCTGAAGGCCCACACGATGTGCACGTACGGACCGAGCTCCTCACGCACTTGGGCCACGCTCGTGAACGAGCGATCGCCGAACACCGAGAGCGCGTAGATCTCGTCGAAGACCACGTGGATGCGCCTCGACTCGGCCCAAGCCGCGATCGCGCGCACGGCGTCCGCACTCGCGACGCGGCCGAGCGGATTGTCGGGGTTGGTGAAGAGCAGCGCGCGCACACGCCCGCCGGCGTTCGCATGAGCTCGATCGAGCCGCTCGATCGTCAACGCGAAGCCGTCTTCGCTGGAGCACGCGACCGGCTCGATGCGCAAGGCGTCGCGCGTCTCGAGGTCCGTCCAAAAGCCCGCGTAGCTCGGCGTCGGCACGAGCACGACGTCGCCCGGATCGCCGATCGCGTAAAAGAGCGCCTCGAGCACGGTCCCCGCGCCGCAGAGCGCTGCGATCTGTTCGGGTGCGAAGCGCCGCCCGAGGAACGTGCGCTCGAAGAAACGCGCGAGTTGTTCGCGGAACGACTGTGCCCCGACCATTGCGTCGTACGCGAGGACACGCGCGGGCGGCTGCGTGTCGCGATGGAGCCAGGGGACGAGTAGGTCGTCCATCAAATGGTTCTCGGCAATACAGAGCGCGATGTAGCCATCCTCGTTCTCGCGCGTATCCCACGCGTCCGCCTTCCGCGAGAAGTGCTCGAGGATGTAGGGCGCCATCGGTGAGGCGCCCGCGAGTTTCGCGCCGCGCGCCGAAAGCCGCTGCATCGGATCATCTTGCATTGCCAGTTCCCTCTTTCGTAACGCGCTTGCAACACCTGCTCGCACGGGAGTGACCGCGGCCACGCCCGGCGATAGCGTCGTCGATCCGCGTTCCGATTCCCCGCACAAAGAAACGACCGAGCGTTTTTTGGCCATGATGTCGATCCGTCCCTTCGCGTCCCATCTCGCCGTCACCTGCCTCGCCGCCGCCTCCATCGCGTTGGATGCGACCGCACAGAACGCGCGGTACCGCGACGCGCTCTTCTCGAACGTCGATCGGCAGAGCAACATCGTCTTCGGCTCGGCGGTCAACCGCTACACGCAGCAAACGGAGACACTCCGCCTCGACCTCTACACGCCGCAGGGGGACACGGCGACGACGCGCGCTGCGGTCGTCGTCGTGCACGGCGGTGGCTTCCGAAGTGGCGACAAGGGCACGGCGCAGTTCGTGAACTTGTGCAACGACTTCGCGAAGCGTGGCTACATCGCGATCTCGATCAACTACCGTCTGCGTCCGCTGACGCAGCCGCTCATCCGCGAGAACGCGATCGACGCGGCCCATGACATGAAGGCAGCCGTGCGCTGGTTGCGGAAGAACGGTGCGCAGCTGCGACTCGACGAGACGCGCATCGCGTGCCTCGGCTCGTCCGCCGGTGCGATCACCTGCTGCGAGGCCGCGTACGTCCCCGGCGAGGGCTCGAGTGGCAACCCCGGGTTCTCGTCGAAGGTCCACGCCGTGATCGACCTCTGGGGCTTCCTCTGGGATCTGTCGGAGATGCAAGCAGGCGAAGCGCCGGTGCAGATCATCCATGGCACGAACGACCAGACGGTGCCCTACAGCCACGCCGTGGAACTCGACCAGCGTGCGCGCCAGGTAGGCGTGCCGTCCGAGCTCCATAAGGTCCAGGCTGGGCACGCACCGTGGGGCGAGTACAACGCGAACTTCCACGTGCAGCACGTCGTGCCCTTCCTCTACGAGCACCTGCGCCTCGCGCAGGTCTCGGGTCTCGGTGCGCGCGCGGGCTGGGCCTCGCCGGGCACGCTCACGCTCGACAGCGTGGGCGTCGCTTCGGACTACGTTGTGCTCTACGTCGCGGGCTCGACGGCGAACATTCCGGCGCCGCCGTTCGGGACGCTGTGCCTCGACCCGTCCAGCATGGTCTACCTGGGTGCGTTGCGCCTCGACGCGACACCACGCTTGCCGCGCGCGTCGCTCCGCCTGAACATCCCCGCCGGGATCCGCGGCGACCTCCACTGGCAGTCGATACAGCTCGACGGTGCGTGGATCCGCGTGCTCAGCAACTGTGTTTCGACCGGCTTCTGAATCACCGCGGTGTCTTCTCTTCGATCGTACGCAGGCGAGCTGGGAGGGAGTGCGTGGTCCATCCGGTGAGGTCGCGCAGCCGACCGTGTCGTTGTGTTCGTCGAACCGTCGCAGCTCGCGCCGCGACGTGACCTTCGGTCATGCGTCGCTGGTCGTCGCCGTCGCACTCGATTCGGCCGGGAACAGCTCGTCGAGGTAGTAAGGCAACATACGTCGCCACAGCGGCCAATCGTGGTCCCAACCTTCCCACTCGATCACGCGGTTGGGGATGCGTGCGGCGCCAAGCATGTCCGCGAGCTGCCACGATTGTTCAGGGTCCTCGAAGCGCCCCGTGCCGGTCACGATCAGTGCGAGGCGTTCGCGTGCTTTCGTGAGCGTCGGTCCTTTCGGGTCGAGTCGCGGCAAGAAGTGCATGGGGGACGCGGCGACGAACGCATCGTCGACCGGACCGCGCAGGATCTTCTGGGTCAGATCGTAGGTCCCGCTCATGAGGATCGCATGCGAGACGTCGTACGGGTGGCGCAAGAACATCGAGAGCGCTTGGAACGCGCCGATCGACGGACCGGTCACGACCAGTTCGATCGCGTCGTCGCCGCAGTCCTTGCGGATCGCCGGCAGCACTTCGTGTTCGAGCGCTTGATCGTACGCGTGCTGGATTCGTGCACCGCCCTTGGTCGATGCGTCCTCCTTGAGCCACACCATGCCGGCCGTCGAGTCGCACGAGTAGAGCTTGATGCGTCCGGCCTCGAGCAAATCGGACAACGCGTCCACGAGCAAGAAGCGCTCACATTCTTCCGCATCACCGGCGGCGGTCGGGAAGAAGAGGACCGGACGTCCGACTTCGCCCCAACGGCAGAGCGTCAAGTCGCGCGACAAGCGCTCCGAGTACCATGTTTCCTTCGCCTTCGTCATCGAGTCTTTCTCGGTTGGTTGCTGTCTCGCTCGCGCTCGCGCCACAGTTGGACACGACGCCAGAAGAGTTCGGAGAACTCGTCGTGTTCGTCCTCGGGATAGAGGGCCGTGACCTTGGCGCGAATCGCGTTGTGGCAGTCCTCGGTGCCGAACCAATCCCATGCGATCGCGTCGAGGTCGGCGAGTTCGTTCTTGCAGAAGGACTCGAACGCGTCGGCATCGAAGCGCTTGCGTGCAATCTTCGCGTATGCGGTGAGTCGCTCGCGATATGGCAGCTCGGGATCGACCTCGAAGAACTCGCCCCACGAAAGGTTGAGGCGCATCGTGCGCTTCGTCATCGCGCAGAATAGCGACCAGCGGATCTTGGCCTTGATCAGCCACGGCCAGTGGAAGTGCAGCGAGGTAACCTGACTGTCGGGGCACGGGTTCGCGAAGTCGATCGGATACCACGTTCCGTCCTGACGCAGCGACTCGCACGAGTTGAAGTCCCAACCGAAGAACGCGTTGATCGTCAGCGTGATGTCCTCGAGTTCTTTCACATCGTCCGGCTCGAGGAAGTCGAAGTCGATCGTGTAGCGATCGTGCAGGGGCGCCGAGGGCGCATAGCGCACGTAACGCACCTGCGGTCCGAGGCCGATACAGCGCACGAACGCGTCGTGCGGAACGATACCGCGCTGCAGATGCATGACGAGGTTGCCACTCTCGTCGTAGGCCTGTGCGAGTTCTTCGCCGTCGTCGGCCTTCGCTACACCGACCCAGCCACCGCCGTCGTAGGGCTTCATGAAGATCGGGTAGCCGATCCGCTCACCGATCGCAGGTAGATCGAAGAGCTTGGCGTAGCTCTGCAGCGTCCGCTCGAGGTCTGGCACGTCCTTGTAGCTCTTGGGCGGAATCAGCCAGGTCTTGGGAACGTGGAGGCCCAGCCGCATCATCGCGCAGTACGTGGTCTGCTTCTCCATCGACTGGACTGACCACGGATTGTTGAAGACGTAGACGTCGTCGAGCAGCAATGCCTTCTTGATCCACTCGCGACGCACGCCGTACCAATGCGTCAGGCGATCGATCACGACGTCGTAGTCGATCGGCTGCTCGAGGTCGAAGGGTTCGATCGGTACCCGGTCGACCGCCACGTCGAGCCCGAGTTGATTCACGATGTGCTCGTACGCGATCGGCCAACAGATGTCGGCGCCGAGAGAAAGCCCGATGCGCCGGGTCGTGGAAGTCATGCTGTCCCCTTGTCAAACGGGCGAGAGAAAGAGAGTCGCGAGCCGATCATTCGTAGACGAGCCATAGCGGACCCGGGAAGAGCCACGAGAGCCCTTCGCGCATGCGATCCCGCCAATTCTCCCAGTTGTGGCCGTCGCGTGCTTCGACGTAGCGCAGCTCGGCGCCCGTGTCGCGCAGGATCGGTACCATCGAACGGTTGTAGTAGATCAGTGATTCGTAGGTGCCACAGCTCACGAAGATGCGTTGCGCGGGCCGTGTCGGGGCGTCGCGATACCGGTTGACGAACTGCACGACGGGATCGAAGAGTGGCCCGCGGTCGTGATCCCCGATGTCGGTGAACGCGAAGCTACCTGACTGGAGGAATAGGTTCTCGAACACACCCGGCTTGCGCAACGCGGTCGACAGCGACGCGACAGCGCCGAAGCTCGCACCACCGAGACCGCGCGCGGATGGGCTGTCGACGAGCGAGAAGCGCTCGTCCGCCCACGATACGACTTCGTCGGCGATGAAGTCCGCGTGCCGTGGATCGTCGGCGTATTCGTGGAGCCGATTCGGCGACTGCGTCATCACGACGACCATCTGTGGAATCTCGAGACGGTGCGTGAGGTTGTCGAGGATCGTGACGAGACTCGCGAAGCGCTCGTAGTCTTGCCCGTCGTGCATGACGAGGAGCGGATAGCGTCGGGTCGGTCTGTAACGAGCCGGCAGGTAGACGCGAAGGTCACGCGCGCCACCGAACACACGACTCTCGATCTTGTGATCCTGGGTCTCGCCGCGCCGAGCTTCGGAGTCCTCGAGCGCCCAGTCCGGGAACTCGTATCCCGCACCCTGCACGACCGAATTCGCTCCGTACGGGTCTCGTGCGAAGTGCGGGTTGTGAGGGTCGGCGATCAGTCGACGTTGACCGTTCTTGCGGATCTCGAGCTTGTATTCGACGCGCGAGCGCGCGGGGATGTCGATCGTCAGGTGGAAGAGATTGGTCCCCGGCATGCGTTCGAACTGTTGGCTCGACGGCAGTCCGAAGATCCAGTGCTGCAGATAGACCTCGTCGACGAAGCCGTGAAAGACGAACGTGACCTTCGAACCGTCGACGAACGGAAGCTCGTGCTTCTCGAGGAAGGCGTCGATCGCCCCTTCGTTGCGGCCCTGTTCGGCGAGTTCACGCAGGAGCTGGTTCATGCCGCACTCCCGCTCGTCTGGAGCAAAACGACCGAACCGTCTTCGTCGAGCCGGCTGGATCCGTCGACGTGCGTCAGAACGTTCTGCCGCGCTTCGAGGCACGCTCCGTCATCGAGTGCGATCGCGCGCGCTGGCGCGAAGCGACGCGCGAACAACGCGACACGCATCGGATCGTCGAGGCGCAAGCGCCGTTTGGCGTGCGGCAGAACGACGAGGTTCTGCACGATGCCGAACCCCGGTTCGAGCAACTCCGCATCGCCGGCGCCTTGCGGGGGACGGTCGTGGAACAGCACGATGTCGGGACACAGAACCATCGCGCCGGCCGACCACGCGAAGATCGGACGAGTCCCCCAATGATCGAGGACGCCGAGCGCGCGCATGCGGTTGAGCAAGATCGCGACGTGCCCGCCGGCGATACAGAGAGCGCTGCAGCTCTCGAGGGTCGCGCGGATTTCCTCGCGCTGCCGTGCGAGCTCCGGGTAGCGAGAAGGATCGAGACGTTCGCGGAACGAAGCATGGATGTCCGCGACGTGTTCGCGATGCTTGCGATCGATGATGCGGACCGCATCGATCGACGCCTCGGTCGCGAGTTCGTAGAGGTCCTCACACCAGCCGTCGTGTGTCGTCAGGAGTTCTCGCGCCGACGCGAGTGCATGGGAGAGCTGCCGCTGGTAGAGCCGCCTCAGGACACGAATGCGGTCATATCTCTCCTGCATCGCCGTGCGGAGTTCCTGATTCGCAGCGAAGACACCTTCGAGTCGGCCCCAGATGCGCAGGTCGACGACGTCGCGCGCGACGTGCGAGCGCAGTTCTTCGTCCTCACCTTCGCGTTCCTCCCAACCGCCCGTGATCGTCGCGATGCGATCCCCGATCTGCGCGCGATCGAGGGCGGGGCGCAGCGTCGGACGCAGGCGCTGAGGTCCGAGGATATGGACATGGTCCGGGATATGGAGCGTGGTCATGGCCCTTGCCGGTCAACCGGCCCTCAGGATCAAATCCGTGGCGATGCTGTCCGCCATGCGGCACGTGGTTTCGAAATCGGGATGACGCACGACGATCCAGCCGTCGCCGTGCACGATCTTGCGCCAGTCGCGCTTGGGCGCGCCGACGCGGTTGAGATCGATCGCGGCGATGTGTTCGCCGAAGCGCGCGAGGACGCTCTCGAGTCCTTCGATCGCCGTGATGCGCGGGCCACCGCCCTGCGCCTTCTTGAAGATGACGGCCGCCGCGAACTTCTTGGACACGTCCTGCGTGATCCGTCCGTGGCACACGGCTTCGGCCCAGCCGGTGAAGAGGTCGGCATTGGTGGAGTAATTCATCACGTGTACGAGGCGACCGCCGGGACTGCGTCCGCCGATCTCGCCGAACACCGCTTCGCCGTCCTTCGTCCGGAACCACTCCATGTGCGTGAACCCACTCTCGAAACCGAGTGCATCGAGCACACGGCGTCCCATCTCGCGACCCTGCGCCGGGATCTCTTGGTCGAGGTCGTGGTAGCAGACGTTGATGGCGCTGATCCACGGGTTGAGCCGAGCGATCAGCGGCCCGGGACGGTACCAGCCGACGTTCTCGAACAACGGTGTGCCGTGCGCGCAGACCGTGTCGTAGGTGTATTCCTCGCCCTCGATGAACTCCTCGACGCTGACGACCGGCACGTGCTGAATAGCGCGCAAGGCCTGCTCGAGCTCGTCGTTCGAGCGAATCGGCCACGTGTCCGCCGAACCCGCGCCGTCGAGCGGCTTGACGATGATCGGATACCCGATGCGGTCCGCGGCTTGGCGCACTTCTTCGCGCGTGCGTGCGTCATAGTGGTGCGGCGTGCGGATGCCAGCGGCGTCGAGCACGCGCTTCATGCGCTCCTTGTCGCGGAAGGGCACGGTCTGCTCCGCACGCAGGCCCGGTGCGCCGAGGGCTTCGCGCAGCTTGGCGGCGAGCATCATGCCCGGCTCCCAGAGCACCTCGACGCGATCGATCCGGCGGTTCCCGAGCCAGTGTCGGACTTCGCCGACGACGCGCGCCTCGTCCCACAGGTCGCGCACCTGCAGATAGTCGTGCAACGAACTGGCGACGTCGGGCGCGAGACCCGACCTGGGTTGATCGCCGATGCCGTAGACTTCGGCACCGACGCGTGCGAGACCGCGTGTGAAGAGCGGCATCTCGGTCGGGAATCCCGGAGAGATCATCAGGACGCGCATCGGTAGCTCCTCGTTAGTCCGTTGCCGTTCATGCGAGTTCGACGCGGATCGTGCGCACGACGCGTGCGAGTGCTTGCTCGATCGCCGAGCTGTCCTCGCCACGCAGAATGACGTAGCCCTCGCCCTCGTAGCTGCTCGCGCCGGGTTGGCCGGGCTTCGGTAGCTTCGCTTCCACGACCAGTTCGCCGAGATCGCGCCTTGCTTCTTCGATGCCGTGGATCTTCTTGACCTTGCCACGACCTTGTCCGCGCAAGAACGCCGCGCCGACCGCGTAGCGACGCTTCGGAACGTCGAAGCGATCGCAACTCACGAGTTCTGCCCAGCCGCGATAGAAGTCGAAGTCATAGGCGTACGAGAGCAGTGACGTGAACTGTGCACCCGGCGGCCTAGCCGCGACCTCGGAGATCGCGATCGAACCGTCGGGCCGCGCGAACCACTCCATGTGCGTGAGCCCCGTGTGCATGCCGAGTGTGTCGAGCGCCCGTGGACCGGCCTCGAAGATCGGGGCGTACTCCGGGCGATCGAGCTCGCGCCGCAGCAGGACGCACCACTGGATCCAAGGGTTCTCCATCACCTCGAGCGGCGTGGGGAAGTACTCGGTGATCGAATGCAACAGGTGGCGTCCGCGAATCGATGCGCTGTCGAAGCTGAACTCGCGCCCGGTCACGAACTCCTCGAGCATGAGCGGAGCCTGGGGCGTCGGTGGAAAACTGCGCAGCCAGTTGCCGAGCTGTTCGACGGTCTCGAGGCGCGCCGTGTTGCGCGCACCGGCTCCGGCGATCGGTTTGGCGACGACGGGGAAGCCGACCTGTTCGGCGAACTGCATGGCTTCGGACGCCGAATGGCAGCGGCGATGCTTGGCGCAGGGGATCTTGGCCGCACCGAAGCGGTCCTTCATCCGCGCCTTGTCGCGGAAGTTGTGCGCTGCATCGACCGAAAGCCCTTCGATTCCCAGCTCCTGGCGCAGCTCCGCGAGCGGCACCTGGAGTTGTTCGAGGATGCCCACGACGCGATCGATCCCGTGCATCGAATGCGCCAGCTTGCGGACCGCGTGGCGCAGATGCTGGAGGTTTTCGGCGTTGTCGACGCGCTCGAAGCCCGAGATTCGACTCTTGAGGTCGGCACCGAGCTTTTCGAAAGGCTCTTGGGTCACGATGCCGAGTTCGACGTCGGGCAGCGACGCTGCCGCGCGGACGAAGCGCATCGTGGTATCGAGGGCGAACGGGGCGACGAAGAGGACGCGGACCATGAATGTCTGCAAGCATACGAGGGACGCTGGCCCGACTGCTATGCTTCGCGCCGATGGATCCGCTCGAAATCCTCTCGGTCAGCTCGGAAGTCGCCCCGTTCGCCAAGACGGGGGGGCTCGCCGACGTTTGCAATGCACTCCCGGCGGGCTTGGCCCGGCATGGTGAGCGTGCGCGTGCGGTGATGCCGTTCTACGGGCGCGTGCGGAAGGCGGTGCGGGCGAAACCGGTGCCTGGGTTACAGTCGCTGCGGTTCGAGATGGGGGGCAAGGACTACGGCGCGTCGGTCCATCGGACGACGCTCCCCGGCTCGAAGACCGAGGTCCTGCTCGTCGACGTGCCCGATCTGTTCGACGGGGACGCGATCTACGACGGCGATCGGGACGCACAGCGCTTCATCGCCTTTTCGCGCGCGGTCATCGCGCTGATGCAGTGGGAGGGTCGGGCTCCCGACATCCTGCACTGCCACGACTGGCACACGGCTCTGCTACCGCTCTTCCTGAAGAAGGCCTACCAGTGGGACCGCCTGTTCGAGCACACGAGGACCGTCCTGACGATCCACAACCTCGGCTATCAAGGTGTCGTTCCGGCGAGTCATATCGGGGCGCTCGGCCTCGAGCCGATCCGCAGCGCACTGCATCAGGACGAACTCGCACAGGGGCGCTTCTCCTGCCTCTTGCACGGCATTCTGTACGCCGATGTCCTCACGACCGTCAGCAAGACCTACGCGCGCGAGATTCGGACGCCCGAGCACGGCATGGGGCTCGATCGCGTGCTCGAGGCGCGCAAGGACAGCCTCTTCGGCATCGTCAACGGGATCGATGATCGCGTTTGGAACCCGCGCACTGACACCGCGATCGCGGCCACGTACGACGCCGAGGATCGCTCGGGAAAAGTGCTCTGCAAGAAGGACTTGGCCAAGCACTTCGGCCTCGAACTCGGGCCGACGACGCCGCTCTTCGGGATCGTGTCGCGACTCACTCCGCAGAAGGGATTCGAGCTCCTTCCCGACGTCCTACCGGTGTTCTTGCAGCGCGAGGACATGGCGCTCGTCGTGCTCGGCAGTGGTGACGAGCGGCACGAACGCTACTTTGCGTGGCTCGAGGATGCGTTCCCAGGGCGCGTCGGCTTCCATCGGGGATACGACGACGAACTCGCACATCGGATCGAGGCCGGTGCCGACGCGTTCTTGATGCCGAGCCGCTACGAGCCATGCGGGCTCAATCAGCTCTACAGCCTCGCCTACGGGACGATCCCGATCGTGCGTCGCACGGGCGGGCTCGCCGACACGGTGATCGACTGGAATCCCGAGACCGGTGTCGGGAACGGCTTCGTGTTCGACGACTTCACGAGTGCGGCGTTGCAGCAAGCGATGCGGCGCTGTCTCGATGCGTGGAAGTTCGACAAGGGCTGGGCCAGGTTGCAGGAGAACGCGATGGCCGTCGACTTCTCGTGGGACACGCAGATCCTCGAGTACGTCGCGCTCTACGAGCGCCTCGCACGGCGTTCGTCCGTCTGAATCCGATTCGTTCATGAGCACGCTTTCGTGGCTGCACGATCCGGGGCTCCGGGCACACGCCGTGGGCCTCACGATCAATCTCTTCTTGACGATCGCCAAATTCGTCGTCGGATGGATCGCGGCGAGCGAGGCGTTGACTGCCGACGGCTTCAACTCAGCGGGGGACATCTTCGCGACCGCAGTCGGATTCGCAGGCTACGCCTATTCGAAGAAGCCGGCGGACGACGACCATCACTACGGACACGGCAACGCGGAGAGCATCGCGGGCCTCGTCATCGGTACCGTCCTCGCCGCGACCGGCATCTTCATCGCGATCGAAGGCTTGCTCGCGTGGATCGCGGGCAAGACCGAACCCCCGGGCTCGCTCGCGCTCTGGGTCGCCGCGATCACGATCGTGTCCAAAGAAGCGCTCTACCGCTACGCACACGCGGTCGGCAGTCGGTTACGTTCGCCGTCCCTCCTCGCGAGCGCGCGCGACCATCGAGGGGACGTGCTCGTCGCGTCGACGGTGTTCGCAGGGATCTTCACCGCGCGACTCGGCGTGCCGGCGCTCGACCCGATCGCGGCGTGCGGTATCGGGATCTACATCGCGTGGTTCGCGATCGAACCGATTCGCTCCAACGTCGGCATCCTGATGGATCAGGCGCCGCCCGACATGAAGGTCCGCTTCGAGCGTGTCGTGCTCGAGGACGAGGACGTTCGACGCGTCGCTCAGCTGCGCGTGCATCCGGTGGGGGCGCGCTTCGTCGTCGATCTCGAGATCCACGTCGATGGGGCGCTCTCCCTACGCGAGGCTCACGAGATCGCGCACAGGGTCGAAGATCGAATCCAAGCAGGACGTGATGACATCGACAGCGTGCACGTGCACGTCAATCCGGATCCATGACGGCTGGCCGTCGGAAGCGGAGCACGAAGCGCACGGTCAAGACCGTGATGGCGGCGAGGTAGGTGCCGAGGACGAGCCATGGCGAGAGCCGCGCTTCGCTCGTATGGACATTGTTGCGCACGATCTCGATGTCGAGGACTAGCAGCAGCGCCATCGTGACGAAGAGGTACAGCGTCATGCTGTTCTGGATCGCATCGAACGTCGCGTCCCGCCTGCTCGGGTGCAACCAGTAGTCCTTGTGCGGCAGATTGATCAGCGAAACCGGCATCTTGGGGATCAGCCACGAGATGCCGGCGAACGTCACGAGCAAGAACGTCGCGACCGAGGTCATCGTCAGGACGAACGCATCGCGCCCCATCGTGTCG
Organism: Planctomycetota bacterium; assembly: GCA_020638795.1. GTDB lineage: Bacteria > Planctomycetota > UBA1135 > UBA1135 > JACKHW01. Next base: position 200,778 of record JACKHW010000007.1, on the reverse strand, counting down.
ACCGCGTTGCCGGCCATGTCGAAGCGCGTCGCGACCGGATCCCGCAGGTCGTTCCAGGACCACAGCAGGTGTCCGACGACGAGGGCGTAGGGAGCCAGCAGGAGGAACGCGCGCTTCACGGCTGCGACGATAACGTTTTCGCGATCGCCTGGTAGGCTATGGCGCGTGCACGTCCTCTTCGTCGAACCGGCTTTCCCCGCGAACCAACGCGAATTCGTCAGGGCCTTGACGCAGGTCGGGGCCGCCGTGACCGGCATAGGTGAGTCGCCGGCCACCGCGCTTCCCGAAACCGTGCGGCGACACTTGACGCACTACGAACAAGTGCGCTCGGTCGTCGACGGCGGTGCCCTTTACGATGCGGTGCGCCGTTGTCAGCAGCGCGGCTGGGTCGATCGTCTCGAGTGCACGGTCGAAGCGCATGTCGAGCCGACTGCCGCAGTGCGGGAGGCTTGTGACATCCCGGGCATCTCCAAGCAGACGGCGTTCCTGTGCCGCGACAAACCGGCGATGAAGGCGGCGCTTCGCGAGGCCGGCATCCCTTGCGCGCAGACGATCGGCACGGGGGACATGGCCGAAGCCAAGGAGTTCGCCGCGTCTGTCGGCTACCCGGTCTGCGTCAAGCCGCGCGACGCCGCGGGAGCGTCGGGCACGCATCGATGCAACGACGAAGAAGAACTCGTGCATGCGCTCGAAATGAGCGGCGTGGGCCGCGGTGCCCAAGTCGGGATCGAAGAGTGGATCGAAGGTCACGAGGGGTTCTATGACACGATCTGTGCCGACGGCGAGATCCTCCACGACTTCGCGTGTCATTATTTTCCCGGCGTGCTCGAGGCGATGCGCACGCGTTGGATCTCGCCCCAGATCGTCCTCACCAACCGTCTCGACTCGGCGCCCGACTACGCGGAGGTCCGCGAACTCGGCAAACGCGTGATCGACACGCTCGGCATCACGACAGCAGCGACGCACATGGAGTGGTTCTTCGGGCCGAAGGGTCTGAAGTTCTCCGAGATCGGTTGTCGTCCACCCGGGGTGCGCGTCTGGGACTTCTACGGGAAGGGGAACGACATCGATTGCTACCTCGAGTGGGCCAAGGCGATCGTGCACGGGAAGACCGACGTGAGGTGCAGCCGACGACTCGCAGCAGGCATGATTGCATTGCGACCGGAACGCGATGGTCGCATCCAGGGCTACTCCGGGCGTGAGATCCTCGATCGCTACGAGGACTGCGTGATCGATGCGCACTTCCCAGCGCCGGGCACCCCGACGCAACCCGTCGAGAACGGGTATCTCGCCAATGCCTGGGTGCGCATGGCGCATCCCGACTTCGATCGCTTGCAGCAGATCCTCGGTGAAGTCGGCGAGACCATCCGCGTCCACGCGGGGTGAATCCCCCGCATCAACGCCGCATCAGTGCAGAACCTGGCATCAGTGCAGAACCTGAGTGACGCCCGACGTCGGGCCTGCGTATTGCGTGCACGCAGCGTCGAAGTCCGTGCGATGGACGCGCGGCAACACGCGTCGCTGCCACGTGCGATGCACGCAAATGCGTAGCGGACCGGCGGGCAAGCCGCGGATCGTGTAGCTGCCATCCGTCGCCGTTTCGGTGCACTTGAGCAAGAAGCCGTCCATCGTGCGTGCGACGACACGGACGCCGAAGAGTGGTCTGCTCGACTCCGCGTCGACGATGCGACCACGCATCGCGTGCGGTGACGTCTGGATCGAAGCGTGCCACGTGGTCGGGCGATCGGGGCCGAGATCGAGGCGAGTGACGTTCGCCGGGCACGCGTCGCTGCGGGGATCGAGCGCTACGTGGACGAACCACGGACCAGGTCTGAGGACCACTTCGCCGAAGTCGCACAGCACGGTGGAGGTGCCACTGCCGTCGCCCATCTGTTCGCCCATCCGCACCGTGACGCTTCGAGGCGATTGCGTCGCGAAGATCGAACGGGCGGCCGCTTCGTCGAGTCCGGTCCAATCCATGTAGCGACGGGTGGTGGCCTGATCGGGCAGGCAGGGTTCGAAGACGAGAGTCGTGTTGAGGTCGCAGCCGTCGACAGTCGCGCGCAGGGGGATCGGCGCGACGACCCGAAGCACTGCGCGTTTCGTGACGCCCGGTTCGAGTCGTATTTGCTTCGTTTCGGCGAATGCGCGTGGTCGTCCGACTTCGTCGTCGTGCCACACGACCTCGACGGTCGCGTCGCCGGGTCGTAGTTTCCCGAAGGACGCGAGGCCGCGCTGGTCGGTGAGTCCCACGGCGATGGTGTCGAGGGGGCGTGCGATGGGGGTCATCGTCGAGCGGTGTGTGACGAACAGGTCGTCTTCGGGCGGTTCGTCGATCGGTTCGCCACGCTTCGGTCGCACGTGACAACTCGTGCAGCTGACGGGATCGAGGATCCGATATCGTTCGCTCGCGACCCGCGTGCAGGTCGTTGAAGCGGAGAAGGGCCGCGCTCCGATCGCCTCCGCGTGTGCCGGATCGCCTGAGCGCTGCTCCATCGCCTCGCCGGCACGTCGCACGAGGATGCTCGCTCCGTCGACGAAGCGATCCGATGCGTCGATCACGACGACGTCGAGACCGGCATTGGTGCGACCCAGTTCCACGACGAGAGTCGGATCACTCGACACGGGGGGTGGCCATGTCAGTCCGTAGGCCGCCTGCTCCTTGCTGGGCCGCACGGTTGCACCATCGTTGCCGGCGTGATTGATCCGGAGCAGATGCTGCCCGTGGCGCGGCGTGAAGCGCGCTCTTCCCTGCGCATCGGTTTGCGCGTCGATTCGTTCGGCGTGCGTCGATCCCGAAAGGCGTATCAGCGAGAGCGCGATGCTCGCGAGTGGATGCGAGGCCTCGTCGATCACCGTGACCTCGAGGTTCGCATCGGAGCCGATGCGTCCGCCGTCCGGGACGCGACCCGTCGTCGCGACTGTCACCGAGACGTCGGGTCCGCGAGGAGCATCCTCGGTCGCGACGTGCTCTTCGATCGCGTTCGGGAGCGTCGTCGCTTCGTCCTGCCTGTCGAAGAGCCCGAACAAGGCTCCGGCACCGACCACGATGGTCACGAAGCCGAGGGTGGTGCCGAGGAAACGCAGGGCTGCGGAGCGAGTGCTCTTCGTTGGCCTACCAAGCGTCTCGTTCACGGTTCGCATCTCTCGAGAGAGGACTCGCTGAGGACAATTGCAAACGGACCGCGAAACCGCGGTCCGTTGCTCAGTGTACTCGCGTACGTTCGGCGGGACGTCACCCGACCGAAGTCGAGACCTCGATCAGCCGCCGATGTTCGGGAGCAACTTGAGGAGGGCCGGCAGCTTGTCCGTGAGGACCTTGGCGATGTCGGCCTTGTCCGCGAACTTCGCGGCGAGGCCGCTCAGCATGGCCTTCAGGTCGCCGAATTTGCTCGTCGCGGTCGACAGCATCGTCTTGACCGCTTCGGGGGCCGCCGCGCCATCGCCCAGCTTCTTCAGGTTCTCGAAGGCAGTCTTTGCCGCGGGCAGGGTCGACTCGGCGAAGCTGACAGCGGTCTTGGCGCTGGCTTCGTCCTTGATGTCGGTGAATTTGGTCGTGATCTCCCCGACCTTGTCCGTGACGGTCTTGAGGAGGGATTCGCCGGCGTTCGCGCCACCGCACGAAGCAAGGAAGAGCGTAAGGGTGACGAATGCCGAGGCAAGAAGAGTCTTCATCGTGGTTCGATCCGTGTCTGGGTGACGAGAAATGCCCGGCAACCTGCCGATGGCGGGCAACGAGGATTCCACAAGAGCGCGAGCCTGTCCACGCCCATGCGACGCAAGCCGTTGCGGTGAAAGGTCCAGGAGATTTGGGATCGACGGACGGGCCGATGCCAACGGGAACCGCACGTCGTGCGTTACCGCGCGCAAGTCGGGGAATAGAGCGGAGTTGCCCTGTTCGTGTTATCGTCCCGCACCTACGAATCACGACCACCCATGATGCTCCACAGTCTCGTACTGGCGGCCCTGTCGTGGCCTGGCGTTGCACCCACGATCCGTCCCCAAGACCTCGCAACTCCGAGCGGACACCTCGTGGAGCGACCGGCACCCGCTGCGCTGAGCGCGTTTCGAATCCTCGAGAATCGAGGCCAGTGGGAGGAACACGTGCGCTTCGGTGTGCGCCGGTCCGATCTGTGGGCGGATTGGGATGGTTCGTCGTGGTCGGTCGGCGCGCCAGGAACCGCGACACGCCTGCGCTTCGTGCCGCGATGGAGGGATCGTCCAGACGATTCAGCCGGTGCCCGCATTCGAGGTGAGGTCCAATCGCCAACCCGCATGCATGTGTACTCGGGAACGCGCTCGGTCGAGGACCTTCGTTGCTACGAACGTCTCACATGGGACTTGTCGGACGAGGTCACGCTCGTGTTCCGAGAGGGTGTGCAGCGCGGGCGGCTCGAGTACGACGTGTGCGTCGCCGATGCTGCATCGCTCGAACGCCTCGTGATCCGCGTCGAGGGAGCGACGCGACTCACCTCGAGTGCGGACGGTGAGCTGCTGTGCCACGTGCGCGACGATCACGCGGAAGGTGAGGGGCAGGAAGCGATCTTGCGCCACACATCACCGGTCACGTTCGGTATCGATGCGCGGGGTCGTCGTGTTCCGTTGCGAGCTCGTTTTCGGATCGTCGGAGAGCAGTGCTACGGATTCGTGCTCGAGGACACCGCGTGGCGCGGCGAAGTCGTCGTCGACCCCGGACTCGTGTGGTCGAGCTACTTCGGTGGCAGTGGCCGTGTCGAGGGGATCTTCGACCTGCATGTCGATCCTGATGGCACGACCTACGTGTGCGGGTTCACGGACAGCGTTCTCTTCAACGTGACGAGCGGCGCGCAACAACCGCGATTCGGTGGTGGTGCGCTCGACGGCTTTCTCGCGCGTATCGCACCCGACGGCAAAACGCTCGCGTGGTGCACGTACATCGGCGGAGGCGGCGAAGACAGTCTGATTCGGTTGGCGAAGGCCCCCGATTCGAGTCTCTACGCGGCTGGCTATTCGGCATCGGCGAACTTCCCGTTGCTCCAACCCATCCAGAAGTCGCTCGGCGGAAACGTACAGGATGCCGTGATCACACGGTGGACGGATCAGGGAAAGCTACGGTTCTCGACGTACTTCGGCGGCACTGCGAGCGAGGTCGCGCGCGGCATCGCATTCGACGCGGCAGGTCGTGCCTATGTCGGCGGGATCACCAACTCGGTCAATTTCCCGACCACGGCGAACAGCTATCAACGCGTGCTCGCCGGTAGCTGGGACGCATTCGCGCTCGTCCTCGACGGAACGACGGATCGACTTCTCCACTCGACGATGGTCGGCGGACTCAACGTCGATGATCTCTGGTCGATCGACGTGTCCCCGGCCGGCGATGTCGTGATGGCGATCACGACGCAGAGTCCGTTCTTGCCGACGACAACGGGCGCGCTGCAGACGTCGTTCGCTGGAGGTGCTGCGGATGGGTATCTCTTCGGACTCGACAAGGCGCTCGGGTCCCGAACCGGAGCGACGTACCTCGGCGGAATCTCGGACGATCGCCTCAATGCCATACGGCTCCTCGGCGATGGATCGATTGCCGTCTGCGGTTGGTCGGACTCAGCCAACCTCCCGACGGCGAACGCGTTCCAAGGCGTTCCGACCGGGAACTACGACGGCTACGTCGCGCACGTCGCGAAGGACTTCAAGAGCCTCGTTTGGGGCACGTACGTCGGCGGTGGAGCCAACGACTTCTTGTGGGATCTCGACGTGGATGCCGCATCGATGTGGACGGTCGCGGGGCTGACCTACGCGAACGACTTCCCCGTGACGGCCGGTGCCTACAAGTCGACGATCGGGCGCAACGGTTCCAACGGCGGCGATGGCGTCGTCGTGCGGATTGCGCCGTGGTTGCGACCGTTCTCGCGTGAACTCGTCTACGCGTCATACGTGGGCGGCAATGACTACGAGTACGTCTACGCGCTCGATGTGCGCAACCAAGAAGCGACCATCGCTGGCGAGACGTCGTCGACCAACTACGAAACGACGACGGGTGCCTTCCAAACGACCCGCGGTGGCAACACCGGGGAAGGAATGGTGACGCGCCTCGACCTGTTGCCCGCGTCGTGCACGCGCTTTGGTGTGTCGTCGCCGTGCAAGGACGAATGGCCGTTCGAACCGAGCGAGAACGCTGCGAAGGGCATCACGAGTTTCGCGATGATCACTGGTGGGTTGCCACCGTCGACGGCGGGCATCCTCGCGCTCGGAGTTCCGACGTCGAAGGGGCTGCCGATCCTGGGTGCGGTCGCGTACTTGGATCCGCTGTTTCCGATCCTCACGTTTCCGATGGCGAGCGACGCGAACGGCCACATCGAGATCGCATTGCCACTGCCGACGCAGAGTCTGCGCTTCGCGTTGCAGGCGTTCTTCTTGCGTGCGACGAACTGCCAGAACGGGGGGCCGCTGATTTCTTCACCCGCGATCGAGATCCGCGTGCAATAGCGGGACCGTTGCTGCACTCACGTGAGAAGCCACAGGGCGCCGAGTCGCCACAGCGAGACGCCGAGCCACACGATTTCGAGCGTCATCGTCGGCCAGTCGCGCTTGCGCAGGCAGACCACGAAGAGCGCCAGGGCGCCGAAGGCGTTGAGAGCCTGGTAGAACGCGCCATCGTCCAATACCTTTGCCGCGTTGAGGCCGAACGCCGCAGTCACGGCGACCATCCCTGCCCAGCCGAGTGCATCGATGGCCGCGGACGGTCGTCTTGCATCGGTGGCGCTCATGGAGCGAAGGCTCCGAGCAGCGAAGCGATCGCGATCAATGTCCAGATCGCGTTGAGCGCTAGCGATGGGTAGTTGACGCGTGCGAAGTTCGCGACGCACAACAAGACCGATCCGAGCGCGGTCGCGCCGAAGTACAGACCGCTGCGATCGATCATGCCGAGGTTGGCCGTCGCGAACGCGCCGACGACGAGCACCATCCCGATCCAGCCGAGGTTCAGCGCGCGACGCTGTCGTCCTGTTTCATTGTCCGTGCCCTTCAAGATCCGTCCCTTTCCACGGAATCGTTCGATTGGTTGGGCACCGTTGCAAGTGCGCGGCGAAAAACCGTGCCGAAAACCGACGCGTACGGTCGACGCATGGGTTTCGGGCGTGGCCCCTGCTACGCTGCCGCGCGAGCCGATCCAGAACTACGAAGGGGGATGGCGATGGAGAGCGATGACAGCAGGCCGTGGCGCGTCCTCGTCGCGGACGATCTCACGCCAGATGGGCTGGAGATTCTTCGCGACAAGGCCGAGGTCCGAGTCTTCAAGGGGATGACGCCGGAGCAGCTTCTCGCGGAGCTACCGGGGACGCACGCGCTCATCGTTCGGTCCGCGACGACCGTTTCGCGCGAAGTTCTGGAGGCTGCGCCCGACCTCCTCGTCGTCGGTCGAGCGGGGATCGGGGTCGACAACGTCGATGTCGATGCTGCCACCGAACGTGGTATTGCCGTCATGAACACGCCCGAGTCCGGTGCGACGACGACAGCCGAGCACGCGATCGCGCTCTTGTGTTCACTCGCACGCAACATCCCGTTCGCGAGCGAGTCGATGCACGCCGGCAAGTGGGAGAAGAGCAAGTTCACCGGTGTCGAACTCACGGGCAAGACCTTCGGGATCGTCGGTCTCGGACGCATCGGGTCGATCGTCGCGGCTCGGGGCCAAGGCCTCGCCATGCGCGTGATCGCCTACGACCCGCACCTTCCGAAAGATCGCGCACCCGAGGGCGTGACCTTGGTACCGTTCGAGCGATTGCTCGCCGAGTCGGACTTCGTGTCGGTCCACGTTCCGCTGCTCGATGCGACGCACCATCTCTTCGATGCCCGCGCATTCGCACAGATGAAACCGACTGCACGCCTCGTCGATTGTGCGCGGGGTGGCATCGTCGACGAGACGGCGCTGTGCGAAGCACTCGAGAACGGCACGATCGCGGGAGCCGCGCTGGACGTGTTCGAAGTCGAGCCCTTGCCGGCCGATTCGCCACTTCGTCGTCAGGAGCGCCTCGTGCTCACGCCGCACCTCGGTGCGTCGACGAAAGAGGCGTCCAAGAAGATCGGCGTCGACATGGCGGAGCAGATCGTAGGCTGCCTCGAGTTCGGCACTGTCATCAACGGCGTCAACGTTCCGCGCATTCCGCCCGACCAAGCCGAGGAAGTCGCACCGTGGCTCGATCTCGTGACGTGCCTCGCGACGCTGCTCACGCAGGCGTTCCCGGGTCCACTCGAATCACTACGACTCGACTTGCAAGGCGAACGCGTCGGGCGCCATCAGGAGTCGCTCGGCGTTGCCGCACTCGTCGGGGCATTCCGGGGTTCCAGGCAGACCGTCACGGCCGTGAATGCGCGTGCAGCCGCCACTCGCTCCGGTGTAGCGCACGAGACCCAGCGGATCCAAGTCGATGGCGCGTTCGTCGACGTCGTGCGCGTGACGTGCGTGCTCGATGGTCGAGCACGCTGTGCGACCGGAACGCTGCTCGGACGGCGCGGACTCACGATCCTCGAACTCGAGAACGCGAGCCTCGACGCGCACCCATCGCCGGACATGATTCTCACGTTCCACGACGACGCGCCAGGTGTCATCGGGCGCATCGGGTCGATCCTCGGCGAACGCGGGATCAACATCTCGAGCATGCAGGTGGCCCTCGGTGGCGATTCGGGTGCCGCAGCGATGGCGCTCCTCGCGGTCGACAGTCCGCTCGATGCCGAGGCCGTAGCCGATCTCGAGAAGATCGATCACGTACACCGGGTCGCGCGCATCGATTTCAGGCGCGGAGGACGTTGATGAGCGAGTTCGACGACATTCTGTTCGGTGATCACGAGATCCTCTGGATCCCTGGACCGACCGAGATGTACCCCAAGATTCGTGCAGCGCTCGCTCGGCCGACGATCGGTCACCGTTCGCAGGCGTGCAAGGACCTCATGTTGCGTTGTCGCGACAACCTCGCGCCGCTCTTCGGAACGACGCAGCACGTGCTCTTCGAGAGCGTGCCTGCCACCGCGTTGTGGGAAGCCGCGATCCGCAACCTCGTTCCGAAGCGCAGTCTGCACGTGCACTGCGGCGCGTTCTCCGAGCGTTGGGCGAAGGTGGCGCGTGCGTGTGGCCGTGAAGCCGATGAGATCAGCGTGCCGTGGGGGCAGGCGAATCGTCCCGACACCTTGCGCGCGAAGCTCGCGGAGTCGTCCTACGACGCTGTCTGCTTGATCCACAACGAGACCGCGACCGGTGTGACCAATCCGCTGCGTGAACTCGCCCAGGTCGTACGCGAGCAACCGGGCACGCTCTTGCTCGTGGATGCGGTCACGAGCTTCTCGGGTATCCCGATCGACTTCGACGAGCTCGGGATCGATCTCGCGTTCGCGAGTGCGCAGAAGTGTCTCGCGTTGCCTGCCGGATTTACCGTCTACGCGTTGTCGGATCGCGCGCTCGAGCGAGCCGCCACAGCCGAAGGGCGCGGTTGGCTGCTCGATTTCGTGCGCGCGCAGGAGGGGCTCTCCAAGGGCGAATCGGTCGCGACGCCGTCGATTCCGCACCTCTACGCGCTCGATCTCCAACTCGATCGCATCGCGGCCGAAGGACTCGAGGCGCGGTATGCGCGGCACGAGGCGATGGCGACGCGCATGCGGTCCTGGGCCAGCGACCGGGGGTTTTCGATGTTCGCCGAGGCCGGGTTCGAGTCCGACACGACGAGTTGCGTGGCGGCCGGGGACCTCGATGTGGCCTGGTTCGTCAAGACGCTTCGCACGCGCGGAAAGTTCATCAGCAACGGCTACGGCAAACTCAAGGGGCAGACGTTCCGGATCGGGCACATGGGCGACCACGGCGAAGCACAGCTCGAGGAGTTGATCCGGGACATGGATGCCTGCCTGGTGCATCGTTCCCCCGCGTCATAAGCTCGCTGCATGACGCGGATCGACAGCGGCGCATTCGAGTTCGAGCACGACGAAGAATCGGCGATCGAAGACGATTTCGGGGACGAAGCGCTCGAACTCGGTCGCAGCGATCACGGGCCGCCGGGTTCTCCGGACGCGCCGCCTTCACCTGCGTTCCGTGAGTGGCTCGCGGCGCTCCCGTTCCCCACGCCGAAGGAGATCGTCGGTTCGCTTCGTCAGCATGGCTATCGCGGACAGGATGCGGCGGTCAAGTCGGTTTCGCTCGCCGCGCATCGTCACCTGCGACGCTTGCGCCACTTGTATCTCGACGGCGTTGCGCGGCGCTCGCTTCCACCCAAGCAGAATCTCCTGCTAATCGGGCCGACCGGTTGTGGCAAGACGTTCCTCGCCGAGACGCTGTTCGAGCGTGTCCTGGAGATCCCGACGACGACGGTCGACATCACGGCGTTCTCCGAAAGCGGCTACATCGGAGAGGACGTCAACACACTCGTCACGCGCCTGCTCTTCGCTTCGGAAGGTGACATCGAGAAGACGCGCGTCGGCATGATCTGCATCGACGAATTCGACAAGCTCGCGAGTTCGAGCAATCGTGCCGTGTTCGCAGGGCAAGGGACGACCAAGGACGTCAGCGGATTCGGCGTGCAGCGCGAACTGCTCAAGATGTTCGACGGCGCGACGATCCCGGTGCCGACGCATTTCAGTCACGAGAGCTATTCGAGCAAGCCACTCGTGCCGACACACGACATCGCGTTCGTTTGTTGTGGCGCGTTCTCCGGTCTCAAGTCGATCAGTCAGGCGAAGGGTTTCGGCATCGGGTTCGGACGCGATGACGGCGTCATCGGTGGAAGTGAATCGATCGCTGTTCTCTACGATCAAGAAGAAGTCGAGAACGTCGTGCACTTCCAGGAGTACGGCTTCCTGCCCGAACTCATTGGTCGATTCACGCGTATCGTTCCGTTCGCGCCACTCGACGAGAAGACACTGCTCACGATTCTCGAGGACAACGTGCTCGCCGGCGTGCGCAAAGAACTCGAACTCGGCAAGATCGAGCTCGTCGTCGAGGATGACGTCGCGCAGAAAGTCGTGCGCGAAGCGATCGAAAAGGAAACCGGCGCCCGCGGCCTCAGGGCCCGCTTGTCGATGCACCTCGAGGAAGCGCTGTTCGAGGCGTTCTCGGGCAAACCGGGATCGACGGTCGTGCTCGAACTCGACGGCGACCGCATCCGGTCGCGACTCGTCACCGCGAAGGGTCGCCGGAACGCGTGAGGCTAAGCTCCGGGCGACGTCGTCGGTTCGGCGCCGATGTCGATCTTGAACAGCTTCGCCGCCGTCTTCCACGCGATGTTCTCGGAAGTTTCGTCGTCGAAGCCGAGGCCGCGGAAGAAGCGCAGATAGCTGCCCATGTCGACGAGCGGCCAATCCGTGCCATACATGAGCTGCTTCCCGGGTTCGCCCATGTAGGTCACCATGTCCTTCACGCGCTGCACGAGATAGCGCTCGAAGTCGACGCTGAAGCTGCCGAGCGTCAAACCGGAGATGTCGGCGTAGACGTTGTCGTTCTTGTAGAGGACCTGCGCGGTGTCCTGGAACCACGGGTTGCCGAGATGGCAGATGACGAACTTGACGTCCGGATAATCGACCGCGACATCGTCGACGAGGAGCGGATGCGCGTAGCGTAACTTGGCGCCTTTCGCATACGTGTCGCCGCAGTGGATCATGACCGGGACGTCGTGCTTGGCGGCGATCGTATAGACGGCCTCGAGCGATGGATCGTTGATCGGATACGGCTCGTAGCCGGGGTAGATCTTGATCCCGCGCACGAGCTTGTCACGAATGCGCTCTTCGAGGTTGAAGAGGTCGGTTCGCTCGTGATCGCGCCACCTGAGCCCTTCGATGACCGTCGTGCGTGGATCTCCTGCGAGTTCTTCGACGATCTGTTCGACCGAGGGTCGATCGATGTTGGCCTTGTAGGACGTCAACACGACTGCGTGATCGACGTTGTGCTCGGCCATCGCGGCGAACAACGCCTGGATGTTGTCGCGCGTCGGTCGACCGGGGTTTTCGGCGTAGTTGTTGAGATGAACGTGGCTGTCGATGATCATGCGACACGCATGGTAGACCGATGAGCGGGCCGGTGCAGCACTCGGAACAGCACGCGAGAGAACGGCCCGACGCCACGATCCCGTCCACTGTCGGTGGACTCTGCACAAGTCGACGCGGTCGCGCCGTGTTGTTCTTCGTCCTCTATTTGATGGAGGGCATGCCCATCGGCTTCGTCTGGTGGACCTTGCCGACGCTGCTGTCGAGTGCTGGCGTGGACACGGCGCGGATCGGGGATCTCACCTCGGTCGTCGTCTTACCGTGGGCCTTCAAGGCGTTCGTCGGGCCGATCGTCGACCTCGGGCGCAACGCACGCTGGTCCCATCGAGCCTGGATCGTGGTCGCGCAGGGCGGCATGGCGCTCAGCCTCGTACCGCTGCTGACGATCGATTTCACGGCCGACTTCGATACGCTGCGCCTGTGCTTGATCGCGCACGCGTGTGCAGCAGCGTTCCAGGATGTCGCGATCGATGCGCTCGCTGTCGAGGTGACCCCGTTGGGCGAGCGTGGCGGCATCAACGGTTGGGCGCAGGCGGGCATGCTTCTCGGTCGCGGTGTGGTCGCCGCCTTCGCCATCCGCATCGGTGCCGGAAGCACGTCCACGATCGTCACGCTGCTCATCGGATTCCTGGTCGTCGGACAACTGGTGCATTGGACCTACCGCGGACCAGCGCCTCGTGTCCGAGATACGGGCGCCGATGGGAAGACCGGCAACGCATATCGCCGAGCACTCCGGCAGGTTCTGCGATCCCCGATGACCTGGCTCTTGGTCGTGTTCGCGGCGACGTCCGGCGCGGCATTCGAGATGCTCGGGGCGATGCTCGGCCCCTTCCTGCACAGCCGAGGAGCGACCGACGACGGGATCGCGTGGTTCTATGCGCTGCCGGCGCTCGTGGGGCTCGGCGGTGGAGCGCTCCTCGGCGGAATGCTCTCCGATCGCTTCGGGAGCAGACGCATCGCGATCTGGGCCGCATGCGCGGTCGCAGGAACGACTGCCGGCGCAGCCACGGTTTCGGGGGCGGAGTGGACTTGGATCTTCGTCGCAGCCGCGTACCTTGCCACAGGAGTTTTCACCGCAGCCAGCTACGCCCTGTACATGAACGCCACGCACCCTCGGCTCGCAGCAACGCAGTTCAGCGCGATGATGGGCCTCACCAATCTCTGTGAATCGTGGTCGGCCCGCGTCGCAGGACGGATATCGAAGAGCAGCGGCTTCAAGGATACGTTCCTACTGGGAGCGGGCGTGACGCTCCTGAGCTTGACGTTGTTGATTGGCGTGCGAGGGAAGCGATTGCAGCAGCGCAATCACGACTAGGAATTTGCTCAATAACGAGGATTTGGGTCCCAATGAATGAACACGACAGTCCGGCATCGCAGGGCAAGATCAACCTCGAAGACTTCGAGACCAAGATCGTCCTTCGCAATCTCCACATCGACGACTTCGACGCGCTGATCGAGATGCAGGCCGCGTCGTTTCCCGGGATGAAGACGTGGAGCCGGGATCAGATCGCGTCACAGCTCGAGCGCTTTCCCGAAGGCCAATTCGTGATCGAAGTGCAGGGCGATATCGTCGCCTCGGCAAGCTCGCTGATCGTCGATTTCGAGAGCGTTGTGGATTGGCACGACTGGCGCCGGGTCGCAGACGACGGATACATCCGCAATCACAGTCCCAATGGCGACACGCTTTACGGAATCGAGATCATGGTCCATCCGCGCTATCGGGGCTTGCGACTCGCTCGCCGGCTCTACGAGGCTCGAAAGGAACTCGTACGCACGCGGGATCTGGCGCGCATCATCATCGGAGGTCGTATTCCGGGCTATGGCAAACTCGCGGACCAAATGAGCGCGAGAGAGTATGTCGAACACGTCGTCGCGCGAGGTCATTACGATCCCGTCCTGACGACGCAGGTCGCCAACGGGTTCGTGCTTCGTGCGTTGATCCCGAACTACTTCCCTTCGGATGCCGAATCACGAGGCTACGCGACGCACCTGGAGTGGACGAACCTCGAGCACCATTCGGACCCGCATCGTCGATGGGCTCACGTGGCGCCGGTGCGCCTCGCGGCGGTCCAATACCTGATGCGTCACCTCGATTCTTGGGACGACTTCTGTCAGCAGTGCGAATACTTCATCGACGCGGCTGCGGATGCCCAGAGTGATCTCGTGGTGTTTCCAGAGTTGATGACGACGCAATTACTCGCCCTGGAGGAAGCCAAGCGCCCGAGTGACGCCGTCCGGAGCCTCGCGCAGCGGACACCGCAGTACCTGGACTTCTTCAACAGCATGTCCATCAAGCACAACGTCAACATCGTGGGCGGAAGCCAGTTCACGATCGACGAGGACGGACGACTGCGAAATGTCGCGTATCTGTTCCGTCGCGATGGAACGATCGATCAGCAAGCCAAGATCCACATCACGCCGGACGAGCGACGCTGGTGGGGCATCGAGGGTGGGGATCGCGTGCGTGTCTTCGATACCGATTGCGGCCGTATCGCGATCCTCGTGTGCTACGACATCGAGTTTCCCGAACTCGCGCGGATGGCAGTTGCTGCCGGCGCGCGCATGATCGTCGTGCCGTTCAACACGGCCAACCGCGAGGGCTACTTGCGCGTTCGCTATTGCGCTCAGGCACGTGCGATCGAGAACAGCGTCTACGTCGTGATCTCGGGCTGTGCCGGCAACCTACCGTTCGTGGTGAACGCGGACACGCACTACGCGCAGAGCGGGATCTTCACGCCGCTCGATTACTCGTTCGCACGGGACGGAATCGCTGGCGAGTGCACGCCCAACATCGAGACACTCGTCATCCAGAGCCTCGACCTCGAGGATCTGCGTCGCCACTTGGCACACGGGACCGTCTCGCCGTGGAACGACCGGCGGACGGACCTCTATGCCGTCGCGTATCGCGACGGGACGGCGGGCGAGAAGCGCATTTGACCGCCCGCCCGCGCGATCTCGTTCAGCTCCGAATCGTCATCGGAATGCTGTTCGACCCGAGTCCCAAGAACGTCGTGAACGTGCTGCTGAACCACACGGAGTGGACGTAGACCGTGAAGGCTTGGATTCCCGCGGTGTTCGGGAGACTCAATGCCGGGAAGGTCTGCCCCGTCGACGGCACTTGGGCGAAGTGCGCCTGCAGGAGCGGGCCATTGATCAACCCTAGGCTGATGTTCGTGAGTGTGTCCGGGACGAACGAAGGTGAGCCGCTCCATAGGCAGAGATGCCAGGCGCCAACGTTTTGCGGCGCAGTCACGCACATGGCGGACGAGCGAGGACCGGCGACGAGCCGGAAGTCGGCTGTGCCCTTGGCTGTGGGCGCCGCTCCTCCGATGCGCGGACGCCACTCGACGTAGCGGCCCGACCCCGCATACGGCGTGATCGAGATCGCTGCCGAAGGCTTCGTGTTGTTGGTTTCGGAATCCTCCGTGATCGTGTTCGCTGGATCGACCAAGCCGCCGAGGTAGCCGGTCGTCGCCGAATAGCAGTGGGGCACGAGGAAGGTGCCGCTCACGGTTCGTGTCGCGTTGCCGTTCAGTGCGGGGACCGAGTCGGTGCGCAGGAGTTCGTCGCCCGTACTGATGATCGTATTGGTTGACAGCAGCAACGAGACCGTCGTCGCCGGAGCCGGTCCGACTCCGACGTTCTTGACGACCATGGTGAAGGAGCCCGAGCCGCCAGCAGATGCCGAGGTGCCGCTGATCGAATCGATCGTGAGGTCCGGCAGCGACTGAACGCACGTCACCTGGAGCGAAGCGGAGTTGTTCGCTTCGTTGGTTTCGATCACGGCGCCGGTCTCGTCCGCCAAGAATCCGAGCCAGCACGTGCTCGTCGCGCCGGCTTGCCCGGGCACGGTCACGGTCCGCGAGTAGGTCCGCACGACGTCCGGTGCCGACGCCGGCACGGCGATCGAGGCCAGGAGAGTGTCCGAGGTCGAGATCAGGCTGTTCGTCGAAAGACGGAAGCTCGAGGTCGTTGCCGGTGCCGTCGCGTCACCCACACTCCGCAGTCGAGCCGAGACGGTGATGGACGAACGTGGCGTCAGGGTCGTCGTGCTCGACGTCAGCTGCGAGGCTTCGAGGTCGGCACCAGAGACATTGTCTCTCGATCGCCCGAAGTTGACGAAGAAGGGGCGCTGATTGGTGTTCGCGGTACCGCCGTTGTCCATCGTCATCCCGGTCGCGAGGAACAGGTTGCGCAGCGTCGGATGCGGCTGGCACGTCATGTAGTCGCCCCAACTGGCGGCGTTCGGATAGTTGGCTCCGCTGTAGGGGATCAGCAGGTCGACCACGCCGGATGTCAAGTCGTCCAACATCCACGTGGTCGTCGTCGGAAAGCCCGAGTTCGAGCAGTACGTCATCGTGCCTGCTGCATCGCCCCGCCGGTTACTGGCAGCGGACGGATAGGCGAACATCACGGTATTGTTCCAGACGTCGAACTCGCTGCGTCGCGCCAAGGTGTTCTTGTCGATGCGTACGCAGCGCACGTAGGGCGCACCGCGATTCGTCGTCGTGGCGCACGTCCACATGAAGTTGACCGTGTCGCTGTCGATCCACCCGCCGGTCGAGCGCCAGTCGATGCGGCCGAGGATGTTGGTCGGACCGCCACCGGTCCAGCTGTAGGGGCCTGGTCGACCGAGTTGACCGACGAACGCGCCGACGGAAACCGAGGCCGACGTCGGGCTTGCGCTGTCGGGCCAGCGATAGACCGTGCCCGAAGTCGTCGTCCTCGGGTGCCACCAATACGCCGTCGTGCCGCCGACGCCGTTTTGCGCAAGACGCCACGCGAAGTTGCGGCTCTCGAGCTTCGTGTAGGTGATGCCGACGGTTCGCTTCGCCTTCATGTCGGCGAGGTTCATGCGCCAGCAGACGACTCCCTCTCGGCTCGTCGCCGAACCGGTGCTGAACACGTTCGACGTGCAGTAGAGGAAGCTGTCGGTGAAGCTCAGGCTCGGATAGTCCATCCAGTAGCCTGTCGGCCAGCCGAACGACTGTGGGTTGAGCACGTAGTTGTGCGAGGTTCCGATGATCAGGTCGGCTTCGCTGGTGTACGTGACGATGCGCACTGACCCCCTCGTCGCCGTTCTCGCGTACTGGAGAAACCACACCAAGACGGCGTTCGGCCCGTCGCACTTCAGAGCGACCTGGTCACAGCAGAAGCCACCATCGACCGACGCAAAGGTCCTGGGGTCTCGTCGAACCCAAGCGGGCGCAGTCGTCCCGGCTCCAATCGCGACGCCGGCGTCCCAGTTGTGCGTCAGCAAGCCGGTGTTGCCCCACCAAGCGGCCGAGGGCTCGCTCACGAGGCTTCGGCTCTGGCCACTCCAAGTCGCGAGTGGCTTGGCATTGATCGTGATGGTGCCAGCCGTCGGGCTCGCGGTGTCCGGAGCGGGAGTCTCCGGGCTATCGACCGTCCAGGTCGGCGGACCCAGCGGCAACTCGACCGGCGACTTCTGTGACGGCAGCTTCGGCATCGGGGCCGCTGGAAGCATCGGCTTCTTCCAGTCGTCCGCCGTCGTGCTGTCGTAGACAGGCACGCGCACGTCGAACGTCGCTACTTGACGCGTGTCGGCGGCTGGTTCTTGGGATGCTCGCCGGTCGGGGGATTGGCAAGTCAAACTCGGCAGCGGAAGTGCTGCCGCAAAGCCGAGGGTGAAACCGAGAGCAGTCACGAGCGGACCGCGAGAGGTGACATGGATGTTCATCAGGAAGAGAGTCTCGTGAGAGGGATCCCGGGGGCCTCGGGGAGAGTCCGCAGGGGTTTGGGGCATGATAGCTGGGGACACTCTAGAGCGCATACTCGAGTCCGGCACGCTGATCCGTCGCCGATTGGGTCGCGTGGATGCTTCGCTCACCGGCCCGTGCCGCGGCCATGGTAGTCCGCGTTGCGCACTACCATGGCCCGAAGTCGGCGCGGCAGCGGCGCTTCGCCGTCAGCGCGCGATGTGAAACGCGCCGAGCTCCGAGGACAGCTGCACTCGAGTACTTTGGATCCGCCGGATGTGTGCTGCCAGCGCCTCGGCGATTCTCGAGAGCGCGGTGTCCACGTCGGATGCCCGTCCACGGAGCCTCAGCTCGACGCTTCCGTCGTCGAGGTTCTTCACGTAGCCGTGCAGCGGCAAGCCCGTCAACAAGCGCGCCGTTCGATAGCGAAACCCTACGCCCTGCACGTGTCCGTGATAGTGCGTGACGATCTCGACAATGGCCTCCGGAGTCATCGGTGACCGGTCCTGCGTCGTGCGAACGTCATCGACCCGCGACACGTTCGGCGTCGCGCCAAACCGCGAGGAGGTTCTCACCGCAAAGCTTGCGGAGGTTCTCGTCCGACCAACCGCGACGTGCGAGTTCGGCGAGGAGCGCCGGATACGTCGACACGTCCTCGAGACCTTCGACGACGTCCGAGATGCCATCGAAGTCCCCGCCGAGGCCGACGTGGTCGTGGCCCGCGACGTTGGCGATGTGCTCGATGTGATCCGCGACGTCGCTCAGCTTCGCTCGAGGTCTCGGGTTCTTGATGCCCCAGACGCGCAGCGCGTTCTCGATGCGCGGATCGTTCTTGGAGCCGTACTGCTCGCGGAGGCGTTGCTGTTCGGCGAGATTGCGAAGTCCCCAGTCGCCAGCATTCCGGGAAACGTACGACGGGACGAAGGTGACCATCACGACACCGCCTTCCTTCGGCAAGCGACGGAGCACGTCGTCGGGCACGTTCCGCGGGTGGTCGGTCAGCGCACGCGCGGAGCTGTGCGAGAAGATGACCGGCGCCTTCGACGCATCGAGTCCTTGATGCATGGCCTCGGGCGTCACGTGCGATAGATCGACGAGCATGCCGAGTCGGTTCATTTCGGCGATCGCCTTGCGCCCCGCTTCGCTCAGGCCTCCGTACTCGGGTTGGTCGGTCGCAGAGTCCGCGAACGGCGAGTTGGTCGCGTGCGCGAGCGTCATGTAGTGCGCGCCGAGCGCGTAGAGCTGGCGCAGCACGCCGAGCGAGCCGCCGGTCTGGTGGCCTCCCTCGACGCCGACCATCGATGCGATCTTGCCCGCGCGATGGATGCGCACCGCATCCTCGGGTCCGCGAGCGAACTCGAAGACGTCGGGGTAGCGCGCGAGCATGCGGCGCACGAAGTCGATCTGCTCGAGGGTGGCGGTGACCGCTTCGTCCTTTCCGAACGTGACCGGGACGTAGACCGACCAGAACTGCGCACCGACACCGCCGGCACGCAAGCGCGGGATGTCCGTGTGTCTCGTCTTGTTCCACTGCGTCAAGTCGAACTCGTCGAACGCGAGCTTCGACTTCTGTCGCGATTCCCACGGTAGGTCGTTGTGCCCGTCGGTCAGGGGCACTTGGCGCAGGATGCGCGCGATGCGGGCGTCCTGGTTCTCGATCGGGGTCGAGATCGTGCGCATGGTGATGGTGCCCTGGCAGCTCGCGAAGAAGGCGAGTGCCGCGACGATCACGTGAGGTTTGGTTGCACGAGTGCTGTTCATGTCACGATGTGGGGTCGAGGGAAAACGCACGACTGCGACGTCGGCGAGTCGGGTCGATAGCGCCCTTGAGCAAGTTGTTGAGCGCGCCACGTCGGACTTCGAGTACGCGGAAATCGCGATCGAGTCTCACGGCGACCGCGTCGTAGCGTTCCGCGTCGTCCTGCCAACTGAGCGATACGCTCGCGAAGCGAATAGGAATCGAGAAGTCGAGACCGAAGTCGCCGTTGCGCGCCGAGATCCAGTAGAGCCACGCGCCGCCTTCGGTCGCGCGTCGCACGATGTTGGGAGCGCCGATGCGTTCGAACACGTCGTCGATCGTGGCGCGTGTCTTCGCGAGGTCCACGGTCGCGGACTCGGCGATCGGCTCTTCGTTCCACGCGACTTGCCAGCTCACCGAGAGGCAGCTCGTGAGCGGGAGCAGCAGCGTGCCGAGTACGACCGCGCTAGCGCGGTTCGATGCAAACGTCATCGTTGCTCCGAGGCGGCCTTCGGCACGTTGCCATGCGGGTCCGACCACGGGAGCGAGTAACCCGCGCGATTCGCAGCCAACGTCGAACCACTGTGACGCAGGATGCCGTTCTCGTCGAAGAAGAGCCACAAGCGATCGGTGCGCGTGTCCGTTCCCGACAGCACGACGAGCAGTGCCCAGAAGCCCGCGGTCTTGCTCTGCGCGTACTCGTAGTACCACGCGCTGCGGTTGCCGAGTTGGATGACGTCGTTGGGGGCGCCGAGGAGGTCGAGCGCCTGCTGTGCGGTCGTCGTGCCGGGCACGAGGCGTGCAATCGACGGCGCATCGAGCGGCTCGTTCTTGTCGTTGCGGTAGAGGATGCAAGAACTCAGGAGGAGCGCAGCGATGCACACCGGCGCGAAGCGCATGCACAGGGTCGCGAAGCGCATGCACAAGGTCGCGAAGCGCAGCGGAGAAGCAGGGTTTTGCATGACTCGACTTTGCGGGGGCGCTTCGCGGCGATCAAGGATCGGTGCTGGTCGGAGTCTTCGAACTCACCGAATCCGGATCGGCGGTCTCGGAGTCAACCACTGCAGGAGCGGCTGCACCTGGTCGCGAAGCGCCTTGACCTCGTCTTGCTCGAAGCGATTCCAAGCTTCGAGCGCCGGGCGGAGTTCGGCCGTCACACGGTCGACCGCATCGAGTTGCTGCGGCGATGGCGCGTCCCGTGACGATTGCAAACGCGAGATGGCCTCGAACACGCGGGACGCGAGCGTGTCGCGGTCGGCGATGCCTTGCACCGAGCCACGGGGGACGCGGAAGCGTTCTTCGATCGCCTTCAGCTTCTTGTCGAACGCTTTGCAGCGCCCCTGCGCTTCCGCCAGGCTTTCGTCCGACGGTAGCGTACGGGCGACTTCTTCGTTGTCCGCAAGGCGTGTCTCGTGTGCGCGGAGTTGTCGGAGCTCGTCGAGGCGTGCGGACATCGCCTTCGTGTCGGCGCGAATGCTGTCGATGCGCTCGAAGACGGTGCGCATCGCGGACGCGAGTCCTTCGGCGTTGCGGATCGCGTCGTACTTGGCGCGACGGTCCGACTCGGAGATCGAAAGGCGCGGATCGGGTAGCACGTCGACGTGCGTCTCGCATTCGAACTCGCCGATGCGCGTATGCACGCGGTAGCGACCTGGCAGCACGAGCATGCCGCCGCCGCTGCCGGGCTTCGCGTTCTTGCCAGGTCGTGCAGGATCCTCGCGCAAGTCCCAGACGATTCGGTTGTGACCCGGCTTGACCTTCGTGCGGAGGACGCGCACGCGGCGCCCGAGGTCGGGTTCGACCGCGCGTTCGATCACGAGCTCGACTTCGCCGGGTTCGAGTGCGAACGGGGCACGGTTCGCGGCCTCGTCTTCGGAAGGCGTTTGCTTCGTTTCGCCTTGCTGGTTCGCGGCGTCACCACGATCGGCTTCAGAGCCGCCCGACTCGGCGGCTCCCTGGGCGTCGCCTGACGCTGGATCGTCGTTGTCGCGATTCGGTGCGCCGTTCGCCGCCACCTTCTTCTCGTCGAGTTGTTCCGCCGCCTTCGGCCCGATCCAGAGCGCGAGGATCGCGCCGTATGCGCGGTTCTCACCACGGAACTCCTCGCTCCCAGGAAAGCGACTCTCGCCCGTCTGCGAGATCTCCCACGGAATCGCCGGTTGTGGCGTCAGCAGTGCGACTTCACCCGAAGTCCACGCGTCCGCGTTCCGCAGTGGGCGAATGTCGTCGATCACGTAGGCCGCGCGCCCGTGCGTCCCGATCACGAGATCGTGGTGCGTCGGGTGCACGACGAGCGAGGGGACGGCGACGGTCGGCAGGCCCTTCTTCTCGAAGCGCGTCCACTTCCCGCCGCCGTTACGCGAGATCCACAGACCGTGTTCGGTGCCGACGAAGAGCAGCGACGCATCGACAGGATCCTGCTCGATCGTGAGACACGGACCATCGAAGTCCGCCGGCACGATGCTGCGCCACGACTTGCCGAAGTCCTTCGTCTCGAAGACGTAGGCTTTCGTGTTCGAGCGACGATGATCGTCGAAGACGGCCCATGCGGTCGTCGCGTCGAACTTGCTCGCTTCGATGTGCGTGCACCACGAGAACGGCTCGAGCCCGTCGATCGCTTCGTCGACGCGCGTCCACGTCGCGCCGCCATTGGTCGTGACGTGAACCCTGCCGTCGTCGCTGCCGGACCACACGACGCCTTGCTGCACCGGCGACGGCGCGATCGTCATGAGCGTGCAGTAGTTCTCCGCGCCGGTGACGTCGTACGTGAGTCCGCCGCTCTCGTACTGTTTCTGCCAAGCCTTGGTGTCGGAGGTGAGGTCGGGACTCAGGACCTTCCACGAATCGCCGCGGTCGCCGGAATAGTGCACGAACTGACTGCCGTAGTACACGCCCGCCGGATCGAACGGGTCGAGCGCGATCGCGGCGTTCCAATTGAAGCGCAGCTTGACGTTGCGCGTCTCGGTGTCCGTGCCATCTGCCGTGGGGACGGTCTCGGTCGGCGCGAAGGGGCGGATCGTCTTGCGCTCTCCCGTGATTCGATTCCAGCGCCCGAGCGCGCCGCCCTGACTCATCGCGTAACCGATGCGGCTGTCCTGCGGGTCCGGGATCGTCGCGAACCCATCGCCGAAGAAGAGCTCCTGCCAGTGGTGGTTGCGAATGCCGCCGTTCTCGAACACGCGCGTCGGCCCGCGCCAAGAACCGTTGTCCTGCATGCCGCCGTAGACGTGGTACGGTTGATCGTCGTCGACCGCGATGTGGTAGTACTGCGCGAGCGGCAGATTGCGCACGAAGCGCCATGTCTTGCCGTGGTCGCGACTGATCGCGACACCGCCGTCGTTGCCGTCGATCAAGAACTCGGGGTCGTGTGGCGCGATCCACATCGCGTGGTGGTCGGGGTGCACGAGCGACCACGCGGCGAGTGTCTGGAACGTCTTGCCACCGTCGTTCGACACCGACGTCGTCGAACCGAGCCGGTAGACGCGATCCGCGTTCTTCGGGTCGACGAGGACGCGCGAATAGTAGAACGGTCGCGGCGACGCGTCCTCGCCATCGTGAACCGTGCGGAACGATCGTCCACCGTCGTCGCTGCGTAGGAGCGCGCTCTTCTTTGCCTCGACGAGCGCGTAGACGACGTCCGGATTCGAGCGCGCGATCGCGATCCCGATGCGGCCGAGTTCGCCCTTGGGGAGACCGTCCTTTGCCTCGAGCCGCGTCCACGTCTCGCCGCCGTCGTGGCTACGCCAAAGGCCTGAGCCCTTGCCGCCCGAGACGAAGTCGTACGGCCGGCGGCGGAAGCTCCACATCGCCGCGAAGAGGGTATTGGGGTCCTGCGGATGCTGCACGAGATCGGCGCAGCCGGTGCGGTCGTCGACGTGGAGCACGCGCCGCAGCGTCTTGCCGCCGTCCGTCGTCTTGTAGACGCCGCGCTCGTCGCCGGGGCCCCACGCCTTGCCGACGACACCGATCCACGCGGTGTCCGAGTCGGTCTCGGACACGAGGATGTTGCCGATCCGTTCGCTCTCTCGCAGACCGAGATGCGTCCACGTCGTGCCGGCATCGTCAGAGCGGTACAGGCCGTCGCCCGAGGCGACGCTGTTGCGGGGGAACGCTTCTCCCGTGCCCACCCAGATGCGCTGCGGGTGCTTCGGGTCGAGCGCGATCGCACCGATCGACGCGACCTTTTGCTCGTCGAACAGGGGCGTCCAGGTCATGCCGGCGTTCTCCGTGCGCCAAAGACCTCCGCTCGCGGCACCGACGAAGATCGTGTCGGGATCGTCGTCGCGCGCCGCCAGCGCGGTGACGCGGCCGCTCATGCCTGCCGGGCCGATCGAGCGCGCGTGGAGTCCCTGGAGCAGCGCGCTGTCCTTGTCGTTCGGTATTGGAGCTTCGTCTTGTGCTGGAAGGGAGGCGCAGAGCCCCAAGAGCGAAGAACCGACCACCGTGCACAAGCAATGTCGGAAGAGCAGGGAGAACGGGCGCGCAGGCTTCATGCGGCGCAGCATAGCAACCTGGCGACACGGTCCGAGGTCGAGCATCTAGCTCGCAGAATGATGCCGTTGCGTGGACAGCGGACCGCGGTCTTGGCAGGGTTGCAATGTGAGGAGAACCCGAATGCAGCCCTTCGTGCCGATCAGCTTCCAAGTCCCGTCGACGCTCGAGACCGCCGAGTTTCGCCTGCGCATGCTCACCGTGCACGACGTGGTCAAGGACTTCGACGCGGTCCTCACGAGCGTCGATCATCTGAGGACCGTCTGGCCCGGAGGTACGTGGCCGCTCGGACTCACCCTCGAGCAGAACCTGATCGACTTGGGTTGGCACCAGAAGGAGTTCCAGACACGTCGTTCGTTCGCCTACACGGTCGTGTCGCTCGCCGAAGACATCGTCAAGGGCTGTGTCTACATCGATCCGACGCACAAGAAGGGGTACGACGCCGAGGTCTATCTCTGGGCGCGCGCGAGCGAGCTGGAGGGCGGTCTCGAAGAGCGCCTCTACGCGACGGTGCAGGGCTGGATCGAGCGTGAGTGGCCCTTCGAGCACGTTGCATTTCCGGGGCGCAGTATCGAGTGGAGTGCGTGGACCGAGCTCGAAGACGCGTGACTTACCGTATCAGCATGTTGAATAACTCAGACATGCACCGAGCACGCGCCTTCACCGCCCCGGCAGCTTCCGAAAGCCTCGGCGAATCCTAGGCCAGCAGGATCCGTCCGTTGGCCCACGCGCGTGCGGCAAACCGATCGGTTACAAGGGCGTCCATGAGCACACGCAAGAAGCGAATCGGCGTGGTCCTTTCGGGCTGCGGCTACCTCGACGGCGCGGAGATCCATGAGGCCGTGTGCGGTCTGCTCGCGCTCGACCGTGCCGGAGCGGAGGTGCATTGCTTCGCTCCGGACATCGAGTTCGACGTCGTCGACCATCGCACGAAGAAGCCGACCGGAGAGAGGCGCAACTGTCTGACCGAAGCCGCGCGGATCGCGCGCGGTCGCATCCGGGACATCGCCGAGGCCGATGTCGCGCAGATCGACGGGCTCCTCCTTCCCGGGGGCTTCGGTGCCGCGAAGAACCTCTGCAATTTCGCGACGGAAGGCAGCGACTGCTCGGTGCACGAAGGCGTCGCCGCGCTCCTGCATGCCGTGCACGACGCCGGCAAGCCGATCGCGGCCGTCTGCATCGCGCCGGCGCTTCTCGCCCGTCTCTTCGGCAGCAAGCACCCGAGCCTCACGATCGGGGACGACGAGGGGACGGCTCGAGAACTCGAGAAGCTCGGCGCGCGACACGTCAAGTGTCCGGTCGACGACTGCGTGATCGACCGCGACCTCAAGATCGTGACCGCACCGGCCTACATGTTCGATACGTGGACGGCGTCGATCGAAAAGGGGATCACTGCAGCCGTCGCTGCGCTGCTCTCAATGTGCGACTGACCGGCCTGAAGCGCGTCGTCGTTTCAGGCCCACGGCACGCCGGTGTCACGCCGTCATCACGATCGCGTTGACGCAGAAGTGCGCGTGCATGCCAGGCCAGAGGCTGTCGCTCTTCCAGCGCAGCAGGCCGAAGAGCACTCCGGCGATCGCGCGGTGGGGCAGCTCGGCGAGGCCGGCGGGGCCGATGACGTGGGCGATCGCGAAGATCGCGGACGTTTGGATCAGTGGCCGCAGCATGGTCGTGCTGCGGCGGGCGATCGCGGTCCAGAGGACGCCGCGGAAGAGCAGCTCTTCGGAGTAGGCAGCGACCAAGGCGACGATGAGCGACTGCCACGCGATGCGCGACAGGCCGCCGAGGCGGATCGGTTTCTCGAGAGCGTTGCCGACCCAGAGTGCGCTGATCGTGAGCGCGACGAGCGCGACGGCGAGACCGATCGCGAGCCACGTGGCCGATGGACAGCGTCCGAACGCTTCGCTGATCGCGCCGCGACCGAGGACGAAGAGGCCCGCGACGGAGAGCACGAGGAGCAAGACGGGAACGGGGTTCTTTCCGAACAGCGCGCTCGCCTCACTACGTGCGCCGAGCAGACCGATGACGAGACCCGCGTAGATGACGATCGTCGCGACGAGTGCTCGCGTGCTGCGCAGCCCGGAAGAGGGGGGCGCGATCGGAAGTGCCGCGCGTGCGAGAATCTCGGCGCGTGCTGCCGAGAGGTCACGCTCATGGCTCCGCGGTGTGTCGGGTGGTCTACCGTTCATCGGCCGTCATCTCGTAGACGGGTCGCATGCGGGCGGCGCCCAGGAAGCCCGCGTGCTTCGATCGCTTCGGATCTCGGCATGCCCAGTGTCATGTCGAACCCGATCGACTCTACGGCATCCATCGACTCGCCGCGACGACCGCGCGTGGGGAGTGCGATGCGGCGATCACAAGGTCAACGTCGGGTGCAGCGATCGCGCGCATGCCAGCGTGCGTCGGCCTGAGGCCCCGGCTGCTCGGCCGGGTTCGCGGCAAGGACCTGAGCGGCGATCAGTTGCCGCGGCGACCGCCACCATTCGGAGCGCCACCGGCGCCACCGCCGTTGCGCGCACCGCGGCCACCGCCGTTCGTTCCTCGGGCACCGCCGTTGCCGCCATTGGCACCGCGGCCACCGCCGTTGCGTGCACCGCGGCCACCGTTCTGGTTGTTGTTACCGCCTGGATTGGCGGCGTCCTGCGCTGCACGACGTGCGTCGCGTTCGGCGCGGCGTTGCTCCTGTTCGGCAACCGCCTGTTGCATCGCGGCTTCGTCGACGACGAGGTCGATGACTTCGACCGGAGCCTGACCTTGGCCGACGAAGACGGTGCGGATCGTCTCGGTGATGCCTGCGCCTTCGATGCCGACGCTCCAGCGGCCCTGCGCGAGTTCGTCGACCTTGGCGATGCCTCGGTCGACGCGAACGCGTCGGAACGACGGCAGATTGCGCCATTCGGCGAGGGCGACACCCGTCGTCTCGGACTCGAGCGCCATGCTGACGCGAGCGGTCGACACCGGCTTGCCCTTGCCATCACGCAGGTCGAGTTCGATGCCGCCGATGCGCAGATCGAAGTCCTGACGCAGTGTCTGGCCCGCCACGATGCTGACGTCGACCGAGGCGATGCTGCCACCGCCTCCAGGCCCGCCGAACCCACCGGGGCCGCCGAACCCAGCGAGACCGCCGCCACGTCGACCTCCGCCGCCACCGCGGCTGACCTGGACCGTCCAATCACCCGGGGGGACGTTCTCGATCTCGAAGCTGCCCTTTTCGTCGCTCGAGGCGCGAAGAATGCGACTCGTCATCCGAGCCATGAAGTCGATCGGCGGGGCGTTCGGGTCGTTGTTCGTCGGTTGCGTCGTGCGACGCGGGCTGAGCGCAACCTCGTAGCCCTCGGTCGGGACGCCGAGCACGCGCACGGTGCCGGATACCTTGCCCGTGACTTCCTTCGTCGCGTCGAGGTCGTAACGCTGCTTCGCGCCCTCGCTGACGAAGACGTCCGGCTGCGCCTGCGCGACCATCTGCCGGAACATGGACGCACCCATGCGTCCGAAGTTGTTGCGTCCCTCGCCGCCCCCGACGTCGAGCGTCACGAACCAGCCACCGGGCGTGAGGCCCTTGGCCTCGTAGCTGCCGTCCTTCGCGACGTCGATGCGGTGGTTTTCGCCGCCTTGCGCGCTGCGCAGGCGAACCGCAGAACCCGGCTTCGCACCCGCGACCGTGCCGAAGAGCGTGCCGCCGACTCCGAGCACGACGCTGCGGTCGGTCTTGCGGCCGGCCGCGACGACGACGCCGTCGAGCTTGGTTTCCATGTGGTCCTCGGCCTGCACGACGACGCGCACCGTGCCTGGACGCAGGTCCGGGACCTCGAACGTGCCGTCCTTGCCGGTGCGCACACGGGCCAGACGCGTCCCGTCGTTGTCACGACCGCCAAAGATCTGACGCATCGGGTTGAACCCGTTGTCCGTGTTGCCGCCGATCGACGGCGGCGGAGGCAAGAAGATCTCGACCGACGCATTCGCGAGCGGTTGCTTGGTCGCAGCGGACTTGACGATGCCCGACAGGATCGCCGCGGGCACGAGTCGGATCGTGCGTGGAGCGGCCTTCGTGTCTTTGGACAGTTCGATCGGTCCATCGGCGATCGCCGCATAGCCTGGCGCCGCGACATCGAGCACGTAACGACCCGGCTGCAAATCCGCGGCGACGAACTTGCCGCCGGCGTGTTGCGACGGCTTCGGACGGCGCTGAGGCGCTTCGCCACTCGGGCCGAACGCGGCTTGACGATATTGCTCTTGTTGGAGACGCGCGGCTTCGCGCTCGGCGTTCCGCGTGTCCTGCTGCACGTCTTGCCCAGGTGTTTGCGGGCCACCGCGATTGCCACGGCGGCCACCGAAGGCTGCAGGATCGAAGCGATTGTCGTTGCCGTTGCTCGGGCGCGCGGCGATGCCGAAGTTCTCGATCGGCTGACCGGTTCCCGCGTCGACGACGACGCCAGAGATTTGGAGGCGCTCGGCGAGTCGAACCTGGATGCGTTGTTCTTTCGCCGGATCGAGGGGATCGCGGTTCTCGTCGATATAGTGGGGGTGTTCGACCGTCAGGCGCAACACCGAGTTGGGCAGCGCGTCGAGGGAGAACTCTCCTTTGGCGTTGGTTTTGGTCTCGCGCGTCACGCGGCCGCCGGCTGCCCCGAACAATGCGGCGATGTCCGGACCACCACGACGATTGCGCCCACCGTTGTCGGGAGCTACACCGCCGGTCGGGCCGTTGGTTGCTGCTGCTTCGTCACGCTGGCGACGGAGAGCTTCGAAGCTGATCGCGCCGCGCACGCGTGCGCCCTCGATCGGCTTGCCTTGCTCGTCCAACACGATCCCGGTGATCGCGGCGCCGAGCGTCAGCGTCAGCGTGCCGGCATCGACGCGCTGCGCGTCTCCCGATGTGAGCTTTTCGGTTCGGTTCGGCAAGTAGCGTTCTGCCTCGGCGCTCAAGCGGAAGTCGCCGCGGGGCAATGGACCGATCTCGAACAGGCCACGCGCGTCGACCGTCGCGTCGCCGATGAGTTGTTCGAGCGGACTCGTTCCGCCGAAGCCGCCGCCGGGACCACCACGTCCACCGCGCCCGCCGCGGCCGCCGGGACCACCGCGCTGACCTTCCGGCTCCCAACTCACCTTCGTACCGGCGAGCGGGGCGCCGTTGTTCGCGACGACGCGACCGTAGGCAATGCTGCCACTCGCGAGCTGGATGTCCCCGACGTCGAGCTCGCCGACCTTTTCGTTCCAGTCGTGGCGCGAAGTCGTCGGCGCGAATCCGCGATGCTGCACACCGACTTCGAGGGTCGTCGATGCGAACGCCGGACCTTCGAATTGGAAGCGCCCATCGCTCCCGGTCGTCACGGTCTTCTGGACCTTCTTGAGGCGGAACGATTCGAACAGCGTTCGGTTGTTGCGGAAGCCGCCGCGCAGGCGTCCACCTCCGCCGTTGCGGAAGAAGCTCTCGAGGTTGCGCTGCAAGAACAGGCTGACTTCGGCATCGGCAACGGGCGCGCCACTCGCGAGGACGACTCGTCCGGTCAGCGTCAGGGTTGCGGTCGGGCCTTCGAGTTCTTCGCCCGCGACCGGCATGACCTGCGCCGTCGCATCGCCTTCGATACGACTCGCGACATCTTCGACGCTCTGGTCGATCGCCTCGAGTTCGGCGGTGCTGTCGTCGACGCTGGTCACGTCGTCGAGCTGGAACCCGACGAACGGTGAATCGGCGCCGCTACCGCCCGTGTTGAAGAACAAATAGCCGCCGACACCGACGGCCGTGACGGCACCCAGTGCCAAGAGCGTGCGGGAAATCGTGGACATCGTATGGGGCTCTACGGGTTCGACTTGCGACCGGGGTATACGCGAGCGGCGAAGCTCGTGAGAAATGCATGTCGGATTCGCCGACAGCGCGAGTTCGGTGACGGGAACTCGGCTGCCCGGCGCGACTCAGGCAGGATCGACCATCAACCTAACGCGCACCTTGCAGCTCTGTAGCGATTCGTGGCAATTCTCGAACCTGCTCGCGTGAGCGCGATGCGCGTCGATTCGGCGATATCGCGCGTTCAGTGCCCCGGAACGGGCTCTCCGCTCGCATCGAGCAGGATCGGCGCTGGCAATCCGAGGCCATCGAGTTGGGGCAGGATCGCGTCCTTGTCGCCGACGAGCAAGATGCTCGCATCGTCGAGACGGACGCCGCGATTCGCGATCGCGTTGAGGCCTGCCGCATCGATGTTCTGCAGAGCCTTCATGCGACGATCGAGTTCTCCGAAGTCGAACCCTTCCGCGTCGAGGGACATCGCCATCGACAGCAGACCGCGCAGGCCGCCGAGACTCGAGACGAGTTCTTGTCTGCCCGTGGATAGCGCCTTCGTGGCTTCTTCGGCCGTGATGTCCCCGCCACGCAGACGCGTGAACTCCTTCAAGAACTCTCGCAGCGCAGGTCCGGTGAACTTGCCTTGGACGCTCGAGGACGCGATGAAGCACCCGAGCTGTGGCCACATCGCGTAGGCCGATCCTGCGCCGTAGGCGTATCCGTGCTCCTCGCGAATGTTGCTGTTGAGGCGACTCGTGAAGCTGCCGCCGATGATCGTGTTGATGGCCTCGTAGCGCGAGCGCTCCGGGTCCTTTGCAACCGGGCCGGGCATCATGAAACGCACGACCGTTTGCACGGCGCCCGGACGATCGACGATGTAGAGACGCTGGCCGCTCGCCGTAACCGGGGGGACCGCGGGTGCCGCGATCGCTTCCCCTGTCGGCGTCCACGATCCGAGCATGCTCTCGAGCAACGTGCGCGCGCGTGCCTCGTCAACGTCGCCAGCGATGTAGATCGTGGCGAGTTCGGGGCGCACGAGACCGCGATAGGCCGTGCGTACGTCGTCGAGCGTCAGTGCCGTGACCGTCTCCTTCCTTCCATCGACCGGTTGGCCGAACGGGTGATTCGCACCGAAGTACGCGATCGAAGCGACTTCGCGTGCGACCTGAGCCGGGTCATCCTGCCGGCGTTCGAGGTCATCGGCGTGGAGACGACGCACGCGCTGCCAATCGCTCTCTTCGAATCGCGGAGACACGATGCAGTCCTTCCACAGTGCTGCCGCCTCGTCGAGTCTGGATGCGAGGCTCTGCACTTCGATGCGAACGGTTTCGCGCGATGCGCGCGTATCGAGTTCTGCGCCGATCGATTGCAGGGCTTCGGCGAAGGCGAAGGCGCCGCGCTCGCCGGCACCCTCTTCGAGCATGCGGGCCATCAAGAACGTGCGTCCGCTCTTCTGCTTGTCGTCGACGAGCGCGCCGCGTCCGATCTGCATCGCGATGCGGACGAGGGGCATCTCGTCGCGTTTCCAGTGGTGCACGCGAATGCCGTTCGCGAGCGTGAACGTCGCCGGTGGCGTGAACGCGAACGACTCCGCACTCCCGACGGCAGGCATCGTGTCGCGATCACCCTCGGTCTTGCGGTCGATCGGTAGCACGGTCTGTACGAGCTTGTCGTCCGTCGTCAGGAATTCGCGCACGGCTTGCTGCACGCTCGCTGCCGTCACTTCGCGGTAGCGATCGAGATCCGTCGCGAAGCCGTCGGGCGTACCGAGGTGGAAGTTGTAGGCATTGAGCCGATCCGCTCGATCTCGCAGGTTTTCGAGTCCGGTCACGAAGCCGTACTCGGTCGACGTGCGTTGCCGTGCGAGCTCGTCTTCGGTCGGTCCTTGCTCCGCGAGTTTGGCGACTTCTTCGGTGAGGATCGTCTCGATGCGAGCGAGATCGGCATCGGGCCGCGCCATCACCTGGATGTGGAACTGTCCGCCCAGGTAGCGCGACCATTGGTAGGCCGTGACCTGGACGGCGAGCTTCTCGTCGACGACGAGGCGCTTGTAGAGGCGAGAGCTCTTCGATCCGGCGAGGATGCCCGCGATGAGATCGAGTTCCGCGTCGAGAGGACCGTAGATCTTGACGGTCTTGAACATCGTCGTGACGCGCGGGAATTGCACACGGTCGTAGCCGGTCCATCGATGCGTTCCGCCGAGCGCCGCGTCACGATGCTCCTTGCGTGGCACGATCGGCGCGCGCGGCAAGGACCCGAAGAGGTTCTCGACGAGTGCACGTGTCGCCTTCGGATCGAAATCGCCCGCGACGACGAGGCTCGCGTTGCTCGGTACGTAGTACGTCGCGAAGAAGTCCTTCACGTCGTCCAACGTCGCGGCTTCGAGGTCCTCGTGGCTCCCGATGACGCTCTTGTGGTAGCCGTGCCCCGGCGGGAAGAAGAGTTCGCCCTGGAGTTCGTCCGCGACGCCATAGGGACGCATCTCGGTCGTCTGCCGCCGTTCGTTCCGGACGACGTCACGCTGCTTGTCGAGCTTCTCCTGCGTCAGCGCCTTGCCGAAGTCCTCCATGCGGTCGGCTTCGAGCCACAGGAGCGTCGGCAGCAGTTCGGAAGGGCCCCACGAGAAGTAATTGGTGCGATCGGATGACGTGGACGCGTTGTTGGCACCGCCGCCCTTCTCCATGATTTCGTCGAAGCGACTGCCGGGCACGCGCTTCGTCCCCATGAACATCAGGTGTTCGAAGAGATGCGCGAAGCCGGAGCGCCCTTCTCGCTCGTCCTTGCTCCCGACGTAGTACCACAGGTTGACCGTCGCGATGGGGAGGGAGTGATCCTCGTGGAAAATGACTTGCAGCCCGTTGTCGAGCACGAACTTGGTGGCTCGCACGGACTGGGCAGGTGCGAATCCCTGGGTCACGAACGACGCGAGGAACAGGCTCAGGGCGATTCCAGCGTGGGTCGCGCAGGCATGACGGTGCTTCATGCCGAAGATCGTAACAGGGGGGCGGCCTGGCCCTACTACTCCAGACTACTCCAGCGTCACAACTACCTTCAGCGTGACAACTACTCTTGCAACTCGTCTGCGTATGGCCGACTCACGTATCGTGTAGGGAGACCATGAAGCGACTTCGACCACTGCGGATGGGCACGGTCCCGTTCTACCCCGCGAACCTCCTCGGCCTCATGTTGGCTGCGATCCTCGGGAGCGGCCTCGCCACTGCACAGGACGAGTCGGATCCGGGGCCCTCGGATGGTGCCTGGTCCGACGTGCTGCAGTCCGCGACGCGCTACCTGCGACAGGGGCGCCGTGAGGCCGCGCGAACGCGATTCGAGGAGGTGCTCGCCGGCATCGACGAAGAATACGAAGAGGATCGACCGACGCCGACCGAGCGTGCTCTCGCCAAGCTCGGTCTGGCACGCATCGCTCGCGAGTTCGGGAAATACGACGATGCGAGTGCGCGCGTCGACGAGGCGCGTGCGCTCGTCGCGCTTCCCGAGGTGGAGCTCGAAGCGGCATTGCGCGCGACGTGCGTCGGTGAATACGACGCGGCGCTGGGCGCCTACGACCGGATCCTCGAGAAGGCGGAGCCGACGAGCGAACTCGCGATCGAAGGGCGCACGCGTCGCGCGCGCTTGTTGCTGCGTACCGGAAAGCGCGACGAAGCGAAGGCGTCATTCGAAGCCGTCATCGACCTCTTCGGAAGAGAACAGTGGACGGACCCGCGCCGCAAGCACTTCGCCGGAGTCGCGTTCGCCGAACTCGGTGGGGCCGAGCGACTCTACGAGGCGAGTCGGATCTTCATCGAGGTGACGAAGGCGGATCCGCTCTTCGCCGATGCGTACGTCGAGCGAGGCAACCTCCTATTTCGCGTCTATCACGAGGCGGCGGGGTTGCCGAGTGGCGAGTCGGAATACAAGCGCGCCCTCGAGAACTGCGGAGAACAAGAGCACGCACTCGTCGCGCTCTACCGTACGCGCAAGGAGAACTTCTTGCTCGAGAGCGACAAGACGGACGAGTACTTGCGGCGTGCGCTCGCCGTCAATCACAGCTCGGTACCGGCGCTCGTCGCGCGTGCAGGAGGGCTGATCGACGAACGTCGGTTCGGTGCGGCTCGATCGATTCTCCAGCAAGCGCTCGCGGTCAATCCGCGGGACGTGTCGGCGCTGGCCGAAATGGCTGCTGCATGCAATCTGCTGTATCGCGAACAGGACGAGAAGGTCTTCCGCGATCGCGCCATGGCTGTCGATGCGTCGACTGTCGAGCCCGATGCGGTGCTCGGCAATCACCTCGTCGCGCTGTATCGCTTCGCGGATGCAATCCCGATCCTGCAGCGTGCGCGTGCCGGCGATGCGGACCACGTGAGGGCGATGCTCGCGCTCGGTCGCGCGCTGATCTACGCGGGCCGTGCCGAAGAAGGTGCCGCGTTGCTCGCGAAGACCAAGGAACTCGAGCGTGGCTTCGTCAATCCGTGGCGTGACAACCAGCTGATGCTGCAGGAACGCGTCGACGAAACCTACGAGAAGGTCGCGATCGGAAACTTCGTGTTCCAGATCCATCCGAGCGAGAAGGACGTACTCGTTCCGTACCTGAGCCGAGAGTACGAAGAGGCGCGCAAGGTGCTCGGCACGAAGTACGGCACGACGCCGGATTGCAAAGTGCAGGTCGAGAACTTCCGGCGCTTCGGGGATTTCTCGGTACGCACGGTCGGGTTCAAGGGCTTCGGTGCGCTCGGTGCGTGCTTCGGATGTTTGATCACCTCGGTATCGCCTGCGGCGCCCGAGTTGCGTTCGCAGTTCTCGTGGAAGGTGACGGCGTGGCACGAGTTCGCGCACGTCTTGCACTTGCAACTCAGTCGCGCGCGCGTGCCTCGGTGGTTGACCGAAGGCGCGGCGGTCGCCGAGGAGATCGCGCTCGATCCGAGCTACGACCGGCGCATGGAGCGTGAGGTCTACTCCGCGCTCGTGCTCGATCGGGTGATCGGCGTCGACGAGCTCAACAAGGTCTTCGGCGGTTCGCAGATCCTGCTCGGTTACTACCAAGGTGGCCTGATCTGCCGGCATATTTCGGAGCGTTGGGGCTTCGCGAAGGTCGTCGACATCATCAAGGCCTACGGTGAGGATCTGTCGACGGCACAGATCTTCGAGCGCGAGCTCGAGATGGGGCCGGACGAGTACGACGCGGCGTTCCGCGATTGGTTGCGACAGCGGATCGGGTCGTACGCCTTCGTGCCGACCATCGACGAGGAAGCGCTCGTCGCACTGCTCGAACGTGCGGCTCGGCAACCGGAGGACGTGCAGACACGGCTGCGGCTCGCACAGGCGTTCGAGCAGCGAGGCAATCTGATCGATACCGGGGCGCAACTCGCGGCGTTGTCCAAGATCGATCCGGACAACGGCGATGTGCTGCTCCTGCGTGCCAAGATGGCGGCGCGGCGCAAGGACCTGCAGGCGGCGCGCGATTACCTGCGCGAGGGGTTCGCGAAGGGTGGCGACGACTTCGATTCGCGCATGCTCTATGCGGGCATCTTGGAGACCGCAGGGAAAACGCAGGAGGCGATCGACGAGTTCGGCCGTGCGATCGCGTGTTGGCCGACCTGCTCGATCAGCGGCGGATCGTCGCCGTTCATGCAACGTTGGCGACTGTTCGAGAAGTTGGGCAACTCGGAGGCTTCGCTCGACGAGCTCGTGCGTTACTCCCAAATCGTCGGCAAGGACTATCAGGCGCAAGTGCTCTTGGCCGACCATTGGCGCAAGACCGGCGAGGTCGATCGCGAACTCGCGTGTCTCGAGCGCGCGCGCGACATCGATCCGTTCGATCGAGTGCTTCACGAGCGCCTTGCGGAGATTTACACGGCCAAGGCGCGACCCGCGGACGCGGCGTTCTGTCTTGGGATCGCGATCGCGGTCCATGGCGATCTCGATCGAACCCGCCGAGCGAGCGGTGGCGACGACGTGTTGCCAGGTGCCGGTGGTTCGGCACCGCCGGCGTCTCCGGGCGACGAGCGCCGCGAAGTGGCGCGGCTGCGCGTGCTACACGCGGAAGCGCTGCGTGCTGCCGGCCGGGACGTCGAAGCGCGAGACGAAGCGGATCGCGCGCTGCGCGACGCCGACTTGCTGGACAGCACGCTCGTCGAGCGCGCGAAGGCGGCAGCGAGGGATCGTTGAGCTTGACCGCTTCCTCGCAGCCGATAGGATCCTCGGCCTTCTACCCCGTGGTGTAATTGGTAGCACAGCAGATTCTGGTTCTGCTAGTTCTGGTTCGAGTCCAGGCGGGGTAACCACTCGATCGGCGTTTGGCGCTCGGTCACGTCCCATCGGTACCCCGTGGTGTAATTGGCAGCACAGCAGATTTTGGTTCTGCTGGTTCTGGTTCGAGTCCAGGCGGGGTAACCACTTCTGGTCGGGCCGTCCGAGAAGCGGATGACGCGGTTTGGCTGCGCGGCGTCGTGCGCGAGTGTCCGTGATGTGGTCGCTGCTTGTGATCTTCAGCGCACCGAGACCGAGACCGGCAAC
The DNA here is from genome assembly GCA_020638795.1 of Planctomycetota bacterium. GTDB lineage: Bacteria > Planctomycetota > UBA1135 > UBA1135 > JACKHW01. The sequence goes on along the minus strand of JACKHW010000007.1, from coordinate 164,546 downwards.
GAGGTAATCCACGGGGAGGTCGCGTCCCCGCCCACGAGCTGCGGCACCGGCCCGGCGAGAACCTGCGTCGTCCAGCGACTTCCGCTGCGACTCGGTGCGTTGCCCTGCAACGTGAGCGTGCCGCTCGAATCCGACATCATCACGGTGCTCACGATTTCGAGGGTCGGGACGATCCCGAAGAGGGGAAACCAGAGGCCGCGTGCGCCGAGCGGGGCGAGGGGGCGTTCGGGGACGAGACCGGTCCCGAAGAGCACGATGCACGGAACGCTCGCGGGGAGGTCGGTGGCCGTGAACGAGAGCGAGGCCGATGGCGGGGGCTGCATATCCGATGCCCTGAGCTGCGGGCGCCGCGGCGTCAGTTCGTGCACTCGATCCGTGGCTGTGGCGAAGTCGGTTCCGAGGATGCGAAAGCCGGCACCTGCGGAGCCGAAGCGCTCGAAAGCACCTGCCGCCGCTTCGAGCGGTGTGCATTGCGTCAGCGTCTCTCCCGACTGCGGTGTCAACAGGGGGGCTGCAAGGGCGCCACCGCCGAACTCGACGAACCGACTCGACAGCGCATCGACGCCATGAAGCGTTCCTTCGGGGTCGAACGCGAGCGCGCCGACGGTGTCGAACCCGTTCGCCCACTGAGTCGCGTCCTTCGGAGTGAGCGGCACACCGTGGATCGCAGCGAGAACCTGTCCACTCGACCAGCGAAGAATGCTTCCCTTCTTGGGGCCGCTGTAGTCCGGCACCGAATAGAAGAGGTTGCCGAACCGATCGAACGCGATCGGCCCCGAGGAGCCTGGCACGTCCGCGATTCGGACCCTTGTGCCGAGGACCGTGTCGATGCGCACGACTTGTGTCGAAGTCGTCGAGGGCGCGCCGCTGACGTAGAGAAAGCGCTCGCCCTCGAGTGGATGAAACGCGACTTGGTAGTTGAACGCGAGTGCCGAGAACCGGCGCACGGTCTTGGTGTCCGCGTCATAGACGAACAGGCCACCGGTCGACGATTCCCCGAAGAAGAGCCGCCGCCCACTGGGCCCGAGCGCGAGAAAGCTCGAGAACACGGGCGCCGACACGGTCGCGAGTGCCGACCCTTCGACCTTGGTTCCCGGATGGAAACGTCGCAACACCTGCCCGTCGTAGGCAACGAGCGCGCCATCGAACAAGACCGGCACGGTCCAGTTCTTCGCCGGCCGAGGCAACGTCCAACTCGAGACGGACAAACCCGGCACGGCAAAGGCCTGCGCAACCAACGGCGAACAAAGAAGACAGGCCAGGGCAAGAGCCCGAGCCACCCAGCACGATTTCGTAGGCATGGCGAGCCAACCTACCGCGTGAATCGTGCCAGGGACGAATCACGCTACTTTCGCGCGTGAATCGTCCCTGGCACCATTCGCGCGGGTCTTGCCGCTCAGTTCGAGACGTCGATCTTGCGGCCGAGCGTGCACAGGGTCCACGTCGGGCGGTCGAACTGTGGCGTGCACGGTGGGAGGGCGACGCCGCCGTTTTCGGGGAGGAGGTTCGCGTCCATGAGGGCGCTGCCTTCCTGGAAGCCGGCGACGATCGTGTTGGTGCTGTCGACGTAGGCGGCGACCGGGCGCTTGGCGGCGAGGACGCCGCCGAGGCGGCGGAGCGACTCTTTGACGTAATCACTCGGGTTGGCGGTGACATCCGACGAGAGCATGATCTCCGAGCCGTCGCTCGAGACCTCGAGGCCTTCCATCGCGACTTTGCCGGTCGTCGACACGAGGGTGCCGTTGATCTCGAAGCGCTGTGGCACATCCTTCGAGTACGTGACGTCGCCGCGGCTGATCAACAGGAGAACCGAGTTCCCGCTGTAGTCGGGATTGCTCTCGTACTTCTCCGCCGGGTTGTCGCCGTTCAGCATGCGAGTGCGACTCGAGCTGTCGACGTAGCGCACGCTGTTCGTGATCTGCATGCGCGAGTTCGTTGCGAGGGTCAGTTGGCCCTCCAAGTCGCCTCCGAGGCGCTCGATCTCCTTCTCGATGTAGATCACGCCTTGCGACGCGACGACTTCGGTGCGCGCCAGGGCACGCGGCACGATGACTTCCTCGTAATACGTGTAGGGCGTCGTCGTGTAGACCGGGACCTGTACGACCTCGGTCACGACCTTGTAACCACGCGGCACGCGGCGCGTGCGCATCTCCCAGGCGTCGCCGTTGTAGACGCGGCGCTTGCGGAGGACGTGCTTGGTCTCGTTGTGGCTGAAGCGCCGAATCTTGTCGGTGTACGTCACGAGGTGCTCGCCGGTCTTGACGCGCTTGAGGCGCGTCTTGCGTACGAGCTTGGACGACATGATGTACGGGATCTCGACGTAGTCGTGGATCGCTTTTAGTTCGTACTGACCCGTGTTGCCGTACTGTGATCCCGACGCCTTGATCGAGGCGAGAAGCTCGAGGTCGATCTGGCTCAAGTCGCCGTAGTCGGCCTTGGCTCCGCCGGTCTTCTCGGCCAGAACCAGCTCCTTCGCCTGCGCGAGTTTGGCGTAGAAGTCGTTGATCGCGACGGTCAGGACCGGACCGGCCCAACCGATCCAGTCGTGATCGGTACGCCGATCCAACGAATCCTGAAGCTTGGCCTCGGCGCCGTCGTAGTCCGTTGGATGGCGCGCGAGGCGACCGATCACGTAGTCGAGGTCGTCAAGTTCCTTTTGTAGGTCGATCTCGATGTTGACCGCTCCTGCCACAGCGATGCTGCCCTCGATGCTGTCCACGGTCGCTGCCGCGCTCGCGAGGCCCTTGGCCTGTTCGTAGAGGTCCTTCACAGCCTGCAACGCCTGCATCCCGCCGGTCCCCGTGACGTAGTCGGATTCGTAGGTCGTGCGGGCGACGAGTTTGGTCCCCCAGACCTCCTCGTTCTCGTAGTAGTGCTCCATCTGATCGACGTAGATGGGCTCGCGACGCGCGGTGGTCACCGTATGCCAGGTGTAGACCGGCGACTGGATCGTGACGTGCTCGGTCACTTCGGTGTATTGCGGCACCTTGATGCGATACGGCACGTCGACGTAGTCCATGACCTTGCGACGCGCCGTCTCGTCGGTGAACCCGGTGAAGACGCGCCGGTAGCCGGTCCGCGGAACGAGAGTGCGCGTCTCGGGCGTGTAGAGATCCACCTGCGTCTGCGGACCTTGGAAGGCGACCTCGGCCAGCAGGTCATCGGTCACGCAGAGGGTCGAAGCGCTGGTCGCGATGCTCGAGAACGAGATACTCGACAACACGTTGTGCATCGGCGCGGCCGCGGGGTTGGACGGACCCCACAATCGTGTGTTGTCGGGCGTCGCATCGGCGCTGAACTTGTAGCCGTCACACGCGGAAACCGAGTCTTTGTAGGTCCCGTACGGGAACATGAACTCGAGCTCCTTGTTGGTGTGGATCTGGCCGGTGGGCGTGCCCGATACACCGACCGGGTGATCGGCGACGAACAGGTTGAAGCTCGTGATCGGTGAGCGCTGACGCACGAAGACCTGTGCGAGCTTCGAGATGTTCTGGAAGCTCCCGGTCGCCCGCAGCACGTGCCACTCGCTCTCGGTCGGGCCCACGCGCTCGACACGCACTTCGGTGCCGGGCACGTACGGCGGATCGCTGTGGATTGCGGCCCAGAGCGCGGTGTTCTTGCCGTTGATGTACGGCGCCGCGTTGACGATGTTGCGCGCACGCTCGAGCTCGCCGACCGCGCGCTCGGTTGCGCGTTGGCGATGCATGATGCTGTCGATCTTGCGACGCTCCGAGTTGACTTCGCCCATATGCGCCATGACGAGCGCGCCGACGGAGACCGTCAGAATGATCGCGAAGATGAGTGCCGTGCCGCTCTCGCCCGGGCGCTCACCGATGCACAGCGCATCGCCCGGTGGTCTGAGTGTCGCCGTGACCTCGGTGGCGGCTCGTGACGGTCCCGCTCTCGTTTGCATCGCTTCGTTCTCCCCCTGGAACCTGTGCGAAATCTCGACAGTCGTCCGATCGCGCTATCGACGCGGCGGGGTGCGTTCTTGAATGCGGAAGGCAAAACGGTGCGAAGACTCGCGCCGCGCCACGGAGTGGGGCGGCGACGAAGTTGCCGTCCTTTCGAGCCATCAGCGAATCGCGCTGAATCGGTATCGCGTGGCAGGAAATCGAGAATCAGCGCCTGAACGACGTGCTCGCAGAACTCGTCATCTCCAGGTGACACTGGAGACAGCGAGTTCGCTCGGGATGCGTGCAGCGTATTTCCTCGCGAGCCGCGTTGCCTGTGTGGCAAGCCTGGCAGTTCTCTCGCATGAACACCGGATGCGGGATCACCGGTGGGGCTCCCTCGTGCTGCTTGGTGCCCTTGCGAAGGTCCTGCGGCCTGCCGACGAAGCTCGACGGGCGGAACACCGCGTCACTCGTCTTGTAAACGTGGCACTGATTGCAACGTGAGATCGCTGCGAGACCGCTCGTCTCCTCGTGGGGCATGGGCGGAGCGAACCCTACGTTGGGCACTTCCATGCCGATCCGGTTGTGGCACGACGTGCACGCGATGCCGAACGGAGCGTGGGGGATGGTCGGCGGCGCGCCGTTATAGGCGCGCCGCAGCGCACGTTCGACTGCCGGTGTCTTCGACTGCGCGAGCACGGCGGGATCGGGTGGAGAGCCACGCTCGACTTCGTCGTTCTTGCTACAAGACGTCGACGCGATGCACGCTGCCAAGAAGGCGATCACGGCGACGTGGCGCATGAAGGCCATGGTCAAATCCTCTCGACGCGGACCGCACACTTCTTGTAATCCGGTTCCTTGCTGATGTTGTCCATGGCATCGAGTGTCAACCGATTGATCAGTTTCGACTCGTCGAAGAACGGCACGAACACCGATCCGCGTGGCGGTCGTCCGCGCCCGTCGACCACGCATGGTAGTTCGAGCGAACCACGACGACTCACGAGGCGGACTCGTTCGCCGTTCTTGATGCCGAGGCGCATCGCGTCCGCAGGATTGAGTTCGACGTAGGCCTCCGGCACGGCCTGGTGCAGTTCTTTGACGCGCCGGGTCATCGAACCCGTGTGCCAATGTTCGAGGACGCGGCCTGTGCAGAGCCAGAAGTCGTAGGTCGCGTCGGGCACTTCCGCCGGCGGATGGTAGGGGCGAAGGAACACTGCTGCCTTCTCGCCGTACGCCTTTGCCTTGTAGAAGTGCACGCCCTTGTCCTTCTTGACATAAGGGTCGATGCCGGCGGCGTAGCGGTATAGCGTTTCCTTGCCGTCGACAACCGGCCACACCATGCCGCGCGATTGTTCGAGCTGTTCGTAGGACGCAAGATCCTTGCCGAGTCCGAGCGTGAACGAACGGTACTCTTCGAACATCGGCTTGTGCCAGTCGCCGCTCCACGGGAAGAGCCGGGCATAGCCCATGCGCCTCGCGACTTCGACGAACTGCCACGCGTCCTCTTTGGACTCACCCGGCGGGTCGACCATCTTGTGCCAATGCTGGGTGCGGCGTTCGGAGTTGCCGAACATGCCTTCGGCCTCGACCCACGCCGCGGACGGGAGGATCAGATCGGCGACGTCGGTCGTCGGTGTCGGATAGATGTCACTCACGACGAGGAAGCGATCGTCCTGCCCTGGTTCGTAGTCGACGCGAGCGACATTGGGCAGCGTGACCATTGGGTTGGTCGTGTTGACCCACATGCACTTGACGTCACCACGGGCGAATGCGCGCCACATATCGACGGTGTGATAACCGGGCTTCGGGTTGATCGTTCCGGCCTCGAGATGCCAAATCTCCTCGGCCTTGCGGCGGTGAGCTTCGTTCATCACGACCATGTCGGCCGGGAGACGATTGCTGAGCGTGCCGACTTCGCGTGCCGTGCCGCACGCGGAGGGTTGACCGGTGAGGCTGAACGGATTCGCGCCCGGTCGACCGATCTTGCCGGTCACGAGGTGCAGGTCGTTGAGGAGATTGTTCATCCACGTCCCGCGCGTGTGCTGGTTGACACCCATGCACCATAGGCTGACGGTGCCGCGATTGCGGTCGCCATACACCTCCGCGAGTGCCTTGAGTTGTTCTGGAGAAACACCGGAGATCTCCTCGACCTTCTCGGGTGTGTACTCTGCGACGAACGCCACGAAGTCTTCGTATGACGAGTCGGTGACGGAGTCCGTGAACGTGTACTTCTCCGATTGGTCAGCCGAACACCCGTAGCCGATCTTCTCGAGGTCTTCGATACCGCGCTTGAACACGCAATTCTCGCGCACGAAGCGTTGGTCTACCTTCTCGTTCTTGACGAGCAAGTTGAGAATGCCGTTGGCGATCGCGAGGTCCGAGCCAGGCTGGAACTCGATGTACATGTCCGCGTACTCGGTCGTTGGCGTGCGCCGCGTCGACAGGTCAATGATGCGGACGCCGGGGTTCTTGCGCTTGTTCTCCAAGATGCGGCTGAACAGCACCGGGTGCATTTCGGCCATGTTGTTGCCCCAGAGGACGAAGTCGTCGCCCGCCTCGAAATCGGCATAGCAACCCATCGGTTCGTCGCTCTGGAACGTCGTCACGAAACCCATGACGGCCGACGCCATGCACAAGCGCGCATTGGGGTCGATGTTGTTGCTGCGCATGCCGCCTTTGACCCACTTGAGGGCGGCGTAGCCATCGAAGATCGTCCACTGACCCGAGCCGTACACGCCGACGGATTCTGGGCCGTGCTTCTCGAGAGCTTCTTTGTATTTCGAAGCGATCAAGTCGATCGCCGCATCCCACGAAATGCGCTCGAGCGTGCCGTCCTTGTGGCGCCGCTGCGGATACAGCAAGCGATCTTCGCCGTAGAGGAACCCTGGGAGGTGGTAGCCCTTTGCGCAAAGCAGACCCTGATTGACCGGGCTCTTCTGGTCGCCGCGTACTTGGACGACGCGCTTCTTGCCGTCGACATCGGCGACGCCGACTTCGACACCGCAGCCCGTGCCGCAATAACGACATGGCGCCTTGTCCCACGTGACCTCTTTGCCCGCTGCAGTGCACGCCATGGCATCGCGGAGCTTCGTCGCTGCATGGACGTCACGTGCGGTGAACGCCGCGATCCCGGCCGGAGCCGCGGCAACCGTGCGGAGGAACGACCTTCGAGTCGGGCGTTTCATTTTGCTTCTCCCTTGGACCATTTGTGTTCCGGGCGAGCGAGGATGCTGTCGATCAGGGCAAGCACGTCGTCGGCTTCCTTGGCCTTGCCGTTCTGGCGGCCGTGTTCGCAGTGTTCTCGAGCTTGGGGAATCAGTTCCATGTAGAAGCGCTCGGCGACTTCGTACATGCCGTGCCAATGGGCATAGTCAGGAGCCATCATCGCGGCGCCGTGGCGCGCGCGACGGCCCTCGTGGTGCCACAGGTAGAACCACGTCCACTCGATCTCTTCGTCGAAGTTCGGCTTGGTGATCAGGCCGTTCGCCTTGAGCGCATTCATGATCAGCGTGCCCGGCTTCGCGAACTTCTCGTTGTAGAGCTGAACGAAGTCGTCGTACTGCTTGTAGAACGACGAGATGTAGTCGTTGGTGTGACAGTGCGAGCAGACTTGTGTCATTCGATCGCGCTTGTTCTGCCACGTGTCCTTGACGAGTTCGTTGCGCTTCGCCGGATCCGCCTCGGTGACGACTTTGCCGTTGATGTCGGTATCCATCGCGAGGCTGATCGGTGGGCGATTGGTCCACGAGATGCGCTGACCCGGGTCGTGTGTGATCGTGCCCTCGTTCTTGCTATGGCCCGACATGTGACACGTCGCACAGGTCGGCGCGGCCGAGTAGTCCTTGCCGAGAACCCAGTCCTTGGCGTCGAGGTTCATCTTGTGTCGGAGGTCGGCGAAGGCGATCCCGTGCTTCGATTCGTCGTAGATCTCCTTTTGCGGATGGTCGGGGCCGAGGTGGCACTTGCCGCAGTTCTCGGGTTGACGCGCGCGGCGCGGCGAGAAGTCGTGGCGCGAGTGACAGGCCGAGCACGATCCGCGCGAGCCATCGACGTTGATGCGGCCGATCCCGGTGTTGGGCCACGAGCCAGGAGAGAAGATCGGTTTGCCGTCCGCGTTCTTCGTGATTCGCGCGACGGCCTCGAGATTGGTGGGCTTGCCAGCCGCATCCGGCTCGAGGTCCTTCATCGTGACGGGCTTGCCATCCCGGCCGGCGAATCCGACGAGGCTACCGTGACACTGTTGGCAGCCCGTGAACGCACTCGCCATGCCGTTGACCTTGCCGTCGATGTCGGGTCTGCCCGGTGTCTTCGAATGAGGATCGAACGGAATGCGTGACCCTTCGACGGTCTCCGCCAGGAGGTTGTCGAGCGAGTGGAGGATGTTGCCGGCCATCGCGTGGTGGCTGTTCTGGAACTCATCCGCTTCCTTCGGGTGACACTTGGAGCAATCGCGCGGCGTAACGATCGTCGCGATGGTGTAGCCCTCGTGCGAGAACGCGTCGGCATCCGTCGTCTGCGCCTCGTGGCATTCGATGCAACCGATGCCCTTCTGCGCGTGCGTCGAGCCCAGCCAGTGTTCGGCAATGCCCGGGTTCGTTTGTCGGTGACACTCGAAGCAACGCTTCGAAGATTCCGGCACGGCGACCTTGTGTTCGCGCAGGCCGGCTTCTTCTTCGCGGCGCATGACTTCGGTGTATTGCACCAGCACCAGGGATGCCAAGAAGAGGATGCCGAGGAAGGCGATGATCAGTTGTTTGGCCGAGAGACTCATGATCCGGGGTTTGGAGTAAGGTCGGGACGATCGTGGTGAATACGAGGTAGGTCGATCAGGCTGGGAATCAGTGCTGCACGAGAGCTTCCCAGACCGTGAGGCCGATGATTGCCAAGACGGCGAGGATGCCGATCCACACGCTGAGCTCGCTCGCGGGACGGCGCTTGCGGAACCACCCGTCGATGAACGGCCAGATCAACATCACGAAGAAGATGAATCCGAGGCTCAGGATCGCGGCCGTGATCGGCATGAGCTTGAGCCAGCGGAACGTGACGAGGAAGAACCACTCCGGCTTGATGACTTCGGGCGTCGAGAGTGGGTCGGCTGCCGGGCCCATGCCCACCGGGAACACCGTTGCGAGCACGGTCAACAAGATCATCAGCACGAGGCCGATCGTGACTTCGGTCAGGAAGTGATCGGGGAAGAAGTCGAAGCGCTTCTCCTTTTCTTCCTTGGTCGCGCCGAAGTCCGTGACACCGTGGAGGCGCAGGATCGTGATGTGCAAGAAGAGCAGCAGGACCAGCACGACCGGCAACACCGCGCCATGCAGGATGAAGAAGCGAGGCAGCGTCTGCGGGTTGATCTGATCTCCCGCGATCAACAAGCGTCCGAGTGTCGGGCCGATGAGTGGAACGTTGTTCGTGATGTTGGCGCCTACCGTCGCGGCCCAGTAGCTGAGTTGCTCGCCGACGAGGCTGTAGCCCGTGAACCCGAGCACGAGTGTGCACAGGAGGATGAACATCCCGACGATCCAGTTGAGTTCGCGCGGCTTGCGGTATGCGCCGGTGAAGTAGACGCGCATCTGGTGGAGGATCACGCTCGCGACCATGAGGGTCGCACCCCACTTGTGGATCCCGCGCAAGAACCAACCGTACTCGAGGTCCTCGGTGATGTGGCGCACCGATTCGTACGCGTTCGTCGATGAGGCCTGGTAGTAGAACGCGAGCAGGATGCCCGTCACGATCTGGACGAGGAAGAGATAGGCAGGCGTGCCACCGAGGCAGAACCACCAACGCTTGAGATGCGCGGGGACGGGCTCGTTGGTGAGTTCTCTGAGCTGGTCGCCGTCGACGGGGAAGCGTTCTCGAAGCCAAGAACCAGCGGTCATGATCAGCACTCCCTCGACGTCTCGGGGTTTCGCGGCGCGAGGCACGGGTCGTGTCCGGGGCCACGCACGGCGACGCGCTCGACGATTCTTCCGTGCAACTCTCCGCGCGCTTCCCGTGCGGGCTTTCCGTTCGGTTCCGCCTTTGCCAGCAGTTCGGACGGCACGTTGATATAGAGGAGGCTGCCGTCGACGCGCAGGCGGTACTGCTTGAGGTCGGTCCCTGCCTGAGCGGGCGGACCTGCGATCGCTTTGCCACCGCGATCGAACGCGCCGTTGTGGCATGGGCAGAAGAAGCGGTCCTTGTTCGCCTCCCAGTGCACCTGACATCCGAGGTGGGGGCACGTCGACGAGAGCGCGACGAAATCGCCGGCGTCGGCACCTCGTCCATTGCGCGCCACCGCGATCGTCTCACCACCGGGGATCTTGAAGAGTAGTGACGAGCCGGGCTCGAGACGGTTCACGGTGCACACGAAGAGCCACGCGCCCTCTTCGTCCCGCTTCGGGTAGAGGAAGCGACTCGCGAACCACGCCAGCGTTCCATAGCTCGCGACGAGGCCGGCCCCCATGAGCACCAGGGGGCCTCGCGCCAGACGCTTTTCCTGTGGGTTCGATGGAGATGGATCGTGGTCGTGTGCGTCGGCCGAGGACGAAGTCATGAGGAACGGTGCGAGGGGTTGAGGACGTGCCGCGAGAAGCGTGAGGAACGATCGAACGAACGGTCCTTATGCGCGAGGCGTGAAACGCATGCAAGAGTTGGGCCTACTGTCGAACGACCGGCGATCCGGCAACCGCGCCCGTTGCCTCGCGGAGGCTGCATCGATTCGCTCGCAAGAATGCGACTGGAGTCGCACCAGTGCGACTCCGAACTCTCGCACGTGTGCGAGTTTCGCGCCTCGATCCGCGTCGTAGCGGCGCGGGATCGCACAACGCGAAGCAGCACGCTCACGTGGCCTGCATGTTGCTTCGCGCACGCTTCATGCAACACCTCTCTCAGGATCCACTTCGTTCTGCGGGCGTTCCCGTGATTCGTCTGCAGCGTTCGTCGCATGCCGTGTGGCTCAGCGTCGCGTTTTGCGTGGCGCTCTCGAGTGCAGGACTACGCACTCAGGACAGGCCGGCGACCGAAGGCGGCGAGACGTCGCACGCGCTCGAGTTCGAGCTGCCGAACTCCAAGAAGATCAAAGTCAGCGGCGAGCTTCGCTGGCGTGCGGAATCGCGGCAGAACTACGACTTCAAGAACGACGCGGGAACCGATCCGTTCTTCGTCGGTCAGCGCGCGCGTATCGCACTCGACTTCGACGTGAACGACGATGTGCGCGCCTTCCTGCAGGTCGCGGACACTCGTCAGTTCGGCGAAGAGACGTCGACCACGGATCGCTCTGCGGACGGCTTCGACATGCACCAGGCATTCCTCGAGTGGAAAGCCCACGAGGACTTGCTCCTCAAGATCGGCCGCCAAGAGGTCGCTCTCGGGGAGCAGCGTCTCGTGAGCTCACTCAACTGGCTCGATCAGGCCCGCGCACTCGATGGCGTCGTCGGTGTCTATGACACCGGCGAGCAATCGACGCTGACCGGCTTCGCGACGATCATCAACAACGACGCATTGCAGACCGACAATCGTGGCGCGTGGATCAACGGCGCCTATTGGAACTGCAAGCAGGAGAACGGTCTCGACACGGACCTCTATGCGATCTTGTTGCTCAACGAAGAGACGATCGCGAACGGCACCGAGCACCGCTGGACCTTTGGCGGTCGCGCGCGGCAGACGTTCGATTCGGGCTTCTTCGTCGGGGCGGAGGCCGCGACCCAGGTCGGCGAAGTCGACGGGCGCGACATTCCGTTCATCAAGACCTACGGTGTTCACGCGGACGCGGGAATCCAACTCGACGACGATCTGAAGCCGCGGTTCATGGTCGAGGCCGACATCGCGAGCGGCAACAAGCCAGGGACGAACGACAACGAGCGCTTCAACAGCCTCATTCCGTTCGCGCATGCCTACTGGGGCCAGATGGACTTCGCGTTGTGGGAGAACATGCTGCACTTCGCGGTCCACGCCGAGATCCAACCTGCCGCCAAGTCCAAGCTGAAGGTCGCTTGGCACATGTTCCAGTCGATGGAGCCAACCGATCGCTTCGGCGGTCCGGTTCTGACACTGTCCCCCGGCGTCGTCGGTGGGTCCGACAAGATGGGGAACGAGATCGACATCACGTATCGCCACGACCTCGGAAGCGGTCTCTGGGGCGAAGCGGGTGCGAGCATGTTCCTCGCGGGTTCGGGCTCGCGCGACGCCCGCACGGTCGGCTCGGTGCGCGGCGACGATGATCCCGCGCTGTTCTTCTACTACATGATGGGGATCAAGCTCTGACCGCGCTGGTCTGCCTGCGCGGCGGCCATGTGGTCGGGCAGGTGGGATTCGAACCCACGACCCCCAGCTCCCAAACGGCGGCCGAGACCTTATGAACCGCCCTCCAGCCCTGTAAATACGCGGAATCGGCCCGTCGAGCAAGCACGCTCCGGAGCCTCAAAACAGGGTCGAAATCGGGTGAAGGACACCCGCAGCGGACACCCGCTTGAGGTGGCCGCATGAGGGTCACTCGCACCGCACTAACTCCCCGCGCTAGGGGACTTCGATGCCGGTCCGCGGGCCGGTTGAATCGTGGCTCGTCGGGCTGCCTCTGGGGTCCGAAACCCGCGTTGCGCGTAGCGAAAAGGCGAGATAGCTGCGCGCACCTTCACACACGCGAGGCCGGCGAAGACCCGGCAGCGATCGCACGTTGGGGCTTGGGAGAGGGTCCACGTGTCTTCGCCGGCTGCGCCGCCTCGCGCCTTCATTCCTGGTTCCGCTTGCCGCGGGACTGATTCCTCGGTCGGCTCGCGTGCCGACGCGGGCCGGCCTTCTCTGTCGATTGGGAGGGGACCCTCATGGGCTACGAAGCCTGGTTCGCGAATTCGTCGCTGGACGAGTGCTGCAAGAAGGCGGTGCGAGAGGAGCGCCGCCGAGTCGCGCTGATCCTCGAGGGCATGGCGCAGGTGGAAGAGACCTGCATTGCTGACGCGACGCCCCACGGGAAGTGTCTGCACATGGCGAACCTCGCCGTGCTGCGCGAGGCGTTGCGTGCGACGCTCGATGGCAACACGCTGCTCGAGGAGTTCTGTCTCGAGACCGAGATCGAGGAATCGGCTCGAAAGGTCATCGACGAGAAGCTTCCGGGTCCCGGTCGAGTCCTCGACGTGCCCGGCGAGATCGTGAACCTCAACGAGCCGGCTCCCGGCACGTCCTCCTAGGGACCTCGGACCCATGCAGAGGGGAGGACACACACGCAGCTTCGTGTTCGAGGTCGACTTCGTGCCGAACTCGTCGAAGAACCGGAAGCGCATCGCTTGGAAGAAGCAGCGGGTCTGCCCGCTGTGCAAGCGAGGAACGCCGTACATCAAGACCGAGAAGCACGTCAGTTCGGAGATGCAGGCCATCGGCTACCTCGCGCAGGCAGCCAGGGCTCCGCTCTTCGCGGACGACGAGCTCGCGATGGACGTCAGGATCCACGTGCCGCGCCAGCGCACGCGAATCGAAATCGTGTCGCTCGGACCGCGGCCGCCGAAGCGGATCGCCTCGGGGCGTCAGAAGGACACCGACAACACGCTGTCGACGATCTGCGACGCGCTGAACAAGGTCGTCTATCGAGACGACTCGCAGATCCGACGGCATTGCATCGAGCGCTTTCCGGAGGGCTTCGAATGACATCCTGGGTCAAGCTCGACAGCGGGTTCTGGGAGAACCCCAAGGTCTGGAAGGCCGGTCTCGACGGCGGGATCGTCTTCCAGCTCATCCTGTGTGACAACTACCGGGGCAAGCACCAAGGCACTGTCCCAGGTGTGTCCGAGGCGAGCCTCTTCATGAAGCTGGCGGCGTACGGGTTCACGCTCGAGCGAGCTCAGGCGGCTCTCGAGGCCTGCTTCGAGAGCGGGCTGCTCGAGCGCGGATCCGATGGCGACATCGTCATCCCTGGCTTCGACAACTGGAACGGCCGCCCCTCGGTGGACCCTGAGGATGCGCACCACGCGGAGTGCGGCCAGTGCGGACGGACGTTCGTCCCGTCGAGGAAGGGGCACACGTGGTGTTCCGAGAAGTGTCGCTACGCGGCGAAAGCACGGACTGCCGATGCAGCCAGTGCTCCGGACCAACCAGCAGAAGAGTCGAGCCCGCGAGACGAGGGCGCCCGCCAAGACCTCGCGAGCTGCCCGCGAGCTGCCCGCCAAACCCCGCGAGTGCCCGCGAGTGCCCGCGAACGCCCGCCAAACCCCGCGAGCGCCCGCGACGGCGGGATGGCCCGCGGAGATCCGCGGGAGAGTCAGAGTCAGAGTCAGAAAGTACCTGACCCTGACCCTGACCTGAACGGCGGTACAACCCGGTACGCCAGTACCCTGGCCCGGCTGGCGCATGGACATCCACCGACGGACCGGCTGGCTGCCACCCGTCCTGGCCCCGGTCACCAGCCGCAGGCTGCGGACGGATCCACTGGCGGATCCGAGGGGCTGCCACCGGAGGTCGCCGCGCTCGACAACCGCATGCGGGTGCTCGGAATCTTCGTATGCACCCGACGAACCCCATCTGAAAAGCGCCTCGCGACCGGCTCACGATCGTATGGATGCCCACTCCACGCGAGCGCGAGATGCGCAGCCTCCTCGCCCAACTCGACAACAGCGCGCTGTCGACGCGGGACTTCGCCGACGTTCACGGCTTGTCCGTGATGACGATCTACTGGTGGCGCAGTGAGCTGCGTCGCCGAGATCGAGAGCGTGGCCAGGACTTCGTCGAAGTCGACATTCGACCAGACACCGCTATCGCAGCACGGCAGTCGTTCGAGATCGTGCTGCCGGGCGGCTTGCGCATCGTCGTCCCTCGCCCGTACGACGCAGACGAGTTGCGCCAACTCATCGCGGCGGTGAGTACGTGCTGAGTCTTCCGCCGCAGGTCCGCATCTACCTCGCGCGCGGCGCGACGGATTTGCGCAAAGCGATCGATGGACTCGCAGCGTGCACCCGCGATCTGTACGAGCTCGATCCGATGAGCGGCCACCTCTTCGTGTTTTGCAATCGGTCGAAGAACCGCATCAAGATCCTCTACTGGGAAACGTCCGGCTATTGGCTCCTGCTCAAGCGCCTCGAGAAGGGTCGCTTCGCGTGGCCGAACGCGAGCGACGCGAGCATTCTCAGCTTGTCGTCCACCGAGCTGCACGCGCTCCTTGGCGGACTCGACTTCGAGCGCGCACGGCGCCGCAATTGGTACGACAGAAAACCTCGAAAAGTGTAAGCACTTCGAAGGCGGCGTACGTATCAACGACATCGTGTCGAACGTCGAAGAACTCGAACGAGAGATCACCAAGCTGCGCGAAGAGATCGTACTCTTGCGGCAGCAACGAGACGACTTCGAACGTCTCTGGACGCAGCTGCGTGATCGCCTTCACGGCAAGAAGACCGAGCGCTTCTCCAATCAACCATTCCTGCCGGGCTTCGGCCCCGAAGACGAAGACGTCGACGCGATTCCGCCGCACGCAGATGAGGCGCCCGACGATGAGGCCGACGAAGTCGTCGAGACGAAGAAGCCCAAGCGCAAGCCACGCCAGGCCACCAAAGTCGGCTCGGGAATCCCGCGCGTCGAGGAAGTCATCGAGGTCGCCGACGAGGAGCGCGCATGTCCGTGCTGCGGCGAGCCTCGTGAGATCATCGGGTACGAAGACACAGAGAAGCTCGAGTTTCGGCCCGCGAGCTACTTCGTGCGCGTGCTGCGCCGACCGAAGCTCGCGTGCAAGAAGCACGAGGAAGTCGGCGTCTGGACGCCGGATCTACCGCCGCAAGTGATCGACAAAGGACTGGCTGGCGCGAGTCTGTTGGCACAAGTGATCACAGCGAAGTATCGCGATCATCTCCCGCTGTATCGCCAGGCGCGCATCGCGCTTCGCCACGGCGTCGAGCTTGCCGAGTCGACCCTCGGCGATTGGATCCGTCAGAGCGCGTGGCTTTTGCAGCCCATCGTCGACGCGATGCACAAGAGAATCCTTCGCGGCAACTACATCGCGACGGATGACACATCCATCACGGTGCTCGGTGCTGGTGGCAAGAAGCAATCCAAGCGCGCTTTCCTTTGGGCGTATCTCGGAGACACGGGAGATGTCGTCTTCGACTTCACGATGGGCCGCAGTCGCGACGGGCCGAAACGCATGCTCGATGGGTATCGAGGCTACCTGCAAGCAGATGCGTATGGAGGCTACAACCAGCTCTACGAAGATGGACACATCCGCGAAGTCGGCTGCATGGCGCATGCACGTCGTCGCTTCTTCGATGCACTCAAAACCGATCGCACGCGCGCCGAGATGGTCCTCGCGGCGATGCACGAGCTGTACTCCATCGAACGCGAGATCAAAGCTCGACCGAACGAGGAGCGGCACGCCATGCGGCAAGCGCGATCGGCACCGCTCTTCGACGATCTGTTGAAGCTGATTCGCGCGCTGGGCGATCGGGTGCTTCCCAAGAGTCCGACCGGCAAGGCGGTCACGTACTTCGTCAAGAACCACATCGCATTGCGACGCTATCTCGACGATCCGTCACTGCGGATCGACAACAACCGAACCGAACGCGCGATGCGCCAGGTCGCCGTCGGACGCAAGAACTGGCTCTTCGCCGGAAGCGAAGCCGGGGGTCATCGTGCGGCGACGCTCTACTCGTTGACGGTGGGCTGCTGGGAACTCGGCATCGACCCCTTCGCCTACCTCACCGACGTGCTCGAGCGACTCGCGACGACGCCAAGTGCGGAGATTGAACGTCTCACGCCCCGGGATTGGAAGTCCGCGCAGCAGTAGCGACCGAACGGCAGCGGCGCGCTGCACCGAATCGGCCCTGAAGATCAAGGGTGGGGTCTATCGGGTGCTTACGAATCTTCAACGACGACGAGCGCTTCCAGCGCGCGAAGGCGCTGGCTTCTGAGGGCATGAGCGTCGAGGACTTCGACCTGCTCTTCACGCACGCGCAGTTCGGGAAGCATCCTCTGCGTCTTCTCGCGAGCTTCCTTCGGAGAGGCAACTACGGATGGCGTGACGACCTCGCGGATGCCACACGTCGGCGAGGGCGCCTTGCGCCTTCCAAGACCGAACGGAGCGCCTGATGCCCATCGTCACGAAGACCATCGGGAAGAAGGCTCGGCAGGCACGGAGCGAGCCAGCTCGCATCGAGTGGGACGGTGTGCCTCCACATCACTTCCTCGACCCGATAGCGAAGAACGGCGTCCGGCGGGTCGCCAGCACGATCCGTGACGAGGCGGAACTTCTACGACGCGACTTCCGTGAGTCCTTTACGGAGTCGCTCCGTGTGGCCATCGCAAACCGCTACATCGCGTGTCTGCGATGGCGAGACACCCACCCTGCGACAGGCAAGTCGTGGAGGTTCGAAGACGTGCCCGTCGACTACCGCGGGCTCATCGACTCGCGCTAGTGGAGACGTTTTCCTTCCGCAAGGTAGGAACTCTCGATCACGCGAATCCCATCGTCGATGAACTTTGACTCAAGCTGTTTCAGCTTTGTCGCACGTTCTTTCCAGGAAATTGTCTTATCGAGAGAGATCTCGCGATGCAGCTTGCGAGCCTCTTGATCCTCCATGAATCGCGTTTTACGCACTTCGAGAGGCAGCTCGTTCCAATCTGTTGCTGCATATTCGTTGCGCACTGCGTATTGCTGTTGCGAGATAGATCGTAGCGCACGAAGTTGTTCGTCACTTGTCCACGGCACAGGAACGACTACGCTCGCCTGGTCGTCGAGCCTTGCGGTGACGAAGTTGCCCTCGCCCTCGACGCCCATCGGGTTCGCATGATTCGAACCGACAACAAGGTATTCCCCACGCGTGAAAGCCGCTTCGGCAAGCGTATAAATCACACGGAAATGCTGAGTGCGTGCAATGTGGCCGTCAATCTCAGCCATCGCCATTTGGCTGTCGGCCTTTTCGAGTCGTGCAAGTAGCTTTGTTTCTAGATTGCTTTTATCAGAAACGTAACTTGAGAGTGCTAGCCGTACCTTGGCCAACTCGCCTTCGGTCAACTTCCGACCAATGGCGATCCCTCTGAGGGACTGCAGTCGCTTCTCAAAAGTGTTGGCAGGCTGTGTACGCGCGGATGGATTCGCACGAGACGCAGACACGCGCGACGTGCCTGATGAATTCGGCGCGGCTCGCTGTGAGACTTGCTCTGCAGCTTCGAGCGCGGTAGGTGAGGCTAAATCGCCCTTGCTCACTTCATCGCTTGCGGTAGAAGGATCCGCTGCGATACGGTAGATCCACAGCCCACACCCGACGGCGAAGGCTGGGATCAAAACGAGTGCCGTAATGCGGCTCATAGACCGCACTCTTGGCAGAAGAAGCCCCACTCTTCTGACGCCCACGTCGTAGCACCCGCTCCCGCTGGATCGCCATCGACGGCACAGGTGGTGACTTCAATGGACAGGGTTGGGGAAGTGGAGTTGCAATCTGCACGAATCACCATCGGCTGGGTTGCGCTTTGATCGGGGTCTCCCTGCGTGCAAGTTCCTGCAGCGGTGAAGCCACCATCTGGTGAGGCGTACAGGTGGCTAAACTTCACGTAGGCGTCAAATGGCATTCCGCCGATAACTGCACCGTGAAATGTGATTTTGAAATCCGCAACGTATGAGCACTGTTTGACCTTAACCTGACAAACTTGCTGTGCGTCGTTGTCGCAGCCTCCAGCTTCTTGATTGACGCTCGTTAGCTCAAGCTGCCAGCCAGTGCCCGCGCCGCCGCTGTTTGCTGGTGCGCCGGCGGTCCAGTTGAGGGAGCAATTGCAGTCTGGAATTCCCGGTCCGAACTGCGACTGAGGTGTAGGCATCGCGAAGAGCGATGACACAGGCTACGTGCGAAAGCGAATAGGTGAGGAGCGGCAGCGTCGCTGCGATTCTTAGCACGAACTTCATTGCTTGACGTCTCTCGACTTGAGTCTGTAGGAATCATGGAGCTTAGGAGCGCACTTCGAAGTCGGCAAGCTGCGCCGAGGGAGGGGTTGGGCGAGATGTCGAAAAAATTTTGCGCGCGAGCTTGACCGCACCGGTCGTCGTGTGTCACGGTGCGTTTCTCCCAGCTTCAACGTGCGCGACCCGCGGAGCCCCGCATGCGCGCACCACCGACAGTCAAGGTCGTTGCCGACCGTCCATCCACGCCGCACAACGTGTGGCGTTGCTTCTATCCGATCGACTTCGGCGATCCTCTCAAGAGCTACCGCCTGAAGGGGACTTCGCCCACGGGTGAGGAGCTCGTTGGCTGCCTCGGACCCGTCGAAGCGCCGAACCTGCCGAGGATCGGCATTCCGTTCCGGCCGCTGCTGCTGCGGGGGCTTACCTGCGGTATCGAGACGATCCGCCTCGAGCTGGAGATCGATCCCGACGAAGCGGGTCCGATGCCGGCCACCGATCCGCGCATCGCAGGATCGGGCTTCTACTTCGGCGACGCTCTTTGGCACGCGACGAAGTTTTCGGAGGTGCGGAAGTCTCCGCTCGAGCGGATCGTGCGATTCGAGGGCATCCTCCCGTTCGCAACCGGCAACAAGGCGGCACCCGCATACGGCTTCTGTGACTTCTACCTGACAGAGGGCACGCCGTTGGTTCGCTGGGTGCTTCGCGTGCAGGGCACGATGGGCGGTGCGAACAACCCCGTCGAGGCGGCGCGCACGCTGCACACTCCGGCGTCGTTCGAGATGCCGATGATCGCGCTGCGCGTGCCCAAGGGCGTCGGTGTCTGCGCCGTCAACTGCATCGAACGCGGCGGCGGCGAGGTCCTCGACCTCGACGAGGACGGCGACTCGGATGTCGTGGTCCTGCAGGGACCGCAGCTCATCGGGCCGGCGACACCGATGATCTTCGAGGGCTTCTTCGAAGTCGGCGCCGATCGCGAGGCCGCCAAGCACCAGAAGGTCGGTGCGCATTACCTCGCTCCCGCGCGCGAGGTGATGGCTGCCGCCATGCCTCCGTTCGGGTCGGTCGGACCGCAGGTCGGTCGGGCATACCGTTTCTCTGATCCAGTCACCGACGAGCAGCTCGCTCGATTGAAGTTCGTGGCGCGGGGAGGACACCTCAACGTCTTCAGCCGTCCTGCGAACCCGTTGTGTGTCGACACGTATCCGGGCCGCTCGGGCGGGCAGGGCGACTTCGGCATCCACTCGGCATCCGTGATCTACGGAGGTCCGATCGAGCAGCCGCAGAACCTCCACGCGTTGCTGTGGTCCGTGAAGTGGGACGCAGGGCGCAATTCGCACTGGCGGTATCCCGACGGCACGTGCGTCAACCACGAGCTGCATCCGCACGGCGTCTTCCGCACACAGGAGCCACACCCGCGCGAATCGATCAGCCCGGATCGCTTCGGCCTCAAGGAAGGCGACGTGCTGTATCGCGCTGGCGGCATGATCCCGAGAGATCTCCAGCACCACTCGATCAACGCATTGACGACGAGCTACCTGCTGACGGGCGAACCGTGGTTGCGCGATCTGATCGAAGACGAGGTCGCGGCCTACCTGTGCGAACGACTCGCCGAGGAACGCCTCGACGAGAACGGCTACCCGGAGGCCGGACCAGAGCTCGACGCGATTCGGTCGTTCCGCTCCGAGCACTCGATGGGGATGGCTTACGCGTGCACCGGCGACAAGCGCATCCCGTTGCGGTTCGCACAGCGCGTGCACGTCTACGACAAACTCGACTACGCGCTCAGGTCGGCGAAGAAGGCGAAGCTCATCGACGACTTCACGCCAATGATCACGGCTGCGGCGGAACGCAAGCCAGCGACGGTGATGATCGAACCGCCCGACGATCGAGCATTGCCCGGCAAGTACTTCTCGCCCGACTGGCAGTACACGCTCGCGGCGCAAGGCATGGTCCTGATGCCGGACATCATTCGCTCAGACGCAGATGCGATGGCGGCCGTGCCGATCGAGCTACTCGAGGGATTCGAGCGAGGTGTCGCTGCCTGCCTCACGCGCTTCGTGAGTAAGGCGCTGATCGTCGGGGACGTGCATCGCGTCGTCAAGGCGATCGAGTGGCCGTACAACTCGAACAGCATCGCGCCGGCGACGCGGTTCATGGACAACGTCGCGGTCTCAGACCAGCCGAACAAGGGGCCTTACACCTACTGCGAGTGCAACTGGGCTGCGGACTGGTGCACCACGGTGCTCGAGCTCGTCGCGAAGGGCCGCTTCGGTGAAGTGAAGTTCGCGAACTACGACCCGCACGCGGTGTATCTCGCGGAGAAGGCACTCAAGGATTCAATGCGCAAGCTCGACGCGGTCAAGCCTCGGCAGGACCACGAGCGCATGCGCTGGATCATCTGAAGGGAGGAACGATGGGAAGGATCAACACAGGTGCGCTCGTCGACGGATCGAGGTTCCAAGTCGACGCAAACACGACAACCGACAAAGCCGTGATTCAGCTCAACGATGCACGCCTCGAGGGCACGGTCGAGACCGTGCTCGAAGTGCTCCGTAGCTGCGTCAAGACCATCGAGGAATACCTCGAGACGGGAGAGTGAAGACATGGCTGTCTACAAGAATGGAGCTGCATCCGGAGTCTTCGGCGAACTCGGCTGGCCCGACACATCGGGTGCTCAGCTCGGCGCACGATGTGCGTTGCTGACGCCGAGCTACGACTACGACACGACGAAACCGACGACGCACCTCACGTGGGGGCAAGTGAAGGCCTCCGAGATCGCTCTCGGCGGTGGCTACACGGTGTCCGGTGGCATTGCTGTGCCGACCCGCACGATCCAGTCGATCGACGCTGACAAGACGGCATGGGCCAATGGCGGCCAGATCGACTTCGGCACGATTCCGACAGGTCGTCAGATTCGCTTCGCGCTCTACATCGAGAGCACCGTCGATGCCGCCCGAGTGTGGGGGATCAAGGACCTGCGACCGTTCAACGGTGGCCAGGACATCATCGGTGACGGCGGCACGTTGGTCCTGAACCACATCGACGGTCACATCTTCGGCTACATGTGGACGTGATGTGACTGACGTCGTCCTCAACGTTCCAGGCGAGGCGTTGGCTGCTCGTGAAGGGCCAACAAGTCTCGACAACTGGCCCGTCCCGATCGAGGTCCCTGACTTCGACGTGACGCTGGCGAACTGCAACATGGATGAGGCTGTCGATGGGCAATGGAGGCCCATCGGCGCCAAGATGCCATGGCCGGAGCGTGAGGACGGCTCCTTCATCTTCCGCGAGAACGATCCGATGATCGTGCGCGTCGGCCCTCAGATCGGGAGCGCGATCCTCGGAGAGCGCCTCGGTCGACGCCTACGCCGTGTGCACATTCGTGGGATCAGCCTCGCTGCCGGCGAGATGCTCGAGGGCGTGCGGCTGTCGCGAGGATCGCTCGCCGGCGCACCTCGCTTTTCGTCGGTCACCGATGGCATCGCCGACATCGATGCTGCGGACATCCGATTTCACTGCGGCACGCGCGAATACACGATCTCGAACTGGCAACAGGTCGAATCGTCCGAAGGTCGCCACAAGTGGCACGGAGGGGCGTTCGATTCGCCATCCGGCGGTCACTGGATCGTGCGTTCGTACCGATGGCCCGGTCTCTCGCGCACAACGGTGACAGCGGCCTTCGTCTGGCACGACCAGCGCACGACTGCGCTGACGACGCAGCTGCCGGAGATCTTCATCTCGGTGCCTGCGGGCAACGTCGCGAATTCCGCCATCGTGCGAGCGGAGTACGGGCTCTGGCGTGACCTGAAGCCGACGTTCCGCACGATCAACGGTGTTCTGCGGCAGGTCATCCGACTCGTTCCGGACAACACGAAGCTCGGCGACTCACAGGCGCTGCGACTGACGTTCACGGTCATGCCGGTGAGTGCGTCGACGTCCGAGCTCACGGACTTCGAAAACGGCGCGTACTACCCGGTGAAGGCGCTCGCGGATCCAGACTTCTTCCAGGGGCGAGTTGGCGCATTCGACGTTTGGTGGCCGCTGCGCAATGAATGGGGCGCGGAAGGCCGCGATTTCCTCGCGCATCGCTGGGATGCGAGTTCGGAGTTCGGTTTCCTCGGCTACCTTGCGAATCGCACGACCGCGACGATCTTCTCGCAGCCGCGAAACACGAACTACCTCGATCCGCGCTCGAGCGGCGGCAAGGAGGCGTTCGGCAACACGCACCTGACGGAGCTGCTTGGCGTCGGCCGCGGCAATCCACGCATGCTCTGGGAGCTTGGCTACAGCGCGATTTTCGAGACGCTGCGTCCACTCAACTACGTGCACTGGACGAAAGACTCGCAGGGAAGCCGTACGCCGACCTCGCGCTTCTGGCGTGCCGAGGACCACCCGTACGACGGTCCGGGTCAGGTCTACATGTACTCGATGCGTGACCACCTCACGGTCACGAAGAACATCGGGGATGCGGAGCACTTCGGGAAGGACCCGTTCGGCTCGCTCTACAACCCCTACCAGCACAGCAATCCGACCGAGCTGATGACTTGGGATCCGGCGCACTGCGAAGCCGTGATGATCCCGACGCTCGCGATGCTCGACGACATCGACGATCACTGGGTCGATCTGAGCGAGCTGATCGCATCGTGCTACCTCCACGAGCGCAGCGTCAGTCAAGATCACCAGAACGTGAGCGCCAGGCCATATCGGTCGGGCCGGTACGAGATGACGACCGCCTGGTGCTACGAAGTCGTCGACGACACGCTGCGAGACGCGCTCGAGCGCCGGATCGAGGATCGTTTCGACCAGGACCTCAAAGGGCCGTACCAAGAGTTTTGGGACCACGTACGAAACGGCCATGCGTGGACGCACTGGGACGCAGAATCGGGCAGCGATCCACGCCACTGCTACAACGAGTTCAGTTCGACGTGGTTCTTCTCGCGAGGCCTGCCGGGCTACTACCTCGCTGCACGCATCGTGCGCAGAAAGCGGCACAACGCGATGCCGATGATCTTCTGTGCGTTGGCCGCACAGTGGTGGCTGCGCACTTGCTGGAGGTTGCGCAACGGCATCCCGGCAGCGGCGTACTTCATGCACTACCCGGGCAAGCGCACGGACCAGAACGAGAGCTACCTCTACGGCCAAAACCCGCCGGAGGACTGGTACGACGATCCGAAGCGCGTGCTCTTCACAGACATCTTCGGGAGTTCGCTCAACCCGTCTTGGGCACTCGGTGCGGTGCAAGTCGCGACGGATCTCTGCAGGGATTTCCTCGGCGATGAAGCCACGGCGGCGATCGGGGACGTGATCGAGACCTATCTCGCCGGAGTCTTGCCGAACCACACGTCGAACGTCTACACGCACAAGCTCGATGCAGCGTTCCTGATTCCGGAGAACCACGCCGCGCGCGCGATCATTGCGCCGGCGAAGTTCGTGGACGTTCCAGGGGAGGCGCTGGCCATGGCTGATGGCAATGTGCGCGTCGGAGGTGTCCCCACGCAGGGCGAGAAGATCGCCTTTCGCGAGGGCGACCTCGAGATCCTGCGCTACACGGATCGCGTGCTGGACCTGCCCGGTGAGACGATTGCTCCACGAGAGGGGGTGTCGATCAGGCAGGTCGAGACGTTCCCTGTCGCGCCCACGACGATCAGCGTCTTGGGTGAGGCGATGGTCGCCCGTGAGGGGCCTCTGCGCCTGCGTGTGGGGGATCGTCTGCAGCTGTCGGTTGCAGGTGAGGCCATGGGCCTTGGTGATGCAGGCGTCGAGCTGGGGCTGCCTCCGACCCTGCTTCAGATTGATGTGCCTGGCGAGGGCATGGCCCCACGTGATGCACGCTCGAAGGTGGATCGCCCCACGAACCGTGTGCTCAACGTGACCGGCGAGGCGATGTCGCTTCGCGAGGGTGGCGGCTCGACGACCGGCTCAGGCGGGCGTGCGTTCCTCGAGCGGGTGGGGGCGTGGGAAGAGTGGATCGATCGCACAGCGAGGACGAACATGACAGCCACCGATCAAGTGATCCCGTACTACGTGAAGCGGGAGACGACGCAGGTGCGCGTCACCGTGCGCGATGTCACGGGATTCCTCTTCGACACGAGCACGATCGACGGTGCGAGGTGGCGGATCTACCAGAAGGCCACGCGCTACGAGGCGGAGCTCACGCTCATGCAGGGCGTGTGCGAGCACGAGACCGGCAAGTTGATCCTCGACTTCGGGGACATCTCCGATCTCACAGGCTCGGCGTACTGGGAGGTCCTGATGACTGCGGACGGCGTGACCAGCCCCGTCGTCGATTCCCCGATCTACTTCGTGCGGTGACGAGCATGGGGTCTTCGATGGCCATCGCGGGTCCTTCCTGGGCCAATATCGTTGGGTTCCGACGGCGCGATCATCGGCGACTTTTTTCAAACTACTGTCACATACTTACTTACTACGGGCGTGCGTCGTGAGCGTGATCGCGATCGCGATTCCAAGTCGCGGTGATGGCGAAACAGAAGCAATCCGCGCGTCGCGTGCGCACTCTGAAGGCGGTTGCCGCGCATTTCGGCGTCGCCGCTCCGACCGCCGGCGCTTGGCGCCGCAAGCCTGGCTTCCCGGTGCACACGACGTCGGACGGGAAGGCCGAGTACGACCTCGACGAGATCACGCTCTGGCTGCAGCGAAGGCCGAAGCAGTTTCTGCAGGCCCGGCAGGGCGCGCCGCTCGGCGGTTCGTTGCGGGGCCCGCGGGAGGGTTCGCCGGCCGAACTCGAGCACCGGGGGACCGGAGGTCCAAGCGACCCCGAGGGCAGCAACTCGACCTACGACCACCTCGCATCTGCAGCGCGATTCAACAAGGAAGTCGAGCAGCTCGAGCTGCGCAAGCGGCGTGCGGACGCGGAGCTCGCCGAGATCAAGGCGGAAACCGCGAAGGGAGCGGTCGTCCGACGCGAGAAGCTGGTCTCCGGGATCCAGGGCATTGCCGCAATGTGTCGACGTGTGCTCGGGCAGATGACCGAGCGGGCCCGAGCTCAGTGGGGAGACGAGTGCGCCGAGCGCGTGCAGACCCTCGTCGACGAATCGTGGAAGCAGATCGCGGGCGTGCAGGCGCGCCTGCTCGAGGAGCAGCCGTCCGATGACTGACCTTCTCCTCGACTTCTCGGATCTCGACCTCGAGGCGCTGACGTGGCCGGAGCTCGCTGGAGTTTTCGACCCGCCCGAGAACCTGCTCCCGAGCGAGTGGGCCCTCAAGTACCGCGTGCTGCCCGGGAAGGGGCAGGCCGAACCCGGGCCGTGGCGGCATCGCGCGAAGTACCTGATCGAGATCATGGATGCGGCCGCGGAGCCGCACGTCCAAGAAGTCACGATCATGAAGTCGCCGCAGACGGGTGGGTCGGAGGCGATGCTCAACGTGCTCGGCTGGTCGATGACGACGGACCCGGACCCGACGGCGTACGTCATGCCGACCAAGGACGCGGTCAAGGAGTTCCTCGCCGAGCGCGTCGCCAACCTCGTGCAGCTCTCGACGCATTCGGCCTTCGGTCCGTGGCGCGAGGCCGTGGGCGGGGACGACACGGCGGCGCAGAAGACCATCAAGGGTGCGAAGGTCGACATGCCCGAGATGACGCTCTACGCGATCTGGGCTGGGTCGCCGACAGCGCTGGCCTCGCGCGCCATCCGTCGGCTCTTCCTCGACGAACTCGACAAGTTCCCGGGTGGTAAGAAGGAGGCGCATCCCGAAGACCTCGCGGTCAAGCGCACGACCACGTTTCGCAAGCGGCGTCTCGTCTACCGGGTGTCGACGCCGACGGTCGAATCCGGGCGCATCTACCTCGCCTACAAGCGTGGCGACCAGCGTGAGCGCCACGTGCCGTGCCCGCATTGCGGTGCGTATCAGGTCATCCGGATCAGCTCCCTCTTCGCCGAGCGGGGCGCCACGGTCGATGACATCGCCAACGGAGTTGCTCCGGTGTGGATGCGGTGCGAGGCCTGCCGCGAGCGCATCGAGGAGCGCGATCGCGACGCGATGGACGAGCGCGGCGTGTGGGTGCCGCAGGGCTGTGAGGTCGACGACGATGGCGTCGTGCACGGCGACACGATGAGCGTGCACCGGAGCTACCACATCTGGGCGGCCTACTCGCCATGGGTACCGTGGTCCGAGATCCTGTCCGAGCACCTGGCGTGCGAAGGGGATCCCGAGAAGCGCCAGGACGTCGCGAACGGTTACTTCGGGCAGCCCTTCTTCGAAGTCGCAACGAAGGTCGACCTCGAGGCAATCTCGAGCGAGACGTCGGACTTCAAGTTGAACGATCTGCCGGAGACGACGTCGGTCGTGGTCATGGCGGCAGACGTGCAGAGCGGCCCCGAGGTCTGGTGGGTCGCGATGGCGGTCACGCCTGAGGACCACCTCTACCTGCTGGACTACGGAACGCTCTTCGGCGACGACGCCTTCGATCAGTACCTCACGCTCGCGCAGACGCGCACCTGGGCCTTCCAGGATGGCTCGTCGATCGGTGTCTCACTGGCTGCCATCGACCATGAGAGCGGGCTCTTCACGCACGACGTCGAGATGCTGGGGCACGAGAACCGCGACCTCATCATGCTTGTCTCCGGCCAGCAGCGCCTGAAGGGTGGGCCGATCAAGCGCGGCAACTGCGACCCTCGAGGACGCCGCGGGATGGAGCACCTGAAGATCCCGCTCTACTCCCTCGACACGACAAAGATCAAGGACCGCGCGGCGCGCATGCTGGGGGCCAGCGACGATGCGAGACGCAGCGTGATGCACATCCCGCGGGACGTCAGCGAGGAGTTCCTCTCGCACGTCACGAGCGAGCACAAGGTCTTCTCGAAGAAGAGCAAGAGCGCCGAGCCGATTTGGGAGAAGAAGCACGGGTCGCCTCGCAACGAGTACTGGGACTGCATCGTCTACGCGATCGCGGCGTCGATGCGGCTCGGGTCCGCCGAGGGTGCGCTCGCCCCGCGCTCGGTCCGTGAGGAGCGCAAGCGAGAGGCCGATGAGCGCGCCAAGCAGAGTCGGTGGCGGGACAATCGCCGTGGAAGCTTCTGGGGGCGTGGTCGATGAGCTGGGTGCGCGAATCGAAGCGGCGGCGGTCGCGTGAGGAGGAACTGCCCGTCGTGCGCGAGCTCGTAATCGACGAGCCCGAGCAGATCCCCGTCGTCGTGTGGCTCAAGCGCTGCTGCCCGTTCTGCGGGAACGAGGACATCAACGACTACGGGCGAAGCCGCGATGGCTCGGCGACGTACTACCTCTGCAGGTCGATTCCGTGCGGAAAGAAATTCAAGGTTGTCTATTCGCGTTTCTTGTCAGAGCCACGCTAATTCAACTCAAGCTAGATCATCTCTCTCTCTTGACCCCGAACT
The DNA here is from genome assembly GCA_020638795.1 of Planctomycetota bacterium. Lineage (GTDB taxonomy): Bacteria > Planctomycetota > UBA1135 > UBA1135 > JACKHW01. The sequence continues at coordinate 136,452 of JACKHW010000007.1, read as the reverse complement.
GAGAATCCAAATTGCTATCGATCCTGTGACTGCTGCAAGAGCCGCGTGTTGAGCGATCGACAAACTCACAGAGCCCGCACAGTTGCAAGTTTTTCCAACAAGCGCAATCGTCGCGCCAATCAGCGTCAGTGCGACCACGCATAGCGAAGCCGGTGATTCGAAGCGTCGGAGCTGCAGCGCAATAGCGAGCATGATTTCGAATGCTGCAAGGGTGGTGCCGAATGTTGTAGCTGGTCCTAGTAACTTCGCAATGGCGCAGGCCGTCAATATCGCGCCCAACACTAATGCTCTACCGCGGTAAAGCCGGTCAATGAATGGGGACAAGTGTGTACTCCGGCCCAAGGCGGTATGCGTTTAGGCTACGAAAGAAGCGTGTTGTCTCCTTTGGGTCTTCACTGCGTCGATATCGAGCGGCAGCGGCTTTTCGTTCTTCGTAGCTGAGTGAATTAAATGAGTCGACGAAGTCGGCAACATCTGTGTTCATCGCAACGAGGCTACGGATGTTCTTTTCCATTTGCTCGGATCGCCCCCTGCTCTTCAGGTCAAAAAACACTCGATTGTCGCCATCGAGCTGGATGACAAGGAATGGATACCCAGGCGGTTGAGTCATCGAATACTCCCCGCTTGCTAGCATCGACAGTGCTTCCCTGTGCTGGTAGATGGACTGGCGCAAGCGTTCGACAGTCTCGATAGAGTCGAGGTCGTCCGCGTTCATGGCCCGCTCTGCGTTTCGTAGCGTATTCTCTTTGCTACCGAGGATGTTCGTGATGGTCGATTTTGCTATGTCGACTTGGAGTTTCGATAGTCGCGGCGGTTGCTGTTTGATCGGGCCTCTGGGTGCATTATCCGGTCGGCTGATCTCTCGATACTGATTGTCCTCATTGTGCTTCGTCGGAAGTGAGCTAGGCGTGGACTTGTCGTCGCCGTTTTTGGAGTCGTGGTTTAATTCGCTATTTGGCGGCGTTGATACGTCGGGTGATCGGCGGCTGAGTAGGGCGACGGCGAACGCGAGGGACGCCCCAATCGCGCCCGCGAAAATGGCGCGGCGGGCATTCATTGCTGCGGGCACTTTGTGCAGGACATTGACAGATTCGCATGCAGAATCGGTACGGGCGCGCCTGTGAAAGGGTCGGTCGCCTTGCAATCCATTTCAATGGCTCGGTCGTCGATGGTATTGGCGCCGCCTTCGCATGAAGCCATCCAAGTGGTTGGCGCGTCAACGGCGGTGACGCCGGATGCTGTATCGGTGCAGCCTACTGCGACTGGGGCGCCAGTATTGAAGATGTCGAACTTCACGCAGAAGTCCGGATTGGCGGAGAAGCAGCACTGGCCTCCAGCGGCTGCGCATGCTGGATTGGTAGCGAAAGTCACAGTCGCATTGCATTGGCAATCGGACGCTGTCACCCCGGCGCACACTTGCGGGATATTGCCCTCTTGACAGCAGCCATTGTCAAGAAAGTTGATCGCCAGCGATATTTGGAAGCAGTCAATCGACCCGTTTGCCGAGCAAGGCCGGCGCTGCGTAAAGTTGAACAATGCCGGTGCAGTCGCAAGACACTGACAAGCGGCGACGCACTGCGGTCCTGGGACGAGAAAGGCTGCTGCAGGGCTCGCGGACAGATAGCCGAGTAGCATCGCGATGATCGTTGTCTTCATGGGTAGACCTTCAACTTCTCTGGCACTTCACTGGGGGGCAAGACGTAGACTGAACCGCGTGTGCGACAGATTGTCAACGGGAGGTGCCCAGCATCTCTTCGAGTTAGGTGGTTGGCAGGATTTGAACCGGCAATTATCGTGGACTTTGGCGGGAATCGCGCGGGCGTTTGAGAGGCTTGGCGTTCAGGCAGGGCTGAACACAATCGGTCTGGGTCGTGCGCGCATCACGATAGCGCGCGATGCTCACCACAGCCGAGCGACTGATCGCGATCCAGGACGCCATGATCCGGGCGGAAGCCTCGGGCGGCGTCACGCGTATCCGTGAGCTCGACGGCCGCGAGGTCCAGGTCGACCTCGTCTGGCTCCGTGATCAGGAGAAGGCTCTCCGCGCACAGCTCGCAGCCGACGCCGCTGGCGTCAGCCCTGGGGAAACCGTCTTCCGGAAGACCCGCTTCACGAGGGGGCGCGGATGATGACCGTCGCGCAGAAGCGCCGGGTCCGGGGACAGCGCGCGAAGGTCGTGCGCGAACGCCAGCTGCAGAAGCGCCTCGCCGGCTGGGAGCGTCGCTTCCGCGACGCAAAGCTGATCGACCACCACGCCGGCGTCCGCAACTCCGACGGTTCGATCACGTATGGAGCGGCAAGTGGTGGCTACGACGCGGCGCGCGAGTTCCGCGGCTACGACGACTGGTGGCCAGGCGTCAGCAGTGCCGATCTCGATACGCTGCCTGATCGCCTTGACCTGCTCGCCCGCAGCCGGGACGTCTGCCGCAACAACCCGTACGCGCGCTCGGTCATCCGGACCTTCCAGCGCGAGGTCATCGGTCGCGGGATCCGCCCGCGGCCAGCTCGAGGGGCGCGCCTGCTCGGGTGGTCGACGAAGCGGGTCCGCAACTACTCGCGGCAGGTCAAGCAAATCTGGGAGCGCGCCGTGCCCACGATGCACGCGCGCCGCAAGCTCACGATCTACGGTCTGCAGCGCCAGGCGATGGCTGCCCTCGTGCGCGACGGCGACGTGTTCGTGCACTTCGTGGACACGAAGGATCCGACGCGGCCCTACCGCACCGGGGTCGACCTGATCGAGGCGCACAGGGTCCAGACCCCGCACGATCAGAGCCTGCGTGGCCGACGAATCCGCGACGGCATCGAACTCGACCAGAACGACGAGCCGATCGCGATCTGGGTCGAGATCCAGGACGAGCTCGAGCGCGGCACGTTCGATGAGCCCTCGCGCGTCCGTAGCGGGATGTCGCGCTTCCAGCGCATCCCGATGCGGGACGACCGCACGGGGCTCCCGATCGTCGAGCACCTTGTCGTCGAGGAGCGCGCCGGCCAGACACGGGACGTGCCTTGGCTGTCGGGTGCCCTCGCGCAGATCCGCGTGCTGGGAGACTTCGTCGACGCCGAGCTGCACGCGAAGCGCGCCGAAGGCTGCATCGGTCTCGCGATCATGCACGACTCCATGCCGAGCTACGCGAAGCCGTATGACGAGATGGAGCCCGGCATGATCGCGCACTTCGCGGGCGCGGGTGGTATCGAGTTCCTTGACCCGAAGCGGCCCGGCGCGAGCTACGCGCCCTTCGTGCGTTCCATCCTCGAGTCGATCGCCTTCTCGGTCGGTCTGCCGTACGAGGTCTGCTTCCTCGCGTTCAGTGGCATGAACTACTCGAACGCGCGCACGATGCTGATCGCCGCGCAGCGCGAGCTCGAGACGATCCAGGATCAGATCGTGCACCGGCTCTGCTGGCCGCTCTTCTCGCGGCTCATGGCCGAGGCCTGGGTGCGCGGCGAAGTCTCGGCGAACTGGCCGGAGCTCGGCTCGGCACTGACTCACGTCGGGTGGCAGGCGCAGATCCACCGCTGGGTCGACCCGGACAAGGAAGCCAAGGCCGACATCGCGATGCTCGGTGCGAATCTGTCGTCGCGCTCGCGCATCCTCGGCCGGCACGGCGAGGACTTCGAAGACGTCGTCGGCGAGCTCGCCTTCGAGCGCGAGGTCCTCGAGGAGGAAGGCTTCTCGACAGGCCTCCTCGCCGAGCAGCCGCAAGACGCGAAGGACGGCGAGGACCAGCAGGCCGACGACGAGCAGGATCCGGATCAGCCCGAGGACGAGCAGGACGACGAAGCCGACGACGGCGAGGAGGATGCGTGACGCGCTTCCACGACCTCGGACATCAACCGTACGCGATCCTCGAGAACCAGGCGGATCGCATCCTGCGGGACGCCGAGCGCGAACTCGCGATTCCCTCCAGCGAGCGTCGTCTACGTCAGCTCGAGAACGGACGGGTCACGAGCTACGACGTCGTCGACGGAATCGCGACGATCACGATCGATGGTGTGATCCGACACGGCGCGACGTGGTTCGGCCTCAACCCGCAGGTCGTCGAGGCGCAAGTCCTCGCTGCCGCAGAGGACGAGGAAGTCGAAGGCATCTTCCTCGACATCCACTCGCCCGGCGGCACGGTCTACGGGACGGCAAGCCTCGGCGATGCGGTTGCGCTCGCCGCTTCGACGAAGCCCGTCATGGCCTACGCCGGCAACCTTGTGGCGAGTGCGGCGTACTGGATCGCGAGCGCCGCGACGGGGCTCTTTGTCGGCAAGACGGCGCACGTCGGTTCGATCGGCGTCATCTCGGGCATCGTCGACATTCACCGGTACTACGAGCAGGAAGGCATCGACGTCACGTTGATTCGCTCGCGCCCTGGGAAGGCCCCGGGCACGCAGGGCGACAAGCCTCGTCCCGAGGAAGCGGAGGCCATCAAGGCCGACGTGAACAAGTTCTTCGATCTGTTCGTCGCGACGGTCTCGGAGCACCGCGGCCTCACGGGAGCCGCGCTCGAGCGCGTGGTCACGGGCGCGACATGGATCGGTCAGGAAGCAGTCGATCTCGGCCTTGCAGACAAGGTGAGCTCGCGTGCGGAGGCGTTGCGTGAGCTGCGCCAGTGGGTGGGGCAGGACGGCGAAGCTGCGTCCGGTCCGAAGACGACTTTCGACGCGGCCGTGGGTGCCGCAGCCTCAACTGGAGAGGGCGAAACCGTGGGAGAGAAGAACGACACCACGCCCAAGAGCGTGCAATCGATCGCCGAGCTGGAGGCACAGTACCCGGAGCTGGCGAAGCAGTTGACCCTGGCAGCCGCGAAGCGCGGCGCCGAAGAGGAGCGCAATCGGGCCGCTCGCATTCGCGAGATGGCGCTCCCGGGGCAAGAGGCCCTCGTCGCGAAGCTGATCGACGGCGGAGCGAGCGTCGAAGACGCATGCGTGCAACTGCTCGCGGACGCGAAGCAGAATCCGCCCAAGGCGGCGACTCCTGCTCCTCAACCGCTGCAGCAGGCAGCGACGCCCGATCGCGTGGGCCAGCTCTTCACCGAAGCGAATGCTCCGGTGCCGAAGTTCGGCTCGACCGAGCAGGTGACCGCGCCTTCGAACCACAGCCAAGCCAATGGCAGCAAGCCTCTCGAGGAAGACGCTGCTCGGCTCGTCGCGCTGTTCTCGGAAGAGGACCGCAAGGGCGCCATCACGAAGGCCGCTCGCGAAGAGTGGGTCAAGCGTGAGGCCGCGCTGCGCGTGCGCTACGGCGGTTTCGATGGGTACGTCGGCGCGATGCTCGGGCTGGCGTACGAACTCTCTGGCAGCGAACTCGTCTGAGAGGTGTGACCGATGGTCAAGCTACACGGAAGCAGGTTGACCGAGGCGGGGCTCGCAGGAGCCTTCTACCTCGGCTACCTCGATCAGAACCGCAGCTACATTCGCGGTCTCGCCACCACGCGCAACTCGAACCAGAAGAAGGAGACGTGGGCAGGTGCCGGCACCGGTCCGCGCTTCCAGCGCTTCGACGGCGAGATGCCCTACAGCAAGCTCACCGACAACGAAGTCGAAGTCGTGAACGAGAAGTTCGCGACGGTGTGCGGAAAGCTGGTGCGCGCGGCCGGATGGTACGAGCGTGATATCGCGCAAGTGACGTGCGGGCTCTGTCAGTACACGTTCGGTGGTCGAACGCATCCGTGGCTCGAGGGGTATCACTACCGGCCACGCACCGCGGCGCCGACCACGGAGCAGGGCGAGATCTTCGCAGGGGAGGCCGAAGCATGAACCGCTCCGCCTGCAAGTCGTGCGGCAAGGCGATCTACTGGATCACGACGCCCGGGAAGGACGGCGGGCTGGTCCGCATCCCGCTCGACGCCGTCGCGCCGGTCTACGCGATCACGGATGTCGATGGTGAGCCCGTGCTCGGTGCTCGAGCCGAGAATGCGTACGTCTCGCACTTCAGCACGTGTCCAAACGCTTCGAAGCACTCGAAGCGAGGCGCTGCGCGGGAGGCTTGAGCATGAAGCGGCGTCCCTTGAATCCCGACTTTCGCGCCCTTGTCGTCCAGCGATACATCAGCGCACGTCAAGCTTATGCACTCACGCAAGCCGAGCTGGCGGACCTCATCGAAGTCAGTCCTCCCTGTATCTCGATGTTCGAGGCAGGTAGGACTCTGCTGCGTGCGGACAAGCTCTTCGAAGCGGCCATCGTCTTGGGAATCTCTCTCGACGAGGTCAGCAGTGAGTGGGCTGTGCAGGCAGGCAGAGTTGCGGAGGGGCAAGCATGAAGCGGCGTCCCCAGAACCGCGACTTCCTCGCGTTTGTCGTGCGGCGCTTCCTCCGAGCACGAAGGGCGTGCGGGTTCTCGCAGTCCGAACTCGCGTTCCAGGTCGACACGACTCAGTCGAACATCGCAAAGTTCGAGTCCGGTCAGTCGCTCCTGAGCCCGCACAAGCTGTTCAAGGCCGCCGCCGTGCTGGGGATCTCGCTGGACGAGATCAACCGCGAGTGGGCCGAGCGCGAGGGCATCGTCACCGCGGAGGTCGTCGCATGAACGTCCTGATTCTCGGTGGGCTCGCGATCATCGCTGCGATCTGGACGCCGTTCGTCCTTGTGAAGGTCATTGCGACCATCCTCGCGGCAGGCCTCACGTTCCACTCTTCGTGGATGCACTACTGCACGGCTTCGATCCTGCGCAACCTCAGCAGCCTGAACGCCGACACCAGGCGTGACGAGCGGGCCATCGCGCGGGGTCTGTACTGGAGGCGGAACTGATGAAGCCGATCCTCGAGTTCACGACGGCTCGCAGCAAGCAGTCTGTGACGCTCCGGCTCGACAGCATCGTCTCTGTGCGCGAGGCAGCGCGTGGCGGCCACGGCGGGTATCCGTCGGTCGAATACGCCGTCGGATCCCAGTCACGAGAGGTCGAGTTCGGCTACCCGTCGTACGCGGTGGTCGTCCGACTCTGGCACGACTTCCTGCTGGGTCCGGTGCCGGTCGAGGAGGCGTCATGCTGACGGCGATCCGCACCTACACCGGCCGCGACTTCGACTTCCAGACCGCGACGGTCAGCGACATCGACATCGAGGACATCGCGCACGCGCTGTCCATGCTGAACCGGTTCACGGGGCACACGCCGCTCGGCCCGATCAGCGTCGCGCAGCACTCGGTCCTGTGCGCGCAGTACGCACCGGCAGGCTTCAAGCTCGAGGCGCTGCTGCACGACGCCCACGAGGCCTACTGCAACGACCTCCCGACGCCGCTGAAGCAGCTCCTGCCCGACTACTGCGCGATCGAGCGTCGCATCGAGGGCCTCGTGCGCGAGGCTTTCAAGTTGCCGGCGACGATGTCGCACGAGGTGCATGAGGTCGACCGACGGATGCTGGTCACCGAGGCGAAGGCCTGCTGCTTCGGGTGGTGGAAGGAGCTCGGCATCCAGCCGTACCCGGTCCACACGATGGGCTCCTGGTCGTGGCACATGGCGAAGCAGGCGTTCCTCGCGACCTTCGAAGAGCACAAGGGGGCGTGATGGCGAAGCGCAAGACGAAGGCTCAGCGCGAGGAGGAGCAACGTGCCGCGCTGTTTCGGCGGATCGCCGACATCTACTGCGGAGTCATCGGCGAGTCTCAACACGATCTCGACGAGGACGACATCGTGTGGCTCGACGTGGACGGCTACGCAAAGGTGCATCGCGCGATCAGCGAAGCGTTCGGATGGAAGCGCGAGCATCTGAGGGGGCCCCACTGCGCCGAGAACTTCAAGACGGCTCGGACCCTGACAGACTGGTTGTTCGACAACGGCTACCGGGCTGACTCGTTCTTCGAAAAGAAGAAGGAACATTGCTCATGATCCGGCGCTGGCTGTGTGGACTGCTGGGCCATGCCTGGGTCCGATCGCCGCTCTCGGAGCGCTACAGGCGCTGCAAGCGATGCGGTGAGGAAGAGTACTGGAACAAGCACATCGGATGGTGGACGCGATGAGCCAGACCGACGAAGCCCGCACAGAGTGGCTCGACCTCGGCGACATCGCCAATGACCTCGGCGTGTCGCGCAACCTGCTGTTGTCGCTGGCTCGCAAGGGTGAGTTCCCCGAGATCCTGCTGATCGGCACGCGGAAGAAGCTGGTGCGTCGCGATCTCTACGAGCTGTGGATCGAGCGCAGCCTCGTCAATCCGAAGACGGAGGAGCAGCTTCGGCGTCGTCAGCGATTTGGCTCTCGGGAGCAGTGGCGTCAGCCTGCGGAATGTCGAGAAAAGCTTGTGCGTGGGAGGCCGCGTCGTGCAAACGCGAACTGATCGCCTGCATGTAGATGTCCGTCGTGGACGAGTGCTTGTGGCCGGCAAGGTCGCGCACGTCGGCCAGCGACAGACCGCTGTATCCCGCGTTCGTGATGAAGCTGCGACGCAGAAGGCGGCCGTTGATCGTGATGCCGAGACGGTCCGTCCAGCGACGCCACATCGATCGCCAGGCGCTGAGCGACTGCAGGAAGTGGCCATCGGGCAAGGCGTTCGCGATCAACTCGTCGACGATGGGGCGCAAGGCAGGCGTGATCGGGACGAGCCGCGGGTTGCTTCGGTCCTTCGCGATGATCTCGATCGTGCCGCGCTCGAGATCGACGTGCTTCGTCGTGAGCCGCAGGAACTCACCCGAGCGCACGCCGGTCAAGACGACGAACGACGCGACCGCGACGTCGCGGTCGCGCTTCAATCCGTGCTCGAACGCTCGCATGCGTTTGAGGATGTCGACGATCTCGGCTTGCGAGAAGAACGTCATCGCGCGCTTCTCCTGGCGGGGGAGCCGGCGCACCTCGGGCATGACGATGCCGGCTTCGTAGAAGCACTGCCGCAGGAGTGCGAGATATTTGCGGATCGTCGGCACCGATCGCTTGAGACGGATCGACTCGCTCACGAGCCAGTCGATCTCTTGTCGGTCGATGCGTTCGATCGGAGTGTCGGGTGCCCAGAAGCTCAGCAGGAAGTCGCGCCGCGGATCGAAGTCGCGTTTGACGTTCGCTTCCTCGCGACGAGCTCGCTCTCGTTGCTCGATGCCGGCAAGCAATCCACCAATCGTGACCTGGTCGATGCGCACCTGCTTCGTCTGCGCGAGTCGCTCTCGGAGGCGTCGCGAATCTTCGTACGCCTCGTCCTGAGTCTCCCGGTAATTGCCCACGTGCGCGACGCCGTGAAGCTTGACGCGAGCGCGCCACATCCACTCGCCGCGGATGCACCGCGTCTCAACATTCGGGAGCTTGCGAGCGGGCTTCTTTGGGCGCTTCATGGGAACCCAAAGTTCACCCGGGTGTCCCGCGCGATTTCAAGCGCCGTCGTAAGTTGGTCGGGCAGGTGGGATTCGAACCCACGACCCCCAGCTCCCAAAGCTGGTGCGCTAGCCAGACTGCGCTACTGCCCGGATCCCGCGCGCGCTATCTGCGCGCGCAACGGGCAGAGGAATACAGAGGACGGGGCCGCCGGATGCAATCGCTTCTCGCGAAAAGTCGTGATCGTCCAACCGCATCATGGCCCGGCCACTAGCAGCGTGTCAGCTACCACAAGAAACCCGGTATGTCGTCGAGGTTGCGCTCCTGGACGCCCTCGGTGACGAGTTCGTGCTCGCGGTCACGGATGCGCTTCCGGCGCGGCGGGTTCGAGGTCCACCCCGTCGATCTGTGCGAGCGTCCAATAGGCTTTGCAGGTTTCGTTCGTCGGACACGCGCGTGACTACTTGCCCGGGTCCTGAGCGCGCCGACCGACCTTCTTGTCGTCCGGCGTTTCCATCGGGACGACGGGAACGGGATTGCGCACCTGCACGACGGGTTCGCTGTGGCCGAGGTCGCTGCGATACATCATCTCGGTCGTCGAGTAGCTGCCGTCCGCGTGTTCGTACCACTCCTTCCCCTGGCGGTCGACGATCTTGCGACGGATCGCGCTCCACGGCACGTCGCGCGGCCATTGCATGGGCGGAGCGTGATGAATGCCGTTGAGGCAGGGTGCGAAGGTGCCGTCGGGCAGGCGGAAGTGCGTCCCACCCGCCGGCGCTCTCGAGCGGATGTCGAGGCCGGTCACGGCCTTGGGTTGCTTGGTCGAAGACGCAGGCTTCGGCGGCTCGGCAGTTTTCTGAGTGTCGACCCGGACGTCGCCGACCTTCGTCTGCTCGGACGGAGCCTCGGTTGTCAGGTCCGGAGTGATGTCGCTCACTCGATCGCTTCGATGCCATGGCCAGAACCCGAACGCGTAGGCGAGCCCGGCAACGACGAGGAGCGCGATGGCGAGAGTGGCGAAGACGATCGGGGGACGCTTGGAGTTCATCGCGGTTGTGAGCCCGGTTGGTGCTCGGAGTCCGGTGGTGTGCAGGGGCGATGTGCAGCGGGGACTCGAACGGTTGGAATGGCTCGACGTGACAGGAAGGTTCCTGCACGAGCGGACTCTTCCTTGTCGTAGAGTACCGCAATGCGCTGCATTGCAATCCTCGCCTTCGGAGCCTTCTTCGCCGTCGACGGTCGCGCACAGAACCAGATCCTCTATTCCGGGCCCAAGTCCTACACGTCTCGTGGCCACCTCGGCACCGGTGATGGAGAACTCCTCCAAGGTTTCCATGCCGAGCAGTGGCGCGCGCTCGGGGAACCGGACAGCACGGGCAAGGTCGGTCGTATCGATGCCTTGCGTGCCGACAGCGTTCAAGATCAGGAGCAAGCCACGCAGGAGTCGTTTCGTTGGGTTCTGCGGTCGGGCGATGCCACGGCCGGTCCGACGACCGGTGCGAGCGGCGAGCTCTTCGTGAGCGGCGACATCGTGCTCGGTCCCGGCGTCGGCACCGGGCCGATCGCGTGGAGCATCACGACGACGCTCACGACGCCGATCGTCGTGCCAAGCGAAGCGTTCTTCGCGGTCGGAATCCGTCTTCCTGCTTCGCCGTTTTGGTCGAACGACGGGCTGAGCCTGTGGGCGACGTCGCAGCCGACCGATGGTTCGTCGAACAAGCAGGTGGACATGGCGTGGCAGATCCTCGGCTCCGCGAGTCGAGCGACGCACCCCAGTGAGAAGCGGACGTGGCGCGTCGGGTTTCACCAAAGTGCGCCGGCGTTGCAGCTGGGGCATTTCAGTGCACTGCGTCCGCTCAGCTACGCGCAGGGTGGACAGTTTCCGATCGCGGGAACGGATGGCCTCGCGCTACGCATTCTCGCGACCGGGAGGGACGGTCAAGTCGGAGCGGTCTTCATCGCTGCGAAATTCGCGACGGTGTTTCCCGTCCCGGGCGTCGGAACTTGGGCGCTCGAAATTCCGACGTTCGTGTCGTTGCCCGTGGCCACGGGCACGATCACGAACGGGAAGTTGGAACAACTTCCGTTACTCACGATTCCGTCGACGCTGAGTGGAGAGTTCGCGTTCCAAGGTGTGCTGTTCGATCTCGGAAAGCTCTCGGCGACGCTCACGAACGCGATCCTCTTGACGCTCTGACAGGATCACTGCAACTCGAAGACGCCTTCGGCGATGCGCGCACCCGGGCTGAGCGCCGCGGGTGGGAAGCCGCGACTCTGTGGCGGCGCGATGTAGCGGAGGACGCGTGCGTTCTCGAAGCCTCCGGCGAGTTCGTACTCGATCGCGTCGGCGCCACTACCGTCGCCCTCGAGAATGCGTAGCGAGACACTTCCATCGCGCGTTCTTCGCGTCGTGCCGGGAGTGCGGGCAACGAGGTCGAAGAGCAGGCGCGCGCCGTTTTCCTCGAGCACGTGGCGGCGTTCTCCGCGCAGCGTGATGGCGGCCTTGCCGCGCGTCACACGCAGGCGCGAATTCTTCTGAGCAAGGCCGGCGCTCGCCGGAAGCAGGTTCAGGACGCGGACCTCGAGGGCTCCGTTGCTGCACTCGACGCGCAGTTGGTCTTCGAAGAACTGTGCGTGCACGACATCGCCCGGAAAATCGACGACCAGCAGCCGCATGCTGCCTGCGTTTTCCAGATCCTGTCGCACGTTGCGCAGAGCATGGGCGACACCCCAGCCTGCGCGCGGTTGCAAGCTGATGTAGCGATGCTTGCCCTCGAGGGTCCTCGCATGCACGTAAGCGTGGACGACGACGAGCGCGGCGAAGACCCACGGAACGAACCGGACGCCTCGGTGAATCCAAGAACCAGCGCCCCCGTCCGCTTGTCGTTCTGTCGAACCGTTCGCCCTCGTGGACCACAGCGGAAGCCCACGACGCACGGTTTCGCCGACGAGTGCGCACAACGCGATGCTCGGCAAGTAGAGGTAGCGCTCGCTGACGTAGACCGGGAGCGTCGGCAACCACGTCAGGACGCCGAACGCGATCATGGCCACGCCTCGTCGCGAACGTAGCCCGGTCAAGACGACGAGGCCGACGACCGACGCGCCGACGACCGTCCCGGCAACGCGATTGAAGTTCGCGAACTCGTCCGGTTGCAAGAACGGCGCCAGTGGCGTCGCGAGGCCGATTGCATCGAGCATGCCGAGGGTCGCGACCCACGCGTGCGGCCAGAAGTCCGCGGTCCATGGCATGTGCACGTAGGGCTCGACGAAGGGCAGTGCGTCCCTTCCGGACAATGCCGCGAGTCGTCCGGCAAACCACACGACCGCGATCCCGGCGTAGGTCGCGTAGAGGACGCGGTCGAATCCGCGTCGCGTCACGAGGTCGTGCACGACCACGACCACGAGGAAGACGAGCGCCGTCTCCTTGCTGCAGAGCGCGGCCAAGAAGGCGAGTGGCGCGAGCACACGAATCGCCATCCGGCTACGGTCGCTCGTGATCGTCGCGGTGTGGAGCAGCCATGCGCCGACGAACGTCGATGTCAGGAGAGTCGCATTGCGCCCGGCGCCGTACCAGATCGCCTCGGCGTGCGGCGCGAAGCACGCAAAGAGAGCGCCGCCGAGGAGCGCCGCGATACAGCGTCCCGTGAGACGTGCACCCACCCCGAACGCCAGTAGGCAACACACGGCGTGCAAGACGAGATTGGTCAGCAGGATCGGCTCGAATCGCGCCTGGGCGGTCGACCCTCGTGGCGCGGCGAATCCATCGGAGGCTCGGGCATCCAGCGCGAAGCTCGCCGGAAACAGAGGGCGCCAGAAGCGCACACCGCCGTCGACGTCGACGAACGGCAGCATGTCCCAACGGTTCTCGACGACGCCCGAAGCGAGCATCCCGCGGTCGACCTCGGCGTCGAGCTCGAGGGCGCGCGCGACGAAGCGATAGTCGTCGGGTTCGATCTGGGGACGTTCGAGCAGAACGCCCGAGGTCTGGATGAGCACGGTCAGCGTCACGACGATCGCGAGAGCGTAGTAGACGAGCGACGGAAGCTCGCGCGCGAGGAGCGACTCGTTCTTGTCGGGATGTCCGTCCCGGTCGGTGGTGGCTTCGTGCACGATCGACGCACGGTAGCAGGTCGGCCCACGTTCCCGCAGTCCGTTGCGTTGTCCGGGCGGTAGCTTGGACGCTCTCGCGCATGCGTTGCCATCGATCGTTGGGGCCGCGCGCACGCCGTCGATTCAGGAGACAGCGCGAGTGCGTCGATATTTTCGACATCGGCTCCAGGTCGTTTCCGGAGTGCATCGAGCCGTCTCGAGGGGGGGAAACGACTTGCGCGATTCACACTACTGCCGGCATACGCTCTGCCGCGAAGGCCTGGGAGCCCGGACCACAGGCTCCGAGCGAGGCCGACGATGAACGCGTTTCATGCGCTCTCGCTGCGTCACAAGCTGACGTTGATCATCCTGTTGACGAGTTCGCTCGTCGTCATGTTGGCAGGTATCGCGTTCTTGTCGCTCGACCTGTTGCACTACAAGTCGACGAGTGCTCGCGAAGCATCGCAGGTCGCGGAACTCCTCGGTGCGCGGACGGTCGAAGCGGTCGCATCGTCCGACGACGCGCGCATCGACGCACAACTGCGCGCGCTCGAATCCGAGCTGCGCGTCGTGCGGGCCAACATCGTCGCGAAGGATGGGCGCGTCCTCGGCTCCTATGAGCGCGCCGACGCAGCGGATCAGGATGCCACGACGCTTGCCTGGACCGTCGAACCGCTGACGTATCGCGGGCACGCGATCGGCGCCGCACGGCTCCAGGTCGATCACACGCCGTACGTGCGACGTTTCGCATGGCTCTCGGGCATCGTCTTCTTGATCGTCGTCGTGTCCGTCTTGTTCGCGTTCTTGCTCGGGCACAGGCTCCAGCGCCTCGTGACGCAGCCGATCCTCGAGATCGTCGCGACGACTCGGCACGTCGCCGAGCGCGGGGACTATTCGATTCGCGCGCACAGTCATGGCGCGGACGACCTCGGGCGACTCGCGGACGCGATCAACGGCATGCTCGCGCAGATCGAAGAGCGGGACCAACAGATCGTCGAAGCCAAAGAGCGCGCCGAGGCCGCGACACGCGCGAAGAGTGATTTCCTCGCCAACATGAGTCACGAGATCCGGACGCCGCTCAACGCGATCATCGGGATGACGCAGTTGCTGGTGCAAGAGCGATTGCCGTCGTTCGTGCAGCAGGACCTCGCGACGGTGCAACAATCGGCGGAGCACCTCCTGGGGCTTCTCGGCGACATTCTCGATTTCAGCAAGATCGAGGCGGGCAAGCTCGAAGTCGAACTGCGCGAAGGCGACTTGCGCGCGACCATCGAGTCGGTGACCGAGCTGTTCAAAGAACGTGCGGTGACCAAAGGTCTCGAGATCTGCGCCGTGGTTCCCTCGTGCATCGACCTCGACGTCGTCACCGACCACACGCGCCTGCGGCAAGTGCTCTCCAACCTCGTTGGCAATGCGATCAAGTTCACGAGTGAGGGCGAAGTGCTCGTCGAATGCGTCGTGCAGAGCGCGAACGAGTCGCGTGTCCAGGTTCGCATCGAGGTGCGCGATTCCGGCATCGGCATCCCGGTGGATGCGCAGAACCGCATCTTCGAAGCGTTCAGCCAGGCCGACTCGTCCACGACGCGCAAGTACGGCGGCACGGGACTCGGCCTCGTCATCAGTCGCCAATTGATCGAGTTGCTCGGAGGTCGCCTCTTCGTCGCGAGCGAACCCGGCGAAGGAAGCGCCTTCTCGTTCGTGCTCGACGTCGAACGTGCCAAGGCGGGATTCTCGCACGAGGAGCGCCCTCGCGACGTCGCGCGCAAGCTCGGGGGGCGGCGTGTGCTCGTCGTCGAGCCGCATGCACCGACCGCGAGCGTGATGCAGGACGCGTTGACGAGCTTCGGGCATCGCACGGACTGGGCGATCAACGTCGGTGGTGCACTGTGGCTCATGCGAACAGCGTTACGCGAAGGCGATCCGTACGAACTCGTCGTGGCCGCAGATCATGTCGACGATTTGCCGATCACGACCTTCTTGTGCGAGTTGCGTGCCGACCATCGATTGGCGACGACGCGCGTCGTCGTCTCGACCTATTCGAAGTCGCGCGGACACGATCTCGCGGTGCACGAAACGGCGATCTGGGGTTTCTTGCCCAAGCCGATCCGCATCGACGTTCTCGCGCGCGTCATCTGCGAGGCGCTCGAGCGTCGTCGCCCGCCGATCCAAGGCGAACGGCGTGGCATCGACGGAAGGCGCGGCGAGCGTCGCGGCGGTGGAGTCACGTGTGCGATCCCTTCGACTGCAGCGCTGACGACGGAGGCCACAGCGAATCCCACGTCGACGCCCGCGGCGAGCGCCACGACGGATGGTCGACGCATCCTCGTTGCCGAGGACAATCCGATCAACCAGAAGGTCGTCTCCCGCACGCTCGCCAAGCTCGGATTCGAGGCGCACGTCGTCTCCAACGGGCGCGAAGCGGTGCATGCGGTCCTTTGCGAGTCCTACGCCGCGATCTTGATGGACTGCCAGATGCCCGAGATGGATGGCTACGAGGCGACGGCCGCGATCCGCCGCAATCAGGCGCGTGGTGAACACACGCCGATCATCGCGCTCACCGCGAACGCGATGCGTGGGGACAGGGAGCGCTGTCTCGCTGCGGGAATGGACGACTATATCGCCAAGCCCGTGCGGCCCCCGGAACTCGACGAACTGCTGCATCGCTGGATTCGCGCCGCGACGCCCGTTTGACCGCAGCGTGCCGTCCTTGCGAAGCGGCACGACACGCTCCATGCTGCGCGCGTCCAGGCAGCCGGGAGGAACGTGTCTTGAAGATCTTGGTCGTTGGCGGCGGCGGTCGCGAGCATGCGCTCTGTTGGAAGATCGCACGTTCTCCGCTCGTCGAGAAGGTCTGGTGTGCGCCCGGCAATGGCGGAATCGCCAAGGTCGCCGAATGTGTTCCGATCGGCGTCGAAGACTTCGCCAAGCTCGAGGCGTTCTGCCGCGAGCACCGCGTCGACCTCGTGGTGGTCGGCCCCGAGGCGCCGCTCTGCCTCGGCTTGACGGATGCGTTGCAAGCTGCCGGTATCAAGGTTTTTGGCCCGAGCCGCCTCGCGGCGGAGATCGAAGGGAGCAAGGCTTTCTGTCGCGAGCTGTGTCGTCGACACCATATTCCCTCGCCCCAATCGTGGACGTTCTCGGACTTGGCGACTGCGCTCGCTTTCCTCGAGGGGCATCGTGACGAAAAACTCGTCGTCAAGGCATCGGGACTCGCCGCGGGCAAGGGCGTGATCCTCTGTGACGACTACGATTCGGCCCGCAAGGCCGTCGCGAGTTGTCTCGAGTCGGGTGCGTTTGGGGCAGCGGGTTCGCAGATCGTGATCGAGGAGTTTCTCGAAGGCGATGAGGTCTCGATGCTCGCCTTGTGCGACGGTAGAACGATCGTCCCGCTCGAATCGGCAAAGGATCACAAGCGCAGCCTCGAGGGGGACAAGGGCCCGAACACCGGGGGCATGGGCGCGATCTCGCCCGCACCCGCGGCGAATCCGCGAACGATCAAACACGTCGAGAGCCAGATCCTCGTGCAGGCGATCCACGCGATGGTGCAAGAAGGGCGCCCGTACCGCGGCATCCTCTACGCTGGCCTGATGGTCACGCCGCTCGGACCTCGCGTGCTCGAGTTCAACGCGCGCTTCGGGGATCCCGAGGCGCAACCGCTCTTGATGCGGTTCGAATCGGACCTCGTCCCGTACTTGGTTGCTGCTGCCGACGGTGCACTCGACAAACTCGAGTCGGGTCCGACATGGGATGCACGACCGGCGGCGTGCGTCGTTGCGGTTTCGGGTGGCTATCCGGAGGCGTATTCGACGGGATTCGAGATCCACGGCCTGGACGACGTCGGAGAAGACGACGACCTCGTCGTGTTCCACTCGGGCACGACGCGCAAACCGGACGGAACGATCCTGACTGCCGGTGGGCGTGTGCTCTCCGTCACGGCGAAGGCCAAGACGGTGCGCGCCGCACTCGATCGCTGCTACGCGGCTCTCGAAAAGATTTCGTTCCAAGGCATGCGGTACCGGCGCGACATCGGTCAGCGCTGACGGGTGGCTCTATGGAAGAGCGGATTCGCAACGAGACGGAGGCAGTCAAAGCTCACTTCAGAGAAGTGGGACTGCGTTGGACGCGTCCGCGTCAGGAGATCGTCGATGCGGCGTTCGGCACGCACGAGCACTTCTCGGCGGAAGACTTGCTGCACATGATTCGTGCACGCAACCCTGAGACCGGTGTGCACCTCGCGACCGTGTATCGCACGCTTCAAGTGCTCGAAGAAGGCGAGTTCATCGAAGGGCTCGATGTCGGCAAGGGCAGTCGGCTCTTCGAACACACGTTCGGTCACGAGCATCACGACCACATCATCTGCGAGGACTGCGGGCGGATCTGCGAGTTCCACGATGAGAACATGGAGTCGCTGAAGGATCGTGCTGCGCAGGACTTCGGCTTCACGATGAAGCGGCATTCACTCCGGATCTACGGAGCGTGCAACGATCTTGCCGCTGGCGCGTGCGAGTATTTCGCGCGCCGCGGGCGATCGTCCTGACCGTCGCTCGCCTACTTTCGTAGGAGGTGCGTGCGATACGCACGCTGCACCCGAGGGTCTTCGAGCAGGCTGTCGAACGTGCGCTGCGCCGCACTCGTGCGCATCGTCTTCAGGCACGTGAGGATTTCTCCCGGCGCGCCGGGCGCAGCGCGGTCGAGGAATCCCGCAACGCGGGTCGCGAGTGCCGACCGGGCATCGATCCCCGTGATGCCGACGAGGAGTGGCCCGAACCGATTTCCCAGTTGGTCCGCTTTGCCTGTGGACAACAACGATTCGATGCGTTCGCGTGCGATGTCGGGTGCGACCGTCGCGAGCGCGCATGCCGCTTCAGCACGAACGTTCGGGGCGAGCGCGTCGTTCTCGAGCAATGCCGAAAACCGCTTGGAGATGCCGAGGGGATGCTCGCGAACGAGCACGTCTTCGCGGCGTGTCAGCGCTCGGAGTGCGATGCTCGCGAGTTCTGCATCCGCGATACGCCACGATTCCGCGAAGGACAGCACGGCATGGGCCGAGCCCGGGATGCCGCGACCGAGGAGGTCGAAGCTCTGGAGCATGGCGCGCAAACGTGCGGGGCGATCACCCTCGGCATCGAGTGCGACCCCGGGATACTGAGAAACTCGCCACGTCGTGGACGGGCCGATTCGCACGGCGTCGAGGAAGAGAAGACGTGCCTCTTGTGGAACGTCTTCGTGCAGTCCGAGGTGGACGCCACTCGGCATCGGCAACACGTCACTCGGTGCAGTGCCGCGCAGCACTTCGAGCACGCGAATCGCTCGTCCATGCACGGGGTCGAACGTTTCGTGTCCGATCACGACGAGCGAAGCGTGCGCTGCAGCGAGATCGACGTTCGGCACGTCCGCGGTCGTCGTGTGTTCGTGAGAAGACGTGACTTGGCTCGCCGCGGAAGGCTGCATCGCGATCAAGGCGAGGCCAAGAGAAACGACGCAGAGCGGCGACTTCGTGGTCATGGTCGGGAGGTTCATCGAAGTGCGTCTCATTTCGCGTCGTAGTACGTGCGTTCTTGGAGGTACGAGCGAATGAGCGGATTGAAGTCCGTTTCGTCCGCGACCGAGCGTTCGTAGCTCACTGCAGGCGACATGATTTCCGTGGCTGTCGAAGGGAAGATGGAAGTCGACGACAGATCGATGTGCCCAGGAGTCGAGCCGGGGAACTCCGTCGGCATGCCGCCGTAGAGCCCGCCGGGCATCGCACCGTCCTGCACGAGGCCGACGCTGTGGCCGCATTCGTGGGCGAGCAGGACCGCGACGAAGCGGCCGAAGTTGGAGATCGCGGTCTCGATGATGTCCTGGCGCGGATCGCCCGCGGTTCGCGAAACGATGTTGGCCAGTCGCGTCTTGTCGGCCGTGACTTCTTCGCCGATCGGAACTCCACGAAAGCGAATCAGCGAATCGAAATCGGCGCGCAGACCCGAGCCGATTCGATTGATATCGGCCTCGATCATCGTGTGGACGAAGATGCCGAGACGTGCGGTGAGCACGACACCGTCGTACGTGCCGACGTCCAGCGTGTTGTTGTCCTGCTGCGCATTGTTCGAATCGTAGATCGCGGTGCCGAGCGTTCCGGATGCCGTCGTGGCGCCGCCAACGGCGATTCGCGAGTGATTCGCCTTGCTGTATGCGACGTACGGGCGAGGACTCGGGAACGGCCCCGGGTCGCTGAAGGTGAACTGCACCGTCGTCCCCGTGTAGTACCGTTGGAGATTCTCGAGGATCGCTGCTTGGAGCAGGCCGAGGACGACTTCGTTGGAGTTCTGCGAACCGACGACGTTGTCCAGTGGATTGTCCGTGCGCAAACCGAGGATCGTGAGGTCCTCGTCGAAGTCGGGCACGTTGTTCGCACCGGCAACGGGGGCATCGATGATCACGAAGTTGCCCGTGCCGTCGCGGCTCGACAACGCATCGAGATCGCGGGACAAGTCGACGAACCACGTTTGACCCGACTCGAGTGGGCGCGCTTCGTTCGTCGGTGTGCGGACACGGAACGTGTGCGTGACGGGGTCGGACAGAAGGCCTGACGTGTCCTTGACGATGAGCTGGATCGATTGATCGCCTTCGGCGAAGACGACGCTCGTCGGAACCGTGAGGAGAAACTCGGCAGCCGTCACGTTGGTCGCATCGAGTTCGTTGAAGAGGTTGGCACCGGCGGTGAAGAGCGTGCCGCTAGACCGCACGTCCACCGTCGACGAGACGAGGAAGCCCGTCGTGTCGATCCCGCCGCCGGGGTCGTCGAACTTCGCGGCGAGTGTGAACCCGGTCCGTGGCAGCTGCAGAAGGCCTCCCGCGGCGCCGCGACCGTTGAGTTCGTCCGGAATGCCACAGACGGCAAGCCACGAAATCGTAGGCTTGGCCCCGTCGCTGAGCTGGATCGTGACCGTCTTGGTCGTGTCGATCGTCGCGTTCTGCGGATCCGTGACGACGTCCTGTGACTCCGCGAGTTTGATCGTGTCCGTCGCGACGACGAAGTTGACGCCGGTGCCGAGCGTCACGCGCATCGAGCGTGCATCGATCAGCGTGGGTGCGGCGAGGCCGGTGCCGAGCGTGCCGTTCGAGAGCTCGAGCTTGCTGTCATCGAGGATCGCGCCGGTCAGTTTGATCGTGCGCGTGAAGAAGAACGTGAGCGTGTCGCCAGGGTCCGGCGTCGAGTCCGAGGGTGTCGATCCCGTGAAGACGACGCTGACGAGGCTCGGCGGCTGGCCTGGCGCACTTCCGCCACCGCCGCCACCACCTCCGCAAGAGACGAGGATGGTGTGCAGCAGGGTGGAGCTGACAGCAAGAAGCACGGTAGAAGAGGCACGCGGCCGCGCCGATGCGCGCGGGCAAGGACGGTTCGAGGTCATCTGAAATCGATGATAGCAGTCGGCGAGTCCGGGCTTCCTTGCCCGCTTCCCGAGATCCGACCATCTTTCGAGGATCTTTAACGATTCTGATCGCGACCCGCGCCGCCCTTGGGATCGGAGGGTCGGTTGGCTGCGGATTTCCGCGGCGCGTGGACTCAACTCGAATCGAGGTCCCGTCGAAGAGGCACCTGGTTCGGGGGAATGTCTGCGGGGGGCGGAGACCGACAGGAAGATGATCCACATCGCGGTCGGAGAGATGATCGGGGATTACAAGATCACCCGATTCTTGGGACGGGGTGGCTTCAGCTACGTCTATTTGGCGGAGCAACGAACGAGTGGCGAGAAGGTCGCCCTCAAGTTCGGGAACAGCGCCGGCGGAGGTCACTTCGTCACGAGGCTGCTCGAAGTCAGTTCGCGGCGTTCGGTCGACGGGATCAGTCCCGACGAGACGCCGGGCGAAGCCGTCTTCTTTCACAAGGGCGGCGTGCGCGTCGACTTCCTCGATCGCGAGGAGATCGATCGGCTCATTCGAAGTGAAGCCGACCTGCTCACGACGGGCGTGTCGCCGAACATGGTCAAGGTCAAGAACGCGTTCGAGTTCGAAGACCGACCCGTGCTCGTGCTCGAGTACGTGCGGGGGAAGACGCTTCGCGAGAAGATTCGCAATCTCGAAGGCGTGCATCTCAACTGGTTCCTCGCCGCGGTTCGCGCACTGCAAGCGCTGTCGGCGGAAGACGGATTACCGTTCCACGGGGACCTCAAGCCCGAGAACATCATCATCAAGCCATCCGGCAAGGTCGTTCTCATCGACCCGGCCTACCGGAGTGATGATGGCGAGACCATCTCGACGACGCCGTACTACAATCCGCTCGTGCTGCGGGACAGCAAGGCGGACGTGATGGGCATCGGGATCATGATCTACGAGATCCTGACGGGAGCGCTTCCGTTCGAAGAAGTGCCGTGGCAGCACGCGGGCTCGACGCAAGGTGGCGAGACGATTCGTCTCTCCCTCAGCTACTTCCTGAGCTACCCGCCGCCACACGAACTCAATCCGAAGACGCCCTCGGGTCTCGAAGACATCGTCTACCGCTGTATCTCGATCCCGAGTTACGGCCTCGACGAGCTGCGACAAGATCTCGAGTCCTTCATCGGCAAGGCGTGATCCCGCACCCTGCGCGAAAGGTGCCAGGGACAAACCACGCGCAAAAGTACGGCGCTTTGACCCAGGGACGTTTCACGCAGGTCGCTGGGGCATCAGGGTTGGATGGTGATCCAGACTGGTGGGCTCAGGCGTAGGCCGACGCGGGCTCGGGTCGCTAGGGCTTGGAGGCCGAAGTCGTGACCGATGAAGCGGGGGTCGCTCGGTGTATCGAGGACGAGTTCGGTCAGCTTCGACGTGCCGGTGGTGCCGATCCCGATGACGAGAAGGGTCGCTGGGTCGAGGCCAAGCTCGCCGAACGGCGTGGAAAGGCTGGTCTTGGAAGCTCCGAGCGCGAGACCGTAGGGGCCGGGCTCCGCGGCTATCGCGATGCGGAAGCTCTTTGCGGAGTGCGCCGGTTCGAGTTGCAGGAGCTGCGGTTCGTCG
Source organism: Planctomycetota bacterium (assembly GCA_020638795.1). Taxonomy (GTDB): domain Bacteria; phylum Planctomycetota; class UBA1135; order UBA1135; genus JACKHW01. Next base: position 114,169 of record JACKHW010000007.1, on the reverse strand, counting down.
ATCTCGGTACGAAGGTCGTCGACGAGTGACTGTCGTCGCACTTCGGGGCCCAACGCGGTGGCGAGGGCGTCGACGTCGTCCTCGACGAAGCGCAGCAAGAAGCCCGAGAGCGCGTCGGCACAGATCGACCAGACCTCTTCGTCGTTCACTGATGCGAGTTCCATTCCCGCGACATTCAAATGTTGCGCCGCGGTTCCGAGGCGTAGGAACGCCTTCACGTCACGGTAACTCGTTGCTGCTCGGTAGACCTTGTCGCCATCGCGCCACGGGATGAGCGTGTCGCCGCCTCCATGGAGGACCAAGAACGGCACGCGCGCGTTCTGCACCGTGTCGTCGACGAAGACTGGAGCGATTGCGATACCGGCTCGGTAGCCGTCGTTGCGCGCTAGGACGCGGGCGCACGTCGTTCCGCCGTAGCTGTGGCCGACGAGTCCCATGCGGGCGAGGTCGAGCTTGCCGTCGAAGAGATGTCCTCGCGTCCTCGCTGCGAGTGCAATGGAATCCCGCATCGCGACCGCGTCCGCGAAGAGTTCGTCCAATGAAAACTGGCCCGAGTTGGGTAGGACCGCGACGAACCCTCGCTGTGCGAGGGCCATGGCGAGATTGTAGTACTCCGCGCCCCATCGCCCGAAGCCGTGCAAGAACACGATGCACGAGCGCCCGCCTGCACGCGGATCGATCGGCGTATCCACGCCGCTCACCGTTGAGGGATAGACGATCGAGCAAGGAATGGTCTTCGACCCTTTCCCCGTCGGATTGACGAGACTGCGGTCGGCGAGGCCGATCGGTCGTTGTGCACCTGCACGGGGTGCACCGAAAGCGAATCCCGCCAGCACGCCCAGGGCCGCGATCGCAGCGAGTCGACGGCGGCTGCGAGGCGGCAGAAGGAATGCGTGGAGCGCGCCGTGCACGAGTTGCAAACAGGTGGAGCGGTGCGAACGGGCAGAAAGGCACAGGCAGGTCGAGTGGGGCAGGCGAGGCAGGCGCATGCGCATCACGTATAGCCGAGTGCGTCCGAAAATGCCGTATTCACGGATGCCGACGTGCCACGTCCCGTGCTTCGCGACATCACCAGTGAGAGACGAACGCGACCTGGGTCGCAAGTCATCCGGTGAGTCCAGCCGACTCGCTCGATCCCGAGGAACGTGACGGCGACACTGCCGCTCACGAGCCCTGCGGGACAACGCGCGTCCGCTATGTCGGAGTCATCCTGCCCCGGCACAGCCCCGTGCTCCCGATCCGCACGATGTGGCCCGCAATCGAAATCGAACGCGGGACCGGCTTGCGGTCAGATCCGCCGGATCGTGTTCCGTCGCAGGCAGCGCTCCATGCGCCAGATCAGGACGATGCTGACCGCGACGAGGCCGAGCACGAGGCCCCACCAAAGACCGCTCGGCCCGAGCCCGCGGTCGAAGGCGAGCCAGCGGCCGACGGGCAAGCCGAGCAACCAGAACCCGAGAATGTGGCAGAGCGCCGGGAGCAGCGTGTCTCCGAGGCCACGCAGGACACCGCCCGCGACGACTTGCAGCCCGTCGAATATCTGGAACAAGGCCGCCAGAGGCATCAACGTCAGCGCCACGGTCAGGACGGCCGGATCGTCGGTGAACACGCGCAACAAGGGGGCGGGCGTCAGCCAGAAGAATACGCCCCAAACTGCCATGATGGCCGCTCCGGTCACGAGCGCGATCCGCGCGCGTTGGCGCACGCGTTCGATGTCGCCTTCACCCACAGCCCATCCGACACGCACCGAAGCCGCGATCGAAAGGCCAAGTGGCATCATGAAGGACAGTGCCGCGAGGTTGATCGCGATGACGTGTCCGGCGACAGCCGTCTCGGGATTTTCGAGGTAGCCCATACGGAACATGACGACGACGAAGGCCCCGAGTTCGACGACGAGTTGGAGCCCGATCGGGACGCCGTAGCGCACGATGCGCCACAGAGCGCGAGCCGATGGCAGACCCGAAGAACGGTGGAGGATCGCTGGTCTTAGGTGCGGCCACGCGCACGCGGCGAGCCCCAAGAACATCGCCCACCTGCAGATCGTGGTCGCGATGCCACATCCGACGATGCCGAGCGCGGGAAGACCGAACTTCCCCTCGATCAGGGCCACGTCGAGCACCGCGTTCGCCACGTTGGCCGCGAGAATGATGACGATCAGCGGCCGTATCCGATGCATCGCTTGCAACGAAATGCGCAACACGATGAATCCGAAGAACGCGAACAAGCTCGGAATGAGCGCACGTACGTAGCTCTCGGCCTTGGGAATGAGTCGTGCGGGTTGCTCGAGCGCGTGCAACACGTCCCCGGAGAACCACCACGCGACGCTCCCGGGAATCGTCAGTAGCAGCGCGACCACGAATCCGTTGCGAAGCCCATTGGCGAACGCCTCGTTGTCGCGCGCGCCGAGTGCCTGGGAGAGGATCGGATCGAGCGCGAAGAGAATCCCCATGCAGAAGTTCGCGACGAGGTACGAGAACGAGTTGCCGAGCCCGCAGGCGGCAACATCGTCCGAGGACACCCGTCCCAGCATGGCCGTATCGACGAGCCCCATCGACATCATGCCGATCTGAACGACCATGATCGGGGCCGCGAGCGCCACGAGATCGCGGAACTCGCGGCGGCCCGTGCGCGCAACATTGTCGTCGGAGGCTTCGGTCATCGGGGGGGAGGGAGTCTCGCGGGTCGGTGGGTTCGGCGCCACCGCGGTCTGCCACCGCGGGGACTTCGCACGTTCGCGAGTATTGCGAGCAGAACCTGCCGAAGAGTCGGGAAGACCGTGGGCCGAGCGACGTCGGAGCCCCGCACGGCAGCATTTGGTCGATCTGCTCGCTGGCCGTCCGTGACTCGGCACTCTACCTTGGACGACGATGCGCACCGCTTCCCTTCGAACTTCGGGTCTGCTGTTCTCACCGATCCTCGCTGCGGTTCTCGCCGCGTGTTCGGCGCCCCCTGCGGCACTCCACTACGGGCGCGCAGTCGAGGCATTCGATCGGGCGCACTACGAAGAGGCCTATGCGCACGGTCAGGCGGCGCTCGCCGATGCACCGGGTGATCGCAAGATCGAGCGTTTCGCCGAGCGCATGCGCACCGTCCTCTTGTTGGATCGTGCACGCGCTTCGATCTTGTCCGGTCACGAACGTGAAGGGCTCGGCATCCTGGCACGGGTGCTGACGAACCATCCGGACAACCCGATCGCAATGCGCTGGCAACGCAAGGCCAAGGATCAAATTGCGGCCCGCATGCTCGTACGTGGCCAAGAGGCTGTCGTCGACGACGAGCCCGAGCGCGCACTCGAGTCGTTCCAAGAAGTGCTCAACATCAGGCCTGGTGACGAAGCCGCGCTGCGTGGCCTGAAGGACGTTCGCGACATCTACGACGAGCGGCGCGAGTTCGCGGACGAGCACTATCGCAATGCGTTGACTGCGAGGCGCGACGGCGATTGGGAGCGCGTGCACTACCACGCCGATGCCGCGCTCGACAGCGATGGTGCCAATCCCCGCGCGAGCTATCTCGAAGGCGTTGCCGCGCGTCAAGTGGCACGCACGCGTCGTGCCTGGGCGGACCAACTCGCCGCCGAGCGTCGATGGGGGGCCGCCGGACGCGAAATCCTCGAGGTCGTCGACCTCCTCGAGGCACGTCGCAAGGCCGAAAACGACGAGATCGCGGCAGCGACGGATGATCTCTTCACGTGGATTCCGGAGGGCAAGCGAATCGCCAAGATCTGGCTCGACGAGGCGGAAGCCGACGAAGCATTCACCGATGCGCAGATGGCGATCGCTGCGAAGCGCTTCGACGTTGCCGAGGAGTCGCTCGCGCGTGCCGCCGAGCTGGCGACCTACGACCGTGTTTCGCTCAACGAGCTGCGAGGGCAGTTGCTCGATGCAAGGCGCGATGCGCGCTTCAGCGACGCGCAGTTCTTGGAGCTCGCTTACGACTTCGAGCAAGCACTGGAAGTGTATCGCGAACTCGCGGCAGCACATCCGTCGAGCAGCGCCGTAGGAAAGGTCACCACGCTCACGCAGTTGCTCGAAGACGTCAAGAAGACGTACGACGAAGGCGTCGCTGCACAGGAGGCCGGCAAGTCGGAGGAAGCCTTGGCCGCGTTCCGGCGCGTGATGTCGCTCCACCCGAGGTTCGAAGACGTGCGCAAGCGCGTCGCGCGAATCGCCTACGACCTGAAGCAGGCACGCGACGGGCAGTGACGTCGCTCAACGCGGTTCGACTCCGCGTCTATCACGAGCTCTTCACCTCGATCGCCGAAGAGTGTGGCGAACTCCTTCGCCAGACGGCACCGTCACCCAACATTCGTGAGCGCCGTGATTACTCGTGCGCGATCTTCGATGCGAGTGGTGCGCTCGTGGCGCAGGCTGCACACATTCCTGTCCACCTCGGATCGGCGGCGTTGTCGATTGCGGCCGTGCGCACACGATTCGAAGACCTCGCGACGGGTGACGCGATCTTGCTCAACGACCCGTATGCCGGCGGCACGCATCTTCCGGATCTGACATTGATCCATGCCGTCGGTGCACCCGGCGCCGCGTGGTATGTGCTGACTCGGGCGCACCACGCGGACATCGGTGGTTCCGAGCCGGGCTCGATGGCGCCCGCACACGACTTGCCCGCCGAAGGCTTGAGGATCCCGCCGGTCCACGAGTCCCGCGGCGGAGTCCGCGTGCCCGAGGTCGAAGCGTTGTTGCTCGCCAACACGCGTACGCCCGAACAGCGGCGCGGCGACTTGCGTGCACAGCGACAAGCGGGGGCCCTCGGTGTCGAGCGTCTCCTCGCGATGATGGATCGCCATGGTGTCGACACACTCGCTGCCGCAGCTGTTGCCTTGCGTGAGTACACGACCCGTCTCTTTCGCGCTTCGTTGGCATCGCTCGGCACCGGCACGTTCTCGACTCGCGATGCGCTCGAAGGCGACGGTATCGACGACAAGCCGATAGGGCTCGCACTCGAGTTCACGCGCACGAAGCAGGGACGCATGGTTTTCGACTTCCGAGAAAGCGACGATCAATGCCGTGGTGGACTCAATGCGAATCCCGCGATCGTCCTCGCCGCGGTGCTGTACACACTCGCGTGCGTCGCGGGCGACGAACTCCCGATCAACGGCGGCCTACTCACGGACGTCGAAGTGCGCACTCGCAAAGGGTCTGTCCTCGATCCGGAGTTCCCCGCTGCCGTTGCCGGGGGAAACGTCGAAACGAGTCAACGTCTCGTCGACATGTGCTTCGCGGCACTCGGGCGCGCGGGTGCCGACGTGCCAGCCGCGAGCCAGGGCACGATGAACAACCTCACGCTCGGTGGCACGGGGCTGCGTGGCGAGTCGTTCGCGTTCTATGAAACTCTCGCCGGCGGTTCTGGTGCGAGCCGGATGTCTGATGGTGCGAGTTGCATCCAATCGCACATGACGAACACGCGGAACACCCCGATCGAAGACTGCGAACTCTCGCAACCGCTCGTGATCGAACGACTGCACGTCCGGCGACGGAGCGGGGGACGCGGTCACCATCGCGGCGGTGACGGTCTCGTCAAAGAACTGCGTTCACTGGTACCCCTGCGCGGAGCGCTTCTCTCCGAGCGCAGGATTCAGGGGCCGCCAGGTCGGAACGGGGGTCGACCGGGAAAGCCCGGACGACAATGGATCGTCGATGCACACGGCGTGCGGCGCAAGGTGCCGGCGAAAGGGCGATTTTCCCTCGCTGTCGGGGACCGTTTGATCCTCGAGACTCCGGGCGGAGGCGGTTTCGGCTCCGCATGAGTTACACTGCCAGGATGATTCGCACATTCTTCATCGCAGCGCCCTGCTGCATTCTTGCATCCATCCTGCCGGGACAGAGCCAAAAGATGGTGCCTCTCGCTGCTGGTCCTGACGGCAGTACGAGTTCGCCCTACTTCTCCGGCTATGGCGGCGGGATCGCGCAGCAGATCATCAACGGTTCTGCGTTCTGTCGTGGCACCGCGCTCCTTCGAGAAGTGCGCTTGCGTGCCGACGGTTCGGCGGCGGTGCCTTCGCGGTCGTTCACGCGGGTGCGCTTGTCCGTCGGTTCGGCGGCGTTCGACGCAGCCAACATGAGCGCGACGTTCGCGAGCAATCGCAAGGGCACGCAAACCGTCGTGTTCGATGCGGCCTATAGCCTGCCAGCGCAGACGACGACGCGGCCGTTCAACATCGTCTTCAAGTTCACCTCGCCCTACGTCTACCAACGTCCAGCGGGCGACTTGCTCCTCGAGTGGTATGTGCCGCAAGCGCCGGTCAAGTCCAACTACTTTTTCGATGCGCATGCGCAACAAGCGGGCACGACCGGCTCCGCGACGCCCTTCGGGACGGCCGGCAAGTTCGCGAGCAACGACAGCTACGGCGTGACGTCGGACCCGGGGCTTCTGCAACCGGGCGGCGCAGCGACACTGATCGCCTCCGGACTCAAGTCCGCGTATCCGGCCATCAGCTTCTGGGGCTTCTCCAACACGATGTTCGGCGTGATTCCGCTGCCGTTCGATCTCACCCCACTGCAAGCTCCCGGAAACTCGTTGAACGTCAGCATCGACCTCGCGTTCGCGCTGCCGCTCGTGGCTCAAGGGGCGACCTATGGTGGCGAGTCTGCGCTGCCGATCCCGTACGTCGATGCCCTCGTCGGTGCCACGATCCACGCCCAGGCGTTGTTCGTCGATCCCGCGAGCAATCCTCGTGGCTGGGTGCTTTCGCAGGGCGTGACGATGACGATCGGGCGCGGCGGCATCGAGTGCAATCACGTCGGGCACTACGACTATCAGAGTGCCACGGGTTCGATTTCGCGCACGCCCTACGGGCTCGTGACCGAACTGTACGGCGTCTTCAACTGATCGTGGACCGTCGACTCGCGGACCGTTACCGGCTCGCGAGTGCGATGGCCGCAGCATCGCGAACGCGAACGTAACTGTCGCGCGAAGCGCGGCAGAGTTCGGCACGCACGGATCGTTCGAGACCGCCATCCACGTTCGACTCGTCCGAGTGCTCGAGAATTCGCAGAACCGCTCCGAGTGCGCGGCATGCTCGTTCGCGCGCTCGCCAATCGGCCGCGTGCAGAGCCTCGAACGTCACCGGAGCCAGTTGTGGCGCGTCACGCAGGACCCACGACAACGCTCGGGTCGCGGCCTCGCGCACGAACGGGCTCTTGTCGCCGAGGCGCACCGTCAGCGCGCGCGCGATGGCTTCGTCGTGAGTCGTGCCGCGAAGTTCGCCGAGCGACGTGACGACGTGCGTACGAACCCGATCCGATCGCGCGTCGACGGCTCCGAGTAGTGCACGAATCGCGACGTCGGCCCGCACACGTGTCCATCCGAGAGCGAGTGCCGCGGCCGCACGCACTTCGCGGTCGCTGTCCGCGAGGCTGTCCGCGAGATCCTGGATCACGGGCGCGGCATCTGCTCCGAGTGGACCGAGTTCTTCGCACGCCGCGCGGCGAACCAGTGGATGTCGATCGTGCAGAGCGCGTGCGAGAGCATGCGCATCCGCGCGCGCGCCGAAGATGCGAACTGCGAGGACACGTTGTTGCCAGTCGTGAGATGCGTAGGTGCTTGCGCCCGACGTCGCATCCGAGCACTGCGCGGTCGTCGCCGGACTGATAGCGAACAGAGAAGAGAACAAGACGAACGAAACGAACCGCGAAGGCATCAGAAGTCCCTGCGTTGTGGAGCCAAGTTGCAAGATCAATGGGGAGGCGAGCCCGGCGTGCTCGAGCAGTTCGAAGACCACCGAGTGCGGCCGAAGTCGCGCGTCCCATTGTCCGCGCAACGCGTGTTCGCTGGAAGGTGCACGCCGAGCTTCGGACAACGCGCGACGGCATCGAACGTTCACACGCAGTGCTTCTCGATCACGAACCCAGCCGCGCGAGTGCAGCGCGAATTCGATGACGCACGAGCGGGCGTACCGAACCGTCGCGCGCGAGTAGATTCTCGAGGTCGCGTCGCGCTTGACGGGCGCGTGTCGCGTTCGATGTCCTGCGGGCGAGCACCAGCCGGTTGTAGCCGAGGACCGGATCCTGTCGCTGCACGCTCGCGATGTCTTCGAGATGTTCCGCGGCTTCGTGCACTCGACCTTGGGCCGTCAGGCATCGCGTGCGTGCCAACCGCAAAAGGTCGTCGCGCCGCGCCGCACCCTGATTGCGGGGCGCGCGTTCGAGATCGTCGAGCCGTCGGTGCGCGGCTTCGAGCCTGCGCTCCGCGAGTGCGCGTTCGGCGGCGATGAGGTCGATCGAAAACGCATCGCCGCCAAGTCCGCGTGCAATGGCTTCGAGTGTCTTCGGATCGCTGGATCTCTCACGAACCACACGTCGCGCTTCTCGCACCGCGAGGCGCACGTCGGCCGTGAAGGTCACGAACTTCAATCGTTGGAGCAAGACCTTGGCACGCACGAGGCTCGCGGTGCGCAGTGGTGCGGTCGGCACGAGACTGGACGACGTCGCCTCGAGGTTCTCTTGGAGTAGCGCGACAAACGTCTCGGCTAGGCGCGCGAGCCAGAATTCGTTGCGCGCGTCGTCGCGTCCGAGGTTCGAACCGATCGCGTCCAAGCGTCGTTTCAATACGCGCCGCGAGAGGCCGAGCGAATCGGCGAGCCGTTCGATGCGGATACCACCGCCGCGCTTCTGGAACGTGCCGCTCACGGCTCGCCTGAGTACGTCCACGTCGATTTCGTCCGTACACGACTCGATTCCCATCGAGATCGGATCCGGCTCGGTGCCGGCAGTGGAAGAGCGGGTCAAGGCGCTCGGCTCGTTCGGCAACGTGGACTCCACGAGCTCGAGGCCCTGCACCGCGCGCGCCGATCGTCCGCGTCGAAAGCGATCGTACGCCGCTCGGCTCATCGACCGCAGGACGTCCCCTTTCGCACTGCCGATGCGGCCGGACAGGGCGTCGGAGACCACGTCGTGAAGGATGTCGACGCCGCCGTCTCCGGCGAGCAGCTCATGGGGATCCGTGTAGCGATACCGGAGGAGCGAGCGGATGCCGACCCGGCACTCGACACGAAGGCGTTCGAGCATCGGCGCCGGCAGCCGGGCATCGGCCGTCAGCGCATCCAGATAGGCGTGCAGCATGCGTTGGATCGGGGGGTTTGACATTCGGTATAGCGTATACATAGCGGTCGTGCCTGCAAGTCTTCGGTGGCATCGTTCGCCCGCTCGCCTGGTGGCGCGTGCAGCTGGCGTGTCGCCTTGGACTTTGACGCCAGCGCGCTACACTCCGCCGCTTTTCTTGGCGCCCGGTTCCGGGTCAGGGGCACGATGCCAGCGAGATGCGTCCTCGGCGCCCAATGGGGTGACGAAGGCAAAGGCAAGATCATCGACCGACTCGCGGAAGGCGCCGACTATGTCGTGCGCTTCAGCGGCGGCAACAACGCAGGGCACACGGTCGTGATCGGGGATCGCAAATTCGCGGTGCACCTGCTTCCGTCCGGCGTGTTCCGCGACAACGTCATCAACCTGATCGGGCCTGGTGTCGTCATCGATCCGTGGCACCTGGTCCGTGAGATCGAGAGCCTCGAGAAAGGGGGGATCCGCGTCGAGCCGGGTCGCAACCTCCGCATCAGTCGGTCCGCGCACCTCATCCTTCCGTGGCACCGTCGCATCGATGCCCTGATGGAGGAGCTGCGTGGTCCCGGCAAGATCGGCACGACCGGTCGCGGTATCGGTCCCGCCTACCAGGATCGTGCGAGTCGGGCCGGGCTGCGCTTTGGCGACCTCGAGGACCCCGCGTTCTTGCGCGCGCGTCTTCGCGCGGCGGCGATCGAGAAGAATCGCTTCTTGGAAGGCGTACAACAATCTCCCGTCGATCCCGAAGCGCTGGCGGAGGAGCTGATCGAAGTCACGCGTCCGCTTCTCGCGGCGGCTGAAGACACGGGCCTCGTGTGTCGAAACGCGCTCGCGCGTGGTGAGCAGGTGCTCTTCGAAGGGGCACAGGGTTTGATGCTCGACGTCGATCTCGGTACCTACCCGTACGTGACGTCGACGTCCGTCGGCATGAGCGGGCTCGGTGGTGGTGCCGGTGTGTCCCCGCGTGCGGTCGACGAAGTGATTCTCGTGGCGAAAGCCTATTCGACCCGTGTCGGCGAAGGACCGTTCCCTACGGAACTCCAAGACGAAATCGGTGCACGGATCCGCGAACGTGGACGCGAGTTCGGCACGACGACCGGCCGCCCGAGGCGATGCGGCTGGCTCGATGCGGTCGCGCTGCGCTACGCGTGCGCGATCAGCGGCGCCGACGCGCTGTATTTGACGATGCTCGACGTGCTGTCGACGTTCGACGAGATCCGCATCGCGGTCGCGTATCAGCGCGGCGACGAGATCGTCCGCGAGTGGCCAGCAGGACATCCTCGCATCGGAGAGTTCGAACCGGTGTACGATGTCCTGACTGGTTTCGACGAGGAAATCGCCGCATGCGGACGATTCGAGGACCTGCCCGAGGCGGCCAAGTCCTTCGTTCGCAAGATCGAGTCCATCGTGCACGTGCCGATTCCCCTCGTTTCGATCGGGCCCGAACGGGACCAAGTCCTCCACGTGCAGCGAGTTTGACGACGATCTTGAGTACGCGAGACAACGACCGGACGGCGCAGGGCAAAGGCGTGCTTCCTCGTTCGGTTGCGGTGATCATGGATGGCAACGGTCGATGGGCGCGTAAGCGCGGGTTCTTGCGCATCCGTGGGCATCGCAAGGGTGTCGACGCCGTGCGCACGACGGTGACCGAGTGCGCTCGTCTCGGTCTCGAAGCGCTGTATCTCTATGCGTTCTCCACCGAGAACTGGTCTCGCCCGAAAGCCGAGGTCGATTTCTTGATGAAGACGCTCGGCGAGTTCCTCGTTGCCGAGCGTCCGACGCTCATGGACAACAACGTGCGACTCACGCACTGCGGTCGAATCGAGGCGTTGCCTGCGGACATTCGCGGGACGCTGCACGAGACCGAAGCGATGACCAAGGACAACACCGGTTTGACTCTGTGTCTCGCGCTTTCGTACGGGGGGCGCCAAGAAGTCGTCGATGCGGCGCGCGAACTCGCGCGCGCAGCAATGCAAGGCGAGATCGACATCGACGACATCGACGAGCGTGCGTTCGCGTCGCGTCTCTACCGGCCCGAGTTGCCGGATCCCGACCTCCTGATTCGTACCGCGGGCCAGATGCGCGTCAGCAACTTCTTGCTGTGGCAGATCAGCTACGCGGAATTCTACGTGACGGAAACCTGCTGGCCGGATTTCGACGAGCGCGAACTGCACCGCGCATTCGAAGCCTACGCTGGTCGCGATCGTCGCTACGGACGGATCTCGCGCGAGGAGGCCGAAGAATACGAAGGCGACGCGCAGTCCGTCCGCACCTCCGCGCGTGGGCCGGAGATTTCGCCGCGCTGATGGCACTCGACACGGCGGGCAAGCGTGCTCTACGCACGCGACTCATCATCGGACCGACGCTCATCGCGGTCATCGCCGTCGTCTTCGTTCTCGATCGATCGGTGACCCACGGCCGCGCCGCAGCGGGCCTTCTGTACGTCATCGCGATGATCTCGATGTTCGAATACGTGACGATGATGCGCGGCGCTGGCTTTCCGGTCGGGCGGCGGCTGAGCATCTTCGCGGCGCTCGTGCTGCACGCGATGCCGTTCTTCTTCGATTCGTGGTCGCAGCTCGACACCGAACTGTATCCGGTCGTCATCGTGACCCTGTCGTTGCTCGGCGTCGGATCGGTGCGCGCGTTGACGAGGACGCGGATGGCGCGCGGGCTCGAAGAACTCGGAGCCAATTTGCTCGGGTTCGTGTTGATCGCTTGGCCACTGTTCTTCGCCCAGGGACTCGCGCTCCGGAACGTCGATGCACTGTTCTGGGCCGTCGTCGTCGCGAAGTGCGGCGATATCGGTGGATACTTCGTCGGCATCGCGATCGGTCGCCGCAAGTTCATCCCGCACGTGAGCCCTGGCAAGTCTCTCGAAGGCTGCATCGGCAGTCTCGTCTTCGCCTGCGTCGTCGGCGCACTGCTCGCGCCGCTATTGTTGCATCGAATGACGGGGCTGGACACGATTTTCGTCGTGGTCCTCTCGGCTGTCGTCAATCTGATGGCTCAGCTCGGGGACCTCGTCGAATCCCTGCTCAAGCGCCGTTGTGGCGTCAAAGATTCATCGCACATGTTGCCAGAGCACGGTGGCATGCTCGACTTGGTCGATTCCCTGCTGTTCGCACTCCCTGCATTCTTCTTCGTTATCGTCCGCATCACGTGAGTATCGAAATCCGGCTCCGCAACCACGATGAAGCACGCACGCTGCTCGGTCCGCTCGATCGTACGGCAAAGCTCTTTCACGACGAGTTCGGCGTACAGTTGGTCGCTCGCGGCGACATCCTGAAGCTCCTGGGCGAAGAAGACGACGTCACGCGTGCCCGGTCGATCGTCGAACGTGCGCTGCGCAACCTCAGGCGCGGTCATCCGGTGTCGCATGCCGACTTCGAGCGGTGGGTGCGCGGCGACGATCACGAAGAAGATGGTCAGAAGCGGCCATCTCCGGCCCAGCGCGTCGCCATGCCTGCAGCGAAGCGCGCAGGCGTTCGCGCGCGTACCGATGGTCAGCGGAACTACTTGCGTGCTCTCGAGAAGAACACCGTGTGCTTCGCGGTCGGCCCGGCAGGAACCGGCAAGACGTATCTCGCAGTAGCCGCCGCGGTCGCGTCGCTTCGAGAAGGGCGCTTCCAGAAGATCGTACTGTGCCGGCCGGCGGTCGAGGCCGGAGAGAAGCTCGGCTTTCTGCCGGGTGACTTCCAAGCCAAGGTCAATCCGTACCTGCGGCCCCTGTACGACGCGCTCGGCAACATCCTCGATCCGGCACTGACGCAACGCTACCTCGAGAACGACGTCATCGAGGTCTGTCCGCTCGCGTTCATGCGGGGACGCACGCTCAACGACGCATTCATCATCCTCGACGAAGCGCAGAACACGACCGTCTCACAGATGCGCATGTTCTTGACTCGTATGGGCGAGCGCTCGCAGGTCGTCGTTACCGGAGACCTTACCCAGGTCGACCTCCAACGTGGAACGCCGTCGGGGCTCGCCGATGCGATTCGACGGCTCGAAGGCGTGCAGGGGCTCACGGTCGTCCGTCTCGATCGCGAGGACATCGTGCGCCATCCGATCGTGCAGCGCATCGTGGATGCCTACGAGTCCTCCCAAAATCGGATGCCGTCGCCGGAGGATCGTGCGGCAAATCCGGTGCGCGGGTCCCGCCAGAAGCGCTGAGATCGATGTCGCACTGGCCCGAAGTCGCGGTCGAAGAGGGACTCGACCTTCCCGCCGAGATCGATCGTGACCCCAGCGACTTCGTCGAGCGTGTGCTCGAGGCCGTGTTCGATCACGAGAAGCGACGACTCGCGCTCTCGGTCTACCTGTGCGGCGATGCCGAGATCCGTCGGCTGCATGCTGAGTATTTGGGGGACGACACGGTCACGGACGTCATCAGCTTCCGGTTGCAGGACGAAGACGCGAACGATGAATCGGCACGCGGAGGTTTCGAATTCGCCGATGGGGAACTCGTCGTCGACGTCGAACACGCCGCTCGACAAGCGAGCGATCACGGAAATGCGTGGGTGGCAGAGTGCGCACTCTATGTCGTGCACGGTGCCTTGCATCTGTGCGGATACGACGATCACGATGCACGCGAGCTCGAACGAATGAAGATCGCGGAGCGCGCCATACTCACACGACTCACGTACGAGATCGCAGGGCGATTCGATCGCACGTCCTGACAAAGCGTACATGCTTCGATGCTTTTCGTTGTTGCGGCGCGACGAATGCGTACACTCCAACGCAGTCGAGCGCGTACACTGCGCGCGTCGAGCACTTCGGTGCGTCGAGACGGCTGGTCATGATCAACGGGAGGGTTGATCCATGTCACTGATCGAGAAAACCGAACGGGATCGAAGACGAACGACGAAGTCGTCGAGGCGGATCCATACGACGCGAGTCGATGAAGGTATTGGGGAAGCACGCAGTACCCGCGTCGCGAAAACGCCTGAGTCGAAGTCTGGAGCGCGTGGTGCCAAACGCGCGCAGGCCGAGGCTTCCTCGCGGTCGAAGACGCCGCTGCAGAAGACTCCCTCGGTGCGAAACACGAAGAGTGCGAAGCCTGCAACAAAGTCCGCGAAGTCGCGCACGCAGCGCAAGGCGCTCGCGCCGATCGATCCCGAAGATCTCTTGGGACTTTCTTCCGAAGTCTTGCTCCGCAGGTGGATTCGCTCGCGTCGTACGGAATGGCGCGACGCTCTGATCGAGCGTCACCTGCCGGACGTTGCCGACGTCGCGCGGACCCTCAGTTCTCGTCTGCCGCGCAGCGTCGATATCGACGACCTCTGCAACGCGGGATACGGCGGTCTGCTTCGCTGCCTCGAGACCTTCAACGCCGGGAAGGGGCGCAGCTTCGTGTCGTATCTCAAGACCCGCGTCTATGGCGCGATGGTCGACGAACTCCGCGCGATGGACTGGCTTCCGCGCCTCATGCGATCGCGTCTCGCGCAGCGCGATGCTATCGTCGAGCAGCTCCGGCAGGATCTCGGTCGCGAGCCGTCCGACGAGGAAGTCTCGGAAGAACTCGGCGTGACATTGTCGATCTATCGGCAGTCCTATCCGCCCGTCGGCGTCCACGCGACGACGGGATTCAGTTCCGCGTACGAGGACGACATCGATATCCTCGGGGGCTCCATCATCGCGGTCGGCGCACGCGGGCGCGGGTCGGGTGATGACACGCACCCGTTGACCGCGTTGTATCACCGCGAGTTGCTCGGTCGCGTCGAAGAACTCTGCAGTACGACCGAGTGGAAGCTCGTCGATCTGCACTACCTACAAGGGATGAAGCTGCGAGACGTCGCGCACGAACTCCGCTTGTCACCGGCGCGGATCTGTCAAATCCATGCCCGCGTGTTGCAGCGGCTCAAGGATCGTTTGCGCGAAGAAGCGATCACGATCTGAGACCGTGATCGTCCGCCGGCTTACGATACGCGGGTGACGATTCCGTACATCGCTCCCGGATCGCCTCCGGCCTTTCCCGATCCGGTTGCAGCCACGGATGATCTCGTGGCCGTCGGAGCCGACCTCGAACCCGAACGCGTGTTGTTCGGATACGAGCTCGGCATCTTTCCGTGGTACGGCGAGGATGAATTGCCACTCTGGTGGTGCCCCGATCCGAGAGCCGTCTTGCTGTCAAACGACTTGCACGTGTCGCGCAGCATGAAACGCGTGCTCGCACGGCACGATTTCAGCCTCACGTGGAACCGTTGCTTCGAGCGCGTCATGCGCGAGTGCAGCAGAGATCGGCCCGATGGGATGTGGATCCATGACGACATGGTCGCGAGCTATCTCGAGCTTCATCGGCGCGGTCATGCGCACAGCCTCGAAGTTTGGAGCGGCGAGCGGCTCGTTGGTGGAATCTATGGCGTGCAGTGCGGTTCGCTCTTTGCCGCCGAGAGCAAGTTTCATCGCGTCACCGACATGTCCAAGGTCGCCTTGATCGCTCTCGTCCGGACCTTGGAGCGGGCCGGAATCGAGCTGATCGACGTACAACTCATGACTCCCCATCTCGCGAGTCTCGGCGTCACGGAGTGGCCGAGGACGCGCTACCTCGCGCACCTGGATCGAGTCAAGAGCATCCGTGTCGACCTCTCGAGCCTCGAACCGTCGGTGTCGCCTTGACGCCGCGCAGCGGCTTCAGCGTGGCGGAACCGAGCGTCTCACTGCACGCGCGATCGCGGCGAGGACGACGCGACGAGCACGTTCGGTGAAAGGGGCGAGCACGGCCATGTTTTCGTAGGCGCTCGCGCCCTCCTGGCGTTCGATGTCGTGGAGTGCAGAGCGGAGATCGAGGTAGTCGAGTCCATGGCTCGTGACGATGTCTTGGATCCGACGCTCGAAACGCCGACTCTCGATGTCGCTCGGATCGAGCTCGAGTTCGGTCAGCAGGCTCGTGAGGCGGTCGTCCGCGATTTCGAAGCTGGCTGGCAGGCGAACGACGAGCACGGGTTGCCGACCCTTCTGCTGTTCCAGCCACTCCATCGCTCGTTCGAGCGGCGCGTAGCGACTCGTTTCTTCGGGTGTACCCTCGCGACGCCACGGCAGCAGCCACGAGGGTACCGAGGCGCCTCCAGCGTCGACGAGACGCGATTCGTCGCTCGTGAATACACGCGCGAGCGGTATCCAGGACGCGAAGTGTTGCCACGAGGACGTGTCGCGTTCTTCGATGCGGCGCAGGGAGGCGCGTGCCGCACCCTCGTCGGCAGCAATGAACCCGGGCGGC
Source organism: Planctomycetota bacterium (assembly GCA_020638795.1). Taxonomy (GTDB): domain Bacteria; phylum Planctomycetota; class UBA1135; order UBA1135; genus JACKHW01. Next base: position 97,882 of record JACKHW010000007.1, on the reverse strand, counting down.
TCCTCGTCCGGCGTTCGTCGCAGGCGCACGCGTGTCGTGACATCGGTTTCGTTCGCGAGCCAAACGTCTTCGGGTGAAATCATGAACACGATGATCGATGACTCGCGCTGTGCGATCGCACGTGCACGCTGGGCGGCCGTCGATCCGGGGATACAGAGGATTTGCGGCACAACCGCTGCGAGATCGATCTCGAAGAGCTTCCGGCGCAGCCACGCCGCATCGGCGCTTCGCTCCGATGGGCGGCGCGGCACGAGGCTCTCGTGCAAGACGACCGTCAAGGCGCCGATTCGCGTCGTTGCCGCGTCGCGCGAGTCCTGTTCGAACGGGGATCCGACGATGCCGAGTTCGGGGTCGATCACTCGAGGGGCACGGAAGACGTCGGGCGACCACCGCTGCGCTGCGACGCGGCGCGCGAAGGCGAGGTGCTCGAGCGCGATCCCGATGCCATACGCGATGGGGGGTATCAGCAGGACGATGAGGCCGATTCGCATTCGAGATCGTAGCAAGCTCCGTCCCTCCGGTTCGCGGTGTTCTCGATCGGGTGTGCGTGGTTCCTTCGAGGATGATGACTACAGCACATTCGGTCAGGACTTCGTATCGTCGACGCATGTCGGAAGTCGCACTGCAGCAGGATTTTCTCGGAGCCTTCGGTGTGCTCGAAGTCGACGGCTGCGTGCTGCTCGCCGCCAATCGTCGAGCGCTCACCGAAGGTGGGAGCCGCGTGCGCACGTTCGATCTGCCCGGTGGCCGTGTCGAACCCGGCGAGCGTCTCGACGAGGCTCTGCGTCGCGAATGGCTCGAGGAAACCGGTACGGCCATCGAATCGCTACGGTTCCTCTTCGTGCAGGAAGGCGTTCGCAGTGTCGACGACAGGCGTCGCTACGCCTGGCGTTCGTTCTTCTTCGAGGTCGAGGTCGCTTTCGAAGCGCGGAGCGCGATCCGGCGGGAGCCTGTCCCCATGTCCGAAGTCGAGGGGCTCCTTTGGATGCCGTCGGAGCGGCTCGGGAAAGTTCTGCATGCACCGTATCACGCCGGCTACCTGCGCTTTCGCGCGGACGGCCAGGCGTTCCAGGTCGACACCTGGTAGCGCTCAGCAGATCAGACTTTCTTCTCCATGATGCCGAAGTAGAGCGCGACGAACGGGTCCGCCGAGTTCTCCACCGTCTTGTCGACGAACGTCAGTGTGCGGTAGTCGGGGTCGACCGCACCTTCGAAGCGCTGATTGAACCCGCCGTTCTCGACGAGCGTGAACGCTCCGTTGTCCCCGACGTCGAACGTTCCCGAGAGGACCGTCTTGCTGTCGGTGAAGCTCAGCCGCCAGGTCTTACCGGTCTCGAGCAGCAAGACTCCCGACGAAGTGGCGACCCCCGCACGACCGGGCTTGTTGAAGATCGCATGCAAGCCGACCCGCCACGTGCCAATGAGCCTCGTGATGTCCGCGCTCGCCGTCTGCTTGCGCACCATGACGAGGGTGCCGATCTCACCGTCGTCCCACGTCTTGTCGACGAGCACGCCGACATGCTTGGCGATCCCGCCAGTGTAGCTGCGCGTGTCCTCGCCCTTGAACTCGATCGCGAAGTCGGTGAACCCGAGCGTGCCACCGGACAGGAGACCTGCAAGCAAGATGCTCTTGTCGCGCGAGTCCTTGACGACCCCACTCGTGATCGCGCCGGAGCCGTCGATCTTGGCTTCACCGACGAAGGCGCGTCCGATGTTCTCGGGCACCTGCGCGTCGGTGGTCTTCGCGAAGATCAGCGTTTCCCCGAAGACGTGCCAATCGTCTGCAACGGTCGGCTTGCCCGAGATCTGGCGCACACCGAAGAGGAGGTTCTCGCTGATGTTGCTACGGATCAGGAACCAGTATGCGTCCCCGTCGAGGTCGTAGTAACCCGAGTACCGCAGCGTGACGTTCCGGTTGACCTTGTCCGTCAACGTGAGTTCGCCAGTCTTGCCCAAGAAGTACGGGTTCTTGGCCGAAGTCGAGTTGCCGGGGCTCGACGTGCTGTACTGGCCGTCGTCTTCGAAGTGCAGAGTCTGCAGATCGCACCAAGACGCATTGGGTGCCACGGGAAACGTCCCGAAGCTCGGCGCACCGCCAAGGCGTGAGAGGTGATGATCGACCGCGATCTTGACCTCGCTCGCCACGCTCTTGTCGAGGCCGCCTTCTTGGCATGACGCGAGCGCAAGCGCGATGGGCAGGACGAAGATCAGCCCGAGCTTGCGTGGGGAGTCTGGAACGAGTCGGAAACCACGTGCGGAACAGGGACGCATGGGCAGAGTCTAGCAGACCTGCCTCCTCGAAGGCCCGGCGCGAATTCTGCCGTTCTCGACTTTGCACAGCGCTCCGGATTCGGTGCAATGCCGTCCGTGAGTTTCCGCTCTCATCGTTCGATCTCGCACGGGACGCCTACGGCGGTCCTCGCCGGTGCGGCTTCGATGCTGCTCGCCGGATGCGGTTTGGTGACCGGGTCGGCCAAGACACATGCAGCACGACCCGGCACCGCGCTCGAAGCGTTCGCACGCAGGATCGGTGTCGATGTCGCACTGACCGAGCAGCGCGACCGCGTGTCTGGCCCCGATGTCTTCGCAGGTGTCGATGATGCGAAGCTCGCGGAATATCTGGAGGAGCTCGGACAGGCCTCGCAACTGCTGGCGCAGTCCTACGCCGATCGGCCCCCCGAACTCGACCTGTTGCCGAGCGCGACCTCACGGGTTTCGACTCTCGCACGCGCGAAGGGGCTCACCGACGACCTGGCGCGACACGAAGACGCGAGAGTCCTCTTGGAGGAGATTCTCGCCGAAGAGCCTGCGCACGTCGGTGCGCACCAAATGCTCGGCTTCGTGCTCCGTCGGAGTGGCGAGGATGCCAAGGCGATCCAGAAGTTCCGGGAGCTGCATGCGCGCTTTCCGCAGGTCCCCGACTGGACGTTCAGTCTCGCCTACTGTCTGCTCGAGCCCTCGTCACGCACGGGTGCTGCCGAGGCCGCGGTCGACGAACGAGAAGGTGAGAGGCTGCTCGCATCCCTCGTCGAAGGGCCGATCGGAGTCGAAGCGTGTCGTATGCTCGAGCGACACTTGTTGGACCGATATCAGCCAGAGCGTCTCGAGACGGTGCTGAAGAAGGCTCTCCGCGTTCGTGAGCGCCATCCCGAACTCGAGCTGATGCTCGGCAAGGCGTTGCGTTACGAAGGGCGCAACGAAGACGCTCTGGGAATCTTGCTGCCGGTCGCCGAGCTCGGGGCGCGCGATCGTGCGCGCGGGATCGTCGACGACGCTCGCCTGCAGGCCGTGTGGTGCTTTCGCTCGCTCGGGCGCTTCGAAGATGCGCTACGGATGCTCGAGCCGCTCACGAAGGACGCGACCTTCATCGATTCGGCAGTCGTCTCGAGCTTGAAGAAGGCCCTCGTCGAAGAGCAGGCGTTGGGGCAGCGCGTGAGTTTTTCGCCGACCGAACTGCGCTACCGTTTGCGACGTAGCGAAGACAAGGGCGCGCGCGCCAATGCACTCGCGATCCTGACCGAGCACGCGCAGCAAGTTCCGTCAATCGAGGTCGACTTGTTCCATGTCCTGCGTCGCGACGTCGACCCGGGACTTCGACTCGAGGCGCTCCGCTGTTTGCTCGGCCTCGGAGCCGAACTCGAAAAAGTCATCGCGATCGCGTTACAGGATCCCGATCCCGAAAATCGCGGCATCGCCGCAGGCCAGGCGCGCCGGCTCACGCCGGACCGGGCCATCGAAGTACTCTTCGCAGCAGTCGAGCGCGAGTCCGAGCCCTCGGTATTCCGAAGCATGCACGAGACACTCACGCGCGCTTCACAGAGTGCGTTCTTGTTGGAGAGCGGTGCGGAAACCACCGCCGAGGGGCGCGCACGAGTCGTCGACGAATGGGCGCGTCGACTCGGTAGAACGCGCGCGAAGACAGAGACAACGCAGGAGAACGTACGTTGACCATTCTCGTGACCGGCGGTGCCGGCTACATCGGCTCTCACACTGTTCATCGATTGCGCGAACTCGGCGAGGAGGTCGTGATCCTCGACGATTTGAGCGAAGGCCACGTCGAAGCGATTCCCGAAGGCGTCGAACTCCTGCGTGTCGATCTCAAGGACCGTGCTGCCGTACATACAGCGCTGCAATCGGCCCGCCCGGAGTCCGTCTTCCACTTCGCAGCGAGTTGCTACGTGGGGGAGAGTGTCGAAAAACCCGCCGACTACTACGCGCAGAATTTCGAAGCGACGAAGAATCTCCTCGACGCGATGATCGCCGCGGATTGCAAACGGTTCGTCTTCTCGTCGACGTGTGCTGTCTATGGTGAGCCGGAACACATTCCGATCGTCGAAGATCTGCCGAAGGCGCCGGTCAATCCGTACGGTCGGACAAAGCTCTTTTGCGAAGGTCTGCTCGAGGATTACGAGCGTGCATACGGTCTCGCGTCGTGCAGTCTCCGGTATTTCAACGCCGCGGGAGCGCACCCTTCGGGTGACATCGGCGAGGACCACGAACCCGAGACGCATCTGATCCCGATCGTTCTCCAAGTGGCTCTCGGACAACGCGAGCATGTCGCGATCTTCGGGAACGACTATCCCACCCCCGATGGCACGTGCATTCGCGACTACATTCACGTGCTCGACCTCGCGGAGGCGCACGTCCTCGGCCTGACCGCGATGCGCGAAGGGAAATTCACGCGCAACGCGTTCAATCTCGGCAACGAAGAGGGCCATTCCGTCTTGCAAGTGATCGAGGAAGCGCGCCGACTCACGGGCCACGAAATCAAGGCGGTCGATGCACCGCGACGCGCGGGTGATCCGCCGAAGCTCGTCGGCTCTTCCGCGCGCGCGAAGGCCGAACTCGGCTGGAAGCCCCGGTTCGGCGATCTGACGTCCATCCTCGAGACCGCGTGGAACTGGCACGAGACGCATCCCCATGGGTATCGATCCCGCCATGGGGATCGAGCGGGTGCTTGAGATGCGACTCGTTCCGCTCGGAACGGGAAGCATCCTCATGCGGGGAGGCCGCTCCGCGAGCGGCTACCTGCTCGAAGCGTACGGGCAACGAACGCTGATCGATTGCGGTCCAGGGACGCTCTTGCGCTTGCAACAAGCCGGCGTCGCTCCGGAGACGATCGATCATGTCGTGCTCTCGCACTTCCATCCGGATCATCACGCGGATCTGTTACCGTTGCTCTTCTTGCGGAACAACCCGTCGCTGACGGCGACTAGCGACCTGGTCCTGCACGGCCCGCCCGGGTTGCAGCGCATCCTGGATGCATGGGACAGTGTTTACGGCAAATGGACTCGCCATCCGCGCGAGCGCGTTCACGAGTTCGAGCCGGGGCCGCATGCTATCGGCGACTTGATGGTGGTCGCCCATCGTGCGGCGCACACGATGCCCAGCTACGTCTATCGCGTTTCTCGGCGCGATGGCGGTGGTCCGGTGCTCGTCTATTCGGGCGACTCCGGTCCATGTGCAGAACTCACGCAAGCATGCCATGGTGCAGACTTCTGCGTGCTCGAGTGCAGTGTCCCGGACGATGCACCCCGTGAAGCACGAGACGGACACATGACGCCGACGGACGTCGCACGCATCGTGGCGGATGCGAAGCCCCGCTGTGTCGCGCTGACGCACTTCTACCCGGCGATGTTTCCGCTCTTGTCCGATTTCGCTGGCCTCGAACGCATGATCCTCGATGAGGCGCGGCTCGATGGCAGCACTGTCCGTACTCGGTTCCTGATCCTGGAGGACCTTCAGGCGATCGAGATTGACAGTGGCGTGCGTGCCACGGATTCGCCACCCTGTCGGCAGGCCGGGAGGAACGAATGCCATTGACCAAGTGGTCCGCTTCATGGGCGCTCGCGTGCGCAATGCTCGCGATCGTGCCCGGGAATGTCGAATGTCAATCCGTTGAGTCCGAGCTCGCGACGATCGTGCGTGGGCTCGAGCGGGACGGCGTCCGCTGTGGCGTCGCGGTGCGACGACTCTCGGATGATGCGATGCTCTACGAGCATCGCGCGCTCGAAGCCTTCGCGCCGGCGAGCAATCAAAAAGTGCTGACCGCGATCCATGCCGTGCAGAGTCTCGGCATCGACTACGAGTTCTCGACGAGATTCTCGTTGGTCACGAGTGGCGAGCGTGGAGCACCACCCTTGCTCGTCGTGGATGCGCGGGGAGATCCGACGCTCTATCGGGAACGCGTTGGGCCTGGCCCCTTCGATGCGCTCATCGCTGCACTGCTGCGCGAGGGCGTGAACGAGGTCGCCGGGATCGAGTACCGTGCTGATGGGTGGACGGGACCCGACCGACCTACCGATTGGCCCCGAGATCAACTCGACCAGGATTACGCAGCGCCGACCGGTCCGTTCGTGCTCGAGGAAGGATGCCTCGTCGTGGAGGTTCGACCGACGTCGCCGGAACAACTCGCACGAGTTTTTCTCTTCCCTGATGGACTCGAGGAGCGCGAACTCGTTCGCGGCACGGTCAAGACCACAAGGTCGAAGGCCGAAGGGCGCTCGATCCTCGTGGCGCGCACACCAGACGGCGTGCGTGTCGCCGGCGCGATCTGGGATGGCTTCGGTCCGAGCTTCACACGCTTGGCCGATCCCGATCCTCAGCGGAGTTATCGAACCTGTCTCGAGCATGCGCTCCGAGCTGCGGGAGTGCGCGTGGAAGGCGGTGCCGCGCGCGCCGCCCCGGCCAGTGCCGGCGGCGAGTCGACGCGCGTCGTGCTCGATGCGCGGAATCCGCTGCGCGTGAGCGTTTCCAAGTTGCTGATGGACTCCAGCAATTTCCAAGCAGAGCAGCTCTTGCGCATCGTGAGCCTCGAGGACGGCGGCGAGGCCTCGCTCGAGGCCGGCGCAAAGGGTCTCGCCAAGCGTTTTTCGCACGTTCCCGGTGGAGAAGGGCTCATCGTGTGTGACGGATCGGGTCTGTCGAAGGGCAACCGCGTGACGCCGACTCTGATCGTCACGGCGCTGTCGAGCGCATTGCTCGAGCCCTTCGGCAAGGACTTGATCGAGTGCTTCCCGGTAGCGGGCGTGTCCGGCACGATCGACGATCGCATGCAATCGATCGCGGGTCGCGTGCGCGCGAAAACGGGATGGATCCGCGGAGTCAGCGCACTCTCGGGAATGGTGCTGACCGCGTCCGACGAAGTCGTCGTGTTCTCCATTCTGATGAACTACGACGCAGGGCGTTCCGGCCTCAACAAGCACTTGAAAGCCATGCAGGACCGAATCGTCACCAAGGTGCACGCGCTCACGAAGGCCGTGAAGTGATGCAAGCACGACTCGACTTCGCTCGTGATCTGGCGCACCGAACCGGCGTCGTGTTGTCGAAGCGCTTCGATGAGCGACGTGGGGAGCTTGCGCGCGCGAACCTCGAATCCGGCAACGCGGTTCCCCGCACCGAATTCAAAGGGCGACGCGAACTGGTGACCGAAGTCGATCGAGAGATCGAGCAGCTGCTCGTCGACGCGATTCGTACGCGTTTTCCGGACGATGCGATCCTCGCGGAGGAAGGTGTGGCATCGCCGCGTGGGCAGAAGGACCGCGAGGCAAGCTTCGTCTGGGTCCTCGATCCGATCGACGGCACGACGAACTTCGTCCACGGACATCCTTCGTTCTCGATCAGCATCGGCTTGCTCGAGGGTGAGGATGTTGCCGGTGGTGTCGTGCTTGCCCCAGCACTCGGCGGGCGCGATGGCGGTGAGTGCTATTGGGGTGGGCCATCCGTCGGTGCCTACTGCAATGATCGCCGCATCGCGGTCTCGCGGACCGAACACCTGCGGGACGCGGTCGTGGCGACCGGGTTCAGTTACGGTCGCAACGAGCCGGGTGCGGATACGAACATCGAGCGCTTCACGGCAGCGTTGATGGAGGTGCGCGGCATTCGTCGCTGTGGGTCGGCTGCTCTGGATCTCGCGTTCGTGGCCGCGGGCATCTACGACGCCTACTGGGAGAAGGGACTCGCGCCATACGACGTCGCTGCCGGGATCGCACTCGTGCTGGGTGCCGGTGGTGCGATCGGCGTGCTCGATCCAGGTGCGCGACCGCTCTGGGACGGCCAGGTCCTCGCGAGTAACGGGCGTGTCGGCGCGGAACTCACCGCGCTCTTCGATCGCCCGTAGCGCGGCACCTGTCGCGCATCTCGCGCTGCTAAGGAGTGGCGCGCGGCGCGTCCATTCGGCCTTGGGTCCACCTCCCTCGACCGCCGATGACGCGAGGGGCCCTTTTGTCCCGCGCGCGCATGTCCAGGCAGATCGAAGATCCAACTCGTAGTGGTGTGCCCCGGACCGGAACCGAGCTTCTCGGGCTCCGTCTCTCGGACGTCACCGAATTCGGCGCTCACGGCACGTCGTTCCTCGCCGTGGACACGAAGGCTCATGAAGTTCGCGTCTTCAAGGTCCTCGAGGAGGGAGCGTCGTCGTGGTTCGAGTCGCACGCTCCCCTGCTGCAGCGCGGTGAATTCCGTGGCATGGCACGCTTGCTGTCGACCGCCATCGCGCCGATATCGCATGCGGTGTTCGAGCCCTTGCACGGGACGAGCCTCGAAGCCTTGGCGTCAAACATCGGCGCATTCAAGGCACGCTCGGCACTGCGCGCCATTCTCGAGGTGACCGGCATCCTCGCCGGACCGGGAAGCGCCGGACTGTTCCACCCGGGACTGTGCGCGCAAAACGTGTTCTTCGGTGCCGACGGTCGGATCGCGGTGCTCGACTGGGGGCTGCCCGGTGCGCCGTCGGGATATCGCGCTCCCGAACTCGACGACGGTCGATCGACCGTGGCAAGTGAGATCTATGCGATTGGAGCGATGCTCTTCCGCTTGTTGACGGGATTCGAGCCACATCGACCGCGCACGGCCGAGGAGAGTTTCGACCAGCTCGGCAAGCTCCTCCAGGCCGGCCATTCGCCCAAGGTGATCACCGTTCTCGAGCGTTGCCTCTCTTTCGACAACGGTGCGCGCTTCGCGTGCCATTCGGAGCTGCTCTTCGTGATCGGTCGTATGTTGCACGAGGCGATCGAGGATGCGCCGGACGAACTGGGCGATGTCGATGAGGCGAGTGCTACCGGCGGCGTCCGTGCGGAGATCGAGAAACAACTCGATTGGCTCGACGAAGACGATGGCGGGTTTCCGACCGACGATCGTGACCGCGAACGGAAGCGAGCTGCAAAGAAGACGCGTCGCGACAGCGAGCCCAACGAAGTTTCGACCGACGCGACGGCATCGGCTCTCGACGCGATGCGTGCCGAACTCGTGCAGAGCTTTCGCAAGGGAACGCGCGGAACGCGCAAGACGGAGGACGGAGCATGACCGCAACGGTCGGATATTCGACGATGTTGCCCGGACTTCACGATCACGACGCCGTGCCACGTCAAGCGCTGCTGCTGCACGCGGACTTCGCCGCAGCGATCGCGTCGTGCCTCGAAGTTGGGGCGGCGACCGAAGTGTTCTATTGCGTCGGTCGCGAGCATGCCGTCGATGGTTTCCGTGACTTCTGCACGGGCCTCGAAAGCACGCACGATCGCGCGATTGAAGAACTCGCCTTCACACTCGTTGCCCATGCATGGCTCTGGCAATTCCGTCAGTGCGGTTTCGGGTCGTGGACCGTCGACCTGTCGCGCGCGGATGACGGACTCGTCGTTTGTGAGGGGACAGCACCGAGCCTCGATGCTGTCTCTGGTCCACCGATTCGAGCCTTCGTCGCTGGAATGCTCGCCGGGTTCTTCTCTTCGCTCGCACAGCGCGAGTTGAGAGCAATCGACGTAGCGCGCTACTCCATCGAAAAAACGAGCCCTGGCGCTTGGCGCATCGCGGTCGGAGGACCTCAGCACACGAAAGACGTACTCGCGCACATCGAGAGCGGCGCGAGTTTCGACGAAGCAACGGGAGGTTCGCATGACCGGTGACGACTTCGGCTTCCTCGACGACCTCGAAGAGTCGGCAATGCTCGGGGATCTGCTCGGCATGGAGCCTTCATCGAATGCGCGCCCATCGCAGGCTCGGCCGACGACCAAGCCCAGCACGAGAACTCGGTCGAGCTTCGGAACGGTACGAACAGCGTCGACGATCCTGAAGCCGCTCGAACGCACGTCGATTGGAGACGTGTTGTCTTCGATTTCATGGTCGGGATCTGCACCCACGCTGACCTCCGACAAGCACGACGAGCACGGTCGACACGCCGTGTCCCATGGCAGCGACGACGCGGACGATTCTGACGAACTCGGCGAAAACTACCTGCACACGATCTCCTGGTGACCCATGAACGACAAGATCTCGAAGATCGTCCACGGCTGTGATCGTCGCTATCTGCTGCAGAGCGAGCGCGAACGAATTCTCGAGTACGCCAACTCGGTGCATTGCCGCATCGCGCTCGAGCAAGAGATCGAGCGTTGCGAGAGCAAAGTGTTGGACGCGACGATGCGCGTCGTCCGCGCGAAGTATCCGCAACTCGACGACGTTCACGAACAGGGTTACGAGCACACGAGTCGTGATCTGCAGCTCTCGATGCGTTGCATCGCCCAAGCCGTGCTGATCGACGACATCGGCTACTTGCACGACCGCTTCTTGATCCCGCATCGGCAGGTCTTGCGTGTGCTCGGATTCACGCCGGCCTTCGTTCGTGACGTGTACGGGACGCTGCGCGACGAACTACGCAACTCGCTGTCGGGGATCACGTTCGACTTCGCGAAGCCGTATCTCGACGAACTGGTCACGGTGCTCAGCGACTTCCCACAAATCGAAGATGCGAGAGTTTGCCGATGAAGGGGGCACATCGAACGTTCCCCGCAACGGCCGAAGTCGCTCCGGTCGTCAATGCAGAAGGGATCCTGTCGACGGCGGAGGGACGCTGTGCCGTCACCATGGACCGAGCGGTCTTTTCGAAGATCCTCGAGCGTGCAGCCGCACGCGCCGGATCACGTACGGTTGCGATCCGAGCAGGTCGCGTCTGTGGCAAGGCGTTTGCCGAGGAACTCGATGCGGCCGTTCAGGCGCACTACGACATTCCGTTGCGCGACGTACCGCTCGTTCAGTTCCGTGAGATTCTCGCTCGTGCATGTTTGCGTCATGGTTTTGCGCGTGTCGCGCTCGACACGACGCATCTGGACGACGGTCTGATCGAGATCGTGTTCGATTGCGAAGTCGTCGGCGCCGGTGATCGAACTGAGGACAAGGACTGCGACGACTCGCGAGACGGCATCGAGCTCGCGTTTCAGAGCGGGGTCATCATCACGATTCTCGAGCAACTCGCGGGCGACGCGTCTCTCGATGGCGTGCTCGTCGAAGGCAGCGGCGGGAGGACGTCATGCCTCGTTACTTCCAGAGAGCGACTCACGAATCTCGATGGCGGAACTCGACCGATTCGTTCGGAGATCCTCGCGACACTGCGTATGGCCGAGGAGGTGATGCCGTGAGTCCGGAAACGACGAGTCGCGACACGGCGGGCGAAGAAGCCATGCAGGTAGAACGGCGCGGGCTGTTCCGGCGCATCTTCGACTGGCTCTTGTGGGACGGCGAGGACGATCCCGAGGACGACGTGATGCAGCAGACGACGTTGCCGCGTCCACGTGGGCGTGTCGTGCACCCCGTACGTCCGCCAAGGCGCAACGTGGATTCAATCGACTGGCAGGCGTTCGAAGAGGGGCGGCCGCAGTCCGAGAGCGGCCTGCTGCCTGCGATCCCATCAGGAGAGACGTCACCGAGTGACGCCGGTCCGAGTCCGGTTCCTGCGGTCGCTCCACCGAGCGTCGCATCCGTCATGGCATCCATCCGGTGGCAGCGATGACCTCGCGTCCATACGTTCTCGCAGTCGCCAGTCACAAGGGCGGCACAGGCCGCACGATGACGACGATCGGCATCGCGCGCGCGCTTGCTGCGCGGTCGAAGCGGGTCTTGCTCATCGATGGAAACATCACTCCCACGCTGCATCTCTTGCTCGGACGAGACAAGCAGACAGCCGCCATCGATGAGCGGGAACTGGTTCCCGGCGTTTTCGTCGGCACCGGCGCTCCGGGTGAGGCGTCTAGGCTCGATGCCGACTTCGTGCTTCTCGATTGTCCTCCGATCTTCGATCGCGGTGCAGACGCGTTCATCGGGCGTGCGAATGGCGTCATCTTGACGACGCTCCCGGATCCGCTCGCGATTCGCACCATTCCAGGCGCGACGAGTGTCCTCAAGGACGTGCTCGCACTGCACGACGACTTGAGCTTCCTCGGGATCGCCGTTTCGATCTACAAGGACGATGATCCACTTCAGCGCGAAATGTTGGACACGTTGCGCGCGCGGCTCGGCGAACTCTGCCTCGAGCCCCCGATTCCTTGGCAGCGCGAACTCGCGGATTGGTCGTTGGATGCGAAAGGTGATCTACCCGCAGGGGTCGCTCGCGATGCGTACGAGCATCTCGTGGACGATCTCGCATCCGAACTCGGAATCGAACGTCGTCAAAGCGCGAGCGTCGCCGGCAAGACTACGGCGGCGGCGCCTACGCTCGGCACACGTTCGGACGACGCCAAAGCACCGTATCGACTCGTCGTGGCGAGTCACAAGGGAGGGACCGGTCGCACGACGGCGACGCTGGCGTTGGCGAGTGCGTTCGGAGCTATGGGCAAGCGCGTCCTTCTGCTCGATGCCAACATCACGCAGACACTGCACTTGTTCGCTCAGGGCGGCAAGCGCGAGCTCTTCCCCGGCGTGAAGCTCGGGAATGTTCACGAAGAAGCCGATGACCCGAGCTACGACATCGTGATGGTCGATGCGCCTCCGATCTTCGAGGACGCGTCGCGAGAACTCTGTCGCAGGGCTGATGGAGTGTTGCTGACGACCCTGCCCGATCCACTCGCATTTCGCACGATTCCGGGTGCGACGCGAGCACTCGTCGAGGCGAAGGAGGACAACGCGTCGCTCGAGTTGCTCGGCATCTGTGTCAGCGTCCACGACGAAGAGGATCGCTTGCAGCGAGAGATGGTCACCGAGCTTCGCGAGCGACTCGGCGACTTCTGCCTCGAAACGGCGATTCCGCTGCAGGACGAAATCACGGAGTGGGGGCTGCAAGGCGGTCCGGTGCCCGAAGGGCCGGCACGTCGTGCGTACGCGGCACTCGCAAAGGAGATCGCACCACGCATTTTCGACACGCATCGGAGCGATGCCGAAGAGGTCGATGGCAATGCGGCCGCCGAAGTCCGCGCGACTCCGACAGTTCAGGATGACGCGCTCGATGCCGAGCGGCGTGCACTGCTCCAAGGTCGGACGGCCGGCGATGAAGCGGCAAGTGCCCTCTGCGCGCTGACTCTCCGTTTGTCGGGCGAAGGAAAGAAGATCCCTTACACGCTCGCGCTATCGAGTCACAAGGGCGGTACGGGACGCACCGTCGCGACGATGGCACTCGCTTCGATCCTCGGCGCACGAGGACGACGCGTCCTCGTATTCGATGCACGTGCGACGAAGACGTTACAGCTCTTCGCGGCCTCCAAGGACGCGATCGACGTCAACTTCGAAAACGTCCTGCTTGCGACGAGCGAGTCCGACTTCGACTCGTGCGTCTCTTTCGGACCCGACATCGTCCTCGTCGACACACCGCCGCTGCTCGAGAAGGGGTGTGATTCCTTGCTCGCCCAAGTCGATGGCGTGTTGTTGACCGTGCTGCCCGATCCGCTCGCGATCCGCACGATTCCGGGAGCAATCCATGCGCTGCGCGCTGCGGAGGCGAGCGGGGCCTCATTCGATCTTCTCGGTGTCCTCGTCAACGTGTTCCGTGCCGAGGACCCGCTCCAGGCCGGCATCTGGCCGGAGATTCGCCAACAACTCGGATCGTCGTGCCTCGGCGAGCCTGTGCCGTGGCAACATGAGATCGCGGACTGGGCTATGCAGCCCGGGTCGCCGTTGCCGACGGGACGGGCTGCCGACGCCTATGCCAAGATCGCGGATCACGTCGAAGAGAGCGTGTTCGGCATCCAGCTCGACTCCGAAATCCCGCTCGAGGATGCGGCGATGCACTTCGAAGACGTCGACACTTACGTCTTGGCGGTGTCGGATCTGGCCGAGGACGAAACGTCGTTGACAGCAGCGGCACTCATCGTCGCATGGATGACGACCATCCTCGGACGCAAGGTCGTGCTCGTCGGATCGGCGTTGCGCGCCCACGTCGTCGGCGACGGCTGCCTGCGCTTCGCGAGGCCGGAGGACGAACACTACGCGCGTTGGCACGGAGTCGATCTCGTGATGTTCGACGGTTGCGGTGGCGCGGAGTTCTCTGAGCTCGTCGGACGCTGTCACGCGCTCCTCGAGACACTTCGCGACGACGCCGACAGTGAGGGCATTCTCGATCTCGCTCGAGAGACGCTCGACGGAACGGGATCGGGCAGGCAGGTCTTGCACATCCTCATGGCGTTGCTCGATGGGTCGGACGAGAGCACGCTCGACGAGGCGATGGCTGCGAGCGAGGATCTCGTCCATTGGGCCCAACAACTCGCGACCGGCGAGCTCCGGGCTCCGGCAGTCGACGTCCTGCTCGAGATCCTCTCGACGATCGAGCGTCAGATCACCTCGTTCGAAGATGACTGGTGGGTGAACCACGAGTTTCGCCTGCCGGTCGACGTCGATGCTGCATCGAATGCCCTCGGACTCCAGGGCGGCGCCGACACGCTCGCGTTCTCGGTGCGCTTCGAGGAGCTCGGTTCGCCATTCACGCGTGGAGATCACCGTCGACTCCGTCCGGGGCATCTCGGCAGTGCCGCAGCGTCGGTGCTCGTGCAGAAGGGAGTCGTGTACAGCGAAGCGAAGCAAGGCGCTTCGCCTGGGGCCGACGATCCTCTCGATTTCGGACCGCGCACGGGGAGGATCGTCGATCTCGTCGGGAACGCGAGCGGTCCGCTCGCCGTTGGCTTGCGTGCGTTCTTGCAGCGTCGCTACGCCGATGCGCGTTCGGTGCTCGAGACGTGTACTACGTCGTCGGACTCGATGTTCCTGGCGGGCGTGAGTGCGTTCGTGCTCGGACAAAAGGCCGAGGCCGTGCGCTGCTTCGAAGCAGCCGTTGCACAACCGGCAACTCTCGGTGAGGAACTCGGGCTCTTCGGCCTGGGTCTCGTACTCGACTTGGATTGCGGCGATGGGCTGACGGCACATTGTGGGGTCAATCCGCGTGCGGCATCACTGATGCGACTGTTCGTTTCGATGTCGAACGGCACGGCCGCTGTGTGGAACTCCAGCCAGCACGGCAATACGAAACTCGCGACTGGACTCGCGACGGAACCAAAAGAACCCATGAAGAACCCAGATGCTTCGGCAGAAGATCGAGGAGACCACTCATGACGCAGTCTGCATCGCGTTCGATCCACGAGCCGCAGACGAGGTCTGCAACGTCGACTCGCACGATCATGATCGGGAGTCAGAAGGGCGGTGTCGGCAAGACGACGACGACGATCAATCTCGGCGTCGCGTGTGCCGAGATGGGCAAGCGTGTCCTCATCGTCGACGTCGACCCGGTCAGTAGCATCTCCGCATCGTTGCATCTCGAGGTGCCGCGAACCTGTGGCCTCAAGCGCGCGGCGGAGGGTGCGAACGACGCGATCATGACGGACGTCGAGCCGGACATGGACGTGTTGCCGTGCACACCGGAGGATTTCCGTGGCGACCCGAAGCTCGGCGATTGGTTGCGCGCGCTCGCCGAGCGAGATTTCGAGAGGCCTTACGATTTGATTCTCGTCGACTCGCCTCCGTACGCCGGAGCAAGGTCACGTGATCTGCTCGCCAACGCCAAAGAGCTCTTGCTCGTCATTCGCGCCGAACCGCTGTCGTATCGCACGTTGCCTGGGTTCTTACATGACATTCGGCGTCTCGACAGTGTCGGGTTGGCTCCGAATCTCCGGGGCATCGTCCTCACGTTGCCGCAGGGTGAACAGATCGGTGGGCGGTGGGAGCGCGGACTTCGAAATCGGTTCGGCTCACGCATGTTCGAACACGCGATCCCGTACGACTCCGTAGTCGGATACGCGCTGCTCCAAGGGCTCCCCGTCGTCGTCTCGGAACCCGAATCCGTGCCCGCGTGTCACTACGTCAAGATCGCCGAGAAACTCATGGAGGACGAAGCATGAACGTATCGACCAAGTTGCATGCGCGTTACGTACCTTCGGCACCGCTGCTCGGTCTGCGCATCGACTTCGCCCAAGACCACGTTTTCGATCAACTCGTCGAAGGATTCTCGATGCGTGAATCTCCCGTCGATGCCGATCGCGCCGTGATCGAAACGACGTGGAACGCGGATCGGATCGGACTCGACGTGCGGCAGTTCACGGGTCAGGGTCGCCTTTCGAGGCTTTGCATTTTGCGCGGCACGAGTTTCGATGGCGCCTTCGAGAGTCTGTCGGTACTCGGCCTGCCGGAGCCGTCGCTCTACGCGCCGGTCCTGTTCATCGAGGCCATCGCGATCGACAACACCTGGGAAAGCGTGCTCCTCGATCTATGTCAGAGCGTCGACGGACATCCCGAGCTCGCGTCGCTCGCGGTCGAGTTGCGCGACAGCGGGGACGACCTCGATCACGGGCTCGGTCGGTTCCAGAGCAGTTCGCTGATCGCCGTGAGCGGTGTGGTTCCCGAGGACTTCAACGTCGATCACGCGATTTCGCGTTATCTCGATGCGTTCGTCGCGACGTTGCACGGCGCGTGCGTGCGGACGAGTCGTGACGAGGCGCGTGCCGTCCGGCGCGAGTTCCTCGCGCAAATGAACGAGGCCTGGGCGCGTGACAACGCGTTCGTCTCGCTCTTCGGCGATGCTGCGCTCGACTTCGTGCCGCAGGCGTTGTTCGATCCGACGATCGTCTGATCGCTTCACGTCGCTATCCTCGGCCTCTTGCATGCGCCGCGTGCGCGTGCTGGAGGCAATGGTTTGGGAGCGAGCGACGACCACCTCAGGGCGCTGTCCGACGACGACTGGATCAGGGCCGTGATCCGCGACGGACAGGCTCTCGGGTTCGAGGCCGACTTCTTGCTGAGGCGTGCTGCGTCGTTCGTCAGGCAGCAGCTCGAGCGACGAGTCGATCACGAGTTCGCCGAACGCTTTGCCCATCACTGCCCGGTTGCCGGCGCACGGACGACAGACTATCTCCATCGAGTCGTGACCTTCGGATCGGATGCAGCGTTGGTCGGCATCCGCTTTCGTGGAGGGGACATGGCGTACCCGTTCGTCGATCTACTCGTGTGCACGTCGCCATGGCGGGAGGTGCTCGAAGAGTTCGAGTCGGTCGTGCGCGATGCGTTCGCGGTTTTCGCGCCGAAGGCTCTTCGCGTGTTCGAGGCACGGGTTGCGGCGATCGAAGAAGGCGAAGTCGTCGATCAGTGGTTTCACGCCGCGACGATCGACGAAGTGGCACGCACGGAAGACGATGGTCGGTGCGAAATGGTCCGCATCGAGCCGGTCGTTGCGAAGGATCTCGACGCTTGTTTCGAGTCCCTTTGTCGGTGGTATCACGACTTCGCGACCAGCGAGCCAGCGTTGGCGGATCGTGTGCAACCTACGAGTCGAGAACAGCTCGGAGCGTGCATGGCGGATGACGCGTTGCGATGGCTCGTCGCCCGTGACGAGCGTGTAGGACTGCTCGGATTCGCGCGTGCGGAAGAACGGTATTTTGACGGCTTCGTGGTGATGGAAGAGATCGTCGCCCGTGCCCATAGGGGGCACGGTTACGCGGCGCGGGCCCAGCATCTACTCGCGAAGGACTTCGTGCCCCAGGAATCGGGCACGCTGCTGTGGGGAACGATCGACGCGCACAACCGCGCGTCGATTCGTACGGCGAGGCGAGCCGGTCGGCCTGCACGCGCGGCGTGGCTCTTTCATGCGCTTTGATCGTCGCGCTGTTATCGGCGACACCCCACTAGAGCCCGAGCAGGCGCGGGAGTGGCGATAGGTCGTCGAAGAGGTGGGTGTGTGGATAGCGCGCGAGCGCCTCGAGGCTGTGCGTGCCATGACCCACGCCGATGACGTAGGCGCATCCCGCGGCGGTTCCGGCTTCGAGATCTGCTGGCGTGTCACCGCACGTCCCGACCTGCGCGACGTCGGATACGCAGGCGCGGCGCATCGCTTCGTGGATGAGGTCGGGTGCGGGTCGCCCGTGTTCGACTTCGTCGGACGTGACGCTGAGGTGTTCCTGCCAGTCGAGGGTCTCGAGAATATGGTTCGCCGTGCGCCGCGTGAACCCGGTCGTGAAGCCGACGCGAATGTCCGCAGCCTCGAGCGCACGGAACGTGTCGAGCGCAGTCGGCAGCGCGGTCGCGGGGCTTTCGGCGAAGACCTGTTCGATGGCGTCCTCGAAACCGCGCGCGAGTTCGGATGCACGCGAGGTCGGTTGTCCAGCGAGTTCCAGCAGCTGTGCGAAGACGGCCTCTTTGTGCCAACCCATGTGGCTGAGGAGCCATGTGCGATCGATCTCGAGACCGACCGAAAGCGCGGTGCGTTCGAATGCGCGAACGACGTGATTGTCGTCACGCACAGTCGTGCCCGCCATGTCGAAGAGAAAGAGCCGCGGCAGCTCTGTCATCGTTCGCTCGAGGGCCCGAGCGTGATCTTCGCACCTTCGACCGTGCTTCGCACGTAGACACTGCCGTCCGACCAAGCGGGAGTCGACCAGCACTTTCCGCGGAGGACGTCCTTGCGCGTCACCTCACGATACTCCTCGGGAGTCGCCGCGATCACGACGAGTTCACCCTTGTCGCTCAAGGCGAGCAGGTCGTCGCCGACGAGAATGCAGTTGCCCGGCCCGAAGCCGTCTTCTTGCCACTTGGTTTCGCCCGTTCGCATGTTGACGCAGCAGACCGGTCCCTTGCCGTACTTCTTGAAGCTGAACATGCCGTAGAGATACCCGTCCTTCGCGACCGGAGTGCTCCAGTGGTTCATGAGCTTGTTCGGCTGGCGCCAGAGCAACTTGGTCTCGAATGGCCCCTCGTCGCCATCGCGAACGATCTCGATGGTCGCCGCGCCGACACCGTAGCCCGCCGAGACGTAGACGAGATTGCCGTCGACGACCGGGGATGCCGCCGACGAAATCCGGAACGGGTAGCTCACCTGCCAACGGACGTCGCCGGTCGTCGGGGTGACGGCCACGAGGCCCTTCTGCACGTAGAAGATCACTTGACGATCGCCGTGGATCGTCGCGGCGATCGGCGTCGCGTGCGTGATCAACTCGTCGTGTTTCTTCCAGCGCACTTCGCCGGTCTTCTTGTCGAAGGCGATGAGCGACGCACCGGGGCCACCGCCGGCAACGAACACGAGGTCCCCTTCGACGAGAGGACTCGCGGCGTTCTGCCAGCGAATGTTGCGTCCGCCGAACTCCTCGTCGAGATCATGCCGAAAGACGAGCTCGCCCGAACCCGCTTCGAAGCAATGCAACACGAGCCGCGCATCGAATGCATAGACGCGTTCGCCATCACAGCTCGGCGTGCTTCGCGGACCGTCGCCACCGTCGTTGTCCGACGTGCCCGCATTACCGCCACCGTCGTACTTGGCCGAGCCGAGTCGTTGACGCCACATGTCCTTTCCGGTCGCTGCGTCTCGGGCGACGATGCACTCGTCGTCGCCGTCACTCTCCAGGGTGAAGGCGCGTCCCGAGTGGACGACGAAGGAGCTGAACCCATTCTTGGTTTCGACGGTCCAGTCGACCTTCGGGGCCTCGTCGTCGAAGGCGCGCACCGTGATGCGGCCGGCTGCGTGCCGATTGCCACTCGGGCCGTGATACTGTGCCCAGTCCTGAGCGGCCGCAGTGCTGGCGAGAGCAGTCAGAGCGAGAAAGGTGGGGAGCGAACGCATCGTCTTCGGTCTCATGGTGGACAGCCCGAGACGATAGCAGCGATGAGCGCGTGGCGCATCGCAAGCTCGACACGTCGTCTTCCGATCGCGAACTGGCGAGTCTACTCGGCGGCGACCGCGCGCTCGAGCGCAAGAAGGGCGCGAGGGATCTCCGCTTTCGCGTCGTCCGGGAACCCGTCCGCCGTCATCGACCACGCACGCGCGAGCAGGCGTTCTGCGGTCGCGAAGCCGTCCCAAATGCGCACGTAGCGGTCCGGGCCGAGCGCTTTGAGGTATTCCTCGTTACGCGCGCCGAGCATCGAGCATTGGGTCAGCACCTCGTCGAGATGGGCGAGGATCGTAGTGCGATCGGCGTTCTGCGTTTCGCGCTCGATCTGGGTGACCGAATTGCGGATCTTCGAAACCGCGTCGTGCAAACTCGCGAAGCTCGTCTTGTGCGTCGACGACGCTGCAGTGTCGGCTTGGTCGCGCTTGCGCAGCATGAATCCCGTGGCGAGCGTGACCGCGAGTCCACCGAGGTAGAAGGGCCAAGCCATGCCCTCGATTTCTTTGTCGAAGCCGGCTGCGCCGATCGTCATCAGACAGAACGCGAGGATGAAGATGATGCGAAGAACCATCAGAACATCTCCTTGCCGACCTTGATGCAGGCGACGATGACGTTGATCAGCGCATCACCGACGATCAATCCCGCGGCGAGGGGGACTCCATTGTCTTCGACCCAATGCGGTCCCTTGAGGCGAGTGAAGAGCAGCGACAGCAAGCCGCCGATGCCGAAGACGATCATGTATTCGAACGGCAGGTAGAGGGACAGCCCGACCATGACGCCGATGCCCGGAGACACGAGAACCGACACGGCGAGCCCCGCGATCGCCCCGGTCATGTACTTGCCGAGAGGGACGTCGCCGGACTGCACGATCTGGATCGCGGACTGGAGGGCACCGGCCTGAGGGGCGCCGAGGGTCGGGATGCCCGTGGCGAGTTTCTCGGCGGTTCCGCCCGCGGCGGTCCATTGCGCGAGTACTTCGCCTCCGGCGGCGACCGCGCGTTCGTGCAGGATGGCGGCTTGATTCGGTCCGAAGCCGTATGCCTTCCAGAGCAGGATGACGGTGAAGAGCGCGATCCCCGGGCCGATCCACGAACAAGCGATTTGTGCGATCTGTTGTTTGATCGGCTTGCTGCCGACGAGGTAGCCGGTCTTGAGGTCCGCCATCATGTCGGCGCACATCGAAGTCGCGACGCAGATTGCCGCGCCGACCGTGACGGCGGGGACGATCATGTCGCGGCTCGTGCCGAGGATGCCCATCATGATGGCGATCGCGATCAGAGCGAGACCGGACAGCGGCGACCAATCGGTGCGTCCGGTGGTCTGTGCGACGACGAGGCCAGCGAGCCAGAGCCACAAGCCTCCCGCGATCGTGCAGAGGAAGGCCTGCGTGATCGAGACCTTGCCGCCGCCCGACATGTACGTCGCGACGAAGAGGCCGATCAGTCCGATCACCGACGAGATCGTGATGACGGAGAAGGGCGCTTCTTCTCGCTCACCGCTCGGGCCTGCACCTTGACGCAGACTCTGGATCGCCGCCTTGAGCGCGGGTGCTGCGACGATGATGCCAGCGACCGCGCCACCGAGGATCATGCCGATCCCGACGTGGCGTGACGTGAAGTGCGCGAACTTGCCGAAGAACGTCTCGGCGGCCTCGCCGTGCGGAAGATGCGTGATGCCCTGCCCGAGTGCCTCGCTGATCTCTGGCGCCAAGTTCTGCGGAATCCACCCGAGCGCGATCGCTGCCGGGATGAGGACCCAGTAGTTGAGGATCGTGCCGTAGAGCACGACGAGGCCGCCGCGACCCGCGAGGAAGCCGGCGCCGAGGGACAAGAGCGACACGGCGAAGAAGAAGTTGAACGCCGCCGGGATGCCGAGCCACGCGCCGACGTCGAGCTTCTCGGGAATGAGCGTCGTCGGGTTTCCAGCCGCGTTCTCGACCGTGATCAGGTCTGTCGTCAAGAACGTGATCGTCGCCGAGATCAGGATCCCGAGGAGGAGCAGACGGGACTTCTTCATCCCTGCGCCGGGGGACTTGAGGATCGACGCGACGGCTGTGCCTTCGGGGAAGCGCAACCGCTCGTAGTCGATGATCTGCTTCCGCAGCGGGATGATGAGCACACACCCGAGCAGCGAACCCGCGATCGTCGCGATCAGGAGCGCAGGGATGTCCATCTCGTCCTGCATGCCGAGCAGGAAGAGCACGGGCACGGTGAAGATCACGCCCGCGTTGACCGTGTTCACGCCCGAAGCGACGGTCTGGAAGATGTTGACCTCGAGGATCGAGCCTTTCCCGAGGAGGCCGCGCAGGATGCCGAACCCGAGCACCGCGGCGACCGCGCTGCCGACGATCGTGAATCCGATCTGCAAGCCAGCGAAGCAGATGCCCATGTTGAGCACCGCCCCGAGAAGGATGCCCGCGATCATCGCGGCGGGCGTGAGTTCGCGATAGGGACGAGAATGGTCCATGGGGGGCAGAGACTAGCAGCCCTACCCTCCTGCCTGAACTACTCGAACGATGTCGTCTGCGGAACGTGACCCGGCCCAAGCAGAATCATGAGCTGCGGGGTTGCATTGTGAAGCACGCGAGGAAGCGTGTCTGATGTGCACTACGACCTCGAACCCGACCTCGCTGCCGAGGACTTCCTGGACTTGCTCCGGCGATCGACGTTGTCCGAACGCCGACCGTCCGACCTCGAGACGCTCGACGCGATGCTACGCCACGCGAGTCTCATCGTGACTGCTCGGCAGGACGGGCGGCTCGTCGGGATCGCGCGCGCGCTGACGGACTTTGCCTACTGCACGTATCTATCGGACCTCGCCGTCGACGTGGCCATGCAGCATCAGGGAATCGGGAAGCGACTGCTGAAGGAAGTGCACGAGCGCGCGGGTCTGCACACGACACTGATCCTCCTCGCGGCGCCAGCTGCACGCGAGTACTACCCGCGAGTCGGGATGACGCGGCATGATTCGTGTTGGATCACGCCAGGGCGCAAGGCCTGACATACCACGGTGGGTGACCGTCTACTTCTCGGTCAGGCGTCGTGCGGTGAGCACGTACAGGGTTCCGTCGAGGCCGGCGGTCGCGAGCCAAGCGCCATTCGGATCGGCGGTCACATCGAGCAGCATGGCTGCCGTCAAGTCCGCGCGCATCCTCGTGGCCATCTCGTCGTGTGCATGAATCGACACGTCGCCCGACCAGTCGACGTATGCCCAGCGATCCATGCCTGGAAGGTCGACGACTGCGGACGCGACGCGTCGCAAATCGCTCAACCGCAGCGTCTCGTGCCCGGTGACAGGATCGAAGTGGACGAGTTGCTTGTCCTTCGTCGCGAAGACGAGCCGATCGCGAACGAAGTTGGCGGCAAGGACTTCGCCGAGACCGGTTTCGAAGGTCCTCGTCTTCGCGGATGACACGACGTGCACGCGTCCCGTTCGATCGATGGCGTAGAGTTCGCCGCGCGAACTCGAAGTGATTTTCTGCACGCCCGCGATCGGACCGAGTCGCGACCAAACGGAGTCGCGCCGGACATGAACGTCGCCCGTGTCGAGAGCGACACCGAAGCCGTTGGAGAACCCAACGACGCTCACGACTTGTCGTGTGTCCGAGTTGTCCGTGGCAGGCAAGTCGCCGCCGTCGAGACGCTCGAGGGTGTCCTTCGAACGTGAAGTCCAAGTGCCCTCGCGAGTCACGACGACCAGCGAGTCGTCGACGTGGACGAGCCCTTCGACGCGACCTCCTGGAAGCTCGGCACGAGCGACGATCTCGCGCGTGCGCAGATCGATGATCGCGATCTTGCCACTGCTCGACGCGCAGGCGACGCGGCCCGTGTCGATCGTCACGAGCCGTCGAACGGCACCGATGCCGAGTGGCACTCGAAACAACGCCGCGCCGCCAGAACTCGAGAAGCGATGCACCGTGCCGTCGTTGCACATCGCATAGAGCTTGCTGCCGTCGGGGGAATACTCGAGGTCGACGGTGGGCGACGAGTTGCCATAGACGTTGTCGAACGGACGGTTTTCACCGCGCCGCATGTGGACGGAAGCGGCGGAGATCGCGACGTATTCGCCATCGCGAGAAACCGCGATGTTCGTGCCGCGAGGCCGTTCGGGCCACGCAGCGAGACCGGCATCCGTCGAAAAGCGTTCGACACGCACCAAACCACGCGTGACGTCCGAGGTCGCGACCATGACGACATCGCTACGCCCGAAGTAGCAGAGGTCGACGACGAGTGGATAACACGTCGACCACTCCGCGAGTCGTTCGAACGCAGGGAATGTCCAGAGCCGGACTCGGCCTTCGGCCGCGGTCGCGCACGTCGTGCCATCGGGGCCGATCGCGACTCCGTAGATCTGCGAGTCGTGCGCTCGGACGGTGTGTCCGGGCTCGCCGAGCGGAAGCTCCAGGATTCTTAGCTCGCCGGTTTCCTTCCCGTACACGAGGGTGTTCCCGAAGCACGCGAGGTAGTAGGCCCGCTCCTGGATCTCACGGACACGAGCGCCGGTGTGCACATCGAAGACGACGCAGAGCGGTCCGAGCGTCGATACTACGAGGTAGCGACCTTCGCCTGCGAAACACAGTCGGTTCGTGTCTTGGAGTGCAAACTCGTGAAGAACCGTGTCGGTCCGAAGATCCACGATGCGAGCACACTTCGAGCCGCAACTGGCGAGAAGGGACCCGTCCGGTGAGATCGCGATGGAGTGGTTGAGAGGTGCGTGGCGTGTGAGGATGCCTTCGCTCGCATCGCAGAGCAGCGACTGGTAGGACCACTCCCAGCCACGGAGGCTTTCGGGACACTCGGCGAGCGCGACCCGCGCTTCGTCCGTGAGGCCGCGTGAGAGGTGGCCTTCTGCGATCGTGACGTTGGATCGATAGAGTGCTTTTTCGATCCGATGACGGGCATCGCGTTCGCGAACGAGGAGCCAGGCGCTCGCGGCGAGCGCGACGAAGAGTGCGCTTCCGATGGCGAGGAGGGGCGTCGCACGGCGACGCGCCCAACGTTGGATCCGTCGCGGCAAGCCAGGACGGCGTGCACGGATCGGGCGATCCTCGAGAACGTTGCCGAGGTCTTCGGCCAACGCCGCGATGCTCGCGTAGCGCTCCTCCGGTTCGCGGGCCATCGCCTTCGAGCAAACGATGTCGAGATCCCATCGGACTTGCTTGTTCCGCCTCCGTGGTGACGGAACCTCGTGACGAAGAATCAGCGATCTCGTTGCCTCGGCGCCAGGCGCGAGGAACGGCTGCTCGAGCGTGAGTGTCTCGTACAGCACGAGGCCGATCCCATAGACGTCGAATCGAGGATTCGGAATCGGCGCGACGTCCCCGAGCATCTCCGGAGGCATGTACGCAGGAGTTCCCAGCGGCCCACTTCCGCTGAGTCGCTCCGATCCGGCGAGGTTCGCGAGTCCGAAGTCGAGAATCTGAGCGCGACCATCCGGGCGAAGCAGGATGTTGGAAGGTTTGACGTCGCGGTGAAGCACGCCGCAGTCATGCGCGTGCGCGAGGGCCGCCGACAGGTCGCGGCAAGCGCGCATGATTGTCTTCGTGTACGAGCCGTTCCACGACCCGATGTCGGGCATACCGGAAAGTCGCGCGACGGCGTGACCGATGTCCTCACCTCGCAGGCTCGCCGGATCTCGATCGCGCAGCTCCTTCAGTACCGACGCGAGGCTCGCGCCCCGCACGTACTCCATCGTGAAGAACGGAATCCCGCGGTCTTCTCCCGCGTCGAAGACCGGCACGATCGAGGGGTGCGCGAGACGGGCGAACGCTTCGATCTCACGCCGGAAGCGTGCTCGAGAGGTGTCGAAGAAGTGCAACTCCGGTCGTAGAACCTTGAGCGCGACTTCGCGCCCCGTGCTCCTCTGATAAGCGCGATAGATGACGCCCATGCCGCCCTCGCCGATGACCTCGAGGAGCTCGTGACCACCGAGCTCACGCGGGCCCGTGTCGGTCACCCCTGGATCGGTTCCCGCAGCGTTCGATGCTTCCGATCCCTCCGGACGCGACCCGGGTGTCCCGGAGGCGAGCAGTCCGTGCAGTCGGATCGAATCGGCAAGGCGGCGAATGTCGGCGGATAGATCTGCGTAGGTCGAACACGCGGCCTCGACCGCGTGGTCGAAGTCGTCACTTTCGAGACACTGGAAGAGGATTTCTTCGAGTTGTGGAGATGCGGCCATCGCTGAGCGTGGCATCGTAACGACTACTGCTCGCGAGTGTTGTCTACGATCACGATCCGGCGCCTTGCGCCGCGAGCCTCCGCAAGCTGTCGGTGTCTGGAAGGACTCGAACAGCATCGAGCGCGTGTTCGAGTGGTTCGACGAGGTGTTATCGTGGCGATCCACGTGCTCCGAAACTCAGAACCCCGCGACTCCGACGACGACACCGAGAGCCTCGTCCATCGGTCCCGAAGCGGTGACGCTCTCGCGCTCGAGACCTTGTTGGTCGGTTTCTTGCCCGAACTCCACGCATTCTGCCGGTTGAATCTCGGGGATCGACTCGCTGCGCGCGAAACCACCGAAGACATCGTGCAATCGACGTGTCGCGAAGTCTTGCTCGCGCTCGGCGACTTCGAATACCGAGGTCCTTCGCAGTTCCGGCGTTGGCTGTTCTTGCACGTTCTGCGGAAGATCCAGGCACGTGGGCGATTCTGGGGGCAAGCAAAACGCGAAGTCGACCTCCAGTCCTTCGATGAGCAGCTTGACGGCGTCGCGGACTATGGCGCCATGCTGAGCCCGAGCCAGCAGGCGATCCGTGCCGAGGACATCGAACGTCTCGAGCGTGCCTTCGAGCGGCTCAGTCCCGAACAACGCGAAGTGCTGACTTGCTCGAAGTTCTTGGGAATGTCGAGTCAAGAGATCGGCGAAAGGCTCGGAAAGCCCGCTGGCACCGTGCGCGTGCTGTTGCACCGAGCCGTCGCGAAGTTGGCGATCGAACTCGACTCGTAGCAGCGGATCCCGACTCGGGCGACTCACGACGCGCAATTCGCGAGAAGAAAGGCATCACGAGATGTAACGCTCGTCGCCCGGCAGCACTGAGTCGTCATCCAGCAACTGTTTCGATTGGAGCCGCGATGAACTGCTCATTGTCCGTCGTGAGTGCACTGGCGCTCTGTGTGATCGCGCGTACGCAAACGCCGTGCGACGTCCTCGTCGATATCAATACGACACCGCTGCCGAGTCATACGGGTCCATCGCCCGACTTGCTCGCATTGACGCAGGACACACGCTCCTGGCGATTCACGGAGTGTGGTGGTTGGTGGTACTACAGCGCCACGTCACCCACGGGCGCGGACGAACTCTGGCGCACGGACGGCAAGGGCACCTGCGAACTCGCGTGCGATCCAACGGGTCCATCGCTGAGCAGCAACGTCAACAACATCGTGTGTTGCAACGGGAAGATCTACTTCAGCGCGTACACGTCGACGACCGTCGTGAACGGCGACGAAGAGCTGGTCGTGTACGACCCCGGTACGAAGGCGCATACCGTGCTCACCGTCGGTCCCAGCAGCGGCTCGCGCATCGATGACATCACGGTCTTCGGGGCGCGAGTCTTCTTCGAGGCCGACGATGGCGTGCATGGACAAGAACTGTGGGTCACGGACGGCACAGTTGCCGGAACGCAGCTCTTCGCGGACATCGTGCCGGGGATCAGTGGGTCGGGGCCGCAGTACTTGACGATCGCCGGATCGAAGATGTTCTTCAGCGCACTCAGTTCGCTCGGCGGGCGCGATCTGTTCGTGACCGATGGCACGGCTGCCGGCACCGTCCTCGTGAAGGGCAACGTCGACAACCAACAGAAGCCAGGTCCCATCATCGCCCTCGGCAACAAGGTCGCCGTGCGCGTCTACGACAAGGATTTCGGCTACGAACTCTGGGTCAGCGACGGCACGAGCGCCGGAACGGGCATGCTCAAGGACATCCGCTCCGGAAACTCGGATGGCGTCGGAACCAACCTCGTCCATGCACGAGCGGCACTCGGCAAGCTTTGGTTCTCGGCCGACGATGGAACCAATGGCGAAGAGCTCTGGGTCACGGACTTGACGGCGAGCGGCACGCAGATGCTCGTGGACATCCAAACCGGCTCGGGAGCGTCGTTGCCTCGGTTCTTCGAGATCTGGAACGGCAAGGTGTATTTCGCAGCGACCCACTTGCCGCAGCAAGGCGGACTCCTGGTGAGTGACGGGACCGCGCTCGGTACGCAGCTCGTGTCGGATGTCGGCACGTTTCAGCGAGTCGAGTATCTCGCGGGTACGAGCGGCAAGTTGTTCTTCCGTACGGCCAATGCTCTCTACGGATCGGACGGCACGACTGCCGGTACGGCAGCGCTCGGGATTGCCAACACGGCGAGTCCTGTCTACATCACGCCGATCGATGCGACGCGGATTCTCTTCGGAGCGTTGAGTTCGGGAAGCGAGATTCTGATGCTGAGCGACGGGACCGCGGCCGGGACGAGCGTGGCCTGTACAGGGCCGAGCCCACGGACCGCGAATGCGAGCCCGACGAACCTGTCGGCGAGCCACGCGCACGTGTTCTTTTCGGCCGACGACGGTTCGACCGGCCAAGAGCCATGGATCAGCGCTGGCACGAGTGCGACGACTCTGCGGTTGGCCGACATCGTTCCCGGGTCCGGGAGTTCCGGAGCCACGGGCTTCACGAGTTGGGGCAGTGAGAGCTGGACGATCTTCGTCGCGAACGACGGAACGAATGGCGTCGAGCCTTGGATCACCGACGGCACGAGCGCGGGTACGATGCTCCTGGGCGACTTGATGGCGGGTTCGGCCGGTAGTTTCCCGGACGAGTTCACACCCTGTGGCGACCGTGTCGTGTTCAGTGCGCGCAACGCGACCGCGGGATACGAGATCTGGGCGAGTGACGGCACGAGTGCAGGGACGAGCATGCTGCGCGACATCGCGCCGGGCAGTGCTCACTCGTTACCGGTGAATCTCATGCATTTCAGGGGTCGCGTGTTCTTCTCTGCCGACGAGCCGACGGCGGGTCGTGAACTCTGGATGACGGATGGCACGGCGAGTGGCACGCAGATGCTCGTCGATCTCGATCCGGGTTCGACGGGTTCGAGTCCGAGTTCACTCATTGCGGCGGGCGACAAGTTCTACTTCTTCGCGACGACGACGACGAGCGGTCGCGAGCTGTGGGTTTCGGATGGGACCGTCACGGGTACGACCATGGTCGCCGACCTCACGGCCGGTGCCGGATCGACCGCGTTCTCGAGTGCGGTCGCGGTGTGTGAAGGCAAGCTGGTCTTTTCGGCGAACGTCTCCGGCTCCGGATTCGAGCCGTGGGTGAGCGATGGCACCGCAACCGGGACGATGATGCTCGCGGACCTCTTCGCCGGCGCGAGCAGTTCGTCGCCTAGTGGCTTTGCCTGTGCCGAAGATCGCGTCTATTTCGCGGCTCGTGGGGCTTCGGGAATCGAGCCCTACGTGACCGACTTGACGCCGGCAGGGACGTTCCTGCTCGCCGACATCAACACCGGTTCTTCGTCGAGCAGTCCGACCGAGTTCACGTGTGTCGGCAACCGCGCCTACTTCCGTGCGAACGACGGAGACCACGGAGTTGAATGCTGGACGACCGACGGCACGCCAGCGGGCACGATTCTCTTCTGTGATGTCCTACCTGGCACGGCGAGCAGCAACCCGACGCAGTTTCGAGTCATGGGTGGGCGGGTGTATTTCGTGGCGAGTGACGCATGGCTCGGTTCTGAAGTCTTCGTCATCGACGAGCCCGGTGCCCATGCATGGACCGTGGGGCAGCCATGCGGAGCGTCGGCACCGACGTTGACGGCTACCGCACCGGTGCTCGGGGGAACGTCGACCGTCGCGATCGACGGGGGCGCGGGAGGTTCTGTCGGTGTCGTGATCCTCGGCACTCCGTTCGGCACGAAGTCGTTCGACCCGAGACCGGATCGCGCCGGGTGCTATCAACACGTGGACGTTTACCTGGCAACGCTCGCGGCGTTTGCCTCTCCCGGTGGATCGGGGAGTCTTCCGATCCCCAACTCGCCGGCCCTCGCGGGGGTGCACGTCGCGCTCCACAGTTTGTGGGTGACGACGACGAGCTTCGGCGACTCGAGCAACGGCGTCGAGATGCGCGTCGGTCTCTGAGGCAAGCGTTGAGAACCGCTGAAGTGCCCGCGGTGAGTTTGCGCAGGGCTGCCCCTTGAAGAGTCTTCCGACTGCGACCAGGTGCTCGCATCGCGAGCGGATACGCCGCTCGCACGACATCAATCAGGAAGCTCATGAAGATCCAGACGATTCTCCTCGCCCTTTGCACCCCCGCACTGGTCGCGACGCTCCCCGCACAAGCGCAACCAGCGAAGCAGGACATCGTCAGCCTCGCCGCGGGCAATGCGGCTCTCTCGACACTCGTGACCGCAGTCAAGGCCGCGGGCCTCGTCGAGACACTCCAAGGCAAGGGACCGTTCACCGTGTTCGCCCCGACGAACGCGGCGTTCGCGAAGTTGCCCAAGGGCACGGTCGAATCGCTTTTGAAGCCGGCAAACCGCCAGCAGCTCGTCGAAGTCTTGACGGCGCACGTCGCGTCAAAGAGTTTGGACGCGAGCCGTGCACTCACGGCCGGATCCGTAGCCACGATCGAAGGGACCAAGTTCTCGCTTCGGCTCGACGGAGGCCAGCTCTTCGTCGGCGATGCCAAAGTCGTCATCAACGACATCGTGGCGTCCAATGGCGTCGTGCACGTCATCGATACCGTATTGATGCCCGAGCGGCGCATCTCGACGCCCGCCGAGAAAGCCCGCGCGCTGATCGCGTTCGCCGTCGAGCAGGGGGCGCCGCTCTTCAACAACGGGAACGCCGACGCGTGTGCGAGCGTGTATGCGGTCGCGGTGCGCGCACTCGCGAGTAACGAAGCGCTTCCCGCCACCGTGCGGAAGCTCGTCGAAACTCGCAGTGACAGTGCTGCGAAGGAAAAGTCGGCCGCGAGTCGTGCCTGGGCCCTTCGCGCGATCCTCGATCGCTGCTACGAAGAGCTCGAAGAACGAGCACAGCGCGCCACGGCGCACTGACCGTAGGCGCGATCGATTCAAGGCGGAACCGAATTCGGTCACCGACGCCGCGCTTATGTCTACCTGGACCAGACTGTCTATTTTCCAATCTTTAGCAGCACGCCATTCGTCAGGTGCAACTCGAAGGCCGACGTGACAATCAATGCCTGGAACATCGGATCGATGCATTCAAGACTGGAATCATTCGGAATTGGTAGGGTGAACTTACCGCCACCGCTCGCAATCGCGAATGCACCCATGTTGATCATGGGGCCATTGATAAAATCGAAATAGAGCTTGCAGTTACTGCCGAATGGCAGCGGCGTCGGCGCAGGGATGCCGAGCAACATGACACCGGCAGTGCTGTTTGCAGTCGCATCCGACAGCGAGAATGTCGTGGTCCGTCCGATCCATGCCTGGTCCGCACGCAGGCTCGGTCCCGTCGCAGTCGATTTGAGCTGGCAGCCCGTGCCGATCACGCGTGCCGTTCCGCACGGCATTTGGCTGAAGAAGCCGCGACCATGACTCACGAGCCAAACTCTCCCGTCACTCCAGAAGAGTTCGTCGATCGGCGCACGCGTGGGCGTCGCGGTTCCCGTCCAGGACGTGCCTCCATCTTCGCTCGTGATTAAGCCGACTTCGGTCGCGGCGCAGAGCCAGGAACTCATGCCCGGATTGATCAAGACGTCGCGGACAGGTGCGGTCAGAGGAGTTGTTTTCCGAACCGTCCAGGTCGCGCCTGTATTGGTGCTTTCCCAGATGTTCTCGTCCGAGAACCCACCGAATGTCGCGAAGAGATGGCTGGAAGACGATGGATCGATCACGACTCGCGTCACGTAGCGCGCCGGCAAGCCGGCATTCCGGGTCGCCCACGTCGGGGTGGCGGCGAGTGCGTTGGTCGAGTATTCGATCGTACCGTTTTCGTAGCCGACGAAGACCAGGTTCGGATTGCCTTGCGCGACTGCGATGGCGGTGATCGCCGACTTGGGTGAGATCGCCGGCTTGACGACCTTCCACATGGGATCGACGCCGCGAGGGTCATCCGTCCGCCACAAGCGTACCGTTCCGCAATACAGTCGTGTTGCGGAGTTCGGATCGAGAATCAACGGAGCAACGAAACCGGAATTCGCGTCGTCACCTGCGTCGGTGAGGCCTGTCGTGATGTCGACCGTCGTGAGTCCACCGTCCGAGCTACGGTGAACATTCGCGTTCGGATAGGCGCCATAAAGGTAGTTCTCGTCTCCGGGGTCCGCTGCGACGAAGGTCCCATCGCCGCCGGCGCTCTCGATCCAGTCATTGAACCCCATGCCGGGCCTGAGGGTCAAGGAACCGTGGTCTTGGGCGCCACCGTACAGCAGACCCGTCGGACCTCGCGTACCACCGTAGAACTGCGTGATCGAGATCGAGTTTCTCAAGTCCACCCAACCCGTGCCTGGCGTCACTGTGAAGATGTCGTCCGTCTTGTAGATCGCGCCATCCGTGCCGACGAAGACGGTCTTGTTGGTCGTTCCATTGAAACCGGGATGCTGCACGACGCAGTGCTCGTCATTGTGCGCGCTGAATTTACTTCCTTTACTGTCCTGGCTGATCGCCGTGAATGTCTGTCCACCGTTCGTGCTCCGCCAAAATAGGATGCCACCAGCGACGACGACATCGTTGGCCGGATTGTTGTCCTTGTCGGATGGGTCGACCCAGATTGTGCTGTCGTAGCTCCCTTGTGTGCCGAGGATTTTGTTCGTCGAGATGTGGGTGTAGCTCACACCGCCGTCCGCGCTTCGCCAGATCTTCGTGTCGGGCGGGCTGACGTCCCAACGGTACTCGATCGCGTAGACCATGCCGCTTCCGAGTGAGTATCCCGCATGGTAGGTGAGCACGATTCGGTTGCCTTCGGTACCCGACGAGCCGATTCCGGGGGATATTGTCAAATGTTGTGGACGAGGATTCGATCACGCGGCGTCCTCGACCTTGATTCCGTCTTTGAATTGGACTCCGCGAATGACGTCGCGGACGAGTTTGTAGCCGCGTAGTCGACGCCACGTTCGTGATGCCGCCTCGGCGAGCTTGAAGACCATGGCAAAGCACGCCGCGCGCGAGCCGGACCCTTTGGTCCGTCGGTGCCTCAAGCGGACCGTGGCGAAGAGCGACTCGATGGGATTGGTCGTTCGCAGGTGCTTCCAGTGTTGTGCGGGGAAGTCGTAGAAGGCGAGAAGCTCGTCGCGATCTTTGTCGAGGCACTCGACAGCGGAGGAGTATTTCGCCTCGTACTTCGCGACGAAGCGATCGAACGCCTGATGAGCATCGTCTCTGGTATCCGCCATCCAGATCTGATGTAGAGCAGCCTTCGCTGCCTCCTGTTTGCGCTTCGGCAGCTTGTTCAGCACGTTGGCCGTCTTGTGGACCCAGCAGCGTTGGCCGCGTGTCTGCGGGTAGACCTCGGCGAGTGCCTTCCAGAAGCCGAGTGCACCGTCACCGACGGCGAGCGCAGGCGGGTCCACGAGGCCGCGCTCACGTAGGTCGATGAGGATTTCGCGCCAGCTATCGGCGCTCTCACGAAAGCCGTCGTGCACGGCAATCAGCTCTTTGTGACCGTCTTCGGTGGCGCCCATGATCACCAAGATGCACTGCCGGTCCTCTTCGAGCCGGATATTGAAGTGCACGCCATCGACCCAGAAGTAGACGTAGCGCTTGTCCTCGAGCGACCGCCTGCTCCAGGCATCGCACTCCTGGATCCAGGACTCCTTGAGACGCACGACCGATGTCGGTGACAGGCTCGCACTCGAATCACCCGTGAGCTGTTGGAGGCACTCGCTGAAGTCACCCGTCGAGATCCCGCGCAAATATAGCCACGGGATCAGGTCCTCGAGCTTCTTCGTCCGTCGCAAGTACGGCGGCAGGATCTTGCTCGAGAATCGATGACCGTCGCGGCGGTCGTCCACGCGCGGCTGCATGATTTCGAGGCGACCAACGCCGGTGTCCAAGGAACGCTTCTTCCCGAGTCCGTTGCGCACGACGAGGCGATGGCCGTGCTCGTCCAGCTGGTCCTTGTGCGCATCGATGTACGCTGCGACCTCGGCTTCGATGGCTTGGATCAGCAGCTTCTTGGCGCCCATCTTCAGGATCTCGTCGAGTGCTTCCTGAGTGGACCCTGGACCTGGGAGAGAGGGAGTCGTAGCTTTCATAGCGTGGCGTACCTGCCCCTCGTTGGGGCGTATGGCTGTCTCAACAACTGCCAAGGTACGCCGCGTCTCTACCCCGTCATCCACAACTTTCGGTCATATCCCCGATTCCGGTCGCCTTCGTCCAAGTCAAGCCTCCGTCGTTGCTGTACAAACAGTAGCAGATCGGGTTGTTGTTGATGTCGTAGTCGTCGGTTGCGGCGATGGCTCGGTTGCTGAGCGTCGGGTGGAACAGCACTTCCCAGACTGCGAACCCCGAAGCGGATCCTTGGAACGTGATTGTCCATGTCGTGCCGCCGTCGGTGCTGCGAAAGATCTGTGAGTCGGATGTCGCAGCGAGCAATGTCTTGCCGTCTGGCGAAATCGCCAGTCGATTGATGTAGTAGAAGCTCGTGCCCGTCGTGGAAGCGAGACGGTTCCAGCTCAGTCCGCCGTCGACACTCTTGAAGATGCCGGCACCGCGTATGCTACTCCAGCTACCTTCGCGTTCGCCGGTCGCCGCGTACAGTGTGTTCGGATTCGTCGGGTCGAGGACGATGCTCGTCACGGCGAGACTCTCGAGCGTGTCGTCCGTCAGGCCCCAGGATTGACCACCATTGGTCGTCTTCCAAATGCCGCCGCTGACGCAGCCCGTCCACATCGTGTCGGTCTGCGTGGGATGAATGACGAGTGCGCGCGTCCGTCCTCCGAAGTTCCCGGGACCGTGATCGGTCCACTGTCCCGAATCGAGACCGGCCGACAGGCCTAGTGGGCCGACTGGCACCATCGAATCCATCTGCAATCGAGCCTTCATGATGGCGTCGTGGGGGATCTGTCCTCGCTCATCGCGCAAGCTCTTCAAGCGCCAATCACTCCGCGCTTGCTTTCTAGCTGCTTTCGCTCCTTGCAGATGGTGATCTCTTCGGCGACCGGGATTCATGTCGGCAGCGGAGGTCGATGGGTCGTCGGTACGCCGAGATTGTCGTGTGCGGTCTTGGGAAAGCGTGAAGACCATCGTTCCGATGACGACGAGCCCGACGCTCAAAGTGATAATCTTGTTCATGCTGGGAGATCTCTGGAGCGCAGCATTTTCCGGTCTAAGCGTGCTCCGTCAAGATGCGCCCACGATGACAGAGCCACCGGTTCTCCTGTTGGGTCCTTGTTGAGGCACGTGCCGGGCTGCGTGTGTAGGAGCAACGTCACTCATGAACGCCTCCTTCCGTTCGGTCTTCGTGTCGAACCGTCCGCATGCATCCTGCATGCGGCTTGACAGCTGTTTCGTGCTCGCTGATCGCGTGTGTCGCGCTCAGTCGCGAACACAGATCACGACGCAGTACGACGATGGCGCGGTCCACGAGCGGTACCACGACGACGAGCCCGGCGTGAAGCAGGGTTCGTCCACCGAGTACTTGCCCAATGGACGCACTCAGTGTCGGAAGTTGCTCGTGCGCCGACGTTCGTGTCGTTGTGATAGGTCCACCGTATCGAGTCGGACTGTGTCACTACCTCGATTGCCGGAGGCGCCATAGCGCGTTGTTCTACGCCGCGGCGGTATTCGCGGAAGCAGCAGTGACGATCGAGGGCGCGACGAGTCGACGAGTGAGTACGCGGGACGACACTTCTGCCCGCGCTGCAGGTCGTCGGTGTTCGCGCGAAGCTCGGACGACGTCGAAGTCCAGGCAACTTTGTCCGCAGTACGAGTGCTGAACCATGCGTCGTGAATCGTGGCGGCCGCCCTTTTCGAACGTGAAGGCTCGACCGAGGAGTTGAGAAGGCGAGGGGCGTTCGGAAGAGTGGATCGCGAGGCGTCACGCGTTCACGCACGGAGTTTCCGAAACACCCGCGGGTCCACCGCCGCGGCGCCGAGCATACCTCCCCAGAGTGCGCCGGCGATACCGGGCATCATCACGTCCTGCCCCGAAAGGTAGAGACCCGGAATCTTCGTCTTCGGCTGGAGCACATCGGACATCACACGGCGCGGAGTCGTTTCGACGCCGTAGAAGCCGCCGTTTTCGTGCCGCGTGAACGCGGCGGTCGCGAGCGGCGTGCCGAGTTCGCAGTGGACGACAAGGGGGGCGAGCGCGGGGAACTTCGCATTGAAGAACCCGAGGAGCTTGCTCTCGACGTCGTGCTTGTACTCCTCCCACTCCACGGGTCGCTGCTCTGCGCCACCGTCCGCGAAGTCCGCGACCGACGACCAATCGGCCCAGACCATCGCTTCTCCCGTGTGCCGTTGCGAAGGCCCGGGGTCGTGGGCCGGGTCCTTGAGGCTCGGGAACGAGACGAACAACATCGGGAGCGGCTCGTCGGCGCCGCCTGACCAGATCCCGGTGTCCGTGTCCCAGCTCTCGTAGAACCAGTGATTGGACTTCGTCGCTCCGCAGCGCGCGATATCGCCTTCGAAGCCGAGGAAGATCTGGAAGTGACAGATCGACGGCCGGAGGGCCTTCACCTCGCGGGCCCATTCCTGGTCGGCAAACTCTGGAAGCAGCAGGCGCTTCACGGTTTCGCGGGCTCCGATCGCTGACACGATGTTCGGTGCGCGGAACGTCTCGCCGCTGCTCGTGCGCACTCCGACGGCATGCCCTTCGTCCATGAGGATCGAGCGGACCGGCGTGTTGGCGAGGGCGCTGCCACCTGCGCCTTCGATCACGGGAACGAGTCCGTTCGCGATCGCGGCCGCGCCGCCGACCGGATAGCCCGCACCGCCTTGGTAATGGCCCATGACGGTGGCGTGAATTCCGAATGCACCTTCCTTCGGCTTGCCGCCGTACGTGCCCCATTGGGCCGAGAGCACCGCGGCGAGTTGTGGGTCGGAGATCAACTCCGCGATGACCTCGCCCGTCGTGCGTCCGCACCAACGCTCGATCTTCTTCTTGTTCCACCAGCGGTGAGCGGAGCGGAACGGCTCGGGCATCGCGCGCTCGGCCATGACGAAGAACAGCGCTTCGCCCGCGGCCTCGATTGCCTCGAAGTAGGCGTGGATCTCGGATTTGCTACCTGGGAAGCGCTCCTCGAGTTCCATCCGGAATGCGTCGACCGGTCGTGCGACTTGGATGTCGAACCCGTCAGGAAAATGCAGAGTGTCGTAGACCGTGCCGAACGAACGAAACTCGATCGTACCACCGCTGAGCCAATCGAGAATGCGTCCCGAGTGCTGATCACGGCCGAAGTCGCCACAGTAGTGAAGCCCGACGTCCCAGGTGAATCCGTCGCGCGAAAACGCATGCGTCAAGCCGCCGATCGACGATGCCTGCTCGAGGAGAAGGACCGTGTGGTTCATGCGGGAGAGTGCGGTTGCCGTCGTCATCCCGCCCATGCCCGATCCGATGACGATGACGTCGAACTCGTTCGCGGTCTTCGTGGAGGTCATGGCGTTCGCTCCCTCGCGTTGCCTCGAGCACGTGTCACAGTGTGGCCGCTGCCGCCGAGGTCCTGGACCTATCATCTGTCCGAACGTCGAGTCGGCCAGTGGCAGATGTGCGCAGTTGGCCGCATCTCGGAGGGGATGCTGGCGGGCGCGCTGTGAGATCAATGCCCGAAGTTCGCGTCTCGAAACGGGACACGCACGAGGGCGTCGCCGCGCTATCGTGCGTGCACGATGCGATGCAGCCACTCGTCTGCTCCGGCAGTGCGAACGAACTTCCCGTTCTTACGCCCTTCGCATGGAGTTGTCTGCGCTCCCCCGGAGCCCGTCGTCGCTGCCTGCATTCTCGAACTGGAGCCGCACAGCTGATGAACCCGCGGAACTGGATGGACCCTCGGAACACGAGCGGCCCGCTGTCGTGGAGCTTCTTGATGGGCGGTTTGCTGCTCGGCATTCCCCGTGCGCAGTCTCGCGAACAGATCACGACGAACTACGACGATGGTGCGGTGCACGAGCGATACCACGTGGACGAGGCGGGCGTGAAGCAGGGTTCGTCCACCGAGTATTGGCCGAATGGACGCACGCAGTGTCGTGCCACGTATCTCGACGGTGCACTGCACGGGCGCGTCGAGCGTTTCTACGAGGATGGTTCTCGGTTCGTCATCGCCTACTACCGCAAGGGCACGCTCCACGGTGCGTACGACGAATACTCCGGCGAGCGACACGTTCGCGCCAAATACGATGGCGGTTCGTTGCACGGTCGCTTCGAGGTCACGCGCGGTCGAGACGTGAGTCGACGCGTGTTCGATCATGGCAAGATCGTCTCGCTCGACGGTGCCGTCGTCTTCGCACGCACGGACGAAGCGATTCGTGAGCGACTGACGCAGATCGAGACGGTCGATGAGACCAGCGTTGCGAAGGCGACCGCAGCCGAGGATGCCCTAGCGCTCGAACGCATGCGAGGTCTCGCGCGACTCAACGCCTACCGATACCTCTGCGGCATTCCTTGTGATGTCGTGCTCGATCCCGCCTTCAACGCATACACGGACGCGGCGGCATCCCTGTGCAAGGCGATCGGTCGCCTCGATCACAAGCCGCCCAATCCGGGTTGGCCCAAGGATCGGTTCGAATTCGGCTTCGAGGGGACGAGCCACAGCAATCTCGCGGTCACGTCGAGCCTTCCGAGTTCGATCGATCAGTACATGAACGATTCGGATCCGAGCAACATCGATCGGATCGGGCATCGACGCTGGTGCCTGAATCCCACGATGGCCAAGACAGGGCTTGGCCGTGACGAGCGCTTTGCCGCGATGTGGTCGATGGACGGTTCGCGCAAGAGCACGCCAAGGCTCGACTTCGTCTCGTATCCGCCAGCGGGCTTCGTACCGATCGAGTACTTCGGTCCGCGCCATGCGTGGAGCATCACGTTCTCCGCGAGCACCAGCCACAAGAAGCTCGCGGAGTCGGAGATTCGACTCTATCGACTCGACGAGCGCTTCTTGCGCGTCGGCGAAGCGCTGCCGTTCGACGCGTGTCACGTCGCTGCCGGCGGCTTCGGCGGCGGGGGAGCCTGCCTCGTCTTCCGCTCCCCCAAAGCCGAGATCGCGCCCGGCGCCCGCTACGAAGTCGCGGTGATGACCGGCGGGGACAAGCGCCGCAGTGTGCTCGCGAATTCCATCGTCGAGTTCACGCAGCGTCCTGCCGAAGTGAAGTGACCGCCACGGGCGCTCAGCGCGTGCCGGCTTCGATCTGGAGGCCCGCGCTGAACGACCAGCTCTGTGCTGCAGCGGCGTCCAGTTGGACGGACTGCAGGTAGATCGGCTTGCCGATGAAGTTGTTGTCGTTGGGGATCGGGAGACCGACGTTCACGGACGGCGGCGTGATCGCGAGGGTCACGAGGACGTCGGGCGAGGGGTAGAGCGTACCGCCGAGGATGCTCACGTCGATGCGGGAGAGGCCGATGACGACCAGGCCTGCGGTGATCGCGCCGGTCGAGTTCTGGACCTCGAGGTTGGTCGACTGGCCGATGGCCGGACGCGTCGTCGCGCGGAGAGTCGGGATCCCGTTCTTGCCCGCGAGACCGTCTCCGAACGAGAACGCGTCATAGCCGAAGCGCGTGATGCGCGTCCGCCACGTGTTGGTCTGCCAGATGTATTCCTGGATCGACCAGAAGCCGACGTCGTCGACCGGGTCCACGTTGATGTGACTGTAGTCGCCGAAGCGATTGCGTCCCGAACCGTCGAGGCGATTCCATGCCGCCTCTCCAGCCTTGACGAACACCGGGTCGGCGGTCATGCCGGCGGGATCACTCGCGCGACGTCCGGTCAGGAAGGCCGAGCAATAGACGCCGGCATGACTTCCCGAGAACCCGATGCCGACGTTGCCCTTCGCGTCGACCGCGATGGCGGGATAGTAGTAGTGCCAGAGCGAGTCGCCGACCGTGCCGTACTGCTTGAGCGTGAGCGGGGAGATGCCGACCTCGTACCAACGGAAGCCTGCACGGCCGTTGACGCTGATCTCGTGGGTGGTCCAGAGCGAACCGTTGCGGAACACGGCGTTCTGCGGGCGCGTGTCGAGCGTCGAGATGTTCGTCGAGCTGCCGAGCGCCGGCGCGTTCGGGGCGGAGCTGTGGGACGGGATCGCCACGAAACCGATCTCGCTGAGGGTCGGCGCGTTGAGCGGCCCGTTGACGCGACGCACGCGCAGCGACGACGACGAGCTGCGGGACACGAGGTATTCGCCTCCTGGGTCCCCGTAGGTCGTGCATGGCTGAATCGCGCCTTCCCATGGAAGCGAACGGAAGGCCGTGATCGCGCCGACACTCGGCGGGTTGGCGAGGAGCGGCGCCTTGTCGATCGCCCAGATCGTCATGCGCGCCGATCCGGTGACCATGTAGGCCGCCGAGTAGATGCCACGCGAGTCGACACCGAGTGTCGGGTAGTCGGGCCAACGAGTCGCATCGGTGCCCTGGTTCGTCTGGAACGAGAACTTGTACCAGCTGCCGGCAGGATCCGACGTCGCCGAGATCGCGTAGAAGAACGTCTTCGTACGCGAGAAGTCGGTCGCCAGGATGATGTAGCGACCGGCGTGGCTGTCCCAAACGGCGCGCGGATCACCGACGGTTCCGCTGGCGCCCCAGAATGCGCCAAGGCTCGTGTTGACGACGCGCGTCTTCGTCGTCTTCGTCCATGCAGAGAGATTGGAGTTGGTGATCGAGATGAAGTGATTCGGTCCCGCGCAACCGCATGTGTCGGGCGGGATGAGCGTCGCGCCCGGATCTCCCTGGGTGACTCCGATGAAGTCGTCCCATGTCGAGGGCGTCGTGCCACCAGCGGCTGCCAAAGGCGTGATCTCCGTCTCACCGCCCACTTCGAGAACCGGCTCGCGCGGAGCGGGAACGATGTCCGACGACTCGACCTGGCGCTGGAAACCCGTTCCTAACTCCCACGTCAATCCGGCGTACTGCGTCTTCGTCAGGACGTCGCGCGCGTGAAGGTCTTCGAAGTCGAGTGCGACGACGCGATCGTCGACGCGGTAGCGGAGGTCATCGAGCGCGAAGTAGCCGCGGCCATCGACGAACGGCTTCGCCTCGACGACGAGCCGCTCCACGCCTTGCATGTCGAGGGTGAGCTTCGCGTGGGTCGCGCCAAGTGGGAACCACTTCGATGTCGCCACGACCTTGTCGTCCGTCATGCCGACGAAGCGCACCGCATGCGCTGGCGCCGATCCGTGACCAGCGGCCCACACGTCGAGCAGATCGACAGGTTGCGCGAACCCGATGGACATGCGCGGGTCGCCCCACTCGTTGACGATCGCGCGGGTGCCGGAGTGCGTCGGGGTCTTTGCGGTTTCGGGCGGAACGAACCAGCGACCGGGCTGACCTTCGAACAACGTCGGGCGAGGATCGGGGAACTGAGCCGCTCGTGCGCGGACGACGTCCATCGACTCGAGGACCAGTGGGGAGATCGCGGAATCCGGAATGCGCTCGCCCCGAACCTGCGCGGTCAGCGGGGCGATGAGGGCAACCGGAGCGATCGCGAGAGTCGCGAAGAAGGGGAAGAGATCTCGATGCATCGATGACGCTGCAAGCACCCTTGCAGCCAGTGGGAGTAGCAGAGAAGAGCGGATCGCAGGAAGAACGAAGACCCGCGGGGGCACGGGGTTCGATCTTACACATGGTCCGTCCTGCAACACTACCGCCGCGCACTCACCGAGCGGGAATCCGTCTCGGATTGCCGAGACTCACGCGGGCCAAGGTGCCGAAGGCGCGCTCTCGGTGCGCGTTCGAGTGCATCGACACACTCGTCGAACTCGGAGTTCGTCCTTCGCCGTCAGTTGCGCAACTTGGACTCCATCCAGTCGAGCGCATCCGCGACCTTCGACTTGGCCGCACTGAAAGACTCCTTGGTTGCATCCCCGAGGTTGTCGAGGTCCTTCTCGATGGCCGCCTTCTTCTCGCGCAGCTCGGCCTTCACGTCTTCGGAAGCCGACTGCCAACGGTCTTGGAGTCTGTCCAGCTTCTCGCGACTCGCGGCGACGAACTCGTTCTTCTTGTCGACGGCATAGTCCCGTAGATCCTTCGTCGCATTCGAGATCTTCTGACCAGCCTCGTCGAGTTTCGTCTTCGCGGAGGATTGATCTTCACAAGCCACGACGAATGCCGTTGTCAGGACGACCAGCGTCGAGGCGAGAGTGCGTTTCCATGCTTGGATCGGATTCCTATCGTAGGTCTTCATGGGATACGGCTTCTGCAACGGGCATGCCACGAATCCTGGCAGGTCGATACCCCGTGTCGACGGTGCATCAGGCCGACGGACTCACACGATTGCCCATGGAGTCGGAGTACGAATGCACAATCCGCCATCCGTTGCTGCGGAAAACGCGTGGCCTCAGAGCGGCTCGCTTCGATAGACACAGAATGGTGAGCCGTCGCGATCTCCGTAGAGAGACAACCGCACTTCGGGATCGGACCAATTCCCGCTGACTTCGATGAAGCCGATGTTCAGTCCGTTGTACGGATTCTGCATCGGCTTCGCCGCCGGTACGACGCGACTGATCGTGGCCGCATCGCCGGAACCGATCGTGCACGAATGCCGAATCAACGAGAGACGCGCGGCGAAATTGACGAGGAAGCGCTCATGGTTGGCGATCGGACTCGAAATGAGCTGATCGAGCACGACACCGCGAGAGCGAATCTCGAGCTTCATGACGGCGCCGATGTGGATGTCGCCACTGACGATCACGAAGCG
Organism: Planctomycetota bacterium; assembly: GCA_020638795.1. Taxonomy (GTDB): domain Bacteria; phylum Planctomycetota; class UBA1135; order UBA1135; genus JACKHW01. The sequence goes on along the minus strand of JACKHW010000007.1, from coordinate 55,262 downwards.
CTGCTTCGGACGAGCGAGTCGATGCCGAACGAGCGTTTCGACGATCCGCTCTCGATCGTGCTTCCAATACGGATGCGAGAGCCGATCCGTGAAGTCATCGCCTCGCGACGTCAGCAGTCCGCCGAGCCACGAGATCGGTCGCGGAACGTGGTGGAGGGGCAGGCTCATGCCCAGAACGAACACGGGCTTGTCCCCATGCCTCTCGAGACATCGTTCGAGATCCTCGAGCTGATGAGCGGATATCAGATGGTTGGAGCCGTTCGTTCCGACCTGCCGACACGATCGAAGGTCCATCGCGAACCCGGCGACGGGTCCGTGATCGAATTCGAAGTGATAACCGTCCGCCATGTCACGGGGCTCCGAACCCATCCGCGATGCTTGGTAGTCACAGAAGGCCGCGAGCGCCCCGTCTCGCACGTGCTGCCACTTGCGACTTCCGTGATCCGGTGACGAACCGAAATTGTCGATGACGTCGTGGTCGTCCGGAATCGGGTAGCAAGGCCATTCTGCTTGGATCCGCTTCCACGCGGGTACGTTCCAGAATCGTCGATATCGACGTTGGTAGAGCGCGCGAACCGCGTCGCGTTCCAGTGAGAAGATCGAATCGTCCGCGAACAGGGAATCGGCGCTGGGGGCATCCGAATAGAGCTGATCTCCGAGCAACAGTGCGAGCCGCGTGTTGTTCGCCTTCATCGCTGCATGCGCACATTCGAGCATGCGTTCCGACATCGGATCCACCGTCCCGTCCGCACGAAACGGCTGATAGCAGCTCATGACGGCGATCGAGAACGGTTCCCCGGTCTTCTCCATCCACGAAGCCGGGCTGGTTCGGAACCGGCCATGGGCGATACGCACGCCGAACGAGTCTCGCAGTTCGATGCCGTATTCGGTGTCGGATCGCAGCCCTGGCAGGACGCACGTCGTCGTGTTGTCCGTCGCGTCGTCGTCGATGGCGAGCAGGTGCGTCGAACTCTTCGGCCTATTCGCGTCGGACGGCCACCAGTTGAGCTCGTAGGGACCCGGTCGCTCGACACAGATCCAAATGCGCGCTCGATCGTGAGCGACATGCCCGATCGCGAGCATGTTCCGGATACCGGATCGGAGGAGAGGCATGGTTGCTTCGTCTGGACGTCGAATCATCGATCGTCTCGGTCGCGTTCCTCGAGTCCTGCAGGCACGGTCGATGGTTGGCGTTCGATCAGGTTCTTGCCGTCATCGATGTTGCGCGAGATCGAGGCTTGCTGCTCGACCGTCGCCGCGTCGCTGTCGAGGTCGCCTTCGCCAGCCGAGACGACGTTGCGTCGTCGACGAGGCGACTCGGACATGCCCGTCGGAAGCACCTTTGACGTCTTGGTTCTCTCGCCGCCTTGGAGCATCGTGACGGGTACGCCGCTCGGGAAGACGATCTCACGCGCCGCATCCGGCATCGTGATCCCGTTGTCGACGAACGCGTCCTTGAGGATCCGCAACAGGGCGGACCGGACTTTGAGTTCGCTGTTCTTCTCGATGTCGACCCAGTAGTACGCCTTCAGGTCGACCGTGCTCTCGCCGAGACCATCGACGAGTACGAAGGGCTCGGGATCGTCCTTGACCGCGGGATGATTGCGCAACACGTCGAGGGCGATTGCCTGGGCGAGTTCGGCATCGTCGTCGTAGCCGATACCCACGACGAACGAATGGCGGGCGTTGACATTCGCCGTGTAGTTCTCGATTTCACTCTTGTAGACCGTCGAGTTGGGGAGCTGGACGTGATTGCCATCCGCCGTCATCAACAACGTTCCCCTCAGTGTCACGCTCTGGACATAGCCCTTGCGGCCGGCGACTTCGATCAGGTCGCCGATGCGAAACGGTCGCTGTGCCGAGATGAGGATGCTGGCGAGGAAGTTTTCGGCGATGTCGCGAAACGCGATGCCGACGATGAGGCCGACGAGTCCCGTGCCTCCGATGACGGTCGCTGCGAGTTGGGTCAGGCCGGAGACACGCAAAGCCGCAAACACGCCGAGGACGATGACCGGGACCGTGATCGTATTGGCGATGACGTTTCGAAGCAGCTTGCTCTCGACGCGGCGGTCGACGAAGGACGATGCGAGTCGCTTGGTGAAGCCCGCGATGAAGAACACCGCGACGAAGATGAGCGCACCGATCAGAATGAGGGGAAGAGCGCGAATACCTTGCCGCAGCAGGGAGCGCGCTTCCGCCCAGGCGGGTGCGAGGTCGACGATCGGTTCTTCGGCGATAGCGAGTTCGTTGACGACCGCGACGACGTCCTCGGTGTTGCGCGCGAGCGCCGATGCCCAATCCCGGTGCGCCTCCGTGTCCGCCGTACCGCGCAGCGTCACGACTCCCTCGTGCACAGCGACGGTCGTCGTTTCGAACCACGGCGTCGCAGCCAAGATGCGCTCGAGGCGACGTGCAATCGACGCATCGTCCGCCGCGGGATGGACGGCGACGTTCTCCGCGGGAGTGACCGAAGCGTCTCGGGGCTCGGTATTCTTCAAAGGCTTTTGCGCGAGAACGGGCGTCGCCGCGAGTAGGACCGAGCAAGCCGTGATCGAAAGCCAGCGCTGGAGCGCTCTCATCGGGACCGTACCTCGCTCATGCCTGCCGGTCGCGGTGCTGCCATCCTAGGATCGACATCGTCACGCCCCTCGTTCGAACCCTTGGATCCGGGCGTGCTCGCATCCTGCATCTGCGCGACGATCTGTTCGACGGTCGATGCGATGCCGAGAGTTCGAGCAAGGCGCAGTGCGGCGATCGTAATGCGGCGGCCCCAGCGTCGGCGGTTGCCGCGGGTCTTCGATGCGGCGGCTGCGCCGATTCGGGTCCACGCAGTCGTCGACAAGAAGCCGGAAGTCGCTCCGACTGCGAGACTCGTCAGCGGATGTTCTCGCAAGACTTCGTTGCCTGCTGAAAGAACGCGGCCGGCATCGTGTGTCAGGTCGGAGCGCTTACGTCGCTCGAGTTCGGCGAGAGCAGCGATTTCGGGCGTCGTCGTCTGACTGCGACGCGCATGATGCATCGCCACTGCTCGCCTGCAGCGTTTCAAGAACGCGCGGCGACGTAGCGCTCGCAAAAGCCAAACTCCGCAGACGATCGCCCACATGAACGCCACTGCGGTCAGTGCCGAGCCGAGGAGGCCGCCGCCGAATGCAACGCGCAAGTCGCTCAAGATGCGGATGGTCGCCCAAATCCCGCCCGCTGCGACGCACATCGCGGAGACGAGCGTGGCGATGATCACGAGCGCGACGGCGAACGTGAATGCGCGGAACCGTCCCAAGAGTCGCATCGTGCGCAGGCGGACGATATCGACGCTGTCGCTGGCAGCGGCGCGCAGCGCCTGCCATGCATCGCTGGCTGTGCCACGCGGTGTGTCGCCCTGTGCGTTGTTCAGTGGCACAGCACGGTCGTCGTGCGCGTCTCTTGTCGAGTCCATGGTTGTGGTTTCGCGTGATTCGGATTCGAGGAAAGGTGGCGGCGCGGAGCGGAGCGGCGCGTCGCCGCGCTCTGTCAACGACGCGCGAAGATCAAGCCGATCACCGCACCGACGCCAGCGGCGACGAGAACGGACTTGAGTGGTTGCTCGCGCGTCGCGTCCTCGAGCTGCTCGCGAGCCTGCGAGATCTTGTCCTTGCCGCGCATGGCGACGGCCACTCCTGCATCCTTCGCGAGTTGTGCGCGTTCGGTGAGGGCATCCTTCGTGATCCGTGCGAGTTCTTTGACGTCGTTGCCGATCACTCGAACTTGCTCTCCGAGATCGGAGCTGTCGACGGAAGGCTTGGTGATGGTGTTGGAAGCAGACATCGTGTTCTCCTCGTTTTGATCCTGATGATGGACTGCGCCGCGACGGCAACGCGGCTGTCGGCGTCACGACGCAGGGAGGAGCGATGACAAGATCCGTACCATGGCTGTACTGGGCGGTGGTAAGGCGCTAGGCACCGATCCCGTGGTAGTTCCAGGCACGGACGCACGGAAAAGAGTGCATTCTTCCGCGCCTCCTCGCCCGTGAACCGGTGCGCACGCCCCATATCGAGCGGTTCACGGTTTGGCACGCCTTTTGTCCGACCTGCAGCCAATCTCGGACTCGGAGCGCATGCATGTGCTCTGCCGTCCTCACCAGACCGTGCGCGAACGGTCGCTATCAAAAGGTCATGAGAATGAATCGCTCGCTCTTCAACAACTTCCGTCGTCTCCAGCGTCCACTGGCTTATGGCTTGATCGGTCTCTTGACGGCGTGCGTGTCTGTCGACTCGGAACGCAATCAAATGATGTCCGCCATCGACAAGTCCGAAATGCTTTCTCGAGAAATCACTTCGTGGCGCTCTTCGCTCCCCGCTGATGTTTCCGAAACGGCGGTCGCCAACATTCAGGCGTTCCAAGAACGTGCGGAGACCGCCAGCGAAACTCTCGAGTCGGTCTCGGACGAAGCGCTCGCCGGCGTGGACGTGACCGGTCTGTGCCAGGCATTGGATTCGGTCGCGCAGTTCGATACTTCGACGTTCGCACCAGCGTCGGCAACCTCGCGACGTGCTCTGCTGGATCAGTTCTCCGGGCTTGCTCGAAATCTCGAGAACTCGGTCACGTTGACCAAGCAACGCATCGGCTCGTGATCGATGCACGGTCCAGCACAGCCTGCGACGACGAAGCGTGAGCATCGTCCTCGATCGAGCATCGCGGCCATCGTGCTCGCGGTGCTCGCCACGATCTACACGCTCGCGATCGCGAAACCGGTGCTTTTGCCGTTCGTGCTCGCGTTCTTGGTCAAGCTCGTGCTGGACCCACCCGTTCGGTGGCTGAGGCGTCGCGGAATCCCGACAGCCCTCGGCGCGACCGCGCTGCTGCTCGTCATGCTCGGAGCAGGCGCCTACGGCGTGTATCGCATCAGCGAGCCTGCATCACGGTGGATGGAGAGGCTGCCTGGAGACCTCCGCGAAGTTCGCATGCGCGTCATGAGTTCGTTCAGCGGCATTTCGGGTCAATTGGATTCGGTCGAAGAAGTGACGAAGGCCGTCGAAGAAATCACCAAGGGTGACGATGCGAAGAAGCCCCTCGAAGTCGCGGTCGTCAACCAGCGTCCCGGAACGACGCTTCTAGGAGGTCTCTGGGATGCCGGAGCCAATCTCGCGTTGGTGCTCGTCCTCGCGCTGTTCATGCTCACGTCGAGCGAGTCGCTCCTGCGGGCGCTGGTTGCATCGACGAAGTGCCTGGGCGAAGGAAAGGCCGTCGTCGCCATGGTGCATGCGATCGATCGATCGATCACGCGCTACATGTTGACGATCGTCGTCATCAACGTCGCTCTCGGTGTCTGCGTCGCCGGGATCTGCGCCGCGTTCGGCTTGCCGAATCCCGCGCTTTGGGGTGTCGTGGCGACGCTCGCCAACTTCGTGCCTTACGTCGGCGCGCTGGCCGGCGTCGCCGTCGTTGCCGTGCTCGGTATCACGGAACTCGATTCTCTCACGTTCGGCATACTGCCAGCAGTGTGCTACGGCCTTCTCAATCTTCTCGAAGGCATGGTCGTGACGCCGATCGTGCTCGGACGCAGCCTCACGATCTCGCCGATCGTTCTGTTTTCGTGGTTGCTATTGCTCGGATGGCTGTGGGGGATTCCGGGGGCGTTGATCGCCGTACCCCTGCTCGTCGCCTTCAAGATCGCGTGTGACCACATCCCACGCCTCCAGGGGCTCGCGAAACTCTTGTCGGCATCCTCGCGAAGCGACCGTCAGGCTCCCGCGGTCAGAGCTTGATTCCGGACCTGCTCGCGCTGCAGACTCCTGCGCGAAATACCGGGGCAATGTCCACCTCGTCTTCATGTCGCGATCCATCACCCGTCGAAAGCTCCAGCGCTATCCGAGGGTCAGTGGCACGTCCCGTGTGCTGGCGCTCGTCGGCTTCACGTTCGGTATCGCAGTCATCTGCGGCTGGCTCTTCGGGATCGAGAAGCTGCACACTCCGATCCGCAATACGGTGTCGGTCAAGTTCAACGCGGCACTCGGCTTCGTCGTTCTCGGCGTGGCACTTTGGTCCATGCCGTGGAAGGTGCGTCGGGCGCGGATCGGGTACGTGATCGTCTTTGGTTGGGGCATGTTGCACCTGCTCCAAGACGCGTTCGCCTGGAGGCTCGGTCTCGACGAACTGTTCGTCAAAGACGATCCGCAGACGCGATACGAAGCATCGCCTGGACGGATGGCGCTGACGACCTCGGTTGCGTTCTGTCTCGTGGGCTTCGGCGGCTTCTTGACTGCCCGCGGATGGTCGCGACTCGTCTACTGGGGGCAGGCGGCGCTGTTCATCACCGTCGTGCTCGCGGTGATGGGAGTCGTCGGATACGCGTACGGCGCCTCGGACTTCTATTGGTTCGAAGGCCATACGGCGATGGCGCTTCCCACTGCCGCCATCTTGTTCTTGGTCGCGGTCGGCGTCGTCTTGTCTCGACGCGATTTCGGCATCGGTCGCATCATGGGCCTGCACTCTCCCGCTGGCGTCGTGTTTCGATCGGCCTTGCCGGCCGCGATCGCCGTGCCCGTCCTGATCGGCTGGTTGGCCATCCTCGGTGCGCGCGAACGATGGTGGGCGATGGAGTTCGCCCTGAGCATGACGACGGTCGCCAGCGCTTCGGTTCTCGTTCTCGTGTTGTACAACGCCGCGGCCAGGGCGAGTGAAACCGAGGCTGCGTTGACGCTTCGCGATCGTGCGCTCGAAAGCACCGAAGTCGCGATCGTCATTGCGGACGCCACACGTGAGGATCGCCCGATCGTGGAGGTCAACGCCGCGTTCGAACGTATGACGGGCTATCGCGCGTCCGAGATCCTCGGCAAGAACTGTCGATTCCTCAACGAGCGTGCTCGAGACCAAGATGCGCTCGACGTATTGCGCGAGGCGATCGACAAGGGGATTTCGTCGGACGTCGTGCTCCTCAATCATCGCAAGGACGGAGTGCCGTTCTGGAACCGTCTGGTGCTGTCACCCGTGCGATCGGCATTCGGTGAGCTCACGCACTTCGTCAGCGTGAGTCGCGACGTGACCGGGGACATCGCTCGCCAGAACGAACGCGAAGAACTCCTCCGTTCGAGCAAGGCTGCCCACGAGGCGGCACAGAAGGCGCTCGAAGCGCGCGATGTCTTCCTCGGTGTCGTGTCGCACGAGCTGCGTTCTCCGCTTCACAGCGCGCGCCTGTGGGCATCGATCCTCCTCGAGGCCGGTGCCGACGTCGAGCCGTCGCAGGTCGCGACCCACCTGATTCGAAGCATCGATGCCCAGGCTCGGCTCGTTAGTGACCTTCTCGATGTATCTCGATTCACGACGGCCGACGGCATCGATCTCGACAGATCGTCCCAGGATCTGAGGCCGCTCGTCGAGCAAACGGCGCTCGATCTGACGCCCACCGCCTCCGAAGCGGGACTCGACCTCTCGATCGATCTACCGTCGAACTCCATCGCGTCAGTCGTCGATGCGGATCGTATGTCGCAAGTAATACGCAATCTGATCGAGAACGCGATCAAGTTCACTTCGCGCGGTGGATCGATCGAGGTCCGTTTGCGCCGCGATGGCGCCCATGCCGTGATCGACGTGCTCGACAGCGGTGTCGGAATCTCGCAAGAGGATCGTGGTTCGGTGTTTCAGCGCTTCTGGCGTGCTGCAGAGACATCGAAGAGTGTGCGCGGACTGGGTCTCGGGCTCGCCATCGTCAAGCACGTCGTCGAGAAGCACGGTGGTACGGTCGGCGTGTGGTCCGAAGGGCGCGGGTTCGGTTCGACCTTCAGCGTGCGCCTACCGACGTCGGATTCCGTGGCAACCCCGGAAGTCGTACCGCAGCGCCGACATGAACCCATTCGATCCCGCAGTGCACTCGTCGTCGACGACGAATCGAGTGCGCGGTTCGCGATGCTCCGGATTCTCGAGGCTCACGGCTTCCAGGTCGTCGCTGCCGCGAGTGCCGAAGAAGCACTGGAGAAGATCCGGGAAGCACCGGTTTCCCTGCTCGTCAGCGACATCATGCTCCCCGGGATGTCGGGTCACGACCTGATTCGGTCGCTGCGTGACGCCGAGCATTTCGGCGACGAGCCTGTGGCCATCGCCGTGAGTGGACGTGGTGCTCCTCGAGATCGACGCCGCGCGTTGGATGCGGGTTTCGATGCTTTTCTCGCGAAGCCCGTCGTGCCGAGCACGCTCCTCGAGCTCATCGATGCGTTGGTCGCCGGTCCAGAGTCCGACGACGACGAAGTGCCTGATTCTACAAACGACTCGCAACCCGCTTGATCGCTCGACGCGGATTGGCTCGCGAATCGAACTGAATCAGGTGCTCGAAGCCCGACTTGGGCCGGATCAGGTCCGGGGCACACTCGTTGCATTCGTGATCGACAGGCCGTGGTGTCGTCTGCTCTCCACGACTCATCGATCAATACGAAGCAACCGCTTACCAATCACGAGGAGAAATCATGTTGTCTTGGGGTTTGACCTTCTTGGTCCTTGCTCTCATTGCCGGCTTGCTCGGCTTCACGGGGATCGCCGGTGCGCTCGCCGGAGTCGCGAAGATCTTGTTCATCGTGTTCCTCGTGGTCTTCCTGGTCGCACTCGTGTTCGGCCGTAGTCCCAAGGCGGTGTGATCATGAAGCTCGTAGGAATCTTGCTCTTCGTTGCCGGTGTCGTGCTCTTGATCTTCGGTATCAACGCGACCGAATCGTTCGCGTCGAGCGTGTCGGAAGTGTTCACTGGCAATCCCACCGACCGATCGATGTGGCTCGTTCTCGGAGGCATCGTCACTTGCGTGGTCGGAGCCGTCCTGTTCGCGAAGTCGCCGCGAGCGCTCGCCTAATCGTCCGCGCGAGCCGCGGCGTAGACCTGCAGTCTCGAATACAAAGTTTTGAGACTGATCCCGAGCGTCTCCGCGGCTTGTCGCTTGTCCCCGCCGTTCTGCTCGAGCGTTGCCTCGATCAGCAGGCGCTCGGCCTCGGCGATGGACATGCCGGGACGCACCCCGATGCCGTCACCTTGGCTTCCCGGAGTGGAGGCGCTCGTCGGCGATGCAGGACCGCCGTCGATGTCCGGAAGGTGGCTCGGCAGGATGACGTCGTCCTTCGCCATGATGTGCGACCGGCGCACGCAGTTGACGAGTTCGCGCACGTTGCCGGGCCACGAATACGTGGCGAGCCGTGCGAGGGTCGAATCATCGAAGGCCTTGCTGACTTCGTACTCGTTGTTGACCGAGTCGAGGATCGCTTGCGCGAGCAGTGCGATATCCCCTTCGCGGTCCCGAAGTGGCGGCAGGTCGATGCGGAAGACCATGAGCCGATACAGCAGGTCCTGGCGGAGTTTGCCGTCATCGACCGCTTCGTGCGGGTCGCGGTTGGTCGCTGCGATGATGCGAATGTCGACATCGATCAGGTCGTTTCCGCCGACGCGCGTGATTTGACGTGATTCCAGGGCACGCAGCAGTTTGACCTGCAGCTCGATCGGCATTTCGGTGATCTCGTCGAGGAACAGTGTGCCGCCGTGAGCCTGTTCGAAGTAGCCCTTGCGCTGCTTGTCGGCTCCGGTGAACGCGCCCTTCTCGTGCCCGAAGAACTCGGACTCGATCAGGTTGACGGCGATCGCGCCGCAGTTGACCGGGACGAACGCGTTTTCACGACGTCGACTCAATTCGTGAATTGTCCGACTCGTGACTTCCTTTCCGGTTCCGGTCTCGCCGACGAGGAAGACGGTTTCTTCGGTCGGTGCAACGCGTTCGATGCAGTCGTAGACATCCTGCATCGCGCGGGATGCGCCGACCATCGACTGGAAGCGCCCGAGACTCTTGAGTCGGCCGCGGAGATCACGCACCTCGTTCTTCAGGGCCACGCGTCGCTGGACGCTCGCGAGCACCGCGCTCAAACGATTCGTGTCGGCGGGCTTCTTGAGCCAGTCCGTAGCTCCGAGTCGAAGCGCGTCGATCGCGGCATCGATCGTCGTTTGGCCCGAGATCATGACGACGTCGACTTCTGGATCGATGGAGTGGACGGCTTCGAGGAGTTCGAGCCCGCTTCCGTCGGGCAGGTTGAGATCGGCGAACACGAGATCGGGCATCTTCTCGTTCACACGTGCCGTCGCCTCGGCGATGGTCGGCGCATGACGGATCGTCGCGCCCTTCGTGCGGAGATAGGTCTCGAGCGCGAGGCGTTGCTCGGCGTCGTCCTCGAGGATCAAGATGTCAAGCATGACGGCGGTCGCTTCCCCGCACGATGCGGTCTGGAGATCCAAGTTGGCTCGGTTGTTGCTCCTACTTCTGCCCTGAGCCGTGGCGTTTTGCGCCGCGGAACTCTGAGCCGTGGGTTCGGATCAGAAATCCGACCACGAAGGAATCGAAGATCAGGAGGCAGCCATGACCGAGTTTCGTCCCATCTCCGCGGAGCTTACGCCAGAGGGCGTGGCCGCGCTCCATAAGTTCTTGCGCATCAACTACGACAGTGCCAGGGGGTTCGAGACTGCCGCTGCCGATGTTTCCGATCCGACGCTCGCCGCTGCCTTTCGTGCGGTCGCCGCGATTCGTAAGGATCACATGGACGAGCTTGCCGGCTTCTTGACCGATGCTTCGAGCGACTCGGAGATGGACGCCGATCCTGCCGGCAGCGTGCTCGCGGCTCTGCACAGGTGGTGGATCGATCTGCGCGCCTGGCTGACCGACGGGGATCCGTACGGGGTCTTGGCCGAGGTGGAACGTGGCGAAGATGCGATCAAGGCGGTCTACGAGTCACTCGTTCCCGATCTGAGAGACACCGAAGCGGGGGCGGTCATGCAACGCCAGTTCGACGTGATCCGGGAAGTCATCGACGAGCAGTTCGACGAGGTCCGGAAGACGCACGATCGAATGCGCGCCCTTCGCGATGACGCGAACGGTCAGATCCAACTCTCGTCGTGATGTCCTCGATTGCGAATGTCGTCGACGCAGGCGTCTTGACCGCCACCGCCCCGTTCACGGCCAGTGTGCTCGAGATTTGGCTACGAGTCGCGGTCGCTGCGGCGCGGGGGCGATCCTCCAGAGCCGCGGCAACGTCCAGGGCATGACGACGGCTGCCGGGATCTGGGTCGTTGCGGCCATCGGGCTCGTGCAGCGTCGGCCGAACTCTTGAATCGCGGGAACAGAAACACGCCGATTCAGCGTGCGACGATCCCCGCCGCGCCGTCGGGCGTTCTCACGCCATCGATCGGGCCCCACAAACGACCGTCGGGGCCGCGGTAGAGGCTGACGATGCGATCGTTGCCGGAATCGAGGACGAAGAGCATGCGCCCTGCTCGACCGAAATCGAAGTCGATGGGGCGAGCTGCCGCTCCGAGGTTCGCGGACACTCCGGTCGCGTCGAGCAACTTGATCGACCCATCGCGTACGAACGAGAAGCCCGTGACGGTGCCGCTACCGGTATTCGTCGTGTAGACGAAGCGACCGTTTCGCGGGACAGCGACCCAGCACGCAGCGGTTTGATTGGTGGCCGCGGCCTTCGTGATCGGCGTCAGCGAACCATCGCGGCCCAGTGAATACGTCGACAGGGCGCTGGCCGTCTGTTGTCCGCCGACGGCCTCGCTCACCGCGAGGGTTCCGTCCGCGCGCTCGATGAAGCCGAACGGAGTCGGAGCACTCGACGGATGGACCTTGGCAGTGCCGAGCTTTCCGTCGCGCTGCACTGGATAGACGACGATTCGATTGGTTGCGCGCTCCGTGACGACCACGAAGCGGCCATCCGCGACGAACGATACTTGGGCACCGGCCGCTCCGGTCGCGCTGAGCGGGAACGTGCCGAGCGCCTGCAAGCGTCCGCGATGCAAACGGAAGCCACTCAAGTCGTCGGATCCTGCACCGAGGACATACACGAGGTCGCCGTGCATCGTGACGCTCGTCGGCATCTTGCCGGTGGATGCCACATCGGTGCGCCGCATGAAGAGGCCGGCATGGATGTCGAACGTGGCGACGCTATCGCTGCCGGGATTGACCGCGACGAGGTGGCGGCCGTCGTTCGAAAGTGCGAGTGCACCCTGCGACCCGAGCCCGGAACCGGTTCCCTTTCCACCGGTGGGGACGTGCCCGATCGAGAAGAAATGGCCGAACCATGAAACGTGGACCGCGACTGCGTTCGTCGTCGCGTCGTTCGTGAGCGTGTAGACCGTTTGGAGTGCCTGTGCTCGGGACGAGCCTGTCAGGGCGATTCCGGCGAGTGCCGAGGTGAGGAAGAAGCGTCGAATGTTCATTGGTCGATTCCTGCGTCGTTTCGGGGACTTCGGGGAGAACCCCGTGGAGGGAGCGTCGACGCCCGCGCGCCGACTCGGGGTGCTACTCGCACGTTCCTCGTTGGGTTGCTGTGAACGTTTCGAATGCAGGATTGCCCGATGGCGAACGGCGGGCCGTTCTTGAGCCGTCTCGCTTCTGCGCCTACCGTCCGCCCGATGGCCGATGTCGTCCTGCGCGGAGCGAGTGAACACAACCTGAAGCACGTAGACCTGCGTTTCCCGCGGGACCGGCTCGTTTGCTTCACCGGCGTCAGCGGTTCGGGCAAGAGTTCACTCGCCTACGACACGATCTACAAGGAAGGGCAGAGGCGCTTCCTCGAGTCGCTACCCGGCTACGCGCGTCAGTTCATGGGGCGCATCGAGAAGCCGAAGGTCGAACACGTCGAAGGGCTCTCCCCGACGGTCGCCATCGATCAGAAGAGCGTGTCCCGGAATCCGCGTTCGACGGTCGGCACCATCACTGAGGTCTGGGACTACCTCCGCCTGATGATGGCGCGCCTCGGCACGCCGCGTTGCCCGGTGTGCAGCGCCGAAGTCGTGGCCTTCGCTCCCGAGCAGATCGTCGACGAGATCCTCGCGACGGGATCACCGGGCGACGCGTTGCTCGTGCTCGCGCCGATCGTTCGTGGTCGCAAGGGAAGCTATCGAAAGGAACTCGTCGAACTCCGCCAGAAGGGGTTCGTGCGCGCACGCATCGATGGACAAGTGTTGCGACTCGAGGAGGACATCACGCTCGATCGCTACAAGAAGCACGACATCGAGATCGTGCTCGATCGCGTGAAGCTCGGGCCGGATCGTCGCGCGCGATTGCTCGAGTCGGTGAGTTCCGCGCTCGCGCTCGGTGACGGGTTCGCGGGTACGATGCTGCGACCAGGCGATCCCGACGAAGAGCATCGCGTTTGGTCCAGCTTGCGTGCTTGCCCCGACGGGCATGGTGCGATCCCCGAGATCGAGCCGCGACTCTTCTCGTTCAACAGTCCACAGGGCGCGTGTCCTGCGTGCGATGGGCTCGGCGAATCGCGTGGTTTCTCCAAGACGTTGCTCGTCGCCGACGCGAGCAAGACACTGCGCGACGGCGCTCTGCACTGCTTCAACAAGAAGGGATTCGTCCACTACACGCGCATCCACGTCGATCACATCGACCAGGTGCTGAAGGAGTTCGGTGGGTCGGTCGACATGCCACTCGAGGACGTTCCTGCGAAGGCCGTCGATGTCTTGTGGCATGGCACCGGGGATCGTCAGTGGGACTTCCGCTTCGTCACGAAGACCGAAGGTCGGGTCGTACGTGGCAGAGACCGACGACCATGGGATGGCATTCTCGGGACCCTCGAGTTCGTCGAGCGGGAGTGGAATCCGCGATCGTTGCGTCGATTCCAATCCTCGGTCACATGCTCCACGTGTCGTGGCAAACGCCTGTGCGCCGCTGCTCTCGCAGTCACGTTCGAAGATCTCGAGATCACGCAGATCGCGGATCAGAGCATCGAGGAAGCGCACGCATGGTTGCGTGCAGCGTGGGAGCGGCTCGCCGCACGTGGTGGCAAGGACGAAGCGATCGGGCGCGAGCTCTTCCGTGAGTTGCTCGAACGCCTCGACTTCCTGGAGCGCGTCGGTCTCGGCTATCTCGACCTCGCGCGATCGGCAGCGACACTGTCGGGTGGCGAATCGCAGCGGATTCGACTCGCGGCGCAGGTCGGCTCGGGATTGCGCGGCATCCTCTACGTCCTCGACGAGCCTTCGATCGGCTTGCATCCACGAGACAACGATCGCTTGATCGAGACGTTGCGCGAGTTGCGCGACCGAGGAAACACCGTTTGCGTCGTCGAGCATGACGAGGACACGATGCGGTCGAGCGACTGGCTCGTCGATGTAGGCCCTGGCGCGGGAATCCATGGTGGACGCGTGGTGTCGGCAGGAGCCCCGGCTGACGTCGTCAAGGATCGCGAGTCGACGACCGCGCCTTGGCTCGATGGGCGCAAGAAGATCGTCGTTCCCCCGCGTCGTGCGCTCGGCGACTCGAAGCTCCGGATCGTTGGAGCGACCCAACACAACCTCAAGGGCATCGATGTCGACATCCCGCTCGGGGTCTTCGTCGGCATCGCGGGTGTTTCGGGTTCGGGCAAGAGCAGCCTCGTGCATCACGTCCTGCACCGTGTGCTCGCGCGCGAACTCCACGGAGCTGACGTCGTCCCCGGCGCTCACCGTCGCATCGAAGGCATCGAGTTGCTCGACAAGGTGATCGAGATCGACCAGAACCCGATCGGTCGGACACCGCGCAGCAATCCGGCGACCTACAGCAAGGTGTGGAACGAGATCCGAGATCTCTATGCATCGCTTCCCGAGTCGCAGATGCGAGGCTATGCGAAGGGACGCTTCTCGTTCAACGTCAAAGGCGGCCGCTGCGAAGCCTGCGAAGGCGCGGGCGTGCGACTGCTCGAGATGCAGTTCCTCGAAGCCGTCGAGGTGCCGTGCGAAACGTGCGAGGGCAAGCGCTTCAATCGGGAGACGCTCGAGATCCTGTTCAAAGGACGCGACATCCACGAGGTGCTCGAAATGTCGATCACGGATGCGCGACGATTCTTCGAGGCGCATCCCAAGATCGAGCGCATCCTCGCGGTGCTCGAGGACGTAGGGCTCGGCTATCTGACGCTCGGGCAGACGAGCACGACGCTGTCGGGCGGCGAGGCGCAACGCGTCAAGCTCGCGACCGAACTCGCACGTCCGTCGACGGGCAAGACGTTCTACATCCTCGACGAGCCGACGACGGGA
Source organism: Planctomycetota bacterium (assembly GCA_020638795.1). Classification (GTDB taxonomy): domain Bacteria; phylum Planctomycetota; class UBA1135; order UBA1135; genus JACKHW01. The sequence continues at coordinate 40,247 of JACKHW010000007.1, read as the reverse complement.
CTGCACTTCGAAGACATCGAGCGTCTCCTCTCCGCGTTGCAACAGCTCGTCGAGGGAGGAAACAGCGTGCTCGTGATCGAGCACAACCTCGAAGTCCTGAAGAGCGTCGACTGGTTGATCGAACTCGGCCCGGACGGCGGTGGGGGGGGCGGACAGCTCGTGGCCGCGGGAACGCCCGAGGATGTCGCCAGCGACGAAGAGAGTCCGACCGGCAAAGCGCTCGCACCCTACGTCCTGCCACGCCGCCGGCGTGCGCTCGCCAAGGCAACGCCGCGAGCGCCGACGAGCAGCGAGCCGAAAGCTCTGCGTGTCTTCGGTGCGCGCCAACACAACCTGCAAGCGGTCGATGCGGAATTCCCGGCCGCGTCGTTCTCGGTCGTGACCGGTGTGAGTGGCAGTGGAAAGACGTCGCTCGCGTTCGACACGCTCTTTCGCGAAGGGCAGCGTCGCTTCATCGAGAGTCTGTCGACGTATGCGAGGCGCTTCCTCGGTCGACTCGACCGTGCACCGGTCGACAAGATCGAGGGGCTGTTACCGGCGATCGCGATCGATCAGAAGAGCGCAGGCCGCAACCCGCGCTCGACGGTTGGCACGACGACCGAGATCCTCGACTACTTGCGACTGCTCTTCGCTCGCGTCGGGGTGCCGCATTGCCCGACGCATGGCGAAGCGCTCGTGCGCAACAGTCCGTCGACGCTCGCTGGCCGTGTGACGCGAGAACTCGATGGCCAGAAGGGTTGGGTGCTTTCGCCCGTCCCCGTGCCGCGCGGTCTCGAGGACAAGGATCTTCGCGCGTTCACCGACGAGCGCGTGAGTGAGTGGAAGGAGGACGGGTTCGCACGTTGTGCCGTGGCGGGTCCGAAGGGCACGATCGTCGAAGTTGCGTTCGGCGAATCGATCGATCTCGATGCGGTGCGCCAGGGCTTGTGGCTCGTCGTCGACCGCATTTCGTTCGGTGCGAAGTCGCGCACGAGACTCGCCGAAGCGTTCGAACTCGCGGGTCGGCACGGAAAAGGCCTGGTCGCCGTCGCACCGCGGGACGGCGTCGTGTCGACGTGGTCGCTCGAACGTTCGTGCACGCGCTGCGGATTCCATCTGCCGCTCGATCTGCATCCGCGGTTCTTCTCGTTCAATCACCATCGCGGTGCGTGCCCCGACTGCCAGGGTCTCGGCTCGAAGTTGGCGATGCAACCCGAACTCCTGGTCGCCAAACCGTCCAAGCCGCTGTTCGGAGGCGCGCTGCGCACGGATCTCGGTCCGGGCCCGAGTTTCTTGTTCCATCCGCGGCGCCCCTTCGCGCGCACGGCGATGGCGATGGCCGAGGCCCACGGCTTCGATCTCGCGAAAACGCCGTGGGACGCTCTCTCGACCGCGCAGCGTCGACTCGTGATGGAAGGGACGGGCGACCAGAGTTTTGCCGTGAAGATCCGGCGGCAACACGGAGGGTCGACGCGTAGCTACGAACTCGAGGAGACGTGGCAGGGATTGCGCCCGTTCCTCGAAGAGAAGTACGGAACGAGCGATTCGATCTCGCTGCGTCAGGGCCTCGCGAAGGTGTTCCGAGAAGAACGGTGCGCCGCGTGTCGCGGTTCTCGACTCCATCCGGCGGCGCTCGCGGTCACGATCACCGGGACCGACATCGCGGATCTGTCGTCGCGCACGGTGCAGTCGCTCGTCGATTTCTTCGATACGCTCGAACTCGGCAGCGAGGAAACGAAGATCGCCGAACAAGTACTGCAGGAGATCCGCTCGCGAATCGGGTTCCTCGACGCGATGGGTCTCGGGTATCTCGAACTCGATCGCAGCGCCGCGACGCTTTCGGGTGGGGAGGCGCAGCGCATTCGTCTCGCGGGGCAACTCGGGAGCAAGCTCACGGGCACTCTTTACGTCCTCGACGAACCGACGGTCGGGCTACATCCTCGGGACACCGAGCGCTTGCTGCAGAGCCTCTTGGGACTCAAGGAACTCGGCAACACCGTCGTCGCCGTCGAACACGACGAGACGGTCATGAAGCGCGCGGATTGGGTCGTCGACATCGGGCCGCACGCCGGTCGTCATGGTGGACGCGTCGTCCATCAAGGCACGCCTGCATCGCTCGCGAAGTCAAAGGAGTCGCTCACCGGCGCTTGGCTCCGCGGCGAGGCTGCATTGCCTGCGCGCACGATGCGTCGCGGAAGCGACGGAGCGGCCCTGCGTATCGAGGATGCGCGCGTGCACAACCTGCGCGGAGTCTCTGCACGTTTTCCGTTCGGTGCGATGACGTGTGTGACCGGAGTTTCCGGGTCGGGCAAGAGCAGTCTCGTACTCGAGGCACTCGTGCCCGCGCTGCGCGGCGAGAAGGGACCTTGGAAGGTCGCGGGACATTCGCGCGTGAAGGACCTGATCGTCGTGGATCAAGAGGCCCTTGCCGCGACACCGACGAGTACGCCGGCGACGTACGTGGGAATCTGGACCGCTGTGCGCGAGTTGTTCGCGAAGACCGAAGTCGCCCGACGCAAGGGCTTCGGTCCCGGTCGCTTCTCGTTCAACAGCAAGGAGGGTCGATGCCCTCAGTGTGAGGGGCGTGGTGAACTCCAGATCGAGATGCACTTTCTCGCGGACGTCTGGGTGCGTTGTGACTTGTGTCATGGACGGCGCTTCGACGAACAGACTCTCGAGGTGCGCTATCGCGACAAGACGATCGCCGACGTGCTCGCACTCGAGTGCAACGAAGCGCTGGAGCTCTTCCAAACGCAACGACGGATCCACGCCCCGCTGCGCACGCTCGTCGACGTCGGTCTCGGATACCTGTCGCTCGGACAAGGCTTGCACACGCTGTCGGGCGGCGAAGCTCAACGTCTCAAGCTGGCCGCCGAGCTGTGCAAGCCGCCACGGCCTGGGCGTGTCTACGTGCTCGACGAGCCGACGACCGGGCTGCACATGGAGGACACGAAGCGCCTGCTTCAGGTCTTGGACAAGCTTGTCGAGGGCGGCGCGACCGTGATCGTGATCGAGCACCACATGGGAGTCGCTGCAGCCGCGGACTGGATCGTCGACCTAGGGCCCGACGCGGGAAGCGCCGGTGGGACGGTCGTGATCGAAGGCACGCCCGAGGAGGTCGCACGCTGCACGACCTCGATCACGGCACCCTTCCTCGCTGGCGAACTCGCGCGATAGGCGTCGCCAGCGCTGCTGGGCGGGAAGCTTGCCCGCTTCAGGATTCCGTACTTCGTCGCAGATACAGCCGCGATGGTTTGGCGTAATGTAGTGGGCCGGTTCGCGCGCGGCGCGAACCCACTGCCAACCTGTTTCGACAACCACAACCTGCATTCTCAACCCCTGGTTTCCATGAAGAACCGCAATCTCCTCCTCACCCTTCCCATGCTGGCCGGTATCGCGACCGCGCAGACGGCTCCTGGTGTCGCTCGAGCCGAAGCCGCGGTCACGGCGCTTTCGGCCATCACGAGTCCTGGCAACATCAACTTCGTCAAGCTGCCTGGCGATGGCCCCGGCGTTTGGACGGGTTCGGCCACGTCCGGCACCACGTTGCTGATCGGTAAGTACGATCAGGCGAACGGCACCTGGACCGCGACCACCGAAGCAGCAGCGCTCAACCCGGATTCGGGCAACTTCGGCCTCATGCTCGACCAGACCGGTAAGTACTGCGTCTTCGACCGTGCAGATGCCGTGTACTTCTCGTCGCGTAGCGGACCCGGTGTCGCGTTTGCCGCGCCCGTCAAGGTCACTGGCGTTCCGGGTGGATACGTCGACCCGGCGCTGTGCTACAACGGTGGCAAGCTCCAGATCATCTGGACGACGGGCTCGTCGATCATGATGCAAGAGCTCGACGTCTCGGTGCTCTCCGCACCCACGGTCGTCGGCACGGCCGCCGTGATCGCCAACCGCACGCAGGCATCCGGCTCGATCCACTCGCCGTCGCCAGTCGTCGGTCCGGATGGGGACATCGAAGGGCTCTTCTGCGCCGAGTCGACGGGCACCGACCTGTACTTCAAGGCGGGGATCGATCCGGCAGATGCTCCGATCTTGATGGCGGACTACCCTTCGTGGGCCAACAACGGCGGTATCGCCGGCGCGCACTTCGTCTACGTGCGCTCGGCCGCGATCCAGGACTTCGAAGCCGGCTGGCTGACCGGTGACGTCGAAGCGACGGCCGGCACGGTCGACATCGGCGCCGCGGCGCCGAGCAAGTCGGGCAAGGCGCTGACGCTGGTCTTCTTGTCCGACACCGTCGTCGCACCCGTGACGCTGCCGGCGCCGTTCGACGTGGGCGCACTCGGCCTCAACGCGTCGGTCTTCATCATGCTCGGCGCGATCGCGCACACGACCGCCGACCAGACAGGAAGCATCAGCTTCAAGCTTCCGAATGATCCGCTGCTGAAGGGCAAGATCGCCATTCAAGGTCTGTCGTTCGATACCGCGTCCGCCTTCCCCTACACCTGGGCCTGGACCAACACGGCGCACATCGTCGTGCAGTGAGCCGGCCGGCGGCACACGCTGCCAGCACGGTTTTCCATCGAGAACGCGCGCTCCCCGGGGCGCGCGTTTTTCGTTTCTTGTCGTGATCGAATCGTCGTTTTCGCACGGCTCGCTGCATCAGTCGTGGCTCTTCGCGCATGTACGAGGTCGGCTCGTGCGTCGCGCGTCGGGCCTGTCTCGATTCACGAGGTGAGCCATGACGACGACCGATCCCCGGCAACACGAACAGCGATTGCTCCACGGCGAGAATCCAGTGCCGATTTTGATGGAGCTCTTGGAAGACTTCGGGCCCGAGCACTTCGACTCGTCTCGAGTCGACTACATCGAACATCCGCTGTTGATGCAGATCGTGACGGATGCGTTTCGGGACGCGTACGGCGTCGAGCCCGTCGTGCATCAAGCGCTGCTGCGACGCGCCGAAGGAAGTGATTTCGTCTATGGCTTGCTCGTGATCGGCGACCGTCTCGGCGTCGTGTACTTCTTCGAAGGGAACAAGATCGGCATCCTGAGCTTCGCCGACCCGACGGAGAAGCGCCCGTTGAGTGTGATCCGGATCCAGGCGATGAGTCGGATGACCACCCTCGACATGAGCCACACCGGTCTCGACTACTAGAAGCTCTGGCCGGTCTTTCAGCCGGCCTTCGCTCATGGTCGATCTGCCAGATCGCTGTATGCGGCGCTACCCTCCCTCTGCTCGAGCTCCGAGAAGCGCGGGGACGGACCTGCCGCCGGCACTCGTCGCCCCCGCGCCGGTCGCCCCGCGATACTGATGTCACGCGGCGACCGACCGACGCGAGAATTTTGGAGAGGCGCGGGGCAAGTGGGAGGGACCGTCCTCGCGGTGGGTGCCCATGCGCGGGCTGTAGGGCGGGCTGCAACATGGAGCGCGCAGCGGAACTGACGACCGCGTTTGTCGACGCTGGATCGAAGCGCGCTCCGAATCGCGATCTCGATCGAGCTCGTCGCATGGACGTTCGATTTCTGCTTCGGCACATGTGCTGTTGAGGGCATCGGTGCAGACCGACAACATCGCTAATGAACCGTGAGAACTCTTGAGACACCCCATTACTTTGTCAGGTTCTCGCTGCCCGCTCGTGATCAAAGCTGCCTGACCGCTAGTCACGGCGCCTCCGTGCTGCCCCTTCCCTCTGCTCGAGCTCCGAGAAGCGCGGGGGCGGACCTGCCGCCGGCTCTCGTCACCCTCGCGCCGGTCGCCCAGAAAAGGCGACCGACCGACGCGAGGGCGACGAGAGGCGCGGGGCAGGTGGGAGGGACCGTCCAATGTGATGGGGTCGCGACCGACAGCGTAGGTCCGACGAAGTCCATTCGATCGTTGCGTTCTCAGCGATGAGTGGTGGCTCGGCCAAACCATGTCTGCCGATTCATAAACGCGTCGGTAGCCGTCCGATTCTTGATGATGATCACGGAGCGCTGAATGAGGTCTCGAACGAAGGCCTGCGTGCGACTGCACCCCGTGCGGCTTGCGCCGTTGCGACAATACCTCGTCTAGCCTGTGGGTTCGGACGTCGCCGGGATTCGACGGGCTACCGGCTCGTCCTCATGGCGACGACTTCGGCAGCTCGTGGATGCCGATGCGGCCGTGCCTCTTCCAACCGACGCGCAGGAGCCAGGTCCGTGGATCCTCGACAGGGACTTCGAAGTCGTCGACTCCGTTCACCTTGACCTTCTCGCGCCAACCCGTGAAGCACCAGCCCGACGCGAAGCGGTCGAGCACTCCGCGCACGTCCCTCCCGTGCTTCCACGCGTTCTTGAGCACGTAGAGGATCGCGTTTCGCACGCGCCGCGGACTATCGAGGATCGACGCGTGGTAGCGATCACCGAAGACCTTGCCCTTGCGGCCCCAATCTCCATTGAGCGTCTGCGCCATGCGGATCGCGAGGGATTGCATGCCGCGCGAGAGCGCGGTCGTACTCTCCGCTTCGACGATCAGGTGCACATGATTGGTCTGGATCGAGTAGTGCACGATGCGAAAGCCGCGGCGAGGCTTCATCGCGCAGAAGACCGCGCGCAAGGACTGTTCGGTGTGATTATCCCGCAGCGACGGTAGTCCTACGGCGATGCGCATCGTGACGTGAACGGGGAAGCGCTTCGCGAGTTTCGTGCGAGCCGCGTGGGACACTCCTGCACGCTCGCCCTTCGGTTTGCGACCGGCGCCGAGTCGCTTACCGCCACGACCCGGCCCGAACAGCATTCCCTGCACTCCGCGCTTCTTCGTTCGAGATCTCATCCTGCGTTCCATGAGTGCAGCCGTCACAGATTCGAAGCGGCTACCGATGTGTCTTTTGATTCAGCATATGTTGTTTAAAGCACGCTAGTGCACACTTCCATGAAAGCAACGATCGAATACGCGAAGTTGGATGTGCGTTTCGATCGCTGCGCCGTCACCTTTGGACGGCCCCTCCCGCCTGCCCCGCGCCTCTCCAAAGCTCTCGCGTCGATCGGTCGCCGCGTGACATCAGTATCGCGGGGGCGACAGGCGCGGGAGCGACGAGAGCCGGCGGCAGGCCCGCCCCCGCGCTTCTCGGAGCTGAGCGGAGGGAAGGGACAGCACCGGAAGGGAACGGACAGCACGGAACGCCGCAGCTCGAGCGTTCAAGCAGATCCAATCACGAGCGCGGCGCGGGAATCCGAAGCACCGCAAAGAGCGCTACGTCTTCAGAGTCCGAGCTTCAGTGCGCGACGATCCAACGGGCGCCGGGCATCTCGGGCCATTGCGCATCTTCGGTCGCATAGGCGCCTCGCAAGCGCTCGACGCTCTCGAGCCACGTGATGGTTCGTGCCGTTGCGAGGACGCGGCGGTCGCGCGTTGCCTGATCGCGAAGCCACGATCGGAGGAGTTCCGGTGTCACGCCGCCCGCGAGTGGTTCGAGCCAGAGGTACTGCGCGAAGTCTCGGTTCGGCAGTGCCATGAGGGCGTCGTCTCGCTCGACTTCCCCGGTGACGAGGATCACGATGCGGTTCTCGAGGCTGCGTGATACGACACTTCTCGCGAGCTCGTGGCCGGTGGATTGCGCGTCGTGCAACCGTACGTGGACCGTGCTCCCGAACAGGGCCACGAGGGTCGAAGCAACGAGAAGGCGTGGAGGACACGACAATGCAGCGAGCACGGTCGCGAGAAGAACGCACGGCATCGTGTAGGCCCCGAACTCGTTCTCGTGACGCATCAGCAAGAAGCTGATCCCCAAATACGGTACGAGCGCGATCCCGAGCGCGCGTCGAGCACCGCGAGGTTTGCGCGGTCCCGAGAACCAGGCGAGGACGGAGAGCGGCAAGAACGGCACGATCCATTCGAGGGCGAGTGTGATCGGCACGAAGCGGAACTCGGCGAGCGTCAAGGATTCGAAGTGCCACGCGACGTAGCCGAATGCACTCGCATCCGTCGGTGCGACTGGTGCAAATCGTGGCAACAAGCCGTAGTGGCGGATGACGAACGGAATGCCCTTCGTGATCGCGAAGTGGAACGCCACGAGCACGGCCGGCAGGACCATCGAAGGGAGCCACGAACGCGCCGTGCGTCCGGGTGTTTCGTGACCTGGCTCGTGATCTCGACCGGAAGGCGCATCGCGTCCGTTCCGCAGGAGCACCACGAGCCACGGTACGAGGAGAGCAGGCAAGAACTGCCCCGATGCGTGCTGAAGATACGCGAGTCCCGAAAGCACTCCTGCACATGCCGCGATCACCGCCGAGACGACTCCGTGGGTACGGTTCGACGAACCGAGACGAGTCGTTGCGTAGAAGGCGAGACTCGCGAAGAAGAGCAACGGCGCGTGGAATTCCACGATGCTCGCATAGAAGACGAGCGATGGCGTCGCTGCAAACGCGGCTTGTGCGACTGCGCATCGTGCGCGCGACGCGCCGAGTCGCGCTGTGCAACGATGTACGACGAACCCTGCTGCGGCAGCCGTGACGGCGGAGAAGAGTCGCACTCCCGCGTACGTCGACATGCCGAGCGGGCGGATCAATGCGAGGAAGAGTCGAAGGATCTCGTCGGCGAGTAGGTGGCGAGGATGCCCTGGGCCGCCTTCTGCGAGCCGGAGGATCGTGATCTGTCCGTCGATCTTGTACCAGGTCCACTGACCGAGCACCGTGTACAGGATCAGCGAGCCCAGGGCGAGAATCGCGGCATCGGTCCACGGCACGGCACGTCGAGTCGGATTCGTTCCGCTATGCATGCCGGTCACGAGAGACGCTCCATGCGAGGAGCTTAACAGCGCGTTGACCAAGTCGGGCACGCGTTGCCACGACGATCCTCGATCGCCGCACAGACGCGTTGTTCTGTCCAGAGCGCCGCGCCATCATGCTGCCGTTTGCGTGTGAGTCAGCACATGGCTGTCAGGGAAGAGGGAAGCGTGCCCATCACCATTGCCGAACGAATCTCCGAAGAACTCGATGTCTCGAAGCGTCAGATCGAAGCGGCGATCGAACTCTTCGACGGCGGCGCGACCGTCCCGTTCGTCGCCCGGTATCGGAAAGAAGCGACCGGAGGGCTCGATGATGCGCAGCTCCGCGCATTGTCCGAACGCTTGCTCTATCTCCGAGAGCTCGAGGATCGTCGCGCGGCGATCCTGACGTCGATCGAGAGTCAGGGGAAACTGACGGACGCTTTGCGCGCGAGTCTCGAGCGCGCGATAACGAAGACCGAACTCGAGGACCTCTACCTGCCGTATCGCCCGATCCGTCGAACGAAGGCGACCATTGCGCGCGAGGCCGGACTCGAACCACTCGCGCGTGCGCTGTTCGAGGATCCGACACAGGACCCGGTGGCCATGGCTGCGAACTACGTCGACGCGGATCGCGGCGTCGCCGACGTCGACGCGGCGTTGCAGGGTGCCGGCCACATCCTCATCGAAGACTTCTCGAGGGACACGGAGGTCGTGCAAGCGGCACGGACGTTCGTGCACACGCGGTGCCTGCTCGTGTCCAAGGTCGTGCGTGGCAAGCAGGACGACCCCGAGGCGCAGCGCTTTCGCGACTATTTCGAGCATCACGAACCCCTGTCCCGTGTCGCTGGTCATCGGGCACTCGCGATGTTTCGGGCGCGCAAGGAGGGCTTCGTGCGGCTGCTTCTCGGAGTGGAGACGAGTGAGGGCAGTATCGAGCCCTTGACGAATGACCCGACAGGGCACGGTCTCGGCATCGTTTCGCGGCGTTTCGGTCTCGAGAATGCGGGCCGTGCCGCGGATACGTGGTTGCTCCAGGCTGCGGGAGCCGCGTTTTGCGACAAGGTCGCGTTGCACGTCGAGACCGACGCCTTCGTCGATCTGCGTGAGGCCGCAGAGACCGAAGCCATCTCCGTCTTCGCAGCGAACTTGCGCGACCTCCTGCTGGCAGCGCCTGCCGGCCCGAAGACGATCCTCGGCCTCGACCCGGGCATCCGCACCGGGTGCAAGATCGCGGTGGTCGATCGCACGGGCAAGTTGCTCGAGACGGCAACCATCTATCCGCACGCGCCACGCAACGATACGGCGGGTTCGATCGCGGTGCTCGATGTACTGTGCACGAAGCACGGTGTCGAACTCGTCGCGATCGGCAATGGCACCGGGTCGCGCGAGACGGATGCTCTCGTCTCGGACCTCCAACGCCGGCGTGGCGGAGCTCCGATCAAGGTCGTCGTGAGCGAAGCAGGCGCATCCGTCTACTCGGCCAGCGAACGTGGGAGCCGTGAGTTTCCCGACCTCGACGTTTCCCTGCGCGGGGCTGTGTCCATCGCCAGACGACTGCAGGACCCGCTCGCCGAACTCGTCAAGATCGACCCGAAGTCGATCGGAGTCGGGCAGTATCAACACGACGTGCAGGAGAAGCAGCTTTCGCGCAGTCTCGATGCGGTCGTCGAAGACTGCGTGAACAGTGTCGGCGTCGACTTGAATACCGCGAGTGTCGACCTGCTTTCGCGTGTCGCGGGTCTCGGTCCCGTGCTCGCCACCAACATCGTCGCGCACCGGGATGCGCACGGACCATTCGCTTCGCGCAAGGCGCTCTTGAAGGTCGCTCGCCTCGGGCCCAAGGCGTTCGAGCAGTGCGCGGGCTTCCTTCGCATTCGTGGAGGTGTCGAACCGCTCGATGCGAGTGCCGTGCATCCGGAAGCGTATGCGGTGGTCGAACGCATCGTCCTGCACACGCGCCGTGCGGTTCACGAGTTGATGGGGGACGGTGACTATCTGAAGCGCCTCGATCCGAGTTCGTTCGTGGACGAGCGCTTCGGAGTGCCGACCATCGTCGACATCCTGCACGAACTCGAGAAGCCGGGACGCGACCCGCGACCTGCATTTCGCGCGGTGGAGTTCGACGACTCGGTGCACGAGATCGGCGATCTGCAGCCGGGCATGGAACTCGATGGAGTGGTGACCAACGTCACCAACTTCGGCGCCTTCGTCGACGTCGGCGTGCATCAGGACGGACTCGTCCACATCAGTCGACTCGCGGACCGGTTCGTCGAAGATCCGCGTGAAGTCGTCAAAGCCGGGCAGATCGTTCGCGTGAAGGTGCTCGAGGTCGATGTTCCGCGGAAGCGCATCGGTCTGACGATGCGGCTCCAAGACGTGCCTGGCGAGGCGCCGGCTCGAGGTGCGGGCCGCGACGCGTCCCGTGCCGCGCCCGGCGGGCGCGGTCGAGATCATGGCGGACGGGGTCGCACCGGCGCCGATCGCGGACGGCGCGAACAGGACGAGCCGCCGAATCCCCTCGCCGAGCAACTCGCGCGCTGGAAGCGCGCACGAGAATCCTGATGGCACCGGGAGGCCCAGGGCCACGCGTCGGAAGCGCTGCCGAGCCGTTCGCGCTCACGGACGTCGGCGGGACGGTCCATCGATTGGAGGAGTTCCGCGGCCAGTGGCTGTTGCTGGTCTTCCACCGGCATCTCGGCTGACTGCCGTGTCGGGAGCACCTCGTGCAGTTGCGCGAGCGTCAATCGGAACTCGACGCCAAGGGAATTTCGGTCGCCGTCGTGACCTTCGACGAGGGGCCGATGGCCGAGAATTACGTGCGCGCCATGGACCTGTCGTGGCCACTCCTCGTCGACCGCGAGCGCACGCTGTATCGGGCCTACGGGATGCTCCGTGGGCGTGCGTGGGACCTCTACGGGCCGCTGGCCATCTGGATCTACCTCAAACTCATGGCGCGGGGGCGGCGCCTCGCGCGTCCCGGATCGGACGTGACCCAGCTCGGTGGGGACGTCCTCATCGATCCGGAAGGAGTCGTGCGCTTGCACTACGTCGGTCGCGGACCCGCCGACCGGCCGAGCGTCGACACGATCCTCGCTGCATCCCGCCCGATGAGGCCGCCGCACGCCTCGCGGTGACGCTTTTCGCCCGAAACTTTCCGAGCAGGGCGTCCCATTCTCGGGAAATCTGGTCAACCGCGGCGTCTTCGCTACTCTATCTCGCTCGAAATCCTCAGTTCACCCGCTGCCACCGGAGCGATTCGACCCGTGATTCCAGCGCGATTCCACCGCTACTCCACGAAGTCGGTTCGACCAGACGGGTGTCTGTGATTCCTCCCCGACCCCTGGCGAACTCCAAGCCCGCGTGACCGGAGCCCCCAAGCCCCTCATCGTTCAAGGTGACCGCACGGTCCTGCTCGAGGTCGACCAGCCCGGGTTCGAGGATGCGCGTGACTTCCTCGCGCGCTTCGCGGAGCTGGAGAAGGCGCCCGAACACGTGCACTTCTACCGCATCACCGACGTCTCGGTCTGGAACGCAGCGTCCGCGGGGCTCGATCTCGACGAGCTGCTCGATGGGCTCGCGGCGCGCAGTCGCTTCCCGCTGCCGGGCAACCTCGAGGCCGAGATCCGCGATTGGTACGGTCGCTACGGACTGCTGCGGCTCGAGCGCGATGCCGATCGGTTGTTGCTCCGATCGACGGACCCGCGGCGGCTCGGCGAGTTGGCGACTGCCCGGGCCGTGGCTCCGTTGCTCCAGGACGGACCCGAGGGGAGCTTTCTCGTCGACGAGGCGAACCGCGGACTCGTCAAGCAAGCGTGCATGGAACTCGGCTTTCCCGTGCACGACATCGCCGGATTCCGGGCCGGACAAGATCTCGAACACTTCGCACTACGCGAGACGACGCTCGGCGGTCAACCGTTCGGACTGCGTGGCTATCAGCGCGACGCCGCGCGTGTCTTCTGGGCCGGAGGGAGCGTCCAAGGCGGCAGCGGTGTCATCTGCCTGCCCTGTGGCGCGGGGAAGACGATCGTCGGACTCGCCGTGCTCGACCGGATTCGGACGTGGACGCTCGTGCTCACGACCAACACGGTCGCCGTGCGTCAGTGGAAGCGCGAGATCCTCGACAAGACGACCCTGACCGAGGACGAGGTCGGTGAGTACACGGGCGACTCCAAAGAAGTGCGCCCCGTCACCGTCGCGACCTATCAGATCCTCACGTGGCGCAAGGACAAGGGTGGTGACTTCGAGCACTTCGATCTGTTCCGCGCGCACGACTGGGGTCTCGTGATCTACGACGAGGTGCACTTGCTACCCGCACCCGTGTTCCGCGCGACCGCCGAGCTCCAAGCGCGGCGCCGACTCGGCTTGACGGCGACGCTCGTGCGTGAAGACGGTCGCGAGGGGGACGTTTTCTCGCTCATCGGTCCCAAGCGCTACGACGTCCCATGGAAGGAGCTCGAAGCAAGCGGACACATCGCGAGCGCGCGGTGCATCGAATTCCGCGTACCGATGCCGCCCGATGTCGAGCGTGCGTATCTCGATGCCGATGCGCGCAACGCGGCGCGCATCGCGAGCTGCAACCCGGAGAAGATCTCGATCGTCGGTCGTCTTCTCGAAGAACACGCGACCGATCGCGTGTTGATCATCGGGCAATACCTGGACCAGCTCGATGCGCTTGCCGAGCGGTTCGATCTACCGCTCATCACCGGCAAGACGCCGACGAAGGAACGCGAGCGTCTCTACGCAGCGTTCCGCGACGGAACGTTGCCGCGTCTCGCGGTTTCGAAGGTCGGCAACTTCGCGATCGACCTGCCCGATGCCAACGTCGCGATCCAGATCTCGGGTGCCTTCGGTTCGAGACAAGAAGAAGCCCAGCGACTGGGTCGGGTTCTGCGTCCCAAGAAAGGCGGTGGCAGCGCGGTGTTCTACGCAATCGTCAGTTCGGGGACCAAGGATCAGGACTATGCCTCGAAACGACAACGGTTCTTGACCGAACAGGGTTACGGGTACGAAATCCGTGACGGACAAACCGTGGGGAGACGGGGGGAAGCTGGCTGATGGTCGGATATCAGCTCTCGACATTGCTGTCGTTCTTGGGCGAGGACGAGCGTCACGCGCTGCAACGCGAGTGGAACGTGACGGTCAACGGCGCCACCGCGCCGCTCCATGATCGGATGTGCGACGAGAGTGAGCTGCGCTCGCGCTTCGATCTGCTTCCGGACCTGTCGCGGATGCTGTTGCGTCGCATCCTCGGACGCGACGATCATTGCGTCCCGTTCCAGGAGTTCGTGACGTCACGAGCGTCGCGGTCGGCGTACGAGGTCGAGCAAGAGGTCGAGGAACTCGAACGGCGGGGCTTTCTGTTTCGCGTCGCCGACAACCGTGTCGAACGCGATGGACAACCGCTTCTCGCGCTTCCGGACGAAATCGCGTCGATCCTGCGACGCGTCGCGACGAACGGGCATGGTGACGGATCCGAGGAGCCGTCCTCACGCCGCGATGGCCGTGAGCGTCACGATAACGATGCGTGCCCGCTCGAGGTACCCACGCTCGAGGACGCGAGTGGGTTGACGCTCAAGGGGTGGCTCGAAGAGCGGCACTTCGCGAATGCCGCGCAAGGCGGATCACAAGATCGAGCCAAGCAACACGCGCGCCAGGCCTACAAGCTGTTCTTGCAACCGGTCGCTATCGAGAAGCGCATCGGCCGCCTCGCGCCGGAACTCCGCGAGCTCGTCGATGTCGCGACGCGACGCTTCGGTGGGTTCCTTCCGCGCAGCGTCTGGCTCGAGACACACGGCGACGCGAGTCTCTTCGACTCCGAGGAGTCCGGCAAGGCGCTCACCGATGCGCTCGTCGGCCGTTTCGTGCAGCTCGATCTCGCGCGTTACGGCATCCAGGGCGGCGATGTCTCGCTCGTCGTGTTTCAGGACGTCACGCTCGTACGGTTGCGTGAGCTCGCGATACGACACGTCATGACACCGGCGACCGAACGCGTGGCCGGCGTCGACCTCGCAACGAACCTGATGCGCTTCTTGCGCTACGTCGACGAGAACGGCGTGCGCTTCACCGTGCGTGGCGAGATCTTCCAAGCGACCAAGAAGCGCATGCTCGCGCAGCTCGTCGCGGACGACGCGAGCGCCGATGACGTCGATGCGGTGTTCGATTTCGTGGATCGCTTCGCCCGCAAGCACGGCCTGATCGACGCGACGGGCGAACGGACGCTTCGACTCAGCGAGGCAGGTCGAACGTTCGAGGAACAGGGTCTCGAGGACAAGCTACGCGATTTGCTCGCATTCGCGATCGAGGACGTGCACGGCGGATGTGGAGATCCGTTCCACCAGCGACGGCTACGGCGCATCGTCGTCCGACTCCTGCGCCGACTCGAACCCGAGCACTGGTACGACGCGATGCACGTGCCCTTCCTCGCACGCAACGCGTATGTCGTCCAGATGAACGAGCTCGGCGTGCGCGAGCACGTCGAACGCGAACGCAGCGCGGGTCGACACGTCGTGCGCGAAGACCTCAAGAAGCTCGCCTGGCACCTCTTCGATTGGGTCAGGAAGCGCCTCCATCCCCTCGGGATCGTCGACCTCGGCTTCGACAACGGGCATCCGACCGCGCTGCGTTTGTCGCGCATCGGTGCGACGCTGCTCCAGGGAAGTCCGGCGCAAGCCGCCGAAGGCGCGCGTTCGACGTTGGTCGTCAATCCGGACTTCGAAATCCTCCTGTTCCCGGACAGCGACGTGTGGCCACTCGTCCATGTTCTCGATCGATTCGCCAAGCGTACGTCGTCCGATCGCCTGTATCGGTTCGTCCTGAGTGAGGAAACGCTTCGATCGGCCCTCGCGGACGGAATGGGCCTCGGGCAGATTCTCGAGGTCCTGACGCTGCGTTGCCGCACGCCGTTGCCGCAGAACGTGCGGTTCAGTCTCGAGGATTGGGCGGCACGCGCCGGAGCGCTGAGGCTGACCAAGGGCGGTCGCATCGTCGCGCCCAAGTCCGAACTCCTGACCCGCGTCCTGGCACACAAGCGCGTGCGTGAAGTGTGCACCGGAAGCGAACAGGACCTACGCCTCGGGGATGGACTCGGTCCTGCCGAGTTTCGCTCGCTGCTTCGCGATCTCGGGTTCTTCCTCGAACTGTCGGGGCACGACACGGACGAGGGCGAGAGAAACAGCGAGGGCGACAGCGAGAGCAAGAGTGATGCCTGAGGTGCCTCGCGATCTGCCACGACTTCTTTGGATCAGTCCGGGAGTCGGGCTCGGTGACGATCTGCTGCGTCGACTTCGGGCAGCGGTCGCGGGCGGCTTGCGAGCCTTCCAACTCAGGGAAAAATCCTCGTTTGCCCGCAGCCTCGCGATGTTCGCTCCGCGGTTGCGCGCGATTCTTCCCCGAGGTGACGGGCTCGTCTTGATCAACGATCGCGTCGACGTTTGTCTCGCGACCGATCTCGATGGCGTGCAGATCGGTCACGGGTCGATCCCGGTTGCGAGCGCACGTGCTCTGGTCGGTCCTGAGCGCTGGGTCGGCGCGTCGGTGCACGACGATCGGCAGCTCGCGGAGGCTGAAGAGGGCGGTGCGGACTTCGTGATCGTGTCGCCCGTGTTCCCCGTTCGGAAGCGAGGCATGCCTCCAGCGCCTCCGCTCGGTCTGGTCGGCCTCGAAAAGCTGGCACGCCGCACGCGACTGCCGGTCTTTGCGCTCGGCGGGATCCGTCCCGCGAGCGTATGCGAGGTCGTCGATCAGGGGGTGCACGGCATCGCGGTCAGCAGTGTCCTGGCCGAAGCCGAAGATCCGAAGTCGATGGCGACCGAACTCGACGAGGCCCTGCGCCGTTGACGATCTCGTGAACCGTTCTTCGCAGCGGACGTCGGACTGGAAGACACGACTCCCGAGGCGCATCCATTGGCTGCTCTTCGTCGTGTTGGCCGTCGCGCTCTATTTCGGGCTCTTCCGGCGCTACCGCATGACGACGATCGAGACACCGGCGCTCAGCGCGATGTACGCGGATACGACGCGCGCTCGATTCATCGTCGACGTGTCCCCGTCGCACGCGGTGCCGCGGGACGCGATCGTGTGGTGGGAGTATCGCGGCGCCACACTGTTCGCGCGGGTCGTCGGCGTTCCAGGGGATCGGTTCTTCGTCGATGCCGATGCGCGCTGGCGACGTGAGGACGACGACGGGGGACGCGTGTTTCCACCGGAGGTCACGTTTCCTCAGAAACTATCGAACGTCGTGCTCGCGCCTGGTGAATACGTTCTGCTCGCGGATCGACCCGGGACCGGGTTGCCCGACTCGACGTCTCTCGGCATCGTCGAGCGCGAAGCCATCGTCTACCGCGTGCTCGTGCGGCTCTGAGGCGCGATGTCGGAACTCGACGACCACCGTTTTCTCGCGACGTTGCTCGGTGATGCGAGCGATCCTGGGTCCCTGCTCGGCCCTGGGGACGATTGCGCGCTCCTCCCCGCCGGCAAGCCACTCTTGGCGACGACCGACGCGCTCGTCGAAGGGCGCCACTACGAGGTGGGCGCGACCGTTTCGGATGTCGCGCGCAAGCTCGTCCACCGCAACTTCTCGGACCTTGCCGCCATGGGGGCGTGGCCGAAGTTCGTGCTGGCGACGTTCGCGTTCCGTGATGGCGCGTGGACGCAGGATGCACGCCGCGAGTTGTATCGCGCCGTCGATGGCTTCGTCCGCGCGCGTGGAGCTCGCTGGGTCGGTGGTGACCTCTCGTCCGTCGCGGGGCCGAGCGTGTTCTCGCTCGTTGCACTCGGATGCGCGGTTCGTCGCCCCGTGTCTCGCGGTGGCCTCGCGGCCCGTCACGTGCTCTTCGTGTCGGGCCCTCTCGGCGGAAGTCTCGTGCGTGGCCGGCACCTACGTTTCGAACCGCGCCTCGAGTTCGCCAGGCAGCTCGTGACGCGATACGACGTCACCGCGATGATCGATCTGTCGGATGGCCTACTTCTCGATCTCGGTCGTCTGCTGGAGGCGAGTCGCCTATCCTCGAGCACGTCCTTCGGAGTCTTGCTCGATGAATGCGCCGTCCCGATCCATGACGATGCCATGCTCGGAAGCGATCCGCTCGAAGCGGCCCTCACGGATGGCGAGGATTACGAACTGCTGTTCGCCCTCTCCGAGGACGATGCGACCAGGCTGCAGGCAGAGGCGGACCCCGTTCTCGCGACTGCGGTGCGCATCGGCGTCGTCGACGAGGGACCGGGCATCCGTCTCCGCGACGCGGGTGGGAACGTCGTGACCCGCGAGCCCGAGGGATACGTGCACGAGTTCGAACCATTGCTGGGCCCATCGGGCTCGTCCCGCCGCTTCGTGACGCACTCCGAGAGCGAGACGCAGGAGCTCGGGCGTCGACTCGGCGCCGAGCTCGAGCCGGGGGACGGCGTCATCCTCGAAGGGGAGCTCGGCGCCGGCAAGACCGTGTTCGTGCGCGGCATCGCCGAGGGCCTCGGGGTCGATGACCCCGCCGAAGTGCGCAGTCCGACCTATCTTCTGATGATCGAGCACCCCGGTCCGAAGCCGCTGTTGCACTTGGATGCCTACTTTGCGGCGCGCAGCCGCGACTTCCTGGCCGATGGCGGCGAAGCCTATGCGCGCGACGGGTTCGTGATCGCGATCGAGTGGGCCGATCGTCTGGAAACTCCGATCCCACCGCAGTTTCACCGAGTCTCGCTGCGTCATGTCGGTCCCGAGAGCCGTGAACTCACGTTGATCCGTGGTCGTCCCCAAAGAGAACCGGAGATCGAGGCCGATTCGGAAGGCGATTCGTGAACCGCTGGTCGAACCCGCCGTTCGATGCCGAGTCCCCGAAATCCGGCCTGTGGTCTCGGGTTCGCAGAGTCCGCAGGTCGATCGAACTCGTGTAACCTCGTGCTGCGGCGAGGAATGGAGACGGGCATGGACGACAGCGCGAAACGGCCACCGAGCGACCCCCCCGTCGAGGACGAATGCGAGCGCTCCGACGAGGCCCACGGGCAATTGTCCGACTTCGAGGCGGCCGACTTGCTCGATCGTGACCTCCTGCTCGACTTCCAGCGTGGGGAGAAAGGCGCCTTCGACCGGATCGTGGGGAGGTACGAGGCGCCGTTGTGGCGGTTCTTCTATCGCCTCTGCTGGGATCAGGGCCGCGCCGAGGACTTCGTCCAGGACGTCTTCCTCAAGGTCTATCGCACCGCACACCGCTACGAGTCGCGCGGGAAGCTCTCCACCTTCCTGTATCGGATCGCGACCAACCGTTGGATCGATCATTGGCGCCAGATGCGCCCACGTCCGACGCTCTTCAGTCTGGAGGGCTGCGAACGTGACGAGGACGTCGCGATCGTCGACCGAGTCGCGGCTCCACAGCACGACCCGCGTGAGGCGCTCGAAGAGGACCAAGAGAAGCAGCGCTTGCGACAGGCGCTCGAACGATTGACGCTTCCGCACCGACTCGTGTTCGAACTCGCCGTGTATCAGAATCTGCCGTACCCCGAAATCGGCGAGCTACTCGACATCCCGGTCGGCACCGTCAAGTCCCGTATGCACAACGCGACGCGCGCACTGAAAGAGCTGCTGCAGGACGAGGGCGAGGACGAAGAGTCGGTGCCGCGTCAAGGACGCCATCCACCCGGCTCGGTTCGACGTCTTCGTTTTCGGGCCTGAGCCCGCACGACTTCCCGAGTGTTTCTAGCGACTGCACATCCATGACCACGTTCGATGATCGCGACGACACGGACTTCCTCGACCGCATGCGGTCGTTGGACGAAGCCGCTCCGTCTCCGCGTCGGGAGTTCGGAGTCATGCTTCGTGCCCGTGTGCTGAAGCGCGCGCGCCTCGAGGAAATCTCGGCGAGAACACTGGCGCCGCGCACGCTGCGGGAGTGGAGCGACAGTATTCGGGTCCGGATCCTCACCTCTCTGCGGTACTCCCGACTCGCACGCTGGCTCGTGGCCGCGTTCGTGCTCGTCGTGCTCGGACTCGTCACCTTTCAGATCGCGGCGACGCTGCAGCAGCGGATTCGAGACAAGTCGGCCCGCCTCGACCTCGAGGGACGCGTCGCGGCAGCCGTGCCGAGTCCTGTCGAGAACGACGCTGCACCGCTTTGGGAGCCGCAGGCGATCGATGCGCGACTTCTATGGCTCGAGAGTGAGAACGATCTGACGCGATTGCGCCGGCTCTGGGACGAGCGGGGCAAGGTCGAACTGCGTCGACGCCTGCTCAAGATCGGCGGAGCGGACGAACGGACGCGTCGCCGCATCGAAGCACTCGCGTCGGACGTCGCGGCGGACGTGCTCGTACGGGCGTCGCGAAACGAGCCGTTCGTCGACTACGCGGATGTCGAGGCGTTCGCCCTCGGTGTGCGTGCGCTGCTCGGATCGGGATCGACGCGTTTGCGCGGGCCGCAACAAGCCGCGGTGCGGCGGGGCATCACGTTTCTGGAGCGAAGTCTGCCAGGTCTGCGTGGGGCCGAACTCGCGACGGCGCTCGTGCCTTGCCTCGAAGCCGCTCTCGTTGCGGGTGACGAGCGTGTCTTGTCGGACGAAGGTCGGCTGGAGCGTGTGGGGCGCGAGATCGCGCGTCTCGTGGACGAAGAACTCGAAGCCTTCGACGCGGTTGCGCCGAAGCCTGTCTATCCAGAGCGTGCCGTTCCGCTGGATCTCGTCTTCAGGGATCGCATGCCGCGTCCATTCGCGCTCGCCGAGCCGCGCGTCGTGTCGGTCGGTCCGTGGCTCGGTCGGATCGACGCGCCGAACGGCGCGGTCGCCGACGCGGGGATGTTGCTCCGGGTCGCTCCGGCACTGGGCGCGGAGCCAGGCGACGTGCAACGGCTCCGCGGCCTCCTGCACGACGTGCTACGAGAGCGCAGCATGGTCGAAGGCTCCGCCGGCGCCGCCGCACGCGCCGCGATGCTCGTCGCGTTCGCGAGTGGCAACCAACGCCTCGCTCTGCGACGTTCGTTGCAAGCGTACCGCATCCACCCTGACCGCTTCGGCCGCGATGTGCGGGCCCTCCTCGACCTTGCCTGGGGCGTCTTCCCCGGCGTCGGTTGGGCACGTTTCAATCAGGCTTTGCGCTACGTCATCGCCAACTACGACGAAGAAACCGCCCGCGAACGCGCCGGACTGCTCCTGGTCCAACTACTGTGGACGGAGCCGGTCCCGAGCGATTGAGCGCACCCCGTACCGCGGTGTTACCATGCGCGACTTTGCGACTCAGGACACTGGGTTCGCCTGATCGTGAGGCGTATCCTCGGCGCTTCGCATGAGGAAGGCTGGCATGACGTGGTACCGCTCGCAGCGGATCTTGGTGACTGCTCTCTTTGCGTCGCTCGGCTTCGTAGCCCCCAGTAGCGCGCAGGAGCAACCGGAGACACCTCCGATCAAGAGTGATCCGACTTCGGATCAGGACGAGACGCAACGGCCTGCGATTCCGACGGATCAGCGGAGCGGTCGGCGTCTCGAGCTCACGCTCGGTGATTGTTTTGCCCTCGGGGATCGAGGCAACCTCGACCTCGCGCTCGACCGACTGCAAAAGCTCCTGGCTGCCGAAGACATCGCGATCGCGGACGCGTTCTTCGAGCCCGAGTTCTTCACGACGCTCGACTGGCGCCGGACGAAGTCTCCGCCGCGCAACGCGTTCCAGCCGAGTTCGACGAGCAAGAACTACGGCGGCAACATCGGCGTGCGCAAGACGTTCGTGACCGGCGGTTCGCTCGAGGTCTCGTTTCAACCGCGGTACGTCGATCAGCGCGTGGCGAGTTCGTTCAGCTTTCCGACGACGTTCTTCACGGGCGATTTGACGTTGAGCGCGTCGCAACCTCTCTTGCGGGGAGCCTGGGGCGACTCGAACCTCGCCGAGTTCGAGGCGGCGCGGCTCGAAGAGCTGGCGCGGATCGATGACCACGAGCGGCGGCGTCAGGAGATTCTCGAGGCGATTTCGGCCGCGTACTTCGAACTGGTGTTCCGTCGCGAAGATTACGTCGTGCGGTACCAGTCGCTCGAACTCAGCCGCGAGCAGCTCGCCAACACGGAGCAGAAGATCCGCCTCGGCGAACTCGCGCCGCGAGATCGAGTCGCCGATCAGGCCGAGGTCGCGAAGCAAGAAGAAGAACTCATCCGTGCCGAGAATTCGATCCTCGACGGTGAGGACGACCTGCGCCGGCTCGTGTTGCCGTTCCGCGAGGATGGTGCATGGGACTTCGTCATCGTGCCGACGGACGTTCTCGGGGAGCAAGATCCGGAGTTCACCCTGCCGACGATCGAAGATGCACTGGAGATCGCGCGCGCGTCACGGCCGGACTTGAAGGCGCAGCAACAGCGCGTCGAAGCGGCCGAGTACCTCTTCCGCAAGGCGGAGCAAGACGCGTTACCGCAACTCGACCTCAATGCGTCGTATCGCACGGCAGCTCAGCGTGACGATTACCACGCGTTCCAACGCGACATCTACGAGTCGATCTATCCCGAGTACTCCGTCAGCGTCAACTTCGTGCTGCCGCTCGGTAACAAGGCGGCGAAGGGGCGACGTACCAAGGCGATGCTCGAAGTCGAGCGCAGCGAGCGTGCGCGCCAAGTGACGCGCGTCGATATCGAAAAAGCGGTGCGCACGGAGCTTCGCGCGCTCGCCACACTCAAGAAGTCCATTGCAGCCGCGACGGAATCGGCGCGGCTCGCGCGCAGCGACCTCGAATCGGAGCAGATCAAACTACGGCTCGGCGAGGGAGTTCGTATCGAGGTCCAGCGTCGGAACCAGCAGTATCAGGACGCGCGTTCTCTACTGTTGCGCGCTCGCCTCGATTATCGCTCGGCGTGGTTTCGACTGCTCTCAGCCCTCGGTCGCATCGACGCGACGAGCTTCGACGTTGCGACCGTGCTCCACTGATCCGGACGAACCGGGTCTCCGGGCTCGCGTGACGCGCGCCGATTCCCGAAATAGTGAGACGGCATGACGGCGCAATGGATCTTCGCATCGATGTTGGCCCTGGCGGGGGTCTCCGGCGGTTCGCTCCCAGGTCAAGGAACCGTGCCCGTGGCACCTCCGCGGCTCTCGCCGCGCGCGACCGAGGTCTGGGACTACTCACGGACCCAGGTCATCGAGCGGATGGTCGAGCGGCTTCGCGGCGCAACGAGTCTCGAGGCGTGGCGCTTCTCGAAGCTCGCGCTCGCGCGATGCTGCGACGACGAAGAGGTGCGCGCGACCCTCGTGCGCTACCTCGAAAAGAACTTGCTGACGCGTGGCGAAGATGCGCCAGCTCGCAATGCGATGGAAGTCATGCGTCGCAGCAAGCGAACCGAGTTCTCTCCGGCGTTGATGCGAGCCAGTGAGCACGGCATCCGCCAGATCTCGGAGGATGCGATCTCCGCGTTGGAGTCGTGTGCGGACGAGACTGCGGTGCAGTCGTTGCTTCGCAGCTTCGCGACGCGCTACTTGCGAGCGCAGGTTCTCGTGTTGCGTGTGATCGCGAACCGCGGCAGCGCCGAGGTCGCGGTGCCGTTCCTGCGGAAGTTGCTCGATGGGCAAGTCATCCTGCAAGACCTGCCGACGCTCACCGCTGCGGTGCTCGAGACATTCGATCACGGTGCGCCACCGGCGGTCGTGCGCGGAACGCTGGCCGGGAAGTTGCGGTTGTTCCCGAACTCGGCCGGTGAACTTGCTGCGAAGTTGCTCCACAAGGCCGGTGACGACGAAGGTCGCTTCGCGCTCCTCCGCATGCTCGAACAACAAGAGGATCCCGTGCGGCGCGGCGGTCTGGTCGAAAGTTTGGCCTTGCGGGATGCGGCGGCGAGTCTCGACGAGGTCTTGGCCCTCGTCGCGGATAGCAAGGACGCGGCTCCCCGGCTCGCGCTCGCGCGCTTCCTTGCCGCCATTCCCGACGGATCGGACAAGGAAGAGAGTGTCGTCGCGATGCTCGAGGTGCTCGCGAACGACGACGTGCGGGATGTCGAACTCGCCGCACTCGCTGCACTACGTGGACGTTCGAAGCCCGTGACGGATCGGCTGGTTTCGCTGCTGCAAACTGCCGACGGTTCGCAGCTCCGAATCGTGCTCCAGTCGCTGATCGAGGCAGCCGATCCGCGCGCTGTGCCTGCGATCGCGGCGCGACTCGAGAAGGCAGAAGGCCGCGATCGGCAAATCTACGTTCAGGCGCTCGGACGCATGGGGACGAAGGCGAGCTTGCCGTATCTCGCAGAGGTGCTGACGGGCTCTTCGATCGATTTCGGTCGCGATGTCGATTCGGTGGCCTATGCGGCGATCGTGACGACCAACATCCTCGAGGCCGAACCCGCCTTGTGGCGTGTCTACGAGTCGATGCCGACCGACACGAGCCAAGGACTCGCGGTGCGTAGTCACGTCCTCAAGACCCTCGCGAATCTCGCGAAGGCCCCCGGTGAAGACGAGTCGGCGCGGCTCGAGCGCATTCACGAGCGGTTCCGCGACATTCTGTTCGATCCGAAACAGCCTGCGTCCGAACGTCTCCTCTGTCTCGATTACTTGCGCGGTGGAACACTCGGCATCGATGATGCGCTACGGCTCGGCCGTCGCATGCGTCGGGACGATTCGTTCGCTCCTGATGAGCTGCTCGGCCGGTTCAATGACTTTCTGACCGAGTACTTCTAGGACTTCTCGCGAGCCGTCGTCACGCTTCGGGAGCAGCCTCGAAGGGAGGTTCGTCTTCCATTGGATCGAACGGCAACGCTGGCTTCTCTGCACTTGCTCGTCGGGGACACGCCGATGTTCCGGCTCCACTGTCGGTTTCGAGGTGTCGAAGTCCAAGTCTTCGCGAAACACGAGACCGCGAACTTCACGGGCAGCATCAAGGACCGAATGGCTCTGCACATGATCGAGTGTGCGTACGAGCAGGGCGCACTGCGACCCGGAGACACGCTCGTCGAAGCAACGAGTGGGAACACGGGGATCGCGTTCGCGGCGATCGGCCGTGCGCTCGGTCATCCGGTGCGGATCTATATGCCGGATTGGATGAGTCGCGAGCGCGAACTCGTGATCGGCAGTCTCGGTGCCGAGATCATGAAGGTCTCGAAAGAAGAAGGCGGATTCCTGGGAAGCATCGCGAAAGCCGACGCGTTCGCGGCGGAGCGCGATGACGTCTTCGCGCCGCATCAGTTCGAAAGCGCCGCCAACGTCGAAGCTCATCGTCTAGGCACAGGGCCTGAGATCGTGCAACAAATGGTGAGTGTCGACGAGCGACCGGATGCCTTCGTCGCCGGTGTCGGCACCGGCGGCACCGTGATGGGGGTCGGTTCGTATCTCCGCAGCCTGTTCCCCGATGTGACGGTCCACCCGCTCGAGCCGGCGAGTTCGCCGACACTGCGGACGGGGACGAAGGTCGGACAGCATCGCATTCAGGGAATCAGCGATGAGTTCGTGCCGGCTATCGTCGATCTCGCGGCGTTGGACGACATCGTCGACGTCGAGGACGGTGATGCGATCCTCATGGCCCAGCGGCTGGCTCGGGATCTCGGCATCGCGGTCGGAATCAGCAGTGGGGCCAACCTGCTCGGCGCGTTGCAGATCGGGGCGCGGATCGGCGATGGTGCCCGGGTGGCCACGGTGTTTTGCGACAGCAACAAGAAGTACCTGAGCACCGACCTGTGCTGCGACGAGCCGGTTCGCGACGACTATGGGGCGCCGCACGTGACTTTCTCGAGCTGCCGAGTGCTGCCGCGAGCAGGTCGCGTGCGCACGGACTGAGGCGCATCGCGCGATCCTGTCGGAATTTCCGACAGCTGCCGATACCGTGAACGAAACCGGATCCCTCGCGATCTGCGTCAACACGTGCGCGGCTCCATGCCGATCAAGAACGCATGGGTTTCATCAACCTCTCGGAGAAGACGATCAACGCGAAGCTCGTCTACTACGGCGTCGGGCTCGGCGGAAAGACGACGAGTCTCAAGGTCGTCCACGGGATGCTGTGCCCGAACGATGAGGTCAAGCTCGTATCGATCAATACCGAGCAGGACTCGACCCTGCTGTTCGACTTTCTACCGATCGATCTGGGAACGGTCGAAGGCTTCAAGATTCGCGTTCAGGGCTTTACGGTTCCCGGGCAGCCGAAGTACGTCGTGATGCGCAAGTACGTTCTTCAGGGCGCTGACGCCGTGGTTCTCGTCGTGGACAGCCGGAAGAGATTTATCGAGGACAACCTGCAATCGATCGAGGACCTCAAGACCAACCTCGAAGCCAATGGACTCGATTGGCGTACGATCCCGCTCGTCATTCAGTACAACAAGCGCGATCTCCCCGACCTCATCGATCGGGACGAGCTCGATCACCTGTTTCGCTTCCGCGACGTTCCGGTGTTCGAGACGATCGCACCGGATGGAGTCGGAGTCTACGAGGCGTTCACCGAGGTCGTCGGTTGGATGGTCGAAGAGAAGGTGCGCCACTATGGACTCGGTCGTGGCCGTGTCGAGCCGGAGGTCGTCGGCCGTGAGTCGCGCACGAAGCTCGAGGTGGCCCGCGAAGCGGCTCCCGATGGCCACAAAGTCGGCGAAGGCTTGGTGAGCTTGTCCGTTCCGGAGTGCCCCGAGGCCTTGCGCGCGATGCCGGGAATTTCCGAGGAGGACGCCAAGACCGGGTTGGTGACGGACGACGTCGACGGTCCATGTAGATTCGTCGACGATTCTGCGTCGCTGCCGCTTTGCGAACTCTTCGAGACGGGCACGCAGCAAGGCGAAGCGATCACCCTCGACGCGCTCGATGGAGAGGCATTTTCGGATATCGAGACCACGACGATCGATGCGGCGGACTTCGATGCCGCCGACTTCGACGCGGGGGAGCGAGTGCTCGCGGCAAGCGAACGAAAGGGTGCGGCCTCGACACTCGAAGTCGCGGACGACCTACTCGGTCAGGCGATCCACTCCAATCTCGAACTCGCGGAGTTGTACAGCGAGCTCGCCGAGTACAAGAGTCGACTCGAGAAGAAGAACCGCGAACTCGTCGAGGCGAACCAGCTGATCGCACACGATCTCAAGAAACCGTTGACGGTGTTCAAGAACGTGTTGCACCTCTTGCAGAAGGAACTGATCGGCCCGCTGACCGACAAGCAGCGTGACGCGGTGGAGAACTGCACCGAATCCGTCAGCTACATGGAGGAACTCGTCGCGGACATCCTCGACTCGTCGCGGCTCGACTACGACGGCATGGAGTTCGCCTTCGAAGACGTCGATCTGACGATGGTCGTAGGCGGCATCGTGCGGCGTCTGCGCTACGACCTCGAGAAGACCGGCGTCCGAATGCGCGTGGAGCCGCTACCCGTAGTGCAAGGCGATCGCGCTGGCATCACCAAAGTGTTCGCGAACCTGCTCGGCAACGCGATCCATTACCGCGATGCGACGAAGGACGTCTGTGAAGTGCACGTGCGTTCGATCGAAACCGACGACGCGTGGTGGATCGAGGTCGAAGACAACGGAATCGGCATTCCCGAGGACTGCCGCATGTCGATCTTCGACAAGTTTGCGCGCGGCGTAAACACGGCAACCCTCAGCGGCACCGGGCTCGGCCTCTACATCGTGCAGCAGATGGCGCGTGGGCACGGCGGCGACGTGCGCGTCGAGAGCGAGGTCGGAACGGGCACGAAGTTCGTCATCGAACTACCGAAGGTGCCCGAGCAGGCGACGCACTCTCCCGTCGCGTAAATCCTCACCGTTACTTCTGATCGTTCGGGATGACGATCTGAACGATCGGCATGCCGTGGACGACGCGGACCTCGCGCTTGCTCGACTGGATGTCGACGATCTTCATCAGCGGGTTCGGGAGGTCGACGCGCGCGCCCTGGATTTCATAGAAGCCCTCGGGAAGTTTGCGATCGACGGCCCATTCGCCCTTTTCGTTCGAGAAGGCCTTGGCGAAGACTTGCGTCGTCGTTCCTTGACCGTTGAGGTCCTTCGTGCGCGACATGCTGACTTCGACGCCGACTCCGGGCATCGTGCCGACACGCACGGTTCCGCGCACCATGACGCCTGCCTTCAGGGTCAGGCGGCCGATGTCCTTCTTCTCGCCTTCGATCACGTCGAAGCTCTTGAAGTAACCGCGCGCGAAGTTCGGATGGACGACGCGTAGCTGATAGCTCGCCGGTGTGAGCTTCTCGAGTCGAAAGCGCCCTTCGCGGTCCGTGCTCACGTTCGTCTCGGTGATCCGCTTCGGCTGCAGGGCGCCGAAGAGCCCGAAGATCGGGTTGTCCTGATAGTCGACCGAAAGGCTCTCGACCGTCGCATTCGCGACGGGCTGACCGTTCGAGTCGACGACGACGCCGAACAGCGCACCGCCGTCGAGCAACGTCACGTCGACGCGCACTTCTTCACCCGCGCCTTCGTGCACTTCGAAGTTCTTGCTGAAGGTCTTCGCGTAGCCGCTCGCATCGACCTGGACCACATAGTGCCCCGGATCGACGCCGGCCATCCGCACTTCACCGTTGCGGTCGCGGGCGGCCATCGGCTGCACTTCCGTGTTGCCGTAATGCTCCGGGTTTTCGGGGAAGAAGCGTCGGAGCGTCGCCGTGTAAGTCTGCACCGCGCGGCCGAGGCGGTTCTTGACCGCGACGAGCACGGTCGCCTGCTTCTCGAGAGCGATCGTCAGATCCTTGGTGCCTGCCGAGACGGGCTTACGCTCGTTCTTGCTGAACCCCGAGGCGATCGCGCTGACGATGAACTCGCCTTCAGTCAAGCCGAGGATCGAGAACGAGCCATCCTTGTTCGAGAACGTACTGCCCGGAGTCGGCGACATGCTCGACAACGGCGTCGCTTCGACTCGTGCTCGCGGAACACCGTGGCCCGCTTCATCGACGACGTAGCCGCTGATCTCGAATCCCTTGGGGAGTTCGATGTCCTCGGTTTGCGGCGGCACCTTGTCTTCGAGCGCGACGTCGGGCTTGACGAAGCTACCGTATCCCTTGGCGAAGGCCGACATCTGGAACGGGCCCGACGGCAGGCCATCGAATCGGTAGCGGCCATTGGTATCGGTATGCGCCTCGTAGCCGTCCTCGAGCCCGGGCGTGGGCTGGATCGCGTTGAGGTCCGGAGGCATGACCCGCACGACCGCATCGACGATCGGCTGCTTGGTGACGGCGTCCCGGACGGTTCCTTCGAGGACACGACCCTTGTCGATCGTGATCGGCGGCAGCTTCTCCCAGCGTTCGGACTGCACGCGCACCTTCTTGACGAAGTGCAGATGGCCTGGCGCCGCGATGCGGAGTTCGTAGGGAGTGTCGACAGGGGTGACCGGACACGGAAGGCGGAACACACCGCGATCGTCCGTCCGTCCCTCGGCGACGAGCTTCGCCGGCATGCGCGAACCGCCAGCCATGCGCATCAAGACGTTGATCATGTTGGTCGCGGAGATCCCCTCGATCACGTAGACCGGAGCATCGCGCACGACGCCACCCTTGCTCGACAGGACCATGCCCTCGATGCCCTGAGGGTAGGTTCCGCGCTCGGTGTTCGTGGTGCGGATCGGTTCGTCGGTCTTGCCGTCGTCCTTGTTGTCGACGACGACGGGATCTTGCTTCGAGGACAGGTTTTCGCCCGGAGTCTGCTTGGGGTCCTCGAGCCCGATACTGATCGGCGTATCGAGCGAGGTCGTCCCATTGCCACTACCGAAGAGGAAATACCCGGCGGCACCGAGCGCGATCAGGATCAGGGCGAGGACGGGGAGTGCTTTCATTGGTTCGATCGACCCGGCTCGGGTTCAAGGCAGGCGCGTTTGGACGCGACTACCGTCCAGAACTTCCACGACTTTCGAGCGCTTTGTCGAGGAGGTCTCTGCCCCGCTGTCCGGGGCGCGCCCGCTGTCCGAGGTGCGAAGGAGGATTCCGTAGCGGCCACTCGGAAGACGCTCGAAGAATAGCGTCTCATGGGGCGTGACGCGGCGCAGATCGCGGAAGGTGCCGTCGCTGGAGAACACATGCAACTCGGTCTCGCCGCTCGGCAAGTCGCCGATCGCGAGTTCGAGGGCGCCGTGCTGCCGCGGATCCACGATGCGGAGCGTCGCGATGTCGCCGGGGCGGACGGTCGCCGTGTCGACGCCTTGCAGCGTTCGCACCGAATAGGTTCCGGCCGGGAGCTGCTCGGCGCGGACCGTACCGCTGTCGTCCGAACGCAGATCGATCGCGAACACAGGATCCTCGCGGTGGGTCACGCGCAGACTGCGGGCCGGGCTCGGCGCGCCGCTCGCGGTTTCGGTCCGGATCGAAATCTGTCCGGCCGACGTGAGTTGTAGGGTGTTTACCAAGGGGCTCCTTTCGAGTGGTACGAAGCAGCGGGCCATGCCATGGAACCGTACTTCGATCGCGAGCCCTGGGGGGACAATCGCGGGCGCGACGGGGAACGTCGCACTCCCGGCCGTCACGTCGAACGCTCGCCACTCGAGGGATGGAATTGGCTCGAGCACCGGCGTTCTCTGAACGTAGCGCCAGTGGCCATTGGTTGGCGGCTCACCGCCGTCCACGCGCAGTGCGATCGTGAGGTGCTCCAGAGTCGGCTCGGTGATCTTCGTCGGCCGTGCGGATCGCGTGTTTGCGTCGATATCGATGGTTCTCGGGAACGGACCGAACCATGCCGTCACCTGCAAAGCGCCAGTTGGCGCGCGCTCGAACACGAAGAGCCCGTCGTCGTCCGTCGTCGTCGTCTGCGGTGCCGCTGTCGGATCGTCCAATGCGAATGCAGTGACGCGCACACCGGAGCGTGGTGCGTCGTCGACGTCGACGCACCGGCCGCGAACGAGAGTCGCAGGCACAGCGCGGACAAGCAGCTCTTCGCGTGCTGTCCGAGAGTCCGGAAAGCGCGGTACGAGCCCGCTGACCACCCGATCGTAGTACGGAGCTCCGGGTGCCACGAAGATCCGATAAGGGCGTTGCTCGAGCCCACCGAAGAAGAACTCGCCGTCGCCACCCGTGCGGATCCTGCGCGCGACGAGCCCACGGTCGGTGCGCTCATCGAGGGCTTCGACGCGGAGGAGGACTTCGGCGTTGGCGACGCCGCGACCATCGGGTCGCACGACTCGACCAGTGACGACGAGTCCCGCGCCGAGTCGCAGTTCGACGGAATCGAGCCCGTTCGCGATCAAGAGACCCGACTGGAGTGGCGCCGGCGCGAAGTCTCGATGCGTCGCACGGATCGAGAGGCGACCTGGAGGCCCGCGGTCGTCAGGCGGCACGTCGATCCGGAATTCGCCGCTTCCCGCACTCGTTGCACGCGCGATCGGTTCGTCGAATGCCCACTCCGTCGACAACCCGTCCGGCGGAGGATCGTCGGCAAAGAGTTCGATCGTCGCACGCGCGACGGGCTGTCCGAGCACATCGACGACACGCCCGCGCACCGCATGGCTGGCCGCGCTGCGTTGCGCATCGAGTGTCGTACTCAGGAATGCAGCAGCGCAAAGGCAGGAAGCCGCGACGCGCAGCCGATCCCTGACCGCGTACCGCAGTCGAGTCAGAACGCCTCCTCGCTCACGTCCTCCTGACGTACCGCGACCGAGACGCTCGACAAGAGATACTTGATGCGACGTTCGACTTCGTTGATGCCGACGACGTTGTCGATGACGAGCGCTTCGCGCTCCGTCTGCGGGTTGAACACGAGACGACCCGAGCGCAGGAGCGCGTACTCCATCAGGTCGTAGATCTCCTTCTGCATGCGCATCGCCGTCGTCGGCGTTCGGCGGATGTCACCGAGATAGCCATGGTGGTGGAGAATCTCGTTGCGGTTGATCTCGTAGTAGTTGAACCGTGTGTTGACGAACACGAGGAAGAAGATGAACGCGAGCAGGAACGCCATGAATCCGTAGAACTGAGCGTTCATCCGAATGTCGATCGTGCCGAGTTTTTCGCGCACCCACGCCATGATTTCCCACTGGTTGTTCGCCCACATCAGCGCGAACACGATCGCGACACCGATGAACAAGATCGTGATCGACTTGATGCGCGAGAAGTCGAAGGCGAAGACCAGCAGGTTGATCGCGAAGATCAACATGAAGATCCAGCCGACGGTTGGATTGCCGGCCGCCGAAGCACCGTCTTTGCTCAGCCACGACGCGAACCAGCCGATCAGCGAGGCGACGAGCGTCGGGTACAAGAAGATGACCTTCGGCCAGGGCCGGATGATGACGCGATCCGGGTCCTTCTTGGGCTTCTTGGTCGGGGTCGGGGCCGTCGTATCAGTCATGCTCGTCTCGTGAGGGATGTTCCGGGCGGCGGGGTTGCCGCGCTCCGGATGAGGCCGCTACGCAGCGCGACCGTGAGAATTCGTTTCCGTCAGAATTCGATACCGTGAAAATTCCCAGTGGGTCGCGCCGTGATCGCGTGCGACGAAACGGAATTGAACCCAAGGTGTCCTTCGAAACCAAGGGTCGACCCCCGTGTCGAGCCTGCGGCGTTGAAGCCGCGGTGAGTTCGGTTGCGTGTCTCCGGGGGCGAGCGGTGCTATGGTTCGCCCCATGATCCCGCGTGCCCTCATGATCCCGAGTGCCTTCATGATCTCGAGCGCACGGCGACGCGTGGCCAGCAATGTGCGTCGCGGCGGAGCAGCGTGGCTCGCGATCCGCACGGTGATGCTCGCGATGTTGGTGTGGTGCGTGTCTCCCGCTTCGACGTCGGCCCAGGCGACGGGCAATCCGCCCGGATCCCAGAGGTCGGGGCAGCAGACCGGCTATGTCGTACCGATCGAGGGGGAAGTCAACTTCCGCATGGTCGCGCTCGTACGGCGTGGCGTGCGCGAGGCTCTCGCTGCCGGAGCCTCACGATTGATCCTCGACATCGACACGCCGGGTGGCGAGGTCACCAAGATGGAGGAGATCCTCGCGGTGCTCGAGCAGCTCGACGACCAACCGGTGGACACGGTGGCGTGGATTCGCAATCAGGCTCTCTCTGCCGGTTCGGTGATCGCGCTCGCGTGCAAGCGGATCTGGGTGTCGCCGAGCGCGACGATCGGGGACACCGTGCCGGTCGTCGCCGGCGGTCTCAAGGACGCGTTGCGCGACGAGGTCTACGCCAAATACCTGTCCGGGATGCGATCGATGATCGCGCAGATCGCCGCACATCACGGGCCTGGTGTTCAGAAGCTCGCCGAGGCCATGGTCGATCCACGACTCGAACTCGTCGCGATGCGCATCCGCGGCGCGGATGGGCTGATTCGATCGGAGATCCTCGACGTGACCAACGCGGCGACGCTTCGCGATCAGCCGGGCGTCGAAGTGCTCGAGCAGCATACGTTCACGATGGCTCCGCTCGTCCTCAACGCGGACGAGTGCATGAAGTATCACGTCGCCGAGGGTCGCGCCTCGAGCCTTGACGAACTGTCACGCGAACTCGATATCGCGCCGAATCCGACGCGGATCGAAGCGAACTGGTCCGAAGAACTCGCGGGCTTCCTGTACTCGATCCGGATGTTCCTGATGATCGGGGGCATCTTGATGACTGTCATCGCGTTCAAGACGCCGGGGACGGGCGTGCCCGAGGCGCTCGCGGTGCTTTGCTTCGTCTTCTTCTTCGCGGGCCAATTCCTCGTCGGCTTGGCGGCATGGACCGAGATCCTGCTGTTCCTCGGCGGGATCGCGTTGATCCTCGTCGAGTTCTTCGTCATGCCCGGGACGCTTGTCGCCGGCGTGCTCGGATTCCTAGCAGTCGTTGCCGCCTTGTTCCTGTCGTTGCAGTCCTTCGCGCTGCCGCAGAACGCGTACCAAGACGACGTGATGACCGACAACTTGCAGAGCCTCTTGCTCGCGATCGGCATCGTGATCGTGCTCGCCATGGCGTTCTCACGCCTGCTGCCGAAAATCCCGTTCTTCAATCGTCTGTTGCTCGAGGGCGCACCGGCGGGCGGTTCGCTCGCGACGACCGCAACGAGCGAGCGCGTGACCTCGCCGCTGGTCGGCCGTGTCGGTACCACGCTGACGGAGTTGCGCCCGGCGGGTCGGGTCGAGATCGATGGCGAACCGTACGACGTCGTCGCGAGCGGGGGTTTCCACGAAGTCGGTATCCGTGTTCGCGTCCTCGAAGTGCAGGGCAATCGAATCGTCGTCGAACCGGTTACTTCGAGCGAAGCGGGTCTCGTCGCGATCCACTGGCTCGTCTTCATGCTCTTCTGTGGACTGCTGCTGCTCATCGCCGAGGTTTTCTTCGTGAGCTTCGGGGTTCTCGGCACCGCGGCCGCCGTCCTCACGGTTTCGTCGGTCTTCCTCGCCTTCGAGCACGGCACCGGAATCGGTTCGTCGTTCCTCGCTGCAGTCCTCGTACTCGCGCCGACAGCCGTCGTGTTCGCGTTGCGCATCCTGCCGAACACGCCGTTCGGCAAACGCCTGATCCTCGACGGTCCGTCCGCGAAGTCGACGGCGCAAGATGCGGGGCTCCACGCGTGTATCGGCAAACGGGGACAGGCCATCACGCCGCTGCGCCCGGTCGGCACGATCGTCATCGACGGTCGGCGTTACGACGCGATGACGCGGGGCGAAGGGCTCGTCGCGGGCGATGCGGTCGAAGTCCTGCGCATCGAACTCGGACAACTCGTCGTCAAACGCATCAGCGACGACGCGGGTGCGGCGCAGCAGCTCGGCACTTCCTGACATCTCGCATCCCATACCGAAAGGATACGTTTCCCGATGACTGACCTGGTCTTCCTTCTCGCAGCAGAACAGGGCCCTCCCGTGTGGGTTTGGTTGCTCGGCGTCCTGCTGCTCATCCTGCTCGTCCTCGTCATCCTGCTGTTCAAGTACCTGAACCTCTGGGTGCAGGCCTACTTCTCGAAGGCGGGGATCGGTTTCTTCCAACTCGTGGGGATGAGCCTGCGCAAGATCAACCCGACGGTCGTCGTTCGCGCCAAGATCAGCGCGGTGCAGGCTGGCGTCCAAGTCGCGACTCACGACCTCGAAGCGCACTACCTCGCTGGCGGCAACGTCATCAACGTCGTGCGTTCGCTCATCGCGTCGGACCGTGCGGGGCTCGATCTCGACTTCATGCGCGCAGCCGCGATCGACCTCGCGGGTCGTGACGTGCTCGAGGCCGTTCGGACCTGCGTCAATCCGAAGGTCATCGATTGTCCCGATCCTTCCAAGGGCAAGACCGAAGTTTCGGCGATGGCGAAGGACGGAATCCAGGTGCTCGCGAAGGCGCGCGTGACGGTGCGAACGAACATCGCGCGTTTGGTCGGTGGCGCGACCGAGGAGACGATCATCGCGCGCGTCGGCGAAGGTATCGTGTCGACGATCGGTTCGTCCGCGACGCACAAGGACGTTCTCGAGAACCCGGACAACATTTCGAAGACCGTGCTTGCGAAGGGTCTCGACGCGGGGACCGCGTTCGAGATTCTTTCGATCGATATCGCGGACGTCGACATCGGCAACAACATCGGTGCGCGCCTCCAGGCCGACCAGGCCGAGGCGGACAAGCGAATCGCCCAGGCTCGTGCCGAAGAGCGGCGTGCGATGGCCGTGGCTCGCGAACAGGAAATGAGTGCCGCGGTCATGGAGAACCGCGCGAAGGTCGTGCTCGCGGAAGCCGAGGTACCTGTCGCGATGGCCGACGCGTTCCGCAAGGGCAATCTCGGCATCATGGACTACATGCGCATGAAGAACATCGAAGCCGACACATCCATGCGGCAGAGCTTCGGTGGCGACGATCCGAAGTCACAACAACCGCCGACGAACTGACCGCCACGGTACTGCATCGTGAAAGACCTGATTCGCTTCCTGCTCGACAATCCGATCCTTCTCGTGTTCGTCGTCATGGCGATCCTCGGGAACCTCGGAGGGTCCGCGACCGCGAAGGCTCGGCGTCGAAAGGTTCAGCAAGAGAAGCGTAAGCGCATCGAAGAAGCGCTCGGTCGTGGGCAACGTGGGAACGATCCGTTCGACGAGCCGGCTGCGCAGACCGGCACGAAGCGCATCGAGGAGGCTGGGGACGAGGTTGCCCGGCGCATCCGAGAAATCCTCGGCCGTGCTCAAGGAGCCCCGCCCGCAACGCGCGAAGAGCCGCCGGTGCCCGACGCGCAGCAATTGCGTCAAGAGCGACGGGACGCGGAAGAGGCCCGCGCTCGAGCCTCGTTCGAGGCGGCTGCCGCGCTCGATTCGATCGAGTTGACGCCGAGCGAGTTCGATCAACGTGCCGATGGTCTGACCGACATGGACGACGCGCTCGGAGCCGTTCGGCGAGTGCCGCCACGGCGCATCCTGCCGGTGGTGCCGGGAGTTGGGCGTACGGCGCTGCCGACCGGCATGAGTCCGCGACAACTCGTGATCGCGCAGATGGTGTTGGGTCCGCCGCGCGCGACGAGCGGTTTCGACGACGAGGCGTCGCGCCTGCTCCGATGATGCGTGCGTGGTGATGCGGGCGCGACGAGCGACGCGACGGACGAGGCTGGGGTAACCTTCTGTGGACCGCGCCACCGGGTCCGCCACCCATGCGAACGTCAACACTCGTCATCTCCGTTCTCTGCTCGGTCGTTGGTGTCGGTTGTACCGGTGCGAATGGCCCGAACGCCGTGCTGCAAATGGCAGCGCCGCCGGCCTTCGAAGCGCGCCAACTCGTCGCGACCGGACTCGACGGCGTGACGTGCGTTGCTGCCGCCGATTTCACGGGCGACGGTAAGGTCGACCTCGCCGTCGCGTCGTCCGTTCCATCCGAACTGCGGATTCTCACGGCGTCGTCTCCAGGTGTGTTTTCGGTCGAGACGGCACAACGCTTCGCACTGGTCGGGAAGCCGATCGAACTCGCGGCACTCGACGCCGATGGCGACGGTGATCTCGATCTCGTGTGTCGGTTCGAGTCCACCGTGCAGACGTACGCGAACGACGGTACGGGTCGCCTCTCACCGTTGCAGACGTTCGCGATTCCCGCGACGACCAATGGGCTGAGGCCGGCGGATATCGATCGCGATGGCGACGTCGATCTCGTGATTGCTGCGGGCCCGCGCATCGAGATTCACACGAGTACCGCGGGAACGTTCGCACTGACGACG
The DNA here is from genome assembly GCA_020638795.1 of Planctomycetota bacterium. Lineage (GTDB taxonomy): Bacteria > Planctomycetota > UBA1135 > UBA1135 > JACKHW01. Next base: position 3,639 of record JACKHW010000007.1, on the reverse strand, counting down.
CACTTCGAACTCGACGCGAGCGTGCGCTTAGCGAGCCTCTGGGTCGGTATACTCGATGCCGATGTCTATCCGGAACTCGTGGCGACGGATACGACGCGCAATGAGCTGTTCGTGTGGCGCGGATCGGCAGCCGGATACGAAGCATCGCAACGATTGCTGCTATCGCTTCCGGGGATCGAGCCGTCGGGCGTCCATGGCGGAGACGCGACTGGCGATGGCGTGCCTGACCTCCTCGTCGCGTTGACTGGGTCGCGGCGCATCGCCGTCTTCGCTGGCAACGGTCTCGGCAACTTCGCTCCCGCGACGACGATCGAAGTGCGCGGCGCGCCGGATCGGGTGATGCTCGCGATGCAGTCGAAAACTGGTCGAGCGCAGCTCGTCGTCGGCTTTCATGACAGAGATGCGGTTTCGACGATCGATGCCTTGCTGGGCGGTGGCTTCGGGTCCGAGCGTCAATTCGGAACGTCTGGCCATCCGAACCATGTCCTCGTGACCGACGTCGACGGAGACGGCCACGCGGAGGTGTTGACGACTTCCGGTGAGCGAGGTGCGGTTTGCGTTCTGCGTGGCACGGAAGCGGGACTCGCCGCGGCGGAAGATTTCGTCCTCGACGATGCGAGCATCGCGGATCACGTGGTCGCGGATTTCGACGGTGACGGGGATACGGACGTCGTGGCGTCGGATCCCCGATCCGGATCGTGCCACGTGTTGGTCGGCAGGAGGGACGTGCCAACGGAGCGACTGTCGCGGACGAAGGTCTTCGACGGGTTCGCCGAGCCATCGCGTCTCGTGATCGCGGACATGGATCGCGACGGTCGAAGCGACGTCCTCGTGACGACGACCGACGGTCTGCGCGTTCTCCTCAACCGTTCCCAAGACGGTGCCATCGACTTCGTGGTGTGGCCCGCGATGCACCTACCGGCGATCGCTGTCGCGACCTCGGCGGACTATCGTGTCGCCGTGGGGCACTTCGACGGTGACGACGTCGGGGACTTGGTCGTGTCCGATCGAGACGCCGGCCAGTGCACAGTCTTGTTCGGTACCGAAGATGCACCCGGCTTTCGTTCCGAGCGACTCACGCTCGCGGCGCCTGGCGGGCCGGCAGGCGTGGTGGCGGGCGACCTCGACGGTGATGGTGACGACGATATCGCGGTCGCGCTCGCGGATCGTGGTGCGCTGCGGGTCTTCGCAGGTGGGCGAAACGGCTCCTTCGGATCCCCGGTCGAATTCGAGACCGCGATTGGCATGGGCGATGTTCACGCACGTGCTCTCGATGCAGGCGATCGTCTCCATCTCGTCGTGTCCGGCCAGATGCAGAGTTCCGTCTGCGTCGTGAATTCGCGCGATCAGGCCTTCGGCGTGCAGACGATTCGACTCGACGGACCCGTGACCGCGGTCGTGCTGCTCGACGTCAACGTCGATCGATACGCCGACCTGGTTACCGCCGATGCGAACACCGGCGAACTCGTCGTGATGCTCGGCGACGGACGGGGCGGCTTCGTCTTCGCACCGCGAATTCCGGGAGTCTCCAACATCACGTCGGTCGCACGGGGCGATTTCGACGGCGACGGAAGACTCGACCTGCTGCTTTCGAGTCGAGGCGCCGATCGAGTCACGCTCTTGCGTTCGCTGCGTTGACAGGAGCGTCGAAGACGCACGAATGCACACCGATCCCATGACATTGCCGCCCCAGCATGTTCGAAGCTTCTCCACATCCACGAGGCGCCCGAGCCTTCGGCACCGACCGGTGGCGAATCGAAATCGCCATCGTCCGTGCGCTTCGGCCGGAACGAAGGTAGGAGCATGGCACCGCACCGGGTCTTTCCGTCTGTGGCAGTAGATTTTCGAAACGCTGCTAATCCTGTTTCTTTCGCAGGCGCATGATCGAACGCATGGTCGAAGCTCCCCACACGAACGCACGGGACCTCCTCGGCGTCATTCTGGCTGCCGGCAAAGGCACGCGGATGCTGCCGTTCTCGGAGCGGTTCCCCAAGCCGATCTTGCCGATCGGCGGCAAACCGTTGCTCGTGCACCAGATCGAGGCTCTACGAAGCCTCGGCGTGCGCGAAATCGTGATCGTGATCGGGCATCTCGGATACGAGATCGTCCGCAGTCTCGGTGACGGCGCGGATCTCGGCGTCAAGATCCGATACGTCGAGCAAGAGGAAACGCTCGGCATCGCGCACGCACTCTGCAAGCTCGAGCGACACGTCGATCGACCGTTTTTCCTCTTCCTCGGCGACATCTTCTTCGAAACCGAGAACCTCGCCTCGATGGTCGAACGCCTGGGGCGCGGCACGCGTGATGAGACGGCAGCAGTCCTCGCAGTCAAGCGCGAGCCGAACCGCGAAGCGATCCGCCGTAACTTCGTCGTGCACGTTCAGGACGATGACAGCGTGACCCGAGTCATCGAGAAACCACGCGTCCCCACGACGGACCTCAAAGGCTGCGGTCTGTATCTCTTCGACGTCGCGTTCTTCGATGCCGTGCGGCGCACCCCGCGCTCCGCGATGCGCGACGAGTACGAGATCACCGATTCGATCCAGATCTTCATCGACGACGGATGGCGCGTCGAAGCAGCCGAAGTCGTCCGAGGCGATCTCAACCTCTCGTTCCCGAGCGACCTCCTCCTACTCAATCTGCACTACCTCAAGACGCACGCCATCGACAAGATCGTCGGCAAGAACGTCCACTTACCTGCCGGCAGCGAGATCACGAACTCGGTCGTCATGGACGGCGTACGCTTCGAACATCCCGTCCACGTCGATCGGGCCCTGATCTTCCCCGACACGGTCGTCGACCGAAAAGGCCGCATCGACAAGATGATCCTCACGCCGGGCCAAGAACTGCACTGCGGCAGCCTGTTCGAAGACTGATCTTGCTGCTGTCTGGCGCTGGTGGTCGTGCTGGGGCTGCTCGTGCTCGTTGCTGTCGCCGCTGCCCCGTGCTCGTCCACGGTCGCCGCGCTCAGGGGGCCTGACGGCCGCCAAGCGCCGCCTGCGGCGGCAAAAGGCGGCCTTTGCAGGTCCCCTGATCGCGGCTCCCGTGGACTTCGCTTCGGAGGGGGGTGCGCTCGAGGACCTTTGCATTCGGTTCACCGTCCGACTTGGCTCCATAGGGGACGCTCGATGCCGATCCGGCTGCCACAAGGCCTTTGAACACGAGACACGCCTCGCAGCCCCCCCCGCAACCCGTGGTCACGAACTATCGTTGACCATGTGCCCGGACGTGCTTTTTGCCTATGCGCCCGGACACGCGTATTGCCTATGGGACCGGGTCGGGCAGCACTCCATGTCAAGGTGACCAGGTTCGCCTCCGTCGAAATCGAAGCGCAACGAGAAGCATCACCGATCGTCCATTGAAGATTGCGTGGATCGTCGCAGGCGTTTCATGAATCGGAATCGTGTGCCTCGCAGCGTCGTCCTGACCATGCCTCGCTCGATGCCGTGCAAGGCGCTCACCAACGACCAACGAGACCGCAGTTCGTCGACCCGTCCTCCCATGCTCTGTCCGCAAGGTGCCGCGAGCGACGCGTCCAGGCGAAGCCGGATCTCCCGACGACGCCAATCGAGGTCTGTCCGTCGATGTCTTCCCCTCGGCAGCGAGTCCACGGGAGCCGCGATCAGGGGGCCTGCAAAG
>JACKHW010000006.1 GCA_020638795.1 Planctomycetota bacterium | reverse complement strand
CTATTGCGAACTCGCGCGCGCTACCGACCTGTCCTTCCCATCATCGCTGGTCGAACTCGGAACGAGGCTCCACACGTTGCTATCCGGGGAACTCGAGCGCATCGAGTCGATCCGCAACGATTTGCGCGTGCGGCGCAAGACGCTCGCGGGCTACTCCGCGCCGACGCAGACCGGTATGCACCTCAGCGGCGACGCCTGACCGATCGCTGCGGGAGCGGAGCGCAGCACCGACGCGATTACTTCTGCGGAATGACGAAGCGACCGTTGTTCTGCTCCGCGAGCTTCTTCATGAACTCCTCGGCGCTCATGTTGCCCGGTAGCTTCGTCGGTCGACCACGACTGTTGGCACGATCGACCGCTTCGTTGCCGATGAAGATCGCGTGGATGCGCACCTGCGCACCCTGATTCCACTCACGAACGATGCGAAGGATCTCCTCGGTATTGGTGATGGATCCGAGGGTCGGAGATCCGTCGCTGAGGAGGAAGATCTCATCGACGTAGGACTCGTAGGCATCGTCCTTCTTGGCTTCGAACTTCACCTTGAGCGCCTTGTCGAGCCCGTCGTAGAGCATCGTGCCTCCTCCGGGGTTCAAACGCTCGACGTAGACGCTGAGCATCTTCTTGTTCTTGGGATTCGCTTCGACGAGCGTGTTCTTCCACTCCTTGACGTGATCGGAGAACACACAGACGTTGAATCGCGAGTCCGGCGCGAGCATGTCCACCGCCTTGAGCAACTCTTCCTTTGCGCGGTCCATCCGACTGCCTTCCTTGAGCGGCTTGCCCTCGTTGGCGGTGACCGTCGTCGTGTCGAACTGCCACGCCATCGACCCGCTGATGTCGACGACGAAGTAGACGTTGTTCCCCGTGACCGGGATTCCGAAGAACTCGCTCGCGACCGTCGAGCCCTTCTGGGCTTCGAGCAACGCCTTGGAAGGCGCGAGTACGAACGTGTCCTTGACGCCATCCCACCACGATCGCCACTTCTCGGGCTCACGAATGTCGGCGTAGAACCCCGTCAGATCGGCGAGTGCTTCGTGAACGGCCTTGAGCAGCGTTCCCGAGAACGGCGACTTCTTCGACTTCTTCGCGAGGCTCTGGTTGCCTTCTTCGAGCAGATCGAGCAGGACGGAGATGCTTCCCCTCGAACGTATTTCTCGCGTGAGCGGTACGAGGGCGAGTCGCGATCGCCAATCTTCGAGCGAGTGGAGTCGCTCGAGAACGACGTTGAGGGCGAACTTGAGATCCTTGTCCTCGGGCTTCACCTTCTCCGCGCGAACGAGTTTGCGCATCGCGGATGCGAGGGCGCCGATGTCGTCGGGAAACTTCGCACCCGACAGTGCCTTGGCCACTTCGACGACCGACGGACCGTGACCGGTCGCTGCGAGACCCGACGCGGCGGCGACCCGGATCCCCCCGTCGTCGATCTTCATGAAGCGCTCCAGCAAGCCGCGCACGGCCGGATTCGTGTAGCGCTCGAGGACCGGGATCAGCGCTGCAGCGAACTCCGCCTTCTTGCACGTAAGAACGGGTTCGCCACCACCCGCGGGCTTCGACTCGTCGATCTCGCCTTCGAGGCAAGCCACGACCGCGTCCTGCACACTCGCTCCGTACTTCGGATCGCTGAGTGCCGCGAGTGCGACGATGCGGAGTCTGGTGATCTCACCCCGGATCTCCCACGGGCGACCGCCCTTCTTCGACAAGCTGTCTTCGATCGCGGAGAGCAGTAAGTCGAGATCCTCCTTCTTGGCGCGCTTCAGTACGACTTCCATGAGACTCTCGGCTTCTTCGATGCGCGTGTAGTACTCCTTGCGACGAACATCGTTCTTGAGCGACGGCGCGAGGTAGGGCTTGCGATCCGCGACTCCTGGTTTGTCGAGTTCGATGCGGCCTGCGACGAAGTCGCGACTCCATCGCTGGAGCGACGACGTGATGTCGTCGCGTTGGGCTCGGCCGGTCACGGCCAGAGTGACGAATGCAATCAGAAGGACGAAGGAGTGTTTCATTGTCTGCGTTCGGAACCGGCGGGGGAGACCGAGAATAACAGGGCCCACGGGCTCCGGGACGGCTGGGTTCCGAGACGGATGGCGAAATCACGCACTCCCCGCATGTCCGTCTTCCTCGACGCACTGCTACACTCTCCGCCCCGATTCTTCGGCCCGCACCGCGAGCCCGTTGGTCGCCCCCCACCGCCCCGGAGACGTGCATTGCCCCAACGTTCGTATGACCGAGCACCGAACGACCTGCGCCCTTGCAGGCTCGAGCGGAACTTCCCGTCGAAAGCCCCCGGGGCCGTCTTGACGCACTTCGGGGAGACGACCGTGCTTTGCACGGCCACGCTCTCCGAGTCCATCCCCGCCTGGCTCCAGGGAAGCGGTCATGGCTGGCTGACCGCGGAATACGCGATGCACCCCGCAGCGACGAACGGTCGCAAGTCGAGGGACGGGCGGAATGGACGAACCGATGGCAGGTCCGTCGAGATCCAACGGCTGATCGGTCGCTCCCTCCGCATGGCCGTGCACGTCAAACGTCTTCCCGAGTGCTCGATCTGGATCGACTGTGACGTTCTGCGAGCCGATGGCGGTACGCGCACGGCCGCCATGACCGGCGCTTGGGTCGCGCTGCACGATCTGTTGTCCAAGATGCGCGACGACGGTCGGCTCGACACATGGCCACTCCGGGATCGTCTTGCTGCCGTGAGCGTCGGACTCGTTGGCGGCGAACCGCTGCTCGACCTCGACTACTCCGAGGACAGCCGCGCCGAGGCGGACATGAACGTCGTGATGCTCGAGAGCGGCGAACTCGTCGAAGTGCAAGTCAGCGCCGAGAAGCGCCCACTCTCGAGAGCCGAACACGACTCCCTGCTCGACCTCGCCGTCCAAGGCTGCCGTGACCTGTTCGAGATCCAGCGGCGTACGATCGAAGGCTGACTCGACGTCCGTGGACAGAACCGAACCACGTACGGTGTGGCTCGCGACGCGAAACGCCAAGAAGGGTGTCGAACTCGCGCGCATCCTCGGCGTGTCGTTCCACGTCCGCACGATCGGCGAACTCGATGCACTCGCGCCAGGGAAGCCGCCCTTCGAAGTCGTCGAGGACCAGCCGACCTTCGCGGGCAACGCGCGCAAGAAGGCGTGCGAAACTGCGGCCTACTGTCGCGCTCTCGGCATCGACACGCGCGACCTCGTGCTCGCCGACGATTCCGGGCTCTGCGTCGACGCGCTGAACGGTGCCCCCGGAATCCTCTCCGCACGCTACGCGGGCGACGACGCGACGGACCGAGACCGCATCGACAAGCTCTTGCGGGAGCTGACCGGTGTCCCGCCGCAGTCTCGCGGGGCGCGCTTCGTCTGTAGCCTCTGCCTCGTCCACGTCGCTTCGGAGCCGCAGTCCCCCGAGTTCGAACACGAAGCCGAAGTGCGTGGCGTCATCCTCGAAGACGCGCGCGGAACCGGGGGTTTCGGCTACGATCCGGTCTTCGCGCCGGCACGCGAAGAACTCGCGACCCTCGATCATGGCCCGCCCTCTGAGGGCGACGAACCATGGCCCCGCAGTTTCGCCGAGCTGGACACTGCCGTGAAAGACCATATCGGCCATCGCGGTAGGGCACTGGCTGCCCTCTGCGAACACTTGAACTCGGCCTACCCGAGCGCCAGAGCTCATCAGCAAGAATGATCGACAAGATTCGGAACTTCTGCATCATCGCGCACATCGACCACGGCAAGTCGACGCTCGCGGACCGCATCATGGAGCGGACGGGCACGGTCACGCAGCGCGAGATGCAAGCGCAGCTCCTCGACGACATGGAGCTCGAACGCGAGCGTGGCATCACGATCAAGGCGAAAGCCGTCGCGATGCAATACAAGGCGAGAGACGGTCAGACCTACAACCTCAACCTGATCGACACGCCGGGGCACGTCGACTTCTCCTACGAAGTCGAGAAGTCCCTCCAAGCCTGCGAAGGCGCGCTTCTCCTCGTCGACGCGGCACAGGGCGTCGAAGCGCAGACCGTCGCGAACGCCCACCTTGCCGAGCAGGCCAATCTCCAAGTCATCGGCGTCATGAACAAGGTCGACCTACCGACCGCCAGACCCGACGCCATCGCGATGGAGATCGAGAACACGGTCTGCATCCCGGCCGAGGAAATCCTGCGCTGCAGCGCGAAGACCGGGGTCGGCATCGAAGACTTGCTCGAGGCGATCATCGCCAAGGTCCCGCCGCCGCGCGGCAACGCGAGCAAACCGCTGCAAGGGCTGATCTTCGACAGTTACTTCGACGACTACCGCGGGGTGATCATCTACTGCCGCATCGTCAATGGCGTCGTGCGCAAGCGACAGCGCATCTTCATGCCCGGGACCGAAACCAGCTACGAAGTGCTCGAGCTCGGCGTGATGACGCCGCGGATGCAGCCGCGTGACTCGCTTTCCGCCGGCCAGGTCGGCTACATCGTCTCCAACATCAAGCGCCTCGAAGACATCGTGATCGGCGACACGATCCTCGACGAAAAGGGCGAACGCGCACCCGCGCTGCCCGGCTTCGCGATGCCCAAGCCGATGGTCTTCTGCGGCCTCTTCCCGACGAGCCCCGGCGACTTCGACGACCTTCGCAAAGCCCTCGACAAGCTCAAGCTCAACGACTCGTCGTTCACGTACGAACCCGAGACGTCGGACGCCCTCGGCTTCGGCTTTCGCTGCGGCTTCCTCGGTCTCCTGCACATGAACATCGTGCAGGAACGCCTCGAACGCGAAGAGGACATGGACCTCGTGCAGACGGCGCCGACCGTCGTCTACCAAGTGCGCACTCGCGACAATGTCCTGACGGATATCCACAGTCCGTCCGAACTCCCGGACGGCAGCAAGATCCTCGAACTCCTCGAGCCGATCGTGAAGCTGTCCATTCTCGTGCCGACGACCGCGATCGGCGGCGTGATGAAACTCGCCACGGAACGACGTGGTCGCTACGTCACGACCGATGTCGTCGGCAACGATCGCCAGATGCTGATCTTCGAGATGCCACTCTCCGAGATCATCTTCGACTTCCATGACAAACTGAAGTCGGTGACTCGTGGCTACGGCACGATGGATTACGAGTTCATCGAGTATCGAGTCGCGCCCCTCGTGCCGTTGCGTGTTCTTGTGAACGGCGCCGAAGTCGACGCCCTCTGCACCATCGTCCACCGCGACGACGCCGAACGCCGTGGGCGCGCCGTCATCCAGAAACTCCGCAAGGAGATCCCGCGGCACATGTTCCAGATTCCGCTGCAGGCCGCGATCTACGGGAAGATCGTCGCTCGCGAGAACATCTCGGCAATGGCCAAGAACGTGACCGCGAAGTGCTACGGCGGCGACATCTCCCGAAAGCGCAAGCTGATCGAGAAGCAGAAGGCCGGCAAGAAGCGCATGAAGATGGTCGGCAACGTCGAGATCCCGCAGAAGGCGTTCCTCGCGGTACTCGGCAGCGACGACTGACGGCGGGCTGCCGACTTTTCCGGGCGTGCTGTTGACCTTTCGGCCGGTCCCGCGTTCCCTCAAAGTCGTGAGCAAGCCGAATACCGCCAAGTCTTCCCCGTTCTCCCACGCGGTTCGCGATCAGATCGAAGCGTTCGCGATGGCGATCCTCATGGCGATCGGCCTCAAGTACTTCCTCGTCGAAGCGTTCCAGATCCCGACGCCATCGATGCAACCGGTCCTGATGGGTAGCCCGTCGACCGGGATCCACGATCGAATCCTCGTGGACAAGGCCGCCTACCTGACGGACAAGCCTGACCGCTGGCACGTCGCCGTGTTCCGGTACCCACACAATCAAAGTCAGAACTACGTCAAGCGCATCGTCGGCCTCAGCGACGAGAAACTGCGGATCTTCAACGGCGACGTCTACAAGAACTATCCGGCCCAGGGCGACAAGGCTCCCTACTGGGAGACCGTACGCAAGCCGCGCGGACTCCAGGACCACTTGTGGAAAGAGATGTGGTCGCAGCGCGATGAGGACCGCGCATCGATTGCTCGGATGTTCGCGGTCCAGAGAGCGCTGGGTGGTGATTGGTCGGTGGACAACGACGGCACCGTCCACGGCCAATCGGTCGCTGGCGTGGCGACGCGGACGACGCTCGAGATGGTCAAGCCGGAGAATCGCTATTCGGACGGCTACCCGCGTGAGCTGCGCGCGAAGCTCGCCGAGGAGGCGAACGGGGGCGAGAATCTCGTCGTGGCGGACGTCGACTGGCGCACTACGGTCACGACGACGGAAGCCACGAAGTTCGTCGAACTGCGTGCCGTGGAGCAGACTTCGGCCGGAAAGTCGATGGCCTGGCGCGTGCGCGTCGAACGCGTTGGAGACGGACGGGGCAAAGTGACTCTCGAATGGTACGCCAAGGGAAGCGACCTCTTGCGATCGAAAGAGCCGACCGAACGCGTCACGGCCGAAGACACGATCTCGTTCGGTGCCGGGAGCGAGTTCGAGCTTCGCCTCGCGAACTGGGACGACCAGTGCTTCGGATCCGCAGGCGGGGTCGCGCTCGGGCCTATCGCGTATCGCACGGACTTCGACGCGACCATCGGCCTCGCGATGGAGATCGTGATCGAGGGCAATGCCGATTTCCGCGGAACGACGCTCGCTCGGGACAACACCTACGAACGCTGGCTCGACGATCAGGGCCGCTTCAGCAACGACGTCGTCCACGTGCCGCCGGGGCACTGCTGGATGCTCGGCGACAACCAGCGGAACTCCGACGACGGCCGAACCTGGCGGCGCATGACGCTTTGGCAGAAGGACGGCAAGATCGTCGCCCCCGAGACGGGGGACCCAATTACCGGCAACGCGCGGTTCGAGTTCGAGAATCGCCCTGGCTCGCTAGGCGTCGACGAAAACCCGGTCGTCGTGCCCCAGAAGGACCGCATCGTGTTCACCGATCTCTACGGCGAAGAGCACGTCCTCGAGGGCAAGCCGGACGACCTCCTCCGCAGTGCCCGTTTCTGGCGTGTCGAAGACCAAGCGGAGAATGCTCGGTTCGTCCCAGAACGCTTCTTCGTCGGCAGGGCCTTCGCGACGTTCTTCCCGGTCTCCCGACTCGGCTTGATCCGGTGAGACCGTTCTGGGTCGCGGGTTTTCCGCGAGTTTTCCACAAGGTCACCGTGCCCTGGCTGCGGATCCCGACGCGCACGCGGCGTGGCAAGATCCCGACTGGTCGGCACGGGGACTGCAGTAGGGTCGACGGTTCGCGCCTGCGGGAGCGACGCGGCGTGCCAATCCACGAGTTTTCCACAGGATTTCACCATCGAGTCAGCCGTCGAGTCCCCGTCGTTTCGCCAGCGAAGCCGCGGGGCATGGACGGACGCGGAGCGAAAACACCGGCGTGAACGCGAGGGCGACGAACCGTGAATATGGCAACAACGAAACGACCTGCGGTCGAGACATCGAACCGGGTCACGAATGACGACGAGCCCCTTCTCGAAGCGGTCGATCTCGTCAAAGCCTACAAGCGGCGCCGTGTCGTCGACGGCGTTTGCCTGGAAGTCTGGCCGGGCGAGATCGTCGGCCTCCTCGGAGCCAACGGAGCGGGAAAGACGACGACCTTCCGCATGCTCGTCGGGATGATTCGTCCCGATGCGGGGCAGGTGTTCTTCGAGGGTCGGGACATCACGAAACGGCCGATGTACCGCCGCGCGCGCGCGGGGATCGGCTACCTGAGTCAGGAGCCGTCGGTCTTCCAGAAAATGACGGTCGAGGACAACCTTCTCGCTGTTCTCGAAGCCCACGGAGTGCCGTCCCGGGCTCGCGGGGATCGCCTCGAGGAGCTGCTCGACGAACTCGACCTCGGGCGCCTTCGCAAGAGCATGGCCTACACCTTGTCGGGCGGCGAGCGCCGGCGGCTCGAGATCACCCGCGGGCTCGCGACCAATCCGACGCTGATCCTGCTCGACGAACCGTTCGCCGGCGTCGATCCGATCTCCGTTCAGGACGTTCAGCACATTCTCGAGCGACTTCGAGACCGCGGAATCGGTGTGCTCCTTACCGATCACCACGTGCACGAGACGCTCCGCATCACCGAGCGCTCGTATATCGTCCACGAGGGCCGTGTGCTTGCCGAGGGCGCCCCCGCCGACCTCATCCGCAACGAGGAGGTCAAGCGCGCCTACCTCGGCGACAGCTTCGAGCCGATTCCCGGGCTCGATGGCCGTCTTGGTGGCGCCCTACGAGACGGCTTGGACGAGCGCGAAGGCGCGGCGCTGGGGGGCCTGCTCGAGGACCCGACACCCGAGGACTTCGCCACCGACGCGTTCGCGGACGACGAGAACGACTGATCGCCCCGAAGCCTCACCGAGATTCGGTGCGCATAAAAAAAATGGCGGCCGGGACCCCCATCCCAGCCGCCTCGGGACCTCCCTGCGAAGAGGTCCTCTCGTCCTTTGCGCACCCTCCTACGCACGGACGGAGTTCGTACTCCCGTGAGTTTCCGAGTCAGGAAAAAAACCTGGCCACGATGGAGATCTCCCGGGAGTCGCGGCTCACCTTCCGATCGTCTCAGGCCCACCAGCGCTCGAACAGCGCGCGCACATCGATGTGCTGGGCCCTGGCCTCGTATCCGAGCACGACACGGTGATCGAGCACGAAATGCGCGAGTGCTTCGAGATCCTCGCGCGTCACGTGGAAGCGACCTGCCATGAGGGCGCGTACGCGCGCCACACGGAGCCACGCGATCCCGGCGCGAGGAGACGCCCCGAGTTTGACGAGGCCGTCGTGGCTCGGATGGCCGGGCTGCGAAGCCACGAGCACCGCGGCCACGAGATCCCGCAAGTGCGGGCCAACCGCAACTTCGTGACTGAGCGACCTCAGCTCGAGTAACGCCGACGGATCGAGATGGGCGGCCGGCAGTGGCGCATCGGACGAACTCTTCTCATCGAGGATGATGCGCAGGGTTTCGATGCCGGGATACGTCACGTCGAGCTTGAGTCCGAAGCGATCGAGCTGCGCTTCCGGCAAGGGGAACGTCCCTTCCATCTCGATCGGATTCTGCGTGCCGAGCAAGAAAAACGGTCGTGGCAACGGACGCGTGACACCTCCCGAACTGACCTGCCCCTCCTGCATGGCTTCGAGCAGCGCCGATTGGGTCTTCGGTGTCGCGCGATTGATCTCGTCGGCGAGGACGACGTTGGCGAAGATCGGTCCCTCACGAAACCGGAACGTCAGCCCCTCGTGATCCTCGAGGATCTCGGTGCCGGTCACGTCGCTCGGCATCAGGTCCGGAGTGCACTGGATGCGTGAAAACGTGCCCCCGAACCCTGCCGCGAGGGCTCGTGCGAGCAGCGTCTTGCCGAGCCCCGGCACGCCTTCGAGGAGCACGTGGCAGCCAGCGATCCCGGCTTGCACGGTCGGCACGATCAACGATTCTCGCGAGCCGTGGTAGCAGGCCTCGAGACTGTCGAGGAGTGCGTCGACCCGAGGCACGAGTTCGGATGCGCGCTTTTCGAGTCGTTCGGCCGTCCATGGACCTTGCGTGCCGTGCTCATTGCCAGTCATCGACACACGAGTTGACAGCCGATGGCCTCGCTGGTCCAGTGTCGTTGATGCGGGCGCGGCTCTTCGATCGATCCCGACCGTTCAGATGCGGTCTCGTCTTGGCTTTGTTGCCGTGGTTCGGGTCGTGCTCCTCGATTCCGATTCCCCTCGACGAAGCGTTGGAAGCGCTCCCGGACGGGCCAGCCGCGATCGTGGACGACGAGGCTACGAGCGATAGGCTCGAGCGTGCTCGAAGGTCGATCGAAGGTGGCACCTGGCGCACGGCGCACAGCGATCTCGCCTCACTCGTGAGGGAACGCCCACGTCTCGTTGCTGCGCGCTCGCTGCTGGCGACGATCCTCGTTCTCGAACTCGAACGCGACGAACTTCGAGATTCCAAGCCTCGTGCGAGAGAAGCGTTCCGTCCTGAAGACCGCCTCGATGCGATCCAGGAAGCCGAATTCGTCGTGCTCGGCGGACTCCGATACGCGCCGAACGACGCGATGCTGCACGCGCTTCTCGGGCGCATCTACGAAGTCGATGGGCACCTCGAGGCGGCCGTCGTCGCGTATCGCCGTGCGGTGGCGCTCGACGGAAGAGACACCAACGCGCTACTCGCGTTGACACGACTCGAACTCGACCTCGGAGAAGAACGTGCCGCGGTTTTCCACCTCGAGGCACTCCGCGCCCGCTTGAGCGAGCTGCCGATCGAAGCGCTCACGTGGGAAGCGCGTTGCTACATGGCACTCCACGACACGCTGCTCAGCGAGCGCGCTACGGGCGACCAAGCGAGCAACAAGAAGACGTATCTCGATCGTGCGCGCCGCGCCTACGACGAACTCGCTGCACGATCACCTATCGACGCGCGGGCGATGGCCGGCGGTGCGTATTGCCGCTTCCTGCAGATGAGCGAGGGCGACGTTCCGCGGACCGAGAGTTCGATCGAAGAAGCGCTCGATCTCTATCGCCGTGCAGCGCGACTCGCGCCAACGGATGCGACCCATCGCTTCGATCTCGGCGTCTTCCTCGAGAGCGGGCTTGTCGCCGACGCACCCGCAGCGATCGGCGAGTATCGCAGCGCGCTCGCGCGAGATCCCTCCCACCTGCCGAGCCAGCTCAATCTCGCGCGCCTGCTCTGGCAGGGGCACCCACCCGAGAGCCCCGAGCGTGCCGAGGCGCGCCAGCTCTGGGCACTTGCACTGCCGCGCCTCGACGGGCGCGAACGACGTCGCGTCGAGGCGCTCCTAGCTCGCTGAAGGCCGCGCTTCTCGTACGAGCTGTCACATCCCCATGATGTGGTAGCCGGAATCGACGAAGAGGATCTGTCCGGTCACGCCGCTCGCTTCGTCCGACAACAAGAATCGCGCAGCCTTGCCGACTTCGTCGATCGTCACGTTGCGTCGCATCGGCGACTTCTCCGCGACGAAGTTGAGCATCGTCACGAGATCGCTGACTCCCGACGCCGACAACGTCCGGATCGGGCCGGCACTGATGGCATTGACGCGCACGCCGCGCGGACCGAGATCGCTCGCGAGATAGCGCACGCAGCTCTCTAGCGATGCCTTCGCGACGCCCATTACGTTGTAGTTGGGAACGACGCGCTCGGAACCGAGGTACGTGAGCGCGAGCACCGAACCGTTCGCCTCTTCGAGCATCGGTGCGGCGTGCTTGCACAATCGCACCAACGAGAACGCGCTGACCTCCTGAGCGAGTGCGAAACCTTCCCAACTCGTGTCGAGGAACGAACCACCGAGCTCTTCGCGCTTGGCTGTGGCGACAGAGTGCACGACGATGTCGCATCGACCGAAATCGTCGCGCACCGCTCCGAAGAATTCCGCGACAGCCGAATCCTGCGTCACGTCGCACTCGCGTCGCCACGGATTGCCGAGATCTTCGGCGAGCTTGTCGATCGACTTGCCCATGCGTTCGTTCTGGTAGCTGAGCGCGAGACGTGCACCACAGGCCGCGAGATTCTGCGCGATACCGAAGGCGATCGAGCGTTGATTGGCGATACCGAAAACGGCGGCAACTTTGCCTGCGAGACTGCCTTCCATGCTGTTTGCCGAGAGAGCTATTCGAACAGGAGATTGTCGACACGAACGTCGACCGGCAGCTTGAGGCCCGGACTCGCGAGATACAAGGGACCGCGCTCTGGACGCGAGGGCAGGAGCCCGTGCGATCCCCGCACGAGCGTGGCGTCCGTCGAAATGACGTCCATGAGGTACCGAAAGCCGAGTTTCTTCTGCAGGATTCGTCTAGCGATTTTCAACTTCGGGAGGCGGATCGCGGGATCGAGGAAGAGCTCCACCGGGTCGTAGCCGGGCTTCCGGTGAATGTCGACCGTCGTCGCGAAATCGGGACGACGCTTTTCGTCGAACCAATAGTGATACGCGAACCACGCGCTCTGCTCGGCGAGCACGACGAGTTCTCCACTCCGTTCGTGATCGAGCCCGAACTCACGTTGCTCTTCTCGGTCCAAGACTCTCGCGACTCCCGGCATTTCCTCGATCGTGGCCCGCACGAGTGGTAGCTGCGACTCGCGCCGCACGTAAACGTGTGCCACTTGGTGATCACAGACCGCGAACGCATCGCTCGCACCAGCATCGAGCAGCTCACCGTGCATCGTCTCCTGAACTCGCAGCAGTCCGCGTTGACGGAGCACGCGATTGAGCCAGACCGGCGTTTGCACGTCGTCGATGCCGTACTCCGAGACGATCAACGTCTCGTATCCGAGATTCTCCGCAGCATCGAGAACGCGCCCGACGAGGCTGTCGACGTCGCGGACGGCCTGGCGACTCTTCGGATGATCCGGTCCGTGGCGTTGGTGGTCATAGTCGAGATGCGGTAGGTAGCAGAGGCAGATCCGAGGCCGATCCTCGAGTGCCTTCAGCGTCGCGTCGGCAATCCAGCGCGAACTCGCGATACCCGCCGCGGGCCCCCAGAACTGGAAGAGCGGGAACGGACCGAGCTCGCGCTCGAGGCGTGTGACGAAACTCCGCGGCTCGCCGTAGAGGCCCGGTGTCTTGAGCCCGTTGGCGAAGTACTGAGGCCTCGGCGTCACGCTGGTCGAGGCACTCGAATACATGTTGAACCACCAGAACATCTTCGCGCACGTGAACCCGGGATCATTTTCGAGCCCGTAGTCGTAGATCGCCTTTCGCTGCACGAGCGCGTTGCTCTGGCGCCAGAACAAGATCTGGGCGAGATCCCGGAAGTACCAACCGTTGCCGACGATGCCGTGCTCGTTCGGCAGCGTGCCGGTCAGGATCGAGGCCTGCACCGAGCATGTGACCGCGGGGCAAATCGTCCGAAGGGGTCCGTGCTGTCCACGCCCCGCGAAGCGGGCCATGTTGGGTGCATCGCCGAGGTCGGTCTCGCGCATGCCCACGACATCGAGAATCAAGAGTGGGCGATCGAGGGAGAATCTCGGTCTGGGAGACATTCGCATTATCCTACGGCGCATGACAAGGCAGCCCGTCATGGAACCCGAAGCCCATCCTGCCCAGCGCAAGGAAGACGAGTTCCCACCGCCGTGGAACTATCTGATCCCGCTCGGACGGCGGCTCACGATCTGGGGGATCTTCTTCGGCATCATCTGGCTCCTTCGGAGCTTCTTACCGCTCGTCTTCCTGACCTTCGTGTTCGCGTACATGGCGGAACACGGAGTGCACGGGCTCTCCCACCGGATCCACTCACGCAAGGTTCGCACGGCGATCGTGTTCACGACGATGATCGCGGTCATCGCGCTCGCAATCACGTTCATCGCGCCGAAGATCAAGGATCAGGCCATCGTCTTCGCGGGCAACATCAGCAAGTACGAAGAAGCGGTCGACAAGTCGATCGGCGACTTGCGTTCGCAGAGCGACTTCTGGAAGAACATGCTGAAGGACGTGACGGCCAAGGGCGTGTTCAACGAAGTCCTCGGCCGCTCTCCCGCGAAGGCCGACGGGTCGGACCGATCCCACGAACTCGCGACGCTCTTGATCGGCATCTTCCGCGACGTTGCATCCGTCGCGACGACCTTCCTGTTGGCGCTGCTCTTCGCTTTCTTGATCGTCGCCGACCGAAAACGCATCGGACGTGGCGTCATGTCTCTGCAGGACACGAAACTCGCGCGGTTCTACGGCGAAGTGAGTCGCACAGTGTTCCGTTTTGGTGCAGTCCTCGGTCGCTTCCTCGAAGCGCAGTTCTTCATCGCGCTCGTCAACACCGCCTTGACGTCGATCGGGATGTTGTTCCTCGGGATTCCCAACATGGCGTTCCTCGCCGGGGTCGTCTTCATCTGCAGCTTCATCCCGGTCGCTGGCACGTTCTTGTCGACGGCGCCGATCTGCTTGGTGGCCCTCGATCACGAGGGATTCAAACTCGTGCTGTGGGTCATCGGCATGGTGTCGATCGTCCATGCGGTCGAGGCCTATGTCCTCAATCCGCTGATCTTCGGCGCCCACATGAAGCTCAATCCCGTGCTCGTGCTGGCCGTCCTCCTCATCGGGCACAAGTTGTTCGGAGTCTGGGGTCTCTTGCTCGGCGTCCCGACCGTGACGTATTTCTTCGGGCATGCCATCCGTCACGAACCACGCGTGCGAAAGGTCGAGCTACCGCCGAGCTCCGCCCCGTAGCGAGCTGAGTCGTAGCGAGCTGATTCGTAGCGGCCGATCGCACGGGCCCGTTTCACCATTCGACGACAGCCGACACGACACAGAGCATCTCTCGCGCGATCGTCTTGCACGCCTCGTCGTACGCTCGTTCCTCTCGATCCGTGCCGTCCGCGCGCTTGGGATCCTCGTAAGGAAGCGCGATGCGCAGCGTCGCACCATGCACGACCGGGCATGCCTCCGCCGCGTCCGAACACATCATCACCGCGATGAAACCACCACGAGGAAGACTCGGATCACCGAGCTTCTTGGAGTGACAACGCGCCACTCGCTCACCGTGCGCGAAAACGTCGTACATCGGATTGGATGCAACATGTGGAGTGTCGTGTTCGATGAAAACCTCGAGGCCGGCACGGCGAAGCGCATCGACGGCCTTTGGTGCGAATGCGGTCACTTCCGTGCCCGCAGAGTACGTCGTGACCCCGGCGCAGCCGAAGTGTCTCGCCGCGACCGCCATCCAAACTTGGCCCAAGTGACTTCGACGCGAGTTGTGCGTGCACACGAAGACCACGTCGGCTCGTCCTATCTGCGCGAGCCGAGCCCGCACGGCTTCCGTCAGTCGATCGAGTGCATTCGCGCGTGATCCACGCTCGACGCGCTCAACGAGCCTACGCGCGATGTACCGGGACAGTTCGTCGTCGTATGCGGTCATGGCACCACTGCCCGCTCTTCTTCGAAGTACTTGCGACGTAGCCAGAAGGCCACGTGCACGAGGCTCATCAAAACCGGTACTTCCACCAGCGGTCCGATGACCGCGGCGAACGCGACTCCGGAATCGATACCGAAGACCGCGACCGCCACGGCAATGGCGAGCTCGAAATTGTTCGAAGCCGCCGTGAACGCGAGGGTCGTCGTCTTGGCGTATCCCGCTCGGACGCCGCGACCCATCCAGAAACTCAGGAGGAACATCACGACGAAGTAGATCGTCAGCGGAATCGCGATGCGTAGCACGTCGACGGGGATCGAGACGATCAGATCTCCCTTGAGGCTGAACATCAACACGATGGTCGCGAGCAATGCGATCAGCGTGAGAGGGCTGATCCGCGGGACGAACTCCTCTTCGTACCAAACCCTACCTTTCTGTCTGACGAGAATCACTCTCGTCAACAATCCCGCGACGAACGGGATTCCGAGGTAGATCGCGACGCTCTTGGCGATGTCGACGATCGTCACGTCGATGGCCACACCATCGAAACCGAAGATCG
Source organism: Planctomycetota bacterium (assembly GCA_020638795.1). Classification (GTDB taxonomy): domain Bacteria; phylum Planctomycetota; class UBA1135; order UBA1135; genus JACKHW01. Next base: position 495,918 of record JACKHW010000006.1, on the reverse strand, counting down.
GCGGCAAGACCGTGATGAAGAGCCACGCGTAGACGCTGAAGAAGAGCATCTGGAACACGCTGTTGAACGCCACGAGACCAGCTGCGTACTGCGCGTCGCCTTCGGCCAAGTCGTTCCAGACGATCACCATCGCGATGCAGCGCGCGAGTCCGATCAGGATGAGTCCGACCATGTATTCGGGACGATCACCGAGGAGCGCGAGCGCCAAACCGAACATCAGGAGCGGCCCCACGATCCAGTTCTGTGCGAGCGACACGCTGAGCAGCCGATAGTTTCGGAAGACGTCACCGAGCTCTTCGTAGCGCACCTTCGCCAGTGGCGGGTACATCATCACGATCAGCCCGATCGCGATAGGGATGTTGGTCGTCCCGACTCTCGATCCGTGGATCCACGCTCGCACCGCGGGCACGAAGACACCGATCAGAACGCCGAGGATCATCGCGGCGAGAATCCAGAACGTCAGATGCCGATTGACGAATCCGAGTCGCTTCGCGGAAGTCACGGTCGCGCCCCACAATCTTGCCCGTCCCGAACCGCGATGGCTCGCGCGACCAAGGCGTCGAGTTCTGGTTCCGACTCCATCGCTTTGCGTACGATGGCGATCGTGGCACGGATCGAAGTCGATGTCCGACGCGGGATCGAGTAGTAGGTCCACGCGCCATCGCGCCGATCGATCAGCAGACCTGCACGTCGCAGTGCGATGAGGTGTCTGGAGACCCGGGACTGCGAAAGGCCGAGTGCCTTCTCGACGTGGCAAACGCACAATTCACCAGCGAACACGATCGTCGCGAGGATGCGGACGCGAGTCGGATCCGACACAGCCTTGAAGAGCGATGCGATGCCTTCATGCGGATATGCAGGTACTTGCATATCCGCATGATGCCGTCCGAGACATCGACCGCAAGACTCGATCACGATCCGGATCGGCGCGGGGCCGTGCCCCGATCGCGCGACTGCCCCCTTCAGCGCTTCTTGGCCTTCTTCTTCTGCGTGGCTTTCGGTTTCGAGGCCTTCGACTTGGTCGTGCGCTTGCGAGACACTGATCTCTTCGGCGCATCCGACTCGCCACGGCCGAGCGTCACGAGATAGTAGTGGTCCGGGTCGAGGTGTCGTTCGGCCGCGTCGCGCACGTCCGCGCGAGTCACACTTTCGATCAGGTCGGGATAGCGAGCGACGAAGTCGTCGCCGAGCCCGAAGCGCTCGGATCGCAACAAGAACGCTGCGAGATTGGAGTTGCGCTCGAGCGCCCATACGAAGCTACCCGTGAGGTAGGCCTTGACGTCCGCGATCTCGGTCTCGGTTGGTAGCGTCTCTCGGATCGCTCGCATCTCCTCGAGGAAGCCTTCGATCGCGACCGCTTCCTTGCCGGGAGACGTACCGATGTACGCCGTGAACAAGCCACGCTCGCGGTCGGCAGAACCCGAGATCCCGGCAAAGACCGAGTAGCACAGCCCTTGTTCGTCACGCAGCTTTCGCGTGATACGGCTCGTGAACCCCGGGCCGGACCCGAGGATGTGATCCATGACGACGAGCTTGTAGTAGTCGTCGTCGTGACGCGTCACACCCAGGTGACCGAGATAAACGTGAGCCTGTTCTCGGTCGAAACGAATGTGCTGATGCACCGGAGCGGGAGGATTCGCCGGCATTTCGAACGCCTCGACGATTGGCGCTTTGCCCTTCCAACTCGAAAAGGCACGCGTGAGGAGGTCGAGCATCTCTTCCGGATCGAGATCGCCAACCGCCGCGATTCGCGCGTTGTCCGGCGTGAACCACTTCTTGTGGAACGCACGCAGATTGGCCGACGTCAATGTATCGATCGTCTCACGCGTGCCTTTGGCATCCCGCGCGAACGGGTGCGTGCCGTAGCACAACTCCCGATAGCACTTGAAGGCAACCGTCGATGGATTGTCGTCGTCGGCCGCGATGTCCGCAAGAGCGAGGGACTTCGCGCGTCGCACCTCGACACTCGGGAACGTCGGAGTTCGCACGACCTCGGCGAGAATGTCGATTGCCGCCTTCGTGTCCTCCGCAGCAAAACGCACCATCGCGCCCGAGCTACCGCAACGTAGCGAACCACCGAGACCTTCGACGATTTCTGCGAGTTCGTCGCCGCTGTGCTTCTCCGTGCCCTCATCGAGGCAGTCGCCGAGCATCGAAGCGATCCCGGCCCGCTCACCGGGTTCGTTGAGCCGACCGACTTCGAGCTGACAGCGGATCGCGATCGTCGGTGCCGCGCGATTGCGTGTCGCGAGTAACGTGAGGCCATTCGGGAGAACACGTCGATGGATGTCCAGCGCGAGCCGTCCCGTCGTCGTCGTACGCGAACGCGCCTTGGTGGTGGTCTTCGCCACGGTCATGCCCCCTCCGGAATCGACCAGCCGACACTCGAAGCATCGCGCCGCACGAGTGCCTTCATCACGTCACGCACGTCCTTCGCGGTGATCGCTTCGAGTTCTTGCGGGTAGCGTTCGAGCACACGCCATCCATCCTCGCACGAAGCTTCGTAGCGCCCGATCCGCATCGCTTGTTGTGAGACCGTCTCGAGGTCGAAGAAGAACGACGTCGCGATCTGCTTCTTGACCCGGCGCAACTCTGCAGCCTTCGGACCCTCGTCGCGCAGCCTGTCGACCTCTTCGAGGATCGCGTTCTCGATCGCCTTGGCATCCTGCCCTGGCTTCCCTTCGGCGACGATCGTGAACAACCCGGGATCGAGTCGCGCTTCGTTGTAGGCGTTGGCCATCGTGACGAGTTCTCGCCCCTGCACCAGGCCACGGTAGAAGCGCGAGGCCTTCCCGCCCCCGAGCAGAGCACCGACGACGTCGAGAACCGGGTCTTCGGGCTCGCCGATGCGGCAGCCCTTCCAGCACATACACAGACGTGCGAGTTGGTGCGGTGAGCGCAATACGACGCGCCGCTCGCCGCGCTGCGGTGGCTCGGACAGAACCGCCGGGCGGGCTCGACCCGACGACGGAATGGTACCGAGCATGTCTTCGATTCGTTGCATCGCCTCCTTCGGTTTCACGTCACCGACGAGAACGAGGATCGCACGGTCGGGCGCGTAGTGGCGCCGGTAGTAATCCACCATTGTGTTGCGCTCGAGACGCTCGAGATCCTCACGCCATCCGATGATCGGATGGTGATACGGGTGCGTCAAAAAAGCGACCGACTCGACGGCCTGATAGATCGGACGCCACTCGTCGTCCTCACCCATCGAGAGTTCTTCGAGCACGACTTGCTTCTCGCTCTGGAACTCTTGGTCATCGAGCAAGCACCCACGCATGCGACTCGCCTCGATGGCGAGCGCTTCGTGCCAGCGATCGCTCTTGAGGTTGAAGTAGTACGCGGTCGTGTCGTGGTCCGTGAACGCGTTGTTGTGCCCACCGAGGCGCGCTGTCGTCGTGTCGATGCTGCCCTTGGGGTATCGGTCCGTCCCCTTGAACATCATGTGTTCGAGGAAGTGGGACAGACCGGTCTCGCCGGTGCGCTCGTCACGCGAACCCACGGTGTACCAGATCATGTGACTCACGACCGGCAACTCGGGCGCGCGGACGATGAAGACACGAAGCCCGTTGTCGAGCACGGCACGCTTGACCGGGCGCATTTTCACGGGTGATTGCGAACCGTGCTTGCGGTCCGTGGGAAGGCGTCCAGCCGTGCCGAGACGGCTTGATCTCATCAGCATGCGTAGATCTCATTCGATCTACGCTTGTGTGACAAGCACCGAACGCGACGCCTCGTCCGCAATCGTCCGAATGCGACCCAAGTCGAGCTTTCCCGTGCCGAGAAGTGGCAACTCGTCGACCTGCACGAAGTCCTGCGATCGCGGCACGAAGAGCGGTGGCAAGCCTCGACTCGGCATCTGCTCGAGGGTCTCGAGCACACGTGCGGCCGAGAGCGTCGTCACGACGACCAGGCGTTCGCCCTTCTTCGCGTCCGGTACACCGTAGACCACGAATGCGCGGTCTTTTTCGCCCGAGCAAGTCTGGAGCGCGTCTTCGACGACACCGTGCGGCACCATCTCCCCACCGATCTTGCTGAACCGCGAACGTCGATCCGTCAGATAGAGAAACCCGTCCTCATCGACGTACCCGATGTCTCCAGTGTCGTAGTACCCGTCGACGAGAACGAGGGCCGTCAAATCCTCTCGCCCGAGATAGCCCTGCATCACGTTGGCACCCCGAACGAGAATCAGGCCCGATTCCGAGTTCGCGACCGGCTCCCCCGTATCGGGATCGACGATGCGGACCGTCACACCCGGCACGGGTCGACCGACCGAGGATCGCCTCGAACCTGCCTGATAGTGATCGGCCGCCCGGTAGTCGGGGGCACTCGTGGCGATGACGGGTGAGCACTCGGTCACTCCGTACCCTTGCACGGGCCGCAGTCCGAAGCGGTCCTCGAACGAATCCGCGAGCGCGTCGGTCAGGCGCTCCGCACCGGTCAACACCAGGCGCAAGGAACCGAACTGCCCCGGATCGACGCGCCTTTGATAGTTCTGCAAGAACGTCGGTGTCGCGATCAACACGGTCGCCCTTCGAGCCGCCACGAGCTTGCCTACGGCAGCGCCGTCGAGTGGATTCGGGTGGAACGCGATGCGCGCGCCCTGCCCGAGTACGAACCACAACGCCATGTTGCCGAACGAGTGGAACAGCGGCAGCACGGATGCGAGCGTGTCCTCGCCATCCAAGGGCACGACCTGCGCGACGGCCTCGCAATTCGAGCGCACGTTGTCGTGCGTCAGGACGATGCCCTTCGGTTCTCCCGTGCTCCCGCTCGAGAACAAGATCGTCGCGACGTCTTCACCACGCACGCGCCTGGCCGCGCCAGCGGCGCGCTCGAGTGCGGGCAATGGCGCAACGAGCGCACGGACGAACGCGCGGATTCGCGCGCCGCGCGTCGCGTTCGCGAACACGTCTTCGACATAGACCATCGGTACGGCGGTCAGGACTCGGACCAGATCGGTTGGCAAGCGCTCGACGAATGCACGTGACGACACGAGAACTCCGGGCTCCGCTTGGCGCAGCGCACTCTGCATCGCTGTTCGGCCGACGGTGTAGTTGAGCGGCACCGCGATGCGACCGGCGAGGCTCGTGGCGATGGCCGCCAACGCTCCCGGCATCGAGGGGGGTAGGAGGATGCCGACCGAGTCGCCCTGTGCGCGATCGCGTTTCGCGTGCGCCTCGAGGTGCTGCGCGAGCAGCAACGCGCCAGCAAGCGTGCGGACGCGCGACAGGCACCGCCCCTCGCTGTCCGACAGGCACGCACGCCACGGTGCACGGCGAACGCGCTGCACGAACCGCGCGTGCAGCGGACGCTGATTCCTTTGGCGGGCCATTGCGGCGTTCGACTCAAGGCCCTGCACCGCTGCGCGCACTGCGGATGGAGAGACATCCGTCTCCAATGGCTCGCCGAACGAAACCGTGACGGGAACCGGAAATCGGCGCGGGAGGACACGCAAGCGGCCACGGTGCGAGCTGCCGGGTGATTCGAATACCCGATCGAGGTGCACCGGAACGACCACGGCACTCCGGCCGCGAACGAGTCGCTGCATGCCCGGCTGGAATGTGAGGAGACTGCCGGTTCGGCTGATCTCCCCTTCGGCGAAGATGCAAACGACTTCACCCGCATCGAGAGCCGCACCCGCTTCGCCAAGGGAACGCAGCAGGGCTCGGGGTCCACGATCGGTGCTGATCGGAATCGCACCGATCGCTCGCCAGAGTGGCCTGAGCAGCGGACGGTCGTACCACGCCCGCTCGACCAAGAACCGAATCTGTCGATCGGTGGCAGCCATCATCAAGAAGCCGTCACAGAACGAAACGTGGTTGGACACGAGGAGCACGCCACCTTCGCTGGGAACATGGAGCGCGCCGACGCGCTGCATGCGATACAGGACCCGGACCGCGAGCACGATCACGAGACGGATCAACGCGCCTGGCGTCGTCGCGATCGCCCAGACGGCTGCTGCCGTCGTGATGATCGCGACGACGCCCAGGATCGAAGCGCTGTCGACGCCGATCGAAGCGAGACCGAGACACCCGAAGTTGCCGACGATCATCCCTGCGAATGAGAGCATGTTCACGAGTGCGATGACTGCGCCGCGACGAGACGCTGGCGCTCGCGACTGGAACAGCGCATTGAGCGGCACGATCACGAGACCACTGGCCACACCGAGTACCGTCATGCAGACGAACGTGCCCGCGACTCCGGGATGCAGTGTGCCCATGGCAATCGTCCCGATTGACAACAGGATCGCTCCGAGTGGAATCGAGCCCACTTCGATGGCCCTTGCACCGATGCGGCCTGCGAGCAGCGACCCGACGCCGACACCGATCGCGAACAACGCGTACGGAAGCGCCGCGACTCCATCGCCGAGTCCGAGGACGCGCTTGCCATAGACCAACACGTCTTGTCCGAGCACGCTCGCGACACTCCAGAACAAGACCATTCCGATGGTCGCGAGCCAGAGCATGCGATCGGTTCGGATCGCATGCCATGCGCCGTGGAACACTTCGCGTGGCGACTCGGAGTGTCCGCTCTTGGCCACCCTCGGTACGAGGAGCGCGGCCCAGAGCCCGATGGCCGACAACAGTGCGAGGATCCCCCCGGCGATCCAAACGCGACCCGGGAACGCCTGCAGCAAGAGACCACCTGCGACCGTTCCGAGGATGATCGCTGCAAAGCTCGCCGCCTCGAGTCGCCCATTGGCTCGACTCAGTGCCTCGGGTGGTACGAGCTCTGGAAGCAGTCCGTACTTCCCCGGAGCGAAGAGCGCACTCTGCAACCCCATGCCACCGAGCACGACGAACGGTAGCCAACCATCCGGCTGCCACCACAGTGCGATCGTGCCGACGAGCATCAGTGCGAGTTCGGCGCCTTTCGTCCAAACGACGAGATCACGCTTGGAGATCCGATCACCCACGATCATCGCCGGAATCGAGCCGAACATCAGGGGCAGCGTCAAGACGACGAACGCCAGCGTCGTCACCCCTTGCTCGGCAGCCTCCCCCTGCCCCGCGACGGAAGCGAAGCCGATCAGGACGACGATCATCTTGAAGGCGTTGTCATTGAACGCGCCGAGAAACTGCGACACGACCAAGGGCATCAAGCGCGTGTGGGCGTCCGGTGAGGATTCTGTCGTTCGATTCATGGCAGCGGTCCGGTTCGGATATGTGGCTGAGACTCGAATATCGACTGGAACATCGTTTCTCGCAGCGAACTTGTAGTTGACTCATCGATTCGTGTTGCTTAACGATTAGATCGTGATCGACCTGAACCGACTCGCCGGCTTCCATCTCGTCGCAACGAGTGGCGGATACGCGAAAGCTGCGCGCGCCGCGTCGTATCCGATCTCGCAACCCGCGTTGCATCAGCAGGTACGCAAGCTCGAACGCGAAGTCGGCGTCACGCTGCTCGAACGCGTGGGCAAGGACACGATGCGCCCGACGCCAGCCGGTCAGCGCCTCCTCGAATTCGTATCACCGTGGCTGCGCGACCTACCGCGCATCGTCGAATCACTGCGCACGGGCGACTACGACGGAGCGCTCTCCATCCACGCCGAGTCGCTTCTGATTCGCAACCTGTTGCCCCAATGGCTCAGGGCGGTGCGCAAGCGACGGCCCAATGCATCGATCGGACTTCAAGAGCTGGTCCACGTCGACGTCGACCTCTTACGCTCGGGGGTCGCCGACGTCTTGATCGCACACATCCCCGATATTCCCAGCGACATCGCGTCCCAAGTCATCGCGAAGGTGTACGCCTGTTTGGTCGTTCCGCGCGAGCACCGCCCCAAGCGCGGACGCCCGAAGCTCGAGTCCCTCACCGACATGCCGTTCCTCGGCTACCCGAGCGGCACGAGGCAGCAAACGCTCCAGCTTCAAGCCCTCCTGATGCATGGCATCACCCCGTCGTCGATGATCACACTCGACACCGCCGACACGATCCTCGGCTATGTCGAGTCAGGGCTCGGCTGGTCGTTGGTTCCGAGCCTCGATCCTCAGGGCCCCAAGGGCCGCCGACTCACCGCGTATCCGTGGGGATCACCCCGCGTCACGTTCGATGTCGTCATGGCATGGCGCAAGGACGCGCCCGAGCACCCGTTGCTCGACGAATGGATCGCGACCGCGCCTTCCCTTTGACAGCGTGTTGAACAACTCGCTGCTAATCGAGTTCGGTCACGATCTCCGGGACCCCCTCGAGCGTGCGATGCACGGGACACCGATCCGCGATTTCGAGCAAGCGCGCTCGCTGTTCTGCATCGAGTGGACCCTCGATACGAAGGCGACGCGTAATCCGCTCGATTCTTGCTTCGTACTCTGCTCCGCGCTCGCAATCCGCGCAGTCCTTCGCGTGGACACGTTCGTGGGACAGGTCGACCGATACGCGTTCGAGAGGCCACTTCTTTCGCCGAGCGTACATGTGGAGTGTCATCGACGTGCACGCACCGAGTCCGGCGAGCAACAAGTCGTACGGTGTCGGCCCGCGATCATCGCCACCGAAGTTCTCGGGTTCGTCGGCGAGAAGCCGATGTCGTCCTGCGGTCACTTCTTGGAGGAACTGCGCTCGCACGCGACTTCGTGACTGCGGCTCTCCTTGCACGTACCACTCACCGGATGGCAATGATCGCACGGTCACACCGCCGTGCGGTTCGCTCGGTTGCGCGTCGCCGTGTTTCGTTTCGCTTGGCAACACACGACGCACCCACGCCGCGAGCATGTCCGCGACCCACGCTGCATCGGCTGGATCCGTGAGCAGATGATCGGCGCCGGCGAGTGAGACGAAGCTCTTCGGGTGTCGTGCGCGTCGATAGATGCGAGCCGCGTGGTCGATCGAAACGACCGTGTCCTCCGGTGAATGGAAGATCAGCAGCGGCACTCCGAGATCACGAATTCGCTCGGAAGCTGTCTCATCGGAATGCTCTGCGATGTCGTCGAGGAAGTCATTTTTGATCCGGAAGCTGCGGCCGGCGATGTCGACCTCGACTTCTCCTTTCGCCTGCAGGTCGTTTTCGACGTGTCGAAAGAGGCGCCCGACATGGTCCGGCTCGACCGGCGAACCGATCGTGCACACCGCGCGCACCCCCGGGATCCGATGGGCAGCCGCAAGCACTGCGCTACCACCGAGACTGTGACCGACGAGAAGCGCGGGCGGCGAGTGGATACCCTCGAGGTGGCGCGCTGCGGCCACGAGGTCCTCGACGTTCGAGGTGAAGTCGGTGTTCGCGAAGTCCCCTTCGCTGTTCCCGATGCCCGTGAAGTCGAAGCGCAACACCGTGATGCCCTCGGCCGCGAGCCCGCGCGAGATCCGGGTGGCCGCCGCGATGTCCTTGCCGCACGTGAAGCAATGAGCAAAGACGGCAGTCCCCACCGACGGGCCGATCGGTACTTCGAGCCGAGCAGCGAGAAGTTGACCGCCAGCTCCTTCGAACTCGAGTCGCTCGGAACGGAGTACGCGCATGGGCAAGGCTACCGCCCTCGACGTCGTCGCTGCCGCGTGGCCTCACGCTCTGCTGCGACCTCGGTCTCGCCATCTGCCGACGCAGCTGCGAGTAATCCGTCGATCTCGGGCTTGGTCAAGAAGCGATAACGTCCCTTCGCCAAACCGCGAATCGTCACCGGACCGATACGTGTGCGCTTGAGCCGTAGCACGGGGTACCCGATGCGCGAGAACATGCGACGAACTTCGCGGTTCTTCCCTTCTCGAATCTCGACATCGAGGTAGCTGCGTTCCGCACCGCGACGCTTGATGCGTATGCGCGCTCCAGAAGTCTTTCCTTCTGCCAACCAGACGCCACCGCGCAGCTTGTCGAGCTTCTCGTATTCGACGCGGCCTCGGACGACGACTTCGTAGTTCTTCGGAACGCCGTAGCGCGGGTGCGTCATGCGCTCCGAAAAGTCTCCGTCATTCGTGAAGAGGATCAGACCCTCGCTGTCCACGTCCAGCCTTCCGACCGAGAACAAGCGCCCCTTGACCGACGCCAGGAGATCGACTGCACGAGGCTTCTGCTCGTGGGTCGCGTTGGTGCATACGAACCCTTGCGGCTTGTGCAGCAGTACGTAGGTCGGCTTCTCACGCTCGAGCACACGATCGTCGACGACGATGCGGTCATGGATCGGATCGACCTTGGTTCCGAGCTCGGTGGTCACCTCGCCATTGACCGTGACGCGCCCCTGCGCGATCAGCTCGTCGCTGCCTCGACGCGACGCGACTCCGCACTGTGCGATGTACTGATTGAGGCGAACGCGACCGCGCTCGTGGCTCTCGGGCGCCTTCGAGAGCGCGATCCGATCGAACAGCGAACCACTCTTCGCTTCGCCTCGCGGCTTTTGCACGCGCGCACGCGGCCGACCGGATCCGCTCGTGCGCTTCGCCCCGCCGGGTTTCCGAACCGCACCTTTCTTGGCCTGCCGCGTCGCGGGCTTCTTGGCGGATCGAGTTGCGGGCCTCTTGGACTTCTTTGCAGCCATCAGACGAACGAGAGTAGCAGGCCGCCAAGTGTCCCGCGTCAGCAGTTCGTTGCATTTGTCGCCGCGTAGCGACCCTACTCGACCGACGGCACCGCGATTCTCGGCGTCGCGACGAGCACCGTCGCGGTGTCGCGAGCAACCGGCCGAATCGAAATGCGTCCGGCAGCCGCGCAGACGATTCCGGTCGTCAGCGCTCCGAGGTCGATGTCTCCGACGCGAATCGCGCCGTCGATCGGCGTCACGAGGGCGCAGCTGCCGCCGAGGTCGAGTCGCCGCGCCCGATCGAGCGCGATGCGCCTCAGCTCGAAACACGGGTTGCGCACGACGAGTTCGACGCCTTCGGCTACTTGTCGCTCGTTCGAGGTCGGCGTTTCTGACCCGTTCGAACGAAGCGAGATCGCTCGAAGCCCCGCGTCGAGATGGACTTCGCGCGGTCGACCATCGTCGCCGACACGCCCCCAATCATAGAGACGCAGCGTGATGTCCGAGTTCTGCTGGATCTCGTAGAGCACGTTGCCGGCTCCGACGGCATGGACGGTACCGGGTGGAATCTCGATCACGTCGCCTCGGTGCGCGAACACGTGCTCCAGCATGCTCTCTTCGACACGACCCTGCCGAGCGGCATCGACCAGGCACTCGGCGCTTCCATGAAAACCACGCACGAGTTCGGCACCCGAACGCGCTTCCAGGACGACCCAGGCTTCGGTCTTTCCGGTATCACCCACGTCCAGGCTACGCGCGAGTTCGTCGTCGGGATGAACTTGGAGACTCAAGCGCTGCGTCGCGTCGAGCAGCTTGAGCATGAGCGGAAAACGCCCGAACTCGTCGGGCAACGCCACTCCGAGAAGCGCTTCTCGCGACTTCTCGACGATTGCATGCAACCTTGCGCCGCCGTAGTTCCGAATGCGAGCCGACGCGTCGGGGCCACGGTCGAAGCAATCCCACGTTTCGCCGAGTCGAGAACGATCGATCCCGAGCCGGTTCGCGAGCACGACGCCACCCCAGATCTTGTCGAGTGCGATGCGCTCGGGGAGCAGTACGGACGGAAGGCGTGGCGGGCTCAATGCGGAGATGTTCGTGGGCCATCAGGAGCTTATCACGCACTCGCACAGCCGGTGCGCGGCGATCCACGCGCGCCTCGACGGCTTCCTGCGCTGGCGACGTCAGAACGGGATGACGACGAGACGACGGGGTCCGTGTGCTCCGAACACGAGCGTCTGCTCGATGTCGGCCGTCTTGGACGGACCGGTGACGAAGGCCCCGCACGATGGGAGAGTCTCGGCAGTGATCCGTGCATACGCCTCGTCGAGATCGGTCACGATCGCCTCGCGTGGAACGAGCAGGACGAGTGTCTCGGCCAGGAGGAGCTGCGCACGAGAACCGAGGTCCGCGAAATCGACCCAGCAAGCGCCTTTTTGCGCGATCCGCATGCGAGCCGTCGCGACGAGGACGTCGGTCCCATCGAGTTCGTGCTTGTCGATCGACGCGACCCGACGATCGATGCCACGAGCCGCGAGGATGTGCGCTGCACCCTCGGTCGCCACCGTACTCTCCAGAACCTCGTCCGCAAGGCGAGCCGAGCTCACGAGTTCGCCCCCCGCCTCGGTGAGCCGTTGCTCGAAGAGCGGCTCGAGTTCCGGATTCGGACGAACCGTGTCGTCGTGCTTCACCTCACGCGGGCCGGAGCCGCGTTCGAGTCGGAGCGAAGGCTCGGCACTTACGCGGGAACGGAACCAGCGCGTGAAGCTCTGACTCGGCAACTCGGGAAGCTGCCGTTGCCCACCGACTTGCCAGTGCCGCAGTGCCGCGCTGCGACGCGCGAAGAAACCCGATACAGGTCCGAGGGCCTTCGCGGTTTTGATGCCGAGTCGCCAGAGGCGCTTGTGTGCGAGCAGACTAGGGAGCATCGGCGGCAACCCGGGTCGCACACGCCCTCGCGTCACGAGTTCTTGGCGCCATTCGTGCAAGTGACCGGCGATGTCGATCTTGACGGGGCAGACATCGTTGCAAGCTCCACAGAGCGAACTCGCTTTTGGAAGATCGTCGTGCTTTCCACCGCCCAGCGCCGGTGCGAGAACCGCACCGATCGGCCCCATGTAGGTCCAGTCGTAGGCATGGCCGCCTGCCCGCCGATAGACGGGGCAGACATTGAGGCAGGCGCCGCACCGGATACAAGCGAGCCCTTCCTCGGCCGGAGTTCCACGCAATTGGCGACGCCCGTTGTCGAGGAGAACGACGTGCAACTCCCGCGGCGCCAAACCACGTGCGAGTTCGGCCGGCGTGCGTGGTTGCGGTCCGGTGTAATGCGTCGCGTACGTCGTGAGTCGCTGGCCCGTGCTACTCGGAGCGAGCACGGTCAGGAAGGTCGCCAGGTCCGCGAGCCGCGGAACGATCTTCTCGATACCGACGACCGCGATGTGGACGTCGGGCAAGCTCGTGCCGAGCAGGGAGTTCGCTTCGTTCTCGATCACGACGAGCGTGCCGGTCTCTGCAACGAGGAAGTTCCCTCCCGTCATCCCGAGATCGGCGGACAAGAAGAGCTTTCGCAACGCGCGCCGTGCGGCCATGGTCAGGCGCGTCGGGTCCTCTTCGCCCGGATCGCACATCCCTTCGCGCGCGAACAGTTCTCCGATCTCCTTGCGACTCCGATGGATCGCTGGCATCACGAGGTGACTGGGTGGCTCGCCAAAGAGCTGCACGATGCGCTCACCGAGATCGGTGTCCGTCACGGTGATCCCGTGCCGTGCGAGGAACTGGTTGAGCTCGCACTCCTCGGTCGTCATGGACTTGGACTTGGCGATGCTCTCGACGCCGTGACGCTTCGCGATCTCGAGTACGACTCCACACGCTTCGGCCGCCGCCCTGGCCTCGTGCACGATGGTCCCGGCGGCTCGCGCGGCTCGGATCCACGAGTCCACGTAGCGCTCATGGTCGTCGCGGACCTTCTGCTTGAGCGCGCGTGCTTGCTCGCGACGGTCTTCCCAATCCGCGATGGACTCGATCGTCGCGTTGCGATGACCCGCTTTGTAGCGCAGGGCCGCAATGTGCCGGTCGACGAAGTCCTCCCGCCGCAGAACGGCCGCGATCCGCTGCGCGAACGTCGTCATGCCGCGCTCCGAAGGATCTCCGCGACGTGATAGAAGGGCAGCCCTGCACCTTCGATCGCGCGCAGGTGGAGCAGGCACGAGCAATCACTCGACACGATGCCGTCGACGCGACCTCGATCGCTGCCCGCATCGCGCAGACTCGCGAGCTTGTCCTTCCCCATGCGAACCGACAGCTCGGGGAACGTCGTCGCGAAGCTCCCACCGAACCCACAGCACTCGGAAGCAAAGGCGGGATCCGCGACGACCAGGCCATCGACCCTCGACAGGAGATCGCGCATCGCGGCAACGCCTCGAGACGATCGCACTTCGGACGATCGCCCATCAGATCGCAACGCCGAGCACGATCCGTGCAAGGCAACACAGCGCTCGACGCGGTTCGGAAATCGATCCGGTGCATGGCGTGCGAACCATTCGCACCACTCGACGACCGCCGGGCGCGCCTCGGGTGCTCGAACGCTGTCGAGATGGCCGGTGCAACTCGCCGACAAGACGATGATCTCGGAGTCGTCGCCGCCGGCCGCGGCCTCGAATACAGCCTCGAGGCGACCACTCGCCGCGCCCGCATTGGAGAGCGCCTGGCCACAACACACGGCGTCTACGAGCTGCACGCGGAAACCGACCGCCTCTGCCAATTCGACCGCAGCACGAGCGGCCTGCGGCCACAGTTCGTCGACGTAGCACGGAATGAAGAAGCGGATGCGGGACGCCATTCTCGTCATCCTACTCGTCCGTCCGGCGACTTTTCCGCTTCCGGATCGGTGCGAACCTGACAAAGTAATGCGCGACGACGCGGTCGAGCCACGTCCAACTCAATGCACGAACCACGGGAGCACCTGTGACCGACTCGGATTTCGGCTCCGGAATCTTCTCCGAGAACAAACCAAAAGACGGCGACCGTCAGGTCGACGCCAAGAGCGGCAAATCGGACGACATGACTCGATCCAAGACCGAAGACACCAAAGCAGCGGCCGCGGGCAAACTCGACTCGGCCTCAGGCGACTCGGACTCGGGCGACTCGGACACGACCGGGTCCGGATCCAAGAAGGCCAAGAAGACGAAGAAGTCCAAGAAGGCTCGTGGTTCGTCCGACGCGAGCACGAAAACCACGGCCGAGCAGCCCGAGGGTAACGACGGTGCTTCGATGAAAGCTGCAAGCAAGTCAGCAAAGTCGAAAGCCGGCGCCTCCAAGTCGAAGTCCGCATCGGGTGCGAAGAAGAAGTCCGCCAAGAAGAAGGTGAAGTCCGCCAAGACGAGTTCGACCGGCGACGACGAGGGTCCAGACGCACTGAGCGCCGAGCACGACTCGGAGGACACGAGCGCCCCGACTTCAGCCGATGCTCCTGCAGCCTCGGACGAAGACGCATCGGACGAGGCGTCCTCCGGGCAGCACGAGTCCAGCCAGCGACGGCGGCGTGCGCGTCGCGTGGGCGGCAGGTTGGGCTCCAGGGACGGAGGGGAGAGTCCGGATCTGGAGGACGCGTTCGACGACGCCTCGGACGAAGGCGAAGCAGACGACGAAACCGTCGAGCACGAAGGTCGCCGCGGCGCGCGCCGTGAGCGAGGAGACGAAGACGCGGAGAACGACCGGGACGAGGACCGGGGCGAATCACGCGACGAGGACCGCCGTGACGACGGCGAGGGCTCGCGGCGTTCGAGGCGACGCCGTGGACGCCGCGGGCGTCGGGATCGGGACCGCGACGCACGGGATCAGCGCGACACCGACGACTCCGGGGAGTACCGGCGCGATCACCGCCCGGATCCAGTGTCGAGCGGCAAGGCCGCGATCCTGCCCAAGCGACACACGAGCACGCAGCGGGTCGCGGTGCTCGTCGATTGCGAGAGCCTCGACGAGTCGCTGCGGGACGGCGAATCGACCCTCGCGCCCATCGGCCTCTTGGAGCAAACAACGGACGGACGACCGCGGACCCGAGCGATCGCGTATCTCGGCGCGGATAGCCGCGCTCGCACCGAGGTTTTGCGTGGAGCAGGCTTCGACACGGTGCTCGTCGTTCCCGGGCAGTCCGAACGCCTCGTGCACATCGCCCTCGATGCCGCCGCAGCAGCCCGCCGCGCCGACACCGTCGTGATCGCGAGCGAAGACGGCAGTCTCGCGCCCATCGCAGGGCATCTGCGCGCACTCGGCGTCCGCTGCGAATTCGCAAGCTTCGATCCCCGACGTTTCGCTGAGACCGAACGTTGGGGAGCAACGGTGTTGGAGCTCAGCGACGACTCCAGAATCGTGCCGTGAACACGATCTGAAGAAACTCCGGGACAACTCTCCGATAAAGAACCGTATGACGCCGTCCAACAAGCGCGAAGCTCTCGCGATCGTGGGCCTCTGCCTCGCATCGCTGTGGTTCAACTCGGGGGCAATCGCGCAGGTCGTGGATCCGAGCGAATCACCACGCGGTGGGATTCCCGTCCCTAGAGTCGGCACGACCGATCGTCCCGACCCGAGCGGCAACCAGGCGCCGCCACCGAGTTCGTTCGGCATCTACGACATCGAGACGAGTCGTGCGCTCTTCCGCGCTTGTGATCTGGACGCCAACGACCAGCTCCTTCCTCGCGAAGCAACGCGTGCGCTCAAGAACTTCGATTGGGAGATGTTCCGCTCGTTCGACACCAACTCCGACGGGCGCATCGAGTTCGACGAATTCGACAAGCGCTTCAAGGAGCTGACCCTCGCGGGTGGCGACCTGACGTTGCAGGACGAGGCGCGCAAGCGCCTACCGCCGAAGATCGGAGCAGACAGTGCCTATCCGCCCGTGCTGATCTCGTGGTTCGCGAATCTCGACACGGATGGATCGGATCGATTGGGCAAAGACGAATTCGCCCCGCTCGCGGAACTACTCAAGGTCGGGGAGTTCCAACGCCTCGACAAGAATCTCGACGACGGGCTATCGATCGAAGAGATGCGTCCGCTGATCGGCTGGATCACGCTCGCGGAACAAGGGCGCCCGCGAAAAGGGGCGACGCGGCGACAACTGCCGGAAGATTGGCGTAGCGCCGACCTCGACAACGACAACTTGATCGACCAGACCGAACTCGAACGTGCGCTCTTCCGAATCGATCCGATGCTCGTGTCCCACGGACGGGCAATCCTGCAGAGCGCGGACAAGAACTCCGATTTGTTCCTCGACGTCATCGAGGTCACCGATGCCCTGTCGCGCGAGTCGCGACAAGCTCTCGAGGCCATTCCCGAGGGGCTACGCTCAATGGATCCCGAACGCCTCAACGCGCTACTCGAGCGACTCGACAAGGCGTCCCGTGAAAAGGCATCGAAGGGTAAGAAGCCCAAGCCGAAGACGCCGTCGAAGTAGCCCGCGAGCGGCGGTGCCGTGTCTGCGTCGAAGCGTGGCTCCATCAGAACGTGGCTCCGTCAAAGAACGAGCAGGCATACCGCGGTGATCACGCCTGCGCCGATCAGGTTGAGCACGAAGCCGTTGCGCATCATGTCGCGCGTCGTGACGTGTTCGCTGCCAAAAACGATCGCGTTCGGTGCCGTTGCCACGGGCAGCATGAAGGCGCAACTCGCGGAGAGCGCTGCTGGTACCATCAGCAGCGCGGGATCGATGCCTGCAGCGACCGCGGCGGCTGCCAAGATCGGCATGAGCAGCGACGTCGTCGCGGTATTGCTCGTCACTTCCGTCAAGAACGTCACGACCAAGCACACGGCGAGGACGAGAAGCACCGGCGGTAGACGCGCAGCCCCGGCGAGCAGACCACCGAGCGCCTCGGACAATCCCGAAGCATCGAAGGCCTTGGCGAGCGCGAGACCACCGCCGAACAACAACAAGAGTCCCCACGGAACACTGCGTGCGGCGCTCCAATCGAGGATTCGCCCGCCATCGCCGGATGGCGTTACGAACAGAGCCACGGTCGCGCAGAGCGCGATGGTCTCGGTGCCGATCGTCGGCGTCGCTCCTCTCGGAGTCAGGAGTCCACGAAGGCCACCTGCAGGTTGATCGAGGAGGATCCAAGCGAGCGCGGTCAACGAGAAGATCACGAGCACTCGAATCTCCGCTTTGCGCCACGGGCCCGGCTTGTCGATCACGATGGCCTGGCTGCTCGCCGGGATTCGGCGAGCCAGCCATATCCAGACGAGCGGCACGAAGACGATGACGACGGGCACCCCGATCATCATCCAGGACGCGAATCCGAAGCGATGCGCGTCTGCGAATCGATCCTGATAAATGCTGGCGAAGATCAAGTTGGGCGGGGTTCCGACCAACGTGCCGACTCCTCCGATACTCGCTGCATAGGCGATCCCCAGCAAGAGCGGCGTTGCGACAGACGAATCCGCGCGTCTCAGCACCGCCAGCGCGATCGGCAGCAGCATGAGAGTCGTGGCCGAGTTTGAGATCCACATCGAGCACGCGGCACTCGTGACCATGAATCCGAGCACGACACGGCGTGGGCTTCCACCGAAGAGGCGGAGCATGATCAGAGCGAGGCGCTCGTGCGTCCGCGTCTGTTCCATCGCGACGGACAACATGAAACCCCCGAGCAAGAGGAGGATCATCGGATTGCCGTACGCCGACGCCACGACCGCGTGATCGACGATTCCGAAGAGTGGTAGCAACGCGAATGGAATCACGCTCGTCGCCGGAATCGCGATCGGCTCCAGGACCCACCACACGGCGCACAGCGTCGTGATCGCGGCAGTCGCCGCCGCCTTGCCGCTCAGGCCACCCCCGCTACAAACGGCGAAAACGACGACCGCCATCGAAGGGCCCGCCCAGAACGAGAGACGGGATTTGGTGCCTCGACCCGGATTCGTCGTCATGCGTTTGTCGCGGCGAGCCCCCGAATCCGGATCAGTTGCCGGACAGGCGCTTTTGTACGTCTTCGAGAATCAGCTTCGCCCGACGCTTGTTGTCGTCGGTCCGGAAGGTTCCGACACGCACCGAGACCTGTGTCATGTTGCCGGGGATCTTCTGCACCCGCACGACGGTGTCATCGGCTTCGATCTTCCCTTCGGTCGGATTGGGCCGGCGCGTTGCGTCGACCTGATAGCCGAACTTCTGCATCGCCGCCATCGTGGCATCCCACGTCGGATCGATATCCGCCTGATACTTCATGACGGCTTCGTTCTTCGCATAAAGAACCACTCCTGCAGCACCGACCGCGGCAACTCCGAGAGTCGCTGCGGCGACACAGCCAGCGAGCGCCGGAGCGAGGAGGGCCAAAACGAGATTGCGAGATCGTTGAGCGCTTGTCTTCATTCCGCAATGTGAGACCAGTCCAGCCGCGGAAACAAGAACTGGACGCAGGCAGGACCTCATTGCGCTTCGCCGCAATCACCGCCCATGCTCGCGAAGAACGCCGCGGCACGTTTGCTCATTTCGTCGGGCGGTACGTCTTCGATGTGCGTAGCGATTCCCCAGGTGTGGCCATAGGGGTCTTCGACTTGCCCGAAGCGGTCACCCCAGAACTGATCGGCGAGCGGAAAGATCGGCTTGCACCCCGCTTCGACGGCGCGCGAGAAGATCGCGTCTGCATCCTCGACGTACACGTGCATCGCGATCGGCGAACCACCGAGATCCGAGGGCGACTTCTTGTTCCACTGCGGATTGGCATCGGTGAGCATGAACGTCGAGTTTCCGAGCCGCAGCTCGGCGTGCATCACCGCACCACCGGGCGCATCCATGCACACTGTCGGCTCTGCACCGAACGCCTTCGCGTAGAAGTCCATGGCCTCGCGTGCGCTCGGAACGATCAGGTAGCAGTTGACGGTGTTGAACCCTTCGGGAACTGGTCGAACGGTCATGTTGGCGGCTCCGTGTGGTCGGGGGGCGTGGTTGGCGGTCGTGGCCAAAAGGCATCGTCGAGCCGACGGGCGACAGATCGTAGCAGCGCCGGAGTCGCATCGCGGCTGCTTCGTCCCCGATCGGCAAGAAATGGTAGGACAAGGGGTTCGAGACCTTGGCATGGCTTATCGTACCTGCCTTTCGTGTTCGGCGACGACGACTCACCTATGACCCAACGACCGCTCGGGCTCCGGCTTCTCCGTGGCCTCGCTGCTGTTCCCATCCTTGAATTCCGAGCTGCTGCACTCGCCGCGATGACGATCGCTGCGACCACCTTCGCACAGGCTCCGACCGCGATCCCGCAAGCAACGACCGTCGATGCACTCGAACTCGAGGCACT
Source organism: Planctomycetota bacterium (assembly GCA_020638795.1). Taxonomy (GTDB): domain Bacteria; phylum Planctomycetota; class UBA1135; order UBA1135; genus JACKHW01. The sequence continues at coordinate 476,198 of JACKHW010000006.1, read as the reverse complement.
CGAACTCAAGAGCGCAGGTCGTTATCGCGAGTGCTCGGACAAGATCGGTCAGCTCCTCGTCGCAATCGCTGCCGACCCTGCACTGACTCCGCTCCGCGCGGCACGGATCGAGTTCTTGCTCGAACTCCTATCGAACCTCGCGGTCAAGATTCCGGACCATGCAGGCGTCGTCACGACCGTCGACGGGCTCGCCGCGAGACCGTCCTTTCGAAGCAATCCGGGCTTGACGGCACTCGCGGACCACATCGCGGCGCAGAACCTGTTGTTGAGCGGTCGCGTCGCCGAAGCCGCAAAACGCATCGACCGCCTCGGCTATGTCCGTTCGTTCGCCTTACTCGGTCCGCTCGACAACGAACGTGGGTCGGGCTTTCTGCGGAAGTTCACTCCCGAACTCGCTCCCTCGACTCCACTCGATTTCGGAGCACCGGTGGACGGCAAGAAGCGTCCCGTCGCATGGCGCGAAATCGAGATCGCGGACGTCCCCCTCGGCGATGTGGATTGCGGGTCTCGACTCGAGCCCTCGACCCAAGTCCTCGCTTACGCCGCCTTCTCGATCTCGTCGGAGAGTGAGCGTGACCTCTGCTTGAGACTCGGCACTACGGGAAGCGTCGCCGTCTTCGTCAACGGTCGCGAGGTTTATCGGCACGAAATCGAATCGCGCCCCCTCGGATTCGACCAGGACGTTTGTTCGTTCCGCGTCGGTCGCGGCAAGGCGATGGTTCTGTTCAAAGTTTGTACGCAAGACGGCGAGTTCGGTTTCCGTGCACGACTCACGACGCCCGATGGCAGACCGGTCGATGCACTGACGACGACGAGCGGCAGATTCAACGATCTTCGCGACGCGCTCTCGAATGTGACGACGATCGACACGGCGCCGAAAGCTCCGACCCCGGGCGCGATCGCGACTCTCGAAGCTCGCATCGCGGAACTCGACGCCGCATCGCCTGCACCCGGCAGCCTCGAATCGAAGGAGCTCGGAATGCACGCGTTCCGACTCGCCTACATCCTCACGCTGCGTGCACCCGACGAAGAGTCGAATCGTCGTGATCGGCAGTATGCAGCACTCGCGACTCAGAGGTTGCCCTCCCTCGGCATCGCGCACTACATCCACGCGTACACGCTACTGCGACGCGGAGCATCCAACGCAGATCGTGAAGAAAACGCGCGCAAGCGAGAACTCGAACAAGCGATCACGACATGGCCCCGCAATGCCGAGGCCATGCGCGCACTCGCCGAGCTCGAACTCGAAACCCTCGGGCGCACGATAGTCGCTGCGGATCTCTTGCAGCGTGCGCTCTCGATCAACCCGCAGTACGTGAACGCCTGCATCGATCGCTTGCGCCTTCTCGGTCGCATGGACTTCGAGTCGTTGCGAGTGCGCTTCGTGGAGGATTGCCTCACTCTGCCAGAGCTCGCACATCATCCGGAGATTCTCGAGTTCGCGATCAGCGCCGCAAAGTGGCGCGGAGCGATCCAGGAAGAACTCACTCTCTTGGACCGCAAACTCAGAGGCCGCTATGACTCCTCGACGCTTCTCGACATCGCCGACGCTCACGTGCGTCTGGGCAACGACGATGCGGCCAAGGAACGCCTCGAGGAAGCTCGTCGGAACTTCATCCAGATTCGCGCCACACACGAAGCCCTCGCGAAGTTCCACGCCGGGCGCGGAGAACTCGACGAGGCGGCTCGCGCATGGGCGCGATGGCTCGAGCTGTCGCCCGAGGACGATCGCGCCTACGTGTCGATCGCGGCGCTCCACGAACGCGCAGGCAACCCCGACCTCGAAGGCGAGGCCCTGCGAACCGCACTTCGCCTCGAACCGACCCTCAAGAAGCAGCAGCGCCGACTCGACTGGATCGAATCCGGTACGCAGACGTTCTACGAAGGTCTGACGATCGACGCGGATGCGATACGGGCGGCGGACCCCGGGCCGGACGCGGACGCCGCTGCTGCGGGCGACACGCACTACTACGCGTTCCGACACACGATCGTGAAGGCGTACCGCAACGGCACGACGAGTCGCTACGACCACTTCCTCGCGAAGGTGTTGCGCGAAGACGGAGCCAACGTGTTCGACACGTACAGAGCCCCGATGGGTGGAGGAAGTCCGAGCGCTCGCATCCTCGAAGCTCGCGTCATCCACGAAGACGGTTCGTTCGAGCGCGCGCGACTCGGCAACACGGGCTACGCGGATCTACCACCGATCCGTGTCGGGGACTGGGTCGAGGTCGAGTCGCGCGTCGATGATCGCGTGCGAACGTTCTTCGGCGATTACTTCGGGTACATGCATCTCTTCGCGGCTCCCGAACCCGTTCCCGTGAGATCTGCTCGACTCGATCTCATCCTCGAGCCCGGGCGCGACTACGTGTTTCAAACCGTCGGCGACGTGCCAGCGGCCATCGTGCAGGAACAGGGTGGTGGATCCAAACGCTACAGCTACCGCGTCGACGGAATCTCGCGTCGAAAGACCGAGCGCTACGCACCATCGATCGTCGAGCGTGGTCCCCTCTTGCGCGTCTCGACCTATCCGACTTGGGACACGTTCGCGGCGTGGTGGTGGAACCTGATCCGTAAACAGACGCAACCGACGCCAGACGTCAAAGCGAAGGTCGCCGAACTCGTCGAAGGCAAGGTGACGATCGAACAAAAAGTCCAAGCCATCTACGACTTCGTCGTCAGCGACATTCGCTACGAAGCGTGGGAGTTCGGCGTTCATGGCTACAAGCCGTACTCCGTCGGTTCGATCTTCGCTCGACGCTTCGGCGACTGTAAGGACAAAGCGATCCTCATGAACGCGATGCTCGGAGAAATCGGCGTCGAGTCATACCCGGTCCTGATTCGCGCCGAAGTCGGTCGAGATGCCGACGATCTGACCTTGCCGATGGTCCAGCACTTCAATCACTGCATCAGCTACATGCCGGCGCAGCAGGGCATGCCAGCGCGCTTCCTCGACGGAACCGCCCAGTATCATCCGATGACGACGCTCCCGATGATGGACCGCGGCGCGAAGGTTCTCGTTGTGCGCAAGGGAAAAGCCGAGCTGCTCGACATCCCGTGGTCGGACCCTGCGAACGAACGCGACACCGAGTCGTACGTGATCGGAGTCGAGCCTGACGGGAACGCACGAGTCGAGTATGTGCACACTCCGATCGGCAATGCCTCGACGCGAGTGCGCGCGGAGTACGGAAGCGAAACAGGTCGACGTGACAAGAAGCTCCAAGACGACCTCGCAGGTTCGTTCGGACGCATCGAACTCGAGCAGACGACGTTCTCCGATCTCGACTCGCTCGAGACTCCGGTACGGGTGACCGCTCGATTCACGGCGAAGGAACTCGCATCGCGTGACGGAGCGGCGCTCCGCCTCCCCGTCGCATTCGAGAAGTCGAACCTCGGACGCATCACGCCGACCCAACAACGCCAATACGACCTCGTGTTGCGCGACCCATCGTCAGACGTTGTCGAGATCGACTACGTCGCTCCCGATGGCTGGCGCTTCGCTGGCGTGCCGCAAGACGTCAACGTCGATACCGGTGTCGGGTCGGTTCGGATTCGTTTCGAAATCGACGGTCAGACACTTCGGATTCGTCGGGAGACGACGTTCAAGAAGGCACGAATCGCTCGCGAGGACTACCCGGCGTTCAAGGAGTTCACCGAGTCCGTGGATCGCGTCGAAACGCTGGACATTCGTTTGGAGAAACGCTCATGAACGCTCCCGTATCCCGAGCGCGTCCGCCTTCGATCGCCGTCGCTTTCACGTGGGCACTCACGTGCGTGGTCACGGCAAACGCGAACTCCTCGGCGCCAATGCAGGGCGCCGAATCCGCAGGTGAAGTCGCTCGCACGTTGCTCGACGTCACCTATCCTCCTGCGTTCGAATGCAGCGAACTCATCCTCCGCGGGATTCGGACGGTCGAGACTCATCCGAGTTCGCCAGCAAACGGCGACCTGGTCCTGCGTCTGCTGACCCTTGCCGATCGAGTGGACACTTCACCGACCGTTTGGCCGCGAATTCGTGCACTCTTGGACGTCGACGGGCTCCATGGCACCGCCGTCCACAACTTGCGCACGGCCTTGTCGGTGCGCGCGTCGTTGCAGAACGATGACGCCACTGCGCGCGAACTGTCCCCGCGTCTCGAGTACGCGCTCAACGCCCTCGCGATCGGTCCGTTCGGCGACCGGTTCGACGACGGGTTCGGACATCCGGAAGCTCCCGAGTTCGCGCTGCCCGCTTGGGGTACAAAACTCCAGGGTCGGTTCGGAGAACCTGTCTCATGGCGCCCCGTCGAAGCCCGGCCGCTCGGCACGCGGCTCGAACTCGAACCGCGAGGACTCGGGACGAAGGGCCGAGGGACCCACTTCGGACTCGTGCAGGTGGAGAGCGACGAAACCCGGCCCGCCTTCGTCCAACTCACGTGCAGCAGTTCGCACGAAGCATGGTGGAACGGCACCAAGATCGCCTCGTTGCATCGCGTCGCGGACCGCGGTCCCACGCGACAGTATCACGGCATCGTGTTGCGGAAGGGGTGGAACCACCTGCTCTTCAAGTGCACCTCACCCAACGCATCGTCCTTCTCGGCTCGAATCGTCGACGAGCGAGATCATGCGTACTCGGCTCCGGCACTACGCTTCGAGACCAAGAACGAGATCCACACGATCGCTCAGGAGCCCGACATCGACCTCGCCGCTCCGGCGCGTTTCGAGGACGGTGTGGTTTGGTTCGAAAACGACCAGAAGGCTTCGAACGATCCGTTCGTCCTCGCGGCCACTGCCGACCTGAGGTCTCGCGACGGGTTCGGCGACGAAGGCCTCGCGATGGCGAAAGAGGCGTTCGCGAAGGCCCCCGATGACGTCGCACTGCGCGTCGCTCTGCTCGCCTCATGGCGGCTCGCGCGACACGTGCCAACGGACATCACGAACAGCGAAACGAGACGCCTGCTGCAAGACCTGCCAGCCGAAGTCAGGGACAGCAACGCCTATCTGTTCTTCCGGCATCTCGATCAACTCGTCGCCGATGACAAGAAAGAGGATGCGATGAGGCTGTGCGACGCTCTCCTCGACAAGTCGCCGGACTCGTTGATCTTGCTCGACAAAAAATACCGCCTCGCGAAGAGTCTCGATTGGGATGGCGAAGCGAGGCGCTACCTGGAGAAGCTCGCACAAACCGCATCCCAACCGACTGGGTATCTGAGACTCCTGGCCGACGACGTCGATAGCGACGGCGCACCGCGACGCGCGTTCGAGATCGCCAAGAAGGCCCTCGAACAACGCCCGGGCGATCCCGCGCTCCTGCGCGCGGCGGCATCGCTCGCGCAGAAGACCGGGCAGAAGGACCTCTCTCTCGAGTATCTGAAACGGCGCTACGACAGTGAACCCGACGCGCTGGCGATGCGGCGCGCTCTGGCGGATCTCGCCGTCGACGACAAACGCTACGACGAAGCGATGAAGATCCTCGAGGAACTCCGAGGCGAGACCCCGGAGGACCCCGATCTCCTCGAACGCATCGCGAACATCGCGTATCGCATGGGAGACGATGCAGCCGCGATTTCGAATGCCGAGGCATGCCTGGCACTCAGGCCCGAGCGTCACGAACTGCGGCAGTGGATCACGATCGTCAACGGCGCGACTCGCTTCCCCGAGCTCGAGCCATGGAAGCTCGACGTCGCGACGGCGATCAGCTCGTTCGAGATGACCGACGCCGACCGTGCCGCTCCGACGACGCTCGTGCTCGATCAAATGGTCATTCGCGTCTACGCGGACGGCTCCCAAATGGAAGAGACGCACGTCTTGCGTCACGTGAACGATGCGACGGGAGTTTCCGTCAGTGAGTCGGCGGATGCCGCCGCCAACGCCGATGAGCTCCTCGCTCTGCGCACGATCACCCCGGATGGCCTCAGCTGGTCACCGCACCGAGTCGCGGGGTCGTTCACGATGCCTCGACTCGCGCCCGGGGTATTCCTCGAAGAGCACTACCGCAACACGAAACCGTCGCCCGACCTTCAGCCGATCGACTTCGTGAACTTCTTCTTTCGAGGCACGGACAAGCCGTATCGATTCAGCCGGCTCGTCGTCGTCATGCCCAAGAACCAGACCTTCGGCAACTTCGTGTTCCGCAACTTCCCGAAGGATGGAGTGCAGATCCAGGACGTTGGCGACCTGCGCGCGTGGATCTTCTTGCGTGAGAACCAGACGCCGATCGAAACCGAGAAGTCGATGCCCGAAGTGACCGAGATCGCACCGTCGGTAACCTTCGGTCGAGACGAGCGTATCGCGCCGGCGATTCGGTTGTGGAAGAGCCAGTTCGAAGCACTGACGGTTCCGTTCCGCGAGATCGAAGAGACGGCAGCGACGCTCTGCGAGGGCAAGACGAGCGCAGTCGACAAAGCGCGCGCGATTCACGCGTTCGTGCATCGACTGACACCGGATTCGTCCCAGCGATCGGGTAGCCCACAGCCGGTCAGCGTACTCCTCAAACGCGAAGGTCCACGCTTTTGGCTCGAACTCGCGCTCCTGACGAGCGCAGGCATCGCATGGAAACCGGCGGTCATCAGGCCGTACGCACCTGGCTTCGATCCCGATCCCGCGCCCTTGCTCCTGACCGACGGTCGCTGGCCCGCGCGCGGTGCGCTCGTGACGCCAGAGGGTGGATCACCGTATTGGCTCATCCTCGGCGCTCCGCGTTGGACGCCGTTCGGCATGTTGCCGACACACTTCGGCGGAAGTCCGACGGATGGTTGTCCGTACTTACTCCTCGAAGGCGACGTCGGTACTCCAGGCATCCTCGATGGCCCCGGTATCGACGACCTCGAAGAGTTCCGGGTGCGTGCAAGAGTCGAACTGCGCGAAGGGAACGCATCGTGGGTCGCCGACATCACGATGCCGTCGAGCACCGGCCTTCGATTGAAGGAACGCGTGCGCACGATGCCGGAGGATTCACGCAACGTATTCGCGCAGCAGCTCACCGGCTACTTCTTCCGTGGTCCGCTGACCCTCGGCCGGGTCGAGTGGATCGCACTCGACGATCCAGATGCGCAGTTCCAGCTACGACTGCACTTGTTGGGTCGCGGCGCTCTGCGAAAGAACGGCGACATCGTCAACCTCACACCGCTGATTCCACCAACCGGCTACACGCGTCTCTTCGGAGGCCGCGAAACGCGCGTGCATCCGTTCGTCATTCCCGTGTTGCAGACCGACGATTGGGAGCTGCGGATCGACCCGGGCCAGCTTCGATTCGTGGACGTTCCCGAGGGCATGTATCGACACGCCGGAACACTGGATTGGTCCCTCGCTTACGAACTCGACGGCAACGAACTCGTAGTCCGGCGGAAGTCGATCCTGCGCCCTGGCAGGATCGCTCCAGAAAACTACGCGAGCTTCTTGCGGACGTGCCGCGAGATGGATGACGCCGAAACACGCGTGATTCGCCTGCGCTGAAGCGCCGAACCGCCGACTGCCGATCGACCGCGTCGTCACTTGAACGCGTGTTGATCGGCACCGCTCTCGGTCGGCAAGTTGGCAGCGCGCCAGCCCTTCATTCCGACGATCACGTTTCTCGCATCCGTGAACTGGTAATGATCGAGCAACGAGACGATGAGCGACGACCGCCACCCGTCTTCGCTGATCACGAGGATCGTTCTCCCAGGCTGCAAGAACTTCATTTGTCGGATGAAGTCATCCGGATAGATGAACACCGCGCTCGGAACGTGCCCTTCGAGATACTCCTTCGCCGTGCGAACATCGATCAACAGCGCATCGGCTTTGCGGAGTTCTTCGAACGCCTCGCGCGGTTCGATCGTCTTCTGCTTGCTCATCGGGTGACCGAGCTCGTTCAAGCGAGACGCTTTGTCGACGAACCAACGCGATCCCGGAAAGCGAGCCGTGATACTTTTGGCGAGTCGCTCCGCCCGTTGGGGATCCTCACCGAGGAGCGCCAAGCGCGAGCCGGCGGGAAAGAGCCGTTGCGCACGCAAGTCGAACTGTGCCTTCTCACTCTGGAGGTTGATCGCGCCGCGCAAGTGACCGGACACGAACTGGCCGGGATCGCGTAGATCGACCGCGTAGCGCCCCTTGCTCGCGCGCAACCAGACAGGGAGTTCGTCGATATCGATCGGCGTCGCCTCGGTGACGGGTGGCGTATCGACGACTTTCTCCTCGTCCTTCGTACAGGAGGAGAGCAAGCCGATCACGACTGCTGCGATCGACACAAGGGCCATGAGCTGACTGTGAACCATGGCGACAGAGTAGCCGTCGCGCTCAGAACGCCGTGCCACGGACCCATCGAAACGCGGATCAAGGCACGCTCGCGATGTGTCGATTCTCGACAGTGGCTCCGCGCATGTCCGAGATCCCGACACTATCGACAACGAGGCCGAGTGGCTGCACGCAGCAGCCGTCGCACCTCGCAGGAATCGCCCTCGGCATCATCGTTTGGGTGTGGTTCAGCGCGGCAACGAGTTGCTCGACAATCGCAACCCGGACTGCCACCGAGCTCGCGAAGTTCGAGCTCCTGACCGGTCTCGCCGCAGGAGATGCTGCGTGCATACTCGCGGAGAGTCTCGCCTACGAGTTCCCGAACACGCAGGTCGACGATCTGCGCCCGCTGGCGCGTGCCGAACGCATTACCGACGATCATTGGTCGATTCGCTACGAACGTGGGACCAGAGGGTTCTTGCCAGTCGCGAACGGACACTTCGAGCGCGATAGCGATCGGTCGCGCACATCCAGATCCGATTCGTCGCGCGAGGGCCATGCATGGCCAGAAGTCCGTCCGACGAGCCGCCTTCTCGACAACGTGCGTTTCGTCGGGACATCGCCCGTCGGCGGACGCGGGGCGCCTCGATCCATCGCGAGTGTCGTGATCCGAGCCACGGCGAGTGGATGTGTCGTGCAAGGAGACTTCGTCGGCGACCGCGCCTCGGATCGCTGTGCCCGCATCGAACGCCTCGTCCGCGGAGTCGATGCGATTCACACAGGAATGAAGCTGGCCGATCACGGATACCTGGTGGAGGCGATCGCGTGCCTTCGACGCGCCGCCCAGGAGTATCGCGCAGGCTTCTCCCACGTACACGATCCGCTTCTGGCAGCCGCTCACGGAGCACTCGGACGGCTCGAGTTCGAAGTTGGCGATCTCGAGGGTTCGCGCATGAGCCTCGCACGCAGCCGGCTCCTGGCACCGCCCGATCTCCATCTCGCGACTCTCGAGGCGAAACTCGGCGAACGTCTCGCGACCGTCGAACACGGAGCCGCGGCGCTGCATCGAAGCACACTCGCGATCGCGTCGAACGGGCTCGCTGCGCGCGAAGCGCTAGGCGTCGAGGCCGACATGCGTGCACTCGCGGAACGAACGCGAGATGCGACGACTTGTACCAAGATCGCGCGGGCGGAACTCGAAGCCGGTGACCGGGCATCGGCAATGGCGTGGGCACGACGCGCTCAGGACGCGGCTCCTCATGATCCGAACGTCCTACGCATGGTCGCGGATGTCGCGGCAGCAAGCGGCGCTCATCGTGTCGCGGATCATGGCCGTCGCCTCGCGGATCTCGAAGACCCGAAATCGCACAGCACGGATCGCGTCCGGGATATCCGGGGGATCGAGCCTTCGCTCGCGTTGCGGCGCCTGATCCGCGACGGCCGCGACGTCATGAGCCTGATTGACAACGCCGAAACGAGAGCGCTACTGCGGCAACTCGGCGTGGATCGCTGCACACGGATCTTCCATACGGAGACGAAGGGAGAGGCGGCGACCCGCGCCCTCCTTGCGTGGTTCGATGCATCGCTCGACCCGCGAGCGAGCTTCGTTGCCCACGCACACACGCTTGCTCGTCAGGATTCCGAGAACCTGGAGGCGCGCGAACCAACACCACTGCCGGCAGAAGTCGGGCGATCGTCGGGAATCGTCTTCCGCTGCGGCGTGGGCGCGTCCGCTCAGCGATGAGCGATCGTCGAACGATGCGCAGCGATCGCGACATCGTCCAATAGCCGGCTCGCGACGGACCTGGGGTCGTTCCCGCCGCGCAGCTCGGCCTCCAGACGCCCACTCACATCGGAGAGTTCGAAAAATCCGAAGCCTCCCGCGGCGCCCTTGAGTTGGTGCGCCAAGCTCTCGAGTCGCGACCAGTCCTCGATCTCGACCGCGGCGCGCATCGCTTGGATCCTCTCGTCGAGGTCGTCGCGGAACTCTTCGACCATGGTGCGGAACTCGGGATCCGCGAAGAGCTGTTCCCATTCGGAGCCTGCACTCGGATCATCGCCGGTGGCCACGGAGTTGCCGCCGCTGGCAACCGAATCGCTCAGCGCACGAACTACTGACGAGCTTCGGGACTTTCGCTCCAGGGTGATCGCCGAGTACGTGTCCAACAGATGCGTCCTTCGCAGAGGCTTCGCGAGTTGCGCATCGAACCCGGCAAGGATGCAATCCGGACCCGCGTCCTCGTTGGCCGAAACCGCGAGGATCACGAGGTCGGGCTTCGCCGCCCGGATGCGTCGTGCAGCTTCGTAGCCATCGATGATCGGCATTTGCAAGTCGAGCATGACGATATCGAAATGCTCGGTCGTAGCGAGATCCACGGCCTGCTGGCCGTCTTCGACGAGCACGAGGTCGGCTCCGAGGCCGAGCAGAACGTAGCTCATCAGCAACTGGTTGTCGGGACCGTCTTCGGCAAGCAGGAGGCGACGGCCTTCGAGAGCGCCCGCACTCGCGCGTCCTCGACCGGCAGCGGACTTTCGACGGCTCCTCGTTTGTCGTGTCGTCGTCGTCGCCGCCGCCCCCTTACGGTCGAAGGCAACGATTGCGGGAAGCATTCCGCGACGCGGCCGCAAAGGCACGATTTCGTAGTCGATGTCGATGAACTGACCATCGATCCAGGCGCGGAGCGGTTCTGCGAGACGCGCATCGTCCAGATCGTGCGAGTCGCGCGCGTGGACGCGCGCGCGCAAGCCCGGCATCGGCAAGTCATCGAGACCATATGGATCGCAGCGACCCTCGACGCCGAGCAGTCTCCGCGCGCGCGAACCGAGATCCGACAACTCTCCTCTAGCGTCGAGCAGGATCACCCCGCGTCCGCTTGCCGCTTCGATCACATCTGGCAGCGAAGCCCGCTCTCGAAAGCGCCGGATCCCCAACCAAGCGAGCGCCGATCCGCTTGCGAGCGCTGCAATGGTCAGGACGAGGGGCATATCTCGTCATCGGCTCTATCCGCGTAGCGTGTTTAGCAGCCTGTTCAACACGCTGTTCGATCGCTTCAACGAAGCCGGAGTTCGACGCGCAGGCGCTGGCCGGCCTCGTCCACGGGCACCGCAGGCAAGAAGCCGTAGACCGGTAGCACCGCGGCATTCGTCTCGGCCCAGGAGCCGTGTGGACCGTCCGTGACGTGGAACGTCTTTGTAGTAAAGGCCCACGGCAACGGCTCGAGCGTGAAGAGCCAGGCGTTTTCCGTCGTGGGCAGCACGGACCATGGCGTCCAACCGAGCACGACGTAGCACGGTGCGCCTGCAGCCACCGTACACTCCCAATACAGTCCGACCTCGCCGTTCAACGGCCCGTGACCATCGAGGTCCACACGACGCACGAACGAAGCTTCGTGGACGGACTGCGGCGACGCCTCGAATCCGACCGCTTCGCCCGAAAACGGAGAAAACGACCTCAGCGTCTCCCCCCACGCGAGCCACGGTCTCTCGAAGCGCCGCACCGTGTCGACGCAGAACGCGCGTGGGGCACGCCTCCTGCCAAGGACCTCCCCGAGTGTCGTGCGCACGAGACGCGACCCGTCGTATTCGAGGACACTGCGACTCGGCCGATCCGCATCGGGTGCTCGAAAATCTTCCGGTAAGAGAATCGTGTCCCGAGACGACAGCACGGTCGCCGATGGCCAGTCGCTGACTTTGGCTGCAGCGCCGAATCGCAAGTGAAAGGCCGCGCGATACTCGATGGGCACATTGATGAGCAGCGGCACCTCGAGTGGCTCGTCGCGCAGAACGTCGATGCTGCTCTCGTAGATGCGCTGACTCTGCGCGCAGTAGTCCGCCCATGGTCGTTGCAACTCGAAAGTCCTTCCGATGAAGAACACCTGCACGAGAGGGAGGACCCACAACCCGCCGCGAAAACTGCACACGAACGTCGCGATACACGCTGCCGCTCCGATGGCCGGTAGATATGCGTGGTGTCGACTCGACTCGCCTCGGAACAGGGACGCCGGCACGTTCAGGACAACGAAGATCGCGATCGCGACGAGAAGTGCACGACGTCTCGAGACGATGGCGTAGATCGTCAGGGCAGCGAGGAGAAGCGCACCGACCCACGGTAGGTTCTCTCCGACACCGATTCCGTGAGCGAAGAAACGGCCGAAGTTCTCGAGCGCGGCGACGATCGATCCAATCGGGTCCTCACGAGTGTCGGCAATGAGTTGCACGACACGGCTCTCGGCGCCGGCAGAGCGCTGTGGCGACAGGACGAGCAGATGTACGAGCGAGCACGCTGCAATCGTCACGAAGATCACGAGACTTCCGGCGATGCGGAGCTTGGCGGACTCGAACGTGCGCGGACGAAGAGCCAGCGCAGTCAATGGAAAGAGCAGGACCGCGAGGTAGCCATTCTCACTCGATGCGATTGCCGGCATCGCACCGAGCAGCACCGCCAACGCATACGCGAGACCACTACGCACGCGGAGCAGGATCGCGAAGCCGATCGCCAAGAACCCGAAGACGAACGCTTTGTTGCCTGCGGCGAGCCACGACATGGCGCCGGTCAGACCAGGTGCGATTCCGACGCATGAGGCGATCGCGAGAGCCTGCGAGGGCGCGATGCGCACCAGAGCACGATAGACAGCGAGAACGCCCGTGAGGTGGAGGAGCAACGGTCCGACATGGGCGAGGCCTCCGGACAAGCCGACGCGATCCGCGAGCGACAGCCACGCGAACCATAGTGGCCGATAATACGGATACTCGGGGAAGGGCTCGAACGAACCGAACCAGGTTCGCTGTCGCAGCAGCGACAACTGGGACCAACCCTCCGGCGTTTGCGCGAACGTCAGGACGCGAACGTGCACGAGAAGCACGACGACCACGAGCAACACGAGTTCGATTCGCCGCGAGCCGAAGGTCGCTTCGTCCGTCGATCGGGCCCTCGACCCGCTTGTCGTCGTCTTCATCGTCCGGTTCTCGAATCGTCCAAGATCGAGGTGACTCGTGGTGCGCCGGGATTACTCTAAGGCCATGCAAGGCCCGATCACGCTCTGCATCGACATCGGTGGCAGCAAGACGAAACTCGTTCGTTGTGACGCGCGCGCGCTACCGCTCGACGAGCCGCTTCGAAAGGACACGCCGGCTCGTTCCCACCCCGAATCCACGATCGACTTGATCGCCGAGGCGGTGGACGAGCTCGGTGGCGAGTTCGACCGCGTTTCGGTCGGTTATCCGGGAGTCATTCGCAACGGCGTCTGCGAGACCGCCGTCAATCTCGATCCGTCGTGGCAAGGCTTCCCGATCAGCGATGTATTGACTGCCCGCCTCGGAAGAGACACACGCGCAGCCAACGACGCGGACGTTCAGGGACTCGGTTGCATTCGTGGTCACGGGACCGAGCTCGTGCTCACGCTTGGCACGGGCATCGGTTCCGCGTTGTTTCGCGACGGCGTTCTGATCCCCAACTGTGAGTTCGGACACTTGCCGTACGGACGAGAATCGACGTTCGAACACGAGCTCGGAAAGAACGCGCTGCACGCACTCGGCTGGGAAGCGTGGCTCGAGCGCATCCCCCCGGCACTCGACGTGTTCCGGCGCTGCTTCAACCCCGATCTCATCCTGATCGGCGGTGGGAACGCGCGTTTCCTCCCACGCATCCCCTTGCCGGACGACATCGTCATCGTGCCGAACGAGGCCGGGCTGTACGGTGGGGTCCGTCTCTGGCTCGGGGTGCAGAGCGAAACCTGAAGTTGCGATACGAATACCTCTCGTACGCGCCTCCCCCCCTCCGTATGACGCTATGTTGACGTCGGCAGTGTGTTCCGTCGCTCGAGCGTCGTGAATTCGCACTCTGGCCAGCTCCTTTCTCCTGACCACTTCCACCGAAGGATCATGAACAAACTCGTTCTTCCTGCTCTCGCTGTCCTGGCGGTACCGCTGTTCGCCCAAACCGGCACTTTGCACCCCAAGGCAGCCAACCCCCTGGGCAACACGAACAACAACATCCCGATGTCGTGGTACGCAACGCGGTACCACCAGATTCAGGAGTACACGGACTTCGAAGGCGTCTCACGACCCATCACGATGAGCAACCTGGACTTCCGCATGGCAAGCGGGTTCGGGAGCGGCAACTACGGCGGCTTCAGCACCGATGTCGCCGTCTGGTTGTCCTTGACGCCATCGACGATCGACGGTGCAAACTTCTCGACGACGTTCGCCAACAACATCGACACGGCGTCGCAGAAGCAGGTCATCAAGCGCCGCACGATCGTTCCACCGAAGCTCGCGAACAACAACTTCGACTTCAAGATCCCGTTCGACACGGGCACGACCTTCGTCTACACGGGCATGCTCGCCAAGCGTCATCTCCTGCTCGAGATTCGCACGTACGGCACGGCCATCAACACGTACCCGCTCGACGCTCACCGTCAATCGACGACGGCAGTCGGTAGCTCGGTACGCAACGGCGCCTACCTCGGCTGCCAGCCGAGCGGCGTCACGAGCATGCCGGTGCACACCGGCGATGCCACGACGCTCGTCATCGGCAACACGACGACGTTCAAGGGCAGTGGCTACGAAGCATCGAATCCTCCTGGCGTTCTCGTGCTCGGCTTCACGCCGCTCAACATCACGCTTCCGGGCGGATGCAACCTGATGAACGACCTGGCGCTGCTCCTCGTTGCTCCGTCGACGGGATCCAACGCGGACGTCAGCTTCTCGCTCGGCATCCCGAACGACAACAACCTCGCGAACGCGACGTTCTACACGCAGATGTTCTGGTTCAAGCAGGGCATCACGCCGATCAACGTCTACTCGGCGAACGGCCTCACGAACACGATCTCCGGCGGCCCGACGACCGGCCTGACCCGCATCTACGCGTATAGCTCGGCCGGCCTCAATCCCGATACCGTGACGACCGCAACGGGCTCGACGCAGGGCTACGGCCTCGTGACGCAGTATCGCTGAGCCGTCCTGGGTCGTTTTCGGCCCACGACAGCACTCGCGTCACGGCACGCGAAGGACGATGAAGGGGGGAGCAGCATCCTGCTTCCCCTTCATCACGTACCACGTTCAGTACACGGTCGTCCGAACGGCGTTCGTGAAGACGTATTTGAGTGCGTTGGCCGATTGCGCGTCGAACGTCGCGAACTGCACTCCGATGTACGCGCCGACGAGCGACGGGTTGTTGGGAATCCCGAGCGGCAAGAAGAGGTGGCCTGCCGCAGCACTCGCGCGCACGTCTCCCATACCCGTCGCAGCACCAATGGTCACGACGATGTCGGTGTTGAGAGAACAACCCGGAGCGACGCCGCCGAACGGGACCGAGGGGAAGTTGGCGATCGCGCCGAGGATGATCGCGGTCGGCGCACCGCTCGGTAGCCCTGTCCCTTCGATGCGATAGTCGGCATTGCCGATGTTCGGCGTGAGATTGGTGAAGGCGGTTCCGATCGACCCGGAAGCACCAGCGCAGGGAGTCCCGAAGGCCGCTGCCCCCTTCGTGTCGATCATCGAGCAGTAGAGACGGAACTTGAGCTGGTCCGTCGTCGCCGTTTGCCACGCGGTACCATTCCACACCGCGGCCGCAGGCATCGAAGTACCGCCTGGCTCGGTGGGGAACGTCGCCCAGCCGATTTCCACCCACACGAACCAATACGACTTGCCGTTCTGCATCAGCACCTGCTTGTCGAAGTTGGTGCCGACCCAATCGGCCGTAGCGGACTTCGGCGCATAGAACGTGCCCGTCGCGATCCGCTTGCCGGGCATCATCGTCGTCGTGTCCTCGTCCCAGATCTCGAGTTGCATGAAACCCGTCGTGAACGAGTTGTTCGTGAAGATGCGCAGACCACGGGCGATCTGGGTCGCCGCAGGCACATAGCGCCACCCCCAACTATTGGGCCTGCTGAGATTGCGCGAACTGATGAAGTTGGCGACGTTGGTGTTGGAGTCGTTGAGCGATGCGCACGGAGTGGTTTGCGCATTCGTGACGCCTACTCCAAGGAGAACGGCTGCTACGAGCGAAAGTGACAGGGACCGCATCATGACGAGGCCTCGAACGTGAGACGAAGGAAAGCACTGCGGAACGGCGTTGCGTGCTGCCTTTGCGAGCACGCAACGCTCCAAAACGCCGGATATCCTAGCAGCGTGATTTGGCTATCCTCGCGGCTTTGGCCAGCGTCGCGTCCCGAAACGAGAACCACGGAGCACGTCGATACTGGCATCCCACGAACCGATCGGAGGAAGCCCGATGAGAACACTGGCCACTCGTTCGACGATCCTGGCCCTCTTGCTGACCGCACCGTTGTCTCTGGGCACGTTCGCCCGCAATGCGTCTGGACAGGACGACTTTCAACGCGAGAAGCGAACGGACGCAAAAGCAGCACTCGAAGGAAAGCCGGCCCCCGCGCTGTCGGTCACTGGTTGGGCGAACACCAGCACGTTGGTCACCGATGGGATCCCGACGCTCGCCGCACTGCGTGGCAAAGTCGTGCTCTTGAAGTTCTGGGGAGTCTGGTGAGGCCCTTGCCGTTCGTCGATGCCCGAGCTGCAAACGCTCTATCGGCGACTCCAAGGGCAAGGTCTTGCCCTGATCGCGGTCCACACGAAGAGTGCATCGGAACGCATGGCAGCATGGATGAAAGACAATGACATCTCCGTGCCGGTCTGCATCGATTCCGAAGGAACGACGGTCCAAACCTACGGTGTCGATAGCTACCCCGACTACTACGTCATCGATCGCAGCGGCAAACTGCGCGTCGCGGATCTCGCCAACGCCGATGTCGAGCGCACCGTCACCGCGCTTCTTGCCGAGCCCGTCCCGGCGGATCACGTAGCCAAGACCAAAAACGTCGACACGCAACCGGAATCGAGCGACGCGGCGCTGCTGTTCGAAACGGCGCGCGAGACGGCAACGAAGACGAAGCGGCGCATCTTCGCGTACCCGACTGCGGACTGGTGAGGTTGGTGTCACAAGCTCGAGGAGTTCCTCGGGCGCAAGGACATCGCGACTCGCTTCGACAAGGACTTCGTGATCGTGAAGATCGACATCGAGAAGATGACGCACGGCAAACTCATCGCCGACTTGCTGTGCCAAAAGCGCGGGGGTGGAATCCCGTGGTTCTCCATCCTCGATCCGGACAAGCTCGAAATGGTCGCCCACGGAACGGGCCCCGGCGGCAACGTGGGCTTCCCCGTGACTGAGGCGGAGGTCGACCATTTCGCAACGTGCCTCCAAAAGGCGCGGCGTCACATGAGCGAAGAGGATGCCGCCTTCATCATCGACGCGCTCCGCGAGAACGGTCGCGCAATCGAGCGCGCACGCGACGAAGCGCGCAAGAAGCAAGCCGTTCGCAGACGCGGTTGACGCATCGACTCGGTATCCTCAGCACCACTCCTCAGGAACGACGGAACCCGAATGATCTTCCTACTGGCCAACACCGCTCTCTACGTCGCGCTCGGCGTCATCGTCCTCCTCGTGTTCTTCGTGATCGCGCTCTACAACGGCCTCGTCTCGGGCCGCAACGAGGTCAAGAACGCCTGGAGCCAGGTCGACGTTCAACTCAAGCGACGCTACGACCTCATCCCCAATCTCGTCGAAACCGCCAAGGGCTATCTCAAGCACGAGCGTGAGACTCTCGAAGCCGTGACCAAAGCTCGCCAAATGGCTATCGACGCGAAGGGTGTGGAAGAGCACGCACGCGCCGAGAACATGCTGACGTCGACGCTTCGCTCCCTCTTCGCCGTCGCCGAGAACTACCCCGAGCTCAAAGCCAACACGACGATGCTCCAGCTCCAAGAAGAGTTGACGACGACCGAGAATCGCATCGGGTTCGCGCGGCAGAGCTACAACGACTCCGTGCTGCGGTACAACAACAAGGTCGAGCAGTTCCCGAGCAACCTGCTCGCAGGTACGTTCGGCTTCGACAAGAGTGAGTTCTTCGAGCTCGAAGACGCAGTCGCGCGCGAGCCGGTCAAAGTCGACTTCGGTAGCTGATCTAACGAACGTGTCGAGCACTCGAGCGCCCGTGCGCGGGCCCCGCACGGACTTCCGATCTCTACAACGGCAGAATCGGCGTCGCTCGTTCGTGCTCGCCTTCGTGCTCTTCCTCACGATGGCGGCGCTCGGCACGGCGCTCGGTGCGACATGGGACAACTGGCTGATCGGCCTCCTCGGCGGCCTCGTGTTCGCCGGCGTCCAGTACTGGATCGCGCGCGCCGCAGGAACGCGCCTCGTCATGATGAGCGCAGGCGCGCGCGAACTCCTGCCAGGTGAAGACACCCAGCTCTGGAATGTCGTGCACGAAGCCGCGATCGCTGCCGCGATGCCGCCACCCAAGATTTGGATCATTGAGGAATCGAGTCCGAACGCCTTCGCGACCGGGTTCAAGACCGACGAGGCGCACGTCGCGATCACGACCGGTTTGCGGGAGAAGCTGGACCGAGCCGAACTCCAGGCCGTGATGGCGCACGAGCTCGGCCACATCAAGAACGGCGATACGGGCTTCATGGTCCTGATGGCGGTCCTCGTCGGCTCGATCGCGATGCTCGCGGATCTCGGTCTTCGCAGCCTCTGGCACGGACGCGGCATGAATTACTCGCGCGGCGAACGTGGAAAGTCGGGTGCTCACGTGATCGCGATGGTCGTCGTGCTCGTACTAGCCATCATCGCACCGCTTTTTTCTCGACTCCTGCAGGCTGCGGTCTCACGCGAGCGCGAATACCTCGCGGACGCGACGAGCGTCGAGTTGACGCGCGATCCACAAGCCCTCGTGAACGCACTTCACAAGCTCAGCTTGGATACGACGCCGATGCGACGAGCGAATCGCGCGACGCAGCACTTGTGGATCGTCAACCCGATGCGAAAGCTCCGCGGCGGCGGCAACGCGCTCTCGACGCATCCACCGCTATCGAAGCGAATCGCGCGAATCGAACGACTCTACGCCTGACCGCTCACGACGCCCTTCACCTGGCGAGGTCGACACCGAACTTCTCGGCGGCACGTTCCGCGAGTTCGTAGCCTGCATCAGCGTGCCGAATCACGCCCATCGCGGGATCGTTCGTCAGGACCCGGCGCAAGCGCTCGCGCGCTTCGGGCGTGCCGTCGGCGACACAGACCTGTCCGGCGTGCAAGCTGTATCCCATGCCGACACCACCGCCATGGTGGAAGCTGGTCCACGTCGCACCGCTTGCACAACTGACGAGCGCATTGAGGATCGGCCAGTCGGCAATGGCGTCGGAGCCGTCTTTCATGGCTTCGGTCTCGCGATACGGACTCGCGACCGAACCACAGTCGAGGTGATCTCGACCGAACACGATCGGAGCGGAGATCTCACCCATTGCTACGAGATCGTTCACCCGCATCGCGAAGTCCGCACGCTCCTTGCATCCGAGCCAACAAATGCGCGCGGGCAGCCCCTGAAACGCGAAGCCATCACGCGCCACTCGGATCCAATCGCAGAGGAACTTGTTGTCCGCAAACATCTCGAGGACGAGCTCGTCGGTTCGATGGATGTCGGCAGGGTCGCCGCTCAGAGCGACCCAACGATACGGACCTTTCCCTTCACAGAAGAGATCACGGATGTATGCGGGGACGAAGCCGGGGAAGCGATAGGCATAGGCCAACCCTTCCTCGGCAGCTGCCGTCCGGATGTTGTTCCCGTAGTCGAACACGACCGATCCCTTGTCGAGGAATTCGAGCATGAGCTCGACGTGTCGGCGCACGGTCGTCTTGGCTTCGAACAAATACTTGTCCGGATCCGACGCGCGCAAGCGGCACGCCTCTTCGAATCCGTAGCCAACGGGGTAGTAGCCGTTGAGCAGATCGTGCGCACTCGTCTGGTCGGTGACCATGTCGGGAATCTCCCCGCGCTCGTTCAGCTCACCCAAGAGCTCGACGGCATTGCCGATCCAGCACACGGAGAACGCTTCACGCTTGTCCTTGGCCCTTAGCGCCTTCGCGATGGCGTTATCGAGATTGTCGGTCGCGAGATCGAGATATCGATCGTGCACGCGCTTGTGTGCCCTCGAACCATCGACGTCCGCCATCAGACAAACGCCGCCGCACATGGTCACGGCTCGCGGCTGCGCACCACCCATGCCTCCACAACCGGCCGTGACGACGAGACGCCCTTCGAGGTTGGCACTCGCGCCATAATGCTTGCGCGCCGCGGCCGCGAACGTCTCGTAGGTCCCCTGCAGGATTCCTTGCGTGCCGATATAGATCCAAGAACCGGCGGTCATCTGGCCGAACATGATGAGCCCCATTTCGTCGAGTCGACGGAACTCGTCCCAGTTCGCCCACTTCCCGACGAGGTTGCTGTTGGCGATCAACACGCGGGGCGCGCCCTCATGGGTCTGCACTACACCGACGGCTCGACCGGACTGGACGAGTAGCGTCTCGTCGGGACGCAAGCGCTTCAGCGCCGCGATGATGCGGTTGTAATCGGGCCACGACCTCGCCGCTTTGCCCGAACCGCCATAGACGACCAAGTCCTCCGGTCGCTCGGCAACTTCCGGATCGAGGTTGTTCTGGATCATGCGATAGGCGGCTTCGATCTGCCAGTTGGCGCAGGTCAGCGTCGTGCCGCGCGGAGCGCGAATGGTCTGGACATCGGTCATGGCGCGAAGCTTACCAGCCAGCACTGGCATCGAGAGCGCGAAGCGACGACGATCCTGGGATGTCGGAGTCAGATCCTGGGTTCGGTGCGGGGAACGACACATCCCGCTCTTCGCTGGCTGCGGACGTGTTCAGTTCGCGTTGGGCACTCGTGCTCGTGGCACTCGGCATGGCGATCGGCACGGGGAACATTTGGCGCTTCCCGCGCATTCTCGCGAAGTTCGATGGCGGCGGGACGTTCTTGATCCCGTGGATGATCTTCCTCTTCAGTTGGTCGATTCCACTGCTGATCGTCGAGTTCTCGATCGGGAGATCGACGCGTCATGGCGTCATTGCCTCGCTGGGTTCGATGCTCGGTCCGCGGTTCGGGTTCATTGGCGCGTTCGTCGCTCTCTGCACGACGATGATCCTCTGCTACTACGCGGTCGTCGCGGGCTGGTGTGGCATCTACGTGTACGAGTCGCTGGCTGGCAACGTCGCCGACATGGACACGAAGACCGCAACGGATTGGTTCGTCGGTCGTGCACAAGGCGGACTCGCGACACTCGCAACCGTCGTGGCGCTCGTCATCTCGGCGTATTTCGTATCGCGTGGCTTGCGCAACGGTATCGAACGCGCCAACAAGATCCTCTTGCCGACCCTGTTCGCGTTGTTGTTCGTACTCATGATCTTCGGATTGACGCGCGACGGCGCGGGCCAGGGTGTGGCGTGGCTCTTCAAGGTCAATGGAGATCAGCTCGCCACGGCTTCACCTTGGCTCGAGGCACTGTCACAGAGTGCGTTCTCGACGGGTGCCGGATGGGGCCTGCTTCTGACGTTCGCAATCGGGAGTGCCGACAAAGGCACGGGCATCGGCAACGCAGTGATGACGGGCATCGGCAACAACGTAGCGAGCCTGATCGCTGCACTCGCGATCGTGCCAGCGATCTTCGCACTCGCGCCGCTCGCCAGCGCCGACCCCGTTCAGGTCCTGCAGACGAACTCTCCCGGCAACACCGGCATGGCGATGGTCTGGATCCCCCAGCTCTTCGGCGAAATCGGGCCTGCCGGGCGCTGGCTCGCGGCTGCGTTCTTTCTCACACTCGCGTTTGCCGCGATCACGTCCTTGATCGCGATGGTCGAACTCGCGACTCGATGCATGATGGATCTCGGATTCGATCGTCACCGGTCGATCCTGGTCGTCACCGTGGCGGCACTCCTCGTCGGTTTGCCATCCGCACTCAATCTCGAGTTCCTCTCCAATCAAGACTGGGTTTGGGGACTCGGGCTTCTCGTGAGTGGTTTCCTTTGCGTGCTCGCCGTCAAGGCAGTCGGATTTCGCGAGTTTCGCGAGAACTGGATCCGCGATGATCCAACGCGGCGCCCGTTGGGAGCATGGTTCGATGTCCTGCTCGCAGCTCTGATTCCGCTGCAGTTCGTCGTCCTGCTCGGGTGGTGGTTCCAACAATCGCTGAGCTGGGCCAAAAGTGGCTCGACATCGCCGTGGGATCCGTTCGATACCTACTCGATCGGAACGTGCCTGACTCAATGGGCCGCTGCGTTCTTCGTACTCTTCCTCTTGCGTGGCAAACTGCGTCGCCACAGCCTGTCCTGACCTCGCAATGCGAATCTGCAATCTCTTCGATTCCGCTCGACCGACAGTTTCCTTCGAATTCTTCCCACCGAAGAACGACGAAGCGACCGAAGAACTCTTCGCGACTGTCCGGAAACTCAAGGAAAGCGCACCGTCGTTCGTCTCCGTGACGTACGGCGCGGGCGGCAGCACGCGCCGCCGGACGCTCGAACTCGTCGCGCGTATCAAACGCGAGATCGGAATCGAACCGATGGCCCACCTCACATGCGTCGGCCATTCGCGCGATGACATTCGCCGCATCGTGGACGCCCTCGTTGCCGAGAACATCGAGAACGTGCTCGCGCTTCGCGGCGACACACCCAAGGGCCAGGACGAGTTCGTGGCGGCGAAGGACGGTTTCGAGTTCGGCAGCGAACTCGTCGCGTTCCTACGCGAAATCGGTGCGCCAATGTGCATCGGCGCCGCTTGCTATCCCGAGAAACATCCGGAAGCAACCGACGCTGGCCTGGATCTCGCGAACCTCAAGACGAAGGTCGACGCTGGCGTCGATTTCCTGATCACGCAGTTGTTCTTCGACAACGCCGACTATCGAGACTTCGTTTCTCGCGCGCGCGCATCCGGCATCAAGCTGCCGATCGTTCCCGGCATCATGCCGATCCTCAACTATGGGCAGATCCAGCGGTTCACGACCATGTGCGGTGCCGGGATTCCGGAGGCGCTCGCCGAAGAGCTGAGTCTCGTCGAAGACGACTTGGAAGCAGTTGCCGGAGTCGGGATCAGCTTCGCGATCGATCAATGCCGAGAGCTACTCGCTGCTGGCGCACCAGGCTTGCACTTCTATACGCTCAATCGATCGCCTGCTACGCGAGCGATCCTCAGTCGATTGCGTCACGACCGCATGCGCAAGCCTTGATGGCGCATTGATGGCGTACTCGAGTTCACTCGATCGTCTGACGGAGTGCACGCTTGTCGATCTTTCCCGACCCCATCCGCGGCAACTGATTCGAGAACACGATCTGTTTTGGTGACTTGTAGCCAGCAAGTCGCTCGCGGCAGTGCGCAATCAGTTCATCTGCGCGCGTGTCCTCATGACTCGGACGCAAGACGACGACCGCAACCACGCGCTCGCCCCACGTCGGATCGGCAACGCCGATCACTGCGACCTCCAAAACGCTCGCGTGCTCGTACAACCGACTTTCGACCTCGGTCGTGTAGACCGTCTCACCGCCGGTCAGGATCACGTCCTTGATTCGGTCGACGATGCGAATCGACCCGCTCGCGTCGATCGTCGCCAGGTCACCGGTTCGCAAGAACCCGTCCGGCGTGAATGCTTCACGCGTTGCCAACGGATCCTCCCAATATCCACGCGTCACGTGAGGTCCGCGTACTTGCACCTCGCCGACATCGACGTCATCGCATTGCACCTTCTCGAAACCGCGAGCCCCACCGGCGTCGCGCACGACTCGCAACTCCGTGCCCAAGAACGGGCGACCCGTGCGCGCTCGGATTCGCAACTGCTCGTCCCGAGTGAGCATGCGTTGCTGCTCATCGAGCAGGCTCATCGTCAAGTACGGGCTCGTCTCGGTCATTCCGTACGTCTGTACGTATTCACAATCGAACGCCTCGACGATGCGTCGCACGAGCGACGGAGCAATCGGCGCACCTCCACTCATGAGGATCCTGAGTGCATACGTGTCGTCAGTCGGCTCCGAATCACATCCTCGAACACGTTCACCGTGTGACTGGACCATGCGCTGAAGCATCAAAGGCACGAGATTCGTGATCGAAACCCTTTCTTCGCGCAGCAGCTTCAGCGCGCTTTCGGCATCGAAGTCCGACAAGAACACGTGGCAGCCTCCTGCCAACGTGATCGCAAACGTCGCCCAAGCATCGGCAAGGTGGAACATCGGAGCGATATGCGCCCACGTATCGTTCGCTTCGAGCTCGAGTTCGAGAACCGCAGCGAGCGCATGAGCATGCACGTTGCCTTCGGTCAGCACGACTCCCTTGGGGTGACCCGTCGTACCACTCGTGAAGTAGAGGTGCGCCGCATCGTCAACCGATCGACGCACATGGAATGCACGGACACCCGATTCAAGACCATGAGCAGCCTGCGAGAACGACCACGCGTTGTCGTCGATAGCCCACCGCTCTGCAGTGTGTTCGACCTGGTCCACGAGCCCGGCAAAGCTCGATTCGAACACCAAGAGTCGCGCGCCACTGCGCGCAAGAACGGCTGCGATCTCCGAACTCGTCCAGCGTGTGTTCAGAGGCACGAGCACGGCCCCGAGGCATGCACTCGCGAAGTACGCACAGAGATACTCGGGGCTGTTGCGACTGAGAATCGCGACTCTGTCCGTCGCACTCACGCCGAGCTCCGACCACGCATGCGCCAAGCTCGTGCACGATGCATACAGGCCGCGATACGTGAGTTGCACGGCCTGCCCACGAATCGCATCGCGGTGGCCGTGCAGATCACGGGCGCGCTTCAGGAGTTCGAAGAGCATCGAACCTCTGAGCTCGCGTCGAACTCAGCCCTTTCGGCAAGCAATCCCGAGCCCGTTCGTCGATTCGATGCCGATCTTCGTCGCGCTGCGGACGAGGATGACATCCTGTGCGGTGAACCTCCCTTCGAAGTTCTTCGGTAGATCGAACTGGATCGAAGCGTTTCCATTTCGGTCGATGATGCGGCCGAAGATGATCAGCGGATTCGTGTGCAAGTAGCAACGGGTCCCGGGGAATTGCACGTTGAGGGCGCGGTCGCCGAGCAGGAAGAGCGACAAGCCACCCGGCGTCGCATTGTTCGTCGCGAACGCCAGGGTATCGCCCGTGGACGAAGAGGATTCGCGAACGCCGAGGCGCGGTCCACAGCCAGAGCCGATCTCTGTCGCGACACAGCGCCGAGGATCGGGTTCGATCGAGAACTGCACGATCGTTTGGTAAGAGCTCGCGGTGATCGTGCCGGTCGTGTTCGCGATCGCGTCACTCGCGACCTCGATCTCGATGCCGGCTGCACCTGCGACGAGCTGGAATGACTTGCTCTGCGCGTTCGCGAGAGCACGCGCTGCCCAATCCACTTGGCTGTCGCCATCGACGTCGAACGCCCCGCCACCGGCTGCGCGACCGTTGATACGGCCTTGTATGGTCGCGACAACGAGCCAGCGCGTACCCACGGCAGCTGGAAAGCGAAACTTGAAGACCTGCGGCCCGGGTTGGAAGTTTCGCGAACTACTCGAGTCGCTCGTACCGGCGCTCCCGCTCGGCGCCTTGCTGCCACCGACTTGATTGATGACATACGCCTGCTTCTGACCCGATCGCAGCGCAGTGATCTTCGTGGCCGCGTCCGTATTCGGCAGTGAGGTTGCGAGCGAGAACGGCAGACTGAGCTGTGTATTCTTGGCAACGAACTTGAAAGACGCTGCGGATGCCTCGCGTGCGAAGACTCCGATGTTCGATACCGCGTCTACGCGTTGCGCACTGAGAGACTGCCCCGCGGCTACGCAAGCGAAGAGAACAGCAACTCCGATTCGTGATGTATTTCGTGCGGTTGTATTCATGACGACTCCTTGAGGTTTTCGATCGTGAACAAGAGCTGACAGGACGAGCCGCTTGCGCCGACGGTTCCGTTGCAAGCGCTTCGTTACGACATCGCGACATCCTCACTCGCGTGGCGCCGTCTCGACCAAGGTCCGAACGATGTCCGGATCGGCAAGCGTCGTCACGTCGCCGAGGTCCTCGGTCTGCCCGGCCGCGATCTTGCGCAAGATGCGTCGCATGATCTTGCCCGAACGTGTCTTTGGCAGACCCGGTGTGAAGTGAATCGACTTCGGCGCCGCGAACGCACCGATCTCCTTTCGCACCTGCTGCACGAGCGCGGTACGCGCTTCGTCGGATGGCGCGATCCCTTCGTTGAGGATGACGTAGGCGTAGATCGCCTCACCCGTGATCTCGTCGGGCCTACCGACGACGGCCGCCTCGGCGACGTTCGCATGTCCGACGAGCGCGCTCTCGACCTCCGCGGTACCAATCCGGTGTCCCGACACGTTGAGAACATCGTCGACACGGCCCGTGATCCAGTAGTAACCGTCCGCGTCGCGATGACAGCCATCCCCCGTGAAATAGCGCCCAGGAAAACGACTGAAGTACGTCGAGACGAAGCGGTCATGGTCGCCGTAAACCGTGCGCATCATGCCGGGCCACGCCTTGTCGATGCACAGCATGCCGGAGACGTCGTTGCCTTCGAGTTCGGTTCCGTTTTCGTCGACGATCAAAGGCCGAACACCTGGTTGCGGCAGTGTCGCCGAACCCGGCTTCGTCGGTGTCGCTCCAGGCATCGGCGAGATGAGAATGCCGCCAGTCTCGGTCTGCCACCAGGTATCGACGATCGGACATCGCGCTTCCCCGACGACCTCGTGATACCAACGCCATGCCTCGGGGTTGATCGGCTCGCCGACGGTTCCGAGCAAACGGAGCGTCGATCGACTACGACTCTTGACCGGGTCATCGCCCGAACGCATCAGCGCGCGGATCGCCGTCGGCGCGGTATAGAAGACCGAGACCCGATGCTTGTCGACCACGTCCCAGAAGCGACCCGCGTCCGGCCACGTCGGGACACCTTCGAACATCAGCGTCGTCGCGCCGTTGCAGAGCGGGCCGTAGACGATGTAACTGTGACCGGTTATCCACCCTATATCGGCCGTACACCAGTAGATGTCGTCGTCACGGATGTCGAATACGTTGCGATGCGTGTACGCGACGTAGGTCAGGTAGCCCCCACATGTGTGCAGCACACCCTTGGGCCGCCCCGTCGATCCCGAGGTGTACAGGATGAACAACGGGTCTTCCGCACCGACTTCGACGGCGTCGAAGGTATCGACCACTCCATCCAACAGCTCGTGAGCCCAATGGTCGCGACCTGCTCGCATGGTCACACGCTCTTTCGAATGCTCGAAACAAATGCACGAGCGAACGAAGTCCAGGCCCTCGAGACTCGCATCGACGATATCCTTCAGCCGGATCTCCTTGGTCCCGCGAAACGTACTGTCTGCGGTGATGACGACCTCACACCGAGCATCGAGGATTCGATCTCGCAGCGAGTCCGCGGAGAACCCTCCGAACACGATCGAATGCACCGCGCCAATCCTCGCACAAGCGAGCATCGCGATCGCGAGCTCGGGAATCATCGGCATGTAGAAGCAGACTCGATCTCCTTTCGCGACTCCCTGAGCCTGCAACACATTTGCAAACCGGCAGACCTCACGCAGAAGTTCTTCGTAGGTCAATCGCGTGCTGTCGGACGGGTCGTTGCCCTCCCACAAGATCGCGACCTTGTCGCCGCGCCCCTCGCGCACGTGACGATCGAGGCAACTCTCGGTGACGTTGAGCGTGCCGTCTTCGAACCAGCGGAACGTCGCTGCGTGGAAATCCGCATGATGAACATGCTCGAATGGGCGTTTCCACACGACGAGATCGCGAGCAACTTCTGACCAGAAGCTATCCGGGTCACGAATCGACCGCTCGTAGACTTCGCGATACGCCGGCATCGACGGAATACGAGCCTTGTCGGCGAACTCCCGTGGCGGCGGAAAGACATTGTCAGCGTGGCCGTAGCTCATGGTGGCGCATCATAGACGCACCCGGCCCGACCCGGCCTTCAGCGATTCGGCCGTCCGTCACTTCTTCTTCGATTGGACTTCGCCCAAGAAACGGATCGCCTGCGACGACATGCGTGCCAACCCACAGCCTGGGCACGGGTCGGTGTTCTGCACGGGGACCGTCACACCATAGGGCAAAGTCGTCGGCTGACCGCTGCGTGACACCAACTCGTGCAATCGTTCGATCGTGCGTGCGACATCCTCGTCGCCGTCGCGCTCGAATGCAGCTTTCACGAAACGACTCATGGCATGGCTCGCCTCTGTGCGAATGCTCGTCGCCACGGCAGCCGGCAACGTTGTCATCGGTTGACCGCGCGTTTCGATGTACTCGCGCAACGCCGCATCGAGCGAAGCTCTCTCGTCCTCACTCCTTTCCGACAGCGACGCCTTGACGATCCGGGCCAAGTGTTCGTCGTTGCTGCCTCGCACGAATTTCATGAGCTCCGCGATGCGAATCGCTTTCGAGTAGCGAGCGACCCAGTCTTTCGAAGTGTCCTTGCGCAGATCCAGGTGCGCGATCTTCCGACCATGCGAATCGATCAGCAGCATCACCGCATCGTCATCGACCGCATAGTGCTTCACGGCCTGCTCGCGGGACAAACAAATGATCGCAGCAACCGCATGGAGCTCGCGAACACGAAGGTGCCAAGCCATGTAGCGCGCCGATACCTTGCTCGGATCCTGCACCTCGGGACTCTCGTCATCGTCGAGGAGTTCTTCGTAGAACGGCGCTTGATTGGCGATGTTCGTCAAACATCGTCGCAGGGCCTCCCGTCGCTCGTCGTCGGGAATGACGAAGACCAAGCCGCCACGTCCCGTCGTTTTCATGGAGCGAATCGCTTCCGTCAAATGCGCTGGAAGCGCGTTCTGCTCCGCAGCGTCGCCGGCTTGCGCACACCCGGTGTTGGTCATGAGCGCGAGCCCGTAGATCGAAGCTGCGAGGTACGTCGTGTCGAGAATGATGGATCGCGTCATGGGTGGCCTCCAACGGAACTCCGTTCGACGAGTTCCGCACCTTGTTCTTTCGGTCCCGAGCGAGGTACGGGTTTCGAGTCCAGGCGCGAAATCAGCCTCGTGACTGTCCGAGCCAATGCTCGAACAGCATGGCCTCTTCTTCTGGAAACCACGCTGTCGCCGGCACTTGGCGCTCGTAGCTCTCGAACATCTCGACGAACGCCCCGGGGTCCGCATCGAAGGCACGGCGAGCCGCGTCACACGCCCGATACAGACGCTCGAAACGCAGCTTTCGCACGACGAGCCCGGTCACCGCGAATCCGTCGGCATCCATCGTCGCCAGTGCTCCGAGCGAAGCTTCCGAGAGCGTATGCGGCGGCAGCTCCAACCTCGAAATAGGGTCGGGGTCGACGAGCGCGCCGACGACGAAGTTCGAAAGCTCTTCGAAGTCTCCACCGCTTGGAAGTGGACGAGTCGGAGCACGCGGACCGGGGGCGGCATCCCGTCGAACTCGGCACGCATTCCGTGCCCGTTGCATTTCGGCTACGAGTCCGTCGACGTCGTCGGCAGTGAACGTCCCGTTGAGCCTCTCGAGGATCACCCCTCGGAGACGGACACAGCGCGGAAGCACGTGATCCAAGAGCTCCCAGCATGTCTCCGGCACGGATCCGTCATGAGAATCGATGCGGAACTCACGCCCGGATGCCAGCCAACTGGGATCGGAGTCGCTACCACCGGACAGATGGATCTCGAGGACACGATCCAATGGAAGAAGGTCGACGAAGCCGAACGGGTCGAACCCGAGATTGATCGACTCGACCCACACGTTGTGCAAGTCGAGCAGGAGTCGACAGTCGGCGGTTTCGAGAATCGTGCACATGAAGTTCACTTCGTCTCGAGCGATGTGCTCCGCAAAGAGTGGGTCGCGCGGAGCATCGGTCGAACACAGCCAGAAGAGGTTCGCGCTGTTCTCGAACGCGACGACTGGCACGACGTGACTCATACGGCGCAGCTTTTCGGCAACGTTGCGTGCAACCTCTGTAGTAAAGGGAATCGGTAGCGGCAGCCCGGCATTGAGCCCACCGGCCCGCGTGAAACCCAGGTGCTCCGAGTACCAGCGAAAGTCGAATACGCTGGCGTCGTTCGCAACGCGTTCGAGCCACGCCGCGGCGCGACTTGCTTCTGCAGTAGCGCCCGGGCGCACCGCGAGATCGAACAGCGGGGTTGCGAGGGACAAGCCGAGACCATGAGCGACGAACGGCTTTTCCGACGAGCGCGCGATCGCCGCGAACGTCTCATGGAACTCGCTGCGCTCGAGCCCGACAGTCTTTCCCCGTTGGATCGTCGGTTTCCAAAGGGCCTCGGGGTTGATTTCGAAGTAATCCGCTTCGTCCTCGATCAGCCGACGTGAAATCGTCAGGTACTCGACATCGGGATGAAGCGCCCAACCGATCCCCAGGAAATCTCGATCGCTCCCCTGGTCGTTGCCGGATGCGTGCATGGAATCCTCCGAACGCGTAGTCTCCCGCCATGGCCAAGACGAACGTGAAACGTAGAACGCGCAACAAGACGTCCTCATCATCGGCGACGACGTCGCTCGCCTCAATCCATGCACAGCGTCGAAATCGACTTTACAAGGCGCTCGGCGGGACCCCTTTGCTCGTTCGCGCGGCTCCGGAGGTCCTGAGAAACGGTGATGTGCACTTCTCGTATCGTCAGGACAGTAACTTCAAATACCTCACCGGTTTCGACGAGCCCGAATCGATTCTCGTCTGCATGCCCACATCGACCGGGTACGAAACACACTACTTCGTTCGACCACGGGACAAGGACCGAGAGATCTGGGACGGTCCGCGTGCAGGCACGCGCGGCGCCGTTCGCGAGTATGGAGCGGATCACTCCTACCCGATCAGTGAGTTCTGGGACGTATTCGGGAAGATGGCGGGGGATATCGACGAACTCGCTTATGCGCTCGGTTCCGATCCGACGTTCGATGCGCATGTCTTGCGCCATTTCGGGGCTCGGTACACGGGCCGCCCCCGCCGGAACCAAGGCTTGCCGTCCTTCGTCGATCCGCGACCCGCGCTGCACGAGATGCGGCTGATCAAGAGTGCCGAAGAGATCGAACTGATGCGTCGTGCGGCCGAGATCTCGGCCGCCGGTCATCGCGTCGCGATGTCGATCGCCGAGCCGGGCATGTACGAGTTCGAAGTACAAGCCGAACTCGAGGCGGTGTTCCGTCGCGAAGGTTCGCCTCGCAATGGTTACGACTCGATCGTCGCGACCGGCAAGAACGCGTGCATCCTGCATTACGTCGCCAACAACGCGAAGATCAAGAAAGGCGATCTCTTGCTGATCGATGCCGGCGCGGAGTATGGCCACTACACCGCGGACATCACGCGCACCTTCCCCATCGCGGGTTCGTTCAGCGATGCACAACGGGCTGTCTATGATGTGGTCCTTCGATGCCAGAAGAAGTGCGTTGCTCTCTGCAAACCAGGCACGACCGTCAAGAAGTTGCTCGAGACATCGTGGCGAGAACTCACCAAAGGACTCGTCGAACTCGGCATCCTCAAGGGCAGTGTTGACAAGCTCGTGGAGAACAAGTCCTATCGCCCCTGGTACATGCACGGCCTCGGGCACTGGCTGGGTATGGATGTGCACGACGTCGGTGCGTACGAGGATCGTTCGGGCAAGCCGATGCAACTCGCACCTGGAATGGTCACGACGATCGAGCCCGGTCTCTACTTCGCGAGCAACGACAAGAAGGTCCCCAAGGAGTTTCGGGGGATCGGCGTTCGCATCGAGGATGATGTCCTCGTCACGAAGAGTGGGCCGGACGTGCTCACTTCCGGTGTGCCCAAGGAGGTTCGAGAGATCGAAGAGCTGACCTCGATCGAGTGATATGCGCGCCAACACCCGAGTCCTCCGTTCTGTCGCGATCGTCGCGATCACAGTCCCACTCGTCTGCTGTCGCGCGACGCCATCGACGTTCGCAGAGACGGAGTTCGAGATTCGAGAACTTCTCCGCGTCCAAGTCGAAGCTTGGAATCGCGGGGACCTCGAAGGCTTCGCTCAGACGTACGAGAAGAGTCCGAATCTCGTGTTTCGTGGTCCGCGCGACCTCACGACGGGATGGGACGCGATGCTCGCACGCTACCGGCGAGGTTATCCGGACCGAGCGGCGATGGGCACGTTGCGCTTCCAAGACTTGGAATGCCACATACTTGCGGACGGTGTCGCCATCGCTCACGGACATTGGCAGCTCACGAGGAAGGACGATTCGCCGAGCGGCTACTTCGCGATCGTGCTGCAACGCGGCACGGACGGCTGGCGCATCGTGGTCGATTGCTCGGGTTGACAGTGTGTCGCCGTGGTCTCCGATAGCGGGTAAACTTTCCCGACTACTCGCATTGGCAACCTGCCGCACTCATCGATGTTCGAGACCACGCGCAAGACCTTCCTGGGCAAGCTGTCGACGCACGACGGTGAGGCATGGCGTCAGTTCACGAAGAACTACGCGCCCATGATCCAGGCCTATGCGCGCCGCGCAGGACTCCAGCCCGCCGATGCTGACGACGTCGCGCAAACCGTGTGGCACGACATGTCGAAGTCCCTACCGCGCTTCACCTACGACCCCGAGAAGGGGCGATTCCGTGACTACTTGGCCCGTGTCGCATCCAACGCCGTACGTCGCTTTCATGCGCGTCGTGCCGATCGACACGCGGTACGACTCGACACGGCCGTGAGTGACGGGCTTGCCGCAGGAGTCGATCTCGAGCGCACGTTCGTCGAGGAATGGCGTGACCACCATTGCCGCGTGGCACTCTCCCATCTACGCAAGGAACTCGAGTCGAAGAGTTTGGACGTGTTCGAGCAACTGCTACGTGGCACGAGTGTGGACGAGTGCGCGAGTCAATTCATGATCGGGCGCGACGCGATCTACAAGATCCGAGATCGAGTTCGCCGACGACTTCACGACAGAGTTCGTGAACAGATGCGACGCGAAGACGACTACTATCGCTGGGCTTGACACGCTCACGATGAGCCCATCCGCGCAATGACGAGGATCGACGACGACCTGAACGAGATCTTCGGTGACGACGACGACGATGCGACGTGGCTCGGCACGTTTCGGAACATCGATGACGAGACGCCGACGACTTTGCAAATCGAGGAGTACGACATCCTCGGCGAGGTCGCACGCGGTGGACAAGGCATCGTGTATCGCGCGAGGGAACGCTCGACGAATCGCGAGGTAGCACTCAAGCGACTTCCTGTCGGAGCTTCAGCACGAGCACGCAACCGATTCGAGCGCGAAGTTCTAGCCACCGCGAGATTGCGGCATCCGAACATCGTCACGATCTATGGCCTGACCCGCCGAGACGACGACCCGGTCATCGTGATGGAGTGGATCGATGGCAAGACGATCGACGAATGGGTTCTCGGCGAGACTGGATCGCGTCGCAGCAAGCATGAGATCCTCGAAGTCTTCGCGAAGATCTGCGATGCGACCCACCATGCACACGGCCGCGGCGTCCTGCATCGAGATCTCAAGCCGTCGAACATCCTGATCGATCGCGAATCGGGCGAACCCAAGATCGTCGACTTCGGCATTGCGAAGGAACTCGACGGCGCGACCACGGCAGGGGGATCGCGACTCACGAGAACGAGTGAGTTCTTCGGCACGATTCGCTATGCGAGCCCGGAGCAGGTGCAACGCGGGACCCGCGACGTGAGTGTCACGAGCGAGGTCTACATGCTGGGAGTCTTGCTGTACGAATTGATCGCTGGTCGTCTGCCATACGACCTCGGCGATTCGCTCGAAGCAGCAGTCGACGCGATTGCGCGCAAAGACCCCGCGCGCTTGACGCCAACCACCGGCGACAAGTCCAACTGGGAGCTCGAGGTCGTACTCAACAAAGCGCTCGAGAAAGATCCGTCGCGTCGATACGCGGATGCATCGGAGTTGCGAGACGACATCCGTCGTCAACTCGCAGGCGAACCAATTCGGGCAGCGCCCTATCCGCGACTCTATCGAGCCGGAAAGTTCGTGGTGCGACACCGAAGTATGCTTCTCGCCGGGGCAACGATTCTCGCGCTGGCGACCGTCCTCATGACGAGCTCGAGAGAAGTGCCGCAGACCAAGAACAACGAGATCCTCGACGATCTCTTCGCACAAGTCGCGACGTTCGCCGACCCTGCGGCCGTGCAGAAGTCCGTGCCACTCTTGCGGCACCTGCTGTTCTCGGATCCCGACCTGACCAATGAGGACCGCATTGTGCGGCATCACCGATTCGGACAGGCCTACACGGGTCGAGGCTTTCCGAACATCGGTACGGTCGAGTTCGAAGCAGCACTCGACTTGGGCGCGAAACACGGATTCCCGTCGGCAGACGTCGAAGCCGCCGTTTGGCGCGACTACGCGCTCGCACTCGATGGCGTCAACGAATCGGCACGCGCATTCGAGAGCATTCGATCCGCGTGCAATGTCCCTCAGGTTTCCGAAGTCGAGTACTACCGCTGTAGATTGCTCGAAGCATGGTTCGCCCATGTGATCGGAACGGACGATGACGGCATCGAAATGGCGCAACGAATTCAGCGCCCTGATGAATCCCGATTGGGTCCCGTCGATCGAGCCCTCGGGATGCGCGTCAGCCACATCGGTACGGTTCTGCAATCAGAAGACGCATACAACGCTGAGATCGCGACCCATGAATCGTCGCTAGCCGAGTTGGTAGAGCTACCCGCGACACCGCTCGTCGTATTCTGCGAAGACATCCTCAAAGGCGGCATCGTGGCGATTCTGCAAAGCCGGCCCGATGTGCGGCGGTACCAGCAGTATCTGAGCGACAACTACATGCGGACGAAATCCGAGCGAGGCATGCGTCTGACCGCTCTCGCACACGTCCTCACGCTCTACGAAGACTTGGCGCCAGCGGAGTACGACGAGAAGATCGCGGTCGTACTCGCGCGCCTCGTCGACTTCGGCGAAATCGGTCTACCGCTTCGCATCGAGATCGAGCGTCAACGAGTGCGTCGCAACGTCTTCAATGGCAGATTCACTCATCACGAAGCTGCCAATGCGTTGACGCAAGCACTTGCAGACGCGAAGGAGTACCCAGCGATCGTGGACCAGCAAAGGGCGCTCTTGCATCACGAAATCGGGATGCACCTTTCGCTCCACGCGCGCACGCTAGCCGATGCTGACGATCAGCATAGGACTCGCGAGACCGCACTGGATCACGTTTCACGCGGCCTTTCGATCATCGAACGCACGTGCGGCAAGCGCTTCTTTGCGCTCTCCATGTTCGACAATTCGATTGGCAAGATTTGCCTGGAGCTCGGACAACACACGGAAGCATTGGCTGCGTATGCTCGTGCCACGAAGCGCTTGCGCGACTGCCGCGGGGAGTATGCGCCATTTCTCGGCTTGCTCCTACTCCACCGTGGTGACACCGAAAGTGCCATGGGCGCCGTAGACGACGCTGCGAACTCTTACCGCGAGTGCCTCGAGCACGTCGGCATCTTGCGTGATGCAACCTCCTGGATCGAAGCGCACGTCGGCCTCAGCTTCTGTTTGCGGGCTTCGGGCAAGCATGATGAGTCCGACCGAGTTCTTGCCGAGTTCTTCTCACAGGTCGAGTCCGAAGTACCTCATCTCGCTCCATTCATCGACTCGATCATCGCCGTACGCTGCCAGGACATGACACAAGAGGACCAGGATCGTCTGACACTCGAACTACTACGGATCTACGGCATGCGGACATCCAATGCTGCTGAAAACAGGTCGCTCGCGAAGTTCAAAGAACGCGTGACGGCAGCTCGAAGTCGTTCGAAAGACCCCGACAAGAAATAGGCAAGTATCGCTCAGCGCGTTCCCGACTTCAGGGACGTGCTGTTCCGTGCGCATGCGTGGCGGACACACCGATACTGACGATTGCGGTCACGATCGTGATTGCCAAGAAGAACATTCCGATCGTCTGCAGCGACATCGAGCACTGATCGGCGATTCGAATCAGATCATTCTGCATTCCGAAGCTGCCATTGCCTTCGTAGTGCGCACGAGCGCTTGCATCCGCAAACAGCCCGAAGAACAAGACAGCGTTACGGCCGAACAACCAGAATCCGAGAAGTGCATAGGCGACACGTTCGGCCATGCCTTGCGTGAATCCTCCTGTCGATGCACACCACATGGCATAACTCGCGAATGCGAGCTCGCCAAGGTGTCCGGCTGCCAAATGTGCGACCTCGCCAAACCCGGTGAAGACGAGCGCGGGATACACCAACGTCAATCCAGCGAAGCCGCACGCGATCGCGAGTCTCTCACGAAACCAGAACACGCCGTACCCGAGCAATGCCCACGTCGCCCAGACGAGGAGCTTGCTCTGCGGTCCGTGGATCGCGGCAGCATGCCCGTCCAAACGGATCGCCGGAATCGCCGAATGCCCGGTGAACAACGCGATGACGCAATGCCCACACTCATGGAACAAGGACGCAAGGAACCATCCGATGTACTGCAAGAGCGGCGTCAGACTCAGTAGCGGACTGAGAACGAGTCCGATCCCGAGCGCGACGATCCACTGCGGGGTCCGCGCAGACAAGGTGCCGATCGTTACCACTCCACTACCATCGACATGCCGTTCGGCGTGACTTTTGCCGGTGCGAGTGTGTATTCCATGGCACGCCTGCCCAATCGTGCTGAAATGCCCGCATATGCGGACAATCCTTTCGACCTCTCCGTCCACGGCAGTGCACCGACGTATGGCTGTCAGGGCACTCTCCTTTGCGGCAGTGCTTTCGAGCACGATGCCGATCGCTCGATCGCATCCTCAGTCGCGCGCCACGACCGAGTCGGGCTCACCGCAAAACGTCATCTACATCATGGCCGATGACCTCGGGTACGCAGAACTCGGGTGCTATGGCCAAGCCAAGATCAAGACGCCCAACATCGATGCGCTCGCCAAGCGCGGCATGCGCTTCTCGCAGCACTACACGAGTGCGCCAGTCTGTGCGCCGGCTCGTTGCAGCCTCATGACCGGCAAGCACGGCGGGCACTCCTACGTGCGCGACAACTTCCGCATCGGCACCTGGGAGAGCTTCCGAGGCCAACTACCGCTCCCCGCGGGCACGACGACCGTGGCGTCCTTGTTCAAGAAGCGTAACTACGCAACCGGAGGCTTCGGCAAGTGGGGTCTCGGTGAAGCGTCGTCGTCCGGTGATCCACTCGAAAACGGGTTCGATCGGTTCTTCGGTTACTACTGTCAGCGACACGCGCACAACTACTACCCACGCTTTCTCATCGACGACGGAAAGGAGCGAACGCTCGAGGGCAACGATCGCGGTGTCACGGGCAAGACCTATGCACCGAAAGTCATTGCCGATGAGATGCTGAAGTTCGTGAGGCAGCAGCACGACGCGAAGCGTCCGTTCTTTCTGTACTACGCGAGCGTGCTGCCGCACTTGGCACTTCAAGTGCCCGATGAAGAACTCGCCGCTTACGACTTCGAAGACAAGCCGTACAAGGGCAAGTCCTACCAGCCCCACGATCGCCCACGGGCGGCCTACGCAGCGATGATCTCGTTCCTCGACAAGCAGGTCGGCAGACTAGTGGCGACTCTCGAAGAGCTCGGAATCCAAGACGACACGTTGATCCTGTTCACGTCCGACAACGGTACGACCCATGTCGCACAACAAGTCGATGCGAAGTTCTTCGAAAGCGTCGGCAAGCTGCGCGGACTCAAAGGAAGCATGTACGAAGGCGGCATCCGCGTCCCGCTGATCGCCGTGTGGCCTGGGCATGTCGCACCCGGATCGACCAGCGACCTCATTTCTGCTCACTACGACACGATGGCGACAGTGGCCGACCTGCTCGGAGTGGAAGCACCACCGAATGATGGCATCAGCTATCTACCGACCCTCGTGGGCAAACCAGAATCGCAGGTGGTCCACGAGCGACTGATCTGGGACTTCGCCGGCTACGGCGGGCAAATCGCGATCCGGGCTGGCAAGTACAAGCTCGTCGTTCGCAATCTGGTCAAGAAGCCCGACTCGAAGCCCGAACTCTACGACCTCGAGAGCGACCCGTCCGAGCAACACGATCTCGCCGACGAACTACCCGACCTCACGGCGAGCATGCACGAGCAACTGATCGCAGAGCGACAGGAACCGGAGACCGAAGCGTTTCGATTCGGCGAGTACGCGAAGTAGATCGCCGGCCGAACCGGCGATCGCATCGATCAATACAACGCGGTCACGTAGCCGTAGTACTGAGTCACTGTGCCGGTTGCCGACAACGGACTGCCGGCGACACTGCAGCTGATCGGCGTGCGCGTGAATGGCGGCACATACTGGAGCTCGACAGCGTTGCTCGTCACGAGCTTGATCGGAACCGATGCGGCCTTGTCTTCCGTCAGATACTGCGAAAACAGCTTCGCGCCAGCGTAGTTGATGTCGACCGGGATCGGAATCGTCAGTGTGCCGTACCCGTTGGCATCGCTCGTCGTGGCGAAGATCAGATCCAAGCTCCCATAGATGCTGCACGGTCCGCTGTAAGCCGTTGCAGTACCCGGCAACACGAATGGCAGGGGCAGTGCGCCATAGGCTGTCCTCGAGAAGCCGATACTCGCCAGCGCGACACCGGAGCGGTCCAGGTAGTACCCATTCAGATACAGCAGACCGGTGTTGCTCGTGTAGTTGCAGCTCGAGGACGCCTGCAGCTGCGCAACGGTCGTCTGCGAAGTGTGCGCACATCCTTGTCCGAAATAGGCCTGAGCGAGCGGCGGATTCGCGTCCTGAGAGTAGGCCGCGTCGAAGTACGTCGTCGTGATCAGGTTCCGCTGCAGGGAGATCCTCGCTTCCCAACACAGACCACCGGATCCACCGTTGAACGTGTAGGCGGTGTCGAACTTCATCCGATACGCGAATGGCTGCGCGACACCGTCGCCAACGGTCGCCGGCATGTTGATGACCTTGTTGGTCACGACGACGCTGCGATTCGTACCATGATTCTGATCGAACGTCGTCGACATCGTCGACGACTGCGTCGCTGCCGTCGAGAGAATCAACTGAACCGTGAAGTCGTAGGCCGAAAAGCGGTTCATGTAGTTCGCATCGCGACGGAAGCCGAGCTCGCGGACAGTGAGCTGCTTCCCTTGAAGGTCGTCATGAACCTGCTGGAAGCGCCAGCCAGAACTGTTGCTCTGCCCGAACGCGTTGTAGATGTAGCTCGAACCCTCGACATTCTTGTTCACGGCGGGGCTGCAAGCGATTTGAGAGAGAAGCGGTGCGCCAAGGAGAAGCACAGCAGACGGCGCGAGCAAATGGATGTTCATCACGATGCTCCTGAGTCCCATTTGGTCTTGGATGATCGCAGGCTCGGTAGAGGCGTGTATCCGCCACTAGCCCAGAACATCTGGTTGAGCCATGCGAAGACGACCAACCATCAGGTTTAGTGCGAACTTCAGTTTGGAACTCGACCCCAGTGGGATGTCTTCAGGAATCGCCTCAGCGCTGCTCTTTTCCCGAATCCGGAACGTAAACCACGTCTCCCGACTCGAGTCGGTAGGCGACCCCGAGACGCACTCCTTCCCCCTTGGCGCGATCCGACCCGGCACGGTAGTGCTCTATGTCGACGCGGTCGGTTTCAACCTGTTCATTCTGCGCCCCGGGTGGTTGCTTGCGACGTCCCTTAACATTTGCTTGCGAGATGAGCAGCAAGGCCGTCGCGAAGACGATTGCGCAGTCGAAGAAGTTGACGAGCATCGCGAGAGGATCCTCGTCGACGCGACGAAAACGCGTCGTTGTTCGGCCTCCTCGCTTACGCGACATGCTCGACTCCGACGATGGCTTCGATGCGGCGCAGGTCATCCTCGTACCAGCGCGCTCGAACCGAACTCACGATGTAGCGAATCGCACACACGACGAGACCGGCGACCGTCGTCGTGAACGCTACGACGATCTTGTCGGCAAACACCGTGAAGTCCGACGTTCCCAACTGATGGAGTGCAGGGCCAAGTGGAATCAACGTTCCGGCCAGCCCGAGCATCGGTGCGACCCGGCTGATGATGACGTCGCGATCGATCCGCCGCGAGAGCACCGCTTGGACACGCTCCATCTCGGTACGAAGTCTCGACACATCATCGCCGTTGTTACCGGCAACGCCGACGAATGCTGCTACACGACAGCGGGTACCGCTTCGACGATCCTTGGCCTCGCGCAAGAAGGCGCCTAGTCCCAAGAACGAAGTCACGACGAGGAGCAAGAGAATCCCGATAACCGGAACGAGGAGCGCTTCGGACAGGTGAAGCAATGCGTCTTGTAACC
This sequence comes from Planctomycetota bacterium, assembly GCA_020638795.1. GTDB lineage: Bacteria > Planctomycetota > UBA1135 > UBA1135 > JACKHW01. The sequence continues at coordinate 435,904 of JACKHW010000006.1, read as the reverse complement.
AACTCATGCGATCAAACCGTGGGTCGCCGGAGGAAGCCGAGCAGGATCAGGAACATCACGACCAGACCGCACGCGAGTGCGTACGACCAAGCCTGGACTTCGTTCGATTCGATAGCCTCGAGGGAGACACCTTCGACCGACTCGGTACGATCTGCAGTCGCAGGAATATCGGCACTCGCTTCCTCGGGCTGCGCGCTCTTCGGCTCGCTGACGACGGCCTCTGCGGTGTCCACTGCGGGCTTCGCCGCGTCTTCCAACATGGACTTCGCGAACGCGGAAGTCTTGCCTTTCCCCGCCTCGAAGATGCCGCCTGCTTCGCCGTGGCGCGCAATCGACTCGGTGAGAACGGCTGCAATCGAAGCGAGCGTCGCGCGATCGGCGTCCCAATAGCCTTTGCGCGCAGCTTCGAGCATCACCTCGGCGATCTCTTGCAGCGCGAACGGATTGTCGCGATCGAACCATGCACGCATGTCCATCGCGAGTTCGTCGTCCAAGAAGACGGACTTCACTCGCTCCCAGACATCCGCCTCGATCGAGCCCGAGCGCATGACCTCCCAGCCGAAGAGGTTCTTCACGTGCACGGCAACTTGATTCGCGCCGGCGTAACCTTCCTTCTGCATTCCCGCGATCCACTTGCGGTTGAACAACCGCGTACGTAGGTCTTTGCGGACCGCGTCCTCGGCATCGACGAGGGTGGCGCGGTCAACATCACGGACGTCCGACAAGACGTACTCGGGCCGCTTGCCACTCACGTGCTCGACCGCCATCGCCAACGAGCCACCGGTGTACCAGGTGTACTTGTTCGACAATGGCGACGTCATCGTGTCGTACCACGTGCGGAGCACGACTTCGGAGCCCCGGAGCGCTTCTTCGTATCCAGCGCGCGACGACACCCCCCACATGTCATCGGTGTACACGTGCGACACGCGCGCCATGTAACGCTCCATGAGCTCTTCGCGCGTATCCCAATCACCCGACCGCTCGACGAGATAGTAGTACGACGGATCGGAAACGCTGCCGGGTGCGTATCCGAAGATGCGCGCCCTGGCCAGCTTGGCTGCCTCTACCGTCGGCACCGCGCGACGCTCCAAAGCTGCCTGCGCGACCAAGGCATGCTCCCGAACGTAATTGTCCGGTTCGTCGAGGTCCACGACTGCCCGGATCGCCCGATCGATCAATCGCATGCGAGACGGAAAGTTGTCGCGGTAGTACGACAGGGCTGCGCAGAAGACATCGACGCGTGGACGACGCAGTTCTTCGCGCGGCACGATGCGAAACTCGAGCACCAAGTTCTTCGCGTTCCAGATCGGCTCGACCCCGATCGTCCGCAGGATCTGCGCTTCCATGACGCCATAGTCTTGGAATGATGCGAACGAACTCAGCGAGAACGCCACTTTGCGCGGCCACCTGCCAAGCTTGTCCTTCTGTTGCGACAAGAGGCGATCGGCGAGCTGGCTTCCGAGTTCCCACGACGGGCGACTCGGCACTTCGTCCGGGCTGAGCATGTAGAGGTTGCGGCCAGTCGGGAGCACGCCGGGGTTTCGATCGGGACCGCGACCGGGACCCGGCTCGACGAACCTGCCATCGAGCGCGTCGAGCACACTCGTGATCTCCCGCTTCGATTTCGCGTAGCCACTCGCGAGTTCGCGAGCAACGTCGAGTCCCTCGTCGATCTCCTTGGGAATCGTCGCGACCTTGCCTCCGGCGATCGTTTCGACGGCTTCATGATTCGTGAGACCTCGCTCGAGTACGAGACGCACGAGTTCCGTCGCATGCTGCGTGCCGTGATCCTCGTGGTCGTCCTGACTGTGCGAGTGCGAATCGCAAAGCGCACCGACGGCATCCGAGAAGCGCTTCCGGAGACAACACACGATGCTCGGCACGAGTTCTTCCGGTCGCGGCGCATCGCCAAGGACGTGCAGACGATTGGGAATCCTCTCCTCGAGAACCTCGTGCAGATACTCGTCGACTCGTTGAACCTGAGCGTCGGTCAACGTGGCATCGCCCCCGACCTCGAGACGGAGATCCACATCGAGCTTCTGCTCTCGGACGGATCGCGTGATGGCCTCCGCGAACTTCTGCCTGAGCGCCCCTTGGGAGAGCGTGGTCCACTTCTCGATATCGTCGTGCAGATTCGAAAGTCCATCGGCGAGTCCGGCACGCATCAGCGCCGGCGGTTGGTGACCGATCGTGATTCCGTAGACACGACGTTTCACGGGTGCGGCCTCGCCGAGGTTCTCGACGATCCACGGATTGATGTTCGGCAACGAGCCGATCACCAGATCCGGCCAGTCGTCACTCGCAAGACCGACGCTCTTGCCTGGCAGGGTGAACTCCGAGCCATGCGTGCCGAAATGCACGACCGCATCGGCATGCAACCCCTCGGCGAGCCAGAAGTAGGTCGCGAGATAGTGATGCGGAGGGCACGTCGTCTTGTCGTGCGCACTCGAAGAATCGTGTGCCTCACCGCGCATCGGCTGTGGCAACAGCACGACGTTGCCGAAGTCGAGACGAGGGATCACGAAGAACTCCCTCCCGGAATGGTCCTTCCAGACCATGAACTTCCCTGGAGCCTTGCCCCAACGATCTTCGAGAGCCTTGCGCGCTCGCGCCGGGACGCGGCGGTCGAGCCACAGGGCATAGGTCTCCACGGGGACGAGCACGGGGCCGCCTTCCCGAACGACGCGTTCGAGCTCTTTCCGATCGTGCGCCGGAACTTGACGACCGTGATCGATCATGGCCTGCACGAGTTCTTCTTCACCCGGGATTCGTGCGATCGAATACCCGTGTTCGCGCATCGAGCTCAGCAGTGCGAGGATGCTTCGTGGCGCGTTGAGGTACATGCCCGTCGCACTTCCACGCATCAAGCCGCCTTTGTCCATCTCGCGGTCCCAATAGAACACCGCGATCTTCTTCGCGCCCGGTGGAGTGTGGCGAAGTCGGACCCAAGAGGCCGTGCGGGCAACGAGTCGATCGATACGGTCGTCGATCGGTGAGAACGAATCGGCGCTTCCACCGCCAACGGGACTACCGGCGCAAGCATGCGGCTCGATCGCGCCGAGCGGCTCTTGGCCGGTCACATGGAAGGCGATCTCGGACGGGTCCAATCCATCAGGGCTCGCACGCCATTCGTCGACGGACTTCTTGCGAAAGAACATCGAATGCAAGTGCGGCACGTCGAGCTCGATGCGCATCTCGAGACGGTCGCGACTGTGACAGGTGTGGATGACCGCATCGACGTTCGCGCGCTTCAGGATGCGCTCGTACGCATCGGTCTGGTCGCCGAGCCCTTCCGACGTGTCGACGACAGCGAACGCGACCAAGCCTGCCTTCTCGAGCTTGCGAACGAGCACCTCGACGACTTCGGGCTGCTGGAACTGAAGGTGAACGCTGTGCACTGCGACCGCGACCCTCGCCGCGCCGACCTTGGCGCTCGAGAGCGCCGTCAGCAACTCCTCCATCCGATCGGCGGCGAAGATCCCTTCGTGCTCGGGATGCCACAGGCCGACGGAGATTGCCGGCTCCGCGACTTCGATGTCACCTGCTGCGCCGCAGTATCGGATCGCGATGCATTGCAACAGTCGTCGCAAGTTGTCCTTCGACGTCGCGTAATACGAACCCAAAGACGGATCGCATTCGAGGAGCCCTGCGTGCTCGGGCTTGCTCGTCAGTGCAGGCGCACTTCGCGCGGTGAGCATCAGCGCACGGAACTGGGGATTCGCACGCTTTGCTCCGAGGATGGCCGCTGCGAGTTGCTCGCCGTTCTCCGCCCTCAGATGCTGGACGAGCAGCACATCGACGGATCGAAGCGAAGCCGAGCCATCCGCAATCGCGTCATCGGAAAGGTAGACGACTTCGACGCCAGCATGGTCTGCTTGCCGTTCGATCTCCTCGAAGACCCCCCCGTGGAGTCCAACGAATGCGAACTTTGGCGGCCGAAGTTGGAATCCGTCATCGGCAAGCAAACTCGCATTCGTTCCGAGGAGCACGAACAACGACAGCAGAAGCTGTAAGAGTGGGATACGCCACACTGGCGTCGAAGCCGCCTTCACGAAATCGATTGGTTACAGGAAGATCGGGCGCATGGCATTCGACAGCCATGGTTGCCCCTGCTGCGGCACGAGCAGACTCTGCATGTAGAGGATCGTTCCGTTGAACGAAGTGGACTGTGGCGCGACCAAGCTCGCATCGAGAATGCCGTTCGCCGGAATCACACCGAGCGGCACCGTGAACATCGAGGCGGGATCCATCCACAGAGTGCCGAACGCGCCGAGACTCGTCTCGAGGTGCTGCGTTCCGATCAAGGCGACTGCGAGCGTTCCCGAAGGTCCGGTCTGCATGTAGCGGAACGGCTGGCCACGCACGACGAAGCGCGAGAACTCCGGGAACCGCGCGTTGTTCGACAGCGATCCGTTGGCTGTGAACACGTAGACGTGCGACGACGTCAACGCGAATCCGATCGACGAGTTTGCACGATGCGTCTGGTAGGTTCCCTGGAGCGCGACCTTTTCCCACGTGTTGTGGAAGAGGCTGTATCCATGCGCCTGTGCGCGATCGACGGCGATTGCACACAGGCGCCAGATGCTGCGACCCGTCGTGTTCGGCAGTCCGGCAGTGGGCTCCGAGCGCCAGTCGCAGATCGTCGAGTCGAAGGCTTCGATTCGGTCGTTGTAGGTGACGAGCGTCAGAGCTCCACTCGTCTGCGTGACCAGATTGCCACCCGGTGCAGGGTTGTTGGCCCATTGCGCGAGTCGCGCACTGAACCCATCGTACCCCGCTGCAGTTTCGATGACGAAGCCGTTGAACATCGGGTTGACGGAGATCACGTTGGCCATCGCCGATGAGGGCATCGGGACCCAAACGTCGCGGATCGCGCTGTAGGCATAGCGCAGACTGGGTCCACCGTCCGCGAACGCCGCGGTATCGCCGAGACTGACGCTGAACGTGCCGCTGGCATTCAGCGGTGTCATCGTTCCGGTCAAACCCGAGAACGCCACGAGACCAGTTCCCGTGTCCAACATCGCCAAGGCTCCGAACGAACCACCCGCGACCTGGATGTTCGCAGCCGCGATGGGAGCAGGAGTCACGGTCCACGTACCGAGCCCCGCGGCATAGCAACTCGTGCGCGTGGACGTCGCGAGTACGCAAACGTTGCGCCCTGAGATCACTTGCGGCGTCGCCGCTTCGACTCGGCGCGACAACACACCCTGAAGCGCGTCGAACACGAGGAAGCGCGCACCGTTCTGCAGCAACGCATACCCGTCCTGCAACTCGGCTTGCGCCGTCGCTGCTCCGCTCCACTGGAGCGAGCTCCAGTTGTTCGCGTAGCTCGAGAACGCGAGCACTGAATCAGGTCCGGATTGCCCGATCAACGCGCCGTTGCGAAAGACGTGCTTCGCGGTCATCGCGCCGATCTTCTGGGTGACCCACGTGCCATAGAACGCACTCCATCCGTAGGCATTCGTGCCGTCGGTGATCACGGCCGCGTGCGAGCCGAGATCGGTCGAAGCGGCCGGTGCAGTCAGCTGCTGTTTGACCCACTCGCCGTAGAAGCCCGACCATCCGTACATCGTCGTGCCGTCGACGACGACCGCGACCCACGACGAGGACAGCGAGCCAACGTGGAGCGCCGCAGTCGCGGATACATCAAGCGTCTCGACCTTGCCGGTGCGGCTCGAATAGCCGTGGATCTTCGTCCCGTCCTGAATGATGCAGTACGAGTTCGTGATGCTCAGCGTCGGCGCGTTGCCGACCGCCTGCACGGTCCACTTCCGGAGCTGACCCGAATAGAGATGGATCGCGTTCGGTGCTTCGAGTGCGACGACCGAACCGAGCACGTTGTAGGCCGTCATGCCGGCCGGAATCGGATACTCGTTCCAGTACGGGCCGTCGGGATTCTGAGGGAAGCCTGTCGCAGCAAGGCAAGCAGTGGCTGCAACGGTGGCGAGAAGAGTCTTGCGCAGATTCATGGACATGTGATCGAGTCGATGTCGGGCGGCGCTGCGAATGCAGACCGGTGGCCTCGATCACAGGCAAGACACGTGCCGAACGCGGAAACCGCGAAGAATCGGGGCTGCCCGCTTCGCGGTCATCCTGCGGTGGTCAAGCGGTGACCACGCGAACAAGGGCGCGCGAACAAGAACTGTTCACGCGCAGCGCACGTCAGCTCAGGATGTGCACGGCCATCTTGTGGACGGCTTCGGCGGCTTCCATGATCGACTCGGGAAGCGTCGGGTGCGCGTGGATCGTCATCGCGATGTCCTCGCACGTCGCGCCCATCTCGATCGCGAGCGTGGCTTCGGCGATCAGCTCGGTGACTTCGGGGCCGATCATGTGCACACCGAGCACCTTGTCGGTCTCGCGGTCCGCGACGACCTTGGTCCAGCCGTCTGTCTCGCCGAGACTCAGAGCGCGTCCCGAGGCGCGGAAGGGGAACTTTCCGACGACCGGGTCGAAGCCGGCTTCGCGCGCTTCGTCCTCGGTCAGGCCGACCGAAGCGATCTCCGGATCCGTGAACACGACGAGCGGGATCGCCGCCGGATCGTAGGCCGCGCCTGCGTCCCCCGCGATGGCCGCAGCCGCAACGAGCCCCTCGGCGCTTCCCTTGTGGGCGAGCATCGGTTGCTCGGTGATGTCGCCGATCGCGTAGATCGAAGGGACGCGAGTGCGACGCTGCGCGTCGACCGGAACGAAGCCACGGTCCGTGACTTCGACGCCAGCCTCTTCGAGTCCGATTCCCTTCCCGTTCGGCTTGCGGCCCACGGACGAGAGAATCACGTCACACTCGACGGTCTCGGTCTTGCCGCCTTCGAGTTCGATCGTGACGACACACTTGGCGCCGCGCTTCTCGTAGCTCTTCGCCTTCGCGTTGGTGAGGACCTTGATCTTGCGCTTCTTGAGCGACTTGGTCATCTCCTTGCTCAGCTCCGGGTCCATGCCCGGCAGCACGCGATCCATGAACTCGACGACCGTGACTTCACAACCGAGGTTGCGGTAGACGAAACCGAGTTCGAGACCGATGTATCCACCACCGATGACCAGCATGTGGCCTGGCAGCTTCTTCGGTTCGAGAGCCTCGGTCGACGACCACACACTCTCGTCGGCAAACGGAAAGCCCGGGATCTCGATCGGTTTGCTCCCGGTGGCGACGACGATGTTCTTCGTGCCGATGACCTGCACGCCGTTTTCGCTCGTCACCTCGACGCGGTTCGGTCCGCTGACACGACCGAGGCCGGGGACGAGATCGACACCGTTCTTCTCGAGCAGCGTCTTCACGCCGGACGTGAGCTGGTGGACGATCTTGTTCTTCCATTCGACGAGCTTCTTCACGTCGACGTCGAGACCCTTGATCGTGATGCCCATGTCCGAAGCGTTCTGCGCCTTGTGCACGAGCTTGGCTGCCGAAATCAGCGCCTTGCTCGGGATGCACCCGACGTTGAGGCACACACCGCCGTAGTGGCGGCCTTCGACGATCGCGACTTTCTGGCCGAGCTGGCCGAGGCGGATCGCACAGACGTAGCCGGCCGGGCCGGCACCGATGACGACGGCGTCGTAACTCATGCTACTCACGTGTCCGTGTTGACTTGTTTGTAGGAACCCAAAACCGCTTCAACGAGGGTCGCTCGTCGCGATTCGAAAATGCTCTTGAAGGCGCGGATCGACATCGTGGAACACGTCCGTGATCAACGAGTCGGCAGATACCGGCGCAGCCGCTTCTGCTTCACGGACCTTCTTGGCGATCTCGCCATCCACTCGATCGACGAACTCCGACTCCTTGGAGTCGTCCCAGAGCCCTTCGTGCTCGAGGAAGCGTCGATAGCGCTCGACGGGGTCCTTCGCGATCCAGTCCGCGACTTCTCCCTCGTCGCGATAACGCGTCGGATCGTCCGAAGAGCTGTGCCCGAGTTGTCGATAGGTCACGGCTTCGACGAGCGTAGGTCCATCGCCGCGCTTGGCGCGATCGAGGGCGTCTCGCACGACCTGATAGGTCGCGAGGACGTCGTTCCCGTCGACGCGCACACCCGGCATGCCATAGGCGCTCGCCTTGATCGCGACATTGTCGACTGCGGTCTGCTTCTCGAACGGCACCGAGATCGACCACTGATTGTTCTGGCAGACGAAGACGACCGGCGCCTTGAACACGGCGGCGAAGTTGAGCCCCGCGTGGAAGTCGTTCGCCGATGTCGCGCCATCGCCGAGGTAGCCGAGGACGCCTTCGCCCGACTTCGCATATTTGGCGGCCATCGCGAGTCCGGTCGCATGCGAGATCTGCGTGCCGATGACGGACGACATCGCGACGTAGCGACCTTCCTTGAGCGTGTAGTGACAGGGCATTTGTCGCCCACGACACACGTCGAGGTCATTGCCGATCAGTTGTGCGATCGCCAACTCTTGGGGTAAGCCACGCAGCATCGCGATCGCGCCTTCGCGTAGGGCCGGCACGATCCAATCACGATCGTCCGCAGCCTTCCACGTCGCGACGATCGTCGCTTCTTGGCCCTTGACCGGCCCGTAGAAGCCGATGCGACCCTGACGCTGGAGCGCCAACATCCGCCGATCGAAGATGCGAATGCGAACCATCTCCTCGTAGAGCGAAACCAGCTCGGCATCCGAAAGATCCGGACGCGCCTTCTTGCCGACCTTGCTCTGGGTCCCGAGGACGGTGATCGGTTCGCTCATCGCATCTCCTTGGTGGCTCAGGCTTCGAGGACGAGCTTCTTCGGATCTTCGAGGCAGCGCTTGACCACGTTGAGGAAGCGCACGCCATCCGCACCATCGACGATGCGATGGTCGATGGACACCGAGAGATACATCACCTTGCGGATCCGAATCTCGCCGTCGACGACGCGCGGAGCGTCATGGATCTTGTGGACACCAAGGATCGCGACTTCGGGGAAGTTGATGATCGGTGTCGCGAAGAGTCCACCGATGTTGCCGGCGTTGGTGATCGAGAACGTGCCACCACGCAGTTCATCGGGCATGACCTTGCCGTCGCGCGTGCGACTCGCGAGGTCCTGCAGTTCGCGTGCGATCTGCACGATGCTCTTGCGCTCGATCGAGTGGATGACCGGAACGATCAGTCCATTGTCGGTATCGGTCGCGATGCCGAGGTTGTAGTAGTTCTTGAGCACGACCTCTTGCGTCGACTCGTCGAGACTCGCGTTGAGCCACGGGAACTGACGCAAGCCAGCGACGACCGCCTTCATGATGAAGGGCAGATACGTGATCTTGACGCCTTCGTCCGCGTAGTCCTTCTTGACCGCGTTGCGCATCGCGACGAGCTCGGTGACGTCCATGTCCTCGACGACCGTGAAGTGCGTCGCGGTGAACTTCGAACGCGTCATCGCTTCGGCGATCTTCTTGCGCACACCGCGGAACGGAACACGCTCCTCGAGTTCGGGCGACGAGGCCTTCGCGATGGCGATCGGTGCGAAGCTCGGCGCAGCCGGTGCTGCAGCGCTGCCACTCGTCGCCGGCGCGGTCGCCGGGCGAGCCGCGACTTGTCCACCGTTGAGGAAACTCTCGAGATCTTCCGTCGTCACGCGGCCATGCGGGCCCGACGCCGGGACGGTCGCGAGGTCGACGCCGGCTTCGCGGGCACGCTTGCGCGTCGCCGGTGCGGCAAGGACCTTTCCCGGGCTCGCGGACGCGACCGCGACCGGAGACGGCGAAGGCGCTGCGTGCGTCGCGACGGGTTGCGGGCTTGCAACGGGCGCAGGCGAAGGTGACGGCGCTGGAGCCGGAGCCGCCTTCGGTGCCGGCTGTGCCGCCGGCTTCGCTGCCGGAGCCGCCGCCGCCGGAGCAGAGCCACCGCCTGCAGTGTCGATGACCGCGATCACGGTCTCGACCGGCACCACATCGCCTTCCTTGAAGCGAATCTCCTGGATCACACCGTCGTAGGGAACGGTGATCGTCACGGTCGCCTTGTCGGTCATGACTTCGACGAAGTCCTGCTCCTCCTTGACGACATCTCCGACCGCGACCTTCCAGGACACGATCTCACCTTCGGCAACACCTTCGCCGATATCGGGAAGCTTGAATTCTTTGAGGCTCATCGACGGCTACCTCTGGATCACCATTCGAACGTCCGCTCGACGCCACGCACCACGCGGCGCACGTCGGGCATGTAGATTCCTTCGAGCGTGTAGGGGAAGGGCGTATCGAACCCCGCGACCCGCACGATCGGACCTTCGAGCGAACCGATCGCGTTCTCCGCGACGATCGCTGCGATTTCTCCACCGAAGCCGCCGGTCTTCGGCGCTTCGTACACCGTGACCAAACGGCCGGTCTTGCGCACCGAGTCGAGAATCATCTTCTCGTCGAGCGGCACGAGCGTACGCGGGTCGACGATCTCGACATCGATGCCGCGTTGCTTCTTCAGCTCGTCGGCCGCCTTCTCGCACGTCTCGACCATCGCGCCGTACGCGACGATCGTGCAGTCCTTGCCTTCACGAACGATGCGTCCCTTGCCGAGCGGCACGACGTGCTCGCCTTCGGGGACCTCGCCCTTCATCGTGCGATAGATCTTCTTGGGCTCGAGGAAGAGCACTGGATCCTCGTCGCGGATCGACGAGATCAGCAGCCCCTTCGCGTCGGCGGGCGTCGAGGGAATGACGACCTTGAGACCCGGCGTGTGACAAAAGTACGCCTCACCCGACTGACTGTGGTAGTGGCCGCCACGAATCCCGCCACCGTACGGGGTGCGGATCACCATCGGGCACGTGTACTCACCACCGGAGCGATACCGGATCTTGGCAGCTTCGCTGACGATCTGATCGAACGCCGGGAAGATGAAGTCCTGGAACTGGATCTCCGGCACCGGACGCAGGCCGTACATCGCCATGCCGATCGCGGTCCCGATGATTCCGCATTCGCTGAGCGGAGTGTCGAAGCATCGTTCTTCGCCGAACTCCTTCTGCAGCCCGTCCGTCGTGCGGAACACTCCGCCGTTACGACCGACGTCCTCGCCGAAGCACAGGACTCGATCGTCGTTTCGCATCTCGGTGAAGAGTCCGTCGCGGATCCCTTCGAGGAGCGTCATCGTTGCCATTTCGAGTTCTCTCTTGGATTCCAGTGGGTTCGCAGACGGCTCAGAGCGGGAAGTAGCCTTCGTGCTCGCTTTTCGCTTCACCGAGCGAAAGGAGTTCGTCCCGCTGCTCGCGCAGTTGAGGCGTGAGATCGCGGTAGACGTCATCGAACATGCTCGAGACGGTCGGATTCGGCTTCTGCTCGGCGGCCTTGACCGCGGCGTTGACCTCTTCCTTGGCTGCCGCGAAGAGCGCCTCGTCTTGCTTGGGAGTCAGCAGGCGACGACTGCGAAGGTACTTCTTGAATCGCTCGAGCGGATCCTTGTTCTTCCAGTCCGTGACCTCGGCATCGCCGCGATAGCGCGTCGGATCGTCACTCGAGCTGTGAGGACCGACTCGATACGTCAGGGACTCGATGAGCGTCGGGCCCTTGCCTTGGCGAGCACGATCCACGGCTTCCTTCGTGACCTGATAGACCGCGAGGATGTCGTTACCGTCCACGCGAACGCCAGGAATGCCGTAGGCCTCGGCCTTGACCGCCATCGTCTCGCTCGCCGTCTGATATTCGAGCGGCGTCGAGATCGCCCAACCGTTGTTCTCGCAGATGAAGACACACGGGGACGCGTAGACACCAGCGAAGTTGAGCGCGCAGTGGAAGTCGTTCTCGCTCGTGCCACCGTCACCGCAATACGTCATCGTGACGGTGTCCTCGCCACGATACTTCGCGGCCATCGCCGCGCCGACCGCGTGCGAGAGCTGCGTCCCGATCGGCGAGCTGATCGTCACGAAGTGCGCCGAACGGAACGAGTAGTGCACGGGCATTTGCCGCCCTTTGCAGATGTCGCCGTCGTTTCCGTACCACTCGTCGACGATCTGCTCCATAGACACGCCGCGCAGCAGCGGGATGCCGGCCTGGCGATACGCCGGGAAGATCCAGTCGCTGTCCATCAACGCCGCCGCGGTGCCGATGTGCGACGCTTCTTGTCCGGTGCACGGCACGTAGAACCCGATGCGTCCCTGGCGCTGAAGCACGAGCGCACGTTCTTCCATCACGCGCGTGCGCACCATCGTCGCGTAGAGTTCGAGGAGACGCTCGTCGGACAAACCCGGATCGCGCACCGTGCCGCGGTCGAGAACACCGAGGATCTTCGAGCCGCGCGAGGACGTGGGTGCCTTCGTACGCGAGCGAGCCGAACTCGCGGCCTTCTTTCCGCCCTTGCTCTTCGGGCTGCTCTTCGTCGACGCGGAGGACTTCTTGGCGGCGTGACGCGCCTGCGGCTTCGTCCTCGTCGACCCGTTCGAACTCGTTCGCTTCTTACTTGCCATTGTTTACTCCGTGTGCAGGGGGGCGCGATTCAAACCGCGAATCCCGACCCTCCGACCGATGCTGGATCGCCGCCCGTGAGCGTCACGGTAGGCGCAGCATCCGCGCCCGCGTCTTGACCGCGCTCGCCGGCGAGGCGGCTTTCGAGATAGAACTCCGCAGCTCGGTACGAACTGCGAACCATGGGTCCCGAGGCGACATAGGCGAAGCCCTTGCGGAGCGCGCGTTGCCGCAGCGCTTCGAAGCGTGCCGGGCTCAGGTATTCCTTGACGGGCAGATGCAGGAGCGTCGGGCGCAAATACTGGCCGAGCGTCAGTACGTCGACACCAGCAGTGCGCAGATCGTCGAAGGCTTGGTCGAGCTCTCGATCCGTCTCCCCGAGGCCGAGCATGATCGAACTCTTGGTCACGAGTGTCGGCGCGAGGTCCTTCGCCGTGCGCAGCACGTCGAGGGACAGGTCGTAACCGGCACGCTTGTCGCGCACGCGACCCGTCAGGCTGCGCACGGTCTCTAGATTGTGCGCGAACACGTCGAGGCCCGACGCGATTATCGTCTCGATCGCGGCGACGTCACCTTGGAAGTCCGGCGTCAGACATTCGACGAGCAGACCGGGCACACGCGCCTTCGCGCGCACGACGCACGCCGCGAAATGCGAAGCTCCGCCGTCGGGAAGGTCGTCCCGATCGACGGACGTGAGCACGACGTAGCGCAAGTGCATCAGCTCGCACGACTCGGCGACCTTGTCGGGTTCGTCCTTGTCGAGGACGCCCATCGGATTCCCCGTCTTGACCGCGCAGAAGCGACAGCCACGCGTGCAGGTATCACCGAGCACCATCATCGTCGCGGTTCCACCACCCCAGCACTCACCCAAGTTGGGACAGCGAGCCTCTTCGCAGACCGTGTGCAACCCGCGCGCTCGCAACATCGACTGGATGTGCTCGAATTCGTTCCCGCCCGGGATCTGCATCTTGAGCCACGACGGCTTGCGTCCGGGGTTGGTCCGGGCGTGTCGACCGCTCGTGCGGGGATGCACTTCTTTGCCGTTGACGATGGCCATGGAGGGACGCTGCATACGCAGCCAGGAGGAGTCGGGGGCGGGAAGCGCGTCGCACGCCTCGGCATGCATGCTCGAGTCGCTCGACCGACGCGCGCCCAGCAACATGGGCGCGAACGAGGCCCGAGTCAACGTTGTCGGCACAAAGCGCATACTCAGCGGTATGCAAAGTTGAAATACTCATGCGTATGTGAAACGATGGCCTCACTCGCGTACAGCCCATGCCGGGATGGCCACGAGTGACACGAGGTTTCCTTGGCCCGTCATTTCCGTCCCGAGCTGCGCGAACTCCTCCTATTGGCGGCGAGCCACGAGTTCGCAGAACACGGCTTCCACCCGGTCTCGCTCGACCGGATCGCCGAGCGCTGCGAGGTCACGAAGGGCGCGGTCTACCTCCACTTCCGCAACAAGCTCGACGTCTTTCTCGAAGCGCATCGACACCTCGAGACGCTGCGCGACGCGAGCATCGAGCCCGCAGTCGAAGCGGCCACGACCGCACGCGACTCACTCGAGACTCTGCTGCGTGCCCACCTGACCTTCCACCTCGAACATCTCGAACTCAGGCGCCTCCAGTCGATCCTCGATACCGAAGTCGCGACCGAACCGGTGACGACGGGCCGGGATGGCCTACGGGCTACCTACCGGGCCTTCCGCACGCGCTTGCGTCAGCTCCTACTGCGCGCCGTGCGCGACCACGAGATCGGCCCGCTCGACGCGGCAGGCTTCGCGTTCACGCTCGCGTCCCTTGCCGAAGGCGCCTTGACTCAGGCGAGTGCAGGAACCGAGGACGTCGGTCATTTCCTCGATGTGCCTGCACTGGTCCGCGCGTGGCTCGAAGGGCTCCCGAAGCCGGGCCGCCGACGCTCGCGCACGCCGAAGTCCGACGACGAGGGCGAAGACTTCCTCCCGGCGTTCTGAGGGGAGCGCAACGCTTAGTAGCGGCAGCGGACTCGCAAGCCGTCCTCCTCCAACAAGGCCTCGAATTGCAGTTGGATGTCCGGCATGGCCTGGAGCAGCTCGACGTAAGAGCCACGTTCCTTGACCGACATGCCGCGTGCTCCTCGACGCGCACGGTTGGCCGCCACGCGGTTGATGACGAGGTCTCGAAGTGTCCTCCAGCCGAACGCGATGGCGTTCGGCGAGACGTCCCCGAATGCCTGCATGGCTCCCGGCGGGAGGCCATCGCGTGGTTCGACTTGGAGCACCTTCTGAGCGATCTCGAGGTTTTGGCTATCCGAAGTGAAACCGAGAACAGCCTCCGGACGTGGCACGATGCAGAACGTCGAATCCGCGTCTGGTCGGAAGACCATGGCGGCGGCGTCGACGCTCGGATCCGGTTGCAGTTCGACGAGGCTACGGGCGACATCGACCAGTGCGGAAGAGTCCTTGGTCCCGATCGCAAAGACTCCCGGTTCCTCGAGGTCGGGATCGTCGACGATCTGCACCGGAGACTCTCGACCTACGAACAGGAACGATCCATTCCAATGCTCGCGAACGAATGCTGACGCTTCGGAAAACCTCTGAACCGACACCTTCTGGAGTTCTTGCACGAACGGTAGTGCCATGCTGTGCATGACTGCCAAGGAGCGTGCGACCGCGTCGGGATCGAATTGACACCAGAAAGCGGCTTCGGCACCGACTGGAATCCAGTTCATCAAGTGATGGTCCGGGGCTGCCTTGGACACGAGGGAGCCGAGTAGACCGGCCCGTGCATCGAAGTCGGAATGCGCTTCCCAACTCCACCTCGCTCCGTCACGACCGCCTCCCAACGCAACACCGGTCGTCGATCCGATGAGCTGCGACAGGCTTGCCGCCATGTTCGCTTTCCTGTCGCCCGTCGCACTGCGAAGCATCGCTTGTAGACTGATGAGGAGTTTGTGATCAGTGAACGCGACACGTTCGAGCAACTTGCGTTCACGCGAGGTCGGAGCCGCAACCTGGCGCAACATGCGCTCGATCATGCGCGCCGGACTACCGTCCTCGCCTTCGATCGCGACGATGTGCATGCGCCCTTCGAAGGCTCCCTCGTAAAGCCAATCGGATCGCCCCAATGGCATGCCTTCGAACACGGTTCCGACGCAGCGCAATCTGCGGACAGTCTTCTCGCCGCTGAGGCTTCTTGCCCAATCGAGAAAGAACCGCTCCTTGTTCTGGGTGCGCAAGACCGCGGCGGAGCGACTCTTCGTCGAATCCCCGGGTTTGTCCATGAGTGCGACTTCGAGCTCGATCGGGTATGCGAACTCCGGGACACGCATCGATCGTGAGGATGACTGATCTCGCCGTTTCTCTTGGATGCGAGCAAGCAAGTACGGGATCAGCACGCGAAACTGAGGATCGTGCTCGAACAAGTCTGGCGACGAACTCCGCGCGCGGATCGCGGCGAAGACGGGTGCGACTGGGTACGACGGTTCGGGAGGGAGTTGCTCACACGAAGCCAGACTGGCGACGAGCATCCAAGCGAACGCCGGATAGGCGAGCACGCGTCTGTCGATATGGGTGCGTGTGTGCGGCCGCAGGCTGGCGCCTCGTGTTCCGATCATGCGCGCAAGATACGACGGCGAACGACGACTGGGACCTTGCGACTACGAAGACTGCGGCCGTTCCGCGGCCGCGGCGGCCCGCGAGCTGCCGTCCTCGCTATGCACGATGATTCGAGCGCTGCGTCCGTACGTGAACCACGCGATCGCCCAAGAGAACAGAACGACGACGCGGTTGCGGAACGTCACCAAGTACATCAAGTGGACAAAAATCCACAGGATCCACGCGATGAAGCCCGAGACCGAGCGACCGAACACCGTGCCGACCGCTGCCGAACGGCCGATCGTCGCGAGCGATCCTCGATTGGAGTAGACGAACGGTTTCCGAGGTCGGCCGCGCAGATCGGCGAGGATGTTCTTCGCCACACAGTGACCGGCCTGGATCGCCGCGGGAGCGACGCCCGGGACCGGCTCCCCTCTCGAGAGGATCGCGGCGGCATCGCCACAGACGAAAACCTCGGGGTGTCCATCGATCGTCAGGTCGGGTTGAGCGATGACGCGTCCGCTGCGATCGACGTCGCCGCCGAGCTTCGATACGAGAGAGACCGCACGCACCCCCGCTGCCCAGATCACCGTCCGTGACCGGATGACTTCGCCAGCGATCGTCACGCCATGCTCGTCGATGTCCTCGACCTTGGTGTCCGTTCGGACTTCGACCCCGAGCTTCTCGAGCTGCAGGCGAGCCTTGTCCGACAGCGGCTCCGAGAACGCCTGGAGCACTCTATCCGCCGCATCGAGCAGCACGATCCGATCTTCCTTGGGCTCGAACGTCCGAAAGTCGCCGGCCACGGTGAAGCGCGAGAGCTCGGCGAGCGCTCCCGCAAGTTCGACTCCCGTCGGCCCGGCGCCGACCACGACGAACGTGAGCCACTCCTTGCGTCGCTCGGGATCGGGTTCGCGTTCTGCGACCTCGTAGGCGCGCAGGACCCGGCGGCGGATATCGAGCGCTTCGGCGAGGGTCTTGAGTCCGGGTGCGAATCGCGCCCAATCGTCGTGCCCGAAGTAGCTGTGCTGCATGCCGAGCGCGACGACCAGCGTGTCGTATTCGAGTTCGCCATCACTCAAGGTCACGCGTTTGGCCGCGACATCGATGTCGACGACTTCGCTCATGACGACCCGCGTGTTCTTCTGCTTGCGCAGCAGGCGACGAATCGGGGCGGCGATGTCGGCCATGCTGAGCCCGGCCGTCGCGACCTGGTAGAGCAGCGGTTGGAAGAGATGGTGGTTTTCCCGGTCGACGAGAACCACATCGACAGGCGCGCGAGCGAGCTTTCGCGCCGCGGAAAGGCCCGCGAATCCACCGCCGAGGATGACGACTCGCGGCCTCTTGATCGAGTCCTGCATGGGACCTGACTATGCTACGGCTTTGTCCGATACCAGGTGAGTGCATGTCCGAGCCAGACCCGACGATTGCAGACGGAGCGCGACCGATGCGACCAGGATTGGGAGCGCGGGTTCGCGACTGGATCGCCCCCTTGGTCCGCCGCAAGGCAGAGCGCTTCGTGTTGCCCGAACACGAACGCTTTCCGCTCGAACAGCGTTTCGAACCGATTCCAATCCCATCGCCCGACGAACTCTTCGCGGATCTCCGGTCGGACGAGACTCGATCGTCACCGCGCGCACTCCGTGAAGCCCCCACGATCCAGCCGCCGTGTCCCGGCTGCGGCCGTATCGACGGGTTTTCGATCCTTTACACCGAGCTGCCCAACATCGACACCCGCGATTCTGCCATCGTCGAGTGCCCGACGTGCAGCTACGTGTTCTTGAGTCCTCGTCAACGCGAACTCTCCGACTCGTGGTGGAATGCAGAGACCTACGTGACCGACTGCTTGATCCCGCGAATGCGCAAAGAGAAGCAGATCGACGCGCAGGGGCGTTTCGATCCCAATCGAAATTGGATCCTACAACGCGCGATCGCCTACGGACTCGAAGCAATCGCGGAGGATCTGCCGCGCCGCGTCCTCGATGTCGGCTGTTCGTTCGGTGGACTCGTCCATGCCCTCCGATGTGCCGGATGGGACACGACCGGGATCGAACCTTCGGAACACGTCGCTCGCCTCGGTCGTACACTCGGCAACGACATTCGGATCGGAACCCACGATGCGCTCCGCGAACACGACGACGTACCCTGCATCGTGATGACCGAGGTCCTCGAACATTGCTTCGATCCACGCGAGGCGATTCGCGCAGCGTACAGAGCACTGGCGCCGGGAGGACTGTTCTTCGTCAGCGTCCCGAACTTCGACGGACGAACGCGCAAGCAAATGGGGAAAGCGTGGGGCGAGTTCGTCAGCGATCACTTCTCCCACTTCACGGGGACGACGCTCGGACGGATGCTCGTCGATGAAGGCTTCGTCAACGTCAAGCTGCTCACGACCGAAGGATTCCCGATTCTCGTGACGCCATTGCCCGGTCCCGCAATTCGTGCGATGCAAGCGAGGCAACCGTGGGACACTTGGTCGTGGATCACGGAAGAGCATTCCGGTGCAGCTCTCTACGCATGGGCGATCAAACCGAGATGAATCCCCCATCCAATGAGTGTTGGACCAGCGAGTGTTCGGGCACGTGATCTCCATCGCCGACGTGCGCGAGGCTTCAGGCCGCATTCGGGACCACGTGCATCGCACACCGATCTTGTCGTCTTCGTGGCTCGACCGCGAACTGGCGGCGAGCATCGTCTTCAAGTGCGAGAACTTCCAGAAAGTCGGCGCCTTCAAAGCGCGCGGTGCGTGCAATGCGGTCTTCTCGCTGAGCGATGACGATGCTGCACGTGGTGTGATCACACACAGCAGCGGCAACCACGCCGCAGCACTCGCGTGGGCAGCGAGCGCTCGCGGCATACCTTCGTACGTGGTCATGCCGCGTACCGCACCGACGGTGAAGATCGAAGCCGTCCGGAGCTATGGGGCGGAGATTCGCTTTTGTGAACAGCACGAACGCGAGCTCGCATGTGCCACTTGGCAGCGCGAAACTCGCGCTACTCTCGTGCATCCGTTCGAGAATCCGTTCGTCATTGCGGGCCAAGGCACCGCGGCACTCGAACTCTTCGAAGAGCGACCCGGCCTCGATGTCGTCATCGTACCGGTCGGCGGCGGTGGGCTCTGCTCGGGTAGCGCGATCGTGACGCGCGCCATGAACCCGGATGCATGGGTGATCGGTGCAGAACCGAAGGCCGTCGACGATGCAGCTCGGTCCATGGCCATGGGTATTCTCCAGCCGCGTGTCGAAGACCCGGTGACCTGGGGTGATGGCCTGCTGACAGGCCTCGGTGCGCCCAACTTCGAACTCATGCAGACGCACGGCGTCCGCATCGTCACGGTCGACGAAGAGGCAATCGTCGATGCAGCGCGCTTCTTCCTGCAACGTATGAAGATCGTCGTCGAGCCCAGTGGGGCGACGGTTCTCGCTGCTCTGATGGCGATGCGTTCCGAGATTCGAGGCAAGCAGGTCGGTGCCGTGATCAGTGGCGGCAACACGGACTTCGCATGGCTGCCCCGCAGATGAGAACCGTCCGAGCGATCGGCGCCTTTGCCACCTTGACTGCGGTCGCGATCTGCGGCCTCGGGTCGTGCTCGCACGACGACGGCTCGTTGCTGATCTTCGCAGCTGCGTCCCTGCAGGGGCCATTCCGTGAGCTCGCCGAGTCGTTCGCCAAGGCAACCGGTGCATCAACGCCCAAGATCCACGTCGCTGGTACGCCACAACTCGTCTTGCAGATCCGCGAAGGCGCGTCCGTCGACGTGTTCGCCTCGGCGGATACCGTGCAGATGCAACGCGTCGTCGATTTCGGTCGAGTCCACGGGGACACGATCGTCTTCGCCAAGAACAAGCTCGTGATCGTGACGAGGCCGGGCAATCCGCTCGGCATCCGTTCGCTCGAGGATCTGTCGCGAGACGGGCTTCGCGTCCTCCTCTGCGGACCCGATGTGCCGGCGGGGCGCTATGCGCGAGAAGCGCTCGCCAAGGCGAGCATCACCGTGACTTCGGTCTCGGACGAGCCGAGTGTTCGCAGCGTCGCGCACAAGGTCGCGCTCGGCGAGGCCGATGCAGGAATCGTCTATGCCACCGATGCGAAGGCGCTTGGCAAGCGCATCGAGCACGTCGCCATCGATCCGAGATGGGACGTCACGGCAACCTATGTCGCAGCCAATACCGACGGCGACCTCGGTGCATCCTTCGTGCGCTTCCTCGAGTCGAAGGACGCAGAGCGCATCTTGATGCACCATGGGTTCGAAACACCGTGACAGGACACCCGCATCCACCACCTCGAGCGTCGCTCATCGCGGTCATCGTCGCGTGCGGGCTCATCGGACTGCCTCTCCTCGGGCTCGCGCTTCGTGCTCCTTGGCCGACGATCCTCGACCAGATTTCGCGTCCAGAGGTGCTGAGTGCATTGTGGTTGTCCATCGAGTGTTCCCTCGCGGCGACGGCACTGTCGTTCGCGATCGGCTTGCCGCTCGCGGTATGGATGGCGAGTGAGACATCTCGGTGGAACAACGTCGTCCGTGCACTCGTCCTGCTACCGATGGTCCTGCCGCCGGTCGTCGGAGGTCTCGCACTCCTCCTCGCGTTCGGACGCAACGGAGTCTTCGGTCAGTACCTCGACGCTTGGTTCGGCATCGCGTTGCCGTTCTCGACAGCGGGAGTGATCGTCGCCGAAACGTGGGTCGCGTTGCCCTTCTTCGTGCTCACGGCCGAAAGCGGTCTGCGCGCATCCGACACTCGAGCCGCAGATGCGGCAGCCACACTCGGTGCAAAGCCGTGGCGCATCCTGACGACGATCACCTTGCCGATGATCGCACCGTCACTCCAAGCGGCTTCGATACTCGCTTGGGCGCGTGCCCTCGGTGAGTTCGGCGCGACGATCACGTTCGCGGGCAACCTCGAGAGCACGACGCGCACGATGCCACTGGCGGTGTACACGGCACTCGAAACCTCCCCCGAAGCCGCGATCACGCTGAGCTTCGTCTTGATCGCGATCGCGGCGGCCGTGCTCTTCGTCTTGCGCAAGCGCTGGTTCCCCACTGGACGAACGGCACGATGAAGCTCGATGCATCGATTGGACTCCGAAGAGGCGCGCTGCGGATCGACGCGCACTTGCTGGCAGGTGCGGGCGAGACGGTCGCTCTCGTCGGTCCCAACGGAGCCGGGAAGACGAGCTGTCTCCACGCACTCGCCGGGCTCGTTCGCCTCGAGCATGGCAATGTCAGGCTCGGCATGCGCTTGTTCGACGATGGGAGCGCGGCCAACTTCATCCCACCAGAGGAGCGACGCCTTGGAGTCGTGTTCCAGGACCATCGCCTGTTTCCGGCGATGTCGGTTCTCGACAACGTCGCCTACGGTCCCAGGAGCCGCGGAATCGACAAGCGCATCGCGCGCGCGACGGCACAGGAGTGGCTCGAACGCGTCGGGATCACGAAGCGCGACGAGAAGCCAGTCGCGTTGTCCGGAGGTGAAGCAGCGCGGGTGGCGCTTGCCCGCGCACTCGCGTACGAGCCGGACATGTTGCTACTCGACGAACCACTCGCTGCCGTCGATGCCTCGGCACGAGTCACTCTCGAGAGCGTGCTTCGGTCTCATCTCGCGAACTTCGAAGGCCCTCGCCTCCTCGTCGCGCACGACATCGGTGATGCGATCGCACTCGCCGACCGCTTGATCGTTCTGGAGGCCGGATGCGTCATCCAGAGCGGCACCGCCGACGAACTCGCGAGACGACCTCTGTCGAACTACGTTGCAGATCTTGCCGGTGTGAACCGGTTCGTCGGCCATTGTCAGGGCAGCATCGTCACGATCGGCAACGCAGAACTGACGGTCGTCTCCCCGATCGACGGCGACGTCGTCGTGACGCTGCATCCACGTGCGGTGTCGCTCTTTCCCGAGCGACCCACCGGATCACCGCGCAACGTCTTCGAACTCCGCGTACTTCACATCGAATCGTTGCACGATCGCCACCGCGTGCAGCTGACCGGTTCACTGCCGCTGGTGGCTGAAGTCACGACGGCATCCGTCGAGGCGCTCCGCTTGCACGAAGGACGCACGATCTTCGCGGCGATCAAGGCGACCGAACTCGTCGTTTCGCCACACTGATTCGCCGCGAAGGTCCTGCTCAGCCCTTCTTGACGAACCCGTACTCGACGAGCACGAGGTTCTCGTCTTGCACGAGCCCGATTCCTGGTGCGTGTCGCTTGTATTCCTTCTCGCCATCGAGCTGATTCTCTTCGAAGACCTCGAGGCAGTTCTTGAGAATGCCGACCGGCGTCGCGACGACCGCGTCGAGCCTGTGGATACGCGCGCGATCCATGGCGACCTTGGGCGCCAGTTCTTCGTAATAGGCGGCACCGAGCACCGGCTCTCCCGGCATCATGAGCCCTGCACGCGCACCGTCGCGACCGTGGATCCACGCCCCCTTGTGTCCGATGACGTCTCCGTTCTCGTAGATGTCGACCTCTTCGCCGAAGTAGAAGACGCTCTTCGACATCGGACACATCGCGACGAAGTTGCGGGAGATCTCCACGAGTTCGCCGTTCTTCGTCTCGCGTTCTTCGACGACGCGCGTCTCGAACCCACCGATGAGGCGCGTCTCGTCGAGGACGGTGATCGTGAGCCGTTCGGGCGTCCCTTCGTCGTCCTTGCCCTCGAGAACGAGGCGATAGCCAGGCTCGAGAACGAAGAAGCGGCTACGCCCGACCGTCGTCAGTTCACGCGTCTCGAGGCAGAAGTCGGTCTGGAATCGCGTCGCACTGGCGTGTGCACCATGCGCGTGTTCTGACTCACTGTCTTCCTCGTCGCCTTCCTCCTCGTCGCCTTCCTCGTGGCGTCCCTGCTTGCCTTCCTTGCGCTCACCGCGACCTTCGTGCTCTTCGTCCTCGTCGTCGCCTTCCTCTTTCTCCTCATCATCGTCGTCACGACCGCGCTTGCCTTCCTTCTGCTTCCCGCGACCTTCGTGTTCTTCGCCTTCTTCGTCGCCTTCCTCTTCGTCGTCGCGACCGCGCTTGCCTTCTTTGCGTTCACCGCGGCTCTTGCGTTCTTCACGCTCTTCGTTCTCGTCTTCGTCTTCTTCCTTGCGGTTCTCGCGTTCGTTCTTCTCGCCCTTTTCTCCACGCTCTTGCGTTTCGGTGCGCTTCTCCGACTTCTCACCTTCGAGCGACTTCCGTACTACCGATCCGTCCTCGCGGAAGAGGACGTCGTACTCCTTTCCATCGACGACCATCTCGATCTCGTAGACCGCCTTGCCGTCCTTCTCGTACTTGCCGATGTCGACCAACCTGCCCTTGCCGACCTTCTCGCGGATCGCCTTCTGGACCGCCTGAGGTACTTTGTCGAGGGTCACCTTCTTTTCACCGTCCTGTGCAACGAGGCTCGTGCACGAGGTCGCGAGTGCGAGGGCCAACGCGCGTGCCATGGTGGACTTCTTCGTACTCATCCTTCTCTCCTTCTTCCTGGTCATCGAGGTTCGATCGCCGGCTTGCATCAGGCAGCGGCGCATTGCTGGTTCGAACGTAGTCCTGTCACGTGAAGCGCCGCTGAGTGCATGCGCTTTCTTTCAATGGCTGAGCTCGTACGGATCGGCGATCGGCAGTTCGACCACGACCCGTGCACCGGGATCGGCAGATTCGATGCGACACGTCGCGCGATGCGCAGCGGCGACTTCGGCGACGATCGCGAGACCGAGTCCCGCACCTTCGAGCGATCGCTGTCCGTTCCCGCGGTGAAAGCGACGGAACACGGCATCGCGCAGCTCTTCCGGGATACCCGGTCCATGGTCGGTCACGGTGAGCACGACTCGCTGTGCATCGCGAGTGCCGAGTTCCAC
Organism: Planctomycetota bacterium; assembly: GCA_020638795.1. GTDB lineage: Bacteria > Planctomycetota > UBA1135 > UBA1135 > JACKHW01. The sequence continues at coordinate 412,149 of JACKHW010000006.1, read as the reverse complement.
GTGCACGGTCGAACCATTTCCGTGACGCAACGCGTTCCCGATCAGATTGTCGACGAGAATCCGAAGGAGATTCTGCTCTCCAGCGACGAATGCACCGGCGTTGACGTCGCTGTGGATGCGCGTCGGCGCCTCGATGCGAGCTGCCGTCACGGAATCGCGAACGATGCTCGCGAAGTCGACGACCTCGGAGCGTGCGACCCCGGACTCGGCATCCATGCGCGCGAGCGTGAGCAAGGATTCGACGATGTCGCCCATGCGCTTCGACGTCGTACGAATGTCGACCAAGAACTCCCGCATCTCGTCGGCCGTTCTTCCCTCGCGGAGTGCAATCTCGGCTGCATTGCGGATCACGCTGACGGGATTGCGGAGTTCGTGTGCAGCGTCCGCGGTGAAGCGCGCTTTCCGCTCAGCCGCGTCTTCGAGCGCGGAGAACGTCCGGTCGAGGATCGAGGCGAGCCGGTCGACTTCGTCGTCACTGCCACGCTTCGGCATCGACGCACCACGCTGTTGTCCCACCTGGGACGCTGCAGCTCCGAGTTCGCGCAGCGGGCGCACGAATCGGCGCGACAAGAAGAGCCCGAACGCGACGACGACCACGACCGCGATGGCGGTCAAGAGATAGATGATCGTCCGCACACGTGCCAGCTGATCCACGACCAACTCATAGCTCGCCGCGACTCGGACGAGCACTTCGGGTGCAGGAAGTACGTCGGATTCCGTCGGCAGAGTTCGCCGCAGCGAACATTCACGCAACAGTTCATGTCTATCAGCGAACGCGAACGATGCTCCGACGTCGCTCTCGCCCGCGAGAGCCGGCAAGACTGGATCCGATGCGTGCAGAATGCGGTCTTCAGGCAAGGACCGGATCTCGAACGTGAACGTGCCCGAGCCCGCCTCGCGCTTCCCCATCGCGATGAACTCGGCCGCCATCTCGGGTTGCATTTCGAACTCGACGGCACGCGCATCTTCTTCCCACTCGCAGACCGCGACGAGCGCCTCGGCACGCGTCAGGAGCCTGCGATCGAACTCCGTCCTCAACGTCGCCCGCATCCCGAAATAGAGTGTCGCGCCGAAACCGATGAGCAGCACGCCTGTCATCACGACGAACCAAAGCGTCAAGCTCGTGCGAATCGAGAGGGCCTTCACGAAGCGACGTCCACCAGCACGTAGCCGACACCTCGCCGCGTCTGCAAGCAACCGTCGGCCGAACCGCCATGCAGCTTGCGTCGCAAGCCCGACACCAGCACTTCGAGGACGTTGGAATCGGGACCGGTCTCGTCATCCCACAGCGCAGCCTGGATCCGATCACGACTCTGCACCGAACCCAGGTTGTGCAGGAGATGCGCGAGGAGTCGATATTCCATGTTGGTCAAGACGACGAGCTGCCCATCGTGGGTGACCGTGCGAGCCGAAGTGTCCAGCTCGAGCCCGCCCATCCGGAGCACCGATGTCCCGCCGCGCGATCCTCGCCGCATCAGCGCTCGCAATCGCGCGAGTAGTTCGGCGAACTCGAACGGCTTGGTCATGTAGTCATCGGCCCCGGCATCGAGACCGGCGACAACCTCTTCGGTCGCATCGCATGCCGTCAACATCAGAATCGGCACGACGGCACCACCCTTGCGAAGTCGGCGACAGACCTCGATGCCATTCAGCTTCGGGATCCTCACGTCGAGGAGCATCGCATTGTGGAAGCCCGACGCCGCGTACCAGAGCGCCTCTTCACCGTCCCCCGCGACATCGACGACGTAACTCTCGTCGGTCAGGCCGACGCGCAACGAACGGGCGAGGATCGGCTCGTCTTCGACGATCAGGACTCGAGTCAAGACTGGACCTCTTCGTGGCAGCCATGGACAAACGGGCCAGTCAGCTTGCAGGCCGACCTCTGCCTCTCACCGGAGTGTTGAAAAACTCAGGCAGGCACCGTGAGTCTACGGCGAGCCAGGTGAACCGACGCTGAATCAGCGACGGAGCACGCGCACTACCTATCCTGCAACCATGTCCGTCAAGCCGCAGCGAACCGCCCTGTGGACCCTCGGGGTCGCGGCCCTCCTCGTCGCATTCGCATCGACATACTTCCTGTCCTCCGCGTCGAACAGGACCATCGAACCGGGACTCGCCAAAGCCGATCTCGATCTCGATGGGCCGACAACATCGACTTCGAGCTCGCGATTGCCCGAACCGGAGAACGACGCCGGCGTCGCAGAATCGGTCCGCAACCCTGCCAGCCCGCAAGAGCAGTACGCCGTGCGGTGGCGATTGCGCATCCTCGACGGAAGCGGCCGAATCGCTGCCGGTGCCGAGGTCCGCATCGCTTCGGAAGAGTTCGTCCACGAAGCCCTCGAACGAACTGCAGCCAAGAATCCGCACGCAGAAACTCTCCGCGAACCATGGCGCAGCTTGGTCTGGTGTGAGACGCACGGCACGCTCGCGACTGCGGACGACACGGGCATCGTCGAGTTCACGTTCGACCCGCGCGACTCGACACTCGGATGTGCACGCTCGAAGGATGGTGGACAGACGCGCGCGTTCGTCTTGGATCGTGAGACGATTGGCGACGCATGGGCATCGGTGCAAGATGATTGCAAATCGGGTGCGGTGCCCATCGTCGAGCGGGTCGTGACCCTCGAGCCCGCGAGTGATGTCACGATCCACTGCATGAACTCCAGTGGGGAGGACGTACCGAACTGCCCCGTTGTCGCGCACGCGCTCGATGCGCAGATGTTGGCCGCCTACGAGACTTCCCCCAAGAGCACGGACTCCGCGATCGATCGCAAGAAGGTGGGCCCCTGCGGCACCTTCGTATCGGGACCGGACGGACGCATCCGCCTGCTGTTCGCTCGCTTTCTGCTCGAAGATCTCCGCGTTCTCGAGCTGCCTCGTGAGGCATCGCGTCGAGAGGAGCTTATCGACACCAAAGACGTGCAAAAGACGGAGCATCGCCGACTAGCTGCACTCCTCTGCACTCCGGCCGTCCCGGCGGCGAGTCCGACACACACCTTGGTTCGTTGTCACCACGGTGGTGGTTTTCTCACTGACGACGTGTTCCTCGTCGTGCCCGAAACAGGCTCATTGGATTTCCGCGTCGTCGCTGCCGACGACTCGAAACTCGATTTCGCGCTGGAGGGCAACTTGAACTTCGAGTCGCTGTCGCTCGGCAGCCTCGAGGTCGAGCGAGAACCGTTGCGCGCACTGAAACCATGCGGGGTCGACACCGTTCACTTCGACCATGTCGGGATCGGCGCGCAATTCGAGTTCTATTGTTACGGCACTCACGTGCAGTGTGACGCCGGCGGCTCTTTCGTCGGTCCAAGTTCACCGAATGCTAGCGAAGAAAGAACCGTGAGGATGGACCGCGGCTACGCCTTCGCGAAGACTCGCGTCCGACGCGAGGATCAAGAGAGCCTGCCCGAGAGAATCGTCTTCGACATTCCCGAGCCTCCCTCACCACGGCCACATTCGCGCATGGCGACGATCGAGGACGGCTTCGTGTACGTCGCGCGCTACCTCATCGATGGCTCCCCGCGACAGCAGACGATCCATGCGTGGATCCCCGCTTCGCCGGCGGTTTCGGGCCTACTCGAAGGCGTGACCCTTGCGAAAGGCACCGTTCGGGAATGGCCCGAGCTCGTGCTCTCGGATTCCCGTGACCGAGTTACCGCACGTTGTGTCGACGAGGACGATCGCCCCATCGCGAACACCTATGTTCGCGTCGTGAAACAAGTCGCGGGCAAAGGCTACGCGGCGATCCCTGGGCTCGTCGGTCGAAGTGATGCGCAAGGGTTCGTCCGGTTCGACTTGCCCCGCTTGCCGAGTGACCCCTCCCTGGCGCTCGCCGCTCGTGCAGGAGCCAATCACGGATCAGCTGTCGTCCCGCTTCGTGGCCCTTCGCCGCGCGTGTTGACCCAGTTGTCCAAAGGGCAGGTCGTCGTGACGGTGCGTGCACCCGACCTGCGTTCGTGGGTTTGCGCCTGCATCTTCACGCCCCAGGTTCCCGACCCCTTCGAACAAAAGCATGGTCTGTCCATAAAAACAGACTCGAGCGGCGTCACGCACTACCCGATCAGCGGTTTCAGCCAGGGCACGTGGACGATCGAGGGGCGCGGGATCGGCGTCATCGGCGCGATACGCACGACTGTGGACATCGTGCCTGGCGAGCAGATTCCCGTCATTCTCGACGCGAACACGCTGCATCGATACGAGCTGCAGTTCGTCGAAGCTCGAGGTGCGAGCGTCGAAACGAACGTGCGCGTACGTAGCCGTGATGACACGATCGCTGATGAGCTCGCCCAAGCGAAACTCGATCAGACTGGGAGCAAACTCGTGTTCCATTGCACGCACGACACTCTCGCGCTCGACCTCCTACCGAAACGTTGGCGCGCGATTTCGCGCATCTGGACGCCTGGTATCCACAGAGTGTTGCTCGAAGCTCCGGTTTCGCTGCCGGTCGAAGCGAGTTCGATTTCGGGCCCCCTAGACGTCGTCGTTCGCGCCGTTTCGATCGAACAATACGGGACGACGGTGTCGAGACACGTCGACAACTACACGATCCTCAAATTCGCGAACGACGGACGTCGTACAGGCGAGCTGCAGCTGACGGGAACCATGCCCTACGAAATCGAGGTCCGCGTCGGGAACACGCCGTTCCGTACCGTGCTCCGGGTCGATCCGAACGGGCTGCGTTCGAAACTCGTCATCGACAGCCCGACGAGCGCGCACCTCGTCGCGCGATGACCATCAACCCATCGCTGCGCGAACCCACTTCACGATCGCATCGCGCGGCATCGCACCGCTCTGTCGCACGACCTCGGCGCCGCGGTCGAACACGATGAGCGTCGGTATCCCTTGGATGCCGTATCGACGCGCGAGGTCCGGCGACGCTTCGGTATCGAGCTTGGCGAGGATCGCAATGCCGGCCAGTTTCGCGGACGCTGCTTCGTATTCCGGCGCCATCTGACGGCACGGACCACACCAAGGAGCCCAGAAGTCGACGACGACGGGCAAGTCCGACTTGGTCAAGAAGCGCTCGAAGTTCGAGGCATCGAGCACGGCTGGCGAGCCGCCGAGGAGTCGGGCCTTGCAGCTCGCGCAGACCGGTCGATCCGCGACACGGGCTGTCGGCACGCGATTGAGCGCTTTGCACGAAGAACACGGGATGATCCAGTTGTCTTGCATGTCCCCTCGTGGCCTCACTGGAAACCGTCGTCGAATACAGGAGAGCATAGGACGCGGTTCGAGGTTCTGCCCATGGGTCTGACGACCTGGCGGACTCAACGGGCATGCCGGTTCAGAGCACTCGAGACGATCGATGCGACCACGATCACCGTGAATGCGACGAGACCGAGCATCGAGCATTCGCGGACGATGGCGCCTGAGGAGCTCGCCTGCATCAGCGCGGAGAAGCTGGAAGGCAATCTCTCGGTGACGAGTACACGCACGCCTTCGAACGCGGACAACGAGAACGCAACACCAAAGAGCACCGAGGGAACGACGGTCCATGCGCTCCGCCTCCCGCCTCGAGGAACGATCGACAACGACATCAGAGAGAGACTCGCGGCGGTCAAGATGCTTGCCACGGCGCTTGCATAGTCGTGGGATCTCGTGTCCGCCAGGATGCCGGCCAAGAGCGCGAACAACGTCAGGATGAGTGCCGTGATTTGCACTCGCGTTCTCGCAATACCGACGTGCAGTGCCGCGGTCCAAACGAGCCCGATCAGGCCCACCGATACGGGCGGGAGGCGCCAGCGCCCGAAGCGCGCCTCGACGACGACGAGAGCGAGACTGGCCAGCGCCATGACGCCGACCGAGGCATGAACGAGCGTCGAAGGCGCGCGTTCGGAGTTGGATCGACGCAGCAAGTTGCGCGTCACGAAGGTCCCTGCGACGAGCAGGATGCCGATCAGGGCGATGAAGACCATCGTGACCCGAGATACCCCGGCGGCGCGAGTCGCATTCATTCTCTCGACCTGCGCCTGGACCGATGTGGGAAACGAAGTGAGCTCTTCGTGCTTCGACAGATGCATCAACAGCGCATTCGTGAGCGGAAGCACCTCGAGCCGTGCGTGTGCGATTTCCCGCAGACGCGTGCTCTCGCTCTCGGCAACGCGCAGCCACCACCACGCATCGAGACCGAGTCCAGCCTCGGCTTCTTCGAGCCTCCGTTCGAAGTCGAACGAATCACAGGCGGTTTCGTCTCCAGCGACGACTCGCGCGGCCAACATCGAAGCCAACCGCCCACGGACGATGCGCGCTCCTTCCGAACCCAAGCTCGCCGCTTCGATCGCTCGGGCGATCGCGGCGTCGTCGGTCCGCAGTCGTGCAAAGCGTTCGTCGAGTCCGCGTACACGATCTCGGCTCGGGACTCGTGCTCCGATTCTCGCGATCGTCTCCAACGCATTCCACTCGAAGGCTCGCGCTTCGACACACGCGAGAAGCTCGAAGAGACTCTCGTCGGACGATTCCATGATGCTCGCGAGTGCGCCGTCGAGAACGTTCTGGATCGAGACGAACCCATCGCGACCATCCGCGAGTCGCGCGCCGACTGCCAACACGAGCGGACCAGAACGCTCGCCCTCGTAGCCGCCGTACCAACCGTCGACGACGCGCACGCAAGGACTGTCGAGCTTCTGGGGAAGCATCTCCGGCAGCGTGCCCGTGTAGTCACTTCCACTGGTGACTCGCGCTGACCACACGAACCGCAATTCGTCCCTGAGGACCAGGCGACCCTCGAGGTCGACGCGCAGCGATGGATTCGGCGGATCCCCGACAAAGTCGTGGAATCCCGGGAGCGTCACACCGAGTTGTGGCGTACGACGCTCGTACGACAACACGGGTGATGACAGCTCTGCGAGGGACACGAGATCACTCGCGAAATAGGTCCGCTCGGGTTCGTCCATGGGTAACGCGGACGTCGTCTTCCAAGAGCCGACGAGATGGCGACCGTCGGGGTCCCACTGTTCGAACGAGTAGTCGAGGACATAGCGATCGTCGATACGTCGGACGCCGCTCTGCCACGTTGCGACGAGGTTCGCCGGCTCGGGCTCGAGCGACGGCCATACTGGCACCGCCTGCCCCGAATCCGCAACCTCGATCCTCCACTGGTGGTACCTCCTGCGATCCAGGCCATCGAGACGCGCGAACTGGGCTGCAATGCGTTCTCCGCTGTCCGCGCCGTTCTCGGCATCGAGATCCAACGCGCTTCGTAGCCTCGATTCGAACGACTCGCCTCGATGCCGAGGCCACCACGCGGCGAAGTCGGTCGTCGGCTCCATGCCCGTGCGACCCGCCAACCAATTGCGCAGGCTCATCGCATTCGAATCGTCCGCACCAGCGAGGAGCGATACGGCGAAATCGACGCGCATGCGACTAGCCTCGTCGCGATCGAGGTCACGAATCGCGACGCAGAGCGTCCGAGCATCGAGCGCGGTCCCGTCATCGATCCGTGTCAGCGTGCCCGATAGGTCGGGGCGCCACGGGAGATCCGAAAGGGCACACAGCAGGTCCAGGGCTTCGATACGCGTCGATGTCGAAAGCGAGCGATCCGAAGCGAGCGTCGTCAGTGCGCGCAGAACTTCCGGACGCGGACCACCCCACCCGATCGGGGTATCGCTACCGAATGCAGCATCGCGAAGCCTCGATCGGATGCGGCTCCTCACGTTCGGATCGAGACTGTCGGAACTCCACCACGCGGCGATGAACGCAGTCGTGACATCGAACCCGCGAAGTTCCGCATCGGAAGAGTCACCGCCCATCGCGATGGAAATGACGGCGGCGAGCACTCGCCCCGAGCTTCGATAACTCGGGTCCTCGGGGCTCTCCCACAGCGTGCGCAGCCTCGGCTCACAAGCACTCCAACACGTGGTCCATGATCGTGAAGCGCCATCGAGTTCCGACCCGCGGTATGCGTTCCCGAGGAGTTCGATCGCATTCGAGGGCTGATCTGCGAACGTCCACAACGCAGCGAGCTCGCCGCTGTAGCGGGCGCGCCAGCGCCAATCGACGCCGGGGGGACACTGGAGGAACCACGTTGCCATCTCTCGCGCCGCCTGGGATCGCCGCCCGCTCGCCACGTCCTTCCAGGACAGTCTCGAACGGCATTCGAGCAGACCACGCCAAACCTGATCGAGCAACGAATCGGTCACCACGTGCTCCGAGGCGCGATGCGGCCGTTCGGCATCACTACCGAGAACACCGCGTGCGTGTTGATAGAGCTCGAACGCTTCTTCCCAAGCTTCTTGACCCTCACGCGCTTGGGCAGATCGAATCATCGAATCGATGATCCTCGGACTCGGAGCATCAGGTCGCACGAAGACCATGAAGAACGCGACCAGCGTGGCAGCGACCGCACTACCGAGGACAGCCTGTCGATTGCGGACGAACCAACGAGTCGCGCGCTTGGTGACGCTCGGACGTTCCGCAAGGACCGGAAGTCCCTGACGGAATCGCTCGAGGTCCTCGCGCATTGCGCGAGCGGTCGCGTACCGGTCCTCTGGCGATTTCGCCATCGCCTTGTGACAGACGAGTTCGAGGTCACGAGGCACACGAGGATTGCGCTTGCGAAGCGGAACGGCTTCTTCGTTCAACACGGCTTGCATCGTGTCGACGAGGTTCTTGCGTCGAAACGGAGAGACACCGGTCAAGGCTTCGTAGAGCATCGCTCCGATCGCCCAGATGTCCGTGCGTTCTCCGATTCGCGAACCATCACCACGCATGGCCTCGGGACTCATGTAGGCGGGCGTTCCCATGAGTTGGCCCGTCGTCGTGAGTTCGACGTCGAGGTTGATGTCCCGAGCGAGCCCGAAATCCGCGACGTAGACGTTGTCGCTCTCGTCGAGCAGGATGTTCGCGGGTTTCAAGTCGCGGTGAATCACGCCATGTTCGTGACTGTGCTCGATGGCCGATGTCACTTGCGTGACGATGCGTACGGCCTCCGAGGGTGAGAGCGCACCGTCCTTCAGGACGACGTCGAGCGACCGGCCCTCGATGAGGTCCATCGTGTAGAAGACGTGGCCACCCGCTCGACCGACGTCGTGCACGGTGACGATGTGCGGATGACGCAGCTTCGCGAGACTCTTCGCTTCTCGCTCGAAGCGCTGGAACATGTCCGACATCAACTGCTCGCCGCTGCGCAACACCTTGATCGCGACTTCGCGCCCCAAGGATCGGTGGCGCGCTCGATACACGATCCCCATTCCACCGCGCCCGAGTTCTCCGAGCACTTCGTACGACTCGGGTAGCACCGCCGACAGGACGCCGAGATCACCGGCGCCGTCGACGGGCTCGATCGCGCGCGTGAGGGTCACGATTGCTCGATTGCAATCCAGGACGACATCGATCTCGAGCTCGAATCGTGCTGCCAGTTCCTCGGCATCTTCTTGCGGGAGTTCACCGCCGAGTTCGCGGAGCACGCCTTCGAGTCGTGCGATTCTGTCCTCGTACGAAGAGTCGTTCACGTTGCATCTCCGTGGTTTGCATTCTTGTCCGGTGCAGCGAGCGCAATCCCGAGTTTCGCGATCGCGCGACCGAGCATGCGATGCAAGCTCGTCAGAGCGATGCCCTCGAGTTCGGCGCACTCTCGCAGCGAGCGCCCTTCGAAATAGACCGAGAGAATCACGTCGCGCTCGTCCCCCTCGAGTTCGAGAAGCGCGGCTTCGAGCCGATCGCGTTCGTCGTTGCGTGCGGCGGCAGAAAGCGGGTTGGTTCCCGCAGCACAAAGTCGTGTCGCGATGTCCGACCAATTCGACACGACCCGATTCGCATCACGCTTCTTCGCTGAGAAATGATCGTGAAGGTCGTGGATTTGACGCTCGGCGATACGACAGAGCCACGCGACGAACGCTCCACGACCCTGTGGCTCGAACTCGTCGATCTTGGGCAACGCCGCAGCAAGCGTCTCCTGAACCACATCGATCGGCTCGACATTGGCAGCGAGGCGTGTCCCGAGCCGGATGCGCACGTACGTCAGGAGCGGCGGAACGGCGCTCCTGAAGAGCTCTTCCCGTGCGCCCGTGTCTCCCGCACGTATGCGTTGCAGGAGCTGCAGGGTCAGAGGCGCGCTCGTCTGTCGTTGTCGATCGGTCATGGACACCGGCTCCAAGGGGAGGATCGAGGCGAGTGTTCCGGCCTGTTTCGCGGAAATCGAGAGGGCATCGATCTCGTGGTGCTCCGGCGTCCAGGGTCCGGTGGGAGCGAACGTTGGCACGCACCTGCAGCGCCGGTCTGGCCGCCGACAGTCGGACGATGGCCCGGGTCAGGCATCGAATGCGCATGGAGGAGCGAACACGACACGTTTCTTCCAACGAGAGCAAGACCGATCATGAAACACCGACTCTTCACCGCATTCGTCTCGGCCATCGTCCTCGGCGCCCACGCGCATGCCGTAGACCCTGTTCCTCACGATGCCCTCCCGGGTGCAACCCCCGGCACCGAGAGCTGGATCGTCCACTTCGAGTCCAGACCCTTCGATCTGCACGCGTTTCGGCGTGAGATGAATGGCGATCGCAATCCCGAAGCGGTTGCGGCAATCGTGCATGACCTCGAGACGAAGATGCACGCGCATCAGCGGGACTTCGTCCACGACATCGAAGCACTCGGTGGACGCGTCACCCACCAGTGGTGGCTGATCAACGGCTGTGCGATCGAAATCGCGCCGCGTCATCTGGACACAATTCGCTCGATGGCGAACGTCGCGCGCCTCGAAGCCGACAGCGAGTCGGCTCCGGCGATCAAGAAGGCGACGGACAAGTTCAATCACGACAGTGATTCGCTCAATGCGCGGGGTGTGACCGGCGCTGGAGTCGCGTGCGCGATCATCGACTCGGGACAGGACTCCAATCGCGGTGGATCCGGTCGTCCGCACATCACGTACAGCAAGCGCGGTACATCGACGTCACGCCTCGTCGCCAACGTCCAGGTCGGCCTCATGGCTGCTGATGACAGTCATGGACACGGGACCGGTGTCGCGAGCATCGCTGCAGGCTGGAAGTGGTCGACGAACGAGGCCGACAATGGACACGCGTATGACGCCGATATCGTCGGCTACGCGATTGCGAACAACACGCAAGGGAGCTCGAGCACGGCAGTGCAGACGAGCGCGTTCCAACGCGCTGCTGCCGACGCCGCTCGCTACAAGATCGTTGCGACGAACATGTCGTACGGCGGTGATTCGGATCCTCGTTCGTCGATCAACCTCGCGATGGACAGTGCCGCACTCAATGCGGATTTGCTCAACGCGACGGCTGCCGGCAACAACGGACAGGACGTCACGAAGAGCGTTACCAACCTCAACGGCCTTTCGGTGGGTGCGGTCACCGAGGACACGCACACGCTCGCGAGTTTCAGCTCGCGCGGCGTCCAGGGCGGGCGACTGTTCCCCAACCTCTGCGCCAATGGCGTGTCGACTGACATGGCAAAGCGCGACAACGAGTTCGACAACTACATCTCGGACGGCACGTCGATGGCGTCACCGCAGGTTTGCGGTGCTGCAACGTTGATTCGCGGCGCCAATCGCAATCTCAAGGCCGACGAAACGCGCGCCATCCTGCTCGCCTCGACCGAGAAAAACCCCGGCTCCGGAAGCGGACTCAACTCCACAGGCACCGGCGCTGGATACCTACGTGACGACGTCGCCTACGACGTCGCGATGTCGAGCAGCAGCCACGGCCGTGGAACACTCGACGCCACGACTCGTGTCTGGCGACGCTCGATCGCCGTGCAGCAGGGCAACACCGTGCAGATCGCGATTGCGTGGAACCGCCTCGAACTCGCCAACGGTTCGAGCTGGACCAACCTCGATCTCGCGCTCAAGAGCGGTTCGACGACGGTCGCGAGTTCGACGACGAGTCTGAACACCGAAGAGTTCGTGCGTTACACGGCGACCAAGAACGAGACGCTCACCTTCGAAGTCACCCTGCAGGGATCCGTCATTGGCGCGAGTTCCCAACCGTTCGGCTGGGCGAGCCATGTCGACGTGGCGGCGAGCTACACGACGTTCGGTAGCGGTTGCAAGGGGACGGGCCGCGTGCTCGCGAGCGCCGGCGTTCTTCCCGCGGGTTTCGGTCAAGCATGGGGGCACGGAGGCAACTCGTATCCGTTCGGCGTGTCGCCGATGCGCTACATGCAATCGCACGCGGCGTATCAGTTCTCGGGCACGACGACGATGCGCGGCATCGCATTCCGAAGCGGGCAAGGTCTCGCGCAGAGCGCGAACGCGCTCAACGTCACGATCAAGGCCGGCTACACGAGGCAGAACGCTCAGTACCTGAGCAACACCTTCGATGCCAACTGGTGGGGCACGCCGACTACGGTGTTCCAGGGCGTGCTCAACGTGCCTGCGATGCCGATCCAAACGAGCGCGCAGACGTTCACGCTGAAGATCCCCTTCCGCACGGCCTTCGTCTACGACCCGAACAACGGTCACTTCCTCTGGGAATGCCAGAACGCGGGTCAGACATCATCGCAGGTCAACTACTTCGACGCCGTCTCGAGCGGAAGCAACCCATCGTGCCGTATCTACTACGGCGGCAGCACGAACTCGACGCTCGGCATCACGACACCAGGCTTCTGCCTCGTGACGCAGATCCTGAGCGACGGAGGACCCGGCGCCACGGTGACGCTTGCCAGCTCGGGACTTCCCGCAACGGGCTCGACCTGCCGGATCGATCTCGCAGGCGCTGCTCAGAACACGGTGGCGATCCTGTGGCTCGGCGCGAGGCAGACGAACATAGGGATCGGCGGCGCGGCGCCGGGATGCTCGGTCTATTGCAGCTATGACATCCTGCTCGGCGGGGTCGCGACCGGATCGACCGGCACCGGGAGCGTCGCGCTCAACATCCCGAGCGACCCGAAGCTCGTCGGCATCCGCTTCTACAACCAGTGGATCGTGCTCGACAAAGGCGCAAACGCGCTCGGCATCGTGATGTCAAATGGCGGTGCTGCGACGGTCGGGAACTGATCCCGAATCGACGCGACTTCGTCCTCGCGACCAGAGTTCATCGTCGTCCTCACGACCAGAGTTCATCGTCGTCCTCACGACCAGAGTTCATCGTCCATGCCGGATCAACGAAAGCACCGCGGACCTGCACCGAAGGACGAGCAGTTCTTCGGGAGCACGACGCACGCGACACTTCGTGCGGCGTGCACCGACCTCACATGGTTGCTCACGCGCGGATATCCGATCGACGCATCGCTCGCGCTCGTCGGCAATCAACACGCACTCGTGCAACGACAGCGAGTCGCCGTTCGCCGGGCCACGTGTAGCGAACGAGAGCGAAGCTCGCGTCGCGAAAGAGAACTCGATCTCGGCGATCTCCTTCGAACCTCGCTCTGGATCGACGGCTACAACGTGCTGACGTCGATCGAAGCGGCACTTGCCGGAGGCGTCATCCTCGCGTGCGCTGACGGCACCTATCGCGACATGGCGAGTATGCACGGATCCTGGCGGAGAGTCGCGGAAACCGACAGGGCGATCGAACTCCTCGTCGACGCCATTGACGAACTCGGCGTCAGCCGTGGACAGATCTACCTCGACCGACCGGTTTCGAACAGCGCGCGGTTGCGCACGATGATCGCTACGGCAATCGGGAGTCGTCCGGTCGACGTCGTCCTCGTAGCCGATCCCGACGCGATCCTTGCACAAGCGCCACGGCCGATCGCGACGGCCGACTCGGGTATTCTCGATCGTTGTGGCGCGTGGTTTTCCCTCGCGCGCTACGTGATCACGCGCCACGCGATCACGGACTGGATCGTCGACTTGGACCCTTTCAGTACGGGAAGCCGTTGAAGCGCACGGTCTTGGGCACCATGCCGTCGCCCTTGAAATGCACCTTGATCGTCGAACTCAGACGTCGTGCAACGCCTTCGAGTTCGAGGCCTGGTTTGACGTGCACCCGAATGCGCCACAGTTTGTGCGCGGGGATGCCACCCTCGGTGCGGCGCGGTATCTCGACTTCGACCACACCCTTGGCAGGGTCGAGTGGCGTCGGTGGCACGACCTCGTATTCGATGCCACCTTCCTTGTAGTTGCTCTCGACGACCTCGACGTGATCGACCGCGATCTCTTCGTTCGCGATGTCGTTCGGCCAGATGTAGACCGTGTCCTCGCAGCCATCCGCTCGCTTGAATCGATTGAGCGAGAAGAAGCCTGGCGTCAAATGGACCTTCGACTTGACCTCAGCCCGCACGCCGACGAGGACGTTGCGACCATCACGATTCGTCTTGAAGAGGAGGTTTCCACCGAGCGCGCCTTCGTCGAGATTCGGACCGTAGACACCTTTGATCTCATAGAACTTGCCGCGTTCGTCGGTGCCGACATCGACCGATTGGATCGACATCCCAGGCGTGATCGGGTCGAGCGGTTTCTCGGACAGCTCCCATGCACCGTCGAGCATGCACCGTACCTTGACTGACCACGGCTTGGCCTCGACCGGCGACATTTTGCCCAGATCGACGATCGGGGGTTCGACCAAGAACGCCGCATCGATCGCCGCATCGACAGTCAGGTTGAACGTCGGCATCTTCGCATCCGTCGTGTTGACCTGAATGAAACCCGAGCGCTGTCCAGCGGGGCCACTCACATCGAACACGAGCTTGATCGTGCCGCTCGCGTCCTTCGGAACCTTGATCGGCTCCTTGAGCGACTGCTGAACGTCGAGCTTCTTCTCGAGCGACTGCTTTTCGCCGTTGACGAAGAGTTCGAGCTCTTGGCACTTGCAGCTCGAGGTGAGGAGTGTGATCTCCTGATCCGCACCACTCTTGTTCTCGAATTCGTACTCCCCCTTGAGCCGAATTGGTTCGGTCGACTCCGTCTGCTTGCCGAAACTGATATGGATCTTCTTGAACCAGCAGCCTTCCGGGATCGGCTTGTCTTCGTTCATCGGCGGGATGTCCCCGCTCTGCGCTTCACCGGGCTTCTCGTCTTGGAAGCTCGCAGATGCGGGACGTGCCAGTGGCAGCACGAGGCAGCCGGCCAAGAGAAGGGACGCGGATCGACGATCGAAACAAATCATGGGGACCACGGAATGATGCGGAAAGCGGAGCTACGGGCCACCGTGGCGGCCGGACGAAAGCAGAATAACGGTTGGGGTCGCCGAGTGCTCCCGGGTCGAGGACGAATCGCTCGGGGCGGCGGCGCGCGCGATCACGCCGTGGCTTCGCCGACACGGACTCCGCAGGTTGACGGCGCTGACTGCTATGCTCGGATCATGCAGTCCCGACTCCGCGCGTTCGTCGCGGCCATCGTCGTCGCCGCGGGCACCCACGTCGCCGCGAGCCCCGTGCGAGCGCAGCTCGGTCGACCGATCGTCGGATTCACGGTCGAAAACACGGCTCCGGTGATCCGCCAGGAGATCGTCCGTGCTTCGATTCCGTTCGCGAAGGGCGCTTACAAGAACCTCGCGAACCTCCAGGTGCGCGGCATCGACACAGCCTGGCTGCCACTCACGTATTGGAACGACGGCTCGATCCAATGGGCGCAGGCCCAGTTCTTCGACATCCTCGATCCGTCGGCCTTGCACCACTACGAGATCATCGTCGGCAAGGCGGTCCCGAAAGATCGCCTGACGATCGCCGCACCATGGCTCCTCGCGCCGATTCTCCAGGGGAAGATCCGCACCGAGGTCGAGGACGTCTATGGCACCGTCTACGACACCGGACTCGAGCTCGACTACACCGCCGGCCCCAACGGCGTCGTCGTCTCGACGCCTTACCTCATCACGTATCGGCTGCGCAGCTATCACCGTCCGAAGGACCCCAAGAAGCCCGGGATCGGTCGCGATTTCCTGTCGCTGACCGCCTACCTGACGTTCTTCCACTTCTGCGCGCATGCCGAGTTCACGCTGGTCCTCGGCAATGACTATCGAGGTGCGGACAATCCGGGCGAGTCCAAGGACCCAAACCTGTATCCGCTCGGCAACGTGCGGTTCCGGCGCTTCTCGCTCATGATCCGCGGGAAAGAACTCGCGTTCGTTCCGCGTTACGTGCAGGAAAACGAACTGCGACCGCCGACCGAGATCCATGAAGACGGAGAGTTCGTGGGTTGGCGCCAGGATTTGATCGGCCCCGGCAAGGGCCTCTACCTTGGCGACGGATGCACGAAGCTGTTCGATCTCGTGATGTTCGCTCCGCTCGGCAACCCGCGAATCGCGAGTACGAACGAAGAAGAACAACGTCGCCGCGAAAGCGCACATGCCCTCGCTGCCGCGCCCTTGATCCCGATGGTCGACCTCGCGGACCTGCGTCGATCAGGCGCAGCCAACGCGCACGGCGGTCCCGCACCGGCGACGCCGCGAGCGCGAGCCCTCGCCGACAAGACCTACCGTCAGTGGCGAGCTCGGGAGCACTTCGGCGTGTTCGGCACTTGGGGCGACGCCGCGTCGACGCATCAAACCGGAACACCTCGGAACACGCCGATCGCACTCCATGAGGCCTATCGAACCAAAGATCGAGGACTGATGGTGATGGGGATCGCTCAATCGTTGCAACAGAGTGTGCGCCCCTATCACCTGTTCGGCCTCCAGGTGGCACCCGAGCAGGACATCTATCTCGAGGGTTTGCCGATGCGGCGCGGCGAGCAGTGGGTCTCGCGCGAGACGCTCGGACGCAATCACCTTCCCGAAATCACCGAACTGCACCGACGCGAACTGCTGCTTCCGTATCGCGGGCCCTACGGTTTCAACGCGTTCGATTATGAGCACTTCACCATCGACCTCCTCTACGAGTGCTACTGCATGACCGGGATGGCGTGGATGAAGGACGAACTCGCGCTACTCGGCGAACAACTGAAGGGCATGCTTCGCCCTGCGAAGTACTACTTCTCCACTCCGCGTCACACTCGTGGAGAGGGATGGTGCATGAAGGGTCTCGCACTGATCCACCGTGCGACTCGCAACGAATCGCTGCGGCAGCTCGCGGTCGAGCGCATCCCGATCCTCGAGGAGGCGCAACGCGAATCGGGCGCCGCGGTCGCGCAGTTCGGCGATGCGCGCGCCGTCGGTGAAGGCGTTCCCTACGATTCCCCATGGCAGCAAGCGGCGTATGTGATGGGCATGATCGCCGCATACAGGGAGTTCGGCGATCCGCGCTTCGCGGAGCTCGCGTTGACCGTCTCCCGCATTTTGTGCACGGACGGGTGGGAAGAAGGCGTGGGACCGAAGCATGCGTACGCGATCGGCAACCCCGCGAACTTCAAATCAGGAACCGGCATCGGTTGCCAGGAATTCGCGAGTCCGGCCCTCGTGCTCGCCGCCGAACTCGCCTCGGAGAAGGGTCGCGACGACGACAGAGCGCTGTTCTTGAGACGTGCCAACGAACTGTGGCAGATGCATCGTGGCGCCGGCATCGAGAGGCTCTCCGCCAACAAATGGTGGCAGATCCATTTGGATCGCTTCCCGACCGGCAGAATCTACGACTGATGGCAGGAGAGCCGCGCTGCGTGCAACGCAGCGATGGGCGTCGATCCGCCACGACAAATGAGACGAACTCCTGACGGGGGACACTGGTAAGGGTATTTCGCCCCGCTGCCCTGGGATTCGGATGGCGGCGACGCGAATCTGGTCCCAGAGTTGTGGTCATGGCGACCCAACAAGATCTCGCTGCGTGGCGTGACGAGTTTCCGATCACGCAAACGACCAATTACCTCGTGAGCAACTCGCTGGGCGCGATGCCGCGATCGACGCGCGACAGCCTGGCTGCCTACGCAGATCTGTGGGAACGACGCGGCGTGCGCTCATGGGCCGAGGGGTGGTGGACCATGCAGGACGAGGTCGCACAGTTGCTCGCGCCGATCCTGGGCTGCCCAGCGCCAGCGATCTCGATGCACCAGAACGTGACGATCGCGTCCGCCGTCTTCGCGTCTGCGCTCGACTTCACACAGCGCAACAAGATCGTATTCACCGAACTCAACTTCCCGTCCCTCATGTATCTCTACGAGGGAATCGCGCGTCAGCAAGGCTGCCACATCGAACGCATCGCGAGTCCCGATGGGATCCACGTACCAACGGACGATCTCCTCGATGCGATCGACGACGAGACCGCGCTGGTACCGATCAGCCACGTGCTCTTCCGGTCGGCCTTCATCCAGGACGCGAAGGCGATCGTCGCCAAGGCACGTTCCGTGGGCGCCATCGTTCTGCTCGACGTCTTCCAATCGGTCGGAACGGTTCCGCTACACCTCGAGGCGTGGGGCGTGCACGCGGCCGTAGGCGGCGCACTCAAGTTCCTCTGTGGCGGGCCGGGCAACGTCTTTCTCTACGTCGACCCGGATCTCACGAAAGATCTCTATCCCGCGTTCACGGGCTGGATGGCACACAAACGTCCATTCGATTTCGACCCAGGGCCGCAAGACCTTCGAAACGACGGTTGGCGCTTCTTGCACGGGACTCCGAATGTCCCTGCGCTCTATGCCGGTCGCGCAGGGATTCGCATCCTCGGCGAAGTCGGCATCGAGCGTGTGCGCGAGCAATCCATGCGTCAGACCGCGAGGCTCTACGAACTCGCGACCGCTCGCGACTACCGCGTGCACGCACCGGCGGACCCCGAAGTTCGCGGCGGGACGATCGCGATCGACGTCCCCCACGGATACGAAGTCTGCCAAGAACTGCTGTCACGCGACATCATCGTCGACTACCGACCCGGCGCGGGTATTCGCATCGCGCCGCACTTCTACACGCTCGATGCCGAGTGCGAGGCGGCCATTGCCGCCATCGACGACATCCTCGAGACGCGCGCCTACGAGCGTTTCGTCGGTAAGGAGCACAAGCCCGGATGAAGCGCCGACGCATCTGGGACATCTCGGAGACTCTCGGTCCCGAGACAGCGACGTGGCCCGGCGACTCGCCGTTCACGCGCGACTGGATCATGAGAATCGACAGCGGGAACTCCTGCAACGTATCGACGGTGCACACATCCGTACACAACGGCACGCACGGCGACGCACCGATGCACTTCTTGGATGATGGCATGTCCATCGACCGAGTACCGCTCGATGCTTACCTCGGCAGGTGCATCGTCGTGCACGTCGAGCCCGAGGGCGGATTCGTTCCCGAACGCGTCGTCCGTCGCCTCGCCGGCGAAGAACGCGCGTTGTTCCGGACGAACGCTTCGCACGACGAGCGACGATTCGACGAAGAGTTTTGCGCGTTCGGCGAAGCCGCTGCGCGCACGGCGGTCGAGTTGGGCCTTCGCCTCGTCGGTCTCGACACGCCTTCGATCGATCACTTCACGTCGAAGGAAATGACCGCGCACAAGGTCTTGTTGCGCGGCGGCATCGCGATACTCGAAAACCTCGATCTGAGCGCCGTGCCCGAAGGGCACTACGAACTCATTGCGCTGCCACTCAAGATCGCAGGCAGTGACGCGTCACCAATTCGCGCGGTCTTGCGCGAACTCGGCGACGCCTGATCTCAAAAGAGAACGCTGCGCTTGATCACGTTCGACGACTCGAACGGCAGTTTGAGCGTCTTGGAGTCGACGGCGATGATCTGCGTGTAGAAGGTCTTGCCCGCGAGTCCCGCGGGCATGACCCAGAACTGCGTCGCGGTTCCGGACTTGTCGCAGACGAACGTGAACAGCTGGAAGAGCTGCGCGAAGTTGTCGCCGATCCCGAGGTTCACCACGCCGGACAACACACTGGGCTTGTCGCTGCCGGAGACGAACACCAAGCCGACCCAGCCGTCGTCACAGGTCATGCTGTCGTAATAGTTGCCGTTGGACACGAGGATCGCCGGCCCCTCGTAGATCGGTGGATGGACGCCGACGTACGTAAGCGTCAGCGCATTGCTCTCGCCACCGAGGTTCTTGACCTTGACCGTGGTCGGGCCGAGCAAAGCCGGCTGTGGCGGGTCGAACTGCACCGTCGTGGCCGTCGCGTTCTTCGCCGGTACGCTGGTCGTACCGATGATGACTTCGGTGACGCCGAGGAGTTCGGTGCCGGTCAGCGTGATCGGCGTCGACGTGCGAAGCGGAGTCGTCGAAACCGAGATCGCGGTCAACGTCGGCTTCTTCGGCGGGTTGGTCGGGTCCGCGCCCGCGATCGCATAGTCGACGACCGAATCGACGAACGTGCCGTCGACACGCGCACGATAGATTCCCGTGATCGCGGGAATGAACTCGACGCGCTCGTAGCTGTTCGCAGCACTCATGCGCGAGGAGGCCACGAGGTTGTTGGACGCGTCGTAGATCGATAGAGCGAGGTCGTTGTTCGCGCTCGACCCGGTGTTCTTGCGCCACCACGTCAATGCGACACTCGTGCGAACGCCCTGCTGAACCTTGACGGAGTGATCCGCGAACGGAGTCGCCGTCGATAACATCCCGCTCGTGAATTCGCCGCGAATCGCGGCATTGACGGCGAGGTCGGCTTGAAGGACGCCCGACCCGAGTCCCGAGCCCATCGTGCCGGTGCGCGTGTTGCGGAGCAGGACCGCCTTGGCTTCGAGTGCAGTGATCAGCGGATTCGCATGACGCACGAGTACCGCCGCGCCGGCCACACTCGGTGACGAGAACGACGTGCCGCTCGCCCGCAAGACGGTCGACTCCGAGTCCTTGTTCGTCATGTTGAGGCTCGCACCGATTGCCGCGATGTCCGGGATGATCTTTCCGGTCGTCTGCGTGCCATACCCACTGAAGCTCGAGCGCGTCGTCGAGTTCTTGTTGATCGAGCCGGCATTGAGTGCGTTGTACCCGGCTTGCGTCGCCGTCACGTTGCTCGCGCTGTTGCCCGCCGGGACGCACACGTTGATGTTGCCGACGTAGGCGCATCGATCCGCGGCTTGCTGCGCCATCTCGGTCATGGACGGCGAGCCACTGTAGCTGTTGTTCGCGGCGACGATCTTGTAGCGCGTGACGTTGGCAAGGGTTTGTTGGAACCCATCGGCTATCGCGCTCGTCGACGCACCTCCATTCGACGAAGCGCTCACCTTCCACCCGACGATATTCGCGTCCGGCGCGAAACCTGCGTCGTTGCCAGGCCACGTGGCACCGGCCGAACACGATGCGCAGGCAGACCCGTGACCGTTGTCGTCTTCGCCTGTTCCGCTCGCACCCGCGGCAACGAAACGACCCAGCATGCGACTACCGCTGATGCCGGCTCCGGACGTATTCGCTGGATCTCCGTTCTTGTAGAAACTGCGATGCGGGCGACCCGACGTACCCATGGCCGCATCGAGGCCGGTGTCGAGGATCGCGACCGTCAGATCGGTGCCGACGACGAGTTGATTGTTGGTCAGACCACGCGTGACGTTGGCCGCGTCCGAGTTGTGGTTGGACGCATTCGTCGATGTCGCGAGGACCGGGTAGTGGATCCAGTTGGGATCGACACGAACGACACCGGCGATGCGTCGAAGACCTTCGACCTTCGAGGCATCGAGACGCACGTGGCTGCCTTCGACGATCCAGTAGTTTTGGACCACCGTGCCGCCGAGTGCTTCGACGTCGCGCGCGAACGCTTCGCGCTCCTGCTCGACCTTCTGGACGAGGTCCGCGACGATCCGATCCACGTCGTCTGCCGAAGCCTTCGCGTAGATGGCATCACGCAAGTCGGTCAGAGAAACGCCCGAGGCGTGCTGCACGAGGTACTCGCCGGGAACGACCTGCGGTGCCACGGCGGCTGGACCTTGAACGACGGCAACCGGCTGCGCCGGCTCTTGGGAGCGTAGGACCCCGGCGGCCAGGACGGCCGGGAACAGCGGAAGAGCGTGCTTGAGTTTCATTGGGCAATGTCACGTCGACATGACGCCCAAGGACCGATCGACCCGCACGAAGTGGGCGAGGATCGGTACGGAAGGCGGCAGGACGCGCCGAACACTCGGGGAACAGACAGAAAGAAGGACGTTGGACGCGCCGGAATCCCCGGTGCGCAGGGGGAAGTTAGTGCATTCCTGCACTCAGGTCACAGGCAGTCGAGCCGATCTGGTGAAAAACTACGTAGAGCGCCTTGCAGGCGGATTCCCTCGGGGATTCGCCCTGACACGAGTCTAGCCCTCGGGCGAGACGCGTGCCGGACCCCCGGATCCAGTCGGATCCGCAGTCTCGGGATTGTTCTGTATGTTCTTTCATCGACGAGGTTTAGGTGCACTCACGCACTCCTGGCGTCCAATCGATGGTCACGTCGAACCTCGGCAGTGTCTGATTTCCCCCTTCTCGCCGGGCGCTTTGTATGCGATTCTCCGCGTATCGAAGTCCCTCTGGAAGCGAAGACCCCGACACCCCCTCGGAGCCCCGTTTCCCATTTCAGGAGCGAACCATGAGCCTCGGTTTGAAGCTCTACTACCTCAGAACGCGGGTCAAAAAAGTGACCCAGACCACGATGGCCAAGGAACTCCGGATCCGACAGGCCACGATTTCGAACATCGAGCAAGGCTTGTCGCAACCGAGCCTGCCGTTGCTCCGCGCGTTCTGCCGCTACTTCGACGTGACTCCGACCTACCTGCTCGACGAGGACGGTCAGATCGAGCTCGGGCCCGCCGAGCGATGGAGCCATCGTCATGGGCTCGCCACGGCCGGCAACTTCCTCGAGGTCCGAAAGAACGCGGTGCAGCCGATCGACGATTCGGACACACTCTTGGTCGCGATGCTTCCCGGCACTCCCGTCTACGACGAAGAAGCCGCGCGCAAACGCGCGACGAGTTCGACTGGCGAACTCGAGCAAGCATTCCACGAAGAACTCGATGAACGCAGGTCGCGCGAATCAGAACTTCGGCGCGAACTCGAGAACGAGCGTCGCGCGAGCAGATTGCGGAGACGCGGAGCGACCAACCTCGCGGCTTCGGGACGCGCGAGCGAATCGGCCTGAACGTCGATCACGAAGCGACCAGCGTCTCGACGACGAGCGTCACGACGAACAAGAACGCGCCGAGCAGCACGCCGACCAGAATGCGCCGCGCCCATCGAGCCCAAGGCTTGAATCGACTGCGCATCACGACTTCATCGCCTCGAGGAGTTGCAGGAACGCGTCTTCTTCGAGGATCGTGAGTCCCAGCTTCTCGGCCTTGGCGCGTTTCGAGCCCGACCCGGCACCGACGACGACATCGGTGACCTTCGTCGACACTCCGGTCACGGTCTTCGCGCCGAGCACTTCGACGCGCTCGCGTGCTTCGTCACGCGTCATCGACTCGAGCCCACCTGTGAAGACGAAGGTGCGCCCTACGAGTGGCGCATCCTCCGCAAGCTGTTTGCGTTCTGCATCCCGAACGCGAACCCCCGCCGCGTCGAGCCGCTCCAAGAACGCACGATTGCGCTCCGAAGCGAAGAACGCACTGATCTCTGTCGCCACGACCTCCCCGATGCCTTCGACTTCGAGCAACGCCTCGCGATCCGCATCGCGAATGGACGCAAACGAACCGAAGTGCGCAGCGAGATCCTGACTCGTCTTCTCGCCGACGTGGCGAATCCCGAGCGCATAGAGGAAGCGCGCGAGCTCGGGCTCTTTGGCGCGATCGATCTCGTCGAGAAGGGACTGCACGCTCTTGGCGCCCCACCGCTCGAGATCGAGCAATTGCTCGCGATGCCGGTCGAGTTCGAAGACATCCTCGACGCTCGCGAGCAAGCCCGCGGCGAAGAGCTGATCGACATATTTCTCACCGAGTCGATCGATGTCCAACGCGCGTCGTCCCGCGAGGTGAATCACGCGCTCGCGAATCTGTGCCGGACAGTCGATGTTGCTGCAATACAGGACCGGCCCTTCGCCGTGCACCGGTTCTCGACACTCAGGGCAATGCGTCGGAGCGTCGAACGGCGCGGAGTCCTCTGGTCTCGCTTCCAGGTCGACACGGACGACTTCTGGAATCACGTCTCCGGCGCGTTCCACCAGGACGCGGTCTCGAGGTCGCACATCGCGCTCGTGCAGAAGCCCGAAATTGTGCAGGGAGGCTCGTCGCACGGTGACCCCGGCAAGATCCACCGGCTCGAGCACGGCGACCGGAGTGATTGCACCGGTCCGACCGACTTGCACGAGGATGTTCTCGACGCGTGTCCACGCTTGCCGCGGAGCGAACTTGTACGCGAGTGCCCACTTGGGTGCGCGCGCAGTCCGCCCGAGCATGCGTTGCTGCGCCATGTCCGCGAGCTTCGCCACGATGCCGTCCATTTCGAACGCGTACTCGTCACGCGTGGCTTCGAGTCGATCGTGGTAGTCGAGGATCGCATCGGTTCCGCGCCCTTCTTCGAGCAGGTCGGTCCTGGTGAACCCGAACTCCGTCAGACGATCGAGCAAGTCGAAGTAGGTCGCCGTGTCGTTGCCTCCGTCGTACGCACCGACTCCCCACGCGATGAACTCCATGCCGAAGTCCTCGAGACCGCTTGGATCGACGCGCTTGAGCGCTCCTGCAACAGCGTTGCGGGCATTTCGAAATACCTGCTGATCGCTCTTCTCTTGCTCTTCTTGCAGTTCGCGAAACCGCGACCGTGACAGCAGGATCTCACCACGCACTTCGATGCGTCGCGGTAACTTCTTTCCGCGTAGCTTCGCCAACACGCCCTTCACTCGCGCGTAGTTCGCGGTCGAGACTTCGCCGATCCGGCCGTCGCCGCGAGAGAGCCCGAGCACGAAGCTCCCATCCTCGTAGAGGAGGTTGGCACTCACGCCGTCGTACTTGGGCTCGAGCGACCAGACGAGGTCCCTCTCACCACCTTCTTCGAGGTCGAGCCCTTTGCGCGCCCGGATCGCGAATTCCCGCACCTCCTCGGCATTCGTCAGCGAATCGAGACTGAGCATCGGAACACGGTGCTCGGCTTTCTGTGCGGTCCGATCGCGTACATCCGCGCCCACACGACGCGTCGGCGAATCCGGCAGCTCGACTTCGGGATGTGCGCGTTCGAGCGCTTCGAACTCGCGGCGTAGGGCGTCGTATTCGGCGTCGGTGATCTCGGGCTCGGCCTCGTTGTAGTAGAGATCGTCGTGATGCCGAAGCAATGCGGCGAGTTCGTGCATGCGAACGATCGCCTGTTCTCCGCGCTCGGACTCCGGTCCGGATCCACGACGTTTGCTCATGACGTCCGAGTTTGCGGTCGAAACGGAACGAGCGAAAGCACCGCTTCGAGCGCCCGGTCGCTTTCCTCAGAAGGGAACCGTGGCCTCGTCGAACTCGTCCGTCGCGTCTGCTTCGTCGTCGCCGGCCACACCTCCCACCGACTCACCGTCGTTCGCAGCAGCGTCGTGGGTCGCGCGACGAGTCGACGGGTCGCGCGACGGACCGACCGCCTCGACTCCGCCATAGGGCACTTGATTCCTCCGCACGAGTTGGCCCGTGTCGGGGTTTCGGTACTCACCCAGTTCGACCGTCACGAACGCAAGCCTTCCGAGCAGATCGTCCGCTCGAATGCGAACTGTCCCTTCGTGCGGGAGACCGAGCGCACTCAACACTTGCTTCGTCCTGCCGGCAGCCTTGGGTGAGAACGTCAGTCCGTCCCACGCGGCGACCCGGCCGACGTTGGGTCCTTCGTGCACGACGAACTTGAGCCCCCATCGCTTGAACCCCGATCTCGTCCAGCCCGGCCGGGCTTCGTCGACGCGACAGAGATACGTGCCGGGTCGCACCGTGCCGTACTCGAGAACATCCGTGGGTTCGAAGTCGTATTCGACCTCGCTCGCATCGATGGCGTTGTCCTGTTCCATGACCTCTCCTCGTCTGGTTGCACATCTTCATGTCCCGAACGCTGGAGAGGTGTCGCCTCAATCCACGATATCGCACGCGCTGTCGTCACGGTCTCGACGACGAACCGATGTTCGCGTGTTCCACACGCTGCTACGCTGCCGCGATGCCAAGCCCACGTGCCTGTCCCGATTGCGGTCGTCACGTGTCGTGCGACGAAACGAGTCCGAGTGCACGAGAACCCGTCCGGTATTGCCCCTTCTGCGCCCAGCGATTGGATGCTCACGGCCTTCGACTCACGGATCTGATCCACGAGACTCTCGGCGCGATCTTCACGCTCGAACTCCCGCTGATCCGAACGGCCCTCGACGCCGCTGTCGATCCAGGAACGGTCGCACGCAAGTGGATCCGAGGCATGCGCCGGCGCTACGCGAACCCACTCAAACTCCTGGTTGTCATCGCACTCGTCGTCGCTGTACTCCATCCGTACTTGCAGGACATAGGGAAGGCGCGCACTCCCACGGGCACCGCCTACGTCGAGGTCGGCTTGCTGCCGCTCGCGATGCGCTGGGGGCCGCTCTGCTTCGTCGTGATCGCCCTACCGGTCGCTTTGGTCATGTCCGTGCTCATGAAGGCGAAGCAGACGGTCGAGTCCTGGCTCTCTTGGTACGTGGTCGCGCTCTTCGCTTACGCCATCGCCGCAGGGATCCAGGTTCCGCTCATGGTTCTCGCTGCATTCGCACCGGTCGGACCATGGCGAACGAGCGCGTACGTAGCGCAGGGCGCATTGCCGATCCTCCTCTACGCGCGTGCCGCCGCTGGCTTCGTCGGCACACCGTTTCGGGTAAGCGCGATCGCGTCGGCGCTAGGATCCCAGTTCTTGGTCCTCCTAGGCGCGACGTGCGTTGCGTGGCTCTTGGAAGGTCGCTGACGCTTCTCGATCACCGGGATGCAGCGGGATCGATCGCGGTCATCCGGAAGACGACGCGACCGTCGTTCTCGACGACCATCTCGGCCGGCGGTCCAGCGAGATCGCGCAAGAACACGAAGCGCCGCACACTGGTCGGGTTGTCCGCGTCCCGAACGGTGTAGAGCCAGCCGCGCCTCTGCCCGAGCCAGGTAGCACCGAGCCACGACTCGATCGTCGTGTTGGCGCTCTCGAACGAAGCGTGCGCACAGAGGTCCGTCCAGGTAGATCGCTGCTCACTCGATCGCAGCAGCTGTCCGTCGAGGGATCGGGTTTCCTGCACGACCGTGCAACCATCGCGATCACTCTTCTCGAAGCGCATCGTGCTGACGGTCGTCTCGTCGCCCTGCTCGATGCGATGGCGCACGACGTAACCGTCGCGACACTGCTCACGGATCTGATCGGACGTGTATGGCGTCGGCGCGTGATCCGCCTGCATACGATTGGCTTCCGGTGGTCGATCCTGATTCCCACCGGACGACACACACGCGGACAGAAACAGGAGTGCCAGAAGCTCGGCCGAATGACCTCGTGCGTGCGCGACGGATTTGTCGAGGCTTTCGGGGTCCAGCGAGGCACATGAGATCGGCCGCCGCGTGCGTCCACCGTCTTTCGGCCGGGCATCAAGGAGTCGATTGTTCATGAGCGATTTCGTCCGAAGATCACGGAGCAAGAGTCGCCTCGACACGCTGCCACGCAGGTCGTTTCGCAAGACGAGACCAGTAGGCTTCGAGCTCGGGAAGGCGCGGCAAGACCGGCATGAAGTCCAAGGCCCAATGGATCGTGCTCCCGAGAACGACGTCGACGGTCGTCATTCGATCGTCCAAGAAGTACTCGCGGTCCCGAAGATGATTCGCGAGCAGCGAAGCAATCTCGTCGAGATTCGAGAATGGCTCGTACTCGCCTTCCGCACTCATGCCGGTCGCTGCGGAGAGAACCGCCGGCTCCATCGTCGCCGGCCCGAAGAAGAGCCACCGCAGATACGGCCCGCGAAGGGGATCGTCCTTGGCGATCTCGAGCCCGTTAACCGGATACCGTTCGGCGAGAAACGTGCAGATCGCCACGGTCTCGGTGATCACCTGGTCATCGACCCGGATTGCAGGTACGCGTCCGAGGGGATTGACGGACAGGTACGCCGGCTCTCTCTGCTCCTTACGCTGCATGTCGAGCTGCTCGACACGGTACGGAGCACCGACCTCCTCGAGCATCCAATGCACGATGAGACCTCGCGAAGGAATCGCGTGATAGAACGTGATCTCGGACACGGTCGTCTTCTCCCTCGTGGACGTTTCCCATGCGCACGCTCAAGTCAGCATGCGGCTCAGTAGCGGAATCGAACGCTCGAAGCGATACGACAGCCCGCGATGGCCGTCGTCGAACTCTTCGTAGCGATGTCGGATACCGAGCGCGTCCATCTTGGCGCGGAGGCGTCTCGCAGCGAAGTCGAGGTTGTACTCATCGCGAGTGCCGACGTCGACGAACAGCACGCGCAGCTGTCGCAACGCGTCCGCATGACTTGGCGCGTCGAGCATTTCGATCGGATCGTTCGCGAGCCATCGCTTCCACACCGAGTCCTTGAGTCTCAGATCCGTGAGGTCGAACGGCAACTCGAACGTCGCCGCGATGGACTTCTTGTCTGGCTCGGCCGGCATGCCGGCAATTGCGGCGGGCGGCAGCGGGGAGTACGCGGCCGACATCGCGAGGACCATGAAGGCCTCGATCTGCTCTTGTCGCTTCTTTTGCGTTCCGAAGAACGCCTCGAGAAACGCGTCGATCCCTCCACTCGCCGCAACTTGCCTCGCGCAGTTGGGAAAATCGGGCGCGTAGACGAGATCGAACGCGCAATCACCCGAGTGCGACGCCACGCCGTGAAAGACGCCAGGTCGCCGCATCGCGAGTCGCAGAGCTCCATAGCCACCACTCGACTTTCCCAGGACACCACGGTGGCCGTCACCCTTGGTCGGCAACTGGGCATCGACGAACGGAACGAGTTCGTCGCAAACGTAGTCTTCGTAGCGACCGATCGCCTGCGAGTTGAGGTACTGACTTCCCCCGAGCCGTGTCTGACAGTCGGGGAACACGACGATGACGGGCTCGGCCTCGAAAGTCGCGAGCATGTGGTCGAGTCGCTCGTCGAGCGGCGGTGACCAAGCACCGTCGTTGAGTTCGCCGCGCCCACGGCCGAGGTAGCCGGCGAGGACGAAGAGCACCGGGTATCGCTGCGACTCGTCGAAGCCCGGAGGCAAGTAACACCAGAGATCACGCTCACTCGGATCCCCGAGCGGATTCGTGCGCAAGACCTGACTGTCGTAGACGAGCCTTCGGAGCTGTCCGCGGGCGCGCTTCGCGGCCATCAGCGACGCCGAACCTTCTTCTTCTTCTTTTTCTTCGGATCCTTCTCGTCGTCGTCGTCCTCACTGTCATCGCCGCCCACTACGATCGGCTGGAACGGCGGGGTCACGGCAGGACGCTTTCCAGGATCCTCGTACTCGGCCTGGTAGCGCGCCTTTGCCCAAGCCCGCCACTGCTGCTCGAAGTCTCCGATGACGTTGCGATAGAGCTCTTCGAGCCCCATGTCGTCCTTGCTCTTCATGACCTTGCGCAACGTCTCCTGATGCGCCTTCTCGCCGAAGACCTCGATGAAGATCAGGCGGAAGGTCGGCGTCTTGTTGAGCCTCTGGAACATCGCGCGCCACTCGTGCGTGCGCTCGCGAATCATGTAGTCGACGATGGACCACGCGATCGCGAGATCGAGGTCGGTCATCTCGTTGAGGCCCGCACGCGTGAGTTGATAGAAGTTCTTCGCGCGCGCGTTCTTGCCGAGCTGATTCGTCGCGTACTCGTAGCACATCGCGATGCGGTCCGCGTCGGCGCCCTTCGATTCGCGACCGACGTTCGAATAGACCTGCGTCGTGAAGCGCCAGGTCGAGTTGGACCCGATCGCGTCGATCGACGTCCAGATCCCGAGACCTTCTTCGAGCCACGTCAGCAGGTTGCCGCGCCCGCGAGCGCCGCCCTGCGACTTGCCGTTCTTGATGTTGATCTCGGCTTTGGCGGCACGAGAGTTCCACCCGACCCAGTGCGCTCCCATCGTGTTCGCCATCCCGGACGCGAGGTTCCTGACCGTTCGCTGCATCAGGAGCGGGTAGGGGACCTCGGTCGTGAAGTTCGAACCTTCCTTGGTCAGCTTGATCGCGTCTTCGGCAGCCTTCTTCGAGAAACCGAGTTTCTTGACCGAGAAGTCCCCGAGCAACGAGTTGTAGTCGCTCTCGGCGACCGCGTAGTGGTGGAAGCGCCCTTGCCCGGAAGCGGGGAACGGATTGACGTCCGTCTTGCCCCACGTGATCCAGTTCACCCGCCGGTAGACGTACTCCCCGATTTGCGCGAGCTGATCGACGACCTCTTGTGGCACCTGCGCCATCACTTGAACGTGAGGCGAGATCGAAGCGTTGTAGGCCGTCTCGTCACCGCCAGAGACGTCGATCCACGAGGCGACGATCTTGCGTGCTGCTGCCGCGTTGCCCTTGAGCGAACCAGTGATCGTCGCGCGATCCATGTCTTCGGAAGGCAGGTCGAGAACGATCGGCTCGGCAGCTTTGCGCTCACCCTTGCGAGCCGCCTCTTCGCCTGCTTCGAGTTGGTCCTTCGCGGCCTCGGCTTCTTCTTTCGACAGCCAGCGATCGCCGACGCGAACGCGGCCCAGGGCGCGATTGGCAGCGACGTGGTCCGGGTCGATGCGAACGACTTTCTCGTAGCAGCGCTTCGCTTCGTCATTGAGGTTCTTGCCCTCGGCCCAGAGCGCGAGTTCGAGCAGGCGATCGACGTCGGACGCTTTGGAGAAGCGGGTCTCGAAGCTCTTGCGATCCGAGGACGACTGCGCGGGCAGCGCAACACTCGGAACAACGGAGAACGTGCCGGCGAGGGCGAGCAAAGTAATCGGGAGCGTTCGCAAGGCGTTTCGTTCCTCTGGTTGGCGTGACGGTAGCTGATCGTGGATCGGATAGAGCGTATCAGACGAGGGGCTACACGGCCCGCGGCTGTCGTTGGGCGCGCGCAACATCGCGATACAACCGATGTTGCGTCAGCGCAACGCCACGGACAAGGGCCTCCGACTCGACGAAAGTCGGCGCGAAGCCGAAACCGCTCCACCATCGTGGATTAGACTTCGAAGGAAGCGCGGCTTCCTCGCCTGGCACACGACTCGCGTCAGGCTGACCATCAAGAGCCGATCCGGCGGCGCGCCGCCGCGCACCAGGCAACCACCGAGGCGACCAACCGAGGCAACCATGAGTAGCGAACGAGACAAGAATGGCGACGAGAGCAAGGGCCTGAGCTCGACCGAGTATCGAAGCCGCCTGCTCAACAAGCTCAACTGCCTCGTCGCCGTCCTCGAAGTCGCGATCGGCAAGGTGAACAAGTCCCTCGAAACGAAGGACACGAATCAAGAACGGCTCCTGCGCATCAAAGCCAACCTCGAGAACACCCTCGCGATCTGCCGTCGCGCCAAGGGCACGCTCGAGACAAAGGCTCTCGGCACCAGTACGAAACAGGTGACCGAAGTCGCGAAGCCGACCGCCCCACAAAACGCGACCTTCCGTTGCTACGTCGAACTCAGCTCCATCGACGAGTTCCGGAAGTTCAAAGGCCTCCCCGCCATCCGCAAGGAGGAGGTGAAGGCAGTCGACATCGAGGATCTCGCACAGAAGCTACAAGGCAACGAGTAGCGGAAGCCGCCGAGGCACTCGAGGGACGACGAACCCCAGAGAACGAGCCTCCGACCGAGAGAGTCGACCGAAGCCTCGAAGCGTTTCCCTGCGCTTCGGGGCTTCTTCCTTTTCGGCTGCGTACTCGGATTGCTGCACGCTCGCTTGCTGCTTGCTGTCGATTCTGCGCCGTGCGAGTCCACGGGCGCCGCGCCCAGGGTGCGACCTGGGAGGCCGGCTGCTGCCGCCCTTGGCGGCCAGACACGGCCACCCAGGTCCACCTGGGCGCGGCTGCCGTGGACTCGCTGCCGTCGTGAAGGCACAGGGTGGTGGGGTCCTGGGAAATCCGTACCGCTCTGGATCCGTCTGCTGGCTCCGTGCGGTTCCTGCGTGGAGCTGACCCTCTCCGCGAAGCGCGAGCGCGCGTGAATCGTGCTCGGCAACGGAGCTTCAGTGCCGCTCGGGTGCTTCGACGTTCTTGGTGCCGCCTCCGGTCGCTGGACCCGTCGCTTGCTTCTTCGAGTTCTCGGTGGGGGCTTCGGCAGGCTTCTCGATGGATTCGCCCTTGGGATCCTTCGCGGGTGCGTCGTCGTTCTTGCTCGCGGGCTTCGTTGCAGGCGGGACTTCGTCGGTCGCCTTCGAAACGGCCAGGGCTTCGACGGCGGCGAGCACGGTGGCATGGACCTTGTCGCCGCGGCCGACTTCGGTGGTGGAGGCGCGGCCGGTCTTGTCGAAGAGCCGGAATGCGGGAGCGGCATGGCCGAGGCCGAGTTGCTCGAGCATGGCGGCATCGACGAGGAAGTCGGCTTCGGTGCCTTCGACGCCTTGAAAGCCGATCGTCGCGACGACGAGGTCTTTCTGCGAGGCGGCGAGTTCGCGGAGGCGGGCTAGCGTCACTTCGTCGGGCTTGCTGCGGGGATGCGTCACGACGAGCATCACCACGTGCGTGCCGTCGCCGATCGCGAGTTTCGTCGTGCCGTGGACGAGCTCGGCTCGAACGCTCTTCTGTTCGGGCGTCGCCTCGCCGTCGGGAACGTCTTCTTCGAGGGCTTCGGTGACCCACGCCTCGATGGCGGCAACCTTGTCCTCGGTGAACCCCGTCTCCTTCCGGTCGAGACGCATGCCGCGCCGGAAGAAGAGCATGGTCGGGAAACCTCCGAAGTCCTGCACCTGCTTCTGCAACGCCTCGGTCCCGATCGCGAGCGGATACTGGATGCCGTTCTTGTCGGCGAAGGCGCGCACCTGCGCGATCGGATCGTCGCCCTTCTCGTAGTTGAGGCCGAGGATGACGAGCCCCTTCGACTCGTACTTCTCGTACAGCTTCACGAGGTGCGGAATCGCCTTCTTGCACGGAGGACACCAGGTGCCCCAGAAGTCGATGAGAACGACCTTGTCGTGCAACGTGGCATTCGTGAGTTTGTCGCCGTCGAGCGTCTCGATGTCGAGTTCGAAGGTCGGGCGTTCGACCGGTTGCGCGGGCTTCTCGTCTTGTCCAACTTGCCGGAGCGAAGCTGCCTGCGCGGATAACGGCGCGATGCTCTGGCTTCGTGCGTCTCCGTACGCAGGGAAGAGGGTGAGAACCGTCGCCACGAGAAGCGGACGCGATGGACGAACGAGAAGGCTGTCTTGCATCGGAATCTCTCGATTGCTGGAACTCTCGACGACACAGGATGGTCCGGGACGGGATCTCCAGCGTCGAGGTCGACGTTCACGCGCGTGTTGGAACCTCGGACACGTACCGAGGGCGGGGCCTCTTGCACCGCCCTCGACCGCGCGAGTCCACACGCACGCACGCTCGGTGCCGGACGTGCGTCAGACTACGCGCGAATCACAGATCTTGCAGGAAGTTCGAGCTGGTCAGCTTCTTCAGGTACAGATGGAACTCGAGCTTCTCGTCGGCATCGATCGGGCGCTCGCCGCCGCGGGTGCCGAGAATGCGGTCCATGACCCAGTTGCCGAGGTGGCACTCGCTCGTCAATTCACGGCCTTCGAGCATCTGGTCGAGTTCGACGATCTCGAGGCTGCGCAGCTTGCCGTGCGGTGCGAAGAGCTCGCGTTTGGCGAACAGATCCTCTTCGCTCGAACTCACGAGCTGGATCAGCGAGACGACGTCCGCATACGGATTGCCTTCGAGCATCTCGAGGAAGAGCAGGTGCATGACGACGAGCGTCTCGTCGAGTGCGAGGCCGTGCTCGAGCTGGAACTGACGCACGGGAAAGCGCAGCGATGCCGGAGAACGCTCGAGCCGCCGATCGATCTGACGCAACACGCGCAGGATCTGGCGATCGACCGCTTTCTGTCCGCGATCTTCGGCCTGACCGCGCAGGCGCCACCACGTGTCTGCTGCGAAGAGTCTCTTCGCACGGGCACGATAGAGGTTGTGGAGGATCTTCAAGTCGATCAGATACTCCTCTTGGCTCGCGTACGCGCGCAGGCGACGCCCGGGTTTGCGACCGGACTTGAAGCCGAGCTCTTCGAGGAACGCATCGACCGCCGTGTCCGACAAGCGGAAGCGCGCATCGAGCAGCGCTTCTTCGCCTGCATCATCCGTCTCGTCGTCGTCCTCGAGGATGATGATGCCGTTCGCGCGCAGCGGCGCCTCCGGAAGCAACAGCTCGAAGCCGGACAAGAGTTCGAAGCTCGAGTCGAAGATCGACGCGAGCAATGCGCGACCCTCGACACACGGAGCCTGCGCGCGCAGGTACCGTCGCAAGAGCGTCGCGATCAACACGAAGTGTTGCGCATCGAGTCCGACGAGGAGCGCGCGAAGCGATCCATGGAAGGGTTGACTCGCGAGATCGGTCGCGAGTCGCTTCCACTTGGTCTTCGATCTGCGCTTGAGTCGTGCGACGACTTCTGCATCGAGTGCCGAGTCCATGATCCGTCGACGCAGGACTCGGATTTCGTCGCAGAGATCGAGGAGGCGCTGAAGCTCCACCTGTTGCGCCATGAACGTAAGTGCCTGATTCCGAAAAGTTTGTGCTGCTGTAACGAGTTGGGGTGCCTGGATTATAGTCGCGCTCCCGGCGCCGGCGTATCGGACCATTTCGGGCTTCCGAGGGGGTCCCGAGGGCCGACTCGCGGCAAGCTCTTGGCGGCCAAGCGCTTGAACCCAAACTGCCAATATGTCAGACCGAGAACGACTCCGCACGACGATCGAGGACGCCCTCGAGGCCGGGACGACTCCCGCCGCGGAAGTGATCGATCTCATCGCGCATTCCGAACCCGCGGACGTCGCCCGGATCTTCGAGGACCACGAGGCTGAGGATATTTTCCCGATCTTCCGTCGACTCGACGAGGAGAGCGCGGGACTCGTCCTGATCGAGCTCGGTGAGAACCTGCAGCGCGACCTCGTCCTCGAACTCCCGGTCGGCCAGCTCGAACGCATCGTGCGCACGCTGCCGCCCGATGACGGCGCTGACATCTATCAGCTCCTTCCCGAGGGCACGCGCTTCGGGATTCTAGAAGGCCTCGACGCCGACCTCGCGCGACAGATCCGCACGCTCGCCGCCTACGAGCCCGAGACCGCGGGCGCGATCATGACGAGTCAGTTCGCGTCGGCGATCGCGACCGAGCGTGTCGCCGAAGTCCTCGAGAACCTCGGCAAAGCAGACAAGCTCGAGACGGACCAGATCTACGTCACCGACGAGAGCGGGCATCTGCTCGGCGTCGTGTCGATCCAGGACCTTCTCCAAGAACCGGACAAGAGCGTCGCGATCGGCACCCTTCCCGAAGGTCAGGTGCTCGCGATCGGCGTCGACGAGGACCAGGAAGAAGTGACCAAGCTCGCTTCGACGTACGGTCTGACGACGGTTCCGATTCTCGATCGCTACCGGCGCCTCGTCGGGATCGTCACTGCCGATGACCTCGACTTCGTGCAAGAAGTCGAGGCGAGCGAGGACATGTATCGCCTCGCGGGAACGAGCGCACGCAACCCGACGAGGATGGCGGTCCACCGCCGCATCCTGCTGCGACTGCCTACCTTGCTCGCGACCGTCGCAATCGGCCTCGGCTCTTCGCAAATCCTGCGTGCACTCGCGGGCGGTGCGTCGACACCCGAGGGGGTCGCGATGCGATACGTGCTGATCGTCCTGGCACTCGCTGGCAACGTCGGTGCGATCGCCAACACGATCGTCGTGCGCGGCCTGGCGACCCAAGAGATCGAGCATGGTCGCTTGCTTCGCCCGTTCTTCGGTGAACTCCTCGTCGGCCTCGGCGTGGCCGCGATCTGCGCGACGATGACCTGGGTCGGCGTCGGCATGATCGAAGGCAACTACCACGGCATCGCGACCGTCGTCGGACTCGCGTTGTTCATCGCAGTGACGTTCTCGTCAGCGATGGGCTTCTGCATCCCGATCGTCTGCGAATGGCTCGGAATCGACCCTGCGCTGGCAGGACCGATCGTCATCGCTCTCAACGATCTCGCCGGCACGAGTGTCTACGTCGGTATCTGCCTGACTCTCGGCGCGGGAGTTCGATGAACGAACGAGCAGGGCAACAAACCGAAACGTCGAGACACGAGGATGCCCTCGGGCATGTCGTCGTTCTCGCCGTGGCGGTCGTGACTTGGTGGTTCTTGCGCTCACAGGTCCTGCAGGCATACCCGGTGCGCACGCCGAGCATGGAACCGACGATCGAAGGGGATGCCGAACATCCCGACCTCGTCCTCGTCGACAAGACATTCGACGATCGCTCGAGCCCGCAGCGCTTCGACACGGTCGTCTTCCGAGAGTGGGACGGGGACAAGATCCTCGTGAAGCGCGTGGTCGGGCTTCCCGGCGAGTATCTCCAGATTCGCGGGTTCGACCTGTGGACCGGCGCGAGCCCCAACGCGCTGCATCGCGTCGTCAAGTCGCCCATCGAGCATGCGGACCTGCTGATCGACTACTGGAACTCGCACCGCGATCCGCAGGGCCTCCTGTCGAACCTGTGGCGCCACGACGGCGCGAGCACGTTGGCCGAAAACCGTCTCGTGATCGAGGGTGGTGCTCGCACGGCGGACTCGCTCTTTCCAAAGGATCGATTCCGGCGCGTCGGCATCGACCGCACGACGGCATGGCGAACGGCGTGGCAGCTCGACTGGCAGGACGGCGACATCCTCATCGGTTATCTCGATGCGTCGGGAACGCGTCGCGCGAGCACACCATCCGCAATCGACTTCGGAGTGCGCATGCGCGTGCGAGCGACCGACAGCACGTCGCTCTGGATCGACCTGCGCTACGGCGACAGTTCGTGGGCGCTCCGCTACGAGGCTTCGGGCACGGTCCGACTCCTGGCCAACGCGAGCGAAGCGATCGAGCCGCGAGACGCACCGGCACTCGATCGCGACCGTGATCTCGTCTTCATGCGGCTCGATGGGGGCTTCGTGCTCGCGGTCGACGATGCGATCGTGTTTCGACATGAGACCGAGCTCCTCGACGTGCGCGAAATGCCGGGTCGGGTCTCGACGTGGAACGGCCTGGGGATCGGCGTCACGGGCCCGTCCGTGTCGATCGAATCGGTGTCGGTCGTTCTCGACATGCACTATTTGGAGCAGGGCGCCTATGGCGTGCACGAAGCTCATCCGATCCCCGGCGACGCGATCTACGTGCTCGGCGACAACAGTCGTGACAGCCGAGACAGCCGTCACATGGGGAGCGTCGGGCTCGCGGATCTCGTCGGTCGCCCGCTCGCGATCCTGGCTCCCTCGGGCCGCCGGCACTTCCTGGCACGTTGAGCGAGCGCAACAGGACGACCTGGTTGCCACGTGGTCCGGGAGTTTCTCGGGCCTATCAGCTTTTCAGCACGCTGCCAGCTCCCGCCAAATCCGAGGCGGCGCTCAGGCTGCCCGGCCGCACTGTCGATGTCCCTTGGAGCATGCCGATGAGTCTTCGCTTCGCCGCCCGTCACCTCGCCCTGCTAGTCGCCGCCTGTGTGCTTGCAGGTGCTTCAGCAAGGGCACTGCCACTGCAGGACGAGAAGGAAGAAGCCGGCAAGAGTCGCCTCGAACGTCCATTGATGCCGGTGCCGGTCTATCCGCTTCGACACCGAGGCTCGATCGAGATCTCGGTCGACGGGAGTCTGCACGAATGGCCTGCGGGCTTGCCGGCGATCGAGCTGTCCGACATCCGGCAGCTCTCCGGCACGGCATTCGGCGCGATGCGTGGCGAGAGCGACTTCAGTGCTCGTGGTGCGGGGCTGTGGGACGAGGAGACGTTGTATCTCTTCTTCCTCGTGCGCGATGACTGGGGCCGCCCGTTCGACACGAGGCTCAACTTGCCCGATCGGATGGTCGTCCCGCCCGCGGACGCGCTGACGCTGTTCTTCGATCCGAAGCGCGATACGCGCAGCTACGGGCCGTACGAAGGCCGTGCGGACGACCGGGAGTTCTGGGTCGGCATGACGGACGGCGGAGGAACGCTCGTCGTCGCGTGGCAGCGGTTCAAAGCACTCGCGTCGCGACCGGACAAGACGCGTGCGCGCATGCTCTACGACTCGAAGAAGCACGTCTTCACGATCGAGATGGCGATTCCTTGGCGCGAGATCTCGCCGGACTTCGAGGCGAAGGACGGTGCCGCGATCGATACGCAGATCATCCTCGACGACTTCGATGCGCCGACCGACACGCTGCCGCAGACGCGAATCGGATGGACGTTCGGCTCGAGCCCCGTGCTCGATCCGGCGATCTACGGCACGTTCGTTCTCGTGAAGAACGATTGGCAAGCGAAGTTCCGCCCCGAGGCACCCGAGTACCCGCCAGCCAAGCATCCGAGGTTGCCGGATGACACCTTCTGGATCTCGCTCCAAAAGGACCTCGCCGCGATTCAAGCGCGCTCCGGGCGCGAGGGCATCACCGGTCGGCGTTACGACTTGCTGCGAGCGCTGGACGATCGGCTCGCGCTGTATCCCGTTTTGGATGCGCAAGAGTGCTACAAGCTCCTCCAGCGCGAGATGCCTCGAGAACTGAGCGGCTACCTGCGAAACGGGCCGTTCTACTTCCAGGACCTCGTGATGCGCGAACTCCTGCGCGACCTCGAGGGGGACCGCAAGCCGACACACCGGGAGATCATCGCACTTCCCGGGCGTGGTTTCTTCTATCGCACTCCCGACGGTGAGGTGTTGTTGTCGCCGTCTGCGCTCCACACGCATCGCCTATTGCCGATCGTCAGCGCCGTCCTCTTTGCTGCGAGCCGCGATCCGATGCAGCGTCAGGACCCGACGACCGTGCGCGCGCGTCAACAGAAGATCCCGGTGCTCGCGCATCTCTCGTTCCATGTGCCCGGACGAGGCGCGCTCGATCTACCCGACCTCGTGAAACCCGGATCGGAGACCAAGGTGGGCACGGGGCTCGTGATTCGCGCGCTCGCCGACATCGACGAGCGAGGGCGCGTTCCGATGACGATGGGCTATCAGATCACGGACGGCCACGGATTCACGCTCGTGGCACCCGCGCTGTCGGCGCGACCAGAACACGTCCAGCTACCCGACTCCGCGGATGGGCGTATCGACGTGCTCGTGCTCGACCCCGACCACGAGATGGCGGACGACTTCGTTTCGAAGTTTCGGCCGCGCGTGACCATTCTCGAAGGCTTCCTCGACGTGCGACGTTGGCTCGATGACTCACGCCCGCGTTCCCACCGTCTCGACGAAGTCGAACCGGCCATCGAACGCTTCGAGAAGCTCGGAACGCACGTCCTCCTGCTCACTCCGGGTCAGCGCTTCGTCCTCGCGGACAGTGACGACTGAGCACGACGACCCCGAATTCGCGGAGTTCGAGCGACACCCGCGGGCGTGGATGGACATGAACTGTCGGGGCCAAAGAAGAGCGGGCGTGTGGCCCGTGACGGCTCGACACCACAATGCCCGAACACACCACCTCTCGCGGGAAGCGCGAGCGCAGACGTGCTCGAGATCGGACGGCAGGACTACGAACGGATCGGTCGTGCGATGGGACGACGACTGGTGGACTTGCGTGTCTGAGGACGAAGCACCCTCGGCCGATTCGATCCGTCAGTCGATCCAGCCGGTTTGGCGTGCGGCCTCTTCGAGAGCTTCTGCGTTCCGCTTGGGGACGCCCCACCACCAGAAGCGTCGCTCTGGTTGTTCCCCGTGGATCGAGTGCTTGGTCGGGCGCAGCAGGGTGCGCAGCTTCGCGTCCGCCGCATACAGCCGCACGAGGAACTCGTCGTCGGTATCGAGCCCTGCAGCGAGTGCGTCCTCGATCGCGTCGCGCTCGACGAAGCACTTCGAGTATTCCTCGATGCTCCGCTCGAAACCGCGGTCGATCTCTTCGACGACTTTCACGTAGATCGCGAGTTGTTCTTCTGCCTGCTGTTTGTCCATCGAGCGGTCCACCACGTGGTTCGCGCGATCATGGACCTTCGCGCGATCATGACCAAGAACGGACCGTAGATTCCGTGAGCAGTGCGATCCTCCGGCGACCGAGTCTCAAGCCCCACAGATCCACCGTATCGCGGTTTTGCTCGCGCGCGCTCGCCCTCGAGACGATCGCTCGCGCCTCCTCGAAATCGACGGCGCGACCCCTCGTGCGGAATTCGCGAACCCGAGCCCGGCGTGCATCGAGCAGGGCGCGAACCTTCTTGGGCCGCCACGGTGCTGCAGCGAGGATCCGTGTGGCACGACACCGAAACCTCGTGGCCTCGAAACCAGCACGTCCAGCATCGTCGCGATCGACGTAGAGGCCGAGCCCTGGCCACAACTCGCGCGACGTCGGTGCATGCTCGGCGAGCCAAGCGTCGAGTACACCCGCGCGCTCGAGAACGGGGTCGGGCTCGATCAACGCAGCCCCCGCGAGCCGGTCGAGGTCATCGAAATCCGGATCGGATCGATGGTGGGCGCAAGCTCCCACATCCATCGCGAACGTCTCGGTCGCGACGCTTCCATCTTCGGCCTCTTGCATCGAAGCGAGGATGCGCGTCGCGCGACGCGTGACGCGCGCGAGCGATGCCGCAGGGCGAACCGAGATCCAGAGTACGGCCTGCACGAGACCTTCGGGTTCGGCTATCCACTCGAGTTCGACCGAGTCCAGCCCGGCGCGTGCGTGCAGGCATCCGAGGACTTCGTTCGCGTCGAGGCCCGGCGCGAGCTTGAGCGCGAGGACGTCTCCATCGCGTGCGACTTCGAGGACGGCATCGAGACATGACTCGAGACTCGGGTCGAGTGCTTCGAGCGACGCGCCTCGGCGCTTCCCTTCGCTCCGGCGAGCCGGGTCGATGTGCGTACCGACCAGCAGCGCACGCGTGGTCGGGTTCGCATTTCCAGATGCACGCGCGAGATCGATCGCCCGGCCGAGTTCGGCGCATGCATCGCCGACGAGGGATCGACATCCTGTTGCGTGCTCGGTCACGAATGCGGCAGCAGCATCTCGATCGATCGCGAACACGGAGGCTGAGCCGAACGTACGAACGAGCGCTCGCGTGTCACCTCCGAGACCACAACACACATCGAGCATCGCATGCACACCGAAACGCGCGAACCGCTGCGCTTTGTAAGTCGCGACGCGATGCCCCGACGCCTGCTCGAGCATCGAGACCTCACCGAGCATGTGCTCGGCGTCTCGGGGCATGAACTTCGCGAACGACTTCGATCGCGCACGCGCGAGATCACACAGGAAGGCTCGCAACCCGGCGCGATCGAAATCCTGCGTGGTTCGCTCGAGTTGTGCATCGAGACGGCGAAGCGCTCCGGGCGACGGCGGATCGCCGGCAGCAACGAGCTTCGCGAGGATCTCTGCGCCCGTCGCCGTGGCGGCGAAGCGATAGGCACGCAGTCGCGCGTCTTCGGAAGGCGTCATCTCGTGGGCGTCGTCATCGCGAGATCGTCGTCAACTCGAGGTCGACGACTCCGCCGCGACGAGTCGGTCGAGTTCGACCGCGAACCTCTCGCCGATGTCGCGCGTCACGGGCCCGACTTCGCCACAGCCGATCGGGATGCCATCCAGCGACGTGATCCCGCACACGTCCTTGA
This sequence comes from Planctomycetota bacterium, assembly GCA_020638795.1. Taxonomy (GTDB): domain Bacteria; phylum Planctomycetota; class UBA1135; order UBA1135; genus JACKHW01. The sequence goes on along the minus strand of JACKHW010000006.1, from coordinate 370,936 downwards.
CGGTCGATGTCAAGAACACCTCGTCCGCGCTCCTCAGATCTGCCTCGGTGAGCATGCACTCTTCGCATGCGGTTCCGTCCCTCCGCAGCATCTCGAGCACGAAGTCGCGCGTGATTCCCGCGAGGATTCCCGATTCGAGGCTCGGCGTACGCAAACGGTCACCGTGGACGAGCCACACGTTGGACGTCTCGGACTCGGTGAGCTGCCCTTGCGTGCCGAGGAAGAGCGCAATGTCGGCAGCGTGCCGCCTTGCCTCCATCAACCCGAGGATGTTGTTGAGGTAGTTTCCGCTCTTGATCGCCGGATCGATCGCGCGCCGATCGTTCCGCAGGACGTCCACGACGCGCGCGGAAAGTCCGGTCGTACGCCAACGCGGATCGGGCGGCGACAGTTGGCGCGCATACAGGACGACGAGAGGCCGAGACACCGTGCAGGCGGGATCGATGTTGGGCTCCGAGGCCATGCCGCGCGTCACGACGATCCGCACGTAGGTTTCGCCCGTGGCCCCCAACGCCGCGACGACGTCGACGATACGTCGACGGAGTTCGGCCCCGTCGATCGGGACTTCGAACCCGAGACGCGCCGCGCTCCGCTCGAGGCGAGCCAAGTGACGCGTGACCCCGAAGAGCCGGCCCCGATGGGTCCGCACGACCTCGTAGATGCTGTCCCCGAACAAGAAGCTGCGGTCGAGAACGGACACCGTGGCCTTCGCGGCGTCGACGATCTGCCCGTCCAGATTGCACAGAATGTGGCTCATCGGGCTCCACGATAAGGGGTTCGGCGTCCGGGACGACGGACTGCGGTTCAGCTTCTGCTCAGCGCGACAAACGAACCTCTCCCATCGCTTGGGGAGCACCTGCGTCGATGCTACCCTTCGGATCGCGTAGGCCGCCGACGATCGGCGACGGCGGCTCGAGGCGCAGGCGGGCCCGTCGCGCGTGCGGAAGGCACGGGACCGGGGCTCTGAGCTCTTTCAAGAGCAAGCACTTCGATGTGTGGATTCCTTTCGATCTACGGCCCTGAGGGCCAGCAAGTCCTGCAAGAGATCCTCGATGGCCTATTGGCCATCCAGCATCGGGGTCAGGATGCGGCAGGCGTCGTCACCTTCGACGGCGACAAGTTCCGAGCCAAGAAGGGCCTCGGCCTCGTGCGCGAAGTCTTCGGCAAGAAGCACCAAGAACGACTGATCGGCAACATCGGTGTAGGGCACGTGCGCTATCCGACCGTCGGCGCCGGTGAGGACATGGACGTCCAGCCGTTCTGGCTCGACTTCCCACTCGGGATCGCCATGGCTCACAACGGGAACGTCTCCAACTTCCAAGAACTCAAGAAGGAGTACTTCCCCGCGCACGACATGCGCATCCCGAGTGATTGCGACCTCGAGGCCGTGCTCTACGTCATGGCGCGCGCTCTGCTCGGATGTGATCCGCGCAAGCTCGGCGCCAAGGAGATCCACGATGCGGTCGCCGAGGTCTTCCGCACGGTGAAGGGCGCATACTCGGTCGTCGGCATCATCGCGGGCAAGGGGATGTTCGCGTTCCGTGACCCGTTCGGGATCAAGCCGATCGTGTTCGGACAACGGGAGACTTCCGAAGGGATCTACTACGCACTCGCTAGTGAATCGGTCGCGCTCGAGATCGCGGGCTACAAACAGCTGCGCAACCTCGAGCCCGGCGAGTCGCTCTGGATCGACAAGGATCGTGTCGTGCACTCGAAGCGGCTGACCGACAAGCCGCACCGCCCTTGCATCTTCGAACACGTCTATTTCGCTCGCCCGGATTCGATGCTCGACGAAGTCTCGGTCTACAAGACGCGTCTGCGGCTCGGCGAGGCCATGGCACACGCGTGGCGCAAGACCGGTCTCGACATCGACGTCGTGATTCCGGTGCCCGAATCGGCGCGTTCCGCAGCCCAGTCGATGGCACAGACTCTCGGCGTGCCCTGTCGCGAAGGACTCGTCAAGAGTCGCTACATCGGTCGCACGTTCATCATGGCGAACGACCAGGAGCGCAAGACGAGCATCCGTCACAAGCTCAATCCGATTCGGCTCGAGTTCGAGGGCAAGCGCGTGCTCCTACTCGACGATTCGATCGTGCGTGGGAACACCGCGACCGAGCTCGTGCGCATGGCCCGCGAAGCCGGTGCCGAGAAGGTGTACCTCGCCAGCTATTCGCCACCGCTCCTCTATCCATGCCCCTACGGCATCGACATGAGCACGAAGCGCGAGTTCATCGCGCGCGACAAGACTCTCGAAGATCTCGCCAAGACCTTCGACTGCGACGCGGTCCTCTATCAAGATCTGAGCGACATGGTCACCGCGGCGCGAGCCGGCAACAGCAAGATCGAGCGCTTCTGCACGGCTTGCTTCGACGGTGAGTATCCGACCGGCGACATCACGTCGAAGGTGCTCGAGACCATCGAGAACGAACGCATCTCTGTTCAGGTCTGACACGACTAAGGATCGACTTGGCACCCGGACCCGACGATCGCAACGAAGCCGCAAAACGAGCCCGTGCAAGCCGCGGTCGCTTGCGCGAACTCCTCGCACCCAGGACGACGATCGCACCGGAGTGGGATCCATCCCTTGCGAACTTTCGTGCGGTCCCGACCGCGGACGCGCTTCCCGAACGCATCGATCGCTCCAAGAACGAAGCGTGGCTCGTTCCGTCGTACGTGCTTGCCGAAGCGCTGATCCGTCTCGGCGCCGACAGCGCACGCATCGCCGTCGCGCGCGAACCCGGATTCGAGAAGGAGTGGATCGACGCGCTCGTCTCGGCGGGTTCTTCCGATCCGATCCTGCCGCCACGACCGCAGCGCTTCCCTTGGAAGTGCCTCGTCGTCGTTCCGACCTACAACGAGAGCGAGAATTTGCTCGACATGGTCGACGCCGTTCGGCGCTTCTGTGCAGTCGACGTGCTCGTCGTCGACGACAACTCGCCAGACGGCACCGGGGACCTCGCGGACCGTATCGCAGCGGAGAACGACGATGTCTTCGTCCTGCATCGCGAAGAGAAGCGCGGGCTCGGACCCGCGTACGTCGCGGGGTTCCAGTGGGGTCTCGAGCGAGGCTACGAGCGGCTGTTCGAGATGGATTGCGACTTCAGCCACGCGCCGTGGGACTTGCCGCGGCTCGCTGCGGCGAGTGCCGACGCCGACCTCGTGATCGGGTCTCGCTACGTCAAAGGCGGCGCGACCGAAGGTTGGACCCTGTCGCGGCGGCTCCTTTCCCGCGGTGCCAACCTCTACACGCGAACCTTCCTCGGACCGAAGGTGCGGGATTGGACCGCGGGCTTTCGATGCTTCAATGCGGACATGCTGCGCAAGCTGCCGCTCGACCAGTTGAGCGCGAGCGGTTACAGCTTCCAGATCGAGATGGCGTGGCGCACGCTGAATGCGGGCGGACGCATCCGCGAAGTGCCGATCGGTTTCGTCGACCGCAACGAAGGAAAGAGCAAGATGAGCCGCGCCATCGCGATGGAAGCGGTTCGGCTCGTGCCCAGGTTGCGACTGCGCCGACGCGCTGCCCGATGAGCGGCGCGGCTTCGTAGTGGCGCGCCGCCGCAAGCGTCTGTGGCTCATTGCGCTCGTCGCGATCGTCGGCATCGTCATCGGGCTCGAAGGCAGCCTGCGCAAGGACACGAGCGAACTGCCCATCTACACTCGCGCTGCCGCGCGCATGCTCGCGGGCGAGCCGATCTACCGGCCGAACGAGGACAAGCCGTTCACGTATCCACCGTTCTTCGCGTTGCCATTCGTGCCGCTGTCGCGCCTGCATGAACAGCTCGCACGGGCGATTTGGTTCCTCGCCAACGTCGCCATGCTCGGCCTCGTCCTGCTCCTCCTCGCCCGCACCGTGCGTCCGACTCTGCGCGCAACGCGGCGACTGGGACGCGGGCCGCCGTTGTGGCTCTTCTGGACCACGGTCCTCGTGCTCGCCGGGAGGCACGTGGCAGCCGTGTTCTCAAATCAGAGCCACGACATGGTGATCCTCACAGCACTCACGCTCCTCGTGATCGCAGCCGGGAGGAAGCGCGAGTTCGAATCCGGTTCGTGGGCGGGTTTCGGAGCTGCCTGCAAGGCGACGCCGCTCTTGTTCCTTCCGCTCTTCGTGTGGGAGCGTCGGTGGCGCGCGGCGGTGGCATGCGGTGTCGTGACCGCTGCCCTTCTGCTGTTGCCGGACCTCGTGACTCCGCAGAAGAACGGGATCTCGTGGCTGCAATCGTGGTACGACGCCTTCCTCTCGCAGGTCGAACCGGGTCAGACGGCCGAGGCGACTGGAGCATGGGGTCGCTGGAACATTCTTAACCAGAACCTCACGGGCACCATCTGGCGCCTGTCCAGGGCACCGCACGCGCTCAGCCCGATGCACTTCGACGTGAGCATCTGGTCACCGAGTGACACGATGCTCCGGATCGTGAGTTACGCGATGCAGCTCTTCGTGGTCGCGATCATCGCGTTCGCGTGCCTCCCGCGCTGGACGCAGAACGTCACGACGCGTGAGCGGACCTTACGTCGGCTCGGCGAAGCGTCGGCCATCGCCTGCGGCATGGTCCTCCTCTCTCCGATGAGCAGCAAGAGCCACTTCTGCGTCCTGCTCCTGCCGGCAACGTTCTGCACGCTGGATCTGTTCTACCGGCGATTCGATCGGGCACTGGCAGCGCTACTCGTGTTCGCCCTCTGCACGGGCACCCTCGCGACCAAGGGCATCTGGGGGACTCGACTCGGCAACGAGATCCTCGCGCGAGGATCGGTGACGTGGTGCGCGTTCGCGCTCTTGCTCGCCTCCGCGCACGTGCTCTTCCACCGGCGGGAGCACGGCTTGCATACGCCGTGATCGCGCGATTCGCCGAGGCTTTCGGTAGCTGCCGGGGCGGTGAAGGCGCGTCCGTGCATGTCTGAGTCTTCAACACCCCACTAGAGGTCACGAACGGAGGAAGTCGGACAGACCCCAGTTCTCCACGTCGTCGACGATCTCGAAGTCGACGTCCTCGAAGACACGATCGTCGCCTTCGTACACGCCGGATCCGACCTGCTCTTCACCCTGACGCGAAGCGGCTTCTTCCTCACGCCTTCGCGCGCGATCGAGGAAGCCCGGCTCTGGCGCGATTGCGGATGGGGCGAGACCGATACGCTCGAGCAGCCATTGCGCTGCGCGGATCGGGTGATAGTGCTTGTGGTAGAAGGCGAGGACCTCTGCCGAACTGCGCAGCTTGGACGGGTCTGTCGGCAACATGCGTGTCCACGCATCGGGGACGCTGATCGACAGTTCTTCGGCAGCGACCAGCGGCACACCGAACGCCGCGCATTCGTGGAGGCGGAAACACAGCTCGCCGCGGCCCGGTAGGTAGAGGCCCGCACGTGCGAGCTGCAGTTCGTTCCATACCTCGACGCACGTCATGCCGTTTTCGATCACGCGCAGCGATTCGCGCGGAAACCGTTTCTGGAACCGATGAATGAGTGCGCGTCGTCGACCGAAGTAGCGCCAGTGCTGGAGCGTACCGGCGAAGAAGATCTCATCGCGACTTTGCCGCGCTTCGTGCGGCAGCTCGAGTCTATCGAGCCCAACGCTCCACTCCATCGTGAGAAGCGTCGGGTGGTAGAGGAATGGAAACGGCTCGACCGGCACGTCGAAGCCGTACGCGGGGAGTTCGCGCTTGAACTTCCAGTTGCCGTGTTGGGCCAAGAACGGATCGAGCATCTCGCCACAATCCGACATGTCGACGACGGCGAGTCGGTGCTCGCATTCGCGCAAGCGCGGTTCGAGCCAGCGATCGCGCACGCGTCGTTGCAGCGGATTGATCGAGAAAAAGAACGGGTCTTCGGGCGCGAGGGGCGCTTCGCGCTGGATGCCGAGTTCGTAGGCCCAGGCTTCGTCGGCGAACGACCCGGCCACGATGACGAGGTCGGCACGCAGGTAGGGCTCGGAGACTTCCCACCCGAGGCGCGCGAGGAGCGATTCCTGTGGCTTGCGAGGTCCCGTGCGAAAGTACGAGACCTCGAACCCCTGAGCGAGAAGCCCCAGGGCCGCGCCGGCGAAGTTGCCGCCAAAGTCGAGAATCCCGATGTCCATACGTCGATACTGCGACTGTCCCGGCGCGCACTCCGGTCCGGAGGCAAAGTCGGGGTGCCACCCTCCCTTTCGGCACGGAGACTCGAATGGCAAAAGGCGAGCGACGTAAGTTCTTGCGCGAGTTCATGAAGAACCCGAAATCCGTGGGGGCGATCGCACCCAGTTCTGCGCAACTTGCCGATGCGATGGTGCGAGGGATCTCGGAGCTCACCGGCGATTCGACCGTGCTCGAGCTCGGTCCGGGCACGGGTGCGTTCACTGCGGCAATTCGCGACAGTCTCCCGGACGGCGTGCACTACGTCGGAATCGAGATCGAGGCGCGTTTCGTGGACATGCTCCGACGCCGTTTTCCGGGGCTCGAGTTCGCCCACGGTTCCGCGGCCGACGCGGGGCGCATCGTGGATGAGCGTGGACGCCGCCCGGTGCGCTGCGTGATCTCGGGACTGCCCTTCGCGAGCCTCCCCGTGGACGTCCAGGACGGGATCGTCGCAGCCCTACTCGACGTGCTCGAGCCCGGAGCCATCTTCCGCACGTTCCAATACGTCCATGCGTATCGACTTCCGAAGGCCGTGCGCTTCCGGAAGCAGATGGGTGAACTGTTCGGCCCGCTCGACCGGTCGAAGCCCGTGTTGCGGAACCTCCCGCCGGCCTATTGCCTGACGTGGCGACGCGCGAAGGATCGGCTGTGAAGATCGCGAGGGGGGACGTTCGGCATACGCTCGAATGCGCTAGGCTCTGAAGCCCCTTCGCGCAGCTTCGACGCGTGACTCACGACCTCATGAGCGGACTCTCTCCATCCGTACCGCGCGACCACTGCGTCGCTCCCATCGCCATGCTCACGCTCTTGCTCGCCTTGGCCATGCTGGGCGGCCGCATTCGCGCACAGCTGCCGACGATCGACCTGAAAACCGAAGGCGTGATCGGGGTGTTCGCCGGCAATACGTATCAGAACTCCCTCAACAACCAGAAGATCACGAACACACTCTCGCTCGTCGACACGTTCGTACGTGGCAGTCAGGACGTTGCGCATACCAAGACGTTCGCGACTCGGACGCAGGACGGGTGTCGCATCATCGTCGACTCGATGAGCCTCGGGCGAGGTGCCAGCACCGGCACCGCGCAGACCAGTCAGAGCATTCCGGGATTGCAAGCGTACGACTTCGGTGTCTCGTCGAAGGTACGGCAGTTCGTCGACATCTTCATCCAGTACCGCGGGAGCACGAGCGGCAGCGCCCGAGCCGCGGCTAGCGTCACTACGGTCGTCGGCAACCACACGCTGATCCCCGATGGCGCGAATCATTCGGAATGGATCCGCGGACTCCCACTCAGCGCCTTGTCGTCGAGTGTGCGGATCGTCGTCGACGCACAATGCTCCGGATCCTCGATCGGTTCGGTCGCTTGGGAAATCACGGTCGACATGCTGCCCGTGACACGCTGCGCGCTCGCACACGGTCAATCTTCGTGCAACGGGGTCGGATCGCTCAGTGGCCGTGTTCTCGGCGTCGACGCGTTCAACGCCGTCCACGTCGACATGGAGACGACGACATCACTCGCATCTCCGACGTTCGCGACGCTTCTCGTCGCGCCGACCGGGAACGTGGTCAGCAACGTACCCGGCTTCGTCGACTCGTCCTGCATCCTGCTCGCCAATGCACCGATCGCACTCGAGAGTCGAGCCGTAGCGAACGGGCACGCGACGTTTCGGATCATCGTCCCAGCCTCATTGATCGGACAGATCTGGCTCCAGTCCTTGCTCACGAGACAGACCGGCTCGGTCACGCTCTTCGCAACGACGAACACGATGCACTTGACGTGTCAGTGAGCGTCGCGCTCAGCGCCATCTAAGAACGGCGTCACGCTCGAGCATCTTGGCGTCGCCCTTGTGCTTCGCACCGAGTGCGCCGCGCAACGTCGTGAGGATGCCGCGCCTGGCGACGAGCAGTTCGACGTGTTGTTGCGGCCGCCATTGGCCCTCGATGCTGGAGTCCCACTCCGAAGCACGCACGCGTTCGCCGTCGATCGCGATCAACTCGTCGCCAGGCGAGAGGCCGAGCGCGGCGCCGACACCGTCACGATCGACCGACGCGACCTCGAGACAACCATCGACTACCTTGGTCTTGATGTCGAGCGTCGCGAGGCTGTCCCCATGGGGGCGCTCGATGGTCAGACCGAACGGCTCGATCCATGCATCGATGGGCGCATCCTGACGGCCATCGATCAGGAGCTCGAACTCCTCCGTCAAGTCACGGCCCGCGTGCTCGTTGACGAGGCTGAGTACGAGCGCGCGCGACTGACCCGCGCCACGCTCCTGGAAGTCCGTCCAAAGCCCACGCATGACGTCATCGAGGGAGCGCTTGCCACCCGACGCCGATTGAATCAACACGTCGAGCGCGAACGCGACGCACGCACCCTTGTCGTAGTAGCTCACGCACTGGTTCTTCGTGTTCTCGTCCTGGCGATAGAGCTTGATCCATGCATCGAAGCTCGACTCTGCCACACTGAGGTAGTGCCGACCGGGGATGCCTTCGACGGCGACGAGGTTCTTCGCGATGCGATTCAGCGTCTCTTCGCGCGTGTAGAGTCCCGCGAGCATGGGCACGAGTTCTTGGTAGTAGCTCGTGAAGCCCTCCGACAGCCAGAGGTCCGGTGTGTAGTTCTCGTTCTCGTAGTCGAACGTCGCGAGGCCGACCGGACGGATGCGCTTGACGTTCCACGCATGGAAGTGTTCGTGCGCGAACAGGCCGATGCGATCGAGGCGCTTCTTGTCGTCACGGAACCACGAACGCGGCAGGTGGATGACGCACGAGTCCGCATGCTCCAGACCGCCGCTACCTCCACGGTCCGCGAAGACGAAGAAGTGATAGCGCTCGTACGGCAGCTTGCCGTCGAAGACCTTCGCCGCCGCTTGGACGCACTTCTCGAGCTCGTCGAGTAGGGCCTTGGTGGAAGATTCGTCCGTCGGCGTTCCATCAAGCACGCAGACGTGTTCGATACCGAGCGCCTCGAAGCGCTGAACGGGTGCATTGCTGCAGACGAATGGCGCATCACACGCATCGTCGATGGTCCGAGCGAGCCAGGCGCGCTCGCGATCCGGATCGTGCGGCAGGCTCGTATGCACGAGCTGACCCTCGAGCGGATGCACGTAGATCGCGATCGGAGCATCGAAGCGATCACGCGCGACGATGTAGGTCGCGGCGCCGTTCCAGTAGGAGCGATCTTCGTCGACGTGGTTCGTGCGCACGGTCAGATCCCGGCAGTACACGCGGTAGCGCAGCACGACGGTCGCATCGCGATCGAGCTCGATGCGCCAGCGGTTCTTCGTGACTTTCGTCCACGGCAACTCGCGCCCGGTCTCGTCTTGGGCAGTCACGTCTTCGACGTGCCGTGAGTACTCCCGCACGAGATAGCTACCGGGAGTCCATACGGGCATGGCGAAATCGTGCGCGCCGGCGAGCAGACCTGGCGTTCGCACTTCGACCTCGAGCAGATGCCGCGAGGCACGAGCGCAGGAAACCGTGATCTCCGTCGTGGGGACAACCATACGGGGAGCCTATCCGCCGATTGCTCGCCCGTCCCGCAACCCTTTTCTCGGGCCGGTGCTTGCCCTTTCGTCACGCGCCCTCTTTGCTCTTCTCCCCCGAACGAGCGCCCGTAGCTCAGCTGGATAGAGCGCATGCCTCCGGAGCATGAGGTCAGAGGTTCGAATCCTCTCGGGCGTACCATTCCGCGAGCTGCATCCCACGGCCTCGATGACCGGACGCTCGCGCTCGGAGAGCGGATCGAGCTCGCCGCGGACATCCCGTGCGCATTCCCGGAGTTCGATCGGACGTACTCGAGACATGACCGTTCGACACGCCGATCGTGGATGGCGCTAGGATGCGCCGACGATGACGAACAAGCGCCTGCGTTTCATCAAGGACATCCCGGCGCCCGTCGCGACCGTTTGGTCGACGATGCTCGCGCCCGATTCCTATGAGCATTGGACAGCCGCATTTTGCGAAGGATCGCACTACGACGGTGCGTGGGAGGAAGGCGAACGCATTCGCTTCCTCGCGCCGAATGGTGACGGCATGGTCGCCGAGATCGCGGAGCTGCGACCACGAGAGTTCGTCTCGATTCGCCACCTCGGATTCATCCACGGCGGTGTCGAGGACACCGAGAGCGACGCGATCCGGGCTTGGGCACCCGCCTACGAGAACTACAGCTTCGAAGCCACGCTCGGTGGGACGCGCCTCGTCATCGACCAGGATGTCACCGAAGACTTCGAAGCGATGATGAAAGACGCCTGGCCAAAGGCGTTGAATCGACTCGAAAGCCTCTGCGTGCTGGTCTCGGACGGCGACAGCACGGAGGCGTGAGAGGTCCTGCCACCTCGGATCCGACAACGCACGATGAAGCCGCAAGCCTCACACTCTTCTCACGACCGGTCGACGCCCTCGCGAGTCGTCGCAGTCGCGCTCTTGTTGCTTCCGTGCGCGCTCCGAGCGCAAACGACCTGGCACAACGTCGAACTCCGTTACGGGCACGGACTCGTTTCCGATCGACAGCAGGGCCGTCTGCTGCTCTACGGCGGCAACACGCTGCAAACGACGCTCGACGAAACCTGGACGAGTAGCCCGGTCGACGGCAGTTGGCAGCTGAAGAAGCCATCGGCGTCGCCAGGTGCGCTCGTCGGGATGTCGATCGCGTACTTCTCGTCGACCTCGCATCCATCGAGCATCGTCGTGTTCGGTGGGAGGGGCACGGGTGGGGTCACGAAGGACACCGTGATCTGGGACAGCGACTCCAACGCATGGTTGCGCGGGTCGCTCAACGTGTCTCCCGAAGCACGCATGCACCATGCGATGAGCTTCGATTCGCGCCGTGGCCAAGTCTTGATGTTCGGTGGTTTCGGGACGCGCAATGACCTCGCCGACTTCTGGACCTTCGATCGTGACCTCATGCAGTGGACCGAGATCCAGGTGACGGGTCCGGCACCGCGACATGGTCATTCTCTCGCCTACGACCCCCTCCTCGACATTGCCGTCCTCTTCGGCGGAATGGGACGGCAGGACACGTGGGTCTTCGACTTCGCGCGCAATACATGGACGCAGATCACGGTCGGCGCCACACCGACCGCGGGCAACGAAGCGACGCTCGCGTTCGATCACGCGACCAACAAACTCTTGCTCTTCGGTGGTCGGCACAACGGCATCGCCACGGCGGACACGTACTCGTTCGACGTGCAGACCGGTTGGACGAAGCTGAGTCCCGCGACTTCGCCTTCGGCCAGATCCGAACACGCGATGGCCTACGATCCCGCACTACGCATGCTCGTGTTGTTCGGCGGGCTCGATGACCAAGGACAGCTCATTCCGGAGACTTGGGGATGGACCGGAGCGACTTGGAAGCGAGTGCTCCCGCCACCGTCTTCGCGCGGGAGCCACTGGATGGTCTACGACGAGGCACGCGAGGAGATCCTGCTCTTCGGTGGTGGGCGAGGCAACCAAACCGCGCTGCGCGACACGTGGACGTGGAACGGCACGCGCTGGACGGAGAAGCTCGTGTCCCCCGCGCCGCCCGAACGCGGTGGGCACCGCATGTCCTACGACGCATCGCGCGCGCGTGTCGTCCTGGTGGGCGGTGGTGACAAGCTGAACATCCCGATCGGTGACGTGTGGGAGTGGAACGGCAGCAGTTGGATCCCGCAGGTGGTTCCGGGCACGGAAGCGCTACGTCACTTCCACGTACAGGCCTACGATCCGATTCGAAAGACGACACTCGTCTTCAGTGGCTTGTCGGTCGACGCGCAACAGCGACCGATCGTCCTCGACGACTTCCAAGAGTGGGATGGCAAGTCGTGGAACAAGCTCACCCCGTCGCTCCTGCCTCCGAAGCGCATCAAGGCCTTCATGGCGACGGACAAGGCGCGAGGACGTGTCGTGCTCTTTGGCGGTGAGGCGTCGTTGTGCAACTTCTTTGGTGACACCTGGGAGTGGGATGGTCGGGCCTGGACCAAGATGTCGCCAACACAGTCCCCGTCGCCACGCGCCGAGGGAGTCATGGTCTACGACGAGGCCCGCCGGCGGGTCGTGATCTACGGCGGCCGAAACTGCGACGCGTCGAACAAGAGCGTGATCATGAACGACACGTGGGAGTGGGACGGTGTCACCTGGCACGCAATCAATGCCGCAGCGAGTCCGACTCCGCGCGAGGCCTACGCGCTCGCCTACGATGGCAACAACGAAGAGACGATCCTCTTCGGCGGCGTCGAGACGCGATCGACTCCGTTCAAGATCATGAGTGACACTTGGTCGTACGGCGCCACCAAGCCATCCGTCGCCAAGCGGATCGGGACAGCTTGCCCCGGCATGTCCGGCACGCCCGAACTTTATCGAGTGTTCGGTCCTTGGCTCGGCCTGTCCCAGGTGCTGACTGTCGATTCGATTCGTGCGAACGCGCCGGTGGCGTTCCTCCTCGGTGCGAGCGCGGTCGAAATCCCGATCCCGAGGCAGAACATGACGGCGTGCTTCCTGCGCACGATCCCGGCGCTGATCGAACCGCGACTCGCCGATTCTGCAGGTGTCGCGACGTGGAGCGCTCCCGTACCCAACTCCGCTTCGCTCCTCGGAGCCCGTTGGGTCGTGCAGGCAGCGATCCCGGGCGGCAGTCTGATCGACGCGATGTCGGGTGCACTCGATCTGCAGGTCGGCGAGCGATGAGTCGGAGACTGCGGGCGTGAGCGGCGCGTGGATCGCATGGATCGCAGTTCTCGCGGTCCCTGCGCAGACCGTCACTACGGCCGCGAACGAACTCAGACGGGCGATCGAGCTCGCACGCGAGCAAGCACGGAAGGGCGACGCGGCTACGGCAGCGAAGACGATCGAAGCGGCGCTCGTCGTTGCTGGTAGTACGGCTGGTGGTACGGCTGGTGATCCGAAAGAGGACGCTGCAGCCGATCGACCGACGCCGAGCGACTTCGCGCAGGCGTACCGGATCCATGCTGCTTGTTCCGAGCGGATTCCGGGCGGCGACGCGATCGCCGAACGATCGTATCGCGCCGCCCTGCGCCACTACGACCAGGTGGACGACGATCTCAAGTTCGACATCGACAGGTCCTATGCGATGTTCCTGCGCTCGCACGAACGCGCTGCGCGCGCACTCGACCATGCCCGAAGAGCTTGGCAAGCGACGACGCCTGGTACCGATGTATGCGCACAGAGCCTGCTCGCCGTCGCGTCGTGTCTGACCGATCTCGGACGGGACGCCGAAGTGATCCGCCTTCTCGAGGCGGACTTCGTCCCGAGCGAAACGTCGTACTCGATCCCGGCGCGCGTGTATCTGTGCTTCGCGCTCGCGCTCGCACATCTCGAGTCCGAAGAGCACGACGCCGCGGGCGAACGCGCGTCGCATGCCTACACACTGGCCGTGGATCATCCGGAATCCGGTCTCGTGAATCTCGCGACGCAGCGATACGCGACGATCTTGCTCGGGTGTGGAGACCCGAAAGCCGCGGTGCCGCTCCTCAGATCCGCGTATGCGATTCAAGATGGCACTGCACCGGCGGCGCAACGCATCCAAACGGCGGTCAATCTCGGCCGCAGTCTGCAAGAACTCGCGCACCTCCGCGTCGACTCCGAGGACAAGGACAAGGGCAGCGGATCGCCCGACGAGAAGCTGCTCACCGAGGCCGCCGATTACTTCCGTGAAGCGATCGATCTCGCGGAGGCCAGCTCGTCACAGGGCGACTTCGAAACAGCCTGGTCGCACTACCGCCTTGCCATGTGCCTCCGCCAACTCGGCGAACTTCGTGAAGCCGAGAAGCACATCCAGAAGGCGTCCGTCGTCCTCCTGCGGCTCTCGAGGGCCGAGCGGAAACTGCCCGAACTGCATGGCCAGCACCAGCGCGCGCTTCGCACGTCGCGCGTATTCCACGAACACGCATCGTTGCTGCTCGACCTTCCAGGTTCGATCGACGAGTCCAAGGTCTTCGACCTCGTCGAGTCGGCGACTTCGAGCCTCGATCTCCAGTCGCTCGACCTCGCGCGCTTCGATCGCGTGCGAGAGTCGGCGCAAGCATTCGAACAACGGCATCCGGATACGTCGGTGCGCAAGCGTTGGGAAGAAGCCAACACGCGGATGCTGCGTGCGACGAGGCGGCTCTTCGTGGACGAGCACGAAGACGGTGCCGAAGAGAAACCCGCTAGTTCGGCGACCGCCGACGACGAACTCGAACGCGCCTTCGATGAACTCCGTCTCGTCGAGGACGAACTCGGAGCGCCAACGTCGCCACCGATGCGCGTGCACCTCAGTCAGTGCATGGCAACGTTGTCCGACGGCGAAGCGATGTTGCAGTTCATCCTCGATGTCGAGCGTCCTTTTGCCATGGTCGTGACGCAGGACACGTGCAAGTTGCTGCGTCTTCCAGCCGAAGCGAGTTCGTTCGAAGCGCGTGCTGGCGAGGTGATGGCAGCGATCGCGCCTGGCGACCCTTCTGTCGGCACTGGGTCGAACGAACGCGGCAAACCGGTACGCCGCGCGCCGGGGCGACCTGCCCGCACCGTGCCCGATTCGCTCTCTGGTGTCGCAGCGGCGATGATGCCTGCCGACGTTCGTGACGCGCTCGCCGGAAGCCGCTCGGTCTACATCGTGGGCACCGCGAAGACCGCGGGCTTTCCGTACGAGATCTTGCCGTGGGGCGACGAAGGTCGTTGGATCGATCACGGCCCCGCCGTCGTACACCTGTCGTCGGCCAGCCTCCTCACGCGACTTCGCGATCGCGAAGATTTCGAACCGCGCAGTGCTGCGGTGCTGGCTGGATGTCCGCGCATCGGTGCTGCCGAGCCCGAGAGTTCGAGACGGCTCCACTGGCGGAAGCTCGACGAACTGCCGAAGACACACGAGGAACTCGAGCGAGTGAGGCGCACGCTCGACGCATTTCGCGACTTCAGCCTGGTGCCCGGTTCGTGTGTGCGGCTCGAAGGAGCGGACGCGACCGAACAGCGTTTCTTCGAAGCACTCGACGACGCTCGTTTCGTGCACATCGCATCGCACGGATTGACGACGAGCGTCGGCAAACGCGCGTTCGGCGGCATCGTGTTCTCGATGTCGACGGGCAGCGATCTCGAGGATGACGGGTTCGTCAGTATTCGCGAGCTGTTCACCAATCGTTGGCGCGGCAAGTTGCGCGGAACGGAAATGGTCGTGCTCTCGGCGTGCGAAACTGCCACGAACCGCGCCCGGCGACCGGAGACTGCCGCCACACTGCCACTCGGTTTTCTCTTCGCCGGTTGCCGTTGTGTCGTGGGAACGATGTGGAAGGTCCAGGACGACACGACCGCGGCGTTCATGGCGAAGTTCTACGAAGAGCTCGCTCACGGCGGGGGGCTGGACCGGGCCCTGGCGCTGCACCGCACGAAACAGTGGGCAGCAAAAACACAACCACAAACGCGTCACTGGGCACCGTTCGCGATGTTCGGCTCGGGACGCGAAACGCGCTGAGACCTCATGCCCTGTTCCCACACGACACGCATCCCACTTGCCATGAGTCTTGCCTTCGCGGCGATCGCGATGACATCGTGTGGCGAGTCCCGGTCCGTCGAATCGCATGCAACGGCAACGGGTCGGAACGCGGAGAAGTCGAGCGATGCTGCCGAACGCGCGCCGGATTCCGAACCTCAGGGGCTTGCAAAGCTCGAGAACGACCGCGTGCAGCCACGCGGACGTGACAAGATCGCCTTGCTCGTCGGCATCGCGAACTACCCGCCACACGAGGAGTTCGCACCACTCGAAGGCCCCGTGCACGACATCCAGCTCGCGCATCACACGCTCGTGAATTCATGTGGCTTCGATCCTGCTGACATTCGGACGCTCCTCGATGAACGAGCCACACTGCAGGCGATCGTCGAGTCGTTCCAGCATTGGCTGATCGAGCCTGCGAACCCTGAAACGCAGGTCGTCTTTTGGTTCTGCGGGCATGGCTCTCAGGTCCCGGATGCCGCGGAGTCGGGCCGGGGCGAGTCCGACCAAATGGACGAAAGCCTGCTTGCGTACGACAGCCGGATCGAAGGACGGCAAGGCGAGTACGACTTGATCGACGACGAACTGCAGGCGCTCGTCGCCGCGTGTCCATCGGAGTTCGTCACGGTCGTCACCGATGCATGTCATTCGGGTTCGGCGCTGCGGGGAGCCGATCGCCTACCAAGTCGATACGTCGCTGCGGGCACGAAGGCACTTCGCAAGCTTCCCGCCTTCTGGCCAGCGAACATCACGGTGACCGAGGATGATGCATCGAGCCGTGCCGATGCGCGTCACAACTGGGTGCACATCGCGGCAGCCCTCGACCATGAGACTGCGTTCGAACTCCCGCTGAAGAAGCCTCTGGCGATCCTGCCGGATGCGAGCACGTTCGGTCTCCTGACGTGGAGCCTCACGAACGCACTGCGGCTTGCAGGACAGGGCGAGACGTACGAGGATCTCGCCGCGCGTGCACGTCTCATGATCGGCACGCGACAAACGGTGTCGATCGAAGGGAACGCCAAGCGGACCGTACTCGGCGGAGTAGGCCGTGTCGGCGTGTCGGGCTTCCCGACTCGACAAGTCCGCTCGAAGTCCGGAACGCATCTCGTCATCGAAGCGGGAGACCTCTGTCTCGTATCCGAAGGTGCGAAGCTCACCGTGCACGATCGTGGGAGCGGGGCACAGATCGGAAGTGCGACCGTGCAGAAAGCCGATGCCGTTCGCGCGCGCGCCACATGGGACTCGCAGGTCGAGGTCGACGCGCGGGATTCGCTCGTCAGTCGTGTCGTTGCGTACTCCGTCGAGGTGCCGAGGCTCACGACGTTCGTGACACGGAGCCTCGCGGAACGAGTGCGCGCGATCCCGTGGTTCGACGTGATCGAGAACCGGGAAGCGCCGACGTACGACTACACGATCGAGGAGACATCGGACGGGGTCGTCTTCCGAACGCGTGAAGGCCACGTTCTGTTCGAACGGAAAGACCTCGGTGACCCACCGTGGGATGCGTCCTTGCAGCAGTGCGCGGCGAACGAACTGCGCTTCCGCCGGCTCTGGAATCTCGCGACGCCGGGTCAGGACGGCGACCTCACGATCGACGCAGGGTTCGTCAGTCCCATGGCCGGCGAGCTGCGTGATGGGCAGTTCTCCGATGCACACGTCGTTCCGACACCCAAGGCGGCGCGCGGCCACTACTCGTGTGCACTCGCGCATACCTACGCGGAGAGCGCGAAGCCCGGTGCGATCGCCTCGCTCGCGATCCTCGATGTTGCCGTCGGTGAGCGAGTCGCCGTGGCCGTGCTGTCCCTCTCCGAAGCGCGTCGGTTCGGAGACAGCGGTACCACCGGCATCGACGTGATCCACCCACATCCGGATACGCCCGGCGACAAGTGGATCGAGGACCACCGAAGGATCCCGATCGAACTCGGTCTGAACGAAGATTGGGATCTCGAGCGCCCCGCGATCGAACGCTACCTGATCCTGGCGATCGATCGAGAGTTCGACGTCCATGCGAGCTTCTCAGCCGGACTGCGCGGCAGCGAGACGACGAAATTGCCGGCGATGCTCGACGAACTCGTCCGCGTGCCACGCACGCGATCGGCGCGTGCCGTAGCAACCAACGATGCGCGGTGGCGCGCCTTCGCCGTCGATGTCGAAATCCGAAAGACGCACGAGAAGTAGATCTCCTGCCGTTCACCCGACGCGAAAGCATCAGCGATACTGAACACATGCATCCGAACTCGGAGCCCATCGAATCGGTCCGTTGCCCGGTCTGCGGTCATCAAAATCGTTGTGAACGCGCCGAGGGCAAAGACACATGCTGGTGCTTCATCGAACGTGTCGACCAGGCACTCACGACTTGGTTGCAGGGTGTCGGGATCGATAGCGCATGTTTGTGCCGCGTCTGCGCGACCCAGGGCGTTCGATCGCCGTGTATGGGGACGTGCACACTCGACGAAGCGACCGATACCTGCCATGGATGCGGACGCACGAGTCACGAGATAGCGCGTTGGCCCATCGCGAGTTCGATCGAACGCGCGCGTATCCTGCTGCGACTGGACGAATCCAGCGGCGCGAGCGAGCCTCGATAGTCCCTGTCTGGCACGACGGCACACGCATGACGTGGTCAAGAGTCACCCTGTCACACATAGCGATCGCTCTCGCAATCGCAGTCACCGTCGTCGTCGGTTGGCATGCGATGTACTTCGAATGCGATGACGCCTACATCAACTTCCGCTACGTGAGCAATGCGATGCTCGGGCGAGGCTTCGTGTTCAATCCGGAGCCGTTCGTGCCGGTCGAAGGGTACACGGCGTTCTTGTGGCTCGTCGTGCTGCGCTTCGTCTGGTGGAGCACGGGGATCGAACCCCCCATCGCCGCCCATTGGATCACGCTCGCGTTCGGCTTCGCGACGTTGGCACTCGGCTGGCGTCTGCTGCTCAAAATCGGCCTGACGCGGGTGCTCGCGGTGCTCGTGATCTTGGCGACAGCGACGAACCGCGTGTTCTTGACTTGGCTGACGTCCGGACTCGAGACGTCGATGTTCGTTTTCTTGCTGACGACTTGGGTTTTCGTCGCGAGCGCGAAGTGGACGCGCACATGGCGATGGGCTTTCGCGCTCGGCACGACCGCGACGCTCGTCGCGCTCACGCGTCCTGACGGACTCCTGTGCGTCATGGCGAGTGGTGGCCTGCTGATCGCGCGTCTTTGGAACGGTAGGGTCCGCGTCGCAACCGCAGCGTTCGGCATGCTACCGATGCTCGGGATCGCAGTTCACATGTTGTGGCGCAAGTCACTTTATGGGATGTGGCTGCCCAATACGTACTACGCCAAGCACACTGCGTGGTGGCCCGAGAGCGGACTTCGATACGCCGCGAGTTACTGCGTCGAGAACGGCGTTTGGCTGTGGGCGGTACTGGTCGTGACATGGGTCGTCGTCGAAATCGCGCGGCGCAACATGACACGCGAACTCGTCGACCAGCATCTCGGGACCATCGCGGCCTGCTGTGTCGTGATCGCACACTTCGGCTACTACACGTTTGCGATCGGTGGCGACATCTTCGAGTACCGCGTCTACGCGCATCTCGCGTTCTTCGTCCTCGCGAGCGGAGCCTTCATGGCGCAGCGCGTTTTCGGAAGGGGCGTAGGTACGCTCGCGGCATTCGGGCTTCTCATGGTGGCGACGCATGGATTCGCGTGGTTGCACTACGTCGATTCGGGGAAGCTCGAACAATGGCTGCCTCGCGCCGTGCACCCGATTCTGTCCGAGTATCGCTCGTGGCAGGCTTGGCTCCACGAACGCATGGTCGGAGTGCGGCACGACAAGCACATGGCATTCGTCGAACACCTGAAGCTCACGACACCCCCACGGAGCGAGGGGGCCGCGATCCGGTGGGACGATCGACCGATCTACGTCGGCACGGCTGCCGGTGTGGTGTCATGGTGCCTGCCCAACGTCGCGGTCCTCGATGTCTATGGGCTCAACGACGCGGTCATCGCTCGCAACGCGGCACCCAGTGACGACGAACGACGACGGGAGCTTCTCGCGGCGAGGCGACAGATGTTCGATGCTGTCGACACGAATCACGACAGCCTCATCGAGTTCGACGAACTTCGGCCGGCGTTCGCGGCGATGTGGCCGACGCTCGCGGATCGAGCCGAAACCGTCGCGGCCGGAACGCGGCAGTTCTTGGACGGACAAGACAAGGATCGGAGTGGCACCCTCACATTCGAGGAATTGTTCTCGAGTCCGCCGCGAAACATACGCCGAATGGGTCATGAGCGCGTGCCTCCCCCCGGGTACATCGAGGGCTTCAGGCCCAACGTCCGGATCGAAGGTGGACACGCGATCGTCGATCCGCGCACGCCGCCGCTGACCGACGAAGAAATCCGAACGCACGAGCGCGCGGCGCGCGAGTCTTGACGGGCGTTTCCGAGCGCACGGCCGCAATTCTTGACGTGCGTTCTCGAAAAAGTCCCGGAACCTCCGACACCTCGGGGCCGTCGAAGCGATTCAGGGTCGCTGGAACACGCTTCTGCCCATGGAAGTGTGCTTCTAGACGGATCGTCTCGCGAACGCCGCGGGACGCGGTTCGTGGGACCTTGGAGAGAAGGAGTGGGGTCGGGGGTTTACCTCCCCACTGATCCCCGTGATGATCATGCAAGCAGGCACGAGACCGATCAGCGCCCCCGCAGGCCCGTCGCCTCGAACGCGAAACAAGAAGACGTCCATGGATCGACGACGATCACTGACCCGAACGACACTCGGGCTGGTCGTGACCATGACTGCGCTCGCGGTCTGGTCGCGCACGGAAGCTTCGTCGCTTGCCGGACCGTTCGGTCTCGAGGGAGCGGTTCTCGAAGCCACCAAGTTGACTCCGCTCCAAGACAGCGACGGCGATCTGCTGCCCGACATGCTCGAACACGTCGTGCAGAGTGTCGGAGACAGTAAGGACTCCGACGGCGACGGTCGCGACGACTTCATCGAGCAGCTCGAATACAGTGATCCGATGCTGAAGGATGCGAGCAACCTGCAGAACGACGGGTTTCGTATCCTGCTGCACACGACATCGCTGCCGAACAACGAAGAGACCCTCTGGATCCATTTGATGTTCCGGATGCGGTCGGGCTTGTGGCAGGACTTGCAAGCGCTCTCGCTCTTCCTGGAATCTGGCGGCGATCAGCGCTTCCCGCTGGATGCGCTCTTGACGTCCTCGGTCGCCGAGATTCGTGACCGAATGGACCCCGTCGAGGGCCTCCTCGTGCGTGTCTCGCTCAAAGTTCCGACGCCGGCCAGCCTGCGTGGCTACACGGCAGTCACGCCGATCACGATCGGGGGGTTCGCGAAGATCTACGGCAAGATCTTCATGGCGGGTTCGATGCTGCTCCACAACAACGTCGAATACCTGACATTGGCGCCCGTCGGATCGAAAGCACTCGTCGCACAGACGACCAACTCCCAGTCGACGGCATCACCGTTCTGGAGTACCCAGAAGCGCTGCAAGGTGAGCCTGGCAGTCATCGGTGCCGGCCGTCATGGCTTGTGGTGCGAAGTGAGCAAGGCAGATTGCGAGCCTTCGCACAAGGCGGCCCGGTGCACGCCAGCCTGCCCCAGCCTGGTCGGTGGGACCTTCATCGTCCCTGACGGACTGCCGTTCGTCATCGGCGGCTGACGCCATCCGCCGTGGCTTCGGTGTGCCGATCTTGCACACTTTTCTGCCACGGCGAAGCCGTGCTGTAAAAAACCGCGACAGATCTCGCTCGACACTCCAGGAACGGGTTCTTTTTCTCGATTTTGGTGGAACCTACGAACGACCGCCCGCCGTCGAGTCATCGGGTCATATCCATGGATCCTGATCGCGAACTCATTTCCGGCTGCCGTATTTCCGGTAGTGAGGATTTCGAAGCCGCGTTCTCTGCTCTCTATAAACGCTACAAGGACCGGGTGTATTCGATCGCCTACCGCGTGACCGGGAACTCCGACGATGCTCTCGACGCGTCGCAGGAGGCGTTCGTGCTCGTTTATCAAAATCTGCCAGGCTTCAAGTTCGAGTCGAAGTTCTCGAGTTGGCTCTACCGACTCGTTGTCAACGCATCGATCGACCTCCTGCGCCGGCAGAAATCCCGAACGCGCAAAACCCACAATGTCGATTCCGAGAGTGACGAGATGCTGGGGATCGCGGACGAACGGCAGGTTCCTCCGCAAATCCTCCTCGAATCCAAGGAACTCGGCGACCAGGTCCATGCGTCCATATTGAGTCTGTCTCCCAAACTCCGAGTCGTCACCGTGCTGCGCTATCTCCAGAACCTGAGCTATGAAGACGTTGCCGAAACCCTCGAGCTGAGTCTCGGGACGGTGAAGTCACGGCTCGCGCGGGCGCACATCGCGTTGATCGATCAGCTACGCCCGCTCTTGGACGATGCCGCCGGCCACCCGGTCCACGACGGCCACACGACCCGATCTTCTACACCTGGCGAACAGCCACGACTGTCATGAACTCTTCCTCCGAACACGACCACGCAGCCTTCGAGGCCCGGGATCGCGAGATCTCCGAGGCGATCGAGTCGCTGTCGGGTGGTGCGATGCAGGGGGACCCCGGCTCGATGCCCTCGGATGTCGATGCCCTCTTCGCTGGCCGTCGCGCTCGGCTCGCCAGTGAGGCACTCGTCTCGGGGCGTCTCGGGGCACTCGAATCCTGCCTGCGACAGCATCTCGTCGTCGGGCAGGCGCCAGCGGCGCTCGATTCCCGCGTCCGCGAGCAATGCGAGCGCGCAGCGCAACGCCGACACGACTCGGGGCCACCGAAGTTGTTGCGCTGGACTCCTTGGATCGCATCTGCAGCCGTCGCTGCAGCGGTCATCTTCGGCATCGTCGTGCCCTTGCTGCGTCACGACGCGGCACCGCACAGCGAGCGACGCCTCGTCCTTCACACGCTCGATCGTCCATTCTTGCTCGACGGGCGCGCTCTCTTCCAACTGTCGTCTCAAACGACGGATGGCGGATCAGGCTCGGACTCGGAGAGCGCCGGAAACGGGAGGGGACGATGAACCCGCGCTGCTCGAAGAATCTCACAGTCGCGCTTTCCGTCGGCGCCTTGGCTCTCGGTGCGTTCGCTCCGCGCGCCACCGGACAAGTCGCTTCGCAATCCGTGGCCCCCATCGGGGTCTCCGCTGGACCCGGTGTCACGCCACAATCCGCTTCGACACCGATTCGATTGCAGCCGTCGGGCACCAACCTGTTCCAGGTGCTGGCAGCATCGTTCGGTCAGGTTCGGGTGGATGCGTTGCGGACCTGGACCGACTACACACCCAAGAAGCCGGTCGAAGTCGTCGAACGCCTCCGCGTCTCGCCGGTCAAAGGCTTTCTTCTCGAGCTCGTCGCTCTGCGCGAACAGGGGAGTTCGTCGCTCAGCAACGAACTCCAGATGGTCTCGCTGCTCTATCCGCAGAACATCGGCTACTGCTACTTCTTCCGCGACTTCCGCGTTCACGATGCGGCACGTGCGCAGCAGAACTACGACGTGTTGCCGATGGGCACGTTGTCGAGGAGCGGCCGCAGCTACTCCATCTTCGACATCCGACCCCGCCACACTGGCCGCTGCTCGTATCGTATTCTCGTCGATGACGCGACGGGTCTCGCGCTCGATCGGGTCGAGTTCGATGGTTCGGGCAGGGTCACGAGCACGCTGTTCTACGAACCAGCCGCGACGAAACTCGGTGGTGCCGCCGAGTCGGGCCTCCAAGCCGTCAAGGAATACTGGAAGCCCTGGATGATCGTGCGGGACTTCTCGACTGTCTCTGCTGCCGAGGCAACGCTTTCCTTCAAGCCACGCATCCCGTCTGTCCTCGATACGGGATTCGGCCTGAGTTCGATTCGCACGACGCGCACGGACTCGTTGAGCGAACCGTTCCTCGTTCTCGTCTACGACAACGGGGTTGCAACGAGGATCGTCGCACAGAGCAAGGTTGGCCCGACGGACAAGTGGCCGCTCGATTTCGGTGCGAAATCGGCTGGAGACGTGCCCGTCTTCCAGTACCGACTCGGGCCACACGCGCAGTTCCTCGCGCGGTACGCCGGCATCCAATATCTGATGGTCGGGAGCTTCCCCGACGCGAGAGTCATCCCGCCGATGCTGGACGAGCTTCTTCGCTGAAGTCGCCGCGTCGTTCGACCCGCAGTCCCGTTCGACCCGCAGTCCGTTGCTCAGTCATGAACGAACTGAGTCACGAAGGCGAGACCCGTCTCCACGAGTCCGTAGCGCTGGCGAGCGACCGCACGTGTGCCGTAAAGGATCGAAAACGGCGTCGCCACGGAGCCGATCGTCGTACCGAGGCGGATTTCGACTCCACCCGAAAACGTGAACGGGAGACTCGGGTTGAGGCGTGCATCCAAGGTCATCCACTGGGTGTAGACGAGTGCGCCTGCGAGCGTCGGATCTGCAGGCACATCGAGAAGTGCTCGGGCCGATCCCGTGACGCGTGCATACATCGAGAGCAAGATGTCCTGACTCACGTGGATCGCGCAGCCCGTGAGCCCGAGTCCGTCGAGCCGAAGCGGCAAGGGTAGGGTCGTCCATGTCGTGTTGCTCGCACCGACGACGAGGACCGCCAGCGTGCTCGGCACGGCGCCGAACAGACTGGCTTCGATCGGCGCGCCACCTGGATTGCTCGGAATCGCGTACGCACGATTGTCGACGTCGTCGACCGGACACGAGCTGCCGAAGCGTGTGGCCTTACCGTGATCGACACTGGAACGATCGATATCGACGTAGTAGTTGTAGCTCGCATTGGTCGATCCGTAGACATAGTGGTCGATCGCGATGCCGCTCGGACCTTGCACGACGAAGGGAGCGACGAGCTTGAACCGTAAGTCGAAATCCGCTGGACCCGTCGGCTTGGTCACGAGGGCTGGCCAGTTGGGGATCGCGTTGAAGTACTCGACCAGACTGTTGGTTCCCGAACCGGGAGACAGGAAGAGGCCAGTCGGATTCCGAGGATCGAAGGGCACACCGGATGCGACCGTCGTATCCAGATTGCCGAGGCGGATCGAATAGGCGAACGTCGCGGGCCGCGTCAATGCCGTCGTGGTGAGGACCGTGCCGTCCCGACGATACGCGAGTTCGGTCACCTTCTTCCCAGCGGCAATGCCCAACCGATCGAACGGAATGAGCTGTGTCAGGCGAATGCGCTCGAGGCCGAATGGGCGTTGGTCGAACCCGACTCCTTCGGTAGTCGCGGTTGCAGCAGGGACGACCGTCGTGACTTGTGCAGCAACGCAGCTTGTCAAGGCGAGAACGAGTGCGACGGCTCGGCCGGTGTGCACGGACGACGGTCCACGGGACGCGATCGGCAAGTCTCGAGACTCGGTCGGTCTCGCGCGGTCAGCAGTGAGAACGATGCGCGCGGTGGTCGGATGGGGGGCGGACTGGCTCATCTTCGGATTCTCCGATGGACGCTGACGACGGTAGACCATCGAGCGGGGTCGTCAACGCCACCCCCCCGCGGCGTTCGTATCGAGTCTGCAACTCATGCCGACATTCGGGAGGCGTCGGGGCACCGCCCTGCGGCAGAGAGGCGCTTGTCGCTCCCTGCCCGACGACCTAGAGTCGCGTCCTCCGCCTGCCACTGCGGCAATGCAAGGCATCGACCGCCATTCGCTCTTCCAGGTTTTCGACCAATGACCGACCAGCCGACGCCCGCGATCGTCCCTGGGTTCACCCCTGACGAAGTCCGCACCAAGATCGGCTTTTGCGAGCAGCTCAAGGGCGGCGTCATCATGGACGTGACGAACGCCGAGCAGGCCAAGATCGCAGAAGAGGCTGGTGCTTGCGCCGTCATGGCCCTCGAGCGGATCCCGGCCGATATTCGCCGTGACGGTGGCGTCGCGCGGATGTCGGGGCCCGACATGATCATCGCGATCAAGGACGCCGTGAACGTTCCGGTCATGGCCAAGGTGCGCATCGGGCATTTCGTCGAAGCGCAGATCCTCCAGGCGATCGAAGTCGACTGCATCGACGAGAGCGAAGTGCTGACTCCTGCCGACGAGGAGTATCACGTCTGGAAACGCGACTTCGCGATCCCGTTCGTCTGTGGCTGTCGTGATCTCGGCGAGGCTCTGCGCCGGATTCACGAAGGAGCCGCGATGATCCGAACGAAAGGCGAGGCGGGCACCGGCAACATCGTCGAGGCCGTGCGCCACATGCGCGCCGTCACGAGCGGAATTCGTGCGCTGCGCGATCTCGACCATGCGCAGTTGGCCGAACGCGCAGAGGCCTATCGCGTCCCGATCGACCTCGTGCGGTGGGTCGCCGAACACGGCAAGTTGCCGGTCCCGAACTTCTCCGCCGGCGGCGTCGCGACACCGGCCGATGCCGCATTGATGATGCAACTCGGTGCCGAGGCCGTGTTCGTCGGTTCGGGCATCTTCAAGAGCGATGACCCCGCAGCACGCGCCAAGGCCGTCGTGCGCGCCGTCACCAACTACGACGACCCGAGCATCCTGGCCGAAGTCTCCGCCTCTCTTGCCGGCGCGATGCCGGGCCTCGAGATCGGCCAGATCCCGGAAACCGAACGCCTCGCAGGGCGCGGCTGGTAGCCGCGAACGGCCGAAGCATGACGAGGGTCGGTGTCCTCGCACTCCAGGGCGACTTTCTCGCGCATCAAGCAGCACTCGGAGAGCTGGGCGTCTCGACCGCACGCGTTCGAAAAGTCACCGAGCTCGATCACCTCGACGGAATCGTCCTGCCGGGCGGCGAGAGTTCGGTGATGCTGCGCCTGCTGCGCTTCGCGCAGATGCACGAAGCGCTTCACGACGTCATCGCCGGTGGATTGCCGGTGCTCGGGACATGCGCCGGCTTGATCCTGCTCGCGAAGCAGGTCGAGAACCCGCAACAAGACAGTCTCGACCTTCTCGACGCAACCGTCTCCCGCAACGCGTACGGACCTCAGTACCACTCGGGAGTCTTCCCTCTCGAAGGACATCTCGGCATGCCGGACTGTACCGGCATCTTCATTCGCGCCCCGCGGATCACGCACATCGGCGCAGGCGTCGAGGTTCTCGCGTCGCGCGACGGCGACCCGGTCTTCGTGCGACAAGGGACGATCCTCGCCGCCGCGTTCCATCCCGAACTCGATGGACATCACCCTGTCCTCGACATCTTCCTCCACGCACTCGAGCAACCTCGCGAGGCCCGTAACGGGCTGCAGGCCACACATCCATGAAGCCACTTCGTATCGTCAGTTTCGGACTCGGTCCGATCGGTATCCGCGCTGCCGCGCTCATCGCACAAAAGTCGTCTCTCGAACTCGTCGGCGCCATCGACATCGACCCGGCACTCGCGGGTAAGGACCTGGGAGCCGTCGTCGATGCCGCGGGTGCCGCTGGTGTTCGCATCGACTCGGATGCCCGGCGCGTTCTCGAAGAGACGAAGCCCGACTGTGTCGTGCACTGCACGTCGTCGTTCATTCCGAACGTACGAGAGCAACTCGAGGTCATCATCGACTGTGGCGCCAACATCATCACTTCGACCGAAGAAATGTTGTGGCCGACGCTCCAGCAACCGGAGATGACAGCCGAACTCGACGCTCGCGCAAAGGCGCGCGGCGTGTCTGTCCTCGGCACCGGAGTCAACCCGGGCTTCGTCATGGACACGTTGCCTGCCTTTGCATCGTCGGTGTGCTACGACGTCCGCCACGTCACGTGTCGGCGCTACGTCGATGCCACGACCAGGCGACTGCCGTTCCAGAAGAAGATCGGAGCCGGCATGGACGAAGGAGAGTTCCGCAGCCTTGCGCAGGCAGGCAAGCTCGGGCACATCGGCCTCCGCGAGTCGATCGCGTTGCTCGGCGCCGCGCTCGGCTTCGACCTCGACACGATCGAGCAGGACGTACGACCGATCCTCGCCACGGCAACGAAGAAGACCGAGTATCTCGAGGTCCCCGCCGGCCGCGTCGCGGGCATCCACAACACGGGCTTCGGAGCCAAGAACGGCAAGAAGCTCGTCGAGATGGACCTTCGCATGTACGTCGGCTGCGAGGATCCGCACGACGCGTTCGTGTTCGATTCGACACCGCCGTTCGAGCTGCGCATTCCCGGGGGCACCTCCGGGGACTTCGCGACAGCCGCGATTCTCGTCAACGGGATCCAGAGTGTGGTCGCAGCCGCCCCCGGCGTGCGTACGATGCTCGACGTCGCTCCGCCGCACCTGTTGCGCTGATCGACCTCCGTGCCAAGCCCAGAGCCCCCGACGAGATGCCGTTCGATCCATCCAGACTCACCTACGACCGCGACGCGGCACGCTCCCGTCTCCTGACTCTCGTGCGCGAGCGCGCCTACAAGGACGGCGTCGACATCGTGCTCGCGTCGGGCAAGCGTTCGGACTTCTACATCAACGGAAAGCGGATCACGCTGCATCCCGAGGGTCTGTTCCTCTTCGCGTCCTTGTTGCTGGACGATCTCGAGACGATCGATGGCATCACTGCAGTAGGGGGAATGGCCATCGGGGCAGACCCGATCTCAGCGGCCATCGCTACGCTGTCCTGGCTGCGGGATCGTCCGCTCGACGCGTTCCTCGTCCGCAAGGAGGCGAAAGGGCACGGCACCGGCAGTCGTATCGAGGGAGAACTCGGTCCGAAGAGTCGCGTCGCGATCGTCGAGGACACGATCACGACCGGGGGATCCTCACGGAAAGCGATCGAAGCCGTTCGCGAAACCGGGGCCGAAGTCGTCTGCGTCCTCGCACTCGTCGACCGCGAAGACGAAGACGGAGAGTCGTTCCGCAAGGAGTTCGACGTCAGGCCGATCTTCAAGCTCAGCGAACTCCGAGGGCACGCATGAGCTTCGATCGTGACGCTGTCGGGCGCGCACTCGGCAGAATCCCGAGTGGCATCTTCGTCTGCGTATGCGGCCGCGCGCCGACCGTTGTCCCGTTCATTGCGTCATGGGTCATGCAGGCGTCGTTCGAGCCTCCGGCAGTCACCGTCGCGATCGAGGAAACGCGAGCCGCACTCGATGCGCTCGAGGCATCCGATGGGCAGTTCACGCTCTCCATCCTGCCCGAGCTGCGGCACGACTTGATGAAGCCATTCTTTCAGAAGAACGCGACGGACCCGTTCGGCGATTCGAAGATCGCGACGTCACCTCAGGGAGGCACGTATCTCACCGAGAGCCTCGCGTGGCTCGACTGTCGCAAGCTCACCGAGTGCTCCGTGGGCAAGCACCGGATCATCGTCGGTGAGATCCTCGATGGAAACATGCTGGCCGAAGGCGCACCGATCGTGCACGTGCGGAAGCACGGTTTCTCGTACTGACGGGGGCGATCATGACGTTCGTCACGGTAGTCCTCGCGGCCGGGGACTCGACGCGCATGGGCACGCCGAAAGCCCTGTTACGCATCGAAAACCGAACGGCCATCGAGCACATCGTGGCGAACGCAGCAAGTGCCGGAAGCTGCGACGTGATCGTCTGCACTTCGAAGTCCCTCGCATCCGAGTTGCCCGAAATGGTCGCTCGTGTGCTCGTGGTGCCCGAAGACGAGCGATCGCGAGGACCGATTGCATCGATTCGACATGGCTTGACCATCGGCGCGGCCGCCATCGACGAGATTCCTGAGGCTTGGGTCGTGTGGCCGGTCGATCATCCGTTCGTCGAACCCGCGACTCTGCACGCACTGCTCGATGCACCCGGGCCATGCCGCACGCCGACATACGAAGGCCGTGGTGGGCACCCGATCGTGATCTCGGAGGGAGCGCGCGAGCACCTGCTCGAGTTCACGAGTTCCGGCGCGACTTTGCGAGACTTCTTCGATACGAAGGGTCGTGCCGCGGTCGAGGTCGAAGATCCGGGTGTCCGCCAGAACTGCGATACGCTCGCCACATTCACGGCCTATTTCGAGGCATACAGGCGCCGCTACGAGGATCGCGGATCCGACTGAGGCTCACTTCAGTAGGAAGCTCACTAGCTCGAGCGCGGCAACCCTGCCGAACTCTTCCCGAATGCAGTCAAGGCGTGCGGCCGAGAACCCGATGAGATGGTGTCTTTCCCATCAGGAGTCTCGCATGGAAGCGCCCATCCCTTCTCGCTCGCGCGCACGCGGGCGCGCGTCGCTCACGCTCGTGATCGCGGTGACGATCGCGATGCTGGCATCGTGCTCGGGCCTCGGCATCAACGTCGACGCTGGCTACACGAGCCTCGAACTGACGGGCGACATCGGGCTGACGCCGACGTCGACCTCGACGATCCCGCCGCAGCGGGTCGATGTCGAAGAGGGCTTTGGGCTGAAGGACGCGATGTCGAGTCCGTTCGGACGCGTCGAGGCCGAAGTCGTCGTGGGGCGTCTCGTAGCTTCGGGCTTCCAAATCGACCAGACGGGTCGCGGCGCGCTCAGCGTGCAGTTCGGGGACATCCCGTTGTCGACGCCGATCCAGTCGTCTCTCGAGATGACGAACCTCAAGGGTGCGATCCTCTTCGATCTGCTCGATCTCGGGCCCGTGCGCATCTCGCCGGGTGTCGGCGCCGACTACATCGATTTGAAGCTCGACGCGTACAGCCTCGCCGTGCCGTCCCTACGAGAGAGCCTCGACGCGAAAGCGCCGGTCCCCCTCATCTTCGTTCAGGGTGAAGTCGACCTCGGCTATTTCGACATCGTCGCGGATGTCGGCGCGATGAAGGCGAACGTCCAGGACATCGACGGAACCGTGCTCGACATCGAAGTGCTCGCGCGCTTCCGGCCGATCGACCATGTCGAACTCTTCGCGGGCTACCGATACATCTCGCTCGATGTCGAAGGGGTCGCGGACGACAACCAGAAGTACCTCGGCGATCTCACGCTGCGCGGCTTCATGGTCGGCGGTGGCATCTACTTCTGACGGCGCGCGCGATCCCGGCGCCTGACTACTTACCGGGGGTCGCGAGTGCGGAATTCGTGACAGCGTGCGACCTGCTCCGGACGTGGGACGAAAGGGCCGCGAGCCTCGGCCCGGCGTCGACTCGTGTGATCCAGCGCAGGGTCATCGAAAGCGGCCACTCGCCCTGCGAGCGGCGCGCTTCTGATGGAGGCACGTTGTCGATCGACAGCTCGCGAATACCGGCCTCGTGCTGGCGCCGATAGCGGTCGATCGCGGTTGCATCGACGAGTGCGATGGCAGACGGCCTCTTCGCGGATGCGCGAAGGAGTTCCAGATCATTGGCGAAAGCCTGCGTCGACACCGGTTGGCGAGACGGCCAGAAGCGCTGCAACTCCCGCGTCTGACGAGAACTCGATGGATCGAGCGTCAGGACTTCGATGCTCGCCGGGTTGCGATTCCACTCGAACCAAGACCGCGATCGCCCGTCGATGATCGCCCCGAGCTGTGCGAATGCGAGTCGGTCGAGTGGGTTGGATGCGTGCACGACCGGCACGAGGGCTCGTTGTGATAGTTCGACGCCCTGGAGTCCCCGGCGCTGCTCGCGGTGGGTGAGTGGTTCTCGGGAGACGATTGCGTCGACGCGCGGCGCGCAGTGAGATCTCTCGCGAGGCACGGTCTCGAGAATCGCGTTGCGTAACTCGTCGGCCGGCCCTTCACGGAAGGACAGCTCGAACGGACCCGAGTACCCCGCGCACAAATCGGCGACATAGGCGCGTAAGCCGAGATCGCACGCGATGACGATGCGCTGCTGCCCGTTTCTTCCGCCGTCCGTGCTCGTCGAGATCGAGGGTCCGTCGACGATCAAAGGGCCGTCTTCGGTATAGCCAGCCCCAAACGATCGCCGGGGCGCAGGCTCGGTGTCGAGTTCGACGACGAGCGGAACGCTCGGTGCGCACGAATTCGCGACACAGCAGAACACACCGAACAGAGTGCTAGGTACCCGGCCCCAAGTTGTCGCAATCTTCCCCACGTCCGGTTCCCCCAAACCGTTCCTGTCGAGAAAGCCATCGGCTCGAATCGCGACAGAGGTGGAGGCGGAGCGTCGAAGAACTCGACACTCCCGTGGCACCGCGACCTACAGGAGGCCCCGTGCAAGCGACACCGGGCGTCTCGCGGACGAACCGCGAGGCGCTCGGACCAGATCTCAGTAGAGTTTGTCGATCTCGACGATTTCGAGATGGAGGGTGCCGTTCGGCAGCGCGATCTCGACGTGATCCCCGACGCTCGACCCGAGCATCCCCTTGGCGAGCGGCGCGCGGTAGGAAACGACATCGTCCGCGAGTGCGGCATCCCAGGGACCGAGGATCCGGATCGACTTGGTCTCCTTGGAATCGAGATCCAAGATCGTGGTCTTGGTCCCGGGCGCGACGATCTCGTCGGGGATCTCGACTTCCTCGAGAAATCGCGCGCGCTGCAGCTCTTCTTCCCACTCGCTGGCTCTGGCCGTGAGTGTGCGCTGCTCTTCGATCGCCGCCTCCCACTCCGCGTTCTCGGAAAGGTCCCCGAGAGATGCGGCCTCCCCGATCGCCTTGCTGTTCGCAGGGATCAGGACATCGCGCAGGTTGTGGAACTCGGCCTCGCGATGCGCGAACCCTGCGCGCGTCACGAAGATGTCGAAGTCGTCGTCCCAGAAGTTGATTTCGGCTTCTTCGTACAAGTCCGGGAAGCGGCGACGCGCGACTTCCTCGATCTGCGCCATGACCTTCGGCGGGAAGTCCTCACCGCCGGCACGCGCGCTGTTGATCGCCGAGGACATCGTCCCGCGATCGATCGTCTCGAGCAGATCCCCGAGGATGCCCTTGCGGCCCGCGAGCAGCGTCAGGATTCGACTTTGCAAGCGAGTGTGGCGTCGACCGGTGTGCTGTTCGCAGACGATGCGCATCGCATGAAGAATCACGCGGCAGATGATGTTGGGATCCGCCTTGCGACCCGCACCTTCGAACGCTCCTTCGCTGTACGCCTTGGTCAACGCGTAGATGAGGAACGGATGCTTGTGCGGGAACGGATTGACCTTGTCGTAGAGCGCCATGAGGCGATCCGGAACTTCGGCGCCACGTAGAGCTTCGACGAGTGTCTCGAGGGCGTCTTCGACGTTGTCCCCGTGCTCGGAGAGCAGCGCCAACTGGTCGAGGACCGCATCGACCCATTTCGGACCGAGCACATCCGGAAGCTGGGACGCGAGGCGCGACCGAATCGACGAATCCTCGATATCCGCGAGCACGAACAGTTCGACCTTGGACGGGTCGTAGTCGCCGGTGGCCGGGATGCCGAACAATGGCCGCAGGAGCGGTGTCGCCTCTTCGACGCTGAGCGCGCCGATCTCTTCGAGAAAGATCACGGCGTAGGCGCTCTCGATACCATTCGCTGCGCGCGCGATCGAATCGAGTCGCTCGGTCGCGAAGGCGGCGAGTGCATCACGATCCGAGTCGCGCGTCGCACGGTCGAAGTACGCGCGCAGTCCACCGACGATGGACTGTGCGGACTTCTCGAACTTGAGCTGGGCGCGCGCCTCGTCGGTCAGCGAAAGCGCCTTCGTGCGGAGCATCAAGACCGGACGGCTCGCGCTCCCTTCGACGGCGATCAGAGGATCCTCGACGGCTGCGGCCTTCGCCTTCTTCCACCAGCCGGTCCACGACTTGGCGGGAACGATGGACTCGTGCAGCTGTTCTTTGATTTGGGTCGAGTTGGCTTTACCGCGATAGATCCGAAGGGCACGCCGCAACATTTCGGTCGGAGCTGCCTGCGCGAACTCGAAGAGAGCATCCACGCCGTGGTGCAAACGCATCGCGCGCAGATCCTCTTCGGGCAATGCCGTCATCGTGTCGATTGCGGTCTGCCATGGCACGGTGTGCTTGCGTCCACTCGCGAACGCGATCGTGACTTCGTCCGCATCCGCGTGGATCGCATCGACCCGCCCCGGCCCCCAGCCCGACCGATGCTCGACGACTCGCCCCGGCGTGAAGCCGAGGCATTCGGCCAGACTGAGGAACGCCGGCCACTCGACGCTCTGGCCTCGTGTCAGATTCGCCTTGCCGAGCACGTACTCGAACCAGTCCTCACTGCCGAAAGCAGCCTCCAGCGCCTTGGACGTGACGTCTTCGAGACCGTTCACGCTCTCGATCTTCCAATACGCGAGGCGTATCAGGACGCCGACGGCATCGCCAGCCCGATTCTTGTCGGCCAGCGCGCGCGCGAGTGAGGCGCCAGCTTCGCGAGCGAACTCTCGACGACCCGTCTCGACGAGGATCTGCAGCGGTGGAACGAACTCGGAGACCGGACCGGGGCTTGCCATCCGCTCGTTCCAACTGCGTTCGAGGTCATCTCCTGCTCCGTGGAGCACGAGATCGAAAAGGTCGGGGGACGCGGCGGCGCTTGTCATCGGCGGGGGGTTCAGGAATCCGTGCTCGGTGGGAAGAGGGTACGAAAAAAAGCCTCGCTATTCGGCGAGGCGAGCGACGAGGCTGCCGAGTTCGGACGGCATGACCGCTTCGTCGAAGCTGTCCCTCTCGATTTCGTCGAGCACATGTCCGGGCAGTACCAATGTCACGTGGAACTCGGCCTCATAGAGGCGTCGGAAGGCTTGCAACTTGCGCACGTGTGCGATGTCGACATCAGCCATGACTTCGAGGATCGACGTCTTGCCTTCTCGCCCACGCCCGCGAAGCGCGATGCAGGGTGAATAGGCCGCCATCTTGGTGTCTTCCACCTTCACCTCGTACCGCCGCGGTCGATGACAGTGGGCGACGCCTGCATCGGAGAGCTTGTCGCAGACACGCTTCTCCATCCTGGACGTGATTTCGCGACCTCCACAACGGCCGAACGTCTCGCCCGGCGCTGGAGTCACGAAGTAATCTTCCTCGGACTCACCGATACAACCGAAGGTGTCGAAACTCGTCACGCCGGCTTTGCCGCGCAACATGCGCTCGATCTGCTCGAGCGTGTCCTCGGCAGCGATTTTCGAACTCTTCGTCGTGACCGACGTCTTGCCGACTGTCGTCTTGTTCACCTTGGCGCGAACAGATGCGTCCTTGGCCGGTTTCGCTGCCTTCGCTGGCGAGGAACTCTTGGCCGGCTTCGATGTCTTTGTCGACTTCTTCGGCACCGGTTTCTTGGCCACCGGCTTGGCCTTCGGAGTCGCGACCGCTGTCGCCGTTCCCGACTTGGACTTACTCGTGACTCGTTTGTTACCCATCTGCGACCGTGCAGGAACACAGCGCGGATCGTGACAGCCGAGACGATACGTCTCGAGCGGGCCCTCGGCGTCAGAGCCGGTTTTCGACGGACCGATCCACGCTGGAAGCCCGAGAGTTTAGCGCTTCGGGCGGAAAAAGGAAGCGGAGCAGGGCGTCGCACTCCGGCACAGCCGGATCCACTCCCTATCGTCCGCAGGAATCACGACACGGACGGTATGGCGCAGCCGTAGCCCCGGCTGCATCGATCGAGCGGCAATCGCGGCCGGGCTACTGAACCGTGAACTCGAGTCCGTTCGAGGTGACCCACTGTGCGGGATTCGCCTGGCTGTCCTGCGACCACCACTGCATGTAGAGCTTGAGCCCCTTGAGCTTGGGGTCGTTCGGCAACGGCAGCGGCAAGGAAGCCGCACCGCTCGCGCCATTGATCGTGGCGAAGATCAACTCGTTGCTCACGAGCTGATTGCAGCCGACGACGCCGATCGGATCGAGTGCGAACGGCAGCGGGATCACACCGAGGAGCAACGACTTCGACGCGCCGACGAACAAGAGCGACGCGACGTTCGGGTTGCCGCGCTTCATTTCGAGCAGGAGGTTCTGGTTGCCGATCGTCGGCACTCCGCCCGCGACGCTGAATAGCGGACGCAGTCCCGACAAGGTCGTGCACTTGCCGGTCCCGAACGGAACGGCGCCCGTCGGAAGCGGATCGACGACGAGGCTGCGATCGATCGCGTGCAGCTCGAGGCTGTACGGGCCGAACTGCGAGCTGAAGACCGGCGGGAACGGCGACGGGGTTTCGTAGAGGACCTCGACTTCACCCGTTTCGATGACGTTGTTGCCGTTCTTGTCGATCAGCGCCATGACGCCGTCGCGGCTGCCGTTTTCGACCAGCAGGTAGACGACGCCCTCGCCCTCGGCGAGACCCGTGACGAAGCCTTCGATCGTGGTGACGGGACCACGAGTCGGATCGGTCCACGAAACCGTCTTCGCGGTACCGATGGAACCACCCTTGAGGTCGTTGCCCGAGCCGTTGAAGAACACGGTGACTTCGCCCGCGTCCTGCAGGTCGCCGTCGAGGTTCTTGTCGACGCCGCGAAGCACGACACCCTGGAGTTCTTTGCCGGCCTGGTTCTTCGAGCCGAAGCTACGCTTCGCGCCATAGGTGTTGGTGAAGTAGTAGGCGGGCAGCGTGCGGCGATCGCCGTTTTCGTCGACTTCCGCGAAGAGGAAGCCGTTGAAGTAACGCTGCTGCATCGTCGTCGCGTCGACGTAGGTGATGTCGAGGTCTTCGAGCGCGCCGCTCGCGATATCGGCGTTGGCAGGCAGGCCGTTGAGCTTGGACGGATTGAAGAAGACCGAGTGCTTGGTCAACGTCCCGGCCGACTCCTCGAAACCGAAGTAGCAGAACGCGTCCGCGGATGGCGTTGCCGAGCCCGAGCCGTTGTTGAACGCGAAGAAGCGATTGAACTTGGGCACCGTGCGGATGCGCTGCCAATCATCGCGCGTGAGCGTGACGGTTCCGGCCTTGCCCGGGAAGGTCAGCGCACTCGCCGAATCGAGCAACTTGACGGTTTCGCCCGCGTCGCTCGCGTCGCCGTCGTTGTTCTTGTCTTCGCTGCGGTAGATTCCGATCGGACGCGATGTGTTGCGCGAATCGAGTGCGGTGTAGACGACGACCTTGCCGGCGACATTGACGACCGACAGCGTGTTGGGACCGAAGGTCCGTGACGTGCCGAACTGCGTGAAGATCGTGGCCTCACTGTCCTCGATGATGCCGTTGGCGTTGCTGTCGACGCACTTGAGGATGTATCCGTCCCCGGCATCGGCGACGTAGAACGAGATGTCTCCGTTCTCGATGATGTGCTGTTCGTCGTAGATGAACGCACCGTTGCCGCCGTTGACCGAGTAGACCTTGCGAAGGAAGCCGAAGAGTTCGGCGGTGTTCGGATCGGTCTTGCCGTTCCGATCGACTTGGTCGTACATCCCGGCAATCGGCACCGAGTTGACGGAGTTGGTGTTGTCACCCGCGAATCCGAGCAACATGTGCAACGAACCCTGGGCAGGCAGCATCGCTGCTAGAAAGGGAAGAACCGCGAGGGGCGCGAGAGCTTTTCTCATGGATCGGGATCGGCGAGAGCCGTGGAACAACAGGAGGGAACGGCAGTGGTCGGAGCTGGTGGGTCCTGCAGGACTCGAACCTGCAACCCGCCGGGTATGAGCCGGATGCTCTAACCAATTGAGCTAAGGACCCGATCGCCTCGGAAACTCGAAAGACCCGCTTCCGAGAACTCTCGGGGGCGCAGAGTCTAGCGCAAATCGAGGGCTCCCGGACGATTCCCGTCGTCGCAGCCCGCGGCCTTGGCCGAGGATTCGTGACGGCTTCACTCGCGGTTCACGAGTTCCGTGGCGCCGACATCCTACGGCCGCCGCTGCTCAGAGCCCGAGGTCTTTCAGGACCTCTTGGTCCCCGACGTCGAAGATGCTCTCCCACGAATCGCCGCTCTGACCGGTGCCGCGCTTCTCGAGTTGCTTGCGGCGGCGATCGTCGCCGTCGCGAGGATGGCTCGGGAAGAGTTCGTACAGGAAGCGTAGGTTCTCCGAACCGAGGCCCACGATCGGGAAGAGATTCTTGGAGCTCAGCTGCTGGGCTTCTTGCAGGACCTTGTGGGTCACGAGGACCGGCATCGAGACGGTCAGCGTGGTCCCGAGCACGTGCAACGGCAGCATGCGGTGTTCGAAGAGGAAGTCCTCGGGCAAACAGGCAACCGCGTTCGGGTCGATCTGGAAGTTCGACGCCATCAGGAACGGCAGCTGGAAGTGCTGCACGACGAGCTTCGCGAGATCCCACTCACTGATGTCTCCACCTTCGACGAGCAGTTCGGGGAACGGAACGCCCGTACTGTCCTGTTGGTAGAGAGCCTCGGTGATCTTCTCGTTCGGAACGGCAGCAGCCTGCGAGAGTGCCTCGGCGAGCCGCACGGTGGTGATGCGTTCCATGCCCTTCATGTCGCATCTATCGGCACACGAGGGCGTCCGACCCTGAGGGAAAGGCTCTCGGATCTGCCCGAGGGCGCCAATCCCCGGCACGATCGCGGGGTCGACCGCTCGACCACCGAGTTCAGGCCCGCCGTCGTCAGACGTCGAGATTCGTCACTTCGAGGCTGTGCTTCTCGATGAACTCGCGCCGCGGTTCGACTACGGAACCCATCAATACGGTGAAGAGGTTATCGGTCTCGACCTCGTCCGCGAACCCGACGCGGTAGAGCAGGCGGCGAGCCGGGTCCATCGCCGACTCCCAGAGTTGTTCGGCGTCCATTTCCCCGAGACCTTTGAAGCGCGTGATCTTGAGGTCCCGGCGCTGGGAATACCGCTCGAGAGCTTCGAAGAGCGTCGAGGCCGTTCGCTGCTCGCTGCCGGCCTTCGTGTGGATGTCTTCCGGCGCGTTGCCATCTTCGGTGCGATCGAGTCTGTGCAACGGCAATCCGAGCGAGGCTGCCTTCGCGAGGAGTTCGTCGAGCCGCGCCGGGATGTGAATCGTCTCGACGACGATGTCCGCTTCCTTGTCGACTTCGCTGCTCATCGAGATGCGGGCATCAGCGTGCGCGTCTCGCGTCGACTTGAGCACGTCTTCGAGTTCGCGCTCGCCGCCGAACAAGTAGAGAGAACCTTCCTTGTGGGACGCGCGTACGCGATCGCTGACGAGTCGCAGTCGATGCGTCGGCCACTTGCCGGCGTCGTTCTTCCGACTGATGAGGTCACTCAGACCCATGGTCTGTGAGAGTGGCGAACGCTTGAGCTGTCGCAAGACGTCGAGTGCGCTCTGGAGTTCTGCACCCGTCCATTCCTGTTCGCCCACGCGCAAGGACAGCGTGTCCGCGCCAAAACTCGTGACCGCCCGTTCGCGTTCTGCCTCCGTGTGCACGAACACGTATTTCTCGCCCTTGCGAATCATGTAGAGCGGCGGTTGCGCGACATACACATGTCCACGCTTCACGAGCTCGGGCATCTTGCGATAGAAGAACGTGAGCAACAGCGTGCGGATGTGACTCCCGTCGACGTCCGCGTCCGTCATGATCACGATCTTCGAGTAGCGCAGTTTCTCTTCGTCGAACTCCTCGTCGAGGAAACCGGTACCGACCGCCGTGACGATCGCCTCGATTTCCTTGTGATCCATCACTTTGTGGATCGGCGCTTTCTCGACGTTGAGGATCTTGCCTCGCAGCGGCAGGACGGCTTGGAAACTCGCACGTCCGGAGACCGCGGTTCCGCCGGCCGAGTCACCTTCGACGAGGAAGAGCTCGGCCTCGCTTCGCGGAGTTCCGCGATGGCAATCGACAAGCTTGAGTGGCAGCGTCGAGTTCTCCATCGCGGACTTGCGACGAATCGTGTCGCGCGCCTTGCGCGCAGCCTCTCGCGCGCGCGCAGCTTGGAGCGCCTTCTCGAAGATCGACTTGCCGAGCTTGGGTCGCTCCTCGAGAAAGTCCCGAAGCCCTTCGCCGAAGATCGTGTTGACGATGCCTTCGACCTCGCGGTTGCCGAGTCGGATCTTCGTCTGACTCTCGAACTGCGGGTCTGGGACCTTGACGCTGATCACCGCTGTCAAGCCTTCGCGCAGGTCGTCGCCGGAAGGCGGTTTGTCCTTGTCCTTGAGTAGCGAATTCTTTTTCGCGAAGGCGTTGAGGGTTCTCGTCAATGCCGTCTTGAAACCCGAGAGGTGCGTGCCGCCTTCGTGCGTGTTGATGTTGTTGACGAACGAATAGAGGTTCTCGTTGAACCCATCGTTGTATTGGAGCGCGATCTCGACGCCGTACGTAGGCTTTTGCTCGTTCTCGCTCGTTTCGTCGACGTAGTCCCGATTGATGTAGACGACTTCGTCCGAAAACGTCTGCTTGCCCTTGTTGAGGTGGTGCACGAAATCCACGAGACCGTTCTCGAACCGCAAGGACTCTTTCGTGTCGTCGCGTTCGTCGTGCAACTCGATCGTGAGTCCGAACGTGCCCATCAAGTACGCGAGCTCACGCAAACGCTTGTGGACGACCTCGTGTCGGATCTCGTCGGTCTCGAAGATCTGCGAATCCGGCATGAACCGAATCAACGTGCCGCGCTTGGTCGTCTCGCCGAGCACTTCCATCTCGATCGACTTCTTGCCGCGTGCAAACGTTTGTCGATAGATCTTGCCGTCTCGATACACGGTCGCCTCGAGCCACTCGCTCAGCGCGTTTACGACCGAAACGCCGACACCGTGCAGTCCACC
The DNA here is from genome assembly GCA_020638795.1 of Planctomycetota bacterium. Classification (GTDB taxonomy): domain Bacteria; phylum Planctomycetota; class UBA1135; order UBA1135; genus JACKHW01. The sequence goes on along the minus strand of JACKHW010000006.1, from coordinate 331,023 downwards.
GGAAACCTGGTAGCCACCCTTGTCGAACTTCCCGCCCGCGTGAAGCTTGGTCAGGATCACTTCGAGCGTCGGAATGCCGAGCTTCGGGTGACGCCCGGTCGGAATCCCGGCACCATCGTCGAGCACCGAAACCGATCCATCCTTGTGGAGAGTCACGATGATCAACGAGCAGCGTTGTTGAAGCGCCTCGTCGACGGAGTTGTCGACGACCTCCCAGATCAGGTGATGGAGGCCGGCACTCGACGTGTCGCCGATGTACATCGCTGGACGCTTTCGGACGGCTTCGAGGCCCTCGAGGACCTGAATCGAATCCTCGTCGTACTTCGCCTCACGACGCTTCGGTTGGTCGTTCTCGTTTCGCGGCTCGTTCTTGTGTTCGTCGGACATCTCGCGTGAACAATGCTGCTGGGAGGCTCGTCGCTCGAGAGCGAATCAGTGCATGCCTCGGACTTGGAACACGATCTTGTGCACGTGATCGGTTCCACGAGTTGCTCCCTCGGTGCGTGCTTGCACGCGTTCGAGGAACGTATTGGCGTGAAAGGCCTTGGCTTCGGCGTAGCGAGCGTGGTTGTCGACTTCGATGCGCAGGACTCCGCGTCGAAGACCCACGATTCTCACGGTGTCTTCGTCACAGTCCGGCCACAGGTCGCGCGCCACGTCCGCGACCGCCGAATCGAGGCCATCGGGGACGACGGACGTCGCCCGCAACAGCCCCTTCATCAATCCTGCGATGTCCTTCATGCGATTCAGGACCGTCTCGTCATACGCCGGTGATCGGCATGATGACGTAGAGTTGTTCCATGTCCTCGTCGGCACTCAGGACGAACTTGCCGGGCGAGTTCTCGTCCTCGAATTCGAAGTGCACGAGGTCTTCCTTCGAAGCTTTCAAGATCTCGAGGATGAACGCCGGGTTGAACACGATGTGTCCCCCCGGACCCTGCAGTGTGACGTCCATCACCGTCTCGGCCGTGCCGAGTCCAGCGGCCTCGCTCGCGAACTTCGCCTGGCTGCCTTCGAACGACAGACGCACCGCCGGGTTCGCATCGTCGGTCAACACCGTCGCGCGACGAAGGTTGGCTTCGAGCAGGGCCTTGTTGAACTCGACGTAGTTCTTGCAACCGCGAGGAATCGCATCCGCGAAGTCCGGGAAGACACCCTGGATCACCGTCATCGAAATGCGGGCGTCTGCCAGAACGAAGAGTGCGGTGTTCGTGTTGCCGAACAGCGTCACGGTGGTTTCCGGATTGCCGGAAGCGAGCGACGTGAGCGCACGCACGGTTGCCTGCAGACTCTTGTGTGGCAGCAGGATCTGCCACCCCTCGTCGACGTCGGTCGCGTTCGGGATCGTCATCGACATCAAGGCCATGCGCCGTCCGTCCGTCGCGACCGTCGTGAATCGCCCGCTCATCATCGTCATCAGCACGCCGTTCGTCGCGTAGCGAGACGCTTCCTTGGCGCAGGCGAACTCGGTCGAAGCGACCTGCTGTGCGAGGAGCTGGACAGGCACTTCGAGGCCCTCGCTGTCGGATGCGAACGAGAGGTCCGGATAGTCGTCCGGATCACTCGTGACCATCTCGAACTTGCCGCTCGCCGTCGGCAAGACCATTCGGCTGCCATCCACCTCGATGCGCAGCGTCGGATCCGTGACCTCGTTCACGAGGGCGAAGAACGGCTTTGCCGGAATCAACGCGCGTCCGGGTTCATCGACCTTGACCGAGTCGAGTTGGATCTCGATCGACAGCTCCATGTTGCTCGCCTGCAGGAAGAGCTTGTCGTCCCGTGCATCCACGAACAGGAACTTGAGCGCGTGCTTCGGCGGTTCCTTGACCGGAATCGCCGGCATGATCGGTGCCAGCGCAGCCGCCAACCGAGCTCGGTCACAGAGAATCTTCATCGCGAGACATCCCCTTCCTCGACTTTCTCCCCAGAGCGACCCTCATCGACCGACACCCATGCACGTGCCCAGTCTCACGACCGCAGACACGTTCGAGGGGGCGCGAGGGTCGTTACGAGGTGATGCGGAGAGCTTACTGGAATCACCGCAACGGTTCATCAGCGACGTCGCGAACTTGGATGCGGGTCGATGGCATCGTTCGTTGTCTGGAATGGAGTGGTTTTCTTGATTCTTGGTCCTTCTTCATCAGGGCCTGCAGTTCGGGGAAAACTCTTCTCCATCGAGATTGCCAGTCGATGAGATTCCTCCGCGAGCCGCAGATCAGTGTGCTTCCCAACGCGTCGAACCGTTGCCGACGGGTCGCCGCGGTCCGATCCTCCGTTGGGGAAAGCCGCTGGAAGTCCGGTGGACATCCTGAGAGTTGTCCACACGGATCCCAATTCGGTTATTCGGTGTTCCGAATGGATGTGGAGTGCCGGGGCACGGCGTCCCCAGGCAATCCCGAATCAATCCCCAGAAAATCGACGGCTGGGACCACCACCGCTAGTTGTGAGGTCCCAGTCGGGACACGACGCTGACGACCTGGAACGAGCCACGGGGACAACCTGTGGAAAACTGGGTTTCCGTCGATCAGCTGCGTGCGAAGCACCGCTCGTGCGGGGACAAACCTTCCCCGACTCGGTCGTGGCCAACTCGTAACCGCCGACTTTGACTCGGTTTATATCCTTCACCATCGTCATACGACGTAGCGGGTCCAAGATGGTGAGATCCCGCGACGACGCACGTTGTTTGTGGATAACGGCCCCCGTACGCGCCGTCTATTGAACCTGTTCTTTCAGGAACGCCTTGATCGCCTTGTCCTGCAAGAGGAGCTTCTTCTCGAAGTTCTGGTAGATCTTGAGGGTCTTCTTGTCGCGCTCGCGAATCGCATCGCGGACTTGATCCCAGGCCTTTTGCGTCACGTCGTTCGGCTTTTGCAGGAACGCCACGAGGATCCCCGCCTGATAGATCGTCCAGTCGAGGTCGGCGGTGGACATTTCACCATTGATCGAGAACGACTTGGGGAAGCTCTTGAGGCTCCGGACGCCGCCCTTCGCCAAGTATTGCTTCCCGAAGTGCGACGCCGCGTCGGTGTTCGACCACCGCGAGGTGTAGCCGCCGAAACCGGTCAGGATCCAATGGCGCTCGGGAATGCCCAAGGGAACGAGGAGCTGGGTCGCGACGCCGAGGCCGACGCCATGCTTCAGGTAGTAAGGTCCCCAATCCTTGGCGCCGTAGAACACGGCGACCGGCTTGTCATCGCGCGTCAAGCACTGGAACGCGCCGTGGGTGGAGAAGCCGCTGTCGTCGTTGTCCGTGCCGAAGTCGCGGTAGCGTTCTTGGTTCATGAACGCGAAGACGCGTACGCGTTCGGGCAGTGGCTTGGTCGGATCCCAGAGGAGATTTTTCGAGAACGCGACGTTGGTTTCCGCCTCGTTGAGGATGTTCTTGGCGTCGGCCAGATTCGCGATCGTGTGGAGTTCGATGTTGTCGCTGAACAAGATCCACGGCGTGGCCCAGCTCTTGTGGCCCTTCTCTGCCTCGTCGGCCGCAACCCATTGACCCGAAACGAGATGCTGTCCGCTCTGCGCTTTCTCGAGATCGGCTTTCGGAATCCAAACGCCGGTTTCGGAATGCTGGACCTCGTCCTTCTCCATGTGGTCGATGTCGGATTGGCGCAGCCATCGACCATCCTTTTCCTTGAGGCCCCACGCGTTCCAGTATTTGGCCTCCTTGTCCGCCTTGTCGGCCTGGGCCGGCAAGATCGAAACGCAACACCCGAACGCCAGAACCCATGCTGGGAGGGTGGTTACGGCGAGAACGGAAGGACGCGGTCGGCGCCCTGAATCGTGAGTCATCATGCGAGGGACCTTGATGAGGGAAGCGGTTGGTCGTGAGCGTTCACCCGAGGATCAGGGAGGAACTCCGGCGACGAGAATACGACGCATCGATGCCCATCGGGAGGTGGAAAGACGCTCGCGGGTCGAGATTGCCCTCGCTATGCTCTCTCGGCTTTCCAATGGCCCGATTCCATCCCGCCTCGACTCCTTCTGCCTCGGTGCCCCCCTCGTGTTGGGCGCTCGTGTCGGACGGAATCCAAGAAGCGACGCCTCCACGCAGCGACCGAACGATGAAGCGCATCCTCCTCACTGTCGCGCTGTTGCCTCTCGCGAGTTGCCAGCTCGAGCGCGAACTCAACCCCGATATCGAACCGGGCTCACTTTACTCCAGCGTCGAACAACCATCGGACCTGCCGGTACCGCGAGAACTAGGGCTCAAGTCGACCGCGAATCAGAGCCGGTACTTCGAGCGCGGACGCTTCCGGACCGGCATGCTCGTCTATGGCGGTGCGATCGGTCTCGACGCGATGCGGGAGTTCTTGCGCGCACGACTGCCCGACCACGGCTGGGAGTTGCGCAACGAGGAGCGTCCGGTCGTCGAACGAGCGATCCAACACTGGATCAAGAATCGCGACGATGGTGTGCGCTACCTCCTCCGCGCAGAGCTCGATGCTGAGAGTGGTCAGACTCGACTCGTTTACGACTTGCGGACGCAGCGCACGTCGCTAGCGGCGGCACCGACGAATACCGGCGGAGCTCAGGACGCGAGTCTCGAGTCCGCTCCCCAGAAATAGCCCAGCTGCTGACCGGCAGCTCGACCAGCCCGATTGCCGACAGGCAGCCCGAAAAAACGACCAGCGGCGTAGTCCGAGAATCATGGCCAGAGAGACCACAACCCCGAATCCCGAGGCACCCGAAGGCGCAATGCCGAGCGGCGCGCTTCCAGGTCAGATCACGGCTCCCAACCCCGTCGAAGTCTTCTGGGAGAAGCACAAGGGGAAGGTCATCGCCGCGGCATTGCTGGGCGTAGGGGTCTACGGCGCGAGTCGTTGGTGGGAATACCAGAAGCGGCAAGAGCGCAACGAGACTTGGTCGACCGTCACGACGGTTACGGGGCTCAAGTCCACGTACGACTACGACCACGGGATGTTCTTCTTCGGTGGCAACGGTCCGGAGAAGGAGCTGCAAGAAGCGATCGAGAAGAAGAGCCCGGACGAGATCGAAGCAGCGGCTGCGCGTCTGAAGGATTCCGAGGCGCGGGCGTTCGCGTATTGGTTCCTCGCGCGGCACTATGCGACGCAGGGCGACGTCGACAACACACGCAAGGCGATCGCGAAGGTCGCCGAGATCGATCCGGACTTCGCGGGTGTCGTCTCCATGCCTGCACCGCCCAAGTACATCGAGGTGCCCGAAGTCGATCCGAACGATCCCGAGTCGGACACCAAAGAGGCGAAGGAGCTCCGCAAGAACCCTCCGTTGCCGGAGGCCGGCAAGCTGTCGGACCAGTTGATCCGCATGGCGGAGCGTGAGGCCGAGTTCCGGAAGTCGCATGCCGCGCTCTACACCGCGCCCGAGCCAGCGGAAAAGCCGATCGTCCGCTTGGAGACGACGTTCGGCACGATCGTGCTGCGCTTCTATCCCGACAAGGCACCGAAGCACGTCGAACAGTTCGTCAAGAACATCGAAGAGGGCGTCTACGACGGACTCTCGTTCCATCGCATCACGCGTATGGGCTCTGGTCCCTACGCGAAGTTCATGTTCGAAGGCAAGTTCGCCTACCTCGGTGATCCCGAGACGAAGCAGGACGATCGGAGCAAATGGGGTCAGTTCAAGTCCGAGAACGTGATCGAAGGGGAGCGCAGTGGCGTCAGCCACTTCCCCTACATGCTCGGAGCGGAATGGAACGCTGCGAAGAAGGGTAGCGATACGCAGATCGTGTACTTCACGGCTACGGACGCGACGAAGCGTGACGACAAGTCCGTGGTGTTCGGTCGGGTCGTCGAAGGTCAGGACGTCATCGATCGCATCACGGCGTCCGCGCTCAGTTCGACCGAGGAGAACTCGAACGGCAGCGGGATTCCCGCTACGGCGATCACCGTCGAAAAGGCGACCGTAGAGAAGTAGTGTCGAACAATCGCGTCGACACGTCGTGCCGCGTCAGTCCGACGAGCCAGGCAGCGTGCTGAGTAGCAGTTCGTAGACGCGGTCGAACTCGCTGCGCGTGCCGACATCGAGCACGATACGCCCGCGCTTGCCACGAGCCTCGACGGCGACCCGACAGCCGAGGGCTTCGATGAGGTGTTGCTCCATCTCTTTCGCCCATGCCGGCTGTGCGCGTTTCGCGGTCTTGCGCTGCGGCTCGGCAGCCGTGGCTGGCTCGTCTTCGGCTGGATCACGACCGAGGCGTTCGACGTCCCGAACCGACAGCTGCTCGCGTTCGATGCGGCCCAAGAGTTCGAGGCGCCGGTCGGCGGGGATCGCGAGAAGTGCACGTGCGTGACCCATCGTCAGTCGACCTTCGCGGAGCGCCTTTTGAATCGGCACCTCGAGTTCGAGCAGGCGCAGGAAGTTGGTGACGTGACTTCGATCCATTCCGACCGCGTCGGCGATCCGATTGTGAGTCCAACCGGTTGCGGTCTTGATGTCGCGAAACGAGCGTGCCTTCTCAATCGGGTCGAGATCACTTCGCTGGAGATTTTCGACGAGCGCGAAGAGGCGGAGTTCGACGTCATCGACCGCACGCACGAGGACGGGAATGCGGGTCAGGCCGGCGCGCTTGGCCGCGCGAAAGCGGCGCTCGCCCGCGACGATCTCGAAGTGATCGCCTCGCGGACGCACGAGGATCGGCTGGAGCACGCCGGACGTTCGGATCGATGTCGCCAGCGCCTCGAGCTCGGCCTCATCGAACGTCGTGCGCGGTTGATGTGGGTTGGCGACCAGTCGGTCGACGTCGAGTTCGAGACTCGACGTCGGTCCGTCTTCCCGCGCGGGCGTCGAGGTTCCGGCCGTGTCCGCGGCCACTGCCTCCGGCGCCCTGTCGCTTGGATCGCCGTCACCTACTCGTGTTGCTTCTTCGGTGTCCGGCAGGCGCTCGCCGTCTGAACGATCCGAAAGGAGGAACTGCAAGCCCCGCCCGAGCCTACGTCCAGCCATCTTCGACTTCCCTTGCAAGTTTGGCGTAAGCCCTTGCTCCAATTGACTTTATGTTCTGTGAAAACAGGGACCGACCGAAGCTCGACGCCTCAGAGAACCCGGGATCCCGGGGAATCCAAGTATCGCAGATCCGGTCCGACAAGTGCTTCCAGACATCCTCGAGAATGTCCTGATGCAGGGTCGATGCGGGCTCGAGCATCACGGGCAGGACATGAACGTGACGAAGGACGTCCCCTTTCGGCTTGGTGTTTTGGACGCGACCGAGAATCTGGGTGAGTCCTTCCATCGCCAAGAACTCGCACTGCAGTGGGACGAGGACGTGATCCGACGCCTCGAGGGCTCGCTGGGTGCCGCCGTCGAGATTCGGCGGGCAATCCAGGATCACGTAGTCGAAGTCCGGGCTCGCAGGAAGCTCGGCATCGCGCTTCGCCGGCGACCAGAGTTCGACTTCGCGGCAGGCGGACCAGACCCACCATCCGGCGCCTTCCGGCGCGGCGTCCTGCTCCTCCTCGCAGAGGCTGAGAACCGCATTCCGTTGTGGGTCGAGATCGATCAGGCGAACGCGGCGACCGGCACGCCGAAGCGCGACCGCCAGATGAACGGCAGTCGTTGTCTTCCCGACACCGCCCTTCTGGTTCGCGCAGGCGATCACGCTTGTTCTCGCTTGGCCGACTGGCATGCTCTGGTCCCCACCCGGGTCGCGCTCGATTCTATCGAGTCCTGTCCCCTGTGCGAGTCTTCGCTATCGGCATGTTCGCACTCGGCGCGTGCCGGACTTTTTCAATGCGCTGCTAGTGTCCAGAGACGCGAATTCGCAGCCTGGAACACCGGCCGGCTGCGCCACTGGCGGCGTTGCGCTTCTTCGACAGATCGGCTGATCTGCCGGCGGCATCCGCGCGACTTGCACGGGCACAATCGACTCGGTTTCAAAGGCGCGAGTCTGCGACTCGAGACACTGGTGAGACCGAATCTTTGCGTTTTTCGTATCCTTCGACGACCTTACGTACCTTGTGAGTTTCCTCTCGGCACAGACCTTTCGAGCCCTTGCCGCGGTGTTGATCGCGACGGTTCGCGATACGACCCGGCAGCGCGCGTTCTGGGTACTGGTGTCGTCCTACGGAGTGCTCCTCGTTTGGTGGGGGCTCGTGATCCCGTGGCCGACCTTCACCGGGATCTCGACGAGCCACGATCGAGCCCTACCCGGAACCTGGCCGCTCTGGATCCTCTGGGTTTGGCTGCTTCGGGATTTGTGGGTTCGGTCTCCGGTGAGTGCGGCCCACCCGCTCAGTCGATCGAGCCTCGAGCGTTCGGTCCGATCCTGGGGCCTCGTGCGGCTCGGTGTTTCGGCGGGCCTCCTGCTCATGGCAGCGATCGTACTTCACGTCGTGGTTGCGTGGATCCTCCAGTTCCACGTGGAACCTCACGACCTGTGGGTCGATCTTGGCCTGGCCATCGCAGGCCTGCTTGCAATCAGTGGTCTTCGACGGTGGATTCGGTCGAAGAGAGTTGTGGTCGTCCTGGCCTTCGTCGTGCTCCTGCTGCCGGCCCTTCAACGCCAGCGCTGTGAGCCAGGAGATTGCCGGGACTTGGTCTTCGCCTGGCTTGCTATCGGAGTGGGTTTGGCGATCAGTTCCGAGGTTCGATCGGATGCGATACGCGATTCTTGGTGACGTCCACGCCAACAAAGAGGCGCTCGAGGCAGTCCTGACCCACGCCCAAGCCTCAGGGGTGCAGGCCTACGCCCAAGTGGGTGATGTGGTCGGGTATGGCCCCGATCCTGCCTACTGCATCGACCGCCTGCGGGAACTCGACTGCAAGATCTGCCTCGGAAACCACGATGCAGCGGTCGTGCGCCGTCTGCCACTCGACGTGTTCAACCCGTTTGCGAAGATGGCGCTCGAGTGGACGATGTTCGAACTCAAGAAGGCGCACCGAGACTTCCTTTCGGAGCTACCCCTGCAGCTCGATCTCCCCGAGATCGACGGGGTCATCGCGCACGGCTCGCTCTACAAGCCGGAGTCCTTCGACTATGTGCGGTCCCTCGCGTCCGCCGCGCGCAGCCTCGAGATGCAGACAAGCAAACTGTGTTTTGTAGGTCACAGTCATCAGCCTTGTCTCTTCGTCATGTACGACGACGGCCGCTGCGATCTGCTCTCGATCTTCAAGCGCGAGGGTGTTTACCAGATTCCGGTCGACAGCTCGGAGAAGCTTCTGGTCAACGTTGGTAGTGTCGGACAGCCACGAGACGAGGACCCGCGCGCCGCCTATGTCATCTATGACACAGAGGACTGCACCCTTCAGTTGATTCGAGTGGCCTATGACATTCGGGTCGTACAGGAGCGCATCCGCCAGAAAGGCCTGCCACACGTCCTAGCCGAGCGTCTGTCCTACGGACTGTGACCACGCGGCACGCAAGCTCGGAGTCCGGCAATAAAGCCGGGTACGCACGCGGCGGCCGACGCGCAACGAAAACCAGACGTGCAGAGGGCCGCAAACGACTCGTGCGAATCTGGGCGACTTCTGACGGGGGCACTCGTTCCACGTGGAACCAGCGCGAGCTCACACGCTGGTGCTGGCTGCTGCAGCGAGGAAATTCGCGGCGATCGCGTCCAGCCACGGGATTCGGCTTTCGGGCACGCGAATCCCAGTCTCGGTCCGGGTGATGTCATCTCGCTGCGTCGCGTCGGCGAGTTCCGTCGCGAGAAGCGTCTCGACGTCGACCCCCGTACGCTCATGGATGCGATCGAAGCTCGGCCCCTCGCGCGTCCGGAGCCCGAGCCAGACCATCTCGCGCGTTCGTTGCTCGGGAGTCAGCAGCTCGGCATCGAAACTCGCGCAGCCGCTCGTTGAGATCGCTTCGCAGTAGGCGCGTAGCGGGCGCAGGTTCGTGCTGCGTCGACCACGATCGTGGGAGGCTGCACCCGGGCCGATTCCGACGTAGTCATTGCCACGCCAGTAGCCGAGGTTGTGCTGACACTCCTGCCCGGGGCGAGCGTAGTTGCTGACTTCGTACGGCAGGTATCCAGCTTCCGTGAGTCGGCTTCGTGTCCAGAGAAGGAGATCGCGCAAGTGCTCGTCGGAAGCTGCCTCGACGATGCCGCGGGCGCGGAGCGCATCGAGCTTCGTTCCGGCCTCGAACGTGAGCTGGTAGCACGAGAGGTGGTCGGGGGAGAGTTCGATCGCGTGCTCGAGTTCTTGCTGCCATGCCGCGAGGGTCTGGCCAGGCACCCCGAAGATGAAGTCGAGACTCACCGCGGCGCCGGTGGCTCTGGCGCATTCGTAGGCCCGCTCGGCTGCGTCGCGATCGTGCGGTCGATCCAAGAACTCGAGCCGCGCTGGATCCCAGCTCTGAATGCCAATGCTGAACCGCGTAACCCCATGATCAACAAGGAGTTGCAGGGTTTGTGTGTCGCAGCTTTCCGGGTTCGCTTCGCACGTCCACTCTCGGCAAGCGCTCAAGTCACACCGGGCAATGGTCTCGAGGAGCTGCTCGAGTAGCGCAAGATCCAGATAGGTCGGAGTTCCTCCGCCGAGGAAGATGGTCTGTGGACGACAGCGCCGAAGTTCGAGTTCGCGCTGCATCGCAGCGACGACGCGCTCGCGTTCGTGCTGCGACGAGCCGGCGAACGAGTTGAAGTCACAGTAGCCGCACTTGACCACGCAAAACGGCACGTGGACGTAGAGGCTCGTATTATCCGGTTTCTCCGTAGGACTGGAGGAACCAGGTCTGGAGCTTGGCGAGCGATCGCTTCTCGATTTGGCGGACCTTTTCACGGGTGAGACCCATCATCCGGCCAATGTTCTTCAGCGTCATTCCATCGCCGTCTTCACCGAGGCCGTACCGCAAGCGTAGGACCTCCGCCTCGACCTCGTCCATAGCGGCGAGGAGTTCGTTCAGTTTCTCGAGTTCACCGGCGGCGAGCAGCTCCTCGTGGGGCTCTCGCGCCTGGGGATCTTCGAGTGTGTCCTCGGCGGCAGGCAAGACGTCGAGGCTGAGGATGCCATGTGGTGCACCCGACGTTTGCACCGTCTGCCGCACGACCGCTCGGTTGTCTTCGGCGAGTCCGAGTTCCTCCGCGATCTCCGACGATGTCGGCTGGCGACCGAGGGTGTAGCTCAACTCGAGCGCGAGTGTCTTCCAGCGCGAGATGATCTCGCTCATGTAGCTCGGAACGCGAACCGTTTTGACGCTGCTGATGAGCGATCGGCGGATCGCCTGCTTGATCCACCACGTCGCGTAGGTCGAGAAGCGGCAACCGGCGTCGGGATCGAAGCGCTCGACGGCCTTCATGAGGCCGATGTTCCCTTCTTCGATCAGGTCGAGGAAGACGAGGCCACGGTGCACGTAGTTTTTCGCGATCGACACGACGAGCCGGAGATTGGCCCGAATCATGTGCTCGCGCGCCTCCAGATCGCCATCCTGAATGCGACGCGCGAGATCGATCTCCTCTTCTGCCGTCAGCAGCGGGACTTCGTTGATCTCCCGCAGATACGTATCGAGTTCATTCTCGCGTGCGATGGTGACCTCCCCCGGTCGATCGGCGCTCGCCGTGAAAGCGAGCTGATGCGCGACTGTCATCGGGTGCCGGGGCCGGGATCTTGAGGCGGCCGGGACGCGCTGCCGACCTCGAGCATGTTTTTTTGGTCCCGAATCAGCCGGAGCCCGTGGACATCCGATCTAGGAAGCATGTCGGCGGGGGAGGCGATCGAAGGTTGAAGCGATTCTTCATGGGCGGGTTGTCAGCCTTGCTGCCGACCATCCTGACGCTCTGGGTCGTGGTCGCTCTCGTGGGGTTCATCGGCGACTACGTCGCGTCCCCGATGACGCGTCTTGTCCATTGGTCGCTCGTCACCAACCGCATCGGTCAGGACATCCTCGAATCGACGACGCCGATCCAGGTGTTCGACGAGCGCTTCGTCGATCCGAAGGCGCTCGACGACGGGGAGACGGCCGCCACAGCGATCGCAGCGTCGAAACGGGCGAGTGGGTTCTTGCTCGACCTGTCGAAGCTCGATCAACCCAAGCTCTACGCGGCCCTCGCTGACCGCATCCCGCCGAGCTTCGGCCTCGCGATCGGGTTCGTGCTCATCTTCCTCGCGGGTTGCCTGTTCCGCGGCGTTGCGGGCCGCTGGTTGTTCGGCAGGGCCGAGCGGCTTCTGTTCTCGTTTCCGCTCGTGAAGTCCATCTACCCGTGGGCCAAGCAGATCGTCGAGTTCTTCTGCAAGGACAAGCAGACGGTCCGGGAGTTCCAGACCGTCGTGGCGGTGCCGTACCCGCGGCCCGGTATGTTCACGCTCGGCTTCGTGACGAACGATGGCTTGCAGTCCCTCAACGCGCAGACCGACGGCGAATACATCGCTGTCTTCCTGCCCTCGTCGCCGACGCCGATGACCGGCTATATTTGTTTCGTCGACAAGCGTGAGATCGTGCCGCTGGCGTTGTCGTTCGACCAGGTGATGGGGCTGCTCGTTTCGGGTGGAGTGATCGTGCCCGACGAAGAGGTCGTTCGCCTGGCGGCGGGTCGCCGCGGCTCTCCACGTGGCGGCTTGAATGCCGTCGACGCGGCTCCCGGCCTCGTGCGAAATGCGACGAATGCGCGAACGGCAGCGCAGGCCGAACCGGACGAACCGAGCGCGGCAGACCGGGCGCAGGCGAACTCCAACGATCCGGCGTGCCCGGACCGACCGACCGCGCCAATAACGTCCTGAAGCGCCCGGGCGCGCCGACCACATCCATCGCTGCGCATCTGGCAGGAATCGCTATGGTCGCGCTCATGCCGAGCTTGCTGCAGTGCATGCGCAACGTCGCCGTCGCCTGTTGCCTGTCGTGCGTTGCGAGCGACGTTCGCGGTCAAGAGCTCCACATCGCACTGGCGAATCTGCAGGCTCACAGCCGTGCGGCGCCACTGCGAGTCCTCCTCGACTCGCACGAAGGTGCCTTCGTGCGCGGTCTGTTCGGTACCGGCACGCCGAGTCCGTTGGACCCGCTTCGATACACGATGCTCTGCCGAGCGCGTGGCATCTCGTTTCGGTCCGACCCGGAGATGTGGACGGCGTCCTTTCAGGACCGCACGTCGTGCGAGCAATTCCGTGCTGCGCTCGAATCAGGCTTCATGGTTCCGGGGCCGCGCATCGACTTGGTCGAGGACTCTCTGGTCGAGAGTCGCTACTGGCACTCAGGTCCGTGTGGGTTGCGTACAGCGTCGAGACCGCGAACGGTCTTCGTCCGGACCGCCGAAGGGGATGATGGGCACAACGGCGATCCGCTTGCATTCGATGCCGCTGCGCTGCGTGGATGCGAACCGCCGCGAGCGCCCTCCACGCTGGACCTGAAGCTGAGTTTTGGCGCGGTCGAGCGACGAGCCATGTCGCTTTGTCCCATTGGTCGTGACTTCGCGATCCACTCGCGAATCCTCGACGACGACAGTGGCGGTTCGTTCGAGAGTATCGAGATCGCGGGGTTCCCATCGAGCTTTCTCGATGCCCGACCCTTGTCGCTCGCGGATGTTGCCAGCCTCTTGCCCGGAAACACTCTGCTCGCTGCGCGCGTGCGATTCGATGCTGCCGTCGGCGTGCCACCGCTGCTGGAACGGATCGGCGGACTCGTTGGCCAACCGACGCTCGATGCGGTCGTGCGCGGGATGCTCGCTTCCGAACTCTTCGCCGGCGATGCCCCGCGCGACTTGGTGGGCTACGTCCTTCCTCCAAGTGGTGGCGTGACGTTTCCCGAAGCCGGCCTGCTCGTCCACGTCGGAGATCGAGAGGTCGAGCCTCGCGCGGTGCTCACGTCGATTGCCAAGGCCATGGTGGAGGCGGACCCGACGGCCGCCATCCCGCCGATACGCCGGTCTGGGCGGGGTGAGCGCGAGATTCCCTATCTACGCCTCGCGGACTACCGGCCAGGGATCGATGCGGCCGACGAAGTCGAACTGAAAGCGTGTTTCGGTGGGGGCTACGTCAGCGCGAAGCGCGTTGGGGCTTGGTTCGCCGTCGGATGCAACCCACGCAGCACGAGAAAAGTCGGCGATCAGGAAGGTCAGGGTTTGTCGTCGCAACTCACCAACGATCTCCGTGCCGATCTCGGCTTCGACCTCTACTGCAATCCATCCGCACTATTGCAGGACTCGACGACGCTCGTCGATTTCGGCGGGATGTTCCTGTGGTTCACGCGGTGGCTCGGCGGTGCGCTCGTGGGCAATGCCGTCGCCGCGCCCAATTCCGAGGTCTTGGACGGCACCGCGCTGCGCCGTGCGATCGAGGCCCTCGGTCCGGATCGCATCGTCGCCCGCTCGATCGGGAATCCAGGGAAGACAGACGGCTACCGGACCGTCGTCCTCGAGCGTCGCGGTAGTGGCACTCTTTCCCCCGCCTACTGGCTCCTCGGGATTCACGCGAGGAAGACGTTGGACGTGATCAGGCGACTCTGACCAGCATCAGCGACGTACGTCTTCGCCCTCGAGTCGTCCGTTCCAGCGCACGATGCCGCCCTGCAGGTTGGCGATGTTGCGGAATCCGCGCTCGGCGAGGAACGCGCACGCGCTGAGGCTTCGCACGCCGTGTTCGCAATACACGAGCACCGGTCGATCCGGATCGAGTTCGTCGACCCGGTCGGCCAGTTCGTGGAGCGGCATCGCGGTCGCACCGGGAATTCGATGGGACCGGTGTTCGCGCGGTGTGCGCACGTCGAGCAAGACCGGCGGCTCGTTTCCAGCGAGTCGGGCAGCGCACTCCGATGCACTCAGGTTTTCGATCGGCGGCATCGCGACGAGTTTGCCAGCTGCCGCACACCACGAACAGCGAGGATGTCCACGGTCGTGCCACGGGAAGGTACTGCACTTCGTCCCTGCCACGAATCACGCGTGTCCGTGCGACGCGACGTTGCTGAGAGGGTGCGGAGAATGGACGCGGTGGCGGAGCCTCTGCGACACCGGGGCAGTATGCTTCTCGGCCCTTTCGCCCGAAGATCGCGCGGCGAACCGTCCCGAAACAGGTAGCACGATGCACGCCGATCAGGCTCACGAAGCCAACCGAAGAGTCCACTTTTGCATCTTCTTGATCTCGCTCGCCTCGCTGGCGCTCGAGGTCTTGCAGATGCGGATCTTCGCGTTCTCACTCTGGCACCATCTCGCCTTCTTGGTCGTGTCGATCGCGATCCTCGGCTTCGGTGCCGCGGGCGCGTTCCTGTCCGTCGCGGGTTTCCTGCGACGCCGCACTCTCGGCCGCTCGCTTGCCGTGACCGGTTTGCTCTTCATGGCCTCGGCGTTCGTCGGGCCGTGGATGCTTGCCGGCAAACCGATCGATGTCTTCGGTAGCGTCGGCTGGGACGAGATCACGCGTGTCGCGCTGTACTACCTCGTATTCGCGCTCCCCTATTTCTTCGCGGGCTACGGGATCTCGATCGCGCTGTCGCAGTGTCCACGTCAGAGTTCGACGCTGTACTTCGCCAACATGGTCGGCTCGGGCATCGGCTGTTTCGCGCTCTACGCGTGCATCGAGCCGTTGGGAGCCGCGGGTTCACTCGTCATCATCGCGAGCCTCGGTGCCGTCGTTGCGGTGCTCGCACCGACCGGGTTCTTGTTGAAGGGCGCCGGCGTGCTGGCCTTCCTCGGTTGCCTCTCGGTCCTCCCACCGGTCAACCCGCACGTGCGTCCCCTCGTCGATCCGCTGATCGCGAAGCTCCCGCGGCTCGACGACAAGGACCCGAAGGACCACCCGCACCGCCTGCTCCCGGCAGACGAGATCTTCGCGTTCCGGCCCGCTTCGTCGAAGTTCATCAACACCTACACGAAGCATGGCAAGAAGATCCTCGTGACGCGCTGGTCGCCGCTCGGTCGTATCGACATCGTCGAGGACCATCTCGTGGGCGGAAAGGTCGTGGACGGCGGTACGGAGCGCGTCGAGGACGGTGCGTGCCTCTTCCAGGACGGGGACGCGCCGGGGCAGATGCCGCATCGCAACTGGAAGCCGCCAGCAGCGCAGATCCACGGCATCTCGTACGTGATCAAAAAGGAGCCGAAGGTGCTGATCATCGGCATCGGCGGTGGGCTCGATCTGTCGGTCGCCGTCGATCGCGGTGCAAAGGAGGTCGACGCCGTCGAGATCAATGCCGCGACGCTCGATCTCTACGAGGGCCAATTCGCGAAGCTCACGGGGGAAGTCGCCAAGCGTCCGAACATTCGCCTCCACCACGGCGAAGGGCGGCACTACGTCCGTTCGCACGTCGACAAATACGACCTCATCCAGATGTCCGGTGTCGACACGTATACCGCACTCGCCAACGGGTCCTACGTGCTCTCGGAGAGCTACCTCTACACGAAGGAAGCGATCCACGAGTACCTCGACCATCTGTCGGACGATGGGCTCCTGACGATCATCCGCTTCGCGTTCCCTGCGCCTCGAGAAACTCTTCGCGCCCTCGTCATCGCGGCCGAAGTCCTTCGCGATCGCGGCGTCGCTGATCCGATGCAGCACCTCGCGCTCTTGATCAACAGCACCGACGACAAGGCCACCAACCTCGGCGCGATCCTGATCAAGAAGTCGGCGTTCACCGAGAGCGAGGTCGCCGACCTCGATCGCTTCGCGAGTGCCTATGGCTACAAGAAGGCGCTCCTCCCGGGCGGAACCGCGAGCCTGCCATTCGACAAGTTCCGCGACGCCGTGCGCGCCAACACGCTCGGCGACTTCATTGCGCAGTACCCCTACGCCGTGAATCCCGTCGTCGATGACCGACCGTTCTTCTTCGATCAGTTCCGTTGGTCGTCGGTCTGGTCGTGGATTCGAGAGGGAGACAAACAGAAGTTGCCCGAGAACTCGCCGTGGGCTGCCCTCACCGGGGAGTTCCAGAACCGCCCGATGGGCTTGATGCTGTTGCTCTTGACCTTTGCACAGCTGCTCGTGCTGGTCGGCATCACGATCTTCGTGCCCTTGCTCTTCATTCGTCGCAGCCTCGAAGGGTCGTCCGCGATCGCGCCGCTCGGCTACTTCCTCTGTCTCGGGCTCGCCTACATCTTCTTGATGATCTCAGCGATGCAGCGCTTCGGGCTGACACTCGGGCACCCGATGTATTCGGTCACGGTCGTCATGGCGACGTTCCTGATCGCTTCGGGTCTCGGGTCCCTCTTCTCGGGGATCTTCAAGGTGCGGAGTGCGAGCAAGTTGCTCTTCTCGGTCGCCGTCTTGCTGGTCGGGGCCACGATCGCGCTCGAGGTCTACTTGCCGCAGATCAACGCTTGGCTGCTGCCGCAGGACTTCTGGATGCGCTGCGCCGTGACCGTCGGGCTCCTGTTCCCGATGGCCTTCCTCATGGGGATGTGCTTCCCGACGGGCATCCGCGTGCTCGCCGAAGGGAGAGAACGCCTCATTCCATGGGCCTACGGGGTCAACGGTGGTGCCAGCGTGCTCGGATCGGTCGTGACCGTCGCCCTTGCGATGAGTCTCGGGTTCGCCAAGGTGCAATGGATCTCGACCGGCCTCTACGTCGTCGCGGCCATCCTCATGGTGCGCATGCTTCGCGACGCTCGCGCCTCTGGCGAACGGGCGCTCGACTAGTGGGGTGTCTCAGAAATTCGGGCACATGAAGTACGCGTCCGGACGCCGCTGGCGGCGTTGCACCTCCTTGGAATATCCCCGATATTCCTGCCTCGGCGCGCCTTGCCAGCGACACCCAGTCACGCACTTCACGTACCCGAATTTCTGAGACACCACACTCGTCCCGCGGCCGAAGTCCGTCCATATCTCGGGACCAGTGACCCTGCTGCTGTGTGGTTGCGCCTCGACTCGTCTGCCGACGAACCACGTCGGCACAGCGCCAATCGCGCGAACCGCAGGACTCGAAGACGTCGATGTCTGCAACGACCTCGAACGAGCGTCGCTGGTCGTCCGGCCGCCAAGGCGAGCGCGTGTTCGAGGATCGAACGGTCCGCAAGGTCGCGAGATCGCGATTTGCGGCACGATCCCGGATCGACACCCGCTGCAGAGTCGTAACTGATTTCAGAGCATAGGTTTGAGATTTTCTGGATTCTCGAAGCGGCGCCGAGCATGCCGCTGTCGTCCGTCGGTCTCCGAGCCTCCGACCTGCGCAAGATTGCAGCGCCTCGCGACAGCGTTCGGGAAGAAGCCGGCCTAGATCTCTCCGTGACAGTGTGTGGATAGACCACACTCAACCGGGCGACTGTCGAACTCCGATACGCCTCCCATCGCCGCTCGCGGGCGGCACTTGGGGGGAAGAGAATGAAGCGAACCTTGTGCGAGGTGGCGGCCGCGGGTGCCGTCCTCTTCGTGCTCGTCGGAGTGCACGCCGAGATCGACGGTCTGCGGCGTTCCGACCAGCAACGCACTGCAGACATCGCTCGGATCGAGACGAGTCTGCACGGAGAGGTCACCGAAGAGCCGAAGAGCCGCGACGACGTGGCGGGTGAGGTTCGGCATCAGGCCGAACGACTGCATCAGTTGCACGACAGCTACAACGAGGTGCTCTTGCAGATTGCCAAGCTCGAGCGCAATCTCGAAGAGGGCACGCGCAGTGCGTCGCGAAACGCGAGCGACGCGATCCTCAAGAGCGCCGAGCTGGGCAAGTCCGTCGAAGCGACACAGAAGCAGATCCTCGCTGCCAAGCAGGATCTCGAGACGCAGCGCCAAGAGATCGAGCGTCGCCTGCAGGAGTATCGAGGACTACTCAGCTCGATGCAGTCGGAGATTCGGCCTCAGCCCGATGCGATGACGTCGACGATGCTGCGTCCGACGATCCAACTGACAGGAGAGGAAACCGTCGGCTCGGGCATCATCGTCGCGTGCAATCCGCGCGAAGACGCGAAGGGCTACGACACCTACGTGCTCACGGCCTACCACGTCGTGCGGAACATCCTCGCGGACGATCCAGCGATCGAGAAGCGCGGCATCACGGTCACGATGTTCGGTGACAGTGCCAAGACGAATCGAGCCTGCGACGTCATCGCGAAGAGCCCGAAGCTCGATCTCGCGCTCTGCAAACTGCGTGGAACCGAGCGCGTCGACACCGTCGCGCGCATGATCGCGCCGGACGCGATCGCGGACATCAAAATCTGGCATCCGGTGTTCGCCGTCGGTTGTCCGCTCGGGAACGACCCGATCCCGACAGGTGGCTTCGTGTCGAGTCTCGCGAGCGAAGTGCGTGGGACGTCGTACTGGATGGTCAACGCACCGACCTACTACGGCAACTCGGGTGGCGGTATCTACTGCGGCGAGCGCCGCGAACTCGTTGCGGTCTTCAGCAAGATCTACACGCACGGCAGCGGACGTCCCGTCGTGATTCCGCACATGGGACTCTGCGTGCCGATGACGCTCGTCTATCCCTGGCTGCGCGATGAAGGATTCGGGTTCTTGATTCCGCCGTCGTCCAGCGATGTGGCCAAAGCCGCGAATGAGACTACGGGCGTCCGGACTCCGACGACGCCTGCGCGCTGAAGCACGACGCGCAGCCCGGCCGACGAGCCGGATACGTACGAGGAACCGATCGCACGCACTCGGTGTTTCGGCCGAGCTTCTTCGGTCACAACTCGCGCGCGCGTTCGATCCGATCGCCGATCTCGATCGACTGCAGTACGTCGAAACCGTCGATGACGCGCCCGAAGCACGTATAGGCGCCATCGAGGTGTGGTGTCGGCACGAGCGTGATGAAGATCTGATCGCCGCCGCTGTCGATATCCTGACCTCGTGGCATGCCGATGAAGTAGGCATCGAACTCGAGCGGCGACACCTCGCGGCGCAGTCGTCCTCCCCACCACGTCGAGTTGCCATAGCCGTCCCCGCGCATGTCGCCACCCTGAACGACGAAGTTGGGGACGACGCGATGGAAGACGCGCCCGTCGTAGGCACCTTTCCGGATGAAGTGCAGCAGGTTGTAGACGTGATTCGGCGCTGCCGCGGGATCGAACTCCAGTGTGAGTATCCCTTTTGTCGTTTCGAGTTGGACCCGAGGTCGACTCGTCAAGAACGCCGCTGGGTAGTCGCGCCCGGGGAGCGCGACTTTCCGACCTTCGTCGGCGAGTTGCATGGCTGCCAGTGGTCGAACGGGCCGACGATCCGCGAGGGCGGACCACGCGGCGCGACGCACGCGATTCACGGGATCGGCGAGACTCGCTTCGATGAAGTCGCCGGCGGTCGCGTCCTCGGTGGAGAGCGCGCCGATGGCCCGGATGATCGCGACCCGCGCATCGGCGAATTCGGGGTCACGGGATGTCACGAGGGCTTCACGCAGCGGCGCGATCGCCTTCTTGCTCCCGAGTCGCTCGAGGGTCGTCGCCGCTTCTTCGCGAATCGCGGCGTCGTTCTCTTCCAAGAGCGTGACCGTCATCGAAACCGCTTTCGGATCCGATTCACGATTCGCCACAGCCTCGAGGACCGCGAGACGGACGCGCGTCTCGGCATCCTGTGCGAGGCGCTCGAGGATCGGACCTGCATGGTCGTTCGAGAGGAAACGCGTCGCGCGCGCGACCGCGGCTCGAATGCGCCAGTCCTCTTCCTTTGCGTAGACCTGCAGGATGCCGGAGAAGCCGTCGCCGAGAAGGCGTGCGTCCGCTTCGATGGCGGCGGCGCGAATGCGCACTTTCGTGGACGCGATCGCGAAGTTGAGCGTGCTGTTCGCCTTCGTTTCGATGGTCTGGAAGTGTCCGATGCCCTGGACGCACGCGACGACGATCCCCGGATCGTCGCTCGTCGTCTTCGCGGCGAGCGCATCGAGGACACGCCGGTGGTCGAAGGGCGGTGGCGTGTCTCTGGCGGCGGAATTGCGTCCGGACGGACTCGGATCGCCGAGGGCCAGTGCAGCCTCGATGACGACGCGGCGGTCGAGGTCGTCGAGTCTGCGTAGAAGGGCATCACAGCATTCGTCGTCTCGTTCGGCCTCGATCTGACCTTGTCGCGCGAGTTCTGCCAAACCCCGAGTCGCGAAGAAGCGCTCCCACAGTTCGTTCGACGTGACGGACGCGAGGAACGGACCGGTCGTGGCCGGAGCGTGCAGACCGATCATCGAGTACACGATCTGCCATCGTGCGCGCGGGTCGGTCTCCGTGCCGTGCGCACGCACGAGTCCCTCGAGGATCGTGGCATCGGTCGCGACGCGCGACGTATCGGTCTCCAGGTTCGGAACGAGCGAGTCATGCTGTCTCACACGGTGCAGTGCGAGAGCAGCGGCGCCTCGCACGCCGGGATCCGCGTCGGCGAGAAGCGGCAGGATCTGCGGGACGTGTTCCCGAGCTCCGAGCTTGCCGATCGCCTCGACGAGCCGCATGCGGAAGGTCGCGGACTGAGATCGCAGCATCGGAAGCAGCGCGCCAAGAGCTTGTACGCGCGTTTCCGGATAGGCGAGCTGACCGAGGGCGAACGCGACCTCTTCTCGCACGCTCTCGTCGGGATCGCCGAGTGCGGCGCACAGTGGCGTCGTGACCGCACCTGTTCCGAGACGTCCGAGTGCACGGGCGGCACGTGCGCGAAACCAAGTCGGTGCATCGCGCAGAATGCTGGCCAGGCGGCCCTCGGCACCCGCAGGACGCAGGGTTTCGAGAGTCTGGATCTCCTGCACGAGGGGCAGCCGATCGTCCCATGGTACGGACGAACAACTCGCGAAGAGCAGGATCCAGCCGAACTTGAAGCCATGTCTTGGCGTCGACATGAAAGGGATCCTACGGTTTGACTCCGCGGATTCCTCTCGCTGGATCCTGCGGATTCCACCCACGTCGACGCGATTCGGAGAGTCCGGCTTCGGGGTGGTCAAGACACGTGTGGATGGCTGAAATAGCCAAGTAGGAGAACAACAGTCATGTGGACCAAAGAAGACGTCGCGAAGATCGTCGCGGACAACAAAGTCGTTTGTTTCGGCAAGGGCACCAAGCAAATGCCCCAGTGCGGCTTCACGATGCGCGCCATTCAGGTGCTCTTGCACTGCAACGTGCCGTTCGAAGTCGTCAACATCTTCGACGATCCATCGATTCGCCCGGCACTCGTCGAGTTCAGCTCGTGGCCGACGACTCCTCAGGTCTTCATCGACGGCGAGTTCATCGGTGGTTCGGACATCGTGATCGAGCTCTACCAGAACGGTGAACTCCAGAAGAAGCTCGAAGCCGTGAAGTCCTGAAGAGACGCGACCGGTTCGATGGTCCCCCGTTCCCCGCCGCCAGCCGCAATGCCACGCCACATCAGGTACATCCATTGAACGAACACTCGACGATCCCCGAGATCCTTCGAGAACTCCAAGAAGGCAAGATGGTCGTCCTCGTCGACGATCCCGAACGAGAGAACGAGGGTGATCTGTGCATCGCTGCGCAGTTCGCGACCCCAGAGATCGTGAATTTCATTCGGCGCGAGGCCGGTGGTTTGATGTGCTTGCCGCTCACGGAGGCGACCTGCGACCGGCTGATGCTCGAACCGATGGCCGCGCGCAACACGAGTTCGCGTCGGACGGGCTTCACGGTTTCGATCGAGGCCGCCGAAGGCGTGACGACCGGAATTTCGGCCCAGGATCAGGCGCACACGATTCAAACGGCGATTCGCGATGATGCGACGGCCGACATGCTCGCCCGGCCGGGACACGTGTTCCCCTTGCGGTCCGTCAATGGCGGTGTTCTCGTGCGCGCGGGCCACACCGAAGGCATCGTCGACCTCTGCCGTCTGGCCGGGCTCAAGCCCGCGGGTCTCGTCTGCGAGATCACCAACCCCGATGGTTCGATGGCGCGGATGCCCCAACTCGAGGCATTCGCGGCGAAGCACGGGCTCAAGATCGCCACCATCGCGGACCTCGTCGACTATCGGCGCAAACGCGAACGCCTGATCGAACGCAAACCGGTCGTGCAGATGCCCACCGAGGCCGGGTACTTCGACCTGTATCCCTATCGATCGCAGGTCGACGATCGCGTGCACGTGGCGCTGACGCACGGTATCCCACGCCTCGCGAACCCGGATGGTGAGTTCCCCGTCCTCGACGAACCCGTGCTCGTTCGGGTCCACAGTGAGTGCTTGACCGGCGACGTCCTCGGCTCGCAGCGCTGTGACTGCGGTCCACAACTACACGAGGCGATGCAGCGGATCCAGGCGGCCGAGCGCGGCGTGCTCCTCTACATTCGGCAAGAGGGGCGTGGGATCGGGCTCGAGCACAAGCTTCGCGCCTATACCTTGCAGGAGCAGGGAATGGATACCGTCGAGGCCAATGTGGCGCTCGGCTTCAAGGCGGACCAACGCGAGTACGGCACGGGTGCCCAGATCCTTCACGATCTCGGCGTCCGCCGGATGCGACTCCTGACCAACAATCCCCGAAAGCTCGTCGGCATCGAGGGTTATGGCCTCGAGATCACGGAGCAGGTGCCTCTGAAGATCGACCCGGGCCCCCACAATCGTGCCTATCTCGAAACCAAGAGGACGAAGCTCGGTCACCTGCTCAACTGAAGGTTCTTCCGGTGTTCCCGGCGATTGTCGGGAACCCACGGGAAGAAATCGTAGCCGCTCGGCGACCAAGGGCCCGAAATGAGAGCCCTGCGCCGATCATCCGTAGCCGCGCCGAAGTATCCTCTGCACTTGTTCGTGGAGGGACCCATGCGCGGTGATTCCCGCCGGCGAGGCTCGGCGATGCATGACGAGACCCCGATAGACCCCGAAGGGGGCCCATCCGACGGGGAGGACTCCGAAGACGCCCGGATCGACGAGGACCGGGCTCTCGTGGAGGCGTTCCTGGACGCACGGGATTCGGCCGATGCCGCCGCGATGGAAGCTGCGTTCCGCATGCTGATCGTGAGGCACCAAGATCGGATCCACAAACTCGTCTGCGGCTACACCAAGGATGCGCTCGAAGCCGAGGACGTGACCCAAGAGGTCTTCGTCAAGGTCTTCAACAAGATCGACGGCTTCCAGGGTGACTCGGCCTTCTTCACCTGGCTCTACCGGATCGCGGTCAATACCGCCCTCGATTGGACCGGAAAGCGAAAGCGCCGGCCCGTCCACCTCGCCGACGATCTCGGTGTGCTCGAAGCTCGGTACGACGAATCCGAAACGCGTCGTCCGCCCGCACCGGACGCTGCGATGCTGCTCGACGAGCGTGCGCGCGTGACCCGTGAGATCTTGGAAGAGCTCTCCCCACAGTACAAGGCCGTCCTCGTCTTGCGCGAATTCGAGGACCTCAGCTATCTCGAGATCGCCGAAGCGCTGCAGTGTTCCCTCGGTACGGTCGAATCCCGGCTGTTCCGCGCACGCGCCCAGTTCCGCGGCATTCTCGAACGTCGCCACCCGGAGCTCCTGTCATGAGTGAGGCCCTGCCACGCGAAGACGATTTGCTTCTGCAACGCGCCCTCGACGGCGAACTCGCACCCGCCGAGTTGCGGGCCTTCGAGTCCCGCCTCGAGCAGGACGCTGCGTTCGAGCGTCGGTTTGCCGAGCTCGAGGCTCTGCTCGAAATCCGTCGGTCTGCCAGGCCACGCGAGCGACTTCCCATCGATTTCGCCGACCGAATCGTCGCGCGGGCGATGAACGGGGATGTCGACGCGACTGGCGATGTCGTGGAGTCGGTCGCGCCGCTCGCGTCGGAGACGGGCGGTTCGACCGGCGAGCACGACGCCGCAGCGTCCGCGCCGGTCGTCCACCTACGAGTTTGGCTGGAGCGCGCGATCCTCGTCGCGGCAGTCCTCCTCATCGGCATCACGATCACACTCTTCGCCCGCCCGTTCGGCGAAGCGACCTCGATGGACGCGAGCCCCGAAGTGCGCGCCGAACTGCGCGAACTCTACGACCGCCTCGCCGAACGGGAACGCCTGCAGCGGATCGAGCGCGAACGCGCGGACACGTCGACGTCGGAATCCGAAGGGAAGCGCGACCAGGACCGCTGATGCATCTCCCGGGCTCAGTCTGGTTCCGGATCGGTCTGTTGGTCGTGTTGATCTTCGGTTGTGGAGTCCTGACGGGCTTCGGACTTCGTGCACGCGCCGCGCCGCACGCGCGTGCGCTGTCGGGCCTCGAGGCCGCACAGGAGCGGTACTTTCAAGCATTCGTGTCGGACTACCGACTCGATGCGAAACAACGACGAGATCTCTGGCTCGTACTCGAAGAACGAGCAAGAAAGCAGAAAGACTGGTGGAACGATCGCATCCTGCGCGATGATCCGCGGGATCGCGAATCCTTGGTTCGGCTCGACCGAACCAGCGAGAGTTTGATTCGGTTGATTCTGAAACCGGATCAGCGCGCTCTGTACGACGCGGACTTGGCGATAACGAGCCAAGACGTGCACGGCGGAGCTACGAAGCAGGAATGAGGACATGGCCAAGGTCACAGGCATCGACATCGGTTCGTCGAGCATCAAGCTCGTCGAGATCGAAGGCTCGCCGCGGAAGTGGCGCGTGCAGCGCGTCATCAGCTTGCCGCGCAGCGTTCCCCAGGAGGCGGAGGACGACACGCCTCCGCCCGACGAACGGGAACTCCTGCTGAGCGATCTCAAGGCGGCGCTCCACGAGAGTGGCGTCACCAAAGAACGCTCGTTCCTCGCGGTCTCCGCCGCGCCGTGCGTGCTGCGCACGATGACGCTGCCGTTCAAGGGCAAGGAGGAGATTCGCAAGGTCCTCAAGTTCGAAGCGGAAGGCTACATCCACAGTCATCCCATCGATGACGTCGTCGTCGATGCGGTGACGATCGCGGAGCGCAAGGACGGCACCGAGCTGTTCCTCGTCGCTTGCCCCAAGGAGACCCTCGGCAACGACCTCAAGATCCTGCAGAAGTCGGGGTGTGATCCGGAATTCGCGGACTTGGGTGCGGCCTTGCTCGTCGAGGCCGCGGACGAACTCGGCGCCTTCGAGGTCGTACACGCGGACGGCGAGGCGGCGACGCCCCAACCCGAAGTCCAGGCCGGCGAGGTGCAGCCCGTCGATCTCGTCCTCGACCTCGGCGCGACGAGTGTCCAGCTGATCGTCGTGCGTGGCGGCGCGTTGCAGACCGTGCGCTGTTTGCGCTGGGGCCTCGGTCGCTTCATGACGATCGACAGCACCGGCGTCGCACGGGCCGATGAGACCAAGAGTGGCGAACTCGCCGAGCGCATCCTGCGCGAAGCGCAACGCTACCTGTCGGGTCTTGGGCTCGACAGTGGGGCTCGGCGCGTCTTCGTCAGCGGCGGCGGAGCGCGTTGGCCCGGTCTCCCGGAGGCGATCGCCGCGACTTCGGGCACGACGGTCGAGATCCTCGATCTCCTGCTGCGCGCCGGGAGCACCGAGGGCGAAGGCGGGGATTGCGACGTTGCCCTCGCGGCGGCCGTCGCGGGGCTCAATCCCGCGCGGCGGACGTTCAACTTCCGACAAGAAGAGGTCGCGTTCCGTCCCAAGTTCGATCGCCTCAAGGTGCCGATCGCCTTCACGCTGCTGATCGCGACCGTCCTGCTCGCAGGGCTCGCTTGGGCGAAGTTCCAGAAGATCACGCGCATCGAGCAGCAGATCGGCATGCCGCAGCCTGTCGCAGAAGGCAAGCGCGCACCGAAGTTCCCGAGCTACAACGGGCTCGTCTATCCGCTGTTGCAGCCGGATCCAGGAGCGCGCATCAAGGGCCGCCTGCGACCCGAGCATGCCGAAACGGTCTTGGGCGCGGCGGCGAAGGCGTCGACGGAGTCACGGACCTTGGTCGTCAAGCGCGAACTCAACAAGATCTACGAGGACCTGCAGAAGCGCACGGGCGTCTACTCCGAGCTTCCGAGCGAGTCGGGTCTCTCGATCCTGCAGCGCTTTTCGGAGATCGTCGAACGCGCTGCGAAGAACGAGCGTGTCGGTCGGTTCATGATCGTCTCGATCGATCTCCAGATCGGCGCGACCTCGCGCTCGTCGGGTCGTTTCCGTTTCGAAGTCGCGTTCCGCGGGCAGAACTACATCGAACAGAACGCCGCGTTCAACGCGATCGTGCAGGATGCGACGGTCAAGGGTTCGAAGGACTCTCCGTTCGAGAAGGCCGTCTATCGCGACGAAGAGCCGTTCAAGAGCTCGCTCGATCCGGGCGGGCAGTTTCGATACGAGCTGGACCTCGTCAACGAGATCCCGGTCTTGCAGAACGAGGTTCCGGCACGATGAAACGCCTATTCTCCGACATGGATTGGCTCAAGGGCCTGATCCTCTTCTGCATCATCGCGTCGATCGCGCTGGGGATCTGGAACTGGATGCTCGCCAAGCAGCTCGATTCGGTGCGCACGGCGTGGAATCGCACGCAGAAGGACTACAGCGAAATCGTTCAGAAGACCAAGCAGATCCAGTCCCTGTACGAAGCGCTCGATCAACAGAGCGACGAGGACATCGATCACTCGATCTACTTTCAGAAGCAGCTCACCGAGTTCGCGAAGATCCCGAGCAAGGCGTACACGTTCGGAGACGTGAACCCGAGGGAAACCAAGATTGCCGGCAAGAGGCGCGGTCAGCAGACGACCGTCGTCGAACGGGTCGTGCCGATCAAGTTTTCGACGAGCAAGAACGATCGGCTGTACGTCACTCGCGAGCAGGTCTTCGTCGCGTGCTACAACGCGGAGAAGAACTCCAAGCGGTGGACGCTGCAGGACTTGAGCATGCGCGCGAAAGAAGTCGCGGAAGGCTACGGACCCGCGAAGGGGTATCCCGAAGAATTGTCCGACGAATGGCAGATCCAGGACATGAAGTTCGTTTCCCGCGAACCCGTTGGCAAGAAGAAGTGAGACGAACGCGCCGACTCGCTGCAGGCGCCGTCCTCGCGTTGGCGGTGCAGTCGACGCCGTCCTGCTTGCTCGTCGAATACTCGGATCACCTCGTCGACGAGCGGACGCGCGGCAATTTCGTGACCCAGCCGGCGTCGATCGGTGGGCTGCTTGGATTCATCATCGGCATTCCGATCGATATCGTCGGCCTGCCGATCACGTATCCAATCTACCGGCTCAACAAGTCGGAAGGCGAAGAGAACCTCGATCCCCTGTCGACCTTGCTCTTCCCGTCGTTCGTTTTGTGGAGAACAGGGGTCCTCGTGATCGGTGCGCCGCTCGATCTGTTGGAGTTCACGTTCTATCGCGCGTGGCAACGACCATCCGTTCGCGAGCTGCCCGAGCTCGAGATCGACGAGCTGAGGCCGGCTGGCCAGGAGCAAGACGACGACAATCGCTTACCGAGAGCGAGTTTCGACGCCTCGGTCCAGGGCACAGGTGCTCCCTGACGCCGACTCCGCAACATCGCTGACGATCGGCTACCCACGATGTCTTCCGAACAATGGATCGCGCTCGGCCTCCTGCCGCGTGGCCGGTTCACGTTCGCACGGCTTCTCGCGGCGTTGCTGCACGAGGCTGCACTTCGTGAGTTGGCACGCGCGCACGGCGTGAAGCCGAAAGGATTCCGTGTCGAGAAAGCGAACGCCGATCAACTCGCCGAGGCCGTCGCCGAGGAGTTCGCGCGTTCGGAGCCGCTTCGCACCGCGGTGGCGCGGGAGCTGGAATCCACGACCACGGTCTCCTCTCCGAGAACGTCCGGCGAAGAGCTCACGAAGTCCCGCGACGAGCTCGTGCGACAGCGGGATGAAGTCGAGTCGAAGCGACGGGCCGACGAGGTCCGCAAACTCGAGCGAAGCACGTCGCGCGCGATGCGCAGCCGCGACGATGCCGTACGACAACTCGAAGAGGCACGGCGCACGATCCTCGAACTCGAAGCGCGCATTGCCGCCAAGGAGCGTGACCTCGATCGCCTGATGGCTTCGATCGCGTCGACGAATGTGGGCGAAGACGAGCACGCAGCTGCAGCGGAGATGGCGCGTGTCCTCGAACTCGAGAAGGCACTCGCCGAAGCCGAAGCGACCGATCATGCGAATCGACACCGCATCGCCGAGCTGATGTCGCGCATCCGCGAACTCGAGAGCGAGAATCGTGAACTCGAAGATTTCTTGCCACGCGGTGAGCGTGAGCGGCGCAAGCAAGTCCGCAAGAGCTACGAGGACGCTCTCCGGCGCACGACGTTGTTACCGCGATTCGAGGCGGAGTTCTTCCGCAGTGTCGAAGCGCTCCAGGTCGCCGAACGGCGCCAGGTGTTCACGGCGCTCGCGCGGCTCATTCTGTTCGGTTCCGACTACCCGAGCCTGCAGTTCAAGAGTCTCAAAGGCACCGGCGGGATTTCGAGCATCCGCGCGTCGGAAGGTCTGCGGATCTACTTCGTACGCACCGAGGACACGGTCCTGATCCTCGATTGTGGCCAGCGCGAACAGCAGGACGGGTGGCTCAAGCGGCGTCGCGGCTGAGCGTCGTCGGGTCTCGACGGATTCGAATCACAGCAACGCGGCGAGTTCTTCCGTCGACAATTCGAGTGTGCGCTGCGCCGCATCGAACCAGCGGCCATCGCGCACGAGCGTCGACGTTTCGCTCTTCCACGCCTCGAGGGAACGAGCTCGCGCATCCCCGTTCGATTGCAGAGTTCGGATCTTCGCGTCGGCCGAATCGAGCAGAACATCCAAGGCGCGCCGCCGATTGACGGCATCCTCGAGCCGGCGTCGTAGCGACTCCGCGTCGACCGGGGCAGCATCGGGAAGCGCTCGATCGGTTCCGGCGCGCGTCTCGGTGATGGCCTTCTCGAGTTCGATCACCGCATCGACGAGGCTCTCCGTCGCTCTCGTGTTGCCTTCTCGTTCGAACGACTCGATCTCCAGGCGGAACGCGCGGATCGTGCGCTGCGCTCGTGGAAGGAGTCGTGCTCGTAAGTCTTCACGTTCTGCAATTGCGGCGTCGATGGTGCCGCGGTCGGCATTCTTCGCGAGCAGTTCGTCGATGTTCTTCTGCATTGAAACTAGCATGCGCGATTGCACGACGAGTTCGCGCGAAGGTTCGAACGGTCGGTTGGATGCGAGGAACATCGGCCTGGGTCCGTTCCGAGCCACGTCGGGCAACAACGTTGCGGACGGTCGACGCAGAGTTCGTGTGGCTTGACGGACGTCGGTGAAGAACGCCGCTCTCGCCCGTGCGCGCTCTTCCGCGTTCGTCGCGTTTTCGATCGCGCGTTCGTAGGCCATTTTGGCGCGTTCGAAGCTCTGGGACGCTTCGTCTTTGCCACGCTCGAAGGCTCGCAAGAATCCGGTAAGCGCGATCCGTTGTCCGGTCGTGAGGTCGGGCTGGTCCGTCAACGTTTTGGTCACGCGCTCGAGGTCGGAGTAGTCGCCCGACAGTCGCGCGAGTCGAACGAGGTCGTTGTACGCGCGAGCCCGCGTCCATTGCGCGATTCCGTCCTTGGTGGCGATTTCGGCAGCCTCGAGCCTCGCCGCACGAAAATCACAATCGAAGATCTCTGCCGCCCACGCGTCGAACTCGAGGTCCGCGATATCCGGCGCCTGTATCGAGTCCTCTGGGTCCTGCTGCTGTCGAGAGGCAGCCATCGCGAATCGCTTGCCCTGAATTTCGTGTGTGGACCACGCGCCAGCGAGACTGACGACGAGGCAGAGACCACAGATCGAGATCTTGGAGTACCGCCTCATGTCGTGGCTGTCCCGCTCTCGAAGCGATACCCGATCCCGTGCACGGTGTGAATGAATCGCGGTTCATCCGGATGCTCTTCGATCTTCTTCCGCAATCTCGCGATGTGGTTGTCGACCGTGCGCGTCGTCGGCAGGTTGACGTAGCCCCAGACATTCGTGAGTAGATCTCGTCGGGTCACGACTTGGTCGACGTGAGCGAGGAGATAGCGCAGGATCTCCGATTCGAACCGGCTGAGCGCGTGTTCGGTGCCGTCACGAATCACGACGTAGCGACGCAGGTCCACCGTGAGTCCATCGAACTCGTGGAGGTCGGATTCGCGGTCCTCGGTGATCGGCGTCGTTCTGCGCAGCACGGCGCGGATGCGTGCGAGGAGCTCGGGCAACCCGAAGGGCTTCGTGACGTAATCGTCGGCTCCGAGTTCGAGTCCACGCACCTTGTCCTCGGGTTGGCTCTTGGCAGTGAGGAGGATGATCGGAGTACGATCACCACCTTCGCGAAGCTGTTCGAGGACTTGGAGCCCGCTCATGTGAGGCATCATCACATCGAGCAACACGAGTGTTGGGGCGGCTTCGCGAACCTTGAAGAGCGCTTCGTTACCGTCGTGCGCGACTTCGACTCGATAGCCCTCGTGCTCGAGGTTGAATCGTAGGCCGTCGACGAGCCCTTTTTCGTCGTCGACGATCAGAACGGTTGCTGGAGTCTCGGTCATGCGATTGCTCCGACTCGGTTCGTGGTCTCTGGTTGCGGATCGATGAGTGGAAGAAGGAGTTCGAAGGTGCTGCCGCGCGGATCGCCGTCCTCGTTGTCGACACAACGACACGATCCGCCGTGAGCTTCGACGAAGTGTTTGACGAGTGCGAGCCCCAATCCTGCACCGCGTCGCTCGCCGGCTGCCTGTGCGCGATAGAACGTGTCGAAGATGCGTTGGCGTTCGCTCGGCGGGACACCGATGCCGTGATCTCGAACACGAAGCCGTACGAGTTCGTTGCCCTTCTCTCGAATCGTGTCGAGCGTCACGTCGATCCGTTTCTCGTCGCTGGGTTCGTGATACTTCGCAGCGTTGGAAAGCAGATTGATCAGCGCCTCGGTCAGGCCTTCTTCGTCGACATCGATCTCGATCGGATCGACCTGGTCGAAGTGGATTTCGAAACCCTGGCTCGCGAGATGGCTGCGGTAATTCTCGATCACGTCCGCGACGAGGAGATCGACGCGAGATCTACGTGGTGAGTAGCTCTTGGTCTTCGCTTCGATGCGCGAGAAGTCGAGTACCCGATCGATCATCTCGGTGAGCCGCGCGGATTCCTTCGCGATGATGCGTGCGAAGTCGATCGTCTTTGCGGGATCGTCGACGCGTCCGAGCGCGAGCGTTTCGCCATACATCCGTATCAGGGCGAGCGGAGTCTTGAGTTCGTGCGAAACCCGACCGACGAACTCGGTGCGTAGTGCGGCGAGTTCGCTTTCGCGCCGCACTGTCCGGATGAGCAAGAATGCGCCGATGCTCGCGATGATCGCGAGCGCCACGAGTAAGACCGACTTGAGAAGGATCGTGCGGCGCGCGACGCGAGCGAGGCTCAGCGGATCCTCCGGCCGGAGTTCGGCCGTCAGGCCGTGGAGCGTGCCGCCGAACGCGAGGCGCATCGCGCGATCGGGACCTTCGCTCGCTGCCTTGCGATCGCGATTGTTCGGGCCGCCGTAGATCTCACGCCCGTTCGCATCGACGATGGCGAGTTGATACCCGCCCTCTTCCTGGGCGAGTTTCGCTTCGATGTCGGATGCGATCGGCTCGATGATCTCGTCGAGGTCGATCGCGTGACCGAGCCACAGCGGACCGACCACGCTGTCGTCGCCCAACTTGGAGAATGCGACGATACCCGGCCGATCCACACTGCCGAGCGTGACCGTCACAAAACGTTGGTCCGTCGCTTCGAGTGGGCCGAGGTCACGGCCCTGAAGCGCGAGGGTGAGCCGGCGTTGTTCGACGTGCCATGCGCGCCAGGCAAGGGCGGCGTCGAACGCGATGTCGTCCGCTTCGTTGCCATTCCGATGGAGGGACGCGACGCGCGCAGTCATTCGATCGAGCCACGCGTCGCTCTCCGCGTCGTAATCGCCACGTGCTATGCCGCGCAGGAGATCGAGCACTTCGTCCTCGAGTCCTTCGAGCTCGCCCTCGGGCGCTCGATCGAGGCGCGTCGCAATGGAGAGGTACCGCGTCACGAGGACGAGTGCCGCGGTGCCGGCGCGAGCACGCTGCAGTCGCGGTAACGAGTCGACGAGGCGTTCGGCGTCGCGCAGTTCTCGAATCGCGTCGACCATGTGGTCGATTCTTCGAAGGAGGCGACCTTTTTCGAACGCGAGGCGAAGTTGTGCTTCGACCGAGAGGTTTCGCGGTGGCTCCCAGGCGAGGACGTGTTCGGCGGCGTCTTCGTGGCGACCGAGCGCACCGAGGACGTCCGCCTCACGCAGCGTGCGCGTGAGTTCGGACACACCGGGTCGATTGGGATTGATCGGAGACAAGCTCGGTGCGGCCGTGGAGAGCGGTGGACGGCGGGGAAAGACCGGTTCTCCGTCCGCCGCGAAGAGCACCCGTCCGGGTAAGTCGCTGTTGCCTTTCGTGCCGATCGTGGCGATCACGTCCGCGATCGAGCGGTCTTCGACGTCCTTCGTGCGTTCGATCGTCAGCTCTTCGAGCCGGACGCGTAGCGACTCTTCGACACCGGCGAGGACCGCGAGTTTGCCCTTCGCGAGCGACTCCCGGACCTGTTCTTCGAGCCGTCCGAGTTCGCGCAAGCCGATCCATGCAACGATCGTCACGGGGACGAGTTGCAGCAGGAGTGCGAACGTCAGGGTTTTCTTCGAAGATGCCATGATGCGCAACAGAGCACGAACTACGGAAGCGAGCGGTCCATGAGCGTACCGAAAGCGCAACAAGATCCGATCCTGCGCGGTTTCGATCTGAGGCGAAGCAAGATTTCGCTCAAAGGCGGTCGCTTGTCGATCGTCGCACCGACCTCGATGGAGCCGCTCGTCGCGAAGATGACCGAACTCGACGATCGGCGCCGCAACGAGCGCATGCCGTTCTGGGCCGAGATCTGGCCGAGTTCGGTCGGCTTGGCGCGCTGGCTGGCGCGCAGCGGGAACCTCGACGGTTGCTCCGTGCTCGATCTCGGCTGTGGTGTCGGCGTTGCCGGTGCTGCAGCGGCATGGCTCGGCGCGGCAGAAGTGGAGTTCGCGGACTTCTTCGAGGAGGCCCTCGCGTTCGCGGTCTTCAATGCGCGCGAAAACCAAGCGGGCACGCCCGCCATCGGGTCACGGCTCTTCGACTGGACCAAGGACCGGCTCGATCGGCGCTTCGATCGCGTGCT
Organism: Planctomycetota bacterium; assembly: GCA_020638795.1. Taxonomy (GTDB): domain Bacteria; phylum Planctomycetota; class UBA1135; order UBA1135; genus JACKHW01. The sequence goes on along the minus strand of JACKHW010000006.1, from coordinate 297,288 downwards.
CGCAGGCGACATCCTCTACGAACCGCGCTACCACGAGCCGATTCGTGTGCTGCTGTCCCGTGTGCTCGCCGAGGAAGGCGAGGCCGTCCTCGTGGATCCATGCCGATCGGTTGCCGATCCGTTCTTCGAGACTCTGACGCAGTCGTTCGACGTCGAGATCGAAGATCTCGAGACGACATGGCCGGACCGGGCCACCCCCCTGCGCCTCGCGCGGATCCGGGCCTGACCGGCGGCGGCCGAGACCAGTGCCGACGGGTTGCGACGTTGCCGGCTGGCGTTGGAGGAACGCTGCCGATGGCGTCGCTCGTGCGCGCCATCTACACGCGCTCAACGAAGTTGGCCCGTCGCGTAGCGAATCTGGTCCAGGATCTTGGCGTCTCGAATCTGCTTGTCGCGGGCCAGGAGCAAGACTTTGGACAAGACCTCCGCGCTGCGCGGGTCGTCGTCCTCGAAGGGCAAGAAGATTCTGCCTCGGTGCCCGGAATGGACCGCGACGATCGCGAGCATCGCGCCGCCGAGCACGCGAACGACGGCGCTTCCGAGGTGCAGCGAGTAGGTCGCATGCGCGCCGCGAATGATCGCGTTCTGCTCCTTGACTTCGACGTTGTCGATGCCGAGCAGGGTGCAGGTTTCGCGCACGAGACGCGCGCGCATCTCGAGTGTCGACGCGCTCGCCTCGGGGTCGACGCCGCCCGAGTGCGCGACGCTCACGACGAGGTCGAGGTCGCGCATCGTCTCGCTGAAGATCCTCGACTCGATGTCCACGAGCCGGAGCGCCTCGTACTCGCCCTTCTTGCGGAAGACCACCTGGTCGAGCGTCAAGTCCTCGATTTCCGCCGGAGAGTAGAACGTCTCTTCGAACCCCAAACGAGCTGTGATCCCCGCATCGTGGAACGTCTTGCTCACCCCCTCCTCGGGCTGCGCGACCCAGCCGCGGCCGCCGAGCAGCGCGAACGCTTGCCTGGGCTGCACCTGGTGACCGGCGAAGCGTCGTGAGAACGTGCCCGTGTCTCGTTCGCTGTCCGTCAGCGGGTAGAGTTCGCGGAAGACCTGGCGGAAGGGTTGGACGAGCTCGCGCTCGAAGCACGCGCGCTGCCAGTCCGACCAGACACCGCGTGCGAAGAGATCGTGCGGGTGTGCGAGGCGAACGCGATCGCTGGCTGCCAGTGGTTCGAGGCCACCCTTCGTGTCCTCGAGCGCTTGCCCGCCATGCGCCACGAGCCCGAAAAGGTCGGCGCTGCGCTCTCCTACGCCGATCACGAGCAAACGCGCGAGCGTCGGTGCCAATACCGGGTGCCGCGCCATTTCACGCAGCTCCGCGGCCGAGAACACGTCGCCCCGACACATCGCGAGCTCGAGCGAAGCACGCACGCGCGACGACTGGCGCCGCAGCTCTTGGACGCGTGCGCGCAACTGCACGAGATCTTCGTTCTTGCGCAGATCGGCCGGTACGGCCTTGAGCGTCTTGAAGGCCGCGGGCTTCTTCTTGTCCTCGCGCTGGATCGTCAACTGGGGGCGCCCTGCGTCATCGAGCACGAGAGTGAGGCGCACGTCGTCGAGCGACAGCACGACCGGTCCTTCCGCGAGGTCCCTGACGGCTTCGCGCTCCATCGCCCACTGCAAGCGCACGGGGTCGGCGAAGCCCGCCGTCCGTGCGAGGTTCTCGAGACCGATGTCGACCGCACGTCCCTCGCTGGCTTGGCGCTGCGAACCGAACTTGCGGCTTTCGCGGCGAAAGCGCTCCAGACGCTGATAGCGCGCGAGCAACTCGCCATCGCGCTCCTCGCCCGTCGGAAGCGGCAGAAGTCCGAGCGCGCGCACCGAGTCCTGGTGTCGCTTCCCGTCGATGCGCGCAACGAGTTCCTCACCCGCGACCGCGCCTGCCATCGCGTCCGCGAAGAGCTGCGCACGCTTGTGCCCCCCGCTACTCGACGCGAACTTGGCCGCCTCGGAGACGAGCTCCCAACGTTCGGCACCGAGCGCCTCGTACGCCGCGCGGAACCACGCGACGTCGACCGCGCCTTCGGTCAGCTCCTCGGCGCTGAGCGGAGTCCGCTCGCTGATCTGTGCCTGCCACTCTTCGCGCAAGTCGCGCGACTCCCAATGCTCGTCCTTGGTGTGTGCGTGGAGCCACCAGATCGCGGCCTCGAAGCCGGGCCAAGTCAAGACGCTCGCGACATGCCCAGTCCACTGCGGCGCGTAGCTCGCGAGTTCGGCAAGTCGCTTTTCCGAGATCTTGCGTTCGCGCGCCCATTGGGCGAAGCGCGCGTGACCGTCCGCGCTTGCGTCGTCCGTGGACGGGAAGCTGCGGAGCACGAGGTGGCTGAGACTCGCCTTCTTCGCGTAGCGCTCGTCGCTGTAGGACGACATGCGCGCGAAGGGCATCTTGCCGAGACCGTCCATCGCGGCCGAGAGCGTCCGGAACGACCCGCTGCAGCGCAACTCGAGCGCGGCCATCGTCGCGGCCGTGGGGCGATCTCCCCGCTTCGCCTCCACGTCGACGATCCTGTCACGACAACGCGCGATCGCGTCTTGCAGATCCGGGAAGCCCTCGAGCTCCGTACCGCGTCGCGAGGAGGCAGCACGCAGGACGCCGCCGCGTCGCGCCTGCCCGACGCAGAGTTCGAAGAACTCCGGCAACGCGCGATCGCCGAAGGATCCGGCGCGATAGTTCCGCAAGTAGCGCTCGAGGTCGATTGACATGCGTGCGTTCCCACCGCTCTCCACCTCGGCGTAGCGCACGAGCCCGTAGAGCCGGAACGCCTGCTCGTCGCGCGCAGCATCCGGCAACATCGCTTCCAAGCGACTCAAATGCCGGAGCGTGTTTTGCGCGGTCTCGATGCGCTGTTCCCACGGCTGCGCCTTCTGGCCGTACGTTCTGTAGTACCCTCCGGTTTGCGCGCGCAGCGTCTCGTAGTCCTTCGCGGTCAGAGCGGCGAGATCGCCTTCGAAGCAATCGAGCAAGAAGTCGTAGGCGTTCGAATCCGCAGTCCAGAAGACACACCAAGAGAGCGTCTTGTCGAGGAAGTGAAGCGTCGACCACCTGCGCCCGTTGACGAAGGACTTGGAAACTTCGCCTTTCCACGCCGAATTCGGCATGGCCCACGCACGGAGGAGCTCTCGGCCATCCTTGTCGCGTAGCTTGGCAGGCCGTGCGTCCATCCACGCGCGCCACTCGTCGATCAGCGGGTGTTGCGGGCACGCCTTCTCACCCCCGCTGTCCGGCCGGGCCAGGTAGCGTTTCCGGTCTTCCGGCGAGAAACCGTAGCTGTCGAGCAGCAGTTGTTTCTCGCCGGATGGTCTCTCGAGTTCGGTTTCACCGAGCTCGAGGATGCGCTTCGCGAGCGATTCGACGCATGCGAGAGCTGCGGTGGTGATGATTGTGCACTCGGTCTTCGTCGGCGCGGGCCATGCGAAGCGCGCGGCCGAGTTCACGAAACCGAGCGCATCGTCTTTGCTCGCGACTTCGGCCTCGCCGTCCAGGATCGACTCGAGGTTGTTGCTCTCGGTCGCATCCAGCTCGGCGTGGTCGTCGCGATACGCAGCGGCGCGTGTGCGCGATGCGTCGACCAGGCGCGCCGCCTCGACGCACGCGCGCAACAACTCGAGCCCGGCGATGCGGCGCATCTTGTCCTTGTCGCCGAGGAGCTTGTCGACGAGCGTGAGAAGGGCATCGTTCGGAAGCCCGCCGAGGCGCACGATCGCTCGGTTGCGCAAGTCCCCTGCCTTGCGGCTGAGCAGTGCGACGAGGCGATCGACCTCGGTCTCGCGGAGCGGCGTGCCGACGAGTGCGTCGAAGGCGCATCCGCGCACGTCCGCCGACTTGTCGCCCAGAAACTCGATCGCGAGCGAGTAGTGGTCGCCTTCGAGCGGCGCCGGTACGAAGCCGCTCGTGCGCTCCCAGCGCGACGGCATCTTTGCGAGGTCGCGCAGGAGCTTCTGGCGCATGTAGGGCTCGAGGTCGCCAGCGTGCGCGATCATGCGGCGAGGGTCGACTCCCTTTCGATTCCTCGCCATCGCGTTGGCGATCTCGGCACGCACCAGCTTGGTCTGCGTCCATGGCCACAAAATCGATTCGAGCTTCTGCTCGCGTGCCGTCGTTCGGCCGAGGAGTTCTTCGCACGCGTCGAAGAGCTCGCGACAGTCGACCCACTCGGACACGTCGTGGTAGCGAAACGCGCTCAGAGCGTGCGCCGCGATGCGCAGATCCGGGTCGCCGAGCGCGCGCGTGAGCGGCGGATACGCCCTGCTCCACGAAGACTGCACGAGTAGGTTGGTCGCTGCAAAGCGCTTGTCGGGCGAAGCGTCGCCCAGCAGCGCGTCGGCCTCGCGGACCGCGGCTTCGACGTCGTCGAAGGCGATCGCCCAGAGCGCGAGGTAGGCATCCTCGCCATGGTCTCGGTCGAGCGCTGCGCGTCGTGCTGCCGGGTCATCGAGGAAACTCTCGACGCGTTCGAGGATCGAGTCGATCTTGACCGCGCTCGCGCCGTCCCACAGAAAGCCGAACCACGTGTCGCACGCCCTTACGACCGACGAAAAGCGCGATAGGCGTTCTTCGCGGATCAAGCGCAGCATGCGCCGAAACGCCTGCGGGTGCGCCTCGTCGATGGCTTCGAGGATGACCTGCCGCAGCCCTTCTTGGCGTTGCGCCGCGAGTAGGAGCTTCTCGTTGTATGCCCAGGCGTCCTCACGGCTCGACGCCATCAACGCAGTCGTGACATGCCGGCCCATTTGACCGACTGGGTGCTCGCCGTTCGCGCAGTCCTTCAGCGTCTCGAAGACCCGATCGGAGCGAGCGTCGCCGATGTCGAGCGCGGCGGCGAGCAGCCAGGCGAGATCTGTCTGGCAGCCGTAGGGCAGAAACGGCGCGTGCGCGGCCAGCCACACGGCGTCGCCCTCGTGCGGACCGAGGAGAGCGACGATACGAGCGAAGAACGCGGCTCGCTGCTCGGCGAGTTGTTGCTGTGCACCGGGGCAGCGAAACGGCTTGCGAAAGGAGTCGGACTGGAAGGGCCGAAGGCGCAAGATCTCGAAGGCCCGGCCGAGCTCGTCCGCGTACTGCGGCAGCAACGACGTGAACAACTTGTGCCGCGACGCGTCGGACATCGCGACGAAGCTCTTCGCCAGGCCTTTCTTGGCCTCTTCGATGAGCTTCGACTGCGCGTAAGGGGATTCCTCATCGAGGCACATACCGAGCACTTCGCGCAGAGCCTTCGGGACGTGGCGGCCGAGCCGCTTCTTGACGAGATCGGGTTTGCGCTGCGCTCTCAGCTGCTCGCGGATGTCGGACGTGCTCACTCGTTCAGCCTCCAGCAAGGAACGTCAGTCGCAAGAACACGACGTGGGTCGTGTCTCGGATGTAGACCTGCGCCTCGAGATCCTTTTTCTCTTCACCGTCGATCAGCACCAGATAGATGCCGTCCACGAAGGCCTGCAACGCTGTCGCGATCGCGGACTCGACGTCGACGTGTTGTGGAGCGCGCTGTGCTTGGCCCGGAGTGATCTTGCCGCGCTCAGAGCCATCCTCGATGGCACGTTGCGACAAGACGCGGTGCAGGCCCCGCTCGTTCTCCCGCTCGTGGAACCCGGCAACCTCGTGGCGCACGACGCGCTCGAGAAACTCGCGGAGCGTCAGCGACGAGTCGCCGTCGCTGGAGAGCGTGTCGAAGGGGATCGACCAGGCGGGGATCAGTGCGCGCTTCTTGGCGAGCGCGCGCGCCTCGACCGTGACCACGACTCAAACACCTACAGCGTCGTTTCGCGAAGCGAGCAGAGCGTGGGCAGTCGTTTGCTGGATGATGCGAAGCACGATGGGCGTGGGAGCTTACAAGGCGGGTCGATGCTGTGACATTTCGCTTCCCGAGGCGCTCATTTCACCGATGCCGGCGCAGCATGAACATGCGGGCTGAACATGGGGGCAGAGCGAAGTGGTCATGATTCTACGATCGCCGGATGCCATGTCTGCGTACTTCGTGCTTCGTCGCGTAAGGTGCCCCGCTGATGCGAGAGACCTCGTCCCCACACCAAGCGTCCGGAGCTGCGGCCGCAGCCGAGCCCATCGTCATCCTCGAGGATTTCACGGTTCGGTACGGGAAGTTCACGGCCGTGGACCGCGCGTCGTTCTCGATGCCTCCGGGCGCCTGTGGGCTGCTCGGCCAGAACGGTGCCGGGAAGAGTTCGATCCTCAAGGCGGTGCTCGGGTTGGTGCGTCCAGCCGGCGGGACAGCGCGTGTCGTCGGCTTCGACGCGGTCAGCCAGGGCCTCGAGCTACGGGACCACGTCGGCTACATGCCCGAGAAGGAGGCCTACATGCCCGGCTTGTCGGGCCTCGATTCGGTGATCCTCGCGGGGAGACTCTCCGGCCTGCCGAAGGGTGTTGCAAAGCAGCGTGCACACGAAGTGCTCTGGCTCGTGGGGCTCGACGAGGCCCGTTACCGCGACGTCGCCGGCTACTCGCTCGGTATGAAGCAGAAGGTCAAGCTCGCGATGGCGCTCGTGCACGACGCAGACCTCTTGTTCTTGGACGAACCGACGAACGGGCTCGATCCCGAGGGCCGCGTCGAGATCTTGACGCTGCTCAAGGACCTCGTGCGCGTGAAGAAGAAGTCGTTGATCCTCTCTTCGCACATCCTTGCCGACGTCGAAGCGTTGTGCGAACACGCGGTTCTGATCGATCATGGCCGAATCGTCGCGCAGGGCACGATCGAGGAGCTGACTCGCGGCGCGTTGCGGTCCTACGACGTGCGGATCGATGGCGATTTGCAGGCGTTCACCGAGAAGCTGCGTAGCTCGGGCATCCTCGTCGAAACGGCCGCAACGGCCGCGAGTGCTTCGAGCATGGATCCGGCCGTGGCCGCGAGTGTCGAAGTGAGGCTAGCGGATGAACAAACGACGGCGATCGTATTCGAGATCGCGCGTTCGGTCGGTGTGCGCTTGCGGCGCTTCGAACCCAAGCGCCGCACGATGTCGGACGTGTTCCTCGAAACGGTCGCGGCAAACGCGCCGAGCGGAGGTCGCTCGTGACGATGATTCACGATTTCGGGCTTCGTGGTTACGACGGTGACCGTGTCGGAGTGATCCAGCGCATCCTCGCGATCACGACGACGGAGATCCGGCGCATCTTCAGCAAGAAGATGTTCCTCGTCTTCTTCTTCCTGATGATGTCGCCGGCGATCATGGCGTTCGTCTTCGTGTGGATCCGCTTCATCGTGATCGAGGGAAGCGGACAGATGATCGGCTTCGGCGATCGCATGGAGCGGATGGCGGATCGCGGTCCGTTCGGGAGCGCCTCGATCATCAACGTCGACTTCTACTTCGACCTGTTGCGTGGCGGCGGAACCGCGCTGACGCTGATCTTCAGCGGTGTCGTCGGTGCGGGCATCATCGCTCGCGATCGTGCCGCGGGTGCACTCGAGCTGTACTTCACGCGTGGCATCCGGCCGATCTCGTACTTCACCGGCAAGTTCTTGACCGTGTGGTTCTTGCTTCTCTGCCAAGTGCTGTTCGGCTTCCTCATCGTCTGGATCTTCGCAGTCAGTGTCGCCCCCACGGACTCCGGGTACTTCGCCGATACGTGGCCGTTCATCCCGCGACTGATCGCTGCGCAGGCGTTCTTCTGCGCGACGCTCGCGCTCTGGCTCTGCGCGTTGTCGACATCGACAGAATCGGTGCGCTTCGCGATCCTGCGTTGGATCGGCGTGCTCGCGGTGCTGCGCATCATCGCGGGCATCCTCAACAAGCTCTTCATGACACCGAGCACACATCTCGTGTCGCCGCATCAGGTCGTCAAGCGCATTGCACAAGCGATCGCGGGCGCAGGGCCTTCGGATATTTCACTCGAGTCCTCGATCCTCGTCTGGGGTACTCTGTGCGCACTCGCGCTCTACTGGACGAGACGACACCTGCGCCCCGTGGAGATCGTCGGATGAGTGGTGCAGGTCTTCAGCCCGCCCTCGCGTTCTCGCGCGTGAGCCTCTGGTACGGCAACGTCCTCGGAGTGAGTGACATTTCGTTCTCGATACAGAGCGGCGTCGTTGGGCTGCTCGGCATGAACGGCGCCGGCAAGTCGACGATGATGAAACTCGCGTCGGGCATGATCCGGCCGAGCATCGGGAGCGTCGAGGTCTTCGGAAAACCGCCCCAGGAGTCGACTGAGATCCGCAACCGCATCGGGTTGTGCCCGGACATGGATCGTTTCTACGAGCGCATGAGTGCACACGCTTGGGTGACGTTCATGGCGCGACTCGCTGGCGTTCCTTCGGCGAAGCAAAAAGCTGCAGAAGTGCTCGATCGGCTCGACATGAGCGACCGCATGCACAAGAAGATCGGCGGCTATTCGAAAGGCATGCGTCAGCGAACGAAGCTCGCGCGCGCGCTCGTCGTCGGTGCGGATCTCCTGCTGCTCGACGAGCCGCTCAACGGTCTCGATCCGATCGGGCGGCACGCGATGATCCGACTCGTTCGTGAGCTCGGTGACGAAGGCAAGGCGGTGCTGGTGTCGAGTCACGTGCTCCACGAGGTCGAAGCGATGACCGATCGCTTGTTGCTCTTGCACCAAGGCAGGATCCTCGCGGAGGGCAAGGTTCACGAGATTCGCGATCAACTCAGTGAGCGTGCGCTTCAGGTCGAAGTGCGTGTGCGCGAGCCGCGTAGTCTCGCTCGACAACTGATCGGGGCCACTCATGTCGCCGGCGTGGATGTCGAGAAGGATCGTGTCGTCGCGCGTGTCGCGGATGCTGGACTCTTCTTCGACCAGATAACGGACCTCGGCTGCGACGAACGCTACGGGATCGAAGCGATCGTGCCGCTCGATGCCGACCTCGAATCGGTCTTCGGCTACCTGGTGCGGAAGTGACGGCCTTCCTCCGATGCTATCCCCTGATCGTCGCGCAGACCGTGCGCGAGGTCTTGTTGTCCAGGCGAACGTTGCTCTTCGTCGCGCTCGCCCTCGCCTATCCGGTCGTCGCGATCGTCGCGGCGCAACGATTGGGAGACAGCCGACGCGTCGACGAACTCTTCTGTGGGGTGACGTTCGGCGTCTACTTCCAGGGACTCGTTCCGATCGTGTCGATGTTCTTCGCGGTGTCCACGGTGCGCGAGGAGATCGCGTCTCGCACGCTCGTCTATTTGATCACCGGTCCGGTGCCGAGGGCCGCGATCTGGCTCGGGAAGTTCACGGCTGCCGTGCTCGTGTGCTGGCTGATCCTCGGCTCTGCCTTGGCGATCGCGATCTGCGTGCTGCCGATGATCGGGGAGCCAGGCTGGCGAGGCGACGCGTCGATCACTCGGGCGACGCTGCTCGCGCCGATCCTGCCCGCGCTACTCGCACCGGTTGCCTACTGTGCGATCGGCACGGTGTTCGGAGTGCGGTTCCAGCGCGCGATGATCACGGGCGCTGTCTATGTCGTCGGGTGGGAATACGTGGTCGGGTCAACGCCGGCGCAGGCTGGTGTGCGGAGCCTGACGGTCGTCGACAGTGCCCGTGCGATGTTCTTCCACGGGGTCGATCCCGAAGCCGCACGAGAGTTCCGACGGACGATGCTCCTCTGGGCGAGCGGCGGTCGACGCAACATCTCGATCGATCTGATTCCGTCGATTCCCGAGGCCGTATGGAATCTGGCCATCCTTGCCGGCGTCGCTCTCGCCCTCGCACTGTGGTTCGGTCTGCGGCGGGACTACGATTCGGCGTCGACGGATGATTGAGGACTGGATCGATGGTGTGTCGATCGCCGGCGTACGGAATCGTCACTCCAACCACTCCAACTCGCGTCGTCGTGGCTTCGTCCCGCATCCGCTGTGCCTCGCGGAAACCCCAGGGACTACGAACGCGCGTACCCGGTGTATGTCCGAGTCACACGCTACGCTGCCACATTCTGCCCGGCTCCGACGCGAACGTTCACAGCCACCGTTACTGACAGCCCTGACGATGCTTCGATACACGCGCGTGTTCGAAAGTCGTGCAGGATGCGAGATTGACGACCCACTCGGCACGTGCCCGAGTGTATGCAAACACCGAGACCATCGATCATGAACGCACTTGCAATTGCCGTGCTGCCCATCAGCGCATTCGTCGTCGGATCCGGCTTCTTCGCCTCACCATTGCGGGCACAGGACGAAGACCCGCGGCCCGTCCAATCCGAGGATGCCAAGAAGCTCGAGAAGCTCGCGGATGAAGTCGCCGGCGAAGTCGAAGAACTACGCGAGCGCAAGTTCTTGCGACCGGTCAAACGCGGCGTGTACTCCGAGGCGCAGTTGCGCGGTTTCCTGCAGAAGAAGTTGTTCGAGAAGGAATATGCCGATGGTCGCCTAGAACGGCATCAGTGGTTCTTGACCGAACTCGGCTTCTTCCCGGCAGGCACGGACTTCGCGAAGACGTACGTCGACGTGCTGCTGAGTCAGATCGGTGGGTTCTACGATCCGGAGCAGAACTCGTTCTTCATGCTCGAGAAGGCGGCCAAGTACGGAGACTTCATCAACCGGATGATGATCGCGCACGAGCTGACGCACGCGCTCGACGATCAGCACTACGCGCTCCAGCGTCGGATGGACACCGCGCGCACGCATGACGGGGGTTTCGCGCTAGGGGCCGTCGTCGAAGGCAGTGCGACTGCGCTCATGTATCGCTGGAGTGCGAAGAACCGCGAGTCGATGGATCTCGCCCAGATGAAAGCCGCGCAGAAGCGTGAGATGGAGTCCGCCAAGACCCTGATTGGCGCCCCTGCTTACTTCCACGTGCTCGTGGCCAACTACATGGCCGGGTCGTCGTTCGTCGCGAAGGGTGCCGGGGTCCTCCAAATCACGATGCACGGCAGTTTCGACGACGAAGTGCGCCAGTGCTTCGAGAAGCCGCCGAGTTCTGGCGAGCAGATCCTCCACCCGGACAAGTATTGGAAGGAGGAGACGCGTGACCTTCCGGTCGCGCTCGCCAATCGCGAGGAGTTCGAGGCGGCACTCACGGGTGCCTGCGAAGCGACGATCATCGAACGGGATCGCATGGGCGAGGTCTACATGGCGATTCTCACGCGGGACCCCGAGCGCAAGCTCAACATGCAACTCATGACCAATGCCCGCTACTGGACGACGAAAGCGGCGACGGGCTGGGACGGCGACGAGCTCTTCGTGCTCGAACGTCCGAGCGAGACGACGCCGGACGATCGGAAGGAGCGCGGCATCGTCTGGTTGACCGTGTGGGACAGCGACGAGGATCGCCAAGAGTTCGAAGAAGCCTATGCACGCCACTACAGCGAGCGCGTGCGAGCCATCCACTGGAGCGAGGGCAAGCAACTCGCATACGCGTTCGGCTTCGCGCGTTCGCTAGGTACCGACGGCTTGAAGAACCTGGCACAGAAAGCCAAGTTCGAGTGACGCGGCGCCGGAGGAACCTGCGCCAAAGTGGCGTGATTTGTCCCTGGCACCTTGGCGCACTCACGTGCTCCGGTGGCGCGCGGCGCGGAGAGTAGCCGGGTACCAGACGAGCCCTGCGACGAGTGCGAGGCCTCCGGTCGTCATGCCGGCGACCGGACCGGAGCGGTCGTAGCCGAGCATGATGCCGGTCGCCGCGAGTAGGACGAGGACGATCGAGTAGAGGAGATAGGTGCGCTCCTGGGCACGCCAGCGCATTGCGTTGGTGTCGGTTTCGTCGCGCAGTGCCGCGAGCCGCTGGCTGTGTTCGCCGAAGGCGATTCGGAGACGGACGAGAATGCGGCACGAGAACAACAGCGACACGAACGCGAAACCGAGAAGCACGACCGGTGCCGCGTTCTGAATCGTTGACACCGGTGGCGTCGTCTCGGCGTTCGGACGGATGCCTCCGAGATTCGTCAGCGCATTGAAGAGCCCCGCGAACAGCGCGGCTGCCATCACGACGACGACGGAGATGTCCGAACTCGTCGCGTCGAGCGACTTGCGCGTGTGCTCCTCGCGCAACGCGATCGGGATCTCCGCCGTTTGCCAGTGCAGGGAGAACTCCTGACACGCGCGATTCGCGCGGGCGTGACTCGACGGAAGCCATGCGAGGACCGCGACGAGAACGACCCCTGCAGCGATCCAGGACGAAGCGCCCAAGCCGAGACCCGCGCAAAGAGCCAGTGCGCCGAGCGCCGTCGACATCGCGGTGATGATCAGGAAGTTCGTCGTGACACCGAGCCAGTTGAGGGGCGAGAGAGCGAGCTTGCCAGTCTCGACCATCTGTAGCTTGGTTCCGTTGACGACGAGACCGAAGTGGCATCGCGCCAACACACCGGCTACGAAGAAGCCCGTCGCAAGGAGCAGCCCCCCACAAATCGGCAGCACGAGCCGCGGAAGCCACGCGAACGAGGCGGCTACGTTGCTCCCTGCGAGACAATCGGTGACCGCCATGACGCACGCGGGAGTGAGGACGTTGGTCAGCACGAGCATCAGGCGCCTCACTTCGAGGTTGCTCATCGCCTCGTTCATCGCCGCCGCGTAGTCGACCTCGGCAGCATGCGCCATCGAGTTCGGCTTGCTGGATGACGCCGTGGCCGTCGACGCGTCCATCGCGCCAGCAGGATGAGACTCGCACACAGTCGACGATGGGGTCGATGTCGAACCAGAACTCGAACTCGGGCCCGCTGCCTCGGCTCGTACCGACGAGCTCGCACGAGCCGAGGATGCATCGGAGCCCGTGTCAGCCTCCGATGCATCCATAGCCGCCTCTCGCGGGTGTGCACTCGAATCCCCGAGTGGAGCGTTCTTCCGCGATGCGTCCTCCGGAATCTCGTCGTTGCTCATGTCTCGCTTACCTCGATCGATTCCACGTCACGGTGTCACGCGTCGCGAGCAGCGCGTCGCAGCGCGGCGAGTCCGGTGTTTCCGATCGTGCGTGCGCGACGCGGACCGAAGAACGTCTCGACGAACTCCGCGCGCTGCGCCGCGATGCGCGCGAACGCGCGGCGAGCATCGCGCACGATGTCCTTGTGATCGAACGCCAGTCGCGGTGGTCTCTTGGCCGAATACCAACGGCAATCCTGCGCGTCGTCACCGGCTTCGAAGACGAGTTCGTCGGGCGCGCACATCGCGAGGAATGCGACTCCGACCGTGTGTCCCCGAGGATCGCGATGCGGCGTGCCGTACGCGCCGAGTTGGACGATCTTCTCGAGGTCGACACCGGTCTCCTCGAGCATCTCCCTCCGCGCCGCGACGGCCAGATCCTCGTGTTCGTCGACGAACCCACCCGGCAGCGCCCAGTTCTCCTTGAACGGATCGAACTTGCGCTGAATCAGCAAGATCCGAAGGTCACCTCGCGGTCCCGCCGTCCCGAGAACCGCATCGACCGTGACCGCAGGACGAGGGTGTTCGTACGTGTATGGCACGCCGGCAGTTTGCAGACGCGGGTTCGAACGTGCCAGCAGCGAGTTGTTCGACAAGCTGCCATGACGAAATGTGCCATGGACGCCTCACACAACGCTGTTTGCCAGCGATCGTCTGCGACACGTCGTGAGGCACGTTCCGATGTACATTCGGCCCGGGAACGCGACGTCGACGCGTTCGACAGTCGATTGCGCACGAGCGCTCTTCTTGCCAACCAAAGCACCCGACCGGTCGGCTCGCCGAATCTCACGTCACTTGTCGAGCGCTTGACAACTGCCTGCCCAGCGCCCGGATATCGTGCTGCAATGCCCGTGATCCGCTCCAAGACCACCGCCGTCGCGCTCCTCGTCGGCGCGGTTGCGTTGGCGTTGGTGACGTTCGGAATCGTCGCCCTCGAGAGCGCGCTGCACAATGCCGAAGCGGCAGCCGCGGCCGAAGCGCGTCGCGCCGCGTTCGCGGCAGTGCGCGAGTTGCGGTCGCGCGTCCTTCACCCGGCCTTCGTCGATCGGTTGCCAGCGGGCGAAGGCTTCGTCCTGGACGGGCATTCGTTCCGGTCGCCTCGAGCGCTACCGCAACGCACGCCGGTGAACGAGCTCGACTTCGTGACGCGCGCGACGCTCGATCTCGCGCGCAAGCACGAGTTCGTGGATCACGATCCTGCGATGGCACTCGAACGAGTCGACGAGGCGATCCTGCGTGGCGATCGCGCGGCGGCGGACCTCGGTGTGCTGCTCACCACGGCGATGTGGATCTGTCAGCGTCGAGGAACGTCCATGACGGATCGAGCTCGCGCCTACCGTCATCGTGTGAAGTCGTTCGACTCATTGCCGGCAGAAGCAATTGCACGGACGCTGCTGTTCGACGCAGCCATGATCGATCGTGAGCGCACGCCACTGCCGGTAGTCCCGTCGATCGAGATCGACACCCCTCCGTGGGCGCCAATCCGCGAAGTGATGCAGGCCCTCGTCACGAGAGGTGACGAGGATCTGGTTCGGGACACAATCGCGGGTCTGCGAACGTACTCGACCATCGAGGCCATCACGCAGTACGTCGAAACCAGCCTCGCGCGGATCGCGTTCCTGCGCGGCGCGGCGGAACTCCTCGCGCAGGAACAGCCGAGGCTCGCAGCCGCCGGAGCCGTGCTCGTCGAACGCGTCGTACTCGAGCGACCCTCGCGCGGGGATGCAGGCGATGCGGATGTTGCATCGCATCGAGCAGTACTTCTGTACTACCCACATCCGGCAAGGGCCGGTGTGCGAACGTCCGTGCCAGTCGCAGGCGGGGACGAATCGTTCGGTTCACCATCACGCGACGCTTCGCCGATTCGACGGTCGTCGTCCACCGGAGCAACCGATCGTGGCATGCTCATCGCTCCGAACGCGATGGGTGTCGCCTTCGTGCTGCCATTCGAACGATTCGAAACGCTCGCACTCGCCAGCGGCGTCGACGATGGAGTGCCGCAACCATCGCCGATTGGGCGTCTCGAGCCTCGGATGTCGTCGACGATCGCTCCGGATGTCCTTCCGGTCTTCGAGGGCATCGTTGCGATCCCGGTCGAGCGAACGTTGACGTCAACGAACCAACCTTCCCGCGTGCTGTTCGTCGCACTCGCCGTCCTGCTCCTTGCGGGGCTATGTCTCCTCGTGCGCTCCTACCGAACCGAGCGCGCCGCGCTCGCTGCGCGCAGCGACTTCTTGCGGTCGATCACGCACGAGTTGCGCACTCCGCTCGCGTCGATCCGGCTCTTTGCCGACACGCTCGCCGAAGGGCGCGCCAAGGACGAAGCGGAGCGCACCGAGTTCACGCAACTCCTCGCGGTCGAAGCAGGGCGCTTGTCGACGCTCGTCGAAAACGCGTTGGAGCTGGGCCGTACCGAACGCGGGGAGCGGACGCTTCACTTCGAGGTCGCGCGCATCGACGAACTCGTGCAGGAAGGTGTCGCGCTCTTCGAACCGCTTGCTCGTGAGGCGGGGCTGTCCGTGCAGTTCTCGGGTGTTCGGGCGTGGGCGCACGTCGACCGCGACGCGCTGCGACAAGTGCTCTGGAACTTGCTCGACAACGCGCGCAAGTACGCAGGGCGTGGTTGTCGTGTCTCCGTCGCGGTGTCCGTCGTGGGGAGCAGTGACGACGTCGTTGGCGTGGATGGCACGGATCGGGTGGAACGCACCGGCCTCACGGATCGCACAGACTTCCTGGACCCGAAGGACCCAACGTACTCGACGCACCCGATGGATCGCACGGCTAACACGGATTGGACGATTCGCGCAGACCGAGTGGATCCAATAGATCGCACGGATCAGACGGACGACACCGCTGGGATTGCCAGCACCGCTAGTGATGGTCGTCCTGCAGGTGGGACTACCGGCGAGTCCTGTGCGACTGGGACAGCTGGCATCGGCGATACCGCCGGTACCGCGGACCCGATCGAATCCTCGGACCCGAACCACATGGCAGACCATATGGGTACGTCTCGAGTCATCCGCGGACCGGGACGTGTCGTCCTTCGCGTCTGCGATGACGGGCCTGGAATCGAGACGGTGGAGCGTGCGCGCGTCTTCGAGCGCTTCGTACGCGGCGCCGCGCAGCGCGATGGCAGCGTTCCAGGCGCGGGTCTCGGGCTCGCGATCGTGCGCAGCATCGTGACCGCGCACGGCGGAAGCGTGCGCTGCACCACGAGTTCGCGCGGTCGTGGGACTTGCTTCGAAGTCGCGCTTCCGGCATGCGGTGACGAGTCCGCGCTCGATGGTGAAGTGTCATGACGATCCAGCGTTGCGTACCGCGCTGCTCGATCGCACGCCACGAAGGAGCCGACCGATGACCGCGCGCATCTTGCTCGTCGAAGACGATCGCAGTCTCGGGCACGGCATCGTCAAGAACCTCGAACACGAAGGCTACATCGTCACGCTCGCGACCGACGGGACGGATGCAGCGCGCGTGCTCGCGACCGAAGAGTTCGATCTCGTGATCCTCGATCTGATGTTGCCCGGGCGTTCGGGACTCGACGTGCTGCGCGAATTCCGTGCGAGTGGCGACACGACGCCCGTGCTCATCCTGACCGCGAAGGACAGCGAGGACGACAAGGTGCTCGGCCTCGAACTCGGCGCAGACGACTACATGACGAAGCCGTTCGGGCTGCGCGAGTTCTTGGCACGCGTGCGGCTGCGGCTACGCGCGTCGTCGGCGCATGCCGCGAGTTTTCGGATCGGAGACGTCGACATCGATCTCGAAGCCTACGAACTCAGTCGCGACGGCGATCGCCAGGCTCTGTCCGAGAAGGAAGCGTCCATGCTCGCCCTGCTCTGGCGCGAACGCGGCAAAGTCGTGCGGCGCGAGCGCTTCCTCGCGGCGATCTGGGGGATGCGTTTCGTCACCAGCCGCACGATCGACACGCACGTGTTCAACCTGCGAAAGAAATTGGAGCTCGATCCGCGCAACCCGCAGCACTTGATGACCGTGCACGGGATCGGCTATCGGCTCGATGTGTGATGCCAACGTGTTCGAGTGCTGGACGGCGTAACAAGCGCTTGACAAAGACTTGACCGACGACGAACGGGTCGCGGTCGCAACCCGCGTCTCATGAGGCGAAACCGAAGGAGACCAGACGATGAATAACTTCGCCCACGCGTTGAATTGTATGGCATGGTTGCCGCTCTTCACGGCACCCGTGCTCGCGCAAACACCAAGCGATACGAACCCGCCGCGCGTAGAGAAGATGCAAGACGATGCCGTGCACACGCGCCTCGCACGGGCGCGCTCGCTGCTGCGCGTCGAGGGAGACTACGCGACGGCAGAACGCGAGCTGCGATCGATCGTCCGTGAGGATCCCGGGAAGCGTGTCGTCGCGATGGCGAAGCTGCTGCTCGCCGAGCTGTGCCGCGACCTCGGGCGTGCGGACGAGGCGCAAGAACTCGTCGCCGCGTTGCGCGCCGACGAGTCGACCGATGAAACACTGCGAGCGCAAGTGGCGGCGTTGTTGTCCCAGCAAGGAGGATCGTCCGGCATCGAGGTGCGCGTGCGGCAGGAAGTGAGCCGCTTGTTCTCCGAGGACAAGGCCACACGGCTAGCAGCGCACGAGAATTTGCGATTCCTCGGCGCAGAAGCAAAGCCGACGCTCTTCGAGCTCCTCAAAGAACGCACCGCCAATCCGACGGAGTTCGAGCGCATCCTCGAGCTGATCTTGGGCGGCGGCGGCGATGTCGCGCTGCAAGCGATCGAGGTCTATCACAAGCATGAAGATCCCACGCTGCGCAAAGCTCTGATCAACGCGGTGAGGAGTATCGCGGATTTCGCAGGTGATGAGCGCGCGCTGGCGGAGAGCGAGAAGCTCTTCGAAGACCCTGACCCGCGCGTGCGCGAGTTTGCTATGCAGAAGATGCAGCACAGCCTTTTCGGGTATCGGCACGTGCTCGCGGCGCTGTCCGATCCTGCGAGTTCGGTCCGCTTGGCTGCAGTTCCACATCTCCAGTACGCACTGAAGTTTGATCACAAGGGGGCCGAGGCGACGAAACAAGCCTACCTAGCGCGCCTCAGTGACTTGTGTGCTGCGCCAGACGGTGAGTTCTCGAGCAAGGTTTTGAGTCAGGGAAGCGCGTTGCTCACTGCCATCGTGTCGGATCGCAGCGGCATGCTTTGGTTCCTCGACCACGTCGAGTGGTTTCCAGACCGGACACCGGTAGGGTCGCCGGAGCTGCGATTCGGCACCTTTGCTGACTTCAACGCGGCAATTGACAAGCGGGATCCCGAGACGAAGAAGAGGATTGGCGATCTCGGGAACGATTACTTTCTGCCGCTGTGCACGAAGGACAACCTCGCGAACTACCTCGAACTCGCACGCGCGACAGGATCTACGAAGCTCGTCGCCGCAGCGCAGAGTCATTGTGGGCGAGACAATGTGGACGTCTGGATGCCCTACGGCGACTTGTCAGCGAATCCGAGCTTTGTGCCCGAAGGCATGAGTCGACCGGTCATCGTGTGGCCGCTCTGCACAACGGTGGCGGGATTCTCGAACGATGACAGGTGGAATCGCGGGCTGACGGAGATGGTCATTGAGTGGACGAAGCGCGACGACTTCGAAGACAAGGGTCGCTCGAGATTGGTCTATCAACTCGGCAAAGCGGGTGATCTCGAAGCGGTGACGCCGGCGTTGGTTGTATCGTGGGGACCACGATTCCATACGTGGTGGTTCGAGGCTCTCGGCACACGCCGCGTCGAAGAAGTGCCAGTTGGCCTCAGCGAGCAGGCGTTGCTGGAACCATCGCAACTGGGGGTTGGGACTCGCAACACGCTCCTCGCAATGGCGATCCTCAACGGTGCGCGTGACATCGCCGAGCTCTGTGCACGTTCCTACTCTCGAGGACTGGCGGGTAGCCAGGCCCTGTCGCTCGAGGGTGCTACCAAAGTCCATCGCGGCTTGGAATGGGTGTTCCTGGACGTCGATGCTCCGAGGTCTCGCACGATCGGTTTGGCGGAGCAAGCTGCGACGATCCGTGCGTGTCTCGCTGCTGCACGTCAGTCACGGTCGACAGAAGTTATCCAGGCCATCTACGAAGACCTCCGGTCTTGTGTTCTCCAGGCCCATGTGGAAAGTCGCGTGACGGATGGCATCTTGGACGACGTCGAGTCTCACGAGGGTGATTCTGTCAGCTATTGGACGCTCGATTCGATCGTCGCTCGGCAACCTGACAACGAGCGCGCCATCAAGCTCGCCAACCGATTGCTCAGCAAGGATGCGACGAGACAAGAGTATCTCGAACGCTGTGCCGCTCGCTCCGCCTATGTCGACGGCGCACTGGCAAGCTTCGACTACTTTGCAGAGCGCGGAGGCAACAGTCGTTCTGGCCAGTGGCTGCTACCTTGTCTTGCGTCCGGAGGAGCGAACGTTGCGACGCGGATGGTCGAAGCGCTTCGTCACGATGCCCCGAACGTGCGTGAGATGGCGGTGCATGTGCTCGGGCGCTTCCCACGCTCTGACGAAGCGTTGCGCGTCGTCGACCTTGTCCACGATCCCGACACCCGAGTTCGCCTCGCGGTGGCAAACGCCTGCCAGAACATCCAACGCATCGAGATCGCACCCAAGCTCCTCGTCCTCCTCGAAGACGTGGACTCAAAGGTCCGAGCGTCCGCGCAAAAAGCCCTCGAAGACCTGCGCTTCCTCGAGAACCAACGCTCGCACTGGAAGGACTGGCTCGAACGCCGTGGCGAGCCCACCGCATCGATGGCGCTCTTGAAGCGCGCCGAGGACCCGAAGCGCTCGAAAGAAGCGCGCCTCGCCGCGATCCGCGGACTCGGTCTGATCGGCGATGCGGATGCGCTCCCCTTCCTCATCGACTTGCTCGAGAACGAGGACGCGGACGTGCGCGCCGCCGCCAAGGAGTCGATCGACCGACTCGAGAGCAAGCGGTGACGACTCGACGAAGGCTCGTGCGAATTTGCGTCTGGGTCCGATTCTGCCGCGCGGTGGAGAGATCAGGAAAGGCATCCGCAGTGTCGTCGCAGATTGCAGAAACCGCCGCACGGTTGCATCATGCGCCCGCGTCGCGCGATCTGAGTCGTGCGAGCGAACGCCAACGCGGATGCGATGAACGACGAAGACAGCGCAGCCAGTCGTGACGACGACGAAGAAATCGATGGCGTCGGTGACGACCCGCTGAACGCGTGCATACAAGCTGCCTTCTCGGCACGCGCTGCTCAGAGTCGACCTGCGTTCGACGCAGTCCGTTACGAGTTCGGCGAAATCCTGGGGCAGGGCGGCCTCGGAGTCGTGACACGAGCGCGCGATCACTTCTTGGGCCGTGACGTCGCGATCAAGGAGATGCAGCCGGCCGTCCGCTGCGATGCCGAAGCCAAGCGGCGCTTCGTCGACGAGGCGCGTATCTGTGCGAGCCTCGAGCATCCCGGTGTACTGCCCGTCTACGATCTCGGGGAGCGCGAAGCTTCGACCTTCTTCGCGATGAAGCTCATCGATGGTCGCGACCTCGCAGCCATCCTCGCTGGGCGACGCAGTCCGAACTCGGAGTCGGAGCACGGAGACCTCGTCGCGATCTTCGAGCGCGTCGTCGAGACGATGGCGTTCGCGCATTCGAAAGGCATCGTGCATCGTGACCTCAAGCCGTCGAACATCATGGTCGGCGCCTTCGGCGAAGTTCACGTCGTCGACTGGGGTGTCGCCAAGATTCTCGGCCGGCATGCGGAACGCGTCGACGACGCAGCGCAACGAGCGTTCGATACCGTCACCGAGTCGGTCGCAGGGTCGGTCCTCGGCACGCTGCCCTACATGCCGCCCGAACAGGCTCGAGGCGAAGTCCAGTGCACGAACGCGACCGCGGACGTCTTCGCGCTCGGCGCCATCCTCTGTGAGATCTTGACCGGCGAGCCGCCGTATGGACGCGTTCAGGGCCTTGCCCGCGCAGAACTCCAGCGCCGCGTTCGGGAAGCCGATCTCACGGACGCTGAGCGACGACTTCGCGCAACGTCCGTGGACACTGCCCTCGCCGATCTCGCGCTCGGTTGCTTGCGGGCAGAAGCGAGCGAGCGCCCTTCCCACGCGGGAATCGTGCTCGAATCCTTGCGCCGAATCCAACGCGTGAAGCGCGAGCGCGAAGAGCGCGAGCGTGCCCGCGCGGCAACCGCGCGTTTGCGTCGGCGTGTGCTCGCTGTCCTCGGCGTCGTCTTGATCGTCGCCGCGACTTCGGTCTGGATCTCGCGCGAAGACGCACGCAGGAGCCTCGAGCGCTTCGAGCTCTTGTCCTGGGTCGTCAAGCTGCGCGAAGCTCGCAAACTCGAGCCGACGGTCTGGCCGCCGCTTCCCGAGCATCGCGAGCGCATGCAAGCGTGGCTCGAAGAGCACGCGAACCCCCTGCTCGATGCGCGCGCGACGATTCGAGCGTCTGTCGTCGACTTGCGAGCGCAAGCGGAGCCTTGGGACGCGACGCAGCGCGCGGCGGATCGGGCGCGCATCGAAGACGCGCTGGCCGAGGCGCGTGCGACCTCGAGCATGTTCGACCCATCGTCGCCCTACTACGCGAACGAACGCGCCAAGCGGAGTCGCGAGTCCTGGGAGCGCGACCGCGACCGCGCGCGACAAGCCGTCGTCGAGCTCGAAGCGCGCGTCGAGGAGCGGCACAGCTACCACTTCGCGAACAAGGAGCAGGCCTACCTTCACGAAGCCTTGGCCGAGGTGCTCGCAGACCTCGATCGCTTCGAGGCGGTCTGTGCTCATGTCCGTCGAGGGATGGTTTGGGCAGGCCTCGTCGAACAGCGCAGCATCCTCGACCAGAGCGAGGCGTGGAAGAACGTGCGTGAGGCGATCCGAACCAGTCCGCACTACGGCGGACTCGACCTGAAGCCGCAGCTCGGTCTCGTGCCCATCGGTCCGAACCCTTCCGGGTTGTGGGACTTCCTCGACCTCGGCTCGGCGGCCGCCAGCGCGGCCACGCCGCGGCGCACGACGGAAGGCCGCCTCGAGCTCGTGGAGGGCAGCGGCATCGTCTTCGTCCTCGTGCCGGGTGGAACGGCCGCTGCCGGTAGCCAGGGCGTCGACCCGAGCGCCGCGCGATACGACCCGGCCTCGATGCCACAAGAGCGACCGTTGGCTCGCGCACGGCTCGCACCGTATTTCTTGGCGGCGCACGAAGTCACCCAGGCGCAGTGGGAGCGCCTGTCAGGACTGCCAAACCCATCGCAACACGGTCCGGGATCGATCCTGGCTGCGGGTGAAGACCCCGTCGACGGGCGACATCCGGTCGAGAACGTGTCGTGGATCGAAGCGATGGACGTGCTCGAGCGCTGGGGCATGACTCTGCCGTCGGAGTTGCAGTGGGAGCATGCCGCACGTGCGGGTAGCACGACGCCCTATCACTTCGGTGTCGACGAGGCGCGCTTCGTCGACTTCGAGAACATTCGCGACACGAGCTACGGCAAGTCCAACGACTGGCAGCCCAGCGGGTCGGATGGTCGGCGCGCGCATGGCCCGGTCGCGAGTTTCTTGCCGAACCCGTGGGGCTTCTGCGACATGCTCGGCAACGTCAGCGAGTGGTGCATCGATGCCAGCACACTGCATGACACGCCGGCTCGTGACGGTGATGGAATCTTCGAAGCCGGCATGCCGGGCCTGCGCGCGGTGCGCGGCGGCAGCTTCCATTCGGTGCCGCGTCTCGCACGCTGCTCGTTCCGCGACCGCGACGACGAATCGAGCCGTTCCGAAGACCGCGGATTCCGACCCATTCGGGCTTTGATGACCCGCTGAGCGGATTTGAGTCTGCGCGTTCGTTTCGAGACCGCGAGATTTCCACGGATTCTCCGAAACGAAAACGCCTCGCGGCCGGGAAGTCCTGCACGAACTCCAACCTCTTCTGGTGCAGCTTCCAATGGTTTCCATTCGACGAGCAGTTGTCATCTTCGCCGGGATCGTGACGTGGGCCGTACCGGCACACGGCCAGATCCTTCGATTGGTCAAGGACATCGACCCGCGCCTGCCGACAGGATCGGTCGGTGCGGCGGCGTCGCAGGTGAATGTCGCTGGCGACAAGGTTTTCTTCGTGCTGCAAAGCCGCGCGTACGGAAGCGAAGTCTGGGTCGCAGACGCGACGTCGACGCGGCTCGTGAAGGACATTCGCCTCGGCGCCTCCGGCAGCGATCCTCGCGAACTCGTCGTTCTCGGCACGACGCTCTTCTTCACGGCCGACGATGGGATCCATGGCCGTGAGCTGTGGAAGAGCGACGGGACGCCCGGCGGCACCAAGCTCCTCGACGACCTGCGACCCGGTGCCACGACGAGTTCTCCGCGGGACTTGCGCGTCTTTCAGAATCGCGTCGGGTTCGTTGCCGACGACGGTCTCCTTGGCGCGGAGATCTACTTCACCCAAGGCGGAAAGCCCGAGCTGAAGCGCGACATCCAAGTCGGAGCACGAGGCTCGAATCCCCTCGACTTGACGGTCGTCGACGACAAGCTCTTCTTCTCGGCCGACGACGGTGTGGCGGGGCGTGAGCTGTGGCGCTTCTCGAACGATCACGTCACGCTCGTGTCCGACGTCATTCCTGGCCCGCTGGGGTCGGGACCGAGAGACTTCGGGCCCGACCCGCGTGGCCCGGGTGTCGTGTTCTCGGCCGACCTCGCGGGGCGCGGTCGTGAGCTCATGCTCCACCGCGAAGGCAAGCTGTTCGCGCTCGCGGACTTGAATCCGAGTGGCAGTTCCAACCCGAGCGACTTCGTGGGGGTCGGTTCCGACAAGACCTTCTTCGTGGCCGACAACGGCACGCATGGACGCGAACTCTTCGTCTTCGATGCCACGTCGCTTCGCTTGGTCAAGGACCTTCGCCCAGGCTCGGCTTCGTCGAACATTCGCGACATGCAAGCCTTCGGCGACAAGTTGGTCTTCGTCGCCGACGACCTCCAGCACGGCGCCGAAGTCTGGATCACCGACGGCAGCAGCGCGGGCACCGTGATCCTCGACCTCCGACCCGGATCGGCCTCGTCACGTCCGGAAGAAATTCGCACTCTCGGAGCGGAGTTCATCTTCAGGGCGACGCTGCCGAATGAGAACGTTCAGCTCTGTGTGAGCGACGGCACGCTCGCCGGGACGCGCGTCCTCGCGCGCCCCAACTCGCGGTCCAACTCCAATCCGCGTTCGTTCGCAGCGACGCCGTCGCAGATCTTCTGCATCGCCGACCTCGATGCAGCCGCTGCGCAATTCGTGACAATCGATCGCGCACGGGGCACCGTCACGCATCCACGCCTTCTCGCACCAGACACCTTCGGTAGCGATCCGCGTGAGCTGTTTCCCCTGCATGGGACCGAGGTCGTGCTGTTCCAAGCGTCGACGCTCGAGACCGGCGCCGAGCTCTTCCGCAGCGACGGCACGCCGAACGGGACGTTCTTGGTCAAGGACCTGAGCCCGGGCGGTCGTCCGTCCAACCCGCACGGCTTCGTGGCGCTCGAAGAGCGCGTCTTCTTCTTGGCCGACGAACGACTCTTCGAGACCGATGGCACGAACGCTGGTACGGTGCGGCATACCGGCGACAACTTGCGCCTGG
Organism: Planctomycetota bacterium; assembly: GCA_020638795.1. Lineage (GTDB taxonomy): Bacteria > Planctomycetota > UBA1135 > UBA1135 > JACKHW01. Next base: position 272,928 of record JACKHW010000006.1, on the reverse strand, counting down.
GCAAGCTCGGCACGTGTGGCGACAAGATCATCGTGGCTGCCAATGACTTCGTCATCGGCCAGGAGCCCTACGTCTTCGACACGGACACCAAGACGATCACGCTGCTGCGAGACCTCGTGCCGGGGGTCGGGTCGTCGCTTCCGGCGGACTTCGTCGACACGAACGTCGGCTGCTTCTTTGCCGCCAACGTGCCACAGCAAGGTCGACAGCTCTTTCTGACCGATGGCACGGTCGCCGGAACGCGCGCCGTGACGTCAATCTCGAACGGTGGTGTGCAGCAGGTCACGGGGCATGGCGACGGGCTCGTGCTCTTCGTCGCCAACCTGCAAGGCCGGCCTGCCCTCCACATCAGCGACGGGACCGCCGCGAACACCAAACCCGTGCTCGCGAGTGGATCGCCGATTCACGACGTCACGCAGATCGTCGCGCTGCCCGGGCAGCGCAGTCCGCGCGCCTTCGCGATCGGACGCCAGGGGACGAGGCGACACGTCTTCACGATCGGAGCGAGCTCAGCGCGCGTCGTCGCCGCCTCGCTGAGCGATCCGGACTTGGATCCGAGCGGGCTCGTGGCCGCCGGCAACAGCGCGTTCTGGTCGGCGACCGCGAAGAACGGGCGCGAGGTCTTCCTCTCGAAGAACGCACAGGACGCCCGCGGCACTGGCGACCTCGCACCTGGCGACTTCGACGCCATCCTGCCCGGGCCAGCCATCGCGGCCCTCGGGCGTGGCTCGGAAGCCGTCTTCGTCGCTGATGACGGGATTCACGGACAGGAACTCTGGACGAGCTCTGGGAGTGCTGCCACGACCAGACTGCTCGTCGATGCGGTGCCCGGCGCCGAGGGTCTGCAACCACGCGACTTCGTGCAGGCGGGCGGTCTCCTCTTCTTCGTCGGCGACGACGGCGTGACGGGGCCCGAGCTCTACGTCCTCGACCAACGACCGCTCGGCGCGTCGCTCGCGGTGCGCTTCGGCAAGCGGTGCAAGATCAAAGGCAAGGCCCCCGAAATCGGCATCCACGGCGTGCCCGAGCTCGGATCCATCGACCTCGGTTTCGTCGCGAAGGGCAAGGCCAAGACCGCTCCTGCCGCGCTCTTCTTTGGCGCCCAGCGAATCGCGGTTGGCGTCGGTCCGTGTCAACTCAGCGTGGCGACGCTCTTCACGCTCGTCGGCGTGACGGACCTCGATGGCAAGGTCGAGATTCCGATCCCCGTGCCCAACGACACGAAGCTGCTCGGGTCGACGCTGCAAACGCAGTTCGCCGTCTTCGATCCGACGGGTTCGGTCGCGGGCATCTTGGACCTGAGCGACGCGATGGAAGTCGTCGTGGGAAAGCGTTCTGCGGACTAGTGTCCTGAGTCGCGAATTCGCGACTCAGGATGCGAAGTGAGCCGCGAACTCAGCGTGGTCGCAGCAGTTCGGCGAGGGTGCGGCACTCGTCCTCCACGTCGGCTTCGTCGCAACCCGAGTACTCGAGGACGACTTCGCGCAGGCAGCGTTCGAACTCGAGTCGAGCACGCCGATACAGGCGGTGACAGGCATCGCGGTCTTCGTTCCATCGAGCAGCAATGTCGCGGATCGCAAGGCCTTCGCCGATGCGCAAGTCGAGGATTGCGACTTGGCGTTCTAGCTCGGCTCCTTGATGCGTTGCTTTCGAACGCATGCGCTGGGCTGCGAGGTCCATGATGCGCTGCGCCCACGATCGGTCGAAGACCTGCGACAGCGAAGCTTCATCGGCTGCCAACGCTGTCACCGCACCGACGACACGTTGTTGGTCGCGCTGGCGTCGCTCTTCGATACGAAGGGCAACGTTGCGCGCGACGCCGCGCACGAAGGCGCGGAAGCGCCCGAGCTCGGGACGCGCGCGCGGCAACGCACCGTCGCGATCGAAGAGCTCGACGAAGCTCGTCTGCACGGCGTCCTCGATGTCGTATGCGTGGCGCGGATCACGCCATCGTGCCTGAAAGTAAGTGCGCAGAATGGGGAACAAGTGATCGGCGAGGCGCGCCCGCGCGGAAGCAACGCCGGCAGCCGCGGCTCGTACCAGGGTCCAGCTCGTGTCGCTCATCGGACGGTCGCCATTGCGGACCAGTTTAGCGTTGGCGGGGTGTGTGTCGTGATGCGCCCTCGATGGCATCAGGCCGGAGTCGCAGTGTGCTCAAACAACCTTGCCGGTCCAGCGCCCGCGCACGAACACGAGCACGCTGACCAGCGCGTAGATCGTCTCCGACACCGCGATCGCCCAGAAGACGCCGATCGGCCCATGTCCGAGTCCCTTCGCGAACCAATATGCGAGCGGGATCTGGAAGCACCAGTAACACGCGAAGTTGATGAAGTTGGGCGTGCGCGTGTCGCCGGCGCCGTTGAACGCCTGCACCATCACCATCCCCCACGCGAAGAACACGTAGCAGTACGACATCGTGCGCAAGCACGTCGCACCGAACGCGATGACGCGTTCGCGCGCGGCGGCGTCGAAGCCCGCGGCGAGCGCTTCGCTCTCGAGTGCCGAGACGAAGAACTCGACCAGCGGACGCGGAAACGCGACGAAGACGACCGACACGAGGCCGAGGAAGGCCGCGTTGTATGCACCGGTGAGCCAGACGGCGCGTTTGGCCCTCGGAATGTCGTCGGCGCCGAGGCTCTGGCCGACGAGAGTGGCTGCCGCGTTGCTCAATCCCCACGATGGCAAGAACGTGAACATCACGATGCGCACGGCGATCGTGTAGCCCGCTGCGGGTTCGTCCCCGAAGTCGGCCACGAGGCGGATCAACACCGTCCAACTCGCGGTCGCGATCAAGAACTGCGTGATGCCGCCGAACGAAACGCGGATGAGTTTCGTGAGCACCGGCCAATCGATGCGTAGCGCTTCGCCGCGCAAGGCGAGGCGCCCGCGACCCTTGCGGAGCGCGCGCAGTTGATAGAGCACACCGCAACCACGCCCGATCGTCGTCGCGACGGCGGCGCCCTCGAGCCCGAGTTCGGGGAAGGGACCGACGCCGAAGATCAGGCACGGATCGAGGACGATGTTGATCGAGTTCGCGAGGATCAGGCTGTGCATCGCGATCTTCGCGTCGCCCGCGCCGCGAAAGATCGCGTTGTTGAGGAAGAGCAAGAAGATGACGACGTTGGTGCCCGTCATGATGCGCGTGAAACCCGAGCCGGTTTCGACGACCGCATCGCTCGCTTTCATGAAGCGCAACAGGTCGGGCGCGAACACGAGACCGACCGTCCCGAGGATCGCCGCGAGCAGCACGCCGATGACGATGGACTGAGTCGCGACGAGCGCGGCGTCCTGCGGTTTTCGCTCACCGATGCGACGCGCGACGGTCGCGGTCGTGCCCATGCTCAGGCCGATCGCGATCGCGTAGACGGTCGTCATGAGGCCTTCGGTGAGGCCGACGGCGGCGATCGCGGCGCTACCGAGCTTGGCGACGAAGAAGATGTCGACGACGGCGAACACCGACTCCATCGACATTTCGATGACCATCGGGATCGCGAGCAGCCAGATGGCTCGCCCGAGTGGCCCGCGCGCGAAGTCGTGTTGCGCTTCCCCGTCGTCGTCCGTCGATTGCACGGCCGAATCCTACTGTGACATCGCACGAGTTCGTTGGCACAGTTTCCAGTGTCCCGCGTCAGGAGTTCGTTGTATTTGTCGCAGCGTAGCGGCGTTTCTCGCAAGGCGCACGGACGCAGGCAGATCGGGTGATCTGTCGAGGGAGTGCAACGCAGCGAGGGGCGTCGATCCGCCCCGACAAATGCAACGAACTCCTGACGCGGGACACTAGGTCCCGCGCTGCTCGCGAGGCGTGCGGCAGCAGTCCGATCGCACGATCTCGGAGCATTTTCGAGATTGCGTGACGCTTGTGTCGTGGGCACGCCTGCGCCATCTACCCGGATGATGCGCATGTCTGCACTGAGTTCTTGGGCCCTTACCTGCGGCGTTGCGGTGCTCGCGTTCGCCGTCGCACTGCCATCGTGCACTTCGCTGCGAGATGGCGTCGCAGATCCGATCGGACGACGCTTTCCGACCGTCGTCGCCGAGAGCCTGGACGGCCAAAAGGTCCGACTTCCGGAGGACTTCGCCGGCAAGCCACTCGTCGCGATCGTCGCGACCGAGCAGGAGGCACAGTTCGACATCGACCGTTGGCTGATCGGCCTGCTCGAGCTCGAGACCCCGGCGGCGATCCGCGAAGTGCCGACCGTTGCGGGTTTCGTCCCCGGTCTCCTGCGCGGGACGATCGACGGCGGCATGCGCCGCGGCATCCCCGAGGAGGACTGGGGCAGTGTCATCACGCTCTACGGCGACAACGCGGCGCGCGTCGTCGACTTCTTCGGCAACCGCAACCCGAGGAATGGGCGCATCGTGTTGGTCTCCCCTGACGGCACGATCAGCTGGGTCCACGACCGCGGCTTCTCGGCACGGGTCCTGCGAGATCTGGACCAGAGGGTCCGTGCGATGCAGCCATAGAAGAGACGAAACGAGAGGTGCGATCGCGGTCTCACCACGATCGCACCTCGACAACAACGCGCTACGAGTCGGACCGAGCGACCCGGTATCACTCCGCTTCTACTGCTTGCCCAGCGTGGCGGCGCCGCCGTTCGAGAACGCGAAACCAAGGGAGTTGGCTTTCGGGTCCGCGACGATGAACTGGTTGTAGAACTGCGCTTTGTAGAGCGTCGGGTCGTTCGGCACGTTGATCGTGATCACCGCTGCGCCGCTCGTCGACGTGAGCAGAGGCAGCATGAAGTCGGCCGACGCGACCAAGCTACAGCCCTTGGCTCCGGCAGCGGTCAGGTCGAGCGGGAGCGTGATGCTGTTCCACGACGTGTTGGACGCACCGAGGACGAGAACCGCGGGCACGCTCATCGCGGCCGCAGCGAGGTCGACCGAGAACGAGACGCCGACGACCGGCGAACCGCTGTGCGAGAGCGCCGGCACCGCGCCGCCCGTCGTCGCGCAGAGGATTTGATACGCCCACGGACGCGTTGTGAACTGCACCCACGAGTTCCCCGTGCCGTTGTTGCGCCAGTAGGGGACGATCGTCCCCGAGCTGAGGGTGCCCACCGTGATCGTCGGATTGGCGTTTTCGAAGCCGATGAAGAACTTCTGCCCCGAGGCGATCGAAACGACCTGATTGAGTCGCGTGTCGTACAGTCCGGATGCGGAGCCGACCGTCATCGATCCGGTCGCGAGCACTTGGTCGGGTTGTCCCGACGCGTTGGCGCTGTAGAGATACGTCGGCACGGTGACGTTGCCGCTCGTGCGCGATGCTTGCAGGATCGAGAAACCTTGCACCTGCAATGCCGCGCCCGCGGTCACCTCGAGCATGTACCGCACGCCGGGGAATCCCGACGACCCGAGCAACGATCCGTTCGTGTTGAGCGAAGCGCACGTCGTCGGCACGGAGCCCGTGCCGAGGCAACCCGTGCCAAAGGTCGTGTAGCTTCCCGGGTCGGTGTACTTCTTTTGCGGGTAGGGAAGCGCACGCTTCTTGGCCGCCGCCTCGAGGTCGAGGTAGTTGGGCGTGCCGTTGTCGAGGTTGTTGTCGTCGTCATCCGCGAGGAAGACTTCGCGCACAGCGTCCGGTTGATTGCGCGCGTTCCCGGCAAGCGTGGACAACACGATCTTCTCGGCAATCGTCACACCCGCACTTCCCTTGCGGTTGCGCAGGTTCTCGCGAACGTCCCACGCGAAACCCATCCACGTCTGACCTTGTTGGTGCACTTCACCACCAGCCGGATACGTGAACGTGTTGAGCGCCGTACGAATGCTTCCGCCGCTCAGGAAGAACGCGTCGCCGACGATCGGCTGCCCGGTGCGATACGTGGCGACGAGGTCGCCCCAGCCTTCACTCAGGCCGTCGGTTTGCGAAATACCGCCGTAGGCGTTGTCGATCGCGTGACCCCATTCGTGATACACGACGGTCGTGTAGCACGTCATGTTGCAAGAGCCGGCTTGGTTGTAGAAGTTGATCGAGTTGTCGTTCGAGCGGAAGAACGCGTTGCACGACTGCGGCAGGCTCGTGTTGACCGTAACGCCGTCGATCAGCGTCGGCAGTGTACCAATCACGCTGGTCAACCACGTGTTGACATCGTCAGCGCACCAATACCCCGTCGACTGCGCACGATCGTCTTCGATCGCGCTCGATGAGTAGATCGTGATCGTCACCGGTGTTCCCGGCGTCGCGGTCACTTGCGTGCTCATTCGTGTGCCGCGCTGCGGATTGACGGCGCGAACGTGCGTACCGACGAATTGCACATCCACCTGCACGGCTGTCGTCCCGGTGTGTGCGATGTTGAAATCTCCGTTGGCGTCCGTATAGCCGGTGTTGCCACCGATGACTTGCACGCGGATGTTCTCCATCGGGACGAGCGTGAGCGGATCGGTCGGGCGCAGCCCTGTGTTGGTCCACGCGACGACTTTGCCGGTGACTGGAGCGAAACCGAACGGATTCGGCTGTGGCGCCGCACTGACGACCGAGATTCCGATCGGCGAGTGCGATGCGTGCGAACAGGCGAGTCCGCACTCGTGATAGTCGCTTTCGTAGCGAAGCTCGACGCCGGTCTTGGCATCGACGTAACTGCGACCGGTGATCTTCGTGCTGGCCTCGACGTGTACTTCCCACGCTAGGCGTGGTTCGCTCTTCGCAGCGGCGAACACGTCACCCCAAACGACCAGGCGCACTTCGTCAACGGCGACTGGCGCGACAGGTGCTTGGCCGCCATGTGCGTTGTAGGCAGCGAGGCGCGCTGCGCTCTTCGTGATCGCGGGCTGCACGTCGAAGTCCGCCGTCAACCCGAATGCGGTCGAGCCGAACATCGAGATACCGCCCGTCTCGTGCACGCGCACGTCGGCGCGTCCACCGATGACTTCGAGACCGGAGAACTCTTGTCGATAGACGAAGGCCCAGACGTGCCCCATCTTCCCGGCGCTGGCTTCGACGAACGTCGAAGCGCCACGTCCGAGCAGTACGGCGTGGTCCGTGAGCGTTCGGTTGGCGCGACGCCGCGCTTCGGCAAGTGTCGAGGCGGGACCGGCGATCTCGAGGCCCGGGCCGTAGATCGCCCGGGGTGTTTCGGTGGCGGGGTTCCACTCCGCGGTCCAGTTCGGACCGTGGTCCTTCGTGAACGATTGCCAGGCTTCGCGGGGAGTCTGCGCGAATGCGAAGGAAGAGAGGATTGCGATGCCGAGCGATCCGCGCACGGCATGTCGGAGGCAGGACGGAGTTCTGAACATGAAAGTCCCGAAGGCGTGCAAAGTGCGCTTCCGGGGGGCGTCGGAAGCGCGAACGAGAACCCCACACTTACGATGCACGTGTTTCGATTGTCTGATTTGTCGTTACGGAACTCCTGAAGTGATTTAAGAGTCGCGGTACGGAGCCTCAACGACCGCGGTCCCTGGCACCTTTCACGCAGGTGCGCGCTCAAGTCGTCGGTGAGGGCGCGTCGAAGGGCTCGATATGGATGATCGTCGAGTCGTGCTGCGGAGGGGGCTCGCTTCTCTCCTGGCTTTGGTCGCTGCGAGCGGGGCGGTTCTTGCTCAGGATCTGCTCGAGCAGACGGCGCTGGAAGCCTTCGTCGAGACCGTGCACGAGGTGCGCGAAGTGCGCGGCATCGGGCCCGGAAGACAACTCGCGTTTCGCCTCGCCAAGTCGCGGGATCTCGAGCCGACCCTCGTCGGGACATGGCCGCGTATCGAGTTGGACGCGGCATCGTTCGCCGCGCTCGGTCTGTTGCCGGCGAAGCTCGATGCGAAGCGCAAGTTCGGTCAGGTCCAAGCGCAGATGCTCAGCATCGGCTACGACGCCAAGACGGCGAGCGTCGCGATCCCCGAGGAGACGAAGAAGCTCGGCCGCTACGTCGCCAAACTCCTCGCGGCGCAGGCGATCGGCTGCGCGATCGACACCGAGCGCTATGACATCGATGCTCGGATGGAACGTGCGAAGACGTTCGACGAACGCTTCGTGCTCGCGGCGCTGCGCGACGGAGCAGCGCTCTTGACGATGAGCGAATGGGCCGTGACCAAGCGCGACGGTTGGACCATGCCCGAACGTCTCGGACTCCAGTCATGGGAACGCGCACGCAATGACGCGAGCACGCGCGCGCCGCGCTTCTTCAGCACGATGTTCGCGAGCGGGTTGCTCGGACGGAACTTCTATGCGCAGAGCAAGGACGGCGCGAGCAGCCTCCTACCGAAGATCTCGAGTGGTACTTCGAAGCGCATCGAGAGCGTCTTCCGTGACCTCCCTGCCTCGAGTGAGCAGATCCTGCATCCGGACAAGTACTGGTCGTCCCACCGCGACGAGCCCGTCACCCTCAAAGGCGAAGAATCGATCCTGACTGCCTTGTCCGACTACGCTCAGAGCGAACTGACCGACCTCAACACACTCGGCGAGTTCGGCTGCGGAATCGCCGTGACGCCCTTGCTCCAACGCGCGATCGCGAAGGTCCTCGATGCGCGGATCGGCACGTCCGTCCATTGGTCTCCGCGAGCGAGCGATGGATGGGCCGGCGATCGCCTTTACGTCTTCGGCCAGGGAGCGAACGCGTCGGTCGCTTGGGTCACGATTTGGGACACCGAAGCGGATGCGAGCGAGTTCTCGGGCGTGTTCGGAAGCGGCAACGCAAAGCGCGCAAAACTCGAGACCTTCGCCGAAGGACGTATCGCGATCTTCGCATCGGGCAAGCTCGCGAGTCGCGTTCGTGACATCCACCGCGCAGTCGTCGAGCATGGCAAACCGTGCCGTGGTGATCGGTCGTTCGACGTAACCGACCGCGCTGCGGCCCCGCAGAAATGAGTGCGGAGTAGGGTTGCTCGAACCATGCTGCGAGCTCTGGCGACCGCGATCCCGATCTGCGTGTGCGACAAAGCACACGATGTGGTGATCACGTGGGGGGCCGCGCCGTGAACAGCCACCACCCAAGGCTATCCTGATGGTGCCCGGAAGATGACCCACGCGACCGACAAACACGCACGTTCGACGATGTCCGTCGATCTCGACGACGCGACGTGCGCAGACGCAGAGTTGCCTCGGCGCACGCAAGCGGAAGTCGCGACCACTCCGAGCGGCGCGCACCGTCTCCCGGAGCAACGGCCTCGCGCCCCGCGACCGAGCGGCCCCCTCTCTGGCAAGCGCACTCCGCTGCGCCGCTTCCTCGCACGCTCGACCGCCGCGGTCAATCGCGCGCTCGATGCGCTTCCTCCTGGTCGTTGGCTGCATCGAGCGTTCTGCCCACGCGTGCACATCCATCACGTCGACGTGCACTTGTCACGCGGCCACCCAAAACTCGACGGGCTCGAAATCGCGTTCTTGTCCGACCTCCATGCCGGGAGCTTTCTCGACGCGGACGAACTCGTCGATCTCTTTCGACGGGTCCAGGCCGAACAGCCGGACGTCGTCTGCTTCGGCGGCGATCTGATCAACACGCGAGAACGCGAGATCCTGCTCTACAAGGATGCACTCGCCGAACTCTCCCCACCGTTCGGCATTTTTGCTGTCCCGGGAAATCACGATCACTTCTTTGGTACGGACATCGGTCTCTGGGAATCCTGGCTGACCGAGCATGGTGTCAACGTTCTCAACAACCGCGGGCAACGGATCGAGCGTGACGGTGCCGGCCTTTGGATTGCCGGCGTCGATGACCTGACCGAAGGAACTCCCGACCTCGAGTCCGCCCTCGCGGGCGTTCAGGACGAACCCGTCGTCTTGCTCGCTCACCATCCGGACTTTTTCTTCGAAGCGGCTGCGGTCGACGTCGACCTCACGCTGTCGGGGCACACACATGGCGGGCAAGTTCGCTTCGGTAACATCGTCCCGTTACATCACAGCCGCTTCGATTGGATCGAGGGCAGGCACGAAGTCGCGGGTTCGCAGCTCTACGTCGGGCGCGGGATCGGTGTCACGTTCTTGCCGCTGCGCATCGGAGCGCCGCCCGAAGTGCCGATCCTGAGACTGCGCGTCGGCAGCGTGTAGTCGCGCCGCGCGTCGCTCAGGCTTCTGCGTCCTCGCGTGTGCCTTTGGCGTCGACGGCGTCGGTCGTGCCAGCGCTCTCGGTCGTCGGTTCTTCGTCGTCGACCGGTTTCTCGCTCGACAAGACGAGGTAGATCTCACCGCAGGTCCGATCCTGCCGTGCGGTCAGGCGCCCCTGTTTCATGAGTTCGAGGAGCGCCATGAAGTTGCCGATGACCTCCATCTTGCCGAGACGCAGATCGAAGGCGTCTCGAAACGGCACTTCGACACCGAGACCACGCTCGAGCAGGCGCCCGGCGAGTTCGTCGATGTAGACACCGAGTGGCTTCTTGTCGACTTCGACCGAGTACGTCTTCCCGAAGTCGGTCTCCTCCAGCAGCTTCGCGTAGGCCTTGAGCAAGAACCACGCATCCAAATCTTCGAGGTCGAGCGACTCTTCGATCTCGCGTTCGTAGTCCTCGCGCGCGAGCTGCCGGATCGCGGCCTCGTCCGCTCCGTAGCTGCCGCGGGACGCGACGCGCTCGCGTAGCTGTCCATAGCGTTCGAGCTTGCGCGTGAGTTCGCGATACCGTCGATACTCGAGCAACTGTTGGATGAGTTCGTCGCGCGGGTCGAGCTCTTCGCGCAGGTCCACGCTCTCCCGCGGCAGGAGTTCCTTGGACTTGATCTCCATCAACGTCGAGGCCATGACGACGAAGTCGCCGATGTCGCCGAGTTCGAGCGTTTCGAGCGCTTTCAGATACTCGAGGAAGCTCGCCAAGATGTCCGAGATCTGGATCTCATGGATGTCGACCTCGTGTCGTTTGACGAGGTGGAGCAACAGATCCAACGGTCCGGAGAACGCCGGTAGCTTGACGCGGTAGTCCATCGCGATCCCGAGCCTACAAGAACCGTGCGTGTCCGCGAGCCGGGAAACACCACGAGAAGGCGCGCGGGGGGCGGCAATATGCGGTGATCTGCGTCAAACTCGCGAAATGGACGAGCCTGCGGGTAACAGTGAGGTCGCTCCACGGGTCTTTCCTCCCGTGGCCCCGAACCGCACATCGACGCACTGGCGAGGATCAAGGGTGGCAGCTCGTCCCTACCCGGCATCGCCGGATCTCGAGGCCGCGCGGCGCGGGGACGCGCAGGCCTTCGATCGCCTGGTTCGCCCTTTGCTCGGCGGCCTCTTGGCGCTCTCGCGCCGAATCAGTCCGGCTCGAATCGGGGGCGAAGAGCTTCTGCAAGAAGCGCTGATTCGCGCGCATCGCGGCATCACGACGTTTCGCTTCGAGTGCAGCTTTCGCGCTTGGATCGTGCGCATTCTGTATCGGCTCGCGACGGAGCCACGCCGGCTCGATCCCGCGCGCCCCTTGCCGGGGCAGACCGACCTCGCCGAGGACATCGTCGATCTCCCGGATCGCCTCGATGAGGATCCGCTCCACCGCGTGACGACGCGCGAACTCGTCGACCGCGTCGAAGAAGCGATGGAGCGGCTCCCGCACGGCCAACGTGCGGCATTGCACTTGCGTGCCGTCGAAGGATTCACATACGACGAGATCGCGACCGTGCTCGGCTCGAACGCAGGTGCCGTGCGCCAGTCCGTTCTCAAGGCCCGGCGCAAGTTGCGCGAACGTCTCGAGGACCAGTTGGGGGACGAGCGATGAGTTCGGAATGCCCGCGGAGCGATGCCGTCGTCGCGATGTTCTTGGACGCCGATCATCAGGATGTGGCCGTGGGTTCGCAGGTTGCCGTCGAACTCGCCGATCACCTCGAATCGTGCCCACGTTGTGCCCAGGTGCTCGCGAAGCAGCGGCGCATCGATGCCGTGCTCGCGTCGAGAACGTCCACCGAGATCGAAGAGGACGTCGCGGATCGGCTGCTCGGGTTCTTGCGGGAGCAGAGCGGTGGCGGCCCAGTCGTCGAGGTCGCGGAATCCGATCGGCACGTTTCGAGAACGCGGTTCGGATCAGCATCGCGCGACAGTCGCAGTCTTCTGCTACGTGCCGTATCCGGTCTTGTCGCAGCCTCGCTGGTCGGGGGCGCGTTCTACCTGAGCGTCGGATCGGACTCCGATCCGACCACAGGGAACACGCCGATCATCGGTCGCGCGGATGGAGACGGTCCTGAGCACGCTCTCGACGCGGGCGTCCCTCACCATGTCGATAGCACGACCCGACAAGGCCGCGAGCGGCGCGATCAAGCCAGAATCGTCGCGCCTCGAGACTCGGGGGAGGCTGTCGGAAATGCCAAGACAGCTGACGTGCGCGCATTGGCATCCATCGAGTTGCCGAACGACTTTCGCCGTCGCGAGCGCCGCGTCGAACCGCGTCGAGCAGACTGGCTGCGAGCGTTCGCGGGCGGCTACGTGGTCGGTTTGTCGAGCAGCGCCGTCTTGGGGTGCGCGCGGCAGGTGTTCGATCAGGCGACGTATCTCATGCCGACGGCATGTGCATCGATCGACGTGGCAAACATCGGCCCGAGAACCGAAGTCGTCGACGTGCGAGGCGTGCGGGCGGTGTTCGACTTCGAGTTCCGCATTGCCGCCTTGCGCTGGTACGTGCGAAACCGCGCGGTCTTCCAACCGCACGACCGTCGCCAGAATCGCGATCCGCAGTGGGTCGACTTCGTGCTCGCGACGCGTGATGCCGAGCGTGCGGTCGTCGTTGCCGAGCTTCGGCCGTTGGTTCGGGACCGTGTCGAACGACTCCCGATGCATCGACGGACCGAACTCGCTGGTGCGCTCGGTGTCCGTTGGAGCTCCAAGGCACTGCGCGAACTCGATGTGCGGTCGCTGCTCACCTATGCGAGCGCGGCATGCCTGACTGCGGACTCTCGTTGTCTCGATGCCGCGCTGGATGCGGCGCTCGCGATGGCGCGCCATGCGGACCGTGCCGAGCATCTCGCGATGGAGTTCGTCGCACGGTTGCCTGGACACGTGCGATCCCGACTCGCGGAGCGTGCGGCCCTGCGTTTGACATCGCTGCGACGGAGCGCCGATCGACGTGCGCTCCAAGATCTCTTCTTTGCGGACGAGTTCGACAACCTACGAACTGACTGAGCCGCGCCCCTACGACCCTTCCACAGGAGAACGACATGGGATCCCATCCCTTCCTGCTCTGGTTCTGTCCATTCGGAGCCCTGATCGGGGTGCTGAGTGCGCCGGCCGGGAGTTCGCCAGCAACGCAGTCCATTCAGTTGCGCACGGACGACCCTGCTCCGAACGACAAGAGCCTTCGTGTGCGCGATGGAAAGGAGCTCCGCATCTTGGCGATCGATGATCTGACGCAGGGGGTGCAGCGCATGCCTCCACCGCCGATTCACGATCCCAATCGCAACGGGGACACGCGCGCTTCGCTTCTCAATCTCATCGGTACGACCGATCTGTTCGCTTACTCGGACGACGCAAACAGGATCGAGCCGGATCAGATCATCGACTTGATACGGACACTCGTGCATCCGCGTTCCTGGGATCAAGAAGGCTCGTTCATCGAGGCCCGCGATGATCGGTTGATCGTCGCCAACGATTCCAAAGTGCTCGACGATGTCGAGCTCTTCTTGCGTGCCTTGCGGCAGACGGCGAGACCGTGGTTCGAAGTAAGGTGTGTCGCTTGGAATGGCGACGGCCGCGAGATCCCGGACACACTTACCAAGCCGATGACGGCCGAGTTGTTGCGCGAGATCGCGACCGGTGCCTCCGGGCAGGTCATCCTCGATTCTCGGACGCGTTGTCGCGCGAGCGATCCGATTCGCTTCTCGCTGCTAAGTCAAGCCAACTACCAACCCGATCTCGATTGTGAAGTCGCCAACGATGCGTCGATCCGCGATCCGAAGGTCCAGGACTTCGTAACCGGCACGGACGTCTGGTTGCGAATCGGCGTCGACCCGCTGCAGCAAGGCTTCGTGTTGAGCGGCATCGGTGTGGATCGATCGCTCGAAGACCTCGATACGAAGAGCCTGTCGCCGGTCAACGCGACGGTCGAGCTCGCGACGTTGCGCCAAGCGAACAGCACGTTCGAAGTCGTTTGTCGCGGACGCGAAGGATTCCATACAAGGATCGGAGGTCTCGATGTGCTGTTCGTCGTCGAGCGGATGGATCCGGTTGCAGAAGCGCGGTCGAACGTGCGCCTCGTGCCGACCCGCATGCTCACGTCGGGAGCGCTCCGTCACCTCGCGATCTATTCCAACGAAGATGTTGCAGCACCGACGATCGTTCTCGGCCGCGAGGGCACCGACTTCGAGGGCATCCTCGACGTCCTCAACTCGGTCTCGCGGGTCGACGAGGAGGACAACGGATATCTGTCCATCACCAACGGCATGCTCGTAATGCGTGGCTCGGAGCCCAAGCTCGAACTGATGTCGCGATTCCTGGCGTCGTGGCTCGAACCGGTCACCAAGAGTTTCGCGATCGAGCTACGCCGTGAGGTCGACGACGGGAATGGCACCTACCGGACGATCGGTGAACCGCTGCGCGCGACTTCGCTGGCCGGCAAGATCGCGATCTCTTGCGACGGTCGCGTGCAGGACTACGTTCGTGACTACAACGTCGAGATCGCCGAGAAGTCCTCGATTAGCGACCCGATCATCTCGAGTTTCTTCACCGGCATGCAGATCGCGAGCTGTGTGCGCGCTTATGGTGACGAGTGTCTCGTCGACCTGTTCGTGCTGAGTCGAGACCTGTCCGACATGCGGCACGCCGGCGGCCCCGCCGAAGGACTCGGGGCGATCGACTTCCCGTCAACCAGCGACGTCTCGTTCTCACGGACGCTTCGAGTGCGCCGAGGCGACGACTTCGTCCTGGGCGAAGGACCGAAGCTGCGTGTCGCAGGGCGCGAAACGCGTACGCGACTCGTGCTGAAGGTGCGGGAACTCTGAGGCACCCAAGCACGCGCGGTTGCCCACTGCGCGGGCACCAGGCTTCTCGGCCTGGCTTCCAGAGCACGCTCGCCGAGTTCGACTCGCAGCAAGCGCCGGTCACTCAGAGTTCGTAACCCTGACTTTCGGCGCGTGCTTCCCGCGAAGCACGCCTCGCGTCGCGCTCGGTTTCGGCCGTGATTCGACCGAGGAACACATGGTCCTTGCAGACGCGCAACCAGCGTGCGTATCGCGGGGCCTTGGCTTCGAGCGCCTCCGCCATGCGGATCGCGACATCGCGATACGAGAAGTGACCTTCGGGCGCCGAGCGCAACTCGCAGAAGTAGGCCATCTGCCGCGCATCGAACTGCAAGCGCACACGCTGCAAATACGCGAAGGGGATCACGTATTGCGCGGCGAGCGGGAATCGTTCACCGATGCGCCGAGCACAATCGCCAGCGTGGTCGAGGACGCTGCGGTAGCGACCGGCGAGACCCGCTTCCTCGAAGAGCTTGGGCACGACGTATCCATGCTTCGTGGTGAGTGTTTGCTGCTGCTGGAACCCCTTGCGATGCCGACCGATGTCCCGGTACGCGCCGAAGTCGACGAGGGCCTCGAAGTCGAAGAGGCCGGCGCCTTCGAACCCTTCGGGCATGGCGTCGCGTGGGCCACGTTGTTCGAGGGCGCGTGCGAAGAGCGCTTCGCGCGCGTCGCCGTCGAGTGCGCGGATCGACTGCATGAGTTCGGCCGCAGAACGGTCGGTGTATTCGTAGACGAGGCTGGCGAGTAGGTGGACTTCGAGGGCGTCCGGCGACGCGAGGAGTCGCACGTGGATGTCGGCAGGCCCGATCGGCCCGACGTTGCTCTCCGCACGATCGCTTGGACCCGTGCTAAGAGGAAGGCCGTGGTTCCCGTCCGCACGCGACGCGTCCGTCGACGCCGCACCTTCGACTGCCTTCGTCGCGCCGCTGCGAAACTCCGCCGCGTTCCCCGTCGCGAGCGACTCGGCGAGTGTGCGCAGAGTCTCTGGTGTCGAAGCGAGATAGTCGTTGCGGCGCGCGTGGGCGAGTAGCGTCGGGAACTCTCGCTCGGCCTCTTCGCGAAGACGTTCTCCCAGCAGGCGGAACTCGGCGAGTTCGTGGGATGCGAGGCTCGTAATGGTGTCCGCGATCGTGCGCGCGTCCGCGATCATCCCCCACTTGGTGTGGATCGCCGGCGTGAGCAGATAGCGTGCCGCATCGAACGCCTCGGCGCGCACGGCGCGCTCCCATGCCTTGGCGTCTTGCCCTTCGGGACAAGGGCGCGTGGCGAGCAGATGGTCGCGCAACGACGTGATCGACTCCTGGTAGAATGCGAAGCTCCGGTCGATCGCTTCGTCGTAGAGCGTCGTCCATGGCTCGCCCGCGGCAACCACATCGGGGTCGCGCCAGTGTCCCTCGCGCGCGAACGAGATGTATCGCGTGCTGCTCTCCTCGAAACTCGCGCGACGCTCACGCTGCACGAAGCGCGTGAAGAGTTGCGACACGTTCTCGACCGCGAGCTGCACGACGGCGCCCTCGCGCAACGAGTTGTGCCCGTGATCGATCGCGTAGGTGCGCAAGAACTTGCCGGCTTTCTCCACGAGGACACCAGCGAGCAAGTCTTCTGCGCCCTTCCCCTTCGTCTCGAGTTCGGCGACGAAGTCCTCGATGGTGCGCCCCTGCGATTCGAGTCCCTGCCGCAGGCGATCGAGGAACGTGCGGCGCATCGAGTGTCGACTCCGCGAGTACAAGCCATTGAGCGTCGCCCTGAGCTCTTGTGGCAACGCGCGCACGACGTAGACATCGCCGTGCTCCCTTGGGTCGACTCGTGAGAAAAACCGCGCGAGCAGCACGCGTTCCGCCAGGTCCATCGGTACCCCCATGGCCGCAGCCTAGCAGCAAGCCACCGCGGACCGTGGCGTGAAGTGGCCCTGGCACGTTTCACGCTCGAAAGTACGGGGTTTTGTCCCTGGCACCTTTGGCGCAGGAGTCAGCGCTCGTCTTCAAGGTCGCGGAGGCGATGTTCCAGGCGCTCGATGCGGTCGCGGAGGACTTTTTGTTGATCGAGGAAGGACTTGCTGCGGCGCATGAAGAATGCGGTGAGCCAGATCACGCCGATCGCGAAGCTCGAGAGGCGGACTTGGGGGTCGCGCCATGCAGGCCCCCACTCGTCGAGGGTCGAGCCGGCGACGAAGCTCAGGACGAAGAGGGCTGCGAAGACCAAGTGGAAGCGGCTCTCGCGATCCATCGACTCGGGACCTCCTGTCAGGGTGCCGGCGCTTCGAGGATGGCGACGCCACCGCCATCGCGGAGACCGGCTTCGGGAAGCGTTCGCTCACTCGAGACGAGGCGCCAACCGAGGTGCGCCGCGAGTCGCTCGGCGACGCGCTCGTTCTCCTCGATTTCGATACTGCAGGTCGCGTAGACGAGGTGGCCGCCGGGTCGCACGAAGCGCGCTGCGTCCGCTGCGATCTCGAACTGTGTCGCCGCATAACGCTCGAGCCCAGCCTCGTCGAAGCGCCAGCGAGCTTCGACCCTGCGTGCCAACACACCGGTGTTGCTGCACGGTGCGTCGACGAGCACGACGTCGAACGGCGCGCGCAGAGCCTCCTCTTCGAGCGCGGCTCGATCGGCGAGCCGGCGGACGCGCAGGGACCGATCACATTCGAGACCGAGTCGCTCGACTTCGGCGTCGAGTCCATCGAGTCGCGATGGGTTCGTGTCGTAGGCGAACACCGTCGCTCCCGCACAGGCTTCTGCGATCGCGCACGACTTGGTGCCGGGTGCAGCGCAGAAGTCGAGGATGCGTGGTTCCGCGGCGCCGCTCCGAAGTGCAACGTCGACGACGAGGTCCGCCACTTCGATCTGCGTCGCATCTTGGATCGAGAAGTGCCCCGACGAGAACGCGTCGCTCTCGATCAAGCTCGCGTGCGGTCGTCGCACGAGGAGGTTTCGCGGCGCCGGGCCGCGATCGACGACGCAACCCGCGCTCTCGAGTGTCTGCGCGACGAGGCCCTCGTCCTGCTCGGGTGCCAAGCGCAGCGAGGACATCGGTCGCGCGCAGCAAGCCGTCGCGACGCGCTCCGCGGTTTCACGGCCGAAGGCGGACAGCCAGCGCGCGACGAGTTCGGACGGAAGGGAGTACCAGGTCGCGAGCCGCTGGACCAAGTCAGCAGGCACTCCGTCGCGCGACGCCGGAGTCATGGAAGCCGACATGCCCGCTGACGACTCGGATGAAGTCCCCGCGAACCTGTCCACGATCGATTCCGGCGAGGTGGTTGCCGTCGACATACCGGCGGATGAAATCCTCGAGGTTGCCGGCGACTCTTCGACAGGCGGGCTCGTCGACGTGTCCGCCGACATTCCGGCAGACGCAGCCGACGCGTTGGCCGACGACGAGCCCCGTCCGGAAGCGCGGTTCCTCTCAGCACGGTCGCCGTTCGCGCGTGCACTCGGCGGCTCGAGCCACGCCTCGAGGCGTCGGTCCTTCGCGAGCTTGCGCAGCACGGCGTTCGCGAAGCGCGCACCGCCTTCGCCGGCAGCCCGCCGCGCGAGCGTGACGCTTTCGCTGACGATCGAGTGCGCCGGCAGGTCCGGCGCAAACAGTAGTTGCCACGCGCCGATCAGCAGTGCGGCGTGCAATCCGTGCGGTCGCGGCGTGCGCCCGCGAGCGAGATCGATCAGGATCGCATCGAGGGTCGCCAGCCGTTGCACCGTGCCCTCGGCGATCTCACGGGCGAGCGCTCGGTCGCGCGGCGGCAAATCGCGTGGAGGGAAGGGACGCTTCTTCGTGCCGAGTCGCGCACGCGCACGGTCGGCGACAAGCCACGCACACACCACGTCCCATGCGGCTCGGCGTCCTTCCGAAACCTTCGATCGGCGCGGTTCGCCGTCTCTGCCTTCCAGAGGACTGTTCTCGCCACCGCCGTTCATCGCAGACCCGGCTCGGGGTTGATGGACGCAGAGCGGACGGAACTCGCGACAACAGGGGGCCACTCGGACCTCGCCTCGCCGGGGACTCGCTCGGATGAGTTCATCCGAACCGCGCATCCGGCGGGAACGCGTGCCCACGCACGAATTCGCCGGCGGTCATGTTGCGGCCGTTCTCGGGTTTCAGGCGCAGGATGCGGTAGATCCCCTTCCCCGTACATACGCGGATGCCTTCTTCGCCGGCCGTCATCACGCCACCCGGCATGCCGAGTCCGAAATAGTCATCTTCGACGCGCCCCTCGAGCAGGATCAGCTTCCGCGGACCGAATCTCGTTCGTGCACCGGGTTTGGGAGTGAAGGCGCGGACGAGCCGGTCGATCTCGACAGCCTCGGCTTCCCAGTCTACGAAGCCCTGCTCTTTTTCGAGCTTGGGAGCGCGGCTCGCCTTGGTGTCGTCCTGGTCGACGAAGGCGTCCTTCCCCTGCTCGACCATCTCGAGCGCGTCGACGAGTGCCTGCCCGGCGAGATCCGCGAGCCGGTTGTAGAGCTCCCCGGCGTGCTCGTGTTTTTCGATTGGCGTCTCCACCGAATGGAGGATCGGGCCGGTATCGAGCTTGGGGGCGATCTTCTGCACCGAGACGCCCGTGACGGGATCGCCCGCGAGAACCGCGTGCGCGACCGGTGCGGCACCACGGAACCTGGGCAGCAACGAACCGTGCACGTTGAGGCAGTATTTCTTGGGGATCGCGAGGAACTCTTCGCTGAGGATGCGGCCGAAGCTGACGACCAGGATGAGGTCGGGCGCGAACGCGCGGAGTCGTTCGAGGAACTCGGGCGCGAGCACGTCCTCGGGCTGCTCGCACTGCAGGCCGAGTTCTTCGGCGACGAGTCGGACCTTCTGCGGGTAGATCTTGCGCCCTCGCCCGCGTGGCGCGTCGGGCTTCGTGACGACGAGGTCGGGTGCTCGTCCGGCCTCTTTCAGCGCTTTCAGCGCGGGAACCGGAAAATCGTCCGTGCCGAGGAATACGGTTTTCACGTTCGTGACTTCTGGATTCGAGTCCTGGGGAATCGTGACCGGCCGAGTCGGGGGTCGGCCGGGTCGTTGGATCGGCGGCGATGAAGGGCGGAGCAGCATAGCAGCCCGGTCCGCGGTTCATCCACACCGCGCACTCGGGTTCCACAGCACGAGTGCTTCCCGACAGACTTTTGCATTGCGGACGGAGCGTCGCCCCGTAGGTTCACCCGCACTCGGCACCGTCGTCACGCTCGCTCCGGCGCGCGGGTCGATGCGTCCTGCGCGAGTTGGACTCCCGGCAACCACGAGGGGAGTCTTCGAGGGGATCAGATCCAGGAATTTCGAGGGGAAGTTCGAGGGGATGAGGAGGAATCGGATGCGCATGTCTCGTGTCTCTCTGACCGCTGCATTCGGCGGCATGTTGACGTTCTGCGGCGGAGTCGTCGCGCAAACGCCTGGCAACGCGGGAGCGACCCAGGACGAAACCGCACGAACTGTCGAAACTCAGGCACGTTCGCAGGAGAGCGTCGAGCAGAAGCTCGAACGCCTCGAGAACGAGATTCGTGAACTCAAGGCGAGCCAGCGCCAGATGCCAGCCAAGCCGGTCGGCAAGGGCGGAACGACGTCCCCCACCTGGTTCGACTCCGAGTTCCTCGATGCGAAGATCCCTTACCAAGAGGAGATGCTCGCGAGCACCGAGGCCGATCGTGTCAAGGTCGGTGGGCGCATCGATTTCGAGTTCTACGACTTGCACGCCAACCGCAACAATCTCGGTGGCTATCTCGATTCCAATCAGTTCGGCAACAACGGCGGATCGACCGAGTTCCGCGTGCGCAGGCTCGAGATCGATCTCGGCCTCGAACTGATCGAGGACTTCCAATTCCAGAGCCGTCTGATGCTCGACCCCGTCGTGCGGGACGAGGACGAGGGCGCGGTCGACATGGACGAGGCGTACGTGCGCTTCGGCAACCTCTTCCGCAACTTGATGGGAATCGAAGACCCATCGCACACCTACATCAAGGTCGGGAACTTCTATCGCTGGGAGCGCGACTTCCTCAAGAAGTGGAGCGAGTCGTTCTCGATGGCGGGCACGTCGTTCTATCGCGACGAAGTCACTGGATTGCAGATCGGCGGCGACTTCGAGGAAGGGCTGTTCTATCGCGTCGGTATCGACAATGGCTCGCAGATCGCGTCGCGTGATGCGGGCGTCGGCGCGACACGCGGGGTGACGGGTGCCGTCGGCAACTCTCCGATGCTGCACGACAACGAGCAACTCGGCGACCTCAACAACAACAAGGACGTTTCGCTCGGCCTCGGGATCAAGGGCGCCGTCGAAGAACCCAAGTTCGAGTATCGAGCCGCCGTGAGCTACCGCGAAGGCAAGCTGTCGGCCACCGAGGTCGCGTTCTTGCGCTTCGCTTCGACGAGCTACGATGGCGGCACGAAGAAGCGTCGTTTCGGCGTGCTCGGTGGCTTCGACTGGGACGTCAGCGAAGCCATGCGGCTCGGCGTCGACGCCGAACTCTGGTGGGCCAAGGACGGCAACGGCGACCGCGAAGTCTGGAGCGTTGCGCCCAACATCCTGATTCCGCTCGATGGCGTCTACTATCAGAAGCGCAAGTTCTTCACTGGTGTTGGCTTCGGCTATCGCCTCAGCGGTCTGCACCTGCACGGTGGGTTCCCGAATCAGGCGTCGCTGCAGCGATCGATTCTCGATGACCGCATCATGCACACGATCGGTTCGTGGGTCGAAGTGACTCGCAACGTCGATCTGCGCCTCGAGATCAACAACATGGATCCGACCCAGCGCAATCGCTCGGAGACCGAGTGGTTGCTGCAGTGGAGCATTCGCTTCTGACGTCGAACTCCGACTCGAGTTCGCAGGGCGACACGACTCTGGAGCGCGCATTCGCACGCTCGGGTCACTCCATCCCGGACGAGTCCATCGCGGCCCGCAACCGTGGTGTCGAGCTCTTCGGGCGCAGTTTCGAGCTGAGCCTCGTGCCCTCGCGCGCGGACCGCAGTGGGATTCCCGGGCGGCGCGCCGCCTTCCGAACGAGCGCAGGACCTCGCATTCGCGCGGAGGAAGGGTTTTGGAGCGATGGCCACTTGGTCGCGACGCCCAATCGATTTCCCTTCCTCGGGCGGTCCTTCCTCTTGTGGAATGCCCACGGGTCGGAACGCGAGGTCGGTGCGAGTTTTCTCGCCCGTGCTTTCGAACTGTGCGATGCGGAAAACCTGTGCCTGCTAGCCAACACAGTGGGTGCATCCGCGTCGATTCCGCTCGCGCATGCGCACGTCACGTGGACTCCGAGGCCGTTGTTGTATCGTGCCGGAACGGCTCTCGATTCCGATCCGGCATCGACCGGCTGGCCCACGCGCGTCGTTGCGATGTCGAATCTCGGCAGTATTCGCGCGACGACGGGAGACGACGATTGGCCATGTATGGCGGTCGAGGTCCGCGCACCGGATCCGCGAGTGCGCGCCGCATGGATCGCCGCACTCCTCGCGACGCGGACGACCGCGGCCGCGAATCTGCTCGTTGCCGGCGAGCGTGCCCTGGTCGTCCCTCGGCGTGCGGAATGCGGCCTCGAGTCGTTTCCGCTTCCGATCGGCGCCAGCGAACTCTCGGGGCGCTGGATCTTTGCCGACGAGTTCCTGTTCGAGAACGCAATCGCTCCTGGTGACGGTGGACTCGAAGCGAGTTTGCGCGCCGCTTGTGTGCCGACCACCGCGACCGAACTCGAAGGAGTCACCGAACTCGCGGTCTCCCTCGTCGACGCATCCGTCTGAGCTTGGCAGCATTGATCCCGGCCGAGGCATGTGGAATCTAGAGAGTCTAGGATGCCTCATTTCTAGTGGCGCGCCCGTTCGTCACACCCAAGATGTAGCGCTTTTTTGTCGAAACGGCGCTTGTATCGAGGCTTCGGCTCCATATCTTGGGCCCCAGTTGGGCGGTGATCCCAATGGGGAGGGTCTCCACAGGTTGGTTCCCTGGGGGATCGCATCCGGCTCTTAGGAGTCGGGTGCCCTATTGGAATCTCCGAGCCGCAGGTCGTGACCACTTACTTCAGACTTCCAAGTAAGTACCTTTCCTCATTCCACCTTTCCCCACGGCCGGTGGCTCGAAACGAAACCACAAGGCCGCAGTCGACGGACTGCGGCCTTGTTTTTTTTCGGTACAAGAAGCAGGGGAACGCGACAACGGCCGCGTTCCCCTGCTTCGTAGCGACGTTCGAAACGTCTCAGAACTTGACCGATCGCACGTCGCCCGCTCGGAAGTCGACGCTGATCTCGTCATCGATGTTGATGAGACGCCCGGTGCCCTTGAACTCGTTGAAGATGATGGCGCCCGATAGGCTCCGACCATCCTTGAGTTCGAGGTCGACCCAATCCGCTTGACGAGCGTTCATGAGGAGATCGAAGATCTCGTCACGATCCATCGCCTGAACGTTGTTGTCACTGGTCGAAAGGATGACCCTCCCGGTCATGGTCCCTCCTGGTTGTGGAATTGGCCTTGCGGCCTCGTGCAAGGAACTGTCCGTAATCACCGCCAGCCGTGCCTGATCGAAAGTGGGCTCGAACGGGCTGTCGACGAGAAGCGCGACGGAGGGTTGCGGGGTCTTGGATTGCATCCGCTGGCTCGTCATGGCGAGTGCGGAATGACCCTCTCAACGCGACTGTGAATCTGGCCGACCGACCTTTGGAAATCCGGTGCGAAATCTACTCGATCTTCATGATCGATCCGTTCCAGTTCGCAGAACTCAGGATATAAGCGCTCCACGACTCGAACTGCGCAGAAGCATCGCACACGGACGGAAAGTCGACAAGGGGGGTCGCGAACGCGCGAAGACGGTCCGACTCGCGGACCTCCGGCAGCTCGTCGACGCGTGCCAGCAGGACGATCCCGACGTGTACCGAGCCGACCGCGTTCGAATCATCGTTGACGAGCCCCAAGCACTCGAAGTCGGATGGAGCACGGAGCACCAGCTCTTCCTCGAGTTCCCGACGCGCCGCGCGCATGACGATGCGGTCGGACCCTGGCAGAGCGTTCTG
Organism: Planctomycetota bacterium; assembly: GCA_020638795.1. GTDB lineage: Bacteria > Planctomycetota > UBA1135 > UBA1135 > JACKHW01. The sequence goes on along the minus strand of JACKHW010000006.1, from coordinate 249,107 downwards.
TGGCACCCTGTCGCATGGTTCGATGTGGCCACCGATTCCCACCGAGAGCTTGCCGTGCAGACGCGCCTCGCTGCCACGTGGTAATCGTTCGACCGTAAACAGGCCTTCCGGTGAGAGCAGCAGACAATAGGGAATGACCTGCTTCCACGCGGGGTTCTGCTCGGCGGCCTGCCGCTCGACGAAGAACCCTCGATGCTCACACGTCTCGATCCACTCGGGATCGAAACTCGGGTCCTCGGTCGACACGAACCCATGAGGAGCCTCGGTTCCGAAGAGATCGGACCGCGGCACGACCCACACGAACTCCAGTTCTTCCAACGCGGCATCGCTCATGGCAGAGAATCGCAGGGCGAGGAATCGCAGGGTGCGCAATCGCAGTGCGAGGAACCGGACTGCGCGGAAAAGAACGGGAGGAGGCCGTAAGCCGGGTTCTGGTGCCGAACCTTGCGGTTCGGTGACGACCATTTCTCTGGGACCGACATCGCGGCCGGCCTCGAACGGCCTACCCGAGGACCATGCACGGGCCGTGCGGATCCTCCTACGTGGCCTTTCTCCGGGTGGGGTTTGCCTTGCCAGGAACGTCCCCGTTCCTGCGGTGAGCTCTTACCTCGCCGTTTCACCCTTACCGAGGACCTCGCGAAGCGAAATCGCCGGCGGTCTGTTCTCTGTGGCACTTTCCCTATCCTCACGGACGGTGGGCGTTACCCACCACCCAGCCCTGTGGAGCCCGGACTTTCCTCCCGCGCGAGCGCGAGCGATCGTCCAGCCTCCTCCCGAGGTGCACAGGGTAGCCCGGAAGCTCGCTCGGGTCGGCAAGCATCTGAGTCGCTTTTTCACACCGCGGGGTCCTCTTGACAGTCCGCGATGGGGACGTACGCTCGTACGGAAAGGTCGTAGCGACCCGGTCGTCGTCCCAATCGATACTGGCACATCGACCCCGAATGGACGCATTCGGATACGCTGCTCCGTCTTCTGCCCCTTCGACACTCTCACGGAAGCCCCAGGATGCCTGCCCACGCATCGCTGTGCACATACCTCGCCCTCTGCCACTTCCTTCCCTACTTCGTGGCCGAGTCGCAGAGCGGTTCGAGTCCACTCTCGCAACCGACTTCGTTGCAGATGCATCCCGTCGCGATCACACCGTCGGTCGCGTCCCAGATGAGTGTCCCAGGCGATGGAGCATCGCCACTCCTCGCGACCGGTGCCGAAGCGCTTCCACTCCTTCTCGCAGGCATCATCCTCGTCGTCGTCTCGATCGTGGTGCGCAAGCGAAGCGAACGACACGTTTGAACGACTGAGCATCGCGATCGCATACTGCGTCGATGCGTCCTGTCATCGGGATCTCGGTTTCGTTCGAAGCCCCCGATCCTCAACGCGCGCTGTTTCGCGACAAGCCACTGCAGTATCTCGAAGCTGGGATGCTCGATGCAGTGCGCGCTTCGGGTGCGACTCCTGTTCTGCTGCCGGCGCTCGGTGACGACGAGGCGGCGAACGACCTCGTGGCGTGCTGCGATGGTTTGCTCTTGTCGGGTGGTACCGATGTCGCGCCGCAATGCTACGGTCAAGAGCCGCTCGATCCTGCGTGGAGCGGTGACCTCGAACGCGACCTGTACGAGTGTGCGCTCTTGCACGCGGCGCTCCAAGCCCGCAAGCCGATCCTGGGAATCTGTCGCGGCTGCCAGCTGCTGTCCGTTGCCCACGGTGGAACGATGTTCCAGGACATCGAGACACAGTGCGAAGGCGCGGTCCCCCATCGAGACCCGGATGTGTACGACCGGCTCGAGCACGATGTCGACATCGTCGATGCGACGAGGCTAGCGCGCGTGCTGGGCGCGGGACGGCGCCGCATCAATACCGTGCACCACCAAGCGATCCGTGACGTTGGATCGACGTTGCGCGTCAGTGCGCGAGCGACCGACGGCACCATCGAAGCGATCGAGAGTGAGCGTGCGGGATCGAGCGACGCTCCTGCGGATTTCGTGTTGGGCGTGCAGTGGCATCCGGAGTGGATGTCGGCGCCGCGACTCGTGATCGATGCGTTCGTCGAAGCTGCGCGCGCTGCGCGTACGCGCTGAGCGCGATCACGTTTCCGCGTCTCTTCTCGCGGCATACGTGCCGTTTTTCGAGAAGTGACCGCATTCGTAGTCGGTCGTGTTCGCGACCGAAACCAATCCACAGGAAGTCTTCTCTGTTGGGAGAACCGAATGCAACATCGCAATCCAAAAGCCGCTTTGCTCGTTGTCGTTGCCGCAGTCGTGGCCGCGACCACCGCCGTCAGTCAATCCATCGTGCTCCCCAAAGGTCGGGGTGTGCCGAACGTGCTCGATGGAACCGAAGGAAACAGCGGCCTCCATTTGCCGGGTCGCCAAGCTCCGAGTCGTGTTCTCACGGTCTATCGCGGCGCCGATTTGGGAATCACCGGCCCGACGTTCACGATGCGTTCGATTGCTTACCGTCGTGATGCACAACGTACGACGGCATTCAAGGCGCACCAGTTCAAGGTGACGATCGAGCTCTCGACGATCGGAGTGCCCGTACCGGCGATGCTGGCGGACGACAGCTTCGACGCTGCACACGGTCGAAATCGAACCAAGGTCGTCGACAACAAGACCGTCGATTGGCCAGCGGCGCCGCTGCCGATCAACCCGCCGGCGCCGTTCGCGCCCAAGATCGTGTTCGATTCGCCGTTCGTGCTGACCTCGGGTCTGAACCTCTGCGTCGACGTGCAGTCTGCCCCCCTCGGTGCGAACGCCGAGTCGCACTATTGGTACGTCGATGCCGAGTCCTTCGATCGCAGCTCGGTCGTCGGGACGACGAGGAATCTCGGACGAGGTTGCCCGATCGGATTCCAGCTTCGCGTCGCGTCTCCGCAGATCGATGGAGAGACACCGATCCACGCCTGGACCTGGACTCGTGCGACGCAGTCGAGTCGCACGTTTCTGGCAATCGGCGACACGAGTACGAAGTGGAACGGACAGAACCTCCCGTTCGATCTCGTCGGTGCCTCGGGATGCCGCCTCTACGTCGCTCCGCTCGTCGTGGACATCACGGCGAGTGGCAACGACTCGCGTGGAACGGCGCGCTTCGGCATCCCCGGGCCCGCGGCGCGCGACGCGCGCTTCGTTGGCATGACCTTGCACCTACAGGCGTTCGTCGAGGACTCGACGATCGGTCCGCTCGGACTGCGCGCGAGCAGTTGGGTCGAAGCCAAGCTCGGACAGCTCGGCGAACCGCTTCCAGCGCGCACGATCTACGACTCCGGGCCGGTGGTCGACGACGTGCCGACGGCGAGTCTCGATTTGGGGCCGGTCATCGAAATCGGAACCTGAACGCCGGACGGCAAGATACGCTGATGCCATGGGCAATCTGTTCGACGAGCTGAAGAAGGCCAAGCTGATCGACGCGAAGAAGGCGAAGCGCCTGGCACACGAGCAGCGGGTCGAACGGACCGAGAAGGGCGGTGACCGCGCGATGGACGCCGAGCGCGAAGCGAAAGCCGCCGAGCTGGAACAACGCAGCGCGGAAGCTCGCAATCGAGATCGAGAACGCGAGAAGGCACGCCAACGCGAGGAGCAACGGCGTGCCGAACTCGCGATGATCGGCCAGCAGGTGGCCTCGAAGGCGATTGCACCCGCGGGTGGTCGACGCTGGCACTTCGTGACGCCGTCCGGTTTCGTTCCGTATCTTCCGGTCGACGAGCCGACAGCGCGGCGTCTCGAGGGTGGCGAACTCGCGATCGTCGTCGATCCGCGAGTCGTTCACGCGCGCTTTCTGATCGTGCCGCGCGAGGTCGCGACCAAGCTGGAGGCGCACGTCGCGAATTCGCTGTGCTTCCTCGCCGGTCGCTGACCCGCGATCACGTGCACGTCACTTCGTGCGCATGATGATGTGGTAGCCGAACTCGGTTTCGACGGGTCCGACGATTTCGCCGACCTTGGCACCGAGGACGGCCTTCTCGAAGTCCGGGACCATGCGTCCGCGATCGAACTCACCGAGATCACCACCCTGGGACTTCGATGGGCAGTCCGAGAACTCGCGAGCGAGCTTGTCGAACTCCTCACCGCCCTTGATCTTCTCGAGGATCTCGAGAGCCTTGGCTTTCGCTTCTTCCTTGGTGAGCTTCGAAGGCGATCCGGGACCCGCCTTGTGCATGATCAGGATGTGCTTCGCGCCGAGCGGCTCCGGAATGGCGTCCCGTCGCAGGATGAGGAAACCGATCGGAGTTTCGACGGGGTCACTGATCTCATCGACTTTGAGAGCCGCGATCGCGTCCGACATTCGAGGAAAGAGGTCGGATGGGCGACGCACGCCGATGGACCCGCCGTTGTTCTTCGAGTTGTCGTCGTCGCTGAGTTCGCTCGCGGTCTTCGCGAAGTCGCGCTTCCCTGCGCGTAGTTCAGCAGCCAGGTCGGTTGCGAGCTTCTTCGCTTCTTCGCGTGTTCGCTTCGACGTGCCGATATGCCGTTCTGCGCCGTCGAAGCTGATCGCGATGTGGCTGACCGCGAAGCGCTCGGGCCACGGTGCGGGATTGGGTAGGCGTTCGATGATGTGCCAACCGAACTGCGTTTCGACCGGCCCCGTCACTTCGCCATCCTTGATCGCTTGTACGGCTGCCGTGAACTCCTTCACCATGCGGTCGGGTTCGAACTGACCGAGATAGCCGCCCTCCGCTTTGGACGGGCACGAACTCTCCGCCGCCGCGAGCTTCGCGAAGTCGGCGCCGCCCTTGATCTTCTCGAGGATCTCGTCGGCCTTCTTCTTGGCCTCCTCCTTCGTCAACTCGACCGTCGACTGCGCCGAGCTGCCCTTCCAGGGGATCAGGATGTGGCGCGCACGCAGAAGCGTGGTCTTCGGCTTTTCCTTCGGTACTTCGGTCTTGCCTCGGGAATCCGTGTCCTGAGGCGCATCGGAACCATCCGTCTTCTGTTCGCCGTCCTGCAACATGGGCGTGGTCCCCGCGGGCATTGCGCGGAGCGGGCCGAGCCCCACGAAGGTGATCGCCGACAACAGGACGCACGGCGTAGAGATGGACAGGAGGGCGCGAGCGCGAGTCAGCATCGATGCTCCGGGATGTGGCAAGGAGGCCCAAAGCGGGGCCTGGAGAAATCGTTCCGCTGCCAAAACCCGGCAGCCCAGTGTCAGCCAGCCAGATAGCGGCAGACCTGATGTCATAGACCCTGCATGGCCGATTTCCATCCGGCAGACCTCCCCGTGATCGGTCCCGCCGCCGTCGGCGCGGCAGTTCCCCGCATGAAGGGAGCATGTGCCTTTGCGGTACGGAGCGAAGTCCTTGGATTTCGAGTCGGACTTTCGACACGATCGCGCGTCGCCATCCTTCTCGACGCCAGCCCTCTCGACTCGGATTACTCCATGATTCGCATCTCCGCATCCCGTTCGCTGCAGTGCCTCGTGTTCCTGAGCCTTGGCTCGCCGCTCCTCGCTGGCGTGCTTCCGGTCGCGTTCCAGACGGGATCCACCGTGGTGGACCAAGGCGATCCTCGCGCGACCATCACGGTGCACGAGGCGATGCATCACCTCGGGGATTCGAAGGTCGAGAACTGGCCGGACGGAGTTCCGAACGATCCCGAAGGGAAGCAGCTCGAGTTCTCGTTCGATGCGAAGCGCAGTGACGAGTTGCGTTGCTTCGTGATTCGCCACCATCACGTCGACAATGATTGGGACATCCTCCTCAACGGCAAGAAGGTCGCCCTGCTTCGTCGCCGCAACGAACTCGGGGACTACCTGTATCCGATTTCGGGACGCGCCTTCGTGGATGGGAAGAACACAATGGCGATCGTGCCACGCAAGCCGACCGACGACATCACGGTCGGTCGCGTGCGGCTCTACGTGCGACCGCTACGCGAAGCGCTGCGACTCGGTGTCGTCGAAGTGCGCGTGCGTGACGAGGCGCAACGTGCGATCCCTGCGCGCATCACGATCACGGACGAACACGGCAACCTCCCAGAAGTGTATTTCGCCGACAGCGATTCGTCCGCGGCGCGTCCAGGGATCGTGTACACGACGGCTGACGCGCAGCGCTTCGAGTTGCCAGCCGGCAAGTATCAGGTCGATGTCTCGCGGGGAAGCGAGTGGTCTCGCGCTTCGGCGAACATCGATGTCGAAGCCGCGGGTACGAGCGGATTGACGCTGTCCCTGCGGCATGAAGTCGACACGACTGGATTCGTTGCCGCGGACACGCACATTCACACATACGAGTTCAGCGGCCACGGCGACGCGAGCCTCGTCGAACGACTCGTGACTCTCGCCGGCGAAGGTGTCGAACTCGCGATTTCGACGGACCACAACCACAACATCGACTATCGCCCCGAGCAGGCGCGGCTCGGTTTGTCGGAGTACTACACCAGTGTCGTCGGGAACGAGGTCACGACGAGCATGGGGCACTTCAACGCGTTTCCCCTCGACCCGAAGGACAAGGTGCCGGAGCATCGACTCGCGGATTGGATCAAGGTCGTCGACGGGATCCGTGCCAAGGGTGCGCGCGTCGTCATCCTGAACCACCCACGATGGCCGGACATCGAGAAAGGACCGTTCGGTCGCTTCCGTCTCAATCGTCTTTCCGGCGAGCGTGCGAGTGGTCCTCGTCGGCTGACGTTCGACGCGATGGAACTCGTCAACGCGACGACCAAGATGGAAGATCCACTCTTCCTCTTCCGCGATTGGTTCGCACTGCTCAACCACGGTGAGACGGTTCTGGCCGTCGGCTCGTCGGACTCGCACACGGTCGGCGATCCGGTCGGTCAGGGACGAACCTACGTTCCGAGCAAGACGGATGACCCTGCTCGCATCGATGTCGACGCTGCCTGTGATGCGTTCAAGAAGGGCAGAACCACGATCGGGATGGGCATCTTTTGCGATTTGCGTGTCGGTGAGGACGCGACGTGTGGAGACACGTTCACGGTCCTGGATCGACGCGTTGCCGTGCGTCTGCGCGTTGCCGCACCGTCGTGGGTGCGACCTCGACTTGCACACGTGTTCGTCAACGGCGTGTCGAAAGCGAGCCGCGAACTCGCGGGTGCGGACGGAGCGACGGACACGTGGCTCGATTTCGAAGTCGAAACCGCGCCGCATGACGGGTGGCTCGTCTGTGTCGTGACGGGTGATCCCATCCGCGAACCGTTCTGGAAGACGCTCAACGGTTACACGCTTGCCGCGACCAATCCGGTCTGGCTCGATGTCGATGGAACGCCCGGGTACTCGAATCCGCTCGCGACCGCGGAACAACTGCTGGCCCGCGTCGGGAAGAAGCCGGAGCGTGTCGCCAAGGCGCTCGCGCGAGTCGACGACGCCGTCGCGATTCAAGCACTCAGCCTCGTGCGCACGAGTTTTCCACGCGAGAATCGTTACGAGGCGTTTGCCTCGTTCGTCGACGCAATGGGGCCGGACGTGAGCGTCGCGCAGCGGTATCTCGCAACGCTGGTCGAGCCCGAACCCGCGAAGGCCGAACCCGCGAAGACTGCTCCCGCGAAGCCCAGGCCCGCCAAGAAGTAGCGTCCTCAGCGCGTCCCGTCAGTCGGTCTCGCCCAACGACGCGATCTCGCCGTCCGCGTCGTCGCGACGGCGTGCGTCGAGCCCCTCGTCGATCTCGGGTTCGAGCACCGCACGCGGCTCGACGCCCGTGCCGATGCGACGCGCTTCGAGACGTGCGCGAAGGCCGCTGACGCGCCCCTCGTCGTCATCGTTGCCGACGGCGCGTTCGAGCGCCCAGCGCGAACCGACCAAGACGAGGAGGCGCTTCGCACGAGTCACTGCCGTGTAGAGAAGTCGCCGGTGCAAGAGCAGGTAGTGCCCGGCGTCGAGGGCGACCACGACGGCCGGGTATTCGCTGCCCTGCGCGCGATGCACGGTGATGCCCCAGGCCGGCACGATCTGGTCGATCTCGGGTCCGGTGAGTTCGACGTCGCGAGCTCCGAATCGCACCTGCAGTTTCATCGCTTCGGGCTCGACGAGGATGACGCGGCCCGGATCGCCGTTGAACAGGTCGAGGTCGTAGTCGTTCCTCAGCTGGAGCACTTTCGTGCCGACGCGAAACCGACGCGTGCCGCGTACGAGTTCCTTTCCGCGAGGCACGAGGAGGTTCCCGAGTGCGTTGTTGATCGAATCGACGCCGAGCGGACCGCGGTACATCGGACTCAGCACTTGGATGTCGTCGATCGGATCGAAGCCGAAGCGCTGTGGGATGCGATTGCCGACGATCTCGAGGATGGTGTCGAGACTGCGTCGTGGGTCCTTCGTCTCGACGAAGTAGAAGTCGGAGAGTTCGGATGCGTCTCCTGCCTCCTGAGGCAGCAAGCCGTCGCGAATGCGGTGAGCGCATTGCACGATCGCACTCCCGGCACGTTGTCGAAACACCTTGTCGAGGCGTGCCACGGGCACGAGCCCCGAACCGATGATGTCCTCGAGCACACGTCCTGGACCGACCGACGGCAGTTGATCGACATCGCCGACGAAGACGAGGTGCGTGCCCGGTCGGATCGCGCGCACGAGTTCGTACGCGAGTGCGACGTCGAGCATCGAACTCTCGTCGACGACGACGACCTCGGCATCGATTGGGTTGCGATCGTTCCTCGTGAAGCGTCGACTCCCTGCGTTGTACTCGAGGAGTCGGTGCAACGTCGTCGCTTCGCGTCCCGTGGCTTCGCTGAGGCGTTTCGCTGCGCGTCCAGTCGGGGCGGCCAGCGCGATGACGTGTCCGGCCTCCTCGACGATTTCGGCGAGGGCGCGCACGATCGTCGTCTTCCCGACGCCGGGTCCGCCCGTGACGATCGCGACCGAGCTGTCGAGAGCGACTTCGATCGCGCGTCGCTGCCCTTCGGGCAGTCGAACGCGGTGGCGCTTCTCGAATTGCGCGAGCGTGGCTTCGACGGTGCCCACGATCTGTACCGGTGCATGGAGCGTGAGGCGCGTCAGCGCGTCCGCGAGACCCGTTTCGCTGATCCACGTACGCAAGGGGTAGACGAGTTCTTCTTCGCTGTCGCGCAGGACCGGCAGTCCGGGGCGCTTCTCGATGACGACGCGGCGCGTGTCCCGCAACGCGTCGAGTGCGGGTTCGAGTGCCTCGGCGGGCTGCGCGAGGAGTTCGCTCGCGTCGGCGAGGACGCGACTTCTCCATAGCGCGGTGTGTCCCTCGCGGGCAATCGTTCGACTCGTCACGAAGAGCAAGGCGGCTTGCCTGCGCTCTTCGCAATCCGGTGCGATGCCGAGCTTCGCAGCGACCTCGTCGGCGCGCTTGAAGCCGACACCGACGAGTTCGTCCGCGAGTCGGTACGGGTTGTTCTTGAGCAGTCGTGGGGCGTCCTCGCCGTACGCGTCGAGAATGCGCTGCGCGAGCCCCGGGGACAGTCCGTAACCGTGCAGGAAGAGCAGGACGTCCCGCAGGCTCATCTGAGCGTGAACGGCCTCGTGGATCTCCTCGGCCTTCTTCGCGCCGATTCCCGAGACCTCGATCAAGCGCTTCGGATCGCTCTCGATGATCTCGAGCGTCTCCTCGCCGAACGTGTCGAGAATCCTGCCGGCGAGCGCGGGCCCGATGCCTTTCACGATGCCCGATCCGAGGTATGCGCGAACCGCCTCCGTACCCTCGGGGCGTTCGATCTCGATGCGTGTGACCTGGAACTGGGGCCCGAAGCGTGGGTGCTCTTCGAACGTGCCGAAGAGTCGCACCGGCTGTCCCTCCGCAAGGTCGCCGAGGGGGCCACGCACGGCGAGCGTCTCGCGCGTTTCGCTGATCTCGAACTGCCCGACCGCGAACCCGCCGTCGCCTCGGAACCAGATCTTCTTGAGGCTCCCCCGAAGCTCCTGCTCGGAATCGTCGAACAGGCTTTCGACGCGCGGATTCCCGGATGGCGGCACGCTGCTATCCTGCGTCGTAAGCGTTTGAAATGTAAGGCCATGAAGAGCCGGATCGCCGAACACCTCGCCGAAGCACTCGAGGAGCTGCCGCACGCGGCGCGGCAGCGGTTCGCGCGGTACGCGATCGAACCCCGAACCCTGTGGAGCGATGCCTCGATGGATTGCCAGGACCTCTGGGCTCTCGCCTACACGCGGGGCGGGGTGCTGGTCTACGAGGTGACGCGGTCGACGTTCGGGATCGCGCGGCTCCGAAGTTCGGACTGGGTCGACGACTACGGGAGCTTCGGCCCGGATCTCGCGATTGCGCTTCAGCGCTTTCTCGACATCGCCGATGCCTAGTGTCCCGCGCCAGGAGTTCGTTGCGTTTGTCGCGGCGGTGCAGCGGCATCCCTTCACTTTCGAAAAGCCATGCAGAGGGTGCTTGCGGTCGAGCCGGCCGATACCTAGACTTTGTCGCCCTTTGTTGAAGGAGCACGCCGCCCGTGCTGTCTCGTTCCCTGCGCGTCCTGGAAGTCGAAAAGTCGGCGACGCGTTCGGCATCACGAGAGGCCGCCTCCTGCTCAGGACTCATCCCACCAGACCGATGAATCGCAAAACGTCATGATCCGAATTCAGGTCCGCCCCAACGAGCCTCTCGAAACCGCGCTGCGCCGCTTCAAGCGCCAGTGTAACTACGCCGGCATCTTCCGGCTCGCCAAGAAGACGACCGTCTACGAGAAGCCGTCGGAGAAGCGACGCCGCGAAGATCGCGAACGTGTTCGCAACGTCCAGCGCGCGGTTCGGAAGTCGATGACGACACGCAAGGTTCGGCGGAAAGGATTCAAGTCGCGTGGTGGCGCGGACGAGACGTCGGCAGTGCCCGTGAACCCGACTTCCTCGTACACGAGCGAAGGTGGAGTGCGCCTGAACGTGGGTTCGTCCGAGCAGAAGAGCCGCGAGAACACGACGTCGACCGTGACGTCCACGACCGGCGACAACTGATTCGTCGGCGCGGCGACAGCCGTGGTTCTTCCGCGCGTACCCGGCGAGCCGCCACGCGATCTCGGCAAGCCGCTCGAGGTCGTGCGGCTTCGGATCTACCCCGAGATCGGCGGTTTGCGGCTGGATCAGGCGTTGCATCGCTTGCTCCAATGGCGCAGCCGTTCGTTCTTGCAGCGCTTGATTCGGGAGGGGCGTGTCTCCGTCGAGGCAGCTCCTGGCGACGACCCGTCACGCAACGTCGATCCCGCGCGTGCCGCGATGCGGGTTCGTGCCGAGGAGATCTTGGTCGTACAGGTTCCCAAGGATGGTCCTGCGCCCTGCGTCGATTGGCAGGATGACGAGATCCACGTCGTCTTCGAGGACGAGTGGCTCGTCGCGATCGACAAGCCGGCTGGCTTGACCGTGCACCCTTCGGGACGAAGGCTCGACGGGACGCTCGTCAACATCCTGCACCGCAAGTACCGAAATCCGGACGACCCCGAGCGCGACGTCGTTCCTCGTCTTTGCCACCGACTCGATCGCGAGACGTCGGGTTTGATCCTCGTCGCGAAGACGGACCGGGCACACACGGAAGTGCGTCGGCAGTTCGAAGCCACTCGGGTCCGGAAGAGCTATCTGGCCATCGTCGAAGGCCGCGTTGCCATGAGCGAGGGTCGTGTCGATGCGGCGATCGGGCCCGATTCGCGGAGTGCGATCCGGCTCAAATGCGCGATTCGCGAAGACGGGCTCGCCTCCGTCACGCGCTGGAAGTTGCTACGGCACGTGGGGCGGTTTTCGTTGCTCGAGTGCTTTCCCGAGACTGGACGTCAGCATCAGATCCGCGTGCATCTCGCGTCGATCGGACATCCACTCGTCGGCGACAAGCTGTATGGCCCCGACGAGAACTACTTCCTCGAAGCGATGCACGGGACGCTGGACGGGGAGGCTCGTGCACGCCTTCGAATCGATCGGCATGCGTTGCACAGCCACAGCTTGCGACTGATGCATCCGATCGATGGCACGGCACTCGAGATTCGTGCGCCGCTCGCGGCGGATCTCACCGCGTTCCTCGAGGATTGCGTTGCGTTCCAAGACGAGGCACCCGAGAACACGAACCCCGTCCGGTAGATCCTACCCCGACCTACGGTGTCGGCGACGAGTTCCACGAACCGCTCGAAGGCGATGTCTCTTTTCAGCTCGCGTTGAGCCACTTCTCGAAGGCCGCGAAGTCGTAGTCGCGACCCAAGAAGTCGTGCACGAGTGTGCTCGCGGGTTTGACCGAGCCCTGGCTCAGAATGCGTTCGCGATACTCGTTCGCGATGCTGCGGTTCATGAGCTGACCGTCGAAGCGGCCGAAGAGGTCCTTCGCGATCACGAGGGACCACATGTACGTGTAGTACATCGCCGAGTAGCCGTTGAGGTGCCCGAAGCTCGTGATGAAGCACGTGCCCTCGTCGTGCGGAAACGGCAGGAGCCGCTGCTTGAGCTCGACCATGTGACGCTCGATGTCGATGTCTTTCGGATCTCGCTCGTAGTAGCTGAGGCTGAGCAGGGCGTAGAACATCTGCGTCAGGACGCTGAGCCCTTTGCCGAAGTCCTCGGCCGCGAGCATGCGCTCGAAGAGGTCCGCGGGAATCGGCTCCTCGGTTTCGTAGTGCCGCGCGAACGTCTGCAGGATCTCGAGGTCTTGTCCCCACTCTTCGTAGAGTTGGCTCGGCACTTCGACGAAGTCCCATTCGCAACTGATGCCGGCGAGTCGCACGTACTCTTGCCGACTGAAGAGGTGGTGCAGCAAGTGGCCGAACTCGTGGAAGTACGTGCGCACTTCACTGCGAAGCATGAGGCCGGGGTCCGAGCCCTTCGGCTCGGGGAAGTTGCAGACGAGGCAGGCTTGCGGCAGGTCATCACCGACGATGCCGTTCTGCATGTCGAACATGGCGCCGTGCTTGAACTTCCCTTCGCGCGCATGCATGTCGAGATAGAAGCGCGCCACGCGCTGTCCGTCGTCGATCACGTCGTAACATTCGACCGATGGATGCCAGACTTCCGCATCGTCGACTCTGCGGAATTCGACGCCGTAGAGTTCTGCACTCGTCGCGAGGATCCCGTCGCGAACGCGCGCATAGGGAAAGTACGGACGCACGGCCTGTGAATCGAAGTCGTAGTCTCGCTTGCGAATCTTCTCACCGAGATAGCCCCGTTCGTAGTCGTAGACGATCTCGGCCTCGGGCTCGTCTCGACGCTTCTCCGCGAGGAGTTCTCGGTAGTCGCGATCGGCTCGTTCGCGACAAAGCGAAACAACGCGTTCGAGAAACTCGCGGGCACTCGCGCCATCGCCGATCATCTTGTCTTCGGTGATGTAGTCCGCCCAGTTGTCGAAGCCGAGCAGTCGAGCGAGTTCGTGGCGCTTGGCGAGGAGCTTCCGGAGCACCTCCAAGTTTTCCGGATACGCGCGCTGCATCACGAGCCGGTGGTAGTCACGACGCAGCTCGGGACTCTCGCAGAACGTCATGAACGGCATCCGATCCTGGGGATCGGTCGTGATGACGACCGTGCCGTCGTCTCGCTCGGGATGGGAGGCAATGAAGTCCGCCGGCATTCCGGCGAGACCACGATGCCCGTTCTCGATCACGAACTCGGCAGTGCCATCGATGATGTTCTTGTCGAAGTCCTGCCCGATGCGGACGATCTCGTCCTTGAGGGATTTGATCTTCGTGCGCGTTGCTTCGTCACGATCGACGCCGGAGCGACGGAATGCGCGCAGCGTGACTTCGATGACGCGCCCTTCCGCGCTGCCATCGTTCGCGCAGGACTCGAAGGAGGCGACGCGCTCGTAGAGCGACCGGTCGAGACTCAGTTCGGTCATCCACGCCGCGAGTTCTTGCTCGAGTGTCCGCGCCGTTTCCCGCAGGGAAGCGTCGGGATGTACCTTGGCGAAGAGCTGGGTCTTCCCCTGGGTCGCGTTGAGCGGTCGGAGGATTTCGTCGAGCGCGAGCACGGTCGTTTCGAGCGACGCGCCGTCGTCGAGAGCGCGGAAGGCGTCCGCAGCCTGGTGCGAACGCTCGATGGAGGCGCGTACGTCCGCCTCGAACAGCTTCGGGTTCAAGAGTCAGCCTCTGGATTCGTGGAGCGAGAGTGCCTGCCGGTGCAGTGACTGGCTGGCCACGCTGGAGGTCAGCGCTGGGGGCAGAGCAGGAGAGTGCCGTTACTTTGCCAGAGACTCGACTTCGACGGGGCTATCTTCTTCTGGAGTTGCGTTGCCGGCTTTCGTGCAATGCCCAGAAGTCGTGCCGTTGCATTCTGCGATGCCGCCGCTGGCGATGACGTCGAGGGTGCGGTTGAGCTCGTCCGCGATCTCTTCGAGGAAGTCACCGTCGCGCAGCGCGACCCGGTCCTGGAGGTTGCCCTCCTGCACGGACTTGAGCGCTTCGATGATTCGATAGCACGGGCCTGCGATCCGCTGCGAGAACCGCAGCGACACGTACGAGATCGTGATCGCGAATGCCGCCGTGAGGCAGATGATCGAGCCGATCAAAGGGCGAAGGCTTGGCAGCACGACCTCGGCTTCGGCGGCCTCACTCATCGACTGCAAACAGAATACGGTCGATGTGATGGTCAGCAGCGTCAGGCCGATGAGCGGAAAGATCGTCGTCGTCAGGACGATGCGGCTCTGCAGCGCCCTCATGATGACGAGCTTGCTGCGACGGTTCTTGGCTGAATCGTTCATCCAAAGGCCACTATCGGCCACTGCGTGCCGCAGCCCGTAGCTCGCTCCTGAGTCGAAATTGAGGATCGCACGTCGTCGTGCCGATATCCGATCAGGGCTGCCAGTGTGCACTGGCTCCGTGCTGCGAGAGGCGCGACGAGAGTCGCTTCTGACGAGACGGCAACGGCATGACGGCGAAATCACGACAAGTGCGAACGTTCGACGACCGTGAATCCGGCGCTTCGTTGACGGAGCTCATGATCGGACTGCTCGTCTGTGTGCTCGTGATCGGGGCGGCACTGTCGATGACGGTTCATCAATCGCGCTTGCGAATAGCCGATCGTGAGGTGGACCTGGCCTCGCGAGCATGCCGCGACAACCTCGAAGAACTGCGTTCTGTCGACTTCGCGACACTCGCGACGATGGATGGTGTCGGGTTCGACGTACCTGGACCCGATGGTCAGCCCGGGGGACTCACGCCGATCGCCGGCGATACCGATGGGCTAGTCGGTGAGTTTTCAGTCGTCGTCGACAAAACGACCGGATCGGCGACTCTCTATCGCGTGACGGCAACGGCGCGATGGACGGGAAGCTTCTCCAACGGATCGTTCTCGCTCTCCACGTTGATGGGGCCACGACTGTGAAAACTCATCCTCATGCACACCGTCATCGTGGTGAATGCGGTTTCACGCTCGTCGAGGTCATGATCGTCAGCCTGGTGTGCGTGCCACTCCTCCTCGGCGTCATTTCTACGACGACGAAGGTCGCGGATACGGTCACGGTCAACGATCTGAGTTCTGAGAACGAGCAGTCCCTCGGCGTGATCGTCGAGCGTCTCGTCAAAGAGCTTCGTGCCGGTCATCGTGCGAGTTTCTCCACGAAGGCGATCGCCGACGACGTGACTGCGATGCGCGCGAGTGCGATC
The DNA here is from genome assembly GCA_020638795.1 of Planctomycetota bacterium. Taxonomy (GTDB): domain Bacteria; phylum Planctomycetota; class UBA1135; order UBA1135; genus JACKHW01. The sequence continues at coordinate 233,646 of JACKHW010000006.1, read as the reverse complement.
GGCGAGTGGATTCCTGCGGTCGAACTGACGCCGCGGAAGAATCTGCGCTTCACGTCCGCCGAGGGAAAGATCTCGATGAACGCCGCCTTTGCAACCGACACGCGTGAATACGACTTCTTCCTCGATGCGGGGGAGTCGGACAACGGCATGGACGACGACGGTGATGGCATGATCGACGAGGGGACGTTGATCCTTCGTCGCGCCGGCGGGCCCGCCATGACGATTGCTCGTGGTGTCGAGGCCTTCGCGTACGAAGTCGATGGCCGTGCGATCCGTTTGCTGATCCGTATCGCGCGCCGAGACGAGAAGGGTCGGATCTATCGCGTCTCCGCAACGCCGATGATCTTCGTGCGCAACTCTTGAGGTCGGATGATGCGAGCCAGCCTGGACCAATCTGTCTCCCGAGAAGCCCGGTCGAACAACCGGGCACGCACGCGGCTGCCGCTCGTACGCGCCTGGTCGGAATCCGAAAGCCTCGACAATTCCATCGAACGCGTTTCGCAGGAGAGCGGAGGCTTCGTCTTGATCGTCTTGTTGACGGCGATCATCCCGCTCGTCGCGATGGCCGCTGCCGCAACGATCACGCTCGGTGGTCGCAGCGAGCGCATCCTCAGCGAAGTTCACCAGGAACGAGCGCTGCTCTCAGCAGAGTCCGGCATCGACGAGGCGATCTATGCGGCGAAGACCGGCATGCTCGTCGATGGATATCCCATCATTCGTGACCTCGGACAGAGCCAACGCTTCGAGGTCGCACCGACATACCTGATGACCGACGGACTCGACAACGACTCGGACGGCGATCTCGACAGTGCGGATCCGGACGAGGACGTGTTTCAGATCGTCGTGACGGGACGGTATCGAAACATCGAACGGCGCATCGTCGCGTACCTGGGTCCCGCTGCGGTCCTGCCGGCGCCTCAGGGAGCGCTGTCGCTCGCGAGCCTGCCCACGAACATCGTCATCGACGCCACCGCGACACTGATCGGTAACGACACGAAGCTCGACGACACCGCGGGCACGACGACCGAGGACGTGCACGGGATCGCGATTTCACCGCCGGAGACGACCGCGAATCTCCTCGCTCTTTTGGATGCGACCGAGCAGTCGCGCGTCGTCGGGGTGGGCTCGTCACCGAGTTTGGTGGTCGCCGCGACGGCCTTCGACATGACAGGGCTCGTGACGACGCTCTCGACTGTCGCAACGTCGAGTCCGACGCCGGGGAGCTATACGGGTGTCAGCCTCGGCACGGGGATCAGCTACGTGAACGGCAACCTCTCGTTGATGGGGGCGAGCACGGGCTCTGGCGTACTCGTCGTCAATGGCGATCTCGTGCTCGACGGCACGTCGCGCTTCGACGGTGTGCTCGTCGTGACCGGCTCGCTTACCCTGCAAACGAGTGCGCGCGTCTACGGCGCGGCCTTCGCGGCAGGACCACAGATCGCGATCGGCGGCAGTGCGAAGATCGTGTTCTCCAAGGAAGGCTTGCTGATCGCCGACTCGGTGAGTCGCGAGTACTCCAAACTCCAAGGTTGGCAGGAGATCGAACGCTGATGCGGACCACCGGCGTGATGACCGTGATCGCCTGTCTGATCGGAGTCGGGATCACCCTATGGAGTCCTTTCGACGGAGACGAAGAATCGAGGTCAGGTGCGATCTCTGCCGACCCGGCGGATCGGGTTCTGCAGGCCCAACTCGGTGAACTCGCTGCGGCGTGGAATCCGCGCAAGAAGAAGCGCGCGATCGAAGCCGCGCGTGCGAAGCTCGATCTCTTGAAGGCTCCGCTGTTGCGACTGCTCGAGAAGCCGCGCCATCCGCGTCTTGGTACCGCGATGTTCCTCAGTAGCGAACTCGGCGTGCAGGAAGCGCGGCCATTGCTGCAGGAACTCATCAAGACGGCACCGCGAGCACTTCGTCCCGAAGCGGTCATGGCCGCGAGTGCGCTCGAGCCTTGGTCGACGGACGAGGCTCGTGCGCTTCTAGCGCACGACGACACTGGCGTTCGCGTCGCGACGTTGCTCTGCATCGCGCGAAATCCGGATCCGAATCTCTTCGACGATCTGCTCGCGAAGGTCGTCGATGACGATCCGGAGATTCGTGAAGCAGCCCTCGCGGCACTGCCGACGAGTGAGCAAGATCCAGGCAAGAGCGCGACAACTCACAACACGGTCACTCCCAAGCAACGAGCCACCGTCCTCGAACTGGCGCGGGGAAGCACTGGTCCACAGCTTGCTGGCTACATGCGTGCGCTCGGGCGCATCGGATTCGATCCCGCGAGCGAGCGCTTCGTCACGGAGCGACTCTGGGACGAGAACGAGAGCATCCGGATCGCCGCACTGCGTGCCCTGAGCGAGAGCTCGAAGGCGCTCGACGAGCCTCGACCCGTCTTGGAACTCGTCAGCGGGGACGTGAGTGACCGAGAGGCTGCGCTCGCACTCTATTGCCTCGAGCGCACGCATTCGTGCCAGGCGACGGACGTGAGGAATCGACTCGGTTTTCTGTCGGCAGCCCTACCGAAGTTCTTCGCGGCAAGGATTCTCGTCCAAGTCGGTGACATGAGAGGCTCGACGACACTGGCGGAGATTCTCGACGATTCCGAATCGACGGCGTCCGGCGATGATGACACGCGCGCGGCTCTTCGAGCAGCGACCCGAACGTTACTGTCGAGCCTTTACGGGAAGCCACTCAATCACGGTGCGGCGGAGTGGCGTGCGTTCTTGGTCGGGGCTCAGCCAGCGAGTGCGCGTATGCTCACGCCGTTGACACCCGAAGAGCTGGCCGTGCTCGGCCTCTAATCTCGATCCGGACGACTGCGCTCCCTCGACGGGACGCTCAGAGGTCCAGTACCGGTTGGGCCAGGCGGTAGCGATCGGTGGCATCCTGAAGCGTCGGGCTCGTGCGATCGGCAGCATCGCCCGCGATCTTCGCGCTCACGTCGAGCAGTGGCACAGGCCTGTTCAGAGCCGGCGTGCCCGGTGAGTTCGGATCGGATGCGAGAGCGGTCGGGCTTCCGTGGGACGCGTCGGTAGTCCCAGCTCCGGGTTTCCGCGAGTCGTGTTGCATCGGTTGCTCCATGTCCGTCGAGGACCGTGAGGCAAGAACCGCCAGGAACTTGCCCACGCAGGATGCCATGGTCACCCTTGACACGCAAACCCCGTCAGGAGCGGCAGGACCGCGAGAGCGAGGTAGACGAGCAGTAGCGAGCGAAACTCGGCCCGCAGTGCGCGCAGAGGATCCGGTGGGGTCGGTGCTTCCGAAGCGCGATGTCGAACGGGTTCTCGGTCTGGGGCGCTCATAAATCCCTGCTGTCCATGGGCATGCTCTCGAGTGCCAGGCGGCCTGGGGCCGCGACGCTTCGCCTCCGGGCCCGTAGGACGAGGATCAGGCTGCCGACGGCGAGCAGGCCGATTCCGGCGGTCAGCCCCGCACGCTGGACTGCGGCGGCGAGCACGAAACTGAGACCCGTCATGCCGAGCGCAAACCCGATCGTCGGCCCGAAGTCGCTCGGGACTTCGAGGTCGTCTGGATCGACGGAAAAAGCGAGTTCGCGAATCGTCGCGGCGACGAACGGCATCAAGGCCCAGGCGAGGCCGATCGCGCCGAGCGTCGTCGCGAGGGCAGGTCGCCAGGGTTGCAGGCTCAGATGCACGGCGAACAGGAGCATCTGAACGGGCACGATCAAGAGGGACAGAGAGACTTCGAATCCCGCGCGATAGCTCGCGACGGGGTTCGCGAGGCGCAGCGACACGATCCACGAGGCCCGCGCATTCTCGGCATAGGGCGCGAACAGCAGCAAGAACGGCAGATACGCAGCCGGAAGTTGGTGGATCAGAGCCATCATCGCCGGGAGTCGTTCGCGCCCGACGTCCGCACGCAGAGCGAGTAGGACGGCTGCGGCAGGAAGTCCGAGCAAGGGCAGTGCGCGTAGACGAAAGCTCCGCTCCCGCACGAGCATGTCGAGTGTGAACGATGCGACCGCGCGCCGAACCGGGTCCCTGACGAGGAGGTCGATCCCGCTCCCGAGGGTGCGAAGCCGTCGCCTCGAGCCCGCGCTCGAACGCTCGCGCAAGCCGGAGACCCCCATCGCGAGTGCTCCGGCACCGACGACGAAGAGCATCGCCGTGACCACCGACATCGCGGATCGGCCGAGGATCGCGTCGGCGAACCAAGTCGTGGGCACGGCCTCGAGCAGCGGGCGCCCGCCGGGAAAGGTTTCGGGTCCCGCGAGCATCGCGCGCAGTCCGAGGAGCAACGCGACGAAGCCGCCCCCGAAGATCGCTGCACGCACGATCGAGGAGAACGCGCTTCCGCGTGCGCTGCCGGCAATGGCGGCGACGACGCGCGTGACACTACCGAGCAGCACCGCAATCGAAGAGCTCGCGAGGGTCGCGGCCAAGACGAAGAGTGGCGGGACGACGACGCTGTGTGCCTTGAAGCCTGCCAGGATCGCCGGCGGCACCGCGATACCTCCGGCGAAAAGGAGCGCGACGATCGCTTCTCGCATCCATCGCGCGAACAGCACCGTCCGCGGTAGCGTCGGCGTAGCCCCGACGAAGTCGCGATCGGCCGGGCGCTCACGCTCGTCGTCGAGTTCACCGATCAACGCGCTCGTCGCGAGCACGGTGACGAACGCGAGCGAACCAGCGACGAACGCACGCGGACTCGAGCCTTCGAATGCGAGTGCGGCGAACGCCCACGAGAGAAAGCCCTGGGTGAACACGGCGGGCGTCAAGCTGCCGGATCCGGTTTGGCCCGCGCGTCGACTCTTGCCGAAAAGTGCCTGGATCAACCACGCTTCGAGTAGTGCGCGCGTCTGGCGGCGACGCAGGTTCATTGCGCCGACTCGTCGCTCCGTCCGTCACGCAGTTCGTGCAGCTCTTCCTGCAGCAGCGCGACTTGGCGCGTCAGCTTCCGCATGCGATACGTCAATCGCGATAGCCGCACCGAAAACTGTAAGCAGAGCAGCATCAAGAACAGGATGCCGCCGAAGAACAGTGTGCTGTTGGGCACGGCCGCGCCGATGACGCCCGTGAGCCAGACGAGAATGTGGTAGTTGAACGCGAGCACCAGAAGCGCGACCGCGGTGACGACCCACACGACAGAATACTCTTCGCGCAAACGTCGACGGCGAACGAGTTCGAGGATCGTCACGAGCATGCCGATCGCGAGCAGGATCGCGACCAAGCGCTGTCGCGGCGGTAGCGCGGTGTCTTCACCCGCGATTGTCGCGACGGTCATGAGGAGGGCGTGGACCATCATGATCGATGTTCTCCGGAGCTTCCGGGCGCTGGGCTCTTGCGTTCGGCGCGCCAGGGCGATGTCCGGCGCCACGGCAACAACATGAGGGTCACGAGCAAACGGTAGAAGTAGTAGAACGCCCGCATCCCGCCGTGCATCGACGTGCCTGCAACGCGATCGCGCATGTTCACGGGGAGTTCGATCAATCGTAGACCGGCACGATGCAACGTGATCAGCACGTCGACGTCGGGGTAGTCCTCCGGAAATCCGTCCGAGCACAGCGTTGCCACGGCCGCCGGCGAAAGCGCTTGGAACCCCGAGGTCGGATCCGTGATGCGTTGTCCCGTCCACAGCGTCGCGAGCCAGGCAAGCGGGCGCGCCCCGAGGCGCCGCACGAACGTCGAGCCCTTGGAATCGCTCGCGAGATAGCGCGAGCCGACGACGACGTCGACGCCGCCCCGTAGGACCGGTTCGAGCAGCATCGGCAGCAACGACGGTGGGTGCTGTCCATCGGCATCGAGCTGCACGACGTTGGGAAAGCCGTGACGGAGTGCGTAGTGATATCCCGTGAGCAGTGCCGCACCGTATCCGAGGTTGAACGGGTGGCGCACGACGCGGCAGCCACGTGCCTTCGCGATGTCGGCCGTCTCGTCGCTCGACCCGTCATCCACGACGAGGGTGTGGGCGAGCGGGTGGACGTGTTCGAGTTCGTCGAGCAGTGCACCGAGGTTCTCCGCCTCGTTCATCGCAGGGATGATCGCGAGGACTCGCGGCGCGTGCTGCGGTCGCGGCTGGGTGCGTGATTGCGCGGCCGCGAGACTCATGGGAGGAACGACTTCTTCTTCAACTTCTCGGGTAGGTATTCACGGATCACGAAGTTGAGGTCATAGGCGGCGAAGGCCTGCTGCTCAGCACGAACACCCATCTTGAGAAGAAGTTGAATCGCTTTCGTCCACTCCTTGTGCGACTGGAAGAACGGGTCGTTCTTGAGCGCGTCCTTGGCGCGCTTGATGTCGATCTCCCCGAGCCTGTGGACAGCGTCCTTCTCACGGAGTTGATAGTCGATGATGTCCTGCGGCGTCACGCCGAGGAACTGAGCCTGCGGGACACAGAAGAACTGATTGATGTGTGCCGCGTTGCCCGAGCCGACCTTGAGGCTGCGGTAGATGTTGGCGATCCCGTATGGATCGCAGTCGACGAACGCGTACACCGGAATCTTCTTCTTGTCCGCGAGAAGACGGATGAAGCGCCGGCACGCGCGCGTCGGCACGCCGCCCATCTCGATCAGGATGCAGTTGTATTCGCGCCAGAACTTGTGCGTCGCGAGTCGTTCGTACGTGCCGTTGGTCTCGATCGCGAGGACGAAGTCTGCATCGGTCCTGAAGTCGAGGTGCTCGACGTGCGCCGGGATGCGCCATGCCGATCGACCCATTCGCGTGCAGTCGATCTCCTCGGGATCGCCGGTCTCGAGATCGCGGTCGATGATGACGATGTTGCCGGCGACCGAACCACCGTGCTCTGCAGGCTTGAAGCGCAGCTGCTCGCGCGTGATCCCGTGCAGGCTGAACATCGCTTCGATGTCGTCCATCACGGTGTCGGACTCGGTCTGCTCCTTGAACTTGGCGTCGCCCCAGTTCTTCGAGTTGTAGTACGCCTCTCGCTTGGTGGCCGCGTCGTTGATCTCGACCATCGTCTTGGACGTCGCCATCATGCGAAGCATCTGGGCGAAGTTCTTGACGGAGTTGAACGTCAGGTTGCGTCGCTTGCGTCCGCGACCGAGTTCGAAGTAGCCGACTTTCTTGTCGTAGCGCACGTTGCCGAGACTGCGCACAGGGAACACGAGGTCCGGCTTCTTCCGCTGCAGGATGTGGTCGTGGACGCGCTTCGCCTCTTCCGTGATGACTTCGACGGTCTTCTTGTCGAGGTCCTGCTGCGCCTTCGTGCGCACCCCCGTGACCGTGCCGACACGCTTGTCGACATCGGTCGCCCGCTTGGTCGCTGCCTTCTTGGCCTTCTTCTTGGCTGCCATCCCGGGCGCTCCTCCCCCCTCTCATCGAGACCGTTGGCGACGGGCCACGACGCCGGGCCCTTCTCGCGCGTGCAGAGTAGCGCAGTCGAATGCCGGCTTCATCGCCGTTCTTCCGGCGGAACGTGCCTCTGCGGTCAGATTCGTCCGCGTTCGCGGAGCCAGGACTCCCAGTCCGCGAGGAAGTTGGAGCTGGACCACTCCTTGTCGAGGCCGACGCCGGTCACGAGTTCGATATCGTGTTCTTGGCACACGTCCCACTCGGGGATGTTCGACGCGTCGGTGCGATCACCGCCCTTGGTGAAGACGTGCGGCCGAAGCGTGCGCAATGCTTCGATCATCGTCGAATCGCCAGGCACCCCGAAGGGAACCACGAAGTCCACGCCGCGACAGTAGCTCACGATACGACACCGCGTATCGCAGTCTTGAAAGGGCTTTCCCTTCTTGTTGACGAGGAACTCGTCCTTGTTGACGAAAACGACGAGCGTCTCTCCATAGCGCGCCGAGTCGACGATGCAGCTCAGATGACCTGGATGAATCGGGTCGTAGCCTCCGCAGGTCGCGACGATCTTGCCGAGCTCTTCGCGTCGTGCCGCGAGCGTTTCGAGATCGAGGATGGTGGCGAGGGGGAGCGGTTCGCGCTGAGGCTTCATGTCCGGAGCATAGCCTCGGGTCATCCCGCGACGAATGTTCAGGCGAGCCGAGCAAATGCGCGCAGGACGGTTCGCGCCAGCGGGGCATCGGGCTCGTAGCGGTCGAGGTCTCGGCGGGCCGCCCACTGCACCGCGTGCGACTCCTCGGAGACGCGGATCCTGTCCTCCGAGGCCACGAACCCGAACAGGACGTCGTGGTGGAGATGCTCGGGTTCGCCGCGTGCTGCGGGGATCGCGTGCACGTCGAGCCCGAGCAGGACTCCGGCGACGTCTCGCGGGAGCGAAGCACCGGTTTCCTCGAAAACTTCGCGTCGCGCGGCCGCTTCGAGCGTCGTGTCCCTCGCTTCGATGTGACCGCCGGGCTGCAGCCAGCGCAGTAGGCGCTTGTGGTGGACGAGCAGGACATGGTCCTTGTCGGGAGAGAGCACGATCGCGCTCGCGGTCAGATGTCCGGGCTCGAAGGTCGTCCGCATGGCGGGGTTCGGAACGTCACGGATCAATGCGATCATCGCGGTTCTCGCCTGTTCGTACGACTCGATCCCGTCCGGCTCGAAACTCGAGATCAGAGCCAGCGCGCCGTCGAGATCGAGCGCCATCGCGTCAGACCTTCCGCGTCCGCTCGAGCACGTCGGTGAGGATTTCGACGTCCTTGTCGCGCACTTCGTCGGAGATCCCGAGGATCTCCTGCAGGCCCAAACCGATGTGCGGCAAGTAGGTCGCGATGTAGTCGCGCTTCATGTACTCGGTAGCGATGCGCTTGCCTTTGCGAATGTGTGTCGCGAGCTTGCGCCCGCATTCTTGGACGGCGAGTTTGAGTTCCTTGAGGATCTCGGGATAGCTCGCGATCGCTTCCTTGCTCTCGGACGTGAATGGCACCCATACCGATGCGATGTGCACGATCAGGACCATCGGTCCGATCGGGAGCGCGCCTTTCGGCTGCGACAGCATGTAGTTCTTCCACGCGACGGAGATGACGCCCTTGGTGATCGCGCACGCGCTCTGCTGATGTTGCAGTGGAACGCGGTTGGCGAAGCGCACGAGCCGAATCGCTTCGTCGGCGTTGCCGAGGAGTTCGGTTTCGTGGGACGCGGCCTTCTTGCGCGTGAGGATCTTGCCTTCGTCCGTGACTTCCATCGTGTCGCCCTCTCGACCGTACGCGAGCGCGGCCTCGATGATGAACGGGTTGCCTCGGTAGACGGCTGGCGGACGAGTCGACGCGGTGTAGAAGTCGGCTTTGATCTCCTTTTGGAGTCCCGCGAGCAGGACCGCTTCGCCGATCGGTGCGATGCAGTTCGTCGGCGGAGCCATGATCTTGACCTTGCCGAGTGCAGCGTGGAGCCGATCCGCTTCGGCACGCGCGATGCGCTTGGGGTGCGCGCGGGTCGAGAGCTTGGCGATATCGCAGATCTCGTGCGAGACCTTCGCGCTGACGCGACTGAACTCGGTCTGCAAGAACGCGTGCAGCGTTCGTTCGTTGCTGTCGCTCAGCATCTTGATGAGCAGTCCGAGCTCGATCCCGTGCGGGTGCGGCTTGATCTCTTTCGTCTCTTGGGGCAGCTCGTCGGTGCCGCGCTCGTAGACGATCGAGTTGCCGCTCGGGTCGTTCCACGTCAGGCGGACGTGGGGGTTGGAGACGGCTGTCTGCTTCAGATACTCGTCGACCGATCGCATTCCACGCCGGTACTCGGCCTGCATGTCGATCTCGACACGCGTCCCGTGATCGAAATCCGACTCACGTTCTTCGTCGGTGAACTCCGGCTTGTTCTTGGACGTGTTGAGCCGCACCTCGAAGTAGTGGGCTTTTGCGCGCTTCCCCGTGCGGGATGTGATCCGCACCGGGTTGCCGGTCGTGAGCTGTCCATACATGCCGGCCGCGCTGATGCCGATGCCCTGTTGACCACGGCTCTGCTTGAGCCGGTGGAACTTCGATCCGTAGAGCAACTTGCCGAAGATGTTCGGCACCTGCGCTTTGACGATCCCCGGACCGTTGTCCTGGACGATCACGGTGTAGCGATCGTCGTAGCCCTGCATCTGTCGGATCTCGACGAGGAGATCGGGGAGGATGCCGGCTTCTTCGCACGCATCGAGACTGTTGTCGACGGCCTCCTTGACGGCCGTGAGCAGAGCCTTGCGTGGATTGTCGAAACCGAGCAGGTGACGGTTCTTGGTGAAGAACTCGGAGACGGAGATCTCACGCTGCGACTTGGCCATGGCTTCGGCGGTCTTGCGTGAGCCGCCCGAGCCGCCGGACGATGTCGTCGAATCCGAGCCGTCGGTCGCTTTCTTGGCACGCCGTTTCTTCGACGCGCCTTCCGATTCCTCCTCGGCATCCGGGCCGAAGAGGTTCCCCTGTCCTTTGACCATGATCTCCCGCTCCGTTGGTCCTCGTGTGCATCTTGCGGATGGCATCGCGCGGTCGCAAGACTGCCGCTCCTGCCGCGACTTCGTGTGCGAGGTAGACTCGGACGGGGGACTACCGATGAAGGACCGAAGCAGCTCACGCAGGGCCGTGTCGCGTGCCGCTGTCGCGTTGATCGCGACGGCGGTGGGGTTCGCGTCGTTGTCTTCCTGTGGAAGCGGTGTCATCGGCGGAATCCTCGCGAGTCGGGATCGATCCGGGACCAATACGGGCCAGGTCCAGCCCCCGCAGATCCTCGTCGATCGGCAAGCGATCCCGCTGATCGAGGACTGGCTGCCGCCTCTGTCCGTCCTCGTGACCCTGCGGATCCCGGGCTACGTCCTGTCGCAGGAGGCCGAGCCGACGATCAGCATTGCTGCGGACACCATCGGGTTGACCCGCACGGCGAGTCGGACGAGGGCTGCATTCACGAGTGTCGATCCGGTGACCCGCACGACGACGTTTCGGGCGTTCGTCGACATCAACCTCGTGCGTGCGTTGCTCGTAGTCCCGGATCGGAGCGTCGATGCGTATTTACATGCCGAGGCGGACGGCATCGACATTGCTCCACCAACGACCGTGCGTTTCGTCGAGCCGGGCGAAGTCATCGCCAAGGGTGGCAATCAGCTCGGCGGCGCGATCGTCGTGTCGGTCGATGGCACGAGCCGGCTGCGACTGACGGCGAACAAGATCCTCGCGGCGACCAGCGAAGCAGCCAACGTCGAACTGTCCGTGCTTCAGCGCAACTACCAGGCCCCTCGTCTCGTCGGCGGTGAGTTCAACCTCGATGCGCAACGGCGCGTGGCTGCTCTGGGTAAGTCCTACGAACGGGACGCGACCACCGGTATTTCGCTGATCGACGGCGTTGCGCCGGCGGCCAGTTTTCCAGGGATCGCACGGGTTCTGTTGCGCGGTCCGGAATCGGGTGTCGCCCTCGACACGCTCGGAGGCAAGAAGGCGCTCGACCTGCCGCGTGTGCTGTACGTGCCGTCGCTTCGAGCCGTGGGACCGGCATCGCTACCGGTCGAAGGCGGCGTGCAGGCACGACTGGTGGGACGCGGTCTCGTACCGGCGCAGCACGAGGAGCGATTCGAGTATCTCTTCGATCGTGTCTCGCTCTCGATCGAGAAGCGCGGGGCGACGACGGACGTCAAGTCCGAAGCGATCTTCCGCGACGAGTCGACCGAGCAGGGGATCGTCTTTCGCATGCCGGAGTCACCGGACGGGTTGCCCGGAAACGGCGCCGTCGTCCTGACGCAGCTTCTCGGCGACAACGGGGAGATCGAGTACGTGTCCCGACTCGAAGAGAACCCGATCGGCGTGCGTTTCGCGCGGTCGGACCCTCAGCTCGGACCGTTCGTGAGCGATGTGTCCGCCTCGGTCACGCATCTGACGTCCGGGAATTACCGCGAGTCGAGTCCGTACGGCGAAGACGCGATCGCGATGCGGACCGATGCGCAGGGCACGGGGCGGGTTACGTTACTCCGCAACCAGGGCTCGGGGCTCTTTCGCGAAATCGCGACCGTGTCCACCGGTGTGCGGGATGCGCGTCGTTTGTTGTCGGGTCCGTTCGACGGAACCGATCCCGACGATCTGTTCGCCGTCGCGGGGAGCACGATCAACGGTTTCGCGAACCATGCGCTGATGGCGGGAGTCGTGTCCAGCGGATCGATTCTCGAGCCATTCCGCAAAGTCGATAGGGGGCCGGTCGAGTTCGCGACCGATGGCGATGTGGCAGACGCGGCGGAAGGAGATTTCGATGGTGATGGCTCACCCGACGTCGTGATCCTGCGCGTCGATCCGGCGAAGCCACCGATCGAGCTATGGTCGCGCTTGTCGGATCGTGTGCCGCTGCGAACCGACTTCGGAACCGCCGGCACCAAGCGAACGCGACTCCATGTTGCGGACCTGGACGGCGATGGATCGCTCGACGTCGCGTACGACGAGCACACGGTCTACCGCGACGTCGTGATTCACTACGGAAATGGCAATGGCGGTTTCGTACGCACCGAGAGGGTTCGCTGGGGGACGGACGCCGCACTCACGCAGACGGCACCGACGATCCTGACCTCAGTGCGTGCGCGGCTCGCTGCGACGACGCGGCGTCACCTCGTCGTCGGTGCCGAGGTCTTGCGATCGAGTTCGGCAACGAGCGCATGGCTGGGGCTCCTCGTCAACCGTGGCAATGGGTTCGATCCGGTCGCGAGCACGACGACTTTGGTCGTCGGCTCTTCGCCCGTGTTCGAGTTCCACGAGCGCCTCGATCTCGACGATGACGGCAATGACGAACTCGTCTGCACGAGCAGCAATGCCGGCCTCGGTGCTCCACTGCACGCGTTCGAGTTCGGGACGGGTCGCCCTGTGATCCTGACGAGTGGCGAGACCGACGGAGAACTGCTTCGAGGGACGAATGCGATCGTGCGCAGCGAGATGCGCATGGGATCGATCGTTCGCGATGCCCTGCTCGTCCAGCACGACGACTACTACGGCACGTCTCGTCAGCCTGTCGTTTCGACGTTCATCGTCTCCGGAGGCCGGTTGCACTCCCGTGTGCCGCGGCTCCCGACCGCTGCGGACCCGCAGCGAATCGTCATCGGTGACTTCGACGGGGATCGGGTCGCGGACGACGTCGCGTGGTTCGACGACCGCGGACTGTCTGCTGCGTATTTCTCGGCGCCGGGCGCGTTCGAGCCGCCCTTCGGTTTCGATCAGCCGCTCAGCATGACGTCGATTCTGTCGAGCACGCTCGTCGCGCTGCCGAACGCTGCCGGTTCTCGGTTCGCATGGTTGACGCGCGACGGCAGGATTCGCGTGTTCGACCCGTCGACGAAAGTCACGCTCGAGAGCGGTGATGTGCGTCGTCTCTTCGGCTCGGGTGGATCGAGCCTCGAACTCGACGATCGCTCGCAGGTACTCGTGGTCGACCCGAATGGCGACGACGAGCACGATCTCGTGGTCCTGTTGCGGTCCAAGCCGGTCGGAGAGCGCAGCGAGGTCCGGCTCGCGTTCTTCCGCGGCAAGGACGTCGCGGCCGACGAGTTCCCCTTCGTCGAACCCTCGAAGGCGCTCGTGCTCGATTCTGCGGCCCTCGCGATCGACACCGGCAACATGACGGGTCACGACAGCTCGAGGCCGGGGCTCGAGGTCGCCTACGACACCGGCGATCGGGTGCACTTTGCTTCGCTGACGCTGGATTCGACCTCTGGTGAAGACGTGTTCATCGCGATGCCTGCCCTGACGCTCGCATCGACGACGTTCTCGCAGTCGCCGCGCCTCGTGGATCTCGACGAAGACGGCCGGGACGATGTCGCGGTGCTGGCTCCCGATGCGCGTGGGGTTCGGGTCTGGTTCAACCGACTTCGTTGGACGGGTACGGGTCTCGAGGGGCAGCTGGTGCAACTCGGCGGTTCGCTACTCGCGTTTCCCGGCGACCCTATCGGAATGGAAGCGGTCGACATGAACGGCGATGGTCTGCGCGACCTCCTCGTCGTGAGTCAGCTCGTCGAAGGAACATCGATCCGTCCGGTGCTCACGCTGTTCCGGAATCAGGATCGCGGAGCGCTCGGTCTCGCCTACGTCTTCGGAGGGCGCTGGATCGGCCAGACGGTACCGCGTACGTTCGCGACTGCGGATCTCGACGGCAACGGCATGACCGACATCGTGTTCGGGAACCGCATCCTGCTCTGTCGCTGACGGCACTGCGCTCTGCTGAGCAGTGCGGATGCAGCACGAACGACTTCTGCTCGGTTTGCGATGAACGCGCTTCACCTCGGTACTGCAGGCTGGTCCTACCCCGATTGGGTCGGGCCGTTCTACCCCGATGGAACCAAGCGTGGAGACATGTTCGCGCGCTACGTGCAGCGGTTCTCCGCGGTCGAACTCGACAGCAGCTTCTACGGTGTTCCGAGTGAGTCCTCGATCGCGACCTGGGCGGAGCGTTCGAGCGAGTCCTTCTTGATCTGTCCCAAGTTTCCGCAAGAGATCAGCCACGAACGATTTCTCGTCGATTGCGACGAGACGCATCGCGTCTTCGTCGAACGATTCGATCGACTCGGTCCGCGGCTCGGTCCGTCGTTGCTCCAGTTTCCGTACTTCCGCCGTGACAGTGGAGTCGACGCAGGGGAAATGGTGCGGCGGCTCGATCCTTTCCTCGCACGCCACCGAGAGCTTGCTGGCCCGGCGAGGCGTGTCGTGGTGGAAGTGCGGAACAAGGCGTTCTTGCGCGACGAACTCTACGCCCTGCTCATGAGCCATGGAGTCGCGCTCGCGACGATCGATCATCCGTGGATGCCCGATCCCGAGGACATGCTGCGACGCATGGAGGCAAGCGAGCATCGGCCGGGTGGCTTCTCGTACCTGCGCTTGCTCGGCGATCGCAAGGGGATCGAACGCGTGACGAAGAAGTGGGGCCGCGAAGTCATCGACCAGAGTTGGCGGATCTCGATCTGGGTGCGTTGGATCACGGCGATGCGACAGCACGGGGACGTCTTCGTCTTCGCCAACAACCACTACGCGGGGCATGCCCCGAGCACGATCGCGAAGATCGAGGAGCGCCTCGCTGCAGGGGGCTGAGAGCGCGTCTTCAAGCCGCGTCGGAGTCGTGGTCGAAGAAGGACCATGATTCGCCTCGCACTGTTCGTCACGCTCACGACCCTTCTTGGCTCGTGCACACGAGAGAACTTCGGAGTCAGCTCGCCAGGCTCGCTCGGCGATGCCGGACGGCTCGAAGCTCTCTTCACGGAGAAAGGGCTTTCGAAAACCACCAAGGACGTCGACCTCCACGAGATCGATGGCAGCCGCGGTGGTGAGGACATCGCGATGCCCGGACGCTGTGATACCTACACCGACGATGCACGCGCGGGCGATACGCAGACCGCGAAGATCTACTTCGACGATCTTGGCGCGTTCGTCGCGATCAAGTTCCACTATCGATCGGACGAGCGCGACTACGACAAGGGTTACTACAAGATCAGCCGCGTACTCCATGACTACTGGAACACCGTCGGTGGTGCCGGCGCGACGTTCGGGCTCGCGGGTGGAGCGATCCCCATCCTCGGAAAGGAAGCACTCGTCGCGAGCTTCGAGAACGGCAACGTGCGCGGTCAGTGGGTCAAGCAAGTCTTCGACGGCAACATGCGCGACCGCGTCGAAGACACGGTCATCGTCCGCACGCGCTGATCCCTCGGCGCTTCAAGCCAGTGCGTCGACCAACTCTCTCGGGACCGGGATCTTCTCACGCGCATCACCGAGGATGACCCAGACGCGTTCGCCCGTCGCGGCGACACTCTCGTCGCGCAAGCGGGTGATGCGATAGCCAAGGCGCACGCTCGTTCGTCCGAAGCCGAGGACGCGGCCTTCGACGAGCGCTTCGTCACCTGCACGTAACTCTCGCCGGAAGTCGAGACTCGCGTGTACGACGACCGGTATCCAGCCGCGATCCACGAACGACTCGAACGGAATGCCTTTGCGACCCAGCGCGGCAAAGGTCGCTTCTTCGAGCCAGGAGAACCACACTGCGTTGTTGAGGTGGCCGAGCGAATCCAACTCGTAGGATCGCACGCGGAAGCGTTCCGCAATGGGCGGCGGTCGATCGTTCACCGCGGTGAGGATAGCGGCGCCGGTTAAGGGACACTAGGCACTGTCGCCCCCTCTAGCGTCCCGACCTATTATCCCGACGTCTTGGAATCCCTCCTCTACGTGCTCGTCGGAATCGTTGCCACAGGAGTTGCAGCGCAGTGGTTGGCATCCCGCATGCGATTCCCAGCGTTGCTCTTGCTACTCCTCGCAGGGCTTTTCCTCGGACCGGTGGCCAGGCACTTCGGCTTGCCGATCGCGATCGATCCACAATCGATCTTCGGAGATCTGCTGCGGCCGCTCGTGAGTCTGTCGGTTGCGGTCGTGCTCTTCGAGGGTGGCATGTCGCTCAAGTTCGCCGAAGCACGTCGTCACGGCGGTGCGGTTTGGCGATTGATCGTCTCGGGGCTCGTGGTCGGCTTCGTCGCGACGACGCTGGCAGCGGTCTACATCGCGAACTTGTCGTGGGCGACGGCGGCGACGCTCGGTGCGATCTTGGTCGTCACGGGACCGACGGTCATCCTGCCGATGCTGCGTGCGGCACGCATCTCCACGCGCCCCGCGACGATGCTCAAGTGGGAAGGGATCGTCAACGACCCGTTCGGCGCCATCCTCGCTCTGCTGGTGCTCGAACTGGCGATCGCGCTCGCGTCGGGGGGTGAAGGCGACGCGAATGCCTTGGGTGTGATCTTCGGATTCGCGTGGACAGCTGCCGTCAGCGCCATCATCGGCTACCTCGCGGCACTCGGACTCGGGAAGGCGCTCGACCGAGGAATGATCGTCGAGAACCTCAAGTCGCCGGTGATCTTGGCGTCGGTGCTCGTCGTGTTCGTCGCATGCGAGGCCATTCATCACGAAATGGGCTTGCTCGCCGTGACGGTGATGGGGCTCGTGCTCGCCAACGTCGAGAATCACAGCGTCGAAGACATCCGTCACTTCAAGGAGCAGATCACGACGCTGCTCGTTTCGACGCTCTTCATCGTGCTCGCCTCCAATCTCCGGATCGAAGTGCTCGAGCAGCTCGTCGGTTCCAAGCTCGTTCTGATCGGCGTCATCCTGTTCTTGATCCGGCCGCTCGTCGCGTTCGCCGGACTATGGGGAACCGGAGTCTCCAAGAACGAGATGCTCTTCGTCGGTTGGATCGCGCCGCGTGGGGTCGTCGCCGCCGCGGTCGCCGCGAGCTTCGGGCCGAAGCTCGCGAGTGCCGGCTACGACGACGGTCCGTTGCTCGTGCCGATCGTGTTCGGCGTGATCCTCTTCACGGTTCTGTTCCACGGATTGTCGATCCGGCCACTCGCGCAGCGTCTCGGGCTCGCGGCGAAGGAAGGGCGCGGCATCCTCATCGTAGGCGCTTCGACGTGGGTCGTCGCACTCGCTCGAGCGCTCGAAAAAGCAGGCGCGAGTGTCGTGATCGCGGACACGCGCTTTCGACGTGTTTCGCGAGCACGCCAGGAAGGTGTCGAGGTGCACTTTGCCGACGTGATGTCGGAAGAGGTCACGATGGATCTGCCGATGGAGCGCGTGTCTTGGGTCTTCGGTGCGACGGAGGACGACAACTACAACGCGTTGACCTGCCTCCGATTCGCTCGCGAGCTCGGAAGGGAAGCGGTATTCCAGTTGACGCCGTCGGGGACGGATTCGACCAAAGCGGACATGAGTGGTCGAACCCCGTGGGGCGAAGCGGGGACGTTCCGAGCGATCACGAGTCGCTACTGGAAGGGCAACACGTTCAAAGTGACCCAGTTGAAGGAGGAGTTCGACATCGAGGACTTCCGCGTGAAGAACCCGGATGCGATCGCGATGTTCTACGTCAGGGACGAGCGATTGCACCTCGTCTCGCCAACGGCGGAGCCACCCGTCGGATCGCATCTCGTCTATTTGAGCTGACTGCGTTCGAGGTGTGCGGGGTCGCGACGACTCAGTGGAGACTCAGCCTCCGCGTCTACGGTTCGTGTCGTTCTCCGCGCTTCGTGTGTCCGTTCTTCCGAAACACGGCGCCGGGTTTGACTTTCTTACACGATCGAGGCGCTGCTCCCGCGTTTCGGTCGTTCTTTTGCGGTGACATCGCGTAGACGTGTGGACGTGATGCCGCCGTTCGGCGAAAAGTGCCACGTGGTGTGACCACCTTCGGTTCCATCACGCTTGGAGGCGATCATCGTTCCTGTCCTGTCCCTTCGCTACCTCTGCGCCAGATCGCGCATCGATCACGAGATGGCCTTGCTGCTCCTCGGTGGTGTATTGACGCTCTGGCTGAGCATCGCGATGCCGGTGTTCTCCCAAGAGGCCTATTACTGGAACTACGCACAACACCCGGCGCTTTCCTATTTCGATCACCCGCCGATGGTCGCGTGGCTGATCTGGATCGGGACGTCGGTGTTCGGCGACGGCGCCTTGGGATTGCGCGTCGGCACATGGGCGTCCGGCGTGTTCGTTGCTTTCGTCGGCTTGCAGCTCCTACGACGATTCGGCGTCGGCTCGATCGGCCGAACCGCTTGGCTCCTCTTCGGGATGTCCGTGCCCGCGCTCTTGATGGGGCGTTTTCTCGCGAATCCCGACGCCCCGCTGATCTGCTTCTGGGTCGCGACGGTCTATGCACTCTATCGAGCGCGTGCAGGTGCTCTGCGCTGGTGGGTTGTCGCGGGTGCATGCGCGGGAGCGGCCCTGCTCAGCAAGTACACCGCCGCGTTCCTCGCGATCGGCGGCGCGATGGTGCTCGTGACGGACCCCATGATGCGCAAGCAACTGCTGCGCCCGGGTCCCTGCTTGGGCGTAATCGTCGCCGCGATCGTGTTCTTGCCGGTCGTTCTTTGGAACGTTCAGAACGACTTCGAGTCGTTTCGCTTCCAGACAGACGGACGCTTTTCCAAAGCGCACTTCGGGCTCAAGTGGTTCCAGCAGCTCGTCATAGGTCAGGTCTTGATGATCCACCCGGCGGTCGCGATCGCCTCGATCGTCGCCGTACCGTGGTTCTTGAGGTCTTGGATCCTGAAGTCTCGACCGGCACGATCCGAGGTTCGTGATCACAGGCTGTCTTGGATCGCGGCGTTCGGTCTACCGCTGCCCGCCTACTTCGGCGTCATGTCGTTCTGGATCCAGGTCAAGATGAATTGGCTCGCACCGGCAATCGCGATCCTCGTGCTCGGATTGTCGATCTGGGTCGACCGGCGGGCTTCGGTCACAGCACCGGATCGGTGGTTCGCGCGTGGCCGCATCGCGCTCGTCTCGACTGCGCTTCTGCTCCTGCTGGGCCCGGTGCTCTGGTTCGTTCCATCGAGCAAAGGGACGTCGTGGGCGGGTTGGGACGAGATCGCACAGCGCGCGGAGGAGTGGGAAGAGATCGTCGATCAGCGGGACGGAATCGAAGGCAACGTGTTCTTCTTCGGTCCGGACTATCGGGATGCAGCGCAACTCAGTCGGAGTCTCTCGATGCTTTGGTCGAGTTCCGGGCATCATCGAGAGGCGTCGGCGCGAGATCGAGGCGAGCCCGTGCTCGCACAGAACGTCCTCGGAATCCAAGCGTTGCAGTTCGATCATTGGACGAATCCCGCGAGCCGGATCGGTCAGGATGCGATCTTCGTCGTGCCGAGGCCGAATCACCGAAGTGGGATGGTCGAGCGCGCGTCGGAATGCTTCGACGAGGTTCGTCGCGTCGATCACGTCGAGGTCCGTCGCCTCGGGATTTCGTTGTTCGATGCTGAAATCTACGAGTGTCGAGGGTATCGCGGTCCCAGATCGTGAAGCTGAATCCGACCCTACGTCCCGCCCTTGTTGCTTGTCTGACTTTCCTGCCGTCGTGTGCCGCGGTGGAGACACCGCGCGCGCCGTGGCGTGAGAAGGGCAGCGCGTTCGTCAGTGCCGGTGCCTTCCATGGTGTTCCGATCTTGGGGCGTTCGCTCTTCTGGGACGGTCAGGGCGAAGTCGACGACACTGGCGTCGAGTTGCGCGCAGCGAAGTTCGTTGCGGACGACGTCGCGATCGGGATCTCCGGCCGCTTCGCGAGTTGGTGGACGCCGGGGGACAACGTCGAGAGCGGAGAGATCGAGGGCCTGCTCAGGACGTATCCGCTTCCGGGTTTCGGCCTCTTCTTGGACGTGACGGGTGGATACCAGCTGGCGAACCACCGCATCCCGCCACCCGGCACGACATGGAACTTCTCGTTCAGCTTCGGCCCTGGCTACGACTTCCGCTTGAGCGACACGACACGCCTGCAGGTCGGGACGATCTACCATCACATCTCGAACGCACTCGGTCGACAAAGCGACCGCAACCCGAGCCAGAACGAGTTGCGCGCGTTCGTGAACTTCGTCTGGGTGTTGTAGCGCGGTCAGCGACGTTGCATCGGGTGCACGACGAGACGGTTGGTCGTTGCGAACTGCACGCGCGGGACGTCGAGCACCATGGCTTGGAACATCAGGTCGATGCCGGCGAGCTGCGGGTCAGGCGGAAGTGGGAGCTGAACCTGCATGCGGCCGTTCTGCGGCAACGGCAGTGGGAAGAAGATGCTCGAGAACGGGTCGACGAACATGTAAGCGTCCGGGCCGAACGACGGTAGCGGCAGCTCCATGCGTTGGGAGCCGAGGAACAGGCCGCCGAGGACGTTCTGGGGACCGACTTCGACGAAGAGCGGAAACGGCATGCCGAGGAAGGGATCGCCTCCGTAGAGCCACGGCTCGCGCGGCATGCTTCCCGTGCCCTCATCGGTCGTGCCGAGAGGAGGCGTCGTGCCGATCCAGCACTCGGTTAGCCAGCGAAACTCCGATGGGAGCAAGGCGTCGTAACGCAGCTCGAAGACCGGGTCCCCGTTGGCCGTGCGGTCGATCCCGAAAGCCTTGGTGAGTGTGCGTCCATCGAGATTGGAGGGAACGGACACGTCACGAGGCATCAGGCCCTTGGCCTCGAGTGCGGCACGCGCGCGCTTTTCGATGTCGTCCGCGCTGTCCCCCGGGTTGATCGGGACGACGACCTGAACGTGAATGCGGACGGGCTTGCCGTTCTCGATTCGCTCGACTTCGGCGTCGACTTGGATACTGCCTGACTTCGAAGCACGGCTCGTAGCCTGCTTCGGAACCGGCAACGGGATTTGTCCGCCGTTCTTCTTCGCACCCGGTTTGGCATTGGGATTCGCCGGCGGATCGATGCGTACCTTGACGCCCTGGATACCGGTGTCCGTTCCGCCGATACCACCGCCATTGTCGATCGGCTTGCCGAGCGGGCCTTCCTCGACGAAGAACCCGTGGTCGCCGTCGCGCGTGACCTTGTAGCCATCACGCTTCAGAGCATCGACGAGAGAATCGACGACGTCCTTCGAACTCGCGCCCTTGGGAGGTGAGACCGTCGTCGTGCCGATGCCACCGACGGTCACGGCGACCGTCGAAGTTGCATTGTCGCTCGTCGTTCCGGTGGTCGTCTGGCCAGACGGGATCTCGAAGCGCAAGCGCTGCCCGCTCTGCGCGGTGATGGTTGCAGGGATGGATGCGGTGAGACCGAGTGCAAGGATGCACGTGATAAGAGGCTTGTTCATGATCGTCTCCTCGGGAGTTCCGAATGGTGTTCTGGGATCACCACCCAGAGCGGAGACTCGATCGCGTTTGTGACCGGTTTTTCTTCGAACTGCCCGGGCCCGAGGATCAGCGAGGCGAACGCACCGCGAGCGCGGGTCGCACGCCGACGAATCCCGATACCGTCTCGGGGGCGTAGCGATGCCGTTCAGCAGAACGCGCGTTGACGGCTGCGAAGTAGAACGACCCGCCACGAGCGACCCGTGAGTCCGCATCGCTTTCACTCGCGCGAAGTCCGTCCCCGCTTCGGACCGGTATGTCGTACGCGAGGAACGCATCGGCGCACCACTCCGCGACGTTGCCGTGCATGTCGAAGAAACCCCAGCGATTGGGCGCGAACGACCCGACTGACGCGTGGAGTGCATAACCGTCATCCGTGTCGGGATCGGGAGCCCACGCACCGCCGATGTTCGAACGCGATGCCGCATCGGCGAGGTTCTGCACGTTTCGAACCGATTCTAGGTCATTCCCGCACTCGAAGATCGTCTCCGTCCCGGCGCGACACGCGTATTCCCATTGCGCTTCGGTTGGAAGGGCGAGTCCGATCTGGCGCAGCACACGCGACGTCTGCGTCCAGGTGATCCGCTCGACCGGGTTGGTCCACGTCGTGACCTTGCCGCGTACGCTCGCTGGAGGTTGAAGGCGCGACGGGTTGTTGCTGGTCCAGCGCTCCCACTGGCCTTGCGTCATCTCGAATCGAGACAGGAAGAACGGGTCGAGGCGTACGAGATGAACGGGTCGGCTCACGTGTCCACTGAAAGGGTCGACGTTGTGTTCACCGTCCCGTCGATTCGTGACCGCACCCATGTGGAACTCTCCACCTGGGACGAGCACGAGAACGACTCCCGTATCGCGTTCGATACGAATGCTTCCGTCCAACGACCAAACCGGTGCGATTCCGGAGCCGACGTGCCAGAATTCGTAGAGCGTCGTCGTGTCGTTGCGGCCGAGTGGCACGAGTCCGGGTTGTTCGGGCAACTCGAACCCGTGATAGAGCGGACAGAGTCGCTCGTCCGCGATCGTGGCTCGCGCGAGTTCCCATGCCGCGCGATGCGCATCGATCGTCGTGGCGACCATGTTCGTGGCTGATTCCAGACGAGCTTCGACAGACGCAATGGTCGGGCCGCGTAGATCTCCGCGTTGGAGTCGTTCGGTATCCAGGATCAGGCCTTCTAACGTTTCGAGTTGCCAACCGAGATCCGTGCGTTCCGATTCCGTCGGTGACCCTCGAAGTGCGCGCTCGAGTTCGTCGATGCGTGCTTTGTGGTCGGGCCTCCGACGGATCAGAGCTCGTGCTTCGTCGAGCCATTGCGCGAGGTCGCGCACGATGGAGGGCGAAGCCGGCCAGAGATCGTCTCGAGCACGCGCGAGTAGGTCGCGAGCGCGTTTGACGTCGGTCATCCGCCGGTACTCGGTCAGATGATGATGTGCGCGGCGGGCTTGCCAGATGGCGATCGTGGTACCGCTCGAGAGTGCGACGAGGCCGATTGCCATCCCCACTGCTGCACCACGATTTCGGCGCAAGAGCTTCCGGAAGCGATACCAACGCGATGGTGGGCAAGCTTCGACGGGTTCTCCCGCCAAGAAGCGCCCGATGTCGGACGCGAATTCGGAACAGCTCTGGTAGCGACGTTCGGGCTCCTTGGCGAGCGCCTTCTCGAGGATGGAGTCGATGTCGCCGCGTAGGCGCCGCGCATCGCGTTCGGTCGAAGCGAGTCGACTCGCTCGTGGAGGGGGTTGTTCCTCGATCGCGCGCAAGACATCGAGACGACTCGTCCGACACTCGAAGGGGCGTCTGCCCGTGACGAGTTCGAACAACACGACACCGAGCGAGTAGACATCGCTTCGAGTATCCAGCGGAAGACCGCCAGCCTGCTCCGGACTCATGTACTCCGGCGTCCCGACGAGTTCACCGCCGATGGTCGGTGTCCCCGCCGACGTGTCGCTGTCATGCATCCACTTGGCGATGCCGAAGTCGATGATCTTCGGTGTGGGTTGTTCCGCTTGCGTGTCGACGAGGATGTTCGCCGGTTTGAGGTCGCGATGCAGGACACCCTTCTGGTGGGCGTGATGCACGGCGCGACAGATCTCCATGAACAGTCGCAGACGAACATCGAGGTCGGCATCGGTGTCGCTGCAATGCTCGAGAAGCGGTTTGCCGACGACGTACTCCATGACGTAGTACGGCCTGTCGTCGGTCGTCGTGCCGGCGTCGAAGAGCTTGGCGATTCCCGCGTGGTGCATGCGCGCGCACGCACGTCTCTCGATATCGAAGCGTGAAGTGAGCGACGACGTCGTGATCCGTGCGGTCATGAGTTTGATGGCGACGAGTCGCTCGATTGGCACGCGTTGCTGCGCGAGATACACGGTTCCCATGCCGCCACTGCCGAGTTCCCGCATCAACTCGTACGGTCCGATCGCTCGTGGAGTCTTCCCGCGATGGGGAACTTCGACTTCGAAGGAATCGCCCGCATCGATTGCGAGAAGTTCGTCGAGCTCGCGTCGCGCGTCAGGATCTCCAGCGAGGAGGCCGCTCGAACACGCATCGTCCAAGAAGCGAATTCGGACCGTCGTCGGCAGGTCCGCCGCTTCGTGGAAAACCTCCTCGATCCTCCGTCGTCGGTCGATTGCGTGTTCTGGGGAGTCTCCGTACACGCGAGTATTTTGCACGGTACGCTTGGCAATGGTTGTCGATATGTCCGAGCCCGATTCACCCATCACCAAGCTGCTGGCCCGACTGAGCAGCGGGGACTCCGACGCATCCGGAGAGTTGCTGGAGGTGGTCTACGAGCAACTTCGGAGCTTGGCGCGGGCGAGCATGCAGAAGGAGGCGAGCGGTTCGACGCTGCAACCGACCGCTCTCGTGCACGAAGCATGGCTCCGCGTGCTCGGGCGAGGCCGCGATGAGTTCGAGAACCGTCGACACTTCTTCGCGAGCGCCGCGATCGCGATGCGGCGCATCCTCGTCGACGCTGCCCGCAGGCGCAAAGCGAAGAAACGAGGCGGTACCCGCGAACATGTCGACCTCGAGCAAGTCGATCTCGTCATCGAACCGCCCGACGATCGTGTCATCGCCGTGGACGAGGCCGTACGTGCGCTCGAATTGACCGATCCGCGGAAAGGCGAGATCGTCAACCTGCGCTACTTCGTCGGTTTGACCGCGCAGGAAACCGCAGCGGCACTCGGCATTTCTATCTCGACGCTCGAGCGCGAATGGCGCTTCATCCGTGCCTATCTGCAACGAGTGATCGGGGACCAGGACTCACCCGCGTGAGCGATCGCTGGCCGCGAGCTTCGAGTGCAGATCTCCAGAACTTCGGAAAAGACCGAAGGCTCACGATGCAGTTCTGCGCATGGCCTTGGTATGCGAGCCCAACGATCCCGATTCTTCCTCGGCGTGGTCAGCGTGTTCGTCGCTTGGACGGCATTCGCGTTGACTCCACGATCCCAGACGTGTGTCCATGTTCCTGCCAACCAACCTGGCTCGGGTCCTTCGAGTTCGATGCCGTTCGGTACGGGGCAGGCAGGCAATCACTACATCCAGTTCTTGATCCCGGGTGCTGCGCTCGGGACCGTCAAGCGGGACATCACGGGCGTTGGCTTCGCACCGGCGTCATCGACGCTTCGCGACATCAAGGAGCTGACGATCACGGTCCGGCAGACGAAGGTGAACACGCTCACGGCGGATCGTCTCGGCGCGGTCAGTGGGTTCACGACGTCGGCTCAATACGGCCGCGTGCAGTGGTCCACGACGGGAAACCAATGGAATCGGCTGCCGCTCCGCTACCCGTTCGATCCCGCCGCCGGAAACCTACTCGTCGAAATCTTCTGCGTTGGAGCGTTCGGCGTCGGTTCCGGGGATCCAGGGTTCCGACAGGACGCGTCGCTGCAGTCGATCACCGCGAGTGGTTGGGGCTTCCAGCCTCCGCGCCAGTGCACGCTCGGAACCGGCGCCCCGCGCATCGAGCTCTGCTTCGATGCCGGGTTCTTCACGGTCTTCGATGACTCTAGCTGCCTGGGTAGCAATCGAACCGCGCCTCGTCTGTCGTTCGCAGGGTCTCCCCGGCTCGGCAACACGGCACACGTGGACCTGAGCGGAGCGAGCGGAACGTCCGGGCTCGCGGTGTTGATCTGGGGCTTTCGACACATCGCTGCCGACGGACTCGATCTGACGATCGCCGGTGCCCCGGGATGCGTGCTTCGCATGCGCATCGACTTCGTGTTCGGCTACGCGACGCAGAACGGCGCGGCGCGTGCCTCGATACCGCTACCCAACGACTCGGGTCTCATCGGGATCGATCCAGTCGGCTTCCAGTGGTTCCCGTACGATCCGTCGGCGAATCGGCTGCAGTTCGTCTCGTCCAACTGGGGCTTTCTGCGCTTCGGGCACTGAAGCGCTGGAGGTTCGGCAGCGCAGCGCCTACTTCCCGAGGCGTTGCAGTGCCCGCGTCACGCGACCGAGTTCTTTGTCGGAAAGCTCCTTGCGCTGCTGAATCTCCGTAAGCGCATTTCGCAGCGAATCGCGTCTTTCGAGCCGCGCGGCTACGCTCAGCACCGTGCGAAGCACGTCGGCCGACTGGCTCGAGCGCGCCGCGGCGATCGCGTATTCTTCCGCGCGAGTGAGGTCGAATAGCTCGGGATTGGCCTCGAACGCCGACTTGCACTTTTCGCAAGTCGCCCGTCCGGATCCGGAGTGGAGCCACGCGAGACAGGCGAGCGATTGAGCGTGGTTCGGATCGAGAACGAGGATCGCTTCGTAGGCGCGCCGCGCTTCTTCGATCTTGCATTGGCTGTCGAGTGCGAACGCTTCGTTGTAGCGTCCGAGGATGTACTGCGGGTCGCGCTCCTTGATGAGTTCGTAGTACCGCATCGCTCGTTCCCGATCTCCCGTACTCGATGCGACGATTGCCGCAGTGTTGTACATCGAGAGCGCCGGCTCTCGATCGGGGTGATCGAGCGCAGCCTGAATCGCGTCACGGGCGAGGTTCGTGTCGCTCTGGTCGAGAGCGGCTTTGGCGATTTCGTGCAAGGTGTCCGGAGACAGAGCTTTGCGGTTGTCCGCGTGTTGCCACATGGTGAGGCCCTGAACGTGCGCTTCGGATCGAGCCCCGACGGCGCGGAGCGCACGAAGGTACTGCACCTGGCATGCTTCGACGTCCGGGAAGGCGCGCGCCGATCGCGAGAGAAAACGCGAAGCGTCCGAGAAGCGCTTCGTCCCGAGTGCCGTCAGTCCGGCTGCAAAGCCGGCGATCGCGTCGCCAGGTGCGGACGCCGCACACGTGCTGGCGATCTCGAATGCCCGTGAACGATCGTTCGACGTCCAAGCTTCGATCGCAGGTTGCAGTTCGACGCGTAGATCGGCGAGTGTCGCTCGCAACTCCGGTTCGTCGTGTGCCAGCACCCGGTCGAGTGCGCGCAGGATCGACGTCGTGCGTTGGTAGTGTCGCTCCTGTCTTGCATCGATGATCGCCCATGTGCTGCCGGTAACGAGTAGGACTCCTATCGTGCCGAGCATGATCGGATGCAGAGTGATGGCTTCGCGAACTCGTTTGCGCAGTTCGGGGCGAGTCCTGGTACGGGTCTTCGTTCCTTCGCCGAAGGCTTCGAGCTCGTTCGCTAGCTCCCGTGCATTCGGAAAGCGATCTCCCGCGAAGGCCGAAGTCGCGCGATCGTGGATAGCGATCAGCGCGTGCGGAATCCCCGACTCGGCGAGGGTTTCGTTGCGTCGCTTGCGCTCGCGAATCTCGAGACGCTTCGATCCCGCGTTCCGGGGGCGCGAAGGAGTCCGGCTCGTCAGGAGTTCGAAGAGCACGAGCCCGAGTGCCCAGATGTCGGTTCGCGCATCGCAGTGTTCGCCGCGGGCCTGCTCGGGTGCCATGTATGCCGGCGTGCCGACGACGTCGCCGGCCTTCGTCAATGTGGGATCGTCTTGACGACGATGATCGTCGCTCTGCCCAACGAGTCCGAAGTCGATGAGGGTCGGTATGCCCGTGCGCTCGTCGAGAACGATGTTGCCGGGCTTGATGTCTCGATGGACGAAGCCACTCTCGTGAAGAGCGTAGATGCTGCGCGCCAAGCTCGCGACGAGAAGGGCGACGCGGGCTGGGGACCAGTCTTGATCACGACTCGACCGCAGGATGGCGTCGAGGGATCGCCCTTCGACTAGATCGAGCACGAGATACGGACACCCTTCGAACACGCCAGCGGCATGACACCGCACGATGCCGGGTATCCGTAGAGCCTGCAGCGAGTCGCCCTCGCGTCGGAATCGTTCGAGCGCGCGCGGCAACATCGCCGTGTCTTCGTGAAGGATTTTCAACGCCAAGTCGGGATCGCTCGGTGCCGCGTTCACGGCACGCACTCGAAAGACGCGCCCGAACGTCCCCTGGCCGACGAAACCGCGAACTCGCCACTCATCGATGCGCTCGGGTAGCAGCGCTTGAAGGTCCGGCAACTGACGGTTGGTGCGTTCGAACGCCTCGATCGCGTCGAGTAGGCGTTCGCCGAATCGTGCATCCTGATTCGTCGCCTCGAGACGTTCGTCGACGAAGGGGCGAGGCGATAGAACCTCACCCGACTGTCGCCGTGCAATGTAGTCGGCCAAGGCTTCTTCGAGAGACGTGTCACTCATCGTCGATCACTCGCTCGATCGTTCGTCTGGACGAGAGACGAGCAACGTGAGGCGTGCGAGTGCACGCGAGTAGAGCTTGCGCATCGCATCGTCGGACTTGCCCATTGCGTCTGCCGCTTCACGACTCGAGAGTCCCTCGAAGCGTCGCAGCACGATCGCTTGGCGCATGTCGTCGGGCAAGCGATCGAGAGCGCGCTCGAGTCGTTCGTATCGCTCGCTGTCGTAGAAGCGCGGTCCGTCGCCCTGACCGACGTCGTCGAGCATCGAGGTCTCGAGGCTCAGGGCCGCACCGCGCTTCTTCGCAGAATGGAAGTCGGCACGATCGCGGATCTTGTTCATCACGAGCTTGTGCAAGAACGCCCTCAAGCTTCCCTGCGCGCGCGGTTCGAACCGTGGAAGGTCACGGAAGGCTTCGAGAGCGACACTCTGCAGGATGTCTTCGCTCTGCAAGACACTGCGCAACTTCGGGCCGAGCTGTCGTCTTATCAGGAACAGCAGGTCGTCGTGATGCAGTCGATAGAGCGCGGTCCACGCTTCGTCATCGCCATCGCGGATTCGCGATAGCAGATTCAGCGTGCGGTGCTCGTCCGGCGTCTGCGGCAACGCGGGCATCGCTCCATCGTAGCCGCACGATCCGCGGAGCGTGTGGCTACGGGCTTTCTGAGGCGTTTTGCCCGCGAAGAGCAGATCGAGTACCGCGCAGACACCTGGCCGCGGTCGCGATCTGGATCCCGGCGCACGCGCAGCTCCCCGTCGTCGGCGATATCATCCGCCCGCCCGATGAGTCGTTGGGGCTCGAGGTCGCGCTGAAGCTCGTGCGGCCCGAACAACGAACTTCCCTGGCGCGCGCGAACGGTTCTGCCGCGAGAGTCGAAGCGATTGCGCGCCTGCCGGACCCCGGCATCGTCGCGGTGCAGACCGTTGGCGAAGACTCCGGCGTTCCCACGCGCTGAAGGTGGAATTCTCCGAGTAGGCCGGTCGCTGAGCGTGAGTGGGAGGAGCTGAGAGCAACACGACCGAAGTTCGGATCGACGACAACGAGAGCGGTGTCGTGACGGTTCTTTGTTGCGTGCACCTACCGGTGCACGCCTGGAGCCTCTTCCCCGGTCTTCTCGACCCACTCCACGTAACTGCCCGGATACTTGTCCGCGGCACCTCCCGCCGCGCACGCGCTGACGTCGAGCACGCGATTGGCCAACCCGCGCAAAAACGTGCGGTCGTGCGACACGAACAGCATCGTGCCCTCGAAGTCCTTCAGCGTCTGCACCAGCATCTGCTTGCTGTCGAGGTCCAGGTGGTTGGTCGGCTCGTCGAGCACCAAGAAGTTCGGCGGGTCGAAGAGCATCAGCGCCAGCACCAGCCGCGACTTCTCGCCACCGGACAGATTCTCGATGCGCTTGTCGTGGTCGTCGCCGAAGAAGCCGAACGCGCCGAGCAGGGCGCGCTTGGTGCCGATGGACTCGAGGGGGAACTTGTGGTCGAGCTGCTCGTACACCGTCAGCGACGGGTCGAGGACGTCCATCGCCTCCTGCGCGAAGTAGCCCATCTTCACGCTGCCGAGCTTCACGTCGCCGGCGTCGGGTTCGAGGTGGCCGGCGACCATCTTCAGGAGCGTGGTCTTGCCGGAGCCGTTCTGCCCCATCACGCACCAGCGCTCGCCGCGCTTCACCTCGAAGTCGAGGCCCTTGTAGATCGTCCGCTCGGCGTAGGCCTTGTGGATGCCCGTCAGACGCACGATGTCGTCGCCCGAGCGCGGCGGGGTCTTGAAGCGGAACGGCACGAACTCGCGGCGCACCGGTGGGTCGAGCTTCTCGATCTTGTCGATCTTCTTCTGGCGGCTCTGCGCCTGCGACGCCTTGGCGGCATACATGCCGAAGCGGTCGATGAAGCGCTGCATCTTGGCGAGGGTCGCCTGCTGCTTCTCGTAGGCGGCCTCCTTCTGCTCGGCGCGGATCCGCTGCTCGCGCTCCATGAAGTCGTAGTCGCCGGTGTAGGAGACGAACTCGCCGTCGTCGACGTCGACGATGCGGTCGACCACCCGGTTCATGAAGTCGCGGTCGTGGCAGGTCATCAGCACCGCCGCGCGCGTGTCGGCGAGGAAGCCCTCGAGCCACAGGATCGACTCGATGTCGAGGTGGTTGGTCGGCTCGTCGAGCAGCAGCACCTCGAAGTTGCCGAGCAGCACCTTGGCCATCTCGACGCGCATCTTCCAACCGCCCGACAGCGCGCCGGCGTCGCCGTCGATCTGCGTGTCGTCGAAGCCGAGGCCGTGCAGGACCTCGCGGGCGCGGGCCTCGAGTTCGTAGCCGCCGCGGTCCTGGTACTCGGGCTGGATCTCTCCGTAGCGGGCAAGGATCTCGTCCATGCGGTCCTGCTGGTCGGGGTCCGACATCGCCGCCTCGAGCGTCTGCACCTCGTGGTGCAACGCGCCCGTGCGCCCGGCGCCGGCGATCGCCTGGTCCAGCACTCGTCGCCCCGACATCTCGCCGACGTCCTGCTTGAAGTAGCCGATCGTCAGGCGTTTCGGCAACGCGACTTCGCCTTCGTCCGGTGGATCCTCGCCGACGATCATGCGGAACACGGTCGACTTGCCGGCACCGTTGGGTCCGGTCAGGCCGACCTTCTCGCCGGCGTTCAGCTGCAGGGACGCATCGACGAACAGGATCTGGTGGCCGTGCCGCTTGTTGATGCCGCTCAGGGTGATCATGCGGCGAAGGACCATAGCCGCGCCGGTGCGCAGTTGGGCCAATCGCCTCGCGTGGAATCCGTCGGAGCACGATCGCGGATCTTCTTGATCGTCGTCGCCATCGCGGATTCGCGAGAGCAGATTCAGCGGGTGGCTGAAGGCCTACTGGTCGTAGTAGCGACCGTAGCGATTCGCGATGAAGTCCGTGAAGTGGACGTCCTCCATGCGGATGAACCCGGTCTGAGGCGTCTTGCCCGCGAAGAGCAGATCGAGTACCGCACATACACCGGCCGCGGTCGTGATCTGGATCCCTGACCAATTCTTTCCGTCGATCTCCTGGTGGTAGATCGTTTTCGCGTACACGTTCTCGGTCAGTCGACCGCGGAAGTTGCCGATCGCACTGACGAAGATCACGATCTGGTCGCGGAACGTCGCCGGAAGCGATTGCTCGAAGATCTCGGCGAGCATCTCCTGGTTGTCACCCATGTGGAGATCTCGGATCAGGAATCGCATCAAGTGATTGTGTCCCGGGTAGCGCAGCGACTTGTAGTTGACGTTGCGTACCGAACCCTTGACCGAGTCCCCGAGAGATCCGAGTCCACCGGAAGTGTTGAAGGCCTCGTACGGCACGCCGTCGATGACGATTTCTTCGAGGTTCTCTAGCGGTTGTACGGTCTTGACCTCGTGATCGAGAACGACTTCGCAGGGTTGGCAATACTCGTTGATCAAACCTGCCGTACTCCACGTCAGGTTGTACTTGAGCATGTTGTTGGGGTAGCGCGGAAGCGCACCGACGCGCAGCCTCAAGTCGCGCACTTCGGTCATCGGTTCGAGCAAGTGCCTCGCGACGATCGTGATGAAGCCCGGCGCGAGTCCGCACTGAGGAACGAACGCCGTCTTGCAGTCGGGTCGAGACGCGATCGCGGCGACTTGGTCGGTCACCTTGACGTCTTCGGTCAGGTCGAGGTAGTGGAGACCGTTCTTGGCTGCGTGTTCGGCAATCGTCGGATTGCAGTGGAACGGGGCGCAAGAAATGACCGCATCCGCGCCGCTCATGAGTCCATCGAGAGCCACTCCGTCGTCGAAGGCGAGCGTCTGCGTGCGATCGATGGACTCGCCAGCGACCTCGCGAATCGTCTCGAGCGCCTCGGGACTCGAATCGCCGATCCTGAGAGAGTAATCGCCGCCCCCATGCGGACCGAGGAAATAGGCAACCATGCGGCCGATCTTTCCGGCCCCGAGCAGCACGACAGTCTTCATGCGCTCAAGATCACGGCAAACGCTGCCGGATCAAGGGGCTATTGGACGCGGATCGATGACGAGTTGCCGAGCTGCAGCGACGAACCGTTGACGAGTAGCTGTTGCCAGTAGAAACGGATCCCGACGAGCGACGCATCCTGGGGAATCGGACCATCGACGACGACTCGGTTCTCGGTGCCGTACGCGAAGGGCGGCAGAATGACGAGGCCGGTGAACCCGACCAACAAGCGGCCTCCGATACCCGGGACCGCAATGTCTTGGGTCGACGTCGAGAGCAACGGCAACCCAGCGGCGCCGCTCACGCCGTGGAATGCAAGTCGGAGCATCGAGCCGCGCTGGCCTCCACCGAGAAGCGACATGTTCGCGGGGTCCGTCACTCCGACGATCCGTAGGTCGTCGACGAGTGCCTCGACGACCGACGCCTGAATCGTGTCCTGCGCCCGGAAGCGGAAGCGCATCGTCGCCGTCAGCGGCGCCGGGATGTCGAGTGACGTCGCGGTCCAGTTGGCTCCGGTGGTGGTGCGTGTGAAGAGCGTCGTCCAATTCGCTCCACCATCGCGGCTCATCGCGACGGTGAACGGATCGGGATTGGTGCCCGTTTCCGCATACCAGAGCTGGAACTCGAGCTTGGCGTCCCGGACGTGAGTCAGGTCGATCGTCGGTGTCACGAGCGTCGTGAATCCGCCATCGACATCGTTGGCACCGGCGCTGCTGCCCGAACTCGCGCCGGTGACCCAGCAGAGCGTGCCGTTGGGCGTCGCATCTTGATTGGGCTGGATCTGCACGTTGTTGAGCGTCGTGCCTTGCGGCACGGCGCGCTCGAAGCGCCCCGTCGTCGCCGTGTCCGCGGGGTCGGTCGCGAAGCCGAGGTCGACTTCGAAGTCCGTTCCGATGATCTCGAACGGTTGCTGCACCGGGATGTCGAACGTCTCTTTGACCGAGTTGCCTTCGTATTGAATGTCGAGGTCGAACTTGATCGATGGTGCCGAGAACCCGCTCGCGATCGCGAGGAGCAGCGGTGACGCGCTGTTGTCGGCCTTGGTGAACTTGGCGACCGTTCCGAAATCGTGCGTGCCGCGGGTCACCGTGACTCCACTCGTCGACGGAGAGATCGTGGCGGTCACGTTCGTCAGCGTCGCGAGCGCGCCGCCGTTCTCGAGCGTGACGCGGATCGCGGCGCTCTCGCCGGCTTCGATGATGCCGTTGGAGTTGCTACCCGGACCCTCCGCCATCTGGACCTTGACGATGTCGATCGACGAACCGGCCGCGAGCGAGAACGTCTTGAACATGTCTTGGTGGCGGTTCGAGATCGCGACCTGGTTGGTCGGGTTGGGCCAGAACTGTCCTTCGTTCGATCGCCCGAGTTCCGGCGAATAGCCGAACATCCCGTAGGCCACGTGGTAGTGGTCGAGTGCGGTTCCCGCCGCGATGTAGAGCACGTCCGCCGCGGCGCCCGCGTTGATCTGATTGACCTTGGTCGCGGCAGCGTCGATGACGCGGTAGTCGGCGACATTGGTCGGGTCGCCACTCTGGTAACCCCACGGCCGCAGCAGGATGTCGGTATACGTGTGTGCCGAGCAGCCGAGCACGAACTTGCGTGTCTTGAGGAACGCGTCGAGTGCCTGGATCTCGGGCTCGGACATCGGCGCGGGACCGCGGTACGTCTCCGACGCCGGGTTGGTGCTGTTCCCTCCGTTGGGGGCGGACCAGCCGGTCGTCCAGTTGCGGTTGAGGTCGACGCCGTAGCTCGATCCGTTGTTGCGGCGGTTCTTGCGCCACATGCCGCCACCATTGGGGTTGGTCGATCGGTTGTATTCGTAGCCATCGGGATTGACGACCGGCACGAAGAACAACTCGCGTGTGTCGACGATGCGCTTGGCCGTCGGGTCGGTCGCGTAGTTCGACAGCAACCAATCCATGTAGACGAGTGTCGTCGTGACCGAGAGCGGCTCGCGTGCGTGGTGCACCGCGTCGTACAGCACCTCGGGTTCGTTCTCGTCGATCTGCACGTTGTCCGAGATCTTGACCATCCAGATGTCGCGACCCTCCACCGACTTGCCGAGGCTGACTTTCGCCGTGCAAAGCGTCGGATGGTCCTTGGCGAACTTGTCGAGATGGGCCTCGATCTGAGCCAACGTGTAGTGGCCCCCCATCGCTCCTTGTCCGACCGGTGGCGTCAGCGCGTAGGGAGATGTGAAGCCAGCGTTCTGCTTGGCGATGTGCTTTTCGTAGTCACGGATTTCGATGCGATAGTCGAGACCGGCAGAGCGCATCTTCTCGATGTCCGCATCGGTCGCGAACACTTCGAGAAGGTGGACCGGCAGTTCGAGCTTCTGGCAAGACGCGAGGTCGAAGTCCATCGCGAGGATGCGATCGAGACTCGCCGCATCCGTGACGCGAATCGTGACGAAGTGGTGACTTGGCTCGACCTGCTGCGCCCGAGCGGGCATCGCGGCGGTCGATGCTGCCGAGAAGACGATGGCAGCGAGAAGAACGGGAGACGAAAGCAGAGCGTGCCGCATGACGGTCCTACGTACGAGACAGTGCAGAAGCGAGAGATCGCAGACCATTGCAATGATAGCCCCTGAGGCTGCGCATTGCCCCGTCAGGGGTTCGCCCATGAAGCCTCCTTGCCATCGAGCGCGTCCGGCGTAGTTGAGCCGGGGAGTCGCGGAGGTCGATCGGACCTGGAGCACTGTGTTCTCCATCCGCTTCGAACGCGGACGATCGTCATGCAAGACACACGCCTCGGAATCATCCTCCTCGAATGCCCGTTCATCCGTAGTGAGGAGGTCGAACGCTGTTTGCAGATCCAATCCCTCGGCGGTTGGCGGAAGCCGGTTGGGCAAGTCCTGCTCGAAGAGGGCGTGATCTCCGCACAGACACTCGATCTCGTCCTCAAGATCCAGGATCGGAGGCGGACTCGCGCTCGTGTGCGCGACGACGCACTCGGCGCGCATGCCGACGAACAGCTCCCGGACCTGGGCGAGATCCTCGAACGAGCCCGCACGATCAACGCGACCGACTTGATCTTGTCACAGAACCAGCGCCCACGCGCTCGCAGTGCCGGCCGACTCGCTCCGCTCAGCAACCTCGCGATCGATCGCTGTTGGATGAAGTCGTTCTTGCGAGCGGTGCTCGACACTAGCGCCCGGAAACAACTCGAAGTCGAGCAACACGTCAACGTCCGCCTCGGCGGCTCGCGAGGTCAGAGCTGCTTCGTGCAGATCTTCCAAGATCGTCATGGGCCGAGTGCGATGATTCGCGTCGTTCCCGACGCCGTACCATCGCTTCAGGATCTCGGTCACGGTGAGTCGGTCGCCTCGATGCTCGACGAACTCCGCGGGCTGGTCATCGTCGGTGGTGGTCCTCGAGCCGGCAAATCGACGACGATCGCATCGATGGTGCAGCACATCGCGAGCCACAAGCCGGTTCACGTCTTGGCTCTCGACGAGTTTCATGAGTTCACGTACTCGGGTGCAGGGCTCGTCACGCGCAAACGTGTCGCTCACGATGGTGCTGCGCAGGCCTCCGCCTTGCGGAGTAGTTTTCGCGAGGATCCGGACGTGATCGTCGTCGGCAACCTCGTGGGAGCCGAATCGCTCGAGCTCTGCATGCAACTCGCATCCACCGGACACCTCGTAATCATCGGGATGCAGTCACCGAGCAGCGTCGCTGCGCTCGAGCGACTCGAACGCGGGATTCCGGACGGTGTGCTCGATCAGTTCCGCGGCAATCTCGCGTCGTGCTTGCGCGGCATCGTCCAGCAAGAACTCGTCAGCGGCACTAACGAGACCCGCCTCGTGCTCGCGACCGAAGTCGTTCGTCCGTCGCGTGCGTTCCGGCGCGCGATCGCCGAAGGCCGCTACGACCGCATTCCGATCCTGTTGTCCTTCGAAGCGGGCGAGTCACGGTCGATGGACGACGTGCTCATGGCGTTGGTCGAAGAAGGTCGGATTCGCATCGAAGACGCATTCACGCGCGCCAAGGACCGTCATCGCTTCCTGATCACCGCAGGGTGAGAGTCCCATGATCGACCTCCGCGAAATACTCCTTTGTGCCGAGAAGCTCGGCGCCACGACGATCCATCTTCGGGCCAAGGAAGTGCCGATCTTCCGCGTCGTCGACCATCTCGTGCGGCACGAGTGTGCGCCGATCGAGCCGGCTGAGCTGGACGGTCTCGTCCGAGGACTGCTCGACGACCGGCAACAGGACGCGTACGAGCGCGATGGCGACGTGCACTTCCTCTACCACGACGACAAAGCGACGTACAAGGCGAACTGCTTCAGGCTGATCGATGGGCACGGAATCGTGCTCGAGCCGATCCGCAACGAGCACCCGTCACTCGAAGAACTCGGATTGCCGCGCTACCTCGACGATTTCCTGGCGCTTCGCTCGGGCCTCGTGCTGCTCACCGGGCCGATCGGATGTGGCAAGACGACGACACAGTCCGCGCTGATCCACACCCTCAACTGCGAGCGTGAGATCCACGTTCTGACGGTCGAGGATCCGATCGAACAGGTGCACGAAGACGGCACGTGCCTGATCCAACAACTCGAAGTCGGTCAGCACGTCGAATCGATGGCAGAGGGTATCGACCTCGCGCGCCGCATTCGTCCCGACCTGTTGTTCGTCTCCGAGATCCTCGACGCAGCGACCGTCGATGCGGTGCTTTCGAGTGCGGCAAGCGGTCTGCTCGTGGTGGCTTCGGTGCACGCGAGCTCGGCCACGCAGGCGATGGCCAAGCTCGAGCAGTTCTTTCCATCGGACGAGCGCGAGAACATTCGATTCCGGATCGCCGAAGTGCTCCGTGTCGTCGCGTGTCAGGTGCTGGTGCACAAGCAATACGGAACGGGGCGAGTCCCTGTCTTCGAGGTCCTGACCAATACCGAAGAAGTCCACCGCGAACTCGAGGCTGGTCGATACGACCGTCTCCGTGCGATCATGGCGAAGAACCGTGGCCTCGGTATGTGCTCGCTCGACGACGCACTGTACGAGTTGGTGCTCCACAACCGCGTGCTCGTCGACGAGGCCATGAACTACGCCGTGGACAAGGAACGCTTCGAGGCGTGTCGCAAGCTACCGCAACTCAGCTGAGACGATTCCGGTTCGCCATCGCGCTCGCGGTGGCGACTCCACTGAGCGAGCACGTCGCACGAGCTCAGACAGTGCGATGCGGTGTCGATGTCACGTGGTGCATCGACGTTCGAGGCGACGTGCGGAGCGTCGAGAACCGCGAACCATCGGGGGCCAGTGAGCTGTCCGGGGTCGGGCTGCGCTTTTCCACGGCGACGGGGCGTGATGCGGCGCAACGTCCGCGGTTTCGCCGCGGTGCGACCCCGTTGATCCTCGAACATGTCGATGCCGGCGCACTGTGGCAGTGGCTCTCCCTGCCGTCGGCTACGGGTTACGGCGACGTGTTGATGGCCCGCGCCGTGGGCCGAGGTCGAGCCGTCACGTTCGAAGGTGCGTCGATCCAGAATGCATCGAGTGCGTTCGTCGCCTCTCGCACCGTCGAACGCGCCGGTGCTCGCCGCTACCTCGTTGCTCGCTTCGTCGGATTCGCTCGGACGGGGCATAAGCTCGTGATCGACAGCGATGAGGCGTTCGTCTACCTCACGATCTCGCACTCCCTGGACGACGCTCGCCGCCGTCTGCGGCTCGTGCAGCATCGTGGACTCGGTTGGTTCGATCTCGCATCGACATACGATGCCTTGCTGGGTGCGCGCATCAAACGGGTCACACGAAGCGATGATCCGCTGGCGAACGCCTACGAGATCGCGGTGCGACAGCTCCACGATCGACTGTCGCCGGATGGTCGTTCGATCTTCGATTTCGAAGCGGACGGTACGAGTCGCGCCGTGCCTCCACACGTCACGCGTGATGCGGCTGACGCTCTCGTGAATGCGGGACTCGAGCGTGAAGGTCATGCGCTCCTCGCCGCACTCGAAGCGTCCGGCGATCCCACTCGAGACCCCGAGCGAACGGAAGTCGATGCACTCGCGTGGGGAAGAGCGAGTCCCGTTCTTCCGCTATCGAACGTAATGCGTGCACCACCGAGTGCTTCGGTCGCGACCGAACTCGGTGCGCTGTTGCAACGCGTGCGGATCCCGATGCTCGTCGAACCGCTCGATGACCGACCAGCCGCTCCGCTCCTGGTCGTCGGAGGGCAGGACGGTATGGACGTCGCTACAGATCATGTCGGGAACGTCTGCGCGAATCAGGCACGCTCGATCCGGGAACTCCTGCGGATCGACGGGACGCTCGGTTGGTGCGGCCGTCTGCGACCCGGTGCGAAGCCCGGTCCGATGCTCGAGTGCAATCCCCTCGCGACGGCGTGGCTCGCTGACGCGCGCATTACGGCTGGCGACGTTCGCGGCGGTCGTCGTGCACTCGAAGCGATCGAGAACGCACGCATCCGATGTGGAGGGCTCGGCTTCGGTTGGCACTTCGACGACGACGTCGCGGACCCGCGCCCCGAACATGTCTGGGCTGCTGCGGCGGTCGCAGGAGCGATCCAGCGACTCTGTCGAGCCGAACAGCAAACGGTGGCTACGATGGCGCGATGCGACGAGATTCCCGATCTCCTGCATCGTTTCGCGAACGAAGAACCGCGCTATCGCTGGGCATTCGAGCGTGCGTATGCGTGGCGCAAGACACTCGGGAAGGGGCTTCGCCCGCGCGACGTGGTCGTACGTTCGTGGGCCAAGAAGCTCGAAGGCGACGAACTCGACGAAGAGATTCGTGCGCTGCTCGCCACGAGCGCGAAGATCGAAGCGGAGTTCGAATCCTCGTTGTCCCGGTGAATCGATGTCCGTCGTCAAGATCCTCCGCCTCGCCCTCATCATTCTCGCGGGCATCCTGCTCGGCGCGGGAGGACTGCTGCTCGGGCAGGTGCACGTGGCGCGGATCATGGAGGAGCGTGTCGATTCGACCTTCTTCCTCTTTCGGGCGATCGGTTACGCGACGTTCGTCTTCCAAGGAGATGAAGTGCAGGTCGCCCTCGCGATCAAAGAGTTGCCCCCCGAAGCACTCGAGCACTCGAAGCGCGTCGCGTGGTTCTTGATCGCCGTCGGCAGCCTCGGCTTGCTGGCGGCTCCATTCTTGAAGCGTCGCAAGCGGCGCGCGTGACTTCGTTACGCCACGGCGGTCAGTGACGCCCGATCTCGCCACCGAGTACGTAGGGTGCGAGGCCGAGGTACGGGTCATCCAGGTCGACGCCCAAGACTGTCTTGAAGAGCTTCGGCGTCAGGCTCGCGACCTCGTTCGGAGCTTCGGGTTCGCGAGGCACCGCGAGGAGTGCATGGGCCTGTGGCGAGCGCACAGCATGGTTGTATGCATCGTCCTCGACGAGGAAGCTGCGCTTGACGCTGCTCTCGACCATCGTTTTGGCGAGGAAGGGTATTCCATGGGTACGCAGGGCAATGGTGGCCTGCTTCTTCCTGTGTGGGTCGCCGGCCGGCCCGAGTAACGGCTTGTTGCGGATCTGTCCCGCGCGCTGCCGGTGCCAGTCGGCGAGGACAGTCGTCGCGTCGTCGAGGTCGCACACCTTTCCGTGGAGCTCATGGGCAGCCGCGAGACGAGCCTGGTAGTGCTCGATCGTGAACAGCGCGGGAATCACGTCGATGACGCGGTTTGCTGGATCGCTGGCGCCCGACGTGCTCGCAGATGAAGTCGTAGGCATGCAGATCCACGTCGCCACGTTGCCGGACAAGGTGCGCTTCAAGACGCGGCCGTTGCCGAAGTCGATGCTCGCCTGCGGCACGGGTCGCAGTTCTTGCCACGCGCACTCGAAGTTCTCGCTCATGTAGGCTGCGAGGTTCTTGTCGGAGAAGAGCACGCTTCTCGCGATACGCGCATTGGTTCAGCAGAAAGCGTCGTCGAGGCGACCGAGCAACTGAAAGAGAAGCACCGGCTTCTTGCTCGTGCGCGATGCGGCGAGCGCGGCGGCGAACGACTCGTGCCAGGTGACGAGTCCCGGCGTGGATGACGTAAAGGACGGCGCGACGCTCGTCGGGTGGAAGGCCGCCTTGATCTTGTTCTCGACGACTCTCTTGCCGATGTCTTGGGCCGAGACAGCCGTGGAGTGGATCGCCCACAACAAGACCGCGGGCACGATGACGTGGTGAATGGATCGCTTCTTCATGCTCTGTGCATGGCAAGTGTGATGCCACCCGCGCATTTCCCACCCGAGCGACTCCACACGCGCTGCGAACGCCATGGGTACGGCGATCGGAGCACGAAGAGATACAGGGACCGTATCCGAGTGGATACACACGCCCGAACGATGCATGAACACCTACTGCGGTGCCACGGAGGCCAGCATCTTCGCGGCATGCAGACCGAAGGTCTTCTCGACGTACTGCGTACTGCGGAGTACGCCTTCGTCGCCCTTCGGCCCGCGAGCCGCAAATCTGCTGGCCTTGCTGGCGCCTCGCGACGGTCTTCACGAATAGTCCGGGCCAGTGCCCCCGTCAGGAGTTCGTTGTCTTTGTCGCTCCGGATCGACGCCCCTTGCTCAGTCGCCGCCGTACTTCTTCCAGAGCCGTGCGAAGTAGGTGCGCTGCAGGCCGAGCCGCTCTGCCGCGCGCGTGCGATTTCCGTCGCAGGCGGCGAGCGCCTCTTCGAGGATGCGCAAGCGCGCGGCCTCGACCTGCGCGTGGAAGCCACCAGAATCCCTCGCGTTTTCCGCGCCCTTGCCGCTGAACCAAACATCGATCGGCAGGTCGTCCGTCGTGATGCTCACACCGTCGCCGAGGACGAGTGCGCGCTCGATGGCGTTGCGTAACTCCCGTACGTTTCCGGGCCAACTGTGCTTGCACAATGCATCGATGGCGTCGTCGTCGAGCTCGGGCTCA
This sequence comes from Planctomycetota bacterium, assembly GCA_020638795.1. GTDB lineage: Bacteria > Planctomycetota > UBA1135 > UBA1135 > JACKHW01. The sequence continues at coordinate 192,767 of JACKHW010000006.1, read as the reverse complement.
ACGCGGCCAAGGTCCTTGGCGAGCAATTCGACGAAGCTCCGCGCCAGAGCCACCACGTCGCCAGGACGATCGCGCAGCGGTGGCAGGGTGAGCGAGATCACGTTGAGTCGGTAGTAGAGGTCCTCGCGAAACGCGCCTTCGCGGATCCGTTGTTCCAAGTCCCGATGGGTTGCCGCGAGGATGCGCACGTCGACTCGAAGCTCCGTCGTTCCGCCAACGCGCTCGAAGCTACGTTCTTGGAGCACGCGCAGGAGCTTGACTTGGAAACTCTCGGGTAGATCTCCGATCTCATCGAGGAAGACGGTGCCTCCGTGCGCGATCTCGAGGCGCCCCTTCTTGCGCGCCACCGCACCCGTGAAGGCGCCCTTCTCGTGCCCGAATAGCTCGGACTCGAGCAACGACTCCGAGAGTGCCGCACAGTGGATCGGCACGAAGGGTGCATCGGCTCTGTGGCTGTGCTCGTGGAGGAAGCGCGCGAGTAGCTCCTTGCCCGTGCCACTCTCACCTAGGATCAGAACGCTCGAGTTGCTCTCGGCGACCTTGCGAGCCGTATCGAGCAAGTCGTGCATGGGCTTCGACTCCGCGACGAGCTTCGTCATCGCGGTCTCGGCACGTGTCGCCTCGACGCTCCGCACGAGCCGGCTGCGTTCGAGCGCGCGCTGCATCGATTGCTCGAGCAGGCCCGTGTCGAAGGGCTTCTCGACGAAGTCGTAGGCGCCGGCACGCATGGCGCGCACGGCGCGTTCGACGCTGCCGTGTGCCGTGATCACGACAATCGTCGTTTCGATACCGCGGCGCGCGACTTCTTCGAGGACGCTCTGGCCGTCACCACGTGGTAATTCGAGGTCGAGCAAGGCCAAGGATGGACGATTGGCGAGGGCTTCGAGAGCCTCTTCGCCGCTGCTCGCGGTCGTGACGGCGTAACCGCGCGCCTCGAAGCGTTCGCGCAACGACTCGAGGATCGAAGCGTCGTCGTCGACGATGAGGAGGCTGGGCTTCAACGCTTCGCCTCCCCGACCGTGATGCGGAAGCCGTGTCGTGGCGTGCGCACACGTTCGAGCTTGGCGTTCTGAAGGGTTGCGAGCTTGCGCACGATCGAGAGCCCGAGACCTACTCCAGGGTTCTTGACCCCATCCGACTCGGCTTGCACGAAGGCCTCGAAGAGACTCTCGTCCTCGAAGCCGCCCCCGTCGTCCAAGACGGTCAGCGTCGCGCCCTCGATGGCGACCGTAACCGCGCCCTTCTCTGGCCCGAACTTGATCGCGTTGTCGACCAGATTGATGATCATGCGTTCGAGCATGCCGCGATCTGCACGTCCCGATCCAATACCGCAAGTCTCGAGGCGAACGCAACGGGTCTCCGCGAGCGGGCGGAGCGCGTCGAGGATGCCGCGCGCGAGTTCCGAGAGATCGATGTCGGCGATCCGGGCCTGCTCCACGCCGGCCTCGATCTTCGCCAAGGCCAGGAGGTCACCGACGCGAGCGACGAGTCGATCCACGTCGCGCGCGATGCGCTCGACGACGACCTGCTGGCGAGCTTCGAGGGGGCCCACGACGCCATCGGCGAGATTGGCGACGCTGAGCCGGAGTGACGTGAGCGGCGTGCGCAGCTCGTGCGAGACCGTTCGAATGAAGTCGGACTTGGCGTCGTCGAGCTTCTCGAGTGCGGTCGCCATCGCATCGAAGCTGCGGCCGAGCTGACCGATCTCGTCGCGACGGTCGATGCCGCTGCGGGCCGACAAGTTGCCGTGTTCGAGCCGAGTGGCGGTCGCGGTCAAGATATTGACCGGACGCAGCACGCGCGACGCGAAGACGAAGCTCGCGAGGCTCGCGAGCGCGATCGCGATGCCGATGCCGATCACGACGAGGTGCCGCGCTCTCAGATAGCCCTCGTCGATGCGGGCGCGGGGTTCCGTCACGCGCACCGTCCAGTCGCCGTAGCCGACGGCCGTCTCAGTGCGAATCTCGTCGGCGATTTCCGAACCACTGGCCGCGATCTCGACACTGGCATCGTCCGTCGCCTTGCCCAGTGACTTCGCCGATCGCACTTCGATGCGCATGTCACCTTGCACGAGGCCAGCGAGCGCCTCGTCGAGTCGGCGCATATCGAGGTAGCCGACCAAGGCTCCGCCCTCTTTCGTGGTGGCGTCGCCATAGGGCACGGAGATGGGGAGTGCCCTGAATCCGAAGCTTCGCTCGATGATCTTGGACCGGAACTGGCTTCGTTGCGACAGCGGATCGCGCACGATGGCTTGCTGCGCGTTCGCGTGGAAGCGCGACTCGAGCAGGGCGCGTACATTGGGAATGGCACGCTGAGCCTGCGCGTAGTCGGTCTGCATCGTCTGCGCGATCAGCTCTGGCTGCGTTTCCGTACCGGCAATCTGCTGCACTTCGAGGAAGAGCTTCGTCGCTTCGACGAGCACTTCGATCTGCTCCATCGCCGTCGCCTCGCCAAAGCTGTGGCTCGAGGCGAGACGCGCCATCGTCTCGAGCTTGTCGCTGCTCCGCGCTACCCATTGGCGCACGAGGCCGGCTGCGCCTTCGGCGACCAGGCTCTGTCGCCGCGTCGCGTCCTCGAGGCTCACGCGCTCGAGACCTTGGAGGATGAGCCATCCCGCACCGCCGAGTGGCAGGACGCTCGCCAGCAAGAAGAGCAGAGTGAGTCGGCGCGCAAGCGGTGATCGCAGGAGGCGGAGCACGAAGGTCATCCTCGCCTGAGCGCAAGCTGTGTGCCAGGTTCGGCGCGCCAGTTCCCAGGACGGCTCCGCGCTCGGCGCGACGCCATCGAGCACGAAAGGTTACGTGCGTATCGTCGATTGTTGAGCCTCTTCGACGCTGCGACTCAGCGATTGCCGAGTCGCAGCGTCGGGCTGCCCGCGGATCTCCGCGGTGCAGGGACGACGACGTCGCCCTGCCGCACCAGGTGCCGCGGAGTGGACATTGCAGGTCCCGATTATTGATTTCTTGTAACGACCGGGGGCTCGTGCTGCGCTGTTCCCTGTATGCGCATTCTTGCTCCCAGAGACATCTTCCTCTTGCTCGGCTTCGCCCTGGTAGCGACGACCATGGCCTCCGCCGCGACAGCCCAGAGTCCTAAGCTCCTCACGGATCTCAACGAGCGCTTCTATGGCGACTCGAATCCGAGTGAGTTCAAGCAGCTCGGTACCGACTGGTACTTCGCGGCGAACGGGGGGCTGTGGAAGTGGAACAGTCAATCCGGTGTCCAGCTCGTCTTTTCCAACGCCTTCGCGCCGCTCGGCGTCGTCGGTGGCCGCGTGCTTTGCGGGCGTCGGTTCGCGACTGCGACGGAGTACGAGATCTGGTCGACCGATGGTCGTTCGCACGGCAAGATCGCGGATGCGATCCTCCGTCGCTGGCCGGACGGGGCGGACGGCGCAGCACGCTGCACCTTCGTGGCGAGCCCGGCCAGCAAACCCTTTTCCTATGAGTTCTGGGTCAGTGATGGGACGGCGGCCAACACGGCCTCCCTGTCGACGGCGAGCCTCCATAGTCAGGATCTGGTCCATGTCGAATGGCGGCACGCGACGGGCACGCACAGCGCGACCTATTTCTTGGCCCCGAGCACGAGTGGAAATCAGCTCTTCCGGTCCGACGGACGCCCCTCGAACCTCGAGCAGGTGAGCGCTGCGCCGTTCCCATTGTCGTCGGCGGGTTCGCTCGAGGTTGCGACGACGACGGCGCAGTTGACGATCTGGTGTGCACGGGACTTCGCCAGTGCGAAGGGGTTGGTGCGGGTTCAGCTCAGCTCGCCCCAAGCGACGGCGACGGTCACGTCTTTTGGCGAATTCCCACGCTTGTTTCCCAATGCAGCGGACGTGCGCGGCACGACTCTCTACTTCGGAGGCTACAGTGCCGCCACCGGCAATGAAGTCTGGCGCGCGCGTGTCGACGCAGCGCCCGAGCTCGTAGCCGACCTCGAGGCCGGTGCCGGAAGCTCCGCGCCGCGGGACTTCCTCGCAGACATCGCGTCGCCGGTCGTCTACTTCAGCGCGCAGGCCAGCGGCCGCGGCCGCGAACTTTACGCCATCGACGCGAGTGACCAGGTCAAGATCGTCGCCGACATCGCGGCCGGCGCTGCTTCTTCGTCGCCTCTGCCGCTAGCCCATGTTGGCTCACGCCTCTTCTTCAGTGCGGAGACCGCGCAGCATGGTCGCGAGCTTTGGGTCACGGCCGGCAGCTCGCGCAGCACGCAGATGGTCATCGACCTCGCGGCAGGGACGGCCTCCTCGCGACCCAGTGCCATCCACGTCGTGCCGACCCGCGACCTCAGCGCCGATCTCTTGTTCTCAGCCAGCGGACCCAAGGGGCGCGAGCCCTATCGCTTCCGCGATGCGAATGGCCTCGAGCTCTTGGCGGACCTCGCCGAGGATCGCACCGAGGGGTCACGTGTCGACAGGATCGTCGAGGCACCGAATGGTGAGGCGTGGCTACGTGCCTACCCCCAGTATCCGACATCGACGGTCCATCAGTGGTATCGCAGCCGCGGCACGGCCACGACCACTGTGGTCGTCGGTGGACCGCAGCCCATGGAGCCGCCGGTCTTCACCGACGATTGGCGGGCTTGGTTCCCGGCGCAAGGAAGCGGCACGGGCGTGGAACTCCACGTGTCCGACGGCACGACGACGACGCTCGTGTCGGACCTCAACCCCGGAGCAAGCCACTCGAGTCCTAGCGACCTGACGGTCTGCGCGGACAAGGTCTTCCATGTGGCCGATGACGGTGTCCATGGTCGCGAACTCTGCCTCGATGGCGCGCTGTATCACGACATCCGACCTGGGCCAGAGTCATCGCATCCGCGCGACTTGGTGCGCAGCGGGAACTGGCTCTTCTTCACCGCCGACGATGGCGTCCATGGACGCGAACTCTGGGCGCTCGAGTGGAGGGGCGCAGCGACAGCGAAGCCGCTGCCGCGCATGCACCTCGACATTCGACCTGGGGCCGCTTCCTCGGACCCACGCGACCTCGTCACGTATCGCAGTCGCATCTTCTTCAGTGCCGACGATGGCGTCCACGGCCGTGAGCTCTGGCGCACCAGTACGACGGGTTCGTCGGTCGTGCTGATCAAAGACGTCAACCCGGGTCTGTCGTCGGGCATGATCGTCGGGACGTTGGTGAGCACCGACACGCGACTCTACTTCGCGGGGGTCACTGCGGCTGAGGGTGTGGAGCCATGGTTCTCCAACGGCGAGACGGCGGGCACGAACATGATCGCCGACTTGCAGGTTGGGAGCGTGAGTTCGCATCCGCGGGGCTTTGTCGAGACCCATCACGACCGGGTTGCCTTCAGCGCCGATGACGGAGTTCACGGCCGCGAGCTCTGGTACACCAATGCGGTCACCACGACTCTGCGGGATCTCGTCCCTGGAGCGGTGGGATCGCAGCCGGAGGACCTGTTCTGGGACTCCGGCGCGCTCTGGTTCTCGGCAAGCGACGCTGCTGCGGGTCGCGAGCCCTGGATCGCCGAGGGCATCGACCTCGAGAAAGCGCGTCTCGTCGTCGACCTGCGTCCCGGAACGGCCAGCTCGCGGCCGTCGACCGGCTACCAGTTCACGGTGGCGTGGCAGCAGTTGGTCTTCGCAGCCGACGATGGCGTGCACGGCATCGAGCCGTTCGTGGTATCGCCCGGCGGCATCACACGGAGCGTCGGTCAGGGTTGTGGCGGGGAGATGCGCGTGCCCAAGCTCAAGTCGACGGCGGCCAAGCTCGGTTCGAACCTGCAGCTCAATGGCTTCGGAGGACCGCAGACGACGAGCGCCGCCGTCGTCTACGCGAGCGCCCGACCGATCGTGCCGCTGCCGTTGAAGAGCTGCCAGTTCCAACTGGACCTCGCGACGCTGATTTTCATCACGTCCAAGCCGGTCCAAGGTGCTTGGGTAGCGATCCTGCCCATTCCGACCGAAGCTAGCTTGAACGGCAGCGTGCTGCGGCTCGGCGGCCTTCTCTACCCGAGCACGGATCCCTTCCTCGGCGCCGACATCATGAATGCGGTCGAGCTACGCGTCGGACGCTGAAGGCAACCCGGCGAGCAGCGGCTTCAGCGATTGCCGAGTCGCAGCGTCGGGCTACCCCAGATTTCTGCTGCCGGCGCGACCACGTCGCCCTGCCGTAGCAGGTGCTCGTTGAAGTAGCGCAGAAACTGACTCAGCTCTTCCATGCTCTTCGAGTGTCGCTGGAGCATGCTCGCGATATCGACCGGCTCCGAGGACCGCAGTCGAATCGTGACGCGGATCGTCGGTTCGAGCGTCGGACCGTGTTGCAACAGGTCGACGATTCGGTCGACCGATGCTCTCGAGTCGTTGCTGCGCTGTGCTTCTTCGACGATGGCGGACGCCGTGCGCTCTGCTTCGACGTAGCTCGTGCGCACGTCCGGTGGAAGTTCGAACAGCGTGCCGTCGAGCGCATTGACGAAGCGTATGCTCTGAATCAACGCTTCGCTCTGTTCGACGAGTTGCGCCATCGCGCGCTTCGGTGGCTGGGATGCGAGTCGCGGAGCTTGCGAACGCAGGCCATCGAAGAGTTCTCGCGGCTTCTGCACCGCGCGGAGTCCGATTCCGTTGGCGTCGACGGGCTGGAGCGTGTCGTTCGGTCCGGCGAGGCTCGCGAAGTCGTACGGCATCGATTGCGGATTCGTCGGCGTCCTCAGGCCGTCGTAGACCAGCCACGCCGAGACCAGCAGGGCTGCAGCGGTCAGTGCGCCCGATGTGAACAGCTTGATGCGACCCGCGATCGACATCGGGTGCTGCAGGATGTCGGGCCTCGCGCCTTCACCGGACTCGATCCGCTCGATCAATCGCGCGCGGAAGTCATCGGAGACGCGCTCGGTCGGTAGCTCGCGCGTCGCCTGCTGCAGACGCGTGAGCATCGAGTACTCACCGCGGCAGGTCTTGCACGCGAGAAGGTGTTCGCGGACGCGCTTCGAGTCCGGACTCCCGAGCCTGTGGTCAAGGGCTTCGCCGAGACGGGACCGGATCGAACGACACGAAGCGTCAGTCGTGGGGCGGATGTCGCTCATGGTCTTCAATCTTCGAGATGGCTCGCCATGGCCTTCATCAGGCGCTGCCGAGCACGGAACAAACGGGTACTGATCGTCTTCAACGGGACGTCGAGAATCGTGGAAGCCTCTTCGTAACTGACGCCCTGCTGCTCACAGAGCAGGAAGACCTCACGAAAGCGTGGTGGAAGTTCGGCGATCGCCTTCTCGAGGTCGCGCTGCATCTCTTCTTCTTGCGCATGGATCTCGGGGCGATTGGTGACCCGGCTCGGAGGGACGGGGTCTCGATTCTCCTCGTCGGCGAAGTCCCGGAAGTTCTTCGGCCGATGTTTGCGCCTCCGCAGGCGGTCGAGGCAGAGGTTGCGCGTCACGCGGTAGAGCCACGGCCGCCAGGCGGACTCGGGCACGTCGTGCAGGTGACGGTAGAGGGCGAGCAAGGCATCTTGCGCGACGTCCTCGGCCCAGTCTGCATCGTCCGCCAAGAGTCTGGCTGCAAAGGACTTGAGCAAATCCGCGTAGTCGTGGACGGCGCGTTGATAACTCGCCAGCAAGACCGGGTCGGTGCGTGTCGCGGAAGCCATGAATGTCGTTATCGAGAAGACTCGGCTGGGTCCGAAGTTCAGATTCGACCCGACGCAGCGCGCTTGCAAAAACTCCTGCCCTCGAACAGGTCCTGCGCCATCGGGTCAGTCGCCTCGATCCGGGCCAGCCGCTCCGAAGCTACGCGTCCATGCGAAGGCGTATTCGATCGCGGCCTCCGTCTCCTCGAAAAACGTTTTTCCGGCGGCGGGGTGTCGCCCCAACTCGAGTGTGATGATCGGGCGAGCGCGGTCGATGCCCTGGTACGACCCCAGGCTGCCCGGCGTCGAATACCCGACCGTGGCCTCGGCGCGATAGCCGCAGCGCTCGGCCATCGCACGCGCCAGATCCTCGGCCGGACCGTCCCAGTTGACGCTGTGCCTCGGCTGATGCACCGAGAGGACGAGCGCGGGGTCGTACCTGAGGAGGAGCTGGTGCAAGAAGCGGGACTCGGGTTCGGAAAGGGGCTTCGGGCCACGCCCGCCACCCGGCTCGAAATTTCTGGAAGGAAAGTTACGGTTGAGGTCGACGCCACGTGCGTTGCGGCGCGTGCCCTGCTCGAGTCCGTCGGGGTTGACGGGGCTCACGGAGACGAGTCGAAGGCCTCTCAAGACTTCGGGACGACGTCGCACCCAGTCTTCGATGTCTCGCACGAGCAAGTGCGAGCCGGGTTCGTCTCCATGGATCGCGCCGAGCAGCAAGATCGTTCGCGAGCCGTCGCCGAAGCTTCGTGCCGTAATGGTGCGTCCGTTCGTCGATTCGGCCTCGTTCGCTGCGTCGTCGTGCGAACGGGATTCGACGGTCTCGGCTGCGAGGCCCGAACCCCGATAACGATGCACGTCGAGATCCGAGATCGGGGCGCATGCACCGAGCACGACGAAGGTCGCGAGGGCCAGGGGCTTCCAGCTCGAGACCGGAGTGCGCGTCGACTCGCGCGCAGCTCGTCGAATTCGGCGCAGAGGGCAAGCGGTATCGTGCTCGGTCATGCTGCCCGTCGTACGCGTCTTCCGGCTCGCCGTGCTCCTGTGCACGTCGCTCCTCGTTGCACCAACCGCTTCAGGCGCCGCCTGCGCGGCATCGTCGCCCCCTCGTCTCACGCTCGTACCTCCGCTTCCGGTCGTCGCCACCTTAGCGGCACCGCAGCAGGACACAGCCGAGAGCGCGGCAGAACGTCCGTCGAATCTCGTGATCCTGCACATCAACGACTTTCACGGGCAGTTCCGTCCGTTGCGCGGGCCACGCCCACGCGGCGGTGTCCTGGCACTCGCACGCGAGGTGCGCGAACAGCGGCAGCGCGCGGCGGAGCGTGGCGCGACGTTCTGGATGACCGATGGTGGGGATTGGTTCCAGGGAACGCCCGAAGGCAATACGTCCAAGGGTCGTCTCGTCGTCGATCTGCAGCGCGAACTCGGTCTCGACTTCGCGACCCTCGGCAACCACGAGTTCGACTTCGGCTCGGACAACGTGCAAGCGCTCGTCGCGCGCGCGAGGCATCCGGTCCTCGCCGCGAATGTCGTGCGTCGAGACGGGATTCGTCCGCCGTGGTTGCGATCCCACGTGGTTCGGACCGTGCACGGCGTGCGGATCGCTCTGGTCGGGCTCGTGACGAAGGACACGCGCGTGCAATCGACCGGACCGTTCGGCGGGTTCGAGTTCGAGGACGAACTCACGTGCCTGACGCGAGAGCTTCCCCGTGTGGCGCGCGAGAGCGACGCCGTCGTCCTGTTGACGCATTGTGGATTCGAGAAGGATCGCGAGATCGCCGCTCGATTCCCCGAGGTGCGCCTGATCCTCGGAGGGCACAGTCACACGAGCTTGAAAGAGCCCGTGCACGTGGGGGACACGACGATCGTGCAGACCGGAGGCAAGGCGAGTGAGTACTACCTCGTCGAACTCCGTGTCGACGCCGCGAACAAGACCGTCGAAGTCGTTCGTGCCGTCAACCGTGCGCTCGTCGTCGAGCCCCCGGAAGCGGTCGCGCGACGAGCGGACGAGCAACAAAGGCTCGCTCAGTGGATCCATGAGCACACACGCGACATCGCTACAGAATGGGATGCACCCGTCGGCGTACTCACGAGGCCGCTCGAGGGGGCACGCGGGGTTACCGTCTCGACGACAGCAGGCAACCTGTTGTCCGATCTGATTCGCGAAGCGGGTGCGGCACGCATCGGTGTCATGAACCGTGGCGGTATTCGTGCCAGCCTGCCGGCCGGCGTCGTCACGAAACGAGACGTCTATGAACTCCTGCCGTTCACGAATGACGTCGTCTCGATGGACCTCCTGGGTGGACAGGTTCGTGCTGCCCTCGTCGAGGGTCTCCGGACGGCGCAGAGGCCGTTCGAAGTGTCCGGCATCGGATACGAGATCCTCGAGCCGGACACGAATCCCCGGGTCGGAAAGATCTGGCTCGTGCCTGGCAACGTCGAGCTCGACGAGAACGCGCGCTACCGCGTCGCGACCAACAGCTTCCTGGCGGGAGGCGGCGACGGCGCACACGCGTTCACGCTCGGGACGGAGCGCACGCGCCATCCCGTGCTCTTGCGCGATCTCCTGGTCGAAGCCCTCGCCCCTCGAGACGAAGCAGGGAACCGGATCCCCGTCACGGCGCCGGACGAAGCGCGCATCGTGTTGCGCTGACCTCGCGGGCAGCGAGCTTCTCGCTCGCAGGTCCCTTCACGCCGAGGTTTTTTGCGACGCCGCTAAGTCTGCACGGCTGGTAGCGCCGACAGGAAGGGATGCGTGGTGCTTCGACCACGCGTGTTCCCCGGTCAGGAATCCCCATGGTCAAGGCCTCGAAGGCGCTTTCCCGTTCTCCGCTCCTCGCCGCGCTGTGCGGTCTGCTTTGGCTCGCGGCCTGCTCGAGCGCACCGCCGTTCGATGCCGAAGCGATGGTGCGCGAGTGGTCCGCGTTCATGGATCGCGACTACGTCCTGCGCCCCGGAGACAAGATCCTCGTCGACGTGTATCCGTCGGAAGATCTGCAGCAGGAAGCCATCGTCTCGCCACAAGGGACGGTCAACCTGCGGCGCATTCCGGATGCGCTTCGAGCGACGGGGAAGTCGATCGGCGGATTCCGCCGCGAGGTGCAGGCCGCCTACGGCAAGGTCCTGCAGGACGCCGAGGTCAGCGTGTCCCTCGCCGAAGCGTCGGCGAACACGCTCTACGTCACCGGCGAAGTCCGCAGGCCGGGTCCGATGCTCTACGCACCGGGAATGACGCTCGCACAGGCGATCGCATCGGCAGGTGGGCTCGACATTCGGGCCAAGTGGAAGGACGTGCGTGTGCTGCGTTACTACGGGAACGCCGATCAGGTCCGCACCCACCGCGTCAACATGAGCGGTGTCCTGCTGAACGGAACCCCGGACTTCATGGTCCTCCCCGGGGACGTCGTCTACTGCCAGACGTCGATGATCGCGGACGTCAACGACTTCATCACGCTCTACATCACGCGGATGTTGCCGATCCAGATTTCTGGTGCCGCGATCCCGACGAACTGAGAGTGAGCGCGGCGGGCGCAGCCGCGTGCAAGTCTCGTCCGCGACGTGAGTTCGAGTCTTTCCTTCGATTCTCGCACGTGAGAACGCGACTCCGCGAATCGCACGGTAGGGCAATCAGCGGGCGATCGATGGGGCTATCGGTGTCAACTTTTTTCGGCACGATTTCCCACACGTGACGATCTGCACCGTAAAAGAACGGGTCTCATACCGTGGAGTCGCCTTTCCGCCCGTCCGCCCCCGGCCAGGGATGCCCCGGGAAGCCTCGGTTGAGGAACCCATTAGCCAAAGGACCATCTCATGGCACCCGGAAACACACTCTATCTCTTCTCGGGCGAGGAGCAGGGGCAAGCGTCTCTGCAGAAGCTCGTCGATGACCTCGGGAGGTCGCGAGTCCCATCGCAGGCGGTGAACAGCCTCGAGGAACTACGCGGAAAACTCGAAGGTGGCCAGGCGCAGTACGTCCTGATCGACGGTCGGCACGTGGGCCCGAAGCTACTCGAGTGTCTCGGTGAGCCCGATCCGGACAACCTGCTGACGCTGTCGCTCGCCGACCTCGAGAAGCGGCACATATTCCGGGTTCTCGCGAGCACGGGCGGAAACAAGTCCCGCGCGGCACGCATCCTCGGCATCGACACCAAGACGCTCTACAACAAGCTCAAGAGCTACGAAGTCGGTGCTGACAAGCGCCGTCGTTCTTCGGCCATGCGCCACGAGCAGGCCGTGACCGCCGAGAAGTCGATGCGGCTCTGAGTGAGTCAGCTGACGATTGCGCATCGTTCGAGACACGCGACGACGTCGTGGACTCGGATTTCTTCCATGCACACGTTGCGTGGACAGTGGACGTTCTTGCCCTGACACGGCATGCACGGGAGGTCGGCGCGCAGGACTTCTGCCTGCCCGTTCGGTGCCCACGGCCCCGTGTACTCGACCGGGCTCGGTCCGTAGAGGCCGACGAGTTGCGTGCCGACCGCCGTCGCGAGGTGCATTGGCCCGGTATCGATCGTGATGCACGCGCGCGCGAGGCTCGACAACGACATGAGCTTCCGAAGGGGAAGTCGGTGGGCGAGTTTCGGTCGACGCAGTGTCCTGCCGGCAATGTGCTGATTGATTCGGTGTTCGACGGCACTTCCGGACGTCAGGACGACCTCGAGAGTCGATCGCGTGTGGATCGTGTCGATGAGTTCGATCCATCGTTCCGCCGGCCACACGCGCCGACGAACTCCGCGGCGTAGCCAGATGCGCATGGTTTCGTCACAGCCGGGATGGATCTGGACGAAGGGCCGCCAAAGGCCGAGTTCGGACCGCACATCGTCGAGCTCTCGAGTGGACATCGTCACACGGAGCGGACCCGGTCCCGAAGCCGGTAGACCGAGTGGCGCGATGCGTTCGTAACACTGTGTGACGACGTGACGGTCACGTCGCTCGGACTGGGCGCCGCCCGGAAACACATGACCGATGTCCGCACGACGGGCGAAAGACTCGAGTTCGCGACGCGGCCGTAATGCGAGCAACAACTGATACTTGCCGCGCAGGCCGGCCGCGAGCTTCCTGCCTCGATGTCCGACGAGGTCGCGCTCACGCCCTTCGAAGACGATCGTCGCGTCGACCGACGAACTCCCTTGAACGATCCCTGCGCTGTAGGGATTGGTGAGTAGCGTGATGCGTGATTTGTCGAAGCGCTGTCGAAACGCTTCGAGTGTCGGTGTAGTCATCAGCAAGTCGCCGAGACGTGACGCCCTGATCGCGAGTACGTCGCGAATCTCACCCGTGTCGAGTGCGTCACGAATGGCCGCAGCTTCGTGTGCTTTGTCGTTCACCGGTGTCGTCATGCCGGACGAGCGTAGCTCGGCGTCGCGAAAGCGCGATGGCAGTGGCGACGTACGATGGCTATCGAGCGAGTCGCCGCATTCACTCGTGCGGCCGTGCGTCGCTCGCATTTCGCCAGTCCCTCTGTGTCCGCCGTTCGCCTGGTAGGCTGATCGCGTGATGCCTTATCGCCTGCCGTCTTCCGCGCCCGTCGTGGCCGTGGTGTCGCTTCTCGGTTTCGTTGCACTCGGTGGGGACTGCCGCACCGGGATAAGAGCGCAATCCTTCGATCCGGGTCGGTCTGCGTTGCCTGTGCAAAGCGAGCGGCGCGTTTCCTACACGATGAAGGTTCATCTCGAACCCGACGCCAAGCGACTCCGTGGTTCGCAACGCATCGTGTATCGCAATCGCACGTCCCGTGCGACGAACGAGTTGCGCTTCCACCTGTACCTCAATGCATTTCGCAACGTGCGTTCGACGCACCTTCGCGAAGAGTCGGACAAGGCACGCAAGCGCTACGAAGGCGAAGCGGAATTCGGTTCGATTCGATTTCTCGAGCTTAAGGCGACTCCCCCGGAATCGCCGGTGGTCGATCTCATGCCAGGTGTTCGATACATCCAGCCAGACGACGACAACGCCGACGATCGCACGGTTGCCATGGTTTCGTTGCCGAAGGCCTTCGCGCCTGGCACGGAACTCGTGATCGAGACCGAGTTCGTCGTGGACTTGCCCAAGGCGTATCGACGGACTGGTTGGGGGCCGGGCAACTTCTTCATGATCGCGCAGTGGTTTCCCAAGCTCGGTGTTCTGCAAGAGCCGTCCGGCAATGTGGCGCCGGATGCGCCGGCGGAGTGGTACTGCCATCAGTTCCACGCGCACACGGAGTTCTTCGCGGACTTCGGAACCTACGACGTCACCATCGACACTCCGAAGGGATGGCCACTCGGAGCGACCGGCAAGCAAGTCGGCGAGTCGACGATCGAGGGTAATCGCGAGATTCGACGGTTCATTCAGGAGGACGTCCACGACTTCGCTTGGGTCACCGATCCGGACTACCGCGTGCACGAGTGGGAGTTCGCCGGGGACACACGACCTGCGGACCCGGTCGCGGGGATTCTCAAGAAAGAGCTCTCGCTGGATGACGACGCGCTCCGTCTCGGTCGCGTGCACGTGCGCATGCTGCTACACCCCGAGCACGATTCGCCAGAACAGGTCGGAAGGCATCGACGTGCGATCGAAGAGTCCTTGCGCTTCTTCGGCACGCGGTTCGGTGCGTACCCTTACGAGACGCTGACCGTCGTCGATCCGTGCACCGACAAGGGCTGGGAGCGTCTCGGGGGCGGCATGGAATACCCGACACTGATCACGTGTGGCACGCGCTATCTGTTGCACTCGCAGCGTTTGCAACCCGAGGGTGTGACGGTCCACGAGTTCGGACACCAGTTTTGGTACGGGCTGTCTGCCAACAACGAGCCCGAAGAGCCATGGCTCGACGAAGGCGTCAACTCGTACAGCGAGGGTCGGACGCAAGACCTTGCCTATGCAACGCCGCTGCGAGTCGCGAGCCCGGGTTCGGAAGTCGGCGATCCGATCCTCACGACGACGTTCGGTCCATTCGTCTACGGTGGCGTCGCGCCAGGACGCTTCGCCGCACGAGGACCGAAGGGCTGGAACTCCGTCGCCACGCTCGATCGCTTGCCGATCGAAGATTGGCTGGTTTCGGGACTCTCGGCCGCGGGAATGGACGGCAAGAAGGTGCACGAGCTCTTCGACAAAGCGAAGTTCGATGGGACGCTGTTCGGCAAGACGCCGATCTTGCAGGCGGCGCGCGAACTCCCGTTCCTCAGCTACGAGGAGCGCTCGTTCCGCAATCTCTGGAACGATCGTCTCGGATACCTCGACGCGCCGACCAAGGACGTCGTTCGCACGGCTGCTTGGAAGTTCCTCGATCGCCAGAGCTATCGAACCAACTCGTACCCGCGGCCCGCGACGATTCTCGCAACGCTCGAACGGATGATGGGACCCGAGAAGTGGTGGCCATGCATGCGAAGGTTCCACGAGCGAGCGCGGTTCGCGCATCCGACGGGCGACGACTTCGTCGCTACGGTGCGTGAGTTCGGTGGCGATGAGATCGGCGACTTCGCACGCGAAGCACTCACGACAGCCAAGCTCCTCGACTATGGCATCGAACGTGTCGATCAAGGTGACGAGCCGGCGCGAACCGGGCGTTTCGACGATGCCGAACGAAGCGACACGCGCAAGCGAGCTCGCGTGTTCGTGCGCAACTTCGGTGAGCTGCGCGCGCCGGTGAGCGTGCGCTTCACGTTCGCGGATGGTTCGACGATCGAGGATATTTGGACACTCGCACAACAACGCGAGCGCCGTGCTCCATGGAAGTCGTGGACGTTCGATCAAGACGTCCTCGCGCAGCGCGGCGGCGACCTCGATCGAGTCGACGTCGACCCACCGAACACGGCGTTCGAAGTCGGCGAAGCGCCGGTCGGCAAGCTCGTGCTCGACGCGAATCTACTCAACAACGGTTGGACCCGAGCGGTGGATGCGAAACCGGCGAAGCGACGCACTTTGCGTCTCTGGCTGTGGTTCGAGTCCGTTCTCGGCTACTTCGGAGCGATCGGATGATTCCCGTGACGGATCGACCTGTCTTGGCCTCGGGATTCATCGCGATTGCTCGCGTGTTCCAGGCTTGGCGTATTTGGTTCTGCTTGACGTTGCTCTTCGCGGTCCTCGGAGCTGCGTTCGTGTTACCGGTGTACGGTGACTTGCGTGATGCGCTCGATCGACTACCGGGGGCGCGCGGTGAGTTCGGTGCGATGCTGCTCGACGAGGTCGAACGTCTACACGATGGAGTGCGGCCGTCGATCGACGCGTGGGGGCTCATTGCACTCGGTCTGTGGATCTTCCTTGCCGGTGGTGCGGCGACGATCGGTGGTGTCGTCGACCGACGCGAACGCGTCCGGCCACGTGCGATCCGTGTGTCGGACTTCTTCGCGCAGAGCGGGCGCTACGTCTTCGCGTCGTTGCGGACTTGGCTCGTCTTCGTCGTGTCCGTGCTCCTCTGGCACTGGATCTGGATCGACATCGCGTTGCCGATCCTCGAGAAGCGCTTCGTTCACGGCGGAGACGAGCGCGCGCTCTTCCGCTACGACGTCCTGCGCGAAGTGATCTTCGGCATCGGCGTGTGGAAGCTCTGGGTGCTGCGCCGTCTCGCATTGACGCACCTCGTTGCCTACGAGCGCCGATCCGCGATTCGGGCTTGGTTCTCCGCGACCTTATTCCTCTTCTTCCATCCGATTCGTTGTCTGCTCGGATTCGGCGTCGTCACTCTGATCGGTGTCGGTGGCCTTGCCGCATGTTCGTTCGTGCTCAAGTTCGCGGGCGATCGCCTTTGGGCGGGCGCGATCGCGGGACTCCTTGCGGTCGCGACCTACCAACTCGCGCTGTTGGCGGCCTATGCTGTCGCGAGGTTGTTGATCGACACCCGGCGCGACATCGAGGTCGTGCACTTGAAGGACCCGTTGATGTTGGAGTCGGCCGCATGAGCAAGAAGACGACGACCGTTCTGCTGACCCTGCTCGGGGCGTGGGGGCTCGCCGCGTATTCGACAGCGCAATCGGTCAGCGACGCGACGACAGCGACGACGGCGTTGACGTCGCCGTCGTTGCAACCGGAGGGACAGATCGGATCGCGCATCGATCCGCCCAATCACGAGTTCTTCCGCGGGCGTCGTCAAGCGCTCATGGCGAGTGTCGACGGTGGTGTGATCCTCGTTCGTGGTGCGGCTTCGATCGAGACGTACGAGCGGTTCCATCAGTCGCACTCGTTCTGGTACCTGACCGGTGTCGAGGAGCCCGATTGTGCGCTCGTGCTCGTTCCGAAGACCGGCGAAGAAATCCTCGTCGTGCCACCCTACAACCCGATGAAGGCGCAGTGGGACGGTCCGACCCTTCGACCTGGCAAGGCGGGACAGGAAGCGACGGGCATCGCCGAGGTCGTGCCGGGATCGTCCAAGACCCTCATTCGTCTGCTCGGTGAGGCGCTCGAACGCTGTGGCGACCGCAAGGCGATCTGGTGTCCCCAGGCACCGGAGGAGCTCGGTGCTGCGTCCCGTGACAACCTCACACGCTATCAAGCGCAGTGGCAGCGTGATCCGCTCGATGGTCGCAGGGATCGCAACAGCCATCTCGCCGACGCGCTGCGCCGCGAGTTCGAGGGGGTCGCGATCGACAACTTGAGTCCGGCGCTCGATGCCCTTCGAACGATCAAGCAGCCCGAAGAGCTGAGGGTCCTCCGCTACGCGGCCGAACTCGCGTGTGCAGGAATCGGCGAGGCGATGAAGGCGGTCCGGCCCGGCCAGAAGGAGTACGAACTCGGTGCGATCGCCGAGTACACGTTCAAGCGACACGGCGCCGTCGGCATCAGCTACATGCCGATCGTCGGTTCGGGTCCCAACGGTTGCATCCTGCACCACTGGCGCAACGATCGCACGATGCAGGTAGGCGAACTCGTCGTCATGGACTTTGCCCCTTCGGTGCACGGCTACGTGGCGGACGTGACACGGACCTTTCCGGTGAGCGGCAAGTTCACCGAGGCACAGCGCAAGCTCGTGAGTGACGTGTTCGACGCTCAGAAGGCGATCCTCGAAGCGATTCGTCCTGGCGTATCGCTGGCGAAGCTCTCGGCGATCGGCAGCAAGCTCCTCGTCGATCGAGGCTACAAACCGGGCATCCACATCCTGCACGGGCCCTGCCACCACCTCGGGCTTTCGGTCCACGATGTCTCGAAGGACGGGTTCGAGCTTCGCCCCGGGATGTACATCACGGTCGAGCCGGGAGCTTATCTGACGGACGAAGGGATGGGTTGCCGCATCGAGGATTGCGTGCTCGTCACGGAAGACGGCTGTGAGGTCCTGAGTCGCGGTTGCCCCAGCACCCCCGACGAGATCGAAGCGTTCATGCGCGAGAAGGGGCTCGCCGACGTTCCCGGCGCCCGCGGTTGAACCAGCCTGGAGCTGGCACCCTTCGAGCCGATTGCCGAAATTGCCGACGTCGCTCAAGTCTTTCGGATTCGCGCCGAAGATCCTCCTGCACCCGTCGGTTCGAGGGAGCAAATGGAGGGAGCCCGTCGGTTCGAGGGCACCAACGGTCGCGGCGCGAGCGGGTCGAGCAGTGTGGCCCACACGCGCTGCGGCGTCACGTACACCCTCCGCCCGCGTCGGTTCGCGGCTTGCCTCGTCGATGACGCCGGCTTAGCGTGCGCGCCTTGACTCGACCGTGATCAGGGAACGGGTCAGGCAACGGATCAAGGCAACGGATCACGGCAACGGATCACGGCAATAGGACTCGAAATGGCGCTCGCGGATTTTCAGGAACGATTCGGTTTGGCTTCGCGGAGGCTGTCCCAGCTGAAGGAGAGTCTTTGACTACGCGACGCAAGTAGTCGAGCTGTCCAAGGCCGAGGAGAAGATGTCCGAGGCCGGGTTCTGGAATGATCAAGAGTCTGCGTCGGTCGTCGTCCAAGCCGCCAAACGGGCGAAGGGTGTCGTCGACCCCGTAAAGTCCGCGGAAGCGATTGCGTCCGATATCGAAGTCCTCGTCGAAATGGGCGAGGAAGACGAGGATGCCGTTGCCGACGACATCGAGACGAGTCTCGACAAGCTCGAGACCGAACTGGACAAGCTCGAATTCCGTGTGATGCTCGGGGGCGAGCACGATCACCGCAACGCGATCCTCAACATCCAAGCGGGTGCCGGCGGCGTCGATGCATGTGACTGGGCCGAAATGCTCCTGCGCATGTATCTGCGCTGGCTCGAACGAATGGACTTCGAGTTCGAGGAGATCGACTACCAGCCGGCCGAAGAAGCGGGCATCAAGTCGGTCTCGATCCTCGTCAAGGGGCCGTTCGCCTACGGCTATCTCAAGGCGGAGCAAGGCGTGCATCGACTCGTGCGGATCTCGCCGTTCGACGCACAAAATCGGCGGCAGACGAGTTTCGCGTCGATCGAAGTCGTGCCGGAGTTCGACGAGGACATCGAGGTCGAGATCCTCGACAAGGATCTGCGCGTCGACACATTCCGAGCGAGCGGTGCCGGCGGTCAGCACGTCAACAAGACCGACTCGGCGATTCGTATCACGCACCTTCCGACCGGCATCGTCGTGAGCTGCCAGAACGAGCGAAGTCAACACAAGAACCGTGCGACCGCGATGAAGGTCCTCAAGGCGAAGCTCTACCAAGTCGAACTCGCCAAGCGAGAAGAGTCGCTCAAGGCCTTCTACGGCGACCGTGGTTCGATCTCGTGGGGCAACCAGATCCGAAGCTACGTGCTGCAGCCCTATCAAATGGTCAAGGATCTGCGCACGGGACATGAGAACGGCAACACGCAGGCCGTGCTCGACGGAGAGCTGACGCCGTTCATGGAGGCCTGGCTACGCGGTCAACGACGCAAGAAGTGACGAACGAACGAGAGGATCAAGGCGCATGACGCGAGCAGGCAAACCACACGCTCTCTTTTCCGTCTCCGACAAGACAGGCGTCGTGGATTTCGCGCGCACCGTCGCGGCGAAGGGCTTCGTGATCCTCTCGACTGGAGGGACGGCCAAGGCGCTCCGAGAAGGAGGACTCGAGGTCGTCGATGTCGCCGACTACACGGGCTATCCGGAGATGATGGATGGCCGACTCAAGACATTGCATCCGATGGTGCACGGTGGCCTCCTCGCACGGCGTGACGAGCACGCACATGTTGCCGCCATGCAAGAACACGGGATGGCGTCGATCGATCTCGTCGTCGTCAATCTCTACGCGTTCGAAGCGACGGTCCAGAATCCCGATGTCGCGCGCGATGCGGCGATCGAGCAGATCGACATCGGTGGGCCGACGATGTTGCGTTCTGCAGCCAAGAACCACGCGAGCGTCACGGTCATTTGCGATCCATCCGACTACGAGCGTGTCGCGGCAGCGATCGAGTCCGGTGACGTCCCGGAGTCGCTACGCCGCGCTCTCGCGCGCAAGGTCTTCGCGCATACGGCATCCTACGACGCGGCGATCGCGCGATGGCTCGCAGAGAACGATGCAGACGAAGCGTTCCCCGATGTCTGGGTCACGGCGATGCGTCGCGAGCGCGAGCTGCGCTACGGCGAAAACCCTCATCAGCGTGCGGCGTTCTACGTCGACCCGGGTGCGCGGCCCGACACGATCGCCGGTGCGCGCTTCCTCGGCTCGAACAAGGAGATCAGCTACAACAACCTGCTCGATCTCGATGCCGCGCTCGCGCTGATTCGCGAATTCACTCCGGACATCGCCGCTTGTGCGATCCTCAAGCACAACAACCCGTGCGGTGCAGGCCTCGGATCGAATCTCGCGATCGCTTTCCGCAATGCGTTGTCGGGTGACCCGGTCTCCGCGTTCGGTTCGATCGTGTCGACCAACGTTCCCGTCGATCGCCTCGCGGCGAACGAGATCGCGAAGCCGGGCAACTTCGTCGAAGCACTGATCGCTCCCGCGGTCGACGACGATGCCTTGGAGATCTTGCGCAGTGCGAAGTTCGGCAAGAACCTCCGTATCCTCGTCACCGGTCCGATCAGCGCCGATACCGACACGAAGGTCGTGCGTGCCGTTGCGGGCGGACTCCTCGTGCAGGATGCGGATACGGCGCGCGTGCGACCAGAACTCGAATACGTGACCAAGCGCCGTCCCGATGGTGTGGAGATGCGCGACTTGCGCTTCGCGTGGGCGGTCTGCAAGCACGTGCGGTCCAATGCGATCGTGCTCGCGAAAGCGGACACGATCGTCGGGGTCGGAGCGGGTCAGATGAGTCGCGTCGATTCGGTTCGGATCGCGACGCACAAGGCCGAGGATCGCAGTCAAGGGAGTGTGCTCGCGAGCGATGCGTTCTTCCCCTTCCCCGACGGGATCGAACTCGCGGCGGAGCGAGGTGTCCGCGCGGTCATCCAGCCGGGTGGATCCCGCAAGGACGACGAAGTCATCGCCGCTGCAGATCGTGCAGGCGTGGCGATGGTGTTCACGGGGCGCAGGCACTTCCGCCACTGAAGTCGTGGGTACGTCCAAGACGATCGGTGCGGCAGTCGAGGACGTGCTTCTCGGTGTCTCGTTGAGGTCCCTCTACCTCGACTACCAAATGCGAGTGCTCGGTATCGAAGACGAGGATGACTGGGCGGATGCATTGCGTCAGCTCGGTCGCGCCGAGCGCGAGCGACTTTCGCGGGAAGCGAACGATTTCGTCGCCGACGTTTGTCGCCGCCTGGGAGAGCGCCATGCAGGCGACCACCGCATCGGCCGGGTTCTCCAAGATTGGGTCGCCGACAACAAGGATTACGCGGCCTTCGATGCGCTGCTCAGCTACTTCGATTTCCCGAGCCGGTCGCGTGTGCTTGCGGAGGCGCGAAGACTCTTCCCCGGAACACTGACCTCGCACTGGCAAGACTGAAGCCCGGCGATCGATCCAGAGCTTGGTTCAGAGCACCCCGATCGTCAGGTCGAGTGCGTTGCTGACCGCGATTCCGCGTTGGTTCGCGCTTGGATCGAACACGAACGCTTGCGCGAAGAGCCGCCGTCCGGCGAGCAACGGTTGGTTCTCGACCGGGATGCTCCAGCGTGCGCGTCCACCGAGTGTCGTGGTCGCGTGTGCGGCCTCGATGCTCGTCGCGAGAGCGCAACCCGGCATACCGTGCGAGTCGATTGGCCAAGGAAGTGGTCTGGAGCCGAAGCGATCACGATGCACACCGAGGACGAGCAGTGCGAGTCGATTCGCAGCGACGTTGTCGGTATCGACGACGAGTCGACGGCCGAGCCACGGCAAGCGATCACAGGTCGTTTGCGGGATGGCTCCGAGGCTGCCACAGCCGGTGGAATAACTCACGGCCGCTGCCGGACGATTCGTCGAGTAGGACCAGATCGTGTTCGGGCCGAAGAGCGTCGTTCGGTTTCGAGCCGAGTCGTATGCGAGCACGGTCTGCCACGATGCTGGCGGCGTCGTCTGCGGTCGCCTCTGCGACCATGTGCTGCCATCGAACTCCCATGTATCCCGCCTTGCGCCGAAGTCGTCGATACCGCCGTGAAGCACGATCACACGACGGAACCGGTCGTATGCCATCCCTGCGCTTCGTCGTGCCGGAGGGCGGCTCGTGGGCTGGATCTGCTTCCAGTCGGTGCCGTCCCACTCCCAGGTGTCGTCGAGGTACTCGCGATCGT
This sequence comes from Planctomycetota bacterium, assembly GCA_020638795.1. Taxonomy (GTDB): domain Bacteria; phylum Planctomycetota; class UBA1135; order UBA1135; genus JACKHW01. The sequence continues at coordinate 170,649 of JACKHW010000006.1, read as the reverse complement.
GACCACCGAAGAGGACGACGCGTGCACGATGCGAGTCGTAGGCCATCGACGGATAGACACGCGCAGTCGGGGACGTCAAGGGTGTCAAACGCGTCCAATCACTTCCGTCGAAGCTCCACGTGTCGTCGAATACCGAACGATCGTCCTTGCCACCGAAGAGCAAGTGACGCCCGCGTGCGACCTCGAAAGTGAGTCCGAAGTCCGCCCGCGCCGGTGGACTGTGATTCGTTGTGCGCGGTATCCACCGATTCCCGTCCCACTCCCAAGTGTCATCGAGGTAGTCCCACGACCGTCCGCCGAAGAGCAGGCACGTGTTGCGGACGATACCGTACTCGAGTCGATGACCGGCGCGTGACGGTGGTGCAACGGGGTTTCGAACCGAACGCCAGAGACTGCCGTCGAAGAGCCACGTGTCGGTGTCGTTCGACCCCGAGCCACCGAACAAGACCATGAGACTGCGTCGCACATCTGACGCGACGGCGAAGTCCGTCGAGGACGCGGGGTTGGCAAGCACCTTGTGTGCGCTCCAGTCTGCCTGAGTGCGTACGCACGGGGTGATTCCCGCGAGGGTGGCAGCGATGACGGCCATGCGTCCGGACGTTCGGCGCCAGAACGAGGAAGGGGAGAATGCAAAGGACGTCCGTCGCTCTCTCATGATGGTTCTCCGCGAAGACGTCGTGATCGCGCCCCTACGAAAACGCGGCCACATGTCGCGCGGTTTCTCGGACTTTCTCGATAGCGGGAAACGGACTGGCAGTTTGCCTTGCATGATGGCCTGAAGATGACGCAGATCTCCTTGGATCGAGTCGCGGACGACACGTGGGAGCTCAGACCCGGCTCTGACGTCCTGCGTTACCTCCTCGGATTGCCGTTCGTTGCCATGGGGTCCTTCGCACTCTTGGGTGCGATGGGGGTCGTCCCGTTGCAGAACAAGAACGGCGGTCCGGCCCCGACGGCGCGCATGGCGCTCTTCGCGGTCTGCTTCCTCGTCGCGGGCGCACTCGTGCTCTTCTTGCGACGCGGTTGCACGTTCGACCTCACGCGACGGGTCGTGACGTGCTGGCGTGGAATTCTCGTTCCACTCTATCGCCGTGAGTACGCGCTCGACTCGTTCGAGGCGGTCGTGCACTTCATCGAGGTCGTACGCACCGGAAAGGGCGGTAGAACGACTCTGTATCCCGTCGCGCTCGAGGCTGCGGACAAGTCGATGTTGCAGCTCGTGAGAACCCGCGATCCCGTCCGATCGAGAAAGGCAGCCGAGCGCGTCGCGGCACTCTTGGAGTTGCCGATCGTGCACCGCAAAGACGGCGAAGATCGTCGTCGCGAAGCACACGAGATCGATGCATCGATGCGCGAGCGACGTGGATCACGGGCGGTGGAGCTTCCGGAAGCGCCTTCCGAGATGGCGACGATCGTGACGCCGCAGGCCGACGGACTCGAGTTTCGTTTGCCCCGCGCCGGGTTCACACGACTCAGTGTCGTATTGATCGTGGTCGCGTTCCTGGTCCCGCTCGCCGCGGCGATCGCGATCTTCACGTTCGGCGCGCGCGTGAAGGGTTTCCCGACCGCGCTTGCAGCCTTCTTCTTCTTGCCCGCAGTCGTGACCGCGATCCGATTCACGTTCATCGCCATGCGGAGATTCGAAGTGAGCGTGACTCCCGACGAGCTGCGGATCGTGCAACGAGGTCTGGTCCGTCGTACGTTCGTGCTACCCGCAGAGGAAATCGAAGAGATACACCTGCCCGAAGCGCCTCGCAGCGGACTCGTGCTCATCGCCGGTTCGAGGCCGATCGAAGTCGTGACGGACAGCCAAACCGTCACGTTCGGCGAAGGTCTGCCTCCGGTCGAGGCTCGTTACCTCAAGAGCGTCATCGAAGCGATCGTCTCGGGCCCGAGTTGACGACGCGCTCTTGCCTTCGGCCTTCAGCGTTCTTTGCGAGCCGCGATCGCGGCTTGAACGGCTTTGTCGGCACGCAACAACCCGGCACCGTACTCGTCATCGACGCCTTCTGCTCCGAGGTCGTGACACGTCGAACGGATGATCTGATTGACACGCCATGCGGGCAGGTCGGGATTCGCGTCGAGGACGAGTGCTGCGGTTCCGGCGACGTGCGGGCCCGAGAACGAATTTCCGCGTGGACCGATGATTCGACTGCCGTCACCCGCCGTCTCGAGCACTTTCCAACCGGGCCTCGAGCGAGACGACGAGGGTGCCCAGACCGGATAGCCACCGAAGCACGCCGTGACGTCGGGCTTCTGCGGTGTCGGTGCCGACTCGTAGCCGCGCACGTCGGACCAGGACACCGGGCCGCGACTGCTCTGCGGCGCAAGGGAACCGTCTTCGAGAATGCCCGCGGCAGCGAGCACGCACGGGATGTCTTTGGGCAACGCGATCTGCTTGCCGGTCGGTGCTGTCTTCGCGAAGTTACCGGCGCCGCCGACGGCGACGATGCCGGCCGCGCAGAGGTGTTCGTGGGCGAGTCTATAGACTGCTCGATAGTTTCCGAGTGCACGCTGCACCCACATGTAGCTCATCGAAATGACGTCGGCGCCGTTCGCGAGAGCGTACTCGTAGGTTTCGAGTCGACCTCCGCCGCGCAAGATCATCAATCGTGCACCCGGCGCGACACCGCACGCGGCACCAAGCGCCGGGCGGCCTGCCGCGATGCTCGCGCACATGCTGCCGTGTCCGGAGCTGTCGCGAATCACGTATCCGTTGCCGTTCGCGAAGTCCCAGCCGAAGAGGTCATCGACGTACCCGTTGCCGTCGTCGTCCTTACCGTTCGGGTTCTCGCCATCGAGAGTCTCGGCACGGTGGACCCACAGCGCTCCGGTGAGAGCAGGCGTGTCGCACACGCCCGAGTCGATCATCGCGATGATGACACCCTTGCCGGTGGCGTGCGGCCAAGCTTTCGGTGCGCCGATGCGATCGAGATTCCAGGGAATGTCGAGCTCGAACAAGTCTTCGGCGGTGATCTCCGGGGGCGCCTTCGATACGACGCCCAGTCGGGTCTGCATCTCGAGAGTCTGCCGCTCGGTGAGCCGTGCCGCGGGACGAGCCGGCGGATCGAACAACGTTTGTGCGAACACGAAGTCGACGGCCTCGTGGGCCGCGAGTCGGGCGCAAGCTTCCTTGGAAGCGCGGCACGAGAAGCCATTGACGATCCAGTGCTCGCGCACTTCTCGGATCGCTTTCGACTCGGTGAGTTCTTCGACGAGTGATCTCCACTCGCCCGCCGTTTCCTTCGCGATCGACCTGAGCTCGCCCTGCACCTTCTTTCGGAGTTCGCGGCGAGCAGCGCTCGCGTGCTCCTCGCAGAAGTCGTCGAAGCCACCCGGCCCGAACAACTGTCGCTTCGCTTGGACGAAGACGGCGTGCATACCGTCTGCGTTCAGCGAGGCATCGAGCTTTGCCTGGGCGCACGCGCTCGCCGAGAGCGCGACGAGGATGGCGAACGCGGCGCCGTGAGCGACGAGGCGAGAGCGCATCGCGACAGATCAGCCGCGAAGGGCTTGGATCGCTTCGGTCAGCTTGGGAAGCACTTCGAACGCGTCGCCAACGATGCCGTAGTTGGCGACCTTGAAGATCGGTGCATCCGCGTCTTTGTTGATCGCGACGATGTACTTGGACGTGCTCATGCCAGCGAGGTGCTGGATCGCGCCCGAGATACCGACCGCGATGTAGAGCGGCGGCGCGACGACCTTGCCGGTCTGCCCGACTTGCTCGCCATGCGGACGCCAACCCGCGTCGACGACTGCACGCGATGCACCGAGAGCCGCGACGCCCGGGCCGAAGGCAGCTGCGAGGTCTTCGAGTAGCTTCCAGTGTTCTGGTCCCTTGAGTCCGCGGCCACCCGCGACGACGACTTGCGCCTCTTGGAGCGGGACAGCGTCGCTCGATGCCGCAAGGACCTCCTTGACGATCGCGAGTATGTCGTCCGAAGGCGGCGTCACGCTGACGGTTTCGCCTGCTCCGGGGCTTTCGCTCGCCGTGAAGGCGTTCGGCCGAACGGAGACACACGTCACACCACTCGACACGTATTCCTTGTAGGCCTTTCCCGCGTAGACGGGCTTGGTCGCATGAACTTCGGCGCCGCTGACCGACACGCTCGTCGCGTCGGACACGAGTCCACAACCGAGGAGGGATGCGACGCGCGGTGCGAGGTCCTTCCCCATGGCCGTGTGAGCGAAGACGCAAACCGTCGCACCGCTCGCTTCGGCGCAGGCCTTCGTCGCACCGGCGTATCCGTCACCGCTGTATTGCGTGTACTTGGCATCGTCGCAGACGAACACCTTCGCGGCGCCGTACTTCGCCGCTTCGCCCGCGAGGCCTTGAACGCCCGCACCCACGAGCGCTGCGTGAAGCGAACCGCCACGAGACGATGCGAGGTCGCGACCGACGCTGAGTGCTTCGAAGCTGGCCTTCTTGATCGAGCCGCCACGCTGCTCGACGAACACGAGAACGTCATTGGACATTTTTGGATCTCCTTCTTTCTCGTTCGCTCTCAGATGACTTTGGCTTCGTTCTTCAACTTGTCGATGAGCACGCTCACCGCGTCGGCGCCTTCACCGAGAATCGCCGGTGCAGGTCGTTCGGGGGGCGGGGTCACCGCGGCCGTCGTGAGCGCAGACGCTTGGAGCGTTGCCGCGACTTGTTCGAGCGGCTTCTTCTTGGCCGCCATGATGCCCTTGAGGTTGGGATAGCGCGGTTCGTTGAGGCCCTTCTGGCACGTGAAGATCGCCGGGAGCTTGCCCTCGATCTTCTCCTTGCCGCCTTCGATGTCTCGGGTTGCGACGAACGCATCCCCCTCGAGTTCGAGCGCGTTCACATCTGTTGCACAGGCCCAAGCGAGGCGAGTCGCGACGCGTGGTCCGACTTGGGCATCGTCACCGTCGACAGCCTGCTTTCCACAGAAGACGACCTGCGCACCGAGCTCCTTGGTCTTGCCCGCGAGTACTTGCGCGATCGCCGATGCGTCGGCGGTCGAGGTATCGGCTTCGAGCAGGATGGCCTTGTCGGCTCCCATCGCGAGGCAAGTGCGCAGCTCCTTCTGAGCGTCGGAACTCCCGACACTCAGGACCGTGACCGTGCCGCCGAACTTCTCCTTCGTCTTCAATGCCTCCTCGACAGCGAACTCGTCGTTGGGATTGAGGACGAATTCGACACCGGTAGGGTCGATCTGTTTGCCGTCGCTACCGACTTTGATCTTGCTGTCGGTTGCAGGGACGCGTTTGACGAAAACGAGGATCTCCATAGTCGCCTCGAGTCAGGTTGAAATGGCTGGAATTCGCGCGACGACCATAGCAGCCCGTCCGGGATCTCCGAAGCGTGCTGGCGGTCGGAATTCACGTCGGCTTTCCGGTAGCTGCGCGCCTCGACCGCAGGTGGTCGACTCGGTACCACCGCACGTCGCGACGCACCCGTGATTTCCCTTCAGGCACCGCGTCGTGAGCGTCGAAGTCCGATTCAGTGGTTCTAGCTAGGTCAAGGAGTTCCGTCGTGTTGCAAAGGGAGACCCGTGCCAGCGGTTTCACGCTGATCGAAATCATCGTCGTGCTGGCACTGATCACGCTACTGGCGGGTGTCGTGGTTCCGATGGTCTCCGGTGTGTCGACACAGGGCCAATCGGCCAAGATCCTCGCGGTCGTCGATACGCTCAAGAAAGCGTGCTCGCGACACTTCGCGGACACGGGGATCACCGCGCGCGAGTACTCGGGTCCGAACTACACGACCGCGAACGTGCGAAATCTGTCGATGACGCAGACGACTGCCGGTTGGCGCGGGCCGTATATCGATCATCCGTTGTCCTACTCGGACAACCCGTTCGGCACGTACGTGCACGTCTACAACACGTTCACGAGTGGTTCACCGAATCCCGGTGGCTTCGATCTCGTCGGTGGCGGAACCGACACGGCGACGGGATCGGGCAACTTCGTGCGCTTTGGCAGCGTGCCACAGAATGTCGCGCAGATCGTCGACGAGTCGCTCGATCGCAGCATCCCTGGCGATTGGATGGCGACCGGTCAGGTCGAATACGACGCGGCTTCACGAAGTCTGTTCGTCTTCCTGGTCGACACGTAGTCGCACGGCCGCCGTTCGCTTGATCGCGCGATCGCGCGAACAAAGAGTCGAGGTCGAGAAGTCAGGCGCGCACGGCGCTCGCGACTTCCTCGAGTGTCGTCAGTCCCTCGCTCGCCTTCTGGAGTCCATCGTGCAGCATGGGCTCGAATCCGGAGGCGTGCGCGATCTCGCAGAGTCCGACTTCGCTAGCGCTACTCGAAAGAGCTCGCGCGAGTTCGTCGTTCCAGACGAGCATTTCGTGAATGGCGATGCGGCCGACGAAGCCGCGTTCGCGACAATTGCGGCAGCCACGCGCGGCCTTGAACGTCGAAGGGTCGAGGTTGCAGTGCAGTGCTCGCAGCATGGCATCGCTCGGATCTGCAGCCACGGAGCACTCGGGGCACAGGCGTCGCACCAACCGCTGAGCAACGATTGCTCGGAGACTGGGTGCGAGCAGGTATTGGGCGATGCCCATGTCGATCAGGCGTGTGACCGTACCGATCGCGCTGTTGGTATGCAGAGTCGAGAGAACCATGTGCCCCGTGAGCGCCGCATGCACGGCGATTTCGGCCGTCTCCTGGTCGCGAATCTCGCCCACCATGATGACGTCGGGGTCTTGACGCAGGATCGAACGAAGCGCAGTCGCGAATCCACGTTGCGCTTTGTTGGAAACCTGGACCTGCGTCGTACCCGCGAGTTCGTACTCGACGGGGTCCTCGACTGTCAAGAGATTGCGATCTTCGCTGTTGAGGTGGGACAGCAGTCCGTAGAGCGTCGTCGTCTTGCCGCTTCCGGTCGGCCCCGTGACGAGGATCATGCCGTTGGGTTCTTGTGACTTCTTGCGTAGCGTCGCGCAGTGCGCCGCTGAGAGCCCCAAACGGTCTAGCGTGAGATCGACGTTGCGTCGATCGAGGATGCGGAGGACGACCTTTTCGCCTTGAACGCCGGGTAAGGTCGACACGCGGAACTCGACCTGGCCGCCCGAACGCATGTCGCGGCGAAAGCGCCCGTCTTGTGGGCGCCGTCGTTCTGCGATGTCCATCTCCGCGAGCACTTTGATGCGTGAGACGATCGCGGGGTGCAGCGGCTTCGGGAGCCTCTGTGCGGTCTCGAGGCGTCCATCGACGCGCACACGAACGCGCGTGACGTTGGTCGCGGGTTCGACATGCACGTCGCTCGCCTTGCGGCGCAATGCCTGCGTGATCAAGTGATCGACGAGTTCGACGATGGCGTCCTCGCCGGCAATCTCTTGCAAGCGCTGCGGCGTCGCGAACGCGGAGTTTTCGAGGTTGGCGAGGTCGAGCGAGGCGAGAAGTCCTTCCAGGCCCTTGCCCGCATGGAGGCGGTGCTCGATGCCGCCGCGCAGGGTCTCGGGCGGACAGACGACGGGAATCGCGGGTCCTCCGAGCACCTCCTGGATCGTATCGAGCGCGATCAGATCCAGCGGGTCCTCCATGGCGACGACGATGCCGTCTTCCGATTCGCGGATCGCGATGCAACGGTGACGACGCACGACGTCCTCGGGGAGGATCGCAAGCACCGCAGGCTCGATGTCGAAGACGTCGGGGTTCTCGAAACCGAGACCCAGGGCGCGTGCCCAGATTCGCCACGCTTCGACTTCGCTCAGGAGCCCAAGCGTCGTGATTCTCTGGAGCAGGACTCGTTCGTCGCCATGCGATTCTTCGAGCAATCGAACGATCTGCGCCTCGGGGGCACTCGCGTGTTCGGCAATGGCGGCAACGACACTTCGGCACTTCGTCTCCACGGAGAGTTCATCGGCACGATCACCACACGTGCACGAGCCATCTCTCAAGTCGCAGTCGGAGTCCTGTCGATCCTCTCACGGATATCCTCACCCCTTCGCAGCGCTGGAGTTCCGCAGCGATGGTTCCCCGTAGTCCGAACAGTAGCGGCATGACGCTCGTAGAGATGGTTGCGGCCTTCGCGGTCGTAATTCTGCTCGCGGGGATCGTCGTACCTACGGTCAAAGCGCGGATCGAAGCCGCTCGGATCGAGCGCGCCGAGCGTGACGTCACGGTCTTGGGCGCTGCGGTACGTGACTTCTGGCATGCAAACGGTGTGTGGCCGTGTCGCGACGGGACCGGCAATGCGGATGGAATCGATGTGCTCGTGACGGGAACCGCGATTCCCACGAGTAATCCCTGGACCTCCTCGACGGACTGGTGGTCGCGTGTCTCGGGTCGGTCCGATCTCTTGTCGAACCACCTCGTGCGCAACACGCCTGGAGGGTCGAGCGCAGCGAAGTACCCTTCGTCCAAGTCACGGGGTTGGCGCGGTCCGTTCGTCGATGCGACGCCGCTCGATCCGTGGGGCCGGCCCTATGTCGTGCTCGTCGGTGCTGGACACGCGTCGCCAGCGGGCTCGGATCCTGTCCATCTCGTCGTGCTGAGTGCGGGACACGACGGCGAGATCTCGACTCCGATCCAGCTCACGACGAGTGCCGCTTCGACCGGAGTCATCGCGACAGGCGACGTCGGACTGCTCGTGTGGAGGCGCACGTGAGCCCCGTACTTCTCGAGCGGGCGACGACGCCAGAGGCTTCGGTCCCGGATGTCAGCGTCGTGGCAACTCGCGATGAGCGACTGCGCATCGACGAATTGGAGACCTTCACGCGCAATCTCCGGCTGCAGCTCGAGGCAGGCGTACCGCTCCTGCGAGCCCTCGAATCGCAACAACGCGATGACGGCGGACGCATCGACGAGATCGTCGTGGACGTCGCGGGTCAGATCCAATCCGGTGCTTCGTTCTCCGAAGGTCTCGAACGGTGGCCCCGCGCGTTCCCCGAGATCTACCGCGGGCTCGTTCGTGCGGGCGAGCGATCGGGAAAGCTCGATGCGATCCTCGGCGAACTCGCCAGCTATCTCGCATGGGTTCGTGGCGTTAGGAAGACCGTGCGGCGAGCACTGGTCTATCCGTCGATCGTCACTGTCGCCGCGAGTGGACTGATCATCTTCGTGCTGACGTGGCTCGTGCCACGATTCAAGCCGCTCTTCGAGCGACTCGGTGATTCGCTGCCTGCAGTCACCAAGATCCTCATCGCGACCAGCGAAGTGCTGCGAGACAACGTGCAATGGATCGGCCTGGCTGCCGTCGGCGGTGTCGTCGCACTCGTGATCCTGTACCAGAGCGATTCGTCGCGACGAGCTCTCGGAAGTCTCGCTGCACGACTACCGCTGACGTCGGGAGTCATCGAGGCGGTCGAATCGACGAGGCTCATGCGCAACCTTTCGATCTCCAGCGCGTCCGGTATCCCGATCGTCGACGCAATCGAGATCGCTCGCGGTGCGTGTGCGACGAGTGACTTCAACCACGCACTCGAATCGGTTCACGAGTCGCTGTTGCAAGGCGAGTCCGTGTCGGGCGCTTTCGCGGCCGATAGCCGCTTTCCGAAGGACATGTGCAGTCTTCTCGCGGTCGGCGAAGAGGCAGGCAAGCTGACCGACATCCTCACACGGCTCGCAGACCACTACGACGAAGTCGCCAAGGAGCGTGTCGATCGCTTCGTGCAATCACTCGAGCCGATCACGACGGTCGTCCTCGGACTCGTGGTCGGAGCCGTCGCAGTCGCGATCCTGTCGACCTTGTATCAAGTCATGCAGCAGGCAGGACGGTGACATGAATCAACGAGGATTCACGCTCATCGAACTGATCATCGTGCTCTTCGTGATCGCGCTGATGGCGGGCACCATTGCGCCACTCGCGACGGCGACGCAGCGGTCCGAGCATTACGATCGCGCAGGCGACGAACTCGCTGCGATCGAAATCGCGCTCGACGCGTACTACTACGACCGTGCTTCGTTTCCGTCAGCGATCGACGCGATCGGCTTCTACGGCCCATACCTGCTTGGCGGCATCGGAGATGACACGATCCGTGACGAGTGGGGCGGTGCGTACTACCGGTTCGGTCTCGAATCGAATCCCGATCGATGCCACGTATGGAGCGTCGGTGAGGATGGGATCAACTCCGGTGCTGCATCCGAAGCGTTGTCCTTGACCGTCGAGGGGCGTGTTCCCGGCGATCGGAAGACGCGAGAACGCCTCGCGATCATCAGCGCGTCGCTCGCTCGATTCGTCGCCGATGGCGGCACGCTCACCGGGTCGTGGAGCACGGATCGCCCGGCCATGGGACTCGGAGCGACGTACGCAACCGATGGTTATGGCACTGCGTTTTCCATCGATGCTTCGACACGTGTCGTGACGAGTGCGGGTGCGGACCGGGTCTTCTCGACAGCGGACGATCTGGGGACGTGAGGATCGGATGAAAGCTCTTACTTGGATCGCCGAAGTCGACCGAGATGTCTTGCGCTTCAGTGTCGGTTCGGGTCGTGGTCGCCATGCGAAGATCGTGCATGCCGCGAACTTCTCGCTCGACAACGACCAACCGATGTTGCTGCGGTCGAAGCTTCGCGAAGCTGCAGCAGGCTTCGATCTGATTGGTGCGGACGGAATCGTGCTCATCAGTGACCGCAGGCTGGTTCACGGGACCGTGCTACTGCCCAAGCATCCAAAGCGCGGTCAACGAGAGCGCGAAGTCTTGATCGCGGCACGTGAACTCGGACTCTGGGACGAGGACACCAAGCTCGCGGTCGGTTGGCAAGAAGCGGAACGCGACGCATCACAGCGTGCGATCGTTTTCGACGCCGCTCCGCGCTCTCTCGTAGACATGATCCAGGGGGCGGTATCGTGTCTGTCGCCGCGACGGCTCTGGATCGCTTCGCTCGAATCGGTGATCGCACACGCGGCGCGGCGATCGACGAGCGAAGAGCGCACGGCCGTACTCGACATTCGGAGCGACCACGCGATGTTCGTGCTCTGCCGTCGTGGACGGGTTCTGACGTCTCGGAGATTAAAGCTACCGTTCGCACGGGATCCACGTGGGTTCGGTGCCGAGGCGCTTCTGCCGCTCGCGATGGAAGTGACACGCTCTCTCGAGTTCCTCGCAGAACATGACGAGGAGCCGCCAACTTCGATCGAGATCACGGGCAGTCTGGTGCAGGACGAGTTCGATGCCGATACGTGGTCCGATGCCTTCGGGCTCCCTTGTGACCTCGCGTCGCGAGCCGAACTCGCAGCCGTCGCCGCGGATATCGTCCCTCCTCGCGCGTGGCTCGTCCCTGCTGCGTTGATTTCGAGCAAGCGGGTTCCAACGACCGTTTGTTGGTTGTGTGAACCGTCGATTCCCACTGTAGCCGAGCGCCTGGCGAAGTCCGTCCTCGAGATGTCGTCGATGGCCGCGCTCTTGGCCGGCAGTGCGTTCCTCGTCGAATCCTCGACCGAAGACTCCGCGCTTGATCGAACGACTGGCGTCCGTCTGCGAGCCGAGATAGCGGATCTCGAGCAGCGCGAAGGTGCAATGACCGGTCGCACGTTCGGCACGTCGTTCGAAGACCGCAGGGTCGAAGCGATTGCCGCGATCGACCGCGATCGTTATTCGGTGTCGCACCTTTTCGCGTCCCTCTCCATCGAGCGACCCGATCGTGTGCGCTTGACCCGCCTCGTCGTCGATGCAGATGGAGGAGCGACGATCGCGGGTGTCATTCGAGAGGCGAGCCGCGCATCGGCGATGCAGGCCTTCGGCGAATTCACGCGTCGGATGAACGACGTCCTCGTGGAGCGAGAACTCGGCGGATCTCTGTCCGAGTCGCTACCTGGTGATGCGGGTGTCCCATTCGAACTCGTCGCCCGCCGTCGCAACGCGCAACCAAGCGTCCACGCGCCGATGGATACGCCGGAGGTTGGAGAGACCCATGGGCGATAGAGCGACCGCATACCGTCGACGCAAGCGAATGGCGAAGGCGATCGTGCCTGCGGCATCGTTGCTGTGTCTGATCATCGGAGTCGTTGCCTGGATTCGGATCCCGTCGAAAAACCAGCTCACGCAACTCGAGACTCAGCGCAATCTCCTCGTGCAGCGCATCGATCAACTCGCGATGCGTGCCGTGGATCCCAATACGGCCGCGACGAGCGACGGCGCAAGTCAGTTGCCTGTGCGCCTCGCATTCGCGGACTTCGTCGAGCGCATTCACTGCAGTGCCAAGGACGCTGGGATCGACAACGTCCGGATCGAGACCCAATCCGCGGGAGAAGGGTCGGTTCCTGCCGTCGGACTGCGCGGGTTCGCGGGGACGCTTCGCTTCTCGGGCGAGTGGAATGACATCGTCAAGTTCTTTGGCGAGATCGAACTCGGAACTCCGATCATGCGGATCCGCAGCCTGCTCGCCGAGCCGACAGAGGACCGGATTCGTGTCGAGTGCACGGTCGACGCATGGTCGATGCCAACGGTCGAGGTGGCGCGATGAAGCGGCGTCGACAGCTCCTGCGGTCACCATGGTTCGCGACTGCGATCGTGATCGGTGCGGTGTGGATCAATCGCGACCATGTGCGAAGCCTTTCAGGGCTCGTCGGAGAAGAGACCGTCGATCCCGGGATCGTCGCTGAAGCTCCGGCTACAGGAGTGGACGGCCGCATCGGCGCCACGCCGAGTGGCGCTCCGCTCGCGCCGACGTTCGCTCCGGCTCGACTCGAGACGCGACTCGAAGATCCGTTTGCACACGATCTCGAGACGCGGATGGCGGCCGTGCCCGCACGCGAAGCAGCGACCGTCGATCTCGATCTGCCGACCGTGAGTCTCGTGCTCGTCGGTCCTGCAATGCGACGCGCCATCGTCGACGACCGCATTGTCGGCGTGGGAGACCGGATCGAGCTGGGTCGCATCGAAGCCGTCGAGACCACAGGAATCCGTGTCGTGACCAAAGCGCGTGGCACTGTCCACGTTCCGCTCACGACGAAGCCGAGAACAGAGGACGTGAGCGCGGAAGGCGCCGTCGTCGAAGACCCGGGGCGTGAAGCCGTCGAAGGGCGAAGCGCTCCCGGTGGAAGATCACGAGGCAAGAGGCGATGAAGTACCAGAAGACCGCGATTGTGTTGCTGCTCCTCGCCGCATGTCACGAAGTGCCACGTGGGGACGCCGGCGTGGATATGCGCGACGAGGCGCTCGCTTCGTACCGCGGACTCGGCGTCGTGACACTACCGCGGCGGTTCGATGTCGCTTCTTCCGATGATGCTCGAGTCGAGACGTTTTCGGCGCGCGACGCAGAGCTGCGTGACACGCTGCTGACGTTGTTCAAGGATAGCGACGTCAATCTTCTCGTCGAAGACGGAGTGGACGGCGTGGCGAGCTTCGACATCAAGACCGCGTCGCTCGAGGAGACGTTTGAAGCGTTGCTCGAGAGCTACGATCTCGCATATCGCTGGGACGGTGACTTCCTGCGCATCGAAGGTTCGACGGCGAAGGTCTTCGATGTCGACTATCCGGGACAAGCGGCACCGAGTGGAGGTGCGATCGGTCCCAACAGCTCGAACACATCCGGAAGCGCGACGGGGGATGCCGGGGCGAGCGGAACCGGCTTTTGGGATCGACTCGAGGCGGATCTCGAGCGCGTTGCCACGAATGCGTCGAGTGTCGTCGTCAATCGCCGGCTCGGTACCGTTGCGGTCGAAGGAAAGCCTCGGGTCGTGCGCCGCGTCGCGACCTATCTCGAAGCATCGCGTCGACGTGCAACGCGCCAAGTTTCGATCGAGGCACGCATTGTCGAAGTCAGCCTCCGCAAGGAGTTCAAGGCCGGAGTCGACTGGTCGATCCTGCCCGGTGTCTTCAATACGTCGAAGTCGGGCACGCTGCCAGGCGGCGCGATCCTCGGTCAGTCTGCGACGGCGGGCGTCGATACGTTCCGGTTCGGCCTTCTCAAGGCAGGGGACTTCTCGGTCCTTCTCGATGCGCTCGAAACACAAGGGCAGGTTCGCGTGCTCTCGAGTCCACGCGTCGCGACGCTCCACAACGTCCCGGCGCAGATCCGCGTCGTCGAGCAGGTCCCGGTCATCACGCGCGAGATCATCGACACGGACAGCGCGTCGAGGACGCAGTTCAGTGTCCGGTTCGAAGACGCAGGAGTCACGGTCTCCGTCACGCCGCAGATCGGAGAAGACGGGATCATCACGGCACACGTCATGCCTTCGATCGTCGAGGTCTCGGGCTACATCTCGACGCCGGACAACCTCGTCACCGAACCGATCCTCAACACACGCTCGGTGACGACCGTCTTGCGAGTTCCGGACGGGCAGCCGATCGTGCTCGGAGGTCTACGAAGCGAGCGCAAGACGGAGAGCCTCGAGAAAGTCCCGCTCCTCGGGGATATTCCGATCGTCGGCAACCTGTTTCGCACGACGATCCAGGAGCGTGCCGATACCGAATTGGTGATCGTGTTGACGCCGCGCATCCTGACGTCGGCCTGGGAACGCGAAGATTGGCAGCGCAGCCTCGACAGGATTCATCGCATCGAGGAACCGTTCCGGCCATCGACGATTCCGATGAACGATTCCGCGATCGACATCGGCATGTCGTCGCTAGGGGGCATCGCGGACGTCGTCGAGGACGACGATGGACCGCGAGTACCGATTCACGCGGAGGGAGAGACCGTCCGCGAGAAGCCGGCCACGGGAGACAATGTCGTGCAGGCGAAACGCATCAGCCGCTTCGGACTCGCACGGGTCGCGTTTCGGCGTGCACTCCAGGCACTCGATCGCGGGGATGCGCAGTCCGCAATCGACGAACTGAATCGTGCGACGACGATGAATCCCACGAGCGCGGATGCGTGGCTCGTGCTCGGTGCGATTCAATATGGCCGCGGACGCTTTGCGGATTCGCGTCATGCGTATGCACGCGTTCTCGCGACCCGTCCCGGTGACATGCACGCGACGATCGGGCTCGGTCTCGTGGCGATGCGACGCGGGGATTCGTTGCGAGCAGAATACTTGTTTCGCGAGTCCCTCGAACGGTCCTTCAGTCCGGTGGTGCTCAACAACCTCGGTGTCGCGCTCCTGGCTCAAGGACGTCTGGACGAAGCGCGACGGCAGTTCGAGAGCGCGCTCACCGTGACGTCGAACCTGACCGCACCACTCGCGGAGGCCGCACTCAATCTTGCCGTCTGCCAGGACAGAATCGGCAACGTTCGGGAAGCCGCCGAAGCATATCGTGCCTACATGCGGTCCGGAGGCCGACTCGACGAGCCCGGCGTCGAGGTCATTGCGGATCGAGTGCGTTCGGTGCTCGCGCAGCCGATTCCCGTGTCGGCCCCCAGCGGTCTCGACGCAGCGGCGCTCCCGGCAGGTCCGCAGTTCGATCACTGATTACCGAGCATCCGCGACTCGATTGCACGACGAGCCGTTTCCGGGATGATGCGCGCATGACTGCGACGATCATCGACGGGAAGGCGGTAGCACGTGCGATCCACGAAGAAGTGAGACGCGAAGCCGAAGAACTTCGAGCGCGGGGCACCACACCCGGTCTCGCAGTCGTGCTCGTCGGCGCGGACCCGGCGTCGGTGAGCTACGTGACTGCCAAGCAGAAAGCATGCGAGGAAGACCGCATCGAGTCGTTCGGGCACACGTTGCCGGCGGACACGTCGCAAGAGGCGCTGTTGTCCCTGCTTGCCGAACTCCGTAGCGACGAGAGAATCGACGGGATTCTCGTTCAGTTACCGTTACCGCGTCACCTCGACGAGACCACGATCCTCGCCGCCGTTCCGATCGAGAAGGACGTCGACGGGTTCCATGCCGAGAACCTCGGCAAACTCGGGCTGCGCGAAGCTGACGCGCGCTTCGCTCCATGCACACCGGCTGGCGTGATCGAGCTCCTGAAGCGCACCGACGTCAAGATCGAAGGCGCCAACGCGGTCGTTCTCGGCCGCAGCAAGATCGTGGGACTACCTGCAGCGATGTTGCTGCTGCGAGAAAACGCGACGGTCACGATCTGCCACAGCAGGACACGCAACCTCGCAGAGGAGATCCGGCGAGCGGATATTCTCGTCGCTGCGATCGGTCGTCCACATTTCGTCACGGCGGACATGGTGAAGGACGGCGCGGTTGTCATCGACGTCGGTGTCAATCGCGTCGAGGACGCGACCAAGAAGCGTGGCTTTCGGCTCGTCGGCGACTGCGACTTCGACGCGATTCGCGAGAAAGCGCGCGCGATCACACCGGTTCCCGGCGGCGTCGGACCGATGACGATCGCGATGCTGATGAAGAACACCGTGCGCGCCGCACGCGTTCGAGCTGGTCTCGCTTGAGCGGCTCGAACGGCGTCTGGGAAGCTACTTGACCGACAGGCTCCCGAGTTTCTCGGCAAGCTTGCCGATGTCGAGAAGGTCCGTGTCGAGGGTCGACAGGGTGAACGTCGTCAGCTGCAGATTGCGCGCTGCCTCGAGCGCGATGAGGTTCTTCGCACCCGAACCCTGCAGCGATGTTTGAAGGAGTTCCTTGGCCTGTGCCTCGGCGTTCTTGACCAGTAGCAGAGCCGAAGCTTCCTTTTCTGCAGCGAACAAGTCCGCGTCGGCGCGCTGTTCGATCACGTAACGTTCGGCATCGGCTTGGATCTTGGCGATCTTGACTTCGTTGTCCGAGGTCAACTCGCGACGCGTCTTCTCGAGGCCCTGGTTGATGACGGTCACCTTGGCTGTGGATTCCGCTTCGACTTTCTGCGTTTCACCGCGATAGAACGCGGCGTTTCGCAGTGCGGCGTTCACTTCGGCTTGTTGCGTCGCGACCGCGCCTTCCTTGATGCGCTGCTCGTAGCTCTCTTCGAACGACACGTCGCGAACGAGGATGTCGACGAGGTAGACGTGCAAGACGTCGAGCCTCTTGGACAACGCGGTCTTGGTCAGTGCCGCTTTCTCCTCGCGCTTCTCGGGAATGTAGAAGTCTTCGGTCGTCATCCCGCCGAACACGTCGCGAAGCGCGTCGAGCGCTTCGTTGCGGACCTTGGTCTTGTAGGAGTCGCCGGTGCCGAGTTCCTTTCGCAGCGCCCAACACTCGCCAGGCTTGATGTGGAACTTGATCGTGATGTCCATCGTGACGGTCGCGCCGTCTGCAGACTTCACTTGGAGTGCGCCTTCCGGCGACTGCGCGACCATCGACAAGGACTGGACCGTCGTGTCGAACACTTCCCACGAATGCAGCGGTCCGAGATCGAGGTGAAAGCCCGGACCGTAGTCCTCCTCGACGAGTCCCTGACCCCACTCTTCGGTCAACACGCCGACCTCGCCGGGACGCACCTTGAGCGTGCACGACCTGAGGCCGAGCAAGACGGCGACGACGAGAAGGACGACGAGCGAGAGTCCGTTGAGCATCTTCATCGGTTCGTGCCTCCGCTGTTCTGCGTGCGTGCAGCGGCCGCACGCGCGGCCGCTGCGTCGTCGACGCTCACTTTCTGGATCAGGGACGATGTCGCGTAGGGAACGCCGTCGATCGAGGCGTTCCGAAGTTTGTCCGCGAGTTCGCGAAGCACGAGATTGCGGCCGCCCTCGCCGGCGAGAGCGTTGACGAGGTTCTGGAGCGCTTCGGCTTCGGCCTTCGCTTTGGCGAGTAGGCCCTTGGCTTCACGCTCTGCCTGGTAGTAGCGAGCCTCTGCGTCGATCTTCGTCTTGATCGCGTAGGCCTCGGCGGTCTTCTGGATCTTGATCGCGTCGGCTTCCGCTTCAATGCGATCGCGTTCGAGCGTGCCTTTGATCTTTTCGACCTCGACTTCTGCGTTCTTCGTGGCCTCGACCTCTTGTCGTTATTGGTCTTCGACCGCGGCGCGTGCGAGATCCTGCTGCTTTTCGGCCTCTTGGTTGGCTTCTTTCTTCTCGCGGATCTTGAGTTCGTACTCCTCATAGAAGCGGAACTTGTCGGGCACGACCTTGGTCACATCGATGCCGTGCGGGTGGAGGAGGCGGTTGAGCTCTTTTTCCGACTCGCGTGCTTTCTCGGTGCGCTTCGAGGATTCGTAGAACTCTTCGGTCGACAACTGTCCGAAGACGTACCGCACGATGGAGCGACTGTAGTCGCGGATCCACTTGTGCTGGTAGGCCTCGAGAACCTGGTTGCCAGCGCCTCGGTGATCACCGCGCGCGAAGATCTTGTCGACGCCGGACTCGGGGATCACGCGCTGCAAGATCGTCGGCTCTTCGAGCAGGAGCCGGTAGTTGACTTCGACGTCGAGTCGCACATCGGCACCGTCGCGTGTCTTGATGCGCACGTCCTCGGAGGTGTCACTGCGCATCTGGAGTGTCTTCTGTGTCTTGTCGATCTGGTAGTAGTCCTCGTACAAGCTGTTGTAGAAGAACGATCCCGGTTCGAGGCGCAGCGTGATGTTGCCCGTCAGGTTGTTCACTCGGATGCCGATCGCGCTCGCGTCGACTCGGCCGAGTCGCATGGCCAAGAACACGCCCAAGACACTCGCGAAGATCGCGAGGGCGGGGAGGATCGGGATGGAGATGTTCGTGCGTCCAGCTCGCACTCTCATCGAGGACTCCTTCGTCGAATTCGTCCGTGACGAACGCTCCTGCAGCAATCGTGTCCGGACAGGGGGGCGGGTGAAGCGGCGACCACGCCACTTTCCGTGGGGAGATCCCGGAGGTTACGCATCCGGGAGGGAAGATTCCCACTCTCGAATCGCGACGACGGGAACGCGTTGCCAATGGCACCGCGGCCTCATGCGTCGACGTTCGACGCTCCGCACGAGCCTCCGTGCGCGTCACGAGGACATCGTGCCGCCGCCGCCACCCTTGATCGAGAGCGTGCCGGAAGCTAACCCATGGAGGCCCCGAATCGCGCAATTGTGGCGGTTCCGGGATTCACGGGAGTGCGTCTCGCCCGCGACGGGCTCGAGGATCGATCCGATGCAGCATGAAATCGTCATTACTGGTGGGGCACGCACGGCCATGGCCGAGTACTCGGGAACTCCGGGCTACGGCAAACTCAAGGATCTGAGCGCCATCGAACTCGCAGCCGCGGCAACGAAAGCCGCCCTCGAGCGCAGTGGTCTGAAGCCCGAGCAGGTCGATCACGTCGTGATCGGCAATGCGTTGCAGACGAGCGTCGACGCGATCTACGGCGCGAGGCACGTTGCGCTGCGTGCGGGCTGCCCGGTCGAGACCGCTGCATTGACGGTCAATCGCATCTGCGGCAGTGGCATCCAGTCCGTCGTCAACGCGGCGCAAATGCTCCAGCTCGGCGAGGCTCAGGTCACGGTCGCTGGCGGCATGGAGAGCATGTCGCAAGCTCCCTTCGTGCTTCGCGGCATTCGCAACGGTGTTCGCTTTGGCACGCAACCGCCGCTGGAGGACCTGCTGTTTGCATCGTTGATGGATCCGTACTGCGGCTTCTACATGGCGCAAACCGCCGAGAACATCGCCAAGAAGCAAGAGATCAGTCGGCAAGAGCAAGACGAGTACGCACTGCGCTCGCACCAACTCGGTGCGAAGGCGGTGGCGGACGGTGTCTTCGCGGACGAAATCGTGCCGATCGAAGTTCAGGCCGGGCGCAAGACGTTCACGGTCGACACCGATGATCACATCAAGCCCGAGACGACACTCGAAGCGCTGTCGTCGCTGCGCGCCGCGTTCGGCAAGGATGGCACGGTGACGGCCGGGAACGCATCGGGAATCGTCGATGGTGCGGCTGCGCTCACCCTCATGACGGGCAAGAAGGCCGGAGAACTCGGCCTGAAGCCGAAGGCGCGCATCCGATCGTACGCGATCGCCGGAGTTCCGCCGGAGATCATGGGCATCGGACCCGTTCCGGCGATTCGTGCCGCGTGCGAGAAGGCTGATCTCGGCATTGCGGACATCGATCTCTTCGAGATCAACGAGGCCTTCGCAGCGCAGTATCTCGGATGTGAAAAAGAACTCGGTCTCGATCGTGACAAGTGCAACGTCAATGGCGGTGCCATCGCGCTCGGCCATCCGCTCGGTGCGACCGGAACCCGTCTCCTCCTGACCCTGATCCACGAACTCCATCGCTCGGGCAAGTCGCTCGGTTGCGCGTCCGCGTGCATCGGTGGTGGTCAAGGGATTGCGATGATCGTCGAAGCGATCTGAGGCGGTTCGAACACGTGACGACACCCAATTCCGACTCTGCTGGCAGGGGGAGAACGAGCGTTCGGATCGAAGGACGCATTCTCTACCTCACGAAAGACCCCGAGCTCTTGCAGCGACAACTCGACGGTGAGGACATCGAGTGGGACGTGTCGATCGAACTGATCGACAACATCTCGACCGATGAGATCACGCCGGGGTGGGTCTGTTACTACTATGACAAGACTCTCGCCGAGTATTGTCTCGTCGGCCTGCGCGGCGGTGTGATCACCAAGGACGCGATCAAGAACGGCGGCTTCGGTGTCATCGTGTCGGGCCTGAGCAAGGGCTGCGGAAGCTCGCGCGAAACCGCTCCGTACAGCGAACTCGAAGCTGGTGTGCAGCTCGTCGTGGCTCGGAGCATCGAGAAGATCTACGGACAGAACTGCCAGAACATCGGGCTACTGACGACGACGGACTTCTCGGTCCTCGATCGCGTGCGAGCGGGCGACGAGATTCCGATCTCCGTCTTCACGCAAGGTCTCGATGAGATTTCGGCAGCGATCGTCGAGCGTGGCGGCTTGTTCGCATACAACCGTGCTCGACTCGCTGGTGACGAGCATCCGCCGGCAATCACGACGGCGAAGCGTCCGATGACGCTCGTCGAGAAGATCATCGCGAGCAAGGCGATCGCGGATGCCAAGTCGGGTCGACTCGGCGTGCCCGCGGTGAAGCCGGGTGATGCGCTCTTCGCGCGCACGGACGTGCGCTTCTCGCACGAATACGTTACGCCGATGGCGGCGTCGTTGTTCAAACTCGGCCTCGGCGAGGACGCGCGTGTTCAGGACCCGGAGAGCGTGTTCGCCTTCCGCGATCACCTGACGTTCCTCGATCGCGTGATGCCACAGGCGCACATCGACCTCGGTTTGCGCGAGCAGGCCGCGAGCCTGAAGGACGTACAAGAAGAGTTTTGTGGAGCGCAGGGCATCCGCCACTTCGGTGAGGTCGAGCGCGACGGAAAGACGGTCGGCTCGGAAGCGATCTGCCACAACAAGGTCATCGAAGAACTCGCGAACCCGGGCGATCTCGTCGCAGGCACCGATTCGCACACGTGCATGGCCGGTGCTCTCGGGTGCTTCGCATTCGGTGTCGGCAGTACCGACATGGCCAATGCCTGGTTCACGAGGGACGTTCGGATCCGCGTGCCCGAGACCGCGCGCTTCGTCCTGCGGGGCAAGCTGAAGCCGGGCGTCGTGGCCAAGGACGTCATGCTCGAACTCCTGTCGATGGACTTCTTCAAGTCCGGTCAGGGGATCGGAAAAGTGCTCGAGTTCGCGGGTCCGGCGATCGAAGCCATGTCCCTCGACGAGCGCGCGACGTTGACCAACATGGCCGTCGAGGCCGGTGGCTTCACGGGCATCATCGAAGCCGACGACGTTGTCATCGAGTACCTCCGCGGGCGACGCTCCGAAAGCGAAGCCGAGCTTCGCAGTCGGATCCTGCGCGCCGACGAAGGCGCCAACTATTGCGCTGTGTTCGAAGTCGATCTCGACGACCTCGAGCCGATGGTCGCGCTTCCCGGGGACCCGCGCAACGGCATCCCGATCTCGCGACTCGAAGCGGAGATCGGAGGTAAGGTCGCGATCGACATCGCCTATGGCGGTTCTTGCACCGGCGGCAAGAAGGAAGACATGGACATGTATGCGCGTGTCCTTCGCGACGCCAAGGAACAGGGCAAAGGGCTCGCCGCCGGGGTCAAGCTCTACATCCAGTTCGGAAGCCAGGAGATCCGCGACTATGCGATCGACCAGGGCTACGTCGAACTCTTCGAGTCGATGGGCGTCGAGCTGATCGACCCGTCCTGCGGCGCCTGCATCAAGGCCGGACCAGGAGTGTCGACGCGACCCGACCAGGTGACGGTCTCCGCCATCAATCGCAATTTCCCGGGTCGATCGGGGCCCGGCTTCGTCTACTTGGCGAGCCCCCTGACCGTCGCTGCGTCGGCGATCGCGGGCTTCATCGTCGCTCCCGAAGCCGTTCTCGTCGCCCACTGAGAACACGGACACCCGCACTCATGAGCAAGGTCTACGACATCGCATACATTCCCGGCGACGGCATCGGCGAAGAAGTCGTTCGCGAAGGTCTCAAAGTCCTGGACGCCGCCGAGAGCGTCTGGGGCTTTCGGACGAAGCGCGAAGCGATGCCGTACGGTGCCGAGCACTTTCTGAAGACCGGCGAGACGATGCCGGACGAGGCGTTCGATCGTCTGCGCGACATGCACGCCGTGCTGCTCGGCGCGATCGGTGATCCGCGCATCGAGGTCGGGAAGCTCGAGTTCGCGATCATCGCGGGGATGCGCTTCAAGCTCGACCTCTACGTCAACCTGCGTCCGATCAAGCTCTTCGATTCGAGGCTCTGTCCGCTGAAGGACAAGGGGCCCGATGACGTCGACATGATCATCTGCCGCGAGAACACCGAAGGTGCCTACGCCGGTATCTACGGACACTTGCGCAAGGGAACACCCGACGAAGTCGCGCATCAGTCGATGATCTACACGCGCAAAGGTGTCGAGCGCATCATTCGCTACGCATTCGAACGCGCGGTGCACCGCCCACGCAAGAAGGTGACTCTGATCGACAAGGCCAACGCTTTGCGTGCACAGGACATCTGGACCCGCACGTTCGCCGAAGTCGCGAGCGAGTACCCGTCGATCGAGACCGATCACGCCTATATCGATGCCGCGTGCATGTGGATGGTCAAGAACCCCGAGTGGTTCGACGTTGCCGTTTGTCCGAACCTCTTCGGGGACATCATCACGGACCTCGGCGCGATGATCCAAGGGGGCATGGGAGTCGCTGCTTCCGGCAATCTGCACCCCGGGAAGGTCTCGATGTTCGAGCCGATCCACGGCTCCGCGCCCAAGTACAAGGGGCAGAACAAGGCCAATCCCGTCGCGACGATCATGGCGATCTCGATGATGCTCGACTACCTCGGCGAGACCGAGGCCGCAGCGGGTGTCGAGAAGGTCGTCGCCGATCTCATCCGCGAAGGCACGATTCGCTCGTTGAGCGCGGGTGTGCACAAGACGGACGAGGTCGGCGACATGGTCGTCAACGCGCTGAAGGCGACGCGGGCGTAGGGCTGATTGCGGGATGCCCGCATCGCTCGGATTCCGGTCGCTGGCTGCCCTGTCTCGTGGCTTGACGGTTGAGGATCCCGAGAAGGGTCCAGTCGGGCTCGATCGGTTTCGGTGTCGGAGACTCGGTGTCCATCTTCATCCTCCCGTGGTGTCGTGCCCCGTCGATCGGGGCGTGGAACTGGTTCGAGGGCTTCGCTTGGAGAGGTGGGGCGAGTATGCGCTCTGCCGTATGTGAACGTCAAGGCCGTTTCGTGGAAGCCACCCGGCGCCGGCGTGCACGCGCGCTCCCCGCAACCTGCTAAGAAGATGTTGCTTTCCGGTCGCGATTCGATGTTGGCTCTCCCTCCCATGCGATCGCTGCCGTAAACAAGCCATCGAAGTCCCTCGCGGCATCGCCGCCCTCAAGAGAACTGGAGAACAGCATGCGTATCCTCATTTCGACCCTCGCCCTCGGTATCGCCTTCGCGAGCACGTCGGCAGCGCAAATCGTCGTCACCCAAGAAGCGCCGCAGGCAGGTCAGGACAAGGCCCAAGACGCGAAGCAGGAAGCATCCGCAGAGGCGCTCAACGTCTTCTACAAGGCGTTCTGGCTCGAGCGCGGTGCTCGCAAGCTCGATGACGCGGTATCGCACTACAAGAAGTTCTTGGCGATGGCTCCCAAGTCCGAGCACGCGCCGCGTGCCGCTCGTAGCCTGGTCAACCTCTTGTATCGCGACGACAAGGTCGAAGATGCACAAGCTGCCGAGAAGGAGTTCGCCACGCTCCTCGCACAAGCTCCCGCCGGCCCCGAAGGCGGTCCTGGTGCCGGTGGTGGCCGCGGTGCGGGTCGTCCCGAAGGCGCGCCACCGCGCGGCGCTGGCCAAGGTGGCCAACGCCCGGGTCGCGACATGAGCGCCACGATCGAGCGCCTCGAGAAGCAGATCGCGGACGCCAAGGCCGCCGGTGATGACGACACCGTCGAGAAGCTCCAACGCCGTCTCGAGAACGTCAAGGCCGCGGGCGAGCGTGGCGCGGGTGAAGGCGGAGCGGGCGAAGGCGGTCAGGGTCGTCGCGGTGCCGGTGGTGCGGGCGGCGCTGGCGGAGCTGGCGGTGGACGCATGGGCGGTCGCCAGCAGAAGCCGCTCAACGAAATGACGAAGGAAGAAGCCTCGCAGTGGGTCGAGCGCATGGAAGGCTTCCTGGACCGCATGCTCGAGCGCATGCCCGAGGACCGCGCCGCGGAGATGGAAAAGGGCTTCAAGGAAATGAAGGCGCTCGTCGAAGCCGGCAAGCTCGAAGAAGCCGAGAAGATCCGCGCGAAGGTCATGACCTTCGGTCGTCGCCGTAACTGATCGAGCGGATCTTCGGTCGCGGCGATGAGTCGTCGACCGGTGACCCGCGAGCGAGTTTCGTGACTCGACTGTGAGAGCCGCGCATCAAAGGGGTGCGCGGCTCTCTCGCTTTGGGGAGCGAGCTCCAGAATCCGGTGCCATCGCGCCGATGAGAACGGGAGCATCCCGACTTCGAAGTCTTGGAGGTCTCCCATGCACCGCGCGCTGTTCCCGATCGTCGTGGCGTCACTCGTCGTCCCGCGACTCGTCGCGCAAGTGGTCTCGGTCCCGGACTCCAATGCAGCCATCGGCACGATCAACATTGTGCCGCTCGGCGGCAAGGCAGCCGGGCAGACTCAGGACATCCGCACGCAGATCCTCGTGCCCAAGTCGGCGCTTCCGGCCGTGGGTTCGAAGATTCGCGAACTCGCGTTCGCGGCCGCGTCGGTCGGCAAGTACCAGTATCAGTCGTGCCGCATCCAGCTTGCACATCTACCGGATGCGCGTGCAGGTACGCTTTCGGCGACGTTCGCGCAGAATCTCAGCGGCGCCGTGACGGTGCTCGACAAGACACCGTTCACGTACGAGTTCAAGGTAGCCGACTCCTGGCAACGGGTCGGATTGACTTCGCCGTTCTTGCACGACGGCAATCACGACCTCGTCGTCGACATCGAAATCCGCGGCGCGTTCTTCAACGGCACGAGCCCGGGATCTCGCCGTAGCTCCACGCTCGAGACGGTCTACGCGCTCGGGTACGACGGGAAGATGACCACGGGGTACGGACCGTTCCTCGCGGGTGCGAAGCTCCAGTTCACTCTCGACAACGGCTCGTTGCTGTACGTCGGAACGGGATGCAAGGCCTCGAACGGCAAGGCGCCGCTGCTCACGTTCGACGTTCCTCCTGCGCTCGGTGGGAAGACGACTGCGACCGTCGATGATGTCGCACCCTCGCTCGCGACATTGCTGTTCTTCGGGACGAGCGATCAGGCGTATGGGGCATGGAAGCTCCCGTTCGCGTTGGATGGCATCGGCGCGACGGGCTGCACGCTCCGGACGGACGTGTTGCTGATCTTCGGTGCCACGGCATCGGCTTCGGGAAGCGCTCAATTCCAACTCGTGTTTCCGAGCGACCCCAAGTTCTCGGGCGTCACGGTCACCGCACAAGGAGTCGTGCTCGATGCGAAGGCGAACGCCCCGGGGCTCGTCACGAGCCGACTCGGCAAGGCGCGCCTCTGAATGCCGTTGCACTCGATCGCCGGGCCGTCGACGATCGCGCCATGCACGACCCGCTGGTTCTGAACGGCCAAGACTTGAAGATCTCGGAGCTCGCTCGCGTCCTGGGTGCGGAGCCTCCAGCGCTCGAGCTGTCCAACGAGGCGAGGGAGCGTTGCCGTGCCTCGAGAGCGGTCATCGAGGACGTCATGCGTCGTGGTGACGTCGTCTACGGAGTCAATACAGGTTTCGGGAAGCTCGCGCGGATCCGCATCGAAGCGTCGCGGCTCGAAGAGCTCCAGCGCAACCTGATCCTCTCGCATGCGACTGGAGTCGGCCCCGCGCTGCCGCCGGAAGTGTCGCGGTTGATGCTGGTCCTGCGAATTGCGGCATTGTCGCGCGGTCACTCGGGTGTGCGCGAAGCGTTGCTCGATCGCTTGTTGTTGCACTACCGAGAAGGTTGGATACCGGTCGTGCCCGAGCAGGGCTCGGTCGGTGCCAGTGGCGACCTCGCCCCGCTCGCGCACATCGCGATCACGTTGCTCGGTGATGGCGAACTCTGGATCGACGGTGTTCGTCGCAAGACGGCCGACGTGTTTGCCGAGCGCGGAATCGAGCCGTTCGCGCTTTCGGCGAAGGAGGGCCTCGCGCTCATCAATGGCACGCAGTGCATGACCGCGATCGGCATCGCGACTTGGTTGCATGCGGACACGCTGGTAAAGACCGCGGACATCGCTGCTGCGATGACGATCGAAGCACTGCGAGGTTCGATCCGGCCCTTCCACCCCGATGTCCACGAGGCTCGTGGGCAACTCGGTCAACTCGCGACGGCGCGCAACGTCGTTCGCCTTCTCGATGGTTCCGAGATCATCCCGAGTCATCAAGACTGCGAGAAGGTCCAGGATCCGTACAGCATGCGCTGCGTGCCGCAGGTCCACGGCGCGACGCGAGACGCGGTGAACTTCGTTCACGACATTCTCGAACGCGAGGCGAGCGCCGTGACCGACAACCCACTGATCTTCGAGAATGGCGAGGTCGTTTCGGCAGGGAACTTCCACGGACAACCCGTGTCCCAAGCACTCGACTTCCTCGGCATCGCGGTGGCGACGCTCGCGTCGATCTCGGAGCGGCGCATCGAGAACATGGTCAATCCCGATCTATCGGGACTGCCCGCGTTCCTTGCACCGGATCCCGGATTGAACTCCGGTTTCATGATCCCGCAGGTCGTCGCCGCGAGTCTCGTCAGCGAGAACAAATCGCTCGCTCATCCCGCATCCGTCGATTCGATCCCGACGTCCGCCAACCGCGAAGACCATGTGTCGATGGGCGTGACGGCCGCCCGTCACGCACGCGACATCACGAACAACGTCGCGAGCGTTCTCGGGATCGAAGTCATCTGCGCGGCTCAGGGCCTCGAGTTCGATCGGCGCCTCGGCGCTGGACGTGGTGCCGAAGCCGCGTACAAGACAGTTCGCTCTCGTGTGCCGAAGCTCGAGCAGGATCGCTATCTGGCGCCGGACCTCGCCGCAGGGCGCGAACTCGTGAGTTCGCGTGCGATCTTGGATGCGGTCGAAGCCGAGGTCGGCGCGCTCGAGTGACGTGAGAATATCGGCGCGCAGCCGAGTCGTGTCAGTTGCCGATCGTCGCCGTGCCGGCGTTCGACCACGTCAGCTTCATCGCGTTCGCCGCTGCGTCGAGCACGAAGAACTGATTGTGGAACACCAGGCCAGCGAGTATCGGTTGATTCGGGATCGTGATCGTGACTTTGCCGCTACCGGCGACGATCGGCAGACCGGCGACGACATCGAACGAAACGAGCAAGTAGCAGCCCGGAGCGCCTGCGCCCGTGAGGTCGAGCGGCAGATTGAAGGCTCCCCACGCCGTCTTCGATGCGCCGAGGATGAGCCCGGCAGCCGTGGTTGCGGTCAAGCCGCTGCAATCGACCGAGAACTGCGTGCCGATCTTGGGCGTACCCGTTGCAGACAGGACCGGAGCTGGTGTCGAACTCGAGGTGTTGCCGAAACCGAGGACCATCATGTGGTTCTTACCGAGCGTGCCCGAAGTCGCTGCCGAGTTGCCACTGGCGTAGACACGCGTGCCCATCGTGGACGTGCCGCTGAACGCATCCGGGTAGCGGGGCACGGCCGTCGCGGTCGTGTTGATGATCTCGATGAGGAAGTTCTCACCGGTTCGCGGAATATAGAGATACGGCGCCTTGAGCTTCGCGACGTAGTGGAACTTGCCGAGATCGAAGTTGCCGCCCGGGACCGCGGGTAGGGACATCGGACCATCGAAGACGACGGTCTGCGCTCCTGTCGCGTTGGTGGCGAACGTGCCCGTCATCGTCGAACTCGACATCGTCGTCATGCCGAACAGGATCTTGAGCTGGAGCGTCTGCGCAGGATTCGTGCGGTTGACGTTGTCCTCGCGCCACTGCAGCGACGTCATCTGGTACGGGCGATTCGGCATCTCGACCGCGTCGATTTCTTGCTGCCAACGCTGATTGGCCGTGCCAAGGGTCCAAGCATTGCCCGTGTTGCCCCAGGTGACAGCTGCGACGTTGGGGACGATGTGCCCGACATTGTTCGGACAGCTCGCCCCGAAGGTCGTGTAGCTCGCGGTCTGCGCCGAGACCATCGTCGCGGAGAAGAGAACTGCGGCGACACCGGTGGCGACGCCCGAGAAAGAAAGCTCTGCGGTTCGGATCATGACACTCTTGTCCAAGGGGCGATTCGAGAGGGAAACGTGGAACGGAGAAGCATAGAGCTTCCGGGGGAAGCATTTGCAGAGCCGCGCTCCGAGGACCCGCGACGAATCGTCGACTTGGCTCGCGGCTTCTGGAAAGCGCGGTGTCAGCGCGATTCTGGCAGCGCCGAACCACGCTCCGCAGAGTGCGCCCAGAACTTCTCGCGCTGCATGACAGAGTCGTGACATTGCGCCGTGGCAGCGTCCCTACGGTGCGCAAACTCCTCACGACGAGGCTTCGAAAACGACAATTCGAGAAGGACACTTCGAGAGCCATGCGTTTCCCATCGAGCACAGCACTGTTCGCCGTCTTGGCAATGACCGCCGGCACGACTTCCCTCACCGCGCAGCGCACCTTCTACGTCCCTGCGAGTTTTGCACCGGAAAACACCGAACTGGGATATTGGTCGGACGTCCCGATGATGCGCCCCAATGCGCGACTGCAGGCGTTCTATGACGCGACCGAGGTCGGCACGAATTCGATGATCATGACCGGGATCGCGTTGCGTTACGACGGTCCGATTCCTCAGGTCGGTGCGCCGGGGCCGTTCACGATCCAGCGTTTGCGGATCGCCGTCGGCACGACGAACGTCTCGCTGCCGGGTGCACACTTCGACAGCAACCTCACTCGTCCGCTCACAGTCGCACTCGACCAGAAGTGGTCCTTCCTGCCCGACGCCGGCAGCCAGACTCCCGATGTGTGGGGCGGGCCTCAAGGCACGTTGACCTTCCCGTTCAAAGCTCCGGTCGTCGTGCAGATCCCGCAGGGCGGCATGATGGTCGTCGAGTTCCGTATCGAAGGCAACGACATCGGCGCTCGCACGCACGCCCTTCTCGATGCCGCGAAGACGTCGGGTGGGCCGCAAGACGGTACCGCAACGAGTTCCGGAACGGGTTGCAGCGTGAATGCGACGAGTGCCGCGGCCACGATCCTGACGTCCGGCGTGCATGCTCCGGGTGCGGCGCACTCGATCTGGGGCAAGGGCCTCGGCAGCAACGCGGTCGTCGTCACGATGATCGGAGGCAGTGACACGACAGGTGCGTTTGGCGCGTTGCCGACGACGTTGCCCGGGACCGCGTGCCGCTTCTACACGAGCTGGGACTTCTTCTTCGTTCAGTTGGCGGACGCCGCAGGCAACCTCGCCGAAAACGCGAGTGGGTCGCTCGTGCCGGTCCCACCGGACGTGAACCTGAACGGTGTCACGCTCTACGAGCAGCTCATCTCCGTCGTCCCAGCAGCCAACGTGCATGGACTCGTCACGAGCGACAAGCGCACGGTCGTGCTCGGGACGCTGGCGCCGCCCGCGAAGGGGATCTACGCGGTCAGCAGCAGCGCGAGTGCCGATGCCCTCGTCGGCGACCTCGTCGAACCGGTCGGCTACGCGATGCGGCTCGATGCGAAGTGACGGACCGTCTCGAAGTCATGGTCGGCGTCACTCGCGCAACCGGATCACGTGCGATCCGTTCGAGTCGGTGACGTCGACCTCGAGACTTCCGTTCAACGCACTCCGGACTGCGTACGCCTGCAAGAGGTAGCGCCACGCAACGCGCGGAAGTCGGTATTCGAAGTCCGGACCACGGCGCCGGAAGCGATCGTCGTGGCGCATCGCGAGGTTCAGCATTTGGAAGAGGACCTCGCTGTTCTGGACGGGACCCTGGTGCAGCCAATCCTCTCGCAATTTCGGAGTGCCGATCTTCGCGGGATCTCGCAAATCGCCTTCTTGAAGTGGCGCACAGAAGACTTGGGTCGGAATCGTCGGGCGTTTCCCGGACTCGTCGGTCGTGACATGGCCCGTGACGACGAACGATTCGGCGAGCATGAGCCGCACGGGGCGCAGCGCTCGGTCGGCTACAGGCCGCGGGATCCGGAGTTCGAACAGTCCATGGTGCGCGTCGCCGATCGCGAGCACGCGAATGATTCGTTGGCTCGGCAGGAGGACGCGTGCGCGTCCACGTCTGTCGGTCATCGTGCTTTCGCATCGGAGGCTCGAAGCCGGATCGGGCGATTCGACGATCAACAGCTCGGTTCCGCATGAAGGGGATCCGTCGGGCTGCGTAACGGACAGTTCGACGACACGGAATTGGTCGAGTGCGATCGTCGACAAGGTCCCGTCATCGGACACGAAGACGAGTGGATGGACTATCGACGCAGTGTCACCGAAGAAGGACGTTCGCTGTTCGAGCGGCAGGTAGACCTCGACGCGCCGGGCTTCGTCGCCGTCGACGCGGACGATGCCCGCATCGTCCGTGCGCGTGAGGATGGCATCCGTGAGACTCGATCCACTCGTCCTTCCCGTGTACCGAAATGCTCGGGCGGCACGCCGGACGCAGAGGTTCGCGCACGGTCGACCATCGAACGCGAACCGCAAGGACCGGGCCTGTGGAGCAGCACGCAGGTCCGCGAACCAGGTGTTCTTCGGTGATAGAGTCGCGTCGGGTTCGTCCGCGGCGGCGGCCAAACCACGCTCGAAACCGCGCGCGAGGATTCGCAGTGTCGATGGAGCAGTTCCCGCCGGCAGTACGATCTCGAGTTCTCCGCGCTCGTTCGTTCTTCCGAGCGCGTCTTCGTGGACGCGCGTACGACGGACGACTGCGGCGCCGGCGATCGGTTCGCCTCGGTACCCGTTCCTGACGACGAGGGTCGTTTTTCCTGGCGGTGGAACATCGATGGAATCCACGCGATCGTCGAGCGCGAGGACGTGCAGGACCGAACGCTTCGCATCGAGGATTTCGATCGACCTGCGTGCGCGTGGCATCGGCGGGAGTTCTACGACGTCGTCAACGACGGCGACTTCTCGCGTCCACACGTGTCTGGTTTGCGCCACGAACCGCACTCGAAATGGTCCACGCGTTTCCCATGCCGTGAGTCCGCGAACATGGACGGGCCCGCTGCGTTGCGTTTCAGGCAAGAACTCGAGCGCAACCGGACGACTGTCGGTGCAGTTCTCGGCGGTTCGCGTCACCTCGTAGTCCCGTCTTCCGTCGTCCGCTGCCGCGCCGACGAAGCGATGGCCCCAAACTCCGTAGTTGGTACCGCTTACGACGTCGAGCCTCGTGCGCCCGTGCTCATCCGACGTGCCGAGGAGCGAGTTCGCGGTTCCCATGCCTTCGTGGTCCGGAACCGGTCGGGTGAAGCGCTCGATCGTCGCTCCGGCCACCGGTTTCCCGTTCGTGTCTCGAACGGTGACCGAGAGCCTTGCGATCTCCTCTGGCGTTTGGGTCTTGGCCGATGCGACGAACAGCGCGAGAACGGTGAGCGGATGGACCTGCGCCAGTGTCCGGATCGCGTGTGGACTCATTGCGGATACCAGCGAAAAACGGCGGTTCGTCGCACGGACTTTTCGCGATTCTCATCCTACGAGAGGAGCATGAGTGGATCGCCGACGAGAGTCCTCGAACCCAACGCCGTTCTGGTCGCGCGCCGAGACTTCGCCCCTGGGCTCGCGAGTTTTTTCGTGCGACCCGATGCTCTCGTCTCGTTCGTTCCCGGTCAGTTCACGCGACTCGGCCTGCCATTCACGGATCACGGGAGTGAGTTCGTACGACACGCGTACTCGTTCGCATCGGCGCCGAATGCGGACGCCTGTGAGTTCTTGGTCAGACTCGTGCCGGGCGGTGCCCTGACTCCGGGTCTCTTCGACCTCGAAATCGGCGACCCGCTTTGGGTCGAGCCGCGAGTGCACGGAAAGTTCACGCTCGATGCGGCACCGGACAGCGACGAACTCGTACTCGTCGGTACGGGGACCGGGATCGCTCCATACCGTTCGATGCTGAAAAGTGGTTCCGTTCACGACCGGTTCCGGCGCGTCGTGCTCGTGCACGGCGCACGCTACGTCCACGACCTCGCGTATCGCGAGGAGTTCGAGCAGATGGCTGCGATCGATGACGATTTCGAGTATCTCGCTACGGTGACGGTCGAGCCCGACGAAGCGGATCACGGACTTGGCCGCTTGCACCGTGGGCGAGTGCTGCGCCTTCTCGAGCCGGACCTGTATCGCGAGGCAACCGGGCACGAACTCGTGCCGGAACGATGCCAGGTCTTCTTGTGCGGAAACCCTGCGATGATCACCGACGCGACTTTGTTGCTCGAAGAACGCGGCTTTCGCAAGCACCGAACGCGGCTTCCTGGGCACATCCATAGCGAGCGCTTCTGGTGACTCGCAACGTTGGCGTCAACTCGCTGTCAGGTAAGCGTATAGCCCACGCCTCGCACCGTTTTGAGGTGCACGGGATTCGCGGCGTCACGCTCGATCGCTTTTCGTAACTTCGAGACGAGGTTGTCGAGGGTGCGGACGGTCGCGGCCATCCCCGGCCCGAAGGTCGAGGCGACGAGTTCGTTCCTCGAAACGACGCTTCCGCGATGCTGCACCAAGGTGCGGAGGAGTCGTGCTTCGCTCGGTGACAGGACCACGATTCGTTCGTCCCACGTGGCGAGTTCGTGACGATCGAACGTGATCCGGTTGTCGCCGATGTCGATCGTGTCGATCTCGTGCACGGTTCGTGCACGTCGCAACAACGCTTGCACGCGCAACAGGAGTTCTTTGATGTTGAACGGCTTCGTCAGATAGTCATCGGCGCGGTACTCCAGTCCGCGGATGCGATCCGCATCCGAGCTGCGTGCCGAAAGAATGAGAACCGGCGTCTCGTTGCCGTCCGCCCGCAGCGATCGAAGGACTTCGAATCCGTTGATGCCCGGGAGCATGATGTCGAGGATCACGAGGTCGAAGCGTGCTTCCCGCAGGCGGTCGAGTGCCGTGTCTCCGCGGCGTGCGAGTTCGGGCACGTGCCCGTCCAGAGCCAGGTTGTCGCAAATCATGCGACCCAGCAGATGTTCGTCCTCGACGACGAGCAGGCTCGCTGCGTTCATGATTCGGTACTCGTCGTGTCGTGAACTCGCGGCAACGTGATCTCAGCGACCGTTCCTTGCCCTGCTCCAGGGCTCTCGAGCGTGATCTCTCCCCCGTGGGCGCGAACGAGTTCGCGAGCGAGGTGGAGGCCCAAGCCCGTGCCGCCGACGTGGTCTTCGCGCCCTCGCCAGAACGCTTCGAATGCCTGGCGGCATTCGTCGGGCGTCATGCCACGGCCTTCGTCCGCGATGCGACAGGACACTTCGTGCTCGGTCGCCGCGAGCGAGATCGTGCACGTGGAGTTTTCGGCCGAGTAACGGATCGCGTTGTCGAGCAAGTTGTGAAAGACGATGCGCATCGATCCTGCGTCGCGGCGCACGAAGACCGGCTCGCATGCATGCAGTTCGAGTCGTACCCCGTGATTCTCACTCGGGTTTCGCATGACTTCGATCGCGCGTAGGGCGTCTTCTCGTAGATCCGCGACGACACATTGGAGATTGGGGCGTGCAACTCGGAGCCCCGCTGCCGTCAGCACGTTGTCGATCCCGGTCGTCAGTCGGTCTACTTCCGGCAACAACTGCGCGAGGTACTCCCGGCGCGCATCGAGCGGCAAGCGGTCGTTGCCGAGCGATTCGAGCCCGAGCTTGAGAGTCGCGAGTGGCGTCTTCAACTCGTGCGTCGCGCCGGCGAGGAAGCGGTCTTGTCCCTTGCGGATTTCGTCTTCGCGACGAAGCGTTCGCCAGAACATGCCACCAACGAGCAGGATGAGGAGCGCGAAGGTGCCGCTCTCGAGCAAGAACATCCGGCTCTGTCGATCGGCGATCTCCCGAAGTTCCATCGGTGTCCGTGCACCGAACGCCTGCGCGATGTCGTCGAATCGTCGGTTCCCCAGCGCTTCGGCTGCGTGACGCAATTCGTTGGCGCGGCGAGTCGCGTAGAAGGACCACCAGAACACCTGCGCGAAGCAGAACGCGATGAGCGAGAAGAAGATGACCGACCGACGAAGTGACAACACCGCGCCGATCGTAGCGCTCCAGAAGCGTGCTCGGTACAGACCCGTGTTTTTCAGCTCGCCGCGATCCACGCGGCAGTCTCACGGAGTGCATCATCGATCGGTCGGTGGCGGTAACCGAGTTCGACTTCGGCTTTTTGGCTCGAATACCACGAATAGCCCCGTGATAACGCGATCAGATCGGCAGTCAGTGGACCATGGAAGTCGCGGAGGCGTTCGTGGACTCGTTGGAGACCCTGCAAGACAGCGAGGCATGCGTCCGGCATCGTCCATCGCGGGGCGATGGCGTTGGTCGCTGCGGCGATCTTCGCCAGGAGTGCGCGTCCACACAAGTTCTCGCCTCCGAGGATGTAGCGTTCGCCTGCGCCGCCCCGATCGAGAGCCGCTTCGATACCACGAGCCACGTCGCGCACGTCGGCGAAGCACGATCCGCCGGGCGGGCAGAAGGGAACCTTGCCGCGCGCGACGCGATCGACCAACGAGCCCTTGCCCTTGCGACGGTCGCCAGGCCCGAACATCGACGAAGGGCTGACGACGACGACTTCGAACCCCGATGCGCATTCACCGAGCACGAGGTCCTCGCCACGTCGCTTGCTGTCGCAATAGCCAATGCCGAGGCCATGAGGTGGCCATGGCGCAGTTTCATCGAGGACGACGGGTCGTTTCGATTTCCCGATTGCCGAGACGGTCGATACATGGACGAAGCGCGGAACTCCGCGAGCTTTGGCGATTCGCGCGAGCGCGTGCGCTGCTTCGGCATTGATGCTCTGCATGCGTGCTCGATCGCGCCGACGAAACGAAACGAGCGCGGCCAGGTGCACGACCGCGTCACAGGCATCCACTCCGGTTTCGAGCACGGTCTCGTCCTCGAGATCGCCTTCGATCCTCGTGCACTCAGAGGTCGATTGCTCGACTCCCAGGATGCGATCCTGGCGGTCGCGTACGAGTGCCACGACCGTATCACCTCGGGCAAGCAAGTTGCGAACCAACCAACCTCCCACGAAACCGGTGGCACCGGTTACGAAGATCCGCATCAGGTCACGTTACCGCGAACCGTCGTATTCGCGTAAAACGACTGATCATGAAGACCTTCGACGAACAGAAAGCATTCTTCGACGAGCACGAGGAGGCAATCCAGCGCGCTGCGAAGGGCGGCGCCGGCGATGTGCTCGAGTTGATCCAGAGTTTCGAGGATCCACTCGAGCGTCGTGTCCTCTACGTGTTCGTGCGGCAGGCTCTGTTCCTCGATCGTGAGTTCGCGCGCGATCTCGATGTCTACGTGCAGGTCGCGCAGGCAGGTATCGACGAGTGCCTCGCGCAGGCCAAGGCCGAGAGCGACCCGGAAGACGCGGCGAAGCGCACGGATACGGCCAATGTCATCGCCTACAATCTCGCCGCCGATCTCGCGGATTGTTGGCCTGCCGACGGACTCGTTCGCGAAGAGCGTCACTTTCAGGTCGGTTTCGATACCGCCGAACGCTGCATCGCCTGGCGCGAAGAGCTCGGCAAACCACCGCATCCACGCTCGATCGCGTATTGGGTCAAGGGGATGCACGAGTTGAGTCTTGGGCGCCCTGACGGTGCACTCGACAGCTTTCGAACTTCGACGGATTTCGCGCGTCAGGCAGCCACGGCGGACGGGCTCGATGCTGATGCGTGTGAAGAAGCGTTCGGTGTCCTGCTCGGCCGCGGCTACGAAGCGATCGCCCTCGCCGTGCTCGGCGATGCCGATGCCGATGGCGTCTGGAACGACGTCGAATCCAGGTTCAAGGCGCAGTTGGACGACGAAGCGAAGAAGAGCGACGCGGAGTTCGGGTTGACCCAACTCGCGACCGTGCGCGAGCGTTACTGGCCAGACGCCGCGTAGCGATTCGTCGCGTCGACGAGTGCTCGGACGATGCCGGGTTCTCCGGCCGAGTGTCCGGCGTCGGGAACGATGACGAGATCGGCCCACGGCATACGCTGCGCGAGCAGCCATGCGCTTTCGCAGGGGCAGATCACGTCGTAGCGTCCGTGTACGATCGTCGTCGGAATCCCTGTCAGCGCGGCTGCACCTTCGAGCAACTCGTCGTCAGGGTCGAGGAAACCTCCGTGCACCATGTAGTGACACTCGATACGTGCGAGGGCCTCGGCGTAGCCATCCTCCATCGCTGCGCTACGCAGCTCCGGCGTCGGTAGGAGTGTGATCAATCCGAACTCGAATCCGGCCCACGCACGCGCTGCCTCGAGTCGGACATCGTCGTCCTCACTCGTCAGTCGCTCGTAGAAGCTGCCGACGACGTCTCTTCGCTCTTCGACACTCAAGGGCGCCAAGAACTCGTCCCAAATATCGGGAAACAGGCAGTTCGTTCCACGCTCGAAGAGCCACGCCACTTCTGCCTTGCGAAACGTGAAGATGCCTCGCAGCACGAGTTCCGTGACGCGTTCGCGGTGTGCGAGTGCATACGCGAGCGCGAGCGTACTCCCCCAGGATCCGCCGAAGACTTGCCAGCGATCGATGCCGAGACGTTGTCGAAGGGCTTCGATGTCGCCGACGAGGTGTTTCGTGGTGTTCGCGGTGATGGACGCGTGAGGCGTGCTCTTGCCACAGCCGCGTTGGTCGAACAGCACGATTCGATAGCGGGACGGGTCGAAGTATCGACGGTGATCGGATGTCGTCGCTGCGCCAGGTCCGCCGTGGAGGAAGACGACGGGCTTTCCGTCGGGATTGCCCGAGCATTCATACGCAAGGACATGGCCATCACCGACATCGAGTCGACCGGTCTCGAAGGGCTCGATCTTGGGGAAGAGTGTCGTCATTTCGTTCTATCGTTGCTCACTCGTGTGGTCATCCCGGTTCATGGATTCACGAACCGGGATCAATGCACCGTGATGTCCCAAGCGCGCTCGGATTGCAACAGCTGGGCATCATCGACCAATACCCACGGGACAGGGTCCCCGGGGTATTCGGTGGTGTCGATCGCACGACAGTAGAGTCGGTATTCGCCCGGCTCGAGGGACTTCGCTGCCAGGACGAACTCGTGCTTGCCCGACTTGTTGCGCTGGACTTCGAGAGGCTTGGCGTCGAGTGTTCCCAGTTTGCCACGAGTTCGCCTGTCGCTCATGTTGCTGCGAGAAGGCACTCTGGGTGCGCGTGCGCGCGGTACGACGTACCAGCGAAGCTCGATCGCGTGCTTCTCGGGCCGCATCGTCTCGACGCGGAATCGTAGCGGTTCATCGAGGACGAGCGGCTCGCGTGCGTGTTCTTCGGATGTTCGTTCGCTGTAGTGCGCTTCGGGTTCACAGCGATCGATCGGGTCGACGAAGCGATGGATTTCGAGGACGAGTGCTTCTTGGCAGACTTTGCAGAAGCGTTCTCCGCTCTCCATGACACAACCGCTAGCGACCGGTTTCCACGCTCCGCGCTCCATGCCGTTCGCACCTTGATACACGCCGATGCCGCGCACCTTCTTGTCGAGGAAGTGTTGCCAGGGAATGCGATTCTTGTCGGTCGTGACGTTCGTACCGATCCGGTTGCCATCGCGATGACCCGTTGTCTGGGCGTATTCGTCGCAGAGTCCGGCGAATGCGTGACCCCACTCGTGCACCGTCGTCTTGTCGCCGCGTCCGCCGACGGTCGCGATGCCGCCACCGCCCGTTCCGAGAACTCCCTGTTTGACGAACACGATCGCGAAGCCGTCGTTGCCCGTGACCTCCTCGAGCATCTGCGCGACGAGTTTGTGGTCACAGTTGCACTGTCCTTGGATGTAGCCGGATTGGTGGCCACCGAGTGCCGTGTCGTATTCGCGACCGTTGGCGTCGATCCCATCGTCCTTGCTGACGACGTTCGCGCAAATGAAGTTGTGATACGAGTAGTACTCGCCGAGCGTCTCGTTCCGTTCGAACAGCTTGGGCACCGCTCGTGCGAGGTTCGCGAGCGCTTTCTGATGCTTGAACATGTAGCCGTCGCCGGTGATGACGACGTCGACGCGATTCTCCGAGGGTCCATTGCGCACGACGTCGGCTTGGCCGAGATACGCGCTGTCGCGCGTGCGGATCTTGGCTTTCGCGCCGGCTAGTGTCGTCGGGTACTTGTCGGCGATGCGCTTGTACAGAGTGAGCGCCTTGGCGTACTGACCTTCGAACACCGCGCGCTCCGCCTGCAAGAAGAGCGACATTGCATTTTCCGAATCCGAAGACTGTGCGTGTGCGTTCGAGCTCCAGAGTGTGATCGCACACAGGAGAGCAACGTGGATACCGAAGGCGGTGGTCGTTCTCATGGGTCGTACGCGCCGGGGGTTGTCGGTGTTCGATCGACTGCGTGGCGCGAGTATCGTTGTGACGAGCAAGTGTCTCGCGTCAGGAGTTCGTCGTATTTCCCGCAGCGTAGCGGCGTATCTCGTACGGCGCACGGACGCAGGTAGATCGGGTGATCTGGTGAGGGAGTGCAACGCAGCGAGGGGCGTCGTTCCGACCCGACAAAGGCAACGATTTCCTGGTGCGGGGCACTGGATACACAACCGCTGCTATCCTCAGGCTATGAGGATCGCTCGCGGGAAGATCTCCCAACTGCTCCATGCGACTTGCGGTGTGTCCGTCATTGGTGCGTTGTGCGCGACGTCCGACCGACTGAGCGCACAGGACGTGGTACGGCAAGCAACCGAGTTCGGTCGTGTCCAATGGGAACGTGATCTCGATGCCGTGCTCGCACGGGATCTCGATCGTCCGGTGCTCGTGCTCTTCCAGGAGGTTCCTGGCTGAAGCACGTGCACGACCTTCGGTCGGGAGGTCTTGTCGCATCCGCTTCTCGTCGAGGCGATCGAGCGGTGTTTCGTGCCGGTCGCGATTCGCAACAACACGAAGGGTGATCGAGAAGCCGCGATTCGCGAGCGTTTCGAGGAGCCGGCGTGGAACAACCCCGTGCTACGGTTCGTGGATCACCGCGGACGTGACATCCTCCCGCGCAAGGATCGCGTGTGGTCTCGAGAAGAGGTCACGCGACGACTGATCGCAGCCCTCGAGGCTGCCAAAGCCGAGGTCCCGCCGTGGTTGCGACTCCTCGCGGACGAGTTCTCGCCGAAGAAGTCCGTGATCACCTTGGGCATGCACTGCTTCTGGGAAGGCGAAGCGGCATTGGGTGCGATCGGTGGCGTCACGAAGACAACTGCAGGGTGGTCGAGTTCGAACGAGGTCGTGCGCGTCGAATACGTCGAGACTGTCGTCGATGACGCACGCCTGATGCGTGCCGTCGGAGCATCCGAATCCGTGACCGACGACAAATTTCGGTCAGCGAAACTTTCGGATCGTAAGCATGCGCTCATGCGGAGCCCGTACCGATTCGTGCCGATGACGGAAGGGCAACGCACGCGCGTGAACGCGGCGCTGCACGCGGGTCAGAACGCATCCGCATGGCTATCGCCGCGAGGAGTGAAGCTCCTGAGGGTCATCGAGAGTGTGCTCGAGCGCATGCGCGACGGAGTGCCCGCGGATCTCCCGATTCTGCCTTCGATCTCGGCCTTCGATACGGTCGAGGCGCGATGGCAGGAGGAGGCCGATCGTTCCGACCGCTGATCGATCGACGACCGCTTCAGCGGATCGTCGGGCGTGCAAAGACCTCGTCGCGTGCGAGCAGCCGCGCTTCGTGCACGCCGCGCCCTTGCGTGGCGACGACGATTCGCGAGCGTGCTGGATCGATATGCATGTCGATCACCGGTACGTTCGGCAGGTCGACACCATAGTGATGGAAGATCTCGCCACCATCGACACTGCGGAAGACTCCTCGATCGGTGCCGACGTAGACGAACGCCGGTGAATGACGCGTATCGATCGCGACGCAATGCACGGGTGTGTCGGGAAGCGTGGCACTACGGCGAAGCCACGTGCGTCCCGCATCCGTCGTCTCGAGCAGCCTCGCACCACCTTCGAAACTCGTCGAGAAGGCACCGACCGCGAGCCATGCATGGCGCGGATCGCCGGGGTCGATCGCGAACGGACGTGTCGTGCGAACCCAGCCCGGGACGCCCATCAAGCGTTTGTTCCACGTCGTGCCACCGTCCTCCGTCACTTGGACGTTGCCGTCGTTGGTCTTGACGTACACGAAGCGTCCATCGGATGGCGCGATCGCGAGGCCGTGGATCGCGGCGGTTCCGCCATTGGTGAGATCGCCGCTGATCGGGATCCAGCTCGTTCCACCGTTCGTGGATTCGTAGATCCGTTGCGTCCCATAGACCATGCGGGACGCGTTCGACGCATCGATCGCGAAGGGTGGCAGGAAGCAGTTTCGGTCCGAACCGCTGATTCCGCTGCTCGACCGCGAGAAACTGCCGCCGCCGTTGACCGAGCGATAGAGATTGCCGGTTCCTTGATTCTCGACGAAGACGCGTTGGCCGCTCGGGTCGATCGCGGTGCAACCACCGTCACCTCCGAGTACGCTCGACCAAGTGCGTGGGCCGATGCGCTGGCAAGAACCGTTGTCCTGGAAGCCTCCCCAGACGCGATCCGGCTGCGCGGGATCGACACTCATGCCTGCGTAGAGTTGGATGAGGCCGAGTCCGTCGTTGCGCGCGAGCCACGAGCTGCCGAGGTTCGACGAGACGTGAACACCGCCGTCGTTGCCACAGACGAGACGCCCCGCTGCGTCGAACTCGAGTGCGTGCAGATCGACGTGTGGTGGGGTGATCGTCGAAAAACTCGCGCCACCGTTCGTCGATCGTCGGAGCGAGAGTCCGCCGGTGTAGCACGTGTCGGGCGCAGTCGGATGGATCGCCGCAACGGACAGGTACCAGCCATACGTCGATTGGAAGGAGCCTGCTGCAGTCTTGGCCGACCACGTGGCTCCCGAATCGTCCGTCAGGTACACGCCCTGCGTGGTCGCGCTTCCACCGGATGACGATGCCGGGTTGACGAAGATCGCGACGAGACGCTGTGGTCTCGAAGCGCAGATCGCGAGGGATACGCGCCCGGCAGTGCCTGATGGAAGGCCTCCTCCGAGCTTCGACCAACTCGCACCGCCATCTGTCGTCTTGTAGATCCCGTTGTTCGCGTTGCCGAAGATGTCCCCGATCGCTGCGTAGAGTGTCGTTGGATTCGCGGGATCGATCACGAGGTCGGTGGCGGCGATGCCGGTCGGTAGACCACCGGCGAGTTGCGTCCAATGCTCGCCGCCATCCAGAGATCGAAAGACACCGACGGGACCGTTGCGCAGAGGGTGTTCGCGCGCCGCGCTACGGGCAGGCAAGAAACCGCCGGCCGGAGTGCTGGCTGCGAAGAGTTTCGCGGGGTTCTTCGGGTCGACACAAATCCGTGCGATGCAGCGTCCTGCGAATTCGTTACTGCCGTACACGACCCAAGAGACGCCGCCGTCGACGGTCTTGGCAATCCCCAATCCGTAGCGGCTGTGATGCGCGAAGTTGGCTTCGCCCGTGCCGACCCAGATGGTGTTGTCGTCGCCCGGATGCACGCAGAGGGCGCCAGTCGCTGTTGTCGGAATCGCGTCACCAATCGCCCGCCAAGTCACTCCGGCGTCGTCGGTGCGGAAGACACCGCCATCCGCGCCACCGACGAACCACGTATCGGCCTTGGTGCGGCTGGTCGCGATCGCAGCGACACGGCCGGTATAGGGACCGTTGGCGATCGGTGCCGGTCCGAAGTCGGTCCAAGCGCTCTGCCCGTGCACGGGCGCGAGACAACACGTGAGGGTGATCGCGAGGCGGACTGATCGTCCTGCACGTACTGATCCATGGAGACGGAGTTGCATGTTCAGCCTCGCTCTCCGATGCAGAAGGTGAGTGTCGCGATGCACGTGGTGTCGCCGATGTCGAGACGAGCCTCGATGCAGTGCCGTCCGCTGCGATGCACCGGAACGTCGAGGACGCCTGCGGAGCCCGGCGCGAGTTCGAGTACGACGTCTCCACTCGGATCGTCTTCGCGCACGAACACACGAGCACTCGAGATCCAGCCGTCTGCCTCTTGCGCTGCGGCGGTCGATGCGACGCACGCTGCATCGAATCGAAGGCGAATGGGTAGCGAGCCGCCGATGTCGGTCTGCACCGGATCGCGCAGTGGTACGATTTCGAACGCGGTGCCGAACCGGGCGCAGGCGACAGGAGATGCTTCGATGTCGCTCGACGTGCCACGTCGCACGTAGGCGCATGCTTTGGCGCTTCGGAGGACTCGACGATTGGCGGACTTCTCACTTGTCTCGATTCGATCTGCCACCGTCACGCAAAACACCGAGCTTCCACGCCGATCTCCGATTCGTGTGGACAAGTGCACACGCCCGTCGGTGTTGGAGCTGTCCGGGCTGAGCAACCACTGTTCGCCGAGGACACGCGCCGTGCACCAGTCGAAGGCCGTGACGTCCGGCTCGCCCAGTGCGACGAGGTCGAGCGTCTTGTCCGCGGCACGTTCTTCGGTGACGAGCCACAGTGTCGGAGTCGCCGAAGCACCCGTGCCCCGCACGTTTGCCGATGTGTTGTCGTCGTCACCGGTGGAGGACGTAGCGGACCAAGAACCTTTGTCCGTTTCCGTACAACCGGTAGCGCCGATCGCGACCAGGATCGAGAGTGCACACGCGACCCCGTACGTGGGTCGGGCGGCGAGAAGAGCGAGATAGCTTCGCATGCGGTCATTGTCCAGCCGGTTCGCTCGATTGGCG
The DNA here is from genome assembly GCA_020638795.1 of Planctomycetota bacterium. Lineage (GTDB taxonomy): Bacteria > Planctomycetota > UBA1135 > UBA1135 > JACKHW01. The sequence goes on along the minus strand of JACKHW010000006.1, from coordinate 127,775 downwards.
ACCCCCCGAGTTTGCCGAAGCGCTGCTACACTGCCGCAGTTCCCTCGAACCGCTAGCAGGGCTGAAACCCAGTGGGGCTGAACCTCTCGCAGGAAAGCGACCTCTCATGAAGAACCACCTCGCAATCGCATCGTTCGTTGCGCTCTCCGTCGGCTTCGGTACGGCGACCGCGCAGAACGGCCTCAAGCTGACCAATGGCGTGCTCGACTACGTGGACGTCCCGTACGACGCCACCCTGTGCCCCAAGAGCGGGGTTACCGTCGAAGCTTGGGTCAAGTACGACGAAAACCTCGGTGCGGGGTATCGATGGCCGACGATCGTGCGGCAGAACCCGAATGCGGGGCAGGAGTCGATCCTGTTCCGCGTCGATGCCAGCAACAATCTCAATCGAAACTTGCGTTGGTGGGTGCTCGGCACGAGCGGCTCCCTCAACGTCTTGTGGCAGTTCCCGCAGGGGCGTTTGTCGACGTGGACGCACGTCGCTGGTACGTATGACGGCAATGTCGCCAATCTCATCGTCGATGGTGCCGTCGTCGCGTCCGTGACGAAGGCCGGCGGTCCGCTCTACGACCGTGGCGGTGCGTTCAAGATCGGTTGCGGTGACGGGACGATGATCGAGACCTGGAACGGCGAACTCGACGAAGTGCGCATCTGGCCGTACGCGCGCACGGCTGCCGAAATCAAGGCCAACATGAACGACGAGATGCAGCGCGTTCCCGGGCTCGTCAGTACGTGGAACTTCAACAACGCCGTGACGGACAGCTCGGGAAAGAACAACGGTGCGTGGGTCGGCACCGCGCAGTACGCGACCAACACGCTCACGCTCCGTCGATTGCCGGTCGTCTCCGCGTTCGTGACCGGAGCGGCGACGATGGGTTGTCAGGGAACTGGCGTCCTCGGCATCAACTCGGTCTCCGAAGTCGGTAACACCTCGTTCGGTCTCTCGGCGACCGCGGGGGCTCCTTCGAGTGCGTCGGCGTTCTTGCTGTGTGCGACCACGTACACGAGTGCCCTCAAGATTCTCGGACTCGACATTTGGGTCGACATCGGGACGCTCGCGACGACGGTCGGTGCACCGACAGGTCCACTCGGAACTTCGCGGTTGCCACTTCCGATCCCCAACGATGCCAAGCTGCAGGGCGCCGGCCTCGCGATCCAAGCGTTGCACCTCGATGCGACCTGCACGTCGGGGGTGTGGTCGTCGACACCGGCGCTGTCGTTCTCGGTTCGCTGATCGCTCGACAAGTCAGCGCGGCGTGTCGTCCGCCCCGCGGTGCGACACGCCCTTCAGGACGGCGACACCTTCGACGAGCATCCACAGCACGAGCGTCGTCAAAACGGTGCTGATACCGACGAGGAGCCAGTTCTTCTGGCCGTAGAACTCCATCGTCTTCGCGAGGAGCGATGTGAGCGTGATCCCCATGATGAACACCATCGGGATCGCGAGAGGCCACACGGGCTTCTTCTTGCGCCAGAAGTAGAGGCTGAGCGTCAGTAGCGTCAAGGCGGCGAGCATCTGGTTGCTCGCGCCGAAGATCGGCCACAGCACCCACGCGGCTTCGCGGATCGTGCCGGTGGCCGGATCCTCGACGGTCCAGAGTGCCAGGAAGATCCCCGGGATCACGGCGACGAGTGTGGCGACGAAGCGGTTCTTTAGGGGCACGATGTCGAGAGCGCTGCCGAGTTCTTGCACGAGGAAGCGCTCGATGCGTGTCGCGGTGTCGAGCGTCGTTGCCGCGAACGAGATGACGAGCACGGCCATGAGTGTCGTGGCGAGTTCACTCGGGATCCCGATCGCGTAGAGGAGCGCCGCGCCTCCGTCTCGGAAGTTGCCGATCGCGCCCTTGCTCGCCACGCCGAAGTCGTGATAGCAAGCCAGCCAGGACTTGTCCTCGAGAAGCCCGAGGCCGGCAACCACGGCCATCGTGGCGGCGAGAGCGAGGCATCCTTCGCCGAGCATCGCGCCGTAGCCGATGAAACGAGTGTCGCGCAGATGATCGACCTGTTTGGACGTCGTGCCCGAGGCAACCAGGCCGTGGAAGCCGCTGATCGCACCGCACGCGATCGTCACGAAGAGCAATGGGAAGATGCCAGGAGCACCGTCCGATGCCGTGCGAATCGCCGGTGCATCGAACGCTGGCGCGGCGACGAAGAGGCCGCCGAAGAGCAACGCGAGTCCGACGAAGAGCTGATGACTGTTGATGTAATCGCGTGGCTGCAGGAGCGTCCAGACGGGCAACAGGCTCGCGACGACGGAATAGGCGAAGAGCAACAAGAGCCAAGTCAACTTCTCGTTGTCTCGGCTCATGCCGAGGTCCGCGAACGAAAGTGGCGCTTTCGTGCCGATCCACACGAACACGTAGAGCGTCACGAGCGCAACGAGCGACGGAACGAGTGGCGGAACCTTCTTCTTGTAGATGAGCCAGCCGATCGCGATCGCGACGACGATCTCGATGTTGATCGGAAGCACGGAGGACGGCGTGCTGATGAAGAGCTGAGCGATCGCCATCGCGAAGACCGCGAGCACGAGCCACGACAACACGAGCACGAAGCACAAGAACATCACACCCGCGCGTTTGCTGAGCACGGTGCTCGTGAGGTCGGCGATCGTGCGACCACGTTCGCGTACGCTCGCGACCAACGCGGCGTAGTCGTGAACCGCGCCCATGAAGATCGCGCCGAGCACGACCCAGAGCAGCGCCGGGAGCCAGCCCCAATAGGCCGCGATGCACGGCCCGATGATCGGCGCGGCACCGGCGATCGACGTGAAGTGGTGCCCGAACAACACGTGCTTGGTGGTCGGCACGTAGTCCATGCCGTCTTCGAGTCGGTGGGCCGGCGTCACGAACTCGGTGTCATCGCCATCAGCGTCCGCTTCGGTTCCGAAAACGCGGCGCCCGAGCCACCGCGCGTAGAAGCGGTAGCCGAGGAAGAAGGCGAGGAGGACGCTAGCGGCGACGAGTGCAGCCATGGTGGCGGAGAGGGATTTCGACTTGGAAGCGCAGCCCCAAAAAGCCTGGCATGCACGCGGCGGCCGATCGCACGCGCCTGGCTGGACCCCGAAAGCCTCGACAAATCAGTCGATTTGCCTGCGTTTTCGGGACCAACCAGGCACACACGCTCGACCACCGCGCGTGCACCCGGTTTTTTGGCTGGGCTTCTAGTGGGATCCTGCGGGAGCCGAGTCCGTAGAACAAGCGCGCTTCGCCGCGGTATGCCCCTGCGCGCGCGGAGCGCATGCCTTCGTCTACCCACACGCGCGACCAGCGTGTTCGACTTGATCCACGCACTGCTAAGATCCGACGCCACATGACTGCACGAGCCTCGTTCTTACTCCTGACTCTCTGCGGTGCGCTGATTCTCGGCGGGGCGTCGGCTCAGATTCCCGACTTCGGAGGCGCGGGTGCGGAAGAACGCGTCACCCTGCGCTCGGAGGTCACGCCAAAGACGGCTCGACCCGGTGAGGTGGTCACCGTTGTCCATCGTGCGACGATCGCGCCCGGGTGGCACGTCTACGGGCGGCTCGAGGAAAACGGGCAGCCGACGTCGATCACGATCAACGACCTGGGCGGTCTCGTGGCCTTCGGTCCGCCGGTCCTACCGATTGGTGAAGTGCACGAGTCGTATGGGATGCAAAGCTACTACGTCGAACTCGATGCGGAGCTGCGCCAGCGTTTTTTCGTGCCTCTCGATGCCAAGCCCGAAACGGTCGAGCTCAAAGGGCTCGTCGACTACACGGCCTGTGACGCCAACAGTTGTGATCCGCCGGCGCAGACTCCGTTCTCGGTCAAGGTGACTATCGAAGCAGGCACGGCGCGCGACGAGTTCGCACGCAAGAAGGTCGAAGTGCTCTTCGTCGGCATCGAAAAGGGAACGCGTCGAGGTGAGAGTGGTTCGATCGTCGTGCAGCTCGACGTTCTGCCCGGCTATCACATGTACGGGTCCAAGGAAACCGGTGGCGTCGCGACGACCGTCACCGTGACCAACGCAGACTCTCTCGAGTCGAAAGGCGTCAAGATCGGTGCTGCCGTGGTTCCGGAAGGCGATCCCAACGATGCGAACGGGTTCGTCACCTACGACCTGCACGACCAGTTCCAGATTCGAATTCCGTTCACGGTCGCGAAGGACGCCAAAGGCGGTCCTTTCGAGCCCGCGATCAAGATCGACTACCAGGTATGCGACGAGAAGAGCTGCGATCTCCCGTCGGCGCTCGAACTGAAGACCGCGTTCCCGATCGAAGGCGGCGATGCGCGCGAGGACCGGTTGCCGGCAGCCGGTGTCGGGGAGACGGGTGGTTCCGGAACCGGGAATGCGGCATCGGGTGGCTCGAAGGACGGCGGCCCGAACGGAAGTGATTCGCAACGCGTCGTGCAGTCGAGTGGGGGCCTCGCCGACGCCGGCTTGTGGCAGCTCATCCTACTCGCGATCGGTGGCGGGCTCTTCGCGCTCGCGATGCCCTGCACCTACCCGATGATTCCCATCACGATCAGCTTCTTCACGAAGCAGGCGGACGCGCGCGGGGGCAAGGTCCTGCCGCTCGCATTGCTATACGGCGCGGGGATCGTCCTCATGTTCGTCGTGATCGGGGCCGCGCTCGGTAACGTCATCGTCCCGTTCGCCACGCACTGGATCACGAATCTCGTGATCGGTGTGTTCTTCTTGGTCTTCGCGCTTTCGCTGTTCGGCCTGATCAATCTGCAGCCACCGCGCTTCCTGATGAACGCGACGGGCAAGGCATCGACCCAAGGCGGCGCGCTCGGTGTGTTCTTGATGGGCGCGACGCTCGTCATTTCGTCCTTCACGTGCACGGCGCCGTTCGTCGGAAATATCCTCGCCGTCGGCGCTCAGGGCGGTGTCCAGTCGGCGATGCTCGGCATGGGTGTCTTCGGGTTGACGATGGCCGTGCCCTTCGTCGGATTGGCGCTGGTTCCGGGTGCGATCGCATCGATGCCGAGCAGTGGTCAGTGGATGAACACGCTCAAGGTCTTCCTCGGCTTTGTCGAGGTCGCCGCGGCGCTCAAGTTCTTGAGCAACGTCGAACTCGTGCTCGGTCTCGAGGCCCTGCCGCGCGAGCACTTCTTGTTCCTTTGGGCGGTGATCTTCGTCATCGCTGCGATCTTCTTGCTCGGCATGATTCGATTCAAAGGCGAGTCGGGCGAGATCGGGCCTGGTCGCTTGCTGGGTGGCTTGATCGTGGCGCTGCTCGCGACGTACTTCGCGACGGGTGCGTTCGGAAACCGTCTGGATTGGGTCATGGAGTCGATCGCGCCGCCCTACTCGAAGCGGATGGCGTGGGCGGGCAGCAATCAGCAAGGTGGTGGCCACGGCGAATCCAAGCTCGCTTGGACCATCGTCAAGGACGACTTCGATGCAGCGAAGGCGCTTGCCGTCGAAGGCGACAAGCTGCTGTTCCTCAATATCACGGGTGTGACCTGAATGAATTGCAGAGGGATGGAGACGAGTGTCTTCATCCGCCCGGAGGTCTCCGGGCTTCTAGCAAAGACGATCGAAGCGCGGCTTCATGCCGACGTTCCCGGCCTGCCGACGTACGAGCGTATCCTCGAGGTGCAGGACAAGTTCGCCGGCGTGAAGACGGCGCCTGTCTACATGATCCTGGATCCGTCGACGGAGCAGGTCTTGGGGAGACTGGACGGTGCGACGACCGTCGACGCATTCCGCACCTGGCTCGAAGAATCGATCGCTGCGCACGCCAAGTGACGCCGCCCGCTCACTCGATCGGCGTGTAGCAGAGGTCACACCACTTCTTCTCGTAGCAATCCGCCTCGAGCGGGAAGAACGCGTGGCAGCCGTCCATCTCGCCGCCATAGACGTGGATCGTCACGGACGGCGCCTCGCGGGCGTTCTCGATGACGTGATAGTCGCGCGGCGGGATCAGAGCGCCGGCATTGCCCTTCTCGGCGAAGACGACGTCCTCGGCGCGGAAGCGCGCGGTCGTCTCGGTCTCTTCGAGGCGATCGTACGAAGTGACTTTGATGAGCCCGTCGTAGACGCATTCGACACACCACTTGCCGGCGTGGTCGTGGATCGGTGTGCCCTGTCCGGTGCCCCAGACCATGATGACGATCGCGAAGAGGTTGTCGGGACACTTGGCGAGCAGTCGACGGGCATAGCGATCCGACGAAGGACGCACGAGTTCTCGCGGTAGTTCGAGTCCGCCATCGACGATCTCCTCGCACAGAGCCGCCTTGACGCCCGCGCAGGTTGCCTCGATGTCGTTCAGCCTGGCAGCGGTAGCCACTCGGTCGAGCAAGCGACGGATGGGGGGAGCGAAGGTCGGATCCGGAGACGTCGTCATGGCGTCCGAATGTTAGCAGCTCGGATTCTCTTCTCGCTTTTCGAGCCGTTTTTCATCCGCTCGTTGCCTTCTTTCTGGCGGCCGCCATTGCGGCCATGTTCAAGGAGGAACGCAATGTCGGGGACGGGGCGAATCACGTGCTTGGCGGTGAGCTTGGCATCGTTGTCGGGTGGACTCGTGGGGTACTGCCTCATCGGATATCTGGTGCATTGCGAGCATGCAGCGGTCGCGGCGCGACAACCCAAACCGATGCTCGGCAAGGTCTTGGGAATCGATGCGATGGACTCCGTGTCTGCAGCGCGGGCAGACGATGTCACACGTCCTCGAGAGGCGACTCGATTCGCGTCCGATCCCGGAGGTGACGGATCCATGGTCGAGACCGTCTTCGAGGACGATGGCCTTGCTGCCGTGCTCGAAGCGGAACTCGCACGAGGCGGCTTCGATCCTGACGAGGTGCAGCGCTGCCGCAGCGATGCCAAGGAGGCTTTGGCCGAGTTGCGTGCGACATGGCAGGCTGAGGTCGCGCGCGACCGGGTCAATCCGCTGCTCGCCGCGTACGGAGATCTGTGGTTCGAGCTGTTGCCACGACTCGCGACGGCGACTCGCGACGGGCAGGTCACGATCGTCGTCGTTCGGCGGGAATCGTCGCGGCGATCCGCATCGTTCCGAATCGAGCCCGGGAGTCCGGATCACATCCTGCAGGTCGAGACACGGCCCGCGACGATCGAAGTTCGACTCCTCGATTCCGCTGCGCTTCCCGAACTCGCGACGCCGGTTCGTGAGGCTCTAGCGCCGCTCTTCGCTCGCGCCATGCAAACGGCGAGCGATGACCGCTCGAACGAAGTCAAGGAGGTCCAGCGATGATCGTCTGGTCGATCCTTCGGGCCGCGATGGCCACTCTGGGGTGCTGCGTTGCTTCCGCCGTGCCCGGTTCGCTCTCGCTTGCTGCAGGTTCTCCTCCGCGCGACGACGACCCCGTGAAGCGCATTGCGCAGTGTCGTGGCTGCATCCTGCGCGGTGAGTCGGCGCACGACTATCAGCGCGGTGTGCGGATTCGCTACCAGCCTGGCTTCGAGAACGACGCCCTCGTGTTTTTTGCGGGAGTGGTAGGTCGCTCCGGAAACTGCCGTCTCATCGCGGCCAACTGCCTGGATGTGGCTCCCTGCATGGCGTCGGAGATCGCGGCGATCCACAACTCGTCGACGTCGAGTCTCTGGTTTTCTGCGGGTCCCCACTTCGTGCGCACGCCGTTCGCTCCCGAGCCCGACGAAGAGGGGTTCGTGGAGATCAAGCCGGGCAAGATCGCCGTCTACCGGACTCGCGAGCACGCGCTCTACTGCAACGATATCGACGTCTACCGTCGCCTCGACGTGCGGAACGCCAAGAACGGTCGACTCGTCGTGAGTATCGAATGGAGTGCACGATGTTCGCCCTGCAACGAGATCCCACACGGATCGCGGGCGTTACCGAAAGCGGCGCAGACGACGATTTCACTCAGGCAGCGTCTGCCAGACGATTCACCGGACTGCTAACGTCGCGCACATGTTGGAGCCGTGGCCGGAACTGAGCCGACGTACCCTCACGAAGCTCGCGTCCTTCGAAGTCGTCGAGGCGAGGCGTCGTTCGCCTCGTACGCAGAAAGAGCTCGGTTTCTTCCTCGTCGGATGCAAGGACTGGGTCAACGTCGTTCCGTTCACGGACGAAGGCAAGCTCGTCTTGGTCCGCCAGTATCGGCACGGTAGCGATGACTTCACGCTCGAGCTTCCCGGTGGAGCGATCGACGAGGGAGAGGACATGCTCGTGGCGGCCGCGCGTGAGTTGCGCGAAGAGTCCGGCTACGAGGCACGCGAACTCGCCCTCATCGGCAGCGTCAATCCCAACCCGGCGATCATGACGAATCGCTGTGGAACCGTTCTCGCGCGCGGGTGCAAACGAGTCGGCGATCTGATCCCCGACCCCGGTGAAGATCTCGAAGTCGTCGAGATGTCCCGCAGCGAGTTGCGCACGGCGATTCGAGCCGGCGAGACGGATCATGCGCTCGTGCTCGCGGCGTTCGTGTTCTTGGAACTCCATGACGGCCCCGAGTCCGTGTTCTCCGAATAGGGCATCGGCATGAGCTTGCGCCGCGAGGACATCGTTCGTACCCGTCTCGAGCACCTGCTCGAGACGCTTCGGGATTCGGAGTCGCCAACCATTGGTGGTGTGTCTCGCCTCGCACGCGTCGATGCACTCGCGTGCATCGAGGCCGCATACGTGAGCCGACTCCTCGACTTCGAGGCGCGCGACCTGAAGAACGCGGGGCTGGGTTTCTACACCATCGGAAGTGCGGGTCACGAGGGGAATGCCGTGCTCGGCCACCTTCTGCGGACCGACGATCCGTCGCTCTTGCACTATCGAAGCGGTGCGCTCGTCATGGCGCGACTCGCCAAGCTGCCAGGCGAGACTCCGATCTACGACACGCTGCTGTCGTTCTTGGCGAGTCGCGAAGACCCGGTGAGTGGCGGGCGTCACAAAGTGTGGGGTAGTCTTCGAGCGTGGATCCCACCGCAGACGTCCACGATCGCGAGCCAACTGCCGAAAGCGGTCGGGATGGCATTCGCTCTCGAGCGTGAGCGCCGCTTGCGGACCGCGCCGACGGATGCGCCGCGAGTTCGTGCCGATTCGATCGTCTGCGTGAGTTTTGGCGATGCGAGCTGCAATCACGCGAGCGCGCAGACCGCATTCAACGCGGCGGCGTGGGCAACGTTGCAGCGCCTGCCGGTGCCGGTGTTATTCGTGTGCGAGGACAACGGGATCGGTATATCGGTGCACACGCCCGACGGTTGGATCCGTTCGCAGTTCGCGGCACGGCGTGGCATCGACTACTTCGAAGCGGACGGCGGCGATCTCGAAGAGGCTTACACGACTGCGGAGCGCGCGATCGAGCATTGTCGCCGCACGCGACGCCCGACGTTCTTGCGTCTGCGCGTCGTTCGCCTGTTGGGTCACGCCGGGAGTGACGTCGAATCGCTGTACCACAGCGAAGCCCAGATCGAGGCTGCAGAGTCCCGCGACCCGTTGCTTCGGATGTCACGCGACCTCGTCGATCGAGGACTCGCGACTGGCGTCGAACTGCACGCGTTGTGGCACGAGACGAAGGCTCGCATCGGTCGCGTTCGCGACATCGCGGTCCAAACACCTCGCCTCGAATCGACTGCGGAAGTCGCGCGCGACTTGCTTCCACCGGATGCGTCACGCGTGCAAGATGCGTTGCTCGCGAGCAAGACATCGGACTCGCGCGTCCAGCGTTGGGGCGGTCACGACAAGCTGCCCGAATCGGATCGACCACGGCACATGGCCATGCAGTTGTCGCGTGCCTTGGTCGACCTCATGCATGTGCATCCCGAGATTCTCGTGTTCGGTGAAGACGTCGCCAAGAAAGGTGGGGTCTATCACGTGACGACGGGACTCTACGAGAAGTACGGAGTCGGTCGCGTCTTCAATACGCTGCTCGACGAAACGATGATCCTCGGGACGGCGATCGGTGCGGCGCAGCTCGGTTTCTTGCCGATGCCCGAGATCCAGTATCTCGCTTACCTGCACAACGCCGAGGATCAGCTTCGCGGCGAGGCGTGCTCGCAGCGCTTCTTCTCGGATGGTCAGTGGGACAATCCGATGGTCGTGCGCATCGCGGGCCTCGCGTACCAGAAGGGTTTCGGCGGTCACTTCCACAACGACAATTCGATCGGTGTGCTGCGAGATATCCCCGGCATCGTCCTGGCGGTTCCGTCGCGTGGCGATGATGCCGTGCGCATGCTTCGTGCGTGCGTCGCGGCCGCGAAGTTCGAGCGACGTGTCTGCGTCTTCCTCGAGCCCATCGCGCTCTACATGACCAAGGATCTCTACGACAAGGGGGATGCGGCGTGGAGCTTTGCTTATCCGCCACCGGGCGACGTCGGTGATGACGACGTGGTGTTCGGCACCCCACGAACTTACGACGCCGATTCACGCACGCCGGGCGGCGCTGAACTGCCGAAGATCCTCTGCGTGACCTACGGCAACGGCGTTCCGATGTCGCTCCGCGCGCGACGTGAAGTCGCGGCCGACGTGACTGTCGTCGACCTGCGTTGGCTCGCGCCGCTGCCGATCGATGCGGTCCTTCGGTCCGCTCGCCGGATGGACGCTTTGCTCGTCGTCGACGAGTGTCGACGTACGGGCGGCGGCGTTGCCGAAGCGATTCTCGCGGCAGTCGCCGAGGATCCCGAATCGCGTCACCTGAAGGCGCGTCGTGTCGTTGCCGAGGACAGTTATGTTCCGCTCGGTCCGGCAGATCGCTGGGTGCTGCCACAAGAAGAGGAAATCGTCGAAGCCCTCGAGTCGTTGACTTCCGACTTGTCGAACTCCGAGCCGAAGCGCGTGCGACGCCGATGAGCCCATCCCGAACGAGCACGCCGAACGACGACGCAAGCGCTACCTTCTTGTTGTGTCCCGGCCGTGGCTCGTACGGGCGCGAAGAACTCGGGACCCTACTCGACCTCGTGACCGAACTCGGAAGCGAGGGTGCCGCGCTCGTGGCGGAACTCGAGACGATGCGAGCCGACTTGCTGCCGGATCAACCCGGCTTGCTCGAGCTCGATCAATCCACCTCGTTCAAACCCGCGCACATGCTGCCCGGCATGCGCGCCTCGCCGTTGATCTACGCGTGCAGCGTCCTCGATGCGCGACGAGCGATGCGCTCGTGCGAGCCCGTGCTCGTCGGGGGCAACTCGCTCGGTTTCTACTCGGCACTCGCCGTCAGTGGAGCGCTCACTCCCGTCGACGGGATGCGGCTCGTGGCCACGATGGCCCGACTTCAAGAGGATGGACCGAAGGGCGGGCAAGTCCTGTGGACGTTGCTCGACGAAGAGTGGCACGTCCTTCCCGAGCGTTCCATCGATGCCGAGTCGGTGCTGACCGCGATTCGCGCCGAGGGGCACCGCGCCGATGTGTCGATCCGTCTCGGGGGCCACATCGTGCTCGCCGGCGACGAACCCGCGACCAAGCTCTTGCTCGAACGCTTGCCAAGAGTCGTGCTCGGAAAGCGCGAGTTTCCGTTCCGCTTACCGTTCCATGGTCCGTTCCACACGGACCTGTTGGCAGAAGTCGCCGCACGCGCAGGGCATGAGCTCGAGGACTTACCGATGTCCGAGCCACGCATTCCGCTCGTGGATGGTCGAGGCCGTGTCTGGCGTCCGATGTCGACCGATGTCGAAGCGCTGTTCGACTACACCGTCGGTACGCAGGTCACATCGACCTTCGACTTGACTGCAGCGCTTCGCGTCGCGCTTCTCGACTACGCTCCGCGGACGACGCGCTTGCTCGCGCCAGGCACGTCCTTGCGGGCGCCGCTCGGCCACGTGCAGAAGATGCTGGGCCTTGCAGCTCTGATTCCCTGAGGATTCGACTACTTCGCGAACTCCGCGGCCTCGACGTACTTCCACGGCAGCGGATCGATGTCGTGCGCGAGTGAGTAGAGTCGAACGGCTTCGAGCATGTCCTTCTCGTTCGCCGTGACCTCGGTCATCTTGCCTTTGATGTAGTAGAACTCGGCTTCGAGCGGGTCGAGCTGAATCGCCTTGTCGATCATCTCGAACGCGCGCTTACGTTCTCCCGGCTTCGTCAGGAGTTGTGCATACGCCGCGTACGTGAACGGAGATTGCGCTCCCTTCTCGACAGCCTGGGACAGCATGTCCTTGGCTTCCGTGTTCTTTCCCATCGTGCGGAGCTTGCGTCCCGCCTGCTCGAGGCCGTCGAGTTCATCGATCTTGACGTTCTTCAAGAAGTCGTGCCACTCGCGTTCGAGTGTCTCGAGCACCTCGTGGCCGAGGTACTTGAGCAGCATCTCTTTGACGATCTCGGTTTCGACGGTCTTGAAGGGGCCCTCGAACGATCGCTTGACGCCACGCTTGTGGGCGAGGTCGAGCCAGAGCTTCTTCCACTTCTTCTCGTACTTCGGCGTCTTCATCAGAAAGTAGACGAAACTCCAGCCCCATGTGTAGGACCGGTAGCTGCTCGAGCCGACCAGATCCTCGAGCTTCATCCACTTGTCCTCCTGCATCTCGTACAGGATCTCGGCGAAGCGACCCGCCTGGACTCGGCCGATCTCCATCTCCTTTTTTTCGGGGTCCCACTTGCTGGCGCCGTAGTACTCGGCCATTGGCTCTTCGATCCAATGCGGGTACCGGAACGGTCCGTCGATCATGTCGACGAGCATGTGGTTGGCCTCGTGGAAGAGTACGTCGATCGTGAAGTCCGGATCGGTTCGGTCCCAGTAGACGTGGAGCTGTTTCGATATGGGATGGTACCAACCCACGATGCCACCACTCGCGCCGGAGATCTGTGCAAAGTCCCCGTAGTCCGAGTAGAAGTTGATCGTGGGCTTGACCTTGCCTTCCGGTCGTTTGCCCCAGTACTTGAGGAACGTCTTGTGATAGACCTCCATCAAGTCCTTGAGGTTGTCGAAGAGTTCGTCGGGCAGGTTGTGCTCGAACTTGAAGTCCTTCGTTTCGACGGAGATGTGCTTCGCCCACGACTTGCGTTCTTGCTGTTTCTCGATGCGCTCGGTTAGCTCCTTCTGCAGCTTCTCCATGCGACGAGCGGCTGCGTCCTGCGTGAGCCACTTGCCTTGGAAGTTGACCATGCCTTTGGCGATCAACTCCTTCTCCTTCTCGTTCGCCGGCACGTATTCGACTTCGCTCGTCGACGGGAGCATGTCGCGGATCATAGAGCTCGGCACGTTGATGACACCGTGCTCGTAGTGGATCCGCGCGCCGTCCTTGGTTCGGACGACTGGCACGCCGAAAACGAAACGCCCGTCATTGAGGGACACTGCCCCGGGGGCGAGCGCTTCGCCGTTGGACGCTGCCACTTGAGCTTCTGCATTCTCGGCGCCGTCTTGTGCAGCGACTTCTTGCAAAGCCGTGATCGACAACGCGCCCATTCCGGCGAGTGCCCAGTGGAGGACGAAAGGCGTGCGGTGAGAAACCCTCGTCGCGTGACCCGTCACTGACCTCATTTGTATGCCTTTCTCCACGACTTGTCGAAGATCTCCCAATCGCGGTCGCTCCATTCGCCGAAGACCTCTTTGAGCAACTCGTCGAAGATCTTGTCGCGCTCCTTCTTCCACTCTGCGTCCCAAGCCTTCTTCTCCTCTTCGTCCTCGCCCGACTTGCGCTTCTTCTTGGCTTCTTCGAGAGCTGCCTTCCGGGCTTCGTCGCGCTTCTTGTCGAGTTCGCGGATGCGACGGTCAAGTCCCGTGAGGTACTGCTCGATCGCCGATCCGTACTTGGGATGTCGGTTGCCCTTCTCCATCATGAACGAGATCATCGCAAAGCACTGGACGCGGTCTTCCTGCGATGCGTTGAAGCTGTCGTATTTGGTGACGATGAGCTTCTTCGAGTCCTTGAAGGTGCCGTTGCGTAAGCTCTCGCGAATGACTTCCATGTCCCACTCGTCGGCTTTCGAAACGAGTTTCGACCCCTTGAGTTTGAGCGAGTCGATGTAGAGGTGCATACCCCACTCGAGCCAGGGCGGAAGCGACCACCAGAGGCGCTGGTTCTTGTCGATCAAGAACTGACTCAGGATCGCTTGGTTGAGCTTGCCACTGCCGTAGTCGCCAAAGCCCCAATCCTTGTCGTCCCAGAGCACGATCTCGCGAGCCGTCAACTCGTAGCCCGAGCGCGTGCTCGTCTCCATGTAGGCGCTGCCCTCTGCGGAGTCCTTGCAGATGCGCAGAATGCCGCCCACGGACAGGTCTTCGCCGATGTAGTCGAAGTTGTCGTGCATCCAGTCCCACATGACGACGGCTTGCTTCGACACCTTCTTCGCGAACTTCGACGACGTGCTGTAGAAGACCGTGAACGGGCCCTCGACGTAGGACTTCCAACCCTTCGGCAAGTCCGACTTCGCCTTCTCGATCGCGCGCGCGAGGACCTTCTCCTTTTCTTTCTTGCGCTCTTCCGGGGTCAGGGTGCGGTTCGCGGCATCTTCGAGTTCTTTGATGCGGTCGGCGGCGCTACCAGTGCTCGTCACGGTCGTGCGCAAGGCTTCGGTGCGTGGCAGGTCCTTGAACGTGTTCGCGATGCCTTTGATCGAACCGAGGAACTTGTGGTCGTGATCCGCGAGGCACTCGAGCTGGACGACGTAGATCGCATCACCGAGGTCGATCTCGTAGGCGTAGAGCGTCGACTTGAGGCCGTCGCCCATCTTTTCCTCGACATCGATCTTCTTCGCGATCGCGTCGAGGTCGCCGACCTTGACCTCCTTTTCCTCCGAGACGAACCAACCCCCTTTCTTGTAGTTCTCGCGCAGGTATTCCTGGTAGGTGCGGAAGGGGTTGCTGAGGTACTCGAGCAGCGTGATCTCGACGAGTTCGCCGTTCTTCCCCTTCGTCTTGACCTTCTCTCGCTGCTTGCGAGCCGCGATGACCTGCTTCATGTCGACCTTGGGGAAGACGATGACGCGGATCTCGGGCGTGCGTTCGGCCCAGCCGTCCTTGGGCTCGAGGGCGCGCTTGTAGAGGAACTTCGCGACGATCCACTTCTCGTCCATAGAGATCGGGATCTCGCGGAAGTCGCGAGGGAGGCGCATTTCGAACCCGTAGGCGGGGTCGCGGTACACCTGCTGCGATGCGAGGTCCTCCGTCATCGCGAGGGTGGCACCAAACAGCGTCGAAGACAGCGTGAGGATCGAGAAGGGTCGGATCATGAGACTTCGGGGTGTGAGGTTACGACGGGGTCTCGACGGCGGGCCTTTGGTGCGCCGGATCGGCGTCGAGGGGCATGCGCGGGCTAGCAAGAGGCGCGCAATGGACGCAGGCGCCCATTCGGGATTCCCGGCTTCATGAAATCCTCGCCGGAGATCCAGCGCTTTGCACCCGTCTGAGCTCCTCGATCGATCGTCTACGACGTTCGAGAGTGCGCGATTCGGGAAATGCGCCCGCATATTTCGGCGGACGTCGGCGCTCGGGTCGATTGCCCGAGTCTGCCGCGATGACGAGGTCGAGGCTCTACTTCTTCTTTTCCGTATGCATCGTGTGCTTGCGGAGGCGCGGGCAGTACTTCATGAGCTGCAGCTTCGGCGAGCCGGGCTTCTTCTTGATCGTGTAATTCCGTTCGCCGGTCTCACTGCAGGTGAGGTGGACGATTTCGCGCTTCTTCTTCGGACGTGCCATGGTTCCTCACTGAGTCCGTTCTGCTGGGGCCGTGTTCGTTGGGCCTTCCCCGTTCGCCTGTCGCCGCGCGGGTCGACGCGGGGCGCATTCCACGAGCGGGCGAGAGAGGATAGCGACGCATCGTCCGGGGGCAAGAGCGTGGTTGCCGCGCATCGCGCGACGGGGCATTCTGCTGCTCCCTGCCGTCCGGGTGGGGCCGGGCGCTGCTGGCGCCTTGCGGAGACTCGTTCTACGGGGAGCCCGATCCGGGCACTCGTTCAATGGTAACTCTGTTCGCCTTGGCGCTTTACGTCGGCGAAGGCGACGAGAACGGCACAGATTGCTCATGGCATACGAATTCCAAGGGCGCCGCCTGCAGAAGGTCGGCGTCATCGGTTCGGGGCAGATCGGTCCCGACATCGCGCTCTACTTTTCGAAGGTCCTCGCGCGGTCCGGTGTTTCGATCGTCGTCGTCGATGTCGCGGAAGCCGCACTCGAGAAGGGGCGCCAGAAACTGCACAAGAAGGTCGATCGCGGCCAGGAGAGCGGCGCGTTCGATGCCGACTGGGCCGCATCGATGAAAGAGGCCGTGACGTTCACGACGGACTACGGCCTGGTCGAAGACGCGGACTTCATCGTCGAAGCCGCGACCGAGGACAAGGCGCTCAAGGGCAGGATCTTCGCCGACCTCGAACGGCGTTGTCGCCCCGAGACGATTTTCGCGAGCAACTCGTCCCATCTCGAGCCTGAGCGCATCTTCGAAGGCCTCGAGAACAAGGGGCGCACCGTCGTCATCCACTACTTCTTCCCGGCCGAGCGCAATCCGATTGTCGAGGTCGTGCCATCCGCCGACACGGCACCCGCACTCACGCGCTGGCTGATGGACTTCTACGAAGCGATCGGCAAGGTGCCGATCGAGGCCGGGAGTCGCTACGGCTACGCGATCGACCCGATCTTCGAAGGGCTCTTCCTCGCCGCCGCACTGCTCGCGGAGAAAGGCGTCGCCACGACCAAGCAGATCGACTCGGTCGCCACGAAGGCTCTCGGCCTCACGGTCGGCCCTTTCACCGCGATGAATCTTACGGGCGGCAATCCGATCACTAACGTCGGGCTCGACAACTACACGACGCTCATCCATTCGTGGTATCGCTCCCCGCAGAGTCTCAAGGATGCGGTTGCCGAAGGGCGCGCGTGGGAGGTCCCGTCGCGGGGCGAGACGATCGAAGTCCCTGCCGATGTCGCGAGTCAGGTCACCGACGCGTTGCGTGGTGCCTACTTCGGCATCTGCAGCGAGATCGTCGATTCCGGGATCGCAACCATCGACGACCTCGACATGGCGGTCGAGATCGCGCTCGATCTCAAGGCGCCGTTCCGCTTCATGAATCAACTCGGCACGGGCGAAGCGCTGCGACTCGTCAAGGAGTACGCAGCGGACAACCCCGGATTCCCGGTGCCGAAGTTGCTCGAACAGCACGGCAAGAACGGTACGCCATTCGTCATCCACAACGTCATGCGACGTGACGACGATGGGGTCGCGATCCTCACGATTCGTCGCCCGAAGGCGCTCAACGCGCTCGATCAGAAGGTCTTCGACGAACTGCGCGACACGTTCCGCGCAATCCGCGACGATTCGAGCGTGAAGGCCGTCGTGTTGACCGGCTTCGGCGTGAAGGCGTTCGTCTCCGGTGCGGATGTGCGCTTCCTTGCGAAGATCGAGAACGAAGCGCAGGGCACGGCGACGAGTCGGGACAGCCAAGACGCGATCGATTGCTTGCAGGACATCGGCAAGCCCACGGTGTGTGCCTACAACGGTCTCGCGTTCGGCGGTGGCAACGAGCTCGCGATGGCATGTGACGTGCGCATCGCGCGCAAGGATCTCGCCGTGCTCGCTGGTCAGCCGGAGGTCAACCTCGGCATCCTCCCCGGTGCAGGTGGCACGCAGCGGTTGCCTCGCATCATCGGATTCGAGAACGCAGCCAAGATGATCCGTCTCGGCCGACCGATCTCCGCCGAGAAGGCACTCGAGTACGGACTCGTCGACGAACTCGTCGACGGCAGCGTCGGAGAACTCCGGATGCGTGCGATCGAGATCGCGCGCGAGCTCGCGAGCGGCGCGCGCAAGGCGAAGGGCATGCCGCGCGAGCCGATCGACACGCCCGCGTCGCTTCCCGAACTCGATCTCGGACACTTGTCCAAGGCCGTCGACGCGCTCGTCTGCGCTGCGATGCTCGAGGGCGGACGCGAGAGTCTCGCGCGTGGACTCGAGATCGAAGCGGAGAAGTTCGGCAAGGTCTGCGCGACCAAGGACATGCGGATCGGTGTCGACAACTTCCTGAAGAACGGTCCTCGTTCGAAGGCCGAGTTCGTGCACGAATGAGCGTGCGTCGCCCGTTCACGGCCTGTCTTGCGCAGACGTCCCCGGTGCTCGGGGACGTCGAGCAGAACCTCGAGCAACACGCGGCGGCGATCGAGAACGCCAAGGGCGAAGAGGCGGCCCTCATCGTGTTCCCCGAACTCGCCCTGACGGGCTACCGCTTGCGCGATTTGACGTACGAGGTCGCGATGCGACGTGACGACCCGGTCGTCGAACAACTCGCACGACATTCGCGCGGCATCGACATCCTGACGGGGTTCATCGAGGAGAGCGAGGACCACCGCTTCTACAACGTCGCTGCCTACTTTTCGTCAGGGCGGCTCCTGCACGTGCACCGCAAGGTGTACCTGCCGACGTACGGCTTGTTCGAAGAAGGTCGCTTCTTCGCGGAGGGTACGCGGTTCGATGCGTTCGAGACCGGTCTTGGCCGAGTCGGCGTTCTCGTTTGCGAGGACGTATGGCACCTGTCGTCGGCCTATGCCTACTTCTTGCAGGACGTCGATTGGCTCCTCGTGATCTCGAGCGGACCCGGGCGTGGATTGCCCGAAGCCGGTAAGGAACCTTCGTCGGGCAAGGCTTGGAACAGCGTTCTAGTCGCGTGCGCAGGCTTCTTCCAAGTCGGCGTGATCTTCGTCAATCGCGTCGGCTGGGAAGACGGCGTCAAGTTCTGGGGTGGATCGAAGTACGTCGATCCGGCCGGTGAGATTCGTGGCGAAGCCGGACAGGTCGATCCGCAGCTCGTCTTCGTCGATCTCGATGCGCGCGACTTGCGGCTCGCGCGCATCAACACGCCGGTGCGCCGCGACGAACGACCGAGCATCCTCGCTCAACTCATCGATCGCCTCGCCAAGGAAGGGCGCGTCGTATGAAGTTCTTGAGTCTCAATCGTGAACTCGCGACGAACTTCCTCGTCGACTTCGTGCGCGCCGAGGTGACCAAGTTCGGTTTCGACAAAGTCGTTCTCGGGCTGTCCGGAGGTATCGACTCGGCGCTGTCGGCGGCTCTTGCCGCGCGCGCGCTCGGTCCGAGCAACGTGCGCGCGTACGCGATGCCTCACCGGGATTCGGCGGCGACGTCGCTCGAAGACGCGAAGACGGTCGCGGAGTCGCTCGGGATCCCTCTCGAGGTCGTCGAGATCACGGCGGCAGTCGAAGCGCTGCGTGAGGGACTCGCGTGTGACGACGCCGTGGGACTCGGCAACATCAAGGCGCGCACGCGCATGATCTGCCTCTACGAGAAGTCGCGAAGCGAGCGCGCACTCGTGCTCGGAACGTCGAACAAGACCGAGCTCTTGCTCGGCTACGGAACGCAACATGCCGACATGGCTTCCGGACTCAACCCGCTCGGCGATCTCTACAAGACGCAGATCTTCGCGCTCTCCGAACACATCGGCTTGCCGCGCGCCGTGATCGACAAGCCGCCGTCCGCCGATCTCTGGGTCGGGCAAAAGGACGAGGACGAGCTCGGGTTCACGTATGCCGAAGTCGATCGACTCTTGGTCCGCATGATCGATCGGCGCGAGTCCAACGACGATCTCGTCGAAGACGGATTCACCCGCGAGTTCGTCGAGCGCATCCGCGCAAAGGTGCGCAACGCGCAGTACAAGCGCCAGGCGCCGATCCTCGCCAAGGTTGGACTCCGCACGATCGGGATCGACTTCCTCTACCATCGCGACTGGGGACGTTGAGCGACGCGCTCGAGCGCTACGCGCCGTCGGGTGGGATCGGGCGCCACTTCTGGCCGTTTTCGGTCACGGCGATCGCGATCGCCATCGTCGCGGGACACGGGTATCAGCACCTGCTCGACATCAATCCGTATGTCGCGTTCAACGTCCTCCTACCGTTCGCACTCGGACTCGTGTGTGGAGGCGTGTCGATCTTCGTGCTACGCGTTGGCCACGTTCGCAATCGCGGCGCTGCATTTGTCCTCGCGAGTGCCCTACCGCTGGTTGCGCTCATCGCAGCGTGGTTCGCGACAGCGCCTCACGGCCGCGTGCATGGTTCGCTTCCGGCGGCCAGGCTCGTCCTCGGTGTCGGCGAAGCGATCGTCGTGTCCTTCGTGGGTTTTTCGTTCGCGCGGGGATGGTGGCGGCGTGCCGTTTACGACGAGTCCTCCCATCGATGGGCTCGCAAGAGCTTGCTCGGACGTGCTTATGGTCCCGAACTGATCTCGCTACGACGCACGGTGGGCGAGCAAGGAATCGAATCGCTCGTCACTGCTGGTTTCCGCGCTCACGTCGAATCCGCGAACGATGGCGAGTACCGACTTTGGCTACACCGCGGCACGGAGGGCAACTGGCTCACGCTCACGTGGCATGGCGTGTTGGACGGCCTGCGCAACAAGAAGGTACGGCGAGACGTGCTCGTGCTACGCCGCGTGGTCGTTCCCGAGTCCGTCCTCCGATGGCTCGAAGAGAAGTTCGGAGCGCGGTGATCCGCACTCACTGCCATCCAGCCTGGAGATCGAACCATGGGTTCCCGCTCGCTACGCGCGGCGCGCGGATCGAATCGTGCGGAACACGAGCACAGAACCGACGGCGAGCATCGCGCCCCAGAGGAAGAATCGCCACCCGGGGATCTGATCGAAGGCGTCCGCGCGATAGACCTCGAACAGGTTCCATAGGACGTACCCGATCGCGACGAGGCCGAGAAGGATCCGAGGGGCGGCGTTCTGCATGGCGCAGGTATAGCGCGTTGAAGAACTCATACCGGCACCGTGCGCGCATCCGCGGCGAGTCAGGATCGAGCTCGTGCTTCTTCGCTGCTCGATTACGTCAGCAGATGTGTACACCCACCGGAGTCGATTCTGATATCGTCGAAGACGAGTTGGCGGCGACCCACCCCCCGAGAAGCCGCCTACAACCCCGACGCGTGCGCTGCACGCGAAGTTCTCATGCTTATTCATGACAGCCTGCGGCACGGGATGCCGCTGTGTTCTCGAGTGGCCATCTTGGCGCTCGCCGTGAGTCCCGCGGTTCTCGCCCAAAACTGCGAACCCATGAAGTACGGCACGATCTGCGGTGCCGATCTGCATGCGACGTATGCTCTGTCCGGTGCCAATCGCACGGTGAACCTACGGTCGACCAGCGGTGTTGGCGCGCAGGTCGGACTCCTGCTCGCAGGTGCACAACGTGCGAATGCCCCACTTCCCGGCAACTGCGTACTGTACGTGAGTCCGCTCCTCGGGATCCCCATCGTCTATGACTCCACGTGGACGGCCCGCATTCCGATGACGACGGCGTCGAGTCTCGCGATCGGCGCGATCGAACTCCAAGCGCTCGCGCTGACGAACACGGGTAGCCTCACCTTCCACGGCAGCAACGGTCTCGAGATCGGTCCGTGGGGCGGCGTGCGGTCGAGGGTCGAAGACTTCACGACGACGAACCTGCTCGACGAATCCCTCACGACGCTCGATTGGAGTGGCAATGGTTCATTGCTTGTCGCGCCGTGGGCGTTCGCGCCCGAGCTCGGTGACTTCGACCCGCGCTTCGGTGGACGCGACACGGGTACGTTCGACGGTGCGGGACGACGCATCTACGAATGGAACACCGACAGCATCACGATTCCGGGCTCGCGCACGCCGAGCGGGAAGACGATCAACGTGACGGATGGCGTGCTCCGCTTCCGCAACTTCCGCTTGGCTGCCACGGATCGAGTCCGCTTCCTCGGTAAGCACTCGGTTCAGATCTTCGCGACGCAGGACATCATCGTGGCCGGCGTCCTCGATGCGAGCGGAACCGACTCTGCGTATCCGACGGGGCGTGGCCGCGGCGGCAAACCCGGTGTCATCGGTCAGCCCGGATTCGTGGGTGGTCCCGGTGGCGGCGAAGGCGGTCGTGGAGGTGATTCTCCCAACAACCCGAATCGCACCAGTTTGGCGGGAAGCAACGGAGCATCGCCGTCACCCGTGGGTCACCCGCTCGCGTCGTTTCTCACGCAACGAGCCGGTCGTGGTTCTCTCCCTTACCCTCCGTCGGGCCTCGACAAGGACGTGATGTTCTCCGCGTACACGAGAGTCATCTGCCAGATGGCGACGAGCGGTGGTTCGGGTGGTTGCTTCGTTTCGGCAGGTTCGAACGGGATCACCTGGGACAACCAGAAGGGAACCGAAAGAGCACAGGCCTTCGACTTCGGTCCGGCGACAACGCCGCGACTACCCTTGGCGACCTTCTACCAGAGGCTGCCTGCCGGGCTAGCGAGCGCATCTTTCTTCCTCGTTCCGGGAGCCGGAGGCGGCGGATCGGGGACGCATCCATCGGGTTGTTTCGATGCGAGCGGTTTCGAGCCACTTGGCTGGAGTGCAGGCTCGGGTGGCGCCGGTGGCGGCGGTGCGATCCTCCTCCGATCGCGAGCCGTCGTGGCCTTGCGCACTGGAGCGATGATCCTCGCGCGTGGTGGAAGCGGCGGGGACTACCACGTCGACATGAGGGACTTCGACAACCCCGCTCCGGGCGGTGCGGGCTCGGGTGGAAGCGTCGTCATCCAATCGTGGGCAGCGCCCAACGTCGTCGGCACGATCGACGTGCGGGGTGGTGACCAAGGGCACTACCACGTCGAGAGGTACCTGCTGCGCGTCGACTCGATTTCCGGGAGCGGTGGCGACGGTGTGTATCGCATCGAGTCCGCGAATGCGCCGAACCTCACCGGGCTGACCGGCTATCCGCCGGTCAGCGCCGACAACGGCGCGGCGCTCCGCACGGTCGACCGGGATGCGCCGACTGGCGTCGCGGTCTCCAAGTGGGTCGTGACCAATCCCGAACCGCGTGGCTACCAATACTTCGTCCTTCGGGCGACGATCGGAACGCAATCTCGTGACTACAGCGACGACGCGCTGCACGGCCTGCCGTTGCCTGCCGGCTTGCGCGTCGAGTTCCAAGGCGCACCGCTCGACGCGTCCGGGAACCCGATCGGCACGCCGACTCCGTGGCATTGGAACCTGCGTTCGCTCGGGAACGATCCGGCGCGCGGCAACGGCGTGCGCTTCCGCATCACGATCGACGAAACGCAGGCGGGCGGCGCGGTCAACGTCGGTTCGCTCACGTTCCGCTACGGCTGCTGACAGCGTGAGGACTGCCGGGGACTATGGTCACCCGGCGTCCTCGCCGATGAGCTTGAGGAAGCTCTTCAGCCGATCGCTGTCGATCGAACCCTCGTGCGCTGCGGTGCGCACGGCGCATTCGGGCTCGTGCACGTGCGTGCAATCGCGGAAGCGGCACTGATTCGCCAACCGCGCGATGTCCGGGAAATGCTTTTCGATCTCCGGCACGTCGATCGCGCCGAGTGCAAGGGTTCGGATCCCTGGCGTGTCGATGATGCGCGTACCGTCCGAGAACTCGATGAGTTCGGCACGGGTCGTCGTGTGACGCCCTTTGCCGTCGCTCGCGCGCACGTCGCCCGTCCGAGCATGATCACGCGGTTCTTCGAGGATCTCGTCGGTTTGGTCCGCACCGTGCACGTGATTCAATCGTCCATACTCGCGTATTCGATTGAGTAGGGACGACTTGCCGGCGCCGCTGCGTCCGACGAACGCGCAGAAACGCCCAGCAAGTGCATGCGAAAGCTCGTCCATTCCTTCGCCCGTCGACGCGGAGCAGAGTACGACCGGGATCCCGCGCGACCGTAGATCGTCGAGTTGTCGGTCGGCATCGGCGCGTTCTTCGGTCGGGATCAGGTCGATCTTGTTGACGCAGACGATCGGCTTCGCTCGACCGCGTTCGATGGCGACGAGGAAGCGATCGACCATGCCGGGCGAGAGCGGTGGCTGACGCAGCGTCGAGACGACGACTACGAGTTCGACGTTGGCGACGAGGACACGCTCGCGCCGTTGGTCGTGCGAGTCCTGTCGTACGAGTTCACTCGTCCGCGGAGCAATTGCCGTGACGATCCGATGCTCGAGCACGTCACGCACGATCGCTCGGTCGCCGACTGCGACGGCGGATTGTTGTCGCTTGCGGATCGAGGCGTCGAGCGTGCACTGCACGCGGTTCCCGTCGACGACGACGTCACACGTCCCGGGTCCGATCGCGAGCACGGTCGCCTCGTACGTCACGCCCGGAATGTTCGATGACGATGGTCCATTCGCTGCATCGATCGTCGCGCCTTCCTCCGAGGCGAGCACAGCGAGCGCAAAGTCGTGAAGCGACTCACCGCGACGCCGCATGCCGTCGCGTAACTTGCCGTCGTCCATGTCGTCGTGATCCGCACGATGCTTCGGGCGGCGGGATCGCACGTGGGCCTTGCCACGTTTTCCGTTCGAGGTGCCGCGCATCTTGGCGGCGCGTTTGTAGATTCGGTTGCGTTCGTTGGTATCGAGGCTCGCGAGCAATTTCTCGAGCCGCTTTCGTTCGGTGTGGTTCAAGGGGGTTCTCGAGGGCTCCGCACGGTGCGTACGAAGCGGTAGCGGGTAGGAACGAATGCTCCCGCTCTCTCGGAACAGAGCCATGCCGAACGGCGATGCGCCGGACGGCATTCACGCATCGCGACCGTTCGAAACGGCCGCGGCGGACTACGTCTCGCTCAGTGAGCGCGCGGAAGCGTCTGGGTCAGCGTCGGGTTGAGAACAGACATTGCGCCTCCGGATCGTTTCAAAAGTTTCCGAACTATCGGGGAAGATCGAGTCACGTGGGGCGAGTCATCCCGCCGCGCATGCACACGATGCCCGCAGTGGGCGAAGTCGTCAACGCCTCCGCTCGAGCGAGCTGCGCGCTTGCCGACGCACGTCCTCTTCCACATCGTTCTCGGAGACGTGTTGGAGGATCGAGCGGACACCGGGCTCGTCGAGGAAGTCGCCCAGAGTTTCCGCCGCTTCTTCCCGCACCTTGGGGTGTGCGTCGCTCTGCACGGCTTGCATCATCGGGGCGACGAGTTGCTTGTCCTTGGCGCGACTCATCTGTCGCCACACGTCGGCGCGCACTTCCGGATCTTGCGATGTCTGTGCGAGGTGGATCATCGCGGCGACAACGGACGGAGAGCGTCCACCTTCGATGCCACGCAAGTGGCGCAACGCTCGCATACGCTGCTCCACATCCGCGTTCGCGTCGGCGGCAGTGATTTGATGTTTGCTGGCCTCGGCTGCGTCGTCGCGAGCGGGTCGTTGAGTGCTCGGCATCCCAGCCGTGGAGCTGCCCGTGGTCGGCGCATGAATTCGAGCAGTCGTCAAACGCGCCACGCTCGCTTCGAGCGCAGCGATGCGCTCGTCGAGCTTTGCGAAGCGCGCTTCGGTCGAGGCAAGACGAGCCGGTGCTCCGTCGTTCGGACTTCCCGTCGCGCGCAGATCTCGGGTCGGCACCTGCTCGAGTCGGGAAACCGCGCTTTCGAGTGCGTGGATCCTGTCGCTCGTGCCCTCGTCGGCCATCGCGGTCGCATTGCCGACGTTCGACAGGTCGGTATCGCGTTCGAAGAACTGCCATCCCGCCAGTGTCAGTGCTGCGAGAGCACACACGAATGTCAGCAGTATCAGACCGGAGGCTTGACCTCGAGAACGTTCATCCGAGTGCATTTGGTTCGTTCCTGTGTCGTTTCGATTGCACGAACTCGCGCGAGCCATCCGTGCGGGACCGGTCGCTTCGTTGGACTCGTTCGAAGATTTCGCGCACTCACTCGTTTCCTGCCACGCCAACCGCATGAAGATCAAACGCTGCGTTGTCGTAACACACATCGCAGATACTCGCGACTCGTTGCACGCGTGACAGTGCTACTTGGCTTGCACGTCGCTCGCCGAGATCGCGCAGCGAAACCCCGTGTGGCATAGCCCTGTGTCCGGACTCGACTTCATGCGCGCGCTCGGACGGTAGCCACGACAGTAGGAATCGCTGCAGAGGAACGAGCCACCGCGGATCGTTCGCTTGGGAACCGTTGGCTCGTTCGGATCGAAGGATGATTGCGGACCCCGGGGGTTCTTGACGATGCCCGATGCGGCGCGTTTCGCGTACGTGTCGGGACGATACCAATCCGCGGTCCACTCCCAGACATTGCCGGACATGTCGTAGAAGCCCCACGCGTTGGGTGCATACGACTCGACGGGCGCCGTGCGCTCGAATCCGTCGGCCTTGGTGTTCTCGACGGGAAAGTGGCCCTGGAAGATGTTCGCCATCCACGTGTCGTTCGGGACCTTCGTGTCGCCCCAGACATACTCGTGATGCTGTCCGGCGCGCGCTGCGTATTCCCACTCGGCCTCGGTCGGCAGGCGTTTGCCGGCCCACTTGGCGTAGGCATTCGCATCGTCCCAGGAGACGTGCACGACCGGGTGCTGCATTCGATCCTTGATCGACGAGCCGGGACCTTCGGGATGTCGCCAGTCAGCTCCCTTCTCGAAGCGCCACCAAGACAGTTCGCCCCCACCCGGCGGTGGTTCGACGAAGACGAGCGAACCTGCGACGAGCGCTTCGGGTGGTGGTGGTTCGGTGCCGGCTGGGAGTTGGGCCATGACGTCTTCGAGTCGCGGTGCGATTTCCGCGGTCGTGACGTAGCCCGTCGCCTCGACGAAGCGCGCGAACTGTGCGTTGGTGACTTCGTGTCGGTCGAGCCAGAACGCATCGACCGAGACTCGGTGGGGTGGTCGTTCGTCCGGGCCACCGAGCGCAGAGTCCGAGCCCATCACGAAGTTCCCGCCTGGCAATCGGATCATGTCCGTCAAGTCGACGGCATCGTGACCGTGGCATGCCACGAGGGTGCACACTGCAACGGAGGCGGCGACGAGCAGGGACGCTCCGGGCGGCGGACGGAGCTTGCCACGTCGTGGATCGATCATTCGAGTCTCAGTCTCGCGACGGGCTCGCCACCGACCAAGTGTCGGGCGACGATCTCGTCGACGTCGTCTCTTGAAGTCGGCGAATACCATACGCCCTTGGGCGCCGCGCTACCGTAGATGACGACGACCGGACCCCGCTCACAGTAGTCGAGGCAGCCGGCACGATTGACTCGGTTCCCCGCTTTGATGCCGTGATGCGCCATCGCTTCCTTGAACCACGTGCCGATGAGCTTGGATCCCCGAGCGGCGCAGCACCCGCGAGGATGGCCCTCGGCGCGTTCGTTCTCGCAGACGAAGACGTGGATGTCGTAGCCTATGGCGCTCATGAACGATGATCTCCCGAATCGCTTTCCTCATTCTGGCGCGAAGATCCGCAGTGGTACGGGAGCCGTCGCATCGACGTTGCTGGCAGGACTGCTCGCGACGATCGCGCCGAGAACCCAGAGTTTGACAGCGCGAGGCTTCGAAGGCATGGAAGAACCGAGAACCGTTCCGGAGACGAGTGAATGGAAGCGCACGAGCACGCACGAAGACGTCCTCGCGTTCTTGCAGAAGCTCGATGACCTGCCGCACGGCAAGCGGCTCCGGCGCCACGTGATTGGCAAGAGCTCGGAGGGGCGTGACCTCGTCCTCGTGACGGCTTCGCGAGAGCCACTGCCGGCAGAGCAGAGCGAGCGCACGGCTGCGGTGAAAAAGTCCGGTTTGCTCCGTCTCTTCGTCAACGCGAACATCCACGCGGGCGAGGTCGAAGGCAAGGAAGCCGTACAGATCCTCCTGCGCGAAATTGCCCACGGCGGCCACGAAGAGCTGCTCGAACAAGCGGTTCTCTTCTTCGTCCCTGTCTACAACCCGGACGGCAACGATCGCATCGACCGCAAGAACCGTGTCGAGCAGAATGGTCCCGACGGCGGGGTCGGCACGCGGCACACGGCCGAGGACTACGATCTCAATCGGGACTTCATCAAAGTCGATACGCCAGAATGTGTAGCGTTGTTGCGTTGCATCGCGGATGTCGATCCCGACGTCTTGATGGATCTGCACACGACGAATGGCTCCGCGCACGGCTACGAGCTCACGTATGCGCCGTCGCTCGCGGTCAATGTCGACGACGCGCTACGTGACTTCACCCGCAACGTCTTTCTCAAGGAGATTCGCGCGGCGATGGCGCGCGACCATCGCTTCCACGTGTTCGACTACGGAAACTTCGTTCGCGGAAAACCCGAGAACGGTTGGGTCACGTACGACCACCGGCCGCGCTTCGGCACCAACTACTTCGGGCTGCGCAATCGCATCGCCGTGTTGTCGGAGGCCTACAGTTACGACTCGTTCCCCGTGCGCACGGCAGCGACGCGCGCCTTCGTGGTCGAGACGTTGCATGCCGCGGTACGCCACCGTGCGGAGATCCGCGAACTCGCGAATGCAGCCGACGAGCAATGCAAGAATCGCGCAGTGTCATTCCGCTATGACAGCGAACTCGAAGCGCCGGTCGTCGACGAAGTGCTCCTCGGTCAGCTCGAGCATGAAGAGATCGAGGGCATCGGTCGGCGTTCGAAGCGCGTTCCCGGCGTCGAGCCGGTGAAGATCCCGACGCGGGTCGCGTTCGTTGCCAAGAAGTCGGTTCCGCTACCGCTTGCATGGGTGATCGAGAAGCCGAGCCTGCGCTTGCGTTTTTTCCTTGTGGCACACGGCATCGAGCATCGCTTCCTCGATGCTCCGGAAGAGCACGACATCCGTGACTTCGCGATGACCTCGACGAAGAAGAGTCGTCGCGCGTTCGAGAAACATCATGAGCGGACGGTCGAAGGCGCTTGGTCCGAAGGCGCTCACGAGGCGACGGTACCTGCGGGAGCCGTGTGGATCCCCGCGAATCAACGACTCGCGCGGGTGGCGGCACAGTTGCTCGAGCCGCTGAGCGAAGATTCGCTCACGACGTGGAACGCATTCGACGATGAGATCGAAGCTGCCATGCAGAGCGCCAAGGTGCATCCGGTGCACGCGGTCGTTCGGTAGCAGCCGTGTCGAAGGGCCACGAGTCGGAAAGATCTCCCTGATGCAGTGCCGCAACGACGCGACACTCGCGGTCTATTACCTTAAGATCTCGAGTCCACTCTCAGGAGGACCTAGCCGATGGCATTGACTTTGTGCATTCTTGCCGCGCTTGCCGCCCCTTCGGGCGGCGACGCCGTGACGGCAACGTTGGAACCCAGACCCGTGTCGCGGTGGAACTTCGCGACACCGACCGAAGTCTGGTCGAAGATCGGAGGCGGGATTCCCGTCCCGCACGTACGAGGAGACCGCTTCCTCGCCCACCCGGATGGACCCGATGGCATCTTCTTGATGGTCGATCGCGATGGCGACGGCAACGTCGATTCCAAGGTCAAAGGCGTGGGCGGTTACGTCGCGCTGCGATCGAAGACCAAGGACGGCAAGGAGGTGCATTACGGTGTGCGCTTCCGCAAGGCCGGATCCGATTGGGAGTACGCGTGCAGCAGCACGATGAGCGGCACGGTCGCCGGGCTTCCGATCACGTTGATCGACATCGATGGCAATGGTCGTTGGAACGACTATGGCGTCGACGGGTTGATCCTCGGAAAGGGCAAGAACGCGGGCTTCCTGTCCAAAGTCGTCTCGCTTCGTGACGAACTGATGAACCTCGAAGTCTCCGAAGACGGTACGGACGTCAAGTTGACGCCGTTCGAGGGGGAGACGGGCGAAGTCGAGTTCTCGATCGACAGTCGTGGTCGACTCGCGGTCGCGACGGTCTCCGATCTGACGGGCAAGATCTCGTTCGCGTTCGAGAAGAACGGCAAGCAAGTCGTTCCGGTCGGCAAGTACGCGATCACCGGTGGCCTCCTGACGAAGGGCAAAGAACAAGCGCGTCTCGCCACCGGCAAGATGCGCTCGGTCAACGTCCAGAGCGGCAAACTCGCCAAGATCGAGATCGGTGGTAGCGTGACCGCCGACTTCCGCTACGAACTGGCAGACGGCAAGCTCACGGTCAAGCCGGAGATCCACTACTACGGACAGGGCGGCGAGGAGTACGTCGAGTGGCTGCCCGACAACAAGTCGCCGAAGATCACGGTCTTCGACTCGAGAAAGAAGCGACCGGTCGAGTCCGGACGCTTCGCATCGTGTTGAGGCGGTGGCTGGAGCCCGTACGTCGTGGACGTACCCGAAGTCGAAGAAGTCGCCGTCACCATCGAAGACGAGCGCGGTCTGTTCGGCAAGATCACCGGCACCGGCACGACCGGTACTCAGGTCTACACTCCGCCGACTCGCTGACGATCAGCCGTCCGAATCCGGGGTCATGACCTCGTAGGTTCGGACGCGCTCGACGCCTTTGGCGTCGACCCATTCGAGCGCCATGCGGCGCGAGCCTGCATCGAGGGTCTTCTCGATCGCACCGAGCAGCTCGGCCGCGCTTCCGATCGGTTGTCCGTTGAGCGTCGTGATGACGTCGCCCACGTGAAAGCCCGCGCGTTCGAGTGCTTCTGGCACGCGGAGCAGGCGGACTCCGAGCTTCTCGAACGTCGCACGGTTCGTGCGAACGACGACCGACTCGCGTTTGGTCGCGGATGAGTCGCTCAGAACTTCGCGTCCGAGTGCGATTGCTGCGTCCAACTCGGCACTCGGATGCAACTCGCATCGCCCCTTGTCGAGTCGGATCGGTGGGAAGAGCAGCTTGTAGACGCGGTCGAAGTAATCGACGCTCGCGTCGATGTCGCTCGGGAATTGCGCTCGAGGTTCGAGGAGCGTGATGAACTCGCGCGCCTTGTTGCGGAGGAGTTCGGACTTGCTGCGCAAGAGGTCCGGGTACCAGCGCTTCATGTAGGGCAGCACGGCTTTCGTCGCGACGGGCCTGGCGCCAGCGATCTCGGCGAGGGCTGCAAGTGCGAGAATGCGGTCACGAGTCTCCGGTGAACGCGTCAGATCCATCCACGGAGCGGCGTCGACGAAGTACTTCGCTGTCTCCGGCTGACCCTCTTCGGTCGCGCGAGCGCTGGCGGCGAGGAAGGGGATCGACAACTCGATCATGGACTTGCGGACTGCGGCGTCGGGTTCGTACGGCAGGCCTCGAAGCAAGTCGACTGCATCTTGTCGCGGCGTGACGAAGAGCGACAAGAACGCCCAAGCCTGACGACGTGCTGCCGCGGTTTCGTCCATTCGGTAGTTCCGCAACATCCCGCCCTGTCGCGCGAGTCCTGGAGCGATGCGTTCTCGCAATGTCGCGTAGTGTTTCGTCGAGGCCGTTGGCAGCCCGTCCCGATCGAAGCCGCGGTCGGAACTCTCACGCCAGAGTCGGTACATCTCGTGTGCGTCCGCAAGGAGTGCTTGCCAATCCTTGGAGAGCTCGTAACTCGTCTTCGGTTGGAAGAACCGGAACGGTTGGCTGAACGGTCTTTCCTTGGGTGCTGCCGTCGGCAGTGCGTATTTGGAGCCTTTCGGCACCTGCGTCGGATCGACGCCGGCCGGCAGATCTTGGTCCTGGTCTCGTACTTGCGCGCCAAGGGGAGCGGCGCCGAGTAGCGGCAGGAGAACAGGCAGCGCGAGGATGGCGGGAGTTCGGCGGATCATTGCTCGGAAGTCTCGAGTCTCGTCGTCGGTTGGGGGATCGTCCTTTCAGGGCTGATAGCTCGCCAGGCGGATGCCGTCACGCAAGCGACGAAGGGTCATCCGCATCCCTCCCGTCGCCCATGCGCGACAAGTGCGCCTCGGCGAGATCGAGGATGCGGCGATTCTCGTCGTGGTGCAGCATCGTCGATGCTTCTTCGACACCCACCCAAGCGAGGGCGCTGTGTTCGCCGCTCAGCTCGGCGACGGGCGCCGAGACCAGGCCGAGGAAGTAGTGCACTTCTTTGATGCGGCCACGTTCGTCGCCGTGGACCGGATGCGCGGGGCGGTCGTTCGGCATGGCATAGCGGCTGACTTCGTGGAAGCCTTCGACGAGTGTCCAGTCGTGCAAGCCGGTCTCTTC
The DNA here is from genome assembly GCA_020638795.1 of Planctomycetota bacterium. GTDB lineage: Bacteria > Planctomycetota > UBA1135 > UBA1135 > JACKHW01. Next base: position 96,193 of record JACKHW010000006.1, on the reverse strand, counting down.
AGCGACTTCGCGCGATGCGCCAGCGAGTGGAGTTTCTCCATCGTCGAGGTGCCCTTTGGCGAATCCCCAGGTGCCATGCCGCGCGTTTTCGAGCAACAAGTAGCGACGACCACGTGGAGTGTCGGTCGCGAGGACGACGCCTGCAGCGCGGATGGTTGCGGTCATACGGGTCCGGAGCGGGTTCTATTCACGGACATGTGATCGAGACACCATGGGTCGATACGAGTCCGGTGGACGGCAAGAAGAATGCTTGTGTCGTGAACGTGCCGCGAGTCATGACCGGGATCAAGCCGGCGAAGTGCGCATTCCCGAAGAAGTCGGTCGAGAACGGGAGGAGGATCGGCACGTCCGTGTAGAGCCAGCAGTTCGTGCCGGGAATCGCCACCTGGAGCTGCTTCGAGCCGATGGCGAGCAAGCCTGTCGACAACGGCGGGCCGACGGAGATCACGACGGACGTTCGCCCATCGAGTTGCGGCGGCGCGAACACGAAACCTTGGCATGAAGTGCCGTAGACCGCGCTGCTGCAGCGTGGCTGTGGCTCGACACTGAGCGTCAGCAACAAGCTGCTGCGTGCGACGCCGAACACGGAGGATGCGACGGCGCCCGAACGCGTTCGGATGATCGTGCCAGCCGGGTCGAGTCGGATGGGGATCGTCATGGGCCGCATCGGTCCGTACTTCGATTCGGAGACGACGACTTGCGAACCGACTCGTACCGCCACTTCGTAGTCCCATGCCTGATTCGGCAGGTCTCCCGTTCCATTGCCGGTGACGCGAATCGACAAATTGAATACCTCGGGGACCGCGCTCTTGAGGAGAATCGACGTGTCGTGAGGGCCGGTTCTGCCTGCAAACGTGGTCGTGAATGCGCCGCGCGCATCGGCGAACTCCGTGATGACGAAACCGATCACGTAGTCATTGGAAGTCAGCGACATCGACGTCATCGCGCGAGCATCCGGCTGAACGACACCGAGGTTGGTCGAGCCGAGCGTCGAGGACTTCGGCAATCGAAAGGTGCCCGGGCCGTTGCTCCCGATCACGGCCGCTGTGAGATCCGTCGTCGCGGTCCATTGCGCCGTGATCTGCGCCACTGCGCTGGAAGAAACCACTGCCGGCAGGAGCGCCGAAAGGGCCGTCACGAGAGGGTGCCGCATGGGCAGGATCGAGCCGTGGAGATCAAGTGGCATTGAAGAGGTGTAGGACGAAGACCTGAATCAGTCCGATCACGGCGCCGAGAACTGCCCCCCAGACCTCGATTGCACGGAGTTCTTTGCGGGCGACGTCGAGCACGAGCTGTTCGAGCCGTGTCGTGGGAAAGCCGGCGACCTTGGTCTCGACGATGTGCGCGACGTCGAGGTTCTCGTCGAGCACGGCTTCGAGCTTGTCGGCGAGGGCTGCCTCGTTCTCGAGCACCGAGTCGACGATGCTGTCGCGGATGCTCGCGATTCGTTCGGGCGTGATGAACGCGCCGACCATCGGGATCTTGCGGAAATCCGCGACCTTGCGTTCGAGTGCCGAATCGATCAGTTCGCCAACGACCTTTCGCAGGTCGACCTTGTGCAGCGCCGCGACGAGGTCCTTCTTGTCGAGGAGGTGTTGGCCGACGACTTCGCCGATCTTGCGTGCGAGTGCGGGCTGTCGCTTCGGGATCAGCCCTTGGAACCGAAACCCGAGCACGCGTCGCTGCGCGTGCGGTCGAAACAACATCATGACGGCGATCGTGTTCGTCACGTAACCGATCAGGGCTCCGACGAACGGAATGAGAATCCAGGCGCTCCAATGCATTCCCAGCGACGATAGCAGGCTATTCTCGGTGTCATGTCGCAGACTTGTGTCCACCGTGTGACGGAAACGCGCGATCTTGGCGGTGGGAGCTTCGTGCTCCGGGTCGCTGGTCCGTTCGAAGGTGTGAAGGCCGGGCAGTTCTGCATGCTCCGCACTCCGCGCGATTGGCCCGTCCTGCTGCCACGACCGTTCTCCTGGTTCGACGTCTTCGAGCCTGGAGACCCTGCGTTGCGTCCGGGCGAGGTCACCGGGGCTGCGACGTTCCTCGGCAAGGTCGTCGGACCCGGGACTTCGCGGCTCGCGCGTCTCGAGCCAGGCGACGAACTCCTCGTGACCGGACCGCTCGGTTGCGCGTGGCCGGAGGTCGAAGCCGGCGGAAGGGAGCCCGTGTGTATCGCGGGCGGCGTGGGGCTCGCGCCGTTCTTGCTGTGGGCAAAGCAGCGACGTGCGGCCGGAACTCGGGTGTCGATTCTCTACGGAGGCGCGAGCCAGGAAGCGATGGCGGCGAGCGGAGACTTCGCCGCCATCGATCCGGACTTCCACTTCGCGACCGACGACGGAAGCCGCGGTTTCGCGGGCAACGTCCTCGCTCTCTACCGGGATCTCGTCGAGCGCGGTGTGCTCGACGGAAACGCACCGATCTACTGTTGTGGCCCGGACCCGATGATGGAAGCGGTTGCGACCGACTGTCGACAGCGTGGTGTTCGTTGCGCGGTATCGCTCGAGACCTACATGGCGTGTGGGTTCGGTGTGTGCAACGGCTGTACGGTCCACGTCCATGATCGCGGACGATTCTCTGGACGTCGCTATGTCAAGAGCTGCACCGTCGGACCTGTTTTCGACGCCGAAGAACTCGTGTGGCCAGCGGAGGTGAGCCACACGTGAATCCCGAACTCCTCGTGCGAGAACTCCGTGACTTCCGGCTCGATCGACGGCGACAAGCCACGCTCTTCGAAGAATCGTCGGACGGTGGGGGCGCACGCGGTGCGACGACTGCACCCGAACAGGGCACGCTCGATTTCGGGGGTCGGTCGATCCCACTGATCACCAACGAGTTTTGGTCACGACGGCAGAGGCAGAGCCATTCGCTGCACGAACTGAGCTATCGAGCGTGCTTCAAGGGCGAGCTGCCGCGCTTCTTCATCGAACGACTGACGAAGCCCGGCGACGTCGTGCTCGACCCCTTCATGGGACGCGGGACCACATGCCTGGAAGCTGCGCTGCTCGGGCGCATTCCGTTCGGAAACGACGTCAATCCGCTATCACGCGTCTTGCTCGAACCTCGACTGAGGCCACCGTCGCTCGAGGCGATTCGCGAGCGACTCGATTCGATCGGACTCGAGCGCGTGTTCGAGGAAGCGCGATCCGGTCGACATCAGTCGCGGTCCGTTGACGAAAATCTCGAAGTCTTTTTTCACCCCGGGACGCTGGCACAACTACGCGTTCTCCAAGAGCGGCTCGTTCACGATGGAGCGGATCCCATCGATCATTGGATACGGATGGTCGCGACCAACCGGCTGACGGGACATTCTCCGGGCTTCTTCTCCGTGCGCACGATGCCACCCAACCAAGCGGTGCGAGTCGAGAGTCAGCGTCGCCTCAACGACAAGCATGGACTCGAGCCGCCGTTGCGCGACGTGCGCGAAATCATCCAGCGCAAGAGCGCTTCGCTCCTGCGGGATCACGACTCGAAGACCGAGAGTCTGCTCGACGGCGTTCGTGATCGAGCACGTTTCCTCACGAAGGATGCGCGCGATCTGAGAGGAGTCGACGATCGCTCCGTGCGACTCGTCGTGACGTCGCCACCGTTCATCGATATCGTCGACTACGCGGGAGACAACTGGCTCCGTTGTTGGTTCAACGGTATCGATGCGGAGCAGGCGTCGGAGTCGATCACGACTCCGAGAAAGATCGAGGCGTGGCAAGAATTCGTGACCGATGTCTTCCGCGAACTCGAGCGATGCCTCGTGCCCGGAGGCTGGATCGTGTTCGAGGTCGGTGAAGTGCGCAACGGGACCATACGACTCGAAGAGCACGTCGTGCCCGCCGCGATCGACGCGGGACTCGACGTCGTCGCGATTGCCGTACACAGCCAGGAGTTCACGAAGACCGCCAACTGCTGGGGTGTTGCCAACAACTCCAAGGGGACCAACTCGAATCGACTCGTCATCCTGCGTCGAGGGACGTGATTGGGGTCGATGGGCATGTTTGCGCGTGTCGTCGAGTTCGATACCGATCACTTGCGGTGCTTGCTCGCCACCGATGCATGGCAAGCCGCGAGTCAGCTCTTCCTGTGCAATCAGGCACATGCCGAGATCGCGCGTGTGATGGGCGCGAGCCCTGAGGGTCCTGCTGGCCGGTTTTGGGGTGTCTTGACTGCTGAAGGGCCGACCGTGTGTGGCTTTTTCTGTCAGAGTCGAGTCGCGTGTATCGCGCCCGGATCCGTGAGCGAGGCGGCGAGCTTGCGCAAGGTGGCCTTGGGTCCCGAGCAAGGTTTCCGGATCGTCATCGGTCCGTACGCCGTTGCGCTCGGGTTTCTCGATTCGATTCGTGACCGAGTTGCGGTCGATCTCGAACGATCGCAGGCGTTTCTCGCAATCGAGGATCGACGCGGGCTCGGACCGGGAATCGAATCGCGACCTGCAGATGCGCGCGACGTCGAATGGCTCGTCGAAGCGAGCATCACACTCAACGAAGAAGACCTTGGCGTACCACGCCGCAGCGTGGATCGTGCCCTGCTCGCGCGCCGTGTGCGTGAGCGCGCCTCGCGAGGTACCTCGTGGATCGTGGATGTCGATGGAACGCCTGCCTGCAAGCTGGAGATCGGAAGCGACGGTCCAGCCGGCGCCTTGATCGAAGGTGTCTTCACGACCGCGTGCTATCGCGGGCAAGGGCTCGCGCGTCGACTCGTCGCCGAAGTCGCGGGGCGACTCTTGCGAACCCGTCGGCGAGTCGGACTCCACGTGGGTAGGGACAATACCGCAGCCAGAGCGGCCTATGAGGCCGCAGGGCTGCGCGAGGTCGACGATCTACTGCTTGCGCTCGTCCGCTGGCCGCGTCCATGAGCCTGACTCGCGTTCGTCGTCACGGTGCGAGTTTTCGCCAGCGGCGCAGCTCTCGTTTTGCCTCGGTGAGGGCATTGCGTTCGCGTTCTCGCTCGCGTTCCAAGCGCTCGGTGTCCCGACGAATCTGTGCCAGGTTCGATCGTGCGTCCCGACGTTCGGGATTGGTCATGTGCGGCATCTGAGCCGCAAGTCGAGCGATTCGAGCATCGACGACCGCGATGCGACGCTCGATTCTCTCCACGTCGCTCTCGAGCCGTTCGATCTTTCGCTCCAGCGATCTGTGATCGTAGAGCGCGGGTGGGAAGGGTTCGATTCCTGCGCGGAGTTGGGTCTCCCATGTTCGTGCCATGCGATGGAGACCGCGTGCATCGACGACGGTCACGGCGCGACGCCCGATCGATTGCGATACGTTCTTCGAAGTCTCCAGGACGGTGTCGAGATCGCTTCCACATTCGGGTCCGTGCATCGCGATCCATGTCTTCCACGTATCGATCGCGTGCAGCGCCATTCGCATGGCCTCGCGGCCAAGACCTCGAGGCTGCAACGCGAGATGTCGTTCTACGCGCATCCACATCGCGATCGGGCTGGTCCTCGGGATCTCACGAAGACATGCGTCGATGGCCTCCAGATCGCCGATCGCTCGCGCGCTCGCGAGACGGTCGAGTCGCCCTGCATCGATACGCGTGCCAAGCATCGCAGCTAGATCCTCGAGTGCTACGCGGCGAGACGGTTCGCGCACACTGTCGATCAGAGTGACGGCCGTCTGCCGTGCGTGATCGAGCCGGAGATCGGCGATCGACTGGATGAGTTCGGTGAGTTGTTGTTCTTCGTCACGTAGGTGGGTGAATACGACGCCGGTGGCGACTACGGCGAATGCCCAGCGACGGGCGGTGCACGACACGATCCTCATGCATGGTTCATGTCCGAATCGCTGCTCCGGTGTTGCAACGATTCGACGGAATTGTCGAGGCTCCCGAGTTCGGTTTGTGACGGATCAGCTGAAGCGTTCGTTCAGTCGCGCGTGCTGTCCCTTCCCTCGAATCTCGTCGCCCTCGCGCCGGCCCGGCTTCTCGGCCGAGCTTCCGAAATCCACCCCGCGATGCTCGTGATCAAGTCCGATCGGGGATCGGTGCGGTTCGACTGGGCGGCCAGACCTGGCGTCGCTCGAGGATCCACGGCGTCACGATGAGGATCACGATGCCCAGCAGCAAGCGCCAGACAGCGAGGCGATCGTCGCCGAACATGCGGGCGACGACACCGCCGGCGAGAGGTGATGCAGAATGCGCGAGTAGGATCATGATCGCGTTGCTCGTCGCATGCGCGACCGGCGCGAGCCAGAACCGATGCGTACGCAACACGAGTCGACCAAGCACGATTCCGGCGACGAAGCTCGGAATCAGTCGAAAGACGCTCAGGTGATGGAGTGCGAAAAGTGCAGCCGATGCGAGGATGGCACGTGGGCGGTCCAGTTCGGTTCGCAATCCATGGAGCACGAGGCGTCGGTACAGTAGCTCCTCGGCGATCGCCGGCACGATCGCGAGAGTCAACAGGGCGGCCGGCAGCGATGGAATCGAGGCGATGAGATTGCGTCCCGCTTCGTCGAATACTGCCGGCGGTGCGAGCAAGTGTCGTTGAAGTGCAGCAACTCCGCTCACGACGAGCGCGAGGCCGATGCCTGTCAGGATCGCGACGATCCACGACCGTCCCCGGGTGCGTCGTCCGAAGACGCGAAGGTCGAATGGGAGTCCCACCGTCTTGCCCGCGACAATAGCCGGTAGCGCCGTGAAGACGACCAGCGGGACGAGGATCGACACGACGGTCGGTGCTTCCTGTAGCAGCGGCCCGACGACGAACGTCGCGAGGATCGCGAACAGCGCGACCGCGATGACGCGTGCGGCCTTCCCGTCACTGTCTCCGTCTCCGAGAAGGGCCTCTTCGTTGGCCAAGTATTTGAGAGCGCCTTGTAGAACCAAGGCGCAATAGAGCATGGTCGTGACGACCATCATCGCGATCGCGAGTGGGTCGAACGAGCCGAGTGCGAGCTCGCGCAACGCGAGTGCCGGTCCGGCCATCGGCAGGCAAGCCGTGAATGCATCGAACTGCATCTCGGGTGCCGCAGCGAGCAACGCGGGCACCATGTTGAGCAGCGTCAACGGCAAGAGGTAGTGCTGTGCCTCGCGCACCGTCTTGGCCCGAGCCGCGACACGGACCAGGATTGCTGCGACCAGGGCACTCGCGGGTAGCGTGAGCAGAATCGCGCCAACGATCGTGAGCACGTCGAGTGGGATTTCGAGGGGAGATGCTTCGAATGTCGATGCGATAGCGATCCCCGCGATGTTCGCGATCACAGCCACGTATCCGACGAGGAACACCGCGACGTACTTGCCGAGAAGTGCTTCTTCGGCGCGGATCGGTTGAACGAGAAGGGTCTCGAGCGTGCCGCGCTCGCGCTCGCCGGGAAACAGATCGATCGCCGCGAACGCCGCCGCAGCGAGCATCATCAGCATGATCATCGACGGCAAGAACTGAGGCGATGTGGGCGGATCGGTTCTCACGTAGGTCGCGAGATCGTGATACCGGATCTCTCGTGGTGGCAGCAACGAAGCGTCGATGCCCGTCGCGTCGAGTGCATCGCGTCGGGATCGGTCTCGAACGCGTTCGATGACGTCCCGCAGTTCTCTTGCGGCAAGTTCGCTGAGAGGGCTCGACTTGTCGTAGAGGACCCGGAAGTTGGTGAGTCGCTTGCCCGCGAAATCCGCGATCAGCGCGGCGTCGAGTTCTCCGCTTCGAATTCGATCGTCGTCGGCTCCGGTCGCCCAGTTCGCCCATGGCGAATCGCGAATGATTTCGTCGACTTCCGGACCATGGCCGATCAAACCGATGCGGAGCCCGATGCCCGTCGTCGGCCCTTCGGGAGTCAATCTTCCGGTGAGAGCGAGCAGGATCGGGAAGATCAAGGCAGGAAGAAGGATCGCCGCGTAGAAGACCTTGCGATCCCGTGCCAGGTCGCGAAGCTCCTTCACGACGAGGACTCGCAGGCGCGTGAACAAGCTCACCGGTCGCTGCCCCCCGAGGCATCGTCCTCGCGCACGAGCGAAAGGAAGATCTCGTCGAGGAACTCCTTTTCCGTCCGCATGCGGAGCTCGTCGAGCGAGCCGACGGCGTGGAGTCTGCCGTTGTTCAAGATGCCAATACGGTCGCAGAGTCGTTCGGCCTCGGTGAGTATGTGCGTCGAGAAGATCACGGTCTTGCCGCGCTGCCGCATCTCGGCGACGAAGTCGATCATCGCTGCCGCGCCGAGAACGTCGAGGCCACTCGTCGGCTCGTCGAGGATCAACACGGGCGGATCGTGGAGCAACGTGCGACCGATGTTGGCTTTCTGCGCCATCCCGGTCGACAGCCGCTCGAGCCGTCGATCCGCGAAGTCGTGCATGTCGAGCGCCTCGATTACGTGCGCGACACGGCCATCGAGCTCGCTCCCTTCGAATCCGTGCAGTCGCCCGAAGAACTCGAGCGTCTCGCGGACGCTGAGTCGGGGATAGAGCCGCGTGTTGCCGGACAAGAATCCGATCGACGCTCGCACGTGCTGCGGTGCACGACGCACGTCAGAGCCGGCGACGCGGGCCGTGCCAATCGTCGGACGCAGGACCGTCGACAACATTCGAAGGGTCGTCGTCTTTCCTGCCCCGTTCGGTCCGAGCAATCCGAAGACTTCTCCCTTCGAGCAAGCGAAGCTGACGTCGCGCACGGCCACGAGGCCTTCATCGCGTTCGCCGCGCCTGAAGATCTTCGTCAACCCGATCGACATGACCGAGTAGGACTCGAGACCGTCGATCGAACTCGGTCTCTTGTCCGTATCGATTACGTTGCCCGCGTGGATCTCGGAACCTGCGCCGACCGTGCGAAGCGTGCTTTCAGGGGGCTTGTCGCTCACGACCACTTCTCCCGAAGTCCATCACTGTCCGCGAAGCCGAGTGCGAAGGACGTGTTCGATAGTCGTCGCACCGTCGTCCGGAAACAGAGCAGTCCGCACAGCGACAAGCTCAGTAAGGTCGTCGCGGTGGCTTGCACATCGATGTCTCCGAGCAACGCGGCTCGAAACGCGAGGCCGGCATTGAAGATCGGGATCCAAGCCGTCGTCGCGTCGAGGCTAGCGCTAGGCAGGAGTGTCAGGATCGCTGGGAGCATCATCAAGAGCTGCAGCGGCGTCACGAACGCCTGCGCTTCGCGGAACGTCTTGGCGTAGCTGCCGGCGAGCATGAAGAGGGTGCCGAAGACGAGCGAGAGAAGCAGACCGAAGCAGAGGACGAGCGGGAGGCTCTGCCACGCAAGCGACGGAATGCTGGCGCTGCCGCCACGCACTTGTGAGATGAGCGGGCCTGCAGCGACGAGCATGGCGAACAAGTGCACGCAGAGGGTCACGAACGCTGCACTCGTGACTGCGAGCGTCTTGCCGAGAGCGACGTCCTGTCGAGTGAGCGGCAGCAAGAACGTCGTTTCGGCGGTCGAGCGTTCTCGTTCACCCGCAGTGAGTTCGATTGCCGGCCATGTGGCACCGAACGTGCACATGATGATCAGGATGAGCGGCAAGAGTGTCGCGAGGAGGATGCGTGTCGAATCCGTCTGCTCGGATGTGTCGACGAACATCGGTTCGTGGCGCTCGACCCATCCCGTGGCTCGAGCGAGTGCCGTGGATTCCGCTTGTCGACGCCACTTCTCGATTACCGGCGCGAACCGTTCGAGAGCGATGCGGGACGGTCCGGAAGACGAGTCGTGGCTGATGATCAGTCGCCCGTTGCCGTTGGATCGCGTGATGACCAGATCGGCGACTCCGGACGCGAGCGTCTCACCGGCACCACTGGTCAGCGGAAACGTGCGTGGTGGTGGGACGACTTCGTGCAGCCTCGTCTCGAGTTCGGGTAGTTCCGCGATCGCGATCGCGGGTTCCATGCGCTCGCGCATGCCGGCGGTCAGTGCTCGTAATTCGGACAGCGCGAAAAGAAGCAGTGGGTAGAGAAACAGCGGGAGCAGAAGTCCGTAGACGACGATGTTGCGGTCGCGCAACAGGCCTCGAAGTTCCTTCGCCCAGTAGATTCGAAGCGTAGGTTTCAAGAAGTGCGATGACATCGATGGAAGGGACGGACTCCTTCCTCGTTGATCGGCGCGATCCCGCTTCGAACTTGTCGACGGATCGGCGATTCGCGCGGCGGCTCAGACTCCGCTACGAACCTCTCTCAGTGCGAGCGCATAGGAGGGGCGCAACAGAGCGTGTTCGCGCGGCGCGTCGAGTCGAGGAACGGTGAGTTCGTTCTCCAGGTCTTGTCGAAGTCGCTTTGCGGCGTCGAGATGGCCGGTGAGCGCTTCGCACTCGGCGATTTCGAGCACCAGGGTCGGATCGACGCTTCCCGGCATCGCCGCTCGCAGGGACAGGAGTGCGCGGTCGATGTTGCCTACTTTCTTGAAGACGAGCCCTTCGAGTCGACGCGCTCCACTGCGACTGCCGAGTTCTTCGACGTTGCGAATTCGATCAGGACCGATCGCGCCTCCGACCGCGAGTTGCAGCATCCCGCTAGCGAGCGCGGCTTTGGCTCGGAGTGGCTCGGGAAAACCGTCCGGGCCGCGCAGCGCAGCCAGGGCTGTCTGTGCTTCTTTCGCAGCGCCGAGGCGAGACAGTGTCCACGCGAACTCGACGAGTGTGTCGGGGCGTTCTTGGATCACGTCCGGGAGCGCGCGCATTCGATCGAGAATCTCGAGGCAAAGGCGAGTTGCATCGTCGTCGCGTTTTTCGAGGATCGCAAGAGAAGCGCGCATCGTGACGAGCATGAGGCGGCCCCGTCCCGAGCGAAAACCCGGTCGATCGTCGAGCCGATCGAACAGGGTTTGCAGTGCGGCGTGATCCCCGGCGGCGAGGAGCGCGAAGGCGCGAAGACGCTCGGCGGGCAACTCGGGTACGCGCATCGCGATCTTCGGCAGCAGCTCTTCGACCTGTTCGAGCTTTCCGAGGGCGAGATTCGCGTGACCGAGCGCGAAGAGCAGGCCGGGCGATATCGGGAAGCGCGGATAGAGGCTCTCGAGGATCGGCAGTGCTTCGGCGTATCGGCGGCCGAGCGCGAGTGCGAGACCCTTCGTGAACAGCGCGTTCTTGTCGTGCGGCCGCTTTGCGAGCGTCGTCTCGGCGAATTCGAGTAGGGCGTCGGGGCCGCGCCCTTCGGCGAGGAGAATCACGCGTGCCGCACGACCCGCTGCGCTCGGCGAGAGGCGTCCCTCGAGCGCGAGTGCGCGTCGCGCGAATTCTACCGCACTCTCGGGCCGTCCATTGTCCATGCGAACGCCGGCCAAGAGCGACAGCGCGAGGGCACATGCCGCGTCGCGGGACACTGCCTGCGTCAGCGTCGAATCCGCGAGTGGTAGCCGCCTGCGCGAGAGCAGGTCCTTCGCGATCCCGCACGCACTCGCGACGCGCAGGTCCGCCGAGACGAGCGCCGAGCATGGTCGCGACTCGCTCTGTATCGAGTCGAGTGGTTCGCCGAGTGTGCGCCTAGTCTCGATCGCGAGTCGATCGATCGCCGTCGTGAGATCCGGCCACGCAAAGTCGCGCACGCCCGCGAGAGGAGTCGAGCCGTCCCGTTCGAACGTGCTCGTGAGGACGGATCGCGAGTCGGGGACGAGTGTCCCGCGCATGATCAGCGTGTCGCCGGCCTCGGGTAGTGCAGCGTCCTCGGCCCCCGCGATGTCGATCCAAGCGCTCTGCGCGAGCGCTTCGCCGAGCAGGGTCTCCACCGCGTCGCGATCGGAACGGGACCCGCCGGTGAGCTCGAAGCGCAGTCGAAGCGTATGCCGATCCGTAAGTTCGACTTTGGGATCGAGCTGCGGCGTGATCCGCGTTTCCGGATTGCCGCCACCGCCGGGCTCTGCGGTGCCCTGGGACGTGCAGGCACTGAGCACAGCCAGCGCGAGTACAGCCAGGCTGGGCGTTGCTCCGCCCCTGGATGCGACCAACCGGGCCGTCGACTTCACCATGTTGCCAAGGAATACAGCATTCGGCGTGAAGGTTCAGGCACGTGACGCCATTTTGCCGACAAGAAGGGCATGTCGTACGCATCGCATTCGTCTCGAACAGTCGTCCAGGTGTTCGTCGCGACGCTGCTTGTGACCTCCTTCGTCGCGGGCGCGCTCCAGGCTCAGGACCCCGAGATTTATCCCGGACGAAGTCCGTCGGGAAAAGGGCGATCGACGACGCCGCGAGTGGAGGAGACGTCGGGCGCGAGCGACGACGATACGACTGCGCCTCGCGAGTTCTTCACCCAGAAGCGCGTGCAGAGCCTGGCCGAGCGTTTGCAGGCGGTTGGCCAGCCGGAGCGACGCTCCGAGTCGGCGCCGGCAGCCCGCGACGTGCTCGACGACGTTCTCGATCGACTCGGTGGATTCGCGGCATGGTACGCGCTCGGAGACGTTCGCGTCACGCATCGCATGACCGCGCTCGACGAGCGGGGGCAAACTCTCTTCGAGCAAGAACTCGTCCACGACTCGCGGACGGGCACCGGATCGTCGCGGGATTCTCTCGCCTGGGAATCCGGTTTGCAGATGGGGCGCAGCGGTGGACGCGTCTGGGCACGAAGCGGCGGAATCGAGAGACCGGACCTCGAGGCTCGTGCGAGACACGAAGTCGAGGAGTGGGCGATGCTCTTGCACTTTCCGTTCAGCCTGCGGGATCGAGATCGATTCGTCGTCGAACCGGGACGCGAAGTCATGCTCCTCGGGCGACGCCTCCAGAAGTTCACCGTGGCGGTTCGTGACGAACAGGTCTTGGCCGTCGGACCGATCGCCAAAGATCGCTCGCGCGCGCGAGAGCGCTGGGACCTGTACGTCGACCCAGGTTCCGGCTTGCCACTCATGGCCGAGCACGTCGTGCCGAACATGGGGTCGCGCCGGTTCTTGCTCGGAAAATGGCAGAGCCTCGCGGGTGGGCGGGTTTCGCTACCGATGGAGAAGACGCTGCTCGCCGCCGACGGCGAGACTCCTCGGCTCCTGATCCGCATCTTGGCGAACGGTTGATCTCGGCGCACGGTGTGACGCGCGGTCCGAAACATCCCGATTCGCCCTTGTTCGTCTGGTAGCCTCCTCGACGATGCACTGCGCTCTTCTGCTTCCGTTCATGTTGTCCACCGTCGTCGCCGCGCTACAGGACACCCAGACGCCTCGCCCGGGACCGATCTCGGACGACGAAATCATCGAGACGATCGGTAGTCTGTCGATCGACGACCCGAAGGCCTTCCCGTACACGGTCCAGAGGCTCGCGGGCTTCGGCACGCGGGCCATACCGCAATGTGTGCGCGTGATTCGAAATTCGGGATATGCGCCGCAAGTGCGCAATGGATGCATGCAGGCGCTCGCCGTCCTCGGTCCGAGAGCTCTGCCGGCACTCGAGGCGGTGAAGGACTCTTTGGGCGACGAGTTGCCGCTGTTGCGTGCAAGGGCGATCGAAGTCATCGGCGCGATCGGATTCGATGCTCGAAGTGCGCTTCCTGCTGTGCAGAAGCTGCTCAAAGACGACGATGCGTTCGTGCGATCGCGCGCGCTGATCGTCACGGCGCTGCTCACCGAGGACAAGCCGGCCTTCTTGCCAAAAGTCGCGGAAGCTCTCGAGGATCCGAGCCCGACCGTTCAGGCGATGGCCGCGTCGGCGATTCACCAGTTCTACACGGACGCTGCCAAGGACTACGTCGAACGAATCGCTGATCACATCGACGCGAAGGATGCGACGGTCAAGGGTCAAGCCTGTCTCGCACTCGCGTCGCAAGGAGATGCGGCGGTTCCACTGCTGCTCGAGTTCGTGCGCGCCAAGGAAGATCCTGCAGCCAGTGCGGAAGACAACGCTCGTACGCGCACGCGCAAGTTCTCGGCGATCCAGATCTTCGGACTCTTGCGACCCGTGCGGTCCGAGGGTGTGGATGTCCTCGTCGATACGTTCAGCCACGCCGACAAGAAGCTCGTCGACGCAGCAGCAGATTCGTTGCGGAGAATCGGAGGGGAAGCCGTCGGCAGGATCGCGAGCGTCGCGGAGGACGAAAGTCTGCCGCTCGAGCGCCGAGTGCGTGCAATCACCGAACTCGGCACGATCGGTGATCCCTCGCGAGCATACGCGCCGGTGCTCGTCGCTGCCCTGCAACACGACGATCCCGCGATGCGCGAGGCTGCATCGCTTGCCGCCACCAAGATCATCTCGGGAGTGCCTGGCTCGATCGAAGCGCTCACGAAGCTGCTTGGCGATCCATCGGTCGAGACTCGCATGAACGCAGCGCAGGCCCTCGGACAGGCTGGCGAAGCGGCGAAGCCGGCTCTCGACGATCTCGTCGCGATGCTGTCGACGGATCCTCGTGCAGCACGTGGTGCGGCGCATGCCTTGATGAAGCTCGGTGCCGATGCCGCGCCCGTCGTCCCGCGGCTCATCGCGCTTCTCGATTCGGGGGATACGGGTGCGCGACTTCGGGCTGTCGAAATCCTGGGTTCGATGGGAGAACTCGTCGTTCCGTCGCTCCTCGAAGCCGCGAAGAGTCTCGATTCTCTTCGTGGCCGACGCTGCATCGCGCTCGTCATGCAGTCGATCGGAGCGCACCTTTCTCACGACGAGGACCGAACGAAACTCGCGACGCAGTGCGTCGAGGCGCTCCGAGCGTGGCTCGACTCGGACGAAGACGTGCTCGTACGGGACTCGGCGATCGCGCTCGGGCAGTTCGGCTCGCGCGCGAAGCAGGTCGTCCCGCAACTCATCCGGCTCGCGAGCGACGGTGGCACCGAGGAGCGGATCGCCGCGCTGTTTGCGCTGAGCCGCATCGCTCCGCTCGAGGAGCGAGTCTTCGAGACGATTCATGCGGCTGTTGCCGCCGAATCGCAGGACGTGCGATGGGCGGCTTTGGAGTCGCTCGGGACACCCGGCAACGCGAAGGCCGTGCCCGTTCTCGTGTCGGCCCTCGAAAGCACCGTCGATTTCGATCGTGTCCGCGCGGCGGAGTCACTGTCGCGGATCGGCAAGCCGGCAAAAGAAGCGCTGCCTGCGCTCGAGAAAGCCGCTCGACGCGAACTCCAACGCCCGGTCGCCGACACGATCAATGGCGTGATTCGCATCCTCATGGCGCTTTGAGGAAGTCAAAGCCACGACAATCGGTCCCGTCGCCGGCAAGATCCAGGCATGACGAGTCGACCGGTACGCGTCCGTTTCGCTCCTTCGCCGACGGGGCCACTCCACGTCGGTGGTGCACGGACTGCCCTCTACAACTTCTTGTACGCCCGCGCGACGGGCGGCACGTTCGTCCTGAGGATCGACGACACCGATCTTGCTCGATCGACGGACGAGAGTCTGCAGAACATCCTCGACGGGATGCGCTGGCTCGGTCTGGATTGGGACGAAGGGCCAACGCGACCCGGTGAGACGGAGAGCGCGTCGCGCTTCGGACCGTATTTCCAGAGCCTGAAGTTCGATCGATATCGCGAGGTCGTGCTCGACCTGCGTGAGCGCGGGCGTGCATATCCGTGCTTCGCGACTGCCGAAGAAGTCGAAGAAGGTCGGCAAGCCATGGCTCGCGAGACCGGCGTGCCGATGTACGACCGGCGCTATCGCACGCTCCCGCGGGACGAAGCGGACGCGCGCATCGCAGCCGGTGAGCCGCACGTTTGGAGATTCGCGACTCCGCTCGCGAGCGATGGTGGTGAGAGCAGGGTCGTCGTCCACGACGCGGTCAAGGGTGACGTCGAAGTCGATCTGAAGCAGATCGACGACTTTGTCATGTTGAGAAACGACGGCACACCGCTTTACAACCTCTGTAGCACGGTCGACGACTTGGACATGGAGATCACGGACGTCGTTCGAGGTGAGGAGCACTTCGTCAATGCCGTCAAGCAGATCCTCTTGTTTCGTGCGCTCGAGGCCGATGTCCCTCGTTTCGCGCATCTACCGCTCATCCTCGGCAAGGATGGCAAGAAGCTCAGCAAGCGAGTCGCGCAGACGAACCTCCTCGACTATCGCGATCAGGGGTATCCGCCCGAGGCGATCGTCAACTTCTTGACGCTGCTCGGATGGAGCTTCGATGGCGAGCGCGAGATCTTCTCGCTCGACGAGGCGGTGCGTGCGTTCTCGATCGACAAGTTGGGACGCAGCGGATCGGTCTTCGACGAGGACAAGATGATCTGGATGTGCGGTATGTACGTCCGCGCGACTCCTGTCGACGTCCTGGTCGACCGTGTCGCGCCGTTCCTCGAAGACGCGGGTGTTCTTTCGAAGAGTGCCATCGCCGAGTCTCGCGCATTCGTCGAGAACGTCGTTGCGTGTCACCGCGAGCGCTTCGATCGGTACGGAGAAGTGCCTTCGAAGATCGCGTTCTTGTTCGCGGACACCGTCGAGTACGACGCGAAGGCGCTGAAGAATCTCCGCAAGAGCCCCGAGACTGCGGACTGGCTACTCGCCTTTCGCGGCGCCCTGGAAGGCGTCGCGGTGCCACCTTCGTGGCCCGATCGCCCACCGGAAGCGGATGCCTTGCGCCTTCCCGAACCTGTCAACGACACGGCGAATCGTGGCGGCGGTTCGTCGGCATTCGCTCGCCCATCCGAACTCGAAGCCATGGCCCGCTCGCTCGCAGATCGTCTCGGTATCGGTTTCGGGAACCTCGTTGCGCCCCTGCGTGCGGCATTGACCGGTGCGGCGGGTGGCGCTGGTCTGTTCGATATCGTCTATCTTCTCGGACGCGAGCGTTGTGTTGCGAGGATCGATGCAGCGATCGAATCGTTGCGCTCCTGATTCTTGCGTGCTCGCTCTCTACCGATTGCAGAAGCGAACATGATCCATAGATTCGTCTCGACCGCCGTTCGTCTCTCGTATCTGGCTTCGGCTCTCTTGCCGCCGTTGGCTGCAACGCTCTCTGCGTCGTTGTCCGCGCAAGAGCGCGACATCATCGTCGGCGCGAAGCCGTTCGACGATCGATTCCGACAACTCGAAGAGATCCTGCCGACGCCCAATTCTTATCGAACGGCGTCCGGCGCGCCAGGACACGGGTACTGGCAGCAGAAGGTCGACTACGACATCGCGGTCGAACTCGACGACGCGAAGCAGACTCTTCACGGACGCGAGCGAATTCGATATTCGAATCGTTCACCCGACACGCTGCGCTATCTGTGGCTGCAGCTCGAAGGGAATCTCTTCACGCCGGGTTCGGACCAGAAGACCACGGCGACGTTCGACGAAGACGGGCAGGACATGCAGTTTTCGCGTCTGCGACAGTTGCTCGCTGCCGAGGACTTCGATGGAGGATTCAAGATCGACCACGTGACCAGTGCGGGGCGTGATCTCGACTACACGATCGTCAAGACGATGATGCGCGTCGATCTGCCTACGGATGCTCCTCTCGGCCCCGGTGCTTCTCGCGAGTTCGAGGTCGAGTGGCGTTACCGCATCAATCCACACAAGTATGTGCCCGGTCGCTCCGGTGCCGAGTTCTTCGAGAGCGACGGGAACTGGATCTACGAGGTCGCGCATTGGTTCCCGCGTCTCTGTGCCTACACCGATAGCAATGGGTGGCAGCACAAGCAGTTCCTCGGCCGTGGTGAGTTCACGCTCGAGTTCGGGGATTACGACGTGCGCATCACGGTGCCCAAGGATCACGTGGTGGCTGCGACAGGCGAGCTTCGCAATGCGGATGACGTGCTCCAACCGGCATGGAAGGAGCGACTCGCGCGAGCGCGGGTGAGCAGCGATCCCGTGTTCATCATCACGCCTGACGAAGCCAAGGCGAACCAATCGTCCCGAGCGGATCGCAAAGCGACTTGGATCTTCCATGCGGACAACGTGCGCGATTTTTCGTGGGCGACATCACGCAAGTTCATCTGGGATGCACAAGGGCATCACAGTGCCGCATGTGCCGGTGATGGCATCGTGCTCGCGATGTCGTACTGGCCGATCGAGGGCGAGCCGCTATGGAGTCGTTACTCGACACGGGCAGTCGTGCACACGCTGGAATCGTACGGAAAGTTCGCCTTCGACTATCCCTATCCCGTGGCGATCTCCGTCAATGGACCGGTTGGCGGCATGGAGTATCCGATGATCTGCTTCAATGGCCCCAGGCCGGAGGCGGATGGCACGTATTCGGCCCGGACCAAGTACGGGTTGATCAGCGTCGTGATCCACGAAGTCGGTCACAACTGGTTCCCGATGATCGTCAACTCGGACGAACGTCAGTGGACGTGGATGGACGAAGGGTTGAACACCTTCGTCCAATACCTCGCCGAAAAGGAGTGGGAGGACAAGTATCCGTCGTGGACCGGTGAGCCTCGCCAGATCACCGAGTACATGGCGAGTGCGAATCAGGTTCCGATCATGACGAATTCGGAATCGATCCTGCAGTTCGGACCCAACGCGTACTTCAAGCCCGCGACAGCGCTCAACATCTTGCGCGAGACGATTCTGGGGCGAGAGCTCTTCGACTTCGCGTTCCGCGAGTACGCACGTCGATGGCGATTCTCGCGTCCGATGCCCGCGGACTTCTTCCGAACGATGGAGGACGCGAGCGGTATCGACCTCGATTGGTTCTGGCGCGGGTGGTTCTATTCGACGGACCATGTCGACATCGCTCTGAGCGACGTTCGTGAATTCGCGATCGACGGTGGAGATCCCGACGCTCGCGCTGCGATCGCGAAGGCGGACCGAGCCAAGAACGCAGCGACCGTCAGCGCCGAGCGCAATCGCGAGCTGCCAAAGAAGGTCGAGCGGGTTCCGCAGTTGGCAGACTTCTACAATCGGTTCGATGATCTCGATCCGACGGCTGGGGATCGTGAGCGTTTCGAGAAGTTCGTCGCTTCCCTCGACGAAGAAGAGCGCAAGCTGCTCGCAACCGAGGGGCACTTCTACGTTCTCGACTTCGACAACGAGGGTGGACTCGTGATGCCAATCCTGCTTCGCATGCACCATGCGGATGGAACCAGCGCGTGGTTGCGCATGCCGGCGGAGATTTGGCGCAAGAGTCCACGGCACGTCAAGAAGCTGATCTACTCCGAGCGCGAGATCGTGCGATTCGTCGTCGATCCGATGGGTGAGACCGCGGATGTCGATGAATCCGACAACGAATGGCCTCGTCGCCGAGCAGTATCGCGCTTCCGTCTGTTCAAGGACGCAAAAGACAAGAACCCGATGCAAGAAGCGGATGAGGCTGCGAAGAAAGCGCGCGCATCGAGTGCGACCGGAGCCGAAGACGGAGCCGCACCGAAGAACTCGGGTGGTGATCGATGATCGCCTGCGCCGCCGCGGTGCTCTTGGTGTGCCTCACCGAGGCTGCGCCATGCCGTGGCTTCCAGGTCACGGTGCATCCCGTTCACAAGACCTTGACCGAAGTCGAGTACGTCGCGGATCGCGGTGTTCTCGAAGTCGCGTTCTGGCTCTGGCCACCGGACCTCGAGGCCGAACTCTCGGCGCGCGCTGGCAAGCGCGTCGATCTCGACCGCGAACAGAAGGACAAGAAGCTCGACGGCTTGCTGACGACCTGGATCTCGGAAGTGTTCGTCGTCAAACGGACGGACGGGAAAGCCTGTCCACACAAGTGGGTCGGCAAGGAGCTCGCGATCGACGCATGCTGGGTCTACTTCGAGGTCGACGTCGGCAAGCGCGACAGCGCGGTCGAACTCGAGAACAAGGCCCTGCTCCGCATCGCGGAGTCACCGATCCACACTACGACGTTCGTGCGTGGCAAGAAGCGTTCGATCCGCAATCTCACGCGCGATGCCGGGCGCTGGAAGTTGGTCTTGCGCGAAGAATCGGACGAAGAGAAGCCGGACCGCGAGGCGAAGCCGGACCGCAAAGAGAAGCCGAAAGGCGGGGCGGGCTAGCTCCTCGACAAGCTCGAGATGGCTTCGAGGAACTCGTCGATCGTCGCATCGTGGACCTCGCACGCGCCGAATGCGATCGGAAGCACCGCTCGCAGGCGCCCGCTGCGCACTTTCTTGTCGGCAGCCAAGTAAGGAGCGAGGTCTCGTGTCGTGGGCGCTTCGTGTGGGCCGACGAGTTCGGCGAGGCTCTTCGCTGCGCCGATGAGGTCCAACAGTGCGACACAGCGAGACGCTTCTCGGGAGGCGATCAAGCCGCGTTCGAGCGAGATCGCGATTGCGCACCGGATGCCGAACGCGACCGCTTCGCCATGGCCGACGATGATGTCTCGGGCGAGCGCCCAGGCTTCGATCGCGTGGGCGGTCGTGTGTCCGAGGTTGAGGAGGATCCGTTTGCCGCGATCCGATTCCCGGAGGTCGTGTGCGACGATATCGGCTTTGATCTGCAAGCAGCGAAGGATGACTGCGTCGAGTCCTTCGGGGGCTTGGGCGCGTGTGCTGTGGATGAGTGGCTCGAGTTCGGCGTCGAAGCCGATCGCGTATTTGGCCACCTCACCGAAACCGGCTCGAACTTCGTTGCTCGGTAGCGTCCTCAGCAAGTCCGGATCGATGATTAGACGACTCGGCGTCCAGAAGCTGCCGATCAGGTTCTTGCCCTCGGCGATGTCGATCGCGCACTTGCCGCCGAGAGCGGCATCGACCATCGACACGATCGTTGTCGGGACGTGCGCGACGGCGATACCACGCAAGAACAAACTCGCTGCGAGCCCCGTGACGTCTCCGCATGCTCCGCCGCCGATCGAGACGAGAGCATCGGTTCGCTCGAAGGACCGACGAGCGAGGTCGGAGCAGATCGCGAGCAGGGTTTCGGCGCTCTTCGCGCGTTCTCCTGGCGGGATCACGAACACGTTCGCGTCGCCGAGCCGAAAATCTTCCTGCCACGCCTCGTGCACGTTGCGGTCGATGACGTAGAGACGACGCTTCCCCGGCAGCGCCTCGGTATCAGGAAGTCGATGCCTCAGACCTCGTCCGAACGCGACTACGGTCTCCATCGACCGATCGTCGGACGTATGGACCGTGAAGCTATGGATCATGTGCGCTGTTTCTTTCGCTTACGTCGGCGCTGTTCGATGAGGCGATCGCGCACTTCCTGTTCGGCCTTGCGATCACGGAAGACCAAGAACGAGAACGCCGAGATCAACAACACCGCGATCGCGAGCAAGGCCAAGCGAATCCACAGGTTGGCGGGGTTCTCCTTGAACTGCCAATGGAAGAGCTTCGTCGCGACGAACAGGGGGACGATGCGCTGAATCCGCATTCCGCTGTCGTCGAACCCGGATTCGTACCAATAGCGTTGGAGGAACGCACCATAGAACACGACGACATCACCCGTATGCCACTCGCCTTCGAGTCGACCAGGGATGTTGACCTGGATCGTCTCTTGATCCGAGTGCTTGACCCAAGCGCGCGTCCAATGCGTGATCCCCAGTGGGTTGGGTTCGGCAAGGCGCGTTTGAGCGTCGTACAGTTCGGCGAGCACACGAAAGACCTGGCCACGCGGTGAGTCGCTCGATGCGCTCAGCATGCTCTCGACGTCTTTGCGATCGAGGTCCTTCGACGATTCGTACCACGCGGTGTCCATCGTCTGGTTCTCGAGCCACGACGTCACGTGGTACAGCGCGTTGGTGTCGATCTCCGATGGTGTCTCGACGTTATCCTGAATCGTCGACAAGTAGGCCTTGTCGAGTTCTTTGACCGGTTCGAACTTGCGGAACGCCGGACGAAGCGCGAACCCGACGATGTGCGGTGCCTTGTCGTACCGGTTCGGAAACTTGAAGTCGCGAAGCTTGTAGAAGAAGCCCTCGATGCGCGCGTACTTCCCAACCGAGAGATCGGCGGGAACCTTGTCGAGTACGGCGAAGAAGACGTGTTCTCCTTCGTCGGTCTCGAGCATGCCTTCGGTCTTCTTCCAGACGTCGACGCCGGGGATCGCCGTCGGCGTTCTGAGATCGACGATGCGGCCTTCGAACGCGATCGGCTTGCCGCGCCACTTGTCGCTGTCCGCGCGCAGCGCCGCGATCGACCCCTCTTGCAATCCCATTGCTTGCAGCGAGCCCGGCACGATGTAGGCGGCACACGCGAGCAGATGTTCGTAGACACTCGCCTCGGTCTCGAGTCGCTGGATCGGTGTGCTGTCCTTCGCTTCGGCCAGGATCTTCTTGTCGAGCGGCGGCAGCGTGATATCGGGAACGACCGGCTCGATGACCTTTGGCTCGACCTTGCCGGTCGTCGTGAACGTATCGAGCGTGCCGAGCGCGATCGCTGCGACGACGACCGCCATCAAGATCATGACGGCAAAGCGAAGCCCCTCGCGTCCTTGGAACAGCGAAGCCTTTTGAATCTTCTTGGCCATCTGGCGGTTCGAACTTGACGGGTCGAAGCTGGCGAATCGAAGCTGGAATTCGGGGAGGGCAGCATCGCGGAGCGTGATTGCCTTTGCGAGCCCCAATTGCGTTGCCGGGCGGCAGCCGAGGTGCAAACGTAAGCCGTTTTCACCCGGTTCAACGAGTGGAGCGATGAAGAATTGGGTCGTGGTCGGTTCGGTCTTCGGTGCACTTGCCGTGATCGCAGGCGCCTTCGGAGCGCACGGTCTCTCCGCGCGCTTGGCAGAGCGAGGCACGGCGGCGACGTTCGAGACCGGCGCACACTATCACCTCGTTCACGCCGTGGCATTGACGCTGTGTGGAGTCCTCGAGCGGATCGGACTTCGCGTCCGACTTGCCGGGCACGGTTTCCTGTGGGGAATCGTCGTGTTTTCCGGATCGCTCTACGTGCTCGCGTTGACCGGCCCCAAGTGGCTCGGCGCGATCACGCCAATCGGCGGCACGTTGCTGATCGTCGGGTGGCTCGCGCTGGCTCACGCAGCCTGGCGATCCTCACGGGCGACGAGCGGCCTCGACGAGTGAGTGGACGATCGGGAGTCCGCCCGGCGTGTCGGGCTGGACTTCGGGATGCCATTGCACGGCGAACAAGAACGCACGCGCAGGATCGCTGTAGCTTTCGATCACGCCGTCCGAAGCGCGAGCTTCGATCGTGATGCCAGGAGGCACGCTTCTCACTGCTTGGTGATGGTGACTGACGAGTTCTTGCGTCGACCCGCTCCACAGTGCATCGAGGCGGCCGCCACGTTCGGGAATCACGGCGTGTCGCGCTCCGCCACGGTGTTCTGCAGCATTTTCGTGGTCGGTGTAGAGGTCCCACCAAAGTTCGCCGCCGCCCACGACAGCGAGCGCCTGACAACCGAGACAAACACCGAGGATCGGAAAGGAGTGGTCCGTTGCGAGTGCTGCCCGCGCGAGTGCAAGTACGAATCGTTCGCGCTGGACCGAGAGCAACCTCGTCGGCCTACCGTCCAGCGATCGCCCGACGGCGTGCGGATGAATGTCGTCGCCTCCGGTCATCAGGAGACCGTCGATTTCGGACAGTAGGCTTTCGGGCGCGCGAGGATCGTCCGGAACCAAGAGTACAGGTGTTCCTCCAGCGCGTCGCACGATCTCGACGTACCTCGTAGGCAGCTTGTAGACCCAACGCCTACCGTCGTGTTCGTGATCGACGTCGATGCCGATACGTGGGCGACTGTCGTGACCCATCATGCCACCTGCAGAACCTTGGTGATCAAGTAGGCGACGTAGGCCAGGCCCAAGAGAGCTCCGAGCAGGCGAGCGAGATGCCGGACGTCGTTCCCGTCCTCGACGACGCGCTTCGAGACCAGCGCGAATACGAGGACCGCAATGGTGATGCCGTTCATCCACCAGAAGTCGCCGTGGATACCTGGCGGCACCGCGACGTCGTCGATGACCGCCAGAGAGCCGCCGACGAGCAGCACGTTGAAGAGGTTGCTGCCGAGCAGGTTGCCGATCGATAGTTCACTCTGCCCGCGCAAGCATGCGACGGTCGACGTGACGAGTTCGGGCAAACTGGTGCCGATGGCGACGATAGTGAGGCCGACGGTTTCGGCGCCGATCCCCATCTCGCGCGCAAACGCTTCTGCCCCGATCACGAAGTAACGAGCACCGAGGAGCAACAGCGCGAGACCGAAGAGAGTCCAGCCGCCATCGCGCAAGAGTTTCGGCTCGTCGGCTTCGATAGCCTCGGCCTCAGGGATCAGAGCCTCGACTTGCGCGCGTCGCTTGCGACCCGACAAGAGGATCCACGCGAAGACCGCGAAGAACCCTGCGAGCAGCAACGCTCCATCGACGAAGCCGATGCGTTCGTCGGCGCAGAACCACGTGAACGCGAGCTGCGCCAGGATCACGAGAACGAGTTCGCGGCGCATCGTTCGCGAGCCGATCCGAGTCGCGATGATCACACCGGGAATGCCGATGCCGAGCCCGAGGTTGGCGACGTTCGAACCGATGATGTTCCCGAGCGAGATCCCGGCATTGCCCTCGAGCTGTGCCATGAAGCTCACGATCCATTCGGGAGCCGACGTCCCGAACGCCACGATCGTCGCGCCGATGATGAACTCGGAGATCCCGAAGGCCTTGGCTAATCGGCTCGCTCCGCGGACGAGCGCTTCTGCGCCGATCCACACCGCGACCCCGCCGAGGACGATGAGGACGATCTGACCCAGGATCGTCGTCGTGAGGAAGCCCATGACCGCCATTCGCGGCGATCATACGAAGGTCATCCGGCTTGCAACAACAACTGCAACCGGATCAGCGCGGAGCGATCCTGCGGCGAGGGCAGTTCTTGGAACGCGTGTTCGAACGGGAGCCAACACGTCTCGACGACCTGTGGACCGGGGCGGATGCATGCAACCGTGTCTTCGCACGGTGCTTGGTAGCCGAACTCCCACTGAATGACGGCAGCGTCACCGATCACGAGTTTCGACTGATGCTCGAGATCGATGAGGTGACTCGGCCTTACGAGTCCGGTCTCTTCGCGGACCTCACGCAGGACGGCGTCTCGCAGGTGCTCGCTGAGCTCGACGGGACCGCGCACCGGTCCGAGTTCGTTCTCTGCTCGCGGATGCCGGCGCAACAGCAAGAAGTCGGGCCGTCCATCCGTGTAACGGAAGACGAAGACGCGAATCTCGTGCGCTAGATTGTCCGGAGTCAGCATGATCGAGCGAATTCCCCCGCCTATATATCGGCTCGTGTTTCCGGTTTTGTTCCAAGTGCGAAGTCCTTCGAAAAAATGCGCGAGCGCTGCGCGAGCGTCCCTTTCGTCCCAGTCGTCGGTGTCATCGAGATGACGCGCTTCGACGAGGCGTTCGATCGCCTCACCGGTCTGACGAATTGGGAAACGAAAAAGCCCGGAAGTCGACACCGCATCGACTTGTCGGGAACGCACGGTCTCCTCGACAGGCTCGGAAATCCGGAGCGCCGCCTGCGTCTCGTCGCACAGGTCGCGGGCAGCAAGGGCAAGGGGACGACGACGGCATTGCTGCGCGGCTTGGCGACGTGCTCTGGCATGCGATCGGCGACCTACATGTCTCCTCATGTCGTCGACCCGCGCGAACGCATCCTCGTCGACGGCGAACCCGTCGACGAAGACGTCTTCGGCAACGCGGTATCACGAGTCGCGGAGGTGCTCGTTCCCGAACAGACCTGGTACGAGGCCTACACGGCCGTCGCGATCCTGTGCTTCGCGGCACTCGATATCGAACTCACCGTGCTCGAAGTCGGGCTGGGTGGGCGGCTGGATTCGACGACCGTCGTGCCCAAGGACGTGTGCGCGATCACGTCGATCGAACTCGAACACACGCACGTGCTCGGCGACACGATTGGCGCGATCGCTCGGGAGAAGGCCGGTATCTTGCGTCCCGGTGTTCCGTGCATGAGCGGTTGTGTCGACGAAGCCGACGCCGTCATCACGGAGGTCGCGAGGAGCTGCGGCGCGCCATTGAGGCGCCTCGGGAGCGACTTCGACTTCCGCGTCGCCGGACGCACGGATCGAGGGCTCGAACTCGAGCTCCGCGGCTTCGAGGGGCTCGATCACCTCGAGGTCCCGTTCCGCGCTACGGTGCACGCACGTTCGTTCACGCTGGCGCTCGCGATGTTCGAAGCACTGAGACCCGGCGTAGCCGTCGAACTCCTCGCGGGCGGTCGTGATCTCGACTTCCTCCGGAAGGCGCTTCCACCCGGTCGCTTCGACATCGTGCAGGAAGACCCACCGATCGTCGTCGACGGGGCACACACGGATGCGTCGCTGTCCACGATCGCGTCCGAACTCGCAGCAGCATGGCCCGATCGCCGCTTCGACCTCGTGTTCGGCATCGCCGAGGGGAAGCGCTTCGAACGTGGCTTAGGCGAAGTCCTGAAGTTGGTCGATAGAGCACGGGTCGTTCCTCTCTCGGGGAAGACCTCGGTCGAACCTGCAGAACTCCAGCGCATGATCGCCGCGAAAGGCGTCGAAGTGCGCATCGCGAGTTCGGTGGCAGCGGCGCTCGAGGATCTCGAACCGGTGGCGAGGGACGGTGGCTTGTGCGTCACCGGATCGCTCTATGCGGCTGGCGACGCGTTGCGCGTGCTTCGGGCCAGGACCCTTTCGCAATGACTCGTGAACAGCCCTCCGAATCCTCGGCAGCACTCGACCTGATGGTCGAGGATCTGATCGTGACCGAGAGCTTCCTGATCAAGGGGAAGGTCGAAGGCAAGTTCACGCGGCTCGTCAAGACGCTCGAGGACGACACGCGCGACTTCGTCGTCGTGAGCGGAGCGACGATGATCGACCTCCTGCACGGTGAAGTCATCAAGACGCCACGCGTGCACGTCAACATGCGCGAAGTCTTGTTTGCGCACGAACTCGTCGACGCTGGCAGTGACTTCTATCAAAAGCGTCTCAGTACCGATGTCGGTGTCGAACGTGTCCGGATCCGTGTGTTCTTTCACGGTCCGGTCAACATCGAAGTCGCCGGCAGGATTCGTCCGCGCGCCTACGAAGCCGGGCTCCAAGCGCGGAGCTTCTTCGTGATGGACGAGTGCGAAGTACGCGGACTCGATCTCGAGGAGATTCCCGAGCTCGGCATCCTGGCCAAGCTCCCGTATACGATCGTGCACGCAGCGCGCGTCTCGTATCTGTACGACTTCAGCTGACGCGGGACACCAGACGTGGTCGGGATCGCGTTCGGAACGGCGATCAGTGGTCCATCGCCATGCCGAGCAGATCACGGTCGATCGCCTGCGCGATCATCTTCGCTTCGGCGATGGCGGCCTCGCGACCGACTTTCGAGTCGATGGTGACCCCGGCGGAGGCGTGGAACTTCCCGCTCTTCTCGCGGATCGGAACCGTCACGTCGATGGCACCCGGTTCGTCGAGCACGATCACTTCACCGGTCGCCATGGCGCGCAGGTCCTCTTCGTCCGACGCTGCGCCACGCTTGCTCTCACTGGTGCTCGCGATCGCGTAGTGGCTGCTGCCGCCCTTCGGAACCGCATGCACGGTGAGTCGCGTGACGTTGGGGTGCGTCTTCGCGAGCGACTCGATGAAGGCTTGGGCTTGCGTATCGACATGCGTCGACGAGCATGCCGACGCGAGGAGGGCGACGAGCGACAGAAGAGCGAAGGAGATGTTGCGATGCATCGGGAATGGCCTCTCTGGGTCGGGTTGCGTTGAGTCTGGGTGACTCGACGCCACGCTATCCGCATGCAGCGAGCAGGCCAATGGTACGCAGGGTGCCAAATCGACCCTTCGCGTGTGCCTTCGTCGTGTTTCCGCTACGTCCCGATCTTGCCTGCGCCGCCGTTCGAGAACGCAAGACCGAGTGCATTGGCTGCCGTGTCTAGTACGGCCCATTGTTGATAGAACTGGAATCCGACGAGGCTCGTCTGATTCGGCAGGGTGAGTTGCACGGTCGCGTTTCCGCTGGCGTCGGTCGCAGTGCCGAGCGTGAAGTCGAAAGAGACGAGCAACTTGCAGTTCGGAGCGCCGGCACCCGTGAGGTCGAGCGGCAGCGGAATGACCCCCCACGTCGTGTTGGAGACACCCGTGATCAGGAGCGCCGGGGTCGTTGCCAAGGCTCCACCGAGCGTGACCGAATACGGTGTGCTGATCGAAGGGACGCCCTGATTGCCGATTGCCGGGATCGCGCCTCCCACTTGTTGGCAGCAGATGACGTTGTAGTTCCAGCGCGCCATGTAGGGCCCCTTCCACGTCGGTCCGCTGTGCCAGTGTTCGACCGTGTCGGGTCCGGCGCTCATGTAGGGGAGCTTTCCGGGATTGTCGAACGCGATGAAAAACTTCGTGTTGGGGGCGATGAAGACTCGCTGAGCGAAGTTGCCGCGATGCCAGGCGCCGACGGGCGTCCACTGAACGGTGGTCGTCCCGAGCACGGTCGCGGAGGGCGCTCCAGCCGAATCGGCCGCGAGCAGCCACAAGTTGCCGGTCTTGTTGCCCGACGAGCTCGCGGCGTAGAGATCCACCGCGCAGATGATGAGTGGAGCCGCGGCGCTGTTCGCGCCGAGGGCGAAGGAGGCCACGCCACCGTTGCCACCCCAGGTGCCGTTCAGGTTGGCGTTGACGCAGCCGACCACGTTGCCCGACGAACCGGCGCATCCCGCGCCGAACGTCGAGTAGGTTCCGGTTTGCGCGAAGGCGGTGACCGCGAGCAGCGAGACCGCGAGACCGATCTGGGGAAGTAGACGCATGATGAGCAACCACGCCGCGAACGCGGCCACGAGGATCAGGAATGCGGAACGGCATTGCGCATGCAGCGCGACGTCCCATCGAGAGCGTCGAGTGCGTCTGCACTCGCGTGGGACCATCGTAGCAGTGCTGCGAGCGCGTCGCGCGGAGCGCTCGTCAGTGGCCCGCGAGGGATTCGAACGTGTGGCCTCGACGGATCGTGCCGCCGTCGCGGAACAGCAGGGTGCCCGCCAGCGGCGCCGAGGCCCCCTCGTGCCGCTCGATGAAGGTCGGAGCCATCTCGGTCACGAAGTTCCACGGGCCTGCCGGCAAGAACCGGCACATGCCACGGTCGGGTAGGGCCAAGATCGCCTCGCGACCGAGCGTGCGTTCGACGCTGTCCCACAGCTCAGGGAGCAAGATCAACGCTTCGGAACCCGCGAGCGCCGTGTCGAATTCGATGAAGCGCATTCCCGATGGGTCGCCGATGACGGTCAGGGGGGACGCCTCGCGAAACAGGCGAGCGAGGTTCTCGCGGTAGATCTGCTCGCGCGGGACGCCGACGGTGTCGATGCTCCGGAGTTCTGCCTCGGTCGCATCGCGGTAGTATGCGCCCTCGCGGATTCGAGGCAGAATCTGCAGGTCCACGCCCGCTGCGAAGCGCAAGAGCCCCGCGACGGGCGGTTCGCTCGGGCGGTCGGCGACTCCCCTGCTCAGCCACGGAAAGAGCCGGAACCGCAGCTCTTGCGCCGTGAGATCGGGCCGATCGGGCGGAATCGCTTGGCCATCACGTGCCCCCTCGGTCTTGTTCTTCGTGGTTCGTGGGCTTTCTTCGGTCTTCGGTGCTTCGCCGCAACTCGAGGCGATCACGAACAGGCCCAGCACGGCCCAGATCGCGCGACCGTGTGCTGGCACGGTTCGTGTTCGAGGGGAGGATCGCTCGGGAGTTCGCGTTCGTTCTTGCTCCAGGTACAGCTCTGGCAGCGACTTAGGTTTCTCAGGTGCTTCAGGCACGTCGATGGTTGTCCTCTGTTTCTTGCCGCACGACTCGTCTATGATCACCGCAATTCCATAGGATTGTTGCTGACGTGACAACGTGGCGTGGCAGCGTGGCCGTGACTCGATCACCAACGGACTCGATCACCAACGCGCAGATCGCCTCCGCGGTTCGGCAGCGGCAAGGGGGGGTGGATGCGTGATGCCTGGCATCGGTGCCACGCATCACACGCTGCGGCTTCGGCCGCCTGTTCGAGACGAATGCGACCGGCATGAAAGACACCCTCGCTGGCATTGTGCAGATGCTCGAGACCGGGGAAGCCGAGCAGCAAGTCGCTGCGGCGCAAGTCCTCGCGTGGCTCGGGCCCAAGAGCCCGCCCGTCGTCAAAGCTCTCGGCCGCGCCGCGAGTTCGGGAGACGGATTTCTGCGTGGCTATGCGGTCGAAGCGTTGGCTTCGATCGGCAACGCGGCTGCACTCTCGCACCTCATCCCGATCTTGCACGTGGAGGGGCCCCTTCGCAGCAAGGTGGCGCGTGCTCTGAGCGCGCTCGGAGACGATGCGGAAAAAGTCCTCGTCAAGGAATTCGAGAAGTCGGATCGGGACACCCGGATCGTCATCATCGAAATCCTGGCACGGACCCGCGGCGCCGAAGGGCTCAAGACCATCCTCTGCCTACTCAAGGACGACGAGGATCCCGACATCGCCGAGATCGCGTCACAACACTTCATCCACCAGCTCGAGACGCTTCAGGCGCCGGCCGAGGAGGATGAGGACGAGCATGAGCCGGAGCGGGCACGGATCCGAAAGGTCTTGCTGACGAATCTGCAGCGCATTCCGAAGAAGGCTCCGACCTCGTACCGCGTGTATCTGCTGCGCTTCCTACGACGCGTCGCCGATCCGTCCTGCCGCACGGTCTTCGTGACGGCTTCGGGGCCGAGCAACGCGCCGGAGGTTCGCGCTGCCGGGCTCCGTGGCTTGCGGGATCGAGAACTCACGACAGCCCAGCGGACGAAGATTCTCGGGTATCTCGACGACGAGGATTTCGTGCACGTGGTGGGTCCAGCGCTCGAAGTACTCCAAGAGCTGGAGCCGACCGGCGCCCCGATGGCGAACTCCCTGCTCAAGCTGCTCGACAATGCGCGTCCCGAGGTGCGATTGTTCGCGCTCGCGAAGCTCGCGCACTACAACACCGCGGCGTGTGCGAAGGCGCTTTTGCCGTTCCTCGACAACGACGATCCGCAAGTGCACGACCTCGCGTCGAAAGCTCTCGGTCAAAACGCCGAAGCGCGCGAGGGACTCGTCAAGCGCTTCCTGGCTGCGCGCGATCTCCAAGAGGCCCGTCGACCATTCGACGCGCTCAAGGCCATCGCCGCGCAACTCACGGCGGGGCAGTGCAAGAAGCTCGTCGCGCAGTTCTTGAAGCTGCTCGGCAAGGATGATCCGGTCCGCGAACTGTATCGCGCGGTCCTTGCTGACGCTCCGGTCGACCAAGTCGTGCCGCCGTTGCTCGACGAAGCGCGCGCGGCTCGCAACAAGCAAGACTACGACGTCGCATTTCGCATCCTGCAGGCGCTGAGTGGCAGTGGCTCCCTTTCGCACGAGGTGCGCTATGAGATCGCGCTCGCGACGCTTCTCGGTCGCGCCAAATCCGTCGACTTGAGCCAAGGCGATCCGGTCATCGGACACCTGTGTATTCTGGTGCGCGAAGGGTTCCCTCTCGTCGCACGACTCAAGCGAGAGAAGAACCTCGAGACCGATCACGCGCTGTATCTGGGGCAGCGCTTCGTCGAACGGCTCAACGAAGAGCGAAAGTTCGGTTTCGAACTCCTCAACTGGCTCATCGAGAAGCGACCCGAGGCCAAGGAGGCGATCCAAGCCATGCAGAAGCTCAAGGTCGAAGGGCTCGCGTGATCGGCCAACCGTGACGCACGACACGCATCCCGGTGCCGCGGCCGCGAAGGCTGTGCAGCTACGACCGGTGGCGGCCGACCGGGGACCGCTCGCCGGTCGCATTGCCATCGTCACCGGTGGCGGGTGGAACATCGGTCGAGCTGTCGCGCTCGCGTTCGCTCGGTCGGGCGCTCGCGTGACCGTGGCATCGCGCAACCTCGTTCATCTCCAAGAGACCTGCGCGATGGGCTTGGACGAGGGGTTCGAACTGCGCGCATTCGCGGCCGATCTCGAGGATCCAGAGCAGGTGCAGGCGCTCTTCTCCGACGTCGAAGAATCCGTCGGGCCCGTGGATCTGCTCGCTTGCCTCGCCGGCGGTCTCGGAGCGACTCAGCCCTGTGCCGAGACGAATCCTCGTGAGTGGCTCAGTGTCGTGACGCGGAATCTCTTCACCACGTATCTCTGCTGTCGTCGAGCACTTCCGCAGATGCTGTCTCGAGAACGCGGGGACATCCTCACGTGCGCGGGGGGCGGAGCGTTCTTCCCGATGATCGACGCGCACGCGACGGCGTACGCCTCGGCGAAAGCCGCGATTTGTCGCTTCACGGATCAGCTCTATGCCGAGCACCGCAGCAGCAAGGGGCTCCGCATCAACTGCATGGAACCCGGCATGACGCTTTCGCCTCGCGACCTCGAAGCGATCGAGGCCGAGGAAGCGCGTACCGGCAGCCCGCATCCGGCCCGCGAACACAATCACTCTCCGGACGATGGTGCAGAGCTCGCTCTCTTCCTGCTCAGCCCGGGCGCCGCGGCGCTCAATGGCCGCATCCTCAGCGTCGACGAGGATTGGTGGCGAGATCCCGAGCGTGTGCGCCAGGTCGCCGAGACCGATCTCTACCGGCTCCGCCGCACGTTCCTTTGAGCATGCCTGAAAGTCACAGCTTTCATCCCTGGCGACCGCATCCTTGGCACGGCCTCGAAACCGGACCGAACCCACCGAGTTCGGTCTACGCGTTCATCGAGATTACGCCCTTCGATCTCGTGAAGTACGAGATCGACAAGTCGTCGGGGTTCTTGATCGTGGATCGTCCACAACGAACGTCCTCGTTGCCGCCGAGCCTCTACGGCTTCATCCCGCGCACCTATTGCGGCGAGCGAGTGCGTGCGTTGATGAATGGCGCGGAGCGGGGGGACGGGGATCCGCTGGACATCTGCGTGCTGAGCGAGCGCCCGATCGGCCGGGCCGAGATTTTGACCAAGGCGCGCGTCGTTGGCGGACTGCCGATGGCGGATCACGGCGAGGCGGACGACAAGATCATCGCGATCCTCGACGGCGACTATCAGTGGAAGAAGATTCGAGACCTGAGCGAGCTTCCGGTGATCCTCGTCGATCGACTCTGTCACTACTTCCAGACGTACAAGTTGCCGCCACACAGTGAGCGCAACTTGCACAGCGATCGCAATCCCGAAGTCACGATCGGAGAGCCGTACGGCCGCGAACACGCCGAAGAAGTCGTGCGCGCCGCGATGGCGGACTACGTCGAGCGCTTCGGTGGTGAAGACGGCCCGCCGATGCTCGGCGTTTGATGTAGTCCCACCAGGGTCACTGAATCGTGATCTGACCGACGACGTTGAGCGGGCTGACGCAGAAGCCGAGGAAGCTCGTGAAGCATCCGCCCTGCACGCAGAACTTCGCGCCGATGATCTTCGGATCGTTCGGGATCGTCAGCGTGATCGATGCCGTGATCGGCTTGAAGAACGACGCGTCGGCGGGGATCAGCGCCGTGCACGGATTGCTGCTGCTGATGCAGCCGAACGGCAGGTTGGGGACGGTTCCGCACGAGAAGCTGAGAAGCACGAATGCGTACGTTTGCGGCGAGTTGCACGGCAGCTGGTCGTGGGCGACGGTGATCGTCTGGCCGATCTTCGTGCTTCCGACGATCGGCGTGTTGGCGGCGTTCTTGCAGCCCGTGCCCGGGATGTAGGTGATCTGGGAACGAACTCCCGCGGCGCTGACGGACAGGGCGAAGCAGGCGAGGATGGCAGTGAGCGTTTTGTTCATGGCGGTCGCAGTTTCTCAGGTTCGCGCGCGGAATTCGATCCACTCGGATGACTACGAGTGCACGAAACTGCGAAGGAACGTCAGTACTGTCGGTGCGCTGCGCCCAAAGGCCAGTCTCAACGTGGCTTCACGGCGAAGATCTTGACGCTCGCGGCGTGCTCGTTGACATCGAACGTGTCGTGCAAATCGTCCATCGTGTCGTGGAAGGTCGGTGCCTCGGATGCTGCTGGCTCGCTTGACGGTTCGCTTCCACAGCATGATGACGCCTCGGGTTGCGCGGACGATGGTGCGCAGCACGAGGACACGGCGGGTTGTTCCGCGGGGGATGCACAGCACGAACTCGCGCTTTCTGCCGGGCCACAACAGGCGGCGCTCCCCGCCTCGCGATACGCGTTGAGGTCACTGCCCGCGTCCTGCACGACGACATCCTCGAATCCCGCGGCGCGCAGACGCTGCTCGTTGTCCTCGATCGAGATCGCGCCGGTGATACAGCCGATCCATGCCGCTACCTGCGAGGAAACCGAAGCTGGAAGCTCCTTCTTGAGTGCGATGTCCGAGATCGCGAGTCGACCTCCGGGCTTGAGAATGCGATGGATCTCACGGATCGCGGCATCCTTGTCGGGCACGAGGTTGAGAACGCAGTTGGAGATGACGCAGTCGACGCTATTGCTTTCGATCGGCATCGCCTCGATCTCCGCGAGGTGGAAGCTCACGTTGACGTA
Source organism: Planctomycetota bacterium (assembly GCA_020638795.1). Taxonomy (GTDB): domain Bacteria; phylum Planctomycetota; class UBA1135; order UBA1135; genus JACKHW01. Next base: position 62,182 of record JACKHW010000006.1, on the reverse strand, counting down.
GCCGCCATCGGCCGCGTTCTTGCGTGCGAGCGCAATCATGTCCGGCGTCATGTCGATGCCGATCGCGCGTCCACTCGGTCCGACCTTTGCCGCCGCGAGGAACACGTCGAGGCCGCCACCCGAGCCGAGATCGACGACGACTTCTCCTTCACGCAACGAGGCCATCGCGGTGGGGTTTCCGCAGGAGAGTCCCATGTTGGCCGCTGCGGGGATGCTCGCGAGTTCTTCGGCGCTGTAGCCGAACGCCGACGCGATCGATTGCATGCTCTCCTGTTCGGAGCTGAGACCGGCACGCGCCACGTTGCCGTAGCCTTCGCGAACCGCACGTTTGATGTCTTCGGTCATGTCCGTAGTCCTCTACTTCTCCGTAGTCCTCTACTTGCGCACCATGCGGGACTTGTTCGTCGTGTTCTCGGAACCATGACTCTCGGAACCATGGCTCTCGGAACCATCACTCGCGCAACCGTCGCCGCTCTCGATGCAGCACTCGCGCGCCATCCAGTCGAACGTGTCGTTCATCACGCCGAAGTCGGCGCGGCACAGCAGCGTCGTTCCGCGGCGTTCTTGCCGGACGAGTCCGACGTCCCTCAGGCTCCGCAGATGATGCGAAAGCGTCGATCCGGGTAGATCGAGGCGCTCGCGAATCACGCCCACGGCCAGGCCGCCGGGCCCGCTCCGCACGAGCTGTCGGTAGATTTCGAGTCGCATCGGGTTGCCGAGCGCCGCCATGCGCGCCGCGATCCATTCCGCGTTCATGAGGGCGACCGTAGGACTCCGCGGGTCGGTGCTCCAGTCCATGTTTCGATATTTCTAGAAATATCGAAACATGGGGGATCAGGGCGCGATCTCGCTACGCTTCGCGGGGTGAAGACACTCAAGAAAGTGCCGCTCGGGAAGCTGGCTCTCGCACGTTCCGGTGACAAGGGAGACAGCAGCAATGTCGCCGTCATCGCGCGCAGCCCCGAGATCTATGCCTGGCTCGAGAAGCACCTGACGAGTGACGTCGTGCGTGAGCACTTCCGTGACATCGCGAAGGGAGACGTCGATCGCTTCGAAGCTCCGAATCTGCACGCGCTCAATTTCATCCTGCACGATTCGCTCGGCGGGTGCGGATCGGGGAGCCTCAAGACCGACGCGCAGGGCAAGACCCACGGCCTCGGCATCCTCTACCTCGAACTCGACGTTCCCGAGGACCTCGTTCCTGGCTCGGAGGCTTGATGGCGAAGCTCCTCGAGGAGCTCGCCGACCGAGCGCGTGCGTGTTCGGCTCGTGTCGTATTCGCCGAAGGTCATGACGATCGGGTGCGCCGCGCCGTGCGATCACTCGCGAGCGATCGCATCTGTAGCCCGCTGCTCATCGCGAGGACACACGATCGCAGCGATCCGAACGATGCCGAACTCGAAGCGCTCGGTGTCGAGATCGTCGACCCGTACGTCGACGCACGACACGAGACGGTCGCCCGCCACTACTTCGAGCGCCGTCGTCACAAGGGTCTCGATGCAGCCTCCGCGGCAGAACTCGCGCACGAGCCGCTCGCCTTCGCGGATGGGCTCGTGGCCACGGGACATGCCGATGCCTGTGTCGCGGGAGCCGACCATACGACCGGAGATGTCATCCGGACCGCGCTGTGGAGCGTCGGGCTCGCCACGGGTGCGTCGATCTGTTCGAGCTTCTTCTTGATGATCCGTGACGACATGATCCTCAGTTTCGCGGACTGTGGGGTCGTGCCGTCGCCATCGGCGGAAGAACTCGCAGGCATCGCCATCACGACAGCGACGAGCCACCGTTCGCTCACGAAAGAGGAACCACGAGTCGCGATGCTATCATTCTCGACGAAGGGTAGCGCTGCCCACCCCGACGTCGACAAGGTGCGCGAGGCCACGGAGATCGTACGCGCACGCCGTCCCGATATCGTGATCGATGGTGAGTTGCAGCTCGATGCGGCGATCGTCCCGAGCATCGGTCGGCGCAAGGCTCCGACATCCGACGTTGCGGGGCATGCCAATGTGCTCGTCTTCCCGGATCTCGACGCTGGGAACATCGGCTACAAACTCGCGGAACGACTCGGTGGTTTCCGTGCGCTCGGTCCGTTGCTCCAGGGGCTCGCGTTTCCATGCATGGATCTGTCGCGGGGTTGTCACGCAGACGACGTGTATTCGGTGACTGCGTGTGCGATTCTCCTCGGCGAAGGGAAGAACGTCACGCAGTGAGCGTCGGAGGCCCGAATGATGTCGCGTAGTTCCGTGAACGATTCAGGCAGCACGCTGCCTCCTGTCCTCGTCACGGGTAGCGCGGGGTTCATTGGTACGAGGCTCGTCGCATGTCTTCGTGATCTCGGGTTCGAGGTTCGTGGGCTCGACACGGCTGCTCCTGACGTGAGAGAGCGAGGCGACGTGCGTGACTCGAATGCTCTCGAGGTCGCGATCCCCGAAGGCGGACACGTGTATCACCTCGCGAGCATCGTCGGTGTGCGCAGTGTGCTCGCGAGGCCGGACGCGACCTGGTCGACGATCTTGCGAGGGACGGAAAACGTCTGTCGCATCGCGTACGAACGAGGTGCACGCGTCGTGTTCGCATCGTCTTCCGAAGTCTATGGAGACGGAGTCGGCCGTCGATTGCGTGAGGACATGCGCCTTCCCCAGCGCTACGGCGTATGGCCGAGAGCGTCGTATCCGGAGGCCAAGAGTTGCGGTGAGTCGATACTCGATGGCTTCGTGGCACGCGGTGGTGATGGTCGAGTTGCTCGGCTCTTCAACGTTTCCGGTCCGTTCCAGTCGTCCGAAGCGGGCATGGTCCTGCCGACGTTCGTCGAGGCCGCATTGTGCAGGCGCCCATTGCCCGTCATCGGCGATGGGTCCGACGTCCGCAGCTTCCAGCACGTCGACGATGCCGTGGCGGGGCTCATCGCCTTGATGTCGACGGACGAAGCACGCGGTCGAGTCGTCAACATCGGCAGCAACGAGACGATCGCGATCGTCGATCTCGCGCATACCGTCGGCGAGGTGCTGGGGCGTTCGATTCGGATCCAGAGCGTGACGAGCGTGGCGCGCTACGGAGCAGAAACGACTCGTTGCAAGGCCAGGGTTCCGGATACGACTCTTGCGCGCGCGCTGCTCGGACACGAGGCGACGCGGTCTCTCGCGACCATCGTGCTCGATCTCGCCGGGTCGATCGCCGGGCACGCTTCGGGTGTTGGGTCGATTGCTGGGCGCAATCTGCGCGCTCCGAGCGGTGGGCCGAGTGGTGGTACGACACGATGTGCGGCATTGCCGGCGGCCCAAGACAACTGACGGGTGACCGTCTCGCGGCGGCACTCGAGTCCTTGATTCCGCGCGGCCCCGATAGTCAGGGCAGGATCGAGTTCGACGGGCTCGAAGTCGGCATACGTCGACTCAGGGTCACGGACCTATCCGCGGACCAGCCAATCGTCAAAGGTGGCCCGAGGCGACTCGCGATCGTCTTCAATGGCAACCTATCCCGCGTCGACGAACTTCGAACCGAACTCGAACACCACGGGCATCGTCCGACGACTTCCAACGATGCAGAACTCGCGTTGCTGCTCTATGCCGCTCGCGGAGTCGAAGGATTACGGCGGTTGGACGGTCAGTTCGCTTTCGCGATCGTGGACGAGAATGCACGCAGCCTCGTGCTCGCGCGCGACCCTTTCGGGGAGAAGCCGCTCTTCGTTTCGCAGAGTCGGGACGATTGCGGGCGACCGTGTTTCGCGAGTACGCCAGCTGCATTGCAAGTGCTCGTGGGACGGAGCGAGTCGCGCGAGAGCGCTGCGTCACGGCGTGACGCACGACGATTCGCGCGCGTCGGCTTCTTCGACACGACGAAGTCGTGTTTCGAACTCGACGCACGTGCCGTGTCTCCAGGAACGATCGAGGTTCACGGACCACGTCCTGCTTCCTCGAAGCTCGAGATCGGAGCATTCGCGGATAGCAACGAGACCTTCGCTTCGAGCATCGGTGCTGTCGTGCGGGATCGATCGCAGAGTGATCGCCGACTCGGCATCTTCCTATCGGGAGGCCTCGACTCCGCTCTGCTCGCGAGCGAGATCGCCAACGCCGGTATCGATGCGCTCTGCATGACGCTCGACTTCGACGATGGCCGAGCCGAGGGTGTCAAGGCCGAGCAGATTGCGGGGCGATTGGGCCTGTCGCACGAACGAGTTCATGTCGGGAGCGAGGCGCTCGATGAGCTGCCGCGGCTCGTCGCGCACTATGGTTTGCCGCTCGGAGATCCTTCGATCCTAGCGGTCCATGCGCTGTCGTTGCACGCGAGCAAGGTGCACGACATCGCAGTCGTGCTCGGCGGGGACGGCGCGGACGAACTCTTCCACGGCTACCGCCGCATGCGCGCGTGGCCTTGGATCTCACGAGTGCGCTCGTGCATGTCGCCCTCGTTGCGCCACCGGATCGGTCGCGCGACTGGCGCAGGAGAACGTTCCCGCGCACGTCGAGCGATGGGCACCGGGCGCTATTCCGCGCTCTGGTCCTTGGCGAGCGAAGACACGCTGAACTGCTTGTTCGGTCGTGATCACGCCGATGCGGATCGCTCGCTCGAAGACGCGCCACGCGATGCCTCCGCGGTCCGAGCTCTCGAGCTCTCGCACTATCTGACCGACGATCTCTTGGTGAAGACGGACATCGGTGGCCTCGCTGCAGGCGTCGAGATTCGTGCTCCATATCTCGATCAAAGAGTCGTGCGACACGCCGAGGTGGTTCGGACGCACACGGCAGTGCGTGGGAAGCTACCCATTCGAATACTGTTGTCCGAACGGTTGCCGCGCGAACTCGTACGCGGTCGCAAACTCGGGTTCGCGCCACCGATCGCGAGTTGGCTCGCCGCGCGGACGGATCTCGTGACGTCCCTCCTCCAGCAAGGGGAAGCGTACTTCGACGTGCGCGAAGCGCTGCGAATCCGCGACGAGAACCTTCGAAAGCGGCCCGCGCACGCGCAGCTACTCTTCTGCCTAGCGAGCCTCGGAGCACATGCCGAAGCTCGAAGGCGTTTCGGTCACGGGCTGGAACCATGCGCGTCCTTCGCATCTTGACGCGAACCAATCTCGGGGGGCCTGCGCGGCAGATGCGGGCGTTGGCGCCCGAGTTCGCGAGGCTCGGAGTCTCGCAAACCATCGTCGTCGGATCCTTGGCGCCGGGAGAAACGGCACTACCGCTTCCAGCCGTCGAGGGCAGTGAGTCGGTACCCGTGGCCGAACTCGTGCGCGGATTCTCACCGCGTTCGGATCGCGCCGCGTTGCGCGCCCTGGTGCGAATCGCCAAAGAGTGCAGCCCCGACGTCGTCCATGCGCACACGGCCAAGGCGGGGGCTCTCGCCGTGCGCCTCGGCCATCTCACCAACCTACCCGTCGTACACACGTATCACGGTCACGTGCTGCGCGACTACTTCTCGTGGCCGATCTCGCGCGCGTTCGCGCTCGTCGAGAAGCGCCTCAACCGCCGTCGCGCCGCGATCACGTGCGTGAGCCGATCGTGTGGCGAAGAGCTCCAAGCGCTCGGCGTGCTCGACCCTGAGGCTTGGACCGTCGTGGAGCCAGCGGTCCTCGTGCGCGCATCGGGCACTCGCGAATGCTTGCGCGAGCGACTCGGCATCGGCGATCAACGCGCCATCGCGTGGTGTGGTCGTTTCGAGAACGTGAAGGACCCGGAGCTCTTCGTGCATACCGCACTCCGCCTCCAGGCCGCTGGTGCACGCCTGCATGCATTCGGGACCGGGAGTCGTCTCGCGCATTGCCAGGACGTGGCCGATCGGCTCGGGGCTTCGATCGTTTGGCATGGTGCAGACGAGCGATTTCCTGAGTGGATCCACGCGTTCGATGCATTCGTCTCGACCTCGAGAAGAGAGGGGTATCCCGTCGCCGCGATCGAAGCGCACCTTGCCGGCGTCCCTGTCGTCGCACCGCGCGTACCCGGATTCGTCGATCTCGAGGAGGACGCATGCGGTGATGGCGTGAGGCTCGTAACGCGTGAAGTCGACGCATTGGCGTGTGCCGCGCTGGAGGCCGTTCCACCGACTTCCGGGGCCATGCAGGCTGCGAACGCGCGTCACGCACCGGCTCGGATCGCGGCTGCCTATGTGTCGCTCTACGAACGTGTCGCGACGAACCCGCGCAGGGCGTAGCCTGGGCGAGAACATGAACGAAAGCGCTGTTTCGATTCGATACGTGGACAGGCGATTGGTCGTCGATGGAGTCGACATCGATCACCTCGCGGATGTCGTCGGTACACCCTTCCACGTCTATAGCGCGGGCACGATTCGCGAGCGGCATGCGCGCATCACGCGAGCGTTCGACGGTATCGATCTCGGGATTCGCTACGCTGTGAAAGCGTGCGGCAATGGCGCGATCCTACGCCTGCTGCATGAACTCGGTGCTGGCTTCGACCTCGTCAGCGGTGGCGAGTATCAGCGCGCTCGCCGCATCGGTGCATCACCCGACAAGCTCGTGATTGCGGGGGTCGGCAAGCGCGAGGACGAGATTCGGTCGGTGTTGCGCGAGGGGATCGGCGTCTATCACGTCGAAAGTGAGGCGGAGTTCGATCTCTTGTCGAAGGTCGTCGTCGAGATGCAGGCAGCGCGTGCTCTCCACGGCGGCACGCTTCGGGTCGCGTTGAGGCTCAATCCGGACGTCGGGGTCGACACTCACGACTACATCGCGACCGCGAAGAAGGAGAGCAAGTTCGGTATCGACTTCCAGACGGCCGCACGACTCGTCGAGCGCATCGCGGAGGCTCCCGGGCTCGACCTCTGTGCATATCACGTGCACCTGGGGTCGTTGCTCTTCGAGGTCGGACCGTATCTCGAAGCTTGCAGAAAGGTGCTCGCGTGGATGGACGAAGAGCCGCTTCGTTCGCAGGGTGTGACGCATTACGACATGGGCGGTGGATTCGGGAGCGGTGGACCGTTCTCGGACGCGGCGATCGATCTCGCAGCCCTGGGTCACGGCATGAAGGAGTTGCTGAGTCCGCGAGGACTGTCGTTGCTCTGCGAGCCCGGTCGGTTCCTCGTCGGTGATTCGGGACTTCTCGTCACGAGCTTGCTGTACGAGAAGTGCGGCATGACGAAGGACTTCTACGTCGTCGATGCGGCCATGACCGACCTCATCCGCCCATCGTTGTACGGCGCGACGCACGACATTCGCCCCGTGATCGCCGGTGGGCGCGATCGCTCGCGACGTGTCGATGTCGTCGGTCCGGTGTGTGAGAGTGGCGATTGGCTCGGCAAGGACCGAGAACTGCCGCAGCTCGACGCCGGCGCGCGCCTTGCCGTTCTGCAATCGGGGGCGTACGGAATGTCGATGGCGAGCAACTACAACACGCGCCCGAAAGCCGCCGAGGTCCTCTGCGACTCGGGGCGTGCACGCCTGATCTCGAGACATCAACCTCTCGAAGACTTGTGGCGAGACGAGTGCGACGTGGCGGTCGAAGGCGACTTCACCGCACGATGATGTTCACGTCCCTGTTTCCTCCCTTCACGGCCGCGACACGTACGGCGGACTGATTGTGCAACGCCTTGTTCCATTCGCGAGTTTCGTTCCACGGTCGTCGCCCGAACGTCGTCCTGACGGAGGATGCTACCGGAAGTAGTCGATCCTCTCGAGCTGCGACCAGTCGAGATGATTGACCGTCGTGTCCTGATTCGGGTCGTAGCTCGGGTCGTTCGTCGCGATGACGCGACCGTCGACGGTGCGGAAGACGCGGTCGTAGCTGTTGTCGATCGAGACCGTGTCCCCGTCCTGAGTCTTGTAGTCCTCGACGCTGCGGATCGAGTTGCACATCGCCGTGAAGACGCGGTCGCGATCTGCTTGGTCCTTGCGCCAGCTCTTCATCTGGATGTCGCTGATCTCCTGATGGATGCGTGAGATCTCCTCTCGCGACTTGCGCAGCATCTCGAGGATTTCGAGTTGGCCCCTGCGCTTGATTTCGATGACCTTACGTTGAATGCGCTTGATCTCGAGTGACCACTTCGGCGTCGGGCGCAGCGAGCGAGCGGCGCACGAGAGTTCTGGCAGTTGCGCATCGAGTTTGCCGACAGCCGCGCGCATCGATCGGACGTCGCTGAGCCACCACGTGCCGCTCTGCATCTGCATCTGTGGAGCGCGGAAGCTGCTTTCGAAGCCCGCCGTCGTGCAGAGGAACTCTTCTTCGAACGTCGCACCGCCCTCGTCGTAGCGGACCCGAACGCGATCGCAGTGGTACCAGAGATCGCACTTGATGCCTTGAGCGCGCGTCATGTTGTTGATGTTCTGCTGCTGCTCGACGAGTGGGCGAATCGTTTGCGCGAATGCCTGTTCTGCTTCCTTGTGATACGCCGCGTCGAGGATCGTGACGTTCGTCGCTCGCGGCCGAAGCCGCGGTAGGACGATCTGCAGCACGGCATCGCCGGGACGCTTCGGCGCCGGAGCGATCAAGAATCCGTCGTGCGCCGTCATGCCGAATCGATCGCCCGCGAACTGCATCGTGCGTGCATCCGCGTAGCGGCACACGGTCGTCGGAAAGAAGTCGACCGTCGCCCCGCTTGGCGCCGTGACCCTCCCGGAGAAAGTGACGAAGTTGTCGATACACTTCGTGTTCCATCGAACACCGCCCTCGAACTTCCACGCTTCCGGCAGCAGAAGGGTGTGGGAGAGCATGTCGTTCATTTCTGCATCGTGGATCTGGATCGGCTTCAGAACGATGCGCGCGGGCCGATCTTCTGCAGGAATGACTCGTGTCGCGATGGATGAGTTACTGCTCCGTGCGCGCCGACTCCGAGACTGGGGATTCGTCTCGTTCGTTTCGACCGGCCTCGAACCGTTCCGTGGCACCTCGAGGTCGCGGTGGAACTTCACGCGTACGAGTGGCTGGTCCGAGCCGCGCATCAAGACGAGGACGAAGTCGCGGTTCTTCATGAATCGCGCGAAGGTCTCGTTTCCTTGACTCACCGAGAGGTCGATCGGCTCGCCGGATGCGTCGCACCCCTCGAGGATCCGGTCCCCGACGCGAATGCCGTTCTTGGCGGCGAGGCTGTTCGGGACGACTTCCGTGATCTTCCAGTAACTACCGTCGGCATCGGGCTGAACCCCGATGCCGACTGGTACCTGGGACCGAGTTGCTGCCGCGAGAGCACAGATTGCGACCATGGCCAGGCCGCGGAAACGATTGCCGTTGGTTGCAGGTGTCATGTCCCTCCATGCGCAGGATGCGTGAGCCAGGGGCCACGTGTTCTCCATCGGCTCAGGATCGGCATGCATCCCTCGGCATCGCCTCGTCGGCATGGCAGAATCACGGCCTCCAGAGGCCGTAGCCAATCCGCATGTCCGCCATCAAAGCCGTTCTCGCGCTCGCGAGCGCTCCGATCGCGATCGGAATCGCGCTCTGGGCCGGTTTCGACGTCGAGAAGAACGACGCGGAGCTACCCCTCATCCATCGCGCCGAAGGGTTCGTCGGAGAACAGACCTGCCGGCGGTGTCATCCCGACCAGTACGAGACTTGGGCTCGGACCTTCCACTCGACGATGACGCAGCGCGTCGATCCCGCGACCGTCGTCGGGCGGTTCGACGGGGCGCCGGTCGAGTTCTACGCCAAGTTCGCCAAGCCATACCGGGACGGGGATCGCTTCTTCATGGATCTTCCCGAAGGGGATACCGGTCGGCGTGTCGCCGAGGTCGCACTCGCTGTCGGGTCGAGGCGCTACCAACAGTACTTCGAGCGGGTCGAGCGCGATTCGGGTTCCGTCCTGCGCAGGTTGCCGATCCTGTGGCACATCGATGCGCAACGATGGATGCACCTCAACGACGTCTTCTTGCACGCGGACAACCCGGAATGGAACGCCCACGCGGCGATCTGGAACCAGAACTGCATCTTCTGTCACAACACCGGCCCTCGCCCCGGTTACCTCAACCAGGAGCGGAAGAACGAGATCGTTGCGGACCCGGACCGCAGTTTCGACTCCCACGTTGCGTCGCTCGGGATCGCGTGTGAGTCGTGTCACGGACCAGCGAAGGAGCACGTCGACATCTATCGAAGCGTCGCTGCGCGGTACTTCGATCACTTCGCGTCGAGCAACGACACGCATGTCGTCAACCCCGCACGCCTCGATCACGAGCGCAGCACAGGGGTCTGCGGCCAATGCCATGGTCAACGCATTCCCAATCCGGTCGAGAACCACTATCGATGGCGTGTGACCGGTCCGACGTATCGGAGTGGCAATCGCTTGACCGATCACGTCACGCCAGTGCGGATCGACACGAAGTTGCCCGGAGGCACCGGCGATGAATTCGCGCTTCGGTTCTGGGCCGACGGCACCCCGAGGCTGACGGCCTACGAGTATCAAGGGATCACGACGTCGCCGTGCTACGAGAAGGGCACGATGTCCTGCCTCTCGTGTCACGTCATGCATGGCGGAGACGTTCGTGGTCAGATCGAGCCCGAGATGCGCGGCAATCGAGCTTGTCTGCAATGTCACGAGGACATCGGCACAGACGTCCAGGCCCACACGAAGCATGGCCCACAGAGCACCGGCAGCCAATGCATGGATTGCCACATGCCGCGCATGGTTTTCGGTGTTGTCGAGATTCACCGCAGTCACAAGATCGAGATTCCGAACCCCGCACGCGATGCGGAACGTGGGCGTCCCAACGCCTGCACCCTTTGTCATTTGGACAAGAGTTCATTGTGGGCGGCTGACAAGATGCGGGAGTTCTGGGGAGACGCCTATGTGCGTCCGAAGTCACGCCCGGACAAAGCTCCTCTCGAGCTACCCGACTCGGTCGCATCCATCTTGTCCGGTGACCCGGTCCAGCGCGTGACGTATGCGAAGGCGTGCGGTGCGGAGGGTTCGGCGCTCGCTCCCGAGGATGCGGCTCTCGTCCGGGTCGCGCTCCACGCGACCTTGCTCGACGCCTACCCCAGCATTCGATGGACGGCGCAGAAGAGCTTGCTCGCCCTCGAAGCGCGCTTGTCGACCGGTATCGAGCCGGCGCTGCTGGATTGGAGGCACGACGGACCCAAGGGAACCCGTGAGTCCGTCGCGAAGCGATTCCTCGCGGAGTTCCAGCAGCGGTCCACGAGCGCACTCAGGGCTCCGCTACCGACGACCTTGTTATCACCGGACTTGGCTCCGGATCTGCGTGCGATCATCGCCCTGCTCGATTTGCAGTCGGGCCGGGCGATTCACATCGGTGAATGACAGACATGGCACTTCGAAAGACCGTCGTCTTCGGATGGTATCTACTCGCGATCTCGTTGCCGGCAGGACTGACGCTCGAAGCGCTCCATGCGTTGAAGGTGCAGGTCTATCTGGGCAGTGACATGCGTCGTGAGTTGTGGACCTTGGCGCACGCGCACGGCAACATCCTCGGCATCTTGTGTCTCGTCTACGCTGTGGTCGCCGATCGTTACTTGCGCGACGAGCAGAACATTGCCGCGATCTCCCGTTGGCTACGCGTTGGCTCGGCGCTCATGCCACTGGGGTTCTTCCTGGGTGGGGTCCTCAACTTCGAAGGCGATCCATCGCTCGGTGTGCTGCTCGTGCCGATCGGTGGGTTGTGTCTGCTGGTTGCGCTCGTGCGAGCTGCTTTGGCTGCCCGTTGAATGGACTCGGATTTCAACGTACTTGCCGATTTCCTGGCCTTGCCGACGAGGTCTTGCCGCTTCCGGAGATCGCGGGGGGATCGAGCGTCGTGTGCGAAAAACGCGGGTCCGTATCCGACGAGGCTCGCGCTGCCGGTGCGTCCTGCCTATCGTTCGTCGCTTTTCGATCCTCACGCGAGAACCCGAATCGTGAAGCACTTCGCCCTGTCCGCGCTCAGCGCGTGTCTGCTGCTCCTCTCGTCCTGTAGCGGCCCTTCCCATGAAGCCCTGATGGAGCAGACCACCGACCAATTGACGAAGGTCGCCGACACCCTCGAGTCGGTCAAGGACAAGGCGAGCTGGGAAGCCGCCAAGCCCAAACTCGATGCCGTCATGACGAGCATCGAAAGCATCGGCAAGGAAGTGAAGGCGCTCGGTGAACCCGATGCCGAGACCAAGAAGAAGCTCGACGAAAAGATGACGAAGAGCATGGCTAGCTTCACTCAAAGAATGGGGGCGGCCATGCAGAAGCTCATGCAGGTCGAGGGAATCGGAGAAGACGTCCAGAAGTTCATGACGGACTTCAGCAAGCGCATGTCCGCCATGAAGTGATGTCGCGACGGCGCGGAGATCCGCCCATGCGAACGATCCGGTTTCCGCGAGATTCCGCGCCGACTCTGTGCCATCGTTCCGCCCATGAGCAAGATCACTCTCAAGGGCAACCCGATCACCACCAACGGTGAGCTTCCTGCGGCCGGCAAGAAGGCGCCGGCAGCGACCTTCGTCAAGCAAGACCTCAGCGAAGCTTCGCTCGCGAACTACGCGGGCAAGACGAAGGTCCTCAACATCTTCCCGAGCATCGACACGGGCGTTTGCGCGCTCTCGGTCAAGAACTTCCAGGAGAAGCTCGCGGGGCGCAACGACGTCGTCGTCCTCCACGTCAGCCGCGACTTGCCCTTCGCACAGAAGCGCTTCTGCGGCGCCGAAGGCGTCGAAAATGCAGAGACGCTCTCCGCATTTCGCAGTGGATTCGCTCGTGACTACGGTGTCGAGATGACCGACGGTCCACTCAAAGGACTTTGTGCACGTGCCGTGCTCGTGCTCGACGGCAACGACGTCGTGAAGCACGCCGAGCTCGTTCCTGAGATCGCGCAAGAGCCCAACTACGACGCTGCCCTCGCAGCGATCTGACTTCGTCAGAAGCGCAGCAGCACGAGTTCGGCACAGAACCCCGGACCGAGCGCCAGCAGCACACCGTATGCGCCGCGCGCAGGACGGTGCTCTTCGATCGTGTCCTTGAGCACGAGCAGTACCGATGCGCTCGACACGTTGCCGAAGCGTTCGAGGTTGTTCCACGTGACCGCGAGATCGTTCTCGCTCAGGCCGAGTGACTCTTGAATCGCAGTGAGGACCTTCGGGCCGCCGCTGTGGCAGATCCACGCGCCGACGTCGCCGCGTCCGAGGCCGTGGTTCGCGAGCAAGTCATCGACATCGCGTCCAACGTGTTTCCGCACGACTTCGGGAACTGCCGACGAGAGCACGAGCTTGAAGCCGTTTTCCGAGACGGTCCAACCCATCACGTCTTCGCTGTCCGGGTAGAAGACCGAATGTGTGGCGACGATCTCGGGCAGTGAATGGTCGAGTGCATGGTCGCGGGCGAAGTCGTCGCCGCAGAGCACGACGGCGCTCGCTGCGTCGCCGAACAGGCCTGTTGCGATCATGTTGGGCACGGATCGATCGCCTTGTTGGAACGTCAGCGAGCAGAGCTCGACCGAGAGCAACACGGCCGCCTGATCAGGGTAGGCGCGGACGTAGTCTGCGGCTCGCGAGAGTCCTGCCGCGCCGGCAACGCATCCGAGCCCGAAGAGCGGCGATCGCCGCAGGTCGGGGCGAAAGCAAAGGCGGTTCATCAGCCGAGCGTCGATCGACGGAGTCGCGAGTCCGGTGACGGTCACGAAGAACAGTGCGCCGATGTCCGAAGCTTCGACGTCGGCGCGTTCGAGTGCATCCCGCACGGCGGCTTCACCGACGTCGAGTGCCGTGTCGATCCAAGCGTCGTTCGCCTGCCCGAAGGTCTCCATGCGACCGTACTGTTCGAGCGGTAGCGAGAGGTGTCGACTCTGGACACGCGTGTTGCCGTGCAACGCGGCGAGGCGCTTCGAGAACTCTCCGTTTTGGTTCCACAAGACCCCGAGTTGTTCGAGGATCTCCTCTTGCCGGTAGCGGTGGCTTGGAAAGGCCGCTCCTACACTCGCGATTCTCAAGGCGTTTCCTTTCGTCGAATGGTCCATCTCGGGAAGAAGTAGGGCACGCGTGTTCGGTATTCCGCGAATCCGTTACCGAAGATCGCAGCGAAGCGCGCTTCTTTGAGGAGCGGGCCGGCGAGGCAGTACGATCCCCAAACCCCGACCAACAGAACTCTGTCCGCAGTCCAGACCGGTGCCGTGATCAGAATCGCGAAGAACGCGAAGTAGATCGGCTGGCGACACAGCGCGAAGAGCCCGCGCGTCGGCAGAGGGCCGTAGCGTGGCGACCGTCCCCGCGCCACGGCGGACCAGCCTGTCCAGCCGGTCTGGATGCCGAGCCCGGCGTCGAGCATCGACTTCGCGAGCAGGAGCCACGAGGACCCGTAGAGCGTCGCGGCGACGATCCACGCGGTTCCTCGTGGTTCGAAGAGCACCGGGCCGATCGGGGACCACAGCGCGAACACGGCGATGAGTTGGATCGAGGCAAACGTCGCGAACAACGTAGTGACGACGTCGCGCCCGAAGGCGCGCGGGAACGGTGCCGTCAAGACACGTCGCCCACGGTGCGTCAGAAACCACGAGTGGAGGATTGGAAACTGGACCGCGAGCACGATGTCCGCGGCGATTGCAGAAGCACCCGTGAGGTTGCCACGTCCGCTGCGAAGCCCGGTCCACAGGCCTATCGCCATGCACGCGACGCCAACGGCGAACATCGTGTGGCAGAGAACCCCGAGCGCCAACGAAAGGACGCGAGCACCTCGCGAATCGCCGTCTCTCATGCCGCTCGCTCCGCCTTGCGAAACAGCGCGCAGTAGGACACCGCGGTGCTCGGCGATGACTGCATCACGAGTCGGCGCCGCATGAGGGTTTGCATCACTCGCGGCCGTTCGCCCGTGATCCTCGTGAGGACCAAGGCGTTCTCGCGCCCCACGCGCTCGAGTTCTTCTGGTCGGACGAAGAGTGCGGGATCGTGGGTGCCCTTCGGTACGTAGCCGAGTCCTTCGGCAAGATGTACCGCGAGAACGGTCGCTCGCCTGCTGCGATTGATCGTGCTGACGTAGACGTGTCCGCCCGGCTTTACGATGCGAGCCGCCTCGGACAGCACGGCTGGCCAGTCCTCGACGTGTTCGATGATGTCCGCGAGTAGCGCGACATCGACGGACCCACTCGAGATTGGCAGACACGTCGCATCGGCGCGCACGCAGGTCAGTGATGGGATCGACCGCTGTGCGAGTCGATCGAGGCTCGCAAAACTGCGATCGAACGCGAAGACGCGTCCGGCATGCGAGGCGATGCGCGACGCGAGAATGCCGCCACCGCTGCCGATATCGGCGACGATTCCCCAGTCGTCCCTGGAGAGCCACGCGCGAAGACGATCGAGCCTCGACGCGCCGACCGAATGCAGCGACCGGAACGTGCGCGAATCGGCATCGTCCCATTCGTTCGCGTTTCGATCGTAGATCGTGAGGTCGTTTCTGCCGGCCATCGAGTTCTCCGTCATCGCAGCGCGATACGGCGCAGATAGACGGCGCCCGCCGGCGCTTCGAATTCGAGGACGCCCTCGCGAACACGGCAGGCGACAGGTTCGCCATCGAGCACGAATCCACGATCGTCGATGGCCCAAGTGCCTTGCAGGACTTCGAAGGTCGGCAACTCGGCACCGAAACTCAGTGCCGCACCGCTGTACGTCCCGGCCTGCCCGAAGGAATACGCGATCTCGGCGAGGCTGGCGGCGGCGTCCCCCGTGATGCGGAAGGAACGCCACACCCCGGGAATCGCGTCCGCGGTAGGTGCACTCCACGGCTTGCCTTCGATCTCGATCTCGAAGTCGTCGAGCTCCACGGCGCGGTTCTCCTTCGCCACGACGTTCGACGGGATGCATCCAGGAGCGACGAGCGCGGTGAGGAGCGCGATTCTGACGCGTCGCGAGGCTGCCATGATCATTCGCCTCGCTGCGCGCGCATGCGCAGCGCGATCCAGACCTTGACGGTCTTGTTCATGCTGATCAGGCCGAGCTTGTTGGGTACCGGCACTTCGTAGTCGGGTAGGTCGAGCGAGCCCTGGCCTTCGACGACGAGTCGTTGTGCATCGTCGAGTTTCATCTCGATCGGCATCGTGAAGGCGTTCGATTTGCCGCGGATCGTCATCGTTCCCTTCGCCGTACCTCGGACCGCTTTCGTTTCGGTGTCCGATACCGCGTCCGCAATGCTCTCGAGTCGGAACTCGATCTTGTCGTGATGGGTCGTGTCGAGGTGCTCGCGCATCGCTTCGTCTCGCCCATCGAGCCCGGTGACCAAGCTGGATGCGTCGACGGAGATGGCGCCGGACGCTCCCGCTGCAGGATTCTCGAGGGTCGTCTCGAGGTTTCCTTCGAGCTTGGACGTGACGCCCGTGAAGTCGTGAAGCGTGCTCTTCGCATCGAATCCGACGCGCGACAGTGCGGGCAGGACGACGAAGCGTGTCTTGGCACCGAAATCGACGCCGGACGACGCGATCGAGAACGAGAGGAAGCGCGTCTTCGCGGGGGTCTTGGTCGGGGCTGCCGGGGTGCTCTGGATCTCTTCGGGGCTCGGTTCGAGCGGTGCGGCGGCCTCTGGTGCCTGCGCCACTGCCGGCGACGTGACTGCCGGAGACGTGACTGCCGGAGACGTGACTGCCGGAGACGTGACTGCCGGAGACGCGTCTTCTGGAGTCGTGATCGCCGGAACCGTGACGGGTGGTGGCGCTGCGGAGTCGTTGCCGGCACCTGGCAACACAGCCGGGCGATTCTTGATCGATTGTGCGATCGTCTGCAGGCGATCCGTCAGCGCGGCTCGTTGCTGCTCCGCGGCCTCACGCTGTGACTGCAGCGCTGCTTCGGTTCGCTGCAGGCGAGACTCGAGTCCTGCGAGTCGCGCCTCGAGCGTCGCGACGGTTCGTGTCGAGCGGTCTTCCGCTGCGCCGTCGAGTTGCGTCGCGAGTTCGCCGAAACTCTTACCGAGGTCGGCGCGAAGCGACGCGAGATCGCCATGGATCGTCTGGACGGTGTCGCGGAGCAGGGCGATCTCCGAGACCCCATGGCTGTTGGCATCGTCGTCCGCGATCGTGACGTGGATCTTCGATTGGACCGACCACCACGCGGCAGCGCCGATGGCGGTCCACGCGATGAGTGCGAAGACGCCGAGGGTCACCAGAATGCTGCGGATCATGGTCGGTCGGTTCATGGCTCTCAGGTCGTGGCTGGTCGGGTCAGGACTGGCCGAGTGATGACTGGCCGAGTGATGACTGGCCGAGTGATGACTCGTCGAGTGATGACTGGTTCGGGCACGGTGGACGGGTCGCAAAGCCCGGGCCAAGTTCCGGCGCGCGGTCCCACCAGTCCCCGGGCGGCATCCGTCGCGGGTTTCGTGTAATCATGACACGGCAATGCGTGCAAAACATACACGGTTGCGGGCCGGGTGATCTCGAATCGAGGCTGCCCAGTGGTCGGTGGCGGCTGGCACGCCACGTGCACATGAGGTGGTCGTGTCCTTGTCCGAGCCAGATCGAGCGCCGTCGCAAGACTCCACGCGCCGGCGTCTTTCACGCCGTCTCGCAGTGCTCCTGCTCGTCGTCGCGGTCCTCCCGACCCTCGAACTCGCTCGCCAGCGGAGTCGCGCTCGCATCGACATCCACAACGAGTCGCTCAAGTCGGTCGGCACGCAAGACGCGCGGACGATGGAAGAGCGCATCCGCGATTTTGGGCCGGATCGGTCCATCGTCGTCGGCCTCTCGTGGCGGAGTGCACAGCGCAAGAACGAGGACGCCGCCGAGGTCGAGAAGCTGAGCGTCGTCCTGGCAGACGATCCGATCACGGCCCGGCTCGATCGGCTTCCGATCGCATCCCAGACCCTGACGCTCTTCGAGTTGGCGTTGACCGACGAGGCGTCACGGAATTGTGAGTCAGCGCTCGAGCACGTGCGTGCGCTCGTTCGAGAGGTTCGACCGACCGCAGCACAGCCACTGATCAGTGGTCAGATCGCCGGCGAAGTCGCGATTGCCCGCGCGGTTGCCGACGAACAGCAGAGAGTCTTCCCCGTCGTGGCGCTCGTGCTGGCGGTCGTCTTGTTCTTGATCTACCGCCACCTCGCGATCGTCGCTGCCGCGCTCTTGCCGGCTGCGATCGCCGTCGTGTCCACCGGTGGGCTCCACGCCGTTGCAGGCCACGCCGTCGATCCGCTATCCGGCTTGCTCGAGCCAGTTCTGATGACCGTGGCGGTCGCGAGTGCGATCCACGTCATCGAGGGCTACCTCGGTCAGCGTTCACGCGGCTTCGAACCCGAGTCGGCGGCGGTCGAGTCGATCATCGATCTGAGGGTGCCGGCGCTCTGGACCACCGGCACCACGATCGCGGGATTCTTGACGCTGTGGACCAGCGACATTCCGGCGGTCGCGCGATTCGGCACGTTTGCGTCGCTCGGTGTCGTGCTCGCCTTCGTGACGAGCTTCACGGTCGCACCTGCAATCCTCGTGATCGCCGCACGCGGGGATCGCATTCGCCGCCTGCGTGCGCGAAGCGAAGGCATGCGTGCGTTCTTCCGTCGTGCCACGGCACGACTCTATCGTCGTCGCGGCCTCGTTGCGGTGGCGACCGTTGCATTGTCCGTGATGTCGGGTGCGTGGCTGCCGCGTCTTCGGGCGGATACGGATCCTCTGCAGATCCTGCCAAGGACACATGCCTTTCGGCAGGACCTCGAGGCGATCACGGCTGCAGGCGTGAGCGCGATGCGCTTCGACCTCATTCTGGACGACGAAGCGAGGCCGCTCGGTCTTCTCGACGATCGTGTGGTTTCCGCGACCCTACGTGCGACCAGGGTGCACGGCTGTCTCGGTCTCGGGGGTATGCCACGTCGCTCGGAGCGTGGATCGATCCTCATACCTTTGATCACGGATCTCCGCGGTAGCGCGGGGCAATGCGCGTTGCTTGAAGGTGTCGAGCTTGCGGCTCGCGATGCCGGCATACCTCGTGCGCGCGCCACTGGGACGCTCGTGCGCGTAGCGCGGGACTCCGAGCATCTCGTCACACGACGATCCGCAGGCATCGTCGTCATGCTCGTCGTGCTCTTCTTCGTGTTCTTGGCCGCGTTCCGGTCGGTCGCGCTCGCGGTGATGGCGCTCATCCCGAACGCTCTGCCCGCGATGATGATCTACGGCGCGATCGCTGCACTCGGGCAGTCACTCAACGTCGCGACGGCAATGATCGGCTCGGCCATGCTCGGCATCGTCGTCGATGACACGATCCACTTCGTCCACCGATATCGCCGTGCGATCCTCACCGGAGTCGAGCGTCGCCTCGCAATCGTCGAAGCGCTCCAGAGCGTAGGCGCCGCGATCGGTATCACCTCCCTCGCACTCGTTTGCGGGTTTCTCGCGAGTTTGACCGGGTCGCTCTCGACGACGCGCGACTTCGGTCTGCTCGCCGCCGCGACGATCGCACTCGCGCTCGCGGCGGACCTCGTCGTGCTCCCGGCATTGCTGATGCTGAGGCGGCCCGTGATCTCCGTCGAGCGGCGCGCGACTGCAGTTGGAGGAACCGCCGTATGACTGCCCTTGGTCGCCATGGCTTCGATGTCGTGATCGTGGGGGCAGGTCCAGCCGGTGCCTCTCTCGCGATTCGAGTTGCCCGTGCTGGGTATGCCGTTGCCCTCGTCGACAGAGCGCAGTTTCCGCGGTCCAAGCCCTGCGGCGAATTCATGAGCCCGTCGTGTGTTCCGATGTTGGCCGAGCTCGGACTGGATGTGTTCGACCTCGATGGAGGTACGGCGCGAGGTCACGAAGTGTCAGGCATGCGCCTCTCGGCATTCGAACGTGGCGCAGTCGGTCGCTATCGTGCGGTTGGTCGTGCCGCGCCCCCGACGACGCTCGGCATCGGTATCAGGCGCGAGCTTCTGGACGCAAACCTCGTCGAACTCGCCCGAGCCCAAGACGGTGTCACGGTGCTCGAAGGACATGCCGCTCTCGATCTCGAACGCGAACGCGGTGGGCGAATCGTCGGTGTTCGAGTGCGCGAGCCCGATGGTTCGGAGCGGACGTTGCGCGCCAGCGTCACCGTCGGTGCCGACGGCCTTCGCTCTCGTGTCGCGCGTTCGCTCGGTGTCGTGCAACCGATTCCGTGGCTGAACCGCTTCGCGCTCGTTACCCGCTACGCAGGTGTCGACGCTACGGACTTCGGCGAACTTCACCTGTTCGACGGTGGCTACTTCGCTGCAGTCGATGTCGATGCAGGACTCTTCACGCTCAATCTCGTCGTCGACGGTGCGAGTCTGCCGAAGGGGCGCGCGGCGCTCGACGCGATGTTTGACGAGCGGCTCCAACGCGTGCCGGTCCTCGCCGAGAGGCTCCGCAGCGCACGCAGGTTCGAACCACTGCGGGCCTATGGGCCATTGGGGGTGCGAACGAAGCGTCAGGTCTTCGAGGGGGCGGTTTTGGTCGGCGATGCGGCAGGCTATGTCGATCCGATGACTGGCGAAGGGATCTATCTCGCTCTTCGCGGCGCGGATCTTTTGACCGATGCCTTGCGAGTTCGATTCGAGACCGGAAACGAGCGTCGCGCATGGAGACAGTACACGCGAGCGCGTAGGCACGAGATCGCGCCGAAGCTCGCGATGAGTCTCCTTCTCCAGAGAGCGATTCGGAAACCATGGCTCGTCGAGCGTTTCGCACGACTCGTCGAACGTAGGCCAGGGCTCTTGGATTTCGTCGTGTCCTTGACGGGCGATTACGTGCCACTACGCGAGGCGCTGAGTCCAGGCACGTTGGTTCGAGCGTGGAGTTCGTCGTGAGTCCGTCATCGTCGACAGTGTCAGTGCCAGGATCCGGGTCGCAGCCTCGGCATCCGTTCACGATCCGGCGCAAGCTCGGCGGTTTGTTCGCGATGACCGCAGCGCTCTCGATCGTCGTCATCCTCACGGCGCTCCATCAGTTGTCACGCATCGAGAGCGACGCGCACAAGCTGCTCGAGGAAAGCCGCGAAGCGAACCTCGCGCACGAGGCGAGGTTCGCACTCGATCTCGCGCTCGCCTCGCTCGGCGATCGGTCCGCTCCCGATGTGGATGGCGCTGCGAACGTGTCGACGCATCTCGCGGACGCGCGTTCGCGCATCGACGAGATCATCGAAGGTTCGCGTGGACACGATCCGTCGGACGAGCGTCACCAGGGTGTCGAAGACAACTTGGTCGAGAGGATCCGTAAGAAGCTCGACGAGGCGCAAATCGCGCAGCGTGATCAGCAACTGATGCACGGAACCTTGTCGGAAGTGCGTCGCCTTTCGTCGGTTCTCGAAGAGGAGACGAGTGTCGAGACTGCGCGGTCTCATGCGGATCTCGGCAGGAGACTCACGCGCGTCTGGTCCTCACTCATCTTGTTGTCGATCGGCGCGGGATGCGTGCTCGTGCTCGCCTTCTGGTTGCTCAATCAGGTGGTGCTCAGACCGGTGCATTCCTTGACAAACGGTGCAAACACGTTCATCGAAGGAGACTTCGAGCATCGCATCTCGATTCGATCGCGAGACGAGTTCGGGGACTTGTCCAAGCGATTCAACGAGATGGCTGCGCGTATCGCCGCGAATCGGGACATGCTCGAGAGGCGCGTCGAGGCGCGCACTCGCGAGTTCATCAAGGCCGCGAAGATCGCGAGCCTCGGAACGCTGGCTGCAGGCGTCGCGCACGAAATCAACACGCCGATCGCTTCGATCGCGTCGTGTGCAGAGGGCCTCGAGCGACGTCTCCGAAGTGGCGACATCGATTCGGAAGAGGAATTCGAGTACCTGCGGACGATCGCTTCGGAAGCGTATCGCGTGCACGAGATCACGTCGCGTCTCCTCGCGTTCGCGCGTCAGGATCCCGGCCCCAAGAGTGTCATGGACGTCCGCGCGACCGCTCGCGAGGTCGAAGTCATCCTGCGCCATCGGCTCGAGAAAAGCTCCATTGCCCTGTCGATCGAAGTCGAACAGCTGCCGGCACTCGTGACAGGGAACGAATCCGAGCTCAAGCAAGTGCTCGTCAATCTCGTCAGCAACGCTGTCGACGCGAGCCGGCCGGGTCAGACCATCACGCTCCGCATCCGATCCGAAGAAACCGCACGAGAAGGTGCCGATTCCAGCGACGTCATCGTGATCGAAGTCGACGACGAAGGGAGTGGGATCGCCGATGCGGATCAAAGTCGCGTGTTCGAGCCGTTCTTCACGACGAAGCCGCCGGGCAAAGGCACCGGTTTGGGCTTGGCACTCACCTACGCGATCGTCGAGGGCATGCACGGCGAGCTGACGCTCGTGGACAAGAGTGCACCCGGAACGCTCGTGAGAATCACGATCCCGAGAGCGCAGGAAGGATGATGAAGAAGATTCGAGTCCTGTTCGTCGACGACGACGACGTGTTTCGCCGGGTCATCGAGAAGGAGCTCGTGAATGTCGGTTTCGACGTCGACAGTCACGCCTCGGCAGAAGGCGTTCTGAAGCGAGCCGAACAATGGAGTCCCGACGTCGCCTTGGTCGATCTCAAGATGCCGGGCGAGGACGGGATGTCGTTGCTGTCGCGTCTCGTCGAGCACGATCCGGCGTTGCCCGTGATCATGCTGACGGGGCACGGTGCCGTGCCCGAAGCGGTCGAGGCCATGCGTCGCGGCGGCTATGACTTCCTGACCAAGCCCGTCCCGCTCGCGAAGTTGGAAGCGACGATTCGGCGCGCGAGCGAACGCGCCGACTTGGTCCACGAGAACCAACGACTCCGCCGGGCGGTCGGCGTGGCCAACAGTGCGGACACGATCGTCGGTGACAGCGCTCCGAGGCAGGCACTGCGCGACATGATCGCTCGCGTCGCGCCGACGGACGCAAGTGTCCTGATCGAAGGTGAGAGTGGCACCGGCAAAGAACTCGTCGCACGGAGCATTCACGCGTCGAGTTCGCGGAGCAATCAGTCCCTGATCGTCGTCAACGCTGCAGCGATTCCGACGAATCTCGTCGAGAGTGAACTCTTCGGCCACACGAAGGGTGCGTTCACGGGTGCGGACAAGGACCGGCTCGGACTCTTCGAGGCCGCTTCGGGAGGCACGATCTTCCTCGACGAAATCGGCGAGCTGCCACTCGAGGTCCAAGCGCTCCTCTTGCGAGCGTTGCAGTTCGGCGAGATTCGGCCGGTCGGCTCTGCGAAGACGAGAACGGTCGATGTTCGCGTCATCGCGGCAACGAATCGGAGTCTGCTCGAGGAGATCGAAGCCGAGCGCTTCCGACAGGACCTCTACTATCGTCTCGCGGCCGTGACCGTGCGTGTCCCTGCGTTGCGCGAGTGTCGCGGCGACATCCCGCAGCTCGTCGACATCTTCATCGCACGGAATGCAGCGAAGTTGCATCGCGAAGTGCACTGCACCGCCGAAGCAATGCGTGAGCTGCAGAGTTTCGACTGGCCCGGCAACGTGCGCGAACTGGAGAATGTCGTTTCGCGCCTGTGCATCCTCAGCGAGACGCCGTCGATCTCGGTGGATACCGTTCGTGCGCTGTGCAGCCCGCATCCGGCGGCTCCGACACCGACGACGACACTGCGCCTCGACGAACTCGAGAAGGCCACGATCATCAGCGCGCTCGAGCGCTTCGACGGCAACAAGACGAAGGTGGCCGAGGCGCTCGGGATCGCGCTCAAGACGCTTTACAACAAGCTCGATCGCTACGACTTGCGGAGTTTCTACATTCGAAGTTCAGATCGGACGGATTGACTCGCGAAGAAACGGGTCGTGCCCTTCGAGATCCGAGTCGATTCGTAGATCGTCGACTCCGGGGTTTACGGTCGGCGCTTCGCGCGCGATCCTTTCCCACGTGAGCACCACTCTCTCCCCGACCTGCGGCAGTGTCCCGAAGAAGCGCGCACGCGCGCTCTTGCTCGTGCTGTTCTTGTTCGCGCTGTTCGCGCTGCCCTCCTGCAAGTTCTTGATGGACGAGTTCTTCGTCCTCGAACAGGCGCCTCCTTCGCTCGACGACGTCATGCGCGAGGCCGCCGTCCGCTGACGGCGGGCGCGTGCGCGAAGGCGATGGGGCCGCGACTCGTCGAGCTTGCCCGGTCACCCGTGGGACTCGAGAATCTCGAGGGTTCGACGCACGAAGCTTCCGGTGAGAATCCGGTCTGCGGGGACCGAGTCCGATTCGCGGCCCGCGTGCACGAGGGAGTGCTCGCGCGACTGCGGTTTCGCGCAACCGCTTGCCCTGCCTGTGTCGCCGTGGCGTCTTGTGCGACGCTGACGTTCGACGGTGCCGCGTGGCCGTTGAAAGGCATCGAGGCAACTTTGCAGCGAGCGGTCGACGAGCGCGGTGGGTTGACGCGTTTCGAGCGGCATGCGCTGCGACTCGTCGTCGACGTCTTGCAGCGACTCGCTGCCGTCTGACGCGCACGGCCCGAAATGGCAGCATGGCCCGCGTTGCAACGAACGGGCGCCTCATGGATCCTCTTGGCATGGCCTACACCGTTACGTTGATCCCCGGCGAAGGGATCGGTCCAGAAGTCGCAGCCGCCGCGCAGCGCATCGTCGAGGCGACCGGCGTGCAGATCGAATGGCGAATGGCCGAAGCCGGAGTCGAGCCGTTCGAGCGACTCGGTACGCCACTACCGGACGCTACCCTCGATGCGATTCGTGAGACCAAGGTCGCGCTCAAAGGCCCGGTCGGCACCCAGAAGGGTTCGAGCTTCCGTTCGGTCAACGTCGCGATACGCCGTGAGCTGGATCTCTACGCCAACTTCCGTCCTTCGCGTTCGGTGCCAGGTGTGCGGTCACGATACTCGGATGTCGACCTGATCGTCGTGCGCGAGAACACCGAAGGCCTCTACTGCGGTATCGAGCACGAGGTCGCGCCCGGTGTCGTCACGAGTCTGCGCGTCATGACCGAGAACGGATGCCGGCGCATCGTGCGCTTCGCGTTCGAAGAAGCGCGCAAGCTCGGTCGCAAGAAAGTGACTGCCGTGCACAAGGCCAACATCCTGAAGCTCGGCGATGGCATGTTTCTTCGTTGTGCGCAGGAGGCCGCCGCCGACTATCCGGACATCGCCTTCGACGATGTGATCATCGATGCCGCCGCGATGAAGCTGGTCCTCGATCCGACGAAGTTCGACGTGCTCGTGATGGAGAACCTCTTCGGGGACATCCTGTCGGACCTCACGAGTGGGCTCGTCGGTGGGCTCGGGCTGGCGCCGAGCGCGAACATCGGCAGCGAAATTGCCGTCTTCGAGGCGGTTCACGGCACAGCGCCGGATATCGCGGGCAAGGGCATCGCCAATCCGAGCGCACTCGTTCTGTCCGCCGCGATGATGTTGCGGCACATGGGCGAAACGCAGCGCGGGGACGCGATCGAGGCGGCGGTGCGTGCGACGATCCAGGAAGGAGAGACCGTCACCGGAGATCTCGGCGGCAAGGCTTCGACGCGCGAGTTCACCGACGCCGTCATCGCCCACCTCGGCTGAGTCGGGCGCGTCGCCACAGCGCGTCGCACCGGACTTTTTGGGGCGTCTGCAGTGAGCGGCAAGCTTACGATGAGCGGGATGGAGGGCGACATCCTGGAGCCGAGGTCGGGGGATCAGCGACGTGGGGATCAGCTTTCGAGTGCGAAAAGGATCCTCGACGCCGACGCAACTGCTCTGGCTCGCGTGCGGGATCGCCTCGATGAAACGTTCGGTGAAGTCATTTCGCTGATACTCGGCTTGTCGGGTCGCGTCGTCGTGACCGGAATGGGCAAGGCCGGCCTCATTGCGCAGAAAGTGTCCGCGACGCTTGCGAGCACGGGAACGCCATCGATCTTCTTGCATCCCGCCGAGGCATTTCACGGGGACCTCGGCCGCGTGGTTCCCGGCGATGTGCTCCTCGCGTTCTCGAAGTCGGGGGAGACCGAAGAACTCCTCCGTCTCGTGCCATGCACTCGAGCGTTCGACATCGGCGTCGTGTCCGTGACCGAATCGCGCGAGTCGACGCTCGGCTCCTTGTCCGACCACGTGCTCGAACTCGGACCGATCGATGAACCGGGACCGCACGGTCTTGCGCCGAGCGCGTCGACGCTGGTGATGCTCGCGATCGGCGATGCGATCGCACTCGTCGTCCAAGAAGGACGCTCGTTCGGTCCCGACGACTTCGCGCGCTTCCATCCGGGCGGCTCGCTCGGTCGTAGCCTCATGCGGGTTTCCGAAGTCATGAGAACGGGTGACTACGTACCGATCTCCCGGTCCGGCCGCACGATCCGAGAAACGCTCGTCACGATGACGCAGACTCCGGGACGTCCGGGCGCGGCGATCATCGTCGACGACGAAAGGCGCCTCGTCGGCTATTTCACGGATGGGGACCTGCGCCGACATTTGGAGCAGCAGACCGAAAATCTCCTCGATTTGCCGATCGATCGTGCCATGACGACTTCACCACGCACTTCGACGCCAGACCGACTCGCCAGCGAAGCACTCGCTCTGCTTCGTCGGCTCGCGGTCGACAACATGCCGATCGTCGACCAGGATGGCCGCGTCGTCGGGCTCTTGGATCTCCAGGACCTCTTGGCACTCAAGTTCTAATCGATGTACGTTCCGCAGGAGATCGATCTCGACGCGTTGCCGGCGCACTTTCGAAGTGTGGCGCGGGACATCCGCTTCGTCCTCCTCGATGTCGATGGAATCTTGACGGACGGGCGCCTGCACTTCGATGCGGATGGGCGC
Source organism: Planctomycetota bacterium (assembly GCA_020638795.1). GTDB lineage: Bacteria > Planctomycetota > UBA1135 > UBA1135 > JACKHW01. Next base: position 35,674 of record JACKHW010000006.1, on the reverse strand, counting down.
GAGATGAAGTCGATTCACGCACACGACGCGAGTGGCATCGTCCACTGGCAGCGTGCGGGTCACGAAGCCGGTCTCCTGAGTGGACGTCGATCGCGAGGCATCCAAGAGCGCGCGGACGAACTCGGAATGATCGAAGTGCATCTCGGCAAGCTCGACAAGCTCTCGGTCTACGAAGACCTCCTCGCGCGGCGGGGTCTCGATGATTCGGTGATGTGCTACTTCGGCGACGACTTGCTCGACATTCCGGTCTTGCGTCGAGTCGCGTTACCGATCACGGTCCCGCAAGCCAGACCCGATACACGCAAGGTCTGCCAATACGTGACGAGGGCGCCTGCTGGGCACGGTGCAGTGCGGGAGGTCATCGAGGTTCTGTTGCGCATCCAGGGGCACTACGACGCGATCCTCGAAAGCGATGGGCGGCCGCCGAAGGAGTTCGCGTGATCCGCAGAGTGCTTCTCTTCGCGATCGTCTTCGCTGCGTTGTTCGGCATGCTGATGCTCGTCTTCGGCAAAGAAGACCTGCTGCACAATGCCGAATCGAAAACGCAAGTGCAGTCCACGGAAACGCGCCGAATGCCCGCGGGTGCGATTCGCGTCGGCGAGCAAGGATCTGCCGCCGGGATGCCGGCGAGTGGAAGCATCGCGTTCGAGGGGCCAGGGGAGATCTCGCCACTTCAACCTGCGGTCCGCATCGGCGATCGCGTGTGGCAAGCGCCGGAGTTCAAGATCGCGTGGAACGATTCGCAGCCGATCGGTTCCGGTCGCTATCGGCTACTCCGAACGCGGTTCACTTCGTATGCGTCGATCCGGAGCACGACGGTCGCTCCGGCGGTGCGTGAGATCCTCGTCGTCGATGCTGCGTCGATGGAAGTCGTGTTGGCACAGAAGGCGGACGGAGAAGTCGAGATCGATTCGCGCCACGACATCCTCCTGCGCGGTGTGATCTTGCGCATTCCGTCCGACGCCCTCGGTGGAGATCTCGGTGCCGATGTCGTCGTCGAATCGGATCGCATGACTGCACGTGTCGAAGGCTCGACGATGGATCTCGAGGCGCCGACTGACGAACTCGTCACCATCTCGACGCGCGTCTCGTCGACGACCCCGCCCGACGCGAGGCCGCAGATCGACTATCGGCTCACTGGCTACGGCCTGACCGCGAAGCTCGACGAGATCGTGAAGAATGACGGGGAGGTCGTTTCCGTCGGCGCCTCGGTCGTGCGCCTCCAGAAGGACGTCCAGCTCGTCGGACTCGATCGCGAACGGAACCAATCGATCTTCACGTTGCGAGGGCGAGGTGCACTCGAGTTGTTGCCGGCCGGAGCCGAGCGGATCCGCCTCACGATGAGCGATGACGTCCGGCTCGATTCGTTCGCGCGTACGGTCAGTCGAGATGATCGGGGTCGCGAGGGCAAGCAGGGGCCAGAAGCTCGCGATCCGGTGCAGGCCGGTGGCCAGCGTCTCGTCGCGTGGTTGCGGCGTGACGGTGGAGTCCGGCTCGGTGATGTCTCGTGCAGCGACGTTTCGATTTTCGAAGACGCCTACGTGACGTATGGGCTGCAGCGTCTCGAAGCCGATCGATTCGATCTGTCCCTCGATCCGTGGCATCAACCGGAGCGGCTCGTCGCTACTGGTGCCCCGCGTGTCCACCTCCATGGTTCGAAGGGAGAAGTGCTCGGAGTCTTGGCAGGTGAGTCACGCATGTTCTGGGATCGTCCGGGGCTCGTTCTGGACACGGTGACGCGAGCTCTCGGGGTGTCGTTCTCGGCGTTCGAACGTGAATTCGTCGGAGTCGCGCCGCTCTTTCCAATGGAGACCCTGCGAGTCGAGGGCCCCGCGAAGTACGTGCCGGCACGTCGGAACACGAAGCTGGACGTGCCACTGAATCTCGCGCGTTGCGATGGCGGTGTCTTGGTTTGTCTGACGCGACACTTCGGTCGCCTCGAACCGGACTTGATCGTCGGTCGTGGCGACGCTCGCTTCGAAGGTCGACTGTCGGACGGAGTGCCATTCGTCGCGAAGGGCAATCGCGGGTTCGTCGTCGCGCACGTGCCTGGAAACGGTGAGGTGCGTGGATCGCTCGGTCCGTTCGACGGTGGTCAGGGGCATGAATTCACCTTCGAAACGGGCGATGACGTGATTTCGGGTCGTGGCAGTCTCACGTTCCGGCTCGCCGCCGAGGGCCTCGTGGCAGGCGCTGTGCGCGAAGGCGCGAAGCCGCCTGATCGTTCGCGCGGTGAGGTCGTCTTCCGCGCCGCGTTGCGCGAAGAACTGCGCTGGTCGAGCAAGCAAGCTCGAGGCGATGCCCTCGTCGCGTCCGGTATCAAGTCACTGAGGCTCGGCCGCGACCAGGATGAGCTCCTCGAATGTCGAGCGACCGGACTCCCGATCGCTTTCGAAGTCGAAGGCATCAAGGCGTTCGCAGCGGTCGCAGAGCGCACCGGGCTTTCGACGTGGTTGTTGACCCGCGGGGACGAGCCCGTACGGGTCGACGTTCCTCGACGTGAAGGCAGAGCGCCGATGCAGCTCGCGGCGGATCGCGTTCGACTCTCGGTGGCTCCGGGCTTCGTGCCTGCGAACGAGCCTCGACCCGAAGCCGCGATCTTCGCCGATGGATCGGTCGTGTTGACGAGTGATGACGAGGTCCGGCAGACGGTGTTGCGACTCACGTGCGATCGACTCGAGCGAGTTCCTTCGCCGTTCCGCGGCTTCTTGGTCGGTGCGGCTCGCGAAGCGCTCGGTGATGCCGGGATCGTATTGGCGCCGATGCTGTTCGGCGGCGAAGCGGGACTCGTGCATGCGGTCGGTTCCGTTCGCTTGCAAACGGAGAAGCGCTCCGAGGACGGTCGAAGCGTTGCGTCCTCGTCGTCCTTCGACGGGCATTCGTTGTGGTTCGATGCGAACGGTGACGCGCTGCGCTTCCTACTGGCAGGTGAGACGAAGCACGAATCGGTGTTTGCGACCCTTCGCGATGCGCGGCGTGGCGACGTCGTGCTCGAAGGTCGTGAGATCGCCGCGCGTGATGACGGCCTCGAACTCCGGGCGACGGAACGCGGCGGCTGCACCGTGCGATTCATTGGGGACTCGGCTGGCGAAGACGCTCGAAGGTTGCGCCTCGATTCGTCTGGCACCATGCGGCTGCAGGACACTCGGCTTGTCGTTCCTGGTCCTGTCGTGGCTCGTATGGTCGATGCGGACGACGTGCATCGAGACGGTGAGTTCGAACTGCGCGCAGGCGGTGACCTCGTCGTGCACTTGCGAGAGGGATATACGGACGCGACTCGGCGCGCCTCGGATACCGTGCGGATCGCGTTGCCGCGTGTCGTCGAACGATGCGAAGCCGTCGGCGGTGTCGACCTTCGCTACGGCGGCGTTGAGGCGCGAGGCGAAGAGCTGCGATTCACTCCGGACGACGCGTGGGTCGTCTTGAGGCGACGAGACGGTGGTGTCGCAGTTGACATCGGCGATGCCGTGCGCGTGCATGCCGATCCGCAACTCGCGTTCAACCTTCGTACGTTCGCCTATCACGGGAAGAGGCTTCGGGTCGAGAATCGTCAGGCGGTTTCGCGCAGCGAGGTCGGTTCTCGCTGATGCTGCACAGGGCGGGGAGGGGTGGTCGTATCGTCGGGGCGAGCATCGTCTCGATGGTCACGTTCTGTCCAGTCGGGCATGCACAGGCGACTCTCGAGGGTTACCGCATCGAAGCCGGTTCCTCGGCGCCGACCGTGGTCGATGGTGACTTCGACTATCACGTCTACTCTGGCGGTGTCGAGTTCACGAGTGGTGACTTGCGGGTTCGCGCGGACCGACTCGTGCTCGTCGTCGATCGCGACGAAGAGCGCAGCCTGATCGAGGTGATCACGGATGATTCGGCATTGCCGCACCGCACGTCGCAGCCGCCGCTCTCTCAGAGCGAAATGCTCGCGAGCAGCTTGCGTCGACGTGTTCGGGATCGACTCGGATCCGAGATCGATACACGAGTTCCTCCAGGTCGTGACCGGTTCGCTCCATTGACTCGCGGGCTACTCGCCGAGGGTGATGTCATCTTCGATAAGGCAGGTGTGCGCGCGGTCCAGTGCTCGAGGCTCTGGCTGTCGCTCGCTTCCGATCGCGCGACGATGGAAGACGTCGTCGTTCGCCTCCCGGCGCGATTGGGAATCGCCGGCAGCGGCGTCTCGCTCGTGCTCCGTGCGCCGCGCATCGTTCAACAAGGCGCGACGATCGTTGCGCGCAATGCGTCCTTGACGACGTGCGAAGCAGGCGAAGCGCACTTCGACATGAGATCCGAACGACTCGTGATTACGAAGCGCGAGGGTGACGTCTACGAAGTCCTCGGTCAAGGAAACGCTCTGCAGGTCGGAATCCTGCCTTCGCTACCGTTACCGGACTACCGCTGGTTCTCCGATCAGGACAACTGGATCCCGCTCCAAGGTGTTTCGGCTGGTTCTTCGAACATTCGCGGCGAGTTCGTCTTTGCTCGATTCGGTGGTCGGTTCAACGATCTCGGTCAGCACGTCGTCGACTTCTTCGGCGGGGCGGCACAGCCGTTTCGCGGCGAGTGGAACCTTCGTACCGGTTACACACGCAAACGTGGCATTCCGGTCGAGCCGCGGCTCGCATACCGTGTCCCGGAGGTCTTCGACGGTTGGATTCAAGGGTTCTGGCTCGACGACAAGACGAAGGTCGACCGGTTGTCGGTGCCGACCTACGTCGATGGTTCGCCGATCCTGGATCGCAAGCGTTCCTTCGTGCGCAGCCGCAATCGCATTTGGATGGGCGAAGGTCGGCGCATCGACGTCGAGGCTTTCGGCGCTTCGGATCCCGGTGCCTACGCCGAGTTCGCGCCGAATCAGCTCAAGACGATGGAAGTGCCCGAGTCGAGCCTCGAGTTCCGCGATCGTCAGGACAACCGGCTGCTCACTCTGACCGGCCGCATGGACTTGGCGGGCATCGCATATGACGATCGTGCGCGCCTGACGGATCGGTTCCGGAGCGAACGGCCGTACCTACGCGCGTCGCTCTTTTCGCAACCACTCTTCGACATTGCCGAAGACGTCCCGTTGGTCGTCGACGCGAACATCGGCGCTGGGTTCTTGAAGAACCAGTTCTCCGATCGTTCGACGATCGCACGGAGTGAACGAGCGTTTCGTGCTGATTTCGACCTCGAAGTATCGACGCCGATGAGACTCGGCGACTTCGCCGTACGGCCATGGTTCGGAGCACGCGAGACGGCCTACTCCGAGCTCGACGGCAGTTCGCGCGGGGCGGCACGCACGTCGCTCGGTGCCGGGGTGAGCGTGGATACGCGGTTGTCGCGCCATTTCGACTATTCGAGCGATTCGCTCGGCATCGACGGCTTGTGGCACGACGTCCGTCCCAACGTGTCGGTGTTCCATCGCTTCGATGTCGACCGTGAACCTGGAGACTACTTCCAGTTCGACGAAGTCGATGCACTCGACGAGCACGCCGCGATCGACGTCGGAGTCTTCCAGCGTGTTCTCACGCGACACAAGGACAGCGAAGGACGGAGTCGCTACGACGACCTCGTCTGGCTCGACCTGACGCAGCGGTTCCATCCGATCTCGGGACGCGACAACGACGGGCATCACCTCGGCATCTTCGCGTGGGAGCTGATTGTCACGCCCGGCAGGGGTTGGCTGCCTTTGCCCAACACACGCGTACTGTTCGAGGGCGAGCGCGATTGGGTGCGCGGAGACTACAAGACTCGCAACATCGGTCTCGCGACGACGTTCGACAGTCAATTGACCGCTGCGGCCGAATGGCGGACGGGTCGCGACGACTCCGGGACCGGTTCGGCTCGCGTGTCGTTTCCTGCGTGGGAGCGTTGGCTCGTCACTGGAGCGATCGTCTACAACTTCGAGCGCACAGGATTGGATTCGTCCACCGTGCAGCTCGTTCGTCAGGATCACGACTACGACTGGATCTTCACCATGACGAAGAACGAGCTGACGAACGACTCGAGTATCACGGTTCGCTTCCGCCCGACCTTCGGCGGCTTGATCCGACGTCCTGGTTACAGCTATCCGGCTGGATCCCCCGCATTCGGCGTGACGGAGACGCCGTCGCCGCAATCGCACGATCTCACACCCGTGCGCGACGACGATCAGTGATCCGCGGAATCGGACGGGGCCGATCTCCGGATTGACATCGTTCGACCGAGTGCCGCAAATGTCGGTATGTCGTATTTGTTGGCGGTTGATCAGGGCACGACCGGAACTCGCGTCTTCATCTTCGATGAGTCCCTGCGAGTCGTCGGTTCGGGTTATCGCGAGTTTCCGCAACACTATCCGTATCCCGGCCAGGTCGAGCACGATGTGAACGAGATTCGGCGGTCGTTCCACGATTCGCTGACCGAGGCCCTCGATCGTGCGTGCGGCACGCCCGGCTTCGACGTCCGCCGAATAGAAGCGATCGGCGTTACGAATCAACGCGAGACCGTCGTTCTGTGGGATCGCGAACTCGGACAGCCGCTCGAGCGCGCCATCGTGTGGCAGGACCGACGAACCAGTCGGCAGTGCGCCGAACACCACGAGCGTGGCATTGCGACTCGAGTTCGCGAACTGACGGGTCTTCCGATCGATCCGTACTTCTCGGCGACCAAGATCGCATGGCTACTCGACGAACGAGGTCATCGCGAGCGAGCCGAACAAGGTCATCTCGTGGCGCTCACGATCGACGCGTTCTTGGTTCGAGAGTTGACCGGCGGCGAGGTCTTCGCGACGGATGCGACGAACGCTTCGCGCACGATGCTCATGGATTTGCGAACGGAGAACTGGTCGGACGAGCTCTGTGGTCTCTTCCGTGTGCCACGGTCGATGTTGCCGCGCATCGTCTCGTCGTCAGAGGTCGTGGGCACCACCAAAGGGGTCGCGGGACTTCCGGACGGGATCCCGATCGCGGGGATCGCAGGCGATCAGCATGCCGCACTCTTCGGGCAAGCGTGCTTCACGCCCGGTGACGCGAAGTGCACGTTCGGAACCGGTGCGTTCTTGCTCATGAACACGGCGGACCGAATCGTGCGTTCCGAGCATGGCCTCATCACGACCCTCGCGTGGAAGCTGCCGAACTCGACGACCTATGCGCTCGAGGGATCGGCGTTCATCGCCGGCGCAGCCGTCAGCTGGCTCCGCGATGGGCTCGGCATCATCGAGTCTGCATCCGAGGTCGACGATCTCGCGGCATCGGTCGAGGATTCTGGCGGGGTTTCGTTCGTTCCCGCGTTCGCGGGGCTCGGTGCGCCGCACTGGCGGCCTGATGCTCGAGGGATCATCACAGGGCTGACGCGCGGTTCGACGAAAGCGCATGTCGCCCGAGCGGTGCTCGAAGGGATCGCGCTCCAAAACGTCGATATCCTTCGCGCCATGGAACGCGACTCGGGCTACGAGCTGCGCGAGGTCAAGGTCGACGGTGGAGCCGCGGCGAGCGACCTGATGATGCAGTTCTCGAGTGATGTTCTCGGCGCGGACATCGTGCGGCCCGCCATGCTCGAATCGACCGTCATCGGGGCTGCGTGCCTCGCGGGTCTTGCCACCGGAGTCTTCGCGGACATGGAGACGCTTCGGGACAAGTGGGTCGAAGCAGGCCGATTCCGCCCTGGCATGGAGCCATCGCGTGTCGAAGAACACCTGCGACGATGGGAAGCGGCGGTCGCCCGAGCCTGAGCGTACCTGCGCTATCCTGGACGTCCTCGACCGATGTTGACCTCCCGCAAGACCGTTTCCCGCCCCCTCGCTCGCTTTCGTTCGATTGCTGCCCGCCGCGTGTGCGTTTCGCTCGCTGTCCTCGCGTCGGTCGTTTTCACTCGTGCATTGCACGCGACCGACTACTACGTCGATGGACTGCGTGGGCTCGACGTTCCCACGAACGGAACCGTGACACAACCCTGGCGCACGGTCGCCTATGCGATGGCGCAGGCGCCGGTTCCGCCTACGTCGACGACCCACAGAATCCTCGTCGCCGGAAGTCAGGACTACGTCGTCGATACGACGATCGTCCTGCGGGATCGCATCTTCGTCGTGGGCGATCAGGGCGCGCGGCCGCGCTTCGTGCCCGGCGGGCAACGGACGATCTTCCGAGTCGGTTCGACGACCACCGCGGACGTGTACGGAGTGGACTCCGTGCTCGTTGCGGGTGGAGACGTCGCGATCGACGCCGGCACCGTCGCTGGCGCGTCGGCACTGCAATGCATTGTCTCCAACAGCGAGTTCCGCGGACAAACCGTTGCTGCGATCCGTGCGAACTTCGTTGGTGGTAATGCCCAGTTCTACAGCTTGCGCAACGAGTTCGCGTTCACGAGTTCGGGGATCACCGTCGACGCGCGAGGGCGTGCTCGTATCGACGTGGTCGTGCAGGGATCGACGTTCCTCAACACGGCGAACGAAGCGATCGTCCTCGTGTCCAACACGGTGGCGCGTACGGCGCTCCTCGCCGATACGAGTCGCTTCGTCTTCTGCAATCGAGCTCTGCGTTGCGATTTCGCGGGAGGGACGCAGCAGCGCGTCTTGATCGATCACTGCTCGATGCGGGATTGCTACATCGCTGCAATCGGCCTCGGCGTCCCGGGTAGCGTGGATTTCGAGATGCGCGACAGCAGCATCATGCGCAGTGACGCAGGGATCGTAATTGCTTCGAGCGAGCCCGGTGGACCGTCGCGAATCCATTTGTCGAGAAACGTCGTCGATGGTTCAAAAACGACGGGGCTCGATTGCACGATCGACGCGACATCAACAGCGGGTAAGTGGACCGCCACGCTCGAACGCAATCGTTGGCAGGAGTGCGCAACGAATGTCGTCGTGCGTTGCCGGAACCAAGCCGCGCTCGATCTCACTGCGGATCGCGAGACGAGCGCTCGCAGCAGAGGTGCAGGTATACGTTGCGAACTCGGCGCCGGAGCGACGTGTGCGTGGACCAACGCGATGGTCGTGCAGAACAAGGGGCAAGGCTTCGAAGTCGTCGGCAATGGTTCGTTCTCGGCATCGTTTTCGACGATCGCCGATCATGCGACTGCCGCCGCGTTCGATGCTTCGAGTGCGTCGAACGTGCGACTCGACCATTGCGTCTTCGACAACGCGTTCGCGCCGGAGTTCAAGGCGAGTGCTGGCACGAGTCTCGTTTGGTCGTCATCGAAGACCGTGTCGTACCCCGGGACCGGCAACAAGAAGCTCGATCCCGCACTCGTGCGGCCGCAGTACAAGCTCTCTCCCGGGTCGCCGTGTATCGATGCCGGGGACCCGAATCTGCAGAACCCCCCGGCGACCGACTACGAAGGGGATCCGCGCGTCGTGCGCACGACAGCGATGATCGCCGATCTGGGTGCGGACGAGTTTCGGACCGAGGGCAGCACGCGCACGTTCGGGACACCGGGATATGGGGATCGGTCGGGCATTCGTCCCGAAGTCGATCTTCTCTTCGATAGCGCGCGCATCGGCACCAACGTGCCACTCGGTCTCAAGAACGCTCGCGGCCGCACGGGCGTGCCTGCGCTCGCGGCCATCGTCGTCTTCGGGCTCGGGGAGGCGGCGCCGATCTACGACTTCGATCCCGTTGGGGGTTCGGGTTCGATGCTCTTCTTCGATCCGCTCGCGTTGCCGACCGTCGTGCCCGTGACGACCGGTGGGACCGCGAAGGACACACTGCCCGTTCCCAACGTGGCGGGGCTCGTCGGCGGCGTCTTTTCCGCACAGTGGCTCGTGATCGCGCTGGACGCCAACCTCCAGGGTTACGTGACCTCGGACGCGATCCGCATCCAGGTCGGGCGCTGAGGGATCGGGCGACACGGGGCCGATCTCGGCGTCGCGGCAGGGGCTCGGGGCCCTTGACGGCTTCGCTTTGCGTCGTAGAGTCAAAGCCATGCGAATCGAAGACGCGCTCGAGCACCTCGAGACGATTCACGAACAAGTGCTGCGGAGCGAGACGTTTCGCGGATACCGCGCCGCGTCCGTGGGCGGCACGGGTGTCCTCGCGGTCGTAGCGGGCGTGTTCCAAAACTACGTGCTCGAACCGAAGAGCGTGACCGAGTTCATCGGTTACTGGATCACCATCGCCGCGATCGCGTGTTGTGTGATCGGCTTCGACCTCGCGATGCAAATCGTGAGGCAGGGGCGCAGCGAACGGCGCCGGACTTGGTATGCGTTGCGGCAGCTCTTGCCCGCGCTCTTCGTCGGCGCAGCACTCACCGCGACCCTCGTCGACACGGTCGTCGCCGATCGACTTCCCGCGATCTGGGCGTTGTGCTTCGGTCTCGGAATCGTCGCGTCGCGTCCCTTCCTGGCCGCGGGGCTCGGCTACGTCGGTTCGTTCTACTTGGCGGTCGGTGCGGCTCTGTTGCTGCCGCCGTTCCACGCGACGCTGCCTTCGCCGATCGTCATGGGCCTCGTCTTCGGTGGCGGACAGCTGTTCGCAGCGATGCTGTTCCGCCGAGGTGAGGCGATCGGCACCAAGCGCAAGGAGCAAGATCAAGGAGGCTGGATTCGTGGATCGCTCTGACAAGAAGCATGCGAAGCATCTCGGTTTGGCCGACGGCGCACCGCACGCGTATCCAGGACTCGATCGCGTGCTGCACGAGAAGGCGCGCCTGGGGATCACCGTCGCACTCTTGAATCGGCCGGACGGGGTGTTGTTCCCGGAGCTTCGCAAGCTCTGTGAGTTGACCGACGGCAACCTGAGCCGACACTTGTCGCTCCTGCAAGAGAAGGGCATCGTCGAAATCTGGAAACGCCAGGAGGGCGGACGCACGGCGACGCTCTTGCGCCTTTCACCCGAAGGGCGCAAGCAGCTCCTCGTGTACTTCGAGGAGTTGGACCGAGTGCTCACCGACGCGCGATCCGCACAGCGTCAGGACGCTTCGGACCTCGACGCGGGTTGGTCCCCGGCCTGATGACGTTTGCGGAGGCCATTTTTTTTGCCTTGAAACTTTGCGATACAAAGGCTTGCCCTTGCAGGCCCTGGAGGACGACAGAAGCGACATGGACGTGATCCGAGCAAGTGCGATGGGGATGTGTTTCGGTGTCCTCGATGCGCTCGAAGTCGCGCGCACGAGCGACGCGCCGGAGGAGACGACGGTATTTGGAGAGCTCGTGCACAACGAGGCCGTGCTCTCCGAACTCGAAGCACGTGGTTTCGAGGCGCTCGACGAAATCGAAAGGGAGGGCGCACTCGATAGGGTCCGGACCAAGCGTGTGCTCGTCACGGCGCACGGGATCGCGGATCGCGAGCGCGCACGGCTCGTCCGTCGTGGCCATGAACTCATCGATACGACGTGTCCCTTGGTTCGTCGGGCGCATGCCGCCGCCCTGGCGCTCCAGCGGGAAGGGCGTCACGTCATCGTTCTCGGGCGCAAGGGTCACGTCGAAGTGCGCGGACTCGTCGGTGACCTCGAGTCCTTCACGATCGTGCAGACCGAGGACGACGTGAAGGATTTCGGGTCCGCCGCGCTCGGCATCGTCTGCCAGACGACGCTGCTCGAAGAGCGCATGCGGACGCTCATCGCCGCGATCGAGCTCGCCAACCCGCGTGCGGACATCGTGGTTCGGGACACGATTTGCGAGCCGACCAAAGAGCGACAGCGTGCACTCCGCGACTTGATTTCGCGGGTCGAGGCGATCGTCGTCGTGGGCGGAGCTCACTCCAACAACACGCAACAGCTCGTCGCGACGTGCCGCGCCGCAGGCCGCGTCGCCCAGCGCGTCGCGAATGCCGACGAACTCGACTTCGAGATGCTCTCGAACTACGAAACGGTCGGGCTGACCGCCGGCACGTCAACCCCGGACTCGACGATCGACGCGGTCGAGGCCGCTCTTCGGTCGTCGCGCGTCCGCTGCTGAAGACCCTGCAGGAACAATCCTGCCCGGAACGCTTGTTCCAGCGCGTTCGGTGGTCCACTACGGCGGCCGGATTTCGTCTCGGGAGCGCTACACTCGTCCCGATAGATCCAATTCACGAGCCGTTTGTGCGTTCCGTTCGTACGGGCGTTCCGTTCGTATGGCTCGAGTCCCCGTTCCAGGACCAAAGACCGATGAAACTCATTTCGCTCGCCGCCGCTTGCTCGGCACTCTTCGCCCTCGCCTCCTTCGGCCCCACGTTGCAGGACGGCGGCGCTGACAGCATCCGCACTGGCCAAGACACCGCTCAGGGGGGCGCTTCCGAAGAAGGCCAAGTCAATCCGCTCGAGCAGCAGGTGCGCACGCTCATGAAGCTCACCGGAGCGGCCGAGATGGGCAAAGAAGTCATGGACCAGATGATGGACCAGTTCGACAAGATGAAGGCGACCGGCATGCTGCCCGAAGGCTTCGCGGCGAAGTTCAAGGAGCTGGCAAAGCCCGAGCAACTCGTCGAGATGGTCGTCCCGATCTACGCCAAGCACCTCGACAAGGAGACGCTCGCGGCGGCCATCGAGTTCTACGCGTCGGAAAAGGGCAAGAAGTTCGCTGCTGCGCAACGCCTCATCACGAGGGATTCGACGACCGCCGGTCAGGAGTGGGGTCAGAAGCTCGGCATGCGCGTCATGCAAGAACTGCAGCGCTGAGCGCACGGGCCGCCCGGAGCGGGGACGTTCTGCCGGAGCGGTGTCAAAACCGCAACTCTAGGCCGAAGTAGAAGCCTTCGAGCTTGGCATCGAAGGCGTAATCGAGCCCGTCCTGCCCGCCCGCGAACGGCAGGTCGTAGCGACGCCACGACGCGAACGCGCGGACGTCGCGCGTGAGGTCGTAAGCGACGGATAGCTCGAGGTCGACGACCTTGCCGTCGATGTTGCGCCAGTGCCCGTCGCTGTATCCGAGATCCAGGCGCCCGCGTAATCGGCGCCACGATGCGTCGGCGCGTGCACGCAAGATCGGCATGCCATCGTCCTGCATGGCCAAGTGCTGATTGCGTGGCGTCGTCACGGACGTTGCCTTGGCGTCGAACGTCATCGTGTTGTGGTGGATGCCGATCCCTGCCCCGAGGTCGATGGTGAGTTTGTCGACCGGTTCGAAGTCGAAGAGGCGCACGATGTACTCGAGCGTCCACTGCTCGAACTCGAGTTCGGACTGGATCGCATCGTCCTTGACCAAGGCGCCGAAGTCGTTCTGCAAGACCGCTTGCGTGTCGAAAGAGCGTTCCGCGAAGTGGAGATAGCCGAACTCGACGCCAGCGAACGAGTCGCCGTAGCCGATCGTGCCGCCGAGCGCCGTATCGCGATCGGCGACGTTTAGGCCGTGCCGAAGGTCGTTGGTGCCGTTGGCGGTCTTGCCCGAAGCGACGCTACCGCTCTCCATTTTGGCGGTGCCGTTCATGACGAGGGAGCCATAGACGGGCGACAGCGTGACGTGCGTCTTCTCGGGGAACGCGACGACTCCGCACGAGGCGAGCACGGTCGACAGCGCCGCGGCGAGACCACCAAAGCACCGTGTGGCACTCACCGGTCGGGGTAAGTTTCGAGGACCCATTCCTTCCACTTCTCTTCGAGCATCGGTGGGCTCACCGAGTATGCATCGCGCAAGCCTTGACGTTGGAGATTGAGAACTTCCTTCGCCGTTGCAAGCCCGGTTTTTGGATCGATGTAGCCCTTCACCGTGTTCATGTACTTGCCCCACTTCTCATTGCCCTGCGCCATCATCCAATCGATGACGGACCAGCACTTGACGTGGTCGTACTTGGTCAGCTGGCCATAGTCCCGAAGCCCGATCAGTTCGGACACGGGGCGTGTGTTCTTGTTGTCGAGCCACTGGCGAACCTTCGGTTTCCATTTGCCCGTGTTCAGCATCTTCGCGCGAGCGGACTCGTTCTGGTCGAAGTCGAGCGCGCGTTCTTCGTCGACTTCCTTCGCCCACCAGTGTGCGGAGCCTTCGCAGAACCAGACGGGCAAGTCGTACGAATAGAAGCGATACCCCGAGATCAGGTTGTGCACGACGTTCCACACGATGTGGCAGTGCAGAGACGTGTCGTGCTTCAGCCGACCATCTTCGAGTTCGGTGGACGTCACGATGATGAGTGATCCGACCGTCTTGAAGTTCCAGCGCTGTGCGAATGCCTGCTGACGCCCGATGAAGAGCGTCAGGTAACGCGTGAAATCACTTTGCTTCTCGAACATGAGAACGAGGTACTTCCCGTGCTGCCCGAGGTAGGGGCCTTGGCCCCAATACTTGCCGTCGGGCATCAGGGTGTCCGGCTCTTTCGGGAACGACGCCTCGGTCACGCATGCGCGCTCCATGAACTTCTCGTATGTTTCCTCGCACCGTTGCGCGAAGAGGTGCACACGCAGCCACGGATCGAGGCGACGTGTCCGCACGTTGACGTTCGGGAGTTTCTTCGCGAGGCGTTCGAGCTCGCCTTCGAGCTTGAGTTTGATCTTTCGGTCCGAGGCCGGAATCGGGAACGCCGGAAGCGTCGAACCGATCCGGAAGTGCGCCGTCTCGATCCAGCGGATCTTCGCGTCGCCGAGTTCCTCCTCGATCTTCTCCGTCGAGACTTCCGCGCCCGCGAGCTCGCCGTAGGGCATCGGATGGAAGCGCACGATACCTGCGCGCTTCATCGCTTCGGGATCGTTCTCCGTGTACGGGTCGATGCGCCACTTCTCGAGCTTCGGTTTCTGCGCACGTGCGCTGGATGCACAGAGCGACAGCGTGGCGACGACGATGCTCATCGCCGTCAGGGCATTTCGAGCGAGCCAACTCATGTGCCTACCCTTGCCTTCCACTTCTTGACTTCTTCGATCGCTTGGAAGACCGAGAGCTTCCGGAACGGTGGGTCGCCATCCATGATGCCTCGCAGCGCGTTGACCGCTTCGGCCCGGATCAGGTGCTCCTTCGCGTCGAGGAGCGGCGCGACCGCGCGCACGCAGTCCTTCGTCCCTGCACTGTGCAGCAGACGCAACGTCGCGATGCGATCCGAAATCTCGCCCTCGGTGAGGTGTTTCACGAGCCACTTGGTCGTTGCTTCATTCTTGAGCTTCGGGAGTGCTTCGCGGATCTGGTAGTTCTTCTCCTCCCACGAGTCGCGTGCGAGTAGGAGCAGAGGGTGGAGCGCGCGCTCGTCGCCGAGCATCGCGAGAGCGTATGTTGCCGTTTCGCGAATCGCGGGATCTCCGTGCACGAGACCTTTCGCGAAGAGTTCACCGTGCCCTTCGACGCCAAAGCGTTTGATCGTCGAAATGATGTAGGCATCGCGCACTTCGTCCGTACCGGTCCACTCGGCCTCGAGCAACGGAAGGTATTGCTTCTCCACGAAGCCATCGAGGATCTTCGTGAGTTCGGTGACGAGCTCGGGCTTCTGCCCGTGCTTGAGCGCGTCGAGCAACACGGGTGCGCAGCCAGCGCCGTAGCCGACGATCGTCTCCTTGGCCTTTTCGCGCGTCTTTTCGTTCTTGTGCACGAGCTGCGGGATCTTGTCCTTCGTGATGCTCAGTCGGACCGGCTTGATCGCCGGCCAGGTCGCCTTCTCGTTCTCGGTAGTCTTCTGCTTCGGGTCGTCCTGCTTCGGCTTCTCGGCATCTTGTCCGGTCTCGTCGATCTGTCTTGCCTTGTCGATGTGTCCGGGTTCCTTACCGGAGTCTTGCGAAAGGCCAGGGCAGGCGAGGCATGCCGTGAAGAGGGCGAAGCGCAGCGTCTTCGTCGAATTCATGAATCCTTCGGTCGGTCGTGGGTTGGTCGGTCTGCGCTCATTGCGGCGGCGGCCAGTCCTCGGACAGGTTCCGAAGGACGTTTTCGAACTCCACACGATAACGCGGATGGACGTAGGAGCGTTCGTCCCAGAGGTCGAGACTCTGTTTTTTGACGAGATTGCCGAACGCGATCGACGAATCGAACGGAAACGTCGCCATGACCAGGCGCCGCATCACCACACCGTCGAACCGCTCGTCGATGACCCCCAGCACGGCGTATCCGAGGGTCGATGCGAGCGGGCCGGTA
Source organism: Planctomycetota bacterium (assembly GCA_020638795.1). Classification (GTDB taxonomy): domain Bacteria; phylum Planctomycetota; class UBA1135; order UBA1135; genus JACKHW01. Next base: position 19,773 of record JACKHW010000006.1, on the reverse strand, counting down.
TGACCGCCCACGGGCGTTTCGAAAGCCGCCGTCGCGAGGGACATCGGGAGCGTGTTGAAGGCCCGGACATATTCGTCGCCGTCCTCGAAGTGCACTCCCTGCACTTTCGCGATCCGCCGGAACGACTCGAAATCACCGCCAGCTTCGACGAGCGCGCGATGGAACTCTTCCGCCGCGTCTTTGGCCCGCGTCACGACGTCGTTGCCCGCGAGGCCGCGCGCGATTCGATAAGGCAACCAAAAGTCGGTGACGGTGATGCGGCGGATCTTGGCGGGGGACAGTGCCGGGTCGAGGCGTTTCGACCACTCGACGAAGCGATTGAGTTCTTCGTCGGTGACGCGAACGGGGCCGATGACGGCGACGACATCAGCCGGCTCTGGATCCCGCGTCTCTGTCGACTTCGTGCATGCGTGAGCGACGAGAGCACTCCCGGCGAGGATGGCGATGAAGGTAGCGGTGAGTGCGGTGCGTCGGGTCACGGACATGTGTCGTTCCACACGCGGTTCAACCTTGTCAAACCTCAGGGTCAAACCTCGGGTCAAGCCTCGGGGCCACGCTTGGGAGACTGGTCGTGCTTGCCGAGGAAGCCGAGCACGTTTTCCCGGACGAACTTGTAGGTCTTCCGCATGTTGTTACCGAGTTCTTCGAGACTGGCTGGCATCAACGCGGTCGTGAACGTGGCCACGTCCTCGATCCAGACGGCGCGCGCGTCTTCTGCGTAGGACTCGATCCGAACCGCATGGACGTCGTTGCGCCCTTCGACAGCCGGGAAGAGCAAGCGCAAGCCAAAAAGTTCGACCGGCCGTGCGAAGCGAGCGAAGTCGTCAGGCGGAATCGAGCAAACGACGCCTGCCAAGAACTCGCGGCTGTCCGCGAAGTGCTTCGCGTTGACGAGGCTACGGACGACGTGTTGCTGAGCGATGATGATCGGGATCGACATGCGCTCGACCGCGATGCGCGTGACGTGTTCGAGCCGCCTCGCAAAGTCGTCGACGTGCTGCCCGGTGAACTCCTCGCGGATGTGAATCCGGTCGGGCATGAAGCGCACGAGCGACTGCGTGTTCTGCGCGTTGGTGACGTTGGTCAGCGTGATGCCGTCCGCAGCGACACCGAAGTTCTGATACGCGAACTCAGGATGCTGATAGAGCTCGTTGTGCACGCCCTGCACTTTCCCGGGCTCGAGTTGGATCGGTGGATGGATCAACTCGCTCACGAGGGCTATCGTGCGCGGGTCGTACTGAGGCAGGTCGGTCATGTCTCCAGTCAAGCCCGGACCGACCTGGATTGGAAGGGGACGGATGGCGACCCTTGCCGAGACCGTGCGCGACCGGTGGCTCGACGACGTGACGTCACTGCGACACGGGTTGTGCGCGGTGGGCAACGAACTCGCCGTTCTCCATGTCCACGCGCACCGTGTCGCCATCGCCGATCTCGCCATCGAGCAACTGCTTCGCCAGCTCGTTCTCGACCTTGCGCTGGATGAGTCGCTTGAGCGGTCTCGCGCCGAAGGCCGGGTCGTAACCCTCGAGCGCGAGTGCGCCGATCGCGTTGTCACTCAATTCCAGCGTGATGTCGCGTTCGAGCAGACGTTTCTTCAGGCCTTCGAGCTGGATGTCGATGATGCGCCGGATCTGCGACGGGTCGAGCCTGTGGAAGAGCACGATCTCGTCGATGCGGTTGAGGAACTCAGGGCGGAAGTGCTCCTGCAAGCGCGCCATCACCTTTTCGCGCACTCCCTCCTGATCGGGGTCGTGCTCGAGCAGCAAGTGGCTGCCCAGGTTGCTCGTCATGATGACGATCGTGTTCTTGAAGTCGATCGTGCGACCCTGTCCGTCGGTCAAGCGACCGTCGTCGAGGAGTTGGAGAAGCGTGTTGAAGACCTCGGGGTGCGCCTTCTCGACCTCGTCGAGGAGCACGACCGAGTACGGGCGCCTGCGAACGGCTTCGGTCAGGTAGCCGCCTTCTTCGTAGCCGACGTAACCCGGAGGCGCGCCGATCAGGCGTGCGACCGAGTGCTTCTCCTGGAACTCGCCCATGTCGATGCGGACCATCGCTTGTTCGTCGTTGAACAAGAACTCCGCGAGGGCGCGCGCGACTTCGGTCTTGCCGACACCGGTCGGGCCGAGAAAGAGGAAGCTGCCCATCGGTCGGCGTGGATCCGCCAGACCGGCTCGCGAGCGGCGAACCGCATTGGCGACGGCTTCGATCGCTTCCGACTGGCCGATCACGCGCTTGCCGATGACTTCTTCCATGCGCACGAGTTTCTGGCGCTCACCCTCGACGAGGCGCGAGACCGGAATGCCGGTCCACTTGGCGACGACGGATGCAATGTCCTCTTCGCCGACCTCTTCCTTGAGGAGAGCGCGGTCGCCTTGCAGGTCACGCAGCTTCGTCTGCAGCCGCGAGACTTCGTCCTCGAGCTTGGGAATCGTGCTGTAGCGGATCTCGGCGACCTTCTCGAGTTCGCCTTCTCGCTCCTTCTTCTGCGCCTGCGTGCGTGCAGCCTCGATCGCGACCTTGTGGTCCTTGAGGTCTTCGATGATCTCTTTCTCCGCCTGCCAGCGCACGCGCAGCGTGTCGGCGTCTTCGCGGATCTCGGCCATCTCCTTCTCGAGTTTCTCGAGTCGCTCTTGGCTCGCGCGGTCCTTTTCCTTGGTCAGCGCCGCGCGCTCGATCTCGAGCTGGCGCAAGCGCCGTTCGACCTGGTCGAGCTCGGTCGGGAGCGAGTCGATCTCCATGCGCAGCGTGCTTGCCGCCTCGTCGACGAGGTCGATGGCCTTGTCGGGCAAGAAGCGATCGGCGATGTAGCGATCCGAAAGCTGTGCCGCCGCGACGAGGGCGGAGTCCGTGATGCGTACACCGTGGTGCACTTCGTAGCGCTCCTTGAGTCCACGCAGAATCGCGATTGCATCGCTGACGCTCGGCTCGGCGACGAAGACGGGTTGGAAGCGCCGCTCGAGCGCTGGGTCCTTCTCGATGTGCTTGCGATACTCGTCGAGCGTCGTCGCGCCGATGCAGCGGAGTTCGCCGCGCGCGAGCGCGGGCTTCAGCAAGTTGGCCGCGTCGACCGCGCCTTCGGCCTTGCCGGCACCGACGAGCGTGTGCATCTCGTCGATGAAGAGAATGACCTCGCCAGCCGCGTCGGTGATCTCCTGCAGGACCGCCTTGAGTCGATCCTCGAACTCACCGCGATACTTCGCGCCGGCGATCAACGCGCCCATGTCGAGTGCCATGATGCGCTTGTGCTTGAGCGTCTCCGGAACGTCGCCTTCGACGATCCGCTGCGCGATGCCCTCGGCGATCGCGGTCTTGCCGACGCCGGCCTCGCCGATGAGGACCGGGTTGTTCTTCGTGCGTCGCGTGAGGACCTGCATCACGCGGCGGACTTCTTCGTCGCGACCGATGACGGGGTCGAGCTTGCCGCGGCGTGCGAGGTCGCAGAGGTCCTTCGCGTACTTCTCGAGCGATTGATACTTCTCCTCCGGGTTCATGTCCGTGACACGGTGCGAACCACGGATCTCCTGGAGTGCGGCTTCGAGGCGTTCCTTGGTCGCGCCGAGCTGTGCGAAATGTTCCTTGAGCGACTTGGCGTCGAGCAACGCGAGCAGCATGTGCTCGGTCGAGACGTAGCTGTCGCCCATCTTGCCCATGAGGTCCTGGGCCTTCTGCAGCACCTCGGTACTCGGGTTCGACAGGCCGATCTGCGCGCCCTGCACGTTCGGCAACTTGCGCATTTCGACCTCGAGCCGGGAGCGCAGGGCGGGGATCTCGACGCCGACCTTCTCGAGCAACGGACGGACGAGGCCGTCTTCCTGGGCCAGGAGCGCGTGCAGCACATGCACGGGCTCGATCGCGGGGTGATGGTGGAGCTCGGCGAGCTGGTGGGCGGCTTGCAGGGCTTCCTGGGACTTGATCGTGAATCGTTCGAAGCGCATGCCTGCGGAGGTTGCAAGCGCGGTGCCACGACGGGCGATGCGGTCCGCGGATGCCTAAGTCCTTTGGAGAGGCTGAATTGCGGTGCTGCTTCGAGCGCGGCCAATATGGCATGGTCTGCCATATTGGCGCATTTCCCGGGCTTGATTCGCAGACCTGAAAAGAGGCCACCGATGCGCGTCGGCTCACCCCATTGGAGCGCCGCGAAGCCCGGCACTTCGAGCGGCCGGACGAACGTGCTCTCGTCGGTCACGCACCAGCGACGACGAGTGCGATGCCGGCGATCGCCGTGGCGACGAACGTGCCTCTGCCGATCACGATCCGTGCGAGAGCGAAGATGCAGAAGGCAACCGTCTGCTCGAGGAGTGGCAAGCCGAACGGCGCCTGGAGCCAGATCCCGGTCACGACGGAACCGATCGTCGCGCAGACCGTCGACCGCGTGAGCTGCTGCAGAGCGAGGTGTGTCGCGAAGCACAGCCCGCCAACAAGGACCTCAGCTGGTGAACGATAGCGGTCAGGCATGACGCCGCTACGATCCGCGGCATGGTGAACCCGCTTTCTCCGTTCCGCTCGCTGGTCGCAGTCATGTGTGTCGGGCTGGCCGGATGCGCCTCTTCGAACGTTCCCGCCGGGGAGTGGCACTTCGACGAGTTCGAGATCGGCATGCTCCCATGGGGGTGGTCGGTTGGCGAGACCAACGCCGGCGCTGCCACGGCTACGTGGTACGTATTCGATGAAGGCGGTAACCATGCAATCCGCGTGGCGTCGAAGAACTCCGGTCAGACGTACAACCTCTTGCTCGCGCCAGGGAAGTTCGCGCCGGATGTCGATCTCCACGTGCGGCTACGCGCGGACACCGGTCAGGAGGACCAGGGCGGAGGTCTCGTGTGGCGAGCGAAGGATGCATCCAGCTACTACGTCACGCGCTGGAACCCTCTCGAAGACAACCTGCGTGTGTACAAAGTCGTGGACGGAGTACGGACCCAGCTTGCGAGCGCGGATGTGAAGGTCGAACCGACGTGGCATGCCCTCAGCGTGCTTGCGCGCGGCACGAGCATCGAGATCGAGTTCGATGGAAGGCGCGTTTTGCAGGTCGAAGACGCGACGTTCTCCGGAGGTGGCATGGTCGGATTCTGGACCAAGGCGGACGCATCCTCGCTTTTCGACGACTTCATCGTGAGCGAAGTTCGCCATTGACCGCCGCCGTGATTACGGCATCGGCCCGACGTACGCGGCCTTCGGGCGATACAGCCGGTGGTCGTCGTAGAGTTCGAGCACGTGCGCGCCCCAGCCGAAACCGCGCGCGAGCACGAACATCGCGGTGAAGTGGTCGGTCGGGATGTCGAGCGCGTGAAAGACAGGGCCCTTGTAGAACTCGACGTTCGGATAGAGCGCTTTGCCCTTGGCGGCGATGCGCGCGTTGATGACCTCTTCGACGCGAGTGAGGGTCTCGAAGATCTCCTGCTTGTCGCCACCCTTGCCGGCGCAGAGATCGGTCGCGAGACGCTTCAGGATGTGAGCGCGAGGGTCGATCGTGCGGTAGACGCGATGTCCGAGCCCCATGATCTTGCCGCCCTTGGCGAGGAGCTCATCGACGTAGCTTTCGGCACGCGCGACGCTGCCGATTTCGTCTCTCGCCATGCGAAACGCCGCTTCGTCGGCGCCACCGTGCAGTTTGCCGTAGAGGGATCCGACGGCCGCAGCGAGGCATGCATGCATCGGGGCAAGGGTCGAAGCGACAGCACGCGCGACGAACGTCGACGCGTTGAATCCGTGCTCCATTTGTAGGATCTCTGCGACGCCGAACACGCGGACGTCCTCGGGATCCGGTCGCTTGCCATGAAGCATCGTGAGGAAGTTCGTGAGGTAGTCGAGTGAGGGATCCGGCTCGACTGGCGGCAACGACTCGCGCTGCCGGTAGAACGTCGCGATGATCGTCGGAATGGCGCCGACGATGCGGATCAGGTCTGCGCGGTGCCTCTCCTGATGCAGGACGCGCGTGATTTTCTCGTCGCTCTTCGCGACGCGTTCGGTCTCGACTTCTGCGGCCCGAATCGTACCGAGTAGCGGGAGCGTCGCTTGCAAGACCTCCATCGGATGTCGATCCGTCGGAAGGGCCGCGATCACCGCGCGCACGTGCTCGGGAAGCGTGTATGCAGCCGCCAATTCCGCACGGTAGGTCGCGAGCGCCCGAGCATCCGGGAGTTCTCCGTAGAGCATCAGGTGCGCAACTTCGTCGAACTCCCGTTGGGCCAGGTCGTCGATGGAGTGGCCGCAGTAGTACAGGCGGCCCTGTTCGCCCTGCACGAGGCAAAGCGCGGTCTCGTCAGCGATGACACCGGCGAGACCCTTGCTGTAGTTCGGTCGTGTTTCGGTCATGACAGTGCGTCGAGTCCTCGAGATCTCTCGAGAGTAGAGTGCGAACTAGCATTAGGAGAGTTCATAGTTCTGATAGATCGATTAGAACGATTTATGGAGTGCAATGGAGATCCACGAACTCGAAGTCCTCACTGTCGTCATCGAGACCGGCGGTTTTGGCAAAGCTGCCAAACGCCTTGCACTCACGCAGTCGGCCGTCAGCCAGACGATCGCGCGCATGGAGCGTCGTGTCGGGACGGCGTTACTCGTGCGAAGTTCTCCGCCACAACCGACTCCGGCTGGACAGCGCGTGCTCGACTTCGCGCATGGGTTGTTCGACGAGATGCAGCATCTCGAGCGTGATCTCGCCGACATCCAAGGGCCGTCGACCGGACGCATTCGGCTCGGCGCTTCGCAGATGGTGACCGAACTCCACCTCGAACGCTTGACGACTCGCTTCGCCAAGAAGCACCCTCGCGTGAGCTTCGATCTCGCGACGGTACCGAGTCGCGAACTCGTCATCCTCGTGCGCGATGAACGCGTCGAGCTCGGGTTCGGTCCGTTCCAGCAGCAGATGCGCGAATTCGAGTGCGTCCCGTTCTATCAGCAGCACATGCGGCTCGTGAGCGGGAAGAGGCACGCGGCCTTCGACGGACTGCGCGCTGGAGACGCGTCCGCACTCAAGCGTGCCGTTCTCATCACGTCTTATCTCGATCCTGTGGAAAATCGCCCCAACCGGCATCGCCTGCGCTACCGCTTTGCAGGCGTATGGCAGATCGCGAATCTCGACCTCCGTGTCCGCCTGATTGCCCGGGGCCTCGGCGTCGGGTACCTCCCCGAACAGTGGTTGCGCAAGCACGACCGCCGGAAGGACCTCGCGGCACTGACACGCTTCGAGCACGGCGATATCGTTCGCGACGTCGGCCTCTATCACCACGCTGCGCGGCCGCTCACTCCGCTCGCACGAATGTTCGTCGAGTTCTGTCGCGAGGAGTTCTCCAAACAACGCCGTTGATCCCATGACCAAGCCGACCGACGCGGAAGTCGAAAGCCTCGTACTGCTGTGCCTCGAGAGCGAGGATCCCGAGTCGCGGCTCGCCGAGCTCGCGGCAGATGATCCATCGATGCGCGAGCGGGCGAGGCGCGTGTTGGCGCGCTTCCATCGCCTCGATGAGGCGCCAGTCGCGGTCGAACCACCGTCACAGGTGCCCGACATAATCGGGCCGTACCAGATCGTGCGAGAACTCGGTCGCGGTGGCATGGGAGCCGTGTACCTCGCCGAGCAGCGCGAGCCCGTCCAACGTTTCGTCGCGCTCAAGCTGATTCGCGGCGGGCTGGATTCGAACGAGATCCACAGGCGCTTTCTCTCCGAGCGTCAAGCGCTTGCTCGCATGACGCACCCGGGGATTGCGCGCATGTTCGACGCGGGCATCAGTGAGAACGGCTCGCCGTACTTCGTCATGGAGTACATCGAAGGGAGTTCGATCGTGGAGTTCGCGGACGCGAACGAACTCTCGATCGATGATCGCATCGAGCTCCTCATCGAAGTCTGCGAAGCGGTCCAGTACGCCCATCAAAAAGGCGTGATCCATCGTGATCTCAAGCCGAGCAACATCCTCGTGACCGAGGTCGTCGATCGTCCGCTTCCCAAGATCATCGACTTCGGGGTCGCGAAGGCGACGAGTGTCGAGAGCGGCGAGGCGACGCTGCACACGATGCACGGACAGGTTCTCGGCACTCCCGAGTACATGAGCCCCGAGCAATGCGGAGATGCGAGCGGCGACGTCGACACGCGGACCGACGTGTATTCTCTCGGTGTTCTCCTCTACGAACTCGTCTCGGGGCAGCTGCCTTTCGACTCGCGGGCGCTCCGCACGGGCAATCTCGCCGACATGCAGCGTGTGTTGCGTGAAGTCGAGCCGGAGCCCCCGAGCCGGAGAGTCGCGTCGACAGGTTCCGAGGACCTGGCGGCCCGTCGTGCGACGACGCGTGCCATCTTGTCCAAACGTCTCAGCGGTGATCTCGATTGGATCGCGCTCAAAGCGCTCGAGAAGGACCCGGAGCGTCGCTATTCCAGTGTGAGCGAGTTGGCAGCCGACTTGCAGCGCTATCTCGAACACGAGCCCGTGCTCGCCGGTCGGCCTTCCTCGCTCTACAGACTGCGCAAGCTCGTACGGCGGCATCGCGTGGCGGTGACGTCCGGCGTCTTGCTCGTGGCCGCGCTCGCTGCGGGGTTCGCGACGACGCTGTGGCAGAACCGGATCGCGAGGGCGAACGCGCGAACGGCCAACGACAACCTCGTGAAGTATCGACAGATGCGCGATGCACCGATCGCGGACGAGTTGCTCGCCGAGGCGCGCGACGAGCTTTGGCCGCTTCGCCCCGAGAAAGTTCCGGTGATGGAGGACTGGCTGTCCCGTGCCGAAGAGCTCGTCGCTCGCGAGAGTCGCCATCGTGCGATTCTCGACGAGTTGAGTACGCGCAAGCTGCCGCCGCCTGTCGAAGTCGAGGATCTACGTAAGAAGCGCAGCAAGCTCACCGTGGACGAAGCCCAGCAGTCGGCGATGCTCGACGAAGACGTCGAACGAATGTCTCGGGCCGAGGCCGCCGGTCGCAAGATTCCTGCCGCAGCCAAAGAGCGCACGAGCATGCTGCGCGTGTCGGTCCGCAATCTGCGAACGTCGATCGGTCAACTCGACGAGCAGATCGAACGGATGACTTGGCAGTTCGGGGACTACGACGATCGATTCGTTCACGGTGTCGTGCGTCGGATCCTCGCAGCGATCGACGAGCTGCGGGGTGATTCGGGACGGATCGCGGACGTGCGCGCACGACTGCAGTCTGCGCGCACGGTGGCAGAGCGGAGCATCACTTCGCACCAAAAGGAGTGGGATGCCACGATCGATGCCATCGCTGCAGCGGACGGGATCGCGGCGCACGAGCTCTACGCGAAGACGCCGAGGCTCGAGCCACAGATCGGTCTCGTTCCTCTCGGTGCCGACCCCGTGTCGAAGTTCCACGAGTTTGCGGTCTTGGACTCGGGCACGGTTCCGAAGCGTCGAGCAGATGGGCGTCTCGAACTCGACGAACGATCCGCGATCGTCGTCGTGTTGATTCCGGCGATGGAGTTCACGATGGGCTCTCAGACCACGGACGCGGGCGGTCCGGGTTATGCAGCGGACGCCAACTGGGACGAGTCCCCGCGCAACCAGGTGACACTCGATGCCTACTTCATCGGCAAGCACGAAGTCACGCAGCCACAATGGGAGCAACTGCGTGGCGGGCGTCCATCGTTGTACGGGCCGGGCTATTCGTTCCGCGATGTAAAGGTCACGGACATGCATCCCGCGACCGACATCACGTGGGAGGATGCCGCGCGCATCTTGTCGCACATGGGGCTTCGTCTGCCGACCGAGGCGCAGTGGGAATGCGCTGCGCGGGCGGGAACCGACACGGGTTTCTCGACCGGGCAGGACGAGCGGTCCCTCGAAGGAAAAGCAAACTTGCTCGATCTCGATTACATCGACTGGACCGGCGAGCAAGCAGTCGTCGCCACGTTGCCGTGGCGCGATGGCTTCGTATTGCATGCTCCGATCGCGAGCTTCCCGGCCAACGCGTTTGGCTTGCACGACGTGCACGGCAACGTGTGGGAGTGGTGCCTCGACGTGCCAGTCGAGTACACCTATCCGGCGAGACAGAGCGATGGGCTGCGTCGCGAAATCATCGCCAATCGTGGTCGCGTCGCGCGCGGTGGGAGTTGGCGGCTCGGTGCACGTGCCGCGCGGTCGGCGTTCCGGATCGCACTCGACCATCTGCACAAGGGCGACGATGGCGGGGTTCGCGTCGCCAGGCCAGTCGAGCACTGAGTCGGGCGCCGCGTAGGGTGCTTCCTCGTGCGCGGATCACGGCCGACCCGGCAGGCCGGTCATCGAACCGACTTGGCTCTGCGTGCGGTCGTAGATCCTTCGCAGATACTGCGGATGCGCGCCATGGTGATCGAAGCAGCGGAGCATCGCGGTCTCGAAGCGCCCGAACGTCGTCCCCGGTTTGGTGATCGCTGCGAGGAGCTTGTCCTTCTGCTTCTTCAACTCGGCGTAGTAGTTGGACCACGCCGTCCATCCTGCCCAAGGCGCTGGCGGGACAGGGAACAAGAACGGGTCGAGTGCATCGACGATCTCACTGGCGTGGAGCGTGATTCGATCTTCGAGCATCTGGGCGTCGGTCCATCCCGGGCGATAGGTTCCCGTGCGATCGAAGTAGATGCGCGTACCGAAGTGCTTGGCCGTGAAGCCGAGTTGGGACGATGCCTTGCCGAAGACCGCGAGTTTGGTCGACTCGAGAACCTGTGGCGTGAAGAACGTCGCGATCAGGACCTTCAGGTATTCATCGAACGGCGTGGGCCACTTCTGTGCGATCGTCGTCGCGACTCGGAGTCGAATCAGATTCAGCTCGAGCGGCAGTTCGTCGAGATCTTCGAAACACCGTGCGACGAAGTCGCTGCAGTTGACGGCGCGATGCAGTTGTAGCCCGCGTGCGAAGTAGTCGTTGGCGAATGCCTGGTTGGCGCACGTCGGTTGGCCGACGGTGTAGACCCCTTTGACGTTGAATCCGTGATCGACTTTCAGGATGTAGGCGACGAGCACGGCAGCAGCACCGCCGAGACTGTGGCCATTGAGCCAGATCGGGCGATCCGATTTCGGGTTGTGCACGCGTGTCCAGAAGCCTCGCACGAGTTGCAATTCGGAGGTGTGGAAGTCGTGACTACGACGTAGTTGGTTGACCGCCAGATTGGCGATCACTTGGGCGTGCAGCCAGAATCCGCCGTGCACGATCTTGCCGCCGCCGAGGTAGACGGGACCGATGTTGAAATCGGTCTCGAGCCAATCCTTGAAACCCGAGTAAGCATCGCCGGACTCCGATCCACGAATCGAGATGACGGCGTAGTCATCGTTCGAGGCGACGAACGCCTCTGCGTCCTTGGCGGCGTCGTAGACGTGCGTGATGCTCTTGTAGCCCCAACCGCTTCGTGCTCCGGACAGGCCCTGATAGTTGGCGCTGCCGGTCCCGATCGCCGCGGCGAGGTTCTGTCGGTAGGCGTTCTCTTGTGATGTGTTGCCATTGACGTAGCCGGGCACACCGACGAGATCGGGATAGCAGAGAGCGGACAGAGCGGCGCTCAGATGCTGGTTGACCGATCGAAAACTCGTTGCCGTGTGATCGAAGCGCGCCGCCGCGCCGGGGGCGGCGATCCAGCGAGCGAGCGGCGTCGTCTGTGCCACTGCTGGCGATGCCAGAAGCGCGAGGGGTAGCAGCAGGTTTCGCGTCGTCGGGCCCAGCAAGGCGTTCAGGCGGCTGTTCATTCGTCCGTTCAGCGGCGTGTTCATCGTGGTCTCTCCGGTCTTCGTGGGTTCTGAGGGTCTGTCCTGCCTCTCGCGTGTTGCTCGGCAGGCACGGGACCGGATTGCGATGCCGGGGAATTCGTGACGGGAATCTCGCGATTTTTCGTGCCGCGTTTTTCTTCCGGATTCGCTGTCACGTTCGGCGACTCGTGGGCATCCGGGTGCTCAGAACCGGAGGCAAGACCATGACTGACGAACGAATCCAGACGATGACGACCACACGCACGACCACCACGGCCAAGAGCCACGCGGCTCACAGTTTCACTCAACGACCTGGCTCGCATATCGACCATGGGACATCCCACCCGTTGCTCGACAACGTGTTGCAGAGGGTCGTCCGTGGCGATCTCGCGGGCGCCGCCGATCGTCTCTTCGCGGGGCTCGACGAAATCCTCGGGAACTCGAGTGACGCGGAGTGGGAGCGCTTCGCCAAGAACGTCGTGCCGCAGCACGCGCTCGCCAAGATCATTCATCTCGACCCATTGACCCAGCGCGCGTTCGCGAAGCCCCGCGGATATGCCGGTGATGCGGTCCTGCTCGACTACATCTACGGCATCCTCGACGCGCGAGACCAGGGTCCTGTGAGCCAGTGGCTCTACGACTACTGCAGTAAGCGCTTCGCGATTCGCGCGGTGCGCGCACGCCGGCGCATCATCGCCAAGTCAATCGATGCGTGCGCCGCGAAGAACCCCGGCCGAGTGCGCATTCTGTCTGTTGCCTGCGGTCACCTTCGAGAAGCGCAGGTCTCACGCGCCGTAGAAAACGACCACGTGCGCGAACTCATCGCTCTCGACTCCGACGCAAAGAGCCTCGAGGTCGCAGCCTCGGCAAGTCCGTGCGTCAAGCCGCAGCACATGTCGGTGCGCCAGATGCTGGCAGGGAAAGCCGACTTCGGACAGTTCGACCTCATCTACTCGTCCGGGCTCTACGACTACCTCGAGGATCGCGTCGCACAGCGATTGACGAGGTCGCTGTTCCGCATGCTCGTGCCGGGAGGTCGCCTCGTGCTCTGCAACTTCTTGCCGACGACGCCGGACATCGGCTACATCGAGAGCTTCATGGATTGGGATCTGCGCTATCGAGATCGACAGGAAATCCTCGCATTCGCCGACGAGATCGATCGCAGTGAGATCGCGAGCACGCGGTATCACGAGGATGCGTTCCGCTCGATCGGTTACTTCGAACTCGAGAAAGGCGAAAGTCGATCGGATCGCGAAGCGTTTTGAATCTCAGGACTCATTCGCGATCGTCGGACTTCGACTCGTTCTCCGGTGCAGTCTTCGAATCGAGCAGGATCGACAGTCGAACGATCGCGCGCCGCAACAGTTGGCGTGACCCCTCCTCGCTGACTCCGAGGATCTCGCCGGCTTCCTTGTGGCTCAGCCCCGCGATCCGGACGAGCGAGATGACCTCGCGCTGTTCGTCCGAGAGACGATCGAACGCTCTCTCGATCTCCGCGAGTTGCTCACGGGACGAGGCGTGCATGCTGGGTGTCGAAAACGTCGCGTACTGCTCGACGAGTCCGACGCTCTCGTCGTCATCGTTGGCGAACGCGCGCTGCTCGCGTCCGATGTCGCGTTTGTCGGTATTCCAATGCCGGTCGCGCTCGGCGAGCTTGCGGCGTGCGAGGGTGAAGAGCCAGTTCTTGAACCCCGCAGCGTCGTGATGCTCGTAGCGCTCCTTGCCCTCGAGCGCTTCCCGGCAGATCGACTGCGCGAGGTCGACGTGGGATTCACGGTCGCGCAACGCACGCTTGGTCCGCAAGCGGAGGAACGCCTGCAGTGCCGGGATTTGTGCGTTCAGCAGGCTCTCGAAGCATGGTCCGTCCGTCATGGTCTCGATACGCACTGAGTCACTGTCCACCTCGCAATCGTCGTGCGACGCGATCCCTGTAATCGCCGAGAGCCGGCGCCGTGCCGCGCCTCCGTTCGACTAGACACTCGAAGCGACTCGCGAGCGAGTCTAGTTCGCTGCGAAGGCGTGCTTCTTCTTCGTCGTCGCACGTGGCGGCGAGCAAGTCTCGAAGGCGCACCATCGATTGCCTGAGTTCGAGCTCTTCGGGCAGCATGCCGGCATTCTTCAGGATGCGATACGAAGCGCGCAAGTCGGCGGGCACGTTCGCATCGTCATCGAGTTGCAGCGGTTTCCCGGTACCAGGCAAGTCGTCGAGCATGCCAGCGTCGATCGCTTCTCGGATCTTCGCTTCGGCCAGGATGTGGAAGACGTCCATCGCGGCAGAGCATAGCAGCGTGTGGAACGACTCGAACACGTGCCGAGTGCGTGGCCCGCATGCGTGTCATTCGTTGTCGGGGAGCTCTTCGGGTCGTGGCGCGCGGACGTGGCCCAAGCTTCGTTCGTCAGAGGCGCCCATGCTGCGATAGTTGTCCCGGGCCACGTGAGGCTGAGACGCCCGTTTGGGCCGCCACGGATCACGTCGGCTTCGTAGTCGTCCTGCCCATCGTCCTCCCAGAAGCAAACAGGACAGATTTCGAACGCACCTCGTTCGTCGAGGGTCTTGTTACCGCAGCAAGGGCAACGGAGGGGCAATTCCGCAGGTCGGTCGTCGAGCCGATTCGTGTACTCGTGGAACCACGCGCGCCTGCGAGCGAGCACTTCGGGCGGTACTGAGTCGTCGGAGTCTTCGTTCATGAGCGCACGATCGTTCGAGGAACGACATCGAGACGGTGCAGAAGCTCTTGGAGCGACTCGAAGCGAAGGGGCTCGTCAAGCGCTCGCGCCGTTCCGTGCCGCACACCTTTGCTGCGAAGGTCGAGCGGGACACCTTCGTCGGTAGGCGGCTCGACGATCTTGCTGCCACGTATTGCGGGGGTTCGTTCGAGCCCATCGTGAGCCATCTCGTGCGACGCGCGAAGTTGACCGACCGAGAACGTGCACGTCTCGAATCGCTCGTGGATTCGTTGCGGCGAGCGGCGATGCCGAGCGAGCGCGCGAATGATCGCGGTCTTTGCCGAGTGACTGGAGGGAGCTGTCGTTCTTCGGTCTCCGAAACGGCACTGTGGCTTCACAGGCCGAAATACAGGCTCCGCTGCACGCGGCTTCGACCGAAGCTGGCAAAACCCAGGGTAATGTTGCTGCCACGGTTGCCCAGCAGAATCTTCGCCTTCCTGCTTATGGCGGAAGCGTCAATCGACCTCGAACAGCCTGCACGACACGCCGAGCAGCGTCGTCGGGATCCTCATGCTCCCATGATCGGATCACGCACCAGCCACGCTCACGAAGCCAAGCATCTGTATCTCTGTCTCTCTGCACGTTCGCCTCTAGCTTCGCCAGCCACCAATTCCTGTTCGATTTCGGGATCGTGGAGTGCTCCGGACATCGATGCCAAAAGCAGCCATCAACAAAAACAGCCACTCGAGCCTTGCCGAAGACGACATCCGCCCGTCGACGCATCCCTTTCAAGGGCGGCGCGTCCACGCGGTAGCGAAACCCCATGGCATGAAGCCGACGCCGCAACTCTAACTCGGGTTTCTCGCTGACGCGCCGCGCGCAGGCGTGCCGACGCGGACGCTGACGAGGGCTCTGGTGTGCCTGCCACGCGATGAGAACTACTCGATGCCGGCAGAAACTCGCTCGCGGTGTGCTTCGAGAGCATCGAGAAACCCCGGGCGGAAGCGCAGCGTCGAGGCCCGCGCCCGCTTCAAGAAGCCCGACGTCGCCTTCTCCGATAGCGGCTCTGTCTTCCGGAGAAACTCAGCGAGCGGTTTGGCCTTCCTGCGAAGAGGATTCGAAGAGAGGATCGACCACCGCGATCTGCTCGGATCAGAGGCGCCGGACGCCGAGATCGTTCGAGAGCTCTCCCGGCACGCCGTCGCACGCCAGTTCCAGTCCTCCAGCGAGCTTGACGCCTGGATGGCTCCGAGGCTGCACGCTGCGCTCCGCCTTCCGCCGAGAGTAGCAGCCGACCCGGATCTCTGGCGCTGGATATCGATCGAGCTCATGGCTGACTACGTCCACGAGCGACATGCCAAGGATGGGCGCGTCACCGCCTGGCGCTTCACTGGCAGTGACCGTCTGCGCAACGCTGCGGCTAGGCTTTGGTGGATCGCTGAGCTTACGCGCAACGGCCCGGACTACTCGATGGTCGAGAAAGCGCTGTCGCGAGTGCGCGTCGCGGAGTTCGCGCTTGAGTTGAAGTACTCCTGGTTCCGACCGGCCGCAATCGCGTTTGTCAGGGTCGCGAACGGTCTAGACGGCGGCGAGCCCCTCAAGGACTTGAAGGGCGAGGCTGCCAGCCTGCAGGGGTTGAGCAAGATGGCAAACGCCTATCTCACCCTGAAGCCGCTAGAGGCGATCGGGTTGGCCCCCGCTGCCACCGAAGACTACGACCTGCAGTGGCGTCGCCATCAGCCGACACTCAGCGAACTCGTAGCCGACGATCTCCCCACGGGCCCGAAAGACGGCCTCGCCAGTCCAGTTGCCATCGGACACATCGAGCGCTGGTTCAGGGCGATCCTCGCAGAGACGGAGGCAGCGCCCAAAGAAGCGAGCTGAACTTCCTTCGAGCAGCCGCTTCTGGTGGGTCCTATGCGTTGCGCGGGCTGCCCTGACACATTCGATGGACAGCGCCTCGATGATTGCCAACTCAAGCTCTTTCGACTCGAAGCCGACGGGACCGCGTCGCGGCTCGAATCCTCGTTGGGAGGTGAAGCAATGATGACAGCCATGAGTGTCGCTGGTGATCTCGAGCGTCGGATCCGGAATCTCTCACAACGAAGTCCCGTGGTTCGCTGGACCACCCGGGCACGCATCGCGTCGAGCATCGTCATCCTGTTGGCGCTACTGCCTGCATTCGGGTGCCAGAGCATGGATTCGCGTTCGGATCTCGCGGATCGGCACGATGCACGAACCGTGACCGTGCTCGGTGAGATCGAAGGCGATGCGCAACGCGTCGCTGCGGGGGCGACGATCCTCGAGTTGATCGCGCAGGATGTCCGCTTGAAGGATCAGGCGGACATCCGTGACATCGCCGTCGTCCGCTTCGATCGAGCCGGCGGTGCACCGACGACGATCCGTGTGGACGTGCGCCACATGGTGCTCTACGGCGTCACATCGAACAACATCTGCTTGCAGAACGGCGATCTCGTCTACGTGCCGCGGCGCGGTCGCTGAGCTTCGCCGTGACGCTCCAACTCGAGCAGCTACGGCCGCAAGAGCGAGTCGAGCCCGTTGGTCGTTTCGAGCGCTCGTAGGTTCGCGGACGGAGTCACCGACAACACCTGCCATCGCACTTGGAGCCCGAGGAACTGTGCGCCCCACGGCAAGGGCACGGTCCACGACGCATCCCCCTGGAACGCGAGTGTCGGCAGCAGGAGTGCGGTGCTCGTCAAGTCGACGAGGACAGTGCAGCCTCCAGGAATGCGAACGTCCGCCGCAATGCCCGCGAGGAGGACAGCGACGTCGCCGTTCCGCAAGCTGCTCGCTTCGAGTGCCATCGGCAGTCCGAGTGTCGGTGGCGTCGCGGTCAACGTCGGTGTGCGAATCCCGGTGCCGCAGCCGCGCGAGACGATCGCCGACTCGGGTCCGAAGTCGTCGACGACGTAGAGTTCGGAACCGTACTCGAGAGAAGCATCGACGAAGAGCTTTCCGCCGGCGACGACGGCTTGAGTCGACTCGAGTTCGGTCGCGAGGGCGTGATCCTGTGTACTTCCGGTCGCGAGCCCACTCGTGAGCATCGGTGTGTTGCGAGTCACGCTCAGCATGCGCGATGTGCCGAGGCCACGCAGTTGTTCGTGGTTCGTACCGCGCAGTAACGATGCGAGATGACTCGGTCCTGTCTGCGTGCCGGCTACCGTGCCATCGCTGATGTAGACCTCTTCGGTCGGCTTCATGCGAAGGCCGACGGCTCGATCCTGCACCGTGATCGGGTCAAAGTAGCGTCCGCTCGCGAGCAGGATCTTACCGGTTGGGTCGATGCGCCAGAGGCCATCGCTCTTGGCGACGACGATCGCGTTGCTCTTTGGCAGCACGGCGCCGGCTGGCGCGACTTCGATGCCGGATTGTCGGTCGACGACGCGCGTTCCCTGGACGGTGCCGTCGGTGAAGAGCACGGACCAAGCGCCGCTCGCGTTCGTCTCGAGCACGAAGCAGCCGTCCTTCGTCACGCCGAGGAGCGAGCCCTTGTCGGTCGGCGCCGCGAGCACGTGCGTGCTACTTGCCGTGCCGTCGCTGCTCAGCAGTTCGATGCCGTTCGTGGTCACGCGGTAGAAGAAGAGCCGTTCTCCCACCGCCCACATCGACTCGACGTCGGTATCGCCAGGGCCCGTCGTGAGGTCCACGGCGAGACGAGTCCCAGCGGCCGTGCCATCGGTGCGGAAGAGCTCGCGCCCCTGTGCCGGATCCGTCGCCCAGAACCACAGTGCGCGGCCGGTCGCAACGAAGTGCTCGGGATCGCTCGACCCTTGCGGATTGAGGTCGGTGAGGATCGTCGGGCCGGACTGGGCGCCGTCGCTCCACCACACTTCGCGTCCGCCGAGATCATGAAGTGCGAACCATGCACGACCGTCGAAGACGGCGATGTCTTCTCGGTCGTGTATCGTCGCTATGGACAGTGGCGGCGTGATGCGCCACGTGCCATTCGTGCGTCCGTCGGTGATCCACAGTGCGCGTCTGCCGCCTGCGTCGGTCGCGACGAAGATGCAGCGCTGGCCGAGCGCCATGAGCGATCGCGGATAGGAGCTCTCGGTCCGCCCGTTTTGTGCAGGGGCGAATCGGGACGTGGATGACACGGTGCCCGAGCTGGTCCAGTTCTCGCCGTTGACGAAGAACCAGAGGTCCCCATTGGCTCCGAGTTGGCCCCACAGGTTCGGTGTCGATGTTTTGGCCGTCAGGAAAATGAGGCCGTACGGAGCGCCGAGACGACGTCGCGCGTAGTTGCCTCGAACCGTGTCGAGCGTCCAGATGTAGGTGGCATCGACGGCGAGCATGCGCGCGTCTTCGACGGCGACAGTGCCTGCTGCTGTGCCATCCGACACGTAGGTCTTGCCGGTCGTTGCGGAATCGAAGAACAAGCGACTCCCCACGACTTCGAGTCTGGAGACTCCATCAATCCGTTGGTTGACCACGAGAGGCGTTGTGCCGCTCAACGTGCCATCGCTCACCCAAACCTCTTCGCCCGCGCTGGTCGTCGACGTGAGCGCACGGAAGTAGGCGCGATTGTTCAGAGTCACGAGTGAACTCACTCTCGACGACCCGGGACCGGGCACGAGGTCGAAGGCCTTGAGTGTCTGCGTCTTGCGATCGTAGACGTACAGCTCGTCCCCGTTGGCGGCCGTGCCGCTGAACCACACGGAATCACCGGCGATCGTCAGCGAACCTGTCGGGGTCCCGTTGAAGGCGACGAGCTGCTTTGGGGTCAGCGTCCTCGCAGCGGTGTCCACGAACCACCACTCGAATTGGCTACCGTCGTAGTAGACGAAGAACAGCTCGCTGCCGAACGCGCGAAGTCCGCGCAGTGCATTGCTATCTCGGACCTTGAACTGCGTCACAGCCTCGATCGTCGTGCCGTCCGTGCGGTAGATGTCATACCGATAGTCGCGTGCGGTGACGAAGTAGAGATGTGCGCCGATGAGCGCCGAGCCGGAGAGGAAGGCGGGCCGCACGTAGTTGGCGGCTGAATTGGCAACGATGCGGCGCGTACCGTGTTCGGTCCCGTCCGTGATCCAGACTCTCAGCCCGTCTGTCTCCCACGCTTCGAACACCATGCGCGACCCGAGGCTGCCGATGAGAGACGGGCTGGAGGACGCTGGTCCAGGTCTGATGTCCTTCACGAGATACGAACGATTGCTGCTGTCGCTTGCCCACAGCTCGGTTCCGGTTGCCGCATCGCCGAGCACGTAGTACGTGAGTCCACCTGCAACCAGGATGGGAAGGCGGCCGTTTGGCACTATGGCCTGCGCGGCCGCCGCATTGACGTCGTACACGAGTCGTGCACGCTGAGCTTGGAGCGAGTTCGTGAACGCGAACGCAGCGATAGCGATCGAAATCGCCTTGCAGAGTGTGAGCATGACGAGCCTCGAGGGGGCGGTCAGGACGAGGGATGTGCCGTCCATACGCCCGCGCTCGC
>JACKHW010000005.1 GCA_020638795.1 Planctomycetota bacterium | reverse complement strand
TCGATCGGGATCGTGTTGTCCGAGCTTTCCGTGCCCTTTACCGCGAAGACGTTGTCGAGGCGGCTCTTCGCGAGAACATGGATCTCGATGTTCGTGATCTCGACGTTCCAGCCCGTACCGATCGCATTCCATCCCAGATCCTCGCCCGATACCGCGTCGAAACCGCGAACGAGCAAGTCGTACTCGATCCGATAGCGATGCCTGCCGCGGATCTTCTTGTTCGCGTCTCCGATGCGCATGCGCGTCCGGTTTCCGAGGCCGATGATCTGGAACGAGGCCGGTGCAGTCGCCGATTCGACCTTGACCGAGTCGGCCGAGAGCAGCCCCGGAATGTCTCGATAGATGCCGTGCCTCGACTTCGCACCGAAGTCGTAGTCGATGACCTCGGTGACACGTGCCAACCCGCTCGGGTGCACGACGGCGGTTGCCTGGAATTGGGCGATGCGTTCCTCGCGGGCGGCGAGCGCCACGGCAAGCGCGAAGACGCCGATCAGGATCGAGCTGACGATCGTGAGGATCAGGTCGCGCGTGCGTCGCTTCTGGTAGAGCATGCGCACAGTGTCGCATCGAGCCGTTCGGAACTCGACACGAAGAAACGACGCCGGCCGCGTCTCACGCGCGCAGGATGCGCGCAGCCTCGGCGAGGATCTCGATCTTCCGGACCGCGTCGCGCTCGCTCGCGACGGGGCGATCGGCGAAGGTGCCGAAACCACAATCGGGGTTGAGCCAGATCCGATTCGGTCCGAGTAGCTCTGCGAGAGCCCGGACTCGCGAGGCAATCTTCGCGGGGTCCTCGTCCGGGTCGGTCCGAGGATTGACCGCGCCGAAGCCGACGGATGCGGTCCTCGGAAGCTGCGTCAGCAGAGACTCGGGACCGGCTCTCGGCGTCGCGTATTCGAGCACGAACTGGTCGACGTGCATCTTGGCGAGCGTCGGCAAGAGGGGTTCGTAATCGCCGGCGAGGAGCACGTCTTCGTTGCGACTCCAGTTGCCGCGACACACATGGATCGCGGTCATCGTGCCTTCGATTCCGTCGACGACACGATTGATCAGGTTGACCGCGAGTTCGAGTTCTTCGGCAGGATCCGCAGCTGCAGCCAGCGCTGCGCACATGAAGGTGCGCGTTGCCGCCTTGCCCGCGAAGACGACCTCGGTGAGGACCGGTTCGTCGAACTGCACGATCTCGACACCGACGGAGACGAGCTCGGTGAGCTCGGCACGCAGGATGCGAACGATGTCTTCGCAGAGCTCTTCGCGGGTCGGATACGCCTCTCCCGAGAGTTGCTTCACCCACATCGATCGGGACAAGAGGTAGGGGCCAGGCAAGGTCACCTTGCATGCCTTGGTGGAATGCTTGCGCAAGAACTCGAGCTCGCGCACGGCGAGGGGCTCTGTCCTCTCGAGGCGGCCCGTGATCGTCGGATTCTTGATCGCGTACGCAGGCACGTCGAGAGTTTGGAGCAACGCTTCGAATGCCGCCTTGTCCTCCACGTAGTCGAGGAGGTCCGCCATCGTCATCAGTTCGACGCCATCCAACTTCTCCGCGAGGAACGAATAGAAGTTGTCGCGCCGTTGCTCGCCATCGGTCAGAACGTCGACGCCAGCGCGCTCTTGTTGTTCGATCGCGTGCTTGGTCGCTTCGTCGCGAAGGCGAGGAATGTCGTCACTCTTGCGCTTGGCGGCCTTGAGAAGTGATTCGGGCCGCGGCCAGCTGCCGACGACGGAAACGGGAAACTCGGGGATCGAACGGAGTCGAGACATGATCAGACGATTCTCAGTCGCGTGTCGATGGCGACGGTGGACATCAAGGATTGAGTGACGGGGCAGCGACGCAGCGTTTCTTCGAGGATTTCGTCGAGCAGCGCTTCTTCGCAGTCGGCGTCCACGTAGAGCGACAACTGGATTGGCGCCAGCGCAGCGCTTCCGTCTTCGTCCACGCCCAAGAAGACCAGGCTGTTCTGACTCTTGGCCTTGGCTACGACTTCGAGAGCGAAGACTTCGATCTGGCGACGCGACAAGCGCCATTGGAATCCCGTCGCGACCGCTCCGCCGAGTGCAGAGAGCAAATACTCGATCGCCGACGGCGCGGCGTCTTCGGTGTCGAAGCTCGCGGGTTGCCCAACGACGAAGCCATGGTTTCGCACCGTGACCTTCGCTTGCATGCCTTCGGTCCAACGCACGCGCACCTGCCACGCGTGGTCGCGTGCGCTCTGCAGGTCTTTGTCGAGTTCTGCGTCCTCGACCTTCTTGCGCAAGAAGTAGTGGGTGTACCCACCATTCGCCGGGCACTCGGCGAGCATCGAATGTCCGACCATGCGGCACCACGCCGGGAGGTCTTCCTTGACGGAAATCTCACGGCTCTTGACGAGCAGAACGCTGCCTGGCGACAACGGCGCCATCGCCTTGCGGATGATGAGCAGAAGGCCGCTCCCGCAGTCGAGGTCGCCGCCATCGCATGTGGCGTCCGGCGGTGGTGGTTCGGGATCACTCACGAGTGGATTCGGCGCGTCAGTAGCTGACGCAGGGTGTGCCGTCCTGCAAGAACTCGACGAGCTTCGCGCCGCCGACGATCGTGGCTCCGCTGACCAAAGCCGATTCGTCGAGCGCGCGACGCTTGAAACACGGCGAGCAGACCCAGATCTTGCCGCCGGCTTCGACGAAGCTGCTCATCAACTCGCCAAGCGGGGCGAAGCCCGGTTCGTGCACGTCGTCCGCGTAACCGCGTTGAGACAGGTGAACGGCTTCCGTGCTGAGGAAGACGAGTGTGTCCTTGTCTGACGCGACGGCAGCATTGGCGACGACGAATGCGACCGTTGCCTTGTCGGCGTCGTTCTTGGCGTAGGTGAGGCTGATGCAGAACTTGCTCATGTCGTTTTCTTCTGGATCCAGTAGTGAGGAGGCTTGGTGTGTATCAACGTGTGTCCGACTAGCCCGCACCACGCGGGCAGGTCGATGGGGGCAGCAGGGTCCGTGGCACGCACGTGCACGACGGCTCCCGGAGCCAAGGTTTTGAGTTCGTTCCTGAGTCGCAGGACAAGGTCGCCGCAGCCGAGATCTCCGGCGTCGATCGATGCGTCATGCGCTGGTGCGTCGTTGGATTCTTCCGTCATTGGCGCCTCGACTTCGGAGTCCGTATTCGTGAACAGGCAGGCCGGGCGATCGACGCGACCGAACCCTTCGTTCTCGCCCGCGCGGAGCCAGGCCTCGTGGTAACAGTCTCGCCGAACGATCCATCGAAGCGAACGGTCCGCGAGGGAAGCGCACGATTCATTCATCTCGCCTGCAGCGCAACGACTGCATCGCGGTGCTCCTCGACTGCCGAGGAGCACCACCAAGACGAGTTCGTGCGGGCAGAGCACTCGGCGACAGAGCACGCATGCGCGACCTTCGAGATCGCGAACCATGGCGTCGATCGTCCTGGAAGACTGCTCGGGTCCCGGCGTGCTCTGCATCGTCTTCTAGAAATAAAGCGTCATCTGCAGATACGCGACTTGACGTACGTCATTGTCGACGCCGTAACCGACTGCGACGTGCACTCCGCTTTCGAGCATTTTGTTGACGAGCACATCCGCTTCGAAGTCACCCTGTTGGGGTGAAGCGCCACGACGATCGAGCAGCATGAACTTCGTGTCGATATTGAAGCCAGCTCCGGGTGTGAACACGAGTCCGAGCTGGGTCGTCGAGAGGTCACTGCGCCAAGCGCCGCCGTATTGATGCAACAGACCCGCGGTATTGAAGTCGGCAGGGTTGATGTGCAGTGGACCTTGGCTGTCCGTGTAGATCAGCGAGGCGCGGCTGAAGACGCCATCGAAGAGATCCAGGTTTTTTGCGAGCTGGAGCCTGTAAGCAGAAACGTCCTTGGCTCCGAACCGCAGACGATGCGCGAACTCTGCCATCCACTCGATGCTCCACGGCAAATAACCGTTGGTGTTGACGCCGAGCCAGGTGTCCTTGTTCTGCACGTAGCCGTCGTGCGTTCCCTTGAAGAAGTAGGGGCGAATCGAGTCGATCTCGAAGCCATCGTGGCTTCTCGGGCCATCACTCGTCTCGGTGCTCGATCCCGGTCCCGGAAGCGGAACAGCGGACGGCTGCGCGCCAGAGAGTCCATTCTGTGCTCGCGAGTCGTTCGTCGGCGGTTCTGCGCTGCTTGCCGCGTCGTCCTTACCGGAGAGCACGATCTTCGCTGAGGCACCGAAGTACCGTGTACCAGCATTCGTGCTCTGCAATGGGCCGTAGTCATCGAGAACGAAGACTTCCAAGTCGTGGCCCCAGAAGTTGCGCGACAGCCACCCGCCGGTGAACACGCCTGGCCTTTGCAAGAAGTCGCAAGAGCCGAGGATCAGACCATTCCCGAGAATGAACTGGCTGCGCCCGATGCGCCACTTCTCACCGAACCCGAACATGTCCTCGGCTTCGAAGAAGGCTTGGGACACGCCGTCGAAGTTGGGGTTGTTGGCAGCTCCGCCGAGCGCGTCGGAGTAACTCGCAGAGCCAGCCCAGGTTTCGGAGTAGTTGAACTCGAGGAAGGCGCGAACCTTGTCGTTGACCTCGAAGTCGAGTTGAGCACGCGCACGCGTCGCTTGCTGGTCATTGGCGTTGTATGGATGCTTGCGCTCCGTCTCTGCCGCCCGCAGACGCAAGCGAACATCACCGGTCAGCCGCAGCCGGTTGGAACGCAGCTCGAGCCCGGTCTCCATTCTCTTGTCGTCGGGGATCTCGCCCGGCGGTGGAGCGAAAGCGAAACACTGGTTACCGACGCGGTAGCACTGCTGGCTGGTTGCGACGGCGGTGAGGCCGACGCATGCAAGGAGCGTATTGGTGGCGCCCCCGAACAGAGTCGATTTCTTCATGCGGTGGATCTGTGCACCGCGGTACGAGGGAAGTCGGGCAAGAGTTGCCCGTAGATTCGATTCGCCGTGTTCCTGACGCGAGAACACGGCGATGCGCCGCGAACTCTACGTACTAGGACCTGAGTCGTTTGGAACCGGGATACAGACCGCACCCGTGCCCGAATCGGCTCAATGCCTTCAGAGTCTGCGTACCACGCGTGTCCTCGTTTGGATGAGAAGATTGCCGCCCGAATCAGTGATGCGGGCGGTCCGAGCAACAACTCGGTCTTCATGGAATACGGAGCGCCGTTGTCGATGACAAGACCCGGCACACGACGCATGTGGGAGATTCGCCCTGTTTCGGGCGTGATCTGTCATTGCACGCGTGCAGCACGCGCTTCTCGTGTCCGAACCGTCGGGTCGACTTGCCACCAGAATCCGGTCGAGTCGATGAAGCATATGCGAGCCTTCTGTCTTGCGTACCACTCCGTCCATGTGCCGGTCTTCGGAGTGATCTCGGGGTGCACGTATCGTTCGAGGCATCGAAGTGCGCGTCTTCTGTCTTCGCATGAGTCGCCATCGGCGAGAGCGACCCAGCGCTCGAGGCTCGCGCGCTCGTTGTTGGGCGTCTTCAATGCCATTGCGTCTGCGTCGGCATCGAAGAGCGGACCATACTTCTTGTCCGTCGGCATACCCGGCTTGCCCGCGAAGAGATACGGCAAGTACTTCGCGACGAAGGCATCGGCGCCGTCGAAGCTCGGCACGTAGTGCTCGCGCAGTTCGGGTACGAGGCTACCCGGTAGGTGTTCCTGCACTCCGCGCAGATACGGTTCGTCTCGATCGCGTCCGAGCCACGTGAAGACTTCGAAGTTTTTGCGCGTATTCGTCACGAACGCGACCGTCTCACTGTCACGCTGCAAATGCATCCAATAGAGCACGTTGACGAAGGTGTCCTTCGCCGGTTGTGTCATGCGCTCGGGGTCGATGGAGTAACCCCAGTAGAACCATCGTCCTTGACGGGCGAGGGAAAGGCTGCCGAGTGCCTTCGCGGAGTGGCCTTCCGCCAGGTTCTCGAAACCCGGTATGTCGGTGAAAAAGCCCTCGTGCGAGACGAGGGTCGGGTTCGGGGTGCTCGGCTTTTCGTGTTCGAACTTCGCGAGTCCGTAGGTCTTGCCGACACCGTTCGGATAGAGCGGCGACGTGTGTCCAGCGTAGTGTTGCGGACTTTCGGTTTCTTGAAGTCGGAATTGGGCACGACGAGGGTGCACATACACAGGGTGCGACAGGTCCAACCCGTGGGCCTGATGATCCATGCAGATTCATATGTAACCCGACGTCATGGCGAGCCCTTGCCCTTCGAGCAGCTCCGTACCGAGGAAGCCGACCGCGACGATCGGCGATCGGGTCTTCGGGAATTGACGAACGCCGTCCATCTTGACCGAGCCGAAGAGCTTGGAATCGCAAACGACGACGTCGTGTGCATCGCATGTCTCGGCGGTCACCGACGGATAGGTCGTCGAGTCGACCTCGAAACCCTCGGCTGTGAGGAAATCGCGAACACGAGTTGCGTGCTCATCGACGACGTCGGCGACGAGGAGCACTCTCGAGCGTTTGATGTCCCCGGCAATCTGCAAGGTCATCGGTGGGAGGCACTGAAGCGCGTCGCAGACCATGATGTCGAGCGCGGCCTCGAGGTGGTTTGCGTGCTCCGGTAGCTGCAGGCGCTGGACCAGTCGCACGTAGCCGGCGAGTTCACCGTTTTCTGATGCCGGCATGACAAGCTCACCGAGCCAGGTCGCGGGCGTCTTTCCGGACGCCTTGATCCGAATCGGGCTGCCACCACCGACGTCTCGCGCGTAAGCGTGCCAGCCAGCATCGAACACGAGGTCGACGACGAGTCTGGCACGGTCCGCGGTCGCTCGAACCTTGAAAGGAGCGTTGAGGGGGAGCGCTTCGACCGCGAACGGCGATTGTGCTCCGACCGTCCAGGCCGTTGCCAAGAACGTCCATAGGAAAGCGACGAAGTGCTTCATCGAATCATCATCGCGGATCTCGGCCTCGTCTGTCGAGCCGTAGGTACATGACCATCGATTGGCGATACGTCGATCTGGTAACGACTCGTGTGTCGGATGATGATCCGCGAATGCGCATCCGCAGCCACACTGCCCGCTTCTCGTCTTGGGTGATCGCTGCCTCTCTACTTGCGGCGTGCAGCGCTTCGCCTTGGTCTCCTGAAGATGCAGACATTGTCTACTCGTCCACGCACGAAGGCAGCACTGCGATTTATGTTCAGCGCGGCGTGCGCGGAACTCCGGTGCGAATCAGCCCGGTAGACGCCGTGGCGAATTATCCGGTGTGGGCGCCCGACGGTGAGTCCGTTGCGTTCCAGGATAGGCGAAGCGGCAAGTTCGACATTTGGTGGATGCGGGCGGACGGAACCCAAGCGCGTGCGATCGTCTCGGATCCGGATCACGACTATCTCCCGGCATTCAGTCCTGACGGCACGCGGCTGTCCTTCGTGTCGTGGCGTGCTCAGAGCGACGATGAGCGCCGCGCCAGACACCATGTGCTCGATCTGCGGACCGGCGAGACACGACGTCTCGACGTCCCCGAACCCGGAACGTCTGCCGGGCTCGCTTGGGCAGCGGATGGGCGTACCGTGTTTTCGACGCGCAAGATCGGTGAGGGTGCCGCAGACATCGTCTGTGGGACGATCGACGATCGGGCATGGAAGAACGTTACCGATGACGTGGCCTACGACGGATCTCCCGTCGTGTCGCCAGATGGACGTTGGATTGCTTTCTACAGTGAGGACGCGGCGTCTTCGCGAATCATCGTTAGTCGCCCGGACGGAAGTGAGCGTCGCGTCGTCGTCGACGGCGGTCACGCCTGGTATCCGCATTGGTCGCCGGACAGTCAGTGGCTGCTGTACACCGCCCAAGCCGGACCCGATACGAAAGATCTCGATCTGTGCGCCGTTCGTGCGGAGGGTGGTGGATCTCCCATCACGATCGTAGGTGGTCCAGGTCGTCAATCCGAAGGAAGCTGGCGACCGCGGCGACCGAACCCCTGACCCATGCTTCTCACGATCAGCACCACGCGTGAACCTGCGACCGATCTGGGATATCTGCTGCACAAGCATCCCGACCGCGTGCAAGAGTTCGACCTCGC
The DNA here is from genome assembly GCA_020638795.1 of Planctomycetota bacterium. GTDB lineage: Bacteria > Planctomycetota > UBA1135 > UBA1135 > JACKHW01. The sequence continues at coordinate 534,568 of JACKHW010000005.1, read as the reverse complement.
CTTTGGCTCGGCCCAGGTGTTCTACCCCGAGGTCGGTCCCGAACTTTGTACAGCGGCACTGTTGCTCGACGTCGATCCGATCGGACTCGTTCGAGGACGCGGATCCGAAACAGGTGGGCCGCTCGGACGATACGTCAACGACAGGCCCTACGTCGCGTCCTCCTTTCTCAGTGTCGCCATCGGTCGTGTGTTCGGCACTGCGTTATCGGGCACTTGCAAGCAGCGGCCCGAACTCGTGGCAGAGGCGTGGCCCTTGCAAGTCCGGCTCGCAGTGGTTCCGGCTCGCGGTGGTGAAGCGTTGCTGCAGCGACTGTTCGAACCACTCGGGTACTCCATCGTCACCCATCGACATCCACTCGATGCGCGTCACGAAGAGTGGGGTGCGAGTCCGTATTTCACGGTCACCTTGACCAAGACGACCACGTTGCGGGAGCTGCTCGCGCATCTCTACGTGCTCATTCCCGTGCTCGACGACGACAAGCACTACTACATCGGAGTGGACGAGGTCGACAAGCTGTTGCGGCACGGAGCCGGGTGGCTTGCAAACCACCCGGCGCGGGAAGAAATCGCACTGCGCTCGCTGCGACGGCAGCGAAGTCTGGCGCGCATGGCGCTCGAGCGTCTTCGCGACGAAGACGAGAGCGAGTCTCGTGTCGAGGCCGTCGAGCGTAGTGCCGTCGAAGAGGCGCTCGAACAGCCACTTCGGTTGCACCGAGTGAGACTCGATGCCGTGCGCGACGCTCTGCATGACCTCGGGGCCAAACGCGTGCTCGATCTGGGTTGTGGCGAGGGAAAGCTCCTGCGGCTTCTACTGCGCGACAAGCAGTTCGAGTGTGTTGTCGGGCTCGACACGTCGATCCGTTGTCTCGAGGTCGCTGCCGAACGCCTGCACTTGGACGAAATGGCGCCACGCATGCGTGAGCGCGTAGAACTCCTGCACGGTTCGTTGACGTATCGGGATACACGACTCGAGGGTTTCGATGCTGCCGCACTCGTCGAGGTCATCGAACACGTCGAACCGTCCCGCTTGTCCGCGCTGGAACGTGTCGTCTTCGAGCACGCGCGTCCGACGAGTGTCGTCGTGACGACGCCGAACGCCGAGTACAACGTGCGTTTCGCGGGATTGCCGGCTGGGCGATTCCGGCATGCGGACCACCGCTTCGAATGGACACGATCGGAGTTCGCGACGTGGGCCGCGAGCGTTTCCGAGCGGTTCGGCTACGCGAGCACGATTGCGCCGATCGGAGACGTGGACGACGAAGTCGGCTCACCATGTCAAATGGCCGTATTTCGCCGGTGAAGAACATGGAGATCAAGGTCCCCGAGTTCTCTCTCGTCGTGATGGTGGGCGTTTCCGGTTCCGGGAAATCGACGTTCGCACGCAAGCACTTTCGGCCGACCGAAGTGCTCTCGTCGGACGCGTTCCGCGCCTTGGTCGCCGACGATGACGGGGACCAATCGGCAACGCCCGATGCCTTCGATGCGCTCTTCCACGTCGCGGGGATTCGTCTGAGGAATCGACGACTGACGGTCATCGATGCGACCAATACGCAAAAGGAAGCGCGTCGCGGCTTGCTCGAATTGGCGCGCCGGTATCACGCGCTCCCGGTCGCCATCGTGCTCGACATGCCGAACAAGATCTGCATGGACCGCAACCGTGAGCGGCCGGATCGGGCATTTGGCAAACACGTGATTCCGCAACAAGCGAGCCAGCTCAGGCGGAGCCTGCGTGGGTTGCGCCGCGAGGGATTTCGTCACGTCTACGTGCTTTCGGACCCGAAGGTCGTCGACCGTGTCGAAGTCGAGCGTGTGCCGCTCTGGACCGACAAACGTTCGGAGACGGGACCATTCGACATCATCGGCGACGTGCATGGTTGTTTCGATGAGCTTCGTGCTCTTCTCGAAGAGCTCGGCTATCGCGTCGATGTGCGTCGAAGCGAAGGCGTCGATGACGGCGGGCTCTCGAACGAGTTCGATGTCACGCATCCGGAAGGGCGGAAGGCGGTTTTCCTGGGCGACCTCGTAGATCGCGGACCCAACGTGCCCGATGTCTTGCGACTCGTGATGAACATGGTTCAGCATGGCAATGCGCTCTGCGTACCCGGAAATCACGAAGTGAAACTGCTGCGCAAGCTCAATGGGAAGAACGTCCGTGTCGCGCATGGGCTCGCGCAGACGCTCGAGCAACTCGAAGGGCAATCGGCCACGTGGATGAGCGAGTTGCGACACTTTCTCGATGGGCTCGTGAGTCACTACGTGCTCGACCACGGTCGTCTGATCGTCGCTCACGCGGGATTGCGCGAAGACCTCCAAGGTCGCGCGTCGGCCACCGTGAGGTCGTTCGCGCTGTATGGCGATACGACGGGGGAGATCGACGAGTTCGGATTGCCCGTGAGGCATGATTGGGCAAAGGAGTATCGAGGCAAAGCCATGGTCGTCTACGGGCATACGCCGACGCCCGAAGCCGAGTGGCTCAATCGGACGATCTGCATCGACACGGGTTGTGTGTTCGGCGGCAAGCTGACTGCGCTGCGCTATCCGGAGCAAGAGCTCGTATCGGTTCCCGCTCGCGAGGTGTGGTGCGAACCGGTGCGTCCGCTCGAGTCCGAGACGAGCGAGCCGTCGAATCGCACGGCCCAACAACAGCACGACGACTTGCTCTGGCTCGACGATGTTGCCGGCAAGCGGATCGTCTCGACTCGCCTGCGGCCCAACATCACGATCCGGGCCGAGAATTCGACTGCTGCGCTCGAAGTGATGAGTCGGTTCGCGATCGATCCACGTTGGCTCATCTATCTTCCGCCGACCATGTCGCCTTGCGAGACGTCCACGGTTGATGAGTATCTCGAGTATCCGACCGAGGCTTTCGCGCACTATCGAGCCGCGGGCATCGAGAGTGTCGTCTGCCAAGAGAAGCACATGGGTTCACGCGCCGTCGTGATCGTGTGCCGGAGCGAGGAGGTTCCGGCTCGTCGGTTCGGAATCGAGGGAAACGGCGTCGGGGTCTGCTTCACGCGAACCGGGCGTGCGTTCTTCCACGACGACGAACTCGAGCGCGCGCTGCTGGTGCACCTGCGTGATGCGATCGAGGCGGCAGGTCTCTGGGACGAACTCACGACCGACTGGATTTGTCTCGATTGTGAGTTGATGCCCTGGTCCGCGAAGGCGCAGGCATTGATTCTCGAACAGTACGCGCCGACCGGTGCGGCTGGGCGCGCGGCGCTCCGCGAGGCGGTTTCGACGCTGGAACGGGCAGCGGACCGAGGAGCCGATGTTGCAGCACAACTCGAACGCCATCGAACTCGACTCGCCATGCTGGACCGGTACGTCGAGGCGTTCGACCACTACTGTTGGCCCGTTGCATCGCTGTCCGACTACCGCTTGGCGCCATTCCACGTGCTCGCTTCGGAAGGCCACGTGCACGTGGACCGCGACCATGTTTGGCACATGCAGAAGATCGCGCGCGTATGTGATCGAGGTGGCGCGCTGTTGCACGCGACGCCGTATCGCGTCGTCGAGCTATCGGATCCAGCCAGCGAGGCGGACGCCACTGCATGGTGGCGCCAACGTACGGACGAAGGCGGCGAAGGAATGGTCGTCAAGCCGATCGACTTCGTGGCGCGCGGGAACCGTGGACTCGCGCAGCCGGCAATCAAGTGTCGTGGTCCCGAGTATTTGCGAATCATCTACGGCCCGGAGTATCGAGCCCCCGAGCACCTCGCTCGACTGCGGCAACGAGCGCTGTCGAGCAAGCGCTCGCTCGCGATCCGTGAGTTCGCTCTCGGCGTCGAAGCTCTCGAGCGCTTCGTGCGCAAGGACCCGCTGCGACGCGTGCACGAATGCGTGTTCGGTGTGCTGGCGCTCGAGAGCGAACCGATCGATCCACGCTTGTAATGAATCGTGGCGCGAGGGCCGCTCAGCGATAGACGACGGTTGCGGGGTTGGTGAGTCGCAGCGTGTTCGTCGTTCCGACGAGTGCTTGGAAGTCCAAGGCGAGTGCGAACCACTTGGCGTCGGTGCCCGCAAAGATCTGCAAGGCAAACGAGCCACTCGTATCGATCACACCGGCACCGATCGTGACGAGCGTCACGGGATCGAGCCACAAACTTCCGAAGTCACCGACCGGCAACGGGTTGCCTGGTGCAGCGACAAACGTCGCGAAGAAGTCGCCGTTGTTGCCGTGCGCGCGAATCTCGTAGTTCTGTCCCTGAATTGCCGGAGATGTCGTCAGTGTCGGGAGTGCGAGTTTCTTCTGAGTCGTGAATCCCTTGAGTTCACCGGTCACCGTCGCGTTGATTCCGAGCAGCAACGACGAAGCGCCCGATGCGATTGCAGCAGGCAGGCCCGTTACGCTGGATGAGTCCCGGAGCGAAATCTGCGTCGAGTCGACCAGCATTCCGGTGGCATTCGGGTAGCTATTGCTGCCAATCCCGCCTCGAATGCTCGATGCCGCGATGTCGATGCTCGAGTTGTTCGCGATGAGGCCCGCAGTCGTCGGTACCAAGTAATGTCCGACGAGCGAGTCGAATCCGGCGATATCGCACTTGACCACCGCGATCGTGCTATCCGCCGCGTAGAGCGCCGGAATGAGCGACGAGTCTTGGACCAAGACGGATTTCGACGCCGAGACGTACAGAGAACTCTCGCGACCGGTGTTGTAGATCGATGGGAACCCGTAGATCCGCACGTCGCGCAAGGTCACCCTTCCGTTGCAGTTGTCCACTCGGAGCGCGGGTTGCATCGTTGTGGAGAACGTCAATCCGTCGATCGTGACGCGCTTGCCGATCGAGAGGTTCTCGATCGACGACGCGCCTTGCGCGAAGAAGTTGTAGACGTTCGAGAGTCTTTCGCCGAGCAGTGTCACGGACTTGTCGACGATCTTGAACAAGTCGTAGGTGCCTGCGCGAACGATGATCCTGTCACCATCACGCGCGGCGTCGACGGCCGCCTGAATGGTCTTGTGGTCGCCAGCGCCGGTTGCGTCGACGATGATGGTCTTCTGGGCGAATGCAGCACTCGCCAACGCGAGAGCCGTGATGAGAACTCGCATACTTCCTGCTCTTTCGTAGCTCATGAGTCATGACCTCGCTCATTACCTATGGGAAGGAGCCAGGCTGCGATCGGTTCGCGCTCCGCCGAGCAACGTATCCGAGGCGCGGACCGGCCGCGAGGGTTCTGCGCGAACGGGACCCGAAGGTCCGAGGGGACGGTTTTCTGCGCCCCATGGCGCGAGAAGGATTCGAGCAGCATGGTGTGGCAGTAATCAAGGTGGCTGAGGCTGAGGCAATACATGGAACAGGACACTTCCAAGGTCGATGCGTTCGTCGACCGAGCGACCTCGTGGCAGGCAGAGATCCGGAAGCTGCGTACCATCCTCCTCGGCTGTGGCCTCGACGAAGCGCTCAAGTGGGGCAAGCCGTGTTATTCGGTCGATGGATGCAACGTGGCGATCATCCAGCCGTTCAAGACGTGCTGTGCGTTGATGTTCTTCAAGGGCGTGTTGCTCGACGACAGCCACGGTTTGCTACGCAGCCAAGGCAAGAACACCCAGGCCGCACTGCGTCTCGAGTTCTCCAGCGAAGCGGCGATCGAGAAGACCATCATCCAGTCCTTTGTGCGGCAGGCCATCGTCCTCGAGCGCGAAGGTCGTCGTGTTTCGTTCGCGGCGAAGGACGAAGTGGAGCTGCCCGAAGAACTCACCCGCGTGCTGGGCCGAGATCGCAAGCTCGCCAAGGCGTTCCGAGCGCTCACCCCGGGTCGGCAGCGTGGCTACGTGCTGCACTTCACCGGGGCCAAGAAGACGGAAACGCGCAGCGCGCGGATCGAGAAGTGCATCCCTTCAATCCTCGCTGGTAAGGGGTTCCAGGATCGATAGGGCGTGCGGTCCGGGACGGAGGCGTCTCGCTGGGGGCACGGGAGCGATCCGGACTTTTCCGGGAATCCATGAGTCTCTCGTCCTGGCCTGGTCTACCGTGACGCTCGGTCACCTCGTCGAAGGCCACGCGATTCTCGGGCAACCGAGACCGTCCGATCGTCGAGATCCTCCGCGCGGCGTGCGCCGATCTGCCTGATCGAGTTCGTCTGCAACGCCCGAACGCAAGAGGCTCGACCGCGAGAACCCATTTTCCTCGGCAGCGCCCGATCAGGTGTGCGCGGCCGAATCGCCTTCAGGCCCGACCTCCTCGAGGTCCGCCACCGTCATGAAACACAGCTTCACACAACTCGGGCTCATGGAGCCACTCCTGCGCGCAATCCGCGAGCAGGGCTACGACACGCCGACTTCGATCCAGAGTCAGGCGATCCCACTCCTCCTCAAAGGTCGTGATCTCCTCGGAATCGCGCAGACGGGGACCGGCAAGACGGCTGCGTTCGCGCTGCCGATTCTCGACTATCTCGCACGGGACCCGATGCCGCGCGTCGCTCGCAAGCCGAGTGCGCTCGTGTTGACGCCGACGCGCGAACTGGCTGTTCAGATCGCGGACAGCTTCGGGGCCTACGGTCGACACGTCGACATTCGGTATGCCGCTGTCTTCGGCGGTGTCTCGCAGGTCCCCCAAGTCAAGGCGCTTCGTCGCGGTCTCGACGTGCTCGTCGCGACTCCCGGCAGGCTCATCGACTTGATGCAGCAGGGACAAGTCGACCTGAGTGCCGTCGAAGTCTTCGTGCTCGACGAAGCCGATCGCATGTTGGACATGGGCTTCTTGCCCGCCGTGCGCAAGGTTCTCCAGACGCTTCCGCAAAAGCGGCAGAGCCTCCTGTTCTCGGCGACGATGCCCGACAACATCGTCGAGCTCGCTGCCTCGATCCTGCACAAGCCCGTGCGTGTCGAAGTCACGCCGCCAGCGACGACGGTCGAGCGCATCGACCAATGCGTCCTGCATGTCGACAAGAAGGACAAGCGCGAACTGCTCGCCGAAGTGCTGCGCAACCCTGCGCTCGAGCGGGTCCTCGTGTTCACGCGCACGAAGCACGGCGCTGATCGCGTGTCCAAGCACCTACGTCAGGTCGGGGAGAGCGCCGACGCCATCCACGGCGACAAGTCCCAAGGCGCACGCCAGCGTGCCCTCGAGGCCTTTCGCCGCGGCAAGGTCAAGGTGCTCGTCGCGACCGACATCGCGGCGCGCGGTATCGACGTCGCCGACATCACGCACGTCGTCAACTTCGATCTCCCGAACGAACCCGAGAGCTACGTCCACCGCATCGGGCGCACCGCCCGCGCCGGCCGCGGCGGCGTGGCGATTTCGTTCTGCTCGCCCGACGAACGACGTCACCTCCAGGCGATCGAGCGCGAGACGCGCAGCAAGGTCCGTGTCGTGGACGATCACGGTTTCGTCTCCAAGCAGCCTGTCGAGCCCGTGCGCTCTAAGAACCCGGCCGGCGACCGTCAGTGGAAGAAGCGCCAGCACCGCCGCCGTGGACGGTCCGCGGCAGCCGCGTCGGCCTGAGACGGGTTGAGCCGCGTCAGAGCGGTGGTCCTCTCGAGTCGTTCGAGCATGACAGAGCACGTTCAAGTTCCGACCGAATTGCAGTCGCTTCGCAGATCGACGCTCTCGACCCTGCAGCTCAATCTGGGACGCTACTGCAACCTCGCGTGCACCCATTGCCATGTGGATGCAGGCCCCGGGCGTCGAGAGAGGATGTCGGCCGAGGTTCGCGAGCGTGTGATCGAGTGGATCCGGCTCCATCGACCGTCGACCGTCGATCTCACCGGAGGGGCACCGGAACTCATCCCTGGCTTCCGTGAGATCGTGATCGCAGCGCGCGAAGTGGGGGCGATCGTGCTCGATCGTTGCAATCTCCTCGTGTTGCTCGAGCCGGGTCAGGAGGACTTGGTCGACTTCCTCGCGGAGCATCGCGTGCAGGTCGTTGCGAGCTTGCCCTGCTATCTGAAGGACAACGTCGATCGTCAGCGCGGGCGAGGGGTTTTCGACGGTTCGATCGAGGGACTCCAGAGGCTCAATCGTGTCGGCTACGGTCGACGACGAGAGTTGGGCCTGCAGCTCGTGTACAACCCGACCGGTGCCGGGCTTCCCTCGGATCAGCACGAACTCGAAGCCGCATACCGCGAGCGCTTGCGCGACGATTGGGGGATCGAGTTCACCGGTCTCTGGTGTCTCGCCAATGTGCCGATCCAGCGCTACCGGGGCTATCTCGAACGGTCCGGTGGGCTCGCTCCCTACGAAGCACTGCTGCGCGATGCGTTCAATCCGGCAACACTCGATCACTTGATGTGTCGGACGACCCTGAGCGTGGATCATGAAGGGCGACTCTTCGATTGCGATTTCCACCTCGCGCTGAACCGCCCGCTCGGAGGACGCCCACGGGCTCCGATGCTCTGGGATCTCGATCCTCGAACGCTCGACGGTCGTCCCGTGCCGACCGGAACGCACTGTCTGGCATGCACGGCCGGCTCCGGTTCGAGTTGCACGGGGCACTTGGTCTGACACGCGGTTCGCAGACTTCGTAGGTGCGACCAGTCAGTTCGTCGTCATCGTGCGTCGCACGAGTGCGCCCGATTCGAACACGCGAAGCTCCCCCCGGAGCATCGGCTGCCATGCTTCGTTCGAAAGCGGGACGCTCGCGATCAGGATCGCCTTCTGGTGGCGATGTGTCGAAGAAACCCGGACGGCGGATGTGTGCATCGCGTCGTCTTCCAGAACGTGCAGGCCAGGCGGGCGTAGTCGATCGTGCCAGTTCCGCCGGTCGCTATGCGCGAAGAGGAGTTCCGAGTCTGCATACAGGAAGTTGGCGGCACCGAGCTCGCGAAGCTCCGCCGCAAAGGCGGAGACGACGTCCATGCGTGCGTCGATCGTTGGAGGTGCATCGTGCGTCCATAGCGGCGTGAGTCTGGCAAGGAGGCCACAGAACGCGCGTTCGGAGTCCGTTTCGCCGACGGGATGGAAGGAGCCGAGTGAGAATCGCGGGTCCTCGAACACGCCTGGCACGTCCCCGTTGTGCGCGAACGTGTGCATGCGACCGCCCAACTCTCGTGCGAATGGCTGACTGTTGGCGTGCTTCAACGCTCCTTCGGACGCTCGTCGAATGTGTGCCATCACGATCGTGCTCGCCATGTGACGCTGCTCGAGGAAGCGGATGCACGGGCTTTCGAGGGCTGGGCCGGCTTCCTTCAATAGCCGCAGATCGCGTTCCACGTAGTACGCGACACCCCAGCCGTCGGGATTCGGACCGCTACGACCGCCATGGCTGGCGAGTTCTTCGATCGAAATCGTCACGTCCGCAGGATGTCGGCTGCACATCGCGAAGAGTTCACACATGTTTTCTTGCTCCGACCTCGCTCGACGCGCTGGCACGTCATCTCGTACCTTCGACGTTCTCCCTTGAAACGATAGGATCGCCGCATGTCCACCGAAAGCGAGCTGTCACGTATGGATCCATGCCGCACCTCCTCCTTCTCGGCTTGATGCTCGCGGCGGGGCAACTCGCCGGACAGTTCGCAGCGCGCGTAGGACTGCCGAAAATCGTCGGCTATCTGATCGCGGGAATCGTGTTGAGCCCGGAGACGACGCCGATCGTACCGCGATCGTTCGTCACCGACACGACACTCGCGATGGACATCGCCTTGGCGTTCATCACGTTCGAGATCGGTGCGACGCTGCGTCTCGCGAAACTGAGACAGCTCGGCAGGTCGATCCTCTGGCTGACCGCGATGGAGGCTGAACTCGCGTTCCTCGTCGTTACGGCCGGTGTTGTTGTCCTGGCGTCCTTCCATGGGTCCGCATTCGGTGTTGCCGATGGCGAGCATGCCCTGGTGTTCGCACTGATCCTCGGTGCGCTCGCATCCGCGACGGACCCCGCGGCGACCCTCGCCGTGTCGCGGCAGTATCGCGCATCCGGCCCGGTGACCGACACCGTGTTGAGCGTCGCGGCTCTCGATGATGTTGCAGGCATCCTCAACTTCGCACTCGCCATGGCGATCGGTCGTGCCTTGCTGGGTGACGGTCCGATGTCGGCGTCGCAGATCGTGGCTCCCGCGTTGGAGATCCCGGGTTGCATGGCCATCGGTGCCGGCGGCGGTCTGGCTTTGGCGGCTGCCGTGTCGTTCGTCATGCGCGATCGGGACAGTGAGGGAGGCCTGATCGTGATCGTTCTCGCCGTGGTCGGCAGTGTGTACGGGGTCCTGCAGTGGCTCGAATGGGATGCCTTGCTCGGGACGATGACCATGGGGTGTGTGACGGCGAACACGAGCAAGCGCCAGCAGGAAGTGTTCGCGCTGCTGGCGCGCTACACGGACGAACTCATCTTCGTGCTGTTCTTCACCGCGAGCGGAATGCACTTGTCGCTCTCCACGCTCGCAGGCTCCCTCGGTGTGGTTACCGTATTCGTTCTGCTGCGTACGGTCGGAAAGTTGGTTGGAGCCAGGGCCGGAGGTCGTCTCGGTCATGCTGCACCCAGCGTGCGCCGCCATGCCGGATTCGCGCTGTTGCCCCAAGGCGGCGTCGTGATCGGTCTGGCTCTGACGACGTCTCGTGAGCCGGTTCTCCAGCCCATGGCACCCGCGTTGCTCGGGATCATCATCGGATCGACCGTGATTCACGAACTCGGCGGACCACTCTTCGCACGATTCGCGCTCCGTCGGGCAGGGGAGATTCCGCCGGCGCCTTGAGTTCGATGGGCCGCGCGCGCGAGCGACGGCATGAGGAGGAAGCAAGGCACGTTCACCGTGGCACCGATGATCACCAGCGTGTGAAAGGCCGAGGTCGTGCCCCATTTCGAGGACATTCCCTCGTAGATCGCGCCGCCGACGACTTCGGCGAGCGACACACTCGCGTTACTGAGTGCCATCAAGGTCGCGAACACCGTGCCGGCCCAACGGGGCGGGCAGAGTCGGGCGACGAGGTCGAGCTGGATCAGGACAGCCGTGATATAGGTTGCCCCGACAAAGATACTGATGACCGAAGCGGATGCCGGCCCGCCTAACAGGGCATATGCGAGCGTCGCCGCGATCCCGAGCCAGATGGAGACGCGCGTCAGCTGCAGGATCTCGAATTTGCGGCAGTAGAACCAATAGGCGACGCTGCCGACCACGCCGCCCAGGGACATCAGAGTGAGAGTCAGGCCGTAGAACTGCTCACTGAAGCCGAGAGTGGTGGTCATGTGCACGTAGAGCACAGTGTTGCAGAACGGGTTGAAGCTCCACAGACACAAAAAGGTCGTGACCGCGAGCAACGGCGGTGCCTCGCGGTCCCTCAGGAAGGCGAGAAGGTTCCTCTCTTGGCGTGAAGTCGTTCGTGTCGCCCGTCGTTCGGAGATCGCGAACAGCGCCAAGGCGGCAACCGAGCCCATCAAGATCGCGCAGGCGAGGAAGCCGTAGGACTCGAGCCCATGCTCGCTGAGCCAACCACCTGCGACGCCTGCTCCTGCTGCCGCGAAATACATGGCAGCCCATTGGACAGATTGCAGGCGACCCGTCCCGTTCGTTGCCTGACCGCGTTCGACCATCAGCGCATCGACGACGACATCGGCGAAGGCGACCCCGGCTGTGGCAACCACGAGCATGCCGACCAACATCGAAGCGCTGACTCCATCGATCGTCGACCAGTAGAGCGTGCCGTAGGCGGCGCTCGCACCGAGAGTGGCGGCGGTCAGATAGCTGCGACGGTGGTAGCCGAGCCAAGGCCACGAGTCCGAGATCAGTCCGAATATCGGCTTCAACATCCACGGCACTGCCGCGAGCGCGCTCATCGCCGCGATCCCCGCGGTGTCGTAGCCGGCACCCTTCAGGAGCGAACGGAACGGCTGTGCCAGGAGGCCGTCGGTCGGAGAGCCGAGCCCTTGAAGAAAGTAGATGATGGCGAAGAGCAGGTACAGCCTGCCGAGACGCAAGGCTGTCGCAGTCGGACCGCAGTTGGAAGCTGACATGAGCGGACGAGGTCGAAACCGAAAAGATTAGATCGACGCGACGTTGACGAACCAGCGAGTAGTGCTACAAGTCTCGCCGCTTCAGCCCCGCAAGGCTCGACCTCATCGAGACGCGCCCCAGGGGGTGGACCTAGAGCCCTCGAAGGGCACCAAGGGACACGGAATGTCTCGACGCAGAGCGGGCTCGGTTCGACCGAGTCGCAGTTCGGAGGCACGGGATTTCTCGGCGACCGCCGAGGAGCCTGAGCCTATCTCACCCCGCAGCGCGGGGATCCTCCAGCACTCCGTACGGATGCCGACACCCCGTCCGCGACCGGAGACCCGAGCGGACGAGTTCCGTAGGAGGTCGTTTCCCGGAACCTCTGTGGAGGAATGGGACGACTGGCGTTGGCAGTTGCGCAATCGCATCAAGGATCTGGCGGGCCTCGAGCGGACGCTGGTCCTCAGCGACAGCGAACGTGCCGCCGTCGTGCGCCTCGGCGATCGCTTGCCCGTCGGCATCACGCCGTACTACGCCGCGCTGCTCGACGCGCAGGACCCGGACGATCCGTTGCGGAAGACCATGGTCCCCGTACTCGGCGAGTTCGATCAGTCGCCCGAAGAGGCCGCGGACCCGCTGAACGAAGACGGTCACATGCCCGTCCCCGGGCTCGTGCACCGCTATCCGGATCGCGTGCTCTTCCTCGTCACGAGTTTTTGCGCGACGTACTGCCGGTATTGCACGCGTTCCCGACTCGTCGGGACGACGGGTGAGTACCACTTCAATCACGAGCAGTACCAGCGCGCGATCGACTACATCGCAGTCAACGACGAGATCCGCGACGTGCTGATCTCGGGTGGGGATCCACTGACGATGCAAGACGGTCGGATCGAGTGGTTGCTCGAACGCCTGCGTGCGATCCCTCACGTCGAGTTCGTCCGCCTCGGAACGAAGGTGCCTGCCGTTCTACCGCAGCGCATCACTCCCGAACTCTGCACGATGTTGCGGCGTTTTCATCCCCTGTGGCTCAGCGTGCACTTCATGCATCCGTCCGAGCTGACGCCCGAAGTGGAGCGAGCGTGCAACATGCTCGCCGACGCGGGCATTCCGCTCGGGAGTCAGACGGTCCTGATGCGCGATGTCAACGATGACCCGGACACGATGAAGCTCCTCATGCACGGCCTGCTGAAGATGCGCGTGCGACCGTACTACATCTATCAGTGCGACCCGATTCCAGGGTCGAAGCACTTCCGCGCTCCCGTGCAGAAAGGGGTCGAGATCATCAAGGCGCTGCGCGGGCACACGACGGGTTACGCCGTCCCGGACTTCGTGATCGACGCTCCCGGCGGAGGCGGCAAGGTCCCGATCGGCCCCGAGACCATCGTCGGCCGCGCCGACGGGTCGTTGCTCATCCGCAACTTCGAAGGCGATATCTACAAGTACCCGGATCCGTTGCCCGAGGAGCAAGTTCGATGAACGAGACTTCGGTTGCCGCGGATCTGTCGGTTTGCGCGCGGTGTGCAACGATGCAGCGCACGTGCTGTCAGCGTGCCGAGATCTTGGTCACGGAAGGAGACATCGAGCGCATCGCGGCCCACACCGGGCGAAACGACTTCTGGGAACGACGTGTTCCTCTCGATCCGGCGTATCTCGAACCGGACGACGACGACCCGAATTGGCAACGCTACACGACGGCTTCCGATGGAACGCGCCGTTTGCTAGAGCGCCGAGTCGATGGCGATTGCACGTTTCTCGGTGCGCGTGGATGCGAGCTCGAGCTCGATGTGCGCCCTCTGGTCTGCAGGATCTATCCGTATTCCTACACGGAGCAGGGGCTCGACGGGCTCGACGACGAGTACTGTCCGCGCGCCGCGTTGTCACCCGATGATCGTCCGATGAGCGAGTTGCTCGAAATCCCCGAGTCCGTTGCGGAAACGTGGCGAGCGCGGCTCTACGAGGAGTTGAGACATGGCGATGCATGACCTCACGGTCGGTTTGTGTTTCGACCTCCGGACCGACTCCGTGTACGAAGGTCTCTCGCACGAAGACCTCGCCGAGTTCGACAGTCCTGCGACGATCGATGCCTTGAGTGCGACGATCGCCGAACACGGATGTCGTGTCGATCGGATCGGTGGGATTCGAGCACTTGTGGATCGTCTACGCCGTGGAGACCGTTGGGACCTCGTCTTCAACATCGCCGAAGGCCGCAATGGCTTCGGACGCGAGGCTCAGGTGCCGGCGCTCTTGGACGCGTACGAGATTCCGTACACGTTCTCGGATCCTCTGGTCGCCGCGCTGACGTTGCACAAAGGGCTGACCAAGCGAATCTTGCGCGACGCCGGCATGCCGACGGCGCCGTTCGCGGTGGTCGAGTCGATCGGTGGGGCGTCGACGGTCGACATGCCGTTTCCGCTGCTCGCGAAACCCGTTGCCGAAGGTACGAGCAAAGGCATCGGTGCCGATGCCGTGGCGCGTGACCCAGGACAGTTGGCTGCGTTGTGCGAGAGGTTGTTCACGATGTTCCGGCAGCCCGTACTCGTCGAGGCGTTCCTGCCTGGTCGCGAGTTGACCGTCGGGATCGTCGGCACGGGCGACGACGCGTGGAGCATCGGTGCCCTCGAGGTCGAACAACTGCCGGGTGCTGACATGGATGTCTGTTCGTTCCGAAACAAGGAAGAGTGCGAGAGCTTGGTTCGTTACACGCGTGTCGACGATCGCGACGCGCTCCATGCTTGCGAGATCGCACTCGACGCTTGGCGGTTGATCGGCGCACGTGACGGTGGTCGCGTGGACCTCCGTGCAGACGCGAGTGGCGCGTTTCAGATTCTCGAGATCAATCCGCTTCCGGGCATGCATCCGACACACTCGGACCTACCGATCCTGTGGGGTCAGAGTGGGCGGCCCTACGTCGAGCTCGTCGGCGCGATCCTCGATTCGGCGCTGAAGCGAGTTCCGGCCGCGAGCCGTGCATGAAGGTCGCGATCTTGCATCAGGCGTTACCCGCCAACGCACGCGCCGACGAGAGCGACGTCCTGGAACAAGTCCGAGCGATCGGCGCTGCGCTCGTCGAGCTCGGTCACGCGCAGTCGACGGTCGTCTTCGATGGCGACATCGATTCGATGCTGGAGCAGTTGCACGAGACTGGTGCCGATGTCGCCTTCAACCTCGTCGAAAGCGTCGATGGCGGTGGCGAGGCCGTCGCGATCGTCCCTGCTGCACTGGAGCGTGAGGGCATACCCTTCACGGGCAGCGACTCTCGTGCGATGACCATCGCGGGCAGCAAGGTCCACACGAAAGCACGGCTCGAAGCACATGGCCTTCCATCGCCGTCTTGGTTCTCGAATTCGCAACTCGACAGCGATGTGACGCTGACGGCGAGTCGTTACATCGTGAAGTCGGTTTGGGAGCACGGTTCGCTGGGCCTCGAGGCGGACAGCGTCGTCACGGTCCGCTCTCCGCGTGAATTGCGCGAGGAGATCGTGCGGCGATGTCCGGACCTCGGCGGTGAGGCGATCGCCGAAGCTTACGTACACGGTCGCGAGTTCAACCTCGCCCTTCTCGCTCGAGGTCGTGGAGTCGAACACTTACCGGCGGCGGAGATCGACTTCCAAGGCGACACGGGCGAATCCCCACGCGTCGTCGGCTATCGGGCAAAGTGGAGCCCAGGGTCACCAGAGGATCTGGCAACACCACGGAGCTTCGGCGTTTCGCCATCGGACGCCTCGCTGGTGGCGCGGATGGAGTCGTTGGCCGCAGCCGTTTGGAGCGCATTCGGTCTCGCCGGTTATGCGCGAATCGATTTCCGGGTGGACGACGGCGGGGATCCCTGGATCATCGACGTCAACGTCAATCCGTGCCTCAGTCCTGACGCCGGCTTCGCGGCGGCTCTCGATGAAGCGGGGATCCGGTTCGCGAGCGCGATCGAACGGATTCTCGACGCGGCAATGCTCGTAGACGCTTGACCCATGTTCCGAATTCGTCAGATCGATGACGAGACGTTGCCGGGCAATCGGCGCGATCTCGCACGCGTTCAGGAGATCCTGCGCAAGCAACTTCCAGGTCTGTCGGCCGAGGAGATCGACACGTTGCCGTTGCGGTTGCGCGATCCGTTGCGGCATCAGATGCGAGCGATGTTGTTCGTCGCGGACGACATGCGCGGACACTTGCACAGCTTCGCGCTGCTCTCGTATGCGCCCGACATCGGCTTCTGTCTGCTCGACTACATCGCGTCCGGCAAGGTCTCCGGGGGAGGCGGCATCGGCGGTGCACTGTACGACCGGGTACGGAGTGCGGCGCGAGAACTGGACTGTGTCGGTCTGTTCTTCGAGTGCCTGCCCGATGACCCCGAGGCTTGTAGCGATCCGTCGCACGCGAAACAGAATGCGGCTCGGCTCCGTTTCTACGAGCGCTATGGCGCTCGACCGATCATCCACACCGGCTACGAGACGCCGCTCAAACCCGGAGATCTGGACCTTCCTTACTTGGTGTTCGACGACCTCGATGCGGGGCGTCCACTCGAGGCGCACAAGGCGCGTGAAGTCGTGCGCGCGATCCTCGAGCGCAAGTACGGCGACATCTGTCCGGAAGGCTACATCGACGACGTCGTCGCGTCGTTCCGCGATGATCCCGTTCGCCTGCGGGAACCACGGTATGTGTCGAAGAGTGCTCTACGATCCACCGTGGTCGGGCGAGGTCAGATCACCCTCGTCGTCAACAACGATCATGACATCCATCATGTGCGCGAACGTGGCTACGTCGAGGCTCCGGTGCGGATCCGTTCGATCCTCAAGGGTGTCGAAGGGACGAAACTCTTCGATCCCGTGGAACCGCGCGCCTACGGCGACGAGCATCTCACACGTGTGCACTCTCCCGAACTCGTGAGCTTCCTCGATCGCGCTTGCAAGGCGGTGCCTGCGGGCAAGTCGGTGTATCCGTACGTGTTCCCGGTCCGCAACAGAACGCGCATGCCGGACGATATCTCGTACTGCGCCGGCTACTACTGCATCGACACGTTCACTCCGCTCAACCAGAACGCGTACCTGGCTGCGCGACGAGCGGTCAACTGCGCGCTCACCGCAGCCGACTCCATCCTCGAAGGCCGTCGACTCGCGTATGCGCTCGTACGACCTCCGGGGCATCACGCCGAACACGGAGTGTTCGGCGGTTTCTGCTACTTCAACAACAACGCGATCGCTGCGGATCACCTCGCCCGCACGGCAAGCGGCAAGGTCGCGATCCTCGACATCGACTACCACCACGGGAACGGCCAGCAAGACATCTTCTACGCGCGCGACGACGTGTTGACCGTATCGATCCATGGCGAGCCAAGGATCGCGTATCCGTTCTTCTCGGGATTCGAGGAGGAGCGCGGCGAGGGGGTTGGTCTCGGATACAACCTCAATCTTCCCTTGCCGGAGACGATCGAGTTTTCTGACTACGTCGCGGCTCTCGATCGAGCGCTCGATGTGATTCGCGAGTTCGGGCCGACCCATCTCGTCGTTGCGCTCGGTCTCGACACAGCGAAGCGCGACCCGACGGGAACGTGGCCGCTCCAGAAACACGATTTCGAAAACGTCGGCCTGCGGATCGGCAAGCTGGGACTACCGACGCTCGTCGTGCAAGAAGGTGGCTACCGCACGGTCTCACTCGGGGCGAATGCTCGTGCATTCTTCAGCGGTCTCGCGGCCGGCATCGAGGGAATCCCTGCGACGGTGAGGCAACCGTGACTTCAGGCAGCGACTCTGAAATCGTGTTTCGCACGCAATTGCAACCGCGCGACGAAGAACGCGTGGAGCGGATCGTGACCTCGACGAAGAAGTTCAACGACGGTGAGGTCGCGATCGCGGTCGAACTCGTGGTGGAGCGCCGGTCGAAGGGGGATGCTTCCGGCTATCACTTCGTGTTCGGCGATTCGGGATCCGAGACTCTCGGCTACGCGTGCTTCGGTCCGATTCCCGCAACTCAATCGAGCTACGACTTGTACTGGATCGCGGTCGATGCCGGTTTGCAGCGTCGTGGTCTCGGCCGCCGGCTCATTGCCGAGGTCGAGGCGTCGATTGCACGACTTGGCGGCACGCGCATCTACGTCGATACGTCGTCGCGCGAGGACTATGCGCCGACGAGGGCCTTCTATCGAGGTATGGGCTACATCGTCGAAGCGGAGCTGGAATCGTTCTACGCACCTGGCGACGGCAAGGTCGTCTTCTGTAAAGTCCTCGGCAACTGAGTTGCGGCGCGAGGCGGTGCGCCGCCAGCATGGAACCATCCCTTCGACCGCGTCGGCGGTCCTTCGTGCGCCCCCTTCATGAGAGAGATCCTGCGAGTCATTCTCGTGCTGCTCGTCCTGACTCTGTCGGGTGCAATCGGGTTCTCGCTGATCGAGGATTGGAGTTTGTTCGATGGCCTCTACATGGCGGTCATCACGCTGACCACCGTCGGCTATACCGAAGTCCATCCGTTGTCGGATTCTGGGCGCCTGTTCGCGATGATCTTCCTGATCGTCGGCCTTGGCGTGTTCATGTTCGGCGCCGTGACGCTGGGGGAGTTCGTCGTGCGAGCACAGCTCGGCGATTGGCTCGGCCAGAAGAAAATGATGTCCATCCTCAACAAGATGCAAGACCACTTCATCGTGTGTGGTTTGGGGCGGCTCGGTCGCTCGCTCTGCGAGGAGCTCGAGGAGCGCTCTCTTCCCTTCATCGCGATCGATTCGAGCGAAGAGATCGCCGAGGCCTGCAAGGAGCGGAACTGGCCGTTCTTGGTCGGCGACGCGACCGAGGACGACGTGCTCCGCGCAGCCGGTATCGAGCGCGCGCGCGGCATCGCGTGCACGCTGCCGAGTGACGCCGAGAACATGTTCGTCGTGCTGTCGGCGCGCCTGTTGCGCAAGGACCTTTTGATCCTGTCCCGCGCCACGACGGAGAAGGACGCAATCAAGCTGAGGCGAGCCGGCGCCAATCGTGTCATCAGTCTCTACGCGACCGGGGCCGCGAAGATGGCGCAGCTCCTGGCGACGCCGCACGTCGAAGACTTTTTCGAAGTCGTGACGGCGCGAGGCAAGGCGTTCGAACTCGCCGAGCTCAAGGTTTCGGACAACGCGTCCTACGTCGACCAGCCGCTTTCCGCGTCCGGCTTGCGCGATCGCGGAGTCATGGTCGTCGGGATTCGCCGTCGTAACGGTGAGCTTTCCATGCCGCCGAAGCCGAGTGACGTGATTCGGAAAGGAGACTTGTTGTTCGTTCTCGGGAAGGGCGAGGTCGTGCAGGATTTGCTCAACTGAAGAGAGGCAGCGACATCGTCGCGACCACAGGGTTATTGATGCATCGCACACTCCCCATCCTGGCGCTCGTCGCCTTTCTGCAATCGTGTGAGTTGCAGCAGAGCGCCGTCGTGACACCGCAGCGGCCTACCGTCTCGTTCGATACAGCGACGACTCGCGAGGGCAGCTTCGAGCTCGAGACAGGAATCGCGATCGAGCCCGACACGCTTTTCGACTCGCCGAACACTCTCAAATACGGCGCCAGTCAAGACACCGAACTCTTCGTGGGCTGGTCGCCTTGGCAGCGTGTCGCTCAGCCCGGACAGGATGCGGAAGGCAGCAGTGATCTCGTCCTCGGTACGCGCCACCGCCTGTTCGAAGCTGGCGAGGGCACGCCTTCGGGGGCATTCGTCATGAGCGGAAAGTTGCCGACCGCGAGTGTCGGGGACGGGCTCGGAAGCGGCGAACTGGACCTCCGACTGGGGGTCATTCTGAATCAGCAAATCGGGTCCGTGAACACCAACCTCTTCTATCAGTACGGCGCACTCGGCAATCCCGACGGTGCAGGCTTCGCGTCCGAGCAAACCGCGACACTGACGGCTGGTGTACCACTGTCTGAACGCTTTGCTGCCTTCGCAGAGGTCGGCGGTACTTTCGTTCCGGCGAGGGACACTCGGGCGTTGTTCAGCATCGTGGGGGCGAGCCTCACGGCGTCGACGCAGTGTGTCATCGACTCTGCGGTATTCGTCGGTCTTTCGAACGATGCGCCCGACGTGCAACTCTACTTCGGGTGCACTTACAATCTCGGTTCGATCAAGGCTCGCCCTGTTCGTCCCTGACGCTACGGCGGACCTCGAGAGCGAACGTTTTCGGCGGCTCGAGTACGGTGATCACACGCACAGATGCAGACTACGTAGGACGGGATCCTGCGAGAGGCGCGCTCGCAGTCGCTGCCACCGTTTGCGGCACGATTCTTCACTGATCGCCAGTACGAGAGCGGCATCCGCATGACTCAAACCCTCGAGGCCGACAGAGGCGACCAATCGTCGATCGTCGTCGCTCAACTCCTCCAGACGCGCAAGTGATGCGCGAAGGGTGTCCTCCTTGGCGATGCGCTGGCTGATCGCAGTCACACTGTCTGGAAGGGCGTCGAGTTGCGAGTCACCGCCCTGTCGCCGACGGTCCGAGAGCGGGTCGCGTCCGAGTTCGCGCAAGACTTCGAGCCAAACGCGCTGCGCAAAACCGAAGATCCACTGACGAAAACTGCCGCGGTCGGGATCGAAATCGTCGATGCGTTGATAGGCACGAACGGCGATCTCCTGCACGAGATCCTCGGGCTCGAGGCGTCGTCGCAAGGGACCGGACGCGCGCAAAGCGGCCCACGCATGCAACGACGGCGCGACGCCATCGAAGAGGACGGCGAACCTGCATTCGACTGCTTCGTGATCGTTCGTCAAGTTCGTCGTCGGGCTCGTATCGAATTCCGGAATCCTGGGTCACGAACGGTCGCCGCCGATCAAGGAAGTCCTGTCCGACAATCCTAAACCTCCGGGACCGACCGATGTACACGACACCTTGGATCGCAATGACGGTTCTCGCCGCCGCTCTGCCAGCACAGAGCGTCGTTTCTCCGCCCCACTTCACGTCCGTCGAAGGCAACGCTTGGTTGGGTCACGTTGCCTCGACTTCGTCGGCGCGTGTCCTGCAGGTGCACGACGACCTCAAAGGTGTGCCGAGGACGGTCCGGTCGATCGCTTTCCGCCGAGACAATTGGTCCTCGCCGCAGTCGAATGGGGCCGGGGAGCACGCGGCATTCGTGATCCTCGCCGACCTGTGGTGTTCGACGGCAGGTGTGAGCGCAGCTTCGATGAACCCGACGTTCGACGCGAACCATGGGTTCGACAAAGCCCTCGTTGCGAGTGCCAAGCAGTTCCAGTTCCCGGCCGCTCCGCACCATCTCATGCCGAGTGCCTTTTCCTACGCGCTACCGTTCGACCGACCGTTTGCGTACACGGGGAGCGCAGGGTTGTGCTGGGAGCTCGTCATTCGCGGCCGCAACAATCTCGTGGGCTATCGCCTCGACGCTGTATCGGGAGCCAGTGCGTATCCTGGACCCGTGACTTGGCAAACGACCGGCGGCTGTAGAGCCACCGGTGAAGTGTGGCCCATGGAGCTGACTGCGAACGGCTCGACGGTCAATTGGACGACCAACAGTGGCGACATCGTGTATTCGGGACGCTACCTCCCAAAGAGCAGCGTCGTCGGACTCGGGCTCGGATTGTCCGCGACGAGTTGGAACAGCATCCCGCTACCTCTGCCGATACCAGGCAGTGCGACAGCTCCCTCCGGGTTCTGCCAAGTCGCCAATGATTGGAGTGTGATCGTGCCGGTCCTCACGACAGGGTCCGGCACGTGCAGCGCGCGGTTCCCGGCGGTTGCCGTCAGTCATGGCATGACGATCTTCGGACAGTTGTTCGCGATCGATCCGGCCGCCAATGCATTCGGGCTCGTGATGAGCGGAGGCGAAGAGTTGCAAGTCATCGGACCGTGGAATGCGCCGCACGTGGGTCGTGTCGATGCGTTCGGGACACCGAGTTCTGGTACCGCTGCCTCGTACCCCCTGGCGTCTTGCCTCGTCTCGAGGTTCGATTGAAGGGCAAGTGGTGGATCCGAAAGCGGCCTTGGATGTGCAGGACCTCGAGGAGCGCGCAGCAACCGCGTTCCTCGAGCGATTGGTCGTCGACTTGTCCGAGGATCGTCGTCTCGGCCTCGCGTCGTACTTGGCACAGTATCCGGCTTTCGAGGCGCGGATCGCCCACGAGTGGCTGCTGGCGACAGGCACTTCTCCATCGATCATCGAGGCGAGTTCTCGGGTAGCGACGAGACTCGCCGGTAGCGTTGGTCCGTATCGACTCGTTCGAGAACTCGGACACGGTGGCCAGGGCACGGTGTACCTGGCTGAGGACACGAGGATGCCTCGAACCGTCGCGCTCAAGGTCTTGACACGCGAACTCCACGCGATCGAATCCGCCGGTTACCTTCGTTTTCGGCGCGAAGCCGCGGCGTTGGCGCGACTCGACGATCCGGGGATCGCGACCGTCTACGAAGTCGGGGAGGACGGTGACGTGGCGTGGATCGCCATGAGTTATGTCCGCGGTGGCAGCCTTCAAGACGCGACGAAGCGAAGAATGCTGGGCGGTGAGGGACCACCGATCGCGACAGAGGAGATCGCACGTACCGTGCGCATCATCGCGCGTGCTGCTCGTGCGCTTCAGGTGGCGCATCGTGCCGGGATCGTCCATCGCGACATCAAGCCTGCCAACATCTTGCTCGCGACCCCGGAGCGACCCGTGCTCGTCGACTTCGGACTCGCGCACGACGAGCAGAACGCTATGCAGACGCTCACTGTGCCGGGGGCGGTACTTGGGACGCTTTGCTACTTGCCGCCCGAACGACTCGCCGGAGGGCGCGCTGACGCCTGCGGCGATATCTATGGTTTGGGCGCGTGCCTTTATGAAGCTTTGACCCTCGACCGACCGTTCTCCGCGGCGACGACAGCAGCCGAGTTACGTGCGATCGCTACGGAGGAATTGCGCGACGTGAGACGACTCAATCCTCGAGTCGGTCGTGACCTCGCGATCGTCGTGTCGACAGCGTTGGCCAAGGATCCAACGAGTCGGTATCGAACTGCGGAAGCGTTCGCCGATGATCTCGATCGCGTCGCTGCAAAGCAGCCTGTCTTGGCACGTTCGCCGCGCATGACCGTGCGCTTGCTCCGGTTCTGCGAGCGAGAACGTGGTCTCGCTGCCGCTCTTGCCGCGTTGTTCGTCCTACTGATCGGTGGCCTCGCGACCGTGACATGGCTCTGGCGTGAGAACCGTACGGCACTCGCATCGATCACGCGACTCGCCGATCTGAAGCTGGCGCTCGAGCTTCGGCAACGCGAAGAGTCGTTGTGGCCGGAACAACCGGACAGGGTCTCGACGATGCTGGAGTGGCTCGCGGACGCGAATCGCATTCGCGCGCGCGTTCCCGAACACATCACACTTCTTGCCTCCTTGGCGCCACCGGGTAGCGATGAGACTGCGGACTGGCAACGTGATCAGCTTCTCGCCATCGCTCGGGAACTCGCGGACCTGGAGCCGAGAATGACCGCCGTCCGAGAGCGTGTCGAACGTGCGTCGACACTTGCAGTGCGGACCCTCGAACAGGCTGCCGGTGAGTGGAAGGACGCACGTGCCCGAGTACGAGCCAACCCGTTGTATCGAGGACTTCTACTCGCGCCACAACTCGGCCTCGTTCCTCTCGGTCCGGATCCCGAGAGCCGACTCGAGGAGTTCGCTCACGTCCAAAGTGGCACGGTGCCTCGACGCTCGACAGCGTCTGGGAAACTGGAGATCATCGAGGAGTCGGCTGTCGTGCTCGTACTCGTTCCGGGCGGTGAGGTCGTCCTCGGAGCCGACCGCGTCGCGCCCGCGGAACGACCTGCGAACGTCGATCCCGAGGTTCCCGACGAGCAGGGACCGAGCTACGTCGTGACTCTGGATCCGTACTTCCTTGGCAAATACGAACTGACCCAAGCGCAGTGGCGACGCCATGCGGGAGAAAACCCGAGTGCCTATCAACCCGGCAACGGATTGACGAAGATCGAAGGTCTGCTGCATCCGGTCGAACTCGTGACCTGGGTCGACGCTGACCGAGTGATGCACCAACTCGGTCTACGCTTACCGACGGAAGCGCAATGGGAGCGCGCCTACCGTGCAGGAACCGCGACCCCCTATCCGTACGGTCCGACGGAACGCAGCCTCGAAGCACACGAGAACCTCGCGGATCGCACGGCGCAACGAGAAGGGACGAATCGTCAGCTCCGATACGTCGATTGGCTCGAAGACGGGCACATGGTGCACGCGCCTGTCGGTAGTTTCGCTCCCAATGCGTTCGGCCTCTTCGATATGGGAGGCAACGTCAAGGAGTGGTGTGACGATTCGTGGGAGAACTACGCGGACGTGAGGCCACGTGACGGCGACGGGCGACGCCGAGGTGCGTTCGAGCGATACAGAGTCGTCCGTGGAGGCTGCTTCTCGAGTGATGTCGATCAAGCGCGCGCGGCCGCGCGCTTCGGCGGCGAGAAGGACACGCGTGGCGCCGAGGCCGGTCTGCGAGCGGCGCGTGACGTGACGCATTGATCACCGTCGACGTCGCGGCGGCCGCGATCAGAAGCGGTCGTGGATGACGACTTCGTTGAGTGGGAGTTGACCGGGCTTGGGCCACGGATCCTTGGTCCCACGACCGATCGCGACCATGGGACCGATCACATGATCTGTGGGCAGATGTATCAGCTCGGCGACCTTGGCGTGATCGAACCCGATCATCGGGCAGGATTGATAACCCATGGCCGTTGCCGCGAGCATCAATGTCTGCATCGCGATGCCGATCGAACGCATCGCTTCGTCGCGCTGCAGTTGTTCGTTCCCGTCGTGAAAGGGGCCCATCCAATTGACGAGGAGTTCGGCGACTGGGGGTGGCGCATTCCTCCAGTAGCGTGACGGTTCTTTCTGCCACGCCTTCACGTCCGCCGTCATCACGATCAACAGTGAGGCGTCCGTCATCTGTGCTTGGTCATTGCCAGCGGCGCGGATCTGTTTGCGCAGCTCGGGATCCTGGACGACGACGAAACGCCAATGTTGGATGTTGAAGCTCGTCGGCGACTGGATCGCGGCTTGGAGAAGAGTCTCGATCTCGGTTTGGGTGAGACGGTGCTCGGGGTCGAAGTGTTTGACGGCCCGACGATCGTATATGGCTTTCAGGGTATCCATGAGCTTCGGCTTCCTCATCGAAGTGGCGTTGCGGACGTACGGAAGCTCCGCTGTCCGATCGTCCGTCAGTTTCGGGCGATGGCGGAAAGCTCCCAATAGACGACTTCAGCTTCGTCGACTCCCTCGAGCAAGAAGTCCGTTTCGTCAATGATCGCGGCTCCGTCTCCCGGCCCCAGTTCTCGGCCCGATAGCCGGAGGGTGCCCCGAGCGACGTGGAGCCAGCCACACCGTCCATGGGGCAACTCGATGCGTGCACGTTCGCCCGCATCGAAGCTGCCTGCATACATGCGTGCGTCCTGGTCGATCGTCACGGAACCGTCCGCACCGTCCTCCGACACGACCAACCGCAATCGTCCGCGCCGTTCGGACTCCGGAAACATCTTCTGCTCGTAGCGCGGCTTCGTGTTGCGATTGCGCGGGAGCACCCACATCTGCAGCAGGTGCAGCAGCTCGTCCTGCGATGCATTGAACTCACTGTGCGTGACGCCGCTCCCGGCAGCCATGTATTGGACTTCGCCGTGCCGCATCTGGGAGCCGTTCCCCATGCTGTCCTTGTGCTCGAGCACGCCATCGAGCACGTAGGTCACGATTTCCATGTCCTTGTGCCCATGTGTGCCGAAGCCCTTCCCCGGTTGGACGCGATCCTGATTGAGGACACGTAGATGGCTGAAGCCCATGAACTCGGGGTCGTAGTAGTCCGCGAACGAAAACGTGTGGTAGGCATCGAGCCAGCCGTGATTGGCGTGGCCTCGTTCTTCCGACTTGCGGATCGTGATCATGGTCGTGACGCTGGTTGGAATATCGAGTTGACGGCAGCTCGTAGGCGAGAACGAGTCTCGACTCAAATCGGGCTGCCCGATTCACCGGATGGAGCTACGCAGATGTCCCAGGACGAACGAATCGCGAAGATGACCTTCGCCTCGGTCTACCCGCACTATGTCGCCAAAGTCGTCAAGAAGGGACGCACCGAGCAAGAGTTGCAACAGGTGATCCGATGGCTGACCGGCTTCTCCGCAGCGCAGCTCGAGAAGCACATCGCAAAAGAAACGACGTTCGCGGACTTCTTCGATCGGGCTAAGCTCCATCCGAACGCTTCCCTCATCAAGGGCGTGATCTGCGGCTACCGGGTCGAGGACATCGAGAACCCGTTGACGCAGAAGGTGCGATACCTGGACAAGCTCGTGGACGAACTCGCGAAGGGCAAGGCGATGGCGAAGATCCTGCGGGCGTGAGACGAGGCGGTGTAGTCGTGGATCGGCTGGCGAGACTCACGATCTCGCCAGGTCGTGAGTCTCCGACTTGCCTGTAGGACCTGCGAGGCTCGTGGCGAGTTCGATGCCAGCCTCGAGATCGCTCCGCACGAACATCGATCGACCATCGTCGAGGATGCCTGCCTTCCTGAGCGAAGGCGCGACCTTCGCATGGACGTGTGTCAGTACGACGGGGATCGCGCTGCTCGCGAGTCGGTCGAGGACCGAGCGCAGGTTCACGATGCCGGTGGCGTCGATGACCGGGACGCCTTCCAGGTTCAGGACGAGTGCCTTGGCTTCTTTGTGGATCGACTGCAACGCGGCCATCGCCTTTTCGGCGGCTCCGAAGAACAGCGGGCCGTCGATCTCGTAGACCATGACGCCCGGCGGCGTGTCGAGCGGTGTGCCCGTGCGACCGTGACGCACGAGTCGCGCGCCGGTCATCTCCGCGATGCGTCGCATGAAGAGCAAGGACGCGAGCAGGATGCCTGCCGTGACCCCGACGACCATGTCGAACGCGACGGTGAGGCCGAAGCACGTGAGTAGGACGATGGTGTCACTCGTGGGGGCTGACTTGACGATGTGTCGGACGTGCCTGACGTCGGACATGCGCCACGCCACGAGGAGCAAGAGAGCTGCCATCGACGCGAGTGGTAGTTCACCGAGTAGGGGGGGCAGCACCAACACCGCGACCAACAAGAACGCTGCGTGGGTGAGCGCGGCAATCGGCGACACGGCGCCCGCTCGGACGTTGGTCGCGGTTCGTGCGATCGCTCCCGTCGCGGCGAATCCTCCGAAGAACGGTGCGAGCACGTTCCCGGTACCTTGGGCGAGGAGTTCGGCGTCGGGGTCGTGCTTGTGTCCGGACATCGCGTCCGATGCGACTGCCGAGAGCAGCGATTCGATCGCGCCCAAGAACGCGATGGTGAGCGCGCTCGGGATCAAGTCGCGGAGCAGCGCCCAGTGGAGTCCGACGGGCTTGCCATCGATTCCGGCGACGTCCCAAGGCCACGCGAAGGCAGGGAGCCATGGTGGGATGCCGGGAACCGAACGGCCATCGACCACGTACGAGAACCGGTCGGCGATCGTGACGATGTGGAGACTGGGCCATGTCGTACGAACCCAAGCCGCAGCGACCGCGACGCCACCGATGGCGAGCAGTGGGGCGGGAACGCGCTTCACGACTTTCGGGATCCAAACGAGGAGCGCGAGGGTGGCGAGCCCGACGACGAGATCCGGGAGGTTCCACGTGTCGAGATGGCGCGCGAGATCGTCGATGGTCTCGTGGAAGTGCGGGTGCTGCACGACTCCCTCGAGTCCGAGCATGTCCTTCACCTGGCCTGTCGCGATCACGAGGCCGATCCCTGCCGTGAACCCCGTCACGACGGGGTAGGGCACGAACTGGATCAAGCGCCCGAGTCGCGCGAGACCCATCATCGTGAGGAGGATGCCCGCCATGAGCGTCGCGAGCATCAAGCCACCAGGTCCGTGCTGTGCCGTGATCGGAAGCAGGACCGCGACGAAGGCGGCTGTCGGCCCGGACACTTGGACTCGAGAGCCGCCGACGAACGCGATCGCGCCGCCGGCCACGATCGCGGTGTAGATGCCGTTCTGCGGAGGCATCCCCGTGGCGATCGCGAGAGCCATCGACAAGGGCAGTGCCACGATTCCGACGACGAGTCCGGCCAGCACGTCGGCTCGGAACATCGCGAAGGAGTAGCCGTCTCGAAAGACCTGGCGGAGCGCCGAGGCTGGACGAGGAAGCCGAGGGAGTCGTGGAGCGTCGTGGATTGCAGGAACTCCGGCACGGCTTGCCGTGCCGTGCGCGCGGGTTCTTACGCCGGTCGCACGCTACCCGCAATCGCGAAGTTCGGATGGTTCCTCAACGCCGCGTCGGGTCACGAGACCACCGGCGCCAAGATCGACCGGCAACGACGACGATCGTGATCGTCGTGATGGGCAACACGAACGTGGTCATGACCCAGGAATAGCCCGTGAGTGCGTCGTGCCCTGTCGCCGAGAGCGCCAAGTAGATCGTGTAGGCGACGTAATACGCGAGGAAGAGCGCTCCCTCCCAGCGGTTGATGCGGTGCCCGGTTGCGAAGATCGGCAGGCACGCAATCGCGACAGCGATCATGACCGGCAGGTCGAACGCGAGCACCGAAGCAGGGACGGGCAGACCGGTCGGAGCGACCATGCCGGACACGCCGAGCACGCCCATGAGATTGAAGAGGTTGCTGCCGATGACGTTCCCCACGGCGATGTCTCGCTGACCACGTACTGCCGCGACGACTGAGGTCGCGACCTCGGGTAACGACGTGCCTGCAGCCACGATGGTCAAACCGACGATGACTTCGCTGACCCCAAGAGCCCTCGCGAACCGGGTCGTCGCTTCGACGAGCCAATGCGCACCGAGGACCAGGAGTGCGAGGCCGGCGACGACCAGTACGACATCAAAAAGCCACGTCGCGCTGCGCGTTCGTGTCGCGGGCGCCACAGCCTCCGTCGGAGCGCGCGATTCGCGCCGACCGGCCCGAATGCACCAGAACGTGTAGATCGTCAGCGCGAGGACGAAGCCAGCTCCCTCGAGTCTTCCGATCGTGCCGTCCACGGCGCACGCGAAGGCCACGCCCGAGCAGAGAATCATCAAGGGCACGTCGCGACGGATCAGCTGCTGTTCGACGGCGAGCGGCGTGATCAGGGCTGACAGTCCCAGAATGAACAGCACGTTGAAGATGTTGCTGCCCACGACGTTCCCGACCGCGACTTCCGCCTGGCCCGACAAGGCCGAGCTCGCGCTCACCGCGAGTTCGGGAGCGGACGTGCCGAACGCGACGACCGTCAGTCCGACGACGAGTGGAGGGATCCCTGCGGCCACCGCGAGTCGGGACGCGCCACGCACGAGGAGATCGGCACCGAGGACGAGAAGGACGAGACCGACGAGGAAGAGGAACAGCATGTGCGAGTCAACCGAGCCGTGCTGAGTAAGGCGAGAACGTGGCGCAGGTCGATGGGCTAGAAAGACCGGCTTCAGGAGTCGGAATGCGGCCGTAGGGTGAGTGGCATGTATCAGGTTGAAGGTGATGATCGGGCCACCGAGTTCGCAGGGATACCGCAGTGTTCGGTGGGTGCGGGACTCCTCGGGGCAGCTCCAAGCGAGCGACGCCAATGATCGTCCCCGTCGGAACCAAGGTCTTGTCTAAAAGTGTGATCGCCGGCACGCACCACGCGTATCCGGAGGGCACGCTCGCGGTGATCGTGGAGACTCCTCAGGATGCGAGTCATGCGTATCGCGTGCGGCTTTCCGATGGGTTCGAGACGAGTCTCACGCGCGCGCAGTTCGTTCTGCTGCGCACGCATCAAGAGGAGGGGCTTCGCGAGGGCATGGGGGCGCTCGAGGATCACGAACTCACGACGTCCGTGATCTACCGCTGCCTGGTCGGCTCGAGGGCCTATGGACTCGACACGGAAACCTCGGACTACGACACGCGAGGCATCTACTTGCCACCAGCCGAACGTCACTGGTCGCTCTACGGAGTTCCAGAGCAACTCGAGAACCGTGAGACCGACGAGGTGTACTGGGAACTCCAGAAGTTCCTGCTGCTCGCCCTCAAGGCGAATCCGAACATTCTGGAAGTCCTGCATTCGCCGGAGGTCCTCGATGTGACTCCGCTCGCCGAGGAACTCCTCGCGATGCGTACGCGCTTCTTGTCCAAGCTCGTGTACCAGACGTACAACGGCTACGTGATGTCGCAATTCAAGAAGCTCACGAGTCGGCGTGAGCGAGGACTCGAGCCGAAGTGGAAGCATGCGATGCATCTCATTCGGCTCCTGCTCGCGGGGATCACGGCACTCGAAGAGCACGTCGTGCCGGTCCGGGTCGACGAAGCGCATCGCTCGAAACTGATGTCCATTCGAGTGGGAGAGATGCCGTTCGAGTACGTGGACAAGTGGCGTCTCGAGCTGCATCGGCGTTTCGAGAACGCGTTCCGGTCGACGACGTTGCCGCAACGACCGGACTACGAGGCTGCAGGCGACTTCCTCATCAGGGCGCGTCGATTCGCGGCGGAGGTCGGCGATGAAACTGCCGAGTGAACTGCAGACCATCGTCGATGCGTTCCCGCACCGATTGCTGTTCGCGACCGTGTCGGGCGCGCATCTCTACGGCTTCCCGTCGCCGGACTCGGACTACGACTTGCGGGGTAGCCACGTGCTACCGGTCGAGCATCTCGTGGGGCTCCACGATCCGAACGAGACCGAAGAGCGACTCGGACTCGAATCCGGAGTCGATCTGGATTTGGTCTCGCACGATGTCCGGAAGTTCTGTCGTCTGCTGCTCAAGCGGAATGGCTACGTGCTCGAGCAACTGCTGTCGCCGCTCGTCATCAAGACGACGGAAGAACATCAAGAGCTGATCAGCCACGTCCCTGGCATCCTCACGC
This sequence comes from Planctomycetota bacterium, assembly GCA_020638795.1. Classification (GTDB taxonomy): domain Bacteria; phylum Planctomycetota; class UBA1135; order UBA1135; genus JACKHW01. Next base: position 503,945 of record JACKHW010000005.1, on the reverse strand, counting down.
GACACCACGCGCATCACTACGTCGGCTTCGCGCAGAACCAATGGCGCATGTTCGAGCGCGAACCGCGCATCAAGACGCTGCTGTACGTCTATCGCGTGCTACTGACCGGGATCCACCTCATGCGCAGTGGAGAGGTCCGAGCATCGCTGCCCGCGCTACTCCACGACTATCCGCAACCTGGAGTCGCCGACTTGGTCGACGCCAAGATGCACGGGACGGAGAAGCAATCTCTCACGGCCACGGACGTGGAGGCGCACGCCGGAGCCTTCGCGCGGCTCCTGCAGACGCTCGAACGTGCGCGAGACGAGAGTCACCTCCCGGATCGACCCAGTGCGTTCGAGGAGCTCGATCGATTCGTGATACGGGCTCGCTTCGTCGCGCCCGGCGCATAGGAGAAGGGAGAAGCTCGAGCCGGATTGCGCGGAGCCGCCGAAGGATCCCGAGCACTCGTCGACGCGAGTCGTGCAAGCGTTTGACGGAAATGGCGTCGCAGCGGGAGCACGACGAACCGCTGCTCGTTGACAGCCCGCTTTCGGCCGGTACCCTTCTGGCCCAAGAACTTCATGCACAACCGCGCGTGCCAAGCCAGACCCAGGACCATCCGCGGTCCCAGCGCCTCGATGACGCTGGGTGCGGTGTTGGTCCGGATCGGCCTCCTGTGCATGTTCTTGATCGCATCGCGCGCGGGTGTCACTCCGGACCTCAGTGGGTCGTGGAACGCTGCACTCTGTGCGGTCGTGGCCGAGGAAGCCGAGTCGCGATCCAAGCTGTTGGCTCGTCATCGCGTCGCTGTGACGCCCCCGACACCAGCGTCGCTGGTCCAGGTCGCGAGCCACGACAGCGCGGAGGGCAACGAACGGACCGTCGACGATCCCGAGCCGGATCTGTTCGATTCGTTCCGGGCTGCTTCGCGGTTCGTCCCCGAGGCGCGGCATGTGACCTGGAAGCGGAGTCGCGACGTGTTCGTCGCGATCCATCGTCGCAGGGCGTCGCCGCGAGCGCCGCCAGCCTCGCAGTCACGAGACTGCTCGAGGCCGTTCTGGATCGCCGCCTGACGCGGTTCGCGATCGCCTGCACTCAGCCTGCCTGAGCCGCGCCGTCTGCGGACGCGCCGCTGGCAGCAGGAGAGCTGCGCCGACTTCGAGACGTCTCCTTCACGTCTTGACCCGGGGTTCGGTGTCTCACCGAGTTCCGGGACCGGAAGCCCCGCGTCCGCGCGGTGTCCGGTCGGTCTTCTGCAACGCACTCTCGCCGCATCTATGTCCCTCTGGTTCCTCCACCGTCCGCTTCCGGCGAACTCGCAGTCGCTGCCCTACACGATTCCCAGCCGAGCTTCTCGAGCACTCATCGCTACTGCGCTCAGCGTGACGCTCGGTGGTTGCGTGCCTTATCTGGGCGCCCTCGCGCCTCGTCCCGTCGATCTGACGACGCCGCCGACCTTCCCGGGTACCGATGCCGCCGCGAACGCGAAGAGCGTCGCACTCACGAGTGTCCGTGACTTCTTCCAGGACGAGAAGCTCGTCTCGTTGATCGAGCAAGCGCTCGCGAACAACCAAGAGCTGAAGATGCTCGCGACCGAGATCGGCATCGCCAACTCGGAGGTCTTGGAGAAGCGGGGCGAATACCTTCCGAAGATCTCCGCCGGTGCCAGTGCAGGTGTCGAGAAGGTCGGTCGTTACACGAGTCAAGGTGCCAGTGACGAGAACGATCCGATCGAGGAAGGGGCCACCAAGGTGCCCGAGAATCTCGGTGACTTCCGCGCGGGTTTCCAGGCGACATGGGAGATCGACGTCTGGAACAGGTTGCGCAATGCAACGAAGGCAGCGTGGTATCGCTACCTGGCGAGCATCGAAGGGCGCAACTTCGCGGTCACGCGTCTCGTCGCCGAGATGGCGCGCTCGTACTACGAGTTGATGGCACTCGACAACCAACTCGAGGTGCTCGGGCTCAACATCGCGATTCAGAACCAGGCCCTCGAAATCATGCGCGTGCAGAAGCAGGCAGCGCAGGTCACCGAACTCGCGGTGCAACGTTTCGAGGCGGAAGTGCTGCACAATCAAGGACGCCTCTTCGACATTCGTCAGAGCATCGTCGAGACCGAGAATCGGCTGAACGTGCTGATCGGTCGCTTTCCTCAGCCCATCGAGCGCAACTCGAAGGACTTCCTGCAGATGCCCGCGCCCGTCGCGACCGCCGGCGTGCCGATGCAGCTGCTCGCCAACCGCCCGGATCTACGTCGCGCGGAGCACCAACTCGAGGCCGCGAAGCTCGACGTGAGCGCGGCGAAGGCGCGCTTCTATCCGTCGCTCGGCGTCGATGCCGAGGTCGGTGTCGATGCCTACAAGCTGTCGCGGCTCTCGTACTGGCCCGACTCGGTTCTGTATTCGATCGTCGGCGGCATCACGCTTCCGCTCTGGAATCGCAATGCGCTCACCGCAGCGTGGTTCGCGAGCAACTTGCAGCAGATGAACGCTGTGCTGCAGTTCGAACAGACGATCCGCACGGCGTATGCCGAAGTCGCTAATCAGGTGTCGAAGATCGACAAGTTGGGTGGCAAGGTCGCTACGAGTACGCGACAGGTCGAAACCCTCCGCTCAGCGATCGACGTGTCGAACAAGCTGTTCGGTTCGGCGCGCGCCGACTACATGGAAGTGCTCCTGACGCGGCGTGACGCGCTCGAGTCCCAGATGGAACTCATCGAGACGAAGACGCGACAAATGCAGGCGACCGTCGACCTGTACCAAGCCCTCGGTGGTGGTTGGCGCGAAGCGCCGATACCCGAGACCACGAAGGACCCAGGGAGCGCGCGTGCGGACGGATAGTGCCATGCGTGACCACGACTCGAGCCGCCGTAACTCCCCCTGCCTGTCTCACATTCCTCAGTGCACGTCTGTTTTCGGCATGCACCCTCAACTTCCAACCACAGCAGCCATGAAGTCCATGTTCCTACGAATCGCGATCCTCGCGTCGATCCTGCTCGCGTCGACGGCCTGCGAACACTCCTCGGCCGAGGGCTCGGCCGGTCACGCAGAGCATGGTGGTCACGAGGAGGCGCACACGATCGTGGCCACGAGTGCGCTGCAGCAGGATGTCATCCTGACAAGGAAATACGTCTCGCAGATCCACTCCCGCCGACACATCGAGCTGCGGGCCTTGGAGCGTGGCTACCTCGAAGACGTGCTGGTCAAGGAGGGGCAGTCGGTGAAGCAGGGTGAGCTGCTCTTCAAGCTCCTCCCTGCCGTCTACAAGGCTCGTCTCCATGGTGACCAAGCCGAACTGCAGAGCGCCGAGATCAAGTTGCGCAACACCGAAGAGTTGTTCAAACAAGGCGTGGTCTCGGATCAGGAGGTCGCGTTCGCCAAGGCGGAGAAGCAGAAGGCCGAGGCGCGTGTCGAACTCGCAGCAGCGGAGCTGTCGTTCACGGAGATCCGAGCTCCATTCGACGGCATCGTCGACCGGCAGTACGAACAACAGGGCAGCCTCTGCGAAGAAAGAGACATCCTGACGACCGTCTCGGACAACACCGTCATGTGGGTCTACTTCAACGTGCCCGAAGCGGACTACCTCGAGTTCCAGGACAAGCAGGCTTCGGTTCATCCGGAAGGGCGACAGTACCTGACGCTGCCTGACGCGAAGATCGAGTTGCAGCTCGCGAACGGCAAAGTGTTCGACCAGGTCGCAGCCGAGACCGTGACCGTCGAGTCCACGTTCAATCACGAGACGGGCAACATCCACTTCCGCGCGGACTTCCCCAATCCGAAGGGGCTACTTCGACACGGACAGACGGGCACACTCTTGCTGCACCAGACGTTGAAGGGCGCGCTGATCATTCCGCAGCGATCGACCTTCGAGATCCTCGACAAGCGTTACGTGTTCGTCATCGGTGAAGACGAGAAGGCTCATCAGCGCTGGGTGATCGTCGAACACGAAATGGACGATGTCTTCGTCATCGCGAGCGGATTGGAGCCGGGTGACAAGATCGTGCTCGACGGAGTCCGGCAGGTGCGCGACGGCGAGCGCGTCGAGTCCGAGTTCCGCGACCCGAAAGTGGTCCTGAAGAACCTCAAGCACCGCGCCGAGTAGCGGTCTCACGTTTTCCTGCGTCGGCTGATCGGATTCCAGAGAGCCATGTTCACCAAAGTACTCACGCGGCCAGCTCTCGCGCTCGTGACCGCGATCTTGATCTTGTTCCTCGGTGGCCTGGGGATCCTGACTCTGCCGATTGCGCAGTTCCCCGATATCGCGCCGCCCACGGTCTACGTGTCGATCGCGTATCCGGGTGCCAGTGCCAACGTGTTGATCGACTCGGTCATCATCCCGTTGGAGCAGTCGATCAACGGCGTCCAGAACATGCGCTACATGGTCTCCGACGCCACGAGCGCGGGCGAGGCGACGATCCGCGTGTTCTTCGAGCCCGGCACGGATCCGAACATCAACGTCGTCAACGTGCAGAACCGCGTCAACATCATGTTGAGTCGGTTGCCGCCGCTGGTCGTGCGCGAGGGCATCCTCGTGAGTCAGGTCGTGCCCAGCATGTTGATGTACCTCAACCTGTACAGCACCGATCCGAACACCGATCAGAAGGACCTGTTCAACTACTCCAACGTCTATGTCATGCCGGTGCTCAAGCGCATCCCGGGCATGGGCATTCCGACGAACCTCGGCAATCGCAACTTCGCGATGCGCATCTGGCTCAATCCCGAGCGCATGCGGGCCTACAACGTCTCGGTCAAGGACGTGATGGATGCTCTCGCTGAGCAGAGCATCATCGGATCACCGGGGCGCCTCGGCCAAGCCACCGGGATGACGTCGCAGTCGAAGGAGTACGTGCTGACGTACATCGGGCGGTTCAACAAGCCCGAGCAGTACGGCAACATCGCGCTCAAGGCGACACCCGAAGGTGAGATCCTGCGCTTGCGCGACCTCTGTGTGCCGCCGCCGAGTGATGAGAAGCCGGTGACTTCCAGCCACGACGGCGCGCAAACGGACGACGGCAATGTCGGTGCCAAGCCGCGTTCGGGTATCGAACTCGGCTCGGAGTTCTTCGATATCTACTCCAATGTCGACGGCCACCCCGCGGCTTCCGTCGTGCTCAAGCAAGCACCCGGAAGCAACGCTGCGGATGTCATTGCGGAGGTCAAGCGCACGCTCGAAGAACTCCGTCCATCGTTCCCACCAGGGATGGACTACGAGATCGCGTACGACGTCTCCAAGTTCATCGACGCATCGCTCGAGAAGGTGCTCCACACGTTGCTCGAAGCGCTCATCCTCGTCTCGCTCGTCGTGTTCATGTTCCTCGGCGATCTGCGCTCGACGTTGATCCCGACGCTGGCGGTCCCCGTTTCGCTGGTTGGCACGTTCTTCGTGCTCAACCTGATGGGGTTCTCGATCAACTTGATCACGTTGTTCGCCACCGTGCTCGCGATCGGCGTCGTCGTCGACAACGCGATCGTCGTCGTCGAGGCTGTTCACGCGAAGATGGCCGAGAAACACCTGTCGCCGTACCGCGCGACTCTCGAAGTGCTCCACGAGATCAGCGGCGCGATCATCGCCATCACGTTGGTCATGACTTCCGTGTTCGTTCCTGTCACGTTCGTACCGGGACCGGTCGGCGTCTTCTACCGCCAGTTCGGCGTGACGATGGCCACGTCGATCATCTTGTCCGGCGTGGTTGCACTCACGTTGACGCCGGTGCTGTGCGCGATGATCTTGCGGCCGCATTCCGAGTTCGAAGGCAACGGTGCGCACGTCGAAGAGACACCGCGAGTTCGGAGGTCGCGTCGTTTGCGCAAGATCCTGGCGTACGTGTTGCTCGGTCTACCGATCCTCGCCGGACTCACGTACCTCGCCTACGTGCTGTGGGGGCCACTGGGCTTGCTGCTCGTCGCCGTGCCGTTCGTGCAGCCGGCGTTCAGTCGCCTCATTGACGGGATCACCAACGTCTACGGCGGGATCCTCCGATTGATCGTTTCGCGTCGCATACTGACGCTCGCGTCGGTTGCTGCGATCGTCTTCGGAACGGTGTCGATCAACACGTCGATGGCGAGCGGTTTCATCCCGGGCGAAGACCAGGGAATCATCTACGCGGTCTTGCAGACTCCGCCCGGTTCGACGCTCGAATACACCAATGCGAAGTCGGAGGAGTTGCAGAAGATCGCCAAGACGATCGATGCCGTGGCCTCGGTCACGTCCGTCGCCGGCTACGAAGTCTTGACCGAGGGACGCGGTTCGAACGCCGGGACTGCCATCATCAACCTGAAGCCGTGGGCCGAGCGTGACCTGACCGCGGTGCAGATCATCGAGCGCCTCAAAGAAGAGACGCTTCGCATCAGTGACGTCAAACTCGAGTTCTTCGAGCCGCCTGCGATTCCGGGTTTCGGTGCCGCCGGTGGCTTCTCGGTGCGCGTGCTCGACAAGACGCAGTCCAGCGTCGCCGACTATCAGAAGCTCGGCGAGGTGACCAACGCGTTCATGGAAGCGCTCCGGAAGCGCAAGGAGGTCCGTGACCTGTTCACGTTCTATGCCTCGGACTACCCACAGTACGAACTGATCGTCAACACGGACCTCGCGATGCAGAAGGGCGTCACGGTCAGCGAGGCGCTCGAGAACCTCAACATCCTCATCGGCAGCACGTACGAACAGGGGTTCATCCTGTTCAACCAGTTCTACAAAGTGTACGTGCAGTCCTGGCCGGAGTTCCGGCGCATGCCGCGTGACCTCGACACGCTGTTCGTCAAGAACGAGAGCGGCGAGATGGTGCCGTACAGCGCGTTCATGCAGATCAAGAAGCAGCAGGGGCTCAACGAAATCACTCGCTACAACCTCTACCCGTCCGCTGCGATCCAAGGCGTGCCGGCCAAGGGGTTCTCGAGCGGTGAAGCGATCCAAGCGATCAAGGACGTCGCCGCGCAGACACTGCCGAACGGATACGGCCTCGGTTGGGAAGGGATCTCGTGGGACGAGTCGTCCCAGGGCAACGCTGCGATCTACATCTTCTTCGTCGTCGTCGCCTTCGTGTACCTGATCTTGGTCGGGCAGTACGAGAGCTTCCTGATCCCGATGGCCGTAATTCTGTCGTTGCCGATCGGGGTCTTCGGCACGTTCTTGTTCTTGCAGCAGTTCGGGCTCGCCAACGACGTCTGGGCCCAGCTCGGGCTCATCATGCTCGTCGGCCTTCTCGGCAAGAACGCGATCCTCATCGTGGAATTCGCGGTGCAACGGCGTCGCGACGGGCTCTCGCTCGCGGAGGCTGCCGTCGAAGGCGGCAAGACACGCTTCCGACCGATCCAAATGACGTCGTTCGCGTTCATCGCGGGTCTCGTTCCACTCGTCGTCGCGACCGGCGCCGGCGCGATCGGCAACCGGACCATCGGCACGTCCGGTGTCGGGGGGATGTTGTTCGGAACGGTGATCGGCGTCCTGATCATCCCCGGTCTCTACTACGTGTTCGCAAAGATCGCGGATGGCAAGAAGCTCCTCCGCGACGAGACGGACATGCCGTTCTCCGAGCAGTTCGAGTTCGGGACGGGGGATAGACCGCGTGATCGACCAGACGACGCGCCACCACCGGCGCCGATGTGAGCCGACTCCGGCGGACAGCTCGCGCTTGGGTATTTCGCGAGCCGTCGAGTCCCGCGATCCCAAGACTTCAGTCGCGAACGCGTTCGAACTCGAAGCGCCGCGGTGTGCCACCTTTGAGGAAGCCGATCGTCGCGCTCAGACGTCCCTCGGCCGACAGCTCGTAGGCGATGCGCTTCGGATACGAGTGACGTGGGTTGTCGAACACTGCGCGTGTGTCAGTGCGCTCTGTGAGAACGAACTCGGTCGGTGGATTGCCGCCGGGTTGTGCGACGTAGATCAACCCCGCATCGCGCTCGACGATGCGCAAGAACTCGAACGCGGACATTCGGTCGCGAGACACCGTGCGCGAGGTGCCGAGCATCGCTCCGCCGCGCGGTGGGCTCCACCGTTCTTCGATCGTCGTTCCTGACTGCTTCGTTTGGATCCAAGCTCCTGCGAGCCATGCGAGGTCGCTGATCGTCGCCTTCGTGGGGGCGGGCATCGGGATGTCCTCCGCATGACGGTAGAGCCCGACCGATTCGAACGTCCGAACCTTCGACCGCACGATCAAGCCGTCCTTCGTGACGAGAAACTCGCGGTGCACCAATCCTGCCGGTTCTTGCCCTGGACCACGAATGAAGTCGACTTCGTAGGCGAACGCGCCATCCTTCCATCCGCCGCGATAGCGCGAGGTCTTCCCTTGCACGGTGATCTCGGTCATCGATCCGTCATTGGCGACGCGCACGTCGCGATGACCCGATCCGTGGCCGCGAACCAGGATGACCGCATCCTTCTCGACGCGCATCGAGAACGTTGCGCCCATCGGCGGTCCGAGCCGATCCAAGGCGCGACCCTCGGTGCGGTCCTCGAGATAGGTCCATTCACCATCGAGTGGGTGTGTGGCGTCCACCTGAGCCGTGAGGTGGTTGCCGGCGAGTGCCAGGCCAAGGATTGCGAGAAGAGAGCGCGCATTGGTCGGCGCCAGGTGCTCGTGCATTGCGGGTCCTCGAGTTCGAGCGGGGAACGCAAGAGCGTAGCGCCGTGCGCGCTGCTGCGTTTCTCGGGTCAGGATCTCTTCGATCTCCGCTGTGTTCGCGTGTGCCACCAGTCCGGTCCTCGTGGCGCGGCGCATTCGAGCTCGGACGTGTCCCACTCGGCGAGCTCTGCCGCCGCGGCATGCGTACTCGCCAAGAAGGACGACAGGTCGCGGTCCGGGTCCGCGGCAGTCCTCACGGCATCGTAGGGCAGAGCGAACTCGCCCAGCGTGTCGTGCCAATAGGCCTGGCTGGGTTCGATCTCGGAGTCCGCGAAGCCGTCGGGCGTGGGATAAGCGTAGGCGTAGAAGATCGGCGTACGGAGATCGCGATTGCCGGGCCAGAACCCGCAGCTCGTCACCTCGTGCGAGTACGCTTCACGAGCCACGTCGTCCGGGAAATTCGGGATGCCCCCCGGATGGTCCGGAGCCGTTCGTCCCGAGAACCGGGTCACTGCCAGATCGAAACTGCCCCAGAAGAAGTGGACCGGACTCGCCTTACCGAGGTAGCCGGCGCGGAACCGGGTGAAGACGCAATGCGCCTGTAGCAGGGCTCGCCACAACGCGCGCACGTGCTCACCGTCATAGGAGTCGTGCACCTCGTCCTCTGGAAAGGGAATCGCTCCCGGGATTTCGCACGGTGTCGGATGGATGTTCACGGGCATCCGTACCGCTGCCATGGTGTGCATCACCTCGGCATGGAAGTCGGCAACGGAGCGGGGTTCGAGCGCCACACTGCGTCGCGCCCCGGTCGTCGTCGTCAGGACGAGTTCCTCGGCCAGGAAGTCGAACGAGAGTTCGAAGCCTTCGGACCCGTACGGGACGAGCGACGTCGTCAGACCTCGGGGCGAGACGTAGAGCGGCACGCTCCAGCTGTGGTTCCACCACGGCGTGTGGGACATCCGGATCTTGCCGACGATCTGGGTCCACAAGTGCAGTGTCTCGAGGGTGTCGGTCCAGTCCTCGAACGGCAGCTCTGGCCAGGATCGTGATTCAGGAGAATGTTCCATCGGAGTCATCCCCGAACATGGTACGCCCGACAGGGATCGAACCTGTGACCTCCGGTTTAGGAAACCAGCGCTCTATCCTACTGAGCTACGGGCGCGTTCGGGCGACGATGCTACAGGATGCCTGCGCGGGGCAAAGCCTGCATCGTCATCATTGTCGACCTGTTCGGGGGCAGTCGCTTTTCAAAGAGACTTGGCGTGCGCGACGAGTTGCTCGAGCGCGGTACCCCAGCCCTGGAAGAAGCCCATGTCTTCGTGCTTCTGCTTGCCGGCGGAATCGACGTGGAGTGCGATCGCCTTGTAGCGCGTGCCTTCTGCCTCGGGCCCGAAGTGCACGATCGCGGTCCGTGGCGAAACGGGAGGAACTTGCCGGGTGCGCTTGTTCCGCGGCGCGCGAGAACCGGTGCGTCACGAATGACCGATGCGGAACTTCGCCTGCGCCGGCTGCGCGCTACCGTGCCAGCATGCACCACCACGAGCCCCACCGTTCTCACCGCATTGGTTGGCTCCGCGCTGCCGTACTCGGCGCCAACGACGGCATCGTTTCGACGGCGAGTCTCCTCATCGGCGTTGCTGCGAGTGGTGCGATGCAGCCGGCGATCTTGACGGCGGGAGTTGCGGGGTTGGTTGCCGGCGCGATGTCGATGGCGGCGGGGGAGTACGTCTCGGTGAGTTCGCAGCGCGACACGGAGGACGCCGACCGCGTGTGCGAACGACGCGAACTCGAACTCCAACCCGAACGAGAACTCGACGAACTCACGGGGATCTACGTCGAGCGCGGGCTCGACCGTCCGCTCGCACGCCAAGTCGCCGAAGCGCTGACGGCACACGATGCCCTCGGAGCGCACCTGCGTGACGAACTCGGCTTCGTCGAGCATCAGGCGGCTCGACCGGTGCAGGCGGCAGGTGCTTCGGCGGCGACGTTCGCGGTGGGTGCCGCGTTGCCGCTCGCCATCGTGGCGCTGGTGCCTCGTGAGATGGCGATCGTCGCTGCAGGCGTCGCGTCCCTCGTGAGCTTGGCTGCCCTCGGCGCCCTCGGAGCTCGCGCAGGCGGCGCATCTCAGCTAGCGGCGGCAGTGCGCGTCGTGTTCTGGGGTGCACTTGCGATGGGAGTGACGTTCGGCATCGGCGCACTCGTCGGCACGTCGATCGCGTAGCGCACGCGGCACCTCGATCAGGAGTGAGCCACCAAATCCTCTGCCGCGCTATGCTTCCAGCAGTCCCTTCTCAGGAGCTCTCCGATGGCACGATCGCTCGTGGCGAGTCTCGCGACTGCCCTTCTCGCGACTGTTCTCTTGTCGCAACATGGCGTCCGGGCGCAGACTGCGTCCTACACGATCGTCGGGCCTGGTTGTCTGGACAACAACAAAGAGGTCGTCACGTTCCGGGTAACGGGACTGCCGCGCCTAGGCACGACGTACACGCTGACCGTGACCTCGTCGTTCGGCATCCTGAACCGCAACAAGCAGGTGTTGTTCGAGCGCATCGGGTTCGTGGCGACGGGGTTCTCCGACAAACGCTTCGGCTCGATCCCGCTGCCGTTCGACACCAGCGTTCTCGGGACGGATTGGTGTGGGCATTTGCGCATCTCGCTCGACTGGATTCGAACGTGCGCCTACGCGATGGACACCGTCGATGTGAAGTTCGCGATTCCCAATGATGCCCGGCTACTCGGGTTGTCGTTGTATCAGCAAGCCTTCGCGATCGTGCGCGTCGGGCCCCCGGCACACGCGTTCTCGCGCAGCGGCCACGCCGTGATCGGGACCTGATAGCGATTCAGCGGCGCTCGGATCGCGAACGGCGGATAGAGAATCCCGACGGTCGTTCGACGAGTTCGACATCGTGCACGCCGAGGGCGGTCGCGATTCGTGATGGTCGCGAGTGGCCAATGGTCCGACCAATCACGTGGATGGAGTCCCAGGATGAACTCGCAGCCAACTCTCCGTGGTGCGCGCGGATCGTGGTCAACAGACTGGACAGCGCGAGGTCGTCGTCTACATCGGCAGTGAAGGTGGTGATCCGATCGGGCATCGGACACTCACGCGCAATCGCCGCGCGCGCATGCCGTGCAGCTTCCTCGTTGTTTGGCGACGCGACGATCCAGACGGAACCCTGCCGTGCATCGTCGGCGAGATCCCCCGAGTAGGCCGTATCCATGATGACGAAGATCGAGAGTGGCACGGCGCTACGATAGCGAGGCGTTGAATGACTCGGACGTGTACCGAGGGTCGTTTCTGTTCATCCCTCGACTGGCGCGGTTCGGAGCCAGCCGACGACCCCTAGAACACCGAACGCGACTTCGGTCGCCGCGAACGCCAGCAAGGTCCCGTCCGTACTCTTGTCCGCGACGAAACCGACGAGCCTTCCCACGAGTGGTCCGAACGAAACGGCCGCGAGCACGATGTAGGACGTGGGCGCGAACGATGGCTGGACGATGCCCCAGACGAGAAGGGCGGCGATCGCGATCTCGAGGCCGCCATACCATGCGCGCAACTCGGTCGTCGCTCCCGCGCTGCTTGCGTGGATTCCGACCCAGGTCGCGAGTTTTTCGGGTCGCGCGACGAGGAGGACGCCCAGCGAGGCAAACATCAAGGCCGCGAGGCCCAGCACGATTCTCGGATACCACATGAGTGGGAATTGGAGCCGCTCGGGCGTCGAAGCAAGCGATGGTTTCTGTGAATGGTTCGGGGCCCGTCCACCGTGTCGCAGACATCGGCGCGTGCGCTGACGGTCACTTCATCGCGTGCACGATAATGAGGCCAGCAGGGAAAGCGTTGGGACGTGTGACCTCGACGAAGGTCGCATCGCTTCGGAAGCGACTCCACTCGAGCGTTCCACCACAACGCCACCGCACGGCACCGCCACTCACGGGGATGCGGACCGGCCGGCCGTCGCGGCGAACTTCGCGCCAGACGTTGTCGGAACCGAGGAACTGCACGGAGCAATCGCAACGGCACCGCTCGTAGGCTGTCTCGATGTATTGGCCTTCGGTGATCGAGAACACGTTGTAGATCGCCGCGGGGATCCACTCCATGATTCCCCCCCAACCCTTGTTGGTGAGGAAGTACTCGTCGAATCGATACAGTTCCTCGGTGCCGCGGAAGAGTCCCCAGGCTTGATAGCCCCAAGCCAACCAAGCGTGGCTGTCGCGGCCGACCACACACGGCATACCTGCTTGGATGGAGCCGATCGCATAGTCGCGATACGTGTTGCGAATGATGTGCCAGGTGTCCCAATCACCGTGGCACGACACGAGGCCCTTTCCGCCGAAGGTCGGATGCGTGGACAGTGTCAAGTAGAGCTGCGCTGCCAGGCCCGGCATGGTCGAACCTGCATTTCCAGAGCACGTCGTTCCCTGGTGGTAGCGCAGCAGTTCGACGAGGTTCCTGACCTCTGGCGGTACCGGCTGGTCCTTCAGCTGCTGGGGTGCGACGAACGCAGGATTGCCATAGGTCGTGCCGCCGGATCGGAACAAGTCGATATGACGACTCCATCGCGGATCACCGCCGTGAGCCCGGACATCGGTCCAACCGATGAGCATGGCCCATGCGGTCGGCACACAACCGCTTTGGCAGTCGAAGCGTTGATACTGGTTGTAAAGGCGTTGATCGTAGATGCTCCCGGCGAAGTTCAAGTGCTTCGCCCAGGTGTCGTTCGGGCCGCAGACTTGATCTCGCTGGTGCTTCCACGCGATTGCGGCGCTGCTCCGTCGCTGATCCAATCCCTTCGCGAACAAAGCAGCGTATTGCGTGCGATAGCTCGCCCATGTTTCCGACTCGCTGATCGGACCTGCAGCTCGGTGGTCACGATCAGCATCGACAGGTAGCGTGCCGAGTCGTGCGACGACACCCGCCGAGGATTCTCCTACGTAGGACGAGTCCGACAAGCGGTGGATCTTCAGACCTGCGACTGCACCGGCCTGGGATCGAAGTCGCTGGCTGTGTGGCGACGACAGGTGGCTGAAACTCGCTACGGGAATGTCGTGCGCGCCCGTGGAGACGATGACGAAACCCACGGGTGCGACTGCGAACTCGTAGTAGGCGATGCCGTCGACGTCGGGGCGGTAGAAGGGTACGCTCGCGCCGAGTCGGGCGTTCTGCCAGCCTTCCAAGTCGGGGGACGCCCTTGCCACGAATCGCTCGGCGAGCGCTCGGCACGCAGCTTCCGTGAGCAGGTTCGCGACCAAGGGTTGTGGTGCGGACAGCTTGGGGTTCGAACCGACCGTGAAGAGTTGGTAGTAGAGCGCTTCGGTACCCGGCAGACGACCGAGGCGTCGCCGCAGCTCGCCGAGTGTCGTGCCGTCGTCCGTCATCGACATCATCGTCGCCGGATCCAGGACGAACTCGCCGTCGATGCCGGGCACGCTGTGTGGCGAGCCCACGGTTCCGAGCAACAGGATCCGGTTGCCGCTCTCGAAGGACTGTGGAGGCAAAGTCGGCTGGGCGGTGAGCGCTCCTGTCGAGAATGCCAGGGTAAGGGCCAGGATGGTCGGTTGCAGTGGCGTGTGGAAATGGTTCATGGATGCTCCTCGTGGTTCTTGTTCCCGTCGGTCGATCGACCGGGCAAAGGTTCGAGCGCACGAGGCGGCCCTTTCCGTCACGACGATTTCGACACAAATCGCTGCACTGTTCGGCCGCGACCAGGCGCTTGACCCAGTGAACCCGTCACCAGGAACATGTCGCGCCATGGACGCCGAAGACCGCTTTGCCGAGTGCTTTCTCTCGATCCAGCGAGATGGCCTGCCAGCACTCGAGGTCTTCTGCCGCGCGAATCCCGAACTCGCCGACGAGGCGCGTCGCCGCTTCGCGAAGGTTTCGAGTTTGTTGTTGGTTCCCGAACGACCCGAACGCATCGGACCCTTCGAAGTCATCGAGGAAGTCGGCCGTGGCGGCATGGGCATCATCTATCGCGCGGTCCAGCGTTCTCCGATCGTGCGTGAAGTGGCCATCAAGCTGGTCAAGGTCGGAATGGACACGCGCGAGATGCTCGCGCGCTTCACTTTCGAGCGGCAAACACTCGCGCGATTGGACCATCGCTTCATCGCACGTCTCTTCGATGTCGGGGCGACGGATGCCGGGCGTCCGTACTTCGTCATGGAGTTCGTGCACGGTGTTTCGCTCACGGCACACTGCTCGAAGGAGAAGCTCTCGATCCGTGAGCGCGTCTCACTCTTTTGCAAGATCTGCGAAGGTGTCGAGCACGCGCACCAGAACGGTGTCATCCATCGCGACCTCAAGCCGTCCAACATTCTCGTCCGCAAAGCGGCGGATGGCAGTTCAGAGCCGCGCATCATCGATTTCGGCATCGCGCGACTCTTGGATCCAGTTCTGGTTTCGCCAGAGGAACCGGCACTGACGACGCCCGGTGCCGCGGTCGGAACACCGGAGTACATGTCGCCCGAACAAGCAGGCGCGAATCCGTCGGCGGTCGACACGCGAACCGACGTCTACGCCATCGGGGTCATGCTCTACGAGGTCTTGAGTGGGTCACTGCCGTTCGACGGCGAGCGCTTGAGGCGAGCAACTCCGGAACAGCGCAGGCGAATCATCGAATTCGAGACTCCGCCCTGGCCGAGCCAGCGCGCTTCGACGGCGACACGGGCCGCGATTGCCGAGCGGGATTGCGAAGACCCGCGTCGTCTCACGGGACAGCTCCACCGCGAACTCGACTGGATCACGCTCAAGTGTCTGCACAAGGACCCGGATGAGCGATACGCGAGCGCAAGGGACTTGAGCCTGGACCTTGCGCGCTATTTGCGGGCGGAGGCTGTGACCGCAGGGCCCCTGACTACGTCCTATCGATTGCGGAAGTATCTACGCCGCAATCGTGGGAGTGCGACCCTCATCGGGTTGTTACTGCTCAGCATTCTCGGCGGATTGATCGGCACGTCACTCGGGTTCGTGCGTGCGACGGAGAAGTCCCAGCTACTCCAGAGCAAGATCGACGACTATGACCTCCTGGCGCTCGCCGTCCAGGTCGACGAAGTGGCGCATCATGCCGAGGCCCTCGGGCCTGCGCTCCCCGAATCGATCCCGCGGATCGAAGACTGGATCCACGTGGAGTTCGCTGACTTGGAGCGCAAGCGCGCTCGCATCGAGGCCGCATTGGAGACGCTTCGTTCACGCGCGACCGAACTCGGTGGTGTCGCGCCGGCCGAGGCGGTTTCACTACCGAGCCAAACCCACGAGAGTGAGTTACAGCGCGCCGAGAGCATGCTGCATGCTTTTCGACTCATCTCGCGCGGCCGCTCGGCTCCGGTCTCCGAGCCGCAACTCGACGAAGTCGAACAGGCCGCGACCGCAAAAGAACTCGTCGAGCGCGTCGTTCGGCGCATCGGGAGCGGACGAGATTGGCGCCCGGACCCGGATGGCGCACACCTCGTCGCACTCGCAAAGGCCGCGGTCGCCAAGATCGATGATGGCGATCGAAGCGTCGATGCTGCGCAGGCATGGAACGTACTCGCATGGTCTCAGGTCGGAATCGGACAGTTCCGCGAGGCACGCGCGACCATGGATCTGTTGCAGGCGCTCCCGCTCACGGATCCGGTTCGTTTCGAAGTCCAGCCGATGTCGGACAAGCTCGAGTTGCTCGTGGAGCAACTCGAGGCATCAGGACTGCAACGACAGATCGATCGAAGTGAACTCGCAGTGCTTCGAGTTCGCCAATCGCTCGAGGCCTCCAAGCCTCGGATCTTCGCCAGCGATGCTGAACGGTTCCTCCATGACACGCTCTGCGGAGTCCTACAGAAAATTCTGGAGGTTGGCGAATCCGTGTTGCCGCGTCTTCGCGATCGCTTGGAGTTCGCACGTCAGATCGCGGATGCTTCCGTCGATCGCTATGCCGACCGCTGGGAAGCAGCTCAGCGCGCGATCGCCACGGCCGATGGGGTCGTTGCGAGCACGAACTATCGGAGCGAAAAGCCTCTCGTGCTGGCACCGCAGATCGGACTCGTGCCGATCGGCATGAATCCGGTAACGCGGCTCTGGGAGTTCTACGACTTGCGATCAGCCTGGGACCCCGTCCGTGGCCGACCTGTGCGCGACCTTGTCATTCCAGAACATCGACCGGACGGGAGCATCGACATCGAACGCCATACCGGAATCGTGTTCGTACTCTTGCCGGGCGGTACGTTCCGCATGGGAGCACAGCGTGTCGATGCGACCAAGGCGAACTTCGATGGCGGTGCCGATGCCGACGAGGCACCGGTGCACGAAGTGAAGCTCGATCCCTTCTTCATCGGGCGTCATGAAGTCACACGCGGGCAGTGGATGCGTCTGTCAGACAATCGAGACCCCAGTACGCATGCCATGGGTGCGACGATGCGCGGAAGCACCGACCCGATCTCGTTCACGCATCCGGTCGAGACCGTGAATTGGACAACGGCCCGCCGAGTGCTGGCGGAGGCTGGATTGATCCTCCCGACCGAGGCCCAGTGGGAATACGCTTGTCGCGCGGGTGGCGACGACGTGTGGTTCTCGGGCGACTCGCGTACGAGCCTTTCGGGCTACGCCAATCTCGCGGATGCGACGGCGCAGCGCTTCTATCCCAATTGGAGCAACGACTTCGAGACGTTCGATGACGGTCGTGTCGTTGCCGCTCCGGTCGGCTCCTACCAGGCCAACGCTTTCGGACTCTTCGATGTCGTTGGCAACGTGTGGGAGTTCTGCCTCGGTGGTCGCGCGTCGTACGAAACCGTTCCCGAACCCGGTAACGGATTGCGAGCCAGCGAGGCTCCCGAGATCATCTTTCGAGGTGGTTGTTGGAACACTCCAGCGACGATGGCGCGAAGCGCTGCGAGATCGGACGCCAGTCGTACTCTCGCTGGACCGCAGATCGGCTTCCGTGCTGCCCGAACATTGACGATGTCGAGCCAATGACGATGGATGAGCCACTTCCCGATTTCGATTGGACGCAGGCGAAGCTCGAGCGAGCGAAGCAGGGAGATGGCGGGGCAATGCGAGAACTGCTCGAGGTCTACAACAAACCGTTGCTCCTCCGGGTCCGAACGATGATGGGGCCGCGGGCACGGCAACATGCAGAAACGGGCGACTTCGTCCAAGAGACGATTCTGGCAGCGTTGAAGCGACTGGACTCTGTCGACCTCGCGTCTTCTCGTGCTTTCCTGGCTTGGCTGACGACGATTGCTCGGCATCGCATCATCGACAGCGTCCGCAAGAAGTACGAAGACTCCTTCACCGAATTCGCGACGACGATGCTCGGCTCCTCGAATGAGCGACCGTCGCAACACGCGATCCATCACGAAGAGCTGGATCGACTCGCACTCGCGCTCGAGAGCCTGGATGCCGATCGACGTCGAGTCATCGAGCTCCGCAACTTCGAGGGCCTGACCTTCGGAGCGATCGCCCGCGAACTCGATCGGAGTGAGAACGCCGTGCAGCTCCTACACGCGCGCGCGGTTTCGGAGCTCGGCCGCATCCTCGACACGTGAGCGGATTCGATTCAGCGCAAGTCCGACTTCGACGCATTGACGTCGAACGCCAGTGCTCGGAACCACGGGAACAGATCCTCACCGACCGCGCGACTCCACACCGCGACACAGTCGTCCATCGAGTACCCCTTGCGCCCGTGCTCGAGCACCGTGCGCTTCGTGCGGAAGTACTTCGCCATCGCGCCCGGCCCGAAGCGACGCTCGAGTTCTTCGAACACGAAATACGCCTTGCCCCACACGAGGTCGCGCGGTGCGTCCTTTGCGAGTGGATCGATCTTCGTCAAGTCGGGATCGAGTTTGCGTGCCTTGGCGATCTGGCGCTCGAGCGTCTGATCCGCTTCGTCCATGCCGAGTCGCTTGCCGACTTGGATGCCGAGGTAGGTCGCGATCGGCTCGTTCCAGAGCGGCTCCGGATAGGGAAGCACCCACGAGTGTCCCGCTTCGTGGCCGATCAGTTCGACCATTGGATAGCGCTTTTCGGGGTAGTTTCCCCAGAACGCACCGATCGCGATGCGATTGCCACTGCTGAAACCACCGCCACCGGTCGGCAAGATGAGAAGGCGCTTGAGCATGCCTCTCGCGGGTTCGACTCCGGTGATCGCTACGAGGTGCGGAAAGACGGTTTCGTATTCTTCGGCGATGCGCCGAGCAAAGGGCTCGGTCCCATCGTGATACTCGAGGGTGAGTGCTCCGAGCTTCTTCTCGTGCTCTGCCCATGTCGAGCGATGCGGTTCGTCGGGATCGATTGCCTTCGTGGTCGCCAGCGATTCGAGCAACGGCGACAGCCACGCCTCGTTGATGTCGTCTTTTGCATCGGGACGTTGGCCGAAGAGACCGCGCGCGCCGATCAGGACGTGCCCTTTGCCGTGGTCGCGGAGTGCGAGTAGCGGCAAATCGTTGGCGTCGTCGGCGGGATGTGATGTCCCATCCGTACTCGCGTCACGGCTTCTCGCGACGATGAGCGGCGTCCAGGTCTCGTTGCACGAGAAGAACGTCGAGGGGCGACCTTGGATCGAAACGTCCGCGAGGCGCCCGGATCCACGCAGCGGTGGCTTGCATGCCGCTCGTCCGATGCTCGCACCGAAGCGGCGCAACAGAGCGTTCACCGGCGGCATCGGATCGCCGCGTTTCGCCATGACGAGCAGCGTGCCGCCACCCTCGACGTATTTCGCCACATGCGCGATCGTGGCTTTGGAATACGGGATGCGTCGGTCGCCGTCCGCGAGGACGAGGAGGTTGACGTTGTGCAAGTCGAGGCGGTGGAGACTACCCCAATTGCGTGCGTCCTTCGCGATCCCCTGTAGGTATTGCGTGAAGAAGCGCCCGTCCATGTAGAACGTGAACTCCTGGGAGATGTCGCACACGGAGTGGATGCGAGGTGCGTTCTCTTGCTTTGGTTCGCCACTCTGTGCACGCATCGTGTTCGGCGCGCCGAGCAGTGCGCAGCACAAGAAGATCGAAACGTCTCGTGCCGTGCACCCAAGAGACTGGCAGCGCGCCTTGAAAGGACCGACATCGCTCATATCCCGGCCACTCTACTTGCAAGCCCCCCAGGATGTGTGCACTCTGCGCTTGATGTTCGTGTCACCCATGCTCGTGTCGGCCTTGTTGTGCACAGGCCTCGTCGCCGGTCCTCGGGCGGACCTCGCCACGAAGGCTCAACGGGACGGCCTTGCCAAGATCCGTCTCGATCTGGCGTCGCTCGGCCAGCGCGAGTCCGTGGTCGCATTGCGACGGTCGTTACGCAACCTCGGAGCGAAGGACGACGAACTCGCAGTGAGCGATGCCGCGTGTTCGAAGGCGCTGTCCAGGCGACCGACACCGAAGTCCGTGCCGAGGCGAATCGTCGATGCGATTCGCAAGTCGGTGGAAGACCTCGCGGGAGGCCTGTCCTCACTCGACGGCGACTCGAAGATCGAACTCGCCTTCGAAGTGCTCGCGCTCGATTCGCAGCATGCTGCAGCCAATGCGATCATCGGGCGCGAACGCGTCGAGCTCGACGGTGATGTCCATTGGTGGGACGAGGAGGACAAGAAGCGCGAGACCCGACGAGCCGAGATTCGCGGCGCCGTGCTCGCTGCGAAGCGCTTCGATCCGAAGATCGAAATCGAAACTTCGACGCATCGCGTACTCGAAGCGCTCGGCGAGGAAGACTGTTCTTTGCTGCGTTTCGGCAAAGTCGCGTTCTACACGGTTCTCGACCAGAAGCGTGCCGCGGCGATCCTTCGCGACGCGCTACGTGCAGCTGCCTTCGGTGAATGGCTGATCAGCGGGCGCGTCGAAGTTCAGCGCGAGGACGAAGGCATCACGTGGGTCCTCGTCGACGACGAGGACTATGCCGCGGTCGTCGATGCTGCCGCACAGAAAAAGGGTATCGATGCCGCGATCAAGGACCATGTGAAGCGTTGGGCAGGCTTCAAGGATCTCCGTGGTTGGAACGTCAAGCTTCACAGTGACGACGACTACGTCAAGACACTCTTCGTCGTCGACCTACTGTGGGGGCGACGCATGCCACCGTTCCTGCGTGCGGGGATCTGCAACTGGGCTTGCGAAGCGGTCATTGGTGCCAAGATGCCCGACATCGTGAAGGTCGAGACGGAGCAGGTCGAAGGTACGAAGGCTTCGATGCTACGACTGACGGGTGGAGTCGACCCTGCCACGTATCGCCGCGCGGGGACCTATGGTCGGCGTGCGTGGCTCAAATGGCTGACCGAGCAGGGATCCGCTCCGAGCATCGTGGAGTGTTTCTGCTCTCAGATGGGCGATGTTCGTGGCAAGGAACTCGTCAAGAGCACTCTGGTCGTCGAACATTGGGCCGAAGCCGGTCCGATGCTCGAGCTGCTGAGGCCGCTTGCCAGGGGTCATGTCAAAGACGGTGTGTTTCAGTCGGGCGCGGACTACGTACCTCATTTCGAGCGCGCGGCGGACCTGACGATCGCCGAGTTCGAGAGCGACTTCAAGCGATGGTTGCTCGGTCCAGAGCCGAGCATTTTGGATCGCTGTCGAGTCGACGAGGAGTACGAGTTCGACAGGGGCTCGATATCTGCGCTCGATGCGTGGAACGACGTTCGCTCTCGCGCCTTCGGTGGTGAACTCTTGAAGACTGTGTACACGGTTCCGGACCTCACGAAACGTCCCGCACTGCATCTTCACCCTGCACTGTGTCGCGCGACGACGGTGCTCGCCACGAAGGTCACGGAGCAGGTGCGGACTGGTGAGCGCGATGGGGTCGAGCTCGAGGATGATCGGGGTCTTCGCGAACTCTTGACGGCGGGACCGCGAGGTCGGTGGGGAGTGACCGCACCCCTCGTCGACTTCGAGGCGAGCACACCTGCGGGTACTCTCGAAGAGTGGCTCGCGAATCCTTACGCGCGACGTGCGATCCTCGATCCGGATCTCTTGGCTGTCGGGTGGGCATCGCACAAGGACGTCGCGGTCGCGGATGCCGCGTCCCTCGTCGAACTCGTCGATGATGTCTCGCGCGACGATGCCATGTGGGCCTTGCCTTGGCCGAGTCCCGGCGCGCGCGGCGTCCCGACGCGACCCGCGAACTCGCTGATCTCTCCGATACCTGGAGTGAAGCACGACGAAATCGGCTATCCGATTTCGTTGCACATCGGCCCCGGAGTTCCGTCCGGTTCCGACTTCGGCATCGAGTTCGAAGCGCGTCTCGACAAGGCGGATGGACAATTCCTCGACTGCCATGTCTCGACACCGTCCGCCCCGACCAACCCGGAGTGGGCACCGCAACGTTATTGGATCCTGATTCCCAAGGAACCGTTGCCGCGCGGACGCGAAGTTCACGTGAGCGCCAAACTCGCGGGGCGGCACAACAGGACGGTTCGGTGGTCGTTTCGGACCTGATTCCGCACGCCGTCGTGAGGCAGGTCACGCTTCGCGCGGGGCAAGCCGTCGCTCTCGAACTCGACGCGCCGGCAGAGCGCTGAAGGAAAGCGACGCCGGGCTTGTTCATCGATACTCGACGCGAACCCGGCCCGCGGCGCCGCGATGCGCCTACTGCCGCTCGACCGACGCGTAGTCAGTCAGCTTCAGCGTGCGCCCGTCGAGGAACGAATACTGGAAGTGCAGCTCCGAGAAGCGACTCGCCATGCTGCTCGGAATCGTCAGACTACGAGAAGCCTCACCCTTGTCGTCGGTCCGGATCGGCTGGATCATCTCCGTACTCTGGTAGAGCGTGCAACCGGGCGTGAGGAAGTTCGCGATCGGGAGTCGGAAGAAGAGCAAGCGCGAATCGCTGGCGCCGATGTGCAGGAAGCCGAAACCGCTCTTCGCAGCTCCGCTCAGCGTGACGTCGAACGCCTTGTCGAACTCAGGGTTTTGAGTGCTGATTCCGATGGATCCGCCGCAAGATTTTCCACGGACGAGACCGACGAGCTTCGGATTGGAGCCGGCGTCGAGTGCGAATCGCGTCGTCACGAGACGAAAGCTGCGCTTCCCGACTTCGCCGATGGCATGCACACCATAGAAATAGCCTCGACGAAGCCAGAGTCCGACGGGGCCGAAGACGCTCGTGTTCGAGTCCTTCGGGTTGATGCGCACGTAGTAGAGCGTGGCGTTGACGTCGGCGACGGCTTCCTTCGGGTTCTCGAGCCCGGGAGCCAGCTTCACGTAGTTCGTCGTCGCGAATGGCGCCACGAGGACGTCGACGGCCGGCGCCATCGCGTTGTGCCGGACAGCGACTCGCGCCTGGCCACTGGCCGCAGCCTTCAAGTCGTTGACGTAGAAATTGAGAGCGATTCCACTCGTCGATTGGAGGCCTGCGATCGCGGTGTAGTTGACACCGGCGCTGACCGTCGGCTTGGCACTCAGCACTGTATTGCCCTGCAACTTCACTGCGATGTCGTACGTGCCGGCGGGCAGACTGAGCGGACCTTTCACGTCACCGTAACCGAAGGTGAACAATGGGTTTCCGTTCGCGAAGACTTCGACGTTGGCCGGCAAACCCGGAATGCCGTGGATGACCGTGAGCTTCGCGTCTTGCGCGGCGACGGCAGCAGACAAGACGACGAAAGAAAGAAGAGTTCGTAGCTTCATGAGAGTTCTCGAAAGGACAGTGTGGGGTAGTGGAACCATGTCCGTTGCCACACAAGCGGGGCGTTGCGGATTCACTCGGATTCGCGCCTCGTTGCGGTACGAGGTTGTCCAGGAGAGGAACCGAGCCGACACAGAATCGTGGCTCGGACCCGATCACTCGCGAGAACGTTTCTTGCGCTGCATGGAATCCGGTCGAGACCGGACAGCGAGCAACGCCTTGATCGCGGGATTGTCACGACTCACGTCGGTCGTCATGGCAAGGACGCGCGCTTCGATATTCTCGGCGTTCCCGATCCTCGTGACGCCGTATTGGCGTTCGATCTCGCCGGCGACCGCCGAGGGCATCGCGAAGATACCACGCCCATCCTGCCCGAGTGCCTTCAAGAGTCCACTGTCCGCGACCTCACCCACGATTCGTGGGTGAAGGTCGAGATCGACGATCCATCGTTCGATATCACGCCGAAGACGGGTCATCGCGAGGGGCACCAGGAGCGGGGCGTCATTCAAGCACGCTGGGAACGCGCCGTGCAGCCGCTCTTGCAAGATTGGGGCGGCGAAGAACGCGATCGGACTCGTCATGAGCAGATCCGTCTGCACGGATGACTCGTGCAACTCCGTCGTTGCATCGGTGAGGACGACGTCGAGTCGGCGAGTCACGAGCTTTTCGATCAGGTATTCGCGTTCGTCTTCGACGCAGCGAAACTGCAAGTCGGTACCTGTCGCGTCGAGCATTGGTGCAAGGATTTGCCGCACGAGAAGTTTGGCGAGCACGCTGTCGACCCCGATTCGAGCGACGAGGTTTCGGCCGAGCCTCCGCGCTTCGATCGCCTCCATCAAGGCGGCGCCGACGCCAAATAGCTCCTTTGCATGATCGTGCACGAGCTTGCCGTCCTCGGTCAGCTGGAGACGCCGTCCGCGCCTTTCGAACAGCTGGACCTTCAACTGGGCCTCGAGTCTCTTGATTTGCTCGCTGATCGTCGGATGCGAAACTCCGAGGCGCGCCGCAGCGGCGGCGATGCCTCCCTCCTCGACGACAAGGGCGAAATAGAGGAGGTGGTGGTAGTTCAACCACATCCATTTGTCGGTCATTCCGACATGTTAGTCGATCTTTCGTGCATGTTCGTCCGCGCAATCGGTCCGAGACTTCTCGCGGTGACACCATTCGAAGTGTCGTCGACTCGAACCCGAGCCAGTAAAGGAGAAGAACATGCGGATCACGGTTGCCAGCGGCGACGGAATCGGACCAGAAATCACGGATCTCGTCGTCGATGTGTTGCATGCCGCCAGCGTCCCACTCGACTTCGAACACATCGAAATCGCGGATGCAGGTGAGGCCGAGACCGTCGGCCTCCCGATGGAGGCCGAGCTCTCGCTCGCATCGACGAAAGTCCTGTTGCACGGACCCATCGACTCTCCTGCCGCCCGAAAGCGCATTCAGCAACTGCTCCAAGATGGCAAGGTCGATTTGTTCACTGTCGATCACGGTAGTCACGCGGAACTCGTGGGTCGCGACCTCGCTGACCCGACCGCCATGCTCGCTGCCGCTCTGCGCATGCTTCGGCACCTGGGGCTCACCTTCCATGCCATGCGCATCGAGCATGCACTGCACCAAGCGCTCTCGCTGCTCGAGCCGAAGGGGCACGCGCGGCATCGGCTGCACAAACCACGCACTTCGGTCTTCCGATATCTGATTCTCAATCGCTTGTCGGCCGACCGTTCCGACCCGGTCGACGGTCGCCGAACGAAACCGGAATCTGTTCCCGGCTGGCCGGAATCGGTGCATGGGCTGCGACTGCAACTCGAGGGACTCGCTTGAGCATCGAGACAACCAAAGACAAGAACCGAGAACGCGAAAAACAACCAAAGAGGAAGCGAGTCATGAAAATCACGATTGCGCAGGGCGATGGGATCGGTCCCGAGGTCATGGGAGTCGCGCTCGATGTGTTTCGTGCGGCCAACGTTCCGCTCGATTACGAAGAGGTCGCGATGGGCAAGTCGGTGGCGCTGGCCGGTGAGCTGAGTGGGATCAGCGAGGAGGCACGAGCATCCGTCGAGGAGACGGGGATCCTCTTCAAGGGGCCGATGGAGACGCCGAAGGGGGGTGGTTACAAGAGCGTGAACGTGACCGCACGTAAGCTCTGGGGAGCTTTTGCGAACAAACGCGTCTACCGAATCTTGCCCGGTGTGAGATCGGTCCTCGGAGATCGGCATCTCGATCTGACGATGATTCGCGAGAACATCGAAGACACGTACGGTGCCGTCGAACACATGCAGACGCACGATGTCGCTCAGTGCCGGCGGTTCATCACGAGGCCGGGATGCGAACAAGTCCATCGCTACACGTTCGAGGCAGCGGCACGCAAGGGAGCGCATCGAGTGACATGCGCGCACAAGGCCAACATCATGAAGATGACGGACGGGCTCTTCTTGGAGACGTTCTACGAGGTCGCCAAGGACTACCCGCAACTCCAAGCAGATGACGTCATCGTGGATGCTCTCGCGATGAAGCTCGTGATCGAACCCGAGTCCTTCGATGTCATCGTCCTTCCGAACTTCCAAGGTGACATCCTGACCGATCTCGCGGCCGGGCTCGTCGGTGGATTGGCCTACGCGCCTTCCGCCAACATCGGGGAGTCGGTCTGCATCTTCGAGGCCGTGCACGGGACCGCCCCGGACATCGTCGGTCAAGACCTCGCGAATCCGACGGCTCTCTTGCTCAGTGGAACCATGATGCTGCGGCATCTGGGACTCGTCAGCCACGCGGAAGCGATCGATACTGCTCTCGAGCGAACGCTCCTGTCCATGACGCAGAATCGTGATCACACCTTCCGCACATCGGACTTCCGCGAACGCATGCTTCGCGAACTCGAAGGGGTCGCGATCGACGGTGCGGTCACCCGCCAACTGACGATTCCGCGCCGCGAGCCGAAGATGATCGTCACACCCGAACCTTCGACCACGGAGCTCCGCGGCGTCGATGTGTTCGTCGAGTCTCCGTTGGCCCCGAGTGCCGTCGCAGCGATGGTCGATGGACTCGACCCCTCGTTGCATTTGACGATGATCTCGAACCGCGGGACTCAGGTGTGGCCGACCGGTTCGGCCTTCACCGATTGTGTCAACCACTATCGGATTCGGTTCGAAAGCGATCAGCCGGTCGAGCAGCATGCGCTGATCGCGCTCATGGCCGATGTGGGCCATCGATTCCCGATATGCAGTGCCGAGTGGCTTCGCGTCATCGATGGAAAGCGTGCCTACTCACTCGCCCAGGGGCAGAGTCCGGCAGTCGAGGCTGTAGTCACTCCGACGTCTTGCGCGTGACCCGATCGCGGGGGCGAACGGCCACACGCCGCTATTTCGAATCTGGCTGTACGCGCTCGTTGCGACGTCGGGATTCGTCGGCCATCCGCTCGGCGAACACATCGAGTTTGGCCGTCAAGGCAGGGTCCTTGGCGGCGAGCATGCGTAGCGCGAGCAAACCGGCGTTGCGACCATTGCCGATCCCGACGGTCGCGACGGGAACGCCCGCGGGCATTTGCACGATCGACAAGAGTGAGTCGAGCCCCTTGAGCGTTCGACTCTCGACCGGGACTCCGATGACAGGCAGCGTCGTTAGGCTCGCGACCATGCCCGGTAGATGGGCGGCGCCCCCCGCTCCTGCGATGATGACTTCGAGGCCGCGCGTGCGGGCGCGCTGCGCATAGTCGACCATGTCCAGTGGCGTGCGGTGCGCACTGACGACACGGATTTCGTAGGCGACTCCGAACTCTTCGCACAGTTCGGCAGCCGGTTGCATGTCCCGCAGGTCGGAATCGCTGCCCATGATGATTCCGACGCGAGTCCCCGATACATCCTCGTTCATGTCCCGCTCGCTCCGTCTGTGAACCGATGACCTCGTGAGCCCTCACTAGCACTGCCGTCCGCCACGAAGCGAATGTTCGACGCGGCGGTTCTGGCCGAACGCAATGCGGTGTCGATGTCCTCTCCGAGAGCCGTCACGTGACCCATCTTTCGACCGACGCGCGCCTCGTGCTTTCCGTAGAGGTGAACGTGCGCACCGGAGACCGCGAGCGCCTCGGCGAATCCTTCGGCCCGTCCGCTCCCGTCGACGGACGCCAGGACGTTGACCATCGCTGCCGCGGGACGGCGCAATGCCGTGCTCCCGAGTGGTAACCCCAGCACGGCACGCACGTGGTTCTCGAACTGCGAGCAATCGCATGCTTCGATCGAGTAGTGCCCGGTGTTGTGGACGCGTGGCGCGAGTTCGTTGATCAGGATGTTGCCGTCCGCGAGTTCGAAGAGTTCGATACCGAACGACCCCGTACCGTTCACGGCGAGCACGGCTTGCTCGGCGATTCGTTGTGCTCTGCGGGCGAGCTCCTGGTGCACCGGGGCCGGAACCAGAATCTCCTTGCAGATGTGGTCCTCTTGTCGCGACTCGACGAGCGGGTAGGGCGCGGTCGTTCCGTCCGCGGCGCGCGTGATGATCATCGCCAACTCGCGTACGAACGGACAGAACGCATCCGCGAAGAGCGCCGATCGGTCCCCGTCGAGTTGATGCCAAGCAGCTTCGATGTCTGCTTCGCTTTCGACGAGAGCATTGCCCTTGCCGTCGTAGCCGTTTCTGCGCTTCTTCAGGACGATCGGCCAGCCGAACTCTTCTCCTGCAGCGAGGACGTCGTTCGGCGTCGGTGTGTCCCTGAATGCGGGGACCGCGAGGCCGTGTTCGGCCATGGCGGTCTTTTGGAGCAGCTTGTCCTGGACGCAGCGCACGGTCGCCGCGCTCGGGCACAGTGAGCAACCAGCCTTCTCGAGTGCTTCCAGGGCATGCGCATCGACGAACTCACTCTCGAGCATGACGACATCGACGTCTCGCGCGAACGCGACGAGGACACCCGGATCGTTCCAATCGCCGACAACACACCGGGTATCGAGACTGTCCGCCGGGAACGGTCGTTCACGAACGAGCATGAAGACCTGGCAGCCGAGTGTGTAGGCGGCGTGCGCGAGCATTTTCGCGAGCTGGCCACCGCCCACGATGCCGACCGTGCTATGGATGGAATCGATGCGCTGGTTCGATTCTGGATTCTGCTTCATGATCTCGTCGTACGCCGAGCCGGAACTGCCGAGCCGGAACTGCCGAGCCGGAACTGCCGAGCCGGAACTGCCGAGCCGGAACTGCTGACGCGGCACACTAGGCGCAATCTCGGCTCGACTCAATGGAAGCAGTGCAAGGACTTCGTCGTGCGAAGGAGCACTCTGCCATCGACGAGTGCCGGTGTCGCATAGCAGGCTTCCCCGAGATCGTGCGCGTGGATCGTCTCGATTTTCTTGCCCGCGCGAACGACCGAAACGAGACCGCTCTCGCCGACGAACCACACTTTGCCGTCGCCCGCGACCGGAGACGCGTAGTAGTTGTCCTTACCTTCCTCGAGCCGACCTCGCTCGATGACGTCACCACTCTCGGGATCGAGTGTCGTGACGAGTCCGCTCTGATCGGCCAGGAGGTACAGAACACCCCGATACAGCAGAGGTGACGGGAGCTGCGGGACGGGACGCCGGTAGGCCCAACGGAGATGAGTGTCGGTGAGATCCCGTTCTGAGGACTTCTCGGCGCCCGTCGCGATCTCGGGCGACTCTGCATCGATGCGGATCGCGAGCATGCCGTTCTGTGATGCGAGCGCGGCGCGCAACATCGACCAGTCCGCTTCGTCGAGCGCTCCGTCCGCATTCCGGTCGACGAACTCGAAGTAGCTCATCGCGCGATTGCGGGGAGCCTCCGACTTTTCGATCTGGCCGTTCTCGTTCTTGTCGTACTTCTCGATTGCAGCACGGAATGTCTCGACCTCGACCTGATTACCCACCTGGTTGAGTGGCGACGAATAGCCGTTGATGTAGATCGACTTACCGTCGGTCACCGGTGTCGACTTCATTTCGCAAGCCAATCCGCCGACGAACCAGTCGCGTACACCGCTCGTGATGTCGTAGACATCGAGATAGAACGAGCCAGGAGCCACGATGCGCGTCGTACCGGACGTCGGGCCAGAGATGATGATCGGTGTGCAATGACCGCTGAGTGCGAAGGGGCGTTCGGTGCGCCAGAATTCCTTGCCGTCGATGCGCGACCACGCGGCGATGAACGAACCCTCCTGTTGGTCACAGACGAGGACGACTCGATCATCCCGGAGCACCGGTGAGGCGCCCATGCCGTACACGTTGCGGAACGGACCGAGCGTCTGGCGCCACATCTCCTTGCCGCGCGCATCGAACGCGATCAGACCGAAGTCCGGGAAGAACACGACCACACCGCGAGCATCGCAGCATGGAGTCGGAGAGGCTGCGTTGTTGCGCTGATCGAAGTGGTCCTTTCGTGGGCGGCGGATCGCGCGCTTCCAGATCGTCTTGCCGGATTCGAGTTCGAGGCAGAGCGTCACGAGTTCTTCGTGTGCATCTTCTGGAGACTCGACCTTCTCGACTCCGGAGAGGTAGATACGGCCGTCGAAAACCACCGGCGAAGAGTGTCCGAGTGGCACGTCGACGCTCCATGCGTGGTGCTCGTCCCCGAGAGTGTCGGGCAGCGCGTGTTCGTCCGCAATACCGCTACCGTTGGGGCCGCGAAAGCGTGTCCAGCCTGAAGGTGAATCGTGCGGTTTCGCGTCTTGCGCCGTCCGTGCGGGCGACGCCGTGTGTTGAAGAGAACGTGCGGCGCAGGGTGGTTCCATGCACAGCAACGAGAGTCCGGCAAGGGCGCAGCAGAACGTGATCGCCGGGGAGGCTCGTCGTTCGGTCGGCGCGCAACTGTTGGCATTCACGCACGTTCTTATACACGCCGGCTAGCCCGTGCTGCGGGATCCTGCGCGTAGAAGTCGCGGAGCACGGCGTAGAGCTCCGGGTGCTTGTCGCGCATGACGCGTGGCCTGACGAAGAAGTGCTCCGTCGCGACCGCGAAGAACTCACCGACGTTGGTCGCGCCGTATGGATCGAGCGAGGTCGGATCTCCGCGCGCTTCGGCGCGGCGCAACAGCTCGAACTCGCGCGTGCACACGTCGACCCATCGCGCGTATTGCTCGGGCGCGAGCATCGGTGTCCCGTCGATCAACCCGTCGAGCATGTCGAGTTTGTGCGCGAACTCGTGGAATACGACGTTGTGCCCAGCGTGAGGATGCCGCGTGTCGTGACGAATCGCGTCCCAAACGAGGACGATCGGTCCTCCACGCATGGCTTCGCCGTGGATCGGCACGGGAGGCTTCTCTATCGTGAGCTGCCGGGTCAGCGTCGAGTGTCGCGCGGCAGTCACGACTGTCGAAGGGTAAACGTAGATCGATTCGACGTTGCGGTAGTAGTCGTGCTCGAGCCCGAGCAGCAGGAGGCAAGCGCAGCCCGCGACGGTCACACGGATCTCGTCGTTGAGCTCGAGGCCACCGCACCCTTCCCAGTGTTTCTCGGCGACGAAGACCTGTACGAGCCTGCAGAGGTGCCCGCGTTCGGCGTCGTCGAGGTCGTTCCATCGCGGTACGGCGTGCCGCAACGTCGATTGCCATGTATCCGGTATCGGGCGCGAGAGAATTCGTGCGCGCCTTCGACCTGCGAACCAAGCCGAGATCCAGCGGAACAACACTGCAGAAAGCTCTATTTGTGACCCAGTTTCCGAACGCTGTCGTACACCGTGGCGTCGGGATCCCCTTCGTGATGCAAGAACGCCATCGCTGCACCCGCGAGACTCGGCGCGAGTTCCGGTGCGACGTTGGCGATCTCTTCGAGCGCCGCAGCAGCAAACTTGTAGTCGTGATCCTCTCGGGCCTTGCGCGCGAGCGTCGATGCCGACAAACGTGCGAAGCGTTCGTACTCGCCGTCCGCGACGAGCCGGGCGGCTCGCGAGCGGCGCTGCCCTTCTTCCCTCGGCTCGGACGGATTTCCTTTCTCACGGCCAGCTTCGATCGTGTCGATGCGCAGCGCGCGACGCTCTGCCGGAGTTCGTTGTTCGATCAATGGCTCGAACAGCGCGAGCCAGGAAGCGCCTTGCAACAAGCATGTACGCGCCGTGTGTCGATCGCGCGTCGTCGTTGCGATCGCGTGCAGAGCGTTGATCGACGTGACCGGGTGGACACCGGCGATCGTCGGTGCACGCAGGACCTGGTCGAAGCTTCGCAGTCGCAACGCATCCCAAAGCGTGCCAGCGTCGGCCCCGTCTCGCGCCGCCGCGGTCATCGCCGCTGCGGCGCCCTCGGGCGCGCGTGTTCTCAGCTCGAGTTCGAGCGCACGACTTCGCGCGGGATCCCGAGCAACGCCGGGAACATTCGCACCGCTCCCGATCTCGAGTGATGCCGCGGTCTCGGCATTGGCGTCGTACAGCGCGAGAATCTCGCGTGTCTCCTTCGAGGTCGCGCGGTCATACGGGTTCTGGTCGAGCAGGCCTGCAAGGACCGATCGCACGACATCGCGTCCGTCGCGCCACCCGAGATCCTCGAGTGCACGCCTTGCTTGCGATGCATAGATCGCCTTGTGCCCGATGACTCGGAAGTCGCGGATGGCCGCCGGCCAGAGGAGTTCGAACAACTCGTTCGCCGACAGCCGATCGTGAAGCTCGATCGCGAGCGCTTCCGCGTGCTCGAGCTTCCAGTCACGTAGCGCGGTGACGAACTCGCGCTCGAGGCTCGCATTCGGCGCTTCGTGCACGCTGGCGTCGACGCTCGCTGCGCGCATCGAAAAACGCGGACCGTTCTCGTCACGGGTCTGACTGTTCTTGACACGGTCGAGGTTGAAGAGCGCAGGCAACAGCCGGAGTTCGTCGTCGAGCCAGCGGATCAAGTAACTCGCGGATGCGACCATCATCATGCAATGAACCGGGCCGCCGATCGGGCTCGGGGCGACTTCCCGGACTCCCGCGAGGAGTGCCGCACCGAGGAGATCGCGAACGGACATCCCTTCGCGATGCGCCTCGACCACGAGCGCGGGAACATGGTCGCGCGCAGTCGTGAGGACCTTTGTCGCGAACGTGTCGCGATCGACCGTTCTGCCCGCGACTGCCGCGCAATCGTGCCGCACGTTTTCTTCGCTGCTGCGAGGGCCGAAACCGCAGGCCAGCCCTGCGCCGAGGAAGCTACGTCGTTGCATGTCCGCCTCCGTGTTCTTGACGATCTTGGTGTTGACGAACGACGAATGGGGCACCTACGACGCGCCCGCTGCCGCGTTGCAAGACGATCAAGAACCGAGTGCGACGAAGCCCGGCTGCTCGCGCATGCGCCCGTGCCATGCCACGACGTTTCCGTAGGCATCGAGGTCGAAACCGGCGTCGCGTGCGAGATGCGAGTAACCGAACAGCGCGATATCGGCGATTGTCTCGTCGTCGCCCACGAAGAACTCGCGACCCGTGAGCCAGGCGTCCATCACGGCGAGCACGCTCTCGCCGCGATTACGGAGAAACGCCTCGACCGCCGGGTCCGGTTTGCGTTCCGCGAGGGTCAGCGCGTGCCGCAGCACCGCGATCGACGGTTCGACGTTGTTCTGCTCGAAAGAGAGCCATTCGAGTACGCGCTGGCGCTCCAGTCGGTCCTCTGGCACGAAACGTGTTCCATCCCCGAACCAGAGCAGGATGGCCATCGATTCACTGAGAGAGGTGCCGTCCTCGAGCACGACGGTCGGCACCTTGCGTCGAGGGTTGCCGGCGAGGAATCGTTCGCGCTTGGCTGGCTCGCGGTCACCGCGCACCGAGATTTCGACCCGCTCGAACTCGATGCCGAGCTTCGTCAAGAGGAGCCGGACCTTGAGGCAGTTGCCCGATACCGAACTGTCGTAGAGCGTGAGCATCGCGGCACGATAGCCGATCACGCATGAAGCGAGTGCCATCCTCGCGTATCCTCGGAACCACGCATGGACGAGACCTTGCCCGACGATCACGACGGACCGGAGACGCACGACGGACCGGCGACGATCGGACCGTACCGCGTGCTCGGCATCCTCGGTGAAGGAGGCATGGGAGTCGTCTATCTCGGTGAACAGCGCGTGCCGGTCCGTCGCCGCGTCGCGATCAAGGTCATCAAGCTCGGCATGGATACGAAGGAAGTGCTCGCGCGCTTCGATACCGAGCGCCAAGCGTTGTCCTTGATGGAGCACGCCAATATCGCCCGCGTGTTCGATGCGGGGAGTACCGAGTCCGGGCAGCCGTGGTTCGCGATGGAACTCGTGAAGGGCGAGCCGATCACGACGTATTGCGACGGGCGCAAGCTCGGAATTCGCGAGCGACTCGAACTCTTCCTGCAGGTCTGTTCCGCGGTGCAACACGCACACATGCGCGGCGTCATGCATCGAGACCTCAAGCCCTCCAACATTCTCGCGGTCACGACGGACAGCGGTGCATCGGTCAAGGTCATCGACTTCGGTCTTGCCAAGGCCACGGCGCAACCGCTCACCGAAGCGACGCTCTACACGCAGCAGGGACAGATCCTCGGCACGCCGGAGTACATGGCGCCAGAACAGGCGGGCCTCAGCGCGACCGACATCGATACGCGAAGCGACGTGTATTCGCTGGCGGTCGTGCTCTACGAACTTCTCGCTGGGGGCTTGCCGTTCCGTCGAGAAGAGCTGTTCGAGGCCGGCTTCCTCGGCATGCTCAAACTGCTGCGTGAAACCGATCCGCCGAAGCCGAGCACGCGCATCACGACACTCGGTGACGTTGCGACCGAAGTTGCCGCGCGACGACAGGTCGACGAGCATGCTCTGCGCAAACGCTTGCGCGGCGACCTCGACTGGATCGTCATGCGAGGACTCGAGAAAGATCGCGCGCGTCGCTACCAATCAGCGCGTGAACTCGCGGACGACGTCGAGCGACATCTGCACTCGTTGCCAGTGCTCGCGGGGCCGCCGCGTTTCTCGTACCGGGCCTCGCGCTTCGTTCGCCGCCATCGCGGCGCCGTGATCGCGACCGGCCTCGTGCTCGCGTCCATGGTCGCCGGCATCGTGTTCGCGACCAAGTTCGCGTTCGAAGCGAACGCCGCCGCCAAGTCTGCCGAAGCGAGTCGAAAGGACTTCGACATGCTCGCCGCGGTCGTGCAGCTCGATACCGCCGAGAAGAGAGAGCGCGAACTCCATCCTCCTTGGCCGAGCACGACGCCCGCACTCGAGGCCTGGCTGCGAGACGATTACGGCCGTCTCGCGGCAATGCGGCCGAAGGTCGAAGCGACGCTTCGATCGCTACGTACACGCGGCGAGACCATCACGACGGCCGAGCGCTTTCTGAGCGATACGCTCGGCGAGTGGACGGAACAGTTCGATACGCTCGTGCGAACGAACCTGCCCTCGGTCGAGCGACGGCTCGCATGGAGCAAGCGTATCGACGCGCTGACGACAGGGCACCCGAATGCCCGCGTGTCGTGGGAAGAAGCGCGCGAGGCCATTCGGGCGGCCGACGGAGTTCGCGCCCACGAACGCTACTCGGCCACCATGCTCGACATTTCCCCGCAGACGGGTCTCGTGCCAATCGGCATGAATCCCGTGACGAAGCTGTGGGAGTTCTACGACTTGAGAACTGCGTGTGACGTGGCCGGAGGTGCGGATCCGGCGGAACTCGCGATTCCGCGGCACGAGCGCGATGGCAGCATCGTTTCGCCCGAGGATCGTGGACTCGTGTTCGTGCTGGTTCCCGGTGGACGTTTCGTGATGGGGGCGATGCGTGATGAGGACTCGAACGTCGATGCGCGACTCACGCGTTTCGATGCATCCGCCGAGCCCAACGAAGGCCCGTGTCATGAGATCGAACTCGCGCCGTTCTTCCTCTCTCGCTACGAGATGACCCAAGGTCAGTGGGCGCACATGACGGACGGCGAGTACCCGAGCATGTATCGCGTTGGATCGCAGTACGTCGGTATCGGCACCGTGAAGCCGTGGCATCCCGTCGAGTCGGTCAGTCACGAAGAAGCACTCGAGCGACTGAAGCAACAAGGGCTGGACCTGCCGACCGAAGCTCAGTGGGAGTACGCGTGTCGAGCGGGGACGACGACACGGTTCTGGACAGGCGATGAGCCGGATTCTCTCGAGGGCGTGGCCAACGTGCTCGATGTTTCCGCGCAGAAGCATTACCCCGAGTGGGGCCGTC
This sequence comes from Planctomycetota bacterium, assembly GCA_020638795.1. Taxonomy (GTDB): domain Bacteria; phylum Planctomycetota; class UBA1135; order UBA1135; genus JACKHW01. Next base: position 468,753 of record JACKHW010000005.1, on the reverse strand, counting down.
CCGACGTGAACTTCGACGACGGCTATGCGGGACCGGCGCCGTGTGGGCTCTATCGCCCGAATCCGTGGGGCTTCTACGACATTCACGGCAACGTGATGGAGTGGGCCCGTGATGCGTTCTTGCCTTACGAGTGCAGCGTACGTGCGGGAGATGGGTTGCGGTATCCGAAGTTGCCCGATGGCACCGAATACGAACTCGATGGGACCTATAGCATTCGCGATGGGCATCATCAGGGCCCTTCGTTCTTGTCGCGCGCAGCTGCACGCGATCGCAATTCGAACACGGTGCGCATGGCACTGATCGGTGTGCGTCCGTCGCGTGCCGTGATGCCTCGACACGGAGGACGACGATGAAGGGATGCTCTCGGTTCACGATTCGGGCGGCGATCGTCCTCGCGATGGTGAGTCCACTGTTCGCACAGAAGGACGAGGGGGCAATCGCCGATTCGAAGGTTCGAGCGAAGGTCGAGACACTCGTCACACGTCGCGCGAAGGTCTTCGAGAGCGGTAAGGACGGCTATCACACGTACCGCATCCCGGCGTGCGTCGTCACGAAGCGCGGCACGATCCTCGTTTTCTGCGAAGGTCGAAGGACCGGACGCGGCGATGCCGGCGACATCGACATGCTCGTTCGTCGATCGGAGGATGGTGGCAAGACGTGGTCGCCAAGCGCGTGCATCCGGAACGATCCGGGCAACACGTGCGGCAATCCTTGTCCGGTGGTCGATACGCAGACCGGCTTCGTATGGCTCGCGATGACGTGGGCGCTCGGGAGTGATCACGAGTCCAAGGTCATGAAGGGAGAAGCGGAGCGCGAGCGACTCGTCTTCGTCACGCACAGCGAAGACGACGGCGTGACGTGGAGCGAGCCGCGAGACATCACCAAGTCCGTCAAAGAGCCGCATTGGCGCTGGTATGCACTCGGACCCTGCAACGCGATCCAACTCGAGCGCGGCGAACACGCAGGGCGCTTGCTCTTCCCGGCCAATCATTCCGATCACCGTGACGCGACCAAGCACCCTTACCGCAGCCACGTGTTCTGGTCCGACGATCACGGCAAGACCTGGCAACTCGGTGGTGCCCACGAAGATCGGACCAACGAGTCGACGCTCGTCGAACTCGCGGACGGTAGCGTGCTCCAAGCCATGCGGTCGTATCACGGCAAAGGCAATCGAGCGCTCGCGACGAGCCGTGATGGGGGGGCAACGTGGTCCACGGTGAGACTCGAGGACGCACTGCGTACTCCCGTCTGCCAAGCGAGCCTGCTGCGCTGGACGTGGCCCATCGAGGCCGGCATCGCGCGTGGAGAAAGCGTGGGGTCGTCGACGCCTGGGCGAATCCTCTTCTCGAGTCCATATGGCAACGAGCGCTCTCGCCTCACGATCTGGTGGAGCGACGACGAGGGCCGGACTTGGCCGCATCACGTCACCGTCGACGAGGGCGCGGCTGCCTACTCGAATCTACTGAAGCTACCCGGAGTGCAGCTCGGCCTCGTCTACGAGGCCGGCGGTTACGCCTCGATCGATCTGCTCGAGTTCGATACAACGCGATTGTTCCGTTGATCGCGCGTCAGCGCAGCGTCGCGCGGAGCTCGATGCGCTTGCCTCCGCGCATCACCGTGAGCTTCACGACATCGCCGGGCGCGTGCTTCTGGAGGCAGTGCGCATAGACGTCGCTCTCGCTCATCCGATCGTCGAAGCCATCGATCGCGACGACGGTGTCGCCGGGTTCGAGGGTGAGGCTTCCACGGCCGAAGCGTCGGCCGCCGCCACTGGCTTCTACGATTGCGAGACGGTCCTTCGGGATTCCGGCTTCTCGTCGCTCGTCGTCGGTCAGGTCTCGCAAACGGACTCCGATTCCGAGACCCGACACGCGGCCGAGCGACAGGTGCCGATCCGTCCAGCGGAACGGGATGCCGTCGCGAGGCCTGCGGAATCCGCGCGGCAGATCGAGTTCGAGTTCGACGCGTTGCTCACCACGGTGCACGACGGCCGCGATGCGGCACGGGTCGTTTGCCGTGTGCAGCACCCATTGGATGTCCGCGATCGAGAGGATCGGCTGTCCGGCGAGTTCGACGATGTCGTCGCCCGGCTCGAGGCCTGCGCGCTTGCCGATCGAGTCCTCTTCGACGCGTTGCACGTGGGCTACGCGATCGACGTCGAGTACGAGACCGAGCGCAGTGGGCATCGGCCACGGGAACAGTACGTTCTCGGGCACGGGTTGCTTCCGGTAGCGATAGTGCTGGAAGCGTGCACTCCCGATCTGGTGACAGTGCATACAGGATCGTGAGACCGCTCGGGTCGACCATTCGATGCGGTTCTGATACTCGACGAGATCGTCGAAGTCTTCGGGCACCGCGACCGGGCTCTTCGGTCCGCGCTTGTCCGCGAGGGACGCTTCGTTTGACGGATACGCGCGATGGAGTTCGAGCGCTCCTTGCATGGCGGCGATGAATCCGCGCTGCGAAACTCCCGCGACCCCCGATCGCGGGGAGGGAAGCGTGCCATAGCGGCCGTAGATCTTTCGGTCCGCGTTGAGGAAGAACGCTGCGAACGTCAGGTCGTTGTCGAACTGGAACATCGTGAGGTCCGTGCCGTTCGCGTAGACCATGCGAACGCAGACGAACTTGTCGAGCAGCTCGAGAACAGCCTTACCAGATTCCGTTTCGTTCGAGGGACGCGCCAACTGCGCGTCGAAGGATTGGCAATCCGTTCACGGCACTCAGCGGAAGACGAGCAGGATCGGCTTGCCGGACTTCCTCGCCTCACGGAGTCCTCGTTCGAGGTCCCCGTAGATCCAGGTGTCCGAATCGAGCATGAGTTCCCGGTCGTCGAGCACTTGCTGGCCTTCACCACGACGCTGTGCCGTGGCGGATGCGCTCGATGCGACGAAGACCGTCAGTGCCAGAGCGAGAGGGGCCAGGGCGAGAAGAGCAACCCCGAGAGGGGCGATGGTCGAGGCGATTCGGTGCTTCATGAGTACGGGTCGCGCTGGGCGCTTCGATCGGAGACGATGTTCGGAGAGGCTACGCGATGCTCCGCATTCGTGCGCGCGCCGTCGCCATCTGCTTCAGAAAGAGCGTGACTCCGTGACGTTCCACGACCACTTCAGTGATGCTTCCGCCTCGTACGCCCGGCATCGACCGACGTATCCTCGCAGCGTCGTCGACTTCCTCGCCGATCTGGCGCCCGAGCGCGAGCGTGCGTGGGATGTGGGATGCGGATCCGGGCAGCTCTCGACGTTGCTCGCGAGTCGTTTCTCCCACGTCCTCGCCACCGATGCGAGTCAGGCTCAGCTCGACGCTGCCGAGTGCCACCCTGCGGTCGAGTATCGTTTGGCTCGCGAAGCTCCGGATTGGATCGAGGAGGCGAGTCTCGATCTCGTCGTCGCGGCGCAAGCCGCGCATTGGTTCGACCTGGAGTTGCTGTATCGCGAAGTTCGCCGCGTGGCAAAGCCGGGTGCCGCAGTCGTCCTGCTCTGCTATGAGCGACCGCGTGTGCATGATGCCACGGCGAGCGCGAACCTCGTCGAGTGGCTGCATCGTTCGCGTCTCGCGACACACTGGCCGCCCGAGCGGCAGCACGTCGAAGCCGGATACCGAACACTGGCGTTCCCGTTCGCCGAAGTGGAACCTCCTCCCCTCGCGATCGAACGCCGTTGGAACGTGGCGGACATGCTCGGCTACATCGATACTTGGTCCGCGGTTCGGGCCGCGCGACGCACCGAGGGCGCGGACGCATTGGCGACATTCGAAGCGGACTTGCGCACCGCGTGGGGCGACGGCGAGCACCGCGTCACGTGGCCGATTCGCATGCGTGCCGGCATTCTGGACCGTGGACGATGACCGAGGATCCCGCGCTCAGCGTAGGATGCCGGCAACGTCTTCGGGTGAGTCGAGGACGCACTGCGCGCCAGCGACCGTGAGTGCTTCGGCATCGAACGGACCCCAGCCCGCGCCGATGGCACCCATCTCGGCAGCGCAGGCGGCAGCCATGTCGTGCACCGAGTCGCCGACGTAGACGCTCCGGGTGGGCTCCACGCCGAGGCGTGAGCACGCGACGAGGAGCGGGGTCGGGTCCGGCTTGTGCTTGTCGACGTCGTCGGCGCCGATGAGGACGTCGAAGAAGTGCTCGAGCTTGCAGTGGGACAAGCCGCGCCACGCCGCATCCGACAACTTGCTCGTGACGACCGCGATCGTCGTGTTCTGCGCTTTCAAGGATGCCAGCATGCTGTCCACGCCGGGAAATGGTCGCACGAACTCGTCGTGATGCAGGTGATTCCACGCCCTGTACGTGACCATCATCTCCTGGACTTCGGCTTCACTCGACGCGTACGCGACGAGGTGCGTGCGTAACGGAATGCCGATGTATCCGAGGATCTGATCGCGCGACGCAGCGGGTTTGCCGTGTTCGCGCAGCGTGTGCTCGTAGCTGCGAATGATGAGTTCGATCGAATCGATCAGCGTGCCGTCGAGGTCGAACAGGATGGCCTCGTGCACGGTCTCAGCCTTTCACGGAGAGTTCGAGCTTCGCCAGTTCGGCACGGATCACGTCGCGGTGATCCCCCTGGATCTCGGCGTCACAACCGTCGAGCGAGCCACCGGCGCCGCAGCGCTTCTTCAGTGCCTTGAAGATCTCTTGGGCTCGTTCGACCGGAAGCCCCGTGATCACGGTCACGGTTTTTCCCTTGCGACCGCTCTTCTCGATGCGAAGGCGAACGATGCCATCTCCGGTCTGCACGGGCGTGCGCGTGCAGTTGCAGCTCTTCTTCGGGCGAGCACAGAGCGGGCAGGTCGCTCCCTGATCGCTGTCCCAGACGATTCCCATGCGTACGAACCATACCTCGACCGTCCGCGAATGCGCCTGTATGCGTCGTTTTTCGCGACGGTCCGCAGCGCGGTCGAGAGCCCGGGCGAGTCCATCGCATCGCGGGAGCGTTTCTCGTGATCGTGCGCTTCTTCCGGTTCCTCGAGGGTCTGCTACACTCGATCCCATGCGCTCTCGCAACTCCCTACGCCGCCGCGCTTTGGCTCACGATGTCGCGCTCGTCGGTTTGCTACTCGCGATCCCTGCGTGCAACCCCGACACCAATCAAGGTGTCGCGTCCGTGACCGTCGATGCGCCGCCCAGCCGTACGGATGCGCCTCTCGATGCGGAGGGACAGCTCTACCTCGCCGCCGAGTTGCTGTTACCGAGCCGCAAGTTGATCGGTGGCCCGGGAACCGGCTGGCCCGACGAGGTGTCGCTGGAGACACGTGCCGAGGCGACGGCGATCGGCGACGGTGTCGTTCGACACCTGCTGCTCGAGAGTGGGGTTGGCGTCGATCCGGCATTTTCGCCCTGGACGGCGCGCGTCGCGACGACCAACGCGATCGAGGACACCAATCAGAACGGAACGACCCGTGACGAAGTCATGGCGATGCAGCGTGCGCGCTACTCGTTTCGGGCGAACGCGGCGGTGCCCGACGGGACCGCGCCAGGCTTCCTGTTCCCCCGCGAACTCTCGGGTCGTTTGCGAGGCACCGTCACCGGTCGCAACGATGCCGCGAGTCTTCGCCTCGTGGATGCACCGGCGACGGGTCGGCAATTCACGATCGGTCAGATCGCGATGACGATGCTCTCGAGTCTCCGCAGTGCGACGACCCTGCTGGCTGCCGGGCGTGGCGACCTGTACGGAGCGACGTCCGAGAACGGCATGCGTGGACTTCTCCTACTCGAGCAAGCCGTTGCTGCCGAGCGCTGCGTGATCGAATCGCTCGCGTGGGACGGTGCACGGCTCACGAGTATTGCCGATCCCGCGAAGTACGATCCCGCGATCGAGCCTCGAGTCTTGCCAGCGCGTCTCGCGCACGACCTGGAGGCCGGCGGCGCTCCGCGATACTACGTCGTCGATCGCGGATCCAACTTGATCGATCAAGCGCGCTTCTTGCGCGCGAGTGCCGAACTCGCGTGGCTCGCCGACCCGCAGCAGAATCACCCGCGCCTCGCGCGACTCTTCCGTGGTGATCCGTTCGGCGATCCGCCGCAACCGAGCGCAGCCTCGAAGAAGTCCGGCGACGGCAGCCTGCCGCAAGACACGATCTCATGGGACAAGCACATCGCGGGGCTGCTCGCCTTCAGTTGCTCGGGCGGCCAGTGTCACGATCCAGGACAGAAGAACCAGTTTCGGGTCGGCACGTACGAAGACGTGCTCAAGGGCGGCCAGAACCAAGCGACCAACCCTGTGGTCGTGAAGGGAGATTCGGCGTCGAGTCTCCTCTGGCAGATCGTTGCGCTCGATCGTCCACCGGTCAGCAAACGCATGCCGGATGGCGGTCCTTACATGTCACCACAGGAGATCCAGCTCATCGCCGATTGGATCGACGGTGGTGCGGTCGAGAAGGACGATAGCATTCCCGATATCCCGCCGGCGCCGGGCCTCGATGGACTCCGTGTCGTGCTCGCCAACCTGAAGGCGATGCACGTCGATCCCAAGACCGGTCTCTGCGTCGACCGATCGGGGCTCGATGCGATCACGGGCGAGGGACGCGGTCATGTCGCCTTCGCGGATTCGACCGGCGAGCTGCTCTCCGCGCTGGCAGCAGCCGTCGAGGCCCGTCCGGATTCGACGGAGTTCCGTCCCTTCTTGGCTTCGCAGGCGGAACTCGCCGTCCAGTATCTGCTGTTCGGCAACGGATCCGTCTACGAGAGTCATGACCTCGTGGCCGGCAAGCCGTCGAACATCCACGCAGATCTCTCGGCGACAGCATCGCTCGCGGCCGGCCTGTTCGACGCGGGGCGCGTGCTCGGGTCCAAGGTGTTGGTCGAGGCCGCGAACCAGATCGCCGAGCGCTTGCTGAGCGGGTTCTCGATCCAATCTCTTCCGCGTGACTACCCCGGGAGCCAAGCAGCCAGCATGACGCCGGTGACCGCGGCGCGCCTTCTCGCTGCGCTCCGGCTTTGGCGTGATGCGGGCGTCGCGACGGGTGGCGAGGTGTGGTCGCTCGTGTGGCGGCGCGCATCGAAGCAGCTCGTGCTCGCCGAATGGCCGGAATCGGGCGAGACGTTCGGCGATGGCAATCCGGACAGTGACGACGATGGTATCCCCGAAGTCGGAACGTCGGGGCTACCGCCGCTCTTCGCGCCCCTTCTGCAAAACGAAGCGTTGCGACGCGGGATCGGCATTCCCGAACGACGTCTGCACTACAGCCGTGACGTCCTCCCGATCCTGCTCGTGCACTGCAGCGAGTGTCATTCGGGCGCGGCGAAGCTCGGCGAGTTTCGGTTGGACGAATTCGACGATCTCTGGCGCGGCGGTGAGTGGCGCAACGAGACGACGAGCATCGTGCCGTTCGACGCGGAGTCGAGCTTCTTCTATCGAAAAGCGGTCGATCGGCCGCCGGCATTCGGTGGTGAGATGCCCGAGGCGCGCCCGCCGCTGTCGCCGCATGCGAAGCGACTGATCAAGCGATGGATCGACGCGGGAGCCGTGCGCGATTGACTGGATCACCGCGAGGCGCGGAGTCACTCGCGGCATTCGCGTGCTTCGTCGTCCTCGGCACGATCGCGGTCGTCACCGCTGCGCTCGTCGATGGTGGTGCCGTCTTCAAGGCGGACGACTATCCGACGATCGCCTACGCGGCATCGATCCAAAACGTCCTGCACGACTTCGTCGGGCCGCAGTACGACCTCCGGTTCTTCGCGTTCTGGCGGCCCGTGATCACGACGAGTCTCGCGATCGACAAAGCGTTGTTCGGGGTCGAGCCTGCAGGCTTCATCGTGATGAATTGCCTTGCCTTCGCGAGCAGCGTGTTCTTGCTCTGGTTGCTGCTGCGCATGCTGGTGCCCGATCGTCGCTGGTTTGCGTGGATCGTCGCTGGCTTGTGGCTCGTCCATCCTGCACCTGTCGTGTCGCTCGATTGGATCGTCGGGCGCGTCGACACGCATTCGGTGCTTCCGATGCTCGCGGCGTGCGTGTTGCACGTGCGCCATCGACGTGGCGGGAAGCGGTATCCCGTCGTGCTGATGATCGCGATCGCGTTGGCAGCCAAGGAATCGGCGATCGGATTGCCGTTCTTGCTGCTGGGGATCGACTTCCTCGATCCTCATCCGACTCTCGTTCGCGGTCCCGTCGTCCTCGGCCGAGCGATGCCTGCGCTGGTCTACGTCGCGCTGCTACCGCTCTACTTCGTGTTCCGCTTCTTGGTTCTCGGAGTCGTACTTGGCGGTTATGGCTTCCATGCGATGCAGTCGTTCGATGTCTTGGCGGTCGCCGATGGGTTGCGCCAGACGCTCGGCTTGTCGCTACTGCCAGGCGCGCCGCGGTTCCCGCGCGATCTCGTCGTGCTCGCGCTGCTGCTGTTCTGCATGTGGTGGGCGATGTTCTCGAGTCGCGAACGACGAGCGCTGCGCTGCTTCGGAGTCTTGGCTATCAGCGCGGGGTTGTTCGCTCCGCTCGCGCAACTCCTGCCGTCGATGCGCGACATCGGTCAGCAACGCTACGCGTTCTTCGCGTGTACATGGTCGCTCGTGGCTTGGACCGGGGCGTGGCTCTACGTGTCGCGGGGTCTCGGTCGAGCGAGTGTTCGCGTGGTCCCGTTCTTGGCTGCTTTGCCAGTGCTCCTACTCGTGCCGGCACGCGTAGCGGAAATGCACAAGCTCGAGTCCCACGACCGTTTCGTTCGCGAAGTTTCTAAGGCGGTCGACGTCGTTGCCGCGCAGCTTCCCGGCAACGCGACCGACATCGTCGTTCTCGGCGGGGATGCCGAGAAGGCGAACCACCCGCAACGATTGCTGTGGGGGCTCGGGGCCATGCATGCTCCGCCGTTTCGAGCGCGGCGCGTCGACGTCGTGACACTGCGCAAACTCGTTCCGTTCGCGACCGCCGTCGAGCCCGACTTGGCCGCTGCCGGTCTCGGATCGTACGTCGACATCGAGCGCGATGGTCATGTGCAGACGCGGACCGCGCTCTCGATCGAGCGACGCGCGGCAGCGACGCGCGGGTTCGATGGCACCCTCGACGCGCCTGACTACGATCGACTTCTGCGGGGTGACGAAACCGTCGGCTTCTCGTGCGGTGCCGATGTCGATCGCGTTGCGGTGCTCACGAGCGTCGGATCGGCGATGTTGAAGGTCGCGCCGAAGGACGGCGTCTTGTGGATTCGGGACCTGCTCGTCGCCGACCTCGGACCTGGAGAGGCTGGCTCCGGCGGGATGACTCCACTCGTCTACCTGTTGGTCAATGCTCTCGATCTCGCCCCGCACTCGCCAGTCGATATCGTGTGGCGCGAGGGCGATACGGTGCGTGTCGGTCGTCTCCGCACGACTCGAGCCTTCACCGAGCGCTTGATCCGAGAACTCCGGGTCAGCCTCGCACCCTCTGGATGAAGTACCAGTGGTGTCCTTCCGGATCGACAGCCTCGTAGCACCGATCTGCCCAATGCTCCGGCCCGTGGTCGACGGTGACCGGTTCCGAAGCAATCGTCGCTCCGTGCATTCGGGCTCGTCGACAGTGCACGTCGGCGTCGTCGACGAAGACACAGGTGCGCTGGGTGTTCTTGTTGTCCACCGAACGCGGTGACACGCAGCCATCGCGCTCCGCGCGCTGCGGGGCTCCGCCGGCGCTGCCGATCATGATCATGCCGTCGCCGAACACGAGTTGGGAGTGTGCGACGCGTCCATCCTGTTCGACCTTCAAGCGGACTTCGAAGCCGAATGCCTTGCACAACCACGCGATCGCCTCCGATGCATCGTCGTAGTAGATGCTGCTCACGAATCGTGTCCAACCGCGCGGTGGGGTATTCATCAGGGTTTCTTCTCGAGGTTGACCTTGCACGACCGCTTCGTCGGTGCGAATGGCGCGATCAGAAGGCCGGCGAGCAGGCCATAGAGCGGTGCGTCGGACAAGCCCCAGACGGCACGGAGGGCGAACCCGATCCCTGTGGCGAGGATCACGACCGCGATCCTGACGGGGGAGTTGAGTGTTCAGAGCATGATCGGAGCATACCCTGTCCGGGGGCTGGACTCTTCGCGCACTCGGTGCGTGCCTGGCACTTCGTCGTTTGGTTAGCATGAGACTGCTCTGATGCGCGAGATCCTCCAGTCGATCGATCTGTGGAAAGTCACGTGCAGTGTCGCTGCGCTGCTCCTGTGCAGTGCGAGTGCCGGTGCGCAACGAGACCAGCCGGAGGCAGCCGTGGAGCGGTTGTCGACGGAATTCACGACCGCGATCGAAGCGCCACGTGGGTCGTATGCGCTCGTCGAGCGTGACGAGACGATCCTCGCCGTCGATCTCTCCACGCAGCTACCGGGCGTCTCGGAAGCACTCCGAATCCCGTTTGCCGACGCTCCGCGGCGCGTGCGGGTCCTCGTCGTCGATGCCGCGCGTACGACACTCGTCGTCGCGGGTGGCGTCCGCACGAAACTCACGATCATCGTGCTCGGCGCATTCGGTCGATCGAGCATCGTGTGGCCGCATGCACGATTGCTTGCGGGGTTCGCTGCGCCGATCCTGGATGCATCGGGTCGCGTGATGATCTTCGTCTACCGCGATCGGGATACGCTGCAGTTGCGTGCGCTCGAGCCGCGCGAGCCGCAGCCAGCGATCCTCCTCGCGAGGCGGCTCGATCGCGTCCCCGACAGCCTGATCGCCGAAGCGCTGCCAGGAGATCCTCGTGTTCGCGTTCGGCTCGGCAACGCGACGGCGTACGCTCCGGGTTCGGTCGAGACTGCCGAAGCGCTCGGTGTCGCACCGACCTTCGTGCATCCGCTCTTCGCGTTGCCGCGTCCGGATCGGATTCGCCTCGACTTCGGGAAGCTCGAAGCCGTGCAGCCCGGCGAGGTCGCGCGCGGGAGTCTCACGTTCGCGTGTTCCAATCCCGGTCGCTTGCCGCTGCATCTGCGATTTCGCGCTCGTACTCCCGATGGCGCGAGGCTCGACGTCGAGCCAGGGACCGTCGTCGTCGAAGGTGAGCGTGAGCAGCGATTCACGGCTCGTATCGAGTTGGACTCGGGTCTGCCATCGGTGGTCGGGCTCTTGGAAATCACGGGACTGTACGACGATTCCGAGCCGCTGACCGAACTCGTCGTCGAAGCTCATCGCGCGCCTCCCAAGGACAGTCAACCTCCGGCCGTCGACGCTGCACGCATCGAGACCATGCTGATCAAGGACCGCCGTGTTCGTCTCGTGGGCCAGAGCGGAGCGGTCACCGATGAAGCATTACCATGTACGATCGCGTCGCTCGCCGGTGAGTCGACGATGGTGAGCCCCAACGGTTCGTTCGTGCTCGAGTTTCCACTCGCCGCCGACGGCCGCGTCCGGGTTCAGGTGAGAGATGCGGCGGGCAACAAGAGCGAAGTCCTCGACTTCGGCGAACTGCGAGACGACAAGCCACCGGTCGTCGACCCGTCGCGAATCAAGCTCGGTTTGTGGTTCGAAGGGCGAACCGTCGTGCGGGGCATGCCCGGTGCGTGCGTCGACGATACGCCACCACTTCGCGTTCGCTTGCGAGTCGGGGATTCGGGCAAGGACGTGCTCGTCCTCGTGCGTGAAGACGGCTCGTTCGAGCAGCAGGTGCCCGCGACGCCGGGGGACCGCATCCGCGTCGTCGCGCAGGACGGAGCGCAACCGCTCAACAGGACCGAAGCGATCGACGTCGGTCGGGTCGCGCCGTATCTGCAGCGATTGGCCGATGGGTATCGCCTCGTCGGCATTCCACATGCGACGTATCGAGCTGTCGTGCTCGGGCGTGCGATTGCCTCGGACGAGCCCGCACCGATTCGTCACGTGCTGCGCGGGACCTTTGATGGCAATGGACGTGCGCTCTTGCGTCACCTTACGTTGGTGGGCGCCGCGACCCTCGAGGTCGAGCTGCAACCGTTCGGTGGCGTGCGCAAGACCAGCGCTTCGATCGCGGTCACGCGATGATGTCGTGGATGACCTCGCCTGCGACATCCGTCAGTCGAATGTCACGACCCGAATGACGGTAGGTCAACTTCTCGTGATCGATCCCGAGAAGGTGAAGCATCGTCGCGTGGAGATCGTGGATCGTGACGCGATTCTCGACGGCCTTGTAACCGTAGTCATCGGTCGCTCCGTACACCGTGCCGCCGCGAATCCCGCCACCCGCCATCCATAACGAGAACCCGTACGGATTGTGGTCGCGACCGTTCGTACCTTGAGCGAACGGTGTGCGACCGAACTCGCCCGACCAGACGACGAGTGTCTCGTCGAGCATGCCGCGTCGCTCGAGGTCGGTGAGCAGGGCCGCGATGGGTTGATCGATCGCGCGTGCGTTGGCGCCGTGGCCTGCCACGAGTCGCGAGTGTTGATCCCATCGGTCGTAACCGCAGTCCGGACACGTGAGCTCGACGAAGCGCACGCCGCGCTCGACGAGCCTTCGGGCGAGGAGACACTGGCGCGCGTACACACGCGTCTTGTCGTACTCTGCCTCGAAGCCGTAGAGCTTGCGGACGGACTCGGGCTCGGATTCGACGTCCGCGAGTTCGGGCACGGCCAGTTGCATTCGTGCCGCGAGTTCGTAGTTGTGGATGGCGGCCTCGAGAGCATCGATGCGACCCGTGCGCCTGACGAGTTGCGCATCGAGACGCTGCATGAGTGCGAGCTGAGACGCCTGCGCATCGAAGTCGATCGCCTTCGGATCGACGTTCGCGATCGGCATCTTGGCGGGACGCAGGATCGAAGCCTGATAACTCGCCGGCAAGAAGCCGCTCAAGAAGTTGTCGATCCCGCCGGGCGGGATGAGCCCACCGTGCAGCACGACGTAGCCGGGCAGGTCCTGGTTCTCCGTCCCGAGTCCATAGCCGAACCATGCACCCATGCTCGGCCTGCCCTGCAACCCATGGCCGGTGTGCAAGAAGTAGTTGGCGTTGGTGTGCTCAGGGAAGTCCGCGGTCATCGAGCGGATGACCGCGAGGCGGTCGACGCACGACGCGATGTGCGGGAAGAGCTCACTGACCTCGATGCCGCTCTCCCCGTGTCGAGCGAACTTCCAAGGCGAACCCAGAGTGTTGCCGTTGTTGTCGAATTGCGTCGGCTCCATCGCGAGCGGGAACGGCTTCCCCGAGTCGCGTTGCAGAAGCGGCTTCGGGTCCCACGTGTCGACCTGAGACGGCCCGCCATCCATGTAGAGGAAGATAACGTTGCGTGCGCGGGGGACGTGGTTCAATCCGGCGAGCCGTCGGCGATCGGGTAGCGCTGAAGCTCGGGACTCTCGGTCCGTGACGAGGCTCGTGAGCGCGACGCTGCCGAAGCCACAGGCCGCGCGCGCGAGGAGTGCACGTCGCGAGACTGTGTTCAACGGATCCATACGAACTCCTTCAGGTTGAAGAGCACGTGCGCGAACGCTTCGAGCGAGTGCTCGTCGACGAAGCGTACGCAATCGTCGAGTTCACTTGGCTCGGGATCGCGCGCGAGAGCTTGGCAGAACATCCGCTCGACTCGTCGGCGCGTCACTTGCTCTCCGTCGCCACCGATCTCACTGCGGACGCGATCGCCGAAGAGGCGGGATTGTTCTTTGACGAACGGGTCGTTGAGGAGGGCGAGCGCCTGTGCAGGCACGTTGGATCGACTCCTGCGTCCGAATGCGCTGAACGGACTCGGTCGATCGAAGGCGAGGAAGAACGGATCGAGGAAGTTGCGACGCACCTCGAGCCAGATGCTGCGCCGACCGTCGCCATCGAGCGGCCCCGAGCGGCTCGGGCGTCCGCGACCGTCCATGAAGGGCGTCAAGTGCGTTGCGACCCCCGGGCCGAAGCGCTTGGTGTCGAGTCGACCGGACACCGCGAGAATCGCATCGCGGATCGCCTCCCCGGTGAGCCGTCGCACGGGCATCGAATGCAAGAGACGGTCATCCGGATCGATCTGAGCGATGCGCGCTTCGAGTTCTGCGCGCGGCGACGAACTCATGCGATAGGTCTTGGACAGCACGATGCGCCGGAACGTCTTGCGCATTGACCAGTCGTCATCGAGGAAACGCACCGCGAGCCAATCGAGGAGCCGTGGATGCGTCGGTTGTTCGCCGAGGACACCGAAGTTGTCGGTCGTCGGCACGAGACCTCGACCGAAGAACCAATGCCACGCTCGATTGACGAAGACGCGCGCCGTCAGTGGGTTGTCCCTCGATGTGATCGCACCCGCGAGTGCGAGCCTTCCGCTTCCTCCGTGAGCACGTTCGGCTGCGATGGCAGTCGCGTCGCGCGGCGAACACACGGCCTCGAGGAAGCGAGGTTCCACGACGTCGCCGAGATAGCGATGATCGCCACGAATGTGGACAGCATGCGCGACCGGACTCTCGTCGAGGAGCACCGGAGCGAACGGAGGGATGCCGATCGCGGCATCGAGTTCACGATGCCGCTCGAGTTGGTCGTCGAGTCCACCGAGAAGCAGACCGTGGCGGCCGAGCCAGTCGAGCCACTCGGCAGACGCGGGGTCGAGGGTGTCGCTGTCGGGACCGGTGAGCCGATCGAGCAGACGTACGCTCGCATCGACATCGATCGGCACACTCGCGAGCGCGAGGCCCGGTGGATTTGGATCATCCGAGAGCACGATACGCTCGACGCCGAGCCAGCCACGTTGGTCGTAGCCGTTCCCTCGGAAAGGATCAGCCGGGTCGTGGACGGGTTGATCGAGCAGTTCGAAGGCCACGCGCAGGCCTTGCTGCTTGGCTGCGTCGATGCGGTACCAGCGCATGGACTCGTCGTTGACGTGCAGCTTGAAGTGTCCCCAGATCGGATTGCGGAGCAGTGGGAACCCTTCGGGCGTGAGGTTGATCCTGCTGTCGCGACCGGCAGCGCGCACGTGGACGAAGCGCTTGTCGAGCACGAACGAGTGCGAATAGAGGGCACCTGTGAGGCGCGCGGACACGCCATCGGTTCGGGCGGCAGGGTGCGTGCCGAAGCGAAGCTTCAGCCGATCACCGGTGCTGTCCACCGAGGCGACGCCGCGCTTGCTCGGCTCGGCGCCGAAGGCGATGCCGGCATGGCGCCAGCCGTCGAAGCTCGAGGCCTCGCCGGTCGTGAAGTCCGCGAACTCGACGTCGCCCTTCCGGTGTGCGCGTGGGTCGTTCGCTGGAGTGTTTCTCGGCCTCGAGTTCGCAGCGTCGACGAAGCGACCGAGTTCGGTGACGTCGAGAGAAGACTGCTCGGCGATGTTCGCGAGAATCTCGCCACGGCGCCGCGTGCGCTCTTCCGCAGCCGCTTTCTCGGCGGCTTTCACGTCGGCTTCGCCCAGGGGCTTGCCGTCGGCCTTCGCTTTCTCCTTTGCAGCAGCATCGTCTGCGGCGAGCTGCTCGACCATCGCGGTGATGCGAAGGGTGGCATCGTCCGACGCGGACACGTAGCGCGCCAACTCGTCACGTCGTGACGCCCAAGCATCGAAGGCCGAGGCGACGAGTGCGTCGCGCTCCTTCACGACATCGTCGAGATCGTGGGCGCCCGGCTCCGTCAACGGTACTTGCGCATAACGCGAACTCTCGAGGAACCCGAAGAATGCGTAGTAATCCTCCTTCGAGATCGCGTCGAACTTGTGATCGTGGCAACGCGCGCACGCGACCGTGACGCCGAGGAATGCCTTGGAGGCGACATCGATTTGGTTGTCGATGCGATCCGCCTGATGCTTGCGCACGTCGACGGGTGAGTGCGTTTGGTCTCCTAGCCACCAGAAGCCCGTCGCGACTATGGCTTCGTTGATGCCCGTCTCGGGGTCGCGACGCGGAGCGACGAGATCTCCGGCTATGTGTTCGGTGACGAATCGGTCGTAGGGCAGGTCGTTCTCGATCGCGCGAACGACGTAGTCTCGATATCTCCACGCATTCGCGATCCGAAAGTCGAACTCGTGCCCGAGGGTTTCGGCGAAGCGCACGAGATCCAAGAAGTGCCGCGCGAAGTGCTCGGCATGGCGCGGCGAAGCGAGTAGGCGATCGACGACGTTCGTATCTGCCTGATCGGAGTTATCGGCGAGATACGTCTCGATTTCGCTTTCGGTCGGTGGCAGGCCGGTCAAATCGAACGTGACGCGTCGGATCCACGTGCGGCGATCGGCTGGTTCTGCAGGCGCGAGACCGTTCTCCTCGAGTTTCGCGCGAATGAAGGCGTCGATGCCGCCGTCGCCCGCGTCTCCACGCGTCTCGGGCACGGCGGGGAGAGAACCGGGTAGGGGCTGCCAGCACCAATGCGAGGCGCGCCTTGCCTCGAGATCGAAGACTCGCGCCGCACCCTTCGCGCCGGGACTCGTCTCGGGCCGCGCCTCTTCGGGCCAGAAGGCACCACTGGCGACCCAAGCTCTCAGGATCGCGATCTCGTCCGCGGGTAGTTTGCCTTTGGGGGGCATCGACAGATCCACGTCCTCGTAGCCGATGGCGTGCACGAGCAGGCTGCCGTCGAGATCGCCCGGGACCACCGCGGGTCCACGCGAACCTCCCTCGAGCACGAAATCGCGGTGGTCCAGCCGAAGACCCGACTTCCGCTTCGCTGGGCCGTGGCACGACTGACAGCGGCGAACGAGGACCGGGCGAACGTCGCGCTCGAACGCCTCGAGCAGCGCGTCGGTCGATTGGGCTCGGACGGCAGATCCGATGCCGACAAGGATGGTGAGTGCGATGGCACCACTCGCGACATGTCCCGGAATCCGACGTTGCGTGCGTGTCGAAGCGTGCCCGCGTGCCGCGTTCGGCATGCATACCTCCATTCGGTGTTCGGCGGTTCCCGTGCGCGACTTCGCGCGTTTGCCTCGGTACGGTCAGCAGTGTATCGCCGAGCGAGCGTTTGCGGAGTATCGTCGGCGCTCATGTCCCAATCGAAAGCTCCGTCCGATCCGTTCTCGCTCACCGGGCGCGTCGCCCTCGTCACCGGCAGCACGACCGGTCTCGGAAAGGCCATGGCAAGGCAGCTCGCAGCCTGTGGCGCCAAGGTCGCTCTCAACTACGCGCACAACAAGGAGCGCGCGGAGTCGGTGCTGAGCGCGTTTCGGGACGAAGGGCTCGATGTCGGTCTGTTTCGCTCGGACGTGACGAACGAGGCCAGTGTCCGATCCCTCGTCGCCGACATCACGGGACAGCTCGGGCCGATCGACATCGTCGTCGTCAACGCGACCCCCGATCAACCACAGAAACCGATCGAGGAGTACGACTGGGATTTCTACCAGTCGATGCTCGACTTCTTCGTCAAGTCTCCATACCTGCTGACCCGGGCCCTGCTGCCTCACATGCGCGAGCAGCGATGGGGCCGCATCATCAACATCGGCTCCGAAGTCTTTCAGCGCGGTGTCTCTCCGTTCTCCGCGTACGTGGCAGCCAAGGGCGCGCAGAACGGATGGACGCGCTCGATGGCGAACGAACTCGCCGCGGACAACATCACGGTCAACATCGTCGCTCCGGGTTGGATTCCCGTCGAACGCCACGAGAACGATCCGCAAGAACTCAAGGACTCGTATTTCGAGCTCATCCCGATGCGTCGTTGGGGCGTTCCTCAGGACGTGGCCGGGCTCGTAGCGTTCTTGGCGTCGGATGCGGCTTCGTTCATCACGGGTCAGAACATCGCTGTCAATGGTGGTATGACCGTCGGCTGAGCGTTCGTATCCCGCGTCCCGATTCTTCCCGCATTTTTTCCCGTCCGAAGCCAGAGCAAGGGCCCCGAATCCATGAGTCCGAAGAAATCGATGCGCGCAGTCGCGCTTTCCCTTCCGTTGTCGTTCCTCCTCGGCGTCGGGTGTGCGCACCGCGCGTCGAGCGGTTACTACGACGCCAAGGAACTCGAAGCGCGCTCGCTCGGTTCGATCAGCAAGCTGACCACCCAAGGCGGCTACTGGTTCGCGAGTCAGCCTTCCCAGCAGGACTTCGCGCTCGCGAAGGACGAGGGCTTCGAGACCATCGTCAACCTGCGCCAGGACAGCGAACTGCCGTGGGAAGAGCGTCGCATCGTCGAAGGGCTCGGGATGAACTACGTCCACGAGCCGATCTCCGGTGTTCGCGACTTGACCGACGAGCGCCTGGGGCAGCTGCGTGAACTGCTCCGCGACGTCAAGAAGCCGGCCATGATCCACTGCGCATCCTCCAACCGCGTCGGTGCGATCTGGTACGTGTCGCGCGTCCTCGACCAGGGCGTGAGCCCCGACGCGGCGCTCGCGGAAGCCAAGCGAGCCGGCCTCCGGTCCGAAGCGCTGATCGACCGCGTGCAGAAGTACGTGGCTCAGGAACGCGACTATCGCGGGTTCTGAGCCCGCGGGGAGCGGTCACAGAGCCCACGGTATTTCGTATATTGCACCTACCGTGTGGCGTGACCGAACCAAGGCGACTGCAAACGATTCCGCTCCGCCGGACGGCGTCGATCCGGAGTTCGGCGGGCAGAATCCGCTCGAGAGCGACGACCCGGGAGTCTGGAATCGACTGGTCGAGAGCGTGGGGCCGGCGTCCTTGCTACTCGTGATCGATTCGAGACTCGGCCCGATGCTGCGCGGCAAACTCAACGCCGAGGATGTCTTGCAGGACGCACTCTTGCATGCCTGGCGTGATCGGGCGTCGTGTGCGTGGACGGACCTGGGTGGATTCCGTGCGTGGCTGCTCGGAATCATCGATCATCGCTTGCTCGATGCGCGTGACTACTACTCGGCGCAGAAGCGCCGAGTCGACCGCGAGCAGCCGATCCAGCGGGCACTTCCCGGGCTAGGCACCTGGCGGGACGAGCCGATTCGAACGACGACGCCGAGTCGATTGGCGATGCACCGAGAGCAAGCGGAGGTCATGCGCGCCTCACTCGAGAATGTCCCCTCGGATTGGCGTGACGTCGTGCGACTTCGTCTCTTCGAAGGCAAGAGTGTGACCCAGGTCGCGTCGGAGCTCGGCATCGGCGATTCGGCGGCGAAGCATCGGTATCGCAAGGGAATCGACTGCTATCGGCGTGCCCTGCACCGCCACTTGCGCACGCGCAACACGGCTGCCTGGGACCCGCAGAGTCGAAACGCCGGAATAGAACCTCGAGATTCTTGAGCCGCTCCGTGTCGTTTTCCTCATGGCCTCCCGTGACGCACGACGACATGCCCTCTGAGTTCGAACCCGATGGGTTGCGCGATGGGGGTGTCGGCGATGAGGAGTTCCTCGACGACGTCCTGGACCGCGTTACGACTGCGCTAGCACGGCGACAGCAAGTCCGAGTGGAGGACTTCGTCTCCGAGCGTCCTTACCTCGAATCTCAGATCGAAGAGCTCGTTCATCTGGCTTCCGATGTGGCGGTCGTCACGCCCGAAGCGCTTCCGTCCGTACCGGGCTACGACCTCCTACGCGAGCTCGGACGGGGTGGGATGGGAACCGTCTACCTCGCCAGGCAGATCGCACTCGCGAGTCGTTTGGTCGCGCTGAAGGTCCTTCCGCACAACGCAGGATTGTCGAAGGAAGCGCGAATTCGCTTTCGGAACGAGGCTCTCGCGATTGCGCGCATCCGTCATCGGAGTGTCGTCGAGATCTTCGAAGTGCTCGACGTCGCGGGCGTTCCGGCATACGCGATGGAGTGGATCGACGGGCGCAGCCTGCTTCAGCTCGTCGATGCGCTGAGGTCCGTCGATCTCGCCGCACGACCCCAACGACTGTCGCGTCTCCTGGATGGTTACGACGCGCGGAGCGGCTACTTCGACACCGTCGCGGCTTGGTGCCTCGATATCGCGGACGCGCTTTGTGCGGTGCATGCCGCTGGGTTTCTTCATCGCGACGTCAAGCCGTCGAACATCCTGATTCGCACCGAAGGGACACCGGTTCTGACCGACTTCGGTGTCGTGCGCGACGAAGCCGCGTCGATTCAGACGCGGACGGGAGCGTTCCTCGGGACTCCATCGTATGCCGCGCCCGAACAGCTCGTCGGTGGCGTCGTCGACGAACGCACCGATGTCTACGGGCTCGGTGTCACGATGTATCACGCGTTGACGGGTCGCGTTCCGTTCACGGCGCCTTCGAGCCCTGCCATGTTGCGCAAGATCGAAGGCGGTGACTTCGTTCCTCCGCGCAAGCTCGAACCCAAGCTGCCGAAAGACCTCGAAACGATCGTGCTCGCGTGCATGGATGCGGTCCCCGCACGACGCTACGCGACGTGTGCCGACGTGCGCGCGGACCTCGGACGCTATCTGGAGGGTCGTACGATTCGCGCGCGACCCGCGAGTACGTTCGTACGGGTTCTCAAGACCCTTCGGCGGAATCGCAGTTCGGTGGTCGGTGCGTTCGCCGGAGCGGCATTGGTGCTCCTGTTCGGGATCGTGACCATCCAATACGTCCTCGACCGTGCCGCGATTCCGGGTCGTGTCGACGAACTCGTCCGTCGCGCGCGTCTCGTTCTGCTCGACCCGAGCTTCGATGAGAAAGTCTCCGCAGCGCTCTACGGGCGCGGAACGGCTGCGAGGCACACTCGCTACGCGCTGCGGCACGTGTTCGACGAAGCGCTGCCACTCTATGACGATGCGCTCGAACTACGTGACGACGCGACCTTGCAAGCGGAGCGAGCCGTGGTGCAAGCCTCCTCGGCAGCGCTCGATGGATTGGCGGTGTCGACCCGCGCTCTCGCTATTTCTGCGCCACTGACGACCGAGTTCATTTCCACGGGGGAGCGCGTGGATGTGCGAGCGCGCCTCGCTTCAGCGTCCACTCTCGACCGGCGTTGTCTCGGCCTGCATGCCCTCCTGAGTGGGCGCTACGACCTCTGCATCGACGCTTGGCGAGGATTCGACCTTGCACGCACCGAAGATCCATTCGTCGATGCAGCGCTCGGACAGGTCTATTGGCAGAGCGGCCGTCCTGCGCTCGCCTGGCCGAGGCTCGAGCGTGCCTCTCGTCATTTCGACGAGGCCGGCTTTCTCCGCGTTCGCCTCGCCGATGCGGCGCTGCGGTGCGGCGATGCCGCGTACGCGCTGCGCACGATCCGGGATGCGGCCACGCTCGACAATTTCGGACTGTACGGTGCTCGACACCGTGTCGAAGCCGACGCGCTGATCGAACTGGGGCGCGTCGACGAAGCTGCCGCGATCTACGCACGTATCGAACAGCGCGGTGTCCTCACACCGATGGCGCACGCGAGTCTCGCGCGGTTTCACGAGCGCAACGGAAACTACGAATACGCGGTCCGTCGGCATCGGTGGGCGCGCTTGGTGCGCTGGCCGAACTTCCCTGGTGTCGTCGCGGAACTCGGCGCTGCACTCGACGCGTGGTGGGCCACGCTCGATGCTGCGAAGCGTGAGGCGCTGCTCATGCAATCGCTCGATGCTCCTGGTACGTTCTTGGACTACTTGCTCGCATGGTACGCTCGGCGCGACGGCGCCCTACAGAACCGTACGGCAAGAACCCTCACGCAATACGAGGTGACACGACATCGTGCGCTCGCCGAGCTCGCGATGCGCGTGTCGGCCGAGAGCAAGTCGCTCGCGCAAATGCGCGAGTCGTCGTCAGCGGCCAAGACTGCCGCGATCGGACGATGGTTGCGAGACGCGAGTTCGGATGACGTTACGGATCGCGAGCGTGTGCGCGTCGAATCGACAGACTCGTCGTCGTCCTCGAACGTACTCCCGATCATCGCGAGTCACGCGCTCGTCAGTCGCGCGATCGACGGCGGCCTGCCGAATGGCGCGTGCTACGAGCCATCCCTCTCCGCGGATGGGCGATTCGTGGCATTCGTATCGGACGCGAGCAACCTCGTGGTAGGCGATCGGAATCGAGCTGCTGACGTGTTCGTGCGCGACCTCGAGGAAAACCGCACGATTCGCGTGGTTCCGGCGATCGGTACCGAGCCCGACGGACCGAGCATCTATGCGTCCATTTCGGCGAACGGTCGGTTCGTGGCGTTTCACAGTCTGGCCTCGAACCTCATCGAAGCGGACGACAACGAAACTTGGGATTGCTTCGTGCTGGACCGCGAGTCCAGCCAGGTGACGTGTGTCAGCATCGACGAGGCCGGGACACCTTGCGGTGTGGATGCACTCGCTGCACCGCCGTCGATCAGTGCCGATGGCGATGCCATCGCTTACTGCGAAGCCTATCGGTCCGCGAAGCTTCCACGTCGCCTCGTGCTCTTCGATCGCAAGAGGCAGCGTGTGCGTTGGAGGAATACCGAGTCGGTCGACGACGCTCGGTGCTTCGGCATGGTCTTGCCCGATGGCGAATCGATTGCGTACACGATGCACGTGCGTGTCCACGAGGAGCCACATCCGCGGTGGGCCATGCCGTCGTTCTACGCCCATGTCGCAACGTGCTCGGTACGGCCGCTTGGCACCGAGCACGGACGAATACCTGATTTCACGATGCGGCTCGTCGGCTTGACGTCGACTCACGCGTTCGTCCAGACGCGGGCAACCAATCTCGTCACGATCGACGAAGCGGGCACGGAGCAACTCTTTGCGTGCGATCTCGCGGGAGATCGAATCCAACGCATATCGGTCGACGAGAACGGCCGTGGGTTCGATGTGGCGGGATCGTCGATCGCGATCATCGGTACCGACCTCGACGATGCCGAAATCGTGATCGAGAGTCAGTCACAGCTTTGGATTCTGCACGGTTCGTCCCGCAGGCTGCTGACCGGTGGCGACCGCGGATCCGGTGCGAACGGCGCGAGTCGTTCCCCGAGTGCGAGTGCCGATGGTCGCGTGATCGTCTTCGAGTCCGAAGCCACGAACCTCGTGCCGGACACGCACGACCAGAATGCGATGTCGCGGATCTACTGCGCACGGCGGCGCGGGTAGAAGCGTGTTGGAAGGTCCATCGCTATCATCAGAGGCATGCGTCGGTTCTTGCAGTGCATCGCCTTGTCTGTTCCGTGGCTCTCGTTCGGCTGCGTGACGGAGCCTTCGGGGGGGCCTTCGACGGACCTCGGTGCCGCAATCGTCCAGGCAGTCGCCGAGGGTATCACGACCAAAGTCGAACGAGCCGTCGGACCCGACCTGTATGCGGCCCTCGAAGCGTGTGCGATTACCGAGGTGTTCTCGCTCTATCCGTACCCCGAGGGCCTCGAGGACGACGATCCACTCATGCCACTCGTGCGCAAGACGGCCATGAACCTCCACGGGTATCCCGTGATCGGTCATCGCGTCCTC
Organism: Planctomycetota bacterium; assembly: GCA_020638795.1. GTDB lineage: Bacteria > Planctomycetota > UBA1135 > UBA1135 > JACKHW01. The sequence goes on along the minus strand of JACKHW010000005.1, from coordinate 445,702 downwards.
GAGCATGCGACGGACAAGATGGAACTCGCGGCCCTGTTCGCGCTCTCGATCGCGAGCAAGCAGGACGAGTCGGTCGCCGACTGTTTCGAGCCGCGACACGGGCTCCGCCTCGCGCATGACGGTGCGGTGTTCGACCTCGTCGTGTGCTTTGCGTGCGAACATTGCCTCGTCTACGAGGGTGGTATGCAGAGTGCGCGCGTACTCGTTTCCGAGAAGTCGTCGACGGAGTTCACGAACGTATTCCGGCGTCTCGGTCTCGTCGTCGAAGGCGCTTCCGAAGAAGATTGAAGATCGAGTCGCACGATGGAGCCGACGTGTTGGACACTCGTTCGCGCTGCTGCCGGGGGGGACGCGGATTCGCGTGCGCTTTTCTGGAAGAGTTATGCAGCACCGATCCGTGCGTATCTCCATGAACGGTGGCGTCGTGCTCAGCTGACGAACGACGTCGAGGATGCACTCCAGGACGTGTTCGTCGAGTGTTTCAAGCAGGACGGTGCTTTGCACGCTGCCGACACCGCACGCGGTAGTTTTCGCGCATTCTTGTTCGGCGTCGTGCGAAACGTCGCACGGCGACACGAGGAACGTGTCGCACGGAGTGGCAGACTGTCGACGAGCCAAACCTCCATCCTCGCGGAGTTGCCGGCACGCGAAGCCTCGTTGTCGCGCGTCTTCGATCGCGCCTGGGCTTTGGAACTCATGACCGAGGCCGTCCGCCGGCATGCGGCACTGGGAGCGGAACGCGACGAGGAGTTTCGTCAGCGCTACCGAATCCTGCGACTCCGCATCGAAGAAGATCTACCGATCCGCACGATTGCCGAACGACTCGTGCTCGAACCGACTCGGGTCCACAACGACTATCGACGTGCTCGACGTGAGTTCCGCGAGACGCTGCGTCTCGTCGTCATCGATCACGGCAGCCTCGACAGCGACGCTGAATGCCGGCGCTTGATCGATTTGCTGGCTGCGGACTGAGCAGCTGCGTACGGAGTGGCTGCGTACGGAGTGGCTGCGTACGGAGTGGCTGCGTACGGAGTAGCTACGTACTGAGGTGGCGCACGGAGATTTTCGTTTTTTCGTGCCCGAAACCGGACGCCCGACGGAACCCGTTGCAGTTGCCCTTCCAGCCAGAGGTTCCAATGTCGAGAAAACACGTCATTCACTCACTCGTCTCGGTCGCGCCACTCGTTTGCGCAGTCACCATCGCGGCGATGACGACGGCACGTATTGCTGCGTCCCAGCTCGCCGCGCGACCGAACCGACCGTTCCACCTCTTCAAGATCGATGGCCTGCCCGCGGAGTCCTTCGCGCGCTCCATCGCCGGTTGCGGGGACGTCGATCGCGACGGCGCTCCGGACTGGATCGTGGGGGCGCCGTTCTCGAGCGAAAACGGCGTGCAGAGTGGACGCGCGCTCGTCGTGTCGGGGCGCACGGGCCTCACGATCTTCGAGGTGAAAGGGAGTGCGTTCGAGCAGCTCGGTTGGAGCGTCTGCGGTGTCGGGGACGTCGACAGAGACGGTCATGGCGACTTCGCCATCGCGTCCCTCGTAACCGGCGTCGTCCGTGTGTGGTCGGGACGCACACGGAGTGTCCTCACCGTCTTGACGGGCGACGCTGCCGAAGAACGCGTCGGTTGGTCGATCGCAGGTGTCGGTGACTGCGATGGCGATGGGACTCCCGACATCGCGTACAGCTCCCTGACGGGAAGCGGCACGTACATCGGCAAGGTCCGCGTCGTCAGCGCGAAGGACGGTCGCTCGTTGTGGAGCATCGGTGACACGACTGCCACGGGGCTCGGCGACGTCGTCGTCAGCGCAGGGGATCTCGATCGCGACGGGTATGCGGACGTTCTCGTGCGATCGATGGCGGACGCGAGCGGCAACGGGAATCGACCGCTCGTCGTGCTACGCAGCGGCAAGACCGGACACGCGATCCACACCTGGACCGGCGGTGACTCTTCGTTCGGGGCGTCGGTCGCGAACTGTGGCGACGTCGATCGTGACGGTGCCGACGACATCGTGATCGGGAGCCCTCGCGGCGGGGCGAGCTTCGAGGGGCGGGTCACGGTGCAGAGCGGCAAGAGCGGCAAGGCCCTGTGGTCCGCGACGGGCACAGCCGCGTTCGAGGAGTTCGGTGCCGCGGTTGCGGCTGCAGGCGACGTCGATCGCGATGGCATCCCCGACGTCGTCGTCGGTGCACCCGGACACGACGAGTCGAAGTACCTCGATGTCGGCCTTGCGCGCGTGCTCTCGGGTGTCGACGGCAGGGTGATCGAGACGTTCCTCGGTAGGAGGACGAAGGGTGCCTTCGGTGCGAGCATCGCTAGTCTCGGTGACGTCAACGGCGACGGGATGTCGGACTTCGTCGTCGGAGCTCCGACCGATGGCTCGTCCTATCGCGATGCCGAAGGCTACATCGGAGCTCGTGCTCAGGTGCTCAGCCCGAAGCGCCTCTCCCTCGTGACGGACTGTCATTGGGTCGACGCGAACGATCGCTGGCGCACGATGGACCTCGATGCAGGGACCGCCAACGCGGGCAAGGTCTGGCTGTTGCTCGGTTCGTTGACCAGCACGGGACCGACGAAGTTGCCATGGTTCGATCTGCCGCTCACGTTCGATGCATACACGTCGTTGCTCCTCGCATCGCCCAACACGGTCTTGCCTTCAGTCGGTATCCTCGACGCTGCGGGTCGAGCATCGAGCGACGTGTTCCATCCGCTGTGGCCGTCGACGGCGTACCACGCGTTCGTCGTCCTCGACTTCCAGAGCGTCACCATTTGCTGTCCGAGTGTCGCGGTTCCGACTTCGGTACGTGTTCCCTGAACCAGCATGTGCGATATCGATGATCTCGCGGGGCATGGCAGCGCGCGCTTCGAAGCGGCGTTGAAGCGTGCCTTCGAAGCCGCAGCCGCGAGTGACGATGCTCGCGTCGACGAACTCTCACTCGACGCGACTCGGGTCTACGACATCGGCGACGAACTCGGTCGTGGCGGTCTCGGAATCGTCTACCGCAGTCACGATCCGAGGCTCGGTCGCGAGGTCGCGATGAAGTTCTTGGCGGACTCCGCTGGCGATCGACCCGAGGCAGTGCGCCGGTTTCATGACGAGGCTCGACTGGCGGCGCGTCTCGAACACCCGGGCATCGTGCCCGTCTACGACATCGGGGTGCAGGACGGTCGCCCCTTCTTCACGATGAAGCTCGTCGAGGGCACGACGCTCGCCACACTGCTGGGAGAGCGCACCTCGCCAATGCAGGATCGAACGCGATTCTTGACCGTGTTCGAACAATGCTGCCAGGCCGTCGCCTACGCGCATGCGCGTGGCATCGTGCATTGCGATCTCAAGCCGAGCAACGTGATGATCGGCGCGTTCGGCGAGGTCGTGCTCGTCGACTGGGGGATCGGCAAGGCCATCGGCGATGCCGGAGTGGGGGACGTCATCGCGGGGACGCCCGCCTACATGCCGCCCGAGCAGGATCGCGGTGAGTCCCTCGACGCACGTGCCGACGTACACGCGCTCGGGGCCATGCTCTTCGAAATCCTCACTACACGGACGATCCACGAGGCTGGCCTGCGAAGTGATGCCGACGTCGATGTCGATGGTGTGAGCGCCGTATTGCGCGCACTCGAGGTCCCGATGGCACTCGAGACACTCGTGTGCTCCTGCATCGATCCCGACAAGGCCATGCGCCCAGCCGATGCACGTGTCGTCGCAGAACGAGTCGCGGAGTATCTCGGCGGCATCGAACGCGCCGCCGAGCGCGCGAGACTCGCCGAAGCCGAAGCGCGCGTTCGCGCTCAGGCGGCTCGTCAACGATCGCGCCTCATGATCGCGATCGCGGGTATCGTCGTCGCCCTCGGTTCGATCACGTTCTTCGCGTGGCGACGTGCAGAGCAGAGCCTCGACAACTTCCGCATCGTGTCGCGAGTGGAAGAACTGCGGCGCGTGCTGGGGAGCGTCGAAACGACGTTCCCTGCGCATCCTGCACGCGTGGACGCGATCCGGTCGTGGCTCGATGCAGCGCGACCCTTGGTGCGTGACCTATCGATGTTGCGAACGCGGCGCGACGAGTTGGCCGCGCTTCTGGGGGGCGACGCGTCCGGGGGGCGCGACGAGACGAGCTTCTTGCACCGCACGCTCGGCGACCTCGTCGACGGCATCGAAGAACTCGCCAGGCCTGACAGCGGGACGATGGCTCGCGTGGCCGCACGCCTCGAGTGGGCGACGACGATCGAAAAGCGGTCGATCGACGATCATCGCGGCGCCTGGCAGCGGGCGATGGATGCCGTCGCGTCCGATGCGCGCTTCGAAGGATTCGAACTGACTCCGCAGATCGGCCTGATCCCACTAGGCAGCGATCCGCGGAGCGGTTTGCAGGAGTTCGCCCACCTCGCCTCGGGAACCGTGCCGGTGCGCGATGGCGACGGCTCGTTGCGCATGGCGAGCGATGCGGGGATCGTCTTCGTGCTGCTTCCCGGTGGCGCGTTCACGATGGGAGAAGCGGCACCGTCGCCACAACCGAGCGTGCCCGTTCACCAAGAGAGTTTGGCGCCGTTCTTGATCGCCAAGCACGAGGTCACGCAGGCGCAATGGGCCTGCCTCAGTCATGGCGAACGCCCGAGCTACCACGCCGCAGGTCGCGGAAGGAACACGGAGCGCAATCCGGTCGAACAAGTCAGTTGGTTCGACTGCGCCCGACTGTTCGCACGGCATGGTCTCGCGCTGCCGAGTGAAGCGCGTTTCGAGTACGCGTGTCGCGCGGGGACGAACACGCGTTGGTGGACTGACAACGAGCCCGTGTCGTTGCAAGGCGCCGCCAATCTCGCCGACAAGCACGCAGGATCCGAGGTCCCGCAGTGGCACATCGAGGACCGTCTCGACGACGGATGGACGTTCCATGCACCGGTCGGGTCGTTCGAACCCAACGCCTTCGGATTGCACGACGTGCATGGAAACGTGTCGGAGTGGTGTCTCGAACCCGGCGATGCGACCTACGAAGAGCCTTCGACGGGGACCGATGCGCATCGCGGGGACCCCTCGCGTTCGAAGAACCGCATCGTTCGTGGCGGCAGTTGCGGTGAACGTCCCGACGCGGCGCGATCCGCGTTTCGCGCCGTCTTTCCGGCCGATCTTCGCGTCTGGGCCGTCGGTGTTCGTCCCGTGCGCGAACTCGATCGCTGAGAGGGCGAAGGCCGCTCAGTCGTACGATTCGTCGGCCGACGGGAACTTGCCCGCGCGCACGTCGCTCGCGTACGCCTCGAACGCACTGCCCATCTGCTTCGCGATCTCGGCGTAGCGCCGGACGAAACGAGGGTGGAACCGCGTGAAGAGCCCGAGCATGTCGTGCGTGACGAGAATCTGTCCGTCGACTTCGACGCCAGCGCCGATGCCGATGATCGGGATCTCGACGGACTCGGCGACCTGTCGCGCGAGATCACTCGGGATCTTCTCGAGCACGATCGCGAACGCACCGGCGTCTTCGAGTCGTTTTGCGTCGTCTAGGATCTGCTGCGCTTCGTGCTCGTCCTCGCCGCGAACACGATACGTGCCGAAGTGATGGATCGACTGGGGCGTCAGTCCGAGGTGACCCATGACCGGAATGCCCGATTCGGTGAGTCGCTGGACGACGCCGCAGAAGGGCTTGCCACCCTCGAGCTTGACGGCTTCCGCGCCCGCCTCCTTGAAGAGGCGCCCCGCGGAGCGCAGCGCTTCTTCGGCGCTGACCTGGAACGTCATGAACGGCAGGTCGCACACGACGAGTGCTCGCTTGACCGCGCGCGTGACCATGCTGCAGTGATACAGCATCTGATCGAGAGTGACCTGGATCGTCGTGTCGAGGCCTTGGACGACGGTGCCGGCACTGTCGCCGACGAGCAGAACGTCGATTCCGCTCGCGTCGAGGATGCCGGCCATCAGTGCGTCGTACGCGGTGAGACACGCGATGCGCTCACCGCGCTTCTTCATGCGGCGCAGGCCCTCGGTCGTGACCTTGCGGGATTCGGGGCGATGCGTGCTCACTACCAGTCCCCGAAGACGTCTTCGTCATCCGAGCGCGATCCCGAGTCTTCGGGCGGTGGCGGTGGAACGTAGGGTTCGTCGTTCTCCTTCATGCGCTTGCGCGCACGCTTGCCCTTGGAGCGTTCGAGTTCGATCTTGTCGGCCGACCCCTTGTCTCCGAGGACACTGCCGTAGGTCGGGATCTCGGTCGGATCGAGTTCGACGTCGGGCAGCGGCGGCAGTGGCTTCGAGCTTTCGGGCTCGATCCTCGGGCCGCGATCGCGATTGCGGCGGTTCTTGCGTCCGCGCTTGCCACGCGAGCGATCCTCGCCGCGTGAACGGTCGTCCCCACGCGAGCGACCATCGCCTCGCGAGCGGTCGTGACCGTGACCGCGCCCGCGCTCTTCGCCGCGAGGGGACGGACGCCCGTGCGACTTGTTCGACCCATGCTCGTGGTTCGACGGGCGTTCCTTGCGAACGTGACCGTTGGCGTCGCCTCGACGCCCGCTCTGGTCCTTGTGGGTCTCGCGGCGCGGCTCACGATCCTTGGGAGGCTCGGCGGCCGGACTTCGACGGACGGGCGGCGCTTCGCCCGTGGTCTCGGCGAAGAGTTCGGACCATCGATCGAGTTCGTCCCACTCGCTGTCACGCGCCATGCAGCGCAGTTCGAAGAGTTGTAGCGCTTCGAGGAAGTAATCTTGTCTGACGAAGCTCGACGGACGGAACGTACGCGAACGACCGCGGCGTTTGCTCACCGCGGGTTCGGGCTTCGTGATGTCGGCACCGAAGCGACGCTGCACGACGAGGATGCGCTTGAGGCGTCCGGATTCGAGACGCGAGAACGAGAGGTTCTTGAGGATCGGACCGAGAACGTCTTCGACGATCTGCCCGAGGTCCGCATCCTTCGTCGACTCGTCGTCGTCGCGCGCGTCGTCGAAGAGCGGCCACAGCATCACTGCGAACAGGACGGGGGTCGTCACCGCATCGGCATCGCGCCGCACCCGGCTGTCGAGCGCCTCGAGGCCTCGCCAAAACGCGAGACGCTTGTGGCCCGGTGTCGACACCATCCACTTGTGGAGTTCGGGTAGCAGCACTTCGAGTGCGCCGCACGCGCGGAGCAACTGGAACGAGCGGAGCGCCGATCCACTGCGCAGCAGGCGCGTCACTTCTTCGAGCAAGCGCGGTGGGGCACTGCGGGACAAGTCGGGCGCTGCCTCGAGCATCGCGGTCCAAGTCGCGTCGTCGATCGAGAGACCGAGCCGAGCCGCGAACTTGATTGCACGAAGAATGCGCACGGGGTCTTCCTTGATGCGCGTCAGTGGGTCGCCGATCGTACGCACGAGACCGCGCTCGATGTCCTCGATACCGCCGACGTAGTCGTGGATCGAGTCGCTCTCGGGGTCGAGGAAGAGCGCGTTGATCGTGAAGTCACGCCGATGCGCGTCTTCGCTCGCCGTACCGAACGCGTTGTCGCTTCGAATGAGGAGATCTTCTTCGTCGTCCTCGTTCTGGTCCTGCTCGGGCCGTCGACGGAACGTCGAGACCTCGAGGATCTTCTGTTCGAAGTGCAGGTGAGCGAGTTTGAAGCGGCGTCCGATGATGCGGCAGTTTCTGAAGAGGGATTTGACCTGACGAGGCCGCGCGGAGGTCGCGACGTCGAAGTCCTTCGGGGTGCGGCGAAGCAGGAGATCACGAACGCAGCCACCGACGAGAAAGCTCTCGTGGCCCTTGCGTCGCAGGCGCGCGACGACCTTGCAGGCGTCTTCGTCCAGCAGTTCGGTTCGGATCCCGGTTTTTTCGAAGAGCTTCGGCGGCACCTCCGCAGGTGCTTGTTGGCTCATGGAGAACGTCCAGGGGGAGTTGAGGTCGCGTCACCCTGCGCTCCCAGAGGCCGCCCGCGATGCGGGACGGGGGACGCGCGCTCGGCTCGCGACCGTCGGTTTCGATTTGGTAAAGGGCGCGCACGGCGCCCGCGCCGGGCACCCGTCGAAGGTGCCGAGGTCCGCAGTATCCCGGATCGGGACACGGACTTCCATGCGCGAGTCTGCCGGAGCGTCCTTCTTGTTTCGACACCCGAGGCCATCGAACTGGACAGACGCGCCCTTGGCTTCGTCAGGAGCCTGCTACCCTCAGCGCGGATAGGTGATCTCGCCGGTGGCGAGAGCCGCGTTCTGCGAGCCGCCGGCTCCGCCGACCACGTAGAGCATGCCTTCGGGCCGGAGGAGGCCTACCGCGCCCGCGCGCGCGGTCGTCATCGAGGGCGCCGTGCTCCATTGCAGCGTCGTTGGGTCGAGGAGTTCGCAGCTCGCCAGTGCGGTCGGCGTCGTGATGCTTCCCTGGGCTCCACCGCAGGCGAGCACCTTGCCGTTCGCGAGGCGGACGACGGCCGGAAGCGCTCGGCTGCCACCGAGTTTGCCACCGGCGACCCACGAGCCCTTCGACGGGTCATAGACGGTCGTCAGATCCGTGGACGTGACGTTGGTCAGGCCCGACAGAACGGCTCCTCCGACCGCGACGATGCGGCCGTCGGCGAGGGGCTGCAGCACTTGGGCCGCGACGGCGTGGGTCATCGACCCGGTTCCGCTCCATGTCCCGGTCGTCGGATCGAAGAGTTCGGCGGTGTTCGTCGTCCCGGGCAGGATGAACGTGACCGTCGCGCCGCCGCAGACGAGGACCTTGCCGTTCGCGAGTCGAATCGCGGCGTGGCCGAGTCGTACGCGGGACATGCCGCGTGCGCTCGACCAGCTGTTGGTCGTCGGATCGTAGATCTCACAAGAGCTCTGCGTGCCGAAGATCGCCGAAGCGGCATCGGTCAGTGTCGTCGAGCCACCGGTCACGAGCACACGCCCGTCGCCGAGCAGCGTCGCGGTATGACCCGCGCGACCCGTAGCCATGCTCGCCGCGGCGCTGAACTTGTCGGTCGCCGGATCGAAGACTTCGCAGGTCGCGAGCGCGAGCCCCTGCGCATTGGCGCCTCCGATCAGGAGAACCTTGCCGTTCGCGAGCGTGACCGATTGGTGGAGCGCACGTGGAGCCGCGAGCTTCGGGCCCGGGGAGAAGGTCTGACGATCGGCGTCGTAGAACTCGGTCGTGTCGAGCCCACGTGCGCTCAGCAGATTGCCACTTCCGCCGCCCGCGAGCAGGACGCGGCCATCGGCCAGCGCGTCCGTCGTCGGGATCGCGGTCGCATTCGTCAGAACCGCGCCGCGGGACGTGAAGGCATCGCTTCGGCCGAGGTTCGCCCTGACGGGATTGCACAGCTCGCCGGCGAGCCGCGTCGTGCCTGGAAACAGGAAACCGTGGTAGTGCAGCACGAGACCGACGAGATTCGTGTCGTTCGGAATCGGATACTGCAGCGTGATCTTCGACGCACCGAAGACGCCGGTCGTCAAGAAGTCGGGCAGGTCGAGGCCGACCTCGAGCACGCGCGTGTCCGTCGGATCGAGCACGGCGAGCGGGATCGGACCAGCGCTGAGCGAAGGCAGCAGCAGGAAGCCCGAGCCATTCGGTCCGGAGAGGTCGACGGACAGCGTTTGCCCGATGGCGCCGCCGCTGCGTTCGATCTGATAGGACTGCGCGTCAGCGGGTGCAGCGAGGGCCGCGGACGCCGAAATCAGGAAGAGCGATGTCAGAGAAGGGAACGAGCGCATGAACGAGAGCCTTCGCGAATAGCGGGGTGATCGGAGGAACGCAGCAAGGTGTGCGGTGCCGAAGAGGGCCAGAGCCTGCAGACGAATGAGGCTACCGCATCGGCGGAAGTTGGTCATATGCCGAGGCCGAGCAGCACCGCATTGGTCGGCCGGATCGGCGTGAAACGGTTCCCGGGCAGCCACCACGTTTGGACCGGGAGGGCGACGCCGTCGAGCGTCGTCGTGTTGGGAATCGCGAGTGGCAGGGACCAAGTCGTCGTCACGGCGACGCCCAGTACGAACATCGGCGTCACGTTGGCGAGACAACCGCCCGGTACCGCGAACGGCAGGCGCGCTTCGACGTCGAGCAGGATCACACCGAAGCCATTCGGCAATCCATCGCTTCCGGTCAGGGTCGCGGTCTGCCCGAGAATCGGCAGGGTCGAGTCGAGCGCGGGTCGCCGCGGTGGGCACGTCGTGCCGAACTGCGTCACTGACGCCCCCGGGGCGAGCACCATGTAGGGCTCGTGCGAGGTCTGGTTCGTGTAGGCCGACAAGATCACGCGGCCAGCGCAGAGAACGAGATGACGTGGTGTCGTCAGTTCGGGGCAATGACGCTGCGTCGTGGCCGTGTTGCCGTCGCTGCGCCAGAGTCCGTTCGCTTTGTCGTCGGTCGCTTGGAACCACACGCTCGTTCCGACGGCGGTGAGGTCGGTCGGGTCCGAGGACACGGAACCGGGCTTGATGTCGCGGACGAGCGTGGTGCCTGCGGACGTGCCGTCGCTCGTCCAGAGTTCTCGTCCTTCGTTGTCCGTGATCGCGGAAAACACGATCGACGTGCCGATGCACGTGAGTTCGAGCGGAGAGCTGCTTGCTCCACCGGGCCGGATGTCGCGAACGAGTCGTGCCCCGGATGCATCGTGGACCCATAGCTCGAACCCGATGCCGGTCCGCGCCGCAACGAAGAAGACCATCGTGCCGCACTGCGTGAACGCACTCGGGTGGGAATCACCGGATGCATTGAGGTCGGCGAGAAATGCCGTGCCCTGAGCCGTTCCATCGCTGGACCAGAACTCGAATCCGCGCGTCGCGTCGCGAGCACTGAAATACACGACGTTGCCGATGCACGTGAGGTCGCGTGGCGAACTCGAGTTGGTTCCTGGATTGAGGTCGGCGACGAGCGCGGTACCGGCGTTCGTGCCGTCACTCGACCAGAGTTCGGCTCCGACGTTGCCGTCATTGGCGGCGAAGAGGACACGGCCGTTGCACGCGACGAGCCCGCTCGGATCACTTCCCGTCGCACCGGCGCGAATGTCGCTCACGAGGGACGTGCCGGCAGTACTTCCATCGGACGTCCAGAGTTCGGGACCGTGGCTTCCGTCGTCGGCGCGAAACAGCACGATGTCGTCGAGCGCGACGAGGTCACGAATGTCGCTCGACGTGTTCGGACCGGTGTGGATGTCCTTGACGAGGCGGGTCCCGCTCGGCGAACCGTCCGTCACCCAGAGTTCCCGTCCGGCCTTGCCGTCGTCCGCGGTGAAGAAGACGAAGCGTCCGGTCGCCACGAAGTCGCGCGGGAACGAACCCGCCGACCCGGAGCGCAGGTCCCCGAGCAGGACCGGTGTGCGACCGCCCTTCGACACCCAAGGCTCTTGTCCGATGCCATTGCCTGCGGCGCTGAAGAACACGAGATCACCGAAGCAGCACGTGAACTCGTCCGGCGACGACGGCGCCGAACCGGTCGAGAGATCGGCGACGAGCGCACACGTTTGACTCGTGGCGATGGGCGTGAGAAGAGCCAGGAAGGCGGCGCAGAGCGGCAGTCGGATCATCGATGCAGAAGGGGGCAGTCGGTGCTGAGAGTGCACTGCGGGCGTTCCGCGGCGCGCACTCCACGATATCCGTGATGACGAGTTCCTGCGGCGCTCCGGACTGACGTCCATCGTTCGCCCGCGTGCTGGCCAGTCCAGATATTGGCCCGTCGAGGTCGTGTCTCGTTGGGGCAATGTTCCGTTGGCGAGTCGGGAATCGCCCGTGGGGTGAACGCCTACCATCCACGTCATCGAGTACTCTCGGTCGCATCGTGAGTCATCGCCACGCATCGATTCTCTTCGTCTGGCTCCTCTTTGGCTGGGCTTCTAGCTTCGCTTCCGCACAAGGCAGTCGCCGTGACCCATCCACCGACATCCATGTCGATACGAAGCGCGGCAAGGCCGGAGCGAAGGGAACCGAACGCCAACCGGTTCGCGACATCGCCTCGGCGCTCGCGTTGTTGCCCGATCCCGTGCTTCGAACGACGCGAATTCACCTCGCACCTGGAACGTACGGCGAGACGGGTGCCGACGATGGCGAGAGCATGCCGTCCGGGACGCTGCACTTGATGCGCCGCATGCGACCGGGTGTGCACGTGGACTTCGTGATCCCTCGTTCGAACCAGGACGACAGCGACGTCGTCTTCGATTGGCACGATCACGCGCTCGTCGTCGCGACCGAAGGCGAATGGCGTTTTCGTGGTGTTCGGTTCGGCTCCTTCCGCAAGGACCAGCGACGCGGCGTCGAAGTCCGAGGTCCGGCTCATGTCATTCTGAACGATGTTTCGTTTCGCCTGCGGAGTCAGAGTGACGCTGCCGTGTGGGCACGATACGGCGGTCGCGTGACGCTCGGAGGCGACGTCCTCGTCAACGAACACCTACACGACGAGGCTGGCGAAGAGAGTTTCAGCGGCTTCCTCGCGACCGAGCACGGCATCATCGAATACGGATCCGATCGCGATGGTACCCTCGAACTCGGCAATGGCTCGTTGTCCGTACGCACGTACGGAATCATCCGCCTCGGTTGCAAACGAGCGCGCATCACGTGTTGGACGAAGTCCAACAACTTGACGATCAACAACGGCGGTCGCATCGACGTGCGCAACACGACGGTCACGCTCTGTGCCAAGGTGAAGAACAACACTCCGATCGGTCTCGAGCACGACGGTCACATCCTCGCCGAAGACGCCGTGATCCACGTCGAAGGTGCCAACGATTCGGCGATCGCGCTGCAGAAGGCGAGCACGTTCACGTGTAACGACATCGATCTGCGCGGCAATTTCGAGTACTCGATCTGGGCGAGTAGCGGGTCGATGTTCGTGGGGCGCTTTCTCGGGAATGTCGCCAAGGTAAGAGCGAGCACCGGCGCAGGGATCCACATCGAGAAGATCGGAGGCGAGCTGCGCGGACCGGTCGAGGCGCTGTCGGGTGGCGTCGTTTCGCTACCGGATCGGACGGTGCGGTCCAAGTAGCAGTCGCCGCGAACCTGACCCGACGCGGCTCAAGTGCGCGGTCTTGGCCACGCCACGTGCACTGCGCGCTCCGACAAGATCGCCACCGCTCTACCCACTTCGGCCGGGTTTGGATCGCGGCAGCTGCGACTACAGTGATCGCGGATGTACGGATCGTGCGGACGGATCGTCGACAACGGAGGTCTCTCTCATGCGAGTTCGGATCAGCTCATTCCTCGCGTGCATCGTGGTTGCATGCTCACTGCAAGCGCAGCGCTATCACGTCTCTCCGATTCAAGCAGCAACGACGGAGGGTACGAGCGACAACACGTTCCCGTGGGCAAGCTCGTCCATGCGCCGCTATCAGCAAATCCACAGTGACATGCCGTCGACGACGATGCGCATCACGACACTCGGATTCCGTCAGAACGCGACGACATCGACGTACACCGGAACCCGAACGATCGACATGGAACTGTCGATGGGGCGCGGTGTCGTGTACGACCGCGTCCAACTGACGTTCGACAAGAACTACGTCGCAGGAAGCAAGGCGATGGTGATCGCACGCAAGAAGATCAACATCTCGGGAGGGGCGACCGTCGACCCTGGCCCGTGCCCTTTCGACGGCAAGCTCGAGATCAAACTCGATGTTCCGTACACGTACTTGCCGTCGGATTCGCTCGTCTGGGATGTCATCATCTACTCGAACATCGTCTTGGGGAACTTCGGCGCACTCGACGCAGACGCCTGCCCCACGACGCTCGTGTCGGCGACGTCGTTCGGAACGGGATGCACGGCCACGGGACAGGTGTACGCGATGAGTTTCGTCGCTTCCGGTTCGGACAACGGGGGGACGCTCGGTCTCCTGTTCAGTCTCTCGAACGGACCTGTGAGCGCTCCGGTGCTGATGATCCTCGGTACGCAGCAGCTCGACCTTCCTGTTACGGGCTTCTGCACGAATCTCTACACCGATCTGCTCCTCGTCCTGCCGATGGGAGCTACGGACGCGACAGGTCGCTGGTTCGAAGCTCTCGTTGCGCCGAATCCGGGCGCCGGAAGTCTCTCGGCACAGGCGATCACGATCGACGTGGGGCAGGCAGGTTTCCCGCTGGCGGCAACCAATCGCCGTACCGTGACCATCCCCGCACCGAATACGACCAAGGTCCTCAGAGTCACGCGCTTGACCAATACGGACAATGTCCCGACTGCGACCAAAGCGATGTTCTTCTCGACATCGTCCGTCGGCTACGGCTTGGTGACGCGTTTCACGTACTGATCGTGGGCTTGGAACGCGGGGGCGCCGATCGAAGACGGGAGCGCGAAGTGGAGGCATGGGATACACTCATCGCGCCACGCGAGAAGCGTCCGTTTCGCACATCACGCCACGCTCACGTAGAGACGACGACCCATGAAGTACGTCCTCGGTGTTCTCGCCATCGCTCTCGGATTGCTTGCGTGGTTCGCGTTCGGATCGAACGATGCACAGCTCTTCGACCTCGAGTCGAACACCGCATTGCGCGAAGACGAGGTCGTCGGCGATTCGCTCCGAGCCGAGCGGGACGGCGGAAGCGGCAACGAAGCCGAGCCGGACACGACGCACGAGGTTCGAGAGGCACGAGCTGCACCTTCGGCCCCGCTTGCGTCGGAGGAACCACGGATGGCGTCGATCGTCGGGCGTTGTGTGCGCGCAGACGGTCAACCCGTGCCCGGATGCGTCGTCGGCCTTCGCGGATGGAGTGCGAACCAGGTTCGCATGGACGCCTGGTTGAAGGACCATGACGAGGTCACGTGGGACGATCCCGCTGCTGTGAAGACGGGTGCGGACGGTCGCTTCGAAATCCGCTTCGTTCCACCGAACCCGTATCAGTTCGCTCTCGACGTTCGCAATACGGCTTGCGTCGATCTTTGTGCCCATTGGCAGCGCATCGAAGAGGGACAGAGCATCGACCTCGGGGACATCACGCTCCCGGTGGGCGCCGGCTTGATCGGTCGTGTCTTGACCACGAAGGGCGGCCCCGTTGCCGATGCGCGTCTCTCGCTGCGATGGCAAGACCCGATGACCAATGCGGGCGTCGATCGACGCAGGGACATCACGCCAGTCGTGTCGCACGACGTGACGACCGCGACAGACGGGACCTTCGAAGTCTCGAGCGCGCTGCAGATCGGAACCTGGAACCTGCACGTTCGCGAGCATCAGATCGTGGAGCCGCAGACGATCGAGATTGGCGCCGTCGGGCAGATCGAACGTGTCGATGTCCTCGTCGTCGCGGAGGAAGACATCGAGAAGATGATGGGAGTCGTCGTCGATGATCGAGGCGTGCCGGTCGAAGGGGCGCGCGTCTATGCCAATCCGTGGCTACGCAGTGTGCGCTATATCAACGAGACGGGACGCGATGGTGCGTTCACGATCCGTCGCGGGCCCTCGGATCAGGTCGGACCGTTCACGATCCACGCGAGTGCGGAGGGATACGAGGCCGCGAAAACCGACGATTCGTGCGCTTGGGGTGCGCGTGATCTGCGGCTCGTCCTGAGACGTGGCGCTTCGGTCGAAGTGTGTGTCCGGTCGAAGTCGGGGGAGCCGATCGAGGAGTACGGAGTGCGCGTGTTCGCCAAACCCGGCAGCGCGAGCCCCAGTATGGGAATGAGGCCGGCCGACGTGACCAACCGCGGGAAGCACGAAGGTGGCCTCACGACCGTGACGGGCCTCGTGCGTGGACCTCACGTGCTCGTCATCGAGCCGAGCGGGCGAACCTGGCAACGCAATTCGTGGCACGAATTCGTCGTGACGGATTCTGGGGCTCCACGCCAGAACGTGGTGCTGCAGCCGACGATCGAACGCGTCGTTCGCGTGGCTCGCGCCGACGGAGAGGCCGTCGAAGGGACGCGCGTGCAGCTCGTCCAGTCGACATCGAAAGTGCCGGTCGACATCAAGACGCCCGTCTTCGAGGGCACCAACTTCATGTTCATGTCGCCGGGTGCGAATGCTGGACAGCAAGTCGACAACGAGGTGACGGACGAACGGGGCGAAGCGACCTTGGAGGGACCCGCGGAAACCGTGCTGGCTTTGCGCGTCCTAGGGCCGGGCCACGTGCCGGTTTGTCAGAACGATGTCGTGCTCGACCGAGGCGACGGTCCCATCGAAATCGTCGTGCCGAGTGGTGCGCGCGTCGTCGGTACGTTGGGACCGGTCGAACTGCTGGAACGATTGCGGCGGGAATCGGGACTTCCGGTGAGCGGTGCATCGAGTGCGGCCCAAGCTGCGCGTGCGCCCGGCGTTCGCTTGGAGCGCAAGGACGGCGAGAGCACCGAGCACTTCCCGATCGCTGGCAAGCAGGCTTGTGAACCGGATGGCAGCTTCGCCATCGAAGGAGTGCCGCCAGGGACTTGGACGCTCCAACTCCTGACGTCGAGCGACGATCGCAGGATGTACACGACGAGTGGAGTCGCGGTCGCGCAGATCGCGGGCCTGACCGATGGCGAGACGCGAAAGGTCGACATCGATTTGACGAATCACCTGCGTTCGACGCTCAAAGCACGCGTCGTGCTCGATGGGATCGCGTACGCGAACGGTCTCGTGACCTTGGTCGGAACCGGAAACCGAGACGTGAGCGGGCAGCAGGCAAAGACCTGGTCGACGGTCCGGACCGACGGCGACGGAGAGTTCGAGCAGCTCGTTCCGCCCGGACATTATCGCGCGACCTTGCAGATCCAAGATCCCTCGACGAATCGCTGGGACCAACTCGCTGCAAACGAGTCGGTGATCGTGAATCCGGGCGTGCCCGCGACCGTGACCTTCGTCGTGCAGTCCGCAACCGTTCGCCTCGTGGTGCGCGACTCGAGCGGTAAGAAGGTGACTAGCGTCCGAATCATCGCCGAACGACCCTACGACGAACAAGCCATCTGGCTAGCCGAGCCGGACGACGAAGGCGTCATTCAAACAAGGCTCCCGAGCGGCACGTGGATGCTGCGCGTTCGCTGCGCCGACTACATGGACGTGCAGAAGTTTCGGCAGTTCTTGACGCGGCACTCGGGGGATCCCGATGCGTGGAAGCTGACCATGCAGGACGTGCGGGAGATCCAAGTTGCCTCAGGCCGCCCCGCTGAGTTCCGTGTCGACCTGCCCGCTTCGGCGGGGTTCTGACGGGTCCACGTGCCCGTTCCGACTGCCCAGCTCCGTTGGATTCGGAAGCCCGATCCCACGTCGCACGCGGAGGCAATCCACCCATGAAATACACGATCGGTATCGCCGTTCTCGTCCTCCTGCTCGGCGGGCTCGGTTGGTTCGTGTTCGATCGCGAGACCGCGAGTGGCGACACTCGTGACAGCCGGTCGGCGCGCGTCGAAGGGTTCGTGCGCGACACGAACGCGAAACCGATCGCGAACGCGCAGTTCTTCTTTCGCACGCCGCAATCGCGAGGTGGTTCGTGTCGATGGGCGAGGCCGCGCAATCGTTGGAAGTTGCCTCTCCGTCGCCTGCGTGCACTCGATGGAAGGCGCCTGCAGTCGCGCCGAGTGAGGCGGCGGGATTCGTACGCAGCAGCGTGTCGCACGCCTCGCGCTGGTCGATTGCCTGGTCGTCGGGCATACTTCTCCGCCCTCGAACGCGGCGGACTGCCTGCGCCCGAAT
Organism: Planctomycetota bacterium; assembly: GCA_020638795.1. Lineage (GTDB taxonomy): Bacteria > Planctomycetota > UBA1135 > UBA1135 > JACKHW01. The sequence continues at coordinate 428,191 of JACKHW010000005.1, read as the reverse complement.
CCGAAGACTCCGTCGCATCGTGGATTCGTGGTTTGCCGTGTCTTCGTGTGCCGCTTTTTGATCGGTTTTTTGCACCGTCCGTCGTGCCACGGCCGATGCTACTTCACGACCGAAACGATCCCTGTCGGACGCTCTGCTCGAAGTCATGACCAGCCACGATGTCGAAGCACGCCTCGCTGCCGAGGCCGAATACCAGAACAAGCGCGCCGTCGGCCAACTGGACGAGTTCGAGGAGCGAAGGGACAAGTTCTACTTTCTCGCCGACAAGGGCCGGAAGGATTACTTCGGCGCGATCACGCGGCTCGCGAAGGACAAGCGCGTCGTCGTCGTCGGTTGTGCCGAGGGCGGCGTCACGCCGCTCGCGCGCCTCGGTGCACGCGAAGTCCTCGGGATCGACATCGCGGATGCCGCGATCGCCAAACTCAATCGCGCGATTGCGGAAGAAGGGTTGAGTGACATCGCGAATGCCGTCGTCGGCAATGCCGAAGAACTCGATGTCGAGCCAGGTAGCTACGACTTGATCTGCTGCACTGGCGTGCTGCATCACCTCGACATCGAGCGTGCGATGCGGAGCTGGTCGCGTTCGCTCGACAAGGGTGGCAAGGTCATCATGATGGAGCCGATGGCCTACAACCCTGTCATCGCCGGGTATCGCGCGATGACGCCCGCGATGCGTACCGACGACGAGCATCCGCTCGTGCCAAAGGACTTTCGCACGATGAAGCGCTATTTCGAGCGCGTGCACGTGCGTGGCTACGTCTTGACGTCGCTCGGTGCTGCGACGTTCTCGTACATCCCCGGTTTGCGCTGGCTCAAGAAGCCCGCCAACACGGTGTTGTCCGCGATCGACCGCGGACTCTTGGCCGTGATTCCGCCGATGCGCTACCTGTGCTGGACGTCGGTGATCACGCTCGAGGAGCCCAAGGCGAGCGCGACGGATCGATAGCCGAAGCGCAGCTCGCGTGGGAGCGACACTGCGCGGTCAACGCGATGTGCGAATCGCGACGACGGCCGATTTCCCCTTGTCCTCGCTGGCGCGCCGCGTCGTGACGAGGAGAAGCGTTCCGTCGGTCACGACGTCGCTGTTGATTTCGGAGTCGGCGAGGGGCTCGAGTTTCCAGCGTAGTTCGCCGCATTCGCGGTCGACCGCGTAGAGCTTGCCGGGGCGCAACGTCGCGAAATACACGGTGTCGCCGACGACGGCCGGGGCTGCATAGATCGGACTGCCCTTGCCCGCGGCGTCGCAGGTCCACTGGATCGAACCCATCACGCGATCGACCGCGTAGAGCTTGCCGTCACAAGAACCGAAGTAGGTCGTGCGCTTCGTCGGTGCTCCGGGGGCTTCGACGCGGGCCTTGGATTCGACCTTCCACACGAGCTTTCCGCGCTTCTTGTCGACGGCGTAGAAGTGCTTGTCCTGACTCCCGAAGTACGCGTTGCGAGGGTCGAAGCGCACTTCTCCGTACTGCCAGCCCTTCGTCGGAAACGACCACAGCCGTTCTCCGGTCTTCGCGTCGAACGCGATCGTGCGGCACTGGTCGAAAATCGAAATGGCGACGATACGACCGTCGGTCGAGGCTCCCGCGGGTCGTGCGGGTTTGCCATCGAACCGCGCATTGTCGCCGTGAAAACCCGGCGGATCGCCGGGCGCATCGTCGAGGTAGTCCTGCTTCCACAGGATCGCCCCCGTCTTCAGGTTGCACGCATACACGTTGCCGTCCGCGCTCGCCGCGACGACGGAATCGTTGGTACACGCCGGGCCCGCGACGCCGAGGTCGATCTTCGTGTGCCAGGCGACTTTGCCGGACTCGCGGTGCAGGCCGACGAGGCCGCTGTCACAACCGACGAAAACGTAGTCGGGATCGGTGTTCGGGCTTCGCGCGATGCCGAACCCGTACGACATCGGGATGTCGCGCGCGACCCAGATTGCTTTGCCGGTCGTCGTCTCGATCGCGTGCACGCGGCCCTTCCGATCGATCGCGTAAGCAACGCCGTGATCGACGAACACGCCGTCGAAGCTCGCGCCTTCGCCTTCGTACGTCCACGCGACGCTCGGCGCTTCACTGCGCGCAGGTGCGGCCCGTCCCTGTGCCGCGTCGTCCTGGGCACGAACCGGCGCCACGAACTCGCCAACGAGCACCATCAGAAAAGCGAGCCATGCCATCCGTAACGGGGTAGCAGTCATGGACGCGATCCTACCGTCGCAAGCGCCCGCATCGCGTTCCCGGCTCCCAGTCAATGCCCCAGACACCCGGCGTCAAAGGTGCCAGATGAGATGAGAGGGCCAGGCGAGGCTGGCCCTCTCATCTCATCTGGCACGTTTCGCGCGCGTTTCGCGCAGGGCCCGTGACATCGGGTCCTGGTGGCAGTCCTTGTCGATCTGCTCCCCTGAGCGAGAATCGTGGGAGAATCCTGTGTGCGAGAACCGTCGGCGCGGCGCGGCAGCGAGGCTTCGGTCGTGTTGGCGGGGTCAAGCACCAACCCGGCTTCCTCGCATGACTCGACGTATTCCACTGACACTGCTGGCGGCTTGTTTCGCCGTGTCTGTTTCGTCGCCCTTCGGACGATCCCAGGGGCGAACCGACGTCTGCAACTTCGAGTCGCCGCTCGTGCGCCCGATTGCGGTCGCTCGAGTGGACGGCATCGACTTCGTGCTCGCGTGCAACACGCCCGATTCGGCGCTCGAGATCTACGAGGCGGCGACGTTGCGCTTCGTGACGCGCGTGCGAACGGGGCTCGAACCGGTGTCGGTCGTCTTCGAGCCGGTTCAGTCGGTCGCGTACACTGCCAACTCGATCGGTGACTCGATCACGCGGATCGAACTCGCGGTGAAGGGCGGCAACCTCGAAGCGCGCTTCGATCGCACCGAGTGGGTCGGGGACAGCCCCGCCGGCGTCGAGTGTTCGCAGGACGGGAAGAGTCTCTTCGTGACACTATCGACGTGGAGCGCGATCGGCGTCTTCGACAGCACGACACTCCGTGAGGCATTGCCTGGATTCGGGCGCATCGACCTCGTCGACGATTGGACGAAGCCGGTCCAAGGCATCCGCGAACCGCGCGCGGTGCAACGCGTCGGCGACAGGCTCTTCGTGCTCGGATTCGGCGGCGGGCACTCGTTCTTCCACGACTTCGACCTGTGGGGCGTCGATCTCAAGACCGGCCAGCTCTCGTCGCTCGGCGGACTCGGCACACAGAAACCGAGCCTTCGCGTGGACAGCCAAGGTCGGCTCTGGGCGCTCGGAGGTGATGCGCAGAACTCGCTCCGTGGGCAAGCGGCAGTCGCGGCGGCACCGACCGGATTCGTCAAAGCGCAGCTCCACCGGATCGACAATCCCGGCACGACCCAGGTCCAGGTCGCGACTCGCGATCTCCATCGAGATGCAACCGGTGCCGTCGTTGCCAAGAGTCGCGCACTCGGGCTCCCGTACGATCTCGAGATCTACGAGCCACGCCAAGACGTGTTCAAGGTCTACGTCGCCGCGTTCGGCAGCGATCGGATCGGTGTCGTCGATGCACGCGACGCGGATGCGAGCAAGTGGACGATCACGACGATCTCGGTGCCCTTGCGCGCGGGCACGCGGTCGCAGATGGCCGGTCCGCGAGGAATCGCGCTCAAACCTGCCAACCCGTCGGACCCCAAGGACCCCGGAGCTCGCCTCTTCGTGTTCGACAAAATCGACGCGACGATCGTCGCGATCGATCCGGAGACCGACAAAGTCACGGCACTCGCGCCGCTCGCCAACGACCCCGTGCCCGACTACGTGCGGCGCGGACAGCGCTTCCTATACTCGACCGATCTCTCGGGCTCTGGCTTCGTCTCGTGCGCGAGTTGTCACCTCGATGGGCGCAACGACGGGCTCGCTTGGGACCTCAGTGATGCGACGGCTCCGAAACCACTCGATTCGAAGCTCGTCGATGGCGTGACCGACGGAAGCGTGCGAGGCGCGACCAGCTATCCGGCGACGAAGGGATTCATGGTCACGCAATCGCTGCAGGGACTCGTGCAGGGAGAAGTCGCGCCTGGCTCAGGCAAGTTCTTCTCGACCGTGCCGCATCACTGGCGGGGTGATCAGGACTTCCTCGCGTTCAACGGGGCCTACGTCGACCTTCAAGGCATGCCGAATCTCGGTGGTGCAAGCGAGCCGAAGCGCGGGATCTCGAAACTCGCGATGCGCGAGTTCGAGGAGTTCGCGCACTCGATTCACTATCCGCCCAATCCCGAGCAGCCCAAGGACCGGCGCTACAGCGGTACGTTCGGGGATCCCGACCGGCAGGACGGATCGCTCGGTGCGCGTGGGCTCAAGCTCTTCCACACCGAGCCGGTCGCGGACGCGTCCCGCGTCAACGAACCGGCCCTCGCCGGCCGCTCGTGCGTGCAATGCCACACGTTGCCGGACGGGAGCAATCACCACATCACGCGCACGGGCATCACCAACAATCAACCGATCGAGACCGCGACGTTGCGTGGACTCAAGCAGAAAGAAGGCGTGCTCGAGAATACCGCGACCGCACCGGGAAAGGTGACGATCGGCGAATTCGGAACCGAGCACTCGGGATCGCTGCGGTCGATCAGCGACTTCAACACGTTCGTGTTCGGACACGAGTTCCAAGGGCGGCAAGATCCGCTCGATGCGATCACGACGTTCGTGCGCGAACTCGATCACGGCGTTGCACCGATCGTTGGCGTGTCGTTCACGATCGATGCGTCGATCGCGAAGCACGGAGCGATCGCTGGAGCTTTCGATTTCCTCGAGCGGCAAGTGAACGAGGGAAACTCGGGACTGACCGGCAGGCTTTTCGTTCGCGGCGCGTCCTCGATCGAGGTCGGGCTGTGGTTCGATCCGACGCGCGGTCGTTGGGTCGAAGAAGCATCGGGCAGCGTTGTTCCTCGAGCCGCGATGCTCGCCAAACTGAACGGTGCTGCAGACCGACTCGTCATCGAAGCCGTACCGCTAGGAGACGACCGCAGACTCGCGTCACCGCATGGCAAGGCGAACAGAACGAGTGGACCGGCTCCGAGCGCACTCCGACTCGAAGTCATGCGGCCGATGGTGGCCTGGCGCGATATCCCGAGACTCACCAAGAACTGGATGCCCGGTGCACGACAAGATCCGATGTCGTTCTTCTGGGACGGCGCGTGGTCCGATACGAAACAGCCCGTGCCGACACCGCCTACGCTGCGAGAACTCCGAACGCTGCAATACGGATTGATCCAGGACGCCAAGATCGCGATGCGCATGCGTCACGAAGCTCCGCGTCGCTTCCGCGTATCGGGGCGGGACATTCGGCCTGGCGCGCGCCTCGTGCTCTTCTTCACGGACGACACTACGTTGCCGCCACCTCACGCTCAGTTCGACAAGATGTCGGTTCTCGACATGCCGATCCATCCGACTTCCGAGAAGAGCTCGGCCGGTCACGCGATCTACGAGACTGCCGTCGAAGCCGCACCGAAGCTCACATACGCGCTGCTCCTCGGAGGGCCAGCCGCCCCCGGGGTGCGTGAGACGTTCGCGCGCACGCTGCAAGAGCCGCCGCCAAAGGGCAGCTTCGATCCCACGATCTGGAATCGGTACCTCGTGTTCGTCGTCAACGAGGACGGCACGTTCGCCAGTGGCGGCTGGCAAGCGTTGACTCTCGACGGCTGATTCGTGCGGTCAGCGAGACCGACCATCGAGGAAGCGCAGCCCCGTACGCGTCGCATAGACGATGATGCCGTTGTCGCATCGCGAAGGTGCGGTCGTGACGGTCGCTGGTTCGACGACGTGTCGAAGCAAGACGCGCCCGTCGCTCGCATCGAGCACGGCGAGCGAGTCGCCGATCGCGAGCACCCGGATCCCATCGCTCGTGAACACCGGTCGTCCCGAGATCTCACGGCTCCAGAGCGGTTCGTCCGCATCGAGGTCCCACAACGCGATCCAGGAACGTGGGTTGTGGAGGACGCGTGTCGCGAAACGGTTGTCGACTGGAGACACGATGACGTCCGCGTGCGTCCAGCCTTCGCTGCCGCCCGGCAGCGTACGGTTCGCTTCGAGTCGACCCGTGTCGGCATCGAGAATTCGAAGCCGCCCGTCTGCCGAGACGACCAGAATCTTGTTTCCGTCGTTCGTGAAACAGCACTGCGTGATCGCGGCGGACTGCCCGTTCGTTTCGATATGCATCGACCATCGAGGTCGCAGCTGTTTCGTCTCCCAAGTCTCGAGACGACCCCGCACGTCGCCGGTCACACCCAAATCACCGCGCTGCCGCACGTCGATCGAAAGGCTGATCGCCGAATGGATCTTCCTCTCGATGATGAGGCGCCAGGTCCGTGTGTCCCAGACCGCAACGGTCCCCGTCATGTCCGTGGCGTAGCATCGTTGCGCGTCGGGATCGAAGGTCACGAAACTACGCCGGCAAGGAATTGGCGTGTCACCGATCTTCTCGCGCGTCGCGCCGTCCCAGATCTCGATCGTGCCCTCGGACGACGTGACGGCGAATCGATTGCTACCGCGTAGGGCAGAGACGGCTCGCGTGCTGTCGGGTTCGGAGGTCACGATCTCGTCCAAACGGTGCGAAGCGCCCAGGTTCCACACGCGGATACCACGACCGTTGCGTCCTGCCGTCGACAACACGGTACGATCGTCGGCGAAGACAGGCGTCATTACCGGGTGGTGGTGACCGAACAGCTGTTCCGTCCGTTGCCACGTCGTCGTATCCCAAGCGTGAATTCCCGAGCGCCCTGCCGTCAAGAGCGTGTTCCCGTCGGGGCTGACGGCGACGTACGCGTGATCGTTGCCGACGTGATCGAGCACACGTCGCAGTTCTCCGGTGCGCAAGTCCCAGAGTCGAACCTCGCCGTTCCAGCCACCAGAAGCAAGCCAAGCGCCGTGCGGATCGGCGGCGACGCTCTGCACCCACGAGGAGTGTCCGCGCAGGACGTGCGTTCGTTGACGCGTTCGCATGTCGTACACGCGAACCGTGCCGCCGCGGCGCTTGTCGTCGTCGAAGTCGCGACATGCAGCAAACGCTAGTTTCCCATCCGGCGACCACGCGAGCATCGACATCGCGAAGAATCCGCGATCCAGTTCTGCCAATGTTGCGCGAGTACTCGCGTCTCGAAGTTCGAGTCGTCCGCTGTGTGAGATCAGGATGCTGCGTCGATCGGGCGAGAATGCGAAAGCTGGCCAACGTTGGCTCCAGTTTCCGCGATGGAGCTCTTCTCCCGTCGTCGGGTCGAGGACTCCGTGCCACCAGAAGAGTCGTTTCGATTCCGCGTCGATCGCGAACGGATGAGCGATGACGTCCTTCTTCCAAGCGTGGAGACGTTCGAGGGATGGCCACTCGAACGCTTGGAATTCGAACGAGTTCGGCGTTCTACCGACCGTCATGAGGCGCGCAGCGGCCCGATCGAAGTAAAGCGTGATGGGATTGATACCCGGCAATTCCAGGCACGCGTCGCTGCGATCGGACAATCTATCGAGGTAGTGCCATTCCCAACCTCGATCTGCCGATGCGCATTCATGCAGACGCGCAGTCATATCCATCGCATCCGAGCGCTCGTACGCCCGTTGCGCGAAGGTCAGTGCGTTCGTGTAGACGCGTCGACGCAGTGCGCTCGCTTGTTCACTCAAGGCGCGGTTCGCACGGACCTCCAGGGCACCGACGAGAGCAAGGCTCACGATCGCGATCGCGATGCCCGCCGCGAGTGCCGGGTTGCGGAGCAACCACTTCTTGAATGCCAGCCAGCGACCGTCGCCGTACGCGTGGACGATACGACCCTCGAGATAAGCGCCGAGATCCTCGGCCATCGACATCATCGCCGGATACCGATCGTGCGAATCACGAGACATCGCCCGCGAGCAGATCGCGGAGAGTTCCGGTGGAGGTCCGTGTCGGCCGCGCGGGATAGGGTGTGGCGGACCCGAGAGGACGGCCTGGAGAGCGACCTGGCCGGAGATGCGCTCTCCGTTGTCATACGGGCGATGACCAGTCAACACGTGATACAAGATCGCGCCGGCACCATAGACGTCACTGCGTTGGTCGACTTCTTCGACACGTCCAGCGGCCTGCTCGGGTGCCATGTAGGACGGTGTGCCGACGACGTCGCCCGTCATGGTTTGCAAAGGAGAACCGGAGTCGCTGTGCGACGTGTCACTGCGGTCCGTGCGAACGTGGTCCGACTCGTGTCTCGAACTCGGCTGCTGCGGTGATGCCGCTTCGCAGCTTCGAAGCGCGTCGTCGCTCGCACGTGCGAGGCCCCAGTCCATCACGTAGGTTTCACCGAACTCACCGACCATGATGTTGCTCGGCTTCAAATCCCGGTGCAGAACACCACGGCTGTGCGCGTAGGCGACGGTCTCGCACACGCGTCGCAAGATGCCGACGATCGTCGTGAGCGCACCGGAGTCGCGATTCTCACGGCGTTCGTCGAGGATCGCGGCTAGCGTCTTGCCGCGAACGAGTTGCATCGTGAAGTAATGTTCGCCACTCGTCAGCTTGCCCACGTCGTGAACCGCGACGATGCCGGGATGGACGAGTTGGCCGAGCACTTGCGCTTCGTTCTTGAGCCGAGACTGGCGACGTTGCCACACGATGGAATCGAGTCCGTCGACCTGCCTCCTCACGATCTTCATCGCGAGCGTTCGGCGTAGCTCGTGATCCCAGACTTCGAGCACCGAGCCCATGCCGCCCGTATCCAACTCGCGCAGGATTTCGTACCGATCCGTGAGGCCGTCGAGGAGGCGCAGATCTTCGTGCGCGTCTCCGATCGTCCGCTCGCCGAGTGCCGACGCTCCGGCTCGGTAGTCATGCCACGCGCGTGTGATCTGCCGTGCGAGGTCAGGCCGTACGGCGAGCAGGTCCTCGAGCCTGAGTTCGCTACCGCGCTGCTCGGCAGCTGCGATGCGTTCGAGCACGTAGGCCTCGGCATCGTGCCACCGGGAGCTGATGGAGTCAGTGGACATGGATTCGCTTTCGCGCCGTGTCACGAGAGCCGCACCGTGTCACGAGATCGGTCGAGCCGACGAATTTCCGAGATCACGTGGCGGATCGTGCTTTGTCGAACGCTCGAAGGATAAACGAGTCCGTTGTTCTCATCCCCGTTGACCATCTGGGAAGAAAATCCTCACTGGGTTGCGAGGATCGAGTCGCCCTGGGCGGCGCACTGCCGAACAAATCAGACAAAACCACCAAGGAGTCACATCGTGCGTCGACGCCGTACTTTCGTCCTCGCAGCGCTCGCATCGACGCCTCTCTCCCCGGCACTGCTCGCGCAAAACGTCGTGGCGGAATACGCGTTCGAAGCTGGCGCGGGAACTACCGCAATCGATGCATCCGGGAACAACAACAACGGAACGCTTGCCGGTGGAGCCGCCTTCACGGAGGGACGGGTCTGCGGTGGTGTGAAATTCCCGACAGGCGATGCACGCATCGAGGTTCCAGATTCGACGTCGTTGCGTCCGGGTCGCGGTGTGACGGTCGAAGCGTGGATTCGCATCGGTCCGTTCACGGGCGGATATCGCGTGGTCGTCGGGAAGCAGGTCTTGAACGGGGACGACAGTTACGTGCTGTTCGTGGCACCGAACGGCTTGCCATCGTGGTCCTGTCGGGACGCAACGACGCAGGTCTTCACGAGTGGAACGACACGCGTCGATGATGACACGTGGCACTTCTTGACCGGCGTGTGGGATGGCCGGCAGCTCTTGCTCTACGTCGATGGCAAGCTCTCGAGTCCTCAGCCGACGCCGTTTGCAGGTCCCATCGTGTACGGAAGCGACCCGGTCAGTATTGGCAACGATCTCAACGGCGCGAGTTGGTTCGAAGGATTCCGCGGAAGTGTCGACGAAGTTCGGATCTGGGATGGTGGCCTCGATGCCGCGGCTGTCTCCACGAGCCATGCGAGAATCAAGGACTTCGGTTCCAAGATCACGGTGTTCGGATCGAGCTGCCCAGGTGCGACCAAGACTCCGCTCCACAGCGTGACAGGGGATCCACGCCCGAACGGGAACATCGAGTGGAAGCTCACCGATGGACCGAACCAAGCTTTCGCCGTGTGCTGGCTCGGGGCGGTCAAATTCCCTACCGGGATCATGCTTTGGCGTATCAAGCAGGTGAACTGCAACCTGTACACCGATGCGGTGATCCTCTTCCCGTTTGCGACCGACACGAGCGGAGCGGGTTCGATCAAGGTTACCATCCCGTGCGACCCGACACTGGTCGGCAACACGCTGTACTCGCAAGTCATGACGGTCGACTTCGCGACGATGGAGCCTGTTCCGCTCCCGCTGACGAATGGTATCGAAGTGTTGATCGGTGGCTCGAAGAAGTAGCCGTGCATGACCGATCGTTCGCCCTGGCGTTCACGAGGAGCGAATGAAATTCATTTCTCGCGGCGGATCGCCGCCGAGTCGCGCGCTGCTACGAGACAGCCTTCGCTGTCACACGTACGAAGACGCCTCGAGGAGAAAACCCACAATGGGCCCACACCGTTTCGCACTGTTCACAGGCATCCTGACGTCTGCGCTCGCAGCACAGATTTGTCCTCCGCAACAAATTCCGGGTCCGCGTGGCGCGGCGTACGGCTACTTCTGCGACGTGTCTGGCGATCTCGCCGTCGTGTCGGAAGACGAGGCTGTCGTCAATGGACAGGGAAAAGCAGGCAGGGTCCATCTCTACGAGCGGCTAGCAGGCACATGGACGGCGGCTGGAACGCTCGAAAGTCCGTTCCCGATTCAGAGTGGCCGCTTCGGCAACGGTGTCGCCGTCGAGAACGGCGTGATCGTCGTGGGAGAGTTCGGTGCGAACGGAGGGAATGGTCGCGCATGGGTCGTCGAGAAGGTCGGCTCGACATGGAAGTTCGCCGAACTCACGCGCACCTACACCAGCGGAACCTGGATGGGGCAATCCGTAGCGATCTCGGGGAACACGATTCTCGTCAGCAGCGAGCGCTTGGGCGTCGTGCTCGCTTACGAACGTCCAGCGGGCGGGTGGACGAGCCAGTCGTCCATTTCGGAGTACTACGCGATCAAACCGACCGGGCAGATCGGCGACTTCGGTGCCCACATCAGCGTGTCTGGCCAGCGAGCGATCATCGGGAACTCGACGAAGAGCGAGGTCTACATCATGCAACGCGCGTTCACCCAGTGGAGCCCCCTGCAAGTGTTGACGACGTCTGCCGCTGGAGCCGACAGGTTCGGGAGCGCCGTCGACATTCACGGAGATATCGCGGTGGTCGGCGCCGTTTGGGATGGAAACACAGCTGGAGCCGCGTACTGCTTCTTGCGAGATTCGACGGGCACATGGCAGCAAACGAGTCGATTCGTCGAAGGGAACCGGGTGTACGGTCACTCGCTGGGACACGACGTTGCCGTGTCCCGCAACCCGAACACGGAAGGGCGCGTGGCCATCACCGCGATCGGCAGTGGCACGCTGTACGTTCATGACCCCGATGATCCGAAGAAGCTCACGACGTGGACGACGCGTCGAAGCGATCTGCCGCAACCGGCTGCACAGGCTCGTTCGATGGGTCTCGACGGGACGAGCGTGCTGATCGGGTCCAACTTCACGCAGGTCGGTGAATACGCGTTCGCCTACGACATCGGTGGGGCCTACCAGGCCGGCAGCTTCATGTCGGTCGGCAGTGGATGTGCAGGGACGGGCAACAAGGTTCCGGTGCACAGCGGTAGTGGTACTCCAGAACTCGGGAAGCAGCTCAGTTGGGATCTCACGAATGCGGCCGGCAGTTCTGCCGCCGCGTTGCTTCTCGGTGTCGTGCCGCTCGACATTCCGCTGTGGAGTACCTGCCGCGCGTACGTCATACCGATATCGGTCGAAGGAATGCTGACGTCTGCCTCGGGATCCAGCGCGTTCCCATTGACCGTCCCGTGTATTCCCGACTTGGTCGGCGGAGTCGTCCGCACGCAGTACCTCGTGATCGACTTCGGCGCATCGCACGATCCGAAGCTCGTGCTCACCAACGGACTCGACACCAAGATCGGTGGCTATTGAGCCGAGTTCTGGCGACGCAGCGCCGCCCCGAGAGCGATCATGGCGCGTTGATGGAGTTTCTGAACTGCGTTCGGGCTCCGGCCCATGGCTTCGGCGACTGCATCGAAGGCCATGCCGTCGACCGACCTCAGTTCGAGGACTCTGCGGTATTCGAGTGGTAGGGTCTCGAGCGAGCCGATGAGCTCTTCGAGACTCTCTCGTCGACAGACTTCCACAGAAGGCGTTGGATCGGGGCTGCCTGGTTCACTAGCCGCTAGAGAATCCGACAAGTCGCCACCGACGACTTCGCGATTGCGACGTAGAGCATCCCGAATGCGATTGTGAGCGATGCGCGTCGCGAGTTTGACCAAGTGCTCGTCATCTTGCACTTCGAGTTGTTTCTCGAGGATTTCGGAGTAGGCGTGCTGCACGAAGTCGCCCGATTCCGCGATGCGCCGCGCTTGTCGACCCATCAGTGATCGAACTCGCGCGAGAACGTCATCGCGACAACGACCCAGACGATCGTGGGGCTCGTGATCCGATGCAGCAGGACCTTGAGGCGGGCACTTTTCGGTCTGATGACGACGATGCATGAAATCAGGGGAGTGATTGGAGCGCCAGTGTATCGCGACTCACTCGGCTCATGGCGTAGCAGCGTGTGGGTGACGACCAAATGTCCGTCTCGTCGCGACTTCGAAGATGATCTGAAGTACCACCTTTTCGGCAGTCGAAGTCGACACAGAGGGTCGAGCGACTTCGCTGGACCCCCAGGGGTGCAGGAGTGGACGAGACGAGAACGGAATCGCCGTGCGATATCGCGGAGTTCGAGAGGCTCCGGCGCTCGGAGACTCGTCTGCTCGACATCACGAGTGCGGCCGCGGAGTTCTTCTGGGAGATCGATGCGGACGGCCGCTTCACGTTCTTGACGAAGCCGGTCGAAGCCTTGTTCGGCAAGCCAGTCGAGCGCCTGCTCGGAAAGAACCTCATCGACTTCATCGCAGACGATGAAGTGCTCCGGGTCGTCGCATGGTTCGAGGACTTGAGCGCGTCCGCGGTGTCCGATCGTGATCTCGAAGTACGCGTGCTTCCCATGCACGGTCACAGTTCGTGGCTGCGGCTCGCGGGCCGTCCGTTCCATCGCGAGGACGGCAACCTCGAAGGCTACCGTGGCACGGGTCGTGACATCACCGAGCGCAAGCAGTCCGAACTCGAGCGCGAAGTGCTTCGCAGGAGGCTCGATCGCGCACTGCGTGCGACGCGAGATGGGCTCTTCGAGTGGCCGGATCTGACGCGCGACGAAATCTGTCTCGCACCGTCACTGGCCGCGGATTTCGGCTTGCGCGTTCGGCAGTGCCATCACGTGTCCACAATACTCGCTGCAATCGAGCGCGCGGATCGCCCTCGCCTTCGTGCTTCGCTGCGTGCGCATCTCGATCGAGGGGAACCCTTCGACGTCGAGTTCCGGACAGCCAAGGACGCGCGCGTGTTCGTCGTGCGCGGTGAAGCGAACCGCGAGCCATGCGGTACGCTTTCGCTCGTCGGTACCGTGCGAGACGTGACGCTCCAACGTCGAGAATCGCAGCTCCTTCGAATGGCGGTTCAGGCAGCGAAGCAAGGGTTCTTCGAGGTCGATCCGCGATCCGATCGATGTGTCTTCGACACGGGGTGGTTCGCCAAACTCGGTTATGCGCATGACCAGGTTCCCATTCTCTACGAATCGTGGCAGGCGCTCATCTACATCGAAGATCGAGAGCGGACGGACGCAGGGATGCGCGCTTGTGCCGAGGGCGAGGTCGAGTCGTTCGATGCCGAGTATCGCGTGCGGCAACAAGACGGGTCTTTTCGATGGGTTCGGACTGTCGCCGAATGCATTCGGGACGCGACGACGCGCGAAGTCGTGCGCGTGATCGGGCTTCATCAGGACGTCGATGCACGTCGCCGCGCCGTCGAAGAACTCGCGACAGCGAAGCGTGCTGCAGAACTCGCGAGCCTCGCGAAGAGCGAGTTCCTCGCCAACATGAGTCACGAGATTCGCACGCCGATGACTGCGATCCTCGGGTTCGCGGACCTCGCGTTCGACGAGGAATCGACGATCGAAGAACGACGCGAACGCCTCGAAACCGTGCGCCGCAACGGTCAGCACCTGCTCGCGATCCTCGGCGACATCCTCGATCTCTCGAAGATCGAGGCAGGCAAGCTCGAACTCGAGCACGTTACAGTCGACATCAAAGCGTTGCTCGAAGAGGTTCGCACGAGCATGGCGATCCGTGCAGAGGGAAAGGGCATCGATTGCAAGCTCGTGATCGCGAACGACGTGCCAGAACTGATCTCGAGCGACCCGATGCGTCTGCGGCAGATTCTGCTCAACCTCGTCGGGAACGCGGTCAAGTTCACGAACGAGGGTTCGGTCACGCTCGAGGCGTCGGCGCGTTCCATCGATGCGATGGATGCGTGTCGCGGCGATCTCGTACTACGAGTTTCGGACACAGGCTGTGGCATGGAGCCGGAACAACTGGCGAAGGTGTTCCAACCGTTCACGCAGGCCGACACTTCGACGACACGCGAGTACGGCGGCAGCGGCCTGGGGCTCACGATCTGTCGACGCCTCGTGGAGCTTCTCGGCGGACGTGTCGAAGCCTCTTCCCAGGTTGGTTCGGGATCGGAGTTCGTCGTGACCCTTCCGATCACGCGCGCTGCACGGACGAGTGCTCCTCGACCCGACGATGTTCGACGACTCGCGGAACTCGCTGCGAACGCGGATCATCAAGGTCTCGAAGGCCTCGAGTTCTTGCTCGCCGAAGATGGCGAAGACAACCGACGTTTGCTGTCGCACTTCTTGCGACGTGCCGGAGCCATCGTGACACTCGCACACGATGGGCAGGAGGCCTACGACCGCATCATCGAACATGGTGAAACGTACGACCTGATCATCATGGACATGCAAATGCCGCGGATGGACGGGTATGTCGCCACGAGTTCCCTGCGAGCCGCCGGAGTCACGACACCCATCCTCGCGTTGACGGCACACGCCATGCGAGGTGATGCCGAGCGATGTCTCGCTGCTGGTTGCGACGCCTATGCGACCAAGCCGATCGGAGCGAAGAAGCTCACGGCCCTGTGCCAAGGGCTGTGGCTGCAACACGGCGCCGATCAGGCCTCGATCAAGAGCCGCGTATCTTGATCGCGTCGCTGGCTTCGACTTCGAGGCTGAACGGGCTCACGACCAGGGCTTGTAGCCAGAACTCGCGATACGTGAGCGGCAGATTGAAGAACGAGTGCGGGCCGATCGTCGTCGAGCCGAGACTGTCGAGCGGTACGAGCATCACGAACCAGGGCTCGGGAGCCGTCAGCGACAGCGAGAACTCTCCGTAGGCGAGCTTGATCGGGCTCTTGTTCAGGCCGGCCGCCGTGTAGAGGATGCCGAATCCGTTCGACCCCACTTGGCCGCCATCGAGCTGGAGGCCGAAGTAGTCGTTACGGCGCGAGTCGGGGAACAGCGCATCGACTCCGTAGAGACGCTCGGGGCGAACCGATCCGTAGGCAGTCGTGTCGATGAACGGGGTCAACGTCGGCTCTACGAAAAGGCCTCCGATGTAGAGCGAATCGAGAGTGCGACCGAACAGCGGCTGCGGTCCGCTCGCCATGTGTTCGAACGTCCACACCTCTTTGTCCCACGGTGCCGAGATGCGCGGCCTGAGGGCGTCGTTGGGGACGTTGAGCTGGGCATGGATCGCCGCGCCATCTCGCGGCCACAGTGAGTTGGCGGGCAATTCGATCCCGATCCCGATCGTGGCTGGCAGCGTTTGGGGGATCCCGATGCTGATCGTGAAGTCGTACGCGATGTTTCCCGACAGGCCGAGACCGAACAGATTGACCTTGGCCGCATAGACCTCACCAGCGGCCGACGTGTCGGGCGACTTGCCGTCCTGTGCGTAGCGGACCCAAGAAAGTCGTACGCTCTCGGCCGTCGACGCGTCGGCGTCCTGCATCGTGAATCGCCATCCGACCGTGTCGTGTTGGCCGGTCATGAACTCCTTCGGCTGCATCGCGTAGAGCGTCGTTGCAGCGGTGCCGGGGACCGACCCCCGGGTTGCGTAGTTGGCCTTCCCGCTGAAGAGCACCTTCTCGAAGACCCCGTGTGCCGCGACACTTGCGCAGACGGTGAGCACAGCGGCCAAGGCGATGGGAAAGCCGCACGCGAATCGGAAAGTGCAGGAGCACGGACGGCGAATCTCGGGACGCATGACGTCCAGATTGTTCGATCCGGGCGTATCTAGCAAGTCGCTGCGACGGGCGTGACGACGCGGCACAGGGTGGTTTGCTCTTGTTCCCGCTTGCGGCCTGTGCTCCCCTGATCCACGATGCTTCCGCACACAGCCCCAGAGCGGCTCTCTCGAGTGCCGATTGTTGGTGCTGCGTGCGCTCCCTTGCCAGTGGTGCCGAGACTTGGCCAGATCGAAGAACGTTCCCGACGACCATCGCAAACGAGGTGACCGGAAAACGGATGCCGAGGACCGTCGTGACACGCCGGTCACGGACGCGACGCTCGCGTTCGAGCGTCCGATTCTCGAGATGGAGCACAAGATCCAGGAGCTCAAAGCGCTCGCGGATTCGACCAAGCTCAACCTCAACGGCGAGGTCGTCGCGCTCGAGGCTCGTCTGCGCAAGGTCACGGGGGAAGTCTACGACAACCTGACGCCCTGGGAGCGCGTGCGCGTGTCGCGCCATCCGCAGCGACCCGTCACGCAGGACTACATTCAGGGCATGCTCGAAGATTTCGTCGAGCTGCACGGCGATCGCGCCTTCGGGGACGATCGTGCGATCGTGACCGGTTTCGGCACTCTCGAGGGGCGTCGTCTGCTTCTCATGGGTCACCGGAAGGGGAAGAGCGTCAAAGAACGCCTTCTCTGCAATTTCGGGTGCGCCCACCCCGAGGGCTACCGCAAGGCGCTCGAGAAGATGCGCCTCGCGGAGAAACTCGGCATCCCGATCGTCGCGCTCGTGGACACGCAGGGTGCCTATCCCGGCATTGGCGCGGAAGAGCGCGGCCAGGCGCGTGCGATCGCGCTCAACATCCGCGAGATGTTCTCGTTGCGCGTGCCCGTGCTCGCCATCGTGATCGGGGAAGGCGGTTCCGGCGGGGCACTGGGCATTGGCGTGGGCGATCGCGTCGCGATCCTCAAAAACGCGTATTACTCCGTCATCACGCCCGAGGGCTGTGCCGCCATCCTGTGGAAGTCCGCCGACAAGGCTCCGGAGGCTGCGGCCGCGCTCCGGCTCAGCGCACCCGATCTCCTCGAGCTCGGAATCGTCGACGAGATCATCGACGAGCCCCTCGGCGGAGCCCACCGTCGCCCAGCCGAGACGATTCAGAACGTCAAGGACTGGATCATTCGCCGTATGGACGAACTGACCGCGCTCCCGGTCGAGGTCCTCCTCGACGCGCGATACCAGAAGTTCCGTACGATGGGGTCCGTCGACGAATCCTGACCCGCCGGATTCCAAAAACCGCTGTCGAACGCGGAATTCCGGCTCTCAGGACGATCGAACTGCTACGTAGGTAGCGTCTGCGCCTACAATGGGCGCACCTCTTCCAAGCGAACCAGGAACACGGCCCAGGCCGGATCCCCGAGCATGTCTGCCCCAGACCCCCAATTCCGGTCGCGGAACAAATCCCAATATCAGCTCGCGTGTCGAGTGTCCGGCGAAGAGCTCGGACGAACACCGGGCCCGTCGGCCGAGCAGCGCGACCTCGAACTCATCCAAGCCGCCCTTGGCGGGGATCTCGCCGCGTTCGAGAGCCTCGTCGCGCGCTACGAGCGCAAAGCGTTCTGGATCGCGTTCCACGTTCTCGGGCGCGTCGAGGAATCACGCGACGTGGTGCAAGAAGCCTTCGTCCGCGTCTACCGCAGCCTGGATCGCTTCGATTTCTCGCGCAACTTCTACACGTGGCTCTATCGGATCGTGACCAATCTCGCGATCGATCAGTTGCGCAAGATTCGAACGGACCGTTCGGTGCAGATCGAGGGATTCGGGGACGAGATCGTCGGCGATGACATCGATCGTCCCGAAGACAACCTCGAAGACCAAGAGTTGCGAAGTGACGTGCGCCGCGTTCTAGCGGACGTGCCGGCGCGCTTCCGCACCGTGCTCGCGCTCCGCGATCTGCACGGGATCTCGTGTCGCGAAATCGCACCCATTCTCGGACTCACGCACGCGACGGTTCGGTGGCGTTTGCACAAAGCCAGGCAGCTCTTCCGCGAGCGGTGGGAACGCGCTTCCCGCCAGTCCAAGCATCCTCGAGAACTCGGTGACGTCGGAGGTGAATCATGAGCAGCTTGCCATGCCATCTCGTGCGCGATCTGTTGCCAGCCGCATGTGGCGATGAACTCGACCCCGCGACCGCCGAAGCGATCGAACGACACGCGAGCGAATGTCTGTCGTGTCGTCGGGAATCGTTGCAGTACGAGGAAGCGCGCGAGGCGCTCGCGACCCTCGGCGAGGGTGGAACTCGGGCGCCGCGGCTCCAGGAGGACTTCTTCGATTCGCTGCGTAGCGGCATCCTCGGGGAGATCCGTCGCGAGACGCGCGTCGAGGAAGACACGCAGATCCTCGTCGAGGCTGCGGGTTCGGCGCGACGAGGATGGCTCGCGACATGGGCGCCCGCTGCAGCTGCCGTCCTCGTGACGCTCGTCTGCGGTTATTTCCTCGGACGCGTGCATTCCCCTGAACCACGCATCGTGCACGTCCCCGCGGCGACGCCGGTCAGCGACGCCGAGACGCGTTCGGCCGGCGCGTTGCTCGCGCGGCCGGACTTCGCCCCGTATCTCCAAGATGCGCTGCAGCGGTTCGTCGACAGCCTTGGCACCGAGAGCGGTGGAGCCGCGTTCGGCGAGGGGCTCTTGCCGGTCGGAGATTTCCGGACGAACAACGAGGGTGCCGGTCGTGTCGTACCCATCGGGACGACGAAAGATTTCTAGTCGCGGGGCCGAGATGCGACCAGCTTCGATCGCGCTCGCTCTCCTCCCGGTGAGCCTTGCGGTGTTCCTCCCGAACGCGTGGGCATCGCCGCAGCGCGACGCGATGCGCGACGCCGCGCCATCGGCGTTCGTTGCCCTCTCGCGCGAACTCTCGACGGTCGTGCGTGATGCGCGTGGGCTCACACTGGCGATCCGCAACTCGTCGCAGCGACGCTTCGGGATCTACCTCGGAAAGGGAGTCGTGGCAGCGCCCTATGTCGACGGGATCGAGCGCGGCGCCAGCGCGTCGCTGTCCACACCGAAGGGCACGTTCGGTCTCCGTGCACTCGGAAGTGTCGGGCGCGCGCAACAGCGCAAGCCCGTCGTCACGTTCTTCGTGCTTGCCAATCCGGTCGAACTCGCCGAACCGGACGTTCGCCCCGCGGCGCCTCGAGGATGGCGAGAAGACGTGGGGGACATGGTCCTGCTTTTCGAGCCGATGAACACTCGGATTGCGTTCGTGCGGCAGAGCATCGGGCTCAAGGCGGAAGACGGACAATTCTCGCCGCAAGCGCGCGGGCCGCAGGACGATCCCTACATGCACATGCTCGCGATTTCCGATGGCGAGGCAGGCGCAGCGGTCGTCAACGCCAAGGGAGACGTCGTCGGGATGTTGTTGCGCCTCGAGAGTGGGCGGGGGCGTGCAGGGCCTCGCAACACGGCTGCCAATCGGTCGAACGACGACGGCAACGGGACGAGCAGCGGCACCGAGAGCGAGCGCGAGGGAACTGCGGAAAAAACGTCCCGTGCCGAGAGCGACACGAAGGGCGGGGAAACCAAGAGCGGGGACGACGACCCGCCAGAGAGACGCGACGTCCGTGTGACTTGCGGCGCGATCGACGTCCATTGGTTACGGGCGCGTGCCGAGCACGAGTTGAAGCAACCGCTTCCTCCAGCCCAGCGCAGCATCGGGATCTCGATCAACCAGTTCCAGGAACGGAAGACCCCCGGGGACGCCAAGAAACCGGACGGCCGAGGTGAGACGCCCGAGGCTGCAAAGAAGCAGTTCGTCGTCACGCACGTGTTGTTGGGCTCTCCCGCGAGCCAGGCCGGGGTCAAGCTCTGGGACGTCTGGACCTCGATCGACGGCGAGCCGCTCACCTCGTTCGAGCAGCTCAAGGCGGCCATTCTGGGACGTGAGCAATTCGAGGTGCGCTACGAGCGGCGCGGTGTTGCCGGGACGTACGCGATCAAGCCGCGCTGAGGTTCTGCGGTCGGGAGTTTCGGGGCCCGCGTTGCGTCGGCACGCCCGGAACACCGAACCGCCGCCCAGGAGCGGCAGGAGAGAGACATGAGAATCGCTCGCAATCATTCGCAGCATGGGATCGTCGCCGCGGTCGCGCTCGTCGGGCTCCTCGCCGGTTCCCCCGTGTTCGCCCAAGACACGAAGGCCGAAGCGAAACAAGAGACCCGGGTCGAGGACGTCACCGCGATCCGCAGTGCGATCGAGAAACTCGCGTCGACGGACTTCGACGCTCGGCGCGCAGCCGCCGATGAGCTGGTTGCGCGTGGGCACAGCGTCGTCGCCGAACTCGAAAAAGTCGTGTCGGAGTCGAAGGACCCCGAGCTGCGTTGGCAGGCACGCCGTGTGTTGCGCCGAATCGATCGACAGCAGAACGACGCGCACAACGACACGCAGGATTCGAATGCGAACGAAGGGCGCGATCCCGCAACCGCGACCCCAGGCACTCGACGACTCGAGCGCGTGCGTCGTGGTCCGGTGCAAAGGCGCGCACCGCAGGATCGCCGCGGGTTCGACCTCGATTTCCCCGGGATCGACCCCGACTTCGCCGAACGCATTCGCGAACAGATCGAGCAGATGCTGCCTCCGGGGCAGGGATTCCGCCTCGCGCCCGGGCAGGCCGGCACGCAGAGCGGGTCGAGCCTCAAGGTCGAGATCGGTCCCAACGGCGTGAACGTCGAGGAATCGACCAACGAGAACGGCAAGGAGTCCGTCAAGAAGTACTCGGCGAAGGACATGGAGTCGTTGCTCCAGAAGCATCCCGAGCTGATGGGGCGCATCGGCGTCGCACCGAGGATCACGATGCCGGACTTCGGCTCGCTGTTCGGGCGTGGTGCTTCTCCCTTCGGCGGGCGTTCGCCGTTCCAGGGATCTCCATTCCAAGGGGCGCCGTTCCAGGGCTCGCCGTTCGAGGATCTCCACCGGGACCTCGGTTCGCTCGAGGAGCGCATGAGAGAGCTCGAAGAGCGCTTGCGTTCGGGCCGCCTCACGAGCCCGTGGCCCCGTGCTGGCGAGTCGGACGACGGTGCCGCGAAGGGGCAGACGGACACCGGGGGCGCGGAGAAACCGAGCACGGACTCGCCGAGCAATGACGATCAGGATCAGCCTGCGCCCTTGCCGCAAGGTCCTACGCTCGGAGTCATGATTCGCGATTCGATTCCCGAGGGCGTGCGTGCCTACCTCGAGCTCGAGAACGGAGTCGGGTTGTGGGTCGATAGCGTCGTCGATGGTTCGCTTGCAGCGAAAGCTGGAGTGCGCGCCGGCGACATCCTGGTGTCGATCGGATCGACATCGCTTCGCGGGCCGGCGGATGTTCGCAGCGCATTGTCCGCCATCAAGGCCAACGACGCAGGCGTGCTCACGCTGATCCGGAAGGGCGTGACCCAGCGAGTCGAACTGGCTCGCTGAGGTCCTCTTCGCGGAGATCTGGCTCGTCTGGACTTCGCGGTGACGTGAGCTTCGCCGAGGAGTCGCGGTGTGTCGGCTCCTCGATCGTCGTACCCAGGGCGCCACGAAGAACCGTCGCGAGGTCGACCGTAAGCGCGCGCCGCTCGAAGCGCGTGACCGCCTGGCTCGCCGCGCGGCGAGGTGTCGGTGCACGCGCGATCTCGGCTTCGATCGCATCGGCCATCTTGATGAAGTCCGTGGGGCGAACGATCGTCCCGGCCTCCGCCGCGCGCACGAAGTCCTGTGCATCGCCGGGCGGCACGGCCGCGAGGATCGGACGGCCAGCGGCCAGATACTCGTAGGTCTTCCCGGGCACGATGCGAGCTCGAGGCCCCGCAGGCAGGTCGTGCATCGGCAAGAACAAGAGGTCCGCTGCGACCATCTCGGCAACCGTGCTGTCGTGATCCAAATACCCGAGCTTGGTGACGCGGTCCCGGACTGACGAACGCGCGATGCGCGCTTCGTCGGCGTCGGACAAGACCCCCACGAGTCGAAGATCGATCGTCTTGGCGATGTCAGGCGAGCGCTCTTGGAGTTGCTCGAGCGCCGCCAACAAGTACCAGTGCGAACGCGGTAGGAAGTCGACCGGAAAGAGCTCTCCACCGAGTCGTCGTTGAAGGCGGCTCCTGTCTCGGTGCGCGAGACCCATCGCGGTGTGGAGATAGCCGGTGTGCAGGATGCGGAACGTTTCGTCGGGTGTGCGCACGTCGTGAGCTTCGAAGTCGCTCGCGTCGTAGCCGTTCGTGATGCAGTCTTGACGCGCGTCGTCCAGCGACGGGATGCGTGCGACCGCCGCGCTTCGCGCTTCTGGCGTGTTCCAAATGACTCGCTCGCACTGCGAGAGGAGGCGTGCCATGTCACGCACCTCGCGCTCGCGATGCCAAGCGCTCGTGTAGATGCGGACTTCGTCGAGCGCCCACGGGTCGCGCAGATCGGCGATGACGGGGAGCCCCAATTCGTTGCCGAGGCACACCGCGGCTTCGAGCCCTTCGTACGGTGAGAGGCTGACGAAGATGGCCCGCGGCTCGAAATCACGCGCGGCGCGACGGCCGTACGTCAAGATCTGCCGCCGCCACCATTTCGCAAACGCACTGGGACGACCGAGCCACCTCTGTGCACGCGTCGCGAGTCGCTGGTCCGGCGCTGGGGTCTCGGGTCGCAGGATCACGCAATCGTCGCCGACCTCATGCGCGAGCGTCGTGTCGATCGGTTCCCAGCGTCCGAGAGTCGCTCCGCTTCCCGTCAGGACGATCGGACGAAAGCCGTGCTGCGGCAGGTAGCGGCAGAACTTGAGGCTGCGCTGGACGCCGGCGCCTCCCACGGGTGGGAAGTAATAAGCGATGTAGAGAATGTCGGTGCTTGCCGCGAGTTCGCTCATGCTTCGACGTCAGGCGTGGGCCAGGTCCTTCGACTCGAGTTCTGCGGTTCGCTCCGCGGGATCGAACGTCTTCACGACGCGCGCCGGTGCGCCGACGGCGACGCTGAAGGGCGGTACGTCCTTGTTGACGACGCTGCCTGCACCGATGACAGCTCCGCGACCGATCGTGACGCCTGGACACACGACGACGTTCTGGCCGAGCCACGCGCCGGTGTCGATGACGACCGGTGCCACCTTGGCGACACCTTGTTCGTGCACGGGGCGCGAAGTGTCGTCGTATCCGTGAATGTGATCCGACACGTAGACGTTGCGCGCGAACAACACGTCGTCATGGACGACGATGCTCCCTGCGGAAGAGAGCACGAGCGAGCCCGATGCGGTGACGCGGTCACCGACGCGGATACTTCCGGTCCGGCCATCCGGACCCGGAACGCACTGGATCCAAGAATCCGGACCGAGCCAGCAACCGTTTCCGAGACAGACATGGTTCTCGCCCTCGAGACGCCAAGGCCTCGCGAGGACGGTGTTGCGTCCGAAGCGCTCGAAAGCACCCGCGACGACGAGGGACGATACCTTGTCCCGCATGCGTACGAACGTGCGTGCCAGCCCGAGTGCCGTGCGTCCGACGAACTTGCGCATCGTTGCCTCGCGCCGTTCAGAGGATCTGATCGATGAACGGCGGCACGTCGTAGTGCATGCGGTTCAGGACGATGCCGCAGCAAGCCACGCCGAGTTCATCGAACGTCTGCAGTGACTTGAGTGCACTCTGCTTGCGCGTGCGATGAGCCTGGACGACCAAGATCGTCGCATCCACCGCGCGCAAGATCGAGGCCGACTCAGGCGCCTGGGAGAGCGGCGGGACGTCGAGGATCATGAATTCCGAATCGCTACCGAGATCGGCGAGTAGTCGCTCGATGCCGCCTTCGTTGCCGAGTGCCGCGTAGACGTCTGCAGGAGGTGATCCCGCTGGCAAGATGTCGAGGCCGTTCGCGGATTCCTTGCGAAGCGCTTGATCGATCCGTGCCGATCCGTCCAGGTATTCGCTGATGCCGGGGCTGCGCGGTAGCCCGAAGTGATCCGCCAGGCTCGGGTGGCGCAGGTTGCATTCGACGAGCGTCGTTCTGCGATTCTGTCCGCCGAGGAAGATTCCGAAGTTGGCAGCGACGCTCGTTGCCCCCTCGCCGGGATGCGTCGAGCAGAACGCGATTCGAATTTGGTCTTCACCGAACTGCGGCAGCTGCAGCTGCAGCCGACCCCAAAGGTGCCGGACCTCGTCGCGAATCGACTGGGCGCTGTTGCCGGTCGCACCCTTCCTACCTTGAGTTTCGACGATGCTATGCATGATGACCTTGATGGTTCACTGCCAACTCGTGATGCGCATGCTCTCGTGGCGCCGCAGAGTCGTCTTGTCGAGGTTGGGGATGGTCGCCAGGACTTTGATTGCCGTGAGATCTTCGAGATCCTCGACCGTGCGCACGGTGTTGTCGGTCAGCGCACGAATCAGCAACAGTGCGATCCCCAAGAACAGCCCGCCGATGAGACCGCCGAGCACGATGCGAGCGCGCTGCGGGCCTTCTTTCGTGAGCGGTAGGTTGGGTCGATCGAGAATCGCGAGCGAGCTGATGCGCTTCTCGTCGAGCTCGTTCTTCTTGCGTGCGAGCGTCAGCATCTGTTCGAGCTGATCCTGATGTGCCGTCAAGCGATCGAGGTCGCGTTGCAGAGTGCGCCACTGCGGCTGCTGAGCGAGTAGCTTGCTCGCGCGCTGCTTCTGCAGTTCGAGCATCTGCTCGAGTCCGGGGATCTGCTCTTCCTCGACTACGAGCGAGAGCTGGATCTGGCTGATGTTCTGCTTGGTAGCGAGGAACTCCTGAGACGGCTCTTCCCGAGTTTCGCGTCGCGTGCCGGCCTTCTTCGCATATTCGGTTTCGAGTTCGCGTCTCAGATCGTCGATCGTGGCTTGCGCGCGCGTGATCTGCTTGTCCTCGGGGCGAAGTCCAGCGGCTCGCATGCCGAGCAAGTCTGCGCCGACCTTCGCGATCTGTGCTTCGAGTAGCGGGATACGGGGATTCGCGATCGGCACGTCGGAGGTGACGGTTACGGTCGGGCTCAGTCCTTCGAGGCGATCGCGCAGACCGGCGAGTGTCGTCTTGCTCGTCTGGAGGTTCGTGCGCGCGGCATCGAGCTTGAGCCGCGTCTGTCGCGAGTTGTCGAGTGCTTGTGCGAGATCCGCTTCGAAGTCGTCGACTTCGATTTGCTTCAAGAACGCATCGAGTCGTGAGCGCGCTTTCGAGAGCTTTTCACCGATCTCGGTCTTGGTCTCTTCGATTTCGCGAATGCTGCGCTGCGCGCTGTACACCTCGAGGTGACGCGCTTGCGCTTCGTCCATGTAGGCTTCGAGGATTCGTTTGGCGAGTCGTGGTTCGTTGGCTTCGACCGCGACAGACAGCACTTGATTCGTCTTGGGAGACGTGACGGTGAGGCGTTGTTGCAAGCTCAAGAGCGCGTCGCTCTCGCTTGCCTTCTTGGGCCCGTCGCCATGAATCTGGCGCTGTAGCGCGTAGATCGTTTGTCGAACGAGTGCAGAAATCCCGGAGCCAGCGTCCGGTTCGATCTCAGGCTTGTAGGGCGCGAGAATCTGCCCTGGACCGATCCTGCGAATCGTCCTGCGTAGCACTTCTTCCGACTTGAGGATCGCTTCGGCGTTCGCAGTGAGCGGTTGGCGTTGTGGAGTGCCGTCACCCTGAGACGCGAACGGGTCGATCACGATCTGTTCCCCGCCCGGGCGGAACAGGAACTTTCCGACGCTCACGTAGCTGTTCGGTTTGCTGAGTGCCACCCAGGATCCTCCCAGCAGCCCGAGCATCGTCGTCACGAACAGCAGCCATCGACCGCGAAAGATCGCATGCACGGCTTGCCTGAGCGTGAGAACGGAGGGCTCGCCACGCGGCTTCGGATTCGGCTGGACCATGAACTCGGGATCGGCCAGGAGGGCCCCGGAGCTTGCGTCGATTCGCCGGGATCCTGCCGCGATGGCGAGTACCCGTCCCGAGGGATCCTGGCCGGCGCGCATAACACGAGCAAGACAGGGGTCAAGGCGCCGTCCCGCCATTGACGATGCCGTATCGAACGATGCTCCAAGCCCACCACAGGACGTTCACGGGAACGATTCGTCTCGCCGACGCGGCTCTCCTGATCGCTGCGTGCTGGGTCACGAACCGGTTCCTGAGCGGCGCGTTCGTTAGCGTGTCGGACGCCGGTCTTCTCGTGCAGTCGTGTCTCGTACTCGTCTGTTGGTTCGTACTCGGAGAGCGACTCGACCTCTATCAATCGCGTCGGACCGAGAACCTGTTTCGAGAACTCCAGTCGCTCGGCGAGGCCGTCGTGCTGTGCATGGGGCTCGTCACGATTCTCGCACTCGCGTTGCATCGCGGAGTGGCGTTCCATCCCGTGACGGCGTCACTCCTCGGTTTCGCTGCGATCGCGTTCGAGCGAACCGCGGTGCGTGGGTTGCTTCGGAGCCTACGCGTGCGTGGATACAACTTCCGCTACGCGGTCATCGTCGGTTGTGGTCGAAGTGGCGAAGTGCTCGCCGCGACCTTGCGAGGTCATCCGCAATACGGTGTCCGGTTGCTCGGCGGTTTGCGGCTACCCGGTGAAAACGGCTCGCTCCCTGCCGGTGTTCGTGATCTGACCGACGTCGGCAATCTTCGATCGATCCTGAGCGAGTTCGCTGTCGATCAAGTCCTGCTCTGCCCGTCGCACGAGGCCAAGTCCGGCAACTTGCTCGAGGTCTTCAATCTGTGCGACCTCGCGGGAACGCCGTGTCACTATGCCCCGAGCTTCTTCAGCTTGCGTGGAGTGCATCCGTCGGTGGCGTGGTATGGCAACCTACCGGCATTCGCGTTCTCGACAGGGGATGGATCGCCCCTGCGTCGCATGGTGAAGCGCTCGATCGACTTCTTTGCGGCGCTGATCGGCATCGTGATCTTGTCACCTGTTCTGATCACCATTGCCGTCGTGATCAAGTTGACGGATCGCGGTCCGGTGCTGTTCCGGCAGACGCGCGTCGGGCAGTTCGGTCGCCCCTTTGCGTGCCTGAAGTTCCGCAGCATGTGCATGAACGCGGAGGCCAAGTTGGCGGAGCTGCGTGCGGCCAACGAGGAGGATGGTCCGACGTTCAAGATGAAGGATGATCCGCGTGTCACGAAGATCGGTCGACTTCTGCGCAAGTACAGCCTCGATGAGTTGCCACAACTGTTCAACGTGCTGCTCGGCGACATGAGCCTCGTGGGGCCGAGGCCACCGATTCCGTCCGAGGTCGAGGAATACGACTGGTGGCAACGCCGCCGGCTCTCGGTGCGTCCCGGCATCACGTGCATTTGGCAGGTCTTCGGTCGAAACCGCGTGCCGTTCGAGCGCTGGATGGAGATGGACCTCCAGTACATCGACAACTGGTCGCTCACGATGGACATGAAGCTACTCGCTCGTACCGTCGGCACCGTCGTCAAAGGCACGGGCTGCTGAGCTCATGAAGCAACTCGTCCTGCTCGCACTGCCCGGGATCTGCGCAGCACTGTTCTTCTTCCCGAGGCCGCAGAGGGCGCTTCGCTACTACTTGCTGCTCCTGCCGTTCTTGCCCGAGTTCATGGTCATCAAACTCGGTGTCTCGTTCACGGGCAGCCGCATCGCGTCGATCGTGTTCTTGCTCGCGATGCTTTATCGATGTCCAGGGAAGCTCGTGCCGCGCATCGACCGGCTCGACATCGTGTTCGGGTTCTTCCTCTTGACCTACCTCGGAGCCGTGGTTCCGGGGCCACCGGAAGGAGGGCCGGTCTTCGCAGCCGGTTTCATCTTCGACATTGCGCTGCCCTATTGGTTCGTGCGTGCGTTCGTGCGAACGACGGAGGACATCCAGGAGTTCGTTCGAGGCTTGCTCGCGCCGCTCGCGGTCATCTGCGCCTTGGCAGGGCTGCAGTCGGTGACGGGCTTCGGTCTCTTCGATTCGTTCAAGACCGGCGACGACGTTTTTGGGGTGTACGACTCCGGAATGATGCGTCTCGGGCTCGTGCGCGCCGACGTCGGGTTGACGCACTACATCATGATGGGGCTCTTCTTCGCGTCGCAGCTCCCGATCGCGATTGGGCACTACATGGGGCAAGGGCTCGATTTCGGTCGCATTCTCCAGCGTGCGTTCTTCATCCCGCTCGGTTCGTTCTTCTCCTTGAGCGGGGGGTCGTTCCTCGTCACCGGTATCGGACTGACGACGTGGGCTGCGCGGCCGTTGCGCAAGCTCTGGTTCTTGCTGGCCAGTCTCGCGCTGCTCGGGATCGTTTACATCGAGTCGTTCAGCAATCGAGGAACGCTCGCGATCCTGGCCACGTTCGCGGCTACGGATGGTGACAGCGCCTGGTATCGAATTCGGCTTCCCGCCGCCGTCTTCGCCAAGATGGAAGGGCACTGGTGGACGGGGTTCGGGCGTGACAAGCCCAATATGGGCACGTTCAACGACATCACGAATCACTACCTCTGGTGGTTGATGCAGGGTGGCTTGCCGTGCGTGCTGTCGTTCATCGGCCTGTTCGTGGTCGCATTCTCACGGCTCTATCGCAGTTCGCAGCGATGCGTCAGCTACTACCTGCATGCAATCAACTGGGGATTGCTCGGTTGTTTGCTGGGGCTTGCACTCGGAATCATGTCCGTGACGTTGTTCGGACAGATGAGGACCTATTTGTTCTTGTTCATCGCGCTGTCTGCCTGCTCGTTCGCTGCTGCACGCGAGGAGCAGCATGAGGCGAGCGAACTCGAAGCCGAACTCGTCGGCCTCGCGGACGGTGAGGATGACGGCGACGAAGCGAAGGAAGTGTTCGTGCTGGATACCGAACTCAACGCGCGATGCCGCGCAGTGACGGCGCGAAAGGAGTCACGATGACATACGGCGAACAACGTGGACCGGTCGTGACAGTCGCTCCGGAACGTACGGCGACGGCGTTGTCGATCGTGATCGTCAACTGGAACACGAAGGACCTCCTGCTCGAGTTGTTGGACGAGCTGTTGCCGTGGGATCAGGAGATCTCGTGCGAGATCTTGCTCGTGGACAATGCGAGTTCGGACGGCAGTCTCGATGCGGTCCGTGCGCGATACGCCGGAGAGGACGCGGAGACGTTTCGCATCCTGGAGCAGAGCCAGAACCTCGGTTTTGCTGGCGGCGTGAATCGAGGCTTCGAGGCGGCGCGCGGCGAGTGGGTCCTGCTTCTCAACACGGACGTACGTTGTGCTCGCGAAGACATCGTGGCGCTTTGTGGTTATGGACGTCGCTGGCCCGAAGCCGGGATCATCGGTCCCGACGTACGCAACGAAGATGGCACGCCGCAGGACAGTTACTGGCGTTATCCGACGCTGTGGAGGTTGTTCTGCTCGACGACGTGGCTCTACAAAGCGTTTCCGAGTGTGCCCTTCTTCAACGGCGAGCGTTACGGTGGCAAGCGCTTCTCCGAAGCGACCGAGGTCGACGCCGTGAGTGGTTGCGTCTTCCTGGTTCGGCGAGCCGTGCTCGAGGACTGTGAGCGGCGCGATGGGACGTTCGGGCTCGACGAGGGGTACTTCATGTACTTCGAGGAGACCGACCTCTGCCGCCGTGCGCGCGACGCCGGATGGCGAGTGCGCTTTGCTCCCGTCGCGCCCTTCGTGCACTTCCTCGGCGGCTCATCGCGACTCGCACGCAAACGCAACTTCCTCGAGTTCCGGCGTAGCCTGGTTCGTTACCACGGCAAACACGGCGGGCCCATGCACGCTATTGCGGCACGCGTCCTCGTCGCACTCTCCCTGACGCTACGGCTTCCGATCTGGTCGCTCCGAGGCCTTCGACCAGGCAACAGAGGCAAAGAAGCGAGAACGATGCTGTCCTTGCATCTCGCCGGTATCGCCGACATGGCCCGCCGCCATCGAGCCAGCAAACGCCCGACCTGAGCAAAAAGTGCCAGGGACGAAGCGCGCCACTTTCGCGCGTGAAACGAGCCAGGGACGTTGGGCGTCTTTCGAGCACTTGTCTGACGGTTGTCGTCAGACCCACGAGTTTGTGAGGAGTTCGCCGATGCCGCCGGCGCCGGGGACGATGTAGTGCTCCGCGGTGAGGCCGCTCTCTTCGTCGGGATACGTGCCGGGGTTCGCTGCGAGGGCGCGCTCGGACGAGAGTCCGCGATCGAGTCGGCCGGTCCAGACGACGAGTTCTGGCCTCGAGCCCGAGAGTCGCTTGCAGAACTCGGGAGTCGCGATCATCGGGAGCGCGATCGCCTTTGCGGCTGGCCCGAGATCGAGCTCGTCGTAGAGTTCGAGCACGCGTTCTATCGTGCCACCCGTCGCGCCCATCGGATCCGGGACGAGCAAGATCTTGTCGCGGATCGTACCGCCGATTTTCAGACCGGAATCATCGGTGCCGATGACCTTGCCGTCGTCGTCGACACGACGACTCATCGATAGGTAGTCGATGCGGATCCTGTCCGGCGCGATGACGTGCGACAGGGCTTCGTAGCAGACTTCGGCGGGCAGCACTCCTGCGCGGACGATGCAGGCGATCACGACCTCGGTCGTCGGGTCGAGGAGTTCACCGGACCACGTTCCGGCCTCGTGGACCTTCGCCATGCGAGTCTCGACGCTGTCGAAGTGCAACGGGAACTCGATGGCGAGGGTCGCCCCGATCAGACGACCGTAGACGAGTCGAAGGAGGTCGCGCAGCATCGGCGTCGTCGTGGACGGATGGCCGACTCGTGCCAGGAGGCTCGTCAAGAACGGGTCGTCGAGGATGTGGATGTCCGTGCCATATCCGTGAGCGCGTTCGTTCATGCACGCATCGCACCACGTGGCCTGCATCCTTGCAAGGCAGGCGCTACGTCGTGCAGGCACTACGTCGTGGTCGACGCGCGCCGGTTCCGGCAGTTTTTTTGGCGAGAGCAAGCCTTCTTCTGCATAAGCCGCTCGTTCCTCGTAGTGACTCAGGTCGTGCTACCGCACTTGCTCGGACAACGAATCGCTTGTTTTCCGGGAAGTCGCTACGGTATCGCGAACTCGGAACAACGAACTATGTGGGACTGGTTCAAAGACCAACTGACGCACTGGTCCATGGTGCACGCCTATCTCGCCTGTGCAACCGCGGGTGGCGGCATGCTGCTGGTCCAGTTCGGATTGTCGCTCTTCGGTCTCGGCGGCGACATGGACGTCGATGCGGATGCCGACTTCGATACCGACGGCGATGGCGATGGTTCGCTCAATGTGCTGTCGATTCGCGCGGTCGCGGGCTTCCTGACTTTCTTCGGCCTCGTCGGCTGGGCCGGAACGGGGGCTGGATGGCACCCGGCATTGACGGCGCTCGCTGCTCTCGCCGCGGGGACGACCGTGATGTTGCTGATCGCGAGTGTCATGCGCATGTTCCGCCGCTTGGACGAGTCTGGAAACTTCGATCCGAATCTCGCTATCGGCGCGATCGCCCAGGTCTATCTGCGAATCCCGGGTGGCGCGATCGGTAAGGGGAAGATCACCGCGTCCGTAGCCGGTCGCAGTGTCGAGTTCGCCGCGGTCACCAAAGGCGACGCGCTCGCGACAGGATCCAACTGCAAGATCGTGTCCCTGATCTCTGCCGACACGGTCGAAGTCGAAGCGATTTGATGCCCCACGATTCTGAGCCACAACGGAGCACCTACCCATGATTGCGTTGTTCGAACCGCTCCTTGCGATACGCACGGAGACAATCAGTGCGGAGACGGTCGTTACGGCGACCAACAGCCTGACGGCCCAAAGCACGACGAGTCTCGTCAATGGGAGCGACATGGCATGGCCGCTCATCGCGCTCGCACTCGTCCTGGTCTTCGTCGGACTCATCCTGGTCGTTGCCCGGCGTTACAAGCGCTGTCCGAGTAACAAGATCCTGATCATCTACGGGCGAACGTCGTCGGGACGCGCGTCCCGCGCGCTGCATGGTGGCGGCGCGTTCGTCTGGCCGCTCTTGCAGAGCTATGACTTCTTGTCGCTCGACCCCGTGCAGATCGAGATTCCTCTGCAAGGGGCGCTCTCGATCGAGAACATCCGCGTTTCGGTGCCTAGCGTGTTCACCGTCGCCGTCGGTATCGATGCCGAGACGATGAACAACGCTTCGGTCCGTCTTCTCGGACTCGACACGCGCGAGATCATCAAGCAAGCCGAGGACATCATCTTCGGTCAGCTTCGCCAAGTGATCGCCTCGATGAAGATCGAAGAGATCAACCGTGACCGCGACGTCTTCCTCGAGAAGATCCAAATGTCACTCGAGCCCGAGCTGAAGAAGATCGGACTCGTGTTGATCAACGTCAACATCAAGGACATCACCGACGAGTCGGGCTACATCGAAGCGATCGGACGCAAAGCCGCCGCCGAGGCGATTCAGCAGGCGACGATCGACGTCTCGCAACAAGAGAAGAAGGGTGCGATCGGTGTCGCCAATGCCGAGCGTGAGCGAGCCGTCGAAGTCGCGATCGCCGCGCGCGAGCGTGACATCGGAACGACCGAGGCCGAACGCGATCGCGCGATCAAGGTCGCCGATCTAACACGCGAGCGCACGGTTGGCGAGAAAGCAGCCGAGTTCGAACGAGAAGCCGCGATCAAGGACAGCGAACGCGAGATGCGTATCCGTGTGGCTGAGGCCAACGCGATCGCCGTCGAAGGTGAGAACTCTTCGAAAGCCAAGATCGCCGAGACGAACGCCAGCCTGCGTGTGCGCGAAGCCGCTGCGTATCTCGAAGGGGAGAGCCGCTATCGCGAAGCCGAAGCCGCCGTACGAGAAGCGCAGTACCGAGCCGAGGCCAAGACCGCTCTCGCTCAGGCAGAAAAGATCGAAGCCGAGAAGCGCGCCGAACTCGAGGCCGTATCCAAGGCCGAAAAAGCCATGACCATCGTCGACGCCGAAGCGAACGCGGAAAGGCGTCGTATCGAAGCCGAGGGCGAAGCGGCAGCGATCTTCGCCAGGCTGCAAGCCGAGGCGAAGGGGCAGTACGAGATCCTCGCGCAAAAGGGCGAGGGCTTGCGCCGCATCGTCGATGCGTGCGGTGATTCGCAATCCGCGTTCCAGATGCTCATGCTCGAGCACCTCGACAAGCTCGCCGAAACCGCTGCTACGGCGATCGCGAACATCAAGTTCGACAAGATCGTCGTCTGGGATGGCGGCGGCAAAGATGGCGGTGCAGGTGCGACTTCGGGCTTCCTACGCAACCTCGCCGGTTCGCTGCCACCGATGATGCACATGATGAAGGACATTGGCGGAGTCGAACTCCCCGAATACTTCGCGAAGTTCGCTGCCGGAAACAAGGACGCCGAGCCCGACGGAGATTCCAGAGCCGCCGATAGCGTCACCAACAAGGCCGCGGACAAGAACGACTCCGCGTCCAAGTAATCACCGCACGATCGCCACCGCCCGACGCACTGCCAGCACGGGTAGTATGAGCGCTAGTTTCTCTCCGCCGACACGACGAGACTCACGCAGGTGCACCTACGACGCCATTTCGTCCTCCTGACTGCTTGCTTGCTTTGCGCGTTCGGGGCGGTTCGCGCTCAGAATCCATGGACGCCACCGGTCGGCCTGCGTGTCGTGTTCGTCGATGTCGGTCAGGGCGATGCGACCATCGTCGTCGGGCCAACGGGGATCGCGCTCCTCGTCGATGCCGGGCCGACCGGCCAAGGTGCGGCGCGCGTCGTTCCCGAACTCGGGCGTCTCGGTATCACTCGCCTCACGCACGTCGTGTTGTCGCACTACCACATCGACCACATGGGGGGCATGCCCGAGGTGTTCGCGGCTCTACCTGTCGATCATGTCTGGGATCGTGGAACTCGCGATGAGCCATCGATCGCGGAGTATCGCGCCTACGTCAATGCTGCTGGTACCAGACGACGCGTGGTCAGTACCGGACAAGTGCTCGATCTCGGTGGAGGAGCGATCGCACGCGTGCTCGCGTTCGATGGCAACGTGCTCGGGCTGTCATCTCAACTTCCGATTCGGAACACCTACCAACAAGAGAATGCCGCGTCGGTCGTTCTCCGCGTCGAGTACGGGGACTTCTCGATGTGGCTCGGTGGCGACCTCACCGGCGGAGGCAACAACACCTACGACTGCGAATCCAAAGTCGCCGCGGTGTGCGGGGACGTCGACGTCTACAAAGCCGACCACCACGGTAGCTCGACGTCCTCCAATGCTTCGATCGTCACGCTCCTCGATCCCGAAGTCGCCGTCGGATCCAACGGCACGCAGAACCCGTTCTATCACCCCTCGACAACGACGATCAATCGACTCAACACGCAGTACGAGTCGCGCCTCTTCCTCGACACGACCGAGGGCTATGGCTACGAGGGCTACACGCAATCGGGTACGACGACGATCACGACCGATGGTTTTCGTTACCGCGTCATCTCGCAGCGCGGGGAAGGTCACGACATCTACACGGATGAGTTCGTGCAGTTCGCCGCGAAGCCGTCCGCAGGAGAGCTCGTCATTTCCGAGCTGATGCGAGCGCCGTCGGCGAGTCGCGGACAGTACCTCGAGTTCTCGAACCGCTCGCCGCGCGCGTTGTGTCTCGATGGAGTCAAGATCGAGGGAAACCTCGGATTCGCGACTCTCGCGACGCCCTATCGCCTCATGCCAGGAGAAGCGTTCACCGTCCTGGTCAACGGGATCACCTCCAAGAACGGTGGGGTGACGTGGGGACACGCGTTGCCCTACAAGAGTTTTTCGCTCGGCAGTGCCTACGACACCATTCGTCTGTCCGTCGGAGCGACGACGCTCGACACGCTGTCGTACTCGTCCGGGTTCCCTGGATCGAATGGCATCGCAGCCGAACGCATCGATGCGCTCGGGCCGACCGTCGCGAACAACTTCGCGGCCGCGACTCGGCGATACGCCGCCGACTTCGGAAGTCCGGGTGCGATCAACTCCGTCGACTCCACGAAATGGCCACTCGGTGCGCACGTCGAAGTCGTTCCCGACCATTTGAGCTCCGGCCGTGCGTTGGTCACGCTCGCGAGCGGCTTCTCGTCAGCTGGTGCAATCGACGTCGCAGCGCTGAGCTTCGGGAATCAGGGGATCCGTATCGGATCGACGACCGTGCCGCTGAGTCCGGATGCGCTGTTCACGGCCAGCTTCGAGATCCCTGGTTTCGTTTCGATCCTTCCGGTGAGCGGCGAGAAGGGCGTGCGCATTCCGGTGCCGCCAGGGTTGACGGGGAAGACGGGTTACTTCGCGCACTTCCTTCTCAGCTTCGCGGGTGGCAGTCTCGTTCCTGCGACGTCGGGTGCGGCACGATTCGCCTTCCCGTGATTCGTGCGACTGCGAGGAACACCGAAGGCTCATGAGTCGGCAGGAGCTGCGGATCCTGATAGGGCCAGCGGCTGCGGGGGCCCCTTGTGTCGGCACGGCATCAGCGAGTGGAAGGTCTCCGGGCTTCTCCTTCGGGACATTGTCGGTGCCGCTCAACCCGGACTGGTATTTTCTCGCGACGCTCGGCACGCCGAATGCTCCATGGCTCCCGGGTGCGCGCTCGGAACTCTCGACGCGAAGGGGCGAGGAGCGATGGCATTCGTGCTCGACTCAGGTGTGCTGGCGCCGACAGCTCCCGCGTCGCTCGATCACGCGATCGTTGCGTTCCCGTCGGCGGGTGTCCTCGCGAGCGATGCAACCAGGGTCTGGATCCAGCCTTGAGAACTAGACTGAGCGCGCACCACGCACGCTGCGTCATGTCGCCGCGCGTAACGCACGCCGCCGCTTCAGAGGTTCGGGAAAAGCCCTATATCGGGACTGTTGGCCAGCTCCATGTTAACGTAGTAGAGTACCTTTCGTTGGGCTTTACCTGCCCTTTCTTCCCTATCTCCTTCTTCTCGGAGCACGCACGAATGCGATCTCTCTTTCTGGCCCCCGTTCTTGCCGTCGGCATGACGGCCGCCCTCGGGGCGCAAACCACGGAGACGATGCCGAACCCGCTGCCGGCATCGTTCAGCGGCAACGTTTTCCCCTTCGGATCGTCGTCGGCCAACGCCGAGCACGTCCAGTTCATCTACGACGGTTCGCACATTTCGGCGACCTATCCCGTCCTGATCCAGAAGCTGCGCTTCCGCAGCACCGGCGCCTGCGCCGGTGGATCGATGACGAACGTCACGATCAAGCTGTCGCAATGCCCCGTGGCTTGGAACGCGATCACCTCGACGTACGCGTCGAACATGATCCCGGCGAAGACCGTCACGGTCCTCAACAACGGCACGGTCAACTTCAACGTCGCGACCGCAGCGGACTGGTGCTACGACCTCGTCCTGACGACG
The DNA here is from genome assembly GCA_020638795.1 of Planctomycetota bacterium. Lineage (GTDB taxonomy): Bacteria > Planctomycetota > UBA1135 > UBA1135 > JACKHW01. The sequence continues at coordinate 391,818 of JACKHW010000005.1, read as the reverse complement.
CCGTACCTCTACGACCCGACTGGTGGCCCGCTCGTCTTCGACTGGGAACGCCTCTCGACGTCGACGATCACCGGCACCTTCACGGGCGCCATGGCAGGCGACGCCACGAGCCCGCTCAAGGGTAGCCGTGTCTACGGTCCTGCTGGTCAAGCCGTCGGCGCCGGCATCACCGCCAGCGCGAACGGTTATGCCTGCGCCGCTGAGATCACCTGGATCCCGGCTGCCGGTCTCTACTCGAGCTTCACGGCGACGCCGACCTCGGGTGCGAGCCCGCTGACGGTCCAGTTCACCGACACGACCTACTCGTCGTCGGGTCCGGTCACTTCGTGGAAGTGGGACTTCAACAGCGACAACATCATCGACTCGACGGTGCAGAACCCGTCGTACACCTTCACCGCCACGGGCTACGACCAGTACTTCGACGTCACGCTCGAGACGACCGACGGTGTTAATCCGCCGTCGAAGGTCACGTTCCAGAAGTTCATCCGCTTGAACCCGTCGAAGGCGACGACCGTCGACTTCGGTGCGGGCTCGACCAACGTCCCGGCCCCGGCGCCGATCGACGTGTCGCCGTACACGAGCACGTACAGCGCGAGCGCAGGCATCCGCGGCTACTTCTTCGTCGCGCCTGTCGACTTCGTCGTCACGGGCTTCGAAACGCCGAACGACTACACGACCCCGGAAACGGACCAAACCGTCGTCTGCTACGTCCTCTCGACGCCGCCGACCGGTGCGTTCACGGCGACTGCAGCCGACGTCAAGTTCTTCCAGACGGGCCCTGCCAACACCGTCCTCAAGGCGGTTCCGCCGGTCATCGTCAAGAAGGGCGAGTGGTTCGGTGTCTTCGGTGCTTGCCACTCCTCGACCGCCGCGTCGCCGCTGCGCAACTCCTACGGCAACGGTCCGCACGCCTCGACCGTGCTCGGCCAGCCGATCTCCCTGCAGCGTCTGTGGATGAACTCCGACCCGCGCGTCAACATGGGCCAGGGCGTCGTCAACCCGTCGACCGGCACGCTCGCTCGCGTCTTCGTTCACGTCGCCGGTAACGTTGCGGTTCCGTCGCTGACCTGCGATGCGCCGCCGGTTCTCGGCACGACGCCGAAACTCGACATGAAGGCCGTCTTCTCGGGTGCGCAGGCTGGCATCCTCTTGCTCGGCGCGGGCCGTACCCCGGCTCCGATCCCGACTCCGTTCGGTAACCTGCTCATCCTCCCGCCGTATCCGCTGACGGTCATCGTCCCGAACGGCACCGGCATCGTGCCGCTGCCGATCCCGAACGATTCGAACCTGACGGGCGTCATGGTCGACTGGCAGGGCGCCGCGTTCGACTTCACGAACCAGGTGTATGGCATGACGAACGGCACCGAGTGGTTCGTCGGCCTCGCCAACTGATCGCTCCGCGTTCGTTCGCTCCCACGGAGTGAGCGACGCTCCGAGGGCCCTTCGCGTCCATGGACGCGAAGGGCCCTCGCCACGTACGCGGCGTTCGGGTTGGCGCCGCGACGCCTTCGATGCCAACATGGCGCGATGGCATTTCGCATCCTGATCGACGAGACGCGCATTCGGAATCGAATCCGAGAACTCGCGGCCGACCTGCGCGACGCTTACGACGACCCGCTCTTCGTCGTCGTGCTCGATGGTGCCAGGACCTTCGCGCAGGCGTTGTTGCGTGCACTCGGAACGTCGGGCAACGCCTACGAGCCCGTGCGCGTGCGATCGTACGAAGGGACCCAATCGACCGGTCAGCACGAACTCGTACGAGACCTGAAGGTCGACGTCCATGGCCGGGACATCGTGCTGCTCGAGGACATCGTCGATACGGGGCGTACCGTGCGCTACCTCGACGACTTGCTGCGAGAACGCGGCGCGCGCTCGGTCGATGTCTGGACGCTGCTCTCGAAGCCGTCTCGGCGAGTCGTCGATGTGGAGTTGCGCGGCGTCGGTTTCGAGATCCCCGACGAATTCGTGATCGGGTACGGCCTCGATTTCGATGGCAAGTACCGGGAGTTGCCGCACATCGCGATCTGGAGTGCGGATGCCGAGGCGCGACGGCTGCAAGCCGGCTCCACAATGCATGAAGGTGGAGCCACGAGCGGGTGAGTGACGATGGAGAGGCGCGCGCGTCACCAACTCGATGATGAGGCTCTCGCCATGCTCGATGCGGCGCGTGACGCTGCAGACTTCGCCTACGCGCCCTTCTCCGGGTTCTCGGTGGGCTCCGCCGTGAGAACGTCCACCGGAGAACTGCTGACGGGGTGCAACGTCGAGAACTCGAGCTACGGATTGACGATCTGTGCCGAGCGGGTCGCGGTGTTTCGTGCAGTTGCGATGGGCGCGCGATCGATTACTGCCATCGCGATCTTCACGCGCACGAGCGAGCCGAGCACTCCATGCGGTGCGTGTCGGCAGGTGCTCGCGGAGTTCGCTGGCGATGACCTACCTGTCTATCTCGGCGGCGACACCGACGAGGTCCTCTTGACGACACTCGGTGCGCTCTTGCCGCGCGCGTTTCGACTCGACCACGAAGCATGACTCGTCCCGCAGAGTGGATCGCGGCCAAACGCGACGGTCGCGAACTCGCCGCATCGGACATCGCGGACATCGTGCGAGCCGTCGTCGACGGTTCGATCTCGGACGGTCAGCTCGGGGCACTCTTGATGGCGGGGCTCTTGCAAGGGAGCACGCGTGAGGAAACTGTCGCGTGGACGATGGCGATGCGTGATTCCGGGCGCATCCTCACACGCGCCGTAGGTCCGTCGCTCGACAAGCACTCGACCGGTGGAGTCGGTGACAAGATCAGTCTCGTGTTGGCCCCGCTCGTCGCTGCATGTGGTGGGCGCGTTCCGATGATCTCGGGTCGAGGACTCGGGCACACGGGAGGCACCATCGACAAGCTCGAGAGCATTCCCGGTCTGCGCACCGATTTGGAGATCGACGAGTTCGAGGCTGCGATCGATTCGGTGGGGTTCGCGATGGCGTCGGCAGGCCCGTGGCTCGCGCCCGCGGACCGGCGGATCTACGCACTGCGTGACGTCACGGCGACCGTCGAGTGCGTACCGTGGATCACGGCATCGATTCTGTCCAAGAAACTCGCCGAAGGACTCGACGGACTCGTGCTCGACGTCAAGTGCGGGCGTGGGGCCTTCATGAAGGACCGCACGTCGGCGCGGATGCTCGCGCAGTCTCTGGTCGAGGTCGCCCGGTCCCTCGGATGCGCGACCGAGGCGCTCGTGACCGACATGGATGTGCCGCTCGGCAACGCGATCGGCAACGCGCTCGAAGTGCGTGAAGCGATCGAGTGCTTGCACGGCCGCGGACCCGACGACGTGCGTCGTCTCACGCTGGAGCTCGCAGCATCGATGCTCGTGTCGGGCGGCCTCGACGAGGATCACAGCGCTGCCCTCGCGCGCGCCGCAACCGCGCTCGACGATGGCTCCGCGGCGGAGCGCTTTCGACGCTTCGTCGAAGTGCAAGGTGGCGACCCGAGAGTCGTCGAGGAACCAACCCGTGTCCTGCCGAGTACGGATGTCGTGCAGGACGTGATCGCGGGCACGGCAGGCACGGTCGTCGATATCGACCCGATGGCGCTCGCGCGTGCCGCTCTGTCACGCGGTGCAGGGCGTGCACGCGCCCTCGAACCGATCGATCCCGCAGCAGGCATCGTGATCGAACGCCACGTAGGGGCGAGCGTGCTTCGTGGCGACCTGTTGGCCCGCGTCTACGGCACGCTGCGTCCGGGGGAACAGTCCGGAGAACTGGCGGATGCCTGGGTCATCGACACTCGATCCGGCTCCGCGAGCGAGTCCGTAGCCAACACCCCCGGGCGCCACATCGTGCTCGAACACATCTCCTGACCCGGCGATCACCGGCGCACCGCAGATTCCGAGGCGTGAGCGCGCTATCGTCGCGCCTTGCTCGCGTCCGCCTCCGTCCGAAACGAGGTCCCTCTTGTACCGACTCCTGTCCCTCTTCGGTCTCTTCGCGTTCCTCGCGATCTGTTGGGCAATCTCGAAGAAGCGATCGGCAGTGAAGTGGCAGACGATCGTGGTCGGGCTCGTCGTGCAGTTCGGGTTCGGGCTGCTGTTCTTGTCTTGGGATTGGGGGCGCTCCCTCCTCGACAAAACCGGCAATGGCGTCAAGTCCTTCCTCGACATGTCGCTCGCCGGTAGCGAGTTCCTGTTCGGGTTCATGGCCAAGCAGGACGTCGTCCTCGAGCATCTCAAAGGTCTGCCACCGGATGTCGTCAAGGGTGGCTTCCTGTTCGCGTTCCAGGTTCTGCCGACGATCATCTTCTTCTCGGCATTCATGGCCGTGATCTATCACCTCGGCATCATGTCGCTCATCGTCAAGGGCATCGCCTGGTGCATGGTGCGGACGATGAAGACGTCGGGTTCGGAGTCCTTGTCCGTCGCGTCCAATATCTTCGTCGGGCAAACCGAAGCGCCGCTCCTCGTGCGCCCGTTCCTCGCGCGCATGACGCAGTCCGAACTCATGGCCGTCATGACGGGAGGCTTCGCGACCATCGCGGGTGGCGTATTCGCATTGTATGCAGGCTTCGGCGTCGATCCTGGTCACCTGCTCGTCGCGAGCGTCATGTCGGCACCGGCCGCGCTCGTCGTCGCCAAACTCCTCGTGCCGGAGACCGAGGAGAGCGAGACGTACGGAACGGTTCGCGTCAATCTCGAGAAGACGTCCTCCAACGTCGTCGAAGCTGCAGCGACCGGTGCCACCGATGGCCTCAGCCTTGCCCTCAACGTCGCGGCGATGTTGATCGCGTTCTTGTCCCTCATCGCGGTCGCGAACTGGGCGCTCGAAGGGCTCTCGTCGTTGTTCGATCTGGCCACACCGCTCTCGTTGCAGCGCATCCTCGGTTGGATTTTCGCGCCATTCGCGTTCTTGCTCGGCGTCGAATGGAAGGACATCGTCCCGGTCGGTGAACTCCTCGGCTACAAGATCGCCGTCACCGAACTCGTCGCGTACCAACAACTGACGAGCGAATCGATGCAGGCAACGCTGTCCACACGCAGTACGGCGATCGCGACGTATGCGTTGTGTGGGTTCGCCAACTTCGCATCGATCGCGATCCAGATCGGCGGGATCGCCGCCCTCGTTCCCGAGCGTCGTAGCGATCTCGCCAAGCTGGGAGTACGCGCGATGTTCGGGGGTGCGATCGCGAGTTGGATGACCGCGTGTGTCGCCGGGGTGCTGTTGGATTTCTGAGTCGCTATCTCGTCACGATCGTCATCCCATGGATCGTTGGTTTCGCACGACGCTGTTCGCGCTGTTCGCCGTTTGGTTCGGTGGCCTGACGTTCTACGCGCTCGTCGTCGTGCCGACCGGACAGCGCATTCTCGGTTCGCATCGCGCCCAGGGTTTCATCACTCGTGACGTCACGTCGTCGTGGAACGTCCTCGGAGCTGTCGTCATCGCGCTCCTGTGGTTCGACGTGATTTCGCGTCGCGCGACGATGGCGCGGGTTCGACGCTCGACCGTGATCCTCGTATTGCTGTCCATCGCTCAGATCGCGCTGTTCTTGCTGCACCCATGGCTCGATGCGCTCCTCGATGCCAGTGCCGGACGTGTGCTGGATGCACCGCGTTTCTACGATCGCCATCGGCTCTACCTGTGGACCACCGCTGCACTGTGGGGCCTCTCGGTGGCGCATCTCCATGCGACGATGCTCGCGACGTCGACTGTCGTTCGACGGGCGTGATGTCGCTACGATTCGGGGCATGAACAGTGGCGATCACAACATCGAAGGCGAGGTCCAGCGGTTACGGAGCGCGGCCTACCGGCTCGAGGTCGCGGGACTGAAGCCCGCACGGCTCGGTATCGTCTTGGGGAGCGGGCTCAAGGACTTCGCGGAACACCTCGAAGATCCGATCGTGATCTCGTTCAACGACATTCCGGAGTTCCCTCGAACACGCGTTCGCGGCCATGGCGGTGAACTCGTTCAGGGACGTGTCGGAGAAACGCTCGTTCACTGCCTTACGGGGCGCGTCCATCTCTACGAGGGACATCACGTATGGGAGGTCGTGCGCGCCGTACGCACACTCGCGCTCTTCGGTACGTCCAACTTCTTGCTGACGAATGCTGCGGGGGGGATCCGGAAGGATCTTGCGCCTGGCACGCTCATGTTGCTGACGGACCACATCAACATGACCGGCACCAACGTGCTGCTCGGTGATCATCACGAATGCCTCGGGCCGCGCTTCCCCCCGATGTCGCGCGTCTACTCGGAGACCGCACGCAAGATCTTACAGAGTGCGTCTCAGAAGCCGCTCGCCGAAGGCGTCTATGCTCAGATGATGGGTCCGTCCTACGAGACGCCCGCAGAGATCCGCATGCTCAGCCTCGTCGGTGCCGATGCCGTCGGCATGTCGACAGTGCCGGAGGCGATTGCGCTGCACGCGATGGGTTGCCGGGTTGCCGCGATGTCCTTGGTCACGAACAACGCCGCCGGCGTCACCGAGGACGTGCCGAATCACGACGAGGTCGTGAGCGAGGGCGCCAAGGCGGCGAAGCGCATGAGTAGGCTGTTGTTGTCGGCGATCCCGGCACTCGGGCGCTTGGGTCGCCGCAAGGCGAACTGCTGAACGCATTCTTCGAGTTTTGGCGACGCTGCGTCGCAACGGATCTATTTCGACTTACAGGACACCCCAATGCGCTCCACATCTCGTTGCCTGCTGACCCGTCCAGCCGCTTGGTTGACGATTACCCTCCTCGCGGTCTCCGCAGCCCCAAGAGCCCAGGACGTCGAGGTCGGCGCGGCGCAAGCAGCGGGAAGCGCTGCCACGCGCTCTCTTCCCGCTGGCAAGACCTTGGTGAGCGTCGAACTGGCGCCTTTGAAGTCGTTCGTCGAAGCGGCGCATGACCTGCCCTGGATCGCTTTTTGGTCCCACCCGAAGGTCCGTGGCGTGTTCCGGTTCGCAGCGAGTCAGAACGGGAAGGCGAAGGCCTTTTCGGAGTCGTTACCACAGCTCTACGATTGGGCCTGCGACTTCGACGGTGGTGTTTCCGGCTCTTTGGTCTTCGTGCCCGGTCAGTATTCGAGACCCCAACCGAGACTGGTCTTCACTGCGGCGGGGGCCAGCGGCGACTCTCTGCGGGGATTCGAGAACGGGTTCTTCCAGATCTTGTCGCGTGCACGCGAGGTCGCTGGCTGCGCCCCGGTTGAGAAAGCACGGCTCCAAGTGCCGGAGTCTCCCCTCGCCGTCTCGAAGTTCTCGGTGCACGAGGAAAACGACAACAATCAAGGTTGGGGCTACCGCAAGCACGCCTACTTGCTGCGACGCGCCCGCATGGGGGCGCTCCACATTTCATCGTCGTACATGTCGACGGAATCCGACGGCATCGAGAAGCTCGACAACGGCGTCGCGAGTGCGCTCGCCGAACTCGTCTCACTTCGCCGTGATGCTCCCGACTTGTTGCAGTATCGCGAGCCCGAACTGCGGGAAGGCGATCAGATCTTGGCTCGTGGTGTCCTGCGCTTCGACGAAAACGTGAAGTCGCCGGAGCACGGAATGCGAGAAAGTGAGACAGACGAGATGAAGGCCGCTGGTGTCCTTGGCTGGCGTGGACTGTCATCGGTGTTGATTCGCGGCAAGGACGGAGGGCTCCGAGAGATCCTCGACAGCGACGACGTCGGGATCGAGGGGGACAACGGGTTTCGTGCGCTGCGCGGCAATGGCAAGAGCCTCGGCGACGTTGCCGATACGGTGCCGAGCAACGCGCTCGCCGTCGCTCGTTTGACCATGGACGACGCGATGATGACGCGTTGGCTCTCGAATATGGCCGAAGCCTTCCGCGGGAAGAACGAGCTGGACGCCTTCTTCGCGGGCTTCCGACAGACGCTCGGGCTGAAGCCAGTAGATGCGTCCAAGGGCTTGGAGGGGGTCAACGAGATCACTGCGGTCATCCTTCCGCCCGCGCCTGGCGTTCTCGCGCCGGAGTTCTGCTTGATGGTTCCGAGTCCGCAGGGAGAAGACGCTGCTCGAGCAGTCGTGACCGCGTTCTCACAATTCGCGGCAGCGATCCCGTTCGCGGGTCGACAGCTCGAGGTCAAGACGCTCGGCAAGGGGGAGGATGCCGTGCCCTACGTCGACCTGAAGGAGCTGTTCGAGAAGCCGGGCGGTGGAATGCGGATGGGGAATCAAGAAGAGACGATGATCATGAAGGCGCTCTTCGGTGGTGGTTTCCTGTCCGCGGTGCGCGTCGGTTCGCGTCTTGCGGTCGGTTGCAATCCGCGCACGCTGCGAAAGCTGAAGCGCGATGTCGAGGCAGGCAACTCGATCGCGACTCGTGCGGGGTTTGCCGAGAAGTTCCCGAAGGGGGAGAACTGCTTCCTCGAGGCCTGGTTCGACTGGAAGTCGATCGTCGAACGTGCGGCCGCCGTGGACACGCTCTTGCCGTTGGTGTTCCTGGGACGTGCCGTGGCTGTCCAACAAGTAGCGATCGCTGGAGAACCGCAGGAAAAAGAAGGGGAGAACGCGGAGCCCGAAGGGCAAGAGCCCGAACCCAAACTCGTCCTCCCAACGACGAAGGACATCGCGGCTCTCGTCGGCGAACAGACGTTGCGGGGCACGAATACGGAGTTCGGACACCGGATCGAGACGGAGGGTTCGCTCGTCCTGTCACCTACGTCCAGCACGGTCTTCGGGTTCGTCGTCGCGGCGCTCGATAGTTTCGACTCCTTCTTGCGTTCTTGGTGATGCGCGCGTGCCGAGGAGTTCGTGCGCGAGCGGAATCGACAGCCAGACCATGACGGCGAGCGCGGCGAGCGAGAACGCGATCATCCAGACCTGACCTTCGAGCGCTCCACCGGAAAGCGCGACGTAGAGGAACGTGCCGGGCAGGATGCCGACGAGCGTGGCTCCGAAGAACGTCCATACGCGCACTCGTGTCAGGCCCAGTCCGTAGTTGACGACATCGAACGGAATCAGCAGGTTGAGGCGCAACGCGAGCACCGTACGCAAGCCGCGGTGCTCGAGCATGCGGCCGAGGCGTCTGCCGAAGCGCGCGAAGCGGCTCGGGTCGTCACCCCGCGGCTCGAAGGCGCGCGTCAACGACGACCGCAACCCATGGCGGGATGCGAGCATGGCGAGGGTCGCGCCGATGCTCTCACCGCACGCCTTGAGAATCGCGCCTTCGACGATTCCGAAGAGCGCGTAGGCGACCGGTGCGAACAACGTGCTCGGGATCAGCGTGAAGGGGCGGCACAGCAGGAAAAGTACGTAGAAGAGCGGTGCGAGTGCACCCTGTCGTGCCACGGCTTGGCGCAGTGCATCGCGGTCGAAAACGCGTTCGAGGAGGCCGCTCGCGTGCAAAGTCGCGAGTACGGCAGCGAAGCCACCGGCAAAGAGAATCGCGGGCAAGGCCAACCGCCATCGCGATTTGCCTGCTGGAGTCGGCTCGACGGCAGTGCTTTCATGGACACTCCCGTCTGCATGCCGTGACACCGCGTCGTGCACGGTCTCTCTCACGCTGCCGTTGTCGTCGTCAGATCCTGTCACCACCATGTCCGAACGCCCTGAGATCCGAAGCTACCAGTCTGGAGACGAAGCATCGATCGTCGAAGGCTGGAATGCGGTCTTCCCTGCGCAGGACGGTGTTCCGTCGCGGGATGTCCCGTACTGGCGTTGGCTCTTCGAGGACAATCCCGTCGGTCGACCCGAAATCACCGTCGCCATCGTCGATGACCGCGTCGTCGGTCAATACGCGTGTGTCCCGATGCGGGCCGTCGATGAATCCAAGCCGGACCGCCGGGCGTCGATCGGTTTGATCGTCGACGCCTTCGTGCTTCCCCAATACCGACGAGCTCTCGGGCGCCCCGGCCTCGTGATCCACCTCGCTCAGCGTCTGCACGACCTCTACTGTGGACCGCGCGCCGAAGACGGGATGCACGGCGATCACGGCCACGATCTGCTCTATGGGTATCCGTTCCCCATCTGGCGGATTGCGCAGCGCTACTTGGCGTCCGAGATGGTGCGCGACATGGACATCCTGTTTCGCGAGGTCGGGGTGACCGGCCTCGTGAGCATTCAGCCCGCGGCCGACATACGAGTCGACGTCGTCACGGATGCAAGCGGGATGCGCGCGGCCGGCGATGCTGCCTGGGCGCTCTGCGAGGCGGAGCAGCGCTTCGGGCTCGTGCGCGACGGGGAATGGTTCGCGTGGCGCTACGCGGCACATCCGCAGAACGACTACGAGATGTACGTCGCGCGGGATGCGGCCTCGCGCGCGGTCCGTGGGGTTGCGGTGCGGCGAACCGGAACCTACGCGGTGCACGGTTCGATCTGCGTCGATTGGGTCGTGCCCGTCGGAGACGAGGATGCCGAGCGAACTCTGCTCGCCGCGTTGGACGCGAGGACTCGCGACCTCGGTTTGCCCGTCCTCCTCGCGCACTTCCCGCAGCCCGATCCGCGCTTCTTGCGCTGGCAGCGTCAAGGCTTCTTGGTCGGTCCGCCGAGTCATTTCCTGGTGATGAACACGTTCGTGCCGCACGTGCGATGGTTGCGCGATCGGTGGTACCACACGCTCGGTGACAGCGATCTCGTGTAAACCACGGGTTCCGTCGAGGAGGGTCGTATGGGTGAGATCGAGTTTCGCGAGTATCGACCGGGTGACGAGGCGGGCATCCTCGCGACGTTCAACACGACGTTCTCGGAGTCATGGACCGAAGGCTACGTCGATCGAGGGCTCGCACACTGGCGCTGGCTGTACGAACTCAATCCCGCCGGTCGTCGCATCGTGATCGGTGTCGACGACGATGGAACGGTTGCTTGCCAATACGCGGGTATTCCGATGCGCGTGCTCGGTCCCGAGGGTAGGGAACTTTCGTTCTTCCACGCGGTCGATTCGATGGTGCATCCTGCATACCGGAAGGGGCTCCGGAAGCGTGGTTTGTTCCTCGAGGTCGCCGAGCGTTACTTCGAGAGATTCGGTGGTCACGATGACCATCTCGGCTTCGGCTACCCCGTGCGGGCTGCATGGCGCATTGGCGAGCGCTATCTCGGCTATGGTCTCGTGCGGACGGTCGATTTCCTCGTGCGCGAGATCGAGCCGTCGCGTGTGGTTGGTTCTGCAAGCGAGACTCCCGCAGACATCGAAGTACGGCCCGTCGATTGGGTGCGCGATGGGACGGCGCTCGATGCGCTGTTCGCACGCGTAGGAGCGTCCTATGCCTGCGTCACGATCAAGGACGCACGCTACCTGTCATGGCGGTACGGCCCCGATGCGCCGATTCGGTACGAAGTCCTGATTGCACATTCCGGTGCGACACCCGCGGGGCTAGCCGTCGTGCGAACGAGCGGTTCCCTCGTCCCCGACTCCGCGACGATCGGCGACCTCCTCGTGGCACCGGGCGACGAGCCGACGCTGAACGCACTCGTCGCGTCCGCGCAGGACCTGGCCATCCGAGATGCCTGCCGCAGCCTGATCGCCGTGGAGAACCCATGTCTCTTCGCAGCGACCCACCTACGAACACTCGGCTTCGAGTCTCACCCCTCGTCGAATTGGTTCGAACGAAAGCTAGGAAGCCGCGACTGGACCAGCGGCCTCAGCCAAGAGTGGCTCGCTTCCAACTGGTCCTACTGCCTCGGCGACAGCGACCTCTTCTAACCAAACGAAGCCGGGAAGCGCGAACCATGGAAGGGACGGATCATGCGCCTTTCGGCTTCGTTGATCAGAGTGCTTGCTCGTAGAGGCGCAGGCGGATCGTTTCGGTTGCTGCCATTTCTTGGAGTGGCTTGATCATCGCTAGGTTGTCTTCGAGCACCCACGAGAGTTCCGCGTCGGAGTATCCGGTTGGTATGGACATTTGGATGTGGTTCGTGATGAGGAACGCGTCGAGCCCACGCCCGCGGTATTCAGGTAGGACGCCTAAGGTGAGGACGCGGAAGCGCGGTGTTTTTCGGATCGCTCGCAGGAAGCGGATGAATCCGAACGGAAACAGCCGTCCGTCGCATGCACGAATCCCGACGTTGATGTCCGGAAGCCCGAGGATGAACCCGACGGTCTGTCCGTCGATCTCGGCGATCTGGCAGAGGCCGTCGACGTAGATCTGCCGGAAACCCGTCGCGACGTGGAAGAACTCGTCGCGTGTCATCGGCGCGAACGCGTAGTTGTTCTCCCAACATTGCACGTAGAGCTCGTGGATGCGCTCGAGTTCTTCGTCCCAGCGCCGCCGATCGAGATTGCGAATCGTCGCTTTCGTGCGCCGTTGCGCGACGCGGTTGCCGCGTTCGAGGCGCGACATGTCGATGTTGTCCCTTCGTACCTCGAAACAGAGGAGGTCCTTGCCTTTCTCGAGGCCATCACGCTCGACGAACCCTCGGAGCTCTGGAGGGTGTTGCGGGATGTCGATGCGTGGCTGGATGTCGAAGCCGCCGACTTGCAGCCCGCAGGTGTAGTTGGTCGACAGTTCGATCGGCCCGCGCATGCGCCGCATCCCGCGCTCGCGCAAGAATTCGCGGGCCGCCTCGAGCAGGAGGTGCGCAACCGCGGCGTCGTCCGCGAGGATGTGCCCGAACACCCCGGTGTCGTCGCGGTGGAACGCGAGGCTTTCTCGATCGACGCAGGCCGAAATCCGTCCACAGGGCTGCCCGTCTCCATCCCGCACGAGCCAAAAGCGCACCTCCGCATGGCGGTAGAACGGATGGCGTTTCGTGTCGAGGAGCTTCTGCTGCTCGTGGAGCAGCGGCGGCACGAAGTGCTGCATCCGGTTCGCGTACCGACGTGGAAGCCGAAGGAACTCTCGGCGTTGTCGGCGATTCGCCACGACTTCGAGGGTGTGCTGCATGGAAGCGTTTTGCCTCCTGAGGCCGGTCTTGCCAACATGTGCCGTCATGCGTGTCGAAAAACACAGCCCACGGTACGGGTTCGCCGTCCTTGCCTTGCTCGGCGCCTGTGCTGCCGGACCCAAGAACTCCAGCGATCCATCGCGCCCGATCCTCGAGGACCGCGCCGTGCTCGATCGCTGCGAGAAAGACCTCGAAGCGCTGCAGCAACAGTTCGGCGTTTCCGATGCCGCCTACACCGACGCACGCAGCGCGTTGCTCACCAAAGAACCACGCGCCGCGCCTTGGATCGCCAAGTGGATGGTCACGATGGCCGTCGCCGACGCGGATCGTTGGCAGGCGAGCGGTGTCGTCCCGGAGCGCGCTGGAACGCTCGAGAAGAACCGCGGCTACCCGCTCTATCGTGCGCGTCGCGAGCTCGCCGAACTCGGTCCGACCGGGCGCCGCGCGATTTTCGTCTATCTACTCAGGGACCGTCGCACGCAGCTGCGCTCGCTCGCCAAGTACTTGCTCGAAGCGCATGATCCGGCAGCCGTGCGTCAGGACCTCATGCGCGAATACGAAGCAGGCAACGAGCCGTCCAAGCGCGAAGTCCTCTCCTTCCTCGCCGAACTCGGTCCCGACCCGGCGAGCGAGGCATTGCTCGAACGTTGTCTCGAGCATCCGGATTGGCAGCAGCGCGGGACCGCGATTCGTGCACTCGGAGTTCTCGCGAAGGACCGGCCCGACAAGAGCGCGTTCGTTGCTCGTGCATGGCAGCTCGCGACGGAGGATCGAGATGCCTGGGTGCGCGGGCGCGCGCTCCTCGCCCTTGCGGACGCAGGCGCCGTCGACCAGGTTCGCGCCCTCGTGGATCGCCTGGAGCAGGTGATGAGCGGGGATCGAGGCAGCGAAATCGCAGCCGCGATCGAAGCGTTGCGAGACTTGACGGGGCGGGACTACGGGTCGAGCGTGTCCCGCTGGCGTGAGTGGCTCGACGGTAGTTCACGCGGACAGTGACGAGAGGCACAACGGGGACAGGGAGGACGAACAGTGAGTGAAGCCGTAGAGCGCGAAGGCGCGGCTCGCGAAACGCACGGGGAATGGCACATCGCGCAGACAGCAAAACACTGCCACGCGTGCCATGCGCCATTTTTACCCGGACACGAGTATTGGTCGACGCTCCACGTCTCGGTCGAGGGCGACGATGCGTCACCGGTTCTCATGCGCCGCGACTCTTGTGACGCATGTTGGAAGGGATCCACGGAGGCGATTTACTGGCGGACGCGGCGGAGTGAGAACAAGGCCGACCAGAACGTCGTCGACATCGCCGCAATGCACCAGCTCTTTCTCGGCTTGCTGGATGACGATCGCGAAGAGGTCGAGGCGCTGCGCTACGTCATCGCCTTGATGCTGACGCGCAAGAAGATCCTGAAGCCCGTGCGCCAAGTCGGGGGTGCACGCGGAGACCTCGTCTTCAAGCACCCGCGCGACGAAAACGAACGATTGCGACTGGGCGCCCCGGAACTCAGCGAGGAAAGCCTCGAACGCCTCAAGGCGCAGCTCGGCGATATTCTCGACTGACGCGATGGTTCGCAGCCGCGGCGCGGAGCGTCGACGCGCGCACCCGTCAACACTGCAGGCGGGCAAAACGCGCAATTCGTGCGTACCGTAACTCCGAGGCCGTGCTGCTATGCTCCGCCCGTCCTGCAGGCCTTCTGAGATCCACATGAGCACGACGGCCGTCACCAGCGTTCCACTCCTCGACACGACCCGCGGCCAGGAGGCCGTCTTCGCGCGCATGCGCGAAGTGTTCGACAGCGTTCTCACGAGTGGGCGCTACATCCTCGGTCCCGAAGTCGAGGCGCTCGAAGCCGAGTGCGCCGAGTACTGCGGTGCGGCGCACTCGATCGGTGTTTCTTCGGGTTCGGACGCGTTGCTCGTCGCCCTGATGGCTCTCGACGTCGGACCGGGTGACGAAGTGGTCTTGCCGACTTTCACGTTCTTCGCGACTGCCGGCGCCGTCTCGCGCCTTGGAGCCAAACCGGTGTTCTGCGACGTCGACCCGCGCACGTTCAACGTGACGGCGGCTCTCCTCGAGCCCTACATCGGCCCGAATACCAAAGCGCTGATTCCCGTGCACCTGTTCGGTCAGTGCTGTGACATGACCGAAATCCTGGACCTCGCTGCGCAGCGCGGTGTGCCCGTGATCGAGGATGCTGCGCAGGCGATCGGAGCCGAGTGGCGCGGCCGCCGTGCCGGATCGATGGGCACGATGGGGTGCTTCTCGTTCTATCCGACGAAGAACCTCGGGGCCTTGGGTGACGCTGGACTCGTGACGACGGGCGATGCGGACATCGCGAAGCGTCTCGCGATCCTGCGCGGGCATGGCATGAGTCCGCGTTACTACCACAAGGAGATCGGTGGCAACTTCCGCATCGACGCCCTCCAAGCCGCGCTGCTTCGCGTGCGCCTTCCCGAACTCGACGCTGCCCATCAGGCGCGGCGCGACAATGCGGCCCTCTATCGCGAACTCTTCGTCGACGCCGAACTCGCCGCGAACGCGGACGGCACGCCATCGGACTCGGGACATCTGCTGACCCTGCCGACCGTCGTCGACCCCTCGCACATCTACAACCAATTCGTCGTTCGCGTGTCCGATGGACGACGGGACGAACTGCGATCCTGGCTCTCCCAGAACGGTGTCGGCACGGAGATCTACTATCCGCTCCCCTTGCACATGCAGGAGTGCTATCGCGGTCTCGGGTATCGAGAAGGCGACTTCCCCGTGTCCGAAGCCGCTGCACGCGAGACACTCGCCCTCCCGATCTTCCCGACGCTTCGACGCGACGAGATCGAGTACGTCGTCAGGACGGTTCGCGCGTTCTCGGATCAGTGAGCGCTCACGGTGGGGGAGCAACGCTCGAAGCTCGCACCGTTGCTCGCGCTCGGCTCGGCGATTCGCCACGAAGGCGCGATCGAACTCACCCGTAAGTTCTTCGCCGCGGTCCGTGGCGAAGGCGTGAGGCCCGCGCTCGCGCGCTTGCGCATCTACAACTCACGCTTGTGCGACGATCACGAACGACCGGTGAGCGATCCGCACCAAGAGCGTGACGTGCTCTTCGTGTCGGCCTGTCCTGGCGGCACCAGGCGCTATCGATGCGATCACGCGATCGAGTCCCTCGCGCATGTGGGCAAGTCGGCGGACATGCTGTGCTTCCCGGCGCGGAGCCCTGAAGCCTGGCTGTCGACGTCTCGCGCGGTCGTGCTCCAGCGAGTGCCTTTCGACACTCGTGTCCGCTCGTTCGTCGACGATGCGCACGGGCTCGGTATTCCGGTGCTCTTCGACATCGACGACTTGCTCTTCGATTCGACGCACGCTGCAGAACTCGATGCCGGTAGCTGCGAGCGCGCGTTCGAACGTCAATGGGCGACGGACCATGCCAGGCGTATCGGTCAGACGATCGAGATCTGCGACCACGTGATCGTCTCGACACCGGGTATCGACGAAGCGCTGCGTGCATGCTTTCCGCGCGCCATGACGACCATCGTGCCCAACGTCGTCGCGCGAGCGATGCTCGACGCTGCGGACGCGGCGATCCGCGAAGCGAAGGACGATGGATGCATCCGCATCGGGTTCTTCTCGGGTACTCCGACCCACGACGAGGCGTTCGCGAGTGTCGCGCCCGCACTCGACCGCGTGCTCACGGAGTTCCCGGATGTCGCCTTGCGCCTCGTCGGTCCGGTTGCCGTGCCATCGCTTCTCACGAAGCACGGGAGCCGAATCGAACGCATGGCTCTCGTGGAGACGAGTCGCTACGCGATGGCGCTACGCGACGTCGCGATCCACCTCGCACCGCTGCGCAACGTGGACTTCGACACGTCGAAGAGCGCGCTCAAGTGGCTCGAAGCCGCGATCGTCGGTCGTCCTCTCGTCGCATCGGCTTGCGGTGACTACGCGCGTTGCATCGTGCCGAGCGAGACGGGTTTCACGTGCGAATCGCAGGACGATTGGTATCGAGCGATCGCGCGACTCGTGGTTTCGCAGGAGACCAGAGACCGGGTGGGAGCGTCGGCGAACGCGGCCGTTCGCGAGCATTGGACGACGGTGCGCGTCGCCGAACTGTGGCGTGGCATCTTGGAAACGACCGTGCATAGCTCCGAGCAACGAGGAGCTGTCGTCCGGTGAGTGCGCTCGGTGTGATAGAGCCGCGAGTCTCCGTTCTCATGCCGATCTGGCGTGCGGATCCCCACGTCTTGCGTGCCGCGATTCGAAGCATCCTCGCGCAAACGCTGCGAGACTTCGAGTTGTTGATACTCGAGGACGCGAGCGAGGTCGCTGCACGGCCAACGATCGAAGAGTTCGGCGACGAGCGCATTCGACACTTCGTTCATCCCGAGAAGAGTTCGATGGCTGCGGCTCGCAACCGCGGATTGGCGCTCGCGCACGGTGCATTCGTCGCGATGCACGATGGCGACGACGTGAGCCACGAATCGCGCCTCGAACGACAGTTCGAGTTCCTACACGCGAATCCGGACATCGACGTCGTCGGTTCGGCGATCCGCGTGATCGATGCCGAGGGGCGCCCGGTCGGAATGCGCGACTATCCGACGACGCACGACGCGATCCTCGCAGCGTTGCCGCGCTTCAACCCGATCGCGCACCCGAGTGTCATGGCGCGCAAGACCTCGATTTCCGATGCGGGCGGTTACGACGAAGCATCGACTCGTGTTTGCGAAGACTACGAACTCTGGTCGCGCCTCGCGCATCGCGGTGGGCGCTTCTGCAATCTCACCGAGGCTCTTCTCGACTACCGTCTGCATGCGAACGCGAGCAAGCGCACACGATTGCGCGCGACCCTCGCCGACACGATCGAGATCAAGGACCGCTATTGGAGTGACGCCCGTTCGACCGGTGATCGGGTCCGCATCGCGATCGAGCGCGGCCTTCTGAGGATGCCGTCCGGCTTCGTCTACTGGCTCTTTCGAAAGACGCATCTGCAGTCATGGTGAGACGGCTGCGGATCGTACGTGTGCTTCCGTTCTGGCACCCGCGCTACGGGGGCTCGGTCACGCACGCGCGTCGAATGACGCAGAAGCTCGCCGAGCGCGGTCACGAGATCCGCGTCGTGACGAGCAATCTCGGCTTCGAGGGAGAGCGTCCGGTCGATCGCTGGTTCGAAGAGGGACCGTACCTCGTGCGTATGGTTCGCACGTGGCCGTGGCAGCGGGTGCCTCCCTACGGCATGAAGGCGACCCGGCGACCGATGCTCGGTGCCATGAGCGGCGCGGACCTCGTGCTCAGCAATCTCGGGCTGACGCTGCTCGGGGACTACGTGCGGAGCGCGGCCAAAAAGGCGAAGGTCCCCTACGTCTACTCGGCCGAGGGCGCACTGTGTCCGGTGCGACTCGAAGTCAAAGCGCGGCGGAAGAAGTTCTTCTTGCCGCTCGTCGAGCATCGAGTTCTCGGGGCTGCCGAAGCTCTGCATGCCATGAACGAGAAAGAGCGGGACGACTACCTCGAACAAGGTGCGCGCGAGAATCGGATCTTCATGGTGCCAAACGGCATCGAGCTCGCGGACCGCATTCACAGCACCGAGAGATACGAGGCTCGGGAAGCGCTCGGATTGACGGACGAACGCGTGCTCCTGTATCTCGGCCGTGTGACTCCGCTCAAGGGGCTGGATCTGCTGATCCAAGGCATGTCGTACGCTCTGTGGAACGATCTCGTGTTGCTCGTCGCTGGGCCGTGCGATCCGGGCGAGCGCGAGCGCATCGTGAGTCTCGCCACGACGTGCGGGTTGATGGCTGGCGATCGACCGCGTGTGCGCTTCCTCGGCCTGGTCGACGATGAGGGGCGGCGTCGTGCGTTCGCCGCGTCGGATGTCTTCTGCCTCACGTCACGGAGTGAAGGCCTGCCGGTTGCGCCACTCGAAGCGGCAGCCGCTGGGTTACCTCTTCTCGTCACCGATGCGTGCCACCTGCAAGCCGTGACCGACGACGGCGGAGGCGTCACGATCGAACCCGAGCCTTCGCCGATCCGGGACGCGCTCACGTGGATCTTCGCAGAGCGTGGGCGCGCCGCATGGATGGGTGCACGGGCTCGATCGTCGGTCGCCGTCCATCACTCCCTCGATACGGTCGCCGATCGTCTCGAGGCGATCTATCTCCACGTCGTGCAGGGTAGCTTCGGGCAATGAAGGCGCCGTGGACTCCGCGTGTTGCCTGGGTCCTCTTCATCGCCTCGTTCGCGTTCTCGCTGGCGCGGATTCCGCACGCAACGTGGGGGAAGCGTTTCGCCCAAGTGCGCGAGTTCGAGGAGTTGGGAGCCGCCGGGTATCACCTCGGTCGCACGTGGCCCGAAGCGCTGAAGATCGTCGAATGGATCGAGGCGAACACTCCCAGCAACGCGGTGGTCCTGTGGCGTGGAACGTGGCAAGGACCGATCGAGCACGTCGTCGCTTCGATCGGTGATCGCCTTCTCTTCGATGCCGATGTCGCCGGTGGGATCCCGGGATCCGAGAGCGAGCTGCTCGGTCGCCCCGTCGCGAGAGGATCGTACGAAGGCAAGACGGGCCGCGTGGTTCTCGTCGCGACGCAGGAGATCCTTCGCATGGAGATCGTGCCGTGACGCATGCGAACCTCGTCTTGCTCGCGTGCCTGGCCTTTATCGTCACGTACGGACTGGTCGTGCACGCGTTCCTCGCAGTAGGAATCGATCTGCCTGGAATGGCGCGCCTGGCTCTTCTCGCGATTGCGGCCGTGGTTCCCTTCGTCCTCGCGTTCCTTGCTCGTCGGCGATCGCCGCATCGTGAAGGCCGACGAGCGTCGACTGCCGAGAAACGCATGCTCCTCGGTTGCCTCGCACTCGCGGTGATCGTCCTAGTGCCGATCGGCATCGCATTGATCACGACCGGTCCCCGCGAATGGGACGGCAGGGTCGCATGGGAGCTTCGTGCGGTACGGCTGAGCACGGGTGGCTACTTCCAGCCGTTCTTCACGGAAATCGGAGTCTACTCACCTGCGCGCGAGTATCCGCTCTTGCAACCGCTCGTGCTCGCGGACTTGTCACGGATCGTCGGTCTCGAAACGGCGCGCTTCGTCTTTCCTGCGCTGTTCGTCGTGCTCGTGGTCGGGATTTTCGGCACGCTCGAACGCGGGCTCGGACGGCCGGTTGCGATCCTGATGGCGGCATCGTTCTTCGTGCTCCCGGGGTTCATCGGAACCGGAGCCGGCAACATCGATTCGGGATACGGAGAACTCATCGTCGCGCTCTTCTTGTGCGGCGTCGGGTCCGCGCTGGCGGGCGCACCGGGCAGCTCACGAACCACACGATGGCAAACCGCGCTCTTCTGCGTGAGTGTCGCCGGGCTCCCGATGCTCAAGCCCGAGGGCACCGCGTATGCCTGGCTCGCCCTCATCGCCGGCATTCATGCCCTGCCGAAGCACGGGGTCGTGCTCGGCTCTGTCTTCACCGGAATCAGTTGCGGGCTCGTCGCGGCGGTGCGTGCGCACGCGATCCCGATGCAAGCGGAACGCATCGTGCTCGTCGCCTGCGCGCCGCTCGTCGTGATCCTGATGAGAGCGGCGTTGGACTCGGTTCCCGCGGCGCGCCGCGCGCTTCGAACCGTCATCGTCGCGGGGACTGTCGGGCTGCTGATCGCTGCGACTCTCATGCTCGTTACGGTCTCCGGATCGATGGACGCCGTCGTGGATGGCGGTTTCGCGCGCGTCGCGTCGCGCCTGCGGGACCTTCCGCGCATGCTGCTGGGAAGCGTCGCCGTCGCCTTCGACGTCCGTAAATTCGCGCTGCTGTGGGGGCTGACGGCACTCGCGCTCGCGAGTCGCAGCCGGACGGCCGATGGGCAGCGCGCACTCGGGGCCTTCGTCGTACTCGGGCTCGTAGCGGCGTTCGCATCGCTGTTTCTCGTTCCCGAGAACGATCTCGACCACGAACTCGTGAGTCGTTTCGATCGTCTGCTGTTGCAATGGACGGCGCCGGCATGGGTCTTCGTGGGGCTGCGGCTCTTCACCACGGAAGAACTCCACCTCGCCTCGCCTCATGGTCGAATAATCCCGCGGAACGACAACGAACCGCGCTCGTAACCAAGATCTTTCTCGCTCAATTTGCGCCCACAAGGGCTGCATCGCTGCGTAGACTCACGCAAAACGAACCCCGATCATCGAAGGAGATCGATCACGTGAAAACGATTCTTACGGTTGCCATCTCTCTGGGCCTTGCCACGACTTCGTTCGCGCAAGAGTGCCCTTACTCCAAGGCCCAAAAAGCCGAGACGTGCAGCGCCGCTCAGGAATGCACGACCGGTCCCCAGAACGCCCTGGTCAAGGCCTACCAGAAGCTCGACGCGACGGCACAGAAGGAAGTCGCTCAGGCGATGGTCGGCATGTCCAAGCTCTGCCCGATGGGCAAGCGCATGCCGGACACGATGGAGACGCTCGACCGTCTCTACGCCGCTTCGATCGAGAAGCTCGAAGGCATGGTCAACGGCAAGGCGCCCGAAGGTTTCCGTAAGGACGCCGCCGAGCAGCTCGCGATGGTCAAGCAGCTGGCCGCCCTCAACGGCGAAGTCACCGCTTCGATGAAGCTGATCACCGCCGCCGCGAGCGAGTGCTGCATGGCCGAAGGCGCCAAGAAGGACTGCGACAGCTCCTGCAGCGAAGGCGAAAAGGCCGCTCCGGTCGCCAAGACGTCCGAGTGCTCCGAGTGCGTCGAGTGCCCGGAAGGCGAAAAGGTCGCCAAGCAAGGCTGCCCGGTCAGCGCTTCGGAATCGCTCTGCAAGTCGTGGGGCAAGGCCGGCGAAGAACTCGCCGCGTTCGGCAAGTGCAAGGATTCGCTCGCGAAGATGGCCGAACTCCAGGCCGTGCTCGCCAAGAACAAGATCGACCCGATGCCGCTCGTCGTCGGCAACCTCCAGAAGGAAGCCGCTCTGCTCAAGGCCGGCGCCGCCAAGCTGCTCTGCCCGAAGGGTGGACTCATGGCACGCAACGCCGAAGTCATGCAGGCATGCGAAGTCACGAAGGGCGCTTGCGAAGCGACCTGCAACTACATGACCGCAGCGAGCAAGCTCCTCGGCACGATGACCACGACGATGGGCGCGGCGATGAAGGGCGAGTGCTGCAGCGAAGGCGCGAAGACCGAATGCAGCAGCGAGAAGACCGAGTGCAGCGGCGCCAAGAGCGAGTGCTGCAGCGAGAAGAACGCCAAGAGCGAGTGCTGCAGCGAGAAGAACGCCAAGACCGAATGCTGCAGCGAAAAGAAGAGCGAGTGCAGTGGCGCGAAGACCGAGTGCAGCAGCACGAAGGGTCAGTGCCCCAGCTCGCGCCAGTGAGTTTCAAAAACTCCTGAAGCGCGTTCGAACACGAACGTGAAGGAAGCGGCCGCCCTCGGGCGGCCGTTTTTCGTTTCCGGTGTCGGTCTCGCGGGCATCACGCGATGATCGGGCACGTGCCTGGAAAGATCTTCGTACTCGATACCAACGTCATCCTGCACGACTGTCGCTGCCTACGCACGTTCGAGGAGAACGACGTCGTGCTGCCGATCGTCGTGCTCGAAGAACTCGACCGCTTCAAGCGCGGGTCGGAAGAGATTCACTTCCAAGCACGAGAGTGCTTGCGCGACCTCGATGCGATGACGGGGGACTTCCTCGCGACCGAAGGCGTGTCGCTCGGCGAGGGGCTCGGCAACCTTCGCGTCGTGGTCCTGCGCGATGCATACGATCTGCTCGATGGGGCCTTCACCGAGAACATCGCGGACCACCGCATCCTCGCGACCGCGCTCTGGATGAAGAAGACTGCGCCCGATCGCTCGGTCATCCTCGTCTCCAAGGATTCCAATCTTCGTGTCAAAGCCAAGTCCCTCGGCCTCGTTGCCCAGGACTACGAAGCCGACAAGGTGCGACGGCCCGACCTGTTGTGGCCCGGGAGGCGCATCATCGAAGGCCTCGACCCTGGCGTGCTCGAAGGCTTCTTCGAAGTGCCGCACAAGGTCTCGCGTGCCGAACTCACAGCCGTAGAAGATCCACAGCCCAACGAAAACTTCATTCTCCGCAGCGGGAGCAAGTCGGTCCTCGCCGGCTACGCGCCGCAGGAAGACGCCTTCGTGCGCATTCCACCGAAGTTGCAGGCCTATGGAGTCCGGCCTCGCAATGCCGAACAGACCTTCGCGTTGCGCATGCTGCTCGATGATTCGATTCGGCTCGTGACGCTCGTCGGCACGGCAGGCACGGGCAAGACCCTCCTTGCGCTCGCCGCAGCTCTCGAGTGTCACACGCGCTATCGACAGATCCTGCTCGCCCGTCCGATCGTCCCGCTCAGTAACCGAGACCTCGGCTACTTGCCGGGTGACGTGCAGTCCAAGATCGATCCCTACATGCAGCCCCTACGCGACAACCTCGCCGTGATCCGTGGGCAGCTCTCACCCGGTGAGGATCAGGCGCGCACGCTCGCGAAGTTGCAAGAGAGTGATCGTCTCGTGTTGACCCCACTTGCCTATCTGCGTGGGCGTAGCTTGCACGGCGCGTTCTTCATTGTCGACGAGGCGCAGAACTTGACGCCACACGAAGTGAAGACCGTGCTGACGCGAGCGGGAGAGGGCACGAAGATCGTCTTGACCGGTGACATCCGGCAGATCGATCAGCCCTATCTAGATGCGTTGTCCAACGGACTCAGCCACGTGATCGCGCGTATGCACGGGCAGGAGCTGTACGGCCATGTGCTCCTCGAGAAGGGCGAGCGCTCGGACCTCGCCGAACTCGCCGGTCGATTGCTCTGAAGTACGGCGGGTCGTGATCCGAGTCGCGCGTTACTTGGCGATCGTCACGGTCCATTCCTCACCCGGGGACGGAAGCTGGAGCGTGACCTGATTGCGGTTGGTCTTCGACTGCGCGTGGAAGCTGATGCGGTGCTGCATGTTGGGCACGTCGATCGACCAAAGGCGCATGCGACCCTGGTCATCGCTCTTCTGGGCGAGGCCGATCGCATTCGCGGCTCGCGCGAAGTCGATCATCGCTCCGCTTCCGGACCACGAGGATCCGCCGATGTTCGAGGTGACACCTGCGAGTGGTTGGCCGTCACCGTCGACGACGAGGACGTTGCGTTCGGTGAACGGCTCGAGTTCGAGGGGGATCGGTTCGTCCTCCTTTCCCGGCTCCGTCGCGAGATCACTCGAGCGAAGCTCCTTCCATCCCTCACCTTCGAGGATCGCGAATTCCGAGCGCGCCGAAGATCGCTTGAACAAGTTGATCAAGGGGTTCGACTTGGGTTCTGCGAACACGAAGAGCGCAACACGACCGCGCTTGTCGGCGCGCGGAGCACGTTCGATCGCTTCCTTGACCGAATCCGAGTGGTCGGTCAACGACACGATCGCCGCGCCGCGCGCCGGGGTCCCGCCCGGCTTGCGAATCGAGAACACGCGAATCGCAGCCTTCGAGAAATCGAGTGTCGGCACCTCGCTCTTCGACCCAGCCCGGGACGCATCGAGTTCGATCCACGATGCTGGCACCACGTCCGAGTTCTTCGAGAGTCGTGCGAGGATCTCGGGCGGCAGCGCAGCCATGAGACGCAGGGAATCGGGTTTGCCAACGCCGCCGAATCGATACTTGCCCTCCTCGTCGGTCGTCGCGAGCATCGCCGTGCTGCCGAGGCCCCGATACGAGTTGGGTTGCACCATGAGCGAGACGTCGTAGCTCATGGCCACGGGAATACCCGGCAAGCCCTTGCCGTTCTCGTCGAGGACGGTGCCGACCAGCGGTTCGCCGGCCTCGAGAGTGAACACGATCGGCTTGTCGGCAGCCCACTCGGTGCACGGCTTGCCGCAGAGGTGACCCTGGCCGCTGCTGCGAAACCCGTAGGCTTCGACGTAGCCGGGCGCGCGCACACGAATCGTCCATTGTTTGTCGAACTCTTCGATCGTCGTGATCGAAGCGTGCCCTTCGTCGTCCGTCACGGCATGCGTCCGCCACGGAGACGAGCCCCAGACACTTTGGGGACACTGGATCTGCGCGCCTGCGATCGCCTTTCCGTCCTTGTCGGTGACGTGCACGTCGACTTTGGGTCCCTTGGGGAGGTTGACTCTCGACTGCCAGACTTTGGTCTGCTTGCGCAAGAACATCGTGTTGACGTGGATCGGCCCACGGTCGTCTTCGACGACGATCTTGACGCGCCCACGATCGCCGGTGAACGGCACTTCGAAGCGCACGGGCTCGTCGCCGTCGATTGGCTTGGTCGCGAAGCGCCGCCAGTTGGCTCCATCGCAGAACACCGTTGCACGGAGTTGACCGAGAATGCCGTAGGCCGCTCGATCTCCGCTGACGACGACATCGACTTCTGCGCCACTCGTGAGCTCTTCGGCGGGTTCGAGCGTGACGAGTCGATCACCCGTCGAGGTCGTCACGACGGACTGACGGGCTACACCTTCCGCGTCCTTCCAATAGCCGACGATGCTGTAGACCGCGCCGCGCAGGAGCGAAAGTTCGAATCGCCCTCGCGCGTCGGTCTTCGTGGTGACGACGTCCTCGATACCGAACAGCACGGCTTCGGCAGCTACCGGCGCATACCACGCTTCGATGTTCGCGCCTTCGATCGCGTTCCCGCCCGCGTCTCGCAGCGACCCGCGCAGCCGCTCGCGTTGCAGGGGGGCAGGCTCCGCGACGTTCTGCTGCGTGCCGTCCTGGGCGACGAGAGCGCCGGTCCCGGCGATACCGATGGCGAACGCGATCCGAGCGGCGATGACGAGCGAGGACTGCAATCTCATGGATGCATCAAGGGGTCGAGGACTGTGGCGCCGGCTTGCGACCGTTCGGATAGAACAGGATCAGGAGCACGAAACAGGCGAGCGCGGCCCACATGGGCCACGAGAAGAGGCCAGTGTAGTCCGTGACCTTGTTGTCGACCGAGTAGCGTGCCGCGATCATGCCTGCGATCTTGCTCCCGACGATGATCCCGATTCCGATGATGACGAGGTTGAAGAGGCTCTGGGCGCTCGCGCGCACGTCTTTCGTCGTCTCTTCATCGACGATCATGAACGCGACGAAGATGAAGCAACCGAAACACAGTCCGTGCAACGCGATTCCGAGCATGACGTGCGGCACGCTGTCCCCCGCGTATGCGAAGAGCGCCATGCGTCCGGCGTAGGCAAGGAGCCCGATCGCGAGCAGAGTCTTGCGCGACCATTCCTTGGCAACGAGGGGGATTGCGGCGAGCACCGCGACTTCGCTGATCTGTCCGATCGTCATCAGGCCGCCGCCACCGACGCCGAATACCGTATTGATCGAGTCGGCTGCCTTCGACTGGAGGGTGCCGAGGAAGCCCGCGGTGTGGACGAAATAGAACTGGTGAATGCAGCTCACCGGCACTGCGAGCAAGAAGAGCGTGGTCAGAGGCTGGCGCCGAACTTCTTGCAACGCTTCCATCGTCGCGTTGGCTTCCTTGCCCTTCATCGGGGGCGTCTTCGGTAGCATCGAGAGGCAATAGAGGCCCATCGCGACGCCGAGGATCGCGCTGAGCTTGAAGGCATTGGCCATGCCCGCATTCCACGACGAGATCTTGTACGCGGCGTAGTCCTTGGCGGTCGTCGCATTCTGTGCGAACGCTTCGGTGTACGCCGCCTCCGTCGGGGTGTAGTAGCGATACAAGAACTGCCCGATCAGCAGGCCGGCGACGATCCATCCGACCGTACCCCAGACGCGCACACGGCCGAAGTCACGATCTCGGTCCTCGAGATGGTGGAAGGCGAGAGAGTTCGTCAGCGGAAGCGTCGGGGAGTAGACGAGTGAGTACGCGAGACTGAGCCAGAGAAAACTGTCGTAGCTCTCCGCAGTCGCGAGGAACCACACGATCGCGGCGCCAGCGAGATGGCTGATGCCGAGGAACTTCTCGGTGTTGAAGTAACGATCCGCGATCTGACCAGCAATGAATGGAGCGATGATCGCGCCCACGGCTCCCACCGCGAACATGGTGCTGATCTGATCTCCATCGAAACCGCGATGCCCGTTGAGGAAGGGCCACAGCAGCGGGAGCCAAGCGCCCCAGATCGCGTACTGCAGGAACATCATGACCGAGAGCTTGGTCTTCATGAATTCGTCGAGCTACCGAGAGCGTGGTGGGGGAAGGACGAGGCGTTCGTGAGGCGATCAATCGGAGAATGCGTCGTCGAACGCGATCTCACTGCGCGGGAAGTCCAGGCGACGCACGAATGCGGCGGCTTCCGTGGCACCGAACTCACGATCCATGTTGGGGTCTTCCCATTCGACCGTGAGCGGACCTTGGTAGTCGATCGAACCGAGGACGCGGATCAGTGCCTCGAAGTCGACGCGTCCACGGCCCGGGCTCCGGAAGTCCCACGCACGACCATCGACACCGAAGTCCGTGTGTCCACCGAAGGTGCCGATCGGCGTCGGACGTTCGCTCCACCAAACGTCCTTGACGTGCACGTTGAAGATTCGGTCGCCGAACTCACGCAGAAACGCGAGGTAGTCGACGTTCTGGTAGCCGAGATGGGACGGGTCGAAGTTGAAGCCGAAGCGCGCATGCCCGTCGATCGCCGCGATCGCACGCCGAGTCGTCACGATGTCGAACGCGATCTCGGTCGGATGCACTTCGAGTGCGAAGGAGACGTCGACTTCGTCGAACACGTCGAGGATCGGCTTCCAGCGATTCGCGAAGTCCGCGAAGCCCGCTTCGATCTGCCCCTTCTGCACCGGGGGGAACGAATACAGGAGATGCCAGATCGCGCTGCCGGTGAACCCGTTGACGACGCGGCGCGCGTTGCTGCGCGCTAGCTGCGCCTTCACGTCGTCCGGAGCTGCATCGAAGAAGCGCGCCGCCGCACGCGCGGTCGCCTTCATCTCTTCGGCCGCACGCTGGCGCACGCCTTCGGGATCGCCATCACCCCACACCTCCGGGGGCAAGATCGCTTTGTGTCTCGCGTCAATCGGGTCGCAGACCGCTTGGCCGACGAGGTGGGCACTGATCGCGAACGAGTGCAGGCCGTTCGTCGTCAGGGTCTTCCAAAGTGCTTCGCAGTAGCCGTTTTCGTCGAGCGCGCGATGGACCTCGAAGTGGTCGCCCCAGCAGGCGAGTTCGAGTCCGTCATAGCCGAAGGCCTTGGCCTTCTTCACGAGCACTTCGAGCGGGAGATCGGCCCATTGGCCGGTGAACAGACAGACGGGTCGCGGCATCGTCCTACTCCGGTCGAAACGGGTGATCGTAGCTGCGAGGCCGAACCCAGGAAACCGCGAGGACGTCTCGACCCCTTGCAAGAGCGGGTTCGAAGGGCTTTCTTGCGCGGGGTCCTGTCTCGAGTCCTACCCGGGAGTTCTCCAGATGCCGCGCGCGAAGTCCGTCGACGAATACTTGTCCCAGAACGAAGACTGGCGGCCCGTGCTCGAGAAGCTGCGGAAGATCCTCGCCTCGACCGAACTCGAGGAGTCGATCAAGTGGGGGGCGCCGTGCTATGGCTTCGGCACGAAGAACGTCATCGGCCTCGCCGCCTTCCAGCGGCATGTGTCCCTGTGGTTCCACCAGGGTGTCTTCCTCGCCGATCCTGACGGCGTCCTTCAAGCAGCGCAGGACAAGACGAAGGCGATGCGTCAATGGCGCTTCCACGCTCCGAAGGACGTCGTCGTCAAGCGCGTGCGTGATTACGTCGATCGCGCGATCGAGAACCAGCGTGCCGGCAAGGAGCTGGCGCCGTCTCGTGGCGAGGAGGTCGAGGTCCCGAGTGAGCTGGCCGCGGCTCTCGCCAAACGCAAGGCTGCGCAGAAGGCGTTCTCCGCCATGACCCCCGGCAAGCAGCGCGAGTACGCCGAGCATGTCGCGAGTGCCAAGCGAGAAGCGACCAAGCTCGCCCGCGTCGAGAAGATCCTGCCGATGATCGAGCAGGGCGTCGGGCTCCACGACAAGTACCGCAACTGCTGAGCGTGCCGATCGGGCGGCTCGTGGTGCCACGCGAGCCCCGTTCGAATGCGTTCGGGCGGATGGTGTTCCATACGACTTGCGGGGGCGCTTCCCAGCACAGCACGCGGCCGCTACGTTGCGCCGCATGGAAAAACGCCTCACTCTCGCAGTTTCCTCGTTACTTCTGATCGCGGCGTTTTCGGGCTGTGCGCAGACGGGCCAGGACCCGTCGTCGCAAACGCTCGATGCGCGCTCCGATCAGGAGGGCAATGGCGAGGACGTTCGTCTTCCGGCTCCGATCGATCCGCGCTTCGCCTTCGCCGAAGTGAAGGGTGAGAAGGAGTTCTCCGGACGCATGATCGTGCGTCCGCGCCAAGTCAAGGCCGCCGCGATCGCGCCCGACGAAGCGGCATCCGCGCGCGCACAACGCAAAGAAGCGCTCGAAGCACTCGCGGTCTACCCACTCGTCGAATACGTCGCGCAGACGGACGAGTACCTGATCCGGGTTCCACCGAACAGCAGCGAGCGCGAAGTCGCGACGAAGCTGATGGCCACGGGCGGCTTCGAGTACGCGGAGCCCGACTGGACGCTGTATCCGGTCGTGACGCCGAACGACACGTTCTTCTCGGCGCAGTGGCAACATCAGAACATGCAGTCGGAAGCCGCGTGGAATCTCCACACCGGTAATCCGAGCGTGAGCGTCGGCATCTGTGACACCGGTGTGCTCACGACGCACGAGGATCTGCAACTCCATCGACTCGAGGGCTACAACGCCGTCGATCAGGTTTGGGAATCCAATGGTGGGCAGATCGGTCCGGTGCACTCGCACGGCACGCAGACGACCGGCTGCGCGGCGGCGAACGGCAACAACGGCAAGGGTGTCGCCGGTGTCGGATGGAATCTCTCGCACCGCATGCTGCGCGTCTCCAACGTCTCGACCGGTAGCGCGTCGATGAGTGTGCTGCAGCACGCGGCGCGCACCGCGGTCGAGAACGGCAGCAAGGTCGCGAGCGTGAGCTACAGCGGCGCCGACAGCAGTTCCAACCTCACGACGGCGACGTACATCAAGTCGATCGGTGGTCTGTTGATCTGGGCGGCCGGCAACGACAGCCGCAACCTGACCTTCGGCAATCGCGACAATGACGACCTCATCGTCGTCGGTGCGACGGACTCTGCGGACGCATTGTCGAGCTTCTCGGCGTTCGGCACGTTTGTCGACGTCGTCGCGCCGGGCACGAGCGTCGCGACGACGAGCTCGGCCAGCGACACGTCCTACGTCTACACGTCGGGCACGAGCTTCTCGACGCCGTTCACGGCCGGCCTCTGCGCGATGGTCTGGTCCGCCAACCCCTCGCTCACGCCCAACCAAGTCGAAGCCATCGTCAAGGGGAGCTGTGACGACCTCGGTTCGACCGGCGTCGACAACACGTTCGGCTACGGGCGCATCAACCTCTTCAAGGCCGTGACCCAAGCGCTCGGCAACAACAACAATCCGCCGACCGCGGAGTTCGTTGGCACGCCGACGAGTGGCACCGTGCCGCTCAGCGTTCAGTTCACCGATCAGTCGACCGGAAGCCCGACGTCGTGGAGTTGGACTTTCGGCGATGGTGGCACGTCGAGTGCACAGAACCCGTCGCACACGTATTCGGTCGCCGGCACCTACACGGTCGCCATGACCGCGTCGAACACGAACGGCAGCAACACGCGCACGCGCATCAACTACATCGTCGTCTCGTCGCAACAGAATCAGGCGCCGGTCGTCGATGCCGGGCCGAACCGCACGGTCACGCTGCCTGCGAGCGCGAGCCTCGACGGAACCGTATCCGACGACGGCCTTCCGAACCCTCCGGGCTTCGTCACGACGACGTGGAGTGTCGATAGTGGGCCCGGCACCGTGACGTTCGGCAACGCGAGTGCGATCGACACGACGGCGTCGTTCAGTGCAGCGGGAACGTATGTTCTGCGCCTTTCTGGCAACGACGGCGCACTCACGTCGAGTGACACGATGCAGGTCGTCGTGAACGCCGGCGGCGGCACCGAGGTCCAGATCGCGTTCGACGACATCGAGTCCGGCAGCGGCAGTGGCGGCACAGGCTGGTCCGACGTGTGGCGCGGTGCGGGTGACGTCTCGTTGACGACACGCAACGGTGCCAACAGCGGTCGTTGGCACATCCAGATGCGGGCATCGAGCTATGCCCAGCGTCAGCTCGACATGACCGGCGTCACGAGCGCCAAGCTGATCTTCTGGGCCAAGCTCCGTTCGTTCGAGAACGGCGACACCGCGACGGTCGCGGTCAGCACCGACGGCGGCGCGACGTTCACGACACTGCGCACCTTCGTCAATGGCGAGGACGACAACAACTACCACCGCTACGAGTTCCCGCTGAACAGCACGAGCGCGACGACGGTGGTGCGCTTCCAGGGCAACATGAGCGCGCGTAGCGATTACTACTTCGTCGACGACGTCGAGATCCGCGGCGTGCGCTGAACCCGTCGTTGACCGAGGCGAACCCCGGCGCAGAGCGAACTAGGCTCAGCCGGGGTTCGACTCAGCCCTTCACGGTCGCGCGCACGCGTATCGCTGACAGCTTGAGGCCGCGGACCGGCGCGACGTCGCTGCTCTGAGCGAAGCCCTGCAGCGCGAATTCCGTGCTGATCAGCGCCCTGTCGGAGGGGATCGAGAGGAACATCGGGAGCAGCTTGCTCGTGGGTATCGCGTCTGCACGGACGAAGACGACGGACGCCGCGTCGAGGAGGAGTTCGCCGAACGGAGTCGCGATTCCGGAGCCCGGCGCCCCGAGGAAGAGCGCGCCGACGCCGACTTCGCCGGCGAGCGAGATCTGGAAGTCCGTGCCGATCCTCGCCTCGCTGCGCGACCAGAGTTCGGGCGTCTGCATCGTGACTTGGAGGGCTCGGAGCCGAGCTTCGCTCCGCGCATCGTTTCCGAGAACGCGTTCGAGCGAGGCGCTGTCGTCGCGCAAGAAGCGACCGAAGAAGCCCATCGTGACGCGCAGGACACGCTCCCACACTTCGCGATCTCGCGTCGAGCTGCTCGCGAGGCTCGCGACGTTGAGGTGCGTGCAGTCCGCATTCATACGGTAGAAGAGGCGCAAGCCGCGCACGAGCGTTGCCGCGTCGTAGGCGGCCTGCGAACTCGGTTCCCAAGGCACGATCGTGTCGCCCTCGCCGTGGATGAGCGCAAGCGGGACCGTGATCTTGCTCGCGCTCGGCGAAGCCACTGGCGCCATGCAGAGCCCGCAGACGTAGCCGACGTTCTGGCTCAGGATCTCGAGCGTGTTGCCGCCGCCCATCGAGTAGCCGAAGAGCCCGATGCGCCCTGGATCGATCGCTCCTGCGAGCAAGCCCGAACCAGCGTTCGCGGTCAGGAGGGCCGGGTACAACGCCACGCCATCGTCGCGCTGCGTCACGTTCGAGAAGCGTGCCGTGTCACTCAGGACGCAGACGTAGCCTGCAGCGGCGAAGGCCTCGCCGATCGCCGGATACTCCCTGCCGAGCGTGAGGAAGCCATGCAGGAAGACGACAGTCGGAAAGCCGCCCTTGCGCTCGAGAATCGGAGCGTTCTGCCCACTCTGCGCCGAGGGGTAGTAGACGCGGCACTGCAGGTTCGATGAGCCACGACCGGTGGTGTTCGGAAAGCCGAGATCTGCGAATCCGTACTGCGCCGGCAGCGTCGGGGCGAGCGCCGCGCTCAGGGTCGCGACGGTGAGAAAGCGCAGACGGAGGTACGCACGTCGCGTGCGCATCGAAGAAGCCGATAGTCGTGTTTCATACATGTTCATGCGGAGGCCCATTATCGCGCGTCCGGGAACGATGGGAATGGGGGGATGTCCGTCACGGCCGTACCGCAATGCGCACGCGTGGACTCGCATCCGCGGCAGCTCAGGCGTCGCTCTCGGAGTGCAGTGCGATGCGGTTCCCTTCGCTGTCGAGCACGATCGCGCGGAACCCGTGCGGGCCGATCGAGTGCGTGTCTTCGACGACTTCGCCGCCGTGTTCGCGCGCCTTGGAGACCGCATCGCGAATCCGGCCTTCGGCGTTGAAGTAGACGAGAATGCCTCGGTCCGAGGCGACTTCACCGGGTTTCTCGACGAGGCAACCGCCATTGCCTCTGTCGTGCTCTAGGACGGAGAAGCTCATGCCTGGCATCGACACACGGTCAACCGTGCAGGCAAGAACGGCAGCGTAGAACGCGTCAGCGCGATCGAGATCGGCGACCGGGATATCGAACCAGACAGCTCGGTTGTGGAGGGAGTTCTCTTGTGACATGCGGAGGACGATAGCAGCACCGTGTGGCGGCAAGCGTGTCCGAGAGCCAATTGGTCTGCGTGCTCGCGATGGGCCGCGTATCGTCGTGCCCATGGCCAGCGTATCCACCTCTCTCTCGTTCTTGTTCGTGTTCGGCCTCATGCCGCTGGGCGCGCAGGAGAACCAGGCACATCGACATCCGAACATCGTCGTGCTCTACGCCGACGATGCGGGCTATGCCGACTTCGGCTTTCAGCGACAGCCCGCGCCCGAACTCGCGCGGCGCACGCCGCACATCGACTCGATCGCGAAGGACGGTGTCACGTGCACGCAGGCCTACATGTCGGGTTGTGTGTGTTCGCCGTCGCGCGCAGGGATCTTGACCGGGCGTTATCAGCAGCGCTTCGGTCACGAGAGTAACTTGCCGCCAGGGTCGAAGCTCGGGTTGCCCCTCAGTGAGAAGACCGTCGCGGATCGCATGCATGCGCTCGGCTATCGAACCGGACTCGTCGGTAAGTGGCATCTCGGCTACGAGCCCGCCTACCATCCGAACCGGCGGGGCTTCGATTGGTTCTATGGCCTCTTGCAAGGGTCGCGCCCGTACGTGCCGATGCCGAAGCCGACGCCGCACAGGGTTCTGCAAGAGAACGGCGAGGCAACCGACGAGGGTGGCTACGTCACCGATCGACTTGGCGATGCGGCTGTGCGGTTCATCGAGGCGGAAGCGAAGCGCGAGGGCGAGCCGTTCTTCCTCTTCGTGTCGTTCACGTCGCCGCACGGGCCGCTGCAGCCCAAGGACGAGGACTACGAGTCGCTCGGCGACATCGAGAACGAACGTCGGCGCAAGTACGCCGGACTCGTGCGTTCGCTCGACGACAACGTCGGCAAGATCCTCGCAGCGCTCCGCGAGAACGACCTCGACGGCAAGACACTCGTCGTCTTCACCAACGACAACGGTGGGCAAACGCAAACCGGTGCGATCAACACGCCGCTCCGTGGACGCAAGGGCATGCTGCTCGAAGGTGGGATCCGCGTGCCCCTCGCGATGCGCTACCCGGGACGCATCGAGAAAGGCAGTGAACTCTCGATGCCCGTGATCTCGCTCGATCTGCTGCCGACCTTCGTCAAGCTCGGCGGTGGTGAGATCGATCCCGAGTGGAAGCTCGACGGCGCGGACGTCTCACCGTGGCTCCTGGGCACGCGCGCGGAGCCGGTCGCGCGTGACTTGCTCTGGCGTGCGGGTGGCTCGTCGGGCGAAGGCGCGCTGCGCCATGGTCGGTACAAGTTGCACCGTGAGCAGCGCGACGCCGCGTTCGCGCTCTACGATCTCGAAACCGATATCGGCGAGGCGCGCGACATCGCGGGCGACAACGCCGAACTCGTGAAGGAAATGGCCGAGCGCTTCCAGGCGTGGGATGCGCAGCTCATCGAGCCGCTGTGGGGTGCCGGGAGCATGGCGCAGAAGCGCTGACGGTCAACGCGCCTCGAAGCGCCGCCGAAGGTGCTCGAGTGCGATCGCGGTCGCCGACACGACGTTGAGTGAGTTCTTGCGGCCGAAGAGCGGGATGCGTGCGCGCACGTCGACCCGCTCGCAGAACGACGTCGTCAAGCCGTGGCGCTCGTTGCCGACGAAGAGCGCGCACGGCCACGAGATGTCGACCTCTTCGAGAGCTGGATACGAGGCATCGCTCTCCAGGGCGACCGTGAGACGAGCCTCTGCGCGGCACGATGCGAGTGCGTCCTCGACGCGTCTCTCGCGTCGCCATACAACGTGTTCGTGCGTGCCGAGCGTCGCCTTGCAGACGCGTGCATCGCTCGGGTCGGCGCTGTAGCCGCAGAGCACGAGTTCTTCGATACCGAAGCACTCGCCCGTGCGGAACAAGCCGCCGACGTTGAAGGACGATCGCAGGCTGTCGGCGACGAGACGCAGCGGCATCGTGCGGACGTCGCGCGACCAGTCGTCGGCGGCGATCAGGAAGTCCTCGTCCCGCAGTTTCTTGTCGAGTGCGCGTTCGACCGGGACGAGCATCGACGTGATCGCGCGTGCGTCGAGTTCGCCGGACAGCATCGTCGCGATCGTGGGTAGCGCCGAGAAGTCGCGAAGCGCATCGATGCTGGATATGCGTCGTGCGAAGTCACGCGCTGCGGACTGCGCCCCGCGCAACGCGTCGTCATTGCCAGCGACGTGCGCCGCTTCGATCGCATGCAGCGCGGCGAGAAGGCGTTCGAGCAGCGTGTCATCCGGCAAGTCCGAGAGGTCCGAGGGGTCTTCCATCGCGTGGCTGCATACCATGCGTTCGCCCCCGTGTCCGCGCTGCTCGTGGGAGCCCGCGCCTCTCGGCTGGCTTCGTTCGGCGGTCTTCTCTGTCAGTTCGCTGCTGTCCCGCTCGGATTGCGCGGTTGCCTGCAGTTCGGTTCTCTCCAGTTCACTCGCGTCACTTCACTTCGCGCAGCGGAACCGGGCCGCCCTGCTTGGCCGCGATCTGCGCGGCTTCGAGCACGCGCTGCACCTCGTACGCATCGGCGAAGTCCGGTAGCGGCAGCTCGGGCTCCTCTCCGCCGAGCACGCGAAGGATGTCGGCTGCCATGTTGACGAAGCCGTGCTCGTATCCGATCACGTGCGCCGATGGCCACCAGTTGCCCGCGTACGGATGTGCGTCCGCGGTCGTGCACATGATGCGGCGCCATCCGCGCGTCGCCGCGTCGACTTCGGCGTCGAAGAACTCGAGCACGTTCATGTCCTCGAAATCGAAGCGCACCGAGCCCTTCTCGCCATTGAGTTCGATCGTGTTGCGATTCTCGTGACCGTGAGCGCAACGCGTGGCCTCGAAGCTCGCGACCGCGCCTCGCGCGAAGCGCGCGAGGAAGAGGAGCGCATCGTCGACGGTGCTCTTGCCCATCGTCTGCGCTTTCTTGGTCTTCTTGCTCTTGCCGCCGAGTTGCGCAGCGTCGCCGAGTAGCGCGCGCTCCTTGTAGAAGGTCTGCGCGATCGCGCCCTCGACCGACACGATCTCTTCGCCGGTCAAGAAGCGCGCGATGTCGATCGAGTGCGCATTGAGGTCGCCGTGGGCGCCTGAGCCCGCGCGCTTCTTCTCGAAGCGCCACAGGAGCGGTGTGTCGCCGAAGCCCCAGCTCTGCAGGTACTTCGCGCGCACGTGCAGGATCTTCCCGAGGCGACCTTGTTGCACGAGCTTGCGCGCAAGGCCGATCGCGGGGCAGCGGCGGTAGTTGAACCAGACGAACGTCTTGCACTTGCGACGTGCTTTCTTGGCCGCGTCGCGCATGGCGCGCGCATCGTCGAGCGTTCCGGCGAGCGGTTTTTCGCAGGCGACGTGCTTGCCGGCTTCGAGCATCGCGATCGCCTGCTCCTTGTGCACGTCATTGGGGGTGCCGATGTCGACGAGGTCGATCTCGGGGTCCTCGGCGAGGTCCTGCCAGCGGGTCGTCCAGTGCGTCCATCCCCACTGCTTGGCGAAGGCTTCGAGGTCCTTCGGATCGCGCCCGGCAATCGTGTGGAGGAACGGGTGGAGCGGGGGAGCGAAGAAGGGCGCGACCTGGCGCCACGCGTTGCTGTGCGCGCGCCCCATGAAGCGCTGCCCGATCAGGGCGACATCGAGGGTCCCGGTCATGGCAAGGGGTGTAGGGCCACGGCGTCACGGAAGCGAGTGCTCGCGTCCGCAAACGCTAAGTTCAGGGTTTGCAGTCGATTGCAGCAAATCATGCCGCGCGGCTGCTGTCGACCTGCAGCAGCTTGCCGGGCACGTTTTCCACCGATTGTGGAAAACGTGTTCATAACTGCATATTGATGCGGAGGTTATGGTCATTTGGCGAGATTGCTGTGACACCTTGACTCGGAGGTGGCGAGCGATAGAGTTGCGCAGGTGAAGTGAGTGAGCATGTCGAGAGCAGGTATCGAACAGGTCCTGAGCACGTTCATGCAGTGTCCATTTTCCTCCAGAGCGATGCATGGAAGCCTTCGGAAGCAAAGAGGTGAAAGTCGACCCGAAGGGGCGCGCCTTCTTTCCGAAGCAATTCCTGGAGGAGAAGGAGGATGGCGACGGATACACGCGCACGCTCACGAGCTTCTGGCTGACGCCCGGTGTCGATGGCTGCCTCTGGCTGCTCGACGAACCCGAGTGGCGTCGCCAACAACGCATTCTCAAGTGCTCGGAGAAGGTCGACGCGAAGACCCGCGCGGTGCAGCGCTGGTTCTTCGGCCTCGCCGAGCGTGTCAAGCTCGATGCGCAGGGTCGCATCGCGATTCCGGATCGACTGCGCGAGTTCGCGAAGATCGGGGACAGCCTGACTTGCGTCGGCGTCCTCAAGCGCATCGAACTCTGGGCGACCGAAGTGCACAAGGCCTACGAGGCCAAGACGGCGAATTGGCAGGAGAATCTGGAAGCCATCCTCAGCGGAGAAGAGGGCCCGGTGTGATGCACTCGCACTGCATCGATCTTCTCCGGGGGGGAGAGGGCTCGTCGCTCTCTCTCCCTTCCTGGCCCGGCCTGATCGAGCCTGCACGCAGCTTGGTGGAACGACGCGACGAAGCACTGCGCGACGTCGCGTGAGCGAGCCAGGCGAACACGGACATTCGGGGTTGCCGCCCCACAAACCTGTTCTTTTCAAGGAAGTCATCGAAGCCCTCGCTCTCGAGGAGGGGCTGACCGTCGTCGATGCGACGGTCGGCATGGGTGGCCATGCGATCGGGATTGCCGAGCATCTCGGCGCTCGCGGAACGTTGATCGGTCTCGACCGGGACGCGTCCGCGATTGCTGCTGCAGAGCGAATCCTCGCAGGGGTTGCCCCGAGAGTGGAGCTTCGTCACGCGAGCTACGCCGATTTGGACGAGGTCCTTCGAGGGCTCGGCATCGACTCTGTCGATCGAGTTCTCGCGGATCTGGGCTTCGGCTCGCATCAGATGGACGACCCCGGGAGGGGGTTGTCCTTCCGTTCTTCGACCTCTCTCGACATGCGTTACGACCAGACTTCTGGACCGACTGCCTTGGACCTGCTCCGGACGACTCCGGAGAAGGAACTCGGTCGTTGGTTCCGGGAGTACGGCGAAGAGCGCTTCTGGAGGCGGATCGCGCAAGCGATCTGCGAAGAGCGGAAACGTCAGTTGCTTCCCATGACTGGTGGGGAGCTGGCCGAGTTGGTGGTTCGAGCGGTGCCACCCTCGGCGCGCAGTGGACGGATTCATCCGGCGACGCGCGTCTTCCAAGCGTTGCGAATCGCGACCAACAGAGAGCTGGAGGTCCTCGAGGCGGGGCTCGCGGCAGCATGCCGTGCGCTTCGCGTCGGGGGTCGCCTGGTCGTGATCTCGTTTCACAGCTTGGAGGATCGTCTGGTGAAGACGTTCTTCAGGGAGAACTTGCAACGCCTCACGAAGAAGCCCGTCACCGCGGGCCCCGAGGAGCTGCAGAGCAATCCCCGCAGTCGGAGCGCGAAGCTCCGAGTGGCCGTGAAGACGGCCGATTCCGATCCCCCGGTAGGTCGCCAGGAGGCATGGCGATGAGGTGGGGAGGCGCGTTCGTCGCGCTCTTCCTCTGCCTGGTCGTGTGTCTCCTGGTGGTCGCCCTTCGGATCCGGACCTTGCATCTCCGTGCACGCCTCAGTGCGTTGCAGGCAGATGCCAATTATGTCGTTGCCGAGCGAGCACGCTGTGAGCGTCGCCTCGCGTGGTTGCGTCGCACCGAAGTCCTCGAGGCTTCGACTGCCGACGCACAGGCCCGCAAGACAAGAGATTGACCTCGCGATGATCCGCAAGTCGCTGCATCCGCGTGGTCCCGTCTTCGAAGAAGTGAGCGAGCGTGTCTTCGTCACCGTCGTCACGGTCGTGTCGCTCTTGCTCGCGCTCGCCGGGTGGCGCGTCTTCGTCGCACATGCGGACGGGCGCCGATCGCCCGACCCCGAACGTGTTCACGGTCAGCGGACCGTTCGTCAGAACGCGCCGCGAGGCACGATCGTGGATCGCCATGGCGCAGTGCTCGCGCGCTCCGTCCTCGCGTACGACGTCGAAGTCGAGTGCTACGGCAACACCGATCTCCCACTCGAACTCGCGAATCGCATCCTCGCATGCCTCGAGATGGATCGGCACGTGTCCGCATCGGAGCGCGACGGGGTCCTCGAAGCGCTGCGGTTGCCGGGCGACGACTTCCGTCGCGACTTGTGGCAGCGAGCCGACGTGCGCCGTGAGACACGTGGCCCGTGGCAATACTACTGGAAGCGCGAAGTCGCGAGCGACGTCGGCGATACCGCAGCGCTGCGCGCCTTCGAAGAGCTCGGCCGCGCGCGGTACGACGGCTGTCGATTCCGGTTTCGCTTCGTCTCGCGCTGGAACCGCGTGTATCCACTCGGCCGTGCGGCCGCGCACGTCGTCGGTGCGCTCGTTGGCGAATCCGACGGCGATGATCGCGCGATTGGACTCGAAGCGCTTCCCGCGCTCGTTCCCGGCAAGGCGACGACCGTGCGCGAGTTGCGCAATGCGCGCGGCAAGCGTTACCTGCGGGATCTCGAGCCTGCGCCGTTTGCCGACGACTTCGCCCCGGAGCGCATCGTCACGACGCTCGACTCGCGCTACCAAGAAGTCGCGTTCGATGCGATCGGGCGCGCGGTTGCCGACGCCGAAGCCGAGTGGGGGATGATCCTGCTCGTCGATCTGCAGAGCGGCGACGTGCTCGCGCTCGCTGGTTCGCCGACGTTCGATCCCGAGTTCCGAATCTCGGGTGACCGCGATTGGCCGATGACGCACTGGGCTCGCGTCGAGCCGGGTTCTGTCATCAAGCCGCTCGTGCTCGGGCTCGCGCTCGAGCGTGGGATCGTTTCGCCGGGCCAACCGTTCGTCTGTGGCGAGGACGGTGGCAAGACGTGGCGTATCGTTCCCAAGCACGCTCGCCGGTCGCGCATCATCAAGGACGACCACGCCGTCGGTGCCTGCCTCCTCGAGGACATCCTGATCCAGTCGAGCAACATCGGGGCTGTGAAGGTCGGCATGCTCGGTGGAGCGCCGTTTCATCGCGAACTGCTCGAACTGTTTCGGCTCGGCGAGGCGCCGGAACTCGGGCTGCCATTGCCTCAGCTCGCGGATGGTCGTCCGAGGCCGGGAATCGTGCCGACGTCGCGGAACTTCGAGAACAAGGCGGACTACGAGGTCTACACCGGCCCGTCGCTCAGCTTCGGCTACCAGCTCGAGATCTATCCGATCAGCTTCGCCCGGGCGTTCGCGAGTCTCGTGACGGGGCACGACTTCCGCATGCGCCTGATCGCCGGCGCAGGCGAACGTGCCGGACCGGGAGAACGCATCCTGTCCGAGCGGACGGTTTCGTGGATCCGCAGCACGCTCGTCCACGTCGTCACCGATCCGCGCGGCACTGCGCGCGAACTGAGCAGTCCGGACATGAACGGTTGGCTCGCTGGAAAAACCGGCACGACGATCAACGAGCGCCGGCAAGTGTCCAACGCGAGCTTCGTGGGATTCGCGCCTGCGGACGAGCCCAGGTGGCTTTCGATGGCGGTTCTCATGAAGCGCAATGTTCGGAAGTTTTACGGTGGAACGTATGCCGCGCCCGCGGTGCGGGACCTGATGGCCTACGTCAAGAAAAGCCACACGAGACGGGACGTCGCACGTCCCGTCCACGAGAGAGGGGAGAGCGATGGTCGGTTTCGGTAGGTTGTCGGGACTGCGCGGCTGGGTGCGCAAACAAAGGCCGCAGCGCGCGCTTACTGTGACTCAGCGGGTCACCGATGTCATGACTTCGAACGGGGATGCAGACGGACAAGCGCACGAGCGCAGGATGCCATCGGGGCGCACGTTGCGCGTGCACCCGATCGGCGACCTGCCTTCTGCCCGGGCCGCATCGACGGGCGACTCGAATCGCATCGCGAATGTCGGCGAGTTGCTACCGGATCTCGCATCGCTGCGTACTGTTCTCGAAGCGCACGCCGCGCTCGATGTCGTTCGGTTCCGCAACGAAACCGTGACCGCGGTCTGCGATCACTCGGGGCGAGTGACGAGTGGGGCGATCTTCTTCGCGGTGCCGGGCCACGAGGCGGACGGGGCGCGCTTCGCGACCGAAGCGGTCGGTCGTGGTGCCGTCGCGGTCGTCGCCGAACGTCCGTTGCCCGTTGCCGTACCGTGCTTCGTCGTTCCCGACGTGCGGCGTGCTGCAGGAGCGGTGGCCGCGCGCTTCTATGGCGAGCCGTCGACGCACCTGCACGTGATCGGCGTCACCGGGACCAACGGCAAGACGACCGTTGCCGATCTCTTGCGCATCTGTCTCGAAGACGACGGTCGCCCGGTTGGCTCGCTCGGCACGATCGAGTATCGCCTCGGCCCCAAGCCCGACGGGCGCGAACACGTCTTGCCGGCGACCAACACGACTCCGGGTCCGATCGAACTCCAGCGACTCTTGCGCGGGATGGTCGATCGTGGCTGCAAGCACGCGGTGATCGAAGTCAGCTCGCACGCGCTCGATCAAGGTCGAACGGATGCCGTGCGCTTCGAAGCCGCCGTCTTCACGAACCTCTCGCGCGACCATCTCGATTACCACGGCACGATGGAGGAGTACGGTCGGGCGAAGGCACGGCTGTTCTCTTCGCTCGCGCCGGGCAAGCTCGCCGTCCTGCCTGCAGACGATGCAAGTGCGTCACCGATCCGGGACGCGATCGATCCCTCGCATCGCGTGACGACTTGGGCACTCGGTTCCGCGCATCCCGACGCGTTGCCGCCGCACGGCACGCACGTGCGCGGCGAGATCCTTCGCGAGACGACCTTCGGAACGCGCATGCGCATCGTGACTCGCGATGGTCACGTCGACGTCGAACTGCCGTTGATCGGAACCCACAATGCCCGCAACGCGCTCGCTGCGATGGCGACCGCGATCGCGCTCGGTGTCGGTCCGCTCCGCGTCGGTGCGGCGATGGCCCGAGCGAAGCCGGTGCGAGGTCGCCTCGAGAGCGTGCCGGGGTTCGAGCGCTTCCGTGTCTTTCTCGACTACGCGCACACTCCCGATGCGCTCGAGCAAGTACTCAAGTCCCTTCGCCCGATGACTCGTGGTTCGCTGCGCGTCGTGTTCGGGTGTGGCGGTGAGCGTGATCGCGGAAAGCGCGGCAAGATGGGGCAGATAGC
Organism: Planctomycetota bacterium; assembly: GCA_020638795.1. GTDB lineage: Bacteria > Planctomycetota > UBA1135 > UBA1135 > JACKHW01. Next base: position 349,734 of record JACKHW010000005.1, on the reverse strand, counting down.
CGCCACCCTCGCCGATCACGTGGTCGTCACGCACGACAACCCGCGACGCGAGGACCCGCGCGGGATCCTCGAGGAGATCCTCGCCGGGATCAGAGAACTCGAGTCCAGCGCCGCGCGCGTCGACGTCTGCGACGATCGTCGGAAGGCGATCTGGCATGCCCTCGATTCTGCCGAACAGCTCGATACGATCGTCATCGCCGGCAAGGGACACGAGAGCGGTCAACTCATCGGGACGACCTTGCACGCTTTCGATGATCGCGAGGTCGCACTCGAATGGTTGCATCGCTGACGCGAGCGGCGGGGTTCACCGCCGAATTCGTTGCTAACGCCTGCCAAGGTGAGCTTCGTGGAACGGGGCTCGCCAAGGCCGTGTCGACCGACAGTCGTGGTGCGGTCGTGGAGACGCTGTTCTTCGCGTTGCGTGGACCGAATCACGATGGGCACGACCACGTCGTGACCGCGCTCGCGAATGGCGCTGCCGGTGTCGTCGTCGAACAGCTCGACCCGCAGATCGATCTCGGTGCTTCGTTCGCCGTCGTCGTGGGCGATACGAGAACGGCGCTGCAAGATCTTGCGCGCGCGCATCGTGCGCGACTGCCGGGCAAGGTGATCGGCATTACCGGAAGTTGTGGCAAGACGACGACCAAAGAGATCGCAGCGACGCTCTTCCACGACCGCGAGATCGTGGTGAGCGAAAAGTCGTTCAACAACGACATCGGTGTTCCACTGACGTTGCTGCGCGCGCGCGACGAAACCGAACTCGTCTTTTGCGAGATCGGAACGAACGCGCCTGGTGAGATCGCGACACTCACGAAGATCGCCGACCCCGACATCGTCGTGATCACGCTCGTCGGCCGGGGACACCTCGAGGGGCTCGGTACCGTCGAAGGAGTCTTGCACGAGAAGACCGCGATCATCGCCGGCTCGAGGCCCGAGTCGATCGTCGTTCTCAACGCCGACGATGCGAACATCGCGAGCCTGCGCGAGGCTGCCGGTGGACGGCGTACGGTGACGTTCGGAGTGACGCACCGCGCTTCGGTCCACTCGACTTCGTTGCGAACACTCGTCATCGACAAACAGCTCGCGATCTCCTTCGACGTCGAAGTCCTCGGACATCGCCTCGGCGGTGCCGTCTTGCGGCGGCCGGGCCTGCACGACGTGCGGAACTTCCTCGCGGTGCTCGCGATCGGTGTCGCCATCGAGGGCGATGCTCCCGGAGCGATCGCAGAACTCGTCGAACGTGCCGCACAAGTGCGACCGACGCCTCGTCGACTCGAGTCGAAGGTCGGTACGGGCGGCGTGCAGATCCTCGACGATAGCTACAACGCCAATCCCGAGTCCTTGCTCGCCGCGCTCTCCGTGCTCGATCGCATTCGCCATATGAAGCGGCGTGTTCTCGTGCTCGGCGACATGCGCGAACTCGGTGAAGAAGCCCGTGCGATCCACGAAGAGTCCGGCGTCGCTGCAGCAGGCAGGGTCGATCTGCTCGTTGCCGTCGGTTCGCTCGCCGCGTTCGCCGCGCGAGCGTTCCACGAGGAGACCGGCAAGCCGATCGTCCTGTTCGAGGATGTCGATGCGTTGATCCCCGAGTTGCCTGCTCTCTTCGGTGCCGGCGATTTCGTGTTGTTCAAGGGATCTCGAGCCGTCGCCCTCGATCGTGCGGTCGATGCGATGACGGGCGCCGCAGGCTGACGGCGCGGCCGGCGACGAGATGCTCTACGAGCTCTTTCGGTGGCTGAACGAGGCGCACGGGTTTCCGTATCTGGTTCGATACCCGTCCTTCCGCATGGCGGCTGCGTTCGTGACCGCGTTTCTCGTATGTCTGCTCGTGGGACCGCGATTCTTGGCGATGCTCGATCGCCGGAGACTCGGCGAGAACGTCGCCAAGATGGGGGATGAGCGGCGCGCGATCGTGCCCGAGGGAAAAGCGGGCACGCCGACGATGGGGGGCATCCTCACGTTCGGTGCCATTTTCGGGGCGTCGGTGCTCTGGGCGCGACTGGACGTCCCGATCGTCTTGCTCGCGCTCGTCGTGTTCGTGGTCGCGACCGCGATCGGTTACCTCGACGATCACGTCAAGCAGCACCACGCGACGAAGCACGGGATCAACGGCAAGCTCAAGCTCGGCCTGTTGACCCTCCTCGTGATCGCCGTCGCGATCACGCTTCGAGAGTTCGTGTGGGCTCCAGGGTCGACGCACGGTGGCGACGACATCGAAGTCTTGCTCCTGCCGTTTGCCAAGGATCTGTCGTTGCCGCTCGGCGGGATCGCGTTCTGTGGTCTCGCATGGCTCGTGATCTGCGGGAGCGCCAACGCCGTCAACTTGACCGACGGCATGGACGGTCTCGCCGCGGGCTGCCTCGCGATCACGGGGATCGCGTTGACCGTCGCGTGCAATGTCGTGGGGACCGAAGAACTCGCTGCGCGCTTCTTCGTACGCTACGTCCCGGGATGCCTCGAACTCGCGGTCGTGATCGCCGGTCTCGTCGGAGCGGCACTCGGTTTCTTGTGGTTCAACGCGGCGCCGGCTCAGGTCTTCATGGGGGACGTCGGCAGTCTCGGCTTCGGAGCGCTACTCGGCTACACCGCATTCGCGAGTCGCATGGAACTCCTCCTCGTCGTCGCCGGCGGCGTCTTCGTGGCCGAGGCGTTCAGTGTCATCCTCCAGGTCGCGTCGTTCAAACTCCGGGGGAAGCGCGTCTTCCGCTGTGCGCCGATCCATCATGCATTCCAGCTGAACGGAACCCCGGAGACACGAATCGTCGTTCGGTTCTGGATCATCGGTGTCTTGTTGGCGGTGTTGTCGGTAGCCTTGTTCAAGGTGCGGTAAGGGAGGCGATCGCAGCATGAACGAGGCGGCAGCACGACGTTTCTGGCGTGAGGCCATGTTGTTCGCGGTGTGCGGGTTGGTCGGCGTCGGCCTCCTGATGAGCGCGACGATCGATGGACCGGTGACCGGGTTCTTCGCGGCGCTCGAGAGTCGTGCGATGCGCATCCTGCTCGGGCTCGTCGCGCTCTTCGTCTGCTTCCGCATGCGACTCGACTCGCTACGCAAGTTCGTGTTGCCGCTCTATGCGACCGCGGTCTTCTCGTGCTTGCTGCCTCATGTGCTCGGCGGTGCGACCAAGGGCGCGAGTCGTTGGGTCGAGTTGGGCGGCTTCCGTTTCCAGCCGGCCGAGTTGGTCAAGATCCTCGTCGTACTCGCGACCGCCGAGATGATCGAGCGGCGCAAGGCGTTGCGAGACAGCTTCGTTCGCGGCGTGTTGCCGGTCATCGCGGTACCGGTTGCGGGATCGCTCGCGCTGCTGACGCAGCCGGACATCGGGCATGCGTTCTTCGTGATCGCGATCGCGGGCATGCTCGTGCTCTGCGGTGGGATTCGCCTGCGGCACGTCCTCGTACTCGCGGGGACGGCGATCACGGCCTTCGTCTTCGTGCTGCAGTTCTTCGGGCATTCACGTAGCCGCATGGCCGAGTTCTCTTCGGGCACGCCGGGCTTCCAGATCGGCCGCGGACTCGAGTCGTTCGCCGAGGGTGCGCTCGGTGGTGTTGGTATCGGCGCGGGTTGGATGAAGATGGGTTGGCTCCCCGAGGCGCGCAACGACTTCGTGCTCGCGATCGTCGGCAACGAACTCGGTCTCGTCGGATCCGTGATCGTGCTGTTGCTCTTCGTCCTGTTCTTCGTGGCCGTCGTGCAGATCGCGCTGGGTTCGGGAACGCCATGGCGCTTTCTCGTCGCTCTCGGACTCGGCGTGACGATCGTGCTGCAGGCGTGCATCAACGTGCTCGGCGTGACGTTCACCGTCCCCGAAAAGGGGATCGACCTGCCGTTCCTGTCGTCGGGCGGCACGAATCTGGTGTTCGCGCTCGCGTCAGTCGGTATTCTCTTGAACATCGCTCGGGGTGGCACCGGGTCTTCGCGCAGGCGGTGCGACGAAGTCTCGGATCCCCGGGCATGAGGGCATTCGAGCCGGGAGGGCTCGCCGACATCGGTCGGAGGAGGGTAGGAAAATGGGTAACGTCGAACGCTATGGGCTGTTGGCCCTGTTCGTACTCTGTGCGCTGATCGTCGGCGTCGGCATCTTCGGCAAGGACGGAACGACGGTTCCCGAGTTCGAGCGCGCGAAACTCCGCGAAGGCGTCAAGCCGGTTCCGCCCGACACGAGGAAGGCGACCGGTTGGCAGGAGCCCGCAGGCGTGGTCGCGAAGGCACCGGTCATCGTCGGGCCGGACCACACGCTGCAGCCCGTTCGGACGGTCCCGCCGCCGGAAGGACGCAAGGGCTCGTTCGAGTCCCTCGATATCGAGAAGAACGTCCCACCAGCGGTCCACGTCGACGACGCACAGGGTCCGGCAACGCCCGCGACTCGTGAATACGTCATCAAGGACGGGGACAGCCTCTGGAAAATCGCCGAGCGAGAACTCCGCGGCAATCCCAAGACCAACATCGATCGCATCGTCGCCCTCAATCCGAAACTCGGAAAGGTCTTGCACGGTGGGGACAAGATCTTGCTTCCCGTTGCGGGCGAGTCCGTTGCGGTTCGCACGCAGACGCCGCCGAAGGACACCGTCCAGCCGACCAACGCGTCCGCAACGGATCATCTCGTCAAGAAGGGCGAGAGTCTGTGGACGATCTCCCAGCGCTACTTCGGCTCATCGTCGAACGAGAACATCGATCGATTGCGCCGCGCGAATCCTTCGATCAAGGGTGACAGGGTCGTTGCCGGTCGAACACTCCGCATTCCCGCGATCGCCGCACGCTGAGTCGCCGCCGTGCGCGTCCTCGTCAGCGGTGGCGGGACGGGTGGACATCTCGTTCCCGGGTTGAATCTACTTCGCGAGCTGCGTGCTCCGGGGAACGAACTCCATCTCGTCCGTCCAGGCCGAGCGGTCGAAGAGCGCTTCCTGCGCGGCTTGGAAGACGTTCGCGTCCACGAAGCGCGGCTTCCCAAGTCGGGGCTCGCGTTGCCGTTCGCGCTCACGAAGAGTCTCGTGCCCGCGCGACGACTCTTGCAGGAAGCGCGCATCGACATCGTCGTCGGTCTCGGCGGACGTGGATCGGTCCCGTGTGCTCTCGCCGCGTACACGTCGCGCGTCCCTTTCGTGCTACTCGAGCAGAACGTCGTTCCCGGGCGCGCCGTCAAGTGGCTCGCGCGATTGGCGCGGCGTGTGTTCACGAGCTTTCCGGAAACGGTTCGCCATCTCGGACGGGTGCCCGCCGTCGCTACCGGCATGCCCCTCGTGCGTGGTCTCGGCCATCGCGCCGATCCGGAGGTACGCAGGCAACTCGCGGGTGACGCGGAGTGCCTCGTCGTCGTCGTCGGCGGGAGCCAGGGTGCGGAGGCGCTCAATCGTGCATTGCCTCGGCTCTTCGCGAAGCTCCCCGAAGCGAAGGACGGTCGCGTCGCGATCGTGCACATCGCCGGTCAGGACAAAGAAGCGGTCGCTGCGCGCGCCTACGCAGAGCACGGTCTGCGCGCGAGCGTCCAGACCTTCGTCGACGACATGCCACGCCTCTACGCGGCCGCCGACTTCATCGTATGTCGAGGCGGTGGCACGACCCTCGTCGAAGTCGCCGCTGCGAGTCGCCCTGCAGTCGTCGTGCCGTATCCGTGGCATCGAGATCGTCAGCAGTTCCACAACGCGGAATGGTTCGAGCGACGCGGTGCGATGCACGTGCTCGATCAGAAGCTCCTCGAAGCGGGAGAAGGCGGCGATGTGCTCTCGCGACTCGTGCGCGATCCTGCGGAGCGAGTGGCCATGGGCGAACGTGGTCGCCTCGCGGTACCGATCGACGCTGGTCCACGAATCGCACGCGACCTGCGGGCGATCGCTCGCGAATCTTCGGTCTCGGTCGTGCTCGAGTCGACGGTGCCTCCCGCGGGAACACAGGAGATGGATTCATGAGTCGTCGAACGACGATCCCGATCCGGCGCGCACACCTCGTCGGCATCGGTGGGAGTGGGATGTCGGGTCTCGCGCGGATGCTGACCGGTCTCGGTGTCGCCGTGACCGGGTCCGATGCGTTCGATTCGCCGAACGTGAGAGCGCTGCGCGCCCTCGGGTTGCGCATCGATGTCGGCCATGGCCTGCATGCGCTGCCGAATCTCGAAGATGGATGGCTGGTTCGTTCGGCGGCGATTCCCGAAGACAACCCCGAACTCCTCGAAGCGCGCAGTCGTCGGATCCCATGCCTCTTCTACGCCGAAGCGATCGGCACGCTGTCGACCGGACGTCGCACGATCGCGGTCGCGGGAACGCACGGCAAGACATCGACGACGGCGATGTGTGTCGCTGCCCTGCATGCTTCGCAGATCGATTGCAGCTATCTCGTCGGGGGTGAGTTGATCGGCGACGACATCGGCAACGGGCATGGCGGGCAGTCCGACCTGTTCGTCGTCGAAGCCTGCGAGTTCAATCGGAGCTTCCACCAGTTGCGCCCGACGTTCGGAGCGATCCTGAATCTCGATTCGGATCACTTCGACTGCTACCCCAATCTCGAAGCACTCGAAGACTCGTTTGCGGCGTACGCGGGCAACTTGCGGCATGGCGGCAAGCTCTATGTGCACGAGAACGTTCCGGACACGGTGTTCCGTAGCCTCCCGAAGGACGTGACCTTGACGAGGATCGGGGCACAACTCTTCGCCGACGTGCGTGCGATCGACGTTGTCGACGACCTGGGGCGCTTCTCGTTCACACCGAGCTATCGCAAGCAGCGGTTGCCGCGAATCGCTTTGCAAGTGCCCGGGAAGTTCCAAGTCTTCAACGCGATGTTCGCGCTCGCGATGGCGGTGGATGCCGGCGCGGATCCGGAGTTCGCGTGTCGTGGACTCAGTGACTATCGCGGCGTCGCGAGGCGCTTCCAGATCTGGCACGGCGTGTCCGGGCGCCACCTCGTCGACGACTACGCGCATCACCCTCGAGAGATCGAAGCCGTTCTGTCGACGGTGCGTCGTGTGTACCCCGGACGACCGATTCTCGTCGCGTTCCAACCGCACCAGCATTCACGCACGAAGCACCTCCTCGAGGATTTCGGTGCATCGCTCGCACTCGCGGACCATTGCCTCGTCGCCGATATCTACGCCGCGCGCGAGGATCCGCTCGCTGACCACGGTGTGGCGGCGAGTGACGTCGTCGATGCCGTGAGGAGTGCGGGAGGCAGAGCGAGTGTCGCGGGGCCTGTATCCACGCTCGGAAGCAGTATCCTGCGGGAACTCGAGGACGCGACGATTCCCGTCGTGCTCGGGGCAGGAGAACTCGATGGAGTGGTCCAAGAGGTGGTTCGAGGGCTTTAAGGGTGTTCTGCGCGAAGGTGTGGACCTCGCGCCGCGCTCGCACATCCGCATCGGTGGTCCGGCTCGCGTCTACGCGGAGCCGTGGGCCGAGGAAGATGCGGCGCTCATCCTCCGCGTCTGTCGCGAGCACGATCTGCCGTGGGTCGTTCTGGGTGGCGGAAGCAATCTCTTGATCGCGGACTCCGGGATCGACGCGATCGTGATCGCGATCGATACATGGCAACGAGTCGTCAAGGACGGCAATCGGCTCGTGGCTTCGGCCGGCGCGAGTCTTCCCGCACTTCTTCGACAAGCCAAGGACGCGTGCCTCTCCGGACTCGAAGGACTGATCGGCATCCCTGCCCAAGTCGGCGGTGCGGTCGCGATGAACGCGGGTACGGCGACGAGCGAGACGTTCGATCGAATCGTGTCGCTGCGCATCGTCGACGAGACCGGCGAGCTTCGCACGCTCGAGCGTGACGAACTCGCTCCGTCCTACCGCAACGGCAATCTCGGAGACGTGCTCGTGACGACGGCGACGTTCGAGTTGTCGACCGGCAGTCCCACTGCGATTCAGCAGGCAATGAAGGATCACCTGCAGAAGCGGAATGCAACACAGCCCGTCACGGAGAAGAGTGTCGGATGCATCTTCAAGAATCCGGAGGGCGATGCTGCGGGCCGTTTGATCCAGGCTGCCGGACTCAAGGGAGAGTCGATCGGCCCGATCGAAGTGTCGACGAAGCACGCCAACTACTTCGTCAACAAGGGCGGAGGCACGGCCGCGCAAGTGCTCGAACTCGTCGACCGTGTTCGGAATCGAGTCCGCGAGGAGTTCGGCGTCGAACTCGAACTCGAAGTGAAGTTGTGGGGGTATTGAGCATGGTGTTCTCGATGGGATCCAAGAAGTCGCGCTGTTCCGTGCTCGCGTCGTCGTTCGCTGCGCTGTTGGCGGCTCAGCTGCAGCATCCGCTCGCTGCGCAGCAGAAGGCGCCGACGCGTTCCGAGTGCGAGAAAGCCATCCGAGCCTTCATCGTCGCCGAGCCCGGTGAGCGGGATGCCCTCGAGGCGAAGCTCTTCGAAACTCTCGCGCGTGTCGAACCGCTGTCGAAGAAAGACGCCGCAGCGTGGCGCAAGAAGATCCTCGACTACCACAAGAAGGGGCGACGCCTCGAGCGCGGTGGACGCAACTGGTTCGACGAGAAGGAAAAGCGCGGGCTTTATCTCGTCGGTGGCGAAACGAAGCGACCGAAAGGCCTCGTCTTCGGACTGCACGGCGGAGGCGCGGGTTCGGGAGACGCGGGCTCGGCATTCGGTGCCTACCAGAGCGCCGCGAACAAGTTCGATTGGGCGTTGGTCTGCCCCGAAGTGTTGGTCAAGTCCGAGCACGGCTGGACGACCGACGGGACCGAAGAATGGGTGCTCGAGCTCATGGACTGCGCGATGCGCACGTTCAAGGTCGATCCGGACCACGTGTATTTCGCGGGTCATTCGATGGGTGGCTACGGGAGTTGGACACTCGGTGCGCATCACGCGGATCGCATCGCGGCGATCGTGCCGTCCGCCGGCGCCCCAACGCCGATCTTCGACATTCGTGACAAGACCAAGCTCATCGACATCGAAGCGGGGGTGATCCCGAGTCTTCGCAACGTGCGTGCGGTGATCTTCCAGAGCACCGACGACCCGCGCGTGCCGCCTGCGCCCAATCAGTTCGCGGTCGAGCTCTTGAAGCAGGCGCAGGAGAAGTGGGGTGGCTACGACTTCGAGTACATCGAAGTGACGGATCGCGGCCATGGGTTCCCTGAAGAGGGTATCGAGTGGTTGCTCGAGAAGGTCACGAAGTCGTCGCGCAACGCGGTTCCCGAGCGCATCACGTGGCAGCCAAAGCTCTCGTGGAAGCGTCAGTTCTACTGGTTGCGATGGGACAAGCCGGTGCTCGAGTCGATCGTCGTCGCCGACCTCGATCGCAAGGCGAACCAGATCCACATTCGCTGCGACAAGGATCCTGCCGGCCTCCAGGTCCTGCTCGACGATCGCGTCCTCGATCTCTCGAAGGAATGCGTCGTCACGATCAACAGCGAAGAAGCATGGCGCGGTGTGCCGGAACGTCGACTGAGGACGATCGTGCGTACATCAATCCACCCCGATGCGAACCTTCAGTTCGAGTGCGCGGTGCCGCCGCTGCCGTGAGAGAGTCTGCGCGCGCGTCGCACGGTATGGTTGGGCGGCTCGTCGCTCGGATCAACGCTGCGCGAAGTGGATCGCGGCTCCCTTCTTGTTGCCGACGACGAGATCGAGTTTGCCGTCGCCGTCGACGTCCCGCGCCACGAGTTGTCGACCGACACCCGAGTCACCGTCGACGTGGACCGGATCGAAGCGCACTCCCGCAGTCGACCGTCGAGTGTGGAAGATCCAGATCTCCGCGGGATCGAAGGCGCCGGGATCGAGTCCGTTGTGAGCCCAAAAGGTCTTACCAGTAGCGATGTCCAAGACACCGTCACCATCGAAGTCCCCAACACACAACGCATGCAACTGCGACACGCGCGGCGTTCCCGGTGGTGGTGCGACGGGAGGTAGGATGACGTGCGGCACGAAGTCGATCGCGTTGCCGCGCTTCACGTGCTCGTACCACGCGAGTCCCCAGCCGTGCGCGTGGAAGCTCGACACGATGTCCGCGTCGCCATCCCCGTCGAGATCGACGCAGTGCATCTGCGCGCCACCGAAAAGCGAGAACAGGTAAGGGAAAGCGGTCCAGTCCGGATCGCCGACGAGAGTCGCCGGCTGCCTGAACCAGCCGTCCTTCGTGAGTACATCCTGGCGTCCGTCGCCATCGACGTCCCCGACGCCGAGCCCATGCGTGAACGGTCCGAAGATCGTGCTGCGAAAGATCGGGCGCGACGTCCAAGGCGCGAACGGTTTCGAGCGATCGGGAACGAGACGAACGAGGCTGCCGCCCTGCGCACAGACGAGTTCTCGGACCCCGTCGCGGTCGAGGTCTTCGAAGGCGGGCGATTCCGTACCGACGCCGGCCGCGACCGGATACTCGTTCCACAAACCGGTCGTACCCGGATTGCGGTACCAGTAGGCGTTCTGTCCCGGGAGACCGACCGTCAAGACGTCGGTCCGACCATCACCGTCGAAGTCATCGACGAACGCGAAGAAGCGATCGCTGTAGCCCCCGATCGGGAACGACGAGCCTGCGTGGATGCGTGTGCGTACGGTGAAGTCCGGGCCCTTGTACCAAAAAGCGCCGCAGACGAGATCGAGTTGGCCGTCGCCGTCGAAGTCCGCGACGTTCGCGCCCTCGGCTCTGTAGGCCTTATCGACCACGAGCTTGCGCCATGGATCCACGAAGGTGTGCGGCGCGAGCGTCACGCTCGTCTGTGCGAGTCCAAGACTCTGAACGAGTGCGAGGAACCCCAACATGGACAACCTGGATGGATGCATGGAAGAAGCCAGCGAAGACCAATACGTATCAGGCGGTCGTTTGCGCCGACTGCCGTCGCGCTTCCTTCGTGATCAGTCGCAGGTTGCGCGCGTAGATCACGATACCCGTGGTTTGGCCGAGGATGCCGATGATGTCGCGTCTCCAGGCGAAGTACGCGAACAGCATCACCGCGCCCGCCAGGCTGAAGACCCAGAAGACGCGCGGTACGACGCTGCGTTTCTCTCGTTCGCTGACGATCCACTGGACGGCCATGCGCGCGAAGAACAGCGCCTGTCCCAGGAACCCGACTAGAACCCAGACGACGCCGGACCACGATGTGATCGACAGGATGCGGAACAGTGGGTTGTCCGCCTCGTCGAGGATGCGATCCGCCGCGCCGCGCCCGAAGTCGTGGTCGAGCGACCGTGCGTCGAACGACTCTCCTACCTCACCGTCGCGCCAGAGGATGCGATAGGTCGCCTGCTCACCGCTGCCGACGGCTTCGAGCACGCCGCGCGCATTCCCGATCCTCAGGTCGACCGTGCGTGCGCCTTCACGCAAGGCAGGCAAGTCGCCGTGCCGCGCTGGCGACACGACGATCCACAGTCCAAGGGCGAACAGCACGGCCATCGCGAGGATCGGCTCCCACTTCATGGCGCGACGTTAGCAGGCGTGAGTGCTGCTCCAAGTGCGAATGAGGGAGGTGCTTCGTGGAGTTCATCCGTGAGCTTCGAGCCAGCTCTTGCCGTGGCCGACGTCGACGTCGAGTGGCACGCTCAGCTCCGCAGCGCCTTCCATGCACGAGCGGATGACGTGGATCGTCTCTTCGAGTTCGACCTCAGGGCACTCGAGCACGAGTTCGTCGTGCACCTGGAGTAGCATGCGGCCCGCGAGTTCGCGGCGGCGTAGCTCGGCATGGAGCTTGATCATCGCGCGCTTGACGATGTCGGCGGCGGTGCCCTGGATCGGCGAGTTGACGGCGACGTTCTCGGCGCCCACGCGCAAGCGCGCGGCGTCCGAGTGGATCTCGGGAATCGGGCGTCGCCGCCCGAACAGCGTGCGGACTTCGCCGCTCGCCCGTGCACTCTGCAGCGTTCCGTCGAGCCATCCCTTCACTTTCGGCATCGCGCGGAAGTAGGCGTCGATGAACTTCTTGGCATCGACTTGCGACATGCCGGTCTCGTTCGCGAGACGGCTCACGCCCATGCCGTAGACGAGCCCGTAGTTGACGACTTTGGCGTGACTGCGCAACGTCGTGTCGACGGCCTGCGGCAAAACTCCGAAGACGATCGAAGCGGTGCGCCGGTGCACGTCTTCGCCGTCCGCGAAGCCCTTGCGCAGGTTTTCGTCTCCCGAAAGGTGGGCGAGGATTCGCAACTCGATCTGCGAATAGTCGGCCGACACGATGACCCAGCCAGCCTCTCCAGCGACGAACGCGCGGCGCAGTTGCCGCCCGTCCTCGGTGCGAATCGGGATGTTCTGGAGGTTGGGGTCCTCGCTCGACAATCGACCCGTCGCCGCGACCGTCTGATTGAAGCTCGTGTGGATACGTCCGTCCGCGCCGATCAGTTTCGGCAGGGCGTCGACGTAGGTCCCCATGAGTTTGGACAGGCGGCGCCACTCGAGGATCGCCGCCACGATCTCGTGATCGCCAAAGCGATCGAGCGTTGCCGCGTCGGTCGCCCACTGTCCCGTCTTGGTTCGCTTCGGTGCGCGGCGACCGAGTTGCTTGGCGATCTCGAGCTGTGAAAACAACAGATCGCCGACTTGTTGTGGACTCGCGAGATTGAGCTCGTCTGTGTCGTGATCGCCTGCGAGTCGGTGGATTTCCGATTCGAGGTTCTTCAGGCGTTTCGAGAAGTCGACTCGGAGCTCATCGAGAACGTCCGTGCTCACGGTGATGCCCCGACTCTCCATATCGGCGAGTACGGGAACGAGTGGCAGTTCGATGTCGTGGTAGACGCTCTCGACATCGTTCTCCTGCAACTCGCGTTCGAGGTGCTCGCGAAGTCGCAGGACCGTTTCTGCGCGTGCGCCTGCCCATGCGCTGAGTTCTTCGATCGGGATGTCACGCGCGGCGCGCCGATTGCGAGCCGTGCCGGTCAGTTGTTCGAATCCCTCGAGGCCGCGACCGAGCGCGCTGAGTGCCAAGCTGCGGACGTCGTGTCGTCGAATGCCAGGCGCGATGCAGTAGCTCGCGAGCCGCGCATCGAAGACTCCGTTGCCGACCCGAATGCCGCATGGCAAGAACGTGTGCCAAACCGCTTTCAGATCCGACGAAGCGATCGCATCGCTGTCCGACGCGATCGGCTCACGGAAGCACGACAGCATGGCTTCGAGGTCGGAACGCTGTTCTCGAGGTGGCAATGCGACGTAGAACGCTTGGCCCTCGCGGATCGAGAACGCGAGCCCGAGCACGTCGTGGTCGTCACCGTCGATGGCCTCGACGACGAAAGAGCGTGCTTCGCGAAGGCGTCGAGCGAGTGCGTTGCACCCTTCGACGCTCGTCACGGTTCGAACGTCGAGGCTCTCGCGATCCGACGAGACGACCGCGCTGCCTTCCTCTGCGAGCTTCGCGAATTCCTCCGCGTAGCGCCGGAACTCGAGTCTTTGGAACAGCTCGACGAGTCGACCGGCGTCCGGATTCGGCGGTCCGAGGTCGTCGGGGCCGATCGGCAAGTCGAGATCCGTCCGGATACGCACGAGCTCGTGCGAGAGGCGAGCGTTGGCCTCGTTCTCGATCAGGTTGTCGCGCAGCTTGGACTTCTTCATCGACGGAGCCGCCGCGAGCACGGCATCGAGAGTCCCGTGCTCGGACAGGAGTTTGGCAGCCGTTTTGGGGCCGACACCGGCGACTCCGGGGATGTTGTCGCTCGTGTCTCCCATGAGCGCGAGCAGATCCATCATCTGCTCTGGCTTCACGCCGAACTTCTCGAAGACTTCGTCGGGACCGATGATACGCGTTGGTTCGTTCGCTTTCGTGCGCAGGTCGTACAGCCGAATCTTGTCGTCATCGACGAGCTGCATGAAGTCCTTGTCCGCGGTCACGACGAAGACTTCGTGTCCCTGTTCGGCACAGCGCCGCGCGAGGGTGCCGATGACATCGTCGGCTTCTTGCCCCTTCATCTCGATGATCGGAATCCCGAAGCCCTCGACGACATTGCGGACGTCGTCGAATTGCATCAGCAGCTCATCGGGCGCTTTCTCTCGGGTTGCCTTGTACTCAGGGAAGAGTTCGGTGCGCTCGAGATGCTCGGTCGGTCCATCGAAGGCGACGGCGATGCAGTCCGGTGACTCTTTCTGAAGAAGAGCGCGAAGGGACAGGATGAACCCGTACGTCGCCGATGTCGGGTGCCCGTCTGCGGTCGTCAGCCCGTCTCCACGCGCCGTGAATGCGAAGTGAGCGCGATAGGCCAAGGCCGTGCCGTCGATCAGATAGGTCCGAACCATCCAGGGGATGGTAACGCCACGCTCGCGAAGATTCGTGTGCACGCCTCGCGGCTTTGCCGGTTACAGTGCAGTCGTTGTGGTCCCACCGATGCGACGCTTGTTGCATGCACAACACGGGATCACTTGCGGAGCGCGCGCCACAACGCGAACTCGAAGTCGTAGACCGAGCGCACCGTCGCGTCGGGAATCACGTCTGGAGTGATTCCCATCGAGGTGTCACGGAAGCGCGATGCGAACCCGAGCGCGACGACCTTGCCTCTGCCGAGGGCTTTCGTCACGCCGACGTTCACATTGCCGTCACCGGTTTCGAGCACGACGAAGGGGTCACCGCCTTCGATGGCGACTGCATCCTGAGCTTCGACGTCAGGAAAGCCCTTGGCGTGCAACGTACCCGTGAGTGCCTTGCTTTCGTCGGCGCGCAGGCCGAATGCTCCGAGTACTCCGTTTACCGTCGATTGTACTTCGGTGTCGATGCGGAACATCGCGCGGACAGCGAGCTGGATCTCGCTCGCGTCCTTCTTGGCGTCCGCATCCTTCGGGCTCAGCATCGCGCCAGGAGCCGTGCTCATGACGACGAGCGTTCCACCGTTCTCGACGTAGGACTTCAGGTTGTCGAGTGCGTTCTGCGACGGCACTTCGGAAGGCTGCACGAGGGTCAGCATCTGAATCTCGGTGGGATCGATCGGCTCTTCGAGGGTCGAGACGCGTCGCGTGATCCACGGGAGGCCCGGTTCTCCGGGGAGGACGGGCTTGGTGAGCCGCTGGATTGCACGTTCGAACAGGCCATAGCCGTCGTCCTTGCCGCCGATGAACCCGCGCTCGGGTAGCGAGATCGCCGTGCACAGACTGCGATCGAATCCGACGGCGACGCACGGTCGCTTGCGTTCGGGGAAGGGGGTCGATGCGGCGTTCGCGACGTGAACCGTGACGATCCCGATCGTCGATCCGAGGAGCGCGAACGCGAACACCGGTACGAGAGCCGCCGGCCGTCGGATCAAGAGGACGAGCACGCCGAGTGCGAGCGCGAGGCCAGCCAATGCGAGCCATGCGGTGGGCATGCCTTGGTCGTGATCGAGCCACTCGAGCATTCCGAGGAAGAGCTCGCTCTTACCTGGCTCGAAGAAGCTGAAGTTGGCCATGATCGTCGAATCGGTGAACGCGAGCACGCGGCCCTTGCCGAAGTCGGTCGCGAATCCCTGCACGAAGGAGCCGGCGAGCATCTGGGCCGAGTCGTTCGGTTGTGGATACGCGTTCCGTGCGTGGTAATCCGCGTCGAGGTTCTTGAGACCGATGCCTCGCAAGAACGCGGTTCCTCGCGTGAAACCCGGATCGATCGAGCACGAGATCGCGAACTCAATCGGTCCCATGTGCTGGCTCGCCGGATGCGGCATGAGCCATGGTTCGTACGATTGGTGGAAGACCTCGTCGATGCCGAAGAGGCAGTCGTAGCGGAACTCGAACCCGAGCTCACGCGCGATCTGATTGATCGAAACGCCCGAGCCGAAGACGCTCGTGTGTTCTCCGATCAGGAGCAATCCGCCACCGCGCTTCGTGAAGTCGAGCACGGCTCGGATCTCACTGTCTTCGAACTCGAGCGTCGGCACTTTCAGCACGAGGACATCGACGTTCGTGAGTCTCGCCTCGTCGATGCGCGTCAACAGTCGGTCGACGTCGTAGTGGAGGGCGCAGTATTCGTAGAGCGATGCGTAGTTGTAGGCCGCATCCTCGCCGTACCACTCCGTGTCGTAGGGCCGCTGCGTGCCTACGGTGTCGAAGCGTTTTGCGGGCCAACGCGATCGGGTCCCTTCCGTCACCTGGCTGTGGTATTCGTCGATGAGCACTCGCCCCGACTTGCGTTCACCGGACGGGAACCAGAAGAACCCGACGATGACGGCGAAGCCGGCGAGGGCCGCCAGCGTGCTTTCGCGCAGTGGCAGGGAGCGCGGTGCTTCGGACGCAGGTAGATCGTTGGACTGCTCGGGTCGAACGAGCCATGCCACGAAGAGCACGAGCGGAAGCAAGTACGCGGCGTCGAACCACGGATTCCAGAGTTCCTTCGCGTGCGCGAGCTCTTCGTCGTAGTCGGTGAGCAGTGCCGTGTGCATGTAGAGGCTCGCGGACACCGTCGCTCGCACGAAGAGCCAGACGACACAGATCGCGACGAAACGCAACCAAGCTCCGAGACGTCCGCGAGTTGCTCGGAACACGAGGAACCCTGTTCCTGCGACGAAGAAACACGCGAATCCCGGATCAGCGAACCACGACCACGTCAGTGCGAGCGCGTGCTTCGCACGCATCGAGAACATCACGAGGCGCGTGCCGTCGAGCGCATGATCGACTCCGGCGACGCCGACGAGGAACGAGATCGGTTCGGTGAGGAAGCGCGGGAGCTCGGGCACACGAGCCGTCCATGTGCCGTAGACGAACATCGTGACGCTCTGTGCGATCCACACGCCGCCGGCGAAGAGCGCTCCTCGACCGACGCGCTGCAAGAGCCCGTGCGTGTTCTGCACGGCGACGAGGCCGAATCCACCGAGCATCAGCAGTGGTCCGATCCGTTCGACATCGTGCAGCACGAACACGGCTGGCACCGTGCAGGCCGCGAGAAGACCGATGGTGCGAGGGCGTGCGCGAACGTCGATGTCGACGGTCATCGAGCACGCGACGCCGAGTGTGAGCAAGAGGACCCACGAGCGCGTCTCGAACGTGCCGAAGAACCCGCTCGCCAAGAAGCACGCGGTGGCGAGAAGCCCGATTGCGAGCCAAGGGATCAGGCGCATCACTTGCCTCCTTCGCTCGCAGTGGGGTTCTCGGGGTGCCATGGCTCGTTGCGGATGTTGCCGAGGAGCCAGCGCCAGAAGTCGGCATTCTCGCGTTTGCCCTCGATCAGTTGGCCGCCTTCGTACTCGAGGTTCTTGTTGTGCACGAACGACGAGTCCCCGATGACGATGAAGTGCCCCTTGCCAAAATCTCGTTGCAAGATGACCGGGTAGTTGCCCGTTCCGTAGGACAGGATCCGCGCAGGCGTGGCCGTCGGCGCCGCGATGTCCGCGACCGGCCAAGCTTCGTGGAACCGAACGAATGCGAACGTCCCATCCTCGAACGGCCAGTACGGAGCTTTGAAGTGTCCCATCGGTTGTGGCTCACGTCCGGGCATTTCGTTGATGCGACCGACTTCGAATCCGAAGTCGCGTAGCAGGCTCTTGCTCGCGCGCACGTCCGGATAGCTCGCGGTCACGATGAACGTTCCACCACCGTTGACGAACTCCCGCACCATCTCGCGCTCCTTGGCCGAGAACTCACGTTGTGGCGCAATCGACATGACGAGACCTGCGCGCTCGAGGCGTTCCCGAGTGAAGTCGTGCAGCTCGAGGCATTGATAGCCGTTGCGGTTGAGCGTCATGCGGAATCCCATCGTTCCGTCCCAGCGCCACGCTTCGTCGTCGTACTTGCCGAGGTGCGCAGTATCGAAGTAGGCGAGATCGTTCGGCTTCGAAACCTGACGACCGTCGGGCAGCATCGTCCCGAGTTCATAGGTCCATGCATCGCTCGCGATCGTCGACAACGCGAAGAGACCGGCGGCCGCGATGTGGCCCGTGCACCCGGATCGGAACAGCACGAAGCCGAGGCCGACGAGGAGTAGCGAGCCGAGGAACTGTCGCCACATGGCCTTCGGGCTCGACGGTCGCGCGGCCAGATAGCCGAGGAGTCGAGCATTGAAATCGTGCACGCCCATCGTGATGCCATTGGTCACGCTCGACGTATCGCCGAACGCGATGACGATGCCGTCGCCGACCTCTTGCTCGGCGATCAGGACCACGTCGCCGAGTCGTTCGCCCGGGTTGTACGCGTGGTCTCCGAGCATGGCGTTGCCCGCCTCGTCTCCCAAGTCGTTGAAGCCCCAACGGCCGAGCAAGAGGGGGCGCGCGGGCCAATGCGTCGTCACCGACGCACCCGTCACGACGCCGAATGCGTTGCGATCCTGACTGATGCCCGACGTGATCGGATGCACGTGAGGGTCGTACGATTGCAGCCAACCACCGACTTGGAAGAGCGCTGCGTCGAAGGGTACGACCATGTCCGTGATCGACAAGACATCGTTGAAGCGCGCCTTCCCGTCCTTCTCGCGAATCGTGTGCTCACCGAAGATGACGAGCGCGCCGCCGTTCCGCACGTAGTCGTGGATGCGCTGGAGTTCACCAGGCAGCCAGTCCTCGTGCGGATACATCAGCATCAGGACGTCCGTTTGCGCGAGGACCTCGTCCGTCAGTTCTTTCTCGTGCGTGAACGTGCCGCCGAGACTCTTGACGAACGTCTCGAGCATGCCGTACATCCCGATCGAAAGACGTCCGTAGTCGCCATGCTTCGGTCGCTCCCAATTGCCATACACGTTGTCGCTCGCGACGACGCGTTTGCCGACGAGCGAGCAACGGCCGAGTGGCAGCGTCAAGAACGCCGGAGTGATGGCTGCGAGGAGTGCTGCTCCGATCGTCAGGAGGATCGGCTTTCGACTCACGACTTCGTAAGCAACGATCTCGCTCGGACGCACGAAACGCACGAGTGCCGCCATCGCGACTCCGTCCGCGAAGACGAAGAGGACGGGGAACTGCCACGTTTGGATCGCGCCCCGTTCGTGCGCGAACGCGTGCCATAGCGCAGGCGACAGGGTCAGCACCCCGAGCAGCACGAAGTGGATCCCGAACAGTGTGATCAACCCGAGGCCCAAGACTTCGAGTCGCTTGGGATACCGAACCGCGAGCAGGGTCCCGAAGAGCACGAGCATGTCGAAGCCTGCGAAGGTCGTGCCCACGACCAGCGGCGGTTCGGGCCCGGAAGCGAGTGCCGCGGGCCATTCTTCGACGGACGAGAGCTTGCCCACGAGCGAGCCAGCGTGTCCCGCGATCGTTCCGAGCAGACCCGAGATCGTGTCCGCAAGGTGCCACAACGTGGGGATGGCGCGAATCGCGAACGAGTAGATGGCGAAGATCAAGATCGCGATCGTTACCTGACGCAGGAGCCTGCTCTTCGGAGTCGCGCTCGCGGTCGCCGCGACGACGAGAGCGATTCCGGCGACGCGTGCGGCAGGGACGATCGAAGATGTCGCGAAGAACCCGAGCAAGCTGCCGGCCGCGATCCACGCGAGGTTTCGCGGACCCGTGCGTCGCCACGCCACGCCACCGACGAGCACGACCGCGAGCAGGCACCACGACAGGGCGCGGAGTAGTGGATAGCCGAAGAGTCCGATCGAACCCTCGGCGCAAAGTGCTGCGGCGAGACCCGCCATGCTCGCGAGCAATGGCTCTCGATGCGGCGGCGGTTCGGCGATGTCCGACGAGCTCGAACTCGGTGCGGTGGGCGCAACCATGACGATTTCGGTGGGGTCGAGGAGCAGTTTCGAGGCGTGTGCGGCCGGTGAGGCCCTGCAGAGTAGGACTGGCAATCCTCGCCGAGTCCGGACTCGCAAACCCCTTCGTTTTTCGTGACTTGCACGCAGACGCACGGAGCAGGTGTCGTGTTCGGAATGCCGTGCCGTTCTTTCTCGCTGCACATTCGCGCGGATCCAGGCGATGTCGTGGCGTGCGCGCGACGGATCACCGCGCCGCCGCGAGATGCGCGGCGCGTCGATTCGCGCGGCGCGAAGGGGCGTTGCGCGTGCTCCTGCGGGTTTCGAAGGCGTGCTCGTGGTCGACGGTCGCGCTCGCGGTACGGATTCGTGACATCATCGCCGTCACGAACACGTCTTCGCTGTCGCTCCAATACCTTCTGCAGTGCTGCTCACGATGCAGCGCTGACAGGAGAGCGATCGTACCGATCGTTGGCGTGAATCGGGCAATCCTCCCGATCGCGCTGGTTCCAGACTGCGGTGTCGAGCCGGACGGAACAACTTTTCGGCGTCACTGCGTCCAGTTTTCGTCCGTTTCGACAGACATCCACCAGGGTCCCGCGCTCACGGCGCTGCCAGAGCCGGACCAACCTCATGTTTTCTTCCGTCACCTCGCGAACCCGTTCCCCTGGAGGTTCCATGATTCGCCGTTCGGTCTTCTTCGCCGTGATGAGCGTGTGCTTCGCGCTCACGGCCTTCTCGGATCGCCTCGCAGCGCAACAGCTGACGAGTCGGCCCGAGCTGACGCGATGTCCCGTCGTCGACACCCAGTGTCCGACGTCGTTGACGAAGTGTCCGCCTACCCAAACACAATGTCCGCCGGTACAGACGCAGTGCCCGGCACAGTTGACGGTCTGCCCACCAACCGATACGCGTTGCCCGGTGGTGGACACCAAGTGCCCGCCATCGCAGACGAAGTGTCCGCCGGTGCAGACGGCGTGCCCCCCGGTTCAGACGCAGTGTCCGCCCGTGCAGACGCAGTGCCCGACGCAGCTGACGACGTGCCCGCCATCGGACACGCGTTGCCCGGTCGTCGACACGCGTTGCCCGCCGTCGCAAACGAAGTGCCCACCAGTGCAGACTTCGTGCCCGCCGGTACAGACGCAGTGCCCGGCACAGTTGACGGTCTGCCCGCCAGTCGATACGCGTTGCCCGGTGGTGGACACGAAGTGCCCGCCGTCGCAGACGAAGTGTCCGCCGGTGCAGACGGCGTGTCCACCGGTTCAGACGCAGTGTCCACCCGTGCAGACACAGTGCCCGACACAGCTGACGACGTGCCCGCCATCGGATACGCGTTGCCCGGTCGTCGACACGCGTTGCCCGCCGTCGCAAACGAAGTGCCCGCCGGTACAGACACAGTGCCCAGCGCAGCTGACGGTTTGCCCGCCCGCGGACACGCGTTGCCCGGTGGTGAACTCAGTGCGCCGAGCACGAAGTGCCCGCCGGTCGACCGGCGCAGTTGACGGTGGTGGACACGCGTTGCCCGCCGTCGCAGACGAAGTGCCCGCCGCCGACACAGTGCAGCGGACACGCGTTGCCCGGCCGAACTGACGAAGTGCCCGCCGGTCGACACGCGTTGCCCGGTGGTGGACACGAAGTGCCCGCCGAGCGACACGAAGTGCCCGCCGGTACAGACGCAATGCCCGGCGCAGTTGACGGTTTGCCCGCCCGCGGACACGCGTTGCCCGGCCGAACTGACGAAGTGCCCGCCGGTCGACACGCGGTTGCCCGGTGGTGGACACGCGTTGCCCGCCTTCGCAAACGAAGTGCCCGCCGGTACAGACACAGTGCCCAGCGCAGCTGACGGTTTGCCCACCCGCGGACACGCGTTGCCCGGCCGAACTGACGAAGTGCCCGCCGGTCGACACGCGCTGCCCGGTGGTGGACACGAAGTGCCCGCCGTCGCAGACCAAGTGCCCGCCGGTGCAGACGCAATGCCCGGCGCAGCTGACGGTTTGCCCGCCCGCGGACACGCGTTGCCCGGCCGAACTGACGAAGTGCCCGCCGGTCGACACGCGCTGCCCGGTGGTGGACACGAAGTGCCCGCCGAGCGACACGAAGTGCCCGCCAAGCGACACGAAGTGCCCGCCGTCGCAGACGAAGTGCCCGCCCGTGCAGACGCAATGCCCGCCGGTTCAAACACAATGCCCGGCCGTGCGCACTGCTTGTCCGCCCGTGCAGACCGCCTGCCCGTCGCTGGACACGCGTTGCCCGACTTCGCTGACGAAGTGCCCGCCGGTCGACACGCGTTGTCCGCCGGTTCCGACGCGCTGCCCGCCGACTCCGTTCGGCAAGGACAGCAACCTCGTCGGTTGGGTCGATGACGCGGTGGCGCCGGAAGTCCATGTCCAAGGCTTGCCCACGACGTGCAACCTCGTGAAGAAGTGCCCGAACGTCCTCTCCACGGCATCGACGCCTTGGGCGGGTGGCACGGCCTACGATCCGCGCTTCCAGGCCGTCTGGTCGAGCGACGGACTCACGAACGAACTGCGTGGCATCAAGGACTGTGATCCGATGTGCAAGGACAACGCCGTCCTCACACTCGGCTCGAGCAGTCGCGTGAGCGGCCTTGCGGTCAACGACCGTCGTTCGATCCTGTACCAGTTGGAGACGATTCCCGGCGCGTTCGGCATCGTCGCCTACGACATCAAGGATCCGAAGACGGCTTGCTTCCGCCGCATCTCTGCGTGCCGCGGTGCCACGCTGACGCAGGCTGGCCTCGCGGTCGGTCTCGCCTACGACGAGAGCTTCGATCTGCTCTTCATCCTGACGTCCGAGCCGTCGCCGATCGGCTTCAGCCACTTCATCCTCACGACGCAGGCGAGTGCGCCTTGCAACGTGATCTGCAAGTGGCAGATTCCGGGCAACTGCTTGTCGCAGATCACGATCGCGACAGGGCTCGCGCACGAGCGTTGTGACAAGTCCGTGCTCTATGCCACGGACGGCAACCGCGTGCTCGAGATCAACACGTTGTCGGCGACCTCGTGCACGTTCCAAGCAGGCCGCTGCTGCGCAGCTACCGGTCCGTATCGCGGCCTCGCCGTGATCCCGGGCTGGACGCTCGAGCACAAGGGTACGAGCTGCCTCTTCGGCAACTGCCCGACCTGCACGGGAATGTACGCGGCAACCGTCGGCGGCGATCCGTCTCTCGGCAACCCGGCGTTCGGCATCGAACTCAACAACGCGCCGACCGGCGGCGTCGCGGTCCTCTACCACCGCCTCGGTGGTGCTGGGCCGGGCATCAACCTCGGTTGTGCGACCTGGTTCATGCAGGATCCGATCATCGGTCCGTTCGCTGCACCGATCACGGGCTCCGGAGCCTGTGGTGGTTCGGCGGCGATCGGTCTCGCGATTCCGACGAGTCCGGTGTTCTGCGGCTTCAAGGTGGCCTCGCAGTTCATCGCGATCTGCCCGGGCTTCACCGGCATCGGCATCTCCGATGCGATCGAGTGGATCGTCGCTTCGTCGTGATCGGAACGATCCCGTAGCGGCGGCGCCTCGCGCGCCGACCGCTCGCGAGCGGCGCTCTGGACTCCGGTCTGGGGCGCCGCTCGTTCGTATTCGGTTTCTCTCAGGACCGCGAACACTCCTTGTCGAAGGACCCGAAACGGAGGCGTTGCGGAGTTGCTATGCAGAAGTGGAGAGTCCAGCTCGCAGTCATCGGTGCTGGCCCGGCAGGGCAGAAAGCAGCGATCCAAGGTGCCAAGCTCGGCAAGGACGTCGTCATCATCGATGCAAGTGAACGCCTCGGCGGTGCGTGCCTGCATCACGGCACGATTCCTTCGAAGACGTTGCGCGAGTCCATCCTCGCGTTGACGGGCTTTCGCGATCGCACGTACGGCGAAGTCCGCGTCAAGGGATTCGACGAACTCTCGATCCATGACCTGACCGATCGACTCGATTGCGTGCTCGACAAGCTGACGTCCGTCATCGAACGCCAGTTCGCGCGCAACTCGATCGAAGTGCTGCGCGGTCGTGCTCGCTTTCGCAACGTGGGCGAACTCGATGTGACGGATGCGAGCGGCGAAGTCGTGCATCGTGTGCGTGCGGATCGAATCATCATCGCGACGGGTTCGAGGCCGAGACACGTCGAGAACGTTCCGTTCGACGACGATTGCATCCTCGATTCGGATCGCCTCCTGCGCTTGGACCGCCTGCCGAAATCGATGTTGGTCCTCGGGGGTGGAGTCATCGGTAGCGAGTACGCCACGATGCTCGCGACGCTCGGCGTCGACGTCACCTTGATCGACAAGGTGGAGCGACCGCTTCGCATGCTCGACCTCGAACTCGGCGATGTCTTCAAGCGCGCCGCATCCGAGCTCGGCGTGACGCTGCGGTTCGGTACTCGGATCGAACGCATCGAGCGCGCAGGGGATCGCGCTCGCGTCGTTCTCGATGGTGACGAGATCCTCGAGGCCGAGTGCGCACTGATCGCACTCGGGCGAACGGCCAACGTCGAGGGCCTTGACCTGGATCGCATCGGTCTCGAGCTCGACTCGCGTGGGCTCCTTCCGGTCAATCCGCTCTTCCAGACCGCGTGGCCCAATCTCTACGCGTGTGGCGATGTCATCGGTGGGCCACTGGCTTCGACGGCGATGGAGCAAGGTCGTCTGGCCGTACTCGCGGCGTTCGCCGAACGCTCGACACCGTTTCCCGAGAACTACCCGCTCGGCATCTACACGATTCCCGAGATCTCGTGGATCGGCCCGACCGAAGAGCAGCTCATCGCGCGCGGTGTGCGCTACTCCGTCGGGCGCGCCCACTACCGTGAACTCGCGCGAGCGACGATCGCAGGCGAAGAGGAGGGGTTCGTCAAGATGCTCTTCCACACCGACACCGGGGAAGTGCTCGGCGTGCACGCGCTCGGAACCGGTGCGACCGAACTCATCCATGTGGCTCAGGCGGCGATGCACTTCGGTGCGAAGGTCGACTACTTCGTTTCGGCGGTCTTCAATTACCCGACCTTTGCCGAAGCGTTGCGCGTCGCGGCGCTCGACGGCATCAACCACGGGCTGGCGACGACTGCGGCCGAGATGATCCACGCGTAAGATTTGACGGGTGCCCGCTCCTGCAGATCGTCGGCTACAGTGGGCTCTTGCCCTGTCGGTCCCGCTGACGACAACCGCGGAGTGGTTGATGAGGAACCGTCCCGACACCCGTCCCATGTTCTCGATCGCACGCGTTGCGAGCGTGTCTTTTCTGTTCGCGGCTTGTGTGAGTGCCGCCTCGCTGCAGTGGCAGTGTCCGGGTGGGCCGCCACGCGGCGGAGGAAACACCGGGCCACCACGAAGCGGCGGCGGTTCCAACGGCGGGCCCGGCGACACCGTGCGTCGCGGTTCACCGCCTACACGGGACGCTGGTCCACCGACGAGTGATCCGACCGGACCGACCACTCCGGATGACCCGGCTCCGACTGGTCCGTCGACGGGCCCCGGTCCGACGACGCCGGGCACGGGTCCCGGTCCGACGGCACCGACGCGCGGTCCGTCGACGGGAGGTGGGCGAGGCGTGCCACTCGCGGCCGACTTCGATGCGTGGCACGTGTGGTGGGAGTTCAACAAGGATCGCTTCCTCGAGCTGCGTCGGAGTTTGGAGGAAGTCGCGGCCAGCACGGGTGAAGACGACATCGCGATCGGTCGTGGCACACGAGCGCCGGTGCGTTCGACAGGGCCGACCCCACGCGAAGTCCACGAGCGCATCGTCCCGGTGCTTCGCCGCCTGGTCCACGACACGAATACGGGTCGTTCGCTCGTCGCGTCCTCGTTGCTGTCGCTCGCCCGCATCGGTGGTGTCGATGGAATGCGCGATGCGATTCGCCATGTCTTGAAACACGGCGATGCCGAGCGACGTGAGATCGCCACGCTCGCGTATGGGATCGATGGACGTAGTGAGTTCTTGGACGATCTGTTCGCGATCGCGAGGGACGATGACGGCGGCCGCGCACTGACAGGCGCCATTGGCGGAGTCTCGTATCGGCTGCGCGCCTTCGCCCTGTATGCGACTGGTCTCGCTGCCGAGCGGGGAGAGTCGCGTGTGAAGCGTCGCGTGTTCTTCGCCGTGCGCGAGATCTTCGAACGCGAACGCAGCGCGAACCAAGACGTCCGCATCGCGGCGCTGAGCGCCCTTCGTGTTCTTTCACCCGATGCGCGCACGACCGACGGCAGGAGTTTGCGAGACGACGCGCTGTACTGGGTCTTGAACCGATTGCAGCGTGATCGCCTCGAACCGATCCTTGCCTCGCAGGCTCTCTGCGCCGCGAGCGCACTCGCCGGTCGAGCAGACCCTTCGACGCGCGTCGCACGCCACGCGGCTGAGATCCTCCGAGACAAGGACGCGCCGAACCTCTTGCGTCAAGCTGCATGCCTCGCACTCGGCAACGTTTGTAATCGCGAAGACGAGGCGAGCCTCGCGGTTCTGACGCATCAGGCGCTCGATGCGACCGAACCGCAGACGCGTAGTTTCGCGATGCTCGCGCTCGGCGAGATCGGTGGCGCGGACAACATCGTGTTCTTGCGCAAGGCGCTCCGTTCTCCGAAGTCCCGCAAGAACTCCAAGCCATGGATCGCACTCGCGGTCGCCCTGGCCGCGACGGATGCTCCCGAAGCCGTGCGCGTTTCGATCCGCCAGGATCTCGCAATGACCTACGATGAGGTTCGGGCGCCCGAGTTCTCGTCGGGCATCGCGATCGCGCTCGGGATGTTGCGTGCCACGGAGTTCGAAGAGAAGCTCAGCGACCGCATGCTCGAGATCCGCGCGCAGTCACGCGATGCGGGGTATCACGCACTCGCTCTCGGCCTCATGCGTTCGCGCAACAAGGTCGCCGCCGTGAGGTCGCTCTTCGCCGTGTCCGGCACGCGAGAAGACGCTCTCGTCCAGTCCGCGACGTCGCTCGCGCTCCTCGGAGACAAGTCCATTTCGTCTTGGCTCATCGAGAGGTTGCGAAAGGACGACACGTCGATCACCGCACGTCATGGACTCACGAAGGCGCTCGGGCTCGTGGGCGACAAGCACGCCATCGATGGTCTGTTGCAGATCGTCGAGGACGAGAAGGCGATGGTGCTACCACGCGCGTTCGCTGCCGTTGCCCTCGGCATGATCGGCGACGAAGACGTCGCGCCATGGAATGCACCGCTCGCCGCCGGCGTCCACTATCGCGCGAGCGTCGGCACGCTCACCGGTGAAGTCGGAGTGCTCGATATTCTCTGACTTCGCGGACACTGCGCGGAAGGCGTTCACTCCTCGCGGGCTGCGAAATCGAGGAATGCCTTCCGCAGTCGCGGGAAGTCATCGAAGAGCTTGACGAAGTCGGCTTCGTGCCAGCTGCCCTTCGCGCGTACGACCGCGACGAGACGCTTCTTGTCCTCGTCGGGCCACGAGCGCAGCTTGGGCAAGATCACGATCAACGGGCTCCAACGCCGCCACCAGAGCTTCTCCGCATCGGTCCAGCCACGCTTCGCTTGAATCGTGCGACGACCGCAGAGTTCGACGGCCTCCCTGTCACACACATCGAGACCCCGCTCGCGTTGAGATCCGAATTGGAACCCCATCGCATGGGTGATCACGCGGCCGACGTTGCCGAGGGAAACGATACCGAGCACGTCGTCCCGTGGCTTTCCCAGGTGGAAGTGCATCGTATCGACGACGAGTTTGCGCATCGTGGATTCGGACGAGCGGTGGCGAGGGTTCTTCTTCATGTGCGCGAGTTCGGCGCGCAGCACTCTGTGCACGTCAGGGTCGCGCGGCCGAAAGCCGAGCTTGTAGTAGAACCACCAAGCGCCAGAACGCAGACCTTCGTCGTTGCCTTGTCCGAGCTGATATGGATCGATCGAGAACGAATCGACGCCGAAGACGTGACGAGCGACGCTGAAGACGTGCCCGAGGATTCGCGCCGCTTCACCGCCACGAAACGCCTCGAACACGTTGTACGCGATCGCCGCCGAACCGAAGAGGGCACTGATCAAGACGTAGCCTGCTGGAATGCCGTTCTTGAGCGTCAGCAGCGCGTAGCTCGAATCGAACATCAGGCGCCGTTCGGGTAGCAGGCCGAGCATGCCGAATGCGAGACCGTCGCCACAGTCGACGATGTGTGCATCGTCGGGATTCGCGTTGGCGAAACCGTCGAGGTCACGCGTGCGTGTCAGCATGGCCGAGCGCGCGAGTTCGATGAGGCGTTGTCCGTCCTCGGTGCTCAGGCGTGTCATGCTGACCGGTGCGACCTTTGCCGCTTTGGCGAGATCCGGCCGCGAGCGATCGAGCTCTTCGGCCTGGAAATGCACGTTCGGCCATGGCCACCGATCGAGCGTGCGCGATGGCGTGCGTCGAAGGCCGGAGTCTCGTTCTGGCTCGATCGAGGGGATCCGAAGCGGCACGTCGAAGTTGTCGTAGAGCGTCTCTCGCGGTAGCGAACCGACGTCCATCGCCGCGAAACGTCGAATCAAGAACGCCGCATCGGTCTCCGCGAACCCGGCAATGTCCTCGATCCACTCGCGTGGACTGCGGTCGTATTCGTCGAGATACGGGCTCTCGGTGTGGGGGAGCAGCAGGCTCCAGATCTTGTCGAGGTACGGCGCGTTCTCGAACTCGTCCCAGTCCAACGTGACGTGTTCGGGCCATGTGTTGGCGAGCCAGTGCGCCATGGTCCACCAGCATGGGAAGCGAATCTCGGTGCCGGCGATCCCCGAGTTCTCGAGGTCCTTGCGATACGCGTTCAGATCTCGCCGCTTCGAGAACTCGGCCAAGCAACGATCGGCGAGTTGGAGAACCTCGGCATCGTCGGGGTAGGCACGCACGAACAGAAGGGTCTCGTGGAGCCTGACGAGTTCATCCAAGGATCCCAGGCGTTCCGTTCGTAGGTTTTCGAGGCAGCGTTTCTTGTCCGCGGCGGCCTCGGTCCCGAAGCGAGACGCGATCTCGACGAAGCGGGTCAGGTCCGGGCTTGCGTGAGCGTTCTTCGTCATGTTCCCCTCCGTTCGGGACCTCGAGCATTGGCGCCAAGTATCGATGCTGTGGGCGCTCCGAAAAACGCGCGTGATGGCGCAGGGAGAGCAAGAATCCAGGTCGATGGACGCCGCGACCCGGACTCGCTAATCTGAAGATTCTCAGTGCGGCTGGTGACAGGGGACCTGTTCAAGACGGGTCGGCCGCCGCGCATCACTCTCTCCAATCAGCGCAGATCCCACCATGAAGAATCTTGCACTTGCATTCTCCATTCTTGCCCTGCCCGCGTCGCTGCTCGCGCAGACGCCGGGAACCTACACGGCCTTCGGCTCCGGCTGCGGCCAGAGCGGCACCATGTGCAACGGACACGACCCGATGGGCACCACGCTCTACTCGTCGACGTTGCCCAACGAATACGCGATGCCGTTCACGGCGGCGACCGTGACGCCGGTCACCGGAGCGAGCTTCGAAACGAAGTCGACGGGCGGCACATACACCGTCATCGCGCGTATCTTCGCGGCTCTCACGACGGGCGCGCCGGACGCGAACCCGCTGATCGAAGGCCTGATGACCGTCGGCCCGAACCAGGCCATGTATCAGGTTCACTTCGCCAAGCCGCTCATTCTCCAGGCCGGGAACTACTTCGCGAGCTTCGAGCCCTACGAGCCGGGTCAGTCGACGGCCGTGCTCTACCCGGCACAGGTTTCGGACGGCACGGTCACCAAGACCGGAGCCTACTGGCGCCGTCCGACGTCTACCTCGTGGTCCCCGACCGGTATCGTCAACAAGCCGCACTTCGAAATCCTCTGCGGTGGCTCGGCCGCTCTCGAGCTCGGCAACACGGGTGTCCCCGAGATCAACAAGTCGTTCTCGTTCGACCTGAGCCAGGGCAGCACGGGTTCGATCGCCGTCGGCGTGCTCGGCCTGACCAAGGTCGGCGTCGACCTCAACGCGGTTGCGCCGGCTTGCTGGCTCTTCACGTCGCTCGACCTGCTCTTCCCGAAGGTCGTCGACGGTAGCGGCAACGCGAGCGTCTCGCTGTCGGTGCCCAACCAGACCTCGCTGATCGGCGGCATGTTCTACAACCAGTACTTCATGATCAAGTCCGGCAGCAACGCCCTCGGGATCCTGTTCTCGAACGGCGGCGAAGGCAAGATCGGCGGCTGACCGCAGAACTCGCTGATTTCCTGGCGAAGACTGCTTGCGAGGCAGATCGGCCCCGATGGGTCGGTCTGCCTCGTCGTGTACCGGCTATGCTCGCCGCGACGGGTAACGAGTCATCAGCAAGGAGTACCAGCCATGAAGCAAGTAGGACTGTGGGCCTGCCTTTGTCTGGGCGGGGCACTTCCCTCGGCGTTTTGCCAAGAGGGGGCGGTCGCGCCGGACGCGAAGAAGGTGATCGAGGCCTTGATCGCGGAGCACGATGCGGACAAGGCCAACTATCCGGTCAAGTTCGAGGCGTTCCGGCCGCGGTTCGAGGCGTTCGCGAAAGAACACCGTGGGACCGACGCGGGTTTCGACGCGGAGCTGTGGCTCCTCAGCGGCACGTGGTGGTCGCGCGAGAAGGGCACGATGCACGACGAGGCGGACGCGGTCACGGCCCGGATCCTCGAGGCCTATCCCGATTCGCCCAGGCTCGGTGAGTTGCTCGACAAGGACTACGTCTACTCGCGCGATGCGAAGATCGCGCTGTGTGAGCGCTTCCTCGAGAAAGAACGTCCTGTTCCCGTTCGTGCGGCGGCGCACCTGTGCCTTGGTAAGGCGTTCGCACGGGAGAAGAGCGAGGAGTCGACGGCCTCGAGTCGGAAGCACTTCGAAGCGCTGCGTGCAGACTTCGCCGCCGTTCCATACAAGAGCACGACCTACGGCGCGATGGCGAGTGCGCATCTCGCTCCGCACAGTTCGGACATGTTGCGTGTCGATGCGCTGGCGCCGGAGATTACGGGGATCGGCATCGACGGCAAACCGATCAAGCTCTCGGACTTCCGCGGCAAGATCGTCGTGCTCGACTTCTGGGGTGATTGGTGAGGCCCATGCCGGGCCATGTACCCCCACGAGCGGTCGCTCGTGCAGAAGCATGCGGACAAGCCCTTCGCGATCGTCGGTGTCAACAGCGATCCTGATCTCGCGAAGCTCCGCAAGACCGTCGTCGAGAAAGAACTGACGTGGCCGTCGTTCTTCGATGGTGGACTGATCGGCGGTCCGATCGCCACGCAATGGGGCGTGCGCGGTTGGCCGACTGTCTACGTGCTCGATGCGAAGGGCGTGATTCGCTTCAAGAACGCGCGGGGCGCAGCGCTCGATCGCGCGCTCGAGACACTGTTCGCCGAGTTGGACGGCTGACAGCGTGTCGACGAACGGGATCGACTGCGTGATTCGCCGTCCGCGTCGGCTCCGGAACGTAGCGATTCGGTGAATCGGCGTCACTTTCGGTCGCCGTCAGGACCTGATTGCGCGTGCTAGGCGCGTTCGCGAGTCGTTCGTTACGCGGCTGACGTCGCGGCGTCGGCAGCCGTCGCGTCATGCGTCGCGCAGAGCCTCGAGGCACGCGCTCGGATTCTCGAGCAGCATGCTGTGCCCCGCACGCGGTACGTCGCGTACGACTCCTCGAGGTAGGCGTTCGGCAGTCGCGTGGATGTCCGTAGGATCGACGAGCGTGTCCTCCAGGCCTGCATGCAGCAGCATCGGTACGCGCACTTGCTCGAGCAGGGAAGCAAAGTCGACGGTCTTCATGGCCGCCACCTGCGCGAGGCTCGTGCGCTTCTCGGAATCGCTCGGCGAATAGCTGCGCATCATGTCGGCGACAATAC
This sequence comes from Planctomycetota bacterium, assembly GCA_020638795.1. GTDB lineage: Bacteria > Planctomycetota > UBA1135 > UBA1135 > JACKHW01. The sequence goes on along the minus strand of JACKHW010000005.1, from coordinate 318,456 downwards.
TCGCGTGCTCTTCTTGAAACGTGCGGCCGAACAAGAACGGACGTAATGCACGGACCGTCTCGTTGGCGCTCTCGAGTCGAAACGCGACCTCGAACATGTCGTAGACGGCTCGCGCACGCACGCCGCCGAGGCATTCCGTTCCGTACAGGATCGCGCGCTCGATGCGTTCTGGATGACGCGCCGCGAATCCGATCGACAGCTTGCCTCCCATCGACGTGCCGAGAAACGTCGCGCGTGCGATGCCGGCGGCATCGAGCACACGGAGCAGATCGTCGATTGCGGCATCGAAGGACCAAGGCCGCGTCGCGTCCGTCGCGCGCCCGAGCCCGGGCGGATCGAAGAGCAGCGGCTTCCAACCGAGACGCGCAAGGCTCCGAGGCAAGGTCCCGAAAAGTCGTGAACTGTTCCCGAGACCCGGCACGAGCAAGAGCGGCCTCCCCTCGTCCTCCCCGATCCGCCACGGAATCACCGCGCCGTCCTCACTCGCAGCTTCTCGCCAAGCACTCAGTCGTGGAGTCGTCACCCACGGGAGTGTAGTGCGCGAATCGTGCCAGGGACAAAGCCCCGTACTTTCGTGCGTGAATCGTGCCAGGGTCACTTCACGCACGGAAGTACGGGGTTTTGTCCCTGGCACGTTCCGCGCAGCCGATACAACGATGCGCATGGCGCTTGTCGAGAAACGTCGGGAGGGGGGCTCGCTCGAGGCCTGGGCGCTTGAGTTCGTGCAGTCGGAATCGCTCGAACTGAAGTGCCTCGCGCCGCCGGTTTCTCTAGAACCTGCGCCTGACTTCGACGCGCTGCGCATCGAGGCGCCTGGGCGACCGCCGGAGTTGACCGTCGTGCCGCGTGCGCCGCGTTCGATCAAGCGTGGAGGCTTGCGCGATCCATCGCGGCGCGCCGAACTGCTGCACGCGTTCTGGCATCACGAGTTGCAAGCGGCCGAGTTGATGGCGTGGGCGATCCTCGCGTTCCCCGAGATGCCGCGCGCGTTCCGGCTCGGGTTGCTCGGGATCGCACGCGACGAGATTCGGCACATGCGACTCTACGAGACGCAGGTCGAGCGGCTCGGGCACCGTGTCGGCGATTTCGTCGTGCGGGATTGGTTCTGGAAGCGCGTTCCACACTGTGCGACGCCGTTGCAGTTCGTCGCCATGATGGGCATGGGGCTCGAGGCCGGAAACCTCGATCACGGTCGTCGCTACGTCGAGTGGTTTCGTTCTGCAGGTGACGAACAGGCCGCACGCATACAGACCCTCGTCGCACGCGAAGAGATCGGTCACGTCCGCTTCGGCGTCGAGTGGTTCCGGCGGCTCGCGGGCGACGTCCACTTCGACGCCTGGCGGCGACAACTCGTCGAACCGCTCTCACCGCGTCTCTTCCGCGACACGGTTCTCGACCGCAGGGCGCGCTCCGAGGCTGGCATGGACGACGAGTTTCTCGATGCACTCGACGCCGTCGATTCGTGGTCGTGAAGCGCTATCTCTGGCTCAACCTCGACGCAGACCTGGAACTCGAGTCCGATCACTATCGCAGGTCGTCTCGCATGCGCGCGCAGATTGCCGAGCTGGCGCGCCGTCTCGAAGCAGCGCGATCGACAGCACCGGCGCGCAGCGCCGCATGGTCGCGACTCCGAGGATGCGAGTTCCTCGTCCCGAACCTGGACGACGATGGACTCGAGCCGCGTGACGCCGATCACTCCCGAAGGTCCCACGCGAATCCGAACGCATGTCGTGAGGCCGCTTGCCGAAAATCCTCCGAGGTCGCCAGGGATCCGGCCAGTGAACGCGCCGCCGTCGCTGACGCGTGGTGTCCGACACCGAGTGCCCTCGCGGCGCTTGCCCGGCGGGGGCTCAGCGTGAGCAGCACGCCACCCCTGGACGTGCTGCGCAGAGTCAATCATCGTTCGTTCTGCACGTCGCTCGGCACGACGTTGCCGGCAGAAGCGTTCGTGCGTTCGCTCGACGAACTCGACGAACACCTCGAGACGCTGCAGGCCACGTGCCGCCGGCTGCAGCTAGGACACCGATGCGTCCTCAAGCGTCCGTTCGGATTCAGTGGCCGCGCGCGCAAGGTCCTCGACGCAGGCGCGTGGCGTCGTGACGACGAGGCGACGAGGCGTTGGGCCGAAGCCTCCATGCACGGGTACGGCAACGGGTTGCAGGTCGAACCGTGGGTCGACATCGAGAGCGAGTTCTCGATCCACGGTTTCGTCGACCGCGAGGGAGTCGCGCGACTCGGTCCTCCTCGCGTCCTGCAGTGCGATGCGAACGGTGCCTGGGAACAGACTCGTGACGCCACCGCGGGCGAACTCGACGTCCACGAAATCGAGTCCTTGGAGCACGAGGCACAGCGCTGCGCCGATGCACTCGCGAGCGCCGCGTACCATGGCCCCTTCGGCGTCGACGCCTTTCGCTGGCGCGACGCTCGAGGCCGAGTGCACTTTCGGCCGAGAAGTGAATTGAATGCCCGCTTCACGATGGGCTTCTTTTGAGTATTCTTCTGCGTATCCGGTCCCTCGGGTCGCCGAGGGAGGTGTTCCGCCAGGCGGTAGTTCGTCACGCTGCCGACCCGGCATGGCTGCTTGCAAAGGAGGTGATTGAATGAACACTTGTGATCATTTCGGAGGGCTACACCCCTGACCGAGCAACCGACGGGTTGAGCCGGCGATGTAGCCGAACAGCTCCGAAGTGTCGAACCCGGACGTCGCGGACGACGTGCCGGGTTCCTTCATGTACGGACCGACTTCGCCAACGGGATTCAGCGAAGATCGAACTCGAGCTCGCGGTCGAAACCGGCGCGCAGCTCCAGTTCCCGCTCGACGCCGAACGCGGGATGACCGGGCACGGTGCGAGCGCTGAGGAGCCACGTCCCCGGTAGGAGCTGGATCGCGCCCGTCCCGCGTGGAATGCGAAGACTACGCGCCGCATCACTGTCCTTTCGCCGCACGCGCACGAACGCGAGCGTCGGTGTGCCGGTGCGATCTCGGACTCGGACTTGGACGGCGACCGTATCCTCGAGGCTCAGACGGACTTCGCTCGATTTTCGCGGTCGGACATCGAAGCGCTTCCGAGCGAGCGCCTGCCCATCAGGGTCCCGTAGCTCGACGACGTAGGTGCCGGCTGCCAGCGGCCATAGCGAGATTTCGGACGTTCCCGCAAGCTGGATGACCGAGCCTTTCACTTCCTGATCGCGAGTCACGTGCAACGTCGCGCCAACGAGGTGCTCTCTGGATCCTCCTTCGATCCCGAAGTCGACTCGTGCCGATTGCAGGTCGAGCGTGTGGTGGCGCGAGGCCGACGTGTCATCGATCGTGATCGCGAACGCATGCGGAAGCGCATGAGGCCCCGCGCGCACCTCGAGACGATGGGCTCCAGGTGGAACGCGTTCGATGCGCACGATGCCGCCCGGACCGATGGCTCGTTCTAGACTCGAGGCATCCTGTGCGATGACCGACGATCGAATGTCGTCGGGGATGTCTTCGAGCTTGTGCGTCGGCGCGAGCAGCACGACCTTCCCATCCTCGAAGGCTTCGCTGCCGTCGACGATGCGCAGTTCGAGCGCGCCGAGTGAAGGCAGGCGCATCGTACGTTCGCAGGTGACGCCTGCGCGGACTTCGACATCCGTGAACGCGAGCACGAACAGCGACTTCGACTGGGAGTCGAGGGCACCCTTGGAACGACCCGACGAGGTGCGTCGGTACGCGGGTTTCTCACGAGCCGTGGTCCCGACATCGATGACGTCGACGATGTACGCGCCCGGAATCACGTTCGAGAACGTCGCGGGAGCATTTTTTCTCGCGTGCGCGAGGCGCAACGTCCGCCCATGAGTGATCCACATCGCCTTCGGTCGGATGCGAAGGAGTGCATCGGTCGCGTTGCCGCTCGCGTCGACGACTCGAATCGTCGCGCTCCCGAGCCGAGCGAGCACGATGTCCTGTTCGAGGACCTGCGGTGGTGGGTTCGTCACACGAATGCGCTTCTCGAACTCCGCGTGCTCTGCGAGGACTGTACGCACCGTCAGACCGTAGAGCCATGCGTTCGTGCGTGTTTCGCAGGTGCCGTCTTCGCGGGTCTTCAGCCGTATCTCGTGCGTCTCGAGCGGACGGAGACGCGTGCCGAAGAGTTGGGCCGGCTGGATCTGCTCCGGAGGCGCGAACGAGAGTTCGACGTCGACACCGCTGAGTGGTCGACCGAGGTCGTTCGTGACGCGCAATCGGATCACGGTCGCGCCACTCCCGGTGATCGTGTCACGCGCGCCCTTGTCAGGTGTGGCGGGTGCAGCTACCGAACTCTCCCGGCCGGCGACTGGACTTGTCTCGGGCGGAGGAAGCTCATCACCCACGCCAGCTGCTTCGTCCGGGATGTCGAGTGTTCCACCGGTGCTGCCTACAGCCGGCGTCCACTCCGGTTCTGCGCTCATGAAGAGCCAATAGAGGGTCACGATCCCCACGGCGATCGCGAGTCCGAAGAGCACGGGGCGCGCGTTCATTTGGTTCACGATACCCGGGCGGCACAGCGTCGCTACGGATTTGGATGATCGCTGCGGATCGAGGTGTGGGGTGATTGTGGGAATCGAATGCGCGGATCGAATGCGCGGATCGAATGTGCGGTGAGACTGGTTTCGCTATGGTCCAGCGCAGAAGGAGTGACACGCCCATGACCCACACTACCTCGATTGCCAGGTGTCGGCGTCGATGCTTCGAACTGTGCGCCTTGTCCATTCTGCTCGGTCTCGTTCCGCTCGGCGGTGTCGTCCAATCTCAGGACGCTGCGAGGTTCGACTCGGCGATCGCGTTCGTCAAGCGCACGAAGGAAGCAGGGGATACCGAGACCGCAATCGCGATCTTGAGGAGCATGCGACGGGAACTCGCGATCGAGCGTGACGCGACGACGCGGGCGAGTCGACTCGTTCTGCTCGAGGATCTCCTTGGACAATACGACCCGCTCGCGTCCCAGTGGACCAAAGGGGCGCGCAAGGTTGCCGATGCGTATCGCAAGGTCAGTAAGGCGTATCGTGCGAAGGAACTCACGCTCATCGCGGAAGACCTCGAGGACATCGCGGACGTGCTCGATCCGCTCCGCGCCGAACCTCGTCCGGAGATCGTTCGACGTAGTTTCATGCGCTCGCTCTTTGGCGAGGGCAAGGACAGCTACGACGATGGCTCGTGGGTCATCGAGGACGCGCTCGTCGAAAGCCCGCGTCCGACCGGCACGTCGCAGCTCCTCCTCGGATCGTACGCGATGCCCGGGGGAACGAGCTTCTCCTTCGAGGCCCGTGCCCCTTCGGGGCCGGGGCAGCTCGCGTTCGCGTTCGGCGTGCAATCCCTCGAGGACTACTACGTCTACGAGATCGAGCTCTTCGATACTTCGATGGCGATCAACTTCATTCGCATCGTCAAGGGCAAGGTCGAGTATCTGCTCCGTGAGACCCTCACGCGTGCGAAGTCGTCGAAGGTGGAGTGGATCCCGGTCGAGGTTCGCACGCGAGGTCCATGGCTCATCGCGCGCCAGGCTGGGCATTACCTCGTCACGCGCGCGCCGATCGAGGACTTGTCGGGGCGCTTCGGCTTCTTCGTTTCTGGAGCGACCAAGGCGACCGAAGCCGTGCAGTTCCGTCAACTGACGATGTACTACGACGACCCTCATGCAGACCACGACGCGGCGTCCACGATCATGGACGAACTCGAGTCCGCACTCGTTTCGGTTCGTGCCTCCGGAGATCGTGAGTTCGGTCTGCGCTCGCTCTGGTCGTTGCGTGCGCGGCGGGGTGAGGTCGTGGCGAAGGAGCGACGTGCATTCACGACCAAGATCGACAAAGAACTCGCTCGGCAGGATCCGATCGACCTGCGACGCCGGCAGGCGAACGCGGCGTATGCGCGCTTCGCTCTCGACATGGCGGGACGCTATGGCAAGGCTTCGATGCCTTCGCTCGCCTATGGCTTGCTCGCGATGGCAGCGCCGCATGCTCCGGTCAAACTCGAAGAAGCGCTCGCGAAGTTCAAGACGGAGCTCGACGAGCGGGCTGAGAAGGTCGCAGCCGCAGCGCCGAAACCAGCCCCGAAGTCGCGAATCACGATCGATGCAGCCGCGCTGACGAGTGACCCGTTCCAGCCATGGGGCGACAAGGCCTGGGCACTCGAACGGGACGAGTTGTCGAGTCCTGCGACGTTGCGGTCCGGCGCGAGTGCGGGTCTGCTCACCAAAGAAGGGCTCGAGTGGACCGAAGTCGCGTGTGACTTGCGACTCGGTTTGCTCGGATCGCTGGTGTTCGTGCTCGGCTACGAGGACCGCGGGCAGAATGGCGAGGTCGGCATGGGGAACGTACGGTGCGAACACGCGGACCCGACGCTGACGAAGATCATGTCGTCCTACTGGAACGGCAAGGCTTGGGAGAGCGCGGCTTCGATGACGACCAATGCCTTCGCCGGTGACAAGCGTCCCGAGTGGATCCCGTTCGCGATGCGTGCCGTCGATCGCGACATCGAAGTGCGCATCGGGGACATCCCGCCGCTCGCGTTTCCAACGGGCGGACGACTGGCGAAGGGCAAAGTCGGACTCATGCTCCCGTCGACATCTCGTGGGCGAGAGCCCGTGCGTGTGCGTCGGCTGCGTTTCGACGGACTGCGCTGAGCGCGCGCGTTCGATCGCAACCTCTTGGACCCGACCCGTCTTCGTCGTTGGGGCAGCAGAGTCCAGGCGCTATCGCTGCCTCGTAGTCGGAGGCATGCCATCGATCGATGTCGTCGGTTGCTGCTTCGCGAACGTCACTGTGTAGTGCTCTTCCGCTCGAGACGCCGCGACGACGAGCCGTGAGGTCCAGCGATTCGAACCGGACTCGACTCCGAGGGTGTACGTTCCCTTCGCCACATGATCGAAGCGCCATGTGCCGTCTGCACTCGACGTTGCTACCCGGGGCGCAAGGAACGCATCGAGCAGGATCCAATCATCGCCTCGCGCTTGCGTCGCACTCTCGTCTCGCATGGACATTGGCGATGAGGTCACGGACGGCTGCGGCAGGCCGACCGCATGGATGACGATCGTGATGAGCCGGTCGACGGGCAAGCGCAGTTCTTCACGCATGCCGCGGCGTACCGTGATCGAGCGAGGCGTCTGGGCATGACCTCCGATCACGGGTGCTGTCACTTGGTAGTCGCCAGGGCGCAAGTTCTCGAACGTGCACGTTCCGTGTTCGTCGGTGAGTTTCGTCGCTCGGCCGGCGTCGCTGGCGACGAAGACGGGCGTCTGGCTCGCTGGGGTTCCGTCGGGATGTTCGGCAAACACGCGGAGCGATGCGAAGGGTTCGAGATCGATCGTGACCGGGCCGTGCGCTTCGTCGAGCGTACGCGTGAGCGTCGTGTCGAAGTAGCCATCGATCTCGACAACGAAACGGTACGCTTGTCTCGGGAACAGGTCCGATACCGATGCACGGCCCAAGGAGTCGGTGACGACTTCGCTCAGCGGGCTGAGGTCCGATCGAGCTTCTGGCGTGAGGTGCGGCGCGTCCCACGAGATCCGAATCCGGACGTTGCTGAGGGGCTCGCGGGTGAGTGCGTTTCGCAGCGTGAGCTGTGTTCGAGAGTTGTGGACCTTTGGAGTTCGTTCGACGCGTCCAGTCGTGTCCGCCTCTGCGTCGCTACGGTCCGCTTCGCGCACGTGCGCGCCGTCCGAGCGCTCCAGTGGAGTCGAACCCTGGGTGCTCGCTTCGGTTTCGAGTCGGACAGGCATCGAATCCGGTCCTGCGAACATCCACGAGGACGTCGCGATGAACGCGCTTGCGCCAACGGATACGAGGGCAGCAAGGACGGCGACCCTGCGTATGTGCATGACTACCGCAATACGCGCTCCGCGATCGCGGGTAACGCCGTGAGCACGACGCGCCCCACGATCCCGAGGGAGCGCGGCGACACGTGTTCGAGCGTGTCCGAGTTGCGATGCCAGTGCGGGTTTTCGTCGAATTGGATCAGGTCGATCGACGGGAGCCCGGCGTCGAGGAACGGGATGTGATCGTCGTCGACGTCGCACGTCGTTTGGAAGAAGTGCTCGTCGTAGCCGAGCCTCTTGACGGCTGCTTCGAACGGCGCGTAGAGCGCCTTTGACGAACTCTCTTCGCGGTCGATGCGCAGATCTTTGGCACCGACCATGTCCAGAAGGATCATCGCGCCGTACGTGTGTCCGTCCTGCACGTGGCGCCGGACGAACTCGCGGGATCCGTAGAGCGCTCGATCGAGATCCCACTTGGCGGGGATGCTCTCTTCGCCGTCGAACCAGACGAGTTCCAGCGTCGGTCGCCGCGCGCCGGCAGCGGCGAACTCCTCGGCGAGTGCGAGCAGGAGCCCGGTTCCCGAACCTCCGTCGTTGACGCCGACGAAGGGGCCGTTGCCGTCCCGGCGCGATTCGGGGAGTTCGAGCTTGGTGTCGTAGTGCGTCGTGATCAACAGGCACTTGTTCGTGTTGCCGCGCAGGCGGCATCGAACGTTCTCGAAACGGATCTTCTCGCGCTCGTCGAACCACGCCTCGCGTATCGGCGTGAGGTCGAGCGCGCGCAGGCGAGCGAAGATCAGATCCGCCGCGCGCTCGCGCGCCTTGCTTCCCGGATGTCGTGGACCGAGTTCGGCGATGCGCGCGACGTGGGCGTAGGCTCGTCTGCCTAGATCGTCCTCGGTCGGCAGCGGAAGATCCACTGTCACCCGGCCCGCGCGATTCGCGCATGCGAAGAGGAGCACGGTCGCGACCAACGCGCATGTCGCGGCGCGCCACGCTCTCACTTGACGGCCTCGGCGACGATCTTCGGCAACGCCCGCACGACGACGTGCCCGACGATCGAGAGGCTGTCCGGCGACAGGATGTCGAGGGTGTCCTCGTGCGTGTGCCACCACGGACTCACGCCGTTCTGATCCTTGCCACCGAACTGGATCAGATCGATGACGCGCACGCCGCGCTGCTTGAACGGCACGTGGTCGTCGGTCACGGGCAGCGAGCTCTTGAAGAAGTGCTTGTCGTACCCGAGGTCCTTGGCCGTCGCCTTGAAGAGCGCAATCAGATCGGGAGACGAATCGGTGTCCTCGACGATGTGCAGATCCTTGGCGCCGACCATGTCGAGCAAGACCATCGCGATCACGTTACGGCCGAGCTTGCGATCGAAGCGTCGCGAGAGCTTGTCGGCCGCGTGCTTCGAGCCGAAGAGTGCGCGATCACCGCTTCCCCATTCCCAAGATATCGACTCTTCGCCGTCGAACCACAGGAGCAGGGTCGGGCACGGAAGCGGATTCGCGACGAGCCAGCGCGCGAGTTCGATCAGGAGGCCCGAACTCGACGCCGCATCGTTGGCGCCGACGAAGTGATCCGGACCGTCCGAAGGGCGATCCGGGACGTCCGTTTTCTTGGTGTCGTAATGACTGCCGAGAATGACGATGCGCTTCTCGTCCGCCTTGGTCCCCGCGATCTCGCACTCGATGTTGTGGAACGTGATCCCAGGTGCCTTCGCCGGATCCTCGAAGCTGTCGACCTTCGGCGTCAAGCCGAGCTTCTTCAGCTCGTCGACGATGTAGTCGCGGTTCTGTCGCAGCGCAGCCGTACCCGCCGGCCGCGGCCCGAAGTCGACCATGGCCTTGACGTGGGAGAACGCTCGTGCGCCGTCGATCGGGCTCTTCTCCTTCGGCCCCGTGTCGCCGCAGGCCGTCAACGTGCAGAGCAAGAGCGTGCCGACCACGGCAAGGACAGCAAACGTGAGGATCCAAGGCATGATGCGCATTGCGCGTAGCGTAGCCCGCAACGGGCGAGAGGTGAACTTCGCTCCCCCGTCTGCGGCCCTATGACGGAACGCGACCGAACCGTCACGCGCGACCCGCGACGATCGCCGCCGCTTGCGCACGCGCATCGTCGAGGCTCGCCGTGACGACCTTGCGCCAGTGCTCGACTGCCTCCGCGTCGCGCATCAGCCCCGGCGGGATGTCGATCGGCTCGCCCGTGAAGAGCACGACCTTCGCGAAGGGCTTCGGCACGATCATCCGGTCCCACGAACGTGCGTGCCATGCCCTGCTCGCGGCGAGTCCCGTCGGCAGGATCTTGCGACCGGATTTCGAGGCGAGCATCAGAGTTCCGGCCTGACACGTCCTGGCGGGTCCACGAGGACCGTCTGGCGTCATGACGAGTGCCGTCGTGAGGGGAATGCGCAGCATCGCCGCGAGTGCGCGGGCGCCGCCGCGGCTCGTCGAGCCGCGTACTGGCTGAAAGCCGATGCGCTGCATGACGTTGGCGATGATCTCGCCGTCGCCGTGCTTGCTGATCATGACCGCCATGCCGTGATCACGAGCGATGAACGATCCCGGCAAGAGCGACTCGTGCCACGCCGCCAAGACCGCAGGAGTCACATCGGGCCCCTCGAAGGCGAAGTGCTCGCGGCCGCGCCACTCCGTGCGCCACGTCGCGACGAGCGCTCGCAAGATCGGGTAGCCGAGCCGAGCATGACGCCGCGATTTCGCGAGTTTCTTTTCGGCGATCTCGGCAGCGAGCTCGGGGGCAATCTCGGGGTCGAGTGCTGTCGGTGACTCTTCGACCTGCGGATCCGTCATGAAGGCATCATGAGGGCTCGCAGACGCGCATGCTCGTGCGAGTCGGGGAATCCCCTTGCGCTCACGAGGCGCGTCGACGCAGCGTGAGCCACTGCACGACCGGCGTCAGCACGAGGCTGAAGCCGAGGCAGAGCATCTGGCCACCGATCACGACGACGGCGATCGCCTTGCGTTCTTCGGCTCCTGGCCCCGATCCGAGCGCGAGCGGCAGCATGCCGGCGACGAACGCGAACGTCGTCATCAGGATCGGCCGCAGACGGTCGCGGCTGCCTTGCAGAACCGCTTCACGCGCAGGCCTCCCGGCACGCAACAGCTGATTGGTGTGGTCGACCTGGAGGATCGCGTTCTTCTTGACCATGCCGAAGAGCACGAGCACACCGAGCGCCGAGTAGAGGTTGAGCGTCTGGCCGAAGGCCCAAAGCGAGAGCATCGCGAACGGCGCGGCGAGCGGCAGCGCGAGCAGGATGATCAGCGGTTGGCCGAAGCTCTCGAATTGCGCCGCAAGCACCATGTACATGAACACGAGCGACAGCAGGAACGCGACGAAGAACTCACTGCCCGCACGCTCGAGTTCGCGCGCGCGACCGGACACGGCCGTCGTGTACTGAGCGGGCATGCCGAGTTCTTCGGCCGCGACGCGCAACGCGTCGATCCGATCGGCGAGCGCGGCGCCCGGCGCGAGCGAACCGCGCAGAGCGGCCTGCCGCTGACGATCGAGCCTGTCGATGCGCGAGGCGGTCACGGCTTCGTCGATCGTCACGAGGTCATCGAGGCGCACGGTGCCACCGCCCGGGCGCGCGACCGGCAAGCGCCCGATCGAGTCGAGACTCTTGCGGTCGTCCTCGCGTAGGCGCAAGCGCACGTCGTACTCCTCGTCGAGCGAAGCATCGCGATAGCGCGAAGCCTCGGTCGCGCCACCGACGAGCAGACGAAGCGTCGTCGCGATCGACTGCGCTTCGATCCCGAGCTCGGCCGCGCGGTCGCGGTCGATCGTGACGCGGAGTTCAGGCCGCTCGAGACGTAGCGTCGTGTCGAGGTCGACCATGCCGCCGAGTTGCTGCGCCTTCTCCTTGAGCTGTTCGGTGTAGTCCGCGAGTGCACGAAGGTCGGGGCCGCGGATCACGAAGTCGATGTCGTAGTTGCCGCCACCGATGTTGAAGCTGCGCTGATTGCGCACCGATGCGCGGACATCGGGCAGCGCGCGCAGCCGCTTGCGCACGTCACTCATGATGTCGCGTTGGGTCACGTTGTCGCGAAATGCGGCCATCGGCTCGCCGGCGAGCGTGCTCTTCCACAACCTGCCGAGCGAGAAGCGTCGCTCCTCGTGCGGCGCGATGCGCACGTAGACGCTGCCTGTCGCGACGCCGCTCAAGAAGCCGCCGCCGACGGTCGTGAGCGCCGAACGGATGACGGGCATCGCGGCGAGTTCGTCTTCGATACGGCGCATGACGCCATCCATCGCGACGACGCTCGCGGAGTCCGGACCGCTGACGCGGATCTCGAACTCGCCCTCGTCGACGTCGCTCGGAATGTAGTCCTGCGGCACCATGCGATAGAGCGGGACGACCGAGGCCATGACGGCGAGCGCTGCCATGCAGACGAGGAGGGGGTGGCGCAGTGCTCGCTCGAGGATGCGCATGTACCACCGTTCGAGCCTGCCGCGGGACGCATGGGCCGAAACACGATGCGGTTGTTCCGATGTTTCGAGACCTGCGTCCTCGGATGGATCGCTGTTCGTAGGACCGCGTCGCGCGGGACGAACGAGCCGTGCACACATCGACGGCGTCAGCGAGAACGAAACGAGCAGACTGACCATCACCGAGATCGCCGCCGTGATCCCGAACTGGTAGAGGAAGCGCCCGCTGATGCTCGACATGAACGAAACGGGCACGAAGATCACGACGAGGCTCAACGTCGTCGCCATGACCGCGAGCGCGATCTCCTTGACCGCGCCGCGCGCTGCCGCGAACGGGGTGACGTTCTTCTCGTCGGCCCAGCGCTGGATGTTCTCGAGGATGACGATCGCATCGTCGATCACGACGCCGACCATCAACACGAGTGCGAGCATCGTGACGCCGTTGAGCGTGAAGCCGAGCGCCCACATCGCGCCGAACGTCGTGATCACCGATACCGGGATCGCGACACCGGCGATCATCATCGCGCGGAAGCTCCGCAAGAACCAAAGCACGACGAGCGCCGCGAGGAGCGACCCGATGACGAGGTGGAACTCGATCTCGTGCAGCGCCGCGCGAATGTAGCGCGACTGGTCGCGCACGACTTCGACGCGAATGTCGGTCGGGAGCGTGTCGCGCAGTTCGTCGAGGTCCTTGCTCACGCCATCGATGACGGCGACGGTGTTGGCGCCCGACTGGCGACGAACTTCGAGCACGACCGCCGGCGTCCCGTCGAGGCGCGCGGTCGAGCGCACTTCTTCGGTCCCGTCCTCGACGCGGCCGAGGTCGCGGAGCTTGATCGGCACACCGTCGCGTTCGACGACCGTCAGACCCTCGAAGTCTTGCGGGAGGGGTAGCCGGCCAACGGTGCGCAGCGAGCGCTCGGTGAGGTCGGTCGTGACGTTGCCGCCCGGGCCTTCGCGGTTCTGTCGCGCGATCGCACTCTGGACGGCTTCCACAGGGAGGTCGTAGGCGGCGAGGCGATCTGCGTCGAGCCAGACGTTGATCGAGCGTTTGACGTCACCGACGAGGCGCACTTCGCCGACGCCGCGACCGCGTTCGAGCACGCGTTTGACGCGCTTGTCGGCGATCTCGCTGAGTTCTCGTAGCGAACGATCGCCCGAGAGCGCGACCGTCATGACGGGCGTGCTGTCGTTGTCGAACTTGGAGACGATCGGCGCCTCGACGTCGTCGGGCAAGCGCCGCATCGCCTGCGAGACTCGATCGCGGACGTCCTGCGCCGCGAGGTCGATGTCGCGATCGAGGTCGAACGTGATCAAGACGAGCGACGTGCTCGGTCCCGAGATCGATCGCATCTCGTCGATGCCGGCGACGGTGTTGACCGCTTCTTCGATCGGCGACGTGACGCTGATCTCGACGGCCTCGGGAGCCGCGCCGGGGAGTTCGGTGCGCAGGATGACGGTCGGCAGGTCGACGGCCGGATAGCGATCGACGGGCAAGAACGCGAAGCCGATGGCCCCGGTGACGACGAGCGCGAGCACGAGCATCGTCGCGAAGACCGGTCGATCGATACAGACGTCGGAGAGGCGCGACACCCGTGGCTACTCGCCGATCTCGAGCCGGTTGCCGTTCTGCAAGCCCTTGGCGGACGCGACGACTCGCGTGCCTTCCTCGAGGCCGTCCAACACTTCGAGTCGCTCGCCGATCTCGCGTCCGGGGGTCACGACGATGCCCTTGGCCGTGAGGCCCGCTTCGGTCGTCTCGACGACGAAGACTCGAGCGATCCCTGCGAACGTCGTGACGGCGTCACGCGGCACGACGAGCGTGGTCGCGCGTTCGTCGATCACGATGCGTGCGCGACAGAAGCTACCTGGACGTAGGCGGTCTTCGGGGTCGGGAACCGCCGCTTCGACATGGAGCGTGCGCGCAGCGCGATCGATCGACGGACCGAGCCGCTCGACGTTGCCGCGATGGAGCGTGGAGTCGGTGCCGTCGACGGTGAAGAGCACCGCCTGACCGGCGCGCACGCGATCCGCTTCGAGTTCTGGAACCTGGAGAGACAGGCGAAGTGGCGCCGCGCGGATCAGTGTCACGACCGGAGCTCCGGGCGCGAGAATCTGGCCAACGGACGCATGCCGTGCGGTGACGCGTCCGTTCCACGGCGCCTCGAGCGATGCCTCGTCGAGTCTGCGCTGCGCCGTGCGCACGTCGATGCGTCGCTGCGCGATTTCGGCGAGAAAAGTCCGGACTTCGTCCCTGGCAGCCTGCAAGCGGCTCGAGGCGACGGCGAGCGTCGCTTCGGCATCCTCGAGTTCCGCGGCGGAGCGGACCCGCTCTCCGACCATCGCGGCGACCCGTTCGCGGGCGAGGCGCGCTTCTTGGAGCACGGCCTTGGCTTCGGATACCGGTGCGGCCGTTTCGAGATCGACGTCCTCGGTCTCGGGCGTGATGCCGAGTCGCGTGCAGGCCGTCGTGAGCGCGGCGCGAGCGCGCTCGAGTTCGAGGTCGAAGTCGACCGTGTCGAGCGCTGCGATCGTGCGGCCGCGTTCGGCCACGTCGCCGATGTCGATGTCGAGTTTGGCGAGACGACCGCCGACCGACATCGCGAGCCGGACTTCGTCGCGTGCTTCGAGCTTGCCGCTGACTTCGATCGTCCGCGGTGCCGGCACGCGCGCGGTTGCGACGAGCGTGACGATTCGGATCGGCGCTCTTCGGTCGCTTTTCTCGAGTTTCGACTCCGAGTCGCAGGCAACCAGGCCATGAGCAAAAAAGGCGCAGACAGCCGCGATGCACGACCTCGTGACGGTGCGTCGGCCGATCATGACCGTACGCACTCCATCACGCCCGATCCGGGGCGATCTGATGGAGCATGATGGCTTGCCCACTGGGAGCGATGGCCCACGCCATCTTGCAGACTTTGTTGTCCTGGATGCCGCCCTCGAACGCGACGCCAGCAGCCTTCAGCCTCGCGACCTCGGCCTCGATATCGTCGGTCTCGAGCGCGAGCGTCGTGGGGGTTGCCGGCGGTGAGCACGTCTCGATCGCGATCGACTTTCCTTCCGGGGTATCGAACTCGACCCACTGGCGCGCGGTGCCGTCCTCGAGTTCGAACTTGTGGTCGCTCGTGAGTTTCAAGCCGAGCAGCTCGCCGTAGAAGCGCTTGTCGGCATCGATGTCCTTGGAGCGAAGACTGACGAAGGCGATCTTCTTGATCATGGAATCGAACTCCGGTGCCCGTGAGTCGCGCGAGTGTATCGCCTCAGCGTGCGATCGTCGCGAGTCCTCCGGTCAGTAACGCGCCACCCGCATTGGCTCCGGGCGATGCCACGAATGCTTGCCAGAAGATCGGCGTACCCTTCAGCGCGGAGAGGTTCGGGTAGGGGACCGGAATCGTGAGGGTTCCTGCACTGTTCGAGGCGAATCCCGAGGATGCGAGGGGCGATTGCGCGAGGAAACAGCCGCGAAAGCCGAGTGCGTCGAGCGGTAACGGGAGCAAGAACGAGCCGAACATCGTGTCGTCGACACCGACGAAGAAGGCTCCGGGGCGATTGGCTCCGAGATCTTCCAACAGGAAGTTGAGCGTCGTCCCGAGCACCGGTCCGCGATCCGTCGTGAGCAGAGGCGCCGCGGCGCCCGTACCGCTGCACGCGGTCACGTGGGGCACGACCGTGCCGCTACCGCGGACGAGAATACGTACGGAGCTTCCCGCCTTGTCTTCGAGCAGCGCGTAGACGGGCTCTCGCGGTTCACTCCGGCGGTTCCCACAGATTCTCGCGAAGTCGTCTGCCTTCCCGAGCGCGAGTTGCAATCGCGGCGACAACTGCGAACCGACTGGAAAGCGCAGATACAGGTTGGCGTTTTGCTCGCTAAGGAGCGAGTACAGGACCTGAAGGCGGCCGTTTTCGTCGAGCGTGAGCGAGAAGTGATCGTAGTTGTTGTTGCCGCCGAGGATCGGTGCATCGTCGTCGACCTTGTAGTGCTCCGCGAAGCTCTGCGACGACGACGCCTTGGCCGAGAGCCAGATCACGCCGGTGCCCGCACTCGTGCCACCCGAAGACCAGAGGACCCAGACCTTGCCATCACGGTCCACGGCGAGGACCGAACTGCTGTTGGCCGTGCCGGAAATGTTCGCGTTCTTGCCGCTGACCTCGAGTTCGCCGAGGCTGCCCCAGCCAGGTCCCGCGAGGTCGTAGCGACGTGCACGGATCCCGTATCCACCGGTATTGGTCCGATAAGCGAACCACGCGTCGTCGCCCGCGACCTGGTGATCGATGCGGACCCCGTACGTATCGACGTTGACCCGCGCCGTGGCCGTCCAGTTGGCGCCGTTCGCGTCGCCGATCTGCATCTGGCCGGACCACGGGCCTTGGCGATGCGTGTAGTACGCGATCACGAGTCGCTCGTCGCGAGTGACATCGATGACGGGTTGCAAGAACTGCGCGTTGGTCGACGTGCTCGTCTGCAGGATCTTGCCGTGCGTCGACCAGCTCTTGGCCACGCTGTCCCACGCATCGTACGCAATCGAGGCATGGCCGTTGCCGAGGCGTGCTTCGTAGACGATGTGGAGCGTCTTGCCGTCGAGGCCCGTCACGAGCGATCCGCGAACGGCTCCCGTGCGCGGCATTCGGGTCGTGCGCTTCCACGTGACCCCGCCGTCACCGGATTCCCACAGATCGAGGAAGAGGCTCGCATCTCCGTTCGCGAGTCCGTCGTTTTCGTGGACCAGGGCGAAGACACGTCCGTCCGACGTCGAGGCGACCGTGCGCAAATGCTGCATGCCGATGCGCACGGTGGCGGCACCGGTCGCCGTCGTGATCGTCTGGATCTGTGCGGAGAGTCGGTTCGACGGGATCGATGCGAGGATCAGCAGGGCGGCGAGAGGCGCGAGGCGTACGGTGCTCATGGCGTGAGACTACAGGTTTCCTGGCGTGCTGCGGGGCGGTGGTTACCTGGTCGGGTGGGTCTCCCTATCATCGAGGGCACCCGGGGAGTGACCGCCTGACGAAGTTCGTCGTGACCGCTGTTGTCATCGAACCTTCGCTCAAGTCGGCCTACGAACTGGGTCGAACAAGCACGAGATGCGCAGCATTGTCACGACCACGCGTGGCGGAGCTGCCGCTCCGCAGCGGAGGGAGACATGTCATCACCGAGCGAACTGTTGCGTCTGGTCCGAGAGTCCCTCGATCAGGAGAAGTTTCGAGAACTCCACTGGGAGGGAAGCTTCGAGGACTACCTCGGTCTGCTCGATGAGAACCCGCTGATCTGCCGGACGTCGCACCAGCGCATCTACGACATGGTGCTGAGCTACGGCCTCAGCGAGGTCGAGCGGCTGCGTCGCAAGATCGTCAAGTACGACTTCTTCGACGACCCGTTCGAGGACGGCAAGGACGCGCTCTTCGGTCTCGAAGAACCGCTCGCGCGGATGATGAACGTCTTCAAGGCCGCCGCGCACAACTTCGGTCCCGAGCGACGCGTGCTGTTGCTCCACGGTCCGGTCGGTTCGTCCAAGTCGACGATCACGCGCTTGCTCAAGAAGGGGCTCGAAGAATACGCACGCAAGCCCGAGGGCGCGCTCTACACGTTCGACTGGGTCGTCGACGGCGAGACGCACAGCTCGATGATGAACGAGGAGCCGCTTCTCCTCGTGCCGCCGGCAGCGCGCACGAAGATCCTCGAGCGCCTCAATGACAAACTTCGCGCGTCGTACCGGCTCAAGCTCGACTTCGAGCTCTCGCCGATATCGCGCTACTGGTACGAGCGCTTGATGCAGGAGCACCAAGGCGATTGGGAGAAGGTCGTCCAGCACGTGCGCGTGCGTCGCTTGCTGATCTCCGAGAAGGACCGCATCGGCATCGGGACGTTTCAGCCCAAGGACGAGAAGAACCAGGACTCGACCGAACTCACCGGCGACCTCAACTACCGCAAGATCGCCGAACTCGGCACGGACAGCGATCCGCGCGCGTTCAACTTCGATGGCGAGTTCTGCGTCGCGAATCGTGGACTCATCGAGTTCATCGAAGTCCTCAAGCTCGACGTCGCGTTCCTCTACGACCTGCTGTCCGCGAGCCAAGAGCACAAGATCAAGCCCAAGAAGTTCGCGCAGACCGATATCGACGAAGTCATCATCGGGCACACCAACGAGCCAGAGTATCGGCGTCTGCAGAACAACGAGCTGATGGAGGCGTTCCGCGACCGCACGATCAAGATCGACATCCCTTACAACCTCGTGTTGTCGGACGAGATCAAGATCTACGAGAAGGACTTCAACCGTCGTCGCGTGCCCGGCAAGCACATCGCGCCGCACACGATTCGCACCGCGGCGATGTGGGCCGTCCTGACGCGCCTCGACGACCCGAAGAAGGCCAACCTCTCGCTGATGCAGAAGCTCAAGCTCTACAACGGCAAGACGCTTCCCGGTTTCACGACCGACAACATCCGTGAGATCAAGGATGAGGCGCCACGCGAGGGCATGGAAGGCATCTCGCCGCGCTACATCCAGGACAAGATCTCCAACGCACTCGTCGGTGAACAGTCGTCGATCAATCCGTTCATGGTCATGAACGAGCTCGAAGCCGGCCTCAGTCACCACTCCTTGATCTCCAAGGAAGACGACAAGAAGCGCTATCGCGAACTCCTCGGCATCGTTCGTGAAGAGTACGACGACATCGTCAAGAACGAGGTCCAGCGCGCGATCTCCGCCGACGAAGAAGCGATCGCTCGCCTCTGCGGCAACTACATCGACAACGTCAAGGCCTACACGCAGCGCGAGAAGGTCAAGAACCCGTACACCGGCAAGGACGAAGAGCCGGACGAGCGTCTGATGCGATCGATCGAAGAGAAGATCGACATCCCCGAAGGGCGAAAGGACGACTTCCGCCGCGAGATCATGAACTACATCGGTGCGCTCGCGATCGAAGGCAAGACGTTCGACTACCGCATGAACGAACGCCTGCACAAGGCGCTCGAGCTCAAGCTCTTCGAAGACCAGAAGGACTCGATCAAGCTCACCTCGCTCGTGTCGACGGTCGTCGACCGCGACACGCAGGAGAAGATCGAGGTCGTCAAGTCGCGTTTGATTCGTGATTTTGGCTACGACGAAATCTCGGCGACCGACGTGCTCAACTACGTTGCGAGTATCTTCGCGCGGGGCGACGCGAAGTCGTAGGGGGGCGCGCCGGAACAAATCCGCCCGGCGAGTTTTTCCCATGAGCGCGAGCGACGCGTGCTGCGACAACCCGCATCTTCGGGCGAAGACTCCATTGCACGGACCTCGGATCCACCGAGTGCAGCGTGATGCATCGACTCTGATGGTGCGGGTCAGTAGCCCGCGAAGGCGTGAAGAGGTCAGTCCGCCAGATTTGTTCTACTGACGTTCGGGACTAGTCCAGCTCGTCGGGCTCGCTGAGTACGCGCGAAAGCAAGGCGTCGAGTTCTAGCGACGAGGCGAGTTCGCTCGTCTTCGCACGATCTGTCGCCGTCGTGCGAGCCCACATGGAGCGCACATCACGGCGACTCTTGTGGCTGCCGCGTTGGATCCACACGAGCTTCGAGACGATCGCGTCGGGCAGGCTGACGATCGGCAAGGTCACGCCAGCGAAGAGCTCGTACTCACGCGATCGCGAGAGTTCGCCCGCAACGAGCTGCCGCGGGTAGAAGTCGAGCTTGAGACCCTCGGCAACGTCCAGCGCTTGGAACAAGCGCCCTTCCTCGATGCTCGTACGAGCAGCAGGCTCGTCGACTAGGAAACCGACGGCTCGCAGGCGTTCGAGCAAATCACTTCGGTGTGCTCGCGTCGCCTCTGGATCAAGGACGATGTCGACATCCTGCGTGAGTCGCGGCTCGCCGTATGTCACCGACGTGATGCCGCCCGTCAGGTGAAACGGAATCGCCAAGTCCTGCAGGATGCGTGTCGCTTTGACGAGCGTCGATTGAAAGACGTCAATCGGGAACACGGCGAAGCATCTCGTCGACGAGCCTTAGTGCACCTGGATCGTTCGCGTAGAGGCGGCGCGCGACGAGCCACTCGAGTCGCTCGTCACTCACGTCCGGATGCTCTGCGCGCAGTTCGCGGGCGATCGCGGTGCGTACGAAGTTCAGCATCTCGGCGGTGCGGCGCATCTTCTCCGGGATCGACATCGCGTCGACCTGTGCGCGGTAGGCGCGTTCGACTAGGGAGGGTTCGACGGTTTCGCTCACGATGACTCTCGGAGTGGTTGGCGATCTCGCTGGGCTCGGCTTCGCCGCCGGCCGGGTCACGCGCGCGTCACCATACCCGGTCGAGCCGGATCGTGACGCTCGGGAAGATCTCGAGTTCAATGCGATCGTCTGGAGTACCTACGAACGACAAGAGCGATCCTCTCGACGCGTATTGCACGACGTTGCGTGCCTCGGGATCGACGATCCAGTACTCACGCACGCCGGCTCGTTCGTAGAGTTCGAACTTGCGCTCGCGATCGTGCCCTCGCGTGCCCGGCGACAGGATCTCGACGACGAGATCAGGTGGACCATGGATCCTGTTGGGGCCGATCCGAGATGCGTGTTCCGCGGTCAAGACGACGATATCGGGCTGCACGATGTCGTGCTCCGTCAACTCGACATCGGTCGGCGCACTCAGCACTCGACCGAGCCCCTGGTCTTCGATCGCGAAGACTAGGCGAGCTGCCAGGCGGGTCGAGACAGCCTGGTGCCCGGTCGATGGCGCCGGATTCACGAAGTACTCTCCACCGATGATCTCGTGCCGCCGCCCGTCGTCCGGGAAGCGGAGGTAGTCGGTGTAGTCGAGCTTGGCCGTAGATCCAGGCATGACGATTCGAGTGTAGCGCTTCGCATCCAAGCTTGCTGAGTTCTCGCTCCCTTCTCTCATGGTCGCGAGGAGCCGTAGGTGTCGATGCAATCGCGAGAATCCGCGCTGCGCGTGACCCTTGTCGACGCGAACTTGATGGCACGCCTCGGCTTCTTGCGTTCAGCGACAGAGCAGGGCTTCGATCGCGTTGCCGGCGGCCCAGCCGTTCGCTGACAGAGTGAGCGGCATCGAGTAGATCCTCGCGCCATCGAGCCGCGGGTCGCTCGGCAGGGACAGCTGCAGGTTCGCTCTGCCCGAGGCATCCGCGGGCACGGGGAGAAGTCCCGCAAGTGGCAACCCGACGAGTAGCGACCAGCCGAATCCCGGTAGTGCCAAGTGCTCGGGAGTCGCAGACAGGAGGAGTACGTAGACACCGCTCGGGGATGCACCCGAGAGCGCCCACGTGGTCTGGGTGCCGAGTTTCGGCAAGCCACTCGCACGAAGGTCGAGGGCGTATGCGTCGACGCGCAGACCCGAGTAGTGTCGATAGCCGCACGTGCCCGGGTCGTTGTTCGCGAGCGGCGTCGAGAACGGATAGCTGACCCAAGGCTGCCCGCCATCGAAGAGCCGACCTGTCGACACGTCGGCTCGTTGCGTCCCGAAGCGCAGTTCGTCGAGAACCGTCACTCCATCGCGGTCGAAGAGCAACACGGCTTCTCCATCGGCGTCGAGCTTGAACGTCGCGTGCAACGGTCCGTCGGCGGGCTCGCCGTCCGCCCAGACGAGCAACGTGCCACCCGCGGGAACGGTCGTGCCTGCCGGGAAGGTCCAACGACGTGGAAGCGTCTCGTCATCCGTCAGCGAGAAGCCGGAGATGTCGATCGGCTGATTGCCTTTGTTGTGGAGTTCGATCCAGTCCTCGCGCTCTCCGACTTCGTCCCGAATGCCGGACTTGTTGCTCGCGAGGATCTCGTTGATCGTCACGGCGTGTGCGCGGCGTGGCCACTCGATGCGGAAGCGCTGCGGCGTGTGTCCCGCAGCGCGTGGCTCGAAGGTCATCGCGCCGCCCAGGGACGCGCCGGTTTCGGCTCCGCAGTAGTACTCCACCTCGGTGCCATAGGGCAGCTTGCCGAGCACGACGCCGTAGGTCCCGTCGTTGGCGGCACCGTCCGCGTGCATCCCGTCGTCGAACATCTCCAATGAGGCCCATGTGCCTCGGATCCGTGCGTAGGCGCGAACGTGCGCGGCCTGGGATCCGCTAGCGACACAGGTCAACGCCACGTCGTCGAAGATCGTCGGGTTCGCTGGCGCGTGTGTGAGCTTCGTGAGCACCGGGGCAGGCAATCCGACCTCCGCGTGTTGACGCAAGAACGTCGCGCGCCCCTCGACCATCGGTTTGAGCCCCGGAATGATCTGCCGGCTCAGGCGCACGGTGATTGTCACGTCCTTGACGACGTTGTCGGCGAACTCCTGCATCGAGTAGAGGCGTTTGGTGTCCCCGCGCAGTTCGGGCTCGATGAGTTTCTG
Source organism: Planctomycetota bacterium (assembly GCA_020638795.1). Lineage (GTDB taxonomy): Bacteria > Planctomycetota > UBA1135 > UBA1135 > JACKHW01. The sequence continues at coordinate 295,943 of JACKHW010000005.1, read as the reverse complement.
GAGTTCTCGGACCCAGCCATCGATCGTCGGCCAGTCGTAACCGCCGTCGAGTACGGCGCGTATCTGCGCGAGGTAGAACTGACGCCACGGAGCATGGCTCAGCGTGCGCGTGATCAACGGGCGCTGCGCGTGCGTGAATTGATAGAACGGGTCGAGCTGCACCTTTTGCAGCACGGTCAACCACGAGTTGCCACCGAAGCTCGCATTGAGGTCCCACGGCAGCATCGCGAAGCGACCGTGGAAGGCGTCGCCGTACAGATAGTAATTGTGTGCGACGTTGCCGATGTAGCTGTCGATCGCGGGCAGCACGTTGTTGACGGCGAGGTAGCGCAGCGCCTCTTCGACGTCGAGGACCTTGGGGAGTTCGACGGGCAGTTGTGCGGCAGCTGTGTTGTTCAACACTCCGCAGAGGTCACGAACGTCGACCCACGGGTTGACGGGTGACCCTTTCGCTTCGTAGCCGCCCTTGTAGGCGTCGACGTTGTCCCCGAGCCACGTGAGTGCTGACGCGTGCTGCGATGCACCGAGCTGTCGTTCGGCCCGGTATCGGTTGCCGTCTTCGTCTCGGAACCACGCGCGAAGCATCGTCTTGTCGACTTGCTGCACGTTGACGTACGGGCCCCAGTTCTCGTTGTTGATGACGAGCTTGACGTAGTTGCACCGACACGCCGGCACGAAGCGCCGGAAGAGCCGCCACGCGATCACCTCGCGCACGAAGGTCGGGTCGCGGAACCCGTTGTTGAGGTTCAGGGTCTGGATTCCGTAGAGATTCTGGCCCGGTGAGAACTCGTCGAGTGCGATCTCGAACGGCTTCTTCTGTGAAGTGCCGATGGCGCTGTACGACGAGTTGCCGCGAAAGCGGACCCCGACATCCTTGTAGACCTTGCCGTCGACGGACAGCGACGCCTTGAGGAAGGTCTTCGAGCTGTAGTTCGCTGTCAGGAGTTGGTACCAGTTGGCTTCCTGGAAGGTCACGCTCAGCGTGCGGACCGTCGATTCGTCGTACAGATCCTGGGCTGGTACGGATCGTACGAAGAACGTGACGCCGAGCACGACGCCGGCTGTAGAGCGCATCCAGGTCATTCGAGACTCCTTGGCGGACGCCGGGATTATGCCTCGGATCGAACCTCGCTGCCGGTCATCGACGGCTCCGGCAGGCTCGCATCGTCGAGGCTCGGCGCCTCCGACGGGCTCGCGCCGAACGGATCGCACACGCCTCCAAGGGGCGTGTGCATACTGTCGCGATGACCGATCCCGAAAGCGTCGACCGTGTCGTGCGCGGCCATTGTTCGTGCGAGGCCGTCACGTTTCGCGTGCGCGGTGAGCCGCGCTTCGTCGCGGTCTGTCATTGCGACAACTGTCGTCGTGCGCACGGGGCCGGTGGCGTCGAGTGGGCGGGCTATCGCGAAGAGCAGTTCGAGATGGACGACGAGTCCTCGCTCGCGCACTGGCGCACTCCGACCGAGGCCACGCGGTCGTTCTGCTCGCGTTGTGGGTCACCGCTCTTCTTCCGCGCCCCGCGTTGGGCGGGCGAAGTGCACATTGCGGTCGCTGCGATGATCGACGATCCCGGCAAGGCGCCGGCGGTGCGTGTCTATGCGGATCGCCCGCCGGCGTGGCTTCCGGTTCCGAAGGACGACTTGAAGCGCTTCGGGGGAGACGATGGCATGCAGCCTATGGGGGCGTGACGTGGCTGCCATGACCACTCTTGCGCGAACCGTGAACCAAGGCCCGATAATCGGTCTGTTCGGCGCCCCCGTAGGCTTGTCGGAGTATTCGCAGGCGGTATCGCGGACTGGGTCGTTCGCGTGACACGGCAACGCCGGTGAGTGCAGCTATCTTCGTCAAGCGCGTGTGCGGGCACGCTGTCATAGGATCAGTCGTAAGATGCTCGACATGCCCGCTGATGATGGATGCTCTGTGGGCCGCCGCTCCCGAGCCTGAGCGTGCCCCCGGTGACATCTCCGTTGCTGAGCGGCCGAACAGTACTCCGGGAGGCTACATGTCCGGTGTCATAGGGGTGACAGCAACGCGCTCGAACCCCGAGGTAGCTTGCGGCCTCCTCGGAGATCATCTAGGGTCGAAGGCGCAGGCGCTCCATGTCACTGCGCCGCAAGGAACGCAACCATGCAAGAAATCCCACAGCCCACAGCCCACAGCCCACAGCCCACAGCATAATCCTTGGCTCTCAGCCGATCCGATGGCTCCTCTCTGCCGCGTTCCTCTGTGTAACCGGCATCAGGTCCGCCAGCGCTCAGGGGCCCGAGCCGACCGATCGAACCGAATTCGTCTTTCACGTCTACGTGGATCCCATCCACGGCGATGATGCTTTGGCCAGCAATCAGCACATGGGGATGCCGCCGCCGCCGTGGTTCAATCCTCTGTTTGCGGGTGGCTCGAGCGCGAAGAATCCGCTGTCGACACATCCGGTTGACCCAACTTGGACGACGCTCCAGCACGCGCCCTTCAGCTTCAAGACCGTGACCGCCGCGGTTACAGCATTGACGGTCAGCTTTCCTTGGACGCTTCCGAACTCCAACCGCAAAGTCACACGCGCCGTCATTCACTGCCTACCTGGCCTGTACGGCCGCGGAATCGGTCCCGGTGTTGTCAACCGGCTCGATCCACGGACGGGGCTGCGGTTCAATGGGGACATTCTGCCGATCAACTTGACACCGGAGAAGATCTCCATTCAAGGCTCGGGCGCGCTGAACACGATTTTCGACTGCGAGCGCGTCACGGCTTCAACCGCTTTCGTCGTGCCTGCCGGCAGTATTGGTGAGCGAGGACGCAAGCGCTTCATCGACGGCATCTGTGTGCGAGGGGCACGGTCAGGCTCGGTGTTTGGCCCGGCCGGCTCTGGAGTCTCGTTCTTCGCCGGTGTCGGCGGCGAAAACCAAAGCGTGCTCAGCAACTGTATTCTGACGGACAACGACGTAGGCGTCGCAATCGACGGCAGAAGTGGCGCAGTGGCGAGCCCAATCATCGTCAATTGCACGATCGCGGCCAACCGCATTGGCATCTGGAGCGGTGACTTTCAGGCGCTCGGATCCTCGACCACTGGATACGCACGTCCACGCATCCTCAACTCCATCTTGGATGCTCGTGACCTCTTCGGTCAGTGGACGTCGACTTCGGCCTTCGAAGGACTCCACAACAACGATCTGACAGTTGTGCAGATAGGGGCGCAGGCGGTGACGATTGACTTCAATGCCTACGACACGACGATGCACAGCTTCGGCACCGCCTTCGGCTCATGGATCGCGACGACACCGCGGAGCACTCCAGGAACTTACTCGCCTCGTGTCGCGATCGATACGTTCGAGTGCCTGTATGTCAATGAGGTGTTCTGGAAGCACCAAGGTGCGCTGATGAGTCCGGCGATTTTTGAGAACGGGCGTTCGCCGCACGATTTCCGCCTTGCACCGATCGTTACCGCAGGTGGATTCACAGGTCCGTTGAACCCGCTCGTCAACAAGGGCATCGACACTAGTGCTGGCACGTTGCGCTTCGCCAACTACGCCGGCGGTTTGGCGCCCGACATCGTCGATCCACCCGGCATGAAGGGGCCCGGGCCTCAGAGTCAAGGTAACGACGTCGGTCCGACCCGGTTACATAGGTAACACTCGTGTCCGGGCACATGGGTAACAGTCGTTCGTGACCGCGGGTTGCGAGGCATGTCTCGTGTTCGGATGCCTTGGAAGCAGACGAATCGAGTGGCCCAGCGACGGGAGTTCATTGAGGAGTGCCTGCGACGACGGCTCACGATGACCGAGGCGTGTCGCAAGTACGGGATCAGCCGAAAGACGGGATACAAGATCCTGAAGCGGCATGCGCAGCTCGGGATGCAGGGCATGCTGGATGCGTCGCGGGCGCCGAAGTCGCATCCGAATCAGACGCCAGAGCACATGGAGGCAGCGATCCTTCGCGTTCGGCGCGCGCATCCGACGTGGGGTTCGAAGAAGATCCTCGCGGTCTTGGATCGCGAGCAATCGATCCAAGGTCTTCCGGCGCGTAGTACGGTCGATGCGATCCTCAAGCGTGCCGGACTGGTCACGCCACGTGGAAGGCGTCGCCGACGTCAGCCTGCCTCGAAGCCGCGAATCGCGGTCGTACAGCCGAACGACGCTTGGTCGATCGACTACAAGGGGTGGTTCCGCGTTGGCGACGGCACGCGCTGCGATCCCTTGACCGTCCAAGACATGCATAGCCGTGCGTCTCTCGTCTGCGATGCTTTGGTCGCGCCCAAGGCGATTGACGTCCGATATCGGCTCGTGATCGCGTTTCGAAGCTTCGGTCTGCCGAGCTGCATGCTGAGCGACGGCGGGCCACCATTCGGCTCGACGGGGCTCGGTCGATTGTCGACGCTGAGCGTTTGGCTCGTGCGGCAAGGCGTGATTCCGATCCTGATCGAGCCTGGTCGTCCTGATCAGAATGGACGGCACGAGCGCTTCCATGAGACCTTGAAGCAGGAGACCGCACTTCCGCCTCGGCGATCGATTCGAGCGCAGCAGAGAGCGTTCGACGAGTTCCAACGCGTCTACAACTGCGATCGGCCTCACGAGGCCCTGGCGATGAAGACGCCGGCTGAGGTCTACGAGCTCTCGGCGCGCGAGTTCGTGGACAGGCCTCCACCTCACAGCTACCCCGACGGGTTCGAGCCTCGCAGTGTTCGCACGGACGGAATGATCAAGTGGGGCGGAAAGTTCGTGTTCGTCGGCGAGGCATTTCGAGGAGAAGTGATCGGCCTCCGCGAAGCGGGTGATGGGCTGTGGAGCGTCCATCTCGGTCCGCTGTGGCTTGGAAACCTCCACGAGCGATCCAGGACAATCGTGCCGCTCGAGAACGGTGTTACCTATGTGCCCGGACACGGCGCACTCCGTTTCGAGGCATGACGTTGGGATTCTGCATCGCCAAGTCCCTGCAGCGTGTGCGCACGGGAGCCGTTCTGGCTCGTCGCTGCGCTCCTCGCAGAACGGCTCCCGTGCGCACACGCTGCTGCCCTCTCGAACCCCTACGGTCTACCGGCATCTGTGACCTATGTGCCCGGACAGAAGTGTTACCTATGTGCCGGGTTGCACAGTCGAGTTTGCCTCGATGCACGCATGGGACTGGGATTGCGAAGGCTTTGGTAACGCTCGCATTGCGTCGCGAAGCGGTTTCGCTGGTCCACCGGCGAACTCGACGAATATCGACATCGGCGCCGATGAACTCGGCGAACTAATCATCGCAGGCTATGTCGACAAGACGACGATCTTCACGCGGCTGGTCCCGAACTACGACGCGGGAGGAGCCATCCTGGCGACGATCCCGGACCACACAGGCGTCTACTTCTTCGACTTGCCTGGCACCTATGCGATGCCGTGGCATTCCGGCTTCACGGGCGGGAAGCTGCCGACCACAGGCGCGAACTTCGACTACCGCTGGTATCGATGGGCGCAACTCGATCCGGCGTTCGTCATGGGGTCGCCGGCGGAGTTGTATACGAACTCGATGACGACCTACAACTACACGCGGGATGAGTCGCCGACCCTGCGCAATATGTGGAGTCTCAACTATCCAACAGGGTCCGTCTGGGAGCCATTCATGCGGAACCTCGAGTGCGACCTCGCGCCGGCGCTCTTGCCGGATCCGAAGCTCTGGGCCGCAATATTCTCTTCCGCTACCGATTTGTCGGAGTTCGTTGCGAACCCCTGGCAACACCACTCGAGCCCCCTTTATGGGGCCCGCGACAACCACTACCTCTACTACAAGCCAACCCATGCGACTATTCCTACGGCCGTGATCGATGGCACACTCAATCCGCCAGCGACCTATGTCTGGGGTGGCATGTCTCCGACTGGAGGCTTCATCGGCGCCTTTCCCAACGTACTGATGTTTGGCCTGGGAACCTACGTCGTCGGCTCGACCGGCATGGGCTATTCATCGACGATTCCGGAGTCGAACTGGCTTGGCGTGCGCTACAACTGTGAAATCAAGCAGTCCGGCAACTTCGGCCACGGCAATCTGCAGTCCTTCTTGGCTGTCAACGGTACGTTGGAGCAAGGTACGATACAGTCTCTTCAAGGGCCGAAACGCGAGGCGCGCACCGCGACTGCTTTACCTGACGCTTCACGCCTGAATCCGCGTAGCTGCGATGAGCGGTTGCTCCAGATCTTTGGGAGGAGCCAACGATGAGCGCTTTCTCAAAAATAGTGTTGCGCAACTTCGCTGTGTTGGCCAGCTTGCTCATCGTTATCTGTTCAGGACGACTTGCCACTCAAGAGCGTGCACGTGTGATCGAGGAGCTGACTGCGTACCACGATGCACAGTTCGTGGACGTGGATCAGGACGGAGACCTCGACTGGCTGTCGTTCGGGGGACCGAACAGGCTGGAACTTCGCCTCAACGATGGGTTGGGCAACTTCGTGAACGCCTCCGTGGGGCGCATCCCTGTCGGTTTGTTGGCGGTCGGCGGTTACCCACTGCGGATGATCGTGCGCGACGTGACGGGTGACGGTCTTTTGGACATTCTATTTCCATATGTTCTCGTGCCGGGTCCAGGGCTTGCCATCGGACTCTTGGAGAACATCGGAAACATGGGAAATGCCGTCTTTCGCGACGTTACCCAGACGAAGATGCCTGCTTCAATCTCTGGATCAGCCGTCCAGCGCTTTGCGGCGTCAGACGTCGATGGTGACCGCGACCTCGACCTCGTTGTCTCATTCATGGGGCAGAGCGCACAGTTGTGGATCAACCTGGGCGACGGGAAGTTTGTAAACCGTACTTCTTCGATGATGCCAGTCAGCACGGTCGCCTGGGACATCCTGCCTGGAGACATTGATGGTGACAAGGACATCGACTTGCTCTTCATAGGGCTTAGCGGCCCGTTCCCCGTCCTACTCAATGACGGCAAGGGTACGTTCACTCCATCGCAGAACTCCAGCTTATTGACTAGCCGAGAATGGCCACTGGACTGCCACCTGATCGATGTCGATTACGACGGCGACCTCGACTTCCTGGCCCCGACTCAGCGAGGGGACTTTCTGTTCATCAATGACGGTCGCGGCCAATTCAAAGATGAGTCTCACCGTATGCCGACACCAGCTGGCTACGGCGGTAGTGCCGTCTTCGTGCCCGGAGACTTCGACGGCAATGGCAGCATCGACTTCCTCGTCTCCTGTCAAGCTTTGATATCGTCCTACCCGAGGCACATCAATTTCTTGCTCAACGACGGCAGAGGCTTCTTCACATTTGTCGCCAGCGTGGTCCGTGACCAAGGCGGTATCCACTACCTGGTAGAAGAGGGCTCAGCAGGCGACACGGACAATGACGGCGACGATGATTTCTTCGTCAAGGCACGCCCCGCAGCTCTCTGGGATCCGGTTCGCGCAAGGACCTGGCGCAATCTCCACCGCCAACTGTTCGTCCCACAGAATGCTCAAATCGGCAAACCGCTAACACTCGAGCTACACTCGCTGCTCGCCCCGTCGATCATCCTGCCTTTCCTCGCGGCCGGAGACGCCAACATCCGGGTGCCTGGCATCCGTGGCTTGCTACGCTGCGACCCGGCGACCACCGTCGCACTCGGTGCTATCGCGGTTACGACTCCAGGGAAGGTCTTACCGTCTTTGCCCATACCCAACAATCCAAAGCTCCTCGGCCTCGAATTCAGCGTCCAAGCCCTCATCATCGACGCCAAGCAACCACGGCCCATAGGCTTTACCAATCCGGTTACGAAGACGATCAAGCGTTGATTCGAGGTGTTCGCTGAGTCTTATGGCACTCTACGATTACACCGATACCAGATGGTATTCGCGCTTCGCGCACGCGCGCGCTATCGCGCGACACCCTCAGCTCCCGTGTTGACGAGCAGCTTCACCATGCCGTCCTTCTTGCGCGCGCGGGCCAGCTCGAGGGGGGTCTGCCCTCGGCGGCTCCACTTGTAGCCGACGGCACCGATGTCCGCGCCGTGCTCGAGGAGCCAGGTCGCGAGGTCGCGATCCTCACGCAGCACACACCAGTGCAGGGTCGTGACGCCGTCGCTCTCCTGGTCGACGTCGGCGCCGTGTGCGACGAGGAGCTCGGCGACTTCGACGGAGCCGCCGCCGAGCGCGGCGTACCACAGCAAGGCGAAGTCGTGGGCACCGCGCTCGTGAATGAGGCTCGGGCGCCACTCGAGGAGCCACTTCATGGCGGCGAGGTCGCCGAGTGAGGTCGCCGTCGGCAGCGACATCGGGGCGCCGCAGTCCAAATGAAAGCGTAGGATGTCGCGTCGTCCGATGTGTGCCGACGCTTCGATCGCGAGTTCGGCATCGGTCGAGAGGCTGAACGTGAGTCGCTTCTCGTTCCCCATCAACTCACGCAGGCGATCGAACATCACGTGCGACGCGCCAGTGATCGCACTCTGTCGCTCTCGCGATACGTCGCTCATGTCCGGCCGTTGGATCGGTGCGCGGTTCGCGTCGAACGCGAACCGAGACGATCGATCGTCGCGCGGAAGCGTCGCGTGTCCTTCGAGCAGGCGCACACCATCGTGCCAGTCCATGGACTCCGCCAGGTCGCGAGGAGTGCGCCCGTCCGCGTCGCGTGCCGACACGTCGGCACCCTTGCGGATCGCGAGGCGGACGAGCATCTCGCTGCGCCTTCGCACCGCGCCGTGGAGCACGCTGTCGCCGCGGGGCTGTGCGGCGTTGACGTCGCTTCCGTTGCCGAGCAAGTCGACGAGCGCGCTCCGCGCTCCGGTCTCGGAGCGACAGTCCATCGCCGCGCGCGCCGGCGTTCTCCCGCTGCCACCCCGCGGCGCATCGTCCGGTTCACAGCCGAGCGAGCGTAGGCGATAGAGCGAGCCGCTGTTCGTCAGCGCACCGGCGTAGAGCGGAGTGCCGCCGATCGGGTGCGCGGCCCTGAGCACAGCGGGAGTTTCCGTCGCGAGCCGTTCGACAGTCGACCAGTCTTCAACGAGCGTCGCTTCGACGATGTCGAGAGCGCCGCTGTGCGCGACGATGCTCTCGTGCAGGAGCGCGCCGATCTCGCGGTGACTGGACACGTAGGCGATCACGAGTGCGCTTCGACCCGTTGCGTCGCGGGTCGCGGCAAGCGAAGCATCGCGCGCGAGCGACGCGCGGACGGTTGCAGCGTCGCCGCGTTCGACCGCGCGTAGGAACTCGTCGCGCTCGATCGTGCGCGTGTCCTCGTCACGCTCGGCCGTGTTTTGGGCGTCGCCGCGGGCATCGCTCCTGCGCAGCTGTGTGCACGACGCTGCGAGCAGGCTTCCGCCCAGGACCTGCAGCGCGCTGCGACGATCGAGTTTCGTGGATGCGGAGTCTCTCATGGTCGTGTGACGCGCCCGAGGAAGAGGATGACGCCGGTCTTGACGTCGCGAATCAGGTAGATGAAGGCATGGTCCGCACGGAAGTAGGGCACGAAGGGCACGTCGTCTGGCATCGCTGCTCCGGCGTATGCGATCATCGCGGTCGCCGCTGCGGCCTCGGTCCCCTTCTCGTCGACCGAAACGAACGCGCGGTGCACGACGGACTCGACCCGTAGCGCGTCTTCGATGGAGGTGCCCAGTAACATCCCGCTGAAATCCGCACCGTCGCTCGTGCTCGGATCACGGAACGCGCGCTGCAGTCCGAGACGTTTCAGCGCTTCGGCGAGCTCAAAGCGCAGGGAGCCCTCGAAACGCGGAACCAGGACCTTCGTCTCACGCTTCTCGAGCTGCCGGAGCCATCGTCGGAGTCGAGGCGCTGTCAGTCGTTGCTCGAGCGCGTCGAGCCCGCCTGCATCGCGCGGTAGGAGCAGCACCATCGACAGGTCGTCGCCGCGGTACGGGAGTTCGACGATCTGCAGTCCGCCAGGGCCGGGATAACACCCCTCGGTCTGCCCCCGCGTGATCATCTTCGGCGACCGGAAGAACGCGCCGTCGGCCTCGAACGCACCGTACCGGCAGTCTTCGATCCCGTAGTTGCGCATCATCGCGACTTGCACGCTCGCGCCATTCGGCATCGTGAAGTCTGCTTTCGTCGTCATGCCGGGGTCGAACGGCGTTTTCCACTCGCCGAAGAAGTGGATCGCGTTGAGAAGTACGAGTCTCGTGGCGGGTGTGATCGATTGCTCGTCGACGAGGCTCGGGATCCGTCCCTTCGTCTTGGTGCGTACCCAGTCGTTGATCCGCGCGACCTCGCGTGGTGCCTCGTTCGCGAAGTCCGCGGCGACGATCGCTTCGGGCTCGAACGCGGAGCGAATCGTGTCGAGATAGCGCGGCGAGATCGGCGCGCTCTGCTCGGCCCAAACGGCGTTCGCGATGTCGAGTCGGTAGCTCTTGATCTTGCGAGCAGCTTGGTAGTACTGATTCCTCAGCGCACCGGCCTGACGCTCGAGTTCACTCCACGCACGGTCATCGTTGACTGCTCTGGCCGCGTCGATTCGTCGACCGACTTCGACGATCTGGTCGTTCAGCTCCCGGGCACGTCGTGCTAGCTGCTCCTGCGCGGGCGAATCGTGCTCGGAGAACCGACGGTTGAGCGTGCGATAGCCACTGCGGATGTTCGCCAGCTCGAACGGAATGCGCTGAGCATCGTTGCCGATGCGACGCGCGGTCTCGGGCCAGTGCAGCACACGAGCGAACTCGTCGGCGGTCGCGCCGCGCGCTCCCTCGGCGGCCATCGTCAGGACGTTGGTGATCGAGTAGGGGGAGAAGAAGAGGCTGGCGTTCGGATTCTCGCGCACGAGTTCGCGGTAGAGGTCGAAGCCGAAGTCGGCACCGCTGTCGGCGACGACGAGCTCGGGTGCGCGCGAAGCTGCGACGGATAGAAGTTCGCCAGCGCTACCGCTCGCTATGCCGAGCGTGTTCTCGAGGACGACGGTGCCAGCCATCACGAGCACGCGCACGAGCGGGGTCGCATCGCCAAGCGCGTGGTTGCCGATGTAGAACTCCGTGCCGCGTGCGCGCGCGGTTCCGAGGTTCGTCTCGACGTCGAGCGGCTCTGCGTCGTCCGTCGTCGAGCGGATGAGGAGTTCGCCGCGCGTCAGAAGAATGCGCTGCGCGCCATCGACGGAGTATTGGGCGTCGCCGGTCGGTCGAATCTCCCAGCCGCTGGGTAGACGTTCGCTTCGCGCGACGAGTGCGACGCCGCCTTCGGTGACGAACGACTCGCTCCGTGAATCGTCACGTGTGGACTCGCGCAAGGTCAAGAACGCCGTGCCGACCACCAAGAGGATCGCCGCCGCCGCCAGCAGCAAGCGAAGGCGAGTCGACACGCGCGATTCGGCGACCTCGATCGTTGCCGTCGATGCGCCGTGGTGCCAGCGCAGCAACGCTTGCATCTCGAGCTGATCGACGGCGGCGTCGAGCAGTTCGTCCTCGCAAAGCAGTTGGCCGAGTCGCTTTCGTTCCACTTCATCGAGGTCGTTCTGCTCGAGCCGCGCGAGCAGTGCCTCGAGTTCTTCGTGCGTGGGCGTCGTCATGAGGTCGCTCCTGTGCTCATCGCGCCGCGGATGCACGCCGACAGCGTCTTGCGGAGTCGAAAGAGGGTCACCGCGACCGCATTCGCCGACTGCTCGAGTCGCGTCGCGATCTCTTGCACGGACTCGTCACGCGCGTACTGACGTTCGAGCAGCGAGCGCTGTTTCGCACTGAGTCGCTGGAGACATTGCGCGAGCGCGAGTTGTCGCTCGTCGAGGGCGTGCGCGCGCGTCGACATGCGGTCGGCAATGCGTGCCACGGTGTCCTCGTCGAAGGCGAGTCGGTCGCGCCGGACCTTTTGCCGTGCCGCGCGGATCTGATTCCGAGCGACCGCGAAGGCCCATGGAAGAAACTCCCGAGCGTGGTCGAAGCTGCCCGCCTGCTCCCACAGGACGCGGTTGGTCTCCTGGAAGACATCGTGGGCCTGATGCGCGTCCGGCACCTGCGCGAACACGAAGGCATAGAGCTTGGCCTGATTGTCGGTCAGGAGGTGCGCGAACGCGGTCGACGTGTCAGAGCTATCCGTGAGCATGATTGCGGCCGAGGGATACCGCAAGTGAGCGCGATGGCCGTGCGGGATTACAGGAAAGCTCGATTTCTCTCGGAACGTCTGTTCTGCAATCGCGATGCTCGCACGTCAGAGGATAGGGCGCTGCGCCGACTCAGACCGGGACCATCAAGCGCGGGAGCAGGGCGATGCCCACGCCGATGCCGAGGCTCCAGAGCTCGTATTCGAGCGCGGCTTGCTGATTCTCCACGAACAATGCAGCGAGACCGACGACCAGTTGCATCGCCGATTGCGCGAGAGGCGGCAGATACACGTTCGCGAGCACGAGGAGGATGCAAACGACGAGCAACAGGCAGAAGAGGAGCCGCTTCATCCGATCACTCGCGGCAACAGATCGCGGCGAGGATCGCCAACGTTGGCGGCGATGTCACGTCACCTTCACCGACCGCTCCCTTCACGGATCGCTGCGTCCAACTCGGCTTGGGTCCAAGGGCACGAGACGTTCGTCGTCCCGGTTGCCTTGACCTCGATCGTCCACGGTCGAAGCCCGCGCACGGTCCTACCCATACGGTTCTTCACGAGTACGAGTTCGATCGTGTACGCACCGGTCGCTGCGAAGCTCACCGCCGTGTCCTCACCGGACTTCCACGCAGCTCGTTGTGTCCACCCGAAGTAGCGACGCCACCGTTCGCCGTCCTTGGCGAACGCGATGGACTCGACGTCGACGCCGTCGGCCCGGGTGCATTGCGCAACGAGCTCCGCGCGGTAGTCGTTCGGAAACCGCAGTTGCGCCGTCCCGAGTGTGACCATGAGGGCAGGCTCGAGTTCGATCGTCGCGTCCCCGCTGAGGTTGTCGTGCCAACGCGCGCGCTGACCCCGTGCCTTCACGAAGAGTCGATACGGAACGCCCGGCGGCGTGAGGACCAGTTCGTGCTCGTTGGGGATTCGGTAGACTGCGGCGTTGCCAGGACCGCTCTGCGCCTGCACGACGAGCAGGTGGCCGAGTGAGCCGGGACCAGCCTTCTCGAGTCCGACGAAGGTGAGTCGCACCGGCTGCAGGCGCTTCCGCAGATCGTATTTCCGTAGGCGCGCATCGCGATTCTGACGGCCGGCAACGAGCTCGATGCCTTCGAGCGTGTCGAGGTCGTGCTGCGCGCCAGCGATGCGCACGTGCATGCGATAGGTTCCTGGTCGAAGGCCGCTCCACTCGAACGTCGTTGCCTCGCCGCGGGACGTGGTTGCGCGACCGACCAGGCGGCCTGTCTCCTGCGACGCCCCGTTTTTCACAACGGCTTCCTCGAGGCGCAAGTCGAGGCTCTCGGCAAGTGCCGCATCGTCGAGCAGGCAGCGGGCCGTCAAGCCTGCAGCGGACTCGAACTCGAGTCTCACATCGGTCGCGCCAACGCGAAAGGGGAACGGTTCGAAGGGCACGCACTCGTCGTCTCTCGTGTAGGCCTCGATGCGGTAGTCGCCGGGCGTCAACCTTCCGAGGATGCGAAAGGCGCCGTCGGCGTCGATCTTCGCGCGCAATGCGTCGACACGCGCCCAACCGGAGCCGCGACGCTTCTGGACCCAGAGGGAGGGCTTCGTGAGCGCGCGCCACGGCTTGCCGTCACGGAGCACCTGACCACGGACGACCGCGGTGAGCTCGTGAAGCGTCAGGATGCCGCAATCGTGCCGGCTCTTCGGGAGCGGGAAGTCGAGTGGGGTCGTCCCCGTCCATTGCTCGCCATCCGACGTCACGAAGACGGTCAGCGACTTCAGCGTCTTTCCCTCCTTGGCGTCATAGCGGAACACGCCGGCCTCATCGGTCGACCAAGCGGAACCGTCGGTTCCGTTGCCGAGGTGGAAGCCCAGCTCGCAGTTCTTCAGCGGCTTTCCGGACGGGTCGAGGAGCAGCACGCGGATTCCTGGCGACTCGCTGTCGATTGGGACCGCTTGGGAGACGACCAGGCTCGCTTCGGTCGGTCCAGCGAACGACCTCTCGAGCTTCGTGAGCGATCGCTGAACGACGACGCGATAGTTGCGCCCCAGAGGCAAGCCCTCGAAGCGCAGTGCGCGCGCTTCCGCGGTTGACTCACGAGTCGAGAACGTGCCGGTGTCGTCCTCGATGTGCACGCGGAACGGCTCCGGGTCGACCGCGGTGTTGGTCGTATCGACGAGCGTGATGACGGCTGCGCCCGTTGCCTCTTCTGCACGGAATTCGACGACGATGCACTCGCCAGGCTTCTTCGGTCCAGCCACGGTTCGAGTCGTCTTGTCGAACTTGATCTCGAAGGTCTTGTTCAGTGCGACGCGAGCGAACTCCGCACGCCCGTCCGGTGAGACCAGTTCGTAGGCATCACTCTGCATCTCCACGCACGAAACGAGAACGTAACGCGGCGCGGATGGGTCGATTGCGGGAGGGCAGCGGACATCGATCGAGCCCGATTCGGCGAGTGTCATCTGGATCTTCGTCACGCGACCAGGCTCGAGGACGAACGCGTGTTTCTCCCCCTCGGAACCCAGAACCTCGGGACTGAGGCTGCCGCTCCGTATGGGCAATCCGTCTTCTCCTGTGTCCGAGCGAGCCAGGAGACCGAGGTAGTGATCGAACGCTTCGTACCGTGCAACGCCTCGCTCGTCCGTCTTGCCGACCGTTCGCTCTCGATCCGTTCCGTCGACCGTCGCGGCGAGTGGAACGTCTGGTGCCGGTCGACCGTCGGGAGTGACGACCACCACTTCGATCGCGCACGCGGGGCGGAGAGTCAGCTCGAGCTCGACGGGCTCGGGGGCTTTGCGCTCGCCGACGAGTGCGATCCCGTGCTCTCCCTCGGCGAGGACGAAGAGCGGCAAGCTCACGTCGTCGAACCGGGCCTTCCCCTTGTCGTCGGTCACGCGCGCGCCACCGTGGTCTCGGATCAGCTCGATCAGGTACGGGCTGCCGTTTGCGCGTCCGAGACTCGACATCGAGGCCTGAAATTGCAGATTGGTCAATAGGTGCACCGTTGCGTTTTTGATGCCGGAAGCGGTCTTCTCGTCGATGACGTGCACGAGGACCGTCGTGGACCGAATCTGCGCGGCACCGGGATAACGCGACCTGAGCTCGGCGTCGGTCGGTATCGCGGTGCGCTGCTCGTCGTTCGGCACCGCGGCACGGACATCGACCTCGGTATCGGCGGGAGTCACCGCCGACCCGCTCTCGAGGGCCGTATCGCTGTTCGCTGTCGGCAGCTCGGTGCGCTCGCTCTTCTCGGTGACCGTCGGGCTCTCGATGCGGAGTGCCGCGGGTTCTCGGAGCGCGAAGAAGCTCAAAACCCCGATGGTGACGAGCGCGAAGATCGTGAGGGTCGTTCGGGCGGATCGCGGCATGGACTGCTCTCGTGGATGGCCATGCATCGTAGCTCCGTGTCCTGGAACGCGTGAGAAGGGCGAAATGGGGTGTCCGTGCGCCGCACGCTCTGCGGATCCTCCGTATGATCCGCAGCAAGCGGCCCGAGTGGATCCGAGGCGAACTCAGAGCAGGCATCCGCTTCGATCCGCGAGCTACCGAACAACTCGAACCGAGGTTTTCATGACAGCCATGCGTTGCACGTCCGTTCTCGTCCTCAGCTTCTCGCTGCTCGCCGTCGTGCCCGCGCATGCGCAGGTGACGCCGCACCTTCGCACGTTGCCGAAAGTCCTGACCGGAGTGGGGAATTCGCCGACCGGTGCCAACATCTTCTTCGGCCGTTCGCGTTGCCTCTTCCAGTGCTGGTTCGATGGATCCAACCTGCGCGCCGGCATCGTCACGTCCCTCGGACTCAAGGAGAATCGCACGGCGGTCACCTTGCAGCACAAGCTCGAGATCGTCATGGCGAGCTCGACGGCTGGCTTCACGATGTCGCAGACGTTCGCACAGAATCTCGGAGCGACGCCCACGACGTTCTTCACGATGAAGACGATCTCACTGCCAGCGGTCAATACCGTCGGACCGAATCAATCCAGCACGTGGTTCGCGGGCGACCGACCGTTCATTTTCTCTGGTCCCAACTTGATCATTCAGTGGGATATCCAGACGAGTACCAGCTTCGGCACGCTCGGCACCAGGACGATGGATGGCATCTATCAGACGAGTACGGTCCCGTTGAATGGGACGACCGGCACGTCGTGCGGGGCCGCGAGCCTCACGAGCAGCTACGACACTTCGAGTTCGAGCCTCGTGTACACCGCGAACAATCTGCAAGCGTCGACGCCGACGATTCTGCTCTTGGGCTTCGATTCTGCCTTCTTCGCAGGCGCGATCCGTCTGCCATTCGATCTCGGCCCGCTCGGGTTCACGGGTTGTACCCTCGACGTCGATCCGATCTTCACGTTCGTCATGGCGCCCGTGACGACGACCGCGAGTCGTGTGTCCCTACCGGTTCCCGTTCCGGCGGGTTCGACGTACACGATTCATGCGCAGGCGATGTTCACGGACGCGAGCAAGGCATCCGGTTTCGGCACATCGAACGCGACGTGGTCGATGATCGGCAACGTGGGGCTCGTGAACTACATGTACAACTGGACGCGAGATGGTGCGACCGCGCAGTACGGGCCCTACACGGTCAACTCGACGGTGACGCACTTCTTGAAGCCCTGAAGCACGGCGTGCGACGAGAGGGATGCGAGCCGGCCGAGGCCGGCCCATGCTCTCGGGGGCTTGCAGCGACGTGCGCGGGACACAGAATCTCGCGAATGAGAACTCTCCTTCCCACCGCTCTCGCGTTCGCCCTCTCGGCGGGCCAAGTCGTCGTTGCGCAAGACACCGTGCCCGATGGCTTCCTCAACATCACCGGGTCCGGTTCGACGGCCTATCCGCTCGGGTCCGCGTCGCCGATGCGAATCCAATACCTCTACGACGAATCGGAATTCGCCAAGCCCGTCGTGTCGATCAGAGAACTCGCGATTCGCGCCCAGGAGAACGGCACCTACGGTGCCAAGACGGGGATCGAACTCGAGATTCGGCTCTCGTCCTCGCGCTACGACATCTTCAACGCTTCGACGACGTTCGCGTCCAATCGAGGTGCCAACGAGGTCGTCGCGTTCACGAAGAAGATGATCAACACGCCGGCGTTCACGGCGATGAATCCTCAGCCGTTCGCGATCGTCTTCAAGCTGGACACGGCGTTCGTCTACACGCGCCTGTCCGGCAATCTGCTCATCGAGTACGTGATGACTCAGGCCGTGAGTGGCTCCCTTTCGCAGGACACGGAGTTCAGTCGCTCCGCAGTCGTGACCGCCGTGGGAACCCCGTGCGTGACGGCGTCGCAATCCGTGTCGGGTGGGACGTCGACATCGGCGTCGTCGACCTTGACGTTCAGTCTGACTGGGGGACCGATCAGTGGGGTTGCGGCCCACGTGCTCGGTTTCCAGAAGCTCGCGACGCCCGTCCCGCTGCCCTTCGGGAATTGCCCGCTCTACATCAATCCGCTGCTGGTGTTCGGTGTCGTCACCAATGCATCAGGAAGCGCGTCCATGACATATCCGATCCCGCTCGGCACGCGCACGACGGCTGGGCCGGTCGTCTACGGTCAGTGGGTCGGCATCACCGCGACGTCCTGGAATTCGACGCAGGCGCACGAAGTCGTCCTCGGCGGCTACCTGCCGCACGGTCGGATCTACGACCTCACGGGAACGACCAGCCCGACGGGATCGGTGCAGGTCGGATCGGGGATCGTCCACCGCATTCAGTGAAGTCGCATAGGGTCGCCCCGGACGGACGAAATCGCAGGCTCGGCGCATGTCCGAGTTCGCAGCTGGGGTTAAGCTCGGCGGCATGGTATCCACTCCACGAAGCGGCCGGAACGCACGCCGGTCGCACCTGCTCTGCGCCTCGCTCTTTCTTCTGGTGGGGGGGCTGCATGCGCTCCCGCCTCAGGCCGACGACGACGAAGCCAAGTTCCAGACGAAGCAGGCGGACCTGCTGAGTGACTTTGCCGAGAAGGCGTTCAAGAAGGGCTTCCCGCGCCAGGCCAAGTTGATCTGGATGCAGGCGATCAAGCTCTACGATGCCGACCACGAGTCGTCGCACGAAGGCCTCGGGCACGTGCGAATGGGCACGACGTGGGCGCCGAAGGGAGGCTTCGACTATCCGCGGACCGACACCGGCACCAGTGCCGACGGGTCCGCGCTCTTCAAGGCCTACGAAGCGCTCAAGAAGAAGCTCGCCGCCAATCACAAACGCGTGGCCAAGGAGTGGGAGAAAGCCGAGCGCACCGACAAGAAGCTCTTCCACTACGGGATGGTCCTGCGCTGGGTCAAGGACGACAAAGAAGCCCAGGACGCCCTGAATCACCACGAGATCGGCACGGTCACGGGGACGGATCTCGAGCAAACGCTCTACGACAACTCCAAGAAGATCGAGCAGGCGGTCACCGACCAAGAGCGCATCGATTACGAGGTGCAGCCCGAGGAATCGAAGCAACCTCTGCTCGATGCGGCGAAGGTCGACTACGTGTCCTTCAAGTCCGAGCACTTCGTCCTGCGCGGGGACCCGGAGGAGGCGGAGGCGCTCAAAGAGGGGATCGTCTGGGCGGAGCGCGCGCTGCGCGTATGCCAGGCAGCGTTTCCGGCCGATACGTTTCCGCGCGATCTCTCGCAGTGGCACATGGAGGCCGCGTACTTCGTGGCCAAGGACACGTACAAGCAGATCCTGAGAGCCAATGCGAAGCAGGTTCGTGATCTCGAGTGGAAACTCGAACACACATCGACGAGTGGGCTCCAAGACCCCAGCGGAAAGATGATCAAGATCGGCGCAACAGGTAGTCGCAAGGTCTTGCTCGACGCGATGGTGCGTGACGTCGCGCAGATGTACGCGGGATTCCGCACGGACGGTCTGCGGGAAGGCATCGGCCACACGTTCGTCGGAATGATCTTCAACAACAATCGGCTCTTCGCGGTCGACTTGATGAAGCAGCAGGGCACGGTCGCGAGCGAAGAGGACCGCGAATACCAGTCTCCGGACTTCGATGTCTGGAAGGATCTCAATCTCGAACTCGCTTGGCGCAACACGGGCGGCGTGCCCGCTGCGCAGATCCCGTTTGCCGATGCCGCGAAGTTCACCAACGAGGAGCGCATCAAGGCCTGGTCCTTCACGGACTACGTCATGCGGCGAGACCCGTCCCTTCTCACCAAGATGGACAGGCTCGCGCTCACGATGAAGGTCGGTGACAAGCCCGTCAGTCCGGTTGCGTACGGCGAGAAGTGGGGGGAGACCGAAAGCGTCTCGATCGCACAGCTCGACAAGGAATGGGAGGACTTCTGGACCGGCGCGAGTCCGGTCATGAAAGCGATCCGCAACGACACACCGCCGCTCGCAGCGATCAGTCGAGGGGTCGAGCGTTGGCTCAAGGCGTTCAACGAGGCCCGAAACGCCGAGCATGCGACGCCGGTGACGTGGAGCGCCAACCTCTCCAAGCGTTGCAAGGAACACGCCGACTACCTCGCGGCCAACAAGGACCAACGCGGCCCTGCGCTCGAACATCGCCAGGAGCCGACGCTCGGTGGCACGCACTTGGGGTCGATGTTCGCCGAAATGGCCATCGTCGAAACGAAGGCCAAGCTCGGCAGCGCGAAGAAGCTCTTCAAGAGCTGGCTCGATCTCCCCGGCTATCGCGACGCCATCATCAACAACTACATTCAGTCGATCGGTCTCTATACCGAAGGCGACATCCTCGTGATGAACGTCGTCAGCGCCTTGGCATCTCCGAGTTCGAAGAGCGCGCAGGGGTACAAGTGCTATCCAGGGGAAGGGGACTCCGGGATTCCGAGTACGGTCGCTGTCGAAGACCTCGGGCCCGAGCTCAAGACGTTGCTCGAGAAGAACGGTCACGGCGATCTCAAGGAAGTCGGCTTCCCGCTGACGATGCACTTCGGCATCGGAGTGCAGGGGAACAGGCAGTCCTACAAGTGCGTCGTCGTCACCGATCGCGATGAGCGCATCGAAGGCCTGATCATGCTCGACAACGGCAAGATTCGTCAGACCACGGCGCCCGGCGTCGTATCGTTCTATCCGCTCAAGCCGCTCAAGGGCACGATCCGCGCTACGTGGTCGTGGGAAGTCGACGGTGAACAGCGCCGACTGACGGCGAAGTTCCGCATCAAATAGCGCTCACTTCTCCATCAGCTTGCGGTCGTAGGCGTGGAGAACCTCTTGGTGTTCGAGGACGCCGACCGGACGCGTCGGGTCCTCGGCTTCGACGAGGATCAAGTCCTCGAGCCCGGTCAGCGTCATGCGTTGGACCGCGTCGAGAAGGGTCGACTCGATGTCGATGACTTCGTGGGGCCGCGCGAGATCGCGTGCGACCACGAGGTCGGCGACGCCTTCTTCGGCGATCGCGCGCCGGATGTCGCGGCCTTCGATCATGCCCGTGAGCTTGCCGTCCGGGTCGACCATCGGAAACGCGAGCTGATCGCTCGACGTGTAGAGGTCGATGATCTGTCGCAGACTCATCGCTTCGGGGACGACGATCAAGTCACGCGTGTGATTCGCCGCGTCACGAATCGCGATCGTCTTGAGCACGGCGCCGAGCATGTTGCCCATCTTGCTCGGTGCCTCGAGTCGTGAAACCAGCTGTGCGTCGTAGATGCCGTGCCGAGACACGAACAAGTACGCGAGCACGCAGACGAGCATCGAGGGCACGAGGAGTTGGTAGTTCCCCGTCAACTCGCTGACCATGATGATCGTCGAGATGGGAGTGTTGGCCGCGGCTGCGAAGAACCCCGCCATGCCGACGACGACGAACGCGCCGGCGTCGATCTCGAGTGACGGGAAGAGGTCTTGCACCACGAGACCGACGATGCTGCCGAGCGATCCACCGAGTACTAGCGAGGGGCCGAGTTTGCCACCCGAAGCGCCGCTTCCGATCGTGAGCGAAGTCGTGACCATCTTCGCCGTGACGAGCAGGATCAAGAAGCCGATCGAGAACGAACTCGCGAAGGCCCCGTCGAGGAGATGATGCCCGGTACCGAGCGCGTCGGGCACGAAGACACCGATCGACCCGGCGAGCAGTCCGCCGATGGCCGGCTTGAGTGCCGTGGGGACGGGCAAACGCACGAACGCGTCGCGCACGATGCGCCAGAGCCGCGTGAAGATCGTTGCACTGCCCGCCAGCACGATCGCGAGCGCCGCGTAGGCCAGCAACTGCAGCGCATTGCGGAAGTGGAAGTTTGGCGCCGCGTAGACCGGCTCCCAACCCGCCTTCTGCGCGTAGATGCTGTACGCGATGATCGAGGCGATGAACGATGGCACGATCACCTCGTGCTCCAGGTCCATCTCGCGATAGAGGATCTCCGCCGCGAACAACGCTCCGGCGAGCGGCGCGTGGAACATCGCGCCGACACCGGCAGCCATCCCTGCAGCCATCAGGATGCGGCGCTCTTGATTGGAGAGTCGCAGTCCTGTCGCGACGAACGATCCGATCCCGCCACCGATCTGGGTCAACGGGCCCTCGCGTCCGGCCGAACCACCGGTGCCCAGCGTGACCGCGGCTGTGATCATCTTGATGAACGGCACGCGCGTGCGCACGCGTCCACCGTGATGGTGGTAGGCGTCGACGGCAGCGTCCGTGCCCGGACCGGCTGCTTCCGGCGCGTATTTCGTCGTGAGGACACCACTGACGAGACCGCCGAAAGCAGGCAGCACGAGGAGCCAGATCCACACCGGGTGCTCGGACTCGTGGTGGGCCAACCCGTCGAGGAGGTAGTACTGCACCGTCTCGAGCATCCACGAGAACGCAACGCAGAAGACGCCTGCGATCGCGCCGATGATCACGCACAGGATCAGGAGCCTTCCCGTGGCTGCCGACGAGCGAATGTGATCGACGAGAGTCCTCGCGTTCATCGACTTGCTTCGCGGAGGATCGAACAGAATTCACCGGGCATCGAAGCTTCGAGCAGGCGCGAGCGAACGTCGTTTTGCTTGACGAGTTTGACGATCGATGCGAGCACGCGAACGAACTCCGCGGTCTGCTTCTCCGACGCCGCGATCATGAAGACGAGCCGAACCGGTTGGCCGTCGATCGCATCGAAGTCGATGCCGGCGTCGCACCGGCCGACCGTGATCACGTAGTCGGTCACGCTCGGGATCTTGACGTGCGGGATGGCGACGCCGAGACCGATGCCCGTCGAGACCAGCTTCTCGCGCTCGAAGATCGCCTTGCAAAACGCCTTGGGGTCCCGCACGTGCGCGTGTTTCGACGTAATGGCGCAGAGTTCTTCGAGCGCCGTCTGCTTTTCGCTCGAGGACAGATCGACGACGCCCTCCTCGAGGAAGTGCTGTGACAGATCGAGCGGCCCTTGCTTCACTCTCGTGGTCTACCGAATCGATCGATCGATGTCCACGACGAGACGGCCCTTTGCCAAGGACTGCTCCTTGTCGAGGTGGCGAGTCACGGCCGGGAGCTCGTACTTGATGCCGCTGGCGCAGTTGAATGCGACACAGACCTCGCGTTCGTCGATTCTGCCGTCCTGCAGCGCGGCCTCGTAGGCCGCGATCGTGGCGGCGCCTTCGGGGCAGAGCAGATTTCCCGATTGCAGCGCGATGCGTTCACGGCACTGCAGAATGTGGTCATCATCGACCGCGATGGCAAAGCCACCGCTCTCGCGCACGGCGTCGAGGATGAGGAAGTCGCCGATCGCCGCCGGCACGCGGATCCCGGCGGCAACGGTCGTTGCGTTCTGGACGCGGGTCGCGCAGCGGGTGCCTTCTTCGAACGCGTTGACGATCGGCGCACAGCCCGAAGCCTGAACCGCGACCATGCGGGGCTTCTTGCCGTGCAACCAGCCGAGACGTTCGAGTTCGTCGAATGCCTTCCACATCCCGATCAAGCCCGTTCCGCCGCCGGTCGGGTAGAGGATGACGTCCGGAAGCGCGCCACCGGTTTGCTCCCACAACTCGAGCCCCATCGTCTTCTTGCCTTCGATACGGTAGGGCTCCTTGAGCGTCGAGACGTCGAACCACCTTTGTTCCGCGCACACTCGGCGAACGATCGCACCGCACTCGTCGATCAGGCCGTCGACGCGAAAGACGTCGGCTCCGAGAGCCGCGATTTCACGAACGTTGATCTCGGGCGTGTCCGCAGGACAGAGCACCGTTGCGGCGAGCCCGGCTCGACGCGCATAGGCTGCGAGCGCAGCACCGGCGTTGCCGTTGGTCGGCATCGCGAGATGGTGGGCGCCGAGTTGTTTGGCCATCGCGACGGCGAGTGCGAGTCCTCGCGATTTGAACGACGCGGTGGGGAGTCGGCCCTCGTCCTTGATCCACAGGGTGCCGGCTGGCGCGCCGGGTGGCGAGACGTCGATCAGCGGTGTGACGACTTCCCCGAGATGCAGTTCGTGTTGCGTGTTCTCGACCGGCAAGAACTCTCGGTAGCGCCAGAATCCACGATCACGGCCATCGAATGGTCTCGAGCGCAGTGCCTCTTGCGTGAGTGCTCGACCGAGTGCTTCGAGGTCGTAGCGTACGAGGAGCGGTTTGCCGGCATTCGACAATCCGTGAACGACGCCCTTGTCGTGGCGCTCACCAGTCCAGCCACACTCGAGATGGCTGACGAATCCGGCCGAGGCTCCGGGTTGCGCGCTCAAAGGAAGAGTCGCTTGACGGGCACGTTCAGCACGTGGACCTTGTCGTCACGGTAGATCCAGAAGGTCATCTTCGTGCCTTCGTAGGTGCTGTGCGTGTCGATACAGGTCTGGATTTCGCGCACGGATTCGAAGCGATCGAGCTTGCCCTCGCGTCGTTCGCCGACGAACTCCGCGGCGAGGACGAGGTCGCCCTTCTTCAGAACGGCATCCTCACCGAAGGCGTCGACGACACGCACGACGAAGTCGGGCAAGCTGGTCGGTGTTGCAGCCGGGTCGTTCGTATAGCGCCGCGTCAGTGCCGTGATCGCACGATGCACCGTATCGAGTTGACCGGACGTCGGGATGCGTTCGAGCCAGGTGCCGAGCTGTCGTTGGCAGGCCCAGACGTCCGCCGCGTAGCACGCGACTTCTTTCGAGAGCGTTTCTTCCCCGCGCCAAAGTTCGAGGCGTGCGATTTCGCCGCCCTTCTTCTCGAGCATGCGCATCGTCAAATCGATCGACCACCTCAGTGGGTGACCATCGATGGCGGTGATCCGATCGCCGGCCTGGATGCCTGCGCGAGCAGCAGGTGTGTCGGGGTCGATCGAGCGCACTTCGACTGCAGCGGACGCATCGAGCGAATCCGTGGCGCGTAGCCCCGTGTGCGCGCTGCGCAACTTCTCCGGCGACAGGAGTAGGTTGAGCAACTTGGAGCGAACGTGGTTGACCGGAATCGCGAAGCCCGTGACTTCGAGTCCGCTTCCGCCTGCGCTGTTGATCCCGACCAATCGGCCATCGAGGTCGAGAAGCGCGCCGCCGCTGTTGCCGCCGTTGATCGCGGCATCCGTCTCGATGAGGCCCTCGTACTTGGCCCATCGGTGTTTGATGTTGATGCCGCGATCCTTGCAGCTCACGACGCCGCAGGTCGCGGTGTTGGCCATGCCCTCGGGATTGCCGATCGCGACGACCGTCTCGCCGATCGCGAGCGTGTCCGAATCGCCGAACTCGACGGCTTCGATCGCTTGGCCTTCCGGAACCGTCAACCGCAGCAATGCCAAGTCGTCTTCGCGCGAAATGCTCAGCACTTCGACTTCGCACAAGGTCCCGTCGCGAAGTCGTGCATGCACGACATGGTCGAGGATCGCCGAACCGTCGGCATTCGTCGCGTCGTCGACGACGTGCCAGTTGGTGATCGCGAGCCCCGAGTCATCGATCACGACACCCGAGCCGAGGCTTTGTATCTGAGGCTTGGCATCCGTGACCGCGAACGGGTTGTCATCGAGGTTCGCCGGCCGCTCCGTGACGCTGACGTAGATGTTGAGCAGCCCTTTTGCCGTCTTGTCGATGACGTGTGTCACTCTCGTGTGTGCCTTGGATCGCTGTGCCGCATCCGCGCCTTTCACCGCCAAGTCGGAGAGCTTCGAGAAGCGTTTCTTGATGTTGTCGATCGAGACTGCGGTCGACAGGTTGGACTGCGCCTTGGCCTGATCCCCCCGCATCAAGAACGCCAACTCGCGCTTGTCCATCGCGCCGCCGTCGATGATGGCGAGCAGTCGACCGGTGCCATCGACCAGCGCTCCGCCGGCATTCTCGTTGCCGAGGTTCGGGTCTGCTTGCAGGTAGGTTCCGCCGCGGCGCATGGCCGAGAGGATGCCGGTGCTCGCGGTCGGGTTGGCGCCCCCGACGGGCTTACCGATCGCGATGAGGACCTCGCCGGGAAGCGCCTCGTCGACGGACGCGATCGCGATCGGCCGGAGCTTCGCACCGGGTGGCAGTTCGACCTCGAGCAGTGCGATGTTGAGCCCTGCTTTGCTGTCCACGAGGCGGGCCGGAAGCGACTTGCCGTCGCTCAGCAGCACGCGCGCCGCGGTACGACCGGCGAGCAAATGGAGGTTCGTAAGGACGAGCCCACCCGTGGTGACCACGACTCCCGAGCCTGCGCCGTCGCGTCGTGCGGTCGCGCCGGGATCGAGTACGTCCAGAGGTGTGTCGGCTTCTCGACCGGAGACCACACCGACGACCGACTCCGCGCACTGTTCGAGGACCGTTCGATGACCGGGCGGCAGACGCGTGTCCTTCGCGCTGCCGTCAGCATTCGCGAGGAGCGACTTGTTCGACGGCGCGCGCGCACGGAGTGCATCGCGAAACAGGGTGCGCACAGGGTCGACGGGAAGCACGATTCCGAACGACGGAGCGAGGACGTCCTCGAGCGTCGGTTCTCGGACTTCTCGGCGCACGTGCTCGGCCGATGCGAGACCCACGACTCGGCCGAGCCCGTCGAGTACGGCCGCGCCCTGACTACGTAGCTGGATCGCGGCATCCGTGAGCCAGAACTCGTCGGCTCCAATGCTTCGACCACGATGCGTCGTCTTGCCCTGAGGCCGCGAGAGGACGCCTGCGAACGCGGCGAACTCCGACCCATCGTGGTAGCTCAGGACGACGCAGCGATCTCCCGGTCGCACGGCGGACGCCGTCGCGAGTTCGAGCGACGGAAACGTCGTGTCCGTCGTAGCTCCGTCCACGGCGAGGAGCGCGAGGTCGCTCGCCTCGTCGTGCGCGAGCAGGGTCAATGCGTGCTTCTGTCCGTCCTTCGTCTGCGCGAAGACGCCGCGCTCCTTGATCGGAACGCCGCTTTCGTAGCCCTCCGCGACGAGCGACCAGAACGTGAGCACGATCCCCGAAGGATCGACGATCACCCCCGAGCTGGGTCGCTCGATCGCGAACTTGGTGCGCTTTTCGGTGATCTCGACGTAGACGCGCACGATGGCAGGACGCGCCGTAGCGACGACTTCGCTCGTGCGCGTCTTCGTCAGCGATCCATCGATCCGCGAGGGAGCGCGCACGAGCGTCTGGTTGATCGTGGCGCCGAAGCGATCCTGCGCAAGAACCGGAGCGGATGCCCCGACGAAGAAGACGGCCGCGACTGTCGTGATGCCGCGGCCTTTCAGGGGATGTCGAATCACTTCTCGTCCGTCACTTCTTTCCGTCACTTCTTTCCGTCACTTCTTTTCCGTCACTTCTTTTCCGCGTTCTCGTTGTGCTTCGCGCGTTCGATGGCGAGCTTCAGGAGTTCGGCCTGCCCTTCGAGCCAGTAGACGTTGTAGCGCCGGAACATGTCGAAGGTGTCGGACTTGCGCCGTTCCTTGTTCGTGTACTGGTCCATGCGGCTCGCGAGTCCGATCAAGTCCTTGACCATCGACGAGGCCACCTTCGTCGGCTTCGAGATCTTCGCGAGGTCCTTGAGGATGGCCTGATACTTCTTGAGTTCGTCACGTTCCTTGATGCCTGCGAACTCGCACGCGCGCAGCTCCACGAGGACCCCCTCGACCGTCTTCGCGGCCGCTTCGAGGTCTTTCACGGCCGCCTCCGCGATTCCTTTCTTGGGGCTGATGGGCTCGCACCGACGCTTGCCTTTGCAGACCGAGCAGCGAATGCTGCCCTCACCGCGGCAGACGGCGCATTTCTGTCGCTTCTTGCCGCCACCTTCGACCGGATAGCTCGTCTCGCCTCCGCAACCGACACACGGGAAGACGCCTGCGCCCGTGCAGGCGATGCATGGACCCTCGATCAGCATGTCCGGGAGCTTGCCCTCCCCGGCGCACAAGCGGCATGGCGCCTTCTTGGTGCGGGGTTCTTTCTTGGTCCCGCATTCGAGGCACGACTCGGCGTGCTCGGCGTCCTTGCACGTTGGGCAGTCGATGACCTTGTTCGTTCGACACATCGGGCAAGGAGCACCTTCGAATGGCGCCCACTGCTGCAAACCCGCCTCGTCGGTGACGACTTTGCGTTCGACGGGCATTTTTGGATCGTCTTTGCTCTGTGCGTTCACCGGCGTCGTGGCGCCGATGATGCTCAGGGCGACGAGTGCGATCAGGGTGAAGATCGAGGCTCTGTTCCGCATGTTCTCCACTTGTGCCTACGCGGGCATGTTCGGTTCGGTCGAATGGGCCCGTCACGATAGCACGGACGGCGCGGGAGAACCCCGCAGCTTCCCCTGCGCGCACTCGTCGCGCGCTGCTATCGTCGACGCTCCATGCCTTCGCGCGACGATCCCTGGCCCCGATCACTCCGCCGCGTAGTCGACGCGGTGGGGGTGCACATCGACGTTCGGCGCTGCGTGGTCTTCGAGCGTCGGTGGCGGGCTTGGCTTCGTTCGATCACCCTCGTGATCGCGGGGATCGTGACCGTGGGGTTGCTCGACTCGGCCACCGACATCCCGCCCGGCGGTCTCATGATCCTCTCCATCATCCTCAGCGTCGTGATCGTGCTGCTCGTCCTACGCTGGCTTCCGCGGAACCTGCAGGTCGTGATCGACATGGACGAGGCGCGTTGCCGCGTCGAAGAGCGCTTCTTCTTCGTGACCTTTCGCCGTCGTGAGCTATCACTCGAAGGTGCACGGTTGCGTCGAGGGAGTGCGCGAGTCGCCATCGACAAGGTCGTCGACCGTGGCGAGACCCACAGTGGACTCGGCTGTCTGCTCGGACTCGTTCTCGGCCCGATCTTCGGTCCGCTCCTCACGCCCAGGACCCGAGAAACCGTCACCGAGATGCAAACGCTCGAGGGTTTGTTGTGGACGGGGCCGGAGCCGTCTCCACGACTCCTCTTGGCCGTTCGTGATCTGGACAGCGTCGATGACGCGCTCCTCCAAAGCGAACAAGCCATCCAAGGAATCCGGTAGTGGACCGCTTTCTCGTCACTATGGAAGAGTCCATCAAGTTCACCTAAAGAGAATCCCGAAGAGCCGAGAAGGCGCGTTCTTCCATCCACGTCAGGCGATAGGACCATGGTTCGCAAGATCGACAGAGACCACACGCGCTTCCGCGAGATCGTGAGGGGTCGAATCAAGCGTGATCTCAAGCGGTTCGTCAGCTCCGGTGAGATGATCGGCAAGCAGGGCGGGCGCTACGTGTCGATCCCGATTCCGCAGATCAACCTGCCACGCTTCCGGTTCGGCAAGAACGAGAAAGGTGGCGTCGGTCAGGGCGAAGGCGAGCCTGGCGACGCGGTGGATGGCGAACAGCAGCCGGGCCCGGGACAAGCAGGCGAGGACGAGGGCAAGCACTCGATCGAAGTCGAAGTCGGCCTCGACGAACTCGCACAGATCCTCGGCGAAGAACTCGGCTTGCCGCGCATCGAGCCCAAGGGCAGCAAGCAACTCGAGACCGAAGGTGGTTCGTGGCGCGGGATCCGTCGCGTCGGACCGGAGAGTCTGCGCCACTTCAAGCGTACCTATACCGAAGCTCTCAAGCGGCAGATCGCAGCCGGTCTCTACGATCCCGACAATCCCGCGATCATCCCGATCAAGAACGATCGCCGGTACAAGTCGCGCAAGGAGATCACGAAACCGCAGGCCAATGCCGTGATCGTCTACATGATGGACGTCAGCGGTTCGATGGGGCGCGAACAAAAGGAGATCGTGCGCATCGAAGCGTTCTGGCTCGATACGTGGTTGCGCAGCCAATACGACAATCTCGAGGTCGTGTACATCGTTCACGATGCGGTCGCGCACGTCGTCGATCAGCACACGTTCTTCCACTTGCGTGAATCCGGCGGAACGAAGATCAGCTCTGCATACGAACTCTGCTTGCGCGTGATTCGCGATCGCTATCCGCCCGAGGAGTGGAACATCTACCCGTTCCACTTCAGCGACGGTGACAACTGGTCGACGCGCGACACCGAGCACTGCGTGCAGTTGCTGTCGAACGAGATTCTGCCCGCGAGCAATCAGTTCAGCTACGGTCAGGTCAAGAGCGCGTATGGCTCGGGGCAGTTCAAGAAAGACCTCGACGCCGCGTTGCCCGACGAACCGAAACTCGTCACGTCGGACATTCTCGATCGCGAAGGAATCCTCGCTTCGATCCAGACGTTCTTGCAGAAGGGGCGATGATGCTTCCGTCCACCAATACGTCGCTTCCCCCCGAGCTCCAACGCTATCACGCGGAGATCAAAGAGCTCGCCAAGGGGTATGGCCTCGACACGTACGAAACCGTGTTCGAGATGGTCGATCACGACGAGATGAACATGATCGCCGCTTACGGTGGCTTCCCGACACGCTACCCACACTGGCGTTTCGGCATGGACTACGAGCAGCTCAGCAAGAGCTACACGTACGGGTTGTCCAAGATCTACGAGCTCGTCATCAACAACGACCCGTGCTACGCGTACTTGATGCGCGCGAACAGCACGACGGACCAGAAGCTCGTGATGGCGCACGTCTATGGCCATTGTGACTTCTTCAAGAACAACTATTGGTTCAGCAAGACCAACCGGAAAATGATGGACGTGATGGCGAACCATGGTACGCGCATTCGTGCCTACATGGATCGCCACGGCGTCGGAGTCGTCGAGGACTTCATCGATCGTGTGCACGCGCTCGACAATCTCATCGACCCGCACAGCCCGTTCATCGAACGGCGTGCTCAACCGAAAGCACAGACGGAGGAGACGTACGAAGAACCGCGAATTCGCGCCAAGGATTACATGGACCGCTACATCAATCCGCCCGAGGTCCTCGCGGCGGAGCGAAAGAAGCGCGAAGAAGCGGCCGTACAGGCGCGACGATTCCCACCCGAGCCAACGCGGGACGTCCTGCTCTTCCTCCAACAGTTCGCACCGCTCGAGCGTTGGCAGCAGGACGTGATCGCGATGTTGCGCGACGAGTCGTACTACTTCGTCCCCCAAATGATGACGAAGATCATGAACGAGGGTTGGGCCGTGTACTGGCACAGCAAGCTCATGTGCGAGCACCTCGTCGAGCCTTCGGAGATCGTCACTTACTGCGATCACCACTCGGGCACGCTCGCGACACAGCCTGGTCGCGTGAATCCTTACAAGCTCGGCGTCGAACTCTTCCGCGACATCGAGGATCGCTGGAATCGCGGTAAGTTCGGTCTCGCGTGGCAGAACCTCGACATCGACGAGCGTCGTAGCTTCGACGCCGGGCTGGGGCTCGGTCGAGAGAAGATCTTCGAGGTGCGCCGCGATCACAACGACGTGACGTTCATCGACAACTTCCTTTGTGAGGAATTTGCCGAGGCGCAGAACCTCTACGTCTATGGTTTCAACCAACGCACCGGACAGTACGAGATCCTCGATCGCGATTGGACGAAGGTGAAGCAGCAATTGCTCTGGTCCCTGACCAACTTCGGTCAACCGCGCATCGCGATCGTCGACGCCAACTATCGGAATCGCGGTGAGCTGTACCTGTTCCACGACTGGAACGGAGTCGATCTGCAGTTCGAGCAAGCCAAACTGACGATGCGCTCGCTCTTCGAACTCTGGTCCCGCCCAGTCCACGTCGAGACTCGCGAAGAAGGCGAGGGACGACTCATGAGCTTCGACGGGTCCGACTTCGAAGTGCAGGAAATGACGAACTCTGCCGACGCGGCGCAGGTGGTCGGCTTCGCGCCGCAAGCCTGACGCCCCGCCTCGGCCTCGATTCCGGGGTAGGCTCCGAAAGTGTGGTGCGATATCTCGTCAGAAAGTCACCGCGCTGCTTGAGATCTTGTTCGGATTTCCGCGAGATCTTGATGCGGAACTCGCGCTGATCGGCGCGGCATGGCAGTTGCCCGTTCGTAGGCCGCAGGTCGAGTTGCCCGAGTTCGGCCCATGAGACAGTGAATCCTCGAGAGAGGGCGAACAACAATGTGGCGGTTTCGCACGAATGGCAGTGTTCTTAGGTCGGTCGCTCTGGCCACCACGTCGTGTCTCTGGTTGCTGGCGCACGCCGGTTGTGGTGGTGGCGGGTCCCCCGACGCCATCATCGTGCTCGAAGACTTCGTGGACAGTCCGAGTCGATTCGGGGTCGCCAATGCCCGCCGCCCGATCATTCGCTGGCATGCGGTCGCCGGTGCGACACGCTACGAGGTCGATGCTCGCTATGGCACGACCGACCTGCCGGTAACCCTGCAGGATCGGGTCGCGACGGTCGACGCCGACGTGCCGAACGAGGCCGACGTCGACGTCACGGTTCGTGCCATCGATGCCTCGTCGCGGCTGATCGGTAAGGACACGCGTCGGTTCCGCGTGCGTCCTGTTCCCGACTGGATGCCTGCATTGCAGCTCGAGCGTCACGAGCACGACGCGTATTGCGGCTATCGGCTCTTCAATCTGCTCGATCCGACGACTCCGTCGAGCCAGGGACGCGTTGCTTGCCTCGTCCTCGTCAACTGCTCGGGCGAGGTGGTTTGGTGGCTCGAGCGCAATGCCATCACCGACATGTTGTTGGCACGTTTGTCACCAGCCGGCAATCCGATCGTCATCGAGAGAACCGTCGACCAGAACCTCCAGGTCACCTCGCGTGCCGTTGAATACACGTGGTCCGGTCAAGAACTGTGGTCGAGCGCTCCCTCGACCCTCGTGCATCACGATGCGGGGCCCGGGCCCGATGCGACGCGCATGCAGTTGACGTGGACATTCCGCACGGTCGACTCGGTTTCGTACGAGGGCGATGGCATCGAAGTCGTCGATTCCGTCACGGGATCGGTCCTTTGGAAGTGGAACATTTTCGATCACTTCGATCCGGCCGTCGTCGTCGTGCCGGAGTCGAAGCGGGCCGGTCGATCGTTCCTCGGGCAGGACTGGAGTCACGCGAACTCGATCGTCTGGGACGAAGCGCGCCGATTGATCTGGCTCTGCGTGCGCAACTTCGACACGTTGCTCGGGATCGAGTATCCATCCGGGAACATCGCGGTGAGCATCGGCAAGCACGGCTTCGGTGGCGACATGCTTCTCAGCCACCCGCACGCTCCCGAGATCCAGGCGGACGGTTCGATCTTGCTCTTCGACAACGGCAATACTCGGTCACCGGCGTACAGCAGTGTCCTCCACATGGACTTCGACAGGGCCAAGCAAGAGGTACGCGAACTCCGACGCTTCGTCGATCAGCCTTCGTTCTACGACGACAGCCTCGGCGACGCGGATCGGCTTCCGAACGGAAACTGGCTGGTTGCCGCGGGCGTCACGGGCCGCGTCTTCGAAGTCGCCCCCGACGGTCGCGTCGTTTGGGACCTGCACATCGAGCAAGGCACGCGCCCTCGTTGGGTCTATCGCGCGGTTCAGGTGCCGCCGTCGGCACTGACCTTCTTGCCCTACGGACCGGGTTCGCTCGCTGAGTGCGGCGTCAAGTGACGTCGTGAGGTCGTCGTAAGCATCGCGCGTTGCAGGGAAGCGGCTGGCTCGTCAGAGTCTGCGGGCATGCCGCTCTCGGATACCGCGCCGCACCACCGCTTCGCGTTCTTGGTTCCGTTGTTCGCGTTCGGCCTCGTCGGCATCTACGTGGTCATGCGTCGTTCGATTCCGAGCATGCCTGCCGAACTCGCGTTCGTCCCGGCAGACGTCGCGAACGGCTGGCACGCTCTCGTCCACGCATCGTCCCGTTCGTGGCACGAGTCGGCAACGTCGGCCGTCAACATGGTCCTGCACATGCTCGGAGCGTCGATCCTCGTCGCGGGCCCGCTACACCTCGCGTCCGCCGTACTCTTCGTGTGGCTGTTCGGCGACAACGTCGAAGGGCGCCTCGGGATCGTGCGCATGTCGATGTTGTGGATCGCCGGCGCACTCGTCGCCGGGGTTACCCATGTCTGGCTCCACCCACGTGGACAACTTCCGGTCGTCGGCGCGACCGGTGCGATCGCGTCCCTCCTCGGTGCGTACCTCGCGCTGTTCCGACGGGCATCCGTGCGCTTCTTGCGGATGGTCGAGTTGCCGTGCTGGCTCTTCTTCGCGTCGTTCTTCGTGCTTCAGATCGGGCCGGTGCAGCAGGCCTTCGGTTGGGTCGGCGTGCTGGATGGAATCGACGTCAGGGCACACTTCGCGAGCCTGGCCGCCGGGGCGGCCGGCACACCGCTGCTCGCGCTGGGGACGAAGCCGCCGAAGCCGCGGTGACGCGCGAAGCGTTCGCCGGTTCGACGACGCGTCGGGCTCAGCGGGTGAGCGAGAGTTCGTAGTAGTTGAGGCGGCGGATCGCGGCCTCGAAGTCGTCTTCCTCGAAGTGCGGACGGATCTGGAACGAGTCGTCCTGACCCGCGGCGCCGGTGCGCACGAGAATGGTGCCGAGATTGGCGCGGCTCCCGGCGAGGATGTCCGTCGTCGTGTCGCCGATCAGCCAGCAGCGACGCAGGTTGAGGTCGAACTCCTGTTCGGCCATGCGGAACATGCCCGTGTTCGGTTTGCGGAAGACCGATTCCTTGCGCCAACGCCCCTTGCCCTTGGGGTCGTAGAGGCACGCGTAAAACTTGCGGAGCGGGATTCCTTCGAGTTCGAAACGCTGACAGACGGCTTCCTGGAAACGCTTGAAGTCGCGTTCGCGCAGCACGCCCTCGGCGACGGCAGGTTGGTTCGTGGCGACGAAGAGGTCCATCCTCGACGGGTCGACGCGGCGCAGTGCGTCGAGCGCGCCCTCGTAGAACGTCGGGTTGCAGTAATCCTCACGATCGGCCCAGGGGCGGACGAGGATGCCGTGCAAGTCGAAGAAGAGAGCTTGTCGCGTTCCGTTCTTGGCCATTCGTGAGTCCCGAGTGCAGAGCAGCGGCGGCGGTGGCGGCGAGCTTGCAGTGGATCCTGCGATGTCGCCGGCAGTTCGCGTTCGGTTCCTGCATCGGCAGCGTCCGAAAAACGCTTGAGGATTCGGGAAAAATGCCAAGGATCGTGGCCGCGTCGGGGTCGTTTTCCCAGATTCGGCCGCACCGGGTTCCCGGCGCGTGGAAAACGTCACAAGCTTGGCGGATATCCTGGCTTCCGAGCATCGGGGCGACGTATCGATCCGCGACACCTGACTCGTTTCGGCGCGGTTCGGACCGAAACCATACAGATTCGCTACTTCCACAATCCAAGGCACTGGCCGCGCGGCGGCTGGAGTCACGACCTGGCGGGAGCTTCCGCCGCGATCGCCCATGTCCGACCAAGAACGGCCAACATCCCCGCGGTCCCTCGCACGTGCGAGTGACGAGGATTTGATGACGCGCGTGCGCGACGGCGATCTCGTTGCGTTCGAGCGGCTCGTCGAACGGTACAAGGTCGGAGTCTTCAGTCTCTGCTTCCAGATCCTGCGCTCACGCGAGGATGCCGAAGAAGCGAGTCAGGACGCCTTCGTCAAGGCCTTCCGAGCGCGCGAGACCTATGACCTCGACCGCAAGGTCTCGCCATGGCTCCTCCGCATCGCGAGCAACGCGGCCAGGGACATCCTGCGTAAGCGTCAAGCCCGCACGGTCGTCAACAGCGACCTGCTCGCCGTCGAACCCGACAACCTCCTCGACCCGAACGCCGGTGCCGGTGAAAACCGACTCGATAGCGAGGATGTCCACCGCGCGCTCGGGGATCTGAGCGAGCAGTATCGGACGCCGCTCGTGCTCAAGTATCTGCACGGGCTGACCAATCAAGAAATCGCGGACACGGTCGGGGTCTCGCTCTCGAGTCTCAAGGTGCGCCTCAGTCGCGCCCGCGAACTCCTGCACGCACGTCTCTGGAAGAGGTGGGAAGAATGAGTCCCGCACGTTCGAGAGAGTGTCGCAAGTGCGATTCGTTGCTCGTCGCCTACTGCGATCGCGAACTCGAGGGTCGATTGCGCGACTGGGTCGACGAACACGTCGTGGCGTGCAAGCGCTGCGGCATCGAACTGTCCTGCATCGAACTCGAGACGCTGCGCCTTCGCGAAGCGCTCGTGCCGATGGAGCCGCCGGTGGACTTCACCGACGCGGTCATGGATCGCGTTCGGGACGCGCTCGCGCATGAAAGCGTCGTCGAGCCGCCGCGCAGTGTTCGGGGGCGTGGCTTCACGAGTCGCGTGCTCGACCAGGTTCGCGAGGACCTCGGCGAAGCGCCGCCGGTCCGGAACCACCGGGCACGCCGCATCGCCGTCGCACTCGCCGCAGCCGTCGTTCTCGTCGCGTTCTCGCTGCCGTACTTCCTCTCCAAGAAAGTCGAGGCACCGGTGACGCCACGCGGCTGGGTCGTCGTCGAAGCTTCGAACGCCGGCGGCCTGCATGCGGGCGATGCCGTCTCGTTGCCGTATTCCGGTGAGCTGAATCGCGGTCACATCGTGCTCTCGAGTGGGGAGCCCGCCGGTGTTGCCGGCGCGGGGCTCGAACCAGCGGGCGGGTGGCGGATCGGCCTCGAGGGTCGAGGTCGCTTCACGATCATCTCGCGGGATCACATCGCGCTCGAAGACGGCGAACTTCTCGCGTCGAGCGAAGCGACCACTGCGGAGCGACTCGCCGTCGATCTGCCGGGAGGTCACGCTCTCGGTCTGCAACCCGGGCGTTACGAAGTGGTCGTCGAAGGCGTCGAAGGGCGATCGATCGGTCTCGCGATGCCGGGCCTCGACCGCATCACCGTACGCGTCTACGAAGGCGCCGCGGGTTTGCGCACCGGGGGCGTCGACGTCGCGGTCGCGAGCGGTAGCCTCGCCATGCTCGAACCCTTGCGTCCCGTTGCCATTCACCCGCTCGCGTCCAGCGAGGCGTTTGCCCGGCTGAGCGAGCCGGAGGTTCGCGGCGGGCCGGAGAACCTCGCGTCGCGTCGCGACGACGTCGTCGTGCGCGGCATCGTGCGTGCTCGCGGTGAGGCCGTCCCTGGCGCTCGCGTCGCGATCCACTCGGGTGAGCGCGAAGTCACGGCCGTGAGTGGGGACGACGGGTCGTACGAGTTGCGGATCGCGATGGCCGACGCCCGGTCGTCGGAGACAGCGTCGAACGACTTGTGGCTTTCGGCGCTGGCGCCGTCAGGCCGCGGTGATCTCGCGGCGATGCCCTTCCGCTCGTTCCGGGATCGCCCGGCGCCCGGGGAGACGGTCTACGAAGAAGTCCGGCTCGCCTCGGTTGGAGAACGCCGCGGGCGCCTGATCGGTGCCGACGGTGCCGCACTCGTCGGTGCCCACGTGCGCGCGCTGCGAATCGATGGATTCGTCGGGACCGCGAGGATGCTCGATGGCGTCGAGGCGATCAGCGACGAGAACGGTGCGTTCGTGATGGACCGCTTGCCCCCCGAGAGCGCTGGCGAGTCCACCGCGTACGTCGTCGAGCCCGCATCCGTGAGCATGCCGCTGCACGTCGAATACGGCATCGACGAGACCGCCGAATCCAACCAGTTGTTGATCCGGGTCAGCGATGGCGATCCGGTCGAACTCCCGGTCCAGAATCCGGCGACGCGGGTCGTTTGGATCCTCAAGCGTCCGCAGGGAGTTGCCGCGGATCTCGTCGCGCGCGTCGAGCGTATCGATCTGCCGGCTGCCGGACGTAGCACGGTTCAGGTACGTCTCCTGACCGGCACGACGCTGCACTGGTGGGAGGACGAGGGGACCGGGGCGCCGCGCAGTGCGCACGAAGGCGAACCGCGAGCCACGGGCAAGGGAGCCGTTGCGCTGCTCGCGGCCCCGCCGCGTGCTTGGGCCGGTGGGAACGCGTTGGCCGCGAGTGCTGCCAAGGTCGACTCGAGCCAGCACGCGCTGCGCGTCGACACTGGACTCGTCGCTTCGGTGTTTGGACGCGATGCGCCGCGCCCCTCGTCGAGTCGTGGTGAGCGCGGTAAGAGCGCCGAACTCGATCTTCGCGTCGTCGGTGGTACCGAACTCGTCGTGCCGGTCGAGGCCGCTCGGATCTACGTGCGGGTCGGAGGTGGGGCTGCCTGGTTCGCGGGCTGGACCGATTTGGACGGTCGCATTCTCGTGTCGGACCTTCCACGAGGTGCGGCGGTGCAGGTGCTCGCCGTTTCCGGCACGCAGGACCTGTTCGTCGGTGGTGGGCGCTACGTGGTCGATGAAGCCAAGTCGGCACATCGAGTCGGACTCGCCGCCACACGCTCGATCGCTGCTCACGTACCACCTGTCTTCGGCTCGCGTCTCGCACGATTGACGATCCTCGATGGAGCCTTCGAAGGGTTCGAGGCGAGTGCGCGTATCGGGGACGAAGGCGTCCTGCGCAGTTCGGAGTTGCCGCCGGGGCGCCTGCGCATCGAAGTCGATGGCCGTGCGGTCGTCGTCGGTGCGGACGGGGTGCTGCCCGGCGCTGATGCCTGGGACGCCGCGTCGTCCGGCAGCGGTCGTTGAGCAGGAGCGAGCGGTGCTCGTGCGTGCCGAGGCGCATACGGACACGATCTTCGCCCTCGCGACTCCGTCGGTAGCTGCGGATCGGGGTGCGTTCCGGATCTCGGGAAATCGCGCGTTCGAGGTCGTCGCCTCGATCGTGCGAGGCGACCTTCCGCGCGAACGTCGCGTTCTCGACATCGATCTCGAACTGCCGGGCAAGTGGTCGTCGTGTGTCGTGCTTCCGGCGCGCTTGCTGCTCTTCCCGGCCCCTGGTAGTTACACCGGCGAGGACGTCGTCGAGGTCCACACGATCATCTCGCCGTCGATTGCGGAGTTGCTCGAGGACGTGCTGCTCGGTCGTGGTCTGCGTCCGGCGGGTCCAGGAGAGTTCACGCGGCGTGCATTCGAACACGAGAAGCTCGATCTGAGACAAGCGGAGGCGGTGCTCGCCGTCATTCAGGCCGAGGACGAGGCCGAACTCGTGCGCGCCACGAGGTTGTTGCAGGGAACGGACGAGAACTATGGCAGCGCGTGGCGCGAAGAGCTCGTCGATCTGATCGCCTTGCTCGAGTCGGGTCTCGATTTCGAGGAAGGCGAGACTGGAGCCGTCGACGCGGTGCAGTGGGTTCCTCGCCTCGAGGGTCTCGTCGATCGCATGGAGCAACTGCTCGCCGAGGACCTGCGGATGGAGCGTTCGTCGCTGCCGTCATTCGTGCTCGTCGGGCCACCGAACGCCGGAAAGACGAGTCTCTGGAATGCCCTGCGCCGTCTCGATGGTCCTGCGGATGTCGCATCGCTCGAGCGTGTCGGTGCGGACAACGACGACGCGATCGGACTCGTCTCTCCGCTCGCTGGCACGACGCGCGACGTTCGTTGGGCGCGCGTCTCGTCGGTTCGGATCGGCGATGCGCCGGGCCGTGACGGCGAAGGACCGAAGCCGTCCGTCGGGGACGGATTGCCTCCGGGTGACGACGAACTCGCGATCCTGACCCACGAGATCGAGCAGTCCGATGGCTATGTCCACGTGCTGCCGCTCGCGATTGTTGCCGCGCGTGCCGGTGGCGATGAATTCACGGGTGCTCCTCTCGCCGGGATCGGCGCTCCCGTGCTGCGGATCGCGACGCAGAGTGACCTCGCCGGGGCGGCTCCACAGGTGTTACCCGGTTGGCTGAGTTGCTCGGCGATCACGGGCGAAGGATTGCGCGAGGTCCGCGATGCACTCGATGGCCTCGCAGTTCGAGCGCGTGCCAAGGTGAGCGCCCATGACCTGCAGGTGCGCGTCCAGGTCGCGATCGAGGCGCTTCGACGTGCACTCGACGGCCGCGAGCATGGAGACGAAGTCGTCGTCGCCGAACTGGCCGAAGCGGTAGCTGCCCTCGCACCGAGCGATGCGGCGTCGGTTCCCGAAGAACTCCTCGACAGGATCTTCGCACGCTTCTGCCTCGGCAAGTGATCCGGTGCGTACCGTCTAGCAGCGCGAGGCCGCGCCCGAGCGAGACTTACGGCGTTTCGCTCGCGACATGATATCCGCCCTGGGCTAAGCTCGGGGCGTCGATCGTTCGGGATCGAAGCTCGGGATCCTCGGGTTCATTCTCGAGGTCCACGCGTGATGACGGGGGCGGTTCCGTTCTCACGGTGGCCTGCTGTGGGCCGCGAGTCCTTCGAGACGGCGATCGGCGACGACTGCACGATGCGACATGCGCTGCCCGTATTGCAAGACGGACAACGACCGGGTCATCGACTCGCGTTCATCGTCCGACGGATTGTCGATCCGTCGGCGGCGGCAGTGTCTCGGGTGCAGCCGGCGCTTCACGACCTACGAGCGCGTCGAGTCGACGCCGATGCGGGTCGTGAAGAAGGACGGGATGCGTCTGCCCTTCGATCGCGACAAGATTCGCAACGGTCTGTTCAAGGCCTGCGAGAAGCGTCCGGTCAGCAAGGAGCAGATCGAGACGATCGTCGATCGCGTCGAGCGTCAATGCTCGGAAGCGTTCGACAACGAGGTGCCGACGTCGATGATCGGCAACCTCGTGATGCTCGAACTGCGCAATCTCGACCAAGTTGCCTACGTACGGTTCGCCTCCGTCTATCGCGAGTTCAAGGACGCGTCGCAGTTCCTCGAGGAACTGCGGCCCTTGATCGAGAAGAAGGGCGGGGAGGCCGAGGAGGCGCAATCTTCGTGATGTCGTGGGAGGGGAGATGAGTGATTCGAAGGGCAACCGGGGCGCCATGAATCTGCCTGCTCGAACAGGAGCGGGGAGATGAAGCTCAAGAGCCTGACCCTGCAGGGGTTCAAGTCGTTCGCGGACAAGACCGGCTTCGATTTCGGAGATGGTCTGACCGGGATCATCGGGCCGAACGGCTGCGGCAAGTCGAACGTCGTCGACGCGATGAAGTGGGTGCTGGGGGACCAGCGACCTTCGAGTCAACGCGGCAAGGAGATGCTCGACGTCGTGTTCCACGGCGCCGAAGGTCGGCCGGCCATGGGATGTGCGCAGGTCACGCTCGTTCTCGAGCGCGAGACCGTCGACGTCGCGACCGCGACTCCCGAACCCATCGAGATGTCGATCGCTCGACGGCTCTATCGAAGTGGCGAGAGCGAGTATCTCCTCGATGGACGCGTCGTCCGGTTGAAGGACGTCAAGGAAGCGCTGCTCGACACCGGTCTGGGTGTGGGCGGCTATTCGGTCATGGAGCAGGGCCGCATCGACGCGGTCCTCTCGGCCAACCCGGACGAGCGTCGCAGCATCTTCGACGAGGCCGCTGGCATCAGTCGATACAAGGTCCGGCGCAAAGAGGCGCTGCGCAAGCTCGATCGCGTCGAACTCAATCTCGGCCGCGTTCAGGATCTCCGGCAGGAGAAGGCGAGTCGCGTACGCTCTCTCAAGATCCAGGCGACCAAGGCTCGGTCCTGGCGCGAGGCCAACGAGCGGCTCGTCGCGCTCCGAGTCTCCGTTGCCGTTCTCGACTCGATCGAGCTTCGCGCGAAACTCGACTCGGTCGACATCGAACTCGAGAGTCTCGAAGCCCGCATCCGAGCCGCAGAGACGGGTCGGGTCGAAGCGCGCCGCGAACTGGCCGAGGTCGAAGAAGACGCTCGCGCGTTGTCGTCGCGTCATTCGGAGCTTCGCGATCTCGTCGCGAGTCTCCGAGCCGAAGAGCGCAGTCGCCGTGAGGCGCTCGAAGCGTCGGAAAAGCGTCTCCTCGAGCTCCGCGATCTCCAGGCCCGGGACGCGATCACCAGCGAAGAAACGCTCGCGTTGCTCGATGCGCGGCGCCTCGAGCTCGAAGACCTGCAAGCGGGCGAGAACGAGTTGCGCGCTCGGCTCGAGGCCGCGATCGACGACGTCCCGAGTCGGACCGAGGCAGCCAAGACGGCGCGAGATCGCTTCCGTGAACAGCAGCGGGTCGACGAGCGGCTGAGCCAGCGGATGCTCGAGTTGATGCACGACAAGACGCGGGCTCGCAACATCGTGCGACAGGAAGAGATCGAAGGCGGTGCGATCCGCGTCCGGCAGGAAGCGCTCCGCGAGCAGGTGGACACGCTCGAGCAGCGGCTCGCGACGGTTCGCCTCGAAGCGATCGCGGGCGCACGCGAATGTGATGACTTGACCGAGCGGCACGATCGTGCGCGGGCCGAACTCGAACGCAAGATCGACGAGATCCGCGCGCATGCTGCCGACAAGGACGCGGTCGTGCAGCGGAGTCACGCGCATGCTCGCGAGCGATCCTCGCTCGTGTCGCGCATCGAACTCCTCAAGGACCTCGAAGCCTCTTACACGGGGATCGACGAAGCTGCGAAGTCGCTGCTCGGCGACGACGACGGCAAGCAAAACGGCATCCTCGCGCGCGTCGCGCTGTGCATCGATTTCCCGATCGAACTCGGTCCTGCGCTCGAGGCCGTTCTCGGCCCACGAGTGCAAGCGCTCGTCGTCGAGGATCGCGCTCGTGTCGACGCAGCGCTCGCGCAGCTCGAAGCCAACAAGGGTGCAAGGCTCGCACTCGTCGACGCCAGTCGCTTCGGTCCACGATCGTCCACGAATCGCGCAGATGGCGCAACGCAGGACGAACGTGGTGAGCACGCGGCGGATGCCAAGCCGTTGCCGGACGCCTTGCCCCGCGAGGGCGTGCCGATCGCGGACTACTGTCGCTTCAAAGAGCCCGCGAAAGCGCTGCTCGCCGATGCGCTGGCGGGTGTCCTGCTCGTTCCGGATCTCGATGCTGCATACGCTGCCGGCGAGCGTTGCGTGACTTTGCGCGGCGAAACCGTCGATGGCGCGTGGATCCAGGCTGGCTGTGCCGAGGTGGCAGCGAGCCCCTTGCAGCGTCGGAGCCAGCTCGAACACTTGAGTGGCCGTCTCGAGATCGTCGATCGCGAACTCGAGGCGACACGTCACGAGGAGTCGAGTCTCGACCATGTGCTCGAGCAGCACGGCGCGGGGCGCCGGCGTCTGGAGGCGATGGTGGAGAGCCTCGACAAGAACCTCACGGCCGCCACGCATGCGCAACAGACGCGCCAGGCACGCGAGCGCGAGACGATCGAAGAACTCGAGCTGCGTCGCAAAGAGCTCGTGCGCCTCGAGGGCCAGAGCATCAC
This sequence comes from Planctomycetota bacterium, assembly GCA_020638795.1. Lineage (GTDB taxonomy): Bacteria > Planctomycetota > UBA1135 > UBA1135 > JACKHW01. The sequence continues at coordinate 253,810 of JACKHW010000005.1, read as the reverse complement.
GTCGCTTGGCGCGCGGATGCATCCGATCATGAATCTCGTGCTCCTCGATCGGCGTGAGAGGGAGACGCTCGCCCTGCAACGCGAAGCACGCACCGCGCTGACGGGTCTCGATCGTGACGTGCACGAAACACAGGATCGCCTCGCCGAAGCGCAGACGCGCAAGGCCGGTCTCGATGCGGAGATGCGCGGCCGCGATCAGCAGCGTGCGCTACTCGGTGCGGCAATCGAAGACCTCGAGAAACGCCGCCGCGAACTCGAACGACGCAGCGTGAGTTCGACCCGCGAGCACGATGAGACCGTCAGTCGCATCGAGCAGTTGCGCATCGAAGTCGTCGACTTCGGTTGTCGTGCGCAGGCGGTCGAGGACATCGTGCAACAAGCTTCCGAGAACCTGCGAGAACTCGAAGCCGCGCGCGACGAAGGTCGGCGTTCCGTGCAAGAAATCGAGTCCGAGTACGAATCCGCACGCGAAGCACGATCGACGGTCTACTTGCGCAACCAAGAAACATCGATGCGCCTCGAGCGACTCGACAGCGAGGTCTACGAGGACTGCGGGATCGAACTCGCGCGCCTCCGCGGCGAAGTCGAAGGTCGCGGCATCTGGTCCGAACGCGAAGTCGCCGGACCCGAGTTGCCTCCGAGTGGGCCGGTTTTCGAGCGCGTCGTCAACTCGTCGCTCCAGGGACCGACGCTTCCACCCGACTACTGGCTGCCCGAACTCGAACTCGAACGGCTCTGGGAGCAGGACGATTTCGATCGTGACGAAGCACGAAAGGAGGCCGGAGTGCTTCGCGTGCGCATGCAGCGCATGGGGGCCATCAACCTCGATGCCGAGCGCGAACTCGCGGAGGCCGAGAGACAGTTCGATCAGCTCGAGCGCGATTGCGTCGACCTCGAGAAGGCGAAGCGCGAACTGATCGACGCGATCCACCAGATCAATCTCGAGTCGCGCAAGCTCTTCGAAGAGACGTTCCATCTCGCGCGCAAGAACTTCCAAGAGATCTTCCGCAAGTTGTTCCAGGGCGGAAAGGCAGACATCGAACTCGTCGAGACCGACGATCCGCTAGACGCTGGCATCGAGATCTTCGCGAGGCCGCCGGGCAAGGAGCTGCGTTCGATAAGGCTGCTGTCCGGTGGTGAGCGTTCGATGACCGCGCTCGCGATCCTCTTCGCGGTCTTCCAGATCCGCCCGTCGCCGTTCTGCATTCTCGACGAAGTCGACGCCGCACTCGACGAGGCCAACGTCGAGCGCTTCTTGCGTGTGTTGCACGATTTCACGAAGGAGACGCAGTTCCTCGTGGTGACTCACCACAAGCGCACGATGGCCGACTGCCGCGTGCTCTACGGCGTCACGATGCCCCGCAAGGGCATCTCGAGCCGCATGAGTGTGAGTCTCGAGGACGTCGAGAGCGGCGCCGTGGACGATGTGCTCGACGAGGGCGCCGCGTCCGAAGCGCACGTCGCGCGGATCCGCACCGTCGACGCCGAGGTTCCAGTCCGCAAGCCCGCAGCCCGCAGCAAGGGTGCGAAGAAGCGGACTCAGGACGAGAACGTCGAAGCGACCGCGGAGGCCTGAGCGCACCTTTTTTCCGCTTGCGCGCGGTGTGGGCCTCGAAAAAGGGGGGGAGGATGCGTTCCAATGAGCGCACCATGAAACCGACTCTCCTCCTACAAATCCCTGTTCTCGCCCTCCTCGCCGGTTCTGCGGCAGCACAAGTCGCCTTCGAAGAATCGATGACCAACTGGCCGCACTCGCCGGTCGCCGGTTGGACCGACGATTTCACCCTCGCTGGATCCAAGGGCGGCAAGGTCGACCGCCTCGACTCGACCGCGACGTTCACCTACACGCGCACGCTCAACGCGCTCAAGAAGGGTCACTACGTCGCGACGGTACGCTTCATGAAGTTCACCGACAACGTCGGCGTCGCGCCGATCAGCTTGGAAGTGTTCTCCGGCGGTGTGCGCAAGACCGCCGAGACCATCACGCACTCCCAGGCCACGGACCGCTGGATCTATGGTCAGACGGTCACGTTCACGGTGCTGAGTGACAACGCGCCCGTGCTCTTCCGTCTCTTCAACCTCGACACGACGATCACGAAGCAGAACTACTACTTCGATTGGTTCAAGGTCGGTCAGTTGCCCGAAAAGGCAGTCGAGTACCAGAGTCTCGATTACGACTATGCGCCATGGAGCGGTGCTTGGCTCGGGAACGCGACGTGGTTCAAGAACCATGTCGCGGAGGCGACGTCGGCCTTCGGTGAAGTCGCCGAGCCCGCTGGCGTCAATTGGATGGAACACAAGAGCTTCTACGGTTGGTCCGCGACGGACCCAAAGCACGATCTGATCCTGCAACCCGGCGTGTACACGTTCAACTATCGCATCTTCGTGCCCGCGACGGGTCTCTGGAATCTCGACCTCCTGCACAACATCAATGCAGCGGGATTCGTCACGCGCACGTGGACGACCGCCGAGCAGAAGACCGGCACGTGGCAGCTCTCGCCCAACGTGTCGTTCAAGGTGACCCAGGCGAACACCGGGCTTCGCTTCATCTTCCGCAACATCCAGACGGGATCGAAATTCGGCTACCAGCTCGACAGCTTCATGCTGCGACACGGCGCGTTCGACATCTCGGGTACGTCGTGTAAGTCGTCCGCGGGTGATGTGCACCTGAGCGGAAACGTGCCGCAACTCGGCGAGAACTTCACGATCGAAGTCACGGGCGTGCCAAGTGTCTGCGTTTCGATCATCGGTGCACAGAGCGTGTCGATCGACCTCACGAACGCGGGTGCCAGCGGCTGCACGCTCTACACTCTGCCGCTGACGACGTTCGGCCTCGTGGCCACGGGTGGTGTCGCGACGCGTACGTTCCCGGTCCCCAACTCGACTTCACTTCTAGGAACGCAGTGGTACGAGCAGGTCGCGGTTCTCGACGCGTCCGCCAACGCCCTCGGCATCGCCACCTCCGAGCTGGGCACGGCGATCCTCGACAACTGACTGCGGCGGGCGCGGAGCCCGCGGTGGCATCGTGCGTCGGGTGTCCGTCGGAGCACGACCTCGGTTTCTCCGGGGCTGCTCGATGGCGTTCGGTCGGGTGGGGCGTATCGTAGGTGCGCCTCCTCTGCCGATCGCACGCATGCCAGAGGGCACGCATGCCAAAGTGTAAGGATGCCCAGCTCGCAAGGATGCCCAGCGGAGCCAAATTCATGAACGCGCCAAGCCTGTTTTCGACGTTCCCACGGGGAATCGCACGGATCGTACTCGCGACCATGGTGGTCGTGCCTTCTGTCGCGCAAGGCCAAGTCGAGGCTCCGCCGAAGCCCGATGGCTCGAAGCCCACCTTGGCCAGCATCGGGCCGATGCCGACGGCTCGCGCGACGATCACGGCAGCCGACTTGAAGACTCACGCGATGACGCTGGCGTCCGACGAGTACGAAGGGCGACTGACCGGCACGGCCGGACAGCTGAAGGCCGCCGAGTACTTCCGGAAGCACTTCGAGTCCCTCGGGCTCGAACCATGGGGTGATACCGTGGGTGGGAAGCGCGGGTACGAGCAGACCTACGAGGTTCGCGCGACCGGACTCGTGCCGGAGCAGACGGGCATCTTCGACGCCGCGGGCAAGCGCATCTGCGAGTATGGCGCTTGGTTCGTCAACACGCGCAAGAAGCAGGAGGTCAAGGTCCAGGGGCGTCTCGTCTGGTGTGGATCGACGAATCCGCGCGAGATGGCTCTCCAAGGCGCGATCGCGGTTTGTGTCATGCCCGAGTCCGATCGCGAACCGCGCAGCACGATGGCGGCGTTCGGTGAGGGCTTCCGCTTGATGGCCGAGGTCCGCGCGATCGCGAAGAACGCGGACGCCGGAGGCGCCCGTGGCTGCATTCTCGTTTCGAAGGAACTCAGTGTGAGCTTCCTGTCGGCAGCCAACATGTCGACGTCGTATCCCGGCAAGCCGCAGATCGCGCGCGGACGGGGACGCCCGATGTTCGGCGATCAGGTTCCGAAAGTCCCGACGGTCGCCGTCGATGGCAAGGATGCGGCAGCGCTTCTCAAAGTGCTCGGAATCGACGGTTTGTCGGATTGGAGTGACGAGCAGCTCGTCGGCAAGAAGTCCAAGGCCCAAGTCCGTATCAAAGCCAAGCCTTATTCCGAGGACCTCGACGCGAAGAACATCGTCGCCGTCCTCGAAGGCCGCGATCCGAAGCTCAAGAACGAGCTGGTCGTCTTCTCGTGCCACATGGACCACCTCGGCCTGACGGCCAACGGTGGTGTGTTCAACGGCGCCGATGACAATGCAAGTGGTTCGTCCACCGTGCTCGAGATCGCCGAGGCGTTCTCCAAACTCGAGGGCGACGCGCGCCCGCGCCGCAGCATCATGTTCCTCGCGGTGTCGGGAGAAGAGCTCGGCCTGTGGGGCTCGGAGCACTTCGCGAGTCATCCGACGTGGCCGATCGACAAGATCGTCGCCGACATCAACATGGACATGCTCGGCAGGAGCACGGACAAGGTGCCGTCCGATTCGGTCGCACTCACGCCGACGTTCCGCAACAAGGACTACTCGACGCTCGCGCGTCGTGCGGCAGAGCTCGGCGCGTCGTTCGATCTGAAAATGACGAACGGCGACAAGTTCTATCAGCGCAGCGATCACTGGAACTTCGCCAAGGAGGGTATTCCGGTCGTGTTCTTCTGCGACGACGAGCACGCGGACTACCACATGCCGAGCGACACGCCCGAGAAGCTCGAGTACGACAAGATCGAGCGGATCGCGCGACTCGCGTTCACGATCGGCTACGAGGTCGCGAACGATGACGCGCGTCCCAAGCAGATCGGCAAGCAGGAAGACTGGTTCTCCGAAGGCCACTGATCCGCACCGCAATGACACGCCCCACACTCATCGAGCACATTCGAACGACCGAGCGTCTCCATCCGGGAGCCACCGGTGAACTATCGCGCATCCTCGCACGCCTCAGTCTCGCGGGGCGTATGGTCGCGCAGCGCCTGCTCAATGCGGGCTTCCTCGGAGAGCATGGCGAGACCGGCATCGTCAACGTGCAGGGCGAGCGCGTGCAGAAGCTCGATGAGCTGGCTGATCACACGTTCGTTCGCGTGTTCGAGTCGCTCGGTTCCGTCTGTGCGGTCGCATCCGAGGAGCGCGCGAAGATCCACGCATTCGACGATGAGGAATCGCAGAGTGGGAAATACATGGTCTTGTTCGATCCCCTCGATGGGTCCGGCAACATCGACATCAACGGATCGCTCGGTTCGATCTTCTCGGTGCATCAGCGCGAGAGCATCGATGTACCGGTGCACGAGCGTGACTTCCTCAAGCGCGGCGATGCGCAAGTTGCCGCCGGCTACATCCTCTACGGCCCCGCGACGGTCTTCGTCTACACCGCAGGAGAAGACGGTCCGGTGAACGGATTCACGCTCGACCGGTCGATCGGCGAGTTCTTCCTCACGCATTCCGACATTCGCATGCCCGAGGGTGGTGGCTCGTACAGCGTCAACGAATCCAACGAGTCGAAGTGGGACGACAAGACCAAGGAACTCGTCGCGTCGTTCCGTCAAGGGCGCGCGCCGGTCGGCAAGCGAGCTGCGCGCTACACAGGTGCGCTCGTTGCCGACTTCCATCGCACGCTCTTGCAGGGTGGAATCTTCCTCTACCCGGGCCTGACGGACCGACCGCGAGGAAAGCTGCGCTACCTCTACGAGGCGGCCCCGCTCGCGAAGATCGCGGAGCGCGCCGGTGGTGCGGCAAGCGATGGACTTGTCCGCTCGCTCGAGTTGGATCCCAAGGAACTCCATGAACGCTGCCCGCTCTTCGTCGGGTCGCGTGCCGACGTCGAGTACGCCGTCGAGTCGCTGCGCTGACGCGTCGATGGCGTTCAGCGCGCGCAGGCTGCGGCAGACTTCGCTCGCGCGACTCTTCGGGCGCGGACGTCGTCCGGCGCCGGGCAGCATGCCCGGGACCGTCGTCGTGGACGAGTCCGCGGAGCCGACGGCGCTGCGATGGGTTCGCTACGACGCCCATGCCTTCGTCGAGCACCAAGACGAGTCTCATTCCGTTGACGAGTTGCCGCTGAACGATGGTGGGGGAGTCGTGTGGATCGATGCGTCGGGCCTCGCCAACACCCGGCTGCTCGAAGAGCTCGCGTCGCGAGCGGGGATCCACCCGCTCGTGCTCGAGGACATCGTGCACACGGGCCAGCGCGCCAAGACCGACGAGTACGACGAAGGTCGCTTCCTCGTCTGCCGCATGCTCCGTCCGGACTCGGAAGGGATCGAGACCGAACAGCTCGGCATCTGGCTCGGTGGCCAATCGGTGATCACGTTCCAGGAGCGCGTCGGCGATGTGTTCGAGCCCGTGCGCGCCCGGATTCGAACGGGACGTGGACGGATTCGACGCTATGGCCCCGATTATCTCGTCTATGCGTTGCTCGACGCGTGTGTCGATGCGTATTTCCCCGTGCTCGAAACATACGGCGAAGCACTGGAAGAACTCGAAGAGCAAGTCCTCGAGCGCGTGCATCAGAGCCAGGTCGTCGAGATCCTCAGGATGAAGCGCGAACTCACGCAGTTGCGGCGTTCGTGCTGGCCGATGCGCGAGATGGTGCAGAGCCTGATCCGCAGTGATGACGGCAGCTTCGAAGAGATGACGAAGGTCTACCTGCGCGACGTCCACGACCACGTCGTCCAAGTGCTCGACATGATCGAGGGCTACCGAGAAATCGTCGCGTCGCTACTCGACCTCTACCTCTCGACGCTGAGTCACGGGATGAACGAGACGATGCGCGTCCTGACCGTCATCTCGACGATCTTTATTCCGATGATGTTCCTGACCGGGCTGTACGGAATGAACTTCGACACGAAGCTGCCCGGCAACATGCCCGAACTCGAGACGCCGTATGCCTACGTCGGCTTTCTCGTCGTGCTCGGCATCATCGCGCTCTTGATGCTTCTTTGGTTCCGCCGTCTCGGATGGCTCGGCGGGAAGCGCGACCTGCCCTGACAGCTCAAAGAACCTTGTGCACGATGCCTGCACCGATCTGCACGCTGCCGGTCGTCGCGGTCGCACTCGACGTGTTGTAGATACGGCAGCAGGGCAAGTAGCCGCCGATCGTCACTTCGATCGCGGGGCTCGAGTCCCAAGTTGCGCCGAGGCCGACCCACTGGCTGAAGACGACCGGACCCGTCAGGCTGCGCGTGCCGACCGGGGTTGGATACGTCACGCTCGCTGTCCCCGTCGCACTGGTTGCCACGCCGAAGACGAGGAACGGGACGACGTGCAGCGGGCAGCCGCCATTGGGCAGAGGGACCGACTGCGGGAGCTTCTGGAACGAGAGGATCTGCGCAGCGGCTCCGTTCGCCGGACCTCCCGTCAGCGAGAACATGAGGGTCGACGTCGTCGAAATCGCAGCGCCGCCGGTGAACGACTGGTTGGCCGTCTTGCACGGCGTGCCGATCGTGTTGGATGCAACTGTCTTGTTCCAGACCACGTTCGACGGATACGTGGTCGATTGCCCATTCGACTTCAGGTAGTCGATCAAGAGATTCCCCTTCGCCTTGATGTAGACGAATGGCTTGTCGAGCTTGAACACGGTCGGCCAGTTGGGCGTCGTCGAGGATGCATAACCGGGAAGGTTGACGCTCTTCGGCGTGAACGTGACGACTTCGTCGTTCCCGCTATTGGTTGCGAACGTCGTCGATGCCGAGTCCCAAGCGGACTGCGAAGTCGAGATACGAATCTCGAACGTCGCTGTGTGTGCCGTCGCTGTGAGGCTCGGGTGTGCGCGGACTTCGAGTTGATTGATCGGTAGCGCAGGCGGAACGATCAACGACGCGTCGTAGAGATACTGCACCCGCGAGTTCGCGAGACCGAACGGGTAGTTGGTGTACGAGGCTCCGGCGTCCGTCAGGAAGCCAGTGGGGATCGACTGCTGCGCACCGACATCGGCTGCGAGAACGACGAGGGAACCCAGTGCGAAAGCGCAGAGAGAATATGGAGAGAGTGAGAGTTGCATCTCTCCAGAGTACCCAAACCGCCTGCACGTGTCGCGCGACTGGTGCGAGAGCCGGGACTCGAACCCGGACCCCGATAGCGGGAGCGGATTTTAAGTCCGCCGCGTCTGCCGATTCCGCCACTCTCGCGCGCGCTGCTCCCGACGGTAGCCGGGGCAAGCGCGTGCGTCGAGGTCGGTTCGACGTCGCGCCCGAGAAGACCCGATCAGAGAGCGCCGGCGTTCAGCGTCAGCGCGTTCGACGAGGCTGCGCCCGTGAACGACGAGCCGGAGAGCGTGAACTCGAGCACTTGTTCGTAGAAGTTCGCGCCAGCGAGTTGCGAGTCTGCCGGGAGTGGCAGAGCGAACGTCGCCTTTCCTTGGACGTTAGGCAACACGACGAGGAGGTCGAAGCCGCTGTAGAGCGTGCAGCCCGTGCCGCCGAAGCTGAAGATCGAGCTGAGCGGAATGTTGTACGACTGGAAGCCGAGCAGGCCGAGCGAGATCGAGCCGGTCTTGAGGCCGGTTGCGGTCGTCGTCAGTGTGCGGCCGAGCCACGGGCGATCTTCGGGGGACGTGGCATCGAGCGAGATGCTCTGGCAGCCCGAACCCAGAGTTGTGGTCGACGCGATCGGCGTGGCCTGATACTCGGCCGTGAAGCGGTAGCCCGCAAGGCCGGACGGGTCTTGCCCGCTGACCTTGTAGACCTTTTCGAGCGACGCGACGTAGCCTCCGAAGTAACGGCTGACGCGACCGATTGCCGGGTCGGCGGTATTGAAACCGGATTGCCCGTAGAGGATCCACTTGTTGGTCAAGCTGTCGAACTCGCTGCACCACGTCGATGGCGAACCACCGTAGAGGTCGCCGTACTGGCCTCCGCCTGCGCTGTTCGGAACGGAGATCCCCTGGCCGCCTTGCATGACGACGCGCTGACGCGCTTCGTCATAGACCGCTTGGTTGGCCGTCGTGCCGTGCGGGTGCGTGCCGTTGGTGTTGATCTGGGTCCACGACACACCGCTCCAACGCCAGACGTCGAGGAAGCGCACTTGCGGCGTCGCGGTCGAATCCTGGCCCGCGACGAGGAGTACGTCGCGGTAGCTCTGCCGGGTCATCATGCTATGTTGTCGGCGTGCAGGCGGCGACGTCGCCGTCGACTGCAGAGCCCAAACACCGTTCGAATAGAACCACGTGTCGTTGACCGGCGCGCCGTTGAGGACGGTTTCGCCACCGAACAGGACGATGCCACGACGCAACGGGTCGTACGCCATCGCAGCCCAGCGGCGTGCGGCAGGTCCCGCACCGGTGATCTGTGTCCACGCGTTGGTCGTCGGATCCCATTCCCAGGTGTCGCCGAGCAACGTCGGCGTGGTGCCGCCGGTGTCGCCGCCGAAGACGACGAGCTTGTTGCGCGAGAAATCCCAACAGATGCATGCGCCACCGCGGGTCGGGGGCGAACCCGTTGCACCTTCGGAAGTCTTGATCACCCAAGTCTTGCCGTCGAACTCGTAGAGCGCGTTGAGCGTGTTGCTGTTGGCGTTCCCGTCGCGACCGCCGAAGACGTAGAGCTTGTCTTGGCTCGCTGCACCGGGGTTGTCACGGCGCTGCGTGGGCTCGCCGGGGATGTTGGTCAACCGCACCCAGTTGGCGCGCGGCGATACCGCGGGTGTCGGGTTCGGGGGATTGAGTTGTGCGGTTGCGGGCAAGGTGAGCAGCAATGCGGATGCCGCTGTGAGAGAAGCAGTGTGTTTCACAGTATGGGATACCAAAGAATCGGACAGGGGCGAGGAGTGACACGTGCGGAAGGGAGCAGGTTGCGAGACTTCCGCCGACGCCACCTATGATGGCGCCATGAAGGTCTTCGTCAGCGCGGATATCGAGGGAATATGTGGCATCACCGACTGGGCCGAGGCCGACAAGACGCATCGCGATTACCTGCCGTTTGCCGAACGGATGAGCGACCACGTCGGTGCGGTATGCGCGGCGCTCTGGAGCGACGCGCGGGTCGAGGATGTGCTGGTCCGAGATGCCCATGGCAGCGGACGGAACATCGATGCGACGCTGCTGCCGCGCCCGACACGATTGATTCGTGGGTGGAGCGGTGACCCGATGGGAATGGTCGAAGGGCTCGATCGGGCCTTCGGAGCCGCGTGCTTCGTGGGTTATCACGCACGCGCCGGGGGGTGCGGCAATCCGCTCGCGCACACATGGTCGTCCTCGACGCTCCAAAAGGTGGTCGTCAATGGCGAACCGGTTTCTGAATATCGTCTCAACGCGTGGGCGGCGGCGTCGATATCGGTGCCCGTCGTGTTGGTATCCGGGGATGCCGAGTTGTGTGCTGAAGTCTCGGGATATGACGATGCGATCGTCACTGTTCCCGTGATCGAAGGGTACGGCGCGTCGACGCGCAGCCTGCATCCCGACGAAGCCCGCGCGCGTCTCGACTCGGGTGTGCGCGAAGCGCTACGTCGCATCGAAACGACGCGCTATCGGCTCGAGGTTCCGCGACTCTTCGAAGTGGCTCTCGAATACAAGGACCACCGCAGCGCGTACCGCAAGTCGTTCTATCCCGGTGCGCACCTCGTGTCGCCAAAGGTCGTCGGTTTCGAGACGGACGCGATCTACGAAGTACTGCGGTTGATCCAGTTCGCGACCTGAAGGATGTATGCTCACCCTGCCTTCATCTTCTTGATCCCTCGGAGTCCGCAGCCGTGCGTATTGCTCTTCTCGCTCTTTCGTCACTCGTCGTCGTTTCGTCCGGAGTCTGTTCGCAGACGCTCGAGTTCGCCAGCCCGCGTGGGATCGAGTTCTTCGAGGGCAACAGCTCGTCGAACATCATGCTCGGCAACTACAGCGCGGACACGCGCGTGCAGCAGGTCGACAACAGTCTCGTTGGCTTGCCGCTGCCGGCGATTCGCTACCTCGCGTGGCGACGCGATGGCCTCGGCACCGGTTCTGCGAACAAGACGGTGACTCTAGAGATCGTCATGGCACACAGCGATTTCGCGACTGTGTCCAACACGTGGGCGTCCAACTACAAGGACACGCCACGCACGGTGTTCACGAAGAAGGCGGTCAGTCTCCCGGATTGGACCACCGCCTCGAGCAAGACTCCGCAAGAGTTCGACTTCCAGGTCAAGTTGGATTCGCCGTTCATCTACAACCGGACGGATGCGATCGTCTGGGACGTCATCAACAGCAACAACGCCCTCAATGCGATGCCGCAAGATTGGCAGAGCACCAACATCGCGCATACGTACGGAGACTACCCTTCCGATCTCGGAGGTGGTTGTGCAACGAAGAACGGAGCCATGCGGAGTGATACGGCATTCCGCGCTGATGCGACCAATATCGAACTCGGTGTGAAAGTGACGAACGGACCGTCGGCGGCGCCGATCGTCTTGCTCGTTGGTGCGAGCGATCCCAACATCCAACTTCCGAACGCATGCGGCGTCTTGCACGTCAATCCGATCCTGCTCGTGGGGCTCGGAGCTACCGATGCGAATGGCTTCCTTCCGACGACGATCGGCATCCAGGCTCCGTGGAACTCGAGCTATACGCAGGTCGTGCTCTACACGCAGGTGCTCTCGCTCGACGTGACGTCCGCGACAAAGCCGCTCGTCTTCTCCAACGGACAGCTCGTCTCCGCGCCGCAGCAGGCTTCGACGCAGGCCGTGACCGTCAAGCGAATCTACGGCACGACGCCGACGTCGACGAGCGGTACCGGGCCCTCGGTCAGCGCTTGCCCGACGGCCTACGGGATTTGATCCACGCGCGGCACGTGGATGGCGGAAACGATCGCGCCATCCGCATGGGTGACCTGGATCTCCAACCGTGGGATCACCGGCGTCATTGATCGTGCGATTCCTGGATTCAGGCTGGCTTCGAATCCATCCGCGGTGCGAACGAGTATCGCATCGTGAAATCCGAGTTCTCGACGCCAGAGCGGCCATAGCGCTTTGAAGATGGCTTCCTTCGACGAGAACACGGCGAGTAGACGCTCGCGCGGAGCCCGGAGTGCGTCGTCGATGCCATGCTCGATCCAGGCGCGTTCTCGCGGCGTGGCGATGCGTGGCAGGATCTTCATCGAGACGTTTCGACTCTGCTCTTCGATGTCAATGCCGATGGACGCATGGTCGGTCAGGCGACCGATCGCGACGATGACGCGCTTCTTCGTATGCGAGATGGAACCCGTGAACCCGGCGGGCCAGACCGGAGCTCCGCGTTCACCGGTTGGGATCTCGATGCCGGGTTCGTCGTGCCCGAGCTCGTCAAGTGCGTTCGCTGCCAAGGTCCGTCCCGCGGTACGGGCGGCCGCGCGGCTCCCCGGTACGGCCAAGGGCGCCATGAACACCGCACAGGACGGCGGGAGTATGCCTTCGATTTGCCGTCCGTCGCCGCACGTCATCGGGTTCGTTCGTCAGCTCTCTTGTTTGTTGGCCTCTTCACGGTCGGCTTCTTCGCGGCGCGATGTACCGTCGATCTGTCCGATGCGACCCAAGTGCAGGATCCGAGCACCTGTCTGCGCGACGGGGTTGGTGCTCTTCCCGATCACGACGCCATCTTCCGGCGCGGTATAGGAGCAGATGACATCACCGAACAAATTCGTGAGCGTCGCGATCTGCGAACCGCGTTCGATGCGCTTTCCGAGTGGGGGTTGCACGGTGAGGATGCCGCCATGGTCAGCGTAGATCCAAAAGGAGCTGACGCACTCGATGGCGGGTTCGAACGTGTGCTCGACTTCGTCGTCGAACACGTCGAGGTGGTCGAGGACGGCGAGGATGCCCTTCCTCGAGGACCGAATCAGGCTTTGCTGGAAGAGCTGCGGGTCGCCGATCTCGATCGTGATCGCGTGGATGCCGTGATCTTCGGCTGCGCTTCGCAGGGTTCCATCGCCGCCTTTGTTGTGCACGATGATGTGTGGGTTGACGAGCCGCGCCATCGTGGCCGTGACTTTGTTGGTCATATCGGCGCGCACGTAGAGGCTGTTGACACGACCGAAGCTCGCCGTGTGCAGGTCGATCAAGTACTCGAATCGGGTTGCGATCCTGTGCAAGAAGCGATGGGCATAGACCTGGCCCGTATTGCCACCTGCACGCCCTGGGAAGCGACGGTTGAGGTCGGAGTCGTCATTGAACTCGCGTTGATTGAGTAGATAGCCGGGCGAGTTGACAACCGGGACGCCGACGACCGACCCTTTGATCTCATCGGGGTCGAGCGTTTGGAAGAGACGATGGATCGTCGGGATGCCGTTGAGTTCGTTTCCGTGGAGTGCTGCGGTCACACCGACCACAGGGCCTTCGCGGCGACCGTGCGCGACGAGTACCGGCACGACGATGGGGCGACCGAGACCGTTCTCGCCCAAGGTCACCCAAAATCGATGGACGCTACCGCGCTCGAGGCTCGAGATGTCGAGGTTGTCGATGGTCGGAATCGTGGAAGTCGAGAACGCGTTCATGGATCAACCGAGGATTTCGTCGAGCAGTGCGGGATCGTCGTCGAGCGACCGGAAGAGTTTCCGACGCAATCTGCCCTTCTGCGTCAGTAGTTGATCGGCCAGTTGGTCGATCGCGATCGTCGACAGTACCGTTTGGATGTAGCCGTCGATGAGTTCGTCGATGCCGATGCCGAGTTGGTTGAAGTCCTTTCGATCCATCAGCATCAAGCGTGCGTCATCGCTGTCCCACGCGCCATCCCCGAGCTTCGTCGAGAGGTTGGTTCCGAGGACGTCCCAAGAACTCCCGGTGTCGAGGGTGTCGGACAATGGAACGCGAGCACGCCGTCCGTAGATCGCGACCGGGCGAAAGCCGCGTTCGGTCGAAGCGATCATCATGCGGACGTCGGCGACGAAGATGTCGCCCGCTTTGTTCGGCATCGTGCCGACCTGGTAGAGCCGTCCGCGGCGACCTTGCGAGCTCCAACGTCGGTTGCCGATGAGGCTCTGGACGACGTACTTCTCGTACGGAAGCTCGGTCTCCATGAACGCTTCGAGCTCGTCACGATTGGTGATCGTGAAGACGCCTTGGCCCGCGTTGGAGTAGGGGACCTTCACGACTGCGTGGCCGCCGAAACGCTGGACCCAGAATGGCACCTCTTCTTTCATCGCATCGCGAATCGTCTCGGGTGTCCGAATCTCGAGTCCGCTCTCCTCGAGCGACGTGTTGAAGAAGTCATAGGCCTTCGAGGCCACGAGCTTGTTGCGGCCGCCGGCGAGACACGCGATGACCGGATTGAAGATCAGCGTCTTGGTCTGGATCGGGATTCGATTCCAAGGCTTTTGCGTGACGTAGCGGAGGGCGGCCCGAATCGGAGTCCAGTTCCCGTATTCGTCTCGGACTTCGAGCAGGCCGTCCGTGAATCGAGCCGGTGCGTCGGTGTGGTCTTCCGCGAACGGCACGAGCCATACCGGTTCTCCGGTCACGTCGGCGAGAGTCGCCGCGTAGCCGGAGCACTCCATGTGGTTCTTGTCGTAGAGGACCGCGAGATCGCCGCGCGGGAGGCCGCGGCGGTGCATGGCGGGGACGAACGCACCTTCGATCAGGGTGCGGTAGCCGCCCTGTTCTTGGTCGTCGTGCACGAGCGGCATCGATTTGTTGCCCGACGGGCACGAGTTGGTCTCGATGACGATCATGCGGCGATCGCCGTCCACGGTCGTGACGTGGAAGAGGTCCGCTCCTGCCCAACGCAGATGCTTCGCGCCTGACGTCAGAAGCTCGGTGAGGCGCGCAGGGTCGACCCGCGGGTTGAGGTGGCAGTAGCGGCTGACGACGCGCGGGATCGACAGTCGCAGGAAGAAGCCCACGAGAGCGTGCAGCTGCGCATTGAGCGTGCGCGGATAGTAGTGGCGAGCCGGTTCGAACGATCCCGCTTCGCAACGAATCGCATGCGGAGACCTGAGCTGGTCAGCCGTGATGTTGTGCTGCATCCTCGCCTCGCTCCCAAGCGCGCAGCGAGACAGTGGCGACAAGTCCCCGAGAACGCAAGGGGGCAAGCCACCCGTACCAAGCCTCAGCGCCACGACACCCCGGAACCGAGCGCGCGATCCACGACGTCAGAAGTACGGGGTTTTGACCCCGGCACGTTTTCGCGCGCGCGTTTCGCGCGGGGCGGGTCAGGCTTGGATGAAGAGCGTCGTCGGGTTCGTGACCGCTTTGAAGGTCGAGAACGTCTTGTCGAGGATCACGGCTGCGTGGTTGAACGTCATGCCGATCGTGGCGGGGGACGCGGGGGGAAGCGCGAACTTCGACGTCATGCGGCCCTGTGCGTCGAGCAGGCCGACCGACGGGTTGACGAGCGTGTTCGGCGCGTTGAGGAGAAGCGACGTGTACGGGTCGAAGTTGACGGGGATCGTCAGGGAGCCGAGCGCGATGCCGGGCTTCGTGCCCGAGAGGCTACCGACGACCAGGGCGAAGCCGCTCGCGTTGATCGAGCCAGCGTCGAGAAGCATCGTCTGGGTGCCGCCGTTGGCCGTGCTGATGCCGTAGTAGTCGGTGCAGAACTGAAGACGGCCGTTGATATTGCCGAGGTCGAGCTGCTGCGGGCCGAAGCTCTCGGCGAGGCCGCCGGAGAAATCGAAGCCGACGAAGTCGAACGTGAACGGTCCATCCGGCGCGGTCGCCGACGTGAGGACGTCCGCGAACGTCCAGCACCATGGCTTGCCGTTCTCGTCATAGATGCGATAGGCCGCGTCGGGCGTGAACGTATGCGTGTTCGGCTGATCGAAGCCGCCGAGAGCGCCGGCATACATGAAGTCGCTCGCACCGCCGTCGGTCCACGCGACGGCGTCCACCGTCGTGAAACCGGGAATGCCGTTGTCGAGCACGCCGTCATTGTTGGCGTCGAGGTCGACCGACACGGTCGGAGCCGTTCCGAAGCCGAGGACGATCGTGATCGTGCCGTTCTCGATGTCGGGCGTGAAAGCAGCCGCGTCGACCGCGACTGTCGTCGCCGCCGCGGGAGCCGGCTTGAGCACGATCGTCGAGCTGTCGCGCATGAGCAACAGGCCGTTGGATCCCGTGCTGTAGGCGCCGAGGTTGATGACGGTGTCGACGGTGCCGGCATTCGTGCCGTCGCCTTCGATCGCGAGGATGTAGTACCCCGTCAGGGCCGCGTTCGCGGCGCCGCGGATCTCGATGGCCTCGTAGCCGTCGTCGTTGCCGGGGGGGTTGATCAGGATTTCGCTGAGGCTGAACTGCGCGTTGGCGAGACCGGTCAGCGCAGTGACGGCGAGGAGCGATTGAAGAGTCGTTCGCATGATGATTCAGGGCTTCAGAGCGTTCAGGCAGGGAGGGCTCCCGTTCGCGCACAATCCGCGTGTCGAGAGCCCGGAGAGCTGGCTCATCATGCCTCGAATCATGAAGAAATGCTGGGCAAAGCCGTGAAGAAGGCGTGTGCGCCGGCGCCTCGCGCGGCGCCGCAACCCTCGTCTCAGTGCACGACTTCGCACATCAGCGGGCCGCGCACTTCTGCCGCATGCTCGGCACCGAAGAGCAGCCCGACGAGATCGAGTGCGAAGTCGAGGGCGACGCCAGGACCCCTACCGGTGACGAGCTTGCCGTCGAAGACGACACCGTCCTCGAGATACTCGGCCGCATGTCCACGCACCTCGTCCGCGACCGTCGGGTGCGACGTCATCCGGCGTTCCGCACAGACGCCGGCGCGCACGAGCACCGTCGGCGCCGCACAGATCGCGGCGATCCAACGGTCGCTCGATTCGAAGCGCCGAACCAGCTCGAGCACTCGTGAATCCTCGCCGAGGCGGCGCGCGCCTTCGGCACCGCCAGGCAAGTAGAGGAGTTCGGCATCTTCGGTGCCCGTGAGCGTCGTGGCAGCGACGACGTGAATCCCGCGGCTCCCACGAACATCCATGGAATCGGTCAGAGCCGCGAGCGTCACTTCGGCACCGGCACGGATCAAGATGTCGGCAACGGTCACGACCTCGATTTCTTCGAACCCTTCGGCAAGAGGAATCAAAACGCGAATCGAATCCATCTTCTTCTCCCTGTCTCCATGAGCGGCCCCGGAGACGTCGACGCCGAGCCGTCGACGCGTTCCAGAGTCCATCGTGCGCAGTTTATCGGCATTGCCGCGAAACCTCCGCTGACGTCGGGACATGAATGAGTGACATGTCGTGCATGCTCCCTCATGTGGTCGTCTTCGTGTTCGCGATCGCGACCGGTCGTAGTTCCCCTCGGATGGCCGCGAGCGAGGACGCTGCCGGTACGGTCGTCGTGCTCGAGTCCGGGAAGCTCAGAACCGCGGTCCCCGCCGCGTTCGGATACGGTCCAGTGGTGTTGACGAAGGGCGGAGTCGTCGTCGGCCGAGGCGAAGTCATTCCGATGACTCCGGTGATCGCCGAGCTCCGCGCCGAAGCCTCCGTCGTCGGTGCGTGCCGACTGAGGCCGTTGGCGAGCGTTCAATCGCG
Source organism: Planctomycetota bacterium (assembly GCA_020638795.1). Taxonomy (GTDB): domain Bacteria; phylum Planctomycetota; class UBA1135; order UBA1135; genus JACKHW01. The sequence continues at coordinate 236,397 of JACKHW010000005.1, read as the reverse complement.
TGAAGTGCGTAGCAGACTCGCATTCGATGGCGCTCAGGCGGCGGCGCACGCGGACGGCGACGTGATTCCGCGCTTCGTGCAGGAGTCGTTCGTCCCGGGAGCCCGGGCTTCGGTGGAGTGGTTCGAGTGGCCTGATGGGGCCATCGAGCTCCGGATGCACATCGAGACGCGGTCCGGATTCCAAACGGAGACGTCGCTCGAGTTCTCGTTCATGACCGAAATGCGTGACTGGCACGGAATCGAGTTGCGCGGAGCGTCGATCTCGATTGGCGGCGAGCCGCCTCGCACGCGGGTGCGCATCCGAGTCCCGAGTGAGCGGTTGCGCCCGGGAGATGGGCTCTTCTTGGTGATCGGTGCCGGACCGTGTCGTGTCGATCCGACGCTCGCGGCGCAACCCTCGGCTGCGTTGCTCGATCTCTCCCTGGAGCCTGCACGCGTTCGGCTCGAGCGCGACCCGGAACTCGCTCCTTCCTTCGTGAAGTTGTGCGAGCGCGTCGCGCGCGACCGTCCGCGAGACACGCTGTCGCGCGGTGACGACGTGCGGCGGATCGTGCGCACGGAAGACGGTGCGGTCCGCTACTTCACGCACGGCGAGTTCGACTCGTGTCTTGCTTGGCTGCTCCGCGCGAGTCGTCTGCAAACGACGACGCAAGGAGACGCAGATACTTGTCGCGAAGCCTTGTCCCTCGCACTCGAAACGTTGCACCACACGATCGAACGAAATCTCGCGCGCGGCGCCGTGCGACTTCCGGTCAAGCACGGAACGCGACACGGGTTCGGCGAGATCGACTTCGGGCACGTGTTTCTCGAGGGGGCATTGCTCACGAGTCTCTGCACGTCGCGTCGTCTCGAACTCGATGCGACGATTGCCGTACTCGATACGCTCGAACGAGAACTCGTGCGCGACGATCGACGGCGTGCGCTCCGCGAACTCGTGTGGCCACTCCGCAATTGCACGGTGGCCACGATTGTCCTCGCTCGTGGGCAGAGCCTTGCCGCGCGCGAACGGATCCTGACGTGGATCGATGACGGATGCGTCGATGCGGGCTGGCCCGATTGGCCGGACAACCGCGTCGGACAGACCACGCGTCGCGTCGAACTGTGGTTCGTCGCCGGGATGTTGTTGCCGACGTTGCGACTCGCGGCGCGCAGCGGCAGTGAGCGAGCACGAAGGCAGCTGCATCGATTGGTCGAATCGTTGCGAACGCTGCCATGGAACACGCTCGGCCCCGCGCCGACGCTCTTCCTCCCCATCGTGTCGACCAAGGACGGCGTGGGTCGCGAAGCGCGCGGCGCCGGCGACGACGCATGCTTCGAGGCGTGGTGCGTCGAGGGGTTCGCGCAGGTCCCTGCACTCAAGCGCTTCGCGAAGCGCTGGTCCGGCGCCGTTTCGCGCCGACTCGTGCGCGCGTTCGAGAGTGAGGCGTTCGAGAGTGGCTTGACGAGTTGGGATCCCGCGACGGCGTTCGCGCTCTGCGCACGCTTGTCGTGGTTGCAGCCCGCGATCAGCGCTTCCGCACGATCATCCGGCCCGAGAGCAGCCCGTCCTTCTGGCGCCAAACCGACAGGCGGGGCGAACGACCGTCACCCGTAGCTTGGAGAAGCGACGCGAGTTGTGCGATGTCCCCGGTCAGCGGCAACCATGTCTCGTAGTCGTCCGACTCGACGATGTAGCCGACGATGTAGTCGCCTTCGCGAAGACCGAACTTGGCAGCGGGACCGTCCTCTTCGAGTTCGGTCACGCGTAGCACGTCGAAGTTGCCGCCGCCGAATCGATAGATCTCGATCAGATCCGACAGAACGTTGCGATACACGTTGCGCTCACGGACCTTGTCGACCGTCTCGACGACGCACCCAGCGACGTCGAGGATCGTGCCCGCGCTCCGGCTCCACGCGTCGACGTACTTCCAATCCTGGGCGCCAGCTCGCTCGACCAAGAACGGCACGCGCTGTCCGACCCGATAGGTGATGAGCGCAGTCGCGAACGACTTGTCGTCGACCGTCTTTCGCTCTCCGACTTGGTCGATCGCGTCCCCGACCTGAAGGCCAGCGCGAGCCGCGGGGCTCGACGGCATGACGCGCGTGATCGCGAAGCGCCCGTCTCGCGCCGCGGTTTCGATGCCGAACCAGATCGCGAGCCGGGACACGTTGAGCAGGTTCTGCTCGAAGATCGTGCGGACGTGATTGACCGGGATCGCGAAGTTGATGTTCTGCGACTCGGCCTGCATCAGAGTGTTGATGCCGATGAGCTTGCCGGTCAAGTCGACGAGTCCACCGCCGGAGTTGCCCGGGTTGATCGCCGCATCGTGCTGCAGGAGCATGTCGAACTGGATCGGACGTCGTTCGCCGCGCGGTTGTACCGATAGCGACCTTCCGACGGCTGACAGCACGCCGGTCGTCACGGTGTTGACCTGCCCGCGCGGATTCCCGATCGCGATCACGGTCTCGCCGATCATCAGCGAGTCCGAGTCGCCCATTTCGATCGGCGGGAAGCGATGCGAGACGCCGTCCTCGGGCGAAATGAGCAGCAAGGCGAGGTCGTTCTCGCGGGACGTGTTGATCACGCGCGCCGGAAACTGCTGATCGTCCCGCAGCTTGACGCGACATTCGAACGCGTTGCCGAGTTGCTCCTTGAACCGCACGACGTGCCAATTGGTGAGGACGAGACCCTCTTCGCTCACGATCACGCCCGAGCCTTCTCCGAGCTTCCGGAACGCGGGCCCCTGTGTCGTGCGCACGATGTCGCCGACCTGGATGTTGAGGACCGAAGGCGCCGCCTTCTGCACGGCACGGACGACCGGCGTGATGCGAATACTGTCGACCGCAGCGGGCTTGTGCGTGCTCCGCAAACGATCTTGCTGCGAGCCCTCGTCCTGGGCGACGTCCTGCGGCACCGGGACCACTTTGGACAGCGTTCCCGCAGCGCCGGCGGAGTTTCCCGCCGGTGCGGGCGTTCGGGGCGCCGCGCGCCCGAGTGTCATCGACGTCAGAGTCCACGACGCCCAGGCACAAGCAGCGAGGACGGAGGCAGCGACCGTGATCCGGGAAAGCGTACGCAACATATCGGACACCAGTCCATTGCCGATCGGGGCCGAGAGCAAGCGCCGGCATGGGCAATTCGCGATGAGATCGGAATCTTCCGGGATTGCACGCGCACGCCGGAACTTCGGCGGCGCGGACGTCACGGGAGTTCGGATCTGGATCGAACTCGGGCCCGGTTCGTTTCGTACAATACTCGCGAAAGGCTCCAGCCACAGTCGGCTGCCTCTGCCCGGCAAGGCGGAAATACCGAGCGCCCACTGCTCGGCCTGATCGGAGGAAAGGAATGCAGTCTCCCGTTTCGGCGACGTGGACCGTCGTCGCCGCTATCTCACTGCCGTTCTTCGCGTTGCAACCGTCGCTCCGGTCGCAGGACAAGGCGCGCGAGCGCTTCGACGTGGCCATCGGCCTCCTGCAGCGAGAACTCTGGGACGACGCGGCGAGGCAGTTCGGACTCTTCCTTCGTGACGCTCCTCGACACCCGCTCGCGCCCGAGGCGCGCTATCGGCTCGGGGGCTGCGAGGAAAAACTCGGCAACGTCGATCGCGCGATCGACGCGTATCTCGCAGCGCTCGAGACTCCGGGGTTGCGGTTCCGGCCCGAATGCCGCTACCGCGTCGGCAAGCTGCGGCAGCAGCAGAAGAAGTTCTCCGAGGCCGCGCAACAGCTCCAGGCGCTCGTCGACGAAGTCGAGGCGGGCCATTACCTCCGACTCGCCGGTCAATACGCGCTCGGCGAATGCCTGCGCGACGCCGGTAAGCCGAAGCAAGCCGTCGCGATCTTCCTCGAAGCGGCAAAGGCCGAGAAGGACCCCGCAGGCACGTTCGGGATGCCCGCCCTCTATCAAGCCGGGTTCGTGCTGACCTCGCTCGACGATCCTGCGGGCGCAGCGTCGTGCTTCGAAGAGGCCGCGCGCCGCTTCCAGGGGCACGAAGCGTGCGCGGAGTGCCAGTTCTTGGCGGGAGAGTCGGCCTTCCGCGCCGGCGCGTGGCAGCGCGCGATCGACGACTACGAGGCCGCGATCCAGGCCGGTGGCCCGCACGTCGCCGAGGCTCGCAGTGGTCTCGCGTGGTCCAAGCTCCGCCTCGACGATCTCGAAAATGCAGCCGCCGCGTTCGGCATTGTCACCGAGAAGCACCCCGAATCCCCGCTCGCGATCGGCGCCGCGCTCGAACAGGGAGCGATCTACTGGCAGCTCGGCAAGACGGCTCCCGCGATCACGACGCTCGACCGATTGCTCGCGCGTGAGGACCTCGACGGGGCGTCGCGGCTTCGCGGCCTCGAGATCCTGGGTCTCGCGCAGCTCGATGCCGGCAAAGCGAAGGACGCACGCGTTTCGTTCCGCAAAGCCTTGCAAGGCGACCTCGACATCCAGACGAAGGCGCGCATCGCGTTCGATCTCGGTGAAGCGACGAGTGAGCTGAGCGAATGGCGCGAGGCGGCGGATGCCTACGGCGTCGCCGCCAATGCCGCGCTCGGATCCAAGGACGATGCGCTCGCGGGTGATGCGCTGTACGGCGCATCGGTCGCGTTGCACGAGCTTGGCGAGCACGCGGCGTCGGTCCGCATGGCAGGGCGCGTCGTCGATACGTTGCCCGAGCATCGCCTCGCGGTGCAGGCTCGCTTCGCGCGGGCGGAAGGGCTCTTTGCGATGAAGAAGTACGTCGAGGCCGAGGCCGACTACGCGAAGATCCCCGGTGGACACGAACTCGCGAAGCGCGCCGCGTTCAAGCACGCGTGGTGCGCGTACCTCGCGGGCAACGTCGCCGAGGCAGCCAAGCGTTTCGAGGCCGTCGCGGGCGACGAGAGTCCGTTCGCCGAAGAAGCGCTCTCCCTCGCCGCACTCGCGAGCTTCCGTGCAGGCGACGGGGACCGCGCGCTGATGGCCGCCGATCGCTACCTCGCCAGGCACCCGAGCGGCACCTACCTCGCGCGCACCGAGCGCGTCGCCGCGCAGGTGCTCGCCGGAAGAGAACAGCTCGAGGCCGCGACCGCACGCGTCGCGCGCGCGGCTGCCGCCGAAAAGGACACTGGTCAGCAAGAAGCCGACCGCCTGCAGATGGGCGAGCTTTCGTTCCGTCGCGGTGACTTCGAAGGCGCGGCGAAAGCGTACCAGGCGATCGCAGGCGAGAAGTCCGAAGTCGGTGCCAAAGCGTTGCAAGGGCTCGCGTGGTGCGCGTTCGAACTCGGCAACGACGAGGACTGCGCACGCTACGTCGATGCTGCCATCGCACATCCGCAGATCGGCGATGGTGCGCCCTCGATGCTCGAACTCGTGTCGTCGTTGCACCATCGCGCAAAGCAGTTCGACAAGGCCGAGATCGCGGCGCGCACGTTCCTGAATCGCTTCCCGAAGCATCCACGCGCGGCCGAGATGCGTTACGCGCTCGGCGTCGCCCTCGCTCGCCGCGATCGCAATGCGGAGGCACTCGCGACCCTCGAAGATCTCGCGAAGGACGGTAAAGCGGTCCAAGGCCTCGAGCGCCCCGACCGACTCTGGTACGAACTCGCATGGGCACGCCGCAAGCAGAACGACGAGAAGGGCGCCCTCGCCGCGTTCGCGCAGGTCGCTGAGAGCAGCAAGGACGTCGAACTCGTCGGTGAGGCCAAGCTCCACCTCGGTGTTGCCGAACTCGCGAAACTCGACGGCGACGCGGCGGGGAACGGAGCCAACGGAGCCACTGGCGGCCCGAAGAACGCCGCAGCGGCGCTGAGTGACGCAGAGCAGAAGCAGGCCGACGCACGCGCGGCCGAACTCCTCCAGGCCACCGAAGGACGCTATCGAGCACAAGCGCTGTACCGCCTCGGGTTCTCGCGTTTCGAACGCGGTGATCTCGAAGGTGCCGCCGGGCTCTTCGAACGCATCCTCGCGCTCGGGCCAGACGAGGCGCAGTCGCTCTATGACGAAGCGCTCTTCTTCGCGGGTGAGTGCGCGTATCGGCGCGACGATCGCAATCGGGCGCGCGACGCGTTCGTCAAGTTGCTCGAGCGCAACGCCGCCGGCGCGCGCGCGCCAATGGCGAAGCTTCACCTCGGACACGTCGATCTCGAAGACGGGCGCGCTGCCGCCGCGATTCGCTCCCTCGAGGAGTGGATCCTCGGCAGCAAGGATGCGCCCGCAGGTGATCGTGCGCGGGCGGCGCTGTGGCTCGGTCGCGCGCGTGCGCTTCGCAAGGACTGGGACGCCGCGGTGGCCTCGTTCGAAGCCGCGACGAAACTCTCCGACGGCCCCCTCGGAGCCGAAGCGCAGTATCGCATCGGCGAAGCGCGCCGCGACGCGGGCGATCTCGACGGCGCGATCGACGCCTGGCTCAAGCTCTCGATCCTCTACGGTCAACCCGAGTGGGTACAGAAGGGCTTGCTCGCTTCTGCCGAGGGCTACCTCGCGCAGGACCAGAAGGAGAAGGCCAGGAAGCTCTTGAACGAACTCGTCGAGCGTTTCGCCAAGTCCGACTCCGCGAAAGCCGCGCGCAACCTGCTCGAGAAGCTGAGCGGATGATCGTCGCTCCGCGCGCAATCGACACGAAGAACCAAGGCACCGGATACCAAAGATGACGTCGCTTCTTTCGATCGCACGGTTGCAGACCGAGACCACGGTGCAGACCGTCTGGGACTTCCTGAGTTCTGGCGGGCCGGTCATGATCCCGATCGCGCTCTGTTCGCTCGTCGCGGTCGCGTTCACGCTCGAACGCTTGCGCACACTGACGCGCTCGCGCGTGATTCCGGCACGTCTCGAAGAGGCCGAAGCGAAGCTCGGTGCCGGCGACCACGAAGGCGCCAAGACGATCCTCGAAGAGATGAACGCGCCCGCCTCCCGCATCCTTCTCGCAGGTATGCGTCGCCAGGGTCATCCGGTGCGCGCGGTCGAGGTCGCGATGGAGGACCAAGCGCACAAGGAACTCGAGAAGCTCCGCGGCAACAACCGCACGCTCCACCTCATCGCGGGCGTCGCGCCCCTGCTCGGTCTGCTCGGCACGGTGCTCGGGATCCAGGAAGCGTTCCATCGCGTCGTCAAGACGAAGATGGGGGAGCCGGAGATGTTGGCGTCCGGGATCGAAGTCGCTCTCGTCACGACGATCGCGGGGCTCTGCGTCGCGATCCCGACGATGCTCATCGCAGCGCACTTCTCGGGCAAGTCGCGTCGCCTGATGCTCGCGTGCGACGAGCGGCTCGCACCGTGGGTCGAGCGTCTCGCGGGCAAGCCGGAGATTCGCGATGCGGCTTGATCTGGGTGAAGAAGTCGACGCGACACCCAACCTCACGCCGCTGATCGACATCGTCTTCTTGTTGCTCATCTTCTTCCTCGTCGCGACGACGTTCCGCAAGGAAGAGGTCGAGATGGATCTCCGTCTGCCCGACGCGACGACCGGCACGACCAAGAAGGACGCACGCCCGATCATCATCAACGTGCTCGAGAACGGCGCGCTGACCGTCGACGGCAAGGAGATCCGCATGCCGGTCCTCGAGCAAATGCTGCGCAGTGCGGCCAAGCGCAACGAGGGACAAGAAGTGTTGATCCGCGGCGATACCAACACGCAGTTCGGCGTCGTCGCGCGCGTGCTCGACGCGTGTCGTGCCGCACCGTTACGTCAGATCGCGATCGGCGCGACACCACGAGCGAACGGACGCTGACGAACGAGGGGTTCGGGGGAGTCCACGATGGCCAAGAAGAACGCGAACGAGACCAAGGGCAAGAGACCGCCCAGGAGCAAGAAGCGCCGCATCTTCGCGCTCGCTGCGCTCCTAGTCTTCTTCGTCGCGCTGCTCGGGCTCGTCATGCTGCGTTCGGGGCGACCGATCTGGTACTCGAGTGGCGTGTCCCCACGCAATGCGACGACGCTGCGCGACGCGTCGATGCTCGTCTTCGATACGCCGATGCCGGCCACCGAATTGACAGGTGACATTCGCGGGCGCACGTGTGCGTTGCCCGACGGGCGCATCTTGTACGCCCGCAAGTGCGGCACGCCGATTGGCGCCGAGACCGAACTCGTCATCTTCGATCCCGAGCGGCCAAGGCTCGAGCCGGAGATGATCGCGTCGATCGACGGTCCTTCGCACGACCTCGCGCCGGCGTTCGGGATCGACGGTCGTCTGTACTTCGCGTCCGACCGTCCTGGTGGAGCCGGCGGCTTCGACCTGTGGTCCGCGCGATGGAACGGTCGCGGCTTCGACGACGTCCGGCCATTGCCCGCGGGAATCAACACGCCGCTCGACGAGACCGATCCGGCGCCGCATCCGGATGGTGTACAGATCGCGTTCTCGCGCCGCGATCCGGAGATCGCGCGCGGAGCGCACGGTGTGCTGTATCTCGGATCGCTAGCGTCTCGTGATGTCGAGGTGCACGAGGTCTTCGACGACATCGGCGACGACGGTCCGTATCCGACGTTCTTCGATCGCGATTGCAGCTTCGACGCGCGGGGCGAGGTGCTCTACTTCGTGCGACGCTTCGAGAGCGGACGGCGTCGACTCTTCCACACGTGGTTGCACCCGAGCGAGTCGGGGGTCCAGGGCTTTGTCGCGCCGCTGCCCGTGCCGGGTTTCGCGGATTTGGGTCGCTTGCGTGGTCCCCGGAGTGCGGACGATGGAAGAGGACTCTTCCTCGTCGACGAATCGTCGGGCATTCAGTACCGCGCCGATTCGCGACTGGTTCGTCCCTGGTGGCTCGGGCAGCGCAACCTCGAGTGGGTGCTCGCGATCGTCGCGGCGATGGCGTTCTTGCTGTTCGTGATGTTCTGGCTCGGTGGACGGTGGACAGCGCTCGACGTCATCACGCAGTGCTTGCTCGCATCGCTCCTGATCCACTTGCTCCTGCTCCTGTGGTTGATGCGCGTCGAGATCGTGCGCACGTTCTTGCCACCGGTGCCTGAAGTCGGGGATCGCGTCGAAGTACGCCTCATGAGTTCGGCAGAACTCACGGGCGAGCGCGCACCCGACGAAGCGCCTGCGCGGGCGGAGTCGGATCTCGGGCAGCGACGCGAGTTCGAAGGTTTCGAACGAGACCTCGCGCCGGTAGTCCCGCAGACATCGGTGGCGACCGCGGCGCGCGACGGACAGGAACGTGCGGAGTTCTTGGCGGACCGTTCGCGCGAACTCACGACCGAAGTCGCGAAGCTCGATGCGCCGACGACCGAGGCGCGTGCCGTGACCGAGGAGTTGCCGAAGTTCGCGCCCAAGTCCGGGCAGGACACGACGGTGGCTCCGGACGCGATCGCGACGACTGCAGAACAAGCGAAGACCGAGGCCGCCGACCCTCAGCGCGCTGCCGAACGAGCGGTGATCGAAGTCGCGATCCCGTCCGCGTCGACTCTTGCGGACGCGACGCCGAAGTCGGGCGAGACCGCTGCTCGCAGTGTGCCGGCAGCGAGCCGGGACGTGCGCGCGCAGGAGCCCGTAGCGATCGCGATTCCGACCGTCGAAACCGACTCCGCCTTCGAGGCCGTCGAAGCGAAGCTCGGCATGAACGCGGATCCCGCGATGGCACGACCGGCGGCAGCTTCGACGAGCACCGCGCGGCTCGAGACGGTTCCCGATGCCGAACGTGTCGCGGACAGCAAGGCGCGCGACCTCGAGCAACAAGCGAATCTGCCCGCACCCGATGCGGTCTTGTCCGGTGTGACCTCGAAGCGCCCCGGACCAGAACGGATGGCACGTGTCGCTCCCGCCGTCACGCAGCGCGAGCTGTCGGCACGCGAGCCGCAGTTGCGGGACACGCCCGATGCGAATCGTGTCGCGAGCGCGAAGGGTAGGGCGAAGTCGGACGAAACGGGCGAAGCGCTGACCGCCAAGGCCGCAACGATCCAACGCGCGTCGTCCGAGGTCGTGACGGCAGCAGCGAACAAGGCCGAAGCGGAACGCCCGGTCGACGACATCGCTGCGGAGATTGCGCCGCCGTCCACCGATTTCGCCAAGCCACGCACGCGCCGTGCACCGCCAGCACGGACGCGCGACGGCCGGCCGCTCGTCGCCAACGGGCCGCGACCCGGCCTCGCGCCCGCAATCGCGGTCGACACGCCAGTGGACACGGGCGCGATCGCCGATGCACCGAAGCCCGGGACCGCACTCGACGAGTCGCGCGTGACCGCACGCGAACTCGTGACGAAGGCCGACGAAGCACGCGCCGCCGTGGCGCAGCCGCAGCGAGCGCTCGACGCGCAACCTGCTCCGAGTTTCGTCGAAGGCGCGAGCGTCGCACCGCCCGAGTTCGATCTCGCCAAGCCACGCGTCGTCCGCGTCGGAGGAAGATCCGAACGCGTCGCACGCGCCAGGCCGATGTCGTCACGCCGCGTCTCGGTGCCGGCGACAGCGGTTGCCGTGAACGCGCCTATCGCGTCCCGCGCTGTCCCGATTCGGCGTGCGACCGAGGGGCCGCCGTCGGTCAGCGTCGAACGCGTTGCTCTGCCACGCATCCAAAAGGTCGAGACCTTGCCCTCGAGCCCGGTCGCGATGCTCGGCGACGAACGCCGGCGTGACGGACTCGATGCCGGCAGCGTGCTTCCACCGTCGACGCAGGTCGATCGTGCACAGCGACGCGTACGAGTCGTACCGGTCACGGAGAAGAAGCCCGCCGAGGTCTCGCTCTATGCGAACCGCTTCGGCAAGAAGAAGGTCGAGGCGCTCGCGCGCTTCGGCGGCACCGAGGAGACCGAACTCGCGGTGCAGAAGGGCCTTCGCTACCTCGCCAAGATCCAACGAGACGATGGTGGTTGGGGCGAAGAGGACGACTACGACGAGAAGTACGGCGAAGTGCGCGTCGGCAAGTCGGCGCTCTGTCTGCTCGCCTTCCTCGGTGCGGGCAACCTGCCACCGACGATCCCCGCGCCCGGGCAGGACGGCGATCCGGTCGGCAAGGGGCAGTACGCGACCAACGTCGCGCGCGCGATCCGCTTTCTGCTCGCGAGTCAGGACGAGGACACGGGGCACTTCGGGCGTTCGTCGTCCTACAGCCACGGCATCACGACGTACGCGCTTGCCGAGTGCTACGCGCTGACCAAGCTGCCATGGCTGCAGAAGCCACTGAGCCACGCGGTTGACTGGATCCTCGAGCAGCAGAGAGACGGCGGACCGCGGCACAGTCGCGGTGGTTGGGGCTACTACAGTCCGACGCTGAAGCCCGAGGATCCGTACAGCCGTGCCTCGGTTTCGAGTTGGCAGATCATGGCCCTCGAGTCGGCGCGTCGTTCGGGGCTCGACGTCCCGGAGCGAGCGCTCGCGATGGCGAAGGGCTTCTTGCTCGAAATGTTCGATGATCGCTACGGCTACTTCCTCTACACGAAGGAACCGCAGCGTTTGCAGATGACGTGGCGCACGCTGCCAGCGTCGACTCCTGCATCGGTGTTCTGCCTCTTGTTGCTCGGCCAGGATCCGGAAGATCCGCGCATCGAGACGGGGCTGCGCTTCACGACCGATCGCCGCATCGAGAAGTACGCGCGGGCAAGCGACGACGACTTCGTGCAGCGGGGGGCCGGGAACCCGTACTTCTGGTACTACGGCACGCTCGCGTGCTTCTTCCGCGGCGGCGACGCATGGCGGCTCTGGAACGAGAAGCTGCGCGTCGAGCTGCCACGCGGCCAGAGCTCGGACGGGAGTTTCGCGCCGGTCGGGGCCTACGCGCGCTACGCGAAGGACACGCGCAAGGATCGCAGCTACACGACCGCGATGTGCGTGCTGAGCCTCGAGGTCTACTACCGCTACTTCACGCCGCTTTTGGAGAAGCGCGGGGGCAAGGTGCGGTAGCGCCGGTAGTCTTCTCCGTATGGGGCGAGACCCGGTCCTCAGTATCGGCATGCCGGTGCGCAACGGTGCGCGCTGGATCGAAGAAGCGTTGAGCTCGATCCTCGCGCAGGACTTCGCCGACTTCGAAGTCGTCATCCGCGACAACGCATCGACCGACGACACGGTCGCTATTTGTGAACGCATCGCCGCGAACGACGCTCGCGTGTCGATCGCGCGCAACGAGGTCAACGTCGGTGGCGCTGGCAACTACAACCTCGTCTTCGAGCACGCACGTGGGAAGTACTTCAAGTGGGCGGCTCACGACGACCTGTGTGCGCCCGGCTTCTTCCGCCGCTGCGTCGAAGCGCTCGAACGCGATCCGTCGTGCGTCGTCGCGTTCCCCAAGACGCGCTATATCGACGAAGACGATCAGCTCCTGCGCGACTCGGGCGGCACGCTCGATCTGCTCGACGCCGACCCCGCGGCACGCGCCCTGCACCTGCTCGACTTCGCCGACCAGAACGACGACGTCTGGATGTCGATCTTCGGCGTCTTCCGCTCGTCCGCGCTCGCCAAGACACCGAAGATCGCGACCCACGTCGCATCCGACCAGACATTGCTATTCGAACTCGCGTTCGCCGGCACGTTCCGCGAGATCGACGAGCCGCTCTTCGTCCGCAGGTTGCACCCCGGCACGTCGATGATCGAAGCCGCGACGCCCCAACGCCTCGCGACGTGGTTCGACCCCAAGCATGGCAAACGCGTCGTGATGCCGATGTGGGGCCTGTGGCGCGAAATGCGCCGTGTGCTCGCCGCGCAGGACCTGAGTGCACGCGACAAGCGACGCGTACGCGCGCGGCTGCGCAAGCGCTTCCTGCGCATGGCGCCGGCGCTCGCGGGGGAGCTCAAGAAGGCGGCGGGGCAGGTGGTCGGGCGAGGACGGTCGAACGCGTGATCATTACCTGGTTCGAGCTGTTCATGATCGCGGACGGCCTCTTCGCCGTGTCGCTTCTCGTGACCAGGAAGAGGGTGGAGTGGCTGCGCGTTTCCGCGATCGTCCTCATGATCTGCGGGTTCTTGGGGATCTCGAGTTTGCACTTCTATGATCTGATCGACTTCCGAGGAGGTCCCGACCATTTGACCTGGTTGAGTGCCGCGCCCTACCTCGCGTCGATCGCCATCGGAGCCGCCTTTTTGGCTGCTGGGCGGAAGCGACAGGTCGCAAGAGCCCGCAGCGCAAGAAGGTGAGTACTGTGCCTCACCAATCGACGATTACTCTTTGCGCGACGCGTTCGACGATTGAGTGGAGAATGCGCTTTCCCTCGTCATCCGATACCCAGGAGCGTGCATCGGCAAGTCTCGCCCAGCTCTCGCTGGTGTTCGCGCTCGAGATGCGCTGAGCGACGAGCCGGAGCATGTGGTCGATCAGTTGTAGCCGGCGACGCGGAAGTGCTTGAGATCGCCGTCGCCGCCTGCGACGTCCATCCGGCGCCAGTGCCGGGGCGACGAGTAGCTCGCGTTGCAGTAGAAGGTCTGGCAGGTCGTCACGTTGGTCGACCAAACGATGTACCAACTGCTGCCGTTCCAGCGCCTGTAGGCAAACCCGAAGTTGCCGCTCACCGAGGCGACGCGTCCATACATCGCGTGGCAGTACTTCTGGACCCACGGATTGCCCGTCAAGTTGGTCCAGCAGTACTCGAAGTCCCCGGGGTGATTGCAATACATGCCGGTGAACCACGAGGCGCTGTTGCATGCCGCGGGACCGGCGTTGCCACTCTGCCCGCGAGGCCCCGGAACTGCACCGGGCAGCACTCCGACGAACGGTGCCAGAATCGAACCCTGCAGAGGCGTTTCGATGGTCTCCGACTTGCGCGCATTCGCGACCTTCACGGAGAGCGCTCGAAGCGCGCTCGGCGCGGTCAATCCGGAGAGTGACGTATAGAGTTCGGCGGCCGTGATCGCGCCGCTTTCGTAGCGCGCGAATGCATCGCGATGCGCCTTCGTGCCATCGAGCGCGACGATGAGGAGCTCGCCGGGTTCGGATTCGACGAAGCGGATGTACGAACCGCCCGCCCGCACGACCGCGATCACGCGCTCGTCCTTTGTGGCATCGTGCACGGCCAAGCCTTGCGAACCGACGAAGCGCTGCTTGCCCGCGTCATGCGCGATTGCCTGGGCGAAGAGGCTCGAGAACGCTCCGGGCAGCGGAATCTCGAGCGATGCCGCACCGCGCGAGTTCGCGAGCAACGGCACCGAAAGCTGCGCATTCGTGAGCAGACGGCACGGCGATCCCGGCAGCGCCAAGCTCTGCGCATGCGAACCGAGCACGATCGCGACCGGTTGGCACGGCAGTGCATCCGTCACCGTGATCGCGAGCCGCCTCGTTGCGATCGAGCCAGTCAGCTGCGCACCGCAGCTCACACCGTAGCTCTCGATCTGTACGTTCTCCGTTCCGTCTTGCGCGTGCAAGAAGCCAGTGGCGGTCATCGCGACGATCAGTGGAAGTGTCTTTCGGAAGGTGTTCATCTCGGTCTCTCCTTGATTGATTTCTCGGACGGAGACCTCAGCGCTGACCGCACTGTGAATCGCACAGACAAAAGCAGCGGGGAGTTCGCGTTGTTCGCAGTCGTCCGTTTGCAAGCTGCAACCCGAGGAACGGAACGATGCGCTTCGTCAAGCCTGCCTTCTTCATCCTGATCGTGGGCTGCCTGCTCTGTGTCGGCTCGATGCGTGAGTTCGAAGCACTTGCAGCGCGATGCAGGACACCGGCATCGTCCCCGACTTCATCACGGTCGATGGTGAAGAAGACGGAACCGGCGCGGCACCGCTCGAAGACAGCGACTCGGTAGGGATGCCGCTCGCGCACTCATTGCCGCGCGTGCATGCGGCCCGCGAGCATCATGTTCTGCGATCGAAGGTCCGGCTGCTCGCGAGCCGCAAGATCATCACGGCCCTCGACGTGCTCGAAGCGCTCGCGCTCGGAGCCGACGCGTGCTCGCGTGACGAGTTTCTTCGAACGCGTGAGTGCCTGACCGCCGTGGGCATTTCGCTTTCGCGGTGCTGCGGATAGGTTCCTGCGGACATGCCCGACACGCACACGCACGATCCGATCGACGACTTCCTCGCGCGCAACGATGCCGTCCTCCACGAAGGGCGGCTCGGGCTCCTCGCCAACATGACGAGCTGGTCGACCACGCGTGGCTGCTACCTCTGGGATGCGCTGTCGAAGCGCGGCAACCTGCAGCGCGTGTTCGCGCCCGAGCACGGGCTGTTCGCCGAACTGCAGGATCAACTTCCGCAGGATGCGCGGGTCTATCGCGACCTCGGGATCGAGGCCGAAGTCGTCTCGCTCTACGGCGACACGGAAGACAGCCTGACGGTCTCGTCGGCGCACCTCGCGGATCTCGATGCGCTCGTCGTCGATCTGCAGGACGTCGGTGCGCGGTACTACACGTTCGCGACGACGCTGAGCTACGTCTTCGATCGTGTCGCGTCAGACGGTTCGAAGCTCGACGTGTGGATCCTCGATCGACCGAACCCTTGCGGTCGCTACGTCGAGGGGATCGCGCTTGCCGCAGAACACGAGTCGTTCGTCGGGCGGCCGGGTCTGCCGCATCGTCATGGGCTGACGACGGCGGAACTCGCGTCGTTCTATCAGGAGGTGACCGGTGCCGATGTCACGATGCACGTGCTGCCGTGCCGCGATCCGTTCGAGTGGCACGACCCGGTGTCGCCATCGCCCAACATGCCGACCGCGAACACAGCGCGCGTCTACGCCGGTGGTTGTCTGCTCGAGGGCACCAACCTCAGTGAAGGCCGCGGCACCACGCGTCCGTTCGAGATCTTCGGCGCGTCGTGGCTCGCGCCGCTCATGCGCGAGGAGCCGCCGTGCGAAGTCGGTGCGGTACTGCGGCCATTGCGCTTCGTACCGACGTTCCACAAGTTCGGCAACGAACTCTGCCATGGCTGGCAGATCCACTTGACGGACGCGTCCGATCCATCGCGTTATCCCTCGCTGCGCCACATGCTGAAGCTGCTGCGGTGGATCAAGGACCTTGCACCGGAGTTCCGTTGGCGTACGGAGAAGTACGAGTTCCGCAGCGATCGCCCCGCGATCGAGTTGCTCGCCGCCGACCCGCGCTTGCTCGACTATCTCGAGGGTCGAGTGGGTGATCGGGCTCTGCACGATGCTCTCCAAGAGGGCGAAGAAGCGTGGCTGCGTCGCGGATCGAAGTACTTGCGCTACGACGACACGCTTCGGCGCATTCCGGCTGGTGAGATCGGTACGTAAAGACCTCGACGCGGTGGCATCGAGAGCGCGGTCCTGGTGCCCCGGAAGGAGGCTCTCGAAGCCGAACCTGCGCCGAAAATCGAGAATCGTCCGCGGCATGGCGTCTGTGGTGACTTGCGCCGATCGGCGCCATGTCAGCGGCGCTTTCGGTTCGTGTGCCGTGAGACCGCGAGGGAGAAGATCCAGAACTGTCGGTCGTCCTCCGACCAGTGTGTGACCTTTCTGCGTAGTGCGCGACTCTCCCGTCCTTCGAGCGGTCCTCCTCGAACCGCGACCCCCCCGAAACTCGCATGGAATCGGAACCACGATCGATGCGCCGCCCGTCGTGGCGGCCTCCTTCCTTCGTCTCTTTCGCGCTGCTGCGCTCAGCGTTCGCGTCCGCTTGTCTTGCTGCGATGGCGTTGTCGACGCTCGCGCAATCGCAGGTTCGCCCTGTCGGTAGTCCGAACGGTTTGCGCATCGCCTTCGTCAACGTCCAGTGGGGCGATGGCATCGTGATCGTCGGACCCACGGGGACGTGCATGGTCTTCGATGGTGGCCCGAACGGCATGGGCACCCAAGCGATGGTCCCTGCGATGAAGAAGTTGGGCGTATCGCGCATCCGCTACGTCGTCGCGTCGCACTATCACGGTGATCACATCGGCGGCATCGACGAAGTGATGAACGCCTTGCCGTTCGACGAGGTGTGGGATCGCGGTACGCGCAACACGAGCGGTTTTGCCGGGTCCTATACGACGTACGTGAATGCAGCTGGCTCCAAGCGCAAGACCGTTTCGCTTGGACAAGTCTTCGACCTCGGTGGCGGCGCCAAGGCAACCGTGCTCGCGTACGACGGCAACGTCCTCGGCTCGTCGACACGCCACGCGATCGACAGCACGTCCAACTACGAGAACTCCGCCTCGATCGTCGTGCGCGTCGACTATGGCGACTTCTCGTGTTGGCTCGGCGGTGACCTGACGGGTGGCGGCAGTCGCTACGACATGGAGACGCCGGTCAGTCGAGTGTGCGGTGACGTCGACGTCTATCTCGCGAACCACCACGGCTGGGACGACGGCTCCAACCAGAATCTGCTCGACACGATCGATCCCGAAGTGTGTGTGATTTCGTGTTCGCACAAGAACACGCACAACGTGCCTCACCGCGCGACGCTCGATCGCATGAGCACGACGACGAAGAACCGTCTCGTGATCAGCACGACTCCCGGAGCGGGCGAACCCGGCTTCACGAGTGGTGGCACGATGCTGCTCGCGACGGACGGTTGGCGGTACACGATCTCGTCCGAGACGGGTGCATCGGTCGAGCTCTACACCGATGAGTTCGCTGGCAACACGCCGACGCCAGGCGACCTCGTCATCAGCGAGTTCCAGCGCGAACCATCGTTCTTCTGGGGCGAGTACATCGAGGTCTTCAATCGATCGGGTTCGCCGATCAATCTGCGTGGACTCGTCGTGCGTGCGAACAACGGCTCGTTCGAAGTCGCCGCGCCCTATCGCCTTCTGCCTCGCCGTTCGCTGCTGCTCGCACAGCACGGGGACGCATCGCGAAACGGTGGTCTGCCGTTCGCGCATTCATGGCCCGCGCGGGCAGTCATCCTGCACGACGACGCAGACAACATCGAAGTCGCGCATGGCTCGAAGTCGCTCGAGCGTGTGTCGTACGGTTCGGGATTCGCCGGAGGGCTAGGCAAGGCGGCCGAACGCGTGGACGTTGAAATCGGTGCCGCCTCGAACAACTTCGAGACGGCGACGCGAACGTACGGAAGCAAGGACTACGGCACACCGGGTGCAGCTAACAGCGTGGCGAGCCCTTTGGCGTGGCCGTTGCGCGTCGGCGTCGAACGTCTCGATGCAGCGACTCCGGGCGGTGGTGCGCTGCACTTCTTCGAGTCGACGAATCGCTGGACGGGCAAAGTGATCGCTCTCGGGCTGTCCCTCGGCAAGACTCCTGGCATCCCCGTCGGCCCAACGTTGATTCCCCTACGCGCCGATGCACTGTTCGCCATCGTCGATGGCGCCCCGGGCTTCGTCGGCGTCGTGCCTCCCGAAGGTCTCCAAGCAATCCGCCTTCCGATCCCCAAGAACTCGGGTCTGACGGGGCTACCCGCCTTCTGCGCGTGCTACATCTACGACCCCAAAGGGCCGCCATTCGTCCCCGAAGCGTCCGACGCGGTTCGCTTCGTGTTCCCGTAGCGATCCCTCGCCTTGCTGTCCGACGTGCTTCGGTGCTGTCGCTGCTGCGTCGGTGTCGCTGCTGCCTCGGGGCTGTCGTTGCTGCTCGTCCCCGGGCGACGTGTCCAGAGAGGGCTTGGGTGGACGCCAGCCTCCGGCGGCCACAAGGGCCAAGGGCGTCCACCCAAGCCCTCTGGACACGTCGCCCGGGGAACTCGCCTCCGACGTCGCGCGACGATGCACTCCGCGGATCGGGGAGCGAACACCCGCGCAGGTAAGGCACGGAGCCAGGGACCACTGCCCGAAACGACTCTGACGTGCATGTGCGTGTGGCGGCATGATCGCGTTGCATGAAGACGCTGTGTTTCCTGGCGCGTCGGTTCGCGTGGCGTGCCCATGAGCCCAATCTCGAAGGCGTCGTACCCAGCGATGACGTCGGCGAGCTCCGAGATGTCATCGTTTGCTTCGTGCAGCTCGAGTCGTGCGACGAAGGGGAGGCACGCGCATCCGTACTCTTCAAGGCCTTCAAGCACATCAAGTGGCTGGCGAAGAAGCGTGCTGTCACGAACTGCGTCTTGCACAGCTTCGCGCATCTAGGCGGCGTCAATGCCAATGCCGACTTCGCACGTGCCTTCTTCGACGAACTCGACGAGAAGCTGACGCGCGGTGGCTATCAAGTTCGACAAACCCCCTTCGGCCACTTCTGCGAGTGGGAACTCGACGTCCACGGCGAGAGTCTCGCCAAGGTGTGGAAGGAGATCCGCTGGAGCGGCACCAGCTGAAGCGCCCTGCGTGCCTGCTGTCTGTGCTGTCTGTGCTGTCTGTGCTGTCGTTGCTGCTCGTCCCCGGGCGACGTGTCCAGAGAGGGTTTGGGTGGACGCCAGCCTCCGGCGGCCACAAGGGCCAAGGGCGTCCACCCAAACCCTCTGGACACGACGCCCGGGAACTCGCCTGTGAACACGTGTCGCGCGGACCTGGACACGCGGGACAATCTTGCCCGGCAGTCTGCGACATGGCTCGCAACGTGGCTGATCGAGTCTCGCGAACTCGCCGAGCACGCGGCCTACGCAGCCAACCGGCTGGCAGTTTGCAATCATCGACATCGGAAGGGGACCGAACTGTGACGCAGACTGCCCGGCATCTCCCTCTCGCTTCGTGGCGGCAATGAGCTCGAACTCTTGTTCTTAGCTCGGCAGCGAGGGCTCGGGTCTTACGAGCGACCCTCGGTCCGCACGACGTCGGAAGCGAGTCCCCGGGCGTCGTGTCCAGAGGGTTTGGGTGGACGCCCTTGGCCCTTGTGGCCGCCGGAGGCTGGCGTCCACCCAAACCCTCTCTGGACACGTCGCCCGGGGACGAGCAGCAACGACAGCCCGTCAGCGCCAGCACCAGCACCAGCACCAGCGAGGCAACGAGCCGCTCAGTAGATGCGCGTCTGCGTCAGCGTCGACGTGCGGAGCGGAGCGAAGTTGATGTTGGCCGGGTCGAACTTGATTGACTGGAAGTAGAAGTTCGCGGCGACTACGGTCGGGAGCTTCCAGACTGCGGCGCGGGTCGACCCGTCATGGAAGTTCGCTGCGGCGAGGAGGTAGTACGTCGGATCGATGAACGTCGTCGGGTTGCCGCCGTGGGACAGGGAGACGATGCCGGGGATCACGAGAGGACGGTTCGAGAGGCTGAGGGTCAGGAAGTCGAACGTGTTCGTCGGCATGTCGGCGCGGGCCGAGACGAGGTAGAGCGTCTTGCCGAGTTTCAGTTGCGTCGGCGAGTGGAGGACGCGTTTCGTCTGGTGGACGAGCGTGACCGAGACGGTGTTGCTCGACCAAGTCGCGTCGGCGCGGATCGAGTAGCTGCCCGTCGCCATCGCTTGCGGCGGATAGACGTGGAGCGTCGTGTCGCTCACGACTCGGAAGTAGCCCTGGTACCACTCGTCGGGGGACTGCGACGTGAGCGTGCGTGAGCCGAAGAGCACACGCGTCGTGCCGACGAAGTCGGAGCCGCTGAGCGCGAAGTAGCCGTTCGTGATGTTGGGCATCGATGTGGGGCTCGCGCTCGTGATCCTCGGTGGACGCACGTAGCTGATCGTGTCGCTCGCCGTTGCCGAGATGTTGCCGGCCTTGTCACGCACTTGGACGTAGCCGGTCTTGGTGCCCTCGGCAGTCGACGCGCCGTAGCTCGCGAGATTGACGCTCTGTGCCGCTGTGGAGTAGGTGCGCCACGGCGTCCACGTCGAGCCATTGCCCGAGAAGCGCATTTGCGACGCCCCGCTGTAGCTGTCGGATGCCGTCACGCGGAAGTCGACGATGAGATCGGGCGTGCGCGCTGCGTTGTTGTCGAGCGTGACCGAGCTGATCGACGGCTTGGTCAAGTCGATGTAGTAAGGACCCGAAATCGCGTTCGATGACGAGAACTGGCTCAGTTTGTCGACCGCACGGGCATTGAAATACTGTCCCGAAGTGCTCGATCCGAGCGTTACGGTCTGTGTCGTGACGTTGCCGAGGTTGCGTGTCGTCGGTGACGACGATCCTCCGATCGAGGTCTTCGTCGCGACGCCGAGGATGCCGGCACAGCCATTGTCCGTCGCCGTGTTCCACTTCATCGCGAGCGATGCGTTGTTGGACCAGGCGTTGACCGTATGGGACGTGCTCGCGAGACCCGAAATCGTGTTGGGAGCGAGTCCATCGACACAGATCGTGCGGCATGTCGTGTAGGTCCCGTTGCCGCTGCTGCTGCGGTTGTCGGAAGTCAACCGCACGCAGATGGAACCGCTCGCGCTCGTCGAACGCGAGTAGGTCCACGTCATTTGACGTTTCGTCGACGGATAGAAATACCCGAGGTTTCCGATCGTCCAGTTGTAGATGCTGTCGTTGCTTCCACCCGTCGGCGGATACGTGCGCACGAGATCGTCGCCCGAACGGAAGCTGAGAGTCTTGATCGAGAATCCCGAGTAGGACGACAGCTCGAGCAAGGAGTTGTTCTGCGTGGTTTCGGGAACCGTGACGGTCGCCGTCAGCGTGCCGGTCTGGTTGGGCTTTAGGAGCGTGCTACCACTGAGCGCCACCGTGCCGGCAACAGGCACCTGATCGCCACGATAGAAGATGTAACCCACACTCCACTTGCAGGTCGTTCCCAACGCGGGGCGGACGCGCGGGTAGATCTTGACGCGGACCTTCTTGCCGCGGACGTTCGCGATCGAACCCCAGTTGCCGTACCACTCCCAGGTATCCCAAGCGCGACGCGAGGAGTACTCTCCGGTGTTGTATCCGGACTGGTTGCCGTCGACGTCGAGATAGAGGTCGAGGTCGGCGAGGCAGGCGCGCGTTGCGCTGGCGCTCGATTCCTTCTCGTCGAAGTTGAGCACGAAGAACGTGCGCGTCGCATCCGCGGGGACCGTGACATCGAAGTACGATCCAGCGCTGGTGCTGGACAACGTGCCGTACGACCAGCCCGAGGTCCAACCCGTCGTCGTGTTGACTTGGTAGTGGGCCTTGTACGCATCGACCTGTCCGAGACCTTGGCGGTAGTAGTAGGCCTGATCCGTGCTCGTCAAATTGTACGTGCCGTTGCGCGGATTGGCGGTGGCTGCAACCCATGCCTTTTGCGCATAGGGCCTGTACGCGAACGTCGACGGATAGTGATCGACGAGCCCGGCGATCACACCCGTGATGTGCGGTGCGGCCATGCTCGTACCCGACTTGTTGATGTATTGATTCGTCGTCAAGTTGCGGCACGAGCGGATCGAGTTGCCCGGCGCGTTGATGTTGGGCTTCATGCGCCCGTCGCTCGTCGGGCCCTTGCCGCTCGAGTACCAGATCCGACCGACGGTCGAGGTCGTGTCGAGTTTGTAATCCATCGCGTTGGCGACGCTGAACGCGTTCTTCGCGACGTTCGGGCGACGCAGCGACTTGAGGATCTCGCCCGAGAACGAGCTGCCACCGGTGTTGCTGGCGGAGAAGACGTAGTTCTGTCCGTAGCTGTAGACGTACTGATCGACCGCGCGCGAGATCGAATCCGTTCCCGGGTAGCCGGCCGCCGTGGCCGAGCCATAGCCGTAGCTGTTGTTGATCACGTGTGGCCGCTGTGTCGTGACACTGTTCCCGTCGGTGTACGACTTGGAGAATTGCGAGTACGCTCCCGGCAGGTTGTTCGGGTAGTTCGAAGCGTCGAACACGCGCCCGACGAAGATGCGGTGATTACCGGTGCTACCCGCCGACGGTGCGCAGCCGCGATAGCGGTTGTCGGCGCTTCCCGTTCCGCAGACGGTTCCGAGCACGTGCGTGCCGTGGCCGTCCGTGTCGTTCCAGACACTCGCCGTGCCGCCGAAGTTCCATCCGACGCCGTACTTGTTGAGGTCGAGGTGGCGACCGCCGCCCATGTACGCGCCGGAGTCGAGCAAGCCGACGAGAGCCGTCGAGCCATCCGCCGCAGCCGTGCCGCGCACGTAGTCGACGCCGATCTGTCGCGTGCTTCGATCGTGGTCGTGTGTGAGCTCTTGGCAGAGTTCGAGGGAATGGACCACGTCCATTCCGGCGATTGCTTCGACTTGTCCGAGCGGAAGATCGACGAGGAAGCAGCGCAAGCCGTCGTAGTAATCGACCACGCGGACGCCGAGCTTGGTGAGTGCGCTCTCGATCGGGCCGCGCGGGAAGAGAACCGTCGGCACGCGCTCGTCGACGTTGCCGTCCGTGCGCGCTTCGCCCTCGTGCATGGGCTTGCGCTCGGCGTTCTGCGTGATATCCGATTCGAATACGTTGATGAACGCGAACGCGCGACCCGTCGGCGCGGACTGCAGCGCGGCCTCCAGCTCGGGATGCACCTTTTGCCATGCCGGCGCATATCCGATCCAGCGCAGGTCCTGGCTGCCGATGAGGTTCGGGATCGACGAATAGGGGATCTTCGCCTTGTGGCTCTGGAAGGTGTGGAACTCGCCGATCTCGACACCGAGATTCGCAACGCGCTCGAGCTTCGCGGCCGTGATCCGTCCTTCGAACATCAAGAAGCCGTAGGTCGCCTTCTTCTCCGGAGCATGGCGCTGCCAATCGGCGGCGAGTGCCGGATCGAGCTTCTGGCTGCTCGGCGGCGTGAAGTCGCCGGCGACGAACGCCAGCCGATACGGATTTCCTTTGAGGTGATCGGGGATCGGTGCCGTGCCGGAAACGTCGCCGTCGACGGTGAGGCCGATCGGGTCGTGGCGGAGTTCGAACGGGATCGCGGATTCGGGTTCGGGTGCCTCCGTCGTCGTCGCTCGGATTTCGAGAGGCGGTGTGAGCGGTGACACACCCTGGACCGGCACGCGATTGCGGATGAGTTCGGCCGGGGACACGCGGTCCTGCGACCACGCGGTCGCGGACAAGACGAAGGCGACTGCGCCCGTCAAGAGCGCGCGGGATTCGAGATGGTTCATGCTTTGGTACGAAGGGGGAAGATGGGGCTTCGCGACGCGCCTTCGTTTTCGTGTGTGCATCCACGAAGCAAAGGGCGGGGGCCTCCGAATCGCCATGGCAACGAGGTGATCACGGCGAGGAAAGCACCGCTTTGCACAGCTCCGAATCCGGCTCCGTGTTACGTGAAATCTCACGTTTTTCTGTGAGCAGGGCCAAGTTCCCGGCGCGCAGTTCGGAGCCCAGAACCACCAGCTTCGCTTTGACGGTTCGCGTTCGAGCGCCCACGATCATCGGCGTTCGACGAGAAACCGTATGCACCACCGATCGCCACTTCTCTCCGCGACGTCGTCGCTCCCCCGTGTTCTTCCGGCCGTTCTCGCGTGCCTCGGGTCCCTATGGCCGTGCGTGTCCGGTCTGCGGTCCCAGGAGCGCGCAACGGCGACCGACGCGCGGCTCCAGGTCGACGAGCGCCTGCTCGCGACGATGGAGTGGCGACTGGTCGGGCCGTTTCGTGGAGGACGCTGCGCTGCGGTGTGCGGCGTGCGTGGGGAGCCCGACACGTTCTGGTTCGGAGCCGCGGGTGGTGGGGTCTATCGCACCGAAGACGCGGGGCGTTCGTGGCGCAACGTGAGCGACGGGTTCTTCGGTGGTTCGATCGGCGCGGTCGAAGTCGCGCCTTCGGACCACAACGTCGTCTACGTGGGTGGTGGCGAGGTGACCGTACGCGGCAACGTCTCGCACGGTGATGGGATCTGGAAGAGCACCGATCGCGGCAAGACGTGGACCCACGTCGGCCTCTCTTCGTCGCGGCATATCCCTCGAATTCGAGTGCATCCGCAGAACCCGGACCTCGTCTACGCCGCCGTTCTCGGAGATCTCTACAAGTCGAGCGCCGAGCGTGGCATCTACCGCTCGAAGGACGGTGGCAAGACTTGGGCTCGCATTCACTACATCAGTGACGACGTCGGCGCGGTCGATCTGTGCATCGATCCGACCAACCCGCGCCGCATGTTTGCCTCGATGTGGCGCGTGCGGCGCACGCCGTGGGAACTCTCGAGCGGCGGCGAGGGGTCGTCGATCTGGCGGAGCACCGATGGCGGCGACACCTGGAGTGACCTGAGCGGCAACTCCGGCATGCCGAAGGCACCGCTCGGGATCAGCGGCGTCGCTGTTTGTCCCACGAAGCCCGATCGCGTCTTCGCGATCATCGAAGCGAACGAAGGCGGTGTCTTCCGCTCGGACGATGGCGGCGATTCTTGGCGACGGGTCAACGAAGAGCGTTCGCTGCGCCAACGCGCGTGGTACTACACACGTATCTACGCGGATCCCGTCGATGCCGACGCGTGCTACGTCGTCAACGTCCAGTTCTGGAAGTCGAAGGACGGCGGCAAGTCGTTTTCGTCCATTCGGACACCTCACGGTGACAACCACGACCTGTGGATCGATCCGGACGATCCGCGGCGCATGGTCGAGGGCAACGACGGTGGGGCGTGTGTGACCGTCGATGGCGGGAACACGTGGAGCACGCTGGACAATCAGCCGACTGCGCAGTTCTATCGCGTGACGACCGACAACGCGCATCCGTATCGCATCCTCGGTGGACAACAAGACAACTCGACCGTGCGCATCGCGAGTCGCGGTGAGCGCGGCGGTATCGGCGAACGCGATTGGGAGCCGACCGCCGGCGGCGAAAGCGCGTGGATCGCGGTCGACCCGCAGGATCCCGACATCGTGTTCGGCGGCTCGTACGGTGGTTTCCTCACGATGGTCAATCACCGGACGGGCGAAAGGCGCAACGTCAACGTCTGGCCGCGCAACCCGATGGGGCATGGCGCGAAGGACCTGCGGTATCGCTTCCAATGGAACTTCCCGATCGTGTTCTCGCCGCACGAACCGCATGCGCTCTACACGTCTGCGCAAGTGCTCTTCCGTTCGACCGACCGTGGGCAGAGCTGGCAGGCGATCAGCCCGGACCTCACGCGCAACGAAGAGGCGACACTCGGTCCGTCCGGTGGACCGATCACCAAGGACAACACCGGCGTCGAGTATTACGCGACGATCTTCGCGTTCTGCGAGTCACCGCGCGTGAAGGGACTCCTTTGGTGTGGCTCGGACGACGGTCGAATCCACGTCTCGAAGGACGACGGCAACGAGTGGCTCGACGTGACGCCGAAGGACCTTCCCGAATGGATGATGATCAACTCGATCGATGCGCATCCGTTCATCGATGGCGGTCTCTATGTCGCCGGCACGCGCTACAAGAGCGGGGACTTCGAGCCGTATCTCTACGTGACACTCGATTACGGAACGACGTGGCGACGGTGCGATGCGGGGATCCCGCGTCAGGAGTTCACGCGCGTCGTGCGTGCGGATCCGCGTCGTCCCGGGCTGCTGTACGCAGGGACCGAACGCGGTGTTTGGGTCAGCTTCGACGATGGCTCGTCGTGGCAGTCCTTGCAGCGCAACCTACCGATCGTTCCGGTCACCGATTTGTGCCTCAAGGACGGCGATCTGGTTGCGGCGACGCAGGGACGCGCGTTCTGGGTGCTCGATGACGTCGTGCGCTTGCATCAGCTCGAGCCGGGCCTCGAGAAGCGCTCGATCGCCGTGCTCAAGCCGCGCTTCGCATGGCGCGATGCGCGCGGTGGTGGTGGGCGCAACTCGGGCACGAACCCCAAGCCGGGCGTCGTGGTCTCGTACTGGCTGGCCGAGGAACCGTCGCAGGAGAAGCCGCTGACGATCGAAGTCCTCGACGAATCGGGTCAGCTCATCCGTCGCTTCGGTACCGGCAAGGACAAAGCTGACGGCAGGGACGACACGGATGCGAAGAGCTCGAAGAAGCCGGAGCTCGAGAAGCTCACCGTGAAAGCCGGCATGAACGAGTTCTCCTGGAACCTGCGGTATCCAGGCGCGACGAACGTCCCTGGCATGGTTCTGTGGGGCGGCGGGACCGGCGGGCCGCTGGCGTTGCCAGGTACGTATCGTGTGCGCTTCACGCTCGGCGAAGAGACTCTCCAGGTGACGGCGAGCGTGTTCGCCGACCCCAAGTCGAGCGCCACTCAGGATGACTTGAAGGCGCAGTTCGATTTCTTGATCTCGCTGCGGGACAAGCTCAGCGAGACGCATGATGCGATCCTCGACATTCGACGGGTTCGCACGGATCTCGACGATCTGCGCGCACGAGCGAAGGATCTCGATGGTTCTGACAAACTGATCGAGAGCTGCAAGGCGCTGTCGAAGACTCTGACCGAGATCGAAGAGGCGCTCTACCAGACGAAGAATCGATCGAGTCAGGATCCACTCAACTTCCCCATCCGTCTCAACAACGAACTCAGTGCACTCGCGGGAGTCGTGAGCTCGGGCTCGTTCCGGCCGACGGATCAAGCGGAGGCCGTGCGCGAGGAAGTCACGAAAGAGATCGACGCGCAGCTCGAGAAGTATCGCAATGCGATCAGCGTCGACCTTCCCGCGATCGAAGCCATGGCGCAGGACGTGCGCGTGCCCGCACTGCGCCCACGAAATCGCGCGGGCGAAACGAGCGGTCGATGACGCGAGCCGCGCCGTTTCGCCGTTTGCTCGATCACGCTTCGTCCCATCGCGGCGCGCTCTGGCGCGCGAGTGCGTGGTCGTTCACCAACAAGGTCCTCGACCTCGCGCCACCGCTCCTGATCGGACTCGCGGTCGATGCCGTCGTGCAGCGCGATGCGTCGTGGCTCGCGAGCTTCGGGCTGACGGATCCGTTCATGCAAGTCGTCGTGATCGGCATCGCGACGATCGTGATCTTCATCCTCGAGTCCTGGACCGAGTATCGTGCGGCCGTCGAGTTCCGCGAGCTGGCCCAAGCGGTTCAGCACGACCTTCGCCTCGACGCGTATCGCCACGTGCAGACGCTCGAACTCGGCTACTTCGAGAAGCGCAGTAGCGGCGAATTGATGAGCGTCCTCAACGACGACATCAACCAACTCGAGCGCTTCCTCGACGTCGGGTTCGCCGAAGTCGTGCAGGTCGTGACGACCGTGGTCTTCGTCAGTATCTGGTTCGTGATCCTGTCGCCGACGCTCGCGTTCGTCTCGATGATCCCGATGCCGTTCCTCGTGTGGGGATCGGTCGTCTTCCAGCGGCACATGGCACCTCGCTATACCGACGTGCGGCAACGGGTGGGAGAACTCAACGCGCGGCTCGCGAACGACCTCCAGGGAATGGCGACGATCCAGGCCTACGGGGCGGAGGATCACGAAGCGGCCCAACTCGCCGTCGAGAGTGGTGCCTACAAGGAGAGCAACCGTCGAGCGATCAAGCTGAGTGCGGCGTTCACGCCGCTGATTCGGATGCTCGTGTTGATCGGTTTCGCTGCGTCGATGATCTACGGCGGTTACCTGACGCTCGAGGGCGCGCTCGCGGCGGGCGCCTACAGCTCGGTACTCGTGCTCACGCAGCGTTTGCTGTGGCCGCTCACGCGGCTCGGCGCGACGTTCGACCTGTATCAGCGGGCGATGGCATCGACGACGCGCGTGCTCGACCTGCTGACGCGCAAACCGGCGATCGTCAGTGGCTCTCACAGTGCACCCGTACGCGGTGAGATTCGTTTCGACGACGTCGGCTTTTCCTACGTCGAGGGGTTTCCTGTCCTCGACGGGGTGACGATCGACGTGCCGGCCGGCTCGTCCGTCGCGGTCGTCGGTTCGACCGGCTCGGGGAAGACGACGCTCGTCAAGCTGTTGCTGCGCTTCTACGACGTCCTGCGGGGGGCGGTGACCGTCGACGGCGTTTCGGTGCGCGACTGGAACCTCGAACGTCTACGCGACTCAATCGGCATCGTGAGCCAGGACGTCTATCTCTTCCACGGCACGGTGCGTGAGAACATCGCCTACGGCCGTCGCGACGCGACCGAAGCCGAACTCCGCGAAGCGGCACGGCTGTCCGAAGCCGAAGCCTTCATCGAAGCACTCCCACAAGGTTGGGACACGATCGTCGGTGAACGCGGTCAGCGTTTGTCGGGCGGCCAACGCCAACGCATCTCGCTCGCACGCGCGATCCTCAAGGATCCGAAGATCCTCGTGCTCGACGAAGCGACATCTGCCGTCGACAACGAAACCGAAGCCGCGATCCAACGCTCGCTCGCGCAGGTTTCGATCGGGCGTACGACTCTCGTGATCGCACACCGATTGTCGACGATACGCCACGCCGATCACATCTACGTGCTCGAGAGCGGCCGCGTCGTCGAGGACGGCAAGCACGAGACGCTGCTCGCGAGGTGTGGGGTCTACGACAGGCTCTGGCGCGTGCAGACTGGCGAAGCGGTCACCCGCAGCGCGCTCTGAGGCATCGCATTGAGCCAAGTACACGAAGGAGTCTGTTCATGGCGACCAAGAAGAAGACGCCCCGCGGCTCCTTGGAGCGCTACGACGCCAAGCGCGACTTCAAGCGGACTCCTGAGCCGCGAGGCAAGCGCCCGATGCGCGCTCGGACGCATCGATTCGTGCTGCATCGTCACGATGCGAGTCACCTGCATTGGGATCTTCGGCTCGAGGCCGAAGGCGTTCTGCGCTCGTTCGCGATCCCGAAGGGCGTTGCTTGGGACCCGAAGGTCAAGCGCCTTGCCGTGCGGACCGAGGACCATCCGATCGAGTATCTGACGTTCGAGGGGGAGATCCCGCGCGGTGAGTACGGTGCTGGAACGATGCGTGTGGAGGACAGCGGCACGTACGAATCAGTCGAAGGATACGATCCGGTGCAGGGCCTCGAGAGCGGCGAGATCAAGTTGCGCTTGTTCGGTCGCAAACTGCGAGGCGAGTGGCATCTCGTGCGCATGCGTCCGAAGCCCGGGGAGTCGAACGAGTCGTGGCTGCTGTTCAAGGCGAAGGACGTGTACGCGAACACGTCGCCGTTCGCGCGCGGTTGCGATTTCTCCGCAGCGGTCCCTGCGGCGCTTCCGCGGGCGCTGCACTTCGCCGAACCCGGCACGCGCGAAGTCGCAAGTTCGGACGTCGCGAGTCTGGACGACCGCTTCGGCTTCGAACCCGACTTCGAAGTCGCATTCGGTGGACAGCGGTGTTGGCTCGAGCTGGACGAAGGACGGGTTCGCTTTCGTGGGCCCCGTGCTCGCGAGCACACGCACCGACTCGAGCGTGATCTCGCGTCGATCGCGAGTGAGGCCCGGGGTATCGCCGCAGCGCGCGTCATCCTCGATGGCGTCCTCGTGGCCGAGAACGAGGGACAGCCGGTGCCCGGTGATGGCGATGCATTCGCGTTCTACGCGACCGACGTCGTCTACTACGAAGATTGGGACGTGCGACCACTCGCACTGCGCGAGCGCAAACGGGTCCTCGGTGCGTTGCTCACGGCTTCGCGTTCGTTGCACGCCGTTCTTCCCGTCGAACGGGATGGTGACGGGCTCGCGAGCGTGCTCGCGTCGCAAGGGCACACGACCATGCTCGCGAAGGAACTCGATGCGCCCTATCGGCCCGGGCAGCACGATGCGTGGTTGCGTGTGCCTTTGGATCGCAAGGAGCAATCGAAAGCGAGGGATCGCAAGGCCGGAGCGAAGAGCGCCGCGAAGAAGGACGGCGCGACCAAGCGCGCTGCGCGTCGCTCGAAATCCTTGGACGATTCGAGCCCCAAGAGTCGCAGCAAGAAAGCCATCACCGTCCGCATCACCAACCGCGACAAGGTTTGGTTCCCGCACGACGGCTACACGAAGGGTGACGTGCTCGACTACTACGCACGCGTCGCGCCAGTTCTCGTGCCGTTCTTGCGCGATCGACCGATGACGTTGCGGCGCTTCCCGGACGGCATCGAGAGCGAAGGTTTCTTCCAGAAGAACTTGCCCGACCACGCGCCCGATTGGCTCGACCGTTTGCCGATCGAGAGTCGCGGCAGTGGACGCACGATCGAGTATCTCGTGATCGACAGTGCCGAAGCGCTGACGTTCGCGATCCAAGAAGGCGGCTTCGAGCTACACCCGTGGCTCTCGCGCCGCGGCTCGCTCGACGAACCCGACTTCGCCCTGATCGATCTCGACCCGAAGACCGCGCCGTTCTGCGACGTCGTCGAGATCGCGCGGTTCGCGCACGAGCTCTTGGAGCGCGCATCCCTGAAGGCGCTCCTGAAGACGAGCGGGCAGAGTGGTCTGCACATCCTCGTGCCGATCGCGCACGGATACGACTACGACGTCGCCCGTGGCTTCGCCGAGGGCATCGCGCGCATGATCGTGCAGCGTCTCCCGAAGATCGCGACGATCGAACGCGACCAGCGAAGGCGGTCCGGACGCGTCTACATCGATTACCTGCAGAACCGTCGCGGTCAGACCGTCGTCGCGCCGTTCTCAGTGCGACCGCGTCCGGGAGCGCCCGTCTCGACGCCGCTCGCATGGGACGAACTCGACGGGCGGCTCGACCCGCGCGACTTCACGATCCGCAGCGTGCCGGCTCAGCTCGAGACGCGCGCGGCGCTGATGCGGGTGCTCGAAAAGGGCACGAAGGCGCTCGATGCGGCGCTCGATCGGCTCGTGCGCTGGCTTGGGTCATAGTCCCACGAAGTGGACAGCGAGCCTGAGAACTGCGAATCCGAGGAGCCGACTCCACGATTTCACGTAAATCCGTGGAGTCGACTCGACGACGTCGACGCTGCGCACGAGTTCTTGATCAACGCACCACGAAGTTGACGAGACGGCCCGGCACGACGATCTCCTTGACGATCGTCTTGCCCTCGAGCTGCGTCGCCACAGCCTGCTTCGCAGCATCGACGATCGCGGGCTGCGCCGCATCGGCGGCGACGACGATCTTGCCGCGCACCTTGCCGAGCACTTGGACCGCGAGTTCGACCTCGGCTTCGACGAGGAGCTTCTCGTCGAACGTCGGCCACGACTCGTAGGTCAGGCTCGCGTCGTGACCGAGGCGGCGCCAGAGGTCTTCGGCGAGGTGGGGTGCGAACGGCGCGAGCAGCGTCACAAAGCGCAGTGCCTGTGAGCGCGTGAGCGCATCGTGCTTCTTCGTCGCCTCGTTGACGAAGACCATCATCGCCGAGATCGCGGTGTTGAACTGCATGCGCTCGAGGTCGTGCGTGACCTTCTGGATCGCCTTGTGCAACGCCTTCTCGAGCTCGGGATCGTCCGCGTCTCCTTCACGCAACAGTGCCGGGTGCACGACCGCGACTTCGCCGACGTCCCCTTCGGGTACGTAGAGACGCCACACGCGCTGCAAGAAGCGATGCACCCCAGGCAGGTCGTCGGGATTCCACGGCGTCGATGCCTCGAGTGGCCCCATGAACATCTCGTAGAGCCGCATCGTGTCCGCACCCCATCGCTCGATGATGTCGTCGGGGCTCGAGACGTTCTTGAGCGACTTCGACATCTTGGCGACGATGCGTTCGAGCGGTTCGCGGGTCTTGACGTGGAAGAACTTTCCGTCCTTCTCCTCGGCTTCGTCGACGGGGATCAGCGCTCCGCGCGCGTCCTTGTAAGCCCACGACAGGACCATGCCCTGGTTGAACAGGCGCTGGAACGGCTCCTTCGTCGACACGACGCCGAGATCGAAGAGCACCTTGTGCCAGAAGCGTGCATAGAGCAGGTGCAACACCGCGTGCTCGGCGCCGCCGACGTACAAGTCGATCGGACCCCAGTACCGCTCGGCTTCCTTCGAGAACGCCGCATCCTCGTTGTGCGGATCCATGAAGCGCAGGTAGTACCAGCAGCTGCCGGCCCACTGGGGCATCGTGTTGAGTTCGCGGCGCGCAGGCGCACCCGTATCCGGGTCGCTCGTCTGCACCCAATCCGTCGCCTTGGCGAGGGGCGGTTCCATGTTGCCCGACGGCGCGAAGTCCGTGAGCTCGGGAGGCATCACGGGCAACATCGCATCGGGCACGAGTCGATGCGTGCCGTCTTCGAGGTGCAGGACGGGGAAGGGTTCACCCCAGTAGCGTTGGCGTGAGAAGAGCCAATCGCGCAGACGGTAGTTGGTCTGTGCTTCTCCGATGCCGCGTTCTTGCAGCCACGCGATCACGCGTGCGATCGCGTCCTGCTTGCGCAGACCGTCGATCGTGAGCACGGGCGACGACGAGTGGACGGCGGTACCTTCGCCGTGGAAGCACGTCACGGTCTCGGTGACGCCGTTGCGTTCGCGTTCGACGCTCTTGTCGGGCGCGGTTCCTGCGGGCGGCTGCACGACCGTCACGATGTCGAGCCCGTGCTGCACCGCGAAGTCGAAGTCACGATCGTCGCCACCGGGCACGGCCATGATCGCACCGGTTCCGTAGCTCATCAGCACGTAGTCGGCGATCCAGATCGGCACGCGACTACGCGGATCGTCGTCCGGGAAGACCGGGTTCTGCGCGTATGCACCCGTGAACACGCCGCTCTTGTCCTTGTTGAGATCGGTGCGGTCGAGATCGCTCTTCTGCGCTGCGACGCGACGATAGTCCTCGACTGCGGCACGACGGTCGTCGGTCGTGATCGCGTCGACGAGCGGGTGCTCGGGCGCGAGCACCATGTACGTGACGCCAAACAGCGTGTCGGGCCGCGTCGTGAAGACTTCGAACCCGTCGCCGTCTGGATCGCGAGCGCCTTCGACCGCGAAGCGAATCCGCGCGCCCTCGCTCTTGCCGATCCACGTGCGCTGCATCGCCTTGATCGACTCGGGCCATTCGACGAGTTCGAGGTCGTCGAGCAAGCGTTCGGCGTACGCCGTGATGCGCAGCATCCACTGACGCATCGGGCGCTTCTCGCACGGATGGTCACCGCGTTCGGAACGACCGTCGATGACCTCTTCGTTGGCGAGGACGGTGCCGAGTGCTTCACACCACCAGACCGGTACTTCGGCCAAGTACGCGAGACCCTTCTCGTAGAGCCGCGCGAAGATCCACTGCGTCCACTTGTAGTAGCCGGGATCGGTCGTGTTGATCTCGCGGCTCCAGTCGTAGCTGAGGCCGAGGCTCTTCAGTTGGGACTTGAAGCGCGCGATGTTCTTGGCCGTCTCTTCGCGGGGGTGCGTGCCGGTCTTGATCGCGTGCTGCTCGGCCGGGAGTCCGAACGCGTCCCAACCCATCGGGTGCAGGACGTTGTAGCCCTGCATGCGCTTCCATCGCGCGAGGATGTCGGTCGCCGTGTAGCCCTCGGGGTGCCCGACGTGGAGACCCGAACCGCTCGGATACGGGAACATGTCGAGGACGTAGTACTTCGGCTTCTTCGGGTCGAAGTCCCTGTCCCCGGGGCCGGGTGTGCGGAACGTTTGGTGTTCGTCCCAGAACGCCTGCCAGCGGGGTTCGATGGTGGAGGGGTCGTAGTTCTGGCGCGCCATGGTGCGTCTCGAGTACTGCCTGCGGCCGGCGATGGTGCCGCGTGCGGCCGGAGGAAAAGGGCAAACACGGTAGCAGACCGGAATCGATCTGGAACCATCTCGAGCCGCGTCCCCCCTGTTTCTGCGCTGCCCATCGTGCCAGACTGAAACCGTGGTTCCGGCGCCCGCATCGCTGCTCGAGCGCGTCCTGCTCGCAATCCTCGCACTCGCCGGGCTCGCGCTCCTCGTCTGGCTCTTCGTCGCGACCGATCCCGACCCGCGGGGCTTCGGCACACACGAGCAGCTCGGCATGCAGCCGTGCTCGTGGCCGATGCTCTACGGCGAGCCGTGCCCGACGTGTGGAGTCACGACCGCGGCGTCGCTGGTCGCACACTTGCGTCCGATCGAAGCGATGCGCGTGCAACCCTTCGGCGCGGTTCTGGCCCTCGGGCTCATCGTGTTCCTCATCGCTGCCGGGAGCTACGCGATCCGAGGCCAGAGTCTCGTCGCGCGCGTCGCGCTCTGGCCGTGGGGGTGGATCTTCCTCGGCGGTGTGCTGCTGCTCTTCGCTTCTTGGGCGCTCGTGCGTGCGCGGTTCACGGGAGTGGCTGGCTGACGCGGCCTTCGAGTGGCCGCCGCATCCAGGGAAGTCGTCCGTTGCCTATCGCTCAACGGCTGTCGTCGCGAACGCGCACGAGCGATGCTTCGACCCGAGTGTCCGACACTACGCGACCGAGGATCCAAACGCGGTCCGTCGTCGTGATGTCATTGAGTCCGATACTCACGAGGCCGCTGTCGGTCTTGCGCACGAGGCGCGTAGCCGAGCTGACCACGACCTCCGCGGAAGCGACTTGCTTGCCGCCTACCCAAAGCGGGTCGTTGTTGCGGGGAACGACGACGAACTCCGATTTGGTGACGTTCACACGGCCGATCTTGCCTTCGATCTCGGGCCCGATGCTGCCGCCGCTCGAGCTGTCCTCGATTTCGATCTCGTGGGCCATGATGTCGGGACCGTTCTGACTTCCCTTCCATTCGACCTCGACGATCTGGCCGGTGCCAAGAGCCGCAAAGTCGAGGTTCGTGAGCTTGTCGCTGCTGCGGTGGATGCGTGCCGAACCCGTGAGCACGTTGAGCTCGGGCAGCGGATCGCGCTGCAGACCCGCTGCCCCGCGCTCGATCCACTGCACTTGAACGCGGAAGCTCTTGGTGGTCGCATCGACGCTCGTGATCTTGCCGTAGACCTTGCTCTCGGTGCCGCTGGACGCTGAGTCACGCCCATGAGCCGAATGCACGAGGATGCTGCCATCGCGGCGCATGTCGCCGCTCACTTCGAGTTCGCCGCTACGGCCGTGCAGCTCGAGAAAGCGATCGCGCGTGAGCGAACCTGATTGCGTGTCGCTCGAGAGCTTGGAGGAGTCGTCGAAGCCGAGCATGACGAGCATGCCACCGGCATTGTCGAGCGACGCGAGCATGGTGCCGCTACCGCTTCCGCGTGCTGTCGCGCTGACCTCGGTCACGGGCTGGAGTTCGCCTCGACGTGCGACCAAGTCCGGCTGCCACATTGCCTGGCCGGCGCTGTCGCGCGTCAGCGCGAGGGGAACGCGGTGCCGCACATGCAGCCAGAAGCCCGGCGCGACCAATGCTTCTTCGAAGGGAATCCGAAAAGCGAAGCTCGGGACGAGGACGCTCTCACTTTGTCCATTGCCGTGCCGGACGCGCACGCTCGCCTGGCCGACGACGAGGTGCAGCGCGACGTAGCCACCTGGCGGCACGTTCTTCAGATCGAGACCCGAGGGGCTGGCGAGCGGATGCGACCAAGCCAGCGTCTGCGGTGCATCGAGGAGGTTTTCGGTGAACGCCCCGCTGGCAGACTCGAGGGTCGCGATGTCGACGCGTGCCTCGACGAGGTCCTGGCTGCCCGTGCTCGTGTCGATCAAGACTTGGATCGAGCGCGGGCCGGCCGAGACCGAACTCGAGGAGCCGCCGCCGGAGCAAGCTCCCAAGGCCGCCACGAGGACGAAGAAAAGGTGGCGAAGGACGACGCGATCGCGCTTGTGGTTGTGTGCTTGCATCTTGGTTTTCCGGTCTTGGACTGCCGACTCTGTGCGGGCGCCGCTCATGGCACCTTCGATCCCGCTTCCCGCTTCCCCGAAAGCAAGGGACGTGCCTCGACCTGTGTATTCGTAACCGTATGCAAATAAGAATCTTACGTCCAGGACGGTCTGAGTGCACGAACCGGAGTCTGGACTACAGTCCAGAAACCGGGCCCTGTCGACATGGGTCGTGCCCGGGGTTGACGACGGTGCCGCAGGCTGCGGCAGGCATCACTGGATGATGAAGTGTCGCGCGTTCGACAGATAGCTGAAGTCCGGCTTCGTGAAGTCGATCACGAGCACCTGCAGGTGCATCGGCAGCGGCGCGTAGGCAGCAACGTTGCCGCTCGACCACCGGGGTTGTGCGGTCGCCTTGCCATTGCTGTCGAGGAATCCGAGCCAGTTGACGAACGGTCCGTGATTGACGAGGTTGGGGAGCAAGAACGTGAGTGCATCGGGCACGAGCGTGAACAGGCCGGCTGCGTTGCCGAACTTCTTGCCCGGTGTCAGGACACCGGAGACGGAGCCGATGACCATGTAGAGCTGGCCCGCGTAGGCCCTTCCGGCATCGATGTCGAGGTTGACCGTGCCGCCTCTCGTGGCGTTGAGATAGTTGTCGGCGATCGTGAGTGGCCAGGTCTTCTTCGACCAGATCTGTAGGTTGCTCGCGAAACTCGGAAAGCTCCCGGACTGAGTCGCGATTCCGATTTCGAACTCTCCGTCCTGGTCGAGGTCACCGAAGTGCGCGAGCTGCGTACGACTGTATGCGGTCGTGGGGTCGAAATTGATCGAGTCGAGCGGGAGGAAACTGCGCGCGGACCAGAGTTGGATGCTGCTCGTCCCGGCAAACGCGATGTCGTCGATCCCGTCACTGTTGAGATCGGGAATGCGGATGATGTCGATTCCGAAATTGGGAATGAAAGGGTTCGGTGTGACTTGACGCGTCTCTGTCCAGACTTTCGTCGTCTTGTCGAAGTCGTAGACGTGCGCTTCGCTCGTTCTATTGTTGAAACCGCAGCCGATGACGATCTCCTTCTCGCTGTCGTTGTCGACATCGTCGATGAGGATGCCGCTGCCGAAGCAAACTCTGGATGGGCCATTGACCTGTGTCGTGGTGATTCCGTTCTTGACCACGAAATAGCCGCCGCCACAGCCGCTGAGGCTCGAGTAATAGCCCTTCGCGGTCACGACGTATTCTTCACCCGGATTGCCATCGAGGTCACCGTTGGACGCCACAGACTCGCCGTATCGTTCCCGGTTTCCGCTGCCGGCGCTGCTGCCAACGAACGTCACGTTGTAGTTCTTCACCTCGTAGACGCGAACTTCACCGACTTCGGTGTTGGAGCCGGACGGTTGCGACGGGGCGCCGATGATGACCTCGGGAATCCCATCGGGAATGAACGGATACACATCCGCGAAGCAGACCGACCACCCGAAGGTGCCGCCCTTGCCCAGGCCTTGATTGACGATCGCGAGGGTCTTGCCGTCGATGAGGTAGAACGCACCTTGCCCCGCTTGATCGCTGGGGGCGGTCACGACGAAATCGAGGATGCCGTCCTTGTTGATGTCTCGTGCCGCGAGGCGGGTGCCGAACCCGGAGTTCGAAATCGGCTCGTTCCACGTCTTGAGCGGCAAGAACGAATAGCCCGATACGAGATCGACGCGTCCCTTGTCGGGATCGCCGACGAGGAAGTCGGGGTGTTTGTCGCCATTCCAATCGCCGACCGGAATGACCGACGCCGCTTGGCGATAACGATGGGTGAGGTTGTAGGTGGTTTGAGTGGACACGGCGTTCGCAGTGAGCGCGATCGCCAGGATGTGAGGAATGCGGGTAGTCTTCATGGCTGTGGGAGGTTCTCCGTGGTACCTGTGCACAGACCAACCGCAGAAAACCGCCCGCTCGTGCCGCGTTTTTTTCGCGATTCCCGCGTTGGTACGGCGAGACTCGAATACGACGAAGCGACCGCGGCTCAATGTGGTCCGCCCGCATGACCACGAAGGAAACGAAATCGCTAGGGTTACTGCCCCAACGCCCGGATCTGCGTCACCGCGAACTTGGCCGGTTTCCCCTCGGACGCGATCAGCGCTCGCGTCGGATCGAGCACGGTCAGCGCTTCGACCTGACCTTTGAGCGGGAGATTGTCCCTGGTGAACTCGATCGTCCTGACCGCTCCCGTGTCCTCGCTCGTACGTGCCGTCAGGTCGGGTGCCGCGAAGGTCCACAGCTCGTCATAGGTCGCGAGGATGACGCGATTCGACTGCGGTTCGTAGCTTGCAGCCGTGATCATGCGCTCCCGCTTGTTGCCGCGAAGTCGGAGCACGCCGACACGGCGCGCTTCGAGTTTCGTGTCCGCGAGCCAGACTTTCGGCGCCTCGATCGACCATAGATCCGCGACATCCCCCGTCGTCTTCGTTGCCATGCCGAAGTTGCCGCTGCGCGGATCGAACCAAAGGGACTCGACGTCCGGATAGTCCTTTGGCTCGAGACCGACGTACTGGAGCTGCCATTCGACGGCACTGCTCGTCCGCAATCGTGGAAGCGCCTCTCCCTGAGGGCGCGATGAGGTTCTCGTCGCGAGGTCGTTCGCGATGTCGGGTTCTTCGCACACCCACAGCCGCGGCGTGATCTCGCCGAATCGCGCGAGGTTGCGGCCGACATCGGCGAGCACGACGTAGCTCCGTGACTCGTGCGTCGCGATGGTCATGTCCTCCCAGTCGAAGTTGCGAGCACCGACGACTTCGTAGAAGCAGATCGGCACGCCCTTGCGGTCGAGGACGAGTAGACGCTTGGCGTTGCCCGAATCCTCATGTGCGAACACGAAGCCCTTCGACCTCACGGACGTCGCGAGGCCACTGATCTCCTGGACACCCGGGCAGTCGACTTCGAAGCGCAGCGGGAACTCGAACGCCAGGACGCTTCGTTGCTCGTCGAGGTCGTCGACCATGGCACTCCGTTGCCCGTCTCGAAGTGTCGCGATCGCCGCGACGGTCGCGAGGGCGGCAAAGAGCAGGATCGTCAGTGCGACGATTCCATGGCGTCCTTCTCCGTGCGGAGGATGCGTCATCGCTTCTGGAAGTCACGCACGAGTACGAGCAGGTTCCTCCCGTCCTCGCGCGAGTACTCGATCGACGTCAGCATCGCGCGCATAAGGTTCAGCCCCATGCCGCCTTCACCAGGCGTGCCCGGAGGCAGGCCGATGCAATCGTCCTCGGCCCTCTCGATCCCGTCGTCCCAGAGGCGGATGCGAATGCGCGCTTCGTTGGCTTCGAACTCGACGTCGATGACTCCGGGGTTTCCGGAATAGCCGTGCCGCACGATGTTGGTCGCGGCTTCGTCGAGGGCAAGCATCAACTCGGAACGCAAGCGTCCGTCGATCGCGCCGGCTCGTTCGCAGAACTCGTCGAAGCGTTGTCGCAACGCGGAGATCGCGGCCAACTCGGCTCGAATCCGTACTCTGCTGTGCGCTCGCCTCATCCGGACCTTGTAGTAGTTTCGGGAAGCTCGCCGCAACCCCGATCGAACGAATCGGGTGCCACCCTCAATAGGTCAGCTCGAGAACCGGCGCGCTCCCGGTCTGGACGATACCAGACGTGACGGTGTAGGACCCGAGCGAGAACACTCGAGCGCACGGAACCGGGCCGCAGGCCTGGACCCGTCGGCCGAGGCTCCAGACGACGCCCATCGGGTTGGCGGCCAGATCGAGGGTCAGGGTTTGGCAATGGAACGTGACGAGTCGCCATACGTCATTGGGAGGGATCGGCAGGGAGGCGCTCGCCGTTCCGTTCTTCGCGAGTGCGAATCTCAGCTCGATCCAATCGGTGTTTGCGAAGCAGTCGGTCGCTGGATACGGGAAGATCTTGTCGTCCATCGCCCGCGGGAGGAACCCACCCGCGAAGGGGCCCTTGTCGGACAGGCCGAACACGAACAGCGTCGGCGCATTGTCCGGCAAGTTGGTCGCGGTGAACGTCGCGTTCCCTCCGATTTCGACGGCCGTGTCGTTGACCAGGATCGGTTGACGCGGAGCCTTGAGCGTCGTGTCGGAGAACTGACACCTGGGCCCGATTTTTCCGAAGTCTTCGCCCTGGCTGTAGCAGATGAAGGGAATGTCCATGTCCCAATTGCCCGCTGGTTGATTGACGATACCGATTTCGATCATCAAGTAGCCGTTGTCGAAGTCCCGATGGAGCCACGGCCTGGGGAGCTTGAATCGCAAGTCGAACGAACGCGGAGTTGTCGTCGCTTGCTTGGCTTGTAGCGGCAGCTCGAGCTTGCCGTTGAAGACTTGCTCGCTGATCCCGAGGCGGTTGTCTTGGAACGTCTTCGACAGGTTCGAGTACTCGTTGTTCGTGTAGCCGATGACGACGAAACAGTCGACGTACTTCTTGGCTGGGAACTCGACGTCTTTGCGCCCATCGGCGCGGAACGCGAACTCTTGCAACAAGGCGCTTCGGGCCGAGCCCGGAGGCGCGACCTGATACACGAGTTGCATGCGAGCGGGCCCGTTGTATCCAAATGGCAAGGACGTCGACGACTCGCCCTCACGGTTGGCAAGCGAACTCGGAAAGACCGTCTTGGTCTGCGCGCGCACCTCGCTTGCCGTGAAGAGTGCCAGGAGCGCGAATGTCGAAGTCAGGGCCCGGAAGCGGGGAAGGGACGATCGCATGGCGTACTCCTTGCGTTGGATCGAGGGCTCTCCCTTCTTCGACGCGTCACGAAGCGCGACCTGAGCCGAAGACGAACCTCAAGAAGGCTGTTCGAAATCCCGACAGACGCACGGGGTCGCACTGTGTCGCGACCGATCAATCAGGGGCGCATGGTCGATACAGCCGAGGGGGCGTGTTGAGTCAAGATCATCATCTCAAGGTGCAGCAAGTCGGGAATCCTCAGGATACGAGTCCCGAATTGCGCTACGCGCAGCTCCACCGAGATCTGGAACGCGGGATGGAATCCGAGCGCGCCTACGCCGATCTCGCGCGCGTTTGCATCGAACTCGGGAAGATCGGCGAAGCGGCCAAGACTCTCCGAAACGTTCGTTCTCCCGAACTGACGCTCGAGATCACGAAGCTGCTCGCGACCCAAGGCGTCATCGCTCATGGAATCGGCGGAGCTTCCGCTGCTGGTATGGGACGCGCGCACGAGCGCGCAGCGGGTTCTGGTGCCGAGCATCGGGCGCAACAGCCGCGTCCCGCTCGGCAGATTCGTCCCGAAGCCGCGCGAGTCTCGCCGCGTCATCCGGGGGCAGTGGCACTCGGTACCGCGCGAAGCGATCTTGCTGCGTCGCAGCCGCCTCGAACCGCCCAGGCTCGCATGCATGCGCCGAAGAATCCTGCGGCGGGAGCCCATGTCGACCAGCCGGTGGCGGATGCGCCGCCGCGTGCGTCCGCTCGAGTTGCAGTCGAGCCTGTCGCGCCAGCAGCACATGCAATGGTCGCTGCGCCGGCGCGTGGACCTTTTGACGCCACGGTCGTCGCGTTTGCGCCCGAGCAACTCGATGCGAACGTGGCGGGTCGTTCGCCTGCGTCCATCGACGAAACGAGCTTCGACGCATCGCCGCGCGGCCAAGAAGCGCCGATGGACGTTCCTGTTAGCGAGACGGTGAAGGACAACGGCAATGTCGATCTCGTGGAGACCTACGACGAAGGCACCGTCACGGGCGAACTTCGCGACGCCGCGTTCTTCTTGGTCCAAGATCACATGCCGATCTTGACGCTGCTCTTGACGCTCGCCTTTCCACTCGCCGCAAGTCTCGGGTTCCTCGTTCCGGATAGTCTCGGCGAAGGGCTGACGTTCGTGCTGCGGACGCTGCCACCGCTGTGTGTCCTGGCGGTCTTCCTGCACGTCGCAGGGCGGATTCTCGACGGTGCCAGCGAAGGCGACGAAGAACCAGCGCCAGCAGGTGAGCTCTTTGCCGGAGTCGCTCGCGGCGCCCCGCGAAGCCTCTTCGCCTTCGTCACACTCGCGCTCGTCGGCTTCGGTCCGTCGATGCTCGCACGCGTCGCGGGCATGCCGGCGACCGAAGCGATGCTCCTCGGGGTCTTCGGTGTCGCGTACGTACCACTCGCGTTCTTGGGGCTCGTGATGGCGCGAACATCGGACGCGGCGATGCCGCTCCCCGTCGTGCGCGCGATCCTCGCGGCACGCGGAGACTACTTGCGATTGACCGCGATGTGTGGAGTCCTGATCGTGATGCCGGCCATCGCGGTGATGCTGGGCGCCGGATCCGCGATGTTGCTCCAATCCGCATTGGCGGGTCCGCTGATCGTCATCCCGGGCTTCATGCTCGCGAGGTGCATCGGTCGCCATGGCTACGAACATCGAGATCTGTTGCTCGCGGCCTTCGGTGTCGCGCGCGAGACGATCACGCACGACCCGAGAGCGCGGGCGCGCGCACTCGCGCGGCAGCGCATCGCACGCGGCCCCGAGCAGCGACGCGCGCCGGCGCCGCGCACTCGACGCCACGTCGAGCCGACCGTGCGCACGGTGACCGAATCGCGGGAGATCGAGGCCAACTCGCCGAACCCGCGCCGCCAGGACAAGCGTCCGCTAGGTATCGAACAGTTTGCACCGAGCGTCGCTGCACAACGTGCGGAGCAAGCCGCGATGGTCCATGCGCACGCGCAGCATGCCGCACCTGTCGCGCACGCAGGAGCACCGGTGCCGCCGATCGCGAAGGCAGCGAACGACATGACGTCACGGCGCCCGATGGCGCGCCCGGTACGAAGGCCGATGGCCCGACCGGTCGCTCGCGAGATCGGAACGGAGCCGGCGCAGCCTGCGCGCCGCTTCGGTCGCAGTGCGATGCCGTCGCCTGCCCCGCGATCGGGTGTCTACCCTTCGCAGCTGCACGACGCAGGCCCGGAGTCCCGCAAGCCCGCGAACGACCCGTTGGCCGTACCGCCGCCGCAACCCCGCGGACGCGATCCACGGCAGCAGCGCTGAGCACGTCGCTCGGTCTTCCGCGGGCTCGCCGACGCCAGTCGAAGAGTCCGTGAAGACCGTCCTCGACGAATCAAGGGACCCTGGGACCCACTGGCTTGCCTGGGCGCGGTGCGAGGGCCATGCTCCCTTCGTGACTCCGCATTCCGACAAGAAGGACACTGTTCTCGTCGCCAACGGCCAAGGCTTCTGGGGGGATTCGATCCTCGGGCCCGTTCGACTCGTGCGTGAAGGCCCGCTCGACTACTTGACGCTTGACTACCTTGCCGAAGTCACGATGAGCATTCTGCAGAAGCAGAAGCTGCGTCGGCCCGAGACCGGTTACGCGACCGATTTCGTCGCGATGCTCGATCGACTCCTACCCGAGATCGTCGAAAAGGGCGTGAAGGTCATCGCCAACGCAGGTGGCGTCAACCCGATGGCGTGTGCGCGAGCCTGTGTCGAAGTCGCGAAGAAGCACGGCATCTCGGACCTCGCGATCGCCTGCATCGAAGGCGACGACGTCCTCGAGCGCCTCGATGGCTTGATGGCGGAGGGAGAAGAGCTGCGCAACATGGACAGCGGCGAACCGCTCTCCACGATCCGGGATCGCATCACGAGCGCGAACGTCTACTTGGGCGCGGGTCCGATCGTCGAGGCGCTTGCCCAAGGTGCGCAGATCGTCGTCGGTGGCCGCATCTCCGATCCGAGTCTCGTGATGGCGCCGCTGATTCACGAGTTCGGCTGGTCGATGGACGATTGGGATCGCCTCGCGTCCGCGACCGTCGCCGGCCACATCCTCGAATGCGGCGCGCAGTGCACCGGCGGGAACTTCGCGGACTGGCGGCGGATCCCGGACCTCGCGCGGATCGGCTATCCGGTGGTCGAAGCGCACCCCGACGGCAGCTTCGTCATCACGAAGCACGACGGCACGGGCGGTGCGGTCGATCTCGAAACCGTGACGAGCCAGCTCGTCTACGAGATGGGGGACCCGAGGCGCTACATCGGGCCCGACGTCGTTGCCGACTTCACGACGATCCAGCTCGAGAAGGTCGGCAAGGACCGCGTGCGCGTGTCCGGTGTCCGCGGCGAGCCGGCGACCGACACGTTCAAGATCTCGATCTCGTGGGAGAACGGCTACAAGGCCATCGGTCAACTGACCGTTGCCGGTCCCGACGCGATCGAGAAGGCGCGCCTCTGTGCCAACGTCGTGTTCGAACGACTCGCGCTGGATGGCGTGCAATTCGCGCCCGAACAGATCACGGTCGAACTCCTCGGTACCGGAGTCTGCCACGCCGGCATCACGCCGGTCCCCGTCGACCCTCCCGAAGTGGTGTTACGCGTCGGCGTGCGCGGACCCGACGCCGCGCCGCTCGAACGGTTCGGCCGAGAAATCGTGCCACTCGTCACTTCGGGTCCGCCAGGGGTGACCGGTTTCGCGGGAGGACGGCCGCGCGCACAAGAAGTGATCGACTACTGGCCGGCGCTCGTCAAGAAAGGGCGCATCGACGTGCGGACGACCGTTCTGCGGAGTTGAGGCCGTGTCGATCGCGCGCGATCGACTACCAGGGAAGCGCCTTACCGCTCGCGTGCCAAAACGTGCCGGTGTCCTCGACGCCGAGCTGCGTCAACCGACGTGCGATCCCGTTCGCCGCTTCCTCGGGACTCATCGTGCCGCGACCCTGGGTCATGTCGGTGGCGACGTAACCAGGGTGCAGGATGGCGACCGCGATGCCGGCGCGGCGCAGGTCGTTCGCGAGGGAGACTCCGGCGGCATTGAGGGCCGCCTTGGACATGCGGT
Source organism: Planctomycetota bacterium (assembly GCA_020638795.1). Lineage (GTDB taxonomy): Bacteria > Planctomycetota > UBA1135 > UBA1135 > JACKHW01. The sequence goes on along the minus strand of JACKHW010000005.1, from coordinate 191,725 downwards.
ACCCGTAGTAGCCTCCACTCGTGTTGTCCGCCATCGAGCCCATCAGGCTCGAAACGAGACCGATCTTCCCCCCGGGTCCCATCCTGCGCAGGAGCGCGAAGACTGTATGCAGCGCGCCGAGAGCATTGATCTCGAACTGGCGGAGGATCGCGTCATCACCCGGTGCCTCGAGCAGGCCCTCCAGTGAGTCGCGCTCGCTGATGCCCGCGTTGCAGATCAACAGGTCGATCGGTTCCTCGAGACCATCGGCGAGGCGAAGCATCGAACTCGTGTCTCGCACGTCGACACCTGCGTGCACCTCGACATTCGCTTCGTTCGCGAGCGCGTCGAGTCGTGGACTCGTGGAGCGACACACTGCGTGCACGGTGTCGCCTCGCTGTGCATAGAACTCGCAGAGCGCGAGCCCAATCCCGCGATTGCTACCCGTGACGCAGACTCGGGCCATGGCTCAGCGTGCGGCTGCGCCCTTTTTCGCGCCGTCGTCGGCCTTTCCTCGGTCGTCCTTGCCGTCAGCGCCTTTGTCACCGTCTTTCGGTTCGGCGGTGCCTCCGTCGGGTTTTTCGCCATCAGAACCGGCTTCCGGCTTACCGCCGCTTTCCATCTTCTTGCGCATCGCTTCGTTGGCGGCGTCGACGGCTTCCTTCAGCGGATCCTCATACTTCTGCGCGAGAACCCAGGCCTTCCACTCCTCTTCGAGCTTCGCGAGATCGACTCGCTTGAAGACATACTCGGTGTTCTTCTCGCGATTGCCGTCGTTCTTGAACCGCTTGACGAAGCGCGGCACGAGGTCTTTGTATTCCTTGTTGTCGCTGTGCAGGAGGAAGTGACACAGCGCCCAGCCCTCCGCGTAGCAGACTCCCGGATTCGAGTAGTACTCTCGCTGCGTGTATTGCAGGATCTTCTCGACGGGAACGTGCTTGCCGGCCTTGACTGCGGCTTTGATCGTTGGCAGGCGCGCATCGTTGAGGCGCCCCAACTCGGCCGGCATCTTGCGCCCGCCGACGTTCTTCGGGGTCGCCGTGTAGAAGTAGTCGCCCATGCCCTCGTTGACCCAGGAGGGGAGGTCGATCCAGGACGTCACGTACCAGTGGAAGTACTGATGCCAACCTTCGTGGGCCGCGACGCCGAGTATGTCCATCTCCATGCGGCGCTTGACGGCCTCGAAGTCGATCCCGTCTTCGTCGCCCGTGATGGGGGTCTGCGGCTCGTCCATCCATCGACCTGTGTCGTAGAGCACCATCTCGCGGTCGGTCGAGCTGTAGTAGCCAGCGGCACCGGCGGCCCCCGAGTAGTCGATGAAGGCCTCACGGTTCTTGAAGAGCTTCACCGCGTACTGTTTGCCGCTCGAGGGCTTGCCAGGCGGGAAGTACTTCTTGTAGACCTTGAGCATGCCCTCCATGTGGTCCGCAAGGCGCTTGGCCTTGTCCTTGTCGACCTGACTCTGGATCTGGTAGTTGCTGGTCGAGTAGATGATCCAGCCGGTCGGGGCGTGACGCGGACGCCAGGGGCCCTTTTTCAGGCCGTCCTGTGCGCAGAGCGGGCTGGCACCCGCGATCGCAGGCAGGCCGAGCGTGAGGACTGTCGCTGCGAGCAGTCTTGCAGCGGTGTGAGGGTTGCGACAGCGTGGTACTTGGATCGATCCGTGCATGAGCGGGCCAAACGAAGCCGAACGGCAATGGTTCCTTGTGGGCCGGGGATTGTAGCAGCTCACTTCTTGCTTGCCTTCTACCCGGGCTGCCTCCGTTCGCCTCGTGACAGCTCGATGCCATCGACCGCGAGCCCTGTTTCCGGCCGGAAAGCTCTTGTCCGAACGCGCCTAGGCATCTTTGATAACGCGACTTCCGGCGATGCCGGCCCCCGCCATGCTTGCCGAAGACCCGTTCCACAACACGTCCTCCCGGATGCAAGACACGATGAAGAAGATCCTCGTCGCCGCTCTCTTCGGCACGCTCCTCCTCGCCGCCACGAGCTGCGGTACCGTCCGCCGAGCGGGCAAGGACCTTGCGGTCACGCTCGCGTCGCCTGCGATCATCCTCTACGGTGCGGGAACGGACGGTGCGATCGATGCGCGCAACATCCAAACGGGCCTCGAAGGCGGAGATGCGGTCTCGGTCCTCGCGTTCCCGTTCACCTTCCTCTACCGCGCGGTCGATCACGGCGTGTCGTGCCTGCTGCACGCAGGGGACCTTCTCGTGAGCCCGATCTACGGCCTCGCAGAACTCGGTGGTCACCCGGACACCAAGATCCAGCCTCTGATGATCTATCGCGGCTTCCTCGATGCCGAGGAAGAGACGACGGTCGACGTGGCAACCGGCGAATCGACCTCGCGCTGACGTTCTGCCAGCCAAGGCTGGCCTCCAGGCATCCCTGCGAAGGAGTCGAAGAGTAGGGACCATGCTCTTGGTCCTTGCTCCCCTGCCGCACCTCGATCGCGTGCAGTTCGTCGAGCGGCTCGACCGGGCGGCGACCGTGCATGACGTGCAGGCAGCACATTTCGAAGCAGGGGGTGCCGGCTTCGTCGCATTGCGCGCCGCACGCGCTCTCGGATTGCGAGCTCGTCTCGTCGCGTTTCGGGGGCCAGGAAGTCTCGGTGACCTGGTCGCGAGTGCGTGTGACGCGGAGTCGATCGACGTCGCATGGCTATCGATGGCCGCGCCGACGCCGATGCGGGCGATCTACCACGGCCTCGACGCGAGCGGAGCGATGACGCGTCGGGTGTATCGTGAACATCCACCGCGACTCGCGGATACGGAGCTGCGTGCGTTTCTCGCTCGGTGCGATCGCGAACTCCAATACGACGCAGAGGCCGGACACGAACTCGGCGCCGCGCCATCGATCGACGGTGTGCTCGTTTGCGAGACGCGTGCCATGCAGGGCAGTCTCGCGATCGTGTTCGAAGCACTGGTGGGTCGCGTGCGGGACCGCGGTCTGCCGTGGATGCTCGTGACCTCGCTGCCTACGAGCGCGCTTCGCGCACTCGGGCCCACGATGGTGTTCGAGGACCGCAAGCTCGGTGACGAGCGCGATATCCCGGATCGGGTCGATGCGCATGCCGCGAATACGGCGCTGCTGTTGCGGGATGCCTACGACGACTTCCACGTCGAACTTCCGCACGTCGAACTCGACCTCGATGTCCCCAAGCCTGGAGATCGAGGCGGCGAGGCGCCGCTCGAAGCGGCGGCGATCGCGTATCATCTGCGCCGTACTCAGGGGTGGCCCGAACGCATGGCGTCGTGCTTCGCTGCGGCCGCGGCTGTCGCGCAGACACGCAAGCAACTCGGTGGCCGGCTCGCGATGAGCGAGATCGAAGGCTTCTTCAGTCAGGTGCGTGCTCGCGAGATCGCCTGAATCGGATCAGATGGTGTTGTCCGCGGCAACGTCTCGCATTTCGCGCGCGAGGTGCGAGGATACGCGCTCTGCAGTCGAACCGTCGCGCGATGACCGGATTTACGATACAGCTCGTTTCTGAGGCGGGTGCCGAGACCGACGCCCTGCGCGCCGCACTGTCGACGCGTCTCGAACTCGCGTGGGCGGAGAAGCTTCCCGAAGCACTCGAAGAAGTCGAGTTGCTCTGGGTGCATGCAGGTCCGGGCGAGAACGGCCCCGCGCTCGGGAAGACTGCCGCCCAGCTGTTGCGCGCATGGGTTCTCGGTGGCGGACGCCTGCTGCTGACCGGTGCGCCGGCGGCGTGGGTCGGTCCGCTCGGGTTCGAAGCGTCACCTCCCGAGGTTCGCAGTCGCACGTGGCAGGGGCCACTCCGAACCCACGATCGTCTCGGCATCGCACCGTACGTCGATCATCCGCTGTTCGAGCGCTTTCCCGGTGGCGTCTACTTGCGTCGTCCTGCAGGGGCGTGCCACGTCGGAGGTGCGTTCTGGTCACGCGGCACGCGCCCTCGCGGCGGTCGGCTGATCGGTGTCGAGAAGGTGTTCTTGGCCGTCCAGGCCGAAACCGGCCTTCTCGTCGAGTACACACCGGGGACGGGACGGATTCTGGCGCTCGGCGCACATCTCGTTTTCGAAGACGCACGCCCGAGTGAAGACCCGTTTGCGGAGAGTCGTGTGCGATTCGCGGCGGATCTGTGCGAGTTCTTGGTGTTCGGCGAAGAGAACGCCGACTCCGCATGGCCCGAACTCGGACGTGACCCGATCCTCGAGCCTCGAAGCTTCGAACCGGACGCCGAGTCGATCGACCCCGCCGTGTTTGTTGTCCGAGTCGACGAGAGCGAATGGCAGGACGTCAACGAACTCGATGGGTTCGAACTCACCGATCGATGCGGCAGACTCTTGCTTGCGGACAGTCGTGGCGTTCGCGAGGTGTGGGATCTGCCGTCGCGCGTGTTCGGTGAGTTCCGGCTCAGCGACGATCGCGGCAACGTCCTCGGATCGAATGGCGCATCCGTTCGCATCGCGAACAGCGCGGTCGAGCGGCGCTTCGACGGGCTGTGTGAAACGTGGGGCGAGGCCGACGATGGATTCGTTTGGGAGCTCGAAGTGCGAGGGACGGAAGGGCTCGACGCGGCACGCGAAGGTGACGAAGGCGGTGCTCTCGATCGCCTCGTACGTGTCGAGTTCCGATCCGACATGCGCTTGCAATGGCCCTACCCCGCCGGCGTCACGCGCCCGCACGTCGCGACATCGAACGGCGATCGGATGCTGAGGCTTCGCGATGATGAAGGGCGGCGCGGCGCACGGCTCGCGTTTTCGCGCACGCCGGAGCGTGTGCGCTTGCAGCGTGCGGGCCGCGGCAACGGTGTTGTGTGTGAGGTCGAGTTCGTGCTCGGGCCGCGGGAACGCGTTTCGGCGCGCCTCACGTTCGACGCGCCGCGCGAGTCGCGCATTTTGGTTTCGCCTACCGCACCGCGTCCTCGTACCGAACTCGATACGAAGCTGCGCAGACGAATCGAACGTGCGAAACTCGCCGTCGATCGTGCATTCGTCGACGTAGCGCCGCTCTCTCACGGCCGCTCACAAGCGTTCGGTGGTCTGGCGAGGAGTCGCCGGTTTCGCGGCTACGTCGCGGGTCTCGACACGAGCCGTCCGGGATGGTGTGACGGGCGCCCGGGACCTTCGTGGCTGTTCGCACGCGATGCGTATTGGACGATTCGGTCGATGTTGCCATGGACCGGGCCCGATCGGGCACTGGCGACCTTGCAGACGATGGCAGCTTTCCAGGACGCACGTGGCGGGATTCCTCACGAGATCACGACTGCGGGGGTGGCGCACTACGATGCGACAGATGCGACACCGCTCTTCGTCGATGCGGTCGTGAGGTTCGTCGAACACCACGAGGACGAGGGCGCTGCGATCGGGTTCTGGCCGCACGTCGAACGCGCACTCGCATGGGTGCTCGAGTCGGATCGAGACGGCGATTGTCTCTTGGAGAACGGGCGCGGTCACGGTTTCGTTGAAGACGGACCACTCGCGGCATCGATCCACGTCGAACTCGGAGTCGTGTGTGCGCAATACGCGGGTCTCGCTGCCGGCGCGCGCCTCGCGCAGCGCCTCGGCAAGGACGTGCGTGCCGGGGAGTGGCAAGCCGCGAGCAGTCGGATTGCGGAAATCGTCCACGCGCACTTCCTCGATCTCGACACGGGTGGCTTCGCATCGTTCATGCGCAGTGATGGCAACTTCGTCCGTCGGGCCACGGCCCTCGGCATTCTACCTTTCGTCTTCGGGCTCGCGACCGACAACGCCGACGTCGAAGGGTTGGATCTCGCAAGTGCGACCGCGATCCTCGACGGTTACGCCGAAGAGCGCTTCGCCCGACCCGAAGGTCTGCGGTTCGTGCCGACGGACGATGTCGACTACGTACGCGATGGCTATCAGTATGGCGCATGCTGGCCCTTGCTCGGTGCGTTGCTCGCGCTCGCCGAGGCCGGCGTCGGACTCGAAGATCGAGCGAAGTCGCGTCTCGAGCGACTCGCGACCGTGATGGCCGCGGACGGCGCGATGCCCGAGATCGTCGACGGTGACGATGGGTCTAAGATCGGCGTATGTCGTCACCATGCGACGGCGTCCGCGGTCTGGCTCGGTGCCGTTGCAGAACTCTGGTTCGAGCCGAACTCGCTGCCGACGACGCGAGTCGCGGACGACTACGCGAGCGAGTAGCGAGTCGTCGAGGTCGCGTAACGCCTGACGGAGGACACTACACTCCGCGGCGCAAAAGTCGATCGAGGCGGCGGTAGAAGCGACTGCCCTCACGCAGCTTGCGTGCCGACTTTGCTCCGAAGTATTGCCCCGAGTTTTCCGCGATCGAGAAGGTCCACGAGCGGAAGCGCCACGAAAGCTTTCTCCAGAAGCCCGCGATGCGCTCGTCCTTGTCGATCACTTCACGATAGACGCGCGCTTGGTAGCGAATGCAGCGCAGGAGTGCCTTTTTGGATTTGATCGTGTGTACGCCCAGCGTCTCGTGGAGGTTGGAGTGATCTGCGTAGGTGCGCTTGAACTCGTACCAGGCCGAATTGTCGTGACTGTGCACGACGGCGGACCGCGGCTCGAACACGATGCGATGTCCAGCGAGGATCGCTCGCATCGACCAGTCGATGTCCTCTCCGAACTTCCGTTCGCGGAACGGAATCTCCTGCATCGTGCTGCGCCGAACAGCCGAGTTGACGTTGTCGAACGCGATGCGTTGCAGCCGTTCGAGGGGGGCGAGCTTCCAGAACTCCTCGGGATTCGAGATCTCCTGGATCCGAGGTTCGGTGCCCGCGGCGACCCAACCGGAAAGGCGGTGCCGAATGAACGGGTTCGCATCCGCGCGGGCGACTTGCCGGCCGAAGGCGCCGACGACTCGAGGGTCGTCGAAGCAATCGACGAGTCTCTGTAGCCAATCGGTGCTCTCCGGGCGTGCGTCCTGCACGGTCAGAGCGACGATGTCTCCCTTGCAGAGTTCGATGCCGCGGTTGCGCGTCAGACCGTGATTGAACTCACGATTGGCGATCGTCACCAGCCTGACGGGTTGCGTCTCGAGAAACTCACGCGTGCCGTCCGTCGAACCCGAATCGATGACGACGATCTCGAATGGGCGATCGAGTTTCTGCGCCAGGAGCAGGCCTAGGTTCGTCCGAAACTCGTCACCGCCGTTCCATGTCGGCACGAAGATGCTGACAGAGACATCACTCATGTCCGCACTTCGCGATGCAGTCGCAGATAGTGTTCGAGGGTTTCGCGCGCGCAAGCGTCGATGGAACGAATGCGACTCGCATGCGCGACGAGCGACGCACGCAACTCCGGCTCGTCCGTCACACGCCCGAGTGCGTGCGCCAACTCCTGCGCATCGCCGGGCCTGAAGCCGAGCGCGTAGCCCTGCGCGACGGCTTCGCTCATCGCGCCGTGATCACTCGCGACGACCGGCAAGCCCGCGAGGGCGCCTTCGCGAATCGTGAGACAGAAGCTTTCCCACCAGATCGAAGGAACGACCAAGACGTCGAGATCCGCGAGGATGGTCGGCAAGTCCTCGTGATCGTAGGCGCCGGCGAAAGTGCAGCGAACGCTTCCCAATGCCTCCCGCAACCGATCGCCGTACGACGTGTCGCCATGGAAATTCGCGACCTCGCCGTGCACGACGAGTTCGAGTTCGTCGCGTGCGAGGATCCGCATCGCCTCGGCCAGCACGTGAACGCCCTTCGAGGGCAACACCGTGCCGACGAAGCCGATGCGTCGCACGGCTCTGCTGCGGGGAGGAGCGGACAACAACGAGCGATCGAGACCATGCTCGATCGTCACGTGTCGATGCGGCGGCATCCCGAGTGACGCGAACGTGCCACGATGGAAATCCGACGGGCTGATCAACAAGTCGCAGGTGGCGAGCACTCGCCGGATCTCGGTTCCCCAGCGCGCGAGATGCGCGGCGGAGAGAGGACGAGAGTCCGCGTTGCCGATCGGCAACAAGTGCGGCCAGAGCTTCGAGAGGCACGGCAAGCAGCGAGAGCGGTCGAGGTCCGTGCAGATCTCGAGAGAATCGGGATGGATCCGTTGGCCACGTGGGCAGACGAGCCAGTGGTCGTGCAGCGTCAAGACGATGGGCAGACCGCGCCCTTTCACGACATCGACGAAGCGTGTCGAAAGCGCCGAAAAATGGTGTACGTGCACGATGTCGGGGCGCACTTCGTCGAGCCAATCACCGAAGCGTGCATCGATCTTGGGGTGGACGTAGAGGCGATCGAACCGCACGAAATCACCGAATCCGTACGTCACGCGCCGGACCGGAACGCCGTCGTGGACATCGTCAGCGACCGAGAAGTCCTTGCGACCGGTGCCGCGCTCCCCGGCAAAGATCACGCAGTCATGACCGAGTCGACCCAAGGCGCGGGACAGGTCGCTCAGGTGCAGTTGGGTTCCGCCGCGGCTTGCCGGCAGGTAGTCGCTGATGACGTGGGCGATCTTCATCGTGGACTCAGGAGTGCGCGATAACGGGCTTCTTGGTCGGCGCAATCGTGCTCGATGGTCTTGAACACCGGCATGCCGGAACGAAGCCGTTGCAAGAGTCCTTCCTCGTCGATCAGGCGACGCAGAGCGGCGAACAACGAGTCGGAGGAGCCGATTTGGAAGTGGAGCCCGTTCTTCTCGTGTTCGACGAACTCGGCCATACCGCCAACGCCACTCGCGACTACCGGCACACCGGACGAGAAGGCTTCGTGAATCGTGATCGGTGAGTTCTCGTACCAGAGTGATGGTACGACGAGGACGTCGATGCCAGCGAGAATGTCGGCGACGTGTGCGTTGTCGTAGCGCCCCTCGAACGAAATGCGCGGATGTCGCGCGAGATCGCGCAAGCGCTCGACGTATTGAGGGAAATACTCGAGGACGCCATGCAACTCGAGGCTGGCTTCGTCGTCACCGAGGCGGTTCATCGCTTCGATCAAGACGTGGATTCCCTTCCACTCGGCGAGCGTGCCTAGAAAGCCGATGCGGAGGTGGTCCGATTCGCGATGGGGACCTCGCCGAAGCGTGTGCGGAGGACTTCCGTTGTCCGAGGCGATGATCTTCTCGGCGGCGATCAGGCCGGCTTCGACGAACCGCTCACGCAAGAAGTGAGAAGGGCTGACGAAGAGATCGACGTGCTCGAGTGCCGCCCGCACCGTGGCGTCGCGTGCAAGCCATGCTTCGAGCCATTCGCGTTCGCCCGTGCCGGCCTTGGGTGCCGGACAGCACGTCTTCGCGCAGGCGGCGCACGCGGCCGCTTCGGGGCCGGCGCACAGTTCGTAACCGGGGCGGACCAGCCAACCGTTGTGCACGCAGAGCAGCCAGAACTCGTGCAACGTGTAGACGATCGGCAATCCGCGGCGCTTCGCGATCGCGAGGTCGTTCAGGGAGTGCTGACACAGGTGCTGAACGTGGACGACGTCCGGAGAGAACGCATCGAGCACGCGCTCGAACTGCGCCTCCTTCTCGGGATCCAGATAGCTGCTTTCGAAGTCCGCGAAGGCGTTGTTGTGGACCGCCTCGAAGACACGGAGGCCCGTGAGATCCTTCTCACGCAGCGTCGACTGCGGTTCGCCGTGATACGCCTCGGTCGCGAAGACGGCGACCTCGTGTCCGCGTGCCTGCATGCCGCGGGCCAGGTGCTCCGTGTAGAGCTCGGTGCCGGCGACGTGTCGTGGGACGAACTGATGGACGACGTAGAGGATGCGGAGCGCGTCGGTCATGGCTGTCCGATCGATCGGAGCAGGCGTTCGTAGGCATCCCGGAGTTCCTGCAGCCTCTCGTCTCCCTGTGCAGCCTTTCGAAACGCGTCCTCTGCGTCCTTGCGCGTGCCCTTCAGCTCTGCCTCTGCGCTGCGCTTCACCGCGTCGAGCCAGCGTGCACGATCCTCGAAGCCGCGACGAATGCGAGCAGCGGCGATCTTCGTTGCGTAGTCGAAAGGGATCCGAGATGCGGGGGACGTGCGAGCCGATTCGTAGATCGCTTCGAGTCGCTCCGCATGGTCGTCGAGCGACATGCCGGCGGACGCGCAGGCCCGGCGCATCGCTTCGAGTCGCGAACGATCGGTGGCGAGCGCCTCGAGTGTCCGCGCGAGGTCGTTTGCATCTCCGGCGGTGAACGTCGCACCGGCATCTCCGAGACGCTCGGGAGGAGCACCGCGCGCGCTCGCGACGACAGGAATCCCGAGAGCGAGCGCTTCGTCGACGACGAACGACCACGACTCGTGCGCGAGACTCGGAAACACCGCGACGTCCGCGGACATGTCGTGGAGTTCGTCGCTCGTGAAGGTCTCGCGCCGATCCACGCGTACGCCGCGCGAACGCAGTCGCTCGATCGATGCCTCGATGCGCGCCCGATACGTGGCATTGTCGGCGCGCCCCCAAAGGCTCAGCGAAATCGACGCGGGCAGTTTCTCGAGCGCATCGAGCAGGACGTGCGGGCCCTTGTAGTCCAAGAGGTGTCCCCAATGAGCGACTTGGAGAGCGTTTTCGCCAGGTTTGGATGCGATCGAGAGCGCCGGCGCACCGAGGCGTGGGTGTGGAAGGACAGTGATCGCTTCGGGCGGCAGGTTGGAGAAGCGCGAGAGCACGTCGCGATGCGCATCACTCGGGGCGATCACACGCGTGCAGGCGCGTGTCTCGGCGAGCATGTCGGTTGCGTAGGCTTCGAGGTTGAGCGCCACCACGGCATCGTCCTGCCAGGTGTCCCTTTGCACGCAGTGCAGGCAGCTCGAGACAGCAAGCGGTCGCTGGCAGAACGGCTCGTCAGGGCGCACGCGGAAGAGCCGCGGACACGTCGGAGTGAGGTCGTGCGCCGTCAAGACGACCGGTACACCGCACGAACCCACGGCGCGCACGATGCCGCGTGAGAGGCGCAGCCAATGATGCACGTGCACGACATCGGGCGCCTCGTCGGTGACGAGACGTGCGAGCGCGACTTCGATCTCGGGTTGGTCCCCGTGGTCCCAACGTTCGGCGTAGCTACCGAGTTGCGAAATACGGTAGACGGTGGGGCGCCCCTCGGAGCGATCGGTCGCCACGAACCCGTCGTACCGATCGCTGTAGCTGCCGACCGCGAGAACGACTCGGTGTCCGCGTGTGATTTGATGACGCGCAACCGCGTCGACGTAGCGTTCGGTTCCGCCGTCGTGTTCGGGCAGAAAGCCGTGGACGGCGTGCAGGATCTTCACGACATGCGAGTCTGCTCGCGCAACGTGGGGCGGTCAAGAAGAAGCGTGTGGAGGACGACGCCGCGGGCGCGGTTGAGCAGCGTGTTGAATAACTCAGACATGCACCGAGCACGCGCCCTCCCCGCCACGGCAGCTCCCGAAAGCCTCGGCGCATCGACGATTCGCCTGCGTTTTCGGCAGCCACCGAGACGGCGAAATCACGCACTCGACCCGTGCCCGACTTTTTCGACGCGCTGCTAGCAGCGTGTTGAAAAACTCAGACAGGCGCCGAGCGGGTGCCTTCGCCGCCCCGGCAGCTCCCGAAAGCCTCGCCGAATCGACGATTCGCCTGCGTTTTCGTGAACCACCGGGACAGCGAAATCACTCACTCGACGCGTGCCCGACTTTTTCAACACGCTGCTAGGGAACGACTTTGGATCCGGTCGGATTTCCCGTTTGTAATGCCTGCCATGCGCGTGCTCTACGTCCTGCATCAGTTCTTCCCGAAATTCCATTCGGGTACCGAGCAGTTCGTGCTCGCGCTCGCTCGTGCCGGGCGGGCACGTGGCGACGATGTTCGCGTCGTCGCGCTCGATCCCGACTTCGAGGACCGCACCCCGGTCGGAGCGACCAAACTCACGTGGGCCGGGGTTCCGGTGACGATCTTGTCGTTCGACAAGAACATCGCCAACTGGACGCTCCGGGAATACGACGCACCGGACCTCGAGGGGCCATTCGCGGCGATTCTGGATGAGTTCGACCCCGAAGTAGCCCACGTCTTCCATCTCCGGCTCTTCGGACTCGACCGGCTCTTCGATCTCGCGGCACGATCGATTCCCATCGCGGTCCACGTGATGGATTTCTGGTTCGTTTGCCCCAACTTCCTCCTGCTCGACAGGTCCGGCAAGAACTGCGACGGCCCGCCCGATGGCGGCTTGGGGTGTATCGACTGCACGACACCCGCGCTCGCGCAGCGGCTCCGGGCCGCCGGTGCCTTCGATGGTCTGCGCGCGATCGAAGGGGAAGTCGCCAAGCACGAGAGCGGTGATCGACAGCGCGCGCTCGGAACTCTGCAGCGCGCCGATGCGATGCGACAGGCTCTGAAGCGCGCGCAGCGCGTCTACGCGCCGTCGCACACGGTGGCGGACCGACTCGTCGCCAACGGTCACGATGCGTCGTCCATCGTCCACGCGCCCTACGGCGTCGACCGCAGTCGCTTCGGCGAGGCATTCGAGCGGCGGCCGGGACCGATCACGATCGGATTCCTCGGTACGTTCGCTCCGCACAAGGGCGTGGACGTGCTCGTCGAGGGGTTTCGACGGCTCGAGGACCCGGACGTCAGGCTCGCGGTGCATGGTCGCTTCGGCGACTATCGCGATTTCGACGAACGACTGAAGCAGCTCGCCGGCGATGACGAACGGATCCAGTTCGTGGGGCCTTTCGGTCGCGAAGAACTCGGATCGGTACTGCAAGGGCTCGACATCGTGGTCGTGCCTTCGCGATGGCGGGAGAACACGCCGTTCGTGTGCCTCGAAGCGCGCATCGCCGGCATTCGTCTGCTGGTTTCGGACCTGCCGGGCATGACGGAAGCCGTGCCCGTGCAGCGCGGGCGCGCGTTCCGCGCCGGCGATCCGGACTCGCTCACGAAGTCGCTCGAAGTGCTGATCGACGACGTGCGGCAGCACGGTCCGCGGCTCGAATCCGACACGACGATCCCGTCGATCGAGGAGCAGTACGAGCAGTTTCGCCGAGACTATGTAGCGATCGCCTCGAGGCCTTGATCCTCAACGACGTAGCGCGAGCGACCAACCGGCGCTCGTGCTGATGCCGAGAGGATTGGGCGCAGCGGGGTCCGCGTAGACCCACTGGAACCGGAAGTCGAGTTTGAGCAGCGACGGATCGCGAGGGATGTCGAAGACCACTTCGCTCCAACCGTCGTCTCCCGCGCCGCGAGTCGTCGTACCAAAGCTGTTCCACGCGCCTGCGATCAGGTCGACTCCCGCGGTCCGATAGTGCATGGCACGCCAATCGAGCAGGAGCGCAGCGAGTCGTCGCGCAGGAAGTCCGGCGACACGGACTCCGAAGTGCCGATTCCCGAGACGTGGATCATTGGCGAAACTCAGCGTCGCACGATGCCCGTGGGACCCATGACTGCCCTCGACGAGGAACTTCGCTCCGCGAGAAGCTGCGTGGGATCCCTCGACGATCCACGATGCGAAGTTCGATCGGACGCGATCTCGCATGCCACCGAACAACAGGTCCGTCCTACCGTCCTGGTCGATGTCGCACGGCTGTGTGCGAGCGGCGTGGATCGGATATTCGTTCTGCCCGACTTCCCAGTTCGTCGTCATGACTGTCGAGAGCCGTTTCAGGTTCCCCTGGTCGTTCTCGAAGAACACCAGGCACGATCCATTGGAGGCGTCGAGCACCTGGACGACGACGTCCTCGTCGCCATCCGCGTCGTAGTCGACGGCAATGATCTCCTCGACTCGCGTTCCGAATGGGCGATCGAGATCGTACGAGCGACGCGTCACGCTCGCGCTCTTGGGGTCCCGAGAATGGACCCAGATGGTCGTGTGCGTGGCGTCGGCCAGAACTGCCTCGTCGATGCCGTCGTCGTCGACATCGCAGCGCGCGATACGAGCCGGATGTGCGGGTTCGAGCGACTGGTATTCCGTCTCGCGGAAGCGTCCACCGTCGTTCCATGCATGGACGACGGCTTTCTCGCCGCGTATCGCCACGAAGTCGACGTCGCCGTCCCCGTCGTAGTCTCCCGACGCGAAGTCTCGGACATCGCCAGTCAGCAACGTCGCCTCGTGGATCTTCGTGGGATCCCCGACGTGGTGGAACGCGGTCAGTCCGCTTCGGTCGACGACCTCGAAGATCGTGATCAAGCGATGGCTCTGCACGACTTCGATCCGTCCATCGCCGTCGATGTCGACGGCTTCCACCCGCCAGAATCGGCAGAACAGCAGCGAGTTGGATCGTCCGGTCATCGTATCGACGCGCGCCATCGCCACAGGCTTGTCGAAACGGGGCATGCAGGCAGGGCGTGGACCTGGCCCGGGGTTGCGATACGTGGACACGGTGCCGCCGTCGCTGACCACGACGAAGTCTTCGAGCGAATCGTCGTCGGTCTTGCCGGTCACGACCGCGACGTGACCGTGTAGACCGAGCTCTCCCGTCGGAGGCGCCGGCGCGTGGGTACGGACCGTCGAGTTCTTGTCGAGCAGGATCGCCTCGAACGGACCGCGCGGGTCGATCGAGATCCCGTTGGCGGCGATCACGTCGCGGTGTCCGTCGAGATCGACGTCCACCGCCGCAGCCACAGAGGGAAAGTAGAAGCCTCCCGTGATGGCCCGTGGAGTTTCGAACGGAACTCCTTGGGCGAGAAGTCGCGTAGAGCACAGCACGACGCAGATCGTCGACTTTCGCATCATTCCCCTCCCTCTGTGGTGTGATCGAGCACCCGCCGTCCTTGGCAGGTCACGGCCGAGCAGGGGTGGGTCCGGCTCCGAGGTTCGCGAAAGTCAGTGACCGAACCCGTCTCCGGGTCGGTTATCGAGATTCGTCGGCACGGCGACGATCTGTCCTTGAGACGAATCGACGCAGCCGCTTTGCTCGGCTCCGAACACACGCGCGATGCTTGGCCGAACTGTCTGGCCGCCTGCTCGCCCGGTTGCCCTTCTTCATGACTCGCGACAGTGTTTGGTTTCGCGCGTTCGCCCGGATTCGTCCACGAGGTTCCGATGCTGCCGTTCTTCCTTCTCGTCTCGGTCCTGCTTCCGTGCGCACAAGACGTGGCGACACGAGAACCGCCGATGCCAGTTCGTCACGAAGGCGCGGCACGTGCTGCAGCCGCAGTCGATGCACGTTCGCTCGAAGCGACCGTGCGGCAGCTCGAGGGATTCGGCACCCGGCACAGCTTCTCGAAGGCGACGGACCCGAGTCGCGGCATCGGCGCTGCTCGCTCGTGGTTGCTGGGTCAGCTCCGTGCGGCTGCAGAGACGAGCGACGGGCGCATGACCGTGACGAGCGAACCGCACGAGATCGGCGAACGGGATGGCGTCCCCACGAAGTTCGTCAACCTCGTCGCGACCATTCGGGGCACGACGGACCCGGACCGCATCTACGTGCTCTCCGGTCACTACGACAGTCGCGCGACGGCACGCAACGATGCGAGCAGTGACGCTCCCGGGGCCAACGACGATGGATCCGGGACGGCTGCGATCGTCGAACTCGCGCGCGTGCTGGCGCGCATCCCGTTGCGTGCGACGGTGCGACTCGTCTGTTACGACGGAGAAGAGCTCGGTCTCATCGGTTCTCGTGCGGATGCAAAGGTGCTCGAGCAGCAAGATGCGGAGATCGACGGAATGGCGACGCTCGACATCGTCGGCAACACGCGCGCCGCCGACGGCAGAAGGGAGCGTGGTTACGTCCGGGTCTTCAGCTACCAGGAAGGGAGTCGCGACTCGACGGGACGCAATCTCGCACGCACGCTCAGTGATCTCGCGCGCCGCTACTTCGATGACTTCCGCGTCAAGCTCATCCTGCGCGGCGATCGGTACGGCCGTGGCGGGGACCACCGACCCTTCGCCGAAGCGGGGTTTCCCGCGGTTCGCATGACGGAGCCTTACGAGGACTTCACGCGGCAGCACAAGGACAAGACGGAGCGGGACGGAAAGCCGTACGGCGACTACGCCGACTACATGGACTTCGACTATCTCGCACGCGTGACACGCCTCGCCGCGGTTCTCGCCGTCGAGCTCGCCGATGCACCTCCAGCACCGGTTGCGCCGCGAGTCGCCGGGACGGCGACACTCGACACGCGTGTCACCTGGCGCGTGTCGGACCGCGCGGAGTCCCTCGCGGGTTTCGAGGTCCTGTGGCGCGCGACGACCGAGGCCGACTGGACCGATCGACGCTTCGTCCCGAACAGCGCGGTTCGCGACCGCGCGGGAGAGCTCGTTCTCGACAAGGTCCTCGTGGACGATGTCGTCGTCGCACTTCGTGCCGTGGGGCGTGACGGTGCCCGGAGTCGCATGGTCTCGGCGCCCGAGCCCGGTGCTCTCGGTCGTCGTTGATGCGGAGCGAGGTATCCCGAATCGCGAAGTGCACGCGCCCGTCGACGGTTGCAAATCACAGTCTTGCGCTCGATCGTGACCGGATGCACCACGCAAAGAAGCGCGAGCCGGGTCGCGAGCGACTCGCGATCGCGCTGCTCCTCGCCGTCGCTGCCACCAGCCTCACCGCATGCAACCGGGGCACGGGTTCCCGGGTTGCGCCCTACTTCACCGATCGGCCGCGAACGGTGCTTGCAGGTTCGGTCGTCGACGGATCTTCGCGTCGTATCGTTTCCGCGACGGTGCGGCTCGACGATGCGTGGAGCACGACGACGGATGCGTACGGGCGATTCGAGTTCGGGGATCCGCCTGCTGGCATTCGCCGCCTCACGATCGACGCCGTGCACGCGACGGCGACAGGAGCCGAGCGCTATGGCACGACGACGTTCACGCGAGATGTGCCTTCCGGCGCGAACTGGAACGAGTTTCCGGTCCCTTTCGTTCTACCGGACTTGACGAACGCCCCGAGTGCAGAGGTCACGATCGGCACCGCGACGCCCGCGATCGTGCTCGACGCGCGGACGAGCGGCGTGGGCCCGACCCTTCGCGTTGCAGCGGGGACCTTCGTCGAGCGGAGCGCGCAAACGAGTGGTGATTTCCGGATCGAAGTCGCGACCGTGTCGGCGCGCGACCTGCCGGCTCCTCTTCCCGACGTCGCGAACGGCGTGCTTCTCTCGACGCGCGTCCTGCATGTCTTTCCCGAAGACATGACGTTTGCCTCGACGGCCGCGAGCCTCGAGTTCACGAACGAACTCTCGGTACCCGTCAACGAGCGCGTGTTCGCCCTACGATTCGACGAAGCCGGGATGACTTGGCAAAACGTCGGTAGCGCGATCTCGAACGGAACCGCACTGCTGCCCGAGTCGTCGTTCGTGACTCGCGGTGGCCGGTACGTCTTCGCGACGGTAGTTGCCGCAACGACCCTTGAAGGCGTGTTGCGTGACCTGGCGAAACGGAACGTGTCGGACGTCTTCGTCGATCTCCATGGACGTGCGGCCCGGTCCGATCGGGACGGGCGCTACTCCATCGGTCCGTTACCGGCCGTCGACGCTACGGGAACGCCGCTCGTGCTCACGCCTCGCATCCGCGGAGGTGTGCCCTGGGCTCCGGTGGTGTACGAGCGATCCGTCGTCGCAGCGCTCGGTGCAACGGCAGCAGGCACTCTAGACCTCGCGTTCGAACCCGGGGGGACCGCGCGCTACTTCGTGGCGCTGCGTGGCGAAGCGCACGGATCGCGCGAAGTCCGTGTCGGCTCGTCTGCAGGTGGGGGCATTGTCGATATCTCCGGTCCGGATGGCTTCGGAACGGTTCGTGGCCTCAGTGCAGGTTGGACCAACGCGACGACGGCGTGGTCCGATGGGACGAATTACTTCCGCGGCGATGCGATCGGCGAAATCGTTCCCGGGCGCGCGGGTGTCGACATGCAGATCCTCGTGCGTCGGGAAGAACTGCGACAAGGCGAGCTCCGTGGACAGTTCTTCGCTCGTGTGCTCGATGCACGGACGGGCGCTCCCATGCGCGATGCGACCGTCCAGGGCAACGACGACCCGAATACGCAGAGCAAAGGGCGGACGAACTTCTTCGGCGAGTTGTCCCTCAATGGAGAACGGTTCGGCGTATTGACGGCGTCGGCGGAAACGACGCGCAACGATGGGCGTGCGTATCGTTCGGCGCAGAGCGTGACGAAGATCGACAACGTGCGCGTCGAGTTCCCGCTCGAGCGCTTCACGCGCATCGACGGACCCGTATCGAGAGCGCATGGTTCGCTCGAGGGCACGATCGTCGGAACGCGTCCATCGAGCGAGCGTCGCATGCTCGTGCAATCGCGATTGACCGAGAATGATTGGTTCACGCTCGCGCTCGGCGAGTCGGTCGGCGACGGCGATCGACTACCTCGGAGCATCGATCCGGACACGACCGGCGGCGACGCGTATCGGCTCGGTGTTCCGACCGGCAGCGCTGCAGCGACCGCCGTCGAGGGGCGACTGGTCAGCGGGAGGTTCGTACCGGAACGCATCGGCTCTCGAATGCTCCGGGACGTGCGTGCCGGTGTACCGATCCTCGAGAACATCACGTTGGACGCGGGCTTCGATCGCTCGGTCGTCGTCGATCACGTCGTCTCGGGCCTCGATGCCCGCATCCCGCAATCGGCGTTCGAATACAAGCTCGGCGCCGTGATCGCGGACGACGAGGTGCTCGACGTGTGCCCGTGGTCGTCCGGTGTCGAGATCGATGGGGACGGGGTTCGCGTGTTCGTGCCCGATGGCAGTCCGTTGCTCGCAAACAGGCGCATGTTGATCGCACTGCGAGCGAGCACCGAGAGCGCCGGAGTCTGGCGCGAACAAGAGGCCTTCGTGCCCGATGCCGCGGCGTCGTTTCCGGGTCTTCTCCCGCAACCGGAGATCACGGCACCGTTGCCCGGGGCGACGACCGAGAGTTCGAGCGAGGTGACGGTCCAGTGGAACGCGATGACGGGTGTCGACTGGTTCGAGCTCGAGATCGTCTTGGTCGGCGCGCGCGCAGAGGACCGAATCTGGCGTGTGACCCTGCGGGGTGATGTGACCGAATTCCGGTTCCGCCCGCTCGTCGATACGGCGCCCGTGATCCTCGGTCCGGGGCTCGAGTACCGCCTGACACTGCGTGCGTGTCGGCTCGACCGCGGTCCAGCCTTCGGTCGCAGCGACCTCTACCAGCGGATTGCCGGGAATCTCTTCACGTTCCGCGGTGGACATCGCGGAATCGGAGCACGCTCGACGGTGCGTCAGGGATTCCGCACCCCCTGAGGCGTCGGCCCGTGCGTGGTATGCTCCGCTCCCGCCTCTTCTGCCACCATGAAGCAATCTCCTTCGATGCACCGCGTGCAGTGTGTCGCGATCACGGTTCTCGGCTCGTTCGTATCGGGCGTCTGCGGCGCACAAAGCGCTTGGATGCGGCTCACTCCTGCCGCTGGCCCGACGGCGCGATTCTGGTCCGGGGCCGTGGGGCGTTCGTCCGACGTGCTCGTCTTCGGCGGTGGTGTGCGCGGTGATTACACTCGAAACGCGGATACGTGGCTCCTCAAGAACGGTGCATGGACGCAGCTGTCTCCCCTGACGAGCCCCTCGGGACGCTCGGGGCATGCGATGGCGTTCGATCGTGCTCGGGCTTCGACGATCCTCTTCGGCGGTTACGACGGCACGAAGTCGTACGCGAGCGACACATGGGAGTACGACGGTTCGGACTGGAAGAAGAGCTCGACGAGCGTGAGCCCGCCTGGTCGAGCTGGGCATGGACTCGTCTTCGATCGCGTCCGAAAGGTCTCGGTCTTGTTCGGCGGTGCTACGTCGGCTTTGCCGCGAACGAATGACACGTGGGAGTACGACGGCACCACTTGGAAACAGATCACGACGACCCATGCACCTCCGCCGCGCGCCTATCACGCGATGGCGTGGGACGGAATCTCCGGGCGCGTCGTGCTCTTCGGTGGTTACGACACCGCGGCGATGGGGGACGCATGGTCCTACGATGGTAGCGATTGGACGCAGATCGCCGGTGGGCCGCCTGCACGCTTCGCTGCCTCGATGTCCTTCGACGATTCGCGGAGTCGAGTCGTGCTGCAAGGCGGGTTCGCCCTCGGGCTCGATTCGGACACGTGGGAGTGGGACGGATCTGCTTGGTCGCAAAAACTCACCTCGCCACAACCGACGCCCCAGGGCTACGTCGTGTGCACGTTCGATCCGTCCACCATGCGCGTCGTGCGGTTCTTCGGTGAAACCACGGTCGCCGTGCCGACCGACGAGGTCTGGACCTTCGGAACCACGAGCGTGGCGTCGTACGCGCCGTTCGGGTCCTCGTGTCCGGGGAGTTCGGGGACCGCGGTCCACGCCGGTGGTCCGCGTTTGCCGTGGACTGGCGACACGACGGACTTGTCCTTGAGCGGCGCGTTACCAAACTGGGCCGCCGCGTTCGTTCTCGGCCTGTCGGATACGACATGGGGGGCGCTCAGGTTACCGATCGACCTCACGGTGCTCGGCGCGAAGGGATGCTCGCTCTACGCATCGATGGACGTTGTCGTCGCTGTGCCCACGAGCTCGACCGGCACCGCGAGCATCGCCATAAAGGTGCCGCCCAGCGCGAGCTTGGCTGGCGCACGGTTCTTCACGCAGTTCTTCGCGTTCGACGCGGCCGCGAACTCGCTCGGCATGACGCTGACCAACGCCGTCACCGGCACGATCGGCGTGCGCTGAATGCGCGCTCAGTCGGCGGCGCGCCACGCGAGCGAGGAGTTTGCCGTCGCGTCGATTGCACCCTCGGAGAAGTGCAGGCTTCGAACGGGCCGGTCGCCGCGTGCGATTTCCGACTCGTGACACGGGAGACCTGCGGCTCGCGCGAGGGAGCGTACGACGTCGACGTGTTCTGGGCGCCTCGGCTCGTGTTCGAACGCGCCGCCGAGCAGCGTCAAGCTGCCCTTTCCGAGTCGGCGTCGGTCGAAGGTCGATGTCGCTACCGGAATCTCCGCGTGCGGAG
This sequence comes from Planctomycetota bacterium, assembly GCA_020638795.1. Lineage (GTDB taxonomy): Bacteria > Planctomycetota > UBA1135 > UBA1135 > JACKHW01. The sequence continues at coordinate 171,002 of JACKHW010000005.1, read as the reverse complement.
CCGTTTCGAGGGCTGCGAACTTGTCACGTTGTGAGTCATTGGGCTCGAAGCACGACAGGACGGCGTGACATCCCGAGTGGACGATCGCTTGCAGGCGTGTCCATGCTGCCGGCGTGAGACCGCCATGAGCGCAGACCCACAAGAACGTGGGTTTTGGTAGGTCGGGCCGATCTTGGAAGCAAAAGCGCGCGTCGCGCCCGGTGGCCTCTTTGAGCAGGACGAGCGAGCCTTGGACCGGATCCTCGTGAATCGAGTCGCCCTCGTTGCAGTCGGACAGGAACGTTGCGACCGGTTCGACGGTCGGTGCATCGAGATGATCCGGCAGTGCGCCGACGACGGGCCGCAACGTATCCGCGGATGCTGCTGGCGCGAGGATCAAGCCATAGCCGCATGCAATCGAGAGTGCCGCTGCACGCGCGCAGCCGTGCACCGTGTCGAGATCCAGGATCGCCGGTTCGTCCTCGACGCGCACACTCAAGAGTCGTGCGACGAGGGACAGGTCGGCTAGCCGTGACGGTCCTTCGAGGTCTACTCGTCGAAGCGTCACGCCACAAGCGTCACTGGCCCGAGCCAAACCGCGGAGGACCGATCCGCGTCGAGCGAGTGCTCCGCTCGCGAGGACGGCACAGGGCCAGTCGATGTCGTGTGCGAAGTCGATCCAGTGCGATTCGATCGCTCGAGCGTCGCCAGGAGAGTGCAACTCGCTCCCGCATCGATAGACGATCAGGCCTCGAACTCCGGCGCTCGCATACTCGGCCAACTGGTGTCGCCTGTTCGCCTTCGTGCGCACATCGACGGGATAGACGACTCCGAGATCCAGTTGCGCCGCTGCGAGGCTCACTGCGCCGTCGCGCACCTGCGGACCCGGTCGCACGCCGACGAAATCGGCGACGTCACTCGCGGCACGCATGTCGTGAGCGAGGCGGGTCGCGGCTTCATCGTCCGAGACCAGGTCGAGTTCCGTCGTGCCTTCGAACAAGAGCCCGACGCGCGGTCGTTCGCGTCCGTTCCGCCAAAAGTATCGACCGGAAATCTGGAATGGAGTGTCCACGTGCGTCTCTCATCGTCGATCATGGCCGGTCGTAGCGTGCGGTGGCAACTACCGCCACAACAACGGTACTCGGGACGGGCATGGCGTGGATCCGACAGGTTCTCGATGACGAGGCGACAGGCTCGCTCGCCGCGCTCTTTGCTGCCGCGCGAGCACGCGCGGGATCGGTTGCCGGCATCGTTCGCCTGATGTCCCTCGACCCGGCGATTCTCGACGCCTCGATGCGGCTCTACATGGCCACGACGACCTCGCGGGGGTCGCCGCTTCCACGATGGTTCCGAGAGTTGATCGCTTCCGAAGTCAGCGCGGCCAACGACTGTTTCTACTGAACCGAGTCCCATCGCGGCGACCTCCGTGCCGAGGCGCCAGAATCGCTTCGAGAAAACTTGCTCGGGCCGGACGTACGAGACGTACTCGAGCCCAAGTTCGCCGCTCTGCTCGACTATGCTCTGCGAGTGACCAAGGCACCTGTGACCTGCGAGGAAGCGCACGTGAAGGCACTGCGAGACACGGGAGCGACCGACGAAGAGATCCACGCCACCGTGCAGGTGGCTGCCTACTTCAATTACATCAATCGTGTCGCCGACGGACTCGGCGTCGACCTCGAGCCCTGGATGGAGCGCTCGAACTCCGAAGACGAGAAGGGTGCATGAGCGGAACGCCGATCGCGTTGTTGACGGACTATGGTGTGCGGGATTCGTACGTCGGGGTGCTGCGCGCCGTCATTCATCAAGTCTGGCCATGGGCCACGATTCTCGATCTCTGTCACGACGTTCCTCCGTGCAACGTGATGAGCGGTGCGTGGCTGCTCGCTTCCGCCGGTCCATGGCTTCCGGAGCGCTGCATCGTGTGCGCCGTCGTGGACCCGACGGTCGGTTCGGATCGTCGTGCGGTCGCGATCGAAACGGATCATCTGCGGCTCGTCGGGCCGGACAACGGGCTGTTCGCGATGTTGCTCGAGGATGATCCACCGCGCCGTGCGGTCGTGCTCGATCAGGAGCGATGGTTCTTGCCGCATCGCAGCGTCACGTTCGACGGCAGGGACGTATTCGCACCGGTCGCTGCGCAACTCGCGCGCGGAGTGCGCTTCGCTGCGCTCGGCTCGAAGATCGATCCCGCGAGCCTCGAAGGGCTCGATCTTCCCACGACGTGCTATGGCGACGATTGCATCGATGGGACGATCGTGCACGTCGATCGCTTCGGCAACGCGATCACGACGATTCGCCGGAGCAAACTCGAAGATTGGCTCGCGGGATCGCAGCCGATCGTCGAGAGCGCCGGTGTGCGATTCCCCTTCGTGCGGACCTTTGCCGACGTTGCCGTCCACGAGCCGCTGGCATACGTGGGCAGTGCAGGCAATCTCGAGATCGCGGTCCGTGATGGTAACTGCGCGACGACCTATGACCTCTTTCAGGGGGCCGAGATCGTCGTGCGACGTGGATGAGGTGACGACATGACGACGCGACGACGCTTTCTCACGACGATGGCAGCAGCTCCCTTGCCACTCATTGCGCGGCGTACGCGACCGTGGCGGAACCGGAGGAGTACCGAAATGACCGAGCGCTTGCGTATCGGTGTGGTCGGTGTCGGTGGCCGTGGTGCGAACAACCTCGCTCACGTGCGTGACGAGGACGTCGTCGCGCTCTGTGACGTCGACGCGCGGATCCTCGAGAAGGCGAAGGAGCCCTTCCAGAACGCGCAAACGTTTGAGGATGCGCGGGAGATGATCGAAACCGTCAAACTCGATGCGGTCGTGATCTCTACTCCCGACCACACACATGCTCCTCTGACCGCGCGAGCTTTGCGCAAGGGGCTTCACGTCTATTGCGAGAAGCCGCTCACGCACACGGTGCAAGAGGCGAGAGTCGTACGCGATCTCGCGAGGCGTCACGCGCGCGTCACGCAAATGGGCACGCAGATCCACGCGACGGAAAACTACCGGCGCGTCGTCGAAGCGATTCGTGCGGAAGCGATCGGCCCCGTCGCCGAGGTCTATGCGTTCTGCAACAGCAAGGCGTGGGCGAACGGGCGTTTGCCCGAGGTCAAGCAAGACGTGCCGGAATGGCTCGATTGGGAAGCGTGGCTCGGTCCCGCAGCGTGGCACGACTTCCACGAAGGGACGTACCATCGCGAGAACTGGCGCCGCTTCTGGGATTTCGGCGGCGGCACGCTCGCGGACATGGCGTGTCACTTGCTCGATCTTCCGTGGTGGGCTCTCGAACTCGAGGCGCCGAAGAAGGTCGCGTCCGAGGGGCCCGAGCCGCACGCCGTCGGCACACCGGATCGGATGCACGTGCGTTTCGAACACGCGGCAACCGGCGGTCGACGCGCCGTGACCGTGCACTGGTACGACGGCGGGCAGCGTCCGAAGATCCTCGACGAAGTGGGGCTGAAGGAATGGAACTTCGGCGTGCTCTTCGTCGGCGAGGACGGTCGTTGGCTCGTGACGGACTATGGAAAGCACGAGTTCGGGCCAGCGAAGCGGTTCGAAGGGTTCGAGCCACCGGCCCCGTCGATCCCGAAGTCCATCGGACATCACGCCGAGTGGCTCGAAGCATGCAAGAAGGGGGGCAAGACGACCTGTGACTTCGCGTACTCCGGGTTGCTGACCGAGGCAGTGCTGCTCGGCAACGTGGCCTATCGCTGCGGTGCCGAGCTGACCTGGGACTCCGCAGCGTTCGAAGTTGCGGGAAGCGATGCTGCACGCGCGCTGTTGTCCAAGGAGTACACCCGTGGTTACGAACTCTGAGCCACGTCCGCGCCCGAGGCCGCGCTTCGCCCACGAAGTCTCGATGCCCTCGGAAGAAGTTCTCGAACGCGTACGCGCAGCCCTGAAGGTGCATCGCGACGGCATCACGGGCATGGTGCTGCCGACGGGACGTATCGAGCTCACCGTGAGCGATGCGGTGCGTCACGTCTGGTCCCCTCAACTCACTGTCGATGTCGAGGCCGCGGACGAGCGCAGCTCGCGACTGCATGCACGCTTCGGGCCACATCCTCACGTGTGGACGCTCTACGTCGCGCTCTATGCAGTCAGCGTGATCTTCGCGATCGCGTGTGCTGTCGTTGGCGCGAGTCAGCTGACGCTCGGCATGCGGCCATACGCCCTCTACCTGACGCCGTTCGCCGTGATCGTCGCTGCGCTCGTCTACGGCGCGTCCTACGTCGGGCAAGGGCTCGGAAGTTCGCAGATGTACTCGGTGCGCGCCTTCCTGGAGGACAGCCTCGGTATCACCGTGCCGGCGAATGGCTGACACGGGACACGGATAGCCCGGCGACAAACCTGGCACGCACGGTCGACCACCGATCGTCTCGGCTGAGCTGCTAGCGCTCCTCTGTCAAGTTCCAGAGCCCAGCTCGTGATGGGTCGACGCGCGCTTCGACTCGCCACCTCGATCGAGATTGTCGCGTGGATGTTCGATTTCTGATTCGGCAGATGTGCTGTTGCGGGCAGGCCGGAGAGGTGGGGTGCAGACCGGTTGCATAGCTGACAGTTCAGACCGACTACATGGCTGACACTGTCCGACTTCATGGTTGACGCATGGCCGGCATGGCGACTTTCGCTGTCGCAGGCCATGGAATCAGGCGTGCACCATGAAAGAGCGAGTTCAGTTCATCTCGGAATGGGAGAGCGGCGAGTTGTCGATGGCTGCCCTGTGTCGAAAGTACGGCGTGAGTCGTCAGACGGGCCACAAGTGCAATTGGAATTCCCCGCTGCGAGCACGGTCGGCTCGATCCTGAAGCGGTTCGGGATGACACTCGTGTCCTGCTCATGGTTAACACTCGTTCGTGACCGCGGGTTGCGCCGCATGCCTCGTGTTCGGATGCCTTGGAAGCAGACGGATCGAGTGGCCCAGCGACGGGATTATAATGAGGAGTGCCTGCGAAGACGGCTCACGATGACCGAGGCGTGTCACAAGCACGGGATGAGCCGCGCCGAAGTCGCATCCGAATCAGACGCCAGAGTGTATGGAGGCAACGATCCTTCGCGTTTGGCGCGCTACCGCGGCGTATTCATGGCGACGACTTCGGCAGCTCGTGGATGCCGATGCGGCCGTGCTTCTTCCAACCGACGCGCAGGAGCCAGGTCCGTGGATCCTCGACCGGGACTTCGAAGTCATCGACTCCGTTCACCTTGACCCTCTCGCGCCAACCCGAGAAACACCATCCCGACGCGAACCGGTCGAGCACGCCGCGCACGTCTCGCCCGTGCTTCCACGCGTTCTTGAGCACGTAGAGGATCGCGTTGCGGACGCGCCGCGGGCTATCGAGGATCGACGCGTGGTAGCGATCGCCGAAGACCTTGCCCTTGCGGCCCCAGTCGTGATTGAGCGTCTGCGCCATGCGGATCGCGAGGGATTGCATGCCACGCGAGAGCGCGGTCGTGCTCTCCGCTTCGACGATCAGGTGCACGTGATTGGTCTGGATCGAGTAGTGCACGATGCGAAAGCCGCGGCGAGGCTTCATCGTGCAGAAGACCGCACGCAAGAACCGTTCGGTGTGATTATCCCGCAGCGACGGCAGACCTGCAGCGATGCGCATCGTGACGTGAACGGGGAAGCGCTTCGCGAGTTTCGTGCGCGCCGCGTGGGAGACGCCCGCACGTTCGCCCTTCGGCTTGCGACCGGCGCCGAATCGCTTACCGCCGCGACCCGGCCCGAACAGCATTCCCTGCACTCCGCGCTTCTTCGTTCGAGATCTCATCCTGCGTTCCCTGAGTGGAGCCATCACAAGTTCGAAGCGGCTACCGACGCGTTGTTTGATTCAGCACATATTGTTCGAAGCATGCTACCGCACAGTTCCGTGAAAGCAACGATCGAATGCGCGAAGTTGGATGTGCGTTTCGATAGTTGCATCGACAACTTTGGACGGCCCCTCCCACCTGCCCCGCGCCTCTCGTCGCTCTCGCGTCGGTCGGTCGCCTTTCTGGGCGACCGGCGCGAGAGCGACGAGAGCCGGCGGCAGGTCCGCCCCCGCGCGCTTCTCGGAGCTCGAGCAGAGGGAAGGGCCAGCACGGGAAGGGAAGGGAAGAGAAGGGAAGGGTCAGCTCGCACGCCGCAGCACCGCGTTCCAGCAGTCTCAATCACGAGCGGGGCGCGCGAACGTGGAGATCTCGTGGGGCTTCCCAGAAATTCGGGCACATGAAGCACGCGTCCGGACGCCGCTGGCGGTGTCGCACCTCCTTCGAATATCCCCGATATTCCTGCCTCGGCGCGCCTTCCCAGCGACGCCCAGTCACGCACTTCATGTGCCCGATTTTCTGAGACACCCCACGAGAACCGCGACGGTCAAGAGTGACCTGGCGCGCAGACCTCCCGGAAGAGACCGTTCCAAGCAGCGAGCTCGCGTGCTGGCGTGACGTAAGCGGCCAGCACGCGAGTACGCCGTTCGACGTCATTGCGAAACCTCTCGTCGCTTTCGAAGCGCAGCAAGAGCTCGAGGAGGCTGGCTGTATCGCGTACTTCGAATGTCGCCGGCCAATCGTCGCCGAGGATGCCAAGATTCCCGGGAATCGCCGAACAGAGGACGGGCAGGTGGTGCGCAAGCGCCTCCGAGACGACGTTGGCGCCGCCTTCGCTGATCGACGTGAGACAGAGCGCTCTCGATCTGGCGAGGAGAGCCATCGTCTCTCGATGAGAACGCGCGCCTTGCCATGTGTAGCGTTCGCATTCATCGGACAGTCGTTCGGCCTCACGTCGGATCGACTCGTCGAGTGCAGGGCCGTAGTGGGTGACTCGGATCTTCGAGTCCTTTGGCAGCGCTCGTACTGCAAGTGCGGCGCGTAGGGGGTCCTTGACCTCGCGCAGCGCGGCGACGACCGCGATTTCGAAGTCGCGATCATTTTCCAGATGACGAAGGCCAGCATGCTCGAGAGTCGCACTCGCCGATTGGAGAATTGCGCGCGCCTTGGAACGCGCCCTTTTCGGAAATGAATCGATCGCGTGTGGCTGGAGCGTGACGATCGCGTCGGCAGCGTCGAGCGATCGCTCGAAGCGCTCGCGTGCGCGTCCTGCGAGGTCGGTTCCTGCGACGATCACGATCAACGGTGCATGCGCATCGCGAGTGCGCCACGCATCGATCGACGCGGCGCACTTGGTTGCGTGCAATGCGACGAGAATGTCCGCGCCAGCGAGATTGCCGGTCGTCGTGACGCGCACACGATGACCGAGTTCGGTCCACAGCCCTCGGTAGCGAGCAGCGCTACGTCCATTGCCGCTACGTGAGCCAGCGCGTGCCGGCGATGCGAGAACGATGTTCACGAGTCGTCGTGATCGAGTGCACACGTCCGGAAGCCCGCGAAGATGTCGCGTCGCTCGGGCTCGAAGAAGTTGCGCATCGAGTTCGACAGCATGCGCAAAGTCGTGCACCAACTCCCGCCGCGCAGGACACGTCGACTTCCGAAAAACGGAGCGGAGTAGTTCTCATAAGTGCCGGGCCTGAATCCCGTGTAGGGGAGGAACACGCTCGAAGTCCACTCCCAGACATTTCCGATCATCTGCGAGACACCGCCCGGACTGCGACCGGTTCGAAGCGCCTCTTGGGCCACCAAGAACGAACTGCCTTCGGGAACCGAGAATCCAGTCCTCGATCGCCCGGGCTCTGCGGCATCACCCCACGGAAAACGCCGCCCGTCACCGAGCGACGCGGTGTACTCCCACTCGTGTTCGGTCGGGAGTCTGCGGCCAGCCCAGCGGCACCATGCGCTCGCTTCGTACCACGACACGTGGATCACGGGGCAGCTCGCGGAGAGCGTTCGGTGGCGATCGAACTCACGTACGCACCAACCCCCGTTCGCCTTCGCCCACGTCGCAGGCGCATGCACGTCGGCGCGGCGCTTCCACGAAGCGCCCTCGGGGCACCAGAACTCGTCGCGCTCGTATCCGTCGTCCTCGACGAATGCGAGAAATTCGATTTCGTCGACACAGCGTCGAGAGATGCGGAACGACGAGAGTAGGACGTCGTGCGGTTCGAGTTCGTTGTCGAATCCGACCGTCGAGCCGACACGCACGACAGCACCGTCAACCGCGAGGTCGCAATCGCAATCGAGATCGAGATCGAGATCGACATCGACACTCGCCGCGGCGCGCGCTCTCGTCCGTGCACGCTTCTTGTCGGTTTCGAACTCCGGAGTCGGACGCGGGCGCGGATACGCGAGGCTCTGCCGCATCCACGTGAACGCCTCCGCATGCATGTCTTCGTGGAAGATCGCGAGTGCGAGAAGTTGCATGAATCGGTCATCTGCGGTCTCGAGCGCCGCGAGTTCGCGTTGACGCACGTCGTCGTCCCACGCGAGTACGTCGTCGAACGGCAGCAGCTCGAGATGGTATCGATCCGCATGCGGAACGACGCTCGAGTCGTAGAGGCCGTCGATGTGGGAATGGCGGGGGAGTTGCCCGAGGGCTTCTCGCAACACGAAGCGCTCGTGGAACCACGTCACGTGAGCGAACTCCCAGTCGAACGGCGTGAGCAAGCGTGAGTACTCGAACGTCCATTGCGACTCGGGAAGGTCGAGAACACAAGCTCGCGACCTGTGTCCCGCGTCGACGACCCAGCTCGCCAGGGCATCGCGGATCGTGTCGGTTGCGAACACGGCGGCGCCTGCTCCTTCAAGCGCGCGCCACGGTGCGCCGAAACAGGAAGAACGCGACGGTCGCACCCGCCACGCCGACACCGACGAGGATCAAGCAGGGAGTCACCATCTCGGCCCACGAGAAGCCTCGCCAGATCGCCCCTTCGAGTGCCAGGATGCACCACTTGAAAGGACTCACGCTGCTGAGTTGCTGCATCCACGAAGGCATGGCGATCAACGGGACCATACCGCCTCCGAGCATCACGAAGGGCATCATGAGGCCCCAAGTGGCGCCAGCCACGGCTTGCTCGGTCTTCCCCAGGAGAGAGCAGACGAGCATGATCCCGACGAAGGAAAATGCACTCGCGGCAACGCCGACGAGCAGCTTCGGAATCGAGCCGAGACCTATCCCGAGTCCGATCCACGCGACGAGCAACAAGAAGAGCGTGGCTGCGACGCACGTGACGAAGCAGGCGGCGCCCTTGCCGAGCAGGATCTCACTCAGCGTGACCGGCGACGTCAGCAGGCGCGCCATCGTGCCTAGCGTCCGCTCGCGCACGATCATGATCGCGAAACCGGATGCACACCCGATCAGTCCCCAGAGAATCGCGGACGGAAACGTGATTTGAAATGCGCTCTGGGGTCCTTCGTCTTCGACGGTCACGTCGACGAGGTCGATGCGCGCGAGGTTCATCCCCGATTCGCCAGACGCGCCATCGCTCGTCGAACTGGCGAGAGCCGAGACATCGATGCCCGCCAAGAACCTGTCGAGCGCCGAGAAGAACACGCCGAGCAGCAACTTCTGCGGTGCAGGAATCGCGGGATCATCGCGGACGCGCGCGCTCATGCGGGCGATGTCGCGCTTCGTCTTCTCGCGGTCCGCGAAGCCGTCGATCGTGTGCCGAAACGTCGATTCGGCGAGGATGCCCTGCAAATAACCCTTCTCGGCCGAGCGCGATGGGTCGACGCCGACTTCGACGAGAGCCTGCGCAACGTCGCGTGATGGGGCGAATACGTCGATCCCTTGGTCGCCGAACCCCTTGCGCAGTGCGACGTACGCGGCGCGCTTTCCGCGACGCACGAGATCGCGCGCGGCATCGAGTGGCATCGAGCGCGGACTACCGTCCTCGTTCTGTCGCACGGACAGGCTCGGGTGCTTCGCGAGGAGTTCCAGAAATGCCTTCGACGACGTGGACTCGTCCTGATCCACGACCGCGATCCCGATCTTCCCGCCGCCGCCACCACCGCTCTGCCCCGAGAAGATCGCGCCGAAGAACAGCGCGTAGACGAGAGGAAACACGAAGATCCAAAACAGACCGAAACGATCACGGACGAGCAGCCGCAAGTCCTTGAACATCAGGTGCACGATGTTGTTCATGTGTCGCGCAGCCTCCGACCGGTGAGGTCGAGGAATACCGTCTCGAGATTCGCGCGTTCGACTTGGATCCGCGCGACATCGAGCTCGAAGCGCCTCAGCTCTCCGATCATCACGAACGGGTCGTCCGCTTCGATGCGCAACGTCGTACCCGTGAGTTCACCCGGCAACGTCTCGACAACTGCCTGTGACGGGAGCTGTCGCAGATCGATCGCGACGCGTGTCTTCGTGCCGTGAGCCTGGAGCAGTGCGTCGACCGTATCTCGAGCCATGAGGCGACCGTGATCGAGGATCGCGATGCGATCGCAGAGACGCTCGGCCGCCTCCATCTCGTGCGTCGTGTAGAGGATCGTGGTCCCGTTCGCGCGCAGGGTCTCGATGTTCTCGAAGATGTGCGCTCTCGATTGCGGATCGACACCGACGGTCGGCTCGTCGAGGAACAGGGCGCGTGGCTCGTGCATCAACGCGGTCACGAGATTGAGCCGTCGCTTCATTCCGCCACTGAACGTCGCGACCCGGTCCTTGCGTCGGTCGTTCAAGCCGGCGAAGTCGAGTGCGAAGTCGATGCGGTCCGACAGGCGCTTACCCTTGAGTTCGTGCAAACGAGCGAAGAACGCGAGGTTCTCCTCGGCGGACAACTCGTCGTAGAGCGCGATCTCCTGCGGGACGTAGCCGAGAGCCCGTTTGACCTCGGCCCGCGTCGGGTCCGTCTTTCCGGCAATTTCGATCGAACCGTCATCGGGTTTCAGAGCGCCGACGAGCATGCGAATGGTCGTCGACTTTCCCGCGCCGTTGGGTCCCAATAGACCGAACGTCTCTCCGGCTCGTGCGCTGAAGGACAGGTCGTCGACAGCGACTCGGTCGCCGAACCGCTTCGTGAGTCCTTTCGCAATGATCGGATCGGAGGGTCCGTCGGGCAGGTGATTCATGCGAGGTCCAAGTGACGGCGGAGGATCTCGAGGGCTGCAAGGCTATCGACATGGTGCTTGCGTCGCGCGGCTTTGACTCCCGCAGCCTTCAGTTGAGCATGTGCGACGTCGCTGCTGTGCGCTTCGTCGATCGTGCAGATCTCGAGCTGCGGGAACCGTTTCGTCAGCTTGTCGACGAGCGCGAGCACCTTCTTCGCTTGGGGTCCGTGCGAACCATCGACTCCGAGGGGCACGCCGATGAGAAGTCGTTCGGTCTCGCGCTCGGACACGAGTGCGACGAGGAGTTCCGGGATCTCGTCCATGCCGCGATGGTCGAGGCGCGCGAGCGGAACGGCGATCGTCCCTGTCCAATCGGTTGCGGCGACACCGGTTCGGCGCTCTCCAGGGTCGATGGCGAGGATGCGTTGTGCGGGCATCGGTTGTGCCATGTCAGTCGCGGAAGATCGGAGGCATGGCGGCACGCCGTCCCGTCAGAGGTTCGACGGACTGCTTCTGGGGTTTGCGTTCGAACGGGACGAAGCGCGGTCCGCTGTGCAGATTGCCGATGTAACCCGATACGTCGAAGCTGACGAGCGCATTCGCGACGGCGCGGTAGATGCCTGGTAGCAACGTGAGTGGACTCGCTTCGGGGAACAGGTTGGGGAACTCGAGCTGGAGTTGGAGGTAGCCATCGTAGTCGAGGTGGCCGCGACCTTCGACGCGCAAGAGCGCCGACAGGAGTAGGAGACGTTCGATTTCGAGGGTCTGCCCTTTGCTCTTCACGTCGAGCAGCGCGGCATGGAAGGTGGGGCGCTTCTCTTGCTTGAGCAGGCCGTAGATGCTGCGGAAGATCGGGGCGTCCCCGAGCCAGCCGTCGCGCACACCGAGATTCGCGGTCACATCGAGGGTGGTTGGATCATCGACATCGAGTTCGAGCGTGACTTTGCCGCTGACGGCGCCGCGATACGGCTGTGTGCTCTCGAGCCGGGCTGCGGCCTTCGCGAGATCGAGATCGATCAGTTCGAAGTCGACGGCCAAATGTCTCGACTCGTCGAACTCGTAGCGCACTAGAGGGTGAGGTCCTGGCTTGCCGAAGTTCGAGTCAGGAGCCAGCTCACGCAGCACGCCGCCGTGGATGCGCGCGCTTCCGGTGGGCACCTCGAAGTAATCGTGAGTGGCCACGAACGGTCCGCGCGCGTCCACGAAGTCTTGGCCCAGAGCCGTGAAGCGAAGCCCGCCGAGGCGGCCATGGACCTCGCTGCGATCGGGGCGCACGACTCCTCGGTCGAGCACCACGTACCCGTGAATATCACCGACGCGTATCCCGAGGTCGAGCGACAACCCGTGTGCGCGGAACTCACCGCCCTCGAAGTCGATCGACATGCCGAGTCCGGAAGAGCCCGGTGGAGGCGTTTCCGGAACACGCACGGTCACGTTGGCGCCGACGAGGGAGACGCTTCCGCGCGCGTGCCGTTCGAGGTAGGCGCGCTTGACACTTCCGGAGAGGAGGTTGGCGAGTCGATCGTCGACCGGATAGCGGTCCGCGGTGAGCTGGAGTTCGATGACCGTTTCGTCTGAGTCCCGATAGACCTTTCCCTTCTCGAAGACGAGTGGCGCTTCGCCGATCGTGCCGCGCAGTCTGTCGACGTGAATCACGTGATGTTCGTCGATGCGGAGTGCGCCACCGAGGCGCGAAAGTGCATCGGGAAGAATCGCGGCGCGGCTTTCGACCTGACGCAGATCGACAGCGAGCGATTGTCGAAAATCGTCATCGCTCTCATCGCGATGGATCTCGAGTACCGCATCGCACGATCCGGAGACTGCGGCGAGCTTCCAGATCTCGGCGTCGATCATTCGGGTCTGGTCGAGGACGTTCCCCAGCTCGTCGCGCAGCTTCACGCCCTTCGCGACGACTTCGAGATCGGCGATCGGGCTCTTCGTCGGTGAGAAGTCGAGGGTTCCTTGGAACGACAGGCGCGCATCGAGTCCCTGACCGAGAACGCCGAGGATCTCGACATGCGTGTTCTTGCCGTCCCCGTGCACGACGATCGGTCCCTCGATCTCGCGCAGAGCGACGGGGAACGGCGCGAACTTGGCGCGGCCGCCGCGAATGTCCGCGCGAAGGTCGTAGCTGAGTTCCTCGTCTTCGTTGCGCTTGTAGCCGAGGAACTCGACGTCCGCCGTGCCATGCGGATCGAAGAGTTGCCACGACTCGGCGAAGCTGTCATCGAACCCGATCAGTGCGCTTCGGAGCTTGTCGTCCATCGGCAGCGCGTTCGCCTTGACCCAGATCTCGCGACTTGCCGGTTCACCAAGTGCGATCCGGCCGCGACCACGCAGCTGGGTCTCGCGGTCGTGACCTTGAATCTCGAAGCGAGCGCTCCGCGCGTCGACGTCGACACGCCCCGTCAATCCCTCGATGCGATACGGGAAGCGTTCCCACTCGATGCTGAGGTCCCGAGGTTCGATCGACAGCGACCAACGGAAGTCCTCGTCGCTCGTATTCTTGCGTAAGAGCAGCGCAGCATCCACCGTGCCGTGCGGACCGAAGTCGTCGTAGATCTGCGCGCCGCCGCCGATCGAGGCGTCGATGGCATTGCGCAGTGCCTTCGTACACGGAAGCGTCTTGGCGAGGACGTCGATCGCGCCTTCGTTCCGCGAGAAGTCGATGCTGCCCTTGGCTTCGACGGTCGCGTTCTGCTCCCCCGAACCGCGCAGTTCGACGACTTCGACGAACTGATCGCGGACCCGAAACGAGGCAACGCACGCGTGGATCTCGTAAGGGAACGACGTCCCTGGACTCCCGTCCGAGTGCCGGAATCCCGAGAAGCTCAGCGACGTGTCGTGTAGGCCGATGTCGACTTGCGTCCGGGGCTCGCGACTCGGATCGGCATCGACGAGCATCGGGCGTGTCGTATCGAGGAACACGTCGAGATCGCCGGTGCCTCCGTGCACGCGGAACGCGTCATAGACGATCGACGCGGGTTCGAGCTCGCGCAATGCGGTCTCGAGGCGTTGGTCGAGCGGCACGCCCTTGGCGCTCGCGCGCAGCCGGACCTCCGGCTTCGTTCGCAGGACTCCGACGAGTTCGAGATCCCCTCGTACGAAGATGGCATCTGCCGCCGCTTCGGCCTTCGGATCGACCTTCGGATTTGGCGGGTCGACGCGGAAGGCGACGGTCCCGTCGTCCGCGGGTCGATACTCGACGCGGCCGGCAAGGCCCGAGAACGCGTAGGGCACTTCGGGCGGCGTCACGCTGAGATCGCGGAAGTTGCCGCGAACACCGAAGTCGAGCGCATTCGAAGCCTTCGAGTATTCGAGCCAGAACGTCGGCGCGACGAGTCCCGTGAGTGCAAGGTTGTCGAGGATCGCGATCGCGTCCTCGCCGAGAACGCCGATGGTCTTGTCGTCGAGCGAGAACTCTTCGCCTTCGACCGTGATCGTGACCTGACTACCGTCCTCCTTGGCTGTCCCGTGGATCGCGACCGAGCCACCGAATGGGCTCGGCGCGTCGCCATCCAAGACCAACGTGCTCGGATCCTCGCGCGCGGGCAACAACGAGAGACGCACGGGTTCGAGGGTGATCGTGCGATCGTCGTCGGTCGAGCGACCCGGAAGATGAAGACGTAGGGTCAGATTGCGAATGCGGATCGAAGGAACGCGTGCCGAAGACCGTGAAGTGATGTCGCTCGGCAACAGCTTCGACAAGTCGAGCGGCTCCTCGGCGCCGAGGTCGATGTCGAGTTCGGCACGGTCGATCAAGACCGACTGCAGCTCGCCGGCGCGACCCAGGGGGTTCATCGAGACGCCGAGGACGACTTCAGGCAGGTTGAGGGCGTCCTTGCGCGGCTTGGCGGTAGGACCCTCGGGTGTGACGCGCAGGTTGGCGAGGCGAACTTCACCGCCGATCGGATCGAGTTCGGCCGAGTCGAGGTCCACACCTCCCGGAAAGAGCTGCTCGAGTTGGCGCGTGACGAGGCCGCGAGCGACGTCCGAACGCGTGAGTACCCACCACGTGACGCCGCACAGGCAGACGAGGAACAGAGCGGAAAACAGAACGACTCTTCGCCAGGTCATGATTCCGGTTGCAGCATTCCGGTTGAGCGCATCGCCACCCGTGGCGTCACGATCGTACGCTGTCCGGTACGATAGCAGCCACGACTTCGACGGGCTGCAATGCGAGGGGCGATTTCGCTTTCGAAGCGGCGCCCGTATCGACGCATGGATCGAGTCGCTCTACACGCTGTAAAAGCAGAACGCGCAGATCCCGCGATTGCGGGACCTGCGCGTTCGTCACGCGAAGCGTGAATACGGATCAGAGATCCTGCGGGCGCAGCGTCGAGCGCTTGTTCTTCTCGGCGCGAGCCTCGGCCTTGGCGAGGGCGTCACGCGCGAACTCGTCGAACGCGGCGTAGAACTCGCTCGACACCTTGCAGTTGACCGCAGCCTTCGTGCGGGACTTCGAGATGATGAGTTCTGCCGGTGCGCCCTTCTTCTTGCCCTTCGTGGCGGTGGCCTTCTTGGTCACCTTCTTCTTCTTTGCAGCCATGACGTTCCTTGGACGATTGCGTCCTCAGGGTGGGTCAGAGGGTCCCAACTTGTTCAGCGAACACGATTGCGACGTTCCTCCGACCTACCCTCCAATTCGGTCGAACTCCCGCCGCAACGCGCGGAATGCCGCAAAACGGCCTTCCAAGGCCGTTTAGATAGGGAATCGCGCAAGGCAGCGCAAATGAAAACAATCGCGAAAACCGCGAGAAATGCATCCCAGCCGTGGTTTTGCGCAGGATTCCGGCAGTCTCGGTCCTGGTAGAACTCACTTCTGAGCGCGGAGAACCAACTCGTCACGATGCTCCGCAAGGCCGATCCTGCCCACTTCGTAGCCGTCCAATCGGACGGTGACGTGAGCGTTCGTGTCCCTCAAACAGTGCAGTTCGAAGCGGCAATCCCGATCGACCACGAACCGGCGTAGAGGTTGCTAGCGACGGCACCCTTCGCGTCGACGTCCATGCGTACCGCGTCCTGGATCGGTCGGCCGTTCGCATCGAGAGGTCGGGCTGCGACGTTCGTCATGTTCGATCTCATCGTCGAGTTGATCCACGACGACGGTGACTCGCGCCACGAGCGGTACCCCGAGCCGCAGGACGCGCACGACCAGCGTGTCCCCCTCGGTGTTCGAGGGAGTGGCTTCGCGATGCTCTTCGGTTTCGCCCCCAACGGGACCGGCTTCCGCCCGTAGCGACTCTCGAATCTTGTCTTCAGCGATCGTCGTCGCGTCGTTCTGCGACGCGTCGGTGAGCGTCGTGTGGTTCGTCCCGATTCTGCCCGTCGAGAAGACCCAGTAGAGCGTGGCGGTGAGGACGCACAGTAGGGCCAGGACCGGAACGAAGAGTCGCAACTTGTGGGGCATGGCGCGTTGCATCGATGGCTCGAGGCTTGGGGCTCGGGTGGCGGAGGCCATCAGGATAGTCGGATGCCGCGCGAGTTGCTGCTGGCCCGGGCGCGCATGCGACTTCGGGACGTACGCTCGGCAGAATGGGGCCATGCTGAGGGGACCATGCTGATCGAGCTGCCCTACGAAGGGCGAATCTACCGGCCGCCGAGCGAAGCGGACTCACTGATCCTGCAGGCGACGATCGGTTGTAGCTGGAACAAGTGCGTCTACTGCGACATGTATCGCGACAAGGAGTTTCGCGTGCGGCCGCTCGAGGAGACGTTGGCGCACATCACGGCGGCCGGGCGCTTCCATCGCAAGCAGGTCCGCAAGGTGTTCATCGCGGACGGCGATGCCCTCGTGCTCGATCTCGAGCATTGGATCCGGATCCTCGATGCGTGCCGCGAAGCGTTCCCGGATCTACGTCGTGTGAGTTCGTACGCCTGGGCGCAGAACGTGCTCGAGAAGTCGCAGGAAGACTTGGCGACGCTGCGCGAGCATGGCCTCTCGCTGGTCTACATCGGTCCCGAGTCCGGGGACGAAGTGACCCTCAAGCGACTCGGGAAGGGCGCGACCTTCGACGATCACGTGAAGGCTGCCGACAGACTCCGTGCTGCGGGCATCGAGCAGTCCGTGATCTTCTTGCTCGGAGCGGGGGGAACGGCCCGCAGCGTGGAGCACGCGCGCGCCTCCGCGCGACTCGCGACCGTGATGGATCCGAAGTTCTTGTCCGCGCTGACGCTGACCGTGGTGCCGGGCACGCCGATCGCGCGAGCGCAGCAAAAGGGCATCTACGAGCTGCCCCAGGTGGCCGAGCTGCTCGCGGAGTTGCGCACCTTCGTCGCCGAGGCGTCGCCGACGGACGCGATCTTCCGCACCAATCACGCATCGAACTACTTGCCGGTGCAGGGCAGGCTCCCGCGCGATCGTGACGCCATCGTGCGCGTGCTCGACGATGCGTTGTCGGGGCGTATCGCGCTTCGTTCCGAGTGGATGCGAGGGCTGTGACGATGGACGCCTCAGCGCGCGGACGAGCGTCGATGTCGGTGTCGACCGTCGCCTTGCTGATCGTGCTCACCGTCTTCGGTTTCGCGAATGCGACCGACAACCTCGCTGCGATCGGTCTCGCGGCGATTCCGTCGTGGATCGTCGTCGGGGTCCTCTACTTCCTGCCGCTCAGCTTGATGCTCGCGGAGTTCAGCTCGGCCTTGCCGGACAAGCGCGGTGGGATCTACAGCTACATGGAACTCGGGCTCGGGCCGACGTGGGCGTTCGTCGGTACGTGGGCGTACTTCGTCTCCAACCTCGTCTACTTGCAGTCGGTGCTGAGCCGACTCGTGATCAACATCTCGCTCGCGAGTACGGGGCGCGACGTCTTTGCGGGAACGACTTGGGCCGTACCGCTGCTAGCCGTCGTGCTCTGCGTCCTGTTGACGTGGATCAGTACGCGTGGCGTGCGCACCTTCGGACGCTTCGTCAAGACTGCCGGGCGCGTCGTGCTCGTGTGCACGTTCACGCTGATCGCGGTTTCGATCCTGGCAGTCGCGTTCGGCCTCCATGCGTCGGCGTCACCCTATTCCGTCGATGCGCTCGTGCCTTCGTTCGACCTCGGCTACGCCGCGACGTTCGCTTGGCTGCTCTTCGCGGTCGCAGGTGCCGAATCCGCCGGTCCCTACGTGCACGAGACGGAGAACCCCAAGCGTGATTTCCCGCGTGCGATCCTGAGTGCGACCTTGATCGTGACGGTGCTCTACGTGCTCGGGTCGGTCGCGGCGAGCTTCCTCCTGCCGGTCGGCTCGATCGACAAGTCGACCGCGGTCTTCGACTGTTGGAAAGCGGCAGCGTCGATCGTCGGGCTGCCCGGCGACATGGCGGCGCGCGTCGTCTACACGGTCATCGCGCTCGTGTCGGTCATCGCCTACGTCGTTTGGATGGAGTCCCCGATCCGCGCGATGTTCGCGGACGTGCCCGAAGGGACGTTTCCGCGCTTCCTCACGAAGCACGATGCCGAGGGCACGCACCACAATGCGCTCTGGACCCAGGCGGCGGTCTTGACCGTGCTCATCCTCGTTCCGCTCGTGTCGATCCTCACGGGTCTGTCCGGCTCGGATCGCTTGGTGTCCTTGCTCAACGATCTCACGTCGCTTGCCGTCGTCGTCCCGTACTTCTTCGTCGCGATCGCGTATGTGCGTGCGCGTCGAGCAGGGATGGTCGCGCCGTTCCAAATGGTTCGATCGACGCGGCTCGCGATCGCGATCGGATGGCTGACGGTCGCGGTTTCGGCTCTCGGCTACTGCGGCGCAGGACTCTTCGCACTGCAGAGCGATCCGATCGACTGGATCTACGTCGCGACGGTCTACCTCGGGCCGGGTCTCCTGATCGTCGGGGGGCTCTTGCTTCGGAGCATGTCGCTCGCGGCGCATCGTGCTCGATTGGAGACGCACGACTGACGTCTCGTATGGCTGTTGCGGTGATCGGTTGTACGATGCGTTCATGAGTGATGCGTTCATGAGTGACGAGAACTACGCCAAGACGGAAGAAGCCGTGGCTCGACTGACGCCGGAGCAGTTCCGCGTGACGCAGCGGAGCGGGACCGAGCGGCCGTTCTCGGGCGAGTACGACAAGCATTTCGAATCGGGGATCTACGTCGATGTCGTGTCGGGTGAGCCGCTCTTCGCGTCTTCCGACAAGTTCGACAGCGGATGTGGGTGGCCGAGCTTCAGCAAGCCTATCGTGCATGCCAACGTGACCGAGCACTCCGATGCGTCGCACGGCATGGTGCGAACCGAAGTGCGGTCGAAGCACGGCGACAGTCATCTCGGCCACGTGTTTCCCGATGGGCCACGAGACCGTGGCGGCCTTCGCTACTGCATCAATTCCGCCGCGTTGCGCTTCGTTCCGAAGGAACGGATGGAAGCGGAGGGCTACGGCGCATATCTCGACCAAGTCGAGTGACTTCGGCGATCAGGCTCCGTGGTCACCATCGATCTCGATGCGAATGAGCACCGTGCCTGCTTCGACGGTGCTGCCCTCGTGGCATTCGATCGACGCGACGCGGCCGGGAGCGATCGCGGGGAGCTTGTGCTCCATCTTCATCGCACTCAGCACGGCGAGATCCTGATCCTTGTCGACGGCGTCGCCCGGCTTGCACAGCAAGCGCACGAGCGTCCCGGTCATCGGAGCGACGATTCTCGTCGGGTCGCCGAGATCGTCGTTCTGGTCGCCTGCATCACGTTCGGTACTCTTCAGGATGTGCGTCGTACCGTCGATGCGCAGCATCATTCCGCTGTCGGTGCCACACGCGTACACGTGATGGCGTTTGCCATCGGCGCCCTCGAACCAGAATCCTCCACCTTGCAGGCACCCAGCGCGGACCTCGAGCGTCGCTTCGCCACCCTCGACGTCGTAGCTGACATGGAAGCGATCGTCTGCGAGACCACGCGCGACGAGTCGTGTCGGGCGGCCGTCGAACTCGATCCTCTCTGGTACGCGCTTCATCGTGCACCTCCGATTCGGAATGCATCCGCCATGTCCCAAGGCGATGGCTGTCCTTTGGTGCCGCCCGACGTCGTGTTGGTCTGTCCACCGCGCGCGAACACGGTTGCGAGCGCGGCAGCGCACAGCGCATCGGCTGGTGCAGGCTCGTGCGCGATGCACTCGGGATGGACGTCGAGGAAGTCCGTTCGCAGGTCGCCGCTCACGAACGCGGGATGGGTGGCGACGCGGCGGAGGAAATCGACGTTGGTGATGACGCCGAGGAGCGCCGTGTCGCGTAGCGCCTGCTCGAGTCGCATCAGACACATCGCGCGGTTGGGCGCCGAGACGATGAGCTTGGCGATCATCGAGTCGTAGTGGGGGGACACGGCCGATCCGCGATCGAATCCGGTATCGACGCGAATGCCGGGTCCGGCGGGCCACTGACAGATCGTGAGCGGTCCGGTCGCCGGTAGAAATCCGTGCTCCGCGTCCTCGGCGCAGATACGTGCTTCGATCGCGTGGCCGCGGAGGACACGATGTCCCGGCACGAGCGATGCGAGATCTCGGCCGGCGGCGATCGCGATTTGTAGGTGCACGAGGTCGAGTCCGGTCACGAGTTCGGTGACAGGGTGCTCGACCTGCAAGCGCGTATTGACTTCGAGGAAGTAGAACTCGAGGTCGGGGCCGACGAGGAACTCGACGGTGCCCGCATTGCGATAACCGACGTGCCGTGCGAGGGCGACGGCGGCCTCTTCGAGCCGTTGACGCAACGCATCGTCGACGACCGGCGACGGCGACTCTTCGAGAACCTTTTGGTGGCGCCGTTGAACGGAGCACTCGCGTTCGCCGAGCGCGATCGCGTGCTCACCGTCGCCGAAGATCTGCACTTCGATGTGGCGTGCAGGGTGCACGTAACGTTCGAGCAGGACGCTGTCGTCGCCGAAGGCTTGTAGCGCTTCTCGCTGACCGGCGCGAAGCGCCTCGACGAAGTCCTTCTCGGCATGCACGAGGCGCATGCCGCGTCCGCCGCCGCCAGCGCTCGCTTTCACGAGCAACGGGAAACCGATGCGTGCCGCTTCGCGCACGAACGTCGCTTCGTCGGCGTTGTCTCCGCCCTCGTCCTTGCCGTCGAAACCAGGCACGCAGGGCACGCCCGCCGCTTGCGCGAGCTCCTTCGCGTGACGCTTGCTCCCGAGTGCTTCCATCTGATCCGCGGTGGGGCCGATGAAGACGAAACCCTCTTCGGTGCAGGCGCGTGCGAACGCGGGATTTTCCGACAGGAAGCCATATCCCGGATGGATCGCCTGCGCGCGACTGCGGCGAGCGGCATCGAGGATCTTGTCGATCGCGAGGTAGCTCTGTGACGGTTCTGCCGGGCCGAGCACGTGGACCTCATCCGCCGTTCGCACGTGCAGTGCGTCTCGATCCGCCTCGCTGCACACGGCGATCGCGGTCGTTCCGAGCTCGCGGATTCCGCGCAGGACGCGAACCGCGATCTCGCCGCGATTGGCGACGAGGATGCGGTCGAAGAGGGGAGCCGGTCGGGTCATCGATCGTCCTCCGTGCGGATCCACGAGGGCTTTCGTTTTTCGAGGAAGGCCGCGAGGCCTTCGCGGGCTTCGCTCGTGCTGCGGACGGCGGCGATCGCTTCGGTCGTGACGCGGATGACCGATTCGTCGTGCGGTGCTCCGAGCCCGACATCGCTGCACAGTCGCTTGACGCGAGCGAGCGCATCGGGGCCGCCCTTCGCGAGGTGGGACAGGGTCGCGTCGACTTCCGCGTCGAGTTCGTCGTCGGGCACTGCGCGGAAGACGAGGCCGATGCGCTCCGCTTCGCACCCATCGAATCGTGACCCCATGAGGAAGAGCGACTTCGCCTTCGCGAGCCCGATCTTCTCGATCACGTAGGGCGAGATGACCGCTGGAAGAATACCGAGACGAACCTCGGTGAAGCCGAACGTGGTCGACGCTGCTGTGATCGCGATGTCCGCCGCGGCGGTGAGGCCCGTCCCGCCGCCGAGCGCGGCGCCGTGGATGCGCGCGACCACCGGGCGCTTGCACGCGTAGATGGCGCGAAAGGCGCGTTCCATGCGCAACGCACTCGCGATGTTGGTCGCTTCGTCGGCTTCGCCCTGCGTGCGCATCCACTCGATGTCGGCGCCAGCGGAGAAGCTCTTGCCTTCGCCCCGCAACAAGATCGCGCGTACCGACGCATCGTCTCCAAGCGTGTCGAATGCGTGCGTCAGCTCGGCGATGACGGTGTCGTCGAACGCGTTGTGCCGCTCGGGTCGAGCCAGAGCCACATCGGCAATCCCGTCGTCCCGACGCGCAACAGCCAGAGTTCGATAGTCCATCGAAAGCAAGCTAGCAGTCACTCCCGCCCACGGCGCGCCAAAACCCATCTGCAAGCGTGCGAGGGACACTTTGCGTATGTGAAGTGTCCCTCGCACGTTTGCGTCACATGCGGAACACGGGCGCTCGCCAGTCCGGGACGGGGGCGCACAGGCTCATCGCGATTCCGAGGGCGAGGGCGCGGCGGGTTTCGATCGGGTCGAGGATGCCGTCGTCCCAGAGCCGGGCGGACGAATAGTACGGACTGCCTTCGGTTTCGTACTTCTCGAGGATCGGTGCCTTGAGTGCGGCTTCGTCCGCCGCGCTCAGCGTCTTGCCCTCGGCTTCGAGTTGGTCGCGTTTGACTTGTGCCAAGACGCCAGCGGCCTGTTCGCCGCCCATGACCGAGATTCTCGAGTTCGGCCACGTGAAGAGCAGTCGCGGCCCGTAGGCACGACCGCACATCCCGTAGTTGCCGGCGCCGAAACTGCCGCCGATCAGCACGGTGAACTTCGGTACCGTCGCCGTCGCGACGGCCTGCACGAGTTTTGCTCCGTCCTTCGCGATGCCGCCCGCCTCGTACTTGCTGCCGACCATGAAGCCGGTGATGTTCTGCAAGAAGACGAGCGGGATCTTGCGCTGCGCACAGAGTTCGACGAAATGCGCGCCCTTGACGGCGCTTTCTGAGAACAGGATTCCCTGATTCGCGACGATGCCGATCGGCATGCCTTCGAGGTGCGCGAAGCCGCAGACGAGTGTCTGACCGTAGAGTGCCTTGAACTCGTGGAAACGCGATCCATCGACGAGTCGCGCGATGATCTCCTTGACTTCGTACGACTGGCGAGCGTCCTTCGGCAGCACGCCGTAGAGTTCGTGTGGATCGTAAGCCGGTTCTTCGGGAGCGATGCAATCGAGTGCGAAGCGATCGGGTCGTGGCAGCGCTTCACACACGTCGCGGCACAGCGCGAGTGCCTGTTCCTCGTCGTCGGCCAGATGGTCGACGACGCCCGATTGACGCGCATGCAGATCACCGCCGCCGAGATCCTCCGCATCGACGATCTCTCCGGTGGCTGCTCGTACGAGGGGCGGACCGCCGAGGAAGATCGTGCCGTTGCCCTTGACGATGATCGACTCGTCACTCATCGCGGGCACGTAGGCGCCGCCGGCGGTGCAGGAGCCGAGCACGACCGCGACTTGCGGAATGCGCGCAGCCGACATGCACGCTTGGTTGTAGAAGATCCGCCCGAAGTGATCACGATCGGGAAACACCTCGGCCTGCAGCGGCAAGAACGCACCGCCAGAGTCGACGAGGTAGATGCACGGCAGACGGTTCTCGAGCGCGATCTCCTGCGCGCGCACGTGCTTCTTGACGGTCATCGGATAGTAGGTGCCACCCTTTACCGTCGCGTCGTTGGCGACGAACATCGTCTCACGCCCGTGCACGCGCCCGATACCCGTGACGATGCTCGCCGATGGCGCGTCGTCGTTGTAGAGCCCGCCCGCCGCGAGTGGCGACAGCTCGACGAAGGGCGAACCACGGTCGAGCACGTGATCGATCCGCTCGCGCGGCAGCAGCTTGTTGCGCGAGCGGTGCCTCGCGACCGCTTTCTCCGATCCGCCAAGGCGGACGCGTTCGAGCCGATCCCGGAGCTCGCGAGCGAGTCCGCGATGAAAGGCGTCATTCTCCTGGAAGTCCGAACTCGCCGTCCGCACTTTGGATCTGATCTTGAGGCTCATGGAGAAGACGCTAACGCGAGGGCAGAAAACTCCAACACCGAAGGTGGCCGGCCAGGACTTCGGTCAGCTTCCCTTCCGCTCGAACAGCGCATAGTAGATCCGCCCGAAGACCTCGTGCAGCGCGAGCGTCGTGGCCCGCATGCCGCCGTAGCTCGGGATCAAGCTCTTCGGGCCCTGCCACGGTGGGCCTTCGAACGCGGTCGGGGCCGCGATCACGCGGAGACCCGCGTCCTCGAATGCGAGCCGTGCGCGCGGCATGTGCCATGCGTGGGTGACGAGAAAGATCGTCGCGATGCCGTCCGCATACAAGAGCTTGGCACCGAAGGTCGCGTTCTCCCACGTCGTATTGGCTCTCGTTTCGACCCAGCGCACGTCCGTGATGCCGAAGTCCTCGGTCAAGCAGCGCTGCATGCTGACGCTGATCGGTTCGCTTCCGCCTGGCGGAATGCCGCCCGTGGTGAGGATCGGCAATCCGGTTGCTCGCGCGAGCGCCGCGCCGTAACGCACGCGCCTCAAGGTCGTGCGTCCGACGGTCTGTCGACCGAACTCGGGTGCATTCGGGTCCGACTCCGCGGACAGGATCACGATCGCGCGGGGACGCGAGCCGCCGGTTCCATCGAACGGCGCGTCGAGGCGCAGAGCAGGATCGACTTGGAGCGACGTGATCAGTGCGTGCCCGACCATCGGCATCATCTGCAGTACGAGCAAGATCGCGGAAGCGATCAAGGTCCCGCGGGCGAACTTCGGGCGCGCGCGCCACAGAACGAGCGCGAGCACGCCGAGCAGGATGGCGTTGAGCGGCGGCAAGAAGAGTGGTTCGAGAATGCGCGCCATCACGCACCGCCTACAGCACTGCCGTGCACGCGGAAGTCGGCCTCGAGCGGCAGGTGATCCGACAGGACGTCCCACGGATCCCCGCGCAGGACGCGTACGTCATCGAGTTCGAGCCCGCGGTAGTAGATTCGATCGAGAGCGAGGAACGGACGCCGTGCCGGGAATGTGCGACGCGCGGTCGGCGACAGGACGTCGAGCGCGCTCCGCAGGTGACGCTCACGGTCGATCCGGCGATCGAGAAACCCGTGCCAATCGTTGAAGTCCCCCGCGACGAGCACCGGCACGTCGCCATCCGGAATCGCATCGAGCAGCGTCTCGAGCTGCTTGCGCCGCTGGCGACCGGTCAGACTGAAGTGCGTGTTGAGGATCTCGAGGACGCTGTCGTTCCACTCGAGATGGGTGTGCAAGATGCCGCGGTGCTCGAAACGCGACTCTGTGACGTCGATGTTGAACGCACGCAGGACCGGTAGCCGCGTAAACGTTGCATTGCCGTGGCATCCCGCCTCGTAGAATTTGTTGGGTCCGAACGCATGTTCCAAACCGAGATGTTGGCCCAGGATGACGGCTTGCCTTTCGGTGTCACAGTGCGTGTGGAAGACCTCCTGACAGAGCAGAAGATCGGGCGAGCGCTCGCGCAGCGCGGCTGCAGCCTCGTCGAGGATCGAGCGGCCGGACCGGCGCGCCTTGTGCAGGTTGTAGGTGATGACGCGCATCGTCGTGCGTCGAAGATCCCAGGAGCTCCTCGATGAAGCAAGCGGCGAAGCGCCTCCTGAAGAACTTGCTCGGCGTTTTCTTCATTTTGGTCGGCATCGTGTTCGGTCCGATGCCGATCGTCCAAGGCTGGCCCTTCATCTTCTTGGGGGTCGGGATGATCGAGCATCCCTGGAAGCAGGCGCTGCACCGCCGGTTCGCCGAAAAATCTCGCTGGTACCGCCGGGTCTCGGCCATGTACTTGAGGACGGTACGCCGCATGCATCATCGCCGGCAGACGCGCCGTGCCGCTTCCCGCAACCCGTACCGAGACGCCACGACCGAGGTCGATCCGAAATGAACCTGCTCGCGATCACGTCGACGCAGACTCTCCTCGGAGTCCTGATCTACGTCGTCGGCCTCATTCTGTCGGTCGTCGTCGTCGCCCGATTGCTGACCGGCACGAAGAGCCCCGCGACGACAATGCTCTGGGTCCTCGTGATCGTCGCGGCGCCCTATGTCGGAGTCCTCTTCTACTACCTGCTGCCGCACCGTATCCAGATGGCGCGGCTACGCCGCCGGGCGCGCAAGCTCGCGACCCATACGCGTTCGCTCCATCCTTGTGACGACGATGCGGGGACGGATCCCGAGGATCCGATGCTCGACTTCTTGCGGCGCATCGACCGTATGTCGGTCACGGAGTGCAACCGCGTGCGGATCCTCGAGACTGGCCCCGAGTTCTTCGAGGACGTGCTCGAACAGATCGAGAACGCGCAGCATTTCGTCCACGTGGAGATGTACATCTTCAGACCCGACGAAACCGGTCAGCGTTTGCTCGCGGCACTCACGGAGGCAGCCCGGCGCGGTGTCGAAGTGCGGCTCCTCTACGACCACCTCGGCAGTTGGTCACTCAAGCAGCGACACCTGCACGAACTCGTCGCGAGCGGTGGAAAAGCGGTCTCGTTCATGCCGCTCCTCTGGCGACGACGGCCGTTCAATCTCAACCTGCGGAATCACCGCAAGCTGATCTTCGTCGACGGGGACATCGCCTTTCTAGGCGGACGCAATGTCGGCGACGAATACGGCTTCGATCGGTTCAAGGGTGGCAAGCAGTGGTTCGACCTGATGCTGTCCGTGCGTGGGCCTGGCGTGATCCCGCTCCACGAGATCTTCGTCGAGGATTGGTTCAACGCTCGTGACGAAAAGCTCGTCGCACGGAAGTATTTTCCCGATCCGCCGGATCAGGGCGAGGACGGCGAGCCGTTCGGTCGCACTTCGCTGGGAATCGTCGCGAGTGGACCCGATCGCGCCGGCAAGTCGTTCCGGCACGTGCTGTTCGAGATGATCGGGAGAGCGCGTGAGCGCATCGAGATCAGCTCTCCGTACCTCGTGCCTCACCCGGCGATCGACGCGGCGCTCACCGCGGCCGCGATTCGCGGGGTTCGGATCCGATTGCACTGCAACGGTCCCGGCGCTGCCGAGTTCGTGCTGTATCACGCCGCACGCTCGCAGTATGCCCGCCTGCTCGACCGTGGTGTCGAAGTGATCGAGTCAGACGGGGACTACAACCACAGCAAGATGTATGTCGTCGATGATCGCTACGTGCTGCTCGGCAGTGGAAACCTCGACATGCGGAGTTTCGAACTCAACTTCGAGGTCGGTACCCTCATCGTCGATCGCGTCCTGTGCGCGCAGTGCTCCGACCTGTTCGAGAAGCGCGCGAACTATGGACGGCGGGTCACGCGTGCGGATCTCGAAATTTCGTCCTTGGGTCGGCTCCTCGATGGAGTGTGTCGCCTCTTCTCGCCGATCTTGTAGCTCTCAGAGATCCATGCGTCGGAAGCGCCACCACGCAGCGGCATAGAGGACACCGGTCGCGAGGATGAGCCAGATGTCCTCGCCCCAGAACGTGCGCACGAAATCCTTGTTGCCGATCATCATCGGCCAGTACACGTCATAGTCACTCAGGCGAAAGATGCTCGAGTGACGCAGGACCTGGACGAAGAACATGCCGACCTGCAACACGATGATGCCGCCGATCACGAACGCGACCTTGACCTGTTCGCGCAGGAAGACCGAGAACAGCATCGTCAACGTCAGGAAGAACAAGCAGAACAGACTCGCGCGCCAGGACGCGTGCATCAACCCGCCGAACGAGCAGCGGTTGACGATGGTCTTGGGGTCGATCCACAGCTCCATCCACGGGATCGTCGCCGAACTCAGGAAGACCGGCACCATGACGCACAACGCGAGAACCCACCACTTGTGGAAGAAGATGCGAGAGCGCGAGATCGGCCGCGAGAGCAGCATGTCGAGCGTGCCGTTCTCGCGTTCGCCAGCGATGCTTCCAGTGCCGATGAGCACGGCGCAGGCGATGCCGGCGATGTTGATGCCCTTGAAGAACTGCTGGACGGTCACGTAGGCGGGGAAGCCGGAGTCCATGATGCCCTGCACCATGCGCTTCATGAAATCGCCAGGCGCAAAACGCTTGAGTGCCCCGAACGCGGAGAGGTCACCCGCGATTTCCGGCCAATAGAGGATTGCCGAGGCGATCAGCGCCTCGAGGATCAAGAAGTACGCGATCGTCATCCCACGCACTTCACGCCACGTCTTGCGCGCGATCACGATGCGCGCTCCATGGTGTGCACGTAGAGATGATCGTAGACGTCACTCAGGCTCGGAGTTCCGACCTCGAGACGAAGCGGTCGCTGCTTCAGGAGCTGTGTCGCGAGTGTGTGGGACGCGACTTCGTCGGACGCGTGCAGGATCCAATCGCGCCCGTCGTGTTCGATGTGAACTCCGCTCGGAACGTCGTGAGGCTCGACACCTTCCTCGAAGCGCACGCGCACGCGCCGAGACAGCGCCCGCAGGATGTGGTCGATCTCGTCGTTGCCGACGACACGGCCCGCATTCAGGAACGCGTACCGCGACGTGAACAGCTCGAGCTCGCTGATGTGATGCGACGAGATCAGAATCGACGCACCACGGCCCTGGACGTCGTCGAGCAGCTCACGCAGCCGATGCCGCTTGCTCGCATCGAGCGCCTTCTCCGGCTCGTCGAGGATGTAGAGAGGCACTCGGGGACCGAGCGCGACCGTGAGTGCGAGCATCTGCTTCTGACCCGATGAATAACCACGGAGCTTGCGGTGCATCGGGAGCTCGAATGCCTCGAGGCAGCGACCGACGAAGTCGTCGTCGATCGTGTCGTGGAATCCGAGTCCGAAGCGCAGGAACTCCCGACCGGTCATCCAGCGATAGACCGAGGCTTCGCCTGGTAGGAAGGACAGCGAGCGACGAGCGCGCACGCCGTCGCTGCGGGCGTCGACGCCATCGATGTGAATCGTCCCGCTCGTCGGGAACACCAGGCCGACGATGCAGCGCAGGCACGTCGTCTTGCCGACACCATTGGGACCGACCAGTCCCGTGATCGTCCCGGCTTCGAGTTCGAGGTCGAGGTCGTAGAGGACCTGATGGTCGTCGTAGCTCTTGGCGAGCCCACGGATTTCGAGAACGGGCATGGAGCTGGCGGTGATCGTCATCCGGCGATGCGGGCGCGGCTCGCGCACACGAGTTTCCAGAAGCTCTCGAGCATGCGTGGACCGAACGGTGTCCGGAACGACTCTGGATGGAATTGGACGCCGAAGCGTGGCAGAGATTCGTGTTCGATGGCCATGACGAGATCGTGCTTCGGGTCGTGAGCGGTTCGTAGATAGCCGTCCGGAGCGGTCGGTCCGGAGATCGCGAGACTGTGATACCTGCAGACTTCGATCGGCGACGGGATTCCTTCGAACAATCCGCGACCGTCATGCTCGATTTCGCTGACGCGGCCGTGGAACACCTCGGCAGCTTGCGTGATGGTCGCTCCCGAGGCGATGGCGAGGGCTTGGTGTCCGAGGCAGACGCCCAGGATCGGCAGCGATGCCGGTGCTTCGCGGACGACGTCGAGGAGACAGCCCGCGTCTTCGGGCCGACCCGGACCGGGAGAGAGCACGATGCCCCAGGGGTCACGGGCGAACAGTTCTCGTGCCGTTGTCCGATCGCTACGAACGACTTCGGTCGCGGCACCGAGCTTGCGGAAGGCCTGGTCCAGGTTGAAGACGAACGAATCTCGGTTGTCGAGCAGGAGCAGCATCGCGGCAGCAACACGGAGTGTGTCCATCGCACGATAGCAGGCATGCACCGACATCCAACGCAACGTCGGTTTGGGACTGGCTTCCGCGGAATTCACGATCGCTCGAATTGCTGGAGTTTCCTGGGAGCCTGTTATGCTCGCCCGTCCGTCGCCCCGTCGGCAAATCGGCATGCGGGGCGCGGGGCGAGCGCGTATGAACATCTTGATCATCGGCATGGGAGAGGTCGGCTACCACGTCGCCAAGGTTCTGTCCGAAGCCAAGCATTCGGTCACGGTCGTCGATCCCGATCCCGCCAAGATTCGGCGCGCGAGCGAAGTGCTCGACGTGCAGAGCCTGCTCGGCGACGGGACCTTGCCACGCGTGCTCGACGAAGCGGATGCGAGTTCGATGGACCTCGTGCTCTGCGTGACCGACGACGATCGGACCAACATGCTGTCGTGCCTTCTGGCACGCCGGATGGGGGCAGCGCAGGGGATCGTGCGCGTCAAGGACCTCGACAACTACCGCAACTACCGGGCGCTGCTCCGCCACAACATCCTGTTCGAC
This sequence comes from Planctomycetota bacterium, assembly GCA_020638795.1. Taxonomy (GTDB): domain Bacteria; phylum Planctomycetota; class UBA1135; order UBA1135; genus JACKHW01. Next base: position 140,917 of record JACKHW010000005.1, on the reverse strand, counting down.
GAGATCCTGAGTCTCGAGGGGCTCGCGGCCGAAGAGATCGCCAAGGTCGTCCGCCGCAATCAGGCGGTCTCCCTCGAGAACTTCCTCGAGGGTCACGTCACGCTGCGCGTACTACGAGTCAAGGAGAAGTCACCGCTCCTCGGAAAACCGCTCAAGGACATTCATCCTCGCGGCAACGTCCTGATCGTGGCCGTGCGACGCGAGGGCAGCACGATGATCCCGGGAGGTGATCACTGCTTCGCGGTGGACGACGAGATCTACGTGCTCGGCAAGCCTTCCAGCGTCGAGACCTTCGAGGGTTGGGTAGGGCATCATCGTGGACGTGCACGCAACGTCGTGATCTACGGCGGTAGCCGCGTCGCCTTCCATGCGGCTCGCTCGCTCGAACGACACGGCGTCAAAATCCGGATGATGGTGGACGATCGCGAGGCGAGCGAATGGTTCGCCGAGCGCCTCGAGCATTCGACCGTGCTGCTCGTCGACGGCATCGACATCGAGGCGTTCAAGGAAGAGCACGTCGGCAATGCCGATGCGTTCGTCGCGGCGAGTGATGTCGACGAACGCAATCTACTGTCGTGCCAGATCGCGGCAAAGCTCGGTTGCGAGCGCACGATCGCGCTCGTCTCGAGCAGCGACTACGTCGATATCTACGAGGAGATCGGGATCGCGCGCGCTGTCTCGCCGCGCCTCTTGTGCAGTGACGCGATCATGAAGCGCGTCCAGGCCGGCAAGCTGCAGCAACTCGCCGCGTTCGACGAAGGGCGGGCCAAGGTCTGTACGGCGGCACTGTCGAAAGGTTCACCACTGATCGGCAAATCGCTGATCGAGGCCAAGTTCCCCAAGGACTGCCTGATCGGCGCGATCCAGCGACAGGGCGAGCATTCTTCGGAGGTCCTGATCCCGTCGGGCGAGGACGTGCTGGAGGAGGACGACGAGCTGATCCTGTTCATGTTGTCGACGGTCGAGCAGAAGGTGTTCGAACACCTCGCGCACTGAGGATTCAAGGGCAGAACGGTCGATCGAAGTTCAGATGCCAGCACCGAGGGGATCGTTGTGGAACCGGATTGACTTCGCGATCGTCGCGAAGGTCCTCGGTTTCTTCGTGATGGCGTTCTCGCTGACGATGGTGTTTCCACTCCTCGTCGGCTTGTGGCGCAGCGAGCGTTTCGTCACCGCAGACCGAAACACGTTGGTCGGCACGCTCGCGGCACTCGGGGTCGGTCTCGTGATCGGGTTCGTGCTCTGGCTCGTCGGTCGCCGGTCGCAGGGAGAGTTCTATCGCCGTGAAGGGATCCTGACCGTCGCACTCGTGTGGCTCCTCGTCGGTGCGTTGGGAGCGATGCCGTTCGCGTTCTCGGGAGTCCTTTCGTTCGCCGACGGGTTCTTCGAGAGTGTGAGCGGTCTGACCACGACAGGCTCGTCCGTGCTCGGCTCGAACGTCACGCCAGCGATCCAGTCGATGCCTCCATCGCTCCTGTTCTGGAGGTCGTGGCTGCACTGGCTCGGTGGGCTCGGGATCGTCGTCGTCTTCCTCGCATTTCTGCCGGCGCTCGGCGTCACCGAGAAGACGCTGTTCCAGGCCGAGGTCGCGGGGGTGTCCAAGGAAGGACTCCGGCCGCGCATCCGGCACAGCACCTTCATGCTGCTGAAGATCTACATCGTGATCACGACGATCCTCGTGCTCACGTTCTTCTTGCTCGGCATGAACGTGTTCGAGGCCGTGTGTCACGCCTTCGCGACGATCGCGACCGGTGGATTCTCGACGAAGAACTACAGCATCGGCGAGTTCAACAGCGTCGCGATCGAAGTCACGGCGACGATCGGCATGTTCCTCGCAGCGACCAACTTCGGTTTGTATCACCGCTTCGTGAACGAGTTCCGCCCGATGCGTGGCGAGCGTTGGTGGAAGCCGAGGTGGGATCACTTCCCGACGCCGCGGAAGCTCTGGAACGTCTTCTGGCAGGATCCCGAGTGGCGCTTCTACGCGACGATGGTGGGAGCGGCGATGGTCTTCTTGACCCTCGTTCTCGCGCTGTCGGGTGAGACCGTGAATGGTGCCGATGGGATCGTGCGGGACTACGAAGGCGACTGGGGCCGGTGTGCGCGTGACGCGACGTTCCAGACCGCGAGTCTCGTGTCCTCGACGGGCTTCGCCAACTCCAACCTGCTGCAGTGGCCGCATCTCGCGCAGGCAACGATCATTCTGTTGATGATCGTCGGGGGTTGCTCCGGATCGACGGGTGGCGGCATCAAGATGGCGCGCGCGCTCGTCCTGCTGAAGCTCATTGGCCGCAGCTTGCGGCGCTTCATCCGGCCGCGTTCGGTCGAGCCACTCCGGATCGGCAAGGAAGCGATCGATCTCGAGACCGCGGACCGCATCGTCGCCCTGTCTGCGTGCTGGATGGTGATCCTCGGGCTCGGCACGCTCGTCTTGATCGTGCTCGAGCCACGGCTCGATTTCGTGGGCAGCTTCACGTCGATGGTCACGGCGCTCTGCAACATGGGCCCTGCATTCGTACTCGCCGACGCTTCGGGCGCGACGTTCCACAACGCGATCGACATCGGTTCGTTCGGCAGCTTCGGCGAGTTCTCGCCGAGTTCGAAGACCTTCATGGCGTTCGTGATGATCCTCGGCAGGCTCGAGATCTACACCGCCCTGATCATCGTGATGCCGGGCTTCTGGAAGGACTGATGCCGGGCCGCCGCGTGGCAATGCCCGAATGCCTGAGACACCCGACTAGCGGCGCTGCAAGATCGTGCGCGTGCCGTCGGCGCGATAGCGGATTTCACGCTTCTCGACGGCTGCCTTCGGTTCGAGAAGCGCTCGCCTGAGTTCGGTTGGACCTGCGAGCAGGATCCAGCGCTCTCCCGTGCTTGCCGTCGCGACGGCCTTGACGAGACCGACGAGTGCCATGCCGTATTGCGTGTCGCGATACACGCCTGCGCCGACATGGTGCGGTGCGAGCTCGACGCTTGCGGGGGCGGTCACCGCGCTGCCTTCGATGCGGTCACTGCTCACGACACGCACCGGCACGCTCCAGCGACTCACACCGTCGGCGCCGATCATCAGGAGGTCCTCGTTCGGCACGAGATCGGAGAAGTCGATCGGCACCGTTGGCAGGGGAACGTCGAGTTCGACCTGGAGGAGTGAACCACCGAGCTTGCGCACGGTGCCGGACTCGACGATCGGCGCGCGGTCGATCCAATAGGTGACCTTTGCCGGACCTTCGATCGCGCTCCTGCCGAGGAAGACGACGCCGTCGTCGGTCGCGACCCCGAGTTCGGTGCCGCCGACCGTTTGCACGACGACACCCGGGATCTCCGGCCGCTCGCGGTAGCGGTAGGCGCAGCTCGCGGTCGTGAGCGTAACCGCCGCGATCGCCAATACCGATCGCGTCAGAGGGATCGCAGCACGTAGTTCTTGAAGGCTTCTTCGAGTTCGGCCCAGTCCACGCCCTTGAAGGCCTCTTCGACGGCTTTCTCGGTGTCCTTGGACTTCAGCGAGACTTCGATGTAGGTCGGCAGAATCTTGTCCCACGAATCTTTCCAGTACGGCGTCTTCGGGCCTCGTGTGAAGAAGTCGACCATGGCCCAGCCCTGAGCATAGTAGTCGGTCGCCTTGGCACTGTAGAACTTGTCCATGTGCCAATGAACGATCTCCTGGAGTTTCACGGTCGCATCGGTGCGAACGAGTTCTCGGATCGTCTCCTTGCGCATGCGCGATGTCTCGGGCTTCCAGTTGTTCTTGCCGAGTCGCTTCATCGAACCGAAGAAGTCCCCCGTGCCCTCGTCGAACCAGCGGTGCAGATGCGCGCCGGGAAACCAGAAGTGGGCGTATTGGTGCCAGCCTTCGTGGAACGCGACGGTGTCGGTCTTGAAGAGGCCGAGCTTCTTCGCGTTGAAGATGACGAGTTCTTTGGACGCCGGATTGAACCAGCCGATCACGCCGCCGCTCGTGCCGCCGTATCGGTCGAACTCTTCTTTGTTGCGGCAGATGCGCAGCACGGACCACCACTTGGTCATGTCGTCGTGCGGCGGGAAGCGCTCGCGATACTCGCGGTTCATCTCGTCCATTTGCCCGGCGAGATCTTTCGCGAAGGAGCGCGCCTTCGCCTGCTTCCCCTTGTCGAAGCTATAGAGGACGATGTACTGCTCGGTGCAGAAGATGTCCCATTCTTCGAGGCGCTCTACCGAGGTTGCGGCTTCGTCGAGCAGGCGGCGCCGAAGCTTCGTGAACTCGGCGTCGCCTTCGACATCGACGAACTCTTCACCGTCGACTTTGCGGTGTTCGTCCGGCTTGTTCTCGGGCTCGTGCAGCATGAGGCTCTCGATCGATCTTTGGATCGTGCGTTCGAGCTTCTTGCGGCCAGAGGCCGGAATGACGCCGAGCATCAGGATCTCACGATCGGGCAATCGGTAGAGAGCGCCGATGTTGTCCCAGGAGCCACTCGCGCTCTTCCACTCCCAGTGCTCGAACTCGAGCCGGTCGCCGCGCGATTGTTTGTCCGTCTTGCCTTTCACGGTGACTTCAGCGCCGCGCTCGGACTTTTCGAGCCACTCGGAGAAGTCCGCGTATTGTCCGCGTGCGAAGCGTCGCAGCATGTCCTCGGTGCTGACTTCTTCGTCGCCGCCGTCCTCGTCCCCGTTCTCGGGCTTTTCCTTCTTCGCGCTGGCGTCACCCGTGACTGCAGCCTTGCGATAGAACGCGTAGACGGAGATCGACCACTCGTACCGGTCGTCCCCCGAGTAGAAGGGCTTGATCGAAGACCAATGATCCACGCGATGCGGAACCGGACGCGCCTTGTTCGCCGGAACGACTTGTAGGTCCTTCTTCGGCATCAAGTAGGCGACGCCAGCAGAGTCGAGTTCGACCTTCGTCCACTGGGCGGCGACGGGCTGCGTCGCGCCGAGGATCCCGAGTACGGCCAAGAAGAACGTGGATGTGAGCGTAGGGGTGGTCATGGTGTGGGTTGCGCGATCGCGATACTGCAGGGCTCTCTCCAGCCCTCGAAAACGTCCGAAGACGGACGAGAAGCGCTGAGGTTTCGAGTTCCCGGAATTTTTATTCCAGTAGTCGCTCGGGCGTACGATTTCGACCTCTCAGAGTGCTGGAGTCCGGAGAGTACCCAGGTTCGCGCGGCGATGAAACCGTCCGCGTCGTCGCGGAGTCGGGCGTTTTTGCCCGGCTCGCGATGGCTTTCTGGAAACCGCGCGATTCACGATCCCTTCTTCTTCGCCTTCGAAGAAGAAGGGACGGGGTTGCTCTTGGTCTCGCTCGTGGGTTTCGGAGTGGCTGCTTCCGTCGACCCGCTGCTCTCGCTCGGGGACGACCCGGACTCCGCCTTCGCACCCTCGTGATACGACGAGCTGCGATAGTCGGTCTCGTAGAAGCCGCTGCCCTTGAAGAGGATCGCCGCGCCACCGCCGATGAGGCGGCGTAGTTTCTTCTTCTTGCACTCGGGGCACTTCTCGAGCGCGGCGGCGCTCATCGATTGGAACTCTTCGAAGCGATGGCCGCAGGCGTCGCACTCGTACTCGTAGGTCGGCATTACGCGTTGCCCTCGCTCCGATCCGCGTGATCGTCTCGATCCTCCGCGGCGTCGCCATTCGCATTCGTCGCTGCAGCGACGATCACGCGTGCCGGACGCAGGACACGTCCGTGAACGCGAAAACCCTTCTGGTGGACCGCGACGATCGTTCCGGCCGCGACATCATCGCGCGGCTCGCTCGCGAGAGCCTCGTGCACGTTGGGATCGAAGGGCTCACCCAGACTCGCGATCTCTTCGACGCCATGGCGGCCGAGCAGGTCCTCGAGCATGCCTTGCACCATGCGAACACCGGCGAGCAACGCGTCGCGATCGCCGTCGGAACCGAGCGCGAGTTCGAACGCGTCGATGACCGGCAGTAGTTCCTGGGTCACACGTCCAATTGCTTGTTCGCGAGCACGAACCGCATCTTCGTTCGCACGGCGGCGCATGTTGGCGATGTCGGCGAGCGTGTGCTTGAGCTTCTCCTCGTAGTCGTCTCGCTCGTGCCTCAAGCGCTCGATCACGGAGTCGACGTTCTCTTCGCAGTCCTCTCCGACGCCGGGTCCGCCTGCGAATGCAGCCTCGACGTCCTCCGACGATGCACGCGGCTCTCCCTCGAGGTTTTCGTCCGACACGCGGGCATCCTCCTGAGCGTCGTCGTCACCCTGCACGTCTTGCGACTTCCCTTTTCGTTTGGATCCGAAACCCATCAGAACATGTCCTTGATCTTGTCGAAGATGCCCTTGCCGCTCTTCGAGGTCTCCTTGCCGTGATGGTCGTCGACGTGTTCGGCATCGACTTCGTCGAAGGCTTCGAGGTGTTCCTTCTGTTTGTGGGACAACTTCGTCGGAACGCGAATCGTCACACGGACGAGCAAGTTGCCGCGGCCGCGACCGCCGGCAGTCGGAAGACCCTGCCCACGCAGTCGTAGGATCTGGCCGGGCTGCGTGCCCGCCGGAATCTTCATCTCGACGATCTTCTTCGCGTCCGCCTTCTTGCCTTCACCGTCGTCGCGTTCGAGTGTCGGCACGTGAATCGTCCCGCCGAGTGCAGCCTGCGCGAAGCGAATCGGCATCTCGCACACGAGGTCCGCTCCATGTCGATCGAAGAACGCGTGTTCCTCGACATGGATCACGAGAACCAAGTCTCCAGGAGGCCCGCCTTGCTCGCCGGCTTCACCTTGACCGCGTAGCCGCTCGACGTGCCCTTCTTCGATCCCGGGTGGGATGTAGATCTTCTTCCGTTCGCGCTTGGGCACGCGACCCTCACCGCGGCACGACGCGCAGGGGTTCGAGATCATGTGCCCTTGCCCATGGCACGTCGGGCAGGTGCGTTGAATCGAGAAGAACCCTTGCGACTGCTGGATCTGTCCGAAGCCGCGGCACATCGTGCACTTGGTCGGCTTCGTGCCCGGCTTCGCGCCGCTTCCATCGCACGTCTCGCACGTGTCGAGACGCGTCAACTCGATCTCCTTCTCGACGCCGGTCGCGACTTCTTCGAGCGTGACCTGAAGGTCGGCGCGCAGGGACGAGCCACGACGTGGTCCTGCACGACCGCCGCCACCGAAGAGGTTCTCGAACGAGAAGCCACCGCCGCCACCGCCGCCGAAGATGTCGCCGAACGAGCGGAAGATGTCTTCCATCGAGAAGCCGCCGGCGGCGCCGTGCCCCATGCCGGAGCTATTGACGCCCGCGTGACCGAACTGGTCGTAGCGCTTGCGTTTGTCGGCGTCGGAGAGCACGGAGTAGGCCTCCGCGGCCTCCTTGAATTTGGCCTCCGCGTCCTTGTCCCCCTTGTTGCGATCGGGGTGGAACTTGAGAGCTATCTTGCGATAGGCGGACTTGATCTGGTCCGCCGACGCGTCACGAGGCACGCCGAGGATTTCGTAGTAGTCGCGTTGCGTGCTCATACCTCGGGCGTGCCTCGTGTTGTCGGTCGTTCGTTACCGGTCGCGGGTCAGCGGACCGCGCCTTCGATCGCCTTCTTCTTGTCGCCGATCGTCGTGACGAGACTGTCGGTCGTCAGCATCAGACCGGCAATGCTGCTCGCATTCTGGATCGCGCTGCGCACGACCTTCGCCGGGTCGATGATGCCGAGCTTGAACATGTCACCCCACGTCGCGTTTGCGGCATCGAAGCCGTGAGTCGGCTTGGCTTCGAGCGCTTCGGCAACGATGACCGTGCCATCTTCGCCCGCGTTCTCCGCGATCTGACGCAGGGGCGCTTCTAGAGCGTCGGCGATGATCGTCGCGCCGTGCTTCTCGTCGCCCTTGAAGCCCTTTGCTTCGCGAATGGCCTGCGAAGCGCGCAGCAGCGCGATACCGCCACCGGGGACGACGCCTTCTTCGACGGCCGCTTGCGTCGCGTTCAGAGCGTCTTCGACGCGCTGCTTCTTCTGCTTCATGTCGGCTTCGGTGGCGGCGCCGACGCGGACGACGGCGACGCCACCGGTCAGCTTGGCGAGTCGCTCCTGGAGCTTCTCGCGATCGTAGTCACTCGTCGTGCGTTCGATCTGTGCTCGGATCTGATCGGCGCGAGCGGTGATGTCCTTCTTCTTGCCGGCGCCTTCGACGATCGTCGTCTCGTCCTTCGAGATCGTGATCTTCTTGGCCGAACCGAGGTCATCCGCCGTGAACGCGTCGAGGCCACGGCCGAGTTCTTCGGAGTGGACCGTCGCACCGGTGAGCGTCGCGAGGTCTTGCAGCATCGCCTTGCGACGATCACCGAAGCCCGGAGCCTTGACGGCGCAGACGTTGAGGATGCCCTTGAGTCGATTGACGACGAGCATCGCGAGTGCTTCGTTCTCGACATCTTCGGCGACGATCAAGAGTGGCTTGCCCGTGCGGTTGGCCGATTCGAGGACCGGGAGCAGTTCGCGGACGTTGCCGATCTTCTTCTCGCTGATCAGGATCTGGCAGTCTTCGAGCACCGCCGACATCGAGTTGACGTCGGTGATGAAGTAGGGGGAGAGATAGCCCTTGTCGAACTGCATGCCCTCGACGTGCTCGAGGACGGTGTCCATCGACTTGCCTTCTTCGACGGTGATGACGCCTTCGGTGCCGACCTTGTCGACGGCGTCCGCGAGCATCTTGCCGATGAAGTTGTCGTTGTTGGCCGAGATCGAACCGACTTGGGCGATCTCGTCCTTGTTCTTGATCTTCTTCGATTGCTCGGCGATCGACGCGATCGCGAGTTCGGTCGCCTTGTCGATGCCGCGTCGCAACTCGACGGGATTGACGCCGGCAACGAGGAAGCGTTGCCCCGTGCGCAGGATCGCTTCTGCGAGTACGGTCGCCGTCGTCGTTCCGTCACCCGCGACGTCGTTCGTCTTCGAAGCGACTTCGCGCACGAGCTTGGCGCCCATGTTCTCGAACGGATCTTCGAGTTCGACCTCCTTCGCGACCGAGACGCCGTCCTTGGTGACCTGCGGGCCACCGAACGACTTCTCCATGATGACGTTCTTGCCCGAAGGACCGAGCGTCACCTTGACGGTGCGTGCGAGCTTCTGGACACCCGCGAGTACTTTGCGACGAGCTTCCTCGTCGAACATGATCTGCTTGGCCATGGTGGAGTCCTCCTCGTCTTCAGCCTTGGATGCGGGCGAGGACTTCGCTCTCGCGCATGATCTTGTATTCGTTGCCGTCGACCTCGACGTCGGTACCGGAGTACTTGCCGAAGATCACGAGATCGCCCTTGGTGAGCTCGAGCTTGCGACGCGTGCCATCCTTCTCGAGCTTGCCGGTGCCGACAGCGATGACCTTGCCGCGTTGCGGTTTTTCCTTCGCCGAATCAGGCAGCACGATGCCACCTGCGGTCGTGGTCTCTGCGTCGAGAACTTCGATGACGATGCGGTCGTCGATGGGCTTGATAGCCATGAATGTCTTCTCCTGCCCCGTAGGGCGAGTCGGATTGGTTTCTTTGCTTGTTGTGTTCGTCGTGAGCGTGCGCGCGATCGAGAGCGCCGCGTCACATGTCGTCGTAGTCGTGATCGTGGTCGTGATCGTCGTCTTCGTCCTTCGGCTTCGTCGTGATGACGGCGTCCGTGGTGAGGAGGAGCGTCGCGACCGAAACCGCGTTCTCGAGTGCGGTGCGCGTCACCTTCGTTGCGTCGACGATGCCGAACTCGAACATGTCGCCGTAGCTGTCGGTCAACGCGTTGTAGCCGTACGAGCCCTTGCCCTTGAGGATTTCGCGTGCAACGACCGCGCCGGACTTGCCGGCGTTCTCGGCGATCTGACGAGCTGGCGATGCGATCGCGCGCTTCATCGCTTCGACGCCGAACGCCTCGTCGCCTTCGAGCTTCAACTTGTCGAGACCCGGGAGGGCACGAAGCAAGGCGGTTCCGCCACCGGGAAGCACGCCCTCGGCGATCGCGGCACGCGTCGCGTTGAGCGCGTCGTCGAGCAGGTCCTTGCGCTCTTTCATCTCCGTTTCCGTCGCTGCGCCGACACGGATCACGGCAATGCCGCCCGTCAACTTGGCGAGGCGTTCTTGGAGCTTCTCGCGATCGTAGTCACTCGTCGTGTTCTCGATGTCGCGGCGAATCTGCTTGGTCCGCGCGGACACGTCGGCAGCGTTCCCGGCACCGCCGAGGATCGTCGTGGTGTCGGAACTGAGGAGAACCTTCTTGGCCTGACCGAGATCCTTCAATTCGACCTTCTCGAGGTCGATGCCGAGATCCTTGAAGACCGCTTGGCCGCCCGTGAGGATCGCAATGTCTTGCAACATCGCCTTGCGTCGATCGCCATAGCCCGGCGCCTTGCACGCGGCGACCTGGAGGTTGCCGCGGAGCTTGTTGACGACGAGGGTCGCGAGCGCTTCGCCCTCGATGTCCTCGGCGATGATGATGAGCGGCTTCTTCGCCTTCATCGCCTTCTCGAGCAGAGGCAAGAGCTTCTGCACGGAAGAGAGCTTCTCTTCGTGGATGAGGATGTAGGGGTTTTCGAGCACGACCTCCATGTCCTCGGGGTCGGTCACGAAATGCGGGCTCAGATAGCCGCGATCGAACTGCATCCCTTCGACGATGTCGATCTCGGTTTCGAGGCCGCGGCCTTCTTCGAGCGTGATGACGCCATCCTCACCGACGCGCTTGAGTGCGTCAGCGAGCAGCTTTCCGACCGTCGGGTCGTTGTTGGCCGAAATCGTGCCGACTTGGGCGATGGCCTTGTCGTCACCGAACGGCACTGCCTTGCTCTGCTTCTTGAGCGAGTCGAGCACCGTCTGCGCGGCCTTGCGGATGCCTCGATTGAGGGCGACCGGGCTGGCTCCAGCGGTCAAGAAACGCTGACCCTGTTCGAGCAGCGACCACGTGAGCAGCGTCGCTGTCGTCGTACCGTCGCCGGCGACGTCCGACGTCTTGCTCGCGGCTTCGCGCACGAGCTTCGCGCCCATGTTCTCGTTCGGGTCTTCGAGTTCGATTTCCTCGGCGACGCTGACGCCGTCCTTCGTGATCTGGGGGCCTCCCCATCCACGATCGAGAACAGCGTTACGGCCCTTGGGGCCCATCGTGGAAACGACCGCGCGCGCGAGCTTGCCGACGCCGCGCAGGACCGCGTCCCGGGCTTCGGCGTCGAAAATGAGTTGCTTCGCCATCTGTGAGAGTACCTTTCGAAGGATGCTTCGCTCGGCTCCGCGGAGACATCGGACGCAAGCGTCGGAGGATCCGATCGCGCACGTCCGCTGCGGGTGCCGAACGGGGAATTCGTTCGGAAATTGCGATTGCAAGCCGCGGCAGCAAGGACCGTGCCGCCTGTCGTGCGCGCTTTGGTCGCGATGAGAAGTCGTTGTGTGGCAACGGCTTCTGGCGGAAAGGGTCGCGGCTACGAGACGGCGCTTGTCAGGATGTCAGCCCGCCTCGGTGCCATGCTGACAGCCTGGCCTCTTGCCGTCTGTTGCCCCAAACTCGTCGACGTGATGGTTTCGATGCGCACGCTCTACGCCACGTTCGTCCCCCTCGCCCTCCTTGTCGCAGGCTCGACCGCGACCGCCCAGGACGATGCTGCCGCTGGCGGCGCGTTCCAGGTCCATCCACTCACGGGTCCTGCAGTGCGAGGCCGCGTGACGGCGCTCGATGCCAAGGGTGTCAGCTTCGGGGAGAAGCGGCTCGACTTCGAGGATCTGTGGTTCTTCCACGGACCCGCTCCCGCGCTCCAAGCCAGTGGACTCGTCGAGGTCCGACTCGCCACGGGAGAGCGTCTCGTCGGGGACGTGCTCGGCGGGGATGTCGACGGAAACGGTCTGACTCTACGCACGCCGAGCTACGGCCCGATCGAGATCGCGCTCGACGACGTCGTCTTGTTGCGCGTGCGCGGCGAGGAGGGGTTCCCGGACGCGGCGCGCTTCGCTCGTGCGAGTGGAGCGGCTGCAGGCGAAACGGTCTACAAAGAGACGCCGCTCGGGTTCGATCCCGTGCGTGGTGTCCTCGAATACGTCGAGACCAAGGGGGTGCACTTCGAGGTCGACGGCGGTGGCTCCGAACTCTTCACTTGGAATCGGATCGCCGGCATGACCCTGCCTCGACTCGTTCCGAAGTACGGACCGAGTGGAGCCCGCATCGTGCTGCTGACGAGCGACGGATCGCGCCTCCACGTGCGCGGAAAGTCCATGGACGGGAGCACGCTCGTTTTCGCGCACGAACGCTTCGGAGATCTGCGGGTCGAACCCGAGCGCATCCTCGCGGGCCACGTCGAGGACGAGGCGACGCGAATCATGGTGTCGAAGCTATCGCCGACGCGCGTCGACGAGCGCGATCTGTTCAGCGAGAAGGCACTGTATTCGTGGGAGCGTGATGCCAACGTTCTCGGTGGACCGCTCTGCGTCGGGCGTAGCTATTTCACGTCCGGCATCGGGGCACATGCCCTATCTCGACTGGAGTTCGAAGTGCCGGAGGGCGCGACCAGTTTGAGAACGTGGTTCGGTGCCGACGACATCGCGATTGCCAACTCGAGGATCGGCGACATGAGCTTTCGCATCCTTCGAGGCGACGAGGTCCTCGCCGAGGCCAAGAACGTGCGCGGTGGACGGAACGCCGAGCCTTTCCCGCCGCTCGCGGTCGTGGCAGGCCAGCGAGTCGTGTTCGAAATCGGCTTCGGCGCTGCGCTGCACACGCTCGATCGGGGGGACTGGCTGGTGCCGGTTTTCGTGCGCTGAGCGGTTCTCCCGAGCGTCCCGCACGGACCGCGCTGCCAGTCGGTGAAGGTCGCTGGATCGCGCGTTCCTGCCGCTTGGTGCTGGCCGGTGGCACGATCCTGGCCATGCTCCTTCCACGCGGGCACGAGATGCGTCGGATCTCGTTGCCGGTCGTCGTCGAGGATGTCGGTGGTGAGGATGTCGGTGGTGAGGATGTCGGTGGTGAGGATGTCGGTGGTGGAGCATTGGAGCCATCTTCGACGTCGGTGCGCAGCGCTCCGCACGTGCGGGTCGTACGGGTGCATCAGGGCGTAGCAGAGGCTCTCGTGCCGACAGCGTTCGCGTGCGCGACGTACGTCGTCGCCGGGGATGAATATCGCGTACTGGATCCCGCCGCGATTTCGATCGAGGTTCTCGGTGTTGCACGCGCGAAGCGCCCGGTCCGCCTGCGCGTCGTCGTCCGCGATGCACAGGAGGGCGACGATCTTCACGTGTTCGCGGACGGGCGAGCGGTCGGTCTGTCGAGCTCTGCGCTGGGCCCAGGTGGGCTCGTCGTGCAGCTAGAGAGTCTGCTGCTCGATAGCAGTAGCGTTGCGCTGACCGTCGTCCACGAAGGTCGTCGCGATGGTCGTCATGGCAAGGTCGAGGTCCGTGCGACGCTCCATCCTGGGCCAGCGCCTCGAATCGACGTCGAGCCGTCGCTTCGTGGTGGTGCATTCGTGCGCGCTTTGGCACTGCAGGGCTACGACGTGGATGCGGAAGTCTCGCGCGCGACGGATCCATCGCCGACGGATCCATCCTCGACGGATGTCGACGTCACGGAGCCTGTGCTCTTCCTGCGGAGCCTCGCGAAGCCGCCTGGTGAAGAACTGCGGCGCCGCATCGATGCGGGAACCGGGTTGCTCCTCGTTGCTGAGCGCGATGCGAGTGTCGACCCGCAATGGTGCGCATGGCTACCGATCGTCAAGGCGCCGGACCACCGACCGGGGCCCGCCGAAGCGGAGTCCGGCGGTGGAGCCGCAACAATCACTTCGGCGGACAAGGTCGACGACGAGCCAAAGGAGCACGAAGTCCCGCCGAGCCCGTCGCGGCCGACCGAGAGTGGAGATGGGCTCCGGCGTACGGGCGACGTCGGTGCCGAGGAGATCCGCACGGCGAACGATGGACGCAAGACGATCGCGACGCGCGCGGTGGCCCTCGTGTTCCTCGTCGACGTCTCGGGCAGCATGTCGGGACCGGTCGACGCACCTGCGATCGAGGAAGCCAAGCGCGCAGCACTCGAAACCGCAGCGACGCTCGGCCCCGGTGATTCCTTCGCGCTCGTGACGTTCGGAACGGATACCAACGTCGAGCTGCCGCTCGGAAAGGCTTCGCGTCGCGACGATCTCGAACTCGCCATCCGGCGATTGACGGCCGATGCCTCGGCGACACGCGCCTATCTCGCGCTCCAGAGCGCGTGGTCCGAGCTCAAGCGCAGCGATGCCCCGGTTCGGCACGTGCTGCTGTTGACGGACGGCGAGTTCACCGACAGCGCGCTCGACTATCGACAACTCGTCCGTGCGATGCATCGCGAAGGCATCGGCTTCAGTGCGATCGGTTCGGCCTCCGGCGGAGCGACCGGGTTGTCGACGGGCAAGTTCCGGTTCCTGCAGAGGGTCCTGGCCGAAGTCGGCGGTCACGTCCGTGTCACGACTTCGAACGAACTCGCGCGCTTGGTTCTCGGTGAGGTTCGTGAGGTACTGACGAGCGCTCGTCCGTTGGCCGAAGGGGGACGCGACTCCGGACGGAAGCCGGACACCGCGGACGAAGACCCGAAACCGAAGCCCGCAGACCCGCCTGCCCCCGAGCCTCCTACGGGCGAGCCTCCGGCGCAGACCCCCGAAGCGGCCGATCCGCCGAACGCACCATCCTGGCAGCTCCGTCTCATCGAAGCGCCGCCGATCCTCGAGGACTTCGCGGAGCGTGGCGCGTTCGAGTGGCCCTCGCTCAGCGGCGCGGCGCCTCTCGAGGCTACTGAGCGAGCTCGAGTCCATCTTGCGTTCGCGAGCACGGGTCGACTGGCGCTCGCGACGAGTCTCTACGGCCTCGGTCGAGTCGTCGTGTGGGCGGGGGACGATGGGGCGCAATGGTCGCGTGCGTTCGCGACGGACGAGCGCTTCCCCGCCTTCGTCGCGCGGCTCGCGGCATGGGCAGAAGCCATCCCGACACTCGAGGACTCCGAGAGTCGGGTCCCGCAAGTGTCTGCCATCACCGTCACGGATCGCCTCGTCCTCGAAGGCGACGGCTTGAGCAAGGACGCTCTCGATGACGTCGCGCAAAGAGTTGCCGGAGTGGTCGCGACGTCGCTCGAGGCTGCACGTTCGCGGGCACCCGCATCGATCGAAGAAGCCATACCTGGCGGAGCCACGCCGATGCTCCGCATCGGTCTCGTGCTCGCGTGCGCGTTGCTCCTCGTCGCGCTCGAAGCGTTACTCGCTCGTCGCCGATCGCTGCGCGGTGTTGTCGCCCGGCATATCGTCGTCCGGCGTGTCGGACGGACCTGATTCTGGCGGCGGCAGGTCGGTCCCGCGCGGGTTCTCGCGGGCTCCCGAATAGAGCCAAATGCGGTTCTTGCCGCGCGACTTGGCTTCCTTGAGAGCGAGGTTCGCGCGCCGTCGCAAGTCTCGTGGGCTCGATAGGCCGCGGCCATCGAACGTGTCTATTCCGATCGACGTCGTGACCTGGATGCGGAAGTTGCCGTCGTCGAACGTGCGGCGTTCGAGCGTGCTCCGAATACGTCCTGCGACATGCACGGCCTCGGCAGCGGCCGTACTTGGCAACAGGATCATGAACTCGTCGCCGCCGAAGCGGGCCGCATGGTCGATTTCGCGAATGCTGGCGAGAAGGATCTGCGCGAACTCCGTCAGCACGTAGTCGCCGAACGCGTAGTCGCAGCCGTCGTTGATGCTCTTGAAGTCGTCGATGTCGATGAGCAAGAACGAAAGCGGCGCACGATGCCGCTCGGCACGCTGGAACTCCTGCGACAGCAGGTGCCGAAAGTGCCGTTCCGTGTACAGACCCGTCTTGAAGTCCCGGATCACTTCGCTCTCGAGTCGGCGCGCGTGGCTCCGCATTTCGAGGAAGCGTCGCTTGTCCCAGAGCGCTGCCTCGATGCGATGCTCGAGCTCTTCGGTGCGGAACGGGCGCACGAGGAAGTCCTTGAACAGCGCGTCGACCTTGCGGATCTCGACGAGTTCGTCCATCGAATCGACGAGAAACAGCACGGGTGTCGGATCCTCGGCGTCTTGATGGCGCGCGATCATCTCGAACTCGATCCCGTCGGCGGCAGTGACGAGCGGGTCGAGGACGATCACGCTAGGGCGTGCGCCCTCGAGGATCTCTATCGTGTCCCGAGGTGTTCGGCTCAACGTCACCTCGTATTTGGCGCGTTCGAGGACACGCGCCAGCTCCTCGGGTCCGAAACCGGAGTGAGGCTCGACGGTCGCAGCGCGGTGCAGGAGCAGAAAGATGTGGGGAGGTTGGCCGCTCGTCACGGGGGGGTCGTTCTGGATTCGGATCGATGGCCTCGCAGCAATCGTGGACGATTGCGGCGGCCCGGATTGGACGGCGTGCTCCCTCATGTCTCGATCTGACTCCCCTCTGCCCACGGCCCCACCGGATTGCGGCCCGGCTGCAAGGAGGTTCGATCGAGCCTGCGGTGACGACGCTCGGCGCTACGATTGTACCGAATGCCAGCCTCGCGTCCCATGAGCCTCCCAGATTGCCCCTGCCGGTCGCCGCGTGTTCGAGTCGCAGGCAGGCCCCTGCTATCCCGACGGCATACGCAAGTAGTCGTCAGACTATCCAAAGAAACCGCGCCGGCAAGGCGCTGTTGACTCCAAGAAGAGGTTCTCGCGTCCTGTGAGCTCAGGCTTGCACGCGGCGCCGCCACTGCTATCGTGCTGCGCCCTTTCTCGCAGTGCCCCGTGTGCAGTGCCCCGTGTGCAGTGCCACGAGTGCTGTGGGTCTTGCTCCCTAACCGCTGCGCCGCGTCTTCGCGGTCGGATTCTCCCGACGGCAAAGCCGGTCGTGCGTGGCATTCCATTTCCAGATCCCCGAGCGGGATCGCTCCCTCGTAAGGAGATTCGGTTGGCCCGAGTCACCGTCAACGAACTCATCGAGTCGGGTGTCCACTTCGGACACCAGGCGAGCCAGTGGAACCCGAAGATGAAGGGTTTCATCCATGGCAAGAAGAATCAGATCCACGTCATCGACCTCAAGGAGACGATCAAGGGGCTGCTGCGTGCACGCCACTTCGTCGGTCGTTTGGCAGCCGCTGGTGCGCAGGTCCTGTTCGTGGGAACCAAGCGTCAGCTCAAGGAAGTCGTCGGGAGCGAAGCCGCCCGCGTCGGTATGCCGGTCGTGACCGAGCGCTGGATCGGTGGCACGCTGACCAACTATCACACGATCCGGAGCCGGCTCGACCGCCTCGAAGAACTCGAGAAGCTCGAGACCGACGGCTTGTTGGACAAATACAGCAAGAAGGCGCAATCGACGATGCGGCGCGAGATGCGCAAGATCCGCCGCAACCTCGGTGGGGTGCGCAACCTCGAAGGCTTGCCGGGTTGCATGGTCGTCGTCGATCCGAAGCACGAGGACATCGCGGTGAAGGAAGCCGCGAAGATGAACGTGCCGGTCGTCGCGATCCTCGACACGGATTGCGATCCCGATCTGATCGACATCCCGATCCCGGGCAACGACGATGCGCTGCGCAGTGTCGCGCTGCTCCTGCATCAAATTGTGGATGCGGCCGTCGACGGTCGCGCGAACATGGTTTCCGAAGATCAGCGCTTCCGGGCCGTGGTCCCCGAGATTCGTGGACGCGAAGAACAGCGGCAGCAGCAGCGACGTGGTGGCGGCGGTGGTGCTCCGGGCGGCGGTCCGCGCGGTGGAGGCGGTGGACGCTCGGCCTCGGGACGATTCGCGGATGCGCAGGGTGGCGGCCCGGCTTCGTCGGTTTCGTTCGGTCGCCAGACCGAAGAAGAACTCGCGGCCGCGACGAAGTCCGAGGACGCCGAGACGACGAGCGAGTCGCCTGCAACCGAGGCTCCTGCACCCGAAGCTCCGAAGACGGAGACTCCGCCGCAGGATTCCAGCTCGGAGTGACGCTTCGTCGTGCACGGCTCTTTGCCGTCGCGACGCACTCGACGTATCGGATGTTCGGATGACAGAACGGCGGCCGTGCCGCCCTGACCGAAGGAGGCGTGCCACACCATGGTGGCGCCTCCTTCGATTTCGAGGATAGTGATGACTGAGATCGACGCGAAGATGGTCATGAAGCTCCGGCAGGAGACCGGCGCTCCGATGATGGATTGCAAGAAGGCGTTGGCCGAGACCGGCGGCGACTGGGAGAAGGCAAAGGAATCCCTGCGTCTCAAAGGCCTCCAGGCTGCCGAGAAGCGTGCCGAGCGTTCGACGTCGGAAGGACGCGTGTTCAGCTACATCCACGCCGGTGAGAAGATCGGTGTGCTCGTGCAGATCGATTGCGAAACCGATTTCGTCGCGCGCAACCAGGACTTCGAACAGTTCGGCAAGGACCTGTGCTTGCACATCGCGTTCAAGCGTCCGCCCTACATGCGGCGTGAAGAAGTTCCCCAGGCGGAGGTCGACAAGGAGCGCGCCTTCTTGTTGACGCAGGTCCAGGAGCAAATGGCCGGCAAGCCCGCCGACATCCAGGAGAAGGCCGTCGATGGCCGCATGAGCAAGTTCTACGAAGAGCGTTGCCTCCTCGAACAGCCGTTCGTCAAGGACGACAAGAAGACGATCGAGACCTATCGCAAGGAGATGGTCGCGAAGATCGGTGAGAACCTCGTCCTTCAACGCTTCGCTTGTTTCGAAGTCGGGGCCTGAGTCCGCGCGCGCGGTGAGCCACATGCAGCGCGTCTTGTTGAAGCTCAGCGGTGAGGCCCTCGGCAACCCCGGAACGACACCGCTCGATCCGACGGCTGCCGAGGCGCTCGCACATCAGATTCGAGCCGTGCATGCGGTGGGTGTCGAAGTCGCCGTCGTGATCGGCGGCGGCAACATCCTGCGCGGGGCATTGTTCTCCGAAGCGGGCACCAATCGTGCGCTCGCGGACCAGATGGGAATGCTCGCGACCGTCATCAACGGACTCGCGCTGTGCGACGCTCTCGAGCGCATTGGCGTCGAGACTCGCGTGCAGACGGCTGTCCCGATGAACAGTGTTGCCGAGCCGTTCATCCGGCGTCGTGCGATTCGTCACCTCGAGAAGGGGCGCGTCGTCGTCTTCGCTGGTGGCACGGGCAACCCGTACTTCACGACCGATACGGCCGCGGCGCTGCGGGCGACCGAAATCGCCGCCGACGCTCTCGTCAAGGCGACGAAAGTCGACGGTGTCTACGACAAGGATCCGATCAAGCATCCGGATGCGGTGCGCTTCACTCGCTTGACCTATGACGATGTCCTCGAGCGTAAGCTCGGGGTCATGGACGCGACGGCGATCACGCTGTGCATGGAGAACGGCATGCCGATCGTCGTCACGAACTTCTTCGAGGCCGACAATCTCGTGCGCGTCGTGCGTGGCGACCGGAAGGTCGGCACATGGGTCGCAGCGGATTGAAGTCGACGGCCCACATCGTACGGGCCGCATCGAACGGGCCAGATCGAACAATCACGGATCGGAGCAACAGGAGGAGAAGATGGTCGAGGACGGTGGCAAGCAGATCCTGAAGGATGTCGAGGATCGCATGGTGAAGGCGGTTGCTCACCTCAAGGACGAGCTGCGTGGCATTCGGACGGGGCGCGCCGTGCCGGCCCTCGTCGAGAACGTGCGCGTCGACTACTACGGTTCTCCGACGCCGCTCAACCAACTTGCACAGATCAGCGCGCCCGAAGCGCGGCAGTTGCTCGTGAAGCCGTTCGACACCAAGGCGCTCGCCGACATCGAGCGCGCAGTACTCAAAGCGGATCTCGGTATGACACCGAACTCCGACGGCAAGGTGTTGCGACTCAATCTTCCCGTCCTCTCGGAGGAGCAGCGCAAGAAGCTCGCCCATCGAGTGAAGGACATCGGAGAAACGGCGCGCGTCAGCCTGCGCAATGTTCGCCGTGACGGGAACAAGCACGTCGAGACGGCCAAGAAGGATGGTCTCTCGGAGGACCAGGCCGCGGATCTCGCCGATCGCGTCCAGGAGTTCTTGAAGAAGCACGAGGCCGAGATCGACGCGATCCTCAAGTCGAAGACCGAAGAGATCATGACGGTCTGATGCGGGACGGCGCGCGTGCGCCAACGCGCACATACCGCGCCGGTGTGAGGCCCACTGTGGGGGCGTAGCTCAGTGGTAGAGCAGCGGCCTTTTAAGCCGTAGGTCGATGGTTCGAGTCCATCCGCCCTCACCAACTTCTCGCCAAAGCCAGTAGGATGCGGGGCGATGCAGATCGCTCGAATCTCCTGTCGTGGTGCACTTCGTCGTCGCGTTGTGTGCTCCGTGTTCCTGATCGGCTCGGTCTTCCTTTCGCACGCACCACGAGCCATGCAGGTCGAGGCGACGCAGGCGCGCAACGAGGCGTCCGTCGGAGACGACTTCGAGTCGCTCGTGCGCTACTTGCGACCCGCGCCGCGTGCAGAAGAGGACATCGCTTGGAGAGCGACGTTCGGCGCCGCGATTCGTGAAGCCAGCCAGCAGAAGAAGCCCGTGCTGCTCTGGGCGATGAACGGCCATCCTCTCGGCTGCACGTGAAACAACGGCGTCATCGCCAGGCGGTCGGTCTGGACGGATGCGCGGGTACGCGAACTCGTTTCGAAGTTCGTTCCGGTTGCGGACGAGGTTCATCGGCTGCAGAAGGGCAAGACCGCCGATGCGCTCTTGTTCCAGCGCTTCTGCGAGGAAGGGCACTACGGAGGCAGGACGAAACCGACGGACACGCGTCAAGGCATCTACGCGTGCTCGGCGAACGGGCGCTTCCTCGCGAGCGTCAACACGCGTCACCCTGAGGCCATGGCCCGCATGCTCGAGAAGGCGCTCGCGAACTTCGCGGCCTTGGACGAAGGGGATCGAGTCGCGTCGTCCGGACTTCTCGAGGGACTCGCTGCAGTGCGACGTGCCGAGGACAGGTTTCCGATCGACGGTCTCGTGCTGCGCGTCGCCTCGAAGGACCTGCCCGGAACGAAGGCGGGCGAAGGCTGGCACAACGCGGCATCGAATCTGGATTGGGCGTGGTTCCAGAAGAGCGAGGCGCGCGAATTCCTGCCGGCCGAGCTCGAAGTGCGGAGGACGCACGCAGTTCCGAGCGCGCTCGTCGAACGGTTCGTGCGTTTCCACCTGCTCGACAACGTGCGCGGGCAGACGACGCCGTTCGGCCGCAAGGAGGTGCGCATCGCGAAGCTCGAGAGCGAGGTCGAGCGTGTCGAGGATGCGTTCGTCGATGTGCGATTCTCGGGCGCGACTCTGGCCGTGCACGATGACGGCCCGTGGGCGCGGGGCTTCGAGACCAAGCTCGAGGGTCGGGCGCGATGGGATCCGGTGGCAGGGCGCTTCACGCGCTTCGAGCTCGTCGCCAAGGGCGACCGCTGGGGTCGGACGCAGTACAACGCACGCGCGCCAGAGTCGGATCGTGAAGCCCTGTTCGAACGCGAACCGATCGCGGTGCTGTTCGAACTCGTGGATGGTGCCGAACTCGAGCGCGTCGCTCCGGCGCACTTCTGGGGCTACGGTTGGTAGCCGTCGCAAGAGCAAGTCGATACCCGGATTCCCGACGTCCTGGTATGTTCGCCCGCGATGGATGCCGTCTTGCGTGAACTCCTCCCGAAGCTCCGTTGCCCCGAGAAGCAGTCGACGCTGCGCGAAGCGACCGCTGCCGAACTCGATGCGCTCAACGCGAAGATCGCGGCCGGCGCAGCGATGTCCGTGGGTGGCGAAAAGGTGACCGAGGCCCTCGATGGCGCACTCGTGCGCGCCGAGGGCGACGTCGCGTATCCGATCCGGCGCGACATCCCGATTCTGATCGTCGAAGAAGGGATTTCGCTCGGCTCTTGACCCTTCTGCAGCGACGCGGCGTGCGCGCGCGAGCTGCGACGATGTCGCGAAAAAAGACAATGCACGAGGTGTTTGCCCTCGGCGAACTTTCTCGCTAAGACCTTCGCCTTCATCGTCATCGGCGTTTCGTCGACGACGTGCGAGTCCCCATCGTCTAGCCAGGCCCAGGACGTCAGGTTTTCATCCTGAAAACAGGGGTTCAAATCCCCTTGGGGACGCCAGATCGAAGCCCGTGCCCGCATCGTCGGGTCCGGGCTTCATCGTTTTCGGGGCGGCAGGTCCTCGCTGCACGGTCATTGTCCATCAGCGCGACAGAGGGGATGCGCGCGCTCGTAGGCTTCGCGCAAGCGTTCGAGGGACAGGTGCGTGTAGACCTGCGTCGTGACGAGACGGGAGTGACCCAAGAGTTCTTGCACGCTGCGTAGATCGAGTCCGGCGTCGAGCAGGTGCGTCGCGAAGCTGTGCCGGATCGTGTGCGGACTCGGAATGCGGGCGAGTCCGGCACGCAACGCGAGCGCCTCGAGGATCTGGCGGATCCGTCGATCCGTGATTCGCGTGTTGCGCTCGCCGAGGAACACAGCCGAGAGTGCCACACGTGGGCGACGATCCAACCAATCGATGAGCGCGTTCTTCGCCGGTTCGCCGAGGAGGCCGAGTCGCTGCTTTCGTCCCTTGCCGCGAAGACGCAGAGTCGAGGCGTCGAGGTCGACGTCCTCGAGGTCGAGACGGCAGAGTTCGCTGACGCGGCAGCCACTCGAATAGAGAGTCTCGAGGATGGCTCGATCGCGAACGCCGTGGAAGTCGTTGCCGAATTCGAGTGCCAGGAGCAGATCGACCTCGCCGCGCGTGAGAACGAACGGGAGCGGCCGTCCGCAGCGCGGGCCGCGCAAGCCCGTCGTCGGGTCGTGACGGCCCGGGTCCCTTCCGAGCACCCATCGATAATAGGCGCGGATGGCCGACAGCGCTCGGCGGATCGACGTCGTTTCGAGCCCGCCAGCACGCAGCGATGCGAGATGGGCGCGCAAACTCGCGTTGGTGGCGGCGAGTGGAGTCTCGCCACGTGCCGCGAGAAACGCCTCGAGGCGACGCAACTCGCGCCCATACGCTCGTAGCGTGTGCTCACTCGCGCTCTTCTGCGAGGACAAGGCCGCGAGCCACGACGCGATGCTCGTCCCCGTCTCCAAAGCCTCACCGTTTCGTGACCCGGCGCCCATCGACGTTCGATCCTCGCTCGCGAGCGCGGTTTGGTCCACACTCATCCGATGGCCCGCGTGACGGTTCCACCGAGCGAGACTCTCGAACACTGCCTCTCGTGGCTCGCCACGAGAGACGAGGGTGCACTTCCGTCACTTCTGCTGTCGGCGGGCCCCGTCACGGACGATGCGCGCTACTGCATCCTCGCCGAGCGGCCTCGTTTCGTCGTCGAAGGCACGCCCTTCGGCGCGATGGGGGGACGATTCTCGGTGCGGGACACGACCAAGGGCTCGACGATCGCAGCCGAGCCGATCGACCGTCTGTTCGACGTGTTGCGCCAAATCGAGCGCGACGCGGGCAAGCGTCATTCGTCGGTCCCTGGGCAATCGGGATCCGCGGAATCCCTCCCGTTCTCGGGCGGATGGATCGGTGCCCTCGGCTACGACCTCGCGTGGAGTTTCGAGTACGGCATCCCGCGCTATCGAGAGCGGACCACGACCCTGCCGGACATCTGGCTCGGCTTCTACGAAGAGCCGATGGTCGTCGACCGTACGACCGGTGCGGTCTTCGGTGATGCGAGTGCGATCACGGCATTTTCTGCGCGCGATGAGCAGCGCGTTCGACCACGGTTTCGTGCTGGCTCGCTGCGAAGCGCATTCCATCGCGAGGATTACGAAGCCGCCGTCGAGCGCGTTCGGAGGCACTGTATCGCGGGCGATCTCTTCCAAGCGGACCTCACGCGACGCATCGAGTTCGACCTAGAGGGAGATCCTCGAGGATTGTTCGAGAGTCTCGTCGAACGCAGTCCCGCGTCTCACATGGCCTACCTCGGTCTCGGAGACGGGCGCGCCGTTGTCTCGGCGTCTCCCGAGGAATACCTGAGGATCGTGGACGGCACGGTTCGGTCGCGCCCGATCAAAGGCACGCGTCCGCGCGCCGATTCGCCAGAGCGAGATCGCGAACTGCGTGACGACCTCCTCGCGAGCGACAAGGACATCGCCGAACTGACGATGATCGTCGATCTCGTCCGCAACGACTTGGGGCGTATCGCCGAGCCGGGAAGTGTCGAAGTCGGTGCCTTCCCGAGCGTGCTCGAGTTGCCACAAGTTTGGCATTTGATGGCCGATGTGAGGGCTCGCGTCGATGCACGCCATGACGTGTGGGACGTCATCGCCGCGAGTTTCCCGGCGGGTTCGATCGTGGGAGCACCGAAGCCGATGGCGCTCGAGATCCTCGAGCGTGTCGAACGATCGCGTCGTGGCTTCTACACGGGTGCGATCGGCTACCTCGAGCCCGGTGGCAACGCCACGCTCAGCGTCGCGATCCGGACTGCAGAAGTCAGTGAAGGCCGCCTTCGAATCGGGGTCGGCGGTGGCATCACGGCTCTGTCGGTGCCGTCCGAGGAGTTCGAAGAAACCTGCGATAAAGCACGTGGGTTCTTGCTGGCCTTGGGTGCGCGCGAAGACGGTGTGACGGTCGTCGGGGAGCTGGACGACAGTGTCGACTGAAGCACGTGCACTGTGGGCCGACGGTGACTTCGTCGACGCGCGGACTCCCCTGATTTCGCCCTTCGACGTGGCGTGGCGAAGCGGACACGGAGCCTTCGAGTCCTTCAGCGTTCGGCTCGGAGATCGTGCCGAAGTGCACGCGTTGTTCGACGCGCATCGAGAACGCCTCGGAGCGGCGGCTCGTTTTCTCGCACTCGGCGACGTGCCTCCGTTCGATGGCCCGTCGATCTTTCGGGAACTCCTCGAGCGCGCGAACCTTTCGCGCGGACGCGCACGCATCTCCTTGCACGCGAAGGGCTCTGTTCCACGCTTCGTCGCACTCGTCGAACGCGGTGAGGACCTCGACGTGCGACGCGCTCGTGGAGTGCGTTTGGTCACGAGTCCGTTCCGGTTCGGTGACGAAGATCCGACGCCCCAACACAAGTGCGAGGCTCGCGGCCTCTACGCGGTCGCGCTCGCCGATGCGGTGCGGCGCGGTGCGGACGATGCACTCTTGATCGGGCGGGGCGGATCCTTGTTGGAGACGACGCGCGCGTCGGTGTTCGTCGTTCGCACGGACGGAGCCGTCGTGACCCCGCCCGTGCACGGGCGCGCGCTGCCGGGAATCACGCGTGGGGTCTTGGTACGGGATGCGGCGCGGTTCGGCCTCCGCGTTTCGGTCGCTCCGATCGATCGGGCTGAGTTGCGCTCGGCTCGGCAAGTTTTCCTGGCGAATGCCGTCGTTGGCATCGAGGCTGTCCGCTCGGTCGATGGGGAGAGCCTCCCTAGTGCCGACGATTCGTTGGAAGCACGCAAGGTCCTGGACCAATGCTTGCACACTCTTCGTAGTGCTGGCATGGGCATCTGATCCAGTCATGCAACGGAATGGTCGTGCAAAGGAACGTGAGATGAAAACACCCCAACTCCTCGCCCTGACGGGCGCCCTCTTGTTCGGCGTCGCGGCCACGCGCGCCGCCGTGTCGGCAACTATCGCCTCGCTGCACCCGCGTGGAGTCTCCGTTCTTGCCATTCTGTCCCCGCAGGGGGACAAGAAGGACGACGACAAGAAGGAAGCCGATGCGAGCGCGAAGAAGACTCCGCCCAAGGACGATCCGAAGGTCACGGAGCTTCTCAAGGACCTCAAGAAGATCGCGCGCGGCAAGGCCGACGGCGACTCGGAGGGTGCACGTCTGCTCGACGAACTCGCGAACAAGTACGAGGGACTGAACAGCAAGCAGCAGAAGGCCGTCGCGAAAGGAGCGGGCGACGTCTTCGACACCGCCAAGCGCAAGACCGACGAAGTCGTGCTCTACCTGAGCGCGGGCGAAGCGCTGTCGCGTTTCGGTGAGAACGGCGCGTCCGAACTCGCGAAGGCGATCGGCAAGAACAAGTTCGGGAAGAAGGACTGGTCGACGATGCGGTCGCAGCTGGTGCGCATGCTCGGGCGTCCGGCGGTCAAGAAGTACATCGACACCTTGCTCGATCTCGCGCTCAAGGACAACGACGACCAAGCGCGTGCGAAGGCGGGTGAGGCGCTCGGCTACTACGCTCACTATGATCAGAATGTTCGGAAGAACATCTTCGAGAAGCTCGTCAAGTCCCTCGAAGAGTCGTACGCGATGTCGAAGTCGAACACCGATCCGAACGACTTGCAGCGCGAAGTCTGGGTTCAGCGCTACGCTGCGATCCAGGATCCTTGGATGAAGACGATGGGACGGCTCACCGGTCAGTCCATCAAGGACGTCCAGGAGTGGACGAAGTGGTGGAACGAACACAAGAGGTCGAACTGGGACAAGGAGGGCTTCCGCAGCAGCGAGGCCCCGAAGGGCGACGACTCCAAGTAGTCGGCGCGTTTGCCGGCTCCTGGCTGTTCTTCGTAGGAGCCGCTGTTGTCCTGATCGGTCTCCTGTGGCTGTCCGAGCGCAACGAGCGACGCCGCGTCGAAGAGCGACTCGTCGAAGCGTTGCGCGCGACCGCTCTCGGGCGGGACGAAATCGCGCAGCGCGACGAAGACCTCGCACGACGGGTCGCTCGCGTTCGCACGCTCGAACGCGATCTCGCGAAGCAAGAGACGCTGCTCGTTCGGACCGAAGAGGCGCGGCGCAAACTGGTCGATCTCGTCGGCACGCTCGCGGAAGAGTCGAACGAACAGCGATCGGAGTCCGAGGATGATGCGGCCGGCGGCGACACGGATCTCGCCACCATCAAGGCGCACATCGAGCTCGTGCAGCGCATCAATCACGCGCTGCGTCGCTACGGTCGTGCGGAGCTGCGGGTACACGGCGTGGATGCGATCGAGAACGGGGCGCTCGTCGGCATGCGGCTGCTCCGGCTCGATGCGGACGGGATCGCTCTCGGTCTCTACCGAGCCGCGACGGCGCGCATCGATGTCGATTGCACGGAGGGAGTCGCGACCATCGTGCTGCGCGAAGTGCACGAAACGATCGGAGGCGTTCAGAAGCCCACGCAGGACGAAGTGCGCATTCGCTTCGAACTCGAGGAACCGCGCGCGTTCGTAGCCGAACTATCAGACCTCGTCGCATTGTCCGGCGAGTGGCCCGAGGTCACGCCTCTCGTGAAAACCACGCCCGAGAGCCTCTTGCAGACGCGCATGTGGCAGGAACGGTTCGACGCGTTCCTCGAAGGGATCGATGGCGATCGCAAGTACCGGCTGCAGAGCGTCGGCTCGATCGAGATGCCTGCGCTTCGGGATGTCGAAATCCTCGGATCGAACGCTCGCGGCATTTGGGAACAGAGAATCCGTGCTGCTCGCGTCGAGGTCCGCGTCGACGAATCCACGGGAAGAGTCGAGTTGCTGCTGCGCGACGGATTCATCGATTCGAGGGAGGGGACGATCCGGTTGCCGAAGGAGCGCGACTATCGCATGCATCTTCCCGGTGCCGATGTCGCGAACGCCAAGCGCGCCTTGATGGGGATGGTTCGCAGCGATGGCTGAGCGCGGCGCCAGGCTGTAGAACGACAATATGGACTCCGCGACGCGGCTCGAACGCCGCTTGGGCCGAATCGCTGCCGAGGTCGAGACGCGCTTCCGAGCCGCACTCGCTTCGAAAGAGAGCGCTCCGGCGACGTTGCTCGAAGCCATCGCCCATGCCGCCCTCGGTGGTGGGAAGCGGCTGCGACCCGCTCTCGTGCTCGGTGCGGCGGCTGTGTTCGACCCCGACGAGGAGGGAGCTTGGCCCGGAGCGCTCGCGCTCGAGTGCATTCACGTCTATTCGCTCGTGCACGACGACCTGCCGTGCATGGACGACGATGATCTGCGACGAGGTCGACCGACCGTGCACAAGGTCTGGGACGACGCGACGGCGGTGCTCGCGGGGGACGGTCTGCAGGCACTCGCGTTCGAACTCGTCGTATCCGGCCCCACGTCGGCCGCATCGCGGCTCGAAGCGGCTCGCATCCTCGCCGAAGCGGCCGGTGTCTGCGGCATGGTCGGTGGCCAGCAGCGGGATCTGGAGGCCGAGCGCACCACGCCGAGCCTCGACATCGTGCGCGCGATTCACGAGCTGAAGACCGCGGCATTGATTCGCGCTTCCGTCGAGATCGGGGCCGTCCTCGGTGGCGCGAACGGGGCGGATCAGGCGGCGCTGCGCGCGTTTGGACACGAACTCGGGCTGGCGTTCCAGATCGTCGACGATTGCCTCGACGAGACCCAGAGTTCGGCGGTATTGGGGAAGACGGCGGGCAAGGACAAAGAGGCAGGAAAGGCGACGTGGCCGGCATGCGTGGGGCTCGAGGCGAGCCGCAAGGCAGCGTCCGAACTCGTCGCGAGCGCCCGTTCTCGCCTCGGAGGCGTCAAAGGGGTGGAAACATCGCTCGAGTTCCTCGACGATCTAGCGGAGTTCGTCGTCGCGCGCCATCTGTGAACCCACCGCCGGATCCATACGGGTCGGTGCGCCCCGGAGACGAACGCTTGGCGGCACGTCCGCCCGAGAGACCCAACCGATGACCGAAGCAAAGACTCTTCTCGATCGCGTGGATTGGCCCGAGGACCTCAAGAACCTCTCTCGCGAACAACTGCCGCAACTGTGCGAGGAGATGCGGGAGTTCATTCTCGAGACGGTCAGCAAGACCGGCGGGCATCTCGGTTCGGGCATGGGGGTCGTCGAACTCACCGTCGCGCTCCACTACCTGTTCGACTTCCGCGAGGATCGCCTCGTCTTCGACGTTGGCCACCAGTGCTATCCGCACAAGATCCTCACGGGGCGCAAGGCCCGCATGCCGAGCCTGAGGCAGAAGGACGGCTTGTCGGGATTCACGAACAGGTTCGAGTCGCCCTACGACGCCTACACGATGGGGCACGCGGGTACGGCGATCTCGACCGCGCTCGGGATCAAATACGGGGACTCGCTTCGCGGCCGTGACCGTCATGTCGTCGCGCTCGTCGGGGACGCGGCGTTCGGATGCGGTGTCGCCTTCGAAGCGATGAACCACGGCGGCTCCCTCGGCAAGAAGCTCATCGTCATCCTCAACGACAACCACTGGTCGATCGCCAAGACCGTCGGCGCGCTGTCGTCATACCTGACGAAGGTCCGCAGCGGTCCGATCTACCGCCATGCGAAGAAGACGTTGCACCAGCTCCTCCAGAAGATGCCGGTGATCGGGGAGAAGGTCGAAGAGAGCCTCGAGCAACTCCTCAAGATCGCGCAGTCGACGATCTCGCCGACCCAGCTCTTCGAGGCGCTCGGCACGCATTACTACGGGCCGATCGACGGTCATGACACGAGCGAGCTGCTCGACACGCTCGAGCACGTTCGCGAACTCGAAGGCGTCGTCCTGCTCCACGTGCGCACACAGAAGGGCAAGGGGGTCCCGGGCTCGGAGACGCGACCCGATCGCGCACACGCGGCCAAGCCCGCTCCGGCCCCGAAGACCGCCGGGACCGAACCGACGGTGGTGATTCCGGCGCAGCCGAAGGTCGCTGCTCGCGCGTGGACGGAATGGTTCGCGGACGCGCTGATGGATTTGGCGTCTCGCGACGAGCGCATCGTCGCGCTCACGGCCGCGATGCCGGAGGGCACGGGTCTCGTGAAGTTCTTCGAGAAGTTCCCGCAGCGCGCACTCGATTGCGGCATCGCCGAACAGCACTGCGTCGCGTTCGCGTCGGGGCTTGCGACGGCGGGATCGCGTCCCGTTGCGGCGATCTACTCGACGTTCTTGCAGCGTGGGTACGACCAGGTGTTCCAAGAGGTCGTTCTGCAGAAGCTACCGGTCGTGTTCGCGCTCGATCGTGCCGGCGTCGTCGGCGAGGACGGCGCGACCCACAACGGGATCTATGACATCGCGTTCCTCGGAGCGTTTCCCGGCGTCGTGATGATGGCTCCGCGTGATGGTATCGAACTCGGCATGATGCTCGACTTCGCCCTCGCGCTCAAAGGTCCTAGCGCCATTCGATATCCACGCGGCAGCGCGCCTGCCGGCGAAAGTGCCGAAACGCGACCACCGATCGAACTCGGCAAGGCGGAGACGATGCGGCACGGAGAGGCGATCGCAATCGTGGCGTATGGTGGTCTCGTCGAATACGCACTCGCCGCCGCGACGCGACTCGCCGCGGATGGAATCGAGTGCGAAGTCGTCAACGCGCGCTTCGCGAAGCCGTTCGATCGAGAGCTAGTTCGCGACTTGCGAAGTCGATTCGACGTGATCGTCACGGTCGAGGACCATGTGCGACATGGCGGGTTCGGTTCGATCTTCGTCGATACGTTGCACGAGCTGCCAGCAGGCAAGATGCCACGCGTGCGCGTCCTCGCGATTTCCGACGAAGTGCACGAGCACGCGAGTCGTCCCCAGATCCTCGCTGCTCTCGGGCTCGATACGGACGGGATCGTGCGTGCCGTCCGGGAAGAGCTCGATGCCCTCGAACGAGGCGGCGCTCGCTTCGTCGCCCGCGGCGTTTGACACCCGAGCGGATCCGTCGTGTCCTCGTCCTCGGAGACGAGAGCAAGGGGGACGTAGCCGATGTCCTTCCGCGTGTACGTACGATCCTCGAACCTCGGGGTGCGCTCGTCGACGTGTTGTTGCGGCGCGATGCGCCGATCGAAGTCGAGGTCGACCTCCTCGTCGTTCTCGGCGGCGACGGGAGCATTCTGTCGGCGGCGCGACGCATGGGAACGAAGCAACGTCCGACGCTCGGGATCAATCTGGGCAAGCTCGGGTTTCTCGCGGAAGTCGGCCAGGACCAACTCGAGAGTGCATTGACCGCCGCCATGGAAGGCGAACTCGAAGAAGAGACACGCATGCTCCTCGAGTGTCAGCCGGTCGAGGGCATGGCCACGATCCACGTGCTCAATGACGTCGTCATTCAGCGCGGGGACGCGAGGCGGATGGTGGAAGTCGACGTGTTCGTCGGTGGCCGGTTCGTGACGAGCTACGTGGGGGATGGTGTCATCTTGGCGACGCCGGTCGGGTCGACCGCATATTCGCTCTCGGCAGGTGGGCCCGTCGTCGCACCGGACGTCGAGGCGCTGGTGCTGACCCCTCTCGCCGCACATGCGCTGCCGCTACGACCCCTGGTCGTGCGATCCGACCGTGAGATCGAACTCCAAATCAGCGGGGGCACTGGCAAGTTGACCTTCGATGGCCAGGTCGACTTCGAAGTCGAGAAGGGGGATCGCATTCGCATCCGCCGCTCCAGGGAGCGCTTCCGGCTCCTGACGCCCGAGCCGGGTGACTTTTTCGACATCCTGTGTCAGAAGTTCGGATGGGCCGGTTCGCCGCGCTATTCGGACGTGCCCAAGGGCAATCCAGCCCAGCAATCTCGGATAGACTGAGGTCGATGCTCTGTCCGCAGCCGTGGCTGCTCTGCTTGGCACTCGCACTGCCCGCAGGCTATGCCCAAGGTCGACCCGATCCGCAAACTTTGCAAAGTCCGATCGCTGCGCGATCGGAGGGGGTGGGTTTGTGTTCACCGGCGGTCGTGCATCGAGCGGAACGGGAGACTCGGCAACGTGGAATCCAGCGATGGATCGTCGAACTCGAGGTCGCGGCTCCAGACTTTTCGGTGATCGTGAGTGGGGCGGAGTCGGCCGCAACTCAGCGGTTCGCAGACGACGTACTCCGAAGTCGAGCGCCGATCGCCGCGCGCCTCGAAGCTCTCGGGGCTTCGGTCGTCGAGGTGTTCTGGCTCGTCGAGGCGATTGCCGTCGAGGCGGATGAAGTCGTTGCCTCTCGGCTGCGCGGAGATCCGGCGGTGCGTCGCATGCTGCGCGACGACCTGGTGCTGCCCAACACCGTCAGCTCGGTATCCCCGTGGCCAATCAAGGATTCGACGAGTGCGCGGAATCACGCGACGGACCTGGTGCAGGCGAAAGGGGTGACGGGCAAGGGTGGTGTCGTCGCGATGCTCGACACCGGGGTGGACGCGGCGCACGGAAACGACGGTCGTCCACACCGAACGTTCTTCTTCGGCGGCGACGTTCGCAATGTCACAGGTCCCGGCATCGGTGGATCGCGTCTACTCGTCAACCGTCAAGCAGGGATGCACGCTGCGGAGAACGCGTTGACCCATGGGACACTCGCTGCTGGCGTTGCTGTCGGTGGATTGTGGGGCACTGCTGCCGCTGATCCGGGGCATGCGCCAGGAGCTTCGATCGCGAGTTATTCGGTCGTCGATGATGCGAGCGGTGCGGCGAGCTACACATCGATCCTGAAGGGTTGGCAGCTCGTCATTTCGGATGTTGCGCAGTTGGGTACTCGGGTCGTGCTGTTTCCCTTCGCGGGATCACCGGACCCGATGCATCCGACCCAGGTCGCTCTCGATCGCGCAGCCGACATTCAAGATCTCCTCATCGTCGTCGCTGCCGGCAACGGAGGCGCCTCGAGCAGGGCGAGTCAGGCGGCCATCAATGGAATCCCCGTTGGCGCGGTCCACGGGCAAGGTCTTCGCACGGTGTGGCCGTCGTCGACACGTGGTCCGCTCGCGACTTTGCCCAAGGGGATCTATCCGCTCATGGTGGCCAACGGTGTCGATATCGTCGGCCCGCTCGCCGACGCCGAGAACTCCGACCTCAAGGACTCGGGGACATCGCTCGCCGCGGCACAAGTCGCTGGCGCGGCGACGTGGCTGCGTGCGCACAGATCGACGCTGACGGCGCTCGAGACCAAGGCCTTGATCCTCGCGACGCTCGAAGACATCAGTTCGTTCAACACCACACCGCCGTTCGACACGCGCGACGCATATGGCCTCGGCTATCTTCGTGAAGACTCCCTGCTCGATGCGGCCAACGGCGTCTCTTCCATCGTCAGTTCGGCGAAGCTCGATGCCGTCAACAAGGTGTCGTCCGTCGCCCTCAAGACTGCGATGAACGAAACGTGGTCGATCGCTCTCGTCTGGAACAGACTCGATACGACGCGCCTCGCGTTCAGCGACTTGTCCCTGGAGGTCTGGTCCGGGAGTCAGTTGCTGGCGAGCAGCGACGAGGCGGAGTGCAATGTCGAAGTGGTGCGTTTTCGAGCACCTCGGGACGAGACGCTCGAGGTGCGCGTGACCGCGAAGTCGCTCGAGGTCGCGACCGTGCCATTCGCGATCGCCGTCACGACGACCGACTTGCCCTACACCGAGGGGAGCATGACGACCTACGGCAAGAGTTGCCTTGGCACACGAGCCGATCAGGACGTGAGCTTCGTCATCCCGCCGTCGGCTGCCACGTCCATGCAATCGTCGAGCTGTCGGTACTTCACGAGCAACTTGGCGCAGAGAACGCAATGCCTGATCGACGCCTCTCTGTTGCCGGCGTCGTTCGCGGCGGATGGTCTCGCATTTCGTCTCGATGAGCGTGCGCCGACGACGACGATTCGGGACCATTCGGTCGAGATCGAAGTCTCGATGGGTTACGCACCCCATGCGGCGCGGTACGCGTCGACGCAGTTCGCTTCCAACGTCAAATCGGCGCAAGTCGTCTTCACGCGGCGGCGTTTGAAACTGCCCAACCAGGTCCAGGGCAACAGCGACCCACGTGCGTTCGACGTGCACGTGCCCTTCGATCGTCCGTTCCGCTACGTCGCGAGCGCCACGCAACACCTCTTGTTCGACGCGACGATCGCCGGCGAGGTGAATCGCGTCTATCAGTACGTCGATGCAGTCGACAGCACGAACGCCGAGAGCAGTGGGCTCGCCATGGTCCACTCCTTGACGGCCAACGCGACCGTGGGATCGCTCTTCACGCAATACGGTCCCGTGATCGCGCTCACGACGAGTTCGCTCGTGCGAACTCTGGCTCCAGTGCACTGGGGAGTCGGGACGCCGAACGTGTCTCGCCACTATTCGCTCGAGTTCGCGGATTTCCCGAGCAACACGCTCGTCGTCGAGTTCTTCGGCTTCTCGCGAACGTCTTGGAACAGTGTGCCGCTCCCGTTCGACATGACGCTGTTCAACGCGCCTGGCTGCTGGCTCTGGACCGGCCTCGACCTCAATGTCGCGCTCGTCGCGAGCGCAGCCGGTCACGGCTGTATCGGTCTCACGGTCCCGAGCGACCGTTCGATCATCGGCGCCGAACTCTTCTCCCAAGTCGCGGGCTTCGATCCCAAAGCGAATGCGCTCGGCATGACGTTCACGAATGGTGTCGCGATCCGCGTGGGGGGATGAAGCGGCGCTTCACCCGAGCTCGAGCTGCCGCTTCGCGTCCACGACATCGCGGTTCATGCGGATGCGCGCGGTTTCGAGTTCTTGGTGCAGTGCGTAGTCGCGTGTGAGAGCGTGTTGGAGTTGCCGCAACATCTGGATCGCCATGCGGAAGGTCCGCACGATGTCGCCGCTGCTCGTCGACGTCACGTCTTCGAGATCTTCGAAGTCGGCGCCTCCGCACCAAGCCAGCGTCGCGTCCCAAAGACCGAAGTCGGGAAGTTTGATCGTGTCTTCGAAACCGTGGAGCACCTCGAGGCTCGTGAACCGCCTCACCGCAGTCTCGACGCGATGTGCGATGTGCCTTGCCTTGCCACTCGGTCGTCCGAAACTCGAATCGCCGCGCCTGGCTTCGTAGACGAGCGAGACGAAGACCGCGGCAAGCTCGTCGGCATCGAGCTCATCGAGGATGCCATCGAAGAGCAGTTCCGCGATCTGGATCTCGTATCCATTGATCTGCCGCGCGATGCGTGCGCGAGGAAGTAGACCCTCGCTCGGGTCGAGGTAGCCGGCTTCTTCGAGGAGGTCGAGCTTGTGGTGGATGGTCGCCTTGGCGAGTCGCCGCAGTTTTTCGCGGCGCTTCTCGCTTCCCTTGCGCTGGAGTTGATACCAGGCGAACGACTTCTCGTACGCCTCGACTAGCTTTCGCCCAGTGCGCGAATACAGGTTGATGAGCGTCGAATACGAGAGATTGAAGCGCGAGACGATCGGTTCGGATTCGCCGTACAGAATGCGCTTGAGTGGCGCGTCGAACATCGCTTCGTCGTCGAGCACGCTGTACACGAGGCCGCTGTCGTCGATGCCTTGCCGCCCCGCGCGCCCAGCCATCTGCAGGTAGTCCCGCCGCTTCATGTAGTCGAAACTCACGCCGTCGAACTTCTTGAGGCTGTCGAAGCACACGGCGCGCGCCGGCATGTTGATTCCGAGTGCGAATGTCTCGGTCGTGAAAAGCATCTTGAGCAGCCCCGACGTGAAGAGTCGTTCGACGACTTCCTTGTGGATTGGCAGCATGCCCGCGTGATGGAAACCGATGCCGTGCATCGCACGCTCGCGGATCGCGAGCAAGGCGGGGTCGCGATCGACGTCGAGTTGGAACAGTTCGCAGATCTCCTCGAAGAGGCGTGCAAGGCGTGTTCTCTCCGCCTTCTTCAAGAGCTGGCGCTCTCGGTTGCGTTCCGCCTTGATCTCGCACTCTCGACGCGAAAAACAGAAGTAGAGCACGGGGAGCGTTCCGGCCTCGACGATGTCGTCGAGCAGCATGCGACTCGCGACGTGTGGTGAGATGCCAGTGCCTTCGCGGCGTCCGGCTCCACGCTGCTGCGAACGACCCCGTCCCGGGCGTCCGCCGCGGGCACCACGCGGCGATCGACTCTGCGTACGCGGAGTCGATCGGTTCTGGACCTTGCGTTGCATCGCCTTCCAGTCCGAGTAGCGAAAGGCGCCCGTTGCCCCGTGGTACAGCCAGTGTTCGAGCGGGACCGGACGTCGTTCGTCGTGGATGACGTCGATCTCCTGTTTGCGCACGCTCCGAATCCACGCACCGAAACTGTCGAGGTTCTGGATCGTCGCCGACAGGCAGACGAGCCGGATGTCCTCCGGAGCGAAGATCAGCGATTCTTCCCAGACCGTTCCGCGCTCGAGATCGTCGAGGTAGTGGATCTCGTCGAAGATCAAGAACCCGACGTCGTGGAAGCGCTCCGGCGCCTCGAAGATCGTGTTCCGGAAAATCTCCGTCGTCATGATGAGCAACGGCGCATCGGGGTTGAGCGTGACGTCGCCGGTCATCAACCCGACTTCGACATCGGGATCGTCACGGAAATCGCGATACTTCTGGTTGCTGAGAGCTTTGATCGGCGCGGTGTAGATGGCGCGCTGTCCCTCTTCCAGCGTATGCGCGATCGCGTACTCGGCGACGAGGGTTTTGCCGGCTCCGGTGGGGGCGGAAATCAGAACGGAATGACCGGCGTCGATGCTCTCCGTTGCCGCCGTTTGGAAGGCGTTGAGCTTCAACCCTTTGAACGTGCGTGCGTTCCGATTCGCCTCGTCGTGCATCGCCTTCGAAAGTTAGCGCATTCGCAACGGAATGCCCGGACGTTTCGTTGGCATGGACGTGCCGGACGGTATGCTTCGCCGCGTCGGCAGGGAGGAACGACGCGTCTCTCTCCGTCACGACTCCTCAGGGGCACGACTCCCGCGGGGCGTTCGTCCATGCGCGTCGCTCGTTCAACATCGATCGTGCGGGACCAGCTCTCTCTCGCGCGATGGAGGGGAAAGGTATGGAAAAGAACGTCGAAAGCGGTTCCGCGTACACCCGTCGTCACCTGTCGCAACTGAAGATCCTGTCGCGCTTGCTCGAGCACGAACTCGAACTCGCGAAGGGTGACGAAGTCGTCATCGAGAAGAGCCTGCTCGAGAGTTCGCTCGACCTGATCGACATCTTCGTCGACGACCTCGGCGGCGCCGAACCGCGCGCGAGCGCGAAAGAACGCAAGATGGACGGCAAGGCGCAGGTCACGCGCCTCAACTGACATCGCGTCCGCGTGTCGAACCAATCGCGCGGTGCGTGCACACGGGCCGTCCACATGGCGTGGAGGCAGCTCGTGAGCGCACCGCGCTTTCATGAAGCTGCTCCGCACGCAGCTCTGCCGTCATGACGCGACGTCCTCGGAAGGATCCGACCCGGCGTCGGGGCAAGACGCAGGATCGCGCCGCCGCGGCGAGGCGCGTGCGCTGGCCGGGTTTCGTCCTCGGCGCGGTGCTGCTCGTGGGCGTCTTGCTCGCGGGTTCTGGAGCGATTCGATGGGCACGCGAGCGTCCGGCCTACACCTTCGATCCTCTACGGCTCGCCCTGATCGGGAAGAGCCCGGCCTGGCTCGAACCGCCGTTGGCGCGAGCGTTCTACGCCGGGTACGGCCAGATCGCAGGCGAGCCGTTTTCTCTGCTCGATCGCGGTGCTCTCGAAGCCTATCTCGACCGCATTCGAGCATTCCCGTGGATCGAGCATGCGGACGCGAGGCTCGCGCTCCCGGATCGTGTGCAACTCGACCTGACGCTCCGTCGCCCGGTCGCGGCGGTTTCGGACGGAAGCGTTCTTCGCCTCATCGGTGGTGACGGTGTCGTGCTCGATCTCCTACCGCCGGACGCGACAGTGTCGATCGACCCGAATGTGTTATTGCGACACGCACCGGATCAGGCCATCGTTCCCGCTCCGTTCGGATTGACATGGCTTGCCGGATTGGCACCGCTGGGAATCGACCGAGATGCGGCACGGGCGGGTGCGGCCCTCGTGCGCGAGTGGACCGAGCAGGTCGACCCGGCAGTGCGTCGTGTGTTCGGAGCCGTCACACCTCCGCTCGTCGCGATCGATGTTTCGAATCATGGTTTGCGCCGTGCGACCGAGGACGCCGAGTATCGTCTCGTCCTGCGCGATTCGAAAGACCGTCCCGTGCTCGTCTCGTGGGGCCACGCGCCGGGTGGCGTGTATCGGCTTCGCATTCCGTTGGAACAGAAGATCGCGATCCTCGTCGCGTGCTTGCGCGAGCATCCGGGCCTCGCCGATGTCGCGGCACTCGACGTGCGCTTCCCCGACTCGTGGCGCGACCGCGTCCAACTCGCGACATCTGAAGTTCGTTGAACGCGATTCGTTTCTCTTCAGAGATCCGTGTCTTCTTGGTCCTTCGTGGCACGAACCAGTCGTATCGCGAATCCACTCGCTCGCCGCGTTCTCGGCTTTTGCCTGTGCGTTTCGTCGGCATGTGACGGACGACGCCTCGTCCCGCCGACTCACGGTCCAGTCTCGGAAGTCGTGACCGCGGTTCGAGCCGTCGCCTCGCGGACGAGGGCGCTTCTCGTCGGGCAGCGCGCGACCGGATCGGCGTCGTGCGTGACGCCGAACCTGCGAGGGGCGATCACCGACCGCGTCTCCATCCCGCCACGTCCGAAGATGGCATACGGTGGCTGTGCGACGTCCCTGCGCTTGACGTCCCGACGCGGGCGCTCCCCGATCGAAGACTTCGAGATCAGCCAGAACGAAACGCGTGCCTTCCTCGTGGGTCGTCTCGGGCGCAGCGAACGAGAGTTGACGAGTCTCGAGGACGTTGCGCGCCTCGTCCGGCAGTTGTCGGTGTTCCTCGCATCCTCGATCGAAGGCGAGGGTGAATCGGACCCGATGATCTGCCACGAGTTGCCCGATGGCGACGACGACGTGTCGGAGTGTCTACGCGCCCTGATCGACGATCTCGCAGCAAAGCGTATGGCGGACGCGCGGCAGCGCGTCGAGAGTCTCGGCATCCACGTCGAGCGCCTCGCGGACTTGGTGCGCTGGCTCGCCTTTCTCGATCGGAATCTCCTCGAAGCGCTCGAGTTTGCAGCAAGGTGCCGCGAGCAGTTCGTGGCCGCGGACACGTACTACCGTCGCCAGGGCTACGACACGGGTTCTGACTACGGTCGCTTTCCGAGTGGCTCGGCGCTCGTTCATGGTGAAGCGAACTACTACGAAATCGAACGGCAGGCAGAGGGCATCTTCAGGGTGCTCGAGCCGAGCGCTCGCGCGAACGAGGGTGTGAGTCTCGACGGGGATCCCCCTGCGTTGCGGCACGTGCTTCCGACGCTGTGGGGGGCGTTCCGCGAACTCCGAATCGGTGTTCCGGCGGTGGTTCTCGTGGCGCTCGACGATGCAGCCTCTGCGCCGTACGCCCGCACGCGCCTGACGAGCGTGCTCTTTCGGGGCCAGAGCGCAGGTGTTCTGCCGCCCATGCGGGATGCGTTGCTTGCACTCGCGCGGCGACGCGTCCGTGTCGGGGTGCGTGAGGTGTTCGACGTGCTCACCTTGCGCGCTGGCGGCTATTCGTGCGGTTTCGAGTGGGGCGACCGGTTCGACCCGCGAATCCTGGCGTTCGCGAAGGGCGTGAACGGCGATGCGGATTCGATGTTCATGGCGGCATATCGGCTCGCACACGCGAACTACGACTCTTCGCGCTACGTCGGCGGAACCCACACGCTTCGGTCGGCACTCGGTTCGAAGGCGTTCGATTGCATCCGGGCCACGGACTTGCTCGAGGCGATCTACCGTCAAGCCGGCGGCACGGGATCGGTCGAAGTCCGTGAATGCCGAGGCGGTCCCAGCCACACCGTCGCGGGTCACATTGTGTTGCGCGCGGGGGGCTGGACCGTCGCCGTTGCTGACGCGTTGCGACCGCGCCACGAGGGTTCGACGTCGTGGCCCGACGGTTATGCCACGAGTGAGACCGCGTATGCCGTCGAGATCTACGAGCCGGGCCTGGATACCGCGATCTGGTCGGCCGGATACGTCGTTTGTGGCCCGGCGAGTGGAACGCGCATCGACGCAGCACTGCCGTTCGTTCCGCAGCGCACCGAGCGGCGCGAGGTGCGGCAGACAGTCCGCGCCCCTCGATATCGCGGACCCCAGTAGGAACGTCGTCGGGCTGAGCGGAATCTCCGCCGCGACTTCGATTTCGGGCCTTCTCGTTGACCCGAGAGCCGTGCACGCTAGCCTTCTTCGACCTTTTCCCCGCGCCGCGGGGGCAGTGGACCCGAAACGGGTCCGGACTGGGATCAGGGGTTCGACCCCGACCCACCGAGATTCGACGCGAGCCGAGAGAATTCGACGCGATGAGAAGCACGACGATGGAACGAGCGGACCGGGACTTCGACTGGTTCGTGGTCGATGCCTCGCAGCATACGCTCGGGCACATGGCGGTGGCGATTGCCGAAACGCTGATGGGCAAGCGCAAGCCGACGTACACTCCCAACGTGTTCAGCGGCGACGGTGTCGTGGTCCTCAATGCCGGCAAGGTCAAGACGACCGGCATGAAGCACGAGCGTCGCGTCTACACGTTCTACACCGGCTGGCTCAGCGGCCTCAAAGAAGTGCCGCTCGGTGAACTGCGCGACCGCGATCCGGTCAAGTTGGTCACGATCGCAGTGCGCCGCATGCTCCCGAAGAACAAGATGGGGCGCCAGATGCTGCGCCGACTCAAGGTCTACACCGGTGACGAGCATCCGCACGTCGCGCAGAATCCAAAGCCGCTCGTCGTCCACCGCGAGCGTTGGCAACCCGGCAAGTGATCGAGGTGATCGATGGTTCTCAGTTCTGATCCCTACGTTTGGGGTACGGGTCGTCGCAAGACTGCAGTCGCGCGCGTCCGCATCAAGGCCGGTACGGGCAACATCACGGTCAACAAGAAGCCGTTCGGTGCCTACTTCGACACGGTCGACATGCAGTCGATGGCGCGCGATCCGCTCGTCGCGACGGAGACCGAGCAGCGCTACGACGTGTTCGTCAACGTCAAGGGTGGCGGCAAGTCGGCTCAAGCCGGCGCCGTCCGCATGGGTCTCGCTCGTGCGCTCGTCGGCGACAATGCGGCGTTCGAGGGCTTGTTGCGTGAGAAAGGCTTCCTGACGCGTGACAGCCGTATGGTCGAACGCAAGAAGCCTGGTCTCCACAAGGCGCGCAAGGCTTCGCAATACTCCAAGCGCTGATGGAGCGACGCACTCTGCTCGGGTGCTGCTGACGAAACGCCATGGCTGGACACAGTCACTCCGCGAACATCAAGTTCCGCAAGGATCGAGTCGATTCGTTGCGCGGGAAGCTCTTCTCGAAGATGGCCAAGGAGATCATCTCCGCGGCGCGCGAGGGTGGTGGCGATCCGTCGATGAATCTGCGGCTGCGGTATGCGATCGATCGTGCGAAGAAGTGTTCGATGCCGCGCGACAACATCGAGCGTGCCGTCAAGAAGGGGACGGGCGAACTCGCCGGCGAGTCTCTCGAAGAGGTCCTTTACGAGGGGTATGCCGTGGCAGGTGTGGCGGTTCTCGTCGAGGCACTGACGGACAACCGGAATCGCACGGCTCCCGACCTTCGACATATGTTCGAAAAGCGCGGTGGGAATCTCGGCACCAGCGGATCCGTCGGCTTCTTGTTCGAGCGACACGGAATCTTTCTGATCCCGCAAGACGATGCTCCGAGCGAGGACGATTTGATGGAGATCGTGCTCGAGATCGAGGCCGAGGACCTGCAGAGGGACGGCGACGCATTCGAGATCCGCACGGCCGCCGCCGACTTCCACAAGGTCGCTCAGGCGCTCGAAGCCAAGCAGCTGCCGATCAGCGAGATGCGTCTTGCGTGGATTCCTTCCAACACGGTCGAGGTCACGGATAGGGCCCAGGCAGAGAAGGTCCTGCAGCTCATCTCGGACCTCGAAGACCACGACGACGTGCAGGCCGTCTCGGCCAACTACGAAATCCCCGACCAGCTTTTGGCGGAGATCGAATCCGGGAGTTGATCGCTCCGGACGATCGAGTCGCGGCAGTCTGGATCGATCGGCGTACGTCCGTCGTTCACGAGTTCAACGAGGGAGGCAGCGGCAATGCAAGACAGAGGCGGCGACCATGGTCACGTGTTCGAACGGGCATGGGTCAGCTCGTTGATCCCCGACTTTTTGCGGGACGGCCTCGCAGACGTTGCCGGTGAGGTCCTCCGGTTGCCGCAGGACCGTCCCCTCGAAGCGCCTCAGGCCGGTGATCTCGTCGTCTTGACGGCCGACGAGCCCGGTGCGTTCGTCTTCTCGTTGCGGCTCAAGGAACCGGGCGGCAAACGCGTGCACGTGGCGATGGTTGCCGATGGGGAAGACGTTGAGCGCGAGGCCGCGATCGCGCGCTTCTGCATGGCCGATGCCGTCGTCGACGCGTCGGAGGCCGAGGCCGACCTACCTGCCGCGCTGGAAGAGGTTCGCCGCGTCGGACAAAGGCGTGGCCCGGTCGACTCGATCGACGTGCTCCTCGCGCGTCTCGAGGAGCGTATGGAGGGCGGCGCCCGGGAACTCGCCGAGCGCGTCGCTCGTGGCCTCTCCGACGAACGCGAGCGAAGCTTCGTCGAGTCGGTCACCGATTCGGACACCGGTCTCTTCGCCGGTCCGTTCATGGCGTACAAGCTCGAGGAGGAGTTCAAGCGCTCGTGGCGCTTCCGAACGCAACTCGCGGTCGTGCTCTTCGACTTGCCGGCGACGAGTGCGCTCGAAGGCAGCGAGCGGGCCCGCGTGTTCGGGGAGGTTGCCGGCGTCTTCCTCAACGAGTCGCGCGACATCGACGTGCTCGGTCGTTACGACGACACATCGTTCTTGATGTTGTTGCCCCACACGGGGCCGAGTGGCGCGAAGGTACTCGCGTCCCGTATTCTCGCGAGTCTCCAGCGCATCGAAGCGAGCACTCCACTCGAGACCGCGGTCGCGATCGTTGCGGTGCCGTCCGTCGGTGTCGAGCGCAAGGACGAACTCCTCGACCTCGCGCGCATGACGCTCGTCGAGGCCTGGGCGAGTTCGGGCGACGAGCGCATCCGCGTCGCGACCTGAACGAGTCGCGACTCAGGAAGCCAGTGGTTGCGGCTCACGCGATCGGAAGCACGCGGAACTGCACTTGCCCGCACCGCACTTGCGCTCCGGCATGGAGTTCGCGCGTGCCTCGGAACGACACGCCGTCGATTTCGCCGTCGCCCTCGAAGTGAACGCAGAGGCGTCCGCGCCCCGGAGCTTGGAGGTACAATTCGGGACCTTTGTGCGGCACGCGGATGTGCACCTCACGGCCACGTCCGATCGCGACGCGTCCGTCGCGCCCGCCTTGCTTCATCCACAGGATGCGACTCGTTCCGCGGCACTCGAATCCCTTCTCGATGCGGAGCAACGCGGATGTCGACTGTGGTGATGGTCGCAGATAGATCATGGGCAACACGCCGCCGAACACGAGTCGGTCGCCGTGCTGAAGGCGATCACCTGGCGTGGCGCCGTTGACGGTCACCGGTTCGCCATCGACGGGTTCGATGCGGTCGACGCTACCGCCGTGGAACGACAAGGTCCGGACGAACGTAGCGTGATGCGCTCGGATGCGCGCGAGAACGGGGATCTGCGGCAGCTTGTTGCCGGTCGCGTTCCCGATGCGAAGTCGGTCGTCCGTGAAGACCAAGAACTCTCCCGCTTCTTCGACTTGCAGCAAGCAACCGTTTTCGAGATCGCCCTGGCGCTCGACGTGGTCCTTGAGTTCGAGCACGAGACTCCCGAGTGGGCGCGGTGTCGGTCCGCGCGAAGCGAGGAGTTCGCGAGCACCACTCGGGTCGCTCTCGGCTAGGGAAAAGGCTTCTTCGAGCAACCGCTTGTCGCCCTGGATGCGGCCGAGGCGATGAGCCAGTCGCAGCACTTCGGGTTCTTCGGGTGCGAGTTCGCGCGCGGAGGCGAGCTGCTCTGCTGCCTCGTCGATCGACCGGCGCATCGCCGCTTCGAGTCCTTTGCGTGCGTGGCTGCGCGCTGCCTGAACTTTGGCCCCGGCTTCGGCGAGGATCGGGTCGAGGTCGATGCCGAGTTGTCGCTTCCAGGTACGTAGCCCCAATGCGAGTTCGTCGACGAACGCGGGGCGTCCTCGTCGCAGGTCGGAACGAAGGACGTCTTCGATTTCTCGACCGAGTGCCTCGAGGGCGCGACGTTCGTCCTGTGCGACGCCACCCTCGCCACCTTCGGCGATCCAGGCGCGCAGCGGCTCGAGGCACGCGGCGACGTCGCGCCGCTCGAGCCCATCGCGGATCGCCGTTTCGTGCTGACGCGCGGTCCTGCGTCGTAGAGCACGGGCCTCGAGTTCGTCGAGTTCCGCCGAGTCGACTTGATGGCGCCGTACCTGATCGATCCCCGCGAGCAGTTCTTCGGCTTCGGCGCCCGCGTCGAGTCGCGCAGCGATCGCGGTGCACTCGCGCGACACTTTGAGCCGCAGGCGTTCGACGTCGCGCAGGAGGTTTCGGGCCTCGTCCGCGCCGAAACCGCCGCTGATCAACCGCAGCAGGCGTTTCTGCGCTTCGTCGAGGCGGCCCTCGCGAACGGCGACGCGGGCTGCTTCGAGCTGGTCGCGGCGTTCGCGCTCGTCCGCGAGCAGGCCGTCGAGCAGGGCCTTCGCTTCATCGCATCCGGGCCAGCGCACGAGGAGCGAAGAGAGGCGGTCCTTCCCCGCTTCGGTGTCGCCGGCACTGAGCTCGCGGCGCGCTTCGGTCAATGCGTGTTCGACCTCGATGGCGTCTTTTCGCAGTGCTGCGAGCGGCGTCTCCAGGCTCGACCATTGGGTTTCAGCAAGGATGCGAGCGAGGGCATCGGCGCGACGCCGCGGGTCATCCTCGTGCGCATCGAGCAAGAAGAGAATCCGCTCGAGGCGGTCCTTGATGCGCCTGAGTGCCGCGACTCCAGCGACGATCCGAGGTGCCTGACTCGCGAGCCTGCATGCGCCCTGGAGATCGCCGGCGATCGCGAGATTGCGTGCCTCTCCGGCGATCGCGTCGGCGACCGCGACGAGGAGGTCCCGGGCCTCGGACAGCTCGTCCGAATCCGGATCGCTGTCCCACCAGTCGGCCAGGGCGCGTGCGGCCTCGAGATTGCGTCCCG
Source organism: Planctomycetota bacterium (assembly GCA_020638795.1). Taxonomy (GTDB): domain Bacteria; phylum Planctomycetota; class UBA1135; order UBA1135; genus JACKHW01. The sequence continues at coordinate 96,479 of JACKHW010000005.1, read as the reverse complement.
CAGCGAGGCAGTTCTGGACCTCGTCCCAACGTTCTTTCGCCCACGCAGCGCTCAGACCGACGAGCCGCTCTCGGAAGGTCAGGCTGTCGGCGCAGAGCCGGCGCGCTTTGTCGACGCCTTCCCGCGCTTCCCGTTCGAGGCCACGGTCGAGTGCTTCGCGAACTTCGCGGAGTGCTTTCGAAGCCGCTGATCGACGCGACTCGAGCCGAGCCTGAAGGGGTTGACACTCGGTCTCTCCGAGCGCCTCCCGCAGACTGGAGAGCATGTCCCGGGCTTCGTTCAGGCGACCCTCGTCGAGGGCGCGGTCGAAGCCCATGCGGAGACTCTCGACACGCTGGCGCGACTCGCTGTCGCTCGCTGCCTGCGCTTCGATGGCTTCCGACAATTCCTCGAGGCCCGGGCGATCCGGATCGAGTTCACGGATTCGTCCGAGATCATGCCGAGCGAGCGCTGCTTGACCGGCGTCGAGACGTCGACGTGCTCGGTTCACGAGGCGCTCGGTGAGTTCTTGACGCAGTTCGTGGGCACGGCGATCGTCCCGCACGATCGGGTCCGCGAGTAGGGCTCGGGCGGCGTCGAAGCGCTCGGCGCGGATCGCGCGACGGGCTCGCAGCAGTTGAATCAGGTGGCTCCACATAGGGCGTCCGCGACGCAAGGCTCTCTGCCGGTCTCCAGCCAGTCTCTGGCCAGTCGTTCGATTCTGCTTCGAATCGGTGATTCGAGGCAATGCCGTGGCGTGGCCTCATTATTCCCGTTTCGCTGCGCAAGGTTCGGTCCGCCGGGAAGCTGTCCGACATTTCCGAATAGACGGAAGTCCTGGGCGCAACGCGGGCCATGGCCACCTTCCTCGTCCACTGCCTCGTGACTCTCGGCATCGCGGGAAGTATCGCGGCAAACCGGTCCGCGATGTCGTCGGAACGAGAAGCCACTCGAATCGCGGTGCGCGGCGAGGTCGAACTCTCGCCCGTCGAGGCTATGCGCAGTGCCGAGGCTGCGTTGCGCAGTGCGCTGTGGGACCGCTTCGCACACGATTGGGCCGGTCAACGGGCGTTCTACGTGCCGGCCGGTCGTTTGCCCGAGGAGTTGAGGTCGTGGTTGCAGCGTGAAGTCTCGCGACGCGGAAACCTCGTTCCCACGCCGGTCGAGACGATCGAGACGAGTGAAGGCCGGGGATACCGGCAGTCGTTCGTCGTCGACTTCGCGAGTCGTGAATTGCGCGAACTGCGAATGCGCGGCTCCTCTTTCGTCCGCTCGGTCAACGAACGCTTCGCGTGGCGATTCGCCTCGATGGCGCTCGCCTGGGTCTTGCTCGGCCTCGTCGGTTTCGGCGTCGATCGCGCCACGCGTGGGTGGCTCACGGGGCGGATCGCCTTCGCATCGGTTGCCCTTGGTTCCATCACGACATGGCTCCTGATTCCATGACGCTCTCGGATCGCCCCGGCGGGGAACATGCGGCTACGATACTCTCGATGAGGGATACGCCGTCCACGGAACCGCGCGCGGAAGTTCCCGATTGGGAAGCCTTCTACGCGAGCTACCGCAAGCCGGGTTACATCCAGGGCTTCGAGATCGGACCGAAGCTCGGCGGTGGCATGTTCGGCGTGGTTTACAAGGCGCGTCGGGAGTCGATCGGCAAATCGTACGCGATCAAGTTCCTGCGCGTCGAGGATCCCGGTGTTCGCGATCAGGTCTTGCGCGAACTCGGGACGGTCGGCCTCTTCGCGCAGGTCGATCACCCGAACCTCGTGAGCATCGAGGATCAGGGCATTGTCGATGGCATCCCGTTCATCGTGATGGGATACGCGGGGGACGAGACACTTCGCGATCGTTTCGAAGCCGGGCGCCTTTCCGAAGAGGATGCACTGCGTCTGTTCGTGCAAGTCGCGCGCGGCGTTTCGGCGTTGCACGAGCATTCGCTCGTACACTTCGATCTCAAGCCGGCCAACGTCTTCCTCAAGGGCGACATTGCACGCGTCGGCGACTACGGGCTTTCGAAGCTCATCACCGAAACGGCAATGTCCCTATCGACGGGACGTGGTACGCCCTACTACATGGCGCCCGAGATGTTGCGACGCAAAGGGGACCATCGGTCGGACATCTACAGCCTCGGTGTCATCCTGTTCGAGGCGCTCGCTGGCGAAGTGCCGTTCCGCGGAGACAGTGAGTGGGAGGTCTTGAAGGGGCACGAGGAAAAGCCTGTCGTCTTTCCAGCGGCGATTCCTCAGCGTTACCACGTGATCCTCGGCAAAGCTTTGGCGAAGCGCCCGGAGGATCGCTTCGCGAGCGTCGCAGACATGCTGCACGCGTTGCAGGCGCCCGCTGCACTCGGCGAGTCTTTGCGTTTCGACCTGCCTCCGGGTCCAGCGGTGATTTCCACTTCGCTGGCGCCGCGGGCCATACAACAGGCGGACGAGGCGGTTCGCGATGCGGGTCGCGTGTTGCGTGACGCGCGTCGGCAACAACTAGATCGCTTCGAAGCTCGCCAGGATCGATCGCAGACGTCGTCATGGCGATCCACTGCACTCCCGTGGATGTGCCTCTTCGGCGCATTGGTGTTCTGGCGTAGCGACGCGGTGCGAGTGGGGTCCCTCCAAGTCGGACTCGGCAAGGCGCTCTTGTTCGTGGCGATCGTGCTGTTCTTGTCTCGGCGGCGTCATCGCCCGGAACCGTTCGTTCGGCGAGCGAATGCGGCTCCGTGGTTCGTGCTGCTCTTCGCGACGCTCATGATGGGGGGCTGCTTCCTGTGGATGGCAGCTGCTCCCGCTCCCGGGCCCATCGTCGAGTCCCGCGTCGTCGAATCGGGCTCACGGGCATGGGCCGGCCAGGCGCCTCGAGAGGCCCGCAAGACGAGTCGTCGGTCGCCGGCATCGGTCTCTGCGCTGCAGACGTCCGGAGAAGTCGACGTCTTGAGTCGCGTTCTGAACTCGGTCCAGCAAGGAATCGACGCCGCGGCGCGTGCCGCTCGTGGCGTGCCGTACGACGTTCTTCGCTCGGTGCGGACGGAGTTCGCGCGCCTCGCGGCAACGTCACCCGCCTCGTCCCTGATTGGTTCCAAATATCGGGACGCGATACACGCCATCGACTCGGTCCTCGACGAGCGCGAGAAAGATGGTACCCGTCTCCCCGATTCCGAGCCTACGTCCAAGTGACATGACGATCCCGGCCGACACGTTCGACCAAACGCCCGATGCGGAGCCGATGCATTGGGAGTCGTTCTACAAGAACTATCGAAAGCCCGGTTACATCGCGGGCTACGAGATCGTCCACAAGCTCGGCGGCGGCGTGTTCGGCGTCGTCTTCAAAGCCCGCAAGGAGTCGATCGGCAAGCCGTACGCGATCAAGTTCCTCAAGATCGACGATCCGAGCGTCAAAGCACAGGTTCTCCACGAACTGGATCAGGTCTCCCTTTTCGCTCAGGTCGATCATCCGAATCTCGTGTCGATCGAGGATCGCGGAATGGTCGACGGGATCCCGTACATCATCATGGGATACGCCGGAGAGGAGACGCTCAAGTCGCGCCTCGAGGAGTCGCGCCTCAGTGAGGAGGACGCGTTGCGGATCTTCGTGCAGATCGCTCGTGGCGTTCAGGCTTTGCACGACCATTCGCTGATCCACTTCGACTTGAAGCCTGCCAACGTCTTCCTGCGCGGAGATATCGCGCGTGTCGGGGACTACGGCTTGTCGAAGCTCGTCTGCGAGTCTCGCATGTCGCTGAGCTTCGGTCGCGGTACGCCGTACTACATGGCGCCCGAGATGCTGCAGCGCCGAGGGGATCACCGCTCGGACATCTACAGTCTCGGTGTGATTCTGTACGAGTGCCTCACGGGCGACGTCCCGTTCAAAGGGGACAGTGAGTGGGAAGTCCTCAAAGGTCACGAGCAACGGCCCGTGCCTTGGCCAGACGCGTTGCCGGCGTCCCATCGCGCCATTCTCGAGCGCATGCTCGCGAAGGAACCTGGCGATCGTTTCCAGAGCGTCGATCACGTGTTGCAGTCGTTGCGAGCTCCGGGGCGACTCGGTGAGTCGATCGTCCTGGATCTCGGCCCGTCGCACGGCAGATCGCACAGCGACAGTCGTCGCGACGCGACGCAGCGGGAAGCAGAGCAACGGGGCGCGATGGCGACCGTCGGAACCGCAGTCCCGTCTGCCGCCGAAGTCTCCCGACCCGCCGCACGACCCCGGAGCGTTCTCGGCAGTCTCTTCCGGATCCTCGTGCTCGGCCTCTTGTTGCCGGCACGGGTGCTCGGCATCGGACTCGGCCGAGGTTTGCAGGTCGCCGCTCGGTTGCCGGCGCTCCTCTTCCGATGGATCGGCCGCGCTTCCTTGGTTCTGATCGCCGGAATCCTCGTCCTGCTGCTCAGCCTATTCGTCGTCACGCTCGTGACGTAACGGTTTCGAGCCTGGCCGCAATGCGCCATGCGGCTATCATGGTGCGCGCAACGCCCGAGCCCCCTTCGTCACCCGCCGTCCTGCGAATTGGCTGATGTCCGACTTCTCGATCGCAAACCTGCAAGCCCTGGACGAGTCCGAATGGGCGCGACTCGAAGAAGAGTACTCGCCGCGCATCTTCTTCTACGTCAAGAAGCAGGTGCAGGACCATCAGACTGCCGAAGACCTCACTCAAGAGGCGTTCCTAGGGGCCGTGCGCGGCATCGCGAACTTCGATGAGCAGTACACGCTCGAACAGTATCTGTTCGGCATCGCGCGCAATCGCGTCGTCGATCACTTCCGCAAGAAGCGGCCGATCCCGATCAGCCAGAACGACGACCCGTCTTCGTCGCGTAGCTACATCGGTCTCGAGCGCATGGCTTCGGATCGTCGGACCCCGGACGAGAGCGCCGTTGCGTTCGAATCGGTGCAGAACAAGAGTGCGGCTCTCGCCGCCATCCTCAAGGAGTATGTCGCGGAGCTCTGGATGGCAGGTGAATTCGAAAAGCTCAAAATCCTCGAGTTCTTGTTCGCGTTGGGTGGCCGCAACAAGGAGGCGGCAGAGCGTTTCGACGTGCGTGACGAGAAGTCGATCGCTGGAATCAAGTTTCGCGCGATCGAGCGTTTGCGTGCTCTCGCGCGGCAGCGCGATCCCCAGCACGATTTGTTCGAAGGGCTCTGGTCTCCAGGGGCCCGCTGAAATGTTGCCCTCGAGAGGTTGCCGCTGAGATGACCGACGACCACGACGAGTTGAAGCCCGAAGACATGGTGCCCGAGCGCGTGGAGCGCTTCGCGATGACGGTCGGATCGGTCTGGCGTGAGGCACGCGTGAGCTGTCCACACACGGACATCTTGCGCGCCTTCCAGCAGGACTCTCTCGATGCGGGGCAGACCGGCTATGTGCGCTTCCACGTCGAGGAAGCCGCGTGCCCCTATTGCCAAGCCGTGCTCGAGGATCTGGGGCGAGAACGCGCGCCGGATGCGGACGCGCCACTCGAGAATTTCCGAGAAAGACTGCGTTCTTCGACGATCCACGTGCTGCGCGAAAAGCGCGGCCGTGATTCCAAATAAGAGCTCTCCAGCTCGCATGCCCCCCTGTGCCGGCGATCGCGCCGGCGAACGGCATTCGTTCGATCGAGAACAGGAGGCGCAGCATGGTCTGCAGGAAGTTCATCAAGTGGGTCGTCCTTCCGACGGCAGCAGTCGCCGGCGTCGGCTACCTCGCTCTGGGACACGGTCTCGGTAGCTACATCTCGACCGCGTGGAGTGACGCCACGAACGCGGTCCGCGGCAGTGTGCCGGTCGACTTCGAGTTGCGCCGCGCACAAACACTGCTCGAGAAGATCGATCCGGAGATTCGTGAAGCGCGCAAGGAAGCGATTCGCGCGGAGATCGACCTCGAACAACTCGACAAGCAGATTCGCGGACTCGAGTCTTCGGTTGCCAAGTGCGAATCGAAGATGCAGCGGCATCGCGCATTCGTGGATGGCGAGGGGGAAGCGGTGACGGTCTTCCACGGCAATCGCGAATACGGCGTCGCGGCAGTCAAAGCCGAACTCGCGCGCAGCTTCGATGCCTATCGCAACCAAGTCGAGTTGCTCGAGGGCAAGAAGAACCAACGCTCACGCCAGGCGAAGATCCTGTCGAACGCGAAGTCGAAGCTCCTTGCGGTGCGGGCCGAGCGCGAGCGCTTGCAGGACGCGATCGGCTCACTCGAAGCGCGCAAGCGTCAGATCGACGCGCTTGCAGCATCGTCGACGAAGACCAGCGAGTTCGATACTTCGAGCCTGAGCGAAGCCAAGAAGCTCGTCGCGGACATAACGCGACGCTTGGACATCAGTGAGCGCATGATCAAGGAAGACCTTTACCTGCAAACCGGTGAAGAGCCTGTCGTCGGCGCCGACAATCGCGACATCGTGCGGGAGATCGACGAATACTTCGCGGGTCACCTGCCGGAAAACAAGCGTCAGCGCGACACGACCGAGTCGAACCGACTCGTGAAGATCGCGAAGTAACGCACGGTCACAGGCAGTTTGTCGGACAGGGTCGGCCTCCACGAGGTCGACCTGTCGTCGTATCGGGCCGGTGCATCCGAACACGGGTGCCGATATCGTCCCGGCATGGCAGGACGGATCGGACTCCGGCACGTAGCCGCTGCATGCGTCGCGTTCGGGGTGACGGCCTGCGTGTTCCTCGTGATCGCACCGCCGGGGTCGTTCCCGGTTGGATGGGACGTGTGGTGGAACTTGCACATCGCACGCAGCTTCGCGGAGCACGGCTTTCCGGAGGCGGTCGTGCAGGGTGGGTTCACGCAGCTCGCACGCGACTACGCCGATCGCCAATGGCTCTTCCACGTCGTGCTCGCGACGTTTGGCGGGCCACAAATCGGGCCCGAGCACGTGCCATGGTTCGTCCTGGCGTTCGGCATGGTACTCGTTGCGGTCGTGCTCGTCGTGGCGCGCTCGCTCGGATCACCGCGGGTACCCGTGGTTGCCGTCCTTCTGTTGTGGGGCCTCTCGTCGAGTTCGTTGTTCCGGGCGACGGCACTGCGCGACATGTTGCTCGCGGTGCTGCCGCTCCTCGCGCTCACCTGCGCTCTCGCACGAGGCTCGGCAGCGGATCGGCGTCGTGAGGTCTACACACGTCTCTGGGTGTTCGCGGCTGGACTTCTGTTCACGTGGTCGCACGGTGCGCCGGCCCTACTCGTCGTCCTGTTCGTCGTGGTCACGGTTGGGCGCCGTCTCGACGGACTTCCTATCGCCGCGATGCGCGTGGTGCCTCTGCTGGTCGGGATCGTCGCCGGGATCGTGCTTCGTCCGAACCCAAGAGGCACGATCGAGCTGCTTTGGACGCTCAACGTCGAGATGCCTTGGAAGGCGTTCACGGGCGAACTCCCGATCCAGCCCGCCGAGTTCGCAGCACAGCCGATCGGCGCGTTGCTGCGTGCTTCGTGGCCGCTCTTCGTCGTGTGTGCGTTGTCGTGCGCGGCGGCTGTCCGTCAGAAGCGCCCGTGGCGTCTGGTCCTGCCCGCGACGCTGCTCACCGTCGGTTCGATCTTCGGCGCGCGGCTCATCGAACTCGCCGTTCCGTTCACGGTCCTCGCGGTTCTCGTACAACTCGGTGAGTCACGGTGGGTGCTGCACCGGTGGTTCGACTTCGTCGCCGCTCCGTTCACGGTCGTGCTGTGTGCCCTGGCGGCGTGGGGGGCGCGCGCGAGTCTCGAGGCCAACCGTTTCGTCGCGCTCGAGCAAGTGGCTGCGAACTTGCGCGAGCGCGCACGTCCAGGTGATGTCGTGTTCGTCACCGATTGGGCCGTGACATCACCGCTCGCATTCTGGACCAGGTCGACCCCCTTGCGCTTCACGGGCGTGACGGATCCCGTCCTGATGCTCCACGAAGCCCCCGAGCACTTCGCCGCATGGTGGGAGATCAAGGCCGCTCGGGACCCGCGGCCCGCGGCCACGATGCGTGACGTCTTCGGTGCCCGCTTCGCGGTCGTGGGGTTTGGCGATCGGGCGCCGGGCCGTCCGCTCGGGGAAACCGCCGTACGGATCTGGCACGGTTTCGGCGAACTCGAAAAGGCCGGAGTGAAGGTGCGGAGCAGCGACTTTCCGATGCCGGCGGCACATCGCGCGATCGAACCCGGCTTTCGGCTGTACGAGGTCGAACGATAGGGAGATCGAGCGGCAGACCGATCGAACTGTGAGCCGTGCAGATCGTCATCGTCCCACGGGACCGCCCGGCGAGAGCGTCGGCGAACTCTTGCGACTCCGGGGCACCGAACCTACTCTCGCGGGACTCCAGCCCATTCGCATTTGATTCTCCTCCTCCAACGTCCTCTGGACCCTGCGACGCGTGACCAACTCGTCGCCTGCCTCCGTCGAGAAGGACTCGACGGACAGCTCTCCGTATCCGGCCTCGAGCGTGGGGCACGCACGATCGAAGTCGAGCTCTCGCGGCCGGATCCCGACCTCGCAGCGCGAGCGACTCTCTGGCCCGGGGTGATGCAGGTGATCGCGAAGGAGTCGGTGACGCCGCTCGCGAGCGCGGCAGCGGGTGCGGTCCGCGTGACACCCGTGCGACCGGCGTCGCCGGAGATCACGATCGGGCCCGAGCACTTCGTGTGGGTCGCTGGTCCCTGTGCCGTCGAGGATCCGGAGACGCTCGCCCGGGCGGCTCGAGTCGTTCGTGCTACGGGCGGTGTCCTCCTGCGTGCCGGAGCCTACAAGCCGCGTACGTCTCCGTACAGTTTCCAAGGCCTGGGTCGCGATGGTCTCGTGACGCTCGCGCACGTCGCTGGGGACCACGGTTTGGCGATCGTGACCGAAGTCCTCGATCCGCGGGATGTCGAGTTCGTCGCGACTCACGCCGAGATCCTGCAACTCGGAGCGCGCAGCATGCAGAACTTCCCGCTCCTACGTGAGGCGGGAGCCTCCGGACGCCCGATCCTGCTGAAACGCGGACCTGCAGCAACGCTCGACGAGTGGATCGGTGCAGCGGAGTATTGTCTGGAGTCGGGGGCGACCGGCGTCATCCTGTGTGAGCGTGGCGTGCGCGGCTTCGACCCGGATCGGCGCAACGTGCTCGACCTTGCGGTCGTTCCTGCCGTTCGTGCGCGATGCAAACTTCCGGTTTTCGTCGACCCGAGTCACGCGACCGGGAAGCGCGCACTCGTACGACCGATGGCCAAGGCGGCCGTCGTCGCTGGGGCGGACGGAGTCATGGTCGAGATCCATCCACGACCGGAACATTCTCGTTCGGACGCCGCACAAGCACTCTTCGTCGACGAACTCGCACCGCTGGTGCGCGATCTCGAAGTGCTCGCAGCATTCGAGAATCGTGTTGTCGTCTCGGCGCAGCCATTCGTATCTCCACCTCCGAGTGCGTCGTGCGATGCGATCCAACCTGTCGATCCGCGGCTCGCGAGGGGCGGCGGTTTCCGTTCTGCGCGCCGAACTCCTACTCGTTGATCTCTCACGATGTCCCAATCCGAAGACTCGAGCGTTCTGCGCAAGCCCTACATAGCCGCGAACTGGAAGATGAACCTCGATCGAGCGAAGGCGCTCGATCTGACGAAGACTCTGAAGGCTCGACTCGGCGACGGGGATGATCGCGAGGTTGCCGTGTTCGCTCCGTTCGTCTACTTGGCGGACGTCGCGGCCGTTTCGCAGGGTTCTCCGATCGGGCTCGGCGCCCAGAACGTCCACTGGGAGAAGTCGGGGGCGTTCACGGGGGAGACGTCGGCACCGATGCTGCGCGACGTCGGGGTCGATCGAGTTCTGATCGGACACTCGGAGCGCCGTCAGATCTTCCTCGAAAAAGAGGAGTGGATGGGGCGCAAGATTCGCCAGGCTCTCGATCACGACATCCTCCCGATGCTCTGCGTCGGCGAAACGCTCGACGAGCGGAAAAAAGGCAAGGTCGCTGCCGTGCTCCGTCGCCAGGTGCGCTCGGCCCTCGATTGGGTCGAGGCACCGGAAATCCACCGTCTATGTATCGCCTACGAGCCCATTTGGGCGATCGGGACCGGCGAGGTCGCGACGCCAGACCAGGCTGCCGAGGCGCACCGCATCGTTCGGGACGTGATCGCCGACATGTTCGGCGACGCCGTTGCCGGTTGCTTTCGAGTGCTCTATGGCGGCAGTGTGTCGAAGGACAATGTTCGGGATCTGATGAGCGTTCCCGACGTCGATGGCGTCCTCGTGGGCGGTGCGAGTCTCAAGGCCGAGACGTTCCTCCCGATCATCGAGTACGACCGCTGACGCAAAGCGCGCTCGCCAGGCGATAGATTGCGGATCCGGGGTGGTCTTCGAGACCATTCCGGGCTACAACCGTGGCCCGTTTTCGACGCCGAAGGCCCATGGCTATCATAAAACTATTGCTCTGGCTCCTCTTTTTCGTGAGCTCCTTCCTCATGATCGTCGTGATCCTGTTGCAGGAGCCCAAGGGTGGAGGCCTTGCCGAAGCCTTCGGTGGCATGGGCGCCCAGACGTTCGGTGTCAAGTCGGGCGGGATCAACAAGTTCACGTTCACACTGTTCGCGGTCTTCCTCGGATCGGCGGTGCTGATCACGATCTTGCGTTGGCAGTGAGCCACTCCAAGAAGTCCCGGCCCTAGTGTCCCCCGTCAGGAGTTCGTTGCATTTGTCGGGGCGGATCGACGCCCCTCGCTGCGTTGCACTCCCTCGCCAGATCACCCGATCTGCCTGCGTCCGTGCGCCTTACGAGAGACGCCGCTACGCTGGGACAAATACAACGAACTCCTGACGCGGGACACTAGCAGCGTGTTGAAATACTCGAACATGCACCGAACACGTGCCTTCACCGCCTCGGCAGCTTTTTCAACACCCCACTAAATCGATCACGGCGCGCAGATGACGGATCGCGCTGAAGGACACGCACCTCGTAGTATGACCGGCTTCGGTGTCGGTCAGGCCGAGGACAGTCGATTTTGCGTGCGCGCCGAAATTCGATCCGTCAACCATCGCGGTCTCAGCGTGCGCACGAATCTGCCGCCAGAATGCGCAGTCTTCGAAACTGCCGTCGAATCGGTCGTGCGATCCCGCGTGACGCGCGGTGCGATCACGTGCGGTGTCGTGCTCGAGCCGCTCGAGGATGCGCAGGACAACTCGCATAGTCCACTCGACATCGACGAGGCCGCGTTCGTGCGCCACGCGAAGGCGCTGCGCGATCTCGCGGATCTTGCCGGGACAGGCGCACCTCGGTTCGAAACCATCCTCGCGCTCCCCGGCGTTTCCCGAAAGGTCGATCGCCTTCCACCGCCCGAAGAACTCGTGCTCGAAGCGACGCGTGCTGCTCTCGCCGATCTCGACGCGTCTCGAGCCCGCGAGGGAGCGATCCTGACTCGGGAGCTCCTCGGGTATCTCGATCGACTCGAGGCGTCGCTCGGGGCCATCGAGCAGCACGTCCCGGCGGTCGTCGCGGCCTATGAAGAACGACTGGAGCAGCGCATCGTCGACTTCCTCACGCGTCACGGCCAGACTGTCGACTCGGTCGATGTCCTGCGCGAGGTCGCGCTCTACGCGGACAAAGTCGACGTCAAGGAAGAGACCGTGCGCTTTCGAGCGCATCTGGACGAGTTTCGTCGCCTGCTCACCACCGGCGGTGACGGCGAATCCCCGCGCCACGCCGAGGCGCACTCCGTCGGTCGGCGTCCAGAGTTCTTGAGCCAAGAACTCCTTCGCGAAGCGAATACGATTGCGGCCAAATCCGGCGACGTGCTCGTCGCGCGTGAAGTCGTCGAGATCAAGGCGACTCTCGACCGGATTCGCGAGCAGGGACAGAATCTGGAATGAGCCACGACGCGTCCACTTCCGAGCGATTCCAACCCGCGCACGGTCGGCTCGTCGTGATCTCCGGCCCGTCGGGTTCGGGCAAGACGACGATCTGTCGAGCTCTCGCGGAGCGCGATGACGTTCGTCTGTCGGTCTCGGCAACGACACGAAAGCGGCGCAAGGGCGAGGTCGATGGCATCGACTATTGGTTCCTGACGCCCGAAGACTTCGAAGCGCGCGTGCGGCGTGGTGAGTTTCTGGAGCACGCTGCCTATAACGACAATCGGTATGGCACTCTGCGGGCGGTCGTCGAAGAACAGCTGCGCGAAGTGCCGGTCGTGATCCTCGAGATCGAAGTACAAGGAACACGACAACTACGTGACCGCGGTGTCGAGGCGACCTACCTGTTCGTCATGCCGCCGAGCCTCGAAGAACTGGAGCAGCGCTTGCGGACGCGATCGACCGAGGATCCGGAGACGATCCAACGTCGCTTGCAGATCGCACGCAAGGAAATGGACATGGCCCACCTCTACGACCATGTCGTCATCAACGACGACCTCCAAGCAACGTTGCAGCAGGTGGCTTCGTTTCTCGGGTTGTCCCGGGGCGATTCCGAGGACTCCGACGGGCCAGGCGGTCTCGATCCAACCGACTCGTCGCTGCCGGAAGAGGCGGACTGATGGCCGAACTACCCGAACTCGTTCTCGGTGTCGGTGGTGGTGCCGCGACGTTCAAAGCCGTGGCATTCGCGAGTCTGGCACGGCAGGCTGGGTTCGCCGTTCACACCCTGCTCGGCACTGGGGGGCGTGCGTTCGTTCGACCGCTGTCGTTCACCGCGGTGACGGGACATGCGCCGATCACGACGACGCTGGCCGTCGATCCCGACGGAACAGCAGCGCACCTGCGGCCCGCGCGGGGAGCGGCGTTCGTCATCCTGCCGGCGACGGGCGACTTGATCGCCAAGCTCGCGCACGGCCACGGGGATTGCCCCGTCAGCCTCGGCGCGCTCAGCGCTCCCGAGCGACGCTATTTCTGTCCCGCGATGAACGATCGCATGTGGAAGAATCCGTTCGTTCGCGAGAACGTCGCTCGACTCGAGCAAGCGGGGTGGCAACGCATCGGACCCGAGACCGGTCCGCTCGCCGAAGGCTACGAGGCGATCGGGCGCATGACGGAACCGCAGGACGTGTTACGGCGTATCGTGCAGGATCTCGAAGCCGCCCGCGTGCTCCCTCCACGCAAAGCAGACTGATCCCATGGCCGCGAAGAAGTCGACGAAACACTCGCGAGAAGTCTCGGACCGCGTAGACGCCGACGCGACGAACGACAGCCAGGTCGGCGACGTCGATCAGCAGATCGAAGAGCTGCGCCGCAAAATCCGCGCACTCGAAGAGCGCAAGGCTGCGGCCGAGTTCGAACGCACGGCCCTCTACAAGAACCTCAAAGCGGCAAAGGCTGCCCTCGACAAGGCCGTGGCGGACATGGATGCCCGAGCCAGTATGCTCGACACCGCGTTCATACGCGCGAGCCGCCAATACTTGAGCCTGCTCGATCGTGCGCTCGAACAGGCACGTGGCAAGAAGCGTCGTGGCCGCAAGCCCAAGAGCGACTTCGCCTAGTCGGGTGGCTCAGCGTCGTAGCGCGCGAACCGGACGTACACCGAGGTTGCTGATTCTCACTTCTTGCTCGTTCGCGACGCGTGCAGCCGACCGAGCCAACTGTGCCGGCCCGTAGAAGCTGCCACCTCGATACACTCGACGAGCACCACCGGGGTCGATGCCGATTCGCAGTCCATCGCCAGGGCGTGTATGCGCGCCATAGTCGATCGCTGCATCCCGACACCATTCGTTGACGTTTCCGTGCATGTCGTAGAGGCCGAACCCGTTTGGGGAGAAGCTACCCACGGGCGAGTGGATCGCAAACCCGTCGATGTAGTCCGCGGCTCCGGCCACGGACGGATTGAGAGCGACGCCACTTTGATCCCACACATTGGCGAATGTCTCCAACGAAGCGGCATCGTCGCCCGTGGACCAAGGTGTGGTCGTGCATGCGCGACACGCATATTCCCATTGGGCTTCGGTTGGCAATGCGAGGCCCGACGCATCGAGGATCCTGTCGCACCAGGTCCAGCTCACGTTCTCTACGGGATTCGTCGGACCGATTCGCAGCGACTCGAGGCTATTGGTTGCCGAGTACAGGCTCGGTTCGTCACCGCCAGACATGCGCTTCCATTGTGCTTGAGTCATCTCGTATTTCGAGATGAAGAAGGCGTCCAGAGAGACAGAACGCACTGGCTGCTCGCTCGCAATGGCGTCGCGGTCGAAGTTGGCTGCTCGCGGGTCGCTCGACTGGGCACCCATTGCGAAATCGCCACCTGGTAGGAAGACGAAGACCATGCCCATTTCGGCCGTCATCTCGATGCCACCATCGACTCCGAACGTGGGTACGGTCGTCGGATCCGCAGCGGATCGCAGATGGTAGAACTCCCACAGTCCAGTCGTTCGACTCTCGCCAATCGGGACCAGGCCCATTTGTGGGGCCAGATCTGCGACGAAGCAGCGACTGTCCTTTCGCGCCAGGGATGCGCGTGCTTGTTCCCATCGATCGCGGTGGCGTTGAATCGAGTAGTCCGCGACGTGTTCCGCCCAGGACAATCGTGACCGCATGTGCGCGAGCGTTCCGCGCGAGGACTTGAATCGCTCGAGCTCGAGGAACGTGGACTGGAGTGCGTCGAAGAGGAACCGATCTTCACTTCGTTCGAAGTGCAGTGAGTCGGCGTTGCTTGCAGTCGTCAACGTCGAGATCGCCTGATTGACGACATCGAGTGCCGCGCGAACGCGTTTCCGCTGCACATCGTTCTCTGCACTGCTGAGCTGCGATTCAGCGCCCAGCGACGTGAGTTCTTGCTCGAGCAGAGTCTTGGTCCTTCGGGCTTCGGCCAAGCTGCGATGCGTGATTGCAGCAGCAGGTTCTGCTCGCCGACCTCGGTTTCGAGTTTCTTCGAGTGCCCGCTCGATGCGTTCCGACTCGTTCACGAGCGGTTCTCCGTGATGCTGCAGCCACTCTCGGAGGTCGTCGATTCGCTCTGGCCAAGGAGGGACGATTGACTTCGCGGACTCGATGGCTTCGTCGAGCCGGACATCGATGCCGAGCAGGTGGTACTTCGCGAGGTTGGCCGTCGCACGCACGGCGTTCTGCTCCGCACGATCGTACTCACGCACGATCGTGACGACGCCGAGAGATCCCAGGATGACGAGAGCGCCCAGGGTCGCGACCGCCATGCGATGGCGCCGAACGAACTTTCGCACACGGTAGACGCGACTCGGCGGTCCTGCCGCCACGGGCTCGTGCATGAGGTAGCGCATCAGATCGCCGCGCAAGTCACTGACCGAGGCGTAGCGTTGGTCGCGGTCGCGATGCAGGGCTTTCATGACGATCCAATCCAGGTCTCCGCGCAGCGAGCGACGCAGGGAGCGGATATCGGTACGTCGCTTGCTCGCGATTGCGCTCGCCTCTTCGGTGCCGAGGCGAGTGATCCTCGTGCTGGGCTTCGACATGGTCGCATTCTGCATGCGCCGTATTCGTTCCAGGGGGCTGCCGGAGGCATGTGTTCCTCCTTCGTACGGCAGGACTCCGAGGAGTAGCTCGTAGAGCAGCACACCGAGGGCGTGAACGTCGGTCCTCGTATCGACATCCTCGGGTGCCTCTAGTTGCTCCGGGCTCATGTACTCCGGAGTCCCAAGGACCTGACCCGCGAGCGTGTTCGCGTCACTATCTCCCCAGCTGCCAGCAGCGGCCTTCGCGATACCGAAGTCGATGATCTTGGGAAACGGCTCGCCATCGACCTCTTGGACGATCACGTTGCTCGGCTTGAGGTCGCGGTGAATGATCCCGCGCTGGTGAGCGTGTTGTACGGCGTCACAGATATCCAGACTGATTCGAAGTCGCGACTCGATGTCCAAGGAGCGACGATCGCAGTACTGCATCAACGTTTCGCCTGGAACGTACTCCATGACGAAGTACGGCGTTTGGCCGGCGAGTTGCCCCGCATCGAGCACGGCTGCGATGTGCGGGTGTTTCATGAGGGAGAGCGCTGTGAGTTCGCTCCGAAAGCGAGCGAGCACTTCGCGGGATCCCAGGCCCGCTTTGACGAGTTTGAGAGCGACCTCGCGACGGATTGGTTCGCTTTGTTCGGCCAGGAACACCGTCCCCATCCCTCCTTCTCCGAGCAGGTCCATCAGGCGATACGGTCCGATTCGATCCGGAGTCGACAACGCACCGAGTAAGGCAAGTGCACGCTCCGCGCGCGCTGCCGCGGCGTCGTCGTCGCCGATCGAAGTCGCGTGCAATCGCTTCAACAATTCATCAGTCATCGTCGTCCATCAGTCGTCCGAGATGCACGAGGGCCCTCCGTAGCAGCATGCGAGTCGCTGTTTCGCTGCGTTGCAAACGCACCGCGATCTCCTTGTGCGAGTGGCCGATGATCCTCGCCATCAAGATCACCTCTCGATGCTCTGGGGACAGTCGTTCGAACGCGCTTTCGAGGCGCTGAAGGTCCTCACGCGCGATGACATGCTGACTCGGACTCGGCAGCGAAGCACGGACACGCGCGAATCGATCTTCGTAGTCTCGATCGATGACGCCGGTTTGCCGTCGATCTCGTCGATGATCACGTCGATCACGTTGCCAGTAACGCAAGCGATCGATGATCTTGCTCTCGGCCACGCGGAAGAGCCACGAGCGAAACGCTGCTTCTCCGGAGTAATCAAAACGCTGCATGTCCTCGAGCACTTCTCTGCAGACGGATTGAACGATGTCGTCGTTCGATTCACGGTGTTGGAGAATGCGTCCCGAGTGCAGGCGCACGTAGGCCTCGAGGCCCGGCAAGTGACGTTCGAGCAGAACATCGATCGCGACTTCGTCACCGTGGCATGCGCTTCGAACGATCGTGTCGTGAACATCACTCACGTCGTCATCGTAAACGTACGGCAGACGCTGAGCGCCCGTCCGGCGTGATCGAATCACAGTGCCGTGTGCTCCTTCCGAGAGAAAACGCGCAAATCGCGCGTTACGTCGTCGCCCTCGTGTCGGTTCTTGGGCCGTCTTCAAATCGAGGAGTGAACATGAAACCAAGAAATCTCGCCATGAGCGTCGCGTTCGGATTGCTGGTGGCACCAACCGCACTCTGTCAATCCCTGAGTCAGGTCCTCGCTTCGCACGTCGACACCTTCAATCGCAGCGCCTTTCCCGGGAGGCTCACCGGCCGGATCGTCTCCGAGTCGACGATCGACGCGACGACGGACCGGAGGGCAGTCGCGGATCTCGTGACGAAGTTCGCGAAGGGAGTCCGATATGGAATCCCTGACGAGTTCTCCTTCCCTGGCAACGACGAGCCGTCTCGAATCGCCTACGCGAGGAGCGTCGTCGAGCCCGTTCTCGACAACGGTTCACTCCTCGCTCGCATTCGGTGGAGTTGGACGAATGGCCCGACCGAGGACACGTACGCCGTCGTCCGGCCCGGAGCCACCGTGGGGGATCCGGACAGGATCCTCGAATTCTTGACGACGAACTTCGTCGAACCCGTGGATCAGCCCACGGTTTCGAGCGCGTGCGACAACACGAAGTACCGCGGTGTTTGGAAGAACGTCTACGGCCTTCGTACCATCGTCGAGTTCAACGTCCGTTGTCGCGGCACCGAGTGCAAGGGTAAGTCCGGGGACGGTGTCCAGCAATTGCACTGGATCGGCCTCGAGCCGAAGGTCGTCGGCCCCGAGATCTACTGTCGTAACAACAACTGCTGGCTCGATGCGAAGTTCGTCATCGCCGCTGGGCTACCGTCATTCTCGATCACGGGGAAGCTCAGCAAGGGCAGCGTCAAGATCGATGTCGGCAAGTGGGCGTTCACGGTGATCGGACCCATCACCGTTGCACTCGACACGGTCGGTTGCCCCGAGTGTCCGTGCGATCCGACGACGCAGCCAGCGACGTCGTTCCGCGCGCCGCAGAAGGTCACGAGCGTGAGCAGTGCGTATCACGAGGCTGCGCCTGTGTTGAGCGATGATCTCAAGACGATCTACTTCGCGTCGACTCGTCCTGGTGGGCGCGGCGGAGCGGATATTTGGGCGGCGCACCGAGAGAACCTCGAGACGCCGTGGAGTGAACTCTACAACGTGTCCGAACTCAACTCGGTCGGCTTCGATGCGCCGGGTTCACTGCGCGCTGATCAGAGCGAGATGTTCATCGTGTCCGACCGGCTCGCCAAGGAAACCAACATCCTCTTTTCGACGGTTGGGTCATTCGGATGGACGGCACCCGTCTTCGTCGATGCGCTGAGTTCGCCGTGGCACGACGCGGCACCGAGACTCACCGAGGATGGGCTCGAACTGTGGTTCGCGACGAGCCGAGCGAACTACTCGCAGACGATCCACCGTTGTAGCCGAGCGTCCCTGACGGCGCCGTGGTCGATGCCGGAGCGCGTCGATAGTCTCGATGGTCCGGGGCTCGAATCTTCGGCACATCTCTTTCCGGACAACAAGGAGTTGGTGTTCCACTCCAATCGCAGTGGTGGAAGTGACCTGTTCGTCTCGTCGAGACCCCGACCACAGCTTCCGTTCGGCCCTGCAGTTCCACTATCGCGAGCCAACACTTCGGAGGTCGAGTTCGACCCGTTCGTGACATCGGATGGCTTCTCGATCTACTTCGCGCGCGGAACGAACGGTGACATCTATCGCGCGGATCGAATGTTACCGCTGTGCCGCGTGACCAACCAACCTCGCATCGGCCAGACCCTCGACGTGCATAGCCGGCGTGATCCGGGCGATATCTCCGTCCTTCTCATGGCGCTCGGTGAACTCGACGACTCGATTCCGATACCTGGATTCATCGGCAAGTTCGAACTCGATCCGGCGTCGTTGATCTGGACCGAGACGGGCCGCAACGGCTCCATGGGGCGCTTCGATGTGCAGGTTCCAGTTCCGAGCGACCCCTCACTTCGCGGAACGATCCTGCACTTCCAATCCATCGTCATGGACCCGTCGTTCGCTCTCTACTTGTCCGAAGCGACCCACACGACGATCGAACGCTGAGCCGTTCGCTCCGCACGCGACGGATCAGCCTGTCCTTGACGGCGTCTCCGCGAGGATCGCCTCGACTTCGCGGAGCAGCTCTTCGTCGAGGTCGACCTCGAGTGCTGCGAGATTCTCGTCGAGTTGCGCGGAGTTCTTCGCGCCGACGATCACGCTCGCGACGTTCTTGTGCCGCAGACACCAAGCGAGTGCCAACTGTGCGAGAGAATGACCACGGTCCGCCGCAACGCTCGCGAGGCGGGTGACGGCATCGAGCATCGCGTCGCTCAGGTAGCGCTCGACGAAGTGTCCTCGTTGTGGATCCGCCGCGCGCGAGTCGGATGGAGGTGACCCGCCACGTCGATACTTGCCCGTGAGGACGCCTTGTGCGAGTGGGGAATACACGATCTGGCCGAGGCCGAGCTCGACGCAGGCAGGGATGACATCGTGTTCGATTCCGCGGTCGAGCATGTTGTAGGGCGGCTGATTCGAGATCGGGGCGGTGTACCCGTGTTCGCGACAGGCGTGTACGCACTGACGAAGTTGGTTGGCGGTCCACGCGGATACTCCCCAGTACAGGGTCTTGCCGCGTCGAACGAGGTCGTTCATCGCTTCGATGGTCTCGACCAGTGGGGTTTCGGGGTCGTAGCGATGACACTGATAGAGATCGACGTAGTCCGTACCCAGTCGTTTCAGGGACGCGTCGATCGACTCGAAGACGTGCTTGCGCGAAAGGCCACGATCGTTGGGACCATCGCCCGTCGGGAAGTAGCACTTCGTTGCGAGCACATAGTCCTTTCTCGGGACATCGGCGAGCATCCTGCCGAGAAGCCGCTCGGCCTCGCCCATGTCGTACACATCGGCGGTATCGAGCAGGTTGATGCCGGTGTCGAGCGCGTGTCGGATGCGATTCGACGCTTCGGCCTCGGAAACCGAGTTTCCGAAGGTCAGCCACGAGCCGAGGGAGATGGTGCTCACTGCGAGGCCGGAGTTGCCGAGCTTGCGGTACTGCATGCCGTGAGGTTACAGAAGAGTCCATGCTTCATGCCCTCAGGTTGGAACAGAAGGCAGCTCGGGAACTGCGCGTCACGGACAGCGCAACGTCTCGCGCGCTCGATCGCGCAGCAACTTCCGAGCTCGGGATCCCGTCGATCGTCCTGATGGAACACGCAGCGCACGGCGCTGCGCGAGTTCTCTCGGAGCGCGTACAACCGGGCACTGGCGCCGTGCTCGTTCTCTGTGGTCCCGGAAACAACGGTGGAGACGGTCTCGCGTTGGCTCGACTCTTGTCGCCTCATGCGCGGGTCGTGCTCACGGCTCCTCCGGATCCGGTTCGCGCGCCGGACGCCGCTCTCGAACTGACGATCCTGCAGCGCAGTGGAATCGACGTCGAGATCGGTCTTGATGCGTCGGCCCTCGACGCGCAGATGCAAGGGGCCGGTCTGATCGTCGATGCGATGCTCGGGACAGGGCTCGATCGTGCACCGCGCGGGCGGATCGCGGAGTGGATCGCCTGGACGGCGAGTCGGCGTGAGGACGTCATCGCCATCGACCTGCCGTCAGGACTCGATGCCGACACCGGGGAAGCCTACGACCCGTGTGTGACTGCCGCCGCAACCGTGACCTTCGCGAGGCCGAAGCCGGGGCAGTTCCTTCGCGACGGTCCAGCGCGGTGCGGCGACGTGCGCGTCGTCACGATCGGACTACCCGAGCCTTGGGTCGAAACGTGGCTCGAGGAGCGCTCAGGGCACTAGCCGTGGCCGTGTGCCTCGAGGAAGCGTTCGGCCTCGAGCGCTGCCATGCAGCCCGTACCGGCGGCGGTGATCGCCTGGCGCCAGATCTTGTCTTGGCAGTCGCCGCACGCGAAGACACCGGGGATCTTCGTCGACGTGGCGTCGGCTTTCGTGATCAGGTAGCCGGTGTCGTCCATGTCGAGCAGCCCCTTGAAAAGTTGCGTGTTGGGAGTGTGCCCGATCGCGAGGAAGAGACCGTCCGTCGGCGTTTCCCAGCGATCTCCCGATTTCGTGTTCTCGAGTACGAGTCCCGTCACCTTGCCCTGTTCGGGGTCCATCACGTCGACGACATGCGTGTTCCAGATGACTTCGATCTTCGGGTTCGCGAGTGCGCGATCCTGCATGATCTTGGATGCGCGGAACTCGTCCCGACGCACGAGCATGCGAACCTTCGATGCATACTTGGTGAGGAAGTTCGCTTCTTCGCAGGCCGAGTCGCCGCCCCCGACGACGCAGACGTCCTTGTCCTGAAAGAAGAAGCCGTCACACGTCGCGCACGCGGAGACGCCTCGACCCTGCAGTTTGGTCTCGTTCTCGAGACCCAGGTAGTTGGCCGATGCGCCGGTCGAAATGATCAGCGTGTGAGCGCGGTAGACGCGGTCGAAGTTGGTTTCGACGGAGAAGGGTCGCGTCGACAGGTCGACCTTGACACCGGTCTCGGGCTTGACCACGGTGCCGAAGCGGATGGCCTGCGCCTCGAACTTCTCCATGAGTTCCGGGCCCATCACGCCCGCGGGGAACCCTGGGTAGTTCTCGACCTCGGTCGTGATCGTGAGCTGCCCGCCCGGCTGCATGCCCTTGAGGAGCAGCGGTTTCATGTTGGCGCGCGCCGCATAGATCGCTGCGGTCCAGCCCGCCGGACCCGAGCCTAGGATCAAAGTCTGAAAGACATCCGTATCGTCACTCATGCGCCCATCCTGGCGCCTGGGACGCGCCGATCCAACAACCTGCGCGGTCAGAAGACGCGCTGCATCAGCCCGCCGGTCTCCGCCAGGCGCTCGAGTTCGGTGAAGCCACCGATAGGTTCGCCGTCGATCACGACGAGCGGCACCGTGCGATGACCTTTCAGGATCGCGTCGGTAGCGGCTCGGCGGTTCGGGTGGTCCGTCAGGTCGTGGACTTCGTACTGGATCCCTGCGGTGTCGAGCAAGCGCTTCGCTGCGATGCAGAACGGGCAGGTTCGCGTCAGCCAGATCTCGACGTGGGCGCGCTGGGTCTTGGTCGTCATCGCAGGATCTTGGGACGATTCCTTTCCGCTTCAAGTGGGGGCATGCGGACTCACCAGGCCGTTCACTCGCGTTGGATGCTCGCTTCTCGCGCCTCCGCCTCGTGTTGCCGGATGGCTTGCTCGAGTTCTGCTCGCGGCACCTCGGTCGGGACGAACTGCGGCGTGACCGGTCCGTCGCTCACGACGTCGCGAGCGCTCTGCGCAGCGGTCTCGATCAGGTCGACGAGCCACGTGCCGTCCTCCTTCGCGATGACGAACGTCCCTTCCGCGACCGGCGCGTCACGGCTGGAATCGGCGACGTCGAAGAAGATGCGCCCGTACTCTCGCCGCGCTTCGCGGATCTCGAGGGTCTCTGCATCGGGTCGCACTGGAAGGTTCGCGACGAACTCCCGGCTCCGCGACGTCACGGCTCGGCGCAGCGCGTCGCGATCGCCGGAGCGCACGCCCGTCTCGAACGCGCGGAGCGCGGCGCGCGCTTCGTCGAGCGCCGGATCGGCGCCGCACGACGAGATCGTGCACAAGGCGAGCAGCGACCAGCGCGTGCATGGAGAACTCAGCAGCTTCGTTCGGGTCATCGACA
This sequence comes from Planctomycetota bacterium, assembly GCA_020638795.1. Taxonomy (GTDB): domain Bacteria; phylum Planctomycetota; class UBA1135; order UBA1135; genus JACKHW01. The sequence continues at coordinate 74,092 of JACKHW010000005.1, read as the reverse complement.
TCGTCCTGTCGGATGGGAAGGGGATGTCCTTGCTATCGGCGCGTTCGCGCAGCGAGATTGAGCGCGTGTCGAAGAAATCGACAGTCGGTCGGGTGGTTCAGCGCACGTCGGCCACGCGCCACTCGTACGCGCGACCCGCTTCGAGCTCGAGCTCTTTTCGCGAAACTTCGGCCTCGTAGCTCCTGAGCACGAGGGTCGTCGGTCCTGCGGGGCACAGAAGTGTCCAGCCGGGCTCACCATCTCTTCGCGGACTGCAACTGACGGATCCGTATCTCTGCTGGATCGTCACTGCGTGGGGTTCTCGAAGGTCGCGCAAACGGTGCTCGCAAACGACACGCACGAGTGCGCATTCCGGAATCTTCAGGTGGATGTCTTGGACCTCGTCGCCGGCCACGACCTCGACGACTTCGGGCGTGGCGGACTTCGAGGGCACGCTCATCACGCCCGGCATCGAGCGGACCTCGTAGCTGCCGACCGGCACGACGACGACCTTGGCGTGCGGCACGGCGAAGCGATCTAGATACAACGTCGTTTCTGTTCGTGCGAAGGCTTCGGGATAGTGCAAGCGCACACGCCGCACTTCTGGGCGCTCGGTCGGGGTCAACCGCTCCGGTTCGACGGCGTTCGCGGGTCGCAGCGCGAGTTCGCCTTCGTACGTCACGCCGTTGCGTGCGACGACACGGCATTGCACGGTGCCGACGTCCGAGTCGAGCCTAGTGCCGTAGGTTCCGACGGCGGTACTGACGATCACGGCGTTCGGATGGGACGCGCGCAGCGTCGCCTCGGCGTGGTCGCTCTGGTGGAAGCGCGACGAGCGCTTCGCTGCGAACACCGTACACCCTTCGGCACCGACATCCTCCGGCAACACGGCAATGGCAGCGAAGACCGGCGCGCAGACGACTCGGAGAGTTCCACAGGGAACCGTCACCTCTTCGTGCCCGCGGTACCGCATGTCGAGTGCCGACCAGAACGGGGCGTGCACGTGCACGCGCACCGGTCCTCGCGGCAAGCCGCGAATCGTCGCGATACCGTCCGTGCCCGACCGCGCACCCCAAATCGAATGCGCGATCCTCTGCGCACCTTGGACGTCGTGCTCGATCAACGGCGGCGAATAGAGCGTCGTGAATGCGACGACGACCGAACAGCCTTCGATGCCTCGCCCATCGAAGTCGACGCACTTCACGTGCAACGGAAGGGTGGGCTCGAGCACGACATCGACGACGCGGTCGCCTGTGGCCGGCGGCAGCCTCGTCGACGCGAAACCGTCGCACGTCGCGACGAGCGTCGTGTGCTCGATGATTTTCCGTTGCGATGCCGTCGGCGCGCTCGTCGCCACTGGCGTTGCGAGCGCTCCCGGCAGCCGCGCGATTCCATGCGCATCACTCGTCGTGAGGATTCGCGCCGTATCCGAAATCCACGCGTCGCGATCGTCCCACGCGCGCACCAGGGCGCCTGCGATCGGTCGTGCGTCTCGTGTGACGAATCGCCACTGACGATCGCTCGGGAGTTCCGTAGCCGCACGGACGGCTCGCGCATCGCCATTGGCGTCTTCTGCAATCGGGATGCGCGATTTGCCGTTCACCATGCCTGGGGGCCGCGCGCCGTCGAGCGTGAGTGCGACGGGTGCATGCGACGTGCGGTTCCCGCGGAAGAGGAGCAGCCACCCGAAGAACGCAGCGATGATCAGGAGGCTGATCTCGAGACTTCGGCGATTGGATCGCGTCTCCATCGGATTCGACTCCAGGGTTCGAGGTCTCGCCTCGTCATGGGCTCGTGTACTTCGCCATCGACATGCGCTTCCGGCACGCGACTTGCTCGGAGTTGTGCGTGGACGTGTTCGAACTCGCTCGCCACGCTCGGTCCTGGACGATCGAGACTTGTCCGAAGAGCCCGAGTGTACGACAAGGAACGCAGCATGCGATCACCTGCGCAGACTTCCGTTCGAAGACGGCCGCAGAACATGGACCCGTTTATCAGCGTTCGATCGTTTTCAGCGTTCGATCGAAGGAGAACAAGCATGACGAACCAACCGGACAACAGCACGCACTCGAAGATCGGCGTCCACGACGAGTTTCACGTTGCGGATGCATTCCTGATGCCGGGTCCTCATACCGGAAAGGGGCCCAGTGGCTTCCGTAGCGGTGACGAGCAAATCGTCGATGAAGCCGAACACCGCCTCACGCGGCACGGTCAGGTCGATGCGACTCGGATCGAGGTCTCGAGTGCGAACGGCATCGTGACGCTGCGCGGTACGGTCGAAGACGATGCTGCGCGGCGCGACGCCGAGGCGTGCGTGGCGTCGACCTATGGCGTGCGCGAGGTGCGTAGCGAACTCGAAGTTGCCTCGCCCAAGGGTTCGTCGAAGAAGTAGTCCGTCCGTGCGCGTTTCTCGAGTCAGCGAGGGTCGACGAACTCGCTCGAGGACAGGAGGCGCTGTGCTCGTTCGCGCGGATCGCCGGCTTTGGTGACGCTGCGGAAGATTTCGTCGAGGCTCACGCCCGAACCGTGACGTAATTCGTCGAGCGTGCCTTCGGCGACGAGGCGCCCTCGATCGAGAATCAGGATGCGGTCCGCGAGCTTCTCGACGACGTCCAGCATGTGCGAGCAGTAGAGGATCGCGGCACCGCGCTCGCGCCAGGTGCCGAGCAGTTCTTTGACGAGCAAGGTCGTCTCCGCATCGAGTCCGGAAAGCGGCTCGTCCAGGACGAGGACGTCCGGATCGGTGAGAATCGCGCACGCGAGCACGAGCTTCTGGCGCATTCCCTTGGAAAAGCCCGCGACGGGTGCGTGCGCGCGATCCGCCAATCCGAGTTCGTCGAGGAGCGTCGTCGCGCGCTCTGCGATCGCGGCGTCGTCCATCCCGTGCAAGCGCCCCGCGAGGAGGAGCGTCTCCATCGCGGTCAGCACCTCGTAGAGGCTGCCGTGTTCGGGCACGTAGGCGAGACGACGTTTGGCACGTTCGGGATCCACGCTGACATCGACGCCATGGATCCTCGCGCGGCCGGCGGAAGGTCGCTGGAGCCCGATCAGGCAACGCACGGTGCTCGACTTGCCGGCGCCGTTGGGGCCGAGGAGTGCGACGATCCGTCCGGGGGCGACTTCGAATCCGAGGTTCTCGACCGCACTGCGGTCTCCGTAGCGCACGCAGAGGTCCTCGACGCGAATCCCGGCAGCTGCCTCGTCTTGAGGGGGGGATCGATCCGGGTTAGAAACCTGCACAGAGGGATTCTCTGTGGTCTCCGCGCTCGCGGGCACGACAATCTCGACTTTCCTCACGGCAAAGAGCCCGGAGCAGTCATTGGAAATCGTTCAGCGGCGGCCAGCCCGCGAAGTCCGTATCGGCAGCGTGACCATCGGGGGAGACCATCCAATCGCCGTGCAGTCGATGACGACGACACGCACCGAGGACGTCGACGCGACGCTCGCCGAGATCCACGCGCTCGAAGAAGCCGGCGTCGAGATCATTCGCGTCGCGGTTCCATTCGAGAAGAGTGCCGAAGCGCTGCCGATCTTGAAGCGCGAGATGACCGTCCCGCTCGTCGCCGACATCCACTTCGACTCGCGAATGGCGATCCTCGCGCTCGAGGCCGGTGTCGACAAGATTCGACTCAACCCCGGCAACATCAGCCAGCGCAAGCGCGTCGAACGCGTCGTCGAGATGGCGAAGGAGCGCGCGGTTCCGATTCGAATCGGTGTCAACTCGGGATCGGTCGAGAAGGAGTTCCTCGAGAAGCACGGTTCGCCGACACCGCAGGCGATGGTCGACAGCGCGCTCAAGCACATCGGCATCCTCGAGGACATGGACTTCCACGACATCGTCCTGTCGCTCAAGTCGACGGACACGCTCGCTGCGCTGCGCGCGTATCGACTCGCGTCGGAACGCATCCCGTATCCGTTGCACCTCGGCATCACCGAGGCGGGGCAGCCGCCCTACGGGCAACTCAAGACGGCGGCGGGGCTCGGCGGTCTGCTTCTCGACGGTATCGGGGACACGATCCGCGTGTCGCTCACCGGCGATAGCACGCTCGAGGTCAAGGCCGGCTTCGACATCCTCAAGGCGACCGGGCGTCGAGTGCTCGACCCCGAGGTCGTCGCATGTCCGTCGTGTGGTCGTATCGAGATCGACCTGTTCCCTCTCGTGAAGGAAGTCGAGGAATACGCGAAGACACTCGGGCAGACCCCGATCCGGATCACGGTGCTCGGTTGTCCGGTCAACGGACCGGGGGAAGCACGCGAAGCCGACATCGGAGTCGCGGGTGGTCGCCAGATCGGGTTCATCTATCGACGCGGCGTCCAAGTGAGGAAGTGCCCCGAAGCCGAACTCCTGTCCGCACTCAAGGAAGAAGTCGAGCGCTTCCTCGAAGAAGAGCGCGCCGCCGGAGCTGTCTGAAGAAGCGCATGACGCACACCGTTCTGATCACGAAGGAGTTCGTCTTCGATGCGGCGCATCAGCTTCCCAACTACAAGGGACGCTGCGAGAAGCTGCACGGTCACACCTTCAAGCTGCACGTCACGATCAAGGCCGACGTCAATCCCAACGACGGTCTCGCCTTCGACTTCTTGAGGTTGAAGGAGATCGTGAATACGCGTGTGATCGACATCCTCGATCACAGCTACGTCAACGACTTCCTCGAGCACCCGAGCGCCGAGATGATCTGCGTCTGGGCGTGGGAGCGGCTCGCCGACCTCCCGCTCTACGAGATCAAGTGCTGGGAGACGCCGACGAGTTCGGCGACGCTGCGCGAAACGTACTGAGCGAATCGATCAGCGTTTCGTTTCGTTTCGTTCGTGGGCCGTCCGGTTCGTTCGGTCCACCAGCTGCTGTAGACTCGCTGGGAACGAACGAGGTTTCCATGCAAGAAGGGCTGTTTCGTGTCGCGATCACTGCGGTGCTTTTCACATTTCCGGCCACGGCACAGGTGACTCGCATCGTCGATGCGAAAGGGGGGAGCCAAGTCTTCACCGACATCCAGCCGGCAATCGACGCATCGAGCACGGGCGATACGATTCTCGTTCGTGCAGGCGCCTACTCGGGCTTCCGTCTACGCACGAAAGCGATCAGCCTGCTGGCGGAACCCGGCGCTCGCGTCGCGACGGGCACGATGCAGAGTGCGATCCTTTCCGATCTTCCAGCGGGCTCGACGACGATCGTTCGTGGGCTCGAGTTCGATGCGACCTTCAGTTCGCAGATCGCGATCATCGGTAGCGCGGGCACGATTGTGTTCGATGGCGTCACGATGAAGGGGCAAATGCGCCTCTGTGACTTCACACACGCGAACGTGGTTCGCATCGAACGGTGTTCGTTCCAAGGGACGATCATGTTCCAGAGCGGGACGACCGGGATCGCGACGGATTCGACGTTCACGGGGGTGACCGATGCGGCAGCGAAGTTCGTGCAGCGCCCGGCGATTCGCCTCAGTGCTTCGACCGGCCATTCGCTCTATCTCTGCAAGTGCTCGGTTCGTGGTGCCGATGCGGCCACGGCTCAGGACAAGCCCAGTGCTGCCATCGAAGCCACCGGGCAAGCGCGTCTCGTGGTTCGCGGAGACGCATCGAACTCGATCATCGCCGGAATCGGAGCGTTGCCGATCTCCGCGATCCAAGCGATTGCTCCACATGGCAACGAACTCGTCATCGATCCGCGCATCGTCGTGACAGGAAATGCGGCTGTGGCGATCGATTGGATGGGACCGATCGTGCGCCGCACCGACCCAACGCTCGTCGCGTCGCCAGCAAAGCTCGGTACGACGATGACGATCGACGTCGGCTACGTCGCGCGCACGCTGCACTTCGTGATGATCGGTGCGATTCCTGCAAACCCGATCGCTACGCCGATCGGTGACATCGACATCGTGAACCCGATCTTGCTCTTGTCGGGTGCCGGAGCTGTGGTCCGGCATTCGGTGATGGTTCCCGGCGTGCCCGCGCTGCGTGGGAGTGTCGCCCAATGGCAAGTGCTGGGGTGGAACCCGTCGACCAATGCGCTGCGCCTGGGCAACGCCAGCACGTCGATCCTGCACTGACCCTCGCGCAACCACGCATACTCGCCTCCCGCGGGAGCACCCGGATTTTCGGCCGAACTGTTCGAGCTCGCGCTCCGATCAGACGTCGAAGGTCGTGCGCAGGCGCGCGCGTGCGACTGCGGCACCGCAGCAGAGGGTCGCGAGCAAGAACAGCAGCGCGGCCGCTCCGATCCACAGTTTTCCGTGCCGAGGATCGAGCACGACGCAGGATCGGGCGACGATGGCGAGTCCAACGAACAGGGCCATCAGCACGACTTGCCACGGATAGCCGTGGGCGAGGTCTTGTCGACCCTCGTGTGCGAACGTCACGTGCGTGCCGGTCGCGAGCACCATGAGCCCGAAACCTCCGAGAAACACCACGTGCAGGCCGAGTTGGGCGTGATCGGGTGCGAGGGCCGCGAGTGCGTAGCCGATCGGCACGAGCCAGACCGCGATGTAAAGCAACCAGCGCGTCAGCCCATTTTCCGTCGGCAGGCGGTGGATGTGCGCATGTCGGAGCAGCATCGCGAGCATGATCGCGCCGCGCATGAAGTCCGCGATCGCGGCGAGCCCACGCATCTCGATGACGGAGGAGACGACGAGTGCGATCGCGGCGACGACGAAGGGCAGCACCGCTCGTGGTTCCCCGATGGCGAGATCCGGCACGGACTCGCCGCGGGTGATCTGCGGAATCGCCAGACTCGCGGCACCGATGATGAACAGCAGGAAGACGTCTTGCAGTAACATCGAGCGACCGAGCTGATGGATGCTGAAGTCGAGGTGGAGCGCGCCGTAGAGCGCGATCGTCACGATGCCGGCGAGAGCGACGACGATCGCGATCGGGAATGCAGCGAACGCTGCCGGTGGCCTTCGTCCTGCGTGTTTCGCACGGAAGCGACGTAGCGTGAACCGCAACAGCACGATCGCGAGAACGATCCACGGTATCTGCGAGGCTGCGAAGAATTCGGGCCACGCGAGTATGGTCGTGAGTACCGGTGCTAGTGCACCGACAGCGAGTTCGAAACGCGTCGGCGGTGCCGACTGTGTGCGCCGTGGCAATGCGGTGAAGAGGAACGCGAGCGCGAAGCACGTCAAGAACCCTTCGATCTGCGCGATGCTGTGGAAGACGGATCGGTACGCTTCCGTCAGCGAGAGCGAGAACAGGATCCAGTGGAAGAGCCCGCCCCATGCGAGGGCGATGCCGAGCGGCACGAAGAGTCGGTACGGCCGCTCGGGAAGCGACTGCAACCAGATCTGCGTGCGCGATGTTTCCATGCTCATGCTTCCTCGAAACCGCAGATCGTATCGAGCTGATCGAGCACCGCCTTCCAACCGTAGCGTTCTTCCATGCGCGCGCGAGCTGCCGCACCGAGCGCGCGAGCCCGCGCTTCGACTTCGAAGAGCTCGAGAATCGCCGCCGTCGTCTGCGCGTCATCCCGTGCAATCATGAAGTGCTCGCCATCCGTCGCGTCGATCCCGCCCGCGGCGAGTGGACTCGTGACGACCGGAAGCCCGCAAGCCATCGCTTCGAGCACCTTGTTCTGGATCCCACGCGCGATCCGTAGCGGTGCGATGCCGACGCTCGCCTTCTGCATCCACGGCACGGTTTCGGGCACGCGGCCCGTCACCGTGATGCCATCCTTGCCGCCGAGTGCCTCGATCTCGGGTGTGGGCCGACTCCCGACGATGAAGCACCCGGCATCCCCGTGCCGCGCGCGGATCTTCGGCCAGCACACCTCGACGAAGTGGAGCATGCCGTCGACGTTGGGGTGGTAGTTCATGACCCCGGTGAACACGACGCTGCGCGGCACCTTGGCGACCTGGGGATCCGGATGGAAGTGCTCGAGATCGACCCCGTTGGGCAGGACGAACGTTGGGCGGCCGGGGATGCGCTCTTCGAAGATCTGTTCCTCGACGCGTGAGACGAGGATGTTGAGGTCGGCGACGGCAGCGAGCTTGCGCTCCCACTCGAGCAGCGTTCGCGCCTCGCGGCCATAGACCAGCTTGCCCGGGAAGCCCAGGGTCGCCGCGTATTGAGCCCACTTGTCCGAGTCGAGCTCGGCGAAATGCGCGATCTTGCGGGCGCCGGCGAGCTCGCGCTCGAGATCGAGGAAGTAGAGCCCCATCGAGGACGAGTAGGCGTAGGCGCAATCGGCGGGTCGTTCGGCGAGGCTCGCGCGGAGCGCAGCCCGGAGACCACCGTGGCGGAAATACGGGAGTGTCAGCGGCTTCGTCCCCAGGAGGGCGGGCAGCGACTTGAGCCGACGCAGCTTGTCGCGGATCCGGAACGCGAAGACCTCGCAGCCTCGTTCCCGCAATGCTGCCGCGTTGGCCGCATCTTCGGGCGCCTCGAGGAAGCACCCGACGCGGACCCGGTGCCCGTCCTCGAGAAAACGGCGCAGCAGGTTCCAGGTCGTGATGCGGTCGCCCCGATCGGGTGGGAACGGCACGCGCTGTGCGAGGAAGAGAATCTCGCGAGTTCGGCTCGTCATGGTTGCCGACCACGATGGACGCTCGGTGGCCCAAATGGAACCGCGGCCGCCTGCCACAGGTCCGCACCTACGGAGGCGCCCGGACGGGGTGTTTCAGAATGTGCGGTGACTTGTCGAAAAGAACCTCGTGGAGCCCTGGTGCCGCCCACCGGGCGGGGGGACGAAGGTGGACGTCGAGGACATGAACGCATGAGTTCCGCGGAGACAGCCGTAGCGCCGAGCATTCTCGACCTGATCAACCGCACCTGCGAGCTGCCGACGCTGCCGGACGTTCTCGTCAAGTTGCAGGCGGTCATGGATGATCCGGATTCGTCGGCCGAGGACGTTGCCCAGGTCATCGCGCTCGACCCGTCCATTTCGACGAACATCCTGCGCATCGTCAATTCGGCCTACTACGGTCTCCAGGTCCGAGTCAGCTCGGTCAATCTCGCCGTGTCGATCATGGGCTTCAACATGACCAAGAAGGTCGCCCTCAAGGCGGCGATCTTCTCGGCGTTCGGCGACAAGGATCGCAGCTCGAAGATCGAGCGCTTCGATCCGAGCGCGTTCTGGCGTCACTCGATCTTTACCGCGTCGCTCGCGCGCGCGATCGGTGCCGAGAGTTCGATTTTTCAAGGTGTGCACCCCGAGGACCTCTACATCTGCGGTTTGCTGCACGACATCGGAACGATCATCCTCTGCGACTCGGCTCCCGAGGCCTACTCGGAGATCCTGAAGCGAAGCGCGCAGGAGGGCGTGCCCGTCGCCGATCTCGAGCTCGAGCAACTCGGCTACACACATGGTGACGTGGGTTCGGTGCTCGCGATCAAATGGTTCCTCCCCGAGGACCTCACGATCGCGATCCGGTACCACGAGACGCCGGACAACGATCCGTTCCACCGTGCATTGTCGTCGCTCGTCTGCCTTGCGGACCGACTGGCGGCGGGAGCGGGACGGCCTGCTGTCCCTGGTCTGCCCGTGCACGAAGTCGTGCCCTCACTCCTCGAGATCCTCGAACTCGAAGAGGAGAAGCTCGAAGAGATCGTGCAGCGCGCGGAGACCGACTTCGCCGAAAACGGCTTGCCCTGGTAGCACGCCGCGGGCGGAACACTCGCCCCGCGTGCAGGCATCGGCCAAACTCATAGGCCTTGCGCTTCAAGACGTCCTTCCTGATCACGCTGGCCTTCCAGGTCCTGATCCTCGCGATCGACAAGGGCGCGGGGTTCGTGATCTGGTGGCTACTCGGTGACGACGCCGAGGCAGCCGGTGGAGTGCTGCTGCTGCTCAATCTCCCCGCGATCATGGTTGCAGTTGGGAATCTCGGGCTCGCGGCGTCCTGCGTCTACTTCGTGCAGCGCAAGGAAGTGACGGCCGACATCGCCGGACGCAGTTCGATGACCGTGGCGATCGTGTGGGGAGCGTTGCTCGCGGTCGTGTTGCGCGTCGTGCTCGAGATCTGGGTACGCACGACCCCCGGTGCCGAACTCCCGCCGTGGACGATGCTCACGCCGATGCTCGTGCTGCCGGTCTTCTTGCTCGTCACGATGTATCGCAACTACCTCCAGCTCGCCACCGGCAGCATCGTGGCGTTCAACGTCACGCGACTCGTGCCGAGCTTGTGCTTCTTGCCGCTGTTCTTGGTGCTCTACTTCGTCGTGACGGAACGCGACGCGTATCACGCTGCTGCGTACGCGAGGTTCGTGCCCGGCGTCCTCGTCGCGATCGGGGTCGTGATCGCGATGAGGCGCATCGTCAGAATGACGCCGGGGTTCGACCGCCCGTTCTTGCGCAAGGCACTCGGCTTCGGATGGCGCGCCAACGTGCACGCGACGCTGACGGCGCTCAATCACCGCATCGACCTCTACCTGCTCGGGGGGCTCTACGTCGTCGCGGCGGTTCTACCGGAGAACGAGCGGCTCGCCGCGATGCAACGCGAAGCCGCGTTCTACGCCTATGCGATGACGCTTGCCGAGTTGATCTGGCATTTCCCCGAAGCGCTGCGGGACGTGCTCTTCGCGAAAGTCGCAGGCATGGACGAGGACGACGCGAGCGAGTTCACGCCCGTGGTCGCGCGCAACAGCCTCTTCGTCGCCGTCCTCGGCGCTATCGCGATCTGGTTCGCCCATGCTCCTGCGCTGCAACTCCTGCTCGGAGAATCGTGGATCACGACGTGGGCTGCAGGACTGACTCCCGCGCTCTTCTGGCTACTACCCGGGACCGTCTTCTACACCGTGGCCAAGGTGCTCCAGTCGGACCTGATGGCGAGGCATCATCTCGCGTCGTGCAACTTCGCGACATCGGCTGTCTTCGTGACTCTCGTCGGTCTCGACTTCGCGTGGATCCCGGCGCACGGGGCGCGTGGCGCCGCCATGGCCTCGAGTGTCGCCTACCTCGTGGGGGCGGTCCTGACGATCGGCGTGTATCTGCGCTCGACGCGCGTTCGTTTGCTCGATGTTCTGCTCGTCCGACCCGGCGATTTCGCGCACTACCGCGGCATCCTGCCTCGCACGCCGCATAAAAACGCGGCTCCATCGGGCACTTCGTCACCCAAGGAACCAGGCCGGGCGGGGAGCGATCGTCGGTCGATCCAGTGAAGTTCGCCAGGAGTGTCGACGGACGCTGCCTTGCAATCGCGCGACGCTCCTTCCTACCATCGGCCGCCTTCGCTCCCCGGCGTGACCCGATGCGGGTCGCTCGGAGACGCCGCGCCTATCGAGAACCCTCCTGTCGTCGCACACATGCCCAAAGCCCTGGTCATCGTCGAATCACCCGCCAAGGCGCGCACGCTCGCGCGCTTCCTGGGTGACGGCTATCACGTCGAAGCGAGCATTGGACACATCCGGGATCTGCCCGAGTCGGCTTCCGAGATCCCCGCGAAGTACAAGAAAGAGCCCTGGGCACGTCTCGGCGTCAACATCGAGAACGACTTCGAGCCACTCTACGTCGTGCCTTCGAGCAAGAAGGACCAGATCAAGAAGCTCAAGGCCCTGCTCGCCGACAGCGACAGCCTCTACCTCGCGACCGACGAGGACCGCGAGGGAGAGTCGATCTCGTGGCACCTCAAGGAGGTGTTGCGACCGAACGTTCCGTACAAGCGGCTCGTCTTCCACGAGATCACGAAGAAGGCGATCCACGACGCGCTCGATACCGTGCGTGACATCGACGAGGATCTCGTGCGCGCGCAGGAGACGCGGCGCATCCTCGACCGGCTCTACGGCTACGAGGTGTCCCCGCTCCTGTGGAAGAAGGTGAAGCCGCGCCTCTCGGCCGGCCGCGTGCAGAGCGTCGCGGTGCGCCTGATCGTCGAACGTGAGCGCGCGCGGATGGCGTTCCGCAAGGCGACGTTCTGGGATCTCGTCGGGTCGTTCTCGGCGCCGCATGATCCCGACGCGAAGCCCTTCGACGCGACGCTGACCAAGGTTGCCGGGCGACGGATCGCGACCGGCAAGGACTTCGAACCGACGACCGGCAAACTCAAGGAAGTGGACGGTCAGGCGCCCGTCCTGCTCGACGAGAAGGCCGCGCGCGATCTGCTCGCACGCATCGAGAACGCCGATCCGCGCGTCGCGGCGGTCGAGGAGAAACCGTTCACGGAGCGTCCGCAGGCGCCGTTCACGACGTCGACGTTGCAGCAGGAGGCCAACCGTCGGCTGCGCTACAGCGCGCGGCGAACGATGGACCTCGCGCAGCGGCTCTACGAGAACGGGTTCATCACCTACATGCGAACCGATTCGACGACGCTGAGCGAAGAAGCGTTGCGCAATGCTCGCGAGGTGATCTCGCAGCGCTTCGGCAAGGATTCGCTCCCCGATGCACCGCGTTCCTACAAGAGCAAGGTCAAGAACGCCCAAGAGGCGCACGAAGCGATTCGCCCTGCGGGTGCTCAGGGTTTCACCGAGATCGCCGATGTCGCGAAGTCGCTCGGCAGCGATGCCGGACGCCTCTACGACCTGATCTGGCGCCGCACCGTGGCGAGTCAGATGAAGGACGCGAAGGGAACCCGCGTGAGCGTCGAGATCCAGGTCGACGACGCGACGTTCCAGGTCGGGGGCAAGGTGATCGAGTTCCCCGGTTTCCTGGCGGCCTACGATCGTCACGCCGCTGCGGACAGTGGCGACGAAGCCGAGAAGCGCCTGCCCAAGATGCGTCCTGGCGATGCCTTGAAGTTGCTCGGGCTTGACGCGAAGGACCACACCACACAGCCACCAGCGCGCCTCACCGAAGCCAGTCTCGTGCGCGAACTCGAAGCGCGCGGCATCGGTCGTCCGAGTACCTACGCGTCGATCATCGAGACGATCCTGCGGCGCGAATACGTCCGTAAGCTCGGCAACGCGCTCTGCCCGACGTGGACCGCGTTCGCGGTCACGAAGCTCATGGAGGGCTGGCTCACCGACCTCGTCGACTACGGCTTCACGGCCTCGATGGAGGACGACCTCGACAAGATCTCGCTCGGCGAGATCGACAACAAGGACTACCTCGAACGTTTCTACAACGGGAACGGCAGCCTCGGCCTGCGTTCGAAGCTCGCGTCGGTCGTCGAGAAGATCGATCCGCGAGAAGTCTGCGGTATCACGCTCGGCGAGCATGACGGGACGATCGTCGAGGTGCGTGTCGGGCGGTACGGGCCGTTCTTGTCGATGGGGGACGTGCGCGCTTCGATCGCCGACGACATCGCGCCCGACGAACTCACGCTCGAGAAAGCGATCGACCTGCTGCAGAAGGCGGAGGCGGGTCCGCGCGTGATCGGTAACGATCCGGACAGCGGACTCCCGGTCTACGCCAAGACCGGTCGCTTCGGCCCGTACGTGCAACTCGGTGACATGATCGAAGGTGAGGAGAAGCCCAAGATGGCCTCGCTCCTCGCGGGCATGGAGATCGAGACGATCACGCTCGACGAAGCGCTCGCGCTCCTTTCGCTTCCGCGACTCCTCGGGAAGCAGCCCGGCACCGAGGCGGACGTCTTTGCCAACAACGGTCGCTACGGCCCTTACGTCTACGCCGAAAAAGAGACGCGCTCGCTGCCCGCCGAACTCTCGCCGTTGAACGTCACGCTCGACGAGGCCTTGAAGCTCCTGGCACAGCCCAAGCAGCGCCGCGGGCGCACGGCGGCGCGTCGCGAACCGCTCAAGGTCTGTGGCAAGCATCCGGAGACCGGCGACGAGATCAAACTGCTCGAGGGTCGTTTCGGCCCCTACGTGACCGACGGTACGACGCATGCGTCGCTGCCGCGTGGAACGAGCGTCGACGAAGTCACGCTCGATCTCGCACTCGAACTGATCGCCGCGCGCGCGGCCGCAGGGCCGAAGAAAAAGAAGAAGAAGGCCAAGAAGGCGGCCTCGAAGAAGACCGGTGCGAAGTCCTCGGCCAAGTCCTCGACTGCGACGAAGACGGCGGCCAAGAAGAAGGCCCCCGCGAAGAAAAAGTCGGGCTCGTCGAACAAGAAGCCGGGTGCCTGAGATCACGGCGCGGGCCTTCGAGTTCACGCAATCGTAAGTCTCGCCGTCGAACGTGTTTGTGGCGCGTTGCTGGTTCGCGATCACCCTCGTGCTTCCCGTGCTGGCGCCGCTTCCGTAGAATCTCTGCCCCTCGATCGTCCGGGCTCTTGCGCGGGCGTGTTCCGACCGGACGCGGCCACGCCGCGCCCCGGATGACCCTTTCGAACTTCGCCTCCGCATGGAAATCCGCGAGTTGCCCATCGACGACTACGAGAAGGTAGTCGTCGCCAAAGATCCCGAGTCCAAGCTCCACGCGTTGATCGCGGTGCACGACACGACACTCGGACCGGCCCTGGGCGGCATGCGCATGTGGCCCTACAAGAGTGAGGAGGCGGCCCTCACCGACGTCCTGCGGCTCTCGAAGGGCATGACCTTCAAATCTGCGATCGCGCATACCGGGCTCGGCGGTGGCAAGAGCGTCATCATCGGCGATCCGAAGACCATCAAGTCCGAGAAGCTCTATCGCGCGATGGGGCGCTTCATCGATCACCTCGGTGGGCTCTACATCACCGCGGAAGACGTCAACACGTCGATCGAAGACCTCGAGATCGTGCGTCAGGAGACGCGTTACGTGACGGGGCTGTCGCGCGCGTCCGGCTCGTCGGGCAACCCGAGTCCGTACACGGCGCGCGGTTGTGTGCTCGGGATCCAGAAGTGCGTCGAACGCGCGTTCGATGGGGACTCGGTCACCGGCAAGCACATCGTCCTCCAAGGCGTCGGCGCCGTCGGGTCGATCATGGCTCGCGAACTGCACGAGCTGGGTGCACGCCTGTCGATCTACGACATGAACGTCGAGCGCGCCGAGCAACTCGCGAAGGAACTCGATGCCGAGATCCTGCACGACGACGACGTGCTCAGTGCCGACTGCGACGTTCTCGCTCCATGCGCACTCGGTGCGATCCTCAACGACGAAACGATTCCGGCCCTTCGCTGCAAAGTCATCGCGGGTTGCGCCAACAACCAGCTCGCGACACTCGAGCACGGTGACCTCCTGCGTCAGCGAGGCATCCTCTACGCTCCCGACTACGTGATCAACGCGGGCGGCATCATCAACGTCGCGGTCGAGCTCATGCCCGGTGGCTACGACGAGGCCAAGAGTCTCGAACGAGTCCGTCGCATTCCCGATGCGCTCGAAGAGATCTTCGAACTCAGCGAGCGTGAACACATCTCGACGGCCGAAGCCGCACATCGCCGCGCTCTCGAGATCCTCGCCGAAGGGCGCCGCGAGCACGTCACGAACTGACCGCGTCCGCCGCGGACGATCAGGCGCTCAGAGTCGTTACCTCGGCGCCGGTCTCGGTGATGAGGATCGTGTGCTCGTGCTGACTGATGCGGGTGCCCTTCTTCTCGGCGAGCGGCGGGTACTCGGTGAGGAGACGCTTCTTGCGCAAGTAGCGCAGCGTCTCTTCCGATTCCTTCTCGTCCTCGAAGAAGCGCATCAGGTCGCGACGCGCGAACGGCAACCGACGGAACGCTTCGAGTGCCTCTTCGATGCGTGACGGAAGCTTGTCGCGCATCTTGAGTGGCCGGCTCTGCTGGAAGACCTCGGGCTCGCCGACTTCTTCGATGTAGCCGCGACCGTCACTCGCGAACGGCTCGCACGCGATGACCTGGCCCGGCTTGATGGTGCCCTTGCGTTGGTCGTCGTAGTTCGGGATCGACGGGGCGCAGTGGATGACCCAACGCGCGACTCCGTGCCCGGTGAGGTTGAACACCGGCTTGAGCCCCATGCTCTCGATCGTGTCCTGGATCGTCTTGCCGATGTCGCGAACGGCGACGCCGGGACCGATCATCGCGATGACGTTCTCGAGGGCCATGCGCGATGCGCTCGCGAGCGCGCCGTCGGGTCCGTCACGCAGGTCGACCGTGACCGCGTTGTCGGCGACGTAGCCGTCGACGTGCACGCCGCAGTCGAGCTTGAGGATGTCGCCATCCTCGATGATCGTCGTGTCGTCGGGCGGGGGGCAGTAGTGGGCCGCGACATGGTTCTTCGAGATCTGGGCCGGAAACGCGAGCTGTCCGCCGAGTTCGAAGATCTTCGCTTCGCAGGCTTCGACGACCTCGCGCATCAGGCGTCCGGGCGTGATCAGGGCTTTGGCATGTTCGCGAGCTGCAGCAGCGATGCGTCCCGCTTCGCGAAACTTGTCGTAGTCGATGACGGCCATGGACGGCGGAGCATAACAGCGCCCGGAAAGCGCGGGCATGTTCCGAGTGCGTGAAATCGCCAGCGAACCGTTGCCGCGAGACGGTTTTCAGCCCGCGACACCGGCCTCGACTGTCGCTGCAGGGCCATCTGTGTTCGAATCGGGAGCATGATGCACCGTTCTTGCATGCTGTCCGTTCGTGCGATCCTGATCGCGCCCGTATGTGGTGTCCTGGCGTGCGCGCTCGTCGCTGCTGGACTTCGTGCGCAAGACGCGTCCGATTCGACAGAGACGCCCGAAGCCCAGACGCCCGAAGCCCAGACGCCCGAAGCCCAGACGCCGACGCAACCGAAGTTCGACTGGCCGCTCCCCGGCACGGTGACCGTGACCGAGCACGCGACGAAGAATGGGAAGACGATGCACATGCGCTACCAGGTGCACGTTCGTCCGAGGGAGGCGTCGAAGGACGGCGGCCCCGAGGATTCCGACGCGAAGGAGTTGCTCGTGTCCCTGCGTTCGTTCGAGTTCTTGAAGCTCGATGACATGGACCTGACCAAACCCGAGATCCGCGAGCAGCTCGCCCCGGCACTCGCATTGTCGGCCGCGATCCCCGACCTCGTCATCGACGCGCACGGTGCCTACCGAGGAACGATCGGTATGGACGAGACCATCCGTCGTGTGGTCGCCGAACTCACGAAGAACGAAGGCGGGCACGGGGATGCGAAGGCTGCGCAGATGCGCACGGCGCTCGAGTCTCCATCGATGCGCGCGACACTCGAGGCGTCGGCGGGGCAGTTCTGGGACGCGTGGGTCGGGAGTTGGATCCAGTGGGACGTTCCCGCCGGCAAGCAGCGAGAACAGTCGACGAAGTTGCCGCTCGGAACGTTCGCGATGCCTGCCAAGCTCCTCGCGCAGAATCTCGGTGCAGTGGATGCCGCCGACGCGGGAGGCAACGAGGGCTACGTCAAGCTCCGGACCGTGACCCGCGCTTCGGGACCCGAAGCGCGCAAGGCCTACGCCGATTATCTCGCGCAGCTCTTCGCCACCTCGATGAAGCACAGCCCCGAAGCGAAGACCTTCGATCCGGACAAGATCAAGGAGATCGACATCCGGACGTCCGTCGACGTCGTGACGCGCCTCGACAACCTGCGTCCGCTCTCGGCGAGTTTCGAGAAGAACCACGTCGTCGATGTCGAGGGGCAAGCTCCGCAGCGCTACCTCGAGCGGCGGGTGTACGAGTTCGACTGGAAGGAGTGATGCCGACGACACGAGGTGACTGCTGCTGCTCGATGTGCGCAGCTCGACGCGGAGCCCGATCGAACGCACTTCTTCGATGAGGATGCCCCCGATGCGATGGAGTCCGATGGTGTTCTGTTTCGCGTGTGCTGTTCCGGCGACACAGGACGTGGATCGCCTCAGGCTCGTGACCGATCGATCGATGGCTGCGGACCACGAGTTTCCGTGGCCCCTCCCGTGCGAAGCGACGGTGCGAGAGACCTTCGCCTCCGAGTGGGCGACACACGAGCGGCATTACGAGGTGCGAGCGACGCGCGAGGGCGATGCGATGCGCGTGTCCATCCTCCCGCAACCGCGTGGCCAGGGAACCGAGTTGTCGCTCCTCGTATCGGCGTCGGGAAAACTCCTCGACTACAACGCGTGGTTGTGGCTCGAGGTGGGCGGGAATGCGCCAGCGAGAGCCTTGCGCAAGATCGAGGCTACGCGTCCGGTCCGCGTTCCGGCGAGCGCGATCCCGGACGCGGACCACACGAAGATCGCGGAGGACGTCTGTTGCACTTGGATCGGTGCGTGGACGTGCGCACCGCTCGCTGCATGGCAGCGTCGCGTCCACGCGACGACGCTGCAGGTCGATGCCCTAATTCTTCCCGCGATGTGCGTGACCGCCAACCATGGCCCGGCGCGCGAGCGACGTGGCGCAGTGCATCTGTCGAGTACGACCGAGTTGCGGCCCGACGCTGCACGCGAATCCTACATGGCGCCCTTCGCGCGGAACTTCGCGCGTATGCATCGAAAGCTTCCCGAGGACTTCGTGAGCGAGTTGCGCGCGACAGAGAAACTGGACTTCGTGGGCGATGACAGGCTCCGACGGCCGTTCAGCATCGTTCGCGAGCGAACGACCCTCGTCCGTCTCCAAGGTGAGACCGTGACGCAAACATCGCAGACGTGGCGTTACGACTTCACGTGGAAGCAGAGCCGCTGATCATCACGTGTGCCGCTCGACGTCGACGCGCGATTCATCGGCTGTCGTGTACTCCTACAGATCCTCGTCGTGCAACCTCGCACGCGGGAGATCGCGGTCAGTGCGAGGAGCGCGAGCATCAAAGCGACTTCGTCCAAATGACGAGGTCCGTTGTCCGTCTCGCTCGGTCGATCAGCGGCCGACCGTGAGGCGCAGTGCGTTGGTCGTCGACGCCGGGAACAACGACACAGCTTGCAGATTCCAGGTCTGGACGAAGAGCGAGACTCCGCGGAGCGCTGCCACGTTCGGAACCGCGAGCGGGATGGACCAAGAACCTGACGGTGTCGCCGTCAAACTGAGTAGGGGCGCGAAGGTTCGGCTCCGGCATTGTGGTTGCAAGATCGGCAAGTTCAGGCTCGGCGTGTCCGGTGCGGCGATGAGCACGAGCCCTACGTGATTCGGCGGAGTCTCGCCGCGAAGCAACGAGGAAGCTCCAAGCACCGGCGGAGTCGCGGTCATGAAGGAGAAGTCCGGCGCGCATCGGCTCTCGAACGTCTCGACCATTGCACCTGGATCCACGATTTCGATGAGTTCGAGACCGGCTCCTCCGAGATCGAATGCCGACACGTAGAGTCGCCCTTGGAGCGTCACGAACGTCGGGTTCTGTGTCTCGAGATCACACACCGAATGTGTGCCCGAGTCTGTGCCGTCACTGACGTACAGGACCTGACCTCCGATCGTGCTCGCCGCGAAGTAGAGGCGATTGCCCACGACGGTCGCGTACGAGTCGAATCCCTGGACGACCCCTGGGTTGATGTCTTTCACGAGCTTCGTGCCCGTCGTCGTCAGGTCGGAGACCCAGAGTTCGATGCCGTGCGCAGGAGATCTCGCCCTCAGATAGACGCGATCCTCGGCTGCCCAAAGATTGAAGACGCCGTTCGCACTCCCGGGATTGATGTAGGTGGTGCGTATGCGAAAGGAGTGGGGATCGAGGTCGACAACCGCGCGCTCGTTGCCGCGTGTGAAGCACGCCACCCACGGTTTGACTCGCGATCGGCCCCGAGGAGCCATAGGCCGAGGCTACACCAAAGAAACGGAGCCGGTGATTCGCGTCTCAGGTCGAAGGCCGGTTCTCGCGGCGCGCGAGTTCTTCCCGCAAACGTTCATTTTCGGCGCGGAGTTCGGCGACGGTGACGACGCGGTCGGTGCCCAGCTGCGATCCAACACCTCGCAACCGCGCGAAGCGAGGTAGGTGTCATTACGGTTGCAGTCCAGGCCACCCGCCAACAATCGTATGAGGATCACGAGTTGCAGAAGGGGAAAGAGCAGAGCGCCGACTTCCATGGTGCTGGTTCGTGTAGTGCGTGATGGCAGTCCGGGCGATGACCGCTCGGGCTACGATAACAATCGTGAATCGTCGCAATTTCGTCCGAATCACCGGTGGCGTACTCGCTTCGCTGACAGCTGGTCCGCGCAGTCCGTCCATGAGCCGCGGCCATGAAGACGTGCCGGCACTGCTCGCTCAGGGCATGACCGCAATGGCGCGCGCGAAGAACTGGTTCGACGCGCACTGGGGAGCCGCGTTGATCGCGGGCCACTACCTGTGTGTCGACTCCACGATCGACGAGGCGACGCGTGACGCGATGCGCGCAGAACTCGAAGTCGTCCTGAAGACCCACGCGGAGGCCGTTCGACCCTTCGCGCGAGACGACGCCGACCCGCAGGCATCGACACGCATCGCGAAGTCGCTCGAGCCGGCGCTCGAGAACGGCGTTCGCGCTCATGGTCACGCGGTCATCTACACGGCGCTCGCTCTGCGTGCGCTCGGCGATGCGCCGACGCTCGCGATTCCGGCCATCACGAATCGCATCTGCGACTGGAACAGAGTCATCTCCAAGAAGAAACCGGCGGCGCCACGGCATCCGGCGGTGTCGCCGACGGAGAAGACCCGAGATCCCAATCCTGCGGTTGTGAGCAAGAAGATGCTCGCGCGACGCACGTTCGAGCGACTCGCCGACTTCGCTCCGCTGGTCGGCCACCGTCACGCGCCGCGTCCGAACTTCACGCATTGGACGACACATACCGAAGCACTGATTCGGCTCGATGCGCTCGGCAGCCATCAGCTCGCACACAAGGGTCTCCTCGGACTACGCGCGCATCTCGAGTTCGACGTGCCTGCAGTGCCACGCAGCGACCCGATCGATCGAGCGAGCGTTACACGACAAGCTCTCCTCGACGCTCGTTGGTGGCGCGACGACGAGCGACGCGCACAGTGGCACGAGACGTGGAACGTCCGTGACAACCGCAACGGTGATTGGATCGCGTCGGGCCACTTGTTCAAGGTTCTGTACGCGTTCACGCGCCTCGCTTGCTTCGTCGACGATCCGCGGCTCGTAGAAACTGCTGCGCAGGTCCTGTTCGAGCGCTATTTCGACCCCTTGGTCGGCGGGGGATAGCAGGTTTGGGTTGCGGATTGCGAACGACTGGATCTCGAGGATACCGATGACCCGAATCTTCTTCGCCGCGAACGCGATGATCGCGCACCACGTCAAGTCGCTTCTCGAGGCTGACGGCATCTCCGCCGAGGTAACCGGAGAGACGCTCGCCGCGATGGCCGGCATCGGTCCCGTGGACCTGTCCGTCCAGCCGGTCGTGTGGGTGCACGATCCGGCGGATTACGAGCGCGCGATCGAGATCATCCGCCGCTACGAGAAGCACCAGCCCGCCGATCGCCACGCAACGCGACCGAAGTGGTCGTGCCCGAACTGCGACGAGTCCGTCGAGGGTGGATTCGAGCTTTGTTGGCACTGCGGTGCAGAGCGACCCGGGAGCCAAGCAAGCGATGGCGACGCCGGGCAAGGAGACCGGGTCCACGACGAGGCTTGACGATTTTCCTGGCCCCGGACGCGCGGAAACTCCGCATGCGCACGATGACGGCACTTTGATGCCCGAGTCGACGAATCCAACCGAGGCCACGAATGAAACTGCGTCGTCGCACCACTCTCTATTCGATCCCCGCAACCTTCGCTGTCATCGCGGTCTTCGCGCACGTGCTGCCCGCGCAGTCCTGGGATGCGACCGCGGAGTTCTCGAGTACGAAGAACCCGAACGGTGTCTGGTCCTATGGTTGGTCGCTCAATCGCGGAGCGCCGATCAATGTCTTTTCGCAGCGCGGCGCGCACTGCGGAAGTCTCATGGCGTGGTCGAACCAGTTTCCTCAATACCCGACGGTGGGGAAGAACGAGGCTGCCACGACCTATTGTTGTTCGACCGTCCGCATGCCGGCACAGCGAATGTTCCTGCACCCGGGACAAGCCGGTGAGAATGCCGTCTTGCGCTTCACGGCGCCCGCGGACGGCAGCTACCTCGTCGAAGCCGCGTTCGGCGGGCTCGACTTCTCGTGGCCGACCAACAGCGATGTCAGCGTCGTCGTGCAAGGGCAGGCGGTCTATTCGGCGGAGTTGAATGGTTTCGACGGGCCTGCGAGCTGCAGCGCCACGGACGTGCGGTTCGCGAAGACGTACCGCGGTGTCTTCACTCTGACGACGGGCCAGGCGATCGAGTGCAAGGCGGGGTTCGGCCAGAACCAACGCTACAACGGCGATTCGACCCTCGTCGACTGCAAGATCACGCGCGTCGCTGTCTCCAAGATCGTGGGCACACCATGTGCTGGCACGACGACGCTGAGTTCGCCGGCACCGGTCATGGGGAAGGCGTTCAGCTTCAGCCTCGTGGCGGCACCGAAGGTCGCTCCGGGTGCGCTCCTCCTCAGCCTCGGCGCAGCCACGTCGCTCTCGATCGGCCCCAACTGCACGATCTACCTCGACCTCACGGCGACGACGTTCTCGTTCCCGTTCGCGACGAGTTCGTTCGGGCAGTGGGCAACGCCGTTTCCTCTGCCCAATGACAAGGCGCTCCACGGAACCGTGTTCACGACGCAAGCGCTCGTGCTCGATGCCGCCGCGCCTTTGGGGCTGCAGCTCAGCAACGGTTTGGAGCTGACGCTCTGAACGACGAATTCTCGTCGATCCAGGGCGCCTGCAGACCTGTCCCTGGCGCCGGCGATGTGGGTCCTCGATCCAGAGAAGGTCGATCGCGCGATCGAGATCATCCGACGATACGAGGCCCATCACCCCACGACCGAAGGTGGAGCGCACGTCGCTTGGACGTGTCCCGGCTGTTCCGAAGAGGTCGACGAGGGCTTCGAGATCTGCTGGAACTGCCACACGCCCCACGCTCACGAGACGACTCCGTGAGCGGGCTCCGCTCGCGTTCGGGTTGGTGCGTCGGTGGCGGCACTCAATCGGGCGGTGGAAGCTCGAGAGGAATCCAATTTGGCTCACGCCATGCGACCTCCACGCCGTGCGAGAACATCGGCGTGTAGTACCGGCAGCGCTCGAAGAAGTAATGCGTGACCTGGCTGTGGCGACTGCGGCCCGGGTCGCGTCGTGGTGCACCGCCGTGCAAGAGATTCGCCGACCAGATGAGCGCATGACCCTTCGGGATCACTGCGAGTCGTGGTTCCAAGCCGAAGTGTCGCGCCAGACGATCGATGAAGCGCTCGTACTCGAGGTAGTTCTCGTAGCCCGGTTGCGTGCCGGCATCGTGCATGCCGAACTCGGGCAGTTGATGGCTCTTGGGGTAGTAGTAGACGGGACCGTTGTCTTCGTCCATGTCCTCGAGTGCGACCCAGACGCCACACATGAACCCGTGGGGCAACGAGTTGAAGTGCAGCGTGTCGGCATGTGCTGCCTGCGATGTGCCGACCGGGAAGTTGAGCGTTTGGAACGGCTTCGGCTCGCGATGATAGAGTTCTCGCAACACGTCGAGAATGCGTGGTGCGATCGCGATCGCGTGCACGTGACGGCACAGTGTCCACGCGTCGTGCAAGCGCGTGTTCTGCGTGACGGGATCCTCGCCGCTCAGGGGTGGATACTGCCCATCGAGCTCACGCACGACACCGTCGAGCACCTCGGGAGGAAGTCCCGTCTCGATCGTGAGGTAGCCCTCTTCCTGAAATCGTGCGTGGTCTTCGGGGCTGACGATCGCCATCTCGCTGTCGTGGGTTCTCGTGTGTCGAAGCCGCGATGTTAGCAGTCCTCGCCCCGGCGCACTTCACTGGTCCAAGTACCAAATCAAGGCGTTGGATGCTTCGAAGCTCGGCGCAGGTGAGAACGCTTGCCATGCGACTTCCAGCCCGAGTAGCGCTCCGGAGTTCGGCAAGACGATCGGTAGTCGTCCGGCTCCCTGATTGAGTGCGAGCGGCAAGGTCAGCACCACCGAGAACGGATCGAGGTGGATCGCACATCCTGCCGGTCCCGCGAAGGCGTCGGGCGTGTAGGAACCGAGCGCCAAAACCACGAAGCCGGTCGGCAAACCGCGGTCGACGAAGAGCTCGGCGATCGAACCGAGTCGCGGAGCATCACTCTCGAGCTGAAGCACGCGGCCGCCGCTCCCGCAGCCCTCGCCGATCCGGCTTGCGGTGGCGCGGAGGCCGGTGACGACGTGCGGCTCCCGACCGTAGAGCGAGTGATTCGCCGACAAGAAGAGTCGATCTCCGACGAGCGCAGCCGGATCACGATCGGAAGACACGCTGACCGATGCCTGCAGAGCGACTGCCCGCGTCGCGTCGCAGAGGTAGAGCCTGCTCCCAGCAACGACACGCAGCCACCTCGCTCCGTGAGCCGTGATCGTCTCCACAGGTGCGGAGAAGGTGGTGACCGGCGTCGTGCCTGCTACCGTCCCATCCGTCGTCCAGAGTTCTCCGGCAGACTGGCGCGCAACCACGAACGCGGCAGTCGCGGGATCGAGCTTCACGACGTGCGTGACGAGTTGTCCGCGGTTGAGCCAGGTCGTTCCTGCAACACTTCCGTCGCTGACGCGAAGCCCGTCTGACGTACCGATCACGTAGCGATCGCCGAGCACGCAACCTTCCGCGAGGTCGCGAATGCCGACGGACGGCGACGTGTAGAGCAGTGTCGTGCCCGCAGCGGTCCCGTCCGAGACGAGGATGCGTGTTGGCTCGAGGAACGCGCCACCCTTGCTCGCGGCGAGAATGCAGTCACGCTGTCTCACGGCGACGATCTCGACCGTGTTGTCCGACAGTACGAGCTGACTGCCGTTCGTCGTGCCATCGGTAGCGTGGACCTGGTCCTGGTTGTTCGACCGCTTGCGGATCAGTGCGTGCTCGCCCCACGGTGTGATCTCCGCGGGCGTGTTGCCCGGCAGCGCGAACAGGTTCTGCGGTGACCCGCTTCGTCCGTCGTGAACCCAGATCGCAGGTGGCGTGAGCGTTTCGAAGTAGAGGTTGCGTCCCGCCGGTGTCAGCACGCGGGGACCTGAAGACGCGGGACCCGGATTGAGGTCGTGCGTGATGCGCGTCTTGAAGTCGCCTGGCGCGAAGGCGGCGAGTTCGACGCCGATTCCCGTGACGTCCGCGCTGCACCACAGGCTGCCGGCGAACGGCGCTATCGGTTCGCTTGGCACAGGCGTGGGGTAGCGGACCGCCTGCGTGTTGAGCGTCGTTACATCGGTGCGGTAGTAGGCGTCGTTGTTGGTCGATGAGTACATCCAAGTGCCGAACACCGCGCTCTTGCCGACGCGGACGAATCCATGAGGCAACGAATCCGTCGTGACGCGCGCGACTTCGACGCGCGCGGTTCCGGCCGGCGTCCCGTCCGTGTGGACGAAGATTCCTCCTGCTTCGAGGAGCCAGAGCCGGTCGAGGACGCCGTTCCCGAAGCTCACGGTCGCGAAGGTGTTGAGGAGGAACGTTTCACGACTCGTCGTGACGTCGAACGTCGTCAATTGCCTGTTGTCCGACAAGAGGAGTCGACCCTGCGCCACACCGACGGCGAGTCGATTGGAGAGCAGTCGATACGTCCCGTTGGTTGTGCCGTCCGTCGTCCACAGGTCGGCGCCTGATTGGAACAGCACGGACCCTCGGTGCACGAAGCGCGGATCGTACTGTTGTGCGGACAGCCGAAGGGTTCCCACCGACGTCCCATCGCTCGCCCAGAGTTCGGGCCCGTTCCCGTAGTCGAACTCGAACACGACTCGCTGCCCCGTGCTCCGGAGCTTGTTCGCAGTTCCGGTCGCTGCGGCGATCGCAGTCGTGCCCGCACTCGTGCCGTCCGTCATCCACAGGGCGATGCCGTTCGTCGTGGCGGTATTCGCCAAGAACGCGACTCTGCCACTCGGCATCGCGCAGAACCCGCGTGGAGACGAACCGGAAGCGCCGACGACGAGATCCTGGATCAAGCGCGTGCCACTCGAGGTGCCATCCGAGACATAAGGTTCGGTGCCAGTTCCATTGCCTGCGTCCGCCGAGAACCACAGACGGTCGTGCACGACGCTCAGGTTCTGGATGCCACTGCCTGCGACTCCTGTGTGGAGATCGACGATCTGTATTAGCGTCGTTCCGTCCCAGGACCAGAGTTCGGAACCGGTCATGCCGTCATCGGCAACGAAGTAGAGTCGATTCTTGAGGACGACGACTTGGTCGACATTGCTGGATGCCGCACCCGTAGCGAGTTCGAAGGCGAGCTTCGTCCCGCTGCTCGTGCCGTCCGTCTGCCAGACCTCGCGCCCGTGATCCGCAGTCGTCGCGAGGAACAGCACGCGATTCTGATACGTCAGCAGAACTCGCGGAGAGCTCGACGCAGTCGCTGGAGCGAGATCACCGAGCAGCTCGATGGACTGTCCACTCGGGCCGAACGAATAGGGTTCGCTGCCGCCCGTCGGGGTCGCCAAAGCGATGACGTTGCGCGCTCCAACCGGCGCGATCGGCGCGCGCGCGGCGAGTGCTCCGGCGTCTGGAGCGAGGTCCGCGACGAGTCTGATCTGTGGCTGCTGCGCAGCGAGGTTCGAGTGAAGGCACGGAATGGCCACGAGCGCGGTGACCAACATGGGGTTCGAGCGCACGAATGCACCTCATTCTGTCGGGTTGCGATGGGCTGCTTGGGGGTCGAGCCGAATCAGGGCAAGCGTCACGTAGTATAGCGAGCGTGTTTGCTGATGGCCCAGATCGCAGTCGAACCGTCTTGTGCAA
Organism: Planctomycetota bacterium; assembly: GCA_020638795.1. Taxonomy (GTDB): domain Bacteria; phylum Planctomycetota; class UBA1135; order UBA1135; genus JACKHW01. The sequence goes on along the minus strand of JACKHW010000005.1, from coordinate 47,733 downwards.
TCAGCGATACACCGCTGCCGCGACATTCGCGACGTCGCGATTCGTGCGCGCCCCGTAACCGCCATCGACCGATGCGTTGATTGCGGCTTGAATGCGATGGTAAGTGCCACCACTTCCTACGACCCGCGTCGTTCGTGCGGACAGATTCGGAGTGCATGCCAACACGGACACGAGGCGAAGTTTGCGCATGGGAGACCGTCCTGGGATTTCGCTTCAACGGGGGTATTTCGATCCAATGGGGGATTCGAGCATGGTGGCAATCGTCGATGAGTGAGCGGCAGCGACCACGCAACAAGGGCGACCTGCCGACCAAGCTCTGCGCACACTGTTCGCGACCGTTTGCCTGGCGCAAGAAGTGGGCGCGCTGCTGGGATGCGGTTCGGTACTGTTCGGAGCGATGCCGGCGGGCCACGCGTCGGCGCCGCTGAATCGTCGATCGCGCGGCTCCGCGACCGCGAGTCCAGGCGAGACCGTTCGAACTCTCGATCGTCGATGGACTGCTCGGGTCGATCGCGATCGTCGGCAAAGCCGTTTGCTCGCGACTCATGGCCGCATCGGATCCGGGAGCCTCGAGCACGGACGGTCAAGCGAGCGGTGGCCCGTCCCGTCATGCTGCACTTCGTGAACGAGACTTCGACCCAGGATGACTATCGCCGGCGCATTGCTCGCGCGCTCGCCTACGTGCAGGCGCATCTCGACGATGCGCTGTCTCCTGCGGATCTCGCGGACGTCGCTTGCTTCTCGCGCTATCACTTCCACCGCATCTTTCGGGGGGTGGTCGGAGAGTCCGTGATGGGGCACGTACGTCGTCTTCGGCTCGAGCGTGCGGCGATGCGGCTCAAGCACACCGTGCGGCCCGTAACGGGGATCGCGTTCGAAGCCGGTTACGAAGCGCACGAGGCGTTCACGCGCGCGTTCGGTGAGCGTTTCGGATGTTCGCCGAGTGAGTTCCGGGCCCGCCACCGTCCGCTCGCCTGGCCGTCAGCACCGAACGCGGTGCACTACCGCGACGAAGACGTCCCTCACGACGATCTCACGAACGACCTTCCCGCAGCGCGCGGGCTCGACATCGACGTCACGATTCGAGAGCTGCCCGCGCGACAGATCGCGTTCGTGCGTCACGTCGGGCCCTACGACGGCGTCGGCGAGGCCTTCGACGAACTGCTCGCCTGGGCAGTGCCGTGCGGGCTGATGACAGGACTCAGTGAGATCCTCGGTCGTTGTCATGACGATCCGGAGATCACGGCTCCCGAGCACATTCGCTTCGATGCGTGCATCACACTCAGCGGCGATCCGCCTCGAGAGGCACCGTCGTCGGTCGCGTTCGACACGATACCCGGCGGTCCCTATGCGATGGCGCTGCATCGCGGTCCGTACAGCAGTCTCTCGGAGACGTATCACGCTCTCTTCGGTCACTGGTTGCCAGCGAGTGGGCGGGAACCCCACGATGGTCCGTGTATCGAGCATTACTTCGACAATCCGGAGACGACGCTTCCCGAAGACCTCGAAACGGAGGTCGCCGTCCTTTTGGAAGAACCGCGATGAAGGAGTCCCGATGACTGGCGAAAAGATCAATTTGTTCACCCTGCACAAGGCGGAGTATGCACAACCAAAAAGGCCGACTTTCGTCGAGGTCGGACCAGCGCGCTACCTGGCGATCGATGGGATCGGCATCGACGCGTCGAGTTCGATGGACGACGACAGCGAATTCGGGCGACGTATCGGCGCGCTGTATGCGGCTGCCTACACGACGAAGTTCGCGTGCAAGGCCGCAGGCAAGGACTTCGTCGTGAGCAAGCTCGAAGCGTTCTGGGGACGCGAGGGGCTGTCCGACGAGGCGTTCGCTGCGCTTCCCAAAGAAGAGTGGCCATGGCGCATGGCGGTCCGCATCCCCGACTTCGTCGGCACCCGCGAACTGAAGGCCGCGCAGAAGCAGCTCCGTGAGAAGAGCAATCCGAGCTCGTTCGACGACGTGCAGATCGTCAAGCTGAAGGAGGGCCGCTGCGTGCAGATGCTGCACCTCGGCCCCTACGACCGCGAGAGTGAAACCCTCGCGCAGATGCGGACCTTCGCCGAGGGCGAGGGGCTCTCCTTCCGTGGGCTGCACCACGAGATCTACGTGTCGGATCCACGTCGCGTCGAGCCGGAGCGGCTCAAGACGGTATTGCGACGGCCGGTGGGGTGACAGCTTGTTGAATCGGCGAGGCATGACCGCAGGCTTCGTGATCCTCTCGACGATACGTGCGGCGACGTCCTCGCAGAGGTCATCCAGTGAGGAAGCCCCGCTCGTCGTCAGCGGAGCAATCAGCGCTGTAGCGGAAACTTCTCGAGACTCCACGCACCGCCGAGCTCGTCACGCCGCTCGGTGCATCGCTCGCGCAGTCGACGTAGCGTCTCGGCGAACTCGGGTTCGAGCGCGAGGTTGCGGAGCTGCTGCGGATCGTTCTGCAAGTCGTGCAAGTACTCGTAAACCGGTTCTTGTTCGAAGTAGCGTGCGTAGCTCCAACGCTCTTGCCGGATCCCTTCCCACTTGGGAATGCCGCCGTCCTTCGTTCCCTTGCGTGGCGGGTAGTGCATCAAGTGCTCGCAGAAGAACTCGTGGCGCCACGACTTCGGCGACCCGCCATGCACGAACTCGAGCAGGCTCCGACCTTGGTACCTCTCGGGAACGGAGACCCCTGCAGCGTCGAGGATCGTCGCGGCGATGTCGATGTTGAGCGCGAACGCATCGTTCACGGTGCCACGCGCGGACTCCGGAGCGCGCGGATCCGCGAGGATCAGGGGAACGCGCAGCGATTCGTCATAGTGCGACCACTTCCCGGCGAAGCCGCGCTGCCCCATGTAGTAGCCGTTGTCGCCGCAGAAGATGACGAGCGTGTCGTCTTCGAGCCCTCGTGCGCGCAGTGCATCCAACACGCGACCGATGACTCGATCCATGCCGCTCAACATCCTGTAGTACGCGCGCATGTTGCGGTCGTACTTCTCCGGCGTGTCCCAACGCCAGAAGAAGCGTTGGCGATTGAGCGATGTCTTCAAGAAGTCCGGGTGTGCGTCGTAGATCGCGGGGTCCGACATCGCGGGCGGCGGGATCGTCACGTCTTCGTAGCGTCCATCCATCGCGATCGGCCACGGATAGTGGTTCTCCTTGTCGCCATCCTCGGCGTGCACCGCGTTGAAACTGATCGAGAGGCAGAACGGGCGTTTTGGATCCTGTTCACGAAGGAACGCGACTGCATGGTCGCCGATGATCTCGCTCGTGTGTCGTTTCGTTCCGTCCGGTTGCTTCTTGAAGTACGGATTCGTCGAGATCGGCACGAAGACGTCGAAGCTCTCCTTGCGCAGGTCGACCGGCGCGTTGACGCCAAACTTCCCGACGAAACCCGTTCGGTAACCAGCGCGGTGCAGCACGAGTGGATAGCTCGTTTCGAAGTGCTCGGCTGCCATCGCCTTCGTGCGGAACGTCGTTCTGTGCGTGCGTTCGTAGAGACTGGTCAGGATCGACGCGCGACTCGCTGCGCAGATCGGCGTCGTCACGAAGGCGCGGCGAAAGCGCATCCCACGCGCTGCGAGTGCATCGAGGTGGGGAGTCTCGACGATCGGGTGTCCAGCACACGACAGCTGGTCATGGCGTTGATCGTCGGAGAGGATGAAGAGGACGTTGCGCGGACGGCCCTCTTGCGCGGTGGCAACGGCCGCGACCGATGCTGCAGTGACCGACGCCAGAGCGACATGCGCCACGGCCACGAGCAGTCGTGTGCGAAAAGGTGCGAGGGCATCGCGCCCATGCGCGAAACGCGAGACATCGTGGTCGAACATGCGCATGTGTTGACTGTCAGAATGGCGTCGGTCCGAACGGCTTCCCGGATTCTACGTCGGCTCGGAGCTTCCGCACGGATTCTCGATGACGACCGACGGCGGACTCGCCATCGTTTGCGCGATGAAGCACACACCCTTGTCGGGACTCGTCGCAGCGACCTACACGCCGCTCGGGAGCGACGGCCGGCTCGCGACTTCCCGTGTGCCGGACATCGTCGAGCGCTTGCTCGAGGACGGAGTCCGCGGACTCTATGTCTGTGGCAGCACGGGTGAAGGGATGTCGCTGTCCTGCGACGAGCGCATGCAGGTCACCGAAGCCTACGTCGCGGCCGTCCGAAGACGAGTGCCGGTGATCGTCCAGGTCGGGCACAACAGCATCGAGGCAGCTCGACGGCTGGCCGCGCACGCACAGTCGCTGTCCGTGGCGGCGATCTCGGCGACGTGCCCATCGTACTATCCGATCACGAGCACGCGTGTTCTCGTCGAATGCATGGCGGACATCGCGAGTGCCGCGCCCGAAACACCGTTCTACTACTACCACATACCCGTGCTCACGCACGTCGGCCTCGACATGCCGTCGTTCTTGCACGAGGCGAGCCTCGATGGCGGGCGGCAAGCGATCGACACGCTCGTCGGCCTCAAGTTCTCCGCTCCTCAGCTCCATGAATTCCAGGCTTGTCTCGAGCTCGCCGATCGTCGTTTCGACATCGTATGGGGAACAGACGAGATGCTACTCGGTGCACTCGCCACGGGCGCACGTGCGGCGATCGGGAGCACGTACAACATCGCGGCTCCGCTCTACCTCGGGCTCATCGATGCGTTCGAGAGTGGCGACATGCCACGCGCACGAGCAGCGCAATCGCGTTCGGTCGCGATGGTGCGTGCGATCGCGCGCTTCCCGTTCCACTCTGCGATGAAAGAAGTCTTGCGCATGCAAGGCCTCGACCTCGGAGCCTGCCGCGCTCCGCTGAGATGGCTGTCTCCGAGCGAGATCGACGAACTCCGTGCAGGCCTCGATGCAATCGGGTTCTTCGAATGGAGTCGCGGTGCGCGTTGAGGGCAAAGCACTGCTCGCGTGCGTGTTCGCGCTCGCGACGACGGTCCTCGCGAGCGGGCAGGGGCCGCGTCTGGCGTGGGACGTGTTCGCGACGCTGCCCGACACTCCCGGTGTCGCGGGTCCGTTCGTCGGTGTCGACGCCGGCACGCTGATCGTCGCAGGCGGAGCGAACTTCCCGTCGCCCGTCTGGAGTAGCGACAAGCGCTGGCACGATGCGGTTTACGTGCTCGCTCTCGGCGGTGCTCCTGCGAGCTGGCGAGTCGCAGGCGCGCTCCCGCACGGGACTGCCTACGGCTGTTCCGTCTCGACGCGCAACGGTGTCCTCTGCATCGGCGGCAGTGACGGTCGCACGGTGTTTCGTGACGTGTTCGTCCTGCGCTGGTCCGCGACCGAGCAGAGCGTGACGACCTCGAAGTGGCCGAACTTGCCAGTACCGCTCGTGCATGGTGCGGCCGGCAGGGTTGGCGACACCATTTACTGCGTCACGGGTCAACGTACGAGCCAACTCACGAGTGCGACGCGGCGTGTCTTCGCGCTCGATCTCTCGGCGCGGGAATCGAACACCGAGTTCGCATGGCGTGAGCTCGAACCGTTTCCCGGTCCCGCGCGCGCGTTCGCCGTCGCTGCCGTACAGCACGATGGCTACGGTGACTGCTTGTACGTGATGAGCGGCCGTCGCGAAGTCGAGGGGAAGGTGGAGTTCCTCGAGGACGTTTGGTGCTTCGCGCCACGCACGGGAGCCTGGCGCCGGTGCGCCGACGTTCCGCGCTGTGTGATGGCGGGCACTGCCGCGCCGTACGGCCAGAGCCACATCCTCGTGCTCGGGGGAGACGACGGTGCGCTCTTCGGGCGTGCCGACGAGCTGCGTGACGAGCATCCCGGCTTCCCGCGCGAGAGTCTCGTCTACCACACGATCACCGATACGTGGACGAGCGGAGGTCCGACACCGATCAACCAAGTCACCACGGCCGCTGTCCCGTACGGCGACTCGATTCTCGTGCCGAGTGGCGAGGTGCGTCCGCGCGTGCGGACCCCGGACGTCTGGCGCGTGCGTGTCGCGTCGGACCAGCGAGAGTTCGGCCTCGCCAACTTCCTCGTATTGTCGCTCTACCTCCTGTCGGTCGTCGGTGTCGGTTTCTACTGGGCGCGGAAGACGAGGAGCACCGACGAGTACTTCCGTGGCGGCAAGCACGTGCCGTGGTGGGCTGCCGGATGCAGCATCTTCGCGACGATGCTGAGCTCGCTCACGTTCACCGGCATTCCGTCGAAGACGTTCGCGCAGGATTGGGTCTATTCGGTCGGGAACGCGATGATCCCGCTGGTTGCGTTCGTCGCGGTCTACCTCGCGATGCCGTTCTACCGGCGCATCGACGCGACGAGTGCCTACGAGTACTTCGAGAAGCGCTTCGATCGTTCCGTGCGTTGGTTCGCGAGCACGTGCTTTTCGCTCTTTCACGTCTTTCGTATGGCGATCGTCATGTCGTTGACCGGACTCGCGCTGTCGGTCGCGACGACGCTCGGACCGATCGAATCGGTCTTGCTGATCGGTGCGTTGAGCGTGCTCTACTCGACGATGGGAGGTGTCGGTGCTGTGATCTGGACCGACACGCTGCAAGCCGTCGTCTTGTTGTGCGGGGCGGCGATCGCCTTTGCGATGGCCGTGTCCGGAACGGACGGCGGTCTCCACGGCTTCGCACACGAGGGAACGATCGCTGGTAAGTTCCGCATCGCCAACACGCATTGGGATGCGAGCAGTACCGAGGTCGCGCTGTGGGCGATCGTGGTCGGCGCCGTCGGCCAGAACTTCTCGTCCTACACCGCCGATCAAGCGGTCGTGCAGCGCTATTTGACGACATCGAGTAGTAAGGCTGCCGCGCGTGCGATTTGGACCAACGCGGTGCTGACGATCCCGGCGACGCTCTTGTTCTTCGGGATCGGAACCGCTCTGTTCACGTACTATCGATCTCATCCCGAACGCCTGGACCCGACGGTCACGACGGATCAGATCTTTCCGATGTTCATCGCGCGCGAGATGCCTGCAGGGCTCGCGGGCTTGATCGTCGCCGGTCTCTTCGCGGCCGCACAATCGACCGTGTCAACGAGCATGAACTCGAGTGCGACGGTCCTGGTCACCGATTTCTTACGGCCGCTGCGCGTCTGTCGTTCGGAGCGTGGCTACCTACGGGCGGCGCGATTGCTGACGCTGGGACTGGGTGTGTGTGGCACGCTGATCGCTCTGCTCTTCGTCGATCCGACGATCAAGTCGCTGTTCGATGCGTTCCTCATGACGCTCGGCATGTTCATGGGCGTGCTCGGCGGCCTCTTCGCACTCGGTGCCTTGACGCGGCGCGCCAATGGAGTGGGGGCGCTCGTCGGTGCACTCTGCGGTTCTGCGACCATGTTCGTGCTGTGGCGCTTCACCCATGTGCACGGGTATCTCTACACGACGATCGGCATCGCGAGCTGCTTCTCGTGTGGCTATGCCGCGAGTTGTTTCGTCCCGTCGCGCGCGCACGACCTCGCCGGGTTGACCGTGTTCGATCTTCGCGGGCGCGAGGAGGGCGCGTGACGGCCATGGATGCAGAGGCACTGTTTCGCATCTATCGCGACGACTTGCTCGGGGACACGCTGCCGTTCTGGATGCGGCATGCAGTCGATCATGAGGACGGAGGATTCACCATCTCGCTCGATCGTGACGGCACGGTCGTCGATACGGACAAGGCCGTGTGGCAGCAGGCGCGTTTCACGTGGTTGCTCGGAGAGGTCTACAACGATCCGCTTTTCGAAAGCGCCGCCAGGCGTGATGAATGGCTCGAGCTCGCTTTGCACGGTGCGGACTTTCTCGAGAAGCACTGTGTCGATCCGAGTGACGGTCGCATGTGGTATCTGCTGACCAAGGAAGGGCGTCCGCTCCGCAAGCGCCGGTACGCGTTCACCGAGAGCTTCGCGGCGATCGCGTTCGGGGAGCTCTTTCGTGCTGCTGGCGTGGCTCGCTATCGGGATCTCGCTCAGCGGGCGTTCGACACCTTCGTGGCGCACGAAGTCGAGCCGAAGTGGACGGGCGAACGGCCGATGCGCAGCCTCTCGATTCCGATGATCACGATCGGGACTGCACAGGAGCTGCGTGAGTCGATTGGACTCGAAGGTGCAAACGAGCGCATCGACGCTGCGATCACCGTCATCCGTGACCTACACGTGCGTGAGGACATGCAGTGCGTGCTCGAAAGCGTCGGCATGGATGGTGGCTTCGTCGACACGTTCGATGGCCGCCTGCTCAATCCCGGCCACGCGATCGAAGCCGCGTGGTTCGTCCTTCGCGAAGCGCGGCATCGCAACGACGGCGATCTGTGCGAACTCGGATGCAAGATCCTCGATTGGAGCTGGGAGCGCGGGCGTGATGCCGAGTATGGCGGCCTCCTCTACTTCGTCGATGCCCGTGGACTACCCGTCAGCGAGTATTGGCACGACATGAAGTTCTGGTGGCCGCACAACGAAGCGATCATCGCGACGCTGATGGCGTTCGCGATGACCGGCGAGCGGCGCTACGCCGAATGGCACGCCGAGGTGCACGACTGGGCGCACGAGAGATTCCGCGATCGCGAGCACGGTGAGTGGTTCGGCTACCTGCATCGGGCGGGGACCATCAGCTCGACCCTCAAGGGCAACCATTGGAAGGGACCGTTCCACATGCCGCGGATGCAGATCCAGTGCGCACGGCTCGCGCGTTCGCTGTCTTCGCCTGCGGTCTGACAGGCGTGTCAGTCGGCTGCTTCGCCGAGTCCGCCAGGGAGCGCGTCGAGGAAGCGCCGACCATAGCGTTTGCGCCGCGCGCGCGGGTCGAGCAACACGACACGCCCCTTGTCGTTGCTGCTGCGTACGAGTCGCCCGAAACCCTGCACGAACTTGAGCAGCGCGAGCGGGATCATGTATTCGTGAAAGCTCGACGCGCCGCGCTTCTCGAGATCGTCGGCGCGTGCCGCAGTGAGTGGGTGACTCGGAACCGGAAACGGGAAGCGCGTCAGGATGACGAGCGTCACGGCATCACCGGGCAGGTCGATGCCTTCCCAGAGGCTGTCGGTGCCGACGAGGACGCTGCGCTTGTCGGCACGTTTTTTTTCGATGAGTTGTTCGAGTGGCCTCTCGCCTTGGACGAGCACCTCGACGTCGATCGCCGCGAGAGCGGGGCGCAGGACTTCTGCGCAGCGTTGCGCGAAGCGCCAAGACGTGCAGAGGACGAGTGCGCTTCCGTCGTTTTCGAGGCACAGATCGACGACGCGGTTCGCGGCCTCACGTTCGAACTCGACGGCTTGTGACGACGGATCGGGTAGGCCTTCTTCGACTTCGAAGCGGACGTTGTCCCGGTATGGGAACGGCGAACCGACGCGCAGCGTCGTCGCCATCCTGTCGATGCCGAGTCGTTCGCGCAGCCATGCGAAACCGTCGTCCGGCGGTCCGAGAGTCGCACTCACGAGGACCGAGTTGGGGACCTGATCGAAGAGTGCCTCCCGCAAGATGTCGCCGACGCGCACCGGAGCCGCGTGCAGCGTGCAATGCGCTCGTTCGCGCTCGATCCATCGCACCGTGCCGTCCGTTGCGGGCGCCGCGAACGATCTCACGATCGTCGCGAGATCGAAGAGTCGGTCGGCGCGGGATTTGATTTCGAGCTCGGTTTCGCGCTCTGCGCCCTCGGCGAACTCGTGGAGTCCGCGTGCGAGACCGTCGAGCATCGTGCTCAGGATGTCCTCGATGACATCCTCCGCGCCCAGGCGAAGCGTGCCCGAGCCGATGGGCTCCATGCGCGCGTCGATCCGTGCCCAATACTCCTTGGCGACGCGGCGAATTGCTTCGATCGCCTCGATCTCCCGATAGAGGCCGTGGCGAGCGAGGAGGCCCTTGTTGCGACGGCCCGCGAGGCGACTGAGCACCCATTCGAGCATGCCCGGCGTGAGGCGCGCGCCGAGCGCTTCGGAAGCGATGTTCTCGACGTGGTGCGCTTCGTCGAAGACGACGAGATGGTGGTCGGGCAGATACTGCGCGCCCTGTCGTCGAAGCTGGAGGTCCGCGAAATAGAGCGCGTGGTTGACGATGAGGATCTGCGACGTCTGCATGCGTCGCTTGGCCTTCTGCCACTCGCACGGTTCGTAGTGGCGACACGCCGCACCGAGACAGTTGCCGCTCTCGGCCTGCACTTCGCCCCACGCCTTCGCGCTCGGGACGAACGTGAGCTCGCTTCGCAGCCCGAACTCGGGACCGCGACGCACCCAGTCCAGGATCGACGCGAGTTCTTCGGCTTCGCTGCCGTCGTCGAAGAGCGAGTTGCGGTCGTTCCACGCCGTCTCGAGCCGGCGGCGGCAAACGTAGTTGTTGCGTCCGACGCAGACCGTCGCCGTGAATTCGATCGGCAGCACCGCCTGGAGGAACGGGATGTCCTTGGTCGCGAGCTGCGCCTGGAGCGCCTTGGTGCGCGTCGAGACGATGACGCGCTTCTTCGTGCGCTCGGCCAAGAGGATCGCTGGCACGAGGTAGGCGAACGACTTGCCGACGCCGGTGCCCGCCTCGGCGACGATCGTCCCGCCCTTGTCGAGCGTCTCGGCGATGGCCGTGCACAGCGCCTCCTGCTCGGGACGGCGCTCGTAGCCCTCGAGGCGACGCGCAAGAGGGCCATCCGGGCCGAAGAGGGAGGGCAGATCGGCAGCGAGGGACACGGGCGTCATCTTGCCGGGTGGGTCGGGCCACGGCGCGTCGATCTTTTCGCTGACATCGCGATTTTCGCTCAAGCGACTACGCGTTCCATCCGATCTAGGAATCTGAGCGAAGGGAAACAGCAGTTCGTGCTCCCCGACCTCACGGAACGACGTGGCGTGTGTCCGTTCGAACGCGCCATGCACCGACCAGACAGCCGTCACCGGGCCTAACGCATGATCGCGATGAATCCCCCCAAACGTCCGAACCTGATCAAGGCTTCGGTGGCGGCTTGTCTCCTTTCCGCCCTCGCGCCTCTCTCCTCGTGCGTCATTACCGTCGTCGAGAAACTTCCGCCGGACGCGAGTCCGCGCGCGGTGCACGAGAAGGCCAGGTGGGACGTCACGGTCGACGGCGCACGCGTCGGTAGCCTCGAACTCCTCGAGATCGCGGATCCCGACGACCCCGTCGTGCTCTATCGAGTCTGCTATCCCGACGGGCAACAAGCCGGTTGGATCGACATGCTCGGTCGTGCGTTTCGCGAAAAGCGCATCGAAGAGACGGGTCCCGACGGGCTGCGCCATATCGGCATGAACACGATGCAGGAGAGCTTGCGCCGGCTGCTGGAGTTGTCCACCGCGCCGGTCGTGACCCCCGCGACCGAAAACGACACCGTCGCGTCGCGCTGATGACGGACTCGACGCACGTCACAATCGCGCAATCGTTCGAGTCGGCGTTTGGCGCTTGACCTTCGCGAACTCCTGCCAACAAGAGTTCTACTTCTGCGAGAACAAGAAGTGGAAGGTCACGGTGCCGCGATGCGACTCGTCGAGGAGCTGCGAATCCGATCGGAGCACCTTGCCGTCGCGGTCGTGCCATAGCATACGGCTCGTTTGCGCCGCGACCGGAAGCGTCGGGTCGCGCGTGGGAACGATCACGCGGGCCCTGCCGTTGGCGTCGGTCGGCGGTTGATGTCGCGCGATGTGCTCGAGCGCGCGCCGGATGACTTCCCACGGGCCGCCGCCTTTGAGCAACTCGTAGTGAATCTTCGCATTCGCCAACGGCTTCTCGGAAGCGTCGCGTGCTTCGACATCGACCGCGAACGGAGCAGCGAGAGCGATCTGCAAGCGTTGCACCGTTGCCGCTCGGTCCTTGCTCACCGAGAGGGATTGCGTCGCGAAGTCGCCCGTTTCGAGGTCGATGATGGCGACGTCGTGCATGCCTTCGGACAGCACGAGGAGCGCTCGGCCGTCGCGGGAAAGCACGATGTCTTGGGAGTCACCCGGGTGTGTGCTGTCCCGACGTTGACACAAGAGGAGCGCACGCGCGGCCGGCGCACCGTCGCTCCGCTTGGCGATGACTTCGTGTGAGGCCCACGAACCGAACCCGATGTTCTCGAGGTCTTCGTCATTGTCGTTCGTGTGTGCGGTCGATGCTGCCCAGAAGAGTTGGCGCGATGTCGGCAGTGTGAGCAGAGGACCCGCGTCGGTCGGAAGGAGCCGCGCGAGTTGGTCGCGCGTCGGAGCGAGACAGACGAAAGTCGGATTGCGCGGTAATGCGGCAGTCCAAGACAACGTTCCATCGGGAGTCGTGTCGAGTCGACGCCAGGCGTAGTTCATGTAGCCCGTCTTGGACATCGCGGCATTCGCCGAGACGTAGCACGGGACTTCGGGTATCGCGTTGCCGTCACGGTCTCGCACCGCGCATCCAACCGTCCTCGACGGACCGACTTCGAGCGTGATCGTCTCCTCGAACGCATTGCCGTGGAAGCGGTGAAACCGACGCTCATGGTCGGGAGCGAACGCGACGAGGTCTCTGTAATGCCGCACCGCATCAGGCCAACACACGTATAGACGCGCGATGCCGTCGGCACCGACAGGTCGAGGCTTCGCCATGCCGAAGTCTCGAACGGAAAGCGATCGAAGGGCGTCTTCATGCGGCGCGTAGTGCGGCCACGCGAAGGCTGCCCAGAGGACACTCGCGTCGCTCACCGGTTGCTTCGTTGTTTCGTCGACGACCCGCACAGCGATCCTTCGTGGCGTCGGGATCGTGACCGTGACCGTGGCTTTGCCGTCGTTTGTCAGCGGCCAGTTGTGGAGCGGGTAGCCTTCGCGGTCGAAGATCTCGAGCCACGGCTCGAGACCTGGCATCGGCGGTAGCGCGACACGGATCTCGCTCTGCGCGCTTTCAGCGTCCTTGTTCGGAACTTCGAGATCGACCCAGTAGCGAAACAGCGTCGGCGCGACGACGCGGTAACGCAGCGGCCCACGCTGACGCCATGCGTCCGCATTGCGGATGACGAGCGTGCGCTTCGCATGCTCGATGTCATCCTCCGGCAAGGTGGTGACCGCCCCGTCGCCGAGACGTTCTCGGATCGTCGAGGCGTGGGGGCGTCCACTCGCGTCGGTCCACGTCGCCCACGCGGACCACGTGCGCGAGGCATCGATCCGGAAGGAAAAGCGCCCGCGTGCTCCCGACTTCACCCGGTGTGTGACACCTGGCCCGAGGTCGCTGCGGTAGATGACGTCTTGCGAGTGCAGCACGACGTCGGCACCGACGACCGGATTGCCCTCGCGATCCACGACGCGTCCGAGGATCTTGCCGTCTGTCTGGGCGAGGAGAGCGCTGCTGAGCAGCGCGTTCGCCGCGATCAAGACTGCAACGCGAGACCGAGACGCCATGGGTGGATGCATGATCGGCACAGTGTAGCCAGGCACGCGTTGACGCGTGCGACCGTCAATACAACGACGATCGGAGCCACCGTGCGATGTCGTAGGTTTCGTCCCTGACGATGGCACCGTATCGCGGCTTGCCCGCCGGGTGCACCGCGATGTCGTCGAGGAACTCCTTCGCGCTCGGCGGGGACGAACGTCGCGCCACGTCGCGTTCGAGAGCTCGCGCGAGTTCGTGGCCGTCCACTTCGCGCGTTCCGATCACGAAGCGGAATTTCGATTCCGCGATTCGTTCGAGGAAGTCGTGGATCTGGGCCCGCGCTACATCGTCCTTCGTGCCGAGATAGAACGTCGCGTAGTCGTCGCCGAACAGCAGGTTGACCATTCGCGACATGCCGAGATCCAAGTCGATGCCGCGCAATCGGAACGGCACACTGTCGCCGGGTTTCATCGGACGCTGACCGAGGAGGCACTCTTCGCCCGCGTCGAGGCGCGTGAGCACTTGTCCCGCGGTGATGTCGCCGATCGTCACCTTGACTTTCGAGTCGGCGACACGGACGTCCTCGCTCGTGCGCTGGATCACGGTCGTCGTCGCGAGCTCGATCGTCGCGTGGCCTGTTGTGGCGCATCCGGAACCGGTCACCAAAACGAGGAGAATGCTCGGAAGACAGAAGTGTTGCATGACGTGTGGAGGTTTAACGTCGACGTTTCGCGAGGCGAATCTACTTCTCGAGTCGCAGCTGGATCGGATTGCTCGCCATCGTGAACTTGCCACCACCGAACGTGAGGAACCCGAAATAGATCCGGCGTCCGATGAGACTCGATTGCCCGCTCGGGCCGAATACGAAGCGCGCACCGTTCTGCCCCGACGCATCGAGCGTCCCCAACGTGTTTACGAAGATCGAACTGTTCGCGAGCATCATCGTCAGGTCGGTCATCGGGTCGAAGACGAGAGGTAGCGTGATGCCGCCGAGCTGCAGCCCGGGCGCTGTTCCCGTGAGCGAGCCCAGGACCCAGTAACCCTGTCCGGCAAACGTAGATCCAGCGTCGAGCGACATCTTCAACGTGTTGACATTCGCGAGCGAGAAGGCGGCGACGTCGCCCTCGAGGAATGGCTGGATGCCGAACACCCATGCCGTTCCCGCTTGCGGTCGGCATACGGGGGACTCCAGGGGTGCGGCGATCGCGATCTCGGGGAAGCCGTCACGGTCCGAGTCGCCGAAGCTCGCCACCGTCCGCACGCGGTCGTGCCTGAAGAACGCGAGAACGCGGGCGTCCTTCCCCGAGTAGATGCGCACGCCCGGCACTTGCTTGTTCGAAATGACGAACTCTGCCGCCACGGCGAGATCCGAATACCCGTCACGGTCGAAGTCGCCGATGTCGGCCAGAGAGGAGAGGTCGTACATCGAGCCGACCGAACGCAGAACTTTCTTCGTCTTGCCGGAGAACCACTGGACACTCGTCGAACTACTCGTCACGAAGTCGCGGAAGCCATCCTTGTCGAGATCGCCGCAACCCGTGATCGGTCCACTGTGCGGACCGAGCGGCAGATACTGATGATCGATGACCTTCTGGAAGTAGGGACCGGCGTAGATCGTCATCGTGTATCCGGACAGCTTGTGCTTCGCACTGAACGCGAACTCGATGGCGTTCGTGATGTTCCCGAGTGAGTAGACATGGACCTCCTCGACGGTGTCGTAGATCGAGGCACGCGGTTGCACGAGCCGAGCGAGCCGCTTGCCATCCTTGCCCGACATCACGTAGGCGATGGCACTGTCGGGATGCCCCGTGCCACACACGGCGACGTCGTCATGGCCGTCGCCATTGATGTCCCCGATCCCCGCGACGTTGCCGTCGAGCGAGTCGCCGGACTCGATCCCTTGAAAGACCCACAGGAGTTGACCCGTTCGACCGGAGAAGACGGCCGGAGTGGTCCCTGCGCTGACGATGACGTCCGCGTAGCCGTCGCCATCGACGTCCCCCGCACCGTGGACCCACTTGCCGAGCTGTTGGCCGATGCCCACACCCTGAACGGCCCAGAGCCTCGAGCCATCCTTGCCCGAGAACACGTAGGCAGCTCCAGTCTGGACATTCGTGGCATTCGAAGATTGGTATGGCGCGCCCACGACGAGGTCCACGTAGCCGTCCTTGTCGAAGTCGCCAGCGCTCGCCATCGACGTGCCGAACTGTTCGCCGGGATGCAACGCACTGACCGCGGCCAGGCCATCGATTCGGTGGCGGATCGTCAGACGACCGAGATTGGGTGCGAGCGTGGTCGTCGGGGCCGGTGGTTGGACAACGCCCGTCACGGAGATCATCCGCGTGTTGTTGAGGCGATTGAGTTCGAAGATCCCGGCGTCGTAGTTCACCCACACGAAGATGTAGTAGGTCTTGCACGCAATCAGGTCGGGAATCGTCACGGTCCGTGTCACGAGATCGGTCTGTCCCGGCCCGAGCGCCTTGTTCTGGAACGTGTCGAGGATGACGTCGGCCGTCGTCAAGAAGATGTCATCCGACAAGATGTACGCGGTGTTCGCGGGTTTCGGAGTCGCGAAGAACGGGTCGTTGTTCTTGACGATCGACGTGATCGCGACTTGTTTCCCATTGTCGATGACGGTGTGGTTGCAGGACAGGCCCGTCGGCGTCAGGTCGCCCTGAGCCAGTGCGGGTGTACCCGTTGCCGCGATCAGAAACAGGGCGATGGTGCGCGTGAGGGCGTTCATGGCGGCTCCGTGAGCACGTGGAGGCGAGTGGTCTTGCGAGTGCGATCGAAGGCCACGAAGGTCGAGCTGCGAACGCGGCGAGCGAGAGAGATCTGTGCAGCGGCGGAACGCCATTCATCGTTCGTGACCTGGAGCACAGCCTACAGGTGAAACCACATCGAGGAACGCGCCGAGTCACGCCGTCAACGAGTGTGCGTCGAATGCGGGCCCCTCATGGGTAAGAACACCCTGCATTTCGTGACCGCGTGATCCTCGACACCCAAAAGCAAGAACTGGTGGCTGTGTACGAATCGTGCGCCGCCAAACCATCCGTGTCCGTCGTGCCGACACGAGCAGGTGGCAGGTGCAAGGACATCCCACCGATGGCAGCTCGCGAGCCGAGCTGCCGACCCCGAGTTCGGCGACTCACCAGTTGCGGTTCGGCCAATTGCCCGGAGGCGGGTCGTTGAAGGGCTTGCCGTTGTCGTGTCCAGGGTCGTTGTTCTGCTTCTCGTCCTGGACGCCCTTCCCGTCGTCGTAGTCGACGTCGATGTCGCACTGGCCGCTCGACTTCGAGAGCCATTTTTCGCCGACGAGTTTGTACTTGTAGAGTGAACCCCTGACGAAGCACCAACCTTTGTCGAGAATGACGTCCTCCTGCGACGGGTCTTCCGTGCCGGGTTTCACCTCCGCGGTCTTGGTTTCGCTGTCGGTCGCGTCGTTGATTGCTTGGCTGATCGCGAGTGCCATGCTTTCGTCGCCCGTGCCTTCGCTGAGGCGCACCATGATCGAGTGTTCCTTGCCGTTCGGGTCTTTGAGCTTGAAGAAGATCTGGAAGTCGTAATCGATGATGTGCTGCGTTCCGCATTCGGGCTGCACGTTGATGCGCTGCTGCGCGGTAAGTGGCGAAGTCGCGAACAAGGACGCGAAGCCGACGAGTGCCGGGATCGTGATGAGCTTCTTGATGAACATGGTCTTGCGCCTCATTTCTTCGATGTTTGCATGCGATATTGGATCTGCCCGTCGAGTCTGCCTTCGTAGGACTGTTTTGGTTTTTCCGCTGTTCCCGTGTTGTTGCCGGTGGGTGGAGTGGCTTTGACGATGACGGTGCCACCATCGCAGCGGAGGAACTTCGCCGCATCTGCGCGAGGCAGATTCTTGCCCTCCAGGAAGTCGCCGATCTGATCTTCGATCGCATCACAGGCTTCTTGCGCGATCTGTCTAGGCGTCTTTTCGTTGTTGCCGACTTCGATCGTCACGGAGACTGCGCACTTGTATGCGTGATGATCGTCTTCGACTTGCACGTCGACCTCGATTTCGAGCGTATTGCCCGTGACGACGACTTCGTCGACTTTCGTCGAGCGAGCCACGAAGTCGATGCGCGTCGACCCGACCGCGGGAGTCGGATTCTGCGCCGTGAGGCAGGGTGGGAAGAAGAGACAAGCGAGTAGGAGTCGTGCGTGCATGACAGACCGGTTCTTGGAACTTGGTGATGAACGATCGACGAAGATCGTCCCGCACGCCGCAAGCGCGCAGTGCGATCCGCGCCGGACACTGAGCCAAGGACGTTTTCCTCGTAGATGTCACGCGAGAATTCGGAGCTTCCACGTCGCGGAACGGGTCCCGTTCGTCCGTGATGACCTGCGGCGTGCTTGTTCGTCTCCCCGGCGTTTCCTGCTCGGTACGCTTCGCGAGCGACGTTCACTGCGCGATGCTGCGTTACGCTGCGGGGTTGGTTGCGCTATCCTGTCGAGAGTCGAGCCCACCGAGTACGAATCCCCGAATACAACTGGGAGAGAACTCATGCAGTCTGTTCGAATCTGCTGTGTCCTTACCTTGCTACTCGTCCCCTGGCTGAGCGCTCAGAGGACCATCACTGCGAATGATCAGCAGTTGGCAAGCGCGATCCTGGGAGCGAATCCAGGAGACATCATTCTCTTCAACGGCACATACGTGCACAGCGGGTCCCAGCCCTTCGTGATCGACAAGCCGCTCTTCATCCACTGCCGACTGCCTTCGCAGATCATGGCTCTGGGTGGAGTCGAGGTCCGTGGGATTCCTGCAGGTCAGGCCTTCGTGCTGCAGTATTGCTACGTGCGTGACCTCGTCGTGAACAACTGTGCAGGCCGCGTGCTCTTCGCCGAAGTCATCGCTTCGGCATACCCCGGGATGGGGTCGGTCACGGTGACTGGCTGCGATGATGTCACGTTCGAAGGCTGTGCCATCGGTGCGTTGGCGGCAAATCGATCGCGGGTGACTGCCGGTGGTGGCACGAGCATCCGGGGGCAAGCGTACGACTCGCAGACCAACCAATATCCTGCGGGCTCGCCCGCGATCACGCTCGTCGACTCCGCGCTGCGCTTCGGTGGTGTGTCGTACGCCATTGCCGGGGCACCGCAGAACGGCGCGCAGCCCGGCATCACGATGGATGCGACTTCGTCCGTCGTGTTGTTCCGCGCGTCCAACGTCGCATCGGCCGGGAATACGAGCATGAGTGCTATCCACGGCAACGGCACGCTCGAGGTCGGACTGAAGGTGAACCTCACTCCGGTGGGAACGGCGACGCCGATCGATCCGAGGATCCGAGTGACGAATCGCCGTGCGCCGCTCGTGGTTGCAAGGCCGTCGGATATCGGGACGCAGGCCACGGTTCTCGTCGTCGGTGCCGACAACGCCGTCTTCGCTCTGTTCCTCGGTCGGCCGGGCCCTGTGGCGAAGATCCCCGGCACGGTCGGGGAGTTCACGTTGGAGGACCCTCTCTTGGTCGCGAGTGGAACGATCGTCACCACGGCAGTGGGCTTCTTCGTCAAGATTCCCAATGCACCGGTGCTGCGCGCCCTACCCTTCCGCTGGCAGGCCGCCACGCTGTTGGGCACGACCATCGAGTGGTCCCTACCGGTCACGGAATGCCACAAGTGAGCATTCGAGAGCTGCCCGCGGACCACGACTGACGGTCCGCCACGCGCGCGTCGTGCCCGAGCGATGTTGGCGCTGTTTGCCAAGCCCTCTCGTCATGTCGCTGGCAGCTCGGCGGCTCTCAGCCGCCCGCTTGCGTGACCAAGACCGCGGAGAAGCTCCGGTCGTCGCCGAGATCGAACCTCGTCGCATCTGCCGCGAGCTGATCCGCGTTGACGACCTCGAGCGACTTCGCGAGCACTTCGCGGGCGATCATGTCGCCGTGCTCGTCGAGTGCACGCAGGACGAGCGCATCTTCGGATGCACACGACAGCGCGATGCGCGTCTCGATCGCGAGGCCGCTCTGTTTGCGCAGCGAGTTGATGCGCACGACGATTTCGCGGGCGAAACCCTCGGCGCGGAGCGCGTCGTCGAGTTGCGTGTCGAAGAAGACGACGAGCGAAGAGTCGGTCTCGACGTCGAGGTCGCCTTCGACGTGGACGCGGATCTCGACGTCTTCCGAAGCGAGCTCGACGGACGTGCCTTCGACGTCGATCGTGATGCTCTCGCCGCTGCGCAGTTTGACGATCTCGTCACGCGGCAGGCCCGCGATCGTCGCAGCGGCAGCCTTCATCTGTTTGCCGAGGCGCTTGCCGAGTGTCTTGAAGTTGGGCTTGGCTTCCAGCGTACAGAGCTTGCCGTCGTCGGTCTCGAGGCTGCCGATCGACTTGACGTTGAGTTCGTCGAGGAGTTGGTCCTTGGCGAATTCGGTCGCGAGTAGGTCGAGGTCACGAGCATCGCTCGCGCGCAGATGAATGGCTGGCAGCGGCTGCTTGATCTTGTGGCCGAGGCGTTCGCGAAGCGCGCGCCCCATGACGACGACCTTCTCGACGAGACGCATCGAGCCTTCGAGTTCGTCGTCGATGTAGGCGCCATTGGGCGACGGGAGTTCGACGCCGTGGACGGTCTCGTTCGACCCGTTGAGTGCACGCCAGAGACTATCGGTGACGAACGGCACCAGCGGCGCGGCGAGGCGAGCCGCGGCTTCGAGCGCGGAGAAGAGCGTCGCGTACGCACCGAGCTTGTCCGGCGTCTTCTCTCCCTTCCAGAAGCGCCGCCGGTTGCGACGGATGTACCAGTTGGACACTTCATCGACGACGAAGTGCTCGATCGCGCGGCACGCGCCCGACAGATCGTAGTCGTCATAGCACGCGACGACGTCGCGGATGACGCTCTGCGTGCGGGAGACGAGCCAACGGTCGATCGCCTGGCGGTCGCTCACCTCAGGGATCGACGGATCGTCGACCCGGAACTCGTCGATCCGCGCGTAGTCGGCGAAGAACTTGTAGCTGTTGAGCAGCGTGCCGAGGAAACGGCGTCGCACCTCGAGCACGCCGTCGAGATCGAAGCGCTTGGGTAGCCAGATCGCTCCCGACGACAGCATGTACCAACGCACGGCGTCCGCGCCGTGTGCACCGATCGCATCGTTCGGCTTGACGATGTTGCCGAGGCGCTTCGACATCTTGACGCCGTTCTTGTCGAGCAAGAGGCCGTTGACGACGCACGTCTTGTACGTCGGCCCGCGCGTGAACGCGGCGGTCTCCGGCGTATCGTCGACCGACGAGACGAACGTCCCGATCGCGTGCAGCGTGTAGAACCACCCGCGCGTCTGGTCGACACCTTCGGCGATGAAGTCGGCGGGCCACTGGTCCTCCGTGCGCGCGCGATTCTCCTGACCGAACGGCCAGTGATACTGCGCGTAAGGCATCGCACCGGAGTCGAACCAAACGTCCGCGACGGCGGGCGTGCGCTTCATCGTGCCGCCGCACTCGCAGCGCAAGTGCACTTGATCGACGCGCGGCTTGTGATTGTCGAAGCCCTCGGGCAGCGGCTCCTGCGCGAGTTCTTCGAGTTCGGCACGGGAGTGGATCGCCTTCTCCGTATCGCACGACTCGCAGATCCAGTAGGGGAGCGGCGTGCCCCAATAGCGGTCGCGACTGAGGTTCCAGTCGACGAGGTTCTCGAGCCACCGACCGAAGCGCCCAGTGCCGACGTCCGCCGGCACCCAACGAATCTGCCGGTTGAGTTCGATCATCGCGTCCTTGAACGCGGTCACGCGCAGATACCACGCCGGTGCCGGGAAGTAGAGGAGCGGCGTGTCGCAACGCCAGCAGTGCGGGTAGCTGTGTGGCTCGCGCGCTTTTTGGAAGAGCAAACCGCGCTTCTTCAGGTCATCCATCAACGCGTCGTCCGCGTCCTTGAAGAACGTCCCGACAGCGACACCTGCGAGCGCGACCGAGAAGCGACCGTCATCGCCGACCGCGAGTGGGATCGGCAGGTGTTCGCGACGCGCGAGTTCCCAGTCGTCGGCGCCATAGGGAGCTTGGTGCACGATGCCGGTGCCGTCCTCGGCGGTCACGTAGTCGGCGGTCCACACCTGGTGGATACGATCGTCGACCGGTTGCCAGACGCCGGGCTCGACGCGCGGGATCGCGTCCTCGAAGAGCGGCAGATAGCGCGTCCCTGCGAGCTCGCGACCCGTCTTCGTGTCGAGGACTTCGTGTTCGCCGAGCACGGTCGACGCACGCGCGGCGGCGACCCACACGACTTCGTGTCCGCGGCTGCCCTTCTCCTCACCCTTGGGGACAGGCAGCGCGACGCGTGCCTTGACGTAATCGAGGGACGGATGGACCGCGAGCGCGAAGTTGGACGGTAGCGTCCACGGCGTCGTCGTCCACGCGAGGATGCTCGCTCCGTCGGGATCGTCGACGATGCGGAAGCGCACGGTGACCGACGGATCCTTGACGTCGCGATAGACACCTGGCTGGCCGAGCTCGTGCGTGCTGAGGCCGGTGCCGCAGCGACCGCAGTAGGGCAGCACGCGTTTGCCGCGATACGCGAGACCCTGGTCGTGGAAGCGCGCCAGCAGATTCCACAGCGTCTCGACATAGTCGGGGTCGTAGGTGATGTACGGATCGTCGTAGTCGAGCCAGTAGCCGATGCGCGCGGAGAGCTCTTCCCAATCCTTGCGGTAGGTCCACACGGACTCGCGACAGCGCTCGTTGAACTCCGCGACGCCGAACTCCTCGATCTGCCCCTTGCCGGAGATGCCGAGGCTCTTCTCGACCTCGAGTTCGACCGGCAGACCGTGCGTGTCCCAGCCCGCTTTCCGCTCGACGCGATAGCCGGCCATCGTGCGGTAGCGACAGACCGCGTCCTTGATCGTGCGGGCGAGGACGTGGTGAATCCCGGGGCGGCCGTTGGCGGTCGGCGGGCCTTCCCAGAAGACGAAGGGCTTGCAGCCCTTGCGCTTCTTCTTGACGGCGTCGTAGGCTTGGTCCGCTTCCCAACGGGCCAGGACGTCGCGCTCGGCTTCGTCGGGCGCTTCCGTGAACGTCTTCGGAAGCGGTGGGAACGCGTCGGGCGTGGCTGCAGGACTCATCACGGCTACTTGTAGCCGGTTGCGGCCCGCCGACAAAACAAACAGCCCGCGCCGCGTGCGCGTTCGCCATGTCCAGACTCTTCGGAAAGACCCAGGGCCTCCGCAAGGCTGAACTCGACACACTCGAGCGGCTGCTCCAGCGGCGTAGCGACCGTTCGCGCCTCGTCGGGGTCGATCTCGCGCGCGAACTCGGCGAACGAGCCTGGGAACTCGGCCGCAACATCGGGGTGCTCGTCGGTCGCAACGGGCACGTCGAACGCGTGCTCGTCGGGGATGCGCTCGGTGTGCCGGTACCCGAACTCGGTCCGGCGCCCCAGGCAGGCCGCCTGCGCGGAATGCGGGTCGTCAGGACTTCGCTGCGTGGACCGACTCCGATCTCCGACGAGGACCGCGCGACGCTCGTCCGCGAGCGGCTCGACGCCTACGTGCGCATCGTGATCGACGAGGTCGGCGAGGTGCTCTGGGTACAGCATGCGCATCTCGATCCAGAACGACTCGACGCGCACGACGACAGCCGCGTTGTGAGTGAGCGGGCGCCGAAGCGGCTCTCGGCGCTCTCTCGCGAGTATCCCGCCGAGGTCACGGCGCTCGAGGAGGAGATCGTGCGCCGCACGCTCGGGCTCTTCGAGGTCGGATCGTCGGAGCGCGCGCTGCTCGCGACCGTGCACGAAGGCGATCTCGAAGACGCCACGCGTCGCATGGCGGAGCTGTACGAACTCGTGGTATCGGCCGGATTCGACGTCGTCGCGCATACCTTCCAGAAGCGCGATCGCCCCGACCCGCGCACGTTGGTCGGCTCGGGGAAGCTCGAGGAGATCGCCCGCCTCGCGGTCAAGCACGCGGCTAACCTCCTCGTCGTCGATCGCGAACTGACGGGTGTGCAACAGCGCAACCTCGAAGACAAGACCGGCCTCACGGTGCTCGATCGCACCGAGGTCGTGCTGAGGATCTTCGAGCGGCGGGCACGCACGCGTGCCGCCAAGCTGCGTGTCGCCCTCGCGCGGTTGCGCTACCAACTCCCACGACTGTCGGTGCGTGACCACGGCATGTCGCGAATCGGGCGGTCGACCGTCGCCGGTGTCGGCACGCGTGGGAAGGGCGAGCGGCGAATCGACCTGGACCGAAGGCAGATGCGTGATCGCATCCACCGTCTCGAGAGCCTGCTCGCGCGCGTTGCCAAGCAGCAGCGCACGAGGCACAGGGCACGCATGCGCTCTCGCCTGCCGATGTGCTCGCTCGTCGGCTACACCAATGCCGGCAAGTCGACGTGGCTCAACGCACTCGCCGATGCGGACGTGCTCGTCGAAGACCGGCTCTTCGCGACGCTCGATACGTCGGTTCGCCGCACGCGCCTACCGGGCGGACACGACGTGCTGATCGCGGACACCGTAGGCTTCTTGCGCGACCTTCCCGAGGGGCTCGTCGATGCGTTTCGCAGCACGCTCGACGAACTCACGCAGAGTGATCTCTTGATCCACGTCGTCGACATTGCCGCGGACGACGCGCGCGAGAAAGAAGGGTCGGTACTCGAGACGCTCGACGATCTCGGCGCTTCGGGAATCCCCGTACTCACGCTTTGGAACAAAGCCGATCGCATCGACCGCGATGGCTATCAGCCGCTGGCACGCGCGCATGGCGCCCTTCTCGTCAGTGCGAACGAACGCGACGACCGCATCCGAGTACGCGAGGCGATCGAGTCGATGGCGTTCGACGGTGCGAGCGACGAACCCACCGATCATGCTAGCGGTCTCGTCGAATAGTCGGGCACATGGCGGCCCGCGTGAAACGTGCCAGGGTCGTTTCGCGCAGTGGGGGCCGTCGCGTGGGACAAGCGTTCATGCGTGGCGGTATTCGGGGGCTTGCGACAGGATGGCATCCAGGCCGCTCTGGCCGTCGGTCGTCGCGCGCTGCGTGTGTCGGTGAATCACGCGTTCGAAGGCGGGTCGGATCCAGGCCTCGAGTTCTGCGTCGCGGTAGGCGCGCAACTCGACGAGGATGATGTCCTTCGAAGCGACGAGCTCGCCCGGCGCGATGCGGGCGAGGCGTAGGTCGTCGAGAAGTCCTGGGCCGAGGACGGCGAGGTACGTCGTGATGCCGGCGTTCGCTCGTGATTCGAGACCGGCGAGGTCTTTCGCTGCAAGGCGGAGCTTGCGACCCTCACATGTCTTGACCTCGACTGCGAACCGTTTCGAATCGCGTCGAAACTCGAGGTCGATTCCCTGTGTGCTGCGTTCGTAGACCTCGGTTGCGCCCGCATCGAGTAGGGCGAGCGCCAGCAGCTTCTGGACGAGCTTTCCGTACTCTTTGCCGCGACGCGCGGCCAGTTCGCGAAGCAATCGTCGAGCTTCGGGATTCATGGACGCACCGTCACACCGAGGTTCACATCGAAGGGCGCGAGTCGATACACGCGCGCGTGACCCGTCAGGGCATCGATGAGCGGGCCACGCGCGGAAGCGACGAGGACCGGGCACCGCTCGGACAGTTCGCGAATCGCGATCGCCAGCCCCTCGGCATGTTTCGCGTCGAGGCTCTGTGCTGGATCATCGAGAACCACGAAGGCCGGATGCCCCGACGCTGCACGTGACTCGGCGCGCGCGAAGAGCAGCGCGAACGCGATCGCCGACAGTGTGGCCTGATTCGCGATTGCGAGAGCACTCTTGTCCTCGTCGTCGACGATGTCGTAGCGCAGCTGCTGCGCCGTTCCCCTTTGAACAATGCGATGTTGTCGCGACTTCGCCTCGGGGAGAACGAGGGCCGTGAAGCGCCCGAAGTCCTCTTCGACCTCGCGCAGTCGCACTTCACTGGCTGTCGCCTGTTCGTCCCGCGCGAAGCGTGCGAGCACGTCGAGATCGGTCGCGAACTCGCTCGCTTCGTCGAGCGCTCGCTCGAACGCATCGCGGCTCGCCAGGCCGTCGGGGTCGATGCGACTCGTGTTGCGCTGTTCTGCGAGCGCGAGTCGTTCGAGGTCTGCGAGAGCATCGACTTCGAGGCGAAAGCTCGCGAGCTGTTCTTCGATCGCCGCCATGCGTCCGCGGGAATCGGCGATCTCGGCGTCCATCGTGCGAAGCGCTGCTTCGGCGGCACCGAACACATCGTTCTCTGGACCCAGTTCGAGTAAGAGCGATAGTCGCGCGCGTGCGGCATCGTCGTCTTTCTTCGCATTCTCCACCTCGAGCGAAAGAGCGCGATTCTCGACGAGCAGCGCTTCGCACGCCGAAAGTTCGGATCCGAGCCGCTCGATCGACTGTTGTACCTCCTCGGTCGTTCCGCCGGCGCTTCGCGTGAGTTCTCGCTCGATGCGAAGGGCGAGATCGGGTGCGTCGTGTTCACACAACGGGCAGTCCAGCGCCTCACCGTATCGCTCGCGCAAGAACGCGCGCGCATCGTGGAGGAGCGCGACACGCGCATTCTCACGCCGAAGCGCGACTTCACGCTCCGCGAGCACTGCCCTGATCTCGTCACAACGCGTGGCGATCCGGGCTTCGTCGTCATGGCGCCTCGCGTGTTCGCTCTGGCGTGTCACAGCGCGTTCGAGCCGGGCACTCGACGCGCGCGCGATGCGCAGCTCCCGCGTGAGCGTATCGCGGCGTTCGAGTCGGTCCGCGCTCGCGGTCGAATCCGACGCCGCACGTAGTGCGGACGACGAGAACGAACGGATCCACGCGCGGAATGCGTCGCGATCGGTCACTTTCGGAACCGGGGGCAGTCCCAAGGGCTCACCGATTCCGCGACCGAGCTGATGCAAGCGTGCGCGAACGCCGTCCGCTACTTCCGACGCGGCACGGTCGACGACGACCCCGCGATCCACGAGGCTCTTCCGCAGAGCGGCAGCCGCGTCGTCCTTGCTCGACAACAGACGTTCGAAGTCCTCACCGACCTTGGCCTCGACTTTGTCGAGTTGCGTGAGATACCTACGCGGCGCGAGACTCTCGATTCGATCTCTCAGGCGTGTCCACGTGTCGAGCCCGAGCAAGCTGGCAAGTGCGGCGCTGCGGTCGTTGCTGTCCACGATCGCGTGGCGTGGATCCTCTTGGTGTTGACAGAACGCTCGGCGCCATTCGTCCCACGTCGGGAAGCCGAGTTCGACGAGGCGTGCTTCGGCATCGGCATCGACGAACTCGGAAGCATCGACGGTCGACGTCCTCTTCGGCGTCGCGGGTTCGGGAGTGGCGAACAGATTCCCTTGCCGCGGACCGTCCGGCTTCGGCGTGCGTTCGATGTGCGTCGTGTGCACTTCTTCGCGGCATTCGAAGCTCTCGGTCGCGCCGTCTCTGTGGCGACGCAGCGTCACGATACGGCGTGTCACTTCGGGCGTGTCCGTGCCTTGTCGAAGTGCGAAGCGGAGTTCGACGGATGGCGTATTGGACGATCGACGTGTGAGTTCGAAGGCGACGCGCGCGGTGATACCGCTACCCGTCTTCTTCTCCATGCGTTCCCCGAACAAGCACCACTCGATCGATTGGAGGATGCTGCTCTTGCCTTCGCCGTTCTCGCCTTCGAGGACGATGATGTCCGCGTCCAGATCGAGCGCGAGTTCGCGGATGCCGCGCACATCGCGTACTTCGAGTCCAAGCAGGCGCATCGTCATCGGCCGAGTACGTCGTCGTGAAGTCGTCGCTCGGCGTCGAGGACGGCCTGCATGCGCGCATCGAGTTCGTCGCGCAGGTCCGTCGGATCGTCCTCGAGGGAGAGAAGATCGAGGATCGCGAGGCGGACATCGACACGGAAGCCGTGCTGACGCAAGCGTTCTGCAAGGCGTGAAATCCCTTCGCGTGTTGCCGGCGCCGCGGCGCGGTCCCTCCGTGTCCGGAGGCCTGCTCGAGCAGCATTCGCGTTCCCCATGGGCAAGAGCTTCGGCGACGCCTGTGCCGAGTTCCAGTATGGTTTTCGGCGTGCAACGTGTCGCTTCGTTCGTTCTCCACTGCTTCGCTCTCCTCGCACTCGCTTTGCTGATGCCCGGTTGGCTCATGGCCGTGGCACCGTCCAGCGTGCTCTCGTGGGGACCGAAGTGTCCGCCGATTCCCGCGCCTGTCCCCCGAGTCCAGGGTGGTCCTGTCACGTTCGACCTTGGCGGGCTTTGGACTCTGCGCGCGCTGGAAGGTAGCCGTAGCGGTCAGCCGCTCGCCACGGGTGACGATGCGCGCCGTGCACGAGAAGCATGGGTTCCCGCCGCATTCGAACACGAACTCGGCGCGGACTTCGACGGAGTCGTCGAGTACGAGCGTGTCCTACGACTCGCGCTACCGCCGCAAGGCCATACGCATCGACTCCGTTTTGCGGGCGTCATGACGCACGCGCGCGTCCTGTTCAACGGTCGCGAACTCGGCGAACACCTCGGCGGATGGACGCCGTTCGCCTTCGAGTTGCCGCGCGATTCGTATCGTGACGGGGCCGAGCAGTCAATTCGTGTCGTCGTCGACGAACGTGTCGGCCACGCCACGCAAGGGTTCTTGCCCGACATCGCGCCGCACTTCGGCGGGATCTGGCAGGACGTCACGATCGAGCTCTTGCCCGCGGTCCATTTGCGCGGAGATCGAACGGAGGTGACGACGAGCGTGCGTGGCGGCATCGCTTCGGTCACCGTGCGGCTACACGGACGTGCGGGGACCCTCGAAGGGCTCGATGTCGACGTGGCGATGCATGCCATATCGCCTGGCGATCCTCGCTCTACCACCCGCATCGGTGCGCCACTCGAGCTATCGGGCCGAGCGCAGCGCACCGACGGAGAGGATGTCGTCATCGAGCATACGGCACAGGTCGTGACATGGTCCCCCGAGGCACCGCAGTGCTACCGCACGATGGTCACGCTCCGTCGTGGCGATCGCGAACTCGACCAAATCGTGCGTACGACGGCGTTTTGCGAAATCGCAGCGGATGGTCGTCAGATCCTAGTCGACGGTCGCCCGCGCACCGTGCGTGGCGTCTTGCATTGGGGCTACGCACCACCGTTTCACGCACCGAACCCTCCTGAGTCGTACTGGCTCGAGGAGCTGCGTTTCGCGAAAGCCGCGGGCTTCGACACGATCAAAGCTTGTCTATGGTTACCGCCGCCACGCTTCTTCGAGTTGGCGCTCCAGGAAGGCTTGTTCGTCTGGGTCGAGTATCCGGCGTGGCATCCCGACTTCTCGGCGAAGAACCGCGAGCCGTTGTTGCGGGAGTACCGGGAGTTCTTCGAGGCGGATCGCGTGTGGCCGCACGTGATCGCGCGCAGCTTGACTTGTGAGACCGGGCAAAGCAGCGACGCGGGGGTCGTCGAGGCGTTGTTCGACGAGTGTAAACGGACGACCGGAGGCGTGCTCGTCGAGGACGATAGCTCTTGGATTTCGTGGAATCGCTTTCACGACTTCTACGACGACCATCCCTACGGAAATCCGAGTGACTGGGTTGCGCGCCTCGAAGGCTTCGATCACTACATCGAAGAGCACGGTGCCAAGCCGTTCTTACTCGGGGAAGCGATCACGGGAGATACGTGGATCGACTTCGCTCGGCTCGATCAGCGGCTTGCCGGTGGTTCTGCTGACGGGCGTGAGGCGCGGCGCTCCGAGGACCCCGTCCGGTCAGGTGCGGACAGTGCCGTCGCGCAACGCGATGCGAGCGCACCTTGGTGGCGGCCACTCGCTGTCGACTCGATGCGGGTGTTCGAGCGTGATCTCGAAGCAGCCCACGGGACCGAAGCCGTCCGTCGTCTCGTCGAGGACTCGATGCGTCAGGCGATGCGGTTGCGGAAGTACGAGATCGAAGCGTTTCGGCGGGTGCTACCGACCGCTGGATACGTCGTGAGCGTGATGCGCGATTTTCCGCGGGCGCGGATGGGGTTCTTCGATGATTGTGGGGCGCCCAAGTGGACGAGCGACGACTTCGCGTGGCACGGTGCGTCGATGCTCGTGCTCGACGATCCTCGCGCCGTGCGCTCGATTGCGAGGGGAGAGATCGAGCGGTTCCGTCCGGTCGTGCGGACCGCGGTCGAGGGGGCTGTGGAGACACTCGCCGATGTGCACGCCATCGACATCGTCGTCGAGCCGAGTCGGGATCGGGGTGCTCGTAGCGAGCGGTTGCAGCCGGTCGAGTCGTCACCCATGGTGGGGCTCGATGCAGCGTCGAGCATGAATCGCCCTATCCGTCTGCACGTGCGAGCATCCTCGGGTGAACTTGCCAACTCGTGGTCGTTTTGGGCTTGCCCAACGCCCGCGAACACGTCCGTGCCCGAGGGCGTTCGCATTCGAAAGGGGCTCGATCTCGCGACGCTCGAGTGGGTCGAAGGCGGCGGTGCGCTGCTGCTCGTACCGGGTTCGGGCGCGCCGCGATCGCGTGGACTGTGGTTCCTCGAAGGCGCCGGCTTCGGCGCCACCCAGCATCCGCTCTTCACACGCGTGCCACGCGAGATGCTGTACGAGTTGCAGGCGTTCGATTTGCACGGCCCGGTGTTCGACGACACGGAACTCGTGCGCGCCTTCGATTGTGTGCTCGGCTATTGGGACACGCACGATGAGCGCGAGTCGATGAAGCGGCACGGCTTGTTGCTCGAGGCGCGAGTTGGCAAGGGGCGGATCCTCGCGTGCGCGTTGTCACTCGACCTTGCACCAGAGCGTGCGTTCGGAGTGGCCGAGGACACCGCATCGACCGACCCGAATCCCGCGCGCGCATGGCTTCGTGCGTCGTTGCTGGCGCACTTGGCCGAGGGCCCACAGCCGCGGGAAACACTCGGGGAGGCGATACGTGCGCGCATCCGCGCTTCGCTCACGCGCGAGACGGTCGAACTCGATGGTACGTGGCGGCTCAAGAAGGACGAACGACGTGTCGGAACGTCCGAGCGTTGGTTCGAGGACGCGCTCGATGCCGAAGGTTGGATCGACTCCCGTGCCGGTGCGCACTGGGAAGCCGCGGGCCTGCCACACTACACGGGGCAGGCGTGGTACCGCCGCGACTTCGTTCCGCCGCCATCCTGGAAGCCGGGCCAGCCTCTCTGGCTCGTATGCGATGGTGTCGACGACAGCTACGAAGTCTTCGTCAACGGTGAGTCGATCGCTTCTCATGGCGACGAGGCGACCGGAACCACGGTCTGGCTCATCCGCACATCGACCGACATCGGCAAAGCGGTCCGTCCTGGCACCAACCAACTGGCCCTACGTGTCGTGGACCACGTCGGCGCCGGCGGCCTGCACCGCCCGGTCCGCATCCAGACCTCACGCCCGGAAGCCATCGAACTCCTGCAGCGCTGAGTCCCGCGTGAAATGACCCTGGCACGCTTCGCGCGCCGTCACTGCGCGAAGCGTCGTTGGCTCGATGGTGCTTACTGGCCCGTGCAGACGATCTGCAGGCCGTTCGTCGCGCGAAGGATGATTTGATTCTGCGCGTCGAGGCCGAGCGGCAAGAACTGGTGCAGTGTCGAGAGGTTGGAGTAGGTGCTGATCTTGCGGATGAAGGTCAGTTCGCCGTTGGCGTCCGTCGGGTGCACCAGGAACGAGATCGCATTGGTCAGCAGCGTGCAGTTGCCCGGAAGCGGCAGGCTGAGCTTGCTGCTGCCGATGGCCTCGAGTGCGAACAGGTTCGCGAAGCCGCCGGTCACCTTCGTCGCGATGATGTGTTCGGCGCCGATCGTCGTGACGGATGCCGTCGCGCTCGCGCCCGAACATCCCGTGCCGTAGGGCGTGATCGTGCACTTGCCGGCATTCTGGTCCACGAAGCGGATGTCGAGACGGCCATAGGCGCTCGAGAAGTTGACCTGTCCCGCACCGTCGACCGTGCCTTCGATCGAGACCTTCGCGATCAGATCACCATTGGTGTCGAACGCGACGGGAACGAGCTGAGTCACGAAGCCGCCGTTCGTGTTGCCGCCGGTCCATTCGGGTGTCCCGTTGTCGTCGATGTCGATCGCGGCCTTCGCCGTCGCGCTGAACTTGAGGAGCGACTGCCACGCGATCTTGATGACGCCCTTGCGACCCGCGCTCGATTTGTAGCGAAGGACGAAGTCGAGTGTTCCCGGTGTCCCCGGACCTGTCGTCGTCGGTGTCGTGTAGGCGGTTTCGGAAGGTGACGTACCGCGCGCCGAGCCGGAGATTCCG
The DNA here is from genome assembly GCA_020638795.1 of Planctomycetota bacterium. Taxonomy (GTDB): domain Bacteria; phylum Planctomycetota; class UBA1135; order UBA1135; genus JACKHW01. The sequence goes on along the minus strand of JACKHW010000005.1, from coordinate 16,405 downwards.
ACGACAGCGACGCCGTCTTGGTTGACGTAGCCGTACACGTTCATCGACGCGTGCGTCATGGCCGTGCCCGTGCCTTGACTACCCGCACCACGGATCTTCCACGAGTAGGCACCGAGCGGGGGCAGCACATAGTTGGCCGGTGAGAAGTCGAACGAGCCGACTGTGCCGCTCTTGCCGAAGGCGCCGGCAGGCGACTTCGTCTCGATCGAGCCAGTGAGTGTCTGCGCGGTCGCCGTCGCGATGCAGAACGTGAGCCAAGTGAGTGCAACGAGAAGCGATGGAACGCGCGACATGATGAGCCCTGGGAAAAGATTCCAAATCGGACGAGTGGGGGCGCTGTCATCATGGCGCAGTCCCGTGATTTCGACACGCACCAAGACCGTCGAGTCTTCGATTGTCAGAAGTAATGCCTCTTCAGTTCGCCGTCAGAGTCCACCGGAGCTCCGGCGTCGCCGCCATCGTGACACCGCCGCGCACGGCCGCGATGGTCCCTGTGAGACCGAACTCGTGCACCCCATAGGGCTTCGCGATTTCGCGGTAGATCTTGTCGAGTGCCTCGGTCCAATCCAAACCGTTCTCGCCCACGAAGTGCCTCAACCGTGGTGCGTAGCGCGCATGCCCCGCACGCACGTCGAGGTCTGCTCGAGGCACGTGGTAGTTCATCGGAGCATGCGCTCCGAAGACGACCAATTGCAGACGGAGTTCCAAGTCCGCATCGTCCGGCATCCCCGCGACCTCGAACGTCGGCGTTTGATCGAAGTGAATCCGTGAATCTGCTCTTGGAGCGAGGAGCTCGAGAGCCTTGGTCGAGCGCACGAGCGACAAGGTCACGGCACCCGAAGTCGAAGTCGGGAACGCGATCGAAACCGAGTCGATGGCGCGCTGTCGCGCGAGTTCGACGTCGGTTGCGAGTGCGATGTTGCCGCTGCCCCCCGAGAACGGGACCTCACGTCGGATCGCATGGGATGGGCCTGCGAACGTCACGGTTGCGCTGCCCACTTCGATGTCCGTCTCGAGGCGAAGGTACGACCATGCACGCGGAGCGAACGATGTCGCCGGTCGCCAAGTCGAGGTGCCCTTCCCGTCGATTGGCACCGTTGCCTTGGGAGGTGCTTCGAGCTTCGAGTCGAGCCCGACCGCTGGCAGTGAGGGCAAGACGTCGGTGACTGGTTCGAAGCGATCCTCGCGCAACTCGAGCAACTGCACCCGGCCCTGGATCGTCGCGAGCCCGCCGCCTGCGATCCACGCTGCGATCTTCTCTACGGGGACCACGCGGAGTTCGGTCGCCGCGAACGGTGGACGCACGGCAGCCCCGATCTGCGTATGTGTCATCAAGACTCCGAACCTCGTCGGTTCGGGATCGGTCACGACGAACGTGACGTCGTCGCCTACTGCCTGCGCATGGTTCTGCAGGCTCGCGATGCGATTGCGCGTCCGCCGCGCCGCGTCGACCTCGAGGCGCGCGACGTGAAGTGTTGCATCGATGGTCGACACCGCGACGCAGACGAGCACGATCCTCGAGGCGAACGTTCTGCGCGTGCTCGAAGCCTGTGCGGTCGTGCGGTCAGCGCGACGACCATGCAACGGCGTGTCGAATGCGAGTGCGAGAACGAATGCGACTGCGGCAACTACCGGGTAGAGCGCACGACTCGAGTAGATCCCCGGCGCTGCGGGATAGAGGTGCCACAAGAAGACCGCAGGAACGGTCGGAATCGCGAGCACGAAGAGCGCGATCACGATGCGCCAATAGCGCTTCGTGTGGTCGCGATCGAACAGAAGGAACACGACGCCAGCGAACGCGATCGTCCCGAGAATCGTGTTGACGACTCGGCCGTTCCACAATCCCGCGAGGACATCCGGGACCGCGTTCTTGGGTGCGATCAAGTAGTGCAGCGCACTCGGTATCGCGCGCAACATCGCGGGCATTTGATCTGCACGCGCCTGGATTCCGCCGATGTACAGCATCGACCACGTGCCGAGGTAGTTCGCACGCCACCACGCGACGAGCCCGAGTGGGAGCAACAGCACGAGGCCGAGTCGGAACGTGTCGACGACTCGGCGTCGAGCTGCAGGTCGCTGCGAACACGCGTCGAGCCACCATGCATAACAAACCACGAGCGGTGCCGAAGTCCAAGCGCTGCTCTTGGCGGCGAAGCCGAGTGCGATGCAGACGCCAGCGAGCACCATGCTTCTGCGTGTCGCCATTAGGGCGAACACCGTGAACGTGACCCAGAGCATGTCGCCGCGCGCCGCGGTCCAACTCACTGCCTGGGCGCCCGCCGGCCATGCCGCGAAGACCGCGGCCGCGATCAGCGCCGCTTGGCGCGTCACGTGCCGCACCAAGAGAGCGTAGAGTGCGACACTCGTCACCGCATGCACGCAAATCGACGTCGCGTGATAGACCCACGCATGGAGCGGCGTACCCGACAGCCATGCATCGCACTCGAGCCAGATCCAGACGATTGGTTGGAAGAGGTGTTCGAGCAAGGGAGGAAGCGGCCCGTGCTCTCCGAACGGGTGCATCGCACGCCGGATCTGCTCGCCCGAGACGAGGCCCAGCCAGTAGTCGTCGAACTGGAAGTACAACGCAAGCGTCCACGCGTAGGCGATGAGAGCCAGGCACGCGATCGCGATCATCGATCGGAGGTCGGGGCTGCGCGGTGCTGCGTTCACGACGGTCGAGCTGCGCGACTATACGGTGGGCGCCCGCGATCTCGTGCGGAGGATCCCTATCAGATGCTGTCGTCCGTCGTGGCACGCGCGCCCCTGGTGCTTCCGATCATGCGAGTCGTCAAAAAGGCGGGGTCACTGAGGCGTGCTCGCCGGAGCGTCACCAGACGCGCCGCCGTCCGGCGCCGCATAGCGATGATGCCACTGAACGCGCACGTAGAGACGCATCGCGGCGAGCTCGTGGCGGACATGGCGTGGCCACGCGGCCATCTCCTTCTCGAGATCGCCGACGACGAGTGGACCTTCTTCTTCCGAACGCGGACCTGCGTGGAGGAAGATGCCTCGCGACTTGATCCAGATATCGGGATCCTCTTCGGAGGGGCGGCACTCCGGGCCGATCGGGGGTTCACCGTCGGACGCCGTCAAGCGTTCGCCCGTCTCGCGCGTGAGGATGTCGCCGACGAGGCCGCACAACGTCTGGTAGCTGCCGAAGTCGGCGGAGCGACCCTGAGCTTCGGCGTCGTCGACTCGGATCGCGGGGCAACGTCCGTCGCACGAACCGAGGATCGCGGCGAGGCGCTTCGTGACGAATCGCTTGAACTGCCCGCTACTCTCGTAGTGAACCGCTTCTGGACTGATGTTCGAGAAGTCGAACGTCGGTTGGATCGTGAGGTTGGAGATCATCGTGCGAGGTCCTCATGGCGTGGAGCGGATGGGGAGAACGGCAGTCGCTGGAAGGCGTCGAAACGCTGGCCCGCCGTCCGAAATCGCCTATTTCGCGCTTCGTCGGGATGGCGGGAGCAAGCTCTTGGCGCAGCGGAAACCACGCCGGATCGCGCCGTCGGCATAGTCTCGTGGAAACGCGCCGACGTAGTCGAAGTGTGCGGCGTCGGCCGAGTCGTGCCAATCCCCACCTTTGATGATGGCCTGGTTCCAGAGTACTTCGCCACTTCGCTGCCGATCGAAGCCAGCGATGAACTCCGAGGCGTTGCCCATGAGATGGTGGACACCTTCGGGCGTCACATCGGCATTGTCGAACGTCGTCGGAACCGCGTTGCGCAGGAAGCCGCTCGCCCAACCCGGCACGTCCTGCACGCGGAACACCGTCGTTCGTTCGCGGTAGACGACGACGTTCTGATTCTCGAATGGCGGCGGCACTAGATAGCGTCGTCCGTCCGTTCCGCGGGCCGCGCGTTCCCACTCGAGTCTCGTGGGTAGTCGTTTGCCGGCCCAGGCTGCGTACGCGGTCGCGATCGCGTGCGAGAGGCCGACCGCGGGGTAGTCGTCGGGATAGTCATCGAGTTCGGGCGGTTTGCCGTCGGTCAGATACTTCGGCGGCGCGGCACCCGTCGCTGCGAGGTAGGCGCGGTACTCGCGGAAAGAGACTTCAAAGCGGTCGATCGCGAACGGCGGAAGCGCAGGATACTCCCGTCGATCGTAGTCCGCACAGCGCGAAACCTGCGGTTCGATTCCGGCGATGAACGGTCGATCGTCTTCGAAGCGGACCATGCCTGCAGTCACGTCACCGAGCGCGAGGATACGTGGCGCGTCGACGGTGACGTCCTCGGATCGCACAACTTCGTCCCGCTCGGCGAACTCGGTTTCGCTTCGCTCCACCGTGATCCGGTAATAGCCAGGGTCGATCGCGACGGTCGCGAGCGGTCCGGCGCCGAGTTCACGGGGTCGATCGTGCCGAGACGCGGCAAAGTCGAAGCGTGCGAGCCAGACCCGTGTTCCTTCGGGCGCGCGCACGTGGAGGCGCGGTCTAGGGTCGTGGAACATGGCCCACGCCGCGAGTGCGACGAGCGCCGTCGACAGACCGATGACGACACCGATCGCGACGCGGTTGCGAGCGAGCCTGCGCATCCATCGCACGACTTGGCGAACCGGGCGCGCGACGATCGCCTCGTGGCGCAAGAAGCGTTCGAGGTCGAGGCGCATCTCGCGCGCCGATTGGTAGCGATGAGGCGGCGCTTTCTCGAGAGCCTTCAGGCAGATCGTCTCGAGATCTCGGTGGATGCGTGCGTCGATCCGCGAGGGCGGGTTCGGATCCGTGAAGAGGATGTCACGCAGGATGTCCGAATCGTCTTTGGTCGGATCGTCACCCTCGCGTCCGAATGGCGGGTGTAGCGTCAACATCGCGTAGAGCACCGCACCGAGTGAGTAGACGTCCGTTCGCGCGTCGATCGGATGTCGCAGAGCGAGCAACGTCTGCTCGGGACTCATATAGGCGACGGTTCCGACGAGGGTGCCGACGCGCGTGAGTTGTGAGCGCTCTTCGACTCGTGCGAGACCGAAGTCGATCAAGCGTGGATTCCCCTGCTCGTCGAGGAGGATATTCGCTGGCTTGAGGTCGCGGTGAATGATGCCCTTGTCGTGGCACGATTCGAGAGCATGGAGCACCGCGATCGCGATCTGCGCGACTTCGGATGCTTCGAATGCCTCGGTGCCACTCATGCGCGCCTGATCGATGCGCGCCGACAGGGAGCCGCCGCCAATGAACGGCATGACGAGGTAAGGGCACCCCTCGCGTTCGCCGTGTTCGAGCACCGGGACGAGCCCCTCGTGTGCGATCTCGTGGCCGATCTCGGCTTCGCGACGGAACCGTTCGCGCGCTTCGAAGGAATCGAGGAAACGTGGCTTGAGGACCTTGATCGCGACCGGCATGCCGTCCGCGAGCCGCTCGCCGCGCCACACGCGGCCCATGCCGCCTTCGTCGACCACGGTGTCGAGGCGATATCCATCGACTTCGAACGCCCGTTCTTCCGTACTCACCGATGGGCCCGCCGCACCTGGTCGTGGCCCTTGGCGGAGTTCGACTTCGAGGTCCTGAAGTCTCCGACAATCGCGCTCGACCTCGTCGCGCAACTCCGGCGGCACCGACTCGAGAAAGACCCTCAGCGGGGGGGCTTCACCGCGATCCCGGAGATCCAGGTACGCAAGTATCCAACCCTCGGCGTTTCCCGGTTCTGGTGGTTCCTCGGCCATGGCAGGGCAACAGCGATGAGGAGCCCAGTCTGCGTCGTAGGAAATCCCGAGCGCGACCGGTTTCTGTGCAATTCACGAAATCCCGGCGACGGACGGATCCGTTTAGGTCGCTGACTCGTAGCAGCGCGTTGAACAAGTCGGGCACGCGCCGAGTGCGTGATTTCGCCGTTTCGGTGGCTGCCGAAAACGCAGGCGAATCGTCGAATCGTCGATTCGTCGAGGCTTTCGGGAGTTGCCGGGGCGGTAAAGGCGCGTGCTTGGTGCATGTCCGAGTTTTTCATCACGCTGGTAGCAGCTCCGTTCGAAGTCCCTCCACGGACGGATCGCCGCTGCGGGTCGTCCGACGGGTCACTGCGACGGGGGGAACGGTCTCGCACATCGCTTGCTATGCTGCCATCCACGAATGCACGTGCTGACTCCAACTCGCTGCCCCGCGCCGGTACGCTGTCGGAGTTCGGCATGACCGACGATCGGACTTGCCTGCCCGACGACTCGAAGCGCATCGAAGCGCCTCGCGGCGCCCGTATCGACACGCACGACCCAGAAGCGCTCAATGCACTGATCGACCGCTGTCTGCCGTGGATCCAGGGTCAAGTGCGGGCGCGCCTCGGCCCACGCTTGCGCGAGAAGGCCGAGTCTGGCGATATCGTCCAAGAAGCGCTGCTGCGCTTCGTCAAGTACTGCCCTCGACTCGGAGAACTCGACGAACGCGGCTTCTGCTCCTTGATGGCTCGCATCGTCGAGAACTCGATCCGCGATCAAGCGGGATGGATGGATGCGTCGTGTCGCGACTCGGGTCGTGAAGTATCGGGACGGGACGCGAGCGCTGTTTTCGGTGTTCTCGCGCACGATCACGGCACGCCGAGCCGCATCTTGGGCGATCGAGAGGGCATGCGCCTCGCGCAGTTCGCGCTTCGACTGCTCGGGGTGACCGATCGTTACGTGATCGTGCAGCGCATCGACGGCATTCCACACCGCGAAATCGCCGCGACGCTCGGTATCAGCGAGGAGGCGGCACTGAGTCGTCACCGACGCGCCCAGCTCCGGCTCGTCAAGCTCGTCAAGCGGCTCGAACAAGGCAATCTTGCGAACATCGAATGGGAGGACGAAGAGGGAGAATGAGGATGCTCGAACGAGTGAGATTCCCGGGAAGACGCGTGTCGAAGCTGTTCGGCGCGCTCCTGCTGGTCGCCATGGTGTCGTGTTGCGTCGACGAGTCTCGTGATGCGCGAGATGCGGCGAGTGCGAACGCGACGCCAGCGACCATCGGAGACGTCGCATCGCAAGGCGAGTCCGCGACGGCGAAACCCAGCAGCGCCACGGTCAAACTCTCCGAAAACGAGTGGCGCGAACGCCTCGACGAGATGTCGTACCACGTGCTTCGCGAGAAGGGCACCGAACGTGCGTTCACCGGTGCCTATTGGGATCATCACGAGGAGGGCGTCTACCGCTGCAAAGGGTGTGGCGCCGAGCTCTTCGTTTCCGACTCCAAGTTCGACTCGGGTTGCGGGTGGCCGAGTTTCGATGCACCAGCTGCCAAGGACACGATCACGCAACAAGCCGATCTCTCGTTCGGTTGGAACCGCACGGAAGTGCTCTGCAAGCGCTGTGGCGGCCACCTCGGCCACGTCTTCGACGACGGGCCGACGCAGACGGGGCTACGCTACTGCATCAACTCGGCATCGCTCGACTTCGTGAAGAAGGGCGCTGCGTCGCCGAGCGATTCGAACGGGATCAAAACCGAGCCCGCAACGGGCCGCTGATTGCCAGGCCAGACTGGCCAACGCTTGCGCGCGTCTCGTGGACGACATCCCACCATCGGGCCACTGCGAACTCTGCGAACGCACGCTGATCGCCGGCACGACCGAGCATCACTTGATTCCGCGGCGCTGTCACCGCGTGCGTTGGTTTCGTGCGCGGTTCACGCGGGAAGAACTCCAACGCACCGTGCCGCTCTGTCGGGACTGTCACTCGGCCGTGCACGAGTTCGTGCCCGACGAGAAGGAACTCGGCAAGCACTATGCGACCGTCGACGCGCTGCGCGCGCATCCGGCAATCGCGCGCTTCCTCACTTGGGTGCGCAAGCAGCGATAATCACTCGAGCGCGCTCAGTGCAACGGGATCAGGACGATGCACGCGTCCTTGCCGCCGTCCCACTGTGCAGCGCCTGACAGAACGCGCGGCTTGCCGTCCTCGACGAACACCGATGGGCGTTCGAAGCGCGATGGCTCGAGGAAGCCGCCGCCCGTCTTGGCGATACGGAGGCCATGAACGCGCGCGTGCTTCGCGTCCCGCCATGCGATGCCGTCCTCGCTCGCGATCATGATGAACCCGTGTCGATCGTGCAGGACTGCATACGTCAGTGCACGCGCCGAGTCGTGCCAGACGGATGCGTCTTCCGAATAGCGTTCGAAGACGAGGCGCTTCTGGACCTCGAAGGGACCGGTCGGGGACTTCGCGATCGCGACAGCTTGCGCGACACGCGACACGGGATGATCTCCCTTGAAGATCATGCGATACGTACCGTCCGCAGCGCGCCACACGGCGGGATTGACGCTGACCGTCGACACGGGACCGGCGGGCTCGACGATCGGTCGATCCAGGACGGTCCACGGACCGAGCGGAGTGTCCGCGACCGCGACTCCGGTGCGTTGGTTGTCGCGCAACAAGCGCCAGAATGGGTGGCGATAGCCGGTCGTTGCGACATCGACGAGCTCGGCTTCGGTCAGGTGGTGAGTCCCCGCGTTGGTCGCGATGAAGTAGAGGTAGTACCGGCCCTCGAAGCGCTTGGACTTGATGTTGTGCGCGTTGATCGCGTTCCACGGGTAGGCACCGCGGCACGGCAACACACGCTCCGCGAAGCGATAGGGCCCGGCGGGTGCATCCGAGACCGCACGCGCGATTTCCGAGTGCGTGAGCCAACCGTAGAAACCGCGCTCTTTCGGCCAGCGCACGTAGAAGAGGTGATACGTTCCGTCGTCACCCCGGAGGATGCTGTTGCACCACGTGTAGTAGCCGTCGTCGCGGTAGAGGTTGTCGTCGTCGATCGGCTGGCACATCGACGCGAGGTCGAGATCGTCGCGCGGCAGCGGACCGACTCGCGTCGCACGAGCACCCGAGGATTCGTCCGTCGGATCCGGAGTGCGCTCGGAGGTCCTTGTCGCCGCCTCTGCCGCGCCTTCGAGCCCTGCGAGGTCGGGTCGAGTCGGCTGTCCGGAGTCGTCCACCGGCCATTGCGCGCCGAGCGCATCGAGGCGCGCGATCATGCGCTTCGCCATCGCGAGGGCGAGGCTGGGGTGAGATGCGACGAGGTTCTCGCTTTCGTCCGGGTCGAGCGCGACGTTGGTCAACTGCCACGCCGCCTTGTCGTGCTCGTAGATCAGCTTCCAGTCCCCGTCGAGCCACGTGCTGTAGAGCGTGTCGTTGTGCCGGTGAGGGAAATGGATCGCGAAGCTCGGCGGCGCGTGCGTGCCCGGGATTCCGCGAATCGCGGCACTGACGTCACTGCCGTCGATCGTCGCTCCCTTCGGCACGTCGACACCCGTGATTCGGCAGAGCGTCGGCAGGAAGTCCTCGGGCGTGACGAGCTGACGTGAAACCGAAGCTGCTTCGATCGGCAGTCGCTCCTGAAGCGGACTGTCGGCTTCGGCTCTAGCCCACGCGACGATGAGCGGCACGCGAGTTCCACCTTCGAAGCGCGTGCCCTTCTTGCCACGCAACGGGCGATTGAGTGGGCCGTCACTGCCATTGTCGGAATAGAACACGACGAGCGTCTCCTCGGCGACACCGAGGGACTCCAGGTGGTCGAGCAAGTCCCCGAGGGACTTGTCCATGCCTTCGACCATCGTCGCGAACGCGAGCGCCTTGCCCTCGAGGTCGGGGTAGTTCGCCGCGAAGCGTGCATCGATTTCGAACGGTGCGTGCACCGCGTAGTGCGCCATGTAAGCGAAGAACGGGCGCTTCGATTCGATCGCTGCCGTGATCGCGTCCTTCAGCTCGAGCGTCAACGCTTCGGTGAGGTGCACGTCTTTGTCGTGATACCTCTCGAGTCCGGGAACGTCCCAGTCGTGTCCGCCGTTGCGCCAAGCTGCACTGAACTTCGTCTTGCCGCTGTACGAACCCGGACCGCCCGCGCCGTGTCCCGCGATGTTGACGTCGAAGCCGAGCGATTTCGGGTCGCCGGCAGCCGTGTCGTTGGGCCCGAAGTGCGCCTTCCCGCAGTGGATTGTCGCGTAGCCCGCCTCTTTGAGCAGACGTGGAAGCGTCGGCAACGTGACGTCGAGGCCCTGCATGCGCCACGAAGGGCTCCGCACGCCGTCCTTCTGGACGAAGCCCGTGTCCTTGGTCACTTGGGGGTGCGTCCACGTCGTGATGCCGAGCCGCGCCGCGTGCTGCCCCGTCATGATCGACACGCGTGTCGGCGTGCATACGGTGCACGCGTGTGCGTTGGAGAAGCGCCGCCCCCGTGCCGCGAGTCGCTCCATCGCCGGCGTGCGATAGACGGTCGTGCGACCTGGTTCGATAGGGCGACCGAGGGGATCGAGCACGAAGTCGACCGACGTGTCGCGCGTGCCCATGTCGTCGACGAGGAAGAACAGGATGTTGGGTCGCTTCGCTTCGGTGGATGCCGTAGACGTCTCCCGTGCGCGCCCGATGACGGTGGTCGCGAGCAGGACCGCGCCTGTCACGAGGACGACGATGCGGAGGAGGCTGTTCAACGCGGTCGCGTTCACGAAGGTGTCTCGAACGGAGAACCCGTCGAGAGCGACGATGCGCGACTCCCGTGTGTGTGGTCCCGCATCACGCGAGGATGTCGTGCACGACGCGGCCGGCGATGTCCGTCAACCGATACCTGCGCCCTTGGTAGCGATACGTGAGCCGCTCGTGATCGATCCCGAGCAGGTGCATCATCGTCGCGTGCATGTCGTGCACGTGGACCGGATTCGTCAGGACGTTGTAGCCGAAGTCGTCCGTGCTGCCGTAGTCGATGCCCTGGCGGATGCCGCCGCCGGCGAACCACATCGTGAAGCAGCGCGGGTGATGGTCGCGACCGTAGGTCTCGACGTTGTAGGCACCTTGGCAATACGCGGTGCGGCCGAACTCGCCGCCCCACACGACGAGCGTGTCGTCGAGCAAGCCGCGCCGATCGAGATCCTGGATCAGCGCGGCCTGGGCACGGTCGACGGCCTTGGCCTGCAGCGTGATCTCCTTCGGAAGATTGCCGTGGGCATCCCATCCGCGTTGATAGAGCTGGATGAAACGCACGTCGCGTTCGGCGAGTCGCCGCGCGAGCAAGCAGTTGGCGGCGAAGCTGCCGGGCTTGTGCACGTCGGGCCCGTAGAGTTCGAGGGTTTCGGCGCTCTCCGAGCTGAAGTCGGTGAGTTCGGGAACCGACATCTGCATGCGGAACGCCATCTCGGCCTGCGAGATGCGCGTGCGCACCTCCTCGTCGAGGCAGCGCTCGTATTCCATCTCGTTGAGCGCGACGACGGCGTCGAGCATGCGACGGCGGTCGCTGCGCTTCATGCCCTTCGGGTCGTCGAGGAAGAGCACCGGATCCTTGCCGCTGCGCAGGCGAACACCCTGGTGTTCGCTCGGCAAGAAACCGCTGCCCCACATGCGTGCCGAGAGTGCTTGCATGTTGCCGAAGCCCTGCGAGATCAGGACGACGAACGAAGGCAAGTCGCTGTTGGCACTGCCGAGGCCGTAGCTGAGCCACGAGCCGATCGCTGGACGTCCGGGGATCTGGCTGCCCGTCTGCAAGAACGTGATCCCTGGCTCGTGATTGATCGCTTCGGTGAACATCGAGCGCACGATGCAGAGCTTGTCGGCGACGGCCGCGGTGTGCGGCAGCAGTTCGCTGATCCACGTGCCACCGCTCTCGTTGTCGTAGCGATCGAAGCGAAAGCGCGACGGAACGAGCGGCAAACTGCTCTGGCCACTCGTCATGCCGGTGACGCGCTGGTTCTGCCAAACGTCCGGCATCTTGCGCAGGTCCTTACCCGCCATCTCGACGAGCTTCGGCTTGTAGTCGAAGAGGTCGAGCTGCGACGGTGCACCCATCTGGTGGAGGTAGATGACGCGTTTGCACTTCGGTGCGAAGTGGGGGACCGCGTCCTCGGGCCCTTCGACGCTTGGTGCGGCGATCACGCGTCCTTCGAGCTGCGTCAGCGCAGCGATCCCGAGTCCTGCCGAGATCGAGCCGCTCGCGCGGCCGAAGAACTGGCGCCTTGTGACGAGTCGATGATGTTCTTCGATGGGATGCATGACAGTCGAATCTCTCAATCGCGAACGATGGTTTCGTCGAGGCTCAGGATCGTGCTCGCGAGCATCATCCAAGCGGCGAGTTCGTGGGGGGCGCGCGTGCCGTCGCGGAACGCGGCGGGCAACGGCGCTTCGCCGATCGCGAGGAGCGCTGTGACGTCCTCGGGTGCCGAGGCATAGCGCGATCGGAACGCGGTGAGGGACTCATCGAGCACGCTCGCTTCGGCTTCGCCCATGTGGCGTCCGGTGCAGCGCGTGAACATCGCGTCGATGCGCGCTTCGTCACTCGGGTGCTCTTCACCCAGCGTGCGCTGCGCGAGCACGCGCGCAGCCTCGAGGAACTGCTCGTCGTTCCACAGCACGAGTGCTTGAAGCGGAGTGTTGGTCACGCCTCGTCGCACGACGCAGTACTCGCGCGTCGGCGCATCGAACATCGACATCTGCGGATTGGGGCTCGTGCGCTTCCAGAACGTGTAGAGGCTGCGGCGATAGAGTTTGTCGCCGTCATCGCGCTCGAAGATGCGCGTATTGGAACTCCCTCCGATCGAGAGCTCGCGCCACAGGCCTTCGGGTTGGTAGGGGCGCACGCTCGGGCCGAAGGGCTCGTCGCTCAGTAGCCCACTCGCGAAGAGCGCGAGGTCGCGAATTGCTTCGCCCTGAAGTCGCTGCCGCGGGAAACGTGCGAAGAGGCGATTGTCGGGATCCTGCTTGCGCGCGCTCGGTGTCGGTCGTGCCGAGCGACGATACGCCTCGCTCGTGACGATGCTGCGCAACAAAGCTCGCCCGTCCCAATCCTGGGCGAATCGCGCAGCGAGCCAATCGAGGAGTTCGGGGTGCGAAGGCCACGAAGCCTGCATGCCGAAGTTCTCGCTCGTCTCGACGATGCCGCGACCGAAGATCATCTGCCAGAGCCGGTTGACGTGCACGCGCGGTGTCAGCGGGTTGTCCTTGCGCACGAGCCAGCGCGCGAATCCGAGGCGATCGTTGGGCGCGTCCGCGGGCAGTTTTCCGCCGAGAAAGAGAGGCGGGCGGCGATCGACCGGACGACTTTCGTCGGCAGCGTCGTAGCGCCCGCGCGTCAGGACGTGCGTCGCGATCGGCTTTTCGAGTTCTCGCATCACGAGCACGGGTACGGCCTGTGCTTCGAGAGCCTCGAGGGCGGATTTGCTCTCGCGGACTTCGGCATCGAGTGCCGCGAACGTCGGTGACGTCGTGCTCGCCCATTCGCGCGCGTAGCGCTCGGTCGCCGTGTCATCGCGTTCGGCTGGTGGGATCAGCGCGACCGGTGCGTAGCGGCCCTTGGTCGTGTCATCCTGCGGATAGGTCATGCGCCCGTGGAATGCACCCGGTCCACCGTCGTTGACGATCTTGACGACGATCGCGTGGCGTCCGCGGGGAATCTCGAGTTCGACGTGTTCTTGGTCCCTGGAGACACCGCGAAGGACACGCTTGGACAACACGTCGTTGCCGTCGAGGAAGACACGGATCGCATCGTCACTACCGAGATGGAGCAGGATGCGCTGCGGGTGCTCGCTGCGGAACTCTCGTCCGAAATAGTACGCGCTCTTCGTGTTGTTGAACGAATACGTGACGTCGTCCTGCAGCTTGTCTTCGTAGCGCCAGCGCTGCTTCTTCTTGCCTGCGTCGAACGTCGCGTCGATCGCGATGCGCGACACGGACTCGGGGCCGAAGGCGCGATCGTAGGCTTCGTCGAAGCTCGCTGCCGGGAACGGACCGCAGGCGAACCAGCTTCCGTGTCGTTCGGGAATCTGCTGCGCGACGCTCGCGTCCGCCGCACCGAAGCTCACGCGTACACGGCCCGCGAGGTGTTGCGCGTAACGACTTTCGTAGTGGACGTGCAACGTGAGCCTGCTTCCGCCTTCGAAGCCGAAGGGCCGTTTCGCGACGAGGATTGCGGTGCGACGGTTCTTGTCGTGATGGCCGGCGAGTGCCCAGCCTTCGCTCGCGTTCTCGAAGCCACTGCCCGGGAGCGTGTTGAGAATGTCGAAGTCGCCGTTCTGCTGTTCGTGGTCGGCCCACGCCCAGGCGAGTTCGACGAACTCGCTCGTCGCTTCGGCATCGCTACTCGCGAGGGGTGCGACTTCGAGGACGAACTTGGAAACGACGGCGTTGCCGTGCGGCACCGTGCCGACGCTCTTGCCGGGCAAGCGGTCGTCGACCAACGCCTCGTAACGCACCAGCCTCAAGTCCGTACGATCGGTCGTCATCGAGAACCGATGGACGTCGCTCGACGGTGGCCCTGCTTGCTTGTCGAGATCGAGTAGCCAACTACCGTCGTCCTGGCGGACGAGATTACGGCCGCTCTGGGCGACTGCTGTCATGCCCGTGCGGTCGAGCCACGCGACGTGGTGCTTTTCGAGGACGGTGCGGTCGTGCGCTTCGCGCTCTTGTCGAAAGCCGGGCTGAGCGTCGGCGAGCGCGGCTTCGGCCGTGCCGACACGCTGCCGTGCCTCGGCGACCTGCGCCTTCATACCGTCGGGAAAGTAGTCGAGTCGAGCCGGGTAGGCGCGCGCTTGCTCGAGGTTGTTCGGGTAGACGCCGCGCTCCTCGATGCTGTTGAAGAAGGCGTAGAGCGAGTAGTAGTCGTCCTGCGTGAGCGGATCGTACTTGTGATCGTGACACCGCGCGCAGGTCATCGTGAGACCGAGGAAGGTCGTCGAGATCGTCTCGATGCGATCGCACACGGCTTCGACCTTGTACTCGGGATCGAGCGCTCCGCCTTCGTCGTTGATGTTGTGCATCCGCGAGAACGCGGTCGCGATGTGCTGCTGCTCGGTCGCGTTCGGGAGGAGATCGCCCGCGAGCTGTTCGACCACGAACTCGTCGTACGGCTTGTTGTTCTGAAACGCGCGAATGACCCAATCGCGATAGGGCCACGAGGTGCGGACGTTGTCATGGTGGAAGCCGTTGGTGTCGGCGTAGCGTGCCGCGTCGAGCCACAGCAGCGCCATGCGCTCGCCGTGGTGGCGACTACGGAGCAGGCGATCGACGTGGCGTTCGTACGCTGCGTCCGATGGATCGGCGAGGAAGGCGTCGAGTTCTTCGGGAGTCGGTGGCAACCCGGTCAGGTCGAGCGTGACCCTTCGGAGCAACGTCGCGGGGTCGGCGGTCGGCGACGGCTCGACGCCGGCGGATTCGAGCTTTGCGAGCACGAACGCGTCGATCTCGTTGCGCACGATGCCGTTCGTCGGTTGTGGCACGCGCGGGCTTTCGCACGGGACGAACGCCCAGTGTTCCTCGAACTCGGCGCCCTCCTGCACCCACCGACGGAGAAGCTTGCGCTCTTCGCCCGACAACTTCAGCGCCGAGGACTTCGGCGGCATCGCGTGGTCAGGGTCGTCGGACTCGATGCGTCGCACGAGTTCGGAGGCGTCCGGGTCCCCGGGCACGACGGGCGTCTTCCCTTTGCGGGTCTCCCGCTGCCCGGCCAACGTATCGAGTCGCAGGTCGGCCTTCCGAGCCCGCGCGTCGAAGCCGTGGCACTGAAAACACCGATCCGACAAGATCGGCCGAATCTCGCGGTTGAAGTCGACACGCGCATCTTGCGCACGTAACACAGGCACGAATCCGAGCCCGGCAAATACGACGGCGATCCAGGATTTCATCGCGGAGAGGTTGGCCCGAGGGAGAAAGGTCAAAGCCCCAGGATAGCGCCACATCAGGGCGCACAAAGGGTGCCAGGGTCGCTTCGCGCCACTTTCGCGCGTGAATCGTTCCAGGGACGTTTCACGCTACTTTCACTGCGTGAAGCGCGACCGCGCGTTGGCGGGGTGCGCGGGACGTCAACGGACGTAGACATCGAAGCGGCAGGTACGCTCGCGGACGCTGTGGTGGGGTGCGGCTCCTGCGAGCGGCGGCGCCGTGCGGGGGCGCTTGACGACGACGCGGGGGGCGGCAATCCGTGCGGCCTCGAGGAGCTCGGCTACGGTCTCGTCCCGCGGGGATGCGCCTTCTTGATGTAGGAGTGCGCGAACCAGCTGCATCGCGCCGGACGGCAGCGCGGACTTGTGTGCAGCGTCGGCGAACATCGGGTCGAGGTAGGCGACGCAGGGCGCGTGGGCGGCGCCGAGGTCGGGCAGCGCGGAGATGGCATCGGCCTCCACGAGCGTGATGCGCTCGGCGATCGATCGCGTTCGCTCGTCGAGCCGTGCGCGGTGCAAGCCATCACGGAGCAACGCGGCGAGCACGGCGTTTCGTTCGATCGCAACGACGTGGAGTCCACGACTCGCGGCGATCACGGTGTCGACGCCGAGTCCTGCGGTCGCGTCGAGGACGGTAGTCGCACGTGCTGCCTTGCCGCGAAGCGCGTGGACGAGCGGCTCGCGGCCGGACCCGCCGCGCAACCTGCGGAGAATTCGCGGCTGCGTGAAGTCGACCTGCAAGCTCCGTTGCGGGGTCTCGAGGTCTACGAGGCTCATCCCTGCGGCGCCGACGCGGACCGCGAATGCGTGCTCTCTCTCGG
>JACKHW010000004.1 GCA_020638795.1 Planctomycetota bacterium | reverse complement strand
ACGTAGCCGATGCACCACGCGAGCACGAGGATGATCATCGCGAAGCCGAGCCCGCGCAGCGCCTTCCACGAAGCCAGGGCGACTTCGATGGGGGAGAGGATGCGTTGTCCGAGCGCGAGCAGGATCGCGGAGCCGGCTGCAGCCATCGAGCCGTAGAGGATCGCGCGCGACGATACGGCATCGCCGAGCACGTCCCGCCACAGAGCGAAGTCGAACGCGAACGAACGCTTTCCTTTCCCGGTGTCCCACAAGAAGTAGAGCGTCACGACGATCAGGATCGCGATCGGCAAAAAGCCGTTGTACCAACGCGGCGGTGCGCCTTCCTTGGCACCCGAGGTCGTCATCTCTTCGCTCACGAGCGGCACGGCGCCTTCGCGAAGCACACGGCCGGTCGTGCTCGCTCGTCGCTCCGCAGCGAGCATCGGTCCGAACTCGCGTCGCATCAGAATCGTGGCTGCGACGAAGAAGAGCGTGAAGATACAGTAGAAGCGATACGGCAGCGTCGCGAGGAAGACCTCGAATCCATCGCTGTCCTTCATGCCGACATCGGGAAGCTGCGCAGAGAACGTCGAGATCTCGTACGCGACCCACGTCGAGAGCACCGAGATGCCCGCGATCGGAGCGGCGGTCGAGTCGACGATGTAGGCGAGCTTCTCCCGACTGACGCGCATGCGATCGGTGAGCGGGCGCATCGTCGAACCGACGACGATCGTATTGGCGTAGTCGTCGAAGAAGACGACGAACCCCATCAGGTACGCGACGAACTGACTGGACCGCGCCGATCGAGCGAAGCGCTTGATGATGTCGACGAGCCCCTCGATACCGCCGGCACGCGTGAGCACGCCGATCGTGACCATCAAGAACGCGACGAAGCCGAGGATCTCGAGCCGGAAGTCGTCCGTGAGGACTCGCTCGTAGACGTAGTGCTTGCCGAACTGAACGAACATCCCGGTTCCCGACAAGAACCAGCTGCCCAGGAGCACCCCCGCGAGCAGCGCCGGGATCGTCTTGCCGACGAGCACCGCGATCAAGATCGTCAAGAATGGCGGGAGCAAGCTCAGGTAGCTGGTGAGCTCCCGGCGCTGTGTCGTCCCGTCCTCGACGCGAAGCTCGACGTCTTGCGCGGTGCCGTTCCACGCGAGCGTCAACGCGCGGCCAGGCTCGTCGCCCGCCGCAAGCCGAATCCGGGCGTCGCCGTTCTCGGCGCGCTTCCGAGCTGCAGCCTCGAGCTTCGGGCGCAGGTCCGACGGGACCACGCTGCCGTCTTCGATGCCGAACCGCACGACCTGTCGGTTGTCCTTCGTGAACTGTTCCGGGAGCAGCGCGGACTCGAAGTCCTCGAGGAGGAGGGTCACGAGCTTGGGGCCCTGCACGGCGAACCGCTCCTGGAGCGTCGGTCGCAGGAACCAGAGAACCGCGAGGAGCCCGAGCAGGAACGCGGCGACGAAGAAGCGGATCTTGCCCGACATGGGGCGGCAGCATAGGGTCGTGACCCTGTGACGCCACTTCTCCAGTTCTCGCTCACCTTCGTGACGCTCGTCGTTCTGACGTTGGTGCTCTACCTGCGCCTGCTGCGCTACGAGGCCTATCTCGAAGCGGAGAAGGAGGCCATGAAGAGCCTCAACGATCGCCTACAGAAGCTCGTCGACGGGCTCGAGGCCCTCGGGACGAGGCGCGTGGAGGACCAGCTCGCGGACATCCACGACGTTCTGACCGGGATTCGCGATGGCCTCGACGGGCGTTCCCAGGTCGCCGTCGCGACCCTGGCAGCTGCTGGCGGCGAAACGCGCGTGCATGCGCCGAGCGGCCTCATCGACGTCGTCGAAGCCAAGCTCTACAACCTCGGCTACACCAAGGTGACCGTCGTCACCGACCTCAGCAGTGTGGACAAGGAGCGCCCGGTTCGTGTCGTCGTCGAAGCGGAGCGTGACGGTGCGCTGCACAAGGGGCATCTCGTGCTCCGTGGCACGGCCGTGACCGAGTTCGAGATGCAGCAGAGCTACACGACGTTTCCCTGATTCCCGTTCTCGCAGCATCGAGATCCATATCGAGAACCATGACGTTCCAGAGCTACAAGGGTATTCGCGCCGTGCCGATCCGCCGGCTCGGTGAGCACTTGGATCAAGAAGTGCTCGTGCAGGGTTGGCTCGCCAACATCCGCAGCAAGGGCAAGCTTCACTTCCTCCAGATTCGCGACGGCAGTGGGACCGTGCAAGCGGTCGTCGCCAAAGGTGCGATCGACGACGCGAGTTTCGAGGCCGCGGGTGCACTGACACAAGAAGCGAGTGTCCGCATCGTCGGCAAGGCCGTCGCGGACGAGCGTGCTCCGACCGGGGTCGAACTCCAGCCGACTCTTATCGAACTCGTCGGACCGAGCGTCGACTTCCCCATCACCAAGAAGGAGCACGGACCGGCGTTCCTGATGGAGCACCGGCACCTGTGGCTGCGCTCGAAGAAGCAGACCGCGATCATGCGGATCCGCCACGAGGTCATTCAGGCGATTCGCGACTTCTTCTACGAGCGCGAGTTCTATTGCATGGACTCGCCGATGTTCACGCCGAACGCGTGCGAAGGAACGACGACGTTGTTCAACGTCGACTACTTCGGAGACCCCGCGTACCTCACACAATCGGGTCAGCTGTACGGCGAAGCGTCCGCGATGGCGCTCGGCAAGATCTACGTGTTCGGTCCGGCGTTCCGCGCCGAGAAGTCCAAGACGAAGCGGCACCTGACCGAGTTCTGGATGGTCGAGCCCGAGGCTGCGTACTACGACCTCGACGACGTCATGTCGCTTGCCGAAGACTTCGTCTCGACGATCGTCGGTCGCGTGCTCGAGCGACGGCGGACCGAACTCGAAGACCTCGAGCGCGACGTGTCCAAGCTCGAGCCCGCGACGTCGACGCCGTATCCGAGGCTCAGCTACCTCGAAGCATCGAAGCTCCTCGAGAAGGATCCGACCTTCGTGCAAGGCGACGATTTCGGAGCTCCGCACGAGACGCTCCTCGGGGACGCGCACGATCGACCCGTGCTCGTGCATCGCTATCCGCGCAAGATCAAGAGCTTCTACATGAAGGCCGATCCGCAGGCGCCCGATCTGGCGCTCTGTGTCGACATGATCGCGCCGGAAGGTTACGGCGAGATCATTGGCGGCTCCGAACGCGAGGACGACCTCGATGTCCTGCGGAAGCGCATCGAAGAGCACGAACTGCCGATGGAGCAGTTCCAATGGTATCTCGATTTGCGACGCTTCGGCTCGGTGCCGCACGGCGGGTTCGGGCTAGGGCTCGAACGCCTCGTGGCGTGGCTGACGGGGGCCGAGCACTTGCGTGAGTGCATTCCGTTCCCGCGGATGCTGTATCGCATCTATCCGTGAAGCCCGGCGCGCCGCGGCGTCCCGTGTATGAAGTCCGGCTACCGAGCGTGATTCGAGGCGTGATCGACCTGCGCGATCGAGTCGTCAACGCACCGTCAGTGCTTGCCGTTGGGATGGCACTGATAGCACTTGGCGCTCGTCCACGCGTAGTTGCTCACACTTTTGTGTTTGTCGTTCATCCGCGTCTGGCTGTGCTCGTGGCAATCGGTGCACGTGAACTCCGTGTAGCTCGTCGGGTTCTTGTGGCACTCGGTGCACGAGAGGCCCTTGTGCGCGCCGGACGTGATCGGGAAGCGATGGTTGAACGACGCGCCTTGCCAAGTCGTCGTCGAGTGACAGTTGGTGCAGACGAGTGAATAGTTGAGCTGACTGTGATTGGGGTTCGTCGTGCCGTCGTAGTCCGCACGGTGGCAATCGACACACTCACGTGGCGTTCCCTTGTAGACGTTGTTCTTGTGGCACGCGGTGCAGTTGACCGTCTTGTGCGCGCCGTCGAGCGGCCATGTGTTGTGGTCGAACTTCGCACCCTTCCACTGCGAAGTCACGTGGCACTGCGTGCAGTCCAGCGGGAAGTTGCTCGCGGTGTGATTCGGGCTCGTCGTCGCGTCGTAGTCGTTGCGATGACAGTCGACGCAGTTGCGCGGCGTGCCTTGGTATACGTTGTTGATGTGGCACTTGTTACAGCTTGCCGCGCTGTGTGCACCGTCTAGTGGCCACGTGTTGTGGTCGAACTTCGCGCCTTCCCAGCGCGATGTCGAGTGACACTGTTCGCAAGCGAGAGGGAAGCTCGCGGCGGCGTGGTCGGGGCTCTTCGCCGAGTCGTAGTCGTTGCGATGACAGTCGACGCAGTTGCGCGGCGTGCCCTTGTAGATTCCGCCCATGTGGCACTTGGAGCACGCTGCGCCGGCGTGTGCACCATCGAGCCGCCAGATGCCGTGGTCGAAGTGCGCTCCTTGCCACATGCTGGTGCCGTGACACTGATCACACTGGAAGGAGAAGCCTGCGCCGGCATGCGGCGGCTCGGTAGTTGCATCGTACTCGGCCCGGTGGCAGTCGACGCAATTGCGCGGAGTGCCCTTGTAGACACCGTTCTTGTGGCACTGCTCACACATGGCGGCGGCGTGCGCGCCGGTCAGCGGCCACTGTGAGTGGGAGAAGTGCGAGCCACTCCAGCCGGTCGGGCGGTGGCATCGTTCGCAATCTCTCGTCCACGCTTGGGCCACGTGATCGGGCGCCCTTGCCGAAGCCAGTGCGTCCTGGTGGCAGCTCTCGCAACGCACGTCGGCGAACTTGTAGTTCCCGACCTCGGCCCCCGAGTGACACCGGAAGCATGCGACACCGGCGTGTGCGCCGACGAGCGGGAATCGCGTGCGCTGATGCTCGCGAATGATCTCGCGTGGAATCCAGGTCGTCGATGCTTCGTCGTGGCACGACTCACAACGAGCGCCGAGATGGCCTTGGTGGACGTCTTCGTGACAGCCTTTGCAGCCGAGGACGATGAAGCGATCGAGTGGTCCGCGATCGTTGTGGCAGCGCAGACATTTGGCAGTCTTGTGTGCGCCAATCAGAGGAACGCCGGTCTCGGCTTCGTGATCGAACTCGAAGTTCGCGCGGATCTTGCTCCAACTGCCCGTTTCGTGGCAGAGCGAACAGTCGCCGGGAAACGTGTCGTGTGGAACGACAGGACCGAGATTCGAGTCCCAATCCTGTGGTCCGCCCAGGACGCAAGCAATCAGCAAGAACGACAGTGCGAATCCCGCAATGGCGAGCGTTCGGAAGCGTTTGCGAGTCGGCTGCATGGCGTTCAGAAGCGATGTTGGACGAAGATGCCGCCGCTGATGGCGCGCGACCAGTTTCCGAAACGATGATCGAGGCTGAGTCCGAGCGCTGTCCGCGATCCCAGGTCGAGATCTGCATCGAGGCGCACGGTGTGCTCGGTCAGTGTGCCTCGGTTGTCGTCGAAGTCGTATCGCACGAGGTCGTACCCCAAGCGCAGGCTGCCGAGATCGATTCGTTGGAACCAATCCATTCTCAGACCGGGTCCGGCCAAGAAGCTGCCCGTTCGGTGGTAGGCGCCGATCGAGACATCGCCTCGTTCGACGAACAAGTCGCGAAAGCGAAACCTCACGTCCGCGGATACACCGTCGTCACGACGGTCACGCCACCAGTCGGCGCGCAGGTCGAGCCAGACGTTCTCGCTCAGCGCGTGCCACGTCGATGCGCCGGCGTTGCGACGCTCTTCGTTGAGGATCACGTCCGCAGGGACCTCGTCGAACTCCATGCGGAGGATGTCCGGCCAGTGGAGCCTACTGGCATAGAGCGACACGCCATTGGCGTCGTCGAATCGGTGCGACAGATGAAGTTGGAGTTCGGTCAGATCGATTCCGCTCGACCGCACACGCTCACTCGAGTCGTACCAGTCCAGCCATAGAGTGGCCTGAAGCGACGTCGAGTCCGAGGGGCGCCAGGAGAACGACGACAGTACGAGGTCGCGATCGGCGTCTCCATGGTGCCAAGTCTTCTGGACCCCGACGCGAAGTCGCGCTCGCTCTTCGTCTCCGAAGACACGGGACCAACTGAGATGCGCCGCAAAGTCGTCGCCCGTCGCACGGTCAGCGAGCGGCTGCGGCAAGAAGCCGATCGCGGCGCCGACACTCGATTGCGTATCGAGCGCCTGGACGAACTCGCCGCCATCGAGCACTCCGAACTCGGGTATCTGACGCATCAAGAAGCGCCCGAGCGTGTAGCCGAAGCTCGACTCACGATCATGCCCCCACGAGTACTCGAGTCTGTCGATGCGTGTTCGCGTCGACGCGTCGTCGTTGCTGAACCGACTCTCGAAGCTACGCATCGCGAACTCGGCATCCGCGCGCAGGGCCCCTCCGTTGCCGAACGCGTTCTTGCCCGTCACGTCGAATCCGGACCGCAGCCAGTTGCTCTGCTCACGTGCGCCTTTGAGGTTCTTGAACACGTCGGCACGACCGTAGACGCGTCCTGACCACTCGGCAGGTCGATCCGCTGAGCGTGTGACCTTGCCGAGGCGAAGGAGCGGTGCGTTCGGGTCGCCGGGCGCTGCCTCGCGCTTCCACGGCGGTGCCTCGGGACGATCCTCGTCCTGCTCTTCGTCACGTTCGCCGAGCACCGCATAGCCTCGAACCGACGCCACGAGGACGTCACGTGCCTCATCGACGACGGCGCGTGCCTGCGTCTTGCTGACCGACTCGATGCGACCGCGAATCGTGTTGCCGGCAGCGATCTCGAGAACGATGCGGTCCCCAGCTCGGAGACCGGCATCGCGACCGGGCTCGATATAGACATTGCGCCCCGCCACGAACCTCACCTCGATCGGGACGCGTCGCTCCTGCCATGGTGCAGATGCGAACGCGACGCATGCGACGATCGGAGTGAGGATCACCGTTACCGACCTCCGGGAACGTACTTCTTCCCATTGGGTGTGTGGCAACCCGCACAATCGACGGGCAACGGCTTGTAGCGTACGAACTGCGGGAAGCCTTCGGGTTTGTGACAGGCAGCGCAGGCGACTTTCTGGTGGCTTCCATCCAGCGGGAAGCGCGTATCGCGTTGGTGGTCGAAGCGGACATCGTCGAACGTCCCGGACGTCGAATGGCACTTGGTGCACGTGGTGACGCCGGTCTTCGTGACTCGGAACTGCCCGCGATGCACGTCTTCATGACACGATGCGCAGGCCGTGTCGAGCCCGCGGAACGCGAGCTTCTTTCCGTCACGCTGGTGACAGCTGTTGCAACTCACTGCGGCGTGCGCACCGTCGAGCGGCATGGCCGTCGCCGTGTGATCTTCGATACCGAAGTCGACGGGCCTGAAGTGGTTTTCGTCGTGACATTCGACGCACGTCCGCGGCTTGGGGCCGCGTGCGAATTCGCCTGCGTGCGGGTCTTGGTGACACGCTGTGCAGTCCTTTTGTCCGCGCCCCGGGAAGCGATGCCCGAAGTCCGCGGTCACGATCATGTGTCCGAGTCCTTCGTGGCAGCGGTCACAAGCGACCGCCACGTGCTTGCCCTTCAGGTCGAATCCCGTCAGGCCGTGGTTCTCGGCCGTCATGCGGACCGGCAAGCGCCATCCGTCGTCGATGCTCTCGTGGCAGGGTTTGCAGGACTTACCGCCAAAGTTCGCCGATGCAGCCACGAAGCGGTCACCATGTGGTATCTCGTGGCATGTCGCGCACTTGGCCAGGTCACGCGGCGAACTCGAGTCTGCGATGCCGTGTGCAGCATCGTGGCACTTCGTGCACGCCGCGGCCCTGTGCTTCCCGAGCAGGTCGACGCCGATCGCTGCGTGTGCCTTCGCATCGTACGTTGCTCCGTGAAAGCTCGAGGTTTCGTGGCAGCGCTTGCAATCGCCGGCGCCCGCGATTGCCATCACGCCGTTGCCGGTCGCGTGCGGGTCGATGTGACACGTGCTGCACGACTGCATGTCGCGACGTGCAGTGCCCCCGAGCGTGCTCGCGAGCGTGCTGCTGCCCGAAGCGGCGGCTCCGCCACCGTGGCACGACGCGCACGCGAGGCTCTCGTGCGCGCCTTCGAGCCGTACTCCGATGCGCGCGTGTGCCGCGACGTCGAACGTCGTGCCGCGGAAGTGCGCGGTGTCGTGACAGCGTGAGCAGTCCGCGGTGTCGTCGATCCGCATCGCGGTGCCGCCGGCAGCATGTGCATTCTCGTGACACGCGGCACACGCACGGACCAGGGGGATCGCGCTGTTCTGTGGTGTGGCGATGGTATTCAGCTCAGGTGTCGTCTCGTGGCACTTCGCGCATGCGTGACCCGCGTGCCCCGCTGTCAGAGGAAAGCGGTCGGGATGCTCGAATCCCGGAGCCGTCGCGAACGGCTTCTCTTGCCCGTGGCATGACTGGCAATCCGCACCGAAGCGACCTTCGTGTCGATCTTCGTGGCACTGGGTGCAAGCTTGCGTGAGACCGACGAAGCGCTTCTCATCCTGAGCGAGCACTTGCTTGGTGGCATTCTCATGACAGGTTTCACAGGCCAGTCGTGCATGCGCACCCGTCAGTGTCCACGTCGTCGCGATCGCGTGATCGAAGGCGTTCCGATCCGCGATTCCCGCACGCGTGAAGCTCGTCTCACTGGTCAGGACGAAGGCGGATCCGTGATGCTCGCTGTGACAAGATTCGCACTCGCTCGCGCGATCGAGCTTGCCATGAAGTCCTTTGTGAGTCGTTCGCTGATCGGCGATCTCCTCGTGACACGCTTCGCAAGCTGCCGCGAGGGACTCGCTCGTCTCCGAGTGGCAGCGGCTACATGAGGACGCGTCGCTGAGGCCATCCACGGCGGCATGCGTCGCAGAAAGCGGTCCCGGCGACGTGCGGTCGAGACCACGCACGAACAGCGAGATGACGAGTGCCGCGGAGAGCGCGGCGACGATCGGTTTTCCGTACCGCACCTTACCCCCAAGAGAACTTCGCGTAGCGAAGCGCCGTCACGATGTGGATCGCCGCCAATAGAACCATGAGGAGCGCGAGCCAGCGATGCATCCAGCGCCACGAGGCCAGCAGGCCTCGTAGCTCCTCGATGTGAGCGGCCTGCCACGCGCTGCGGAATGCGCTCTCGGCGAGTGCGAGGATCTCGGTCTTTTGTCGCTTGGCGAGGTCGGCTTCGTCGAGCAAGCGGTCGATCTCGGAAGCGACTTCGCGCCAACGCTTTCCAATCGTCAGTCCGCGCAAGATCCGCTTGAAGCCCGAACCGTGCCACCGCGTGTCGAGTGCTCCGGCACTGAGTCGTGCTTCGATGCTCTCGCGCAACGCGGTGTCTTGGCTGTCGAGTTTTCCCGTCACCTGTGCGAAGCGCGTGCGCACTTCTTCGACGGCGAGTTCGCGACCGTTGGCGGCACGCGGGACGAATGCGTAGAGATAGCGTCCGATGATCCCGGCTCCGACGACGATCACGAGGGCGAGGTAGGCGTGCCCGCCATTGCTGTCTCGAGGTGTCACCCCTGCGTGCACGACGATGAGGGCGAGTGACAGCACTCCCGTGATCACGTGGCTCGTCATCCAGGCGCGCAGCGAGCCGCGGAGCCACGCTCCGAAGCGACTGCGCTTCCACAGATACATCAGGTTGAGCAGGATGCACGCCGTGCCTGCGACGCCGCACAACAGGCCGATCCCCCGAGAAGGAGCGAGACGTTCGTGCAAGTCGTGAAGGGGGCGCGACGCGTCCTCGAGCTTGTAGTAGTCTCCATGCATCTCGATCCAGCCCCATGCTCCGAGGCTGACCAAGACGGCAGCGAGAATCGCCCACAACAAGTGACTGTTGCTCGCGAGTTCGACGTCTTCCTGTTCGCGATCCTTCGGGTCGAAGGACACGCCACATTTCTCGAGGAGGTCGAACGGCGGAATGCCCCCGGCGAAGACGAACACGTCATCGTTGTCGAGCCGGACGAGGGATTCGCTTCCCTTGCAGGCGAGATGGACGCAATCGTCTTCGATTGCGCGCACGTCGCTCTCCATGATCGCTTGGATACGACCCTCGTGTATTGCTTCGTGGATACGAGCTTCGTTGCGCGCCTTGATTCGCGTGAACGATGATCGGCGATAGGACAGTGTGACGGAGTTTCCCGGTTGTTCGGCGAGGGCGAGCGCTGCTTCGATCGCACTGTCGCCGCCGCCGACGACGAGCGCGCGGCGACCTTGGTAGGACTCTGCGTCGATGAGTGAGTACGCGACCTTGGTCGAATCTTCGCCCGGCACACCGAGCTTGCGCGGCGTGCCGCGTCGCCCGAGAGCCAAGACGACGAAGCGCGTGTCGTAGACGGCGGTGCTCGTCGTGAGTGCGAAGCCGCCGTCCGTGGGTGTGAGTGTCTCGAACAGTTCGCCACAGCGCACGTCGAGCTGTGCGGCATCGACCGCGCTGTGCCAGATCTCGATGAGTTCCTCTTTGGAATAGCTCGAGCGATCCAAGCGACCGAACACCGGGAGATCGACCGGCTGCGTCATCACGAGTTTGCGTCGCGGGTAGTGGGCGATGGTGCCGCCGATCGCGTCTCGCTCGAGGGCGACGTAGCGCAAGCCGGCTTCGCGTGCCTCGAGTGCACATGCGAGGCCCGCCGGTCCCGCGCCGACGATGACGACGTCGAACGTTCGATCCTGTGCCGATCGATCGCCCATGATCCGTTGCGTGATCTCACGAGCGATTTGACGTCCGTGTTGGATCGCCGTGCGAATCAGGGCGAAGCCCGTGAGTTCTCCCGCGAGGAACACGCCGGGCATGGTGCTCGACTCGAGCTTGTCGTCGATCGCGGGCAAGTCGTTGCGATCCGAAACGTCGCTGAGACGAACGGCGATCGCAGCCGTCGGACATGCCTCGGCGCAGAGTGAGTGACCGACGCATCGCGAACCGTGGACGACGACGGCTTGTCCGTGCACGAGTGCGAGCACTCCGTTTTCCGGACATGCACGAACGCATGCTCCACAACCGATGCACTGACTCAAGTCGACGTGCGGATACTGGAGTCGCGCTTTGTCGCTTCCTCGTGCTCGTGCTTTCTCGAGTT
Organism: Planctomycetota bacterium; assembly: GCA_020638795.1. GTDB lineage: Bacteria > Planctomycetota > UBA1135 > UBA1135 > JACKHW01. The sequence continues at coordinate 534,344 of JACKHW010000004.1, read as the reverse complement.
CTTCGAGACCTTCACGAATGCGACCGAGCTCGGAGCGACGCAAGAGCGTTGCCGAAGCCAAGAGCGCGAGCGCGATCAGGATGATGAGGAAGACGAGGGTCATCGTGCAACAGGAAGTTCCTTACGTATCGGATCCTGCGGCAGGCCGCGCTGAACCTCATTGCGCCGAGCCTCTTTTCAGTGTTCGTCGAAGATCGACTTCAAGCGCCGATGGCTCGGATTGAGTTCGAGGACGATACCCCGCTTGTCCACGAGTGCCCAACTCGGCAACGAGGCGACGCCGAGTGCAAGATCGACACGGTCGCGCAGGACGGTCGTCTTGGATTCGTACGGCGTCTTTTCCAAGGACTGTGCCCAGCGCCGTGCATCCTCGCGCGGACACGAGATCACGATCCGCAATGGAAGCTTCGGGTCGAGTCCCGCGAGTGTGCCGGGAAGGTCCGGCTGCTCATCGGCTTCGCCGGCCCACGCTGGCACGAAGATGAGTAACGTCGCTCTGTCCGGCGATGCAGCTCGTACCGGTTCGCCTCGCAGATTGACCGTGTCGCGGGGTAGCTCGACCTTCTTGCCGATCTCGAGTCGTCGCGATGCTCGAAGCCGTTCGAGTGCACGTGCCGCGTCGCGCGAGAACTGCAGTCCGCGATAGCGGTCCTTGACGGCGGCGTAGCGTCGAATGGCCTCGGCTTCGTTCCCGAGCAGCTCGTACGCTTGCGCGACACCGAGGCGGCATCGTGCGTGGACGTACAAATCTTCGCTCTCGCTCATGCGGCAGAGCGCTTCGGCGGAATGGAAGTGCTGCATCGCCGCGCCCGGTTTTCGAAGCGCGAGTTCGATGGTCGCGAGGCGCACCAGAAGATTCCTGCGGTCGGATGTCGGAGCCTCTTCGAACCGCTCGAGGAACGAGAGGATTCGCGTCTCCTTCTCACTGAGTGCCGTCCGCGGATCATCGAGCAGTCGCTGCAGGTCGGCGAGAGCGCGTCGCTGTTCGTCCTGTGCTTGCGGCGCGAGCGTCGCCATCAGCAGCGCGGTCGCGACCAGAGCGATGTTCATCGTCTGCACTCCTGCAAGCATCGTTCACGCGCTGCGAGCCAGTGTCGCGGATCGAGTCCCGGTGGTGCACTTTCCGGGATGCGAGACGACAAGGACGCGGCATCCGCGTCGGGTCGTAGCGCTCCGAGCGCCTTGCACGCGGTCTCCAACGCTTTTGTCGCCGCTTCGAGTTGTGGAGCACCGTAGTTGACGTCGAACGGCGGCGGCACGATTGCGGCATCGGCGAGCCGTCCGTGCAACCAGTCGAGCGCGATTTCTCGTGCGAACGCCAACCTGTCGGTCTCCGGAATCGCGTGCTTGCGGTCACTCTCCTGCGACGAGAGCAGTCCCGCGCGCAAGACGGCAATACAGTAGTCTTCGCCGTGCGGGAATCCGAGACGTGCATTGGCCACGGCCGCGCACGTGCGGACCGCGACGTCTCGTGTTGCATCTTCTTGGATCACGGTCCACCACGCGGCGGCCGCTGGATCGCTGTGCTCGTGTGCGTACGCGTCCAATGCGAGGATGGAAGCCGGACTCGAGTCCGCGATCAACGCATCGAGTGGGGCTCGATCGAGCGGGGCAAGGGGAGCATACTTCGCGGCGCACCCGAGCAGGAGGGCAACGGGGCACGTCAGGAGTGTCCGAACGAACCGGGATGGGAATCGGGTGCGGGCGGAGGTTCGGACATCCTCGGGCGGTCGCGGGCGGGACATGGCAGCGAGCGTAGCACGTCGCCGCCGTGACAGCTCAGTCCTCGGATTCGACTTCGATGCGGTTCCGACGTCGCCGAACCAGCGCGAGCCCTGCCAGTCCGGTGCCGAAGAAGAACATCGTCGTCGGCTCGGGAACCGCGGGGTTGGCCCCACCGCCGCCGCCGCCACCGGTCTTGGAGCCGTTGATCGGCACCTCTTGCGTGGGGACGTAGTGCGTGTATTCGCCGGAGCCCGAGTAGCCCGGTGTGCCGTTTCCGCTTTCTCCGCCGCCGCCGAGGTAGATGCTGCCGCCGCTGTCACCCGGGGTGGTGCGCGGCGACGTCTCGAGGGGGAGGGCGTTCGATCCGTTGTTGCAAGCTGTCAGGGGGAGAACCGACAGGCTGGTGAGGAGAAGGAGCGTCTTGATGTGCTTCATTGGTGTCGTCTCGCGGATCACTGGCAGGCATTCGCAAGCGCGATGCCAACAGTCGCTTTCGCTGGCCGCGGACGCCGTTCGGAATCGCGAAGGCGTTCGGATGGAGTGGCCAGGACGCGTCACCACCGTGATCTCGCACAGATAGTTCGAGTGGTCACCGAAGACTACTCGAGTTTTTTGCGGTCAATACCGTGATGCGCTCACGCACGCCGTGCACGCGAACACGTCGAGTTCGCGCAACACGCGTTGCACGAACTCAACGCTTCGACAGCAACGCTCGATCGAACGCGCGCAGGCGACCGTCGTTACCCGACAGAAGGATCGTGTCTGTCCCGAGGATTCGAGGCGTGATCTCGGTCGTCAGGTCGCTCGCGAGGATCATCACGACCTCCAGCGACGCCGTGTCGAGGAGGAGGGTTCCGCCCTTCTCGAGCGGGACGAGGATCCCCTCGCGCAGGATGAGCGGTGTCGCGCTCGGCCGATCCGGAAGCTTGCGCTGCGCGACGATCTCGCCATTCGACTCGTCGAGGATCACGAGGTCGCGATTGCCGACGACGACGGCGACGCGCTTGTCGTGGAATGCGGTTTCGAGACGAGGCGTCGTCTTGAGGTCCGCGGTCCAGGCGAGACTGCCGTCACTCTGCCGGCGCGATTCGATGCGCGTCCCCGTGACGACGAGGATCGTGTCGTTGGTCACGGTCGGTGCCGACCAGCCGGCACCATCGACCGTGACGGACCACACGCTTTGACCGCGACGGTCGAAGGCTCGGAGTTTGCTGGCCTCGTCCAGGACGACGAAACGATCGCGCGCAATCTGGAGCGGCGGGTGGCGAACCGTTTGGTCGAGCGCGATCGTCTCGACTTCGTCGCCGGTGACCGCGTCGAGCAGATGTAGTGTTCCGGCGCGATCCAAGACGAAGAGTTCCGACGCGATCGCGATCGCGGGCGTCACGAGGCGCGTTCCGAGATCGCGTTCCCAGAGCAGTTTTCCGTCGAGCGGGGACAGCGCACGGACCGAGCCACTCGGTGCGACCAGAACCAGCTTGTTGACGAGGTTGATCATCCCCCCGAGATCGCCGGACTCGTCGCGAATCGTCGTCTTCCAGACCTCGGACAGATCCGAGCCATCGAAGGCGACGACCGAGTTGGTCCTGTCAATGCCGACGTAGCGACCGGTCGTCGCGACTCCGGGGCGTGTCGTGGCGCCGTCGAGTCGTCCCTCGCAGCGTGGCTTGACTTCGAGAACGGTATCGAACTTGCCGGCGTCCTCGACGTTCTCGGGTGCCTTCACCTCGAAAAAGCCGTCGAGCGCGATTCGCATGGCGAGGCGATTGCCAGGCGTGTAGCGGACCAGCAACGGCGTCGTCCCGAGGATCTTGGTGCTGTCGAAGACCGTCGCGCCCGACGGCGATGTCGTGACTTTGAACGGCAGCGCGAGGAGCGTCTCGAACGGGATCTCCGGCCACGTCGTCCGAAGCTCGTTCAGAATTGTCAACGCAGCATCGTGCTGACCGAGTTTGGTCGCGGCCTCGACGCGTTGAACGCCTTCCACGATCCGCATGTAGCGATCACGTTTCTCGATGAAGACCTTGACCGTGTCCTCGGATCCGACGTAGCTGTCGGCGAGTTGAGCGTAGAGCTTTGCGGCGCCTTCGAAGTCGTACGCATCTTCGCACTTGCGTGCGGCGACGAATGAATGATTGAGCTCTTCGGTCTTCTCGTCTTTGTCGAGCTGCTCCGCGAGGGCGACGCGGCGCTTCGTGTGAGAATCGCCGATCGTGATGTAGGCACGCATGCGGTCGATCAGGTCTTTCGGCAACTCGACAGGGGACTTGACTTCGTTGCGACCGATCGCGGCGATGAGTTCGCGCGAAGCCGTCAGCCGCTGGATCGGGAACCACCGCTCCATCCGTGCATAGAGCCGTCGGCGGTCAGTCGCACTCTCGGCTGCCGGAACGTCGGCGAGACCCGATCCTTGGAAGCTCTCGATCTCTTCCTTCAGCTCGTCGTCCAGGGTCTTGAAGCGCGTTTCGACGCTCTGGCGAATCTGGGACGCGGCGTCTGGCAGCCCTGCGTACTTGGTCCCCAGCGAATCGTACTGCGCGAGCGCGCCCACCCAATCGCCCTCATCGAGCGCGTTGACGGCTTGGCGGATGTCACCGAGAAGGTGAGAAAGTCTGGCTGCGCGTTCTTCGGCTGCCACGGTTCGGAAGTGCTGATCCGCGCGTTCGACGATTCCGACCGCTTCACTCAAGACGTCGTCGTCGACGTCCCGGCTCGTGATCGATTCAGCGAGAGCTTTCGCTTCGCTGACCTTGCCACTCGCGAGCAGCGTCCGCGATTCGGCGAGATCATGCGCGGCGCGCTCTGCCGTGTGCCAGTGAGACCAGAAGCCCCAACCGACACGAATCGCGATCGCGAGCCCGAGGACGAGGCCGAAGCGCCGCATCCTCCGAACGCCCTTGCTCTCCTGGATCGAGCGGAGTTCGGTGCGCGCTTTCGCATTGCGTGGATCGAGACGCAGGATCTGCTCGAGCGTCTTCGTCAGGGATTCGATGTCGCGTTGGTATCGATAGACTTCCTTGAGCCGTTCGAGGTGAGCGACACCGTCTTCCGGGCGACCGAGGCCGTGCAGGATGCGCGCCTTGCGGCTCGCCAGGCCCAGGTCGGCCGGATGAGCGATTTCGAGTTCTTCGCAGATCGTGAGCGCTTCTTCCCACCGACCTGCATCGATGTAGAGCGCGCAGAGATTCAGCGCAGCATCGTCGTACTCGGATTCGCCCGCGACGGCCGTCGTGCGAAGCGCATCGACGATGGCTTCGAGCACGTCGATGTTCAGGGCATCGAGTTGCCTCGCCTGATGCAGGAGTTCGATGCGACGCTCGGGGTCCTGCATGCGCGAGACGATGCGCAGCATGACACCAGCAGCAGCTTTGTTGTCGCCGGCCTGGACGAAGAGCGAGGAGGCTTCTTCGAGCTGATCCGGGCGCGTGCGTCGGCTCTCGACGATCAGATTGAGGTAGAAGAGCGCTCGGCGCAGCTGCTGTTCGTCGATGGCTTCCCGCGACAGATTCAGCAGGTGCGCAGCAGGAGCTCGCTCGATGCATTCGTGATCGACGAGCCACTTGGCGGCCTTCGCGACGTCGAACAGCGCATCGAGCATGCCACCCGCGATGTCGCGTAGCGTCCGCTTGCCGTCGATCTGCTTGTACAGGTCGCCATTGAGGTCGTCGGTCGTCGGAAAGCTCGTCCCGGTCCGCACGAACAGTTCGTCGAGATCCCCGATCGACTCGAGGATCGTGACCCACTCGTCCGAGCGCCGCGCCGTTTCGAACAGGATCGTCTCGGTCTCGAACGTCACACATTGTGTGAATCGCTCTTCGAGCCCTGGGAGCGGAAACGACTCCTTGAAGAATGCGAACGCGCCACGCTTGAGCGTGAAGAGCTCGAGCAGGAAGTCCTCTTCGAGGGCGAGCCGAATCGCGTCGAACTGGATGCGCTCGATCCGTCCGGTCGCCTCGAGGATCTCGGCGAGCGAGGTTCCTCCTTTGCGCGACTCGAGAAACGCTTGTCGGACGTGCTTCGCCTCGAGGAGTCCCGACGTCACCAGCCGGTTGCCGAGCCGGCGCACCTGCAAGTCCTCGGGAGGAAGGACGCGGACCTTGCCGTCGGCGAAATGAACGTAGGTTGGCTCCCAACCCTGGGTGATACGCAGCGTACCTTCCATCCGCGACATCGTGAGCGTTTGGAAGATGTCGGGTAGGCTGACCTGTTCGAGGTTACCGCGGATCGTGGCGACTTGGTCGTCGGCCTCGTCCTGCGGTGGCGGAGCACTTCCCCGGTCCTTCAGCACGAAGTCGAGAGCTTCGTCGTCGAGGATATTCCGCGTGTCAACCATGGTGGTTTCGAGCCGGTTCCTTTGCCGCCTCCGGCGTGGAGGTGCGCATCACGTGTGTATCGGCTTCCTCCTGATCCTGGCTGGAACCTGTGTCGCACAGGACGACACCGACAACGCTCGTGTCTTCCGAGCCTGGATCCTCGATGACAAAGGCTGCGCGGCGTCGCTCGAGCCGCTCCCATCGTCGGATGCTCTGCGGCGTGTCGAAATTCGTGACGAGTTGTGGACGCGCGCCGCTCGTTCTGGCCCACGGATCGGGTCGCTCATCGCGGCTCGTATCCGTGGACGCGACGCCAGCGATCTGGCGCTGACGGGCGCACTCGGTTTGTGCGGAGGCGCGAGTGCCTCTGCCGCCGTCATCAAGGCCCTCGAGCCTCGTCGCTCGGTCGAGACGCGAGTTTTCGCGGCGCTGTCGGCGGCCCGCGCCGGGATCGACGTCTCCGCGCAGGCACTCTTGCAGATCGCCGTGGACACGCGTCGTGAACAAGTCCTGCGCTACGCGGCGCGCGTCGCTCTGATCGCGCGAGGTCACTCTCGAGACCTCGTCGAAGCTCTTGCACGCACTCGCGAGCCGGCAATCGAGATATCGTTCTGGCGGGCGCTTTGTCGGGCATCCGATGCGCGGGCACCCGTTCTCGAGCAGAAGCTGCCGGCCGCGGATGGAGCTGGCTCATTCGTTGTGCTCGCCCGGCGGGCATTGCTCCTGGATGCGATCCAACATCCCGGAGTCTGCGATCGCGACACCCTCATGCAGGCGCTCGACAATGCCGAACGGGGGACGATGCGGCGGCTCGCGTCGCTCGCGCTCGGACGCCTCGGCCTCGAGGATGCTTCCGAAGCGAGGGCGTGGATCGATGCGTCGCCGCAGCTCGACATTTCTCACTTCTTGGCGGGGCTCACGGAGCTTCCGCAGACGCTCGGCTCGCTTCTGCAGCGCGGGCCAGGCGGTGCGCGAGATGCGACGACGCGAGGGCGTTTCAACGCGGCGACGGCGCGCCTCGCGCCGACGGACGTTCTCGAGGGCTTCATCGAGCGGCTCGCGGGCTTGGAGTCCGAAGAGACGACGCCGGCGTACCGAGCGCTCTTGTGGCGTCACCTCATCATCGCACCACCGTTCGCGCTGTCACCCGGAGCGGTGGAGCGACTCCGTGCGTCGCGAGAGGCCGCAGCCAGCGTATTGGTCGCTTGCCTGGATCCACGAAAGGGATCGCGAACGGCTGAAGCCGGCGAAGATCGCAGCGTGATCGGTTCGGTGCGCGTTTCGACGGCGCTGGCGGCGCTCTCGCGAGGAGCTCTGGGCCGCGATGCGGTCGAGGGACGAGCCTTGCTGTGGGCGGTGTTCGCCGATGAATACGGTGAGCCGCTCGCCGGTCCCGGTTCTTGGGAGGCGGCCTTCGAAGCCGAGTTCGCGGCGCTCGCTTTCGACTTGTTCGTAGGCGCTGCCGAGAGTTCGGCGCCCCAATCCGCCTTTCTGCCCGATGGCATTCGACTCGCGCGCAAGGACTACTTCACGGTCCTCGGCGAGCTCCTGCGTGCGTACCCGATTCGACCGATCGTACTGCCTTCGCGCTGACGTTCGGACGGATCAGAGGCAACCCAGTAGCGAGCGCAGTGCCGTGTCGATGTCGCTCTCCGTCGTCGTGGGGCCCGGGCTGAATCGAACCGTGCCACTCGAAGCGCCGAGTCGCTCGTGAAGCTGCGTCGTGCAGTGGAATCCAGCGCGTACGTAGATCTCGTCGTGCGCGAGGGCCATTGCGACCTCGTGCGGATCGAGATCTCGAAACGCGAGCGCGAGCAATCCTGTGTCCTCGCCGCCGAACTGCTGCACGATCCCGCTCGCGATTGCGTCCGCGAGTCCGGCCGTCAATCTTTCGGTCATGGCGAGTTCGTGGCGATGGATCGCGTCGATCCCGCGTTCGACGACCCACTCGATACCCGCCAGCAAGCCGACGATCGCCGGCGTGTTCGGTGTGCCCGCTTCGAGGCGAAGCGGAAGTTCGTCAGGCATGGCGAGCGTCGGAGAGCTCGAACCCGTTCCGCCGTAGCGCAGCGGCTCGATCGGGTCGCGAAGCGCGTTCGCACGGAGCGCGAGGACGCCGAGTCCCGGAGGTCCCTGCAGACCCTTGTGCGCGGGGAACGCGAGCGCATCGACATCCAGTGTCGCTAGTGGGAGCCTTCCCGCGCTCTGGGCACAGTCCGCTAGGATCAGCCCGCCCGCGTCGCGGATCGTTGGCGCGATGGGCCCGAGATCCGTGATCGCACCGGTCACGTTGGAGACGTGGTTGAAGACGACGAGGCGCGGTGGCGGTTCGTGCTCGAGACGGCGGCGTACGCCTTCGGGATCGATGCCGGCTCCCGCGCGTTCGGGTTCGAGCACGACGATCCGAAGGTCACGTTCTCGCCGGAGCGCCTCGAGCGGGCGCGCGACGGCGTTGTGCTCGAGCGATGTCGTCCAAACCGTATCGCCCGCAGCCAGCGTGCTCCGCAGATGGAGATTGATCGCATCGGTGGCGCCAGAGCAGAACACGACGTGCTCGGCGGCGACGCCGCACAGTGCGCTGATCTTCGATCGGCAGGTGGCGACGAGGCGCCGAACTTCTTGGTGTCGTCGCGTCGCGCCACGCGAAGCATCGACGCCGAGTTCTTCGAACCAGCGCGTGACTGCGGTGAGGACACTCGGTGGCTTCGGCCAGCTCGTCGCCGCATGATCGAGCCAAATCGTCTCGGTGCGTGACACCGTCAATCTCCGATGTAGCGATCGAAGAGCGCTCGCGCTCGCGCGATGTCATCCGTGCCTTGAACGATGGCGCGACCGCCTCGAAAGACTGTGATGCGTCCCTCGGGTAGATCGATGCGTAGCATCTGCTTGCGGAGCTCCGGTGCGTGTTCGCGGAAGCGTTCGGCGAGCGCCTCGAGCGAGTGCTCACTGTGCGTCGTGAGCTGGACCGCGTTGCGACCGCACAAGACTTGTGCATCGCCTGCGATCGCGACGTCCAGCGCGGGAAAGGCGCGATGGACGCACGCCGGGCAATCCGCGCCGGGTTGCGATGGGAGGTCGAACGAGCGAATCTCTCCGTTCACCGTGCTACACGCATAGAACTTCGTCGGCACGCCGCGCGGTTCGGTGAGGACCGAGAACGCCAACATCGTCTGCAGCGTCGTCGCGAGCGCGACGGCAGGTGGGAGGATCCCGGCCGTCTCGCAGGTCGCGGTAGACTCCGCCGGCGGCGGTTCGGGAAACATGCAGCGCAGGCATGCGCGTCCCGGCAGGAATGCTGCAGCCATCGCCTCGGTGCCGACACATGCGCCGTAGATCCAAGGGCGCTGCTCGCGCACCGACCAGTCGTTCACGAGGTAGCGCGTGCGGAAGTTGTCGGTGCCATCGATCACGAGGTCGACGCCGTCGAGCAAGCTGTCGGCACGAGCGGCATCGAGGTCGGCGAGGCGGGCATCGATCTCGATGTCGGAGTTGATCGTCGTGAGGCGAGCCGCGGCGGCGAGGACCTTGGGTTCTTCGCGTTCAGCGTCCTGTTCGTCGTAGAGGTGCTGTCGGTGCAGGTTCCCGAGTTCGACGAAGTCGCGGTCGACGAGCCGGATGTAGCCGACGCCACTCCGCGCGAGATCTTCGGCGACGCGGCTTCCGAGCGCGCCGACGCCGATGATTGCCACCCGCGACGCCAGCAACCGGCTCTGACCCTCGGTGCCGAACGAAGCGACGCGAATCTGGCGGTCATAGCGGTTCGCGCGGCTCATCCGTTCTTCTCGTCAAGACTTGTCGCGGTTCTCGTAGAAGCGCGCATTCACCGCGACGTAGCTCTGCCAATGAGCGGGGACGTCGTTTTCGGCAAAGCACGCGTCCACCGGACACGCTTCGACGCAGAGCGCACAGTCGATGCAGTCCGTCGGGTGAATGTAGAGTTGCGGCGAGGTCTCGCTGCCATGGATGCAGTCGACGGGGCAAACGTCGACGCAGGCCGCGTCCTTGACTCCGATACACGGCGCCGTGATTACGTGGGTCATTGCGGCTGTTGCAGGGCTCCGTGGAAAGGTGACACTCCATGTGTCTCATCGGCAAGAAGGCTGGTGCGAGAGGCGGGACTCGAACCCGCACGGATCTCTCCACAAGATCCTAAGTCTTGCGCGTCTGCCAATTCCGCCACTCTCGCTCCATGGTCCGTTTCGAAACGTGCCGCGCGAGGACCGCCGCGCGGAATGCCGAAAAACTGTACAGCGACATGCGTCCGACGCCAGCGTGAGTATCGGCCTGTACGCCGTGCTGCTCCGCCCCGGCCATCCTCAAGAACGCGGTTCTCGAGGTCGATCCCACCCGCGCTACTCAGGGGGGGAAAGAAGGATGATGCATGATCATCGAAGGACCAGCTCTGGAAATGGAAGCTGGATCGTCGCGGGTACGATGTTGCTGCTCGCGTCGTGCAGTGGCGGCGGCGGTGGCGGTGGAGGGCCGACGACTGGAGGAATCGACTGGAAGAACAAGGACTACGGTCCTCCTGACAGTTCGTTCTTCGTCAAGAGCGATTCGTCCGTCGATCGTTCCGAGGTCGTTCAGGCGGCTGTGCCGTTCGGGCCCAGCCAGGTCGTCGACATCCAGTCGGTTGGCATCGTCGGTCATGACACCTCATGGCGCGTGCTCCAACGCTGGCCGGACGGGAGCGTCAAGGTCGGCTTGGCGCAATTCTTCGATACCTTCGAAGCCGGCAAGAAGCAGACCTACAGCGTCACGTCGAGCGGGAAGGGCGAAGGTGGAACCTTCGAGCTTCATCCTTGGACCGCGGCTCGGAAGTCGAGCTTCGCGCTGATCCCCAAGGTCATCGACGATGACGGAGTTCCGTACTACGGTTTGATCTCCGGTCCTGGCGAAGTGCTCAGCGAGACGAAGCGCGTCCGCACGCGCCGTTGGCGGACGTATCTGTTCAACACCAATGCGTCTCTCGGCATCAAGCGAGACTTCCTCGCGGCGCGGTTCTACATCACGGACTATCGCGACATGCCGTTCATGACGATCAAGCTCGTGATCGGCAACGACTATCAGGGAGCGGACAACCCGACGTCGAACGACAAGAACCTGTACCCGCTCGGTGCGGTCTCGTTCAGCAAGCTCGAAGTTCATGCGCTCGGTGGCGTCATGAAGCTTCGTCATCAATCGCGTCACCAGGTCGCGAACCCGACCTATGCGACGCATACGGGTGCCGAAGTGTGGACGTTGCTCGAAAACGTGCACATGGACGATGGCGCGACCAAGATGTGGGACTTCGAGGTTCTGCTCGAAGATCCTGCGGCGAGTGCGGCAGAGCGCAACAAGTGGCGGACGGTCTGGACCGAACGAGCCGATCGTACCCTGCGCCCGCTGGCGACATTCGATACGTGGCAGAGCACGGATGCCTTGGGGCTCTGTGGTGGTCCTTCGGGTCGGCCCGATCAGGCGTTTGCATGGTCCGAGAAGGAATGGGCTGATTGGAAGGGGCGCAGCCACTTCGGACCGTTCGAGAGCTGGGGTGACCCGAAGAACACGCACACCACCGGTACGCCGCGCAATCAGCCGGTGACGGCCCAACTCGGGCATGCGATCCAAGCCGAGAATCCGCACATGCTCGAAGTGCTGGAGGGCATGGTCACGCAGCAAGCATGCCGGCAATACCACGTGTGGGGCCTCGAAGTGCCGCAGGATCGTGATATCTACATGTGGTTCGGACTCGGCTTCAACCTGCGCGATACGCAGACCTACACCAAGGATCATTTGGGACGCTATGCCTTCCACGCCGAGGCAGGGAAGAACGACCCCTACAAGAACTGGCGTCGCAACGTTCCTGGGATCTATTCGCGGGGCTACGGCTGGAACGCCTTCGACCCCGAGCACGCATCGGTCGACTTGCTCTTCGATCACTACACGGTGACCGGTGATCATTGGACGCTCGACGAAATCGAGATGCTCGGTCAGTACACGCGAGGTGTGTGGCGCTTCAAGGACTACTACTCGTGTGTGCCGATCTCGTCACGCGCGGAGGGTTGGGTCCTCCAGCTTCTCGTCGCGGCCTACGTAGCGACTGGCAACGAGGACTACAAGGCCGACGTCATCCGTCGCGTGACGGAGATCACCGACGTGCACCGTCACAAGGAACACCCGTCGAAGGCGATCTTCTACGAGAAGAATTATCCGTCGACACATTATCCGGGAGACAACTCGTTCTTCGCGCCGTGGCAGCATGCTGCCGTCGCGATCGGGTTCACGTCCGCCTACCGCTTCTGCGGAAGCACCGTCGCACTCGAGATCGCCGAGGACGCGATCCGGACCGCGGAGTACGCCGTCGTTCGCAACTTCACGGATCCCGTCAGCAAGACGTTCTACGAGTGGGACATGCGCTACTACATCCCGGTCATGTTCACGGGGACGTACAAGGGCAAGCAATACACCGACTTCATGACTCCCAAGGACTTCTTCGACGCAGACCCGAACATCGGCGTCAAGCTCGGTGGTGGGGTGCCGGAGTTCTGGAGAAGCGCGGCGTTCCTGGTCGCTCGCTACAGCGGCGATGCCGAGGTCCAAGACATCGCGGTCGCCATCGGTGATCACGTGCTCGGCACACTCGAGTCGGATGGCAGCAACTGGTGGAACAAGTGGGCAATGTCGATTCCGAACGAACTGTTGCCCTCGAACCGGACTTCGAAGTGAAGTTCTGCGCACGGGAATCGTCTCGTGCTCCGAAAACCCTGATCGATAGCACGCGACACGGGATGACGTTGGCAATAGCCTCGTCATCCCGTGTCCTTTTCTTCACGTTTCCAATCGGGTCCTCTGGCTGGCGGTGACTCCGGACTCCTGCTGAGGATCACCTCGTCCCTACTCGGCCTCCTCATCGTCATTCAGGTCGTGTTGCCGTTCTGCGGCCGCGGCCTCGATGTCGAGCTGTTGCGCGACGACGCGTACTACATGTTCGACGTCGCGGCCAACTTCGCATCCGGGCGCGGGTTCTCTTTCGATGGTGACCACGCAGCGGGCGGCGTCCAAGTTCTATGGACCCTGATCCTCGCTCTGCCTGCGCTGGCCTTCGGCAAGGCGGTGCTGCCGGTGGCGTCGATCGTGCTCGGACTCCTGTTGCTCGCGGGGTCCGGTGCGCTCGCATTCAGGCTCGCACGCAGATACTGCGATGCCGATGCAGCGTTCCTGTTGACGCTGTTCCTCTTGTCGCGCCCGTTCCTCATCCGCGAAGCCATGAACGGACAAGAGACGGCATTCGGTCTCTTCGTCCTCCTCGTCGTCGTACGTCGTGGCCTCGATGCCCTCGAAGGCAAGAAGGCGGCCTACGGCGGACTCTTGGCGTGGACGATCGTCTTGCCATGGGCTCGGACGGAATTCGTTCTCGTCCCGATCGCGCTGGCGACCGTCTACGAGGTGGCGCGACGACGGCGCCTGATTCCTCCGGCGGCGAATCGGAAGCTCGAAGTCGCTGTGGCCCTGAGCTGCGTGATCTTCGCGGCCCTTCAGAAGCTAGCGTTCGGTCGATTCTGGCCCGTGAGCGGCGATGCGATTCCGTGGCTGTTCCACGATCGATTCCTCGCGACGGAGCCAACGTTCGGCGCCTGGGTGCAGCGGACGTGGTGGTACGTGCGACCGCTGCTCCTCGGCGGGCCATGGCAGATCCTCGGAATCCTGTTCGCGGCGGTCCTCGCTGCGTGGGTCCTCGCGCCCTTGACGCGCCTACGCCGCTTTGCACCGATCGTGCTCGTCGCGGTCGCAGCCATCCTCGGTGCAGAACAGCTCAACCCGGTCTTCCTCGCGGCGGTGGTCTTGCTCGTCGCCGGGCGCATCTTCGCGACCTTGTATCGCGTCCACGAAGGATGTGCCGTGCTCGGTTCGATGCTCGGTTTTGCGTGGATCGCCGTCCTGCACCTCGTCGTTCGCTGGTACCCACGCGACTACTACTGGATTGCCCTCGTCGTGCCAGCCATCCTCGCAACGTCGGTTCTCGCTGGTCGCTGGCTCGGAGAACTCGGCATGCATGCACTCTTGCCGAGACCGCGCCGACTCCGGACCTTCGCGTGGGTTTTGCTGCTGGGAGCACTCTTCGATGTCGGCACGCCGCTCGATCGCTTCCCATGGCAAGCCGAGATGCGATTCGCCGCGCGTGAGGCGAGTCGACTCGTCGGTCCTTCCGTCGGGATCGCGGCGTTCAATGCAGGGCTTCTCGGTTTCGAACACGACGGTCCGGTCCGCGCGCTCGATGGAGTCGTCGACGGGGCTGCGCTCGAGGCGCTTCGTTCGCGACGCCTCGCGGCTTGGCTCGCCGCGGAGGGCGTGACGCTCGTTCTCGACACACCGCGGCAGCTCATGGACGTCGATCCGGACCCGATCGGCCCGCACGCGAGTGGGCTCTATCTAGGACCTGCGGGGGCGGCCGAACTCGTGCCGTACGTTGCGTTCGACCTACCCGCGATCTCGGGGCAACATCCCGGGACGGATTGCCAAGTTCTCGCCCATCTCGCTGGCGCGGCTGCACCATCCTTCGATACGAGTTCTCGTGTGCTCGAACGCAACGAGGAGACGGTCACGATCTTCGTTCCCAATGCGAGTTTCGTAGTGTCGACCGAAGGTCGCGAGCGTCCGATGCGCTTCGCACACTCGGCGAGCAAAGCGCCGTACGTCGTGACGCGTCTACCCTCGTCGAAGTCCGTCTTGTCGGTCGACGGAGTCCAGGTGCTCGGCTGGTAGAGAATCTCCACTCGCGAACCAAGCCAAGGCGACGGTCCATTGGGCGATGAGGGTCGAACCTCCGAGGTCCGATGCTCCATTCGTGGCGAATCGGAGTACGACGTTCGATAGCGTGATTGAGGCGGCGACGCATGCGAGCGCAAAGATGCGTCGCGGCGAGGAGGCGTTCTGGCGCAAGGCTTGCGCGATCGTGATTGCTTGGAAGAACGGCAGTAGCGTGAAATCGAGTGGCCAGCTCGTCGCGATGAACAGCGGGGCGATGCACGCGACGATCATCGCGGCGTCGAGAATGCCACGTCGCCGCGCGCATGCGGCGACCGTCGCGAGGACTCCGATGGTGAACGACATTGGCACGAACATCGCGAGTCGACGCGCAACGTGATTCGGGTTCGATCCATCGACGTGACTGAACCAACGCTGCAGGACGTGGGCGAAGTGCTGCGAGTCGTGTGCATTGCCAATCGTCGCACGGAGAGCGTCGACGCGATCGAAGCAGAGCTTCGCGATGTGGAACACGTCGTCCGGCCCGTAGACGAGGATCGGCAGGAGGTTCGCCGCGAAAATCGTGGCGATGGCGATCCAGAGTGCGCGGAACCGCCGGATCAGCACGAAGAAGAGCAGCCACGGGACCCAGGTCGGCTTGAGTGCGATCGTCAGTCCGATGGCGATACCGGCTTCGAGATCGTGATTCGCGCCATCCCGGCTCGACAGTACCCAAATCGCCGCGAGTACGCCGAGCGCGGCGAGCACGCCGAGTTGACCCATCACGAGCGAATCGAGAACGACGACACTCGACAGCATCGAGATCGCGAGTGCGACGATCGGGAGGTTCGCTCTCCTGCTCGCGTCGGGTGCACGGCGATCCATGTCGCGCAGGACGATCGATTCTGCGATCTTCGTGCCGACAAAGACCTCGAAGATCGAACCCGCGAACCACAACCACTTGGCGATCGCGAGGGGAAGCAGTGCGAAGGGCCAGAGCTCGAGGAGCAGAAACGGACCGGCGTAGTAGCCCGCGACCGGGTCGCCGCCGAGACGCACGCTGCGTGCGCTCGGCCAGTAGATGTGCACGAAGTCGTGCAGGAAGTCGACGGGGTCGACGGTCATCGACGTCGCGCGACCATCGCGTTCATTCGCTCGCCTTTGCGAAGGTATGCACGCGCTGATGCTCGAGAACGTGCTCTCTCGGTGGCGGCAACGAACCGCGAATGCCATTGGGCACGAAGCCCATCGATTCGTAGAGCTTCACTGCCGCGAGATTCTCGTCGGCGACTTCGAGCAAGATCCCGTCGATCCCTGGTAGCGTTCGCGCCCAAGCGATCAGCTCGCGGACGAGCGCTTTTCCGACCCCGTGACCGCGAATCGACGGCGAAACCCACATCGAAAAGAGGCCGACGTGGCGCGCATGGCCCGCGTACGGAGCACACGTGACGAGCCCGACGAAGCTCGAATCCGCAGCGTCGATCGCGACGAACGTGCGAGCGTCGCTCGCCTCGAGCCGCGTGCGCCAGTCATGCTCCGAGCGCGACTCTTCACGCTGGAACGTCGAGCCGAACGCGTCGGGGTCGGTGCGGAGCGCTTCGAGCCGGATGGTCCGATAGCGTTCCCAGTCCTCCGGTCCGATCGCTTCGATCCTGACGCGATCCACCGCCTGCTACTCGTGCACGGTGACCTTGATCATCTCGACTGGAGTCGTCGGGCGGTCCCGTGAATCCGTTGCGGTGTTCTCGATGGCCTGCACGACGTCCATGCCCGAGATGACCTTGCCGAACACCGGATGCTTCGACGGACCAGGCGTCCACCAATCGAGGTAGTCGTTGGCGCGCGTGTTGATGAAGAACTGCGAGCTGCCGCTATTGGGGCCTGCGTTCGCCATGGAGAGCGTGCCGGGCTCGTTCGTGAACTTGGCGGTTTCGAGATGCTCGTCTGCGATCGAGCCCTTCGGGCTCTGCCCCGTTCCCGCGCGCGGGCTTTGCGGGTCCCGGCTGTGCGGACAGCCGAACTGGATCATGAAGTTGGAGATCACGCGATGGAAGTGCAGGCCGTCATAGAACCCGCTCTTCGCGAGTTCGACGAAGTTTCCTGCCGTGATCGGCATCGAGTCCGTGAAGAGCTCGACTTCGAAGGTGCCGAGGGACGTTTCGCAGGTGGCGGTGGGATTCGTCATCGCCAGAGCGTAGCAAGCACGCAGCGGTCACCGATCGAAAAACGACGATGACCAACGTGCAACCATCAGCACTCAGCGACAGTTCTCCTCGGTGCGTTGCATCTACAGTTCGACGTGCTGGTGCGCGCCGGGGCGGAGTTCGACAGGGACGTTTGCTTCGGATCGTTCGCCGAGGGTGAGTCGCCTCACGGCGACTCGCGCGTTCTCACTGCAACTGCCAGGTCGGGCAGGCGCCGGCGGTCAGGCGGCCCGTCGTGGCGGTGTAGCTGGTACCCGACGAGTAGATGAAGGCGCTCGGAGCGCCGATGCCGGTGCCGATGTTCCATTTGCTCGACCAGCCGGTGACCCAACCGCGGGCGTTCGCTTGCGGGTCGAGCCAGAGTGTGTGGTCATAGAACGAGCTTCCACCGAGACCAGCCGGGATCTGGATCGTCGGCATGCGTGCGCTTCCGGTTGCGCTGGCGGTGAGGGCGCCGAGGAAGCCGATGTCGAGACCGACGTTCCAGCTACAGCCGGGCGCACCTGCTTGCGTCAGGTCGATCGGGATGGGCCACGCACCCTTGTTGTCGAGACCGAACGCGCTCAACGCGACGACACCGACGACGTTCGGCAGCAGGTTGTTGTAGCTCACGTACCACGAGCCGCCGTTGTTGTTGAGGCCGCCCGTCGTGTAGCTGAGGCTGTTGTTGTAGTTGCCGTTGCTGAACTTGCAGCTCGACTGTGCATTGCCGTTGTTCGAGCGACCGCCGAGGTCCGGCGACGTGTACTCGACGTACCACGAAGTGGCGCCGGTCGTCTGCACCTGCGTCATGTCGATGACGAGCGACCCGCCCTTCACGGCCGTGTAGACGAAGGGCGCGCTGAACGGGAACGGCGTGACCCAAGGCGAGGGCCAGGTCGCCTGGTTGGCGGCCGACGGCAGCGAGATGTTGCCGTTGATCAAGGTCTTCGTCGCTGCTCCGTGATTCGTCGCATACGTCGCGGTGGCCGCTGTCGAGTCCGTCTGTGCGAGCGACATGACGAGCGTAGCGTTGGTCGTGATCGCAGGATTGCTGTTGCCGAGACCGACGGGACGACGCGTCGTGATCGAGCGCCAAAGGCCGGACTGCACCGCGATGTCACTACAATCGATGATGGTCTGGCTGTGCGAAGCGGGGGTCGTCGCTGTCGAGCTGTAGAAGACGTATGCGCTGTAGAACGGCGAGCGCGTCGGTCGAACGGTTGCGGCGGACGAAGGGACGACCGTCGTCGATTGGGCCGACACGATGCCCGCGAGAAGGAGCATCGAGGCCGAGAGGCTTGGAATTCGCATGCTGATCGATGGATTGATGAGGGGTCAGGACTTCGAGAAGAAGATCGTTCGAGTGCTCGGCGCGGGGGGCGGTGAACACCGGAAGTAAAACATACGATTGAGTTGCGCTGGCGTGCGAAACCCATTGCGTTTCCCAGCCACTCGGCGCACTCGGCGGGACAGGGCGCGGCGCGCAATGCCGGGAATTACGCCCGATATCGAGACCGTCGACGGTCGTCCGTGGAAGGCCTGCGCTCCCGTGGAGCCCGCGTCGATTCGTGGAAGAAAACCGGGCGTCGACGCGGATTTCTCCGCGCCGGCGCCCGGGAGAGAGGACTCGGATCGCGCGACTAGTCGATCCTGATGATTGCAGGGTTCGAGAAGAGCTTGGGAGTGCTCGCTGGCCAGACAATGAAGCCAAGCCAGAACTCCATGTCGTGGATGGCGGTGACGTTCGGGACGACGATGGACGCCGAGCCGGTTTCGGCGACGCCGAAGACACCTGCGAAGTTGACGAAGACGTTCGGCACGGTCGCTGCCAGAACCATCATCGCGTCGACGTTGAGTGGCAGGATCCCGGTCGATGTCGGCGTGCCTGGGTAGGTGTCGAAGGACGCGAGCAGGAGATAGAGGTCGTTGGCACAGCCGGGCGCGTGCAACGTCAGATTGCAGGTCGTGCCGATCGTGACCGGGTTGACGTCGACATCGATCCACAACGGGTTCCCGCTGGCCGCGAACATCAAGTCCTTCGCAGTAGCCTCCGAGCGCATCCAAGTCGCGTAGACCTTTCCGACGTCGTCGTTCATGCGGAGTTGCAATTCGTACTCGGGCTTCCCGGTCATGGCGACCGGCATGACCTTCTCCCACGTCGCGCCTTGGTCGCGCGTGCGCGTGATGAAACCGTCGAGCGATTCAGCGACCGCGAGACCTTCGTAGACGTTGGTCTCGGTGCCCCAAGCCACGACGAAGGACTTGTCGTCTTGCGCACCCGTGTTGGCTGGTCCGACGAGTCGCGGTTCGAGGACGTTGATCTTCGTGTTCGTGATGTGCGAGAGGTTTTGCGGCGCGAGCCAGGTCTTCCCGCCGTCGAAGCTCCGTCGGATCCAGAAGTTGTAGTTCTCGAGGTCGGAGTAGCGGGCCACTTGTCCGTCGGGCGTGTAGCTCCAGCCGATGACCAAGAACTGCCCCCGAATCCAGGCACGGTGCGCGCGCGCGTCTTCGAGTGCGTTCTTCGACGTCGCGTCGAGAAGGTTCGCCGATGTCGCGGTCGGAGTCGAGCTGCTCAGGTTGAGGAGTGGACTGGCTGCGACGGTGCTTTCCGTCAGCGCGTTCGCAGTTCTGCAGAGGATGTCCGATGGCGCACCCTGCGAGCCGGTACCTTGCTTCCAGAAGATCGAGATCGCCGGATCCGTTCCATCCGAACCTTGCGTCACGAAGCGTACGCGGCGGCCGTTCTCGGTTTCGTCTGAGAGCGTGGTCCCCGATGAGCCATATCGTGCGGTCGCGACTCCGTTCAGGGTCGGTGCGGTGAACGGGAAGGCATGGTACTGAACCGTCTTCCCCTTCTCGAGGTCGGGCGTGGCCTTCGTCTCTTCGTAGGCGATGACGGACAGGAAGTCCGAACCGACTTTGACGAGGCTCGTGTTCGCGCGCGATGCGCCGTGGTTCTGGATCGAGCCCGGGTCACCGATCATGACGAAACCGTTCGTCCCGGTCGTGTCGTACACGCTCTGATCCGTGAGAGGAACACGATTGGTGCGCAGGAGCTCCGCCCCGCCTACGAGGTCCGTAGTCCACGTGTACCAGATGTCCGTGCCCTGCGAGACCTTCGCACCCGAATAGCCTTCGCCCGGGCCTTCGCCTTCGCCGGGCTGCAAGCCGAGTGGATCTTCTTGCCACGTGATGATCCAGTTCGCACCGATGCCCTTGACGACGTTCTGGGCTACGTCCCGACGACCGTAGGTGAGTTGCAGCGGTGGTTTGACGACGCCATAGGTCCAGGTCTCACCGCCGTCGAGAGAGATGGCGGCATAGATGCACGAGAACGGCACATAGCGGAGGTTCGGCGCCGTCGCGGGGTCTTCGTAACCGATACTCCCTTGGACGGTGCTGACACCGCTCGCACCCCAGACCCATGTGCTCTCGGGTGCGTACTTGTCTTCCCAAGTCACGACGATCGAGTCGCCATGGTTGAACGTCGTGGGCTTGCCGGAGTCGCCCCAGTATTCGGACTCGAGTCCGTCGCCACTCCAGTCGGTCTTCATCGAGTACTTGTCGGCAGTTCGCGAGACGTTGACCGGCACGGACCAAGTCACGCCATCGTCGTCCGAGTACCGCACGAAGATGTCGCGTGGCAAGAACAGGCCATCTCGCGGTGTCCAGATCGCTTGCGAATGGCCGACGTCCGCGTAGGCAACGACGAGCCGACCGTCGCGCGCTGCGTTCTTCGTCTTGACCAGTCGCATGAGCTTGGCCTTGATGGCGCTCTGATGCGTGGTCAGCGGCTGAGCAGCGCCGAAAGAAACCTGACTGATCAGCGGCGCCGACGCAGTCAGCGTGATTGCAGCCAGGATCGTTGGGATCAGTGACGCAGAGGATTTCATGACTTCTCCCATTCATGAGTGAGGTCGAGCTAGGAAGTCGGCACCGTTCGAATCGATGCCCTTCGCAACGACCACGCGCTGCCTGCAACGCAGGCGAAGACTCGCAGTCATGGCTCGGAAGCTCGGTCGCACTACCCGAATGCCGATGCAAGTCGGTGTCGAAACTCACTGTGTGAGTTGCAAGCGGCATACCTCGATGCGCGAAGTTCCGGAACATTGCGCTCTTGTGCGAATCCGCGATGCGCATCGAGCCACGGCTTCGGGGCCAGAAGTGGAAGCTCACGTGCGGACTTCGACGTTCCGGCGCGCGCGACGATCAGCTCTGAGAGTCACGCATCGCAAGAATGCGGTCCGTCGTGTGGCTCGAATGGCCGCGGTGTTGCGATTCTCGAACCTGAGCCGGTCATTGGGACCGGACAGCCGCTCTCGGGCACTATTTCGTGCGCACGAACGCGCTCGCGGAGGGCGTCTCGCCGCCGTTGTTGAACGCGATGACCCGGAACTCGTACGGCTTGTTGCTCATGAGCCCGGTGATTCGCGTGTCGTAGTCGTTGGCGGGCAGGTTCGCGCGCACGATCCAGTTGGCGTTCGTGATGTCGGTGCGCTTGCTCTCGATGCGGAAGCCGTCTTCGTTGTTCGAGTTGTCACGGAAGGTGATGCGCAAGCGGTCCGTACCGATCTCCGAGAAGACGATGTTGCTCGGTGCCGTCGGCGGCGAATTGAGCGTCGTCGCAGTGATGACGACGACCGAGCTCGTGCCGTAGGTGTTGAACGCGCGCACCCGGATCCAGTATTTCGTCGCTGGCGCGAGTCCGGTAATGGTCCACGTCGTTCCGTTGACACCCGTCGATCCGTGGCGCGTGAAGTTGGTGCCGTCAGTGCTGTAGCCGACGTGAAAGCCATCCTCGTTGTTCGAGTTGTCGTTCCAGGCGACGTCGAATTGTCGCGAACGCCTTGCGACGAGGCGCAAGTTCGACGGTGCTGCGGGAGGATCCCCCATCGTGACGAACGAGATCGCACCGCTGTCGGTGTAGCCCGCCGCGTTGTGCGCGCGCACCTTCACCCAGTTGGTGGCTTGCTTCGCGAGGCCGCTGATCCCGAGCGATGTCTGATTGGGGGCGCGCACGCCAGCCAATGCGTAGTTGACCCCGTCACTGGACGCGAGCACGTGGAAGCCCGCCTCGTTGTTCGAGTTGTCCTGCCACGCAATCGTCGCGGTGGTCGTCCCGACCTGACTCACGCTCACGTTGCTCGGCGCCGCGGGGGGAACGTCGAGCGTCGTCGCCGTGATGATGCGGTCCGCACTCGTCCCGAAGTCGTTGAACGACCGCAAGCGCACCCAGTACTTGGTCGCGGGAGTGAGCCCGGTGATCGGCTGAGTCGTCACGTTGCTCCCTGTCGTCGCGACGCGCGTGAAGTTGCTCCCGGTCGTGCTCAGGCCGACATAGAAGCCCTTCTCGTTGTTCGAGTCGTCGTTCCACGCGATGTCGAGCTGTTGCGCGGTGCGCGCGACGAGACGCACATTGGACGGTGGGGCCGGAGGGTCGTCCTGGGTGTTGAACGAGACCGCCGCGCTGTCGTTGCTTCCCGATTCGTTGTGAGCACGGACCTTGACCCAGTTGGTCGCGCCTTTCGTGAGTCCACTGATCGACGCGCTCGTCTGGTTCGGCGCCTTCTGCCCGGCCAGGCGATAGTTGACGCCGTCCGAAGAAGCGAGCACGTGGAAGCCCGCTTCGTCGTCGGAGTTGTCCCGCCACGTGACCGTCGCCGTCGTGAGTCCGACGTTCGAGACAGCGACTCCCGACGGCGCGGCGGGAGCCGTCTGCAAGAACTTGTCGCGCCAGCCCGGCGACACCGAGTAGGCGAGCTTGCCGCCGAACGCGTCGAAGATGAACCACTGCCCGTGGATCACCTTGTCCTTGAGCGACGGGTCGTCGATCGGAAGGCTCACCGTGCCTTTTCCGACGGACGTCGTGCGCACGCCGGGCAGAACGATGTCCATCGATGTCCACAGATTGCAATCCGGCCGGTTGATGATGAATAGTGGAATCGGCAAGTCCCGACCGCCGATCTTCGTGCCGGAGGCACCGAGCATCAAAACCGCGATCGAGTTCGGTGGGCCGAGCGTCTCGACCGTCCAGTTCGCGCGAATGCGCGGCCGGTTGGCGGTCACCGTCGGGCACGCGCCGTCGCACAACATGCGACGCATGAAGCGATCCTGCAGTGGCCCCTGCAACGACCCGTTCGTCGGCTTGTAGTAGTAACGCGACAAGACGCCGTTCTGCGCGATGCTGCTGGCGAGGCTCGTGTCGGGGTTGTCGTAGGCGATGAAGTAGTAGCCGGCGGGCAGCGAAACTTCGGGGCACACGCGTGCACGACACCAATCGAGTGTGGGCGTCACGACCATCAGCCCGACCGCCAGGAGTTTGTCGGGAGTTCCCGTCGCCGTGCCGTTGCTCGACGAGTAGACGAACGCCTTGCAGTACTCCGTCTGATTCGAGCGGGATCGCAGATACAACGAGAAGCCCGAGATGGTCGACGACGACGAGTTGCCGACGCTGATGTAGATGCGCGAACTCTTGGGCAGCGTGCCGCCCTTCCACGTCTCGGCGTCGTTGTTGCGCGAACAGACGACATGTCCGCGCGACAGCGTCGAACACGAATCGCCATAGAGTTCCTGAGCACCGAGTCCGCAGGTCAACAAGGTGGATGCCAGGAGCGCACCACGGCCGATGCGCAAGAGCGACGAGTTCATCATTTGGGCTCCTCAGAACTGTGGCCGCGGCCTTGGCCGGCCTCGAGGGAATTCGGCGACGTGAGAGATGTCGAGAAGATCGGGCGGACTCCGACGATACCGCTCGCGACTTCGCCGGCAAGCTGCACACGGGACGCCGAGCGCGCGAATTTCGGCAGCATCGAGAAGGAGCCGCCGCGAAGGACTCGAACTCGACGCAGGACGTCTTCGGCTTCGCGCGAGAGCATTCGATCCGCAGTCGTGAGCGCGAACGCTCCGTCCCCACGGTTGCGTGCGCTCCCGTACTCGAGATACGGGTCTCGCGTCCATTCGGCGACATTGCCGTGCATGTCGTGGAATCCGAAGCCGTTTGGCAGGAGTGTGCCGACGGGTCGCGGCATGCGACTCTCGAGGAGATCGGCGCGTTCGCGTAATTGCCACGGGGACATGTCGAGGCCTTCCACCGGTTCGAGCACGACGTGTGCGTACGACGCGAGGTCCTGGGTCGCGGGCTCGAAGCCCCATGGTCCGTCAGTTCTCGCGCGGCACGCGTATTCCCACTGTGCTTCGGACGGCAAGCTCATGCCCCTTCGCGCGAGCAAGCGCTCTGCCTCGAGTGCGGACATGCTCTCTACGGGTCGTTGCGCGTCGTTTTCTTCCCCGGATCGCTCTCGGTAGTAACTCGGCGTGAGACCGGTCATTCGCTCCCACTGTGCTTGCGTGAGTTCGTACTTGGAGAGGAAGAACGCGTCGAGTTCGACGGGGGTGATCGGCGCTTCGTCCGGTGAAGCGTCGGGATCGAAGCGCGGCGACGTCGCATCGCGCACGGCTCCGGGCGCGAACGTCGCCGCCGGAACGAGCACGAACACCGCCGCGTTCTGCTCGAGAAGCGTGAGCTTGCCATCGATGCGCTGTGGCGGAAGTCCGGTCTCGATCGCTGCGAACTCTTCGAGCCTGCTCGTAGGATCCGGTCCGAGCGGGACGAGTCCGGCCACCGGTTTGCCCGAGAACGCCGAAAAGCCGGATCTCGTGCCGAGACGTGTCTTGACGTCCATCCACAGTGGTGCGTCCTCCGAGAGATGCCGACGCACGCGCTCGGCAAGCGCGAGCCGCTCGCGAATACGAGCGACGATTCCGCGATCGGGTTCGTCGAAGTCGTCGAGCAACATCACGATGCGCGTGGCTTCGCGATGGCGAAGCGTGTCCTCGAACGAAGCGAACGTGAAGACTTCGCCAGCCATGGCGAGAGACTCGCGTTTCTCGATCTCTCGATACGACGCGTCGAGTTCGAGTCGCAGGCGTCCGCGGAGCGTGAGGTAGCGTTCTCCGGGTGTCGTGCGCAGCTTCTCGTAGCGGATGCGTTGCTCGATCAGTTGCTCGCGAACGTTCGCCAGGTCGGTCGCGATCCTGCGTGCGCGATCGGTCGTGAGATCCGCTGTCGCCCGAAGTTCTTCGAGGGCGCGCCGGTGCTCGTCTGCCTGTTCGCGCAGCGCGACCGACTTGTCGAGCCACGCCTCGAGTAGCGGGATCAACTCGGGGCGTGCGGGCCACAGCTCTTGTTCTCCCTCGATGAGCGAGCGCAGCAGGACGGGGAAGCGCTCGTTCTCGAGCGCTGCCAACGCTGTTTTGGTTCGCGCTTCGCTCTCGCGTGCACGCGTCGCGTTCTGCTGCGACAGCACGAGTCCGATGACGAGCGCGGCGAGCAGACCGAATCCCAGCAACAACGCACCGCCATGCCGCCGCCCGATCTTCTGGAGGCGGTACCACGTCGTGGGGCGCGCTGCGAGAACCGGCCCGTTCGACAGGTGGTTCTCGAGGTCTCGCTGGAGATCGGCTGCACTCGCGTAGCGACGGGAGGGTTGTTTCTCGAGAGCGCGCAACACGATCCAATCGAGTTCTCCGCGCAGGCGTCGTGCGAGCGCAGGCGCTTCGAGGCCACATGGGAGGATGTACGAATCGCGGCTGTCCGCGGTCGCCATCACGCGAGCGCTCGGCAGAGGGCACTCGTCCTCGACGATCACGCGCTGGATCTTCGCGATGCCGCCGTCGCGGAGTTCGGAGATGTCGTAAGGCAGTGCGCCGGTCAGGAGCTCGTAGAGAACGATTCCGAGTCCGTAGATGTCGCTGCGCGTGTCGACGTTCTTCTCACCGCCAGAGAGCTGCTCGGGCGACATGTACTCCGGCGTGCCGAGCAGGTTTCCTGGCAGGGTCACGAAGTCGCTGCTGACGAACGGTAGCGACGATCTCGCCAGTCCGAAGTCGATGAGCTTCGGCCCGAAGCCGCCCGAATCTCGATAGACGAGGATGTTGGCGGGCTTGATGTCACGATGCATGACGCCTTTTTGGTGCGCATGCTGTACGGCTTGGCAGACTTGGCAGAAGATCCGGATCCGCGTGTCGATGTCGAGCGATTCGCGATCGCAGAAGCGCACGAGCGGTATGCCGTCGACGTACTCCATCACGAAGTACGGTCGGCCGTCCGCCGTCTGTCCTGCATCGAAGATGCTCGCGATCGCAGGGTGACTCATCAAGGCGAGCGCTTGGCGCTCGCGTTCGAAGCGCTTGAGGATCGCCGCCGAGTCGAGGCCTTCGCGCACGAACTTGATCGCGACTCGGCGAGACACGGGCGTCAGTTGCTCCGCGATCCACACTTCTCCCATGCCGCCTTCGCCGAGCTTCGACAGGAGACGATACGGACCGATCCGAACCTCTTCGCGGTGTTCGAACGCATCGGCGAGCGGACCGGCCTCTCGTCCGAGATCGGGGCCGCCCGCGGCGGCGACCATGTCTCGAATCTCGTCCGCGTGCCCAGGATGAGCCGCGAGGAGTCGCTCGATTTCACCGGCGTCCTGCATGTCCACTGCAGCGATCACGGCAGCCTCGATCTCTTCGGGAAGCAGCGGATCGGGTAGCGGAGGGCCTTCTACCATTTCGGGGCGCATGATACCGTCCGGCGCAATCCCTTCGGGGTGCGGCGAAGAGGACTGAGATGACGTGTGACACGAGTCGGGACCCCGGAACACCGACGCTCGTCCTGTGCGAGCGGATCGCGCGCGAGGCCGATGAAACGGCCTTCCAGATCCTGTACCGCCGACATTACGAGCGAATTCGCCGCAGCGCGATCCTGCGTCTCGGGCGGAGCTGGACGACCGATCCCTCGGATGTGGACGACGCCCTGCAGGAGGCATTCCTCTACGCGTGGAGCACGATCCAGGGTGGCGGGTTCGATCCGACGCGTAGTGAAGGCGGGTTTCGCAACTGGATCGCGCGCATCGCGGCCAACAAAGTGGTCGACGCCAAGCGCGGTGAGTTGACGATCAAGCGCGGCGGGGGCGCGGTGAAGTCGTTTCGCGACGTGTTCCGTGACACGATCGCCGAGTTCGGCTTCGCGGCGAGCGGGCCATCGCCGAGTTCGCTCGCGGGACTCGGCGAACTCGGCTACGGCTTCGACGCCGCGCTGCTGCGGCTCGGGGACAAGCACCGGCGCGTGATCGACATGCGCTTCTTCTGCGAGATGAGCTTCGACGAGATCGCGGTCGAACTCGACTACAAGAGCGCTGGGGCGGTCCGCGCTCTTCTGCATCGTGCGTTGTCCGAGTTGCGGCGTCATGTCGAGCTTCCCGAGGCCTCTGGAGAAGCCGGACCACTCAGCGAAGTTCGAGAATGAGTCCCTCGTGCTTGTGCACGGTGGCCGATCCGCCGACTTCGTCGACGTAGCTCGTCGCGACCGGAGTCCACGGTGCGATCCAGTGGCGTGAGACGGCATTGGAGACGATCCAGCCGAAGGCGTTCGCCCGCGCATCGGGTGCCAAGAGCTGCGCGTGCACGTCGAGTCCGTGAAAGCGCATGTCGAGCCCGAGGCTGAACGTCTGCGAGAACCGCCCGTTTGCCTGTACGGGGAATGCAGCAGTGACGTCCGGGCTGATGAAGAGCGTGCAAGCACCGCTCGTTGCATTGGACGTGCCCGGCAAGGTCAACGGCAGAGGCAGTGCGCCCCATCGTGCATTGTCGAAGCCGAGCGCGAGCACGACGACACCCGACGGTGGAAGGCGATCGCCCGAGAAGGTCCACGTCGTCGTGCCCTTCTGCCACGAGTGTGAGATGCCGTGGGAGAGCGATACGCGTGATGTTTCGCCATACGCTTTGCAACCGGCGCCGAGGCTGTTCGCGAGAGGATTCGGATCGACGTTGGATCCACGACACGCGTCGAGATCGATCGCCGCATTGCCGCGACTCGTCACGCGAAACTCGAGGGCGAGGTTGCCGCCGGCGAAGCCATAGGGCTTGTCGAAGGGCACGTCGTATTCGAACGGCGAAGGCAACGTCAGCGGCGTGCGTGCCGTGGTCGCTGGCAGGTTGAGGATCGCGAGGCGTCGCACGATGGTCTTGCTCGATCCGTGGTTCGCGTCGATGGTCGTCCACGGACTCGCCGCCGACGCCTTCGCGACGGATGCCGTGATCTCGAGCGTCAGACTGACGGCTTTGAACGCCGATTGCGCGTTGCCATTGCGGCGGAAGCGTAGTCCCTGGATCGAAGAAGTCGGCACGCCGTCGAGGATCTGGAGGTAGCGATACCCGACGCTTCCGACGAGGCGACCGGAGGTGAAGGGCTTCTGAATCGTGTGATTGCCTTCGGCGTTCGCCCAGTGAGTCGGGTAGACGCGCGACTGGCTCGTGAGCACGGTCGCGAGGATCAGTGCCGTGGCGGCGGTCATGGTCGTGTTTCGTAGGAACATCGGGAGTCTCCTCGTGTGCGAGTGTTTGGATGATCGTGAGATTGGGTTCGTCGGTTGCATTGCTTTGCTCGTCACTTCGTCCGCGTAGCGACGATGGCCGAGTTCGTCTCACCGCCCTTGTTGAAGGCGATGACGCGAACGTCGTAGGGCTTGTCGCTCTTCAGACCCGTGATGCGCGTGTCGTAGTCGTTGACCGGCAGGTTCGCGCGAACGATCCAGTTGGCGCCCGTGATGTCGCGACGACGCGTTTCGATACGGAAGCCGTCTTCGTTGGACGAGTTGTCCTGGAAGGTGACGCGGAAGCCCGCCGTGTTGATCTCGGTGATCCGAATGTTGGTTGGCGCGTCCGGAGGACGGGGCAGCGTGCGCCCGGTCGTGACGCTCGGTGCCGAGGCGTCGGCGGCGTTGTAGGCACGCACGCGCACGTGGTAGTGCGTGTCGACGGCAAGGTTCGTGATCGTCGCGGCCGTCACGTTCGCGCCGACGGTCAACACGCGCGTCCAGTTGGTTCCGTCCGTGCTCACGCCGATGTGGAACCCCTGCTCGTTGCCCGAGGTGTCCGACCACACGAGATCGAACTGACGCTGCCGTGCCGCGACGATGCGCAGGCCTGTCGGTGCGGTCGGCGGACCGTCGGGAGTCGTGAAGCTGACGGGGACGCGAGCCGATCGACCCCAGCGGTTGGTCGCCGTGATCCCGATCCAATACTTCCGATTCGGAGCAAGACCGGTGACCGTTGCTGTCGTCGTGTTGGCACCGAGCGCGGCAACGCGTGTGTAGTTCACGCCGTCGGTCGAGAGGGCGACTTCGTAGTTGCTCTCGTTGTTCGCTTGATCCGTCCAGCGCACCGAAGCGCGGTCGAAACGGAGCGCGGTCAGCGCGACGCCGCTCGGATCGCGCGGCGCGGCACCATCGGTGCGCACCGACAGGATCGCCGTCGCGTTGCGGCCTGCAGCATTTTCCGCCGCGACGCGGAACCAATAGAGCGTGTCCGCCGCGAGGCCGTTGATCTGACCGGTCGTCGTGTTGGACGAGACGCTGAGCTTGTCGACGAACGTCTTCCCATCAGTGCTGAACCGCACGACGAAGCGGTCCTCGTTGTTCGATGCATCGTCCCAACGCAAGCGGATCGCGCTCGCGCTCTTGGCGTCGACGCGGAGGTTCTGCGGTGCGTTCGGCGGCGTGGCGGATGCCGCAGTGCCGTCGATGCGGAGTTCGGCGCTGTTCGTGAGCGAGAAGCGGCTCGAGCGATTCACACCGCCCTGCAAGAACCAACGGGCGCCATCGATCGCCTTGTCGTTGGGCAAGGGGACGCGCACGGACATCGTGCCGCTCGTCGCCATCAGGTTGCCGACAGCATGGAAGACGCCGCTCGGATCGAGGAGGAGCGGACGGTTGAGGCCGATGTCGAGACGTGCACGGCCGGTCGAGAGCACGACGACGAACGGCGTCGACGCCTGGCCGGAGACCTGCATCGTGAACGCGCCGCCGACCTTGCCGTGGTCCGTCACGAGGAGACCGTCGGGCAAGCCGCGCTTGCTGAGCAAACGGGCGAGGTCCGGACGACGACCGATCTGCCCACCCGGGACGTCGGTGCCGATTGCGGCGAGGTCACTGCGCACGGCGGCCGGCGTGAGCGTCACGCCGCGTTGTTCGCGCACCGCACCGACGTAGCTCGCGATCGTGCCGGCGACGGTCGGCGCTGCCGACGACGTGCCGTTGAAGACCGCGGTGTAGGACTGCCTTGCATCGGCGGACGGGTAGAAGAGGTCGCCGTAGCCGAGGGTCGTGACGTTGCGTCCCCAGCCGTTGGCGTCGATGCGCGTGCCGTAGTTGCTGAACGAAGCGCGGGTCAACGCGCTGCCTTCGGTCGCTCCGATGATGAAGCCACCCGAACTCGGCGACGACGGTAGGTAGCGCGTGCCGTAGATCGCGGTGTCGTCGAGGCTCTTGCCGGAGTTGCCGGCGCTGAAGACGTAGAAGATGCCCTTCGCCGTCGCCGCGCGCACCGCATCGAACTCGGCCGGGTTGAAGTCCAGCGGGAAGTTGGCCGTGCTGTTGGCGAACCCGTAGGACGATGTCATGACCGAGCCGGCTTTCAGTCGCGAAGCCGCGATCTGGATCGCGTTGGCGGTGCCGTTGGAGATGCTGACGACGTAGACGTTCTTGGCCGCGCTCGCGAAACCGCGCACGCCATAGCCGTTGGCCGGCGCCGCGAGGATGCCCGCGCACGCGGTTCCGTGGTGGAGCCAAGACGAACTCAGATAGCCGCCCGACGGCGGATTCCCGAGCATGCTCACCGCGAGGTCCTCGTGGTCCGTGATCCACGATCCCTCGATGTGCGCGACCGACGCGTCGTGCGCCCGCATCCCGACGATCGAGTCGAAGCGCGCGTAGCCATAACCCGTCGGCGCATCGGCGAAGTAGCCCTGCTTGTCCGTGAGTTGCGGCGTCGTCGGTGGCAGGTCGCCGAACGGCACCGGAGCGGGCTCGGGATACGCGGTCTCGACGAGCGGATCGCGCAGGAGCTCGCGCACGAGGGCGTCGACGCGCGTTGGATCACAAGCGACGCGGTAGTATCCCGCGAGGTCGGCGAACGGCGCTTCCGTCGGGGCGGCGGCTGCCATGAGCTCGGCGCGCTCGCGGTCGAGGTCCGCTTCGCTCGCGGTGAAGAGCCGCTCGACCCGCGCGCCGTCGATCACCGACTCGACGTGGTCGAGGGTCTGCGCCGTGGGCTGCGTCGCCTTCAAGCGCCCGTCGTGAAGGCGCACGCGCGCGCCGTCGACGAACTTGACGACCACGCGGCCCGGGAGGGCATCGCAGGCACCGGTCGCGACTTCGGTCGGGCGGAAGGCGAGGCGCTCGGGTCGCTGCCCCTCGCCGGCCCCGCTCTGGCTGAACGCCGCCGCAGCGGCAACCGCGAGAACGAGTCCGGCGCGGATCGAGGCGCCGAGAGAAGAAGAGGGGGAGTGGGTGAGGTTCTGTGTGTTCTGCTGCATTGCTGAGGTTCCGTGCGGCCCGTGGCCGATCGAGGAGCCCCCTCAGCGAGATCCGTGGCGGACGCGCAGCAGGAAAGTCAGAAAAAGTTCGCGTGGCGTCGTCTCGGAGTTCGGCGGAGCACAATGGAGGACGGCGCGCGCCTGCCGCACGCGGTCCGTGAATCGCCCGTGCGAGGCGTCATAGAGACGTCGCTTCTCGCCTCCGCCGACGCGACGAGTTTCGGAACTCCGAGCGTCAATGCACTCGCGGCAAGAGCCTCGACGCAACGGAGTGCAATGGCGGGCTCACTTTGGTTCAGCGGCCTCGGCACCGGAGGGGGGAACCGACGTGCGATCGGTCGCAACCCCTCCGGTATCGCCGGCAGTGCTGGTGCCCCCGCTAGGGCTCGAACCTAGGACCCACGGATTAAGAATCCGTTGCTCTACCAACTGAGCTACAAGGGCGCACTTCGCTTGCGAGGGGGAGAACGCTATCGCCGACGTCGTCGCAGTCAAGGAGACAGTCGGTCAAGTTCGTCGCGCTCCTGCCTTGCTTGGTGCGCACGCGTTCCTAAGATCCTCGGCCCGAGAACGATCGGCATTCAGGCCGGGAGTTCGTGTGGTGGCTGTAGCTCAGTTGGTTAGAGCGCCTGACTGTGGCTCAGGAGGTCGTGGGTTCAAGTCCCATCAGCCACCCCAGTCTTCTTCGCCGCCACCCGGCGTGCTCGTGGAGGGTGTGCTGACCGGCAGCGTGGAGCGGGCAGCACCGAGACCACGCAGCGAACCGGACTCGACGAGCCGGACAGGGCGGGCCCGCAGGGTGTAGGCTTCTCTCCAACGATTCCGCAGCCCAGCAGCGTGTCGAACCCACTGACCTGCACCGAGCACGCGCCGGCGGCGCCCTGGCAGCCTCGATGAGCTTCCTCAGCAACGACTACGGCGTCTTCCTCCTGGTCGTCTTCGGGCTGTTCTGGGCCCTGCGATCGATGCGCTCGATGCGCATGGTCGTGCTCATGGTCGCGTCGTGGTTCTTCTACTCGATGTGGGAGGACAACGGCGTTCTCGTCGGGTGGAAGTACCTCGGCCTCATCCTCGCGTCGACGCTGCTCGACTACTGGGTCGGTGGGCGCATCGCGACCTTGGACGCTACGAATCCGCGGCAGCAGAAGCGGCGCAAGCTCCTGCTGATGATGTCGCTCGTCGGCAATCTCGGGCTCCTCGGCGTCTTCAAGTACTACAACTTCTTCCGTGGCGAGATCGAGGCGCTGTTCGGGACGCAGCTGCCAACGTTCGAGCTGCTGCTCCCCGTCGGCATCAGCTTCTACACCTTCCAGACCCTCAGCTACACGATCGACATCTATCGCGGTCAGTTGAAGCCCGCGAAGAACCTCTACGAGTTCGGGCTCTTCGTCGCGTTCTTCCCGCAGCTCGTCGCGGGCCCGATCGTGCGTGCGTCCGACTTCTTGCCACAGCTCGATCGGACACCGACGCTTTCGCGCGACGAGTTGCATCTCGGCATCGCTCGCATCCTCGAAGGGCTCTTCAAGAAGATCGTCATCGCCGACATCCTCGCGGCGGGAATCGTGGACGCGGTCTTTGCCGAGGGCAGTACGAAGCACGGCCTGACGACGCTGCTCGGGATCTATGGCTATGCGTTGCAGATCTACGGCGACTTCGCGGGCTACAGCGACATCGCGATCGGGTCCGCGCGGCTGCTCGGTTTCGAGATCAACGAGAACTTCGAGGCTCCCTACAAGGCTCGCAGCATCCAGGACTTCTGGCGGCGTTGGCACATCTCGCTGTCGACGTGGTTGCGCGACTACCTCTACATCCCGCTCGGCGGGAATCGCTGCGGCCCGATCCGCACCTACGTGAACCTCGCGCTCGTCATGTTGCTCGGCGGTTTGTGGCACGGCGCGTCGTGGAACTTCGTCGTCTGGGGCGCGATGCACGGCGTGTGGCTCGGCATCAATCGGTGGTGGGATCGTCGCGGTTTCGGACGCATGGGTGGCAAGGTCGGGCACGTGTTGTCGGTCGTGCTGACGTTCCACATGGTGTGTCTCGCGTGGGTGTTCTTCCGCTCGCACACGTTCGACGGCGCGATCACGGCTCTGCGAAACCTCGTCACTGCGGGAGAAGGCAGCTGGTTCGAGGTACCTCTACTCCCGCTGTCGGTGTGGGTCGCCTTCGCGCTCGGCTTCGGCATGCACTACCTACCGAAGGCGTTCAAGGCGAGCGTGCGCGATCGCTTCGTCGCGATGCCGTCCTTCGTCGTCGGTATCGTCCTCGCGCTCGTGCTCGGCCTCTTCGCCTACTGCAAGGTCGACGCGCAACCGTTCATCTACTTCCAGTTCTGATGGCGGACACGGCAGCAGATCCGAATCAGGATGCCGCCGCGTCGCGATGGCCGTGGATCGCGTTGGTGTCAGTCGTCCTTGGCTTCGTGGTGACGAACCTCGCCGCACGCGTCCTCGACGACGATCCGCTCGCCGAACTGCCACAACTCGGTGTCGTGCCACCGATCCCTGGCTCACTCACGTGGCCGACCAACGTCGCTCTCGTGCCACGCAAGACGGGAGAAGAACGCATCTACTTCGTCGGTGCGTCGGAGACCGTCGCGATGCCCTACGAGCCGCTCGGGCACGTGAGCTACGCCAACTTGCTCGGCGCGGGATTGCAGCGTGTGCTCGGCCGGAGCGACGTGCACGTGCGCGCGGACGGTGGGATCGCTCTCGACAGTCCGCAGCTGGCCGAGCAGGCGCGCAAGCTGCTGCAATTCGGTGATCCGACCTCGATCGTACTCGTCGTCGGGGGGAACGAGTTCCTCAACCGCTTGCCGTTGACGGAACCGATGCGACCCGATGGTGCGTTCGCGCGGGCGATCGACTTTTCGGGATCGACGGTGCGGATCTTCGATACGGTCGCTGGTTGGTTGATGCGGCAGTCGTTTTGGCCTGGCGAAACGTTCGCGCATGCGAGTGGAAACGTCTCGGGCTTCGATCGACTCGTGCGCGAAGCCGCACCAGAACGGCCAGCCCTGCGTGGGCTTCCGATCGGGGCATCGGATCGCGAGTTGATGCTCGATCGACTCGCTTCGGTCGTGCGCGGTCTCGCCGCGTCGTGTCGCGAACGCGGGGTGCGCTTCGTGCTCGCGCTCGCGCCACAGGGCTATGGCGTGCAGCCGCCGTGGTGTTCGGCGTTGCGTCCTAGTGACGGTGTGCGTGACCTGCCGTTCGACTTGGCGAAGGCGCTCGAAGCCGGCCGCGTGAAGGGTTCGACCGGGATGCCGAAGCTCGAGGACATCGATCGTGCAATTCGCGCGTATCCAGAGCGTGCGGACCTGCGGCATCTACGCGGGCTCTCTCTCGCACATGCCGGCGACGCGGAGGCGGCGCGTGTCGCGTTCGACAACGCGCTCGATCTCGACAAGGCGCCGCTGCATCGCACGCGTGCGGTCGTCGCGCGACTCGAGCAACTCGCGCGGGAACTCGGTCATGAACTCCTACGAATCGATGGTGCGTTCGACGGCGCTGGTGTGTTCGCTGGCGAGGATGCGCGTGCACTGTTCGTCGACTACGCGCATCCGACGATCGAAGGGCATCGACGCATCGCGCATTGGCTCGCGCGGTCGGCGTTGCCGCTCCTGCTGCCGGGTCTCGATGTGCGCGACGGTCTTGCCGATGGTCCTGAGTTCGCGGCTGGTGTGTCGACGATCATCGCTTCGGTCACCGAGCGATCGCGTGTGCGGGCGCGTGGAACCATGTTCAGGACCGTTGGGTCGTATTACATGTGCTTCGGCAACTTCCGCGATGCTCTGCCCGTGCTCGAGGAGTCGCTGCAGGTGTTCGAGATGTGGGCACAGCGCGACGATGCGACGGATGAGGATCGGACCGACGTCGTCAAGGCACGCGACGACGTCGCGTTTTGTCGACGTGCTTTGGAGTCGACCAAGTGAGCGCGCGCTTCCCGGTCGGTTCTGTCGTTGCGGTCGCGCTCGGCTTCGCGATGGTCGTGCTCGGTGCGCACATGATCGCGTACGACCCGACCGACGAGTTGCCGGCGACGAGTATCGCGCCCGAGCCGCATGCGCGCGTGCGCGCGCTGTCGCCGAAGCGCGCGGCCGGTGAACAGCGCGTCTTCTTCATCGGCGCGAGCATGACCGCCGGGTATCCCTACACGGACGGTCGCGCGAGCTATGCGCGACAGATGAATGCCGGCCTCTCCGCCGTCTATGGCAACGACGATGTCTTCGTGCACGACTACGCGAAGCCTGCGCTCGATAGCCGCGAGCTCGTGCGGCTCGTCGATCGCGTGCTCGAGGACTACGACCCGAGTTGCGTCTGCGTGACGCTCGGGTCCAACGAGTTCGCCAATCGGATCTTCTCGGGGCGCAAGCTCGTTCCTTCGACGCTGCTCGAGGAGATCGGGGAGCACGCGAGTCGGGCGCGCATCGCCTATCGCGAGTTGCCGACACTCAGGCTCGCGGACGAAGAAGCGCGGCAAGCGCAACTGCGCGATCGACTCGACGACGCGAAGAACCTCGAGCCGCTCTTCGGTGCATTGCCGGTCAGCGAGCGGGACGCAGCGCTCTTGACACGCCGGCTGCGCCACATGATGCAGCGCATGTCGGATGCCTGTCGCGCGAAGGACGTGCCCCTCGTGTTCGTCGTCGCGGTCTACGGTCTTGGTGGATTCTGGCCGTGGGGTATCAGTGGTCCGCCGGTTGCCGAGATCGACGAACTCGTGCAGGCGACGTGGACCGGCTTCGATGCAGTGCGCGCGCGAGCGATGCGTGCGCGCGTGGAGGCTCTGCTCGAGGAGCACGGCGGCCGTGCGGATGTGCGCTTCTTGTATGGAACGGTGTTGCGCGCCTGCGGCGAACTCGGCGCGGCGCGGGAGCAGTTCCTTCTCGCGCGGGATCAGGACGCGGTGCCGATGCATCAGATCGGCATGGTGCGCGACGCGATCCAGGAGGTCGCGAAGGCGTTGGGCCGCGATTGTCTCTTGCTCGATGACGCGTTCTACTCCGACGGTGCCGAGCTTCCCGACACGAGCGAGTTTCTCGATTACGGTCACTTGTCGGAGGCGGGAGCGCGACGCGCCGCGACTTGGCTCGCGCGCCAACTCGCGCAACTCGGACGCTTGCCGGCGCTTCCCGCGGGGTGGGAGCAGCGGTTCACGCCCGCGGCGGAGCAATACGTGCGTGCGTCGCTTCCGCCGCTCGAACTTGCACTCGCGATGCCGGGCATCGCGGCTTCGAACGCCAACTTCAGCATGATGTTCGGCAATTTCCGGGACGCGCTCCCGTGGCTCGCCGTCAGCGTGCCCGGGTACCTGCTTCATCCCGAACTCACGACCCGGATCGACCAGAAGTGGCGTCTCGTCCAATGCGTCTATCAACTCAGCGGACGCTACGAAGCAGCCAGGGCGCTTCCCGATGCCGAACGCGATTCCCTCCTCGCCGATCTCGATCAACAGATCAATCGAGCGGTCTTGGAGGACCGGCTCTGGTCGTGGATCTTCGAGCAGCTCGCCAAGCGCTGAACCCGCGTGAAACGTGCCAGGGTCAAATCCCCGTACTATTCTGCGCGAAACGACCCTGGCACGTTTCGCGCAGGTGGACTCGTCGGGCTGGCGCTGGTGGGCTTGGTCGTGTTGCTGGGGCTCGGGGGTTGTGATGCGGTGGAGCACGTGGGGGAGAAACAGGAGAACGCTGTGACGCGACCGACCAATCATCTCGAGGGGACGACATCTCCTTACTTGTTGCAGCACGTGCACAACCCCGTGGATTGGTATCCGTGGGGGGACGAAGCGCTCGAGCGTGCGACGCGTGAGGACCGGCCGATCTTCTTGTCGATCGGGTACAGCGCGTGTCACTGGTGTCACGTGATGGAGCGCGAGAGTTTCGAGAACGAGGAGATCGCTCGCTTCCTCAACGAGCACTTCGTGTGCATCAAGGTCGATCGCGAGGAGCGACCGGACCTCGACGAGATCTACATGGCCGCTGTCGTTCGTCTCAATGACGGGAGCGGTGGTTGGCCAATGAGCGTGTTCTTGACGCCGGATCGCAAGCCGTTCTTCGCCGGCACGTATTGGCCGCCGACGCAGCGTCGTGGCATGCCCGGCTTTCGGGACATCCTCGAGCACGTCAACCGTGTTTGGACCGAGCGTCGAGAAAAGGTTCTCGAAGTCTCGCAGCACTTGACCGACGCGATTGCATCGGAGTCGCGCATCGCGCCGACGGAGACGGTGCCCGGTGCCGAAGTGCTCGAGCGCGCCGTCGACGTCGCGCACGAGCGCTTCGACCCGGAGTGGGGAGGCTTCGGCCAGGCACCGAAGTTTCCGCACGCCACCGAGTTGTCATTCTTGTTGCGCTACGGCGAGCGCACGGGACGCACCGGCAAGACGACGACCCCACCAACGAGCGACCGTGATTCAAGGGCCGAGGACGCCACGCGCATGGCGCTCGTCACGCTCGAGCACATGGCGCGCGGCGGCATGTACGACCAGGTCGGCGGCGGATTTGCGCGCTACAGCGTCGATCGCACGTGGCTCGTGCCGCACTTCGAGAAGATGCTCTACGACAATGCGCAGCTCGCGAGCGTCTACCTCGAAGCGCACGCCGCGAGCGGCGAACCGTTCTTCCTCCGCATCGCGACCGAGACGCTCGACTACGTGGTGCGGGAGATGACGACGAGTGAGGGCGGATTCTGCTCGGCGACCGATGCCGACAGCGAGGGGGAAGAAGGCAAGTTCTTCGTCTGGTCGCACGACGAGTTCACCGAAGTCGTCGCGCAGGTCGTCGACAAGACGATGACGCAGCACCTCGTCGAGTTCTTCGGAGCCGAGCGCGCGAACTTCGAGGGAAGGCACATCATTCCCACTCGTCGTGTCGGAGCCGCAGCGTTCGCAACGAAGCACGATCTCGATGTGGAGTCGTTTCGCGAAGCGATCGACCGTGCACGCCACGCCCTCTACCAACGCCGGGGATCCCGCGTCCCGCCCCTGAAGGACGACAAGATCCTGACGTCGTGGAACGGCCTCATGCTCTCCGCCTTCGCACAAGGCGCGATGCAGACCGGCAACGCGCGCTGGCTCGACGTCGCGCGCACGAATGCGCGCTTCCTCCTGTCGGCGATGCGCGATGACGACGGACGGCTCCTGCGCACGCGGCGCTCCGGGCGTTCGCACATCCCGGCCTTTCTCGAGGACTACGCCGCGCTCGCACGCGGTCTCCTCGATCTCTACGAAGCCGACCCGCAGCTAGAGTGGCTCGAGGCCGCGCGTGGCCTGCATGCCCAGATCGAAGCGCGCTTCTCCGCCGGCGACGACGGATCGTATTTCGCAACCGCCGACGATGCCGAAGCACTGATCGTGCGCCGCAAGAGTGCCCAGGAATCCTCGCTCCCTTCGCCCGTCGGTCTGGCCGCAGAGGTCGCGGCAAGAATCGGACTGCTGGCTGGCGAAACGGACATCGTCGACCGTGCACGCGCCGTTCTCCGTCAGCACGGACAAGAACTCGCGCGCTACCCCAATGCGTTCGGTCAGCTCCTGCGTCTGATCGACTTCCTCGAAGCGCGTCCCACGGAGATCTACGTCGCCAGCACTGGTGCGCACGATGAGTTTGCCGAGTCTCTCGTCCGCGAGTCACAACGCGTGTGGCCGCCGTATCGCGTCCTCGCCCTGCTCCGCCCCGATACTCGTGCACGCCTCGAGGTGCTGTTGCCCGCGGCCGCGGGGAAGTCCGCCGTCGATGGCAAGCCGACGGCATTCGTCTGCACTGAAGGAACGTGTCGCGCACCAGTCACCTCGCTCGAGGCGCTTCGTTCCGAACTCCGCCGCTTTCATTCGCGATGAGCTTCTGTTCCCCTCTCGACGCACCGCGCGTAAGTCCCCGACTCGGGACGAGTGGCGAGGATCCGTACGCGTGGCGCATTCGGAATGGAAGCTCGGCCGAAAGGCCGAGGGGGTGCTCGGCAGTCAAGTGTGCGTGCGTGGGTGGCCTCGAAAGCACAGTCAAGTCGACGAATATGTCGAACCTATCGGGGCACTGCGTCGAGCGTACGATCGGCCTCCGCGTTCGTGCCCGGGGTTGCGGCTTGGCTTCTTGGGGTGCGATTCACGATAGAGTCCGACTCGCTTGGGGCGGCAAGGGGCGACCGTCGTCGCACGTCGAGTCCCGCCTCGCACTGCGCATCAGGGCTCTAGCAGCGACGCGCGCTGTCTCCATCGCTCTCGCGTGCGCACTCGCATGCATCACAACCGCATGCCGTCCCGAGCCTTCGGATCACGCCTGCGTCCCGACGACGGACCGCTCGCTCGCGCGGGACGATCTCGAACTCGTCCACTTCGTGCGCTCGGATCGCCCACTGTGCCGCGCCATGGCAGAAGGCACATTCCGTTCTCCACCCGTCGAATTGCTCCATGCATCGATCCGTCGCCGCTTCGTCGAAACGTCGGCGCGCGATGCTTCTGTTGCCCGAAGCGCGCATGAGCGCGACCTGATCTCGCGCGGCGTCGTCGCCACGGTTCTCTATCTCGATGGTGTGCCGTGTGCTCGTCAGGTCGGATACGCGGGACCGGAGAGCTATCGCGCGTTCTTGGATGGCGCACTGCGGGCCGTGCCGGAGTTGCGCCGCTTGCACGCTGTTCCAACGCCTTCGGCAACGGAACCACGTAGCGCCCCACACGGCCGTGCAGAACCCGGTTGCGCAATGTCACCGATCGCGCGGGACCAAGTCGCACGTGTTCGACAGCGAGAACTCGAGCACGAATGCGGACTCGACCTCGATGGTGCCGAACTCGAAACTTGGTACGGAGCCGCGGCCG
The DNA here is from genome assembly GCA_020638795.1 of Planctomycetota bacterium. GTDB lineage: Bacteria > Planctomycetota > UBA1135 > UBA1135 > JACKHW01. Next base: position 494,223 of record JACKHW010000004.1, on the reverse strand, counting down.
AAGACCTCCGCCCACGCATCGCGCGATTACTCGTACAAACTGCCATGGAACGCGGCGATATCGCGCAAGCGAGTTCGTGGGTCGAGCAGTGCGACGATGCGGTTCTCGCGGCGGCCGTCGCCTTCGCGCAGCGAGAGCCGCGCCGTGCCTTGGCGCTGCTCGAGCGGCACAAGCGCGACTCGCGCCATCACGACTTGGAATCACTGGTGCTCGAGGCGAAGTGCTTGCACGATCTCGATCGCACGGAAAACGCTCGTGCGCTGATCGCTACGCTGCCTGCTGCCGAGCGCGAAGATCGGCGTGTGCGTGACATCGTTGCTCATCTCGATGCACCCGGGCACCGCCATGACGTGGCGATCCCGAACGGAGCGGACGGTGGCGCCTCCATCGAAATCGACCCCGGGACATCGACATGCAAATGATGTGGAAGTCCGTCAAGGACCGCAACCAAGGGAGAACGAACATGAGGACTCTGTGCAGCGCGTTGGCGCTTTTCTTCGGAGCGACGGCGATGCCCGCCCTCGCGCAAGTCGTCGAACTCGAAGACGTGACGCACGCGGGTCGAGCGGCGGACGACATCGTGCTCACTGCCGGCAAGCTCCGCTTCCGTTGGGACACCGAGTTCGCGAAGGACTGGAAGACTCCCGAGCGCGCCGCGACCCACGGGCACGTGCTCGTCGATGACCAGCAGCGCGTGTGGGTCAACACCGACGGCAAGGCCGCGTTGACGATCTTCGATGCGAAAGGAAGCGTCCTTCGAACGCTGCTTCCCGATTGGCACGGCGGTCTGCACGGCATGTGCTTCGACCGGCGCGGTGAACAGCCGTGCATCGTGATCGCACACGCACGTCGCGGGGAGATCGTCTCGACGTCGATGGAAGGCAAGGTCCTGTGGACCCTGCCCTGGCCCGAAGCGTCGGCGCTCTACGAGAAAGCCGCTCAATTTCATCCGACGAGCGTCGCGCTCGCCTCCGACGGCAGGTTGTACGTCGCTGATGGCTATGGCCTTTCGTGGATCCACGTCTACGACGCCGAGCGCAAGTATCAAAGGAGCTTCGGCGGCCTCGGCAAGGACGAGGGCAAGATGCGCACGCCGCACGGACTCCTCATCACGAAGCTCGAGCCCTCGAGTCTTCGCAGTGCAGGCGATGCTCCCGACCCCATTCCGGTGACTCCCGACTCGGTGCAGGACGAGACGCCGCGCGAGGTCCTGATCGTCTGTGATCGTGAGAACCACCGTCTCCTGCTCTGCAATCTCGACGGCGAAGTCCAGCGAATCGTCGAAGGCATGCTGCGTCGCCCGTGCAACATCGCGCGCCATGGCGACGAGTTCGCGGTCGCCGACCTGACCGGTCGCGTGACGCTCTTCGATGATCGCTTCGAGCTGATCGGTCACCTTGGCGAACAGCCGAACCCGAAATTCCGCGCGACAAATCGAGTCGCGAAGGACCAGTGGAAGGACGGCGAGTTCTTGTCCCCGCACGGCGTCGCCTACGATCGTGCAGGCAACCTCTACGTCTCCGACTGGAGCGAGCACGGGCGGATCACGCGGCTCGAACGATTGCCGGTCAAGTAGCGTTTAGCGCCGCGCGCCGAGATCCATGTTCCAGCCCTCGATCAACGCGAAGAACGCGTTGTCCGAGATCGCGCTGCTCACCGGGATCCGATGCACGGCGTGAAGGTCGAAGTTTTGCGTGTTGGTGCCACCGTCCGAGGCGAAGAGCACCTCGACACCCGCGCGCTCGATGCGTGAGCGCAGATCGTCGGACATCTCCGTCGGCAGTCCGAACGGATAGGCGAGCCAGTGGTCGCGGGCCTCGAGACCGAGTTGGTTGCGAAGGTGGCGCGACGCCGTCGCGATCTCCTCGAGCGCGGCATCGAGTTCCGAGGTCGCGAAGTCCGTGTGGTAGACGGAGTGACTCGCGAAGTGGAACCCGCGCCGCGACATCTCCCGGCACTGGTCCCACGTGAGCGCCGGCACGCGAACGCCAATGCGCTCGAGGTCGTGGAGGAACGGATCCTCGGTGCCGACGATTCCCGTGCAGACGAAGAACGTGCACGGGACGCCCGCACGACGCATCAACTTGGCTGCGACGTAGTTGTCCGAATACCCGTCATCGAACGCGAACACGACAGCCGGTCGACGGCGCGGCTTGCCGCGACTCTGCAGCCACTCGTGCATGTCGAGCACGTCGTAGTGCGCCTTGGCGAGTTCGAGCTGCCGCGCGAACTGCTCGATTCCCGTCGTGATCGTGTCGGTGAACGTATCCGACACTCGGTGATAGACGAGGATCGCCGTGCGTTGATCGCCACGGGCTCCGCGAAAGAAGTTCCGAACCGTGCACCAGGTGTTGACCCAGAGTGCGAGCGACGCGTTCTTGAACGCGTCGCGAAGACTCGGCATTGCGCCGTGCAGTTGCTTCCGCCGCTTGCGACAACGTGCTTCGACGCGACGGCGCAACAAGAACGCTGGTCGATCCCGCGTCGGTGTCGATGGCACGAGTTGTGGCGTCCGGGTTGCAGAACCTTTGTCGAGCAACCCGACCGCGTCGCTCAAGAGCTTGCCTCCGAGGTCGTCGAGCAGGATCTCGAGACCGCGTGGAGTCGCGAACGGCGGAATGTCGAACCGCCGCTGCAAGACGACATCGCCGGCATCGCGGCGCTCGTCGAGCCAATGAATGCTGACGCCGGTCTCGTGCGCGCCATCATGGAGTTCCCAGAAGCCCGGCGGCCCGCCGCGATACTCCGGAAGGAAACTCTTGTGCACACGGATCGTGCCGAGCTCCGGCAGAGAGAAGAGTTCTCGCTTCAGCGGCGGCGCGTCGAGGGAGATCCCGAGCCATGGACCGAACTTCCGGATGGCGTCGACGCACGCGTCCGACGCGATGTCGTCGAAGTGAACGCGCCAAACGTGTTCGAGATTCTCGATCGCGGGCAGTCCGACGCGATCCGAGTTCGCACGGGTCCGGCTCGGAACGAAGAGCATCGTGAAGAATCGATGCACGAGTTCGAGCGGCCAGGACAGCGGCTCGCGACGAAGCCGGTCGAAGACCATGCGCAATCGTGCGAGGCCGCGCGGCCGCGCGACGCCGGCCTGGACGACGAGCAAGCGCACGTGAGCGAACGTCTCCACGATGCGTTCGACGGCTTCGATCGTCGCGTCGTGGATTCGCTCGCCGACGAACACGACGATGCGGCGCTCGTTTTCGGCCTTCGGAGCGGAGGAATCCGTTGCGTCGTTAATCGTCGACACGTTCGCAGTTCACGTAGCTTTCGATCGAGAGGCGCTCACGTTGCCGAGGAGGCTACGGCGCATCGCCTTCGGAGTGAACAGCGTTTCTCGTCGTCTTCGTGGCCGGGTCGTCGCGGCGGCATGCTCGTGGCGGCACGGGATCGAAGCCGCTTCCGCCGAACGGATGACAGCGCAAGATGCGGCGCGCAGACAACAAGGAGCCCTTGATCGCGCCGTGCCTATCGAGAGCCTCGAGGGCGTAGCTACTGCACGTCGGGTGGAAGCGGCAGCAGGGCTTCTTGAGCGGCGACAGAAAGCGCCGGTAGAACCGAACCGGGAGCGCAAAGGTGGCGCCAAGCTGACTCATTCTGGCCGTCCCTTGCGACGCTTCGCGGGCGGCCGTCGCGACCCAGATCGTCTGCGACCCTTGCCGGCTCGCTCGAACGCGCGCTCCGTGATCAACGGGAGTTCTGTGATCAGGTCCGCGAGTGGATAGCGGCCCTCGGCGAGATTCGGAATGACGACGACGTCGACGCCGCCCGCTCGCGCTTCGATCTCCCAGCGCGTGAGCCGAAACGCTTCGCGGATCATCCGCTTGATCTTGTTGCGACGAACTGCACCACCGACCTTCTTGCTGACGGAGAGGCCCAAACGCGCGTGGGGTAGTCGATTCGGAACCACGACCACACTCACGAAATGCCCGCCAGCACGGCCACCCTGGCGATACACGCGACGAAACTCCCATGCCTTGCGGACGTGGTGTTCGCGCACGAAGCGGAACCCGAGCGGGGCTTTGGGCGAGGCGGCCATCGAATGTAGAGGATACGATCTCCGCCCGCGAATCGCGCCGTATTTGCTTCGCCGGCATGCCTGCGGCTGGCGTGCGCTTCCTGCCGGGAGATCCCATGATGATTTCGTTGATGTTGTCGCGAGTGTCCGCACTCGTCCTGCTGATCGTCTCGACGACTGGATCGGTGCCACGTGCCCAAACCCCCGCGACGGCGCCACGTCCGATCAGCTTCGAGCGAGCGCAAGGCGCGCCGATCACGAGTCTGGATCTTCCGGATGCGCGTTGGAGTCACGACGGCACCCGCGTCCTGCTGGGTCGTGGAGCCACCGCAACGAGTGTCGATCCCGAGAGCGGTGAAGCGCGCGCCTCGACGGCAGAGGAGCGCGAAGAACCCGCACGCACGAACGCCGCGCCGCAACCCCGTCGACGCCGTGCAGGCCGCGATCGTCTGACGCTCGCATCGGGCGAAGCGCGTCTCGTGACCAAGTCGCCCGACGAGCGCCATGCGACCTTCGTGCGCGGCCACGACCTCTGGATCTACGATTTCGAGACCAAAGAGGAGCGTCGCCTCACGACCAACGGCAGTGACGATCTGTATCACGGTGAACTCGATTGGGTCTACCAAGAAGAGATCTACGGACGTGGTACGTTCCGCGCGCAGTGGTTCAGCCCCGACAGCAAGAAGGTCGCCTTCCTCTCGCTCGTCACGAAGAACGTCCCGTCCTATCCGCTCGTCGACGTGTTGCCGACGGTTCCGAAGCGACAAGAACTGCGCTACCCGAAAGTCGGTCAACCCAACCCCGAGGTCTCGTTGACGATCGCGGACGTCGCGACGGGGGCGATGACACGTGTCGATCTCGATCGCTTCCCGAAGGATCGTCTCATCGTGCGCGTCGGTTGGACGCCGGACTCGCGCGACTGTTTGTTCGCGGTGCAAGATCGGATCCAGACTTGGTACGAACTCTGTGCGCTCGATACGAAGAGCGGAGACGAACGCAGTCTGCTCCGTGAGGTCGAGACGGCGGGGTGGACCGATCGACTGCCGCTTCCCGTATGGCTCGCCGATGGATCGTTCTTGTGGACGAGTCACCGAAGCGGCTTTCGCAAGCTGTATCGCTACGACCGCAACGCCGAGCTGATCTCCGAACTCTGGAAGGACGACTTCGGCATCGCATCGATCGTGCGGATCGACGATCGCGGACTCGTCGACTCGAAGGAGCCGGCCGAGATCTGGCTCACCGGCTACGCGGACAACAGCGTCGACTTGCATGCGTGGCGGGTCGCGCTCGACGGGAAGTCGGTGCAGCGTGTCACCGAAGCTGCAGGTATGCACAAGGTCACTCCGAGCCCTGGCGGCCACTTCGTACTCGACGCATGGTCCTCACTCGAGAACCCGGGAAAACTCGAGGTTCGAGATCGTGATGGTCGGCTCGTCCGGGTGTTGGCCGATGCGAAGGTCGTGAGTCGCGACAATCTCCTCAGCGGGACGTGGCGCACGTTGCGGATTCCTGCACGCGACGGCTACGTCCTCGATGCGGCGATCCTCACGTCGGGGCCGGCTCGCTCCGACGCGCGTCGACCGATCTGGATCGACACCTACTCGGGGCCGCACGCGCCGTCCGTGCGCAATGCGTGGAACGGTCGCGCGTGGTTCCACTTCCTCGCCAACAAGGGGATGATCGTCCTACAGGTCAATGTGCGCAGCGCCGAACCTCTCGCGCGCATGAAGTCCGTGCACGCGTGTTACCGCGACTTCGGAGCACGTGAGCTCCAGGACCTCGAGGATGCTGTGGCTTACGTTTGTGCGAACGAGAGTGGGGATCCGGCACGCGTCGGCATCACGGGGTGGAGCTATGGCGGCACGATGACGGCTTACGCCCTGACGCATAGCAAAGCGTTCCGACTCGGGGTCGCGGGCGCTGGTGTCTACGATTGGCGCCTCTACGATACGATCTATACTGAGCGCTACATGTCGACGGACGAGGGCAACCCAGAGGGGTATGCGCATTCGTCCGTCGTCGCGGCCGCGCCGGACCTTCACGGTCATCTCGTCCTCTATCACGGAACGGAAGACGACAACGTGCACTTCCAGAACTGCATGCAACTCGTCTATGCCTTGCAGCAAGCAGGCAAGGACTTCGAACTCATGATCTTTCCGAACGCGACGCATGGTGGGGGAAATGGCCGCCAGGCCGCGCAACGCGCGCGAATGACGTGGCGTGCGATCGAGCACCATCTGCTCGACCCGTCTCGTCGACTCGATCAGGCCAAGCAGGAGGACAACCGTGATCGATGATTCGGTGAGCTTCGTGGATGCCTTGCGTCGTCGAGTCGTGGGGCTGCGTCCCGCGCGATCGTGCATCGCCCTCTCGACCGCGTTGCTGCTCGCGCCGACACCTGCGTGCGCACAGGCGGGCAACGAAGCGCCCACGACCAAGGGCGACGTGCTACGCGCGATCCAAGAGAAGTCGGTGCGAAACTTCGACGTCGACGAGCAGCGCGTCTACACCTTCGGATGGCATGGATTGTCCGGTCGATTCAGCACGCATCAGACGCATTCCAATCGACCGGTGCCGGCGATCCTCTTCGGGGCGAAGGCCAGTCTGGACACGATTTCCGGCAAGAACAGTCCGTACCGTGACGCGCAGAAGCTCGCCGGGATCTTCGGCGCGACACCACCTCGTACGGTGGATCCTGCACAGGTGTACGGGGATCAGACGCAGTTGCACTCGCTGTTGCTGAATGCCGCCGATGCCGGCGCCAAGCGCATCGTCGTGCTGCTCATGGATGGCGCGGATTGGAATGCGTACGCCGCTGCGGCGATCGCCACGAAGCGCGCATTTGATCCGCAGGGTTATGCCCATGGGCTCGAGTTCTTCCAATACGTCCCACCCGATCACTCGTCGTCGCATCCGCTGCGATCGATCGCGAGTGTGATCACGTCCCCGCTCGGGCAAGGGATCGCTCCCGGTTTCGACATCGCGCTCGGTGGCGTCTTCCCGTGGTCGCCGCAAGACGCAACGTATCTCGCCGGCAATATGAAGGTCGGGTTCGACTCGAAGACCGCGCACGCGGTCACGGATTCCGCGAGTTCTGCGACGTCGATCTCGACCGGGCGGAAGACGCTCAACGGTCGCATCGGCATGGATCGAGCAGGCAATCCGATCGAACCCCTCGGTCGTGTCTTGCAACAGCGCGGATATCTCGTCGCGACGGTGACGGACGTGCCGTTCGGGCATGCGTCCCCGGGCAGCTTCTATGCGTCAGTGCCCGATCGTGGTCAGTACGAAGAGATCGGGCGACAGATGCTCGGGCTCAGTGCCTACCCAGGCATCGACGTCGTGCTCGGGTACGGTTACGGGTTCGTGCGTTCGGACAAGACTCGGTATCTGACGGATGCCGACCTCGCCCGTGTCCAACGCGACGGCACGTACGAGGTCGTCACGAGTGCTTCCAGGGATCCGGTTGCCGAACTCGTTCGCGCTGCCCATCGCGTCGTCGCCGCGCGAGAGAGAGGAATTACGAAGAGGTCACGGCTCTTCGGATTCTTTGGCGATCAGGCCCTCGACCACGCGCCCTATCGCACCGCCGATTCGAAGTACGACCCGACGCTCGAGCTGTCAGCAGTCGGTCTCCCGGCGCCGGGCGAGACATACGACGAAGGCACACTGATGCGCATGCCGACCTTGCAGGCGATGACGCTCGCAGCGATCCAAGTCATCGATGCCGAGCCCGAACGCCCAGCCCTCTTGTTCGTCGAGGCAGGTCTCGTCGATTGGGGCCTGCATGCGAACAACCTCGACAACGCGATCGGCGAGATCGAGTCCGCAGAGCAAGCCTTCTGCCTGCTGCGCGACTGGATCGTCAAGACGGTTGGCTGGGAAGACGCCGTGCTGCTCGTCACGAGCGATCACGGGCACCTGCTGCAAGTCGACTTCGCGGCTCTCAAGCAAGCGGTCGATCGCGGCTGAGCGAGTTGCGGTGGTGCGCTGACGCCCACCGGTCGCATCACGCGAAGTCGGTCGGGTCGCGCTTGTCCTTGTCGATGCCGAGCTTCTTCGCCGCCGCAGCGACGGTCTTGGCCGGGAGTTTGCCATCCCGTGCGAGGCCGAAGAGTGCGGCATGCGCGATCGATGCGGCATTGACTTCGAAGTGCTCGCGTAGCGCCTCGCGCGTGTCACTATGTCCGAACCCATCCGTTCCGAGAGGAACGAAGGTTCCTGGGATCCAACGCGTGATCATCTCTGGCACGCTGCGCATCCAGTCGCTCGCAGCGACGAACGGTCCGTCGATTCCGCCGAGCAGAGTCTCGACGTAGGGCGCGCGCGGCGTCGCCGTAGGATTCAGGCGATTCCAGCGTTCACAAGCGAGCGCGTCTCGACGCAGTTGCTGATAACTCGTCACGCTCCAGATGTCGGCGCCGACGTCGAAGTCCTTGGCCAGGATTTCGGCGGCGCGGATCACTTCGCGCAGGATCGAACCCGAGCCGAAGAGCTGCACGCGTGACTTGTGCTTCCCACCGAGCGAGAGGCGATACATGCCCCGCAGGATGCCTTCCTTCACGCCGTGGGGCATCGCCGGCATCTCGTAGTTCTCGTTCTGCAAGGTGACGTAATAGAAGACGTCCTCTTGGTCGTCGACCATGCGCTTCAGGCCCTTCTCGATGATCGTCGCGATCTCGTAGGCGTACGCGGGGTCGTAGCACATGCAGTTGGGCACCGTCGAGGCGAGCAACTGGCTGTGACCGTCGCAGTGCTGCAAGCCTTCGCCTGCCAACGTCGTGCGACCTGCCGTTGCGCCGAGCAAGAAGCCGCGCCCGCGCGCATCCGCGAACGCCCAGATCTGGTCCGCCGTGCGCTGGAAGCCGAACATCGAATAGAAGGTGTAGAACGGCACCATCGGCACATTGTGACTCGAGTAGCTCGTGCCCGCGGCCGTGAACGACGCCATCGAGCCGGCTTCGGTGATCCCTTCTTCGAGCACCTGACCGTCTTCGGTCTCGCGGTAGTAGAGCAGCAGCCGCTTGTCGATCGGTTCGTAGAGCTGCCCCTTGGATGCGTAGATCCCCACCTGTCGGAAGAGCGGGTCCATGCCGAACGTGCGTGCCTCGTCGGGAATGATCGGCACGACGTGCTTGCCGAACTTCTCGTCCTTGATGAGCTTCGTCAACAGGCGAACGAACGCGATCGTCGTCGAGACTTCGGTGCCGGCCTTGGTGCCCGACGAGAACTCCTCGTAGAGCGTCGCCGGGGGTGCCGCGAGATCGAAGGTCGTCTTGGTCCGTCGCCACGGCATGCTGCCACCGAGGGCGTGACGGCGATCCATCAAGTACCGGACTTCTTCGCTCTGCGGACCCGGGTGGTAGTACGGCGCTTCGGGAAGCAGTGCATCCGAGATCGGAAGATCGAGGCGATCGCGGAACGCGCGCAACTCGGCGAGCTCCATCTTCTTCATCTGATGCGTGACGTTCTTGGCTTCGAAGGACTCGCCGAGGGTCCAGCCCTTGACCGTGTGCGCGAGGATGACGGTCGGCACGCCCTTCGTCTTCACCGCGGCGTCATATCCAGCGAAGATCTTCTTCATGTCGTGACCGCCACGACGCAGCTTGCGCAACTGTTCGTCGGAAAGATGCGCGACGAGGTCGTGCAGTCGCGGTTCGAGTTCGAAGAACTCCTGACGGATCCCCGCGCCGTCGAGCGTCGGGAACTTCTGCCAATGACCGTCGACGACGTTGTTGAACGTGTCCCGCAACACGCCCTCCGTATCTCGCGCGAGCAGATCGTCCCAACCGTGGCCCCACAGGACCTTGATGACGTTCCAGCCGTTGCCGCGGAAGACGCCCTCGAGTTCTTGGATGATCTTGCCGTTGCCGCGCACGGGGCCGTCGAGGCGTTGCAGGTTGCAGTTGACGACGAACGTCAAGTTGTCGAGCCCTTCGCGTGCAGCGATCGACAGCGAACCGAGCGACTCGGGTTCGTCGGTCTCACCGTCTCCGAGGAAGGCCCACACGCGTTGCTGCGACGTGTCGGCGAGGCCGCGTGCGTGCAGGTAGCGATTGAAGCGCGCTTGGTAGATCGCGGCGATCGGACCGAGCCCCATCGACACCGTCGGGAAGCGCCAGTACTCGGGCATCAACCGCGGGTGGGGGTACGAGGACAGTCCCTTCTCGGTGCCACTCTCGCGACGGAAGCGATCGAGCGTCGCTTCGTCGATGCGACCTTCGAGGAAGCTGCGTGCGTAGATCCCCGGCGCGGCGTGTCCCTGATAGAAGATCTGATCGCCACCGCCGGGCGCATCGGGACCGCGAAAGAAGTGGTTGAACCCTACTTCGTAGAGCGACGCTGCCGATGCGTACGTCGAGAGGTGCCCACCGAGTCCGGAGAATCGCTTGTTCCCCCGCGTGACCATCGCCGCCGCGTTCCAACGCACGATGCGCCGGATGCGACGTTCCATCTCGAGGTTGCCGGGGTACTCCGGCTCATCCCGCACGTGGATCGTGTTGACGAAGTCGCTGATCAGGCGGCCGGTTGGCAAGGCGCGGCGAGAGCGCGCGACGTCGATGAGCTTCTCGAGCAAGAAGCGCGCGCGCTCGGCGCCCTGCGCTTCGAACACCGCGTCGAACGACTCGACCCACTCGTGGGTCTCGGTCGGGTCCAGGTCGCCGCCGGGCTGGGATGGTGTCAGGCGGTTCTTCTGGCCTAGGGACTTGGCTTGGTGCTCAGGGCTTTCCACGGTGGACATGGACTCGTTCCGGTCGATGATTGGTCAGGCTCGATCGGGGGGATCGGCGGAAGATCGCGCAGGATCGTCGCGGGGATCATAGTACCTGAGGCCTTCCCGGCCAAAGACTCATGAACGAGGGGCAAGCCGAGGGGCGCATCGGAAACACTGCTCGCAAGGGCTACGAGAGGGATCGACGACCGTGAAGCCCGAGCACGAGAAAAAGCGGGATTTGGTCCCCGGGCTCCACCGCGGAGCCGACGGGCTGGTGCGCTGCGCGTGGTGTGGCGACGATCCGCTGTATCAGGCCTACCACGACGACGAATGGGGGAGGCCGGTGCACGACGACCGGCGCCTCTTCGAGAAGCTCTGCCTCGAAGGCTTCCAGGCCGGCTTGTCGTGGATCACGATCCTGCGCAAGCGCGATGCGTTCCGGCGCGCGTTCGACGACTTCGAGATCGAGCGCGTCGCGCGGTTCGGGGAGAAGCGCATCCTGAAGCTGCTCGCCGACGCGAGCATCGTGCGTCACCGCGGCAAGATCGAAGCCACGATCGGCAACGCGGCGCGCGCACTCGATCTGATTCGCGAGCACGGCTCCCTCGATACGTTCTTCTGGAGCTTCGCACCAGCGTCCCATACCCGGCCGGTCGATGGCGACGAAGCGCGATCACGCACGACGAGCGACGCCGCGAAAGCGTGCGCCAAGACCCTCGCGAAGCGCGGTTTCCGCTTCGTCGGCCCGACGACGATCTACGCGTTTCTGCAGTCGATGGGGATCGTGGACGATCACATCGTGGGGTGTCACGTGCAGTAAGCCGAAGGCGATTCGGCGTCGTGAGGAGCAAGTGATCTAATCCATGGCAAGGCCGCCTCTTGATCGTCGCCAGCGTCGCACGTTGCCTCTGCCGCGCCACGCGACGTGCGAGGATTGGCGAGAGAGTGCTCACGGCGGTCGTCATCGGCGATGCGCTGCGCCTGCTCTACTGCCGGGATGAAGACGTGGAGTTCTGGGGCCGCTGCAAGTGCTCGTGGGTCGCCGAAGTCTTCGGCGTGCACATCACGGGCGTGAGGCGGTATCGGAAGCTCCTCACCGAACTCTCGATGCTGAGCGCCGTTCGCTGCTCTTGCCGCGGGTCTTCACCACGGGAAGGCTCTGACCCGAAATTCCAAGCACCCGCGAAGGCGTGCAGGATTTGACCTCACGTTCTCGGCACCGAAGTCCGTCTCGGTGCTGTGGTCACAGTGCTCAAGACGTGAGCGCCGCGCCATCAGCAAGGCGCACCGCGATGCAGTCAAAGCGACGCTTGCCTACCTCGAAGAGGAAGCATGCTTCTCGCGCCGCGGTGCAGGCGGCACCGTGCTCATCCGTGGCCGCATGGTGGCAGCGCTCTTCGAGCACTGCTCTGCGCGAAGCGAACGCGGACAGACGCCCGACCCGCAGCTCCACACGCACGCCGTCATCCTCAACGTGTGCCTCGGTTCGGATGACACCTGGCGAACCCTCGATGCCCGCCATCTCTTCTGGCAGAAGATGACGGCAGGTGCGCTCTATCGCGCCGAACTCCTACATCTTCTCGCAACGCGTCTTCAGCTCGTTCCGGTGTGGCGGAAGGGCTTTGTCGAAGTCGCCGGAGTCGACGAGCGGCTCATCGCGACGTTCTCGAAACGTCGGCGACGCATCGAAGAGCGCCTTCAGCACTACGGTGCACACTCGGCCAAGCTCGCAGCCCAAGTTGCGCTCGAAACCCGAAGCAAGAAAGTCGAAGTGCACCGTGCTGCACTCCTTGCTGCGTGGCAGCAGGAAGGAGAGAGGTTCCCGTTTCGCATTCCACGGCAGGTGCACAGGACTGTGCAGCTCGATGCCCTCAAAGCGATTCGCACGGTCGAAGAAACGAAGTGCCACTACCCGCGGCGGGACGTGCTCCGTGCCCTCGCCGAAGACGCAGGTGTGGCGCCAATTGCCGAGCTGCGCCGGGTCGCAAACGAAGCCAGGCTCGTGCACCTGCGGGTGCTTCGAGGCGAGGTGCAGTTCACGACGAAGTCGATGCTCGCACTCGAGGACGAGCTGCTTCGCTGCGCATCGCTCCTGACCTTTCGATGTGTCGCGAGTGCAGAGCCACGGCCGCAAGCAAGCCTCTCCGCAGAGCAACAAGATGCGCTCGCGCACGTGCTGAAGCCGCGTGCGCTGACGCTCGTCTCGGGCCTCGCCGGAACCGGCAAAACAACGCTTCTTCGAGAAGCGAACCGTGCGCTTGCCTCGTTCGACGTGCACGGCGCGGCACTCGCGGCGCAAGCCGCCCGCAACCTCGAGCTCGGCTCTGGCATTCCAAGCCAGAGTGTTCACAAGACGCTCCACGACCTGCGTGCAGGTCGCTTGCAGCTCCATCCAAAGTCGGTGCTGGTCGTCGACGAAGCCTCGATGCTCGGCACGAGGCTTCTCCATGAACTGATGCTCGCGGTCGAGAAGACGCACGCCAAGCTCGTGCTGGTAGGGGACGAACGGCAACTCTCGGCGATTGAGGCGGGGAACCCGTTCCCGGTGCTCTTGGAGCGCTGCGGTGCAGCGAGGATGGCCCATATTGAGCGCCAACGAGAACCGTGGGCTCGCGACGCGGCGCGAGACTTTGCCTTCGGCGACGTCGAGCGCGCGCTTCATGCCTACGAGCAGCGAGGGCTTGTCGTGCGGAGCAAGCAGGCGTTGCCGCTCTTGAAACGCATCGCACGCGAAGCGACCGACAGCGATGCCTTGGTGCTTGCGAGCACGCGTGAAGAAGTGAACGTCCTGAACGCGTTGCTGCAAGAGGAGCGCTATCGACGCGGCGACTTGGAGCGCCATGAGGCGGTTGCGACCGAGGACGATGCGCTCTTCTTTGTGGGCGACCGCGTTCGCTTTCGAAAGAATCGTCCCGACGTCCTGAACGGGGAAGTTGGCACCGTGATTGGACTTTCGAACGAGACGCGAAGCCTCACGGTGCAGGTGGGTGAGCGTTACGTCGACGTCGAGTTGCAACGCTATCCACACCTCGAGCTTGCCTACGCAGGCACGACGCACGCCGCGCAAGGCGCGACGGTCGAGCGTTGCTTTGTCTATGTCAGCGAACCGGCATCGGGAAGAGCCATGACCTACGTGCAGGCGACGAGAGCTCGCGCCGAGACGCGCTTCTACCTGCGCGGAGACTGCGAGCCGTCGATGGCGCGCGATACGCAGCTCTTCCTTGCACAGGAGCTTGCCTGATGCTCGAGTTCGCGCTCATCGCTCTCGTGGTCCTTGTGGGCTTCTGGTCGCGTCCACGAGCTCGCATCCTGCGGGGCCGAAGGCTCGAAACGCCAAGAAGGCGCGGGAAGGGGAGAGTCTCGTGGGGGAAGGGCGTCGTGCCGTCTGAAGCCGAGACTTCGCACTTCCTCATCCTCGGAACGACGGGGTCCGGGAAGACCTTCGCGATGCGCCGCATGATGCGTGAGGTGCTGAGCGAGAACGCCTGCCAGGCACTCGTCTACGACGCCAAGGGGGAGGCGCCGCCGTTCCTCGACGAGCTCGGTCTTCCCTGGGTGACCTTCCAGCCGTTTGCAGAAGACGGTGTTGCGTGGGATATCGCGGCCGACATCGATACGCATGCGGCTGCCAGGCAACTCGCACGCATCCTCGTGCCCGAAGAGCGAGCTGGTGCGAATAGTTTCTTCACGTTCGCGGCCAGGGACTTGCTCAGTGAAGTCATCGTGACACTCCAGCGGCTCGGGAATCCCTGGGGGCTCCACGACCTCGTGTTCGGAACGCGGTCCAGGAAGCGCATCGAAGCGTTGCTGCACGCGACGATGTCCGGGAGCGAACTCGCAGAGAACTACTTCGCCGACGAACGCACGGGCGGCAACGTGCTGATGACGCTCCGTGCGCGTCTTGCCGACTTGGAGCCGGTTGCAGAAGCGTGGCAAGGCAAGGAGGCGCGAAGTCTTCGTTCGTGGCTCCACGGCAACTTCGTGCTCGTGCTCGCAAGCGATGAGTCGGTGCGTGCCCCTCTCGATGCACTCAACCAGGTGCTCTTCCGGCGTATCGCGGACTTGCTGCTCCAGCAAGACGACTGCCGCGCAAGGCGAACATGGCTCTTCCTCGATGAGGTCCGCGAAGCAGGCAAGCTCGATGGTCTTTCCAGTCTGCTCCTAAGGGGCCGGTCCAAGGGGGCTTGCTGCGTCCTCGGGCTCCAGGACATCGAAGGGCTTCGCGAGGTCTACGGCGTGCATGTTGCGAACGAGATGCTCGGCATGTGCTCCAACAAGGCCATCCTCCGGCTCGAAAGCCCGGAGACCGCGGCCTGGGCTTCAAAGGTCTTCGGGGAGTTCGAGAGCATCGAACTTCGGAGCACGCGTGAGGGCGCATGGGGGCAGCGGCGGGCTCGGAGTGAAGAGCGGGTAAGAGCGGGAGTCGTTCTGCCATCAGAGTTTATGGCCAGTGGGGGTGGCGTAAGCGGGAGAAATGGGAGGTTTCTGATGTAGATTTGAAGTGTTCGGTATGCGGCGTCTTGGCTTCACGACCCGGTAGCTCGATGTGGCCATCAGGGGGTTGTGCATATATTATCTTCGACTTGCAACCTACGTCCGAAGTGGTGATGCTACCGTGACAGCTTTCACGGAGAGTGTCCATGCGAAGAAACTTAGGCCTTGCTGCCATCGCAGTAGTCGCGTTGCAAGGCAGTCCAACTTACAGTATCGGTTTCGATGCTCAGCCCAACGGGTTAGGAGACAAGACAATCGTCCAAGGCACGATTGCGAATGGAACAGCTGACCCCTACGTATACGACACAAACGACCCGAATGCCTCCCGAGCCGACGTGACCCTCGAAGTCACTCGAAAGGGACCGCCCTCATCAACGGAGAAGTTCAGGAACAAACATGCAGGAGTGCGAGAGGGTCAGCTCGACGGCTTTCAGCCTCCGCTAGTTGCGGGTGATGAGGTGAAAATTACAGTGAGATGGTATAGCGGCTCTGGAAGCCTGCTGAAAGAAGAAGTGAAGGTTGATACTAAGCCCCATCAGGCAGGCCTCTAGCGAAAGGTGAACGCAATGAAGACAGCATCCACTTTGTTTTTTGTGGCAATCATGGCAAGCCCAGTTCCACGTATTCCCGGACATGGCGTATCTATCTCGGCGTCTACAAGCGCTGCGACATTTACGTATGCCTGGCAAGACGGTCAGCTGGCGGCAGATAGTGCTACCATTGACTTCAACGTCACCTATTCTGATGCCGGTGGGCAGCTTTACACGTCGCAATATCACATGCCTGGGTGTTTGCCCACGGGTGATGGCGATGGGGAAATTCCACAAAATTTTGCGACCGGAGATACTCTTTACTGCGCGACAGAGTGGTTCGACAGTAGCGGTAATTCGCTGGGGACTGCTTCTGCGACGGTGGTGCTATAGCCACGGAGGCGTTCAGGATGTCAAGGTTAGCGTGCGTCGCATCGCTGTTCCTAGCGGCTAGCTTCGTATCCTCCACAGATCCTGAGTATATTGCCAGCGTATACTTTACAGGGTCGGTATACAACTGCACTTGGACGACAACGGATAGTGCGTCGATACGCGCGGAAGTAGGGATTGTCGTTGAAAAGGATGGGAAGAGGTCGAAAATTCGGACTCGATTCTCAAAGAAGGTTGGGTACTATCAGATTTCACAGGTCCCACCATATCCGACGTGAACTACTATTTACCTTTCGGTGCGGTGGGTACCGATGACGAACAATATCTCGGTTGGATTCGACAGCCATGAGCACCATGTGCAATGATGCTTATGGCTAAGCCTTTTTTCTTGTGGTCCTGTGCGTTGTTGGCTGTCGCGGCCTTGTCGCTCTTTGTGGGCTACGAGTGGGCATCAAGCCGATTGCCGGAGTTTCAATTGCGCCGTGGGGATAACCGCGCATTTGATGAAGAGTCGACTGGTGTGATGCGAGATTCACGCAACCTCTCTCCTTCCATCAAGGATGCGACTGTGGACAAAAGCCGTGTGTCTTCCGTCGGTGGCTCCGAGACCAGCGCGGCAAGGCCTACGGATAGGGATGTTGTCCGTATCCTGATGGCGCTAAAGGATGGTAAGGCTGCGGACTTTGAAAGAGTAATTGGACGTCGTCTAGATGCAGCTGAGCTGCTTGCATTGCAGGCAGCAATCAAGACGGCATTTGCAGTGAAGGATGAAATGTCTCGTCAGTTGACACTCGAGGCGAGGCGATTGGTCTCTGTCTTTGTGGCTGGCAATCCACACGGATGGAAAGTGACACGGGATGAGCCTTCCGTGTCGCAGGGCGGGTGGCGTGCTGCATGGGCAAGCGATGGCTACGTGGAAGCGGTGGAGGGTGGACGCGTGCTTGGAGTGATGACATCAAGAAGTAGTGCGCCATATTTGTGGGGGCTAATTGACGGTTATCGGCTATTTAATAGGAAGCTGTATGAGTCGCTGTCAGCGGCTGTCAAAAACTAGTGCGGCTGCGTCTGTTGTTCTCTGTTGTTCTTGTGGGGCATTTGTTTGTTGCTTGCTCAGAGGAACGGACGCGTCGGGCGGCGCCTCGCCATGCGTTAGTAGAGGGGCGAGTCGTAGACGCTGATAGTGGCGAACCGCTTTCTGGTATCTGCATCAGCTTGAGTGTGGATTCGCGCAGTAGGTCGAGGCGCGGGTTCGCGGATATCGTATGTAAGAGTGATGCGAGCGGCTTCTTTTGTATTGAAATGCCGGCTGGGTTCAACGCAGATGCGAGAGCGATAGTGACAATAAGTGGCCCTTCTCGTGCCGGCAAAATGGCAAAGGTTTATTTTGACCCGGAAGACACAAAAAGCTATCACTGGGACCTTGGTGTTGTCGCGCTTGAGCATGGTTGTCGAGTTTATGGCGTTTTGGCAGACCGTGCGGGGAAAAATAGCTGGATGGACGACTTGAAGTTCAGCAATCTTGGTCAGGTAGAATTTGTAGATGGAATCGTGCACGACGTGCAAGAGGTATATGTTACGACAGTCCGAGGCGACGGGGTGTATGAGCTTAAATATCCACTTGGGGATGGAAGGTGGGGAGTGGATGTGTCATCTGGCTTGAGCGGCGCGGCGGTTCATGTGATAAGTGGTTCCACTTTCGAGATAGGGGCTGACATGCGGCGCCTCAAGCACGATATCGTAGTGGACAACCTAGAATAGTTAGTTCGCAATCTTGGGTTTGGCTGTGTTGCTGCCCGGGACTTGTAATAACGTAGCTGTTGGCGGTCACGTAGAAGCGCGTGATTCCGAACTTCTCGCCGCGGTTCTCAGCCTGTGACGTCGGGGACGGCTGCGCAGCCGAAGTCGAAGGCATTTGCGATGGTGCCAAGAGTCCACCTGACGAGATGCTCCCGAAACTCGATAGCCGTCTTCTTGCTGATTCTTCGCTGGGCCATCAGAACTGCACGAGTTCGATGTCCTCGAGCGTCACGTCGTCATCGGAGTGGTCGTAGAGCTTGGTGGTGCGGGAGTCGGCGTGGTGGGCGCGTCTCTGCGCTCGCTCGATGCGGCCACCGGCTCGAATGAATTCCGTGATGCCGCTTGCCCGAAACGTGTGCGTGCAGATGTTCTCGGGAACACCGGCCTGGCGCGCGCGACGCCGCACCATCTCCCAAGCCTTGTTGCGGAGAAGCTGACGCCCCGTGTAGGCCCCTGAGCGGTCGACAGACTGGAAGAGGGGGGCATCCTTGTCCGTGAGGCCTGCGGCCGCCACGAGTTCGTCGAGCGCGTCCTGCGCCTTGTGGTGAATCGGCATCCGGTCGACCTCGCCGCCTTTCTCTTCGACGTGGAGAAAGGAACGCTTTCCGGAGTGTTCGTAGTCCTTGAGTCGGAGCGCCGTGACGGCGCTGACACGGCACCAGGATGTGAAGGCGACCGTGAGCCAAGCGAAGTCGCGCTTTCCGACAAGCGTGCTCGTGTCGATGGTTTCGGTGAGCTTCTGGAAGTCTTCGAGGCTCAGCACAGGAGTCTTGCCTTTTCGGACCTTCAACTTCGGTCCGCGGACCGACAGAGCAGGGCTCTTGGGAAGCACCTGGTGCACGACGAGATGGTCAAAGAACGACCGGATTGCCGCGAGCTTGAGCTTCACGGATGCCTTGCTGAGCCCGAGTCCTCCAGCGTCCTTGGGCTTGCCCAGATGCTCGACGTAGGCGCCGACCATGAAGGGCTCGATGTGCACGAGCTCCTCGATGCCCGAGTCCTCGCAGCGCCCCAGGAACTCCCAGACGGCCCGCAGGTAGGCCCTTTTGGTGTTCTGGTTCGGGATGCTGGCTGAAAAGAAGTCGAGGAAGGCACGCCAGCCCTGAGGCCCGAGTCGCTGGATGAGGGCCGGGAAGTCGGTGATGCCGAGTTGCCGGAGCTGACGACGCTCGCCAGAGCTGAGTGCGGGCAGCTCAGATGTCATCGCCAAGCTCGAGGTCTTCGCGATTCCGCCTCGCGACACCGAGGGCCGTATCGAGGTCTCGGCGGTTCACGAGCGTGCACTCCGGGTCGTCGTCTGCTGCCTCGACCGCAAGCATGGCCCGCGTCGTCGCGTCGAGCCTCGCTCGGTGCAGCTCCAGCTCGACACCAAGGGCTGCGATGGTCTTCGCTTGCTCCTCGCTCTTCCGCTCCAGCAATGTCGTGTCGTGGACGACCGTTCCGTCGCCACGAAACTCGGTCCGCGAATCCCCATGCTGAATCGTGAACCCTGGTTCGATGCACGTCAGCGTCTCGTGTGGAACGACCAGAATGACATCACGCTTCTTGTCCATGTTCTGCCCTCGTGAAGGTGTCCGGCAGCGAGTTCGCGAGCCGAATGCCCGAGGTCCCCTACCGCCGTATGAGGGTAACATAACTACTTTTATGTCCCACTCGTGCGAATGCCGCAGGTGACAAGGCTCGCCCCGACCGGTTGCTGATCCATAGCACACCAGCTCTCAATCACCATCTAGTCGATCTAAGCTTCGTGGTCAGCACTCGTCGCTATGAAGTCGTCGCTTCCCACTTCGTGACTACAAGCGTCGCCATCGGCACCCATGCCGCTCAACGGCAGACTCACCCGCCACCCGTCACCATCGTCTGCTTCTCGAGATCGCCGACGATTGTGTGGACCAGGACGCTCACGAACGTCGATGCGAGCAGCGCCGCCGTGCCTAGGCCCATAGCCATGCCGCGGATCGGACCGAGGTCCGACGTCAGGCCGAGGTGCCTGCCGAGCGCGATCAACGGCAGCGACAGAACGACGAAGCGCAGCACGCTAGAGAGGATCGCGAGACGGGGCTTGTTGAGCGCTTCGAAGCTCGTGCGTAGCAGGATGAACGGTAGCGACGCCATCGCGACGACCGGCAAGATCGCGAGCGCGTCGACGGCCAGCGCGAGGCTCCGTGCGTCGACCTCACCGTTCTTGGTCAAGATGCGCCTCGCGATCGCGTCGGGGAACACGAACGCTGGAAGGATCGTCAAGCCGAACGAGATCGCGCCGAAGAGCAGCGCCGTCGTCATCAGTTCGCGTCGCACGACCGTGAACTCGCTCGCGGCGACGCGGCGCGCGAGCCACGGGAGCACCGCGACCGCGCTCCCGACGATCGGCATCAGCGACAGTTGCAGGATCTGATTGAAGACACCCCACGACGCGATCTTCTCGGTCGAGTCGGGAAGCACCGCGAGCAGGCCGTTGACGAAGGAGGACTCGATCGCGGTCAACACGAACGCGATCGTGCTCGGCACGCCGAGGATCAGGATGCGTCGCGTCGGGCGCGACAGTTGTCGCGCGATCCGTTGTTGCATCGAGAGCCGTACCTCGTCGCTGGCGGCTGGCATCGCAGCCTCGGGACTTGCTTCTGCGAGCGAAGCGCGCCACGCCGCATCGAGACGACGCGCACGCACGATCGCGTAGACGAGGCTCGGGATTCGCGACAGCACGGTGCCGATCGCGATCCCCGCGAGTCCCCAGCCGAAGACGAACACGAACGTCGCGTTGAGCGTCGCGTTGGTCGCCGTCGACAACAGCCCCGCGATCATCGTGCTCCGCGTGTCGTGATGCGCTTTGACCGTCGAGTCGGGAAGGATCGACCAGAAGCCGGTGATCGGAAAGCCGATCGCGAGGATCGAACCGTAGATCGTGAAGTCTCGCGTCAGGTCGTGTTCGAGACCGAACATCGGCACGACGAGTGGCAGACACGCGCCGAGCCCCACGAGCACGGCGATCAAGACGACGAGGATCCGGCGCACCTGGCGTTCGATCGACTCGACGAGGTCGGTGCGGCACAGCCCGAGGGCTTGGCTGAGCGTCGTCGTGACGCCCGACGACAGCCCGACCCAGAGCGCGATGTAGACCATCTGGAACGGAATCCAGAAGCTGATCGCGCCGACCGCACTCGCGCTGTTCGGCAGACTCGTCGCGAAGCCGAGATCCACGAGCGCGAAGAGGTTGCGCAGCGTGAAGCTGATGACGAGCGGAAGTGCGAGCCGCGAGAGCGGCTTCGATGCGCGTGGGTTCACTCGCCGAGATAACGGCTGGACTTCGCGCGGAGATTCGCGTCGAGTTCGTAGACGAGTGGCTTCCCGGTCGGGATTTCGAGGCTCGTGATTTCGTCGTCCGAGATCGAGTCGAGGTGCTTGCAGAGCGCGCGCAGGGAATTGCCGTGGGCGGCGACGAGTACGGTCTTGCCGTCGCGTAAGTCCGGAACGATGAAGTCGTACCAGTACGGCATCATGCGATCGACGACATCCCGAAGACACTCGGTACTCGGAAGCAGCTCTGGAGGAAGATCCGCGTAGCGCGGATCCGACGCCGGGTGATACGGGCTCGTGGTCTCGAGTTCCGGCGGCCGCGTCGTGTAGCTGCGTCGCCAGATGTGGACCTGTTCGTCACCGTGCCGATCCCGCGTTTCCTGCTTGTCGAGTCCGGTCAAGCCGCCGTAGTGACGTTCGTTGAGGCGCCACGACTTCTTCATCGGGATCCACAGTCGATCGCACGTCGAGAGGGCGATCGCCGCCGTGCGGATCGCGCGGCGCAGCAGGGACGTGTGCACGACCGATGGGAGCAAGCCGGCCTCGAGCAACTTGTGGCCCGCGTCGCGAGCTTCTTCGATACCCTGTTCGCTGAGGTTGACGTCGTGCCAGCCGGTGAATCGATTCTCGAGGTTCCACTGGCTCTGCCCGTGGCGCAGGAGGATTAGCATGGCGCGGACGATACCTCGAACTCTTCTCCGAGTCAGGGAGCGAACCGAATGATCCGCATCCGCCGTGTGTCGCGATCGCACGTCGCCGTGTGCGCGCTTTCGTCCGTGTGGCTCGCGTTCGTCGCGCCGCACCGAGGCGTCGAGACGCAGCCCGCGCCAGAGCACGAGGCCGCGACCGAGTCTGAGGCATGGGTTCCCACTGCCGATGCGTTGACGCCGTTCGTGCTGGCCGTGATGGATTCGTATCCGGACGACGGCAAGCATGCCTACTGGTGGCCGCGAGGCGACGAGGGGCCGAAGGGTTGGATCGGCATCACCAAGGATCTCGTCTACGACGACAAGGTGCTCTACGCCGGCGACGAGAAGGGCCGCTGCTTCTGCTGCGGATTGACCTTCGAGGTGTTCTTCGAAGCGTGTCGTCTGCTCGCGGCCTCGGAGCGTCGGGACTTCAAGCTCGGCAAACTCGATGCGCGCGGCGTCGATGCCTTCCGGCGTGCGTGGTTCGGCTCGAAGCGCGGGGACGCGTGTGCCCGCGATGCACTCGTGAGCTACGGGCTCGGTCATGACATCGAAGATCCCGCCGATGCACGTCCCGGGGACTTCCTGCAGTTCTGGCGCGCGAGCGGATCGGGACACTCCGCGATCTTTCTGCGCTGGATTCACGGGCTGCGCCGCGACCCGAAGACGGGTGCGATGGTGCCCTATCGGCGCGGCTTCGAATATTGGTCGACGCAGAAGAGCACGGGTGGCATCGGAGTACGTCGCGAGTTCTTCACCGACGAGGACGATTCGTCGCCAGGAAAGAGCGGTGTCACGAGAAAAGAAACGTACATCGCGAGAGCCGGCAGCGCACCGAAGCGACGCTGACACCGGACCGTCACTGCAGCGTCCGTTCGTCTCGGCATGCGAGCGTGCAGCCGTGCGGGTTTTCGCAACACCGAGGCGGCACTTCGTGCCGATCCCACGGACATGTCTTTCCTGCGGGTCGCACGGCGCAATCGAGTTCATGAACAGGCTCAGAAGCAGAGCCTGTGCGCCAAATGCATGCGCGCGGTTCCGCGCGAGAAGCTCGAGGAGATCGGCGGCGAGGCGATCTGCGTCGACTGCCGGCAGAACCGTCCAGGTCCGTTCGAAGCCGTCTCGGCTCGACGCACGCGGATCCACACCGGCTCCAGTCCGATGCGTTCCGACGCGATGGACGACGCGTACGTGCGCGCCGGCAATTACTTCGAGTACGGACTGCTCATCGTGCGGTGTGTCCTGTACCTCGGGTTCTTCGTGCTCGCACAGCGCAGCGATCTGGCGCGCCACGCGTTCCAGGGCTTTCTCGTCGCGGACTTCGGCGCTTGGCTCGTGCAGAGCATCTTCGAATTCCGTCGTGACCCACAAGCCGTGCTGCTCGAGCTCGGCTTCTTCGGCATCATCCTCTATCTTTTCGACGGGCGTGCGGCGTTGCTCGGGCTACCGCCGTCGCCGACGGACCGAGCCGTGGTCGGTCTGGTCTTCCTCTTCTACTTCTCCGTGCGCGTCGTGTTCTACGTCTTGCGACGCCGCTACGAGGGAGACCAACACTCCGGTGCGCACTGACGGACTGGTTCGGCGTTTCGTAACAATCTCGCGAAGGCGGGTTCACGGATTGGTTCCGCCGCGTTGAGTCCCGCTCGCGACGCTATCGTGGGGGACATGTCGTCGATCCGGACTCTCTCGCTCGTCACCGCGGCCCTCGTGTCGTTCCATCAATCTTGTGTGGCCCAGGACGCCGCCGGGGATTCTCCTCGGCGTTCATCGGAGCGCGGTGTCCAAGAAAGGGAAGCGCAGGAGCGTGATGCGGGTCGGCGCGATTCCGGTCCGCGTGCCGGTGAGGCGATTCCGAAGCTCGTGGTCTTCGAGAGCGGACGCACACCCGGTGAACGCGATCTACGCGAAGAGATCGCGGATCGCCCTGCTCTGTTGCTCTTCGTTCAAGTGCTCGACCGCAACGTCGCACCGATTCTTCGCGGTGTCGACGACATCGATCGTGAGCGCGCGCTGACCGGTTTCGTTGCGAGGTCGATCCTGTTGTACGAGGATCGCGGAGAAGGAGAGCGACGGATCGCTGCCGTGAATGGTTCGCTGCGCATGCGTTCGCCGCTGGTGCTGAGCACGGACGGGATCGAAGGTCCCGGCGCCTATGCATTGGACAAGGACTGCCGAGCGACGCTCGTCTTCGTGCGTGGTGGGCGTGTCGTACGCAGCGTTGGTCTGCTCGATCCGGGGCGCCAAGACGTGGCGTGGATCCGAGACGAGGTCGCGAAGATCGATGGCACGCTGCCAAGCACTCTCGACGGGTGGGTGGCGCGACTCGAGCCGGGACTCGCGCGCAATCGCGATGTGCTCGTACGCGAACTCGTGGCGGCACGCATCGACGCCATGAAGCTCGAGGAGCGTGTCCGCGCTCTCGAACAAGAGCTCCGCGTCGCGAGCCGCGACACGATGCGTGCGCGCAACCGAGGCGCGAACATGCAGGACGCGAATCCCGATGCCCGTCGCATGCGGCCAGCGCAGGATTCGCGCGAAGAACGCGCTCCGTCACCACGACCGGAGACCGAGCGTCGCGGTGCTGCCCCCAAGGACCCCGAGTTGCTCTCAACGCTGCGTGCGTTCATCAACAAGTCCAACGACGACGCGGCGTGCGATGCGGCGTACGAGCGAATCGTCGCCCGCGCGGTCGTGAGCGACGCGCTGCTGAGCGAGGTGAACGAGATGTTCCGGCTCGTGACGAGTCTCGGTTACGGGACCGAACGTGCGCAACATCTCGCGCGCAGCTTCCTCGACCGGAAGCGCCCGGACGCGCGCAAGAAGTGATTCGCTCACCGTTCGTCTCGCTCGTCGTTCTCGGTATCGCTGCAACGACGCTGACGGCGCAGGACACACGCGAACCCGAGCAACGCGTCGAGTTCCGTGCAGATGTTCTTCCAGCGCTCGAGCGCAGTGGCTGTTCGGCAGCAGCGTGCCATGGCGGTGCGACGGGGCGAGGTGGGTTCAAGCTGTCGCTCTTCGGAAGTGATCCCGATGCCGACTACCGGGCGATCGCCGAAGAAGCCCTCGGTCGGAGAATCGACGTCGCTGACCCGTCCGCGAGTCTCTTGTTGCGCAAGCCGACCAAGCGCTACGAGCACGGCGGCGGCCGCGTGCTGCAACAGGGCGATCATGCGTACGAAGTGCTTCGACAGTGGATCGCTCGAGGCGCGCCTCCACCCGACACGGCGCGGAGCGCGGCGATCGCTGACTTGCGCCTCCGTCTGCAGTGCGCTGATGATGGAGCCCTCAGTGCCACGGCCTTCGTCCAGGGGCAAGAGCGCGATGTGACGCGGCTCGCCCACGTCTTCACGTCGAACGATGCTGCGGTCGAAGTGCATGATGTCGACGGTCGTACGACGGTGCGCGTCGTCGAACCCGGCGAGCATTGGGTCTTCGTGCGGTACCAGGGTGCCGTGGCGCGTGCGCGAGTCGTTCAGCCGTTCGGTCCGACGTCGCCGACGTCAGATCCCGGCGTGAACGATCCTGAGGCGGATGACACGTCGGTATCGTGCGCAGCAGCGCGCGTCGATGCCGCGTGGGCCTCATCGCTCGGGCAACTCGGCCTCGTCGCCGGTCCAAGGGCGGACGGCGCGACATGGATGCGGCGCGTCGCTGCCGATCTCGCGCTTCGCACACCGACGCAGGAAGAACTCGCGATCGCGAACGACCCGCAGCGTCGCCTCGAGTGGAGCGATCGGATCCTGCGGTCCGAAGTGTTTCGCGATGTGATGATCGATCTCTGGGTCCGCGCCTTCGAACTCGATTCGGAGACGGGGCTTCCCGAAGTCGCGGCGCGATCCGTTCGGAATCTGCGTGCTGCGTTGCGAGCGGAAGCGAATCACATCGATAGCCTGCGCGACGTCGTCGAGTCGGTCCTGACGGATCCCCGTCTCTCCCAGATCGTCGATCGGGCACCCGATCCCAGGGATCGTGCGGAGTTCGTATCGCGGTCCCTGCTCGGTATCGGCGTCGCGTGCGCCAGGTGCCACGATCATCCGAATGATCGGTGGAGGCGTCGCGAGCACCTCGAGTTTTCGGCATGCTTCGTCGACTCCGATCGAGGTTCGGGCCGACTCTACGACGGCTACCGCGATCCGGTCGAACCTCGGCTCTTGCCGCTGCGCGGCGCAGCGAAGACTCCCGACGCCTCGGGTCTGCGCGCTTCGATCGTGCGCTTCGTGCTCGAAGACGGATTCGAGGACGCGTGTCGACTCTGGTGTCATCGCGTCTTCGCGCGTCTCTTCGGGCGTGGCTTGTTCTCGCCGGTCGATGATCAGCGATGGACCAATCCCGCTCGACTCGGAGCCGTGCTCGACGTGCTCACGAGCGACATGATCGAGCACGAGGGTCGCCTCGATCGACCGTTCCGCGTGTTGGTTGCATCTGAGCTCTACGCGCTCCGTAGCGAAGACGAGTCCTTGGCGCGCGACGAAGTCGCCTATTTCGCTCGTCGTGCCGTGCGGATTCTCGATGCGCGTCAGCGTCTCGAGGTCGCCGCGGGAGCCCTCGACTTGCCGAGGCCGCGCCCTGATGCGACGGGTTCGGCGCTGCGCGACGAACTCGACGCAAGGCGCGGTGCCGCGATGTGGCGACTCGTGACCGAACCGGGCAACTTCATCGACGTGTTGTTGCTGACATCCGAGCTCGAGTCCGAAGGCGAAGCTCGAGTCGAGGCCAAGCGCGCACTCGCGACGCGACTCTTCGTTCGTGTTCTCGGTCGCGAGCCGACGGTTCGAGAGCTTTCGTTGATCGAACCTTCCGTGGCCGGAGATGTTCGGGACGGACTGCGCGAGATCGCATTCGCTCTCCTTTCTTGTCGTGAGTTCGGAGTTCTGAGATGACCTGTTCGCGACGATCCTTCGTGTCGGGCATCGCGCGTGGCGGCCTGTTCTGCGCACTTCCGTGGTGGCATTTGGCTCGCGCCACTCAGCAGGGCGGGCGCGATCGCGCTTTGATCCTCGTCTTTCTCGATGGTGGGCTCAGCCACATCGACACGTTCGACGGCAAGCCGGGTGCACCTGCCGACGTGCGGTCGGGCCTCGAGACTCGTGAGACCAAGGTCCCGGGCGTCTTCGTGTCCACCGAACTGCCCCGCATCGCAGGACTCATGGACCGGTGTGCGCTCGTGCGAACACTGACCTCGGGCGAGGGCAACCACGATCGCGCAGCGCGCTATGTGTTGACGGGACGCAAACCTTCGCCCGTCCTCGAGTATCCGGGCCTCGGCGCGATCGACGACGTTTTGCGACCGCGCACGTCGGCGTTGCCGGCGTTCGTCTCGATTCCGGACACGCCGATCGGTGCGGGTGCGGGATTCACGGGCGCCGAACACACGGCGTTCGAGACCGGTGCGTCCGTTCTGCGCCCAGGCGGCAACGTGAGTGGTCTGGTCGTGCCCGCCGAGCGGCGCAGGGCACTCGCGCTCGCCGATGCGCTCGATCGACAGGGTTCGCCGCCGTCCTCGCACGCCGAACGCGCGGCTGCAGCGCTGCGTGCTCGGGCTCGCGCGATGACCGACGATACCGACGTGCGTGCGGCGTTCTCGCTCGAGGACGAAGCGCGGCAAGCGCGTGAGCGTTATGGAAACCACGATCTCGGTCGTGCGTGCCTGCTCGCGCGACGACTCGTCGAGCGTGGCACACGAGTCGTCCTCGTGCGGGATCGCGGCTGGGACATGCATGCGCAGATCGCGCATCGAATGACGTACGGCTTCCCGGCCAAGCTGCCGGCACTCGATCTCGCGTTGTCCGCACTGATCGAAGACCTGGACGAACGCTCGTTGTCCGATCGCGTATCGGTCGTACTCGTCAGCGAGTTCGGTCGAACACCGAGGGTCAACCCGTCGGGTGGTCGCGATCACTGGCCGCGCGTTCATTCGAGTCTCTGGTTCGGTGCCGGCGTCCGTCGTGGCATCGCGGTCGGCACGAGTGATCCGCGGGGCGAGGAGCCGATCGAACGCCCCGTATCGCCGGGTGAGTTCCACGCGACCGTCGCGCAATTGCTCGGACTGCCGCTGGACGCGATCCTGCATTCGCCGGACGGACGGCCGCATCGTCTCGTCGAACCGGGGGTACGTCCCGTTTCGGAGCTCTTCGAATCGTGACCACGCTGGCCGATTCGACCAAGTTGGCCGCGATGGGCTTGACGGTCAGCATGAGCTTGGCCATCGCACAGATCGACGCGGCGCGCGAGCGCGTGACGTGCGTCCTTGGCGAACCGACCGGTTGGATCGAATGCTCGGCTGCTGGCGTGTTTCGAGTGCAGCCGTCCGTTGCTCGGCAGGACGGCGATCCCCATCGCGAGCGCATCGCGATCGACGGTCGGATGTTCGTCGGTGCGAGGCGTGATGGCGGTTACCTCTTTGGCGGTGGCCTTCCTGGGAAGCGTGGGCGAGTCGTCTCCGTGGACCGTGCAGGCCGCACGGTCGCTTCGATCGACGTCGCGCGAGACGTCGTGCTCGCCATCGCGGTGCACGAGAACGCGTTTGCCATCGCCTGTGCCGACGGTTCGGTGCACGTCGGTGCGATCGACCGGAGTGGCGAGCCGCGCATCGTGCGCGAGCTGTCTACCCATCGAGGCGGTGCGTACGCAGTCGCGTTCGACGCATCCGGGAGCACACTCGTGAGCGGGGGCAAGGACGGTCTCGTGCGCGTCTACGATGCCGAGGAATGGGCCCGCGACGAACGAGGCGACGCAGACTCGTCACAAGTGCGCTGCCTCGAACTCGATTCGCACACGAGTCCCGTACTGCAAGTCGCGTTCGTGCCCGCGCGAGACGGGACGCACACGCCCGAGATCGCTTCTTCGAGTGAGGACGGTGCCGTGCGCATCCATTCGAAGAACGGTCGGCTGCTGCGTAGCTGGTTGGGGCTCGCGCGCGACGTGCGCGGTCTCGCACCTTGGCGAGGAAGCCTCGTGATCGCCGCGGGAGATGGACGGCTCGCCATTCTCGATCGTGCGTCCGAGCAAGTTCGTACGCTCGGCGAAGGGGGACCGGCGCTGCTGTCCCTGGGCATCGTTCGCTGTGTCGGCGGGATCGATACGGCGCTCTGCGCGACGCGCGCTGGCGTGCGCCGCTTCGTGCTCGACCCGTCCGACCCGGTGCACAGGCAGAAGCGCGAAGATGCTGGACGCGAGTCGCCACAGCCCCGACGCTGACCGGTCGAACTCCGTCCTTCGCGCGGACGCAAGCACTGAACCGAGAACACGAGACGTACGCGATGCTGCACTTCGAGAGTCTGAACTGCGACTTCGATGGCCAACTGCTGCCGGGGTTCCCGCGCCTCTTTCGCGCCAAGGTTCCGGGTGGTTGGCTCGTGCTCCTCAAGGAGACGGTGACGCAGGAGATGTCCGGCGTCAGTTTCGTACCCGATCCGCAGCACACGTGGGACGGCAAGTCGATGCCCTGACCCCCGGCACGTACTGTGCCTGGTCCTGCCGGCGACGATCCCGTACGCTTCTCGGTTTCGGCACGCATCGCGTGCCACGCAAAGCGCAAGGAGCCGCCCTCATGTCCGTCGCCAAGGTCACCGAAATCATCGCCAGTTCCCCCCGCAGCTTCGAGGACGCCGTCGAGTCCGGTGTCGAGCGCGCTTGCAAGACGCTCAAGGGTGTCAAGTCCGTGTGGGTCAAGGACCAGAACTGCGTAGTCGAGAACGGCAAGATCACGGAGTTCCGTGTCACGCTCAAACTCGTCTTCGTACTCGAGCACTGATCCATCGGGGGCGGGTCCTCGATGGGGAACCAGGATGCGTGATGGCCTGAGAACAGCGTCATGAGCCGCGAAGCCGCGATCCTCGCGACGCTCATCGCCTACAAAGTCGCGCTCCTCGTCATCGGCTTCTGGGCCGAACGCAGGACGAAGGACGGCGATGACTTCGTGCTCGCCGGTCGCCGCATGGGGCCGGTCGTCGCCGCACTCAGTGCCTCGGCGAGTTCCTCGTCGGCCTGGACCTTGCTCGGCGTCAGTGGACTCGCGTTCACGAAGGGACTGTCGGCGCTGTGGGTCTTCCCTGGTTGCGTCGGTGGGTTCTGCATCAACTGGTTCGTGCTCGCCCGCCCATTGCGCGCGCACGCGCACGCGCACTCCGCACTGACCGTCACCGACGTCATCGCCGGGCCGCGGGAGCGCACCGGAGCGCACGCGATCCGCATCGTCGCGTCGATCCTCGTTCTCGTTTCGCTGCTCACCTACGTCGCGTCCCAGTTCCTCGGCGCCGGGAACAACCTTTCGGAGACGTTCCAAGGGTGGAACGTCGATGACTCGACCAGCATCGTCGTCGGCGCCGCGATCGTCGTCGCGTACACCTTGCTCGGTGGCTTCTGGGCGGTCAGCGTGACGGACACGCTGCAAGGATTCGTCATGGTCGCGACAGCGATCGCGTTGCCGATCGCGGCGGTGCTCGAACTCGGAGTGGGCGGCTTCGTCGATGGCGTCGCCAAGGTCGACGTTCCCGGATACCAGAGTGTGTTCGGCAATCTCGAGATTTCGCTCGGGATCGGCTTCGTGCTCGGCTTGCTCGGGATCGGTCTCGGCTATCCGGGACAGCCGCACGTCGTCAATCGCTTCATGGCGATGAGGCTCGGCGAGCGTGAACTACGCACCGGACGTCTGGTCGCGATCCTCTGGGCCGTCATCGTCTACGCGGGCATGCTCGTCTTGGGGCTAGCCGCGCGCGTGCTCTATCCCGAAGCCGAGGGGGAGAAAGCCTTCCTGACGGTTGCGAACGGGCTCTTTCCTCCCGTCGTTGCCGGAATCATGGTGGCCGCGGTTCTCTCCGCGGTGATGTCGACGACCGACAGTCAACTCCTCGTCGCGGGCTCGACGGTCACGCACGACCTCGGACTCGGAAACCGCTCGCAGCGCAGCCTGCTGATCAGTTCTCGAATCGTGATCCTCGTGATGAGCGTGTGCGCCGTCGCATTCGTCCTCCTGACGAAGGATCGGACGATTTTCAACCTCGTGCTGTTCGCGTGGTCGTCGCTCGGTGCAGCGTTCGGACCGCTGCTTCTCGTCATCGTGATGCGCGGACCCGTCGCGGTCGGACCTACGCTGCTCGCGATGATCAGTGGTTGGGGTCTCAGCGTCGGCTTCTACTATGCGCGCAACAGCCTCGACATCGGCACGTGGTCGCCCGTGTGCGAGCGCGTTCTACCCTTCGCCGTCGCGCTCGCGATCGCCCTCTACGGGGTGAGTCGAGGTGGCGGGGCGAGGCGTGGTGGTGGGACGTCCGCTGTCGGCACGCGGTAGGAAGATCGCGATCACCGCGCCACACGCTGCGAACACGGTCATCGCCCAGAACGCTCCGCCGCCGTGTGCACGGAAGAGCGGCCCCGAGATCGCGATCGCGAGACCCGGTCCGAGTCCGGCGCCGATCGTCGCGAGCAGCGTCTGTGCTGTCACGACGCGTTCGGGTGCGACTTGCTTCTGGATCCACCGCATCGTCGCCAAATGTGTCGAAGCGAACGACCCCGCGTGGAGCCATTGCACCGCGACGAGCGAGATCGCGTCGGTCCGAGTCGCCACGATCGACCAACGCAACACGGCTGCGAGCGCCCCGACGTAGAGCAGGATCTTGGGGCGCACGGTCAGGATGCGCGCGGCGAAGAAGAAGAACGTGATCTCCGCGAGCACGCCTTCGGCCCACAGCAGACCGATGAAGTCACGACTGTGTCCGGCGCGTTCCCACCAGATCGAACCGAACGCGTAGTAGCACCCGTGACTGCCCTGGATGAGCGCGTTGGCGACGAAGAGCACGACGAGCTCGCGGCGCCTGAGGAGTTTCCAGAACGTTCCCTTCGGTGCGCGCGCGACTCCGGTCTCTGGCGGATGCGGAAGCACGATCGTCGACAGCGCAGCGACGCCCGTCATCGCACACCAGAGCACGAGGATCCACTCGGGACTCCGACCTTCGAGGAACGCACCGGCCGCGAGCGCCACGACCAAGAACGACGAACTCGCCCAGATGCGTAGACCCGCGTAGTCGGTTCGTCCGCCGAGACCCTGATGGTGCTGCACCGTGCGAATTACGATGCCGTCGACGAGCGGGATGACGGGCATGAACGCGACGTTCGCGAGCAATGTGAACGCGAAGACGAACGCGAACGCGATCGACGGGCCGCCGGCGCTCCGCAGATCGAAGAAGAGCGATGCCGTGAGCACCGTCGCGAGGATCGCGTAGAACCGCACGATCTGCCGATGTCGTCCGCTGCGATCCGCGCGATTGCCGACGAACGGCGTGAACGCGGCGCGCACCCACGTCGTGACCGTCATGACGAGCGAGATCTGCGTTTCGCTGAGTCCACGGCCTTCGAGCCACAGCCCGAGATAGGGCACGGTGATGCCGAGCACGGCAAAGGTGCCGGCGAACGCGATTCCGAGACGATGTCGCGCGAACTCGTGGGTCAAGGCGGCTCCGTGCGCAGACCATGCCCGCGAGCCGCGCGCGGAACAAGGCGTGTTCTGACGCAGTCCGTTCTACTTGGGCGCCGGATCCGGCGCGCTGCCGTCGCCGCGCGCGGCGCGCTTCGCCTCGGACAGCGCTTGCACGACCTTCGCGAGATGTTCCCGCGATGTCGTCGCACTGTAGGCCCTGCCGATCGGCTCGGCCTCGACGTGGAGTCGCCAACTCTGCTTGTAGTCGTGCCGGCCTTCGAGTGTCGTCGTGCTGGCCAGGTCGAACGGCTCGGACTCGAAGCCGAGGAACGAGACGAGGATGCAGCGCGTGCCTCGCACGCGGAGTTCGTAGAAGCCGCCCCACGACGACGCCCAGAACATCCAAACCGGCCCGAGCCACGCCGTCAGCGCGAGGGTCGCGCAGAGCTTCTTCGAGTGCCCGCGCCGCCACGTCTGGCGAAACACCTCGAGGCCGAGCAGGAGGAACAGCCCGCCGAACAGAGCGAGCACGAACCAGGTGCCGTTGCGATTCCCGAGCAGATAGGTCGTTTCGTCCACGCTCCCGGCTTCATCGGCCATTTGCGCGCGGGCGCTGTGCGAAGCCGGGATACTCCGAGGCAAACCACGCTCGCAGCGCGCATTCGTCGTCGCCGGCTTCGATGCGCGTACCCAGCCCTTGGACGAGGTTTTCGAGGAACCACAGGTTGTGTAGCGATTGGAGGATCGCGGCGTTCATTTCGCGGGCGAGCGCGAGATGGCGCACGTAGGCGCGGGTGTAGCGCGAACAGCATGGGCAGCCGCAGGTCTCGTCGATCGGCCGGAAGTCCTCGCGGAACGTCGCGTTCCGCATGTTGAAGAACCCGCTGCGCACGTAGACGCGATTGTTGCGTCCGTGACGGGTCGGCGTCACGCAGTCGAACATGTCGATGCCGCGCATCACGCCTTCGAACAGGTCGTCGGGTTCGCCGACGCCCATGAGGTAGCGAATCTTCGCTTCGGGCAATCGTGGCGTGGATGCCTCGATCGCGATGTCCATCTGTTCTTTGGTCTCGCCGACCGAGACCCCACCGACCGCGTAGCCGTCGAAATCCATTTCGACGAGTGCGTCCGCGACCTCACTCCGCTTGGTGACGTCCCAGCCGCCTTGCACGATGCCGAAGAGTGCTTGCCCCGACGCGGCGAGACCGCCACGTTCGTCGTGACGCGCACGTGCGCGTTCGGCCCAGAGGACCGTGCGGCGACAGGCGTCCGCGAGTTCGGGGCCCGTCGCACCGGCCGGCGGACACTCGTCGAGCACCATCGCGATGTCCGAACCGAGCAAGCTCTGGATACGCAGCGCTTCGCGCGGCGTGAGTTCGAGCGCGGCGCCCGCGTCGGTTCCCGCGAACACGACGCCGTCGTCCGAGACGCGACGTTTCCCCGCGAGCGAGAAGACTTGGTAGCCACCCGAGTCGGTCAAGATCGGCCCATCCCAGCCCATGAAGCGATGCAAGCCGCCCGCAGCGGCGATGAGTTCGGCTCCGGGGCGAAGCGCGAGGTGGTACGTGTTTCCGAGAACGAGTTCGACGCCGGCCGATCGCGCTTGTTCAGGAAGAAGCCCCTTGAGGGCACCGACGGTGGCACACGGCGCGAAGCACGGAGTCTCGAACGAGCCGTGCGGAGTCGTGAATCGACCACGGCGTGGCGCGTCGATCGTGCTGGACCTGATCAGTTGGAACGGTTCGTTCATGGATGTCGTCGCGATCAGAGGTCGCGCAGGTGCGTGATCGACGCGCCCGGGAAGTAGTGCTGCAGGATCGCCGTGCAGGACCAACCCGCACGCGCGTAGCCGCGCGCTCCGTACTGACACAGCCCGACCCCGTGTCCGAAACCGCGTCCGCGTACTTCGACGTCGTCGCCGCGATCCCGGATCGAGTCGATCCATCGACTCGGAAGGGGACGCAGCCGCGACAGGGAAGAGGCGGGCGCGATCACTGCTCCGTGCGGACCCGTGATACGCACCTTCTCGAGGTCGCCGCGGTCGTCGTCCGCGAAGAGCTCGAAGCTGAGCGAACCCGAGCGACCACAACCGAGTTGGGTGAACGCGCCACGTTCGATCTTGCGGCTCCATCGATAGAGGGGCGAGTCGCTGCACGCTTCGCACACGACGCCGCGAAACGGCTCGCGCGGAACATCACGGAAGAACGCGTACCCGTCGCGGGTGCGCCCACCGCACGTCGATGCGTAGTAACTTCGCAGCAAGGTGCCATCGTACGCGAGGACCAGATCGGTCGTCGCACGCACGGCTTCGATCAGCGAGGGGGCGGCATCGACCCCGCGGTAGACCTGATCACGTTCGTCATCGAAGACGTCGAAGTCTTGACTGTCCTTTCGCCGCGCGCGCGCGGTCAGCGCGAAGCCGCGCGCCGCGATCGCCTGTGCGGCGAGTGCGGCAGGAGGAAACGACGTACCCATCTCCGCAGCGATGACGCCAGTGACATAAAGCTCGAGCGGCGCGTGCAAGACACACCGCAGCGATCCGTCATCGGCGGCATGCACCGTGAGCCGTCCGAAGTGCTGCCGCGAGCTGTTCGCGTTGCTTGCGGCTCCCGTCGTCCACGTTGCCGGACCGAGCCAGGTAATGTCGACGTTTCCGTCATCCAACACGAAGGCCGGCTCCGACATCGCGTCGCTCTGCCGTTCCTCTCGGAGTGGAATGACGAGGAGCCCCTTGGCTTGGGTGCGGACTTCGATCGCGTGGACGAGCCCCAGGTCGCCGATGCGTGGACATCGAAGATCCTGCGCGCGAATGCGGATCGAGTTCTCGGGCGCCGCGATCAGGACGCGGATCTCCTCGCTCGTTGCAGCCGCGGTCGGGGCGCCACGGAACGCACAGCGCGAGAGCACGACGAGGACGAGCACGAATCCCGCGAACACGAGCACGCGTTTGCCGCGTGACTTCGGCAGCGACGGGAGCTGCCAACCGAGGATGTTGGGACTCATTCGTTCTCGAACGGCAGCCTGCGTTGGACCGCGCCCGCTTCGCCTGCGTCCCGCGCGAGCGTTGCGGGTGGTGTGCGCCCTAGGTGTTGCCAGGCGCGAATCGTCGCGACGCGGCCGCGTGGCGTTCGGGAAAGGAAACCGAGTTGCATCAGGTAGGGTTCGAACACGCTCTCGAGAGTGTCCTCTTCTTCGCCGATGCACGCGGCCAAGGTCTTGATGCCGACGGGTTCGCCATTGCGGTCGACGAGTGCTTCGAGGATGGCGCGATCGACGTCCTCGAGACCGAGAGCGTCGACGCCGAGCCGTTCGAGACCTTCCCTCGCGATCTCGAGATCGATCGCCTCGAGTTCGCGGACCTGGGCGAGATCACGCACGCGACGTTGCAGGCGCAGCGCGATACGCGGTACGCCGCGCGAACGGCGCGCGATCTCACCGGCGGCGTCCGTCTCGATCGGGAACCCGAGCAACGTCGCGGCGCGTTCGAGGATCGCGACGAGTTCTTCGACGGGATAGGGCAGCAGGCGTTCGACGATGCCGAAACGACTCCGGAACGGCGCCGCGAGAAGACCCTCGCGTGTCGTCGCGCCGATCAACGTGAACGGCGCGAGGTGGATGCGCAGCGTGCGAGCTGCCGGACCTTGGTCGAGCGTGATGTCGATCGCTTGATCTTCCATCGCCGAGTAGAGGAACTCCTCGACGGCCCGCGGTAGTCGATGGATCTCGTCGAGGAAGAGCACGTCCCCGCGCTCGAGTCGCGACAGCGTGCCGGCGAGGTCCTTCGGAGACGCGAGTGCGGGACCCGAACTCACGACGATCTCGCTTCCCATCTCGGCGGCGATCAAGAACGCGAGGGTCGTCTTCCCGAGGCCGGGTGGGCCACAGAAGAGCAGGTGGTCGAGAGGCTCGTCCCGCGAGCGTGCCGCGCCGATCGCGATCGCGAGGTTCTCGCGCAAGCGCGCTTGCCCGACGAACTCGGCGAGCCGCCGAGGCCTGAGCGCACGGTCGAACTCGCGCTCGCCGTCGTTCTTGGCCGCTGACCCCGTCCACTCCCTCGCTTCCATGCATCGGGTTGTAGAGCGAGATGGGTCGCGTCGCCAGCGCCGCGGCAACCCCGGGTCGACACCGACTTCGACGTCGTCGACCGAGCCCGCGTGCGGCATCGCTCGCTCGGATGGGAAGGGTCGCTCGCGCACGAGGGGGCGAACGGGCTCCCCGAGGACGAGTCCGTCAATCGAACTCGACCCGCCTCGACGCATCGTGCGTCGTAAACTCTTGTACCGTCGAGGTCTAGGGGGTAGGTCCCGAGCGTTCGTCGCGTGTTGCCTTGCGCGGTGCACGCGCGGACTCACGCTCGGAACGCGACTTGCAGTCCATTGGTGTCGGTCCGGGTCGACCCGAAGCCCTCGACGGTCCACCGGTCCTTGTCCGTTCTACCTACCTCCGAAGTCGGCATCCGTGCGGCAGTTCCGGAGAAAAAGCTCTGCTTCGATCTGTTTCCGTCGGGGACGTCCCTCCCGTAGGATTGGCGCCTCGCTGGATCAGCCCCCCGGAGCGGCGCCGTGTCGGAGCGAAGCTCTGCTGCCCGTATCCCCTTCGAATCCGTTGCACATAAGGACGCGTTTCATGTTTCGAGCCTTGCGATCAGCCCTTGGACGTCCTTCCACGCTGGCTTCGCTCTCGATCTTCGTCGCTGGTCTCGTACCGCTCACGCTCGTGAGCTGCGGTGGCGGCCAGGCCGGGGATCCCGACAACCGTGGGGCCTTCCGGCTCGCGCTCGCGACGACTGGCGTCGGGCAGATCTATCCGTACCGAATCGCGGTCGCCGACGACAGGGGTGATCCGACCAACGAGATTCTCGACATCCTCGAAATCAAGGATTTCCGAGACAACTCGACGGCGAAGAACAGCGTGCTGCCGGTCGCGACCTGGCCCACGACGGCCCAGTTGCCTGGCGGGAAT
This sequence comes from Planctomycetota bacterium, assembly GCA_020638795.1. Taxonomy (GTDB): domain Bacteria; phylum Planctomycetota; class UBA1135; order UBA1135; genus JACKHW01. Next base: position 456,914 of record JACKHW010000004.1, on the reverse strand, counting down.
CCCGGCAATCAATACTTGTTGCTGCGCTTCACGCACGATCTCGACGCGACGTCGATCCTCAGCGATCTGCCCGCCAATCAAGGCAACTCCGGACTCGTCGGATCGATCCAGGTCCTCGAGTACGACCCGTTGACCGAGACACAGCGCTACGTCACGGGTCGTGCGTTCGTCGGTGGCTACACCTATTACGACGATCCGTCGACGCCGAACCTCGACCTCAAGCTCACGAAGGCCGTCGAAGCGGACAAGGACGGGAACGTCACGGTGGTCGACTCGCGCGCGAACGGCTTTCCGCTCGGATTCACGCATGACGAAGACCTGGTTGCGGCCAACAGCTTCGTCTTCGTTCCCGATGCGACGGCGGGGCTGACGAGCTATGAAACCTTCCCGACGGGCAAGGTGATTCGCGTGATCGCGACGAACGCCGTGCGCGACTATCGCAAGAAGTCGCTCGTCGAAGAGATCTGCACCGGGACCGTCGTCGGTCCGGACACGATCGCACCCGAGATCCTCGGCTACACGACCGGCAACCTTTCGATCTCCCCGGGCAATGGCGCAGTCGGAGTCGATCCGACGACCTACATCGAGCTCAACTTCAGCAAGCCCGTGCAGCCGCGCGACGTGGGGCAGCTCTTCGACACGACCGACCTGACGCCCGACCTCCGTGGCATCGGGATCGATGTGCAGATCGCGAGTTCGACCGTCAAGGTCAGTTACTACGCCGATCCGCGCACGGCTGGCGACTTCTGCAATTACATTGTGCGGCCTTCGTACACCTTCCAGGGCAACCAGAGCGTCACGGTCACTGTCAATCCGACGATTACCGGACTTGCCAACGTCAAGGTCGGCACCCGTGTGCAGACGTCGTTCACGACGGGCGAAGGTCCGGGTCTCGTCAATGCTCCGGTCGCCCCCGAGGCGATCTACGTCGGTCGCGGTGGCTCGTCGCCTGGGATCTCGGTTCTCGACCTCAATGGTTTCGGTCAGGGCACCGGCGATTTCGCGAAGTACAGCGACACGAATTACAACCTCGGGTTCAAGCGCAATCCCAACCTCGGGCAGCCCGGGGTCTTCCCGCCGCTCGGTCCCGGGTCGACCAATCTCGACGCCGGTAGCCTCGGGGCGCTGACGCTGACACTCGATTCGCGTCTGTCCACGCTGCTCGTGGACGAGCGGACCGTTTCGCGGGTCGCGGACGTTCAGCTCGGGCAACCGCTCGACAAGGTCTTCAACAACGAGAACATCAACGTGCACGCGGGCCGTCAGAGCCAGACCAACCCGCTGACGGGATCGACCCAGAAGGCGTGGGGCAACAGCATCACGGCGCCGCCGATTCCCAACCCGCCGAAATTCGCGTTCCCGCCACCGAACCCGTCGCGCGGCATCTGGGGCATCGAACCGACGACGAGCACGGGCTCGACAGGTGTCGCTGTGCCGCCCTGCGTCACGACCTCGGCGCAGAACAAGCTCGTGATCGGGAACCCGTTCTCGCAGAACCAGGGTGCGATCGGCGTTCTTTGGACGTCGTTCCCGGGCTTCTTCTACGGCCCGAACCCGAGTCCGGGGTCGCCGCAGCCTCCGGTCGGCTACTGCCCGTATTACTCGCGTCAGCAGATCGGACACTTCACCTATGCGCTCGATCGCGAGAAGAAACAGGTCCTCGTGCTCAACTCCAACCGCATGACGGTGCTCGACACGCTGCGCTTGCCCGACCCGTATGCGATGGCGGTTTCGCCGAACCTCAAGCGACTCGCGGTGTCGAACTATTCTTCGGGTACGATCAGTCTGATCGACATCGACCCGGCATCGCCGACGTTCCACACGGTCGTGACGACAACACCCGTGGATCGCGGTCCTTCGGCGATGGCGTGGCAACCCGAGGGTGAAGACCTCCTCGTCGCCTGCACGCTCGGCAACTCGCTCGCGATCCTGCGCGGTTCCGACGGTGGCTTGCGCAAGACCGTCGGCGGTCTACTCAATCGCCCGATCGACGTCGTGGTCACCTCGCGTCAGGTCGCGACTGGATGGTCGACCGGGATCTACTTCGCCTACGTGCTCAACTCGAATGGCACGGTCGCCATCTTCGAGTCGGGTCCGAACGGCGTGAACGGCATCGGGTTCGACGACATGGTCGGCGTGCCGCAATCGACGTTCCCACGCGCGACGACGATGCAGCCCGATATCGCGAGCTTCAACTCGGCAGTCTACGTCGCCCACAAGGACGACAAGGGGCTCGGACAGATCTCGCACCTCGAACTCACTTCGAGCACGGTCGGGGCACTGCCAATCAGCCCGAACTCGGGCGGCTTCATCCTTCCGCCGACGTTCCGTCAGCGCGAATGGACGGTGACGGGTCGTCTTGGCGGCGATTCGCCGACCACGACCATTCGGGACCGGCTGTCCGGGGATGCCCCGGTCGACTTCGCACTCGACGAGATGCAGAACGTCGGCACCTGGCCCGAGATCGTCAGCAATCAGAACTCCAACCTGATCTATGCCGACCACTCGGGGAAGGGCCACATCCGTATCAACCCGGCGAACGGCCAGCCCGTGATCTCGGTCACGTCGCGATACATCTTCGTCGCGTTGCAAGACACGGGATTCCTCGACGTGCTCGAGCTCGATTCGGGACGCGTGATCTCCCGCATCCCGGTGCCGGGCATCGCGACGGTTTCCTCCTACTGGAAGATGTGAGCGAGAGGGGAACGACATCATGAACGTGCAACACAATCGAACGCGTCGCCTGTTCGGCGCGGCTGTCGCCACGATTCCGTTCGTGCTCGCCGCTTGTGGTGGGGGCACCAAGGGGGATCCGAACAACCCGGGACCGTTCCAGGTCCAGGTCGTCACGAACGGGTTCGGTCAGGTCTTCCCGTACCGCATCACCGAACTCGACGCATTCGGCGTGCCCGGTACGAAGACGGTCGACGTCACCGACAAGGCCGTCCTCGAGGCCAACATGACGTCGACCAATGGTGTGCTGCCTCCTGCCGTCTTCGGTACGACCGCACAGTTGCCGGGTGGCAATCCGGGCAATCAGTACCTGCTGGTCAAGTTTTCGCACGAGTTGGACGTCGAGACCGTACTCTCGTCGCTCGTCGCCGATCAACAGAACTCGGGACTCACCGGTGCGGTCTCGATCCTTCAGTACGATCCCGCGACCGAAGAGCAGAAGTTCGTCAAGGGGCGCGCCTACGTCGGGGGATACGCGTTCCTCGACGATCCGTCGACGCCGCAGCTCGACCTCAAGTTGACGAAGGTCGTGGCCGCTGACAAGGACGGCAACGTGTCGATCGTCGATTCGCGCGGCAACGGCTTCCCGCTCGGATTCACCGGGGATGAGGATCTCGTGACGCCGAAGAGCTTCGTCTTCGTGCCCGATGCCGACAATGTGCTCACGACCTTCGAGACCTTCCCGGCGGGCAAGGTCATTCGTCTACGCGTCACGTCGGCGGTTCGTGACTTGCGCGGCAAGATCGTGCGCGAGGAGGTCGGAACGGCGACGACGGTCGGCACCGACTCGGTGCCTCCACGCGTGCTCGGTTACACGACGAGTCCCGCGATCGAGCCTGGCAACGGACAACTCGGCGTCGATCCGACGACGACGATCCGCATCACGTTCTCGAAGCCAGTCCAGCCGCGCGACGTCGGTGAGTTCTTCAACGCGTCGCTGCTGACTCCCGCGCTTCGTGGCCTGATCCTCAACGTCACGATCGCCGACGTGACCTTCCCGGTCGGGTACTACGCCGATCCACTCAGCATGTCGGACTTCATGACGTACACCGTGCGTCCGTCCTATGCGCTTCCCGGCGACGCGAACGTTCAGTTCGGCGTCAACAACTCGATCAATAGCCTTCCCGGTGTCGCGCTCGCGTCACCGCTCACGACGACGTTCCGCACCGGCAAGGGCCCGGGGATCATCAATGCCCCGGTCGCACCGGAAGCGATCTACGTCGGTCGCCGCGGCACCAATGCGAGCCTCAGCGTCATCGACTTGAACGGCTTCGGTCAGGGCACCGGGGATATCGGGGACACGTATCCGTCGAACTGGAAGAACAACCCGAACCTGCGCGCGAACGACAACGTGTATCCGCCGTTGCGTCCGGGTCGTACGAATCTCGATGCGGGCGGGGAGGGGTTCCTCACACTCGTTCGCGACACCAACCTGAGTTCTCGTCTGATCGACGACTCGATTGTCAGTGGCGTCGACGAGATCCACATCGGGCAACCGCTCGACAAGATCTACAACAACGAGAACATCAACCCGAACACGACGCGCGCGAATCAGGTCAACCCGACGACCGGCACCAACCAGAACGCGTGGGGCAACTCGATCAGCATCGCGCCGCATCCGAACCCTCCACGCCTCGTGTATCCGGTGCAGAACGCAGCGCAGGGCATCTTCGGCGAAGAGCCGTCGACGCAGACCTCGACGGCGCAGCCTGGCGTGCCACCCGGCGTCGTGCTGACGTTCCATCCGCCGGTTGGCCCGTGCCGGAACACGCCGCACAACCTGCTCGTCAACGGGGATCCGTTCTCGACGGACCCGACGAAGCTCGGCATCTACGGTGGGATCGAGACGGGGATCTTCTTCGGTCCCCAACCGCCGCCGCCGACACCGCAGCCGCCGACGCCCTTCTGCCTCTACCAGTCGCGTCAACAGATCGGACACTTCCTCTATGTGCTCGATCGCGAGAAGAAGCAGGTCCTGTGCGTCAACAGCAACCGCATGACGGTGCTCGAAACGTTGCGATTCTCCGATCCGGTCGAGATCGCGATGTCGCCGAACCTCACCCGGCTCGCCGTGTCGAACTTCAGCTCCAACACCGTGACGTTCGTCGACACGGACCCCGCGTCGCAAACCTTCAATACGATCATTGCCGAAACGAAGGTCGGCGAAGGTCCCGGTCCGATGGCGTGGCAGCCCGAAGGCGAAGAGCTTCTCGTCCTCAACGTGGCGGAGAACTCGATCACGATCATCGGTGGTGGTGACCTCAAGCAGCGCAAGAGCGTGAGCGGGTTCATCAACAACCCCGTCGACATCTGCGTGACGCCGCGCCAGTCGGGCTTCGGTTGGCAGACGGGCATCTACTTCGCCTACATCCTCAACGCCAACGGCTCGGTCGCGATCTTCGAGTCTGGACCCGACGGCGTGAACGGGATCGGATACGACAACGTCGTGGGGATTCCGGAAGGCGCGTCGTTCCGACGAGCGCGCAAGCTGATGCCCGACATCAAGAGCTTGAACTCGGCGATCTGGGTCGCACATTCGGATTCGTCCGGGCTCGGTCAGATTTCGCACCTCGAGCTCACGTCGAGCTTCATCGGTGTCTTGCCGATCAGTCCGAACTCCGGTGGGTTCATCCTGCCGCCGACGTTCCGTCAGCGGGAATGGACCGTCAACGGGAGCATCGGTGGCACGGCGCGACAAGCGCGCTTGTCCGGCAACACGCCGGTCGATCTTGCTGTCGACGACTGCTACAACTTCGGCGCTGCCGCGGACCTCGTGAGCAATCAGATCAGCAACCTGCGTTACGCGCCGCATTCCGGCAAGGGCATGCTCAAGGGTGGGGCCACGGCAGCTTTCCCGCGCCTGCTCTTCGTGGCGTGTGGAGACTCGGGCACGGTCGACGCGTTCGAGATCGACACGGGCAACCTCGTCAAGACGATCGAGGTCCCAGGAGTCGCGACGCTGTCCCACTACTGGCGTCAGTGAGTCGGAGTCGCGCTCCTCGCATCGATCGGCTTTCCGAAAAGGACCTCCTCGAACTGCGCCTCCGTGATCTGCCCGTGCAGGTCGAGGGGACGTGGCTCGAAGAGCAGATCGCGCGCGTCCTCGATGAGATTGCTGCACGGGGGTTGCGGCTCCGTCCGCACTTCTGGCTGTCGGACGAGTGGTTCTCGCCCGGTGGCGTGCCCGGAGTCGCGATCCCGTTCTACCTTGCGCACCCGCGCCTGAAGGCACTCGAGCGCAAGATGATGCTCGAGGTCGAAGGCGGAACGCCGCGCGAGTGTCGTCGCATCCTGCGGCACGAGATCGGACATGCGATGCAGCACGCCTTCCGGCTCCATCGTCGGCGCAAGTGGCAACGGTGTTTCGGACTGTCGTCCAAGCCGTATCCCGATCATTACCTACCCAATCCGTCGAGTCGGCGTTTCGTGCTGTACCTCGATGCATGGTATGCGCAAAGTCATCCTGATGAGGACTTTGCCGAGACGTTCGCCGTCTGGCTCGACCCGAAATCCGCGTGGCGCGAGAACTATCGAGAGTGGCCGGCCATCGAGAAGCTCCACTACGTCGACGAGTTGATGACCGAACTCGCCGGATGTGCCGCGCCGGTGCGCAGCAAGGCTCGGCCGGATTCGCTCTCGACGCTCGACACGACGCTCGGGGAGTACTACCGGCGCAAGCGAGAACGCTACTCGGTCGGCTACTCGGACATCTACGACAGGGACCTCCGACGCCTCTTCGACTCGACGTCCAAGAAGCACCTGCCTGCCGCGGTGTTCCTCGAGCGAAGGCGAAAAGAGATTCGCGAGCTGGTCGGCCACTGGGCGGCGAAGGAGGCGATCGCCATCGATCACGTGCTCAAGGACATGATCGGTCGTTGTCGCGAACTCGGTTTGCGAGTACGCGGCAGTGAGCGCAACGTCATGCTCGACTTCGCGATCTTGTTGACGGTTCATTCGATGCGCCGCGTTTATCGTGGGCGCTCGTGGCAACAACAGTTGTGACCGATATGGGGTTTCACGCATGAAGCGGCGGCGCATTCTCCTGCTCGTGCATGCGGACCTCGTGCCGCCGCATGACCTCTCGGGGCTCGACGAAGCTTCGATTTCGCCGTTCAAGACCGAATACGACGTGCGGCACGGCCTCGAGCAGCTCGGTCACGAGGTCGAGGTGCTCGGTCTCCGCGACGAACTCGCGCCGCTGCGGCGAGCGATCCGATCCTTCGAACCGCACGTCGCATTCAATTTGATCGAAGAGTTCCGGGGTGAGCCGCTGTGGGATCACGCCGTCGTGAGCTACCTGCAACTTTCCGGCGTTCCCGTGACGGGTTGCGGCCCGCGCGGTTTGATTCTGTCGCGCGACAAGGCGTTGTCGAAGAAGATCGTTCACTACCATCGCGTGCCCGTGCCGCAGTTCGCGGTGTTCCCGATCCGCAAGCGTTTCAAGCGTCCCGCAAAACTCGCGTTTCCGGTCATCGTCAAGTCGCTCGTCGATGATGCGTCCGTCGGCATCGCGCAAGCGTCGATCGTCTACAACGAGGAGAAGCTCGAAGAGCGCGTTCGCTTCGTGCACGAGAACAACGCGAGTGACGCGATCGCCGAGCAGTTCATCGAAGGGCGCGAGATCTACGTCGGATTACTCGGCAACGAGCGCTTGAGCGTCTTTCCGCCGCTCGAACTCGATCTCAGTGGATTGCCCCAGGATGCTGCGCGCATCGCGACGGAGAAGGTCAAGTTCGATCTCGCCTATCAGGATCGCCACGACATCCGCATTCGGCGTGCGAAGAACCTGACGGATGCGCAGCGAGCGCTTCTCGAACGCCTTGCGCGTCGCATCTACAAGTTGCTCGATCTCAAGGGATACGCACGCGTCGATTTCCGGATCGACGAACACGGCAAGCCGTGGTTTCTCGAAGCGAATCCCAACCCCGATATCGCCCACGATGAGGAGTTCGCGACGGCTGCGTCGATCAGCGGCATCTCCTACGAGGCTCTGCTCTCGAAGATCGTCAGTCTTGCCCTACGCTGAGAGCGTGACCGAGAAGCCACGATTCGACGAAGTGGGACCGAATGCGAACGCCGTGCGCGCGATGTTCGCCGATGTCGCGCCTCGGTACGACCGCATGAATCGGACGCTCAGTGCCGGTGTCGACGTGCTGTGGCGACGCCACACCGTGCGTCGCGTCCTTGCGGGGCAGAATCGCAGGCTTCGCGTCTTGGATGTGTGCAGCGGGACCGGAGATCTCGCCCTCGCGCTCGCGCGCGCTGGATGCGACGTCGTGGGCACCGACTTCTGTGCCGAAATGCTCGAACGCGCGATGACCAAGCGCCGGGAAGCGACGAACGACGTGCGTTTCCTTGCCGCCGACACGCAGCGACTTCCGTTCGACGATGGGGAGTTCGATGTCGCGACCGTGGCGTTCGGGATCCGCAACGTGCACGATCCGCGAGTCGGGCTCGCCGACATGCGCCGTGTCGTGAAGCCAGGTGGGCGCGTCTTCGTGCTCGAGTTCAGCAAGCCGAAGACGCGGCTCGTCGGGCCCGCATACCTGTGGTACTTCCGCAAGGTGCTGCCACGCCTCGGGCGCATCCTCGCGCCTGCGACCCGGCGACACGAAGCGTACGACTACCTACCCGAGAGCGTGCTTCGCTTTCCGGAGCGAGAAGAGTTCGTGCGGCTCATGCAGGACGCCGGACTCGAGGATGCGCGTTTCGAGCCGCTTACCTTCGGGATCGCGTCGCTGTACGAAGGACGAAAGCCGATCGGCTGACGGAACGCGTACCGACCTCGAGCGCACGCTGCTAAGCTCCCCGTCGTATGGCTGCACCGCATCCGGAGAAAGAACTCGCTCGCCTCGAGAAGCTCATGCGTTCTCCATCGCGGCCGCGTGTCGTCGTGTTGCAAGGACCCGGGCAGTGGTTCGTGGGGCGCGGCCTCGGTGTCGTTCGTGAAGTGTTCGAGAAGGACGGCGACTTCACGGATTTCGATGGTCAGGATGCGAGCGTGGCGACTGCCGAGGCGGGTCACTTCCTCGTCGATCTTCGGACGCGCAGTCTGTTCGGCGGAACCAAGATCGTGATTCTCCGCAACGGCGAGCGATGGCTCCGTGTGCACCAGAAGGCGCTGGCCGACACGGTCGATCGCATCGCGAAGGAGAACGTGCTCGTCATCGTCGTGCACAAGCTCGATGGTCGAAGCGCACTCAGCAAGCGCATCAAGACGGCCGGGGCGACCTTCGAGTTCCGTCAACTGTACGACAAGCCGTTCGGAGATCGTGGTAGCCCTGAGTCCGCCGAACTCGTGCAGTGGGTTCGGCAACGTGCAGCTCTGCACGGACTGCGACTCGAGCCCGCCGCAGCTCTGTTCATGTGCGAAGTCGTCGGCTCGGATCCCGCGGTTCTCGACGGCGAACTCACGCGTCTCGCGCCGCTCCTCGGAAACCAGACCGTGCGTCCCGAGGCGTTGCGTGGAGTTCTGTCCGTGCACTTCTCGTCGAGTCAGTTCGAACTCGTCGATGCGATCCTCGATGGGGATGCGCGCGCCGCGTTCCGATCGCATCGCGCGTTGTTTCGAGAAGGATTGCGCGACAAGGACGGCAAGCAGATCGAGCGGACCGCGGTCTTCCCACTCGTGACGGCTTGGCTCGGGCAGCAGCTCTCGAAACTCATGCAGGCACGAGTCGAGATCGATGCCGGCGCGCCTCAGAGCGTCGTCGTTTCGCAATACGGCGGCTACTTCAAGGAGCGCTTCGAGCGTCAGTTGGCAAGAGCTTCCACGGATCGATTGATGGCGATTCTGAGCGCGCAGCGTCAAGCAGAACGTCGTTTGCGACGGAGTGGCGAAGAGCCCGAATTGCTGCTCGAGCGCCTTCTCTGTGAGTGCGTGTTGCCGATCCGCGTCGCGTTCCTGGGTGAAGGCAGTAAGGCCGCATGGTGAACATCCGCGTTCTGGCGCCAGCGGTCGTCAGCAAGATCGCGGCTGGCGAAGTCGTCGAGCGTCCGTTCTCCGTGCTCAAGGAACTCGTCGAGAACTCGATCGACGCGGGCGCAACACGAATCGAGATCGACCTCGAAGAAGGCGGCAAGTCCCTGCTCCGCGTCCGTGACGACGGACGCGGGATGAGCCGTGAGGATCTAGCACTCGCATTCGTGCAGCACGCGACGAGCAAGTTGCTCGACGTCGACGATCTCGATGCGATCGCGAGCCTCGGCTTTCGCGGGGAAGCGCTCGCCTCGATCGGGAGTGTCTCGCGTGCGCGCATCGTGTCCCGCGAATCGGACGCGAATGCCGCGCACGAAGTCCGTTCGGAAGCCGGCGTGATCTCCGACGTGCGTCCGGCCGCCGGGCCGCCGGGGACCCTGATCGAAGTCCGGGATCTCTTCTACAACGTGCCGGCGCGACGACGCTTCCTCAAGACCGCGACGGCCGAGCGCGCGCGGTGTGTCGATGTCCTCACGCGAGCCGCCCTCGCGCATCGCGACACGGGCTTCGTTCTCAATGGTGCTCGCGGTGTCGATCTCCGAGCGAAGGAAACTCTGGCGTTGCGAGTCGCCAGTCTGTTCGGTCGCGAACTCGCGGATCGCGGCTTGGATGTCGCGTATGAGCAAGCTGGCATTCGAGTCGAGGGACTCGCCATCGATCCCGATGGTGCACGTCGCGATCGCAGCCAGCAGTATCTGTTCGTCAATGGTCGTCCGTTCCAGGATGCGTCGCTCGCGCATGCGATTCGCGAGGCCTATCGCGAGTACTTGATGCCGGGCAAGCACCCGGTCGTGTTCCTGTTCCTCGGCCTCGATCCTGCTCGCGTGGACGTGAACGTGCATCCGACGAAGGCCGAAGTACGCTTCGTCGAAGGTCGACTCGTGTTCTCGGCCGTGCGCCGTGCGCTCGGTGCCGCGCTCGCGACGCGCAGCAAACGCATCATGCCGCGCGCCGCCGCAGCGGGTGTCGAGGCGCCCGAACCCGTGACTGGCTTTCCCGAGTTGCCGCGCGGGCTCTTCGGTGATGACCATGGTGCTTCGAAGGTTTCGGAATCGCGCGGTGGGGCCCACGTGCACGGTGCGCCTTCCGAAGCGGGTTCGCCTCCTGTCGCGGTTCGCACGAGCGGTTCAGCTCCGGACGATACGCAACGTCTTGACAGCGCGGAGCAACCCGATCGCGCGGTTCGAGCGGGGGACAATCCGTTTCGCACCGTGCGGCGCTTCCTCGTCGTTCGCGACCTCTACATCCTGTTCGAGACCGACGATGGATTCGCCGTCGTCGATCAACACGCACTTCACGAACGCGTCGTCTACGAGAAGCTCCTCGCAGCGTGGCGATCGGGTTCCGTGCCGGTGCAGCGCTTGCTCGTTCCCGAGGTCGTCGAACTGCCCGTCGTCGACAAGGAGCTGCTCCTCGAGCACGAAGCAGGGCTCGCGGACGCCGGCGTCCTCGTGCGGGACTTCGGTGGATGTTCGATCAAGGTCGAGGGCATGCCCGCTGCCCTGCGGCGAGCCAGTGCGCGATCGCTCGTCGAAGGTCTGGTTGCCGAACTGCGACTCGGTGAAGTGCCGCGCGAACCGCACGAACTGCTCGAGCGCTTTCACAGTCGCGCGTGCCGCACCGCGATCATGGCGGGCGACCGTCTCACCGAATCCGAGATCGAGGACCTGCTCGTTGCAGCGAGCACGCTCGAACACCCTCACAATTGTCCCCATGGGCGACCCACGGTGCTCTCGTGGTCGACCGGCCAGCTCGAGCGGTTCTTCAAACGACGCAATTGATCGTCGATCGCGGTCCTGGCAGGCGTTTTTCCCCTGCACGCCGCGTGACCCTCGCGGGGTGCCAGATCTATAGTGGCCGTTGCCCTGCAGGTTCGTCGGTTCCCGTGGAGACTCGGCATGCCGTTCGATAGCACCATGTCTCGCGCTGTTCGCAGGGCGGGACTCCTCGTGTCCGCGACGCTGCTCGCCGTCTCGCTCTTGTTCCCTACGGACGTCGCGAGGTCGCAGGAGCGTATCGCGGACATCAATCAAGACGTGCCACGGACGAGTCTCGGCTCGGATCCAGGCGACTTCTGTGCGCTCTCGACGACGCTGGCCATCTTCGCGGCCGAGACCGATTTCGGGCGTGAACTCTGGGCGATCGACGGCGGCAAAGTACGGTTCGTCGCCGATCTCGAGCCGGGTTCTGGCGGATCGTCTCCGACCGAGTTCGTGCGTCTCGGGTCGATCGCGCTGTTCGTCGCGAAGACGACGGCGCTCGGGACGGAACTCTATCAAACCGATGGAACCGAGGCCGGCACGAGTCTCGTCGTCGATCTCGTCGTGGGTGCGGGGAGCTCGAGTCCGCAGACGTTGGTCGCATTCGGCAACGCGGTCTACTTCGTGGCGGACGATGGCGTCCACGGGACGGAACTGTGGCGGAGCGACGGCACGAAACAGGGTACGGTGCTCGTCGCGGACATCGAGTCGGGGGCCAACGGCTCGGATCCCGCGGGCCTCTACGTCTACAAGGGGCGTCTCTATTTCTCCGCGAGAACGGCAGCGGCAGGTCGAGAGCTCTGGGTCAGTGATGGCACCGGCGCGGCTACGAAGATGTTGGCCGACCTCGAGCCCGGAGCCGTCGGTTCGGATCCCGCGGCGTTCCATGGCGCTCGCTACGTCTATTTCGCGGCGACGACGACGGCGAGCGGCCGCGAGTTGTGGCTCACGGACGGCACGACGAGTCCGACGCAGCTCGCCGATATTCGTCCGGGCAACGTCGGGAGCGATCCGGACGGGTTCCTGGCGTTCGGTAACTTCGGACTCGTCGCGTTCGCGGCGGACGATGGGTTGCATGGCCGTGAGCTGTGGGTCAGCGACGGAACGTCGTCGGGCACGCGCATGGTGTCCGACATCTACGGTGGCTCACCCGGTTCGACACCCTCCGAATTCGTCGACTTCCGCGGCATGCTCTTCTTCGCCGCGCACGACTTGTCGAGTGGCCGCGAACTCTGGATGTCGGATGGAACGGCAACGGGCACGACGCAGGTTGCGGACATCCAACCCGGATCGACCTCGTCGTCGCCGCAACGACTCACCGTCTTCGGCGATTCGTTGTTCTTCGTTGCCGAATCGTCGTATCGCGGTGCCGAGCCGTTCCGCAGCGATGGATCGACGACGGGAACGACCCTGCTGCAGGACATTCGTCTCGGCACCATGTCGTCGGGTGCGACGCCGGGTGTCGTGCTCGGCAAGACACTGTACTTCAGTGCGGACAACGGACTCGGAGGTTCCGAGCTCTGGTCCGTCACCGAGAGCGGTGGGTGTTCGCTGTTCGCCGACTTGCGTTCCGTTCCCTTCGGATCGGATCCCGCGGATCCGTACGTGACGGACGACTATCTGTTCTTCTCGGCGATCGGTGGGAGTACGACGGGACGAGAGCCTTATGTCAGCGACGGAACCACGTCCGGCACGCGCCTCCTGGGAGACATCGCGCCCGGTGCGACGTCTTCGAATCCGACGGGGTTCGCCCGTGCTGGCAACACGCTGTACTTCGCCGCGACCAGTTTCAGTACGGGACGCGAACTCTACGCTCTCGATCTGACGACGCTGGCTCCGAACCTGGTTCGCGACATCGCTGGCGGTACGCAGAGTTCGTCTCCGCACGACATCGTCGGACTCGGTGGGCTCGCGATCTTCGCGGCGAACGATGGTGTCCAAGGAGAAGAACTGTGGACGTCGACCGGACCGACGACCGCATCTCAACTGCTCGATCTCTTCCTGGGAAGTGGCTCGAGTTCACCACGAGAACTCACGGTCTTCGGCGGTTACGTCTACTTCTTCGCGGACGATGGCGTGCACGGGAGTGAACTCTGGCGTACCGACGGAACGGTCAACGGCACGACACTCGTCAAGGACATCTGGCCGGGGAGTTCGGAGTCCTACGCGAAGTGCTTGACGGTCATGGGGAATGTCTTGGTCTTCGCGGCCGACGACGGCGTGCACGGGAACGAGCTCTGGCGTTCGGACGGGACGCCAGCCGGCACGAAGCTGATCCTCGACGTGAACCCCGGTCCGAGCGGTTCGACGCCCCTCGATCTCGTTGCGGTCGGATCGCGGGTGTTCTTCCGCGCGTACGACAATATTCATGGTCTCGAGTTGTGGGTCTCCGACAGCACGACGTCGGGAACGCATCTCGTGATCGACCTCGAGCCCGGCCCAGCCAACTCGGTCCTTGGCGATCTCGTCGGGGCATGGGATCGAGTGTTCTTCACGGCGACCGATGCCACGCACGGCGCGGAACTGTGGATGAGCGATGGGACGGCGGCAGGCACTGCAATCGTGCACGACATCCAATCGGGTTCCCTGTCGTCCATGGCGTACCGGGGTGCGATCACGTCGCTCGGAGACGGCCGCACCGTTCTGTTCGGTGCTGATGATGGCAAGGACGGCGACGAGCTTTGGGTGTCGAGCGGGACGGCGGCCACGACGAAGCTCCTCGCGAATCTCGCATACGGCGGTTTGTCCTCGGCGCCGGAGCAGTTCGCGTCCACGTCGAGCTACGTCTTCTTCTCTGCCGACGACGGAATCGCGGGGCGCGAGCTCTTCGGGATGAAGTTGCGAGACGCGGGCGCGACGCTCGCGGTGCGTTACGGCAAGGGATGCGTCGGGACGCTCAAGAGTACGCCGCGCATGAACCTCGTCGGGCGAGCGACCCTCGGTGCGTCGTTTGCGGTCGAGTGCACGCACTCGGTGGCCAACGCGCCGGCAGTCGTGCTTCCGAGTCTCGGTCGTGCGGCGTTCGCGTTGAACGGTTCGTGCACGCTCTGGGTCGATCCCGCATCGATGTTCCCGACGGTGACGCTCACGAATGCGAGCGGGACCGCGACCCTCAAAGTGACGATTCCGAACCGTACCGAGTTCCAGGGCATCGACCTCTTCTATCAATACGCAATTGCCGACACGCAGGGCAGCTTCCCGGGCCTTGCGTTCAGTGACGCTTTTCGAGTCATGATCGGGCGCTGAGCAGTTCACGCTCGGCGCAACGACGTACCGGTTCCGCGATCCGTCGTGTAGTCCTTCGAACGGAGAATCCGTGATGCAACAACAGCAGTACCAAGCCCAAGCGACCAAGGCCGTCGGCATCGCGCCCGACCCGTATCGCGACCTGGCGCCTTTCGTGCCCAGTGCCTCCAATCCGTGGGACGAGACCAAGGTCATGCATCTCATGAGACGGGCGGGCTTCGGCGCGCGTCCCGAAGACGTGCCCAGCATGGTCAAGGCGGGGATGCAAGGAACCGTCAATGCGCTGCTCAACGTGTCGAGCAGGACCATCGTCGACAGTGGTCAAGTGCGACTCAGCAACGGCGAGGCGGCGGACACCACCTATCGCTACGGCTCGCGCGCGCAGTGGGTCGACGAGATGCTGATCACGACCGAGCCACTCAAGGAGAAGATGGCGCTCTTCTGGAGCGATCACTTCTCGGTCGGCACGAAGGATCGTGCTCACGAAGCCTTGCTCGTTCGTCACATCAACGTGCTCCGACTGCACGGTCTCGGACGGATGTCCGATCTGCTCATCGCGGTCACCAAGGACCCTGCGATGCTGTGGTGGCTGGACAACAACGTCAATGGCAAGCCGGAGAACGGAGCGCCGAAGATCAACGAGAACTACGGGCGTGAACTGCTCGAGCTCTTCACGATGGGGGTTCACGGCGGCTATCAGCAGCAGGACGTGCGCGAGGCGGCCAAGTGCCTGAGTGGGTGGAGTACTGGTGCGATCAACGCCTTCACCTACAAACCTGCCTGGCACGTCATCGGTGACAAGACCGTGCTCGGCCGCACGATCTACAACAACGGCCAGCGCGAAGTGTACGACTTGATCGATACGATCCTCGGACATCCTTCGACTGCTCGGTTCCTCGTCACGAAAATCTGGAAGTATTTCGTCTCGGAAGATCCGTATCCCCAGCTCATCGACGTTCTCGCCAACACGTGGCGCACATCGGGGTACGACATCAGGGTCTTGATGAACACGATCCTCAAGAGCAACTACTTCTACAGTGACCGTGCGATCAAGAAGCTCGTCAAGAACCCTTACGAGTTCGCGATGCAGGCGATCCGCGCGACGAACGCGCCGTGGCGGTACTACCGCTACATCGACACGCGGATCGTTTCGATGGGGTATCGCCTGATGGAGTACAAGGATCCGTCCGGGTATGACGACGGCGTCGCCTGGATCGATGAAATGTCGTTGATCGCGCGTGCCAACTACGGCAACGACTTGACGCGCAAGAACGGCATGAGCTTGTTCGACCCGAACCGCGAGATTCAGCGTCTCAACATCACGACGGTGAAGGCGCTCGTCGATCACTACGTGCGGATTCTCGGTGTCGACGACATCCCGCCCAGCGTTCGCAACATCCTCTATCTGTTCATGGACTTGACGGATTCGGGGCCGCAGCCATTCACCTTCACGCCGACGAAGATCGACGAGAAGGTTCGCGGGCTCGTGCACCTGATCCTGTCCCTCCCCGAAGCATCGATCAACTGAGGAGCGAAGCCATGACACACTCACGCCGTGATTTCCTGATCTCCGGCCTCGCGAGCGGCGCGGCCATCCCGACGTTGAATCGGTCACTCTGGAGCCATGCCGCGAGCATGGCGCCCAGCGCCGGACGCAAGCTCATCATCATCCAGGTCGATGGTGGATGGGACTACTTCAACCAGATCGTTCCGGTCTACAGCCCGACCTACTACAGTGCTCGCCCGAATGTCGCGGTCGACAACACGTCGTCGGCAACGCTGCCCATCAGCAGCAAGGTGCCCGAGAAGTGGGCGAGCTTCGCGAGTGCTTGGCGGGATCTCTACGATCGAGGTGACCTCGCGGTCATCAACAACGTCGGCCACCCCGAGCCGGACCAGTCGCATTTCGAGTCCCAAACTCGTTGGTACACCGGCAAGGCCAAGCCCAACGATGGCGACGATGGTTGGTTGGGTCGGTACCTGACACAGGCATACACGGGAACATCTTCGATCCCGGCGATCGATGCGTCAGCAACGGCGACTGGTGCCTTCGACGGTGCGAGAGTGCCGGTGATCGGAAGCACGACGACCGGGCGCTTCGGCTTCGAGACCGACTACTACACCAGTGGTGACAATCTGGTCGAAGTCGCGGCAATGGAGATCGCCGCGTCCGTCAAGCGGACGACTTCGGAGAGTCTCGCCTACACGTCGGACGTGATGTCGCGCACGTTCCGCCTCGTTCAGCTCTTGCAGAACGCGGCGCAGTACTATCAGCCCAAGGTGCAGTACCCGTACAACATCGACATCACGCCGTACCTCTACCGCATCGCCGGGTTGCTCACGCAGAACTTCCCCTCGCACGTCTACTACCTGCGCACGGGGGCGTACGATCATCACACGTATTTGGCGGGTAAGGGTGGAACGACCGGACAGTTCGCGGACGCCATCCGTGCCTTGTCGGGCAACATCAAGGCCTTCCTCGACGACATGAAGCTGCAGGGACGAGGGCAGGAAGTCGTGGTCCTCGTGTTCTCCGAGTTCTCGCGTCGTTTCGGGGAGAACGGGTCGCAAGGCCTCGACCACGGTCACGGCGGCGTTGCGTACGTCGCGGGCGAACCCGTGATCGGAGGCTACTACGGCAAGTATCCGGATCTCGCGAAGGTCACGACGCCATACGAAGAGTGGTTCCCGGACTTCGACAAGGACTCGACGGATTTCCGGCGGGTCTACGCGAGCATCCTCGAGAAGTGGTTGGGAGTCTCGAGTTCCATCGTGCTCGGTTCTCAGTTCGCCACCCTGCCAATCCTGTGAGTCACCCGCGCCGTGACGCGCACCGTGCTCGAGGTCTGCCCATGTCCGAGTTGATTCGTCGTCCTGTGATGCGAGCGCTACTCGCATTCTTCCTCGGTGTCGCGAGCCTGGCCTCCGTCTCGAGGGCAGCTTCGTCCGTGGTCGCCGACGGCGAGCGCATTCACCTGCGGCTGCGATCCTTCGACCCGATCGTCGATGTCGCTGTGGCGCCAGTCGGCTTCGGGGCGGCCGCGGACACACACCTTTGGATCGTGCAAGCGCATGGTGCGCCGACCGAAACGTACCGTGCTGCACTGCGTGCCGCCGGAGCCGAAGTTCACGGGTATCTCCCCGACAACGCGTACATCGTGCGCATGTCGTCCGATGCCCGTGTCCGTGTCGAGGACATCGCCTCGGTTCGGGCGGTGACTCCCTATCATCCCGCGTATCGCCTTCCGCCGTCGCTCTTGGCCGCGGTGGGCGCACGGTTGGACACATCGGGGCCTGCTGCGATCGCCGTACCCGAACGCGCCGCATACAACGTCGTCGTCGTCGACCGTCAGCGGGACAAGCCGCTCGTGTTCGAGGCGATCGCGGGTCTCGGTGGTCGCATTCTCGAGAAGCGCGAGCACTCGCGGCTCCTCGTTGCCGAATTGACGCCTGCACAGTTGGTGCGTGTCGTGCGTCTCGATTCGGTCCTCTGGCTCGACCCGGTGACACCGATCGGTGTCGACATGGACAACGTGCGCATCCAAGGCGGTGCCAACGTGATCGAGACCAAGGGCGGCTACACCGGCAATGGCGTGCGCGGACACGTCTTCGAAGGGATCGAGGCCGGACACAAGGACTTCAACGTGCTGCCGACGAGTGTGCTCGGTGCGTCCAAGGTCTCTGCACACGGTCATTGCACGGCGGGCATCGTCTTCGGCAATGCAAAGAGTCATGCGAGCGCACGCGGACTCGCTCCGGATGCGACAGCGTTCTACACGAGCTATGACGCATCGGTCGCGTCGCGGTGGCAAGTCGCTGCATCGCTCGTGGGCGTGCACCAAGTCATGTTCACGACATCCTCGTGGGGTCACAACCTGACGACGGACTACGACGCGGTGTCCGCCGAGATCGACGAACTCATCTTCGATCATGACATTCCGTGGACGCAGGCCTTCGGCAACACCAGTCGCGTTCTCGCGCGACCCGAGGCGTGGGCGAAGAACGTCACGACCGTCGGCAGTATCGCGAGTCAAGACAACAGCAGTGCTGGTGACGATTCGTGGTTCGGCGGCGTCGGCGCGATGGGGCCAGCGTCGGATGGACGCATCAAGCCGGACCTGGTCGGCTACGACGACAAGATCCATTGTTCGGACCTGACCGGGCTCGCGGGATACAACCCGAACGGCGACAGCTACACGAACTTCGGTGGGACGTCCGGTGCGACCGCGATCGTCGCCGGCCACAACGCGCTCGCGATCCAGATGTTCACGGATGGGTTGTTCGGTCCGAAGCGCAAGGCCAACGGGACGCGGTTCGAGAATCGGCCCCATGCCTCGACGCTCAAAGCACTGCAGATCGCCAACGCAGCGCAGTATGCGTTCACGGCGTCGAGCACGGACAACCGGCGGGAACACGTCGGTTGGGGCTTTCCCGACGTGGCCGGTATGTACGACCGGCGCGCCCTGCACGTGGTCGTCGACGAGACGGACGTGATTCAGCAAGGCGAGGGCATGCTCTATCGCGTGACCGTCCCCCAGGGCCAGACGGACTTGCGCATCGTGCTCGTGCACACGGATCCACCGGCGAATCCGAGTGCTGCGCTGGCGAGGGTCAACGATCTTTCCTTACACGTGAAGTCCCCGAAGGGGGTCGAGTATTGGGGCAATCACGGTCTCGAGTCCGGCAACGTCAGTATGCCGGGCGGCACGCGGAACACGGTGGACCCGGTCCAGTGCTTCTTCGTCGACAAGCCCGAGGCCGGCACGTGGGAGATCGAGGTCGGGGCTTATTTGGTTGCCGAGGACGGACACGTCGAAACGGCACTGACGGATGCGGACTACGGTCTCGTCTCGATCGGGGCGACCTTGCAGAGCAAGTCGAAGGTCGCAGTGCCGGTCGGTGCGTTCACGGCGTTTGGGTCAGGCTGTCCGAGTTCGAATGGTTGCTCGGATTTCCTGGCTCGCAACTGGACGCTGACGAATGGACAGCGGACCACGATCGCGAAAGCCATTGCTGTTCTCGACTGGACGACAGCGCGAACGAGCATTTGCGGTGTCGACTTCTTCGCGCGCGCGCTCGCGACGCCCGTCGATGTCGGCGTGCATGTCTACTCGATCGATTCGAGTGCGAGTACGCCACTGCGTGCGATCGCGAGCAAGACGGTCCGTGTCAGCGCGTGGCAGCAGTACACGGTCGAGTTCCCGTTCGTCGTCAACCTCGACAATGGTGAACTGTTCTTCTTCGTCATCGACAACACGGACAAGCTCGAACTGCCCGTGTCAGCCAATGGCGAGGATCGGTATCACTACGAGTATGACGGCGCACGCTGGGCGGGTATCGGTCAGTTCGATACCAAGTGGTCTTACCGCTTGCGTGGCGTCGTGGGAGCTTCGGTTCCAGAACTCGATTTGACCGGCGATCCGTTGATCGGGCGCACCGTCTCGATCGACATCACCGGCGCTGGTCCGAGCCGACCTTCGGTGCTGTTCTTCGGTGCGTCGAACCAAACGTGGGGCACGATCCCGTTGCCGTTCCGCTACGCGACGCCCTGCAGTCTCCTGGTTTCGATGGACCTCGGGTTGCCATTCGCAACGAACGTGGTGGGCGATGCCGCACTGCCGTTCGCCCTGCCGAACGACCAAGCTCTGGTCAATCTCGTGGTCTACGTCCAGGCCTTCTTCGCCGACACGAAGAACAAGCTTGGCGTCATCACGACGAACGGCGGTCGCATCAAGATCGGCAAGTGAGGCACGGGACGGTCAAAGGATCACGCCCTCGAGTTCGATCACGAGCCCTTCGCCGCTGTTGGACAGCGAGCCTGTCGTTGCCGTCGCGTCCTTGTTCGTCACATATTGCGTCGGCTGGGACGTCGATTGAACCCAGACCGCGAGACCCGGACTGAACGCGGCTCCGAAGTTGTTGGCGGCGGCGTCGAAGAACATCCACTGTGAGTAGAGCCGCAGATCGAAAGCCGTCGAAGGGATCGTGAGGCGAAGGCTGCCCACGTACGTTTGCCCCGATTGGATCAGCGACACGGGCAACGCGAAATCCGGGCTCACTTCGAGCACGTTCCCGGTCGCACCGAGGCCATCGAGCGGGAGCGGCAGGGACAGAGAACCCCAGGTCGTGCCGGAGAAGCCGAGGAACGCGACCGTCGGATAGTTTTGACGGAGCGCACTGACCGACATCGTGAAGGTCCGACCCGGGCGCAGATTGAAGTCGTCCTGCACGAGGATGCTGGCGTATTCACCCGTGCTGAGTTTCCCGGGTGTTCCGTAGTACGTGTAGAAGCCGCGCGTCGTCGACTGATCGTGCGCGTCGATCATGTAGCCGAAGTCGGTCTTCGCCGTTCCCGGCGCTTCCATCTCGACGAGCAGGTTGCCCTGCGTCTTGTCGTACGAGTAGATGCTGACCTTGTTGAACGGAATCTTGATGTTGAACGGTCGTGACGTGGCCGTTTGCGCAGGGAGGACGAGGTTGCCGTCGAAGACCAGCGTCTGGGTGCCTGTTCGGTTCGTGCCGAACGTCGTGCTCATCGTTGCGGGTGTGGCGCTCGTGGTTCCGAGCGTGAGCTTGAAACCGGTCAGCGTTCGGCTCGCGACGGCGGTCATCACCGTTCCGTCGAGACGCAGATTGACCGATGTGAGACGGGCGACCGTGTTCATCACGGCGTTCCCGTCGAGCACTTGTTGGATGCGTCCTGCATCCTGACTGAAGAGCGTCGGCGTCGCGGTCGAACCCTCGCGTCCCGCCGAGTCGGGAATCACGCGTTTGTTCTGAGCGAAGGTCGGGGCCGAGAACGTCGATGCAGCGACGGTGCAGGCGAGCAGGATCGGGAGGCAGGTTGGCGTATTCATGCGAGTCCTTCCCATGTTCGAGATATCGAATCCAGGAAGACCACAGGATACGCGACGGGCTCAGGGCTTCTTGAAGAACTCTTTCGTCAATACGAGAGGGTTCGCGCGAAACTGGATCAGCTCGATGGCTTGGACGGTTCGCATCCGTTTCGCCTCGATGTCTTCGACGCGCAAGAGCACTTTTTTCGGGAGGAGGAGCCCGTCCTTGCGGACGTGGTCGAGGAAGCGCAGTTCTTCGCGCCGCGCCCGTGCTCCTTCGACTTCGTCGAGTGGCTCGAGCAAGATCGTCTTGAGTGCGAGTGTTTCCCGATCGAACCACGCGGTGACACGCAGCTTGCCGCTGTATCCGGGAGTTGCCGCCAGAGGGAAGTCGCTCCCATCCTTCGCGATGCCTGTGACCCGGTATGCCGGGATCGTCTCGTCCCGTCGCCAAGGATGGTCTTCCGCGACCGGACCGCTGGTCTCTGCGAGCTGCGCGAGGACACGATCGGGATAGAGGAACCGCGTCATTCCCGCCGCGATGGCGAGGTCGCGCGCCACGGCTTCACGGTCGACGGCGCGCTCCTTCCCCTCGAGCCAATAGGACTCGCCGTCGCCGGTCTTCATCCAGGGTACGAGGCCGCGATCGCGTCCGCGCACGATGGACGTGCCGTTCTCGACGACTTCGGTGCGTAAGTAGACCGGCGCGAGATAATCGATCCCGACTTCGATCTTGGCGGTCGTCTCGGGCGTGCGCACATCGGCAGCAACGCGAGCCCGGAACGAGCGGATCGCATCGGGAGCCTCCTTCGTGCGAATCGTGTCGGCCATGCGCTTCAGGAAGGCCTGCAGCTCATCGGACATCGAGCCTGCACCGCGATCGATGCTGTCGCGCACTGGAGCGGTGTTCGCGGATTGCTCGGACGACTCTCCCTGGGCTCCCGTCGTCACGTCTTGCGCGGTCACTGGAGACGACGTCCCGGCCGCGATTGCGAGCGAGAGCCAAGTCACGAAGGTCTTCGACATGCGGTCACTATGCGACATCGATCTGCGCGGTTACAGGAGAAGCGCGGACAGGAGCGCCGCAATGGTGGCGAGGAGGGGGGCCACGGACCATTCAGCGACGCGGCCCGGCATGCCGCGGATCATGCGGTGCGCGAGATGGCGCTTGTCGCCGTGCCACGGTGCGATGCCGAGCATCAGGCGCAGCGTGATGACGTGCCCCATGTCGAGGAGTGGGAGGGCGTGGAGACTCAGGAGAGCCGATGCCGACGTCGCGTCGCGGAGGGACACATAACCGAGTACGAAGGCGAGGGCGTGACTGCCACCATCGCCGAGGTAGGCCTTGGCACTCGGCCAGTTGGTCGGTAGGAAGCCGAGGAGCAAGCCGAGCACGAGCCACAGCGTCGGATCGCTCGGATCTCGCGTGGCCACGACGGCGAGGACGGCGATCGCGGTCCAACAGGCTGCACCGTCGGCGTTGTCGAAGAAGTTCCATGCGTTCTGCACGACGACGAGGAAGACGAACGCGAAGACAACGTGCGGGCAGGCGGGACCGAGCGAATCGCTCGTGAAGAACACGCTCGCCGCAGCGACACTCTGCAATGCGAGCTTCGCTCGCCATCCCAATCCGTTGCGTTTGCGCGCGTCGTCGAGAACTCCGGCAAGAGTTGCCAGTGTGAGGCCGATCAGGATCGGCGTCGGCCACAGGGGTGCCCTGTGTTCGGCGAGCGATCGCGCGATCCACACGATTCCGAGAGCTAGTAGCGCGAGGATGCCGCCGACGAGAGGGATGGGTCGCTGTCCTTGCTTGTGCGCTTCGGGCGTCGCGGCATCGCGCGGAGCACGAAGCATGCAGAGTCGTGTGGCTACGAAACTCAGAACGGTCGCCACCGCGAGCATCAGCAGTCGTGGCATCGCGTCAGTCAGCGAGCGGGGCGTCGCCGGGATCGTCGTCGGGCCGATACAACTGTTCGGCTTCGATATAGGCGAGCACGCGCTTGTCCATCATGGATTCCAGAGGCGAGCCCGTTCCGGAATCCACCGACGTCGTCCCGGATCGAAGCAAGTTGCGCACTTCGGTCGACGAGACCCGTGGTCCACGACAATCGAGAATGCCGGCGCGGAGCCGCGCGCGCATCGCGGGTGTGGTTCCTTCGCTCTTGTCGAGCGCGGAGAACTCGAAGTCCGGGCGAGCGACGCTGATGATCTTTGCGAGGGTGAGGATGCGATCGGGTTCGCGCCAGCGGCCGAAGGAAAGCAGCGCGTCGGCGCCGACCAAGAAATACAGGCGCGCGTCGGCACCGAGTTCGTCGCGGTGGAGTTGCAACGTGTCGACGGTGTAGCTCGCACCGCCGCGCACGATCTCTTCGTCCGAGACGCGCACGCGCGGGAGCCCTTCGAACGCGATGCGCGCCATCGCGAGCCGATGCCTCGCGGCCGTCGTCGTGCGGTCTTGCTTGTGAGGCGACACCGCTGCAGGAACGACGACGAGCTCGGCATTCGGGACCGAGGCGAGCGCACACTCCGCGATCAGGCGATGGGCGAGGGTCGGCGGATCGAAGCTGCCGCCGAAGAGGATGCGAACAGGCGCTCCTCGACCCGACGTCAATCGCCCTCTCCCGGAGCCGCTCGCGACGGCTCTTCTTCGAGCATGCGTTGGAGTTCGAACGCGAGGTCGCCATCCATCGGCAACTCGCGTTGCGATCCGTCACCCATGTTCTTGACCTGGATCACGCCGCGTGCGCGCTCGCTCTCGCCGAGAAGGAGGACGATGCGCGCGTTGCGCTTGCCTGCCGTTCGCATTTGCGACTTGGGAGACTTGCCTTCGTAATCGAGGTCGACGACGAGACCGCTCTTCCGCAATTCGTCCGCGAGCACGAGCGCAGCGAGACGTTCGCTGTCCCCGATCGCGGCCAGGAACACCGTGCACGGCGGCTCGTTCGCGTGCTCGTCGGCGATGCCGGCTTTCTGTAGGGCCAACAGTGTGCCGGTTACGCCGAGCGAGAAGCCGATGGCCGGGATCGCCGGACCACCGAGTTCTTCGAGGAGGTCGTCGTAGCGACCGCCGCCTACGAGTGTGTCTCGTGCACCGAGCCCGGGCAGGCGAACTTCGAACACCGTGTGCGTGTAATAGTCGAGTCCGCGCACGATGCGCGGGTCGATCTCGAAGCTGCGGCCGAGGGCACCGAGCGCGTTCTGCACGTCTTCGAAGTGCTTGCGGGTCGCGTCCGACGCACGGGAAAGCAGGTCGGGTGCGTCGCTCATGAGGCGCTGGCAATCACGATTCTTGCAGTCGACGAGGCGAAATACGTTGCGCTGGAATCGCGCTTGGCACTCGGCGCAGAACTCCGCGATACGCGGTGCGACGTACTCTTCGAGCGCGCTGCGGTAGAGCGCACGATCTGCCTTGTCACCGAGCGTGTTGATGTGGATGCGATACCCGCCGAGTTCGAGCCGGTCGAGCAAGCGGCCCGCGAGGTGGATGACTTCGGCATCGAGTCGCGGATCGTGCGAGCCGATCGCCTCGACGCCGATCTGCTCGAATTGGCGTTGGCGCGCGGCCTGAGGACGCTCGAAACGGAACATCGGACCGATGTAGTAGAACTTCTGGAACGGACGCACCTTGTCGAGCTTGTTCTCGAGATAGGCGCGAGCGACGCCCGCGGTCGCCTCGGGGCGGAAGGTCACGGACGTGTCGCCACGCTCACACGTGAACATCTCCTTCTCGACGACATCCGTGACATCCCCGATCGCGCGCCGGTAGAGCGCGGTGTCCTCGAAGAGCGGCGGCCGAATCTCGAGATAGCCATGTCGTTCGAGCTCGCGACGGCAGTTTCCGTGGATCCAATCGAGGAGCTGCACGCGGGCCGGCAGGAAGTCCTCGGTGCCTCGGGGGGCGCTGTATTTGAGCTGCATGAATCCTCGGTAGGGCGGCCATCGCAGGGCGGTACCGCGCGTCGCATTCCTGGAGTCGTCGACCAGAAGACCGGATTATCGACCGCATGCCAGCAGAAGCCATCGAAAGTCGGACGCGTGAGTATTGCGTGGCGTCGAACCCCCTGCCCGCCATGGGGTTCCGCCGCCGTTCGGCTCGACACCGAACCCCGCGGGCGTCATGCGCAGGGGGCGCGACTGCGGCGGAAAAGCCTTTTTCCGGCAACGCAGGACCGCTAGCGTTCTGAGGTCGGGAGGATCCTCCATCCGCTCGATCCGCCGCCGCCCCGCGGCGACTTTCGAACAACCTATCGATAGACGCAGAGACTCGTGATGAAGATGCTCAATCGCTTGGCGAAGACGGCCCTCGTGGGCGTGCTCCTCCTCGGCGCTTCCTGTGAGAATTTCACGTGGTCGGGCCGCGGCGGCGACGTCGAAGCCGAAGCCGCAGCGCGTGGCGTCCAAGACGTCGAGTCGCTGCGCAACGACTACGAGACGCAGCGCTTCTGGGCGCGTCAGCGCGAATACATGGCGGGCCGTGCCGATTCGTTCTGGAACGGTCTCGGGAACATCGTCGAGACGTTCGATCGCAGCTTCCTCAACTATTCGCGCACCGACCCGTATCGCCGCGTGCGCTGATACGCTCGCATCGCGCACGCGGGTGCTCCGCTCGTGGTGGACTCACCTCGATGGCCTCGCTCGCGTGTGTGTATTGCGGCGGTCGATATCGCTGCTGACGTTCCGTCGGCTCCAGGATTGGCGGCGTAGCCAAGTGGCTAAGGCAACGGATTGCAAATCCGTCATCCCCGGTTCGAATCCGGGCGCCGCCTCCAATCTTTCCCCGCGCTTCCTGCGGATTCACGTGCCGAGGAGCCAAGCGATGGGGGCCCACGCCAACAGGACCACGATCAACAAAGCAACACCGGCCTTGAGCGTGTAATACACGCGAACGTGGTCCCGTTTGAGCGCCTGCATGCCGGTGCGCAATGGGCGTAGCCATGCGAACACGCGGTTGGCGATGCCAGTCGGGTCCCCCGGCTCGTTGGGGACTTGCGTGACAGGGACGAACCACCGAACCACCGCACGGTTGATCGCGCGCGAGATCGGGCCCCGCATCGGGCGTTCGACATCGCAGAACAGGACGAGGCGAGGCTGGTCTGTGTCGTTGCGCGCGCCGTGCACGTAGCTGCTGTCGAACAGGATGTCCTCACCGTCGCGCCATACGTGTTCGATGTCGTCGAGCTGCATGCGACAGCCCTCCCCTGGAGTCGACAGCGCGAGGTGGTACCGGAGTGTGCCCGCGAAGGGGTCACGGTGCTTGCCAAGACGGCTATGCGGTTCGAGAACCCCGAACATCGCCCCGTGCACGCACGGGACTTGGCGTAAGAGTTCGACGGTTCGAGGGGCTCGGCGCTGCGCCGATGGCAGGAAGCCTCGGTACCACACGAGGTAGAACCTCTTCCAGCCGCGTTTCATGAACGAGTAGAAGACCAGGTCGTCTTGCCGCTCCGCTTTTTGGATCGCGCCTTCGGTGAGCAGTGAGCGCGCTTCATCCCGGATCTCTTGCCAGTGATCGCGCAGCAGGCCGAGTTCGGGAAAGCGAGCGGTGTCGTGCACCGGGCGGTTGCGACCCTCGGTGCGCAGGCACGCGAACGCGTTGTACGGTGCGAGCAGGATCGAATAGTCTCCGAACTGTCGCCGCAACTTGAACCGGAGCTTGCCGCGCAGGTGGAACCAGAGACCGCTGCCGAAGAACAAAGCGACGACGAGCAGGACGCAGATCGTGGCGATCATCGTGATCGTCGTGGCGTCAGCGCCGATCGACCAACGTCACGCGACCACGAGTCGACGTTTCGCCGACGCGTCCGACTCCCGGTGCGTAGAGCAAGATGTCACGGTCCTCGGGATCGTCCGGGTTTTCGAGGAGTCGGAGACAAGGGCCGAATGTTCCCATCGGGGTCTCCGCGACGACGTCAGTCGCCGCAACGACGAAGAGGTCAATACCGATCCCGTTGAATCCCTCGAACTCGTCACCGACCCGCATCTCTGCGGGGAACGCGATCCACGGATACGCCGCACCGCTGCCGACGCGCCACGAGTCTTCGGATCGCCGCAGTTTGCCGTCGTGCACTTCGAGACTCTCTTCGCCGAACTTCCAAACGTTGCCTTCGGAGTCCTGTGCGTAGTACTCGGTCGACGTCTCGACGAGCCCGTCGTCGAGGTAGACGTCCTTGTGAAGTGCGTGGCAGTCGATTCCTGCGACCTGCACGGTCCCCGGGAGTACGCGTTCGACCTCGAGTCGGTGCACGAGACTCTCCTCGCCTTCGAAGACGGAGATGGCGCGTGGCTCGAGTGGGAACCACCGATGATTCAGCTCGTCGACGAACGTGCGTCCGCGAGCCGTCACTGCCGGTGGTGTCGCCGCGGGCGGAGTGCAGGCGCCGAATGCAACCACGGCGAGCAAAGCGACGAGGGGCTTCGCGTGTCGACGACGTGCACTGGCGGGATCGGTGGACTTCATGAAATTGCTCCGTGCTTCGATGGTCGTGAGTTCACGCGTGGTTGGACCGGTGCGGAGTCGAGCTGGAGTCGTGCGACGAGCGTGGTGGTATCGCCATCGTCCAACCGAAGCTCGAGCCGTGCCCCCAGGAGCGTAACGAGTTCCATGACGAGAGTCAGGCCGAGACCAGCATGGGTCGAAGAACTCCGTGCTTCGTCCTTGCGCCAGAAGGGCTCGATCAGCCGTTCGACGTCTGCAGGGTCGAGGGACGACGCTCGGTTTCGGACTTCGAACACGATGATCCTGCGATTCGTCTGCGCTTCATGCGCGTCGAGGACGACATCGACAACGGAGTCCTCGTCCGCATGGTGCACCGCGTTTCCGACGAGATTGCGGATGATGAGTTCGAGCTTGCTTGCATCGCTCTGGACGTCGAATGCGCGCTCCGAAGTCGGATGCGCGGCGCGCTTACACGAGAACCGGAGGTCGACACTACGGGACGCGGCGTCGCGATTGCTTGCTCGACACGCATTCTCGACGATTCTAGCGAGAGCCACGCGCTGCCTCTCGATGGGTTCGATCCCGGCCTGGCAGCGAGCGACGAGGCGGAGATCGGTGACGACGCGATCCATCCGAGCGGAAACGTCGGTGACATCTTGGAAGAATCCGGCGACCGCCTCGGTGTCGTCGGGCCATTTCATCGCGATGTTGGCGAGAGAGCGTAATTCGCAGATTGGAGTCTTCAATTCGTGGGCGATGTTGGCCGCAAAGCGTCGCTCGCGCGCGAACGATGCTTCGAGGCGATCGAGCATCGCATTGAATTGCACGACGAGCGGATGAATCTCGGCAGGTACCTCCGGTACATCGATGCGGTCGTCGAGGCGCTCGGCGTCGAGTCCGGCAACCGCGCGTCCGAGGTCGCGAATCGGGCGCAGCTGCTTCGCGACGATCCACGACGTCAAGATGGTGGAGAGCGCGAGTCCCGCGAGGACGGTCAGAGCGACGATCCAGCGATAACGCGCGAGGAGAGCATCGAGTGCACCACGGTGGCGAGCGACGATCAACGTCAGCATCGGCGCGGCGGTGTTCCCGCTGTTCGACGTCGTTGGCGCCGATTCGGTCGGCGCCGATTCCCGCGCCTCGGGGTGTCCCTCGACCGCGTCGAGCTTGCTGGCAGGACGATAGACCATGCAGACACAGCGGAGCCGGCTACCCTCGTGATCGAGGTCGAACGGCGCATCGTCGCGACCGGTGTCGCGCGGGAGATCGAAGTCGAGGCGTGGCGAACGCAACAGCGTCGTGCCATCCGCGAGGAAGAACTGGAAGTAGTCGGGCTCGGATTCGCGGGTGAACTCAGGCAACGCGATCGCTAGATCGTCGAGTTCGACGCTGCCATCCTCTTCTTCGGTCCATCCGCTCACCGTGCCTGCGAGCACTCGCAGCGATTCATCGAACGACTTCTCGAGAACACGTGCCGTCTGGGAGCCGAGCCACAGTCCGGTCGACACGAGGAGCGCTCCGAAGCTCGCCGCGAGCAAGACGGTGAGCCGCGACCGCAGAGACATGGGGGCGTTCATGCGTCGATTCCGTAGCCGACACCGCGGTAGGTTCGGATCCAATCTCCCTGGCCGCGATCGCGCAGTTTCTTTCGGAGCGCATGAACACAGACTTCGATCGCGTTTGCCGATCCGCGGTCGCTGCCGCGATAGAAGTGATCGATCAATGCTTGCTTGGAGACGGCCTGCCCTCGACGCATCAACAGATACTCGAGAACTCGAAATTCGCTGTTGGTGAGTTGGATCTCGCGCTGTTCACAGGTCAAGGTTCTTCGGCTCGTGTCGAAGCGGTACGGACCGACCTCGAAAACCGTCTGCTTGCAGGCGAATTTGCGTCTCACCAACGCGCGCGCACGTGCGACGAGTTCGTCGAACTCGAACGGTTTGGCGAGGTAGTCGTCTGCACCGGCCTGAAGCCCTTCGATGCGCTCCGACGGCGTCCCTCGCGCAGACAGCACGAGCACGTGAACCGGGTTCTCGTTCGCGCGGAGGGCGCGCAGGACGGAGAGTCCGTCGAGTTTCGGGAGCATCAGGTCGAGGACGATGATGTCGTACGAGCTGCTGCTTGCCCATTCGAGGGCGGCTTTTCCGTCCCCGGCGACGTCGACTCGAAATCCAGAACGTTCGAGACCGATGCGCAAGGAGCGTTGGAGTCGCAGCGAATCCTCGACGAGCAAGAGTTTCATACGGCACAGCCTTCCGCCCTGAGCTTAGCCGTGCCTGAGGATCGTGCGGGTCGGCACTCGGTTTCGGGTCGTTTCCCGAGGGGGCTCAGCGCGGTCTCAGCGGCTCCGGTTGCGATCACGGGGCACACCGGACGTGCGTCTCGTTCTTCAATCGTCAGTCTGTCGCTGACCGCATGATCCGGTGGATTCGTCCACATCAACAGAGCCATAGCAATGCTGTCCATGATCGTCGCTTCTTCCCTCGCCGCCTTCGCCGCGCCCTCGTTCCCTCCTTCGGCTCGTCCCGCATTGGTGCCGGTGGCCTTGCCGGTGCCTGCCCCGAGCACGCCCGCGACACGACTGTGGTTGGCCGGCGCGACGCTGCCCGGTCTCTGCGCACCGTGCACGCTCGCACCCACGATGCCGGGCTCTGCGACGCCGCCGCGTGAAGACACGTGTTCGAAGGTGGCAGCGATCGCGATGCACGCGAGTCACACAGAAGCCGCCGCCGACTTCTTGGTGCAGATCGCAGCGCGGATCAGTTCGGGGTCGTCCTTCTGGAAGGCGTACAAGGACAGCGAGGAAGCGTATTTCGACGCGATCCGCGAGGCCGGCAAAGTCTTCGATGCACGGCTCCATGTCTGCAAGCTGGTTGGAGAAGCCGCCTACGATCCCGATCTGGACCCGAAGGATTTCTCCTCGACGGTCGATCACCCGTACTTTCCGCTCGAGCCCGGGCGCACTCTCGTCTATCGCAAGAAGACGTCCGAAGGAGTCGAAGTGATTCGGGTCACGACCAAGAGCGAAACGATCGACATCGACGGCATCGAGTGCCGGATCATTCGCGATGTCGTCAAGCTCGACGGTGAGTTGATCGAAGACACGTTCGACTGGTACGCGCAGGACAAGTGCGGCAATGTTTGGTATCTCGGCGAGATCGCGAAGAACTACGAGGACGGTCGCTTGCACGACCTCGATGGATCTTGGACGAGTGGCGAAGACCTGGCCAAGCCCGGCATCTTGATGCCGGCGAAGCCGAGCGTCGGTCTCGCGTACCGCCAGGAGTACTACCTCGGTGTCGCCGAGGACCTTGCGCGCGTCGTGCGAACCGACGCGAAGGTGACGACCCAGTACGGAACCTTCGAAAACTGCATCGAGACCGAGGACTGGACGCCGCTCGAACCCGGGTCGTTCGAGCGGAAGTTCTACGCACGCGGGATCGGCTTCGTCTACGGCAAGAGCTCGAGCGGCGACGTGGTCGAACTCGTGCGGATTCGCGAATAGGCGCAAAGCAGGGCATGCCGCCCGAACGCGCGGACTGCTATCATCCGGGCTCTCGCTTTTCCAACCATCGCAACGAGGTCAAGGAGAACATCGTTGAGCCATCGAATGATCCGCTGCACGTTTCCGGCGATGATCCTCCAGGAACCGCTGCTCTACAACCTCGGGCGGGACTTCCGCGTCGTACCGAACATTCGCGGCGCGGAGATCGGGGACGATCGTGGTTGGATGGACCTCGAACTGGAGGGTGACCAGGGCGAGATCGATCGCGTCGTCGAGTACCTGCGCAGTCGAGGAGTCGAGGTCGACGTGCATCATCCTGGCGATAGCGGCACGAGCGTCGCGGGATGATCCTCGTTCGCGAGTCGACGCGGTCCGGGCCGTCGACGCTTCCTCGAGCCGGGTGGCTGGCTGCCGTGCTGCCGCTCGGGTTCGTGCTCGGTCCTCCCTCTTGTCCCAACGATCAGGTGGCGCGCGGCACGCGCGCAGCCGTCGTTTCGGCCGAGCCTCACGCGACGGATGCCGGCTTCGCGGTTCTGCGTTCCGGTGGCAACGCGGTCGATGCAGCGGTCGCGGTCGCGTTCGCACTTGCGGTGACGCATCCGCAAGCGGGCAATCTCGGTGGAGGCGGGTTCCTCGTCCTGCACACACGGGACGGCAAGGATCTCGCCCTCGACTTCCGCGAAACCGCGCCACGCAAGGCGCACCGCGACATGTATCTGGATGCGGATGGGCGGGTCATCCCTCGTGCGAGTACGTATACCGCGCTCGCCGTCGGCACACCGGGTTCCGTCGCCGGACTCGCGCGCGCGCACGCGCTTCACGGCTCGAAGGAGTGGGCGGAGCTCTTGGTGCCAGCGATCAAGCTCGCGCGCGATGGATTCGAGGTCTCGCACTTCCTCGCGAGTTCGCTTCGGGAAAAGGTCGCGGTACTCTCGCAGTGGCCGGCGACGGCTGCGATCTTCCTTCCGGATGGAGAGCCGTTGGCCGCGGGCACGATCCTGCGTCAGCCGGATCTCGCAGCCACTCTCCAGCGGATTGCCGAAAAGGGCACCGAAGGCTTCTACACGGGGGAGACGGCGAAGCTCGTCGAAGCGTCGATGGTCGAGCACGAGGGGATCCTCGACGCTGAAGATCTCGCCGCGTATCGGCCGATCGAACGGCAGCCGCTGCGCGGCATCTACCGTGGCCACACCGTGCTCTCGATGCCGCCACCGTCTTCGGGAGGCGTCGCGCTGCTCCAGATGCTCAACGTCCTCGAGCGCTACGACGTGGCCGCGATGGGGCAGGGGAGTTCGATCACCCTTCACCTCGAGATCGAAGCAATGAAGCGAGCCTACGCCGATCGCGCGAAGTGGCTCGGTGATCCGGACTTCTATCCGGTTCCGATCGACGGCCTAGTCGCGAAGGACTACGCCGAAGGCCTAGCGAAGGACATCGACCTCGCAAAGGCGACCGCGATCGTGCAGGCGGGTTCACCGAAGGGCGCCGACTTGCGCGAGTCGAAGGAGACCACGCACTTCTCGGTCCTCGACGCGGAAGGCAATGCGGTCTCGTGCACGACGACACTCAACTCGACGTTTGGAAACGGTCAGGTCGTGGCAGGAGCAGGCTTCTTCCTCAACAACGAGATGGACGACTTCTCGTCGAAGCCGGGTGTGCCGAATCAATTCGGTCTGGTCGGCGCCGAGGCCAACGCGATTCACCCCGGCAAGCGCATGCTCAGCTCGATGACGCCGACGATCGTGCTCGATGCCGATGGAAAGAGGCCGTGGCTCGTGCTCGGCAGCCCGGGTGGTGGTCGCATCATCAACACCGTCTTCCAAGTGTTGAGCAACGTCGCGGATCACCGGCTGCCGCTGCAAGACGCGGTGGCTGCCCCACGCATTCATCAGCAGTGGCTGCCGCGCCAGGTCTACTGGGAGCGCCTCGCACTTCCGCGTGACGTACGCGAAGCGCTCGAAGCACGAGGCCACGGCTTTCGTGCAGAACCCACGACCATCGGTCGCTGCCAGGCGATCCTGTGGAACGCGGACGGGACGATCGATGCCGTGTCGGATCCGCGGAGTGGCGGCAGCGCGCGAGCGTTCTGAGCGCGCCGCGGGCGACTATTTGTCGTCGCCGTCGCCGCCGTCGGCGTTCTTCTTCTCGTTCTCAGCGAGGCGCTTGCGGCGATCGGCGATCCAGTTCTTCCAGCCCTCTTCCGTTCCGCCGGCGAGACGCTTGTTCCAGAAGTCTTGCATGAGGCGAACGCACTTCGCGTTCCAGTACGCGTCCTCGGGCTTGACGTCCTCGCCGAACTGCGTGACGCGGAACGGGAAGTTCTGACCTTCGAGCATCTCTTCGAGGGCCTTGTGCACCGAGAAGGCGACCTGCGCCTGATCCTTGTCGGTGTAGTCGATCACGCGCAGGGCGTTGGCGAGCGCTGCGAAGGCGACGCGCGGGTTGTCCCTGAGCTTGCGCAACGCGCGCTGCCCTTGGATCCCTTCGTCTTCGACTGCGGTCTTCGCGAGTTGTGCGTACTCCTGGGCAACTGCTGCCTCGACGTCTGCCGGGAACTCCAGATCGGACAACTCGGTCCGGGCGTCGAAGGGCGTGACGATGATCTTACGCTCGGACTTCGTGTCGTCCTTGGCAGTGTCGTCCTTCGAAGCGTCGGTCTTGGCGTCCGCCGTCTTCGAACCCTCGTCCGTCGCCGCGGCGTTCTTGGCGCCGGCATCCTCTGTCGTGTCGGTTTTCGCGGCGGCTTCTTTGGTGTCCGTCGCATCGCCTTTCTTCGCGACTGCGTCTTCGGTGCCCTTCGAGCCGCCATCCGTCGCATTCGCCGGCGCGGTTTCGCCCGATTTGCCGGCTTCGTCCGTCTTCGCGATCGCGTTGTCCGGCGTTTTGGGCTGTTCGTTATTGCCTGACATCAAGAACCACGCACCGATCCCGAGGACCGCAACGCCGAGACCGATCCCGACGATGAGCGGAGCCTTGCTCTTTGGCTCGTCGTCTTGCGCGGCGCCGCGCCGTGCGCGGCCGCCTGCTGCGGCGCGACCACCGCTTGTCCGTGCGCCGGTGCGACCACGACCACCAGCACGGCCGCTGCGTGCGCTCGCGGGTGCTTCGTCATCGCCCGCCGCGTCTGCACTCGCGCGCCGCGTGGCGCCAGCGCGCGCTTTCGAGGCACCTGCGCGCCCCGAGGAGGACGAGCGTGCGCGGCCGCTCGCTGCCGAGCTTCCGCTACTGCGCGCTGCCGGACGCTCGGTCTTCGCGGCCGGGGCCTCCTTGGCCTTGGCTGCCGGTTTCGCGGCAGCTGGCTTGCTCGCCGGCTTCGACGCCGCGGCTGGTGCTGCGGGATCGACGATCGAGGTCGCGATGTCGATCGCGGCCCCGCACGCCTTACAACGTGCTTTGGCGCCCTGGAACGTTTCGGGAATGCGATAACGAGCGCCGCAATTGGCGCAAGCGACGGTGCGAACGGTCATAAGAGGTATCGACTGTCGATGGGGCCATGGACGCGACCGGTGCCGCGCCACGTGGGGGGGAATCTGCAAGAGAATCCTAGCCCGGATTCTTCATGAACACCGTAGCGAGGCTCGGCAAATGTGCGCAGATTCGCACATGCCAAGGTGGAGGGAAACGCGCGCTCGAGCTGCAGCGTGCGCCCACGCCGTGGACCGAATCACTTGCCCGCGGCGCCTTCCTTGGTGGCGTCGTCCTTCTTGGGGACCGGTGGCATCGCTTTCTGAACGCCACGGCGGTTCGTGTCGATCGCTTCGGCGCCCGCCTTCATCGCGGCGTCGAGATCTTCGTCGGACTCGCCTTGGAAGTTGCCTTCCTCCTTGTGGTAGTGCAGCCACCAGTTGCCGAAGAGCATGCGGATCAGCTTGCGGCGGTCCTCGTCCGTGCCGCCGAAGACCGAAGTCGGATCGTCGTCGAAGAACCATGGCACGCCGGTTCCGACCATGAGGTTATAGGTCTTGACCATCATGCCCGCGCCTTCACGTTCGAACTGTGTCTTGATCGGGCGCTCGTAGAGTGCGTTGAGGATCCTCGGGATCGCGGGCTTGCCGATCATCTGCAGGTCCTGCGCTGCCATGATCCCGGCCTTCGGGCTGTCGCTCTGCGTGAAGACCTGCGCGATGAGGTCGTCGATCTTCTTGCGTAGCTCGGGAGGCGTCGACTCGAGGTGGTCCATCGGGACCTCCTCACCCATGTTCGCCTTCACCTTCTGCCCCTTGATCGTGACCTCTTCGTACTTCGGCTTCTTGAGCGTCTTGTGCTTCTCGCGGGTGGGCAGCTGCGGCCTTCGGTCCTTGTAGAAGGAGAGCAACTTCCAGTCGTGGACGAGCCATCCACCGTCGCCGTCCTGCACGTCGTGTTCGACGACGGCCATGCCGATGTTGCGGTCTTCCTTGAACGGGAACTTGAGCGTCACCGTCATCGCCTTGGCGTCGTGCGGGAACTCGACCGGAACGAGTTCGGTCGTCGTGACGTCGTGCGTGTCGAACACGGTCCCGAGTTCGCTCGCGTAGATGTCGGCGAACGTCTTGTCCTGGAACGCCTTCTTGTCCTCGGCGGACAGATTGTTCCAGCCGTTCGGATTCTTGCCGGAACTCTTTGCCCAGACGTGGGGCCACGACAGCACGCGCTCGATCGCGAAGTTCTCCTTCTTGGCGACACCTTTGCAGAACGCGAGCGCACGTTGGTAGGGCGCATGCTCGCTGCCGAGATAAACCGTGTCGTCGGCGACCTCGACCTTGGCCGGCGGCTTCTCCTTCTGCGTCATCATCAGGATGATCAGTCCGATGACGAACGGTGAAGCGATCAGGCCGATGCGCAGGAGCATCGGTCCGGCGCCGCCACTGCCCGCACGCCTCGTGGCGCGGGCACCGGAATTGGCGCGACGCGGCGTGAACGCGGTCTTGCAGTTCTTGCAGGTGACGACCGAGTCGAGGTGCTGCTCGGGTACCTTGTAGTTGGTGTTGCAGCGCGGGCAAGCGATCGACGCGCGACCGTCGGGCCCGATCTTCGGCCCGCTGTCGGAGCGGGCGCCGGAACTCCGGCTGGCTGTGGCGCTCGACGCGCGGGAGCGGCCGGTGCGGGCGGAACTCGAAGAAGAACGACGGCGTGCGGCCATGGGTCGTAAACTCTTGCGGACGGAAAGGCGTATTCGGCGGGTCCGGGCGACGGGACCGGATATCAGAACCGGGGGCTGTCGACCTCGAACGTAGTTCGATCAGAGTAGTTCGGTCGACGAGTCTTGGAAAGTCCGCGGATCGAGTGCCAGGATCCAGATCTCAGATCTCTGACCGACCGCATCCACGACCTTCATGGCCGAACAGGACAAGCCCTTCCGCATCGAATGCCCGCACGAGCCGGCAGGCGACCAGCCCGAGGCCATCGATCGCCTCGTGCGCGGTCTCCAGGCGGGCGAGCCCAATCTGACGCTGCTCGGCGTGACCGGATCCGGCAAGACCTACACGATGGCGCAGACGATCGCCCGAGTCGGCCGCCCCGCGTGCGTCCTCGCGCCCAACAAGACGCTCGCGGCTCAGCTCTACTCGGAGTTCAAGGCGTTCTTCCCGCACAACTCCGTCGGCTATTTCATCTCGTACTACGACTACTACCAGCCCGAGGCCTACATCCCGGGGACCGACACCTACATCGAGAAGGAATCGACGATCAACGAGCAGATCGAGAAGATGCGCAACGCGGCGACGGCCAATCTGCTCGATCGCCGCGATTGCATCATCGTGGCCTCGGTGTCGTGCATCTACGGTCTCGGTTCGCCACAGCACTACGCCGACATGTCCGTGCGGATCGAGCGTGGAATGGAAGTCGATCGCGACGACATGCTTCGCGCTCTGACGCGGATCCAGTACAAGCGCAATCTGCTCGACTTCGTTCGCGGGAGTTTCCGCGTCCGCGGAGACGTCGTCGAGATTTTCCCGAGCTATGACGACGAGCGGATCTTTCGCGTCGAGTTCTTCGGCGACGAAGTCGAAGCCATCTACCTCGTCGATCCGCTGCGTGGCGAAGTGCTCGAGAACCTCGCGTCGATCACGATCTATCCCGTTTCGCACTACGTGACGCCGGAGGATCGACTCGCGCGCGCCTGTGTGACGATCCGGGAAGAACTCGAAGAACGCCTCGAGTACTTCCGCAAGCGCGGTCGCCTTCTCGAAGCGCAGCGACTCGAGCAACGCACGCGCTACGACCTCGAACTCCTTCGTGAGATCGGGTTCTGCCAGGGCATCGAGAACTACTCGCGCCATCTCGACGGGCGCGAGCCGGGTGAGCCTCCGGCGACGTTGCTCAATTACTTCCCTAACGACTTCGTGTTCTTCATCGACGAGAGTCACGTTGCGGTGCCGCAGATCGGTGCGATGTTCCGTGGCGATCGCGCACGCAAGACGACGCTCGTCGAACACGGCTTTCGCCTGCCATCCGCGGTCGACAATCGCCCACTGCGCTTCGAGGAGTTCGAGCGTCTCGTGCAGCAATGCGTCTACGTTTCGGCGACTCCTGGGGAGTACGAAGTCGAGAAAGCCAAGGGGATCACTGCAGAACAAGTCATTCGCCCGACCGGGCTCGTCGACCCCGAGATCGACATCGTTCCCGCGAAGGGACAGGTCGATCATCTGCTCGGTGAAGTACGCAAGACGGTCGACGCCGGCTATCGAATCTTGGTCACGACATTGACCAAGCGCATGGCCGAAGAGCTCACCGACTACTATCGCGAAGTCGGCGTCAAGGTTCGCTACTTGCACTCCGACATCGACTCGCTCGAGCGCGTCGCGATCCT
Source organism: Planctomycetota bacterium (assembly GCA_020638795.1). Classification (GTDB taxonomy): domain Bacteria; phylum Planctomycetota; class UBA1135; order UBA1135; genus JACKHW01. The sequence continues at coordinate 418,629 of JACKHW010000004.1, read as the reverse complement.
GCGCGACCTGCGAATGGGAGTCTTCGATGTCCTCGTCGGGATCAACCTCTTGCGCGAAGGTCTCGACCTGCCGGAAGTCGCACTGGTCGCGGTACTCGACGCGGACAAGGAGGGCTTCTTGCGTTCTCGCACGTCCTTGATCCAGACCTGTGGCCGAGCGGCGCGCAACGTCGATGGGCGTGTGATCCTCTACGCGGATTCCGTCACGGGATCGATGCAGCAGGCGATGGACGAGATGGAACGTCGCCGCGCGAAGCAGCTCGCCTACAACGAAGCGCACGGGATCACGCCCAAGACGATCCAGAGCAAGATCAAGGACCTTCTGCAGTCGGTCGAGGAAGGAGACTACGCGACCGTTCCGCTCGTCGAACACGAGCACGAAGTCGTGCTTCCACATTCGAAGGCCGACTTGCAAAAGGAGATCGCCGCGCTCAAGGAGAAGATGGCGGCTGCGGCACGAGATCTCGAATTCGAGCGCGCTGCCAAATTGCGGGACGAACTCTTCCGCCTCGAGCGCATGGACCTCTTGCTGCGCTAGAGCTAGGGAATTGACGGTGCGCTGATCGAATGCATTCCCGAGTCGTCGAGTCCGTTCGCAAGCTCCCGCATGCGCCCGGGTGCTACGTCTTCAAGGACGGCCGCGGGAGCGTGCTGTACGTCGGGAAGGCCGGAGACCTGCGCAAGCGCGTCGCTGCCTACTTGAAGGAGGGTGGCGATGGTCGGCTCCAGATGCCGTTCCTCGAAGCGGAGGCTGCCGACGTCGAGTTCGTCGCGACCGGGACGGAGCAAGAAGCGCTGTTGCTCGAGAACACGCTGATCAAGAAGTTCAAGCCGAAGTACAACATCCGCCTCAAGGACGACAAGGCGTTCTTGATGCTTCGGCTCGATCGTCGCGAGGAATGGCCGTGGTTTCGCTTCGTGCGGCGTCGTCGGAACGATGGGGCGACGTACTTCGGCCCGTTCGCGTCGGCGCGGTCGATTCGCAAGACGCTCGGCTTGCTGCACAAGGTCGCTCCACTGCGCGACTGCACAGACTCCGTTTTCGAGAATCGTTCTCGACCCTGTCTCAAGTACCAGATCGGTCGGTGCCCTGCCCCGTGCACGGGCTACATCGATCCCGTTGCGTACTCGGCGCTCGTCGACCGTGCCGTCGCGATCCTGCGTGGAGAGACGGCAGAGCTCGAAAGGGAACTCACTGCGAAGATGATCGCCGCCGCCGAACGACTCGAGTTCGAACTCGCACAAGCGATCAAGGACAACCTCTCCGCCTTGCAGCGGATCACCGAGCGTGAGCAGGTCACGAGCAGCGCCGGCGTGATCGATCGGGACGTCGTCGGTTTGCATGCGAGTGACGGGATGGTGCACTTTGCCGTGCTCGCGTATCGCGACATGGGGCTCGAGGCGCAACGCACGCAGCACTTCCGGACCCAGCTCCCGATCGCAGAGCTGCTCAGCTCGTTCGTCAGTCAGATGTATCGGGGCGATCGGTACGTACCGAGGCAGATCCTGCTGCCGGCGCCACCGGTCGACCACGAGGCGCTGGCGGCATGGCTCGCGGAGCGGCGCGGCGGTGCCGTCGAAGTGCTCGTGCCCCAGCGCGGAGACAAGCGGCGTGCGGTCGAACTCGCGAACAAGAACGCCGAACTCGCCGGTTCATCGTGGATGCGCGGTGGAGAACGGAACGAAAGCGACCTCGACGACGTGAAGCGCCTCCTCGGACTGTCGACGCGACCGGCCCGCATCCACTGTCTCGACATCTCGACGATGCAAGGACGGGACACGGTGGCATCTCGCGTCGCATTGCTCGACGGCCAACCGTTCCCGGCCGAGTATCGACGCTTCAAGATTCGCGGTGCAGCCGGCGGCGACGACTTCTCCTCGATGGAGCAAGCCGTCCGTCGCAGCCTCCGGCTCTGCTTGGAGCGCGAGGGCGAAGAGCTTCCGGACCTGTTGTTGATCGACGGCGGCAAAGGCCAGCTGTCGGCCGCGCAGAATGCTGCGAGGGATGCCGGGCTCGGGGAAGAACTCGCGATCGTCGCGATCGCGAAGGACAAGGAAGGGAAGGGCGAACGCGTCTTCCGTCCGGGTAGGTCCATGCCGGTTGCGCTCGTGCCGGGCTCACCGGCCTTCTCGGTCCTGACGCGCGCGCGCGACGAAGCGCATCGCTTCGCGGTGGGCTACCACAGGAAGGTGCGCGAGAAGATCGGAAGCGAGCTCGACGAGATCGACGGCCTCGGTCCGCGGAGGAGGCGCGATCTCTTGCGTTACTTCGGAAGCCTCGCCGCGATCCGTGCGGCGAGCCTCGACGAACTCGTTCGGGTGCCGGGTCTTCCGCGGAGTGTCGCCGAAGCCGTGTTTCGAACACTGGGCGGCGGGGCGCCCGAGGCGTAAGCGAGCTTCAGGAGTCTGGCGTTATTGCGAAGTACGACGCTCGTATGAAGCGATCGTTCGTTCGTGATGCAGACGCGGAATTACCAGCGATAGTGCAACGAGAGTACGCACCTTCTCTGGCCGCGTGCTTCGACTCTTTCTTCTTCCCAAGTCCATTTCTCGAGTGAGTTCCTACATGCGTTCTCTCGTCATTCCTGCAGTCGCAGGCCTGTGTGTTGCATCCGTTGCGTACGCACAGAACTATCACGTTTCCCCGGTCGGCGCCGCGACGGTCGAAGGCTCGGGATCGAACGGGTTCCCGTTCTCGTCGTCCGTGCAGCGTCGCTATCAGCAGATCCACAGCGACATGCCGACCGTACCGATGAAGATCACAGCGATCGGCTTCCGCAACAACGCCTCGACTTCGGTGTACACCGGTAGCAAGCAACTCGACATCGAGTTGTTCATGGGCAACACGCGCGCCTGGAATCAGTGCAGCTTCTTCTTCGACAACAACTGGCTCCTGAGTTCGAAGACCCAGGTCGTCGCGCGCAAGACGATCACGTTCGGCGCCGGCGCGGCGGCGAGCCCCGGTCCTAGCCCGTTCGACCCGACGCTCGAGATCAAGCTCGATGCGCCGTACCTCTACATCCCGCCGAACGGTTCGCTCGGCTGGGAGCTCTTGATGCACGGCTACGTCGCGACGGGCACCAACGGCTCGATGGACGTCGATGTCGGATCGTTGACGGCGGGTTCCGACACTGCGTACGGCAACGGTTGCGTCGCCGGCGGACAGACGTTGCCGATGGCGCATACGGTCGAGATCGAAGACGCGTTCGGTACCCTGATGATGATGTTCAGTGCGCGCTACTGCCCGGCGAACGCACCGGCGCTCCTCGTCATCGGTTCGCAACAGCTCGACATCCCGGTCGCCGGGCTGTGCACGAACATCTACACGAATCTCGTGGTCGCGTTGCCGTTCGGCGCCGCGGACGCGAACGGTGACCTGCACCGTCAGTCGACGACCTATTACTACGGGGCCGCCAACGGCACGATCCTCGCACCGAACCCGGGCGCAGGCACGCTGTACAGCCAGATCTACTGTCTCGACCTCTCGCAGACGGGCATTCCGATCGCGGGATCGAACGGCATTGCATCGACGATCCCGGCCTCGGACACGTCCAAGAAGGTCGAAGTCACGCGCCTGTTCAACAACACCGGCGGTGTGACCGAACCGATGTCAGCGGTGTTCACGACGTCGTCGATCGGCTACGGCATCGTTACCCGGTTCACGTACTGATCGCGTCCATTGCGGCAGTGCCTCCTCTGGGGGGCGACTGCCGTGGCGAGCACGGAGCGATGAAGCTGGCGAAGGTCTGAACTTCTTACATCCGGTCCCCGAAGTGGACGCGGGTTGGGGCATAATGACGTTGGCGGCCTTCTTGGCTGCCATCTCTCGATTCCCAACCAAAACTGCTTCCCCAACTCTCGGGAGGATCCGCGATGCGTACATCGCTCTCAGCTCTCTTGGCGAGTGGCCTCGTCGCCACCTCGCTCGTCGCCCAGAACTATCACGTCTCGCCTGTCGTCGCCGCGACGAACGAGGGCGCGGGTTCGAACGCGTTCCCGTTCTCGTCGTCGGTTCAGCGTCGCTACCAGCAGATTCATAGCGACATGCCCGCGACGACGATGTCGATCAAGGCGATCGGCTTCCGCAACAATGCCTCGTCGTCGACCTATACCGGCAGCAAGCAACTCGACATCGAGTTGTTCATGGGGCGGACGGTTGCCTGGAACCAGTGCAGCTTCTTCTTCGACAACAACTGGGTCCAGAACTCGAAGATGCAGGTCATCAAGCGCAAGACGATCACGTTCGGCGCGGGTGCTGCGTCGAGTCCGGGTCCGAGCCCATTCGATCCGACCCTCGAGCTCAAGCTCGACGCACCCTACATCTACATCCCGACGACGGGTTCGCTCGGTTGGGAGTTGCTGATGCACAACTACTCGGCCACGGGCACCAACGGCACGATAGACGTTGACGTTTCGTCCAACGTGACCGGCACCGACTCGCCGACGACGACGGGGTGCACGGCTGGCGGTCAAACGCTCGCGATGACGCACTCCGTCGAGATCTCGGATCGCTGCGGGACCTTGATCATGCTGTTCAGTGCGCGCTACTGTCCGGCCAACGCTCCGTCGCTCTTGATCATCGGCACGCAGAACCTCAACGTCCCGATTCCGGGTCTCTGCGCGAATCTCGCGACCGATTTGCTGATCGCGCTGCCGTTCGGTGTCTCGGATGCCAATGGCGACCTGCACCGACAGAGCACGGCGTATTACTACGGCGCAGCCGGTGGCGTGCTTCTCGTGCCCAATCCCGGCGCGGGCACGATCTACAGCCAGATCTTCTCGCTCGACACGACGCAGACCGGCATCCCGTTCGCGGCGTCGAATGGTTTGGCGCTGAGCATCCCGGCCGCAGACACGTCGAAGAAGTGCGAAGTGACGCGCCTGTTCAACAACTCGGGTGGCGTAACGGAGCCGATGTCGGCGGTCTTCCACACGTCGTCCGCCGGTTACGGCCTCGTCACACGCTTCACGTATTGATCTTGACCCACGGCCCGAGTGCGTGAACTCGGGCCGGCCAGGATCGGCGCTGGACCTCCTGCTACAGTTGTCGTAAGGACTGCGACAACTGTGGTAGATGAGCTTCGACTGACCGATGCTGAGTGGGCCGTGATGCAGGCGCTATGGGACGGCGCCCCTGCGACCGCGCGACATCAAGGAACGGGTCGACACGGCCTGGGCCTACACGACCGTCAAGACGCTGCTGCAGAGGCTCGTCGACAAGGGCGCAGTGCACGTCGAACTCCGCGGCAGCATCTGACTCGCGATGAGCGCCTGACCGAGGCGCAGCGTGCCGAGTTGCTCGCGATGCTCGAAGCATCGGCGGAGGACCGGGGCTCCCGTGATCCGAAGCGCGATCGTCCGAGGCGCGAGCGATGAATGCCATCGAGCAGGCAGCGCTTCGCTGAGTGCAGTGCCCCACCTCAGAGAGTTCCCGATCCAAGGAGATCCGATGTTGTTCCGATCGTTTGCAGTCCTCTCACTCGCCACGACGTCCGCTCTGCTGTTCGTCTCGCCATCTCGTGACGTCGTCGTGACGGCACCCGTCCAAGACGAAGCTCAGGCGGCGCAAATGCAGGAGATGATGAAGAAAGCCGCGCGCTACACGCAACCGGGCCCTCATCACAAGAAGCTCGAGCGCATGCTCGGTAGCTGGAACACGAGCACGCGCTTCGTGATGGGGGGCCGCAAGTCACCGCCCGAGAAGGGCGTGAGCGAGGTGACTTGGATGATGGAAGGTCGTTGGCTCCAGATGCGTTGGAAAGGCGAGATGATGGGGCGGGGCGTCGAGGGGTGCACCCTGCTCGGCTACGACAACTTCAAGATGAGTTACGTGTCGACCGGCATCTCCACGATGGATACCGCGATGACCCACAGCGAGGGCGACATGACGCCCGACGACAAAGCGCTCGTGCTCTACGGCACGCTCGACGAATACCTCACCGGCGAGCACGACAAGATGGTGCGCTACGTGTATCGCTTCGAGAGTGAAGACGAGATGGTGCTCGAAGTCCACGACTTGCCGATCGGACTCGAGAACACGCTCGTCGTCGAGATCACGTTCGAGCGCAAGAAGTGACCGATCGAGTCAGCGACTGACGGCGGTTCCGTAGAAGCGCGTCCACGCGGCAGTCGTCACGTGCTCGTCGACGGGAGATTCACGCTGCGGGTTCCCGGCGAAGCGCGAGGTCCAGACGCTCGAGTCGGCAACGAACGCGAGTCGAGACGACGTGGGGTCGAAGGCGTACGCTCCGACATTCGCGATCGTTTCGCCGATGCGGACGGTCTCGCGAACCGATCCGTCGGGAAGCGCGCGCACGAGTTCGTGACCACTTCCTTCTCGACGGCGCCACACGAGCTCTCGTCCGTCGGTCGACCAGGCGAGATCGACGACATCACGCCCGCTCTCGCTCATCTGCCTCGTCACGAGGCCGAGGAGCTCCGTTGCGAGTAGCCGCGTGCCGACTTCGCTCGTCTCGATCCAGGCGAAGCGACTGCCATCGGGAGACCACGACCCTGGCGTGATGTGCGTCGTGCGGTTCGGTGCTCCCGAGGATGGGAAGAGCAGCCTTCCGTCTCCGCGCACGATCATGAGCTCGTCTCGTTCGTTCGCACGAATGTCGCCGATGGCCACGATCTCGTCGCCAGCAGGCGACCAGTGGAAGGCGTGGATATCCTGTCCCTCTGCCGGGCTCGGCACGAAGTAGAGGGTGCGAGCGGGTTCCAGCGTTGCGATGCCGAGCGAGGCACGCGTCCCCGTACTCGTCGTCGAGATCCATGCGAATCGCTTCCCGTCGCGCGAGATCGAGAAGTCGGCGATCCTCGCTCCGGCTGCGATCCTGCGAAGGGACGTCGGGCCCAAGGGTCCGAGTGCGGCGATGACGAACGAAGACGTGTCCGGGACCGTCGTACTCGCTTCGGTCCAGACGACCGCACGCCCCGCGGGGTCGACCGCGGCGATGGAAAGTGCGCCCCGCCCGGCGTTCGATGTTCCGAGTTCGTAGGGTTCGGCTCGGTTCGGGAGCAAGAGTTGCAAGTGCCACGCATCGGCGCGCCACGAGGCGACGACGAGTTCGCGTCCACCCGGAGTCGTGTGGAGCCTGGGTGGGACGTCGCTCCGCGTCGCGAGTCGAGTCGTGCGATCGCCACTCGTGAGATCGACGTTTTCGAGGATCCACGTCGCGCCGTCACCAGCAGCGTGTGCAACCCATGCGTGAAGACCATTGCCCGCGTCGACGAACGTCACGTCCTCGGGCAGAGCGTCGAGCGCGAAGCGCCGTTCTGGCCGCACTCCATCCAGGTCGAACACGACGAGTTCGCTCCCGCCATCTCGCGCCGAGACCCAGAGCAGGCGCGTCCGCGTGTCGATCGCGAAGAGCGGACTCGACCCACCAGAACATTCGTCGCCGCCATCGAGTCGAACTTTCGCAAAGAAGGGGCCTGACTCGGGTGTGACCGTGGTGCTCGTGCGGCCCGCGAAGATCGCCTCCGTTCGACGATCTCGAACGGCGTCCTCGGCAGACGTGCCGAAGGACAGGACGCCGAGAACCTGCGAGGTCGGTTCGTAGACGTTCCAGTGCAGCTCGAGATCGAGCGCCGGAAGCCTCGTCGGATCGGCGACCGTCACGTACAGGCCGAACGGGATGTCCTCGACGGTGGCGCAGCGACTGATCCCGGTCAGCGATGCATCGCAACTGCAGATGAGCGCAGCGAGCAACGACATCGCGATCTCGAGACGGATGCGATTTGGCTGGCGTGTCGAGGCGAGGTCAGTCATGCGCGGTCCATGATGTCAGGTCGAGCCGGTTCGGCGCTGACGGAGTCTGATGATAGCCAAGGCGCCATAGTCCTGTGTGCTGCCGCGCGTAACGTGCCGATCGGGTTGCGTGTCCCAGCCACGATTCTCGCTATCTTCAGGGGCGTGGCCGACACCGGATCGACTCACGAGGGCCGCGTGGACGGACGTTCGATTGCGGTCTTCCGTGCGCAGGACGTCACCAAGACCTACACCATGGGCGAGGTCCAGGTGCACGCGTTGCGCGGGGTTTCGCTCGAATTGCTCGAACATCAATTCGTGGTCTTGCTCGGCCCATCCGGAAGCGGGAAGTCGACTCTCCTCAACATTCTCGGAGCCCTGGACACTCCGACTGCGGGACGTGTTTGGTTTCGCGAGCACGAATTGACCGCGGCTTCGGAGTACGCGTTGACGGAGTTGCGTCGTGAGCACATCGGCTTCGTGTTCCAGTTCTACAACCTGATCCCGAGTCTCACTGCACTCGAGAACGTGCGACTGGTGACCGACATCGCGACCGACCCGATGGACGGTCGAGAGGCACTCGGGCTCGTGGGCCTGGGGTCGCGTTTGGACCACTTTCCTTCTCAATTGTCCGGCGGAGAGCAGCAGCGTGTCGCGATCGCGCGTGCGATCGCCAAGCGCCCCGATGTCTTGTTGTGTGACGAGCCGACAGGAGCGCTCGATGTCGAGACGGGGCGTGTCGTGCTCGAAGCACTCGCACGAATTCACGCAGAGCTCGGAACGGCCACGGTCGTGATCACGCACAACGCCGCGATCTCACGGATGGCGAGTCGCGTGGTCCGATTGGCTGACGGACGCGTCGTTGCCGACGAGATCAATCCCGATCGCGTGCCCGCATCGCACGTCGAGTGGTGAGTCCAATGCGGCTGCGCTTGTCCGCACTCGACATCAAGGCTTGGCGCGACGTGCGGCGCGAAGCAGCGCAGCTTCTCGCAATCGTCTCGGTGCTCGCCTGCGGTGTCGCCGTCTTCGTCGGGATGCGTTCGACGATGAAGTCGCTCGACAAGTCACGCCGTGACTATTACGCCGCCGAGCGCTTCGCGGATGTGTTCGCGACGTGCAAGCGTGCGCCAGACCACGTGTCGGCGCGCCTGCGCGCGATCCCTGGAGTGCGCGTCGTCGAGACCCGGGCGGTCGCTTTCGTGACGCTCGACGTTCCCCAGATTGCCGACGTCGTGACGGCACAGATCGTGTCACTTCCCGAGCATCGCCCCGGCGCGCTCAACAGAGTCGTGCTCCGAGCTGGCCGCATGCCGCGACGCGGCGCGGAGGACGAAGTCCTCGTTCACGAGTCGTTCGTGCAAGCGAACGACCTGAACCTCGGCACCGAGTTGACCGCGATCCTCAATGGCCATCGACAAACACTGCGGGTCGTTGGCGTCGCGCTGTCGCCCGAGTTCGTCTGGGCACTACCTCCGGGCTCCGTCTTTCCCGATGAGCATCGCTTTGGCGTCCTGTGGATGTCCCGTGCTCCGCTCGCGGCGGCATTCGATCTGCGGGGCGCCTTCAACGACGTCTCGATCGGTCTCGGTCACGCGGCTCGCGAGCAAGATGTCTTGAAGCAGGTCGACGCGGTGTTGAGACCGTTCGGCGGAACAGGAGCGATCTCGCGCAAGGATCAAACGTCGGCATTCTTCGTCGCGAACGAGCTCGATCAGTTGCGCACGATGACGTGGTCGATTCCCGTCCTGTTCCTCGCCGTGTCGGCGTTCCTGCTGCACGTCGTGCTCGGTCGGATCGTCGCAGGACAACGCGAGTCGATCGCGGCTCTCGGCGCTCTCGGGTACCACAACGGCGAACTCGGTCGCCACTTCGCGAAGGTCGTGGCCCTTGTCGTCTTTGCTGGCTGCGCGGTCGGGGTCGTCTTCGGAGCTTGGATCGCGTCGTGGATGACCGAAATGTACAGTCGGCACTACCGCTTCCCGTCGCTCCCGGTCGTGCTGTCCTTCGGAGATGTCCTGCTCGCTTCGAGCATTGCCGCGGTGAGCGGCGTGGCCGGAGCCGTCCAAGCCATCCGGAACGTCGTGACCCTGCCGCCTGCAGAAGCCATGAGACCGGTCCCGCCGGTCCGCTACCGTCCTACCGTCATCGAGCGCCTCGGACTCACGCGCTATGTCCCGGTCTGGATCCGAATCGTGTTGCGCGAACTCGAACGGAAGCCGCTGCGAGCCCTGCTGTCGATGCTCGGAATCGCGATGGCCGGAGCACTGACCGTCGTCAATGCCTTCATGCTCGACTCGATGCGCACGATGCTCGCGGTTCAGTTCTCTCTCATCGATCGCGCCGACGTCCGGGTCGCGCTCACGGAGTCGCGTGGCGATCGTGTCTTGCGCGAACTCGAGCACTTGCCTGGTGTCCGCTACGCGGAAGGGATTCTCGATGTACCGATCGAGCTCGCGTCGGGATCGCGGCGCAAGCGAACGGTCGTCACCGGTCTGTCGCGCGATTCCGAGTTACAAGTACTGCGGGTCGGTGTCGGCAGCGAAGGGATTGGCAGTCCGGAACGGTTTGCGCGCGTACCCATCCCGCCGGAGGGCATCGTGCTGTCGCGTACGCTCGCTCAGCGCCTACGCGCATCCGTCGGCGATGTCCTGAGGATGGACGTACTCGCCGAGGACCGTGGGACGTATTCGGTACCAGTAGCGCAGATCGTGGACAGCTATGTGGGCATGACTGCCCACATGGATCGGCATGCGCTCTGTCGCTTGCTCGGGCGTACTCCGTGTTGCAACTCCGCGTCGCTCCTGGTCGACGACGGTGCGATGGAGCAACTCGCGCAGCACGCGAAGCAGACTCCCGGCATCACCGGAGTGAGCTCGGGTGCAGCAGTCCTTGCGAGCATGACGAAGATCCTCGACGAGAACATCGGCGTCTACGTCATGATCACGATCTTCTTCTCGCTCGTGCTCGCATTCGGCGTTCTCTACAACTCCGTGCGAGTCACGCTCGCGGAACGCACGCGCGACTTGGCGAGTCTCCGTGTTCTCGGTTTTCGTCGTCGCGAGGTCGCAGCGATACTCTTCGGGGAGATCGCGGTGCTCGTTGTCGTGGCGATTCCGCTCGGGCTCTGGATCGGATACGGGCTCGCAGCTCTGCTCGTGTCGAGTCCCGGATTCGATTCGGAACAGTTTCGACTACCGCTCGTCATCGGTTCGCGCACGTGGGCGCTCTCGATCGCCACGATTGCGCTCGCGAGCGCGTTATCGTGTTGGCTGGCCTGGCGAAGACTCGACTCGATAAACATCGTCGAAGTCCTGAAGACCCGTGATTGAGGCAGGTCGCATTGAGGTAGGCATGGTCGAAACCGACAGCACAACCAGGGATACGAAATCCGCGCGAGGGGCCAAGACCTGGTTCGTACGCACGGTTTGGTTCCTCGTCCTCGTCGCGATCGTGGTTGTCGTCGTGCGTGCATTTCGCGAGGACGCCGTGCTCGTGGACGTTGCCACCATTCGAGTCGATACGATTCGCGAGACGGTTACGGACGACGGCCATACGCGAGTTCGCGAGCGCTACACCGTGCACGCGCCGCTCGACGGAAGCTTGACGAGGACTGCGCTCGTCGCGGGCGACCATGTCGAGGCCGGAGTGACGACGATTGCTCAGTTCGTTCCGACCCCGCCTTCCATCTTGGACGCGCGGAGTCGTGAGCAAGCTCGCGCGACACTCGAACGAGCGTCGGCCGCACTCGACGCGGCGCGTGCGAGGCGTCGTCAGTCCGAGGCCGACAAGTCGCTCGCGGACAAGGAACTCGCGCGGATTCGTGGATCGTTCGATGCCGGATTGACATCGGAGCGCGAGCGGGATGCGGCAGAGCACACCGCGCAGCGTGCACGCGAAGGCCTGTTGGCCGACGAGTTCGCCGAGCAAGTCGCCGCGCACGAACTCGAAGTCGCGCGCTCGATGCTTCGCGAGCCGCGAGCCTCGGATTTCGATCAGGACAAAGGAACTCGCGGCCACCATGACGAAGGCGGCGGTGACGTTCGCATCGCGCTCACCTCACCGATCGACGGTTGTGTCTTGCGCGTCTTCGAGGAGAGCGCACGTGCGGTTCCTGCAGGCACGCCGATCGTCGAGGTCGGCAACACACAGCGCCTCGAGATCGTCGCCGAGTTCTTGTCCCAAGACGCCGTGCGCGTCGAAGCCGGCATGGACGCACGGATCGTCGGGTGGGGGAGTGACGCTCAGCGTCCACTCGCTGCACGCGTACGGGTCGTCGAGCCCGGTGGTTATACGAAGGTCTCGGCACTGGGAGTCGAAGAGCAGCGTGTTCGCATCATCCTCGATCCGCAGGGAGTCGATCCCGAGTGGTCGCGGTTCGGCGACGGATACCACGTCGAGGTCGAGATCCTCTTGTCGGAGGCGAAAGGCGTCGCCGTCGTGCCCTCGGGAGCGCTGTTCCAGCAAGGAGACTCGTGGCACGTCTTCGTCGTCGACGGCGACATCGTGCACGATCGCGTGATTCGAATCGGGCGACGGTCGGGCTTGCGTGCCGAGGTGCTCGACGGCCTTCGCGTCGGAGAGCAGGTCGTGCTCTACCCGGACGCACTCGTGAGCGACGGAACGCGCATCGCAGCCCAGCCAAGCGACGCGTGATCTCGGCCCGAAGGCCCGCGAGGAGAGCGTCGCGTCAGAGGCCGATCACGAGCGCGCCGCCGTTCGTCGTGCGCAGCATCTCCATCAGGCACGGGGTCGAACGGCAGTTGAAATACACACCGACGAACTGCTGGTAGAGGTTCGCGCCGAGCAGGTTGCGATCGTTGGGAATCTGATACGTGACCGTGTCCTGGTACCGCGTTCCCGTCCACGGCATCACGTCGGTGAAGATCGGGATCGTGTAGAGGATGCAGTTCGCGGGCTGGATACTCGAGAACTGAGGGATCGTCACACTGACCTGTTGGGTGCCCGTGAGCAGGACCGGGATGTCCATGCTGACCGGAGTCTGGCTGTTGGGTCCCGTGTAGGTGATCGTGAATGACGCGCCGATGCGCGGCACGTCGCGCGAGTTGAGCAGCGGCGGAGGCGCCGAGCCACAGCCCGTGCCTATGCGCGTGAAGGACGCCGTTTGCGCCGTGATCGATCCGGCGACGAGCACGGCGGCGAGTGGTGTAGCCAGGCGTCGCGCGAGGCCTGTCGTGTGGCGGTGGTTCTTCATGGGTACCGTGCTCCCGAAGATCGGGGTTCGTGAAAGTGCTTGCTGAGTTTGAGCGCTTGGCCTTGGTAGTGCGAGCCCTGTCCGTCCTCTCCATAGGCTCGGTCCGGCGCTTCGGTCGACCGATAGAACTGCAGGCGGAAGAAGGCTTGGCCATCCTCGACGACGAAGGGTACGTCGTGCGGACGCACTTCGAGCACGGCACGCGTTCCGCGTGGTTCTCCGAATCCGTTGTCGAAGAAGCCGGCGTAGTTCGTCCGCAATTCGCCGATGCCAACGTCGTACGGCAGCATCACGGCCGCGTAGTCGCGGGGGATACGCACGCGTTCTTTGCTAGCGAAGATGTAGAACTCCTCGGGTTCGACGATCAGCCGGCCATCGCGCGGCGCTTCGATGGGCTCGAAGAACTCGTGCGGGTCGTGGACGCCCTCCTTCGTCATGTCGAGCACACCGGTGAACCGCTTCGCGCGCCAACCGATGTAGCGCGAAATCTCGCGATCCTCGGCGAGCGCGACGCCCATCGTCAGCCCGCCCGACCGCGGGTCGAAGCCGGTGCGCAGGGCCGCGCCTGCATCGTCGAAGAGGAGCGGCGTTTCGTCGTGCAACTTGCGGAGGTCCTCCCCGGGCAGCGCCGCGTCACCGCGCAGGAAACGGAGCTGGTTGAGCGCGAGTCCTGTCTGCACCCGGATCGTGAACGAACGCGGCACGATCTCGAGGTAGAGCGGCCCGTGGTAACCGGGCGTCACCGCTTCGAACCGATCCCCGTGGTCGGCGAGCAGTCGCGTGAACACGTCGAGCCGACCAGTGGACGATTTGGGGTTGCTGTGTGCCTCGAGGTCGTCTGGCAACGCGAGCTGCTCGAGCAGCGGCACGACGTAGCAGTGTCCGCGCTCGAGGATCGCACCCTCTTCGAGAGAGAACGTGAACAGACGAAGGTCGCGCAGTCGCTCTTCGACGGTGCACCGTTCGGGGAGGAAACCCGCACGCACTCGGTGACACACGGTGCCCAGGCGCAGGTCGAGGCTCGCCGGTTGCACCTGTCCCCCTGCGACAGGTTGGCTCGCATGGATCGCTCCCCGTTCGAGGAGCCTACGGATTTGCTGCCGTACGAGGATGCCGGAGGACATGTCGGGATCCTACCAGCGCGTCGTCATGGCTTCGACGCCGTGCCTTCGCTATCGTCTGCGCCCTTTTCGAGGCGATCGACTCGAAGCGTGCGGCCGATACGAGGCCGTGCGGCCCAGTCGCTCCACGAGCCGTTCTTCGACCCGAAGGGTGCCGATGAAGATCCACGAATACCAAGCCAAGCAGTTGCTCGCGCGCTTCGGCGTAGCCGTCAGCGAGGGCGTACTCGTTACCGACGCGAAAGAAGCTGGGCCTGCCTGGGACCAGCTCGGCACGCCCCTCGCGGTCGTCAAGGCCCAGATCCACGCCGGTGGTCGTGGCAAGGGCGGCGGCGTCAAGCTCGCTCGCAGTCGAGAAGAGACGATCGCCGAGGCGACGCGCATGCTCGGGATGAACCTCGTGACGCACCAGACCGGTCCCGAAGGCAAGATCGTGCAGCGCGTGTGGATCGAGAAGGGCAGCGACATCGCGCGTGAGCTCTACCTCGCGATGACCGTCGATCGCGTCTCCGGCAAGCCGGTGATGATGGCGAGCCGCGAAGGCGGTGTGGAGATCGAGGAAGTCGCGGCGAAGACGCCCGAGAAGATCTTCAAGGAGACCATCGAGCCCTGCCTCGGCATGCAGCCGTACCAGGCGCGCAACCTCGCGTTCAAACTCGGTCTCGAAGGCACGCAGGTCAAAGAGGCGACCAAGATCATCCTCGGGCTCGCGCGCTGCTTCCTGGAGTGCGATTGCTCGATCGCCGAGATCAATCCGCTGATCGTGACGACCGAAGGCAACGTCAAGGCGCTCGACGCGAAGATCAACTTCGACGACAACGCTCTCTACCGGCACAAGGATCTCGAAGAGCTGCGCGACTTGACGGAAGAGGACGCGAAGGAGATCGAGGCCAGCAAGTACGACCTCAACTACATCGCGCTCGACGGCAACATCGGTTGCATGGTCAATGGCGCCGGCCTCGCGATGGCGACGATGGACGTCATCAAGGCGCACGGTGGTGAGCCCGCCAATTTCCTCGACGTCGGTGGATCGGTCACCAAGGAAGGCGTTGTCGGTGCGTTCAAGATCTTGCTCTCCGACAAGAACGTCGAAGCGATCATGATCAACATCTTCGGTGGCATCGCGAAGTGCGACGTCATCGCCCAAGGCGTCGTCGATGCGGCCAAGGAGGTCGACCTGACCGTGCCGCTCGTCGTTCGACTCGAAGGGACCAACGTGAAGAAGGGGCGTCAGATCCTCGAGGAGAGTGACATCGCCCTGATCTCCGCGACTTCGCTCGACGAAGCCGCCAAGAAGGCAGTCGAAGCTGCAGGAGCCGCACGATGAGCGTCTTGATCGACAAGGACACGAAGGTGCTCGTTCAGGGCATTACCGGTGGGCACGGCAGCTTCCACACCGAGCAGATGCTCGCGTACGGTACCAAGATCGTCGGTGGCGTCACGCCGGGCAAGGGCGGGCAGAAGGAGCACGGAGTCCCCGTCTTCAACACGGTCGACGAGTGTGTCGCGGAGACCGGCGCCACCGCGTCGGTGATCTACGTGCCGGCCGCGTTCTGCGCCGACGCGATCCTCGAAGCCGCGGACGCGGGCTGCAAGCTGATCGTCACGATCACCGAGCACATCCCCGTGCTCGACATGGCACGCGTGAAGGACACGCTGCGCGGCCGCGACGTGCGCATCATCGGCCCGAACTGCCCGGGCATCATCACGCCGACCGGGGAGAACCAAGGCTGCAAGATCGGCATCATGCCGGGCTACATCCACAAGCCCGGCAAGATCGGTGTCGTCTCGCGCTCCGGCACGCTGACCTACGAGGCCGTTTGGCAGTTGTCCGAGCTCGGTCTGGGCCAGTCGACCTGCATCGGCATGGGCGGCGATCCGATCCACGGCCTTGGCCACAAGGAGTGCATCGCGCTCTTCAACGAGGATCCCGCGACCGAAGGCATCGTCATGATCGGCGAGATCGGCGGTAGCGACGAAGAAGACGCCGCTGCGTACGTCAAGGAACACGTCAAGAAGCCCGTCGTCGGTTTCATCGCGGGGCAGACCGCGCCTCCTGGCAAACGCATGGGCCATGCCGGCGCGATCATCGCGGGTGGCAAGGGCACCGCTGCCGAGAAGATTCGCGCGATGGAAGCTGCCGGCATCCACGTCGCGAAGAACCCGTCCGCGATCGGTTCGACGATGCGTGAAGTGCTCGGCTGAGCCGCGCGCTACCATCCGACTCGCCGATGGACGAAGCCACCAAGCAGAAGATCCAAGAACGCGTCGCCGAGCGGGCGCAGACGACGCCCGTGCACCTCTACTTGTTCGGGATCGCTTGGATCGTCATCGCGCTGGCGATGGTCGCTGGTGTGCAGATCCCGTACGTCATGACGCTGATCGCGTTCTTCGTCGGGGTGACGTTCCTTTACATGGGGGCGTTGATCAGTGAGCGGCGTCGCATGGAGAAGACGTTTCGAGAACTGCTCGAGGCGTTCGAGAGCTTCAACCGCTCGATCTACGGCGACGACTACAAGGTCAAACGCGCGGCCGTCGACATCCTCATTCGGTCCCTCGCACATGGCGATCCGACGGTTCGCGATCGTGCGCACGCGCAGCTCGTGCGGCTGTCGGGCCACGACTTTCCAGCCGAGCACGCACCGTGGGAGGCCTGGTGGCGCGATGCGAAGGCGAGCTTCACGGGCACGCCGGTCGAACGATCGTGATGTGGACCGGCGGGACCGGCCGGGGGAGCCTGCGCATCGTGTGATTCTGCGGCAAGATGACGCGAAGCAACGTGTCCCGACAATGGAGTGCGTCGGGGCGGGATTGATCCTAAAGTTTGCGTGTGGATGGCCGCGCGACGCGGCAAGGTAGCAAGGAATATGTCGTATGTGCCGCTAGCCGTCTTCTTCGGTGGCCCCTGGGAAATCATCATCATCGCTGGGATCGTGCTGCTTTTCTTCGGTAACCGGATCCCGGGCATGGCGCGCTCACTCGGTTCGGGCATCGTCGAGTTCCGCAAGGGCCTCAAGGGCGAGGACGACGAGAAGCGACTCGAAGGCGACGGCACCAAGAAGACCGAAACTCACGAGTGAGAC
The DNA here is from genome assembly GCA_020638795.1 of Planctomycetota bacterium. Classification (GTDB taxonomy): domain Bacteria; phylum Planctomycetota; class UBA1135; order UBA1135; genus JACKHW01. Next base: position 401,457 of record JACKHW010000004.1, on the reverse strand, counting down.
GTGGCCGAGACCACCGCACTGACTGACGTCACCGCGCTCGTGCGGGAAGAGCTCGACGAAGTCGCGCACATCGTGCACGCGGCCCTCGAGCCCGAGAGTCCCGAACTCCGTGGTCTCCTGGATCACGCCGGTCGTTTTCGCGGCAAGCAACTTCGTCCGGCACTCGTGTTGCTCGCGGCGAAGGCCGTTGGCGAAGTCCAACCGGCGCACCTCACGATCGCCGCGGTCGTCGAAATGTTGCATGCGGCGACGCTCGTCCACGACGACATCCTCGATGGCGCCGGTCTGAGACGCGGCTTGCCGACGATCCATGCCGTGTCGGGTGCCGAGGTCGCGGTGCTGCTCGGCGACTATCTCTACGCGAAGGCCTTTCACATGGCGGTCGCGCTCGACGATCCACGATGCAGTCGCGTGTTGTCGGAGACCGTGCGTGTCATCTGCCAAGGCGAAATGACGCAGATGGTGCATCGCTTCGACGCGGATCTGAGCGAGGCGAAGTACTTCGAGATCATCCGGGACAAGACCGCGGTCTTGTACGGTGCCTCGAGTCGACTCGGTGCGGCGTATGCGGGAGCGGACGCGGACGTTGCGGCGCGCTTCCAGGTCTTCGGGGATCAGCTCGGATTGGCATTCCAGATCGTGGACGACATCCTCGATGTGGACGGTGACGAAGCCGTCGTCGGCAAATCGCTCGGAACCGACTTCGGCAAGGGCAAGTTGACGCTGCCGTTCTTGTGGATGCTCGATCGAGCGGGGGCCGTTGAGCGTCGACGCTTCGTCGATCTCTATGCACGGCATGCAACGGGTGACGTGAGTCCGATCGACACGGTTGCCCAACGACGATTGCTCGAGGGCTTCGACCTACCGGGCGGAGTGCGCTACGCTCACGAACGTGCCGACGAGTGTCTGCGCACGGCTGTCGAGAGCTTGGCAGGTTTGCCCTCGAACCCGGCGGTCGATGCGTTGCGTTCGATGGCCGATTACGTTCTGCATCGACAGCGCTGACGCTGAGAGCCTGACATGTCGAGTTCGATTTCATTGCGTTCGATCGCGCTCGCGATCATCGCGACCGGTGCGTGCACCGGTTGTTCTCACGGGGACACCGTGCAGGTCGAGGCTGCCGGAATCGTGGAGGGAGCGTCCCCGCTCGTCGCGCGCGCGCCGATGGACATCTTCGGCCTACGCATGCGTTCGCGCGAGATCGGTCCGAGCGAGTTCGCCTACGATCTCCCGCCCACGTGGGAAGCGCAGCCCGAGGGCGGCATGCGCAAGTTCGACCTGCGCTTCGCGGGTGGTGAGGGGCAGTGCTACATGATCCAACTGCCGGGTGGCGGTGGGCCACTCGCGGACAACGTCAATCGATGGCGTAACCAGTGTGGCTATCCACCGATCGACGGGGACGCGGTCGCGCGGCTGCCGCGTCGACGTCTCCCCGAGCTCGGTGTCGAAGCGACGGTAGTGGACCTGCGTGGCAGCTACACGGGCATGGGCGGTGCGACGACTCCGGGGCAGCGTTTCATCGGACTGATCTGGCATCAAGGCGACTCGGGCTACTACCTCGTTTGCCTCGGCAAGGAGAGTGTCATCGACGCGGCGTACACGGACTTCGAGTCCTTCGTCGCGTCGCTGCGCGCCAAGAGTGGACCGTCGATGTCGCCGCACGGCGGCACTGCTCCGAGCGAGCGCACGGATCCGAGCGCGATGATCGACTACGACATGCCGAATGGCTGGAAGCGCGCAGCGGATCGTCCGATGCGCATCCTCAACTTCGATGTCGGTGGGGATGGCGTCACGACGTGTTATCTCGCGCAAGCAGGCGGGAGCACACTCGACAACGTCAACCGCTGGCGTGGACAACTCGGAGCTTCGCCGCTCGACGCGTCGAGCATGTCGTCCCTCGACGTGACGACCGTCTTCGGTCAAGAGGCGAGAGTCGTCGAAGCGAAGGGGGACTTCGCGGGCGGCATGGGCGTCGAAGCCATCCAAGGTGCGATGCTACTCGGTGCGATCGCCGAGCGCGGTGGCACGAGTCTCTTCATCAAGATGCTCGGCAAGGAAGCGACCGTGACGGCGCACCGCGAGGCATTTTTCGCATTCTGCAAGTCGCTACGTCCGAAGGACGCCGGCAACGAGGGCAAGTGATGAGCAAAGCGTGGTCGATCTTCGTGCGGGTCTTCGGCGGGTTCGAACTCGCTGTGGGCGTGCTGTTCTTCATGACGCTCGCCACATGGCTCGGCACGCTCAACCAGCAATACGAGGGGCTCTTCCAGAGTCAGGGCCGCTACTTCGAGTCGTGGTTCTACGTCGAGCGCAACCTGGTGCCGTATCTCGGCATCCCGCTTCCTGGCGGCATGCTCTTGATGGTCCTGCTGATGATCAACCTCGTCGTCGGCGGATTGTTGCGCATGCGCAAGGGAGCGTCGACGATCGGCATCTTGATCACGCACTGCGGGATCTTGCTCTTGTTGCTCGCGGGGGTCGTGAAGTTCTTCGGCTCGACCGAAGGAAGTCTCCTCCTCTGGCCCGGTGACCAGGGTTCGAGCTTTTCGAGCTTCTACTACTGGGAAGTCGACGTGCTGCAAGAACTCGACGGAGGGAAGCAGCGACGGTTCGAGATCCCGCACGAAGACATCGTCGATCTACACGATGGGAAGAGTCGGCGTTTCGAGTCGGGATCGTGGCCGTTCGCGCTCGTGCTCGATCGCTTTGCGCAGAATGCCGAGGTCGCGATGGCCGGCGGAGACGACTCGGGCATGCCCGGGGTCTCCATCGGCTCCCTGCGTCTGGCGCCGATGGAGCGCAATCCCGAGGAAGAACTCAACCAAGCCGGCATGCGCGTGCGTGTCCAGAACGCGGCGGGGAGCACGATCGGCGAATCGCTCCTCTGGGGCGCGATGGACTACCCGTACGTCTTCGAAGTCGATGGCAAGCAGTTCGGCGTTCGCCTCCAACGCAAGCGCGTCGAGCTGCCGTTCACGGTGAGGCTCGACGAGTTCCACCACGAGGTGTATCCGAATACGACGCGCCCAAAGGTCTTCGCGAGCGACGTCACGGTACTGTCTCGTGGCGGCGAGGCCCGTACGGCCAAGATCGAGATGAACCAACCGCTGCGGCGTGATGGGTTCATCCTGTTCCAATCGAGCTACGGTCCGAAGAACGCTGGGCCGAACGATCGGAAGTTCTCCGTCTTCCAAGTCGTCAGCAACCCCTCGGACCACTGGCCTCTGATTGCATGCATCATCATCGCGATCGGGCTCTTGTTGCACTTTGGCAGCAAGCTCTTCCGTTGGATGCGAGCCGAACGAAAGCGGGTTCTGCACACGAATGCTGCAGTGGCCACGGCCGGAGGGTCGACGAATGAATAGGTCTTCGAACCAAGGGATTTGCATGAAACTCCTTTCCCTCTTCGGTGTCGTCGCTTGTGCGGTCCTGTTCCAGGTGCACGCGCGCGCGCAGTCACCATCGCGTTCACCGTGGCCTGCTGATGTCGTGCGCACGATCGAGGACGTGCCGCTGCAGGACGAAGGGCGCATCAAGCCGTTCCTCGCGTTCGCACGGCAGAAGCTCTTGCGCATCTCGGGGAGGTCCTCGGTCGCGCTCGAGAATGGTACGTCGGTCAGCGCCAGCGAGTGGGTCCTCGACGTGCTCTTCCGCAACGAGGTCACGCGCGACGATCGTGTGTTCCTCGTGCCGAGCAAGGAGGTTCTCGATGCGATCGAGTTGCCGCACGAAGGTCGCAAGATGCGCGACCGCTATTCGTACAACGAACTCGCACCAGCGGTCAGCAAGCTCTACGAGTTGACCGAGCGATACATCGGAATGAGCAAGGGTGGTTCCAAGAACCTTCCGCTCGTGCCCGGTCAGATCGTCGCGCTCGGCAACGACGTCTGGCTGTACCAACAACTCGGAGTCGAGTTTGCCAGGCTCGCGCGGACGTTCCCCGTCGAGGAAGCGGGACTCCTCGCGCTGTTCGGCGGGAAATCTGCCGATGCAGCCGCGGTCTGCAAGCACGGCCCTGAACTCAATCGAAGGCTCGCGAAAGAACTCCAGACGATTCCGGACACGGAGGCCACGCCTCTGCGTAAGTTCCTTCTCGACGTCGTCCAATCGGCGCGACGAGGTGCCTACGGTCTCGCGCTGTTCCCTCCGCGTGACGCGAAGGAGACTGCGTGGCTCGATGCCTCCAGTCTCCTCGATGCCTCGGTCAAGGGTGACGAACAGGCTGCAGCACGCGCGCCGCTCCTCGGAGTGCTCGAGAAGTTCCTCGCTGGACCGGAAGGCGTGACGGTAGCCGATGCGACGATGCTCACCAGCGCGATCGCGGATGCCGCGCACGATCGAGACGAGGCTGGCGCGGTGGCCACCGAACTCACGCTCGAGCGCGGCTACTTCTTGCACTGGATCCGTGGTCTGTTCTTGATTGCGATCGCGCTCGTCGGGTTCTTGTGGTGGAAGCCACAGGCCAAGTGGTACGGACGCATCGTCTATGGCGTGACGCTCGTGCCCGTGTTGTTGATGGCAGCCGTCATCGTCATGCGTTGCATGATTCGCTACCACGATCCATCCACCGACATCCTCGCGCCGGTGACGAATCTCTACGAGACGATTCCGTTCATCACCGTGATCGGTGCTGCGGTGCTGCTCTTCGTCGAGTTCTTCTCCAAGAACCGGATCGGCCTCACGCTCGCGATTCTGCTCGGTTTTGCAGGAAGTCAGCTCGCGCTCAGCTACGAGCCGCTCGACGGCGGGGACACGCTCGCGCCGCTGCAGGCCGTGCTCGTGTCCAACTTCTGGCTGTTGACGCACGTGCAGACCGTGACCGTCGGGTATGCCGCGAGTCTCCTCGCCGCACTCCTCGCCCACGTTTGGATCGGACGGCGACTCTGGTTGCACTTCCAAGGCTCGCGCGCGCCCTCAGCCGATCGCTTCCTCAAGAGCGTGATGCGCATGTGCTACGGCGCCGTGGCGTTCGGCCTCGTGTTCTCGACCGTGGGCACGATCCTCGGCGGCATCTGGGCCAACTACTCATGGGGGCGCTTCTGGGGCTGGGACCCGAAGGAGAACGGCGCCCTGATGATCTGCCTCTGGCAAGCCATGATGCTGCACTCGCGCATGGCGGGCTTCGTGCGGCACCTCGGCTTCTCGATGCTCGCGATCATCCTCGGGATGATCACGGCGTTCTCGTGGTGGCACGTCAACCAGCTGGGCGTCGGCCTGCACAGCTACGGCTTCACGGACGGGGTGCTCAGCACGCTCTACACGTTCTACGGGATCGAAGGCGGCGTGCTCCTCGGCTGTCTGGTCGGCAAAGGTCTCGCGGCGCACAGCGTCAAGCAGCCCGTCCACGACGTCGGTGGTGGCGAGGCGGTCGTCAAGGCGCAAGATCGCGTCGACTGAGCGAAGAGCGCATACGCCCGTCGATCTCGCGTCGGATTGGTAGCGAAATCGAGCAGATCGAGGTCGCGCTCAGGATTCTGTCGGGCGGTCCTGAAGCTTCTTGCGCAGAGTCGAACGGTTCATGCCGAGCGCGCGCGCGAGAAGTGTGGGCTTTCCTTCGTAACGCGGTAGGAGTTCGGCGAGCAGGCGCTTCTCGAGTTCGTCGTGGAGTGCCTGATAGTCGGCGCCACCGGCGAGTCGTTCGTCGAGCCACTCTCGAAGTGCGGCGCCGAGATCGCTCGCGCCTCTCGAAAGCGATGAAGCACGCAACGCGCGCAGGTGCTCGGGCAAGTGGCTGCGCAGGATCATCGTTCCGCTGCAGACCGTGGCGGCGTGCTCGAGGACGTTGCGCAACTCCCGCACGTTTCCGGGCCAATCGTGTCCGCGTAGGGCCTCGAGCGCCTCGCTCGATAGCGTGAGTTCGTTCTCCCGAGCGAGGTTCGTCAGCATGTGGCTGCAGAGCGATGGAAGATCCGAGATTCGCTCGACGAGTGCCGGCAACCGAACCTCGAGCACACGAAGGCGATACAACAGATCTTCGCGAAACTCGCCTCGCCGGGCGGCTTCGTCGAGGTTCTGATTGGTCGCGGCGACGACGCGGACGTCGACCGTCAAGTCCTGACGGCCACCGAGACGGGTCAATGTACGCTCGTCGAGGAAGCGCAGGAGCTTGACCTGCACTTGTAGCGGAATCTCACCGATCTCGTCGAGGAACAATGTGCCGCCGTGTGCGCGTTCCAAATGGCCTTCACGGCGCTCGAGGGCGCCGGTGAACGCGCCCTTCTCGTGTCCGAAGAGTTCGGCTTCGAGAAGAGATTCGGGGAGGCTCGCGCAGGCGACCGTGATGAAGGGGCCCGAGCTACGCGCACTCTGATCGTGAATCACGCGTGCGGCGAGCGTCTTGCCGATGCCGGTCGGCCCCGTGATCAGGACGGCGATGTCGCTCGAACATGCATGCGCGATCGCGGCGAATGCGGGTTGCATCGACGCACTCGAACCGACGAGGAACGGCACATCGGTCGTCACTGCTTCGGACCGCTCACCGGTGATCTCAGGGTCACCGGCTTCGATACGCAGCAGATCGACGATCGTCTCCTCGAGCGCGTCGAGATCGAGCGGCTTGACGAGGTATGCGGACGCGCCACGGCGCTTGGCTTCGACGGCGTTCTGCAAATTGCCGTGCGCCGTGATCACCAGCACCGGGAGCGCGGGCTCGACACTGCGGATCGCGTCGAGTGCCTCGAGGCCATTCATGTCGGGCAGACCGATATCGAGGATCACGAGTCCCGGCGTTGCTTCCGCGATGCGTTCGAGACCGAGTGTCGCCGACGCGGTCGTGGAGGGTGCGTAGCCGAGTCTGACCGCGACCATCGACAGCGCCGCAGCGAGCCCGGGTTCGTCCTCGATGATCAAGATCTCGGTCACGTGTCACGCGTTTCGCGGAGCGTCGATGCCTCGTTCGATGCCCTCGTGAGGGAGTTCGATCATGACGCATGCTCCGCCACTTGGAAGGTTGTGGACGCGCAGTTCGCCTCCGTGTGCGCGAACGATCTCGCTGGCAACGCTGAGTCCGATGCCCATGCCACCTTCTCTTTCCGTGAAGAAGAACTCGGCGAAGCGCGCCAGCGCCGTCTCCGAGAACCCCACGCCGGTGTCCGCGATCGTCACCGCCACGATGCCGTCCGAGGCAAGGCTTCGAACGGCGATGTCGAGCTGGCCTCCCCGCGGCATCGCTTGAATCGCGTTGACGATCAGATTGCGGAAGACTTGCGACAAGCGCTTCGCGTCACCCCGGACGCGTGCTGCATCGTCGGCGGTGAACGTGACCGCGACGCGCGCGTGGTCCAAGCCGGCGCGCGTGGCCTCGATGCACTGTTCGACGAGCGCAGCGATGGAGAGCGAGCTGCTCGCCGGAGGTTCGGGCCTCGCCAAGAAGAGCCATTGGCTCAGCAGGTCGTCGATGCGGCGCGACTCGAGTTCGATCCGTTCGGCGACGGAAGACTCTCGCTGGTCGCCAGCGTCGCGCTTCCAGAGCTGTGCGTGCATGGCGATCGCGGCGACGGGATTCTGGATCTCGTGTGCAAGCGCGGTCGTCATTCGTCCGAGGACCGCGAGCTTTTCGGCGCGTTCGCGGCTGTCGCGCTCTTCTTGCAAAGCTCGTCGCGTCGCAACGAACGCACGGGCGACGTCACCGATCTCGTCCTTGCGCTGGGCGACGTCCAAAGCGAGCGGTTCGCGGCTCTCGATGCGCGGAAGCTGGGCCGCGAGGTTCTTGAGTGGTTGGACCATGCCACGTCCGATCAACCAACCCGATACACCGGACAGCAGCCAGAACGTCGCGAGGATCGACAAGGTCGTTCGCTGCCTGAGAGCCGTCCACGATGCGGCGACTTCGCGCGAGAGGACGAGTGCTGTCGTGTCGTCGATACGCACCGAAACGGACTCACGACCCTCACGGCGATACACGGTTCCGTCCGCAGGTTTCACGGGATGCTCGTTTCCCGAGTTGCTGCGCGTCGTCACGAAGTCCACTCGACAACCGAGAACCTGCTCGAGACTCTCGTCGAGATACGGTGACGGCGGGAGTTTTGCGCGAGCGAGAAAGGCCGCGTTGGTGCGAGCGAGTTCGGCGAAGCGCAACTCGTTTTCCCGTGCGACTTGTCGATCGATCACGAAGACGAGAGCGATCGATCCGATGAGCACGAATGCGGCGAAGCTGAGTCCTATGCGCCAAGAGAGGCTCTTCAAGATCATGTTCGGGTGAGCGTAGCGCCGCAATCTTGGTACAGCGCCACGATCGTGACCCTTGTCCAAGATTCAGCATGTGGGCAATCACGTACGGGACGGATCGCGCAGCGGCACGTTCATGAAGAAGAGGTGTGTTTTGGGTCGAATCCCAGTGGACGAGTTGATGGCGGCGTGAAACGAAACCAACAAACCTCCGTGCCCCATTTCCTAGCCAGCAGCACGTCGCCTGACCCGGACAGGAACCGATCATGCGTCCGAGCCCTTCGACACGCTGCGAAACCACGAAGACGAACCCACCAATGATCCGTACATTCGCATCCACGCTACTACTGGCTCTGCCTGTCGCTGCACAGGGGACGGCGAAGATCTCGTTCCTCCACGGCATCCCGGGCCTCGCATCGCCCGTCGATGTGTACGCGAACAACAACAAGTTGTTCTCCTTCGACTTCACGGAGTCGAAGGGACCGATCGACATTCCGGCTGCGAGCTACAAGTTCGACATCAAGCTCGGGAACACCACCGTGCTGACCGCGAGCCCGAAGCTCGACGCCGACAGGAACTACACTGCGGTGGCTCACTTGACGTCCAGCGGCATCGCGCTCGCGCTGTTTGACAATGACTTGAGTTCGACCAAGGCTGGCGACACGCGTCTTGCCGTGCACCACTTGGCAGATGCCCCGGCGGTCGACGTGCGTGCGCGCGCGGCGGGCAGCACGGGTGCGTACGCGAAGCTCGTCTCCAACTTGTCGAATCCGTCCCGCGCGATCGCGGACGTGAAGGCGATGCGTTACGAGGTCGGGCTCAGCCCCGCTGGTCAGACGCAGTTCGCGTTCGGACCGGCGACGTTCGAGTTCTTGCCCGATCGATACTACGCGATCTTCGCGATCGGCAAGCTCGGTCAGTCGTCGTTCCAGCTCTACGTTCAGGAGCAGTTCGTCGAGCCGCGCGCGACGCCAGCACGCGTCTCCGTCATCCACGGGATTCCGGGTCTGCCGCAAGCCGTAGACATCTTCGCGAACAACACGAAGCTCTTCGATTTCACGTATGGTCAAGTGCGCGGGCCTCTCGATCTCGCACCCGGTTCGTACAAGATCGACGTGAAGCTCGGTAGCACCACCGTGCTCAGCGCGACACCTACGCTCGCCGAAGGTATGGACTACACGGCGATCGCGCATCTCGATGCGAGCGGCAAAAACACACTCTCGTTCTTCGTCAACGACGTTGCCGCGACAGCCAAGTCCGGGGATACCCGTGTCACGGTGAGGCACACCGCCCAGGCTCCGGCGGTCGATGTGCGTGGTCGGCCGACCGGTAACGGCGCATTCGCCGTGCTTTCCGGCAACCTCGCGAACGCGAAGGAAGCGACCCTCGAGATCGCCAGCGGTAGTTATGACATCGGTCTGACGCCCGCCGGTCAGACGCAGTTCGCCTTCGGCCCTACGACCTTGAAGCTCGACGCGAAGAAGCTGTACACCGTCTACGCGATCGGTGTGCTCGGTCAGAACTCGTTCCAGCTCGTTGCACAGGCTTTCGACCTCCGGAGGGCACTTTCCACGAAGATCTCCGGTAGGGGCTGCGGCGGGGGGACGATCGCCATTTCGAAGCCTCAGATCGACTTCGACGAGGACTTCACGATCAGTCTCGTCGGTGCTCCGATTCACGCGCTCGCCGTTCTCCACGTCGGGGCGAGTGACACCAAGCTGGGTTCGCTCATGCTGCCCTTCGATCTCGGCGTCGTCGGACTGAGCGGTTGCACGCTCTACCAGGACTCCCTCGCGGTCTTCGGCGCACAAGCGAACGGGGCGGGCAGCGCGAGCTTCACCATCGATATCCCCGGTTCGCTCGCAACAATCGATGGCGTCTACTTTCAGTGGTCTTTCTGGACCAGTGCTGGCCCTCGCCTGACCGACTTGCTGTCGATCACCGGCAACTGAGGCATCGTGCCTTGACGCGTATCGGCGCGAACTCGACACTTCGAGCTCTCCGATGCGCGCCACTTTCATTCGCACCATCCTGAGCACGCTGATCGGCTGGGCGGATCGTTATTTCGCCACGTGGATCGGTGTGCTCGTCGCCGTTCTGTTTCTCGTCGCGGTGCCTCAGGCGAGCAACGTCCTGTGGCAGTTGCCGACGGGTGGACCGTGGTGGGTGCGTTGGGGATACCCGACGTTCCTCGTGCTCGTATTCACGCTCGACGGCGTACTCCTGTGGTGGGCTGTGCCTCGCGAGGGAGATCGGACATGGGCGAAGCGCTCTATCCCGGCCGCACTCGCATTGCTGACGTGTGGCACCGTGTTGTGGTTCTTGCCGGAGTATGCATGGGGGCCGGATCGTTCGACGATCGCCGCGGCCGCGGTGGCCGCGTGGTGCTTCGGTGCCTGGATCGGGTGGCCGCTCGGCGCACGTGCGACACACAACTCTGCAGCAGTCCACAGGCTCTGCGGTCGCATGCTGACTGCATACTGGGTCTCGATTCTCGTCGGTGAACTCCTCTGGTACGGAATCTCGATCTCCGGCGGTGCTCTCTCCAATCGCAACTACTCGGTGTGGGCGCTCTTCGAGATCACACTCGTGATCCTGCTCGTTGCGCGACTCCTCGACGAGTTGCAGGCGCGCGTGCGCAAGGGCCCGTTGCGCCTTGGCGCAATGGTCGTCGCATTCGTCGTGCTCGCGTTGTCGGGGCATTCGTCGATCGGACGAGCCCGTTCGAACGACGCTACTGTGCGCGCGACACGCTGGCTCGATCAGGTGGAGAAACGTCTCGCCGCCATTCCGGACGGACCGGTCCTTCTTGTTTCGGCGAGTGGCGGTGGTTCGCGCGCGGCACTGTTCGCTTCGATGGTCCTCGAGAGTTTGCAACGGACACCGACGGGAGTCGAACCGGGCGAAGGCGGACGGGTGCCGACGCTGGCGGATCACGTGCTGCTCGTATCTTCGGTTTCGGGTGGGAGCCTCGCGACGGCGTGGTTCGTCACCAAGAACTCGATGGAGGTCGTCCCCGGTCATCGTCAGACGACAGGCCTCGACCTCGCTGCTCGCATGCGCGACGTCGCTGCCCTGTCCGCGGCGCGAGGCAGCGGCGACGCGAGAGCGAAGATCCTCGATGCACTCAGCGAGCGCTGCACGCAGCTCTTCGAAGCGATGTCTGCGGATGCAGCACTTCCGAACTTGCCAATTCCGTTTCGGAGTGCATTCGCGGACGCGATGAGCACGGACTTCGTCGCGCCGCTCCTGCGCGGTGCGTTGCTGCCCGGTGTCGATCGAGATCGGAGTCTCGTCGATGCATGGAATCGTCAGTTCGGATGGCGTGACGTCTCGAACGAGTCGGCGTACGACGCGTCGCGACCGATCGTGCTCTTCAATGCAGCACTCTCCAAGGAAGGACGTGGTTTCGCGATCGGGTTCCCGCGCACGTCGGACCCTCTGAATGGACCGGCACTCGTGACGTTCGATCAGGAACATCCGGATCGAAGCCTCTCCCTCGCCGAGATGGTCCGACTCTCGGCTGGGTTCCCATGGCTCACGCCAGTCGCCGTCGTCGCGTCCGAGAATGGCACGACCTCGCACGTCGTCGACGGTGGGATCGTCGACAACACGGGCATGGAGACGCTCGCGCGCGTGACGCGTCGCCTGGTCGAAGTCGGTGAGTGGAGCGAAGGTGACGGGCCCGCGAAGCAGCAAGCAGCGAGGGTCCTCGCGTCCATACGTGCTCGCGGCGTCGTCATCGTCGAGATCGACTCGGGCGCCAAGAAGCTGAAGCTCGGCGCGAGTGCCCAGCTCTTTCCGGCCTTGTTCGAACCGGTCGATGCACTGCAGATCGCCCTCGACCGCAATGCGCGACGAGCGCGCGATCGTGCAATCTCCGAGCTTCGTACTCTGCTGATGAACCGCGCCGAGCCCGGCAAGCTCGCCGGTGGTTGGCCGATGTCCGTGCGCTTCTCGTGCGATCAGTTCGAAGACGTGATGACGTCGTGGTCCCTCGGTCCGCGCGACAAGGCATCGATCTGGACGACGTTCTTGTTCGAGTACGAGTCGGTGATGCCCGACCTGTTGGAGGCCTTCCACATGCAACGGCGTTTCGCGTCGTTTCGGATCGCGACCCAGAAGCCTGCAGTCGGGCGCATGCCGACGATGGAGGAGATCGTCGAGAGTGCGTCGGAGGTTCAGGCGTCGATCGACGAGCGAAATACGGCACGCGACGTCGTGCGCGAGGCGTTCGGCGGTCGCGTACGCGATAGCGCGTCGGACGAGAATGCGACAGCCGCCAGCGCGTTGCAGCGGGCAGTGACGGGCGGGCTCGCCATTGCAGCCGTCTGCAATCGCCCGCAGTCCGGCCACGCTGCCGATCAGCAGGTCTGGCTCGTCAACGAAACCGACACGACGCTGTCGCCCGCAGGTTGGACCCTCGAATTCGAAGCCGAAGGTCAGGCGAAGGTCGTGTGGCCGCTCACGGCTGCCGATGGACCGGCACTACCCGGGCTCTGGACTTCGGTGCATGGCAGGAGCTCGCGTCCCGCGATCCCGTCCGGCAACGTCGTGCACGTCACGATTCGATCGCCTGGCGGGGAAGTGTCCGGACAGGGTGAGGTGCCCGTCGTCGATGTCGGTCGCGTGCATCTTCTTCGACCACTGCCGGGCATTCGTGAACTGCTCGAGGGGCGGAAGCGCTGAACAGGTTCGTCCCTCCCGCCCCCGGTCCGTGATCGGCGGGATCAATCCCGTTCGACGATCCGCACGAACGCCGCCCTGCGAGGCATGGGCATGATCGATGCCGGTCCGTGGACCGACTTCCAGATCACTTCGTTGAGCAAGAGGTCGTCGGCTGCATCCTCGCGTGCGAGGTTCATGCGTTCGGACAGGTCGCCGCCCCACGCGGTCTTTTCGTTCTTCTCGTCGAGGGGCCACGTTGCTGCGAGCCCGGTGTACGGCGTCAGGTCGGGTGTGCCCGTGAAGACGTCGAACATCGGTCGTGCCGCGGCATCGAACTGGCTCATCGGTTCGAGGCCGAGGATGAGTTCGATCGTACGCAACATCGAGCAGGTCGAGTACATCGTCGAGACCACCGCGTTGCGCTTGACGTAGGGGCCGATCACGAAGCCGATCGAGCGATGCGCGTCGACGTGGTCCGGGCCGTTCTGCGCATCGTCCTCGACGATGAAGATCGCCATCGACTTCCAGAACTTCGAGCGCGAGAGGCCTTCGATCACCATGCCGAGCGCGACGTCGTTGTCGGCGACCATCGCGCGCGGCGTCGGCTTTCCCACGCGCGTGCCGTACGTGTGATCGTTGGGAAGACGAATCACGATCAGGCGGGGGAGTTCGCCCTTGGTTTCGAAGTCGGCGAGTTCGGCCAAGAAGCGCTTCGCCCTGTCGACATCGGAGTAGTCGAGGTCGTAACTGCGATAGAGCGGATCGAAGTGCCCCTCGAGTGTCGACACCGGAGTCGTCGCAGGGTCGCCCACCGTCGATGCGTTGCGAACGAACTCGCCGTAACTGCGATAGCTGACCCCGGCTTCCTTCGCGCGGTCCCACAGGTAGCGACTCTTCGGATAGGCGACTTCACTCGTGGCTTCAGCGGGATAGCCGAGTGCGGCGACCTTGCCGTTCTCGAGTTGTTGCTTGTCCTTTCCGCCGTAGACGACGGGCCACGTTCGCTCGACGAAATCTGTGGCATAGGCACCCATCGTCCATTCGTGTCCATCCGCCGAGACCTCGGACTCGACGTAGAAGTTGTCGAGAAGCACGAACTCGCGCGCGAGTGCGTGGTGGTTGGGCGTGACCTTCTCGGGAAACAGACAGAGCGAAGGGTCGCCATTGCCGCGCGGGTCGTCGCCGAGCACTTGGTCGTAGGTACGGTTCTCCTTGATGATGTAGACGCAGTGACGGATCGGTGAACTCTGACCGAGCTTCTCGGGAATCGGCGAGTCGTCCGGCCGCGACTCGAGGGATCGAATCGCGTTGCCGCCACGGAGGGGCGAACAGCGATACGCGATCTCGGTGAGCTCTTGGAGGCGGCGTGGCTCGGGGAAGTCGAAGGCGCTCATCGAGCCGGTGAACATCGACCCCGTGTACTCGGCGAGATTGCGCGGCCGCCCTTGGATCGGGCTCGGGCCGCCGGGATTGCGCCGCGAGCCGTCGCTGCCCTTGCCGTTCGTGACGAAGACTTTGCCGCTTTCGTGCCAACAGACCGACGTCGGATACAGCCCGACTGGAATGAAGCCGAGCCCGCGGCTCGAGCCGGGTTCGGACACGTCGACGACGGCGAGGTCGTTGTTGTCGGCGTTCGCGATCAGCAAGAGCTTGCCATTCGGCGCGAGTGCGAGCGCGTTGGGCGTCGAGCCAGGAGGCGCGACCGGGAAGAGCGCAGATCCGATCGTCTCCTGCACGGTGCGACGTTTCGTGTCGATGACCGTGACCGTGTTCTCGTTCCCGTTGCTGACGAACAGGCGGTCGTGCGTCGCATCGACGCAGAGTTCACTCGGGTGCTGACCGGCCCTCACGGTCGCAGTTCGTTCGAACGTCTCGACATCGAAGGCGATGACCGAAGCCTTGTTCCACAGTGAGACCCAGAGCATGCCGTCGTGCACGCGACACTCGAACGGGTAGCTGTCGTCCTCGAGTTCGATGCGGGACACTTCGTGCCCGTCGTCCGTGTCGAGTACGACGATCTTGTGACTGCGCTGCAACGGCACGAAGACACGATTGCCGGCGACGGCCAAGCCCGCGGGCAGGTCGAGCACATTCGCGTCGCCGACCGGATGGGTCGCGCTCGGCCTGCCACTCTTCTGCTCGACTTCGATGTCGAACATGTGAATCACGTCGGTAGTGCCGCCGCTCACCCAGAGCTTCTTGCCATCCGGGTCGAAGGCCATACCGCTCCAGGTCTTGCCGAGCGGCAACTCGGCGATCAGTTCTTCGGAACTCGGATCGACGAGCTGGACGATGTGCTCACGGAAACCCGCATGTTGGATCGCGAGGAGCGAGCCACTCGGATGGAGCACCGCGCGAATCGGCAGATCTGTGCGCAACGGAATCTGTCGTCCGTGTGGACGGATGCTCCATCCGTTCGGCAACAGTGTCGAGCCGTCCTTCCTGGGGCCAGGGATCTGTGCGTGTGCGCTCGCCACGAGCGTGGCGAGCAAGACTGAAAAGCAGAAGCCGTGTCGTTGCATGTCGTTGGTCCGGAGTAGCGGTCGCAGCCCGTCTTACCGCGAGCGAAGCAAAAGGCCATCGATGCCAGGCGCGCTCACGAGGTCTTCATCGAAAACGACCGATCCCGCCGGCAAAACGGCTGTGCGGCGCATACCGGATTTCTTCACGGGGCTGCTAAACTCGACACCCGATGAGTGCTTACAGAGGAGGCTTCGATCCGGGCGGGTACGCGTTCGCGTTTCCACGCCTGACGCCGGTCGTCAAGTGGATCATGATCGTCTGCGGGATCGTGCAGGTGGTGCAGCTCGTCACGCAGGGTGCGCTCGGGGACTGGCTCGACCTCAGCGCCGATCGGCTCTTGTCGAACCCGCTCCTCGGCATTCCCAACTTGTTCACGTACATGTGGGTGCACGCCTACGAAGGGCTCGGCCACCTCGTGTTCAACATGCTGGCGCTCTGGTTCTTCGGTTCACTGATCGAAGAAGAGATCGGGTCGCGAGGTTTTTTCCGAATCTTCCTCGTCTGTGGGATCGCGGGCGGCCTGCTCTGGGTCGTGGCGAGCAAGATCGCGGGTTTTGGGAAGATCGGGGTCGTCGGCGCCAGTGGTGGGGTCTATGGAATCCTGGCCTATGCCGCATTCTCGTATCCGCGGATGCGGGTCATCCTCATCCTGTTTCCGATCATGTTGGCATGGCTCGTGGGTGGGCTCGCGGTCTTCGCGCTGTACGACATGATCGTGCAACTCCAGCGCGGCGGCATGGGGGGGACAGCCCATGCCGCGCACGTCGGAGGCATGGTGGGAGGGGTCCTGCTGTATCGCTTCCGCGGCGCTCTGGCGCAGCGCGACATCGAGCGTGAAACGCGGACGGTCCGCCGCGAGAAGGACAAGGCCAAGGACGACGAGGCCGAGCTCGATCGCATCCTCGAAAAGATCCATGACGAGGGCATGAGCAAACTCACCAAGGCCGAACGTCGTTTCCTCGAAACGCGGAGCAAGAACAAGTCGTAACATGCAGCTTCACGACCGCTTTCGACCTGATTCGCGAAAGGACCATCCGATGCGTATCTCCGTTCTGTTGCTCGCCCTCACGTTGCTCGTCAGCCTGGCTCGGCCCGGCGTCGCGCAGTACGAATACGATGCCTTCACGAAGGCATACGAGAGTGCGCGGACGACGAACGATGCCGCCGGCATGAAGCGGGTCCTCAAGAAGTACCCGGGTGAGACGATCTGGTATTTCGAACGCGCGGTCGACAAGGCCGTCTTTGCGAACGATTTGAAGGCCGCGGAAGAAATCGAAGCCTTGAAGACGGACTTCAAGGACGCATGGGGTAGCACGGTCCTCGAACGCATCGAAAACTACCGTCGCGGTCTCGACCGAGAAGCGATCGACAGGGTTGCCAAGATCCAGAGCGAAGAACAGGTCGGATGGTCCAACTTCGATCAGGTCAAGAAGAGCGACAACGAGGCCGAGTGGCGTCGCACGATCGAAGACATGCACAAGGTCGCGCAGGCCATGGATCAAACCGGCGACAAGCTGAAGGCTGCCGACACGTGGCTCAAGCTCGTGGGGATCCTCGAGGCGTTCAAGAAGAAGACGCAGGACGACCGCACGCTGCAACTCCAAGCGATGGAGCGCTACGTCCAGAACTTCCAGGACTGGGATTGGACGAAGACGACGCAGTACGCACAGAACGCGGCTTGGCTCCGAGGGATCAAGGCTCAGCTCGAGGAAGCTGCCAAGAAGGGCGCTGCTGGAGGAGCTGGCGATGGCGCGGGGCCCGCGACGGGAGAGAACGCCGAACCCGAAGGCTTGACGAAGTTCAAGGAAGGCAGCAGCTGGGAGACGGCCAAGCTCGATTACGAAGTGGCGAAGCGCTCCGACGAGGGCATCAGCTTGTATGCGAGTTCGTGCCCTCTCAATTGGCTCGGCTTCCACATGGACGGCACTGACCCTGTCCAGATGCAGTTCTTCAAGGACGGGAACATCTTCTTGCAACGCGAGGGGGCTGCGAAGTTCGTCAACCCGCTGACCTCGAATGCCGACCCGAAGGCGCGCGTGGCCAAGCTCGCGGGTCCGAAGAAGGCCGTCGATCTCTTTTACGACCGGACCGACAAGGACGGCGAGGTCTACGAGACCAACTACGCGTTCTTCCTCTGGACCGGTGGCAATCAGGAGCAGTTCAACAACGTCTCGCTCAACATGGCTCCGCAGTGGTCGCAGGACAAGAAGACCGCGAACGTGTACGTCAAGTCGGCGGCCTATTTCACGGCGAAGGTCGCCGGGACCGAGATCACGCTCTTCGACGAAAACTGCAACGGCGTCTTCGGGGACAAGCCCGGTGCGCTCGCCTACAACACCTACGACTTCGGGGGTGGCCTCGAAGAGCCGATGCGGCACGAGATCTTCGACAGCATGAAGGTCGCGGGAGGGAAGCTCGTTCCGTTCTCACCGCTCGTCGAGATCGGCAAGGACTGGTACCTCCTCAAGGTGATCCGCAACAACGAAGAGTTGCGTTACCGTCCGCTCGCGGAGGTGCCGACCGGCACGATCAAAGTCGATTGGAAGGGCAGTCGTTCGGCGAAGCCGAAGCATCTCCTCGTTCGCGAGGTCGGTGGCGCGTGGCCGGATGCGATTTTCGACGTGATGTCGGACTCCAAGGGCATCAATGTCCCCGTCGGTAAGTACGAAGTCTTCTACGGGCGCGTCATCAACGGAAAGGTGCCGCGCAACATGGACGCGATCGTTCTCAAGGGCGACTCCAAGTCCTTCGAGGTCAAGGTCGGCGAGGCCACGGTCATGGAACTCGGAGCCCCCTTCGCAATCGATGGAGTCTACGAGAAGGAAGCCGGCAAGATTTCGGCCGACACGACCAAGATGTGGGTGCGCGATCGCTTCGGGATGCGTTACACGGGGCTACAGGGCGAAGTGCTCGAGCCTCAGTTCGTGATCGCACATTCCGAGGATGGCAAGAACGCGAAGATCCTCGGGGAGTGGCGCCGTGTTGCCGATGCCGATTTGAACCCGCTGTCGAAGAAGCACGACAAGATCTCCGGACTCACGCTTTCGGGGTTCGCCATCGACAAGAAGAGTGGCGGTGATCCGAGTTTCCGAATCCGCGTCGACAATCCGATCAAGGAAGGTACGTTCTTCCTCGGCGCGCGGCAGAAGAAGCACAAGCTCTTCGGGCCGCTCGACGCCGTCTTCAAGTGATCCCGTTCTGCGGCGAGAAAGCGAGCGAACATGCTGGACCCGAAGTGGGTGCGAGAGAATCCGGACGTCGTCAAGGAAGCCGGCCGGAAGAAGCGAATCCCGTGCAGTGACACGGTCGACGAGTTCATGAAGGTCGATCAGGCGCTGCGCGATCTCCTGCCGCGCGTCGAAGGTCTTCGCGCCGAGCAGAAGACTTCGGGTAAGGATCTCGGCAAGGCGAGTCCCGACGACCGAGTCGCGATCCTCGCGCGGCAAAAGGAACTCAAGGAGGAGATCCAAGCGCTGAGCAACGACGAGCGCGAGCTCAAGGAGCGGCGTGACGGCCTATTGCTGTTGCTCCCCAATGTTCCGGCGCCCGAGGTGCCCGAAGGCGCGAGTGATGCGGACAACGTGGAGATCAAGACGTGGGGCACGCCGCGCGTCTTCGAGTTCGAGCCCAAGAGCCACATCGATCTCGGCGAAGCGCTCGGGATCATCGATGTCGCTCGCGGTGTCAAGGTATCGGGGACGCGCAACTACTTCTTGCTCGGCGATGCAATGCTCCTCAGCGAGGCGGTGCTTCGCTTCGCGCTCGACCACCTGATGACGAAAGGCTTCGTGCCGGTGGAGGTGCCGCACCTCGTACGTGATCCGGCGATGGTCGGCACGGCCTACTTCCCGGGTGGCGAAGAGCAGGCATACCGCTGCGAAAAAGACGAACTCAACCTGATCGGGACCAGCGAAGTTTCCCTCACGAGTCTGCACGCCGACGAGACTCTCGCGCTCGAAGAGCTGCCCAAGCGCTACGTCGCTCGATCCGTTTGCTTCCGCCGTGAAGCGGGGACCTACGGCAAGGACACCAAGGGATTGTATCGCGTCCACCAGTTCCAGAAAGTCGAGCAGGTCATCGTCGATGTCGCGGACGACGAACGGAGCCGGCAGCACCACGCGGACATCCTGCAGAACAGCGAAGAGGTTCTCCAAGCCCTCGAGCTTCCGTATCGCGTCGTGAACGTGTGCGGCGGCGACCTCGGGCAGCCACAGATCCAGAAGTTCGATATCGAAACGTGGATGCCGAGTCGCGGCAGCTACGGCGAGACGCATTCGGCGAGCCGATTCCACGAGTTCCAGGCGCGACGTCTCAACCTGCGCTACCGCGATGCGGAGAAGAAGACGCGCTTCTGCCACACGCTCAACAACACGGTCGCAGCATCGACACGCATGCTGATCGCGATCCTCGAGAACTGGCAAAACGAAGACGGCAGCATCACGGTGCCGCCGAAGCTCGTGCCCTACATGGGGAAGGATCGCATCGGTCCGTGAGTACGATCCATACTCATCGGCATTGCCATGCGATGCGGGCGAGTTCGGCGCCGATCGCGGCACTGTCGTTCTCGTTCGCGAAACCCGACGTCAGGACGACGAGCACGAACGGTCGGCCATCATCGCGCCAGATGATCGCGGCATCGTGGTGGATCTTCGTGATCTGACCGGTCTTGTGCGCGATGCGCGTTCCGGGTGGCAGACCCGCGGGAAGCATGCTGCGGTGTCGCTGACCCTCGAGGATCGCGAGCATGCGTGCGCAGGACGCCGCACTCGCGGCGCGCGCTTCGAGGATGGAGCGGAGCAGGACCGCGAGATCCCGCGCGCAGGTGCGATTCGACAATCCGCGGTCGTAGGCTTTCTGGTCCTCGACACCGCGCAAGACTTGCGTGTGCTGCGTGCCGAGCCCTTCGATCGTCGTCTGGATCCGTGGTGCGCCGAGGCGCTCGACGAGCACGTTCGTGGCGAGATTGCTACTGCGGTCGATCATGCGCGTGCAGAGTTCGCCTAGCGTGACGCGCTTGCCGATGCGCGTATACAGTTCGGCATCGGAGTCATCGTCGGGTGCTAGGGAGTACGGCGATCCATCGACGATGCTCTCAAAACGATTCTCCAGCACGATCTCGCTGCCTTCCGTGAAGTCTCCCGCGTCGATGCGACGGAAGAACTCGATCATGACCGGCACCTTCATCGTACTGGCAGCGTGGAGCACGCGTTGGGCGTCGATCTCGAGAGGCGGGTGGATGAGGTCGTTGTAAACGACATGCGTCTTGCCGTGCGTCGCGGTCTTGATTGCAGCGATCATGCGCGTACGCAATTCGGTTGAGGAAAGCTCCAGAGCGGGATTCGATCGACACCCGATGGTTGCAAATGCCGCAAGTGCGATCGTCGTGAGAGCGACGCGAATTCCCGCGATCGTCGAGGCCTCTCGCGATGCGCGGTCACGCATGATCGGGAAGTCCTCGGAGCCCATTGGCGACGGCAAACGCGCTGGCGTAGGCCGGAGATGCGAACTCATAGGCGACTTCGTGCTTCGATGCCGTGAGGTGAAAATGGCGCGGCCAGAAGACTTCGATCGCGATCCAAGGTGCCAGGAACGCCAAGCCAACACCCAACAAGACGAGCTTGCGTTCCCCACGCGACAATCCTCGGAAGTCGTTCCACCAGAAGCCGATTGCGATGCAGGCCAAGGCCACCATGAGCACGTTTCTACCCCACCGTTGAGCGTAGAAACTGAACTTGCATGACGAGCACACGGGGACGTCCACGCGCTTCCATTGGAAGAACCAGAGGATCGGAACGAAGTAGCCCAGCCAGCCGCGTGACGTGTTGATCACGAGCCTCGCGTGACCATTCGGCTCGCCGTGACAAACGATGCAGAGGTCCGGAAAGACAGCTTTGTGGTGCTGCGGAAGCGTGACGTCGGTCGATGGAGCCATGGGATTCTGGGCTGGCGGCACGAAGTCTGTTCGTGCGCTGGTTCGGTTGGTTTCATGTGCGGTGCCGCCACAGGGGCTTCCGAGACGGTCCCGGTCCGATGATCCCGCGCAGCGCATGCCTTGACGGCGCTCGCGTGTCGGCGCATCGTAACGTGATGGCCTTTCCGCGAACGACGACCGCCCGGCGAACGTGCCGGGCCACGCTGCGCAGCTGACGCTGCCTCGAGTCGTCGATTCTGCGTCCGGAGGTAGCGCCGTGGCCTAGAGCCCTTGAGCCAGCTACCGCAGCAGCCTCGAACTGCGCCGCCTCTGCGCGTAATCTTCCTCGGCATCGAGCCGATATCTCCAAGGCGAGTCCCCCGATGAGTGTCACCAGCGATTCGAAACAGATCGAAATCACCCTTCCCGACGGTTCCAAGCGTTCGTACCCGTCGGGCACGACGGGGCTCGCGATCGCCGAATCGATCGGCAAGAAGCTCGCGAAGGCCGCCGTCGGGATCGTCGTCGACGGCGAAGAGCGCGACCTCGGTGCGCCGATCGATCACGATGCGAGCGTCGCGATCGTGACGCGC
This sequence comes from Planctomycetota bacterium, assembly GCA_020638795.1. GTDB lineage: Bacteria > Planctomycetota > UBA1135 > UBA1135 > JACKHW01. Next base: position 379,596 of record JACKHW010000004.1, on the reverse strand, counting down.
GAGAGTCCCGAAGGGCTCGAAATGCTGCGGCACTCCGCGGCGCACATCATGGCCGATGCGATCCAGCGCCTTCGCCCCAAGGCGAAGCTCTGGAAAGGACCCGCGGTCGACGACGAGCGCTACGGGTTCTACTACGACATCGACTTCGGCGAGGAACCGATCTCGGCCGAGGACCTGCCCGAGATCGAGCGGCGCATGCACGAGATCGTCAAGGAAGACAGCCCGTTCTGCCGCCGCGAAGTCAGCAAGCAAGAAGGCCTGCAGATCGCGCGCGATCTCGAGGACACGTACAAGATTCCGATCCTCGAGCGCATGGCCGAGGACGAAACCGTGAGCTTCTACTCGCACGGCAAGTTCACCGATCTGTGCCGTGGACCGCACATCCCGAGCGCTGGTCGCCTCGGCGACGGATTCGCGGTCCTTTCGATCGCGGGTGCCTACTTCGGCGACGACGCTGACAACAAGATGCTCACTCGCATCTACGGTCACGCGTTCGCGGACAAGAAGGCGATGGAGGCGCACAAGCAGCGCCTCGAAGAAGCCGCCAAGCGCGACCACCGCCGCATCGGCAAGGACCTCGATCTGTTCTCGACAATGGGCGAGTTCGGCGCCGGGCTCGTGCTGTGGCACCCGAAGGGCGGTTTCGTGCGCCACAAGATCGAGGAGTTCTGGCGACAGAAGCACCTCGATGGTGGCTACGACATCGTCTATTCGCCGCACGTTGCCAAGAGCGATCTGTGGCAGTGTTCGGGCCACCTCGACTTCTACAAGGAGTCGATGTACTCCCCGATGGACATCGACGGGCAGGAGTACTTGCTCAAGCCGATGAACTGTCCGTTCCACGTGATGATGTTCAAGGACCGGCGCCGTTCGTATCGCGAGTTGCCGTTCCGCTGGGCTGAACTCGGTACGGTCTATCGCTACGAAGGCGCGGGCATGCTGCACGGCCTCCTGCGTGTGCGCGGCTTCACGCAGGACGACGCCCACATTTTCTGCACGCCGGATCAGCTCGATGCGGAGATCGTGCGCGTGCTCGACTTCGTGCTCGAAATGTTGCGTGCGTTCGGCTTCGAAGACTTCGAACTCGAACTCTCGACCAAGCCCGAGAAGGCCGTCGGAAGCGACGACATCTGGGAGAAGGCGACCGCTGCCCTGCTCGCCGCATTGAAGGGTTCGGGCATCGAGTACGGCATCGACGAGGGCGGTGGGGCGTTCTATGGCCCGAAGATCGACGTCAAGATCCGCGACGCGATCGGGCGCTCATGGCAGTGTTCGACGATCCAGTGTGACTTCAACCTTCCCGAGCGTTTCGATCTGTCGTTCGTCGGCGAGGACGGGAGTCCACATCGGCCGATCATGATCCATCGCGCGCTGCTCGGCTCGCTCGAACGCTTCTTCGGCATCCTCGTCGAACAGTTCGTCGGGTGTTTCCCGCTGTGGCTCGCGCCAGTGCAGATCGCGGTGATCTCGGTCGGTGAGCGCCACGCCGATGCAGCGACCCGTGCCGCAGAAGCACTGCGGTCCAAGGGCGTGCGCGTCGAACTCGACATCGCCGCCGACAAGGTCGGAGCGAAGATCCGCAAGCACCTGTGGCAAGAGAAGACGCAACTCGTAGCCGTCGTCGGAGATCAAGAACTCGAGTCGGGCAAGCTCACGGTGCGCCACCGCGCGGACGGCGACCTCGGCACGCTGAGCATCGACGAGGTCGCTGCCGAGATCATGCGGCGGGTCGAAGCGCGCGTTTGAGCGGCGCACGCGAACGCGCACTTCGACGTCGCGGCTCACAGGAAGTCGAGCGGTGCGAAGGCACCCACCGGGTTGTTGTAGATCCGCTCCCAGGTATTGCCGAGATCGGAGAAGTTGGCGAGGTCGGTCGACGGCATTTGGAAGAACTTCGTGAGGATCTCGACGAACGGAACGCGGAAGTCGGTCGCTGGCTCGATCGCGTCGAAGTACTCGGGCGCTGAGGGCGGGGAGAGCAGCTGCTTCCACTGCGCACCCTTCGGTTGGCCCATCGCGGGGTTGGTCGCGGTTGCTGGCAGCCAGCAGTTGTAGACACCACCGTTCACGAGGTCTCCGACGACGATGTAGAGCGCACCGACACCGTGATCGGTGCCGCTGCCATTGTCGCGGTTCGTGCGACCGAACTCGGTCACGACGAGGATGAGATCATCCGAGGTCAGCGCCTGCTTCGCCGACGTGATGGCGTGCGAAAGCACCGCGAGGAGTTCGGCATGCGTGCCTGCAATGGGGCTGCCGGTGACTTGGTTCGCATGGGTATCCCAGCCACCGAGTTCGACGCCGACGAAATTCGAGATACCACTGTTGAGCATGTAGACAGCCTCTTCGACGCGAGCAAAGAAGCCGTAGTACTTGCTGGTGTTGGCGACGCCTGTCACGTTCGGATCGCTCGGGTTCGTCGGGAACGACGCGGGAAGGTGCGTGAACGACCCGTGGGACAGACGCAGCTGGCGTAACTTGTCGATCGAGTCGCGGATCGTCGTGCGGAGGAATGGGCCCTCCGCGGTCACGGCGTATGCCCCGATGCCGGAAAGCCCCGTCTGTTCGACGCGATTGGCAACTCGTATCGCCGGTGTGTTGGTGGGAGGCGAACCGGGGTTCGCGAACTTGATGTCGATCTCGCGCAGCGCGCCGTTCGTCTTGTACGGAGCCTGCAGGTGGTAGGTCTCGTCGTTCGGGTCGCTCGACAAGAACATCCGTTGCATCCGATGCGACAGACTCAGCGACGGCATCAAGCCGGTTGCAGGCAGTTGGGACAATGCTTGCGGTATCCAGCCCTTTGCGGACGGTACGTAGTCGAGGCGACCGGTCTCGAGCAGATGCTGTTCGTTGAAGTGGGATCGCTTCCCGTCGAGATTGCCGACTCGATGGATGAATGCGACCGAGTTCTGATTGAACAGCGTCTGCAGTCCGGTCATCGCCGGATGGAGCCCGATGTTGGGGTAGCCATTGAGCGTCAGCGACTGATTCTGTGCGATGCCGATCACGGGCCTTGCATTGAGATAGTCGGGATCGCCATGCGGGATGACCGCGTTGACGCCGTCATGGGCGCCTCGCAGGTTGACCACGAGCATGCGACGGTTCGGATTGCCGCCCGCCGCGCTTCGGGCCATGGCCTCGAGGGAACTCGAAAGCGCGCAGACTGGCAGACTCGCGAACCCTGCCTTGAGGAGGTCGCGGCGGCCGAATTTGGATCGGTTCTTCATGACTGGATCTCCTTCGAGTGGATCAGCGTTCACAGAACTGGGGGAGGGAAAGGCATAGTGCGACGACGAGGCGGAGCCGTGCGTCCGCATCCGGACCATTCGGATTCCAAGGTGTGCCCAGCATCCCGGTCGCGCTGTCTTCGTCGAGGAAGGCCGTGGCCACCTGAAGGTCTTGCGTCGAGTAGCGGTTGCGGAAGAAGAGCTGGAGCGTCGCGAGAGCGACCTGGCCGGCGGTCGAAGTTCCCCAGGAGAACCCGAGACGATTGAGCTCGGCCGCCACGAGAGGTTTCGGCTTGTACGTCAGGTTCGTACCCGGAGGAGGAGGTGTCGGAGACATGTCCTCGTACACGCGATAGGCGACGTAGCCCTGCTGCCAGTAGGAGGCCATGCCGATCTGACGCTGGCTCGCGAACGGGAAGCCGTCCGGCGATGGGAACTGGTAGAGCGTTGCGCCACTCGCGGACAAGAAACCGTCGATCGCTGCAAGACGTTGACCGATGTCGCCGACGTTGCTGACTCCCTGAAACTGGCCGCCCAATGCGCGTGCTTGAGACACGGCCGTTTCGACGGGGAGCTTGATCCGCCGCCAGCGATGGAACGGGCGACGGAACTCGGGGCTGAAGAAAATGGTCTTGAGCGTTGCCTTGATGTCTCCGACATCGCCCCACGCAGCGATGCAGTCCCGCATGAGCTGAGGGTGACTTTCGGGTGCATCATCGGCGATGAAGTAGCGCAGGAGCTTCGAACAAAGGAACGTCTTGGATTGCGTCTGCTTCAAGATGTGACGCAAGAGTGCATCGGCGCGGCGATCGAGGTTGGCTGCTGTCCACTGGTTGTTCGGAAGTGCAGGGACGACGAAGTCGTCGATGTGTGCTTGGGCAGGCCCGGCGAAGAGCGTCGTCGCAGGAAACACGTTGCATGTCGTCGGCGGGGGCATCGTGCACGTTGGTGCCGTAAACGAAGTGACCTGGTTGTACGCTGCGTCGTTGCCGTTCGGGCGGTTGACCCAGAGACCGGCGAGATAGGCGGCGCCGGCCTGGATGTCGGTGTCGTTCGTGTAGTTCGGGACGCCTGTTCCGAACTGTGTCGTGTCGAGCAAGTGCAACTCGAGCCATTCGCGGAAGAAGTCTTCATTGATGCCGCGGCACGGGTTGTCACACGAATACGCGAGGTTGAGGTAGAAGCGCATCGCCGGGCTGTAGAGGCTGTGCTTGGCAAGTTCGTAGAACGTGCCGAGGCAGTTCTTGCGAAAGCCCTCGTTCTCGATCAGCTCGTTGCGCATGCGCATGCATTGACCCTGGCCGCTGCCACCTGGCTGCCCGGATCGCTTGACCGACGTGGAAAAGTGATTCTCCCAGAAGTAGGTCATGACCTCGACGAGCTGATCTTCGCTCGTGATCATGCGGACGAGCTGCTGCCACTGCATCATCGGCTCGGTCCATGGCCCCGGGCTGACCTGACCGACCGGGATCGCGCCGCAATTGGTGACCGCTGGGAAGTGACCCAGGAGCGCGGTGGTTACCGACCCCTGTGACACGTTCCCGATCATGTGCATCTGCTTGAGGATGTAGTTGTCGAGGTCCTGCGTCGTGACGATGTTGTTGAAGACCGTTGGCGATACGCCGAAGCTGATCCGCGAGAGGACGTGGTGCTTCTCCTCGAGGTCGGCGACTTGCGCGACGGATGGTGCCAGAGGCCCGGCGAACGCGAGGCCGAGCGCGAGACATGCGTGCTTCCTGGTCATGGACGAATGCTCCTATGGACGGAAGGACCTGGCACACGAAGTGTTCGCACGCCGAGTCCAAACGTCCTAGGAAGCACGCCGGACCGATTGGACAGCGACTTCGGAAAAGCGTCGTCGCCGTATGCGTCGAGTGGCGCGACTCAGCGAATGAGGCGCGTGTAGCGGTAGTAGGTCTCGAGCGTCAGCACGCCCAGCGCCGTGGAGAACACGCGTCCCCCGTCGGACGACCACGCGCTGACCGGATTCCATGATCCCGCGGCGTGACCCTTTTGGACTTGGGTATCGAGGAGCGCAGGTCCGAGAGACTTTGTCCAGTCACTCCAGTGTCGACCGCCCATCTGGTACATCGCCATCGTGCCGAAGAGCCAGTAGCAGAGGTCGATGCTTCCGTCGTCGGGGTTCCAGGACGGCGGTCGCTTGAGGATCGTGTCGGCTGCCGTGTAGAGAATCGGGTTCTCCTGTGGAGTCTGTCCCAGGAGAAAGCGACAGAAGAGTCCCGCCGCGGTCAATGCCTCGGTCTTGTCGGGTGGGAACAGCGTCCCTTTGCCGAGTTCACGAGAAGAGTTCTCGCCCCGCTTCGTGTAGCCGACGCTTCCCGTGGACGGGTCCGTCACCTCTTCGAACCACGCTTCGACGTAGCGCGGCGCGTCCTTGGTCACATTGAGTTTGAAGTCCTTTGCCGCGGATAGCGCGAGGAGCATCCACGTCGTGACCGAGCTGTCGTTGCCTCCGTCTCGCGCGTAGTAGCGCCAGACCTTGTAGGGGTTGCGTGCTTTCTCGATGTAGTCGACGGCTTGCTGCACGGTGCGTTCGAGCGGTTTGTAAGCGGATAGTCCATAGGCTTCGGCGAGTGCATAGGTCGCGATTGCGTGGTTGTAGTGCGCCATGCGAGTTGCCTCGGACCCGATCATCCCGTTGTCCGCCTGTTGCTGCTTGAGCCATAGCACTGCCCTGCGCACGACCGCGACGTGCGGTCCGGTGCGCAGCGTCGAACCGTCTCCGAGGAACGCGAGTAACGCGAGTCCAGTCGTGCCGACATCGGTGACCGCGAGTCCGGCACCTTCGCAGCGGTCGGACACAGGGCATCTGTCGCCGAACGATGCTGCTCGCCAGCAGCCTTCGGGATCTTGGTGCTTCGCGAGCCACGTGAGTCCCTTGGAGATCGCGTTGGCGGTGGGCGCTCCACGCTGTGCGAGGCGCGCACGACCTCGGCCGCGGCCGCCGTATTTTCCGCCGGCCTCGAGCGTCTCCTTGGGCTCTTCGGTGACGATGTGCTCTTCGATCGGCTCGTCCTGCAGCACCGGCTCTTCGACGATTTCTTCGTCCTCGACCATTTCCTCGGCGATGGGCTTGTCACCGACGGCGCGCGGGCGCTCCGGAAGCTCGACTTGGACGGGCTCTTCGGTCGGTTCCGCAGCGACGTCCTGGGGGTGTTGTACGTGGAAGCGCTCCCGCGCGACCAGTGCGAGTGCTGCGAGGGACGTGGCGCGCGTGCGTTCGCCTTCGCGATAGGCGCCCTGCAGCAAGCCGGGGCTCCACGAGCCGACCTCGATGCCGCTCTTGCTCTGTGCGGCGATGAGCGCGTGCGCGAGTCGGTCGTGCCAGCGTGGTTCGGCTTCGGCACCGAGGGCAAAGGCTTCAGCGGTCAGGCATACCGCTTCGAGATCGTCGATCGACTTCGTATCGATCTTGCGCGCGAGCATGCGAATCGTGTTGCGCTCGTCGTCGGACGTGCCGAGCAAGCGTTCGGCGAGCAGTCCGGAGGCCGCAGTGGCCAGCCGCGATGTCGCTGGATGCCACGGGGCCGCGGCATCCTTCGTTTGCGGCGCTGGTGAGAACCCACCCTTGTCGCCGTCGCGACATGCTCGCAACCACTCGATCGCTCGCCGTGTTGCCGTGTCCGGTACTGGAACGCCGATCTCGCCCGCCGTCCGCAGCGCCAATGTGACCTGCGCGACCACGCTCGTGTGGGACGACCAGCGCGAGAAGCCCCAGCCGCCGTCTTCGTTCGTACTGCGGACGAGAGCTTCGAGTGCTGCGCGCGCGATCGGGAGCGTCGAACGCTTCGATACGCGGTGGGACTCCAGCAAGGCCGTCGTCGCGATCGCTTGCTCGTAAGCGCCGAGCCCACTCATCGCATCCCCGACCCAGCCGAGCGCTTGCTGGCGATGCTCGAGCCACGCGAGACCGCGCTGAACCGTCCTGGCATGACCTCCCTTTTCGTAGCCAGGCTCGTTGGCGAGGAAGGCGAGGAGCGCGAGTGAGGTCGAGGTCACACGACTGCCGGTGCTCGGCCACGAACCGTCGTCGGCCTGCTTCGTTGCAAGCCAGCTCAAGGCTCGAGGCACGGGTTGCTGCATGCCGTGGTTCGGGGCTTGCTCTCGCACCCCTTGTGCAAGCCGCCCGGCGATAGGGTTCGGATCGTCTTGGGCGAATGCGGATTGGTGCGCGAGGGGGGCGAGCGAGCAGAACAGGAGCGAGGCGATACGCCAACGCGTCGAAATCATGAGGCTCTCCTTCTGCAGAAGACGGGGCTGCGGCGAGCCAACGTGACGAGCGTCGCCGCGGTTCAGTCGCAGGCAGTACGATCGTGCAAAGACCTCGATGCCACGGCGTGATTCGTGGTGCATTTCCATACAGCACTCGCAGCCGATGCGCCGATCCATGCCTGAGATGCAACGTTCCATGCCACGGCACTCACGACTCGGCTCCTTCCTGCTCTGTGCGATGGCGTTCGTCGCCCACGTGCGAGGGCAGGGATCGCCCGAAACCGCGATCAATACGTCGGAGGACGATGCGATCGCTTGGTACGAGTCCCTCGGCGCACTTCGGCAATCGTTCGAAGGGGCTAGCAGCGGCGGTGAAGCGCCCGTACTCGATCCCGCCACCAAGGACGCTGGGTTGCGCGATCACGCTGAGCGTGCTGCCAAGCTGAAGGAACAAGACGCGATCGCACTGCGAATCGGGTGGGTACGGTGGGCTGCGCTGACGCGACGGCACGCCAAGGGCGATGCGCTGCGGCAGCAAGCGAACGATCGACTGGTCTCGAGTCTCGACGACACGGATGCTCGCGTTCGCATCGTCGCGCAGAAGGAGTTGTTCCGGACCCCCCTCGATGGCACGACGACCCGCCACGCGTTTCGACTCGTCACGCGTTGGCTCGTCGAGCCAGCGACCTCTACTGCACGTATCCGCCAGTTACGGGAACACTTGAGATCGCGAATGCGCGCAACGACCACGGCTGCGACCGCTGGCACGGCTGCGACGGATGCGACGCAGCGGATAGAACGCGGCGAGAAGCCTGCGCTTCACCCTCGAGAGGATACGCCTCGCAGACACGCCAACGAGTCGGCAGCGATCGCGACGCTCAGGAACGTCGCTTCAGCACAGGCTCAGTGCCAAGCCTGTGGAGTGATCGACGTCGACGGGGATGGCCGAGGCGAGTTCGGCTTCTTCGGCGAACTCAGCGGCGCACAGCCGCTGAGGGAATCGCCGTCGCGATCCACCGACGCAGCACCGAGGCGCATGGCACCGCCCGTGTTGTCGGGTGCCTTCGGCCGAGTGTTCGACCGCGGCTCGGCGCAACGCTCTGGCTACTGGTTCCGAATCTACTTGCCGTCGACCGCCGGTGTCCCGATCGACGAAGCGACGATGCGTGACGGTGCGAAGGTCGACCCCGAGCGAGCCGAGATCTCGTGGTGCGCGTTCGCGTGGCCTGTCGAGCGTGGGCGCTCGGGGACCGCCTGCTTTGCGGTCGATGCGCAGGGAGACGTTTGGCGTACGGAGGACCGCTTCGGTGATTTCGATGGCACGTGGACGCTCGACATCCTGGCCACCTCGACGGCCATCGCACCCCAGAAAGGCGGGTTCTGCCCGAGCGGCATCCACTGGAAGCCCTGCAATTGACGATGGCAGGGAAGCGAGCCACGACGCGCAATTCGCGCCTTTCTGCCCCGTACCTTCCCCCAGGCGCCTCGCTCGCCTATAGAATCGCGATCTGTTACCAACATCCGGGCCGTCGTGCCCACTGCACTCTGGACCGCGCATCGGCGCGGCAGTGAGGAGGTTTTTGAGACACACCCCATCCGCTCCCCCCAGGGATTCCCACCGCGTCAACGAGCAAATCCGCCTCTCTCCCGTCTTCGTGATCGATGACGAGAACGAACAGCTCGGTGAAATGGACACCCGCGACGCGCTCGCACTTGCGCGCGAGCGAGGCCTCGATCTCGTCGAAGTCGCCGCGAATCAGCGGCCTCCGGTTTGCCGGATCATGGACTACGGCAAGTTCAAGTACGAGGCCAAGAAGAAGGCGGTCGCTTCCAAGAAGAAGCAGCACCAAGTCGTCCTCAAGGAAGTGCGCTTGCGGCCGAAGACCGCGAGCGGCGACCTCATGGTCAAGGTCGAGCGTGCCCGGAAGTTCCTCGAAGCGGGGGACAAGGTCCAGGTGACCTGCCTCTTCCGTGGCCGCGAAATGGCCCACCAAGAAGTCGGCCTCGACGTCATGCGGCGCTTCTACGAGCAGCTCGAGGACATCGCCAAGATCGAGCGCGAACCGCGTCTCGAGGGCCGCCGCATGAACATGATCGTCTCGCGCGGCACGAAGAAGGGCGGCGCTCCCAAGGCGGCGAAGCCCGCGCGCGATCCCGAGTCGGCCCCGACGTCGTGAGGCGCACGGCCCCGTAGCGGCGTGCTTCCCGGCCTCTGAGGGGCCGGGGCAGCATGGGCTTGTTTCGGTCCATCCGGCCGCTAACCTTCTCGGCCCCGAAGCGGTGGACTGGAACCGGGTCGAACGGCTACCCGCTACGCGCCGCTTCTCAGCACGGGCCACCGGCCCCTGAGAGGACACGATGCCAAAAGCCAAGACATGCAAAGCGGTCGCCAAGCGAATGCGGGTGACCAAGAACGGCAAGGTCAAACGCGGCCATGCCTTCACGAGCCACATGATGGTGCGACGGTCGCGCAAGCAGAAGCGCAAGCTCCGCAAGGCGGCCATCATCGAGGGCCTGATCGCCCGAAACATCAAGCGTCTGCTCGGGAAGGGTTGATCGAATGCGCGTTACCTGTCGTGTCGCGTCGCGCAAGCGCCGTCGTCGTATTCTCAAGCGCGCGAAGGGCTACATCGGTGGTCGTCGCAAGCTGATCCGGACCGCGACCGTCGCGGTCCTGCGCTCCGACAACTTCGCTTACCGGCACCGCCGCCTCAAGAAGCGCGAATATCGCCGCCTCTGGATCACGCGTCTGTCGGCCGCCGCGATGGATCACGGCCTTGCCTACAGTCGCCTGATCCACGGTCTCAAGAAGGCCGGCATCGTCATCGACCGGAAGAACCTCTCCGAGCTCGCGATCCACGACCCGCAGGCCTTCGGCAGCGTCGTCGACAAGGTCAAGGCCGCGCTGTCGAACTGAGCGATCGGAGACTCTGGTGGAGGACCAGCTCCGATCGATCGTCGATCGTGCGCACGAAGCTGCGCGGACGGCGTCCGATGTGGCCGCGCTCACGAGCGTGGAGTCGACCTTTCTCGGCAAGAAGGGAGAGCTCACGCTGCTCTTGCGTGGCCTCGGTGCTCTTCCGAAGGAGGAGCGTCCGGCTTTCGGCAAGCTCGTCAACGAAGCGAAGGTCCGCCTCGAGCAAATGCTCGCGGATCGAAGTCGCGACCTCGAGTCGGTCGCACTCGAAGCCGCCCTCGGTGGAGACGGGTTCGATCCGACCGAGCCCGGCCTCGAGGTTGCGCACGGTTCGCTGCACCCGATCACGCAAATCACGCGCGAACTCGTGCGCGTTTTCGAAGGGCTCGGGTTCGCGGTCGCGCGCGGGCCCGAAGTCGAGTTCGAGCACTTCAACTTCGATGCGCTCAATATCCCCGCGTCCCATCCGGCGCGGGATACGCAGGACACGTTCTGGCTCTCCGATGGCAACCTGCTCCGCACGCACACGAGTCCGGTGCAGGTGCGCGCGATGGAGCGCTTCGGCGCGCCGTTGCGCGTGATTGCGCCTGGACGTTGCTTCCGTAACGAAGCGGTCGACGCGACACACGAACACACCTTCTATCAGATGGAAGGGTTGATGATCGATCGCGACATCTCGGTCGCGAACCTCATCCACGTGATGAAGACGTGCTTGCGGGAGATCCTCGGTCGTGAGGTCCGCATTCGCTTGCGACCCGGCTTCTTCCCGTTCGTCGAGCCAGGTTTCGAACTCGACGTGCACGATCCGTTCGGTACCGGCGAGGATCGTTGGCTCGAGCTGCTTCCCTGCGGCATGGTCCACCCCAACGTCTTGCGTGCGGGTGGGCTCGATCCAGAGGAGTGGACCGGATTCGCATTCGGCCTCGGACTGCAGCGACTCGTGATGATTCGCTACGGCATCACGGACATCCGTGATTTCACGGGTGGTGACCTGCGCTTCCTCGAGCAGTTCGGGAGGGTCTGACATGCTGCTCTCGTTGCGTTGGCTCTCGCGCTATGTCGACTCGAGCGACCTCGATGCGTCGCGCATTGCCGACGACTTGACCATGGCGACCGCCGAGGTCGAAGGCATCGAAGTCTCGGGTGAGGCGCTGCGCGACATCGTCGTCGGTCACGTCGTCGAGTGCGGCAAGCATCCGGATGCCGACAAACTCTCGCTGACCAAGATCGACGATGGCAGTGGCGAACTGCTGCAAGTCGTCTGTGGCGCGCCCAACGTCGCGCAGGGGCAAAGGATCGCCTTCTGCCGCGTCGGCGTGAACGTGCCCGTCGATGGCAAGAAGCTCAAGAAGGGGAAGATCCGCGGCCTCGAGAGCCTCGGAATGATCTGCTCCGCGCGTGAGCTCGGTTTGTCGGAGGACCACACGGGCATCCTCGTCCTCGACACGGAAGCCGCACCGGGAACGCGTCTCACGGATGTGCTTCCACTGTCGGACACGTTGATCGAGATCGACAACAAGTCGGTCACGCATCGACCGGATCTCTGGGGGCACTACGGATTCGCACGCGAACTCGCCGCGATCTACAGGCGGCCGCTGAAGGACGCGCTCGAAGGTCTGCGCCTCGATGTGCCGTCGCGGGGCGATACGGTGCCGATCGCGATCGACGCGTCCCGGGGTGCGTGCAGTCGCTACTGCGGTGTCGTGGTTCGCGATGTCGTCATCGGTCCATCGCCCGATTGGATGCAGCAACTGCTCGTCGCGATCGGAGCGAGGCCGCGCAACAACATTGTCGACCTGACGAATTGGTTGCAGTTCGACCTCGGTCAGCCGACGCACGCGTTCGACCTCGATCGCCTTGCCGGGCCACGCATCGACGTGCGGTTCGCGAGCGTTGGAGAGTCGATCACGACACTCGACGGAGAAGCGCGCACGCTCACGACGAACGACCTCTTGATCTGCGACGGGAACGGCCCGGTCGCCCTCGCCGGCGTCATGGGGGGCGAAGGATCGATGGTCGAAGAGGGCACGACGTCCGTGTTGCTCGAGTCCGCGAACTTCGATGCCGCCACCGTGCGCCGCACGTCGATGCGACTCGGTCTGCGCACGGACAGCTCGGCACGCTTCGAGAAGAGCCTCGACCCGGCGCTCGCCGACCTGACCGCCCGGAAGTTCCTCGCGATGTTGCCCGAAGTCGCACCGGGTGCACGTGTCGTAGGTCCGATCGTCGATCCCGCGAGTTGGGCATACGAACCGCGTCACGTGCATCTGCGCCTGCCGCGCGTATCGAGTCTGCTCGGCGTCGCGATCGACGAACCTGCGGCTCGCGGGTTTCTCGAACCCCTCGGATTCACGTTGCGCGAGAAGGGCTATGGGTCGTTCGACGTGACGATTCCGAGTTGGCGCGCGACCAAGGACATCGCGATCGAAGAGGACCTCGTCGAGGAGATCGGCCGCTGCTTCCGGTACGACGCGATCGAGCCGGTGGCGCCTCGCGCACCGGTGGAGGCTCTGCATCGCGATCCGGAACTCGCGTTGGACGACAGCGTGCGCACGGTGTGTGCGTACGATCTCGGTCTGCACGAGGTCTACAACTACAGCTTCCTCGACGATGCGCTGTGCGAGCGATTGGGTCTCGCCGACTTGCCGTACGTGAAGGTCACGAACGCGATCGCGTCGCATCTGTCGCGGATTCGTCGCGATGTGCTGCCGTCGCTGCTCGGATCGGTCACGCACAACTTCCGTGGTCGCGACGATGTCGCGTTGTTCGAACTCGGCAACGGGTATCGTCCGGAGTCGCCGGGAGAGTCGCGCGCGTTCGCGGATCAGGATGGCGACATGCGGGAGCGTCAGTTGCCGCTCGAAGTCCATCAGCTAGCCGCGCTACGCGTCGTGCGTGGGGACGAGCATCCGTACCGTCGCTTGCGCGGCGATTTCGAGACCCTGCTCGCTCGGCTCGGCGTGCATGCTGCGGACGTGCGCGTGCCCACAACGGAAGAAGCTGCGATGCTTCCGTGGATGCATCCGGCACGGACGGCCGTTTTCGTCGGCAAGGCAGGTGAAGTGCTCGGCTACGTCGGTGATGTGCATCCGCGTACCGTGCGGGCGCTCGAACTCGACTTCGCAGTGCGCAAGGGTCCGACCGGCGGTGCTGCTGCGTGTTGTCTCGACCTCAGGGCGTGCCTTCGGGCGCCCACGGTAGCGCCGCGCTACGTGCCCGTTCCCCGCTTCCCTTCGCAGCCCGTCGATCTCGCGTTCCTCGTTGACGATACCGTGCGAGCGGGCGATGTCGGACGGCTGATCGAGGACGCCAACCCGAAGTTCGTGCGACGACATCAGTTGTTCGAGGTCTATCGCGGCAAGGGTCTGCCCGAAGGAAAGAAGAGCCTCAACTTCCGCGTCGAACTCGGATCGGACAAGCGAACGCTCAACGCCGAGGACGAAGAGCGCTACCTCGATCGCATTCGGAATCTCTGTCGCGAACGGGGTTTCGAGCTCCGCGGTTGATACGCCCTTCGGCCCAAATGGCACGCCGTGACGGCTGGTTCAGGTCCCAGGCGGGTTGACGGATGGTGGTCGTGGGGGGACAAACGGCACATGCTCGACCGCCGCTCTCGCCGATCCATCGCCTCCGTCGCATGCGCACTCGTGTGTGCTTCCCCCCTGGTTGCAGGCGATAGCCTCACCGTCTTCGGAACGTCCACGGTGGGTACCAGTGGAATCGCTCCGCGTCTCTGGGCCAATCAGACGCCTGCGCCCGGAGCCTCGGGCTTCGCGTTCGAGATCGATCGCGGTCTCGGTGGCGCGCCTGCCGTCGTCTTCCTCGCGGCAGCGCGCGGAAGCGTGACGCTCGCGGGGCTCGACCTCAATCTCGACCTCGCAACGCTGCTGCCCGTCGGTGCCGTCGTGCTCACGGGATCGGGTGCCGGGGCCGGAAGCGGCTCGGTGCCCGCGCCGCTGCCCAATCTGCCGAATCTCGTCGGCGTGACGCTGCCGACGCAGGCGCTCGTCTTCGATTCGGGTTCGTCGAGTGCACTCGGTCTCTCGGGGACGCGCGGACTCGAGTTGAAACTCGCACTGCCAGGCCTCCTCATCGTGCCGCGTTCGGTCGGCGGAACTGCCGACCCGCAGCACGCGATGGATCTCGCCTCGGGACAGCTCGTCGAGTTCAGTGGCGGGCGTGTCAACAACGGCGAAGCCGCAGTGTTCACGAACGACGGCAGTGAGTTCGTGATTCCCGCTGCGCTGAGTGGGAGCGTCGTTTCGTACGATGCACGGACGTTCCCGCCGACGTACTCCAAGTCGGCATCGATCCCGTCCCAGAACGGGCACCCGTGGTCGGCCGCCATGCATCCGGATGGGCTGCGCCTCTACGTCGTCAACCAAGGAACCGCGACGACGGCGTGCACCGTCGATTGCCTGTGGGCCCAGCCGCGCGCGGCCAACTACTTGATGCCGTTCCCCGGCGGCAACGTCACGCTGCCGAACATCTCGGATGCGCTCGACATCCGCTTCTCGTTCGACGGCAACCAAGGCTTCCTGAGCGTGCTCGGACTCGTCAGCGGCGGTGCACGTCTGTTGCGAATCGACACGAATCGATCGAGCACGACGTACCACCAGAGCACCGGGCAGCTCGCGTGGCCGGGGAAGTTCGTGTTCGCGATGGCGATCTCTCCGAACCGGCTGCGCGCGTACGTGACGATCGCTTCGCTCGGCGGCAACTCCGAGATCGCGGTCGTCGACCTCGTCCGTTTCGTCGTGCTCGACCAGGATCCGGGCACACCCGGCATCCAGAATCTCGGCGGCGAGATGAGCTTTGCCCGCACGGCGCTCGAGAAGCAGATCACGCAGATGACGTGTGGCCCGCGCGGCGACTTCCTCTACACCGCCAACTACAGCACGGTTTCCAAGATCGACATCGATCCTGCGTCACCGACCTATCGCAAGGTCACGACGACCAACGCGGGCATGACCGCGGCCGCGTTCTCGTACAGCGTCGTGTTGACCGACGCCGGCGACCGCATGTTCGTCGGCACGCACACCGATTCGAACGTGCTCGAGTTCGACCCCAAGACGATGGCGCTCGTCAAGTCGACGAAGGTCGGCAACAACATCACGCAGCTCGGGATTCGTTGAGTCTCCGCCCACTGCCGGGGCGTACTGCTACAGTTAGCGAGCCATGCTTCTCATCGGTGCGTTCGTTGACGGCAGACCGTGCGCGTGCGCGCGTCTTGGGTCGACGTTGGCACCGTGTGGCGCAGTCTCGACTCGCCGATGGTCGGGGGCGGATCTGCCAAATCAGACCTGACGTTGCAAAAGCAGTGACGATGCGTGATCCCCAATCCGGACGGAGGTTCGTCAGTGTCGCCGCACTCGTGTTGACGACATTGGCGGCGTCGATTTTGGGTTGTCGCTCGTCTTCATCGCGATCGGATCGAGCTGTGTGCGTCTTCATCGAGGCCGAGGCATTCGACGAGCTCGGAGGTTGGGTTCTCGACCAACAGTTCATGGATCTGATGGGATCCCCGTACGTGCTCGCACACGGCATGGGGCGCCCGGTCGAGGATGCGGTGACCGAAGTGCAGTTGCCGCATGCCGGCACGTGGTACTTGTTCGCGCGGACCAGGGACTGGGTCGCTCCCTGGAATGCGCCGGGTGCGCCCGGGCGTTTCCAGATCCTTGTGAATGGGAACCCGCTGGATGCGACGTTTGGCACCGAGGGGGCGGATTGGCATTGGCAGGCCGGAGGCGCCGTCGAGGTGTCGTCGGCAGACATACGCATCGCATTGCATGACTTGTCGGGCTTCGAAGGGCGTTGCGATGCGCTCGTCTTCGTCGACGGCCCGTACTGGAGACCACCAGACGAAGCGATCACGCTCGAAAGCTTCCGTCGCACACAACTGGGGTTCGACGCCGAGCCCGTCGACGGCGGACAGTTCGACTTCGTCGTCGTCGGTGGTGGGATGGCAGGAAGCGCGGCCGCGATCACCGCGGCACGTCGTGGATTGCGCACCGCGCTCGTGCAAGACCGGCCCGTCCTCGGTGGCAACTCGAGCAGCGAAGTTCGTGTTTGGCCCGAGGGGCACGTCAACCAGATGCCGTGGCCGGCCATCGGCGACGTCGTGATGGAGCTGGTTCCGGACAAGCGAGCGAACTCACGCAACGCGCAGGGGGCTCACGTCTTCGACGACGATCGCAAGCTGCGCGTGGCGAGAGCCGAACCGTTGCTCACGCTCTTCCTCGAGCATCGGATGAACGGGACCGACGTCGAGGGTGCGCACATCCGGTCGATCGTGTGTCAGGACGTGCGCTCTGGGCGTCGCGTTCGTATTCGGGGTGCGCTCTTCGCCGACTGCACTGGCGATGGCTGCCTCGGTGCGCTCGCGGGTGCCGACTTCGAACAGACGGATCGAGGCCACATGGGGGCGAGCAACCTGTGGAACATCCAGTGCCTGTGCGAAGACGAGGATCCTCTCGCGAGCGAACTCGCGGCGGCGTGCGACGAAGCGAAGTTCCCGCGTTGTCCCTGGGCAGTCGATCTTCGAGACAAGCCGTTCCCCGGCCGCACTCAGGGCAAGACCGTCCCTGAAGCCGGCATGCAGCCGATCTCGCTCGGCAACTGGTATTGGGAGAACGGATTCGATCGCGATCCGATTCGCGACATGGAGCGCATTCGCGATCAGAACTTCCGCGCGATGTACGGTGCGTGGGACGCGATCAAGAACACCGAGAAGCGCTACCCCGCGCACCGGCTCGGCTGGGTCGCCTACATCGCTGGCAAGCGCGAGTCACGCCGCTTGCTTGGCGACGTGATCCTCACCGGTGAGGATCTTCGGGATGGACGCGTGTTCGAAGACGGATGCTTCCCATGCACGTGGGGTATCGACACGCATCATCCGGATCCGAAGTATGCGAAGGGTCACGATGGGGACGAGTTCATCGCCGACTACACGCACGGCGAAGGTTACGTCTACGAAGGTCCGTACTGGGTGCCGTATCGCTGCCTCTACAGTCGCAACATCGACAACCTCTTCATGGCGGGTCGCGACATCAGCGTCACGCACGAAGCGCTCGGTGCCGTGCGCGTGATGAAGACGACCGGAGCGATGGGGGAGATCATCGGCATGGCCGCTGCGATCTGCACACGCGGAGTCTGCCCGCCAAGCGACGTCTACACGAATCATTTGGGCGAGTTGCAAGCTGCGATGCGCGAAGGTGCAGGCAAGTGGAACCTGCACCAAGAATGCGACGGCACGATCGTGCTGTGCGCGAGTTCAGCACGCGTGCGCGGTCCGTCCCTGCGCTACGAAGCGGACCGTGATTGCCTCGGATACTGGCGTACCGACCAGGCCTGGCCCGAGTGGGCGATTCGCACAGCGCATCCTGCCGAGTGGCGCGTCACGATCGAACTCGCGTGCGCGAACGAGGAAGCCGGTGCGCCTTTCATCGTTCGTGTCGGCGACGTCGAGCTCCGTACCGTCGTGCCCGCGACCGGTGCCTGGAATCATTGGAGGACGGTCGAACTCGGCGCGGTTCGTCTACCTGCGGGCGAGCATCGACTCCTCGTGCAGGGACGAAAGCAGCGCGGGCCTCTGATGAAGCTGCGCCGCGTCATGATCGCGCGGCTTTGAGAATCGATGTTCCCTGATGCGCTTTCGGGTTGGAGCTGCGGTGCGGACGAGCCGCTACAGGGACACGGTTGGACGCGGAGGCGAACTCGCCCCTCGTAGGCCGTGCGAGCGATATGAGTTCCGCCACTCCGCGAGCGACGCATACAGCGCGCGTGCCCGGACATCCATCGACTCCGTTCGCGTGTCGCGAGAGATCGCGTAGATGCGGTCGGCGCTGATCAGCGCCGCGGGTCGGTGCTCTGTTGGTGCTGCCACCTCGACGATTGCGTCACGGTTTCATACGGTTCGCGTCAGATTCCCGTGCATGATAGGGAGCGCATGAATCAGCCTCGACTCGAACAGTCCAGACCGGAGCGAGTCGTGGCGCTCGACGTGTTCCGCGGTGCGACCATCCTCGCGATGATCCTCGTGAACAACCCTGGATCGTGGTCCCACATCTACGGGCCCTTGCGTCATGCGGAGTGGCACGGATGGACGCCGACCGATCTCGTCTTCCCGTTCTTCCTGTTCATCGTCGGTGTGGCGATCGCGTTGTCGGTCGGTCGACGTCTCGACGATGGCGTTCGACGCGGGACCCTCGTGCGGCAGATCCTGCGTCGCGGCCTCGTACTGTTCGGGCTCGGGATCTTCCTCAACATGTTTCCGTTCGTCGTCGACTTCGAGACGTTTCAACTCAAGTCCGTGACGACGCTGAGGATTCCCGGTGTGCTCCAGCGCATCGCGATCTGTTATATCGTCGTCGCGTTGATCACGCTTTGGCTTCGCGCGCGCACGCTCGGCTACGTCACGGTGGCGTGTCTCGGCGGATATTGGGCGTTGATGACGCTCGTTCCCTTACCCGGGGGCTTGGCTCCGGACCTGTCGATCCCGGAACAGAACCTAGGCGCTTCGATCGACCGCTTCGTTCTCGGATCGCACCTCTGGTCCGGAACGCGGACCTGGGATCCGGAAGGCATCCTGAGCACGATTCCTGCACTCGCGACAACGCTCTTCGGTGTATCGGTCGGTCGATTGTTGCGGTCCTCGATGGCGCGCGGCGATCAGGTGACCCGCCTCTTCGTCCGCGGGACTTTGCTCGTGATCGTCGGATACGTCTTCGACTGGTTCTTTCCGATCAACAAAGGTATCTGGACGAGTTCGTACGCGGTGTTCACGGCGGGCCAAGCGATGTGTGCACTCGCGTTGTGCATCTGGTTCGTCGATGTGTGCGGCTACCGTCGCGCGTTGCGGCCCTTCATAGCGTACGGAGTCAATCCGATCACGGTCTTCGTGATGAGTGGTGTCGTCGGTCGCTTGCTGACGACGATTCGTGTGACCGAGGGCTCGGGCAAGTCCATCGCACTCAAGACGTGGATCTACGAGGGGTGCTACGCGTCGTGGATCACGATTCCGAAACTCGCGTCCCTCGCATTTGCCCTGACCTGGGTCGTCGGGTGGTACTTCGTGCTCTCGTGGATGCTGCGCCGCAATCTCATTGTGAAGGTGTGACGGTCACGCACGGGCGACGATCCGCATCGGTGCGTCAACGCTCCGACGTCCGCAGCGCTTCTCGAGCAGCGTCGTAGCATCGACGGTTCCACTCGTGTTGTGCGCGCTGCCACCCGAGCTCGGCAAAGCGAGTCGTCGTGCGTCGCACCGGAATGTCCGGGAGGACGCCGCGATCCTGCAGTGTGTTGCCGCGCGAGTCGAGGATGTCGCCGGCGCCGAAGCGCAGGACGCTACCGTCGGGCAATGGAACTTCCTTGCGGCTCGCGCCGAGTCCCGCACTGCGTTCGCCGATCAGGATCGCATGCGCGCCATCTTGGAGACCGCGCGCGAGGAGTTCGGCTGCCGATGCAGTCAGCGCATCGACCAGGACCGCGACACGTCGTGGAAACACGGGTTCGCGCGGTTCGATCGTCTGGGACACGAGTGTCTCGAACGTGAAGAGGCCGAGCAGCCAGCTGCGATCCGGTTCGTCGAACGCGATCGCGAGCGGTTCGGTCAAGAAGCGCCGGCACACGCCGAGCGCGAGCCCGAGGAGACCACCGCCGTTGCCTCGCAGGTCGATGATCATCGGCTCGTCACGTTCGATCGCACGATCGATCGCGCGGTCGAGGCCGGCGGCGAGCTGGTCGCGCTCTTTATCGGCCGGGGTCGCGAAGCTGCGAATCCGAAGCAGCGAAAAGTCTCGCTCTTCGACGAACTCGTAAAGATCCGCTGCGCTCGTGATGGCCGAAGGGATGTCGATTTCGGCGTGTGCGTACATTCCCGACGCGAGGTTCGACGAGGATGCTGCGAGGTGCGTCGGTGGTGTCGACGGACGTGCGAGGACGTGCCGCGACAAGGTCCCATCGCGCCAGCGGAGTGTCAGTGCGGCCGGTGCTCCGGGCGTGCCGCGGAAGTGCACGTCGAGCAGACTCGGAACCGCACGGTAGCGATCGATCTCGACGAGTTCCGGGATCCGCGCTCCGGCTGCATCGAGATGGTCGGGTGGAATCGGGGCTTGCCCATCGGGCCATGCCGTGACGTGGACACGCCCCTCGATGAACGCGATACGAAAGCCGTCGAGTTCGTCGAGGCGCCGCGGCACGACGCCGTCGTCGAGCCAGTTGTCGGCGGGAATCTCGAGGCTGACGTGGCGATCGTCGAGCTCGGCGAGGAGTCCGGCGAGCAGGTGGTAGAACTCCGACGGGTGCTTCGCGAGCCCCACGGCCGATCGGTACTGCTTGGAGAGTTCTCCCCAATCGAGCGATTTGCGACCGAGAAACGGATAGTCCCTTGCGATCGCATCGCGCACCGTGTCGAAGACGGCGAGGCGCTGCTTCGTATCGCCGCTGACCGTGCTGCACGCAGTCGCAGTGAGCACGGTCGCTAGGGCCAGGGCAACGGTCGATCGCATCGGTCGGCTGTTTCGGAAGTTCGTGAACGTGTGATTGCGCGACAGACCACTAGCCGGGAGAACGCGCTACTACCTGGATACGCAGCGTTGGCTGAACTCGCTCACGCGGCGTCGTGCGTCACTTGGCCTTCGGGGTCGCGTCACCACTCGCGATTGGCAGGATACCCGCGAAGAGCCCTTTCGTGATCGTGACCATGTGGTCGAGATCGAGCTTCGTCCATTCGTCCGAGGGTTGATGGTAGTCCGAGTGCAGTGATCCCGCGGAGAAGCTATGCGCGACGACGCCCTTCTCGACGAAGCTCCAGTTGTCGCTCTGGCGATAGAGCATCGGGCTGAAGCGATTGTGTCGGAAGCACACGACGTCGACGCGCTTGCTGCCTTCTGCCATCAAGTCGCCGAGGTCGGACTTCGTCCAGCCGGTCATCCACATCTTGTTGCGCGCACCTTCTTCGGGGCGGCCGATCATCTCGATGTTGACGTTGGCGACGATCTTGTCGAGCGGCCACGCGGGGTTCGCACAGAACTCGCGAGAACCGACGAGTCCGCGCTCTTCTCCGTAAAACGTCATGAAGAGCAAACTGCGCTTCGGACGTTGCGGCAGAGCTGCGAACGCGTCGGCGAGCGCGAGCACCGCCGTGCACCCAGTCGCGTCGTCGTCGGCGCCATTGTTGATCGTGTCTGCCGCTTCGTCTTGCGATCCACCGCCGCGGCGAACGCCGACGCCGATGTGATCGAGATGTGCGGTGACGACGATGGCTTCGTCGCGGAGCTTCGGATCGCTGCCGCGCAGCAAACCCGCGACGTTGCGATTCTCGGATTGTTTGACGACCCAGCCCGGCACGTCGAAGAAGTAGCGCCCTTCGGTGAAGCTCGCTGGCACGAGAAGGACAGGGACGCCAATTTGCGCGAGCGTCATCGTTTGGCGATCGCTGAACTCCTTGCGCAAGTCACTTTCCTCCGGTGCACGTACGAGCAGGAGTTTGGCACTTGCGGCCTTTGCTGCTTGCGCCTGCATGACGAGGCCGAAGTAGCGTGCCATAGGTGATTGCCGGCGTCCGCGTTGGACGGCTTCGGGCTCATCGACGATGAAGACGCCTTCGGTGTCCGCCGGGTAGTCGTCGGGCTTGCCGCCGGCATTGGCGCTGCGTGCATCGTACGTCATCTCGATGCGCTTCGGCGCTGCCGCGAGCATGCGCACGCCCTCGTAGGGTTTCGGCGCACCGTCGAGCGAGTCGCGCACGATGACCTCGGCGTCCTTCGGCAGAGTCTTCTCGACGCCATGGAGGTAGTAGCTGCCGTCCTCACCGAGGCCTTCGAGTCCGGCACCGCGGAATCGTGCTGCTACGTATGCGCCGGCGATTTGGAGTTCGCGCGACGGTGTCGCTCGACCTTGGAGCTCGTCGCTCGCGAGGAAGCTGATCGTCGTGAGGATCTTGCCCTTCGTGATCGTCTCGAGCGCTGAACTCTCCGCTTCGGTCAGATCGGGCAGTTCTTGGGCGTCGAGCATTGTCGCCGTCAAGGCGAGGACGGCGAGGGGAAGAGCGGTTCTCGGAATCGGCATGGCCGCCATCGTAGCGGACCCGCGTTTCCGTTCTTCCACCAGTCCGTCCTCGAACCACAAACCGAAACCCAAGGGGCGACGCCAAGCATCCGCGCAGGAGTACGGCGCTTTCTCTCTGGCACCTTTTGCGCAGGTCCCGGGTGCGCCGGGTCAGTTGCGGCAGTCCTTGCACCGGCCCGAGAGCTGGACTTCGTGGTGTTGGACTTCGAAGCCCTTGGGCAGCATGTCCCGTAGCGACCCGAGCCTGCAGCCCTGGATGTCGAAGACGCGGTCGCAGTCGACACATAGGAAGTGATGGTGGTGCGTCAGGCCAGCGGCTTCGTAGCGGGGTGGTCGGCCGACGAGTTCGACCGCGACGATCTCCCCGTTCTCGCAGAGCGTCTTGAGATTGCGATAGACCGTCACGAGGCTGATCGAAGCGACATCTTCGGCAGCGCGTTCGGTGATCTCGGCCGGGCTCAAGGGGCGGTCACTCGACGTGAGGACCTCGAGGATGGCTCGCCGCTGTCGCGTCAATCTCTCCATGGAGTGCAGAGTGTAGCCCGAAGCGGATCGCGCATTCTAGTTGCAAATGCAATTGCATATGCTTCAATGTCGGGATGCCTGTCCGGTTGCCGATCCTCCTGATGGTGTGGACCTCATCTGTCGTGCCGCACGCGTTTGCTCAGACCAACGAAGATCTGCAGCGTCGCATCGAAGAACTCGAACTGCGGCACCGTGCCGAAGTCGATGCGCTCCGGGAAGAGCTGCGAACTGTGACGCGCAACGTGCCTGATGGTGTTCAGGAGAGCGAGAGCGTGCCGCGGCGTGGTCTGTCCGAGGGCGGTCAAACGACCGTGTTCGACAATCTCTTCAATCCCGCGATCAGCGTGATCGGGGACTTCGTGCTCGCGGGATCGGATCAGGACGATGCTTTCGACAGGCTGAATCGATTCACTCTGCGCGACGTCGAGGTCGGCTTCGTCGGTCGTGTCGACCCGTTCGCTTCCTATCAGGTCTATCTGCATATCGAGGAAGAGACCGGCTTCGAGATCGAAGAGGCGTACCTCTTCGTCGACGACGCGCTCCCCGATACGTTCGAACTCAAGGTCGGGCACTACAGCGTCGACTTCGGAAAGTTCTCTGCCTTACACGATCACGACCTCCCGATGCTCGACAAGCCGCAGGTGCTGCAGGACTACGTCGGAGGAAGCCTGCGCGGGACCGGTGTCGAGCTGCACCATTGGACTGGGCTCGGCGAAACGAGCACGCTGCGATGGTCTGCCGGGATCACCAACGGGATCCAAGGCGATGCGCACTCGATGTTCGGACCGGCGGCCGGACACGCTCACAGTCACGATGGGGAGGGCGTCGATTCGTTCGGAAAGCGCCACTTCGAGAACTTCGCGTTCCATGGTCGCGCGACTGCGGTGGTCGAACTCGGAAGTGCGGCGACGCTGCAGGTCGGTGCGAGTATCGCGTATCAGCCGAAGGCGGTGCGCTTCTTCGAAGACGCGTCGATGCAGCCGTTCCGCCGTTCGTTCGAGCAGCGGATCACGGGGCTCGACGCGACGTATCGGAATGTCGACGAGGCGACGGGGCGCGGCTTCGTGCTGGTTGGCGAAGCGCTCTGGTCGACGCGTGAACTCTCGGACGATGGGATCGACGTTTCCCGCGTCGGAGCGTTCGGTGGTCATGTCTATGGCGAGGCATACCTCGGACGTCAGTGGTCGGTGGGGGCGACTGCGGGCTCCTTCGAGCACGCCGAAGATGCGTCGGAGCGATCTTCGGATTACGGTGCCTTCGCGACGTGGAAAGTCGACGAGTTCAACAGGCTGCGCCTCGAAGCGCGGCGCTTCCAAGATCCCGGACCGGACTCGTTCGGGATCTCGATGCAATGGACGGTCATCTTGGGGACACACGGTCATGGCATTCCTTGGTAGACGGGTCGGTCAATGGCCGGCACCGAACATTCGATCGACGCTTCGGACTGCTTCACGAATCGCGGCTTCGATCTTGTCTGCAGCGATCGCGGCACCACTCGTGGCTCAGGTCAACGTGGTCACGACGACGCCCGATCTTGCGGACGTGGTAAGAACGATCGGCGGAGACGACGTCGACGTGCATACGCTGACGACCGGCGAAGAGGACTTGCACCTCGTGACCGTCCGGCCGTCCTTTCTCGTTCAGGTGCACCGTGCCGACGTCTTCGTGCAGCTCGGATTCGACGCCGAGCACGCGTGGGTGCCGGCACTATTGCAGAAAGCGAAGAATCGCGCGGTTCGTCCCGGCGGTGCTGGCTTCTGCGACGCGTCGGTCGGCGTAACGCCATTGCAGGTGCCTGCAAGCGTGACTCGGGATGCCGGTCCCGATCTTCATCCGCGCGGGAATCCTCACTACAACCTCGACCCGCGACGCATGAAGACCGTCGCGCGCAACGTACGGGACTGCCTCGTTCGTGTCGATGAAGCACATCGCGCGGGTTACTTCGAACGACACGCTGCGTTCGAAGAGGCTATCGATCGCCATCATGCAACGTGGAAAAAGCTGCTCGAGCCTTGTCGAGGCAGTGCGTTCATCGAGAACCACAGGACGTGGATCTACTTTGCCGATGCGTTCGATCTACGGATCGTCGGTTCGCTCGAACCGCGTCCTGGATTGCCGCCGTCCGCCAAGCACCTCGCGGACATCATCGAGCTCGCGAAGCGCGAAAACGTGCGGCTCGTCGTTGCGCGTCCGCGCTTCGCGGAGTTGGCTCGACGCGTGGCCAAGGACTGCGGCGCGGATGCGCGGATTCTCCAAATTGGAAGTCTCGCTTCGGGGCGCGGTTGGCTCGCGTTCATGGATGACATCGTTGCGCAATTCGCGAGTGTGCTCGGGCCGGGGGTGTCGGAGGCGGGTGATGACGGTTCTCGGGATCGTGACGTGAAGGGCCGCGGTGAGGGGGGGCGCGGTGCGCGAGGCAGTGGCGAGCCGGATAGAAACCGCTCGCGGTGTCCATGACGGCGACGGTTGCAGCGCTTCGTTTCGACGGACTCGTGGCGGGCCATGGCCGCCGCGCATTGACGAGTCCTTTGACGCTCGAGTTCGAGAGCGGCCTCGTGCACGCGCTCATCGGGCGCAACGGTTCTGGCAAAACGACGCTCTTGCGCACGGCGATCGGTCTCCATGATCCGCTTGCGGGCAAGGTGACCTCGGTACATCCCGTGAGCTACGTGCCCCAGCTCACGGATTTCGAAGCGAGTGTTCCGGTTTCCGCGCTCGAGGTCGTCGCGATGGGGAGGCCGCTCGACGAGCGATGGAGCGTGCGTCGACGGCGGGCTCGGGAGAGCCTCGCTTCGATCGGTCTCGAGACGGAGGCGACGCGACGCTTCTTCGAGTTGTCGGGGGGGCAACGCCAGCGCGTCTTGCTCGCACGTGCGCTCTGTGCGGACGCGCGGCTTCTCGCGCTCGACGAGCCGACTTCCGGTGTCGACATCGACGCTGTCGAGCTCGTGTGGACCGCGATCCGAGATCTCAAGCGACGCGAGTGCACCGTGTTGATGGTCACGCACGACCTGCTCGTCCTACCTCACGTTGCGGACCGCACTTGGGTGCTCGACGAGCGCGAGCTGCGTCTACGGGAAGACGGAGACGTGACGTGATCGAGGACCTGCAGAACGCGATCGAGTTGATCCGCGAGTTCTTTCTCGACGGATTCCTCGCACTCCTTGCGGTCGCGGTCGTCGGACCGATTCTCGGTTCTGCACTCGTCGTGCGGCGGATGCCGCTGCTGGCGCTCGCGGTGCCGCAGTTGGCAGCCTGTGGGCAGGCCGCTGCGTTCTGTTGGTTCGCGTTGTTCTATGCGCTGCGGCAGGGCGGAGTCGTCGAGGAACCGGGTCCCGCGGTGCAGTTGCTGGGATCTGTCGCCTCGGTGTTCGCGGGCATGTTGCTTCTGATGCTCGGTTCGTCGCGCACGCTCGGAGCTCGTGCGGCGATCGCGTTCTTGTTCGCGGTCGCGTTGCGAGACGTGCTCTTCCTCGCGACACCGTACGACAAGGTGTTCGAAGATCTCGTGCATCGCGGACGCTTGTTGACGGTCGATACGTCGGGTCGCAACACGGTTCTCGCGGCGTCGGTGGTCGTCGCTCTCGTGTTCCTCGTGACCTTACGACGCAATCAGGTCGCGGCGTTCGATCCGGACCAAGCGCGATTGCTCGGCGCGAAGCCTCGGGTGCACACGTTGGCGACGATGCTCCTATTCGGACTCTACTGCGCGGTCGTCGTCCCGATCGTCGATGCAACGGTCGTGCTCGTGCTAACCCTCGTTCCGCCGATCGCACTTCGCACGGCGGTGCCGACACTCGCGTCCTACGTCCCGTGGTGCATCACGACGAGTCTCGTCGGCGCGATGATCGCATTCGTCCTCGCCTGCACCGAAGGCATCGATTGGCCGCCAGGCCCGACACTCACGATCGTTGTCACGGCCATCTCCCTCACGTTCGCCATTGTCGCAAAATGCATGCGTCGCCATTGACGCACGGCAATAGGAGCCAGGGTCACCTCACGCAGGATAGTACAGCGAAGTGTCCCTGGCACGTTTCGCGCGGTTCAGCGGAGGGGGAGCAGGATCGGTTGGGGACGGAAGTCGCCGCCGTTGCTGGCCGGGATCGGCTTGCCCGCGTCGTCGATGCGGACGCCTTGGGCGTTCTTCCAGCCTTTCCATGCCAGGAAGCGCTGTTTTTCGCTGCCGGTCAGGATTTGGTTGTTGCGGACTAGCGTGATGCCGTCGTCGAGGCGCGTGTTCGTGCCGTCCGTGTTGGTGCCCATCGGCGTGATCAGCTGGATCAGGCCGAGTCCGCCGAAGCCGCCTCCATTGGGGCGGGGAACGGCCTTGCTGTATTTCGATTCGTAGAGCGTCGTCGCGAAGTTGCTGTTGATTCCGACGCCGCCGTCGGCGCTCAACGCATAGTCGAAGTCGGACATGTCATAGGTCTCGCCCCGGACGTGCACGGTGATGCCTTGATGAGCCGCGAGCACGAGCATGCCGCCCGAGCCACCACCACCGCCGCCGCCGAAGAGACTCGCTCCAGCCGCTTCTCCGCCGCCACCGTTGCCGCCGTCTGCACGGATCTTGCCCCGCACGAGGACTCTGCCCTCGGCGTAGACGATCATGCAGCCGCCACCGCCTCCTCCGCCACCGCCGACCTCGTCGTCGACGAAGTTTGCGTTGGGCGCAGTGCGATCTCCGCCGCCTCCGCCACCCGAACCACCGACGAGGATCGGGAGTTCACCGACGACGAGACGGTTGCGCGCGACATCGAAGCCAACGCCCCAGAAGTCGTTCTCGTCATCGGCGTCGACGAAGATGAGACTGCCGGCAGTGCCGCCGCGAAGCGCGCCAGTCGTGCTCCAGCCCTGACCACCGACGCCACTCGACTGCGGAATCGTGAGCCCATGAGGAGATCGATCTCCACTTGTCGTGAAGACGCCGCCACCGCCGCCCGAGCCAAAGGCGCTCGAGGTAGCGCCGATCGACAGGAAGCCACCACGACCACCGAACGTCGCGAAATCGTAGGGGCCGTAGCCAGTTTCGCCACGCGGGCTCGTGCCATTCGACGCGGGCGAACCCGCACCGCCACGCCCGCCGGCCGCACCGCCGTTGCCGCCAGCGATGGGAACGTTCGCCGAGTTGAGCGTCCATGCGGATTGTCCGTCGCTGCCATTTGTGCTGAGTTCACCGTCGACGATGAAGTCGCCGGTGACGACCCAGATCATCGGATTGGGGCCGGAGCACCGCACGCTCGCGCCGCTGGGGATCGTGACGTTCTTGAAGACGTAGATGCCGTTCACGAGGGTCACCGTGCGGCCGGATTTTGCCTTGAGCGTCTGGAAGATCGTCGAGAGCATCGTTTCGCCGGACGGCGCAACCCACTCTTCGAGGTTTTGGGCCATCGCCACGGGTGCAGCCGTGCACAAGGTGAACAGTGCAAGGCTCTGCTGCAGAGCTGGAAGCATTTCGGGTCTCGGGGGAAGGGATCGCGCGTGCAACGCGCACGATCGATTCATGGAGGAAGGGCAATGCGCCGGCGGGTAACCGGCTTCTCGCGATTCCGTTAGGCCCGCGTGGCATGGGGCGTAACGGTCGCCGCATGATTGTGGGTCGTTCGCAGGAAACGCACGCGCTGCCCGCCATGCTCCGTCGACAGGATCGATTCGAGCTGGATCGCCGTGCTCCGCGCGAGCCTCGCATCCGCAGTGACGAGCGCGACCGTTACGGGCTCCTTCATGCGACGCACGAGCGCGCCGAAGCGCTGATACAGCGCACGCAAATCGCCACTGCCGACGCGGTTCCCGTACGGCGGGTTCGTCACGATCATCGCGGGTTCGTGCACGGCGAAGATCGGTGCATCGCTCAACGCGTGGTGCTCGATCACGAGCTTCGAAGCGACTCCGGCGCGCGTCGCATTGTGCCGTGCGGCCTCGATCGCGCCAGCGTCTCGATCACTGAGCACGATGGATGGAACCCGTGCGCGCACTGTGCGATTCGCGCGCAACTGCCGCGCGATGTCGCTCGCATTCGCGTGCACTGCGAGCCGTGTGCGCTCGATCGCGAATCGTCGAGACCTCCCAGGAAGCATGCCGTGCAGCAGACCTGCGGCTTCGATACCGATCGTGCCACTACCGCAGAACGGGTCGCCGAAATGGTGCGACTCCGCGGATTCGGAACAACCCTCCAAGGCCACGCGCACGAGCGCGTGCGCGAGATCCTCACGAAGGGGCGCCTTGGCTGTCTCGAGCCGATAGCCGCGTCGCCACAGAGGCGCGCCCGACAGGTCGAGTGCGAGCCCGAAGCGGTCGCCCTGAGCACGAACGCGCACCACAGGCAACGTCGCATCCGATTCGCTCGCTGCATCCGCATGGGAATCCGCATCCGCCTGCGACGGCGCACCCACGTCCTCGGCGTCGCGATCCTCCCGCACACTGCGCGCACGCCGCAGGTCCGACACCGAGAGTCCGAGCCGGTCGAGGATGCCGTGCGCGATGCGCTCTTCGACGCCACCCGCATGCCATAATCGACAGTGCGAAACATCAGCGCGCACGTCGAACTCCTCGTCGTCGCGCAAGAACTGCTCCCACTCGATTTCGCTCGTTCGCCGACGCAACGTTTCGAAGCGCGTCGCACGAAATCGCTCGAACCGCAGCAGCACGCGCGTCGCGATTCCACTGCCGAGGCACACGCGCATCACGGCGCTCGCGTGCCCGAGGAACTCGACACCACCGGGCACGATCTTGCGGGCGCCGATGCCGAGTTCGTCGAGTTCACGGTCGAGCAGCGGCTCGAGACCCGGAAGGCACGACGCGAACAAGCGAAACGGCTTCATGCGCGCACCTCGCAGAACACGGCTTTCAAGTAGCGCGTTTCGGGGCATTCGAGCGCGACCGGGTGGTCGGGACCCGCGCCGCGGATCTCGAGGAGTCGGACGTCCTTGTTGGCGCGAGCCGCAGCATCCCGCAGCATCGCGAGGAAGCGCTCTTCGGACAGCGAGCCCGAGCACGAGCACGTGAGCAGGAGACCGCCAGGGCGCAACGCTTCGAACGCGAGTCGATTGGCGTCGAGATAGCGCTGCAGTCCCGATTCGTAGTCGCTCTCGCCGTGGATCCACTTGGGTGGGTCGAGGACGATGCAGTCGAAGTCCTTGCCGCGTTCGCGCAACACGTCGAACGCATCGCCGTGCCCGACATCGGCGCGCAAGTCGTTGCGTGAAAGGTTGCGGCGAGCGAGTGCGACGACCTCCTCGTCGAGGTCGATCGCGAGCACGCTCTTGGCACCCCCGCGCACCGCATGCATCGCGAACCCGCCGCCGTTGCAGCAGAGATCGAGCACGCGTCGCCCGCGCGCGAGCGCACCGAGTCGCTTGCGATTCTCGCGTTGGTCGCAGAAGAACCCCGTCTTGTGCCCTTCCCCCGGCGTGAAGCGATAGCGCAAACCATCCTCGACGAGTTCGCCTGGAGGTACGCGGCCGGTTTCGCTCTCGCGGATGCCCTCGAGGCGGCGAGCGTCGTTGTCGACGCGTAGGACGAGTCGCGCGCCTTCGCGCTGCGACAGGAGTTCGTTCCCGATGTCCTCGAGCGACGGCACGATGCCGAGCGCGAACACTTGCGCGACGTAGGTGTCGCCGAGTCGGTCGAGGATCAGGCCCGGAAGACCGTCACCCTCGGCATGAACGAGACGGTAGGCGTCCTCGTTCTTCCCCAGTCCGAGCGTCCGTTCGCGATACCGAATCGCGTTCCGCAGGAGGTCCACGATGCTCGAACGATCGAACGTGTCCTTGCTGCGCGTCAGCATGCGCACGGTGATCGTCGATCGCGGGTTGTAGAACCCGGTCCCGACGGCACGCCCGAGTTTGTCGAGCACGAACACGAGCGAACCGGGCTCGATCGGTCGTTCGGGCTTCAAGACCTGCTTCTTGAAGAAGCGCGGGTGCCGCCCCGTGACGCGCACCCGGAGTTTGACGGTCGGTAAGGCGGCCTCGTTGCCGCGTCTGACTGGCATTTGGCCGGAGAATAGCAGAGCGTCGCCCGGGCTCACCGACTACATTGCGCGACATGGGAAAGGGTGGTCCTTCGAGGAGGGGGGGACCGGAATGGTGTCACCGCGTACGCCACGGGCGTCGCGGCGTGATGGCGCCGGTTCTCCGTACCGAGGTGCGATCGCGCGCGTCCTCGACACGCGTGTTCGTTCCTCTACTGATGGTGGTCGCCGGCTCCGTGCTGGCCTGTGGTTCCGAGCCGAGTGCGATGCAACGACGCATGCAGGACGTGATGCGAAACACCGAGCGCGCCGCGACCGCGATCGCCGCACGCGACGTGCTCGCATGGAAGGCGGCGGCACGCAGGATCGAGCTCCTGCTCAATGCTCCCGAAGCGCGTTCCGCGAGTTCGGAGCCAGGCTGGGGCGGCATTCTCGGGCAGGTCCTCGAGGCAGCGCGATCGATCCAGAACAGCGCATCGGCGAGTGCGGCGGGCAGCGCCTTCGAAGCTCTCGAAGCCGCCTGTTGGCGATGTCACGATCGCTTCGTGGTGAAAGGCGCGAGCCGGCGGGTCCAGTGGGCCGAGCGCTGACCACGGGCTTGCCGCCGACCTCTGGGCGGATGCGCGAGGACGACGACGATTTCGTCGTCGAAGAGCTGCTTGCGTACGAGCCGTGTGGTGAGGGTACGCATCGCTTCTTCCAGATAGAGAAGCGCGGGAGGACGACGTTCGACGTGCTCCGCCAGATCGCGCGCACGCTCGGTCGCAAGGAAAGCGACATCGGCTGTGCCGGCCTCAAGGACAAGTACGCGGTCACACGCCAGTGGCTGAGTCTCGAGTTCGCGACCGAGGACGAGTTGCGTGGACTCGACATCGACGGCGTGTCCGTGCTCGACGTCGTACCGCACAAGAACAAGCTCAAGCTCGGGCACCTGCGCGGCAATCGCTTCGTGATCGTTCTGCGTGATGTCGCACCCGGCGACCTCGAACGCTGCGAGGCCAAACTCGAAGTCCTACGTGCGCGCGGTGTGCCCAACGCATTCGGACCGCAGCGCTTCGGCAATACGGGGTCGACGCCGGAGCTCGGTCGACGCCTGCTGCGCGACGATGCCGAGGGCTTCCTGCGTGCGTTCGCAGGCGCGAGCGAGTCGGACACAGTCGCTTCGATGCTCGACAACGCGCGCGATCGCATGCTGCGCCGTGCCCTCGAGGCGTGGGCACGAAGCGGCGCAGCTCGCGACGGATTGCGCACCTTGCCCAAGCGCTTTCTCTCGCTCTGCGTGTCGGCGTTGCAGTCGGCGGTGTTCAACGAGGTGCTGTCGCGCCGACTCGCCGAGGACGCGATCTCGATCGATCACGTGGTGGCGGGGGACATCGCCTTCTTGCATCGCAACGGCGCGTGCTTCGCGGTCACGACCGAAGAAGAAGCGATCGCGGCGGCGCCGCGTGTCGCAGGCTTCGAGATCTCGCCGAGCGCACCCTTGCCAGGACCCGACTGCTTGCGCGCGACCGGTGCCGTCCTCGAAACCGAAGACGACGTGCTCGCGCGGTTCGACGTGCGTCACGAGGACTTCGGTGTCCGTCGGCCATGGGGGCAGAAGGGCGGTCGCCGCGCCCTTCGCGTCCCTCTCGAGGCATGCAGCGTCGCGGCCGTCGAGCCGACGGCGCTCGAGCTGCGCTTCGCCCTACCGCGTGGGAGTTTCGCGACCGCGGTGACGGCCGAGCTCTTCACCTGACCGCTCGCCGCAGCCTCGATCCGCGGATCCGAAACGCGGGCCCGATGCGCGACAAGAAATGCGCCGTCCGGTGAGCTGCCCCCTTGCCTGAGCGCGGTCGGCGGCTAGTCTTCTCGCCTCGCAAGGCGGCAAAGCCGCCAGGGTCGGGGCGTGGCGCAGTCTGGCTAGCGCGCTTGCTTCGGGAGCAAGAGGTCGGAGGTTCGAATCCTCTCGCCCCGACCAATCTCATGTCAGGCTGACGACGCGACTTACGCACAGGCGCGTGCACCTGCCCTCGGGGCAGAGCAGCCGGGAATGGTGGTAGTCCTACCACATAACTCGGAAGCCGCACGCATGCCACGTCCCCGTTCGCTCACCCCGAGCTACCGACTTCACCGGCCCTCCGGTCAAGCCGTCATCCGCATCCATGGCCAGGATCACTATCTCGGGCGGCATGGCACGCCCGAGAGCAAGGAGCGCTACGGCGCGCTCGTGGCTGAGTATCTGACCACCGGCAGGGTAAAGGTCGAAACCCCTGCCGCAGCCGCCGCTGGGATCACGGTGGACGAGGTCATAGCTGCCTACTGGACGCATCTGGAGACCTCGGGCCGTTACATGAAGGACGGCGAAGCCACGAGCGAACGCGGCTGGATCATCTATTCGCTGCGTCCTCTCAGTTCGCTCTTTGGTGCAACCGATGCGGCGAGCTTCGGGCCGAAGCGCTTGCATGCGCTGCGAAGCTGGATGGCAGAAGCAGCGCAGCAAGAAACCGGGCGCTCACTGACGCGCAGAACTGTTAATGGCCGCATCCGCCGGATCGTGCGGATGTTTCGCTGGGCGGCTTCGATGGAGCTGGTGCCTGCCTCGATCTGGCATGCGCTGCAGAGCGTGTCAGGGCTGCGAAGGGGGGAGTCGGCGCAGGTGCGCGAGTCGGAGCGGGTCGTTCCGGTCGCATGGCAAGAGGTCGAGGCGGTTCTTGCGCATCTCGGGCGCGTCGTCGCGGGCATGGTGCAACTGCAATGGTTCAGCGGGATGCGGCCCGGTGAGGTGTGCCGCGTGCGCGCCATCGACATCGAACAAGAAGGGGCTGTCTGGGTGTGCCGGCCCTTGCGGCACAAGACGGAGCACCACGGCCATGCATGCGAGCGCTTGCTTGGCCCGAAAGCGCAGGTTGTTCTCGCGCCGTTCCTGCAGCGAGACCCGCAGGAGTTCGTATTCTCTCCGAGTGAGAGCGAGGTAGAGCGCAACCTGGGCAAGCGTGCCCGCAGGGTGGTGCCGCAATGGCCATCGCACACGAAGCGCTACGTGAGCGAGCCGTCAGGGCGGGCGGGCGACTGCTATTCGACGGAGAGCTATCGTCGGGCGGTTCAGCGCGCCTGCAAGAAAGCAGAAGTCGCGGTCTGGACACCGAACCAGCTTCGCCATGCACGAGCTACGGAAGTGCGCAAACGCTACGGCCTCGAGGCCGCTCAAGTCGTTCTCGGGCATTCAGCGGCTGACGTGACGCAGATCTATGCCGAGCGTGACATGGAGCTGGCGAGGCGGGTGGCGCTGGAGACGGGGTAGTTGGGGCGAGCTTCGGTAGCTGAACCGGACTTGACGTTACCTGCGAGAATCCGATAACGCCGTGCCCTGAGGCCGAAGAACACGTGACGATCGGCTCACGGCGGTGAACGTCGGCTCTATGATACTCGTAGCCGTGATGACGGCGCTGGGCACCCGACCGTGGCGACAGCGGAGTCGTGCCGGTAACTTCCGCCGTTCATTCCTTGCCGTTCCCTTCCATATCGTACGCAGAATGATCATCAGTCCCTTGGAACTGCTCGGGTCGCTTAATACTGTCGAGCGTAAGTATGCTCCGGAGCGACTTTGGGTTTCAGGTCACCCGGAGATCGTCCGGCAGTATCGCCGTGTGTCCATCGTAGGCTCTCGAAAGGCGACGGATGAAGGGCTGCGGCGAGCGGCAAGGCTTGCGCGCGAACTTGTGGAGGCCGGTATCGTGGTCGTAAGCGGGTTGGCTGCGGGTATTGATCACGCGGCGCACCGCGCGGCGATCGCCTGCGGAGGTCGGAATACAATCTGATTTGTTCGAAGCGACACCCCGTGGCAGAGTTCTGCTCTCTCCGGTTGCCTCTCTAACTCGGTCTTGGATATGACGCTCCGGCTATGTCGTGCCTGTGCGAGGGGGCGCTCAGTCGTCTGATTCCGCGGGCGAAAGGCAAGTAGGATGAGTTATCGCGTCAGATTTTTGTGATGCCCGTTGTTACTGAGGCGGTCGATTGCGGTAAGAGGTGTTGAGAGATCATCCTGCGAGTGTGCGGCGCTACGTTGTGCTCGGAGGACGGTTGTGTTTGCCTGCGGCTGACTTGTGGTGTTCGTTTCCGTATTATCGCGGGTTGGATGGCAGAACGAAGTTGTAAGCGAGAATAGGAGGATGTATGAATAAGTCGATCCGCAATTTGCTAATTATTGCTTCATTTAGCTCTATGTTGCTTGGTTGCCCGGCGGCATGTGTTGGGTGCGCCGCGCTCAAGGGTTGCGCAGCAGCCTCTGCAGGTAAGGCGGGCGCTGCGATTGCTGCGACAAAGGCAGCCGTTGTCCATAAGGCTTCGGCGGTTATTCATGCAAAGTCTGCGATCGGTGGTGCCGCGGCTGCGAAGGGTCAGGTGGCAACTGCTGCGTCGACCGTGGGCGCGAGCCGTATCGTGCCAGTTCTGGAAGTGACGTGGAGGCTATACAATCGGTATGAGATGGTGAAGATGTTTTTGACGTTAGTCGACCGCAAACTGTGGGTCACTGCACCGGAGGGCCGAGTTGCTTCGAAGGAGTTGTCCGATGCCGAACTTGAAGCGATAAGGCAGCAGAAGCAAGTCGAGATCCGCAACGCGAATGGGGAATCGGTCGTCTGCCCGGTGGACGTTCGATAAATACGCTTTAGCGCGGTCGGCTTGTTGATGGTGCGCGCTGTGCAAGAATTCGCGCGCTGTGCGACAGCGTGCTCTGCGGTATTGCATCGGCTTGTAATCCATGGTGCGTTAGGAGTTCGCTGCTGATGTGTTGGTTATCGGGTTGGGTTGGTCGCGGCTTTTCCGGTTCCCCGAAGTTTTTGCGTGTGTTGCGTGTCAGAAAGTAGTCGATAGAATAGGCTAGCAACATGCCGGCCGTAACGGCGGCTGAAAATCCAACGCTTGCTATATAGGCAATTGCTGCAATGCCGCCCGCTGCATTCCATATTGATCTTAAAGTCATGCTGAAGAATGGCGCATATTGTTGCTTGTGTCAATATGAAATGTATATCAATTAATGGGTGTTAGATTCCAGCGAATCTCATCGCCTTCGGTCTTTGCGGTTAGTGTTAGCTGAACCTTGCCATTCGGGTCTATGCCGTGCGCTATCCCGGTGTAGTTGCCCCAGCCGCTACGCTCGAGCGTGATGCGTTGGAAGCGGAACTGTGCATATGAGGGCTGCGTTTTGAGTTGTTTTGGAATGGCGCGGGAGAGCACGTCGCGTATTTCATAAGCTGGCGGGCCGCGTAGCGCGAGTATTGCTGCGATGGTGCCATAGGTAATTGCTGTCGCTGCAGCGCCAATTAGTATTGGCCAGAGCCATTTGCGGCGTGCGTATTCTCCTCCAAGATCGTGCTTCACGAATCGCATTTGGCGGCGTGCTTCGATCCAGTACCAGCTGGCGAGAAGTGCTGTGTATGCCGCCGTGATTGCCATCCACTGGACGATAGGCCCGCCGGGGGCAATGAGGTAGCGGTACGACGTTGGGATGAAGTCGAAAGTGATTGCTACGGCTTGCAGCAGCAACGGGCCGAGCAGCAATGCCATGGCCCAGCGCAGATTTGTGGCGTAGCGCCTGCGATCGCCGAGCCTTCGCCAGTTGAGGGCGTGAAGCAATGGGCCGAGCGCGGGGTGGATGAGAACAGTCCAGTTTACAGCAGGAGTGGGGTTCCAGATTTTCGGAAGGATGATGTGGGGCGTGCCCGGCGCTGCAGCTTGGAAGGGAAAGCTCTCGACTGCTGGGGCGGCTTCGATCGCCTCGTGGGCCTGGTTTTTGGTCATGGCTGGCGGCTCGTTTTGTTGCTGCTGAAATGGCAGCAAGGTTGGCACGCGAATGGCGGTGCCGGGGCTAGTCTGTTACCGACTTTGCGTAGAGGCTGAGCGTGGCTGTTGCAGTCACCGCCCCGGCTGCGAGCATGCCGCCGACCTTAAGCAACACCTCCCAGCTTTCGATTTTGCCAGTGGCGAGCAGGTGGCACAGGTACCAAGCGCCGCCGCCGACTACGGCGATGATCGCTAGGAGTGCGAGTAGGCGCAGAAGGACAAGCCCGAGTGCTATCGCTAGCAGGTAGCCTGCTACGACAATGACATATATCCAGCCTTCGGGGTTGGCGAGTTCATGCGAAACCTGACAGATGGCGTTCATGGCAATCAGGCACCCTGGCCTGTCCGTGGAGAAGCTGCTGCTAAAATAGCAGCAGGGACATCAGAGGGCAAGGGGTCGGTGCGCCCGCCCCGCTGGTCGCCTGGATCAGGCGAAAGGCTGCGTGCTTGGGCGACTCTTCGTTTGTCTTGGGGTGATAGGGAGCTGCTTCGTGCTGCGAATATAGCAGCAAGGTCGGCGCGGCCTAGCGTGCGGCTCCGATGGCAGCTCAGCCTCAGCACAAGCCCGGATACCGCACGCTGCGCACGCTTCTGCGGTGCATGCGTGAAGAGGCCGGTCTGACCCAGCGTGACCTTGCCGCGAAGCTCAGGATGCATAACAGCATGGTGCATCGATCCGAGACCGGGGATCGGCGCATCGACCCGGTCGAGTTCGTTGCATGGTGCCGCGCTTGCGGATGCGATCCGGCAGTGGAGATTGCGCGGCTGGGGTAGCTTCCGGTTCGGCAGTTCTGCGCTGCCGGTTTTCACCGTGCTCCTGCTGTCTCCAGCCCGAGGATGGGAACGCCTGCGAGCTGGGCCGCGCCGCGTAGCCGCGCGTCATTGGTGGCGAGAGGCAGGCCTTCGCGCTGCGCCAGCAGCAAATAGGATGCGTCATAGGCAGAAAGCCCGAAGCGAGCGCCCTGCTCGAGGAGCGGAGGCATGGTGGCAAGGCTGGCGGTCGTGGCGACGATCTCGATCGGCAGAGATGCGAGCATGCTGACTGCCTCTGCCATCTCAGGTTCGGTGATCCGCCGCCGGCGCAGCCCTGATAGCAGGCCATTGGCGACCTCAACGGGCCAGAGCGCTGGCACAGCTGCGCCCGCATCAATCACGTGGCTGAGCGCCTCTTGTCCGTAGGGCGTGCGCTCGGAATCGAAAACCCAATCGAGTGCGACGCTAGCATCGACAACGAGCTTCAAACCCTGCGGCCTTCATCGACCAGCTCGGAAGTCGGCAGGTCATGCAGGGGGTGATTCTTACGGAACGCCGCGAATCGTCCGAGAAGCTCGGACTTGTCCTGTGCGGTGGGGCTTGGGATGGGAGTGAGTTTGGCCACGGCGATGCCTCGCCGCGTGATTGTGATGATCTCGCCGCGCTGGACGCGATCGAGCAGCTTCGCAAGATGCGTTCGCGCATCAAATGCGCCGCAAATCAGTGATTCACCGCCTGCGATGTGATTATCCATCGCCTCCTCCCCTCATTTGACTAACCGTCTAGTATATTATCACAACGGTGGGCAAATGTCAATTGCATCATAAAGCGTCTTATGAGGGGCACAAAGTAGCAATGTGACCCCTCCCCTGTAAAAAGTCTCTTCGCGT
Organism: Planctomycetota bacterium; assembly: GCA_020638795.1. Taxonomy (GTDB): domain Bacteria; phylum Planctomycetota; class UBA1135; order UBA1135; genus JACKHW01. The sequence continues at coordinate 341,187 of JACKHW010000004.1, read as the reverse complement.
CTGTACGGGGCCTTTCTACGCGAATACGGGGCATCGAGCATTTCTTTTCCTGCATGCCTCTTATCGGTAGTGCCAACGATCTCGGAGTTATCCACAAGGCCGCAGCGTTACAATAAGTTATATATAATTAAGTTAAACCGTTAAGGGGTCTCGAGAGCGCCTGTGGTTCTCGCCAGCGCGCATTTTCGTGCGCCTAATCGCCCGTATAGTTGCGCCTAATCGCCCGATGGGGGCTGCGCCTTATAGCCCGAGTGGCGTGCGCCTAATAGCCCGTGCGTATCCACAGAATGTGGATAAGTTCAGGTTCAGATTGTCGCGGCTGGTCAGATGTTTGGAAGTATGCGGCGCTGCTTGAACCGTGCGTGCTCGTGCCTGGGATCGGTAGGATCGAACGTGCTGCGATGGACAAACAGGACAATGTCCTCGCCTTCGGCGTTGCGGACGGTCGAGGCGTGATATTCCGGTAGCTGGTCGATCTCGACGATCCGGCGCACATCGCCGGCGAAGTCGCTGAACCGTGCCGCCGAGCCAGACTTCTCATAGAGCTGACGCATGGTAAAGGCCCAGCCGGTGGGTTGCTTGCCTGCGTGCTTGCGCGCGACGCGGTAGAGCCAGCGCTCGATGCCGCCCGTCAGGAGAAAGTAGTCTTCATGGATGGTGAGGATGCCCCCCTTCCCTACGATCCCGTTATACAGCCAGTCGGGTAGTGTGATCGTCATTCCCGATGGTTCGCCGCTTTGCTCGACGACGGTTTCTGTCCAGGATTCGATCCAGTGGAAGGAGGCGAATTTGCGGTTGTCCTGCGCCCGGATGTTGGTGCGCACTGCCGTATGAGTGAGCCGCTCCAGCGCGGCGCGCAGCCGTGCATAGTCCTTGCCTCCGGCAGTCCTGCGAATGGAGCGCAGCAGGTTGTACGGATGGAACTGAATCGTGCGCGATGGCTTGAGACCGCGATCCATGGCCTCGGTGATCTGCGTGGCCGCCCATATCAGAATGTCGGCATCCCAGATCGTCGCCATGCCGAACTTTGGATTGGCGCTGACCTCGATCCACACATTGCCGACTTGATATTCGATCGGCGTGACGCGAGGTCTTTTAGCAAGGCTAAAGAAGGGGCGCTCCATGACTTCGCGCTGATCGCGCACTGGGATGTCGGTGAAGGTGGCGGCGAACAAGTCTGGCTGGCTGTCGCCTGCGGGAAGCCGCCGCCTAGACATGATTGCGCAAATACGACTTTACGACTTTACGATTCGTCGTAAACACGATTGCCCTCCCCTGCCCGCTTGTCGGCATCATGTTCGGGGAATCCTTGTTCAAGAAGGTCGCGCACCACATCCGCCATCACGAGATTTTGCAAGGCGCAGCTGCTCTTGATTCGCTTGTGAAGGCTTATCGGGACATCGATCGTCAGGCGCTTGGTCGGTTCGCGTGCTGCTTTCTCGCGGTCGCTGACCCAGTCATCGACGTTGGCGTGGAGTGGCTTAGAGGATGGCTTGCCCGCAAACGAAACCTTCTTCATGCCGGAACCTTTGCCCTTGTCGCGGACAAGAGATCGCACAGCTCGTTTGCGAGTGCGGAGATTTCCTTGCTCGCTGGCATGTCCGCATCGAGTTCAAAAACGGTCAGGCCCTGCGCTGCGCTTTCCGCGAAGGCCACGCGCTGGCAGATCGCGCTCTGCATGACGGGAATCGGATACTCGGCGAGTGCATCGGAGACATCTCGGCCAATCGCCGTATTTACGATTTTACGATTTACCACAAATGCGCTTTTCAGGTCAGGCTTGTAGACGGAGGCTTCATCGAGCAAGTCGACGATTTCTTTGGCCGCCCATACGTCGTAGGGCGACGGCTGCACGGGAATCATCACCAGGTCGCTTGCCATGATGGCCGAGCGCGCTACGTCGTAGACGCGTGGGGGCCCATCGATCAGGATCACTTCGTGATTCTGCGCGAGGCTGGGCAGCTCTTTGTGGATGGACGGCTTCGGAAGGCCGACGACGGGGAAGAGCGGCTTTCCGCTACGTGCCGCCGACCAGTCGAGGGCGCTGCCCTGGGGGTCGGCATCGAGCAAGAGGACATTGCTGCCGCTACGTGCCAGAGCCGTCGCCATGTGCACGGCGAGCGTCGTCTTGCCCACGCCGCCTTTTTGGTTCAGAATCGATATTACTTTGGTCACTGGATGCCTCCTGTCGCATTTACGATTTTACGATTATGTGCATCGTCGGTAGCGTATTCTGGCAAGCGAGTCAAGTGGGATCAGTGATGCCGCGCCGTACGGGCGATTGGGCGCATTGCCGTAAAGTCGTAGAATCGTAATTACGATTGCGCCAAGAATTGTGTCAGCGTAGTTGATAGTCATGGTCGCTAGGGTGATTTCAAACTCTTTGCGAAGTGGCGAGGGTGGTATTAGTTAAGATGTCGTAATAACTATCTTGCAATTCCCTGTGATGCCGTGGTACTCTGTATTAGGGGGCATGGTTGCAGGATGAATAGCGATAGTGACAGTGTGAAGTGTGGGTCGCGCTCGTTAGGTAGCGGAGCGCATGGCGCAATCGCGATCGGAGCTGTTGGTGGTGCGGGCTGGTTGGCGCTACAGATCCCGCATGTGGTTGAGGAACTTGGTCAGCATAAGGGCAAAGTATGGCAGCGCCGAAGTTCCGCGCTTGAGTTTTCTGTTGCTCTTGTGACGTTAGGGGCGATGGGCTATGCTGTCCGATCGTATCGGCAAGATGTTTGCCGTAAGCGGCGCATTCAGGAAGCGCATCGATAGCGCGAATGCGCTCTGTCTATAGGCTGTTTGATTGAAGGTTGAGGTTGCAGGGATGGCTACACCAGTATGTTCTGACTGCGGTAAGGCAATGGAGTGTGTCCGTGTGAGTCCAGTTATCCAGCAGACTGGTAGCGCGGGTCAACGTGCGGCGATAGGTCACCGAATGCGGGCAGCTGGTCACCCGCTGTTAGCACTTGGCATGACGCTCTATGGAGGAGTCGCTTTCCTCGGAAATCGGATTTGGCAAGAGGTCGAGTACAAGTGCACAATCTGCGGTAGTTTGCTTAAGAAAGTAGAGCGGAAGAGATAGTCACGCAGGCGCGACGAGCGACTCCTTTCCCTGGGAAACCTGATCTGCAGGCATCCTAAGCTGTGCATAGGGGAGATGTCTGATCAATCTGTGGTGCAGCGGCAGGGGTTCTTAGTTGGTTGGCTAGCTGAACTGCTTGCGTCGATAGTCGCTGCGAAGACTGGCGTGGAGAATGTGCAGCACGGCTCGTTCGCAAGGTGCGTGGGTAGAGCGGAGTGGAGCCTCGAGCGGATAGCATTGCTGCGTTTGCGAGAAGCAGGTAGAGTGCGTGCAGTAGGGCACTCAGCATGCAGACCATTCGTATAGCGAATTCGAACGAACTCACCGAGGCTTTAGCGCGCCTTGCGTCGACTCACCTGTTTCGAGGGCAGGTGCAACATTACGAAGGCAAAGACGGATTCGATGGGTTTCCGACGAGCTTCAGTCGGCACGGTTGCGTCCCGTCGCTGATGCGAAAGTGGAATTGCTACGCTCGTGACACGTTAGCGTCATACTCAAGCGCACGTAAGGGTGATGTAGATTTGGCCTTTAGCCAGGCCGTGCTCCAGCACTATGGGTGGCGTTCGTTCTTCGTCGACCTCACGGCTGATTTCGGGCTAGCTTGCTGGTTTGCTGCAAACAGATGCATTGTTGAGCGGCAGATTTCGGTCGGAGATGACGCAAATGAACTCGGGGTTTTGGTCGCCCAGCAGTATGCCCGGTATGAACCGCATGAAGGTGAAGGGCACGTGTATGCTGTCGACAAAGAGGCCCTGAGTGGTGCCGAGATCGGCTTATACGACCTCGGCGCTTTCTTTGAAAATCTACCGTCGCGCCCTCGCTCCCAAAAGGCTTTTTTGGCAGGGCCGAAGCCAGTGTTGCCTGCCGCGTGCGTTAGCCATCTTTTCATAGTGCCAGTTAGTGTCTTGATGGCAGTTGCGCATAAGGCCGGCTTTAGGGTGACGGAGGATGCCTTCCCCGCCCCGCAAAATGATGACGTGTTGCGATGTCTGCTGAATGGCCCGTGGGTGGCTCGCAAGGCTGAGGGGCATGAGTTCTATTCGCATTGCCTGGATCTGCCGGTGTATTACGAGCATGCCCGCTATATTCCGGGTGTCTTCTACCGGCCGCAGTGGGGCGGCAGAGATCTAGTCTGTTCTGACGGAAAGTCTGGGCCGTTAAGCGTCGGTATGGCTATCCTGGCACCGGAGGAGATCCTGTACGGATATAACGCAGATTTGGAAACAATTGCGCTTCCGAAGCTCCGAGCGTTGCTTGCTGAGGTCAAATGCGTTGTGGTAGAAGCCGATGGCGTTTATCGGTTCCCGACTATGCAAGATTCTGGATCGTGCCTCAAAGGAGTCGTCATTGAGGATGATGGCGACCGTATTGATATTAGTGAGTTTACGCTTGAAATGATGGGGTCTGTTGCCAGCGGATTTGATGTCAATGTTGGCTATTCGTATGAATGGCGGGAAGACGATTGCTTGAGGCGGTCAGCGAGTAAGATGGACTGCACTTGTGGGCTCGAGTTGCGACATACGCGACACTTGGAGATTTTGTTCTGTGCGGAGGAGCTTCTTGCGGAGGTTGATGCGTGGGTATCAGACGGCGAGCGGCTACTGCGGCACAGGCGTGTTCCGGCTGTGCCATTTGGGTCAGGGCATTTGCGGTTTGCTGGAAATGGGTAGCGGGATGACGCGCGCGCTCTCCTTCGTGTGCGGCCAGTATTTCTTGTGCTGGTGGAACTCGGAATAGACGGTGCAGACATCGTGCAGGCCGGGGATGAAGCTCGATCGGTAGGTGCGACGCGATGAGGTGTTGCCGTGCTGGAAGCGGATGATGTCGGTGCAGGCGGGCCATAGTCCGGCTGCGATCGCGGCCTGCGTGGTCAGTGCGGGCAGGGGGATCTGGCGATTGCCGCTCTGGCGATCCTGATAGCTTCCGATCAGCACGGCAATATGGCCGTCTTGTGTCAGGGCATTGCGGCAGTGGGTCAGCACGTGGGTGAGCTGGCCTAGGAACGCATCCAGTGACGGCGCATTCGACATGCAGCTCGGATTCTCGCTGTAGCGGATCATCCGCCAGTAGGGAGGATGGAGCCAGGCGAAGTCAGCAGGCTCGAGACCCCGGTAACTGCTAGCGTCGGAAGCGTCGCGTCCGCTCTTGATGTCGAAGCTGACGCAGGGGATGCCAAGATCGCGGCATACGTCGCGGCACGTGCCGCTGCCGGTCATCGGGTCGAGGACGCTGCGTGCCCCGAAATACTGGAGCAGATCTTTGATTAGGTAGCCATCGCAGTTGCCCCGGTAGCGCGAAGATCCCCACGGGCCGCGACCTATCGAGGAGTGGATGCTCGTCAGCCAAGGAAGCGGGCTGGCATTGCGGGGTGCCTGCGGAAGAGTCACGCGGGTGAGCGGAGTGACGTTTTTCATAGCTCGCCTCCCGCGAATAGCTCTTGCTGCTGTGGCTCGGGATTGCCGGGCACAAAGCGGCATGGTGGGCCGGTCAGAACATGGGCCGCGCCGCGCCATATGACGATCATGCCGTGATAGAAGCCCGTAGGGTCGCTGCGTGCGCTACTGGTAGTAGCGCCTGCGGTCTTTTCGCGGTGCGAAACGGGCGTGCCGTCGAAGCGGTCGGCGCTGCGAAGCTTGTAGGCAACGCAGGCTCGATCGGGGTAGTGCACGCTAACCGTTACCCACCAAGATCCCTGATAGAAAAACGGTGTCCGGATGCGTGATGAATCCGCAATGCAGTCTGCGCTATAGGCGCGGTAGATGTCGCCTTCGCCGATTGTCCGGTTCGATTGGTGGCACCAGTGGCCGGCTGCCAGGCGGCTCGGGCTGACCCGTGCCGTCTGGGCGGACTCATTGCCGGAGCGGGTCATGAGACCCTCCCGTCACCTGGGTGCATCGTCTGGGGAGCGGTCGCCTCGCATGAGAGATCAGCTATCTGGTCAAGCGCCTGCTTTATCATGAGCTGGATCTGCAGCAGGTCGTTCACCGTGAACTGGCTGGTGTCCGCGTAGTTGCCATCGGCGGTTCGGTAGGTGCGAAAGATGGTGGCGGTGTAGTATCTGCCATGCTTGCTGTCATTCTTCCAGATAGCCGCTTTGATTCGACCGGATTTGAGCGTGGCAGCTGGCTTGCTTCGTTGTGGATTGGCATTGTCGTGTTTCATGATGATCTCCTCTTGATGTTGCAGGCTGCGACCATCGCAACCTGATGGCACGAAAAGGAAAGCCGCCAGGGCGAGGAGCGAAGCGGTCGGTCAAGCGAAGAGCCGAAGGCTTCCATGCATGGAAAGCGGCTCTGCAGCTTGCCGGCCTCGCCTGAGGCTTTATCGTGCCCATCTTTGGTTTGCGTGGGCTGCCGCCTCCAGCTGGGGATCGAATGGGCAGTGCTCGATCGCACATCAACAAGCTGCGTCATATCGGCTTGGCTGTGTCAATGTGGGACTGGCATGGAGGTTGCTTGGCAATATTCCTTACATATATTGTCGCTGCGCTGCGTATGAGGAGCGTCGATGCTACGCATTATCCAGAACAGCATGGCAGAAGGGGCCAAGCGCTACTACTCAACCGCTGATTATTACAGTGAAGGGCAGGAGCTGACGGGCATCTGGCGAGGAAAGGGTGCGGCGATGCTCGGGCTGAGTGGAGAGATTGAAAAGCGCGACTGGGATGCGCTATGCGACAACCGCGACCCGGCAACAGGTGAGACGCTCACGCTGCGTCAGCGAGCAAATCGCCGCGTCGGCTATGACTTTAATTGGCACGTGCCAAAGAGCGTGTCGCTGCTATATGGGATCACGAACGATGAGCGCATCCTTCAGGCGTTTCGTGACGCAGTGCATGAGACGATGCAAGACATCGAAGCGGAGATGCAGGCGCGAGTTCGCACCGGGGGGCAGAATTGCGATCAGACGACCGGCAACATGATCTGGGGGGAATATGTGCATAGGACGGCGCGTCCCGTTGATGGTGTGCCTGATCCGCACCTGCACGCTCACTGCTTCGTGCTAAACGCAACTTACGCCGAGCAGGAAGGGCGATGGAAAGCGGGTCAGTTTGCTGGGCTAAAGCAATCCGCGCCTTACTACGAGGCGCTGTTTCATGCGCGTCTGTCGCACCGGCTTGGCGAGCTGGGTCTGCCGACCGTGCGCACGCGCACCGGGTGGGAGCTAGATGGCATGGGGGCGAGCCTGCTGGAGCGATTCTCGCGCCGCACCGGCGAGATTGAAGCACTGGCGGCGGAGCAGGGCATCACCGATCCACGCGACAAAGGCGAGATCGGTGCGCGTTCACGAAAGGGCAAGGCGAAGCAGTTTAGTGCGGCGCAGCTGCGCGAGATCTGGCGCGATCGGTTGTCGCCGGAGGAGGGTCGATTGCTCGGGGCGCTCGCCGGGTCGGTTGGTGGGGATGCGCGGCACGCCGAGCCGGTGGTGGCGCAGGATGCGGTGCGCCATGCGCTGGATCATTGCTTTGAGCGCCAGTCGGTGGTGCCGGAGCGAACCGTGCTTACGGCTGCGATCAAGCGCGGTTATGGCTCGCTGCTGCCGCAGCAGGTTTCAGCGGCGCTGTCTGAGCAGCCCTTGCTGCGTGCGCAGCGCGGGGGCCGCGAATGCGTGACCACCAAGGAAGTGCTGGCAGAGGAGCGGTCTATTGTGGCATTCGCACGCGAGGGCCGTGGCACGCGGTCAGCCCTTGCCCCCGGAGAGCATGCATTCGAGCGCCAATGGCTCAGCGACGAGCAGAAGCGGGCGGTTCAGCAGATCCTGTCGAGCCGGGACAATGTGCAACTGCTCCGGGGCCGGGCAGGTACGGGGAAGACTTCGATGATGCTCGAGACCGTGGAAGCGATCGAAGCGGCAGGAAGCAAGGTCTTCACCTTCGCGCCGTCGGCCGAAGCAAGCAGGGGTGTGCTGCGCGGCGAAGGGTTCGGGGCGGCAGACACGGTTGCGCGGTTGCTGCTGGACGAGCGGATGCAAAAGGAGGTACGCGGCAATGTGATCTGGGTCGATGAGGCGGGATTGCTGGGGGTGCGCACGATGCACCAGCTGTTCGAGCTGGCGGGCCGCCTCGATGCCAGGGTGGTGCTTGCGGGAGACGTTGCGCAGCATGGCAGCGTCGAAAGAGGCTCGGCTCTGCGGTTAATCGAGGACGAGTCCGGAATTGTGCCGGCGCAGATAAAAGAGATCAGGCGGCAGAAGGGGGCTTACAAGGCGGCGGTTGAGGCTCTGAGCGAAGGGGATGTGGCGACGGGGCTGGCCAGGCTTGATGCGCTGGGCTGGGTTCGTGAGGTCGGCCATTCTGATCGCTACCTCGCGCTTGCTGCTGACTATGTGGGGGCAGTCGCAGCAGGCGACTCGGCGCTCTGCGTGTCGCCGACGCATCTTGAAGCGGAGTGGGTGACGCAGGCCATTCGCGCTGAGCTGAAAGCCATGGGCAGGCTGGGCGAGGATGAGCGGGTGATTCCGGTTCTTAGGCCGGTGAACCTGACCGAAGCGGAGCGAAGCGACCCGGCGAACTTTGAGGCGGCAGACGTTCTGGTGTTTCACCAGAATGCAAAAGGCATCACCAAGGGGGAACGGCTGGAGTTCGGGAAAGGCGATTTCCCAGGGAAAGAGGCGGCGAAGTTTCAGCTGTTCCGGCGCGACGAGCTGGTGCTCGCGCCCGGCGACATGGTGCGGATCACCCGTAACGGCAAGACGGCTGACGGCAAGCACCGACTCAATAACGGTGCGCTCTACGCTGTGCGTGGATTCGACGGTGATGGCAATCTCGAGCTGGCCAATGGCTGGACGGTTGGCCGCGATTACGGGCATCTGGCGCAGGGCTATTGCGTCACCTCTTACGCCTCGCAGGGGAAAACCGTGGCTAAAGTGTTCATCGGGCTTTCTGCGCCGTCATACCCCGCGACATCGCGCGAAGGGGCCTATGTGGCGGCCTCGCGCGGCAGGCAGCAGGCGGTATTCTACACGGACAGCAAGGCGGAGCTGCTGGAGGCAGCCTCGCGCTCCGACGACCGCGTATCGGCAACGCAGATGCAGCGCGAGCTGATGCGGGCGTGGGACGCGCAGCGCTCGCGCAAGCCGGAGCGCAAGCAAGAGCAAGAGCAGGAGCGGCTGTATGGATAAGGGCCTGCTCGGCAAGTATCAGGCGCGGATCGAGCCAGCCGTGCGGCACGGGGAGCGGAATGACTCTGACGAGGCGGAAGATCTCGGTTATTTCGGCTGGATGCGGGGGCAGGGGCGATGCGTGATGCTGCAGCTACGCAAGAAGTCAGGCGACTCACTTGCGATCGGCTACGGGTATATCGATTCGATCGGATTCGATCCGTCGGAGGGCATCACCATCAGCTGCGGCCGGCGGAGCATTCGCATCAAAGGCAGATGCTTGCAGGCGGCCACGGCAAGCGGCGTTTGCCTGCTTGAGGGGCTGGTTCTCCACCGCGTTGCCTGGGTGCGCGAGGCGAGCGGGGCTGAGATCATGCAGGCTGAGCGGGGCGAGTGTTTGGTGGAGTCCATCGAATGGCAGGGGTGAGAGTGTCGTTCGACTATCTCGTTAGGCCCGGATCAGGCTTATGTGGCTTGTCTAAGGCGCGCGCCGCCGAATCCTGCGGTGCACCACGGCTCGACGGTGTAATGCCAAGTTCGCTATTGAAAACCGTGGCGACTTGACTTCCAATTGCGCTTGCGCGGCCAGGAAGAAGTCCGCACGACTTGCAAAAACCAGCTAACATGTTACCAATAGCCTCTGGCGTAGTTAGATATTCATTGGTCAGATATGCGACGGACTCGACGTTGTCGAATAACTCGGGGCGGGCTCTCGACATCTGCCTTGCAATATCTCGGCTTTTTTCGCATCGGAGACCGAACGAGCCAGACAACGCCCGCTCGATACGGTCTTGGTCTGACTGCGTGTTTGGGCGGCTCCGTGCAATGGCTTCCCTCCGAATGAATTTAATGCCATCCACGTTTGCGCTTGGCTTCATGTCTGTTATGCCTACATTCTCGAGACCCGCGTTTAGCAAATTAGCAAGCCTTCTAATGTCATCGGTGTGGAGTCTCGGATTATTATGCATGCGATTCCTTTCATTCGGCGTGCGGCCCTGTGTGGGGAGAGATTGACAATGAAGCGAATTAACAATGCAGTCAAGGGCTACTTTATCGAGTTATGCAAATGGCTTCGCGCATTAATCGTCCCGGCAATATTCTTTGTGCCGGTATTGGTGATTGATTTTGCCAGTACGCCACAGCGTTCACTCACATTCGGCATAGGATACTTATCAATTGCATGGGCGACAATCGCGTACAGGCTGAATAAAGTGGCGAATCGTGATTCGACAGATGACTTGAGAGCGCAATGCGCGGCTCTCCAGCAACCTATGGCTGCAATCGCGAGCATGTGGTACGCGCGCCTGGAGAGAGATGTTGCGGGTGCTCTTGAGAATGGGGTCTTGACTCGCGAAGTTGACGCTGCTGGGGTGCAACTCGGGAACTTGTATTGCGAAGTCGTGGGTAGTGCGAAGTCGTACTATCACACGGTGACTGCATCGCACATTTGGACACCGGGCAACCTGGGGGCTTCGCTCAGAAAGTTTGTTGAGGTAAACGTTAGTGCGTGTCAGAAAGTCAGGATTGATAGATTTCTAGTTGTTGAGCAGTGTTATCTCGAAGAAGGGCTCCCGCCGTGGTTGCGTATTATGGTGTCTGAGTTTGTAGCGGCCGAGAAGAAGTCCGATCTCATGCCAGGCAAGGAAGGTCACTTGAGGCTGTATGTCGTCTCTGATCAAGACATTAGGCGTGACTCAGAAGCCGGCTCTCTATGGACGGATTGCTCCGATTTTGTCTTGTGGGATCACAGCGATGGTGGGCGCTGGGCGCGTAATGACTACTCTGCAGGCCCTTATTATGTTCGAGACGGGGACCATGGTTATAAAGGGAGGCATGCGCCAGTGTTCCGGACGGTGCATATCGGAAATGCGGACACGTCTAACGTTATGTACAAGCGCTGTGAGGACTTGGTCGCCAGACTGCGCGCGATGCCAACATGTCGTCTGGCGCGAGAGCGTTTGGAAGGAAGGTATCGTCTCCCTGATAGTAGGGAGCCGCTGGAACTAGACGCGAAAATGAAAGTTGCCCGAGAGGCTGCAGTTGATGTTGTAGTGACTGACTACGATGAACGCTATGGAATAGGAGTTGCCATGGCAGCAGATTGCGAATCGATACGCGCTGGCAAGACGATCACTTTAAGTTGGAGTGATTGTAGCGACTCAAAGGCTATGGATTTAGTTGATTTTCCATCAAATCGGTTCACAGTGACTCGTTCCCCGATAGAGGTCGATAACGTGTGGCGTTTCGGCGCGATTTGTGAGTCTGGTAGATAAGTAAGGCGGTGCTGTCATTGCTTGCGGTGCTGTCATTGCTTGTCTACTTAATTCTGACGTAAGGCGGCGATTTGGTTTCTTTGTCAGAAAGGGTGGGGATTGGCGCGATCTGACGGTTCCTATTGAGGGTCTAGGGCCTGTCTGACAGTTTTGCCTGAGTTCGAGTGATGCATGTTGCATTTGTCGGCATCACTCTGATGCGCTGGTGCTGCATGTTCAACATGGTGCGCCGCTTTGGCCTGCGACATTGGGTAAGCAGGCGATCTATGCGTGATGTGCGTCGATGAGCGTAGTTGCTAGTTGGCCCGGCGGTGTGCGCCGCGCATCGTTGCGAATATTGACAATGCGACGTGATTCGTGCTATTCATTTGAGAGTTTACATTGTGAGAGGTATGTATGGCGTTAGAGACGATTACGGTTCGTGTGTCACGCGAAATGGCAGTGCGCATCGCTGCGCTCGCTGAGGCGCGGGAGAGGTCGAAGGCGTATATTGCGACGCAGGCGATCGCTAAGTATGTGGAAGCGGAGGAGCGCTACGAGCAGGAGCGTAAAGAGGATAGGGAGCGATGGGAGAACTATGTCATGACCGGCAGAAGCATCCCGCATGACGTGGTCGACAAGTGGCTTGGGAACCTGGCCGAGGGCCGTGACGTGCCATGTCCCAAGTAGAGTGGCTGCCGGAGGCGGTCATGGACGTGGAGCGCCTACATCGGTTCTTGATGGAGAAGGATGCCGGCGCGGCGGTGCGAGCGGTGGCGCGGCTAAGAGAGGTGGCGGCTCTTCTGGCAAGGTCGGCCGAGCTTGGGAGGCCCATGGATGATGGAGTGGCGCGCGAGCTAGTCGTGCTGTTCGGAGCGAGTTCGTATGTGCTCCGTTATCGAATCGCTGCCGATGGGGGTGTGTGCGTCGTGCGCGTTTGGCATAGCCGAGAAGGAGTCGCGCAGTGAGCGTGGCGGTCGGTCTGCAGGTGGGTTACGTCCGCGTTAGCAGCGCTGACCAGAACCCGCAGCGCCAGCAAGAAGGCCTCGTTGTCGATCGCATATTTACCGACCATGCATCGGGCAAGGATCGCAACCGTCCGGCGCTTGCCGAGATGCTTGCTTTCGTGCGCGAGGGTGACACGGTGGTTGTCCACAGCATGGATCGGCTTGCCCGGAATGTCGACGATCTGCGCCGGCTGGTGCAGGAGATGACGGGAAGGGGCGTGCGTGTCCGCTTCGTGAAGGAGAATCTGATCTTTGCGGGTGAGGGCTCGCCGATGGCGCAGCTCATGCTGACCATGCTCGGGGCGGTGGCGCAGTTTGAGCGCGACCTGATCCGCGAGCGGCAGCGTGAAGGCATCGAGCTGGCCAAAAAGCGTGGTGTTTATCGCCGTGGAAGGCGTGCACTCAACGATGAGCGTATGGCGGAGCTGCAGGCACGGGCCAAGAGCGAGTCCAAGGCAGCGCTGGCGAGGGAGTTCGGGATCAGCCGTGAGACCGTGTACCAGTATCTGCGAGCGGGGGCACCGGAATGATGCCCAGCCTGTATCTGGCGCTTGAAGCGCATAATCCGGCACGCGGTGCGCATCGGCGCTACGAGGTGGATGTCGCGGAGGATCTGTTCGGGGAGCTGATGGTGGTGATCAGCTTCGGGCGAGCAGGGGCAAAGCTGCGGCAGATGCGCTTTGGCGGACTGAGTGAGGCGGAGGCGATCCGTCTGGTGCGCTCGCGCTTGCGCCGCCGCCTTTCTGCGCCGCGCCGCGCAGGTTGCAGCTACTATCTGTGCCAGGAGTCGGTCATGACGGCGGCTGAGCGGAGGCGATGGGTGCCGTGCGAGATTGCAGCGGTTGCTTGCGATACGATGCTGTTGAGGGGCATCTCGTTGCGTGAGTAACCTGCCCTTCTTCCGATGACGACTACGTGTCGCCGTGCAGAGATGCCAGGCGCTTTGGCAGTTGCTCCGGCCGTGGAAGCTGCCCTTTCCCGCGCAGCGCGATCACCCAAACTACCTGATGGTCATCATCTATGGTGAAAAGAAGGGCGGTGTTGCCTGCCATGATGTATCGCACGGCGTATGGGGCGAAATCGGTCTCCGTAGCGATCGCGCACCGCGCGGGCATCGCGTGAAGCGATTGTGCTGCGTCCCATGCCGCTTCGAGCCAGCCCTGTGCGTTCAACGGTTCTTTGCGATCGATGGCGATGAAGCGGGCGTGAGCGATGATTGCGGCCATGGCGGTGTCGGTCACCTCGACCGCGTAGTGCGTCATCGATCGAGGTTCAGGCCGATGCTGCCAGCCGCTTCCCGCAAGGCTTGCTTCGCTGGTTTTGTCCGGCCCGCATCAATGTCGGCCACGCTGAGGCGCATCATCTCCAGGGTTACCTCTCGCCGCTGGCGCTCCTCCATATCACGTAGCGCCGCGCGGATCACCTCGCTTTTATTGTCGTAAAGTCCGGCTTCAACTTGAGCGGCAAGGAAACCCTCGAAGTGCTTGCCTAGGTTGAAGCTGGTGGTCTTGCTCATTTTTAGGATCCCCGATGATGATAAGTGATGCTACCATATTGTGGTAGTCCGGTCAATAGAGAGTCACACGGACTGCTCTGTGAGGCGTGAGTTGATCGTGGAACACGGTTGGGATTTCACACGATGGATAACAGGGTTCAAGAGATCATCGAAGCGCTGTGCCGCGCTGCCGCATTGCAGCTGCGGCATTTCGATACAAAGATCGATCTGTATGTGAGGAAGGGGCGAGGCATTCAGAATGAGCGGAGGCAGAGTGCCAAGAGCTTTGGAGTCGAGCAGGCGCTGGATGTAGCGCGCTTGCAGGAATTCGCAGCTTTCCGATCCGTGATAGAGTCAGACAGCGTTTTCCAAGACGGGCTTCGCCTTGCGGGTGCTTGGGGCAGCGCGAACCAGTTGGCGCATCATCTTCTCGCTGTAGGTGCGACAGTGCTACGCGGTCGACTGAGGTTTGATGCGCAGCGCGTTGTCGACGAATTTTCTCGCTTACGCAGGATGTTCACTGCCAAGTCTTTTGCATGGGACGTGTCCGTTCGGATCACCGGCCTGCAGATGACAATTCCTGCATTCGAGTTCGACGATGGTGTCAGTCTGCGGCGTTTATCGATGAAAGAAATCAATAGCCGGATGCCCGCCATGAACGAGTTTGAGTATGGCGACATGAAGTCGCTTTCTATCATGGCGCTTGCGCATGGTCGGCTGAGTGTTCGATGCGAGGAGCGGTTTGATTCGTCTGAGTCAAATCCTGTGCTCGCTGCGTGGCAGCGGGCGCACGAAGCTGCTCGTGCGCCTATCGATCGTGTAGTCGATGCCCTACGTCTTGCCTTAACGGGCAGTATTGGGCGATCGCAGCCAGAGATTGAGGTTCTATCGGGTGGAGGACATGCCCTAATCGGCCATTCTGTCGAACCGCGCGGCCACGCGATGATTCTTCGTAAGTCAGGTTGCGAGAGGCTGACTGCCGCATATGACTATGTGTGTGAGCGGAGGGACCAGGATGAGATCTTACGCGCTGCTGTGCGTTCGTATCTGGATGCGCGGGGAAGGGCGGCAGTCGAAGACCGCGTTCTGTTCTACGCGGCGGCATGGGAGGCTATCGTGCAGGTAACGAATGGTAAGTGGAGTCCGTTGGAGACGGCATTCCGCTTCGCAACCCACGGCGCAGCGCTGCTGCGGCGATGCGGTTATCCGTCTGTCGATACGTACGAGAAGCTGCGCCATGCGTATGATGCCAGATCGAGCATCGCACACGGGAATGAGAAGGGCCTGCAAAGACTAGTCAAGGGTTCGAGATTCGCATCGCTTGATGACATCTGTGCCTTTCTGGAATGCAGTTTTCGTGATGCGTTTTTCTACCTCCTTGACCTTGATGCGGGCGATCGACCGTATAAATCAAAGGCTGGATGGCCCTGTTTGATATTCAGCTAGAGGATAGATGTGGCGGCCTGCATCTTGAGTCTGTATGGATGTGTCTGTTTGGGTCGATGGCGATAATCGACTGCGCTATATGTATGCGCGATTGCGATTGCATGGCAATTATAAGCGTGCGATCAATTGCATTTTTGTGTTGAGGGACTGATCGCGCCGGCTCAATTGCCGCTGTGCCCTAGTGATGCTGTATCGGGTGATATGGCGGAGTGCTTGGGGGCGTTGATATGGGAGAAGTTCCATGAAGTGCTATGCAGTGATCGTGCCTCTTGCTGTTTGTTTCGGCGTTGGCGGTGCTTTGCGGAGTCAGGGGGAAGTCGGCCTTGCGGGAACGGGGTCGCCAACCGGCTCGACGGTGTTCACGCTTGCAAACGTGCAAGCGGCGGTGTCGTCTTCGATTAGCAGCATCGAAGAGCTGTCGATGGTGCCTGATCCGCTTGCGGCTGGGCGGTTTTATGGCAGCCTGACGGTGGTCGGCCTGCCCTCTTCCGCCGGGGGTGCTGGGAGCACCGACATCCTCTCGTTCGTGTATGTGCGTTCCGGTACAACCGAAACGGTTACCTACGACTCCAACGCCGCCGTCATGAATACGTCAGGTGCGGAGTTTGGATTCCAGTGGGGCCCGGACGGCCTCTACGCCATTTGTGATTCGGGGGCACAGAAGATTCAGGCAACGCGGGCAACGACATCCGCCGCGCTTGGCTCGCGCACGGCGATCTCGGGGATGCCGACCTCGCCGAGTCCGGCGCGGATGTTCCCTTGTTTCATCAACGGGGTGCGATCGATCGTGCATGATTCGGGTGCGATTCCTTCGACGATCGTGTCACGGACGCATGATCTGGCTGGGGCCTCGGTGGGGTCGACGACGACCACGGTCGTATCTGGGGGCAATCCGTTTGGGGCGTATGCCGTGGCTGGCTCCGATGGGGACGCGGAGGCGCTGTTGTCCATCAACTATGTCAGTGCGAGCAGTGCAGATATTGACTGGAACGGCGATCTGCAGTCTTCGACCGCGCCGATTCTGTGGCCTCCCTTCTCGAGTTATGGTGGCTACGCCTGGAGTGTGTGCCTCGGAGGCGGGCGCGTCTTCTTCGTGAATCAGGCCAAGGTCGTCGAGCAGGTCGATGTGATCGGGCTGCTCGGAGATGAGCTGCCTGCAGCGGGCGGCCAGGTCGATCTGACCGCTTTCTCGCCGATTCTCCCGGCCGCCGCGACGGCGGACGTGACGTTGTTCTATGCCGCGACCTCTTATCTGAGTCCGCCGGTGACTGTCACCGGAACCCAGAACATGCTGGGGATATTCGATTCGGCTGGTCTGATCTATCTCGGGTCGGGCACTCACGCGCAGGCGAGCGGTCGGGCGGCGCTGTCCTTCACTTCGCCGGCCTTCTCAGCTGGAACGGTGATCCCGATCCAGGGGCTGACGCAGCTCGGGGCAGGGGGCAACCCTTTCTGGACATCGACGGCGGCGATTCGCTACAACTGACGCATGCCTAGAACGAGCGGCGGCAGGCGCGTGGGCCCGCGTGCCTGAGGGGGGAAGCAAGGTCGCAAGTGTGCGATGGCGGTGCGGTCTTGCCGCGCTTGCCGTGGCCGTGCTATGCGGTGTGTGGGTGACGTTCGCCGATGCCGGATTCAGCAGGCGCGACGGCTTCGGCGATTGGGTCGGCAGCCGGATCGGCGTATTCGCCCATAACTACAACCGCTATGGCCTGCTGCGCACCAAAGGGGCGCAGATCCTCAACGTTGCGCAGCTAGAAGATCTGGGCGAAGCGGTGATATATCGCGGGCATCCGGCCACCGTTCCGCTCGCAACTTCGGCCGTGTTCTGGCTTACCGGGTCGAACCAGCCGTGGGCGCATCGTGTGCTGCCATTCCTCGCATCGCTGGTCAGTCTTGTGTTGCTCGGGTTGATTGCGCGGGCTTCCGGCCTGAGCGCCGCATGGACGCTGATCGCGCTGGTCAGTGTCCCGCTATTTGGCTGGCATGGCGGGACACCGTCCTATGAGCCTTTTTGCCTGGCGGCCATGCTAGCGATCGTGGCTGCCTATCAGCGCGGATGGCGAATCGGGCTGGCACCGCTCGTTTTTGTGGGCTGCCTGATCGATTTCCCCTGTCTTTACGTCGTGCCGGCCCTTGCCGCAGCGGAGTGGATCGCTCGGCGCGCCATTCCGTGGCGGTATGCGTTGCTCTGGTCGGCCATGGGTGTGCTGGCTGTCGCTTTCCACTTCGCGCATATCGCGCTGCTCGATGGCGGTCTGACCGGGCAGTGGGGTCAGTCGATTCAAGGCAAAATCTGGGATGCGCTATCCAAATCGAGTTTGCAGCCGACTGCGCTCGAGTTTGCCGAGGCGCATTGGAGCTATGCGCAGCTCGCATTCGGCCTGCCGCTGATGGGGGTGGCGCTCGCAGGGTGCTTCCTGGCGTGGCGCAGGATCGGGCTTGTGGGTTGGTCATTCCTGCTTGCAGGGGTGTTGCACGTCCTGATCTTCCGCTGGCATGCGGTGCGGCATGACTTCTGGATGTACTACTTCATTCCGTTTGTCGCGGTGGCTGCAAGTCTGGCGCTGCAACGGCTGCCGCTCTGGGTGGCAATGCTTGCTGGATCGGGGCTGGTGGCAAGCGGGCTGTGGCAGGGGGCCGCTATCTGGCAGGAGCGCGCCTCGGTGCCGGTCACCGAGGTGGCACGTGATGTGAAGTCGCAGATCGCGCGTCTTGGTGTCGTGCATCAGGCGCGTGGGCCGGAAGCGTGTTCGATCGATTTGCTGGTCGATGGGCTGGTCTTGAATCTTCCTGATCTGATGACGCAGGCGGTGCAGGCACATTCCTTCCGCGACTATGTCGATGGGATTGCGTTGTTCGGGGGTATTGGTCAGCGGCAGATCGCTTATCTGTATGGGCCGGGAATGAAGCCTGCCGATCTGCGTGTTATGGAGCAGTTCTTTCCAGGCTCGCAATTGCCGGCGATCGAAGCCGCAGCGGGCAAATATTACCTCTACGACATCACGCCATTCATGCGCGAACCTGCAAAGTCGCAAACGCTCCGGCAGATGCTCGGGGAAGGCGAGTGCTTACTTCACCGCGAATGGATACGTGTGCAGTCGGTGCTCGATCGCTTTGCGCCTGGTGAGCGTGTGTGGTGGGTCACAGAGCGGTTGCAGCTTGCGGAGCGGCAAGTGCGCCGCCGATCCGTCCGCATAGGCAACGGCATTGAGGTTCCCAAGGATCGCACATCTTGGACGCTGGTTGCATGGCCAGAGGGTCGCCGCACCGAGTTGCTTGGTAGGCTTGCGCCGAGCCTGCAGGCGAGTGTTATGGAAGTCGCGCCTTTCGGTCAAAATGTGCGCTTGCGCGTTGTGCCGGCTTCGGGTGCGGTGCCCCGGTAGTCGGTTGACTATTCGCCTGCCCGTATGACATGGCTTGTGTGCGAAGTTCCGTCGCTGTAGCGGTGTGGGGCATTTGCCACTGGCGGAAGGATCTAGACTTGCCTCGGCAACACGTGTAGATCTGCGCTTTCTGGTGCGCCAGCGCGATGTCGCGCAACCACCTAACCCACGCGACATCCACACATCACCACCATGACCCGATTCATGCGCCCGCTGGTGCTTCTAGCGGCACTGCCGCTGCTCGTTTCGTGCGATGCGATTGATAAGGCTGCCAGTCTGACGCAGCGCATTGCTGGTCTGACTCGCGCCGCATCACAGACCGCTGCGTCCGCCCGTGACATCAAGGATGTGCTGCAGGCTGGCACGCATGAAGGGCTAGAAGGAACAGCAGTCGGTCATATCGTAGAGATTGTCGAAATGCGTGAAGCCTTGGCAGATGTTGGCCGCTCAGCCTCTGTCGTGCCATTGTCGCCAGCGCTGCGTGAGCGGTTACTTTTGCTGGCGGAAACGCCGCGTCTTTCCTCTGGTACTTCGAAAAAGTGACAATCCCATGCGAATTGCAACTTGCCTTATGATTCCCCTGCTTGCCAGCTGCACCGGCCTTGGAAGCGGAAAGTCGCGCCATGGCGGGCCTGCCGATTCGGTAGGTGGAGCCGCTTCGGTGATTGACTTGCCGACGCTTCCAAGTGCGCCAGCTCGGTTGCAGCGAGCCTTGTGGGTGCAAGTGCCCAAAGTCTCGGTTGTCGAGCAGACGATCAAGATGGAAACGCGCAAGGCCGACAGCGACAAGGCCGCCCCGATCGACCCAAAAGACGTTGCAAGTATCGCCGAGGCCATTAGACAAGAGATTCGCAGCCAGGCCGCGCAGGTCGAGCATTTCCGTGTCCTTGCTGGTGAGCCGGCGGAAGAAAGTGGCGGCGGTGAAGCCTCAGGCGCGACCTCGCATTATCAGTTGCAAGGGCGCATCTTGCGCATGGATATTGGCCCGGCTGTCACTTTGATCGACAAGGTTGATGCAAAAGGCGAGCGGGTGGCTGATGCTGGGATTGAGATTTTCCGGACAGCTCGCAACGTCACGGTCGAAATGCGAATCGACCTCGTTTCCACCGGGCTCGGGCCTGATGGTCGGCGTGATGCGCAATCGCAGAGCGTGTGGGGCGTGAAGCAGGAGATCGTGGCCTCGGGGTTTGCGTCAGAGGCCCTGCGGGTCATCTTCAAAGACAAGGTCATCGAGCAAGTTGCGACCATCGATCAGAACAAGAATGTCGCGGTGAAGCGAGAGGCGAATAGCGACCTCGAGGATGGCGACGATGCCGAGCGCATGATGGATGAGCGATTCGTCCCGTCCATCGCCACGTTGGCGGTGCGCAAATGCCTGATCAGCATGCTCGAATCGGCTCGTCCGGTGTTCGATGCCATTGACGGGGATCTTGCAGCGAAGGAAGCCGCAAAAGCGCAAGCGGCGGCTGCGAATGCCCAGAAGTGACGAGGCGGCCCGGGGGCTTCGCCATGGCGATAGCTCGCTCTCGGATGGGAAGCTGCTGCTTCGGGCCCTTCGGCCCCCAGGGGTTCACAGGCGCAGCCCCCTGGGGCCGGAGGCGCGATGCGGCCTGCTGCTTTGGGTAGCTGAGGCTCCCAGGGGTTGCTGGCCGTAGCCAGGCAAAGCGGAATGGTGATAGAGGTGTGACGCTGGCGGAGCCCCGGTCGGGCTGACGCGCCGCCTTCGGCCCCGGATGCCCTTCGACGCTTGACCTTAGATATTGATCCGTGGTAATCTTTGGTACTGCACGAGGAGGAGTATCGAGATGCCAAAGAACACTAGCGTCAGCCTGGGCGACCATTTCGATGGGTTCATCGCGGCCTTAATTGCAGATGGCAGGTATGGAAACGCGAGCGAGGTCATTCGCACGGGCTTGAGGCTGCTCGAAGAGCGCGAGCACAAGCTCCAGGCGCTGAGGGCGGCGCTGATAGCCGGTGAGCAGAGCGGCGATGCCGGTGAACTCGACTTCGCGGAGGTCAGACGCGAAGCGCGTCGCCGCGCCGGGCAGGCGTAGGTAGGTGCCGCGCCGCCTCGTCAAGGATCAGCTGGCGCAAGACGACCTGATTGGCATTTGGGTCTATTCGTCCCGGCATTGGGGCGAGGCGCAGGCTGCCCGCCCGCTCGATGCAATCGAACTCGGGTTGGTCGCGCTGTGTGATGCTCCCGAGAAAGGACGCTTGCGGGACGAGATCCGTAGCGGCTACTGGTCAGTGACGATCGGTCGCCACGTGCTGTTCTACTCCTTCACGAGCAGCGAATTGCGGCTGCGCCGCGTGCTGCATGGCAGCATGGATTTCGGCGCGCATCTCGACTAGTCGAGCGCTGCACATGTGATTTCCGCTTGTACTTGACGCGCAAGCGTGGTACGCGGTTGGGAATGGTATCGCGGGGCAGGGATGATGAGCGTGACCCGCTCGTGCGCTCAGACAAGTTCGAGCTTGGGTTGACGGTGATGACACCGGGGGCGCGTGATGCGATCCCGCCAATGCAGATGATGCGTGCGCTGCGCCGTCATGCGCGTGGCGACTGGGGTGATCTGGATCCGGATGATCTACGTGCCAATGAAGATGCGCTCAAGCATGGCGATCGTTTGCTGTCGGCGTATCGAACCGAATCAGGCACGAAGTTCTGGATCATCACCGAGGCGGATCGGTCGGCTACGACAGTGCTGCTGCCGGACGAGTATTGATCGCGTCAGCAGTTGTTACGCAAGGCTTGACGCTCAATATGACCGCGACCCATGATAACAGGCATGTCAGATGAAATCCTACGTC
Source organism: Planctomycetota bacterium (assembly GCA_020638795.1). GTDB lineage: Bacteria > Planctomycetota > UBA1135 > UBA1135 > JACKHW01. The sequence goes on along the minus strand of JACKHW010000004.1, from coordinate 319,609 downwards.
GGCAGTTAGCCGAAGCGGAGCAAAATGCTGTCGGAGTGCAACAGGCACGTCGAGCAGTCCTTTCCTTCGTTTCGACATTTCTGGACGATGAACTTCAAAGTCGAGACCCTTCGTGTTGGCTCGTCGAACTTGAGCAATTCTCAATACTGATTGACCGTGAGCCGCGCGCGATTATAAGGGCATGTGAGCATTTATTCACGGACTTGAAAGGCGCGCGTCGGCTGGTTGTCGCGCTTTTGATCTGTGTAGCTGCATCGGCGTGGCCATCAACCGTAAGAAACCGCAATGTGGTGGATAGAGCAGCCGATGCTCTGGTTGCAGCCGCAGGCGGAGACATTGCGGAAAGAATATTTATATGTGACGTAATGAGTTACGGAGTGCAAGTTCCGGGTTTGGATCAGGCAATTAATGAACTGTGTGATGATGACGATGAAGGTGTGCGAATTCGGGCAGCTGCTGCTCTGGCAGCTGTGCCAGGTGCAAGGCCGCATGATGTCGTCTTAATACTTCGGCGAGCCCTCGATCGCATGGATGATCTCGATGGCGCACTAATAATCAAGGCCGCGGGTGGTATGGCGAGGCTCGGTCTCCATGTTGACAAGAGCCTTGATTTGTTGGTGAAAATGATGGCTGGTAATGACGCTATCTTGGCGCAAAGTGCAGGGATGATGCTTTTGGGGCTGGGCCCGCTCGCTGCTCGTGTTAGTTCGCAAGTACTGGAAGTATCTGGGAACGAGTCGGCCTCGATTGCGGTGCGCATGAGGGCTCTTGAAGCATATGGCGCTATCGCTGCGAACCGCGAGGATTCCTTACCTCCGATCATCCAAGCAATTCGCTCCAACGTTCCTGCGCTAGTCTGTGCCGGTTTGGATGCTTTAGTGGCTCACCGGATGCTGCCAGAAGATGCGCTTGTAGACATATGTCAGCAGCTATCCTCTAAGAGCGATCACGTGCGAGTGGCGGCTACTCGTGCAATCTTTGCCTATGGTAACCGAGCAGAAATGGCCGTAGGTGCCTTACTTGACAGGATCGGGCGAGAGCAATCGCCGCAGATGCTCGAGCGGATATCTGCTGCGTTGAGTTCGATTGGACAAAGTGCCGCGCGTGAGGTCGTGAGTCGCGCCAGGAATGGCGATGCTCGTGTTTGGCAATACGGCCCGATGCTTCTTAGTGCAATGGGGGAAGTTGGCCTGAATGCGCTTCGCGATGCGTTTATGTCAGTTGATCAACGTGATCATTGCAGCAACTTGCTCATCTATATTCGCTGTCTTGGTGAACGCGCGGCACCTCTTACGTCGCTTTTGGCTGAAGTATTGCCGACATGTCCCGATGATGAGTTGGCTTGTCAGGTCGTAAGTGCAATCGCAGCAATCGGCCTGAGGCAGGAGGTGGGAATGGATGCGCTTGTCAAGTGCGTTGCACGTAGTGAAGGGTTGGCATCGAGTGTGGCTATTGAAGCGCTTAGGGCTGCGGGGACAGCCGCGGAAGCGGTTATACTTTCCGCTATGGAGGGGGCCGATGCAGATGTCTGTGAGCGGTTATCTTCGTGTTTCTCTCAGCAGGATGTCGTGCCTGGCCTCATTGTTTCGCGGCTAAGCGATGCTTTTCACGAGAAGCATTTTGTGCGATATATGAAGCTTGTCCATTTGTTATTGCAAGACAGCTCGTTGTCATTGCGACGCGCTGTTAAGATCCTAGTTGATGAGTCGCGTCAGCGAAATGATTGTACCCCAGTCACGTATAGCGTGACTGCGATGGGTAATGCCATAGATTACATGGAGAGCAAGCGATTTGTAACTGGCCCGCTACTTCAGCGCCAGCAGGGTCGGCCTGTTATTGTGACGAGGAACGGTGCCATGATTTATCGCGCCGTGACTGAGCTGTTGCGTCGGCGTAGCCATATATGATATGGTGATCTAGCTTTGTTTGTGGTCGCGCTGGAGGTTTGACTAAGTGCGCTGCTTGTCAAAAATGGGGGGGTATATATTTGCTTGTTGGATATTAGCGAAATTAAATTGCCAACAGATCGTGTAACGTTGGGAGATATTCGACAGCGCGAAGGCCTGTTGGTAGATCGAAAGCTGTCCGATATTAGAGATGCGCAACGTATCGAACGTGGCCTTTGTGAGCGCGCTATCGCGGGTGTTCCTGTTGACGCGTTTTTTCCGTGCCGTGTCGCGAGAGAGAATATTACCCGCGCCGAATCGATCGAGGCGCTGAGCGAGATTTACGAGCAGTATGGACTTTCTCGGGGCATTCACGAAACAGAGCAGCTTGTCCGGGAGTTCGAGATGCAAGTGCGGCATCTTAACCGTGGGGCGAGTCGTGGTTGAATCCGCAGAAGTGGAACAGTTCGGAACAGCTTTGAGCTGAAATCGCCTGCTGGTAGACCGTGGCGAGCAGGCCACCGATGCCTTCATTCGGGGTGCCTGTGAACTTCGAGGAGGTCTTCCTGTGGTGCGTTGTTTCACTTGTTTCGGTGCGCACACCGAGTTTTTGCACTCTGAGCCGGTCATCGTACTTTCCGTGCATCTCGTTGCGGATACGCGAAGGCGCGTCGAGTGTTGTCCAGAGGCTATGTTTGTAGAGATCGGAGGTGCTCGGTGAGTGCGGGCACACCGGGCGGGCGCGATAGGCCCTCGAAGGCCGTGCAGATGGTGCCGCTCGACAAGCTTGTCTGCCGCATGCAGGTGCGGGAGCTGTTCGATGAAGAGGAGCTGGCAGGCCTCGCGCAGTCGATTCGCCAGCAAGGCATATTGGTGCCACTGCTGGCGCACCGCGAGGGGGAGCTGTGGGTTCTTGACGATGGCGAACGAAGACTCCGGGCCGCAAGGCTGGTGGGTCTGGAGGCCGTCCCGGTTCTGATCGATCCGCGTGAGTTGAGCGAGGCCGAGGTGATCCAGCGCCAGCTGGTGACCGCTGCCCAGCGCGAGGGGCTAAAGCCGCTGGAGGAGGCAAAAGCGATTGCCAGGCTGATCGAAGCGACAGGCCAGAGTCAGGAGCGGGTGGCCCAGATGCTCGGCATACGGGCGGGAACGGTCTCGAAGCGTTTGAAGCTGCTGGAGCTTCCGGGGGCGGTACAAGCTCAGCTCGAGCGCGAAGAGATCAGCGCGAGTGCTGCCTACCATATCGCAACGGTGCGCAGCCCCGAGGAGCAGGAGCGCCTGGGAGCCGAGGCGGTAGCTGGCGCACTGAGCCGCGACGCTATCGCGGGGAAAGTGCAGAGTCAGAAACGGCGATCGCGCAGTGCGCCAAGGCGCGGTGCGAGTGTTCGCTTCGTTGGCAAGCTCGGCGGTGACACGACCGTGACCGTCATCGCGCCGATGCTCGAGTCAGTCGACCAGCTGATTGCTGCGGTTGAGGCGCTGCTGGTTCGCGCGCGCAAGGCGCGAGGCAAGGGTCATACCTTGTCAGCGCTGGCGATCCAGCTGCGCGATGAAGCCAAGGCAGCACGCAGCGCCGAGTCAGCCGTGAAGTCGGAGGAAGCGTGATGCGTCTGTGGCCGAAGCGCAGGCGGGACGCTCGCCAGCAGTGGGATCTATCCACGCCACTACTGTCGCTGTCGCAGTCAGACCATTGGACGATCCGCGATAGCTATGCCGGGATGCTCATCCTGGGGGCTACTGGGTCGGGGAAATCGTCGTCAAGTGGCTCATTGCTTGCGCGATCGATGCTCGCGGCTGGCTACGGCATGCTCGTATTGGTGGCAAAGCCGGAGGAGCGGGAGATCTGGACGCGCTACTGCGAGGAGACGGGGCGGTTAGGCGACCTGCTCTTCTTCTCGGCGGATGGCAACCTGCGCTTCAACTTCCTCGCCTACGAGCAGGAGCATGCGGCGTTCGGTGCGGGCATCAGCGCCAATATCGTGCAGCTTCTGTCACAGATCCTCGAAGTTGCCGAGCGCGGCACGTCGGGTAGCGGCGGCAAGGAAGATGAGGGTTTCTGGCGGCGCGCCTGTTTGCAGCTAATGACAAATGCCTGCGATTTGCAGGTGATTGCGGGCGAGCCGGTTTCGGTGACGGGGCTGCATAAAATTGTCAGTTCCGCCCCGCTATCGCTGGAGCAGTTGAGGTCGCCTGCATGGCAGGCAGAGTCGGAGTGCTTCGCGCTGCTGCAACGGGCGGACAAGGCTGCGAAACCGGAGATCCAGGCTGCCGACTTCCAGATGGTGACGGATTATTTCTGCCTGGAGTACCCGTCGCTCTCGGATCGTACGCGCTCGACCATCGTGACGACGTTTACGTCACTTACGCAGACATTGGCTCGCGGCCTGCTGCGTCAGCTGTTTTGCACCGACACGAATGTCACGCCGGAGGTGGTGGCCGAGGGGAAGGTGTTGGTGATTGACCTGCCGGTGCTGGGTTTCAATGAGACCGGCCAGCTCGCGCAGCTGATCTTCAAGCAGTGTTTCCAGCGTGCTATCGAGCGGCGCAAGGTGACTGAGGAAACTCGTCCGATATGCCTCTATATGGACGAGGCGCAGTATTTCGTGACATCGCAAGATGCGCGGTTTGCTTCGACCTGTCGCAGTGCCCGCGTCGCCACCGTGATGGTGTCTCAGTCCACCAGCGCTTTTGATGCAGCTCTGGGCGGAGGTGACAAAGGGAAGGCGGAAGCCGCCTCGCTTTTCGGCAACCTCACCACAAAAATCTTTCATGCGAATGGCGACCCGGTGACCAATCAATGGGCATCGGGCTTGGTGGGGCGATCACGTCAGCATTTCGCCAATAGCAGTTCGAGCCAGTCTTCACATGACTGGGCTGCGGCTGCGCTGGGCTATGCCGAAGCGGGCCAGCAGAGCGCCGGATTCAGCGAATCGTACGAGCTGGAGATCCAGCCGACCGAGTTTGCGGCGCTGCGGACGGGCGGGCCGGAGCATGACTTTCTGGTCGATGCGGTTGTGTTCCAGAGCGGGCGAACTTTCAAGGCAACAAAGAAGTGTTGGATGCCTGTGACATTCGAGCAATGGCGAGGTGGGCGATGAATCCGGGGCAAGACATGTCACGCATGCCGACCATGCGTGAGCAACACGCGATGATGACGAACTGGCTGGGCTTCGCCTGTCAGGTGCTGGAAGTTTCGGTGGCGGTGTTCCTGCGCCGTGGCTTCGGGGCACGCTATTTCGGTGGCGCGGCCGCTGCGGTAATTCCTGCCGTGCTGCTTTATTCGTTGGCGTGGGAGGGCCATGACATCACAGGGCTCTTGGTGTTCCTCGCCTTGTTCATTATGGCGCTGCTCAAGGCGCGGATTGGATCGGCCTTCGCGGAGCGGCGCGGCCGCGTATGCCATAGCTATTACAGCGGAACGCCGACGCTTTGCAGCTGGCCTGTGTTTCGCGGGCGGCTCGGTGAGGGCACCGCAAAAGGGCTCGTGGAGCCGCTTTGTGTAGCGCTGATCGGCGCGGCGCTGATGTCAACCAGTGAGCCGCTTGGATTCTATCTGGTCATCGCCGCAGTCGGCTTGATGTGTTCGGTGTCGCTGGCGGCTGCCTATGAGCGCCGCAGGCTCATGGACATGAAGGATGCATATATCGCCCAGCGCTATGACGCGGAACGGTTCCGCGCAGGCAAGTGGTGATTAACTGGTGGAGGACGGAAAGGTGAAAGAGCAAGCAGACAGCACCAAGATTGGTGCAGGCCATGCGTCAGCTATGGCCAGGCAAGGCCTTCGCGAGCTTCGCGGGGCCCTTTATCCGGAGTCCAATGTGGCCCAGCAGCCGGAATATGGGCTGTACGGTACGCGCACTCCGGGGGAGGTGGCCGAATCTCGCCGGGGTGAAGATCACGAGCAGGGCAAGCAGCTCGACCGCGATGAGGAGCCATCGTCTTTGCAGGCTGCGCTGGAGCAAGCGCAATCGCGCGAAGAGCCGGCCCGCGAAGCCCCAGAATTGGAGCGTGACTGATGGTTGTGCTCTATCCCATCATGCTGGGGCTGGCAAAGCTCTGGTTGTCGACGCGCGTGCCCCGGAATACGGTGCGTGTGGGCGGCGAACTGCATCCTGCGCCGGGCTACCGCTGGGCGAACGATACGCCGGGCGATCACAGCGTGATCTGGGTGCCGGGCGCGCCGTGGGAAGGCAAGAACCTGGTTGCCGCCGATACGCCCGGCAAGTGGGGGCCGGCTGCTGGCTTTGACTGGGTCAATCCCGCTGATCCGAAGAGCGAGGCGGTTCGCTGGGTTCCCGGATTGCCTCTTGGGAGCGCGCCGCATGTGATCGCCGGCGCAAAAGAAGGCACGTGGCGGCCGGAGCCGGGCTTCCGCTTCATGACGGATGCGCCAGGCGACTACCGCGTGATCCCAGACGATCGCGGGGGAGCGGCCTCGAGTCGGGGCGAAGTCCTGGACACTGAGCGCATCGCGCGCATCAAAGACCTGGCGACGCTCGGTCTCGATGAAGGCGCGACTCGCGGGGCGATCGAAGCTGCGTTTCGTCGGCTTGTGAAGCTGCACCACCCGGATCGTTTCGCGGCAAGTGGAGGTGAATCGATGCGTTCTGCAAGCGAGGCGTTCAAGCTGCTGCGCAGAGCGTACGAGCGCCTCATTGGCACCGGAGGGGTCACATGATCGCCTTGCTCGGGTGCAACGAGATGCTGCTGTATCTGTGCCTCGGCTTCTGGGCGCTAGTCTTTTTGGTCAAGAAGGCTGCCGCTGCCGCCGCAAGGCACCCCGAAGCGACAGCTCGCGGGGCCGAGTTTTTGTGGCGGCATCTGAGGAAGTGAAGCCCATGTTGCCGGAGCGCTTTGCCCGAGTGCTCCGGCCCGTGCGTCTATGATGATGACGGAGAAGAAAGGTGGAAGTAGCAGGCCGTTATGAAATCAGAATCGGAGTGGAGCGGCTGATCGCGATCCGGGATGAGCTGGCACGTTTCGTGCAGCGTGTCGTGCGCGGCAAGCGCATCCATAATTCGACGGCGTACCGCTGGGCGCTGCGTGGGGTGCGCGGCCGCAGGCTGCCGACCGCGCGTATCGGCGGACGGCTATTCACGAGCGAAGGGGCGTTCTCCTGGTGGGCGAGCATGCTGGCCCAGGATCTCGGCGAGCAAGAGGTTGCAGAGCAGGGGGGACGCGCGCCGGAGTCATCGGTCGATGTCGCTGAGGTGCTTCGCCGGGCGGGGATCAAGGGGTAGGGTAGGGACATCAAACGCGATGGCTGCTATGCTCGCAGTGATGTCCCCATGCGTCAATTGCGGCATCCTTCCAGCCTTGGTCAGGAGTCAGCGTCTGAGCAGGGGGCGCACCCATTGACAGGTATGCAGTCATGCCAGTAGGCCTGCCCGAGGTTGAGTCCTGCCACCAGATCCGCTGGGGCAAGGGAGCGTAGCATGGCCATCGCGAAATACATCGTGCGTTGCCCCGGCTGTGCTGCTGTGATCCATCTGCGTATAGGAGTCGGGGTCGATGATGAGCAAGCGTTTTACTTCGTATGCAGAAAGTGCAATGCGCCAACGCGCGGAACCCAGTTCATTACATATAGCCCGCCACGAAGTCGAATCACGCTTGAGTCAGGCGAAGCACTTTCGGAGCATCTGCCTGCTGATCAAGTCATTACGCTACATCCCGATCTGCCTTCGCTCCCTCATGCGGCGGATATAAGGGACAAAGGGGGATCGCCGTGGTTAATGCTCGGGCAGATTCTTGGTGATCGAATTGCCCATTTCTCCAATCGTCTCAGAGACTATCGAGAAGGCTACAGTCAAAACTGGCCAGGAATTCGGCGTTGGGCAAGCTACTACTTAAGTGAAGACTGGTCTCATTTCGACCAAGAAGCCGCCCGCTTGTGGGGAGACGTGTGGCCAAAGCTGCCAACGTGGCTTGATCGGCACGATTTCTTCCATAAATCTCTCGATCTTGTCACGGCTCCTCTTTGGAATGATGACTCCTATGCGTTGATGAAGGTTGAATGGGTTGATCTCGTTGTTAAAGCGACCGAGAATCGCGGTGCTACTCTAGCTGGATTCTACTCTCAATCGAAGGGCGAAGTTCTCGACCTGCAGCGCGACGTGTTCGGGTGTCTTGATTTGCTTCTTAGCAACGCCGGTGCTTTCACACCGGCGCTTGCGCTTGATATGTGTGCACGTGCCGGGCGTGACCCCGAAGCCTTGGGGATGCGCCTTTTTCGTGATGACTTTCCGAAACTGCGTGATGTTTATATAACAACCTTCGAGTCTTGCCATCATGCTTTGTTCGTCGTGGCCGGAACATTAAACGTGTTGTATCGGGGCGGCCCCGACAATTTTCCATCCGGAGGCCCTCGCGGCTTGCAGAGATTCCGGAAACAAAAGAGCTTCGAGAAGGTCCGGATTCTTAGTGAACTCCAGGTTTGGGAAAAGCAGTGGACGTTTCTCTTCGACAGAAGGCTCCGAAACGCCATTGGCCACCATTCGATCAGGCACGATCTGGTGTCCGGACTGCTCGTTGAGCGCCAGAGTGAGCCGATTCCGTATACGAGGTTCATCGTGCAAGTTCTGAGGCTCGTTCAAGCGTGCCTTGTCACGGCGCATCTTCTCAAGTATGTGCATCTTGTCCCTCAGTTCGAGGCAGAAGGTGATGCTGACTTGTGATTTGGAGACGCGCACCTGTCGTGCTCGATGGCTCGTTCGCTTCATTTCGCTGCGCCGCCGAAGTCGAGCTACCAGATTCGCGTTCGGCCGACAAGGCGGCCGGTGTTTGTGCGAGGTGGCGATAGATGTGAATCTGGGCGCTGCAGGCCAGGGGCGATGCTATCTTCACGAGGCCTGTGAATGATAGTCGTCTGCTCGCTGCAAGCTATCACTTTGCTTGTAGTGCAGCTTTGCAACTCGACAGTTTCATGTGAAGTCCGCGCAGATAGAAGACGAAGGTCTCTGTCACAGCGTTCTTAGCTTTCGTGAGCTCTGGCGGCTCTGTGTTCTCTCCTCCGAGCTGTGTTGTCTCAGTGTGCTTTTGGTTGAGGTGTTTTAGACGATCACGCAAGACATCGCGCACAAAATCCGCGTCGTGCCTTTTGTCGAGTGTTTCAATGAGGAGCTGCGCGGTGACGAGATCTTTGATCGTCTCTGAGATCGATATTGTGCTGTCTTTCACTGCGCGGGTCGGCGGTGGAGATCCGTCGACGGTTGATCCAGCAAGGAGCATTGCGTCTTCGACGGTTGCCAGGGCAATGTCATAATCTTCCGAGGTCAGGGGCGAATCACTAAGGCGGTAGGACTCCCATGCCTGGCCTGCAAAAAAGAGGGTACTTCCGAGCGTGAGTAGGGCAGCGGCAACGCCGATATGGCTAAGCGCCCGCTTCTTGGCTTCGGACATGGGCTTGCGTGGCGTTTTCGCTGCTGGGGGATTATCGTTCATGGTTCAGCGGCTTCGGTAAGCTCTGCAAATTATTCCTTGGATTCGTGCCATGGCTGTGTTACTCGAGATCCGGTTTTGCCGGATTTCGGATCTCGGCTACCACTCCGTTTACGCTCCTACCCCGAAACGAATGCAACGCGATGCGAGAGGTCAGGAGTGCTTGCATTGCGCAAGTGGTGGCATGATGCAGTTTTACGCCACCCGGATCGTTTCGCCGAAAGTGGGGGCGAATCGATGCGTTCTACAAGCGAGGCGTTTAAGATCGCGTGGGACGCGTGCCGGAGTCATCGGTCGATGTCGCTGTGCTGCTTCGCCGGGCGGTGATCTAGGGGGCGCTCGGAGGCCGGTCGGTCAAATCTACGGTAGCTGAGCAGCGAGGTTATGCATCGGGCGCGATATAAGTCCTTTGGTTGCACGTTATTGCGTGCGGGTTGCTTGGCAAGTCAGGCAGTCCTGATGGCAATGCTCGATGCGTAGGCCAGCCGCAGCGCTCTTGCGGCGCACCGAAAAGCGAGTAAGCTCAAGTGCGTCGAAAGTGCGCGGAGTGGTTGGATCGCAGGAGAGGCGCGTCTTAAGTGAGTTGCAGATGCAGAGCTAGTGTGTTTTCCGTCGCAGCGTGGCTTCGTGTCACTGCGACTCAGTGCGCCATAGTATTGAGGAATGACGCGCGAGTATGATCGTGCGCGTGCTTTGGTATGCCAAGGCTTTCTAGACCCATACTTTTTGCGTAATGATAGGCCATGCTTAAGAGATTTGTCGCGGTTGCTACCCTGGGCGCTGCGTTAGCATTTTGCCCCACAGCTGCTGCTCAGCTCAGCGGTAGTCCCTTAACCCAAGACCAGGCGGCAGCGGTCGACCGTGCGATCGCTCTCCTGGAGAGTTCTGTCAGTCAGCTACAAAGTGAGGAAGAGAAGGAGCGAATCAAAAAGGCAATTGAAGCCTTGAAGGCCGCGCGAGGTGGCAAAAAAACTACTGGCACGAGCCGCATCCGTAGTGATCCGACAATCAAGCGTCGTGGCATGGACGCTAAGACGACCGGCGAGCGGGTCGAAGGTGGGAAGACTATATCGACACCTGGTGTCTGCGAGGGAGATGAGGTGATCGTCGTTGACCCGGGAGGTATGCTTCCGCCGCCTGGGAACAAGTCTGGCGATGGCAAGCTCGCGGGCAATCTCGCTCATGAAGGCGAACGCCTACGTCAAGATTCTGCATGGCCGAACGATGCCGATGACTGGACTCAGGCCGACAAATGCAAGGCGATGAGGCTCACGATCGTGGCTTTGACTACGAACAAAATCGCTTGCAAAGCGATCGCTGCCAAGTTTACCGTCGACGAAGAGTGGGAGCATGCAAACTGGATGTTCAAGCGAGCGATGAGAATCGAGAGTGAAATCCGCAAGCTCAAGGATCAGATTAAGAAGGACTGCAATTGACATGCTGCGAGCGATGATTTTGAACTGTGCGGTGTTGTTGGTCGCGTTACTGGTTGCTCCACCTCTCGCGGGGCAACGCGACGCAAGACCGTCCTCCACCGAGGCTGGTGTCGATGTTGACACAGATGGCAAGCTCTACTACTCAACGCCGGCCTCAGCAGTGGGAAACGTGCAGACTGGGGTCGCGGTGCCGGGAGAAGTTGTCGGCCTCGCTGACGACTTCCCGCTGACACAGGATGTGCTTGTTGTTGGGCGGGATGCGACCGGAGGTCGCGTGGAGCATTGGAAATGGAGTAGCACGCTGACAACGTTTGAGTTCAAGAGTGCTTACGTTTTCGCCCCTGCGGATTTCAGCAGCGCGGCTTACGATCCGGTTTCTGACAATGTCTATTTGCTCGATGCAAAGTTGAAGCGGATCTGGAAGAACTCGTGGGACGGAGTGTCGCCCCTTCCGCTCACTGGATGGGCGGTGTGGGCCTCGACATCGGATGTCAGTGTGCTTGCGAATCCGGATGACTTATTCATGGGGTTGGTGCCTGCGCAAGGTGCAAGTCCGGTCAAGATAGTCCTCACTGATCGTTACACGCGCGCGTATGCCGCGATAGGAGCTGTCGCTGTCTACTCGAATGGTAGTGCAGTCGTCGAAGAGGATTATCCGGGCGTTGCATCTTATGCACCGGAAGTGCTTATTGATTCCTCTTCGGTTAGTGAAGGGTCGTCTAGCATCGCCGTTCGTGGTACGGAACTGGAGTCGTTTGACGTGCTTGATCTGACTACAGGGACTACGCTTGCCTCTGGCCAGATCCCCTTTGGGCAAAATGCTACAACGGTGATCGCTAGCAGCGCGGCGACGATCGGCAGCTTCTACGTTGCTGTACCTGCTTCTCAGACCGCGAATGCTGAGCACGCAATGACAGTAATGCGTCGTTACGGTTTTGGCGAAGTGTTTGCTGATGGATCGCAGATTCGGAGTATCCCGCAGCCGCTCTCAATGCCAATCGGGTCGACCACCGAGATTTATTGCCCGGTGATCAAGCAAACGAAGCAGGTTGGTGATCACTTGTTGGTTGGCAACGTTGCATTTGCGGCCCGAGATGCTAGCACAGGTGCTGACCCAGTGGTCGCGTATGGAAGTAATCAGCTGCTGAATACTTCGACGTTCCTGCCGTTGTTCGGGCTCATGCCGGATTCGTTTGATACGAACGGGTCGCAAGGCCATGGGCGAACCCTGGTGAGTATCCCGAACGACACTTCGCTTATCGGAGGGGTTTTGCTTTTCCAGTTTTGGTTCGTCGACGGCAGCGCGATCCGATTGAGCGAGATCGTTGGGATTGAGATCGAGGATCCAGCGACCGCTCCTATCGCGTTGTCATCGGCCGCATCGTTTTCGCGCCACAGCTCGCAGGAGACATCGCAGCGTAAGGTGGAGAGGAAAGCTGCGATAGAGCGGTACTTCAAGGAGATGCGGGTCGGTGGCGATGTCATTTTCAGCCCAGCTACGCTCTACAAGGTAAGGATGCTTCGTCAGTGACGTGACGGTAAGGCGTTGCGGGCGACTTCGCTGTGTTCTCAGGATGCGAATCGGTGGGGTAGGGGGCTATGAGCCCTGTCTGGTTACCATGTTTTGGCCTCGTACCCCGAAACGAACGCGATTCAGTGAGAAGAGGTGAGAGGGATTGCATCGCGCGCAAGTGGTGGCATGATGCAGTTTTACGCCATGTCCCGCTGTTTGCGTGGCCTGGAGCGCGATCGCTGGAATACGGCCTGGTCAGTTTCGGGAGCAAGAGGTCGGAGGTTCGAATCCTCTCGCCCCGACCAGTTTTTCGCGCCGCGACGACGGAACCCTGCTCTTCGTGCGATTCAGCGAGTCCGCTCGGAGTTTGGCGACGCTCTCCGTCTCGGATGGACGAACGCCGCGGAAGAATGCCCTGCTGTGGTGCTGTCGCAATGGACGACAGCAACCCTATGCGGTCCGTTCTGACGCTCGTCCTTATCGCGCTTTCGGCGTGTCAATCGCAACCGTGTTCGTGTGCCCACGGCGAATCGTGTCAGACCCGCGAGGCGAGCTTCGCGATGCGGCCGCGGCCAGCCGGCTTCGTGCCGCGCACGGTGGCGCTTCTCGACGACATCGAGCGGCGCTTGGCGCTACACATCGAGAATATCCGGCACCTCGATAGTGCTGGCTACCGAAGACGGCTGCCGAGTGGTGGGTACTGTTGGCAACCGGGGGTGATCGAGTGGACGCAGCGCGCGTTCGACGTTGCGATTACCGGCGAGGGATTTTTCAAGCTGAAGCGGCACGACGGGACATCCGCCTACACGCGCCATGGTCACCTGTTGCTCGACGCGAGCGGGCGACTGACGGCTCCGTCCGGTGAGCCGATCGCAACCGGGTTCGTGATTCCACAGAACACGATCGCCATCGGAATCGGAGAGGACGGCACGGTCTCCGTCTCGACCACGGACGCACCGGACGGCCCGCGGGACCTCGGTCGCCTGACGCTCACTCGCTTCCCCAATCCGGATGGCCTCCGCGCGATCAGCCCGACGACGTTCGTGGCTACCGCGGCGGCTGGCGAGAGCATCGAAGGGAATCCTGGCGAGAACGGGCTCGGCGAAGTGCAGCAGAACTTCCTCGAACGATCGAACGTCGAGCGCACGCCCGAACTCGTCGCGATCCACGAACTGACGCAACGCTGGCGCTGGATCTCGCAAGTGGTCGGCGTCGATGCGGGAGTGCAGCTCGATCCTCCGGGCATCGCCAAGTTCGAACTCGAGCGCAGTCTGACCGACGCCGCCGTGGAACGTCGCTGATCGCAATCGACCGCTGTGACGGTCGTCGATCCACTCGGGCTGGACCTTGGGCTTCGTTCGCCGGATCCTGTCGCGCGACATGGTTCTCCTCGTCGCCGTCCTCGCGCTCGCAACACTCCCCGTCCAGGTCTCTTCGCAACGCCCGCCGAACGTCGTCCTCGTGATGACCGACGACCAGGGATACGGCGACGTCGGTGCACACGGCAACGGCAAGATCCGCACGCCCAACCTCGACGCGCTGCACAAAGCGTCGGTTCGATTGACGAACTACCACGTCGACCCGACGTGCTCGCCAACGCGCAGCGCGTTGATGAGCGGGCGCTATTCGACGCGCACCGGAGTGTGGCACACGATCATGGGGCGCTCGCTGATGCGGGGCGACGAGACGACGATCGCGGAGGAGTTCGCCGCGAACGGCTACCGCACGGCGATGTTCGGCAAGTGGCACCTCGGTGACAACGCACCGTGTCGGCCGCAGGACCAAGGCTTCGAGCATGTCGTTTGGCACCGTGGCGGCGGTGTCGGTCAAGGGCCCGACCATTGGGGCAACGACTACTTCGACGACACGTACGAGGTCGATGGTGAGCTGCAGCGATTCGACGGCTACTGCACCGACGTGTGGTTCGCAGAGGCGAGTGAGTTCGTCAAGCGCGAGGATGCGCGCCCGTTCTTCGTGTATCTGGCGACGAACGCGCCGCACGGACCCTACCTCGTCGCGGAGAAGTGGTGGCGGCCTTGTGCCGAAGCCGGCGTGCCCGAACCGATGGCGCGCTTCTACGGCATGATCGAGAACCTCGACCACAACATCGGCAAGCTGCGCAACCTGCTCGAAGAGAGCGGACTCGCCGAGAACACGATCCTCTTGTTCACGACCGACAACGGCACCGCTGCCGGGGTCGCCGCTGGCAACGCAGCGAAGGGCACGTGGCGTGGTTTCGACGCCGGCATGCGCGGCCAGAAGGGCTCCGAATACGACGGTGGCCATCGCGTGCCGTTCTTCGCCTACTGGCCGAAGGGCGGCGTCGGTGGCGGGCGCGACATCGATGCGCTCTCGGCACACGTCGACGTGCTGCCGACCCTGATCGAACTGTGCGGGCTGCGAACCGAGCCGCGCCTGCCGCGCGATGGCGCGTCGTTCGCGGCAGCACTGCGCGGTGACGGCCCGCCTCCGACCGGACGCACGATGTTCGTGCACAGCCAGCGTGTCGAACATCCGCAGAAGTGGCGCAAGTGCTCGGTCATGACCGACCGCTGGCGGCTCGTGAACGGAGAGCAGTTGTTCGACATCGGGCAGGATCCCGGTCAGCGGCGTGACATCGCGGACGAGCACGCCGACGTCGTCGCCGCACTGCGCGACGCCTACGAGGGCTGGTGGCGCTCGCTCGAGCCCGAGTTCCCGCGCTACGTGCGCATCCACCTCGGCGGCGCCGAGAATCCGGTGCGCCTGATGTCGCACGATTGGCACACCGAGGATCGCCCCACGCCATGGCACCAGAACCACGTGCGTAACGGCTTCGTCGGGAATGGCCCGTGGGCGGTCGACGTGATCGAGGCCGGACGATACGCGATCACGTTGCGGCGCTGGCCGTCGCAGTTGCAGCGTGCGATGGGGTGCACGCACGCATCGATCGAGCTTGGCGCGTTGAAGCTCGATCGCGACGTCGCACCCGACGCGACCGAGGTCACGTTCGAATCCGAGCTACCGGCCGGCCCGGCGATGCTCTTGACGACCCTACGGCGCAAGGACGGCAAGGAGCATGGAGCGTACTTCGCGTCGGTCCGGCGACTCGAGTAGGTCGGGCATGCTCGCGGTCGCGGAGCGACTCGAACCCGGCGTCACATGGCAGCAGGGTGTGGCCGGTGAGCTTCCGTTCGCGGATGCGTCCTTCGATGCCGTGGTCAGTCAGTTCGGCTTGATGTTCTTCCCGGATCGCCTCGCTGCATTGCGTGAGATGGTGCGCGTGCTCGTCCCTGGCGGACGCATGGCCGTCGCAGTGTGGGATTCGCTCGAGAACGCAGAAGCGTTGCCCGCCGAAGTCGACCTCGTCTCGCGGCTTGCGGGAGACGCCGCGGCGAACGTCGAGCGGAATAGCGCCTGAGACAGAACGCGCAGTCTTCGTGGCCATGTTCTTGCACGCCTCTTCGATGTCGAATCACGGCATCGATGGAGGTCTCAGGTATGCAAGCTTCGTTGCGCGTCGTTCTCATTCTTGCGACTGTGGTCGCGCCGATGCTTCACAGTTTGGCTCGCGGACAGCAATATCGCGTTCGTAGATCGACCCAGGTGGAAGGCACCGTTCGCGCAGGGCAAGACGTCTACCCGATTCGTGAATCGTCGCATGTCGACTTCGTGCTGACGATCGTGCGTCGCGACGCGAATCGCGTTGCGGAAGCGCGGGCCGACGTGCGTGAGGCATACGTGATCGGACAGGACGAGACCGCCGGGCGTCGTGACGCGCGACAGGACGTATTGCCCGCGGGGCGACGTTTGTCGCTCACGTGGCGAGACGGTTCCTATGTCGTGAGCGACGCTGAGTCGGGGCGAGCGGTACCCGAATCGGCGAGCGAACTCTTCGAGGTTCCGCTGTGCCTCGAACTCGGAGCGAAGGAGCCTTGGAAGGAAGGACAGACCTGGTCCCTCCGCGGCAGGAACTTGACCTCGAATCTGCGTACGCTGTCCCTCGAAGATGGCGCTCTCGAAGGAAAGATCGAGCGTCTGACGAAGGACAGCGCGAAACTCCAAGCGAAGCTCGAGACGCAACTCGTCATCGAAGGGCATGGCGTGCCGTTCGTCGGTCGTGTCGCGATGACGTTCGGTGCGACGCACGATCTTCCGACATCGACGGAAATCCAGGGTGCACTGAATGGCCAAGCGAGTATTCAAGGCGAGGTGGCGCATTTCGAAGGGCGAGCGTCGATGACGCAGACCATCGAGGTTGTGCGTGCGGGGGCCCAAGAAGAGGAGAGCGCGCACACGACGCACGAGGATTCGCGGGCCGCGCTCGACTCGATTGCATTCCGTCGCGTTGCGGAGCCGCGGGAGAAGGCGTTCACGATCTTGTTGCCGCACGGGTGGTCGATCAACGGCGGCATCTACCGCGTCAACGCGGCGCAGGCCGGCGGCCCGCTCAACGCGATCGAAGCGAAGTGCGACATCACGTTCGCGAGCGACGAGCGGGGCAGCGTGCGCTTCCGCCGGCTGCCCAATACCGTCTACGCGGTCGTGCGCGGGCCTGCAGCGCCGATGTTTCCGGTTGGGACCAACTACCAGGGCGCCGAAGTGCGTCCACTGATGTCTGCCAAGGGATTTCTCGACACGCTGTTTCGCACGATGCACCCCGGCGCGAGGAACGTCCGTGTCGTCGATACGCGGCAGCTGCCCAAGATGACAAAGGCATACTATCAGGCTGCGCGTTCGATCAACGAGCAGCTCGCGATGGTCGGCATTCGGATCGACTTCGACACGGCGGGCATGCTCGTCGACTACGACGAAGATGGCCAGCGCTTCCGTGAGCTGCTCTACACGGGCATCACGGATCGCAAGGACAGTTGGCACAACTCGGACACGATCGCGTTTCGCGCTCCGGCCGCGACCTTCGAGCAGTGGCGTGCGGTGTTCGACATCATGCGCTACTCGGTGCGTTTGAACCCGCAGTGGGTGCTCGCAGAGGCCGGCGGTCAGAGCGAGCGCGCGGGCGAAGTGATCCGCGTTTATCAAGAAGTTCAGCGACTCTCACGCGACATCGCGCGTCACAAGAGCGAGACGACCGGTGAAATCATGAACGAGAACTACCTCATGCTCACGGGGCAAGAGGAGTTCGTGAATCCGGAAACGAACGAAGTCGAACTCGATACGAACGAGTTCCGCTACCGATGGAAGACTCCGGGCGACGACGTCTTCTACACGAACCGCGAAGACGAGGATCCGAACATCAGGAAGGTTCTCAATAGGAGCGACTTCCACCGCACGCCGGTCCGCAAGCGCTGAATCGTCGACTCAGCGGTTCCCGGCAACGCTCAAGGCTTCGTGCCGCAGCGCGTTGCCGATCTGTCGCGTCACGTCCTCGGGTAGCGCCGCGCGCGCGGCGAACTCGGGCCAGCGCGCGACGATGTGGAGCACTTCGTCGAGGATCGCGAGAGCTCGACCACGCGCGAGGCCGGCGTTCCGTCCGCAGGTTTCGAAGTCGCTGCGATCGAAATGGTCGCGCTTGCCGTTCATCGTCATCTGATGCTGCGAAGTCCATGCGCCGTCGGGGTTGAAGCTATAGGTGACGTCGAACGCTGGAGACAGGCGCCACACGCCTTCTCGATTCATGAGGAAGGCGATGTTCTTGACGTGGTCGTCGTGATTGCGAGCGACGATGTTGAACGTCATGCGTCGAAACAGCTCTTCGATCTGATCCATCGGGAGTGCCAGGCTACGCATGACCTGGATCGCCTGCTCGTATCCGTACGCACCAGCAAGGTTGAAGTCGTAGTGGGCGAGGGCTCCGAGGGATTGCATGTGGAGTTTTGTGCTACGGTCCCGCGAATCGACGCGATCGAAGCGCTTCGTCATGAAGTGCCTGCGCCCGTTCTCCTCGAGGAGGCGACACTCGGTCATCTCGATCCGCGCTGCCGTCGCCATGAGGGAGTAGGCGTACTCGATGGCACCGAAACCCTGAGGGTCGGCGAGTTCCTTGTCGCGATTCCCCGTCACGCCATCGAACTTGAGGAGCCAGTGCTCGAACCCGGCGCCGACGTCGGCTTGGCCCGAGCGCACTTCGCCGGTTTGACGGTTCCACGCCAGGATGGCTTTCGCGCGCGCGCCGCCCGCCGACGTTCCGATGCGTAGGATGTCGCGCAGGAGGTCGTCGTCTTCGATCGAGGTCGAGAACGCCGTGCGTTCGGCGAGCACCTTGGACGCGAGTTCGACGAGCGCGGCGATGTCGAGGCGCGTGCCGTCGGTGCGCGTTGGACCCTGTGCAGGCTCGAACTCGAGGGCACCCATGCCGCGCCGGCCGACGTAGCAGAGTCGCTCGATGACGTGCATGCTCGCGGGCTCGCGGCCCTGCCTCGCGAGCCACGCATCGATCAGGCGGTTGCCGAATCGATCGGGGAGCGAGTCGGCGAGGAGCCCCGGCAGGCCGTGGAAGCTCGGTAACGCGAGTTCGGGAAACTGATACACGCGATCCGACAGGGGCATCTTCAGTGGCGCGACTTCGATCCCGCTCTGTGCGAACTCGGGGTCGTATTCGAAGGCGGCGTATCGGGTGTTCTCGGGGAGCGCGACGGCACCGATGCGTCGACCCCAAAGGCGAACCTCGGCAACGACGGTGGTCATGATTCGTCGTCCCAGGTCCACGACTTCGACTTGCTCGCGCCACGCGGTTTGCGGCCCTTGCGGGATGCACGTTGGCGTCGGTTGCCTTGGAGCTTCAAGAGTTCGATCGGGCTCGGAGGCGGTTCGATCAGGAGGTTCGACAGGAAGTCGACGAGGCCGAGCACGCGCAGGATGCGCAGGAAGTTGGAGAGCTGGGTCGACTCACCGTTTTCGAGGCGTTCGACGGTGCTCTTGGAGACGCCGGCCTCGCGCGCGAGCGCGGCTTGAGTCCGGTTGAGGTCCAGTCGTGCCCGCGCGAGACGCTCGCCGAGTCTTCGAAGGAGTGCTTGATCGGGGCTGGCAGGCTCGCTCATGAGTCTTCAGATACGATGAATCGAATGCGATTCGAGGCTTTTTATCGTCAAGTTCGATGAATTAATTGAGATCGTCGTTGGCCCTCCAAGGGCCATCAAAGTTGATGATATAAGCTATAAATTGCATACAAAGCATCAAAAGTGATGATTTGTATGCGCATAGCAAAGGCGCGAGAGGCGTCCTTCGCTGCATGGAATCAGAGATCGCTGCCGTACCGCCGATAGCTCGGCGCGTGCTTCGCGATGCGATGTTGGCGCTCGCAGTGACAGCCGGGGCATTCGAGGCAGAACGCGCCGCGCGCTGCGTCGTGGTGGCGTGGACCACGGATCAAGTCGCGCAGCCGCGTCTCGTGGAGGTTGCCGAGAGGGAAGGTGACGTAGCAGAGTTGCACCGTTCCGTCGGCGCCGACCCAGAGAAGCTTGTATGCGTCGCAGGGGATCTTGATCTCGGGACCGAGGAAGAGCCAATCCGGGATCGATCGTAGGCTCGAAGCGGCTTCGGTGAAGCGCTGTGGGAATGTCTGCCGGAGTTCGAGTAGACGATCGACGAAGGCCCGCACGCTATCGCGATCGTCGTCGCCAAAGTGCAGGTCGTTGTCGCGCCCTTGGGCGAAGTAGGGCAACGAGTAGTGGATCAAGTCGGTGTTGAACTTCAGGTCGAACGACTCGCAGAACCTCCACGCGTCCTCGAGCGCCTCGAGGTTGCACGACGGTCGCATGATCAGGTAGTTGAGTTGGATCCCAATCTTCGATCCGTAGCGCGATCGCACGTATTGCAGACTCTCCGTGAGCCGGTCGAAGCGACCCTTGGCGCCGACGTACGTGTCGTAGGCATCGCCGTGTCCGTAGTAGCCGATCGTGATCGCGCGCAGCCCGGCGCGATAGAGGTCGTCGATGCGACGATCGAGCAGGATGCCGTTGGTCGTGATGTACGTGCTCATGCCGAGGTCCAGCGAGCGAGAGACCATCGAGGGGAGATCCGGATGGAGCAGGGGTTCGCCACCGTAGAGGCGCACACTGCGGACTCCTCCGTCGCGTGCATCTTCGAGGAGCTGCATCGCGAGCTCGGTCGGCAATGCGTGGCCCGGCATGAAGTCCCGGCCGTACTTGCAACCGATGCATCGCTGATCACACGCTGCCGTGATCGCGACGGTCATCTTGCGAGGAAGGGCGCGCACGCGCGAAGGATCGCGTTCCCATGCAGCGTGGCGTCGGCGGTCACGCCACTCGCCGGCGCGGAGGATGCCGCTCTTGACGCTCGGCATACGACGCAGTGCCGCGCGCAGCGAGCGCTCGATCTGTATTCGGAGCGGCGACATCAGACCGCGAAGCGACGGAGACTCGGGCCGTGCTTCCGCATGCGGCTGTCGATCTTGCAGTGGCAGTTGGGGCACTGCAGCCGGAACGCATCCACGCACACCTTCTTGTGCTCGGCCGTGAAGAGGATGTCGCGCAAGGGTCGTTCGTGGACGTTGCCGAGCGGGAACGCTGTGTCGCAGAGCTGCACGACGCCGTTCGCGCCAACCCAGATCAGGTCGTAGGCGTCGCACGGGATCTGCACGTTTTCGTGATCGAGCAGCAGCTCGGGTAGCGCATTGAGGAGTTCGGCGCTTTGCGGCATGCGCTCTGGATGTGCGCGCTTCTTCGCGAGCAGGGCGTCGGCGACCGTGCGCAGCGCATTGCGATGGTGCTCCTCGAAGTCGAGAACTCCCTTCGGATTCGCGAAGAACGGAATCGTCTCGCTGACGGGGTCGACGGAGAAGACCATGCCGAAACGCTGCGCGAATTCCCACGCGCGCTCGATCGACTCGAGGTCGGCCGTGCGTCGATGGAGCACGAAGTTGAGCTGGGCTTCGATCTGATGGGACCATCGATCGCGCAGCATCCCGAGTCCTCGCTCGAGGCGTTCGAAGTGCTTGCGCGTCTGCGTGTAGTCGTCGAACGATGACCCCGTGCCGTAGAAGCCCATCGTCATCCAGTCGAGTCCGGCTTCGGCGAGTTCGTCGATGCGCCGTTCGAGCAGCGTCGCGTTGGTCGTCACGTAGGCGTCGAGTCCGCGACTCTTCGCATGACGGATCATTGCGGGAAGATCTTCGTGCAACAGCGGTTCGCCTCCGAAGAAGCGCGCGCGATTCACTCCCGCCTTGCGCGCGTCGTCGAGGACGTGGAGCACCGTCTCGAGGTCGAGCTTCGATCCGGTCATGAAGTCTCTTCCGTATCGACAGCCGATGCAGCGTAGATTGCAGTCCGCCGTGATCGCGATCGTGATCTGACGAGGCGCGGGACGAATCAGCGTCGGCACACGACCTGCTACGGAGTACTGCGCGCGTTCGACGCGGGCATCGAGAATCTTGAGGATCGCGCGCAACCTCGGCATGGCGTCGAGGTGCGGACGTAACGTGCGGATGAGACGGCTGCGGGTCGGCATCACTGGTGCAGGGCAATAGGTGGGAGGGTTCGTCGCGTCGCTGTTGGATTGCGATCGCGACCGGGAGCGGCAAACGCGACTCTACAGTGTGACGAGAAACTCGGACACACGCCGCCAGCGGTGCACCTGGTCGGTTTTCGAGCGCGGCGCTCAGAGTCGCGCCGAGGCGCTCCCAGCAGCGCCGGGGTCGATGTCCTTGACGAGGCTGGTCGTCGTCGCGCTTCCCTCGAAGACTCGGAGTTCAGGGCCGGTGCTCGCGGTGACAAGTCGAGCCGGTCATCATGCGATCGCGCTGTCTTCGGGACTGGTGACTCAGTTTCCGATCGTCGCGTTCCAGCCGTTCGACAGCTCGACGGCCACACTCGGCGAGAGCAGGATGTGCCAGTCCTGGTAGCAGATCTTCACGCACAGGAGCGCTGGATCGAGCGGGATCGGGTAGGCCGCCGTGAACGATCCCGACGGCGGAACCACGAACGCCGGGAGCGTGGTCCAGTAACTGAAGAGGTCGATGTAGGAGTAGCACGCTGCACCGGCGCTCGGGACCCAGATGGCGGATCCGGCGACGGGAAGGCCGAGAAGCGGAACGACGATCGCGCCAGGCGCTCCCTCGGACGAGGTGATCGTCAGCGTCGTCCCGAGAACGTGGTCCGTCATCGAAAGCGTGGGGACGCGTGGCGGCGCCGTCGTGCAGCCCATGCCGATCGGTTGGGACACGGCACCTGGGCACCAGCGCCACGGTTCGAGTCCATGGACGCCGTCGTCGGCCATGAAGCGCAGCTCTCCACCGCTCACGTGGAGTTCGCCGGCGTTGCTTCCGAGCGGTCCAGGCCGCACGTCCATGGCCATGGCGGTTCCAGCGATCGTGCCGTCGGTCTTCCAGATCTCGCGATCGAAGCCGGTGGCATCGGCGACGAAGTAGATGTGATCGCCGTCGACCTTCAGCGGAGACTGCGCGTTCGAGGACCACTTGCCCGGCCGGATGTCTACGAGGAGGCCGGTGCCCGCCGTCGTGCCGTCGGTCGCCCACAGCTCGTCGCTCTCCGCGGCCGTGCGCGCGCGAAAGACGAACTTGCCACCGACCTCACCGAAGCCCGTCGCGAACGACGAGTCCGAGCCGGGGTAGATGTCTTTGAGCAACGACGTGCCGGCCGGTGTGCCGCTCGTGATGTAAGGCTCGTAGCCGAGCGTCGGTTCGTAGGCGAGGAACAGGTACGAACTGCCGAACACGCCGATGTCGAAGAACTGCGACGAGCCACTCCCCGAGACGACGTCCATCAGGAGCATCGTGCCGGCCACGGTGCCGTCGCTGACCCAGATCTCCGTACCGGTTGCCGGCAGTGTCGCAGAGAAGAAGAACGCATCGTCTTTCTGCCCGACTCGGAGCGGACTCGAGGATGCGGTCCCGGGATTGAGCTCGAGGAACAGCGTCGTGCCTGCCGTCGTACCATCGGACGACCAGAGTTCGAAGCCCGTCGTGCCGTCGTTGGCGGTGAACCAGATCTTGTCGTTCCACTTCCAGAACTCGAAGCCTGCCCATGCCGTCAATCCACTCGCGACACCCGGGTTGATGTCCTTGAGCATCGTCGTGCCTGCCGGCGTGCCATCACTCGTCCAGAACTCGATACCGTTCGTCGGGTCCTGCCCACGGAAGTAGAGCTTCCCACCGAGTTCGATCATCGGCTTGATGTAGCCGGTCGCGGGCCCCGGATTGACGTCCTTGAGCAGCATCGTTCCCGCGGTCGTGCCGTCGGTCACCCAGAGTTCGCGACCGGTCGTCCCGTTGTCCGCGACGAAGAAGACCTTGTTGTCGACGCGCGTGAACGCGTGCGCGATCGAATCGGCGGGGCCGGGATTGATGTCCGCGAGCTGGAACGTGCCCGCACTCGTTCCGTCGGTGACCCACGGTTCGAGGCCGAACGCCTGCGTGCCCGACAAGAAGATCGACTTTCCGAACAGGTCCACGGGGTCTTCCATTCCCGATCCCGCAGTCGCGAGCGCTGGCAGGTCGTAGATGTCGAGGACGAGGCTCGTGCCCGTCGGTGTACCGTCCGACTGCCAGAGTTCGATGCCGTAGGTGGGTGTGTACGCGCCAAACCACACGGCGCCCGGTGTCGCGAAGAACGCGTTCGTTGCCGAGCTGCTCGCGCCACCGTAGATGTCCTGCAGCAGTTGCGTACCTGCTGCCGTGCCGTCACTGACCCACGGTTCGCGTCCGTTCACGCCATCGTCGGCACTGAAGACCGCGAGGCTCGATCCGAGCGCCGTGATCGCCGTAATGGAGGGCGTACCGGTACCGACTTGGATGTCCTTGACGAACACCGTGCCGCTCGTCGTGCCATCGGTTTGCCAGAGTTCGCGCCCGGTAGTGACTTGGTACGCGGTGAAGAACATCTTCGTACCAACGACCGTGAAGCCGCTCGGTCCCGAACCGCCGCTCCCGACTTCGATGTCCTTGACGAGCGTCGTGCCCGCAGCCGTGCCGTCGCTCGACCATAGCTCCAGATCGCTACCGCTGGTCCGACCCGAGAACCACAGCAACGAGTTGTAGACCGCGAGGTCGCCAGGGAGACCCGTCAGCGTGCCCGGCGCGAGATCGGTGACGAGCGTCGTGCCCGCGGCCGTACCGTTGCTGCGCCATAGCTCGCGTCCTTCGGTCGGAGTCGTGGCGCCGAAGTAGAGGTACGAACCGAGAACCACGAACGAACCGGGCAAGCTCGAGGACGGCCCGGTGCGCACATCGGCGAGCAGCGTGGTTCCGAGCGCCGTTCCGTCGCTGATCCAAGGCTCACTACCGTAGGCCGACGTGAATGCCGTGAACGCGATGCCGCTACTGAAGGCGGTCAGTGACGTCGGATTGCTGGAGTTCGACCCGGGTTCGATGTCCGCGAGCAGCATGGTGCCCGCGTTCGTTCCATCGCTCACCCAGAGTTCGCGACCCGTCGTGCCATCGCCCGCCACGAAGTAGACCTTGGAGCCGGAGACGACGAAGTCGCGCGGGTCGCCGCTGTCCGGACCCGGCCGAATGTCCTTGAGCAGAGTCGTGCCGCCGGGAGTTCCATCGCTCACGTAGAGCTCGTAGCCATTCGCGATCGAGTAGGCACGAAAGAGCATCAGCGAGCCGAAAGCCGTCATCTCCTCCGGCGACGAACCGAGCGGACCGGGGGCCACGTCCTTGAACAACGCCGGCGTCCCGCTCGGCAACGAGAAGCGCCACAGCTCCGGCCCCTCGGCTTCGCGATTCGCTTCGAAGTAGACGTACCCACCGAAGACGCAGAACTCGCCAGGACTCGAGCTCGGATTGTTCGGCGGTGCCGTCTCGATGTCATGAATCATGACCGGCGTCTGGGTCGAGGCGAGCGACGCCAGAGCGAGCATGGCGGCGAGGGGGCGAGCGAGTGCGTTCATGATCGACCCCGGTGGCAGGGGAGCGGGAAGTGGAGAGATGCGAGTCGTCCGATTCTAACAGCCTGTGCGGATTCGATGTCCCGCAGCGCCGCCGTGGCGTTGCACTGCGCGTGACGGACCTCGACAGGGTGCCGAAACGCCACTGCGATGGCTGCTCCCTGCGGCTTGGACCGATGATGATCGTGCTCGCGCGAGAAGCGGATGAGGACCGCGATGCGCGCGTCACGCGGGACGAGTGGGAACGCTATTGCAAGTCGCAGCTCGTGGGCGGCGACTTCGTCGTGCGGCGGTTGGAGGGACGACGCGTCGCGCCGATGGCCGGTAGCCTCATCCTCGGTCGCCTCGACGCCGATGGCTCGACGCACGTGAGCCTCGACGAGGCGCTCGCACTCTTCCCGGATCTCGATCTCGATGCGAACGGCGTGCTCGAGCAGCAAGAACTCGTCGCCAAGCCGCCGCGTCCTGCAGCCTTGTCCCGAGGTCTCGTCGCGCCCGACTTCGACCTGCCCTACGTCGGCGAGACGAAGGTGGTCGCGGATTCGCGCGGCACGGTTCGCTTGTCGAGTTTTCGCGGCAAACGACCGGTCGCATTGATCTTCGGCAGCTACACGTGACCGCCGTTCCGTCGTTCGGCTGGTCAGCTGAACGTGCTCTTCGAGGAGTACTCGAGCGAAGTCCAGTTCTTGCTCGTGTACATCCGTGAGGCGCACGCTACGGACGGGGACAGCCCCATGCCGCTCGGCCCGCTCGTCGAAGAGCCGATCACGCTCGAAGAGCGCGATGCCCTCGCGAGTACGTGCGTCACGGAACTCGGTCTCGACAAGATTCCCGCTGTGCTCGACCGCATCGACAACGCGGTCAACACGCGTTACGACGCGCATCCCGACAGGCTCTACCTCGTCGGGCTCGATGGCCGCGTCACCTACGCGGGCGGTCGCGGGCCGGCCGGCTTCTCACCGTCCGAGCTCGAACTCGCGATCATCGAAGAGCTGTCCCTGATCGCCGACAAGCAGAGCCACGCGCAGTCCGAGGCGAAGAAGCGCGAGGTGAAGAAGTAGCCATTCAGCGCACGCGGATCTCGAGTGCCGGGCTCGTGTCGAGTTGGCCGAGTGCGCCACAGGTATGCGTTTCGAGCCATACAAACTGCGCGAAGACGTGCGTGCCGATCGGCGTCGTCGTCAGCGGAAGCGGAATCGTCGACGATCCCGTGCCATCCGTCACTGCCGTGATGAGGATCGCGGGGATGAGGCCGACCCAGAGCTCGCCGCCGAGGAACGGAACCCCCTGATCGAGTCCCGTGGCACTGAGAACGAGGACTCCTGCCGTGCTCGGTGGCGCTCCGGTCGATTGCAGCGCGAAGAGGGATGCCCCACGCGTGGCCGCGTTGTTCGCGGTCGACGAGACTGTTCCGAGACACGACGTGCTGCCGCGACCGACACAGAGAACTCCTGCGTAGTCGACGATGTCTCGCGTTTCGCGCTGGATCGCATCGACATCGTCGTAGACGAGATTCACGAGATTGACGACGACGAACACACCGACGAGGTCGCGCTCGAAGTCGATCCATGGGGAGAATCCGAAAGCGCCTTGCGAGCTCGCTTGGAGGATGTCACCACGTGTGTCTATGCGATCGCGCCAGATGCCGATGCCGTAGCGTCGCGAGTCCGGGTGCGGTGTGTGCACGATCGTCGCGCCGTTCGTCTGATCGACGAACATCTCGCGAATGGCCGCTTCACTGAGCACGCGTGTGGTGCCGTACATGCCGTCGTGCGTGAGCATCACGAGGAGCTTGGTGTAGTCCGTCAGGTTGGTGCGCATGCCGCCGGCGATGCGGTAGTTCTTGGTCGGCCCGAGACCCTGGAAGTCGATGGACGTGATCCCCATCGGCTTCAAGAGCCTCTCCGTGAGCAGCACTTCGAGATCCCTGCCACTCGCGAGTTCGAGAATGCGGCCGACGACGTGCATCGAGACGCCGCCGTAGTAGAACGTCGTGCCCGGGTCGTACGGAATCGGCGTTGCGAGGATCCGTTCGACGGCGACCTTCAGTGTCAGCGTGCGATCGTCGACCGCGTCGTGCTTGCCATCGAAGCCTGCTGTGTGGGACATGCACTGGCGGATCGTCGCCCTTCCCATGTTGCCGGGTAGGCTGGGGCCGAACCACTTGGCGAGCGTGTCGTCGAGCGTGATCTTGCCGTCATCGACCTGAGACATGACGAGCATGCCAGCGATCCACTTCGAGGCCGACGCGAGAGGGACGACTTCGTGGCCGGAATACGTACCGAACGACTTCCGATAGAGCGTGCGCCCGTCTTTGACTAGTGCCATCGACGCACCCGTGAGCGCGGGTCTCCGAACGAGGCGAGTCAGCTCCTGGTCGACCGCAGCGAAGTCGTAGCAGATCGGTGCTTGCGCGAGCCCGGCCGAAGTGGCTGCTGCGAGGGCTACGAGAGCGGCTTGAATGCGCGAGATGGTGTGCATGCCGGCGATTGCCAGAATCGTGCGGCGTGGGGACCGTGAAGGCGTACCAGAATCGTCACGGCTCGCATACGCCGTGACCGCCGCGCGATGCGCGCGAACGTGAATCGATCATTGCACGCCGTAGGAGGCGCGTAGCTGCGCGAGCTTGCGTTCGAGAATCTCGCGAATCTCGGCGAAGGCCTCGTTGTCCGCCTCGTTGTGCAGTTCGTGCGGATCGGTCTCGAGGTCGTACAATTCCCACGCCTCGGAGTCCTCGAAGTGCACGAGCTTGAAGCGGTCCGTGCGTACGCCTTCGTGTGGGGCCACGAGGTGCGATGTGCGCGCCTGCGGTTCGGTTCCGCGGTATTGATAGTAGATCGCGTCGCGCCAATCCGCCGGAGTCTCGCTCCGAAGCAACGGTGAGAGATCCTTGCCGTGCATCGAGGCGTCGTGGGGGACACGAGCCATCGACAGGATCGTCGGAGCGATGTCGATGTTCTGAACCAGAGCATCACAAGTCGATCCGGCCTTCGTTACGCCTGGCCACGACACGATGCATGGCGTGCGCAGCGATTCTTCGTAGATGAACCGCTTGTCGTAGAGTCCATGATCGCCGAGGAAGAACCCCTGATCCGACGTGTAGATCACGATCGTGTTCTCGGTCAAGCCGGTCGTTTCGAGGAAGGATCGGATCGCTCCGACACTGTCGTCGAGTCCGGCGGCGGTGCGCAGGTAGTTCTTGATGTAGCGTTGCCAATTCCAACGCGTGCGTTCGGCATCTGTCGCGTCGGCTCCGGGATACGTCTCGTTGCGCGGAGCGAAGAACGCGTCCCATGCACGACGTTGCTCGTCGGTCATCGTATCCAGCAGCCTCGTTGCAGCGTTGTCGAGGATGCTCTTGCCCGTCACCGACAACTTGAGATCGTACGCAGGAAAAAGATCGCGACTGACGCGCATCTGCGCAGTGCGAATCGCGTCGGTGCGGGTCGCGTAGTCGTCGAACAGGGTTTCCGGCTCGGGTAGCGTGACTCCATCGAACATCGCGAGATGTCGCAGGGCTGGCATCCACGTGCGGTGCGATGCCGAGTGGGACACCCAGATCGCGAACGGCTTGTCTCGTTCGCTCTGCTCCTTCATCCAAGCGATCGATCGCTCGGTGATCACGTCGGTCACGTGGCCGGTCGAGGGTTCGGTACCGTCCTCTGTGCGGAACGTCGAGTTGTAGTAGTTGCCGGTCTTGATCGCGTGGTGGTCGAAACCGGTCGGCGGGGACGACACGTGCCACTTCCCGACCACCGCGGTCGCATACCCACTCGACTGGAGGAGCTTCGCGTACGTCGGAAGATCGTTGTGAAAGCCGGGTCCGTTGCTGCCCTGGCCGTGTGCATGCGAGTGCAAGCCCGTCAAAATCGTCGCGCGGGCAGGTCCGCAAATCGAATTGCCGACGAAGCTCTGCGAAAAACGCATGCCGTCGCGCGCGAGTCGGTCGATGTGTGGGGTCGTCGTCAGCCGCGATCCGTAGCACGACAGCGCGTGCTGCGCGTGGTCGTCGGCGTAGATCAAGACGATGTTCGGGCGGCGCGGCTGCGCTTCCTGGGCGACCAAGACGGTCGCCGTCGCGAGCAGGAGAACCGAGCTTGCGAGGAAGCGAGCACACGGAGGGGGCGTGTACGAGCGAAGCGATGCCATGTGTGCAGGATATCAGGCGGACGAATCGAGCAACGACTCGAGTTCTTCCCACCGGGCGAACGCGCGTTCGAGCCGCGTTTGGATGTCGGTGCGTTGCTGGACCAACTCGTCGACTCGCGCGCGCTCGGTGCTGTTCCCTTCGTAGAGAGCCGGATCGGCGAGCGCTTCATCGAGGGACGCGATCTGCCCTTCGAGCTCTTCGATGTGTGAGGGGAGGTCTGCGAGCTCCTTCCGTTCGCGCGACATCGAGCGCGGTTTGTCGCGTGGCGTTCGTGCTTGTTGCTTCGTGCGCTCGGCGGCGCGAAGCGCGGCTTCGGCGGCGGCTCGTTCTTGTCGTTCGGCGAGGATGAGATCGAGCAACGCGCTCGCGTCGCCCGCGTGATGGCGGTGGGTGCCATCGCGACCGATGTAGATGCATCGTGTCGCCACGCGATCCAGGAACCATCGATCGTGGCTGACGATCAGCGCCGATCCCGCGAAGGCGCAAACCGCCTCTTCGAGCACGCGCAACGTCGTGAGGTCGAGGTCGTTCGTCGGTTCGTCGAACACGAGCACGTTGCCGCCGATCGCAAGGAGCTTGGCGATCAGCACGCGGTTGCGCTCACCACCCGAGAGGCGACCGACTTTCGTTCGCATCATCGTGCTCGTGAAGAGGAACGACTCGAGATAGGACTCGATGCGCATCGATCGTCCGTCGACGAACACGTAGTCGTTCTTGCCAGCGACAGCCTCGATCACCGTGTGTTCGTCATCGAGTCGTGATCGATCCTGATCCAAGAACGAGAAGCGCACGGTCGTGCCGAGCTCGACGCGCCCCGAGTCGGGCTCGAGAAGTCCGAGCGCGATCTGCAGTAGCGTCGACTTGCCCGCGCCGTTCGGACCGACGATGCCGAGGCGTTCGCCTTTCCCGAGTTCGAGATCGAGGTCGCGAAGCACGACATGATCGTCGTACGCCTTGGTGACGCCGTGCAGCTCGAGCACCTTCGTACCGAGGCGTTCCGAGCACGGGATCACGAACGTCAAATCGCCGACCGGCGCGTCGGGAGCCGACGCGAGCAGAGTCTCGTAGCGCTGGATGCGCGACTTGGACTTGGTCGTGCGTGCCGGTGGTCCGCGTCGGATCCAGTCGGTCTCGCGACGCAACAAGTTCTGCCGCGTGGCTTCGGCTTGTTGTTCGCGTTCGAGCCGTGCGGACCGGGCGAGCACGAACTCCGCATAGCCGCCTTCCGACTCGTGCAGCTCCGCGCGATCGAGTTCGAGGACGCGCTCGGCGATCCGATCGAGGAAGTAGCGATCGTGGGTGACGAGAACGAGCGCACTCCGGCTCTCGAGCAAGAAATTCTCGAGCCACTGGATCGTCTCTGCATCCAGGTGGTTGGTCGGTTCGTCGAGCAACAGCACGTCCGGCTCGGCGATGAGCAAGCGCGCCAGTGCCACGCGGCGTCGTTCACCCCCCGACAACGTCGCGCAGATCCCTTCTCGACCGGCGATTCCGACGGCGTCGAGGATCGCGTCGATCTTGTGTTCGATGTCGTACCCGCCGTGTTGCGCGAGTTCGGCATCGAGGCGTTCTTGTTCGGCGAGCAAGCGTTCGAGCCGCTCGGGAGTACATGCTGGATCCGCGAGCTTCGCGTGTAACGCTTCGATCGCCGTGAGCAACTCGGCGCGGCGACCGAGCCCTTCCCGCGTGATTTCGCGAATGGTCTTCTCGGCGGCGAAGCGCGGATCTTGCTCGAGGTAGCCGACGCGCATGCCGCTCGCTGTCGTGCGACGGCCTGCATCCGGAACCTCGAGCCCGGCGAGGATGCGCAACAACGTCGACTTCCCGGAGCCATTGGTGCCGACGATCGCGATGCGATCACGCTCGTGAACGAGCAGGGTCGCGCGATCGAGCAACGGGCGCTCGCCGTAGCGAATCGAGACGTCTTCGAGGGCCAGCAGAGCCATGGCCGTGAGCGTGAGCGACAGTGCGCGCGCCGCAAAGAGGCAATCGCGCATTTCGGCTCGTGGCCGGCTCGCCCGTCAGCGAATCGCGACGAAGGTGCCGCCGCTCTGCTCGGCGAGACCGCGCATCAAGATCGGTGCCCCTTTGGTTTCGAGCGCAAGACCGACAGTGTGGATCTTGACGCGCCCCAGTGCATTCCATCTCCGAACGGCGGACAGGATGCGCTGGGGGTCGTCGCGCGCGAGTGGTTGGAGGGTTCCCCCCGTGCGACGGGTCGGTTCGCCATCGGACAGAAAGAAGATCGTCTCGACATCGAGCTCGTCGAAGCGGTCGATCGTTCGACTGTTCGACAGCCGGAAACTCCGCTGCAGAGCATCGTAGGTCGACGTACCGGCTTGCATGTCGAGTTCGAAGACCCATCGTCGCGCGTCCGCGATGTTCTCCTTGGTCGCCGGCTTGAAGCCCTTGGCCCACGAGCGCACCTTGATCGAGAACGCGACGATGTTGAATCGCGTCGTCTCGTCGAGTTTGACGATTGCGTCCGCGAGTTCTCGCCGAGCGCGCTGTTCACGAATACCCCCGCTGCGCAGGCCCCGCTCCATCGAATCGGATCGATCGAAGACGTAGAGGATCGACGCCCCGTCCTGGGCGATTCCGAAGTATTCGCCCATCTCGGGCAGTTTCGGCGGGGGAGGAACGGTTCCGCTCGGAGGCTCGATCGCGTCGGGGGACTCGAGGCTCTTCAGCCAGAGTTTCCACCCTTCGGCACTCAGTCCATGGTTCTGGCTGGTCAGGTTCGCGAGAGCGATCGCGATCGTCTCCTTGACGCGGCCTTGTTCGTTGGCGAGCCGGTCGATGAGCTTCGGGACGCTGCGGCGTGCGGAGATTGCACCGAGTGCTCGGGCGGCTTCGAGGCGGACGGTGGCGGACTCCGCCTCGAGCTCGCGCTCGAGGAAACTCGCGAACATGTTGCCGCGCGGCCCGAGCGTCGCGACGACACGGAAGAACGCGATTCGCGAGCCGGAGTCGAGTGGACGACTGACCTGCGTACGCAGGAGATCGATGTCCCTGAAGCCGGCCGACTTTTCGGCGAGCAGGAGTTGCAGCGACAGGATGCCGTTCGGCGTCCGAGATTCGGTGACGAGCTCGTCGAGCATGACGTCGGCGAGACTCCCATCGACACCCCTGATCGTCGCGTACAGTTCGTCCTCCAGAGTGTCGATCGGGTCGATGTCCTTGCGGAAGCGGGCCACTTCGAGGCTCGTGCGATTGTCGAGGACCTCACCCTGCTCTTTGCGCAGCACGACTGCCTCGGCGTCGAGCTTCCGGTATGCATCGACGAGAGCGCGGGCTTCGAGCGGGTCGGCGGTTCCCCGGAGCTTGCCTACGGCCGTGAGCCTTTGCTTGTAGTTGTCGTCCGTGTGTTTCGTGCCGAACGCGTCCTTCAGCATGCGCGCGTTGCGCGATTCTTGGGCGCCCAGGGCTCCCGGTAGGGCTGCGAGCACAATCGCGGCGGCTGTCGAGACCGCCATGGCGGTGCGGTGGTATCGCGGCATGAGTCCACGATACCCGCCACCGTGTCCTGCGGAGTTCGTTCGACGATCGCATCGGCAATTCGCTATCGTGCTCGGCCGCCGTCTTCGACGGCATTCGTTCCTGATTCCGTTCCTGATCCGAGCCACAGTCCCACCATGCGTACCAGTTTCCGGAGAGCATCGATGTCCCGCGTGCTCGCGACCGTCGCCCTCGCTTCGACCCCGTTCCTCGCGCCGGCTTCCTTGGGCCTAGCCCTCGGCGTCATGGGCACCGCAGTGGGCACATCGTGCAGCAGTGCCTATTACAAAGCGTGGGAGGTCTTCGGTTGGGCCAAGCGTGATCTCCTCGTCGATTTCGTGCAGAAAGGGCGCGAGAACCAAGCGGAAGCGAAGGAGCAGATCCAAGAGACGTACAAGACCTTCCAAACGTTGACGGGCACCGACGGAGGCGAACTCGAGGTAGTCTACAAACGCCTGTCGAAGGATCTCGAGAGTTCGAAGAGTGAGGCGAACGACGTCAAGAAGTCGATCGCTGACATCGAGAAGACGGCGAACGCGATGTTCACCGAGTGGCAGAAAGAGATCGGCGAGATCCAGACGCCCGAACTCCGCGGTAAGAGCGAGTCGCTACTCGCCGACACCAAGACCCGCTACGGCAAGATGATCGGCGCGATGCGCGACGCGGAGGGTTCGATGGCGCCCATCTTGCGGAAGTTCGAGGACCATGTCCTGTTCCTCAAACACAACCTCAACGCGAAGTCCGTGGCTGACTTGCAGTCGACCGTCGACAAGATCGGCGGCGACGTCTCGCGCTTGATCGAGGACATGGAGTCCTCGATCAAAGAGGCGAACGACTTCATCGAGTCGATGGAATCGAAGGGCGCGTCGAGCTGACGCGTCGCCGCGATCGGTAGACCGATCAGCGCGGCGGGAGAACGAAACCGCCGATCGCCGGTGTCGCGCCGAGGAGCAGCGTCTTGGGCCAACACGACGTCGCCTCGGCGACGAGAGCTTGCCACACGAATCGCGTGCCGGCCGGGATGCCACTCACGAGCATCTTCGTATCGGCAACGCCGTTCGCGTCTGCGACGATCGGGAACAGGAAGCTCGTGAACGGATCCCCGAAGATCTTCGCGCCGAGGAAGTCGAAGCCGGTGGCAACGCCCGAACCCGACACGTAGAGCACGCCGGGCGACCACGGTTTACACCGTGTCACGAGCACGCCGAACGCCGTTGCCGCTGTCGAAGCGTGGAGGTCGTCGTCGAGTTCGATTCGCGGACGGTGGCCGCAGATCGCGCTCGAGTAGCCGAACTGGAACGCGTAATCCCGTCGCGAATTGCGGCCGAGTGCGCGGAGTTCGTCTTCGCTCAACGCGCGATCCCAAATCTTGACGTTGTCGATGACGCCGTCGAATGCGCGCGCCGTCGACACCGGATTGTCGCCGATCCACGTCGCGCCATTGGGGAGCAGCGTGATGGCTCCCGAGCGGCTCATGCTACCCGCCAAGTTGCCATCGACGTACAGCCGCATCGTCGCGCCGTCGTAGACGGCAGACACGTGCACCCAAGCGTGCGTCGGAATCAGTACCGAACCGATCAGCGTCGTGGTCCAGTTGTTGACGCGTAGGCGGAATCGCGGAACGACGTTGCCGTTGTTCGCGATCGTGCTGAGCATCAGGCCGTGGTCCTGCTCGCCGACACCGATCGCTTGCGAGAGGATTCGCGCATCGCGCGCAGCAAGGTGATCGAACGACTCGGCATTGATCCAGGCGCTGACCGTCACGGCCTGCGAAAGTGTCGGAGTCGGAATGACGACGTGACTCGACGTGCCGTTGAACCCGCCGCCGATCCCGTTCCAGCCCGCGACGCGGGACATGCCTGCGGACGAAGCGTTTTTTCCAGCACTGCCGTGGTCGTAGACGGTCGCGCCGCTGAAGGCGTCGAAGCTGTACCACGACAGCTCGTCATCGATGCGCGCGAAACTCCCGCTGACTTCGAAGCTCGGGGAGACACCGCTCTGGAACGTGCGCGTGCGCAGCGTCGTTGTCGACGTCAGATCGATCGGACCCGAATACACGGGCGACTTGTCCGTGACGCTACTGCTGTCGAGGGTGTACCGAATCGTCGTGCCGGCAGGAGCCGAGATATGCACGGACCGCCGCGTCTGGAAGATCGCATTCGCAGGGTCGAGGATCGGTAGGGGGGCGCGCTTGCCGTTCTGCCCCGGCTTGTTCGCATCGTTGGTGTAGAGCCAGAGTCGCGGATTCGTCCACCCGACCGACACGATGTCGAGGTCATCGTCCTCGTCCATGTCGAACAAGACGGTCCCGTCGTGGTGGTCGATCGACGTGATCGGCCCCTTGTCGATGACGACCGGACGGAAGTTCTTGTACGGATCGTCGTTGACGAAGAGGACGACACGATTCTCCGCCGTGCCTCGATGCTCGCCGAGGAGCACATCGGGATCGCCGTCTCGATCGACGTCGCCGACCGACATCGAGAAGCCCTGGCCTTGCGACCAGCCCAGCACGCGACGAGTCCAGCTCGCGTAGACGTTTCCGGCGGGACGTGGGTTCTCGAACCAAACGATCTCGTTGCCGAACTCGAGCGCGACGACGGCATCGAGGTCGCCGTCTCCATCCATGTCGGCGAGGGCGTTGCGGTCGGGAGTGGGTGTGCCACCGATTCCCTGGAAGTCATCGACGCGTCCGATCGTGCGCGGAGTCCACGAAGGGTTCTCGAGCCAGGTCGTGCCGAGCAACAGGTCGAGGTCGCCGTCTTGATCGATGTCACCCGCTGCGAGATCTTCGTCCTGCGAGATGTTGCTGATCTTCGTCCACGTCCACCGTACCGTCGCGGGGCTAGCAGGAACCGTCAGCATCTGGACACCAGCGCCTGCGACGTGCCAGCTGAGCGCCACCGAGAGCGGTCCGCTCGATCCATGGAACCGATCGACGACGACGCCCTGCAGGAAGTCGCCCTTTCCAGAATCGATGTTGGTGTGGATCGTGAATCGACCTCGCCCGTCGTTCTCACCCCATGCGAAGTTCGCGTTGGCGTTCGCACCCACGCCTTGCGTCCCGAAGACATCGAGGTCGCCGTCTCCGTCGAAATCCGCGATGGCGGCGACGTTGCGTAACGGAGCCGCGAAGGTCGTGCGTTTCCACCCTGCGCTCGACGTCCCGGGGTGCCGCCACCACGAATCCCCGGCCACGATGTCCGCCCAGCCATCCCCGTCGAGATCGCCAGGAAGCGAGTAGACCGCTTGGGTCGCGAAGGGCCCGTCCACTGCCGAGCGCGTCCACCGATCTACCGGCAAGGTCTTCGATCCGTTGCGCCAGATGTCGACGCGCGGTGCGAGATAGTCGTAGGGCTTGTGCACGAGGTCGAGGTCGCCGTCGCCGTCGAGATCGACGAGCTGCCCTTCGTGAATGTCGTTGCCGACCGATAGGACCTGTTTCGTGAACGAGCCCTGTCCGTTGCCGCGATACACCGCGAGTTCGCACTGCGGATGACCGAGACGCATCTCACCGACGACGATGTCCTGTTTCCCGTTGCCATCGAGATCCGCGATCTCGATCGTGTGTGCGTGGCGCACGTCCGCCAGGTAGTTGCGCGTGTAGGACGAACCGTTCCACTGATACCAATAGGCCTTGCCGTCGACGTCGCCCGGCGCGAGCACGATCTCGGGTCGACCACCCTGCACGAGTTGGCCGACTGCCACGCGTGTGAAGTCCGCTGACGAATCGATCGCCGTCGGCGTGAAGGATCCGTTCGAATATCGCCAGATCGAACCACCGGCGACGAGATCGAGCCGACCGTCCAGATCGACGTCCGCGAACGCGAGCCCTTCCTTGGTCACGCTCGCCGCGAGTCCGATGACCCGGCTCTGCCACGGCGCGGTCGTGCCGCGCGGATCCTTGGGCAGTTCGAACAGCAGGAGGGACTTCGAGCCCTGGTTCCAGCTCACGAGTTCGACGACACCATCGATGTCGACGTCCGCGAAGATCTGATCGTGATGCTTCGTCGCCGTGCTCGTCGAGACGAGTCGGCGTTGCCAGGGCTGGCTGAAGTTGGGTGCCGGGTTCTCCCACCAAAAGATCTGGGTGCCCTGGCTGTCCTGGCCGAGCACGAGGTCGAGGTCGCCATCGCCATCGATATCGTGCGCCGCGCCGCCCGCCTCGGGGTTCACGTTGGACGCCTCGATGGTGTAGCGATCGAAGCGATCCCCCGGTCGCGAATGCCAGAACTCGATGCGTCCTTTGGTGCCGCGGCTCGCGATGACGAAGTCGCCGCGACCATCGCCATCGAAGTCTCCGACGACGCACGCCGTCTGCTGATTGCTACCGGTCGGCGAAGGCACTTCCGCAGCGGCGCCGCGCGAAGTCTGGTGCGCCCACGGAATCTGCGCTGCGCCAGCCACCGCCAGCGTGCACAGACATAGGGAAAAGCGCCACGCGACGGACTCGGGGCGAAAGGGGGACATCGACGGGCTGCGGAGCGTCATGTGCAGAGCAGTACCGAGTATGGAGAGGACGGACAGGCGACGTCGCGGGCCAGCCAGATGAGGGCGCGGACAGTTTTGAGCGTCTACGCGCGGTCGCATCGCGATGGCCACCGTTTCCGCACGAGAGCTTGCCTTTCGAGTGCGCGGCACGCTACGCGACCGGGCTGACGGCGTCGCTCGAAATCCGGCTCTACCGTGGTGCGTGTGCTAGTCTTCGCCGGGGAAGGAGAGCAGCAATCATCACGCCATGCTCGAACTCTCTCGTTCTGTCTCGAGGCCGCTCGCGCGGCTCGGGGTCGCGTTCGCGGCCATCGCCGTTCTCGGCACTGTTCAGCCAGCCTCGGCTCAAAGCGACCTCGTCATCGAAAGTATGACGACGCCGTCGACCAGCCTCGTCGCGGGTGCGCCGCTCCAAGTCCAGTTCGTGGTCAAGAACACCGGAACCGCCGCGTGTCCCGCAGGTTCGAATGCGGTCCTGCGTTTGTCCGACAACCCGGTTTTCTCGGGTGAGGACATCGACCTCGCGAAGTTCGACGTGCCGGCCCTCGCGCCGGGAGCTTCCAAGATCTGCGTCGCCAACCTCCGCGTGCCGTACTCGACCCCGAGTGGCACGCGCTACCTCGTCGCGATGGCCGACGTCCTGCAGCAGGTTCCCGAGACGATCGAAATCAACAACGAGCGGAGCATCGGGTTGCCGTCGAAGGCGTGGTTCGGGACTCCGCGTGTCGAATACATGCCGAGCCAAGGCCAGAACTCCGACCTCGACGTCGGCGACGTGTCGACGTGGATCGGCGGACGTTTTCGCATGTGCCTTGCCGCTCCCGGGCACCAGGGGGAGTGGTACCTCTTCCTCTGGAGCGGCCAGAAGAACTTCGTGATCGACTCCTACACGACATTCTCGCTCGAGCTCCTCAACACCCAGTTCCAACCGCGCTGGTTCGGCCGGCTCGAGGCGTCGGAGAAGGCGTATCCCGAGTATTGGATGCCGAGTGGGATTCGCTTCTTCGGACAGTTCAAAGTCTACGTGAGTTCGGCCCTGATCGATCCGGCGTTCACGCATGTGACGGCGGCAAGCGCCAATAGCATCGAACTGACGATTCGCGGCTGAGCGCGGCGGTTTCGGGGCACGAGGAACGGGCGCCAGATTCCTGGGCACCGCGCGGAACATTTCGCCGTGCTACTACGCCCAAGTCGAACGTCCTGGGTGAGTTTTTCGGTGCATCCTGATGTATTCTGCTAGGTCGGCGCTGCAAACGAACGTTTTTGTCGCTGACGTTCCGGTGCTCGTGCCCTCGGCCGTCGTGCCCACGGCATCGTGCCCGGAGTTCGCAGGATGCCAGCCGCTTTCGGTCGTGGACCGCAGCGGCAAAACCCACGCAGTCTCCCATCGATACGTGCCTAGGATCTCTCTGATCATCGACCACCCATGAAGCGAACGCATCGTCTCTGCCTCGCGATCGCCCTCGCGGCCATGCCGCTCGCTGCCCAGCAGCGGCTCTTTCAGTTGACGGGTTCGGCGAGTGGTGACCGTTTCGGTTTCGCCGTCGCGGGCCTCGGGGACATCAACGCGGATGGCTTCCCCGACTACGCCGTAGGTGCGCCAGGTGCGGACGACGTCGGCACGGATGCCGGAAAGGTCGTCGTCTACTCCGGCATCGACGGACAAGAGCTGTACACGATTCTCGGTCGCACGTCCTTCGACGAGTTCGGTTGGGCGATCGCACCGGTCGGCGACCTGGATGGTGACCAGGTCCAGGACTTCTTGGTCGGCGCTCCGTTTGCCGACGATGTCGGCTTCAAGTCGGGAGAAGCGGCGCTCTTCTCGGGCAAGACCGGCACCAAGCTTCGGCAGATCCCGGCAGGCGGAGCTCGCGAGATCTTCGGAATCTCCGTCGCGGCCGCGGGTGACGTCGATGGAGACGGCACGCCCGACTACATCATCGGTGCGCACGGCGACAACATCAACGGCGACAACAGCGGGAGCGCGCGCGTCTATTCGGGCAAGACCCACCAGGTGTTGTGGCTCGTCGCTGGCGATTCGCCGGGTGACTTCTTCGGCCAAAGCGTCGCCGGGATCGGCGACGTCGATCTCGACGGCAAGGCCGACTTCGCGGTCGGTGCACCGGACGACGACAACAACGGCGCGGAGTCCGGCATGTGTCGGATCTACTCCGGCCGCACCGGGACCGTGCTCAAGACGCTCAACGGAGATGTGAGCGACGACTTCTTCGGGCACTTCGTCAGCGGTGCCGGCGACGTCGACAACGACGGCCGTCCCGACTTCATCGTCGGCGCGGTGCAGTTCTTCGGGCTGCAGCCCAAGTCCGGCTATGCCCGTGTCTTTTCGGGTGCGACGTTCCAAGTCATCTGGAGCTTCCATGGCACCAACCCGTCCGACTTGTTCGGCGAACCCGTTCGCGGCGCGGGCGACGTCAATGGCGACGGCTACGCGGACCTGCTCGTGGGGATGTCTCTCGACGATCGCAGCGCGACCAACGCAGGTCGCGCCGAGCTCTACTCGGGCAAGGACGGCTCGCTGCTCATGGCGGTCAACGGCCAACGCGCGGACGCTCAGTTCGGCTATCAGCTCGCGCCGATTGGTGACATCAACAAGGACAACATCCCGGACTTCATCGTCGGCGCGCCGGGCGATCGCCCGCTGAGCGGCAACACGACGCCGACCGGTTCGGTGCAGATCGTTTCCAGTGGGCCGGTCACTCTGACCTCCAACCTCCACGACTTGAGCATGCAGGTGGGTGGTGCCCAGAAACTGGAGCTGCATGGTGGTGCCCAGTTCGCGGGCAAGTTCTATCTGATTCTCGGGTCGGTCTCCGGAATCGAGCCAGGCATCAGCCTCGGTGCGGCCGGTCTCCTCGCGCTCAACTCGGACGCGTACACGCTCTTCACTGCCACCAATCCCAACACCTTGATCTCGAACAGCTTCGGCGTGTTCGATGCGGCGGGCGATGCGACGGCCAACTTCATCCTCCTGACGGGACTCGATCCCGCGCTCGTCGGAACGCGCTTCCATCACGCGTTCGTCGTGTTCGACCTCGCGGCGCTGCAGATCATCGGTGCGTCGAACGCCGTGCCGCTGGTGCTCAAGAACTGACTCAGGCCACTGGCGCGGCGGTCGACGGTCCGAAACGCCGCAGAAAGCGTCAACGTCACCGCGCGCTGCTTCGTAGGATCCCGGTTCTGAAGACGACGGAGGATCCATGAACAGAGCCACGCTGATTTCGTTGGCCCTAGCCGCGACCGCCAGCTCGCTGGTCGCACAAGAGGTGGTCGAAACGGCGCCCGAAAAGCAGGCGCAACTCGCCCCGCCGCCCGCGGATCGCTCTGCGGGGTTCGCGACGATCAAGCCCGAGGATTGTAAGAAGTGGTTGTCGGTGCTCGCATCGGACGAGTTCGGTGGTCGCGCCACCGGGCGACCCGGTTACGAGAAGGCGGCCAAGTTCGTCGCCGCGCACTTCAAGTCACTAGGGCTCGTTCCGATGGGGGACGACGGCACGTACTTCCAGAAGGTGCCGTACGAACTCGTGGCTCCCGACGCCGAGCAGTGTTGGCTCGCCATCACGGATGCATCCGGCAAGGAGATCCACCGACTCGCGTTCGGTCAGGGTTTTGCCGGAGAGATCGCGTCGGACAGCGACAAGACGTTCGAGCTCGTGATCGCCACCGCCAAGGATTCGGAGATCTTCGGCAAGCTCGGTGAAGTCGGTGGTGCCCCGTCGTTGGAAGGCAAGGCCGTGCTCTTCATCGATCGTTCGGATGCGCGGCAGCGTGGATTCTCGCGCACGACGATGGCGCTGTATCGTGCGGGCCCTGCCGCGGTGATCGTGATCGACGACGACCTCGCGGCCGCGCCGGCCGACGCGCTAGGCCGCGTCAGCTATGCCGGACCCGCGGATGCGCAACGTCAGCCGAGACAGCGGCCGAACCGTTACGCGATCAGTCGCGCTGTCGCGAAGACGTTGCTCGAGAAGCTCGGTGGGGATCTCGAGATCCTCGACACGGAGACCGACACGGTCGCGGCCGTCAGCGGCAAAGTGCGTACGCACGTCCAGATGAAGCGTCAGGAGGTGTTCGGAGCCAACGTCATCGCCAAGCTCGAAGGTAGCGATTCGAAACTGAAGGACGAGTACGTCGGGATCGGTTCCCACCTCGATCACATCGGGACCAACGCGCGCGGTGAGGTCAACAATGGCGCGGACGACGATGGGTCGGGTACGACGGGGGTGCTCGCGGTGTCGCGCGCCTTCGCCGAGAACAAGGTTCGCCCGAAGCGCTCGATTCTCTTCATGTGCTTCTCCGGTGAGGAGATGGGACTGCTCGGTTCGCGCTACTACACCGAGAACCCTGTCGTCCCCAACGAGCAGATGGTTGCCGAGTTGCAGATGGACATGATCGGACGCAACGAGGAGAAGGTCGATCGCCAGACCGGTGAGGTGTCGGAAGCCGCGAGCGAGAACCTCAACAGCCTGCACCTCGTCGGTACGAAGAAACTCTCCGACGAACTGCACGCGATCTGCCTCGGCATCAACGAGAAGTTCGTGAACTTCGACTTCGAGTACGACGAAGAGGACGTGTTCTATCGCTCCGATCACGCGAACTTCGCGAAGAAGAACATTCCGATCGCGTTCTTCTTCACGGGCTTCCATCCGCAGTATCACCGGCCGGATGACACGGTCGAGAAGATCGACTTCGAGAAGCTCTCGCGCGTTGCGAAGCTGTGCTACTTGATCGGCTTCGAACTCGCGGATCGGGACGCCCGGCCTGTCGTCGATCGCACCTGGGACGAAGTCATGAAGTCCGAGCGCGGCTCGCGTCGCCGCGGTCGCTGATCCTTCAGCGTTCGCCTGCAGCGCGCATTTCGGCGAGTAGTTCCTCGCCGAAATGATCCCACTTGCTTTCGCCGAGGCCGGAGATCGCGAGAAATTCGCTGCGCGACGCGGGACGGTTCCGTGTGAGTTCGTGCAGCGTACGATTGGAGAAGACGGTGAAGGCCGGCTTCTTCTCCTTCGACGCGAGTTGCTTGCGCCAGTCCCGAAGCCGTTCGAACAAGCGCTGATCGGCCGGGTCGTCGAAGTCGCTCGCGAGTTCTTCGGTAGTTCGACGTGCTCCGCGACCGCCCGTGGTTTTGCGTGCGTTGGCCACGGGTAGGGGACAACCGAGTTCGATCGGCCGCGTCCCGGCGAGCATCGAGCGTGCCTTGGCTGTCAACCCGATCGTGAATCCGCTCACTCCGCTCGCGGACTCGAATGCTTGGCGTTCGAGGAGCCCTTCGTCCTCGAAGAGCTGGAGCCAGTCGCGCACCCCGGGCACGGCGAATGCGTCGAGCGTTCCGAATCCCGGCGTCGCCTCGAGTCCGCGCGAGACGACTTCGGTGCTGCGTTTGCCCGCGAGCACCTCGGCGAGACGGCCCATTCCGAACCGGAAGTCGAGCGCGGCGATGCAGCGGAGCACCGCTCGCACTCTCTGTTTGCCGGCAGGGTCGAGCGGCACGTCTTCGTCCGCGGACGTGCAGCGATCGCACTTCCCGCATGGATCACCGCGCTTGCCGAGGAAGTACTCGCGGATCCGTTCGAAGCGACAGCCACTGCGGCCGCGAGCGTAGTCGAGCATGCGGCCCAGGCGTTCCTCGTCGCGCTTGCGCTTCTGCCCGAGTTCGAGCGCATCGACGGGTAGTTTCTCTGGCAGCTCGCTCAGCACGAGAACCGTGGAGCCCATCAGGTCGACGACGCCGGTGCGCTCGAAGAGTCGCAAGCACGTGAGCATCGCTCCGGCATGGCGCTCGCCGACGGCGTGGCGCAGCTCCTCGCTGTCGATCTCGCCACCGCCTCCTCGTCCGACATCCCGCAATCGAGCGAGCGTACGGAAGAACAAGTCGAGGCCTGGATTGGCCATGTCGAGAAAGAAGAGCTGCAACCGATAGTCGCCGCCGTGCTGGAGCAGTACGCAACGCGCGGGCTTGCCGTCGCGTCCGGCGCGACCCGCTTCTTGGTAGTAGGCCTCGAGCGAACCCGGCATGTCGATGTGGAGAACGACGCGGATGTCGGACTTGTCGACGCCCATCCCGAAGGCGTTCGTCGCGCAGAGCACCGGGATCTCACCGCGCATGAAGCGATCCTGCACGTCCGTGCGTCGCCGATCTTCGAGTCCCGCGTGATAACGATCGACCTCGATTCCCTCGGCAGCGAGTGCCGTCGCGGTCTCGGTCACGCTGCGACGACTCGCGCCGTAGATGAGCACCGTACCGTTCGCTTCGCGGCAGATCCGAATCGCGTGGTCGAGCTTGTCCTGCTGCGCGGGAGCGGGAAGCACTTCGAACGCCAAGTTCGGACGATCGAAGCCCGTCAGGATCTCCGCGGCATCGCTCATGCCGAGCTGCTCGCGGATGTCGTTGCGAACCGCGCGTGTGGCCGTAGCGGTGAGCGCGAGCACGGGCGGACGATCGAGACGTGCAAGGACGTCGACGAGTCGACGATACGCCGGTCGGAAATCGTGACCCCATTGACTGATGCAATGGGCCTCGTCGACGACGAATCGAGTGGGCCGATGGCGATCCACGAACGCGCAGAAACGTTCGTTGCGGAAGCGCTCGGGTGCGACGAGGAGCACGTCGATGGAGCCTTCTTCCATCGCGCGCGCGATGTCGCGCTTTTCGGCCGGACTCGTGCCCGAGTGCACCGTGAATGCGGCGACGCCGCGTTCGCGCAAACTGTCGACCTGGTCCTTCATCAACGCGATGAGTGGACTGACGACGAGGCAGTAGCCGGGCAGCAGGACCGCGGGGAGTTGATAGCACAGGGACTTCCCCGCTCCCGTCGGCATGACGACGAGCGTGTCCGTTCCGGCGAGGCAGGCGTCGATCGCGGCCGCTTGTCCCTCGCGGAACGTCTCGTGCCCGAAGCGCTCTGCCAGAACGTCGCGAGCGGCCCGGAGCGTGACCTCCGGGCCGTCCGTGACGACGTGCTGCCGCTCTGCGTCCATCGATGTCCCCTCCGAGGTGGCGGTGTCGCCTTGCCTCGCTGCCCGTCCCTTCGACCCGTCGCGGTGCCCTCTGGTACCGGCGCCTCTACGCTGCAAGAAGCGCTTCTGACCGAGATGCGCTGCACCGAGCGAATTCCGGACGATAGCGGTGCAGGACATTGCCGTCGATGCGCTGGATCCTGGCAGAGTCATCGAGGACACTGCCGCGATGGCCGAGTCCCAGAAGAAACTCTCCCCGCTCGCGGCGATCCTGACGCT
Source organism: Planctomycetota bacterium (assembly GCA_020638795.1). GTDB lineage: Bacteria > Planctomycetota > UBA1135 > UBA1135 > JACKHW01. The sequence goes on along the minus strand of JACKHW010000004.1, from coordinate 275,140 downwards.
GATCGTCGGCGGCCTGATCTACGGAGGCAACGTCCTCCTCGGCAAGACCGACAAGAAGGATTCGGGCACGGCGGTCACGAAGCAAGACGGCGACGGCGGCGCGAAGGCGAACGAGTCTGCCGCGAGCCAGACGGCGACAACACCGCCGACGAAGACACTGCCGACGAACACGTCGACGACGAAGGACACTCCGACGCAGAAATCGTCGACGACGTCATCGACGAAGAGCACGTCGTCGAACGCCACGACGACGAAGACTCCCGAGACGAAGAGTCCGGCGAACACGTCGAGCAGCACGACGGAGCGCAAGCCGTCGCGCTTCGATCAAGGTCGTGTCGGCACGGGCGCGCCGTCGGTTCGTTGGGGAAGCATCGACGACGTCGCGCGTGCGTTCGCGGCCAAGAAGTCGGACGTCTTCGTCGAAGTCGAAGGCGTCGTCGTGCACATCCTCCCGGTCGACAACGAAGGGACGCGGCACCAGAACTTCCTCTTCGAACTCTCGAACGACATCACGCTCAAGATTTCGCACAACATCGACCTCGCGGATCCGATTCCGAATCTCCGCAAGGGGATGCGCCTGCGCATTCGCGGTGAGTACGAATACAACGAAAAGGGCGGTGTCCTGCACTGGACCCATCACGATCCTGCACGCCGCCATCCGGATGGCTGGATCGAAGTCGACGGCAAGCGCTACGGCTGAGAGCGACGATCATGGAGAACGGACTTCCCGCGTACGAAAAGCTCGGCGCGTTCTATCTCGGTCGTCGCTTCGATGCCGATGCCGGCAAGGTCACCGACGAGGACCTGCTCTACGACGCGAAGGACCTGACGACGCACGCGATGTGCGTCGGCATGACCGGCAGCGGTAAGACCGGGCTCTGCGTTTCGCTGCTCGAAGAAGCGGCGATCGACGGCATTCCGGTCATCGCGATCGACCCCAAGGGCGACCTCGGCAACCTGCTGCTCACGTTCCCGGAGTTGCGTGCGCGCGACTTCGAACCGTGGATCGATCCGGGCGAAGCGATGCGCAAGGGCAAGAGCGCGTCCGACTATGCACAGGATGTCGCGTCGCTCTGGACCAAGGGGCTCGCATCGTGGGGGCAGGGGCCAGATCGGCTGCGTCGGTTCGAGGCGTCGTGCGATCGCGCGATCTACACACCCGGTAGCCAGACGGGTTTGCCGCTGACCGTGTTGCGATCGTTCGCGGCGCCGCCCGAGAAACTGCGCGCCGACATCGAAGCGATGGGCGACCGCACGCAGTCGGCCGTCAGCGGCTTGCTGTCGCTCGTCGGCATCGATGCCGATCCGCTACGCAGTCGCGAGCACATCCTGCTCTCCAACATCGTCAGCCGTGCGTGGAACGAAGGGCGCGACCTACAGATCGGCGACCTGATCCGCGCGATCCAGCAACCGGGTTTCGACAAGATAGGCTTCTTCGATCTCGAGAGCTTCTACCCGAGCCAGGATCGCTTCGAGCTCTCGATGCGCATCAACAACCTGCTCGCGAGCCCTGGCTTCGCCTCGTGGATGCAGGGCGAGGCGCTCGACGTGCAACGGCTCTTCTACACGCAGGATGGTCGACCGAGGATCTCGGTGCTGTCGATCTCGCACTTGTCCGATGCCGAGCGGATGTTCTTCGTGACGCTGCTCCTCGGCGAGATCGTGTCGTGGATGCGTGCGCAGCCCGGCACGTCGTCGCTGCGCGCGATCCTCTACATGGATGAAGTGTTCGGCTACTTCCCGCCGACCGCCAATCCGCCGTCCAAGAAGCCGATGCTCACGCTGCTCAAGCAGGCGCGCGCGTTCGGTCTCGGCTGTGTGCTCGCGACGCAGAACCCGGTCGATCTCGACTACAAGGGCTTGTCCAACTGCGGCACGTGGTTCCTCGGTCGCTTGCAGACGGAGCGCGACAAGGCACGCGTGATCGAAGGTCTCGAAGGTGCTTCGGCAGCCGCTGGTGCAGCGTTCGACCGACAGAAGATCGAGCAGACGCTCGCGCGCTTGCAAAGTCGCGTGTTCTTGATGAACAACGTGCACGAGGATCGTCCCGTGCTCTTCCACACGCGCTGGGCGATGAGCTACCTGCGCGGGCCGATGACGCGGGAGCAGATCGCGTCGTTGATGGCGAGTCAGAAGGCGGAGATGGTCGCGCGCGCGATGCAAACGCCGGGGGCCATGACGATGGCGAGTTCGCCGATCGACGCCGCGCATGCACGTCCGGTTCTGCCTCCCGAGATCGTCGATCACGTGTGGCCGTACTTCGGCCGGGTCGGTCCCAAGGACAAGATCGTCTACCGGCCAGCATTGCTCGGCGAAGCGCGACTGCACTACGTATCGTCGCGCGACGACCTGGATGAGTGGAAGGAAGCACGCGTGCTCGCGGCGTTGACCGACGACTCCGCGCGAGATCCGTGGGACGGGGCGGAGACTCTCGAAGCCTCGCCAGAACTCGAACGCGAGCCGTTCGGCGAAGCGAGCTTCGACGACTTGCCGAGTGCTGCGACACAACCCGCGAGCTACAAGGCTTGGTCGAAGAAGCTCGTCGAAACGTTGTATCGCGAGCAGTCCCTCACGCTGCGCAACTGCAAGTTGCTCGACGCGACGTCGCAGCCTGGTGAGAGTGAAGGCGATTTCCGCGCAAGGTTGTCACAACGCGTTCGCGAACTGCGTGACGAAAAGGTCGAGCAGTTGCGTGCGAAGTACGCACCCAAGCTCGAGCGCCTCGGGGACCGGATCCGCGAACAAGAACGACGTGTCGAGAAAGAGGAGGCGCAGTACGGCGAACGCAAGCTCGACACCGCAGTCTCGATCGGCCGGACGATTCTCGGCGCGCTCTTCGGCCGGAAGGTTGCGAGTGCTGGCAACGTCGGCCGCGCCGCGACGAGCGTGCGCAGCGCGAGTCGAGCCGCGAAGGAGAAGGCGGATATCGCCCACGCCGAGGACAAGCTCGAGGACCTCAAGAAGGACCTCGTCGATCTCGAAGCCGAGTTCCAAGACGCAGCACGAGATCTCGAACAAGAGCTCCGCGTCGAAGCCCTCGAACTCGACGAGAAGACGGTGCGACCGAAGAAGTCGGAGATCGACGTCTCGCGCGTCAGCCTCGTCTGGCTGCCATTCCGCCGCCACGAGGACGGCAGGCTCGAAAGTCTGCGATGATCCCGTTGGCAGCGAGGCTTGCGCGAGGACTGATCGTCGCGGTGCGTTCCTGTCGACAAGAGGCGGATAGGCTGACCGCGTGACTTCGATCGATCGAGAACCTCAGACCGAGACCCACGGGGATGTCGTTCGCCGTCTGTATCGCGAGATGCGGCGCATCCGGCGTTTCGAAGAGGAGCTCTATCGCCTCGTGAGCACCGGGGCGATCGGGGGCACGACGCACCTTTGCATCGGCCAAGAGGCCGTGCCCGTCGGTGTCTCGTCGCTCCTGACGCACGAAGACCAGATCACGTCAACGCATCGTGGCCACGGGCACCTGCTCGCGAAAGGCGCACGTATGGATCGCGCACTCGCGGAGATCGCTGGCAAGAAGGACGGCTACTGCCAGGGCAAGGGTGGCAGCCAGCACGTCGCGATCCCCGCCATCGGTCACATGGGCAGTAACGGCATCACCGGCGGTGGATTGCCGATCGCGGCGGGCCTCGCCCTCGCGTTGCAGCGCGAGAAAACGGATCGCGTCGTCATCGCCTATCTCGGCGACGGCGCTGCTGACGTCGGGAACTTTCACGAAACGCTCAATCTCGCAGCGCTCTGGCACTTGCCCGTGATCTTCGTGCTCGAGAACAATCTCTACTCGATGTCGACGCCGATCGAGCGGACGTCGGCGTGCGAGACGTTTGCGGACTGGGCGTCACGTTACAAGGGCCTCGAGGTCGCGCGCGGCGACGGCAACGACGTGTTCTCCGTCATCGATCTCGCGCGGCCGCTCATCGAGCGTGCGCGGCGCGGTGAGGGAGCGGGCTTCGTCGAGTTTCTCACGTATCGCCAGAGTGGACACAGCAAGAGCGACGCACGGGTCTATCGCACACGCGAAGAAGAAGCCGAGTGGCAGGCCCGGGACCCGCTGCACCTGATCGTCGTGCGTGGCGAGGACCACGGCGTGACGGCGAGCGACATCGAGGGGCTCGATGCGGTCGTCGAGACCGAGGTCGAGGAAGCGACGCGCTTCGCGCTCGAGAGCGAACCCGGCGGCACGGAGATCGCGCTCGGCGAGCTCGGTGAACCGGTCGCGCCCGAGGCGCGCGTCGCTGGTCCGAGTGATACGACTCCCGGCACGACGATCACGGTGACCGAGGCGATTCGCGAAGTCCTGCGCGGTGAGATGCGGCGCGATCGAAACGTCTTCGTCATGGGCGAGGACATCGGGACGTACGGCGGCGCGTTCGGCGTGACGCGTGGGCTTCTCGAAGAGTTCGGGGCCGAGCGCATCCTCGAGACGCCGATCTGCGAGAACAGCTTCACCGCGCTCGGTGTCGGCGCCGCGATCGGTGGTCTGCGGCCGGTCGTCGAGCTGATGTTCGGGGACTTCGTCTGCTACGCGATGGACGCGCTCGTCAATCACGCGGCCAAGCTCCGCTACATGTATGCCGGGCAGGTGCGCGTGCCGTTCACGCTGCGCATGCCGGTCGGACGTCGCAAGGGCTACGGCGCGACGCACAGCCAGAGCCTCGAAGCGTGGTTCGTGCACACGCCAGGACTGTGGGTCGCGTTTCCGAGCACCGTCGAAGACGCGGTCGGCCTCCTGCGCACCGCGATCCGGTGTGACGCACCGACGATCTTTCTCGAGCACAAGCTCCTCTACCCCGCGCGTGGCACGTGGCCCGGTGACGACCACAGCGTGCCGTGGGGCAAGGCGCGCATCGTGCGCGAAGGTACGGACCTCACGCTCCTCACCTACGGCCTCTGCGTCGACCTGTGCACGCGCGCTGCCGAACAACTCGCGGCCCGCGGCATCGAGGCCGAGATCCTCGATCTTAGGACGTTGCAACCGTACGACCGCGAGGCATGCATCACGTCGCTCACCAAGACCGGGCGCGGCGTCTTCGTGCAAGAAGCCACTGGAGTCGCCGGTGTCTGCGATCGTGTGATCGCGGACGTGCTTCCGGAGGTCTTCGCGTGGCTGCACGCACCGATCTTGAAAGTGACCGGTGCGCACGTGCCGTTCCCGAGCTCACCGATGCTCGAGGACCTGATGATGCCCGACGTCCGGGACGTCGTCCGCGCAGCGCTGCGGGTCGTCGCGGACTGAGGAGCGCCGGTCTCCGCGATCAGCGGTAGACCATCTCGTTGGGAGGGCTCGGTAGCGTGAACACCCGGCATTGCGTCATCGTTGCCGTGTCGATCTCGTGCAGCTTTTTCGTCGAACCGATGACGAGATAGGCCGTTTGCGCGGGAATTGATGGGGCTGTCGCGGGCGCACGCGTTTGAATCTCGGTTCCTCGTATCTCGGTTCGATTGCGGCGAGGATGCGCGATCCTCGCACCAGGCTCTTCTTCATGCACCGTCGATTCCCCGTGCTCTTGTCCTTGCTCATGCTGGGGGCCTGCACCGCTCATGAGCCTGCCCGGCGGCCGCCGAACGTCGTCCTGATCATCTCCGACGATCAAGCGTGGGGTGACTTCGGCTTCATGGGCCATCCGGTGATTCGTACGCCGAACTTGGATCACCTCGCTGCGCGGAGTCTCGTCTTTCCTCGAGGCTACGTGCCATCGAGTCTCTGTCGACCGAGCCTGGCGACGATGATCACAGGGCTCTACCCGCACGAGCACAAGATCACGGGCAACGACCCGCCGCGCGGCGTTGCCCGCGAGAAGATGTTGAAGCACATCGATAGTGTCGTGACGCTTCCGGAGTACTTGGCGACCAAGGGCTATCGGAGCCTGCAGACCGGAAAATGGTGGGAGGGCAACTGCCGATGCGGCGGTTTCACCGAGGGCATGACGCATGGACGATCCGTCCAGGGGTGGGCGTCACGGAGACGAAGGTCTGAAGATCGGGCGCGAGACGATGCAGCCGATCTTCGATTTCGTCGAGGACTGCGGCGACGATCCGTTCTTTCTCTGGTACGCGCCCTTCCTTCCGCACGAGCCGCACAACCCTCCCGAGCGCATTCTCGCACGCTACCGGGAACCGGGTCGCAGTCCGCACGTGGCTCGCTACTACGCGATGTGCGAGTGGTTCGACGAAACCTGCGGGGAGCTGCTCGAGCACATCCGTGCGCGCGGGCTCGAGAACGACACGATCGTTCTCTTCGTCGTCGACAATGGTTGGATTCAGCGCCCTGATGCTCGAGGCTACGCGGCGCGCAGCAAGCGTTCCCCCTACGAGGGCGGCGTCCGCACCCCCGTCATGGTCGCGTGGCCCGGACACATCGCGCCGAAGCGGAGCGAGGAAGTCGTGAGCAGCATCGATCTTGCGCCGACCGTGCTTCGCGCGTGCGGAGTTGCGATTCCGGAAGGACTGAGCGGACAGGACCTCGTGGCGATCGGGAACGGCGACATGGCGAGGTCTGCGAGCTTCGGCGAAATCTTCGCGCACGATGTCGCGGACGTCGATGACCCGAGCCGGAGCTTGCGCTTTCGTTGGATGATCGAGGGTCGCTGGAAACTCATCGTTCCCAGTGATTCCCGGCGGGCGTCGGAGCTCTACGACCTCCTCGCGGACCCTGACGAAGGACAGGACGTCTTGCAGCGTGAATCGGCGCGCGCACGGGAGATGCGCGCGAAGCTCGACGCCTGGTGGGACGGGAAGCCCTGACGGCTCTTCCGAGGGGACCGATGACTTCTGTCACGACTGCTCGGTATTGCTGCAGTGACGAAGAGTTTCGTCGAGTTCGGCCCCTGGCTCTACAAGTCCCCGATCGTCGCCATGCAGCCGTTGCTGAGCGTCGCGCCGAAGGCGTTCGCGCCGGGATCCACCACGTAGGCTTGCGAGAAGAACTGCAAACCCACGAGCGACGCGGTGTTCGGGAGCGGGAAGTTCCAATCGACGGCACCGCTCACGATGGATGCGGGCACGACGATGTCGGGGCCGGTCGCGAGTTCACACCCTGTCATACCGAGCGTGTCGAGTTTCAGAGGTAGTGGCACGGTTCCCCACATGGTGTTGGAGGAACCCAGGAACAGCGCTGCGACCCCGGTTTGAGGCAAGGAGCTCGTGCGAATCACGAAAGTCGAACCGATCCACGGGCCACTCGAGGTGCGATCGTGGCTCGGCGTTCCAGCCGTGCCACGACATGCAGTGCCGTAGCGTTCGAATTGCGCCGTGTTCGTCGCGGAATACGTCCACGTGTCGTTGGGCGTCGTCGAGGCGGTGCTGCCGCCGCCGAACAGGACGACTTGGGCCCTGTTGGGCGTGTATGTCATTCCATGAAGAAAGCGCACACTCGGCACGGTCGATGGCTTCCTCTCGATCCAATACTCACCATCCCACTCCCACGTGTCGTTGTATCTCGGATTGCCGTTGCCGAGGGATCCTCCACCGAAGAGTACCGTCCGCTTACGACCCGTGTCGTAGACCATGAAATTGGTTCCTCGGCGAGCACTCGGGTGCACTGCTGTCGTGCGCAACGACCAAGTCGTACCGTCGTACTCCCAGGTCTCTGCCGAGTCCGAGTTCAGAGTGGCTGCGCCGCCGAACAACACACAGACACCGCGACTGCTGTCGTAGACCATCGAACCACAGCAGCGTGGTGACGGACTGTTTGCCACCTGCACTTGCGTCCAGTTCGTGCCGTCCCATTCCCACGTATCGCCGAGCATCCCAGCACTCTGGCCATAACCGCCGAACAAGACGACGCGCGCGCGGCGTATGTCGAACGCCATGTGGGCACAGCATCGAGAGCTCGGGCTGGAGGTCGGGTTCAGTTGTGTCCAGTTCGTCCCGTCGTACTGCCAGGTGTCGCCGGAGTAGGCGCCACCGAAGAGCAACGTGACTCCGCGAATCAGGTCGTAGGACATCGCGAACTGTTGTCGAGGCGGTGGGCTCGTCGTGGGGGAGCGTTGCGTCCAGGTGTTGCCATTCCATTCCCACGTGTCGTTCTGCAACCCATTGGTACTGCTGTACCCACCGAACATCACGGCGACACCGCGTCGGATATCGGCGACCAGGCCGTGCCCCTGACGCCCTGGCGGCATCGTCGTAGGCGATTGCTGGGTCCATTGACTTTGCGCTGCGAGCGCCGAGGCAACGAGAGGCAGGACTACGAGGGAGCGGAACAGGACTGCGTGCATGACAGGATCTCCGTCGTCTGGAATGGCCCGGGGTCACCGATGTGGTGGAACCACGATTCACGAGCTTTCGATGCCGCAGTCTACTGGTCGACGCGTTTCGACGCATTGACGACGAGCGCCTCGAGCTCGCCGAGCCAACTCCAGTCATCGCGACGCCGGTGGATCGAGTAGATCAGCGTCGTGTCGGTTGCGGGCCAATACTTGACGTAAGAGAGGAAGCCGCCCCAATCGCCCGTGTGGCCGACCCACGCGCCGTCGTCCGCGAGGGTCCAGCCGAGTCCGTAGCTCGTGACCTGCCAGCCTTCGTTACGCACCGGAGCGTCGCCGAGGAGTTTCGCCTTCGCGAACGCGGTGTCGCGAAGCTCCATGCCAACGAGCTTGCCGCTCGTGAAGCTGCGCACGAACGCGAGGAGGTCCCGTGGGCGACCTGCGATGCCGCCGTCACCGATCGTGCCGCCGAGTCGCTCGACGAACTCCCACTCGGGCACCGAAGCTCGGGGTGCCCATGAGTCGTCGGTCTTCACGTAGTCGACAGCGAGAGCTGCTGGTGCGCCGCCCGTTCGGCCGGCTGTGCCGAGGACGACGGCGTGCTTCATGCCTGCGGGAGTGAAAACTTCGCTCTGCAAGAGCTTGGCAATGGGTTCACCGGTCGCGGCTTCGAGTGCGCTCACCGCGATCGAATAGCCGATGTTGCTGTACCGCCACGACGTGCCCGCTGGCTCCGCGATCGCCGCGTCGTCCGCAACGAGCATGCGGAGCACATCCGCGTTGTTCACCGGACCGCTCGACCGCAGGATGTCGCGTGTCTCCTGTTCGTGTTTTGCGAAGAACTGGATGTGGTCGAGCAAGCCCGACGTGTGCGTCAGCAAGTGACGCAGCGTGATGTCGGACGCGGGAAACGCCATTAGGTAGTTCTTCACAGGAACGTCGAGATCGACGCGGCCGGCGCGTGCCAGACGCAAGGCGAGTGCTGCCGTGATCGGCTTGCTGATCGATGCGTAGTCGAAGAGCGTCTCGGGCGAAATCCGGCGCGCTGTCTCGTCATCGGCCACACCCAAGGAGCCTTCGTAGAGGATGTCGTCGCCCTTGGCGACGAGGACGGCGCCATCGAAGCGATTCTCTGCGTGCATGCGTTCGAAGGACGCCGTCAGCTCGGGGTCCTGCGGTCGAGCGGGTCGAGAGGAACAAGCGACGCCGGCGACTGGCGCGAGCAGACCGAGGATCCACGAAAGGCGAACGTACGACATGGCGCGGCAGCATACGCACCCGAGGTCAAGGCCGGGAACTCGCCGGGCTCGCGAACGTTGGGCGCGCGCATGCGTTCGCTACCCTGGATCGTTGCCCTGCCGCAGTTCTTGGCCTTCGTCCACCTGGCCGACCCGGGGCATCCTGCCGGGGAGCATGCTGGCGGGATAACGGCGCGACGAGACTTGCAGTCGATCGACGGCCGATCGGTCGACCCTCTCGACCTCGCGCGCTTCGAACTCTATCTGCTCGCGGCTCCCGAGATCGATCGGAAGATCGACAGCATGCTGGCCGATGACGAGATCCGACTTCGAGTGGTTGCGGGCGTCGATGCGGCAGAGTTCGCGGTCAATGAAAAGGACGTTCGACGGTGGGAGGAAGCGCAGCGAAAGCTCCATGAGCGTTTGGGGACGACACTCGAAGCACAACTCGCGAAGCGCGGCGAGAGTCTCGACGCCTTTCGCAAGGAGCTCCGCGAAACCGTCCGCGTCGACAACGCGCTCTTCGGTGGTCTGCCGAAGACCTGGACCGAGCGGACACGCAAGGCTCTGCTCGCGAGCGGGATCTGCCGGCCGATCGACCCGCTCCGTTCCGTGCTGATGGGAACGATGAAGCCGTCGAATCCGATGTGGCGCTCACACGCGGAGGACCCGCAAACGCGCGAGAAGTGGCGGCGCATCGTGCTCGCAAGCGTGCGTCGCAGCGAAAAGGTCCGATCGGCGTGCGACGGTCTTCCTGCGGACGAGGTCCTTCGAGTCGGCTCGCAGGTCTGGAAGACGCGAGACGCCATGCGCGAATTGACGCGTCCGCGAACGAACGAGGACATCCTCGACGCGCGCAGCTTCTTCGTCGCGACCCATGTCCTGCGTCACGCGCTCGAGTCGTCGGGCCACTGGGGTACGGACGAGGGCGCGCGGCAGGCCTACGAGAAGGAACGCGTTCTCCGGCCTTTGGATACGCACAGCGAAGCCGAGCGTATCGTCTGGCGCATCGAGCGGGCCTACGAACATCGTATCGCCGACGAGATCGACGCTGCGGCACTCCGTGCGCACGCCGAAGCGGCGCTCGGTGTTCTCGGTCGTGCGCGCGTGAGCGCGGACGTTCTCCGTTTCGCGATCGAACCTGGCGAGACCGTCAACGATACCCTCGTTCGAGCAAGCGCATGGCTCGACGAACTCGCTGAAGGTACCGAGTCCTTCGAGAGTCAGGCGCGCAAGGCCTGTGCGCAGAACTCCGTCGACAAACTCGAGATTCGCAACGCACTCGTTTCCGAAGTGCAGCACGCGATCGGTGAGACACAGCTCGGCAACTTCGTGCGTGGCTACTCGGCGGCGCGCGCCCTCTTCGGCGAGCATGCGTCGGATGTGTGTTTCGGTCCGCTGCGCGGAGAGCACTCGGTATTGGTCGTGCTCAAGCTCTCCCAATCGCCTCCGGAATGGAAGACGATCGAACCTGCGACCTTGCGGCGGGACTACGTGCGCACGCGCTTCCTGGCGTGGGCGGCGGAGCTCCTCGCGCGCGTTCGGCTCGGCTGACCTGGGCCGGGCCGGGCCTTCTTGTCGTCTCGCGCGAACCATCGCACTCGGTTCCCGCGGACACCGCCGGCATGCGCGAGGTGGAGTCGCTCCGCGACGATCGTACGGCGCCGATCCCGCTGATGGACCGACGCTCTACGGCCATCACTAGTTGGCGCACCGGCTTGCGACGAGCGAGAACGACGCGAGACAGCGGGTGTGGGAGTTCGACCATTTGCCGCCCCACGACGCGACTTTCTCGTGTTCCGGAGCGCGGCCTGCCGATATGCCAGGGACATGGTCTCCCTCCTGACCGTGCCGTATCTCGGCACCGCCGAAGAAGACGTTCTCGTCGCCGACTGGCTCGTCGATGTCGATGGCCTGATCCGCAAAGGGCAAGCGATCGTTGCGCTCGAGACGCTGAAAGCGAGCTTCGAGGTCGAAGCCGAAGCGGACGGCGTTCTCGTGCGTCGGCTCGCGGAGCGTGGGGAGCGGGTTCCGCTCCATGCGGTGCTCGGTGTCGTCGCCGCGGTGGGAGAGACGATCGACGAGCATACGATCCAGGGTCTACTCGAAGAGCATCGCGCGAAACATGGCGCATCCGCGGATTCGTTGGCTGTCGACGACGGGGTGGAGGAATCCGGTAGCGAGCCGACCAACGGCAAGGCGCGCACGGCGCACAGCGCTTCCTCCGCGACTGGCGGCGTGGCCAGCGGTGGCCAGGCCTCCAAGGGACGCGTCCCGGCAGCGCCAGCCGCACGGCGCCGCGCTCGCGAACTCGGTGTCGATCTCGCCATGGTCACCGGGACGGGTCGCGGCGGCATGATCACCGTGGCCGACGTCGAAGCTGCCGCGGTCACGCCGGCGTCGACGATCTTTGCCGAGGAGGCTCCCGAAGGGCGCCTCGATCCGGAGTTCGTCGTGCACCTCTACCGCGATGCGGAGGTCTTTGCAGCGCTCTCGAGCGAGTCCAAGGTCGCCCTCTATCGCAAACACGGAGCGCGCATCGGGCAGGGCGTGCACCTCGCGAAGGGCGCGCTCATCCTCTGCGAAGAGCTCGTGCTCGGCGACGACGTGCGCTTGTCCGAGGGAGTGCGCGTCCGTGCGCACGTGTTCCACGCAGGAGAACTCACGCAGATCGGACCGCGCGGCCAACTGCGGGCGACTCGCCTCGTGTTGGGTCTCAACGCGTACTTCGCACCCGACGTCGAAGTCGGTGGTGGAGGCGCGATGGATCCCGAAGCGTCGCTCCGTATCGGGAGTCACGGGTTCGTCGGGGAGCACGTGCACCTGAATCCTTGCAGACCGATCGTCATCGGAGACGAGGTCACGATCTCACGCAACGCGTCGATCATGACGCACTCGTTCGCGGGTTCGATGCTCGAAGGGTACCCGAATCGCTTTGCCGGCATCACGATCGAAGACGGCTGTCAGATCGGCATCGGGTGCACGCTCTTTCCCGGCGTCACGATGGGGGAGGGATCGATCCTGTTGTCCAATTCGGCGCTCGTGACGTCGCTGCCGGCAGGAAGAGTCTATGCCGGTTCACCCGCGCAGGACCTCAAGGCCGCGCGCGAAGTGATCGATGACGCGAGGCGCCTCGCGCTCGCGCAGCGCATCGTGCGGGACTTTGCGGTCGCACTCGCGGCTCGTGGGTTCGAAACGCAGTTCGAAGACCATGGAGGCGCCATGCACCTGCGCGTGCGCGATGGCGACTCGGCGCACGACCTGTGGTTTTGGCCGCGACTCGATACGAGCGAGCGTGAACTCGTGGTCGAGGACCTGCGCGTCGGGCTCGAGTGCGAGGATGACGCTTTCGATGCGTTGCCGCCCGAACTCTGCGGCTTTGATCTCGTCAAGAAGCGCGTGCGGGGCGAGCTGGGTGAACTCGGCAAGGCGTTTCGCGAGTTCTTGCGCAAGCGCGGCATTCGCCTCGAGCCGCGCACGTGGACGTATCGCGGAGAATGGCTGTGAAAGGCAGCGGCGCTGACGGCAAGCAGGTCGATCCCGAGCACGCATACTCGCTCGCGCACTATCGCTACATGTTGCGTCGCGCGAAGGAGCTCGGTTATCGCTTTCCGCTCGTGCGTGACGTTGCGTTCGGGGTGCGCGAAGGGCGCTTCTTCCTCGTGCGACACGACGTCGACATCTCGCCTTGGGCCGCTGAACGACTCGCGACGCTCGAAGTCGAGGAGGGCGTGCGCACGACGTACTACTACCGCTTCCACGCGCCGTACTACAACTTGCTCGACGAGAAAGTCGCCGCGAGCGTGCGCCGCGTCGCTGCGCTCGGTCACGAAGTCGGCCTGCACTACGAACCGGGGTACTTCGAGGCGCTCGGCGACGATCCGACCGAGGGGATTCGCCGCGACATCCGTGTGTTCGAAGAGCTCGTCGGGTTCACGACGAAGACGATCGCGCAGCACCAGCCTGCACAGGGGCCGCTTCTCGGTGAGATCTCGAAACAGCATGCCGATGCGTATCAGCGAGAACTCGTGCGCGACATGCCGTACTTCGGCGACAGTGGCTTCCATTGGCGCGAGGGTTGTGTGTGTACCAAGCTCGGTCAGCACGAGCAGCTCCACACGCTGATCCATCCGCACTCGTGGACGATCTCGGGAAGGCCGTGGCAGGACGTCTTGCGTGCGCATGCCGAAGATCTCGGCGGGCGCCTCGCTTCCGAGATGGAAGCCTACATCGTCGAGGTCACCGACTACCTCGCGCGGCGCGCGCAGCTCGACGCGGAGCGCGCGGCGAAGTACGACGCCGAAGACGCCTGACGTCGGCGATCGCGCGAGGCATCGCGTGTGGTTCAGCGTTGATCAGCCGCGCCGCTTCACGACGGAATCCTTCTGCTTCGGGTCGAGTTCAGGGTTGTCAACCACGGTTCCGACTTTCGTCACGCGGCGTGCTCACGATCCGAGTGCGATCGACAGGGGGCTCTGGGCAAGTCAGGCTCGCTTGGCTACGCTTCGCCCCATGAACGGAGGAGCTCGAGTACACGAGATAGGCATGCGCCCTGCGTTCTTCCAAACCTGAAACGTGCTGTCGTTCGCGGCACGGTCGTGCGCGGCTCGCCTGTAGGACCCGCCCCGCGGGCCGCCGCGGGGAGTCGGGTTCCGATCGGAGCGGGGGCGACGATCGGAGATACGGATGAGCGACAAGTCAACGGACGGGGCACGCCCGCACGAGTCCGCAAGCAATAAGCAGGACACGGTGAGTCCAGACGCGGCGAAGTCCGCAGGCGGTATCGACCGCCGAGCGTTCTTGACTACGGGCGCAGCGCTGGGTCTCGGCGCAGGTGCCGCCGCGCAAGGGCAGGGCGTACGGAGCGACTTGTTCCTCGACGAGGAGCACTGGCGCACACGCATGCAAGCGCCGGCCGACGGCAAGCGCTACGGCTGGGTCGTCGATGCGCGTCGGTGCTTCGGTTGTCACGGCTGTGAAGTCGCGTGCAAGGCCGAGAACGACGTGCCGCTCGGCAACTACATCCGACAGACGATCTACCACGACTATGCGAAGTCCGACGGAGGGATGGCGCGTGTGATGGTTCCGATGGCGTGCCAACACTGCGAGGACGCGCCGTGCATCAAGGCGTGTCCGTGTGGTGCGTTGCACAAGGGCTCGGGTGGTTCGGTGCAGGTCGACTACGACGTCTGCTCGGGCCACGCGGCTTGCAAGGACGCGTGCCCGTACGGCGCGATCTACATCGACCCGGTCGCCAATCAGGCGATCAAGTGCCACAACTGCACGCACCGCGTCGACGTCGGTATGGAGCCCGCGTGCGTCTCGACGTGCCCGAGCGAGGCGCTCTACTTCGGCGATCTCGCGGATCCCGATTCGACGGTGTCCCGCATGAAGCGTCGTCTCGAAGCCGAGGATGCGCTCGCACAGCTCCGCCCCGAGAAGGGGACGAAGCCACGCATGTGGTTCGCGCAGAGTCCCGATCGGCAGGTCCGTGAGTGGGAGCCCAAGGTGCCGCGCGAAGGGCAGAGCTACACGGGCGACGCATACTCGGTCTACGAATGGAAGGCGGATTCCGCGCCGGGCCAAGACTCGGACAAGGGGGCAGGACGATGAGCGCTTCCTCACGACGCGCGTTCTTGCGGCTGTCGGCCGCGCTCGGATCGACAGGCATCGGCGCAGCGGCACTCGGTGGCTGCGCGAGTTCGCAGGGCGGCAAGAAGGCCGGACCCGCGACCAAGGAAGACAGTCTCCGCGTGTGGAAGGCCGGCGCTGGCACTCCTTACGACCTCGGTGGACAAGCACACGTGCCCGGCGTCTGTCCGTTGCCCGGGCCTGACAAGAAGGTGCGCTTCCCCGACCCCGACAAGTACCGCGACACGCAGCGCGTGCACGGGATGTGTCAGCTCTGTTCGACCGTCTGCGGCATCACCGGCCACGTCAAGGACGGCCGCATCGTCAAGATCGAAGGGAACCCCAACGACCCCAACACGCGCGGCCGGGTCTGCGCGCGTGGGCAGGCGGCGCTCAATCACCAGTATCACCCAGAGCGCCTGCTTTACCCACTGAAGCGCGTCGGCGCGCGTGGTGAAGGCAAGTGGAAGCGCATCTCGTGGAACGAGGCCTACGACGAGATCGCGGCCAAGCTCCGCGAAGTACGTGAGTCGGGGCGGCCCGAGGAGTTCGCGTTCCACCAGGGGCGCAATCGCTCGGCGGATGCGGCGAGACGATTTCTGCAGGCGTTCGGGACCAATACGTTCCTGAATCACCGTGGCCTTTGCTCCGCGGCGAGGCGTGCGGCGGCACTCACGTACCTGTTCGAGAGCGATTGGGACCTCGGCGACTACGAACGCTCGAAATACATCCTGAACTTCGGTTCCAACATGTTCGAAGCGCACCAGGGTCACGTCGCCGGTGCGCAGCGTGTTCAGCGTGGGCGTTTCGAGAACGGCGCGAAGCTCGTGACGTTCGACGTGCGCATGTCGAACACGGCGGGGAACAGCGACGAGTTCTTCATGCCGATTCCCGGGACCGATGGTGCGGTCGCCCTCGCGATGGCGCACACGATCATCAAGGAGAAGCTCTACGACGCGAAGTTCTTCGCCGAGTGGGCCAACTGCACGATCGACGAACTCGCGGCCGAGTTGGAGGCGTTCACGCCGGAGTGGGCCGAAACGACGAGCTCGATTCCCGCGGAGACGATCGTTCGCATCGCGCGGGAGTTCGCTGGTGCGGCCCCCGCGGCCACGACGATGTCCAATCGTGGAAGCAGCGCGCACGTCAACGGCTACTACAACGACCGTGCAATCTTCCTGCTCAACGTGCTCGTCGGATCGATCGGCAAGCCCGGCGGGCTGTGCTGGATGTGGACCGGTGCGACTGATTCGAAGCGCTTCCCGGCTCCGCCGCTGCCGCCGAAGCCGAAGGCGCCGTCGCTCCTCGTCGATCCTCCCGAGTTCGTGTTGTCCAACGTGTGGAACACGATGCGCGTCGGCGAGATCGTGTATCACTACCTCGCGCAGGATCGTGCGAAGATCGCGGCGTACATGACGTACAACCTCGATTCGCCGCTCACGTGGCCCGAGATGAACGTCACGAAGAACGTGCTCCTCGATGAGGAGAAGATCGGGTTCCACGTGTGTATCAACCCGTTCCTCAACGAGACCGCGACGTTCGCGGACATCGTGCTGCCGTGGGCGACGTTTCTCGAGCGTTGGGACGTCGATGCGCGTGGTGCCTACAACCTCAAGCCGTATCTTTCGATGCGGCGCCCGATGGTCGAAGCTCTCGGCGAAGCGAAGGATGTGCGTGAGATCTTCCCCGAACTCGCGAAGCGCATCGGAGGCGGCATGGAAGAGTGGTATCCCGAGGGAACCGACGTGCGCGCCTACATGGAGAAGTGGGTGGCCAACGTGCCGACCGAAGGGACGTCGTACGCATCGCCGATGGAACGGCTCGAGAGCGAAGGCGCGTTCGAAGATCCCGCCGAGAAGCCGTACTACCAGCCCTATTTGGAGCGTCTGACCGAGAGCGAACTCGCGGGCAGCGTGACGGATCCCGAGACGTCGATCATCTCGAAGGACGGCAAGGGGATCGGGATCGTGCACGACGGAATACCGGTCGTCGGCTTCAAGACGCCGAGCCGCAAGCTCGAAGTGCGATCGGAGTTCGTCGCCAAGCTCGGTCGCAACGAAGACGTCAGCGATCTCGCCGCGCGCGCGAACAGCAAGGGCAAGAGCCGTCCTGCCTACCACGCGGGCAACGACTACGTGATCCCCGAAATGCCGACCTACATGCAGATCGACGAGCACGTCGGGCTTGCGGACGACGAACTCGTGATGACGAGCTTCAAATGGAACGTCCACAACCACGGACGCACCGCCAATCTCAAGTGGCTCAGCGAGATCGTGCACAGCAATCCGGCGTGGATCCATCCGGACACCGCTGCGCGCTTCGGTCTCCGCGATGGCTCCTGGATCGAGCTGCGGAGTCGACGCAGCAAGACGCTGGCGCGCATCGCGCCCAACTTGCGGCTCGGTGATGGTGCGGTCGATGGCGTGCTTCGCCTGCCCGTCGTCGTCACGCGTGGTGTCCATCCGCGCGCGATCGCGATCAGCAACTCGCTCGGGCATTTCGCCTACACGAGTGTGGCCCAAGGGCGAAAGGATGCGGCGCTCGCCAGCGCGGCCGCAGGCATGGAGCCTGCTGCGCACCGAGATCCCGACTGGGAACGCAACATGTGGTGGCAGGACGACTCGAACGGCAAGCCGCAGGATTGGCGCCGCAACACCGGAAACGGCTGGGCGCAGAACAACATCCTGCCGATCATGCCCGACCCGATTTCGGGGCAGCAGTCGTTCAATGACACGGTCGTCACGGTGAAGAAGTGGAACGGAGCCGTTTGAGCGAAGAACCGTCGAGTTCGGAGTCAGGCGGTGCCGGGCGTGTGGGTTCGGATCCCGCGGGGGCGGCGCGGGACACGTCAGAGCGAGCGGCTTCGGCTCATGCCAAGCGTGAGCTGGCATCGGTCGCGCGCCTGCTCGGCCGCTTGCTCGTGCGCGAACTCGATGCCGCGACGGTCGACGCGTTGCGTGCGCGCGAGGTTGCCGATGCAGTGCGCGCCGTCGGGATCGACTTGCCCGAGGCGGTCGACCTCGACGCTCTCGCAGCCGAATACTTCGCGGTGTTCTTGCGCCCGGAGACCTCGCTTCCTCCTGTTCAGTCGCTCTGGGAGGAAGGCGAGTACGAGGGGCGCGCCGCGAACGCGCTTCGCACGCTCGCGCGACAGGCTGGCATGGAGCCGGGCGAGGACTCGGGACATCAGCCTCCAGACCACCTCGGACGCATCCTGTCGCTCTGGGGCGAGTGCATCGACACGCAACCCGAAGTCGCCGCCGAACTCGAACGCACGCACCTCGCTTGGACGCGCCTCGCACTCGCAAGTCCAGCAACGTCCACGGGCTTCTACGGCGGCGTCGCGCGAGCGACACTCGACTTCCTGAGCGAACTCGGCGCCTGAATCACCAACGAAGCTGCACGGGTCCAAGGTCGCGAGAAAGATTCACGCGCGAAAGTACGGGGAAGTGACTCTGGCACGTTTCACGCACCGAACCTCGCGAGCGTCACGGCTCGAGGACTTGGCCGCGGCCGCTCGTGCGGTCGACCAGATCGCGTGTGAACGCGCTGGCTCGGTCTATGCGAATGTCGAACTCGAGGTGAACGTTGGTGCTGAATGCTTGTTCCGCCGGTCGAATGCCTTGTTCAGCGAGGAACTTCTCGACGGCAGACGAGGCCTCGTACGGATGCTCGAACACGACGCGCTTCGTGCGTACGACATGTTCGCGTGACGCGGCTTCGAGAACGGTGTGCGCCGCTTCGCCGTACGCGCGCACGAGGCCTCCGACGCCGAGTTTGGTTCCACCGAACCATCGGACCACGACGACCGCGGTCGCGTAGAGGGCCGCGCCTTCGAGCTGCGCCAGGATCGGCTTCCCGGCGGATCCGGACGGCTCACCGTCGTCCGAGCTACGCTCGCGGGCGAGTTCGGGGGCGAGCCGAAACGCCCAACAGTGGTGCCGCGCGTCGTGGAACTCGCGTCGCACGGCATCAACCATGCTCATGGCGTCGGCTTCGGTCGCGACGGGGCGCGCGATGCCGAGAAAACGCGAACCTTTGATCTTGTCGATCTCGACGCGCGCTTCGGCCGCAATGCGATCGTACTCGACGGGTGTGCTCAGCGCCGTTCGCCCTTGTCGCTGCCCTCGGCTTGCCGCTCGGTTTTCTCGATTTGGAAGACGCCTTCGAGGACGTGCGAGAGGCGGTCACTACGCTCTGCTTCGTTCCACTTCGTGAAGTCGATGGTCACCGTTGCCGAAGGCTTTTCCTTACCGTCGTCGTCTTGGTCATCTTGTTGGGGTGCACCGCCGCCCAACACGAAGACCTGAGCACCTCCTTGGCCTGATTGCGTCGCGTAGGCGCGAACGAGTAGACGGTCGGGCAGCTTGAGCTTGGGATTCTCGAACAACTCGATCTCGTAGCGGATCTTTCCTTCTGCGTTGCGGCCCGCAGCGGCGCCGAGCCGCGCGCCGCGCAGCGCAATGATCCGCATCAGGGGATTGGAGAGCGCAGCGGCATCGGTGAGCGCACCGCTCCGAGCGAGCGAGCGCGCGGCATCGCCGTCGATGGCACACGTGTATCGCCGCACGGGCTTCGAATCGATCTCTCCGGTCTCCTCGAGCTTCCAAGAGATGCCATCCGTCTCGAGCAATCTTTCTGCGAGGAACCGAGGATCGACGAGAGTCGTCGTATCCCAATCCGCGCCGCGTGGTTTCTGGACCACTAGCCACTCGTCACCGGCCTCCTTCATCGCCCAGCGGGAACCGTGTCGCGCAAGCATGGATTCACCATCATCCTTGCTCCACACTTCGACGCCGTGCACGTTGGCGTAGTCCGTAATTACGGGTTTGGGTTTCTGCGCGACGTTGTTGATCGTGATCGTGCCGTTGACCGCACGACTCAGGACCGCTTCCTTCGCCTCGACCGACTTCGCGTCCACGATGCCACGCAGGATGCGAGCGACGCGCGCATTCGAGTCGACGGCATCTTGAGCCTCGAGCGTCGGATGCGAGAGCAGCGCAAATGCAGCCGTGAGGATCGTTGCAGAAGCGGCAACCTTGGTGATGGAGCATCGTCCTGGAACGCTTGGCCATCGAATCATGTCGTTTCCTCGTTGTCCCTTGCCCGCCGAACCGACACGCGATCCGACGATCGTGACCTGCGTGTCGAAATAGAAGTTTCGACGCCAATCACGCCGCTGACAAGACGCGTGGAGGTGGATATGCGCTCGAACCTTGTCGCGCTCGTGCGAGCCGCACCTGGAAAGGGGGCGGTGGTTCGTCAGCGAAGTGGCCCCGGCACGAATCACGCAGGTACCGCGGGTGTCGGGAACCTCGACGAGTGAGCCCTGAGCCTACTCGGACCCCTTCCCCTCGGCCGGCGGCTCTTCTGCGGCGGGGCGGCGGGTGGGAGTGGAGCCGTCTGCTGTCGCCTCGTCGCTCGTGGTGTTGGGAAGGACTTCCTGGAAGAGCTTCTCGAGACGAATCATCCCTTCGATCGATTCGTCGAAGACGAACTCGAGTCGAGGTGCGTGTCGCGTGGTCAGCGTTGCTGCGACTTCTCGTGCGAGAAAGCGATTGGCGCTCGCGAGAGCGCGCTCGGTCGTGCGGCGTTCGTTGTCGTCGCCCATGACGGACCAGAACACTTTTGCTCTCGTGATCTCGCGATCGAGTTCGACGCGCTGGATCGTGACGAACCCGAGGCGAGGATCCTTCACTTCGCGTTGAAGGAGCTGGGCTAGACGCTCACGGATCGAGGATTCGAGCCTGGCGATGCGGCGGTCGTTGGCCATTTCGGTATGCCTACTCAGAGAACCTCGACTTGCGTGTCGAGGAGGCGCGCTTCGGGCCAGTCGCGGAGGGACTCCTTGAACTTCTCGAGCGCACCGAGGATGTATTGCACGTCGGTCCCGGCCATCACGACACCGATGACGATGCTCGTGATCGTGTCCTGGTTCTCGACCTCGGCAATCGAAACGTTGAAGTGACGACGCGTCTTGTCGCGAATGCTCTTCACGACGCTGCGCTTGTCCTTGAGGCTGCGCGCCCAAGGAACTTCGAGTTCGGCCTGGAGGATCCCGACCTTGAGCACGGCAGTCTACGACCTCGGCGCAGCAGCTCAGCTATCCCCGAGCGTGCGCTGCAACTCGATGATCTCGTAGGCTTCGATGATGTCGCCTTCCTTCATGTCGTCGTAGTTCTGGAGCAGGATCCCGCACTCGAAGTTGCTGCGCACTTCGCGTGCGTCGTCCTTCTCGCGACGCAGACTCTTGATCTTGCCGGTGTAGACGACCTTGCCGTCGCGCACGAGGCGAGCGCGGTTGTTGCGGCCGATCGTGCCGTCGGTGACGTAACAACCCGCGATGTTGCCGAGCTTGCTCGAGCGGAAAACACGGCGAATCTCGGCGTGACCGCGGACCTCTTCCTTTTCCTCGGGCGAGAGCAGGCCTTCGAGCAGCTTCTTCGCGTCGTCGATCAGCTCGTAGATGATGTTGTAGAAGCGAATCGTGACGCCGCTCGCATCCGCTTGATGGCGCGCCTTCTCGTCGGGGACCGAGTTGAAGCCGACGATGATCGCTTCGGAGGCATCCGCGAGCGCGACGTCGGTCTCGGTGATTCCACCGAGCGCGGCGTGCAGGATACGGATACCGACTTCTTCGTTCGAAAGCTCTTCGAGCGACTGCTTGATCGGCTCGAGCGAGCCCATCACGTCCGCCTTGACGATGAGCTTGACCTCCGAGCGCTTCTTCGCGAGGAGCTGCGCCTTGAGGTCCATCGCGCGGGACTTGCTCTTCTCGGCGAGCGCGAGGTTGCGCTGCTTGCTCGCGCGCTGGAGGGCGACCTCCTTCGCCATCTTCGTGTCCTTGACCTCGAAGAATTTGTCGCCAGGCTGCGGCAGTTCGGGGAGACCGAGGACTTCGACCGGCGTGCCCGGAGGCGCGGAGTCGATCGGATTGCCGTGGTCGTCGAGCAGGACGCGAATGCGTCCGGTGCCCGAACCGCAGAGCACGAGGTCTCCGCGCTCGAGCGTGCCGTCGAGTACCATGAGCGAGATGACGTTGCCCTGCGCTGGCGTCTGCTTCGCCTCGATGACGGTGCCCGAAGCGAGGTGGTCGGGATTCGCCTTGAGTTCGAGGATCTCGGCTTCGAGCGCGATTTTCTCGGCGAGGTCGTCGAGGCCTGCGCCGCTGAGCGCGGAGACGTCGACGAACTGCACGTTGCCACCCCATTCTTCGGGTTGCACGCCCTTCGCCGACAGTTGTTGGCGCACGAGCATCGGGTTGGCGTCGGGCTTGTCGCACTTGTTGACCGCGATGAGGATCGGGACCTCGGCGGCCCGCGCGTGCGCCAGGGCTTCTTCGGTCTGCGGCATGACGCCGTCGTCGGCTGCGACGACGAGTACGACGACGTCGGTCAGCTGCGCGCCACGCGCACGCATTTGCGTGAACGCCGCGTGACCCGGGGTGTCGAGGATCACCAATTCGTGGCCCGCGCGTTCGATGCGATAGGCGCCGACGTGCTGCGTGATGCCGCCGGCCTCGCCCTTGGTGATCTCGCTTCCACGAAGCGCATCGATCAGTGTCGTCTTGCCGTGGTCGACGTGACCCATGAAGGTCACGATCGGCGGACGGACCTGCATGTCCTCCGCGGTCGTCGCTTCTTTGTCCTCGGCGAGCTGCTGCACGAGCGCATCCTCGGCACCCGTCTCCTCGACGACCTCGACGTTGCGTCCGAGCTCGAGCGCCAGGAGTTCGATCTGGTCCTTGTCGAGGTAGCTGTTGATGTTTGCCGGTACGCCGAGTCGCATGAGGACGAGCAAGATCTGATTGACCTTGTGACCGAGCGCCTCGGAGAGCTTCTTGACCGAGACCGGAGCCTCGACTTGGACGAGCTTGTCCGGATCGATCCCCGGCGGGGGGGCGAGCGGATCGACCGCGCGGCGTCCACCGCCGCCACGGCGCCCCGAACCACCGCCGGGTCCGCCGAAGCGACCGCCGCCGGGTCCGCTGCCCGGACCGCGGCGCGACTGGCCACCGAACGGCGACTTCTGCGCACCGCGATTGCGGAACTGATTCATTGCCGCTTGTCGCAGATTGCGATCGACCCCCGACGGATTGCGAGGACCACCCGCGCTGCGTCGCGTCGCGTCGCGAATTGTCGCTGCCGGTAGTTCGATGCGGCCGAGGATCTTGGCCTTCTTCTCGGGCTGGGGCAGACGGCGAATCTTCTTTTCGTCGCCGCCTTCGGGCGTCGACTCGCCAGCGCTCGGTGCGGTTCCGCCAGGACCTGCATCACCTGGGGTGGCATTGGCAGCGGGCTGCGTGCGCTCGGGTCTCCGAGTCGGTTCGCGCCTTTCGAGGGGGGCCCGCGGGACGGAGCGCGTGGGCTCGGTGCGTTCGGGCGTCGGTGTTTCGAGTCTGGTCATCGTGTCGCCGGTGTCCGACGCGGCAGGACTCTGCTTTGGTGAGTCAGGCGTCGCGGGCTTCTCCTCGTGCTCGGAGGCAGTAGATTCGGTTGCGTCCACGGCGCCTCGGGTCGGTGCGGCTTCGCGTGTCGGAATCGCCTGCTCGTCTGTCTTATCGGCCTTATCTGCGGCGGTAACCTTCTCGGGCGACGGCGCTTCGGCAGCGCTGCCGGACTTAGTCGGGGATTGCTGTTCGGTCGCGTCGGCCGGCTCGACGCCTGTGCTCGGTCGTGCCGTGGAAGCCACCTGTGCTCGGCTGGACTCGGAGGTCGTCGCGCCGCTCGTGACCGCAGCATCCGACACCGAAGCGTGCTTCGTCGGCTCGGCGGTAGCGGCTGACGGACCGGCCGCGCCCGCATCGCGTACGGTCGCCGCCTCCGACTCGCTGCCCTTCGCTTCGGCCGTTGGAGCCGCGGAGGAATCGAGCGCGCTTGCACCGCGAGTCGTCTCGACCGTCGTCTGCGTAGGCGTCTGCGAAGGCGTCTCGGCCGCCCCATCCGCTTCGTCGGTCGACATCGCGGACGCTGCTGCAGGATCGCGTTTCGGGAGCAACTTCTTGCGAAGCGGAATCTCCGTCGCGGCCTCGGATGTCGCGCTTGCCCGCGGAGCAGCAGAGCTCTTCTTGTTCAGGGCCTTCTTGCGGATCGGGCTCTTCTTGCGGATGGGCGAGGGCTTGCCGTCGTCGACTTCCGCGTCCCCCGCGGTCTTCGAGAAGCCAGCAGCCTCCAAGCGGATCTCGAGCACCATTTGATCGGCGTCATCGAGAACCGCCATGTGGGTCGCGACCTTCTCGTAGCCGAGATTGTGCAACACCTCCACGAACTCGGGACCTCGCATCCCGTAGTCCTTCGCCAATTCGTATACCCGTCGCTTCGCCAAGCTTCACCTCGCGCACGCGTTGCGGCGCTTCGCTTCTTCGGCTTCGATCAGCCGACCTTTTCCTCGAAGTCCTGTTCGTCGTCGCCTACCCGTTCTTCCGTCTCGCGCGCAGCGGACGGCCCTTCGGGTAACGCGTCTCCTGTTTCCATCTGCGGAGCTTCGGTCGCCGCATTGGCGTCCGTGGCTCCTGCCTCTGCGACCACCTCGGTGTCCGCCGCTTCGGCATCCACGTCTTCGGCGTCGCCTGCACCTTCAGGTGCCGACCCGTCGCCGTCTTCGCGGAACGTGTCCTCGAGCTCCTGTCGGGTCATGATGTCGATGTCCCAACCGCAGAGCTTCGAAGCGAGCCGGACGTTCTGACCCTTGCGACCGATCGCGAGAGACAGTTGGTCCTCTTCGACGAGCACCAACGCCTTGTGGTTCTCGGAATCGAGTTCGATGTGACTCACTTCCGCCGGTTGCAAGGCATTGATCAACATTTGTTGTGGATCGTCGTTCCACCGGATGATGTCGATTCGCTCGCCGCCCAGTTCGTCGATGATCGACTTGATGCGCGTCCCGCGGACGCCGACACACGCGCCAACACAATCGACGCGCGTGTCCGACGACGTGACCGCGATCTTCGTTCGATACCCGGGCTCGCGCTCGAGCTTGCGGATCTCGATGATCCCGTCGTCGATCTCGGGCACTTCGAGTTCGAAGAGCCGACGCACGAGGCCCGTCGAACTGCGCGAGAGGATGACCTTGACCTTCAGACCGACTTTCTTGACCTCGAGGATCAGTGCGCGGATGCGGTCGCCGACGTGATAGTTCTCGCCACGAACGCGTTCGGAGCGGGGGAGGATGCCTTCGATCTTGCCGAGATTGACGATGACCGAGTCCCCTTCGAAACGCTGCGCAGTGCCGGTCACGATATCGCCGACCTTGGCTTCCCACTCGTTGAAGAGCACGTCGCGCTCGGCTTCCTTGATCCGCGTGAACCAGGTCTGCTTGACCGTCATCGCGAAGATGCGACCGAATTCCTCGAAGTCGATCTCGTAGTCGCATTCGAGGTTGCCGGATTCGCGATCGAAGCTCAGCGTGAAGTCATCGTCCATGTCGTAGCGCTTCTTGATCGCCGCGATCAAGGCGTCCTCGAGCGCGACCCAAAGGACTTCGATGTCGATGCCCTTGTCGCGGTGGATGCTGTCGATGTAGCGGACCAGATGCTCGCCGTTCATGAAGCTGCTCGCTCTTCTTCGAGGACCCTGTCGGCCACAGCGCCGCCCACCGAGAGCGACGAACGACGAATGCTCGCGGCCGCGCAGCGCAGCGAGCTCGTCGAGTTCGCAAACGGTCTGAGGACAGAACTCGCGCCCGAACCGACTCGCATCGGGATTCCCCCGAACGCGACGGTCACGATCCAGCGAGGTCCGTCCTCCTCGGCACTGCGAGCCGCGCCCTTCGCCGAAGCGACGACCCGGCCGACGATTCCCGGCCCGCGGACCACGACGATCCGCCGGTGAGGCTCACCTTGGGACACCGTGGATCGCCTCGAGAACCGACAGTTGCGCGAAGAGGTTAGGGCCCTCACGCAGAAGGTCAAGGGTCGGGTGGATCGGAGCGGTTATCGTGCCCTGCTTGTCCTCCGTTTCGCAGGCGCCACTCGGTCCCGTCGTGTATCGAACTCGAAAGTCCCCGATCGTCCTCGCAGGGTTCCTGGTTCTGTTCGCTGGTTGTCGGAGCGCGCAGCCGCCTGTGGTCGAGCAGCCCGTCATCGGTGCGCCCGTGATCGTATCCGCAGGCGAGTGGGGCTCGGCCCCAGGACGCTTCGCACCCGAGCTTCGTCATACGCCGGAGCGTTTGACAGTGCATCACGCGGGTGTCGCGACGAAGCCCGGCGAGGACTATCGAGACAAGATGCGACGCCTGCAGCTTTGGGGGCAGCGGGAGAAACACTGGCCCGATGTGCCCTACCACTTCCTCATCGCGCCGGACGGAACCGTTTTCGAGGGGCGCCCGCTCGGGATTGCCGGTGCGACCAACACCGAGTACGACACGCGGGGTCACGCGCTGGTCCAACTCTTCGGTGACTTCGAGCGCGAGGAGCCGACGGCGGCGCAACTCGATGCTGCGGTGCATGTCCTCGCCTGGCTCTCGACGAGTCTCGACATCGATCCGATGTCGCTGCGAGGGCATCGCGACTACGCGAAGACCTCGTGTCCCGGCGCCAACCTCTACCGGCTCCTCGAAGACGGATCCCTCCTGACGCGGGTGATCGAGCGGATCCGCGGTGCACGGTGACCTCGCGACGTTGCTGACAGCCGGCGACCCCTCGCACCTGCTATTCTCGACACGCGTGGCACCCTTGGATGCGAATGGAATCGAAGCGACCGAGATTCGCGTGCAGGCGTTCGGGCCGCGCGCGATGAAGCTCCTCGACGCGTTCGAAGGCGACCCCTGGCTCGATTTCGCGCGACGCGGCGACGATGGCGGCCTTCCCGAGTGCGTCGGCCGTGACGTCTTGGCTGCGTTCGATGGCGACGAGCCCGTCGGTCTGCTGGTCGTCGATCGTTCGCCACTCGGCATCGAACTCACGATCGCCGTCCTGAGTGCGAGGCGGCGCTGCGGCGTCGGGAGCGTTCTGATCGCACACGCCGATCGACTCGCGCGTGACGAGCGCGTCAACCTCTGGGTACGAGTCGCTCGGGCCAATCAGGCCGCCATCGCGTTCTTCGAGAACCACGGCTTCGAGGCGGAATCTCCGCCGCCCACGCGTGCCTTCGATGGCCTCGAGCTCGAAGAACCCGCGATCGTCGAATCTCACGTGTGCTATGTCCTCGTACGCTGACGTGACCCTTCGTCGTCGCGGTACACCGGCGCGGTCGCGGATGCATGCGATCGTCGTCGCGATGGTTGCCGGCGTGTTCTTCGGCGGTTGTGTGCGTGCACCGCGAGCACAGTCGGGAGCAACCGAGCGCACGATCGAAGAGTTCGTTCGATCGTTCGCGGGCGGCGTGCCCGAAGATCGCAAGTCTGCCGAGGCCGCTCTGAGAGCGCTCGGGGCACCCGCGGTCGAACCGATGTTGCGACTCCTCGAGCAGCGACTCGAATCCTCGAGCGGCGATCGCGGCGCACCGAGAGTCGATCCTCGGATCGTCGACTTCGCGCTCGAACTCGCACCCGCATCCGCCGGAGAGCGCCTCGTCGCACTTCTCGGCGAACGCGACGAAGCGACGCGCGGCCGTCTCGTCTCGTGGCTCGCCCGTCGGGACGTCGAGGGTGTGCGCGACTTCGAGACGCCGCGAGCCATGGCGCTGCTCGATTTCGTGCGGCGCGAAGACGGAGATCAAGCCCTCGTCGCCGCTCGCGCGCTCGCGAAGTACGACATAGACGTCGCCGCGAAGGGACTCGCTGCCGAGATCGGACGGCTCGTCGATGCGGGTGGTCATCGAGACCTCTTGCTCGCTTGTGCACGGTCGTTCGCCGAGCTCCGTGCGGCCGGACCGTACGTCGATGCGTTGTTCTCCGACTGCGAGCGCGATGCGCCATGGCTCGCTCCCGCGCTCCTGCCCGCATTTCGCCGACTCGCGGATCGCGTTCTCGAGGGGCGGATCGATCGCTTGAGTCGTTCGAGGGCACCGGCAGTGCATGCCGCGTTCGAGCAACTCGTCGTCGACCTCGATCGTGACCTTTTCGCTGCGCAGGAGCATGCTCGACGGGTCACGCTCTTCGAGCGCTTTCGCGACTTCGATCCGGGGAATCTCGAGTGGGCGGTGCGGGCCGCGCACGCGGCCGTCATGGACGCCGGCGATGATCGAAAGTGTGCGCTCGCGCTGGCAGAACTCGAACATCGCGCATCGGATCACGCGAGCGATGTGGCGATCGAGTCTTCGCTCTTGAACGCTGTCGCGAGCTACCTTCGTGGCGAGAACCCGATGTCGTTCGTGCGCGAAGCACTCCAAAGGTCCGACTCGTCGTGGAGCGACGACGCGTCGTCGGGCGAGAGCGGGACCTTCTTCGGTGCTGCCGAGGTCGAGTTCCAGTATCAGAATTCGTGGCGCAGTCAGCTCGAGCCGGCGCTCGGCGAAGACGAAGTCGTCCTGAGGCATCGACGATTCGTTCGCGAGGGCGGCATCGCAGGACGAGCGTTCCGCGCGCACGGTCGTCGCAGGGTGTCGGTCTTGCTCGTCGGAGCGATCTTCTACGTGCTCGAGGGTAATGATCCCGAAGCCGCGCGCTGGTTCCGTGAGGCGCGCGATGTCGTGCAATCGCTCGAGTCGGATTGGGACTTCGCGGCCGCTGGCGAGCCGGGGGACTTGGAGGCCGCGCTCACGATGCGCTGTGGTCCGTACGACGTGCTCGAGCGCGCGCTCGAGGGCAACGAATCGATGAAGGTCCACATGGACGCGAACGCGCTCGAAGCGCACAGGCGTGCAGCGCGACGTGGCTACCGCGCACTCGTCGAGGGACTGTGGTCGGTGATGCCCGAACGTGTCTTGCCGTTGCCAGGCATGGCTCCCGGACCGAGCCTCGAAGGAGCACGCGAGCGCGCGTATCTGGACGTGACCGGTGCGTACGCGCGCTTCTTGCATCGCCTCGGCGACGAAGCCGAAGCTTCGACGATCCTCGCGTCCTTGATCGAAGACCTGGACCATGCCGGTCTGTGGAGCAACCGTCGGGCGTGGGCCGGTTACTTGTTCGACCATGCTGGTATCGAGATCGATCGCCGCAACGCCGCGAGTGCCAAGGCGAGTCTTCAGAAATTCCTCGAGCACTACGAAGAGTCGCTTCGCGACGTGCGCCAGTCGCCCGAGCGTTACGTCGATGCGCGTGCAGCCGAATCGTTCTTCGCGTCGCGTCTCGCGACAGGTCACATCTCGATGGCGGTGCTGCACAATGTCGTCTTGGGACAGCTCGATGTCGCGCGCGAACACTGCCGCAAGGCCTATGCGCTCGAGGACAATCCGTTCAATCGCGTGCTGTACTCCTGCTATCTCGCTCGCGACAAGAAGTACGAAGAAGCTGCCGCGCTCCTCGAGACCGTCGACGCATCGCCGCCTCTCTACTACAACATGGCGTGCACGTACGCGCTCAGTGGCAAGAAGAGCGAGGCGCTCGAGTATCTCGCGCTCGACTTGACGTGGAACCACGCCACCGAGAAGGCCCGCAACCGTCAGCGCGAATGGGCAGCCAAGGACCACGATCTCGAATCGTTGCGTGGCGATGCACGTTTCGAAGAGTTGATCAGGCCACGTTGAGGGCGCGACGCGCGTGACACCTCGTTTCTCGATCGGGCTCGCGGTCGTGTCCCGCAAGGGCATGCGACTCCATCATTCCGGCCATCCGTGGATCTACCGGGACGATCTCGTCGAGTTCAGGGATGTTCCGACGCATGTGTGTGAACTCGTCGACGAGAGCCGCACGTCGCTCGGCTATGCCGCGAGTTCGTCGGCCTCGAAGATCGCTTTGAGGTTCCTGGGTCGTGAGTCGCCCGGCACGACCGTATCCGAACGCGAAGCATGGTTCGCACGCTGTATCGACACCGCGATCGACGCGCGTCGAGATCTCGAGACGCGGACCGATGCGTATCGCGTGATCGCGTCCGAAGGGGACGGCTTGCCGGGCCTGATCGTCGATCGCTACGCGGACGTGCTCGTGCTCCAGGCGTTGACGCCGTTCGTCGACTCGCAGCTCGATCTCATCGTTCCACGGCTCGTGGAACGCTTCGAATCGCGCATGATCGTCGGCCGCAACGACCTGAGAGTGCGGCGAATCGAGGGCTTGTCGGCGAGTGTGGAGCTCTTGCACGGGCGCCGCGTCGCGTCGACGCTCTATCGGGACGACGATCTCGAATTTTCGGTCGACCCATGGAGCGGGCAGAAGACCGGTGCCTTTCTCGATCAGCGGGTGGCTCGCCAGTGGGTGCGACGACACGCTCGCGGGCGGGTTCTCGACCTGTTCTGCTACGAGGGTGCGTTCTCGTTCCATGCTCGTCGAGGTGGCGCGGATTCGGTGCTCGCGGTCGACTCGTCGGAGCGGGCCATCGCCGAAGTCGAAGCCGGAATCGAGCGCAACGGCCTCGACCGGATCGAGGCCCGACGTTCGAAGGTCGCGCCCTTGTTGCAGTCGCTCGCCGACGAGGACGCGCGCTTCGATCTCGTCATCTGCGATCCTCCGGCGTTCGCGAAGAGCAAGGGAGATCTCCAGCGCGCCACTCGGGGTTACACCGAGTTGCACGGCAGAGCCATGCGTGTCGTCGCGCCTGGGGGGGCACTCGTGGCTTGTTCGTGCAGCTACGCACTGCGCGACGAGGCGTTCGGACAGTTACTTGCGACGGCCGCGCGTCGTACGGGGCGCCGCTTCGTCGACCGAGGGCGGTTGCGTGTCGGCGAGGACCACCGCCTCTTGCTCGGCCATCCCGAAGCCGATTATCTGAAGGTGCACGTGCTCGAAGCGATCGATTGAAGTCAATCGCGAAGTCAGCTCGCGCTGATCTCGCATTTTGTCAGGGTGCGTTATAGCGTTGGGTGGTCAGCATCCGATATGGAACCGTCCCGTCACAACGGGATTTGCTGACGAGGCAATGACGCGGTCGATCCCCCCGCACGCGTCGTGGTCTGGTCCCCGGAGGTAGAGTCGTGGTCCCAGTTGTTCGAACGAGCGGTGCGTGATGCGGTCCTTGATGGTCTTCCTCATGCTCGCCGTGACGTGGGTCGTACTGTCTGGCTACTTCACGAAACTCCTCCTCGGCTTCGGTCTCGCCTCGTGCATCCTCGTCACGCTGCTCGCGCGGCGGATGGATCACTACGACGGCGACGACATTCATTACAAGTTGGGACTGCGACCGCTCACGTATCTCCCGTACTTGATGAGCGAGATCGTCAAATCCAACCTGCACATCGCCCGTGTCGTTCTCTCGCGACACATGCCAGTCCATCAGCAACTCGTGCGCGTGCGCGCGTCGCAGGAGTCCGAGCTCGCACAAGTCGTCTACGGCGACTCGATCACACTTACGCCAGGGACCACGACGCTCGACATCCGTGATGGCGTCCTACTCGTCCACGCGCTGACCAAGGAGGCCGCAGCTGGTCTGCTGTCCGGCGAGATGGACCGTCGTTGTGCCGCGCTCGAAGGTCCGACGTCGATGTCGAACTCCGAGTCGAACTCCGGTTCGAGGGAGGACGTCTGATGGCCGACATGTTCGATGTCGCGATGGGAGGCGTGCTCGTCACGATGTTCCTCACGCTCGTGCGCGGTGTTCTCGGGCCGACGGCTTACGACCGATTGCTGGCTGCCAACGTCTTCGGAACCGTCACGATTCTCCTCATTGCAGTCGCCGGTTTCTGGACGGGGCGCCCCGAGTGGCTCGACCTCGCCATCGTGTACGCCCTCGTGAACTTCGCCGGCACGATCGCGGTCGCCAAATACGCGCGTTTCGGTGGACTCGCACACGACGAGCGAGCGAAAGATGAATCCTGAGTGCTGCGAGCCTGCTTGCTGCGAGCCTGCTTGGTGCGAGCCTGCTTGGTGCGAGAGGGTCGAGTCATGAGCGAAGTCCTCGATTTCGTCCTGTCTGCACTCAGTTGGATCCTGCTCGTCGCGGGTTCGATTTGGTGCATCATCGGAGCGATCGGCATCCTCCGCATGCCCGACTTCTATGCGCGGACGCATCCCGCGACGATGATCGACACGCTAGGTGCTGCGCTGATCCTCGCGGGTCTCGGGCTGCAAGCCACGCACATCCAGGTCGTCATCAAGCTCGGTATCATCTATTGGCTGATTCTGATCAGCAGTCCCACATCAGCGCACGCACTCGTCAAGGCTGCCTATGCGGGTGGCTTGCGCGTGAGGGCCGATGGTCCGACCATCGGATTGCCGTCGAAGCGAGAGCGCGATGCGCAAGTGAGGCGTGAGAAAGGGGGCAACGAAGAATGATGGACGTCCCCATCGAAGCCTTGCTGTTCTTCTTGTTGCTCGTCACGGCGCTGACGGTTGCGCGTCTACGAGACCTGTATGCGGCATCGATGATGACCGCGATCTTCAGTCTCTTGTCCGCCGGGCTCTTCGTGTTGATGGACGCCGTCGACGTGGCGTTCACCGAGGCAGCCGTCGGCGCTGGCGTCGCCACCGTGTTGAGTCTCGGGGCATTGTCCCTCACGGGGAGTCGCGAGGCGAAGAAGCGCGCACAGGTCTTCCCGTTCGTCGTCGTCGCGCTGACGGGTGCCGCGCTCATTTACGGCACGCTCGACATGCCGCACTACGGGGATGCAAACGCGGTCATCCACTCGCATCTTGCACCGGACTTCATCGAAGGATCAGCCGAGCTCGAGATCCCGAACGTCGTGACGACCGTGCTCGCGAGCTATCGCGGCTACGACACGTTCGGTGAGAGCTTCGTCGTGTTCACGGCCGTTCTCGGGGTCATCTTGATGCTCTACCGCAGCAAGAAGGACGCATCATGAACGCGCCCAAGCACATGCGAATGCGCGAGAAGCTGATCTTGCGCGTGGCCGCGAAGTCTCTGCTGCCGTTCTTCTTCTTGTTCGCGTTGTACGTGCAGTTCCACGGCGACTTCGGGCCGGGGGGCGGGTTCCAGGCCGGTGTGATCTTCGCTGCCGGAATCGTGCTCTACGGGCTCATCTACGGCATCGAGGCGGCGCAAGCCGTCATCCCGCGGATCTGGGTCGAGATCGGAGTCGCCGTTGGCGTGTTGATCTGGGGTGGGACCGGAATCGCGACGATGCAGAGTGGTGGTCGCTATCTCGAGTACGGCAAGCTCGACCCCGAGCATGTCGTTCACGGGCAACACCTCGGGATCATGTTCGTCGAGCTCGGAGTGCTGTGCACGGTCGCCAGTGGGATGACGTTGATCTTCTACCTCTTCGCGGGGCGGGGGCGATGAGTTCCTACCTCGGCCTCTGGCACTACCACGCGTGCATCCTGCTGATGATGGTGGGGCTGTTCGCGGTCATTTCGCGGCAACATCTCGTCAAGAAGATCCTCGGGCTTACGATCACTCAGGTCTCCGTGATCATGTTTTTCGTCGCGATGGGCAAGGTGCGCGGCGGAACCGCGCCGATCCTCGAGACGATGAATCACGACGAGGTCGTACGTCAGGCGCATGACGTCGTCTTCAGCAATCCGATTCCGCACGTCCTCATGCTGACGGCCATCGTGGTCGGCGTCGCGACCAATGCGCTCGCGCTTTCGTTCGTCGTGCGCATCAAGGAGAGCTACGGCACCGCAGAAGAGGACGAAGTCCTCGCCGCCGACCATGCCGACTCCGTGGCCGAAAGCGCCAAGGAGCACGCCCTCGAGAGCGAGGCGACCTGATGTTCGGCTCGCTGTCGATGTGGAGCGATTGGGCATCGTCGCTCACCACGCTGTCCGAGCACTTTCCCGTGCTCGTCGTCGTCGTGCCGATGCTGTCCGCGCCACTGTGCTTCTTGTCTCGCAATGGGCGAGCTGCGCGCGGAATCTCGTTCTTCGCGTTGTTGTCGTGCCTCCTGATGGTCATCCATCTCCTCGGGCGCGTCCTCGACGAGGGCGTCGTTTCGTATCGTCTGGGAGGTTGGCCACCACCACTCGGCATCGAATACCGCTACGACCAGATCAATGCGTTCGTTGCGCTGATCGTCGCGTTCATCGCGACCGTCGTCGTGCCATTCGGTCAGAACAAGAAGGCGTTTCGCGTGCCCGCTGGGCGGACCAACGTCATCTACGCGGTCTACCTCCTATGCACGGCAGGCCTGCTCGGCATGTGCGTGACGGGAGACCTCTTCAACGTCTACGTCTTCCTCGAGATCAGCTCACTGTCGGCGTACACGCTGGTCGCGATCGGCGCCGAACGGCGCGCGATGATGTCCGCCTTCTCCTATCTGACGATGGGGACGATCGGTGGTCTCTTCTTCCTGATCGGCATCGGCATGCTCTATCAGATGACGGGCACGCTCAACATCGTCGATCTGTCGATGAGGTTGTATGACGTGTCGAGCGTGCGGACGCTGTCCGTGGCGTTCGCGACGCTGTTCGTCGGTGTGTCGATCAAGCTCGCGGTGTTCCCGTTGCACCAGTGGCTGCCCAACGCGTACACCTACGCTCCCCCGAAGGTCTCCGCCTTCCTCGCGGCGACGGCGACGAAGGTCGCGTTCTACGTGATGCTTCGCATCATCTTCACGATCTTCGGGCGCGAGCGGTCGTTCGAGCAGATGAACCTCGATCGCATCCTGCTTCCATTGTCGATCGCGGCGATGTTCATGGGCTCGATCGCGGCGATCTATCAAACGAACATCAAGCGACTCCTGGCGTTCTCGTCGATCGCGCAGATCGGATACATGACGCTGGGGATCAGCCTCGACTCGCTCACCGGTCTGGTCGGCGGCATCGTGCACCTGTTCAACCATGCATTGATGAAGGGCGGCCTCTTTCTCGCCGTCGCGTGCATCCTGTTCCGACTCGGGTCGGTCAAGATCGAGGACATGCGGGGAATCGGGCGTCGGATGCCATGGACGATGGGGGCCGTCGTGGTCCTCGGGCTCGGGCTCGTCGGTGTGCCCGGAACAGTGGGGTTCGTGAGCAAGTGGTATCTCGTGCTCGGTGCTCTCGAACGTGAGATGTACACGGTCGCGTTCCTGACGCTCCTCAGCTCCCTGCTCGCTGTCATCTACGTTTGGCGACTCGTCGAGGTCGCTTGGTTCTCGGATCCGAAGCCTGGAATACGCATGGCAGACGTCCGCGAGGCGCC
The DNA here is from genome assembly GCA_020638795.1 of Planctomycetota bacterium. Classification (GTDB taxonomy): domain Bacteria; phylum Planctomycetota; class UBA1135; order UBA1135; genus JACKHW01. The sequence goes on along the minus strand of JACKHW010000004.1, from coordinate 240,005 downwards.
GCTGACGATGGTCGTCCCCGTGTGGGCGCTCGCAGCAGCGACGATCTACTTCGGCATCTTCACCGAACACAGCGCCGGTGTCGCACGGCTCGCGGCGGCGCAGCTCTTCGGGGGCACGCCATGAGCCCCGAACTCGCGATCATGCTGGCGCTGTTCGCGCCCTGTGTCGGCGCCGTCCTCGTGCTGGTTTTCGGCCGGTGGCAGAATCTGCGGGACACGATCTCGATCCTCGCGGGGCTCGCGACGTTGTACTTCGTGATTCGGATTGCCGGCTATCACGCCGACGAGGCGCGGCTCGCGCTCGAAGTCGTCGACGTGATGCCTGGGCTGACGCTCGCGTTCGAAGTCGAGCCGCTAGGACTCGTCTATGCGCTCGTCGCTGCCGGGCTTTGGCCCCTGACGTCGCTGTACGCGTTCGGCTACATGCGCGGGCACCACGAGAAGCACCAAACGCGGTTCTTCGTCTGCTTCGCAGCCGCGATCGCGGCTGCGCTCGGGATCGCCTTCGCGCGCAATCTCTTCACGCTGTTCTTGTTCTACGAGTTGCTGACGTTCTCGACGTACCCGCTCGTGACGCACGCGGGGACCGAAGCAGCGAAGCAGGCCGGGCGCAAGTACCTCGGGATCCTCGTTTCGACGTCGGTCGCGTTCTTGCTCTTCGCGATCATCTGGACATACGCGGTGTCGGGAACCCTCGAGTTCCGTCCGGGCGGCGTCTTGGACGGCAAACTGGATCCTGCCCTCACGCCGGTGCTGCTCCTGACCTTCGCGTTCGGCATCGGGAAGGCGGCGCTGATGCCGTTCCACAAGTGGCTTCCCGCCGCGATGGTGGCGCCGACACCCGTCAGCGCACTCCTGCACGCGGTCGCGGTGGTCAAGGCCGGCGTCTTCTCGATCGTCAAGATCGTCGTCTACGTGTTCGGGATCGACTTCTTGCGACAAGGGAATGCGTCGCTGTGGCTCGCTTACATCGCTGCGTTCACCGTGCTGTCGGCATCGGTCGTCGCTTTGTCCAAGAACAATCTCAAAGCGCGACTCGCCTACTCGACGATCAGCCAACTCGCGTACATCGTACTCGGCGCTGCGATCGCGACGCCGAACGCGATCCTCGGCAGCGGCATGCACATCGCGATGCACGCAGCGGCGAAGATCACGCTTTTCTTCTGCGCGGGTGCGATCATGGTCGCGACCCACAAGACCGACGTCTCGCAGATGCGAGGGCTCGGTCGACGCATGCCGGTGACGTTCACGGCGTTCTTCATCGCTTCGCTCAGCATCATCGGGTTGCCGCCCACGGGTGGCTCTTGGAGCAAGATGTTCCTCGCATTCGGTGCGGTCGATGCACATCAAGCCGTGTTCGCTGGCGTCTACATGCTGAGCTCGCTACTCAGCATCGGGTACCTGATGCCGGTCGTCGGGCGTGCGTTCTTCTGTCGTCCGGATGCCGCGGGTGCCATCCACGCGCACGGGACCGACGTGGTGTCGCACGGTGATGCGGACCACGCGGATCACGCGGACACGAACGGCGGTTTTCACGAAGCGCCGCTCGCGTGCGTCGTCCCGTTGGCGATCACCGCGCTGCTGTGCTTCGCGTTGTTCTACTTCGCGCGCGATCTCTACGCGTTGCTCCTGCCCGTCGTCCGCGATACGACGATCGGAGGCTGACCGATGAACTCCACGAACAACGACGATCGAGGTAGCATCACACCGAAGATATCCGCGGCGCTCGAGCAGTGGGACGGGGCGAAGCTCCTACGAGTCCTCTGGATCTCTTGTGCCGCGTTGGTCGTGGCGGGCCTCGTGTTCGATTTGCATCCGCACTTCGGTTACGAAGAGATCCCGCTCTTCCATGCACTCTTCGGGTTCGGCGCGTTCGTTGTGATCGTCGCACTCGGCGCGGCTCTACGGTTCGTCGTTTCCAGGCCCGAGAACTACTACGAGGCGCATAACGGCACCGAAGGGGCAGGCCTCCCCGAAGCCGATCTCGAAGTCGAACCGGAAACCGGTCAGCCGGAGGACCATCTCCGTGTTTGAGTCCCTTCCGCCCGGTCTGCTGCTGATCGTCGGCGGACTTCTCGCGCTCGTCCTGCGCGGCACGTTGCGGAGTGCCGTGCTGCTCGCGCTACCGATCCTCGGTGCGGTCCAGCTCTGGTGGTTGCCGAACGGTTACACGATCAACTGGCAACCCTTCGAGGGGTATCTCTTCGAGATCGTGCGCGTCGACGAACTCAGTCGCGTCTTCGGGTACGTCTTCTATCTGGCCGCGTTCCTCAGCGTGCTGTTCTCATTGCACGTGAAGGACACGATGCAACAGTGCGCCGGCATCGCGTACGCGGGCAGTGGTGTCGCCGCGCTCTTCGCTGGCGATCTCATCACGCTGTTCGTGTGGTGGGAACTCACGGCCGTCACGTCGGTCTTCTTGATCTTCGCGCGTCGGACGGATCGCGCGTATCGAACCGGCGTCCGCTACCTCGTCGTCCAGGTGCTGTCCGGTGTCCTGCTTCTCGCAGGAGCCCTGCTGCACTATGGGGACACGGGCTCGTTGGCGTTCGGGAAGCTCGGCCTCGGAAGCCTCGGGCGTGATCTGATCTTCGTCGCCTTCGGTATCAAAGCCGCTTTCCCGCTGCTCAACGGTTGGCTGCAGGATGCCTATCCCGAATCGACCGCCACGGGTTCGGTCTGGTTGTCGTCGTTCACGACGAAACTCGCGATCTACGCACTCGCTCGTGGCTATGCCGGTACGGAGATCTTGATTCCGATCGGCTGCGTGATGACGGTGTTCCCCGTCTTCTTCGCGGTCATCGAGAACGACCTGCGACGCGTGCTCGCCTACAGCCTCAACAACCAGCTCGGCTTCATGGTCGTCGGGATCGGTATCGGTACCGAACTCGCGCTCAACGGCACCGCGGCGCACGCATTCGCGCACATTCTCTACAAGTCGTTGCTGTTCATGTCGATGGGAGCCGTGCTCTATCGAACAGGGACCGTCAAGGCCAGTGAACTCGGTGGGCTCTACAAGTCTATGCCGTGGACGGCGACGTTCTGCATCATCGGCGCCGCGGCGATCTCCGCGTTTCCGCTGTTCAGCGGGTTCACGTCCAAGTCGATGATCCTGACGGCCGCCGCAGAAGAGCATCACCCGATCGTGTTCCTCGTGCTGCTGTTCGCGTCGGCCGGTGTGCTCGAGCACAGTGGGATCAAGATCCCGTACTTCGCGTTCTTCGCGCACGACAGCGGCAAGAGAGTGCAAGAAGCGCCGCGCAACATGCTCGTCGCGATGGGAATCGCCGCGGCGCTGTGTATCGGCCTCGGTGTCTTCTATCAGCCGCTCTACGCGCTGCTGCCACATCGAGTCCCGTACTCGCCGTACACGATGTCCCACATCGTGACGCAGCTCCAGTTGCTGGTGTTCGCGATCGCCGCGTTCGTGATCTTGCAGAAGCTGCACCTGTATCCGAGTGAGCGGAGAGCGACGATCCTCGGCGCGGATTGGTTCTATCGACGCCCGTTCCCCGCACTCGCGATGTGGTCGGGACGCATGATCTCCGCTGCGCAGAAGGGTTTCGTCGTCGCGACGCTGGCGACGTTGCGCGGCGGCGGACGCGTCCTGCGCAAACTCTATGCGCCGCCGGGTCCGCTCGGCGAACCTTGGCCCACGGGCCCCGCGGCACTCGTCGCCGCGATCTTGCTCGTGGTCTACCTGGTCAGCGTCTACGTCTGAGCGGCAGCGTCGACGTCGGAGCGGGGGCTCTCTACTGCGAGAAGTAGTGCCCGAGGCTTCGCACTCCCGGAACGGATAGCGATCGGAAGAGCTTGCCCGTCGCGAGTTCGACGATGTCGACCGTGTTCGAGTCGTCGAGTGCGACGAAGACGAAGCGCGGCTCGTACGTCGCGCGGTACTTCGTGCCATCGCGACGCGCGAGACTCTTGCCGCTGTGCAGTGCGTGGGGCAACGACGGATAGAGTGGCGAGGTGAACTCCGGATGTGCTCCGAAATTCTTCATGTCGTCGAAGGCGATGTCGACGATTCGGTTGCCCGAGAGTCGATCCTTGATCGGCGTCGTGGAGTTGGACCCACCGATGCGCACGGTAACGGTCGACGTTCGTCCACCGCTGGTTGTTCGCTTCGTCTCCACGACGCTGATCTGCCCGAGGCCGTTCGCGTCCTGGTGCGCGACGAAGCACGTCGGCGCGAGCGACGCGGCATGATGGAGCCGCGTTGCGCTTGTGAATTTCAGCCCCGTGGTCGTGACCCGATCGGGTCCGATCGGCGTCGGGCCGGATTCGTAGAGCGAGAGTGCTCCGTCCTTGTGCAACACGTACGCGAACCACGTCCACGTGTCGATTCCGATGCGGAACTGACGCGACGAGACGGCGACGTCGATCGGTGCGTTTGTCGGCAGGCTCAACGAGCGCACCGTGAACGAGCTACCGTCGATGATCGAAAGTGTGTTCGTCGACGTGTTGCAGACGACGAGTGCTTCGCCTTCGGGTTGCCATGCGAGCTTCGTCGGACCGGATCCGACGTGGATCGATCCGAGAACCCGATGAAACGTGGGGCTAAGCGGATTGCTGTCGATGAAGCTCACGGTTCCGTGTCGCTCGTTGGTCACTGCGAGGACGCCGAGGTGCGGCGCGATCGCGATCGCGGAGGGCGAAGGCAGCGGAATCGACGTGAGCCGCGTCATGCGATTGCTGTTGAGGACGGCGATGGCATCGTGCGAGGTATCGAGGACGTATAGAAAGTGACCGATCTGTTGGCGCGTCGTGTACGGGCAATAGGGTGTCGGGGGAGGCGGCGACGGTGGCATCGGTTGTGGTCCGTGAAACACGCCGTAGAAGTTCTGGTGGAAGACACCGAGAGTCGCGAGCGACTGCGAGAACGGATTCCCGTTGACGAGCTTGTTGAGTGGGCTCGAGGTGCACGGAGGGCTCATCGTCGTGACGCGGCCGGCGACCTTGATCGACGTCGTGACCGTCGGCTCTTCGCATTCGATTCCCATGCGCGGATTCGGCGCCGGCTCGACGAGCCGCGGTGGATTCGGGTGGGGGGCCACGGCGATCGAGTTCCCTGGCATGGCGACTTCGGACCATGGGTTGACCTGGAGTATCGTCAGTGCCCATTTGTTGATGCCCTCGTTGTTGTAGACGAGGTCGAGTGGTTGCCCGACTTGGACGTCGCTCGCGTCGGACACGTGCGCGAGCACGTCCGAGAGTGACGAATCGAGGGTCAATGTCAGTGCGCCGCTACTGCCGGCGTCGCGGTTGCTCGTGCTGGGACCGAGCATCGGTACGATGCCGGGCTGTCCGACATTTGGGTTGCGCTTGTATCCGTATGGATAGTTCGGGCTCAGATACCGGGCGATCGAGCCCGTGCCCTGTCCGAAGCCGTTGAGATCGATGACGGACAAGCCACCCTTGCGGCCGATGTAGATCGCCTCGGGGGCGACGGGAGCGTTGACGACTCGATGTTCGAGTCCGGCAGTCGGGACGGGAACGGTCTGCGTCTGGGTTCTGGCGAACGAGTCGAGGAAACCGAGCGCGAAGACGCACGGGATCGTGGCGGCGAATCGGCAGTGCAATGGAGTTCTCCGAAGAAGCATGAGCAGATATCGATACGCGTGCGAGATCCTGCGGTAACGCGGGCTTATCGTGCACTCGATGCGATGGATGTGCTTCGACTGCCTCGTTCCCAGGAACCTGTGCATGTGTGAAACGCTGCCACGCGTGCGCAACGCGACCGAGGTCGTCGTGCTGCAACATCCGCACGAGCGACGACATCCGATCGGCACCGCGAGGCTCGTGCGCCGTGCCTTGGAGCAGGTGCGATTGTACGTCGTCGCGGGATCGGCTCGCGAAGGTCTGCACGCCGAGGTCGAGCTCGCGGATCGTGCAGCTCTGCTGTACCCGCACCCTTCCGCGCGCTGTTTGGAGAGTATTCGGCCTGACGAGCGTCCAGACCAATTGGTCGTACTCGATGGCACGTGGTCGCAGGCGAAGAGTCTCTACCGCGACAACTCGTGGCTCCATGATCTGCCACACGTATGCCTCACGCCGGACGCGCCGAGTGTGTATCGGATCCGGCGCGAGCCGAGCGAGGTTCACGTCTCGACACTCGAAGCGATCGTCCACGCGCTCGCACTCCTCGAGCCGGGTCTCGACGGACTCGATGAGCTTCGTGACGCATTCATCCGTATGATCGATCTGCGGATCGCGGCACGTGCTCGGCGCTTCGAGCCGCGATCGCGCAGACGCAAGCGAACGGTGCGGTCGGCGCTCCCGCCGCGTTTTTCCGAATCGTTGGAGCGCGTCGTCTGCGTCCACGGCGAGACGGTCCAAAAAGCGTTGCGCCGCGATCCTCGCGTGCCCGAACTCTTGCACTGGGTCGCCGTGCGCGCGGCGACAGGTGAGGTCTTCGACGAGGTCACCGTGCCGGCGAGACCGCCACGCGACGAGCACCTCGAACTCGTCGGTCTCGATCGTCGCCGTTTCGAGGGCGCGCTGAGTCCCGATGCGATGCACGACGCCTGGTGGCGGTTCTGCCGTGAAACGGACGTCTTCGTCGCGTGGAACGATCGTGTCGCGCCGCTCCTGCACTCGTACTGTGCGCAGTCACGGACTGGAGCATGCGGGCGTGACGCGTCGCTCGGTCTGATCGATGGCAGAAGGCCGCTCGCAGTGCGTCCGCTTCTCGCGCGCGTCGGCCTTCCCTGCAGCGGGCGCATCGAGGAAGTTCTGGCAGTTCTCGAGCTCGCGTCGAGCACGTCGCCGAGTCGCGCGAGACGTCGTCTCGAGGCGACGCGTGCGGTCCTCGATCACGTGGTTCGGGTCGATGATGCCAAAATGGCGAGACCTGCCAATATGGCTCGAGTGGTCGAGGCCGAGCGTCCACAGAAATCATCGTAATAGATTGTCATGTAATAACTTAAATATGAATGACTTGCTTGGCACGCTGCTTGTTCTGTCCCGGGAAAACACGACACACCAGGACGCAGCGTGCGCTGCGAGGAGTCCAAACGATGAGAAACCTACCTCTGCCCCTTCCTCGCTTCGGTTCCTTCCACCGCCTTTTCGATGACCTCATGATGCAGGCCTTGCCGACGGTCGAGCCGACGGCGACCCCGCGCCTCGATATCTGGGAGGACGACCAGGCTTACGGAATCGCGGTCGAGCTGCCCGGTTTCACGCTCGACGACATCGAGCTGACGGTCGACGAGCACGAGCTCAGCATCGTCGCGCGGCAAACGAAGAACGTCGACACGACCGAAACCACGTCCGAAACCACCTCGACTGCCGAATCGAACCTGACTGCGGAGGCGCCAAAGGGCGAAACGAACGTTCCGGCAAGGACGTGGCACCGCCGCGAACGAGTGCAGCGCCACTATGCGCGCAAGATCCAGTTGCCGCACGACATCGACGCGCAGAACGCCGAAGCGAAGCTCGAGAACGGTCTGCTCGAGATCACGCTGCCCAAGTCCAAGACGAAGCGTCCCGTCCGCATCCAAGTGCGTCCGTGATCGCGCACGCTGGCGCGGGAGCCTCCCTCAAGCTCCCGCGCTGCGTTCCCTCGCCCGCGGGCCGCGCCGCTCGGGCGTGTATTCGACGTTCGATGAGCGTGTCGGCTGGGGAAAGAGCGCCATCAGTTGGATGATGTCGTCGGGCATCTCGCAGTCGATGTCGAGGCCGATCCTGCGTGCATCGCCACAGTGGATCGGATAGTCGTGCGTCCACGTCCCTTCGGACAGCACCGTTGCGATCTGCCTGGCTCGTTCTTCGCCATGGCGCTCGCGCATGAGTTCGACGACGAGGGCGTGCACCTGGCTCATCGCCTTCTCCGCGACATCCGCGAGGATCAGCGTCTCGTCGTCGACTTCGTTGACGTTCTTGCGGCGGACGGCTTCGAGGATCGACGCGGCGGGGTAATTCTGGATCTGCGGATCGACCGGCCCGAGTACCGCGTGCTCGCTCATGACGATCTTGTCGGCTGCAAGCGCGATCAAGGTGCCACCCGACATCGCGTAGTGCGGGACGAAGACCGTCACCTTGCCCTTCCAGCCATGGATCGCACGCGCGATTTGGGTCGCCGCGAGCACGAGTCCACCAGGGCTGTGAATGATCAGGTCGATCGGCAGATTCGGATCCGTCATGTGGATCGCGCGAAGGACTTCCTCGGAATCATTGATGTCGATGTATTTGAGCAAGGGAAACCCGAGCAAGCTCATCGTCTCTTGGCGGTGTACGAGAAGGATCGCGCGGCTGCCGCGCTTCTGCTCGAGTTCGCTGAGCTTGCGCTGCCTTGCGTAGGCAACGAGTCGCTGTCGCAAGAGCGGCTGCAGGAGCACGAAGCCGATGAGGAGCCAAGTCCAGTCGAACGCCGCGAAGTGGATGGCAGCCGTGGGAGTGAAGTTCATCGCATTCGCCTCCAGAGATCCTCGAGTGTCCACTCGTCGAGTTGCAATGCGCGGGGGTGCAAGCGTCGACGTGCGAACGGCCTGCACAAAGCGATGCCCGCGATGAAACCTCCGATATGCGCCCACCACGCCACCGAATGGAGCGCGTCGCTCGTCAAGAGGCTCAGACTCCCATTGAGGACCTGCAAGCCGAACCACAGGACGAGGAAGACCACGGCGGGCACGTCGAATACCAGAGGTAGGAAGAACACCGGCACGAGCGTCAGGACGCGTGCGTGCGGGTAGAGCAACAAGTAGGCGCCGAGAACGCCGGCAATCGCTCCCGACGCACCGATCGTCGGCACCGGCGACGAGGGGTCGAAAGCGATGTGGGTGATCCCTGCCAACACGCCGCACAGAAGGTAGAAGATCCCGAAGCGCACCGGGCCCATTCTGTCCTCGACGTTGTCGCCGAAGATCCAGAGCATCCAGAGGTTCGAGATCAGATGCACGAACCCGCCGTGCAAGAACTGGCTCGTGAAGAGCGGAACCCACGACGGCGGTTCGGACCACGAAACGAGGGACGGTACGACCGCGAGACCGAGCCAGGAAGGGTAGTCCTCGTTGCCGAGTGCGACCGCGTTCTGCCAGAGGAACGCAGCGCAGTTGAGTCCGATCACGATCCACAGCGTGATTGGCGGGTGCTTGGCGGGCACGCTGTCCTTGAGCGGAAACACGCGGCGAGTGTAGTCGGATCGGGCGGCCTTGCCGCGACGAATCATGCCGAATGGTCGCTCAAGTCCGAAGTGCGCTGGCGTCGATGACAGCGGAGCGAACGTGCGTGGCGACACGCACAAAATCCTGGCGAACGAGGCATGGAAACTTCGTGAAGTACGAAGACGGCAACCTGGTCCTGAAGTACTTCGACTTGCTCGACGAGTTCATCCGGGTTCGCGTTTTCGCGGACAACGAACTCGGCATCGTGAGTCGTGTTGACGTACACAACAAGGCCGAGTACCGCCAAGCGGTGATTCGCGAGTGTCTTCCGGATGCCACTGGTCCGGTTCGATCTCGCCTCAAGGCTCTCGAGGACGACTACGATCCGATGACGATCGAAGACCTGCTCTACCAGGTTTGCATCGACGTCAATCCGGGCCTCGAGATCCATCACGTCTCGCTGCCAGCACCGGGCGAACCGGAAGTGCACGACGAGAGTATCGAAGACGGCACGCTGCTCGCCGTTCCGCGAGAGGTCGCTTCGCTCGAGCGTTCGCTCAAGCGACGGATCGTCGGTCAGGACGAGGCGGTCGAGCGTCTCGCGAAGTCGATCAAGAAGGCCGCGATCGGACTCAAGCGACCGAACACGCCGGTCGGCACGTTTTTCCTCGTCGGCCGTACGGGAACGGGCAAGACCGAGATTGCCAAGGCGCTCGCGGCGTCCCTGTGGTGCGAGCCGGGCAAGCTCGTGCGCATCGACTGCAGCGAGTACGCGTTGCCGCACGAATACGCGAAGCTGATCGGTTCGCCGCCGGGCTACATCGGCCATGCCGAAGGTGGCTATCTCACCGAGGCCGTCAAAGCCAAGAAGAACTGCGTCGTGCTCTTCGACGAAATCGAGAAGGCGCATCACAAGGTTCACAACCTGCTGTTGCAGATCCTCGACGAGGGGATGTTGACCGACAGTCGCGGCGAGACGGTCTCGTTCCAGGACGCGATCATCCTCCTGACGAGCAACGTCGGAATCGAGCAGATCGATCAGGTTCGGACGCGCATGGGCTTCGATTGGAAGAAGCGCATCTCCCTCGAGCAGATCGACCACAAGACGATCACGCGCGAGGCGTTGCGCGAGTCGTTCCGTCCCGAGTTCCTCAACCGAATCGACGAGATCGTCGTGTTCAATCCGCTCTACATCGAGGACTGCGTGCGCATCGCCGGGAAGATGTTGAGCCAGATCTCCGAGCTGCTCGGCAAGCGCGGCTTCGAAGTCCGGTTCTCGAGTGGGCTCAAGCGGCATCTCGCGAAGGTCGGCTTCAGCGAGGAGTTCGGTGCTCGTGAGCTCGATCGACTCATCAAGCGTGAAGTCGAAGATCGACTGGTCGAGGCGATCCTGGACGCGGGTCTCGGTAGTGGGAGTCGCCTCTACGTTCGCGTGCGATCGGGTCGTGTCGTCGTCGAGATCGTGACCGAGGACTCGGCCGAGAGCGTCGCAAGCGGTGTCGACGTGTCGAGTCCCGAACTCGAGGCGTGCAAGGCCTGAGGCCTCCGGTGGCGCCCGCGACGCGGACCTCGATGCGGGTGCTCGCATTCGCGTTCGGTATCGGGTCGATGGCGATCGCGATCGCCACTTCGTCGGCGCCGTCCGATTCGGCTTCGCCAATACTTGCGAGTCGCCTCGAAAAAGACGTGCTCCTGTTGCGCGACGACCGGGAGTGCTTCGAGGTCTTCGAGCGTGAGTTCCGGCGTGCATGGCCGGGGCGCGTTCTCGAGACAGTGACGGTCTCACCGAAAACGCGCGCGTTGCCGGCGGCGATCTCGAAGCTCACGGAGCACGACGGCATCGTCTGCGTCGGGCGCGCTTCGGTTCGATTCCTGACGCAACGCTTGGCCGAGCCACCGAGCTGTCGTGTGAGCTACGTCGCTGCACCCGATGCTTCGAAGTCGTGGGCTCCCGATGATGCGCTGTCGATTCACGTACCACCGGCCGCGCGTCTCACGGAGTTGCTTCGGGCGATTCCCGACATCGGAAAGATCGGCGTCCTCGTTCCCGCCGACTCCGATCCGTCCACGCGCGCCACGGTCCATGCGCTGCGCGCCGTCGAAGCGGCGGCACGACGGGACGTCCTCGAGGTGCAGACTGTCTCGAATGCAGGAGCGGCGATCGAGGCCATCTCACGATTCTCGAGTCGCGTCGAGGTTCTCCTGTTGCTTCCGGATCGACGCGTACTTCCACCGGCAGGGTCGCGACTCGAACTCGAATTCTTGCGGGCGCTCGTCAGGCACGGGATCTGGGTCGCTTCCCACGATCCCGAAACGATGCCGAGTCGCACGATCCAATGTGTACGGCCTGACTTCGTGGCTCTGGCACGCAGCTTGGTCCGCGCACTGCAGCTCCCTCGGGGGCCCAAGGGGGGGCTGATCGAGAGTCCGCCAGGCGTCGTGCGAACCGTGACCGCGAACCTCGAGAAGCTCCGGTCATCGCGCCGTCGTTGAGCGGGTGAGGGCGCCGCCAGTCACGAGGCGATAGCAACGACGGTCCGGGTCACCCGGCCGCGTCTTGACACCCAGCAAAGGAATGGCGGCTCGAAGTGCCGAAAAGAAGAGCTGTCGATGTCCGTCCTTCGATTGAGCCTCCGGTCCAAGCTCGTCCTTCCGGCGATCTTGACGACGTCGGTCGCCGTGCTCGCGTTCGCGCGCTACACGGTGGCCCGTGTCGGCCTCACCATGGAGGAACAACATCGCCAGAAGCTCGTGGGTGCTGCCGAGATGCTCGCTCGCGACAGCGGCATATACCTCGCGACGATCGCGGGCCGCAAGGAGCGGGCAGAAGAAGCGCTCGCATCCATGATGGGGCTCGTGCCATCGCTGCTGCGCGTCGAGTTGTGGCGCAATGGCGAAGGTGGAGCGCTCGACCAGCTCCTCGTCGCTGGCCCGGTCGGTCCGAGCAACCTCGATGCTTGGGGAGAGCTGACGACCGACGGCGTCAAGCCGATGCAGGCGAAGGACATCGCTGGATACAGCGTCGCGGTCGCGATCTACGATGATCCGATCTCGTCCGAACGCGAACCCGTCGGCGTCGAAGGCGTCGAAGGTGGCGAAGGTGGCGATGGTCGCGGAGACGTCGCGACGCAGGTGCGGGAGCAACGTCGGATCGGGACGCTCCTCTTGTGGGCGAGTCGTGCACCGATCGTGCGCGCGCTCAACGAGTACGTGTGGGCAATCGCGCCGGTCGCGTTGTTCTTCCTCGGTCTCGCGATGGGGCTCGGCCTGCTTCTGACGGCAGGAGTCCTTCGGCACCTTCGAGGGCTGACCGAAGCGGCAGTCTCGCTCGGACAAGGCACGCGCGACGTGAAGATCCCCGTGCGAGGCGACGACGAGATTTCGGCGCTCGCGATGAGCTTCAACGTGATGAGCGAGAAGCTCGAGTTCTCGCGGCGTCGGATCGAAGAGCAGAACCGAACGCTGGAGCAGAAAGTCACTGCGCGCACGCGCGAACTCCTCCGCGCCTACGAAGAGCTACAAACCCTCGACCGCGCCAAGGACAGCTTCTTGTCGTCGGTCAGTCACGAGTTGCGAACGCCGCTCACGAGCATTCGCTCGTTCTCCGAGATCCTCCTCGACTACGGTGACGAGGAAGACCCCGAGCTTCGTCGCGAATTCTTGACCATCATCAAGGCCGAGTCCGAGCGTCTCTCGCGTCTCATCAATCAAGTGCTCGATCTCGCGAAGATCGAGGCCGGCTGCATGACGTGGGAGCTCGCGAACTTCGACTTCCGTGAACTCGTCGAGGCCGCCGTCAAGGCGCTCTCCGGCCTTGAACACAACAAGCCCGTCGGGTTCCGGCTCGAACTCCCCGACGAGAAGATCGGCTACTTCGGCGATCGTGATCGCTTGCACCAAGTCCTCACGAACTTGCTCACGAACGCGTGGAAGTTCTCGCCAGACGGCACGGACGTGACCGTACGCGTGGCACGGCTCGAAGGCGGTATCGAGGTTCGCATCGCCGACCGTGGTCCGGGAGTGCCCGACGACGACGAGAAAGAACGGATCTTCGATCGCTTCCGCCAAGGCGTGCACAATCTGACCGACAAGCCAGAGGGGACGGGGCTCGGTCTTCCGATCTCGAAGGAGATCGTCAACATGCACGGCGGCTTCATCGCCTGCGAGGACAACCCGGGCGGTGGCGCGCTCTTCCGCTTCTTGCTACCCGAAGTCGAACCCGACTCGCCGCGCCCGATCGACCGCGCGGTCGCGGGCGAGACCGACTGGGAAGATCTGTCCCACGACCGCAACAGTGTGTTCGAGAGTTCGTGGGTCTGGGCTGCGCGCACCGCGGGTCGCGCACCGACAGCCCGTTGAACGACGCTACGCGTTCCGTTCCTTCGTTCCCGACGTGAAAGCGCGCACGAGTGCTGCCACCGCGAGTGCGGCGGTCTCGACCCGCAGCACGTAGGGGCCGACCGCGACGGCGATCGTGTCCGCGTGGATGAGGGCTTCGCGTTCGGCGTCGGTGAAGCCCGCTTCGGGTCCGACGACGATCAGTACCGATGCTGCCGTTCCGACGTGCGCACCGAGTTCGCGTGCGTAGACGGACCGCCCTGGCCACGCATCGTCCCGCTCGGCCACCAAGACGGGGCTTGGTCCGCCATCTGCCTCCAGGGCGAGGGCAGAAAACGGCACGGGCTCGTCGATCGTCGGGACGAAGAGTGCACCGCATTGACCCGCCGCAGCGCTGACGATTCGCGTCCAACGCGCGACGTTCGCATGGGCGGCACGCTTGCTGCGCTCGAACACGACCGGGCGAAACCGCCGCACTCCGAGTTCCGTCGCGTGTTCGAAGACTTGAGCCAGCCGGGCTTCCGGCGGGCGCGAAAACGCGAGTTCGATCGTCGCGTCGCGGGGTGCGACGTGCTGTATGGCCGACGTGATCTCGACGAGTGCGGTTCGGGATGCTTGGACGATGCGCGCCAGTGCTTCCCCGCCGCGGCCGTCGAAGAGGGCGAACTCCGAGCCTTCGCGCATGCGCAGGACCACGGTGAGATGGTGGGAGAGCTCCTTCGACAAGCGGGTTCGGCCCACCGGGGGGAGTTCGTCGACGTGGTAGCGGAGCGCCATGGCGATGCGCCCGATGTTCCGAGACCGGACGTCCCGTGCAAGCGTCAATCCTGAAGCCACCTTCGCACGAGCCAGATTCCTCGTGGCGTGCCGCGGCTTCCGGTTACACTGCGTCCCTACGTTCCTAATCGTCGACCTGAGCGCGATCGCACGTTGCCCTTGGCCGAGCCGTCCTTCGAGCCGCGCCACGGGTATCGCCGAACGGCTCTGGTCGCGGGTGTCCCGATGCCCCCTCGGGTCACAGAGACTTCCCGGACCCCCGTTAGAGCCGTTGCATTCATGGCGAAGTATGTCCTGCAGATCGTCGAGGGACCTCACGCTGGCACGAAACAGGAGCTCAGGTCGGACGTGACGATCGGACGAAGGACGGGCTGCGAACTCGTCCTCGACCAAGACGAGAAGCTGTCCGGTCGCCATTGTCAGATCGTCCTCGAAGGCGATGGCGTCCTGCTCCGTGACCTCGATTCGACCAATGGCACGCGCGTCGACGGCAAGCGAATCCAAGAACTGCCGATCGCGCACGGAGATCGCTTCCAAATCGGCCTGACGGTCGTCCAACTCGTCGATCTCGATCAGGGTGACGTCTCTCTCGAATCGTCGCAGTCGATCGGCATCGATGCGGAAGTGCTCGCCCGTACCGGAAAACGCAGTCCGGTCGCGCTACTGGTGCTCCTCGCGCTCTTGCTCGGCGGAGGCGCGGCGTATTGGTTCTTCTTGCGGGATACGGAGCAGCGCGGCACGAAGGCCGAACGCAAGGTCGTCGCGATCCCCGGCAACCTCTTGCCCCAAGCGCTCGCGCAGCTCGAAGGTGGCGACGAAGAGTGGCTGCCGGGACCGGTTGGCGATGGCTTCGTCCGTGGCGCGCCTGCGAAGTCCGGCAAGAGCGCGCTCGTCGCCGATCTCGCACCGGCGACGGACGATGCAGCTGGGCGACTCTTCGCGGTCGCGATGCAGCCGAAGCCGACCGATGTCGCGCGGAAGGTCGCCGTTCGCGCGCAGGCTGCGGTCCGCACGGATGGCCGTGCACGCGTCGGCCTGAGGCTCGTCTTCTTCGACAAAGCGCAGGTGCCGGTGCGCGGCGTTGGCGAAGGCGGCGAGGAGGACGGCGAACCGGTCGGTGAAACCCGGGGCGCGAACGCGCGCTTCACGCGGGAGCCCTTGTTCGTGTTCGGCAGTCCGCTCAGCGCGATCGAACCTGGATCGTGGACGACACTCGAGACCGTCTGCAAGGTTCCGGCGGGCTGCGCCGAGGTCGGGATCGCGATCGTTGCGGCACTCGCCGACGGGAGTTCCGAAGAAGCGCAAGTTGCCGTCGACGAGATCGCACTCCTCGACGCCGATGCGGAAGCAGCGGGAGTCGCGAGCGAGTTCGCGGGAACGACCGTGTTCTCGATTCCCGAGTCCGCAGGTTTGCGGGTGCGCGTCGGCGCCTCAGTCCTGCTGTCGGGCACGTCGGCCCTGCCGGGTCGCGACGGGTCGCCTTCGGATTCCGCGTTGACGGGACTCGCCGAGGCGTTGCCGCTGCCGTGTTGCGATGTCTTCGAAACCCAGTCGCTCGTCGTCGAGAACGGTCTCGCCAAGCTCCAGACGAACGGACAGGGCCGACTCGTCCTCATGGTACCGCGCGACGTCGCTGCGTCGTATCGCGTGCGGAGCGGCGAGGGCGCCGGTGTGTTCGTCCAGGACTCGGGTCCGGCGCAGTTCGAGAACGCGACCGCGCTGCTGTGGGGCGTCGGTCAGCAAACCTTGATGTTCGAAACCGAAACTCCATCGAAGCTGGTCGTGCGCGTCGACGGCGACTTCGCGCGATTCGTGTTCGACACGACGAAGAGCGCGTCGCTAAGGCTCGACTTCCAAGAGCAGCGCCTCGAAGCGCTCCGTCTCATGCGCACCGCCGATGCCGCGCGATCGGAAGGGCGGATCGCCGATGCCTTGCGCGTCTACCGGCAGATCCTCCAAGAGAAGCCGTACGACGTGCAGGCCGTGCGCGACGCGCGCACGCATCGCGCGACGCTGCTCACGGAGGCGCAGAACGACCTCGTGGCGCTCGAGCGTGATTTCGACGAAGCGCGTGCGTTCCAGTACGACGGCTTGTTCGTGCGCCTTCTCGAGCGTGCCGATGCGCTCGATGCGCGGCAGGACGAGCTCAAGGACTCGATTGCCGCGTTCCGCAAGAAGGTCGAATCCCGACTCGATGCGGTGCGTACCGAGCGCGGGCGTCGACGGGCCGAAGCGCTCGGTAGCCTTGCCGCCGGACTCGCCTCGGCGGGACAGGATCGCCTCGCGCGCGTCGTGCGCGAGTTCGTTTCGACCCGGTTGCCCGCTGCCGCGGCTACCGACGGTGCAGACAACGGGGACTCGAACGGAGGGCGCGACTGATGGCGTCGAAGACACGTGGACTCGACCTCCGGGCGCAAGATGCTCTTCTCGTCGAAGGGCGCAAGAAGGGCGCCGTGTTCCAGGTCGTCGGGTGCGAGCTGATCACCCGTGACGGCAATCGACTCAGCGGGGGAACGCCACTCGCGGGCGTCGTGACCGGGCTCTCGGGACGCGAACTCATCCTGCGCTACGTGCGCGTGCCGCAAGTTCCCGACTGGCAGCTCGCGAAGCTCATGGAGTTCGAGGTCGACGAGATTTCGGGTCAAGCGGGCGGCTCGCTAAGCGCGGACTACAACCTCTTGCCGATCGCGAACGAGATGACGGGTGAAGACACCGTCCTGCTCGCACTCGCCAAGGACAGCCACCTCGCGGAACAGGCGCGCGCGGTCGAGTCGCGCAAGGGATCGGTCGAGGCGTACGTGCCCAATGCGATCGCGCTCTACAACGCGTTCTTGACGCTCGGTCCGGTCAGCGCGGACGACGTGACGCTCGTTGCTTGGATCGGAGAGACCGCGATCGACATCGCTCTGCTGCAGGGAGCCAATCTGCTCTTCGCGCGCAACGTGTCGGGTGGCCTCGCCGTGCTCGATGCCGCGATCGGCCAGACGTTCAACGTCCGGGAGAACCGCGCGCAGAAGATCCGCGACGAACTGCTCGACCTCGATCCACGTTCCCGTGGACGTTACGCGAGTTCGCAGGAGGAAAAAGCGACGCACTCCGTGCAGGGCGTGGCGGGTCAACTCCAGGCCGCACTGCGTTCGACTTTGGCGTTCTGTCAGACGCAGACCGGCGTCGAGAACCTCACGCTCGCGCGTTGTCACCTTTGTGGTCCTGGAGCGCGCATCCGGGGCATGGCCGCCTTCTTCGCGGATGGTCTCCGATGTCCGGTCGACATCTTCGATCCGACGGAGAGCCTCGATACGTCCTCGCTGGATGCCGGCGCCGCGCAGGTCCTCAGTGATCAAGGTCCCGAGGCCGCGCTCGCGATCGGCCTCGCACTCACACCGCTCTTCGAAGAGCTGTATTCGATCGAGATCCTGCCCGAGGCGGTCAAGAAGCGCCGTCGTTTCCAGACGCGCACGGTGTTCAACATCGCGGCGGCGGCGCTCGCCGTGCTCTTCCTCGGATGGCGGTGGTTCGACGGGAAACGGGCCTACGACGACGCGGAGAGGGCCGCGGCCAAGATCGAATCGCAGGTCAAGGTTCACAAGTCGGTCGAGGCCGAGACGACGTCGTACGTCGAGAAGAACGACGAACGCTCGAAGGTCCTCGACGAATTGCGATCGCGATCGGTGCCTCTCTACGGGACGCTCGCGACGTTGCGCGTATTGCGCGAGATCCTGCCGAGCGACCTCTGGGTCTCGAAGCTCGAGTCCAAGATCGCTGTGCCGACGTGGGTGAAGCCTACGGGCGATGTCGCAGAGCGTCGTCGCACGAAAGTCCCGGCACGTCCCTTCCTCCTCGTGCAGGGCGGTGGCAAGTCGATTTCGGGCAAGCTGCTCACCGAGACGTTCCGCGAACTCAAGAACGAGTTGGACAAGCGGGGCATTCCCTATCGTGAACCGATGGTCAACGAGTCTGGCGGCGACTTCGTCTTCTCGTTCAAGGTCGACTGGCTCGACGTCACGCCACCCGCGGCCGAGGACGGCCAGGACTGACTTCGCAGGAATCGAAAGCGATCCATGGATCTCAACGACCTCTGGCAACAGCACAAGACTTGGCTCCTGGGCATCCTGGGTGGCCTCATCGTCTTCCTCGTCGCGAACACCTGGATATCGCGGCGCTTCGACACGACAAGTCTCGACACTCGGATCGCGCGCGGTCGCGCGGAGCTGCGGAAGAGCTACTACGGGTCCGCTCAGCGCAAGTCCGCGCGTGAAGACAGCAAGCTCCTCGAGAGGGAGCGCGGTGCGGTCGGGGCCATGACGTTCTTCACGCCGCGTCCCGCGTTCGACCTCGCGGGCAAGGGCGATCCGACGTTCCACTACATTCCGACAGCATCGCAGGTGAAGCGTGACGTGCGGCAGGCCATGGACATCGCCAACGTGCAGTTCGGAGCGCCGGAGCTCGGCATGCCGCCGAACAACCCGGTCGAGCGCGAAGAAATCCAGGAGACTCTGATCGCACTCGATCTCGTAGACGACGCGCTGGCGCGGCTGCTCGAGGCGAGTCGTGCGGTGCAGTTGGCACAGCCGGACGCGCGGGGACTCGCGGCAGTCGATCAAATCCGGATCGAAGCGGTGGCGGCGCCACGCACGGCGGGGTATTCCCGCAGCAAGTCGCCGGGTGTCGACCTCGGCACCGTCGTGCGGGTCTCGATGCGCTTCCATTGCGACCCGATGACGTTGCAGACCTATCTCGAGTCGTGTGCGGGGAGCTCCAAGCAGCGTGCGCTTCTCGTGCACGAACTCATGGCCAAAGCCGGCGACGAGCCCGGCGAACCGATGGAAGTCCGTATCACACACGAAGCCATTGTCGACCGAGAAGCTGCCAATCGCGATTCTGCTGCGGAGAAGGGGAACTGACCTTGGCGCTACGCAAAGAACAGGCTTTGTTGCTCGCGACTGGCGGGATCCTCGCCCTCCTCGTGGTTCTGTCCCGTGGAGCCGGTGATCCTGGCGGCACACCACGCGCGAAGACGAAGGACTACGAGCGCATCGCGATTCCCGGGCGCATCGTCAGTGAGCCGGCGGCTCTCGACGTTGCGCAGGCACGCGATCCCTTCCTCGTGCCGACGCGAACGGTGCCGCTGACGCCGCTCGACTGGCCCGAACTCGAGTTGCCACCGCTTCCGGACATGCCCCTCGTGAGGCCGCCGCTTCCGCTCGGCCCCGCGGTTCCGCACTACGATGCGTTGCGCGTCGACCCTCGCGCATACGCCGTCGTCCTCAAGCCCGAGTCGAGCGAAGCCGCTTCCGCCGACGTGAGTGATGGTGGTGATGTCGAGGTTTCGGCTGGCACGACGACCCAGGCCGGGAGCGAGAGTGCGTGGGAGCTGACCTACGACCGGGTCGAGACGACGGACAATCGCTCGTATTGGGGCCAGGTCCTCGGCGACAATCGGTTCCTTCAGGGCAGCACGACCGAGGGCGATCCCCGTGCCGTGGCTTCGCCCTTCCGGGCGCCCGTGCTGTTGCGGCGAGTCGACCCCGAAACGGGGAAGGTCATCGTTGCACAACAAGCCTTCGAACCGGGCCAAGTCGGGCGCGTCGTGTTCGCCAACACGATCGACAACCGTATCGCACTCGCGCGGCGGCGCATTCCCGGCGGCGAGGATGGCCTTCGAGAACGCGAACGTTTGATCGAGCGCCTCTTGGGCCCGGAAGGGCAGTATCCCGAAGCCCTCGACGAGGCGGTTGCCCAGGCGCGGAAGTACACCGAGATCGCACCTTCGGACAAGCGCGGCTTCGAGCTGCTCCTCGAAGTGTATGCGCGCACCGGAGAGTTCGAAAAAGAGATGGAGCTGCTCGACGAGCTGGCAGGGGGGTCGTTCGCGGATGCGGCGTTCGTCGCGCGTGAACGAGGGATCCTCGAAGCCAGGCTCGGTCTCGATGAAGTCGCCGAGGAGCATCTGCGAGAAGCGCTGCGCAAGGAAGAAGGCGATCCGCGGAACGCACTCGCCCTCTCGCGCTACCTGGCCGATCATGGCGCGGAGGCGGAGGCCTTGCGTTTCGCACGCGTTGCCAAGTCCAGGATCTCGCCGGCGCACGCGCCGTCGCTGCGCTTCGAAGTCCTGTTCCAACTCGCGCGTGCCGCGCTCGCTGACGCCGATGTCGACCTCGCCGCGCGCACGCTCGACGAAGCGAGTGTGGTCGCATCGGGCGAGCAGATTCTCCTGCTTCGCGGTTCGGTCGCACTCGCCAAGGGAGACATCGTGGGGGCGCGCAGTGCGTTCGTGTCGGCTGCCGCGAGTCTGCCGGATTCGGTCGAGGCGTTGACGGGTGCGGGGATTTGTTCGTTCCTCGAGAAGAACTACGACGAGGCGCTCGCGGCCTTCCGCAACGCCGAGTCTCGCGACCCGCTGATGCGGCAACTCGCGCTCGCGGCTCAGGGCTTCTTGATGCTGCTCGACCCGGCGCGGCTAGGGGACGCGGTCGCGGTGCTCGAGCGCGCACGGACGGTCGCTCCACGCGATCCCTACGTGCTCTACCTTCTCGGTCGAGCGTTCCGCAAATCGCAGCGCTATGCCGAGGCTCGCGAAGTCCTCGATGCGTGTCTGCGTCAGCGCTTCGACTTCGTCGAGGCCGCGATGGAGCTTGCTCGAGTCGAGCTCGAAGAGGCACGACTCGGCGGCAGTGGTGCGTTCGAGCTCCTCGAGAACGCCGAGCGCATCGCCGCGCGTGCATGTTCGGCGCAGTTGGAGCGAGGAAAGGAACCTCTCTACCATGAGCTGCTCGGCATCGTGCGCTATCACTTGCGCAAGAACGATCGCGCACGCGTAGCGCTCGAGACTGCACAGAGCCAAGGTGGCGAAGTGCACGCGAAGCTGTGGCTCGCACTACTGCGCAATCGTCTTGGTCACACGCCGGAGGCCGTCGCGATGCTGCGAGACACGGCGCAGTACATCAAGGGCGAGGACGACCCGTTCAAGGCCTGGGCCGAGATCACACAGAAGCGCCTCGCGTTCCATCGCGGGAAGCGCCAACTGAGCGACGACTTCGAAGCGCACGCTGCACATTGGCGCGTCGAACGCAAGGGGCAGGAGAAGATCCGTTGGGTCTTCGGTGAGGGTCAGCTCGCAGTGCGCGGAGAGACCAACACCGAACTGCCATGCTTCGCGCGCTACACGATCGATCGCGGTGGGGATTTCGTCAGCGTCACGATCGACGCGGATTTCGGCGCGACGAGTGCTGCCGAGATCTATATGCGCGTGTCGGACGAGAAGGAGGCCGGTGGCGGCAACCTTCGATCGACGATCGATGCGAGACTCGGCTTCAACGGCAAGTATCCGTTCGCCTACTTGCGTCGCGGCGCGCAGGAGAACGAGAAGACGACGATCAAGTTCGATGCTCAGGACAGGCCCGAAGCCTTTCCGTTGCGCCGTGGTGAGTTCACGACGCTCGAGATCGGATACGAAGTCGATGTCAGCACGGACACAGAAGATGGCAGCATGGTCCTCCGTTGGGGTGGCCAAGAAATCGCTCGCCAGAAGATGCGCATCGCCGCGGGGAATCGCGAGCTCTACATCGACATCCGCTGCGTGCCGAAGCTCGGCTCCAAGGTCGATGCGCGGTTCGCGAAATTCCGCCTCGTGAGGTTGGGGCAATGAGCACGGATACCAGGGCGGACGCAGTCCGCGGCTTCACACTGATCGAGGTCCTCGTCGTGATCGGCATCATCGCGATGCTGTTCGTCGCGCTCCTGCCGATGATCGGTGGCGCCGAGGAGCAGGAAAAGGTCACACGCACGACCGCGATCCTCCGTTCGATGGAACAGGCCGCGGAGGGCTACAGTCAGCAACGACGCTTCGGAGATTATCCGCCCGACGACTTCAAGGACACGACCGGCAAGCTCGAGATCTCGCGCGGTAACGGGACCAACGTCGGCATCGAGTCGTTCGTCTTCTTCGTCAACCGTGCCGACAGCAGCGACGGTGCGTTCCCCGGCACCGACAACAACTGGCTCGGCAATACTGACGGCGACTCCGGCAAGCCGGAGAACGCCAAGCTCCAACGCACGGAGCGCGTCGAGATCCTCGACGCGTGGGGCAATCCGTTCGCCTACTTCCACAAGCGCAACTACACGACCGAGCAGAGCTATCGACTCGGCGAGGCTGCGGGGGACGTCGACGAAGTCGAGCAGCCGGTGCAGGCTTGGAAGGACGGGGCTCGCTACCTCAACCTCAACACGTATCAGCTCTTTTCCGCAGGACCGGATCGGGTCTACAACACGAGTGACGACATCGGCAATTTCCAGACGCCCCAGGACGGCTGAGCGCGCCCGCTCGGGGTTTGCCGGCTACACGCTCGTCGAACTCCTGGTCGTCCTGATGATCATCGGGGCCCTCAGTGGCCTCGGGCTCGGGTTCTTGATGAAACGCGAGTCCAATCTCGATCGCGAAGTCTCGCGACTGCGTGATCTCGCCCGCGCCGCGCGCGCTCAGGCGCAGTTCACGCGATCGCGTGCGGTCGTCGAAATCACCCCGGCGCCGTGGGTGAAGCTCGAGGACGAGAGTCGCAAAGCCGTCGTCTTCGGACAGCGCGTCATCGGAGAGTGGAACTTCGATCGCGGGCGACCCGACGGATCGGGAGGTCTCGGGGGCGAACTCGTCGGTGGGCGGATCGGCCCCGGCGGCCGTTTCGGAGACGCGCTGTGGATCGCAGGGGACTCCGAAGGTCACGGGTTGCGATTCGACGTCCGGACGTTGCCGACCTTCGATCTCGCCTACGGTTTTCTCGCGCGCTGCGACGTTTGGCTCGAAGCCGACGATCCGTGCGTCGTCGTGCGCATTGGCGAGAGTTTCGAACTCGGAATCGGCACGACGGGAGTGCCTCGCGGATTCGTCACGCTGACGCGCGATGACGGGAGCGCTGGTCGTCGCGTGATGATTCAGGGGGGCGATCGCGTGCGCAAGCGCCGCTGGTATCGCCTCGAACTCGAGGCCGGAAGCGGCGAACTGGTGCTGCGCCTCGATGGCATCGCGCAAGCTCGCGAACCGATCGACGCACCGATCTGGCGCGACAAGACCGCCTGGCTGGTCGTTTCGGACGGCGCCAACCCGGTGCTCGGTGCCGTCGACAGCGTTGCCATCTTCGGTTTCGACATGGATGCCGAGCAGGCCTTCGATCGACTGCTCGACCTCAGCGGTCCCGCACGCCTCGTGTTCGACGAGTCGGGCGCGCTCGATCGCGGAGTGCATGCCGTTTTGCCGATCTTCCGCTTCAAGCTCGGTGACCAGGAGCGGGACTTGATCTTCGACCGTGAGGGATTGACGCGATGAAGCATCGACGAGGCGACAGGATCCAACACGACGAGCGTGGAATCGCGCTCCTCGCCGTTCTCATCCTGCTCGGGGTCATGCTCACGATGCTCGGCCCGTTCATGATGTCCATGGGGCAAACGGGCGAGGATGCCTACGCGGAGGCGAGCGAGAGCGAAGCGGACCTCATCGTCGACGCCGCGCGCCGCACGCTGATCCAGCGCGTTGCCAAGACGCAGGGCCGCGAGGACGCGACGCCGGAGTTCGACGGTCTCGACGAGTTTCATCCAAGACTCGAACTCACGGACGAAGGTGTCGACTCTCCGCTCGGCAATCGTCGTCGCGTCAGCGGGGAAATCGTCGACCTCCAGGGTCGCATTCACGCGCCGACGGCGCCGCTCGAAGTGTGGTCCAACCTGTTCGGGCTCGCCGCGCATTTGACGAAGGATCTCGAGATCGACGAGGTCGATCTGATCGAGGCGAGCGGGACGCAGAACTTCCCCGAGCAAGGCTACATCTGGCTCGATCAAGAACTGATCAAGTACTCGAAGAAGACTGGACGTGGCTTCGAAGGGCTCGAGCGCGCCGTTCTGTGGCCCGGAGAGGGGATGCCGCCGGACCCTTACGGTCCGCCAGAGAAGCACATCGATGGTACGTGCATCGTCGACGCTCGGGTCCGTTTGGTGATGACCGCGCAGTTCGATGACGGGCACGAAGATCGATCGCGCTTCTTGCCGTGGAAGACGCTCGAAGAGCTGCGTGGTATCGATCGCTTCGAGCGCGGTGAACTCGATGTCGAACGACTCGAGTCCATGCGCGAACTCTTGAGCTTCGACGGAGCGCGTCCGATTGGCGCGACGCTCGGAAAGCCCGAACGCATCTTCAACCGACTCCTCGCCGGCGAGACGGCGGAGGTCGTCGTGCGCGATCCAGCATCCATGACGGCTGGATCGTTGGTTCGCATCCGAGTCGGTAACGACTACGAATGGGCCCTCGTCGTCGCGTTGACGCGCAACGGCCCACGTCGCACGACGATTGGTTCACCGGTCTGGAACGTCGTACTCCATCGCGTCACGCAGCTGTCGGCCGACGAAGGGGTCGCGGTTCTCGAGCCTCTGAACCCGGTGCCGATCAACGTCAACACGGCGCCCGAAAACGTGCTCACCGCGATCCTGACCGGTGTGCGTCAGTTCAATCAGGCGGTGGGACGCGGCGATCATCGTCCGATGCGTGTTCCCCTCTCGTCGTCGAAGGCGAGCTTGATCGCCGGTCGCATCGTGCAGATGCGTGGAGGCATGGTCGATGTCGGGGACGAGGATGCGGTCGACCCCAACGTGCGTCCGTACGAGTGCTTCGAAGACCTCGCGACGCGCGTGCTCTTCCCGCTCGTCGAAACCGAGAAGGCGATCTCGCAGCAGGAGCTGCAATACATCTACACGGCGTTGATGCACGGCACGCAGTCGAAGGTCGATCGAGCGACGATCCCGATCACGTTTTCGTCGGCAGGTCTCGTTCGTTATCGGGTCGCGGGTGCGGTCTATTCGGGGATCGGGACGACGTTGGCCGCGCGCGAACGCACCGGGATCGCGTATCCACAACCCTCGCGTGCCGTCGATCAGTTTCTGACGAGTCAGAACGATCTCGACGAAGCGACGCGAACGGCGCGCTCGCGCGTGTTCTGGCAGACCGGTCCTCGCAACACGACGGTGCGGATCGACCAGTTCAACGAGCCGCCGGATCTTTCGATCGCGCACCTGTTCTCGTACCTGCACGGACAGGCTCCGCGCTTCCCCGATCGAGAACCCGGCTCGGGAACCGCACGACTCGCGGTCGCACGCGCGCCCAGCTTCGCGGGTGAGACTGCGACGTATGGTTTCGAAGCCGGCAGCCACCCCGAAGGTCGGGATATCGTCAAGGAAGGTGCGTTCCAGGACGTGCGTGCCGGGGCTGCGATGGTCGGCGCAAAGCCTGGTTCGGGCGGTCCCAACGCCAACGCGCGTATTCTCCCGATGTACATGGGCGACGATGGGTTCGGCATCGGGTTCGGCGTCAGCTTCTGGATCCAGCCGCGCAGCCTCTCGAACCAGATGCTGTTCGATCTACCCAATCGCGATCGCGTGCCGTTCCGCAATCGCGTCTTCGCATCGCTCGAGAGCAACGAACTCGTGCTGCGCATGTTCGACGTCGCGGGACTCGACCCCGATCCAGGTCGCCGGAATCCGCAGGAGACGGCGATCCAATGGCGCGTGCCGGTGCAAGGGAATGGCGTCGCGGCGGATCTTTGGACCCACGTCGGCATCGAAGTCACGAGTGGATCGGCAGATGGCGTGCTGCTCTTCACGGACGGCGCGCTCAAGGGCAAGCCGCGGTTCGTCGGGCATCTCGGATTCGAGATCCCGGAGTGGAACATCACGGGCACGACGAACTTCTTGACCGACAAGGCGAAGTCGCCACCGATCAACCTCGAGGATACGACGGGCTGGCCACCCGAGGGCGTCGCCATCGTCGGCGACGAGTTGATCGAGTATGTCGACATCGTCGGCACGACGCTGATCACCGCGCGCCAGGATTCGTGCGGTGGCCGACTCGCCCGACAAGACCCCGTCGAATACACCAAGAGCAACGGCAACCAGAACGCCGGCAACCAGAACGGCGGCAACCAGAACGGGGGGAACCAGAACGGCGGCAATCAGCAGGTGTCGATCACCGTTCCTCTGCACCCGCGCAACTCGGGTGTCCGGCTCTACGGTTACAGCAACCGGATCGCCGAGGACACCGTCGTCATCCCCGGCGAGGGATCGCTGTCGTCCAACCTGCGTCCGTGGGGTGCGGCCCGCGTCGTCGAGCCTTTGCAGTCGCTCACCTTCGCGCGGCTCTCGCCGGGGCGTGGAATCGACGAGAAGTTCACAGGGCAAGTGCGCGTTGCCTCGCCCGAGGTGGGGGCGAAGTCGGGTACGAACATTCCGGGGTTCGACCCTGCCGGCGGCTATGCCGTGCTGATGCAGGTCCACCTCACCACCGGGCCACAAGCGTTCGAACCGGACGAACTCGGCGGGATCGAAGTCGTGCGGTACGAGGGCTTCAAAGGCGATCAACTCTCGATCGTCGAGAGGTCCATCAGCCTCGCACCGGACTTGAACGGTGGGGCCGGCGGCGGATTGGTCGCGAAGGCTCCGCGGAAGTTCGTGACCGAATGGCAGAAGGGCACGTGGGGCACGAAGGACGACCCGAACAACTATCCGCAGCTGTGGACGTTCCTCGTCCCGATCTCGATGTCGGTCGGTGGCCGCCTTTCGCTCATCGACCCGTCGGCGAAGGGCCACTCGGAGTGGCTCCAGATCCGCAGCCCGGGTCGCGATGGTGACATCGAATGGGTTCGCTACGACTTCTACGACGCGTCGAAGGGCTGGGTCGTGCGCACGCACTTCGGCGCGATCAACGACCTGTTCACCAGGCTCATTCGCAATCCGGAGCGCGTCGTCGATGTGCGGCGTGAAGGGAACCGCGTCACGATCGTCTGGGAGACGATCGACGCCCCGGTCGACTACGCGGATCCACCCAAAGTCGATCCGAGCGAGATCGGTCATCCGGACGACATGGAGTTCGGGAACAACCTGCCGCACTACGAAGCGAGACTCGCGCTCGGCTTCCGCGGCGATCCTGGAGTCGGCACGAGTTCACACGAGCAGACGGCAGGCGCAGTCGTGACGCCGGTCTTCCGCACCTTCCTAGGCAACGTGCATCACGGTCGACCCGGTCGTGGCGACCGTGTCGCCCTCGTGACCGGATCGTCGGGGACCTCGTCCCAACCGACGGTCGAGTGGAACACGGTCACGTGGTCGGCGCGCAACTGGCAGTCGTTCACCACGGGCGGGAACAACAACAACAACAACAACAGCTCGGGCCCACGCGCACCGAACCAAGGCGGGAACAACGGACAGAACCAAGATCCGGATCCACCGGGTCCGCGCGGCAATCTCGTCGCATTGCAACAAGGCGCGACGATCGGATACATCGGCGCGAAATTCACGGGCACCGAGGACGGTCGATTGTTCGATCGACTCGTCAAGTTCCCGTCCGGCGAGTTGCCACTGCGCCTGACCGACCCTGTCTTCGGCGGAAGCCAAGCGCAGGACCTGCCGGACCTGAGTGGCTTGATCGACGACGTCCAGGGTTACGCCGCACTCGCGCACGATGCGCGTTCGAACGGCGATCGAAGCCAGATCGTCGGGGCGATCGCGATTCCGTGTCGAGAAACGGACGGGACGATGCAGCTGTCCGTGTCCCGTCAGTTGCAGCAACCAGGTCTCGGATTGCGGGGCGGTGGGCTCGTCGCGATCGAGGGCGAGATCGTCGGTGTCCAGTCGTTCAACGCACAGACCGGGGAACTCAAGGTCGCCGTCAACGGCCGCGGCATGCTCGGAAGCGAGCCGCGCGCGCACGACGTCGGAGCGCGCGTGCACTTCGTTTCGTGTCGTCCGGCCACGGCGCTGACCGCGATGGCACCCGCGTCGATGTCGGGATTCCTCGTCGACGAGTCCATCAAGCTCGCCCAGAACACGGGTACGTTCCTCGTCGATCAAGAACTCGTCCATTACACGTGGAATCGCGGCAACCTCATGGAAATGCCGACGCACGAGAAGCGCGGCATGGGGCTGTTCCGCGGTCGCTACGGAACGACGCCGGTGCAGCACGATGCCGGTGCCCTCGCGATCCACTGGCCGATCCGGTACTGGGATCGCTACGAAGAGGAGGCAGACGATCCCGAGATGTCGTGGCTCGGCTTCAGCTACGAAGCGCCGAACCTCTACGTGACCGACGTGTTGTGGACCGAGCAGGTCCCCGACCCGTTGCTCGACCTCGTGTGCTACGTGCGTGCAGACGAGCGCGTGCCGTTCAGCGAGGTTCCGCAGGGTTTCCCGCTATGGCGCTTCGACGACCCGGTCGACCCGGAGTCCGGCACGGGGCGGGCGGGGCGCAAGATCTTCGCGCAAGCCGGGCGATGGGACTTCCGCTTCGCCGTCGACTACAAGCCGGGCGCGTTCGAGGCACAGACGTTCCGCGCGACCGCGTGGAAGCGCACGCCGACACTGCAGTCTTTCGCGTGGTCGTACCAGGCCGCGACGAGCATCCTCGACGATCAGGAGACTCTGCGATGACCGTGCAGCGCCAGCACGCGTTCACGCTGGTCGAACTCCTCGTCGTGATGTTCTTGCTGACGGGCTTCTTCCTGTTCTTGACGCAGATGCTCAACTCGAGCCTCACGGTCTGGCAGCGCGGCGAGGAACGCGCGTCGATCGAGGAGCGTTGTGCCACGAGTCTGCGGCTCGCGAGTCGCGACTTCCGGCACCTCGTCGCCGTCGAGGACAAGATGTTCCGTCCCGGTGTCGAGGCGCGGCTGCGCGGTTCGACTGGTACCGAAGGCGCTCGGAGCAACGGGCGCCTCGTGGCGACGTTCGTGCCGTTCGCCGGTGGAAAACCGGTCCGGCCCGATCAGGCCGACCTCAACCCGAAGGGCTTCGATTGGTTGCCGGAATGGCGCTTCGTTTCCCGGGTCGAGCGCGCCGAAGGGCGTCGGTTGCTCGAGGCGCGCGAGCGCGAGCGCGTCATCGCGACGGACGGACAACTCGACGAGATCACGTTGGCCGAGCGCGTTGCCGAGCGACTCCGTGATGCGCCTGCGGCGCCGCCCGTCGAGTGCGCGTTGCGCGTTTTGCCGACGACGGACGAGAGCGGCTGCTACCTGGCCCTGTATCGCGATGTTCGCCTCATCGATTCTTCGGTGCAGAAGCGCTGGGTCGATGGCGCCGAACTTCCGCCACCCGAAGAGCCGCTCCTCACGCATCTGCTGCACATCGAGACGCTCTTCCGGTCGCAATGGACCGAGTCCTTCGGAGCCGAGGTCGCACGCGAAGGCGGACCCGAGCGCTGTTGGGACTCGACACGTGCCGGGATGTTTCCGCCGGACCATCCGGTGCTCGCGTTCTCGCTCGACGCTGGGGAGAGCAGTGCGACGGATCCGCGCGACGACGTGATGCCGAGTTGGATCCAGCTCTCGATCACGGTCGATGAAGGACCCGAGGCTGCCTACACGGCGTTCTTGGCGCACGCGATCGATGCGGTGACGACCGAAATCCGAATCGAGTATCCAGAACGCGTACCGCCGGTCGACGACGTCGGCTTCCTCAAGATCGGATCGGAGTGGATCCAGTATCGCGGTCACGAAGGCGGGCACTTGCGCAACGTGCTGCGTGGAGCGCGCTTCACGAAAGCGACCGAACACGGTTCCGGATCGCGGGTGCACGCGGGCAGGCAGGGCGTCGTTCGCATTCCCGTCGCCGTCTCGAGGGAGCACTGGCCCCATGTGCGCTGAACAGGTCACGCATCGACGCGCACGCTGCGCGATCCAGCACGCGAGTCCCGTCACGCACGGTGCGCCCTGCGATGCCGGCTTCACGCTCGTCGAGATTCTCGCGGCAATGCTGATCCTCGCGTTCGGCGTGACGACGGTGCTCGGTGTGATGTCTTCGGGCCTCGCGACCGAGCACAACAGCGAACTCATCCGCGATGCTGCGCGCCTCGCGACCGTCGTCCGGGAAGAACTCGAGCACGGCAGCCTCATGCCTCAGGACGGTCAAGCGCCGGTCCCGATCGTGGGGGGGCGCGTGGCCGAGTTCCCGGACATGCAGTACGATTTGGCCTTCGATCCGGTCGAGCGGGAGTCCACTCAGGAAATCGCGTGCACCGTAACGGTGCGCTGGTTGCGCGGCGGATCGGACGTGTCCGAGACCTTTCGCTTCCCGTTGCCCCGATCCCGCGCTCTCTATCTACGGATTCGCGACGAGATCGAACGATCTCGGCAGCGATGACCCCGAACCTCGATGTTGCGAACCTCGATGACCGCCGGTCACCAAGAATGGAGTTCCTCATGAATCGACGTGCACTCTTCTATCGACCCACGATCGCGTGCTTGCTCGCCTTCCTCGTGGTGTGCTTCTCGGTGCGCTCCCTCGAGGCACAGGTGCTGCGGCTCAAGACGGGGAAGTTCTTGATCGGGAGCATCGAAGATGCGAGCGAAGACGGGCTTCGCGTTCGTCGGCTCGATACCGGTGGCATGCTCAACCTCGTCTGGGACGACGTCGCTCGCGGAGATGTCTCGAAGATCCGCAAGCAGTTCAACCTGCTCGACGAGAAGGAACTCCAGGACGTCTTGCTGCCCGCGACGAAGATCACGCACATGCTGCCGACGGGCAAGGCCGAGTTGATCGGCGAACTCGTCGCGCGACAGGGCAACGACTTCGTCATCCGCAAGAAGGGACAGACGTTCAAGATCTCGGTCGAGCGGATGCGTGGGACACCGGAGAGCATCGATGTCCCGATTCAGGACGTGCTGCTCCCTGACGAGATCTACGAGCGCAAGCTCGCCGAGATCGATCCGCAGGAGGATGCGGACAAGCACCTGTTGCTCGCCGTGTACCTGATCCGCGTCGGCGACTACCCGAGAGCCAAGCAGCACCTGACGAGCGCGAAGGAGTTCGGTGGCGGATCCCAGCCGCGCGAGATCGACGCGCAGCTCGAGCGCGTCGCGAGCCTCGAAGCCAACAAGGCCGAGGCCGACCTCATTCGAGAGATCAACGTGCAGCGCAATCGAAAGGCCTTCGCGAAGGCAGTGGCGCTCTGCAGTGACTACGAAGCCAAGTACGGTCAGGCGGGCAAGCTCAAGAACGAGTTCGAGCAGCGCAAAGCGCAGCTCGAGAAGGACCGTGAGAACTTCCTGTTGCGCGAGGTCGTCAAATACTGGTTCGGTGCAGCTCTCGACGAATGCGGAGTCGCGTCGCGCACCATGGTCGACTTCGATGCCGCGCGGGCGTTCGCCGAGGAGCAACTCGGACAGAACATCCGCGGGCGTGTCGCCAAACGACTCGGGATCACGCAGGACGAGGCCGAGGATCTCTTCAAGAAGCGCATCGAGCGCCGGGTCGCCGCGAACCAATCGTCGGGCTACTCGACGGGCTCGTGGATCCTCGGGGCAGCCAAAGTCATCGAAGGCACGGCCGCGCAGAAGCAAGACAAGGATGCGAAGAAGGACGTGAAGGACGACGCGCTCGAACGCGACGTGAAGCGTCGACTCGAGGAGTGGATGCGCCAAGCACGTCGAGCCGGTGGGCAGAACCAAGAGCAGCAGCAGCTCCAGACCGAAGCCGAGTGGTGGAAAGAGGTCGACAGCACCGTGCGCAAGTTCTGGTTGTTGTCCCACTACGCGGAAACCGCGGGCGACTATGCGGTCACGAGTGCGTTCACGACCAACTGTCCGACTTGTGGTGGCCGCGGCAAGATCTCGACCGCGAGCACGCAGGGCAATCAGGTCGTTCAGGTGCCGTGCCCGACGTGTCACGAGACGAAGTTCTTGCGCACGATCAAGTTCCACTGACGAGGCGCCTCGTCCGTAGCCCGCGAGCAAGCCGAGCGATGGGAAACCCCCTCTCTATACGGGAGCGTGCGTTCGCTCTTGCTTGTGCGTGGATCGTCGCCTGTCTCGCCGCGTGTCAGGGGCCGAGTGTGCGTAGCGTGCCCGAACGGGAGCACGGAGGTCCGCAAGTCGAGCGTCGGCCCGAGGCACGTCCGATGGTTTCGCCGAGCACGGAGGCGTCCGGTATCGGTCCTACGGGAGAACTCGAGCCTCCGGTCGCTCGAGGTCTGGACTTCGGTTCGCTCTTCACGTCTGCCAGTGGTTCGGCCGAGGCTGCCACGGATCGTGATGCGAGCGATGACGGAGATGTCGTCCTTCGCGAGGGCACCACGGTCGTGCGCAAGCAGCACGTCTACGACCGCATGCTCGAAGTCGATCCGCAGCGCGTGCAGGACATTGCGGAGGCGCTGCGACTCGACGTGCGGATTCGCGAACTCTCGCAGCGTTGGGACGTGCGTGCCTCCGATGCCGAGGTCGATCTCTCGGTGAGGCGCGAACTCGCACGCATGCAGCGCGACTTCGAGAAGGCCGGCGGGTTCGCGGACTTCGCGACGTACGTGGAGGCGGGATTCGGAAGGACGCTCGAGGATCTGACCCAGCACCTTCGAGTGCTCGCGTGGCGGCGCTTGACGCGGTCGTACGTGATCCGCTACGTAGCGCGTCGTCGTGGCGTGCTTCGGTTGCAGCGGTTCCTCGCGACGACGAAGGAGGACGCCGACCGCGTCCACGCCGAAGTCGCGCAGGGTGGCGATTTCGCACGACTTGCCGAGGCGCGGTCGGTCGGGAGTCGTGCGCGCTTCGGCGGACGCTTGCCGCCGCTCGCGACCTCGTCCGAGCACTCGGCGACGCGGCTCGCTGACGGTGTCGAGACGGGCGCTCTCGGTCCCGTACGTGCCGTGCCGCTCGAAGACGGGTCCGACGGGTTCGGCTTCGTGCGCGTCCTCGAGCGCATCGAGCCGGATCCGCGTTCGTTCGCGGACGTACACGAGGAGCTGCGACGCGAACTCGAGCGGCGCCCTGTCGAGCGCGACGAGATCGTCGCGTTCGGTGCATCCGCGTTCGACGAGAGGTAACGCGGCTGGATTCTCCCGAATCCCGCCGTCGTGACGATGCCCACCGTGTCGACGCCGCTGGAGGTGTGTTCATGAATAATCCTCAGTTGCCTGGTATGCTCCGTCACTTGGTTCGAGCCTTGGGAGGGGCCGGGCATGATTCGTAGGCGTGTCGACGACGAGGAAACACTCGTGTTCGCCGGAGAACAGGACCACGCGCACGACACCGGCGCGTCTCGAAGTGGCGGTTCGGATCGCGCAGTCGGGGGTGAGGACCGGAGCATGAGCGAGGCCCGTGCTGGACGAGATCGCGAACGCGATGCGGACCGCGAACGCGATGCGGACGGCGAGATCGACGCCGCAGGCGAGATCGAAGCGGATCTCGAGAACGGCGCTCACGACGATCCCGAACAGGACGATCCCGACGATGCCGAACCCACCGAGGACGCCGAGCTCGGGGAGTTCGTCCCGGTCCCCGAGTTTCCGAAGAACCCGGACGAGGCGGACCTCGCCAGGCTGCGTCGAACATTCGAGTCGCTGCTCTTCGCCTCGACCGAGCCCCTCAGCGCATCGAGACTCGCGGAGGTCGTCGGCGTCTCCGTCGCCGTGGCCAGGCGCGAACTCGAGCGACTCGGAGACGAGTTGGACGAACAACAGCGCCCGTACGAGCTACGCGAGCACGGTGGCGGCCTGCGGCTCTTCACGCGCGAGGACTACTATCCTTACCTTCTGCGACTACGCAGTCTGAAAAAGGTCGAGAAGCTCACGCCTGCCGCTCTCGAGACGCTCGCGATCATCGCGTATCGCCAGCCCGTGATCCGGGCCGAGATCGAGGCGATTCGCGGGGTGCGCACGGGGCCGCTGCTGCGGGCTCTGCTCGATCGCAAGCTGATCCAGGTCGTCGGCCGTGCCGAGGTTCCCGGAGCGCCCCTGCAATACGGCACGACGCCCCGCTTCCTCGATCGGTTCGGTCTCAAGGACATCGCGGACCTCCCGTCCCTCAAGGAGTTCCGCCAGGGACGCATCTGACGCGCTGGGCCAGGTCGGCCCGTCTCGCGTTGTCTTCGCCAAGGGGCACGGCTATCCTGCCTCGCCCTGTTTTCGGCCGCGTTCCGAGGCTCGTGCCTCGTTTTTGGCGGCCTGGAGATTCGATGAGCTTCTTCGAAACCTACAAGCGGCCAATCTTCCTGGTGGTCTCGATCTTCGCCTTGATCACCTTCTCGATCACGGGCGTCATGCTGTCCTTCCTCGGTGGCCTCACGCAGCCCGAGAAGTCCCCGGAGACGCTCGCGTTGCCGAGCGGGGAGCGTGTGCACCTGCGCCTCGAGGACCTCGAGGTCGCCCGCCGGATCGGGTGGTTGCACCGCCTGACTCGGGGTGGAGCCATCGACATGCCGGCGTTCGTGTTCGAGCGTGTCGATGTCGAAGATCCCGCC
Source organism: Planctomycetota bacterium (assembly GCA_020638795.1). Lineage (GTDB taxonomy): Bacteria > Planctomycetota > UBA1135 > UBA1135 > JACKHW01. The sequence goes on along the minus strand of JACKHW010000004.1, from coordinate 205,527 downwards.
AAGACCTTCGAACTCTTGCGACGTATCGCGGTCGAGCGTGGGATCGACGTGAGTGACGAGGACGTGAATGCGGTGCTGGACCACGCTTGCCGCCAGAAGGAAGCGCAACAGCCTGGCGGCCAGCCGCCCGAACGCCTGACGCGAATTCAGATCGCGGCGAACGTTCGCGCGGGCAGCATCGCGACTCTCGAGGAAACCGTACGCGAAGCGCTCCGCATCTCGATGCTCGTGCGTTCGGAGATGCAAGGTGCGGACCTCAGCGAGGCCGCCCTCGCCGACTACGTCAAGAAGAAGCGCAAGCTGCGCACGATCAGCTACGTGTATTGGGACGGTAAGAAGTATCGCGAAGAGCTCGAACGCAATCCGCCGACCAACCCCGAACTCGAGGCGTGGATCGCGACGCTCGACGACGCCGGACGGCGACCTTACGTCAACGACGTGGTCGTGCGATTCGCGAGTGCGGGCCTGCTGTTCGACCAGGTCGACCCGGCCGAGTGGACCACGATGCTCGATGGCATCGAGATCGGCGATTCGGAGATCCAGGCACGCTACGACATCGACAAGGAGTCGCTCTACAAGCTGCCCGATCCGCCGAAGGAAGACGACAAGAAGGACGGCGACAAGGGCGACGGCGACAAGGGCGACGGCGACAAGGGCGACGGCGACAAGGGCGACGGCGACAAGGACAAGAAGAACGAGAGCCGCGACGGCGGTCTGCTCACGAACCAAGACCCCGCGCCGAGTGGCAACGACACGGATCCGGCGCCGAAGTCACAGGACCAGCCCCAAGGGCCTGAAGGCCCGCAGCCGCCGAAGCAGGACGAGAACGCCGGCGACGAAACGAAGAAGGACCAGGGGCCGATCGGGCCGCTTCCTCCCGAACAGATCGGCTATCGCCGTATCGACGAGGTCAAGGAAGAGATCCGACGCAAGCTCCAGGTCGAACAGCTCGTTCGCAAGCTCTCCGAAGCCGCCGAGAAGGCGCGTTCGGAGGCCGTCGAAGCCGTGCGCAAAGCCGCGGACGCCAAGAAGGGCGAAGCCAAAGGCGGGGAGAAGCCGACCGACGGTGGTGAGGTCAAGGATCCGGAGAAGGTCGACGCCGCGAAGAATGACGACGCGAAGAAAGACGACGAGAGCAAGGACGGCGGCCTCCTGGCCCAGGGGGAACCGGGCGAGGTGTCGCCGCAGGGATCTCCCGAGGACGAAGCTGCCCGACTCGAGCGGCAGAAGGCCGAGTTCGCCGCGTTCGACTTCGACGCTTGGTTCGACGCCAACATGAAGGGCAAGAAGGGGGTCGTGTTCGTCCCGGCGAAGCCGACCGTCGCGCCGCCCGATGCGTTCCAGGACTACGAGCCGTTCGGCAAGTGGAATGGCTACTGGGCTCTCAGCCAAATGACGGAGCTCGGCACGCTGTCCAACCTGCAACCCGCGGAGAAGGGCGCCTTCTTCTTCCGTCTGATCGAGCGTCAGACGGGCGTGCCGAAGGCTATCGACGAAGTGCGCGAGCAGGCGCTCGAAGGTTACTACGCGACCAAGTCGTCGAGTCGAGCCAAGACCGAGGCCGAGGCGTTCCAGAAACTCGTTCGCGAGAAGGCGGAGGCGTTGAAGGCAGACGAAGTCGCCAAGCTGAAAGCGGACTCCGCAGCCGAAGTCGATGCCAAGCTCGAGACGTGGCGTGACGGCCTCCAAGCCAACGTCAAGCGCATCGAGGCGTCGCTCGCGCGTACCGATCTGCCTGCGGCAGCGATTCCGAAGTTGCAACAAGAGTTGGCCGATGCGCGCACGAAGCTCGCGCTCGAGAAGGACGAGCGCAAACGCTTGCAGGACGTCGCGGACGAGAAACTCGAGGATGAACTCGTCAAGCTCCTCGAGCCGGTGATGGCCGAGGCCTTCGACACGGCCGTTGCGGAGGCCAAGATCGAAACCGCGAAGCTCGGTCCGTTCTTCATCGACGTGTCGAGTAGCGGTGCGTTCCAAATGCTCGAGGACGGCGCGCCGAAGTTCTTGCAGGCCAACCGCACGGTTCTCGACGCAAAGAAGGGCGCCGTCACGGACCCGCTCGAAGATGCCGCGCTGTCTCGTCAGTACATCGTGCGTGTCGATGACGTCCAGGACGGCGACGACTCCGCGATCACGCGACAAGCGATGGAGACGAACCGCGAAGCGTTCCTCGGCGACCGGCTCGGCAACTTGCTGACCTACAGCTTCGACCTGCGTGCGCTTCGCAAGCGCTACGCGTTCCAGACCGACGAGAAGGCCGCTTCGATGCCCGAGGGCTCGAAACCGCAGTGAGCGAAGCACCTCTCGGTCCGGTGTCTCCGCCGCGCGCACTGCTCGGCGGAGTCCTGATGGGACTCGCGAACCTCGTGCCCGGAATCAGCGGCGGTACGATGTTGCTCGCGAGCGGCGTCTACACGAATTTCGTCGGCGCGATCGCGGACCTCACGACGCTGAAGTTCTCGAGGCGCGCGATTTCGACGCTGCTGTGGATCGGAATCCCGGCGGCGATCGCGATCGTGCTCTTCGCGAAGCCGATCAAGGAACTCGTCGAGACGCGAACGTGGATCATGTTCGCCGTGTTCGTCGGGCTGACCCTCGGCGGTGTTCCCGTCGTGTTGCGCATGGTCGATCGCAAAGCTGCCGGGTTCTGGAGCGGGGCCTTGGTGGGTTGCGCGGTCATGGTCTGGATCGCGTACGAGCGCTATTTCCATCTCGAGGCCGGGAGCGCTAGCGCGTCGCGCGCGGGCTTCGTGCTCCTGCTCGTCGCCGGTGCCCTCGGGGCGAGTGCGATGATCCTGCCGGGAATCAGCGGTGCGTTCCTCTTCATCATCCTCGGCGTGTATACCACGATCCTCGGAGCGATCGGGGACATGAAGGCCGTCGTCCTCGGTTCCGATCCATCGGATGCTCCGGTGTCCATTGGGAGCGTGCTCGAGGTCGTTGCGCCCGTCGGTATCGGCGTCATCGTCGGCATGGTGGGTGTGAGCAGTCTGCTCAAGTGGGCCCTCGCACGTCACAAGGACACGACCCTCGGTGGGCTGTTCGGGCTCCTGATCGGCTCGGTTCTGAGTCTGTGGCCGTTCCAGCGGCCCGTGGCGCCGGGGTCGCGCTTCTTCGAGACCTATGCCGCCGACGTGACGTCGTACGGAATCGCGGCGGGGCTCGTCGTGATCGGGTTCGTCGTCACGACAGCGATCGATCGGTTCGGGAATCGGGCTCGCTGATGGTCGCGTCCGTCACGTCGGTCGTGCGTGCCGGTTCGATCGCGTGCACCAAGAGTTCGATGGGGGACACGTCGCCCCGAGTGCTGAGCTGGGGTGTGTAGACGATATGCCAGGTTTCCGCACCCGCCAACTCGCGGATGCGTGGACCGAGCGCGGGCGCGAGCGCACGGAACTGCACGCCGTCCTGGATCGCGGTGAACGCGACTCCGCGCGCGCCGGGCCCGACTCTGCGCATACCGGGTGCGAATCGCACGTCGGTTGCGAGGAAGCGCGGTGCCGCGTTGCCCGGTCCGAAGGGTCGGAGTTCACCGAGTTTCTTGATCTCTGCGGTCGTCCAGTGGCCGAGTGCGACGCGAGCATCCGCGCGGATCCTCGGTGCGCGGAACGGCGGAAGAGTCGCCTGCGCCTGCGCTTCGAGTTCATCGCAGAAGGACGCGAGTTCGGTCCTCGGGAGTTCGAGCCCGACAGCCGCGGCATGTCCGCCGTAGCGCGTCAGGCGAGCACTCGCGTGATCGAGCAACTCCTTGAGGTTGCAGCCGTGCATGCTTCGCCCGCTGCCTCGTGCCGTGTCGCCCTGGAGGCTCAGTACGAGCGCAGGCCGCCGGTGCACGTCGGCCAGGCGCGCTGCGACGATCCCGACGACCCCGAGGTGCCAGCCTTCTCCGGCCGCGACGAGAATGCGGCGACTCTCGAGTTCCGGATCGGCCTCGACCTGTTCGAGGGCCGCGCGCGTGATCTCGCCTTCGACGCGCTGACGTTCGCGATTCAGATTTTCGATCTCGGCTGCGAGGCCGCGCGCGTCGCCGTAACTCTTGCTCGTCAGGAGGCGCACCGCGAGCGAGGCGTGTCCCATGCGACCCGCTGCGTTGAGGCGTGGGCCGAGGCGGAACGAAATATCCTCGGCGCTGAGTCGGGACTTGCCCGGACCGAGAACATCGATCAGCGCGCGGATACCGGGATTCTTCGAGTGAAGGAGGGCGTCGAGGCCGAGGCGCACGAGGGATCGATTCTCGCCGACGAGTGGAACGACATCAGCGACCGAACCGAGCGCGACGAGACTGGCGGCGTCGATGAGGAACTCTTCGAGCTCCTTCGAGACCGCGCGCTGCGGCGAAAAACTCGCCGCCAATCCCCAAGCGAGTTTGAACGCGACCGCACACCCGGCCAGGTGCGGGAAGCCGTAGCCGGAGTCCTCGAGGCGTGGATTGAGCGTCGCGAACGCGGGCGCGCAGATCGGACCCGTGTGATGGTGATCCGTGATGATGACGTCGCAGCCGGATTCTTGGATCGTGCGGACTTCTTCGATCGCCGCGGTGCCGTTGTCGACCGAGATACAGACTCCGAACTTGCCTTGGCGGATCTTCGCGATCGACGTCGATCCGAAGCTGTAGCCGTCCGAACGCGCAGGGATGAACGAGTCGACATCGGCGCCGAGCATCTCGAGAAAGGAGACGAGTAGAACCGTGCCTGTCAGGCCATCGACGTCGTAGTCGCCATGGATGAGGATGCGTTCGCGATTCCGAATGGCCGTCCGAATGCGTTCGCACGCGCGTTCCATGTCGTGGAACGCGAATGGATCACCGATGCGGTCGACGCCGGCACGCAAGAAGGCGCGCGCCTCCTCCGGATCCCGGAATCCTCGCTGCCACAAGAGACTCGCGATCACCGGCGAGACGTAGAGCTCGCGCGCGATCGGGACGAGTTCTTGAACCGGTGGTTCGCTGAGGACCTCGATATGAGCCATCTGTGGTTCGGAAACGCTTCAGTGTAGCAGCACCCGAGCGGACAGCCGCCCGTGGATTCGCACACCCGTCGAGTTCGACGGGCCGGGTGCGAGGGCCGTGCGACGGTTCGATTCCGAATTGTCGGGTCGATGGCAGCGGCACGAATTCGAGACGTGTATCGTCGATTGTCGTAGACCATCGAGTGCCGGGCTCTGCACGAGCCGGTTCCCAACCGATCCGATCATCGATGACGAGCGCCAACCCATCTCCCTATCGCATCCTGCCCGCGATGGATCGCTTGTTGCGCCTTCAAGACCGATCGGCATCGAGCGACAGTTTCGCTCTCGAGTCCGAGGCTGCGCGCTGTCTCGTGCTCGAACTCAAGGCGCGTATCCAGGCTGGCGAGTCGTTGACCGAGGACGATGTGGCCGACGATGTCTTGCGTGCACGACTCGGAGCCTTGCGCGCGATCTTGAGTCGTCCGGAACATCGCCGGGTGCTCAACCTCACGGGCATCCTCCTGCACACGGGGCTCGGGCGCGCGCCGCTCGCCGACAGCGCGCGTCGTGCGATGCTCGACGTCGCGGGTCAGGCGTACGTCGAGGTCAGCGCGGAGACGGGGCTTCGCAATCGACGCGAGGACGCGATCGCGCGTCACCTGTGCGCGCTGACCGGAGCCGAAGCGGCGACGGTTCTCAACAACAACGCCGCAGCGACGCTCCTCGGACTCCAAGCGCTCTCGTCAGGGCGCGAAGTGATCCTCTCGCGCAGCGAGCTCGTCGAGATCGGCGGCGGATTCCGGATGCCGGACGTGATGGAGCAGGCGGGGTGCATCCTCGTCGAAGTCGGCACGACCAATCGCACGCGGCGCGCCGATTACGAGTCTGCGATCGGCGAGGCGACCGGATGTCTGCTCAAAGTCCATCCGAGCAACTACCGCATCGAGGGCTTCTTCGCAGAGGTCGAACTCCCCGAACTCGTCGCCCTCGGGGCGGCACGAGGCGTGCCGGTGATGGAGGACCTCGGTTCGGGCTGGTTGCTCGACGAGCCGTTGCCTCACGATCCGCGAGAGCCCGGCGTGCTCGCGAGTGTCGCGACCGGCGCGGATCTCGTGACCTTCTCGGGCGACAAGCTCCTCGGTGCGTGTCAGGCCGGGTTCGTCGTCGGACGCAAAGCCGCCGTGGATCGGGTCAAGCGCCATCCGCTCTACCGCGCGTTGCGCCTCGGCAAGTGCGAACTCGCCGCGCTCGAAGCGACGCTGATGATCTATCGCTTCGGCGATCCGAAGCGAGACATTCCGATCCTGCGCGCGATGTTCACGCCCGTCGAGGAACTCGAACAGCGTTGTGATCGCTTGCGCGCGAGCCTCGAGCCGGCCTTGCGAGCGATCGGGTTCGTTGCCGAAGTCGGCGCGAGTCCGAGCTTCGTCGGTTCGGGCGCGAGCCCGGCTCGTCCCCTCGAGAGTCGCGCGCTCTTCTTGCGTCGCGACGACGATGGCGGGCCCAAGATCGAGGGGCTCGCGAGGCTCCTGCGTCTCGCGTCGCCGGCCGTGTTCGCACGTATCGAGAACGATCGTCTCGTGCTCGATGCACGCTCGCTTCCACCCGAGGACGATGCGGATCTGGTTGCCGTGTTCGAGAGTTTGCAGGCTGAATCCTGAGTTGGTTCGAGATTGGTGAACGCAACATGTCGTTCTGGAAGAAACACGAACGTTTGACGAGCTATTCGAGCGCAGCGGGTTGAGCGGCGAAGATGTCGCCCGAGGACCTCGTGAAGGCCCTCGCAAAGCTGCCCAAGCGCAAGGACCCGCGACTCCTCGTCGGGCCCGACACGCTCGACGACGCCGGCGTCGTCTTGCTGCGGGAGGATCTTGCCCTCGTGCAGACGTTGGATTTCTTCCCGCCGGTCGTCGACGACCCGACGTGGTTCGGGCGCATCGCGGCAGCCAACGCGCTCTCGGACGTCTACGCAATGGGCGGCGTTGCGCTCTCGGCGATGTCGATCGTCGGTTGGCCCAAGGACCTCGCGCCCGAGTTGTTGGGTGAGATCCTCGCCGGTGGTCAAGAGAAGATCGACGAGGCCGGTGCGCTCCTCGCGGGTGGGCACACCGTGTGCGATTCGGAGATCAAGTACGGCCTGTCCGTCACCGGCACGATCGATCCGGACCGAATCCTGGCCAACTCGAATGCGCGGCCGGGAGACTTGCTCGTGTTGACGAAGCCGATCGGCATGGGTGCTATCACGACCGGGATCAAGAAGGGCAAGGTCGGGGACGACATCGCACTGCGCGCGATGGAGCAGATGGCGACGCTCAATCGTGCAGGCGCCGAAGTCATCATGGGGCATCCGGTCCATTGTGCGACGGACGTGACCGGGTTCGGACTTCTCGGACACGCGATGGAGATCGCTCTCGCGAGCAAGGTGCGTGTCGAGATTCGAGCGGAGGCCATTCCCGCGTTCGAGTCGAGTCTCGAACTCATCGAGCGTGGAATCGTCTCGGGCGGCGCAAAGCGCACGCGGTCCTACATGGATTGTCGCCTCGAAGTCGATGAGCGAGTCGACGATGCGCGAGTCCAACTCGCACTCGACGCCGAGACGTCAGGAGGCCTGCTCTTCGCGATCGCCGAAGAACAGGTCGACGCGGTTCTGCGCGAACTCGCCCCCGTGACCCCGTGTGCGGTCGTCGTCGGCCGCGTGATCGCCCAGAGCGATGGCGCACCGATCGCGCTCGTGCCGTGATTCCTCGAACGCCGCGAGACCCTGAGCGATAGACCTGAGTCATGACGAAGCGCTACTGGTTGTTCAAGTCCGAGCCGAGCACGTATTCGCTCGACGATCTCGAGCGCGACACGTCGACGTTTTGGGATGGGATCCGCAACTACCAGGTGCGGAACCTGTTTCGCGACGATGTACAGCGGGGCGATGCCGTGCTCTTCTACCACTCGTCGTGCAAGGTTCCGGCGGCCGTCGGTCTCGCGAAGGTGGTCGGGCTCGCCGAGCCCGATCCGACGCAGTTCGACCCCAATGCGAAGTACTACGACGCGGGTTCGAAGCGCGACGATCCGCGTTGGCTCGGCGTGACGATCGAGTTCGTCAGCCGCTTCGCACGGCCGGTTCCCCTCGAGGATCTCAAGTCGGACGATCGATTCGACACGATGCTCCTCGTGCAGCGAGGTCAACGCCTGTCGGTGCAGCCTGTCGACAAGGCGCACTTCGACGCGATCGTCAAGATGGGCAGCAAAGCCACGAAGAAGAGCTGATCCTGTACGCGAGGCCCCTGCGATGGTCGAAATTCGAACGGTCTACGAAGGCACACTGCGCACGCGCGCGGAGCATGGCCCTTCCGGCCAAGTGCTGGTGACGGACGCGCCCGTTGACAACCACGGCAAAGGCGAGAGCTTCTCGCCAACGGATCTCGTCGCGACCGCTCTCGGATCGTGCATGGTGACGATCCTCGCGATCGCCGCCGAAGCGCGCGGGCTCGAAGTCGAAGGCACGCGCGTTCGCGTCCTCAAGGAGATGGGTGCGGTGCCGCGGCGCCATATCTCGTGTCTCCGCGTCGATCTCGAACTCCCGTCGATCGACGTCGAGCACAGACAAGTCCTCGAGAACGCCGCGCGCACGTGCCCGGTCGCCGTCAGCCTCGGCACCTGCGTCGAGCAAGTCGTGACGTTCCATTGGGGCGCCGTGTAGGTCCCGCGTCCTGCCTCGTGATGCGGGCGGCGTGCTGGCCCTTCCCTCGGCTCGAGCTCCGAGAAGCGCGGGGGCGGCCCTGCCGCCGGCTCTCGTCGCCCTCGCGCCGGTCGCCCAGAAAGGCGACCGACCGACGCGAGAGCGACGAGAGGCGCGGGGCAGGTGGGAGGGGCCGTCCTGGTGGTGGGTGCTTGTGCGCAAGCCTCGGTGCCTGCTGCAACATGGCGCGCGCAGCGGAACTGCCGACCGCGTTTGTCGACGCTGGATGGACGCGCGCTTCGACTCGGCAACCTCAATCGACATCGTCGCGTGGATCTTCGATTTCTGATTCGGCAGATGTGCTGTTGCGGGCATGCCGGCGTGGGCGGTGCAGACCGGTTACACAGCTGACAGTTCAGACCGACTCCGTGGCTGACACTGTCCGACTTCATGGTGGACGCATGGCCGGCATGGCGACTTGCGTTATCGCATGTCATGGAATCAGACGTGCACCATGAAAGAGCGAGTTCCGTTCATCTCGGAATGGGAGAGTGGCGAGTTGTCGATGGCGGTGTCGAAAGTGCGGCGTGAGTCGTCAGCCGGGCACAAGTGGACCCGCCGCTACAAGGAAGGCTGCGAGGAGATCGATTCGCTGCGCGATCGATCTCGAGCTCCCCTTTGCCATCCATGGACGACCCCAGAGGATGTCGTGGACTTGCTGGTTCGCGTACGCAAGCAGCGTCCGACTTGGGGCCTGAGAAGATCCGTGCGTACCTGCTGCACGAGTGCTCGCAGTTGGAGTTGCCCGCCGCGAGTACGATCGGTTCGATTCTAAAGCGGTTCGGGATGACGAAGGAGCGCCATCGTCGACGACGCACGCCGATGAGCCAGGAGGGCTTGGAGCCACGCGGACAGCATCCGAATGCCGTGTGGTGCACGGACTTCAAAGGTCTGTTTTCGACGGCAGATGGGACCGTCGTGTATCCGCTCACGTTGATGGATGAACGCTCTCGGTTTCTGTTGCGATGGACAGGCCTGCGAGACGCGTCTGAGTTGCACGAAGGCTGTCGTCGAGTCGGCGTTCCGTAAGTATGGCGTTCCGGATGTCATCCGTTCGGACAATGTCGTCCCCTTTGCTTCGACTGGACCGGGTGGGCTGACCGAGCTTTCCTTGTGGTGGACCCGGTTGGGGATCCGTCACAGTCGCATCGACCCGGGGCAGCCTCGGCAGAATGGTCGTCACGAGCGGATCGCACTTTGAAGGACGAGACAGCCTCGCCGTCTCGACATTCGATGCGAGCGCAACAGCGTGCGTTCGACTTGTTCCGGAAGTCGTTCAACGAGCAACGTCCTCATGAGGCGTTGGACGGCGCCGACCAGCAGATGTGTACGTGGGGTCTCAGAATGAGCTCGACGACCGCAAGAGCCGCATGGAATATCCGTTCGACAGCAATGTGGTCTTCGTCGATCGATCCGGGAAGGTGCGATGGGCAGGGCATCGCATCGCGATCGGCACGGCAGTCGCGAATGACTACGTGCGCTTCGAGTTCATTGAGGGTGCGGGGTGCAGACCGGTTCCATCGCTGACCGTTCAGGCCGACCACTTGGGGGACACTGTCCGAATACATGGTTGCTTGGGTTCGACTTCAGACCGGAGGACCGGCAAGACGGTTGCGCGTCCACGGGCCTGGCTCCGCCGAGGGGATCCAGCGTCCCCTCGGCTGCGAGGCGCCAGCGAGGACAATGCACGCGCTACCACGTCGTCATGATCGAACCGCGACGAGAAGCTTCGCCTGAAGAGGCCGCACGCGCGAGACCTGAGACCGGCGCGACGCATCGTGCGCCTGCGCGTATTGCGCCGTGCGCCGTCGCGCTCGAGCCTCGGTTGCCTGCGGGTTCAGGACGTCACTGGGATTCGAGCCGCCGCGCTTTCACGGCGACGACTTCGGCAGCTCGTGGATGCCGATGCGGCCGTGCCTCTTCCAACCGACGCGCAGGAGCCAGGTCCGTGGATCCTCGACCGGGACTTCGAAGTCGTCGACTCCGTTCACCTTGACCTTCTCGCGCCAACCCGAGAAACACCAACCCGAAGCGAACCGGTCGAGCACCCCGCGCACGTCCCGCCCGTGCTTCCACGCATTCTTGAGCACGTAGAGGATCGCGTTGCGCACTCGCCGCGGACTATCGAGGATCGAAGCGTGGTAGCGATCGCCGAAGACCTTTCCCTTGCGGCCCCAGTCCCCGTTGAGCGTCTGCGCCATGCGGATCGCGAGGGATTGCATGCCGCGCGAGAGCGTGGTCGTGCTCTCCGCTTCGACGATCAGGTGCACGTGATTGGTCTGGATCGAGTAGTGCACGATGCGAAAGCCGCGGCGAGGCTTCATCGAACAGAAGACCGCGCGCAAGGACTGCTCGGTGTGATTATCCCGCAGCGACGGCAGCCCTGCAGCGATGCGCATCGTGACGTGCACAGGGAAGCGCTTCGCGAGCTTCGTGCGAGCCGCGTGGGAGACTCCTGCGCGTTCACCCTTCGGTTTGCGACCGGCGCCGAGTCGCTTCCCGCCGCGACCCGGCCCGAACAGCATTCCCTGCACGCCGCGCTTCTTCGTTCGAGATCTCATCCTGCGTTCCCAGTGTGGAGCCGTCACGGAGTCGACGCGGTTAGCGACGCGACTTTTGAATCAGCACATGTTGTTCGCATCATGCTACCGCACACTTCCATGAAAGCAACGATCGAATACGCGAAGTTGGATGTGCGTTTCGATCGCTGCGCCGTCAACTTTGGACGGCCCCTCCCGCCTGCCCCGCGCCTCTCGTCGCTCTCGCGTCGGTCGGTCGCCTTTCTGGGCGACCGGCGCGATCGACGAGAGCCGGCGGCAGGCCCGCCCCCGCGCTTCTCGGAGCTCGAGCCGAGGGAAGGGACAGCAAGGGAGGGCAGTGCAGGGAAGGGACAGCAAGGGAGGGCAGGGAAGGGAAGGGAAGCGAAGGGAAGGGAAGCACCAGCACGGACGCCGCAGCCCCAGCGGAGCGCGGAAACCTGACAAAGTCGTGCAAGCAGCCCGGCCGAACCATCAGCTCGCCGAAGTCGCAAACGCGTACGCGCCCAGCGTGTGGTAGCGCGCCTGCGGTGCCGCGCCCAGCCGACTTTCGAGGAGATCGATGCCGATGCACGTGCCGCGGATGGGTTCGAGTCGTACGTCCGTGTTGCCTCGGGCGACTCGTCGGCCTCGACGCACGCGGGCGAGTGTGACATGGGCGGCGAAGGGGGACGTGTCCGCCTCGTATCCTGCGCCGCGCGCCGCCGCCTCGACCTCTTGGTGGAGTCTATCGAGTGGCGATGCATCTCGAGTCGTCGCTTCGAATCCGAGCCAGACGACGCGCACACGGCCGCGGGACGCGAAGCAGCCGACCCCGGTCGTCTCGACCGCGAAGCTGCTCGTGCCCTCGGCAATGCGAGCGAGGCGTGTCGCGATCGTGCCGAGTGCCACGTCGGTAGTCGATCCGAGGAAGCGCACGGTCGCATGCAAGTGACCGGGGTCGACGAAGCGCAGCTCGCGAGCCCTGTCGGACAGAGCCCCGCGGACCCGTTCCGCTTGCCGCACGAGCCCATCGAGGAAGGCCGCGTCGAATCGCAGCGCGACGAACGTTCGAATCTCAGCGCTTTGCATCTCGGGCCTCGCGAACGTGAGAGGGGGTTCTCTCAGGGGTGCGGAGAAGGGTGCGGAGAAGGCGGACAGGAACGCCCCGTCATTCCGTCGCATGACGTTGGCATGCGCGTTGCTGATGGTCTATCGATGTCGTGTGTTTGCTTTAGTCTGATCCAAACCATCGTCTCGGGCCAATCGTTTCGAGCCGAGAGTCCGGACCCAAGAGGTGCATCGTGTATCAAAAACTCCTGATCCCGATCGAGGGCGGCGAGGCTTCGAAGGCCGTTGTCCGCTTTGCGAAAAAGCTGGCCGGCAAGGGCGCGAATGCCCGTGTTCTGAACGTTCTCGTCAATGAAACGACGATGTTTTACGCCGACCTCCTGAGCATCGATCACTTGACGGAAGCCGCGAACTCGATGCTCGGCGCGATGATCGATGAGTTCGGTTCGAAGGACTTCGGGATGGACCGCGCGATCCATCAGGGCACCGTCGAAGAATGCGTGCTCGAAGAGGTGAAGGAATGGAATCCAGATCTCGTCGTGATGGGGAGCCACGGTCGTAAGGGCTTCCAACGACTCCTGCTGGGTAGCGAAGTGCAGCGCGTTCTGCGGCACACGACCAAACCGCTGTGCATCGTCAAGGGCAAGGCCGCCCAGCGCGACGGCGAACTTCAACGGATCGTGCTCGCGACCGACCTCGGCGAAGCGACCGGCGCGGCACGCGAGGCATTCGCGGATCTGTTGCGCGATGCCAAGAAGCGCGGGCTCGACATTCACGGTGAAGTGCTACACGTGTTCGAGAGCGATCCATGGTTCTTGCCGACGAGCGTCGTTGCCGTCCCGGGGGGTGGCTACTCGATGCCCGTCGTGACTTCCGAAGTCGAAAAGCGCATCGAAGAGCGCCGTCACGAGATCCGCGACGAACTCGCGGCGATCGTCAAGCCGTGGGTAGACGAAGGTCTGCAGGTCACGACCAAGATGTTCGAAGGCCAGGCGTGGAATCGCATCGCCGAATACGTCGAGCAGGAGCACGTCGATCTGCTGGTCCTCGGCTCGCACCACTACGGTGGCTTCGATCGATTGATGCTCGGTTCGATCGCCGAGAAGACCCTGCGCGCGGTCGAATGCCCGGTGCTGCTCATTCCATCGCCAGAAGCGGCGGACTGACGATCTCCTGACGGGGGGCACTCGGCGTGCGACGCGATCAGCGGCCCATGCTGTGCCAGGCAGTCTTGATCTCGACGAACGGCTCGATCCACTCGATGCCGCGACTCGAGTCGGCGTGCCAACGCGCCGGTGTGCCCACATCGATGGTTCGGCCGCGCTTCACGTGGTCGCTCGCCTCGGATTCGACGAGGAGGCGCTCGGTTTCGTCGTCGGTCACCAGCAACGTGCCATCGAGATCGCGATGCGTCGCAACGTGGGGGACGAGTTCTGCACGATCGCCGGTCAGGATCTGAAGCACGCCCTTCGGCACGTCGCTCGTGGCGACGACTTCGGCGAAGTCGAGTGCGATCGGTGCGGCTTCGACCTCGACGACCGCGACGACGGTGTTTCCCGGGACGAGCAGTGGCGCGACGCACGACACGAGGCCGAGCAGTGGTGGCATGCGCGGTGGTAGAGCCGCAACGACGCCAGTCGGCTCGGGCATCGAGAAGTTGAAGTACGGGCCGACGACAGGATTGACCGTACCGAGCAACTGGGCGAGTTTGTCACAGCAACCGGCATAGAAGAGCAGTCGCGTCGCACTCGCCTCCGCTTCGCGCATCGCCGCGGCGCGGGTCGCGCCGTGATAGCGCACGAGCGCATCCGCGAACGAACTGGCTCGATGATCGAGCATCTCGGCCATGCGGTACAGAATCTGTCCGCGCAAGAAAGCCGGTGCTCCGGCCCATCCCTCGAACGCACCGCGTGCGCCCTGCACCGCGTTTCGCAAGTCCTTGCGCGAAGCTCGCGCAACTTGTGCGAGCGGGACTCCGTTCGACTTCTTTCTGGGATCGTGGATCGCGCTCGTGCGCCCCGACTCGCTGCGCGGGAATGCGCCGTCGATGTAGAGCTTGAACGTCTTGTGGATCGTCGCGTCGGTCATGTTGCGTGGCATGTTGCGTGGCTCGATCAAGAACTCGCGAGGTAGGGATGGAGGCCGTGCAAGCCGCCTTCGCGACCGAAGCCGCTCTCCTTGTACCCGCCGAACGGGGACGAAGCGTCGAAGCGGTTGTAGCAGTTGCCCCAAACGACTCCCGCGCGCAATCGCCGGATCGTGTCGAAGACCTTGCTGCCCTTGTCGGTCCAGACTCCGGCGCTCAGTCCGTAGAGCGAGTTGTTGGCCTTCGCGATCGCTTCGTCCGGTGTGCGGAACGTCAGCACCGCGAGCACGGGGCCGAAGATCTCTTCTTGCGCGACACGCATCGTCGGGGTCACGTGCTCGAGCAACGTCGGCGCGCACCAATAGCCTTTGGACGGCAAGGCGATTTCGGGCGCCCGCCTGGTCGCGCCTTCTTCTTCGCCGATCGCGAGCCACTGCTGGACCTTTTCGAACTGCTCGCGCGAGTTGAGTGCACCGAGGTCGGTGTTCTTGTCGAGTGGATTGCCGACCCGGATCGTGCGCATGCGTGCGTCGAGGAGTTCGAGCACTCGATGTTCGACGCTCTCCTGGACGAACAGTCGCGAGCCCGCGCAGCAGACCTGGCCTTGGTTGAACCAGATGCCCTGGACGATGCCTTCGACGGCTTCGTCGAGTGGCGCATCCTCGAAGATGATGTGCGCAGCCTTGCCGCCGAGTTCGAGGGACAACCGCTTTCTCGTCCCCGCGACGCTTCGTTGGATCTCCTTGCCGACTTCGGTGCTCCCGGTGAACGCGATCTTGTCGATGTCCGGGTGCTGCACGATGGTCTGCCCCGTTTTGCCGGCACCGGTGACGACGTTGACGACGCCCGGCGGGATACCGGCTTCTTGGAAGATCTCGCAGAGGCGTATCGCGGTGAGCGGTGTCGTTTCTGCAGGCTTGAGGATGCACGTGCAACCGACGGCGAGCGCCGGAGCGAGCTTCCACGCCGCCATGAGCAGCGGGAAGTTCCACGGGATGATCTGGCCGCATACGCCAATCGGTGCCGGTGCCTTCGCGGCACGGGACACGGCGTAGTCGAGTTTGTCCGCCCAACCCGCGTAGTAGAAGAAATGCTGCGCCGCCATCACGACGTCGAAGTCGCGCGATTCACGGATCGGCTTGCCATTGTCGAGCGTCTCGAGCACTGCGAACTCACGGCTGCGCTCCTGAAGGATGCGCGCCACGGCGAAGAGCAACTTCGCGCGCTTGCCACCGGGTAGCCCTGCCCACTTCGGCAATGCGCGTCGAGCCGCCGTGACGGCGTCGTCGACGTCCTTGGGCCCGGCGAGCGCGACTTCGGCGAGGGTCTCTTCGGTCGATGGATCGATCGTCGGAAAGCGCCGACGCGTGTCGCGCCACTGACCGTCGATGAAGAGTCGCGTGCGGGACTCGAGGCGGGCGAGACTGCGGTCTTCGAGACTGGGGGCGTAGTCCCAGTGTGTCGGAGCTTCGGCGAAGGGATGCTTCGGGCGCCCGGCTTTCACAGTCGACAGGCTCTCTTGGCTTTCGGTCATCGTTCTTCCTCCCGCACGCGATCTCGAACGATCCTCAATCACGAACAACGTCGTCGAAGCCCACGTAGCGACCGGTTTGCATCTTGCACATCTGGCGGACGAGGTCGTCGACGAGCGAACTCGCGCCGATGCGGAAGCGTGACTGCACGAGCCACGACGGTCCGAGCGTTTCGTTCACGAGAACGAGGTAGTGCAGCGCTTCCTTCGAAGAGCGGATACCGCCCGCGCACTTGACTCCGACGATGCGGCCGGTCTTGGCCGCGTAATCCCGCACGACGTGCAGCAGACACAAGGCGGTGGCAGGAGTCGAGTTGATCGAGACCTTGCCCGTACTCGTCTTCACGAAGTCCGCGCCGGCTCGGCACGCGACCCACGCCGCGTTCGCGATCTGGTCGAAGCTGCCGAGTTCGCCGGTTTCGAGAATCACCTTGAGGCACGCCGGTCCCGCGGCTTCGGCGAGGGCCGCGATCTCGTCGTGCACGCGCTCGAGATCTCCTGCGAGCAACGAACCGCGTGCGATGACGATGTCGATCTCTTCGGCGCCGTCTTCGACGGCTGCTTTCGTGTCCTCGAGTTTGATCCCGAGCGGAACCTGGCCCGCGGGAAACCCGGACGCGACGGCACACACTCGGACCGGAGTGCCGTCGACTTCGCGCCGTGCGACCGGAACGAGTCGCGGATACACACAGACGGCGGCGACGGGTGGGAGGCCTGCGCCCGGTGAAATCGCCCGACGGCAGAGGCGGCGCACACGACCCGGCGTGTCGGCGCCTTCGAGGGTCGTCAAGTCGACCATCGACATGGCCATTGCGATCCCTTGCCGCTTGGCGTCGTTCTTGATCGAGCGCTTGCCGAGGTCGGCAGCGCGACCTCTGAGTGCGACCTCGTCGATCGTCACCTCGCGTGCATCGAACGAGCTTCTGGCCGACGGTTGCGCGGAGTCCATGGCCGGATCATGGCAGAACGGCCCGATCCAAGCGATCGCGGGTCCACCCCGCGCCACGTTTTTGGGTCGCTTGTCCAAAAATGCGACGACGGGCGACTTCGGGGACACCCCACCAGGTCTCGATAAGGAACGCATGAGATACGGCCTCAACGCGAGCCGGACCCGAGCGGTCCGGCGGGTCTCGGGTCCCGTCGCCGCATTCGTGCTCGTCGCGACTTCGGCGCTCGCCCAACGACGAGAAGCAGGCGTTTCGACACCGGAGCCCGTGCGCATCGTCCAGCTGGGGGCGTTGACGCGGGAGCAGGCCGCGCTGCATCGCGGTCTGCAACTCGGGTTCGGGTTCGTGGCGACTCGGCGCAGACAGTTGGGGATCGAGGGAAGTGTTCGTCCACTCGAGTTCACGGCCATCGACGATCGCGGCGACCTCGCCAAGACGCGGGAACTGCTGGAACAACGCCTCGGGGACAAGCGCTGTGACCTGATCGTTGGATCGCCGCTCGAACGTCTCCGCGACCCCAAGGTGGCCAAGCTGTTGCGTGACCACTCGGTGCTCGTCTTCGAGCCCGATGCGTGGACCTCGAGCGCGGATCGTCGGGCGCCGAGCACAATGCGCGCGCCGATCGAAACTCTCGTCGAGGCACTCACGAAGCGGCTCGTCGGGGACGGTTGTGAGCGCCTCGGGATCGTACTGCCACATGGAGAATCGAGTCTGCGTGAGACCGCGTCCAAGGTCTTCGAGCGTCAAGGCGTCCATCCCGTCGCGTGGATATCCATGGACGCATCGGGTGATGGCAAGCTCGAAGCCCGTGGCATGCAGAAGTTACGGCCGGATGCCGTACTTCTCCTTTGTGATGCCACGCATGCGCTTCGATTCGCGAGACGCTTCGATGCGCTACGCGGGGACGCCATCGTGCGGTATGCCATGACGGCAGACGTCGGTGCGCAAGCACTCGTCCAGGCACTCGGGGATGCAGCGGACGGCTCGTACGTGGCATCGAGCTTTCCATGGCCATGGCTCGACGCCCTGCCGATCGCGAACGACTATCGAACTGCGATCGAGGCGCAGAAAGCCAGCGTGACGGACCTCCAGGAGTCGCGTGTCTTCGAAGGATTCGCGCTCGCCCTACTGCTCGAACGCGTCGTGGATCGCGAGATCGGTGGTCTCGATGTCGCGACGCAGCTCGAACCCACGCTCGCGGGACACGAGCCCGTCCTCGACCTCGATGGTCTGCGCATGGCTTGGCCGAAGCGCCGGCCGCACGGTGGCTTGCGCGCATACCTGTCGGTCGTGTTGCGCGGAAAACTCGAGTTCTCGCCCGCGGACGACGAAGCGAGTCCATCGAAGTAGGCACGCTCGACGGGGGCGAGGAAGCGGCGATCGCGCTATCGTCTCACGGACAAGTTCCCTTTCGTCCGAGAGGCCACCACCGTGCTGCATGCATTCCCGCGTTCACGACCCTTCGTCGTGAGCCTCCTTCTCTCGTCCTTTCCCGTTCTTTCGACCGCAGTCGATGCAACGGCGCAGGTCGCGCCGAACCCCTACGACACGGTCGCGGTCGCCCGTGATTCGGGCGCGCTCGCGAACCACGATGTCGTGCATCGAGTCGTGTGGCGCCAGCGCGTGCGCGTCGATGGTGCGAATTGGCTACGCCTCGTCTTCGATCGCGACAGTACGCTCGAGCGCGACACCTTCGTGACGTTGACTTCGCTCCAGGACCAGAACGTCCAGTTCTTCGAAGCATGGAGCCTCCGGGACTACGGCGGCATGTCCGCGGGTTTCAATGGCGATTCGGTCGACATCGAACTCTGGGCCGGTCCCGGAACGATGCACAACCGGTTGTCCCTCGTTGCCGTCGAAGCGGGTCGTCCATTCAGCGTCGGCATCCAGTCACAGTGCGGTCCTACCGACGATCGTGTCCCGTCGACGGATCCGCGTCAGGCGCGGCAGTTCCCGACAGGGTGCACGACGTGGCTGATCAGCAAGTTCGCCGGTTTGACGGCAGGGCACTGCACGTCGAACACGGCGCAGCAGATGCACTTCAACTGTCCGCCGTCGTCGAGCACGGGATCGATCGTACTGCCCGCTCCGTCGGATCAGTATCCGTACGACGTGAGCAGCGTGCGTCGCCTGAACAACGGTGTCGGCCAAGATTGGACGGCCTTCGCCACGGTGCGCAACAGCAATACCGGCCTCTATCCAGGGGAGAAGCAGGGCTCGTGGTACGAACTAGGCACACCTGTGTCGAGTACGACGATCCGGATCACCGGGTACGGCGTCGACCGCGATCAACGGAATCGTAGTCAGACCCAACAGACGCATACGGGTCCGCTCGCGACCTACAGCTCTTCGCAGACTCGCCTTTGCTACGTCGTCGACACGGAGGGTGGCAACAGCGGTTCGCCCGTCATCGACGACCGGACGGGCAAGGCGATCGGCATCCACACGCACGGCGGGTGCTCGACGTCCGGCAGCGGTTGCAACAGTGGAACGGCGATCAATCGCACCGACTTGCAGGCGGCGATTCAGGCGGTGCTGCAGAGCCGCGTCGCGGGCGCGTTCGAAAGTGTCGGCGTGGGGTGCAACGGCAGCAACGGAGTTCCCCAGCTGGACGCACTCGGGACCCCGGACATCGGGAGCAACTTCGTGCTGAGTGGCAAGGGGCTCGCCTTGAATGCGGCGGCGATCCTGAGCTTCGGTCTGTCGAAGACGAGCTGGCTCTCGGTACCGTTGCCGATCTCATTGACGAATGCGGGTGCGACGGGTTGCTCGATCACGTCGAGTATCGACGCGACCGAAGGTGTCGTGTCGACCACAGGTCTCTGGTCTCGCAACATCAACTTGCCGAATGACAAGACGTGGATCGGGGCGCGTTTCTACTTCCAGTGGATCGGCCTCGACAAAGCCGCGAACAGCCTCGGGATCACGACATCGAACTCGCTCGGTGTCGAGGTCGGCGGCATTCGCTGACCTCGTGCCCCCCGTCGTCTCCGCGCCGCGCTTCTCGGAGTTCGAGCGGAGGGAAGAGGCAGCGCGAGCGGGGTGCGGGAATCTGACAAAGTCGTGCCAGGCCGCGTGATCGCGATTGCGAGCAGGACGCGGTACGATCACGCGAGATGAATCCCGAACCCACGCCGCGTCGTCGGCGCCGCGCCGTCCGCCGGTATCTCAGGCGAGTCCCGCTCCTGCCGAGCTTGCTGACGCTCGGGAATGCGTTTTGCGGCTTTCTCGCGATCGTCAAAGCGACCGACGCTGCACAGCTCGTGGGGGATGGGCAGCTTGCGGGTGCTGCACTCGCCACCGTCGAGACTGCGGGCCTCTTGATCTTCCTCGCGATGGTCTTCGACGGGCTCGACGGCAAAGTTGCGCGCTTGACGCATCAGACGACGGAGTTCGGGGCCCAACTCGACAGTCTCGCCGACGTCGTCACGTTCGGCATCGCGCCGGCAGTGCTCGCGAAGTTCGTGATCAGCGTCCACATGGCGCCGCGGTTCGCAGACGCCGAGGCGTGGGAGATCCTGCCGTACCATCCGAAGATCTACTACCTGTTCGCTGCGTTCTACGTACTGTTCGCCGTGTTGCGCCTTGCGCGCTTCAACGTCGAAGTGCGCGATCCACGCGAGAAGAGTCACCTCGAGTTCGACGGCCTGCCGAGCCCCGCGGCGGCCACGATCATCGGGTCGCTGATTCTCTTCTACTGCGCACGCAACGAGAGGAACTCGATTTCGCGCCTCCTGTTCGACGACGAACGTCTCTACGACTGGCTCGTCTTCGCGATGCCCGCGATGTTGCTCGTCGTCGGCCTGTTCATGGTCAGTCGACTGCCCTACCCGCACCTGCTCAATCGTGTGCTGCGTGGGCGCAAGAACTTCGCGCACCTCGTCGCCGCGGTCGTGCTGTTGATCCTGTTCGTTCTCGAATGGCAGATCGTGTTGTTCGCGCTGAGTCTCCTCTACTTGATGAGCGGACCCATCCTGGGCGTGTGGCGTTTCGTGACCGGCAAGCGTGCGCCCGTCTTCGAAGATCTCGACGATGACGACGAGGGGGACGAGTTCATCGAACTCGACGAGAACGGGGCCGAGACCGAGTCCGCGCGCGACCCGGGACGCGCGTGAACGAATCGTTCGTGGTTCGCACGCTCCTGGCGCTCGGCAGCAACCTCGGCGATCGCCAGAGCGAGCTCGATGGGGCGATCCGAGAACTCTCTCGGCACGGTCAAGTCGTCGCGATTTCCGACGTCGTCGAAACGGAGGCGTGGACGACGGGCGTGACCTCGCCCTCGGACCGCGGTCCCTATCTCAACAGTCTCGTCGATCTTCGCGCGTCGCTTCTTCCGTGGCGTCTCTACGACGCCGTTCGTGCGTTCGAGGACAGCCGCGGGCGCGATCGACTGCACCGAAACTCCGCGCGACGCATCGACATCGATCTCCTCGCAGTCGCCCGTACGACCATGCGCGGAGCGAGGCTCACGCTTCCGCATCCTCGGCTCTGGCGGCGCACCTTCCTACGGCCGTGCTTCACTACCCTGCCGACCTGGGAGTGTTGGCGCCGCGAGTTGGAAGGTGTCACTTCGGACGCGACCCACTAGACTTCCGCGATGAAGATCGCTCGTAGTCAGGCAGACCTTCGACGCTTCCGTCGTGCGTTTCCTCGTGGAGCATCGTGCGGGTTCGTGCCAACGATGGGCGCGCTGCATGCTGGACATGGAGCACTCGTCGCGCGTGCGCGGCGCGAAAACGACATTTGTGCTGCGAGCATCTTCGTCAACCCGAAGCAGTTCGGTCCAGGTGAAGACTTCGAGAGCTATCCGCGCACCGAGGACGCGGACTTGGCCATGCTTCGCGATCTCGGCTCGGATCTCGTGCTGATCGGGACGAACGAGGATTTGTATCCCGAGGAGTTCGCAACGCGCGTCGAACTCAAAGGTCCGCTCGTCACGGCTGCCGAAGGTGCGCGGCGACCGACACACTTCGCGGGCGTGACGACCGTCGTCGCCAAGCTCTTCGGACTCTTCGAGCCGACGCGGGCCTATTTCGGCTGGAAGGACATGCAGCAGCTCCTCGTCATTCGCCGCATGGTCGACGATCTGTCGATACCGGTCGAGGTGGTGGGGTGCGAGATCGTGCGCGAAGACGACGGCGTCGCGATGTCGTCGCGCAATCGCTATCTCGATCGCGAGGCGCGGATGCGTGCGCCCAAAATCCACGAGGCATTGGTTCTTGCGGCTCGCGCGTGGCAAGGGGGTGAGCGACGAGCCGAACGGCTTCGTGCGATGGTGCGCGAGCATCTGCATGGTTTCGACCTCGAGTACGTCGAACTCCGGAGCACATCGAGTTTCGAAGAACTGCAGGATCCCGTCGGGCCCGGCCGCATCCTCGTCGTCGCTCGCATGGAGACGACGCGGTTGCTCGACAACTATCCGCTCGACAGTCTTTCGGAGGGCACCGCGACGGTTCACAGCGATGACGTGCGCGGGAGTACTCCCTGATGCCGAAGTTGCGCACCCGCGCCTTTGCCAAGATCAACCTCTCCCTCGCCGTCCGAGGGAAGCGCGAGGATGGCTACCACGATCTCGACACGCTGTTCGACGAGATCGATTTCGGTGAGGACATCGCGTTCGAAGTCGGAACGAGCGGCGAGTTCACGCTGTCCCTTCAGGACGCTCCGAGTGTCGTGCCCGCAGGGGACGACAACCTGGTGCTGCGCGCGGCGCGCCTGCTGCAGCGGACCTTGGACCTCGACATCGGAGGGCGCTTCTTTCTCGAGAAGCGCATCCCCGCGGGTGCCGGTCTGGGCGGCGGGAGCGCCGACGCGGCTGCCGCGCTTCGCCTCGTTGCCGCCGCGGCGAATCTCGATATCGAGAGTCCCGACCTTCTCGATCGACTCGAGTCGCTGGGCCGCGAGCTCGGTGCCGACGTGCCGTTCTTCGTGCGCGGCGGGCGCGCCTTCGCTCGTGGGCGGGGCGATGAACCGACGCCGTGCTCCGCCGAGCCACGTCTGTACTTCGTACTGATCCTGCCCGCGCTGCATTGCGACACTGGGCGAGTCTTTTCGCGTTGGCATCGCGAGTTGAACCGCCGCGCGCCGTCGATAGGATCCGACGAATCAGCGTCGGCCTCCGGGTTCCCGGAACCCGTCGCGAACCCTCAGACCGTCGCGGTCATTGCGGATGGAGGACTCGCAGGTGTTTTCAACGACCTCACCGCTGCAGCGATGCGAGCGTATCCCGAGTTGGACGCGCTACGGAACGACTTGTCTCGAGCATGCGCGGTGGACCTCCATCTGTCGGGCAGCGGTTCGACACTGTTTGCAGTTACGTCGGATGCTCACGGCCACGCGAAGCAACGGTCCGTGCTCGAATCCGCGGTCGGTTCGCTCGCAGCGTCGCACGACGAAGTCGCCCCGATTCGCGTGCTCGCTGCGCGATCGGTCACGACCGGGGCGCGGGCGGTGCAGCGAATCCCGTGAGAGAAGTCGGCGCCTACGAAGGTGGTTACGGCGATGAAGATCTCCGAAGTCCGGGTTCGCCTCCTACCGCCGGATCAGAAAGGCGGTGAAAAGCTGCGAGCCTTCTGTTCCGTCACGCTCGATGACGAGATCGCGATTCGTGATCTGCGCATCATCGAAGGGCCGCGCGGCCTCTTCGTCGCGATGCCATCGCGCAAGCTCATGACTCGCTGTCCGTCGTGCGGCACGAAGAACGCGATTCGCTCGCGCTACTGCAACGACTGCGGCCGACGCATCGCTGCCGACTCCCCACGCAGTGACTCGTCCCCACGCGTGCGACGCCTCTATGCGGACGTCGCTCACCCGATTCATGCCCGGGCACGCGACAGCTTGCAGCGAGCGATCCTCGAGGCCTACGAACGCGAGCTCGAGGCCTCGCGCCAGGAAGGATACGTCCCGCCATCGTTCGACGACTTCGACGATGACTTTCGCCTCGATCTCGACGAGACGATCGATCCGCGCGCTTCTCGGAATCGTCGAAGTGGATTCGGCGAAGCGACATCGGACTGACTCGAGCCCCACAGCACAACGGATGAAAAGATCCGGACCGGTCACGAGGGGACGCGACCGATCCGGATGCGTTTGGGTTGCTCTGTCGTTCTCTCTTCTCTCTCTCTCTCTCTCGGACCGAGATCGTGTCGGGATCGGACGCACCCTCGCACCGCGCGTCCCGCTCAGCGTTTCCGGAAGCCGTTCCCGCCGAGCGTTCCCGAACGACCCGAGCCCATCTCCCATGCAACGGGCTCGCTGAAAACCGGCCGGGGAATTCCCACGAATCTGCAGAATTGCTCGGTCTCGACTCGCCGCCGACGATCCTGCAGGATCGCGTGCCATGGGTGGCACGACGAATCCGCAGAGCGGGGGAGAACGCGATTCCGCCGGGGGGGCGTACTCGGTCGCGATCCTCGGTGCGGGGCGTGTCGCGAGTGCCTTCGCGAGTGCCCTCGCGACGACGCCCGACGACAACGCTGGACCCGCGAAACGTAGACTTCGGTGGATCGGCTGCTGGGCCCGTCGCGAGGTGCAGGCGCTGTCGGCGTGCGGTAGAGCCCTACGCTTCGAAGAACTCGCGACTGCCGACATCGTGCTCCTCGCGGTGTCTGACGTCGCGATCGCGACCCTCGCGAAGCGACTTTCAAGCCTCGACCTGAAAGGAGTGAAGGTCGTCGCGCATGTGTCCGGGGCGCACGACTGCTCCGTGCTCGCCGCGCTCGAAGGGCGAGGCCCTGCGCTCGCGCGCATGCACCCGCTCGCGAGCGTGCCGGCCGTTGCGGGTAGCGCGGAGTTCCTCGTCGATGCTCCGTGTGTGCTCTCCGGGGATCCCGCGGCGAAGGTTCCGTTGACTGCCCTGGCGAACTCGCTGGGTATGCGGCCTACGTGGGTCGGGAGTCTCGACTCGTCGCTGTATCACGCGGCGGCTGCACTCGCGAGTAACGGCGTGACCGCCCTCGTCGATGTTGCGGCTCGGATGTTCGCTGCAGCCAGCGACGATCGTCTCGGGCTCGACGTCGCTCGCAGCCTCGCCAGTAGCGCATGTCAGGGATTGGCACGCGCCACACCCGAGGCAGCGCTGACCGGACCCGTGAGGCGAGGGGAGTTCGCTGTCGTACGCCGGCACCTCGACGCGTTGCGTGGCAGCTCCTTCGAACCGCTCTACGTCGCGGTGATGACCGCGGCCCTCGAAGTCGCGATACGCGGCGGGCTCGAAAATGCCGCGGCGGCACGGATTCGAACGCTCCTCGCGGGCGAGGTGCGCGACGACGACAGCGATAACGACAGCGACAGCGTCGGCGATAGCGATGGCGCGGCCCGATGACCGTCGATGCGGTCCGTCTCGTCGCGAGCATCATGCCGACGTCCGTCGACCACGGCATCGCTGTCGCTCGGCGTGCGCGCATGCGCGGCGCCGATTGCATCGAGTACAGGCTCGATCGCTGGAGCGATCCGGGCACCGTCTCGACCTTGCTGCGCGGCACTCCTGGACCGACGATCGTCGCCTGCCGGGTGCCGAGTGACGGAGGTGTCTTCGAAGGCGATCCGGATGAACGTCGTCGTCTGTTGCAGGCTGCGGTGGTCGGCGGCGTGACATGGATCGACCTCGAACATTGGGAGCCGTACTGTCCTCCCCCGGATGCCGACGTGCGCGTGTTGCGCAGTTTTCATCGCTTCGGGACCGCGCCTCGCGACCTCATGGGCATCGTCGATCGGATGTCGGCGAGTGACCCCGACGCGCTCAAAGTCGTGCTACGCGCCTATGACGCGGCCGATCTCGATCTGCTCGACGCCCTCTATGCGCGCGGCTACGAAGTCCCACTCGTGGCGTTTCTCGCGGGTGAGCCCGGGATCGCGAGCCGCTTCCTCGCGGTCTTGCGCGGCGCGCCCTTCCTCTATTGCCACACCGCTGCGGATGCGGCGACGGCTCCCGGTCAGCCCGACTTGTTCGAAGCTCTCGAGATCTATCGCGTTCGATCGATGAGACAGCGGGTGCGTTTCTGGGGCTTGGCGGGTTCGCCCGTGTCGCACAGCCTGGGGACGCGACTGCACAACCACGTCGAGCGACACCTCGCCGGGGCGCCGACGTACTTGCCGTTCGACAGCAAGGATCCAGAACGGTTACTGCGTGTGCTCACGTCGTTCGGAAACCGCTTTGCTGGCCTTTCGATCACCGCACCGCTCAAGCAGCATTTCGTGCCACTGTGTGATGAGCTGAGTCCGGCTGCTCGCGCATGCGGTGCGATCAACACTTTGATCCACGACAGCGGTCGGCTTCGTGGTGAGAACACGGATGTCGTCGGCATCCGTGCCGCACTCTGCGAAGCGCTACCGCGCCGCGGTGCCTTCGCCGGCCGTCGCGCCCTCGTCCTCGGCTCGGGGGGGAGCGCCCGGGCGGCAGTCGTCGCGTTGGAAGATCTGGGGTGTGAAGTCGCTCTCTCGGTTCGGTCGCGTCAAGGAATTCGCGCCTTCGCCGAGGAACACGAGGTGTCGTTGTACCCCGTCGGGCCGAAGGTCTTCGAAGCGTTCGATCCCGACGTCCTCGTGCATGCGACTCCTGTTGGCCAAGGCGATGGACGCGGGTCTCGGGGGGATTGTCTCGTCGATGCGCGGAGCCTGCACGCCAGCATGGTCGTCTTGGACCTCGTCTATGCTCCTGTGAGAACCCCGCTCTTCTGTCATGCGGTCGCAGCCGGTGCGACCGCGGTGAGCGGGCTCACGATGTTCTTGCATCAAGCGAGAGAACAACTGCGACTCGTGCTCGACGAGCGTCCACCTGCGATCCCGGCACTGCATCGACTCCTCGGTCCGTTGAGTCACGAACCACTGGTGATCCGCTCCAGTGAACATGGCTGACGAACATGACTGAAGTGCGACCCTCCGTGTACTTCGTCGGCCTGCGTGCGACCGGCAAAACGAGCATCGGCCGCGAGCTCGCCGCGCTCCTGAGTGTCCCGTTCTGGGACAGCGACCGGGCGATCGAGGAAGCGACCGGCCGAAGTGCGGGCGCGTGGCTGAGGGAGGACGGAGTCGCGGCATTCCGGCGAATCGAGGCGGCGACCATCATCGAGCGGCTCGACGAACGGCTCCTGCCGCAAAGCATGGTCATGGCGCTCGGCGGTGGCAGCCTCGAGAACCGAACGGTCCGCGAGCGACTCGCGACACTGCGCACGTCGTCCGGCTGGCTGGGTGTCTGGTTGCGTGCGCCGTGCGACGTGCTCGTCCGGCGGATGGCCACGGCGGGCGAGGCGGCTCGTCCGCGGCTCACCGGCCTCGATCCCGAGGGCGAGTGTCGGCGACTCGAGCGAACCCGTGGTCCGATCCTTGCGCGGTTCGCGGACGTCGTCGTCGATGTGGCGACTACCGAGACTCGCGCCCGATCTCCCCTCGAACTGGCACGGTGGCTCGAGGTGGCCTGCGGAGCCGCGTCCGTGCGGCGATGACGGAGACCGCAAAAGAACGCCGATTGTCTCGCGCGACAGGGCACTGGGTTCCGAGATAGAGTGATGGACCCCATAGCCGCGAGCGGGCCATGGCCGCGGACCGATCGCCGGTGGGGAGTTCTGGTGTAGGCGAGCGTTCTGTTCGCCTGGCGATACGCCTGACAAGGAGGTCAGTAGGGACATGGTCGTGACGCGAGATGGACGCTGCCTCGGTGCAGGATCGTGCGTCTCTCGATTCTTCACGTTGCCGGGCGCCCTTCGGACCCTCGCGTTGGTTTCATGCCTGTTCGTACCGCGTCGAGTCGCTGCGGTGCCCGTTGGTGTTCCGGTCGTCGCTTGCATCCCAGCCGCGCAGACATCCACGTCGACCGAAGAGCGACGCGACTTGCCGAAGGACGAGTTCGCGCGCGAACGCAAGGTCCTGCTCGGTGGTGGCCCTTCGAGCGACTCCGAAGTCTCCGTCATCGTCGCCAAGCTCGTGCGCAGCGATGAAGCCAAGGCGCACGAACTACTGTCCGCTACGCTCGACGCCGTTCCCGCGCGCGCATCGCTGTCGATCGGAGTCGAAGTCTTGCGCGCACTCGTGCGCGAGATCGGCATCGATGCGGACGCTGCGCTTCGCGACGAAGAGCGTGCGCGTATCGAGCGTCGCTTCGAATACTACGAATCCTACGTCGGCCGCATCGTCGCGCTCTGCGCGCGCCAGCCGGGAATCCTCACGAGCGGCACCAACCCGCGTGGCGACACCACGGGCCATGATCCTGCGGCGTATCGCAATCTGATTCGCGCCTTTCTCATGAGGTTGCCCGACGACGTGCGGCGCAAGGCACTCGCCCGCACCTGGCAACGCGCCGATGATCCGTCGGCTCGGATCGGCATTCGTCTCGCGGGCATTTGTGATGATCCGCGGCTCGCACCCGATCTCGCACGTCTTCTCGCCGAACCGTCGTCACGCGAAGCCGCGCGACTCGCACTCGCGGATCTCACGTGGCGTGCGAAGCCGTTCGAGGATCTTGCGGACTTCGAATCTTGGTGGGCCGACCACAAGGACGCTTCGTCGGCCGAACTCGCCGTGATCGCCGCACGCGCAGCACGTGAGCTCGGCAAGGAGCACCGTGCCGAATTGCGCGCCGAGCGCGAGCGCTTGCAAGCGAAGCTGCTGGAGCGTTCCCGCGAGCTCGTCGGGCAGCTCCTCGGTGCGCCCTTGCCGCCTTGGAAACGCATCGGAGTGGTTCTCGACGATCCCGATCTGACGGAGTTGCGTGCGTCCTTGCTCGACGACTTCGCGGATGGGTTGATTCGGCGAGGCGCGCCGACGGATGCGATCCGTCCGACGCTCGGAGAACTCGGTGTCTTGCGCGATCATCTCGCGGAGCAGTTCGGTCAAGCGAACGATGACGAACGCGGTGCGCTGCTCGCGGCATGGACCATGAGCTCGAAGTGGTCGGGCGGGACCGCAGCCAAGGAAATCGTCGATCGCCTGCTCGGTTTCCTCGCGGCACGCGGCGGTCCGGTCTCCCTCGAGCGGCTGTTCACGTTGCTCGAGGAGTTCCCCGAGGATCGCGTGCGCGAACAGGTCTTTGCTGCGCTGTCCCGGCCCGAAAACACTTCGGCGCTCGCGTCCGGGATCCAGTGTCTGCGCAAGCTCGGTTTGTCCGAGAGGTCGTCCCTCGTCGAGCGGAGCCTCGACTTCTTCGACGCGGTCGTCCGTGATCCGCAGCAGACCGCGAAGGTTCGCGAGAGCGCGCTCGAAGCACTCGGCGAGATCGCGAGCTCGCAACTCGCTGCGCTACAGCGCCTCGAGGGGCTCGTTGCTCCACCCGACGAAGCGGAAGCCGCGCCGCTCGCTGACAATCTGAGATTGACCGCGCTCCAATGGGCGGTCCTGCAGGGGCGAGTTTGGTTGCAACGCATGGGCAACGACGAACTCAAGGCACGCGCGAGCGCGGATCTGAAGTTCTTGTTCGCCTGTTTGTCCGATGCATCGTCGAGGTTGCGCCAGGAAAGCGCCAAGGCGCTGAGTTCGTATCCGGGCGACGTGTCACGCTTCACGAAGGAGCATGTCCAAGAGATCGGTCGCAACATCGTCGGGCGGCTCGGTCGAGCGCTGGCGAACGAATCGCAGCTCGCATGTGCTCGCCAGGAGCTCGAGTCCCTCGTTCGCCAGGCCGAACGCGCCGCGCTCGAGGACGTCGCGCTCGCGCAACTCGTCAGTTCGTTGACCAAGTGGAGCCGCGACGAGACACAACGTCGCGAACTCCTCGTGCCGCTCCGGCCTGTCTACAGGCAGGATCTCGCGAGCCTCGTCAAGCCGGACGGTGCATCTCCGGCAGTGCTCATAGAGCATGCGCGTGCGTTCGGCGAAACGCGGCTCATCCTCGAACAGGTCCTCGTCCTGCGCGCACCGGTTCTCGTCGCGGCGGACGCCAATTGCGGTGGCAGCGAAGCCGATGACAAGGGGCTGCGTACGATCGCGATGCAGCGTGCCCACTGGATTCTCGACATCACGGAGCAGCGCGCGAGCGGGGCGCTTACCGAGGATGTCGAGGATTTCGACGAGTTTCTCGTCAGTGCACACCGTGGTATCGAGGCCGTGATGCCCGAGCGGCCGTCGGGGACGATTGCGCTGGCTTCGACGTTGCTCGACCGCAAGGCGAGTCAAGCTGCACTCGAGCTCCTGGAACGATGGTGGAAGACCGTCGGCCAAAGGGCGCCGGCACCGCTCCAAGGTCGAGCGCGCCTCGCGACGGCTCGCGCATCGAACGATGTCGGGCGCCCGAGTGAGACGCTCACGATGCTCGCAGGTGACGCGCGACCCGAAGCCAAGTTGCTCGTCGCGAAGGCGCAGCGTCAGAGCCAAGAGCTCGAAGGTGCCGAGGCCCTTCTCGTCGACATGGTCGAGGACCCGTCTCTCGATCCTCTGATCGTGGAGCAGGCCCGCAACGCGTACCTCGAAGTGTTGCTCGACGGCAACAAACTCGACCAGGTCGAGAGCCTGATCGCCAAGTGGCCGACCGCGACCAGTGTTCGAGAGCGCGATGACCGGGCGAAGCTCGAGCAGCGACTCGCGAGCATGCGCGACGGCACCGGTCGCACGAAGAATGCCGAGGCCGCCGGGGAAGGAGCCGGGCCGGACAAACGCCCTTCGCGTTGAACGAGTCGGGATCGAGAAAGCTGCTTGCCTTTGCCCGCGAACGTCTTAGTCTCACCTCCTCAGCGGCGCGGGATGGAGCAGTCCGGTAGCTCGTCGGGCTCATAACCCGAAGGTCGCAGGTTCGAATCCTGCTCCCGCCACCACGATACGACGACGACTCGTTCCGGAATGCGGGGCGAGTCGTCGTTCGTTTTCTTGCACGCAGTTCGTCATGTCGCACCGTTTCGATACGAACTCGCTCCCACGAGGGCAGTCCGGGGCCGCGACTCGGGGCCGCATCGAGGCGCGGGACTTCGTGGCGACCGCAGGATACGCCGCGCTGATCGTGACCCTTTGTTGGTGCATCGGTGGGGTCTCGCCAATCGGCGAAGACGTCTTGCATCTCGATCGCGTCGCCACTTGGGACACACCCTGGTCGGCGTTCAGCCGTCATCTGCAGCCTGCGAGGCCCTTGCAGTGGTCGTGGCTCTATGCTGCGCACACGCTGTTCGGCGTCTCTCCGGCCGCAGCCCGACTGCCCGCGTTCTCGTTGCATGCGGTGCTCGTCGTTGCTGTCCACATGTGGCTTCGTCTTCGCGGCGTGTCGTATGGGACGACGCTCCTCGCCGCGACTCTCGTCTTGGTCGCTCCGGTCCACGTTCACCTCGTGTGGTTGTGCGCCATCGGGTATCCGGTGCGAGCGTTGTGTGCGTTCGGAGCGGCAGTGCTCTGGTGGCAGCACGTCCGCGATTTTTCGACCCAGGACACCAGTCTCGCAGGCGTGCATCGCAGCAGCGGTTGGTGGACCGTCTTGCTCTACGCCGTGTGTCTCCTCGCGCACGAGTCGGCGATCTTCATGGCACCTGTGTTCGTGCTCGCATGGTGGCTCGTTCCCGTGCGTGCCGGTCTCGGAGCGGTACTGCGCAATCGCGCAACGGTCGCACTCCTGCTTCTCGCGCTCTGGCGAGTCCTGGACCTGCTCGTCGTCCGGACGAGCAGGCAATACTCCCTCCATGACTTCGGTGCAGTTCCTGCCAACGTGGCTCGAGTCGCGTTCCACGTACTTCCGGAGTTCGCGCGCGAAGCGTTGCTCGATGGACTTCGCGGCGTTCACGGAAACCTCGGGTTCGCGGCTTCGGCTTCGGTCTTCGGGCTGATCATCGTGCTCGGCGCGTTCCTGTTCGTGCGCGGCGACGGCTTCCAACGCTTCTTGCTCTCACTCGCGCTGATGGATGCCGTGCCTCAGGTCCTGTTCGTTGGCGTGGGAGTTCGCTACGTGCACGTCGCTGCGCCGCTCGTTGCCGTCGCCTTGGCGTCGTTCTCGATCGGACGTCCCAGTCGCGACCAGGCAACTCGAGCTCTTCTGCTCGCGATCGTGGTTTCGTGGGTATTCCAAGGCCTGCGAAGTCTCGAGGGGATCCGCGCGGCCGACGACGCCACGCGCGCGCTGATTGCCGATGTCGAGGCGACTCTCGTCGCCGAACCTTCTACGAAAGAGATCGTACTCGTCGACGTGCCAGGTCTGTGGGGAGTGCATGGTCAGCTACCGTTTCTCTCTTGGGGTACGCGCGAGCGCCTACATCGAGCCGGCATCTCGAAGGAGATCGTGATCGACCTCGTCCGAACGCGGCCTGCGGCAACGTCGAACGATCATCGTCCGATCGACCCGAGCGCACTGGGCAGGCTGCGTCTCGCGAGCGGCGTCGTCGTGCTCGATTACGATGCTTCGACGAATCGGCTGAAGCGGCGCGGACCGTGACACCAATGTCCCCTGCGGGGGACGACGATGAGCCGCTGCCGAGCCAACGATCGCTTTCGAGGCCCGTGCGTCGCGTCGCCATCCACGGTACGAGGCTTGCGATGTTCGATTTTCGCTGCCATACGATCGATTCCTCGCCGGCACCCCGATCGCTGCCTTGAGATCCAGTATCGCGGCATCACACTGTGGGGAATTCGAGGTTCACCGAAGGACATGATGATGAACAGCTGTTTCTCGCGCACCGCTCGTCTCGCGATCACTCTCACGCTCGTTTTCCTCGCGGGATGCGCTCGCAGTCATATGCGCGTCGATCCGGATGTCGACGATGGAGTCGGAGGAGGTGGCACCGAATCCCAGGACGTCCGCACCATGGCCGACCAGATGTCGCGAGATCTACTCGCGCAGGCGCCGCTCGACGCGAGCCATGGCACGCCGAGCCTCTACGTCGTCGGTCTCGACAACAACGCATCGCACCCGATCGACAAGCGGATGGTCGTCGAGATGATCCGCACCCGCTTGGTGCAACACGGTCGGGACCGTGTTCGCGTCCTCAATCGCGATGCTTCGACCCTTCAGGAGGTCCAGGCCGAGCGACTCGCGAAGCGCGAAGGCGCGGTCGAAGGCAGCCAGAAGAAGGCGCTGCTCGGATCCGACTACGTGCTGACGGGTACGGTGCGTACGATCAGCAAGCGGGGACGCGACGGAATGAGTTCGGACTATTGGGTCTACTCGTTCGTGCTCGTCGACCTCGAATCGTCGGAGCAGATCTGGGCCAACGAATACGACTTCAAGTGGGCCGGCAACCGGCCGGCGGTCTATCGCTGAAGCCCTTGCCGTGTCGCCATCGCCCAGAACCCTGCGCCGCCGAACGCGGCGCCCCTGCACCCGGCAGCTCGCGAGTCGTGTCGCCCTGTGGGCGACCGTTCTCGGTGGGGCGGCGTGCACTGCCTGGGTTCCGCCTCCGGTCGAGCCCTACTGGCAGGGTCGACTCGACGTGGCCGAAGAGCTCTTTCGCGAGCGGCTGGACTCGAGTGACGGGGACTGGGTGTTGATGGCCAACGAACTCGCGACGACCCTGGACGCGAAAGGCGATGTCGACGGTGCGTGGCGCCTGTTCTACGACGCCGGTCGCGCGATGGAGACCTGGGACGCGAGCTTCGGTGAGCGCGTGGGGACCGTCGTCGGGCGCGAGGACACGCGTGAGTATCGGGGAGAGCCGTACGAACGTGCGCTCAACTCGATCTACACCGGCATCCTCGCGTTCGAGCGCGGCGAACCCGACAACGCGCGCGCGAGCTTCAAGGAAGCGATGCTGCGCGATGCCGAACAGAGCGAGGAGGAGTTCGGTTCGGACTTCGCGCCGAGTTTCTACCTCGCCGCGTGGGCCAGTCGGGACAACGGTCAGGCCTCTGAGGCGCGTTCGTTCTTGCAGGAGGCTCGACAGGCGCGTCAGGGCGCCGTCGCGCACGGTGCGCGTGGCAAGAGCGATCCGCTCGCATTCCGCAACTTCGAGGCGAGCAATCTGCTCGTGTTGGCGTCGGTCGGTCGAGGCCCCTGGAAGGTCGCGCGTCGCGATCGTCCCGACATGGTGGTCATGGCTTCACCGACGCAGCGCGTGCGGGCGGCGCGGGTGTTCGTCGATGGGGTGCTTCGGGGCACGACCGAAGTGATCGGCGACGTCGACTTCCAAGCGAACACGCGCGGCGGGCGCTGGCTCGATGGGATCCGAGAGGGCAAAGCCGTCTTCAAAGAAGTCTCGGGAACCGCGGGCACGGTGCTCCTGCTCGAGGGTATCGACCGTGACGACAAGGGCATGATGCTCGCAGGCGCGATCGCACTGCTGGGCTCGCTGTTCATATCGGTGGATCCCGATTTGCGATGCTGGCGCACACTGCCCGACACGTTGCAGGCGATCGCCCTCGACGTGACCCCGGGTGAGCACAGGGTGTTCGTCGAGTTCATCGCGACGGACGGCCGCGTCGATTCACAATACTCGCGCGAGTATCGCATCACGGTTCCTGCGCGTGATGCTCCGCGCCTCCACACCACGATCCTTCACGCTCGGTCCGTACCGGCACCGACACCACATCGATATCCCCCAACCGGAGGTTCGCCATGATGCGTTTCCGTTCGCTCGTCGCCGTCGTGCTCTTCAGTGTGTCGTGTTCCCATCGGCCGGTTCCGGCGACCTCGATGGTTCCCGATGATCTCGAAGCGTATGCCAAGGGACCGATCTTCGCGGATCCGAGTCTGTCGGGAGATCTCGAGATCGGGCAGATCGAGGCCGCACGCACCGAGAGCGGGCGACTGCGCATCACGATTCCGTTCCACAACGTGAGCGGAGAACGGCTCCAAGTCCTCTGCCGGGTCACGTTCAAGGACGCAGCCGGAAATGCCTTACCGGGGGACGTCACGAGCGACCTCTACGTGGGTGTGCCCGTCGGACTGACGCGCAAGACCGTGACTTCGCTCAAGAGTGCCGCCAAGCACTACGAAGTACAGGTCCGGAGGTACGAACAATGAACGCCAAGCACCTGCGTGCTCTCGCGCTTTCGGCCGTCGGCGCGCTGGCGGCATGCTCGTCGCAGGACGCCGCGCGGTACGACACGGGACCCGAGTCGTACGACGAGATCGCCCGCCCGGCACCGCGCGACGAGCCTTCACCGAGTCCGGCCCGACGTACCGACGAGTTCGGAACCTACAGTGACGATGCCGCGGCGAGGCTGCTCGACGAGAAGGTCGCCGCCGAACTCGCGCGGCAGATCGAAGAACGGGATCGCGAGGCACGGCAGCGCGAGGCCGATATCGAGATCGCGCGCGCGTACGCCGAGGCAGCGCGAACGTCGTCGGTCCGCTACTACGGGTCGGGCTACTACGATTCGGGCTACTACGATTCGCGCTACTACGGTCCACGGCGCTACCGCAATCCGGTGCCGTGGAACACGCTCTTCTACGGCGGGCTCGGTGCGATCATCGGGCACCAATACGGGCACCGCGATCGCGGCCTCGCCATCGGGGCGGGGTTCGGCCTGCTCCAGGACGCACTGCGCTGGCGTTGGTAGCCGCGAGAGCCGTCAGGTTTTCTTGTAGCCGAGGCTCTTGAGGACCTCGAGGATCTCGCTGTGCGCCGGGAAGAGGCAGTTCTTCTCTTTCTTGTAGGCGTTGAGCGCGTTGATGAACTCGAGCACCTCGCCCGTGACTTCGGTCGTCGGGCTCTTCCGGAGTTCCTTCGACCCCTTCGTCATCGTGCGCGGCGTCTTGGCCTTCGCTTTCGCCTTCGCGGGTGCGGGGCGCTTCGTCGCCTTGGGCTTCGAGCTTGCCTTCGTCGTGGCGCTCTTCGCGGTGCGCGATGCGGCCTTCTTCGTGCTCTTGGCGGTGTTCGCTTTCTTCGAGCTGGCTCCGGCTTTCTTGGTGCCCTGGCGCTTCGTCTTCTTGGTCGTATTCGCTGGCATGATCGCTCCGACGGGAGGGGTTCCCGTCGAAGCTATCGGCATCCACGGGCGTCACGCTTGAACGTGCTGATCAGCGTGCCGTCGTGCGGTCACGCATCACTGCCGTAGCGAGCCTGCACCTCGCGGTCTTTCGCGAGCACGGCCTTGCGTTGATCGTCGATCCACTCCTTGTAGCGACGCATGAGGTCCGCGTCCTGGAGAGCCAAGATTCGCACGGCGATCAGCGCTGCGTTCTTGCCACCGGCCTTGCCGATGCCGGTCGTCGCGACCGGAACGCCGCCAGGCATCTGTGAGATCGAATAGAGTGCGTCGACGCCCGAGAGCGCCGAGCCTCCAATCGGTACGCCGATGACCGGTAGGGGCGAGTGGGCGGCGAGGACGCCCGGTAGCGCAGCGGCCATCCCGGCGGCGGCGATGAGCACACGCGCTCCCTGTGCCTCGGCGCTGCTCGCGAGTTCTGCGCACTCGTGCGGAGTGCGGTGTGCGGACAGCACGCGCACGTCGAAGCCGAGTTCGAAGTGTCGAAGTAGCTCGAAGCCTCCTTCGAGCTGGGGAAGGTCGGAGTCCGAGCCGAGGACGTAGACGATCGGTTTCATGGTCACCAGGGTTTGCGGCCGGTCAGCGCTTCGAAGATTTTGACGTATTGACCGGATGCTGCCGCGCGGATCTCGAGGGGCAGCGGCGGCGGTGGAGCCTTCTTGTTCCAGTCGAGCGAATCGAGGTAATCGCGCACGACCTGCTTGTCGAAACTCTCGGGCTTCGTGCCCGGTGCGACGTCGTCCTTGCGCCAGAAGCGCGAGCTGTCCGGCGTCAGACATTCGTCGATCAGGACGACTCGATCGCCGATACAACCGAGTTCGAACTTGGTGTCGGCGATGACGAACCCTTTCTGTTCCGCGTAGTCGCGCCCGCGGGTGTAGAGCGCGAGCGCGATTTCACGACAACGCTCGGCGATCTCCGCGCCGATGAGTTCAGTGACGCGTTCGAAGGAGATCGCCTCGTCGTGCTCGCCTTGCTCTGCCTTCGTCGAGGGCGTGAGGATCGCGGGCTCGATGCGGCTCGCGTGCTGGAGACCGGGGGGCAACGCGATCCCCGAAACCGAACTCGTCGCGAGGTAGTCCTTGTAGCCGCTGCCCGTCAAGTAGCCGCGGACGATCCACTCGACCGGCAGGACGCTCGCCTTGCGGCACCGCATCGTGCGACCGCGCAAGACGTCCTTGTAGTCGGCGGGAACGTCATCCCACGCATCGACGTCGGTCGAGAGCAGGTGGTTGTCACACAGATCGCGTGTGAGATGGAACCAGAACGCCGACAGCCCGGTGAGCACGATCCCTTTGCCGGGGATGCCCTCGTTCATGACGACGTCGAAGGCCGAGATGCGATCGGTCGTCACGAGGAGAAGGTCGCCGCCGAGTTCGAAGCGTTCGCGAACCTTGCCCGACGAGATCTTCTTGGCGAACGGCAGATCGACGACGAGAACCTCGGTCGGTTTCCCGGGCGAGTCCGAACTGGCCGGTGAGTTCGAAGCGGATGGTGATGCTGCGCTCATGGTCGGCATCAGAACGTGAGACGGCCGCGAATCCAAGGCCGATTGTGCTCACGGTCGGCGCGCGCCCCCTGGCAGAATCCCAACGTGGCGTCCCGACTCGTGTTCTGCCCGCCTCCTTGCAAGAGTGCGTTCCAGCGAGCGGCTTTCCTCGGTCTGCTCGAACCGGGACGAACGCGTATTTCAGTGCATTTGCCCGAGTTCGCGCCGGAGCTCGGCCGAGACGCTCTGGCATCGTTGCGCCTCGTCGACGCGCTCGGCGCCGAAGTGACCTGCGCACTCGCTGGGCCAGGTTCGGGCGATGTCGTGATCCAAAGCCATGGCCTACGACGTCCACGCGGCGAGACGCTCGCGTGCGGCGACAGCGCGACGAGTGCGCGCTTCGTGCTCGCCTTGCTCGCGGGCCTCGGCGGAGATGCCACGATCGAAGCAGGACCTCAGCTTGCTCGCCGCAAGATCGGCGATTCGTTCGTGCTCACGCTCGAGTCCGTGGGGCTGGACATCACATGGACCGGTCAGACCGGGTTCTTTCCGCTGCGTTGCGCGAGTCTTGGTGCAGAACAACCGCTCGACCTTCGCATCGACACGAATCACACGAGCCAGGCAGCGAGCGGGCTCTTGCTCGTCATGGCGCGGCGCGGCGGTCGACTCGTCCTCGACGGGCCGCCGGGATACGCGCCACTCACCGCGGCGTGGCTGCGTGTCTTCGGCGCGGCAATCGAGGCGGACGTAGGCCCGAGCCACGCGGAGTTCTTGGTGACGAAATCCGCACGCGGCACGGATCGATCCGTGACCGTGCCCGGGGATCCATCCGCTGCCTCGTTCTTTCTCGCGTGGGCTGCGGGCTGCGGAGTCCCGGCCGAAGTCCGAGGTCTCGGAGATCTCCGCGATGGCCCCGAAGGGCTCCATCCCGACGTCCGGTTCTTGGACGATCTGG
This sequence comes from Planctomycetota bacterium, assembly GCA_020638795.1. Classification (GTDB taxonomy): domain Bacteria; phylum Planctomycetota; class UBA1135; order UBA1135; genus JACKHW01. The sequence continues at coordinate 167,427 of JACKHW010000004.1, read as the reverse complement.
AGGCGATCGGCGTGCACTGTGCAGATGATGCGAGCGCGCTGCGCATCGACCCGGCTCGCGAAACCGTGCTCGCGTCGGCATCCCCGATCGATCTTTCCGACCGTCCCGACTGCGTCGCTCCGCTCGTGGCGCTCTTGTCGACGCTCCCTGGTCGGCACTCCCTGAGCTCGGCCAAACTGCGACACAAGGAGAGTGATCGGCTCGCCGTACTCGCGCGTGGTCTGCGGTGCCTCGGATTCGTGGCCGAAGACGTCGGCGATACCCTCGTCTTCGAAGGGCGCGTGCCGACGTCCGAACACGAGACGATCGAGAGCACGGTCGAAACCGCAGGCGATCATCGGATGGCGATGGCGTTCGCGACACTCGCGTCGATTCACGGGATACGCGTGCGGCTCGATGACGAGGACTGCGTGGACAAGAGTTTCCCCGGTTTTCACCGCGAGCTTCGACGGTGGGAAGCGGCACGCCGCACTCGCTCGTAGACGACGAGTCTCCGCACTCGATGCTCGGTCTCGCCCTGCACGGGCGGAAGCGAGTACAGGATGTCGGGGCGAACGCCGAGCCATGCCTCGGCAGCCGCGCGCTCGCCGGCGTCGCGTTCGCTCCGTGCGATGTCCTGAGACTTCCACTGAACGATCCTTGCGCCGTCGCGTGCGAGGAGCGGAACGGCGTATCGCACGATGGTCGCGATGTCGGCCATCGCGCGTGAGAGCACGACGTCGGCGCGTTCGCACAATCCGGGCACGCGCGCGGGCACCTGCGCTGCATCGAGCGCGACGACCTCGAGGTTGGAGAGGCCAGAGGCCTCGGCGCACTGCGTGATGGCGCGTGCCTTCTTCTGAGTGCGCTCGATGCAGATTACGTGCGTGTCGGGCCACGACGCGGCGGCGGCGACGCCGGGAAAGCCATTCCCACTCCCGAGATCGATGACGATACGCGGAGGTGTCTGCACCGCGGCATGCACCATCAGTGAGTCGAGCGCGTGCAGGACGCGCGCCGCGTGCGGGTCGCGAATGGCGGTCAGGTTGACTTGTGCGTTCGCCGTGAGCATTGCATCGAGGTAGCGCAGGACGCGATGCGCGATGCTGCGACCATCATCGGGGACTGCACCGATCTCGGCGGCGCACATCGCTTCCGTCCACTGTTCGCACAACGATGTTTCAACGCTGGCGTCCTCGGCTTCGGAATCGGCGGATGCCGCAGCTGTAGGTCGAGCTGGCGGGACCTTGGAGACGGGCAGGGTCGGCCGTCGGGGTCGTTGCCGGGGTCGGGGCACGTTCGCCCTTCGGCGTCCGTCGCCGGTCGTCTCGTCGTTGTCGGTCATTACGGTATATCTGTCATCGCGGTATGTCTCTCATCGCTGTTCGCGTGGCATCGCGGTTCGCGCGGCGTTGCGTGGTCTCGAGCTCCGTGTCACGAAGCGTGCGCGAAGAAGACGCGCTCCGCAAGGTCGATGAGAGGTCGATCGCGCCGCTCGTCTTCGACGGGTAGGAGTGTGATGCCTTGCATGCGTCGGAACCACGTCTCCTGGCGACGGACCAGTCGATGCGTCGAGTTCCGAACGCGCGACACGAGCAGATCCGATGCCAGGTCGCCGCGCAAGAAGTCGAGAACCTCTGCGTAGCCGATTGCCTGACCCGCCGTCGCGGAGAAGCCGCCCGCGTTCTCGATCGAGCGCACTTCGTCGACGAGGCCGCCGTCGAACATCGCGCGCGTTCGCTCTCGGACACGCTCGCGCATGTGATCGCGCGCGATCGAGAGACTCGCGAGTCGGTGCGCGTAACGCGGTGGACCTTCTTCGAACTGTCGCTGGAGTTCGCTGATCGGGCGGCCGGTTGCCTCGTACACTTCGATCGCGCGCACGAGACGCTTGGTGTCGTTCTTGTGGATGCGTTGCGCGGCTTCCGCGTCGATGGCTTCGAGCTCGACGTGCAGCGAGCCGGGTTCGGCATCTTCGCGTTCGCGCAGATCGCGGCGCAGAGCGGGGTTCTTGGGAGGCCCTTCGAAGAAGCCACGCAGGATGGCCATCAGGTAGAGCGGAGTGCCACCCACGAGTAGCAGGCGCTTGCCGTCATCCGCCGCGCTCTGGATGCGTTCGTCCGCGTATGCGGCAAAACGGGCTGCGTCGAAGTCTTCCCATGGATCGACGAGATCGAGGCCATGATGGACGACTTGGTCGCGCTCCGCTCGAGTCGGCTTGGCGGTCCCGACGTCCATGAGACGATAGATGCTCATCGAATCGACGGAGAGGATCTCCAGGTCGTGGCGCTTCGCGATCTCGATCGCGAGCGCACTCTTGCCGGACGCCGTCGGTCCCGTCAGGACGAGGAGGGGTTCAGTGGAGCTCGATCCCATACTGCTCGAAGAGCTCGTCCTGGAGCGCTTGCGTTTCGCGAGGAGTGGCTGGTGCGACCTTCAATGCCGCACGCAGCTCGGCCTCGACGTCGTCGAATCGAGTGACGACACGCGACGTGACTTCGATGAGGTGATACCCGTGCGACGTGCGCACGGGCTCGCTGACGATGCCGACGGGTTGCGCACGAACCGCCTCGGCGAATTCCGGACCGAAGCGTTGGTACGCGTAGCCTTCGATCACCGTTGCCGCGTCGCGCGTGCGTGGGTCCTTGGTGCGGGTCGTCGTCCCTGGATCGTCGGAGCGCGGCGCCAAGGCTTCGAACCTCGTGCCTGCGCTCACGGCTTCCCGTAGCCGTTGGACATCACGGCGAGCCCGATCGGCGATCTGATCCGGCGTCGGCTTCGCGTTTCCTTCCGCAATCAAGCGCCGCTCGGTCGCGACGAAGGAGACGAGCAGGTGTCGCACGTCGACGCGCACGCCGCCGAGACCGTATTGCGTGTCGAACGCGAGCCGCAGATCGCGATCTTCGATGCGTCGCGTCGCGCGGACGAGTGCATCGACGCGCAAGCGCTGGAGCTCGCTGTTCTCGAAGGCTCGACGACGCATGCGGCCGTCTTCGCCCGGGCCGAACTCCGCGATGCGTCGCAAGGCATTGGCGCGAGCGATCTGCGGAGCCGTGCGTGCGAGACCGCGTCGCCGGCACTCCTCCGCGACGACGCGCAAGAAGACGAACTCTTCGAGGAAGGCTCGATCGGCGCGCGCCACGAGGAACCGTTGGTACTCGACCAAATCGATCGACAGGCCCTTCGCTCGCGCGAGCGGCTTGCCCGAGATCGCGATTGGCGGTTCGAAGAACGTGCCGCTGGGGTCGAGTTTCGGGGTGCGGTTCTGCGTCTCGGGCGCTTCGGCCTGTTCCTGAGCGTGCGCGCGAGCAGCGAGCGAGAGAGCGCAAGCCACTGCGACGGCAGGACGCCAGCGGATTCCGTGGCTCCGACGCTTCGAATCCGCGGGCCATCGCGGGCGCCTTCTGGTCGTGAGTGTGCTGCAATCCTTGCGGGTCATTGGTCTCGAGCGTAGATTTTCGGCCCTTCATCTTGCCGCGTTGGGCGCCGGAGACGGTAGCGCACGCGCACACATTCGTACGCGCATGATCGCTTTCCTGTCCGACATCCACTCGAACATCGAGGCCCTCGAGGCCGTACTCGCCGATGCGAAGAAACGCAGCGTCCGCCGCTATCTCTGTCTCGGCGACGTGATTGGCTACGGCCCCGAACCTCGCGAGACGCTCGCGCGCGTGATCGAGGTCTGCGACTACTCGCTCCTCGGCAATCACGAGCACGGTGCGATGTACTACGCGAGCGACTTCAATCCGAAGGCGCGTGCCGCGATCGATTGGACCAAGGAGCAGCTCAACGACAAGACCAAGCCTCGCGACGAGACGTTCCGTTTTTGGAACTACCTGTCCGAGATGCCTGAGTCGAAGGTCGATGGGCACATGCTCCTGGTGCATGGTTCTCCGAAGGACCCGATTCGCGACTACACGCTTCCGAGCGACGTCTCCGATCCCAAGAAGATGTCCGATCGCTTCGAGCGAATGGGGGGATGTCGAATTTGTTTCGTCGGACACTCGCATGTGCCGGGTGTGTACGAAGACGGCAACGGCTTTCGATCGCCTGCAGAACTCGATGGTCAGTGGACGCTCGGCGAGCGGAAAGCGATCGTCAACATCGGTTCGGTCGGTCAGCCGCGTGATGGCGACCCACGAGCCTCCTACGTCACCTACGACCCCGAGACCGGGGACGTTCGATTCCACCGCGTCGAATACGACGTCGAAGCGACGATGGCCAAGATCCGGGCCTCCGAATTGCCCGACTACCTCGCCGATCGCCTCGCGGTCGGACGCTGAAGTATGGAAAACCGAGTTTCGCGTTTCATCACGCCGCTGCTCATCGCGCTCCTCGCGTACTTGTTGATCGGGCAGTTCTTCGGCGACAAGTCGAAACAGCAGGCACCCGATACCAAACCGGTCGTCATCGATCCTGCGAACAAGACGACCGTCGTGAATCCGGCGGGTCACAGCTTGTTCGAGAAGTCGTTCGGGTCCGATCTCGACAAGCCCGGCTTCGACGTCGCGTTCCACACGATCGGCGGCGGCATCAAGACGGTGCAGCTGCGGGACTTCTATTCGACGCCCGACCCGAAGCTGCACGATGCCGAGCACGTCTATCGCGTGATCGACTATGAAGAGAACTCCGGGATCCTCTCCTTCGTCGTCGACGACTTCGAATGGAAGTTCCCGATCGAGGATGGCGGAGAACTCTGGTCCACCGACAAGATCGCGTGGACCCGGGTGCAGGACGCGCCCGAGCGCGCGATCGCGTATCGCCTCGATCTGGCCAACGGGCTAACGCTCGTCAAGACGTATCGCTTCTTCGAAGGGTCGAGACATTTCCAAATCGCGATCCGGCTCGAGGACCGCGGCAAGACCGCGAAGGGCGAAGACTCGACGCTGCCCGCGACGTGGACCTACCGGTTGCAGGCGGCATCGGTGCTGAGCAACCCGATGGACGAGTACTTCGGGAATCCGGCGATGGTCTTCGCCATGCCGGAGGGTGGCGACGCGCTCACGATGCATGGGCCGCGTAATTCGCCGGAAGGTCGGGACATCCCGCCGGTGCTGCGTCGCGCGGACGGTGCCGCGATCGCGTGGTGCGGACAGAGTTCGCGCTTCTTCTCTTGCATCCTCTGGCCCGATGACGCGACGACGGGACAGGCGATTCAGGGTGTGTATGTGCGCAGCCTCCCGAAGGTCGACAACGGTGTCCCCAAGACGAAGGCTTTCACCAACGTTGCGGCAGTTCTCGAGATGTCGCAGCGCATCGGCAAGGCCGGTGGTGAAGCGTCCGAACTCGTCTTCAACTGCTACCTCGGTCCGAAGAGCCGTGACGTGCTCGAATCCGATCCGCAGTACGCGCGCTTCGGCGCCGTCTGCGACATCGATCTGCAATCCGGCTGCTATTGCGCCCCCGGCGCGTCGACCCTCGCGAAGCTGCTGCTGTGGGTCCTCAAGCTCTTCCACGGCATCGTCGGGAATTGGGGCGTCGCGATCATCATGCTCACGATCTGCGTGCGTGGCGCGATGCTGCCTCTGATGCTCCGTCAGGGCAAAGCCATGCGCTCGTACTCACAGCGCATGGCGAAGCTCAAGCCCGAGATGGATCGCATCAAGAAGCGCTTCGAGAAGGATCCGCAGCGCATGAACAAGGAGCTCATGGCATTCCAGCGCGAGCACAAGTTGTTCCCGCCGCTGATGGGTTGTTTGCCGATGTTCTTGACGATGCCCGTCTTCATCGGACTCTTCACGATGTTGCGCGCGAGCTTCGAGCTGCGGCACCAGCCGTTCCTGCTCTGGATCAAGGATCTCTCGCTTCCTGATCGCGCGATGCACCTCGGGATCACCGACCTGCCGCTACTCGGCAACGGGCTCGAATACCTCAACGTGCTGCCCCTGATCATGGCGGTGCTGTGGGGTCTCAACATGTTCGGCCAACCGCTGCCCGAGGATCCGCAGCAGCGGTCGATGCAGCGCATGATGCGCTTCATGCCGTTCGTGTTCGTGATCTTCCTCTACAACTACGCGTCCGGGCTCGCGCTGTACATGTGCGTGTCGGCGTTGTGGACGCTGTTCGAACAACGCATCCAGCGCAAGCGCTACGGTGACATGGCGACGGCGGGTACGCCGATGCCGCTCTGAGTCCGCGACGACGACGGATTCAAGAAGGCTGCCATGCTTCGCGAACCACGAGCATGCCGTTTTTGCACGCGTACGTCATCGTGTCTCGGGCCGAAGTGTATTGCGCGGCATCGGCGTCCGGAACGAACTCCGCGTCGAGTAGATACAGGCGGCTACCGTCCTTCTGGATGATGTAGGGTGCGTGTCGCGTGCCGAGGCAAGCGCGCAGGATGTCATGGACCTTCGGACCCGGCGTGTGTTCGAGCGAGATCTCGCGATAGCCACGCCGCAGCTTGCACTTCGATGCCTTCGAGTCGTCCTGTGGGACCGCTTCGACGTCACCCGCCGCGAAGCGCGCGAGAACCGAGCGCACGAGTTCGCGCCCTTCTGGGTAGAGCTTCGCTTGCAGATCGGCGAATCCGTCGTTCGGCGAAATCGGGACTCGCCGCTGCTCGATGACGTCTCCCGTGTCGACGCCCTCGTCGATGAAGTGTGCCGTCACTCCGGTCTCGGTGGCACCGTCGAGCAAGCAGCAGAGTTCTGGCGTCATGCCGCGATACGCGGGCAGGAGAGCGAAGTGGATGTTGACGACTCCGCGGCGCGGGACCTCGATGATGTGCGGACGCAAGATCGCCCCGAACGTCGCGACGAGTACGAGGTCGATGTCGAGTTCGCGGAGCGTCGACGCGAACGCGAGTGTCGCCAGTCGCTCGTCCTCGAAGTACGCGATTCCGGCTTGCTCGGAACGTTCTCGCAATGATGGTAGGCCGGCTGCCGGTGAGCGCCCGGAGCGGCGTGGTGGCTCCGGGGTGGGGCGCTGACGAAATCTCGCGATGAGATCCCGCCATGCGTTCTTCGGGCGCTTCTTGTAGCGGCGTAGCTTCTTGCGCAGTCGACCGGCAGTGCTCTTGGTCTCGCCGACGACACAGACCAGGTCGACGTCGCTGTCGCGCACCGTGTCGAATACGTAGCTCCCGAACGCGTCGTTGGCGAAGAGGGCGAGTTTCATGGTCGGCCGAGCTTCTTCGCCTTCTCGATCAGGCGTTGGCCAACCGTGCTCGACTTGAGCCGTCGCTTGGCGCCTTCGACCAAGCGTTGTTTCCAGTAGTCGAGGCCGCCGCCATAGGCCGTGATGTGAAGGTTGCTGCGCACGACATTGCTGAAGCGCGATTTGAACGTCTCGTCACCGACCGTGAAGTCGAACTCGCTGCAACCTTCCTCGTGTGCTAGTTCGAAGAGCTCTTTGATCAAGGCTTCGCCAGGGGACTTCTTCTGGAGCTCGATGTCGAACGACGGCTTGTACCACACGAACACGCCGTCATGCACGAACCCGAAGTGGAACGCCACCGGCTTGCCCAACGCCGATACTGCGGTGAATCGGAGCCACGTCGTCGCGCCCATCGAATCGAGCAGTTCGCGGTAGAACCGACGGCTGTCGTCACTTTCGAACAGGCTCGGTGAGTCCGTCCCGCGCCAGCGTTGCACGTGCTGTTCGAAGAATGCGTCGAGATGCTCCGCGATCACGCTCGCATCGCTCGTGTGCAGGACTTCGTAGTCCTCCTGCTTCTTGAACCAATTGTGGTGCCTGCGGAGGCTCTTCTTGCGGCGCACGTCGTCGAAGAACTCCTCGTTCCCACGAATGATCAGCGTCGGGCAGGGGGTCGTGTTCCGAAGCAGAGTTCTCGGCGTGAGTCGCTCGAGCGTCTTCGCGGTCGGCGAGGATTCGGGGAGGTTTCTGAGTTCGAAGCGACGCCACGGTGCGGCATCGCGAACGAGGCGCGCGAGGAGGGCTTCGCGAACGTCCTCACGGTCTGCAGGGCAGATCACGTCCACGTAGTCGCTTCGCCGATGCCCGACGAAGAGCAGGTCCCCGTGCTCGTCGCGCGTCGCTGCGAGGATACCGACGAGTTTCCCGTCGTCGTGAGCCAGCAACAGCCACAATGCCTTGCCACTGCCGTGCACGTTCCACCACGCTTGGTGCCACTCGTGCGTTTGGAAGACACTGCGAGTCGCACTCGATGCGACGACTTCGTTCCAGGGCCGAGAGGGAACGGAGTCAATGGACTCCGCGCGAGAAATATCGAGCATCTTGGGATCAGGCGCGACCGAGTCTCGCTTTGAGGCCGCTGGCGATGCCGCTGGACGCTACCTGGAATCGCGACGGTGTCATGTCCGAACCGACACCGATGCGCGGCAGCGCGTACACGTCCGAACTGCGTGTACAGAGCCCTTCGATCGTCGTGAGGGCGCATGTGGCTCTCGCGCCCTGCACCGCCGCCTTGCAGTGATCATCGAAGTCGTCGCGACCACCGTTCGGGTAGGCGAACGGGACGTCCTGCACTCCCACGCGCTCCCGCACGGTGAGGCAGCTTTGTTCGATCTCCTTGCGCATCGCTTCGCGGGGCAGCCGACTCAGGATTTCGTGGGTGATCGTGTGCGCACCGAAGTCGACGAGGCCGGACGACGCCATCTCCCGCACTTCGTCCCACGTCAGCGGTTCGAAGTCCGGGGCTTCGGCGACCGCACGACGACCTGGACGATCCGCGAATCGGGAGATGTCGGCGAGGATCGTGTTCTTCGTCGCGCTCGGCAGGGTCTTCACGTGTCGTCGCACGAGATCACAGGCAGCAATGCGGGACGCGTCGCTTTCGATTCGATGCAGTCCGAGTGCGTGGACGCTGAGGTCGAGCTCTCCTGGCGCGGCTGCCTGCAGATCGAGGAAGAGCTGGTCGGACCAGTTCATGCGACGCGAATCGAGATAACCGGTCGTCAGGAAGATCGTCGCCGGCACGGCTTCTGCCTTCAGGATCGGAAATGCTGTCGTGTAGTTGTTGCGGAAGCCGTCGTCGAAGGTGAGCACCGCGGTCTTCGAAGGCAGCGCGCGTCCGTTGCGCATGGCTTGGACGACCTCGGAGAGCGGGAGGATCCGGTAGCGCTGCTTGATCCATTGGATCTGCCACCGGAAGTCGGAAGCGGTCACGTGGGTCCACCGTGTGTAGGCACGCGGGCCGTCGACGACCGCGTGGTACATGAGGATGACGCAGTCGTGCTCGTGTCGCTTGCGATACAGGTACGGGAGTCCCGTCCTCGCGGCCAATGCCCAAGCGAGATTGCGTGCCAAGGTGTGCTCCGATGATTTCGATCTGAGGCGTCGCCGATCGCTCGAGACGTAATTCAAGCATACACGACCGACCGTCAAGGTCGTGTGTCGAGGCGGCCTTCGTCCCAGTAGACCTTGTGATGGCGGCCACGCGCAAAGCCGATCAGGGTCGCGCCTGCCTCGCGGCACAGATCGAAGCTGAGTGCCGTCGGTGCCGAGACGGACACCAGGATGGGGATGCGCACTCTCAGGAGTTTGGCCACGAGTTCGTAACCCGCTCGGCCGGACAGCAAGCCGAGGCAGGCGCCGAAGTCGATGGATGCGCGCGCCGCCATTCCGATCGCTTTGTCGAGTGCGTTGTGTCGTCCGACGTCCTCGCCGAAGCCGACGAAGACTCCGGTCGACGCGTTGACGATCGCGGCTCCGTGACAGGCGCCCGTGTGTTCGAAGACCGTCTGCCTCGTGCGGAACTCGTCGAGGATGCCGGCGAGCCGCGCCAGATCGAAGTGCGGCTCACGGGGTTCGAGGTGGTTCCCCGCCATGAGTTCGTCCAAATCCTCGATGCCGCAGAGTCCGCACGAGGGGCGGATCTCGTGGACGCGGGACAGGCTGCGGGCCTTCAGGGCGGCGCCCGAGGCGGAGGCGAGATGGACGTGGCAACGATCCGCTTCGAGACCCGGCGCATCCCCGGGTCGAGGTTCGCTCGGAGGGCGCCCAGGTCGAAACTCGATCGCGGAGATCTCGTCGGTCGACCGCACCATTCCTTCGGACAGCAAGAACCCGGTCACGAAATCCTCGTCCTGCCCCGGGGTGCGCATCGTGACGAGGCGCGTGCCGTCGATGTCGAGCCGAAGCGGCTCTTCGCGAACCAGATCATCGCGCGAGCGGTCACGGAGGCGTCGCGAGTCGAAGCCGCGCGGTTCGTGAGGCGGGGGGGTCGCGTCGAGTCGAGGTTCGTTCGTTTTTCGCGCCAAGTCGGCATGATAACCGCATGCCCAACGACTGGACGCCTCGTTCCGTTGCCACTTGGTCCGTTCTCGTGTCGTGTGCCTGCTCGTTTCCGATTGGAAACGTCCGGGCGCAGCTTCGCCACGTCGCACCGAGCGAACTCGCGGATCGAGTGGGGCAAGATCTGCCGCGCGTAACGACGCTCGAGGATGCACTCGAGCGTGCGCAGGCCGAAGGCCGCAGGGTGCTCTGGTACATCAAGACGGTCCCTCGGTCGCCGATGGATCGAAAGAACATCGTCGATCTCTACGTGCGAGCCGGCTACTTCTCCGACCCTGATTTGCGACCCGAGTTGGCGAGGTTCGTCGTGCTCGATCGTGTGCCGTCTCGCGAAGAAGCGCGACGCTTCGATCTCGCGCCGTTTCGTTTCGTCGAGCCTGGCTTTCTCGTACTCGATGCGCAGGGGAACGAACTCGCCAGGGCGCATGCGCTGACGACGTTTTCTCCGACGTGGTTCGTGGGGCTGTTGGAACGGTTCGCGGGGACGAGCAAGGATGTTCCCGTCGACGTCGCAGGAACGGACGTCCTTCCTGCCGCGGCCGCGTTACGCTCGGCGCGACTGCACGGTCGGTGGACCGAGCTCGCGAGTCTGCGTCAGACGATCGACAAGACGAGCGTGACGCTCGATCCGGAACTCGCGTGTCAGGTGGCCTTGGCGCATCTCGCGGCTTCGGGGAACTCTGCGCTTGGGGATGCTGCGCGCGGCGATACGGACCCGCGCAGCGAGACGGTTGGCATGGCGGAAGGCGCCTTGCAACGGGCGAGCACGAAGACCGCGCGAACACGATTCTTGTCCGCGTGTATCGCTGCGCGGTCGGGACGTGCGGAGCTCGCCAAGAAACTCTGGCGCGAACTCGCGAGTGGCAGCGAGGACGCGATCTTCGGACCGCGGGCTGCGGCAGAGGCCGAGGGGTTCGGGCCCGTCGGTCGTGGATTCTGGTCGTATCGCTCGCTTCCGTTCGATGCGGCGACGACGTTCGCTGCCCCGGATGCGAAGGATGCGGGACGTGTGTGGACGACGACCGTGCGCACCTCCGAGGCTGCGCTCGGGACGCTGCGCGCGCGCAGCGTCGACTACCTGCTCGCGATGCAGACGGAGCACGGTGGCTTCGAGGACAGCAACTACGACTTCGGAGGGCTGGATTCGCTTCCCAACGTCTACGTGGCGGTCACTGCGCTCTGTACCGAAGCGTTGATCCGCGAGTTGGCGGCCACTCCCGACCATCCTCGGCGAAGTGCGATCGATCGTGCGATCCGACTGGGCATCCGGTACTGCTTCGACGATGCTCGCATCAATCCGGAGGACCTGGACGAGTGGGTGTGGGCTCGTGTGTATCCACTGGAACTCGTCGCGACCTTGCTCGACGAACTCGATCGGGAGACCGAAGCCGAGCAGATCTACGGGATGTCTCGCGAGAGACTGCAAGCCCAGCTCGAGCACTGGACGCGTGAACTCTGGTCGCGCCAGGAAAACGACGGTTCGTTCCGGCACGAGTATGCCAATCCGTTCGTCACCGCGACGGTGCTCCACGCGCTCGCGATCGCCAAGCGCCACGGCGTCGAGCTCCCCGAACCAGAGTTACTTCGCGCCCTCGCGAGTCTCGAGGCATGCCGAAGCAAGCTCGGTGCCTACTCCTATGGCCAAACCCGCGTCGGCCGTAGCGTGCGCGCCGGGGTTGCCGAAGCTGCAGGCCGCATGCCGCTGTGCGAAAGCGCGTTGCTCGCGTTCGAACGCAGCGATCCATCGACACTCGAGGCGGCGCTGCGGGCGGCGTTCGAGCACCACGACCAACTCGAGTCGACGCGCAAGTATGACGACCACGCGAATCGCCTACGGTACGGAGGGTTCTTCTTCTGGTTCGACGTCAGGGCCAGAGCCCGCGCGCTCGCGTCGAGCACGGCGACCGAGGCCGCAACGTGGCGCAAACAACTCCGCGACCTGATCCTCGCGATCCCCGAGTTCGACGGCGTCTTCGTCGACAGCCACGAACTAGGCCGTTGCTACGGAACAGCGATGGCCCTCCTGAGCCTCCGCCACCGCTAAGCGCGCAAGCAGTACCGCAGTTCGTCCGTGGCACGATTCACGCGCGAAACTGGCGCGAATCGTCCCTGGCATGAATTGCGCGGCTATTTTGGAAATCATTGTGATATCACTTCGGTATCGCGTCGTTCTTGATCGAAGGTGAACCATGGCAGAAGCGGGCCGCAGCAATCTCCCCAGCGTCAATTCCCCGAGTCACGAGCGAGTTCTGGTGCCGCGTATCGGCGGTATCGGGCCCCTGCTCGGGTTGCTCGGGATCCTCGGATTCGCGATCTTGAGTTTCGCGTTGGCCGCGAACCAGCGAGACTTCGAAGTGCTGGGTGTCGTCCTCGGGATTGCGGCGATTCTCGCGTTCGTGCTCGGACTGATCGGGCTCACGCTCGTGAACCCGAACCACGTCAAGGTCGTGCTGCTCTTCGGCCGCTACGTCGGCACGGTGCGCGAGGCCGGGTTCTACTGGCTCAATCCGTTCACGGTCCGCAAGACGCTGTCCGTGCGTGTGCGCAACTTCAACAGCGAGACGCTCAAGGTGAACGACCAGCGCGGCAACCCGATCGAGATCGCAGCGATCGTCGTGTGGAAGGTCCGGGACAGCGCGCAGGCGAGCTTCGACGTCGAGGATTTCATCGACTACGTCCGGGTCCAGAGCGAGGCCGCGGTCCGTCACCTCGCATCGACGCACCCGTACGACCACGCGGATGACGGGCAGGTCTCGCTGCGTGGCAGTTCGCAGGTCGTCAACGACGAACTCGCGAGGGAGCTGTCCGACCGTCTGGAACTCGCCGGGATCGACGTGCTCGAGGCGCGCCTGAGCCACCTCGCGTATGCCCCCGAAATCGCCGGCGCGATGCTTCAACGTCAGCAGGCCGATGCGATCATCGACGCGCGGACGCGAATCGTCGATGGCGCCGTCGGCATGGTGAAGATGGCTCTCGATGGCCTTCGCGACGAGCAGGTCGTCGTACTCGACGAAGAGCGCAAGGCACAAATGATCAGCAACCTCCTCGTCGTGCTCTGCAGCGATCGCGCGACGCAGCCCGTTGTCAATGCGGGGTCGATCTACTGATTGTCGACGTGCCGAGAGGTTCGACGCCCGACGGCGCCGCGCCGATGACACCGTCCTGATGGCACCGCCCTGACGGCACCATCCCATGGCCGAACGAAAGGCATTCCTGGTCCGACTTTCGAAACCCGTGCACGATGAGTTGCGTGCGTGGGCGGCTCAGGAAATGCGCAGCCTCAACGCGCAGATCGAGTACCTGCTGCGGGAAGCGCTGCGCACGCGGGGCGTCCGGCGCTCGCAGGGCGCCGACGAGGGATCGGACGAGGAGCCGAGCGAAGAGCCGAATGAACTGCCTGATCAGCCCGCGTGACAGCTCAACGTGCCGGCGACGAGGGCGAGACGAGGGCGAACAGATACGAGGGCTTCTTTGCCCGACGAGATGAACCACACAGTGCGCCAGACGCGGATGCCGCACGCCCATCCACGACGATCCGGACGACGCAGCACTGCGGGACGGTCGCGCCGGGCCGTCAGGTGGTGGGTGGGACCGCGAGGACGAAGATCCCGACCGAAGCGCGGAGCGGAGCGGATCGTCTGGTATGACACTGTGCGTTCCGGGGAAGGCCCGAAAGACCAGGTCATGGCAGATTTCGCGACGGATTCCATGCGTGTCGAACACGATTTGCTCGGCGAGAAGAGCGTCGACGCCGGTGCCTACTACGGCATCCAGACGGCGCGAGCGCTCGAGAACTTTCACATCACGGGCGTTCCGATCAGTCAGCATCGTGAGTTCATACGTGGGCTTGCCATGGTCAAACTCGCCGCGGCGCGCGCGAACCACGATTGTGGAGTGCTCGAATCGCGAGTGCTGAACGGCATCGAGAAAGCCTGCGAAGACCTCGTGGCCGGCAAGCATCACGAGCAGTTCCCGATCGACGTCATCCAAGGCGGAGCCGGTACGTCGACGAACATGAATGCCAACGAGGTGATCGCGAACCTCGCGCTCGAGCACATGGGCCACCGTCGCGGCGAGTACGAACACTGTGATCCGCACGATCACGTCAATCGATCGCAATCGACCAACGACGCCTATCCATCCGCGATTCATGTCGCCCTGCTGCTCGGCAACGACATTTTGCGCGAAGAACTCGGCGCACTCGTCGCCTCGTTGCGGGCCAAGGGCAACGAGTTTCGCGACGTCATCAAGCTCGGTCGTACGCAGCTCCAAGACGCTGTGCCGATGACGCTCGGGCAGGAGTTCCATGCGTGGGCAAAGAGTCTCGAGGACGAGAACGAAGCGCTCGCCTTCGTCGAAGCGCCGCTCCTCGAAGTCAACATGGGCGGAACCGCGATCGGTACCGGACTCAACACGCCGCGTGGCTACGCGAAGAAGTGCGTCGAACACCTGTCGCGCATCGTGGATCGCAAGTTCCGTCTTGCCGAAGACCTCGTCGAAGCGACGCAGGACACGCAGTGCTTCGTGCTCTACTCGTCGGTGCTCAAGAGCCTCGCGATCAAGCTGTCGAAGATCTGCAACGACCTGCGCCTGCTATCCTCTGGACCACGCGCAGGTCTCAACGAGATCAACCTCCCGGCCGTACAACCCGGATCATCGATCATGCCGGGCAAGGTCAACCCCGTGATTCCCGAAGTAGTCAACCAGGTGTGCTTCCGCGCGATCGGAAATGACCTTGCCGTGACGCTTGCCGCAGAAGCCGGGCAGCTGCAGCTCAACGTCATGGAGCCGGTCATCGCGCACAGTATCCTCGAGTCGCAGACGATGTTCTTCAATGCTGCCCGGACGCTGCGAGAGAACTGCATCGACGGAATCACGAGCAACGAGGACGTCTGTCGCTCGTTTGTCGAACGTTCGATCGGCATTGTCACGGCGCTCGTTCCTGTGCTCGGCTACGACCGTTCGACGAAGCTCGCTGCCGAAGCTCTTCGGAGCGGCCGTGGCATCGTCGAACTCGTGCGCGAACAGTCGCTTCTCGACGAAGCTACGCTCGAGAAGCTTCTCGATCCCAAGACGATGCTCGGCGATCCGGCGGACCTCTGATCGCGCTCGGCGATCTCGAATCCGCATGACTGGGAACGGCGTGCGCGAGCCAATCGGGCATCGCAACGGTGCTTCGAACAACCCCCGGAAAGAAGCGCGCGGATCGAATGACTCCCCTTGAGTCACGCCCGTTCGATGCCGATCGGGAAGGCGTGGGAATTCGTCGCTTGGATTGTAGGAAGTTGCGCTGTCCTATGCCGATCGTCCAGCTCGCTGTCGCGTTGCGGGACATGGAAATCGGCGAGGAAGTCGAAATCGAGGCCACGGATGCCGCGTTCCTCGCGGACGTTCGCGCGTGGTCCCGTTTGACCGGGAACGAACTTGAAGAACTCGATGGCGGAGACGTGTGTCGTGTTCGCATCCGCAAGATCGATCCTGACGCTGCCGAGGACGAAGACGCATGAGCGGGACCACGACGAGCGAGGTGCCAAGCAGCCTCGCGAGCTCCATGCGCGCTTGCGAGACGCAAGCGGAATCAGTGCCGTGCGCTACGCAGCACGAGGGAACGAAACAGTCGACGTTCATCGTGTTCAGCAAGGAGTTCGACAAGCAACTGATGGCGTTCACACTCGCCAACAGTGCAGCGGCGAGTGGCATGAGCGTCACGATGTTCTTCACGTTCTGGGGGATCACGGCGTTGCGGCGAGCGAATCCGAGTCGAGACGAGCATGGCAAGACGTTCATCGATCGCATGTTCGGTTGGATGCTGCCGCGCAGTTCCAAAGGGTTGCCGTTGTCGAACCTGCAATTCGCCGGTCTGGGCCCGAAGCTCGTGCGCTGGCGCATGAGACGACTCGGCGTATCGAGTCTCGAGGACCAGATCGAAATGGCGCAAGCGCTTGGCGTGCACATGGTGCTTTGCGATACCTCGGTAGAACTCATGGGGCTCAGGCGGAGCGATTTCCGTGACGGCCTCGAGATCGGAGGTGCAGCGGCGTGCATTGCCGCAGCGGCGAACTCCGAAGTCGCCATGGTGATCTGACGAGACGACGCAGGGAATCGCAGCCATGAAGAAGAGTGTGCAAGTCATCTTGACGACGGGTCCGAGTGACGTGGCTCGTGCCGTGCTCGGTCTCCAGGCCGCTCTGGCGGCTGTTGCGAGCGGTGTCGACGTCGACGTCTTCTTGACTCTCGATGCTACCGAGTGGGCGTGTGAGCCTCGAGATCGTGTCGGTGGCAAGGAGGTCTATTCCTTGCTCGACCAACTCGATTGTCTCGGTGCGCGCATTACGTGTTGCTCGGCGTGTGCGAGCGAGAAATGTTCGCAAACGCAACACGACGTGTGCGATCTCCAGCTCGACGAAGGGGGCACGACCGCCGTCGTCACGCACTCTACCGTGCGATTGACCGGTCTCGCCACGTTGATGGAACGTGTATCGAGTGGAGTGCCGACCGTCACATTCTGATCCGCTTCGAGATTCGATTGGACATGACGACTCCGCGCACGGATGACCTCGAACGAGTTCGCGAACTCGAAGCTCGCATCCACGAGCTCGAGAACGAGAACGTTCGACTTCATCGTGAGGCCGCCGATGTCGCGACCGCGAACGTGCATGCCGCGATGCAGCTCGTCGAGTTCAGCGATGCGCGCAATCTGGAACTCGAAGCGAAGAATGCTCAGATCCACCATGCGCTCCAGCTCGCGGAGCAAGCGTCCGAGCAGAAGAGTCGCTTTCTCGCGAACATGAGTCACGAACTCAGGACGCCGATCAGCGGCATCCTGGGCATGGTCGAGCTCCTCAGCTCGAGCGAACTCGACGAACAACAGCGTGACCTCGTTTCCACGATCGCCTCGACGGCCGACTCGTTTCTCGAACTCATTCACCAACTCCTCGACTTCACGAAGGTCGAAGCTGGCGCGGTCGAACTCGAGGAAACCGAGTTCGACGTTTGGGATACGTGCGAGCGAGTTGCCCAGTTGCTGCAGGTGAGTGCGGATCAGAAGGGAGTCACGTTCGACTTCGTGCTCGATGGCGACGTGCCGAGGCGCGCCATCGGGGATCCACTGCGACTGCGTCAGATCCTGCTCAATCTCGGCTCGAATGCGGTCAAGTTCACCGAGCGCGGTATCGTGCGGTTCTCCGTCATGAACACGGTGAGCGACGACGAGCGAAACCGACTCACGTTCCGCTTCGAAGACACGGGTTGTGGATTCGCGCCGGAGATCGGAGAGCGCTTGTTCGAGCCCTTCGTGCAGGCCGACGTGTCGACGACGCGGCGTTTCGGTGGAACGGGTCTCGGGCTATCGATCTGCAAGCAGCTCGTCCTGCGCATGGACGGCGATATCAATTGCAGCAGTGAAGTCGATCTCGGCAGCACGTTCGAAGCCTGTATTCCATTCGCGGCAGTTGACCCAGTCGTCACTCCGCGCTCGATGAGTGGCATGCGTGCGCACCTTTCCTGCTTGCGTCCATCGACAGCGGAACTCGTCGCATCCCACTTCGAGAACCTCGGTATCGAGATCATGGGGGACCCGTTCAGTGACGCGTGTTGCGACCAAGGCTGCCGCTCCGTGGAGCAGAGCGACTGGGTCGTGATCGAAGTCGCCGATGATCCGAAGCGCGTCCTGGAGTGCGTTCGGAAGGCCAGTGCAAACGCGCGTGTCTTACTCGTCGCGGGAACTCGCTCGATCATCAAGTCCGACTGCCTCGAGCCCTTTGGCGTTCGCAGCGTTTTTCTGCCACCGTTGCGGCCGACCGCACTCGTGCATGCGCTCATTAGCGATATCGAGACGAAAGTCGCCACGAATGCCGCATCGATCGACGGTGATTTCACCGGCACGCGAGTGCTCGTCGTCGACGACACCAAGATCAATCGTCGCGCGTTGTCCATACAGCTCGAACGCCTCGGGTGTTCGGTCGATTGCGCCGCCAACGGCAAGGAAGCGCTCGAAATCTGGCGACGCGGCAAATACGACGTCGTCTTCATGGACTGCCAGATGCCCGGGCTCGATGGCTATGCCGTCACCGAAGCGATCCGTCGCATGGAACGTGCGCGCCGTGCGCCGCGGTGCGCGGTCATCGCATTGACGGCCGATACGTCACCCGAAGTCGAAGCGCGCTGCCTCGAGGCCGGTATGGACGAGTTCTGCGTCAAGCCGTTGCGCCGGGCGCAGATCGCCGACTGTCTCGACCGCTGGAAGCACTCATAGCGCCCGCGGAGCCCGTTGGCTTCTGGAACACGCCGATCATGCTGTGACCGAACGGCATGCTCAGCCTGCGAATCACGTGACGCTCACCGCCCATGATTCCCGCCAGGATGCCGTGGCAGAGCGGTGGCATCGTGAACGACAGGTTCGTCTTCTTCGGGTCCTTCAAGCCAAAGAGCTTCTGCTTCAGATTGCCGAGCAGCACGATCGGTGCGATGACCGGAAACAGGACCGTGTTGAAGTAGCTGAGCTTGCGTGCTTCGAATCCTGCCTCGCGTAGCGGGGCTTTCAACCTGCCTTTCGTGTAGCGGCGGAAGTGGTGCGCGACGACGTCGTTGTTGGACCACAGCCACTGGTATGCGGGCACGGAGAAGAACACGTAGCCACCCGGACGCAGTACTCGTTTGATCTCGGCGAGCGCGCGCGCTTCGTCGGGAATGTGTTCGATCGTGTCGAAGAGGCATACGAGATCGAACGACGCATCGGGAAACGGAAGCGCATACGCGTTGCCACAAATGGTCGGCCGCGAACTCCGCTCGCGGCAGAGCGCCGCGAGGTCGGGATAGAGTTCGACGCCCACCGAGTTCCCGAAGCGCACGAGCCGTCGCAGCAGACCGCCGGCGCCGCAGCCGATCTCGAGAATGTCGAGATCTCTGCGCCCGGGGAACAAGTCTTCGAGCAGCGAGAAGAAGATCGCTCGGCGACCGCGGAACCAAAAGTGCGTCTCTTCGAGTTCCTCGAACTGTTGATAGGCCTTGAGCTCCATCGCGTCAGCCCGATCGCTTCTTGCGGGCGACGACGATCATCTCGTCCTTCATGTTGACGTAGAAGCTCATCTTGTTGAGCGGCGCGAGCGGCAGCAGCGCCCACTTCATTGCGCCGTGCACGCGCACCGCGCGTTCGCGCACGAACTCGATCGACACGTGCTTGCCACCGAACTTCGGCGTCAGGTGCAGCACTTCCATGCCGACGGCATCGAGCAATCGTTCGATCGTCTTCGGCGAGAAGTGATAGAGGTGTTCGAGGTGCTTGTAGTGGTGCCACTTGGGCCCCAGGCGCTTGGCGAACTTGCTCTCGACGTTTTGTGTTTCGAGGATGAAGATGCCGTCGTCCTTGAGCAGCGACAGGGTCGTCTCGAGGAAGGGGATCGGCTCGGGAACGTGTTCGATGACGTCCCACATCGTGATGAGGTCGAACGACTTCTCGGCGTAGTTCGCCGTCTCGATCGGACCGACGTGAACCTGCTCGAAGCCGTAGACGTCACGCGCGTGGCTCGCGATCGCGGGCGAGAGTTCGACGCCTTCGACCTTCCAGCCGGCGTCGTGCAGAATCTTGAGAAAGAAGCCCGCAGCGCAGCCGACATCGAGTGCGTGACCCGTCTGATCGCGGAATCGTTCGACGAGCGCGAGGCGCTTCTTGAACGTCTTCAGGTAGAGCGGCGCTTGGCTCCGGTAGTCTGCGTAGCCGCGCTCCTTGGGGCTCTTGGAGGACCAGTAGTCTTCGTTGTAGACCTCGGGCAAGACCTCGTGGCGCAGCCGCGGCGTCACGTAGACGAGGGAGCAGTCGTCGCAGCGCACGACGCGAAACGGCCCTTCGCGGAACTGCTCCGTGCTCTTGCTGCCACCGCACAGCGTGCACTGTTCGACCGCAGAGAAGTTGGCCGGGTCGTCGAGAAGGGGACTCTTCGGTAGGTCGCTCACGATGCTCTCTCGAGGTCCTTCATCGGCCTCTGATGCGCTTGCGTGTGATGATCTTGAACATGCCCCACGCGGTCTTCGCGACCTTCCAGAAGGTCTCGCTGTGCTTCGATTCACCACCGAGGCGGGGCCAGTAGTTGATCGGGACTTCGACGCAGCGGCAGCCCTTCATCAAGGCCTCGCACATCATTTCGGGCGAGAAGCTCGGTCCGGCTGCGGTGAGCGAGCCTTCGATCTTCTCGAACGTCTCGCGTGTCAAGGCGCGATAGGTGCATCCGACGTCGGTGAAGCGCGGCTCCTGACTCAGGTACCAACACGCTTCGAGGTACTTGGCCATCGCGACGTTGCCCCAGCGCAGCATCCAACCCATATTGGCGGCCTGTTGGACCATCTGGCGCGTGGTCCTCGTGCCGACGACGAGACCAGCGTCCTCGAGGTAGGCAAGGAGCTTGATCAGGTCGGCGCTCTTGAAACTGCCGTCGGCCTCGGTGAGGACGATGTAGTCGCCCGTCGCCGCGCGCATGCCCGCGAGGAGCGCCGAGCCGTAGCCAGGCTTGCTCTCCGCGATGACACGGGCGCCGTTCTCGCGTGCGATCTCGGCCGTCTTGTCCTTGCAGTTGTTGTCGACGACGAGGACCTCGTCGCAGAGCTCGTTCTGAACGAAGTCGGCGACGACGGCTCCGATCGTTTCTTCCTCGTTGTACGCCGGAACGACGACGGTGACGCTACGGCCGCGATACATGGATCAAGATCGTCGAACGGGAAGCCGGGATGTGGGATCGGAACTCGGACAAGACCGGAACATCGGGGAAAGGGCCGAGAAGCATAGCCTCCGTCCGTACACTTGCGAGCCATGCGCCGTGTGAAGCTCAGCGGACTGTCCGAAACGCTCGTCATCATCGTCCTGATGGCGGCGACCCTTTGCGTGGCGTTCCCGCACGTCGTGTTCGGAGGAGCCTCGATCCTCTCGACCGATGGGATCTTCGCGGTCGAGCCGTGGCGTAGCGAAGCGCCTCAGGCCCGCGGCGACGCAAAGCACCCGTACAACGGCGACCTCGGCGACCATGATTTCCAGTTCTTCCCGCTCCTCGTCGAGATCCAGCGCCAGATTCATGCGCGGGAAGCGGCGACTTGGACACCGCATGCGTACGCGGGAGCACCCCTCGAGGCCAACGTCCAGCTCGCGCGCTACGACCTATTCCATTTGCTGTTGCCTTGGTTCCAGGACCGGGAAGGGCCGTTCGACGTCGCGGCCGTCTCCCGAGGCCTGTCCGTGACTGGGCTCCTGCGTCTTTGGCTCTGTCTGGTGTTCTCGTATGCGTGGCTGCAACGACTCGGGGGAAGCGGTCTCGCGGCCTTCCTGGGGGCACTGTTCGTCGGGTTCGGACCCTACGCGTCGGTCTGGCGGCTCCATACGCCCGAGCAGGTGCTGTCGTTCTGGCCGGTTGCGCTTTTCTTCCTCGAAGGGCTCGTGCGCGGCGGATCCCTGCTCTCGTTCGGCGGCTTCGCGTTCGCGCTCGTCGCGTCGCAGCTCGGCGGCTATCCACAGACGTCGCTCTTCTTCGGCGCGTTCTGCGTCGTCTACGCTTCGGCCCGGGCGCTGCCCGGTCGCGCGAAGGCGGCAGTCTTGTCGGTGACGATCGCCGGGATCTTCTCGCTGATCGTGTGCGCACCGGTCTTCGTGCCGTGGTTCGCGTACGTGCAGGAAGGAGGCTTCCGGCTCCAGCGTGAGCTCGTACCGCTCTTGCCGAAGCACACGGCATTCGGGACGCAGTCGGTCGCCATTTTCGTGCTCTTCGGACTCGCGTCGACGGGACTCGCCCTTTGGGCGCTCTTCGGGCGCATGGGGGCGATGCTGCGCGGTGCGCTCCTCGCAGTCGCTGTCTATCTGGCCTGGTTCGCTGGCGGGGATGGTCAGGCGTCGTTGTGGCTCTTCGGCGGGGGCCGTGGTCATCCGCTCACCGGCAATGTCCTTCCGATCGCCGGCAAGAATTTCACCGAGATGGTGCAGGATCATGTCGGGGCATTCCTGTTCTTGGTGCTCGGTGCGTTCGCACGGCCGGCATTACTGCGCGGCCTGGCTCTTGCGCTCGCGGTCGGCTCGAGCTGGCCGTTCTTGCAGCAAGGGTTGCGCCTCGCGGTGCCTTGGCTCGAACCGTCGCGCGCTGCCAGCCTCGTGCCGATCACCGTGGCCGTGGGCATGGTGCTCGCGCTGCGGCGAGCTGCGCTCCTGACGGCGGACGAACGCGAAGCGGCGTGGCGACGGTCGGCGCTGCTCATGGTGACGACCTATCTCGTCTACGAGCTCTTGTCCGGTACGACGTGGATCGTCGAAGACCTGCTCGTCGCGGGTAGGGGCCCGGGCATGCGAGGTATGCTCGGCGATCGACTGCAACTCTGTTCGGTCGCCTCCGTTCTCGTCCTCGGAGTCGTTGTCGCAGTGAAGTGGCTACACGGTGCCTCGCGTGTGCTGCGATCGGTTCGCATCCCGTTCGTAGTCGCGACTGTCGGCGTCGCACTCGCCATCGCGCTCACTTGGAACTTCCAGCCGCGCATCGAGCTGCGCGATGTCTATCCCGTCACGCCGACGGTCGCGTTCCTCGAGAGTGCGCAACGCGCGGATCCCGATGCGCGCGTCTTCGCGGTCGCGGGCGATGCGTTCCGCGGCAACGCGTTGCAGACGTATGGGATCTCCGACGTGTTCGCCGCCGATGGGATCGAGCCAGAACAGTTCCTCTGGTGGTTGTCGAACCTCGACTATCCGAAACCCCTCCCGCCACGCGGTACGTTCCGTGCCTCACAGTTGTCGATGCTCGGCACCCAGGTCTTCGATCTGCTCGGCGCGCGCTACGTCGTCACGACCAAGGGTGATTCACTTCCTGCACATTTCCGCATCGTGCACGAAGGACCGGCCATCGTCGTCGCCGAGAACCCACGCGCTGCGCCGCGCTGCTGGCTCACGACCACGGCCTACGATCTCGATGCCGAGCCGACCAAGATTCTCGATGCGAAGGTCACCGATCACGTCGGTATCCACACGACGGCGCCGACGCTCGGTACACCGCGCATGCAGCGAGGCAGTGCCACCGTCGTGGCGCGAGGGCCGGATCGTCTCGACATCGAGGTCGAGGCCGATGGCCATGCGTGGCTCGTCGTGCGGGACGCGGCGCTCGCGGGATGGCGCGCAACGAAACGCAAGACACTCGAGGAAGACTCTGCTGAAGAGCAGGGCGATCCGGTCTCGATCCACGAAGCGTTTGCCGGCTATCGCGCCATCGAGGTCGATGGAGACACGAAGTTCGTGAGTTTTCGCTATCGTCCCGTCGGGTCTCCCCGGCTCGCACTCCTTGCTGCACTCGCCTGCATGGTCCTCGGGTTCTCGATGTTGCTCATGATCTTCGTCCGTGTGGCGATCTGGCCGTTCGCGGCGATCCACGACGTCAAGTCGACGTATCGCGCAAAGCGAGGTCACGCATGATTCCACGAGTGTTGTCGATCGGATGGGCGTCATGTGTCTGCGCCACGATCTTGACCGCACAGGCGGTGTCGTTCGTCCGTGACGTCAAGCCGATCCTTTCGGACAAGTGTTTCGTCTGCCACGGACCCGACGCGTCGACGCGCGAGGCGAACCTCAGGCTCGACGGCCGTGCTACCGCGGCGCGCGTACTCGATGGCAACGAACCGGAACTCGTACGCCGGATCGATGCGACGGATGGCGACGAACGCATGCCGCCGCCGCGTTCGCACATGGAGCTGACGGAGCGCGAGCGCGAGATCCTCCGGACGTGGGTGCGCGAAGGTGCACGCTATGCCAAGCACTGGTCCTTCGTGCCGGTTCCGAGTTCCGTTCCTGTCCCCGCGGCCACCGTTGGCGAGTCCGCGAGTACTTGGGCGCGTTCGTCGATCGATCACTTCGTCTTGCGCGCGATGCGTGACCACGATCTCGAGCCATCCGTCGAGTCCGAGCGCTGGCGTTGGTTGCGTCGAGTCACGTTCGACCTGATCGGGTTGCCGCCGACGCTCGGCGAAGTGCGCGCGTTCGAGGCCGACGAGAGTGACGGAGCGTACGAACGCGTGGTGGACCGCTTGCTCGCGAGTCCGCATTACGGCGAGCATCGTGCAGTGGCCTGGCTCGACGTCGCGCGCTACGCGGATTCGTACGGCTACCAGAGCGACCTCTTGATGCCGACCTGGCCGTACCGTGATCTCGTCGTGCGCGCGTTCAATGACGGGGTGCCGTGGGACCGCTTCGTGCGCGATCAAATCGCTGGGGACCTCGCGGAGCAGCCGACGCGTGACCAGCGACTGGCGACGGCATTCCAGCGTTTGCATCGCATGACCAACGAGGGTGGGTCGATCCCGCTCGAGATGCGCACCGAGTACGTCGCGGATCGTGTGCGGACGTTCGGTACTGCATTCCTGGGTCTGACTCTCGAGTGTGCGCGGTGTCACGATCACAAGTTCGACCCGATTTCGCAGCGCGAGTACTACGCACTGTCGGGTTTCTTCAACTCGATCGATGAGCACGGGCTCTACCACGATTCGTCGCGCGTGCCGACGCCGTCGCTCTTGTTGCCGAACGAACGACAAGAGGCGCGTCTCGCAGAACTCGAGATCGCGATGCACGATGCTCGTTCGAAGCTACGAGAAGCGATCGCCGCCGCGTCTGCACGGGTTCCCGTGAACCTGACCGACTCGGACGCGGATCGCATGCGCGAATCTGCGTTGCACGAGCGACTCGCGGGTTGGTATCGCCTCGACGCCATCGACGCGGGCAAGCTCGCGAACGAAGTCGAGGGGCGCAAGCCGGGTTCGACTGCTCCCGGAAATCGTCTCGTCGACGGCAAGCAGGGTAAGGCGCTCGAGTTCTCGGGCGACGATGTCGCGTCGTTTCCCGAGGTGTGTGGCGCGCTTCGCCAGAGCGAGCCGTTCACGATCGCGTTCTGGTATCGCTACGCCGGCCAACGTGACCGAGCGATCCTCTTGCACAGGACCTCCGGAACGGACGTCGGTTTCTTCGGAACCGAACTCGAGATCGATCGCGGTCGATTGCGCTTTTCGATGCAGCGCCATGCTCCGGGGAACGCGATGTCGGTCGTCACGAAGGAAGTCCTGCCGAAGGGCGAATGGATGCACGTCGCGATTGCCAATGACGGAAGTCATGGCGCAAGTGCGCTGCGGATCCACGTCGGAGGACGACTCGCTTCGACCGCCCTGCGCGACACGCTCTTCAAGAATCCGGGTGCTGGCGGAAGCGGCTTCGATTTCGGTCAGCGCTTTCGGGACGTCGGGCCGACCGGGGACGCGGTCGACGAAGTTCGCGCGTACGAGCGCGCGCTGGCGCCGATCGAGATCGCGGTGCTCGCCGAGACGTTCGACGAAGGTGCGAAGGATCGTGCGGCCTGGACGCCGTGGTTCGTCGAGCGAGACACCGCCGTGATCGCTGCGCGCGAAGCGCTCGTGATGGCGGGCAAGGCCGCGTTCGACCACCGAACCGGATTCCGCGAAATTTCGGTCATGCAGGAAACGGCGACGCCAGAAGCGACGTACGTGCTGGCGCGCGGTGCGTACGACGCGCCTCGTGACGAATCCACGCTCGTGTCGCGGAGCACACCCGCCTGCTTGCCGCCGCTCGATGAGGAGGGGGTGACGAATCGGGCGAGCCTCGCTCGGTGGCTCACGAACCCTGACCATCCACTCTTCGCTCGGGTCACGGTCAATCGCCTCTGGCAGGAGTTCTTCGGACGCGGTC
This sequence comes from Planctomycetota bacterium, assembly GCA_020638795.1. Lineage (GTDB taxonomy): Bacteria > Planctomycetota > UBA1135 > UBA1135 > JACKHW01. Next base: position 141,530 of record JACKHW010000004.1, on the reverse strand, counting down.
TCGTCGCGACCGCGGACGACTTCGGCAGCCAAGGTGCACTTCCGAGTCACCCGGACTTGCTCGACTGGCTCGCGCGCGACTTCGTCACGTCGGGATACGACATCAAGCGACTGTGTCGACAGATCGTGTTGTCGTCGACGTATCGGCAGTCGAGTCGTGCGCCGACGTCCGTTTGCGAACGGGATCCCGACAACCTCTGGCTCGCGCGCTATCCCGCGCGGAGGTTGACGGCCGAACAGCTGCGCGATGCGGCGCTCGCGTGTTCGGGCCTGCTCGATCGCTCGATGGGAGGGCCACCGGTCTCTCCCTATCAGCCCAAGGGGCTCTGGCGCGAGAGCAACTCGATGTCGCCCGCGTATCACCAGAGCGTCGGAACTGCTTTGTATCGTCGGAGCCTCTACTCGGTTTGGAAGCGAACGGCGCCACTTCCCAACATGCTGGTCTTCGATGCCGCGCATCGTGAGTCGTGCGTCGTGAAGCGCGGCGAGACATCGACTCCACTGCAGGCACTCGTGTTGCTCGGGGACGTACAGTTCGTCGAAGCTGCGCGCGTCTTCGCGCAGCGCCTCCTGGAGGGGCGCGACGACGACGAGTTCGTGCGTGCAGCGTTTCTCACGGTCAGCTCGCGGCCTCCGAGCGCGAGTGAGCACGAACGCCTCGTGCGTCTGATGCGGGCGCAACACGCACAGTTCGTCGAGGACGAGGCGAGCGCGAACGACCTTCTCCATGTCGGCGACGCGCCCGCGCCCGCACCGGCGGACGGCGACGCGCCTCGCGTCGCTGCAGCGACAATGGTCGCACAAGTGCTCTTCAACCTCGATGCGGGGACGTGGAAACGATGAAGCGCCGTACCTTCCTTCAATCCGTTCTCGCGAGCGGTGTGGCGTCGGCAGCCAAGGGCATGGGGACCACGGTGCGTGCCTCGGCAGCGACGGACGGGGCCGGCACACACTGGCCTGCCAAGTGCAAGCGCGTGATCTACCTCTTCCAGTCGGGAGCTCCGTCGCAGATCGATCTCTTCGACCCGAAGCCGGGACTGCGCGCGTTGCACGGCAAGGAGCTCCCTGCAAACGTGCGCGCCGGACAGCGCTTGACCGGAATGTCCGCCAACCAAGCGTCACTCCCGATCGCGGCGTCGCCGTTCGAGTTCTCGCAACACGGTGAAAGCGGCGCGTGGATCAGCGAACTCCTGCCGTCGACCGCGAAGATCGCGGATCGCCTGTGCATCGTGCGATCGATGTTCACCGAAGCGATCAATCACGATCCCGCGATCACGTTCTTCCAAACCGGTTCGGCGATCGCAGGGCGGCCGTCGTTCGGGTCGTGGATCAGCCACGCGCTCGGGACGGACAACCCCGACTTGCCGAGCTTCCTCGTGCTCGTGAGTGCCGGTCAGGGCGGACAACCGCTCTACGCTCGGCTGTGGGGCAGCGGCTTCCTCGACGCGCGGCATCAAGGCGTGCAGCTGCGTGCAGGCGCCTCACCCGTGTTGTATCTCGTGAACCCGCCGGGTGTGTCACGCCGCACGCGGCGTGCGATGCTCGATGCGCTTTCCGATCTCGAGAAGGAACAGCTCGAGCGAGAGCACGACGCGAGGATCGCATCGCGCATGGCGCAGTACGAACTCGCGTATCGCATGCAGGAAAGCGTGCCAGCGCTCACCGACGTCACGAGCGAACCGGATTCGACCTTCGAGTTGTACGGCGAAGATGCGCACAAGCCCGGCACCTTTGCTGCCAACTGCCTGCTCGCGCGCCGTTTCGCCGAGGCGGGCGTGCGCTTCGTCCAGCTCTATCACCAAGGTTGGGACAATCATGGCGATCTGCCGCGCGCGATCGCCGCGCAGGCGAAGGAGACGGATCGCGCGAGTGCCGCACTGATTCTCGACCTCGAGCGCCGCGGCTTGCTCGACGACACGCTCGTCGTGTGGGGAGGCGAGTTCGGCCGGACGACCTACAGTCAGGGCAAGATCACGAAGGACGACTTCGGGCGCGACCATCACCCGCGATGCTTTTCGATCTGGCTCGCTGGCGGCGGTGTGCGCGCCGGGACGACCTACGGTCGCACGGACGACTACTCGTACAACATCGTCGACGAATCGGGCGCCGTGCTGCGGCCGACCAAGGACGTCTTCACCAAGGGCGCGGTGCACGTCCACGATCTCCAAGCGACGCTCCTCGCGCTTCTCGGCATCGATCACGAGCGGCTCTCGGTCCTGCATCAGGGACGGCGCTTCCGCCTGACCGACGTGCACGGGCACGTCGTCCGAGACCTGATGTCCTGAGCCCCTGCAGGGAACGTTTTGCCGATGGTGACGGCCGTGGAGTACACGCACCCTGCTGCGAACGTGCGACGGTGCGGCGCGGGAGAAGTGCCTCGGGTGGACGAATCCGTGAGCGACCCGACAATGGTGCCATGCTTCTCTCCTCCTTGCTCCGATCCTGTCGCAGATGGCACGTTGCCGGCGTGCTGCTAACGCTCGTCCTGGCCCTGTCGCTCGTTCGCGCCACGACAGCGCAGACCGTCTACGACGACTTCCCGGGCAGCGCGATGCGTACGTCGCACTGGTGGAGCTGGGGGAGCCTCGCGAGTACGAGCGTCGCGCAGTCCAAACTCTCGTTCGCGCTCTCCGGCGATGAAGAGGCCGTGTTCACCGCGCGGCAGTTCTGGCGCGGCGATTTCGACTTCGTCGTCGACTTCGACAGCGTCGCGTTCTCGGGGAACGGCAGTGGCGGGTTCTTCTTGACGGTCTTCGATGCGCAGGACCTTCCGTGGCTCAGCAGCTTCGTCGATCTGTCGATTCGTGCGTCGACGACGGGACGGTCGTTCGACGTGTACTCGCAGAAGAAGGGGAACGCGCACGGAACGGGCAACGTGCCGACGACGACGACCGTCGGCGCCTTGCGCGTGACTCGGTCGAATGGCGTCTTGACGACGTACTATCGCGAGTCCGCCACCGGAACGTGGCGTACGCTGCTCGTCTGGCAGGACTTCTTGACCGAACTCGTGGCGCTCGAGATCTCCGCCGAGACGTCGACGGCGACGACGTTCGCGTGCGCTACGGACAAGGTCACGTTCAGCGGTGCGATGCAGACGTCGCCCACGATCGCCGGTCCAGGCTGCGGTGGTATGCGAACCATGGCTTGGAGTCTGCCGTACTACGGCAACACTTCCTTTTCGTCGGTGGTTGCCGGGGACAGCTCGCTCTCGAGCGCTCCACTCGTGCTCTTCCTCGGCCTGACGAGGATTACCGTCGATCTGACCGCAGCCGGCGCACCCGGGTGCTGGTTGCTCACGACTCCGGACGTGCCGATCGTTGTCGGGGCACTCGATCAAGAAGCTTCGGCCTTCGTCCAGCTGCCGCTCCCGAACGATGCGAACCTCGTCGGCTTGCAGTTCTTCCAGCAGTTCGCGGCATTCACGCGTCAGAACGCGTTGCAGCTCGTGTTCTCGAACGTGATCGAGAGTCGGGTCTTCAAGTGGTGAGGTCGTCGCGGAGCGCGATGCGATCGATTGACGAGACCGAGTCGATCTGACATTGTCCGTCGCGCAGACCGTGCACTTTTTGGACGGTGCCCGCGCGCGCATGGACCAAGTGCCGTCGTGAGTCTCTGCACAGAACGGGGGTAAGGCATTCTCCGCGGGCCGGTTCGATCTTTGCATTGCATGGACGGTTCTCGAACGCGCACGAGTCGGTCGTGCTCGGGCGACACGCCCGATGTTCGGCCCCCACGACTCTGCATCGCCCATGAACTCGACCTCGCGGATGCCTCGCCGGACCGAAACGCGAGCGCCGTTGCAGCCCGACTTCGGGGATCGGTACGCGTCGATCCGCGAAGTCGGCTCCGGGGAGCGTTCGACGGTGTTCCGAGCGTTCGATACGTGGCGAGGCCACGACGTGGCATTGCGGCACGAGCCATCGGTGCTTGCGCGGGATGCACTCGCCCTGCGCGCCGGTCTGCGCCATCCGTCGATGCCGATGGTTCTCGGTCTCGCGCGATGTCGCGGTGGTGAGGTCTGCCTCGTCGAAGAGTTCGTCGCGACCGACCCACTCGAGCGTGTCGCGCAGACGAGCGAATCGTCGATGCAATCGTTCGCACGCCATCTGCTCGGGCTGCTCTCGTATCTGCACGACCACGGAATCGTGCATCGCGACATCAAGCCGGCCAACATCGGTCACGAGAACGTCGGTGCGACTGGATTGCCGGTCCTGCTCGACTTCGGATTCGCCGAGCGGGTCGACGCGGCGACGACACGTCGAGGTTCCCTCGGGACCGTCGCTCCCGAAGTGCTGGCCGGCGTGGCCGACGTGCGTCAAGCTGATCTTTACAGCCTCGGCGTGACAATGCTCACGATGCTCCACGGAGTCGAACCCGACCCCGAATGGAGTCTCGATGCGCGGCGGCTCCGGCCTTGGATCGATCGATCACCGGCGTCGCTGCGTGCGCTTCTCGAAGGACTGTGCGCATCGCGCCGCAATCGCTTTCGATCGGCCTCCGAAGCCATCCGGAGCTTGCCGCGTGCGTCGCTCGCCACGACCTCCTGGACGCCGGTTCGATCCTGGCCGATACCGCGAGCTGCCTACGCTCTCGTCGAGGCGTGTGCGGTCTGGCTCGAACGGAGCGCTTCGACGCTCTGCATTCATGGTGCGGAGGGGTCCGGGCGTCACGCGTTCGCCGACGCCGTTGCCGCCGTGCACAGCGCACGGACAGGCGATTCCGAACGAGGCGTGTTCGTGGCGAGTGTCGAGCGCGTCGACAGTGCGAGCTTCGCTCGTGCGTGGCAAGTGCATGCAATGCGTCCGGTCATCATCGTCACCGCGAACGATTGCGTGCGCGCTGCTTGGAGTGCTGCGTGCCTCGACGCGGGCGTCGTGCGTACGGTCGAAGTACCGTCGATCTCCGAATCCGACCTCGCATGTCTCGAAGCTTGGTTGCCCTTCGCACAACCGGTCGACCACCGCGCAGTCATCGCACGCACTCTCGGGCATCGCGCGTCGATCGCGAGTGACCTCTTCGGCACTCACGAGGCTCCGACGCAAGAGGTGGGCGACATCGAGCTCTACGTAGCGCTGCGCACCTCACCGGTCGACGCATCCGAATTCGACGCGCAGGGAGGAGTCGATGGCCCGATGAACGATCGCATCGCCGAGGCGGTCCTGCAGCGCAAGATCGAGCGCGACCGCAGCGGCAAGTATCGAGTTCCGAATCGTGTACGAGCGCAGCGGATCCTCGAGAGTGCAGGCTCGGCGCGTGTGCGCGCGATGCACGCCATCGCGAAGCTGCATGCGGATCGGGACGTCGCATTCCATGCTGCTGCGAGTGGGGATCTCGATGCACTGCCACGCTGTCTCGAGGACCTCGACGACGCCGTCAAGCTCGGCGACAGCGAGCTGGCCGAAGTTCGGCTCGCAGAGCTCGTCGGGCACTGTGGCTCCGACGCGGTTGCACGCGCTCGAAGCTTTCCACGGCTCGCGCGGAGTCTCGGTCGCAAAGCACGTCTCGATGTCGTCGAGCGTGTACTTGGAGCGAGTTCCCTCAGCACGCCGGTAATCGATGCTCTGCGCGCCTTCGTCGCGTGCGAGCGGGGGGACACACAGACGGCGACGCGCTTGGCGAAGGCGGCACTCGAGCGCGATCCGGCGCTCGGTGCGCTCGCGCATCTCGACTACGCACGTTCGTTGCAGTTCGAATCTCGCTGGGACGAAGCGCTCGATCGTGTCGATCGCGCGCTCGATGTCACCGAGAATGCGATCGAACGCGCCGAAGTCCAGCGCGTGCGCGCACTCGTGCTGTTTCGCATCGGCCGTGGTGAGGAAGCGATCCGGATCGTGACCGACGCGCTCGCGAGCTTGCAGGACGACGATTCTCGAGCGAGAGCCGTGGACGAGGCGGCGTTCGACGGCTTGCGACTCGGGCTGATGCAGAACCTCGCGATGATGTTGCGTCACTTCGGCAAGCTCGCCGAGGCCGCGACGCTCTTCGAGCAGGCCGCATCGGGGTTCGATGCGATCGGTGACGTGCGGTCTGCTGCGATCGTGCGTATCAACTCCGCGATCGCTCGGCAAGATGCAGGCGAAATCGCTCGCTCGCTCGACCTTCGCGAGAAGGCGCTGCGTGCTGCGGACCTTGCTGGTCTCGCGCGCGTCCGGGAAATCGCGCGTGCGGGTGTCGGCATCTCGCTGGCGCTCATGGGAGCGCATGCGGACGCGTTCCATCAACTCGATCGTGCTGCGCAAGAACTCGAGAGTCAGAGCATGCCTCGCGAAGCCTTCGCCGCTCGGATCCACGCGGTCGCGGCTCGAACAGCCGTTGCGGGAAATCCGTTGGCCTCGACGTTCGATGAACTCGTGCGCGAAGGGCTCGATCGGGGCTTCGTGCCGGAGGCAGCGCTCGCGTTGCGCGCGGGACTCGAGTTCGGGTGTGCAGCGTCCATCGATGGCAGCGCTTTGCTGGCGATGCTGCGCGCGGCGAATCGATCCGTTCGGGACGACATTCGTATCTCACTGCACGCACGGAGGATCAAGAATGGTCAGCATATTCGGCGCAGCATGGCCGCACTCGAGCGACTCGAGCGCGGTGGCTTGCCGCGTTCTCGCTTGCTCGCGAGCGAGAAGATCCTGATCCATGCCGATCCTTCGGAACGCCGGCGTCGCCTCGCGTACGCGTTGCGACGTGCGCGGCGATCGGATTCGCCGTTCGACCGCGTTCGAATCGCGTTACGCGCGATCGCGATCAGCAAACATCCCGAGTTGTATGCACCTCTTGTCGAGCGCGATCTGACCAACCTCGAATCGTTGTGGCCCAGCAGTCGTGAGGACGAACTCTTGAAGACCTGGCACGAACAAGTCGCGACCTTGCGGTCGCTCACCACCGAAGTCGCGAGCAAGCCGAAGAAAGCCGCGCTGGCGCGTCTCGTGCCGGTTCTGCGTCTCAACCGCATGATCTTGGACGGCGCGAGCAGCGATGCCGAGCGCTATCGAGCGATCGTTCGCGAAGCGATGGATCTCGCTGGCGCGCATCGCGGCATGCTGCTCGTGCACCGAGCGGGCGAGCAACGCGTCCGCATCGGTCTCGCGCGTGGTGACGATGGATCGTTCGTTGCCGCGGACGTCGACTACAGCCAGAGCCTCGTCGACGAAGTCCTCGACCATGGCAAGCCGGTCGTGACCGTCAACGCGCTCGCCGATCCGGCTTGGCGGCATGCACAGAGCGTGATGGAGTTCCAGCTCGCGTCGATCGCGTGTGTGCCGATCGAGGCGGGCGACGAGCGACTCGGTGCGCTGTATCTCGACAACCCGTTCGAGGAGGGATGTTTCGCGGAGGACGCACTCGAAGCCCTCGAAGTGCTCGCCACGCAGGTCTCGCTCTGCTTCGCCGCATCGCGTCAGCGCGAGCGCGTTGCGAGTCTCAACTCGGAGTTGTCATCGCTCGTCGACCGCCAGGCCGAGATGCTCGAGTCGAAGGAGCGTGAACTCGCCAGAGTGCAGAGCGATCGGCGTTTTCTCTATCAAAGTGAAGGGGTCGCGACCGTCATGAAGGCGGTTCGGCGCTTTGCGGCGACCAGTCTGCCTGTTCACGTGTTCGGGGAGACGGGCACGGGCAAGGAGCTGATCGCGCGCAAGGTCCACGAACTCAGCTCACGGCGTGACGGCCCGTTCATCACGGAGAACTGCAGTGCGATCGCGGCGGAGCTGCTCGAGAGCGAACTCTTCGGACACGTTGCCGGTGCATTCACGGGAGCCACGAGTGACACGACGGGGCTGCTGCGGGCTGCGGATGGAGGAACGCTCTTCTTGGACGAGATCGGCGACATGCCGCTCGCGCTCCAGGCTCGGCTCCTGCGCGTGCTCGAAGGCGACCCGGTTCGTCCGGTCGGGAGCGACAAGTCGATCCCGGTCGACGTGCGGATCGTGACGGCGACCAACAGGGACTTGGCGGCGCTCGTCGAGCAGGGGGCGTTCCGCGAGGATCTGTATTACCGCATCGTCGTCGCTCGCATCGTCATTCCTCCCTTGCGGGAGCGGATTGCGGACATCCGTGTGTTGGCGACACATTTCGTACGCTTGCACGGCAACGCCGAGACCTCCATCGACAGCGCTGCGATGGCGGCACTCGAGGCCCACAAGTGGCCGGGCAACGTGCGCGAACTCGAGAATGCGATGCGCAACGCGGTGGTGATGGCCCGGGACGATGTCATTCGGGTCACCGATCTCGCCATCGCAGGGACGTCCCGCCAACGATCGGGAAGCGATCTCCCGACGATCAACCTCAAAGAACTCGAGCGCCTCGCGATCGTGCAGTCGCTACGAGAGACCGGCGGGAACCGTGCGCACGCAGCACGAAACCTCGGGTTGTCCCGCTCGGCGATCTTCAAGAAGATCCGTGAGATGGGGATTTCCTAACGCACGCCTTTCCTACGCGCGACCGCGGTCGCGTTCGAAACTGGATTGTGGCTACACTGATCGAATGCACCTCGCTCGTTCTCATGCTCTCGCAGTCTTCGCGCTGATCGCCCTCGGCTCGACTTCGCTGCTTGCTCAGGACCTCGGTCGCGGCAACGTGGGTTTCGACGGATTCGAGCCCCGTTTGGACGTGTCCACGACGACGGACGTCGCCCGTCTGCGTGCTTCGAATCTCACGAAGGATCCGTCGGCTCAGACGTTCGTGCTCGTCGGTACGGCGCCTGGACGCGCACGTATCGGCACGCGTGGCATCGTGCTCGGTGTCGACCTCGCCTCGACCGTGGTCGTCGGGCCACTGCCCGTCGCTTCGAGTGGTGTCGTCGACATCTCCTTCTTCGTGGCGCCGCAGGTTCGAGGTGTTCCGCTCTTCTTCCAGATGCTGCAGGTCGATCCTCGTGTTTCCGATGGACTCGTCGCGTCGGACTCGAAGTCGGTGGTGCTCGGCTACGCCGCGCCCGAGTTGGTGCTCGTACGACCCGGTACGGCGTCCGGGCTCGTCGACCTCGAACGAAGGCTCGACGACGGCACGCCCGGCACCGCGGTCTCGTTCCGAGACCTCACACTGCTCGATCTCGAGCTCACGTCGCTCGACGAGACGCGAACGTATCGAGAGGATCTCCCGCGCAATCCCGTCGTGGCGGGGACTCGCGTCCTCGAGCTGCCGGACGGTTCCCGCGTCGTGCGATATCGCGACGAGTCACGCAAGAAGTCCGGCCTGCTCCGCGTGCACGACGGCGGGCGTCTCGAAGTCGTGTTCGAAGGCGAACTGGCCGAGTTGAAGTGCCGCATCCTCGCTTCCAAGACGCATCTCGCGTTCGCGACCGATTCGCACCGCCTGTACCTCTATCGTCTCGATGAGACCAACTGGCCCGGTCGCGCGGAGCCGATTCTGGATATCACGCCTCCGGCCAACGAGATCGACTTCCTCGACGCGTCGCTCGTCTTCGGTGAACGCGTGCTCGCGTTCGTCGACGAGCATCGTGGCCTGTTCCTCGCACCTTTGGACGGAAGCGTGCCCTTCGCGCCGCTCCTGCCGCCTTCGGGAGGCCGTGCGCCGGAGTTCTTCGACAGCGAAGTCGCGGTCTCGGGAGACGGTCGTACGTTCGCGTTCGGCGCGGGTCGTGACCGGGAGCTCAAGGACGTCTACGTCGTGCGCGATGACGGCGCCGCCGTCAACATCACGAAGAAGCCGACGATCTATGCCGATGTCGGGTATTCCAATCCCGGACGTCGCGTCGAACTCGCACTCGATCATGATGGCCGCCTCGTGTCGTGGGTCGACCGTACGATCAAGGACGACGCCAACTTCGTGAGTTCCGTCGAGTTTCCGGCGCCCGTTCTGATCACGGGCGATCCGATGTTCAAGTGCATCGATATCGGAACGACTTCGCGCTTCCCGCCGAAGGGAGGGCTGCTGATCGTCGCGGGTCAGGGCGACGCGATGCTCGACCTGTTCTTCTCACCTCAGATGAAGAAAGAGGACGTCGTGCCGCTCACCAAGACGGCTACGAGCAACGTTCCGCCGTATGCGAGTGACTCCAAGCTCGACCTGTTCGACATCGCGACGTATCGCGGTGGTGACCAATACCTGACGTGGGCGCATCACGAGCAAGGCTTCGATGGTCTTTGGGTCGTCGACACCGTCCATGAGGACGCGCGCCTCGTGGCCAAGAGCCATGCTGGCTTCGGGATGTCGTCCGCGGACGCGCGCACGCTCGTCATCGACGATGGCAACGCGTTCGTCGTCTTCGATCCAAGGAGCCGTTCATCGTCGTTCGCGACGCGCGTTGCCCTCGGGAGTGCGAAGGTGACCGCCGCCGTGCCAGCACGGGATCGCACGGCGATGTTCGCGATTGCCGGAACTCGCGAATTGTGGGCGTTCGATCTCGCGTCGGCGAAGACCGAACGACTCGTCAAGGATGCCGATCTTCGCGACGTGTCCGCATCGTCGACGAGCAGCGCCTGCTTCGTGCTCGTCGGGAGCAATGGAGTCGTCGAGCTCCAGGTCGCGAAGCGTGGCACCGGAGTCACGCAACTCGCGACCGGTACGTGGACCGCGTTCTTGCGCTGATCTCCGTTTCGTCGCTTCGAGGAGTCACTCCAACTCTTCGAGAATGTCCGAGAGCGTTCCTGCCGGTGGGTCGATGACGATCACGTCGTCGGGCGCGTCCGGTTCGGATGCCTGCGATGCAGGATGCCGAGGTGGGGCGTGCCCTTCCGAATCGTCTTCGACGTCGAAGCGAACGGGATTGCGTGGAAAAATCGTTTCGTCGTGTGCTCCGCGATTCGGAGCGCGGTGGAAGCCCGTCCTCTCGTCGAGCCACCGGCGATAGCGTTCTCGCGTCCATTGTCCATCGACCGCGCCGGTCTGCAGCACGGTCTCGAGCCGAAAGAAGTCGGCCTTGCGCACCATGCTCCGCACGGGGGTCGATGCTCGAAGGATCTCGCATTCGGGCACGCGGATCTCTTCCTCCTCCTGATAGCGGAGTGTTTGTGCGACGACCGCAACGAGGCAATCGGCGAGCTGGGTGCACACGAGCGATTGGATGTCGTGGGGGAACGCCGAAGCGATCCTGCTGAGCGCCTCCGCGGTCGATTGGCTGTGCACGGTCGTCAGCACGAGGTGCCCGGTCTCGGCCGCGTCGAGGGTCAGTCGCATGGTCTCGGGGTCGCGCAGCTCACCGACGAGGATCACGTCGGGGTCCTCGCGCATCGCATCCATCAATCCTTGTTGGAACGACGGTGTATCCCGACCGACGTCGCGCTGCCGGATCAGAGAGCGCGACGAACCGTGCACGTACTCGACCGGGTGCTCGAGGGTGATGACGTGCCGGGGCTCGCCCTTGTCGATTTCGCGAACGAGAGCCGCGAGCGTCGTCGACTTGCCCGAACCCGTCGGCCCGCTGATGACGATCAGACCGTGCTGCTCGCGCGCGAGGGCGGCGATGCTCGGGTGGAGGTTGAGTTCTTCGAAGCTCGGCACGCCTCGGCGGAGCAGGCGGATCGCGATCCCGATCCCGTGAATCGTGTGGAACGCGTTGATGCGACAGCGAATCCCCGCGAGCGTCGTCGCGAAGTCGAGCGAGCGTCGATCGACGAAGTGCTTCCACTCGTTGCCGTGGACGATTGCGCGTAGCGCGTCGATCAACGCTTCGCAGGGCAGCGCGCCACCACGTGCGCTGAGTCGGCCGTCGATACGCAACGTCAGCGGACGGTCGGGCTCGAGATGAAGGTCGCTGGCTCCGCAGTTGCGAGCCTGTTCCACGAGGGATTCGAGATTGATCATGCGCGGGGTCCGGTGGCGTATCCTACTCGCGTTCCGTGGACGCAGCGCCGGCCTCGGTATTCCGGCGAGGTTCGTTCCGTTCGGTGTCGTGGTGGAACGAACACCATTTGCGCGCGAGCGGACCGCCCGCGCGACTCTTGCGCGATACTCTTGCGCGATGGCGAAGATCGATGTGTTCAACGGAGATGCCGACGGCATCTGTGCGCTGCTCCAACTCCGCAAGGCCGAGGCGACCCCCGGCGACGAACCACGGGTGCTGGTGACTGGCGTGAAGCGGGACATCGCGTTGCTGGCGCGCGTCGAAGCCGGTGCGGGAGACATCGTCACGGTGCTCGACGTGTCCTACGACAAGAATCGCGATGGCGTGAATCGCCTGTTGGACGGCGGGGCGACGGTTCGGTACTTCGATCACCATCGTGCGACGGACGTCGCGAGCCATGCGGGCTTCGAAGTCCACATCGATCCGGCTCCGGACATCTGCACGAGCTTGATCGTCGACCGCTACTTGAATGGTCGTCAGCGCTCCTGGGCAGTCGTCGGGGCATTCGGAGACAACCTCGAGAAGAGCGCCATGCGCGCCGCGGAACCTCAGGGTCGCTCGCGCGCAGACCTCGAGTCCATGGCCGAACTCGGGCGTTATCTCAACTACAACGCTTACGGGCGTACTGTCGAAGACCTGTATTTCGCACCGGCGAAGTTGTTCGAGGCGCTACTGCCGTACGACGACCCGCTCGACTTCGTTCGGAGCGATGCCGCGTTCGCGACGCTTCGCGATGGGTATCGCGAGGATATCACGAAGGCGCAAACACTCGTTCCGACCGTGAACGAAGACGCTTGCGCTGTCTTCGTGCTACCCGACGAACCGTGGGCGGCGCGCGTTTCGGGCGTCTTCGCCAACATGCTCGCGAGTGCCTCCAAGGAACGCGCGCACGCTCTGATGACCTTGCGTGATGACGGAGCCTACGTCGTGAGTGTGCGCGCTCCGATCGCGCATCCGGACGGAGCCGATACGTTGTGTTCGCGCTTTCCGACGGGCGGTGGGCGCAAGAGTGCAGCCGGCATCAACGAACTCCCCGCGTCCATGGCCGACGAGTTCGTCGAAGCGTTCCGCGATGCCTATCGGGGATCCAGGTGAGGCGTCGGCTGTGATCCCGTGCTCAGGCCTTGCGCACGAAGCCGCGCTCTTCGAGCAGTGCCAGAATGCGATCCACGGCCTGATCGACCGTGATCTCACTCGTCGGCAGTCTCAGAGCCGGTGATCGAGGCGCTTCGTAGGGAACCGTGATCCCGGGGAAGTAGGCGAGTTCTCCCCGTCGTGCTCTTCCGTACGCGTCCTCGTCGTCGCGCGACTCGCAGACCTGGATCGGTGCATCGCAGAAGATTTCGACGAAGCGATCCGGGCCGACGTTGTCACGTGCTTCTTCGCGATCCGACTCGAACGGGGACACGAACGCGGCGATGCACAGCACGCCCGTGTCGTTGAAGAGTCGCGCGACGGCCGCGGCGCGCCTTACGTTCTCGCTGCGATCTTCGGCGGAGAAGCCGAGATCGCGCGACAGGTTGCTGCGCAGTTCCGAGCCGTCGAGCACCTTCGCGATGCGTCCACTGTCGGTCAGTCGTTTTTCGAGGGCGTACGCGATCGAGGACTTGCCGGACTTCGCGAGTCCGGTGAGCCAGATCGTCGCCGGATTCTGGCCGAGCTTGTCCGCTCGGTCTTCCGTCGTGACGAGGCTCTTGTGCGTGCGCCCCGTCGCCATGCTCGACTCGCGCTTTACGGCTTTGCGACCGCTGACCATGCCGGCAGCGACGGTCTCGTTGGTCAAGCGATCGATCAGGACGAAGCAGCCGGTGCTGCGGTTGCGCTGATACGTGTCGTAGTAGATCGGCTTGGTCGCCGCGATCCCGACGCGCGCAATGTCGTTGAGCTCGAGCGTCTGGGCCTCTTGCTGGCGCATCGTTGCGAGATCGATCGTGTACGAGATCTCGCTGACCATGATCGGGATCGCACGCGTTGTCGTGCGCAACATGTACTGGCGGTCGCGCTCGAGTGCTTTCTCGGACATCCAGACGACCATCGCATCGAGGTCGTGCGAGTGATCGGCGATGTTGCCGGGGTGGACGATGAAGTCGCCACGGCTCACGTCGATCTCGTCCTCGAGCGTCACCGTGACGGCCATCGGTGGCCACGCAGCCTCGCGTTCTCCATCGTAGGTCACGATCGATGCGATCTTGCTCCGAGCGCCGGACGGCAGCACGACGACGTCGTCGCCCTTGCGCATCACGCCCGAGGCCACGGTGCCCGCGAAGCCACGGAAGTCGAGGTCCGGCCTGATCACGTACTGCACGGGGAACCGCATGTCGATGAAGTTGCGGTCCGATGCGACGTGCACGGCCTCGAGGTGCTGCAAGAGCGACGGTCCGTGATACCACGGCATGTTCTCGCTCTGGTGCACGACGTTGTCGCCCTCGAGGGCCGACACTGGCATCAGGTGAAGGTCGACGAACTCGAGCTTGGTCGCGAAGTCGACGTAGTCACGCCGGATCTGGTCGTAGACGTCCTGCGACCAGTCCATGAGGTCCATCTTGTTGATCGCGACGACGACGTGTTTCACGCCGAGCAACGAGACGATGAGGCTGTGGCGCTTCGTCTGACGAGTCACTCCGTACCGCGCGTCGATCAGGATCACTGCGAGGTCGCACGTCGATGCCCCGGTCGCCATGTTGCGTGTGTACTGTTCGTGCCCCGGCGAATCGGCGAGGATGAACTTGCGCTTGGGCGTCGTGAAGTAGCGATACGCGACGTCGATCGTGATGCCCTGTTCGCGTTCGGCGAGCAGGCCGTCGGTCAGGAGTGCGAAGTCCAGCTTGCCTGCACCAGTCGTGCCGTGCCGAGCGCTGTCCTTCTGGAGCGTGTCGAGTTGGTCTTCGTAGACCTGACGACAATCGTGGAGCAAGCGCCCGATCAGCGTGCTCTTGCCGTCGTCGACGCTGCCTGCCGTGAGGAAGCGCAGCACGTCCTTCTTCTGGTGCTGATCGAGGTAGGCGTGGATGTCGGTGGTTGCGAGATCTTCGTTTGCAGCCATTAGAAGTAGCCCTCCCGCTTCTTGACTTCCATCGATCCTGCTTCGTCGTAGTCGATCAGTCGACCCGAGCGTTCGGAGCGCCGCGTCAGGATCATCTCTTGGATGATCTCGGGGAGTGTGGTGGCCGGCGATTCGATCGCCGCGGTGAGTGGATAGCAGCCGAGAGTCCTGAAGCGAACGAGGCGCTCCTCGATCACTTCGCCCTCTTCGAGTCTCATGCGGTCGTCGTCGACCATGATCAGGCCGCTCGGGCGCTCGACGACCGGCCGCATCGCGGCCTTGTAGAGCGGAACGATGGGGATGTTCTCGAGATGGATGTAGAGCCAGACGTCGAGTTCGGTCCAGTTCGACAGTGGGAAGACGCGGATGCTCTCACCCGGGTTGACCCGGGTGTTGTAGAGGTTCCATAGCTCGGGACGCTGCCTCTTGGGTTCCCACTGATGATGCTTGTCGCGGAACGAGAAGATCCGCTCCTTCGCGCGCGACTTCTCCTCGTCGCGGCGCGCGCCACCGAACGCGGCATCGAAACCGTGCTTGGTCAGCGCGGCCTTGAGTGCATCGGTCTTCATGATGCGCGTGTACGTGTTCGAGCCCTGGTCGAACGGATTGACGTTCTCGCGAATGCCTTCCTGATTGGACTCGACGATGAGGTCGAAGCCGTTCTCCGCGCAGAAGCGATCGCGAAACGAGATCATCTCGCGGAACTTCCACGTCGTGTCGATGTGCATCAGGGGGAAGGGCAGTGGCGCCGGATGGAACGCCTTCTGCGCGAGTCGCAGCATCACGGACGAGTCCTTGCCGATCGAGTAGAGCATCACCGGTTTCGTGAAGGTCGCGGCGACCTCGCGAATGATGTGGATGCTCTCGGCCTCGAGCTGTTCGAGATTGCTGAGGGAATAGTCGAACGAGTTCGTCATCACCGTTCTCTTGCCAAGTAACCGCGCACTTGCATCGCATCGAGGATCGCCTCGGCGCACGCGTCGATATCGAGTGTTGCCGTGTCGAGTCTCAAGTCGGCGTTCTGCGGTTGTTCGTAAGGGGAGTCGACCCCCGTGAATCCACGGATCTCGCCACGCTCGACCTTCTGATACAGACCCTTCGGATCGCGTTCCTTGCACACGTCGAGCGCGACGTCGAGGTGGATCTCGAGGAAGGCACCGGACTTCACGGCTGCGCGCGCGGCACGACGGCCTGCTTCGAACGGCGAAATCGCCGTCACCAGCGTCACGATGCCGGCATCCGCGAACAGTGCCGCGACTTCGCCCATGCGGCGGATGTTCTCTTCGCGGTCTTCCGACGTGAAACCGAGGTCGCGATTCAATCCGTGCCGCAGGTTGTCGCCATCGAGCACGTAGCAATGCACGCCACTCGCGGCGAGGCTCGCTTCGACGCGCGCCGCGATCGTCGACTTGCCGGATCCCGACAGCCCGGTGAACCACAGCACGCATCCGCGCTGCCCGAGCAGGCGCTCGCGCCCTTCCCGTCCGACAGCGCCGTCGGACCACGAGATGTTCTCGGCCTTCGGAGCGCGCGCGGAATGTCCCGGATCGTCGTGCATCGACATCTCAGCTCGTCGCCTTCGAGTCGAAGATCGTCGGCGCCTCTTCGAGCACCTCGACTTCCCAGCGACGCTCCGTCAGGAAGAGCCCGAGTTCCTTGTCGCGATTCTGGATCACGAGGTTCTGCGTGCAGGGCAGTTCGTGGAAGCGATGCACACCCTTCTCGTCGAGCAACCAAATGGGCACGACGAACTCGCCCGACAGCAGTTTGATGTCGGGCAGGATGAGCGTGACGATCGCTTCGCCCGCCTCGACGAGGACGTTGTCGAAGTGACTCGTCGCGGCCATGCACATCGTGCCGTCCTTGCGCATCAGCGCGACCGCGACGTTGACGGGTTCGTAGATCTTGCCGTTCTTGACGTGGATCTTCACCGCGATGTCGTCACGCGGCGAGAACACGTTGCGCGGCTTTCGCGTCACCGGATCCACGAGCTCGGCATTGACGACGCGA
The DNA here is from genome assembly GCA_020638795.1 of Planctomycetota bacterium. Taxonomy (GTDB): domain Bacteria; phylum Planctomycetota; class UBA1135; order UBA1135; genus JACKHW01. The sequence goes on along the minus strand of JACKHW010000004.1, from coordinate 124,687 downwards.
GCGTGATCCTCGCTGTGGATCGGTTTGGGCGCGTCTTCGTCGTCCCACGGAGTCTTCTTCTCGGCCTCGGCCGTCAGCGTGTTCTCGTACGTCGCGTACTCGTTCGTGACGATGACCGAGTCATCGAACATCTTGACCTCGCCATTCTTCATCCAGACGGCCCGATCGCAGATCTGCCTGACGTCGTAGAGCGAGTGCGAGCAGAAGAACATCGTCTTGCCTCGTTCGCGGTAGCTCATGATCCGGTCCACGCACTTGCGACGGAAGTGCATGTCACCGACCGCGAGGATCTCGTCGATGATCAAGACATCGGGATCGGTCGCCACGGCGACGCTGAAGCCGAGTCGGCAAACCATGCCCGACGAGTAGGTACGGATAGGGGCGTGGATGAAGTCACCGAGTTCGGAGAACTCGAGGATCTCGTCGTACTTCTTCATGGCCTCCCGCCGACTGAAACCCATCAGCGCGGCGTTCATGAAGATGTTCTCCTTCCCCGTGAAGTCGCGGTTGAAGCCCGCACCGAGTTCGAGAAGGCTCGCGATGCGACCACGAATGCGAAAGCCGCCGCCGGTCGGGAACGTCGTGCCGGTCAGGATCTTGAGCAGCGTGGACTTGCCGGCACCGTTACCGCCGACGAGGCCGACGCACGTCCCGAAGGGCACGTGGAAGTTGACGTCCTTGAGCGCGTGCACCGCCTTGTGACGTTTCTTCTTCGCGCCAGGCAAGCCCTCGAGGACGCGGTGCCACGGATTCCCGTACAGCCGGTACGTCTTCGACAGGTTCCAGACTTCGATTGCGGGTTGGGCCATGCGTCGAGGAGGTCAGCGTCAAACGAGGTCGGCGAACTTGTGCTTGCGGCTCATGAAGAAGCCGTAGCCCACGACGAAGAGCACCGAGGCCCAGATCGCGGCAGCGATCAGGTTGCCGGTCAGCGTCATCGGGACGAGCCGCGCCGCGGACGGCGGGATGGACTCGGGCAACCCGATGACCTGTCGCGCGGCCATCGTCACCGGGTAGGCGGGATTGAGGAGCATGATGTTGAGGATCCACGGTGCTCCGGTGACCTTCTGAGCGACCAGGTCGAGTGGCCAGAAGATCGGGGTCATGAAGAACCACGCCTGTGCGACGATGCGATAGAGGTGCGCGATGTCACGCGCGAAGACGTTGGTCGCCGCGAGGAGCAGGCCGATGCCCGTGGACATCACGAGGGCGCACAGGAATACGAGAGGCCAGGCGAGGATCTTCGCCGAGAGAACGATGTCCCCCGTGATGAGCCCGGCCGTGAGGAGTACGACGCATCCGACGAGGTAGACCGTCTGCGAGACGATGACCGGGCTCAGTGGCAACAGCTCGCACGGGAAGGCGACCTTCTTGACGAGGTTCGAACTCGACACGACGCTCTGCATTGCCTGCGTCGTGCCTTCCATCAGCGTGTTGAAGATCAGGATCCCTGAGAACAAGTAGATCGCGAAGTCCGTACTCGGGCCGCCTGTCTGCGTGCGGTGCTCGAAGAGGAACCCGAAGACGAAGAAATAGATCGCGAACTGGAAGATCGGCTGGATCAGGACCCAGAAGATTCCGCCGGCACTGCCTCGAAAGCGACTCAGCAGTTCTCGCCGGGCGAAATTCCAGAAGAGCGCCCGCGACCTCACGACCTGTGAGAAGTAGCGCGGCCACTGGAAGGCGTACTGCCAGAAGCCGTGTTTCGCGGTCGCTGTGTCGTAGCTATGGACGAAATCGTGGGAAACGGTCACGGAGTCGGGATGCCTTCCACGGGGCAGGTTGGACGATCGTGGGGGGAGCTCGAAGAGTCGGTCGAGCTTCTGGGCTCTTCGACGAATTTGGCGCCCGAGGATAACGGAATCGGGTCGCCGCCGGGATCGTCGACCTGCCGTTCGGCCCGGCGGTCCTGTTCATCCGAGCGCCGAGCCACGGGCGATTCCAGGGAGGCCGAGAGGAAAAAACAGCGAACGAGGCATCCGGTCGCGTGACGGATCGTCCCGATACGTTAGGATTCGCCTTCTCAGGCGTCGCGGCTCTCGCGTAGATCGGGAGTTCGCGATCTCCATCGCTTCGATCCAGCGGGGTTCGGCATGCAGAAGCTCTTCGTTTTCGTCGCCGCCGTCGGTGTTTGCACGACAAGCACCTACGCCGCACCGCTTTCTTCGGGTGGGACCGAGGTCCCGCTCGAGACCAAGGTCTACCGGGATTGGAAGTTCCGCCTCCCGGCGGAGTCGTGGAAGCCGATCGGGAAGGCGATCGAGTTGCCATGTCTCGGGGCCGACGTCTCCTTCAAGTCGCAGCTCGATGGCACCACCCTCGCGATCGACAGTGATGCCGATGGCGAGTTCGACACGCGCATCGATGCCGAGACGGGTGGGATCGTTCTGCTCGTGAAGGGTGACGAGCGCGTCGCGATCCGCGTGCGCTCGACTCCCGATTGGAGTTACGCGCCCGCGAGTGTCAAGCGCGGTGCGATCGACGGAACCAAGGTCACGATCATCGACCAGAACAACAACGGTCGGTTCGACGACTACGGCGAGGACGCTCTCGTCGTCGGCGTCGGCAAGACCGCGAGCTTCTTGTCCAAAGTCGTGAGCGTGAAGGGCAAGCTCTACGCGGTCACGCTCGCGAGCAATGGCGCCACATTGTCGTACGCACCGTACGAAGGACCGACGTCGAAGGTCGACTTCGAAGTCCTCACCAAGGGCAAAGTGTTGGCCGCGGTGCTCAGGAGCACGGACGGCACCCTGTCTTTCGATGTGTCGAAGAGTGATGGCGAGATCGCTTCGATTCCGACCGCCGAATACGTCGTGCACTCGGGTCTGTTGTCGTTCGGTGGCAACACGGTGAGCGTCCGCACGGGACGCTCGAAGCCGTTCGCCCTCGAGCAGGACAAGACGACCGAGCTGCGCTTCGGTGGTCCGGTCGCTGTCGAGTTCGCCTACGAGGTCAAGGGCGACAAGTGGCACTTCTCGCCCTTCGACATCTGGTACTACGGCAGATCGGGTGAGGAGTACTTCGATTGGCAGCCGCTCGGCAAGTCGCCGCGCATCGCAATCTGGGACGGGCAGAAGAAGAAGAAGATCACCGAAGTCGTCTTCCCGCCCAACTGTTGAGGCTCGGGAATGGTTCCGGTCGCCGTGAGCGTACCGGCCGATGTCCAGAAGCCCGAAGTCACGATGACGTTCGAGAACTGGGCCTTCGGAACCCTCGAGGGCAAGCCCCGCGAGTAGCGATTCCTTCCAACACGACCTTTTCTCATCCGAACCCCTTCCCGTTTCGAACCATGGGGTGGACGCGAACCCTCTCCCTGATCGCGTTCGCCGGCCCCCTTGGGTTCGCTGCGCCGCTCGACGCCCAAGGTGCGTCCGCGCGCGTGCGTGCCAAGGTCGTCGACGAGCACGTCGTTCTCCGTTGCCAGCTCACGTCGCCCACGGTGACGATGCCGGCCTACCTCTTCGTCGCGTACGATCGGCTGTGCGGCATCGAGCTCCACAACCAGGCGACGAACGGCCTCGAGATCGAAGACAAGTTCGGCGGTCGCAAGCCGTTCCAGATCGAGTTCCCGGGGCTGACGGTCGACGTCGACGCGCGTGAGCACGGCGACGAGGACTTCCTCAATGACTTCACCAAGTTGCATGCGCCCGAACTCGAGGAGATCGGAGTGCTCGGCACGATCGGTGCCAACATCTTGATGAAGTATCACGTCACGTTCGACCTCGCGAGTGGCTTCCTCACGATCGCGGATCCGAAGCCCGAGTCGAACGACAAGCCCGAGGGTCCCGAGAAGACGTACATCAAGGCGGACGCGACCACGAAGCTCGTGTGGCTGCCGGTCACCCTGCAGGGCAAACACGATCGCGTCGTCGGGATCGGCTCGTCACAGTACGACAGCATCATCGACGAGACTCTGTGTGAGGAATTCGACGCACTCGGGGGCAACATCGGATCGGTGCAGTGCGGTGCGTTCGATCTGTCGACGATCGTGCCGTGGCGACCCGAAGAACTGCCTTTCGCACACGAGCGCGGAGCGTTGGGGATCGTCGGCGTCAACTTCCTCGAGTGCTTTCGGGTCGAGATCGATCGTGTCAATGGATGGGTCGGATTGACCCGGACGCGAGAACGCCCGTTCCCCGTCGAAGAGCGCGCGTTCTTCGAGGCGCGTGCGAGCGAGGAGGTCGACGAAGTTCACGCGTGGCTCGAGGCCAATCAGGGCTCTCGCCTCGCGAAGGTCGCAGCCGAGTCGCTGCTCGTGATGCACATGGACAACGGTTCCCCGTTCGAGCAACTCGAGCAGGCGGTGACGTGGGTGCATCGCACGAGGCCGGAGACTCTTCGGGCGACACGCGCGATCAAGACCGTGGACATGCTCGCGCAGGCTCGACTTCCGGAGGCCGCAGTGCGCGCCGGCGAACTCGGGATCACCGAGGGACGACTCGATCGCTATCCCGAATCCGTCCACCGATTGCACGTGCGTCTCGGCGAAATCCTGCTCGACCTGCATCGCGATCGGGACGCGTGGGAACACCTCATGTCCGCCGCATTCGGGCTCAACGACGCCGTCGGAGCCGCGGACCAGGCAAGGGTCAATCTCTTGCTCGGCGAGTACTACGAACGAACGTCGCGCCTGCAACGGGCCGCGTCACGCTACGTCCAAGCGGTCATCACGCCCGAAGCGGGAGAAGCGGCGATCGCCGGCCTCACTCGCGTCCAGGAGAAGCTCGGCGGAGATCGCTTCTCGGTCGATCTCGTCGATCGATTGATCTCGGGCAAGGTGCGGGCGATGACCGCGCCGACCAAGTTCGTCGTCGATGACGACACGAACACGAATCACTGCGTTCTCGTCGAGCACGTCACCAACCCGCATTTGGGTGTGAAGAAGGGGGAACGATGGCGCGCGTTCACCGAGGGTGGCGCGATGATCTTCCAGGCGTTACTCACGCACTTCCCGCGCGATCGTGTCGTGTTGATCGGCTACCACAGTGCCTATCCGCGTCCGGTCGGTATCACCAACGAGCTGTCGCTGCACGCGTCGTCGAAGGTGCGCGGGCGCCCGACGTTCTTCGTCGATGGCCGAGCGGTCGGTTCGGGTGCTGTCGAGTACGACGGCGCCGAGGCGGGCTATGCCGGTATGAAGCGTGTCGTTCGTGGCGCGCTCGGTTCGCCGTCGGACTTCGAGCTCGAGCTCCACGCTGGGCTCCAGGGTGGGGCGGTCACGGGTGATGTCGTCGTCCGTGGACCACGGGACGACGCGCTCCGTGTCGAAGTCCTCCTCGCGGAGAAGGGTGTGCTCTATCCGGGACTCGGCGCTACGGTCGTTCATCGCATGGTCGCGCGCGCGGCGCTCACGGAAGAGCTGAGCGGCGTGCCCTTCGAACAGCAGGAGAAGAAGGACGGCCTCGCGGTCATGCGGGTTCCGTTCTCACGCGGTCTCGCAGCGATCGAAGCGGCCAATCGCGCGTTCCTCGACGACTACGAAGAGAAGGCCAAGAGCATCGCGACGCGACTCTCGACGGGCATGGATCCGGATCAACTCGTCGTGATTGCATGCCTTCGCGACTCACGATCGGGAGCCGTCTTGCAAGCCGCCCAGGTCGATCTCGGGTCGAGTGCGGCGAGCGGCGACGAGGAGCGTTGATGGATCCGACGCTTCGTCAGCGACTCGGCGAGATCGTGGAGCCGATCGCGGTACGTCGTGGCCTCGCGCGTGCGCGGGAGCAACGGGCGACCGCGATCCGGACCGCGATTCCGTTGCTGATCGTCGTGCCTGCCGTCTATGCGATCGCCGCGCTCGTACTGCGCGGCGTGGGCGTCGACTTCTCGTTGCCGATCTGGCTCGTCGTCCTCTTGACGTTGGCGCTGCCTGCCCTCGTGTACGCGATCGTTCGTGCGGGTCAGGGTAGCCATGTCCAAGTCGACCGGCGGCACGTGCTGTCGCGACTCGACGATGCGCTCGGCTTGTCGGACCGCATGACCGCTGCGTGGGAGTTTTCGAACGAGGCACATCCGACTCCGATGATGCAGGCCGCGATCGAAGACGCTCGCACACGCGTCGAGGCTGCGCGCGCGTTTCGAGTCGACGAGACCGCGGTTGCACTCGTCGATCCTGCTCGGGCATCTCGCTACGGAGCACTCGCAATCGTCCTCGTGATCGTCGCCGCGCTGCTACCGCTGCGCACGAGGGACGATGCGGTCGTCGTCGTGCCGCGTGACGACGGCGAGGTCACGGATGTCACCAAGGACGAACGGGACGCGCCGATCGCGAGCATCCTTCCTCCGGAACGGCCGCGAGAAGAGCCGCGTGCAGAGCGTCCTCGCAGCGAGTCGGCGAGCGACTCCAAGCGTGGCGACGAGGGCGTGACGGACAAGACGCAGAAGCAGTCGCGCGGGAGCGAAGGCACGGGAAAGAGTTCTGCGGCCCAGAGCACGACGGGCCAGAGCGCGGGCGAAGGTGCGTCGACCGAGGCTGCGCAACCGACCAAGGGCGAGAACGCCAAGAAGAGCGACAAGAAGCTCAAACCACCCAAGGACCTACCGCCGAAGCGCAAGAAGTCGAAGAAGCCCGAGGGGGACAAGGAGTCCGTCGCGACGACGGGCCAGGGCAAGGGCAAGGGGTCGAGTCGTAGCCCGACGGCGAGCGAGTGGTCGAGCAAGGACCAGTCGGTGGCCGAGGACGAGGAAGAACTCGAAGACGAGGAAGAGGTCGACGACGAGGACGACGAGTCCGAAGCGCGCGGTGGTCTACAACCGAGTCTGCGTCAGCGCAAACCACCCGTGAACCGCGACCTGAGCATCGGCTTCGGCGGAGGCAAGCCGCCTCCGAGCGCCAATGGACGAGGTGGCCCGGGACTGCCGAAGAAGCAGCGCGGTGTCGCCCAGCTCGTCCTCGGGATCCCGTACCCCGATCAGATCACCGGGAAGCCCAACAAGGGGCGCACCAAGGTGACCCAAGAACGCATCGATCCGCAGGCGCAGGACGCGGCACCGCTCGACGCGATGTCACGACTGCCGCGATCCTCCAATCTCGGCCCGCTCTCGCGTCCGGTTCTCCTGCCATGGATGCAGGACGTCGTGCGGTCCTACGGTCTCAGCATCGCGAACGCGACAACCACGGCAACGAAGGAGAATGACAATGGCAACGTCGACCGATAGTCGCGTCGCGGAAAAGGAAGCGGGCGAGTTCCGCGCGGTTCACGGCAAGATCAAGGCCGAGGTGCAGCGGTTCATCGTCGGGCAGGAGAACGTGATCGACGCCGCGCTCACGGCGTTGTTCGCTGGCGGCCACGTCATGCTCGAAGGCGTTCCCGGGCTCGGCAAGACGATGCTCGTGCGGGCGATCGGCGAAGCGGTCGACATCCACTTCTCGCGTATCCAGTTCACGCCAGACTTGATGCCTGCCGACATCCAGGGCACCAACGTGCTGATCGAGCTCGAGGGTGGTGGGCACGAACTGCGATTCCAGCAAGGTCCGCTCGTTTCCAACCTCGTGCTCGCCGACGAGATCAACCGCGCGACGCCGCGCACGCAGTCGGCGCTTCTCGAAGCGATGCAGGAGAAGCAGATCTCGGTGAGCAACCGTGTCATCAAGCTCGACGAGCCTTACTGCGTCATGGCGACGCAGAATCCGGTCGAGCAGGAGGGCACGTATCCGCTTCCCGAGGCGCAGCTCGACCGCTTCTTGATGAAGGTGCTGGTCGGCTATCCGAAGCTGGACGAGTACGACGCGATCGTCGATCGCACGACAGGTGCGTCCGAGGTCGAGATCAAGAAGGTCTCGAGTGGCGCGGAGATCCTGCGCTTCCGCAAGGTCATTCGTTCGGTGCCGGTGCCCGAACGCGCGAAGAAGTATGCGGTTCGCCTCGTCGTCGGCACACAACCCAAGAGCGACTACGCGTGCGCCCTCGTCAACGAATCGGTGTCGTTGGGCGCGAGCCCGCGCGGCGTGCAGGGGTTGATGCTCGCGGCCAAGGTGCGCGCCCTGCTCGAAGGTCGCTTCGCTGTCAGCGTCGACGACGTGAAGGCGGTCGCGCTTCCGGTCCTTCGGCATCGCGTACTCATCAACTTCCACGGCATGTCCGAAGGCGTGACCGCGGACGACGTCGTGCACGCCGTGTTGCAGCACGTCGAAGCGCCGAACTTCGATTGAGTCCTGTCCTGATGACGACCACGAGCGTCACGATTCCGGATCTGTTCGATCCCGAGTTCCTTGCGAGCGTCGAGCGACTCAAGCTCATCGCGCGACGCGTAGCTCCCTCGGGTTCGCCTGCGGAGAAGCGTTCGAAGCAGCAGGGCTCCGGAATGGAGTTCCGCGACTATCGTCCGTACTCGCCCGGTGACGACATCAAGGCAATCGACTGGAACGTCTATCGGCGCCTCGGCAAGGTCTTCCTCCGGCTCTTCGAGGAGCAGCGCGACCTGCCCGTCTACGTCGTGCCCGACGTCTCACGGAGCATGTTCCACGGGGACGTGCCGAGGATCGATGCGTGTCTTCGTGCGGCGTTCGCGTTCGCGGCGATCGCGTTGCGCGAAGCGGACAGCGTCGGTGTCTTTCCGTTTTCGGACACTCTCGACGTCGCGTTGCGACCCGGCTCCGGCTCGGGGCGATTGCTACGCGTCGCGACCTCACTGACCAAGGTCGAACCGGGTGGGCCGACCGATTTCGTCGCCGCGATGCGGCGCTTCTCGGCGATGCGGCTGAGGCCGGGATTGGTCGTCGTCGTTTCGGACTTCTTCGATCGCAACGGTCTGGAGGGTGTTCTCGACGCGTTTCGTTCGGTGCAGCATCGACTGTGCTTCGTGCAGCTCGTGCGCAAGACCGATGCGCAACCGAACCTCGAAGGGGAGCTCTTGCTCCAGGATTGCGAATCCGGCCACGAGTCCGAGGTCTCGATCACTCCGGCCGTGCTCGACGCCTATCGCGAACTCTATCGAAAATTCGAAGACGGGATGACGAGCTTCGCGCGCAAGCGACATGCAGGGCTCGTGCGCATCGACGTCGAGGACAACGTCGTCGACCAACTCGCGCAACTCTTCGAATCGGGAGCGTACGTGCTGTGACGACTTCGCTCGGTTTCGTGGCGACGCTCCTCGGGCTTGCGGCCATCGCCGGCGTCTTCTTCTTGTTGCATCGATTGCGCGTGCGGCATCGTCTCGTCGTCGTCGACACGACGTTGTTCTGGAAGCAAGCCATCGAAGACGCGCGCGCGCGTGTTCTCGTGCAGCGGTTTCGTCATCCGTGGGTCTACGCCCTTCTGGTGACGATCGGCGGATTGCTGTGGCTCGCATTCGCGCGACTCGACGTGTCAGCTCGATCTGCACGCGACACGCTCGTGCTCCTCGATGCATCCGCGACGATGACGAGTGGAGATCGTTTCGCGTCGGCCTGCGAGATCGCCGAAGAACTCGTGCCATCCCTCGGTGTGGAGCGGCGGCACGTGATCCTCTGCGACGAGCGTCCGAGGACCGTCCTCGCCCCCGGGGAGCACGCACGTCTGCTCCACGAACGTCTCGTCGGACGTGAGGCTCGCGGTATTCCGCCGACAGTCGAGCGAGCGCTTCGATCCTGGCTCGGTCGTATGCGCGAGAGGCCGTGCGACGTCGTCGTCATCGGGGATTCCATGCCGGCCAGCGAGGTCCTCGCGGCGCTGCCATCCGATGTGCGCCTTTCGCGCGTCGACGTCGCGTCCAGTTCCGCGAGTGCGTCGACACGCGCGTCGAACCAAGGCATCACCGCTTTCGGGTATGCCGCTGCGCGAAGTGGATCGTGGGATCGTGTGGACATCCTCGCCGAGGTCACGCGGGCCGGTGCAGGCGAGATCTCGCCACCCGTGCTGACGCTCGATGGTCGCGCGCTCGGCCGTGCGTTCGAACGGAGGGGCGAGACACGATCGAGTGGCCCTGACGGTGCGCGCAGTGTGCGCTTTTACCTGAACGATCTCGCGTGCAGCGGCGAGTCACTCGAAGCGCGGTTGCCCGGAGGCGACAGCCTCGAAGCCGATGACAAGGCGACGCTCGTCTTGCCGGATCGACGGAAGGTTCGAGTCGCGGTCGAAGCCGATCTACCGCCGGCGATCGCGCGCGTGATCGCGGTCGATCCGGCGCTCGAGATCGTCGAAGCCTCGGCAGAACCGGCGGTCGTGATTCGCCGTGCCGGCGGTAGCTTCGCCGGTGATCTTCCGGCCCTCGAGTTGACCGGCGGTGCCTCGGAGCACGCGTTCTTCGTCACGTGCACCGAAGGAGACGATCCAGGTGCCACGTTGCTGTCCCTGCACACGCGACTCGGGCTCGGAGAGATCGATGCCAACGCCGTCGCGACGAAGACGCGTCGAGTGATTTCTGCCGGAGCCGGCACGGGTGCTCGCCGTGGGATCGCGGTGTGGAGCGAACTCTTTGCACACGAGTACAACTTCGTCGATTCGCGCGCCTTCCCACTCTTCGTGTCGGTCGGCTTGCGGTGGCTCGCCGGAGTTCGCGACGACGTCGGAGCCGCGCCGATCGGTTCAGTGATCGAGGATGTGCAATTGGCGACGACCGAGAGCGGGCGAACCATCCGCACGCTCGGCGATGCATTCACGCCGGTCGCAGCGGGGCTCTACGGTCTCGATGGTGGTCGACGTGTCGATGCGACACTCCTCGATCCACTGGTGACCGGCGGTGTGAATGCATCGAAGTCACCCGAACGTTACGGTGCCGCACTCGGGTTCGACATCGTTCCATGGCTCCTCCTGTTGGCGGCGTTGCTGCTCTGTATCGAGTGGGTCCTCTTCCAACGTGGTCGCATCCCCTGAGCTTCGATGATCTTCCTTGCACCGGGATACCTCTGGGCGCTCGCCGCGTTGTGGCTCGTGTGGTTCTTGCCACGTCGAGTGCATGATGTGACCCACGGCGTGATTCGCACGCTCGTCTTCGCTGCGCTGATCTTCGCGCTTGCCCGTCCCGTGAGCGTCGGTGATGGAGCGCGCGCTCGCCACGTGCTGATTCTCGATGAGAGTGCGAGCGTGCATCGAGCGGCGACGGCGCCCGCTTCGGCCGAACTCGTGCTTCGCTGGCGGCGTTCGCTCGATGCTGCCGCACATACGACCGTGATTCGCATCCGGGGCGCGAAGCGCAGTCTCGGTGAAACGAACGCTCTCGAAGCAACCACAGGCGACGTTGCGACGATCGATTCGTGGATCTTGATCGAGCCGGGGTCCGTGAATCGCGAGTCGTCTTCCCTGTCGACGGCGCTCGAGTTGGCGGCGATGTCGATCCCGGTCGATGCCGCGGGAAGCGTGACGGTTGCGAGCGATGGTCTCGCAACCGATCGCCTCTACGGTCTCGCGTTCGAGGACTTGACGCAACGTGCGATTCCCGTGCACGCGATCGATCTCCAAGTCGAGTCGAACGACCCGCGCATCGTGGGTTTGTCGTTCGAGGACGTCGTTCGTGTGGGACATACGGCGACGGCGCGGATTCGACTCGCCGGCCTGACGCAGGGCGCGAGGCTCGTGTTGGAGGCGGGTGCCGAAGAACTGAAGACGCTCGAAGGCATCTCGTGCGACGGGACGACGGATGTGGATCTGCGCTTCGAGCCTCCGGCGCCGGGGTTCCACGACATCACGGCGCGTCTCGTGGCGGCGTCGGATCCGGTTCCCGAGACGAACCGCACGGTCCGCCGCATCGCCGTGCAGGATCCTCTGCGCGTGCTCTATCTGGGGCAACGCATGCAAGGCGCTCGTGACAAGCTCCAAGACCTGCTCGGGAAGGGATTCGAAGTCGTCGACGCGAGCGGCGCCGTCAGCGACGCGAACGAGACGCAGGGACTGCTCGCTTCTGCCGACGTCGTCGTGCTCGACGACCGTCCTGCACGCGACGTCCCGGCCGAACTGCGGGCAGCGATCCGCGACGCGGTGGCTCAGCGTGGTGTGGGGCTGTTTGCGAGTGGTGGCCGCGCTGCGTTCGGCTCGGGCGGGTATCACCGCACCGAGATCGAAGACATGCTCCCGATCGAGTTCGTGCAAAAAGAGGAGAAGAAGGACCCGAGCACGACGCTCGCGATCATCATCGACAGCTCGGGCTCGATGGTCGGCAACCGGATGACGCTCGCGAAGCAAGTGGCACGGCTCGCGATGCGACGGTTGCAGCCTCACGACAAGATCGGGATCGTCGAGTTCTACGGTACCAAGTCGTGGGCCGCGCCGATCCAATCCGCCGCGAACCAGATCGATTTGCAGCGCGCCCTCAATCGGCTCGACGCGGGCGGCGGAACCGTTCTGATGCCCGCGATCGAAGAGGCGTACTACGCCCTCAAGAACGTCGAGACCCGCTACAAGCACGTTCTCGTGCTGACCGACGCCGGGGTGGAGACGGGGGACTACGAGTCGCTCTTGCGTCGCATGGCGGACGAAGGCATCACGGTCTCGACGGTACTCGTCGGGCCGGGCCGCCACGGCGACTTCCTCGTCGATCTCGCGGATTGGGGCGGCGGACGCTACTACAACGCGGCCGATCGCTTCAACTTGCCCGAACTGCTGCTCAAGAAGCCGAGCACGTCCGTGCTCCCGGCCTATCGACCCGAGCGGACCACCGTCGAAGCGTCGGGTGGACCCGGATGGTGGGGCGACCTCGACGTGAGGGAGTTGCCGCAGCTCGATGGGTTCGTCGAGTCGGAGTTGCGACCCAACGCCGAACTGCTCGTGCGCACGCAGCAGAAGGACATGCCGATCCTCGCGACGCGATTGTCGGGCCTCGGTCGCGTGACCGCGATGATGACCGAACCGCTCGGTCCCGGCTCCGCATCGTGGGCGGAATGGAGTGGATACGGTGGGTTCCTCGGGCGTGTGCTCGCGCGCACTGCACGTGGAGCGCAGCCGCCGTTTCGCTTCGAGATCACGCGCCGCCGTGATCGCGTGCGAATCGAAGCCACTCGTCTCGTGCGCAACGACGCCGTGCCGCACGTCGCGTTCGTCGCAGATTCGAACGGTCTCGTGGCTCCCGAGCTTCGTGAGCTCGCGCCCGGGATGTTCCGTGCGGAGTTCCCATGTCCGATCGACCGCGTCCTCGAACTCGAAGCAACCGCAGACCTCGCTCCGAATGCGAAGACTCGCCTCGTCTCGGGCGCGTTCGACGGCATGGCGGACGAACGTCAGGTGGACCCGAGCCATGCGTTCCCGTTCTCCGTCGCGTGCGAAGCCAGTGGCGGAACCGTGCTCGATCCAGCAAGCGAGCGATTCGAGATCACCGCGAGTGTCGCGCGCGCGCCGCGCAGTGTTCGTGAGATCTGGCCGTGGTGCGCGCTGCTCGCGCTGCTCTTCTACATTCTCGACGTCTTCCATCGACGATCGGTTTCTTCGCGAGCCCCGACGGAGATTGCCTGATGGGCTCTTTGCATTCGATCTTTCTCGTCGCGATTGCGAGCATCACGACAACGCAGCTGGCGGGGCCCGTATGCGGCATGATCGCGCTTGCGATACAGGCACAGCAGCAGGGACCGCCGGTCGCCGAACCCACACTGGATCCATCGGTGCGCGGTCTCGTCGACGAGCTGCTGGCCAAAGGTGGTGATCCTCGTGACGCGCACGACGCGGTCTATCGCGCGTGCAGTGTCGCCCACGGGACGATCGATCCGCTACTTCGCTACGTGCGGTCGCGCACGACCTCGGAAAACGAGCCCCGCGAGCGCACGTGCGCTCGGCGTCTGCTTGCTCGTCTTCAACGCCGCGTTGGTTTCCTCGATGCGGCGCTTCGCAGCCTCGATGAATTGCCGGCTTCGGATCGGACGATTGCGGACGAGATGGCGCGCGCCGAGGTTCTCGACGCCCTCGGTAAGGACGAGGAAGCACTGGAGCTCTACACGAAGCTCTCCGATCGGGAACTCGAGCCCGAGGTTCGCAAGCAGATCCTGTTGCGACGTGCCTTGATGGGCGCGAGCCGTCCCGGCGAGGGGACGAAGGGTGAGAAGAACGACCTCAGCGCACTTGCCGAGTTCGCGCAGGACGCAAGCGTCAACGCCGAGCTGCGCAACGAAGCCGCGATCATCCTCGCGCTGCGGGGCGAAGTGAAGGTCGCGATCGACACGTTCGAAGCAAGCGGTGACGGAACCGAGCGTTTTCGGCAAGAGATTCGACGCGCGGAATGGGCGCTCGATGCCGAGCTCTTCGAGGATGCGCAAAAAGCCGCGTGGCTCGCGACGGAGAATGCGAAGCTGTCCCGGGATCGCAAGTATGCGCTCTCCGTGCTGGCTTCGGCGTATCGGCGTGGGAAGGCTGTCCCCGCGTTGCTCGAGCGCTTGGAGAAATCCGCGCCATTGTCGCGCGAGATGCGCGAGCTCTGGGTGAGGCTCCTGCGCGAGGAGGGGCGAGCGGCGGATGCGCTACGGCTCTTCGAGCAAGATGGCGCGAAGGCGTCTGTGAAAGACGGCCAAGGCGACAAGACCGAGGGCTCGCGTGCGTTCGAGGACACCGAGCGGCGCCAGCTTCTCGAAATCTGTCGCGAGACCGGCAGTCCCGAAGTCCTCGTTTCGTCCTTCGAGCGATTGATCGCCGAAGAGCCGGACAATCTCGAGTGGCGTAGCGGGCTCAGCCGTCACTATCTCGAAGAAGGCGAGCGCGAGAAGGCGATCGCGGTCTTCGCCGACATCGAGACGCGGAACACGTCCGCGAAGCATCTGCTTGACGCCGCGTTTTCGCTCGATGGCATCGGTCTCGAAGAACTCGCGGAGCGACTCGCGCGTCTCGCTGCGAAGGACGAGCGAGAACGCGAGCGAGCTCTGATGTTCGTGTTCGGTCTGCACCTCGAGAACGGCCAGCAGGATCGTGCGATGCAGGTGCTCGCAGAAATCGACGTCGAAGGCGCGTCGAGTGCGTCGCGCGCGCGCGTCGCCGACGGCTATGAGCGCCTCGGACGCCCCGATCGTGCGATCGCGACCCTCGAGAGTCTTCGGGCGACGCTCGGAGGATTTCTCGGCACCGATCTCGAAATGAAGCTCGCGATCCTCCTCTCACGCGTCAACCGCGAAGAGGAGGCGCTCGTGATCTGGCGCGATCTCTGGAGCCGCATGCGCGCGACACCGCGCGGTCGCTTCGTCGAGGATCGCATGATGACGGTTGCGGCGCGCACGGGAGCGCTTGCCAAGATCGCGATCGAACTCGAGGACAAACTCGCGCGCGGCGAAGTCGATGCCGAAGGTGTCGAGTTGTTGGTTCGGCTCTACATCCGCGTCAACGATCCGGCTGCAGCGACGGAGATCGTCGAAGAGTTCATGAAGCAGACGGGCGCCGCTGGCGATCCGGAGAAGCAGCGCGAACTGCTCGTTCGCAAGTCCAAGATCTACTTGTCGTGCCAGGATTACTACAACTACGAGCGCACGATTCGCGAACTCGTGGATCGCGATCCCGAGAATCGCGTCGATCACTTGCGCGAGCTCGCCATGAGTCGTCTCGAGCGCGGGCGCCTCGACCTTTGCGTCGAGATGCTCCCGACGATTCGTGAGGCGAGTGAAGACAGTGCGATCGCCGACGAGTTCGAGGCGGGCGTCTACGGTCTTTGTGGGATGAAGGACGAGGCGCTCCGCGCATACGTCAAAGGGATGGGCCGTCATCCCGAGCGGATTGACACCTACCTGTTGATCTCCAACCTGATGCGCGAGACCGGTCACGAGATGGACGCGGCGCGCATGTTCCAGTATCTCGCGCAGACCGCGGACAAGGACGACCTCTTCACGATCGCGATCGATGGCCTGCTCAACCTGCGGGCTCAGCGCGGTACGCGCGTGCCGAAGAGCACTGTCGAATGGGCACTGCGCGTCACGTTCGAGCGACTCGCGACGCGTTCGGACAAGTTCTACTTGTATCGACTGATCGCGGACCTCGCGGCCGAACTCGAGGACATGAAGCTCGCGATCCGTACGCTCAAGTCGGGCATCCCCGTCGCGGGCGAACGGCGAACGCCGATCCTGCGCGAGATCATGTCCAAAGCGCAGGCGATGGATCCGTCGGCGCGTCGGATGATCGGAGGACAGAACGTCTTCAAGCCGAGCAACGAGTGGGATGCGACCGACTACATCATGGTCGGACGTCGCTTGCTGGGGCAGGGCGACCACGTGCCGCCGCAGACGTTCATGAATCTCGCTACGGTCTTCCTGCGCGAAGGCGATGTTGCGGCTGCGATGCGTACGTTCGGTCGTGCGGCGGAGGTTCTCGAATACACCGAGGTCTTGCGCGAGGCCGCGCGCGTCCTCGAAGCGGATGATCGAAAGAAGGAGGCGCTCCAGTTCTATCGACGTCTGCTCGCCGTTGGGCAGGACGATCCCGTTCTCGTGCAGAAAGTCGGTTCGCTCGAGGAACGGCTCGGCAACGCGGCGCGCGCGTTCTCGTTCTACCGTCGCGGTCTTGCGCAGGTTCTCGACAGGAAGCCGCGTTTCGAGAGCCACGAGAAGCGGAGCGAATCTCCCGATGCGATGGTCTACGTCGGGCGAAACGTCAGCACGTCCGAGCAGGTCCTACCACTGTTCGTCGACGGTCTCGTGGTCACGGCCACGGGTCCACAACTCGAGGAAGAACTCGCGTCGCTCTCGGCACGCATCGACGAGGACCTGAAGACGGTTCGGTCGGAGGATGGCGAGACGGTCAAGCTCGGCAACTATCCGCGTCTCGGCGCAATGAGCGAGGTCTGGCGCAAACTCGCGCTCGACCGAGGCAATGTCGAAAACGCGGATGCGCTCGACGAGCGCATCCTGCACGCATTCCCCGCCGACGCAGAAACCGCCAAATCGATCCTGGCGAGTCGCGCGAGACTCGGACTCGAGCGTTCGGCCAAACGTCTGCTCGACGCGAGTGCGTCTTCCGACGATCCGACGGTGCGGCTCGCCGCCGGCGTCGTCGATGCGAGTTCGCCGTCGCTCACGGTCGCCGGGGCGGCACGTCTCGTCGTGCCGCGGGTCGGCACCGAATCGGCAGAACTGCGTGACATCCTCGAGCGGGTCGAGACTGGGCGATTGTCGACGGCGGATATCGACCAACTCGGGAATCTGTTCGCCGCATGCGTCGTCGCTGGCGCTGACGGATTGGGGCGCCGACTCACGCGCGCGGGGATTCGCGAGGGTTCGCGCGTCACTGCTACGGACTACACCGTCGTTTCCAAGCTGCGCTCGTTCGTGACCCTCGTGGGCGCGGCCTACCCGGATCTCGTTCGAGCGCTCCTGCGCGAACAGTTCCGGTCCGTGGCGAGGAGCGATGCGCCGCTCGATGCGCGCTCGTTCCAGTACTTCTTCAGTATCGACGAAGCCATAGGCGGTGGAGCCTTCGACAGCGAAACGGCGCGAGCGATCCTCCTCGCGGCAGTTCGCGACAAGGACTCCAATCTTCATCCCGTTTTCTACCTGCAGTTGTTGCAGTACATCGACAACGCCGAGCGTGCTGCAGTCGCACGCGAGATCATCGATCAGTGCCAGTCGACGTATCGCGCCTACGCGATCGTTCTGCTACCTCAGTACCTCGAGGACGAGCAGGTCGATGACGATTTCCTGACATGGTTCGGCACGACGCTGCGATCGACGATCGAGTCCGATCCGTCCAACACCTCGGTGCTCAACGTTCGTGTCGGGTCGTTCAACGCTCGGGGTGCCACCGGCGCGTTCTCGAAACGCTTGACCCTGAAGGCGCTCGAGGTTCTCCAGGACTTCCAGGAGAATCCATACAACTTCGCGACGCACGTCATGACCTTGGTGGAAGTCGGCCGCATCGACGAAGCGGTCGAACGGGTCACGAACAACAAGGCGCTGTTCGAACCTTCGACGTATCCCGGCTCGAATGCTCGGGGACCTTCGCCGTGGATGACGTTGAGTTCGATGTTTTCTCGAGGCGAGGATGTTTCCGCCGTGCTGCGGTTCGTCGACAAGTTGCGTGCGAAGGATCCAGAGAGGGCGGAGTACGAGGCGTCGAGTCTCGACTTGTTGCGTCGCACGCGTCCGGCGGAGTACCGCGAACGGATCGAGCGCGCCCTCGCGAAGGCGCCACGAGACACTTCGATGCTCGAACGGCTCGCGTTGCAGAGATCGATTGACCAAGAGCAGGTCGCTGCGCTTCGGGTCTACCGACAATTGCACGAAGTCTCGCCGGACAACCCACGCTATCCCGCGTTGATTCGGAGTCTCGAGAATCGACTCGTCCACCCGAATCTCTTCTCGGACATCAAGCCGGTGGGTGCGGTGGAGTCCACCGAAACCGATCCGAAGAAACCCGTGGTGGGTGGTCGAGCATCCGCAGGCGGCAGCGCTACCGGCGGAACAACGGCAGGTGGGGCAGCGGCCGGTGGTGCATCCGTCGGTGCGCGATCTACGGCCGCGCGGCCAACAGGGCGCACGACGGCGACCGGAGCGACTCGAGCCACACGCGCGACGAGCGCGGTGCCACTGACGACGGCGAGCCGGATCATTCCCGCTCCCGTCACGACGGGGACACGCATCATCATGACGTCGACCGGTCAGGCGGTCGTCCTGCCTTCGAACGGGCGAGTGATGCGAGAACATCCGCAGCAGAAGTCCATCCTCGAACTCGTCGAGAAGGGCAAGGTCGACGAGGCGCGTCTGCAGTTCCGGGAACTCTGGCGTGGGTTCGATCGCGCGATGCCGATGTACGGACGCGTCATTTCGACAGTCGCGATCGCGCCGGGACACCTGCGAGGTTTTGCAGGCAAGGTCCCGTTCTTGGTCGACGAACTCCAGCTCATCCTCGCTGCGCTCGGTGACCAGCCCAATCCGATGCTCGAGTCGGAGATCTACGACATCCTCGCGGACGCGGCGTTCGGCGGCGAAGCACGCGAATCGACGATCGACCGAGTGTCGAAGCGCGTGGTCGACGGAACCGCGAGCACGAAAGACGTCGAAGTGCTTCTTCGCATGCTCGAGATGCGCAAGCAGCCGGTCCGCGATGAACTCCTCGAGGCGCTACTCGCTCGTACGGAACCCCTCGATCCGTCGCGCTTGTTGCGACTCGTCGCCCTTCTCGAAGTCAGCGGCAAGCGCGACCGCGCGCTCGATCTGTATCGCTTGTCGGCGATCGCCCGGATCGGTGGTGTGACCGGCATGCGACCGGTGACGCCGGCCGTCGTGGAGAGCGAACTGACGGCGATCTTCGGCGAGGATGGCAAGACGTTCGCCATCTCGATGCTCGACCAGATCGAAATCGACATGCAACGCGGCCGCATGGTGCCGTGGATCGGTGAGCTCGTCGACCTCTGGTCGCGCACGCTCGACACCAAAGAAGCCATTCGTCGTGTGCAGGACGTGACCACCCGCATCGCGAAGGTCGCCGCTCCCGGCACGGTAATTCCGATGCCTGCGGCCGATGTCGCCGTCTCACTACTGGCGCGCGGTGGAGCGATCGAGGACGCGCTCGCGATCGCGCGAGTGTCGCTCGACGAGAAGCGTCCACCCTTCGATGCGCGGCAGCCGAGCCAAGTGCACGCTGCGGCAACCGTGCTGTCGAAGAGTCTCGAGGCCGAAGATGTGTTCGAGGATCGTGATGAGTGGCTCTTCGCGGTCACGAAACTGGTGCTCGATCTCCAGAAGAACGGCACGCTGGTTTCGCCACACCAAGTTCTCGCACAGCTTGCGAAGGCGCACTTCGAAGCCGGGAACGGTGAGATCGCGTGGCTCTGTTTCTCCGAACTCGAGTCGCTTCCGTCGCATTCCGCCGGCGATCGACTGATCGTGGCCGATGGGTTGCGAGCCTTGGGACACGAGGCCGAGGCGCGCGCGATCGAGGAGAAGCTCTTGGAGACCGAGGCTTTGCCGATCGCGCAGATCGCGACGGTCGTGCGACGGGTCCGGGAGCAGGATGGCGATGGGCGGGCCTTCGCACTCGCGATGAGTGCGCTGCGCTACACGTGGCATGCCGATTTGCTGAAGGTGACGAGCGAGCTCGCCGCTGCTCTCGATCGGAAGGACATCGTGGAGTTCGTGCGAGATGCCGAGGCGCGCGTGGCTGCGAAGAAGGCCAAGGACGGCGCCGCTGCCAGCACGGAGTCCCAGGCTCGCTGAGCCCGGACTCGCGGCGATTCGTTGGGCGCTTCGCCGCACCTGCGCGGTTCGGCGCGCGAGGTTTGCCGTGCCGTCGGTTCGGGCTTAGCCTCCGGCGATGGACTTCCTCTCCGAACTCGGTATTCAGGATTCGAACTCGGCAGCGTTCTGTGGCACATGGATGCCGGGCGAGGGTGCTCCGTTCGATTCGTTCTCACCCGTCAATGGCAAGCGCATCGCGACGGTACGCGCTGCATCGCGCAGTGAACTCGAGACCATCACTTCGAAAGCGCATGAGGCATTCCTTCGGTGGCGCGAAGTGCCGGCGCCGCGTCGCGGCGAGTACGTGCGCCGGATGGGTGAAGTGCTGCGTGCCAAGAAGGAGCCGCTCGGCCGTCTCGTCAGCTACGAAGTCGGCAAGATCCTCGAAGAAGGGCGTGGCGAGATCCAGGAGTGCATCGACATCGCGGACTTCGCCGTAGGGCTTTCGCGGCAGCTCTATGGGTTGACGATCGCGTCCGAACGACCGCAACACTCGATGCGAGAGACGTGGCATCCGCTGGGTGCTGTCGGCGTGATCACGGCATTCAACTTCCCGGCTGCGGTCTGGGCATGGAATGCGATGCTTGCGCTCGTGTGCGGGGATGCCGTCGTCTGGAAGCCTTCGGAGAAAGCGCCGCTGACCGCGATCGCGATGACGAAGATCTGCGCGGAAGTGCTGGCGGAGGACGGCTTCGCCCCGCTCGTCGGGCTCGCGTGCGGCAGCAACGAGGACGTCGCGATCCCGATGACGGAGGATGCGCGCTATCCGTTGATCAGCGCGACCGGTTCGACGCGCATGGGCCGAGCGGTCGGTCAGGTCGTTGCGGCGCGGCTCGGGCGTTGTCTCCTCGAACTCGGCGGGAACAACGCGATCGTGTGCCTCGAAGATGCGGACCTCGACATGGCGTTGCGTGCGGTTCTCTTCGGTGCCGTCGGCACGGCTGGACAGCGATGTACGACGACGCGTCGTTTGCTCGTGCAGAAGGGTGCGCGAGTCGAACTCGAGCGCCGGCTTCTCGCCGCCTACGACCAAGTCGCGATCGGGGATCCACTCGAGAGTTCGACCTTGATGGGGCCGCTGATCGATCACGATGCCGTCGAGCAAATGCAGCGAGCGCTCCAGGCCGCGCGTGATCAGGGTGGCGAGATCCTCTGCGGCGGCGACGTGATCGAGCTCAGCGGCGATCTTGCCGGCGGCCACTACGTGAAGCCCGCGATCGTGCGCATCCGTCACGACGCGGAGATCGTGCAACACGAGACGTTCGCGCCGATCCTCTACGTGATCGAGATCGCCGACCTCGACGAGGCGATGCGACTCCACAACTCGGTGCCGCAAGGGTTGTCGTCCGCGATTTTCACGGCCGATGTGCGCGCGGCGGAGCGCTTCTTGTCTGCGATCGGCTCCGACTGCGGCATCGCCAACGTCAACCTCGGCACGTCCGGTGCCGAGATCGGTGGTGCTTTCGGCGGCGAGAAGGATACCGGTGGTGGTCGCGAGTCGGGTTCGGACTCGTGGAAGGCCTACATGCGCCGCCAGACGAGCACGATCAACTGGGGCTCGACGCTTCCGCTCGCGCAGGGGATCCACTTTGGGGACTGACGCGGGTTCCTCCGTCGCGCGCTGCAACAAGCTCAGTGCCGCGCTGCCAACTTCGCTCGCAGCTTGTCGAGTGCGAGTTGCACGCGTGCGAGCTGGATTCTGAGATCGGGATTCGACGCCGCCTTGAAGAGCTTGCGAAGTTGTTCGAGCTTGGCCTCGACTCGAGCCAGATCCCCGAGGCGTTCGAGGGCAGCAAGGCCTGCATCGAAGTTGCCCTGCAAGAACGCGTATTCCGAACCGAGGAAGAGCCCTTGCGGGTGATCGGGGTCGATTTCGAGGAGCGTCGCCGTCGCCGCACGGCCGCGGTCCGCGAGTCGGATGCTCCCCTCGATCTTGTGATCGATCTTCGCGTCCGGGTGTTCGAGCCCGAGAAACCCCATGTCGACGAGCGCCTTGTACTCGAACGGTCGACGGGCGAGCACGGCGTAGAGATCGTCGAACGTCGAGGCGAGTTGGGACAAGGGCACACCCGCACCGAGTTGATGGTGGAGCTGTGCGCGGAGCAGCCGCCAGTCAGCTTCGAACGGGTCGTTGCGCACGGCGCTGTCGAGCGCATCGGCGCCAGCGATCGGGTCGTTCACGAGCTTCGAGCGGAAGAACGCGGCCCCCTGCGCTTCCCCGAAGCACAGACTCGAACCCATGGCGAGCAGCGGAATCGCGAGCAGGCGGACGCTGATCCCGACGAAGCGCGGCATCTTGCGCGACCTGGGGCTCGGGCGCGTGCACGCAGCCAGCGTCACGAGCAAGGCCGCGCACGCCGACGCGTTGTAGAGCGGCGCGCGCAGGAGCGTCAGCGGAACCCACGCTGCGAGTGCCGCGATTCCGATCGACGAGAGTCGGTCGCGACGTATGAGCGTCAGCACGGACCAGAGCACGAGCACGAGGACGAGAGCTCCCGCAACGCCGAGCTCTGCCAGCAGTTGCAGGGGATCGTCGTGCGCGACGACGACGCGCGTGCCGAAGCTGTGGTTCTGACTCGAGATCGCGATTTCGCGCGGGTCTCGATATGCCGGAAACTCGACGCGAAAGTTCCCGGCGCCGGTTCCGAGTGGGAGCTTCGCCTTCGCGAGTTCGAACGTCCTCGAGTAGAGCGATCGTCGCACCTCGATCGTGTCCCCCGGGCGCGCGCGCGTCTCGTTCGATGTCGTGGGCGCATCGCTCGCGGTCGGAGCGGGTGTGCGCAACAAGTGTCCGCCGGTGAACGCGAGTAGCGTAAGGAGCCCCAACGACCAGAAGACGCGCTGCGGATGGCGGAGCTGATGCCTTCGCAGCCTCGATGCGAACACCGCGACGAGCGCGATCACGAACGCGAGCAAACCGGCTCGTCCGCCGTTGAGACCGAGGTACGCGGCACCCGCCACGACCGCGGGAACGCCGAGAACGGGTGGCGCCGCGAGCGCGAGCGGTGTGCTCGCGGCGACGACTTCGGCGGCGACGTTTCGGTTGCCGAACGTCGAGACCGGCTCGTGGGGCACCGTGTAGTCGGCTGGCCACGCGAACCCGAGTCCCTGCGCGATGCCGTACGCCGCGACGAGGAATAACGACGTCGCGAACGAACCCGCGAGCAGCTTGCGGGCGCCGGTCGACGAGCCACTACCGGCTTCGGGAACGAGGAAGGGCAGGATCGCGAGCGCCGTCGCGTATGCCGCGCTCTCGCCAGCAGCCCAGCGATCCCTCGCCCAGAAGATCGACGCACAGCTCGCGAGCGCGAACAGCACGAGTGGCGCACTCGCGCGTTCGGTTCGGGAACGTGCGAGTCCGGTCGTCAGGGCGAACGCACCGACCAACAGGAGCAGCACACCGCGACGTGCACGTTCGAAGTCCGGCCACTGCGGGTCGAACGGGAGGAACAGCGCGAGCGGCAGCGCGATGCAGAAGACGCGTGCGAAGAAGCTCACGTGCCCGAGACGCGTTCGGCGCCGAGTTCGCCGAGGACGCCATCCACGAAACTCTCGGCCGAGAAGGGTTCGAGGTCCTCGATCCCTTCACCGAGGCCGACGAACTTCACCGGGATCGGGAGTTCGCGCCGAATACCGAACACGGCTCCACCCTTCGCGGTCCCGTCGAGCTTGGCCAGGATCAGACCGGTCACCGGTCGCACCTGGTTGAACTCCGTGGCTTGCCGAATCGCGTTCTGACCCGTCGTCGAGTCGAGGACGAGAAGTGTTTCGTGCGGCGCATCGGGGATTCGCTTCTGGATCACGCGAACGATCTTGTCGAGCTCGCGCATGAGGTTCTTCTGCGTGTGGAGGCGACCTGCCGTATCGACGATCAGCCAGTCGACGCCGCGCGCGATCGCGGCTTCGGTCGCGTCGAAGGCGACGGCCGCAGGATCGGAGCCGGTCGATGTCTTGACGATGTCACACCCGATGCGGCCGGCCCAGAGCGCGAGCTGCTCGACGGCTGCCGCGCGGAACGTATCCGACGCGCAGAGCAGCACCTTGTCGCCACGCTTCTTCAGCAGATTGGCGAGCTTCGCGATCGACGTCGTCTTTCCGCTGCCGTTGACGCCCGCGACGAGAATCACCGTCGGTTTCTTCACGTGCGGGACGAGTCCGCCCTCGCTGTCCTGGATCCGCTCGATCAGCGCCTTGCGCAGATAGTCCCGGACACCCTCGACCTCCGTGATCTTCTTCTTGCGCCAGGCGGTTTCGATCTCGCCGACGATCTCCGTGCCGGTGGGCCCGAGGTCGGCGGTGTAGAGCACTTCTTCGAGTTCTTCGAGGAAGTCCTGATCGAGCTTGCGTCCGCCCCCGAAGAGCCGCTGCAGTCCGCCGCCGAGCTTTTCGCGCGTCTTCTTGAGGCCTTTGAGAATGCGTCCGAGAACCATGATCTTCGCTCGTCGATGGCCGTCAGCCCTGAGCCTTCTGCTTCGGTTTGAGGAACTCCGTCTTCACGCGGTCGAGGATGCCGTTGATGAACGCGCCGGAGTTGACGGTCGAATACTTCTTGCCGAGCTCGATCGCCTCGTTGATCGACACCTTCGGTGGGATGTCCTCGCAGTAGAGGAGTTCGAAGATCGCCATTCGCAGCACGTTGCGGTCGATCGTCGCCATGCGCCGGAGATCCCAGTTTCGCGCGACCTTGGCGAGCGTCACGTCGAGCTCGGGCCGAAGGTCCTTGGTGCCTGTGACGAGCCTGAGCGAGAACTCTTGCACTTCGGGATCCTTGGTAGACTCCCGGAGGAACTCGCCGAGATCACCGAGCACGGATTCGCCGCGGAGATCGAGCTGGTAGAGGAACTGCAACGCGATTTCGCGGGCCTTGGTTCGGCGTCTCATGGCCGGCACCTGCTTGGTATGAAAGATCGGGAAGTCGTCTCGACGCGAGGGGATGCTTCGAGCGAGGGCACCGAAGATAGAACCCGGACCATGTGTGCACAAGCCAGGGCAAGTCGTCCGCCGATAGCGTAAGCATCCCCCGAACTCAGTCCTCGGAGTCTACCGCTGGCAACGCGGCTCCGGGTTCGCTCTGATACACCAGGTATGGTCGACCGCTTCGAAGCGAACATCGACGGACGTGGCAAGCGCATCGCGCTGGTCGCGAGCCGCTTCAACGAACTCGTCACGCGCAGTCTGCTCGATGGCGCGCTCGATGCCCTCCAGCGACACGGCGTGTCCGGAAGCGACCTTGCGGTCGCGTGGGTGCCCGGGGCGTTCGAGATCCCGCTGGTCGCGCGCAGGCTCGCAACGAGCGGTCAATACGATGGCGTCGTTTGTCTCGGTGCGTTGATTCGCGGTGCGACGCCGCACTTCGAATACATCTCGAGTCAGGTGAGCCGCGGCATCGCGACGATTGCCGAGGACACGGGGATTCCCGCGAGCTTCGGCGTCCTCACGTGTGATACGCAGGAGCAGGCGCTCGAGCGAGCCGGCTCGAAGGCCGGCAACAAGGGCGTCGAAGCAGCGCTCGCGTGCCTCGAGGCGATCAAGCTTCTCGAAGAGATCGACAAGAAATTGTCGTGACGTCGTCCGTCCGCGGACGGCTGCCTTGCCAGACGCGGCTGAAGAACGCACGCACGTCTTCGAGGATCGTGTACGTCACCGGCACGATGACGGGTGTGAAGAACGTCCCGAGGAAGAGCCCGCTCGCGACGATGGTCGCCATGCCGTCGTAGCTGATGCCTCGCTCGGAGGCGACGTCGGTGAACATCATCGGCAGCAGGCCGACGATCGTCGTCGCTGCGGTCATCAAGATCGGTCGCATGCGGTCGCGGATTCCTTGTTGGATCGCCTCCGCCCGCTCGAGACCCTCGCCGCGCAGGCGCACGACGTGATCGAGCAGCACGATGCCGTTGTTGACGACGACGCCGGCCAGGATCATCAACCCGATGATCGCCGTCGGGTCGAACATGCGACCGAATGCGATCATGCCGAAGAACGAACCGGAGAGCGCGACGGGCAAGGTCGCCCCGGCAGCGATCGGGAGCAGCACGCTTTCGAACAAGATCCCCATGACGAGCATGACGAGCACGACGGCGAGGATTGCCGCGTCGAGCATCGCTGCCATGTCTTCGTTCGCCTTTCGTGCATCCCCGCCGATCTGGTAGCGGTACCCGGGAGGCCGTGGCATCGTGCTCATGATGCGGGTCAGACCCGTCGCGAACTCGGCAGGCGTGACTCCTGGCGCGCGTTCTCCGCCAACGCGCGAAGTGAGCACGCCGTTGGTCCTGAGGATCGACGCGTAGCCCTTCGCGAAATGGAACTCCGCCATGTCCTCGAGGCGTTGGAAACCCGTGTCGCGCGACCAGATCTGCAGCTCTTGTAGGTCCTCGAGGCGCATCGCCTGACTGTCCGAATACTCGGCGATCAATCGCAGATCCTGACCACCGGGTTGTCGAATGCGAGAGATCTGCTGTCCGCGCAGCCCTGCACTGACGATGCCGAACAACGTTCGCGGGTCGACGCCGAGTTCTTGCACGCGACCGCGATCGACCTCGAGTCGCAGCTCGTCTTGCGCGTTGGTGTTGCCGAGATCGATCGCCGCAGCGAGCTTCGCGTCGAGAAGACGTTCGCCGACGTCCTGAGCCCAGTCACGGAGCGACTCGCTGTCACGTCCGCTCAGTTGGACCATGAAGCCGTTGTCGCCTTCGATCGCCTCGTCTCCGCTCGAGATTCGCGAATGCACTTCGGGTTTGATTCCGGGCCTCGGTGGAAGGTCCTTGCGCAAGCGCGCAATCGCCTCCTTGGCCTTGGTGCCCGGCGTCCCCGGCGGGAAACCCAGATTGATGCGCGCGTCTTGACGGTCGAGTCGAGCACTGATGTTGGCAATGCCGTACTCGTTGCGCCTCTCGTCGAGCCACTTCTCGTACCAGAGTGTCTGCTGGTCCGCTTCGGCGAGGCTCGTGCCCTTGGGGAAGTCCCATTCGATCGTCACCTGACCGCGACGGTCGCCTCCGCCGACCCCGCGTTCGAGTCCTTTGGTCGCGACGAGGATGCCACCAACGACGAATACGAAGATGACCAATGCCGTCACGAGACGCCGCCAGCCACGTGTCGACCACGCGACGATGCGTTCTTGTACACGAGTGTACGCGGCAACCGGCTCCAAGGTCGTGAGTTTGACGAACGGCGTGATCAGGAGCGCGAGCGGTTTGGTAACCATGTGCGCCCCGAGCCATCGGTGCGCGCGCACGATCCTGGATTCTCGATCGACGAGACTTTCGGTGTCGCGGTGCAGCCATGCCGTCATCGATGGCAGCAGGATCAATGCGACGAAGAGTGAGGCGAGCAACGCCGCGCAGAGCGGAATGCCGAATGCGCCGAGCATCGCCTTGGCGCTCGGTGAGTCGCCAGCGAACAGCACGGGGACGAACACGACGACGCTCGTGAGCGTTGCAAGTGCAACTGCGGTGCCGACCTCGGACACGCCGACCTTGCACGCGACGACCCACGACTCGCCGAGTCGGCGTCGCCGGTAGATGTTCTCGAGCACGACGACCGAATTGTCGACGAGCATGCCGAGGCTGATGGTCAGTGCCGCCATCGACAGGAGATTGAGCGATCCGCCGCCGAAGAACACGACCGCGGTCGCCACGAGCAACGAGAGCGGCAATGACAGCGTGATCGCAAGCGTCATCTTGAGCCGGCGCAAGAACAGCAGCAGAACCGCGAACGCCAGGACACCGCCCTGCACCGCCGAGGTCAGCAACGTGTCGACGCTTTCCTCGATGAACTCCCCCTGGTCGAACATCCAGACCGGCTCGAGCTGCGCGAGCCGCGGGTCTTCGCTCTGCAGACGAGCGATCGCGGCGCGCACCTCTTTGCTCGCTTCGATCGTGTTGGCCGATGCGCGCTTGTTGATCAGTCCCGTGAACGAATAGCGCCCGTTGGCACGCGCGATCGAGTCCCGGTATCCACGCACGCGTTCGACTGTCGCGACGTCCGACAGGAGCAGTCCATCGCCGATCGGGATCGCGCGAATCGAATCGAGAGTGCGGTATCGAAGGTCCGCACGGACGAGGAAGCGCCGCTCGCCGTCGTCGACGTCGCCGACCGGGATCGACACGTTGTCGTCGCGCAGACGTTGCAGCACTTCTTGAAGATTGACGCGGTGCGCACGCAGCTTCTGGCGATCGAAGAAGATCCGGATGCTGTCGTCGACCATGCCGAAGATCCGGACTTCGCCGACGCCGCTCAATCCTTCGAGTGTCGGTACGACCTTGCGTTCGATGACTTCGTACGTCTCAGGACTGCGATCGGGCAGCGTCAACGAGAAGAACATGAGCGGCATCGAGTCCGTCGACTCGCGCCACGTCCAGTATCGATCGCACTCGGGCGGCCACGTCAGGCGCGCACGCTGAATGCGGTCTCGGACTTCGGCGCTCGCGATTCGCGGGTCGAGGTTGGGGGAGAACTCGACCCAACAACGCAAGCTTCCGGCACCGCAGCGGCCGTTGACCTCGCGCACGCCGGGGATCGTGCGTAGTTCGCCCTCGAGCGGGGCGTAAACCTGCTCTTCGACCTCGTCCGGAGTCATGCCTTGGCAGTCGACTCCCATGTTGACGGTGTCGCCGGACATGCCTTCGGGTAAGAGCTGCAACGGCAACCGCGTGACCGCGATCGTGCCGACGACGAGGATCGTGATCGTCACCATGAGGACGAACACGGGCCGCGTCACGAAGTGCGAGAGGAAGCCGTTCATTCGCGTCCCTCCAAATCGGCCAATACCGGTGTCGTTTCGCCGCCCATCGGCTTTCGGTCACGGATGACGATCGCGTAGACGCACGGGATGACGACGAGGGTCAAGATCGTCGAAAAGACGAGACCGGCGATCACGGTGATCGCCATCGGCGCGCGCAGTTCGACGCCTTCGCCGGCTCCGCCGAAGAGGCGGAACGAGATCCAGCCGGTGAGTGGCAGCAAGCCCAGGACGGTCGTCAGCGTCGTCATCAGCACGGGACGCAAACGGACGGTAGCGCCATCGCGAATGGCGGTGAGCACGGGCTTGCCTGCCACACGCTCCTGGTTGATGCGGTCGAGCAGGACGATCGCGTTGTTGACGACGATCCCGGCGAGCATGATCACGCCGAGGAAGACGACGACGGATACCGGGATGCCGAGTGCATCGAGTGCGAACACGACGCCAGTCAGCGCGAGCGGCACGCTGAACAAGATGATGAGCGGCTGCATCAAGCTCTCGAACTGCGCAGCCATGACGACGTAGACGAGGAAGACCGCGAGCAGTAGCGCCTGGATCATCGAGTCGCGGCTCTTCTCCATCTCTTCGCGCTGACCTCCGATCGCCGTTTCGACACCGGACGGTAGTTCTAGGTCGTGCAGCAGCATCGCCACGCGATCCTGGACCTTGCCGACGTCGAGTCCGGCGACCGCACCTTGGACTTCGGCTGCGCGCCGTCCACCGAGACGACGAATCTCGCTCGGGCCTTCCTTGAGCTGCAACGAGGCGATCGAGCCGAGCGGGATCGGCGCCGCGCCGTTCGTCGCGAGGTCGAGGAGCTCGAGCTTCTGAACGCCTTCGAGTTCTGCGGGATCGAGGCGCACCCGTATGTCGATCTTCTTCTCTCGCTCGGGATACTGCGTCGGAACTTCGCCACGCACCATCGTCGCGAGTCGCCGGCTGGCTTCGCCGATTTCGAGTCCGAGTCGCGAGAGCTTGTCCCGATCGAAGCGAACGACGACTTCGGTGTTGCCACGAGCGAGCGTCGCACGCACGTCACGGATCTCGGGAAGCGAATCGAGCAGCACGGTGACACGCTCGGTCGCGACCCGCAACTGCGTCAGGTCGTGACCGTAGATCTCGACGCTGACCGGCGTTGAGATCGTGAAGAGCGTCGGGGCTTGGAACCGCGAGTTGAGGATGGCCGGCTCGCGCGCGATCAACTCACGGATATCACCGCGCACGCGTTCTTCGAGCGCTTCCATGTCTCCCGTCGTCTTCGTGAGGACGACGTGGATCCGTGCGCTGTGTTTGCCCTCCTCCGAACTCCGCAGCTCTTCGGGATCGACACCGACGGTCAAGAACGTGCGCTCGACACCGTCGATCTTGCGAATCGCCTGCTCGATCGGCGTGATCACGTCGTCGGTGCGCTCGACGTCGACGTCGCGAGCCAAGAACGCGAGCACTTGGAACTCACCCTGATGGACTTCGGGTAGCACTTCGCTACCGAGACTCGGCAGTCGCAGGATCGCCACGCCGAAGCTCGCGAAGGCGAGGAGTACGACCGCCCAGCGCGCACGCAGGGCGCCGTTCAAGATCGGTGGGTAGAGGCGCTCGATGGGGGCGTAGACGGCGTGGAAGAGCGTGACCGGGAGTCGGAACAGCCAACCAAGACCGAGAGCCACAGAATGCACGGCACTGCGTCCGAGCCCCAGAACGGCGGCGCTGCTGCGCGCGAGACGGCTTCTCGGTGGCGACACAGCCACGGTTCCGAGCGACGTATCTCCGCGACTCGCGAGCATCGGCAGCAAGAACAACGCGACGAGCAACGACACGAGGAGCGAGAACACGACCGCGAGTGCCTGGTCGCGGAAGAGCTGCCCGGCAATCCCTTCGACAAAGACGATCGGTAGGAACACCGCGACGGTCGTGAGTGTCGATGCGATCACCGCAGAACTCACTTCGCGCACGCCGCGAAACGCGGCTTGTCGCAAGCCATCGCCCTCTTCGCGGCACCGTGTGATCGACTCGAGCACGACGATCGACGTGTCGACGAGCATGCCGACACCGAGCGCGAGCCCGCCGAGCGACATGACGTTGAGCGTGACTTCGCTCAAGTAGAGCGGCGCGAACGTGACGACGAGGCTCAGCGGAATCGCGAGCGAGATCAGGAACGTCGGGCGCGCCTGACGCAAGAACAGGAAGAGCACGATCACCGCGAGCAGGCCGCCGACGATGGCGGACTCGAGCACTTCGCGAATCGAACTCTCGATGTAGCGCGAAGGATCACTCAGGAGTGTCAAGCGGAAGTCGGATTCGGTCGCGACTTTCGCGACGAGGAAGTCGCGCATGCGCTGCTTGCGCATCTTCTCGCGGAAGTCCTTGCCGAACCGTCCGCCACCGGCCTTCTTGGCGCCGCCGCCCGTGTCCTCGGAAGCGCTCGTCTTCTTCGCGTCCGCGTTCTTTGCTTCGAGGGTCTCACCTTCGGCGCTCGCAGGTTTGCCACCAGCGCCGGTCGTCGATGCGGCGACAGCGGCGTTGCCGTTGACGGGAACGGTCTGTGCGGAGACGCCGTCCGTGGGTGGTGCGCCCTCCGGCTTGTCGGACTTCGGCGGTGGATCCGCGTAGCCGAACTTCCTGACGAAGTCCTGCTGTTCCTTGGTTCCGAACGTTCGCTCCTTTACCGAGTTCGCGAGCGACACGAGGTTGGCGTCCGCCTCCTTGTAGATCTCGATCAGAACGACGGGTTCGCCGTTGACGTGCGTGATGACCTCACGCTCCATCGGCGACGTGCGCACGGTCGCGACATCCATCAGCCGGATGTTGGCGTCGTTGCGGCGCGCGACGATGACGTTGCGCAACTCGTCGAGATTCCGGAACTCGTTGAGCGCGCGGACGAGGTACTCGGTATCCGCTTCTTCGAGCGTGCCCGCGGACGCGTTGAGATTCTCGGCGCCGATCTGCGATGCGATCTGACGAATGTCGAGGCCTAGAGCCGTGATCTTCGACGGGTCGAGGGCGACGAGGACCTCTTTCTCGTCGCCACCCTTCACCTTGACCGCGGCGACTCCGTCGATCTCGGCGAGATCCTTCTCGAGTTCTTCTTCGGCGAGGAAGCGCATCGCGATCGGATCGCCTTCGCCGGACAGGCCGAGCACGAGCATCGGATCGAGACTCGGGTCGTAGCGAAGAATCAGCGGCTGACTCGCGTCGTTCGGGAGGAAGGCGCGGTCGAGCTTCTCGCGCAGGTCGCCCGTCGCGTTCATCATCGACGTGCCCCAATTGAACTCGACGATCACGTCGCTGCGGCCTGCCCGGGAGATCGACGTGACCTTGGAGACGCTGCCGAGCACCGAGACGGCTTCGCGGATCGGCTCGCTGACGCGCTCTTCGACGTCCTCGGGACTCGCACCTTCGTAGTCGGTGCGAATCGTCACCGTTGGATAGCTGAGTTCGGGCAGGAGCGTCGTCTGGAGCTTGCGGAAGCCGACGACGCCGAACACGACGAGCGCCAGAACGATCATCGTGACGCCGACCGGGCGGCGGATCGCGAGTCCGAGGAGACCGCCCTCGAGCGGCGCGGGGTTCGCGTTCACGACTTCACGACCTGGACCGGGACACCGCCGGTCGCGAGTCCGTCGACTCCGACGACGACGACGCGATCGCCCTTGGCGAAGGAGCCCGGCGTCGGCTGCGCTGCGACGTTCTTGGCCTCGACGGCATCCTTGAGGTCGATTCCGCGATCGATCGTGATGCGCTCCGCCTTGCCGTCTCGCACGACGAACGCGTATGGCTGCTCCGCTTCGTAGACGATCGCTTCCTTGGGGATCAGGAGTGCTTCGGGGTTGGTTCCCGTGACGATCCATGCACGGCAGAACATGCCGGGGCGCAGGCGTCGCTCCGCGTCGTTCTCGAGGCGGACGCGCGCACGGAACGTGCCGGTCTGCGGGTCGACGATCGGCGAGATGTAGTCGATGGTTCCGGCGAACGTGAGTTCGGGCCACGCATCGACCTGCACGTCGACACGTTGGCCGACGGCGAGGCGCCCGAGCTCTTTCTGCGGGCGCTTGAGATTCAGGACGAGCTGGTCGTTGGCGACGATCGTGCAGAGTTTGCCTTGCGGCACGATCCACTCGCCGCCGCGCGCGATGAGTTCGGGGATCACCCCATCGATCGGGGCGAGGATCGTCGAGTCTTCGAGGATGCGCTCCTGGATCTTGACTTGGATCTCGGCCGAGGCGACTTCGGTCTTGGCCTTGAGCAAGCCGTGTTCGGCGACGCGCAGGGTGTTGTTCGCGAGGTCGACCGCGTTCTTGGCCTTGTCGAACGCGAGCTGCGCATCTTCGAGCTGCGCGTCGCTCGCGAGGTTCTGGGCGGCGCTCTCCTTACGGCGATCGAGGCTGCGTTTGGCTTGCTGGAAGTCGATCTCGGCTTGAGCGATGCGGTCCTTCGCTTCGGCGATGGAGAGTTCGGCATCGCGCGCTTGGTTCTGCGCGTTCTGCACGCGGTTCTTCGCCGCTTGCAACTGGAGCTCGGGTTCGCGTTTGTCGAGTTCGAACAGGCGCGAGCCCGCGGTGACCGACTGACCTTCGCGAACCGTGACGCTCCGGAGCTGACCGCGCACCTGTGCGAGGATGTCGACGCTGTGCAGTGCCTCGATGTGGCTCGTGCACGGCAAGCGCTCCTCGATCGCCTGTGGCTCGAGTTCGGAGACACGCACGAGCTTCGGGGCGTCGGCTTTCTTGGCCCCTTCGCCCTTGGTTGCTGCGCGCTTCGTGGCGTCGTCGGCACCACTCGCGGACGCGTTGTCCATCGGTTCGCCAGAGGAGCTACCTTTGCCGGAGCACGAGGCGAGCGTCAGGAAAGTCGCGAGCAGGGCGAGGCTCGCGAGAGCATGGAGAGTCCGTTGGCGCGGGGAGGCGGACACGGCGTTGGATCGAATCACGCCTCTTGTTACGCAGGACGCCCAGATGTTTCCAGTTCGCATTCGATTCACGCGGAAGCGTCGTGGAGAGTTCAAGGACCCGGTTACACTCCGGGCCTGATGCACGAACGCGAGCTTCTCTCTTTCGAAAGCGCTCTGGCGCGCGTGCTCGATGCCGCGCCGGGTCCCGTACTCGAGACGGTCGAATTGGCTCGGACCCCGGGACGCGTGCTCGCCGAGGATATCCGCTGCGACCGCGACGTGCCTGCGGCGGATGTGTCCGCCATGGACGGTTTCGCCGTCCGCAGCGCCGATCTCACCGAGCCTTCGAGCCTGCGACTCGTCGGGGATGCGCTGGCGGGGCGTCCGTACGATGGGGCGGTCGGCCCCGGCGAATGCACGCGCGTGATGACGGGCGGGCTCGTGCCGCGGGGCAGCGATGCGGTGGTGCCGGTCGAGGCGACGTCCGGATACGACGCGCTCGAGGGGGGGAGGATCGAGTTCTCGCGAGGCACGACCCGAGGGGACAATGTGCGACCGCGTGCGAGTGTGCGTGCGCAGGGTGACGTCGTCCTGGCTCGCGGGGGCGTGATTCGGGCGCCTCAGATCGCCGTGTTGGCGGGTCAAGGCCATGTGCGTGTGCAGGTGGCACGGCGGCCGCGGGTCGCGATCCTGCCTACGGGGGACGAGGTCGTGCCGATCGACGTCGTGCCGACCGAAGGGCAGGTCCGCAACAGCAACGCACACTGCCTGTACGCGCAGGTCGAGACGGCTGGCGGGGAAGCGTCGCTCCACGCGATTCTTCGCGATCGCGAAGGGGACACGCTCGAACGATTGCGCGACGCACTCGAAACGCATGACCTCGTCTGCACCATCGGCGGTGTTTCGATGGGGACGAGGGATCTCGTCCGGGGGGCGTTCGACACCCTGGGCGGGAGGTCGCTCGTGGAGTCGGTGCGGATCAAGCCGGGCAAGCCGACCTTGTTCGGCGCCTACACGCGGGCGGATGGCTCGACGAGTCACTTGCTCGGCTTGCCGGGCAATCCAGCGAGCTCGTTCACGATCTTCGAACTCTTCGGCGCGCCGTGGATCAAGAAGGCGATCGGCCGTGACGAGTCCACATGGCTCGTGCGGCGGCACGCGACGCTCGTCGAGCGCCCGGTGCGAGCCAACTGGCGCATGCAGCTTCTTCCTGCACTCGTCACGCGAACCGCCGAACGCGCCGAGTTGGCAGCGCTCGATCAGCGCAGCTCGGCCGACCTGTTCTCGCTCGCTGAAGGGAATGCGCTCGTCTTCGTTCCTCCCGAAACGGCACTCGCCGTCGGCGAGTCGGTCGAGTACGTCGAGTTCGCGTTCGATGGTCGCTGAGGCGAACACGCGACGGAGTCCTGCTCGCGTGTCGCGAACGGCGCTCGCCTGGACGATCGCCGCGGCGATCCTCGTCGCGATCGCGAGCCCCCCCGAGATCGTTCCCATGGCGCGCTTCTTGTCGATCGTGGGGCTCGCGGGCTTCGCGTTCACGCTCGGACGCTGGCAGCGGAGCCTTTCGGGAGTGCTCTTCTTCGCGATCACGTACGGCGTGTACGCGTGGTCGCTACGACACGTGAGCTTCCTCGGTTTCGTCGCGATCGTCGTGATCGCGGCGGGCTACGGCTTCGTCTTCGCGAAGGCGGTGATCCGCGCTGCCACGCGATCGCTCGTGCTCGTGCCACCGGTCTTCGCCGCGGGGTGGTGCGCGATCGAGGCGATTCGAGGACACTGGCCTGGCGCGGCCTATCAGCACGGCCAGATCGCACAGTCCTTCTATCAGATGCCGGCCCTTCTCGCGGCGGCTCGGTTCGTCGGAGAAGCAGGGTGCAATCTGCTGTTCGCGATGATCGCGGGGGGGCTCGCCGGAATCGCGCTCGGCGCGAGGCGCGTGTCGCTCGTCCTGATCACGAGCGCTTGCCTCGTGATCGCGGTCGCGGCCCTCGCGATTCGCTCACCGCAAGCACTCGGCGACCCGCTGCGCGTCACGTTGGTGCAGACGATGCAGCCCGCATTCCGCGATCAGCCGATGGCCGAACGCCTGCGCGACCCGGAGGGTCTCTACGCGCACTATCGGGACCTGGCGAAGACCGTGCCCGACTGCGACCTGGCGGTTTGGCCCGAGGGCGCCTTGTCGGGGGTCTTCCTCGTTGCCGGGGACGAAGAGGCGACTCAGGTGCGTTCGCTCGCACCGCTCTTCGGAGGAGCCAAGGCACTTCTGATCGGCGCGTTACGCACCGATCCCGACGTGGAGCGCTTGGAACACACATGGCCGAGCGCGTATCGCATCGCTGCCTACTTCCTCGTGCGCGAACCGGACAAGGGAATCGTCATTCGCGGGATCCACGAGAAGGAGTATTTGGTGCCGGTCGGGGAGACCGTGCCGTTCTGGCTCGCATGGCTCAAGCTGTGGATGCCGTGGTACTGGCGCACGGAGCGCGGACAGCAGAGCGAACTCCCGCGACTCGATGATGGTCGCGCCCTTGGCGTCGCCATCTGTTACGAGAACTGTTTCGGGACCTTCTTCGCGCGAGAAGCTCTCGCGGGCGCGAGCTTCTTCGCGGTGCCGAGCTTCGAGAGCTGGTATCGCCAGGGTGCCGAACTCGACCAGATGCTCGCGATGACGGTGCTGCGCGCGATCGAGACCGGGCGCCCCGTCGTGCGAGCGACCAGTGACGGGATTTCGTGTGCCGTCCGGCCGAATGGTGAGGTCGCGCTCGCGCTCCCGCGCAACGAAGCGACGACAGCGGTCGCGACGATTCAGCCTCGGCAGGGGACCACGGTGGCCCTGCACGTCGCTGGATTCGTCCCGTTTTTTGCGGCGGCCTTCGTCATTTTTTGTCTCGCGTATCCGCGACGGCAACGCCCCGATCGCGCAAACGGGGGTCCAGAGGGGCCTACGGCGCCGACTTCGGCCGAACTGCCAGGATAGAATCGTTCGGGCCGATGTCGTTCACGGCTTCTTGACCGCCCCGAGTCCTGCAGTAACAATCGCGTCTTCTTGGGGATAGCTCGTTTGCGATCCCCGAGGTCCGGTGGCCTGCATCAGTTCGGAAATCGGTCGAGACGCCAAGAACGGCGGTCTTCCGCTTCGGCGGAGGGTAAGCTTCGGTCTCCGCTTCGGCGGAGGACGGGTTTCTCGGTCCGGCCGTCCTGGTTCTCCAGGTCACCGCTCCTCGTGCAGGCGCACGCGGACCGTTGCCCCGACAGAATCGCCGCTCCCTTAGCAGTCCGTCTACCCCCGATCTTCTCCACGGAGAATCTCACGAGATGAGTCCAATCGGTCGTCTTTTCATCATCCTGAACCTCGTTCTCGCGGCGGCTTTCATCGGCTTCGCGGGCTTCTATCTCAAAAACCAGACTTCGTACAAGACCAAGCTGGAAGAGAAGATCGTCGCTGCCGAAGCGGAGAAGAAGAACCTCGAGGAGCAGATCGTCGCTCTCAACGGTCAGGTCCAGAACTACTCGACGGACTTGACCACCAAGTCTTCGCTCCTCGCGACCTCGCAGACGACGATCAAGTCGCTCGAAGAGGCCGACACGGACAACAAGAGCAAGCTGCAGCGCTTGACGCAGAAGCTCGAGTCGATCGACGCATCGTCGGCTCAGATCGCGAGCAAGCTCGAAGACCAGAGCACCCGCATCGAGACCCTCACGAAGGAATGGGTCGCGGCCAACGAAGCCAAGATGCAGGCCGTCAGCTCGCAGAACAGCCTCCAGGACCAGCTCAACGCGGTCGAGGCCAGCCTCACGAAGGAAAAACAGCGCACCGAGAGCTTGATCGCCGACCTCAATGAAATGACGGCGACGAAGCAGGACCTCGAAATGCAGATCGCCGTCATCCAGAAGGCGATCCCCAACGTCGCGGACATCATCAAGGGTGCACAGCCCGCGATCGACGGCACGATCATGGACGTCAACAACGCGCTCCAGTCGGTCACGATCAGCCTCGGCGAAAACAGCGGCGTCACGCCGGGCATGAGCTTCTCGATCCACGACGGCACCTCCTACAAGGGTGAAGTCCGTGTCGTCGAAGTCAGCGACAATCTCGCGTTCGCGCGCGTCGAAAACGCCGTTCCGAGCAAGTCGATCTCCAAGGGCGACAAGGCCACGACTCGCCTCGGCACCCGCTGATCCAGGAGGACGACCATGGCACGCAGACAAGCAGTCGTTGAAGAAGCCCCGATCGAGATCCTCGACGAGGGCGATTCCCAAGGCCAGGGCATCGATTTCGCGATCATCGTGACGACCAGCATCCTGCTGATCGGCGCCCTGGTGTTCGCGATGATGGCGCTCGGCGATCACTACGGACGCGGCCCGTTCGCCGGCTGAGCCGAAGTCGGGGCAGACACCGAAGGGGTCCGATGCGAACGCATCGGACCCCTTTTTGCGTTCCGGGGCAGCGTGCGCCGCTGCCGCGGTGATTTCGCTCGCGACATGGTGCGAGCGGCTCGTTAGCCTGAGGCTCAGGATTCACGGGGCCGGAGCGCCGCTCGGATGCCCCGTTCCGGATAGCCACATATGGGGAGGCCGAATTCGAGCCGAGAGGGGGGAGCTTGAAGCTGATCGAATGGGTGGCAGGTCGCTTCTCGATCGACATGGGGATCGATCTCGGGACGGCGAACACGCTCGTGTATGTCGAGGACGGCGGTGTCGTGATGAACGAGCCGAGCGTCGTCGCGGTCAAAGCGGGTTCGAGCGAGGTCATCCTCGGCGGGCGTGCGGTGGGTCGCGAGGCGTACCGCATGCAAGGGCGCGCTCCGCACGGCATCGACGTCATACGTCCGTTGCGCGAAGGCGTGATCGCCGACTTCGAGATCACCGAAGCGATGCTGCGCTATTTCATCAACGCGTTGCACAATCGGCGTCGATTCGTCAAACCCCGCCTCGTCATCGCGATCCCGTACGGCACGACCGAGGTGCAGCGGCGTGCGTTCATCGACAGCGCCGAGCGTGCCGGTGCTCGTGAGGTCTACCTCGTCGAAGAGCCGATCGCTGCCGGTCTCGGCGCTGGGCTGCAGGTCACCGAACCCGAAGGCAACCTGATCATCGATATCGGTGGCGGCACGACCGAGGTCGCGGTGTTGTCGCTCGCTGGCGTCGTCGAAGCCGCGTGCTTGCGTGTCGCTGGCGACAACTTCGACGAAGCCATCGTCAAGCACATTCGCGACAAGTACAACCTGCTCATCGGTCCATTGATGGCCGAAGACATCAAGCACACCATCGGCTCGGCGCGCGCGATGGAGCAGGAATATTCGCTCGAGATCTCGGGGCGCGATTTCATGACCGGCAGGCCGCGCCGCGCGCTGATCAGCTCGGACGAGATTCGAAGCGCACTCCAGGATCCCCTGCGCCGCATCATCACCGGGATCCAGAACGTACTCGAGCGCACCCCGCCCGAACTCAGTGCCGACCTCACCAAGAACGGATGCACGCTCGCGGGCGGTGGTGCGCTCCTCAAAGGGCTTCCCGAAGTCTTGGCGGAAGAACTCGACCTCGAGATCAACGTCGCCGACGATCCGTTGACTTGCGTCGCGCGCGGTACGGGCGTTGTGCTGCGGCAGCTCGATCGCTTGTCACCGTTCCTCTACAGCAGCAATCAGAACTGATCGCCCGACGAGCGTTGTCGGGACGGACTCCTCGATCGAGGCGACACGATGCGCTTCTTCCAGGACAACACGCTGCTGTCGAAGAGTGCCGTGCGGCGCAAGCGGGCGAGCGGGGTTCTCGCGATCCTCGGTCTGCTCCTCACGCCGTTCGCGTGCTTTTGGCCCGAGGCGACGCTGCCGTTCGAAGGGACGATACGCTCGATCGTCGCCCTCGCGTTTCGTCCTTGGTCCGTTCGCGATGTCGTCTTCGCGGGTGAGCGATCGGTTGGCTCGCCTGAGCCCGACGATCAGGAGCGCGCACTCGTCGACGCGTTCCGCCAGACACTGGACCAGCGTGCGCTCGCCGGTCTCGAACTCGTCACTCCGTATCTGTGCACGGTTCGTAGGACCGAAGGTGGGCGCCGTCGACCGACGACTCTCGTGCTCGACGCGCGTGCGAGTCGCGAAGAGCTCCAGCGCCTGGCCGGGACTCCCGTCGTCCATGGCGAAGATCTCGTCGGATTCGTCATCGCGCCACTCGCGGATGCCCCGCCGCAAGGTGCCGAAAGTGCGGAAGAGATCGAATCCGAGGACTTCGTGCGTGTGCGCACGATCGATCACGTGCCGTCACGACGCGAGACTCTTCGCGGGATCGTCGCGACGCGCATCGTCGCCGTCGCGCGTTCGGAACGCGCACCCGATGCGCCGGCGCTGCGCATGCTGGTCGAGCCGGCGCACGTCCATGACCCGTTTCGATTGCGTGTGGTGCGTGCGGCTCCGCAGCAGCTCGAGACCTGGAGCGAGGACGTTGCACCGTACGTCGCACGCACGGCGAAGAGCGATCGCCTGCAGCCGTTGCTGCCTGCAGGGCTCGTGCTCGGGACCGTCGAGGACGTCGGTTATCGAGAACGTGCGTTCGTCCTCAGTCGCTTCGTCGAGCCGCGCTTCGATGCGCGGAGCCTCGTGCGCGTCGGCCTCTTGCTCCCGGATCCTTCGGCACCACCAGCGATCCGAGTGCGGTCCGCGCCGCCACGAGGCGTGGCATCCACGGTTTGGTCGTCGCCGGTCGCGTCTCGTTGGCGGCGGGTCGTCCTGGCGGCACGCAGCGCGAGGCGTGGCGGCGCCGTGATCGACGGGTTGCGCTGTCTCGGGCGCGTCGATTGGGCGGGCTTCGGATTCGCGGGCGCAGTTCCGCTGTGCGAGGTCGCGGCGAGGATTCCGCTGGTGCTCGCACTCGGCTCTCGAACGCAGACCGTGGTTGCCCGCGGGGCAGGCATCGCACTCGCTGCAGACGGCAAGCAACGGGGGCGCTTTCACATCGAGCATCCTGCGACGCTGGATGGTGCGGCATGGGACGGTGCGTGGGTTTTCACCGGTGTCGACGGCGAGGACTTTCCACATGGCTTGCTCTGTGGTCGGTTGCGGCACGGGGAAGGCTCGAAGATCGACGTCGAACTGTTCGGCATCGCAGCGTGGCCGCACCGCGTTGAGTTCGCGATCGGAGGCGCGCGATGATCCGTGTCTTGATCGAGTTCGTCGTACTCGTGCAACTCGCTGGCCTCGAGATCGCCCTGATCGCGCGCGTCGGTCCGGAGCTCGTTCCCGATTTCTCGGTGCTCGTCATCGTCGCATCGCTCGTAGCACGGGACGAGCGGCACATCTTGCCGCGGTTCGCGTCGCTAGCCATTGCTCGAGCGACCTTCGCTCCAGGCAGTTTCGTGTACTGGCTCTGGTGGATGTTGGCGGCCTATTGGTGTGTGCGGCCGTTCTCACGACGGTTCTTTCCGGATCGATGGCCCTTTCAAGCCGTGAGCGCGTTCTCTCTCGCCGCACTCGCCTCGTTGTCCAGTAGCGTCCTCCTCGCGTCCGGAGCGGGCGATCCGTACGGCCGCGGAGCCCTAGCGTGGATCGTTACCGGCGTCGTCGTTCCCGGCTGTTTGGTCGTGGGTTCGCTCTTCGGTTTTCGGAAACGCGCCGTCATGCGGCCCGAGTTGTCCCCATGAGCCGAGGCACGCGTCGTCAACCGTTCCGGCCCTGGACCGCTTTCGAAGAAGGTCGTGGCCGCGTCAGCCGAGCCAAACGAAGACTCGCCGTTCTCGCCTCGTGCATTCTGCTCGCGCCGATCTTCCTCGGGATGCGTCTCTTCAATCTGCAGATCGTCAAAGCGGAGGAGATGCGCTTGCACCGAACGCGCAATCTCCACGGTGTCGAATGGCTCCACGCGAAGCGCGGGAACATCGTCGATGCCCGGGGCCACGTGCTCGTCGAGGACGAGTCGCAGTTCGTGTTGCGCTTCGTGTATCGCGACTTTCGTCGCGGGCACGTGTGCGGACTGCTCGTGCATCTCGATCGGTTCTTGCGCGAACTGCAGTCGGTCACGCGGCAAGCAACGGACGGCGCGATCGTGCCGGACGGTCTCGTCGATGGCGAACCCCTGACGTACGTGGATCCGGTCGGGCGCTTCGAGGCTGCGGCGCTCCGAACACTCGAACTACCGATCTCATTGCTGCGCCGCGATGGGCCACTCGGTAAGCGTCTGCGATCGGTTCTGCGGTTCTACGTGTTCCACATCCTCGACCAGACGGCGACTCTACGTCGTCACGGCATGCCCGTTGCGCGCGTGTTCGAAGGTCTCGATGGTGAGGACCGTGACCTACCCGTGGCGTCGTTCGTCGCGCGCGCGGGGGGCCTTCCTTGGTCTCCGGTCGAAGTGGCCGGAGAGGTCGTTGCGCGCGTGCGCAAGCAGATCGCTGCACTCGACGAACTCGCGGGGATCCTCGGTCCTCGACTGACGCTGCCCGGATCGATGACACGTGTCGCCGGCAAGGGCTCCGCCGCAGGGTGGGTCAGCGAGCATGGTGACTTGTTCTCTTGGCTCGATGCCTGCGATCGATTGCACGATCGCAGGACCGAAGCGCGCGTCGACGAGTTACACGCTCGCCAAGCCGAGTTCGTGCCCGGATTCTGGAGTCGAGTCTTCGATGCGTGCGTCACGAGCGAAGCGACGGAAGACATGACGCTGTCGCGTCGACTCGCGAACGCTCTGACTGCCGGTACGCGTGGCGGCAAGCACGCGACGGAATTCGAAGAACGAATCGCGTTGCGATTCCGGAGTGAGTACGGACCCGTCGTCGTCGACAAGCCCGTCGAGTTCGAGAGTGTCGTCGCCCTGGTTCTCGGCAAGCGCGAGTCGTATCCCGGATTCGAGGTCGGAGAAGAACTCCGGAGGCGGTACCCGACGCTCGACCCTCGCGGGCGCCCCTACTCGATTCTCGGCATCACGCAGTGGCGTGAGTCGGTCGATGATGCCGCGAAGCCGACACTCGTGCTCGGCGACGAACTCGACAGCGATGTCGATGGCACCAAGCGACTGCACCTCGCCGAGGACGAGCGCGAAATCTGGCAGGAGGAAGTCAAGCGGCGCCTGCTCA
This sequence comes from Planctomycetota bacterium, assembly GCA_020638795.1. GTDB lineage: Bacteria > Planctomycetota > UBA1135 > UBA1135 > JACKHW01. Next base: position 81,957 of record JACKHW010000004.1, on the reverse strand, counting down.
GCGAGTTTCGCGTGCGCGAAGGGCTCAACAACCTGGAGGCGTATCTCGATCCGCTCCTGACGGGGCAAGCGGGTTGGCGTGCGCTGTTGCGTGACCGGACGGGGCAGGAGCGTTTCAGTCCGACGCACGTCGCAGCGCGTCGTGGTCACGACGTCGAGCTCACGATCGATCACGAAGTGCAGGACCTGCTCGACAGGGCACTCGAGGAGGCGAGTCTCGAGACGATCAACGGTCACTCTCTCGATCCCGCGAAGGTCAAGGCGAGCTTCGCCTTGATCGATGCCGTCACCGGCGACATCCGAGGCATGGCGTGGCTACCCAGGACATGGCACAACGACCTCCTCGACATCGATATTCCCGACCGGTCGAATCCGACGTGCGTGCATCGGTGGCAGCCGTCACCGGGTTCGGTCCTCAAGCCCGTTTTCGCCGTCGAGGGACTCGTCCAAGGCTTCGTCGATGGACACGAGTACGAGATCTGCTCGGGACACTACGGCAGCGGGTGGAACCGCATCAGCTGTGATTGTCGCAACCGCTGGCAGCCGCAGTCGCTGCAGAAGGCGCTGCGATACTCGTGCAACAGTTACTTCGGTCAGCTCGGCCAGCAACTGACGTTCGAGGGACTGCAACGTGCGCTGTTGCGCTTCGGCTTGCTCGCCGGAACGGACAACAACATTCACGTTCTCGGGCTGCGCATCGATCCGCCCGGGCCGGTTCCGCGGGAGCGTCGGTCGCTGTTGCAACGCTCGATCGGCTACGGCTGGCGCATGCCACCAATCCTCCTGGCGCGTGCCTACGCGGCGCTAGGTACCGGCAGGTTGCCGCCACTCCAGATCGTGGCGCGCGTGGACGGCGAGGCCGTCGATCGACCTCCGAGCACTCCGCTCGACGTAGGTGACGATGTTCTCGATCGAGTGCGTCGCGGCATGATCGACGTTCCGCTTTCGGATGGTACGGCCCGGCACGCCGGTCTGCAGGGAGATCGCGTCGCAGCCAAGACGGGGACTGCCGAAGTCCTCGGAAAGTCGGCGAACAACGCATCGTTTGCAGGATACTTGCCGTGGGAGTCCCCGAGGCTCGCGTTCTGCATCACATATTGGGAGACGCCACCGAAGATTCATGGTGGCGACTTCCCGGCGCGTGCGCTCGCGATCTTCCTGCGCTCGCTCGAACAAAGACCCGCGCTCCACACGATGCTCTTCGGCGACGGCGGGCGACCACGATGAGACTCGAGGTCGAATCGAGGATCGCGCGGTTCGCCGGCGTGTTCGTGGGCTTCCCGTGGTACGTCTTCGTACTCGCCTTCGTGCTCGCGGGCGTCGGGTTCGTGTTCGTGCATTCCGCGACGATCGGCAGCGATGACTTCGCCGGACAGGACAGCAAGCAAGCGATGGCAATTGTCGTGTGCGGCGCGATTGCGATCGGGTTGTCCTTCGTGCCGCGCGCGTTCGCATTGAGCAATGCGTTCGTTCTCTTCGCGCTCGTCCTCACGGCACTCGCGCTCTTGCCATGGTTCGGGGTCACGCTGAACGGAGCCCGGCGTTGGTACGGAATCGGGTCGGCGACGATTCAACCGACCGAGTTTGCAAAACCGATCCTCGTGCTCGCCCTGGCGCGATGGCTGCGACTCAAGAGCCATGGCGGCTTCGTCGACGTCGTCCTGATTCCGCTGATTCTGACGCTCCTGCCGATGTATTTGACGCTGCGGCAACCGGACCTGGGAAGCGCGCTGTCGATGTTGCCGATCCTGTTCGCGATGTCCTGGGTCGCGGGTGCGCGCCCGCTGCATCTCTTCGCGACGATTGCGCTCGGCGCACTCGGACTCGTTGCAGTACTACCGTTCCTACAGAGCTACCAACTCGAACGCATCGCGATCTGGCTCGGCCAGGACCATCTCACGCCTGCGGAGTGGCGTGGCCCGGGATATCAGCTGATGCAGAGCTTGATCGCGATCGGGTCTGGTGGCGTGTCTGGCGATGGGTTGTTCGAAGGTCTGCAGAACAGGTACGACTTCTTGCCGTATCGCAGCACGGACTTCTTGTTCGCGGTCATCTGCGAGGAGACCGGCTTCCGCGGTGCGATGACGGTCATTCTGCTCTACACGTTCTTCTCGCTCTCGATCGTCGCGTGTGCGTACCGCTTGCGCGATCGGTTCGGGCGCCTGCTCGCCGCCGGGGTTGCAACCTACTTCGCAGCCCACCTCTTCATCCACGTCGGTGTCTGCACCGGACTGCTACCGCCGACCGGATTGCCGCTGCCTCTGCTCAGCTACGGTCGATCGTCGGTAGCGAGTGCGTGGTTCGCGCTCGCGCTCGTCGGGCATGCCGCGACGGCGAAGCCGCGGGACCTGTCGGAGGACGCTATTCGCTGACTCAATCGTCGACCGGGATCTCACCATCGAGGAAGTCGGAGTCCCCGTCGCCGATCGGCAAGACGAGCGACCACACGCTGGCAAGTCCGGGTGCGAGGCGTGGCACGGTGAATGTCAGCGTCGTGACGAAAATGGCCAGGAGCACGACACCTGCCGACGTCCGGAGGGGAACACGGGACTCATGGCTGCGACTGGGGGACGACGCGCCTTCTTCGGCACTCGACGCACCTCGGGCAACCGGGCTCTCGAGGTCGGTGGATACGTCCGGTGCCGCGCGCCCGTCAGGCGTGAGGAAGTTGGACCAGGAGAAGCGCTCCGCCTCCCCCGGATCGCCAGGAAGTTGCCGGTAGTCCATGGCTGCGACCCTCGAGGATGGGCCGCAGCTTACGGCGCGACCGGAGCATCGCAAGCATATGCGTCGATGCGAATACGTGGCGGGTACGGGATTCGCCGTGCGTCTTCAGAGGAGGTCTTCGAGGCGCGGAGTCTTCTTGGTCGTCTCTTCCTCGAAGGCGCGCTCGAATGACGCTCCACGCTGCTTCTCCTCTTCTTCGAGGAGTGTGTCGGCGTTTTCGAGCAGGTCGGACGCATTCGCGCCGTCTCCCAGCGAGAGAATGCGTCGGCGGTCGGGGTCGACGAGCACCGTCGCCTTGCAGCAAGGACACTTGGTCTTGAAGCGTGACGTCATGGATCCCTTCATAGCGCGAATGGACGGGCCGGCCCTGCGTCCGCCGAAAAAGTCGGGACCTTCGACCCTATCGTGGCGTTTTGCGCACCTTCATGGCGATGCTCCTCACGACATCCGGCAAGCGGACCCCGCGGACGGCCCTTTCGATCGGCTCGCGGATGGCGCGATCTCACGGGCCATTGGACCGCGCCGGGGTTTCCGGTGAGGATGATGTTCGAGTCATGAGTTTGTCCGAGCCGACCCAACCCGAAGACCGCGTCGCCGGATTGCGTCGTGGGGGGGACGCGAGGCAGGCGGAACCGGCGCGCGAGCGTGTGCTTCCGCGAGCGCTCCAAGACGCGAACGTGGATTGGCGCGGCGACGATGCGAAGGAACTCGTCGATCGCATCGTCAGCGGCGACACGTCGGCGGCCAGCGAACTCGTGGACCGCTTCCAGGGCCGAGTCTTTCGTCTTGTGCGCCGAATGTGGGCGCGTGATCGACAACTCGTCGAGGACCTCGTCCAAGAAGTCTTCTTGCGCGTCTTTCGGGCGTTGCCTCGCTTCGGACAAGATTGCGCCCTCGGCGCTTGGATTCACCGCATCACGATCAACGTGTGCATCAGCGAACTTCGCAAGCGCAAGGCGCTCAAGCGCGATCGGCGCACCCTGAGTCTCCACCAGAGTTTCGATGAGGATGGGGACGGCTTCTCGTACGAGCCTGCTGCCCCGACTTCGATCCCGGGCACCGACACTGAACGGCGTGAGTTGTTCGAAGCGTGCCGGCGTGCCATTTCCGAGTTGCCCGAACTCTGGCGTGTGATCCTGACCCTGCGCGATCTGGAGGGCCGGAGCTACGACGAAATCGCCGAGATCCTCGACCTTCCCAAAGGAACCGTTCGATCACGGCTTCATCGAGCACGAGCGCGGGTTCGCGCGCGGCTCGACGGAGAGGAGGAGGTTCGATGAAGGACCAGTTCGATGGATGCCCGGAAGACGATCCGGGCCATTGGCCCAACGACGACTTCCTCGACGATGGCTACGCGTTCGACGCCCCCGATTCGGCGAAACAAGATTCGGACCCCGAGTGGTTCCTCGACTACTTCGAAGGCGTGCTCGAGCCGTCGGAGCGGGGACGCTGCGATCGCATGCTTGCGGCGGATTCGGCTCTCGCGCGTCGCTTCGACTCCTACTGTCGTCGCGTCGAGCTTCTACGAGCCGTCGGGGACGCCGAGCGCCGCGTCGATGGAGGGTCGGCGCTGCGCGCACGCATTCTCGCCGATGTCGCCAAGCAACTTCCGCCCGTGCGACGCAGCGGCTCGCGCTTCGCTTGGTTTGCGTCGGTCGGACTCGCCGCGGCGAGTTTGGTCGTCTTCTTCGCACTCGAGCGCGCGGGCCCCGCTCCAGATTCCGTTGCCCGCTATGACGAGTACTCGAACCGGAGCATCGTGGAGACCGCAGCGCCGTCCGAGAGCGGTCGAGACACCGGTGAGCAGGCTTCCTTCGCGAGGGTGACTCGGACGACCAATCCGAAATCGGGCGACTCGACGGTGGAAGGATCCACGGGTGCCGACAAGTCCACGGACGACTTCGCCGGGGCGATCGCCAAGGGCGGTCTCGAGCGCGAGCGCAAGGCGATCGACGGTGCAACGAAGGACGATCCGAGCGACGGTGCGTCGCTTCGCGTTCTGCACCTCGGCGAGGGTGGGGCTCCGAAGGGCGAGCCAGGCGAGGCCAACGATCGTGATGGTGGTTCGAACGACTCGAATGGCTTCGGAACCGTTTCGATCCTCAGGCTCGCGGAGAAGGAACTGCTGTCAGGAAGCCGAGCCGGTGCGCTCGAGGACGATTCGCAGCGCGATCGGTCGGCAAGTCAGCTGTCACCACAGGACGAAGAACTCGAGAGAACGGCTGACGTTCCGACTGCCGGCGCGGGAGGCGCAGGAGCAGGCCGTGCAGGCGGACCTGAACGAGACGATGCCGGAGAGCTCATGCGCAAGTCCGGCAAGCAGGTCGATGTCGGGTCCGGCGTCGCCGCGAAGCCGGAGGACAAAAGGTCGCCGAGTCCGGGCGGACCATCGTCGCCAGGTCCGTCGTCGCCGGGACGATCGTTCAAGGGGCCACTGGCGCCATCCGCGCCGGTGAACAAGGGGCCTGCGACCGGGGGGCCGGAGATCGGTGCCGTGGCGGGCGGCGCCAAGAAGAGCCCAATCGCCGCGCCGGATGGCCTCACGCTGCAGTCGCCGCCACCCGTACTGGGCCGGTTGTGGACCCGTGATCTGCAACTCGCCGCGTTGCACATCGAAGTGCCGCGTGCCGACCTCCCTCGCTTCTACGACTGGGTTTCGAGCAGCCAGCTCGAGGCGCAACCGCTCGTGGGCGGCGCCAGCCTCGTCGCATTCGCAGCCACCACGCCGGTTGGCTGGATGGAGCCGCGCAAGGTCGACAAACTCGGCACCGAGGCAACCCAGCTCGCCGATGACGATGCGGTGCGTGTCGGGCGCGAGAGGGCGATGTTCGACACGAGCAACATCAGTCAAGTCGCGTCGCCGCGACCGAGCGAACAGGATCGCTTGTTGCGCATCGGCGGTGAGCGTGCCGCGCTCGTGCGTGGTGCTGCCGTGCTCCTCGCGAAGTCGGAATGGAAGCCAGCCGAGACCGTCGTGCACTTCGGTCTCCCGGCCGCAGGGCCGTCGCTGGACCGCGGTCTCCAGGTCGCCAAAGGGGCACCGACGGACCAGGCATCGCGTCCGGATCAAGATCCGAAACAGCGTGAGCAGGCCGAGTATCAGGAGACGTTGGAAGAACGAGCCAAGTCGGTCGATTTGGATCGTGACGCAAAGAACGACCCCGTCGATCGTCAAGGCCAATCGGCTCGACGAGTCGACTCCACCGGTGCCGCCGGAAAGGACGGTGGCCGTGCCTTCGATCAACGGGCACGGGCGGAGCAGGCCGATCCCACACAGCGCGCGCCTCTCGCGACGCGCGCGTTGCGCGCGGACACGGCACAGTCCTTTTCGATGGACTCCCTCCTGACGTTCGCCCAGATCCACGACGCGCTCCGACGAGCGGCGAGCGCGAACGGCTCCTCGCTCTTGATCTATTTGCGTGTCGTCGATGACGGTTCGGATGCCGAGGGCCCGGATCGCCAGGCTCCCTTCGTTCCGCCAGCGACCGCACCGGAAACGGAACGCATCCGCGGGAAGGACGAGAAGAAGTAGCACCGGGATCGCGCGTTTCCCGCCGGAGGCTCGCTACTTCAGTTCGAGTGGCGTTCCGTCGATGCGCGCGAAGCGTGCTCGAAGAACGGCCTCCGCGTCGCCAGCGAGCAAGGCGAAGGCCAGACGGTGTCGTCCGTTGCCGAGGCGAACGAGTCCTTCGAAGCGATCGGCTCGATCCGAACCGCGGTCCGTACTCCCGACCTCGATCTTCTTGCCGTCGAGGAACGTCGAGAACGGGGCTGAGCACCCGACCTTGAGGATCGCTTCCAGGTCCCCGTTGACCGCGAACTCGGTCACGGCGAGGACGACACGCTGGTCTTTCTGCAACGAGTCGTCACCGATCGCGAGGCGTTGGGCTCGGACGTCACGCCACGACGCTGTCCCGTCACCGGTCTCGATGGTTCCTTCGAACGTCGTCGCTTGCACACCGGGCAGGTCGGCGCGCAGCGCTTCGACGCCGGTTCCGCGGAGCGGAGCGAGGACGTGCCACGAATCCAAGAACGGAGTCTCCGTCCACGAACCACCCTTGGCGACGTAGTCGTCGATCACGGGGCGAACCTCGGACCAGAACGCCGCACTCTTCATCGTCGCGCGCGAAGGTGCATTGGCTCCGACATCGACGAGCACGCGGTCGAAGCGAGGCTTGTCCCCATCGAGCAAGAGACCGCGGAACGCGGCGACGTCCATCGGCGTTCCGACGTCGAGGCGGCTGCCGTTGCTCGGGCCATCCATGCGACTCGTCAGAATGAGCGTGTTCGCGGATGCAACGACAGGTCGCTCGAACTTCCAGTTGCCCGGTCCGTCTCGTTTCGGGAAGAACGCCTCCGAGTCCGCCGGCCACTCGGCAACCTCGTAGATCGGTGCATCGAGGGTCGGTAGACGCATGTAGAGCGTGGCCCCGACATTGACGGCGGCATCGATCCAGTCGAGTCCGGCGGCGCGCTTGTTGATCGCGTCGTACTCGACGCGGAACCGCATCCTGCTCTCTGGAACGCCGGTCGCATTCGCGGCCTTCTTGGGGTCTTGCGGATAGACGGGTTCGAAGACGCGGTCGACGAAGATGTCGAACCGATGTGCGTCGTGCTCCGCGCCGCGAAGTGCCCACCACGATGCCTGACCGGGCAGTCGCAGCTTGATCCGCGCATCCTTCTTGGACCAGCCCGGACACGTGACGTAACGAATGCCGTTGAGTGCAAAGAAGATCGCATCGATGTTGATGCCGCTTTCCCATGGGCGAAGGCGGTTTGGGTATTCGGCATCGTAGCCCGCGATCGGATGGCCTTCGGGATCGTAGAGTTCGCCCCATTCTCCGGCAGGGCCCGCCATCCGAACGAGAGCCTGCAGAGCGTCGTCGCGCCGCGCGTCCTCGAGATCGGCGAGCGAATACAGCAAGAGACCCTGCACCGAACCCGTCACGTAGCCGGTCGTCGGCGTCATGCCGATGCGTCCGTCCTTCTGCCACAGTTCGTCGAGTGTGTGTCTCAGGTTCTCTCGGTTCTTCTCACCGATGGCGTACGTGTACCCGATCCATTGTGGACGCAGGTTGACCGGTGCGTACGGTGCCGGGTGCATTGCGCCTGTGATCGGCGAGACGAACGGCGCGAACCGTTGATGCTCGGGATCCCAGAAGACCGACTCCATCTTGAGCAAGTAGTCGACGTGATAGCGGTCGAAGGCTGCCTTGTTGGTGCTCGACCAACCTTCCTTTTCACCGGCGTTCCCCGCTCTGCGCTTGTCGAGATCCTCGACGAGTTCGCCCATCGCGTTGATCGTGATGAGATAGAGCATCGAGTTGTCGAAGCTCCGCGCACGACGTCCCGGAGCGTCGGCGGGCAGTGCCGCGTCTTGTCCGACACGATCGGGCCAAAGACTGAAGAACGCACCGTGCAGATACGTCTCGTCGCCGTGCGTCGGGAACGAGGCATCCGCACCCGCCTTGAGGGCGTTGTAGCAGGCTTTGAGGAACGGCCAACGCGCTTCGAGGAAGTCTATGTCCCACGTCGCGCGGTAGTACCACTCGTGCTGCAGGATGATCCACGACGCGAGTTCGGTCGGCGGGATACGCAAGGTGTCCCAGCGGATCGTCTTCTCGATCTCCGCCGCCTTGCTGACGTCGAGGTCGAGCGGGAAGTGATTCTGCAGCGTCCCGGTCACGAGCGTGGCGCGATACACGTAGTCGAGCAGTTGCTTCGCTTCGGTGAACAGGCCGTATCGCAAGAAGGCGAGCATCGGCCCCGTGTTGTCGCGGATCCACGTGCCGCGATAACTGACCATGGGAGCCACGCCACCCGACTCGGCGCAACGCTGGACGAGCATCAAGACCTTCCAATCCTCGACGAGGTCGGTGAGTCGCTCGTCTTCGATCGTGAGCGTTGCGGTATTCGACAAGCGTCGTTGCCAAAAGACGTGCATCGCGTCGAGTGCGGCCAAAGCGTTCTCTTCGTCGATCGTCTTCGCTGCGAAGTCGGCACCACCGAGCTTCGTTCGAAGTGCGAGCACGAAACGCGCCTTGGCGCCGGGTGCGAGTGTGCCGACATCGATGTCGAGGTTCTTGTCGGATGCGGTCGCAGCACGGGAGGAGACCAGCTGCGCTTCGAAGCCCTTGCCCGGATCGACGCTCGATAGCGTGCTTCCATCCCCGCGCTGGGCGTGCGTCCACGTTGCGCGCACCGCGAGCTGCCGTGGCGCGTTCGAGCCGTTGTGCACTTCGACGATGCGCCAGAGCGTGTCGGTCGTGAACGACGCGAAGGTCAGGGTCTGCAGCGAAACGCCATCGTCACTCGCGTCCTCGCCGAACACCGCATTGACGCCGCGTGCTCGCCACACGCGCTGTTCCGGCAGCGCGACGACTTCACTTCCAGCAACCAGGTCGAGGACGAGTTCGCCGAAGTGTCCTTGGGGCGCGTGGACGGCGGCAGTCTGGTACCGCGGACCGCTCAGACCCTGGAGGTGATTTGCCCGGCGACCGAGGCCTTGGTAAGCGAAAACGTGTCCGTCTCCGATCGGGAAGACCCCGCGCACGCGCTTGTCGACGGTTGCGCTTTCTTCGAGTCGAAACGCCTGACGAGCGGTGGAGAGGTTCTCGAGCCACGGACGCCCGAGTTCGAGGCGCGGTGCCTTGTCCTGGGCATGACCCGGAAAGGACAGTGCCAACGAGGAGGCGAGCGTTGCGAGCAGGCTCAGGCCGCGCCGGTCGAAGCCGGCTGTTCGGAAACGGGAAGGGGCAAGAACTCGCATACGGTCTCCCAAGAGGGGATCGGACGATTCGTGGATCGATAAAGGACGTGTTTCGGGCAGGGGATGCGTGCTGCCGAAGTGCGCATAGGAAAGCATCGAGAGTGTCAGCTGGCCATCGGATTCGACGGCGCAGCGGATTTCGAGCGCGAGACGGACCGACGCGGGACGCTCTCGAAGACTCCTCGAACTCTACGGTGCGAGAATTCGTCCCGAACACGGGGCGCAGAAGGCGGCGAAGCTGTTGGAGTTTCGACGACAGCGCCATAGCGTGGCATCGATGTGCACTCTGGTCGTGTGCCGCGCGAAGCGGGCTGCCTACCCCCTGTGCGTCGCCGCGAGTCGGGACGAAGACCCCGAGCGTCGTGCATCGCCCCCGGGTCTGCACCACGTCGGACACGTGCGAGCGGTGTTTCCGCGGGACCGCCGCGACGGCGGGTCGTGGGTCGGTTGCAACGAACACGGCCTCGTCGCGGCGATCACGAACTTCACAGATTCGAATCCAGGCGCCTCGAAACAGGTTCTGAGTCGCGGTCGGATTTTGACGGCGGCGCTCGGCGAAGCGTCACTCGTGAGGGCCGAGGTCGTCGTTCGGCGCATCGTCGAGACGCATCGAGTCCGTGGATTCGGGCTCTACCTCGGTGATCGGGACGAGGGGCTCTGGGTGCACGGCGGCGGTGGTCGAAGCTTCGAGACTCGCGAAGCGTCGGGCGACCTCGAAGTGCTCGGAAACGATCGCGAGCCCGGCTCGACGGAGATCGACGGACTTGCCGAGTGGTGGGCCGGGGCCAGTGCTCCCGATGTTTTCGACATCGAGGCGATCCTCGATCGCCTCGTCGTCGTGCTTGCGACCGGTCGAGCGCGGGCCACATCCACTGCCACGTCTTCCGGCACCCCGCGTCGCTCGATCGACGCCGACGGCACGTGGCCGGTGTGCATTCAGAGCGGTGTTCCTCGTACGACCCACGCGACGTGGATCGCGGTGCCTCGTGGCGATCATCCGTGGCACATTCGCCACGCACACGGCAATCCGTGCGAAGTCTCCCCTCGGGACTATTCGTGGCTGGCTGACCGCATGGTCGCTGACGACTGAGACCTGAGCCGGCAAACCGAAGCGCCTACTTCTTCGAGCCGTCCTTCTTCCGTTTTCGTAGCTCGGCCTTCAGTGCCTCGAGGTTCGCCTCGGCGTTCTTCTGCGCGAGTTCGTAACGCTCCTTGTCTTCCTTCGGCAGCTTCTTCTTGTCGAGCTGCTTCTTGGTGTTCGCGATCGCGCGTTCGTACATCGACTTGGCCTGATCGAGATCGCGGTGCAAGTGATACTGCAGGATCACGGCCGCGTCGTTGAGGAGCTGCGGGTCGTCGGGTGCATGCTCCAGAGCCTTCGTGTATGCGTCATGGCTCTGTTCGAAGAGACCGGTCTCACGACACAAGAACGCGTAGTTGTTCCATCGCGCCGCGTCGTCCTCGAGCAGTGCGATCGTGTGGTTGAGGTCGCGCGACATCGGTGCGTTGCCGCGTTGGAACGCGAGGTCGGCGAAGTACTTGACGTAGCTCTTGTTGACGTCGCGACTCGGTCCCGAATCGCGCACGGCCTGAGCGAGGAGAGCGGCGTCCTTCTGTGCGAAGAGGCCGAACGCGAGCAGCGACATGTCCTTGTCGTCGAGTTCCCACGACGCGAGCCCGTGATAGAAGAGGGCGTTGAGCCAGTCGTTGCGTAGGTCGTAGCACGCCTGGAACTGCTTGCGGCATGCGTCGTACTGTTCGGCATCGAACAGAAGACGACCGAGTTCCCAATGGAGACGAGCCTTGGCATTGGTCGGCGCCGTGCCCAGGGTATCGAAGCGCTCGAGCGCGCGCGTGAACATCGTGATGCGCAACTTCGCGTCGACGTTGTCACGGATCCAGTCGTACGGCGTGCCGCGCTCCGGGTCGAGTCCGAGCGCCTCACTCCATGCCTTCGTCGCCTCGTCGATCTTGCCTTCCCAAGCAAGAACATCACCGCGACGTCGCCAGCCGAGGAAGCGTTTCGGGTCGAGCGCGAGCGCGGTGTCGACGGCACTCTCGATCTTGGCGGCCAGCGCTTTCGCCTTGTCCGCCTCGGCGTCCTTCTTGGCCGACTGGTACTCCTCGAAGAGGCAATCGGCGAGCAGCAGGTAACCACTCGGGTGGTCTTTCGCGACGCGGATCAAGGTCTCGGCGTCTTCCTTGGCTTCGTCGATGCGCCCGAGTCCGAAGCGAGCCATCCCTCGGATCGCGTACGGCTCGTGCTTCGAGGGTGCGATGGCGCTCGCTTCGCCTGCCCACCGGATCACGTCGAGGAACCAATCCTTGCTGGACGTGCGCCCACCGAGAGTCAGCGCGAGCGCCTCACCCTTGCGCTGGCACGCGAGCGTCATGCGCATGAGCAGATCGAAGTCGCGCGGGATCGCCTCGATCGCGGCACGCGCTTCGTCGAGCGCGTCGTTGAAGCGATCCTTCGCCAGCAAGAAGTCGATCAGCGCGATCCGCGCAGTGCGGTCCGAGCCGTTTTCCGCGATTTGGTGACGCCATGCCGCGATCGCATCGTCGTCGAGCCCACGCTCGGCGAGTGCTTGCGGTGAGAGGCTCTCGGACGCGCCTTGCGGCGTTTGTGACCGGGCTGCCGAAGCGACGAGCAGGAGTGCCGCGAGCGATGCGATGCGCAGAGTCATTTCTTGCCGTCGCCTTCCTTGTTGTCGCCGTCACCCTTCTTCTTGCGCATCGCGTCGAGTCGCGCGAGGTGGCGCGCCGACGCGCGCTGCGGCGGGTAGAAGTCGAGGCTGCGTTCGAGGACTTCCTGAGCTTCGTCCCATCGCTTCTCGTCGTCGAGGAACAACACGCCGAGGTTCATGTAGGCGTCCCCGATCGCTTCCTCGAGCGCGTTCTTCTCGCGTTCGTCCTGAGGTGGATCGTTTTCCATCTTGGCTTCACCTGCCTTGATGGCTTGCCGCAGCAGTTGCTCGGACTCCTTCGGGTAGCGCTTCAAGTAGTAGATGTCGATCAACGCCGTATCGTTGAGGACGCGCGGGTCGTCGGACGCGAGCGCGGCGGCACGCTTGTACGCGTTCCACGAAGCTTCGTAGGCCTTGGTTCGAGCCGTGCCGCTCTGACGACCCGCGAACTCGCGCCAGAAGAACCCGATGTTGTTGAGGATGTTCTTGTCGTCCGAACCGAGCGCTGCGAGATAACGCTCGGCGAGCTTCGCGGCTTCGTCGAGCTTGCCGCCGCGATAGAGCTCGTCGACTTCGAGCATGATGCCACCTTGTGCGGACTGACCGAGCGCATCCGGCTGGAGCGCGACCCGCGGGTCCGTCTTGACCGCTTCCATCCACGCGGCGATGGCGTCGTCGCTCTTTTCTGCCGACTTGAGTGCAGCACCTTCGGCGGCGTGCGCCATGCCGATCATGTACTTCGAGTTCGCGGTGAAGCCGGAGTTCTTCGTCATCGCCGCGCGAAAGTCCTTGCGCGCGTCGTCGTATTCCTTGATCGCCTTCTCATTCTCGCCGCCGGCACGAAACTCGTGGCCACGCAGAATCTTGACGTAACCGACGTACCAGGCGAGCGTCGCAGCGTCGCCCTTGCCGTCCCGCGTCCACGACTCGAGGATCGAGGCTGCCGTCTCGGCACTCGACGTGCGGGAAGCGATGCCGGAAAGCTCGCCGGCGATCGCGCCGAGCCTGTCTGCCGGTAGGAGGGCCGCGGCGCGGTCCCAGAGGCGCAATGCCGCGACGCCGCGCTTCGCCCATTCTTCGAGGGTCGCCGCCGCGCGCGCAGTGGCGAAGACGTCGTCTGCCATCGCGGTTTTCGTTGTGCCATCGAGCGCGGCACACGCCTTCTCGAAGCGTACGTACATCGCGCGTGCGTCCTCTGCGGCCTTGGGCGCCGCTTCGTCCGCGTTCTGGTAGGCGGTCGTCGCGACGCGGATCGCGGCAGCCGCGATCTGGCCGTAGAGCGACGCGAGCTGGGTGCTGTCGAACTCGATGCCGAGCGAATCGAGATGCGAGAGCTGTCGCTTCCCGAGTTCGAGTGCTGCGTCCGCGTCTCCTTTGAGATTCATCGCTTCGATCGCGAAGCGCGCCGGTGCCGTGTGGATGCGATTGCCGAGGTGCTTCGCCGGCTCCTTCATGCCATCCGCGATCGTGATCGCCTTCTTCAGGCGATCGATGGCGTCGATGAGGTTTGCCTCGACACCGCTACCGTTGCTCGCCATCTGCTTCTTCGCGAACAGCAGGCTTCCAAGACCTGCGCAATACCAGCGCTCGGCGTCCGTGCTCTTGCCGATGCCACGCTCGACGATGCCGAGTGCCGCTTCGGCGTTCCCTTGATCGAGTGCTTCGAGAGCCGCCTTGATGTCGACGTCCTGAACGGAGATCTTCGCATTCGCGAGCGCGTGCCCCGTCATGATCGCGAGGCTCGCGACCAGTGTCGTCAGCGGGCTCGCTGCGTGCCGGCGGGGGGCGCTCCGATCGTCGACTCGACTCTCGCGTACGTCACGCTCGGTCTTGCCTTCGAGTTCGACGACCTTCTTCGCGCCGACGCGTCGTTCCCCGGGGTAGTACTCGGTCGACTTGCGGTACTTCTCGATCGCGCCCTTGAAGTCCTTCTGTTGTTCGAGGGCGAGACCCCAGTTGCCCCAGGCGTCGCCGATCGACTCTTCGAGATCGCGCCGCCGGGCCTTCGTGATGTCCGATTCGTCTTCGGGCAGGGCTTCGAGCTGAGCCGTGCCGATTCGAATGGCCTTCTCGAACTGCGAGATCGCGTACTCGTGATCCTTGTGGAGGTGGTAGATGAGCATCAGTCCTGTGTCGTTCTGAATTCGTGCGTCGTCGGGAACGAGGTGAGCGGCCTTCTGATACGCGGCGAAGCTCTCCTCGTACAGTGCATGCGCGGCATCGGCCTCGCCGTTCTCTTCTCGTTGCACGCCGTGATCGCGCGCGACGAGACCGAGATTGTTCCATGCCTGACCCCATTCCGGGTGCCGTTCGGTGATCTTGCGGAAGTAGGCCACGGCTTCGTCGAGTCGCTGGCCGCCACCCACCAGCAAACCGCCGATCGCGTAGATCCCGCCGCGATAGGACTTGCTGAAGCTGTCGAACCAACGATCGAACCCGTTCTCGTCGACATCGGCGATGCGAGGCGTGATCTCGTAGGCACGATCGAGTTCGCGCACGGCGGTCGCTTCGTCACCTTCGTCGAGGGCCATGCGCGCACTCGAAACGGCCGCGAGTGCCCGATAGAGCGTCGAGCTGTCCGTGAAGGAAGGCTCGAGTTCGCTGCTCCGCGCGAACGCCTCTTCGCATTCGCGATAGAGATCGTCCGCGCGGCGGCGGTCGCCGGTGCCGCGGACCTCGGCTGCGCGCGCATAGAGCGCCTTGCCGAGCCACCACAGCGTCGTCGCGGAGACCGGTTCGGTCTCGCGAACGAGCTTGCGGTAGAAGCCGACGAGGGCTTCGCCGCGCTTCTGACCGAGGTACAGCCCTTGGAGCGCCTCATGATGCGGATTGTGACCGGGCTGCGCCCTGACGGCGTCCTCGAGCGTGCGCATCGCGTCTTCGAAGCGCAGTATCCATCGATGCGTGTTGGCCGCGAGTTGGTAGGGCTCGGTGGCTCGAGGGTCGAGGTTCTTGGCTTGGGACAGGTCCGTCAGGATCTCGTTCGCGAAGCGCAGTGTGGATTCGTCGGGTTCTTCCGACGCGTCTCCGCGCATCTCGGCGAGTTGGTAGATGCGGGACTTGGAACGCGTCACCAGGGCGTTCGCCATTGCGGTACGGTCCGGGCGTTCGTCCTTGCCGAGCCGCTCGATCGCCTTGGTCGCGCTCGCGACCGCGTCCTCGAAACGATTCTGTTCGGCCTGTGTCTCCGAAAGGAGGCAAAGGGACTCGGCATCGGTCGGCAGCGCGCGAGCAGCTTGACGGAACGCCTCTTCGGCATCGAGATACGTCGCGTTGACGACGATGCCCGTGTTGCCGCTCGCGATGCGCTGACGCGCGAACGCCAGATTCGCTTTCCCGACCGCGAGTTCGAGCTGTCCTCGAAGCTCGGGATCCAGCGCATGGCGGTACTTGGATGTCTGGTCGAGGCTTCGGAGCGCGTCTTCGGGCTGCCCCTCGAACATGCTGGCGAGCGCCGCGCGCAGCGCATCGCGTGCTGCTGCGTCCTGATCGACGGCCGTGGCGGGTTCGTCGATCGTGGATTGCGCCGAACCACGTCGCTCGGGCGCGCTGCCGCAGGCGACGAGGCCCACCGTGGCGAGAAGGAATGCCGTCGTGCAACCACGGCGTGCCGGGCGAAGGAGGGGCGATGCGAAAGGGAAGGGCTGCAATTCCATGGGCCTCTCGGGCTCGGATCGTGCGGGACGGGCGGAGACGATACGACGCGGACTGGTTCGAATCCCGTTCCGTCTTTCGGGCCGGCCGTGGGGGGCACCACGGTTCGCTCCACGAGGTCGGTGGCGGCTGGAAGGACGGCACGGAAGTGCTGGTTCAGGGCGACTCCGTTGTGGCCAGAATACCGAAGGGCCCGGCATGGCAATTCGGGTGCCAGCCGCGTGTGGACTACGGTTCTTCGCGTCCGCGAGCCGATCTCGATCCTGGAGATCGGTCTGCGAAATCCGCACACACGTCGACGCGTGCGGCGAATCCGGATTCGTTTCCTTCCCCCCGCTATGCCGCTGGTTCCACCGAGCGAGTAGTTTCGCCATCGTGACGTCTGTAACGATCGAGATCCCCGAACGCTTCGACCGGGACACGGTCCAGCCGATTGCCGACCGGCTCGATGCTGCCGTTGCGCGGGGCCATGCAGCGGTGCGCATCGACTTGTCGGCCGTGCGGGAATTCGACAGCACCGCGATGGCGCTCATCGTGGCCGCGCTGCGTGAAGCGAAGCGCACCGGAACGACGGTCGAACTCGAGGGCATCAGCGAGCCGGTGCTCGACTACTTCAGCCTCGTCTCGGTGCGTCACCTGATCGAGGAGTGCAAGCCCGAGCGACAACTCGGCTTCGTCGAGCGTATCGGACGCGGCGTCATGCCGACGCTCCACGTCGCACGGGACAGCTCGGTCTTGCTCGTGCGTGCCATTCGTTCGCTCGTTCTCGGTCCGTGGACCGGGGAGCGGTTCCGCGTGTCGCGCACGATCGCCGAAGTTTCGGAGGCCGGTTCCTCCGCGATGCCGATCGTCAGTCTCATCGCGTTCTTGCTCGGCCTGATCCTCGCGATGCAGGCGTGGCTGCAGCTCCGCATCTTCGCGGCAGAACTCTTCGTCGCCGACATGGTCGCCGTCAGTGTGACCCGAGAAATCGGGCCGCTCATGACGGCGATCCTCGTTGCGGCCCGTTCGGGTAGCGCGATCGCCGCGCAGATCGGAACGATGGTCATCAACGAAGAGGTCGACGCGCTCGAACAGATGGGCATCAAACCCGTCGCATGGCTCGTCGTGCCGAAGATGGTCGCGCTTGCCCTCGCGACGCCGTGTCTGACGGTGCTCTTCGACGCTGTCGCGATGACCGGGGGCATGTTGTTCGGTGTGTCGGTCGTCGAGATCAATCCAGGTGCCTATCTCGAGCGGACGCAAGAATCGCTGAAACTCGCCGATCTCGCGTCCGGGCTGTTCAAGGCGTCCGTGTTCGGCACGTTGATCGCGAGCATCGGATGCGCGCTCGGTCTCAACGTCGAAGGTGGTCCTGAAGGCGTCGGTCGCGCGACGACGCGCGCGGTCGTCGCATCGATCTTCGCGATCATCGTGTTCGATGCGATCTTCGTGATCGTCTTGCGGGTGGGGAGCTGAGTCGCATGCGGTTTCTCCATCGCGAACGCCCCGCGGATCCCGGCACCGGCGACGTCGAAGCACTGATCGAAGTCGAACGTGTCTCGACGAGCTTCGGCGACAACGTCGTCCTGGACGGCATCGACATGACCGTCGGTCGTGGTGAGATCTTCGTGATCATCGGTCCGTCCGGGTGTGGGAAGACGACGCTCCTGCGACACATGTCGGGCATGTTGCGCCCGTCGAGCGGTGTCGTGCGCATCGGAGGTGAGAGCCTCTATGACCTGCCCGAGGACGAACTCGATTCGATCAGGCGACGCATGGGCTTCTCGTTCCAACACGGCGCACTGCTCAACAGCATGAGCGTCATCGAGAACGTCGCGCTTCCCCTCGCCGAGGCGGCTCCCCATCTCTCGCGCGATCTGATCGTCGAAGTGGCGCAGATGAAGCTCGAGATGGTGGGGCTCCTCGATGCGAAGGATCGCGCACCCTCGGATCTCTCGGGGGGGATGAAGAAGCGCGCTGCGATCGCGCGCGCGATCGCGCTCGATCCCGAACTCGTTTTCTTCGACGAACCCTCCGCAGGTCTCGATCCGATCACCGCGGCAGCCGTCGACAACTTGATCCTCAAGCTCGCACGGATCTTCGGCATCACGATGGTCGTCGTGACACACGATATCGCGTCGGCGTTCACGATCGGCGATCGCATGGCGTTGCTCTTCGACGGTCGCGTCTTCGCACACGGTCGTCCCGAGGACGTGCAGCAGCATCCGGATGCGAGGGTGCAAGACTTCATCCATCGTGCATTGCCGCGTGATGAAGCGCGCAGCGTCGACATCACGGACTATCTCGCAAAGGGAGCATTGCGATGAAACGCAAGGACCACGTGCGCGTGGGTTTGTTCGTCCTCGGGAGCGCGGCCGTGTTCGTCGCGCTCATCGTGTTCGCGATCGGTTCGCGGATCGGGAAGAAGGAGACGAGCTACTTCATCCACTTCTCGGAGACGGTGAAGGGAATGGTCACGGGTTCGCCCGTCAACTTCCAGGGCGTGCGGATCGGGCGCGTGCGTGACATGCGATTCGTGTCGGGGCGCACCGAAGTCGAGATCGCGGTAGATCCGACGAAGGCTCCGATCCAAGCGTCGACGGTCGCGAGTCTCGATCGCGCATGGGTCACGGGTCAGGTCACGATCGAACTCACGGGTTGGAACGAGAAGGGCGAGGTCTTGCCCGAGTACGGTCTGATCTCTGCCGAACTCTCGCCTGGCGCGAAAGTGCTCCAGTCGATGCCCGAAGTCATCTCCAACATGACGGACATCTTCGGTGAGTTCTCGCGAGTCGCGCAACGCATCGGCGATCTCCTCGACGAGGAATCTCCGATCATCACCGAGTCGGTCGCCTTGTTGCGCGAGGCTCGGGAGACGAGCACGCACCTGCGCGAGACGACGCTTCCCGGCGTCGAGGCCGCATTTGCGATGATCCAGAAGCTCGAGCCCGACATGCGTCGTGTGCTCGCTAGTCTGAACGGGGCTGCCGGCAGTCTCGATCGCTTCGTCGGTGACGAAGATGCGAGGCGAGCTGTTGCCGAGGCGGTTGCCTTCGTCGAGCGTGCGAAAGACGCGTTGCCCGACCTCGTTCGCTTGAGTCGCGAAGTCGAGACGTTCTTGCGTGGGAACCGCACCGAGCTGCGAACCGCGTTGACCAATCTCGCGAGTGGGATGCGGGACTTCCAGGAGTTCGCGCGCATCCTGCAGCTCGCCCCGAATTCCTTGCTGTTCGGCTACCGCAAGTCCGACGCGCCGCCACCGTATCCACCGCCTGCCGCTCCGGAGGGCCGAGAGTGATGTCGTTCGACTCCGATCTTCGTCGTGGTTTCTGGCGCGTTCTCGTAGGGACCGGCCTCCTCGCCGTCGCCTCGTGTTCGGCTGTGTCGATCGTCGAGACGGCGCGGTACACGTTGCCTCCCGTCGAACTCGAGCCCGCAACGCACCGGATCCCGTACGTCTTGCGCATCTCTGATTTCGAGGTAGCCCCGCACCTCCAAACCGAGCACTTGCAGACGCAGTTCGAGGACGCGCGGATCGTGGTTCGAGCGTCCGAGTCCTGGTCGGCGCCGCTCGGATCCCTCGTGACCAACTCGATCTTGTCCGGGCTCCTCGAGTCCGAGCGCTTTCGCGCCGTCGTCGACGATCACGAAGCGGCACGGGCGCAGCTCGTGCTTCGTGGGCGGGTCGAAGGTTTCGAAGAATGGCGGGATGGCGGCACGCGCCAGGCTGCGGTCACCGTCGGATTCGTCCTTTCCGGTGAGGATCGGGGCGAAATCCTGCTGCAGAAGCGCGTCGAAGCGAAGGTCCCGTTGCAACGCGAGGACGGTGCCACGTTGGTGCGCGGATTGCACCGAGCACTCGGCGATGCCTTCAGGATCTTCCTCGCGTCTGCCGAAGAGACGGCCGGTGCCTGGTCGGCACCGGATCGATGATGAGGAACACGATGGCTGACTGGTCCCCGGAAGCACTCGCGACGCCCGATACGACTCTCCTCGAAGAGATCTTCGATCTCGAGGACGATGGCGACAAGGAAGTGCTCAAGGAGCTGTACGAGCAGTTGTTGGAGGACGGGCCCGAGCGCATGGCGAACATGTTCGAGGCCATGGAGAGCGGGGATCTCGAAGAGGTCGACCGCATCGCCCACCGGCTCAAGTCGTCGTTCGGCAACCTGGGCTTCTCCAACGCCTCCGAACTGTGCAATGCGATCATGGCGACCGCACGCGATGGGGACGCGACCCAGACGCGAACCCTCGTCGAGAGCTTCGGCGCCGGGGGCGAAGCACTGATCCAGGGCATCGCCAAGTTCGCGCAACGGCTCTGAGCCGACCTGCCCGCGCTCGAGGCGATCGAGCGGCCCCGAAGTCGTCGGAATCCGGGAAGAATCGAGACGCGGTACGCGTCGCACGGCATCCTGAGACTCATGGCAGGGCCCTCGATGCTGCGTGTTCGCCGAAGCCGCTCGTTCCGTCTGCGCACGTGGATCCGCGTGCCGCTGGTGTTCGCATGTCTTCTCGCGGTTCTCGCCGCGTGCGACAACGTCGGTCGCGCATGGGATCGCAAGGGCGGTGGAGGCGGCGGTAAGGACGAAAGCCCAGCGACGGCGATCCGCGTACCGGAAGCCGGAGATGTCGTGCGGTCGACGCGACCGTCGATCTTGCTCGCGAGCCCTTCGGGTTCGGCGCTCCCGCCGACGACTCCCGTCGTCCTGCTCTTCGACGAGACGATGAATGCGGACAGCATTCGCGCATCGACGGGGGATACACCGTCGCATTTGTTCGTCCGTGCCCAGGGCTCGGATGCCGCGGTGCCCGGGGTCTATCGCTTCTTCTTGGACGGGCGTTGTGTCGTGTTCACGCCCACCACCGGATTCCCGCGCGCGACCTACGAGGTCGTCGTCGGATCGCAGGTCGCGGATCTCGACAAACAGAAGGTGCTCAAGGCAGGGGTCGTCACGACGTTCACGACCGACGGTACGGTCGAAGCGGGTTTGCGGGTCATCGCCGCCGTGCCGAGCGACAAAGAACGGTTCGTGAGGCAGGTGTCGTCGATCCTCACCGTGCTCTCGGCACCGGTCGACGAAACGACCGTTGACGAGACGACCTATTTCCTCGAGGACAGCTCCAACGCGAAGGTCGAAGCCGACATCAAGTACCCGGTCACCGTGCAGAACGTGCGGGACACGCGGTTCCTCGAACTCGACCCCAAGAACGATCTCGATGGCGGTGCGACCTATCGGCTCAGCATCACGAACGGAATCATGGCGGACAAGGTGCGCCTCGATCCGGGGCGGCGGAATCCGATCGTTTCGTTCACGACGTCGTCCGCCGAGTCACCTTCCACGGTCGCGATCGGCAATCCGACGGCAGGCTTTCCACTCGGGATCAATCGTGACAACTTGCCAGCGCTCGCGGCGGCCGTCTCTGCGCCCGCAGCAACGCGCACTGGCGACAAAGTCGTGGCGCGCGTCTACGGATTCGATGCGAGCAAGACCGTCGATACGCAATTCTTCGTCGGGAACAGTGCCTCGGCGACGAAGGCCGGAGCGGACACGGTCTCCGTTGCGCTCGGGAGCGAACTCGGCGCCGTCGACGCGCCACGGCTCAAAGATGGCGCCGTCTCGTTGGTCGCGTGGATCGAACGCGGTAGCGAAGTGACGGGCGCGATCCGCATCGATGATCTGTCGTTCGATGTGACGCCGCCCGAGCTGACCACGCTCGGCCCGCCCGGGGATGCCACGACGTTCGTGACGGACCTCGGGTTTTCCGCGTTGTTCGGGACCGCGAGCGAACGGCTCGGCAAGCTCGAATTGACGGTGGGGGCGACGACGCTGGGACTCGCAGGCACGGACGAGACCGGGCGCTTCTGGAGTCAGCCCGTGCTGCTGACGCGCAGCGCAACGCCCGTGGCATTCGCGCTCGCGATGTTCGATCGCGCGGGTAATCGTGCCGCGGCGACGACCAACGGCAGGATCGTGCAGCGCGGCTTCCTCACGGGTTCGGTCACGGCGACGAACACGATCGACGTCGAGGTCTACGACGAGGCGACGTTCGAGGTCGTGCCTGGCGCGCGCGTTCTCGTCGAGCCGGGCTTGCCGCAGAAGCCCTCGATCGGACGTGTGCTCGCGACGACCGATGCGAACGGGATGGCGAGCTTCACCGGCCGCACGGATCCGAACTACTCCGTGACGGTCATCGCCGATGGGTATCACCTGCGCACGGTACTCGCGACGACGGCCGCGCGGATCTCGCTACCGCTTCGGCCCATCGCCGATGCGACGAGTATCGCGACCGTCAACTTGACGTTCTTGAACGGCTCGCGGACGCGTGTAGGCATCAACGTGCTCGACGACGACACGCTCGGGAGTTCGGTGGCGACCACAGCCGCGTCCGTACGAAAGTTGACGAACGTCGCGATTCGCCCGAATCGACCCGTGTTCTTGTCCGGCTTCGCGGGCACGTTCCCGCCCACGCAGAAGCCAACGTATGACAGCGGCGGCACGCAGATGGGGGCGACGAGCAGCGGGCGTGGAAGCAACGGGGTTCCCTTGCCCAGTCCGAGCGGTGGGGCGACCGTCGAGACGACGGTCGCGATGCTGCCCGCGAGTCAAGGACCGACGCCGCTCTTCCGCAACCTCGCGGCGAGCTACGCGGTCGACTTCGGGGTCGCTGCCGGCCTCGATACCGCGAATCTCGTCGACGCTCCGCGCGTGTCGTTCGAGATGACGCTCTCGGGTCTCGCGGGCTCGTGCTACATCGGCCCGGGCATCGCTTCGGGTGGCCCGGCGAACTTCACGATCGACGGATCGTTCTCGTCCACTGCGCTCGCAGATTTCAGTGAGCAAGGCCAGGTGCTGTGGTCGACCGTCCAGGCGACCGATCGCAGTGGGAACAGCTCGCGGAACCGTTCGTACTTCGCGAGCGCGTTACTCGGGGCCGTGACCCGGCTCGCGCCGGCTGCCGGGGTTCCGACGATCCTCGCCCCGGCAGGCACCTTCACCGGCAGCCCGGCAGTCCAGTTCTCCGACCGTCTCGACGCGAGCGCCATCTCCCCCGGCCTTGCGGTCCGGGAACTCAGGGCTCGCGATCCTGCCGGTCGGCGTTGGACCGTGCTCGGGTTCGACGGGGATGCTGCCGGAGGAACGGACACGGTGCAATTCCCCGACCTGTCGGGTGCGGGAGTCACGGGCTTGAGCGCAGGCAGTTGGTCGATCGACGCTGTCGATCGCCTCCTCGTCTCGCCCGGTTTCGGGACCGGAGAACTCGTCTTCGAAGACCTACCTCGCCTCGAGGCCACCTGGGCGCGCTCGGCACCGGTCGTGCACACCGTTCAATAGCGATGTCGCCATGGCGTCGAGCGATCGCGCTTCGGAAAGATCACGCACGCTCTCGCGCTGCGGGCTGCGGATGTTTAGGTTGTCCGTTTTCGAAGAATGGGAGGGCTCGCCAGATGCGAACGAAGACACTTTGGTCGTTGCTGATCGCGACCGTGCTGCTCGGATCCACGTCCTGTCGCGTGTCGGATCGCCGGGGCTTCACGCTCGACCTCACCGATTTCGAACAGAGCGCGGCCGTCCTCGATGACGTCATGGTGTGGCCCGTGCAGCAGCGTGGCGTGCGCCTGTCCGAGACCCTGCTCCAGCGCATGACCGACCGGCTGCATCGGGGAGTCGTGCGACGCGAATACTCGGCTCTGAATCGAGCGATGATCGACAAGATCGCCGAGATGCAAGGACCGGACGAGTCGATTGCGATCCAGGCCGCCAAGCAGAAGCGCGCCGACGGCGTCCTGTTGCTGCACCTCACCAAGTGGGACGAGCGGGGGCTGCTGAGCCTTGGCAAGGTGCGCGTCGAGGGCGAACTCCGCCTGCTCTCGCCGGAAGGTTCGGTCCTCTGGCAGGGACGACTCGTCTGTGACGAAGTCCTCGTGGACGGCCTCGGTGGACCACGAAACCTCGAGGAACGCCGCGAAGTCGCTGTCGAACGACTCGCCGACCTCGTCGCAGCGCGACTGCCTCAGCATCGGGTCTGACGCGTCGGGGCCGGCGACCTTCATCGCGGCGCGGGGGCTCGGCTACGGTCCGGCCGTGCTTGATGGAGGGCGTGAGGCGTTGCGGGTGTGCTGGATTGCGGGCTTGCGCACGGAAGGGTGCCTGACTACCCTTCCGTCGATCTTCGAACTGGACCTCGCACGCGGAGCGCCTGTGCTCGTCGGCGACGGTGACTCGAAACCACGACGGATCAAGGAACACACAGGGCATGGTTCTCACCACTCAGGAAAAGCGCGACCTCATCGAGCAGTTCAAGCAGAGCGACAAGGACACCGGTGGTACCGAAGTCCAGGTCGCGATCCTCACGCACGAAGTCCGCGCCCTGACCGAACACCTCAAGAAGCACAAGAAGGACTTCCACACTCAGCGCGGTTTGCTCAAGAAGGTTGGGCATCGCAACCGATTGCTCGCATATCTGCGTCGCACCGAGCCGAATCGCTACATCGAACTGATCGAGAAGCTGGGCCTGCGACGCTGAAACTCGACATCCGGATCGGTAGGACTGCGGCCGCGATTGCCCGGCACCGTTCCGGACTTGCACTGCGCAAGCGTCACCAGGGCGCGCGCGACATTTCCTCCGGCTCGAGGCAGGTGGCCTTGGCCGGCTCTTCCCCCTCAAACCCGTAGACAGAATCCAAAGCGGTATCCCCGCGGTGATCGAGCGATTCTCGATTGCCGTTCCAGGGTCGTTCGAGGCTCGATGGCGAGCCGCGGCCCGAGCAATGATCTCCACGAGTCCGACGGTTCGGCAGTGGCGATCGAACGAGGCGAGGCTCCGATTGCGGGGGCGTCTCGGCGACTCAAGGGCGCATCGTGCGCCGGGTCGTAGCGGCTCATCCACGGATGCCGCCGAATCGAAGGAAAGAAAGACACATGACAGTCGTTCGTCTCGAACGAGAGCTTGCTGGCCGCAAGTTGGTCCTGGAGACCGGCCGCCTCGCCAAGCAAGCCGATGCCGCGGTCCTCGTGACCTATGGCGAAACCGTGATCCTCGCCTGTGTGCAGAGCGCTGCTCCGCGTGAAGGCCTCGATTTCTTCCCCCTCCTCGTCGACTATCGCGAGAAGACCTACGCCGCGGGCAAGTTCCCGGGCGGGTTCTTCAAGCGTGAGGCACGTCCGACGGACAAGGAGACGCTGACGTCGCGTCTGATCGACCGTCCGATGCGTCCGCTCTTCCCCGAGGGCTTCAAGGACGACGTCCAAGTCCTCATCACCGTGCTCAGCTACGACGGTGAGAACGATCCCGACATCCCTTCGATGATCGGCGCCTTCGCCGCGGTCAACATCGCGACGATCCCGTTCGAGGGTCCGATGGGGGCGTGCCGCGTCGGCTTGGTCGGCGATCACTTCATCGTCAATCCGACAGCAGCCGAGAACGCGAAGTCCGAGCTCGAACTCGTGCTCGCCGCCACGAAGGACGCGATCACGATGGTCGAGGCCGGTGCGAAGGAACTCGACGAAGCCACGATGATCGAGGCCCTCGAGACGGGCCACGATGCTTGCAGAGAAGTGTGCGCGATCATCGCGGACTTCATGAAGGAGGCCGGCAAGAAGAAGACGACGTTCACGCCGCCGCCCGTCGACGAGAAGCTGCACGCCGAAGTCGAGAAGAAGTTCTACCGCAAGATCGTCAAGGCGGTGACATCGCCCGGCTCCAAGCACGAGCGCAAGGACACGGTCTCCGCGGTCAAGGACGAGATCGTCGAGTTCTACGCGAAGTCGTTCAGCAAGCTCGCTGCCGACGAGGCGGCGAAGTCGATGAAGGCGGTCAAGGCACACGCCTACACCTTGACCTCGCGCGCCGAGCGCGAAGCCATTCTCAAGGGCAAGCGCACCGACGGGCGCGGGACGACGGACATCCGTCCGATCACGTGCACGGTGGGCGAGTTGCCCCGAGCGCACGGTTCGTCCGTGTTCACGCGTGGAGAAACGCAAGCGCTCGTCGTCGCGACGCTCGGCACCAAGGACGACGAGCAGATCATCGACGGGCTCGGCGAAGAGGCGCGCCGGCGCTTCTTGCTTCACTACAACTTCCCGCCGTTCAGCGTCGGTGAGACGCGTCCCGTGCGCGGACCCGGTCGACGCGAAATCGGTCACGGTGCGCTCGCGTTGCGTGGGCTCGAATCCGTCCTGCCGACGGCAGAGGAGTTCCCGTACACGATCCGCCTCGTCAGCGAGATCCTCGAGTCCAATGGCTCGAGTTCGATGGCGACGGTCTGCGGAGGCACGCTCGCGTTGATGGATGCGGGTGTCCCGATCCGTCAGCCCGTCGCGGGCATCGCGATGGGCCTCGTCAAGGAAGGCCGCAAGACCGCGATCCTCTCGGACATCCAGGGTTCGGAGGACCATTGCGGGGACATGGACTTCAAGGTCACGGGCACGCAGAACGGCATCACCGCGCTGCAGATGGACATCAAGTGCAAGGGCCTGACGCGCAAGCTGATGGAGCAAGCGCTCGAGCAAGCCCGCGAAGGACGCGTGCACATCCTCAAGGAGATGTTGTCCTCGCTCCGCCGTCCGCGCGAATCGCTCAGCGCGTACGCGCCGCGCCTCGTCCGCCTCAAGATCGATCCCGAGAAGATCGGCATGATCATCGGCCCGGGTGGGAAGCACATCCGCGGGCTCCAGGACCAGACCAAGACACGGATCAGTGTGGACGACGACGGAACCGTCATCGTCGCCGGACTCGATGCGAAGGGTGTGGACCATGCGGTGCGCACGATCGAAGCCATGACCGCCGACGTCGAGGTCGGTCGCACTTACAAGGGCAAGGTCGTTTCGATCAAGGAGTTCGGCGCGTTCGTCGAGATCCTTCCCGGACAAGAAGGTCTTTGCCACGTTTCCGAGCTCAGTGACGAGTTCATTCGGTCGGTGACCGAGGTCGTTCAGGTCGGTGACGAGATCGATGTCAAGGTTCTCGATGTCGATCCGCTCGGCAAGATCAAGCTTTCACGCAAGGCGTTGCTCGAAGGTGCTGGGGACAGCCGTGCGCCTCGTCGCGAGCGGGGTCCCCGTGATGACGAGGAACGTCGCCCGCGTCGCGATCGTGACGGCCGGGACGAAGAGCGTCGCCCGCGCCGTGAACGGGATGAACGGGACGAGGAGCGTCGTCCGCGGCGTGACCGAGACGACCGGGACGAAGAGCGTCGTCCGCACCGCGAGCGCGGTCCGCGCCGTGAGCGAGGCGATCGCGTCGAGGTCGAGCGCGAGTTCGACGAAGAACGCCCGCGGCGTTCGCGGGATCGCGGTGATCGCGGTGGTCGCGGCGGACGCGAGGAAGCACCGCGCGAGCGGCACGAAGGTCGTGCCGAAGGATACGACGAGGAGCGCCCGCATCGACGCGAGCGTGATCGTGGGCGGGACTTCGAGGAAGATCGTCCTCGGCGCGGTCGCGGCCGTGAACGGGAAGCAGGTGCCGAAGACCGCTCTTCGCGTCGTCCGAGAGACGACCGACCCGAGCGGAGCGATCGCCGCCCTCAGCCCGAGGTCGAGTTCGACTACGAAGAAGAAGCGCCACGTCGCCGCGGTGGGCGCGACCGGGATCGCTTCGATGAGGATCGCCCGCGTCGCCCGCGACGGGACGCCTTTGACGAAGACCGTCCGCGTCGCGTCGAGGCCGTCGAAGCGGACCCCGACTTCGATGACATTCCGCGTCGAGATCGCGATGTCGAAGACAAGGGTGAGCGTGCTCCGCGGCGTGGCCGTCGAGGTCGTCGCGATGCGGAGCCGGATGCGCCGCGCCCGAGGCGAGGTGACGAGTTTGAGACCGATGTCGAGGCCCCGCTTCGCTCGCGGCGCTCGTCGTCTCGCGAGGACGAACCGCGTGGGCGTGGTCGCGGACGCGGTGCAGCGGTAGGGAACGATGCGCCGGATTTCGACGAACCGGTTCCCAGCGTTCGGGATGAGGGCGACGATCGTGCGCGCAAGCGTCGTAACCGCCGTACCACCGAAGAAACGACTTCGTCACGGACGCGCTCGACTGCCCGCGAGTCCGGGCCGGTCGATGACGAATTCGAAGCTCCGCGTCCGCGCCGTCGCCGGGCGCGCGCGCCTCGCGACTGAGGCCGATTTCCCGGCGGCCTCTTGGGGCCGCCGGGTTTCTTCGATAACATCTTCAGCCTGCCCCGGTCGGTTCCCGATGAACTTCCCATCGGACGGTGTGCTGCGCCAGGCAGCACCTCGTGCCGACCGGTTCTACCTGTAGGGTGGGCCGGTCTCGGACCGAGAAGTTGGCGTTCATACGACCGGCGGCCCTACGGGGGAGTTTGTCGAGCCCCGTGCGGCTCGACGGTTCTTTTCGTCGTGCTAAGAGGTAGTCGCATGGTTCTCGGTCACGTCAAGTGGTTCGACAATAGGAAGGGTTTCGGCTTCGTCCGTACGGACGGAGTCGATGACGACATCTTCATCCACTACAGCAACATCGAACAGGATGGCTTCAAGTGCCTCCAGGACGGTGAACCCGTGGAGTTCGAACTCGAAAACGGCAACAAGGGGTATCACGCCCTGAATGTGCGACGCATCCTCGAGCAACGTCGGGACACGCTTCCGCAGCACGACGAGAACGTCGTCCCGCAGCTGAGCTGAATCGCGGGCTAGCGAAACGATCGATCCCGTGGGTCCGACTGGCTCACGGGATCGATTCGTTCACGGACCGCTGCAGCGTGCGGATCGCGAATCACCGAGGACGTGAACGGTACGACGGCATACACTGAGTGTGCCGTGTGCAGTCCCCTCTCGCCGAGCCGCCTGCTCTGGCTGACTTTCGTTGCTCTATGTTCCGTCCTCGCGCATGCGTCCGCGCAGGACGACGGGCCGGCGAATCACACCCGCGTCCGTATCCGTGAGATCGCGACGCCGATCGAGATCGACGGAGAAGCGTTCGAGTGGACAGGCGTCGAGGTGTTGCATCTCGATCGCCGGTCCCAGTTGGTCGCTACGGACCGTATCGATTGGGATGGGCCCGAGGACGCGTCGGCGCTCGTTCGGCTCGCCTACGACGAGGGCCATCTCTATCTCTACGCGCGCATCTACGACCGCGGGCCACTCGCACCGAGGCAGGGGGAGACTTGGGAGAGTGGCGATGTTCTCGAGCTGTTCTTCGACTCGGATCTGCGAGATGCGCAGGCCGGCGAACTCGCTTGGAACGACGACGACTTGCAGTTGATGCTGTTGCCGTTCGCGCCGGGGCGTCCCTGGTCGTTCGTCGGTCGTCCCGAGAAAGTCGTGGCGCGCGGATCGACGTCGACCATCGAGGATCGCGGCTTCACGGGGATTCGAGTCGCTCGCAAACTCGAGCAGGGCGGCGTCGCACTCGAAGCCGTGATTCCGCTCCACAACCTGCCGGGCTTCGAGCCGGGGACACGCGAGATCGGCTTCAACATTGCCTATGGCGACCGCGATGAGGGGCGTGACAACTACAACTACCTCGTCTGGGCCGGGAGTCGGTCTCCTGCCGAGAGCACGGGATGGTTCGGTCGACTGGTGTTCGATGGTCCTGCGCCCCTCGTACCGAGAGTCGCTACGACCGGTGGAGATGGCGGTTCGCAGCTGCTGACGTTGATCGGTGCGCTGTTGCCTGCGGTGTCCGTCCTCGTGTTGCTCCTCGTCGTGCGGCACGTCTACCGAAGATCGATCGCGATGCATCCGACGCGACAACGCATCACGCTCGGGGCAGCGCTCGTCGTCGCGTTCGCGGCCGTACTCGTTCCATTCGTCGTGGCGACGTTGCGTTCGAGTGAGCTCCGTGCTCGTTCGGATTCGATCGTGCGGTGGGTCGTGTCGAAGCTACCCGACCTCGAGCGCAGCGGGCTTTCGGGGTTCGAAGGTCCGAGTCGTGATGCGCCGTTCGTCGACCTCTTGACGGGAGGTGCGGTGCGCAAACCGCTCGAGAGTGACTTCGTCGATTTGCAAACGTTGAGGCCGGATGCCTTCGGCTGGAAGCGACGGGACTTCGGCGGCGGCACGGTCGTCTGGCCCTACGATGTCGAACTCGGAGAATCGCCTTTGCGTGTCGGGCTCGCGGGTCTTCGTGCCGGCGACAGGTTGCGACTGGTCGTGTCGCAGCCACGAAAGGCGCCGGCGGAGGTGGATGGAGTTCCTACCGTTGCCCAGCACGACGATGCCGAAGTCCCGCGCGCACCCGGTTTGTGGGTCGAGGCGGCTTCGATTCGTAGCGATCTCGAGTGCGTGCGCATGGCGTCGCTTGGCGGCGGTTCGGCGCCGAGTCCAGCTGCTGTGTCCTGGAGCGCGGATTTCGAACTCCCGCAGGGGGTTCGGGAAGTTTCGATCGGAACCACGGAGCCAGGCAGCGTCACGATCGAAGGTGTCTGCGCACGCGGACGCGAGCAAGTCACGGCTTGGCGCCCGATCTTCCTGGAGACCGTCTCGCGACTCGGCTCCGGAGTGCGCACGTCGCTCGTCGGGGCGGCGCCACTCGCGGCGCGAATCAAGCTCGAGCGCGGCCAAGCGTGGACGTGTGAGCTTACGCCAGCCATCGAACGTGTCGATCGCCTTTGGGTCCTCGCGGCTGGTCTCGCCGGTGACGACTTCCGCGCGACGAAAGACGGCGCGGTCGTTGCCACGTTGCGTGCAACGATGGCGGACGGCACGGCGGCGGAATGGTCCCTGCGGCACCAAGTCGAGCTCTTCGCGCGTCGGTTCGACGCGAACAGCGAGCTGCAACGCCTGACCACGGACACGCGCGCGCGCGTTGCCTACGAGTGGGAATCGATGGATGGCGCCACCCAAGTGACGCCAGGAATGGCATTCGATCTGCCGGATCTGTCGTCCGTGCGGACGGTGACTTTGACCAACGACGGGAACTACCCGATCGAATTGCGTAGCGTCGTCTGCGCGATTCCGCGCGTGATCGATTCGGAGACCGGGCCGGATTCGCTCCTCGTGCCCGCCGAACGAATCGGTGCGTATCGACTTGCACCGAATGCGCTCTCGATGCTCGGCGATGCGTCGTTCCACGTGTTTCGGGAGCGTGTGCTGTCGCAGCCCGCGGGCGACGCTGCGCGGCGCATGCCTGCCGTACTCGCGGACGACTTGCAGAGGGATGGCACGGCGGCGACGGTGGACTTCTTCGGGGAAGGCTCGTTCGAGTCCTGGGTCCGGCTCGACGGAGAAGGTTGGGGTGAGGCTGCGTTCTGTGTCTCAGTGCGGGATCCGACCCTGGGCTCGGTCACGCGATCCGTCTGGATCTTCGGGCTCATCGTTGCCTTGCTCGCCGTTCCGTGGCTCGTCGTGCACTTCTTGTTCGCGGTCGCGCCACGGGCGAGCATGCGTGCGCAACTCCTCGGCAGTGTCGCGTTCGCGGCAATCGTGCCCCTCGCGATCGTCTCGGTCTTCGTGAACAACCTTCTCGAGCAGAACCAGTCCGAACGCCAGCGCAACAACTTGCTCGACGACCTCGGAGTCGCCAGCCGACGGATCGAAGAACTCGGGCGCACCCTCGTGCTCGAAGCCTCGGACCACGCCGAAGCGATCGCGGACATCGTGCGGCGTCCACGCTCGGAGGGTGGTGTGCGTTTCGAGGACGAGCTCGCCGCAGTGCTCGCGAGTGCGCGTCCGAAGGGATTCTCCGATGCGAGCTTTCTGACGTGCGAGGTGCCGGACGAGTCGTCTCGTGAGCGCGTCTTGCGCGTCGTCGATCGACCCGAGTCCCATCTGCTCGGGGACACGCCGCTCGGGCCCGGTGTCGGCGTGTATCTTCGCTGGGGCAAGGTCTTCGTCGGTGCACGCGCGGAGCCGCAGGGAGGCTTACCCGTGCGTTGTGCCGTCGGGCGAGAACTCGACGGCGCGCTCCTGGATGGTTGGGCGGCGCGCGGACAACTCGGGTTCTTCGACCTCAACGGCTACCCGTTGGCCGTCGGTGCCGCTGCAGGCGCCCTCGGCGAAAAGCCTTCGTTCGTGCGTCGCCAGAGCATGCCGTCCGCCCGGTCGCTGCTCGTCGCGAGCATCGACAAGCTTCGCGAGTCCGGAGGACCCGAAATCGTCGACCTCTCTGGCGAGGCGGAGGGACTGCGCGCGGCGCTGCAGTTCGTCCGCGATCGTGCCGGGACGCCGATCGCGGTCCTCGGCGCGTTCGAACGACTCGAGCGGCCCCGCCTACCGCTGCTTTTCGGCGCCGTGGGCGTTCCGACGTTCTTCGTGATCGTCGGGAGCCTGCTCGTCGTGTTCGTGAGCTTCCTGACGTTGAGCGTGACGGGACGAATCTCGGATCCGATCGACGAGATGAGCAGTACGGCGCTGCGCTTCTCTGCAGGTGACCTCGCTGCCGAAGTGCACCCGGTCGCGGGAACCGACGAGATCGCACGGCTGAGTGAAGCGTTCCGGACGATGTCGCTCGAGCTGCGTCAGCGCATCCAGAAGCAGGAGCACATGAATCGTGCGATGGCGCGTTTGACGCGCGTGCTCGATCTCGAAGCTGTCGTGGACGAGGCCTGCAAAGTGCTCGTCGAGGTCACGAGTTCGTCGGCTGCGCTCGTCATCGTCTTCGACGGCACGAAGGGTTCGGAGACGAGTCCGGTCGCGAGCACGTACCTCGTCGACGGTGAGCCCGACAGGGGAACGGTGCCGATCGACTTCCAAGCCGAGATGCTGCGGGCACGGGGACCGTACTGCATCGGTTCGCAAGAGTCGGGAGCGCTCGTTCTACCGATTCGACTTCGCGATCGACATCGTGCATTCGCGGTCCTGGCGCTCAATGCCGAGTGGGCCGACACAGTCGATCTCGACTATCTGCAGGCGCTCGTCGATCAAGTCGCAGCCGCGATGGAGACGGCACGCTTGTATGGCCTGGCGATCGAGGACCCATCGACCGGTCTTCCCGTGCCTCGGTGGTACCGGCGATCCGTTTCTCATGAAGTCGATCGCGCGCAGAAGGAGGGAGAGCGCGTGACGATCGCTCGCGTCGTCATCGCCCATACTTCGTCCGGCAGCGGCGAAGTCGAGAGCGTGCACCGTGCAGTCGAGCGCCTCGGCACGGGCATCGCGAACTTGTTGGCGAACGAGCTCGCGCCACCCGAGATCGCCACCCGGCTCGATGCCAGACGTCTCGAAATCCTGCTGCCGGGGCTCGGACCGGAAGCGGCCTCGGCGCGTCTCGACGAGATTCAGCAGCGGATCGGAACGTTGCTGCAGGGGAGTGGCGGTGGCCTCTCGGTTCGCGTCGTATCGGCGAGCTACCCGCAGGACGCAGGGTCGTCGGCGTTCCTCGTCGATGTGCTCGATGCGAGGCAGGATGCGGTCGTGCTGCCGGTCCATGCTCCGGTGATCGAGAGGGGCGGCGGCGTCTTCGCGTCGAGGGCGATGCATGCGGTTCTCGAGCGTCTCGACAAGGCCGCGATGACCGAACTCACGCTGCTCATCGAAGGCGAGACCGGTGTCGGCAAGGAGATCCTCGCGAATCTCTGCCACGAAGGGAGCGCGCGCGCAAAGGGGCCGCTCGTGAAGGTCAACTGCGCGTCGATTCCGGAGGCGCTGCTCGAATCGGCGTTGTTCGGCCACGAACGCGGAGCCTTCACTGGAGCAGCGCTGCGCCACCGCGGGTTCTTCGAGCAGGCGCATCGCGGAACCCTGTTCCTCGACGAAGTCGGGGAAATGCCGCTCGAAGTGCAGGCAGGCCTCCTGCGCGTCCTGCAAGATCGTTCGATTCGTCGGGTTGGCGGCGATCAAGACATCGAAGTCGACGTGCGCGTCGTGGCCGCGACCCATCGAGATCTCCAAGCCCTCGTCAAGATGGGGCGTTTTCGGCAAGACCTCTATTTCCGCCTGCAGGGTCTGCAGATCCAAGTCCCGCCGCTGCGCGATCGCATGGAGGAGCTTCCGTTGCTCGTCGAGCGCCTGAGGGCCCGTCATGGACCCCAGGCGTTGCCCCTGTCGACGGCCGCGCTCGACGCGTTGCACGCGTATTCGTGGCCTGGCAATCTCCGCGAACTCGAAAATGTCGTGCAGCGCGCGCTCGTCTTGGCGCGTGGCGAGCACATCGAGCCGGAGGATCTCGAACTGGCTCCCTTGACCGAAACGCAACTCGATCCGGTGGGCATGCATGCCCCGAACGTCGACGCGACCGTCTCCGAGGCGCACGACGTCGGCACGCCGAGCCTCGACGGCGAGGCCTTCGATGCCGAGGACTTCGACGCGGAGAGCTTCGACCCGGCGCAGCTCGGGTCGCCGCAAGACCGATGGTGCGCCCTCGTGCAGTGGTTCGAGAGCGACGCGGGCCTCCAACAAGACGGGCTCAGCCCGAAGCGCTACTGCGAGGTCTTTCGGGTCAGCCGCAGGACGGCGACCCGCGACCTCGGGGCCTGGCTCGAAGAAGACCGCCTGACGTGTCGCGGACAGAAGCGATCCCTGCGCTACTTCCTGGCCCGAACCGGCTGACGAACGGAAGCATTCGCTACGCATTCGCCGTATCTTCTCTCATGCGCCACTAGCATGGCGCATTTGTCAGGTGCCATGGCGCGCGATCACGCCGGAGTGGCGCATGAAGGTGCTGCCGCTCCACCGTGCGGTTGGAAGAGGATGTCCGACGGCCAAATCGTTGCGCTGTAACCCTTTGTGCAAAGTGGCCAGCTTTTTTTCGATTTTTCCCTGCTTCGGGGCACTCCTTGCATACGCTCGTGCGTCCCAGGCTCACGAGCCTCGCACGGAACCGGAACGAGGGTGACCGCCGCAAACGGGAAGGTGTCGTCGGGCCGGTCGGAGCGAGGGGTCGGAATCGGACTCAAGGAGCGGTGTCGAGTTCTTCGACACCGGAGTGAAACAGAATACGCATGTGTGTCGCTCCACCGTATGAGCGACCACCAATGCAAGCGAGACGCACCATGACGCATGCCACACGAGAGCGGAGGACCTTCCGCGACGGACTCAGCGACGGACTTCGCCGGTGCGCACGCAGCGCGTGCGCCATCGTGGCGGCCTGGGTGATGACGCTTCCCGCGACGGCCATGCCGCAAGGCGCACACCACGGCAACGAACCAGCGTGTCTCGAGACCTCTGCGAGTGCGGGGCTACAGGTCAAGAAGGCCGATGTCCTCTGGGGCAACGCGCACCGATCGAAGGATCCTGCCGAGATCGACGTGCAGATGGCGGTCGACGCGACGCCCGAGGGGCGGCGCATCGTCGAAGAAGCGATCGAAAAGGGCTCGGCGCAGTACGACATCTTGATGGCAAAGGCGCAAGCGCGCGTGCGTCGCGTCGTGTCTCAAGTCGCGATCGCGGAAGGACGCGACTGTGTCGTGCGGACGGGGTCGTACCGCAATCCAGATGGGTTGTCGGTCGTCGATCTGACCGACAAGATCGTCGCAGCGCTCGAGAATGGTGACTGACACGGGCGGGGAGAAGCGAGACCGTGGCCGACGGTTGTCGGTCCTGGGGCTCCTTCCCTGAGCTCGACCGCGTCCACGTGGGCTGTCCCTGAAGTCGCGGTGACGTGCCGAGAAACGAAGCACGGCATTTCCGCGCCCCTGGTTATGTTTCGGGTTCGCAATCTCCGATGAGCCCCAGGGGGCTCGGCGCGCTGCGCGGGAGGCGGCTGGATACAACGCGATGCGAAGGAGCACGGGGTTGGGCGGGTCCTTGAGGATGCGACGGGCGGATCGGGCATGCGCGAGCGCCTCGGCGTCGTTGCGCGCAGCGACCACGATGTGTGGCTACACCCTCGTGGTCGTCCTGGCCTCGTCCTGCACGTCGGTCCGACGGCCGTTGCCGGAGTTCCGGTCGGCCGCATGGGGAGGCACCAAGCAAACGACCGTTCAAGTGTTCGAGCCATCGGGGGCTCCGGCCGGTGACCCCGTCGTCGTCGGCAAGGATCCAATGCGGGTCGGCAAGTTCCGTCCGAACCCGTGGTCGGGTGTGCACGAAGCCGTCCATGATGCCTCGGGCGAAGACACGGCGAATGCGTCCGCCGATTCGCAGGGGGACAAGGCGCTTCCCAATCCGGGCGAAGTGCGACCTCCCGCGATGGACCGCCAGAACGAAGGCGCGCAGAACGAGGGTTCTGCACGCGGGTCGGGCACGGACCAGGACGAGCCGTACGGAGCCCCCGATCTGTACGAGCTCTTCGGTCCCCGCATCGTGATCCACCGCGACGGCACGCTTTCCAAGGCGTATTTCGTGCAGGCGGATGCGAGTGCGATGTTGCGGAGCATCCTCGCGATTCCCGAGCCCGCGGGTGAGGCCGCCAAGAATCCCGCAGCGACGCGCTTCGTCCTCAAACGAGGCAGCTCCGAGAAGGCGACGATCCTCGACACGCTGATGGGGCAGAGCGAGGTCACGATCGACATCATCGCTGGCTTCGAGACACTCAACGAGTATCCGCTCGGCGACAAGACGTTTGCGACGGCGTTCCCGAACGTGGCCAAGGGAACGGTGCCGAACGCTCCCGACACGTCGAGCGATCTCATCCTCGTGACTGGCAAGCCGGACGGCATCAGTGCATTCGAGCAGGCGATGGACCTGTTCTATCGCTCCGTGCCGCAGATCCTGATCGAGGCGAAAGTGGTCGAGTTCAGCTACGGCGAGACGCTCGATCTCGGGGTCTCGGCA
The DNA here is from genome assembly GCA_020638795.1 of Planctomycetota bacterium. Classification (GTDB taxonomy): domain Bacteria; phylum Planctomycetota; class UBA1135; order UBA1135; genus JACKHW01. The sequence continues at coordinate 45,536 of JACKHW010000004.1, read as the reverse complement.
GCGGGCACCGATCCGACCGTCCGGACGGTGGGCAAGGGGAGCTTCGTGCAGAGCATCGTTTCTCGCTTTCCCAACGCGTCCGTCGGAACGAACGCGCCGGAGGGCATCCTCACGCTCGGTGGGATCCACGACAATCTCGAGCTCAACGTCGCGCTCGAGATGCTGCAGACGCGGGCGAAGTCCGACATCGTCAGCAATCCGCGCATCGCGGTACGCAATGGCGGCACTGCCGTCATCGACACGCGCACCCGCCTTCCGTATCCCGAGGCGCGCATCAGCGGTCAGAACGTCACGACCAACATCAAATTCCTCGACGTCGGCGTCTCGATGCAGATTCGACCCGACGTCACGCCTGGGGATAGTGTGCGACTGCAAATCTTCGCGTCGGTCGATGCGATCAACGGGTTTGCCGCTACCGAGCCGATTCCGACACCGCAGATCTCGAGCCGGGTCGCGCGCACGTCCGTCCACGTGCCTAGTGGCAAGACGACCGTGATCGGCGGACTGATCACGAAGAATCGGTTCGAGAACGAGTCGATGCTGCCGATTCTCGGGGACATCCCGGTGCTCGGCTGGTTGTTCCGATCGACCAACATCCAAGAAAGCCGCAACGAAGTCGTGTTCTTCATCACGCCGCGTATCATCTACGGCTTCCAAGGTTCGGATCCCGAGGACGACTTCCCGGGCGGCGGCTTCTGACGCTCGGGCTTCCGCCGCGATCCACGAGCCGCGTCGTGCGCGAGGATCCCCGATGGCCGAAGCCTCCCTGGCCGCCACAAACATGGCCGAAACCCTGACGGAAGGAACTCCGGCTTCGTGCGTCGAACGCGGGATGTCGCGCACACTCGCCAAACCACAGGTTCGCAGATCCGGTCCCGAGCGCGGGATGGCACTCGTGCTCGTCCTTCTGATCGTCGTCCTGCTCTACATCCTCGTCGCCGAGGTCGTGACGACGTCCAGCTTCGACGTGATGACGTCTCAGAATCAGGCCCAGGAAACCGGGATTCGCGCTGCCCTCCGGCTTGCCCTCACCAAGGCCAAGGAAGAACTCACCGACGACAGCTCGGGTTCGGGCAGCGGCGGAGCAGGCGGCGCCGGTGGTGGTCTTGGCGGTGCTGGTGGTGCCGGCGGCGGTCTCGGAAACCTCGGGGGGGCCGGTGGAGCGGGCGGTACCGGTGAAGGAGCAGGAGCCGGAGGAGGGCAGCAAGAAGAAGAGCAGGGCGACTCGAGCCGCGATGCGTGGTTCCGCCCGAAGTCGATCTACGACGACAACAAGATCTCCGTCTACTGCTGGATCGAGGACGAGAACCGCAAGTTCAACTTGCTCAACTTGATTTCGCCCGACGAGGACTACGCCGAACTCAGCCGGCAACGGTTGATGCGGATCCTCGACAAGATCTGGGAGGACACGGACGAGGACCTCTCGGGCTCCGAAGCCGAGTCGATGGCGAACGACATACGCGACTGGATGAAGGGCTCGGGTCGCAATGACGATCGTCCCGGAGCTCCGGTCAAGCGACGCGACAACGGCGAGAGTGAGAGTCGGTTCTCGCGCCAGGAGCGCTTCGAGCCCCTGAGCCTCGACGAGTTGTTGCTGCTCCCGCGCATCGGGCGCGACATGCTCGCCGACCGTCTCGTCGACGATCGCATTCTTCCCGGCCTCGAATCGGTCTTGACGGTCTACACGTCGCTCGCGACGGATCCCGGCACCGGAACGGGAAGCGGCACCGGAAGCGGTGGCGCTGGCGCGAATGCGGGTGGCAACGGTGCGGCGGGAGGCGGAAACGGTCTACCGACCTCGGGCCAGAACGGGGGCGCCGGCAACGGGAATGGACTTCCCGGTGGCGGGCCAGCCGGCGGCGGCGGACAACTGACGATCCTGGAGCCGGGCCCACGCATCAACATCAACACGGCTTCGCGGACCGTACTGCGAGCGCTCGAAGACGCGGCGGATATTCCGGACACGGTCATCGAAGCCTTGATCCGGTATCGCAACGAGGTCGACAAGGACGCGCAGTCTGCAGCCGAGGACCAGAACTCCGAACGCGACACGGACGAACTCCTGAGCGGAGACCTCGAGGACAAGCTCCAGTACTACCCGTCCCTCGACAAACTGAGTGAGGTCAAGGAGTTCGACAACCTCGCGGAATCCGAGGCAAAGCAGCGCTTCCTCGCCATGCTGACGACGTCTTCGCACGTCTTCACGATCCACCTCGCGGCTCTCTACAAGCGCGACGACATGGGGCGGTCGTTTTCGATCACGCGTGCGAAGGCGATCGTCGTCCGGATTCCGGACGGCGAGAACCAGACCGTGCAAGAACTCGTGCCGCTGCATCGCACGGGCACGCTGCGTATTCGGATCGACGACTACAGTGAAGAGGAGCGGGCGCGCTTCGTCGAGAACAAGCAGAAGGACCTCCTCGATGATTTCTCGCAGGAGGAACTCGCGTGGAACCCGTTCTTGCGTGAGTTCTTCGATCCCGAACAACGCGACGAGGCCCGAGCTCGTTGATGGCCCGGGTCGGACTTGCGGTCCGACCTGCGGCAGCGAGTCGCGCACGTCGGCAGATCCTCACGCATGGCTCGATTGACAGCACACGCCGTGCCGATACGATTCTTGCCCCGAAATCCGCGTGTGTCGGGACTGGTTGAGCATTCGTGCGCACCCGAGACACGATCCGGCGGTCAGCGTGAACGCAGGGTTCAAGCACCCCGGATGACGTATCCCCTCGCCCTACCAGGGTGATTCCGATGACCGCTACCGATACATCGACTCAAACGAGCGCCAAGAAGAACGACGACGCCGAATCGCGTCGACTGCGCAAACTCCGCAACATCGGCATCATGGCCCACATCGATGCGGGCAAGACGACCGTGACCGAACGCATCCTGTTCATCACCGGTCGCGTGCACAAGACCGGTGAAGTGCACGAAGGCGAAGCCACGATGGACTACCTCGCCGAAGAGCGTGCGCGTGGCATCACGATCACGTCCGCCGCGACTACGTGCGAGTGGCAGGACCACAGCATCAACATCATCGACACGCCGGGCCACGTCGACTTCACGGTCGAGGTGGAACGCTCGTTGCGCGTGCTCGATGGCGCCGTCGGCGTGTTCTGCGGAGTGGCGGGTGTCGAGGCGCAGTCCGAGACCGTGTGGCGCCAAGCCGATCGGTACAAGGTCCCGCGGATCGCGTTTGTCAACAAGCTCGACCGCACGGGCGCCGATCTCGACTACGTGCTCGGGACGATTCGGACGCGGCTCAACGTGACTCCCGTTCAGATGCAGCTTCCGATCGGGCGCGAGAAGGACTTCCTCGGCGTTGTCGACTTGCTCGAGCGCAAGGCTTACGTCTGGAAGGAAAACGCGAAGGGCGTCGAGGTCATCGACGTGCCGAAAGACCTCGAAGACGATGTCACGCTCGCACGCGAGAGCCTCATCGAACTCGTCGCCGAGTTCCACGAGCCGCTGCTCGAGAAGTTCGTCGAGGGTGAAGAGGGCACGATCGAGGAGATCCGTCAGGCGATCCGCAACGGCGTGATGAAGCGCGCGATCGTTCCGGTCTTCTGTGGTTCTGCACTCAAGGACAAGGGGATCCAAAACCTGCTCGACGCGGTCGTTGCCTACCTGCCGGCGCCGAACGACATGCCGAACGTCGAAGGTGAGGACCCGCAGACCGGCGAGAAGATCGAGCGTGAACTCACGATCGACCAACCGCTGGCTGCACTCGCGTTCAAGACGATCTCCGACGTCAACGGCGACCTCACGTTCGTGCGCATCTACTCGGGTGTTCTCGAGCAGGGCATGAAGGTGCTCAACCCGCGCACGCGCAAGCGCGAACGCATCGGTCGCCTCGTGCGCATGCACGCAAACCGTCGCGAGCCGCTCGATCAAGCCAAGGCCGGTGCGATCGTCGCCGTCATGGGACTCAAGAACGCGGGTACCGGGGACACGTTGTGCGACGAAGATCATCCGATCACGCTCGAGTCGATGGAGTTCCCCGACACCGTCATCGCGCTCTCGATCGAACCGAAGAGCTCGAAGGATCGCGACAAGCTCGGCGATGCGCTGGCGCGTTTGACACGCGAGGACCCGACGTTCGTCACGAAGACCGACGAGCAGACCGGGCAGATCATCATCGAAGGGATGGGTGAACTTCACCTCGAAGTCATCTGCAACCGCATTCAGAACGACTACAACGTCGCGATCAACGTCGGTAAGCCGAAGGTCGCCTACCGCCAGACGCTGCGGAAGCCGATCGAACTCGAAGCACGCCACATCAAGCAGTCGGGTGGTTCGGGCCAGTACGCGGTCATCAAGATGCGCTTCAGGTCCGAGGAGGCGGAGAAGGCCGTCACCTTCGTCAACCTGATCACGGGTGGCGCGGTGCCGCGCGAGTACATCCCGTCGGTCGAGAAGGGCATCACTGCCGGTGCGCAGGGTGGTGGCCGTCTCGGGTATCCGTTCGTCAACATCCACGCCGAACTCTTCGATGGTTCGGCACACGATGTCGACTCGTCCGACATGGCGTTCCAGGCTGCCGGCGCGCTCTCGTTCCGCATGGCGACGGACAACAACGTCACGCTGCTCGAGCCGATCATGAAGATCGAAGTGACGGTGCCGGAGGACTACGTCGGGGACGTCATCGGCGACCTCAACAGCCGTCGTGCGCTCGTCGGGGACATCGACCTCGCGCAGAACATGCGCACGATCCGTGGCAAGGTGCCGATCGCCGAGATGTTCCAGTACTCGACGACATTGCGCGGGATGACCGCCGGCCGCGGCACGTTCATGATGGAACCGCTCGAATACGCGCCGGTTCCGCATGCGATCGCCCAGAAGGTGCTCGAAGGCGACGATAGCTGAGGTCGGCCCTCTGGGGTTCGCCTCGCAGATCCTTCGCCACGAGCGCCTCCTGCTCGTCGCCATCGCAGGGCTCGGGCTCGCGTTGCGTCTCTACGGGATTCGCGATGCGTGGCTCAACCCTGACGAGGGGATCTATTATTCGATGACGGTGTGGCGCGACTCCGCCCAGTTCTGGGAGGAGGTCGCGGGCAACGCGCATCCGCCGCTCTACTACATGCTGCTGCGAGGGATCGCGTCGTGGACTCCGGACTTCACGGTGCTGCGGCTCTTGTCCGTCGTCTCCGGCGTGCTCGCGATCGTCGGGGTGCATGCGTTGGCGCGAGCGCTCTTCGTGGGTGGAACGCCGGCGCACGATGACGGTGCGCACGCCAGCCAGGTCGGCGACGAGTCGAGTGCCCGAACGCGCGCCGTCGCTGCCGCTCTCGTGGCAGCGCTCTTCGTCGCGCTGGCTCCGGGCCAAGTGACGATCTCGCAAATCATGCGACCCTACGCATTTCTGATCGCGACTCTGTCGTTCGGACTCGCGGGGCTCGTGCTCTGGGCGCGCGGCGGATCTTGGTCTGCACTGGTGCTGCACGTGACCTGCACGTCGCTCGCTTTGGTGACGCACTACAGCGCGTTCTTGGTCGCGCCGACGATGGTCTTCGTCGTCTTGCATGCGGTCCTTGCAGGCAGGCTGCGGGGACAACGCCTCATCGCGACGTTCGCGGCGGCTTGCGTGTCCCTCGTCATCGTCGTTGCGCTCTATTTCTGGCACTTGAGACCGCGCTTGCTCGGAAGCGCGCTCGAAGCGCAGGCGTTCGATGGAGAAGGTTGGCTCGCGCCATTCTTGATCGATTCGCCGCTCGACCTGTTGACGCATACGAAGGGCTTCGTCTCGTTTCACGTCGGGCATGCCATGGAGTTTGCCGCGTTCGCGTTGGTGCTCACGGGAATCGTCGTGTCTTGTCTGCGGCGCGACGTGCGCACCCTGCTCGTCCTCGGGACGCTGTGGGGCACGGCGATCCTGTTCGCTGCGCTCGGGAAGTATCCATTCGGCGCATCGCGGCATTCGCTGTGGATGACGCCGATGATCGCTATTGCGTTCGGTCGCGGCACGACGAGTCTGCTCGCGCGTCGACCCGCCGTGTCGGCGCTGGTCGCAGCAGTGCTCATCGGTTGTGTGTTCGTCGGCGAGCGCCTCGCCGTACTCACGAACTTCGGAGCACCTCTGCGTGAGATCGTGGGCGAGCAGCCCGTCCCGCGTTCGTCGATCGCGCGCTTCGCATCGCTCCAGAGCGAGATCGAGCGGGAGAACGGATTCGTGCTCACCGACATGCAGAGCTACTACACCCTGCTACCACTGTACGAGCGGTCGCGCGAAGCGGCGTCGATCGGCGCCAACACCGAGTGGCTGCGTTTCCAATGGGGCAGGCGAGAGGTCGATGTTGCGTGGCGCTGGCAACTGTCCCCTCTTGCGCAGGACTACGGTCAGCCCCAACACATCGCGTATCTCGTCGATGCCCGCGACGCCGCGGTCCCCGAAGGCCCGCGGCTCCGTGATGCACAGGACGCGATCCTGCTATGGGCAGGATGGCCGGCCGTCGGACCGCTCGCGCTCGCGCAAGCCAACGAAGCCTTGCCCGAAGAGCGGCGCTTCCTCGTCTCTGCGTTCCAGGTCCCCGGAATCACGGCCTACCACGTACGACTCGACGCACTCCTCTCGGCCATGCATCGCTAGAAGCTCGGTTCTGGCAGTGTCAGCTTTGCCGTGTCCGCGAGCCACGGGCGCTGCGGGAGGGAGGGTGCGAGACGATCGAGGACTTTCTCGGCGGTGGCGCGGTAGCCGGTCAGCTTGCCGCCGTAGATGGCGAGATAGTGGATCTCGCCTTGGTCGACGACGAGGGTCGTTTCACGGGGGCGGTCGAATGCGCTGCCCGAGGCCTTCGGCAGGACCCTGAGTCCTGCCCACGCGTCGCGCAGTTCGGCGCGTTTGTCTGGAAAGTAGTGACGATGCACCTGCGTGAGGTAGTCGATCTCCGCTCGGGTCGGCTCGACGCGGCGTGGGTCTCCGTCGTAGATGGTCTCGGTCGTGCCGACGAGCGATCTGCCGTGCCACGGCATCGTGAAGACAGCCCGTCGATCGGACGGTGCTTCGCAGTAGTAGATGCCCGCGTCCGTCGGGACGTCGAGTTCGATATGCGTACCGGCAACGAGTTCGACCTCGAACCCGGGCGGCGACGGCTCGACGCCCCTGCGCACGTGTTCGACCCACGGTCCAGCTGCGTTGACGACGACGGTGGTCTCGACTTCGTGTCGCGCTGCGGCATCCGAGTAGGCGATGCGGTAGCCGCGCTCGTTGCGTCGCGCGGACTCGAAACGGGCCGGAACGCGTACCTCGGCGCCGAGTTCGATCGCGGAGGCGGCGACGGCTCGAGTCAGCAATGCATCGTCGGTCTGGCCATCGAAGTAGCGGAAGACGTGCTGCAGCCCTTCGGTCTGCAATCCATCGAGTCCGTCCCAATCACGACGCGGCACACGTCGGAACCACGCGTCCTTCGCGAGGCCACCGAGCAAGGCGTAGAGAGACAGGCCGGCACGGATCTTCCATGGGCGGCGCGACGTCTCGCGATAGATCGGCACGAAGAACGGCACGAGGCGCACGAGATGCGGCGCGATCCGACAAAGGATCTCGCGTTCGGTGAGCGACTCGCGCACGAGGCCGAGTTGTCCGCTCTCGAGATAGCGCAGTCCGCCGTGGATCAGCTTGCTCGATCGACTCGAAGTACCCGCCGCGAGTTCGTTCGACTCCAAAAGAAGCGCTCGATGACCACGTGCCGCGGCTGCCTGCAGCACGCCGACGCCATGAATACCACCGCCGATGACGACGATGTCATAGGTCGATCGCGCAGGGTTCGTCATCCAACCGGTGCGTCGAAGGCCCTAAGCGAGCGGAGCATGGTCGCGATCTCGAAAGTCTCGACGAGGTGGATCCCGCGGGCGCCGAGGCTCAGTGCGATACCCGGGTCGTTGATTTCCCACACGGCAATGCGGGACGAAGGAAAGTCGCGGTGACGGATGAACTCGTCGGGCGGCAGTCCGCGCATGTTGCAGAAGAAGAAGTCCGGGGCAATGCGCCGGATGATCGGGTCTTCGAACTCCTGCCACTTCTCTGCAACCGCGCCGAGGCGGAACTCGCTATTGGTGCGCGCGAGTTCGAGGAAGTCGAACGAGAACGAGATGAGTACGCAGCGCTCTCGCACGGCGGCGAGAGTGCTGGCGACCTCTTCGAGCACCTGCGCACGGCTACAGCCGACGAACGCTTCGTGCTTGATCTCGACGAAGGCTTCGACCGATGGGTGTGCCAGCATCAAGGCGGCGAATTCCGCCAACGTCGCGACGCGAATGTGCACGTAGCGCTGGTCGAACCGCGCTGGCTCGTAGCACGGCAGCATGGATAGGTCCGTCGAGGACTTCCCGTGGATCGTGCCGCCGACATTGCAAAGGCGTTTGAGATCGCCGTCGTGGAAGAGCACGAGCCGGCCATCTCCCGTGCGTTGGACATCGATCTCGATCCAGCTGGCTCCTGCCGCGATGGCGGATTCGAGGGCCGGAATCGTGTTTTCTGGGAACTCGGCGGCGTTGCCGCGATGCGCAACAAGCGTCGGTCGTGTCGTCATGTGGGCAGAAGCCTCGAAAGCGGACGACATACTACGTCGCCCCGTCGGCATCGTATCGCCGAAAACGGGCGTCGACTTTCACGGAAAATCGCGTGACGATGAGCCGGCGCGCGACGATGGAAGGTATGGCGAGCGAGTCCACGACGCTGTTCTTGCGATACCGTGAGCGCGGTGACCTCGTCGCGTTGGGGCGGGTGTTCGACGCCCTCGCGCCTCGCCTTCTCGGGCTCGCCCTTCACCTGACGGGGGGCGGCGCGGATGCCGAAGATCTGGTCCAGCGCACGTTCCTCGTCGCGATGGAGAAGGCGCACGACTTCGACGCCAGCCGGGAACTCGAACCGTGGCTGACCGGCATCCTGACGGGCGAAGCGCGCAATGCGGTGCGACGCCTTCGGCGGCAAGCGAGTGTCGTCGGCAACCTCGAGGACCGGTCGGCGCACGATCGACACACGCGGCAAGGGCGCACGGGAGACGGGCGCGAAGACGGTGGGCTCGACAGGGATGCCTTGCCCGGCGCGATCGACACGACGGCACGCGCGATCGAGCATCGCGAACTCGTTCGTCTCGTGCGCCTCAACGTCGACGCGCTTCCACACGAGCAACGTCAGGTCGTCCTCCTCAAGCTGCAACATGGCCTTCGCCCCGCCGAAATCAGCGAAGTGCTCGCCATCCCCCCGGGCGCCGTTCGGATGCGTCTGCATCGAGGCTTGCAGTCGTTACGCGAGCGCTTACCCAAATCGTGGGCGCCGCTTCTGGCCGTGCCCGTCCCTCACCGCGGACTCGACATTGTCCGCAGTCGCGTCCTCGACGCCGGGGCGCGGCATGCGGCGAGCGTCCCCCTCGGATCCTGGACCGCGATCGGTACCGGAGGAGCCCTGATGATCCAAAAAGTCGTCCTCGTGTGCTTGGGCTTGGCCCTGCTCTTCTTCGCCGGGTCGTTCGCGCTCGATTTGTTCGGAACGAGCGAGCCCGTGATTCAAGAACAGGCTGCATCGCTCGAGACCGACGGTGCCGGACCTATCGTCGCCCCGAAACCGATCGATCCACAGGAAGACCAGCGAGAAGAGCGGGCGACGGCAGCAACTCCGAGCATTCCGGGTCGCATCGAGGTCGTGCTCGTCGGGAGCGATCGGGCAGAGGCGAATGATCCTGTTCCGATTCCGGCGGCGGACGTCGTGCTCTGGAAAGAAGCGATCGGCGAGCAGGAACTCGAGCAACAGGTGTTCGACCAGCAGACCGACGCGCGTGGACGTGCCGTGGCGAAGGATCTAGCGCCGGCGACCTACCGCCTCGAAGTGCAGCTCGGGCGCGAGTCCGTGCGCACGACGCGGATCGTCCTCGAATCGGGTGCGCAGCACGTCGAACGCGTTTCGATCAAACTCGCTGGATCCATCCGGGGCGTCGTCGTCGACGAACGTGGCAACAAGGTCGAGGGAGCCGCGATCCTCGTCGGCAATCGCCAGGGGTACGGCACCTTGCGAAATCTCGTGCGTCAGGTTTCGACATCGCGCGCTGATGGCAGCTTCGATTTTTCGTACACACACCGTGACGAGTACGTCGCCGCGAGTCGAAGCGGACATGCGCCGTCGTTGTCCTACCCCTTGCAGCAGCTCGGTGGAGGAGCGATCCGTCTGGTCCTCGGTACGGGCCACGCCACGATCTCCGGGATGGTCGTCGACGATCTCGGCGTGGCCATTCCGAAGGCGACGGTCGTCGTGCAACACGAAGCGGAAACACTTGGCCGCAACGATGATGGCGCGTTGGTCGGTCCGTACTTGCCGAGCATCGCGACGACGGATGCAGCAGGGCGCTTCGAAGCCGGTCCGCTTCCGCCAGGACGCGCGAAGTGCTCCGTCGTCTGCTTGCCGTGGACCATGGTGACCGAAGTGATCGACATCGACGCGGGTGCGACGCTCACGAAGCGTTTCGTGCTCGCGCGGCGCGCGACCATCTACGGTCGCATCCGCGACGCGAGCGGGCGTCCCGTGCCGCGGATGCACGTCGGACTGCGACAAGGACGGGGCTGGATGCCGGCGATCAGTCGCGACGACGGCTCGTATCGGTTCGAGGGCGTCACGCTCGAGCCGTTCTTCCTGCAAGCAACGCACGGTCCCTCTGCATTCACCTCGGAGGAAATGGCGCATCCGGCGCCGACCGCACTCGAAACGCGAGTCGATCTGGTCATGCCACGCGCACTCGCGATCCATGGAACGGTCGTCGATGCGAATGGGAGGGGCCTCGCGAACTTCCGCCTGGCAGTGAGCCCGCGCCGACTCGAAACCGGGTCGGACGAGACGAAGCCACTCATCGTGACGACGTTCGACGACGGCGACTTCGCGATCTACGGCGTGTCCGATCGCGAGTACTCGGTGCGTGTCCTCTTGCCGACGGATAGCTCGACGACAGACGGAGAAGCTCTAGCCGAGGTCGTCGCGAGTCCTGCGCCGACGCCGATCCGTATCGTCGTCGAAGAGCCCGTCTTCGGCGAACTGCACGGCCATGTTCTGGATGATCGCGGGCAGCCTGTCGTGGGATGCGCTGTCGGCGTGTTTTCGGTGAGCGGTCTCGAGATCGCCAGTGCGACGACGGACGAGCGAGGTTCGTACCGGATCGATGCGCTACCGCGAGCACGACTGCGCACGAGCGTGTCCTCGCCAGAGCACCAGCGCTCTGGTCGCGAGATCGATTTCCGCACGAAACGTGAACAAGAACTCGACTTCAAGTTGAAGCGCGCAGCGACTCTGCGCGTGACGTATCGACGTCCGGACGGTTCGGCATGGACGACACGCCCGCCGGTCCCGTGGATCCAGTCAGGCACTGGCATGTGGCTCACGTCGGGTCGCGTCCAATACTCGCTCGAAGGCGACGAGGTTGTCGTGCGTCACGTTCCTGCCGGTCACTACACGCTCGTCGCCCCGGTCGGCGACGAACTCCTGATCCATCCAGAACCCGTCGATCTCGCGATGGGGCAGACGCGAACGGTGACGTTGGTCGCACGCGTGGGGCGGCGCTGCAAGCTGTCGTTCGAAGGCGAAGCACGCGGCACGAAGCTGACCGTCACGGTGCAAGGCGCTGACGTTGCCGGCAGTGAAGATCGCTTCGAAGCCGAACTCTCGAAGCAGAAGACCTACGTGCTCGAAGCCGCGTTGCCGCGCGGTCCGGTGCGGATCACCGCGCGCAGTGATGCGGGTGAGACCTTCGAGCTCGCGACCACGGTTCGGGCGGGTGCGCCGGGTGCGACGCAGACCATCGTCGTACCGCGTGGCTGACCGGGAGACGCGAGAGATCGCCGTTTGCCGGCGTCACTGGCGTTCGAACAGCGTCAGCCGATGGTCCCGCAGCACTTCTTGAACTTCTTGCCACTCCCGCAAGGGCACGGATCGTTGCGGCCGACCTTCGTGCCGCGCCGTTCGACTCCTAGCACACGAGTCTTTGCGATACCGCCCGAATGGGCAGTTCCGCTGGCGACGAGGTCGCGAAACTCCGCGATGTGCGCATCGAGCGCGATGCCGATCTCGTAGGCGTGGGGGACGATCACGGTATCTCGCAGGTAGCGCACGAACGCGTTGAGCACGTCCTCACACGGGTGCGCTAGCGGATCGCCCTTGCCGAAGTAGCGTGGTAATCGTTCGCGAAGCGCGAGCGCGACATCGTCACCTTCGAGGAGGCGCGGTTCCTTCGCGAGGTCGTCGTAGCAGCACGTGAGAAATCGCTGCACGATCTTCTGCTGCGCAGCGCGATCCACTTCGAGATCGCGAGAACTCTCCGAATCGAGGAAGGCCGCGGTCTCGGCGCGAATGCGTGCTTCTACCATGCGTGGTTTGCAATTCGACGCATCGTGATCGCTCTGTCAGATGGACCACTGGATCGGCGCGGCGGTCGTGCCGACCGAACCCGTTGGCCCCGTTCCGGAACTGGTCCACAAGCGGTCGACCTTGAACAGCGTCGTGGCTCCGCCGCCACCGATCACGTAGGGGGTCGTCGTTTCGACGCCGTTGGACAGCGCGAAGGGTAAGCCGGGTTGTGTCGCGTCGAGGCAAATCCCTTGCGAGATCAGTTTGAGACCTGCGAGCGCGGCTCCCCAAGGAATCGGGGCCTTGAGACCGAATGTCCCCGTCGCATCACTCGCGCCGAGTGGCAGCACGAATGTGAGGTCCGAACGCAGGTTCGTGCACAGACCGATATTGAGATTCGGATCGGTGCCGCCAATCAAGGCGACGCACGGCGCATTGGACGCCGCGCCAATGAATGCGTAGAGCACCGAGAGCGTGGTCGCGTCCGCTTCGGTTTCGAACGTGTACGTGAAGGTGCCATTCGCCGTCTTGCAACCGGTTCCGAGTGATTCGGGGCGTTCGCCTTTGGTGGCCGTCGGCACGGCCGAGAACCAGTCCATGTTGTAGGCGCTACCGGGTGACGAGCTGTTCTGACACGTCAGGTCCCATACCGGGATGCGTTTGCCATCGTTGATGAATGGCTTGTCGAATTTGAACGTCAAGTCGAAGTCCGCCGGCGTTGGCGGGGCTGCGGTCCAGTCCGGTAGCGTGACGTTCTTGTTGGTGAACACCGTGGTTTGCGTGCCCGTTTCGTAGTTGCTCGCAAACGTGTTGGTGAACGTCGCGACTCTGTAACCCATGTCGATCTGGACATCGATGGTACGGCTGGTTGCCGAAGCCTGCGCACCCTGGTTGCGACGAAACGAGATGCTCCGAAGCAGGGACAGCCCCGAGTTCACCAGGTTGCCATCGGATTGCATCGTGCGTGTCGTCGCATTCGTGAAGGTCACGGAGGATGTGCCGTTCCCCTCGACGCCGACCGCGTGCGGAGGCGAGACGAGTTGTTGCGCGAGAAGACTCGACCCGAGGCAGAGGGTCGTCAGGACAATAGAGGAAACGGACGAAAACATCGGAGTCGCCTGCCTTGGTTCGTGTGGGAAGAAAACGCGTCCGATCGCGAAAGGCCCGAGGTGTGCGGGCAGCGGGTTCGCCGAGAACGCACGATCAGAGAGCGCGACTATAGCAGCGCGTGCCGCGTGGGCGACTTCCTTGCCCGTCGTTCGTTCGCGGTGCTTGCCGCGCACTTGAGATCGCAGCGCGTGAGCTGGCTTGTCGGGCAGGGTTCCCGATTGCATCGCGCTACGCGCGATGCGGCTCCGGCTCGCTCGCGACACGCGCTTGCCCACTCGCGACCGTGCGCGCCAGGATGTCCTCGAGTCCGTCGCGCGCACGCGCCTCGACGAGGAACTGGTACGCGAACACGGATGGCCACAGTCGCGCGAAGAAGCCGCAGACGGAATCGAGCGTTCCGAAGAACCAGCCCTTGCCGATCATGTCGCGAATCGGCGGTCCGAAACCGACGAGCTTGTCGATCACGAAACCCTCTCCCTCGAGTGTGCGCTTGAAACTGCGAGTCGTGAAGAGCCGCTTGTGGGTGAGGTCGAGGATGCCCTTCTTTCCGTAGTTGAACATCCCGCAGAAGAGCAGGAAGCGCAGCGGGAGATACGCGACGTTGCCGGTGCTCGCGAGCAAGCGGCCACCGGGCTCGAGCAAGCCACGAATTTCGCGCAGGCTCGCTTCGGGAGCCTTGAGGTGCTCGATGACGTCGAGTGCGACGACGAGTTGGGCGCGCGCGCCGTGATTCTCGTTGATGGTGTCGGCGAACGGCTCGTCGAGATCGCGCGCGAGATAAGGAAAGGGAAACGTCACGTCGGGCTTGATCAGGTCGACGGCGACGACTTTGGCTCCCTTGTCGTGGAGCGAGCGCCCGACCTCACCGTGGCCCGAACCGAGTTCGACGACGCGCGCATCCTTCGGGACCCCGCGATCGAGAACGGCCTGGTGCAGGCTGTTCGGTGCTTCCTTGAAGACATAGTGGCCATCGCCCTCGAGATCGAACTTGGGGTGATGGACGAGGTAGACGCGGTTGGCCTTGTAGCGTGCGATCGTGCCGATGCAGTGGGCAGCATAGGCAATGCCGTTGACGTGGCAGATCTCGTCGCCGTAGTACGTCGGGATCGGCACCTCGACGATCTTCATGTTCTTGCCGAGCAGCTGGACGATGATCTCGGTGTCGAAATGGAAGTCGTTCGTGTTGTAACGGAACGGCAGTTCTGCGAGGGACTGTACGCGATACGCACGATAGCCGCTGTGGAACTCCGTCAGCTCGGAGCCGAGCAACTTGTTCTCGAGCCACGTCAGCACGCGATTGCCGACGCGCTTGTAGAACGGCATGCCGCCACGCTTGGCCGCGCCGGGAACCATCATGCGCGAGCCGAACACCGCGCTCGTTGCGTCGTCTTCGAACGCGGCGAGTAGGCGCGGCATCGCCTCGGGTGCGTACTGGCCATCGCCATGCAAGAGCACGACGACGTCGAACCCCTCACGGATGGCATATTCGTAACCGAGTTTTTGGTTGCCGCCGTAGCCCTGATTCTGAGGCGTGCGGAAAACGCGCATTTGCGGAAACTCGCGCGCGACGTCCTGCGCCTTCTGGAAAGTCGCGTCGTGGCTCTGATCATCGATGACGTAAACGCACGCGAGCTCGCGCATGAGCTCACTCGGAATGCGACGCAGCGTCGACTCGATGTGCGATTCGGCGTCGTAGGCAACGACGAAGACCGCGACACGGAGGCGCTTAGCGACCGCGATGCCACGTGCGATTTCCTCCTCGGTGAGTCGCGCTGCCGGATCCTCGGCCGCGAAGCTCATGCGTCGTGCTCCATCCTCAGGGCGTCCTCCTCATGGAGAACTCTACCGCGCGGACGTGAGGGGAGAAGCTTCGCTCGCCAACCCGTCATGACACCGCTGGTACGACGACGACGGGGTCCGAACACCCGAGGACGAAGTCCTGCACCGAGTCGTCGACGTGCGTGCGGTCGCCCTGGCGAGGCAGGATGTGGAGTCGTCCATGTTCGATGTCTTCGTCGATTGCTTCACCGCCCGGCTGCACTAGGCGCAGCTCGAGCTTCAATCCGAGGTGCATCTGGCTCAGGACATCGAGGCGATGCAGGATGCCCGAAAGCCCGTGACTGAGAAGTGGCATCAGGACCTGCGGGTCGACGCCGAAGCCACGCGCGACCACGTCGTCCACGTCGGGGTCGGGCCGGCCACCGTAGACGAACGTCACAGTGAGAGTGCCGGCGATGGTTCCTCGGTGCGTGAGCATCGCGAGCGCGACGCGTGCGGCGCGCGCCGTCGCGGGACTCGTCTCTCGCACGATCAGATGAGGTCGTGATAGCGGTTCGCTCGCGACGTCGCCGAGTGGGCCGCGCACGAGGATCGTCGGCATCTCACTTTCGGTCAATGTGACCTCGACGGCAGTGCCGAGGGACTTCGCCCTCAGGTCGGCATAGTCGTGTCCGAACGGGCTCGGCATCACGAGCCAGGCGCCCCGGTGCTCCTGCCGGATGCTACGAATGCGCTCGTGGTTCTCGGCACTGCCCGAGAGCACCACCTCGGCGTGCAGGCCATCGGCTTCGAGCGCGCGTTGCGCACCGAGCACGAGTTCGTCCTCGGCCTCCGGATCGCCGACTTGGATTCCGCAGGTCAGCACGAGCATACACGTACGTTCGAGGCACAGCTCCCGAACGATCGCGAGGGTCGTCTCGTCTTGACCACTGCCGTCGAGGACGATGATCAGCGAATCGAGTGGTTCGGGTCCGTCGATCCTCGATCGCCCCGCCGCGAGTGCAGCCTCGAAGCGTTCGACGTTGGCGTGGACGAGGGCGTTATTGCGGTCGTTGGCTTCCAAATCGTCATCTCACGCCGATACGTGCCTCGAGAAGGTCGGAGGAGGCGATGTCGATCAGCATTGCTGGATCGTAGATGGCGAGGCGTCGGGGATCACCCCACGAAGTGCAAGGATTCGTGATGCGTCACGTTCCTTTGACCCTGCGCGTGTACCAAGGGTGGCTCCACCCATCGCCGGACTCACGGATGCTTTTCCTGTCTTCCCAGATGCGCTTCGTTCGCAGATCGATACCGACTTCCTCCAAGATGACGAATGCGTCGAGAATATCGTTGTTGGTGATCAGACGTGTGCCTCGTGTGCGGCCCAACGGCACGCGTTGGACTTGCTCCAAGTCGGCATGCCGGACGTCGTCGGTCAGGATCCACACGGCAGCTTGCGTTACGGCCGCGGAGGAATCGCGGCGGTCGAGTAGCCGGAGCGCGCGGTCGAGATCGGAGTCTGCCGGAACGCGCGCGATCGCGAAGTCGTCCTTGCCCCCGGGGATCGCGCGGCGGTGGTTGGCGCACGCGGCACGAAGTCGGATCGTCGTCGTTTCGGTGGGGCGGAGTGCGAGTTCGCTCTGCTTCGTGACGACCATGTTCTGTGCCGACGTGTCGTGCGCATCGAAGCGCAGCCCCGGGACGATTCGGATGCGCAGCTCGTGATCCGAGAGGTTCTCGAGCGTCGTTTCCACCGCGAAGAGCCCGGCTCCATGCGCCGCGATTGCGAGTTTGTGTTCTTCGACCAACTCGAGCAAGTCACGACTCATGACATCGGCAGCCCGTGCCTTCGCCAGGCGCGCCCACGCAGCGCTCGGTGTGTGTTGTGCAAAGGCAACGAGCTTGTCCGGATCGATGCATGCATCCAGGTACGCGCGCGCCTCGCCGGTGAACAGGTGATACAAGCTCGGCCTGGCAGCGAAGATTCGTGCACGAACTCGCGCGTCCTCGAGCAGGAGTTCGGAAGCCGCAGGAACCGGTGGACACGATTGGCCGATGCTGGCCAAGACGTCGGCGACCCCTTGTGTACCGACACGCTTTCTCGACGACAAGAGGTGCAACAGCGGCACGATCGCCTCGCTCCCGAGTTCGCGAATCGAGTCCCATGCATCCCGCAACGCTGCGAGGCGCACGCGTCGCACGGTTGTGAACGACTCGGGTCCCGAGGCCTCGAGCTGCGTTCCCGCGTCGATGGCATCCTCGTCGTCGTCGTCATTCGAAAAACGCTCCAGAAGTCGACGGCGTGCGATCGTTCGTGCTTCGTTCGCGAGCGGGTCGTCGGCGAACGCGACGGCGATGGCGCCTTGGGCCTCGATTGCGTTCGCGAGTCGGTTGACGACGTGCTCACGCGCTTCGCCAGCCGCGCGCTCGAAGATCGTCCCGCTCGGATCGAGTAGCGCCAGCCATCGGCAAGCTCGCGATCCGATCTCGTCCCGCTGCCCGGAGGCGAGTCCGAGAGCCACGTCGCGTGCCGCTGCATCGACTTCGTCGACAACGGGCACGCTCCTCGTGGCGATCGCGAACATCGTCGTCTCTCGCGGAGTACTCGGCGTGATCGCTGCCTCACGGATTACCGCGCACGCCCAATCGAGATGCTCATCGGGAACTCGGTCGAGTCGCGTCGACAGTTGATGCGGCGACAGTGTCGCGTGGATCAACCGTCGCTGCATGTGAGCAGGATTTCCCTTGCTCGGCTCGACGCCGTCGAATTCAAGTTGCTCCGGCAGTGCGATCGTCAACTGCGTCTGCAGATAGTCCAGTCCGGCTCGCTTCGTGGCAGCGAACCAGAGTGCCACCAGCTTCCGATCGAGCGACCGGGCATCACCGAGGAGGTCGTCTTCCTGGAACTCGAGTACGAGATGTTCTTGTGCGGGCAGGTAGCGAAGCGTCGGCTCGTCCAAGGCGCGCGAGACCGATTCGGCGGGAGGGGAGCGATCGCTTGTTCCGCCATCGAGGGACACGAATTCACCGTCATGGGTCTTCATCAGCACACGCGAAGGCTCGCCCGAGTCCGCGAGTCGGAACGCGTCGATACCCATCATGTGTTTGCCCGATCCGGATTCCCTTGCGCGCTCTTGCTCGAGGCGTGCGCGCGCTGCGACTGCTTGCGCGCGTGCCGAAGGCTCCGCTTCGTCGAGTCGCGCTTCGAGTTCTTTGCAGGCTTCGAGCCGAGCAGGGGAGTGCGGGTGCCTCCTCAAGAAGGAGTCCCAAGCGGCAAGCGTTCCGGCAGCACGAGCGCGTTGGAGCGCCGACTCGTGATCCGGCTCTGGATGCTCGGGAGCGTCGCGGCGATCCTCGGGAGCCACCGTGGGTTCGACCCGCGGTGCAGTCTCACGATCTACGGGGCCTCGTTCGGTCGCGCCGCTCGACGTCGGCGTTGATCGCGTTCGAGGGAATTCGACCGGCTGTGCGCTGTCTTCGGCCGTCGCCGTCGCGACGCGCCGTTGTCGGTACTCGCGTTGCCGATCCGGGGTCGAACACGCGGCGAGCATCGCGAGCACGGCGAGCACGATCCCTACGACGGGGAACGGGCGGCGGCTCGTTGTCTCGTCGCGACGCTCTGGTCGACGAGCGAAGCGGTTCATGTGCCGAACGTAGCCATCTCGGCAGGTCCCGACAAGCGCGGCGGCGCTAGCAACGCCTGCGTGCCAGGATCGCTTTCGCATAGCGCAGTTCCATGCCGAGTCGCCGCGCGTTGCGCTCGGTCGCGATCCCGGCGGCGCTGTGGACGCACACGTAGCGACAGCCGGCGTCGCGCCCGTGCTGCAGACGCAGTTCCATCAGTGCACGCTGGATCCCGCGGCGTCGAAACGCGGGGGTCACGGTTGTCGCGAACAAGCACGCGACCTCGCTCGCGCATTCCATCGCCGTGACGCCGCATGGTTCGCCTTCGAATCGCACGAGCCATGCGGCCGTGCGCGGATGGGCGACCACTCGATGGAGCAGCTTGATCTCGTCGGGTTGCACCGGTTCTCCCGAGGGCTTGAAGCCGCGCGTCCCGAGCTCGACGAACGTCTCGACGACAGCGTCATCGCACGGATCGACGCGCAACAGCTCGAGCCCACGTGCTCGCAGCGGATCGAGCGTGCGCGTGTCGACGGCGACACGCGTCGTATCGACGGCGAACACGTACTCGATCTCTCGCAAGTGGAAGCCGCGCTGCCCTAGGCCGCGCAAGCAAGACTCGTGTGCATGCGCAGCCAGCTCGATCTCGCCCGGCTCGCCGCGTTCGTCGAAGAACTCGAAGATGCGATCGAGTTCCTTGGTGTCGATGGGGCGATCGAGACCGATGCCGCACACCTGGTTCGCCCAGACACCCGGCCCCGCGTAGGACATCGTGCCACCGGCGATGTGCTCCGACTCGTCTGCGAGTTCGCGTATCGCGGTTGCTTGGCGAGACTCCTCGAGCCGTGCGAGCGTGTCCGGGGCGAGGAACGCGTGTGGCTTCCAGTGCATGCTGCTCGGTCAATGACCCGTCGGTTCGCCCGGAGCCCCGGCCGGGAGCTCGGGAAGCAGGTCGAACGCGACGTACGCGGCGATCCACAGCGTTGCGAGCACGAGTTGAACGATCATGAGGACACCGCCGACTGCCAGGAAGCGTCCCCATCCGATCTGGATGCCCGCCTCTTTGGCGAGCGCATGCAGCGCGATCACGCAGGAGATCGAACCGATCGGGGTTGCGTTGCCACCGAGATTGGCGCCGAGGATGAGCGACCACCAGAGCGGCTCGTGGGGGATCCCGTCCATCGCGGGCACCATCGGGATCATCGTCGCAGCAACCGGGATGTTGTCGACGATCGCGGATGCCACACCACTGAACCAAGTCACTGTCGCGACATTGGCCAAGACCGAATCACCGGTGAGCGACGTGAGCGTTCCCGCGAGTCGCTCGAGTGCATGGGTCTCCTTGACGAGCCCGACGATGATGAAGAGGCCGGAGAAGAAGAGGATGACGACCCAGTTGACCTTCTTGACCGTCTCCTCGACGTGCTTGCCGTGGAAGAGCAGCATCGCTGCTCCGCCGACCAGGGCGACGAAGTCGGGGCCGACGCCCAGTGGCTTGGCGACCGCGAAGCCGACGATCGTGAGGCAGAGCACGATGGCCGCGCGCGAGAAGGCCGCGAGATCGGGCGCGAGCGCCCACTCGTCGAAGGCCTCGACCGTGGCCTGGAGTTCGGCACGCTCGTGATCGGTCTTGGGCGCCGTCAGATCGTCCCGAAACGCGTAGCGGGTCCAGCAGTAGCAGACGACCAGCGAGACGAGGGCGAAGGGCAGGCTCACGACCAAGAACTGGCCGTAGGGGATCTTCGCTGCCGACCCGACCATGAGTGTCGGCATGCCCGAGGCGAACGTGCAGAGCGTGCCCGAGTTACTCGCGAAGGCGATCCCGAGCAGGTAGGGCGTGGGCGACAGGCGTAGACTCTTGGAAATGACGAGCGTCAAGCCGCTCACGATGAGCATGGCCGGGACGATCGTCAGCAGCGCCGCGAACACGAAGACCAAGAGCTGCAGCGCGAGGAACAGGCGCACGGGATGACCGCCGGTGCGCTTGACGATCTTGATCGCGACGAAGTGGAACAGTCCGGACTGCCCCGCGAGTTCGACCAGGATCGACGTTCCGATGATGACGGCGAGGATCGGCAAGTCGTGTCCGAGGACGTCGTAGACCCGCGTGTACGAGTCCACGAGCCCGGTCGCGATCGCCGCGGCGGTCATCGCGAGAGCACCGACGAGCGCCGCCACGGTCTTGTGGAGCAGCTCGAAGGCGATCACGGCGTAGGTCGCCAGCATCAGGCCGCCGAAGAGTATCTGCAGTGCGGTTTCGCTCATGCGATCGCGATGATCGCCGAGGCGGTCGCGTGGGGCAGCTCAAAAAAGGTCGGGGAATTTTGCGATCGTGAACGGAACCTTGCCCGGAGCGCGCGCCGTCTGAAGAACGGCTCGTGGGCGCTCCCCCGGGATCGCACGCGAGTCACGTTCCCTATCATTTCGTCGTCGAGGCCTCGGACACCCGCTGGTCTCCGTCCCCAGGGCCCGAGCGCGTGTCCCGACCTCCGCCGCGAGTTTCTCGCGCGTCGAGGGCGTCGCACGCTCGGAACCTTCCTGCGCTCTCGAGTGGGCTGCGAACCGCTAGCGTCCCCAGACGCCGAGGCGGGGAGCACGAGAGCCTCCGTCTCCTGACTCTCTCTCCAGGATCCATGCAAGGCGGGGACCAACTTCTCTCCCGGGTCATGGCCGGGGCCTCGACGTCGTATCTCGGCGAATACTCCCACGCCGTATGCTCCGCGCCCACAACGGTCCGGTCGTGCAGGTCCAGTTCGCCGGGAAAAGCGCATGACCCGAGCCGCGCCTAGGACCAGGATGGCACCCGATGGATCTCGAGTCGCATGCGGACTCAGGGCGCCCGCACGGAGCGCCCATCGTCGTCGTCGGCGCCGGCCTGGCGGGGGCCTCGGTCGCGTTCGCGCTCGCGCAGCGTGGGCTCGGGCGACGCGTGCACGTCTACGAGCAGGACGCAGCACCCGGGAGGCATGCGACGGCGCAGAATGCGGCCATGGTCCGATCGCTGCTCGACGAGGACGAACTCGCGGCGTGGGGGCCGGCGGGGACGCGCTGGTGGAACGCGCTACCCGCGGAACTCGGCGCTCCAGGCCTGTTCCGCCGCACGGGATCGCTCCTCCTCGCCGAGCACGAAGCGACCCGAGCCCGGCTCGAGCAGCGCGTGCGTGTGGCTCGCGACGCCGGCCTTGACGCCCGCGTCCTCGCCGCGGCCGAAGCGCGAAGCCGCATGCCCATCCTCGACTCGGTTCCGTTCTCATGGGCGGCGTACGTCGCCGAGGACGGTGTAGCGGACCCCGTGGCGCTCACGGCTCGCATGCTGCGCGCCGCCGAGGCGCGGGGGGGGACCCTCCATCTCGGGACCGCGGTCGTCGACTTCGACGTCGTTCCCGATGACGACGAACCCGAGGAGGATCCGTCGGATTCGCGGGCGACCCGGCGTCGGAGCCGCCTCCGCTCCATCGGCATTCTGCGTGGATCGGGGGGACGCGGGCGACTCGAACCCCATGCGGTCGTGGTCGCCTCTGGCGCTTGGGCTCCGACGTTGCTGCGTTCGGTGCCGACCGAGGACCGAGGCCTCGTGCCATGGCGTCGCCATCTGGCGGTGATCGGGGACGAGGCTGATGCGCAGCGCCTCGGGATATCGCCGCACAGCCCCTTCGTCTGGCACGTCGACCGCCAGGCCTACGTGCGTCACGAGGCTGGCGGCGTCTTGGCGTCGGCGTGTGACGTGTCGGCGTGCGCGCCCGGTGTTCCCGAGGTCGCGGACGGGATCCACGACGTGTTGCACGCGCGCTTCTCCGAGGTCTTCCCCTTCTTGCTGGACCTCCCGGTCCGTCGCATCTGGGCGGGCCTGAGGACCTACCGACCGAGTCACGACTTCGTTCTCGGAAGGGATCCCAGCGTGGGCGGGCTGCACTTCGCCTGCGGTCTCGGCGGTCATGGTGTGACGTGCGTCGGTGTGATCGGCGAGTTCGTCGCCGCGTCCCTCACCGACTGAATGCGCGTCTCTCGTCGCGGCGTGGTCGACGTGTTCTCGCCCTCGGACGTTATCCGCTGGACAACGCGGCCTGTTCTCGTTTCGATTAGGCCGTTATCCAAATGATGACGCAATCCCTAGAAGTCCTCCTGTCGGTCGCGCTCGACATCAGTGTTTCGATGCCAGCCGAGGCCCGCGCGCAGCGGTTGGTCGACGCGGTCAGGACCGCGCTCGGATCGGACGCCGCCGCCCTGCTTCGACTGCGCGGTGACGTGCTCGAGCCCATTGCAGGGGCCGGTCTCTCCGCCGACCTCCTCGGGCGCCGCTTCAAGATCGCGGAGCACGTTCGTTTGCAGCAAATCTGTGCTGCTAGCGGTCCGCTACGCTTCGACGCGAACAGTGACTTGCCGGACCCGTTCGATGGGCACATCGGGGCTGCCAGCGATCCCAACCATCGGGTCCATGCCTGCCTGGGTTGCGCCCTTCGGGTCGACGGCCTGGTTGTTGGTGTTCTGACCGCGGATGCGCTCGACCCGCGCGCCTTCGACGATCTCGATGATCCAACGCTCGAACACGTCTGTGCACTGGCTGGCGCAGCCCTCCGAACGATCGATCTCGTGACAGCACTCCAGGACAAGACCGCTCACGAAGGTACGGCTTCGTCGAGGCGAATCCGGGGTGCGCTGGCCTCCAGCGGCGCGGTGCTGATCGGCAACAGCAGCGCCATGCGTCAGCTACGCGAGGAGATCGACATGTTTGCCCGAACGGACTTGCCGGTTCTCGTGACCGGGGAGACCGGTGTCGGCAAGGAACTCGTCGTCGGCATGTTGCACGCGAGTTCGCGGCGCAGCGATCGTCCGCTGGTCTACATGAATTGCGCTGCACTTCCCGAGTCGCTCATCGAGAGTGAACTCTTCGGCCATACGAAAGGCGCCTTCACGGGGGCCGAGACCGGGAGGTCGGGCAAGTTCGGCGTTGCCGATGGGGCGAGCCTGTTCCTCGACGAAGTGGGAGAGCTTCCACTGCACGTCCAGCCCAAGCTCCTGCGAGTCCTCCAGGATGGGGAGTTGCAGCGCGTCGGCACGGATCACGCCGAGCGGGTGGACGTGCGGGTTCTGGCGGCGACCAATCGCGATCTCGATGCGGCCGTCGAATCCGGCAGCTTCCGCGCGGACCTTCTCCATCGACTCGATGTCGGACGCATTCGCGTGCCTGCGCTGCGCGAACACGCGGAAGACATCGCGCTCTTGGCCGGGCACTTCGCCGATCTGTGTCGTCATCGACTCGGGTGCGGCCAAGTACGCTTCGATCCGGTCGCGCTCGACGTGCTCACGGAGCAAGACTGGCCTGGCAACGTGCGAGAACTCGAGAACGTCGTGTCGCGCGCCGTGCTGCGCGGAGCCTCGCGTGCGCTTCGCGGTGAGCAGGTGTTGGTCGGCGTGCACGACCTCGGGTTGTCGTCCGATCCGACCGCCGCGCCGGAAGCGACTGTCCAAGAGACGTCGCGCGCATCGTCTCCGACGTTGCGCGATTCGGTCACGGCACACCAGCGATGGCGCATACAGCGTGCCGTAGCCGATCATGACGGCAACTGGTCGGCGGCGGCACGAGAACTCGGCCTCGCGCGGGCCAATCTGCATCGGCTCGCTCGACGGCTCGGGCTCAAGTAGCGCTCTTGCGAGAGCGCGTCTGCCCGCGACTGCCGTGACTACTTTCCTGGCGGCAGCAGGACCTTGTCGATGATGTGGAGCATCCCGTTGGACGCAGGACTGGACGCGAGGATGTTCGCCCCGCCAATCGTGACCTTGCCGTCCTTCACGGTGATCTTGACTTTCTCTCCGTTCGCCATGGCCAGGTTCTGCCCATCGACGAAGTAGGACATCTTGAGTGCCGACGTCGTGACGTGGTACTTCAAGATGTTGCGGAGCTTTTCGTGATTCTCTGGCTTCAGGAGTGTCTCGACGGTTCCGGCTGGCAGTTGTTCGAACGCAGAATTCGTCGGCGCGAAGACCGTCAGTGGACCCGAAGCCGCGACGGACGTGACGTAGTTCACGGCCTTGATCGCGGCCACGAGCGTCGTGTGGTCCTTCGATGCGATCGCCTGGCTGACGATGTTCGTCGGATGCAGCGGAGGGATGTTCGTCGAGGTTCGTGGTGCATCTGCGTTCTTCACTGTCTTGTTCGTCGGCTGCTGCTTGTTGCATCCGAAGAGGGCAAGGCAAGCGATCCATGAGACCGTGAGGGTCGAGCGCATTTCGGTATTCCCTTGTTCGAGATGTCGAGCGTGATGTTGCGATGCAACGCTGCCTCGCGTGCTGCAAATGCAAGACCGGGCTTAGGCAAGACCAGGCAATTGCGCGAGCGGAACACGCAAGACCATGACGAGCCGTGCTCGCACGGGTATGCGCTGCCAAAAGGCCGCGACCGTGTCTCGACAAGCTGGTACGCGACTTGCTAATCAAGCCTCGCATGCACAGAACTCGTGATTGGCGCATCCTCTCCGTCGCGGCCGTCGTCCTCCTCCTTGGCTGTGGCGGTTCGACTCGGGACGCCGGAGAAAACGCCGGGAAGGGCGCATCGGGAACTCCCTTGGAGATTACGCCGGCAGCCCGCATCGAAGCGAACGAAGTCTTCAAGACGATTTGTGTGACCTGCCACGGCGAGAACGGACACGGCGATGGTCCCGGTGCCGCTGCGACGGATCCGAAGCCGCGTGACTTTGCCGACGTCAAATGGCAAGAGTCGGTGACCGACGAGCACATCATCAAAGTGATCACGCTCGGAGGTGCGGCGGTCGGCAAGAGTCCGCAGATGACCGCACAGCCTCAGCTGAAAGGCAAGACGCTCGTGTTGCGTGCCCTGGTCAATCGCATCCGTCGCTTCAAAGGCAGAAAAGACTAACCGCTGGACAGACCGTCCCTGTCGCATGCGCTGGGTGTGCGGCGGGGGATCCGAACTCAACTACTCCTCATGAAGAGATCCTCGAAGGACATCCCTATGAGCCGCGCTCTCTCGTATCGCCTGGCACGCCTTGCCAGCACCGTTGGAATCAGTGCCGTTCTCGTCGGCTGTGGCACCGACGCTGGGGGTGGGGGCGCCGCGTCCGGCGACATTGCCGCTCTGATGAAGGCGCGCAATCTCACAGAAGCGGACGTCGCGGCCGCACTCAAGACCTACACCCCGACCGGCAAGCACGACGAGTACTACACATTCGCCTCGGGGGGGCACAGCGGCAATCTCATCGTGATCGGCGTGCCGAGCATGCGAATCCACAAGTACGTCGCTGTCTTCACGCCGGAACCGTGGCAGGGCTTTTCGTACGGAGACCAAAGCACCCAGGTTCTGGACGCAGGAGCGCGGGATGGACGTCGCATCACGTGGGCCGACATGCATCACCCGGCACTCAGTGAGACTGCGGGAGACTACGATGGGAAGTTCATCTTCGTCAACGACAAGGCCAATCCTCGCATTGCCGTAGTCGATCTGCACGACTTCGTGACGAAGCAGATCGTCGGGAGCGAGCTCATCGAGACGGATCACGGCGCCGCGTTCGTAACGCCCAATACCGAGTACGTGATCGAGAGCTCGCAGTACCCAGCGCCTCTGGGCGGTCGCTACGCTCCGATCGAGACGTACGACGATGAATATCGTGGGGCGGTGATCCTCTGGAAGTTCGACCGCGAGCGCGGCCGCATCGATGTCGCGAAGTCATTTGCCATCGAATTGCCGCCGTACATGCAGGATCTCGCAGACGCCGGCAAGAAGGCCACCGATGGATACTTGTTCATCAATTCGTTCAACACGGAACGTGCCACGGGCGGCACTGCCGAGGGGCGTCCCCCGATGGAGGCAGGCGCATCGCAGAACGACATGGACTACATGCACATCATCGACTGGCGCAAGGCGGAGACCCTCGCGAACGCAGGCCGGACGGAGACGATCGCCGACATGCGCGTCATCCGTTTGGACACGGCGATCGACGAAGGCCTGTTGCACTTCGTCCCCGAACCG
Organism: Planctomycetota bacterium; assembly: GCA_020638795.1. Taxonomy (GTDB): domain Bacteria; phylum Planctomycetota; class UBA1135; order UBA1135; genus JACKHW01. The sequence continues at coordinate 18,738 of JACKHW010000004.1, read as the reverse complement.
AAGAGCCCTCACGGAGTCGATATCACACCGGATGGCAAGGAGATCGTCGTCGGCGGCAAGCTCGACACGCATGCGACCGTCTACTCATGGGAGAAGATGAAGGCGCTCATCGACGCGAAGGACTTCGCGGGCAAGGACGCCTACGGAGTGCCGATTCTCGACTTCGAGAAGAGCATCCGTGGTCAATGTGAAATCGGCCTCGGTCCGCTTCACACGCAGTTCGACGACAAGGGGTTCGCGTACACGTCGGTCTTCATCGAATCGACGGTGGCGAAGTGGTCCCTGAAGGACTTGAAAGTCGTCAACAAAGTCGACGTGCACTACAACATCGGCCACCTCGTTGCGGCCGAAGGCGATACCGTTTCGCCGGACGGGAAGTACCTGATCGCGATGAACAAGTGGGCGATCGACCGGTTTGCCAAAGTCGGACCGCTGCTACCGCAGAACTTCCAGCTCGTCGACCTCTCGGGCGAAGAGATGCGACTGCTGTACGACATGCCGCTGCCTCTCGGAGAGCCGCACTACGCGCAGATGATCAAGGCCGACAAGCTCGAGCCCATCGATGTGTACTCGCCGATCGGGATCGATCCGTACACGATGAAGGTCGATCCGAACAGCGTGGCCGCAGGCAAGGAGCGCATCGAACGAAAGGCCGATGGTGTCCATGTCTACATGACCGCCGTACGCAGCCACTTCACGCCGGACATCGTACGCGTGCAACAGGGTGATCAGGTCCACCTACACGTCACGAACGTCGAACAGGCACATGACGCGACGCACGGGATCTGCATCGGTTCGTACAACATCAACGTCAGTCTCGAGCCGGGGAAGCACACCAATGTTTCGTTCAAGGCCGACACGAGCGGCGTCTATCCGTTCTACTGCACCGAGTTCTGTTCTGCGTTGCACCTCGAGATGGCTGGTTACTTCCTCGTCGAACCGAAGGGCGACTGAGGCATGCGACAGGGGCTGATGATCGGAATCGCGATGCTCGTGGCATCGTGCGCGGAGCCCTCCAACGTTGCATCGTGGTCCGTGCCGCTCGTCCCGTGCCCGGAAGGCAACGCGACCTTCGTTCCGCCGGGTCGCTTGCAGGAGATGCTCGATGCCGCGAGTCCAGGCGATCTTCTCTGCCTCGAGGTCGGTGAGCATCCCGGTCCCTTGGCGATCCGAAAGGCGATCACGATCTGGGGCCCGCGCGATGCAATCGTGCGATCCCGTGGCGACGGTACGACGATTTCTGTCGAAGCTGCCGAAGTTCGACTCCTCGGGTTTTCCGTCGATGGCAGCGGGGCGCGATTCGACCAGACCGATGCTGCCGTGCGCGTACGCGCAGACCGAGCAGAAGTGCGCGGGCTCCACGTCTACGGTGCGTTGTTCGGCATCCTCGTGGAGCTCGCGAATCGTGTCGAGATTCGGTCGAACTACGTCGAGGGTCTGGGGCAAAAGGCATTCGGCCTGCGCGGCGACGGGATTCGCTTCTGGGAAGTGCGCGGATCATCGATTCGCGACAATCTCGTGAGCGAAGCGCGCGATGTCGTCGTGTGGTATTCGTCCGGGAACACGATCTCCGGCAACCAGGTCCGCCATTGTCGATACGGCACGCACTTCATGTACAGCCATGACAATCGCGTGGAGAACAATCGCTACACGGACAACGTTGTCGGCATTTTCGTGATGTACAGCCGCAACGTCGATCTGCGTCGCAACCTGATCGTGAGATGTTCCGGTGCTGCCGGCATTGGTCTCGGTGTGAAGGAGTCGGGTAATCTGGAAGTCGTCGAGAACGCGTTTCTCGCCAATACCGTGAGTGTTTACCTCGATACGTCGCCCCTCGATCGAACCCATCGGAACCACTTCGTGCGGAATCAAATTCGCATGAGCGAGACTGCTGTCGGTTTTCACTCGAGCCCGAGTCGGAACTTCTTCGAGGCCAATACTCTGAAAGACAACGCGCGACAGGTCACCGTCGGCGGAGGCGGCGATGCGAACGGTGCAACCTGGATCGGGAATCACTGGGATGACTACCAGGGCTACGATCTCGATCGTGACGGAATCGGAGACGTGCCGTACGAGCTGCAGAGTCTGTCCGGAGAGTTGATCAGCAAGAAGCCCGAACTCGCGTTCCTGCGCGGCACCCCGGCGATGACCATGGTCGACATCGTCGGGCACGTCCTTCCCTTGTTCGCGGCAAGGCGAGTGCTCGCCGACCCGACGCCTCGCGTACAAGGTCTGAGATTGGACTGGCTCGATGCGCGTTGAGATTCTGCACGTGTCCCGCCGCTTCGGTCATCTCACGGCACTCGACGACGTGTCGGTCGAGTTCGCGACTGCATCGCGTACCGCGCTGGTCGGCCCGAACGGGTCCGGCAAGTCCACCCTCGTGCGTATCCTGATGGGGCTCCTGCGTCGCGAGGGATCGGTGCGGATCGACGGCCTCGACCCACTCCGCGATCGTTCTCGGCTCGCGTCGCGTGTTGCCTACATGCCGCAGGTCGCGCCACGGCTGCATGCGACCGTGAGTCAGCTGACGCATGCGGTCGCGCGACTGCGCGCGATGGATACCAAGCCGATCGTCGAGGTCGCGGAACGACTCCACCTCGATCTCGAGGCAACGGGTCGCAAGCCGTTTCGCACGCTGTCGGGCGGGATGCGTCAGAAGTTGCTCGCGGCGTTCGCTCTCGGCGTTGGTGCCGAACTGCTCGTGCTCGATGAGCCCACGGCGAGTATGGATGCCGAGAGTCGAGAGCGCTTCTTCGATCTGGTACAGCAACTCGAACCACGACCGACGGTCGTGTTGTGTTCGCACCGCTTCGAGGAGCTTCGCAGCCTGGTGGACGACGTCGCCGTTCTGCAGGACGGACGTCTGGTGCGTTTCGGATCCAATCAAGAGCTTCTCGTCGCGACCGGGCGTTCGGTCGTGGAGCTGCGCACGTCGAATGATCGTGCCGACGAGTTCTTGCGTGCCCTTGGTTTCGAGCGTCGTGGTACAGAGTGGTGGCGGGTGCTCGTCGTCAGTTCGGACCGTGGACTGCTCGTCAAGCGTCTCAGCGACGAGCTCGGTGCGTCGCTCGACGACATCATCGTGCGCGACGTGGAAGAGTTGCCACGTGGCCAGTCCGACACAGGCGAGGAAAGTCCATGAGTCGTTTCGTATTGCTCGTCCTCGGTTTGGTCGTCGTGGGAGCATGCGTCGTCGTCGGTCGCGTCTTGCTCGTGTCGACAGCTCTTCCCGAAGGACCCGTGCCGGCTGTTTGGGACCATGAAGCTTGTGCCTACTGCCGCATGCACATCGGTGAGCCTCCGTTCGCGGCCCAACTCCAGACGAAGGACGGACAAGTCTTGTTCTTCGACGATCCAGGATGCCTGTTCGAGATGCTGGACCGAGATGGTCCGCAGGTGCACGCGATGTACTTCCATCACATGCGGGAAGACCGCTGGATTGGCACGGATGATGTCGCCTTCCTCGAAACGAAACCGACGCCGATGGGCTACGGCATCGCAGCCGTGACTCGTGGCGTTGCAGGCGCCGTTTCGTTCGATGCGGCACGAGAGATCGTGCGCAGCAAGCGCGAGGATCGTCAGAAGTGATCGCACGCGCGGAGTTCGTGTCGATCGCCAGATTGGAATTCGCCGAATTCCTGCGATCGCGCTGGATCGTCTTTTGCCTCCTCGTCTACGCGGTCCTGACGGGCGTGTTCGTGCTCGTCGGACTCCGAGAGTCGACCGTCATCGGCTTCACCGGAATGGGCCGCGTGTTGCTTTCGTTCAGCCACGTGCTCGTGTTCCTGTTGCCCTTGCTCGGTCTTGGTGCGACCGCGCAGATCGTCAACGGGGCTCGCGACGACGGGACGCTGGAACTCTTGTTCGCTCACCCGCTGAGCCGGCAGGGATGGTTCGCGTCGATTTCGATCGTGCGATTCGTGGCCCTGCTGGTCCCACTCGTGATCCTGCTGCCCGTCATGGCCGTGATTGGCAGTGGGGCGTTCGGTCAGGTCATCCCGTGGGGCTACCTGGGTCGAGTCCTGCTCGTCAGTACGTCCCTGCTGTACTGTTCCGTCGCGTTCGGCCTCGCGGTTTCGACGTTCGTGCGCAACCAAGCGAAGGCCTTGATGCTCATGCTCCTCGTGTGGGCAGTGCAGGTCGCATTGATCGATTTTGGTCTCGTCGGGCTCATGTTGCAGTGGCGCATGCCGCCCGAAGCCGTCTTTGCCATCGCTGCACTCAACCCCGTGCAGGATGCGCGACTTGCCCTGCTGTTCGCGGCGGACCCCGAGCTCGCAACGCTCGGTCCCGTAGGTTTCTTTCTCGTGCACCGTCTCGGTCACGCTGCCTTGTTCGCGATCGGCATCGCGTGGCCCGTGATCTTGGGCACGACGGCTTGGTTCCTCAGCGTCCGCCGCTTCCATCGCGGCGACCTCGTCTGAAGCTCACTCATGAAGACCACCGCATCGACCTTCTTCGAGTTCCTCGACAATCCGCTGCGCGGGCGCGAACGCATCGTCTTGCTCGTCCTGACCGTGCCCCTGCTCCTGAGCTTCCTGTGGCCCCTGTGGCAGATCAGCATGACTGCGCCGCAGTATCCGAGGGGGCTGAGCATGGACATCTACAGCTACAAGGTCGTCGGAGGAAACAACGGCATCGACATCACGGAGATCAACACGCTGAACCACTACATCGGCATGAAGACGATCACGCGCGACGAACTGCGTGATCTCGATTGGCTGCCGTTCGGCATCATCGCGATGGCCCTCTTGGGCCTTCGTTGCGCAGTTCTCGGCAACGTGCGCACGATGATCGACTTGGCGATGATTACTGCCTACATCTCCTGCGTCGCATTCGGCCGTTTCATCTACATGCTCTACGAATTCGGGCACAATTTGGACCCGAAGGCTCCCGTGGAGATCGAACCCTTCATGCCGGTCGTCTTCGGCGCAAAGAAGGTGGCGAACTTCTGGACCTACAGCTACCCGCAGCTCGGATCGATCTGCATCGGAGCCTTCACGGTCGGCGTGTGGGCCATGCTGCTCTGGTCTCTGATCCGTGGATACCGGGCGAGCAAGAACGCCGGCACGGCAAGCGCGGCGTCGAGCCGAGTCGGGTCGACGTGAGGGCGCGGACCGCTGTCAGTAGGCCTTCCGCTGCGTCGAACTCGGGATGCCAAGGGCCTTGCGGTACTTCGTGACCGTGCGCCTCGCGATGTGGATCCCGTGCTGCTCGAGCTGCTGCACGATCGCATCGTCGGACAGCGGTTCGGCGGTGTCTTCGGACTCGACGATCTCCCTTAGCTTCTGTTTGACCGCCTGCTGACTGACGAGTTCGCCCGAGTCGGCGCGGGTCCCGGCCGAGAAGAACCTCTTCATGTCGAAGATGCCTTGCGGCGTCTGGATGTACTTGCCAGAGATCGCACGGCTCACCGTCGAGATGTGCACACCGACCTCGTCGGCGATGTCCTGCATGCGCAAAGGCTTGAGGTAGCGAATGCCCTTGCGCAAGAACTCCGCCTGTCGCTCGACGACCGCCGATGCGATGCGTTGGATCGTCGATTGACGCTGGTGGATCGCATCGATGAACCACTTGGCGCCTTCGATCTTCTTGCGCAGATACTCGAGGACCTTCGGGTCGCCTTTCGCCTCTTTCAGGAGGCGACGATAGATCGGCGATAGTTGGAGGTCGGGCAGGCCTTCTTTCTCGACGCGGAGCTCGAGGCGACCGTCGATCTCCTCGACGACGACGTCGGGCGTGATCGCTTGATTGACGACATCGCCATACGGCGCGCCTGGATGAGGGTGCAAGTGGCTACGAAGGAAGTCGATCGCGTCTTTGACCTGCTCGACCGAAGAAGCCGTCTCGCGCGCGATCCGCGGAAGGCGGTTCATGCTGAGGTTCTCGAGATGGTCGCGGACGATCGACCTCGCGAGGTCCGGTGCTCCATGGAGTCGGTCGAGCTGGAGCAGCAGGCATTCGGGAAGCGTGCGTGCGCCGACGCCCGCGGGGTCCAGGGTGCGCACGATCTCCACTGCCTCCTGGGCGTCGTCGAGCGAGCATTGCAGCTCGGCCGCGATCTCCTCGTCGCTGGCATGGAGCCGGCCGTCGCCGTCGAGCGAGTAGATCACGAACTCGACTCGCTCCCGCACGTCGTCTTCGAGGTCCTCGTCGAGCGCGATCTGGAAGAGGAGGTGATCGTAGAGCGTCTCGGATCGATCGGGACTGTTGGCGAGGGCCTCGAGCTTGGCATCGCCGTCGCCGCCATAGGACGAGCTACTCGGCCCGACCCGATCGAGCCGGCGCCTCTCGAACTCCTCGAGTTGCTCGAACGTCGCGAGACTGACGTCTTCGGGCGTTGGCTCGTCCTTGCGGGGCTCTTCTTCGGTGACGCGTTCGCTCTCCTTGCGATCGAGCAGCGCGTTCTCCTCGAGTTCCATCTCGATGCGGTCGCGCAGTTCGACGAGCGGGTACTGCAAGACCTGCATCGCCTGGATCATTTGCGGCGACTGGATCAGGCGCTGTTCTGGACGAAGGACCTGGCTGAGACCTAAGCGCATCGAAACTCTCGATCAAGAAGGCAGGCCAGCAACGGGCGTGCCGCTGACCTCGGACTCCTGGAGTATAGCTCGGCAGAGCCCGTGACCTACGCATCGGATCGCTGCTCTGCTGCGACGTCGGGACCCAGCCGACGGTCTGGGCCGCAGGGCGCCACGCGTCGGCGACCCACTTCTGATTCGTGGGGTAGGGTTCTTCGGCCCCTTCCCCGCGATGCCGTCCACTTCTCCTTCTTGCTCTCTGTCGAACTTTCGGCGACGCGTGAACGCGTGCGTGCTCGCCGGTGTTTGTGGCGCCGCGCTCGCGAGTTCCGTCGTCGCGCAGCAACAGTCGGCGGCCGTGCGGACCGTGCGCTTCGATCGCCTCGTCGTGCCGATTTCACCGGCGGTCGGCGAACGCTTCTTCGCACGCGCGACACCGGCGATGGAGGCCATGCGCAGCGAGCTGGATCATCGCGTCGCCTCGCGACGTGCACGGGCGCGCGCAAGGCTCGCGGCCGTCGATTGGCGCTACCTGCGTATCGTCGAATCCTGGCTCGCGTGCCAGCGGACGGAGCGTGACAACGCCGAACGTCTTCGCGCGCTCGCCTGGATCGTGCAGCAGCTTCGCGACCGTCGCTACAACGGCGAGTGAGTCGACGATGTCGCTACCGCTCGGGCTCCTCGAGCACGATCGCGAGGGCCGCTGCGACCATCTTGTCGTAGACCTCCGTCTGCTTGTCGCTCGCTTCGGCGCAGCCGTGCACGAGCACGAGCCGGCGGCCGTGGGGGATCGCTGCGGCGAATGCGCGGGCGCTTTGCGAGCACCCACGGGATGCACAACCGAAATCGACCCATCCCGCTCGTTGGCCGGCAATGCGTCGGCGTACGATCTTGTCGGGATCGAGCTTGCTCAGAGTTCCGCAGTTTGCTTCCCGCGCGAGCCAGGACGCGAGGTAGCGCTGCGCTTGTCCCTCGTCGATCTCGTCCTGTGCCGAGTCGAGGACGAACACGACGAAGCGCCCGAATTTCTTGTGCGCCCAATAGGCTTCGAGCGCGAAGCCTCCCATCGGTTGGACGAAGGTCCAGCCCTCGTCGCCGCTTTCCTTGGAGTCTTTCGGTGTCGCGAGGAAGGGCGGCTTGATCGTCAACCCGAACTTGCGAGAGCGGTAGATCCCGTCGTTGCCGAGTTTGCCCGGTGCGTGGACTCTCAGGATGTGATCGAGGTCGAGCTCCGAACCCTGCTTCAAGAGGTGGAACGTGCCGATGGCCGTGTCGACGCGTTCTTTCTCTCGGGCGAGCAGAGCCGTCGGACCATGCACGTTGACCAGGTAGGTCATCGGACCCGCGCGCAATCCGAGGATGCGCCACGTTCGATCGCGGGCTTCGAACGACGTTTCGCGTGCCGCGCGGCCACCGAGCATCGATTCTCGAACCAGCGCAGGATCGACGCGGACCCCGCTCATCTTCGCGAGCATCTGGCGCGTCTTCTCGAGATACTTGTCCAGGTCGACGCGGAGGCCGGGAAGCGCGTCCGGCTCGACGCGAACGCCGATCATCAGGTCGTGATCGAGGTCGTAGACTTCGACGTGCTCGGCGCAGCCACTGAACGTCGCATCGCGCAGCAGAATGCCCCAGTTGCCCGTTGCGGGCAGTTGGACCGTCCAGTTGCACGCAGGGCAACCGCCACGCAGGGCGTTGCCGATCGGCAAGCCGCGTAGCTTGTCGTCATCCGATCCATCGATCGGCCGCACGTGCTCTTGTGCGCGTCGAGTCGTCGGGATCAGGAGCATGCCCTTCGGCGGGTCGGAGGGTGTCGACCTCGGTGTGAACACGAGGACTTCGAACAGGCTCTGCGAGCGGTGCGGTGTCGCGACGGGTCGGATCGACGTCGTCAGGAAGCATGCCCGTTGGGTTTTTCCGTCGCCGCGTTCGATCTCGAAGACGCGTTCGATCGTCGAGGTGCGTTCTTCGCGGCGCATGCCCGGGTCGAGCCGGCCGACGAGGTTGATGCGCAGGTTTTCGTGAACGAACTCGAAGAGCCGGAGGACCTGCGCGGCCTTGCCCGTGGCCCATGCGGCATCGAGTGTCGTCAAGAACTCGCGTTCGGCGGGCACCGCTTCGACGCGCTTCTGGGCGGACGTCGTCGCGGCGAACATCGCCATCGCGGCGAGCGTCGTCGCGAAGGGCATCGCAATCGTCGTCGGCGCTGCCGCGTGCGTGCCCGTCATTTGGTCGCGTCCCCTGCTTGCTGCGCGTGGAGTTCGCGGTGCCTTGCTTCGAGATCCGCAGCGAAGAAGTCGTCCAGGGATGGCGGGGCGAAGCGCGGCACTTCGAACAGATCGTCCGCCGCTTCACTCACGGTCGTGAACTCGGCCACCGGGATCAGCCCGCCGATCATCGAGACCGGGTCCGACGACGTCCGCGTGCGGTCGAAGAGTGGCTCGGCGATCGCCTCGACCCGAGGCATCGTCGCGCCCGGTCCCTTGGGCCACATCAAGGCAACGGCAGTCGCGATGAGCATCGCGGCCGCGACGAGGTAGGGCGCGACCCGCGAGCGCATCTCGACGGGCGCCGGTGCGCGCGGCGCGGCAGTGGGCGTCGCGGTGTCCTCGAGGCTCGCCGCCGCCGCGATGGCCGGTGCTGACTGGTGACCTGCGCGATCTGCGGCGAGGGCAGCGCAGACCCGGTCCGTGAAGTCGGGCGAGACGGGCGGGGTCGAGCCCAACGGATCGTGTCGGCCCATCGCGATTCGCCAGAGCGTCGCGTCCGCGAAGCCATCGGACGGCTCGGGTGTGCGATAGCACCGCAGCAATTCCTGCCAGGCGGCGTCGTCGCGATCTTCGGGGCTGTTTCGGGGGCCGTTCATGTCTTGAGGTAGGGCTCGAGTCGCGCGATCAAGGCCTGCTTGGCCCGGTGCAGACGGGACTTGATCGTCCCCTCACTGACCTCCATGGCTTCGGCAATGCTCTTGAGGTCCATTTGTTCGTACTCTCGCAGGATGAACACCATCCGATGATCTGGCGACAAACTCTCGATGGCAGCCTCGATCCGAGATCCGAGTTCGGAGTCGAGGGCGGCGTGGGGGGGCATACGAACCGACCCGTCCGCGAGTTCCCATTGGCCCTCGTCTTCTTCGGCTACAGCGCCCGAATCGATGGAGACGGCCGGGATCCGGCGCTTCTTGAGGACATCGAAACAGTGGTTCTTGACGAAGGTGAAGGCCCACGTCGTGAACTTGACCCCGCGCTCCTCGTCGAAGCGATCGAGCGCCCGGAAGAGCTTGAGGAAGACGTCCTGAGCGATGTCCTCGACGTCCTCGCGGAACCGCCGCCCGAGGAAGCGGTGGATCGTCGCGATGATCGGCCGCTGCAATTGCTCGACGATGCGCCGACTCGCGTCGGGATCGCCCTCCCTGGCCAATCGAATGTCGGAGAACGGGATGTCGTCCATCACAGCATGTATTGAATCAACTCGGGATCGTCACCCGCATCCCCGAGTCGTTTCGTCACGAATTGGCCGTCGATCCGAATCGTCTTGCCGCGCAGATTCGGCGCGTCGAACGAGATCTCTTCGAGCAAGCGTTCCATCGTGGTCATCAGACGACGGGCACCGATGTTCTGTGTGGTCTTGTTGGCCTTGAATGCGACGGACGCGATCCGCTCGAGACCGCTCGGGTCGAACTCGAGCGTCACGCCTTCGGTCGCGAGCAACTCACGATACTGCTTGGTCAGGCTGTTCCGCGGCTCGGTCAGGATCTTCGTGAAGTCCGCTTCCGTCAATGGCTGGAGTGCGACGCGAACCGGAAAACGGCCCTGCAGTTCGGGGATGAGCTCGCTCGGTTTGTGGAAGTGGAAGGCGCCGGCCGCGATGAACAGGATGTGATCGGTGCGCACGTAGCCGTGTTTGGTGAAGACGGTGCAGCCTTCGACGACCGTCAACAGGTCTCGCTGCACACCCTCGCGGCTGACGTCGGGACCCGAGCCCTTGCTCGATCCGACGATCTTGTCGATCTCGTCGACGAAGATGATCCCGTCCTGCTCGGTGCGGCGCATCGCTTCTTCGGCGACTTCTTGGGCGTCGATCATCCCTTCGGCTTCTTCGTCCTGGATGAGCTGCCTCGCGTCGCGGATCTTGAGCTTGCGGGTCTTCATGCGCGTCCCGGGGCTGCGACCCCAGAGCTCCTGCAAGGCGGTCGCGTCGATACCCATCGTCTCGGTGCCCTGCGGTCCCATGACCGAGAGGCTCGGCGTGCCACGGTCCTTGACCTCGACCGGGACGATCATGTCGTCGAGTTCGCCACTGTCGAGCGCCGACGCGAGCGCGTCGCGCTTGCCGCGGCGTTCTTCGAGCCGCCTGCGTAGCTCGTCATCACCCATGATGCCCGCGTCTTCGCGCGCGCCTTCTTGCGGCTGCGTCGGCACGACCATCGGGCGCCACAGTCCACCGTCGTTGACGAACTGCACTTCTTGCGTCGTCTGTCCGCCCGAGTACCCGGGATCGTCATCTTCCTCGCGCAGGTCCTCGATCGTGAGGAGTGCATCGAAGATGCGCTCGCGCGCGGCGTCCTTCGCCTTCTCGTGAACCTCGGCGGTCTTCTCGAGCATGACCATGCGGAAGCCGATCTCCATCAGATCGCGGACCATCGACTCGACGTCGCGACCGTGGTAGCCGACCTCCGAGAACTTGCTCGCCTCGACCTTGAGGAAGGGTGCCTTCGCGAGGTCGGCAAGCCGTCGACTGATCTCGGTCTTGCCGCAACCGGTCGGGCCCATGAGCAGGATGTTCTTCGGGTAGACGTCCTCCGCGAGTTCGGCGGGAAGCTGCCGCCGACGCCAACGATTGCGCAGCGCGACCGCGACGCTGCGCTTGGCCTTGTCCTGGCCGACGATGAACTGGTCGAGATGGGCAACGATTTCGGTGGGCGTCTGAAACGACATGCCCGTGAGGGTAGCTCGCGGATCGCGCCGCGTCGCGAGCGAAACGCGCGAGGTCCCGCCACCGCGACGATGGCGTCATCGCATGGGGGCGACCGGGGTTCGCGCTCGTTACGGCACGCGTTCATCCGGATAAAAAGTTGCAGACCCCCATGGAGACGCTTCGATGAACTCGCGCGCGACTTCGTGCATGAGCGCAGCCCTGCGGCTCGCTTGTGCGAACACCCTCATCTGTGTCGCTTCGCTGATGGCGGCGGACTACTACGTCGATGGACTGTCCGGTTCGGACGTTGCGAGTGGAGGCTCATCGGCACAGCCGTGGAAGAGTGTCGGTTACGCCCTCACGCAGGTCCCGGCGCCGACGTCCGGTCGGCATCGAGTCTGGATTCTTGGCAATCAAAGCTACGCTCTGAGCTCGCCGATCACGTTGCGGCGAGCGATCGACCTCGTCGGGTACGGAGCGACACGTCCGACGCTCGTGGCACCGTCGATGGGCGGCGCGTTTCGCGCCGATCCACTCGCGATCACGGACACCTTGCTGCAATCGCTCGTCATCTCGAAGGGAGCTTCCGGGTTGGAAGTCACACCGAAGATGGGGCTCGTGCCGAGCCTTCGTCTCGCCGTCGAGGATTGTTCGTTCGAGGGTCAGTCGGCTGCATCGATCGACATCGATCTCTTCTCCGACACGAGTGACATTCGACTCTCGAATTGCGATTTCGCCAATGCGGGGGGGCATGGAGTCAAAGTAGACGCGTTCACGTTCCCGACACGGCTCGTCGTCGCAGGATGTTCGTTCTCGAACGCGCCGTTCACGTTTTTCAGTCCGTCGGGAACGAACGGCCCTTTGCAGCCGATCTACGACATCGTGATCGAGCATTGCATGTTTCGCCGATGCAACCCCGCAGGGATCGTACTGGACGCGCGTCCTGCGGCGCCCGGACAGGAGGATCTGCGGTTGGTCGTCCGGAATTGCGCATTTCGTCACAACACGATCGGAATCCGCGGGACGCTGGCCATTGATGCGCGCGTCGAGGTCGATCGCTCGACCTTCATCGACCACGATGTCGCGTTGCAATGGTCCGGCACGACGGGGTTCATGCCGGGCTCGCGACAGCTCTTCGAGTTCACGCACAACGTGATTCGTGACTGTCGCGGAGCCGGAATTTCGGTCGCCAAGTTCGGCAGCCTTGCCGCGTTGGGAGTCTTCACACGTGCCAACCTCATCGAATCGTGCGATGTCGGTATCGATGTGCAGATCGGAGTTGCGGCGACGGGCGCCGTCGCATCGCAGGAGGACATCGTGCGTGGCACGACGCGTGCGGCGATTTCGTTCGTCGGGCAATCGGCGACGTGCCCCGTGTCGATCTCGAACGACATCCTCGCTCAGTCGGCCGGTGTCGGTCTTCGAGCCACTGGTCGCAGTCCCGCGCACGTGCAGTTCTCGACGATCGCGGATTGCCAGGGCTACGCGCTCGATCTCGGTTCGCAGGCGATCACGCTCGAGCATTGTGCGCTCGACAATCCGTACCAGCCCGAAGTGAACGGCGGTGCGGGGCTGTCGGTTCGCTACACGTGTTCGCGAACGACGCCCTTCGCAGGCTTCGGCAACTTGCTCGCCAATCCGCAGCTCGTACGGCCGTTCTACAAGCTCGGGCTTGGCTCTCCGTGCATCGACGCGGGGGATCCCAACCAAACCGCCACCGCGGACTACGAAGGGGATCCGCGCGTGTACGGCCCCCGGGCAGATCTCGGTGCCGACGAGTTCGTGCTCGGTAGTGGCCATACCTTCGGCGCCCCGATGCCGCGCGCGCGGAACGGATTCCAGCCAGTGATGGGGCACTATGTATCGGGCGTGGTGATCGGGAAACCGACGAACGTGCTGATGTACGGCGCTATCGACGACAGGAACAATCGATCCCCAGGTGCCGTCCTCATGCTCGGCCTTTCTGACGGCGCACCGGTGTTCGACATCGATACAGCGATGCCTGGCGGGCAGCTCTACGTTGCGCCGATCGCCATCACGAATCTGCTGGCGGTCGATCCCGCGGGGATCTGTATCGCGAACTTGTCGATTCCGATGCAGAACGCGCTGGTCGGCTCGACCTTCACCGCGCAGTGGCTCTGCGTGACGCCCGGGTCGTCGCCGATCGGCGCGATGGTGAGTGACGGACTGCGCTTCACGATCGGGCGGTGACGACCTGACTTTCGACAAGGCCGTCGCCTCAAGGTGGAGCGGTCTCGAAGAGCACTCAGGACTCGATTTCCGCGTCCGTCGAAGCGCGTCGGCAGGAGATGCGTGGCGCGCCCACGCTATCCTGCGTCGAAGACAAGCCGCGCGACGCCGAAGCTCGCATCTACGACGCTGCATGGAAGCCGCGGCGCAGTAGGTAGCGATGCAGCTGATCTGCTGTCAGGCCCGTCGGTTCGGGCGGCGCCTTCTCCTCCTGGATCATTTTCTTCGTACGATGCGCCGTCAGCCACGACGAGCGGCTTCCCGAGACGCTCGCTTTTGCGCAAACTCTCGGGCCCCCGACGCCAACTTCGAACCTGCCGCATGATCGATTTCCGCCTCCTCGGTGCGCTGTGCACCCTGCTGCGCCTCGCCGTTGTATCGAGCTTGATCGTCGCGCTGCCTGCTCGAGGCTTTCAGGCCAAGCAGCGCACCGTGCCCGAGATCGTCGAACGCATCCTCGAAGGGAGGAAGATGACGAGTACCGGGCAGCGCTATGGCGCTTCGGGCGACCTCGTCCGCATCGAGACCGACGAGGCGCGACGCGCGTCGCTCGAACTCCTCGAGACCGAGGACAATGCCTACTTGCGCGGCCGCTTCCTCGCGCACGCGGCCGGCCTCGCGGGGCTCGAGGATCGGATGCGACGCGAGTTGGACGATGCGTCCAACGCGACGTGTGCCGAGACGGCGGCGGCCTACTTGCTCGCGCACGAAGCGCGTGGTCGAGCGCGGCTCTCGGAGATCTTCGATGCGGCGACGGGGACGAAGCGCAACGTGCAACAGCAGGCCGTCCTACTCGCGCTCGCCAGCAGTGATGCCGCGGAGGATCACGCGCTCTTCTCCAAGAAGTGCGCGAGTCTCAAGTCGGTGGAGCTCGCGCGCGTGTTCACGCGCTTTCGCGACGTCAAAGGGCCGCACATCGACGAGGTGCGACACAAGGCGTTGAAGGACTCGTACGCTCCGCTGCGCGGCGCAGCCCTCGAGCAACTTTGCGCCAACGGTGATGCCGAAGCGCTGCAACTCGCGCGCGAACTCGCCGATGCGAACAAGCCGGATGCGGCGATGTTGCGCTTCGTGGCGCTCTCGCTGTTCGCGCGGCCGACGATCGAGGACTTGCCGCGGATCGCCCGCATCGTCGAAGGCAGCGCCGTCGGGAACACGTCGTGGAAGTATCAGCTCGACAAACTCGCGAAGGAGCCGTTCGTCGAGGCTTGGGCGACGAACGGTGGTGTGCAGGACAAGGACCCCGCGGTGCGCGCGTTCGCGTGTGGGTTGCTCGAGCGCTTCGAGAGTGAGGCGGCGTCCGACGCGCTCTTCGCGCTGACGCAGAGCAAGCAGCCCGAACTGCGCCGACGCGCGATCCTCGCGCTCGCGAAACGCAAGGACATGCGCGTGTCGGACGCGCTCGAGAAGGCGTTCGCGAAAGGCGATCTCGAGTTGCGCATCGACGCGCTCGAAGGTCTCGCGCTGCTGCATGGCGACGAGGCAGCGTTCCACGAACGCCTGCTCGACCTCGCGAGCAGCGGAAAGACACCGTTACGCCTCGTCGCGCTCGGCCTCGGCGCGGAGCGACAACTCACGAAGCTGCTGGACATGCTTCCCGAACTGCTCGCGAGCAAGGACTGGCGCCTGCGTGTCGCGGGCATCCAGCTCGCACGAGACGTGCGCGCGAAGTCGAGCATTCCACAGTTGATCGATTGCCTCGAGAACGAAGACGGACGGCTCGCCGAGGATGCGCGCGAAGCCCTCGCGTCGCTCACGAGGCTCTACTACCAACGTGCGAAGGACTGGAAGCGATGGTGGGAGCGCGAGGGAGAGCGCTTCGAACTGCCACCGCCAGAGAAGAAGGACGACGACAAGGACCGCATACGTGACGGCGCGCGGCGGCCTGATGCGTCGGCCGGACTGACGTCGGCGAGCTTCTACGGCATACCGGTCTTGAGCGATCGCGTGGTCTACTGCATCGACATGAGCGGCAGCATGAACGCGAAGATCGGGACCGGCATCACGCGCCTCGAGGTCGCGCAGGGCGCGCTCGTCTCCGCACTGAAAGCGAGCCCCAAGAAGAGTGTGGTCAACGTGGTTTTCTTCGAGGACGGCGTGCACCCGTATGGCAAGAAGAGCGTGCGCATCGACAACAAGGCCAAGCTCGCCGATATCGAGAAGTTCGCGCGACGCTTCAAGCCGCGCGGCGGAACCAACATCCACGGTGCTCTCGTCGCCGCGATGGAGGACCCGGACGTCGATACGATCTTCCTGCTCAGCGATGGTGCGCCGAGCAGCGGTGAGATCACCGATCCAAAGCTCCTCGTCGACGACATCCTGCGGCGCAACCGCAGCCGGAGGATCGTGTTCCACTGCATCTCGATCGGTAGCAACAGCGCAATGCTCCGGCGGTTGGCCGAGGAGACTGGAGGAAAGTTCACGCAGCAGTAGGGCCCTTCTGCCATGCGTACGGGCACAGTTGCCGAAACTCGAACTCGATTCCCGAAGCCAGCGGCTCGGGGCCTTGTCAAACGGCCCGCGAGTACCTGAGATCTTGGCATGGTCTACATCTCTCATTCCAAGCCGTTGCTCTGCTGCTCGGCCGTGCTTTCGTTCGCACTCGCATCGACAGTCACCGCGCAGTCCATTCCACACTCGCGGACTCTGCCGAGCTTCGCGCAAGGTGCCTACCTCGGGTCGGCGAGCTCGTTTCCGTTCGGTCGTGATGGTGGCCGCGCGCAGTACTGGATCCGTGCCGACCAAGTCGGATTGCCCGGTGCGATTCGTTCGATCGGATCGCGTCCGTCGAACAACTACACGGGCGCTGCACGCACACAGTCGTACGAAGTCCAGGGCGCGTTGACGACGCTCACGTATTCGAACTTCACGAACGTCTTCGCGAACAACCTCGGCGCGACGAGCAAGGTCTTGCACGCGCGGAAGAACGTGTCGATCCCCGCGACGTCCGGTTCGGATCCCGATGCGTACGCCGCACAGATCGCGCTGGACACGCCGCTCGTCATCGTCCCCGGCATGAACCTCGTGCTCGACTTCGATCTGGGTTCGGCGGTCGGTGCGAGCTCGGCGCCCTACAACTCCGACCTCTTGGTTCTCAGCACGAGCAAGCACGTCTCGAGTGATGCCAATTGCGGTGGCACGCTGACCGCATCGTCGACGACGAACTCCTACGACCTGAGCCTCAGTGGCGCCGCACCGCATGGTGCAGCACTCTTCATGCTCTCGGCGAGTCACACGTACTGGGGTCCGATCGCACTGCCGTTCAAGCTCGACGCGATCGGTCTCAACGGCTGCCTCCTCGGCGTCGATCCGCAGATCAACGTCGGTCTTCTCACGAACGCATCGGGCGGCGCGTCCCTGTCGATTCCGTTCACTCCGCCAGCCGAAGCGCCCGTGATCTACGCGCAGGTGCTCCACCTCGATGCGACGACGCCTACGAAGCTCGCGACGAGCAACGTGACGCGGTCGATCCTCGCGGGTACGGGGTTCTGCCGCTACATCTACAACTTCACGCAGGATGGCACGACGGCGCAGAACGGCCCGTACGAGTGGCAAGCAGCGCTGATGGTGAAGTAGTCGTCGTCACGCCGGCGGCGGGTTCGCCCCGCTCGCCGTGCTATCGGCGCGACAACGACGCGCTCAGTTCCCTGTTGGATTCCGCGAATCGTGGTCGCGGTCTGCGTAGTCACGCCATGACACCGTTCGAGGAAGGTGCTGGCGACGGGACCCACTACGAACTGCCGTGGAGCGCCGCGCTGCTGCTAGTCGTGCCAGCGTTGACCTCACTCATCGTCGAAATCTTGCACGGTGAGTTCCTTCAAGGCTGGGCTTGTTTCGGATTGTGTATCGCCCTGTCTACCTTGGTCGGGGCAAGCATCGCAGCGCACTACTATCCGTTCTATCGTGCTCGTCGTGACCCAATGCCCGTCATTACGACTCTCGGCATGTGCTGTCTGACTGCGATGGCGAGCCTCTTGGTGTCCGGGATTTTCATTGTCGGTATCGAGATCTTGTTCCTCGGGCATCCGTTTCATTGTTGAGCCGACGGTTTCGCTAGTGTCCCGCGTCAGGCACGCGCCGCATGTCACTTCGCGCGCAACTTCGCGAGCGCAGCCTCGAAGATCGGATCGCGGCTCTGGAAGTCGTCCCCCGTGCACTCGACGAGCACGTCCGGTTCGATGCCCTTGCCTTCGAACGGAGTGCCATCGGGAAGCATCGCTTGCCACGTCGGCACAACGACCACGACGTCGTTCGGTAGCGTGAACGGTTTCGGGTTGCCGCTGCTTCCGAAGGTCGGCTGGCCGACCACGATGCAGTCCTTCGCTTGCTTCATCATGAGGACGAACGCCTCGTTGCTGCTCATCACGTTGCGGCTCGTGAGGACCGCGACGCGGCCGCTGTAGTGGCGATCACCGCCATGGCCGTCGATGCCGCGCTCGAGGATCTTGCCGAAGCCGTCCTTGCCCGCACCGGTGCGGTACCGGTTCTTCGCATAGATCTTGGTGCCGTCCACGAACCACGCAGCGACCTCTTTCGCGAGGAGTTCGTCGCCGCCGCTGTTGGGGCGCACATCGACGATCATGGCTTTGGTGTCCGCAAGCTCCCGGATCGCATCGCCGATCTTCGTGGTGTCGATCTGCTGCGTCCACGCCGCGATCATCAGGTAGCCGATACCGTCGTCCGTGCGGCCGTAGATGGCGCCCGGTCCGGCTTGCTTCCCGTTGATGAGGCGTTTGAGGATCGCTTCGCGGAAGAGCGGGTCGACGGCGCGCTTCCCGGTTGCGAAGACTTGTCCACGCAGACCGAGCGTCATGTGGATGTCCTCGGTGCTCTCCAACATATCCGCACATCGAGCCGCAAACCCCATGTCGCTGCGCGCCGCGAGGATGCCCTTCTGGTGTTTCGCGACGAGTGCATCCCAGTCGTCGACGCGGAGGTCGTAGTAGGAATAGTGGTCGCGCAGTGTTTCGAGCAGAACCGCGAGGCTCTTGGTATTGCGCTTCTTCTGCTCACTCGCCGAACGGAGCTTCGCAGGCAGCGTCGAGAA
>JACKHW010000003.1 GCA_020638795.1 Planctomycetota bacterium | reverse complement strand
AAGACCCTCCGTCGTTGCGTCGACTGTCTCTGTCGAGGCACGATCCGTCTCGACGGTCGGTCAGTCGTTCGGCGAACTTCGATGGCTCGAGGCGATCTTCACGAGCGCGGAAAGTCGGGTTCGTGCTCGCGCGCATGCTTCGTGATGCATCGCTGCCGCGTCCGTCGTGCCGGAACCTCGATTCGAGAGCGACAGTTCGCGCTCGTACGTCGCGCAACAAGAGTCGCGTGACCATCGCGTGTCGACTCGGGAACTCTCATCTGCGAAAAAAAATTGGTCGCACATGAAAAAGTTCGAGCTGCCCTACGGTTCGAGTTTCTTATAGCCGGCATGTCATGAATGTTGGCGTTTCTAGGAAGACCCATTTGCTTCTCGTCCGTGAGACCGCTCTAAGCTCCGAGCTGGACCGACTTTGGACTGAATTTGTTCGGCGTTCCTGACGATGTGACACAGCAACGAGAGACCAGGAAGTCGAGCTGAGTGCTGACCCCTGCGATCTCGAGCGGATATCCGCACTGGATTGTTCGAACTTTCCCCAGGAGCATCTCTCATGGCTGCCAAGAAGAAGGCCACCACCAAGAAGTCCACGAAGAAGAAGGCCACGAAGAAGAAGGCCACGAAGAAGAAGGCCACCAAGAAGAAGGCCACCAAGAAGAAGGCCACCAAGAAGAAGGCCACGAAGAAGAAGGCCACCAAGAAGAAGGCCACGAAGAAGAAGGCTGCCAAGCGCGCTCGTCGTAAGAAGTGAGCGTGCGCGCGCTTCGCGCGCGGCAGAAGCTCCGGCATTCATGCCGAGAGCGCGAACGAGAAGGGCACGGTTCGATCCGTGCCCTTCTGCGTTTCCGGGAATCGCATTCGGGAACTCAGTTGTCGTTCGATTCACCCGCGACCTTCGTGCCGCGTTTGTCGAGGCGCAGCCAGAGTTCCGCGGAGCCGACCGCTCCGGCCGGGGCGACGAGGCACGGGTTGAAGAACGGGATCAACAGCCCGATCAAGAATGCCGTTCCGTAGCCGACGAGGAGTGCCCAGTGTCGGCGTGCGAGCAGGAACTTCTCCGAGAAGTCGAGCTGATGGCGACTCGCCGGGTAGTCGATCCAGCCGAAGCCCGCGAAGAACGCCGCGACCACGATCGCGATCGGTGCGCCGACGATCGTGCCGGCGACTGGAATGAGGACGACTGCCGCGACGAGCTGCATGCCGAAGATGCGCGCGGCCGTGTCCATCGAGTCCCAGAAGTCGGCGATGACTCCGCGAGGATGCTCTTCGGCCCGGAATCCGAGTCGTGCGCGCTCGGCGATGCGCGCCAACGGGTCGAGGACCGGAAACAAGAAAGCGGTCACCGCGGTCGGCATCAGGAAGAACGCAGCGAGGATCGTCACCGCCGCAGGGATCAGCGTCGTGAAGAACGAGGGCAAGTGCCACGCGGTCACTCGTTCGAACCACGCGGCGATCATCGGATGGACCCACGCGATCATGACCCACAGCAAGCCGGCGAACACGACGAGGGCGAGGACGATCGCCGCGAGGATGCGCCCGAGATACTCCTTCTCGTTGATGACCGCGAACGCGCCGCGCCAGTAGTACCGAAACCCGCGTGCGAAGTCGAAGGGTGCGAAGGACGGGCCGACGCGCGGTGGTTTGCCATCGCAATAGCGGCATGCGTCGACGGGTCGCATGTGCGTGCACGCCGGGCAGCGCATCGAGGGGGAGTGCGAGTCTTCGCCGTCGTTCGTGGAGATCTCGATGGTTCCTCCTCCGGAACTCGCCTCGGAATTCGGATCGTTCGGGTTGGAATGCGGCATCACGGGCAGCAGATTACGTGCTTCTCGTCAGGATTCTTCCGTGAGACCGCGAACGGTCGATGCAGGAGGCTGGGCCGATGGCTCGCTACAAGGGTGTGGATTTCTACGGCATGGACGCCTTGCTCTCCGAGGAAGAGCTCATGGTGCGCGATTCGGTCCGCGACTTCGTTTCGGATCGCTTCATGCCTCTCGTCACGAAGCACTACCGCGAGGGCTCGTTCCCGATGGAGATCGTGCCCGAGCTAGGCGAGCTCGGCCTCCTCGGGCCGACGATCCCGGAGTACGGTTCCGGCTTGAGCAGCGTCGCCTATGGCCTCGTGCTCCAAGAGCTCGAGCGTGGTGACAGTGGACTGCGATCGTTCGTCTCGGTGCAGGGAGCGCTCTGCATGTGGCCGATCTCTGCGTACGGCTCGAAGGAGCAGAAGGAGCGTTGGCTGCCCGGCATGGCGCGCGGCGAACTCATCGGATGCTTCGGGCTCACGGAGCCGGACTTCGGTTCGAACCCCGGCGGCATGACGACGCGCGCCGTCGACGATGGCGACAGCTACGTGCTCAACGGCACGAAGCGCTGGATCACCAATGGCTCCGTCGCCGACATCGCGGTCGTGTGGGCGAAGCTCGGAGACGACGTTCGCGGGTTCCTCGTCGAGAAGGGAACACCGGGTTACTCGACTCGGGACATCGAGAACAAGTTCTCGCTGCGCGTCTCGACGACGAGTGAGCTCATCTTCGAGGACTGTCGGATTCCGAAGTCGGCGCTGCTCGGCACCGTGACGGGGCTCAAGGGGCCCCTGTCGTGTCTGACCCAGGCGCGATACGGCATCGCGTGGGGTGGTGTCGGTGCCGCACAGGCGGTCTACGACGAGGCGCTCGAGTATGCGAAGACGCGCGTGCAGTTCAGTCGGCCGATCGGCGGCTATCAGCTCGTGCAGCAGAAGCTCGTGTGGATGCTCAACGAGATCACCAAGGGCCAGCTCCTCGTCCTGCGACTCGGTCGACTGAAGGATCAAGGCGCGATGCATTTCGCGCAAGTCAGCCTCGCCAAGCGCAACAACATCTGGATGGCGCTCGAGTGTGCGCGTCTCGGGCGCGACATTCTCGGTGCCAGCGGCATCACGGACGAGTATCACGTCGGGCGTCACATGACCAATCTCGAGTCGGTGTCGACCTACGAGGGGACCCACGACATCCACACGCTGATCCTCGGCGGACACATTACGGGGCTTCAGGCCTTCGAATAGCCCGGTCGTACGGCCGCTTGCGGTCCATCGGTCGGAAAAGTCCGGGTGCGACCGATCGCCTCGCTGCGTCTTGCGCTTTTCGTGGACTTCGGGCGATACTAACCTTGGTCCGCGGTTCCACCGTGTGAATCGCTTCCTCCGAACCGGTGATCGTCATCCTCATATTCGTGGATGACGATGCGCTGGCTCTCTCCATCGTCCCCAGCAATCCAGGAAGACCAGAATGCGTACATCCACGCTCTCGCTTCTCAGCGTCGGCATCATGGCCGGTGCACTGTCCGCGCAAGCAGCTCCCGGCGAAGTCAAGGCGCACGCCGACAGCGCGACCTTTGCGCGTACCAACTTCGAAAACTTGAACATTTACCTGTCGACCGCCACGACGAAGTATCTCGCGCAGATCAGCATGTCGTCGCGCGCTGGCCTCGGCGCCGGTAAGGCCATGGTCGGTATGACCGTCTACGGTCTCGATCAGGCCTACGGCAACACGGGTCAGTCCACGACTGGCGACTTCGTTCTCGCGGGCGAGTACGACTACCCGACGGACAAGTTCACGCCGAACACGCACGGCAACGCGATGAACGACGTCTCCGCCGGCAACTTCGGTCTGATGATCAGCGGCCCGCTCGGCCAGTACGCGGTCGTCGACCACTCGGACGGCGTCTACTTCTCGAAGCGCGCGAACTTCACGCAAGCCTTCCCGGCACCCGTGAAGGTCGCTGGCATCACCTCCACGTACGTCGACCCCGCGGTCGCGATCTACCAGGGCGCGCTCAAGCTCCTGTGGGTCGAGTCCTACACCGATCCGGTCACGCAGCTCGGTCGCACGCGCATTGCGATGAACGACCTCGATGACTCCAACTGGCCGACCTCGGTCACGATCAAGGGCAATGCTCAGATCGTCGCCGACGTCACGCTCTCGAGCGCCACGAACGTCATCAGCGTGCACTCGCCGACGCCCGTCGTCGACCAGGCAGGCAACCTCTGCGGCCTGATGATTTCCGAGCGCGACGCGAGCGACTCGGACCAGTTCTTCAAGGGCGACATCCAGATGGGCAAGGGCCACCAGCAGCAGCGCTACTATGATGGCACCGCCTGGACGAACAACGGCGCCTGCCACTTCGGCACGCTCTTCTACGCCGACTCGGAAGCCACGGTCACGCCGTTCTACGACACGATCAAGCAGCACGGCCTCGCCTGGCTCGCGATCGCCGACGTGCCCGTCAACGGCACCGGCAACATGATCATGGCGAACAAGGACACGAACGCCGGCCCGAACGTCACCGTCGTCTACCTCAGCGACACGGTCATCCCGGCCGTCGCGATTCCTGGTATCGGCGGCAAGCTCGGCATCAACCCGGGCGTCGTCATTCCGTTCGGCGCCGCGGCGCACACGGACGCGAGCGAGCGCGCTCAGATCGGCATCGCGATCCCGAACGACCCGACGCTCAAGGGCAAGTCGTTCCCGATGCAAGGCCTCGTCATCGACCCGGCCGCCGGCACGAACCCGACGAAGCTGACCTTCACGAACACGGCGTTCCTCAACGTTCTGTGATCCTGAGGTGACGATCGCGGGACCCGACTCCGTGTCGGGCTCCTGTGCGACGGGCCCGCGGCGGAATGCTCCGCCGCGGGCCCGTCTATTTGGAATCGACCGAAGGTCCGGCCGCTTCAGTCGGCTGCTTCGCCTTCGGCGCCGTCTTCGGAACTTGTCGCTCCACGTTGCATGTCGACGAAGTTGAGCCGCAGCATCGACAGCGTGCTGTCGAGTGCCGATTGCTCCTCGTTCGAAAGGTTGCCCGCGGTCTTCGTCTCGAGCATGCCGAGCAGGTCGATGAAGTAGCGTGCCCAGGGCAGGTCGACACGAACCTCACCCGACACGGGATGGGGGACTTTGCCGAGTGCGGCGAGGGCTTGATGCGAGAAGCTCGCCATCAAGAGGCGGAAGTCGACGGGAGGGGGAGCGTCGGTCACGTGAGGTCTCCTCGGGATGCGTCGCGCCGGTCGTCCGGCGTTCCGCGCCGCTGACGCCTTTCGAGAGCCGCGCCGATGAAGTCGCGGAAGAGCGGATGCGGCTCGAGGGGGCGAGACTTGAATTCGGGGTGATACTGAACGCCGACGAAGAACGGATGGTCGTCGAGTTCCACGACCTCGACGAGGTCGAGGTCGGGATTGATGCCGACGGAGCGTAGACCGGCTCCCTCGAGCCGTTCTCGATACGCGTTGTTGTACTCGTAGCGATGGCGATGTCGCTCGCTGATCTCGCTGGCTCCGTAGGCGCGCGCGCTACGAGAGTCGGGATCGAGGCGGCACGCGAATGCACCGAGCCGCATCGTTCCGCCGAGGTCCTTGATGCGCTTCTGCTCTTCCATCAGCGAGATGACAGGTTCGCTGACATCCGCGCCGAACTCGGTCGTCGTCGCGTTCGGTAGTCCGGCGACATGTCGCGCGTAGTCGACGACTGCAGCCTGCATGCCGTAGCAGACACCGAGGTACGGGACACGACCTTCGCGCGCCCACTGCACGGCGCGGATCTTCCCCTCGAACCCGCGCTCGCCGAACCCACCTGGTACGAGAACCCCGTCGACTCCGCGCAGTTCGTCACTCGCGACTTCGAGAGTGTCGGCGCCGATCTTTCGCACACGCACGCGCGTGCGATGGGCGATGCCCGCGTGGGCAAGGGCTTCGTAATGGCTCTTGTACGCGTCGTCGAGCTGGATGTACTTCCCGACGAGCCCGATCTCGACTTCGAAGTCCGGGTTCCGCACGGTTTCGAGCAGGCCGTACCACGTCTCGAAGTCCGCCTGCGTGCCAGGCTTCAGGCCGAGGAATTCGACGAGGAGTTCGTCGATTCCCTCGCGGACGAGATTGACGGGGACCTCGTAGATGGAGAAGTCGACGTCGCGCTCTTCGATGACCGAACGCCGTTCGACGTTGCAGAACATCGAGAGCTTGTCGCGCATCTCGCTGGTCATCGGCTGTTCGGTCCGACAGATGAGAATGTCCGGGACGATGCCGATCTCGCGAAGCTTGCCGACGCTCTGCTGGGAAGGCTTCGTCTTGAGTTCGCCACTCGCACGCAAGAACGGCAACAACGTGAGGTGGACGAAGAGGCAGTTCTTGCGACCGACGTCGAGGGAGAACTGCCGAATCGCCTCGAGGAACGGCAGCGATTCGATGTCCCCGACGGTGCCTCCGATCTCACAGAGCGCGACATCGACGTCCGACGAGGCTCCGCGACGGATCGCACGTTTGATCTCGTCCGTGATGTGCGGAATCACCTGCACCGTTCGGCCGAGATAGTCCCCACGACGTTCTTTGCGAATGACTTCGTTGTAGATCTTGCCCGTCGTGTAGTTGGAGTCGCCGCTGATCCTCGCGTGCGTGAAGCGCTCGTAGTGTCCGAGATCGAGATCCGCTTCGGAGCCGTCGTCCGTGACGTAGACCTCGCCATGCTGATAGGGCGACATCGTTCCGGGGTCGACGTTGATGTACGGGTCGAGTTTTTGCATGGAGACGCGGAGTCCCATGCGCTCGAGGATCATGCCGAGTGCCCCGGACGTCAGTCCCTTGCCGAGAGACGAGACGACACCGCCGGTGACGAAGATGTACTTCACCGCGAACTCCGCAGTCGATCGAGAACCGTGTTTCGACGTTCGAGGCGTTCCCGTTCGGCTTCGAGGCGTTCTCGCCCGGATCCGTAGCCCTTACCCCCGACGTAGCGTTCACCGGTGTTCCAAACAGCCGTGAACCCCGTCGCGAAGTTCCCCCAGGTCGTGCGGCCGTTCGCGTCCGCGGGCTTGGTCGCGACCCAGATCGCGCGTGGCGTCCGAATGGCAATCCAGTCCGTCGCGTTCGCTGGTAGCGTCGGCAAGGCTCGCGTGAAGAAACCGAGATTCTCGAAGTCGCTGATCAAGATCCGGGTGACGTCGTCCTCGACGCGCGAGATCGTCCCGTCCCGCTGCACCTCGTCTCCGTAGCTCGCATTGACGATGCTGAGGTCCGCGTTCGAGCGCGCATTGTGATAGTCGATGCGGCAGGCCTCCCCTTCACGGACGCGATCACTCAAGGTCGCCCCGCTCGCACAGCTGCCCCCCATGAAGATGACGCTGACGATGGCGACACCGGCGAGCCACGCCGCGCTGCGCGCGTGGAGCCGAGTGAGCCGAGTCCCGTCGATGTTCTCGACTGATTTCCGTCCTGCCAAGTGACCTCCTCCGGCGCGCGAAAACTCGAAGTCTACGGTCGTGTCGCGTCGCATTGAAGATCCCGGCCGCGTTCGCGGGCAACGCGATCGGTGCCCGCCAACCGGTCGACGCAGCAGGTGCGGCGACGTTGTGGAAAACGTGGTTCGACGCAGCGCCAAATCCCGATAGGATGGCACTTGCATGATCCTCTGGGCGGAGGGTCGTGCGAGGTTCGAGGCCGCCGCGGCGCGCCCGAACGTTGTGACCAAGGGCGCTCGAGGCTCAATGCAGCGAGCGATGGGAGATTCGAACATGGAGGGTTCGAACATGGAGAAGGTCGAAAAGATCCTCCTCGTTGCGGTGTTGGGTGTGGCCCTGCTGATCGTCGGCGTGATGGCTGCGCTTCCACCGGACGTGGGGAGCGGAATCGGTACATCGAGTGATCTCACGGGTGTCGATCCGACGGGCTCGCAAGCGACCGCAATGCGCGAGCGGGCCGAAGACGGGGGGCGGGGACTGTCGTCGAATGCGATCTTCGATTCGATGCGCGATCGCGACCGCGAGCGCAGCAAGGAATACGAGCCGATCGACCTCAACGCCGAATCGCAAGTCGCCGCGAGCCACGGGGCGTCGCCTGCATCGTCCGGTGGTGAGAACCGTGCGCCGGGACTCGAGAGTTCGGCGCAACGCGACGCACGGGCGGAAGACCCGGAACTCGGGACCGGGCGAGGTTCCGGGATGGCCGGAATGGGAGGAACGGGCGGCACCGTTCCTTCGGAACGCGAACTCGCCGCCGGTTCGAACGCGAACGCGGATGCGTCGGGTGCCCTCGCGTCAGCAGGTGCGAAGATCGCGTATCGCGAATTTGCCAGCCATCCTGTCTACAGTGACTACTACGTCTACCGCGTGCAACGCGATGACACGCTGTCGCAGATCGCGGCGGACTACTGTGTGGGCGGAGCGGCAGCGATCGAAGCCATCGTCAAGGTCAACGAGAAGCTCGCGATCGATCCGCGCGACCTGAGCGCAGGCGAGGACATCATCATCCCGAAGGCGATCGTGCTTCCGGCCGAAGAGCGCCACAAGCGCGAGCTCGAGCGAGCCCAGAAGGCGCGCTCTGCGAGTCGCCCCATCGCGAAGGACCTTCCCCGCGGCTCTGCCGACTACGTCGTGATGAAGGGGGAGAATCTGTGGACGATCGCGGTCGCCCGCGTCGGTGCGCGTCGCGCGAATGCCTACATCGAGCAGATTCGCTCGTTGAATCCTCAGATCCGTGGCGATCTCGTGCGCGGCGGAGACCACATCACGCTTCCCGAAGTCGCGACGAGCGGCTCCGCTGCGAAGAACTGAACTCAGGCACCCGGCCTACTTGAGGCCGTGTAGTCGTAGACGATCGTGGAGGTTCGTCCTCCGAATCCCGATGCGTCGCGCGGTTGCTGAGACGTTCCAGGATTCTTCCTCGAGTTTGCGCCTCAGATACTCCTTCTCCACTGCATTGCGGAACTCGCGCAGGTTCTCGATCGCGAAGAACGATCCGCGATCGTCGCTCGTGGGCTCTGCGGCACCACGCTGAGGGCGCGCGAGCGATTCCAGGCCGTCGACGTCGATCTCGCCCTCGTCGAGCAAGAGTGCCGCCGCACGGATCAGGCTGCGCAGTTGGCGCACATTCCCTGGCCACGGCTGCGACACGAGCCACGAGCGCGCCGCCGCCGAGAACGTGAGATCGCGCGGTTTCTCGGCGAGTTCTTCCTCGAGGAAATGTTCGGCGAGCAAGACGACGTCATCCCCCCGATCGCGGAGTGGTGGCACGACGAGCTCGACGCCGCGAATGCGGTAGTAGAGGTCCTCGCGAAAGCTACCGTCCTCGATGGCCGCTGCGAGGTCGCGGTTGGTCGCGGTCACGATCCGGCAGTCGAGCTCGCGCGAGTCGGCCGATCCGAGCGGGGTCACACGGTGTTCTTGGAGGACGCGCAGGAGACGTGCTTGGAGCGATGCGGGCATCTCCCCGATTTCGTCGAGGAAGACCGTGCCGCTGCCGGCCTGGACGAACCAGCCGTCGCGCGCCCGATCGGCGCCCGTGAACGCGCCCTTGGCATGGCCGAAGAATTCGGCCTCGATCAAGGTCTCGGGAATCGCCGCACAGTTCGTCGCGACGAAACGATCGCGATAGCGCTTCGATCGCAGGTGGAGCTGCCTGGCGATCAGCTCTTTGCCGGTCCCGTTCTCGCCGCTGATCAGGACCGGGATGTCGGAGTCGGCGATGCGGTCGAGCTTGTCCTGGAGCGACGTGATGGCGGCGGAATGACCGAGGATGCGCCAACGATCGAGGGCTTGGTGGCGTAATTCGCGGTTCTCGAGCGTCAACGCGCGACGCTCGAGACAGAGCCGCGCGGTCGTCAACAGACGATCGAGTCCGATCGGCTTTTCGAGGTAATCGGTAGCACCGGCCTTCATCGCCTGCACTGCGGTCTCGACTTTGGTTTCCGCGGTCACGACGACGATCGTCGGCGGCGGGTCGAGGGAGAGCATCGAAGGGATCAGGTCGAGTCCGTTGCCATCCGGCAAGCCGACGTCGAGGAGGCAGAGGCTCGGACCGAGTTTCGTGAGCGTGTCTCGTGCCTCGGCGATCGTCCTCGCGCCCTGTACGCGGAAGCCCTCGGCTTCGAGGATCGCGCAGAAACTCTCCCGGATGTCACGCTCGTCCTCGACGACGAGGATGCGTGGGGCAGCAGCAGCAGCGGCGGTCATCCGCGGCAGTGTAGCGGCAGTGCAGCAGTGTCCCTGGGGAGATTGCGAATCCCGTGGATCGCGGGCCGCATGCCCACCGCGGTGCCGAAGCGGCGCTGCGATCGCGCGGTCGCGTGACTGTTGCTCGCAGCGTGTGAACTCGGCCCTTTCCCGCGACTTCCCGCGACCGATCTCCGCTTCGTGGGGTAGGCTACTCGCGGACGCGTCCGGAGCGGATCTCCCCCGGTGTTTCCGTCTTCTTGACGCGTTCGACGCAAGCCACTTAGGATTGGGCCCCTTCCTTGTGCGGGAGTGACCCAACCTGTTTCCAGTTACCGACCTGGAGCTGGTAGTGGTCCGGCATTCGTCCCCGTCGCAAGAGCCCCATATCCGCCGCGCTCAAGGAGCCTGCACAGATGGTCCACGGTTTCGGCAGAAGCCTCCTCGTCTTCTCGACGTCGCTGCTTTTCAGCGCTACTTCCCTCCTCGCTCAGGACGCCAAGGAAGCGTTCCAAGAAGGCGTTCGTCTTCTTCGACTCAACCAGAATGAGGAAGCGCTGGTCAAGTTCCGCGAGGCCGTCAGCGCCAACCCGTCCAACGAAGAGGCCTACCAGCTCTGGAAGGACACGCAGAGCCGAGTCTGGGCCGCGATGATGGAGAAGGACGAGTTCGCCAACATCGCGACGCACTTCCTGCGGCTCGCTCAGCTCGAGCGTCAGCGCATGAGCGCGGACGCCGACGCGATCCAAGCCCTCGTGAAGAAGTCGCTCTCGGCAGACTACAACGAGCGCAGCGCGGCCAATGCCGAGCTGATGTCGAAGCACGGTGAATATGCGGTGCCGTTCCTCGTCGACGCGCTCGGCAACGCCGACAACGACGCCGAACAGAGCTACGCCATCCTCGCGCTCGACCGGATCGGTCGCGCGGCGACTCTGCCCCTCCTGGCGGTTCTCCAGAGTGAGAGCGCGCTGCTTCGTCGCAACGCTGCAGCGGCCCTGCTCTACATCGAAGACACCCGCGCCTTGCCTGCACTCCTCGCACTCGCGGCGAACGACGAGGACGCAGCCGTGCGCGAAGTCGCAGCACGTGCCGTTGCGAAGCTCGGCGGTTCGGCCGATGCCTCGGCCGTCGACACCTACCTCTCGCAGTGCGAGGGCTACCTGACGGGCAAGAACAGCCAGCTGCGCGACGGTGACATCCGCCCCGTGCTCTGGAGCTGGCAAGAAGGCAAGCTCGTCCCGCGCGATGTTCCGGCGGCGATCTTCCCGTACGAGCTCTCGAAGGACTTCGCGTATCGCGCACTGGACGTCGATCCGCAGAGCGAGGCCGCTGTCGTCGCGCTGACGCGCGCCTACTCGGCGATCAAGGCCGTCGTTGCCAGTGCGGACGGTGACGAGGCGCTCGCCGGCGTCGCAGCAAAACTGCCGCAGATCGACGACGCCATGTTCGCGGCCGGGCCCGCAGTCGTGCGTGCGGCCTACGCCGCCAACGTCTCCGACGGTCTCGTACCCGCGGCGAAAGAAGCACTCGACGTCCTCGCCAAGGTCGAGGATCCGAGCGACCTCCAGGGCTCGCCGCTCCTCGAGAGTCTCGAGAGCAACGACAAGCGCCTGCGCTACGGCGCGGCGATCGCGCTGAGCTCGATGGGGGCGAAGCTCGAGCCCCAGAAGCGCCAAGAAGTCATCGCCGCGCTCGGCGACGCCGTGCGTGAGCAGAGCCGTCGCATCGTCCAGGTCATCGACTCGAGCGATGCCGCCGACGGGATCGCGCGCAACGCGAGCAGCGGTGCGAAGGGACTCGTCGTCGAGGCCTCGAAGAGCGCGCTGACCGAGTTGCCGATGCTGACGCGCTTCCCACCAGACGTCCTCGTGCTCGAAGAGAAGCTCGAGAATCTCCTCGTCGATGACGTCCTCCGCTGGATGGCGAAGCGTCCCGAGCGCTTCGCGAACACCAAGGTCGTCCTCATCACGAAGGACAAGGCTGCCGCCGAACAGACCTGGGGCGACAAGATCAATGGCTACATCGAAGGTGGCCTGAGCGTCGAAGGCCTGCGGGCAGCGGTCGACACCGTGCTCGACGGCGTGCCTTTGCGGAACGACGAAGCGGACCAGGTTGCAGCGAAGGCCGCGGACGCGATCTCGAAGCTCGACCCGAAGGTCTACCCCGTCGCCGACGCTTCGGCGCAGCTGATCGAGGCCGCGGGCCTCAAGGAAGCCGTCGCCGTCGCATCGCTCGAAGCCCTCGCGAACGCCGGCGGTGCCCAGCAACTCGCGGGCATCGTGTCGATCCTCGAAGCGCGCAAGAGCGAACCGAGCGTCTGCAAGGCCGCTTGCGATGCACTCGGTCACATCATGTCGCGGGCCGGCATCGCCGATCAGGCGGCGATCGATGCACTCAGTGCGATCGCGAAGGGTGAAGACCAGGCTTGCAAGACGGCGGCGATCACGGCGCTGGGGCGCGCTCCCATCCTGCCCGGCTTGCGTGCCAAGCTGATGCGCGACCTGCGCGTCGATCCGGGAGCGGGCGCGGATCAGTGACCGAGCTTTCGTGATTCGATCGCCAGGCCGAACGGTCCTGGCACCGCCTTCAGGACACCGGGTCCATGGGTGAGCGTTCGGCTCGCGCATGGACCCGGTTGCAGATCCGGACGATAGGGCCACGCTTCGGCGGGCACGGATGGGAAGGATCTGCGAAACTACCATCCCCGAGCGAGCCCGATTCGCCAATACTGCCTCGGTCGGCGCGTCCGTCGTAGCCGGCCTTCCCTAGAACTGGATCCGGATCCTGATTTCGATGTCGCAAGCGTTCCCCATCAGCCTGTCGTCTCTCGTTCGCAAGCTCACAGCCGTCGCTGCGTCGCTCGCGCTCGCCGTCTCCGCCTCTGCACAGCTCACGCAACTCGCGACCGGCAAGGTCGAGAAGCTGCCCCAACCCTCGACCTGCTCGCCGTCCGCGACGCACAAAATCGCATGCACGGACATCCATCTCGTCGCGGGGACGGGCGTCGACCTCGGCTCGTTCGAGGGACAAACCTGCGATATGGAGGTCGCCATCCAAATCGCGACCTGCCCGACCCTGCGGGTCGACAAGATCGCCGCGGCCAAGTACTCGGTCCGCATGTCGCCCTTCCTTGGCGGTCAGAACCGCATCGGCGACACGATTTCGATTCGACAGACTGCACCTCTCCTCGCGATCGTTCCGGCGATCTTCGCGGGAAAGCCGGGCTTCTTGCCGCTTGGTGAGTTCGGTCTCATCCAGAGCGATCCGGCGACGATGGTCTATATCCAGAACGACGTCGCGCTCCTCGGCTTCACGCTGGCGATCATCAAGATCCCCAATGACAAAGCACTCGTCGGCGCGTTCGTGATGATTCAGGGTCTCTACATCGCGCTCGCCAACAACGCGATCGACGCGAAGGTCCTCAACGTCGACTGCGTGACGATTCGGGATCGCTGAGCTTTCGAAGGGCGTCGATACCGCCCTTCGACTCGATGTAGGCTCGGGCTTCTTTCTCCGATTCGAAGCCCTTGCCGAGCAAAGCTCGCAGCGCGGATTGCAACTTGGGGCCGAACGCGCGCCATTGTTCCCAGCGCCGCTTCCAATACGAAGCAGGTGGGTTGTTCGCGGCCTCCACGTCCTTCGGCGCTGGCGCGTCGATGTTCTGGAGCAAGAGTTCGATCGCGTTCCAGTCCCTCGCATTCGCCACGTGATCGAGCATCTCGTTCTGTGCGTCCGGCTCGAGGTCGACGAACATCCCATAGATCTTCGCCCAGGACTTTGCGGGGGCATCGTGGGCACTCGCGCAGCGCACGAGCATCGCGGTCACGGGACCGCTCTTGCGTAACTCGGACTCGTCGAGCGCGTCGAGGGCCACCGGAAGGGCTTTCTTGCCTTCCTGGGCGAGCAAGGCTTCGGCAGCGCGCACGCGCAGCGCCTCTTCTTTGGTCTCGAAGAGCACGCGTCGCAACGCGGCAGGGATCGACGCGTGTTGCACCCGCGCGAGTGCCACGATGCTCGCTACTTGCTCGTCCGTCACCGCCGCGCCGATCAACATCGGGGCGGGTTTCTTCCCTCGACGTCTCGGAATGGTCGTGGAGAGCATGGTTTTGACGAGGGGGCGCGCTTCCTTCGCGTCGATGACGCGAACTCTCCCGACTCTCGTCTCGACCGTCTCCTGCTGCGCCGCGTTCGTGTCCTGCGAAGAGCTGCTTTCCTGTGCACGTGCACCGATGGGGCCACAGAAGATCGAGATGACGGTCCCGACGAGGAGGAGCGAAGTACGATCCGAGGACATGCACCCACGATACCAGCGGGTGGCCGCACGTGGGCGCACGCGAGTTTCTGTGCACCCGCGCTGCTATGCTCGCACTCGATGCTCGAAGGCCTCGACTACCTCGTCCTCGCCGCCTACCTGCTCGTCGTCGCGTGCATCGGTCTTCTCGCGAGTCGAGGTCAACACAGTGGCGAGGATTACTTCCTCGGGAGTCGACGGATCCCCTTCTGGGCTGCAGGGCTGTCGATCATCGCGACGGAGACGAGTGCACTCACGTTCCTCGGTGCTCCGACGCAATCGCTGTTCGGCACGTGGACCTACATCCAACTCGCGATCGGTTCGGTGCTCGCGCGCTTCGTCGTCGCCGGCGTGCTCATACCCGCCTACTACAAGGCGCGGGTGTATACGGTCTACGAGTACCTCGAGCAGCGTTTCGGACCGGTCTCGAAGAACCTCGCGACCGTGCTGTTCATGGTCGGGCGGAGCCTCGGCAGCGGTGTGCGTCTCTATGGGGCCGCGATCGCGTTCACGATTCTCGTCCCATCGGCGGACTATTCGCTCGTGATCGTCGCGATCGCCGCGGTGGCGGTTGCCTATACGCTCGCGGGCGGAATCCGGTCGGTCATCTGGACGGACGTGCTCCAGGGACTCTTGTTGTTCGTCGGCGGTGCCGTCGCGCTGTGGTTCTTGTGGGAGAAGGCTCCCGACAATGCCTACGAGATCCTGCGCGCCGATGGCAAGCTGCAGTGGCTCGACTGGGGCTTTCGTCGCGACGGCGACGAGACGTGGTTCGCGTGGAACGACAGCTTCACGTTGATCGGCGGCGTGATCGGTGTGCTCTTCTTGACGATGGCCACGCACGGGACCGACCAGGACATGATCCAGCGATCGCTCACGTGTCGGGATCAGCGCGGTGGACAAGGCAGTCTCTGGGTCAGCGCGGCACTCAACGTTCCGATCGTGTTCCTTTTCTTGGCGATCGGGTCGCTGTTGTATGCGAACTTCGGAAGCGCAGAGGCCGTCGCCGCGCAGCAACAGCTACTCGAAGCCCAACACGACCTGCCTGCCGGCAAGGGCAAGGACTACATCTTCCCCTTCTGGATCCTCAGCAACCTCCCCGCGGGGTTCAAGGGTCTGATCCTCGCCGGCCTGTTCGCCGCCGCGATGTCGAGCCTCGATTCGGCGGTCGCGGCCCTGAGCTCGACTGCCGTCAACAACGTGTATCGACCCTACTTCGCCAAACACCGCAGCGAAGCGCACTACATGGGCGCCGGTCGCGTCTTTTCGATCGTCTTCGGCGCGCTGCTCATCGGTGTGGCGATGCTCGTGTTCTCGCTCGAAGGCCGCGGGACGGCTGGCAGCGGCTTCGGAGTGCTCAAGCTCGGGCTCGAAGTCCTCACGTGGATCTTCCCGCCATTGCTCGGCGTGTTCCTCGTCGGCGTCTTGACGAAACGAGGCAGCGATCTCGGGAACGCGTTGGCTCTCCTCGTCGCGATCGGCGTGCTCCTCGGTGTCAAGTTCTGGCCCGAACTCGCGTCCGCGCTCTGGTCCATCGAAGGCGCGACGGTGCCCTGGGGCTGGGTCTGGAATCCGCCGATCGGGTGCGCGATCTCGTTCGGTATCGCGACTCTGTTCGTCGCACGTCGGCACGAGGAGCGCCGCGCATGACGACGACACCCGGTGGTGGCTCGAGACTGATGCTCGGGTTCGAGGGCTACTCCGTCGGCTCGGCCTTCCACGACCTGCTCGCAGAAACCGGCGCGCGCTGCGTGATCCTCTTCGCGCGCAACATCACGTGCGCCGAACAATGCAAGGACCTCATCCTCGAGTTGCGTGCGAGCGTGCCGTGGCCGCTGCTCGTCGCCGTCGACCAGGAGGGTGGGGCCGTGGTCCGATTGACGCGCGGGGCGACGGTGTTTCCTGGCAACATGGCGCTCGGCGCCGCTGCGGAACCGCAGCTCGCGCTCGAAGTGGGGAGGGCATCGGGGCGCGAACTGGCCGCGATCGGATTCGACCTCAACCTCGCGCCGGTCGTCGATCTGCAGACCAATCCCCTCAACCCAGGGATCGGCATTCGGTCGTTCGGCGCCGATCGCTCGCTCGCCACCGACCTCGCCGAGGCGTTCGTGCGTGGACACGCAGAGTCCGGCGTGTCGTGTTGCCTGAAGCACTTTCCTGGCAAGGGCGCGGCATCGGTCGATGCCCATCTCGACCTGCCCGTCCTCGAACTCGAACTCTCCGAGTTTCGCGAGCCGCACGTGCGTATCTTCGAGGACGCGTTCGCGCGACTCGAAGACTGCGATCCGTGCGTGATGACGACGCACGTCCTCGTCCGCGGTCTGGACCCGGACTTGCCGGCGACGTTGTCGCGGCGCGTCGTGAACGATTTCTTGCGTGCGGAGTTGGCTTTCGACGGCCTCGTCATCGCGGATGATCTCGAGATGGGTGCCATCGAGAAGCACGGGTCGGTTGCCGAAGCCGCGCTCGGAGCGGCGGTCGCCGGGCACGATGTCCTGCCCGTGTGTCATCGTCCGGACCGGCAGCGAGAAGCCGCTCGTCTGCTCGACGCGGCTGTGACCGATGGTCGACTCGACGCGGAGTCCCACGCGCGCGCATGCGCGCGGATCGCGAGACACTCCGCGCGTGGAGTCTCGACGTCGCCCTCGTCCACGACATCATCGGGACCGCTTGGCCTCGATCTGGACGCCGGTGCGCACATAGCGCGGATGGTCGCGGAGCGCGCGTTCACGGTTCTCGCAGATCCGGGTGGGCTCCTGCCGATCGGCGCGAACGACCGAGTCCTCCTGCTCGCGGCGCGACCGCACGCCGTCGTGGGTGTCGAGGAAGTCGCGGACCGCGATTGGAGCGGACTCGTCTTCGGAGCCTTCGAGTCCGCGGGCGCGCGGTCGCCCGTCGTGCGCGATTTCGACCTCGGGACGCTCGGGCGACAGCCGCACGCGACGCGCGAACGCTTGCTCGAAGGTGCGAGCGACTTCACGAGAGTCGTGCTGCTGTCGTGGAACGCGAGTTTCTCGGAGCCGATGCGCGGATTGCTGGAGGCCGTGTGCGCTGCCGTCCCCGAGCGTCTCGTCGTCGTGCACTTGCGGAATCCCTTCGATCAGGCACTCGTTCCCGCTACGGTCACGGCGGTGACGAACTACGGCTACCGCGTTGCACACATCGAAGCGCTCGCCAAGGGTCTCTTGGGCGCCTTCCATGCGCGAGGCCGCATGCCAGCACCGATTCGGCCAGTGCCGAACTGAAAGTACCGAACTGACATTCTCCTATCGTCGAACGAAACCGATGCCTCGATACGCTTCGTCGTCCTGTGTCGCTGCTCTCCTCGCATTGACGTCGTGCAGCTTCTTGCCGAAGAGTGCTCACGACATCCATCAAGCCGTCTGGGTGACTCGGTACGACTACGGTACCGAGGGCGACGTTCGCGAGCTCGTCCGCAATTGTGCGCGCAGTGGATTCGACACGATCTTGTTCCAAATCCGCGGCAACGGAACCGTCGCGTTCGAGTCGCGCATCGAACCGTGGCTCGAGCAGTTCTCGTTTCGCCGCCCCGGCTTCGACCCGCTCGCCGTCGCATGCGACGAGGCACGCAATCAAGGAATTCGGCTGCACGCATGGATCAACGCACTCCCAGGCTGGCGGGGGACATCGGCGCCCGCGAGCGAGTGGCAGCTCTACAACACGCATCCGGATTGGTTCCTCGTCGATCAGTACCACGATCGCCAGCCGTTGCTCGTCTCCGGTGCACCCGCGTACGTTTGGCTGAATCCGTGCTTGCCAGAAGTGCGAGAGCACGTGGCGCGGATCTGTGAAGAAGTCGCGCAGAACTACGAAGTCGACGGGATCCATCTCGACTACTGCCGTATGCCCGAAGCCGGTGAGGTGTCTAGAGAAGGCAAGAAGACCTCCGGTGGTGCTCCGCTCGACTATCCCTACGACAATCGCACGCTCGAGTACTTCCGCGAAGCCACGGGCAAGAACCCGGACGACGATCGTGCTTCTTGGAACGCATGGCGATCGAGCCAAGTGACCGAACTCGTGCGCGAGGTTCGGCGACGTGTCGGAAGCGTTCGCCGTCGTGCCGTCGTTTCGGCGGCGGTCTTCCCGACGCCTGCGAAAGCGAGTGCCGTCCTCCAGGATTGGCCGACATGGCTCGCGAGTGGCTACGTGGACGCTGTGTTCCCGATGACCTACAGCGCGGATGACGGAGAGTTTCGCGAGCGCATCGCGGTCCAGCACGCGACGACGGATCGCCCGATCATCGTTGGGATCGGCGTCTACAAACATGACAACCCGGCGCAGACGTTGCGCCAGATCAAGGCGGTCCGCGACGAGGGATTGCAGGGTTTCGCTCTCTATTCCTACGCGTCGCTCTATGGCACGAAGGAGAACCGCGGAGGCGAACCCGTCGAGGCCTCGTTGCGAGCGAGTCGTCGCGATGCTCTGCTGCCGGTGCTCCAAAGCGGCAGGTTTCTCGGCGACGGGCTCCGTGCCGGGCCCACGACGTCGTTGGAGCAGCGTTGAGGATGGTGCGTCCGGATGGCGCGGACGCCCTGTCGAGAGTCCTTAAGGGAATGCGAATCGGATTCGAGCGCGCATTGCTCAGCCTGTTGCAGACGGAAACTAGCCGTCAGAAGTAGACTACAGCACGGAAGTCCCCGTGGCGTCTGTGCTGCAGGGACGAGTTCCCATCTCCCTCCGTTTGGAAGAAAAACATGCGCGTTCTCTCCTTGACTGCCGCGTCCCTGCTGGCGTTCGCTGCCTCCATCCATGCTCAGACGACGAGCAACACGATGCCGATCGGCATGGATACCGTCGAAGGCAACCAGGTCTTCTATCACTGGGGTAGTTCCGGTCGGTCGTTGACCGGGATCGGCCCGCTCTCGCGTCCCCGCGTCATTCAGCAGCTCGCGTTCCGCCGTGACGGCTCGAGCCCCGCCGGCAACAAGCGCACGCTCGATGCCGATGTCACGCTGTCGACCGGCAACTTGCTGCACTTCATTGGCGATACCGCGACGATGCACGGTCCGGACAAGACACTCGTCCTCAGCCAGACCGCGATCAACTTCCCCGACTGGACCACGAGCGCGGGCTCGCCCGCACCGTTCGACTTCGTCCTGAAGTTCCAGAAGCCGTTCACGTACGTCCGCGGTGACTTGATCTGGTCGGTCTACTACACCAACCCGTCGGATACGGGCTTGGCGGTCAACGACCGCGAGTGGACGGGACCGCTCTCCGGTTCGTCTTCGGTCGTGGGTGCGGGCTGCGGTTCGTTCACGCACACGATGGTGCTCGAGAACAACGGCCCCGGCATGGCGCACGGCGGCATGCGTATCCGCGTCAACGCGAACGGAACCCAAGCGAGTACGCCGACCTGGCTGCTCGTCGACTTCACTGCAAGCAACCTCTCCGTCGGCCTGTGCTCGAACCTCTACGCAATACCGACGATCATGGCCTATCTGACGACGACCAACGCGTCCGGTGGCTTGCCCTACTGCTACATCGGCTTCCCGTACATCGCGTCCGCGCAAGGTGCGACGCTCGTGACGCAGATCCTGTCGCTCGACCCGACGCAGTCGCCGCTCCCGTTGGCGCTGAGCGACGGTCGCAGCGCAACGATGCCGACCAACACGTCGACCGCCTCCAAGGAAGCGGCCTACATGTGGTCCTCGAACCCGACGACCACCGGTACGGCGTTCTTCGGCGGTTGCCTCTGCGTCGAACTCAAGTGATTGCGGCATCGGCGTGACGCGTCGTGCGCGTGACGCCGGTTCCGACTTCAGGCGGATGGTTGCGTTCGTCGTGCTGTCGCCCGAGTTTCAGGAGAGCCGACAGTTCCAGCAGTCCGGTTCCCTGTCGCCGTCGATTTCCTTCCGTTGAACCCGTCGCGCGCGGGAGCCGCGAAGCTATGATGCGGGCCGCACGGAAGGGGACGGGGGCTGGTGTCCTCCCTGGTCTTCAAAACCAGTGGTCGGCGACCCGAGTCGTCGACGGTGGGTTCGATTCCCATGCCTTTCCGCCATTTTCTCGCATCCTGGTTGTCGGCGCTTGCAGATGTTCAGCGCGGCTGGTCGTAGGACAGGCCGACGTCGATCACGTGCACGAGACCTGAATAATCGCCATAGACGACGGTCTCGCCATCGGACGAAACGCATAGTCGGTTGAGTTCGGCTTCTGTCTTCACATGGAGCACTTCGCACCACGTCTTCGTCTCGTGCACGCGGAGCCCCGTTGTCGAGGTCAGCCCGACGAAGAGGCGCGTTCCGTCCGGACTGAACGCGAGCGCTGCCACGACTTCGTCATGGTCGAGCCACGCGACGACGCGGTTCGCCTCGCGATCGTAGATCTGCGTCTGGCGACTGCGGCCGCCCGCTGCGAGGTAGCGGCCGGTTGGATCGAACGCGAGGGCGTAGACGCTTTCCATGCCGCCGAAGTGTGTGAGTTCGGAGCCGCTCTCGACGTCCCAGATGCGGACGGTTCCGTCGAAGCTTCCCGATGCCAAGCTCTTGCCGCTCGGGTCGAGCTGGAGGCGGTGCACGGTTTCGTCGCTGGCGTCGATGCGGTCGACGGTCTGTTTCGTGCCGAGATCCCAGACGTGAATCGCGCCGTCTTCGCCTGCCGAGGCGAGGCGGCCATCCGGGAGGACGGCGAGAGTTCGCGTCGCTGCGCGGGGCCCACGGAGGACCTCCGTCGAGGACGTCTTCTCGTCGACGATCAAGATCTCGCTCTTCGATCGCGGTGCGAACGCCAAGCGACCGTCGGCGAGTCGTGCGACGGCGTTGCATGGAGGTAGCGTCTCGAAGACGACGGTCGATCCATCGGCACGACGCAAGCGCGGGCTGGACCGCCGGTTCATGGCGAGTATCGAGCCGTCTCGCTCGAGAATGACGTCGTGCACCGTGTCGCGCGAACCTGTCCAGAGCCAGGCTCGTTCGAGTTCCGCGAGGTGACGTGACCGAACTCCTCGGCCCTTGGACGCGCTCACGAGTCGGCGCGAGGTCCCGTCGATGGCGAGGAAGTCCAGTCGGGTGTCGGGTTCGAGGAAGCGCGTCACGACTTGCCGACCGTCGATGTGATAGGCGGCGATCGAATGGGGCGCTGGTGAGAACCACAACACGTCGCTTCGATCACTGAATTCGACGAGACGCGTCCTGATGGCATCGCTGGACGACTCGAGTGGGACCTCGTCGATGGTTTCGCCGTCCTCGAGGGCGAAGAGTTCGAGATCCGCCGTCTCACCGATGCCGACCCCCACGCGTGCATCGGGTGCGATTCGCAGACTCTGGAAGAAGCCAGGTCGCCTCCAGCGCAGCGCGCCCGTCGCGATGTTCCAACAACCGAGCTCGTGGTCGCGCGCGTTGTTCGTGTGATAGGACGCGACGAAGCTCTCGTTCGACGGTCCGATTTCGAGCGCGATCCAGCGCGCATCTTCGGCGCCTCGAGCGCGTGTCACTCGGGTCGTTCCTGTTGCGACGTCGATCCAGTGGATCTCCCCGTTGGAGAGCGCGGCAGCGGCGAGCACGCCGTCTGCGCCGAGTTCTAGGGTATCGACTGGATGGTCGAACCGGAAGCGCCGCGAGGTCGACGCTTCGATATCGAAGACATCGACGACTCGCGGATCCTGCCGATGGTAATACGCGTAGCGACCGTTGTTCGAGAGACGACGGTCATTCGCTTGTTCGAGCTGGACTCCGCCGATCTGCGATATCGTGAGCCAAGCGCCCGCGCGGTTCGCGATCGCGAGCGCACGATCCGTGACGAAGAACAAGAGGCGCGAGCGATCACTCATCGTGTTGGCGCCGTAGGCATTGCCATGATCCGGGCGCCATGCAGGCTGCGGAATGTGAATCAGGGAGGCGAGATACCGTTCTTCCCACGTGCGATCCGAAGCGACCGTTCGAGCGAGGATGTTCTCGGCTGCCGACGTGCGTCCGATCGCGATCTCGTGAAGGGCGTCGTCGTACTCGCGCCGCCGTTGGTCGATCTCGAGGCGTCGCCGTTCGTTCTCGGCGGACACGATCTCGGCGCGCAAGCTCGAATGCGTCGTGACCAGGTCGTCCAGGACGCCTTGTTGGCTGCTCATCCAAGCCCCGCTCGCAAGCAGTAGTGTCGCACCGAGCCCGGCAACGCATCGAATCGGATACTCCGAAACGACGCGCCGAACGAGGGAACCGGTTCGTATGCGGCCGTGCCCGAGAACCGCTTCGAGATCGTGCACGAGCTCGACTGCAGTCTGGTAGCGATCTTCGGGCTCTCTCGCCATGGCGCGCATGCAGACTTCGGCAAGCTCCGTTCGAACCCTCGGGTTGCGTCGACGCAGGCGCGCCGCACGGCCGTCGAGGATGTTCGCACGCGTCTTGTCGGCGTTCTGCGCGTCGACGAACGGGTGCTTCAACGTCAACAGTTCGTAGAGCAGGACACCGACTGCATAGATGTCGCTGGGAGGGCCGATCCGCGCTCGCTCACCGAGGAGCTGCTCGGGTGGCATATAGGCGAGCGAGCCGAGTGCCGCTCCGCTCTGGGTCAGCGTTTGTCGGTCGTCGGCACGCGCGAGTCCGAAGTCGACGAGGTGCACGCGGCCCCTGTGGTCGAGCATGACGTTCGCCGGCTTGATGTCTCGGTGCAGCACGCCGGTTTCGTGTGCGTGGATCAGACAGAGCGCGAGATCGCGCACGATGCGGACGCACGCTTCGATCCACGGCGACGTTTTCAGGATCGCGAGCTCGGACGTCGAGCCTGGCTTGGTCCGTGAATCCACATCGTCGTCGAACAGGTCTCGGCCATGGAGTGTTTGGAGCTTGCGGTCTTGCACGCGCATGAGAATCCGAGCGATCGTCTCCCCGTCGACGAACTCCATGACGCAATATTGCACACCGGACTCGGATCCGCGGTCGAGCACGCGCGGGATGCTCGGGTGCACGAGCTTTTCGAGCGCATCGATCTCCAGATCGAAGCGGCGCATCGAACGCGTGCGTGCGAGTAAGTCCGGGCGCACGACCTTGATCGCGACCCGCTCGTTACTGTCTCTGTCCTGCGCTTCGAAGACGAGGCCCATGCCGCCGGTCCCGATTCGCTTCACGATCGCGTAGCGACCGAGAGACGAGGGAGCGTTCCAGTCCTCGGAACTCGATGCGTGCTCCGGCAAGTGATCCGACGCGAGCAGTCCCTGATCCGCGAGCCGCCGAAGCATCCCACGAGCACGCGTGGCTCGTTCCGGGTCCGTGCGGGCGATCGCATCGAGTTCTCGGCTCGGCTCGTCGGCTTCGAGGCAGCGAAAGACGAGGTCTTCGAGGATCGCGTCGTCCGACGCGATCGGGGGTGGTCCTGATTCGGACTCTGCGTCGGAGCCTTTGTCGCGTGTCGATTCCATCCAACGAATACGGAGCCCTGGGTATTCTAGGGTGGTGCTTGCCGACCGAAAGAGGCCTACATCGTGGCCTGGCGATGATCGATGCCCGAACGTAACAATGCCTCTCTGATCCAGTCCGCAAGTCGCGGCGACATCGAAGCACGCAACGACCTCTTCGCGCGCTACCTGCCGGAATTACGCGCCTTCGTGCAGCTCCAGCTTGGTGACAAGCTCGCGGCGCGCGAGATGGCGTCCGACGTCGTCCAGTCCGCATGCCGCGAAGTGCTGATGGACCTCGATCAGCTCGAGGATCTCGGAGAACTCGCGTTCAAGCGCTTCCTCTTCTTGCAGGCGAAGCGGAAAGTCGTTTCGAGAGCCCGCTACCACGGGGCCATGCGTCGCGACGTCCGGCGTGAGCAGGCCCTCGGTGCGGATGTCTATGAGACTGCGGTGATGACGCTCGTCACACCCTCGCGAGTCGCAGCAGGGAAGGACGAGGTCGAGCGTCTCGGGCGATGCCTGGCAAGCCTTCCCGACGATCAGCGGCGCGCGTTGCTGCTCTGTCGCGGTCTCGGCCTTTCCGCGGACGAGGCCGGCCGAGAGCTCGAACTCGATCCGGGGCATGTGCGGGTGTTGCTCCATCGCGCGCTCGCCAAATTCGTCGTGATCCAGGAGCGACTCGATCGCGACGGGCACTGAGGATTTTTCGAGAAGGCTGTAACGCTCGCGCGCGGGCGTGCGCTCCCGTGGCATGGTGCCGCTGCTGTCGTCACGATTCTCGATGCCCCGCATGCCCGCTGCGGCGTTGCGGAGTGCGTTCGTGCTCACGTTGCTACCCAGCGTGTCGTTCGCGCAACTGCGCAGCTTCGCCGATCTCTGGACGATCCCGAGAATGGGGGAGCCCGTCTCCTTCCATCGCGTGGACGAAGAGGTTTGGATCGTCACGGACACGGGGCTCTGGCGGAGCGACGGAAGCGCGCTCGGCACGTCCCGGGTCTCCGTGACTCCTCCGACCGAACTCCTCGTCGCGGAACAACTCGTTTGGGTCGTGCTCGATTCGCCGCGCGGGGACAAGGCGACCGGTCTCGAGCTCTACGTGGGCCAAGCGCGTTCGAGTTCGTTGTCGGCACGCGAAGTCCGCAGCGGAAAGGCGAGTTCCGACCCTCGCGGACTGACGCTCCTCGGTGACGGGTCCTCGGCGCAGCCCTATCGCGTCGTGTTCAGTGCGGACGATGGCGTGCGCGGTCGCGAACTCTGGGTCTGCGACGAGGCCGGTCCGGCGCAACTGTACTACGAGTTCGTGCCCGGGCCTGCCGGCAGCGACCCGATCCACATCGCAGCGGACAGCGCGCGCTTGTCGTGCTCCGTCTCGCAGAACGGAAGGCGCTTCCTCGTCGGTACGGAACTGGCGATGCTCCCGCCGAACTTCCTCTTCGTCGACCGGCAAGCATCCGCGGTCATGGCCGGTGGGCAGGGAGACACCTGGTTCGTGGACAGTGGGCAACTCGTCGTATGGTTTCCCGGGCGTCCGTCGGGCTTCCTCGCGAAC
This sequence comes from Planctomycetota bacterium, assembly GCA_020638795.1. Taxonomy (GTDB): domain Bacteria; phylum Planctomycetota; class UBA1135; order UBA1135; genus JACKHW01. The sequence continues at coordinate 534,505 of JACKHW010000003.1, read as the reverse complement.
CTGCAAACCACGAGCGTCACGAGCTGGCAATCGAACTTCGCGAGTCATCCCGCGCAGAATCCCCCGACGCGTCTCGCTCCCGTCTTCGATCGCGGTGGGTGGAAACTCCAGAGCCTCAGGGTCGTGGGCAGTGCTCCCACTTGGGGGGTCGAGGTCAGGCTGATCGACTGGGCCAATATCGCAGACCTGACGGACTTCGCTTCGTCGGGTGGGCGAACGTTCTTCGCCGGCGGGCAACGGACGGACGACGTCGAGCTATTGGCCGTGACGGGCAATGGAGGTTTGCTCGACGTGACGCTCGTCGCGGATCTCGAGCCGAACGAGTCGAGTCATCCGCGAGGCTTCGCTGCGGTGGGCAACCAGGTGTTCTTCACCGCATCGACGGGCCGTATCGGGCGCGAGCTGTGGAAGAGCGACGGCACCGCGAACAACACGGCCCTCGTGAAGGACATCGTCGTCGGCGATCGCGATGGCTGCCGGCCACTTGCCGGTGCAGCTCTGGGGAGCGGGTTGGGGGATGCGCTCCTCTTCGCGTCGGAGTCGCGAACCAACTGGCTCTGGAAGAGCGATGGAACGAGCGGGGGTACGGTACCCGTCTTCGACCAGGAGCCGTCCTCGAGGCCCGACGAGTTCACGCGGCTCGGCGAACGGATCTACTTCACGGCACAGGTCGATGTCGCGCAGCGCGCACTTTGTGCGAGTGATGGCGAGAGTGTGGAGTTCGTTCGTCGGTTCCTCCCGAGCGCGGCTGTGCGCTACCTCTGTGCTTACCGGGACCAGCTCCTGTTCCACGTCGGCGACGAACTCTGGAGTTCCGACGGTACGGACACGGGCACGCAGCTGCTTACGCAACTCGATGGGCGCTACCTGACGACCGTCGGTGATCGTGTCGCACTCACGGTCGGCCCGGAGATCTGGATCTACGACGGTGTGAGCTTCTCGCGACTCGTCGACACGGCTCAGAACGCGAGCACGTGGCGACCGTTCTTCGCGCGTGCCGGAACAGGGTCGTCGTTCCTGTTCGCCGACGATCAGCTCTGGATCTCGGATGGTACGACAGCCGGAACGCAGAAGCTCTCGGACGCGGCCGACCCGCAGTGGATGACGACGTTCGGTGAGCGCGTGCTCTTCGCGGCGAGCGATGCCGCGAACGGTCGAGAACTCTGGACCAGTGATGGAACGACCTCGGGGACGCAAGTGCTCCGGGACATCGCGGTCGGCTCCGCGAGTTCGAACCCACGTGGATTCGCCGCGGCCGGCGATCGTGCCTGGTTCTTCGCGAACGGCGACGAGCTCTGGACGACGGACGGAACCGCGAACGGCACGACCTTGGTGAAGGATCTCGGTGTCGACCCCAACTCGCTCGGCGGACTGACTCCGATCGGTTCGCGTCACGTCTACTTTCGCGCAGCGACGCCTGCAAGCGGGCTCGAGCTCTGGCGCTCGGACGGCACGGCTGCAGGAACTCTGCTCGTCGCGGAGATCGAGAGCGGCAGCGCGAGTGGCATCGACACGCCCGAGTCCGAGGTCGATCGTTACCGCTGGTCGATGGGAGTCCTTCGCGATGCGGTCTTCTTCTCGGGCGGGAGCTCGGGAGACTTCGAACTGATGGCGTTCCAGAACGGCGCGACTGCCTGGAGGGTAGGCGAAGGCTGTGGGACGACGACCCGCGTACCGACACTCGCGGTGTCCGATCCCGTGCTCGGCGCGAGCCAACGCTTCGATCTCGGCAACCTCGCTACGGGCGCAGTGGGACTTCTGTATGCCGGTTTCGACGGGCGCATGCCGCTCGCGCAGGACTGCGAGTTCTGGCTTCATCCGTGGCGACCGATGTTCTTGCTCGAGGGCTGGGTCCAGTCGAGCGGCACGGAGCACACGTCGACGCTCGCGTTGCCGAACGATGCGTCGCTCGAAGGTCTGCGACTGACCCTACAGGCGATTTTCGCGCCGAGCCTGGCTGCGCGCGGGTTCGAGGTCTCCAACGCGATCGGGCTGGCTCTGGGCCGCTGAAGGAAGAAGCATGATGCACCGATACTCTCCGGTGGGCGCACTGTGGCTCGTGTTCGTCTCGAGCGTCCCGTGTCTCCATGCTCAGAACCCGGTTCCTTCGACACTCCCGTTCCAGGGGCGATTGACGCTCCAAGTCGGCGGCAACGCGGACGGTTCGAAGGCGATGACGTTTCGGCTCTATTCGCTCGAAACCGGAGGCAGCGTGCTGTGGACGGAATCGCAAACCGTCGCCGTGCAGCAGGGTGTCTTCCGGGTCGAACTCGGCACGACGACGGTCCTCCCCGACGCACTCCTAGATCGAGGCACGGTGTGGCTCAGCGTGCAAGTCGCGCCCGACGTCGAGATGACGCCACGCATCGCGTTGACTTCGCATGCGTTCGCCAGGCGCGCGGCGAATGCGGACGACGTGCAAGGCCGCGACGTGCATCCGCGCAGTATCACGATCGGTACGCGGCGCGTGATCGACGAGACCGGGAAGTGGACGGGGGACACGGCGGGGTTGCAGGGGCCGAAAGGGGATCCCGGTCCGGTCGGACCGCAGGGGCCCGCCGGTGCTCGAGGCGACCCGGGACCGAAGGGAGACAAGGGTGACATCGGTCCTGCAGGTCCGAAGGGGGATATCGGTCCAACCGGGCCCGAAGGTCCGATCGGCCCGATGCCGAGTCCGCCGGTTCGATGGAGTGGAACCCGTCCGCTGCTCGTCGATTCTCCGGTCACTAGTTCGGACTACGCGATCGCCGCTTCTGCCGTCGGGACACTCGCGCGTTCGTCGGCGATCTGGGGGCTCTATCGTGGCAACCCGATCGGCCCAGGCACACGAGCTGCCGTCCTCGGCGAGTCGACGAGCGCGAATGCGCAGGGGCTGTTCGGACGCAACGAGGCGGCTGGTGCCGCGATCGTCGGCGAACAAGGTACGCCGTTCTCCGTGGCATCGTCGAGCTACGGCGTCGTCGGTCGCTCGTGGCACGGAAGCGGCATCCTCGGCACGACGGCTGCGCAGAACGGCTACGGAGTGCAAGGCGAAGCTGTCGGGCTGCCGAGCAGTACACCCGGTGCACAGGCCGGGGTGCACGGGAGTACGACGAACCGCGAGAGCTATGGAGTCTATTCGAGTGGTGCGTTCGCGGTGACCGGCACCAAAGCGTTCGTACAGCCACATCCGAACGACCCATCACGTGTCGTGCAGTTCCTCTGTCTCGAAGGCAACGAGAGTGGGACGTACTTCCGAGGCACGGGGAGGCTCGTCGACGGCATCTGCGAGATCCCGATTCCCGACGAATGGCGCCTCGTGACCGACGATCTAGGCATCACCGTGCAGGTCACGCCGATCGCCAGCTTCGCACGCGTCGTCGTATGGACGAAGTCGAAGCAGCGCATCGTCGTCCGCGGCAGCGAAGACTGCGAGTTCGACTACCTCGTCAATGGCGTACGCGCGGGCTTCACGAAGTACCAGCCGTACCGGTCCAACGTCGACTTCCGGCCGACGGTGCGCGGCGTTCCGTTCGGCACGCAGTATCCGCGCGAGCTGCGCGAGATCCTCGTCGCGAACGGGATTCTGAATGGCGATTTCACGCCCAACGAGCAGACCGCGGCGCGACTCGGATGGGAGCTGCGTGATCCCGACACCGTGCCGATCGCGCGCCGTTGGTGGCTGACCGTCGAGGAGCGAGGGCGGCAAGTGCAGAGCGTACGGACACTCGAAGGAGCGCAACGATGAATCACCACGATCGAGCGGCGCTCGCGCTCGCGATGCTTTGCTTCGCCTGTGCGAGCGCGACGGGCCAGGCCGCCAGCACGAACCACGTGTTGACGTCTTCCGAACAGTCGGCGGGAGGAGCGACGTCGTCGACGACGTATCGACTCCATGGAAGCTTGGGTGCCGGTGTCGTCGCAGCACGGACGACTTCGAGCACGTTCGTCCTCCGCGGTGGGTTCGTGGCGACGCTCGACGCGAGCGCGAGTGGAAGGCCGTGGCTCATGGCGGTGGAGCCGCGATACGCACCGCTCTTCGGCAACACCAAGGTCTCGCTCCGAGGTACCGAACTGCACTTGGGCTCGACGGCGAGCGTCAAGGTAGGTGGACTCGCGGCGACCGTCGGCCCACGTACTCGGGACGCTGTCGAGATCACGGTCCCGAAACAAGCGCAGCCAGGCTGGGCTGCAGTCGAGATGACCGCTGCAGGCACGACGACGACGCTCGCGCGTGGTGTCGGTGTGCTGCCGATGCTCGATGGTGCGCGAAGCGGAGTGCGCGGCGCGCCGCTCGACCTCGAATACCGCGGCACGCAGGGCGACCTCGCGATCTGGTTTGTTGCGCTTCGGCGTGCGAGTACTCGGCTGACGCTCGCTCCGATCCACCATGCGCTCGAGCTCGATCTCGCGTCGCTCATCGTCGTGACGACGACGACGCCAGATCACACGGGGCGCAACGCCGTGCGCTTCCCCGCGGCGTTCGGTCTGCCGCCGCTCTACTTCCAGGCACTCGTGCTGACAAATGCGAGTGGGTACGCGCCCGGCTCCTTCACGAACGTTCTCGAGATCTGAGGAAGACGTACGATGGCCTTCGTTCCCAACCCGCGATTCCGCGTCGTGGCTCTTGCTTCCGTCGCTCTCGCCGCATTCGTGTCTTCGTCGAGAGCGCAGACGCCGCAGTTGCTCGTCGATCTCAATACCGGGATCTCCAAAGACAGCTTTCCATCGCGCTTCTACGAGAGTCCGCGTGGCGACACTTGGTTCACGGCATATCCGACGGGCGCGACGATGCCGGCGCTCTACACGACCGACGGAACGACCGGCAATACGACCAAGGTCACGGATCTGCATCCGCTGCACATCCCGCAGATGATCTTCACGGATGATTGGAAAGCGTGGTTCGTCAATTACACCGCGTCGGAGGGTTGGGAGCTCTGGCAGTCCGACGGTACCCCGACCGGTACGGGCATCGTGACGGACATGAACGCCGGTACTGGCAGCTCCCTACCGCGCGATCTGACGGTTTGCGCGGGCGAACTCTATCACGCAGCGTACGACGAAGAGCACGGCTATGAGCTTTGTCGACGTGGCGTGCGCATCGCCGATATCCATCCGGGGCCTGCAGGATCGAATCCGACAGGCTTCGTGCGTTGTGGCAACTTCCTGTTCTTCAGCGCAGACGACGGCACGACCGGGCAAGAGCTCTGGGTCTTGCCGTGGCGCGACCCGACCAATCCGAACCCCGTGCCGCGCCGTGTGCTCGACATCCGGACCGGAGCGCTCGGTTCGTATCCGAAGTCTCTCGTCGCCCACAAGAACGTGCTCTATTTCACGGCTGACGATGGCGTGAGTGGTCGCGAACTCTGGCGCAGCGATGGCACAGGTTCGAATACGCAGCGGGTCGCCGACATCGCTCCCGGGCCCGCCGACGGGATTCCGGACGGACTGCTGACCGCCACGCCAGTCTACCTGTTCTTCGTGGGCAACGACCAGACACACGGCCGCGAGCCATGGTTTTCGACGGGCTTCGTCAATGGCACGAACATGATCGCCGATCTCCGGCCCGGGCCCGAGGGATCGGATCCGCGCGAGTTCACCCCGTTGCATTCGGATCGTGTTGCGTTCTCCGCCGAGGACGGCACGCATGGTCGTGAACTCTGGTGGACGACGGCGCTCCAGCCGACTCTCGTGGATCTCGTGCCCGGTGCGCGTGGATCGAATCCGCGTGATCTCTTCTTCAGCAGCAACGATCTGTATTGCGCCGTCGACGACCCTCTCTACGGCACCGAGATCTGGACGGTCGAGAGTCTCGACATGGTCAACCCGAGGCGACTTGCGGATCTACGTCAGGGATTCGAGGGCTCGCGACCGCCGGGTGGATACGCCTTCGATGTCGCGTTTCGCCACGTGATCTTTCGCGCGGACGACGGCGTGCACGGTGTCGAGCCATGGGTCGTCGACGCAGGAGGGATCAGCAGGACGCTGGGGCAAGGTTGTGGCGGTGAGCTACGCGCGCCGACCCTGATCACGACGGCGCCGCGGATCGGCGCGAACTGCCAGATCGATGGCTTCGGGCTTCTGACGTTGACGCAAGGGTTCGCCGTCGTCTTCTTGAGTGCCAAGCCCCTGTTTCCGATCAACGTCGGCCTGTGCGAGCTGCAGCTCGACCCGTTCACGATGCAGTTGATCGCGGCCATCGCGGCGCGCACGCGCTTCAGCACGCGCCTGGCCATTCCCAACGACCCTGGATTGCTCGGGATCGTCGTGCGTGTCGGCGCGACGGTCGTGCCGAGCTCCGATCCCTTCTTCGGCTTCGACTTGATGAACGTCGCCGACCTTCGTCTCGGCTATTGAGCGTCTCGGTTCCTGAGGACGGACCATGCAAAGACTGACATTGTTTTCCTGCGCCCTCTTCCTATCGGTGCCGGCGATCGCACAGGTGCCGGGTGCGCTGCCGTTCCAAGGACGGATCGAGCACCAGACGAATGGCGCGTTCACGGGGCCCATCGCAATGCGCTTCGCGCTCTACAGCGTGGCGACGGGCGGCACGGCGATTTGGAGCGAATCGCATCCCCAGGTCGACGTGCATGTCGGCGTGTTCAAGATCGACCTCGGATCGATCACGCCCTTTCCGTCGACGACGTTCGACGGTGGAGCGCTCTGGCTCGGCGTGACGGCCGCGAGCGATCCAGAAATGACGCCGCGTCTCAGTGTTTCTGCGAATGCCTATGCACGGGTCGCGGCGGACGTCCGTGGTCCGATCCGACCTTCGAGTGTTTCGATCGGCACGCGCACCGTGATCGACTCCGCGGGGAAATGGGTCGGTGACCCGACCGGACTGCGCGGTCCTGAAGGGCCCGCCGGTCCTCAGGGACCTGCCGGTGTCCAAGGGCCGCCGGGTCCGCAGGGACCGGTCGGACCCGCTGGCCCGCAAGGAGTTCGAGGACCACAGGGCGATGTCGGACCGACGGGAGCGACGGGGCCCCAAGGACCGGTCGGCCCTGCTGGCGCGACGCCGTTCGTCTTGGATCGCAACGACAACGTGAGCTACTCGCGAGGCACGCTGAGCTTCGGCACCGGACTCGCGAGTACCGGCTATCTGCGTGTTGGAAGTGCCGGAACGACGTTGACAGCAAACAGCGGCAGCAGTCGCGCAGTCCAAGCGGAGGCGTCTGTCGACTACGCGGTACACGCGAAAGTGGGGAACGACTACGCGGTGTATGCCGAAGCCCTCGGTGACTACGCCGTCGCTGCAACGACCAACGGTCGGTACGCGGTACACGCGACAGCCAAGAATGGCTACGCGGTCTACGCGAAGTCCGACACGAACTACGGAGTCTACGCCGAGGCGGCGGGCGACTACGGCGTCTGGGCCAAGAGTGCGACCATCGGAGTTCGCGGTGAGGGTGCGACGGTCGGCGTGCGCGGGCACGGTGGTGCCATCGGGATCGATGGGCAGGGAACGACTGCGGGCGTTCAGGGAGACGGGCAGTCGGGAGTCTACGGCACGGGAACCATTCGCGGCGTCTACGGTGTCGGCGACTTGCGCGGCGTCGAAGGAAAGGCGTCGAACGCATCCGCATACGGTGTCTTCAGCACCGGACGCTTCGCGGCTTCGGGAACCAAGAACTTCGTCCACCCGCATCCGCAGGACCCGACCAAGGCGCTGCGCTTCACCTGTCTCGAAGGGAACGAAGCGGGCACCTACTTCCGTGGACGTGCAAGGATCGTCGACGGTCGCGGACTGATCGACATCCCGGACGAGTGGCGCATGGTCACGGCGGCGGATGGCGTGACCGTCCAGATCACTCCGATTCGCACGTTTGCACGCGTCGTCGTTTGGAGCGCGAGCAGGGACCGCATCGAAGTTCGGGGGGAGTCCGACTGTGAGTTCTTCTTCGTCGTGCAAGGTGTTCGCGAGGGCTACCAGGACGATCCGGTCGTCGTCCCCAACGAAGCGTTCCGCCCGACGCTGCGCGGCGTGCCGTTCGGAGCGGAGTATCCGAAGGCATTCCGCGACTTGCTCGTCCGCAACGGCATCCTCAACGCTGATTACACGCCGAACGAAGCGACGGCGGATCGTTTCGGATGGCGACTGAACGCGCCCGTGACGATGCACGAGCCTCGCTGACCCGTCTCGACGCGAGTCCACGGCTCGCTGGGGCATTCGGCCAGAGGGCGTCAGCAGATCAGGTTCGAAAGTCCGCTTCGTCCACGCTTCGAAGATACCGCGAACCCGACGGTCACACTCCGTTGGAGTCAGGGGTTCCGGCGTCGAGGCCGCTGTTCGGGCGTCGCACTACGTGGGTCCTCGGGCCATGCGTGTTTCGGATAGCGACGACGAAGATCCGCCCGCACCGACGGGTACGTGCGTGTCCAAAAGCCGTCGAGATCTTGCGTCAACTGCACGGGGCGATGATTCGGCCCGAGGATCTCGATCACGAGCGGCACCGAGCCGCCACAAAGTGCAGGTAGTGCCTTGCAACCGAAGAGCTCCTGCACTCTGGCTGTGACCGTCGGACCGACTTCGCGGGAGTAGTCGATCGCAGCCCGGCGTCCGACCGGCAGCTGCACGTCGGGCGGCGCGTCGCGCGCGAGACGATGTCTCAGGTCGGGCTTGCTTGCGAGGAGTTGCACGCCGAGGTCGAGCGATGCGAGGCCAGCCAATCCCGATCGCACGTCGACGAAGTCCACGATCCAAGGCGCGAGTGCCACGTCCGACAGATCCGGCAGGTCCTCCTGACCGCGGCTCGAGAGCCATGCGATCCGTGCTCGGATGTCGGCCAAGCCGGTTTGTTTGTTCAGCCAACGCCCAGCATCCTTCTCGAGAAGCGCGATCCAGAGCGGACGAGCTTCTTCGAGCGACGCGTCCCCGAGCGTCGTCTCCTCGAGAGTGAGCGTCCCATATGTTCGCTTGCGTACGCGCCGCACGCGCGCAGTCGCGGGGTCGACGAGGATGGTCTTCGTGTCCTCGACGAGTTCGGCTGGCAGCATCGACTCGTCGATCGCGAGCACGTACGCGGGACGGGGCGACTTCGACTCGAGGCCGTGCAGGTCGAGTGCGAGAAAGAGGGTGCGATCTCCGAGCTGGTTGGCTTCGCCTCGAAGCACGCTACGCAGATCGAGGCGCGTGCCGTTCGCGAGCCACGCTTCTTCGGCACTTGGCGAGGATCGCTTCGCGACGTGGTCCGGGAATGCCGCGAGCAGGCATGAGATCCATGCGCCGTCGTCGGCCGTCCCGGCTACCGCGTTTCGAGCGAGCTGCGCGGTCGTGCGTCGGATCGCTCCGGCGTCCTTGCCACGAATCCTGCCAGCGACGACATCGTGCGCGGCGGCGAGCAAGTCGTCACGTTTGGTCGTGCCTGCTTGCAGGATCGCGGCGATGGCCGCGGCTTCGAGCACGCAGCCACGAGTTCGCGCCTCGAGGATGAGCCGGGCGAGTCGGGGCGAGAGTGGAAGTGCCTGCATCGCGCGCCCGCGTTTCGTGATACGGCCACTCACGTCGATCGCGCCGAGCCTTTGGAGCAGCGTGTCCGCACTCGTGAGTTCGTCGCGCGGCGGGGCTTCGAACCACGAGAACGAATCCGCATCCCGGCCGGCGAACGTTCGCACGTCGAGCCATGCACGCGTGACATCGACGCGTCCGAGTTCGGGATCGTCGAAGCGTTTGCGAAGGCGCTCTTCGCCTCGAACCCAAAGGCGTCGGCAGAGGCCAGGCCCGAGTCGGCCCGCACGTCCTCGTCGTTGATCGGCTGCCGCGATCGATATGGTCTCGAGACGAAGTCGATCGAAACCGGTACGCGGATCGCGCCGGAGCACACGCGCGAGTCCGCTGTCGACGACCGCGCGGATCCCGTCGACCGTGATCGAAGACTCGGCGAGGTTCGTACTCACGACGATCTTGCGTGCGTGCGATTCACGAATCGCATCGTCTTGCGTGGCTGCATCGAGTCGGCCGTGCAGCGGCAACGCGACGGTGCTCCTGAGCGATGGATCCGCTTCGATGGTCCGGATCGCCGCTTCGATCTCACGAACGCCGGGTACGAAGACGAGTACGCCCGCGTTGTCTTCACCCTGTGCATCGAACCACTCGATGGCCTCGCGACAGGCCGCTGCGATTCGAAGTTCGAGCGTGCGATCGTCGTGACCTTCGTCCCAAACCGTCGTGATCTCGTGGAGCGCACCCGGTACTTCGATATGACTGGCACTCAAGTATTCAGCGACCTTCTCGGCGTCGAGGGTCGCGGACATCGCGACGAGGCGTAGGTCGGGCCGCAGCGTCGTTCGCACGTCGCGCAGCATCGCGAGTGCCAGATCCGTCTCGACATGCCGCTCGTGCAACTCGTCGAGCACGACCGTGGAGATCCCCGGGAGTTCGGGATCGCGAGTGATGGCGGCGACGAGAACGCCTTCGGTCACGAACACGAGGCGCGTTTGCTTCGAAGATGCGCGATCGTGACGCACGATGTAGCCGACGTCATCACCGACGCGACAGGGCCGTTCTGCCGCTACACGGCGTGCCGCTGCTCGTGCCGCGATCCGGCGCGGTTCGAGCACCCAAACGGCGCCAGCCTCGTCAGTGGACTCGAGATCTTCGAGAATCGCGAGCGGCACGCGGGTCGTCTTCCCGGATCCCGGTGTCGCCGTCACGACGACTGCGCCGGTCGCGCGGAGCGCGGCGACGATCTCCGGCACTGACGAATCGATCGGGAGTCGCGCTCTCAAGATCGTGTTCGCAACGTCGCTCGCAGCGCGAAGTAGAGCGGCACGCTCGAGATGGCCAAGATCGTGGGCGCGACGAAGCGTGGCACCTGCGTCACCGCGCCAAGGCCGGCCATGACCTCGGCGAACCCCTCGTCTCGCGCGAGACTCGGACCCACGGTCGACTCGAAAGCGAGAAGCAGCACGCCGATCGCGAAGCCCAAGATGCCGAACAGCGCACACAAGAACGCCTTCTGGGACAGAGCCCGTCTGGCCATCGCTGTGAACGTGAGGACGAGCACTGTCAGCGGGATATTGAGCGCGACGAGTGTCCAGTACCCGGACCAACTGGGCGCCTCGCCGTCGATCGTGAGCAGCGAGATGCCGAGTGCGACGAGCCAAGCATTCAGGCCGATCGCGGTGCCGATCAGCGCGCCGCGTGGCATGTGCGTCGGGACGTTCATGAGTACTTCTTGGTGTAGAGGAACCAGCCCGCGAGGATTGCGAACGGCAAGAGCGCGATCCAGATCGCGCGCCTCGAGCCTCGAGCCGGTGCGGGAAGAACCGGTCTCTCCGTCGTCGACTCGACGGCGTCCGCGATGTGGTCGAGCAGACGATCGACGTCTCCTCCCGTCGCGAGGGCTCCGTGCATCGCGACGGTCAGATAGCGATCTCCGACGCGAAGTCTCAACGCGCGACTCGCGGGACGTTCGGCGACGTCGCGGGGCGAGAACGTCTCGTCGCGATCGAAAACACGCACGAACGTCGCATCACCAATGCTCGCTCCGGTTACGAGGACCGCGTCACTCTCGTCGACGATGCGCGACCACGTCGTGAGCGGTAGCCCAGCGGTTTCGACGCGTCGCGGGCTGCCGCCGAGGGCGGTTTTGAGTTGTTCGATCCTCGCTCGCCGCATGGGCCTCGCGAGGCTCTCCTTGTCGAGGACACGCCACGGCTCGGGGAAGCGGATGCGCAGGCCGGATGGGGATTGCCAGATCGCCGACTCCGCCTGTGCAGGAGTCTCCTGGCGTCGGGGAACGACGCGATCGATCGACATCGACGCGAGTCCAGCGAGAAGCAGAGCCCAGATCATCGAACGGGGGCTCCCGGCTCTTGGTCCGCAGTGGTCGGTGCGAGGTCACCGCGACGACCCTCGGCCATCAGCAACATGCCCTGGCTCTCGGTACCCATCATCGGCCGTGGAGCGAGATTGGCGACGACGAGCACCGTCTTCCCGATCAGGTCCTCCGGGCTCAGGTGTTCTGCAACTCCAGCGAGGATTTGGCGAGTCTCGAAGCCGAGGTCGACGTCGCAGCGGAGCAGCTTCTTGGACTTCTTCATCTTCTCGGCGGCGATGACGCGGCCGACTCGAAGGTCGATCTTGGCGAAATCGTCGAATGTGATCTCCGGCGCCAGAGGCGCGTAAGGGAGCGACTCGGATGCCGGATCGTTCGCGGACCGAGCAGCTCGGCTCGCGGATTCGAGTTTGGTGAGCTGCTCTTCGATGGCGGCGTCCTCGATCTTGGGAACGAGCGGTTCGCCCTCGGTGATCGGCGAGCCCGGTTGCAGTAACGGCCTGGCCGCATCGTTCCAGCCGATACCCTCGGGCACGCCAGCAGAACGCAACGGACCGATGCCGAGCATCGAACGCAATCGCCCGCACGTGAACGGCAGGAAGGGTTCGAGGATCACCGATAGCGACGCGACGATCTGGAGCGAAACGTGGATCGTGTTGGCGCAGCGCTCCTTGTCCGACTTCTTGGTCTTCCAGGGCTCGCCATCGTTGAAGTACTTGTTGCCGTGACGTGCGAGATTCATCGCCTCGGTCAACGCTTCGCGAAACTTGTACGACTCGATCTTCTCCGCGACTGCGCGGGTCGTGTGCGCGAGCAGGTCGAGTGCTTCGAGGTCGACGTCGGAGGGGGACGTGAGTTCTGGCACGACGCCATCGAACGTACGTACGCCGAACGTCACGCAGCGATGCACGAGATTGCCGAGCGTATCGGCAAGTTCGTTGTTGATGCGGTTCCCGAAATCACGCCACGCGAAGTCCGAGTCCTTGGTCTCGGGCATGATCGCACAGAGCGCATAGCGCAAGTAGTCCGCGGGGAACGCGTCGAGTGCCTCGTCGAGCCACACGGCCCAGTTGCGACTCGTCGACAGCTTCTGGCCCTCGAGGTTGAGGAACTCGTTCGCTGGTACGTCGCACGGCAAGACGAAGTCGCCGTGGAGTTTCAGCATGAGTGGAAAAATCAGGCAGTGGAAGACGATGTTGTCCTTGCCGATGAAGTGAACGAGTCGAGTCTCGTCGTTCTGCCACCAGTCCTTCCAAGCGTCCGGATCCCCGCGTTGCTCGGCCCATTCGCGCGTCGCGGACACGTAGCCGATCGGTGCATCGAACCACACGTAGAGGACCTTGCCGGTAGCATCGACGCCAGCCCGCGCGGCGACGTTGGCCGGCACGGGGACGCCCCAAGGGAGATCGCGTGTCATCGCACGATCGGCGAGTCCGTCGGACATCCAGCTCTTGATCTGGCCGAGGACCGTCGGCTTCCAGTTCGTGCGGCTGTCGATCCACTTGGCCAACTCTTCTTGATGTGCGCCGAGTGGCAGGTACCAGTGCGTCGTCTCCTCGAGTACGGGAGTCGCCTCGGTCAGCGTGCTCTTCGGATCGATGAGTTCGCTCGGGCTCAGCGAGGTGCCGCAGGATTCACACTGGTCGCCATACGCATTGGGATTTGCACACTTCGGGCACGTGCCGACGACGAAGCGATCGGCGAGGAAGAGCCCGGCTTCGGGGTCGTAGAGCTGCTCTTCGGAGCGCAGTACGAAACTGCCCTTGTCCGCGAGAGTCTCGAAGAAACGCGCGCTCGTCTCGCGGTGGATGGTGCTGGAGGTGCGGCCGTACCAGTCGAAGCTCATTCCGAAGCGCTCGAAGGCGCTCCGAATCCGCTCGTGATACCGATCGACGATGTCCTGGGGCGAGACACCTTCTTTCCGCGCTCGCATGAGGATCGCGACGCCGTGCTCGTCGCTGCCGCAGATGAACAGGACGTCGTTGCCACGGAGGCGTTCGAAGCGGCAGAAAATGTCGGCCGGCAGGTAGGCGCCCGCGGCATGGCCGAGATGCAAGGGGCCGTTCGCATACGGTAGAGCGGAAGTGACGAGGAAGCGCGGCGTGGTCATTCGGACTCCGAGAATAACTCGATGAGCCCGGGAACTCCCGTTACGCCTGTGCGGTTCGGGGCTACTCGTCTCGTTGCCCTGAATCGGTCTGCCGGCCGCCACGTTGTTCTCTCGCGGCGACGTCCCAAAAGGTGCGTCGTCCCCCGGGAGAATCGAGAAAGCCGACATGAGCGGAACCCGCTTTTTGACCTTCGTCTCCATCTTGCACGGGTTCTGCGCGACCACCCTCGCGCAGAACTCCGCTGCATCCACCCCTCTCGCGTCCGCGGAGCGCCCTTCCGTCGAGGCGGCGATCTTCGAACCCGCGACGTTTCCGGCACGGGTTCTCGTCGAGTTCGCGGAGCGTTCGTTCGACCTCGAACCCCTCGCGGCCGCGATTCGTCGCCGGTCAGCAGAGGATGTCGAGGCGCTCGTGCGCGACCTCGAGCATCGAGTCGCTCGAGACCAAGCACCGTTTGCCGATCAGCTGCGCGCGGCGGGGGGCAAGATGATCGAGCAGTTCTGGCTCGTCAATGCGTGCTCGGTCGACGTTCCGGATGCGCGAAGCCTCGAAGCGTTGCGGCGACTGCCGAACGTCCTGCGCGTGATCCCGGACGGATTCCGCCGTCCGTCCATCAAGACGTCGACCAATGCGGACAATCACGCCGTCGATGCGCTGCAGATGGCCGGCTTCAAGGGCAAGGGCGTCTCGGTCGCGATCCTCGACTCCGGCCTCGACATCACGGCCCCCGGTCGACTGCGTCCGCACCGCACGTTCTACGTCAACGGGGATCCCAACAACCGCAGTGGTGGCGGACTGCAAGGATCGCGTCTGCTCGCGATGCGACAAGTCGGCGCATTGCCGCCCGACGACACGATCGACCACGGGACGGCGGTGGCCGCCGTCGCGGCGGGCGAGACGTGGGCCAGCACGGGTAGCGATGCGGGGCACGCTCCGCTCGCGGGCATCGTCGGGTATTCGATGTCCGACATGAGCGGTGGATTCGCGCTGCTGACGACGATGGTCAAGGCGTTCCAGGGCGCGGTGGCCGACTCGGTGCAGTACAACATTCGCGTCATCAACCTCAGCTACGAAGGGACGAACATCTCCTACTGGACCGAGGAGCAGGCGATCGACCTCGCCGCGCGGATCGGGGACATGGTCGTCGTCGTTTCGGGTGGCAACGGCGGGAACAACAACCACTTCGCGCACGGCTCCACGAATCGAATTGCGGTCGGCGCGGTTCGCTCGCGAACACCATCGCAAGCGGGGCGCGACGTGACGACGACATCGACACGCGGACCGCTTCCCGGCGGTGACCAGTACCCCAATCTCGTCGCGTGCGGGGACAGTCTCGTCCTTCCGGTCAAGGACATCGAGGGCGTCGATCGGATCGGCAGTGGCACCAGCTTCGCTGCGCCGCAAGTGGCCGGAGCCGCGGTCCTGTTCCGATCCGTGGACACCACGGCCGACGCACTCGTGACGCGGGCCGCGATCTTCGCGAGTTCGGAGGACGTCGCCGGCAAGAACCGCTACCTACTCGGTGCCAGTGAGAACCTCTACGGGTTCGGCTTCCTCCGTGATGACCGACTCCTCGACATCGCGCGTGGTGTGGGCACGGTGCTCAAGCAGAACGGCACGGTCACGACGACTCGAGCCAACGTCACGTACGGTCTGCCGGTCGTCGCAGGGCGGGATTACGCGGTCGCGATCGCGTGGGATCGACTGAACGTAGCGTTCGACGAACGCTGCAATCTCGACGTCGAAGTGCGGTCCTCGGCTGCCAACGGTCGCGTCCTTCTCGGACGTGGCAACCACACCCGCATCGTGCACGAACTCGTGCGCTTCCGCGCGAGTGCCAACGAAGTCGTCCAGATCACGGTTTCCGGCGTGTCCTTCGTGCTCGGTCGCACGAGTGTTCCGTTCGGGCTCGTAGCCGCCGAAGCGCTGCCGTTCTTCGCGGAAGGTACGGCGACGAGCGTCGGACAAGCCTGCGGTTTCTCGGCGACCGAGATCCCGGTGCTCGCCGGGTTCACGCCGCCCGAGATCGGAACGACCTATCGCTGCATGGTGCAAGGTTCGCGCGCCGGTACGCCGTTCGCGCTGACGCTCGGCGCATCGTTCCAGTCCTTCGGTGCGATCACGCTGCCTTGGCCGCTCGCGGCCATCGGCGCCAATGGATGCACGCTCTACGTGAGTCCGGACATCGTCGTCGCGGGGGGCGTGACCGATGCACGTGGAGAAGCGACGCTCCGTATCGCGATTCCACCGACGAACGCGTTGTTGCACAGCACGTTCGGCCACCAAGCATTGTCCGTCGCGCCCATGACGAACCAACTCGGTCTCCTGACGTCCAACGCGATGCGGATCCGCGTCGGCGGCGATCCTCGCTGATCAAGTCGGTCAACGGTGTCGCGTGAAGCGTCGCGTCAGGACTTCGCCCATGCGACGATCGCGCGGATGTCGTCCTCCGAGAGGTCCGCTTCGCCGTGCATCCACACGTAGTTGCGCGGCGGCATGTGACCTTCGCGGACCTCGTCCATGATCTCGTTCTTGAGTCGTTGCAGGCGGTCTTCGTCGTAGCGATCCCACGTCGAGAAGTTGAGGTGCGAACGGCCTTCCTCGACGTCGTGGGCGACCCACCACGAGACCGGGGCGACGTAGGAATACCACGGCCATCGCACCTGATTGGAGTGACAGTCGTAGCACGCGCGTCGCAGAATGGCTTCGACTTCGGCGTTCGCGTCCACGTCCCGCGTCACGGGCGGGTTGCTTCGATCGGTCGGCACGAACTGAATGCCGATCACCACGAGCAGCAGGACGAGTCCGAAGCGGCGGAATGATTTGGAGACGGCCATGTGTCCGGCGGAGTGTAGCGTGCCGTGTCCGCACGTCTGCGTCAGGTTGCCGCAAACGGAGGATCAACCTTCGTCGAAGGCGATGCTCGTTCAGTACGATTCGCTACGCGAATGGACGTGTCGCAGACGCAGTTGTCCGCACGCGGCATCTCGATCCGCGCCACGTCGCCTGCGCCACGTCGTCTTGATCCCGCCGCTTTCGAGGCGCTCGGCGAATCGCTGCACGACTTCGTCGGTCGGAGTCGCGATCCATGGTTCGACGCCGGCGACCGGATTCCAAGGCAGCAGGTTCACCGTACACGCTTGGCCGCGGAGCAGTGCGATCAACGCATCCGCATCCGCGAGTCGATCGTTCTGCCCACGTAAGAGCACGATCTCGAACGTCGGCTCGCGTCCCGTCGATTCGAACCACGCGCGCGCGGCGGCGACGAGTTCACGGGGTTCCTTCGTCGCGGTCGGGACGAGGTCCTTGCGCAACCTCGAGTCTGCAGCATGCAACGAGATCGCGAGGTTCCAAGGAAGCGCTCGCGCTGCGAGAGCCACGACACGATCCGGGTAGCCGGACGTCGAGATCGTGATGCGTCGCGGAGAGAACTCGAGGTCGCGCGAGATCATGCGAAGCGCAGCCTCGACGTTGTCGAGGTTGAGCATCGGTTCACCGAGGCCCATCACGACGACGTTGGTGAGGCGTCGCCCTCGTTGGTCGGTATCGCGTTGTCCTTCGGCCTCGAGGTGTTCTCGTGCGAACAAGAACTGATCGACGATCTCCGCAGACGTCAGGTTGCGGCGTACTCCCGCGAGCCCCGAGGCGCAGAACACGCACGCCACGGGACAGCCGACCTGACTCGAGACGCACAGCGTCGTGCGATCGCCGTCGGGAATCAGCACGCTCTCGATGGTTTCGCCGTCCGAGAGTTCGTGCAGGAACTTCACCGTGCCGTCGCTGCTGACCGAACGATCCACGATGCGACTCGCGGCCAGTGCGAGTTCGGACTCGAGCGCCGCACGCACGTCTTTCGGCAGGAACGTCGCGCGCTCGAGGCTCCGCAGTCCCTTGTCGAAGATGGCCTCGACGAGGGCGCGCGCCTGGAACGGCTTGGCACCCTTGTCGTTCGCGATGGCAAGGACGTCGTCGCGCGTCAAGTCTCGCGCGAGACGAATCACGCGCTCTCGCGACCCTTCGGGGTGTCTTCGTCGCCGCTGTCCTGTTCGGTTTCGACGTCGTCGTCCGCCTTCGGTCGCGGCTTGCGTCCCTTGGGCTTCTGGATCACGCGCACGTCGGGTTCGGCCTCACCGCGAATCACGGCGTCGGACACGTGGACCTCGACGGGGCCATCGACGGTGAGCGAGGGCAGCTTGAAGCGAACGTCGAGCAGACAGTCCTCGAGAATCGATCGAAGCGCACGTACGCCAGTCTCCTGTTCGAGCACGCGTGCCGCGATCGCGTCGAGTGCGTCCGGCGGGATCACGAGTTCGGCGTTCTCGAGCCGGAAGTACTCTTGATACTGCCGGACGACCGCGTTCTTGGGCTCGGTCATGACGCGCACGAGGTCGTCGCGCGTGAGCGAGCGCAGGGTCGCGATCACCGGAAGTCGTCCGACGAATTCGGGGATCAAGCCGAAGCCCACGAGGTCCTTCTGGTTGACGAACGGAAGCAGACGGTCGCGCTCGCTCAGAGCGAGACCCGATGCGGCCTTGCCGCGTTCGAGGCTCGCGTCCCGTTCGGTGAAGCCGATGACGTTGCGCCCGAGCCTGCGCGCGATCGAATCTTCGACTCCGACGAACGTGCCCCCGCAGATGAACAGGATGTTCTCCGTGTTGACCTGGATGTAACTCTGTTCGGGGTGCTTGCGTCCACCCTGCGGCGGAACGTTGGCGACCGTTCCTTCGAGGATCTTCAGTAGCGCCTGTTGCACGCCTTCGCCCGACACGTCGCGCGTGATCGAGACGTTTTGCGTCGTGCGGCCGATCTTGTCGACTTCGTCGATGTAGACGATGCCTTGTTGGGCGCGCTCGAGATCGAAGTTGGCGGCTTGGAGCAGTTTGAGGAGGATGTTCTCGACGTCTTCGCCGACGTAGCCGGCTTCGGTCAGCGTCGTTGCATCGGCAATGGCGAACGGCACGTCCAGGATGCGCGCGAGCGTCTTGGCGAGCAGCGTCTTGCCCGAACCCGTCGGGCCGACGAGCAGGATGTTCGACTTCTCGAGTTCGATGTCGTTGTCCGGCTTCGAACGCGACTGCAACCGCCGGTAGTGGCTGTAGACCGCGACCGACAGGACCTTCTTGGCCTGATCCTGCCCGATCACGTACTCGTCGAGCGCCGCGCGGATCTCCGACGGTGTCGGGATGTCGTCCCGCGGCGTGAGGCTGACGTCCGCGACGCGCGGCTTCCGTCGTTCGTCCTCCTTGAGGATCGTGTTGCAGATCTCGACGCACTCGCTGCAGATGAAGATCCCCGGCGGCCCTGCGATCAGTGGACGATCGAGGTGGTGCCGCGACTTCTCACAGAAGGTGCAGCGTTCGCCGCCTTTGCCACGGTTTCCGGTCTTCGTCATACGTACAGCGTCTCTCGCAGCTCTCGCCAGGAAGCAATCGTTCCATCGTAGCCGGATTCACCGAGGAAGCACCCCCGGTCCGACAACGGCAGGGGCCGGCGATCAGTCGGCGCTGATGACTTCGTCGACGAGGCCGTATTCCTTCGCTTCCATGGCCGATAGGAAGTAATCGCGATCCGAATCCTTCTCGATGTCCTCGGGGCTCTTGCCCGTGTGCTTGGCGAGGATGTTGTTGAGGCTTCGTTTGAGCTCGAGGATCTCGTCGGTCTGGATCGTGATGTCGAGCGCCGTGCCCTGCACGCCGCCCCACGGTTGGTGGATCATCACGCGCGAGTGGGGGAGTGCGTGACGCTTGCCCTTCGTCCCCGACGCGAGGAGAACCGCACCCATCGAACTCGCCTGACCGATGCAGTACGTCGCGACGTCACACTGCACGAACTGCAGCGTGTCGTAGATCGCGAGCCCCGCCGTCACGGAGCCACCTGGCGAGTTGATGTAGAGATTGATGTCCTGGCTCTTGTTCTCCTTCTGGAGGAACAGGAGCTGCGCGATCACGACGTTGGCCACCGTGTCGTCGATCGGGGTCCCGATGAAGACGATGCGATCCTCGAGTAGGCGGCTGTAGATGTCGTACGTGCGCTCGCCACGCCCGGTCTTCTCGATGACGTAGGGGATGGGGATGTAACCCTGAGTCATTGCGCGATGCTCCATCGATTCGTGTGTTCCTTAGACTGCGATCGCCGTGACAGCTCGTCGAAGAACTCGAACGGTGAGATCTTCGACGGGTTGCCAGGCGAGTCCTTCGCGAGCGGCGACCGCGTCGCGCCATCGATAGGCCTTGGCCGCCCGGGCTGCAAGGCCACAGAGTCGAGCGTCAGCTTTCGGTGGCACCGCCGCTTTCGCCGGCACCGCTGTCCTTGCTATCGACCATCTTCGCCGTCTTTCTGAGGTATTCCCGGACCTTGCCGTTGACGAGCTGAAGGCGGACTTCGCCCAGGAGCTTGTTGTCCTCGACGTACTTGCGCACCTCGTCGAGACTCGCGTCGTTCTCGCTGGCGATGCGCTTGAAATCGTTCTCGATGTCGGTTTCGGTGACGAAGAGCTTGTTCTTCATCGCGATCGCCTCGACGAGGAACAGGTTGCGCACGCCGGTCCTCGCGGCCTTTTCGAGGTCGCCCTTCGCTTCCTCGATCGCGCGTTTTGCTTCGGCCTCGGCGACCTTCTGCTTCTTCATGTCCTCGGCCCAGGCCTTCGCGCGCGCCGCTGCCTCGGCTTCGACGAGACCCTGCGGCAGGTCGAAGGGCTTCTGCTCGTACAGCTTTTCGAGGATCTCCTCCTCGATCCGGGCCGTCTCCATGCGCTCCTTCTGCTCCGAGATCTTCTCGCGCAGCTCGTTCCGCATGGCGTCCATGCTCTCGAATTCGAAGCCCTTCGCGAAGTCGTCGTCGAGCGGCGGCGCCGCGAAGCGGATCACGTCGAGGATCTCGAGCTCCACGTCGCCCGACTTGCCGCGCACCTCTTCTTTCTCGAAGCTGTCGGGATAGGTGATTGGGACGACTACGGTCGCGCCCTTCTTCTGCTCGAGTAGCTTGTTCTTGAACTCCTCGGCATCCGTCCCGCGAATCGGGATGCCCGAGTTGAGCTGCAGGCCCTCCTTGCGTGCGACCTCATTGCCGTCGTGCTTGTAGGTCACGTTGACCTTCACGAAGTCGCCCTCGCCGACGACATCGTCGACAGGACCGAGTTTGCGCTTCTGTTGCGCCAAGTGGTCGAGACTGGACTGCAGATCCTCGTCGGAAGCTGCAGTCGGCTTCTTCTCGATCGTGATGGCTGCGACATCACCGACCTCGACCTTCGGCCGGAGGTCGAAGTCGACCGAATACTCGAGCGGCTGGGTCTCGTCGAGCGGACCGGTGGAGACTTCGAGCCGAGGCGTTCCGACGATGTCGAGTTCTTGGCCCTTCATCGCCTCCTGGAAGGTCTCGTTGATGATCGACTCCTTCGCCTCTGCGAGGATCGAGTCCCCGAGCTTTTCGCGGAGCACCTTCGGCGGGATCTTACCGGGGCGGAACCCCTTGAGCCGGACCTGCTGATTGGCGGCACGGAAGACCTTGGCGACGTGGTCGCGGATCCGCTCGGGCGGAACTGCGACCTTCATGGTCTTGCGGTTGGGACCGGAATCCAGGAATTCGACGTTCATCGGGACCTACGCTGCGAAGTTCGGGCCGAAGAGCGTAGCGCCCGATGGCGTGCGGAAAAAGGGGCCGTAAGCCTCTGGAACTGCCGGATTCGCCGCCCGGAATCGTCGCGGTCACTTGTGATCGGCGTCGCCCTTGTGGTGCTCCTCGATGTGCTTCAGGTCCTCGGCCGAGAAGTAGGTCTTGCTGAACTCGAGAACGAGGCGGCGCAGAGCCTCGACGTGACTCGTCTCGGTCGTCTGCTTGCACTTCATCGCGCTGACGGTGATGCGATGCATCAGTGCGAGCTGTTGGCCGTATTTGGACATCGCAGCCGGGTCGGCTCCCTCTGCCGGGACCTTGATGCGCTGCGCGAGCCAGTAGGCGGACACGCGGTCCTGGATCGCCTGCGCGTGATCGTCCTTGGCCATGACCCAACGAACCATCTGGTTCTTGCTCGGATGGTCCTCTTGATCCATCGCGAGCAGACTCGTCATCGCCTTCTCGATCGTGGCTGCATCCTCCATGAACATGTCGATGCGCATCTTGTCGCCGTAGATCCCGCAAGGTACCTGGCAGTGCCGCCATGGAGCGGGGGTCGTCGCGGCCACGGTCGCATCGGTCCCGGATGTGTTGGCATCGCTGCCCGTCGGGAACACGGTGGTCGCGGTGAAGAGTGCCGCCGCGGCGAATGCGGACAGCGTAATGGTCGTGAGGCTCATCGGGGTCTCCGGGACGGTTCGTGGGACGATCAGTCTTCGCCGAAGAGTCGGCGCAGTTGGCTGTTCCTGGACAGCAGTTCTTCGATGTCGGGATGGTCGGCGCGGAAACGCCGAAGTTCGTCGGGTGTTGCCTCGGCGGCCTTGAGGTGACGAATCAGTGCCGAGGCGGCCTTACGCTCGAGTTCGAGTTCGGCTGCGAGGAAGTGCAATCGAGGGTCCGCGGTCGGCGAAAGTTTGATGGCCTGTGCGACGTCCTTGATCGCAGCCTTCGGATTGCCGAACGCCTTCTGCGCGAGCGCGCGTTGTTGCCATGCGTAGGGTACGCGCTTGTTGTTCTTCACGAACTCGTCGAGCCGATCGAGGATCTTCTTGACCGCGCGCTTGTCGCCACGATCTTGAAGGATGCGTGCCGCCAAGAACTGCACGTCCGTCGATGGATGTTCGACGAGTCCGAGCAACGCTGTCTCGAGCGTTCCCGAGACCGTGCCGAGACCGTCGCTTCCGAGATCGCGGGAGAACGCGATTGCGCGCAGCGCATCACGCGTGTCGAGGCTGTCGGCACGCTTCAGGGACTCGACGAGTGCGAGTGCGAACGGCACACGATCTCCCGCACCGAGCGACGTGCGCGTGGCTTCCAGCAGGTCGAGCAGGTGTTCGTAGGCGATGTCGTTCGCCAACTCGACGGCCGCCTTGGTCGCAGGTGCGATGGCTTTCGCCGCGCCGATCTTGGCGAGCGCCGCGAGGGCTGCCATGCGCTGCGCTTCGCTCGGGCGACCGAGGAAGGGGACGAGCTTGTCGACGAATGTGGAGTTGCGTGTTTCGCCGATCGCCGTCAGCAGTTCCGGGATGTAGATCTCGGGGAGGTCCTTCATCGCCGCTTCGAGCAGCGGTGTCGCGCTCTCCTGCCCGCAGCGGGCGAGCAACCTCAGCGAGCGCAAGCGGCCATAAACGGACGGCGCCTCCTTGGCGAGTCGTTCGAGACGACTCGAATACGGCGTGAGATCGAACCGCTCCAAGATGCGCCGGGCGTTGTCCGCGCGGTTCTTGCTCCCGCCATCGTCCTTGGTGGGCACCAGCATCGGCACCAGGACGGCGACGACATCGGGGTCGAGTTTCGCGATCGCGTCGAATTCCCGATCGAGATAGTCACGGTTGTCCCGATTGCCGTAGTCGAGCGCGAGGTCCGCGAGCCGCGGCTCGATTGCCTTCGCGAGGCGGGCGCGTTCGTCGGCTGCCTTGGTCTCGAGGATCTGTTTGAGCCGATCCCAGGCCGATTCCTCGCCCGACGCGGCCGGCGTCTGGGATGCCTTCGCATCCGTCTCAGGGGTCGCGTCCGGGTTCGGGGTCGCGTCTTGGGACACTGCGGCACGCGGTGCCGCAGTGACGACGACGAGCAGTGCGGCGAGTCGGAGGCCTGGCCTCCGCGAAAGCGCGTAGAAAAGGGTCACCCAGTTACCTTGCGCTCGAACCGGGCTCCCGACAAGCACCGCTTCTTCCGAGCGTGCCAACTTCACCACCGCTTCGGGTGTTGCGCCCGTACGTCCCGTCTCAATGCGTCGTCGCGCGGATCACGAGTGGCCGCACGCAGCGTGCCGGGAGCGTGAGGCGCAATGCCCGGCGCAGCGAGCCTCGTTCGCGAATGACGGTGTTCCACATAGGGCCGCCATCGGCGTGGTTCGGGTGTCTCCTTGAACGGGACTGCGGATCGGCGAAGCTTCGACCAATGCAGGAAGCGTGGGATCACGACGTCATCGTCGTCGGGGGTGGGCATGCAGGCGTCGAAGCCGCGCTCGCCGCCGCGCGGCTCGGTGTGCGCACCGCGCTCGTCGTGTTCGCACGGGAGACGCTCGGGCGCATGAGTTGCAATCCCGCGATCGGCGGGATCGCCAAGGGGCAGCTCGTCCGCGAGATCGACGCCCTCGGCGGAGAGATGGGGCTGTGCGCCGACGCGACCGCGATCCAGTTCCGGATGCTCAACGCATCGAAGGGACCGGCGGTGCGTTCGCCGCGAGCGCAGATCGATCGCGACGCGTACAACTCGGAGATGCGCCGCCGCGTCGAGGCGGTCGAGGCATCGCTGGCGCTCACCATCGTCGAAGGGGAAGTCGTCGACCTCGACTTGGTCTCGACCGCCTCGGACGCGAACCGACTCCGTGGTGTCGTGCTCGCGGACGGCTCCACGATCACGGCGCCCTACGTGATCCTGACGACCGGGACGTTCCTCGGCGGTGTGCTGCACCGCGGCGAGGATGCGCGGAGCGGAGGGCGCTTCGGTGAACATGCCGCGACACGCCTCTCGCGCGCGCTCGAGCGCGCCGGGCTTCGCCTCGGCAGGCACAAGACGGGCACTCCGCCACGCCTCTCGAGGTCCACGATCGATTGGCAGCGTCTCACGGTGCAGCACGGGGATCCCGAGCCGTGGCCGTTCAGCTTCCGGAGCCCGAGACCGACTCTCGAGCAGACTCCGTGTTACGAGACGTGGACCAACGAACGCACGCATACCTGGATTCGTGAGCACGCGCACCGCTCGCCGATGTACCGCGGCGCGATCTCGGGCCCTGGTCCGCGCTACTGTCCTTCGGTCGAGGACAAGGTGATGCGCTTCCCCGATCGCGATCGTCACCTGATCTTCCTCGAGCCCGAGGGGCACGGCAGCAACGAGGTCTACCCCAACGGGATTTCGACGAGCCTGCCGGACGAGGTCCAACTCGGCTTCCTGAGAACGATCGAGGGGCTCGAGGACGTGGAGATGCTGCGTCCCGGTTATGCCGTCGAGTACGACCATCTCATCACCGACCAGTTGCGCGCGGATCTCTCGGTCCGCGGTGTCGAGGGGCTCTTCGCAGCAGGTCAGATCAACGGCACGTCGGGGTACGAGGAAGCCGCGGCGCAAGGTTTGTATGCGGGCATCCAAGTCGCGCTCGCCTTGCGCGGCGAACCCTCGCTCGTCCTCGATCGCGCGTCGAGCTACCTCGGTGTGTTGGTCGACGATCTGTGCCGCGTGCATCCGCGCGAGCCGTACCGCATGTTCACGTCACGCGCGGAGAATCGTCTGATGCTGCGCCACGGCAACGCCGACTTGCGGCTCGGCGAGATCGGCGCGCGCATCGGGTTGCTCGATGCGCGCGAGCGAGAACGGATCGTGCTGCGTCGAGAACGAATCGACGCCGCAGTTAAGAAACTCGGCTCGACGTGGCACGAAGGGAAGACGCTCGCCGCTCGCCTGCGCGTACCGGGCGTCACGTTGGCGGACATCGCCGACCTACGCCCCGAGTGCGGATTCTCGGACTTCGGTCGCGAGGATCGCGAAGAGATCGAAGCGCGCATCCTCTACGAGCCCTACCACGAACGAGCGCAACGAGAGCAGGAACGACTCGACGGCATGCGCGATCGGCGCTTTCCCGACAACCTCGATTTCCGGAGCCTCACTGCGCTCAAGCACGAAGCTCGCGACATGCTCGATGCGCGAAGGCCGCGTACGCTCGGCGAAGCCATGCGCTTGCCCGGGGTGACGCCTGCGGACGTGTCGGTCTTGCTGGTCGAACTCGAGAGGCGCCGACGAAGCGGCGCGGGACAGCGGTCATGACGCCAGGCAGCGCCGGGATCCAGTCCGGCCGTCGTCGTCGACGTCGTCGAGGACGTGGCCGCGCACTCGGGCGCATCGCCGAGTGGGGGGATACGCTGCGCGAGAGCTTCTTCTTCTTGCCGGGGATCCTCTCGATCGTCGCCGCGTTGCTCGCGTTCGTCTTGATCGACGTCGATCGAGAACTACCTCCTGGCTGGGCGGACGGCGCACTGTTCGTGCGACCGGCCGGCGCCGACGGAACGCGCGCTCTCCTGTCGGCGATCGTCGGATCGATGATCACCGTCACCGGTGTCGTGTTCTCGATCACGATCGTCGCGCTGACGCTGACGTCGCAGCAGTTCGGCCCGCGCCTCTTGCGCAACTTCGTGCGCGATCGAGGAAACCAGCTCGTGCTCGGGATCTTCGTCGCGACGTTCCTCTACAGCCTGATCGTGTTGCGGGCCGTGCATCAGGATGCCGTTCCGCACTTGTCGAGCGCGATCGCCGTCGTGCTCGCGATCGCGAGCATGTTCGTCTTGATCTGGTTCGTGCATCACACGGCGACGTCGATCCAGGCCTCACAGATCGTGGCGACGGTTGCGCGAGAGGTCGACGAACAGCTCTCGAAGTTCGACGAGTTGGACGGTGTGCACGCGGACCAAGACGGGGACGATCCTTCGACGTGGCCGCCCGTCGCCGCAGTCGTTCGATCCACCGAGTCGGGCTACGTGCGTCTCGTCGCGATCGAGGATCTGGTCTCGGTCGCCGCGAATTACGACATCGTGATCGAACTCGTGTGTCAGCCCGGGGAGTTCGTCGTGCGTGGCGCCGAGTTGGCCCGGGTGCGAGCGAACGATGCACGCGCACCCAAGGAGACGCTCGAAGACGAAGTGCGCGATGGCGTCGTGCTCGGCGCCCAACGCACCGCGTTGCAGGACCTGGCTTTCTTGATCGGACAACTCGTCGAGATCGCCGTACGTGCGCTGTCCCCGGGAATCAACGACCCGATGACGGCCGTCGGTTGTCTCGAGCGACTCGGGTCCATCGTCGGTTCACTTGCCGAGAAGGCATTCGAGGACACCACGCATCACGACGAAGACGACCATTTACGGGTGATCGCACCGTGTCCGACGTATGACGACTTGGTCGGTCTCGCGTTCGACTCGATTCGGCACTACGGAGCCGCGGACAAGCGAGTCGTGCTCGCGCTCTTGCGTGCGCACGAGGTCGCGCTCGGACGATGTCGTGAAGCCGAGCGACGTCGCACCCTCGAAGCGCACGTGTCGCAGACCGAGGATGCATGGCAAGCGAACGGTCCGCACGCGACGCGCGAAGATGCCGAAGTGCAGCTCGCAGCCACCGCAGCGCTTCACGCGCGCGGGTCGGAGACTCGGAACATGAAAGTCGAGAGCTGAAATGACATCGAACATCATGCACGCGTCGCGCCTTCTTCCGAACCGGCCCGAAGCGGTCTTCCGCGCCTTCGAAGACCCGCAGATGCTCGCACGCTGGTGGGGACCGAACGGCTTCACGAACGAGTTCGAGACGTTCGAGTTCGAGAACGGCGGGCGATGGAACTTCGTGATGGTGAGTCCCGAGGGACGCCGGCATGACAATGTCAGTCGCTTCGTTCGCATCGAGCGGCCATCGTTGATCGAGATTCGTCACGACTGTGAGCCGTTCTTCACGCTGAAGATCGTGCTGCAACCGGTCGAAGGCGGCACGCGCGTCGACTGGACGAGTACGTTCGACGAGGCCTCGGTCGCCGAGAAGATCCGAAGGGTCGCCGAGCCGGCCAATCAGCAGAACCTCGATCGGTTGACGGCCGTGCTCGCATCATTCGAGTCGTCCTGAAGCGGGCCGTGTCGCGTTGACGTGTTCCGTCTGCCGATCCACGCCAGGATCGCGGTCAAGGTGGCATTCACGATGGTGCCGACGTGGTTCGTCAGGTGCGTCTTCTGCACGTCACCCGCGTAGCGCGGCTTTCACGAGCGACTCCACGTCGACGTTCGCGTCGCGTTCGAGCGCCTTCGTCACGCGTGCTTCGGCTTCCTTGTCCGAGAAGCCGAGCGCGACGAGCGCTTGCTCGGCGTCGATGCGCTTCTCGTCCTTGGGTTCGACGCGGCGTCCGGCATCCAGGTCGAACGCGTGCATCCAATCACCGGCGCGATCGCGGATCTCGAGGCAGATGCGTTGCGCGGTCTTGGCGCCGACGCCTTTGACGCGTTTGAGCCACGCGACGTCTTCGCTCTGGATCGCTTCGAGCAAGCGTCTCGGTGTGTCGGCGGACAAGAGCGCGAGTGCGAGGCTCGGGCCGATGCCGGCGACGCGGAGCAGGAGGGTCGCGAGGTCGCGTTCTTCGCGCGTCGCGAAGCCGAGCAGTTTCGGAAGCTCATCCTGGCGCACGGTCCACACATAGGCGCGCACCGAGGCTCCCTTGCCGCCGAGCCTGGAGGCCGTTCCAAGGGGCGTCTGCAACCGGTACCCGACACCACCGACGTCGAGGACGATGGTGGTCGGGTCGCCTTTCTCGAGTCGACCTTCGAGGTAGTCGAACAAGGGGCCTCCGCTCGAGGCGCTCGCCTCAGCCCTTCAGGCCGAGGCCGAGTTCGTCGAGCTTCGACTTGATCTCGTTGAGCGAGGTCTGACCGAAGTTGGGGCACGCCATGAGCTCGGCCTCCGTCTTCTGGCAGAGGTCGCCGATCGTGCGCAGCTTGAACATGTCGACGACGCGCCGGCTGCGAACCGAAAGTTCGAGTTCGGCGATCGGACGATTGCGCGGATCCGACTGGTCGCCCAGCGGAGTGCGTGGACCTTGCAGCGCCGTTTCGTCGAGTTCGTCGGCGTCCATGCCGAGACGCAGGTTTTTCGCGTGGAGGATCTGTTGGATCTCCATGAGCGACGTCTCGCCGAAGTTCTTGTAGGAGAGAAGTTCGGCCTCGGTCTTCTGCACGAGGTCGCCGAGCGTGCGAATGCCCATCTTGGCGAGACAGTTGCGGCTGCGGACCGACAGCTCGAAGTCCGTGACCGGCGTGCGGAGGATCGCGTTGCGCTTGTCTTCGCGACGTTCCTGATCCTCGTCGTACTGCATGTTCTTCGACGCGAGCACGTCTTCGAGGAAGAGCCGTGCGCGCGCATTCGTCGGGTCGGCCTTGAGGATCGTGCGGTAGCACGCCTCGCTCTGTGCGAACTCCTCGAGGTCCTCGTAGAGGAGGCCGAGATTGGCGAGCATGCTCGGGTTGGGCGGCAGGCGTTCGATCGTCTGTTCGTAGATGTCGAGCGCCGCTTCGTCGTCGCCACGTAGCTCGAGCAAGCGCGCGAAGTGGAAGCAGTTGTCGGCGAGGAACGGGTCGAGCTCGTACGCCCGCTCGTAGTGATCGATGGCGTCGTCGACATCGAGCGATTGTTCGGCGAGCCAGCCGCGCAAGAAGTGCTCGGTCGCCGTCCCCGCGACATGACCGAGATCGGCGACGATCTTCTCGACGGCCGGCACGTCGCGCTCGCGCACGAACGTGAGCGCGAACACCGAAGCCTCCTCGGCGTCCTTGGGCGTGCCGATCACGTTGCGCGCCTCGGCGAAGCGACCACGCGACAGCAGCGCATAGGCGCGCAGCGCGTCGACCATGGGCTGACCCGCATGGTCCTCGAGCAACTGCTCGGCGTCCTTCCAGGCACCGAGTGCCCAGTAGCCGATGCCGACGCGCTGCTCCTCTTCGGACTGCTGGTGCAACCACGAGCGCAGCTGTTCGTACTCGGAGCGATCCGCGAAGATGCGGGAGCGCAGCACGTCGAGCGCGTGGCGGTCGAGGGGGCCTTGGATGATCGTGAGCGCGTTGCGCGCGTCACTGTGGCTGGAACTCGATACTGGGGTCTCGGTCATTCGCGCCGCGCCTCCCGAGCGCGGAATAAGGCCGAAGAGGGTACGGAATCTGCGTCCCGATCTCAAGTCGACCGATCGGCGGGGGATATGCTCGCCGAGATGTTCGACCTCGATTCCGTGCCCTTCCGAGAGACGCGCGTCCCCGGGATCGCGATCCACTTCTTGGAATCGGACCGCGCGACGGGCTACGCCGCGGTCCTCATCCGCATGGAACCCGGCAGCCGCTACCCTGGCCACCGGCACACCGGAAGCGAAGAACTCCTCGTACTACGCGGCGCCTACGCGGACGAATCCGGCTGTCACGAGGCGGGCTCGTTCGTGCGCTACGAGGCCGGGACGGCGCACCGTCCCTATTGCCCCGAGGACGGGGGTTCATGCGTCTTCTTCGCGATCGCGCGCGAGGGCATCGAACTCTTCGGTGACTCGGAGGGGTGAGCGACTCGAAGGGGTGAGTCACTCGAAGGGGTGAAGCGGGCGTCCGCGCCTGCCGAGCTGTTTCTGCGGTGTTTCCGCGCGGCGGCTGCTATCCTCGCGCGAGTCATGGGCGAACACGACGTAACCACGGATCTCGACGACGAGCTCCAGCAGCGCACGATGCGCGCGCTCCTGACCGACGTGCGGGCGCTCGAGCAGATGCTCGAGGAAGACCGCATCGAGTCGGGGATTCGGCGCATCGGTGCCGAGCAGGAGATGTTTCTCGTCACGAAAGCGGCGCGTCCCGCCCCGATCGCGGTCGACATGCTCGATCGGCTGAAGGACCCGGCCTTCACGACCGAACTCGGGCGCTTCAACCTCGAGGCGAATCTCGATCCCCACGCGTTCGGGGGGGACTGTCTGCGCAAGATCGAAGCCGACCTCGAGCGTCTGATCGAAAAAGCGCGGAGCGTCGCGAGCGAGTTCGCGAGCAACGTCCTCCTGACCGGCATCCTGCCAACGATCCGCAAGACCGATCTGACGCTCGCGAGCATGGTCCCCAACCCACGCTACTACGCTCTCAACCGAGCGCTGACGCTCCTGCGTGGCGGCGATTTCCACCTGCGGCTCAAGGGTCTCGACGAGATCGACGTGCACCACGACAACGTGATGCTCGAAGCCTGCAACACGAGCTTCCAGGTCCACTTCCAGGTCGGTGCGGCCGAGTTCGCACGGCTCTACAACCTCGCGCAGGCCGTGACGGGCCCCGTGCTCGCGGCGGCCGTCAACTCACCGATCCTCCTCGGTCGCCGGTTGTGGAAGGAAACGCGTATCGGCGTGTTCCAACACTCGGTCGACACGAGGGCGAAGCACGAGATGCAGCGAGGCGCGCGTCCGCGCGTGCATTTCGGCGACGACTGGGTCAAGGAGTCCGTCGTCGAGATCTTCAAGGAGGACATCGCTCGGTTCCGCATCGTGCTCGCGGCGCCCGAGGACGAGGATTCGCTCGCGGCCGTCGATGCGGGGCGCGCGCCGAGTCTGCCTGCGCTGCGCCTGCACAACGGCACGGTCTATCGTTGGAATCGCGCGTGTTACGGCGTGCAGAACGGAATCGCGCATCTGCGTATCGAAAATCGCGTGCTACCTGCCGGTCCGACCGTCATCGACGAGGTCGCCAACGCGGCGTTCTTCTTCGGTCTGATGGCCGGCTTCGCCGAGCGGACGCGCGACATTCGCGACCATCTCCGCTTCACGCACGTCAAGGACAACTTCTTGGCTGCCGCGCGTCACGGACTCAAGGCACAGTTCACGTGGTTCGGTGGAGAAGAAGTCACGGCGCGCGACCTGATCCTCAAGTCGCTCTTGCCGATTGCGAGAGAGGGCCTGCAGCATGCCGGCCTCGACATGGGGGACGTCGATCGTTACCTGGGTGTGCTCGAAGCACGTGTCGCCAGCGGCCAGACAGGCGCTGCGTGGAGCATGGCCAGCTTCGAGGCGCTCGACGACGGCACGTCCGTCGAGGAGCGTTGCCGCACGTTGACGTCGGGCATGCTTTCCCGGCAACTGACGGGGAAGCCGATCCACGAGTGGTCGCTCGTCGAGTCGGACGAAGCCACCGACTGGCGCGAGGGGTTCCGCTCGGTCGGGCAGTTCATGAAGACCGAACTGTTCACCGTTCGTCCCAACGACCTCGTGGACTTCGCGGCTGCGATGATGGACTGGGAGCACATCCGGCACGTGCCGGTCGAGGACGGCGAGGGCAACCTCGTTGGTCTGGTGTCCCACCGGAGCTTGCTGCGGTTGATTGGCCGCGGCATGGACAAGGACAAGACGATCGTCGTCGCAGAAATCATGAAACGAGATCCGCTGACCGTGACTCCAGAAACACCGAGCCTCGAAGCCATACGACTCATGCGCGATCGCGGAGTGGGGTGTCTCCCGGTCGTCGACGAAGGCAAACTCGTCGGGCTCGTGACGGCGAGCGACTTCCTCGATGCTGCCGTCAAGGTCTTCGAGCAACAACTCCGAGAAATACGCGACGCCTGAGGGAAGAGCCATGGCGGCGACGATGATGACCGGCGCTCCGCGAGAACAACGCATGCCGCGCGTGATCGGCACCTACGACACGGGTCGTGACGGCACCACCTTCGTCGTTACCGGTGGGATCCATGGCAACGAACCTGCGGGGCTGATTGCCGGGCGGAACGTGTTGCGCAAGCTGACCCAGTCCGGCTTACCGCTTCGCGGGTCCTTCCTCGTCTTCGCGGGCAATCTCGGAGCACTCGAGCGGAAGGTCCGCTACCGAGATCAAGACCTGAATCGGTTGTGGACGCCGCGCTCGGTCGCGGACCTGCGGTCCCGAGAACCGATGCTCGACACGCTCGAGCAGTCAGAACAACGCGAACTCCTTGCCGAGATCGAGAAGGCGATCGAGCGTTCGGATGGGCGGTTCGCCCTCTTGGATCTGCATTCGAGTTCCGGTGATGGCGCGCCGTTCGTTTGCATGGGCGACACGCTGAGGAATCGGAAGATCGCGTTCGCACTGCCCTTGCCCGTCATCCTCGGACTCGAGGAGACCATCGATGGCGCCTTGCTCGATTGGCTCTACGAGACAGGGCGTGTCGCGCTCGCGATCGAAGGCGGACGGCACGACGATGAAGAGACGGCCAAGAATCTCGAAGCCGCGGTCTGGCTCTCGCTCGTCGCTGCCGAGTGTCTGACCGAGGACGAAGTGCCGGACTACGCGGAACACGAACGACAACTCACCTCGGCAGCGCGCGGCATCGCGCGAGTGCTCGAGATCCGGCACCGCGAAGTGCTCGAACCGACGGACCTGTTCCGTATGGAGCCTGGCTTTTCCGGGTTCGATCCCGTCGAAAAGGGGCAGCTCCTCGCGATGAAGAACGGCGCCGAAGTCCGCGCGACCGAGCGCGGCCGCATGTTGCTGCCGCTCTATCAGGGTCAAGGGAGCGACGGCTTCTTCATCGCTCGTCGTGTGCGGCGGTTCTGGCTGAGCCTGTCGGCGGTCCTGCGTCGCATGCGCATGTCGCGCTTGTTGCCGCTCCTGCCGGGGATCTCCCGTCACCCATCCATCCCCGATGCCTACGTCGGTCGCTACGGCCGAGCGTTCGAGAATCTGAGCGTCAACTTCTTCCACTTGCTCGGATTCCGGCGTCGACGCCGTGACGGCCACGTCGAGGTGTTCACGCGGCGGCGCGAGGGCTGACCGAACGGTCCCGCAGCGGACGTTGGACGTGAGCAACGCTCGTTGCGTTGCTTCAACGGCATCGTGGGGCGTCGGCAACGAACGCGAAGCGACACCGTTGTCTCGCGTGATGGTTCGAGGGTCCATTCGATTCGTGCGGTGGGCGCTGCCATCGCACGAATCGTTCCATGCGCGGAATTCGTGAGTCGACGGATGGAGTCTTGGCATTCGGGTTGCTCAAGACCGGTGTCGCTCGCACCCGTGAGCGACCGTCGCGGGGGCCTCGAATCGATCCCCTCCTCCTCCCTCCCCCGGGGTCTCCGCGGCACTTTTCCTTCGCGAGGGCGTTCGCGCTACTGCAACGCGAGTCGGATCAAGTGGTCCTCGTTCCCGAGGCTGAACGCGCGAACTGCACCGCGACCGTCGAAGCAGAGAGCTTCGATCGTGTAGTCGCCGGGAGTGAGACCGATTTGCAGCCGGACACGGCTGCGATCGTCGGGAACGCGCATCTCTTCGAACACGACATCACCTTTCGAGTCGCGGAATCGCAGCTCGACCGGGCCAGCGCGCTTGAGCTTGTTGAGGACGCCGCCCACCAGGATCTCGGTGCGCACGATCGTTCCGCTCGCGAGTGTGCAAGCGATGCGACGCAACGATCCCTGTTCGAGAGTCACTTCGTGTCGCTCGGCAACGCCACGCGACGATGCCACGAAGACGCGATAGTCCCCGGGTGCGATGTTGTCGAGCAGGAGGGTTCCGTCTTCGCGAGACAACGAGCGGCGCAAGATGAAATCGCCGTTTTGGCGGAAGAGACTCGCAAGGACGTGCTCACCACCTCGAGCCTCGTATTCGAGTCGGAGACTCGCAGGAGACTCGACTGCGATCGTCGGTGCTTCCTCATGGCCCGAGCCGAAGACTTCGAACGTCGCACTCCGAACGTGGCCGAACGACGCGTGGGAGAACTCGAGGTGGTAGTGTCCAGCCGGGACGTCGTCGAGATGCCAACGTCCCGCCGCGTTGACTGTGACATTGCATTCGGTCGGCCAATCTCGACGCAACAAGCGTGCGCGAACCGTGCTCGCATCGCTCCCATCCTTCAGTGCGATACGTCCCGAGATCGTCGAGAATTTCGGCCATGGTACGTGCAGTCGTATGTCCTCGGCGCACCGTGCGTCGCATGTGTCGACGAGGATCGGCCACGTCAGCGAATCGGGTCGAAACACGCCGAGAACTTGCGACGTACCGCAGCGCAAGTTGACCGCGAAACTGCCGTCACCACTCGTCACGACGGACTGTCGCCAGAACTTGCGGAAGCCACGGCTCGCACCACTCGCTGCCGTCGCTTCGATCGTCCAACCGGCGAGAGGATTGCCGTCGGGATCGTGCAAGTGTCCCGTCAAGGCCGCGACGGCGGTCACCGTGATGTCCACGGTACCCGCTGCGGGGAGCGCGACCGTGGCGCGTCCGCGGTAGGACGCGTTTCCGATACGCCCGATCGCGAACAGTGCACTCGTCGCACGTGCCAGCGATGCCAGCTCGAACGCCCCGTTCGCGTCCGTGAGGATGCTCCTCACACGAAAGCCACAATCCCCGAAGCCGGGAGCGAGCGGAGCAGGACGCGCGATGACGCGAATGCCCGAAACGGGCTGGCCGTGGTCGTCACGTACCACACCGCGAACGGTGTCCCCGCGCGAGAGGGTGGCTTGTAGGTGCATCGCGTCCTGGGATGCGATCAGCGAAGTCGTCGCGAATCCATCGGCGAACACATGAACCAACGCATCCTGCTGCGGGACGCGCGCGAGTCGATACTCTCCATTTCCGAGTTTCTGGGCGCTCTTGGGGACGCAGAGCGAGTCGCGCTGCGCGTGAACGACGGACTCGGGCACCCAAGCGATCGTCGCATCGTCGATCGCCGAGCCGGCTTCGTCGATCACGCGAATGCTCAGCGTGCGATCCTGCTGTGGAACGCGCAAGCGGATCGAACTCGATGGCGAAGGCGGGCCGTCGACTCGTCGTGCGAAGCTCGTATCTCCGGTCGGCGTCACGGCCCACAGAGTTGCCGTGCTACAGACCACTCGTGCGCTGAACGTCCCGTCGGCGGCGCTCGTCGTGACCTCGGACCCGGGATCCAGTTCGCCGCCGCTTCCCGAGACGAGAATGCGGGCGCCTTCGATCGGCAGATCGTGGGTATCGACGACGACACCTTGAACGAGGAGGTCGTGTTCGACCGTCAACGTGAACTCTCGGCGATCTTCGCTCCCTTCGACGAGGAGTCGAGGTAGCAGACCAGGCACCGCGATGGCTCGTCGACCGTGCTCCCACGGCTCGACGCGCGCATCCCCCGAACCATCGGTCTCGACTTGCGCCCAGGTCTTGCTGTCGAGGCTCCGTTCGATATCGACACGCAACGGTTCGTCCGTCACGGGGAAGACCGAGAGCGGCAGGTTGCTCACCAGGTGACCGTCGGGGAGGCGCACGTGGACGACGAGCGGCTCGACGGTGGTGGCTTCTGTTCGAGCCGGCCCGGCGCGCCTTGCCATGTCCGATTCCGCGACCCTCTCCGTCGCGACGGTGCCCGGGGTCGGTCCTCGCTCGGAGACTCGCTGCTCGAGACTCGGGTTCGCGAACTCGGTGTTGGATCGCATCAGACGAACCGTGAGCGTTGCCAAGAGGGCGAGTACCAGCACGCCCGTGGCAGCGGACCAGCGCTTCGACGGCCGTGAAGTGAATCGCCCTCCTCGAGTCAGGAGTCGACGCGCGGCATCCATCGTCATGGCTGCCGTTGCGCGGCGCGTCCCGACACAGAGCAGAAGGCCAGCCAAGAGCCCACGTGGGATCGCGCTTCGTAGCAGTTCGACGCCGCGATAGATCTGCTTGCGAACCGTCTCTTGAGGTCGTCCGAGTTCACTCGCGATCTGAGCCGTCGAACGCGAACTTTCGAAGCGCATGTGCATGACACTTCGATACGGCTCGGGAAGCGCGGCGATCGCCTTGCCGAGGATGCGCACCTGGTCCGAACTTCCTGCACGCTCGAGCACACTGGGAACGCGTGCGAGATGCAAATCGTCCCCGCCGGTCTCCTCGCGAACCGAAGTCGATCGACGGTGCGTCTCGCCCTCGCTGCGCGCGAGCGTCGTGATCCAATGGACGAATGATGGCGCCGCGCGGCACGTCGACGCATCGAGGAGCGCGCGCAGAAACGTGTTTTGCGTGATGTCTTCGACGTCAGACGCGTTGAGAGAGTAGCTGTGAGCGATCCGTTCGACGTCGTTCCGATGACGCTCGAACAAGGAGCCCAGGGCCGCGTTGTCTCCACCCTCGAGGAAACGGAGCAACAAGACTTCTTCGTCCGCTCGTCGGTTCGGGGCTCGGTCTATTGCGCGGTTCGTGGCGGGATCGTTCCCCATGGGATCGTCGAGGATAGTCGAAGTGGAACCGTGCCGCAGTGCTCAAACGTACGACTCGAAGGCACGGGTGCGATCGTTCGATCGCAGCGCGGAATCAACGCCCATCGAGTGCATCCTTGGCCATCAGGCGAAGCTTCGAACTGAGTCGCGCCATGCGGCGGCGGCGCTCTTCGCGCTGTTCGTAGACTTTCGCGTCGCGCCCGGCCGCGCGGTCGAGTTCGGCGAGCAAGGCATCACGATCGGTGACGTCGGCGAGGCGCTCAGCCATCCGTTTCGGATCGTCCTCGCATGAGGCCCAGAGCTGGTGCATACGAACGACGAGTCGGCTGAGGTCTCCCTCGACGTGCGGTGATGCCGTGAGCCAGGTCGCGGCAGCGACTTCGCGGAGTTCTCGCGCCTGGCGATACGCTTTCATCTCCTTGCGGATGCGCTCGTAGAGTGCCGTGCGAGCGCTGTTCGCCGGGATGGGGGATTTCCACGTCTCGCCGTACACGTGCGCAGCGAACGGAATCGCGTCGACATCGGGTACGTCGAGATGATCGTTGGCGTGCCACGCGTCCCATAGAGTGATGTCCGCAAATGCGCGCGCATCGAGATCGGCGTAGAGGTGCTCCGCCCAGCGTGCGACGTGCCGTCGCTTCTCGAGCGCTCGATCGACGACTTCGGTTTCGCTTTCGCCGCTCTCACCCTTGGCACGCGGATCTGTGTCGAGGATCTGCAGGATGGACACGAATGCGTCGGGGCTACCGGGTGCGTAGCCCCGAGCGATGTTCACGAAAATCGCATCGTCGTCGATGCGCTCCTTGGCCGTTCGGACGAGGGTCCCTCGTCCCCAGGAGTAGTCGACGTTGCGCTCCAGGTCTTTCAGTGCGACGGCTTCGGGGAACCGTTCGCGTGCCTCTTTCCAGCCGGAGTCCGCGGGGCGGACGATGCGTCTCGCTGGCGCGACGCCCTTCGCCCACATCGCTGCGTCGTGCGGGACCGGAGGGCTCGCGAGTTCGAGTTCGGCGAAGCGCAGCTCGTAGTCGAGTATGCGTTGCACGTCAGGATCCGAATCACGCTGCAACCTTCGACATAGCCCGCGCGAGATCGCCGATCGCTCTACAGCGGGCAGGGCCCGATATCGGTCGATCGTCGATTTGCGTTCTTGAGATGCTCGTGGTGTGGCGGGTTCGTCAACCGTCGCGGTCGCAATCCACGTCACGAGCAGGAACGCCGCATTCGTAATGGTCGAACTCATGCGTCGTCGAGTGGAATCAGGCGCACGCTACGGAAGTGGATCTCCGCCCCCTCGGACTGCAGGCAGACGTTGCCGAGATGCGACTCACAGCCCCAAGCCTCGTTGAGCACCTGCCCGTTGACTTCGAGACGAACCCACGGGCCGTCGCAGGTGATTCGGTAGCGATTCCAACCACCGATCTCTTTCTCGTTGCCGTGAGTCTTCTTGGTGTTGCGCCCCTTGCGTCGTCCGTCGACGGTCTGCATGCCGAACTCGCCGATGTTCCAGAAGTCTCCGGCTTGCCCGCTCTGGAGTTGGGCTTCGATCGATCGGGGCCAAGTCTTGTCCTCCCCGGTCTTGCGTACGAGCACGCCGCTGTTGCCAGGGTTCTTCCCTTCGGGCCAACGCCACTCGACCTCGAGGATGAAGTTGTCGAACTGGTCCTTCGTCATGAGGTAGCCGGTCGGGCGTCCCTTGCAGACGAGGATGCCGTCCTCGATGGACCACACGTCTTCGAGCTTGCCGTCGTCATTGAGGAAGCACGTCCACGCGTTGAGCGAACGACCGTCGAA
Source organism: Planctomycetota bacterium (assembly GCA_020638795.1). GTDB lineage: Bacteria > Planctomycetota > UBA1135 > UBA1135 > JACKHW01. Next base: position 496,082 of record JACKHW010000003.1, on the reverse strand, counting down.
GAGTACGCGTGCTTCTCCCTGTCGTGACGACGTCGGAGCGAGTTCGCGGATGCGGATGTTGCGGAACGCCACTTCGTTGCCGTGATCTTGCAACGCGATGTGACCGCGAGCGACGGTTCCGAAACGCTTCCATGCCGCGAACTTGCTCTTTTGGACGCGCTCCTTCCAGTCGTCCGAATCGAGCTCGGCCTCGAGGATCCTGGCGCCGTTGAGCCAATGTTCGACATGGTTGCCATCGACGACGATCTTCGCGCGATTCCACGAGCCTACCCCGAAGAGCTGCTTGTCGTGTGGCGTGTAGAGCGCGTAGAGCCCACCTGAGCCGATGGATTGCGTCGAAGCACCGTCGTGCGCCTCATCGTCGAGGATCTGATACTCGAGCCCTGTTTGGTAGGAGGCGGGTTCGGTCTCAGCGACCTTGTAGATGATGCCGCTGTTGGCGCCCTTGGCGACCTTCCACTCGAGTTCGAGTTCGAAGTTCCGGTATGCGCGTTTGGTGATGATGTCACCGCCGCCACCGCCTTCACGGTGGACGAGGGTTCCGTCCTCGATCACCCAGCCCTTGTCTGGAAACGATTCCTGCTTGTAGCCGCGCCACGAATCGGTGGTCGAGCCATCGAACAGTGTGTGCCAACCCGCACTGCTGTCGTGAATCGTGACTTCATCGAGGTTCGCGGTCGGGAGCAATGCGACCAGGGCGCAGAGGCGGATCGTGTTCATGGCGGGAGTGTAGCAGCAGCGCCGCTATTGTCGCTTGTTCGCCCAAAGCACGTGAACGCGCCCGTCGAGTCCGCCGATGGCGAGGAAATCCTCGCGAATACCGAGCGCGAGACAGAGGTGCATCGTGCGGCCCGCGGACGTGAAGAAGAGCGAGTCTTCGAGATCGGGATGCCACGACATGACGGTCTGATTCCACGAACACGAGAAGAACTCCGTTCCGTCCTGCGACGCCGCGAGTCCGCTCGGTCGAGCGCCGTGGCCGTCGTAGCGTCGAAGGAGCGTACCGTGCTCGAGGTCGAGGAGAACGATCGGGCCTTCTTCGAGGGCGACGATCGCGCGTGTCCCGTTCTGCGCGATGACGGCATGCAACACATTGCCTCCGACCTGGATGTCAATTGTCGGCCGAATCGGTCCACCTTTCGCGACATCGTCGATGCGTGCACCGACAACGCGACCGCTGCTGCTACCGAGAACGAGACTGTCGCCTTCGACGGCGACTGCGGACCAGGACGTCGAATCCGCTGCCTCGACCGGGATCACGTCGCAAGAGCTGCGATCGATGTCAACGACGAAGACGTTCGAGCTGCCATCGATAGTCAGCAGCTTCCCAGGGCTCGCTGACGCCATGCCGAGGATCGTATCTGCGACATCGATCGTCCGAGTCACGTGCATCGGTGCTTCGATGCCGACGATCCGCACCGATCCGTCTTCGTACGCCGCGGCAACTTCGGATGACCCCACTTCGAGGATGGCTTGGACGCGAGAGTCGACGACATCGAGACGACGAAGGACCTCGCTTCGCGCCGGAACGGAGAGCGCGATCGATCCGTTGCGTGCACCAGAAACGACTTGTTGACCGTCGCTCAGTGCAGCGAGTGCGGTGACGCTGCTGTCGTGCGCGAAGAACGACGACATGTGATTGGGACTTCGTGTGTTCCACACGCGGCACGTGCCGTCGCGTGAAGCGCTGACGAGTCGATCGTTCGTGACCCAAAACAAGCCGATCATCGACGCGTAGTTGCCGACCAGCCGATTGACGATGTCGCGCTCGTCCGTTGTCGCGATCATGATCGCCATGTTGCCGAACGCGAACTGGTCACCATTCGGGTGGACCGCAATGGCGCCTCCACGATTGACGGGCTTGAACGTCCAAGATTGCGTTCCATCGGCGGCCCAGCCGACGATGCGCCTGGACCGCGAAGTGAAGAACGAATGGTAGGCGACAATCAGTAGCGAGCCGTCTGCCGAAGATCCGACGGCCTGGATCATCGGCAAGTCGGGTGTTTCGATCGTCGACAGCAGGGTGCCGTCCATCTTCCAGCGTTTGATCGTGCGGAGTCGGTCGTGCGAAGCGAACTCCGTCCGCTCCCGGTTCACGAACGTCGCGACGATGCGGTCGTTCTTGGGGTGCGGCTCGTGCGCGTGGAAGCGCGTCATCAGGACTGCACTCTTGCTGCCCTTCGGGAGATGCCAGACACTGAAGTCGCCGGTGCTCGAAGCGCTGAGCAGCGTTTCGTTGTCTGGCCCGAACATCGGCGTTCGCTCGGCGCCTCCGGCGTCGAAGCTGCGCTCGATCGCACCGGTACGTGTTTCGACGATGGAGATGAACTCGCCTGGGCCGCTGACCGCGAAGTGCGCTTCGTCGAGCGATAGCGAGGGTTCGCGCACGTGGCCGAGATCCAATTCGCGAGTGGTTCCGGTATCGAGATCGACGATGACCGTGACTCCGGTTTCGCTTGTTGCGACGAGCGTGCTCGGTCCGGCATCCGACTGGAAGATCGTCTGGTCCGGGAAGAGCTGGACCGTTCGCTCCGCCATGTCGGCCATGAGGGTCAGATGGCGCCACGTCCAACCACGCTTGTCGTCCGCGATCCGATCGAGAGCGCGCCGCGCGTCGCGCGGATTCGTCACCGCGAGTAGCGAACGCGCGAACGCGAGACGCGTGCCGTCGAGCATCCGTTCGACGAGCTCTTTCTGTTGAGTCGCATAGCGCTCGAGCCGTTGCGCTTCGTCACGCGCCGTGCGCTCGCGGAACAAGAGTACGAATGCACTGATTGTCAACACGACGAGGGCCGTCGCGAAACCGGCTGCAAAGACCGGATGCCGTTGTTGCCAGCGACGCATCCGCAACAACATCGAAGGTCGCTTGGCCTGGATCGGTTGGCGACGCTGAAGTCGAACGAGGTCTTCGCGGAAAGCCGTCGCACCCGCGTATCTGCGTTCGCTCTCGGGTGCCATGGCCGTCAAGCACACGGTCTCGACGTCCCACGGGATCTGAGGGTTGAGGTGACGTGGCGCGGCCGGGTTCCCTTCGAGCACGCTCGCACGCGTCTTCTCGGCGGTCGATGCGAGGTACGGATTCTGACCGGTCAAGATCTCGTAGAACGAGACGCCCAAGCCGTAGACGTCGAGCCGTGGATTGGGGATCGCGTCGCCTCGCAAGAGTTCGGGCGCCATGTACGGCAACGAACCGATCTCCGATGTCGACTTCGTGAGCTTCTGGTCTTCTTCTTCGGTCCGCGCCAGACCGAAGTCGAGGAGCATCGCGCGACCATCGGCCGTGATCATGATGTTCGACGGCTTGAGGTCCCGGTGGAGCACGCCGCGTTCGTGAGCGTGTTCGAGTGCACTCGCGATCTGCGCGATGATGTCGATGCAGATGTCGACCCAGGATTTCTGGAACAAGGAACCGTGCGTGTAGGTGTCGGTAGACACCCTCGTGTCCCCGAGAGTCCCTGCAGTCACGATTGCTTTGAGTGCGCCGCCGTCTCGCGAGCGAGCGGGAGTCTCGCGCATGCATTTCTGAACCTCCGCAAGGGATGCTCCGCGCACGTACTCCATGGCGAACCACGGCAAGCCATCGCTGTCACCGACTTCGAGGATCGGAACGATGTTCGGATGCGAAAGTCGTGCGATCGCCAATGCTTCCCGCTCGAACCGAGCTCGCTTGCCCGCGAAGTGCAAGAACTCCGGTCGGACGACCTTGATCGCGACGTCGCGTTCGAGTTTGTCGTGCCATGCGCGGTAGACGACACCCATGCCGCCTTCGCCGATCCGCTCGCGGATCGAGTAAGGGCCGATGTGTGGCTGCATCGAATCGACAGGCAGCAGGCTCGGCCCTCCTTCGATGCTCGAATCGGGGGTGAGCCCGTAGCGCCGCATTCGGAGGTACACCGTGCGAAGCTTCTCGGCGAGCGCGGGATTCTCCTCGCAGGTCTGGGCGACGGCAGCGTCGACGTCCGTGGCTTCGAAACAGATCGAGAGGAGTTCTTCGGCGACCCGCGAGTGCTCCAGGTCGCCGCCGATCTTCGCGCTGTCGTCCTGATTCGTCATCGTTGTCGTGTTGCCCAAAGAACCAGGATCTTGCCCTGGATACCTGCCGCCGCGAGGAAGCGGCCATCCGGACTCGGATCCAACGCGAGGACCATTCCGGGAATCGTCGTGAAGCCGAGGCCGTGGTCCGACTCGGGATCCCAGAAGCGGATGCTCGAACCCCACGCGCCACTGAACACGAGATCGTCGCCCGGTGCGAATCGCACGACGGACGGATGCGTGACATGTTCGTCCCACGCGTGCAGGATCGACATGTTCTGCGTGTCGACGAGGCGCACGAGGTAGTCGTCGGTCACGACCGCGAGTTTCGACGCCTCGCTATCGAAATCGAGTGCCACGACCGCAGAGTGGAGTTCCAGCGATCGCGAGACTCGGTCACGCTGGAGTCGGAGTTCGCCCGACTTCGTGCCGATCGCGATTGCATTGCCGCGCGTCGCCACGGTGGTTGCAGCTGAAAGGCCGTCGGCGAGGACGCGCTGTTCGCCCGTCGCGTCGACGTGTACGAGCCGGTTCTCGAAGAGTACGGCCAGTCCTGCCAGCCATGGCGCGGCGGCTACCGGGGCTTCGTCGAAACGCGATTCAGAGATCGGGTCGAGTTCGGGAAACGAGAGTACGCGGGCTCGTCCGTCCTGGCCAACCGTCATGACCCGGACATCGGGCGTGTGGATGAACTCGGCACCGAGCACTCGACCTTCGTGAAGCGCCTTCTTCGCCACGGGCTGACTCGTGTCGGATCTCGAGAGCTGCACTTCGCCGTTGCGTGCACCGGACACGATCCAGTGACTCGACGGGTCGACGCGCAGACAGAGGATCGAGGACGTGTGCCCATGGATCGTCGCTGCCGACGGCGATTCGTTCGTGTTCCAACGGCAGAGTTCTCCCGCATCGTCCGTCGACCAGATGTGACCGAAGGCATCGAAGGCACAACCACAGACGGCTCCTCGATGACCCATCAGTCTCGTTCCCTGGATGTCGTCCGGATAGGAGAACACCCGCAGAGTCGACGAAGCGACCGCGATGGTGGAGTCGTCCGGCGCCAAGGCGATGCTATTGGGATAGGTCGCTATCGGAATCTTCGCGGTGCGCTCGCCGGTGTCGAGGTCGAAGGTCTCGACCATCTGGCCGCTGAGCTGGTAGTCGCTGCTCGCGATGCAGACCTGTCGTTTCGTGCGCATGAAGGACATCGCGATGATGTCGCGGCGTTCCGTCTGCACTTCTCGGAGTTTGGTTCCATCCGATCGGAAGAACACGACGCGCTTGCCGCCGATCGACACGACGCCGATGTCGCGTCCGAACGGATCGAACGACAAGTTGCCGACCTCGCGAATCTTCTCGTCGAACTCGAGGATGACGGTCCCACGTCCGGATTCGATGTCCGTTGTCCGAATCCGTCCATCCGAGCCGATGCTGATGAGGGTCCGGCCATCGATGAAAGACGGTCCATGCTGACGTACGTCGACGGCGATGCGCTTCTTCGTGCTGCCGTCCGAGGTCGAGAGGAGCGTGAATGCGTCCGTCTCTGCCACGGCAATGACGGCCCCGTCCGGGGAGAACGCAGGGCCGTCCGAATCCGTGGCGTCCATCTTGCGCTGCGCGAGAATCGTGGATCGTGCGGCGTCGACGAGGGCAAAGCCGCCGTGGAAGGACAGACTCGCGAGTGTCTCTCCGTTCGGTGAAGCGACGAGCAGCGACTTCGAGTCGTGGATGTGCCACTTCTTCTCGAATGCGTCGACCATCAGATCGTGGTAGTGCCAGACCCAGTTCCTGAGGGCCGGATCGCAGTGATCGAGAACGCGGCGTGCGATCTTGTCGTTGCCACTGAGGAGCGACGCGTGCGCGAGGGCGATCTGCGTGTTGTACGAAGCGCGCTCTGCGCGTTTTCGCAAGCGCTCCGATGTCGAGAGATACGCATCCGCCTCGCGTCTCGCGTGTTGTTCACGCACGAGAAGGGCGATCGCGGAGACCGTCGTGAGCAAGAGCGTCGTGAGCGCGGCGACCGTCAGACGGGGGTGACGCTGTTGCCAGCGACGCGTGCGCAGCAAGAGTCCGGGGTTGCGTGCGTTGATCGGGAGCTTGTCCCGCAAGCGATCGATGTCCGCGAGGAACTCCGCGCAGCTCGCGTACCGATGCTCGGCTTCGGGTGCGACGGCCTTCATGCAGACGGTTTCGACATCCCACGGGATCGCCGAATCGACGCGCCGCGGTCTCTTGGCGATCCCTTCGAGGACTCGCTGCCGCGTCCGCTCGGCGCTCGCATCCAAATACGGGTTCCTGCCGCACAGGAGTTCGTACAAGGTCATGCCGAGTCCGTAGACGTCCAAGCGTTCGTGTGGGACCGAACTCCCGCGTAGTGCTTCGGGTGGGAGGTAGGGCAGGGAGCCGAGTTCGGTCGTCGTGCGAGTCAGTGCACGCTCGTCGTCGAGTCGTGCGAGTCCGAAGTCGAAGAGCATCGCGCGCCCATCGGGCGTGAGCATGATGTTCGACGGCTTGACGTCGCGGTGAAGCACGCCGCGCAGATGTGCATGCTCGAGCGCACTCGCGATCGACGCGACGATCGCGAGACATGCGTCGATCCACGTGCCTCGAAACATCGTCGCGCGGGACATCGTCTCCTGGAGGTTCGACGCAGACTCAGCGCCGGCTTCGACGTCGAGACACCGCGCGAGCGCGTCCATGAGGTCCGAACCCTTGCGCTTCGAGGCCGGCGATGCTGCACCGTTGTCCTTCGCGCGAAGTTCTAGAAGAACGCGATCCAACGAGGCTCCGTGGACGTATTCCATCGAGAACCACGGCGTGCCCACGGACTCCCCGACCTCGAGCACGGGAACGATACTCGGATGTGAGAGGCGTGCGACGGCTTCGATCTCGCGCGCGAAGCGGTCGCGCTTGCCTTCGAAGTGGAGGAGTTCGGGTCGGACGACTTTGACGGCGACTTCGCGGCCGGGGCTTTCCTGCCATGCGCGATAGACGACTCCCATGCCGCCTTGTCCGAGCCGTTCGAGGATCGTGAATCCGTGGATGGTGGGGTGCTTGCCCTCGATCGTCGGATCGACGCCTCGAACGTCCCCCGGCGCCAGGAGTCCATAACTTCGCATGCGCGTGAATACGCTGCGGAGTGTCGCCGCGAGCTCCGGGTGATCGCGACACGCTGCGTCGACTGCCGCTTCGACATCCTCTTCGTCGAAGCAGCTCCCGAGGATCTCCTCCGCCTTGCTGACGTGTTCTGGACCGACTCGCGTCGGGTCATCGGGAATCGTCATGGCCGTCGTTCGAACCAAGCGAAATGCACGTGCCGATTGATGTTACCCGTTGCGAGGAAACGTCCATCGGGACTCGTGGCCAAGCAGAGTGGCATGGTGCCGAGGAAGAAGTGTCCGAGTGGCTGACCGGCGCGGGGGTCGAACATCCAAATCTGGCTGGACCAGTTCGCCGCGGCCAAATACTCGTCGCCTGGCATGAACGCGAGGGCGCTGAACCGCGAGTTCGTCGCTTCCGAAGCGAAGATCGTCTCGTCGGACCCGATGTCGCGGATCGCGAGCTGGAAGCTCTCGGTCGCGATCGCGAGTCGTGCGGCTTTGCTGTCGAACGCGAGAGCCGTGATGCCGCTGTCGTAGGGCCACGTGCGGTCGATCCGTAGCAGCGAAGCACCCCGTGCCGCCGCCGTGGGATCGACGGTGCACAGAACGACGCGATCGTCCGTGCCGATCGCGACACGGTCACCCGATGCCGTGATGCGCGTGACCGGCGTTTCGAGTTCGAAATCGCAGGGGAGTTCGGTCTGGCCGGAGGGGGCGAACGCGCGCAGCCGGCCGTCGCCGTGGACCGTGAGCAGCGCGTCTCGACACCAGGTCGCGATCGCGACGTCGGGTGTGATGTTCGATCGACTCGTTTCTTTGGCTTCGATGAGATCGAGCGTGCTCACCGTGCCGTCGCGGAACACGACGCGAGCGGTCGACGAATCACTCGTCGGGTCGGTCGCGACGGCGATCGCGCGCGAGTCGGTCAGATCCAGGACCTTGCGCATCCTGGCATCCATGTTCCCGATGACGACCGTGCCGTCCTTGTCCGCGGAGACGATCGTGCTGCCGTTCCTCGCGAGACCGAGCGCGGTGATCGAGTTGGCGTTGCCCGGCATCGTGGTTTCGTAGGCCGGCTCCGTCAGCGACCAACGCCTGAGCGCGCCATCGTTCGACGTCGTCCACAGAAAGCCGCGCGAGTCGAAGCGCGCGATCTCCGTGGGCTGCGTCGGGCCGTTGAGCGTGCGCAGACGACGCGCGTTCTCGTAGTCGTTGACTTGGATCGTGGCAGCGATGATGACGAGCCACTGGCCGCCGGGGTGGACGGCGACCGACGATGGAGTCGAGAGCACGTCGTAGTCCTTGACACGGGAGCCGTCGTCGATCCGATAACGGTTCACGTACATGCGACTACTGCGGATCTCGTAGGAGCCGACGACGAGTTCTTTGCCTCCCGCAGCGAACGTCATGCTGTCGACGTTGACCCCGGGTACGTCGATGCTCTGGATGCGCTCTCCCTTCGAATCGTAGATGCACACCGGTTGACGCTCGCTCACGCATGCGAGGAGCGAACGTGATTCGTCCAACACGAACTCCTTGCTGACATGGCGATCGACGGGCAGAGCCTGCCATTCGCGCAAGGTCACACCGGAGTCGCGATCGCGCACGATGCACCTTCCGTCGGTGCTCATGGCGACGAACGACGTGTCCTCCGCGAGGAACTGCGCCATGAACCCCGATTGATCCGCGTATTCGAACGTCGTCACACGCTTCTTCGTAGGGATGTCGAAGACGTCGATCCACGACCCGTCGTACGGACTCACGATGGCGGTCTTCGAGTCCTGACTGATACTGATGAAGTGCGCGTCACCAGGCAACTCGATCGGGGCGATCGACGTATCGATCGACGCGCGCTTCTCGTCGATGACGAGAGGCATGATGCGAAGGGTCTTCGGACTGCTCGCGACGACGATCCTGTGCTGATCGGGCGAGATCGCGTGGCGCGTCATGCCTTGTTCGCCGAAGTCCCAACGCTGGACCTCCGAGTCCGTGCGGAGCTTGAAGTGCTTCCACATGAACTCTCGCTGAGACTTGTCGGTACCGTCGAGAACCTGCCGCGCCTGGTTGAAGTTGTCCATCGCGATGGCACTCAACGCTTGGCTGAGCTGGCTGATGTAGAGCGAGCGCTCGGCGCGAGCGCGCAACCTGCCCTCCGCAATTCTGCCACGTCGTTCGATGGCGTAGAGAACGAAGCCCGCGGCGACGAGGAGGCAGATCGTCGTTGCCGCAAAGATCGTGAATCCGGGATTGCGTTGCTGCCAACGCCTCAGGCGGATCAGGGCGCCAGGCCGCCGCGCGAGGATCGGTAGTCGGGCACGGAGTCGGCCGAGGTCTTCGCGCAGCGATCGGATGTCGCGATAGCGCCGTCCATGTTCGGGAGCCATCGCGACACGGCAGACGGTGTCGAGGTCCCAAGGAACCGTCGAGTTGATCGTGCGGATCCTCGCCGAGCGTCCATCGAGTACCCGCGAACGCGTCGATTCCGCCGTGCTGTCGAGGAAGGCGTGTTGGAGCGTGAGGGCTTCGTACAGCGTGACGCCGATCCCGTAGACGTCGGCACGGGCATCGGCAGTGTGGCCACGCAGCACTTCGGGCGGCATGTAAGGGAGTGACCCGAGGCTCGACGTCGATCGCGTCAGCGTTTGATCCCCCGCGCTCTTGCTGGCGCGTGCGAGGCCGAAGTCGACGAGAAGCGCTCGACCGTCGGGCGTCACCATGATGTTCGACGGCTTGATGTCCCGGTGGAGAATGCCGTGCGCGTGCGCGTGATCGATGGCTTCGGTGACTTGGGTGACGATCGACAAGATGGCGTCGCACCAGGAGCCCGTGAAGATGGGTAGTTTCCTGCAGCGTTCGAAGTCGATCGTGGCGCGATCCTCCTCGCGCATGCAATTGTGGATGGCGTCGAGGAGCGACTCTCCGGTCAGACGCGACGCTTGGGTGCCGGACAGAGCCTTGATCGCTTGGGCCAGCGATGCGCCACGCACGTACTCCATCGAATACCAAGGCGCGCCGCCGTCGTGCCCGACTTCGAGGATGGGCACGATCCCCGGGTGAGCGAGGCGAGCGGTCGCCTCGATCTCGCGTTCGAAGCGCGCTCTCTTGCCTTCGAAGTGGAGGAGTTCGGGACGCACGACCTTGACCGCGACCGTGCGGCGCGGATGGTCCTGTTCGCAGACGTACACGACTCCCATGCCGCCTTCGCCGAGCCTGTCGACGATCCGGAACGGACCGATGCGCGTCGGCGATTCGTCGGATGCGGCTTTCGGGGAAAGACCGAGCCCCTGCATACGGGACCACACCGCACGCAGCTTGCTCGCGTGCTGCGGGTGCTGCGAACAAACATCATCGAGCGCGGCATCGACATCCTCCGCATCCATGCAGGACAAGAGGAGACCTTCGACCTCGGCGGTGGCGTCGTCGATACCCTCGGGAGCGGCGCCTTCGTCCGGGGCTTGCATAGGGGCATGGTAGCCCGTGACGTCAGCTTGCACGACTCGGACCTTGTCGCTAGCGTTCTGCGCCTCTTGTGGCGAGATAGCTCAGTTGGTTAGAGCGAAGGCTTCATAAGCCTTAGGTCGCCGGTTCAAGTCCGGCTCTCGCTACCAACCCCTGCTGCCTCACAGTGGGATCCGGTGCACCTCGAGGGGGCCCTCGTTACCGAGCCGATCGACCGCAGTCACGGCGAGTTGATCGACGCCTTCGGCGACGACGTGCCGGGTCGCGTTCGGACCGACGATGTGTTGGCGCACACCCTTGGCCGTATGTTCGTACACGACGAAACGGGCGGCAGAACCACGCACGATCGTCCAGGTGGCGATCACCGATCCATCGCGCTTCTCGATCGAAACCATGGGTTTCGGAACGGGCGGCATCTCGATCCAAGGCATGACCGGAACGAGGGCCGGCTCGCGGTAGGGCCCCTCTTGGAGCGCACTCGCGACGACGCAGCTCGGATTCATGAGGCTCTTCATGCTGAAGATGCAGATGCCGCCGCGCTCGCCGAGCATGCCGCGGGCGACCAAAATCTGGGCGACCGTCTCGCGCGCGCCTGCGGCTTCTTTCGGATTGCGTAGGGAGATCCCGGGCCAGATGCACCGTTCGTGAGGATTCTGCTGCTGCCACCAGCCGAGTAGAACCGGGAAGCTCTGCGGGCCGCGCGCAATCGGCCAGTAGAGTTGGGGCGCGAGATAGTCGATGTCGCCGTCCTGCAACCAGCGTCGTGGATCGGCGAAGAGTCGGTCGTACTGATCGAAGCCCTCGATCCCGCGTGGATGACCGGGACGCCAGATCCCGAACGGGCTGATCCCGAACCGCACTCGCCGCTCCGCATGCTGGACGCATGCGTAGACGTCTTTGACGAATCGATTGACCGCATCGCGGCGGAAGTCGTGCAGCGACAGCTTCCCGCCTGCACGCCGATAGGTGTCGTAGCTGTCCGCGTCGGGGAAGTCCTTGTCGTCGTTGTAGGAGGGATACGGATAGAAGTAATCGTCGAAGTGGATGCCGTCGACTTCGTAGCGCTCGACGACGTCGCGTACGACCGCGAGCGAGTGGGCGCGGACGTCGTCCCGCGCGGGGTTCATCCACCGGTAGCCTTCGCGCCCGAGGGTCACGACGCAGTCGGGGCGTGCACGGACGATCGATTCGGCGCTGGGTTCACCCGGACAGGCCGGGTGCCACGCGCGATACGGATTGAACCACGCATGGAGTTCCAGGCCGCGTGCATGGGCCTCGTCGATCCAGAACTTCAACGGGTCGTAGAACGGCGCGGGCGCTCGTCCCTGCTGCCCGGTCAGGAATGCAGACCACGGTTCGAGCGTCGACGCGTAGAGAGCGTCGGCTTGCGGGCGCACCTGGAACACGACGGCGTTGAGGCCGCAAGCAAGGGCACGATCGAGGATCGCGCGTGCCTGTGATTGTTGGGTCGCGACATCGAGGCCGGGTTTCGAGGGCCAGTCGATGTTGGCGACCGTGGCGACCCAGACGGCGCGGAACTCGCGTCGCGGGAGCCACTCGGCGCTTCTAGGCGCGTCGCCATGCAGAGCATCGCGTGTGGAGGAAGCTGCGTTCGGTCGAGAATTCGATGTCGCTCGGTGTTGCAGTTCTGCGGCCCGTTCGTCGGTCCGTTCACCGGCGTACGAGTTCGAACCGCAAGTCGCGGACGCGAGGACGAGAGTGAGGACGACGGCGATCGTGAGACCGGTCACGACGTGTCTTTGCGTGATCACGCACAGACGTTACCAGACCGTTGACTCTAGAAACCCGGCCGAGAAGTCGGGCACGCGCCGAGTGCGTGATTTGGCCGTCTCGGTGGCTGCCGAAAATGCAGGTGAATCGTCGATTCGTCGAGGCCTGCGGGAGCTGTCGGGGCGGTGAAGGCTCGTGCTCGGTGCATGTCCGAGTTTTTCGACACGCTGGTGGGTCTCTCAGCGCCCGCGGCGGAAGTCCCAGTGCATCGTGACTCGTTTTTCGGTCGTCTCGTTCTCGGTCACCACGATTTTCTCGAAGCGTCTCTCGAAGCCACTCTTCGTGAGGTGGAGGTAGTAGGGTCCAGGTGGGAGATGCTCGAGGTTGGCGCGACCGGAGACGTCCGTCTTCGCCTCGTATTTCTTGTAGATCTTCGTGTCCTTCGCGATCGCGACGACTTCCGCCTGATCGACCCCGCCACCGGCAGGCGTCGCGAGGAGCACGGTGAGATTGCCGCCCTTGGGAACGGTCACGCGCTCGAACTGCAGTTGTTTCGCGTCGATCGAGATACGCCGCACCGGGACGACGGGGCGGGCGACCGGTCCGACGACGAGTTCGTACTCGCCAATGGCCACCGAGGAGAAGATGGCGAGCCCGTAGATGTCCGTCAGGACGGTGCCGAGACTGCGACCCGCAGGGAATCCAACGGGGCGGATCGTCACGCGAACCTCGCGCAAGGCCGCCATCTCCTGGTCCTTCACCGTGACGTGCAGGCTCGGAGCCACGGCGAGTGACAGCGTGACCTCGGACTCGGGTCGCCGTGCATCGACGGTAACGAGCGTCGGCGTGCTCGCTGCGGGGGGGTCCAAGCAAGTGGCCGCGACGTACCAGCCATAGTCACTGAACGGCACATCATCGACTCGAAAGCGAGCAATCCCGGCGCCCGACCTGACTTCGAAGCGCCGGCGAAATTGTCGTGCACCCTTGACGACGCGAGAATCGGCGTCGTTGCGCGCTTCGGCGACTTCGAGCGTCCAGATCGCGACTCGGCCACGGAGAGTCTCGGGGATCAGGACACTGCCGAGCAGCGTGCCCGACTCCCGTTGGGGCGAGTCCGTTCCCGTCGCGCGAGGCAGCTCGGTGTCGCTGCTTCCGGTGTCGAGCGGAAGCGGCACCGAATCCGTGACGACCGTCGTCGGACCGGGGTCGGACGGTACAATGGCGACATCGGTTTCGAGGCGTGGCGCGAGCAGTATCGGTTGCGTGCCGGCCGCGCCGAACACGGTCCAGAAGAAGAAGCCGATGAGCGCGAGTACTCCGCACAGGAGCACGAAGACCCCGCGCGATCCACGTGGCGTCGTTCTCGCGGTGTTGTGGCTGTTCTGGGTGGTTGGACGTGACATGTCGCTGATGGAGACCTGCCCTTGGAGGGCGGCTCGGGTATGGAATAGTACCACGGCCTGGACAGAGCAACGATGACGACGTCATGGCTTCGATCTCCGCGCCCACGGCTCCACGGCGGAGATCCTCCTGGATTCTGTGTCCCCGCAGGCCTGTCGCGGTGAATGAGGCTCGTCACGGATACGGAGAATCGACGCCTCGTGCGCTCGTATGGCGACGGGCGGCCGAACATCGGGGGCGAACCATGAGAATCGAACACGCACGTCAGCGAGCCATGATCCTCGCGATCATGTGTGGGCTGGGAAGCGCCACTGCCGTGCCCTGCCAGACCGAGGCCCCACAACGCGTCATCGCCTGTCTCGAATCGTCGGGCGGAGTCTTCGCGCTGGATGCCATGGCGGATTCGATCCTCGCGCTGTTGGCGGACATCGAGAATTTCACGCCGCTGTTCGAGCGCCGGACAGAGGCCCGACTCGAGTTCGTACGTGGTCTCGTCGCGAGCCACGCGCGCGCACCATGGCGTCCACTCGTCGAAAGTCTGCTGTCGCGATCCGTGCGCCTCTGGATCGTGGAGCGTGGTCCGATGCGAAGGACTGCAGTCGTTCTGGCCGCCGACCTCGACGACGACCGCGAGGCGGATCGGCATGCGACGACGCTGAAGAAGCTGTTCCGCATCGAAACCGCGCGTCGCGCTTCGACGCTCGTGTTCGATTCGGATGGCTACGAAGACGCCGCGTCGCGTCCCTTACCGCCACGAAGGACCTGGTCTGTCGACGAGGCGGCGTGCGTTCACTTCGCGATCGACTTCGAAGGGAGTCGGCTCGGCGCGCGTCTGGCTCGCCGCGCGGCACCCGGTGCTTCGACCGTCGGCGCAGCGCTCGCCTTCGCGGGTATGCCGCGAGCGATCGTTGCATCGCGTGGCATCGAAGGCGCGTTGATGAATGATGCGGACGGGATTCGGCTACGACTCGTCGTCGCGGATGCGTGGCGAAATCTCGATGCGGCGTCCAAGCGGCTCTTCGAAGCGAGCGATCGTGATTCACGAAGAGGACCGCTGCAGCTGCTGCCCGGGGATGTGCTCGCCGTGCGATCGAGTCGGAATCTCGGCGCATTCGTCGCGGATCATTCGTCGTACTGCCTCGACGGAGTCCGTGCTGCGATTCAGCGCGGACTCTCCCGCTTGGAGCTGCTCTTCCGCAACCAGGACCTCGAGAAGGACGTGCTGCCGTTCCTCGGTTCCGTGTTCGAGGCGCGATTGCGCGCGCGGGAGTCGAAGAAAGACCAACCGCACGTCGGAGTCCTACCGGCATGGTCTCTGTCGGCGCGGGTCCTTCACGAGCGCCTGCGCTACGTCTTCGACTCTGTGCTGCAGATCGCTGCGGCGATCGCGCGGGAGCCGAGAGAACGACAAGGTCGAGCGGTGGTGCGCGTCGAAGCGCGTGTTCGCGACGACATCCATCGATCGCGCTGGGTCGCCGATGTGCATCACGGCTTGCCGGTACCGATCGAGTTCCAATTCTTCCCTGCGTACGCGAGAACCGGCGAATTCGTGTGCTTTGGCAACATCGTCGAGGACTGTGTCGCGCGGGTTGCCCGCTCTGCTGGCGATCACGAACAGTCCGAGACCACTGCAGGCAAACCGCGCGTGACGATCGACTCGCTACGCTTCAGCGGGCGGGTGGCAGCGGCCGCGCTCGCCGACGCGCGCGAGCTCATCGTCTTGCAACTCTGGCTCCATCGCCTGCCCGACGAAGACGCGGAACGAGTCGCTTCGGCAATCGAGAAATTGGTCGCGCGTTTGGGCCATATCGCGATCGACGTCGACCATGTCGGGGACGACCTCGAAGTGGTCCTGTGCAGGATGATCGAACGATGACGGCCGCTGGCTGGATGCGCCGTTTCGAGCCGACGCGTTCGCGGCCGTTCGATCTCGCCGCACGTGTGCATGTCCTGCGTCGAGCGGTGTTCGCCCATCCAACGTCGTGGTTGCGGGCGACACAGAACGCCTCGCCTTCCGAAGTCGCCGCATGGCTCGTGAACGGGGAGGCGCCCGATTCGCGAGAGCGTCGCGTACTGGCGCGCCGCGATGCGATCCTCGCCCTCGACGACGTCGACGCGACTGCGGCGTGGCTGTGGTCGAGGTTGTTGACAGCGCAGCACCCACTACGCGCGCGGATGATGCTCTTCTGGCACGACCACTTCGCGACGGCGATCTCCAAAGTGCGGTCGTGCGCATGGATGGTGGAGCAGTTCGATGTCTTCGAGAGGTTCGGACTGGGGAGCTTTCGCGACTTGTTGGAGCGTGTCTCGTCGGGACCCGCGATGTTGCGGTGGCTCGACGCCGAGTCCAACCGACGAGGAAACGCCAACGAGAACTTCGCGCGCGAACTCTTCGAACTCTTCACGTTGGGACGCGGGAACTACAGCGAAGAGGACGTCCGCGAAGCGGCACGCGCATTCACGGGTTGGCGCATCCTGCGTGGTCGAGGACACTTCGACGAACGTCTGCACGATCATGGCCCCAAGCGCGTGCTCGGTCGTGACGACATCGAACGCGGTCACGACGTGCTCAACTTGATCTGTGGCTCACAGCAGCATGCGCGCTTCATAGCCGAGAGGTTGTTACGCACGTTCGTCGGTCCCGACCACCCCGAAGGCGCGATCGACGACCTGGCTCGGGTCTATCGCGACGCAGACGGTCGTATCGACCGGACTCTCGAGGTTCTCCTCGCGTCGGAGGTCGTTCACGATCCACGCGCTAGGAATACGCGCGTGCGCAGCCCGGCAGCGTTCGCGATCTGGATCCTGCGCACCCTCGGCCTCGAAGTCGCGCCTGTGCCACTCCATCGTGCCGTGGCCCGAATGGGGCAAGAGCTGCTCGAGCCCCCCGACGTCTCGGGATGGGCAGGTGAGGAGGCGTGGCTCTCTTCGGCGACGTGGCTCGCGCGCGTGCGCTTCGCCACCGATCTGGGGCGTGCGGCGGACCCGCTCTTTCCGACTCCTCCGCTCGGGCGATGCATCCGGGGGCATGGGCCGGAACGGGAACTCGATGCATTGATCGACTTGCTGTTTCCGGAGGCCACGACGATGGGCGAACGCGTGAACCTGTTGGCACGAGCCGTCGGCGAGGTGCGTGGTTCGCGCGATGTGCGGCTCGCGGGCACGTTCACGTCCTTGGTGCTGTTGCCGAGGGCCCATCGCTTTTGAGGGCACATCGCTTTTGATTGGGGACGCGACAATGGACGAGAACCACGACGACAAGCGCGGTGACGAGCGCGGGATTCGGTGCAATCGGCGCGAAGTCCTCGCAGGAGCGCTCGCGCTACCGATGCTGCCATGCGGCTTCAGGGCCCCGGGCTTCCTTCAGGAACCCGCACCGGCGGCACGGTCCAAGAACCTCGTCGTCATCGAGCTCGCCGGTGGCAACGACGCGATCAACACCGTCGTTCCGCACTCCGATCCCGAATACGCCCGCGCTCGTCCGACACTCGCCATCCGTCGCGGGCTGCATCCGATCGATGAGCGTGTTTCCCTCCATCCGGCGCTGGCGCGTCTGTCCGCGCTCCATGCTGCGAACGAGGCCGCGACCTTACTCGGCGTCGGGTATCCGGATCCTGATCGATCGCACTTCAGGTCGATGGACATCTGGCAGAGCGGCCGCACCGACGTCGAGGATCCGCGGCTCGGTGTCTTCGGGCTCGCTGCGGACGTGTTGCACCGTCGAGGGGCGACGCTTCCCGCCATCGCACTCGGGATCTCGAAGCGTCCACTCGGACTGGCGGGGCGTTCGTTCGTCGCGCCCGCCTTGACGACCCTCGTGGAGCACCGACTCGAGCTCGGTGACGTGGTGCCGGAACTCGAACATGCGCGGGAGCGAGCCTTGGACGACCGAACCGAGCCGGATGTGGGCGATGACGCTCTCGATCGCCTCATCAAGAAGACGGCACGTCAAGCCTACGGATCGGCCCGCACCCTGCGTCAGCTCGCCGCGAAGCGTCCGGGCGGCGGTACCGCCGCGACGTTCGAGGCGGCGTGTGCGCTCGCTGCCGATGTGCTGACCTCGTCCATCGGCGTGCGCATCGTGTGGCTCCGCCTTTCAGGATTCGACACGCACGCGGGGCAGGCGCGCGTGCACGGTCCACTCCTCGCGGAACTCGATCGCGGGATCGGCACGCTGCGGGACATGCTCGACCGTGGTGGGGCTTGGCAGACGACCCGGGTCGTCGTGTTCTCCGAGTTCGGACGCCGCGTCGCCGAGAATCGCAGCCGGGGAACCGATCATGGCGCGGCCGGGCACGTTTTCTTGATTGGGCGCGGATTGCGCTCCGGCGTGCACGGGGACGTCCCGTCCCTCGTCGATCTGGAACGCGGTGATCTACGGCATGCCTTCGACTTCCGGCGGCTCTACGCCGAACTGCTCGAGTCCTGGCTCGACGTGCCGCCGCTCGACGCGGGGGTACGTGCGCCGGCGTCGCGCTTCTTGACGTAGCATCCCGCTCGGCATCCCGCTCGGCGTCCCGCTCGGCATCCCGCTCGGAATGCAGCTCGCCGACTCGAGAATTCGTAATCAATGCGACGCTGCGATGCGTTCGCTCCGCTGCATGCTGTCGGTGGAGCCCGTTCGCGTCCGCGCGCGAGTCCGGGTCATTCGTACCGTTTTCCCGAAAGGGCCGACGAAATCGCCGCAACGCGGTAATCTTCTCCAAGCCGGCTGTTCCTCTCCGGTCCTACCTTGTCCAGAATTCCCGATACCGCAGATCTGATCTCCCAGACGCGTAGCGGCGATGAGCGCGCATGTGAAGCGCTCCTCGTGCGGTACTTGCCCGAATTGCATGCGTTCATTCGGTTGCGTATGGGACCGCGACTCCTCGCCCGCGAGACGAGTGAGGACCTCGTGCAGTCCGTGTGCCGCGAAGTGCTCGACGATCTCGGCGACTTCCACTACGAGCACGAACGTGGCTTCAAGAGTTGGCTCTTCATCCAGGCCCTGCGCAAGGTGCAGGACAGGGCGAAGTACCACTCGCGGCAGAAGCGCGACGTCGGTCGAGAAGTCGCGATCGACGAAGCCCAGCTCCTCTCGGGCTATGCGAGTTTCTTGACGCCGAGTCGGGTCGTCAGTCAGCGCGAAGACATCGAGCGGCTCGAGCGCGCGTTCGACAAGCTTCCCGAGGACTACCGGGACGTGATCACGTGGTCCAAGCTGCTCGGCCTGACGCACGCCGAGATCGGCGAGCGCATGGGCCGGACCGAAACCGCGGTGCGCGCGCTCTTGTACCGAGCGCTCGTGCGACTCGGTTTCTTGCTCGATGCCGATCAGCCGCAGGATCCGGACGGCGGCGACGATCGCGCGAGCGACACGGACGCGGCTGGACGGTAGTCCAGCGGCGCTCAGATCCGCTCGACGAGATAACCGCCCGATTTGGGATCGCGCTCCAGGCGTACGAGCCCTGCGCGCGAGACCTCCTCGAGGAGTTCGGAGAAGTTCGCGAAGTCGTAGCTCGCTTCGCTGAACTGCGGGAACTTGCGCTTGATCGTCTGTTTGACCATCGAGCCCCAGATCTTCTCGTGTCCGTCGAGGTCGAGGGCGTCGACCGCATCCGTGACGTAGTTGAAGGCTTCCTCGTCCTCCGGCGCGAGCTTGATCTTCTTCTTGCGCTTCTCGCGAAGAGCGCGGTCCTTGACGAGGTCCTCGTAGTAGAGGAACTCGTCGCAGTTGTCCGCGAGGTGGGCGCTCACGGTCATTTTGACCCCGCATCCGATCACGTTGCGGTTGTTCTCGCGCAGCTTGCTGACGAGCGGCGAGAAGTCCGAGTCTCCGGTCACGAGACAGAACGTGTCGACGTGCGTCTTCGTGAACGCGAGGTCCATGATGTCGACGACCATGCAGATGTCGGCCGAGTTCTTCGAGTTGTTGCGCTTCTTGGGTATCTCGATCAGCTCGAACGCTGCATCGTGCAAGGGCTGCTTGTAGGTTTTGAACCGTGTCCAGTCGCAGTAGGCCTTCTTCACGACGACGTTGCCCTTTTCGAGCAGTCGATCGAGGACTAGACGAATGTCGAACCCGCCATCGTCGGGTCCCCTGGTCTTGCCGCCTTCGATCCCGCGAACGATGTTCTCGAAATCCATGAAGAGGCCGATGTTTCTGACTTCGTTCCTGGGCATCTTTCTCCCTGAGTGCAGTGATCCTGCATCCGCGTCCATTCAGCATTGGACAACTCGGCACCCGACGAAACCATGACGGACAAAAAGAAGCGCGATTCGCGACCCGAGGACACGAAGGGCGATGCCAAGAGCGACGGCGCGGTCGCGGCAGAGGAAGAGTTCGAGGAGCGTGACGGGTCCGCCGAAACGGATTCTCGAGATTCGGGGTCGGAGTCGGGCGGCGGTGACGGCGGAGCGTCGGATGGCGGTGGCGGGGATGCTGGTGAGGCGGATGGCGGCGCAGGACGCAGCGCGCAGGAAGCCGCTGCCGAGGCGCTGGCGCAGGCCCTGGAGTCCCTCGAGGCCGCGGGGGTCGGCATCTCCGGCGAACAGGCAAGCAGTGGGCCGGGGGAGCTCGTGCGGGCGTTCGAGCAGACGCCGAAGAACCTCTTCGTCCTGCCCTTGGTTCGCGCGGTGCCGTTCCCCGGATTGATGATGCCGGTCCAACTCGGAACGAATCGCGCCCAGCAGGTCGTGCAGCGAGCGAACGACGGTGGAGGCTTCGTCATCCTGTTGACGCGGCGCAGCGCGACGGCCGACGACATCGAAGCCGATGGCGAAGAACTCGGGCAGCCGATGCCGACGGACGACGAGGCGCCGCTCGATCCTGCGGCGTTCCACGAGGTCGGGGTCGTCGCCAAGATCTTGCGGACGTTCCATCTGCCCGATGGCAGCCAGGCCGCGATGCTCCAGGGTCTGCGTCGCGTGCGCGTGCAGAAGGTCGTGCGGCGCAGCCCGTTCTTGATCGTGCACACCGAGGACATGCTCGACATCCCCGGGGATCCGAAGCGCGTCGAGGCCCAAGTGCATGCGGTCCGCAATCTGTTGAAGCAAATCGTCGATCGCTCGCCCCAGTTCGGCGACGAGTTCACTGCAGCGGCCTTCAACATCGACGACGCGGGCCATCTCGCCGACTTCTGTGCGAGCTATCTCTTCCGCAAAATCGGCAAGCGTCAGGAAGTCCTCGAGATCCAGGACATCGGCGCGCGACTCGATGCGGTCGCACTCGAGTTGACGCGCGAACTCGGCGTCCTCGAGTTGAGCGCACGGATCCAACAGGAGATTCGTGACAAGATCGAGAAGGCGCAGCGTGAGTACTTCTTGCGCGAACAGATGAAGATCATTCGTCGCGAGCTCGGCGAGGAAGTCGACGCGCGAGAAGCAGAACTCGCACGCCTGCGTGCGAGTGTCGACGAGGCCGGGCTACCGCCAGCCGCACTCGCGAAGGCCAAGGAAGAACTCGAGCGGCTCGAAGTCACACCGGTCGAGTCGCCTGAGCACAGCGTCGTCCGCAACCATCTCGACTGGCTCGTCTCGCTTCCTTGGTCGAAGAGTTCGAAGGACCGCAAGGACATCTCGGTCGCGGCCACGGTGCTCGACGAGGATCACTACGGGCTCGCGGAGGTCAAGGAGCGTGTGCTCGAGTTCCTTGCCGTGCGTAAACTTCGCGAGGGCAGTGCAGGTCCGATCCTCTGCCTGTCGGGTCCGCCCGGCGTCGGCAAGACTTCGCTCGCGATGTCGGTCGCGCGTGCGATGCAGCGCGAGTTCTTCCGCTTCTCCCTCGGAGGCATGCGGGACGAAGCGGAGATCAAGGGGCACCGGCGGACCTACGTCGGAGCGATGCCCGGACGCATTCTGCAGGGGCTCAAACAAGCCGGAACCAACAACCCCGTATTCGTGCTCGACGAGATCGACAAGCTCGGGAGTGACTATCGCGGGGACCCGTCGAGCGCGATGCTCGAAGTGCTCGACCCGGCGCAGAATCACAACTTCCTCGATCACTACCTCGATGTGCCGTTCGACCTGTCGAAGGTCTTCTTCATCGCGACGGCCAACGTGCTCGCCAACATCCCGGCACCGCTGCGCGACCGCATGGAGGTGATCGACATCCCCGGCTACCTGACGAGCGAGAAGGTCGAGATCGCACTCCGCCATCTCGTACCCAAGCAGCGCGAGGCTCATGGTCTCAAGGCCGGCGACCTCAAGATCTCGAAGACCACGATGCGCGCAATCGTCGAAGGGTGGACGCGCGAGGCCGGCGTGCGCGGTCTCGAGAAGCAGATCAGCAAGATCTGCCGCAAGACGGCGCTCCAACTCACGAAGCGCCGCAAGCGCAAGAGCGCGAGCATCGCGGTGGCGGCGCTTCCCGACATCCTCGGACAACCGCGTTTCGGGACGGTTCGCTTGCGCCGCATCAAGCAGCCTGGCGTTTGCCAAGGGCTCGCATGGACACCGGTGGGTGGCGAGGTGCTCTTGATCGAGGCCGCTACGTGGCCGGGAAAGGGGCAGATCCAAGTTACGGGTAGTCTCGGTGACGTGATGCGCGAGTCCGTACGCATCGCGCACAGCCATCTGCTGAGTCGAGCGCAGAGCTTCGGACTCGATACCGAGGCACTCGAGAAGAACGATCTCCACGTGCACTTCCCGTCAGGTGCGATCCCCAAGGACGGTCCGTCCGCCGGTATCACGATCGCAAGTGCGCTGCTCTCGCTGTGGCTCGGCAAGCGCTGCCCGTCGGATCTCGCCATGACCGGCGAACTCACGCTTGCCGGCAACGTGCTCCCGATCGGTGGCGTGCGCGAGAAGGTCCTCGCCGCCAAGCGCGAGCGCATCACGCGCATCGTCGTCCCGAAGGAGAACCAAGCGGACGTCGATGAGATCGACAGCGAACTCGTCGACGGGCTCGAGTTCTCGTTCGTCGCGACGTTCGACGACGTGCTCGACGCGCTCGGTTTCGTCAAGGGGGCCTGATCCCGTCTGGAAATCGCTGGCCGGCGCGGCCCGCGAGTCGAGACACGGGGACACGAGCACCGCAACTGTCGTCGTGAAGTCGAGCACCGCGTAGGCCACGAGGACGAGACTCGCTGCGGCGTTGATGCTTGCTGTGGTCCGGTGATCACGGATCGTGGACTCGAGCGGAAGTCCCCTCAAGTCGATCGCGCGATGCTGCCGAAGGATCGAGGACACGGCGGAACCGTTGTCCGCCCTCGGAACCCTCCTCCATAGCGGTGACCCATGGGCATGACCCAGGCGATCAAACTCCCGGTTTCTTCTGGCCTCCTCGTGCTCGGCCTCTTCGCGCTGACGATCGTGACTTCGTGCAGCAATCCGAAGGGCACCGGCGGCCCCGTGCTCAAATCCATTCCGGTGCAACGTGCACCGGGCGGCACGTCGTTCTCGCTCGACCTGAAGACGTACACGACGGACGACACGCAGACGGCGACGTACACGGTGCTTTCGGGCGGCGGTTCGTTCAGCGGCAGCGTGTACTCGCGCCTGTTCCCGACGCTCGGGACGTACACGGTCAGCTTCGAAGCACGCGACTTCCGCAACAACGTCGCGCAGGGTTCGTTCCAGGTCACGGTGACGTCGGCGCAGCTCGCGCTCGTCCGCGGAGCGAGCGGACTCAGCCTGCTCGACGTTCAGACCGCCAACTTCGTCTCTCCGATTCAGAACGACGGGCGGACCAAGGTCTACAAGGGCGCGATCAAGAACGGCTCGTTCGTGCTCGAAGTCACGCAGTCGGGTCAGACCGATTTGTGGCTGCACGATCCGAATGTCGCCGGAACCGATGTGTTCGCTGGAAACGGCAGCGACAACGAGACTTTCGTCGGCATCACCAACGACAACCGCATCGTGTACGAGCGAGGCACCACGCCGACGCGCACGATCTGGATCTACGATCCGGTATCGAAGGGTACGACGGCGATTTCTGCCGTTGCGACCGGCGGAGGACCGCGTGATGAGCACAGCGCGAAGATCGCCGGCACGAAGATCTACTTCACGAGCAAGCTCACGACCGGCGGCAACGACGACGTTTGGGTTCACGATCTCACGACGAGTACGTCCTCGGCTATCAGCACGCACAGCGAGGACGAGACGCTCGTCGCGACGCTCGAGAACGGCGCGATCGTCTGGACGCGCAACGGCGCTTCCAGCGAGAAGGACTTGCTCTACTGGAACGGTAGCAGCGTGCTCGCGATCGGTGCCGACCTCGGTACGAGCGTCAATCTCGAAAGCATGACGTATCGGACGTCGACGAGTGATTCGCGCGTCGTCTTCGAGACGACGGACTCGGGTGGTGACGAAGATCTCTACATCTGGAATCCTTCTGGCCCTTCGAGCGCCGCGATCGCGACGTCTGCCGTCGACGAGACGTGGGTCGACACGACCAAGACGGGGCGTCTCGTCTACAAGATCGCAACGGGCGGATCCAACGACGACCTCGCTTGGTACGACCCGGCGACGAACACGGGCGGAACGATCGCGAACTCGTCGAACAACGAGACCTACAACGGATCGCTCTCCAACGGTGACGTCATCTTCACGGCATCCGCCACCGGACTCGATCTGTATCACTGGGTGCAGGCGACGACGACGGCGGCGGCGTTCCCCAACGCGACGACGACGTCGACGGACTACGTCTTCGGCAAGATTCTCGGCAATGACGACGTCATCTACACGGTCGGCGACGACCTCTCGATCTACACGCCGTCGACGACTTCCACGGCCGCAGTGACGACGAGCACCGGCACAGAACGCTTCGCCGGGGCGGGCATCGACGCCGGCGACTTCGTGATCTCGCTCGTCAACGGATCCACCACGTCACTCTACTTCTGGGACAAGTCGGCGACGGCCGCGACGGCGATCGTCACGACCGGCGTCGCGAGCTTCGAGGCGACAGCCCCGAACGGCACCGTCCTCTACTCGCGGATCGCACCGAGCGAGACGCAGAAGGACCTCTGGAGCTTCGTGCCGTCGTCTTCGACGAACGCGCAGGTCACGACCGCGACGACGGACGACACCGTCGACGCCGTGATCAGCGCTCAGGTCGACTGAACGAAGTCGACGACGAGTTCGGGCGGTCGCGCTACGATCGCCCGTTTCGCACCCCGCAGGATCGGTCGCTCGAGCAAATGTGGCTCGTTCGCGAGCAAGTCGAGCCGATCGTCCGCCGTTCCGGTCGCGCTGCCATCGGGGACATCCTTGTCCCGTAGGAGCAGCGTACTGCCATGATCCTCGTCTCCTCCGACGAGGCGGGCGAGTTCGGCGAGTTCGGCGCGCGCGAGTGGCGACTCGAGGTAGAGAACGAGTTCGTAGTCGATGTCGCGTTCGTCGAGCAGCGACCGCGCCGTGCGACACTTGGAACACGCGGGATTGAAGTAGAGCCTGAACGCTGCCATGGCGAAAGTGTGCCCCATGGACTCGGGTCTTCAAGGCAAGCGTGTACTCGTCACGGGCGCGTCGGGTGGAATCGGACGCGCCGTTCAGGACCTCTTCGTCGCGGAGGGGGCGCGCGTCGCGGCGCACGGATTCCGGCGCGCGCCGATCCTCGACGGGTTGCCGCCGGACCGTGTCTTCGCCGTCCGTGGTGACTTGCGACAGGAAGCCGAGGTCGACACCGTCTTCGATGCGATCGACGAGCGATTCGGCTCGTGCGACATCCTCGTCGTCAATGCCGGTGTCTGGGTCCAGGAGCCGGCGCCGATCGCCACGATGGCGCTCGCGCAGTGGGAGGAGACGATCCGAACCGATTTGACGAGCGCGTTCCTCTGTTGTCGCGCGTTCCTGAGGCGCCTCGAGAAGGAGCCGCGCGACGAAGCGTCGATCGTGCTCGTCGGTTCGACGGCAGCGCTCTTCGGCGAGGCCGATCACGCCGACTACGCGGCTGCGAAGGCGGCACTCGTCTCCGGGCTCCTGCCTTCGCTCAAGAACGAGATCGTGCGCTACGCGCCACGCGGACGCGTCAACGCCGTGTGCCCTGGTTGGACGCTCACGTCGATGGCGAAAGCGGCGCTGCTCGATGACGCCATGCGCCAGAGAGTGTTCGCGACGATGCCACTCGCCAAAGTCGGGCGGCCCGAAGACATGGCCAACGCGATCGTCTGGCTCGCCTCGGACAAGCTCGCGGGTCACGTCTCGGGCGTCGTGCTCCCCGTAGCCGGCGGAATGGAGGGCCGCCTACTGCGGCCCTGATGCTTCGGGAACCGGTCGATCAGAGATCGCCGAGCTTGCCGGCGTTCTTCGCGAGGAGGTAGTAGAAGGTGACGCGGCTCTTGCGCTTCTCGCCCTTCATCTCTTCGCACACGGCGTCCACGGCCTTGCCGGCGGTCTCGGTGTCCATGCCGAGCTTCTTGGCGCAGAACCCGTCGCGCACCCGGTCCTTCTCGCTCTTGTCGGAGCACGACACGAGGGACGCGTCCTTGCTCGTCAGAGCAATCCCGCAGTGCTTGACGATCTTGGTGACGACCGCGAGGTCGGCGTTGGGGTCGTACTTCTTGACGTTGTCGATGTAGTCTGCAGCGTCTGCCATCGCAGGTCCTTCTTCTAGGAAACGAGATACGGATCGCGAGCCGTTGCCGGTCGCTCACAGACCGCATGGGATGCGGAGCTTCCGATCCGCTCACGGCCCAGGGCGGCCAACCTAGGCGCGTGTCGGTGGCGAAGCCACGACAAAAACGGTCGTGCGTGCGTCTATCGGACGAGCCGCAGCGCGACGGCGTTGGTCGCATGCGTAAACTGCAAGCGTGCAATGTCTACGAGCAGCACCGCGTGGTCGATGCGCACACCGATGAGTGCCGTGCTGAAGCCGGGCGAGAGACCGAAAGTCATCGTGCTCCTGGCTCCGAACGGTACGAGGCCGAGGCCGTTCTTGACGAACGTGTTGGGCGCTGCGAGCAGCGCGTCGGTGTAGAAGTCGCCATTGAGCGGCAATGTCACCGGTCCGACTGGCAACCCGGGACTGCGACCGCTGACGCTGCCGAGCGTGAAGTAGAGATGACCCTCGTACTTCTTGGGGACTTCGAGCTCCATCACGACCGTGTTGGGCGTCGAGATCGATGCCTCGTTGAAACCGATCGTGAACTCGGGCGTCACCTTCGGCACGACGACGACGAGGCCTCGATTCTGATTGTTGCCCGGTGCGCCGACGACCAAGTCGCGTGCACCGTTCGCGTCGAAGTCGCCCGCGGCGCGGGCCGAGAACCCGAAGTAGCTACCGTTCGCCGAGCCGTACCACGACTGCAAGGCTCTCCCGTCGATCCCCGACAGGATGTCCGCACGACCACATTGGACGTTCGTGCCTTGGCTCGCTCGACTCGAGCCGACGAGGACGTCCGGCGTACCGTCGGCGTTCCAGTCGCCGATGCCCGTGACGGGTTCGCTGAACCAGTCGCCAATCGCGGACCCGGCCCAGCGATGGAGACTCTTGCCGGTTTTGCCGGAGAGGATGCGCAGGTATCCAGTTCCGACGGTAGTGGGCAAGAACTGCGGTGCACCGACCGCGACGTCCGCCACGCCGTCATGGTCGATGTCGCCGACGAAGCTCACCGAATGACCGAAGTTGTCGGCGGCACCATCCCCATGGGAACTCCACAGAATCCCGAAGGTCTTGCCGCTGTAAGCGACGACCATGCCGCTGTTGATACCGTTGGTGTCCTCGTCCGGCACACCGATCACGAGATCCGGCGTGCCGTCTGCGTCGATGTCGCTTCCGCCTTCGACCGCATGACCGAGGAAGTCGCCTTGAGCGCCGCCGACGAAACGATGGATGAGATTGCCGGTCTTTCCCGACCAGAGCATCGCGACGCCTTGATTCGTGATCGCGCCACCGTGGCCGCCTGCGAGGATGTCGTCCACGCCATCGCCGTCCACGTCCCGCACGTTGGCCACGCTGATGCCGAGATAGTCACCCGCGCTACCGCAAAGCTTGCGAAGCATGGTGAACGTCTTGCCCGAGTAGATGTAGACGGCTCCCGAGCGGAATCCCGTGTGCGTCTCCTGGGGCGCCGTGATCGCGAAATCGCGAACCCCGTCGCCGTCGAGATCGCCGAAGCCGCGCACGGACCAGCCAAAGCGCCCTTGATGTTGCGTGCCCTCGATGTCGAAGAGTCGTCGCCCATCGCGTCCAGCGATGACCATGGCGCGACCTACCCAACTACCGATGTTCTGTGTCCCCGTCGATTCGGGGGCACCCGCGATGACCTCGGCGAAGCCATCGCCATCGAGATCGCCGACGCTGTCGACCGTGTAGCCGCAACTGCCCGGCAGTTCGTTCCCGGGAAAGACGCCGATCGGACGCGTCGACGTCTGCGCGAACGCGGAAGCTGCGAGGATGGCGTGTGCGTACAACGCAGGTGCGATGGCGCACGAGACGAAGATCGCACCGCGCGCGAACGCACGCCACGAACCGTCGCGTGAATGCAAGGAGGCAGGTGCTTTCACTGGGGTCTGGAGTCGAAAAGGCGAGTTGAACTCGGATACGATCCCCCGTAATCCCCCCGTCCAACGTTTCCCCAGCCCGCCATTGTTGCCCCGCTCCTCGTGCGTGCAAGGGCACAGCGTGACATTCGCACGTCGAGGAGCGTCGTTTTCTGGTTTCGTACGCGCGACCTTGCCCGAAATCTCGATGCCAACGGTGCATCGGCAGCATGACGTTCCGCGGCGATGGAGATCGAGCAGAATGACGGTTTCGATGCGATGCACGCTATTGTCTGCGCTGCACACTCTCTTTCACGTCGATCTCACGAAGCGCTACGCACGAGGTACCGCATGACCAGCTCCAACACGAATCCGAACAACTCCACGCGCCGCACCTTCCTCGGCACGACGGCGAGCCTGTCGGCCGGAGCCGTTGTGCTTCCGAAGTTCGCTCGCGTGTCCCGGAAGCCGCAGACGATCAAGGTCGGCCTCGTGGGCTGTGGTGGTCGCGGCACGGGCGCCGCGCACAACTGCGTCGAGTCCTCCGAAGGCGTCGAGATCCGCGCACTCGGGGATCTGATGCCCGAGCGTCTCCAGCAATGTCGCGACAATTTGAGCGCCTCGACGGGCAACGCGTTCCAGGTCAAAGACGAGACGTGTTTCACCGGATTCGACGCGTACAAGCAGGTACTCGCATCCGACATCGACCTCGTCATCCTCGCGACGCCGCCAGGGTTTCGGCCGATGATGTTCGAAGCGGCAATCGAAGCCGGGAAGCACGTCTTCATGGAGAAGCCGGTCGCGGTCTGCCCGGCAGGAGTGCGGCAAGTCATTGCAGCCGGTGAGAAGGCGAAGACGAAAGGGCTCGCCGTCGTTTCGGGCACGCAGCGTCGCCACGAACCCGGCTACCTCGCGACGATCGAGAAGCTGCACGAAGGCGCGATCGGGGACATCGTGTCCGCGCGCTGCTATTGGAACCAAGGCTTCCTCTGGTCGGTCGAGCGCAAGCCCGAGTTCACCGACCTCGAATGGCAGATCCGGAACTGGCTCTACTTCACGTGGCTGTCCGGGGACCACATCGTCGAACAGCACATCCACAACATCGACGTGATCAACTGGGTCATGGGTGGCCCGCCGAAGATCGCGCGTGGCATGGGGGGACGCCAAGTACGGACCGAGGAGCGTTTCGGTCACATCTTCGATCACTTCTCGATCGAGTACGAGTATCCGAATGGCGTCAAGATGCAGTCGCTCTGTCGTCAGATCGACGGGACGTGGCGTCGTGTCGGCGAAGAAGTGCACGGCACGAAGGGACACAGCAATCCATCGGGCCGGATCCAAGGCGAGACGAACTGGAAGTTCGAGAAGCCCGAGGGCAAGCAGAATCCCTACGTGCTCGAGCACCGCGACTTGATCGCGAGCATTCGCCAGGGCGAACCGCTCAACGAAGCGCGTCGGGTCGCCGAGAGTACGCTGACCGCGATCATCGGCCGGATGTCCGCGTACTCGGGCAAAGAAGTCGAGTTCGCGTGGGCGATGGAAAAGTCCGAACTCGACCTCCGCCGCGAACACCTCGACTTCGGCATGCAGCTCGAAGTCCCGCCCGTCGCGATGCCGGGAAGCACGCCACTCGTTTGATGCAGACCGCGTGCGGCCCGTCGAAGCGACCCGAGAACGTGCCGGGTGACAAGGGCCGTACCGCGCGGCGCGTTTCGCGGATCTTGCTCGCGTTCGTCGTCGCCGCTGGCGCCGTGCTCGCGTTCTCTCCGCGTGGTGTCATCAGCCCGGATCTGGGAACGGGGATCGGGGACAAGGCGGCGCACGCGGTCTTTGCCGCGTTGATCGGTGTCCTCATCGCGTTCGCGATGAATTGCCCCAACACGTTGCTCGTGCTCCTCGGCATCGTCGTCATGGCGGCTGGCGTCGAACTCGTGCAGCCGTGGTTCGGGCGCGGCTGCGACTTCGACGACGGGTTGATGACCGTGATCGGTGCGTGCGCCGGGTATGCGTTCGCGCGACTCGTGGCTCACGGCATTCGACGCGCTCCGTAGCGTTCGAGCAATCGTGCGACTGCGCCAGATTCCCGTGCGCTTGCACCGGATTCGAGGATGCTACATGCCGTCGCGAGTCCGTCGGCGAGGGTTGCTGATGGTGCGACGATCGTGATCGACGGTGCGGCCCTTTGCTTCGTGCTACGGAGCCCGATGCCCGTGCGCGGATCGATGATGTGCGAGTAGCGATCGTCGCCGATTTCGACGTACTGATAGCGCGCTCCCGAAGTCGCGATCCCGCCACGTGGGACGGTGATCGTGCGCACGGGACCATTGTCGAGACCGATCATCCACCCATGGCGTCCCGGCGGCGGTGCTCCACACGCGATGTCTCCGCCTGCCTCGACGAGGCAGCGAACGACGCCGCGGCGCTCGAGGGTGGCGACGGCGGCGTCGAGCGCGAAACCCTTGGCGATGCCGCCGAGATCGAACTCGAGCCTGCTCGAGGTCCAAGAGACCGTCGCCGTCGTCGTGTCGACATGGACGGCGCGCCAATCGACTCGCGCTCGCGCTGCGGCGATTTCGGCGTCGCTCGGCAGTCGCTTTTCGAAACGCGCTCGCCGCCAGAGGCGTGTCACGGGTCCGATCGTGGGATCGAACGCGCCCTCGCTCGCTGCCGCGAGTTCGATGCTGATGGCCAAGAGCGCCGTCAAGTCGCGCGACACGCGAAGTCGACCCGGAGCGGCGCTCGTCGCGCGCGAGAGTCGCGCGAGTTCGCTGTCATCGTCCCAATCACTCGCGACGTGCTCGAGGCGCGATACCTCGCGGAACGCCGCCTCCGCGTGTTCGCGTCCGGCTCGCTCGGATGCATCTGCGTCGTCTGCGTGCAGCCACAGGACGAGATGCCAGGGCACGGCCATGTGAATCGAGTCGTACTCGTGTCGGAACCAGGCCGCGTCGTCCTGGTTCGACTCTTCGTTCGGCGCCCGGCAGCCCGATAGCGCGAAGCAGAACAGGGCGCTGAGTGCGGAGCCGAGCATTGCGAGCCGCGCGCCGAGGCGCGACCATGGAGCCGTGCCAAACTTCGAACTGTCGTCGATCGCCTTTGCCGCCATGAGCGCACTCTTCGCCGTCGTGCCCGCGCAGGACGAGAGTCGTCCTAACCCCGAAGCGCCGAAGAAGACGCAGGACGAGGCGAAGGCCGAGAAGCCCTTCGTGGCCTACCGCGAAACGATCCCGGGGACGGGCGTTGCGTTCGACATGGTACCGATCCCGGCCGGCAAGTTCGTCATCGGAAGCCCCGACGACGAGGACGATCGCAAAGCGAGTGAAGGTCCGCAGCGGCACGTCGCGCTCGATGCATTTTGGATGGGCAAGTGTGAGATCACATGGCAGGAGTACGAACTCTGGCAGCTCGATCTGGATCGACAGCGACGCAAGGTCCTCGAGAAGGACGCGCTGCCGTGCGACACACAGGCCGATGCCGTGACGCGGCCGACGAAACCGTATGCCGACATGACCTTCGGGATGGGTCAGGACGGCTACCCGGCGATCTGCATGACGCAACTCGCGGCGAAGACGTATTGCCAATGGCTGAGTGCGAAGACCGGTCACTACTACCGGCTTCCGACCGAGGCCGAATGGGAATACGCGTGTCGCGCAGGCACGACGACCAGGTGGTCGTTCGGCGATGATCCGGAGAAGCTCGGCGACTACGCGTGGTACACCGACAACTCCGAGGACAAGTATCACAAGGTCGGGACCAAGAAACCGAATCCCTGGGGCCTATACGACATGCACGGCAACGTGTCGGAATGGTGCCTCGATGCGTTCTATGTCGATAGCTACGGGAAGCGGTGGCCGGAAGGCGAAGTCGTGCGCAACCCGTACGTGGTCCCCGTGACGGTCTTTCCGCGGGTTGCGCGCGGCGGGTCCTGGGACGACGATGCGGACGATCTGCGGTCGGCGCGACGTATTGCTTCCGACGAGGACTGGAAGATGCAGGACCCTCAGATTCCGCAGAGTGTTTGGTACCACACGGACGCGCAGTTCCTCGGCTTCCGAATCGTGCGACCGGTGAACGTGCCGACGAAGGAGCAGCAAGAGCGCTTCTCCGTCATCACGGAGGAAGAGCGCAAGAACATGCGGAGCATGCGTTGATACGGAAGGGTCTGGAGGCGTCGCGCACCGGGAGTAGAGCCCGTGGAGCCATGGCCGTTCGGATCCTGATGCTGGGTGCCGTGCTTTGCGCAACGCGTGCGATTCGGGCAGCGCAAGTCGATCTGCGCGAGATTCGTCACGGTGTCGTCCTCGACAGGTCGACGAGGCCCATCGCGAATGCAACGGTTACGCTCGTGGGCACGCCGCTCCAGCAATACGACACGCCGCGATCCCTCACCGACGTCGTTCGCGTCGTGACGGAGGAAGACGGCCGTTTTTCGGCCAAGGTGCGTCCCGAACTCGAGTACGACGCATGGGCGAGCGTGCCGGTGGAAGGGCCAGGGGAAGGGAACGTCGGACAGGAAGACCCGTCACGCGTTCGCGTCGCGACGCGCGACTACGAGAACGCGCAAACGCACACCGACGTGCTCGCGTTGATCCTGCACGGAGAACCCGTCGCGGTGGAGCCCGTCACGGTTCGCAATCTCGAGGCCTGGGCGCGGTGGGCACCGCTGCGGTTCGCACTCCGAGTCCAGGGAGGTCGCAGTTTCGTGCTGTCGATGCGGCGACGGGGATCGACTTGGTTCGTCCCGGCTCTGCCGCCGCAGTTCGGCAGGCAGTTCGAGATCCTCGCCAGCGATGGTCGGCTCGTGCACGTACAGCCACTGTCCCGACGGACGCGGTCGCACGAGATCGAGTTGTTGCCGCCACTGAAGCTGCGTTGGAAGTGCACGGGCACCAGCACCCCGGTCGACATATGGCGTCTGCGCGGCTATGCGAGGACGTACGAACGGGTGGCGACTTCGACCGACGCTGGCGATCTCGAGTACGACCTCGCGCGTTGTAAGTACCGCAAAGTCCTCTGGCCCGAAGATGCGCGCTTCGCGTTCAGTTCGAAGGCGACGCGTCTCGAGTATCGGCTGTTCGGTCGGGATGAATGCGGGACGGCTGACGAAGAGGGCATTGAAGCGGGTCAGGAGTCGAAGGTCATGGACGTTCACCTTCGACAGGCGCGTGCGATCCAGTTGCACGTCGAGAGTGGCGAAGGAACACCGGCGCGTGGATTGATCTGTCTGTTCTCGACCAACGGAATCACGGATTGCAACGCCGGTGAGTTCTCGGCGCCGTTCGAACTCGAATGCGATTCCAATGGGTTCGTCACGTTGCCTGTGGGGGAAGAGGACGACCCGACGTGGCTCGTCGCACTCCCGCGGGCCGAACTACGCGATCAGTTGCGTCGCTCGAGGCCGCTGGCCGCGACGTGGATTCTCGGTCGCTTCGGTGACGGGGCAATCGACAAGCTCACGGGTGGACCGCGTTCGATCCGATTGGATGCGGCGCCGCGAGTCGGGTTGCGTCTCGTGAACGGATCCGGTGATCGGATCGGTGGCGCGACCGTCGCCTTCGTCACGTCGCATCCCGACCGTGCGTTCGACGAGAGTGCGCACGTCGGACTTCGAAGCGACGTGAGTTCCCAGTTGCCTCAGTTCGATCCCGACGCGTCACCGCCGCGGTCACTTCGCCTACCGCTCACACAGGACATCGAATGGATCGTCGATTCGGCCGCACCCTTGCGTGCACGGCTTCGCTGGCCGATCGGTGAGTTGCGCGTGACCATCGACCCGAACGAAGCCGTCGACGGACTGATCGTGCAGAAGGTCGAAGGCATCGACGTGCTTCGCGGCAAGGTGTTGGGCGCAGGCGATGCACCTCAGCTCGCGCTCGTCCTCGCGTATCCAGGGCTGCTCGAGAGTCGAGCCTTGACCGATGCCGACGGTGCCTTCGAGCTGCGCGTGCCTTCGGAGCGTCCGATCCGGCTCGTGGTCGAGGTTCCGGTGCCCGGTGATCGGCGACCCGAGACGATCGTCATTCCTGTCGGCGCGAACCAGCGCGACGTCATCGCACGCCGACGTGAGGGTTGATGCGGCGACGCAATGCTTGTCAGTCCGCGAAGCACTTCTTCATGCGCGTGAGGACTTCGACGAGTCGTTCCCGATTGCCGCCGCCGACCTCGGCCGTGGCCCATCCCGCGTAACCGATCTCGCGCAGTGCAGCGCGCACGTCCGGCCAGTCTTCGGTTCCTTCGCCGATCGGACACCAACCGGTCTTCTGGTGGTAGCCCTTGACGTCGAGCTTCTTGATGCGCTTGCCGAGGATGCGAATCCAGTCGGAAGGGCGGCCGTATTTTACGATGTTGCCGATGTCGAAGTACGACCCCACGCGAGGACCGAGTTCGTCGAGGTATCGGCGCATCTCGAGCGGGCTGAGGAGGAAGTTGTTCCACACGTTCTCGATGCAGATGTCGATCCCGAGTTCGTCGGCGAGCGGGAGCGCCTTGCGAATCTCGGCCTGCGAGCGTTCGTAGCAGTGGTCGTAGCGTTCGACCTTGTTGACGACGCCCGGGACGAGCAGCACCGTCGACGCGCCACTGTCCTTCGCGTCGCGCAATGCGCGTTCGAGACCCGCGATGCCCTTCGCGCGAATCTCAGCGTCGGGGCTCGACAGCCGCTCGCGCCAGTGGATCGAATCGACGACGCCATGGATGGGCAGGCCGGTTTCTTCGGAAGCAGCGCGAGCCTCCTTGCCGGTGTAGCCGGCAGGGCTGTCGATCTCGATCCCGTCGTAGCCGATGTCCTTGACCAGTGCGAACTTCTCGGTCAGTGAGGAGCCCTCGCCGACCATGCCGAGCTTGAGGGCGAAGCGAATGTCGAGCACCTTCGCCTCGGTCCCCGTACCGTCCCCTTCGTCCTGTTCATCCTGGGTAGGCGCCGCGGACACCGCTCCGCGCAGAACCGTCATGCCGGTCGCCGCGGTGGCGGCGCCGCGGGCGCAATTCGCGAGAAACGTGCGTCGTGTGTTGCTCATTCGTCTTTCCTACGCTGGCTTCCCTGCGCTGTCTTCGCTCCGCCGGCTACCTCGCGCGGTTTCCTTGCGTCCCCGGCGATTTCGCGGTCGTGCCGCGTGCGGCGCTCGCCGTATCATGCCGCGGCGCCCTCGCCGGAGTGCGTCCAAAGTCCGAACTGCCTCGATTCCAGCTCGCACCATGTCGAATCCAAGCCAACCTTCTCGTCGTGATGTCCTCAAAACGGGTGCGGCCACCATGGCCGCGATTCCTCTGACGTCTGCTGCGATGGCGGCACAGGACGAGGCACAAGACGCACCGAAGAACGCGGGTGTGCACCAGGGCGGCAACGACGTGCTCAAGGTCGGGCTGATCGGTTGTGGCGGACGCGGTACCGGTGCCGCGGCGAATGCGCTCCGTGCCGATCCCGAGACGAAGCTCGTCGCGATGGCGGATCTCTTCTCCGTGCAGATCGAGCGGAGTCACGAGAGTCTGCTCAAGACGGATGTCGCAGCGCGGATCGATGTTCCGGCGGAGCGGCGCTTCCTCGGCTTCGATGCCTTCGAGCACGTCGTCGATTTCTGCGACGTCGTCCTCCTGACTTCGGCGCCGTACTTCCGCCCGAAGCATCTCGCTCATGCGATCGAGAAGGGCAAGCACGTCTTCTGCGAGAAACCGGTCGCGACGGATGCATTCGGGATTCGCTCGATCATCGAAACCGTCGAGAAGGCTCGACAGAAGAAACTCGCGATCGTCTCCGGCCTCTGTTACCGCTACCACAAGCCGAAGATCGACACGATGCGCCGGATTCACGAGGGCGCGATCGGCGACATCCTCGCGCTCCAGGCGACATACCACGCCAGCGGACTCTGGCATCGCGGCGACGACCCGAGTTGGACGCCACTCGAGAAGCAGTTGCGCAACTGGACCTATTACACGTGGCTAGCGGGCGACATCATCGCCGAGCAGCACATCCACAGCCTCGACAAGATCGCTTGGGCGATGGGGAACGTGTATCCGATCGCGGCCACGGCGAGTGGTGGTCGGATCCAACGTACGGATCCGAAGTACGGCAACGTGTACGACCACTTCTCGACCGTCTACGAGTTCCCAGGTGGGGTCAAAGGGTTCTCGTCGTGCCGTCAGTGGGACGGCTGCACGAACGATGTCAGTGATTTCGCGATCGGCACGCGCGGCATCGCCGCGCTCCAGTCGCACCGCATCAGCGGCGAGAACAAGTGGCGCTTCGAAGGGAAGGGCGGAAACATGTACGACGACGAGCACGTCGCGCTCTTCGAATCGATCCGCAAGGGTGAACCGATCAACAACGGTGAGTACATGTGGAAGAGCACGCTGATGGCGCTGCTCGGGCGCATGTCCGCCTACACCGGGAAGCGTATCACGTGGGACGAGGCGCTCGCGAGCCAAGAACGCCTCGGGCCCAAGAGCATGGAGGACGTCGACTTCGAGCCGATGCCCGTTGCCGTGCCCGGCGTGCGCGCGTTCGTCTGATCGCGACGCGAATGCGCGCGTGGGAATGAAGTCGCCGACGACATGCGTGCGTTTGCGCGGGCCCGTCGATTGCCGGACATTTGAGTGTTCCGTTCCGACGAGTCGATGAGAAGGGAGCGATGAAGTTCCACCTCGCGATCCTCACGTACGACGCCCTCGCGGACACCCAGCGCTGTTTGGCGAGCGTCTTCGAGAACACTGTCGTACCTTGCGACGTTCACATTCTCGACAATGCCTCGCGGGACAGCACGGTCGCTTGGTTGACAGGCATGCGAGATCGCCTCGCGAGTTTGCACTGTTCGGACGTCAATCTCGGAGTTCCCGGTGGGCGGAACGTGCTACTCGCGCACATCCTGCAAGTGGCCGACGATGACGATCTCATCGTGTTCCTCGACAATGACATCGAAGTGCACGAAGGATGGCACGAACCATTCGAACGGCTCTTCGAGCGGGATGATCGCGTCGGACTCGCGAGCAAGGTCGGTTGGGTCATGCGTGTACGTGGCGAGACGCGGGATCCACTCACACATCCGTGCGAGACCGCGCGGGTCGATATCGTGGCGGGTGGGTTCGCGTGCTGCGCGCGTGTGCGTGCCGCGCGAGAGGTCGGTCCGCTGGACGAGAACCTCGGCCTCTTCTGGCACGAAGACGACGATTGGGCGCTTCGATTCACGCACCGAGGTTGGTCGGTGTGGGCAGTTCCCGAAGCCTCGATGACGCATCACGAGCACGGTTCCGGTGTCGCGTTCACGACGCTCGCGGATGGCGCCTCGGTGCGCAACCTGCGCTACTTGACCGACAAGTGGCGTGCGCTCGGCTACGTCGACGAGGAAGGCTGGGTTCGCGACTCCGACCCGCTCTTCGTTCCGCCTCGCGATGTGCGTGACACGATCGCGCGCCGCATCGGACGTAAGGGCGCGCTGTGCCGTGGCGAGTATGCCCAAGCCTATTGGGATTTGCAGGCGCTGCACGTGGCGAACGAGCTCGGGCAGATCTTTCCGCGACCGATCTCGCCATGCCTGCGCGCCTTGCTCGACTTGATCGTCGACGGTAAGGCGTTCGACATGTGCGCCGAAATGCGTGCCCGTATGACCCGGTTGCGCGACGCGCTCGAGGTGGAGCACGATCGTCGCTCGCCCGCCTGGACGAAGGCCCCGATATCTCCGCGGCCCGATGTCGAGTGTGGAATCGCGCGAACCAATGCGTGGGATGATCCGCGATGGTTCGCTCGATTCGTCGAGTTGCGTGGCGAAACCGTGAGCGACGACTGGTACTCGCGACATGCGGACGATTGGGCAGCGACGACGATCTACGCATCGATCGCGCGACGCTGCGAATCAGGGGAATCGCCGTCGGTCTGGTTCGCTGGCGAGGATTGCCTGCGGTTGGCGGGAGCTCTCGAGAGCGCAGGCGCGCGCATCGCCACCGCACGGGAGTCTTCACCCATCGACGTTGCGATCGTCGACGTGCCGCTTCTGACGGATCTCGACGACCCGCGAGTCTCGCGGCAGCTCGACATCATTCAAGACCGTCTATCCCGTGGTGCGACTGTTCTGGTCGCGACGGCCGTGCTCGTCGGTGAGGATGGGCACTGTGCCTTCGATCCCGCAGCAGCTCTCTCCTTGCGCGCGCGAGGACTCACGGCGACTTGTCCGTTCGATGGCGGAAGCGATCCGGACGTCTTCGCGATGGTCGTGCCTCAGGTGGTTCGTGGGCGGGGCCCTCGCTTCGGGTATCGAATCGGAACGGGATACGTGACGCGCGCGCTCGTCGCTCTACGAGCGAGCGGAACGCGTCGCGTGACCGCTGCCGCAGAGATCGTTCACGGCCTCGCCGATCTGCGTGGTGTCGACTGGAATCGTGCCGCGATCACGATCGATGCGCGAGACGCGCTCGTTCGCCTCGCAGTGCTCGTTCGAGACGGAACCATCGAAATGGTCGTCGCCGACGGACCATGCCCACCTTTGCTCCAGCCGGTTCTCGCGGGCCATCCCGTACGCTACCGGGCCGCAGTCCGAGATCTCGAGCGAACGCCGCGGACGGTGCATCACTTCGAGCTGCCTCGTCTCGAAGCCGCTTCTCTCGCTACGTGGCCCGACTCCGAGCACGTGCGCCATGTGCCGCCTCGCGCCGCAGCCGATGTTGCCGCGTTCGATCTCGACCGATCCTCGAATCGAGGGATCGGGGGGACAAGACCCGTGCGCACCGAGGTCTACTGGCCAGGCCTGCAAGCACGAACGACGCTTGCGTGGTCGCCTTGCCCCGTGCACGTCGTGCGCAGTCACTACGGCCTCGCGGAACCCTATGCCGTCGTCGATGCCACACGCGGTATGCATGAAGATGCAGCGCACGCGTTGCACGCGATCGTCGAGGAGCTATCCGCGATCAGCAATCCCACGGAAGGGGCCGTAATGCTCCTCTACGGGCCGTCGGCAGCGATGGCCCACGAGCGACTCTCGAGCGCCGTGCGCACGCGCGTTCGCTTCGTGACATCCGTCCCGGATGACGTGCGAAGACCGCTGCTCGACGGTGCAGCCTTCTTCGTCGACGTTAGCGGGCTTCCGGATCGCGGGCCTGGTTCCTACGAGGCACTGGATGTCGGCCTGCGCGAACTCGACCCGTTCGGCCTGTCTACTTCTTCGATGGCTCGCCGGACCGGGGCAGTCGTCGGATCCACAGGTTCTTGAACTGCGCCCAGACCGCGCTCGTCACCTCGCTCGGTGCGTGACGTTGGAGACCGATGAAGCCTCGCGCTGCGCGTTCGGAGAACGGCTTCCCCTGCACCGGCTCGAGCGCGTGCGTGTCGACGTCGTAGAGTTCGCGACCGTTGAGTTCGACCCGCAAGCGCGACCCCACGTAGCGCACGCGGTACGTGTTCCAGCGACCGATGTCGAAGAGTACCTTGTGCGCCGACGGCGCCAACGAACCGTAGAGCCCCCCGGTGAACTGGAACGGCTTCAACTTCGACTTCGTGACCTCTTCCCAGTGGAAGTCGTCGAGGATCTGGATCTCGCACCCGCTGTAGGCGGGATTGCCTTCCGGTGCCGCGCGCAAGAAGAGCCCGCTGTTGGCCATCTTGGCGATCTTGAAGTCGAGCCTGAGCTCGAAGTCCTCGTACTCGTCGATGGTCGCGAGCGTGCCATCTCCGCCGTCCTTCGCGAACGACAGGACACCGTCCCGGACACTCGAGCCGTCTTTCGTTCCATTCGAGGTCGCGCGCCAGCCGTCCAAGGAGTCGCCCTCCAGGAGATTCTTCCACCCGGCTTCCGCGTTCGTTGGCTTCAAGAAGCCCGCGGCGTCGCAATCGAAGTCGGCGGACGCGTAGACCGGGATTTCTTGGATGCGGATGTCACGGAAGCGCGCTCGATACGAGCCCTCGGCGCCGCCGCCGTGGACTTGGATCCCGATGCGGCCGGTCGGTGCGAACTGAGGCACGAGGGATTCCGGGAGCGTGTAATCCGAGAGTGGCTTGCCGTTGAGCCAGGTCGTCACGCGTGGCGGAAGCCCGCGCACGTGCATTTCGACGCGGTTCCATGCGCCCGAGCGCCAGTGCTCCCAACCTTTCTCGTTGTGCTGTAGCCAGCCGTCGGCATAGATCCCCCCGATCTCACCGCCGGGCCGCGCGTCGAGCGTGACCTGGATGCCGCGATCCTGCGGCTTGCGCCCTTCGGATGCCTTCTCGCGCGGGACCATGAACAGGAAGATCCCCGAATCGAACGGCTCCGCGATCTCGATCTCGAGCGAGAGTCGAAAGCCTTGCCAATGCTCGTTCGTGTAGAGCAGGCCGCCGGCCTTGTTCTCGCCTTCGCGCCCGACGATGCAGCCATCCTCGAAGCGCCACTCGGCCTTCCCGTCGTAGCGACCGCCGACCTTCGTCCACTCTCGAGCGAGGTCGGCCTCGTTGCCCGCGAACAACGCGCGCCAAGACGAAGCGTCGAAGACGCGATCTTCGTCGGTCGACTGAGCGCACGGTCCCGAAGTCGAGCACGGTCCCGTCGCCGCAAGGCACACAGGAGCGAGGAGGAAACGCAGGAACGAAGGAAACCACGCTGCCAGAGAGCTCGGATGCATGCGAGGACCGTAGAGGGCACAAAAGAACTCGGCAAGGGAGCGGCACGCTGTTCCAAGTCGCCTCGGCCCTCGACATACTCCTTCGATGATCGATGCTCACTTCGTCACGAGCCAATCGGCCCTCCTGCGAGGAGCCGAGAGTTTGCTCGTCATCGCTCCCGCGGCTCGTTACACCGCAAAGGCCTTTCCGGACGTCCTGCCCACGGATGTCCTGCACATCGTGCTCGGTATGGCCGACAAGGCCAAGCCCGGCGACCTCGGACACCTCGAGTCCACGGTGCTCGTCGACGCAGGCAAGGGAAAGCTTCGTCGCATTCGCGTCGCTGTCCTGCCCGACACGGTATCGCGGCACAACAGTCCGGCACGCACCGAGATGGTTCGTCGCGCTGCCAAGTGCATCGGTGACAAGTCTGCCGTGCTCGCGATTCTCGACGACGAGGATCACGCGTTCGGGGTAGCGACCGGGATCGCGCGCGCGATGCCGCTCTATTCGCAGAAGACGAAGTCGAACGCGAAGGCCGGCAAAGGAAAGAAGGCCACGAAGGACAAAGCGGGCAAGGCCGCGATCGCTCTCGTGAACGCGAGCGGCAAGTTCATGAAGCCGAAGCCGATCGTCGAGCACTCCTTCCACTACTCGCGCGAGGCCGCGCGTCTCGTCGATGTCCCGCCGAGCGAACTCGTGCCGAGCGTGTTCGCGCGCGAAGCGAAGGCCTTGTTGAAGGGAATCGCCGGCGTGACGGTGACGGAGATCGTCGGCGCGAAACTGCTCGAGAAGGGACTCGGTGGCATCCACGGTGTCGGCAAGTGCGCACTCGACGCGCCGCGACTGTTCATCGCTCGTTACGATCCAAGAGGCGCGAAGAAGGCCGCCAAACACGTGGCTCTCGTCGGCAAGGGCATCACCTATGACACCGGTGGACTCAACCTCAAGATCCAGGGCTCGATGTCGGGGATGAAGGGGGACATGGGCGGCGCGGCCGCAACACTCGGCGCGTTCGTCACCCTCGTGCGATCGGGGTGCAAGCACAAGGTTTCGCTCTTGCTCTGCATGGCCGAGAACGCGATCGGCCCGGGTGCGTTCAAGCCCGACGACATCCTTCACATGCACTCGGGCAAAACCGTCGAGATCAACAACACGGACGCCGAGGGTCGCCTGGTACTCGGCGATGGTGTCAGCTACGCCGCGCGCGTGCTCGGCGCGACGCACGTGTTCGATGCAGCCACGCTGACCGGCGCACAACTCGTCGCGACGGGGCGCTTGCATGCTGCGATCGTGACCAACGACGAGTCGCTCGAGGATCTGGTCCTCGAGTGTGGTCGTGCGACCGGCGATCTATGCCATGCGCTTCCGTTTGCTCCCGAGTTCTACAAGAAGGAGTTCGCGAGCAAAGTCGCGGACATGCTCAACTCGGTGCGGGATCGGATGAATGCGCAGAGTTCGTGCGCCGCGCAGTTCATCTACAACCATCTCGACGGCACGGACGTCCGTTGGTGTCACGTCGATCTCGCGGGTCCTGCGAAGATGGACGAGCGTGGGACGGGCTTCGGAGTCGCGCTTCTCGCCGAAGCCGTGACTCGTCTCTGACCCACAGCAGACGAACCGTCAAAGGTATCGCAGCACGCTCTGCGGGTAGCGCCGCTTGAGCGCGCGATACCCGAGACAAGTCGGATAGAGCACGATCCAGCAGAGTGCGGCGACGACGAACGTCGTGCCGAGTCCGCGGGATGCATACGGCGAGCCACTGACCACGAGCGTGCTTCCGATCACGAGGAAGTGCAGGATGTAGTAGAAGAGCGCGGTCTGGCCGAACACCAGAATCGGGTTTCGAGTCGAGATCCCGCGCTCACGCCCCGTCGAGCCCCGTTGCGCGAGTCGCTCGAGTGCCGCGAGCACGAGCGCCATCACACCGAGCTCGAGAGCGACGAACGTGATGGACGGTGGATACTTGCTCACGTGGAGCCAGAGGACAACGTTTTCGATCGCGCTCCGTGTAGGGGACGACTCACGATGCAGCCCCATGTTGCCGTAGCCGTCGATGGCTCGGAGGACCACGAAGAGAGCGAGACAAAGCAGTCCGGCGCGGATGAGCGTCGTGGACAGTCGATGTTCACGGGACTCCTCGCTCGACGGCAACGCCAC
Organism: Planctomycetota bacterium; assembly: GCA_020638795.1. Lineage (GTDB taxonomy): Bacteria > Planctomycetota > UBA1135 > UBA1135 > JACKHW01. The sequence continues at coordinate 453,245 of JACKHW010000003.1, read as the reverse complement.
CGCGTACGAGCCGAACGCTTGCCCGAGGACGAAGATCGCGAACCAGTGCAACGCGGGGTAGAGCGATGTGATTGGAGCAGATAAGGATGGCGCCAAGAACAGTTCACCGAGCGTGCCGATGGGCTGCCCGATCGGACACGCCCGGCGCGTGATCGCCTCGGAGACGAGGATCCAGCCTCCTCCGAGTACGAGTTGCGTGGCCGCGGACATACGACGTGTCAGCGGTGCGAGGATCAACGAAACTCCGATGGCCCACAGGACTTGCAGGATCAGAACCCCCTGGTCCGCGAGCACAGAGAGCAGGGCTTCGAAGCCGAAAAGCACGAGTCCGCGCGCCACGAGGTGCCGATCGAAACTCGAATCGCCCACGCCGTTCTGCATCCGCCGCGCCATGCTCATGGACACCGACGCACCGGCGAGGAACAAGAACGTCGGAGCGCACAAGTGCGTGATGTTGCGTGTGAAGAACTGTGCGAGGTCGAGCGCTTCGGAGTCGCTCCACAGCGGGATGCCGGTGCGCGGGTCGACGAGGTAGGCCGAGTCGCCATGAAAGCGACCGGCATTGAAGAACTCGGACGCGTGATCGACCGTCATGAGAACCATGACGAATCCCCTCATCCAGTCGATCGCGATGTCCCGCCGAGGCAGCGTCAACGGCGCGCCAAGCCTCGCTGCGTGACGAGGTAGACGGCGAAGCTGCCGAGCCAATGACCGCCCGCGTAGTGTTCGCCGGTCACGGCGCGTAGACCCGCCGCGCGGTGCGCGAGTGCAGCCTCGCGAAGACGGTCCCTGCGCGGATCCGATGTGGGCAAGCCCTCGAGGATGCCTTCGAGCATCCAAGCGCGGGAAAGGTTGAGCCCGTCGAGGTGCGCGAGTTTGCCGTCGCTCTTGTCGGTCACGATCGCCGGTCGAAGCCACGTGTCCGGATCGACGGGAATCCCGCTGGCGAGGCCGTCGAACGCATCGGGCGCAGCGGGCGTGAGCTCGGGCAGGAACGCTGTCAGCCACTGGGCGAACTGCGCCTGGGGGAGGATGCGGCGCATGAAATCGGCTTCGGCGAGTCCGGGGGACAAGAAGTCCTGGCCGCCGGGTTCGAAGGAGAGACGCCATCCGCGGTCTTCGAGATAGAAGTCGCGACCGCGCTTCTCGAGCAGGGCTCGCATCGCCTCGTGCTTCCTCGAGCGTGCCCAATCGAGAGCGAGCCCCATGGCGAACGCCGTCTGGCTGTGTTCTCCGGTGCGAATCGGTCCCGTCAGCTTCGGATACCACTCGAGCAAGCGTTGCGTCGCGATCACGACCAGAGGATCGAGCGTCTTCGCCCAGGCGCGCGCGTCCTCGTCGTTCCATTCGTCGAGTTCGGTGGACAGCTGCAAGAGCCACGCAAGGCCGTACGGGCGTTCGAAGGGGCGACGATCCTCACCTTGGAAATACTCGACCTCTTTGGCGACGCGGTCGGGGCGGAAACTCGTCGCGAGTGCCCGACGAATTGCCGGAGCGAACTCGGCGTCCGGAAACGTTCGGCAAAGGCGCACGAGAAGCCAATGGCCGTGCACTGCAGAGTGCCAATCGAAGCAACCGTAGAAGACCGGCGTCAGGGCGGACGGTGCACGCACGTCTGACTCGGACTGCAAGACGTGGCTGATCTTGTTCGGATACTCGCGATGGATGCAGTCGAGCGCGAGGCGGGCGAACCGCGTCGCCGTGGTCGCATCGAGGGTCACGAATACCTCCTGGCACGGTGCGCGAGACGACCCCAGCAGGCCTGTCAGGATGGCCGAGAGCGGCGACACGAAGACCGCAACGCGTGACAGGAAGCACGAGAAGAGCACGCGCGCACTCTACGCGATCAACGGGCGGTCGCCGTCGGTTTCGTGCGGGGTTCCCGCACGGATCGCGCGATGGGAGCGGGGGGTTCGAAACCCGGTTGTCCCGTTTCTGCGGCAGTCGTTACGGCAGGGTCACGTGACTTCGCGGTGATCGCGCTGTCGAGGTCTCCAAATATCTATGAACCATGGGCTTATGACCGTATTCGTGGCGATATCGGGCGCTGGAACATCTTTTGCCGCCACGGCGGTTCTTTCCCCCGAGTGTCTTCCCCCGATCGTTCGACAACCCCACTCGAAGCAATGGACAACCATCCGCCAAGCCGCCGTTCGTTCGCTGCCCTCACCCTGTCCTGCGCACTGATGGCGTGTTCCTCGCAGTCGGTGCGTCGCTCGACGCAGACCGCGACCGAAGGCACGCAGGTCGTCGCCGCGGCGATGCCGAAGACCGACGGTTCGGCGTACGAAGCGGCGGACCGTGTGCACCTCCCGAAAGTCGCGCCCGAGGATCACCCTTCGCTGCACAACGTCTTCGCGCTGTCCAAGAACATCATCTCGGGGAGCGAGCCGCATGCGGAGGAAGCCTTCGGGATCCTTCGAGCGAAGGGCATTCGCACGATTCTCTCGGTCGACGGAAAGGTGCCGGATGCGGAGATGGCCGAGCGCTATGGCATGCGCTACGTGCACGTCCCGATCCAATACAAGGGGATGAACGAGGACGAGGTCACGAAAATCAGCAAGACGTTCCGCGAGCTCCCCGGTCCGTTCTACGTCCACTGCTTTCACGGCAAGCACCGCGGACCCGCGGCGGCCGCTCTCGGGCGCCTCGTCGTCGATGGTCTCGGGCGCGAGCAGGCGATTGCCGAGATGCGCCAGTGGTGCGGCACGTCCAAGAGTTACGAGGGCCTCTACGAAACGATCGCCCGCACCGAAGTCCCCGACGCTTCGGTGACCGAAGCACTCGGATTCGATTTTCCCGCGGCGCACCCGCTGGATGGCGTGCCGGGTTCGATGGTGCCGATCGTACGCGCGAACGACAACCTCAAGGATCTCGCCAAGCGTGACTTCGAGACCGATCCTGCGCATCCGGATGTCGATGCGCTGCACGAGGCCGGCAAGCTCGCGAGCCTCTTCGGCCAGGCCAGCAAGCTCGACTCGTCGGACTACGGCGACGACTTCCGCAAGTGGATGCAGGATGCAGTGCGTCACTCCGGCGAACTCCGTGACGAACTGCAGAAGATGAACGACGGCACGGGAGACATCGACGCGGCGAAGCGTGCGTTCGACGGCGTTGCAGCGAGCTGCAAGGCCTGTCACGGCGTCTATCGCAACTGAGGACGATCGTCGGCGCGTCCTTCCAAGATCGCGTCGAGGTGTCGATTCGCTTCCTCGCGATCCAGAAAGCCACGCGAGTGACGGCCGAGCACGTCGACGATCGCGAGTGACGATCTCAGGACCCGAGCGGCGGTGGGCGACCCGGCCACTTCGACGGCGCGCACCACGGCCTCGAACGTACACACATGCGACGGCGATTCCGAACGGCGCAGTTTCCACACGCGTTCGGGCGTCGGCGGCAGGCGGACGAATGGCAGATCCGTGATCCCCGGCACTCGCCGCGCCATGCGGCGACACTGGGACCAGGATCCGTCGAGGACGATCAAGCTGCGGCGATGTCCGTCGTGATCCGCGCTCACGAGATCGCCGGGGGCGAGAACACGATCACCGCGGGGGAACAGAACGACAGGTCGTCGCATCTCACCGAAAGTCGCGGCAGTGAACGGGCGTCCTTCTGTGCCGAACGGCAGAACCCGAGTCGCGGGCACGACTCTCTGCAGCAGCCGCACAGTGTTGCTTCCACGATTGCGTTCGTACGCGTGCCGCACGACGACGAGATCGAACCCGAGTTCGACCTCCTCGAGCCATGGGCAAGCGCAGAGTTCCGGCGTCAATCCACAGCCCGCGCACGGAACCGTACCTCGAACCCGTCCGTCCCGCGTGCGTAACATCGCCGCGAGCATAGCGGCTCGAACGGCCCGTCGTCAGAGCGCGAAGTCGTCGACGATTTCTCGAGCTGCACGGTGTCCGCGCTGGTGTCGAAAGCACGAGGGCGCTCTGCTGACGCGATGCGCACCGAACCGACGATTCCACTCGCAGGACGGCGCTTGCCTACTCGCGCCGCGATTGCGTTCCTCGGGTTTCTTGCAAGCTCGACACACGCGTGCCTCGCGTGCCCGGTACCGCAGGAAGAGCCGCAGTTCGGCAAGCGCTTTCCGAACCTCGATAGTCGTGCAACCGGCAAGTGGTGGGAGAAGGCTCGTGCGCTCGCGGCTCGTGACCGCGAAGACGCTACGAGCGATGACCCGAAGGCGCGCGCGCGCATCGCACAGAACGGACGCTTCGTCACGATGGACGTGCCACGCGACGAGGTCGTGGCCTTCGCGCTCTACACGCGGGACGCGGGGATCCTCAAGCTCACCGCGCAGCTCTATCCGTTGTTGCCGGGAGAAGATCGCGAGGTTCACCTCGAGCTCGAGAAGGAAGGCGCCTTCGAACGCGTTGCGACCACGAAGGTCGTCGTGCCGGGTTGGTCGGCGCACTTCAGGATCGAGGATCAGGATCCGCGCACGTCCGTGCGCTATCGCGTGCGACACGGAGCGAATGCGAGGTTCGAGGGGCTGATCCGCCGCGACCCCGATCGCGACACCATCGTGATCGCGAGCCTGTCCTGCAACTCGAGCAGGACTCCGGGTGCGCGCGATCACATCGTCACGGCGCTCGCGAAACACGATCCTGACCTGCTGTTCTTTGCCGGGGACCAGACCTACCACCACACGGAGCACACAGCGGGCTGGATCCAGTTCGGCCTGCAGTTCCGCGACGTGCTGCGAAATCGTCCGGTCGTGACGATTCCGGACGACCACGACGTCGGGCAGTCCAATCTGTGGGGTGAAGGCGGAAAACAGGCCACGAATGCCAACGGTCCGTCGGGTGGTTATTTCTACCCTGCGAGCTACGTCAACATGGTTCAACGGCAGCAGACCTGGCACCTGCCCGATCCCAACGATGCGACGCCGATCGGTCGGGGCATCACGGTTTACTACACACGCCTGCGCGTCGGCGGGATCGACTTCGCGATCCTCGAAGATCGGAAGTGGAAGAGTGGTCCCGAGGGCAAGATCCCGAAGCTCGGTCCTAGGCCCGACCACATCGTCGACCCCGCGTACGATCGGAGTGCGGTCGACCTGCCGGAGCTCGAATTGCTCGGTCCGCGACAGATGGCCTTCTTGGCTGCTTGGGGTGAGGACTGGCGTGGTGCGGAGTACAAGGTCGTGCTTTCTCAGACGGCGTTCTGTGGCGCGGTCCACATGCACGGTTCGCGCGATGGACGTCTGCTCGCGGATCTCGACTCGAATGCCTGGCCCCAACACGGCCGCAACGACGCGCTGAGGGCCCTGCGGCGCGTGCGCGCGTTGCACCTCTGCGGTGACCAGCATCTCGCGGTCGTCGTGAAACATGGTGTCGAGGCGTTCGGCGACGGTCCGTACGCGTTCACCTCGCCCGCGATCGTCAACACTGTCTACGGCCGTTGGTGGCATCCACTCGACGAGCAGCCCGGACCGGATGCGGTCGACGGACCTCTGCCCTGGACGGGGAACTACCTCGATGGTCTCGGGAATCGCATCTCGATGCTCGCTTATGCCAACCCGGAGGACGTCCGCGACGAACGCAAACGAGGAGACGGATATGGAATCGTCCGCATCGACAAGAAGCTTGGCATGGCCCACGTCGAATGCTGGCCGCGGTTCAGCGACCCGGACGAGGGGGATTCGGCGCAGTTTCCCGGTTGGCCGATCGACCTCGAGTTGCGGAAGAACGACGGGCGCCGCGTCCATGCGACACTCGACCCCATCGCGGAGCCGGGAGTCGTACAAGTCGTGCGCAAGGAGGACGGCGAGATCCTGTACACACTTCGTGTCCGCCGTGGTTGGCAACCGCCGGTCTTCGGACCAGGAACCTATACCGTGAAGTTCGGAGTAGACCGCCCCGAACGTATCCTCGTAAGCGAGCACGTCGTGCGCTGATAGCTCTGCACGACTCGCGACCGGAGTCCGTTGCGATGGATGTCCAAGCCCTCAAGATCGATCGTCGCGAAACCGCATCGGCTTCGCGCAGGCCGCGGCGCCGGCGAGGGCGATTCGCGTGGTTCGCGGTCTTCGTGCTGCTCCTCGCGGCATTGGGGTTCGCGTTCCGGGACCGATGGATCCCACTCGTGGATGCATGGCGTTTGACGGAAGTCGCCGTGGAGAACGTCGTACGTGCGCATCCGGCCGCTGCCGGCGCGATTGCCGGAACTTCGGCCAACGGTCACGTCGTGGCCGCGCGGCGAGCCGCACTCTCTGCGGATACGCCAGGTCGGATCGTCGCGCTCGAAGTGACGGAAGGCTCGGTCGTCAAGAAGGGAGCGGTCGTCGCGAGGTTGTTCGCGGAAGAGCATGCGGCTGCACTCGATCGCGCGCAGGCCGATGTGGTGGCTGCAAAGGCCGCCGAGGAAGCCGCCGAGGTCGCGGTTCGCGCCGCGGACAACGAGATCGAACGACGGCGACGCGAGGCGACCGCGAGCCGAGCTGCCGTCAAGGAAGCGAGCGCTCGCGCGGCACTGGCGGAGGGCCGCTACCGACGCGCTGCCTCGCTGCAGCAAGAAGACGCGGGCAGTCGGGCAGCTGCGGTCGATGCCGAGGCGGAGTGGAACGCCGCCCGTGCCGCAGAAGAGTTCGCGAGGGCACAGGTCGAGGTCGCGGAAGCGACGATTCGGGACGCGAGTCAGCGAGCCGAGATCTCGCGTGCCGAACTCGCGAGTGCCGTAGCTCGCATCCATGCTACAGAAGCCGCTGCCGAACTCGCACGCGCCACGCTCGAGAAGACGATCGTGCGCGCTCCGTTCGACGGGATCGTCGTCCTCAAGGACGCGGAAGTCGGTGAAGTCGTCTCCCCCAACTCGTTCGGTGCGTCGAACGCGCGTGGCGCCGTTTGCACCATGGTCGACTTCGCTTCGCTCGAAGCCCAAGCCGACTTGCCCGAGACGAGCTTGGCCAAGGTCGCGGTCGACATGCCAGCGACGATCTTCCTCGATGCGTATCCAGACCAACCGTACCGTGGTCGCGTCAGTCGCATTTGGCCGACAGCCGATCGACAGCAAGCGACCGTCGAGGTGCGTGTGCAGTTCGACGAACGCGACGACAAACTTCGCCCCGAAATGGGGCTACGGATCGTGTTCGCGTCCGAAGAGGCGACCGAGCAAGCGTCGGCGAAGCGCGGCGAAGACGCACCGCCGCCGATCCTGATCGACGAGTCCGCCGTCTTGACGAGTAATGGACGGAACGGTGTTTTCGTCGTCGAGCGCGACATCGTGCGTTTCCGTGAAGTCGACGTCGGCGAACGACGCGGTGGTCGCATCGCGGTCCGCGCTGGCCTCACGGTCGGCGAACGAATCGTCGTTTCCCCTCCGCCTCGTCTCGAGGACGGCGATCGCGTGCGCGTGCCGAAGACTTGATCGAATCGTGACCGTCATGAACGAACCCATCATCGATTTGGAAGGCGTTTGCCGCAGCTACGAGCGCGGCAACGAAGTGCTACAAGTGCTGGATCATCTCGACCTCGAGATGCAACGCGGGACCTTCTATGCACTCATGGGGCCATCTGGCTCGGGCAAGACGACGCTGCTCAACCTGATCGGGGGGCTGGATCGTCCCGATCGCGGCCGCCTGATCGTGTGCGGTGAAGAACTCCAAGACCTGTCGTCGTCCGAACTCGCGAGGTGGCGTGCCGACAACGTCGGTTTCGTCTTTCAAGGCTTCAATCTCTTGCCGGTCCTGACCGCACTCGAGAACGTCGAGATGCCGTTGTCGTTGACTCCACTGTCACGCTCTCGGCGTCGTGCGCAGGCCGAACTCGCGCTCGAACTCGTCGGCCTGAAGGACCGCATGCAGCATCGACCACGCGAGTTGTCGGGCGGACAAGAGCAGCGCGTGGCGATCGCGCGCGCGATCGCCACGGACCCTGCACTGATTCTCGCTGACGAGCCCACGGGGGATCTCGATCGCGCCTCCGCGGATCAGGTGCTCGAACTCCTGCAGAAGCTCAACGACGAACTCGAGAAGACGATCCTGATGGTCACGCACGATCCACGCGCTGCCGACCACGCGAGCGCGATCGTCCATCTCGACAAGGGACGGCTCGGTTCGATCGAAACGACGGAGCGGGGAGCAACGCAGGCCGCGAAGCCGAGGAGCTGACATGCAGGCACGCATGGTTTGGCGCAACCTGATGGCGCACAAGCTACGGACGTTCTTGACCTTCGGAGCGATCGTGCTCGCCGTGTTCTTGCTCTGCTTCTTGCGCGCAGCCGTACGCACTCTGGAGGGAAGCGTCGAGGCGGCATCGAGCAATCGTCTGATGGTGCAGTCGGCGGTCAGTCTCTTCCAAGATTTGCCACTCGCGTACGAGAACAAGATGCGTGCAGTGCCGGGCGTCGATTGGATCTGCAAGTGGCAGTGGTTCGGCGGTGTGTATCGCGAGCGCAGCAATTTCTTCGCGCAGTTCGGCATCGATCCAGAGACGTTCCTCAGGAGCTACAACGGCGTCGCCATGGTCGAGGGGACATACGAGGACTTCGCACAGACCAAGACGGGCTGCCTGATCGGCAAGGGTCTGGCTGCGAGCTATGGGTTCGGAGTCGGTGACGACATCCCGTTGATCGGGACCATCTTCACGAAGGCGGACGGCTCCGAATGGAGATTCACGGTCAAGGCGATCTACGAATCGACGACCCCGGTCATCGACAACAACACGATGTTCTTCCACTTCGAGGTGCTGAAGGATGCCGTGGAGACGGGAGCAGCGAGAGGACCACGAGGTGTCGGCGTCTACATGCTGCGACTCGATGACGGTGTGTCCCCGGAAACCGTGATGGCGGGTGTGGACACGTTGTTCGAGAACGGACCGCAGCGCGTGCAGACGACGACCGAGGCGGAGTTCAACCGTCAGTTCGTGACGATGCTCGGTGGCGTGCCGAAGCTGCTCGGTGCGATCGGTATCGCGGTCTTGTTCGCGATCTTCTTCGCGGTGCTCAACACGATGCTGATGGCCGCGCGCGAACGAACACGATCCAATGGGATTCTCAAGGCGATGGGGTTCTCGGATGGCTACGTGTTCCGTTCGTTGCTCGTCGAGTCGATGGTGCTCGCGCTCGTCGGCGGCGTCGTCGGGGTGGTTTTCGTGAAGCTCGTCGAAGCGCCCGTGTCGCAGAGCATCGGTCGTGCGATCGGCGGGTTCCGGGTCGAATCGTCGACCATGGTCATCGGGCTGCTGCTCGCGCTCGGTATCGGTCTCGCTGCAGGCGTCGTGCCAGCGTGGATGGCGCGCAGGATCGAACCCGTCGACGCGTTCCGAAGCGAAGCTTGACCAGGGACAACAACGCGGAGAACACATGGCACTCCTACCGTTTCGCTACAACCTGCGCAGCCTGTTCGTGAGGAAGGCCTCGACGCTGCTCACGGTCTCGAGCATCGCGGCGACCGTCGCGGTCCTCGCTGGCATGCTCGCGCTGGGCCAAGGCTTCGCAACCCTCTTCGCCGAACGTGGTCGCAACGACCTTGCCGTCATCCTGCGCAAGGGTGCGGGCTCCGAGGGCGAAAGCGCGTTCGATCGCGAGGCGGCGCAGACTCTGATCAAGGGGAGTCCCGAGATCGCGGTCGGTCCCGGCGGCGATGGCATCGCAGCGGGACCGCTCGCGTCGGCCGAACTCTATCTCGCGATCCGTCGACGCAAGGTCGATGGGGGTGAGACGAACGTGCCGATTCGCGGCGTAGAGCCGGCCACGTTCGCGATCCATGGTTCGGATCTGCGGATTGTCGAAGGTGACCGATTCGCACGCGGAAGCGACGAACTGATCGTCGGCCGTGCGCTCGTCGGACGGATTCGGAATTGTCGGGTCGGTGAGACCCTCGTGATCAACACGACACCGTTTCGCGTCGTTGGCATCTTCGAATCCAAAGGTGCGTACGCTTCCGAGATCTGGGGCGATGTCGACCGTCTCATGTCCGCGCTCCACAGGCCGTCCTACAGCCGCATCCTCGCCGTGGTCGATGGTCCGGAGCGTCTCGAAGCGCTGGCGGCGCGCCTCGCGAACGACCCCCGAACGCCAGCGAAGGTGCTCAGCGAACGCGAGTACCTCCGCAGTCAGACAGCCGCTCTTTCGGGCTTGTTCGGGATCCTCGGTTACGTGCTGGCCACGATCATGGGTTTGGCGGCGATCTTCACCGGTACGAATGCGCTACTGGCGGCCTTGTCGTCACGCACTCACGAAATCGGAGTGCTCCTCGCGATGGGATACCGTCCGTTCGCCGTCTTCGTGTCGTTTCTCGTCGAGGCAGCCCTGCTCGGACTCGTCGGGGGCCTGTTCGGCTGCCTCCTCGCGTTGCCGCTGAACGGAATCCGGACGGGCACGATGAATTTCGACACGTTCAGCGAGTTCGTGTTCTCGTTTCGGACGACCCCGCGTGTGCTCGGGTCCGCGATGGGGTTCGCGATCGTGCTCGGGCTGGTGGGAGGAGCGATTCCTGCTGCCAAGGCCGCGATGCTACGGCCGGTCGAGGCGTTGCGCCGTGGTTGACTCCGTCGCTCGCGACGCATCGCGCTGCGACAGAAATTGAGGAGTTTGGAGCGAACTCCACCGCGGGTGCGCGCGTCGGACGTGGCATATGCTTCTCCGCAGATCCATTCCCGAACCCACCATGCGCGCATTCATCCTCCTGGGGGCCGTCCTGGCTCCGGCAGCTTTGCTCGGAGCCCAAACGACCCTCGCCGCTCGTCTGACCACGCTGACCGACTACGGCAACTTCGCCCGCGAGGGCACGGCGCTCGCCTATCAATCCATCGCGGCCAACAAAGACATCCCTTCGACGGGGACGTCCGTCAGCGCGAACCTCTCCAACACGAGCGCCGCGACGCTGATCAGTCACTTCGTCCGGGGTGACGTCGTGACCGTGGACGTGTCCGAGCAAGGCACCGCGACGGCATCGTCGACGACCGCGATCGCGGGCACGACGGCGTCGCCGTCGAACACCGCGGTGGTACAAGGACCGCACGAGTTACTGTTCGAGATCAAGGGACGTGCGGGGACGCGTGGTCTGCTCGAGATGTGGGCCTCCGGCATCGCGCAAGCCGGTTCCGGCGTGAAGCTCGGTGTCGACATCGACAACGATCAGACGATCGATTTCGCTTCGGTTCCGTCGACGACGGGATCGTTCGACCGCGCAGAACGATCGATCACGATTCCTGCGAGTGGGTTGCTCCAGTTCCGGATCGTCACGAGTGCGAGCATCACGTTGCGGTCCGGCTACACGGTGTACAAGACGGGACTCTCGATTCGTTTCACGCCAGGAGTCGCCTGCGATATCGAGGCGTACGGACAGAGTTGCGGGCCTCGGCTGGGCGGAATGTCGACGACGACCGGGACGCAGCGATCGCTGACGCTCGCACTCGCGTCGAGCAACCCGACAACGCCTACGGTGCTGATCATCGGGAACCAGCGTCTCGCGCTGCAGCTACCGGGTACGAACTGCTACCTGCACTCCAACTACATCGCGTCGCTCGGGTTCGTGACGGACGCGTCGGGCAACGCCGTCCAGAAGTTCGACTTCCCGGCCAATGCCATGTTCTCGTTGACGCTCCAGGACGCGATGTTCCCGGGCCTCACTTCGATCGAGACGACCAACGGCCTGTCGGTCGTCTGCAAGTAGTTCTCGAATCGCGGTCAGTCGCTGATCACGTCGTCGTGGACCGTGCGGTCTCCTTCGTGGATCAAGTCCTCGGAGCGGGCCACGCAGCAGGCGACCGTCGCATCGCCACTGACGTTGATCACCGTGCGGCACATGTCGAGGATGCGGTCGACGCCGAGGATCAGTCCGATGCCTTCGAGTGGCACGCCGATCTGTCCAAGCACGATCGTCAGCATGACGGTACCGACGCCGGGGACGGCTGCGGTCCCGATCGAGGCGAGCGATGCCGTCACGACGACTTCGGCCTGCTGGGCGAGAGTCAGATCCATGCCGTAGACGGTCGCGATGAACACCGCGGCGACTCCTTGATAGAGGCCCGTGCCGTCCATGTTGATCGTGGCGCCGAGAGGCAACACGAAGCTCGAGACCTCTTCGTCGACCCCGATTCCTTTCTCGACGCAGTTGATGGTCACGGGCAGCGTCGCGCCCGATGAACTGGAACTGAACGCCAGGAGCTGCGCCGGAACCATCGCTTTCAAGAACTTCTTGATCGGGACCTTGGCGACGAAGCGAAGCAGGAGGCCGTAGATCAGCACGCCGTGGATGACCAACCCGAGGAGCACCGTCAGCATGTAGCCGAGGAGTGCGCCGAGGAGCTGCTTCATCTTGTCGGGGTCCTCGCCGAGTTCGGCGATGACGGTCGCCAGGAGCGCGAAGACGCCGATAGGCGCGAGCCACATGATGATCATCACCATCTCGATGATCGCGTCCGACAGGAGTTGGAACGTCTCGACGATCGGCTTCGTGTTGCGCTTCTGCGAGAGCTTCGTGAACGCGATGCCGAGCATCAGTGCGAAGAAGACGACCTGCAGCATCTGCGCTTCGGCAAGTGCCTGGAACGGGTTCGTCGGAACGATGCCGACGACCTGGTCGAGCATGCTCACGCCTTTCGCGGAGGAAACGGTTGCTTCCGTCTTTTGTTGGAACGAAGCGCGCAGGCTCTCCGCGAGCTCCGGCCCGATATCCCCGCCCGGTTTCAGGATCGCGGCGACGATGAGTCCGATCGTGATCGCGACGGACGTCGTCGCGATGTAGAGCACGATGGTCTTGCCGCCGATGCGCCCCATCTTCCGCATGTCGTCGAGGCTCGCGACGCCCGCGACGAGGCTGAAGAGCACGAGCGGAACGGCGATCATCTTGAGCAGGTTCATGAAGAGCGTCCCGACTGGCCGGATCCAGGTCAGGACGAACGACGATTGGCCTGCGTTCGCCGCGATCATGCCGCAGCCGACACCCGCGACCATCGCGATCAAGATCCACCAGTGGAGCGCGAGTTTCTTCATCGCGGCCACGGTAGGGGCTAGTGCAACGAGCGGAAAGTCTCGGTCCACACGGTACGACTCCCGCCGCCCATGGCTGCGTTGCACGTCCGTGTCGAATCACCGATTCGCTGGTGTTACGCGTCAGGAGTTCGTTGTCTTTGCCGCCGCCTACCGGCAGCTCTCGTCAGGCGCGCGGACGCAGGCAGATCGGGTGATCTGATGAGGCAATGCAACCCAGCGAGAGGCGGCCATTCGCCCCGACGAATGCAACGAACTGCCTACGGGGTTTGCGAATGTCCTGCGTCAGGGAAAACGTCGCGTCAGGCACCCGTGCCCAACCACGCGACGTCGCGACCGAGCTTCTCCCCGATGGCCGCAGCCAAACGATCTTGGAGCGCGTGCCCATCCCGTGCGTCGAGCCAGCGTTCGGACGCTTCATCGAAGTCGTAGTGCCAGGCAGAGACGCCCGCCGCGAACCACATCTGGTGGTTGCCGGACTGGCGATTGAGCACGAACCGCGTGCCGTCCGCGAATTCGAGCGTCACGACGCCATCGGTCATCGTGTAGTCGAGTTCGTCGGGGTCGAAACCCTCGAGCCAATCCTCCACTTCTGCAAGGCAGGCACGGGACAGGCCGAGGAACCGTTGTGCGTCCATGCCGCGATTGTCCGCATGGACCGCCACCCGGTGCAACCCGCAATCATGCCGTTCGAGCGTATTCGAGTGACGGCACGGTTTCGCGTGGCCTGATACAGTCGCCGCATGTCAATGACTCACGGTTTCCACCGTGAACCTACCAACCATGGATCGACCGCTTCTCTTCGTCATGCTCGCGACATCGATCGCCAGCCTTCTTCCCTCGCAAACGCCATTGACAGCTGAGGTCGTGGCGACCGGCTTCTCGAGTCCCATCGATGTGCGCGTCCCTCGGGGCGACAAGGCTCGCCTGTTCGTGGCGCAGCAGAATGGGCTGATCAGGATCGCCGATCGCGGTGTCGTGCTGCCGACTCCGTTCCTCGACCTGACGAGCAAGACGGTGCAGTCGGGTGAGCGTGGGTTGCTCGGACTCGCCTTTCATCCGAACTACTTTCAGAACGGCTTCTTCTTCGTCTACTACACGGACCGCAGCGGCAACTCGGTGCTCGAGCGCTATTCGGTTTCGACAGCGAACCCGAACGTCGCCGATCCGAACTCCGCTCGCTCGATCCTCGGTCCGCTCACGCAGCCGTACTCGAATCACAACGGGGGATTCCTCGCGTTCGGACCGAAGGGCTATCTGCACCTCGGACTCGGTGATGGCGGCTCCGGTGGCGATCCCGGTTGTCGCGCACAGAACGGCGGGGTGCTGCTCGGCAAGATTCTGCGCATCGACATCGATACGGTGACGTTGCCGTATGCGATCCCGGCGGACAATCCGTTCCGCAACGATCCGAACGTGCTCGACGAAATTGCCTACCTCGGTCTGCGCAACCCGTGGCGCTGCTCGTTCGATCGCGTCACCGGTGAGTTTTGGATCGGAGATGTCGGGCAGAACGCGCAAGAAGAAGTCAGCTATGCGGCGACCGGTGCGCTCGGGCTCAACTTCGGTTGGAAGATCATGGAGGGGACCGCTTGCTACTCCACGAGCGCGTGTGCATCGAACGTTCCGACGTGCAACTCGCCTGCGCTCACGTTGCCGGTACACACGTACGGTCGGACAGACGGGCGTTCGATCACAGGCGGGTTCGTGTATCGCGGCTGCGCGATTCCGGATTTGAAGGGAACGTATTTCTTCGGCGACTACGTCACGCAGAAGATCTGGTCGTTCCGTTACCAGAATGGGACCAAGACCGAGTTCCGCGATCGCACCGCCGAACTCGTGCCCAAGGTCGGCACGCGGCGCATCCACGCGGTCGCGAGTTTCGCCGAAGACGACTACGGCGAGCTACTCGTTTGTGATTACTCCGACGGCGAGATCTGGAAGATCGTGCCCGATGCACCACCTCCGGTGAAGGACCTCGGGCAGGGGCTCGCCGGGACGAACGGGGTTCCCGTGTTCGATGCTTGCGGTCAACTCACGAGTGGCAACTCCGCACGCTTCACCCTGATGAATGCAGCGACGTCGTCCGCGGCCGTCCTCGTCTACTCGGCGACGAACGGTCCGATCTCGATTTTCGGAGGCACCCTCGTTCCATGGCCACCGCTACCCGTGGTCATCTTCCCGACCGACGCGATGGGGGCAGTCGCGTTCGACATCCCCGGCGGAACGCCAGGCACGGCGTATGCGCAGTTCCTCGTGCTCGACGCGAAGACGCCGCAGGGCTTCTCCTTCTCCAACGCACTCCAGGTGGACTTCCGCTGATCCCTCACGGGCGAGCCGACCGCAACTCGTCCCTGGCACGAATCACGCGCGAAGGTAGCGCGGTTTGGGATGTCAGCGGGATGCCGTGCGGAAGCGTTCGAGGACGTGCTCGTGGACGAGGCCGTTCGAGCCGATTCCGTTGCCAGTTTCGAGGTTTTGACCGCCGGTCGTGTCGGTGAAGCGACCTCCGGCCTCTTCGAGTAGGACGGGTAGGGGCGCGAGATCCCAGATCTTGACGCCGCCTTCGACGTAGGCCTCGGCACGGCCTTCGAGCACGAGCGTTACCGCTGCGAGATCCCCGTAGCTGCGTGCCGACTTGGCAGTGCGGCAGAGTTCGAGCACGGGGTGCTCGAACTCGCCTTGGACGAGACGGCGGAGTTCGCCGAGCGACAAGATCGCATCGGACCACGTGTCGATCGAACTCACGCGAAGGCGACGATCGCCGTTCCAACACCCGAGTCCCCTCGCTGCTACGTACAGTTCCCCCAGTGCCGGCAGCCCCAACGCACCGGCGAGGATCTTGCCTTCGTGTTCGAGAGCCACGAGTGGACCCCAGAACGAACTCCCACGAGAGAAGCCTAGCGTGCCGTCGATCGGGTCGACGATCCAGCGATACGGAGAGCGCTTCTCGTGTGCTCCGCTCTCTTCGCCGAGAATCGCGTGATCCGGAAAGCGCGAGTGGAGCACGTCGATGATCGCGGCTTCGGCCTCGCGGTCGGCGATCGTCACGACGCTCTTGTCCGACTTGAGCTCGATGTCGATGTTCTTGCGAAAGCGGCGAAGCGCGGCCTCGGCGCCGCGGGTCGCAGCCAGACGTACGGTTTCGAGCGCGTGCTCGAGGTCGATGTTCATGGCACGCGAAGATATCAGCGCGCCGTCCATGCTCGAAGCGCGTCGCGCTCCTGCGCGAACACCGCATCGTCCGGATGGACGCGGCACGCGAACTCGGCGGCCTGCAGCGCGCGGTCGTGAGCGCCAGCGCGATTGGCTGCCCATACGATCTCGAACCACAACGGCCGGTAGTCGAGCACGTCGGCGTATGTTTCGAGCGCGCGACCGAACTGCTGTTCGTCCAGGAGTGGCGCGAGCCCGCCGAGCGCCTCGATCGTCGTATCCGTCGTGAACTTGTCCCCGAGATCGCGTACGACCGCGAGCGTCTTCCGTTGGACGTCCACGTTCCCTTCGAGAACCGCGAGTCCGTAGCGCGTCGCTTCGACACTCGCGCGCATCCAGTCGAGATCGGGGTACATGGTCGTGACGCTCTTCCAAGCAGTCTCTATCCGGGACGCATGAAGACGTAGACGTCGTACGAGTTTGTCCATAGCGAACGGTTCTTCGGTCCCGCCATCGCGAACCGCGCGCCGCGCATCCGCGAGAGCGACGTTGAATCGTTGGATGTGCCAGTTGACGGCGATCTTGAGCCAGCGCAGATCGTCGTCGAACGTCGCTTTCAGATCGCCGCGTCGCTTTCGTTCGGACGGCGCCACGAGTTCGTAGGGCCCGTCAGGGGAGTTGACTCCATCGAGCAAACCGTCGATCCGCGCCTTGTCCGTCAGCAGCCGATAGGACCCGACCAACTCCATGCGATCGACGAAGTCGCTCGACGTCTCGAGATCCCAGGGCAGGATCGCCTCGAGGTAGGACTCGATCTCGCGGGTCCACCGAATGCGCCGATCCTTCCACCCTGGATGCGCTTCGGGAACGCGTTCGATCATGCGCGTCGCGAACGTCACCCAGTTGCGCTGCGCGCCACGGATTGCAACGTGCCAAGGGGAGTCGAACCACATATCGGAATCGAACGCTGAGCTCGTCAGCCATCCTGGTGTCGTCAAGATGCCTTTCCGGACCGCGGACATCTCGTCGTCCGCGAGTTCGAAGCAGACGTCCACGCAGTCGCGCGCTAGGAGCACGAACGCGAGCTGGAACAGCGCATCGAATCCCTCGATTCCCTTGCGCAGGCTCTGTGCGAGACCCTTGCTGCGAAAACGCGCCGTGGCCTCCAGCGCCTCCGCCATGCGTTCCGCCTCGAACAGTGCAGCAACATGCCGAAGCGCGACTTCGCCCTTCGGATCCTCGAAGTCGTTCGAGATGTTCTCGAGCATTCTAGCCGCGTCCAACCAACGTCCCTGCCGTTCGAGCAGCCCTGCGTATTCGAGTCGGTCGGGGATCGTCGCATCGTCACGCGCGATACGCCGCTGCATCGTCGCCGCGCCGCGTGCGAACGCGTGCAGGTGCCAATCGCGTTGGACGTCGATCATCGTCTGCGCGTATTCCCGGTCCGTGAAGATCTTCGAGCCGAGCCGCCAGGTATCTCGTTGGTTCTCACCCGAGAAGCGCAGCAGGATCGAGAGCTGTGCAGGGTCGATCGTCGCGCCGGGATCGAAGAACGAGTAGAGCCTGACCAGAGCGTCTTCGGGACTGCGTGCGCGGTAACGAACGGGATCGTACGTGTGGAGCGCTTGTGCGTACCAGAGTCGACCGATCTTCTCGACGAAGCCGTAGGCAGCGTGACCAGGGATGCTCAGTACGTGTCCGAGCCCGCCTTGCGCGCGATGGAGTTCGGAGAAGACCTCGGCGAGATCGTCGCAGTCGCCGCACATTCGACCGCCGACACTACGAGCGAGCGTTTCGACGTGTGTTTGGTGAATGTCGCCGTAGATGAGGTCCGTGCCGAGCACTCCCGCGTAGCGCGCGTCCGGACTGTCGTAGACATAACGGAAGAACCATGCACGGACGAGATCGAGGTGCCACGCGTCCTTCAGTTGTGCTGCTGTGGTCCGAATCCAAGCGTCGCCTTGATGCGCTTCGCCGGGTGCACGCGTCAACCCGAACTCGGTCACGATGCCGTAGACGCGTCCGTGCACGTCGACGAGTGGCAGGTGCGGCGGTAGCCAGCCGACGAGTTCGCGCCGCTCGGGCTTCGTCATCTCGATCCAACGGGCCGCGTCGACGACCTCGAGTGCAGTACCTGGCTTCCACCTCAGGACGAGATCGCCTTCGTTGTAGAGACGCGCTTCCCGCAACTCGTCGAGCTGTGTCGGAGATGCATGAGGCGGAAGATCGACGACGAGTTCACAGTCGGGGACGTCATCCTCGAAGATGATCCAGTTGCGAACCGAGCACCGATCTTTCGTTCTGAGGACACGAGATGCCTCGAACGTCGACAGCCACGTGTCCACATGGACGTAGGACGACCCGCTCTGGGAACTACGCCAAGCTCCGGTGGCTTCGAGCTGCATCGAACCGCGTAGAGCCGACTCGATCCTGCTCACGACGTCCGTGCAACCGACGACCGCGCGGAGCTCTCCACGGAGAATCCAGTCGCGCAGTGCCTCTGCGTCGACCACCTCGGGGAGTTCCTCGTCGTCTTCGTGCTCGGAGACCGGTCGCTCGCTGTCCCACGAGTCGAACCACTCCGAACCCGCAGCATCCAGGTGATCGATGAGGGCCGTCTTCGCGTTCGGGTCGAGATCCGTGCGTCGAATGGCTGCGATCAGCGCATGCCAATCGACTTCGAGGCCAGGAGGTGGTTCGAGGTCGTACGTGAGTCGAACCGGCCCGAACGCATCGTCCTTCGTGTGAACGACGTACTCGGACATCAGACTCGTGCCGAGTAGTGCGTCATGATCGACCGTCGCGAACCAACCGCCTTGTGTCCGCAGCGGGATCTTCGGTGCGATCGCGAGAGCTTCGTCGAGAATCTTCGGACAACGGTCGCTCCAGTACGCGCCCTCACCGATCTTGAGCACGCGGTGGTCGGGAAGCTCGACCAGAGGATCGTAGTCGTGTGCGCCGACGACGCGGAGTTCTCCTCCCGAAGCGCGTGCGAGAAACGCCTTGCCCGAGCGCAGGATCAGATTCGGGACGTGATCGAGATCTTTCGTCAGCTGTTCGAAGCTGAGTCGCAGAGCGGGGTGCGGCGCCGGGGGACCGACGCGCATGCCGTTCTGTCCTTGGAGGTTCGACGCGACGAAACCACACCAAGCAAGAATGGAAAGGACCGTGGCGACAGTTCTGTGGCGGCAATCGTCTCGCATGTCTCTTCCGCTATCGTCCGCGCGGTCCTGCGATCTGTCCAGGACGGGAATCCCGGGCACGGATCGGACCTCTGCGAGTCGCAGGGCCCTTGGTATCCTGCTCGGCATGGCAGGCCCACTTTCTTGGACGCGCCTCGTGGTATGGACAAGTCTCGTCTTGTTCGCTTCGTGCGCCGCGGCAGACGATGTTCTCACCGAGGATCGGCGCGATATGGTCCTCGTGCGAGTCACGGATCAAGGACTCGTCCCTGGCGACGACATCGAGATCGCGGTACGTGGCTCGGTCGGTTGGTTCCACGATGCAGCTCCGACCGAAACCGTCGAAGTCCTCATCGACAACGAGTTCGCGGCATGTGACTCGTGCGCGACGACGATGCCGTTCGTCGCCGATGGAAAGACCGCGAGGACACGCCGACGTCTGAGCGCCAACCAAGTCGCCTCGATGAGCTTTGCCAAAGCGGGAAGCTACGAGTTCAGGGTGCTTCTCGCGGGAAATCACTATCGCGGAAGAGTCCTCGTTCGAGGAGAACCCTGATCGTGACGTCTCGATTGCGATCGATGGCGCGTTCATGGTGGGAACCAGGTCCGTCATCCAGGACCCACTTGTTTTGGCTCACCTTCGCGTTCGGTTCTGCGATCGCGTGCACATCGTGTAGCAATCTGCGGCACGGATCGAGCGACGAAGCACCACCGATGCTGGTCGCCGTCTTGCCGATCCGAGGCTCGCTCGCATCGAGCGATCGCGAAGTCGTGCGCGAGATGCTGCATCATCGGTTGGCGACGCTCGAGATGCGCGTCGTCGACAACGCGTGGGTGGACCGAAGGCTCGCCTCGGCAGGACTCATCGATTCGCGGGACGATCTCGTCAGCGATGCTCTCGAGCCCGCAACGGTGTGTCGTGCTCTCGACGTCGACGGGTATGTCGTCGGTTCGGAGTTCGAGAAGTGCTCGACCGATCTGCTGCTCTATTACCGTCGCAGTCTTCGAGGACATCTCGAGTTGTGGAACCGCGACGGGGCCCGCGTGTGGTGGTCCCAGCACTCCAAGGCGCGGAGCGGGGGCCTGCTCGTGCAGAGCGGGCAGGTCTACAAGGCCTTGCGCGATACCACGGGCCGCGGTGCGCCGATCGAGTTCGTGCGCAACATCGAAGGTCTACTCGACGACATGCTCGCGACGCTTCCAGAGCCGCGTGAAGCCTCGGCGCCCGACGTCATGAGCGAACCCACGATTCGCGCAGCCTCGATCGAGCGAGGTGAGGAAGCCCACGAAGATCTGTGGAGCGTGCGGATCGAAACCGTCGCGGGCTCCACGGTCACGTTCGCCATCGATGGACGCGAGGGTTACCCGATGACGGAGTCGAAGCCGGGCGAGTATGTCGGCAGTTACGTCCGAACTCCGGCGCCGGTCGAAACACGAGATCCACGAATCTCGTCGGTGGTCGTGATGGATCGCTTCGGCCACCGTGCGCGCATCCAACCCGGCTCGCGTGCGTGGCCGCCGGCTGCACCTGAGGGCGGACAGCGATGAACGTGCGCGCTCGTTCTCGCCGCGTTCTGCGGCATCTGACGTTACTCGTCGTTCTGCTCTGGACTGCGCTCGGGACCACCGCGTGTTCCGGTCTCGATCGCGACGTGCGTCGTGCGGCGGACTTCGATGTTCGCGTCGGCGATTCGTATCGTGTGGCCGTCCTGCCGTTCACCGTGAGCGCGAGCGAAGACGGCGCATTGACTGGCGCCATCGGAGATCTCGGCTCGCTCCTTGCGCTCGATGGTGTCGAGGACGATGCGCCGATGTTCGCGAAGGCGTCGACGATTCTGCGCCGGTCGTTCACCGCCGAACTCGCCAACTCGCGCTTCGAAGTGCTCGAACTCTGGATCTCCGACACGGCGCTTCGACAAAACGGCTTCTTGCCACGGGGGCGCGAGATCGCCGTGCGCGATGCACAGGCGATGGCGCGGCTGCTCGGAGTCGACGGGCTCGTGCTCGGCGATGTCACGGCATGGAACCGGTCCTACTACGGACTGCAGTCCAATCAAGCGGTCGGCCTGCGCACGCGCCTCGTCGATCGACGGAGCGGCGACATCCTCGTCGATGCCGTGCACCGCGCGAACGAGACGAGCGGTCTGAGCGGGGGGCCGACGGGATTGGTTTCGCTCGGCACCGCTCCGATCGAAGGGCTACGCGGATCGACGCTCGCGCAACTGTCCCGTGATGTCGCGCGCGCCGCCGCCATGGATCTCGTTCCCGATCCGGCGGCAGATGCGTCGGATACCGAAGCCGCGAAGGGCATGGTCCCGAGCCTGTCGTTCTTCGCGTTCACCACGTCTCGACAAGGTGCGCTTCGCCCAGGCGATCGCATCACGGTCGTGTGCGTCGGAACCGCGGATGCCGAGGTTCGGTTCGACATCGGACGCTATCGACGTGGGGTTCCGATGGTCGCGACGGACAGGGTCGATGGTCCGCGCGGTAGCCGGCAGACCTACGTGGGGCACTACGTGGTCCAACGAGGGGATCGCTTCGGGCCGCTTCCGATCTGGCTCACGACGAAGCGCGGGGATCTCGCTTCGCGGCACCGAGTCCTCTCCGGAACCGTGTCCGCCGAGTCCGTCTGAGGCATGGAACGCGATCTGACGCAGGGCGGGGTCGCGCGCGCGGTCCTCGGATTCGGGCTACCTCTCGCATTCGGGATGGCGTCGCACGCGAGCTTCAATCTCGTCGATCTCTGGATCGTCGGTGTGCTCGGTGAGGACGCGGTCGCTGCCGTCCACCTCGGGAGCACGATCAACTTCTTTCCGATGATCGTCGGGAATGGCATTTCGGTCGGCGCCGTCGCGATCCTCGCGCAGTGCATCGGCGCGAAGCGTCACGAAGACGCGCGTCGCGTCGCGAACCTCGCCGCGTGGATCATGGCGATCCTTGCGTTGGTGCTCGGCGGGCTCAGCGCAATCTTCGCTGCGCCGTTGATCGCGTTGCAAAGCGGCGAAGGCGCGAGTGGCCGCGTCGGACAGGGCTATCTCGAAGTCGTGAGTTGGGGCACGTTCACGATGTTCGGGCTCCTGCACGTGACGTCCGTGTTCCGCGCGATCGGGAACGCGTTCTGGCCCGTCGTGCTGATGCTCGCGAGCAACGTGCTCAACATCCTGCTCGACTTCGTCCTGATCTTCGGCTGGGAGCGCTTCGGCATCCAGCCGATGGGAGCGGTCGGTGCGGCGTGGGCGACGGTGGTCGCGCGCTTCTTGTTCACGGTCCTCGGCTTCGCGCTTCTCGCGCGATCGTCTTCGCCGCTCGCCCCTGGCGTCCGCTTGCCCGTGCGCTGGCGCGACGTCCTGGCTCGCATCCTGCGCCTCGGACTCCCGCAATCGGTCCAGATGTTCGTGCGCGCGAGTCTGATCGTGACCGTCACACGCTTCGCGGGCGAGGTCGGTGGAAGTGCGGCGCAGGCAGCGCTCGGAGTTGCCACGCGTCTCGAGACGATCGTGCTGTTCGCGGCGGTCGGTTGGGCCGGGGCCGCGACGGCGATGGTGGGGCAGGCGAGTTCGTCCGGTCTCGTGCCGAGGTGCCACCGCGTGGCCTGGGTCGCGTCGACGTATGCCGCCGTGATGGGGTTCGCGCTCGGCATCACGTTTTTTCTCGCTGCCCAGCCGCTCTTCCTGATCTTCGTGCCCGATGGTGGGGCCGACTACGTCGACCATGGTCGGCTCTACTTCGCGATCCTCGCGTTCGGTCACCCCGCAGCTGCGGCGAGCCTCGTGCTCGCGGGCGCGTGGAACGGCATCGGCGTCAGCGTGCGACCGATGCTGCTCGATGGTCTCGTATTCGGCGTTCTGTTGCAGCCGTGTCTCGTGGCCTGGCGCGCGATGGGTGCGCCGAACGGACTCGCGACTTGTTGGACCCTCGTCCTCGTCGCCAATTGGGTCTTGTTCGCGCTCTATGCATGGCGCCTCGGGCATCACTCGTGGGTCGTCCGTACTCGCGAGGTGCCGCGGACCGTCTGACGTGAGTGGGATGGGCGGCCTGCCCCGCTGGCCGCGCATGGCAGTACCGACCTGCCAGTTTGGCGAACTCGTCCACCGCACCCGCACTCTGATTGTCCTAAGTGCTTGTCAGAGCGTATCTCGTGCCGATGCGAAGCCTTTGGCATGGCCTTTGTAACGTGCCGGGCGAATCACGTTTTCGATAGAACCCGGCCCGCTCCGGGACGCGAACCTCGTCCGGTGGGCCCCAGCTCTGGGGAGAAGCTCGACATGTCCAAAATCATCGGTATCGACCTCGGTACGACCAACTCCTGCGTCGCCGTCCTCGAAGGCGGCGAACCCGTCGTCATCCCGAACCTCGAGGGGGCGCGGACCACGCCGAGCATCGTCGCGTTCACCGAGAACGGCGAACGCCTCGTCGGCGCGCCGGCCAAGCGTCAAGCGACTCTGAACCCGGCCAACACGATCTACTCGATCAAGCGCTTCATGGGCCGACGCCACAACGAAGTGCACAGCGAAGAGACGATGGTGCCGTACGAAATTACCGGTGGGGCCGAAGAACTCGTCAAGGTCTCCGTTCGCGGTAAGGAATACACGCCTCCCGAAATCTCCGCGATGGTCCTGCAGTACTTGAAGGAGTCGGCCGAGGCCTATCTCGGGCAGAGCGTCTCGAAGGCGGTCATCACGGTGCCTGCCTACTTCAACGACTCGCAGCGTCAAGCGACGCGCGACGCCGGCCGTATCGCGGGCCTCGAAGTCGAACGCATCATCAACGAGCCGACAGCCGCGTCGCTCGCCTACGGTCTCCAGAAGAACAAGAACGAGAAGATCGTCGTCTTCGACCTCGGGGGCGGCACGTTCGATGTCTCGATCCTCGACCTCGGTGACGGCGTTTTCGAAGTCCTCGCGACCAACGGGGACACGCACCTCGGTGGTGACAACTTCGACGAAGCGGTCATTCGCTGGATGATCGACGAGTTCAAGAAGGAGAGCGGCATCGACCTCGGCAAGGACCCGATGGCCATGCAGCGTCTCAAGGAAGCTGCGGAGAAGGCCAAGATCGAACTCAGCTCGGCCGTCCAGACTCAGATCAACCTGCCCTTCGTCACGGCCGATGCGAGTGGCCCGAAGCACCTCAACCTCAACCTGTCGCGCGCGAAGTTCGAGCAACTCGTCGACGACAAGATCGAGGCTTGCCGCAAGCCCTGCGAACTCGCACTCAAGGACGCGAAGCTCAAGCCGAGTGACATCGACGAAGTCATCCTCGTCGGTGGTTCGACGCGTGTACCCGCGGTGCAGGCTCTCGTGAAGGAGATCTTCGGCAAGGACCCCAACCGCACGGTCAACCCGGACGAAGTCGTCGCGCTCGGCGCCGCGATCCAGGGCGGCCAACTCGCGGGTGAAGACGTTGGCGAGATGGTCCTCCTCGACGTCACGCCGCTGAGCCTCGGTATCGAGACGCAGGGTGAAGTCACGACGGTCCTGATCCCGCGCAACACGACGATTCCGCACACGGCCGAAGAGACGTTCACGACGGCTGCCGACAACCAGACCGCCGTCGACATCCACGTCCTGCAGGGCGAGCGCGAGTTCTCCAAGGACAACCGCACGCTCGGCAAGTTCCAGCTGACGGACATCCCACCGGCGCCGCGCGGCATGCCGAAGATCGCGGTCAAGTTCTCGATCGATGCCAACGGCATCCTCGAGGTCACCGCGAAGGATCAGGCGACCAACAAGGAGCAGAAGATCGTCATTCAGACCTCGTCCGGACTGACCGACGACGAGATCGAGCGGATGCGACAGGAGGCCGAAGCCAACTCCGAAGCCGACAAGAAGCGCCGCAAGCTCATCGACGCGCGCAACAAGGCCGACAACACGATCTACGAACTCGAGAAGATCCTCGACAAGCACGCCGAGAAGATTCCCGAAGCCGAGAAGGCCAAGATCGAAGAGAAGAAGGCCGCGCTCCAAACCGCGAAGGACGGCGAGGACGCAGGTGCGATCGAGAAGGCGATCGAAGAACTCCAGAAGGCGAGTCAAGCGATCGGTTCGATCCTCTACGAGCAGGCGTCGGCCGAAGGTGGCGCCGAGGCCGAGAGCGAACCCGCCGGCGCCGGCGCGTCCAAGGGCAAGGACTCGGGCGATGACGACATCAAGGATGCGGACTTCGAAGTGAAGAACTGATCGCCTGCACTCCTTGCGCCGACGAAACGACGCGCCCCGTGCTCAACGCGAGCACGGGGCGCGTTCGTTCTCTGCTCGCGATGCGGCAGGAGTGCGCAATCGCGATCGTGGATCGGATCAGCCGCCGATCTTGAAATCGACGACGTTCGACGTGCAGAAGGTCAGCTTCGGCGGACCCATCTTCAACTCGAACTTGACGCTCGTTGCTTGACCGTGCAGCGAGATCTCGGGGATCTTGGCGTCAGGGATCTTGACCGTCAGTGAGGCCGCGCCCTTGTCGTCGGTCATGCCGAGGGGCACCGGGATCAACGGCATCGCGAGGCCGAGTTCGAGCGTGCCGAGGGGACCGACCTTGATCGTCGTCTTGCCGGTCTGCGTCGACAGGAAGAGGATGGCCGGGACGTTCGCGTCGGCGCCGGTCAGTGCGAAGCCGAGATCGGTACCAGGCTTACCGGTTCCGGAAACGTCGAGTTTCGAGCATGCTTGCGCCGCGACTGGGGCGGCGAGAACTGCCGAGAAGACGAGGCTTGCGATGAGTTTCATGGTTCTCTGCGAGAGTCGGAAATCGAAGTTAAGAAGTGTCTGCGGCGGATGCCGCAGTTCCGAGTTTTCTATACCCCAGTCGGATCTTTCGCTACTCCCCCCCTGGTCCCTCTGCGACTTCCGTATGCGGTCCGCTGTCGATCGCTCGCAGTTCGATCGCGCCCCGGCCGTTCGCCTGCCTCGCGTGGCCCGTTCGATCGTGGTTCTTCTCGCCGTCCTGGTCTCGGGGCTCTGCGAGCTCGTGCCAGCCCAACAGAATCGTCCCAACGTGCTGCTCATCGCGGTCGACGACCTGCGACCCGAACTCGTCGCGTTTGGGGCTCGCTCCGGTGTGATGAGTCATGTCGATGCGTTTGCCGCGCGGTCGACGATCTTCACGCGCCACTACGTCCAAGTGCCGACCTGTGGCGCGTCGCGCTACGCGTTCTTGACCGGTCGTAGCGCGCATCGCAGTCGCGCGATGGGGAACGAGGCGTGCTTTCGCGGGCCGACGGCGATTCCGCAATTGGACCGCAACATAGCGAACGAAAACGTCGCGAACCAACGCGCCCCTCGCCCGGCGTGGACGATGCCCGAACTGTTCCGGCAGAACGGGTATCGCACGACACAGATCGGCAAGGTCTCGCACACACCGGATGGAAGGGTGTACGCGTACGACGGATCGGGGAACGGGCGAGACGAACTCCCCGGTTCGTGGGACGAACTCGCGACGCCTTACGGTCCTTGGAAGCGTGGGTGGGGCATATTCTTCGCCTACGCGGACGGTAAGCACCGCGAGGATGGTGAGGGACACCGGGATCTCATGGAGTTCGTCGCTGAGAAGGACGAGGACCTGCCGGACGGTTTGCTCGCGCAGCAGGCCGTGCGCACGATCGAAGAGTCGGCGCCGAAAGGCGCGCCGTTCTTCCTCGCGGTCGGGTTCTACAAACCGCATCTGCCGTTCGTCGCAACGAAGGCCGACCTGGAGGCGATCGAGAACAACGACAAAGTCGAGGATGCCGAGGATCCCGCGAAGAGCGCCTCGCACTGGTTCCATGCGAGTCGCGAGTTCTTCCGCTACGCGAACGACTTCTCGAACGAGCGACCGCTGCCCGAAGGCGACCGGATGTCCGCACGACGTGCGTACCTCGCCTGCGTGCGCTTCGTCGATCGCCAGATCGGGAAGGTCCTGGGTGCGCTCGACCGATCCGGTCTCGCCGACAACACGATCGTCGTCTTTTGGAGCGATCATGGCTGGCACCTCGGCGATTCGGGAATCTGGGGCAAGCACACGCCCTTCGAACGCGCGTTGCACAGTCCGTTGCTCGTGCGCGTTCCCGCGTCCCTGAAGATCGACGCACCGCGATCCGTCGACCGCCTCGTGTCGAGCCTCGACGTGTATCCGACGCTCGTCGAACTCTGCAACCTCGAGCGCCGTGCCACCGCGAATCCGCTCGATGGGCGTTCGCTCGTGCCGCTGCTGCGCGGCGAGAGGGAGGTACCATGGCGTCCCGCCGTGTTCGGTTACTGGAACGGCGCGATCACCGTCCGCGACGAGACGCACCGTTTGATCTTCAGGCGCGCCAAAGACGGTGCGCTCCGAGACGTCGAGCTCTACGACGTGCGAAGTGGGCCGGATCCGACGGTGGACTTGGCGGCAAGCGAGCCGGCGATCGTCGAGCGACTGCTCGCGTACGCCGACGGAAGATGAGGGGAAGCTGGTGCCGATTCCCAGCGGGATGGCTTGCACGTCCGTGAAGACTTTGCCTCCGACGATCCCGCGCTCTAGAAATGCACCGACACTCGCTCAAGTCGGTTCCCTGCGCACCCGATACAGGGGTGGGAAGAGAGAGAGAAGAGGACGGCGGGGGCTCCGGCGACGGGGTCCCCGTGGTCTTTTCTCGATCGAGGCGACCCGAGGCCATAACCTTGCCACGTCCTCGTTGCGCCGTCGCGTTACGAGGAGGCTTTGGAGGGGTATCAGCGCTCGATGATCGCGATCGAGGATCTGGTCAAGGACTTCGGCTCGTTCCGTGCCGTCGACCATGTTTCGTTCGATGTGCAGCCGGGGGAAGTCGTCGGCTTCCTCGGGCCCAACGGTGCCGGCAAGTCCACGACCTTGCGTGTCTTGACGTGCTATCACCCCGCTACGTCGGGGCGGGTGCGCGTTCACGGGCTCGATGTCCTGCGCTCGTCGCTCGAAGTGCGCGCGGGGCTCGGCTACCTGCCCGAGAACGTGCCGATCTGGCCCGACTTGCGCGTCGAGGAGTATTTACGGTGGCGAGCTCGTCTCAAGGGCGTGCCTCGCCGTGAACTCGAGCCGAGGGTCGCCGAGACGATGGAACTCGCCGGCGTCACCGAGGTGCGCCGCAAACTCGTCGGCCACGTGTCGCGCGGTTACCGGCGGCGTGTCGGGCTCGCGGATGCCCTGATCGCCAGGCCACCGCTCCTGATCCTCGACGAACCGACGGCAGGTCTCGACCCCAACCAGCGGCGCAAGGTTCGTGAGCTCGTGCGCGCGCTGCGCGGTCGCCACACCATCCTCTTCTCGAGTCACATCCTGTCCGACGTCGAGGACGTCTGCGATCGCGTCGTCGTGATCCATCGTGGGAAGAAGCGCGCGGACGGCACGCTCCAGAGCATCGCGCACGAACTCGGGGTTGCCGAACTTCGGATCGTCGTCCGGACCGACGACGCAGGTGCCGGTGCGCTCGTCGCGGGGCTGCCCGTGCAAACGTCGTCGCTCGCTCCTCGTGCCGACGGGTTCGTCGAACTTCGCGCGTCGCTCCTCGAGCGCGACGAACAGAATCGTGTCGTCGATGTCGTGAGTCGTCGGATTCGCGATGCCGGTTTCGACTTCCGTGAGCTCCACGTCTTCGAACCGAGCCTCGAAGAGATCTTCTACCGCCTCACGCTCGGTGCCGATGCATCCCTGGCCCCTGCGGACAAGAACGCGAGCGACGAGGAAGCGGCATGACGGGCGACGCTTCCTCTGGCGAGTTCGTGCATGCGCAGGAGACCGAGCGCACGACGGCGCCGATGCCGGGCACGCGCGGCTCCCGCGTCTTCGCGTTGATCTCGAAAGAGTTCTGGTCGCTCCTCGTGAGCCCGGTCTCGTGGATCCTCTTCGCGCTCCTGTATCTCTTCCGCGGCTTCGAAGTCTCGGACCTGTTGCAGCGCTTCGCGCGTGCGGGTGACGTCGACAGCTTTCCGACCTACTACCTGCTGACGGCTTCGACGCAGTGGATGGTCGTGATGGTGCCGCCGATCCTGACGATGCGCACGCTCGCCGAGGAGAAGCGCAGCGGCAGCCTCGAGCTCCTCATGACCGCGCCAGTGCGGGATTGGGAGGTCGTGTTCTCGAAGTGGTTCGCGACCTGGCTCTTCTACGTCGCGCTATGGGGTCCGAGTTTCGCGATCCTGCTGTGGCTGCAAGCGACGCTCGACGTGTCGTTCCCGATCGGACAGATCGCGACGAGCTACCTCGGGCTCCTACTCGTCGGTTCGATGTTGCTCGCTGTCGGCGTCTTCACGAGTTCGCTCACGGACAATCAGCTCTTGGCGTCGTTGTCGTCGATCCTCTTCGCCGTCGGACTCCTGTCGGTGCCGGGCATGCTCGCGGGTCGCGGTGCGGCGACGATCGACTCCGGCTTCGGGCGCATGTTCCTCGAACAGGCCAACGTGGTCGCGCACTGGCAGTACTGGTTCTTCCGTGGGCTCGTCGATACCGGGCACGTCGTTTTCTACGTGTCGGCGACCGCGCTCTTCCTGTTCTTGACGGTCCGCGTGGTCGAGTCACGGAAGTGGCGGTGAGGCGATGAGCAATCAGGCGGACAATGCACGTGGTGGATTCGGTGCGGGGCGTCGAGCCGGCATCGCGATCGGTGTCGCCATCACGATCGTGCTCGCGATCGTCGTCTTCGTTCTCGTCAACTGGATCGCGACGCGCGCGCAGTTCCGCACGAGTATCGATGCGACGCGAACCGCGCGGTTCACGATCAGTGACGACACCAGAGCACTCGTCGACGAGGTGCGGATCGCGAAGAAGAAACTCCGGATCACGACCTACTTCCGGTCACCACAGGAGTTCTCGAGAAGCCCGGATGCGCGTCTGCATCCGCTCGCTGCGATCCAGAGCCGCTGTGTCGAGCTCACGCGCGACCTGTTGCGGCGGCTGTCCTATCTCGGCGGTGACGCGGTCGATGTCGTGCACGAGGACGTCTATGGCGCGGATTTCGGAGGTCGTGCGAAGGCCGAGAGTCTCGACGGCACGATCCTCAACTCCGTGCGTCTGCAGATCGGTGATCGAACCCGCGGGGTCGGGCTCCTCGAGGATCTGGCGGACATCGAGTTCCCTCAGCCGAGCCAGGGCAGTGGACCCGCGCAACTCACTCAACCAGTCTTGCGCGCGTATCGCGGTGAGAGCGTGCTCGCAAGCGCGATCAGTGGCTTGCTTCGCGAAGAAGGACTGATCGCGTACTGGTTGTCCGGGCATCTAGAAGCCGAACTCCAGGACGTATCGGGTTCGGGCGTGACTGGGTTCGCGCGTGCGCTCCGTTCAAGGGGCTTCACCAATCGGCGCCTGACGTTCGACACCGCGGCGCAAGTGCCGGCGGATTGCAGTCTGCTCGTGATTCCGGGGCCCGAGATCGGCATTTCGCGCAAGGACTCGGGGGCGATCGACTCGTACTTGCGACGTGGGGGACGCGTGCTCCTCACGTTGCCGCTTCCGTCGACCGTGCTGCCCGACTCGACGATCCCGAACCATCGCAACTTGCTCGAACCGTATGGCGTGAGCATCAGCGACAAGTGGCTCTGGAATGGCGTGCCCGATCCGGTCGACGCGAAGAACTACCGCTTCGGGACACCCGAGTGTGCACGCATCGTGATCCAAGGCACCGGACTCAGTGCGAAGCACCCAGTCAGTGCGCGCTTGCGCGAACTCGATCTCTCGGTGGTCCTGCATCGCGCTCGAGCGATCGAGATCTCGGGTGCAGCGAACGATGTGCGCGCGCAGTATTTCTTGTCGACGAATCCGATGTCGTTCGAGCGCGATCTCCCGCGTGGCGATGCAATGCCGAGCCTCGCGCTGCCGGACAAGGAATCCCTCGCGACACGGCATTGCGGCATCGCGGTCGAGTTTCCGCGCGCGAACGACGATCCGGGCGACACCGCCGGCAACGGGGCGCCCGGACGTCTCGTCGTGCTCGGCGGACTCGCGTTGCGCAACGGCGGGGATGCGTTCCTCGCGAGGTACGGTGGCGCCGAGAGTGTCTTCACGCACAACGAACGCCTCGGCATGCTGCTCGCCGATTGGCTCGTGCGCCAGGATGCGAAAGTCGGCGTCTCGCCGACCGCCTATCGCGCGAGCACGATGGACGTTCCGCTACCGCAGCTCGAGCGCGCGGACTTCTGGCTCGTGAAGGCGCTCCCGATCGCCTTCTTGGTCCTCGCCTGTTGCATCCTCTTCTGGAGACGCCGCGCATGAACAAGTCGACACTGTTCGCTCTCGCCGTGCTCGTGCTCGTGCTCGGTGGACTCGCCTGGTACGTCTCGGACCAAGAGCCGACCAAGAAGGACGACTTCGAGCCGGGTACGCTCCTCGCGCTTCTCGGAGGGGAGCCCGATCGAATTCGGATGGCGAACAAGGACGGAAGCAAGGCCTATGCGTTCGTGCGCTCCGAGCGGGGTTGGCGCCTGACCGACCCGGTCGAGGACGAAGCGTCTCAGAGCCGCATGGACATGCTGCTCGGCCAGCTTGGGCATGCCGAACGAATGATCGGATGGCCGGATCGCAAGCCGACGCCCAAGGACATCACCGACGCGGGGCTCGACGATCCGATCGGTCGCCTCGTGCTCGGTGCTCGGGACAAGGAAGTCGTGATCGAGTTCGGTGCCGAGTGCTTCCCGGTCGGGTTTCGGTTCGCCCGCGTCGATGGCGAGGTCGTTCGCATCCCGTCGGGGATCGAAGAATCGGTAGACGCGAACCGTGATGAGTGGATCAACTCGATGCTGTTCTTGACGTCGGGAATCGGATTACGACGGCTCGAGCTGCGACGGCGAGGTGACGATGGCGCGAGTACGGGTCTCATCGTGGAGCGCGGGACGAACAACGCGTTCACCGTGCGCTCGCTGCAGACGGACGCGGAGCCGCTGCCCGCGGACCCCGCACGATTGACCGGGATCTTGGCCTCGGTGCTCTCGGCGCGCGCCAAGCGATTCTTGCCCAAAGGCGGACAGGCCGCACCGGCACCGAAGCCATGGATGACGATCATCGTCGATGGCGATCACGGCCGCGAAGAGGTCTTGCTGACGAGCCCGGTCGAGGGATCGGTGGATGCGATCAAGCGGTATCCCGCGACCGGCGACGAACGCCCGTCGCGGATGATCGTCGATGCAATGCACTTCGAACGCTTCGTCACCGAGTCGATCGACGACCTGATCTCCACACAGGTTTGGACCTATGGACCTTCGTCGGCGTCACGCATCACGATCGAGGTTGCGCAGACGGGAGATGCATCCTCACCTGCACTCGTGCTCGGACGCACGGCGGACGAGCCATTCGGGATCGTGAGTCCGAAGGCCGGTGCGGCGGATCCGCGAGCGGTCAACGCGCTGATCGTCGCACTCGAGCGCACCAAGCTCGTCACGATGATCGCGTCGAGCGATGCCGCAGCTCAGAAGGCACTCGCCGTGCCACGCTATCGCGTGCGGCTCGAGCCGCCGCTCGCGCAACCGGCGCTCGGCGCGTTCGAAGTGCGGTTCGGGGTCGGCGACGACGGCAAGATCTACGCGCAGCGCAAGGCGGAGGGATCCCCGGAAGATCTCGTGTGGATCGTCGACGCAGCAGAACTCGAGCAACTCGATCGACCTTGGTGGCACTACGTCGAACCCGTCGCGTTCCGATTCGGTCCGAGCATGAAGCCCGTGACCGGGATCGCGGTACGTGTCGGCGACAAACGCATCGTCTTCGCGCCGGGCGACAAGGGTTGGGGACGTCGTAGCGACGGGCCGATCGAGCTCGACGAGAACTTCGAAGAGTCGATCTACGAACCGCTCCGCGAGCTCAAGTCCAAGGAGGTCGTGTCGGGAGACGCGAATGCGTGGCTCGCCGGACTCGTCCCGTTCGCGACGATCGAGATCTTGCAATCGCAGGACGGGAAGGATCGCGTCTGGCAGCGGATCGCGCTCTTCGCGCAAGGCGAAGAAGGACTCGTCGCGCGCCGCGACGACGATCCGATCGTGCATCGCTTGTTCGAGCGCACGGCGCGTACGATGCGCAAGTTCGTCGATTCGCTGCGCTGATCGATCTAGAAGCGCAGGTAGCCGACTCCCCGCGCGCGTCTGCACGGTGTCGAGGATGTGGGCGATGCCTGGCATCACGCGCGACTGAACCCTAGCGTAGTCGCGACGTTCGCGATCGCCGACATGACCTATCTGACGACCTCTCGTACGCGCTCCCTCCCCGTCGCTGGACTCCTCGCATGGGGCGCCGTGCTCTGTGGGGCCGCTGATGTGCTTGGCCAGGGGGATCCGAGAAAGGACGCATTGGAGAATGAAGCTGCGCGTTCGACGAGCCGCGACGAGAACCAAACCGAGAGGCAAACATCGAGCACGCGTGATCGCACCGTGATCACCGCGACGCGGTCGCCGCTCAATCCGCTCGACGTGCCGCGCGGCACGACGACCTACGACGCGGAGAATCTCCGCGAACTTCGGCAAGTGCGCACGCTTCCCGAGGCGCTGAGAGAGGCTCCGGGGATCTCCGTGCAGCGGACGGGGCACGCGCAGGGCTCCCCGAAGATCCGCGGCATGACCGGCTACTACACGCTCCTGCTCGTCGATGGGATCCGTATCAACACGTCGATCTGGCGAAGCGGCAACGTCGAGTACTGGAACACCGTCGATCCGTGGGCGATCGATCGGATCGAACTCGTGCGCGGCCCGGGTTCGTTGCTCTACGGAAGCGACGCGATCAGCGGCACGGGACAGGTCTTTGCTCGTGGCCCCTTGGACTACGTCGACGGTGATGACCGCGTGCGCACGCTCACGGGACTCGTGGTTCGCATGGCATCGGCGGAAAACTCCTTCTCCGAACGTGCCGAGTCTCGCGGCCGTGCTGGCCGTCTCGGTTGGCACGCGGGTGTGACGTATCGCGACTACGGACACCTCGTTGCGGGATCATCGCTCGGTGAGCTGCCGTACACCGGGTATCACGACTTCGACATCGATGCGAAAGTCGCGTGGGACCTCGACGACTGGCGACTGACCGTCGGCTTCCAGCACGTGAATCCCGAAGGCGGCCCGCGCACGCATTCGACGGTGTTCGCCAAATCGTGGAGGGGTACCACGGTCGGTAGCGACTTCCTCCGCGACATCGATCAGCAGCGGGACATGCTCTACGTGCGTGGCGAGACGCGGTTCTCCGACGTGCTACGAGCAGAGTTCACGGTGAGTGGGCAGCGGTTCGAAGAGAGCGAGAATCGCGTTCGCAGCAACTCGAGGCGCCGCATCACGGAGGCGGAAGTCGATCAACTCGGCGTTCAGGCGCGCTTCGCTCTCGACCTCGCAGAGGGATCCACGCTCAGCTTCGGCGTCGAGGGGTGGTTCGAGGGCATCGAGAGCTCGTACCGGGAATTCAATCCCGATGGTTCGCTCCGCTCGACACAGCTCCGTGGCGCGGTCGCCGATGATGCGGCGTACGATCGGGTCGGTATCTACGCGCAACTCGAGCAGGATCTCGGAGAGCGATGGCATTTGATCGTCGGCGGTCGCGGCGAGTACACCGAGGCCGACGCCGACCAGGTCGATCCCGATGGAACCAACGGTTGGACGCCCGTGCATCGCTCGTGGCGGTCCCTCGTGGGGTCGGCGTCCTTGCGATACGACGCGACGGAGAGTCTGCGGTTCTTCGGCAACGTCCATCAGGGGTTTCGAACGCCGAATCTCGCCGACCTCACCCGCCTCGACGTCGCGCTCTCGGGAGATCTCGAGATTCCATCGACGACGCTCGATCCCGAGCGTTTCCTCACGTTCGAACTCGGTTCGAAGTTCGACGACGGTTTGCGGCGCGCTGCGGTCACGGGGTTCTTGCGGCAAGGCAAGGATCTGATCGATCGGTTGCCGACCGGTCGTATCGTCGATGGGAACACCGAAGTCACCAAGGCCAACGTCAACAGTGGGTATTGGACAGGCTTCGAGTTCGAGGCCGCGACGGCGCTCGACTTCGTGACCATCGACGGGACGACGCTCGACGCGTTCGAGATTTACGCGTTCGGCGACTTCGTCAGCGGAATCATGGACGGCATCGATCCAGCAGATGCGCGCCGCATCCGTGCGCGAAAGTTGCCGCCGCCGAGTGGTCAGATAGGAATACGCTGGATCGAGCCACGTGCACAGCGTCTGACGGCCGAGTTCTTCGCGCGGGCCGCGCTCAACGTCGATCCGTCCGAGTACAACGCGTCCGAGATCCGCAACACCGAGAGGATCCCGCCCGATGGCTCGCCGAGTTGGGTGACCTACAACGTGCGCACGCGATACTTGATCTCGGATGCACTGAGCCTCGCCCTGTCGGTCGAGAACATCACGAACACCGACTACCGGATCTTCGACTCCGGGCTCAACGAGCCCGGCACCAACGTGATGTTCACGTTGAGCGCGACGTTCTGAGTTCCAGCATTACTTTGGCAGACTCCCGAGCATGCGCGCTCGTGATTGGATCTGCTTGAACGCTCGAGCTGCGGCGTCCGTGCTGCAGCTTTCCTCGGCTCGAGCTCCGAGAAGCGCGCGGGGGCGGACCTGCCGCCGGCTCTCGTCGCCCTCGCGCCGGTCGCCCAGAAAGGCGACCGACCGACGCGAGAGCGACGAGAGGCGCGGGGCAGGTGGGAGGGGCCGTCCAAAGTTGTCGATGCAACGATCGAAAAGCGCATCCAACTTCGCGTATTCGATCGTTGCTTTCATAGATCTGTGAGGTAGCATGATTCGAACGCATGTGCTGAATCAAAAGACACGTCGGTAGCCACTTCCACTCTGTGGTGGCTCGGAACGCAGGATGAGATCTCGAACGAAGAAGCGAGGCGTGCAGGGAATGCTGTTCGGTCCGGGTCGCGGCGGGAAGCGACTCGGCGCTGGTCGCAAACCGAAGGGCGAACGCGCGGGAGTCTCCCACGCGGCTCGCACGAAACTCGCGAAGCGCTTCCCTGTTCACGTCACGATGCGCATCGCCTCAGGCCTGCCGTCGCTGCGGGACAATCACACCGAACAGTCCTTGCGTGCGGTCTTCTGCTCGATGAAGCCTCGCCGCGGCTTTCGCATCGTGCACTACTCGATCCAGACCAATCACGTGCACCTGATCGTCGAAGCGGAGAGCACGACCGCACTCTCGCGTGGCATGCAATCCCTCGCGATCCGCATGGCGCAGACGCTCAACGGAGACTGGGGCCGCAAGGGAAAGGTCTTCGGCGATCGCTACCACGCTTCGATTCTCGATAGCCCGCGACGCGTCCGGAACGCGATCCTCTACGTGCTCAAGAACGCTTGGAAGCACGGGCGGGACGTGCGCGGGGTGCTCGACCGGTTCGCGTCGGGGTGGTGTTTCTCGGGTTGGCGCGAGAAGGTCAAGGTGAACGGAGTCGACGACTTCGAAGTCCCGGTCGAGGATCCACGGACCTGGCTCCTGCGCGTCGGTTGGAAGAGGCACGGCCGCATCGGCATCTACGAGCTGCCGAAGTCGTCGCCATGAACGCGCCGCGGTAGCAACGTCGAATCCCAGCGACGCCCCGAACCGGGCAACCGAGGCTTCGACGCGATGGCGCCCGACGCAGAGCGTGCGGGCGCACGATGCGTCACGCGGCTTTCTGGCCTCGCGCGCGTGGCTGCAGGCTAGCGTTCTCGGCCTGAGTCGAGCCTGGCGACGCACCAGGACGTGCTTCGTACGCGTTGGCGCTTCGAAACCAAGAGCGCATCGGATCCTGCCCGCTGGATCCCAGGTCGTGGAAGCGCTGCCGCCTGCCGGTCGTCCGAAATGAAGTCGGACAGTGTTCCCCATGGAGTCGGTCTGAACTGTCAGCGATGTAACCGGTCCGCACCCCCCGCACGCCGGCCTACCCGCAACAGCACATCTGCCGAATCAGAAATCGAACGTCCGACAATCGCGATCGAGTTCCAGAGTCGTACCGCGCCTCGATCCAGCGTCCACAGAACGCCGTCCTCAGTTCAGCTGCGCGCTCCATGTTGCACCACGCACCAGAGCCCGCGCACAGGCACCCACCACCAGGACGGTCCCTCCCGCCTGCCCCGCGCGCTTCTCGGAGCTCGAGCAGAGGGAAGGGGCAGCTCGAACGAGAAATCGACCATGCGCGCTGCAATGGCTCGATGCGCGCGTTCAGCGGGTGCGAAGAACGAGCGACGCGAGGAAGGCGGTCGAAGCGATCTTGACGACGTCGAAGAGCTGCAGATCGAGGAAGCCGGCCTCGAACGCGACCCTCCACGTGAAGCCCTTCGACACGAGGCCTAGCATGCCACACGTGAAGAGCGCGGTCATGCCGAGCGTCATGGCGAGTACGGTGCGCAAGTAGCCACCGCGGCCGACGAGCGCCCCGGTCACGAGTGCGGCGACCGGAAAGCCGAGCAAGTAGCCGATCGTGGGTGTGGCGGCGAGGTACGGCAAGCCGCCGGCGCCGTTCGCGAAGACCGGCAGCATCGTGCCGGCGGCCAGGTAGGTGAGCTGTGACCAGGCACCGATGCGCGCGCCGAGGAGTGCACCGGCCAGGAGCACGAACGGCGTCTGTAGTGTCATCGGAACCGGAATCGTCGGCAGTGCGAGTTGCGCGCCGGCCGCGGTCAGGATCGCGAACCCGACGGTCCAGACGAGCGTCGACGTCGCGCGGTTCTCGGTGAGGGGGAGGATCTCGGGAAGCGTCTTGGCTTGCATCGATGCTCGCTATCGCTGCTTGTGTTCACGGATGAGCTGCGGCAGCTTAATGTCCCGAGCCGACATTCGTCGTCTGTTTTTCGGTCTCGGATCGGCAAATCCCGGGCCTCAGAAGCTCGATCGTGCGATCCAGAAAAACTTCGAATCCACGGAAGGCTCGCCAGAGAAGCGCTGCGAGGCATAGCGGGTGAACATTCAGGGTGCCACGCGGCGTCGCAACGCCTGGATCGTGATCGTGACGATCGCGCTCGCGTCCATCGTGGCCGCGTTCGGCGTGACGCGACTGCACGTCGCGTTCGATGTGCACCGGGTTCTCGAGCAGAACCGCAGCGAGACGCAGAAGGTCCAATCGCTCTACGACGAGTTGCCGTGGCAGCATCCGGATGTCTTGATCTCGCTGACGTTCGATCACGAATTGCGCGTGCGCGACGTGCGGACGGCAGAAGCCGTCGCAGACGCGCTGCGCGCCGACGATCGCATCGAGTGGGTGCATTCCCTCGGTTCGCTCACGCTCGTCGACTCGAAGAGCCTCCTGCCGACGCGGTTCTTCGACATGCTAGGGACGGACCAGAATGCCGATGCGTTCGAGGTTGCGCAGCGTCATTCGCTCCTGCGCCGCACGTTCGTCTCCGCCGATGGACGGTCGACCGCGATCGTCGTGCGTGCACGGCGTGGCGACGATGCGGACTTCGACCGTCGAGGGTTGCTCGCGTGGCTACCGTCGGCGACGAAGCGTGCGTTGTCGGGCACGGACGATGCTGGCGCCGTAGTGCGCATGATCGGGAGCTCGGTCGTGCTCACGACCCTCGAACAACGACTCGGCGAAGGCATCGGGCGCGTGCTGTTGCTCGAGATCTTGCTCTTTCTGGTGCTCTTGCCGCTTCTCTTTCGCACGG
The DNA here is from genome assembly GCA_020638795.1 of Planctomycetota bacterium. Classification (GTDB taxonomy): domain Bacteria; phylum Planctomycetota; class UBA1135; order UBA1135; genus JACKHW01. Next base: position 414,436 of record JACKHW010000003.1, on the reverse strand, counting down.
TGCGTGGCTCGGTGCTCCCACTCGGGGTCGTGCTCGTATCCGTGCTCCTGAACTTCGGTTGGATGGGGTGGTTCGACTATCCGCTCACGATCATCGACGTCGCGATTCCAGGCCTCGTCGTGATCATCGGTCTGTGCGACGCGATCCATTTGCAGCAGTGTTTCGAGGAGCGCTATGCGACCAGCGACATCCGAACGTCGGTCCTGGACATGCTGCACAGGGTCGGCCGCGCTTGCTTCTATACGTCGTTCACGACCGCGATCGGATTCGTGTCGCTCGTCGTCACGAATCACGACACCGTGAGCACCTTCGGTCTCAAGGCCGCGGTCTCCGTCTTGGTGACGTTCGTCGTGGTCCTGACGTTGTTGCCAGCGCTGCTCCTCGTCTCGCGACTCGGTCGGCCGCGGCCACTCGAACACGTTCGTTGGGATTGGCTCGGCTATGGTCGCCCCAAGACGATCCTGGCAGTCACGATTCTCGCGAGCGTGTTCGCGGCCATCGGGATCTCGCGTGTCGTCGTGGATTCGCACTTGCTCGAAGAGCTGCCGCCGTCGGATCCCGTTGCGCAGGATTTCGCATGGTACGAGAATCACTTCTCGGGAATCATCGACGTCGAAGCACGCGTGCACGGCCGTCTCGACGATCCGGATGTCTTTCGGCGACTCGAGCAGTTTCAAGAGCGCATGCTCGACGAAGCGGGCGTGACGCGTGTCGAATCGATCACGTTGTTCGCACGCGAAGCAATCGGGAACCCGAGCGGCGCGCTCTCCGACGCGCAGATCCAGATGGCCTTCGGACGACTTCGGCTCGCGAGGACGCGACTACCGACGCATCTCTGGAGCGAGGACTTCGAGACGGCTCGCGTCGTGTTCAAGACGAAGGACGTCGGCAGTGCGCGGACCTCGGAGTTCCGCCAGGACATCCGCAAGCATGCCGCCGAGGTCATGAACGTCGATCCGTCGTCGCGAGCACTCGAAGCCGCAGCTTCGTCTGCCATCGTGCGAGACGGTCGAACCACGCTTCCGGGGCTGACGATCGCGCCCGCCGGTTATGTGCTGATGGCGACCTCGAGCACGCAGCTCGTGATCCGCGTGATCTCCCAGAGTCTCGGTATGTCCTTGATCGTCATTACGGTGTTCCTCGGGCTGCTCTTCCGCTCCGTGCGACTCGCTGCGCTCGCCCTCATCACCAACGTGTTGCCGCTCGCCTTCGCGCTCGGAGCCTCCGGCTTCCTCGGGATGGACCTCACGATCGGCAGTGCGCTCATCTACTGCCTCGGCCTCGGTCTCGCCGTCGACGACACGATCCACGTCTTGTCGCGTTACCGATACGAGGTGCGTCACGATCCAAACGCGACGCCACGGGAACACGTCACGCGCGCGCTGCACTCGACCGGCAAGGCGCTCGTGACGACGTCGATCGTGCTCGCGGTCGGATCGCTATGCCACATTGCGGCCGACTTCCAGTCCCTCGTGCACGTCGGGATACTCTTGACGACGGTGATCGTCGTCGCGCTCGCGGCCGACCTCTGGCTCTTGCCGCTGCTCGTCGAGCACTTCGCGAAGAGGGCGAAGCGCGCATAGACTCACCTTGCTCGATCAGCCGTCGCGGGTTCGGTCGCGTACGCCGCCGTCGAGACGGAATTCGATCGTCCATTCGAAACTCGCCGGCCCGCGGTCGAAGCGCCAGCGACGCAACGCGCGCTCGGCCGCGAGATCGAGCAGGCGGTGCCCCGTCGATGTCACGAGGACGAGCTGCTCGACCAGGCCGTTCTTGTCGACGACGATCGTGAACACCGCGCTTCCTTCCTGACCGAGACGCCTTGCCCGCGCTGGGTAGAGCGGCGGGTCGTTCCAGCCATCGAGCGGCTCGGGAGTCGCGGGACGTTCGGGTACGGGTTTCGGTGCGGCAGGCTGGATCGGCGGCGCTTCGGTCGACGCGTCCGGGATTGCGGGCGGCTGGTCGATCGTCGGCTCGGAGTCGCGCGTCAGTTTCGCGAGCGCGTTCGCGTCCCAAGCCGGGGCGGCATCGTCGACGTTCGGTGTCTCGAGTTCGGGCTCGGCGTCGAACGACGGGTCGGGATTCGGTGCCGTCGGCGTCGGGACTCGGATTGGAAGCGGCTCGAGCGGCACGACGGGCTCGGTCTCTTCGGGCTCGATCGCTTCCGGAATCGGGTCGGTCGCGAGGGAGCGCTCACTACGGATCGAAACGCGATGTTCGGTTTCCAGGCTTGTCGACCGCGGAACTGCCGCGATCGCCGCCACGCAAGCCGTTTCGAGGGCGATGGCCAGCACGATCGAGCGCAAACGAAGGGTCGGACTGGCGGGCGGACGATTCATGACGGTGGGAGTGATGATCTCGCTCCGAAACCGAGAATAAGCGAGGGAAGCCCGCGTGCGCGTCCTTTTCGAGGCTCGAGCGACGACCTGGATGGCCGCCGGTGTCAGATTAGCTTTGCAATGCAAAGCGTCAGGGCTACAACGGTATTCGAGGTCCATTCGAGAGGTCGTTCAATCATGCCCATTAACTCTGCAATGCAAAGTATTCGGCGATCCCGTCGACGAGTTCCCCGTGCCATGAGGATTCCGCCCCGACTCGATCCGGCTTGTCGCGTTGCGCCGCCGACCAAGAGGCATCTCGTGCTCTTGAATCCCTTCTACCCCAAGGATCCCCACGCGAGCTTCGGGAAGCACGTCCTGACGCCGAGCCTCGCTCTGACGAGCATCGCGGGAGCGACGCCGTCGAACTGGACGGTCACCTACCACGACGAGAACCTGCTGCAGGGGGCACCACCGATCGATCCGTTTCCCGAACTCGTCGGGATCACCGTGCACCTGACGTTCGCCAAGCGGGCGTATGCCTTGTCTCGTTGGTACCGCGAGCGCGGTGCGCGCGTCGTCCTCGGAGGGTTGCACGTCACGTCGTGCCCGGACGAGGCGGCAGCGCATGCCGATGCGATCGTCGTCGGCGAAGGCGTTCAGGTCTGGCCCGACGTGATCGCCGACTTCGAACTCGGGTCACTGCGCGCTCGCTATCGCGGTGACTTTTCGAATCCGTATCGCGAGGATCCGCCACCCGACCGTTCGATTCTGCCTCGCCGATCGTTCTTGACGACGACGAGCCTGATCGCGACGCGTGGCTGTCACAATCGATGTGGATTCTGCTACCTCGCGACGGAGGGCATGCACATGCCATACCGCAAGCTCGATCCAGAGCAGGTGGTCGAGCAGTGGCTACGGGATGATCAACCCTACGGTGTGTTCACGGACAACAATCTCGGATCGGACCCCGTGTACCTACGGCAACTGTGCCGGGCGATTCGACCGCTCGAACGCATCTGGAGCGCAGCGATCAGTCTGGACACGACCGACGATGAGGGACTCGTACGCGAGATGGCCCTTTCGGGTTGCACGGGCGTTTTCGTCGGGTTCGAGTCGCTGGATGACCGCAACATCGCCGCATCGGGAAAGCGCTCGCCACTCGCCGAGGACTATGCCCGCCGCGTGCACGTGCTGCAGGACCACGGAATCCAGGTCAATGCGAGTTTCGTACTCGGATTCGACCACGATCGTCCGGATGTCTTCGACCGTACGATCGAATGGATCGAGCGAACTCGGCTCGAATGCGCGACGTTCCACATATTGACACCCTATCCCGGGACACCGCTATTCAGGCAACTCGAAGCCGAGGGGCGCATCCTCCACGAGGACTGGGACCTGTACGACACGGCGCATGTCGTTTTTCGTCCGAAGCACATGACTCCTGAAGAACTGGCCGAGGGTTATGCGCGCTGCTACGAACGACTGTTTTCTCACGCATCGATTTGGAAACGCCGCCCTGCCGATGTGCGAGCCGTTCCTGCCTACCTCGCGATGAGTTACCTCTACAAGCGCGCGAACCCGCTATGGCACGTGCTGATCCGCCACCGGCTGGTGTCTGCTGCGTGGCAGCCAATCGTCGAGATGACACGCCGCCGGCATGTGGCGTATCGCAGACGTCTGGCGAAACGCGCGCCCGCCGAGGCGCAGCGTGTCCATCCGGGAGTCGGTCCCGCCGCGGACCCTTGGAGTGTCCTGATGTGACGAGCTCAGTGTCCTTCGCGAACCGCGTTGACATTCCAAGCGGGGATCGCCACACGGATCTTCCCGTTGGCACCCGGAAGGATCTTCGCCTGACACGCGAGGCGTGACTCGAGTGAGAGATCGCGCGCGTCGTCGAGCTGGTCCTCTTCGTCATCGCGCGCTTCGGTCAAGAGATCTGCGCCTTCCATGATCTTGACGTGACACGTCGAGCAGGCGCAGACACCACCGCACGCGTGGTCGAGTTCGATATCGTGATACAGAGCGATTTCGAGGAGGTTCTGTCCAGGTCGACCCTGCACGACACGCTCGGTTCCGTCGGAGTGTTCGAAGTGGATCTGGGTGCTCACGTTCGTGGTTCCACGCCGGTGGGGCTCTTCGAGATATCGGGTGCGCGGAGTGCCTTCCGCACGGCTGAGCCGATGATGTCATCAGCAAGTTGCATGGTGTAGGACGAAAGTTCGTCGACCGCAGCATTGAGTGCCCCGAGATCCTCGCTGTCCACGAGTTTCTTCGTGCGTGCCAGGGCCTTGCGGATGGAATAGGCCTGCTCGGGCTCGAGGCCGTCGCCACCCCGGACAAGGGCGTTCTCCGTGCCTCGAACGATCGCTCGCGCCTTGTTGCGCAAGTCGAGCGCTTCACGCGCCACGACGTCGTCGTTCGCATGTTCGATGGACTCGTGCACGATGCGCCGCACGTCGTCGTCGCTCAGGCCGAGAGTGGGGCGGATCTCGATACTCGCGGTCTGTGCGCTGCGAAGTTCGCGCGCGGAGACTCGGAGCAAACCGTGCTGGTCGACCGTGAACGTGACCGCCACGCGAGGTAGACCGGCCGGCATCGGCGGAATGCCCGTGAGTTTGAACGAGCCGATGTGCCGGCAATCGGCGACGAGTTCGCGCTCGCCTTGATACACGTTGAGGTCGATCCCGGTTTGGTGGTCGACTTGGGTCGAGAACTCCTCGGTCACCGAGCACGGCACCGTCGTGTTGCGCACAATGAGTTTGCTGAATGCTCCACCGAGCGTCTCGAGACCGAGACTGAGCGGCACGACATCGAGGAGCAAGGTGTCGCGATCGTCACCCGTCAGAATCGCGGCTTGACGCGCGGCACCGAGGGCGACCGCGCGATCGGGATCGATCGTCGTGTGCGGTGGCTTCCCGAACTCGCGTTCGAGGGACTCGCGAACCAGCGGAATGCGCGTCGAACCGCCAACCAACACGACATCGTCGATCGCCTCCGTCGTGAGATGGCCATCGGCGAGTGCTGCCCGCACGCTGCGCATCGTGCGATCGACATCTGCACGAATCGCATCCTCGAACTCCGCTCGCGTGATCGTGAATGTGACGGCGCGGGCACTGTCCCTCGTCCCGACGACTTGGAGTTCGACGCTCGCTGCATCCGTCTGGGAAAGTCGCTTCTTGAGTTCTTCAGCGGACCGTCGCAGCGTCGACAGGATGCGTGGATCGAGACCGGTCATCGACTTGCTCACTCCTGTGACGGATGGAGAACTTGCGTCGATGCCGATGGTGGCGAGCATGCGTTCGAGCAAGATACGATCGAAGTCGTCTCCGCCGAGCTGAGTGTCGCCGTGCGTCGCGAGTACGCGGAACACGCCGTCCTGAATCTTGAGCAAGGTGACGTCGAACGTGCCACCACCGAGGTCGTACACCAGAACGTGACGCGTCGACGTCTTGTTCTCGATGCCGACGCCGTATGCGAGTGCTGCCGCCGTCGGTTCTCCCACGAGGCGCACGATGTCGAGCCCGGCGAGCACGGCGGCTTGCTTCGTCGCTTGTCGCTGCGCCTCGTCGAAGTAGGCCGGAACGGTCACGACGACGCGAGGGCGTGAGCCGATACGGTCACCGAGTTCGGCCCGTGCACGATCGATGAGCGCACGGAGGACGAATGCACTCACTTCTTCCGGCGCGTAGTCTCGTGCGGCGTGGCCGGTGCTCTTCGGGATCCGAATCCGGACTTGGTCATTGGGTCCTTCGACGACCTCGTACGGCAGACTGCGCGCTTCGACGCGCACTTCGTGCAGCGTGCGGCCGATCAGTCGTTTGACCGAGTGCACGACGCGATCGGGCATCGCGAACGCGAGTTCCTTCGCTTCGTCGCCGACGAGAATGTCTCCGTTCGGCGCGAAGGCAACGACCGACGGCACGAGCGCGTCGCCGAGGATGTGGCTCCCATGGGGCTCGTGGATCGCGACGAGACTGTTCGTCGTTCCGAGATCGATTCCGAGCACGACGTCCGATTCGACTTGCGTGCCGCCACTGGTCTCTGCGGTCACGAATCACCTCCACGCGACTGCACGGTCAGGACTTCGAGGCGGCGCCTCGCGTAACGCACTTCGTGCAAGCGCCGGGCTGCCTTCCTCGCGGCATCCGCATTGGTGTCCTCGGACTCGTCGTCGAGCAGCGCCGCGATCCGCGCGGCAGCGTCCTCGATCACCGCACGTGTGTCGCGCTCCAACGTCGCGAGACGCGTCTCGTTCGACTCGTCCGCGGCGGCTTCGACGGCTTCTTCGTGCAGTTCCATGGCCTGCATCAGGAATGCCGGATCGAGAGTCTTCGTCGCGTCCATCGTTCCGGGTGCTCGCAACTCCACGAGGTACGCGAAGCGCAACCACGGATCGCGCAATACGCGATACGCCTCGTTGAGTGCGGCCTGTCGAGCGAGTGTCGCTTCGTTCCCTGACCCCGACGCGTTCCGATCGGGATGCGCATCACGGCTCTTCGTGAGGTAATTGCGCTCGAGACGATCCAGATCGAGACCGGCTTTCGGTTCGAGGTCGAGAATCGCGAAGTGATCGGTCGAATCGAGAGGCGTGCCTGTCGGTGGGTGCTGCAAGCTCGTCATGCCTCGAATGGCTTCATACCGAGAACGATGTTCCGCAACCGCACGTGCTGCTCGCCGACGGGTTCCGGAACGTGAACCCGCGATTCAACAGCTCTCCGTTGAAGTCGACGATCGTGCCGCCCATGACGAACTCGCTCTTCTTGTCGATCAGGACCGTCACGCCACCCGACACGTAGGCGGAATCGAATTCGGTCCGGCCCTTCTTGTCGAAGTCGAGGACGTAACTGAATCCCGAGCAGCCTCCACCCTTCGCGCCGATGCGCAAACACGTGGAGTCGGGCAAGCCCTCTTCGCGAATGATGCGCTTGACCTCGATCGCCGCGCGCTCGGTCAGCACGACACCGCGCCCTGGCGCCGAATCCGCGTCGATGGCGTTCATCGGCTGATCGGTGGACGCTGCGTGCGCTTCGAGAATCGCTCGCTTCTCACGCTCACGGGCTTCGAGCTCTTCTGCCGTCGTGTCGACCACGTTGTCGTTCGTCGTGCCGTCCATCGTCATTCGCTCGCAGCCTGTTGGGGCTGCTCGGTTGCTTCGCGCTTCTTCTTGTAGTCCTCGATCGCGGACCGAATCGCATCTTCGGCGAGTACCGAGCAGTGGATCTTGACCGGCGGCAACGAGAGTTCTTCGACGATGTCCTTGTTGGTGATCGTCAGCGCCTCGTCGACCGTCTTGCCCTTGACCCACTCGGTGGCCAGCGAAGACGAAGCGATCGCAGAACCGCATCCGTACGTCTTGAACTTCGCGTCCGTGATCGTGCCGGTCGTGGGATCGACTTCGATCTGGAGCTTCATGACGTCGCCGCACTCGGGCGCGCCGACGACGCCCGTTCCGACGTTGTCGCTCGACTTGTCGAGAGAACCGACGTTCCGCGGGTGATTGTAGTGGTCGATGACCTTGTCACTGTATGCCATGACTGTTCCTCAGTGCGCTTGCCACTGGACTTTGCTCAGGTCGACGCCTTCCTGAACCATTTCGTAGAGTGGAGACATTTCGCGCAGCCGGCGGACGGCAGCGACGACGATCTCCGCGGTGTAGTCGACCTCGGCCTCGGTGTTGAAGCGACCGAGGCTGAATCGAATCGAACTGTGCGCGAGTTCGTCTTCGAGACCGAGCGCGCGTAGGACGTAGCTCGGTTCGAGCGACGCGGACGTGCATGCGGACCCAGACGACACGGCGATGTCCTTGATCCCCATGAGCAGCGATTCGCCTTCGACGTACGCGAAGGAGATGTTGAGGAGGTTCGGCAGTCGATGGTCGACGCTGCCGTTGATCGAAACGTGGTCGAGCCCGGCGGTGAGCTTCACTTCGAGGCGATCGCGAAGGCGGCGACAATGCTCGACGTCGCGATGCATCTCGTCACTCAGGATCGCGCACGCCTTGCCGAGACCGACGATGCCAGGGACGTTGAGGGTGCCCGATCGCATGCCGCGCTCATGTCCGCCGCCGTCGATGAGGGGAGTGAGACGCACGCGCGGGTTGCGCCGACGCACGTAGAGCGCGCCGCAGCCCTTCGGGCCATAGATCTTGTGTGCGGTCATCGACAGCAGGTCGATCTGCATCGCTTCGACGTCGATGTCGATCTTGCCGATCGCCTGGGTCGCGTCGCAGTGGAAGAGCACGCCCTTCTCGTGGCAGAGCGCGCCGATCGCGGCGACGTCGTGCAGGGTGCCGATCTCGTTATTGGCTGCCATGAGCGTCACGAGGATCGTGTCGTCGCGAATCGCGTCCGCGAGGTCGCTCAGCGAAATCCTGCCGTCACCGTCGACGGGCAGCCACGTGACTTCGTAGCCATCGGTCTCGAGGCGCTTGCACGTATCGATGACCGCCTTGTGCTCGGTCGGGCAGGAGATGATGTGCTTCCCCTTCTTCGCGTACATGTGCGCGGCACCCTTGATCGCGAGGTTGTCGCTCTCGGTCGCGCCGGACAAGAAGAGGATCTCCTTCGCCGATGCACCAATCAGGTCGGCCACCTGCTTGCGCGCGACGTTGACCGCTTCTTCGGCATCCCAGCCGAAGACGTGCGAGCGGCTCGCGGCATTCCCGGGCCGCTGCGTGAACCAGGGCAACATCGCTTCGACGACTCGAGGGTCGCAGGGCGTCGTCGCGCTGTTGTCCATGTAGATCGGAAGTCGGACGTCGTTGTTCATGAGCGGACGTACTTCAAACGTTGTGTGGAAGAGAACCGGAAGTGCCAGCCGCGAGGCCGGACGAGTGCGTCGAGCACGACGCGGTGTGGCGGTGAACGACCAGGTCGTAGAGTGGGATCGTGTCGAGCATGTCCGAGATCCGCTCTTGGAGTGCGAGCAGCGGGCGACGGGATGGACAACTGTCGACGTAGCAGCAGCCGGGGCCCGTTGCGTTCGCGTCGTCCTCGATACCGCCGTGAGCCGTCTCCGAGCAGTCGACGAGTCCGACCGGACCGTCGACGACCTCGAGGATCTCGCGCAGGGACAAGCTCTGAGGGTCGCGCTCGAGTCGATAGCCGCCGCCCGCACCCCGAACCGAAGCGAGGATGCCGTTGCGCGCGAAGTCCTTGAGGATGTTGGCCGTGAGCGAGGGGCTCAATCCCGTTTCGCTCGCGAGGTCTTGCGCGCTCTGCGGCGCTGGCTCCTCGCTCACCGCCCGTCCGATCTGCTGACGGGCGAGGTGGGAGAGGAGCAAGATCGCGTAGTCGGCCTTCTTGGAGAAACGCAGCATGCTTCTGGAAATCGAACGTGTCGAAACTAGCACTGAATCGGTACTCTTTCGAGCCTGGCATCCAGAGAAATCGGACGATTTCGGTGCGATATGGAGACACTATGAGATTTCGTCGGGTGAAGGGCCACGCCTTCGGGCGTGGACGCGCAGCGGGTCGCGGGTTCGTCCCGCGACGGAAGTCCGTTCCCATGGTGACGTTCCGCGCGTCGAGGTGTCCCCGATGAGTGCATCCGATGCACGTGCTTCGACCTTCGAATCCTGTCGAGCGTCCTCGTGCACGCTCGTGCTCGACGGGCTCGCCCTCGTCGAGGTCGAAGGTCGAGACGCGGCGGACTTGCTCCAGCGCGTGACGAGTCAGGACGTCGTCGGCCTGGATGTCGGGTCCGGGGCTCGCGCCACGATCCTGTCCGGGAAGGGCAAGATGCTCGCGTTCTTCGAGGTGTTCCGCCCCGCCCCGGACCGCTTCGTCCTCGAGGTCGGTCGTGATCTGTCCGCCGAACTCGTCGAGCGCATCGATCGCTACGTCTTCGCCGAGGACGTGCGCGTCCGCGTCCTGCCACTACATGGCGTCGGTGCATTCGGCCCCGACGTCGCCCGGACGAGCCCGGGGTTCGGGGTCACGGCAACAGAAGGCGGCTACGAGGTCTGGTCGTCGTCCTTCGTCGTTCCGGGGCGAAGGCGATGGTTGCCGGAAGGGTCTCTGCCCACCGAGTCCATGGGAGACATGCAGGACTGGCACGCGCTGCGGATCGACGCGGGTGTGCCTTGGTACGGTCTCGACGCCGACGACAAGACGATTCCGCTCGAGGTCGGCCTCGACGATGCGTGCGATGCCTCGAAGGGCTGCTATCCGGGACAGGAGATCGTCGCCCGCATCCGCACCTACGGTCACGTCAACCGGCAGTTGTGTCGACTGCGCGTCGACGGCGCGGACGTGCCTGCACACGGGGTGCTCATCTACGACGAGGACGACCTCGAAGCAGGACGCATCACGAGCGCCTACGCCGTTCCAGGAGGTCCTGTCGTGCACGCACTCGGGATGCTACCCCGAGCTCTCGCCTCGGTAGGGAACGAGCTGCGAGTCGGCGCGATCGACGGGCCGAGAGCGGTCGTCTACTGAACCGCCAGCTCGATCCACGGCCGATTCACGGCGTCGCGAACAATGCGAAGCACGCACCGAGCGTGTCTTGCAGCATCGAAAAGCGGCCGATGCCTTCGATCGGCATCAGTTCGACGTGGCAGGTGGCCCCGAGATCCTTCGCGCGCTTCGTGAGTGCTTCGAGTTCGGCGACGAAGAAGTAGGGTACCCAGTACGTCGGGAGACCGGGCGCGGGGTTCTTCATGATCCCGGCGACCTGAGCTTCGCCCAGCGTCTGCACGTGATAGGTTCCGAGCGGCCCGAGGTCCCGGGGAGCGTCTTGCCAGCCGAACATGGCGGAGTAGAACGACTGCGCGCCGCCGTCATCCGTCGTCAGTAGTTCGTTCCAACACACGCGTCCGACGCACGGTGCATCGGGGTCGACTCCGGGCGTCTCGGGGAGACCCTCGAAGAGGGAGAAGTAGCCGCCCTGCGGATCGGAGACGACCGCGAACTTCCCGGTCTGCGGGATCTCCGCGGGTCCGATGCACACGGTCCCCCCGAGTTCTCGGCAACGCGCCGCCGAGGCCTCGATGTCGAGCGTCGCGACGTAGTGCATCCAGTGACTCATAGGAATCGCCTTCTCCTCGACGATGCCTCCGATGCCGCCGTCGCCGGCCACGATCATGTGATACGTGAATCCGGGCATCGGCCTCTCGTCGATCGTCCAACCGAAGAGGCTGCAGTAGAACTCCTTCGACTTCGCGGCATCGGTCGTCATCAAGTCGTGCCAGACGAATCGTCCCGGCCAGGGCCCTTTCTCAGTCATGTTCTCTCCTTCAATTTGCGAACGGCGATTTGCGGACGGCTCACGTCGCGGTCATTGCACGGGAAGTGCGTGGAATTCGATGCCCGCGCGATCGACGAGATCGCGTAGCCAGGCGCCGACTTCGTAGCGTCGCATCGCCATCAGCCGTGCACGATCCTGTGGACCGGTCGTGGCTTGGGTCACGAGAAGCAAGGAAACACCTTCGCTGTCTCGAACGGGTTCGGAGATCTTGCCGAACTCGAGTTCGAACGCTGTCTTGACGAGCGCCTCGTCGACTCCCGGCTCTTCTCGGTGCAACCATCCGAGTCGGCCACCGCGACCTTTGCTCCCTTCGTCGTCCGAAAAGCGTCTCGCTGCGGCCGCGAAGGTCTGCGCATCGGTGATCTTCGCGGCGAGGACCTTCGCGTCTCGAATCGCTCGTTCTTCATCCCGCTGCTCACCGACGGCGAGCAGGATGCGATGGACTTCGCGACTCGCGCCGACGCGGCGATCCCAGAGTTCGGGATCCTTCTCGAGTTTCGCTTTCAAGTCGTCGTCCGTGAATCGTTTGCGGCCGATCGCTTCGATCAGGACTTCTGCGCGGAAGACCTCGCCTCGCTGCATGTCCGCGATCGAACGTCCTTGGGCACGTAGCAAGCTTTCGAGGTCGATGCCGTGTTTCGAATACTCGGGGCTCGATTCGATCTCTTCGCGCTTGGTCGCGAGTGCCTTCTCGTAGTGCTCGTTCGTGATTTCGATGCCGAGTCGCTCGGCTTCGCGTCCGAGCAGACGGTATGCGACCATCTGACGAAGGATCGAGCGTCGTTCTTCGGCGACGAGGGAGCGCGCCATGGTCAGTCCGAGTTCGGCGAGGGCGATCGGCTCCTCGCCGACGAGGGCCGCAGCGTCCTGTGGGAGCTTTCCGACGTCCGTCTCCACGGTGTGCTTGCGTTTCTGCTCGGTGATCCAGAGCTTGCGACGGCCCGAGTCGAGCGGCGTGTTCTCGTCGAGGCCCAGGTCCGCACGGGCGAGACGCTCGTAGAGACGGCTCAACGCGATGTAGTCGCGAAACGACGCAAGGCTCGTCGCACGGGATGCGAGGTGCTCGCGAAGCGATCGATCGGCTGCAGCGAGCTGCTTTTCGAGCATCTCGAGGTAGCGGTCGATCTCTTCCTTGGAGACCTTCTCGCCTCGTCGCTCGGCCTCGCGTTCGACGATCGCCTTCTCGACGAGATGCTCGAGGCTGTCCTTGCCGAGTTGCTTGCCGCGATGGCGACGGGCGAGTTCTTCGTGGAACTCGTTCCACGTCACCGATCCGCCCTCGAACGTCGCCGCGAACCGCGACGCATCCTGGGGCAGCGCTGGTAGGGCCGGCGACGGCAGGGCGAACATCGCCAAGAGAGCCGTAGAGGGGAGCATGCGTCGAATCTGCATCATCGGACCGGGTTCAGGGGGACGAACGACGCACGAAGTGCGGGATCACGTCCCGAGTTTTGCAAGAACGCGCGTCAGCGGGGGCGGGAGATCTTTTCCGCGGCGGCCCGCATCTTGTCGATCTGCCCGAGAATCGGCATCAGCGTGCGGAGGTAGCCGTCCTCGTCGGCGCTGACCTTCCAATCCTCCATGCTGCTCTCCTCTTCCCACAAGGTGACTGGTTGGAGTTCGGTGTCCGCAGCGTCGAGTTCGTTCTTGCAGCGGTTCAGCGCGGCAAAGAACGTGCCCTTGTCGGAGGGTGCGTCTTCGTGGACCTTGATCGCCTCGTTGTAGGCGGTCTTCGCGTCGGCGACGTGCTTGCGGATCGAGGCGATCGTCGCATCCGAGAGACGCGGTAGTGGTCGTGTCGGAGCCTTCGACCCGTGGGCCTTGCCTGGGACGGTGTTCGCGGACTTCTCGGCAGCTCCAGAACTCGCGGGCTGTTCGATGGTGATGGTGTTCCCCGACGGCTTCGGCTTGGTCGGGGACTTCGAACACGATCCGGCGACGAGTGCGAGCACGAAGAAGGCTGGAACGACGAATAAGCGCGTGGCGCGGAGTTTGGAATCGGAGTGCACGGCAGATCGAACGACGGGATATCGACGGTCAGTAGAGGACGATCGTCGCGGGGGCCGAGATCGACAGAGTCGAAGCGTACAGTTCGATCGCCTGCATCGCGACCGCGACGCCGTGCAGTTTTGCGTCCATCGGGATCGGGATCGCCCCGATTCGATGCCGGGAGGGCGCCAACGCGAAGATCGCGTCGTAGGTCAACGAGCTCGGGTCGATCCAGAGGCCGCCGTTCAGGACGATCTGTCGAGGGGCGGGCACGCCGATGACGAGCGCCCCGACGGACGAGGCCCGACCGAAGACGTCGGTCGCGATCGCGCCGCCGGGCGCCGTCGAAGTGGCCGAGAGGCTCGGCTGATCGACCGAGACGACGCGTCCTGTCCCCGAGGTCCAGTACGGTAGTGCTTTGCCCGAAGGGACGAGATTCACGGTCGGAGCAACGTGCGCGACACCCCGATCGACCCACATCGCGGTCATGCCCGGAGCCGCGTACTGTTCGTTTCCGGCACGCAGCGACACCGAGTCGCCCGCGATGCTCGCGCGTGATCCTTCGAGGAAGACTGCGGGCGACGCGAGTTCGATCCCCCAGAGCGTCCACCCCGAATCACCGCCTCGGATCGAGGTGCCGGCGACTTCGAGGTCGCTGTCCATTGCCTTCAATCCTGGCGTGCTCGGGACACGGATATCGACCGCGAGGGTCGATCGGCCGATCAGCAACGAATCAGTGATCGCGAACGTGCTCTTCTCACCCACGAGGCCGCACTCGATCGTGGCGCCGTTTACGGTCACTTGGACCGAACGGCGAATCGCGAGGCCGCTCTCCTGGATCCCCGGCGTGATCAACGGCTGGCTTTGCAGGCCCTCGAGGTGCACCGCCCCGGCGCAGTCCGTCACGAGCGTGATCGGGCCACCATAGGTGAAGCGGTAGGACTCGACGCGTGCGACCGTGCACGTTCTGCCGGCCGGCATGGACGTGATCGTGAGCCCCGGGCTGTTGAAGCCGTAGATGCGCACGCCCGGTTGGCCGACGATCGCGATGCCCTTGCGAACGATGGTATCTGTATAGATCCCGGGCCTGACGAGGAGCGTGTCCCCGTGATTCGCGGCATCGCAGGCGGCCTGCAGCGCCGTGAAGTCGGTGCCCGGTCCGTTCGCTGCATCGACGATGTAGGTCCGTTGCGCAGAGATCGGCGTCGCGAACAGGCTGACGAGCACGATGTGCGTCAGGCGGTGATTGAGGATCGTCATCTGCGGGTCCCCGATGAACGGCGTGGATTCTACTCGTTTACGTAGGGCGCTTCGCACGCGAACATGCCGAGTAGGAGACGAACGACGCATGGTACGACCGCAAGATGCCCTCGCGTATCACAGCGAGGGAAGGCCCGGGAAGCTGGAGATTCACCCGACGAAGCCTTCGTATTCCCAACAGGATCTCTCGCTGGCCTACAGCCCTGGAGTCGCCGAGCCCTGTCGTGAAATCGCGAAGCGCCCGGAGGACAGCTTCCTCTACACGGCCCGTGGCAACCTCGTCGCGGTCGTGTCCAACGGAACGGCCGTCCTCGGGCTCGGAGACATCGGACCGTTGGCGGCAAAGCCGGTGATGGAAGGGAAGGCAATCTTGTTCAAGCGCTTCGCCGACATCGACGTATTCGACATCGAACTCGATTGCAAGGACGTCGACGCGTTCTGTAAGACCGTCAAGGCCCTCGAGCCGACGTTCGGTGGGGTGAATCTCGAAGACATCAAGGCGCCCGAGTGTTTCGAGATCGAACGCCGTCTTTCGGCAGAAATGGACATTCCGGTGTTCCACGACGATCAGCATGGGACAGCGATCATTTCCGGAGCGGCGTTCCTCAATTGGCTCGAACTCTGCGATCGCAGCGCATCGGATGTGCGCGTGGTCTTTTCGGGCGCCGGTGCATCGGCGCTCGCTTGCGCCAACATGATGCTGCTGCTCGGCGTCGAACGATCGAACCTGATCGTCTGCGACTCGCAAGGCGTGCTCCGCACGGGACGCGGTGACGAACCCAACGAATACAAGCGGCCATTCGTTCGCGAGACCGAGCTCGAGAGTCTCGAAGAGGCGCTCGTCGGTGCCGACGTCTTCGTCGGTTTGTCGCGCGGCGGAATCATGACCGGGGCGATGATCGAGAAGATGGCCGACCGGCCGCTCGTGATGGCACTCTCCAACCCCGATCCCGAGATCCCGTACGAGGAAGCTCGGCGCGTGCGCCCGGACGCGATCGTGTGCACGGGTCGATCCGACCACCCGAACCAAGTCAACAACGTCCTCGGCTTCCCGTACCTGTTCCGTGGCGCGCTCGACGTGCGCGCGCGCGCGATCGACGAAGGCATGAAACTCGCGGCAGTGCATGCGATCGCCGAACTCGCGCGAGAGCCCGTGCCGAGTACCGTGAGTCATGCCTACGGCGGTTCGCAGTTCGAGTTCGGACCCGAATACTTGATTCCGAAGCCGATGGACCCGCGCGTGCTGACGCGCGTCGCGCCGGCCGTGGCACGAGCGGCATGCGCATCCGGCATCGCGCGCCACGTGATCGAGGACTGGGACGAATACGTCCAAGGACTCGGTGCTCGGCTCGGACAGCACAGCCAGCTGTTGCGCTTCATGAGTCACGAAGCGCGGGCGCATTGCAAGCGCATCGTCTTCCCGGAAGGGGATCACGAGAAGGTCCTGAAAGCAGCCGTCACGCTCGTCGAAGATCGCCTCGCGAAGCCGGTGCTGATCGGAGATCCGAGCGCGATCCGCCGTGAGATCGAGCGACTCGAACTCGCCGATCACTTGAGCGATGGACGGATCGAGATCATCGACCCCGCGCGTTCGGCGCACTACGAGCGCTATTGGAAAGCTCTCTTCGAGCGACGGCAGCGGAAGGGCGTCAGTCGATTCCTCGCGCAACGCGCGATGAAGTGGCGCCTCCCGTTCGCGTCGATGATGCTCGCGATGAACGACGCGGATGGCATGGTCGCCGGGCTCGCCGACAGCTTCCCCAACATGCTCGGACCGTTGCTGAGGATCGTCGGGTTGCGCGAGGGATGTGCGCGGGCAGCGGGTGTGCACCTGGTCGTCCATCGCAACGAGCCGTATTTCTTCGCCGACACGACCGCGCAGATCTCCCCGTCAGCCGAGGGCATCGCGGAGATCGCGATTTCGACTGCGCGGCTCGCGCGTCAATTCGGTGTCGCTCCGAAGGTCGCGCTGTTGAGCTTCTCCAACTTCGGATCGGTCGAGGATGGCGAAGCACGCAAGATGGCGCGCGCGTCCGAGATCATTCGCGAACGATGTGGTGACGATTTGATCGTCGATGGTGAGATGCAGGCCGACACGGCATTGATGCCGGAGTTCCGCCAAGAGCACTTCCCGTTCTCGCACCTCGAAGGCAAGGCGAATGTGCTCGTGTTTCCGAATCTCGCCGCCGGCAACATCAGCTACAAGATCGCGCAGCACTTCGGTGCTTCGGCGGTGATCGGACCACTGCTCGTCGGCCTCACGAGTCCGATCGGTCTCGTCACGCGCTACGCGAGCGTCGGCGACGTCATCCAGGAAGCGACGGCGATTTCGATGCTCGCGGGCGTCGAGCAGCGACATCGCGGCGAGTGAGTCGTGCTTGCACGGCAGTGCGGTGCTCTCGTCGCCGCGATCGGTCCTGATCGTGCTGCCTGCTCGTCGTGCGAGGTGTGAGCTGCCCCTTCCCTCAGCTCGAGCTCCGAGAAGCGCGGGGCAGGTGGGAGGGGCCGTCCTGGTGGTGGGTGCTTGTTCGCAAGCCTTGGTGCGTGCTGCAACATGGCGCGCGCAGCGGAACTGCCGACCGCGTTTGTCGACGCTGGATCGACGCGCGCTTCGATTCGCCGCCTCGATCGACATCGTCGCGTGGACGTTCGATTTCTGATTCGGCAGATGTGCTGTTGCGGGCCGGGTCGCGGGGTGGGGGGGCAGACCGGTTACATAGCTGACAGTTCAGACCGACTACATGGCTGACACTGTCTGACTTCATGGTTGACGCATGGCCGGCATGGCGACTTGCGTTGTCGCATGCCATGGAATCAGACGTGCACCATGAAAGAGCGAGTTCAGTTCATCTCGGAATGGGTGAGCGGCGAGTTGTCGATGGCTGACCTGTGTCGGAGGTACGGCGTGAGTCGTCAGACGGGCCACAAGTGGACCCGTCGCCACAAGGAAGGCAACCAGGACATTGATTCACTTCGAGATCGATCTCGAGCTCCACTTTGCCATCCGTGGACGACCATGGAGGATGTCGTGGACTTGCTGATTCGCATAGGCAAGCAGCGTCCGACTTGGGGTCCCAAGAAGATCCGTGCGTACCTGCTGCACGAGTGCCCGCAATAGGGGGTACCCGCTGCGAGCACGATCGGTTCGATCCTGAAGCGGTTCGGGATGACGAAGGCGCGCCATCGTCGACGACGCACGCCGATGAGTCAGGAGGACTTGGAGCCACGCGGTCAGCATCCGAATGCGGTGTGGTGCACGGACTTCAAAGGTCAGTCTTCGACGGCAGATGGGACCGGGTGCAGACCGGTTGCATAGCTGAAAGTTCGGACCGACTCCATGGTTGACGCATGGCCGGCATGGCGACTTGGGTTGCGGGCTACAAGTGGACTCGCCGCTACAAGGAAGGCGAGCAGGACATCGATCCGCTGCGAGATCGATCTCGAGCTGCACTGTGCTGCACAGGGACGACTCCGCTGGGGGATGTCGTGGACTTGCTGATGCGCGTGCGCAAGCAGCGTCCGCCGTCCGACATCATTTTGGAGGACCGGCAGGGCCGCGACGGGAACGTGCGCCTGAAGGGGCCGAACGCGCGAGGCCTGAGAGCGGCGCGACGTATCTTGTGCCTCCACGTATTGCGACCTGCGCCATCGCGTCGAAACCTCGATTTGCCCTGCGGGTTCGGATGTCGCTAGGATCCGATGTGCTACCGCGGCGCTTTCATGGCGACGACTTCGGTAGCTCGTGGATGCCGATGCGGCCGTGCTTCTTCCAACCGACGCGCAGGAGCCAGGTCCGTGGATCCTCGACCGGGACTTCGAAATCGTCGACCCCGTTCACCTTGACCTTCTCGCGCCAACCCGTGAAACACCATCCCGATGCGAACCGGTCGAGCACGCCGCGCACGTCTCGCCCATGCCTCCACGCGTTCTTGAGCACATAGAGGATCGCGTTCCGGACGCGTCGCGGACTATCGAGGATCGAGGCGTGGTAGCGATCGCCGAAGACCTTTCCCTTGCGGCCCCAGTCGTGATTGAGCGTCTGCGCCATGCGGATCGCGAGGGATTGCATGCCACGCGAGAGCGCAGTCGTGCTCTCCGCTTCGATGATCAGGTGCACATGATTGGTCTGAATCGAGTAGTGCACGATGCGAAAGCCGCGGCGAGGCTTCATCGCGCAGAAGACCGCACGCAAGGACTGTTCGGTGTGCGGATTCCGCAGCGATGGTAGACCTGCAGCGATGCGCATCGTGACGTGAACGGGGAAGCGCTTCGCGAGTTTCGTGCGAGCCGCGTGGGAGACTCCCGCACGTTCGCCCTTCGGTTTGCGACCGGCGCCGAGTCGCTTGCCGCCGCGCCCAGGCCCGAACAGCATTCCCTGCACGCCGCGCTTCTTCGTTCGAGATTTCATCCTGCGTTCCCAGCGTGGAGCCACCACAGATTGGAAGCGGCTACCGACGTGTCTTTTGATTCAGCATATGTTGTTCGAAGCATGCTACCGCACACTTCCATGAAAGCAACGATCGAATACGCGAAGTTGGATGTGCTCTTCGATCGCTACGTCAACTTTGGACGGCCCCTCCCGCCTGCCCCGCGCCTCTCCAAAGCTCTCGCGTCGGTCGGTCGCCACGTGACATCAGTATCGAGGGGGGCGACCGGCGCGAGGGCGACGAGAGCCGGCGGCAGGCCCGCCCCCGCGCTTCTCGGAGCTCGAGCCGAGGGAAGGGACAGCACTGCAACGGACACCACTGCCACGACCAGCACGGACGCCGCAGCACGAGCGGTCCAGCAGATCCAATCACGCGCGACGCGCGGGAACCCGACGAAGCAGCGCTAGCGCTCGCTAGAACCCCGGCCGCAGTCCGCCAATGAGTTCGACGTAGTCGAGGTCGAAGCGGCTTTCGAACGTGATGTCGAGATTGCCTTCAGCGTCACGCTTTCCGGGCGGTTGGATCCACTTCCACTCGCGTTCATCGCCTTCGATGATGCGTGCCCGGAACTCTCCGCCCTCGAGATCGGTTCTGAACGGCAGCGTGGCGACGCTTCCCTCGCCGCGCAAGAAGTAGCCGCCACTCGCGGCTTGATGGCCGAACCAACGCGAGGACTTCGTCTTGTGGGCTTCGGCTTCGCGCAGCATCCACGGCGATGCGAGTTCGAGCAATGCGACGCGGAACCCTGGTTGGTCGATGCGGACCTCGTCGCCGGGACCCAAGTCTTGATGGAGTTCTTCCTGCGCAGCGCCTTCGCCGGCGACGCAGATCGCGGGCAACATGCGGTTCGTGCGATTCGTGACGATGCGAGCTTTGCCTGCTTCGCGCACGGTGAGCCAGCGACGTTCGATCCAAATCTCGGCGACGCACGCGGCGATCCCTGCGACCTTCTCGAACTTCAGTTCGAGTTCGGCCCGCTTGTCGAGTGCCGACTTCGGAATCGGGAAGACGAACTCCTTCGGCTCGCTCGTGATCTCGATTTCGTCGTGCAGCAGCGTTCCGTTCGCCCGAAGCCGTTGTGTCGTGTAGACGAACTGTCCGCGCTCGTGCGCAACGAAGGGTGTCGTCGGATCGGGGTTGTAGTACGTGACACGCACCTGCAGGTCGTCCTTCGGTGCATCTTGGGGGAGCTCGAAGCGATACACGACGGCGACAGGATGTCCGTTGATCGTGCGCCATGGCACGACCCTTCCGAGCATGCCTTCGTCGGGTGGGGTCAAACCGGACCCCGGTACGAGGTGTGGCTGCCTGTTCGGCGAGCCGCAATCGTCGTAGAAGAGCACCTGTCCTTCGCCCTTCGCACGGCTGTGCAACGAGTAGTACTTGGACAACACCGAGTACGAGAACCCCCAGAACGTGCACGCGATCCAGCCGGCAGCGACGACGTACGACATGCGCCCGTCGGTGCGCATTCTTCCGGCCACGCGCAGACCGGTTCCGAGTAGGACGAGAAAACCGCCGAGTGCCGGGTAGAGGTAGCGTCCTTGGGCCGACGGGAAGACGAAGTTGCCCATCAAGGTCAGCGTCAAGAGCGTCGCGAGCGCGGTGAGCGCGACCGGAATCGCGACGAGCGCTTGTCGCGGCACTTCGCAACGAACGCTGCGACGCACGAGGAGCGCAATACCGAGTGCCGCGGCACCGCAGACGCCGGCGAGCGCGAGGATGCCTGGACGCGGCAGTAGGATCTCGCGATTCCAGAAGCCGAAGAACGTTCGGAAGATGTCCCACAGCGTGACTTCGACGAATGTCGCGGTCGCGGGTTCGCGTCGCATCGCGAACGCGTACGTCTCGACGAGTACGTGCATGTGGAATGGATCGCCGTGCAGCCAGACGTTCCTCACGTACCAGAAGCCGCCGACGATCAACGTGACCACACCTGCGATTCCGAGATACGCGAGACCCGCCCGCAGGCTGCGCATCGAGTGCGCACGTAGCAGGGCGACGACTCCCAGAGTCGGAATCAAGAAGATCGCACCGGACTTGCACCACAGCGCGAGTCCGAAGAACGATCCGGTCCAGATCCCGAGACGCAGATTCGAACCGCCACCTGCGGCAGCGCGAAGCGCGAACCACAACGCTGCCGTCGAGAACGCCGCGAGCGGTGTGTCCGGTGTGAGCGCGGCGCCGTTCATCGCGACCTGGGGAATCGCACAGCACGCGAGCGCCATCGCGAATGCAAAGCGTCGCCGATCGCGCCACACGAAGTCCGCGATGCGCAGCAGGAAGAACGCGAGCAGCACTTGATGCAACGCGATGATGCCGCGCAACACGTACAGCTGACCGAGTCGAGCAGGGGCGAGCGCGTCGCTCATGCGCACGCGTTCGCGGCGCCCGGGTTCGAGCGTGATGTCGTAGGGGCCGGGGAGCGCCAAAGGCTCGGCGTCGTCGAAGAGGCCTTCGGTCAGCTTCAGGACGAGTCCCCCGACGATTCCCGCATACGGTGGGTGGTGGTCCTGTTGGATGCGTTCGGTCTCCGCGTACGGGTCCGACCACGTTCCTTCGTCACGCCACCACGCTGCGTTCTGTAGGTGGGAGAGTTCGTCGGGGTTGTGAAGCGGAGGATTGTAGAGCGCATAGACGAGTTCGATCGCCGCGACGAACACGAGGAAGAGCGCCGTGCGCACGATGCCCGAGCGCGGGGGGGCGTCCTCTTCGGCTTGTCGTGAATCCAGCGACATCTCGGTGGTCACGCCTCGGCCGATACGACTCGGGATCCGGGCACCACATCGGTCGTGCCGTCGTCGAAGCGCACGAGGCACTTCGATCCGCCATCGTAATCACGGGCTCGTACGAGCAGGGTCGCTGGCTGTCCGAGAGCCGTGCAACGCGTCTCGGTCGCACGATCGCGCCCGGTCCAGAACCGGACGAACGGGTTCTCTTCGAGCTCGCGTCCGACGCTCGTCGTGTCGCAGTGTCCGGGCAAGATGCGCGTCTCCTTCGGGAAGCACAGCAGCGTATCGAGGATCGAATGACGAATCTGCTCGTACGTGCCGTGACCATGTCCACGCGTGCCTCCGATGCTGCCACGAAAGAGTGTGTCGCCCGTCGCGAGCAACGAATCGTCGATCGAGAAGGCGATCTGCCCCTTCGTGTGTCCTGGTGTGAACACAGCGCGTACGCGCAGGTCGCCGCTGCGTAGCTCCTGTCCGTCCTCGAGTTCGACGTCGAGATCCGCGAACAAGTCCCGCTCGTGTCGACCGCCGCAGATCGCGCATCCCGTCCTTGCCTTCCAGTCGGCGTTGTGTGCGACGTGGTCCGGATGGTGATGCGTACAGAGGACATGCGTCAACGTGAGGCGATGTGCCTCGAGCGCGGCGATCAACGGTTCCATCGGTCCGCCGCTGTCGATCAGCACAGCATGGCCGCCGTCGTGATCACCGACGAGCCATGAATTCGACAACCAACCGGGATGCATCGTGCGTTGGAGAATCACCATGCTTCCCGGGTGTCGAAAATGCTTTGCTCAGAGTTCGAGATCGAGAACGGCGGACGGCTTCCACGAGAAGCCGCCCGAGACGCTCTTGAGTCCGCACGACTGCGCGTAGAGCAGCAGGCCCGCGAGCGTCGGGTCGTTGGGGACGGTCAGCGGCACGCTGCCCGGCACTGAAGTCCCGAGCGAGAAGAGCAATGTGGCAGGGTCGAATCCGATGCTTCCGACCGACGGAGCCATGATGCCGGCCTTGCCGAACGCGAAGAAGAAGACCGCGGGGCCGGCGAAGCTCGTCGAACTCTTGTTCGTGAAGATGCCGCTCTTGCCGATGCCCCAGTTGGTCACGTTGAGATCGACATCCGTGACTTCGTGCACGCCGATGTCAGGAAGCGCGGTACGGTCGTCGTCGCCATCGCTGCATCGTGCGTTGCCGTAGTAGTCGTTCCGCATCGAGAGCGCCGTCGGCACCGGGTAGCCCTTTTCGAAGCACGGGGACCCCGCTTTCTGGTGGAAGTCGTTCTTGGCGACATCGACGAGCAGTGGGTCGACCACGCGGTTGCTCGCGGACACGGTGTAGCTGTAAGGCGTCGTGCAGTTCCACGCGATGTTGCTCTCGAGCACGACGTGTGCCGGCGGTGCACTGCCCGGGAAACCTATGTTCCCGTTGAGGATCACGTTGTTGCAGATCCATTGCAGCGCGAGATTGCGGCTCGCGTAGCTGATGCCGTGGTGATGGTTGATGATCACGTTGTTGTAGCAGTATGTGCGATCGCCATCGGCTGCGTTGAAATACTGCGTGCGCAGACGGATCGCTACGAAGGTCGGAGTCGCCGTCGTCGACGTGATGACGTTGTCGTGGAACGCGACGTCGAAGCCACCCCAGCAGATGAACGCGCTGCCGGCGTCGATGAAGAGGTTGCCGTGGATGTCGATGTTCTTGCAGCCGGCGGTCGTGTTGACGGGGCTACAACCCCAGACCGTCGCGATGCCGACGTTCTGGAACGTGAGGTTCGTGATCTCGATGTTGTCGGTTCCGACACCACCGATGCCGAACAGGCCGTACCACACATCGTCGATGCCGTTGAAGTCGATGATGGACGTCGCTCGATCTTCACCGACGATCTTGAGGTTCTTGAAGCCGTTGAGGCTGATCTTCTTGCTCTTGTTGTTGGCGGTATCCCAGAAGTCGCCGTTGGTCTTCGGGCCGTACGTGCCGGGAAGCGCGTGCACGACGAGATCGAAGTTGCGACCCGTCAGGGCCTTCTCGAGCGTCTTGAGGGGGGCGGTGCGAGTACCGGTGTTGGTGTCGTTACCGGCCGACGGATCCACCCAGAGATGGGCCGTCTGCGCGGCAGCGACGGGCGCGAAGCAGGCGAACGCGGCGGCGGCGAGAGAGAGGGTTTTCATCGGCATGCTCTCCGAGGTCAGGAGGAGGGAGTTCGCAGCATAGCGGCACGGTGAAGCAGTCGAGTGCGTGCGGATCACGCGAATTCGTCGCGGCGATCGTTCACGAGGTCACGGGCAGGATGCGTCCGCGCACGAGCAGGGCGCGCACCCGAAGCACTTCACCGAAGTCGGGTTGGTGGACGTGGTACGGAATGCGCAGCCAGGCGCCTCGTGGCCACGGCATGCCGGACGAGGCTGCGTGGAGATCGGACGCGAGCCGGGTGGGGCAGGCGAGCCATAGGCCGCGGGGGCGGCCGTGCTCCTCGTCGATCGTCCGGAGGCGCGAAACGAGATCCTCGTGCTGTGCGGCCGCGTTGCGAAGCCGCAAACGCGAGCCGTATCGCGACTTTCCCTTGCGTGCGAGATGCGACGGTTGGGCGCGGCCGTTGCCGCGCACGACGTAGCGCTTTTGCGCTTTGTGCGTCAACAACTCGTCGTCACGCCACAGTCCGAAGGCGAAGGCGCCGGCGCGCACGAGCACGACGAGCTGGAGACCGAGCGAGGTTCCGATGTCGATTTCGTACGACTCGGGCGTCGTGATCCCCGGTGCGATCGACTGCACGAGCGGCGGCTCGAAGCGCCACGCGCCGTCGTCGCTCACGAACGCGCGTTCGTCCGGAGCGAGTGTCGCGCCTCGGTCGGCGGCAAAGTCACGCAAGCGCACTGGCGTTTCCGACCAGTCGAAGGTCGACGGTCGCTCGGTCAGCGCGGACATGGCAATTGCGGGTCGAGCCTCGATCCCGATCCGATCCGCGGTGGCGACTCGGGAAGCGGACGGCTAGCGTCCGTTCGCATGACTGCGTGGGGCCTTGCTATTTCGTTGCCGGCAATCCAGAGCTTGCTGGAGATCCCGTACCACGGCTTCGATCCCGTGCTCGTCGATTTCCCGGGTCCGCTCGACCTGCGGTGGTACGGACTCATGTACGTCGTCGGGTTCGTCGCCGGTGCCTGGATCCTCGAACGGCTCAACAAGAGAGGCTTCCTCGGCCTACCGCCCGAAGGGCCGCAGGATCTCATGCTGTGGCTCATCGGCGGCGTCGTTCTCGGCGGTCGGCTCGGATTCATCTTGTTCTACAAGCCCGAGACCTTTCGCGACCCGATGTCGATCTTCGCGGTCTGGGAGGGCGGCATGTCGTTCCACGGCGGGCTGCTGGGCGTGATCTTCGCGACGCTGCTCTTCTGCAAGCGGCGAGGAGTCGCGCCGCTCCGCATCATGGACGGCCTTGCACTCGCGGTCACGCCCGGGATCTTCGCCGTTCGGGTCGCCAACTTCATCAACGGCGAACTCTACGGTCGTATCACGGACTCCTCGGTGCCCTGGGCCATGCGCTTCCCGACGGACCCCGTTGCGTGGACGGGGCTCCGTCTCGACGGGCTTGCGACGCGTGCACGCGAGCTCAGGATCCTCCAGGCGTTCGAGAACGGTGACTGGGACAAGATCGCGCATGCCGTACCGCTTCGACACCCGAGCCAGGCGTACGAGGCCCTGTGCGAGGGATTGTTGCTGGGATTGATCCTGTTCGTGGTCTGGCGTCGGACCAGGAACGCGCCGCTCGGCTTCGGCCGGTATGCAGGCACCTTCGTCGTGGGGTACGGCGTGCTGCGCTGGATTCTCGAGTTCTTCCGTCAACCCGATTCCCAATTCGCGGAGAAGCCCGGCGACCTCGGGACGGTGCTCGGATTCATGAGCATGGGACAGGTGCTCTGCACCCTGATGATCCTCGGCGGGCTGTGGCTGCTCTTCCGGAAGACGCGGCACGGGGATCCGCGGGTCGAGAACCCGTCCGGCACGACTTCTTGACTCGGCACGCGAGCTGTTGCACCAGCGGGACGGGTCGCTAGACTCTTCGGGCTCGCAATTCGCGACGCGCATCCCGGTCTCGACGTCACGGTCTCGACGTCCTGGTCTCGACGGGGGTAGGCGTCGCCTTCAACCCGAGCCCGGCACGTGGGTTCGGACAGCAAGAACAGTAGAACGAACCATGGCCCGAGTCTGTCAAGTCACCGGCAAGCGCACCCGAGTCGGCAACAACGTGTCCCGTCGCGGACTGCCGAAGAAGAAGGGCGGCGTCGGTCTCCGCATCACGAGCCGGACCAAGCGCACGTTCAAGCCCAACCTGCAGTCGATCCGAGTGATCGATCCCGATGGGCGTGTGCTGCGACTCAAGGTCTCGACGAAGGTGATCAAGTCGGGAGTGATAACCCTGCAGAAGGGCGACAAGACGGTCTCCTTTCCGCTCGTCAAAGCCGTTCGCGGCCGCAACCGTCGCGCGCTCGAATCGATCCAGAGCGACGCTTCGGCCTGATCTTCATCCAGGCTGGCGTTCGACGTGGCGCTTCCTCTTCGCAAGCCGGTCACCCTGATCACGGGTGCTGGTGGTGAAATCGGTCACGGTCTCGTCGAGCATCTGCTCGAGCACGGAGACCACGAGCTTCTCTGTCTCGACCTGCGTCCGCTCGGACCCGAGTTCGAGAAGGACGGCGTGCACGGCGTCGCCGGCAACATTCTCGACAAGGAGCTGTGGGCGCGCCTCGTCACGGAATACGAGATTCGCGCGATCTACCATCTCGCGGCGCTCCTCAGCACGCGGGCCGAGTACTCGCCCGAGCAGGGGCATCGCGTCAACGTCGATGGCACGCTGATCCTGCTCGAGTTGGCGGTCACCGAAGCGCGCTACCAAGCGCGATCGATCCCGTTTCTCTTCCCGAGTTCGATCGCGGCCTACGGCTTGCCGGACCGTGCAACGAAAGAGCGAGCCGGGCGCGTTCGTGAGATCGACCACAACTTTCCGACCACGATGTACGGCTGCAACAAGCTGTACTGCGAACACCTCGGCAGGTATTACTCGGAGCACTTCCAGCAACTGACGGCCGAACGCGGCAAGAGCGGCGTCGACTTCAGGTCGCTGCGCTTCCCCGGGCTGATCAGTGCGAAGACGGTGCCGACGGGCGGCACGAGTGACTACGCACCGGAGATGCTGCACCACGCGGCGCAGGGCACGCCGTATCCGTGCTTCGTCGACGAAGGCGCACGACTGCCGTTCATGGCGATGCCCGACGCGATCCGGTCGCTCACGATGCTCGCGTCTGCACCGGTCGAAGCGCTGCGCCAACGTGTCTACAACGTCGGTTCGTTCTCGTTCCGTGCCGACGACTTCCGCGCTCGTGTGCTCGCTGCCTTCCCCGATGCCCAGATCACGTTCGAGCCGGATACCGCACGCAACGGCATCGTCGCGACGTGGCCGGCCGATGTCGACGACACGCCTGCGCGCGAGCAGTGGGGTTGGAAGCCCGAGTACGATCTCGACCGCGCGCTCGACGAATACCTGATTCCCGAAGTTCGCGCCCGTTACGAAGACGCGGGTGACGACCATCCGCGAAGACGCAAGGACGACCGATGACGCAACTGTTCGTGCATGGTGGTTCGCTCGTGCACGAAGACGGTGTGCGCCACGAAGATCTCCTGATCGAGAACGGACTCATCACTGCGGTCGGTGATGCCATCGAGCCTGCGGCGGATGCGCAGCGGATCGATGCAACGGGTCTGCTGGTGTTTCCCGGACTGATCGATTCGCAAGTGCACTTCCGCGAGCCCGGTCTCGAGCACAAGGAAGATCTCGCGACCGGATCGCTCTGCTGCGTCGCGGGTGGGGTGACGGCATTCTGCGAGATGCCCAACACCAAGCCACCGACGACCGATCCGAAAGCGCTCGCGGACAAACTCGAGCGTGCTGCGGGTCGTTCGTGGGCGGACTACGCGTTCTTCCTCGGGGCGTCGAAGGACAACGCGGACTCTCTTGGGGAGTGGGAGACCGCTCCTGGTTGTGCGGGCGTCAAGATCTTCATGGGGTCGTCGACCGGCTCGCTGCTGGTTCCCGACGATGAAACCCTCGAACGCATTCTGCGCTCGGGCGAACGCCGCGTTGCGGTGCACTCCGAAGACGAACTGTTGTTGCAGCAGAACTACGCTGCGGCACCGAAGGGCGCACCCTACGCGATCCATCCGAAGGTGCGCAGTATCGAGACCGCGGTGCGTTCGACGACGCGTCTCCTCGATCTCGTCGAGAAGACCGGCCGCAAAGTGCACTTGCTCCACATCTCGACGGCCGAAGAGCTGGACCTGCTGCGCGAACGCGACCTCGGCGACCTCGTCACCAAGGAAGCCACTCCCAATCACCTCTTCCTGTGTGCGCCCGAGTGCTACGAGCGCTTCGGTGCGCGTGCGCAGATGAACCCGCCGGTGCGCGACCGTCGCCATCGCGATGCGCTCCGCGAAGCACTCGTCGACGGCACGATCGACGTCATCGGAAGTGATCACGCGCCCCACACGCTCGAGGAGAAGGCCAAGCCTTGGCCCGAGAGCCCGTCGGGAATCCCGGGCACGCAGACGATCCTGCCTCTGCTATTGACGGCGGTGCACGATGGTTGGCTTCGCCTCGAGGACATCGTGCGACTACTCGGAGCAGGGCCGTCGCGTGTGTACGGAATCGAAGGCAAGGGCCGACTCGCACCGGGCTTCGATGGAGACTTCGTGCTCGTCGATCCGCGCATCGAGGATGCGCTACCACTCGCGTGGCTCCGGTCCCGTGCAGGCTGGTCCCCGTACGAAGGCACGAAGCTGCATGGCATGCCGACGCGCACGTTCGTGCGCGGTGCCGAGACGTACGGAAAGCACGTGACCCACGGCGCGCCACGCGGTCGTCCGTTGCGCTATCGCAAAACGTCCGCCTGATGCCGGACAACCGCATCAGCACGTCGCTGTTGACGGGCTTCCTCGGCAGCGGCAAGACGACGATCCTCAACGCTTTGCTCCGCGATCCGGGCACCGGCGAGACCGCGGTCATCGTCAACGAGTTCGGAGAGATCTCGCTCGATCACCTGCTCGTCGAGAACGCATCCGAGGAGATGATCGTGCTCGAGTCCGGTTGTGTGTGTTGCAGCGTGCGCAACGACTTGCTCGAGACGATGCGCGATCTGTGGGAGAAGCGCGAGCGGGGGGAGATCCCACGCTTCGATCGACTGTTGATCGAGACCACTGGCCTCGCGGACCCGGCACCGATCCTCCGCACGCTGATTCACGAGATCGACATCAGCGAACACTTCTTCCTCGATTCCGTGCTCTGCGCGGTCGATCTGTTCAACCTCGAAGAAACGCTCGAAGCGCGGTTCGAGTCCCGCAAGCAGGTCGCGGTCGCCGATCGCTTGCTCCTGACCAAGTTCGATCTGCTCGAGCGCGAACTCGGGAGCGAACCCGCGCACGCCTGTCTCGTCGAACTCGAGCGGAAGCTGTGGGACCTCAATCCATCGGCGCCGCACGTCGTTGCCCAAAACGGTGCGATCGCACCCCAGGATCTGTTCGGTGTCGCACTCGAGCGAGGCGAGCACGTCGATGCATGGCTACGCGATGACGCGTTCGAAGTCACGGACGAGGACGATAGTGACCACGATCATGCGCCCGGACACGCGCATGGCCACGAGATCCGGAGCTTCTGCCTCACGTACGACGAACCGATTCCGCTGCGCGTCTTCGAAGCGTGGGTCACGTCCCTTCTGCACTTCCAAGGTCCGAGACTCCTGCGCGTCAAGGGAATCGTGAACGTGCGCGAGGTCGAGAAGCCGACGGTGCTCCACATCGTCCAGCACGCGTTCCACGATCCGATCGTCCTCGACGCCTGGCCCGACGCCGACCGGCGCACGCGCATCGTCTTCATCACCGTAGGCGTCGAGCGGGAGGGGATCGAAGCGAGTCTGCGCCACCTGCTCGATTGGGAGATCGAGTGAGGATTGGTGCGAATCGTATGAAGTCACCGGAAAAACACGGCCACGACGAAGGGTGGTCGCGTAGAGCCTGAGAACGAACGGTTCGGGAGGCGGCTCGGTCATGCGACTCAGGAATGTTTGCGCGGTTTCTTTGCTCGTGGCGCTTGCCGTCCCCATCTCCGCGATGGCCCAAGGGGCTGCAACCGTGCACGTGGTGCCGCCCGAAGCGAGGCAGGCCGAAGGGAACGCGATCTCGACCCACGTCGGGTTCGACAAGGTGCGCTTCGTCCAGGCCTACACCGCATCGTATGTCCCTGCGCACACGACGATCCACGAGTTCGCGTGGCGGCGCGATGGACAGTATTTGCAGGAGGCGACGATTCCCTACTCGTGGTGGCACGGCGAGAACGCGCACGACTTCCGCATCGCGTTCGCGCCACTCGATGTCGAGTCCCAGAACACGGGGCTCTTCCCCAAGTCGCCGGAGCTCGTGACGGTCTTCGCCCGGCAGCGACTCGTGCTTCCCGATCTGCCTTGGGTTCGCAGCGCGACGCAGCCGTTCCTCGTGCGGTTCAAGCTCGATACGCCGTACATCACGACGACCGACGGATTGATGATCGACGTTCTCGTCGATCACCCGAAGTGGAACGACTGGACTCCGTACGCACTCGATGCCGAGCGCCGCGAGCACGGACTCGTCATCCCGCATTACTACGGACACGGGACGTTGCATCTCGCACCGACCGTGGGCGACCTCGTGGGCGTGCACGTCTTCGGGGGCCAACCTCAGGTGCCGGCGATGTGGATCCTCGGCGCCGATCCACTCGCGGGACCGATGCTCTGGGTGAATCCGATCTTCGTCGTCACCGGTGTCACGCGCGCGACGGGAAGCATCACGATCGAGTTTCCTTTCGTTCCGTTCACGAACATCCGCGTGCAGTGCCTGCAGTTCTTCCCGACGACGTGGTCTCCCGGGATCGCACTCGAGACGCGCCACGGCCCACTCGATGCGTGGCTCATTCAAGCCAACGGGTACCGAAACGGCACCGAACGCGGTTACATCGAACGACACACGATGATCGTCACCGAGTTTCGGTGACTGCGCTGCTTTCGATCTTCCGGCGTACCGCGTCGACGACGACTTCGGCGCGACCTCGGGTGCCCGTCGATTCGCGGAGCAGTGCGAACAGCTCGACCCGTGCGTCCAAATCGACCCGCAGGCGCCAAAGGTCATGACCGTAGCTTCGTGCGAGTGCATCGGGCAGCACCGCGAGGAAGTGTCCGCTCGCACAGAACTCGAGACCGATGCGCATCTGATCGACGATCGCACCGAGGCGCCTCGGCTTGTCCCGTGGCCATCCTTCACTCGCACGTCCGCTCACCTGTGGAGGGCCGACGAAGTCGTGTTCGCACGCCTCGTCGATCGAGATGTCGCTACGACCGTGGAGGTCATGCCCCGGTCCGCAATACAGGCCACTGGTTTCGGTGCCGAGGTGCGTGCGCACGAGTCCGGGCGCATCGATCGCATCACTCGTGAACGCGACGTCGAGCAACCCACGTTGCAACCGCAACACGACGTCGTGGGGCGGTGGGCCGCTCAGAACGGGGATGAGCCCTGCGTGGTCCGCCCGCAGTTCAATGATCGCGGGGAGCAGATAGCTCGTCGTCACGACTCCCGAGCTCGCGATGTGGACGGGGCCGGACAGCGTCTCGCCACGGAGCGCGAGTTGGGCCTCGTCGAGGTGGTTCATCGCTATGCGAGCCGACTCGAGGAGCCTACGCCCCGCTTCGTTGAGACGGAGTCCACGCCCCTCGCGCACGAAGAGCTGCGTGCCGAGCCGTTCTTCGAGAAGGCGCACCGACCGCGACAACGCCGGCGCACCGACACCGAGCTTTCGGGCAGCGTCCTTGAGGTGCTCGGTCTCGGCAACGGCACGAAAGGCCGGTAGCTGATTCCAGAATTCGGCGAGGTCCGCGAGGCGATCCATTGCCGCACATCATGACGTCATTCCGCCCTTGGCCCACAGGAGAGAGCGTGCGCTATCGTCAAGGCGTGCATTCTCCCCGTGCCGTCGTCCTTGCGTGTGTCCTCGCACCAGCGTCCGCTCTGCCCGCGATGCAGGTCGCGGACGACTGGGGTCTCATCGAGGAGTTGGCGCCGCGTTCGGGTGCTTCGCTCACGTACGACGGCGCTCGCGATTGCCTCGTTCTCGTCGGGGGACGCCAGGGTGGTGCCGCCCTCGGCGATCACTGGGAACACGATGGCACGCGGTGGGCGGCGCGGTCGACG
Organism: Planctomycetota bacterium; assembly: GCA_020638795.1. Taxonomy (GTDB): domain Bacteria; phylum Planctomycetota; class UBA1135; order UBA1135; genus JACKHW01. The sequence goes on along the minus strand of JACKHW010000003.1, from coordinate 382,207 downwards.
ACCTATGCCCTGGAGGGCGCAGCCATGACGTACGACGCGCGGCGCAACGTCGTCGTGCGCTTCGGTGGTACGGATGGAAGTCCGGTACCGTCCGACGTGACGAGCGAATGGGACGGCGTGCAATGGGTGACGAAGAATCCCCCGGCGCGCCCGTCTGCCCGTAGTCATGCGGGCACGGTCTACGACGAAGCACGCGGTGTGTGCGTGCTGTATGGCGGTGCCGGTCCGACCGGTCTGCTCGGCGACACGTGGGAATGGGACGGTACGACTTGGGTGCAGCGCATGGTGACCGGGCCACCCGCGAGTGCGACGCATGCGATGGCCTACGACGCGCGGCGCGGGCGAACGGTGCTGCAAATCGGGCCCGAGACCCACGAGTGGGACGGCACGAGTTGGTCGAAGCGCAGTACGTCGTTGCCGCTGCTGAGCGACATGTCGATGGTGTTCGATCGTTCGCTCGGTGTGTGCCTCTTGGTTTCTCCGAGTAGCGTGCGCACATTCACGTGGGACGGCGCGAACTGGACGGAACTGAGCCCGGCCGGTGTGAAGCCGTCGATGCGTCGCGGCGCGTCGCTCGCGTACGATGACACGCGGCAGCGCGCGGTGCTGTTCGGTGGGGCCGATTTCTCCGCGTTTCGCGAGACTGCCGATCTGTGGGAGTTTCGAAGTTCGCGATGGCGACTTCTGGACGAAGGCACGATTCCGCCACCGCGCAACGGGGCAGCCATGGCAGTGTGCTCGATCCCGCAGATCGCCGTGCTGTTCGGCGGTGCAGACCTGTTCGGTCGGTTGCTCGGCGACACGTGGGTTTGGGGTGAGCATCGCTGGTACCGTGCGCTCACGACCCTCGCACCGAGTGCGCGCCGCGGTCACTCGATGGTCGGTTTCGGGTGGAACGTCGTGCTGTTCGGTGGTGAGAACGGCAGTGCGTACACGAACGACATGTGGGCGTTCAGTCCACTAGCGCAATCGTGGTTTCCACTCGTGCCGAGCGTGCTTCCGCCCGCGCGGAGCGAGCACGCGATGTCGGCGAGCGACGCGAGTGGACAGCGGTTCGTCCTGTTCGGTGGCAAGGATGCGAACGGCTTGCTCTCGGATACATGGACCTGGGACCACAACAGCGGAACCTGGACGCACGAAGTTCCGGCGCATCGTCCGCCAGCGCGCTTCGCGCACGGCATCGCCTTCGATGAGGTGTCGAAGCGCGCGATCCTCTTCGGGGGCACGGACGGTGCGACGAAGGACTTTGGCGACACGTGGAGTTGGGATGGCAAGGACTGGACGCAGCTCGCCCCGACCCGGAGTCCCGCCGCGCGCAGCAACCACGCAATGACGCGCGGATTTGCCGGGAGGCTGTTGCTGTTCGGTGGTGATGGCCCGCTGTCCGACACATGGGAGTGGAGCGGGACCGATTGGATTGGGCGCACCCCGCGAGTCAGCCCACCGAGTGGCGAAGCGCTGCTCGAATCCCTCGCGGATCATGGCCAGGCACTCCTCGTCTCGAGTCGACTGGTCGTGCGCGAGATCGATACGTGGTTCTTCGGTCCCGCGCACGAGGCGCGCACGATCGAAGTCGGAACCGGATGCAACGGCTCGGGCGGTACCCCAGCGCTCGGCGCGACTGAGGCGACGCTCGGAACTCCGTTGCGCGTCGAACTCGTGCGTGGGCGTGCGATGGCTCCGGTCGTCTTCGGGATCGCGACGGCGTCCCAAGACCTCCCGGTTGGGGGTTGTCGCCTACGGCTCGCGGGTTCGATCACGTTCCTGCCCGCAGGGACGAACGCCGATGGCTTCGTGCGTGCGGCGTTCGCCATACCTCGCAGTGCAGCGCTCCTCGGGCAGCACGCCTGGATCCAGGCCTTCGTGCTGGACCCCGCGGGTGCGTCGGGGATCGGCCTCGCGTTCAGCTCGGCAGTGGACGTCGGCATCGGACGCTGACAGAGGCGTACTTCCCGGTTCGCGCACGCGACAGTGCTGCGACGATCTGGCACACTGCGCCGCGGAGGAAGCAATGCCAGGAAAGATCGTGATCATCGGTTCCGTTCTCGTCGCCGCGACCCTGTCCCTCGGAGCCATCCGGTGGGGCGAATCGAGCGAACAAGGACAACTGCGCTGTGAGCAGCAGCGCGAGATCGAACGCCTGCAAGCCGCGCTCGCGGTCCAGGAGGGGGAAAACGTCGAGATTCGTCGCCAACTGAACGAGAGCCTCGACATGCTCGAGGCGCAGGACACGCAAGAGCGCCGTCACAACTGCACCCCGGCTCGCAATTCGCTCGTGTACTTCCAGTGGTGCGACAAGAACGGTCACGAAGAGCGCGCGACGCGTTCGCTCGCCTCGTGGATCGAGCGTCACGGACGCAACGACCGACAGGTGCTCGAGCAAGCGTGGTCGCTGATGACGAGTCGGGAGACGATGCGCGAGTTCGATCGCGCGGCGCTTCGATTGGCGGAGCACGCGGTGCAGGACGACGAAGAGCCCTCGGCGCGCGCGTGCGACGTCCTCGCGATGGCGAAGTTCTTCGACGGCCAGGTCGAGGAAGCCGTGTCCCTCCAGCAACGCGCGATCGCGAGCGAAGACCGCGATGATTATCGGCGCCGTCTACGGATGTACGAGGCCGCTCTGGCGGCGAAGGGGACCGACTCGCAGCTTCCGGCGCACGGAACCCTCGTGACGCCGTGACGGGCGCGGCTACGATGTAGCCTTTGTTGCCGCCGCTGCGCCGACGCCGCCTTGTCCCGCCGATCCGCTACCAACCGCTCGATACGCCATCCGCCCGAACCCATGCTGCGAGCGGTGACGTACTTGGCGCCAGGCCTTCCGAAGCGCCTCTTCGAACTCGTCACCGAAGCACTCGCGCGCACCCTCGGTCGCGCATGGAACCTGACGTCTCTGACGCAATCGTCGGGGCCGATGCACGAGCACGACGATCCGTTCCGCGGCGCCTCGATGGACCTCGGTTTCGTCTGTGCGCCCTCGTATCTCTATCTGAGTTCGGCCTTCGAGCCGTCCGTCGACCTCGTTCCTCGCGGGTTCGTGTTCGACGACGTGCGGATCGATGGCCGTCCGCGCTACTACTCCGAGCTCGTCGTGCGCGCGGAGAGCGATGCACATGCGCTCGAGGATCTGCATGGTGCGGTTTGGGGATACAACGACGAGTGTTCGTTGTCCGGGTACTTCGCGACCAAACAACACCTCCAGGAGCGCGGACTCGAGGCGTTGTTCGCGCGACAGGTGTGCACCGGATCGCATGCCGCGTCACTCGAAGCAATCCGTACCGGAGCCATCGACTGTGCCGCGATCGACTCCAACGTCCTCGCGCTCGCGCGTCGAGAGGATCCGACGTGGGGGACGCGGCTGCGATGCATCGTGTCCCTCGGACCCTTCCCGATCCAGCCGATCATCGTGCGGCGAGCGCCCGACCTGCCGACCGCGGTCGAAATCGCGGATGCGCTCGACACGCTTTGCAGCCATCCAGGCACGCGTGACCAGTTCGCGGAATGCGGTGTTCGAGGCTTCGCGGCGGTCGCGGAGTCGGACTATGAGGCCGAACGCTGCGCGTTGACGCGCCTCGGCAGCTTGCCGTCCTCGGATTCTAGGAATGCCCTGCCCGAGCAGGGCTCCTGATCGCCACGCAGCCACACATCCAAAGCATCACGAAGAACGACTCATGACGACGTTACCGACCGGGGCGCGGGTTTCGCGTGAGCGACTGCTCGAGGACTATGCGCTGGTGCGCATGCGCACGATGGCCCTGTGCGACCCTCTCGAGATCGAGGACATGGTCGTGCAGACGATGCCCGACGTGAGCCCGACCAAGTGGCATCTCGCGCACGTTTCGTGGTTCTTCGAGGCGGTCGTTCTGTCTCGCTTCGTGCCAGGCTACGAACCCGTCGATCCGGCCTATCACGAACTCTTCAACTCGTACTACCAAGCGCTCGGTGCACCCTATCCGAGGGACAAGCGCGGACTCGTTTCGCGCCCGACGGTACGCGATGTGATCGCGTACCGAGAGACTGTCGACAGTGCAGTGCGGCGGTTGATCGAGGACTCCGACGAAGCGCTGCTGAACGAGGTCGCGTCGCTCCTCGAGATCGGGATGTCGCACGAAGAGCAGCATCAGGAACTCCTCCTGATGGACGTGCTCCACGTGCTCGCGCACAGCCCGTTCGACCCGGTCTATCGGCGTCGTACATCCGTCGAGTCGGCAGCGAAGCTCGAGCGTGCCGCCGAGAAGAGTCGCTTCCTCGCCTTCGAGGGCGACTTCCACGAGATCGGCGCCGAGACGGACGGCTTCGCGTACGACAACGAGCGGCCGCGGCACGTGGCGCGTGTCGAGGCGTTCGAGATCGCGGATCGCCCTGTCAGCGTTGCCGACTATCGCGCGTTCGTCGAGGATGGCGGGTATGCGCGACCCGAGTTCTGGCTCGCGGACGGCTGGGACGTCGTTCAACGCAACGGCTGGCGCGCACCCGAGTACTGGCGAACGACCGGGACTCCTGTGCAAGCGATGTCGCTCGCAGGTGTGCGTGAGCTCGACGACGACGAGCCCGTGTGCCACGTGAGCTACTACGAGGCCGATGCATACGCACGATGGGCGGGTTGTCGGCTACCGACCGAGTTCGAATGGGAATGCGCGTCCCGCGACGTGCCTGTCGACGGCAACCTGTTCGAGTCGGGTGTCTTGCACCCGTTGCCTTCCGGACCTTCGTGGTTCGGGGACGTGTGGGAGTGGACGTCGAGTCCCTACGCGGCATACCCCGGCTTCGTGCCGTTCGAAGGCTTGCTCGGCGAATACAACGGCAAGTTCATGGTCAACCAGTTCGTCTTGCGTGGCGGCTGCTTCGCGACACCCAAAGGTCACTTGCGGCGCTCGTATCGCAACTTCTACTACCCGCACCAGCGTTGGATGTTCGCGGGGTTCCGGTTGGCAAAGACGGTTGCGCCCGACGCGTCGCGCGTCGCGCTTCTCGGCGCGAGAGCCTGATGCGTCGTGTCGCGTTCTTGAGTGCTGCCTGCATGGTTTTGCAGGGGGCGTCGCGGCGTGAGGATGCGTGGGAGCACGATCTCGAATTCGAACCGATGCAGCGTGCGTGCGCGAAGCGTGGCATCGAACTCGTCACGAGGATCTGGGATGACCCGGAGCTCGTCATCGACGACTTCGACGCCTTCGTCGTCGGCACGACTTGGGACTACCAAGAGCGTGTCGCCGAGTTCCTGGCGATGCTCGGACGCGTTGCCGAGACGAAACCGCTCTTCAACTCCCTCGATGTCGTGCGTTGGAACCTCGACAAGCGCTACCTGCAGGATCTCGAGTCTCGCGGAGTCGCGATCGTTCCGACGCTCTTCGCGGACGATGCGAGCGACACGACGATCGGGCGTGCCTTCGATCATTTCGAAACCGATCGTCTCGTCGTCAAGCCGGTCGTCGGTGCCGGCGCATGGCGGCAGGTGCTGGTCACGCGTGGTAGTCCGTTGCCACCAACAGAGCAGAGGCCGCCTGCGGCGGCGATGGTGCAGCCATTCCTCGAGTCGGTGACGATCGAGGGCGAGTATTCATTCCTCTTCTTCGATGGCGAGTTCTCGCACTGCGCGCTCAAACGCCCGGCAGCGGGCGACTACCGCGTGCAGTCGCTCTACGGTGGTCGCGAGGCGGTCCACGAACCGACCGAACATGAGATCGCCGCGTGCAAGCGAGTGCTCGGAGCCGCGCGCGAACGCTTGCTGTATGCGCGTGTCGACATGGTCCGCCACGCAGGCGAACTCGCCCTCATCGAACTCGAAGTCGTCGAACCCTATCTCTATCCCGAGCAGGGACCGCAACTCGGCGAGCGCTTCGCGGCCGCACTCGAGCGGATGCTCGGGTGAGTCTGCGGCGCGCCCACCGGCTTTCCCGCACGTTGCCGGGTCGCTGCGACCACGACGCAGGTCGACTGAGCGCTGACCCCGCCGAAGTGCGTCTCGTCGGCTTCGAGACGCGTTATTCCGCCGCGTCGTTACCACCGAGGCGCTGAAACAGCCATGCCCTTGCGACGGCCCAGTCGCGCTTGACGGTGCGGGGCGAGATCTCGAGCGCTTCGGCCGTTTGCTCGACGTCGAGCCCGGCGAAGAAACGCAGCATGACGATCTGGGCCATGCGTGGATCTTGGACTTCGAGGTCCTTCAGGGCCTCGTCGAGCGCGAGGAGGTCGAGCGCTTCGACGCCGTCTCCCTGCTGCACGATGCCGCCGAGGTCCTGGTCCACTCGTTCGCGCGAACCTCCGCGCTTTTCGCTGTGGTTTCGGCGGTAGCGGTCGATCAGGATGCGTCGCATCGCCTGCGCCGCGGCGCCGAAGAAGTGTCGACGGTTCTCGAAGCCGCCATCCGTGCCGAGTAGGCGCATGTAGGCCTCGTGCACGAGCGCCGTGGCCTGAAGCGTGTGGTCGGGCCGCTCGTTCTGCATCTTGGCGTCGGCGAGTCGATGCAGCTGGTCATAGACGAGTTCGAGCAGGCGATCGCTCGCTCCGTCCTCGTCGTTGCGGATGGCCTGCAACAAGAGCGTGACTTCGGCGCTGTGCCCTTGCCCCGCGTCGGACGGTTGTTCCGAATCCGAGTTCATACTCGGTCGAGCATACCAGCGCGTCGGAGAAGTCGGGCATGCGCCGCCTGCGTGATGTGACGGGCGCGTTGGCGACGATCCATAGCGAACTCCTTTTTCCGTGGCCCGCACCGAGGGCGCCCTGCGCATGGGGAAGCACCACGAGCCACGAGGTGCGCAGAGCGATGAAGGAGATCCATCGAGATCGGGCGAATCGCCCATGGAGCTGGGACCACGTCAAGCAGATCGTCGGGGATGCACTCGAACTCGAGCCACCGGCGCGCGCTGCCTTCGTCGCTAGGATTCGAGAAGGCGATGTTTCGCTCGGAGCCGCGGTTCTCGCGCTGCTCGAGTCGTACGACGGAAGCACCGGCTTTCTCGAGAGCGGGGCGACCCTCGAGCGGGATGTCGGCGACTCGGAATGATTCCATGAAACGACTCGAGGACATCGAATGACGCCAAGCCGAGTTCGTGTGGATGTCGCAAGGCACTGTCTCTCTTCCTTGTTGGCGCTCGCCACGTGTGGCGTCGTGCCGGCGCAGTCGACCAAGATCGACATCGGTGCGATCGATCTCGACGATGCGGAGATCAAGCGTACCTACACCGATTGGCTCGAGAGCAAGGGGCGTGCTCCTCTCGACTACGTGCTCGCGACGTTCGAGCACCACGATGTCGTACTGCTTGGCGAGCATCATGAGGTGCGGCAGAACTGTGCGTTCGTCACCGCGCTCGTGCCGCGGCTCGTGAAGGCCGGCGTCCGCGTGCTCGCGTCGGAGTTCTATCCATCGAGTCGCCAGGATGACCTCGATGCGATCGCCGATGGCCGTGGTGAGCGGTTCGACCGCGATCGTGCGATTGCGATCTCTCGCGAAGTCGCCTGGCCCACCTGGGGCTATGTCGAATATCTCGCGATCGTCGAGGCGGTGTGGAAGGCCAACCACGAGGAGCGTGCCCGCACCGCAGAGCCGCGTCTCTTGCGCTTCGTCGGCATCGACAGCGACTGGAAGCAAGTCGCGCTCTGGAACGAAACGTCCGCAGCGAAGCGCGCAGAAGCGTTTCTCGCGCGTGAGCAGACGATGATCGCTTCGGTCGCGAAGCACATTGCTCCCGCCGGCGATGATGCGCCGAAAGTGCTCGTGCACTGCGGCTTCGCGCACACGGTGACGGCGCAAGGTGTGCGACTCGGGACCGTGCTGCGCAAGCGGTACGGGAGTCGCGTCCGGCAGGTGGTTCTGCACCACGAGTTCGGTAGTCTGTCGAAGACGATCGAAACGCTCGCTGGCGACGGACGTGCGATCGGCTTCGATGTTGTCGAGTCGCCGTTCGCGCATTGGACCGACTCGACGCAGATGGCTTTTCGCTTCGTCGATTCGTTCGACAAGCTCGCGGAGGGCTGGGTCGTCCTCGCGCCTGCGAGCGCGCTGCGACCCGTGCATTGGATCCCCGGCTTCGTCGACGACCCACACTTCGCGGACGCGCTCTTCGTCGCGCGGCGCCGCGGATGGGTCGACAAGGATGACGACATCGGAGCGGCGGACGAGTTGGACGCGAAGATCCGTGACCACTTCGAACGCAAGGCGAACGACCTCGATCGTGCTGCCCGGGTGGGAGGCAAGAAGCAGGGCTGAGTGCTGCAACTCGCCTGGCCATTTGACAGTGACCACCGGGGCCCCGACGATCGCTGTATGAATCCGTTCCGAAACGCCACTCTGTTGCTGTGCACGCTCGTTTCGTGCGTCAGCGGGACGTGTCTCGCCCAAGCCAAAGAACTCGCGTCGCTCCTCGACAAGGTCAAGGCCGCCGGAAGCGATGCGAAGCCCGAAGACCTGTACAAGATCGCGGAGATCGGCACGCGCGACGCGATGCAGGGACTCGTCGAGTTCTATGACAAGGCCGGCAGTGTCTATTTGAAGCGCGAAGTCGTCTTCGCGCTCGCAAAGTTCGACGGGATCCAAGAAGCGCAGCAGCCGGCGCTCGAGAAGATCACCAACGTCGCAACGACGGCGACGCAGCCGGAGCTGCGCCAGGCGGCCGTGGATGCGCTCGCGAACAGCCCGTCACTCGGAAAACACTTCCTCGCGACGATCGTGCAGTCGGAAGCCGATGATACGGTGCGCAAGGCGGCGCTTTCGGCGCACGTGCGCAACCTGAGTGACGAGGACCTGCCGTTCTACAAAGAACTCTGGAAGCCATTCGAGGCCAAGGGGCGCAGCAAGAAGGGCGCGAAGCGTGGTAAGGACGACCCGCCCGATCGTCCCGAACTCGAGGACATCCGTGTCGTTGCGTTCGAAGCCGTTGCCGAGAAGGTCGAGGAGAAGGATCTGATCGACATCCTCGAGAAGGACACCAGTCAGAAGATGCGCAACGTTGCCCTCAAGGCATTGCATCGGAAGGGATCGAAACGCGTCGCCGAACTCGCGACCAAGATGTTCGAACGCGTCGACGTGCCCGGCATGACGCGATCCGAGGCCGCGAAGATCCTCGCCGAGCTGCAAGGCGCGAAGCTCGCGAACGCGTTCCTCAAGCTCGCGAAGAAGAAAGCGGTCACGCCCGAAGACCTCCGACGCACGATGGCCAGCCTACTCGGGGACATGAAGGACAAGTCCGTCGACCAGAAGCTGGTGAAGCTGATCGGTCGTGGCGCGCCCTACGAAAAGGTCTTCGCGCTCTGGGCGACGATGCACATCGACGATCCGAAACTCGTCGAGAAGATCCGCAAGGGCCTCGCCGACAAGGATGCCGAGGTGCGTCGCGAGACGGCGCTCGTACTCGCCGAACGCGGTGACAAGGACTCGCTCGAAGAGCTCTACAAGATGCTCGACAAGCCGAAGGAGCCGGCGGATGTTCGCTTCGTCATCGAAGCGATCAGCAAGCTCGAAGGGCGTTCGGCCGCATGGGTCAAACGCCTCGAGGCGTTCGTCACGGATCCGGATCGTGACATTCGCAATGCGGCACTCGAACAACTCTCGAAGGCGGACGCGAAGGGCCTTCTCGAATATCTCAAGCAGGGACTCATCCACAAGGACTGGTCGACGCGTTACGTGGCCATCGACGCGCTGAGGGATTCGCGCAACAAGGAGGCGGTCCCACTCCTGATCGATGCTCTCGGTCGCGAATCGGGTCGCCTCGGAATCGCAGTCGCCGACGCGCTATGGAGTTTGACGGCGCAGACCTTCGAGCAGGACGCGAAGGCGTGGCGTGCCTGGTGGGACAAGGAAGGCAAGAGCTTCGAGGTACCGACCGCTGCGGAGTTGGAAAAGGCCGCGACCGAGCGAGAACTGAAGCGCCTCAAGGAAACGACCGTCGTCGCGAAGTTCTTCGGTGTCGAGATCACGTCGCAGCGCGTGATCTTCATCCTCGACGTCTCGGGTTCGATGGTCGAACCGGTTCTCGGCCGCTACGAAGGCAAGCGCGAAGCGACGCGGCTCGAAGTCGCCAAGCGCGAACTACTCGCGGCCATCGAGAGTCTCGCCGGGAATGCGCTGTTCAACATCTTCGTCTTCTCGTCCGGTGTCGAGCGTTGGGCCAAGGAGGACATCGGCGGTATGACCAAGAAGACTCGCGAGCAGGCGAAGGTCTGGATCGATCGCCTCGGCGCCGGTGGTGGCACCAATCTGTACGACGCCGTCAAGGAAGCGTTCGACGATCCCGATGTCGACACGATCTACTTGCTGTCCGACGGCGAGCCGACCGCGGGTGAAGTCACGGATCCGGCCCAGATCCGCGACGACGTCAAGCGATGGAACGAGCACCGGAAGATCGTGATCCACACGGTCGCGGTCGGCGGATCGCTGCAGATCCTCGAGCATCTGGCCCTCGATTCGGGCGGGAAATACGTGACGTTCCGCTGAGGAGTCCCATTTCGAGTTTTTTGAATCCGCCCGGGTCGGCACGACGTAGTGCTCAGGATGACCCGGCCCGGGAAGCGAACTCGAAACTCATGATGGATCGCGTGAGCGTGCACGAGAACGGATCCGCGCGATTCGACAACGCCCTGCTCTGCCAGCTTCTCGACGGGGTCGTGGTTGGTTCGTCTCATGCGTTCGAGCGTCTCTTCGATGCGACTAGCCGATCTGTCTTCGGACTCGCGCTCCGTGTCGTACGCGATCGCCAACTTGCCGAGGAGGTGACAGCCCTTGTCTACGAATCGGTCTGGGAACGCGCGTCGACGTTCGATCGGGCTCGCGGGACCGTCACCAACTGGCTCTGGTTGCTCACGAAGAGTCGGAGCCTCGACGTGTTGCGGTCGCGTGGCCGACAGTCCGTCTCGACTTGCGATGTCGACGATCGTGACCTACGCGCGGAAGGGGCCGATCCCGCACTGGAATACGAACACGCAGAAGAGGCAAAACGCCTGCATCGCGCGATCGGTCGTCTTCCGGAGAAGCGTCGATCCGTGATCCTGGCCGCGTTTCTCGATGGATTGACGCATCAAGAGATCGCACGGCGAAGCCACTTGCCGATCGGTACCGTGAAGACGTGGATCCGGCGAGGCCTAATGGAATTGAGAAGTTTGCTCGAGAACGAGGCGCACGACGCATGAACGATTTCGTGGAGAACGAATGCAGCCATCGCGACGACGCGATCGTGTTCGTACTCGGTGAGTTCGACCACGAATCTGCGGCGAGCTACGACCGACATCAACGCGAGTGTTCGTCGTGCAGGAGGCTCGTCAAAAAACTGTCAATTCTCTACGACGAAGTCGTCCGGCGGCTCGAAGTACGCTCGGTGCCAGATTCCGTGCGTTCCTGGGTCCTGGCACGCGCGCGGCGCACTACCGGCAACAGCCCGCTTCTTGCCAAGGTCGCGTCGTCGGCTCGACGCTCGGTCGACGAGTACTTCATCGCACCGCGCGTACCCGAAGAATCGACTGCGTGGGAGACCACGGCGATCGTCGGCATACGAATGCGGCGATTGCTCGTCGACGAGCGTGAAGGCCGCATGACTTGTCTCGTGCAAATGGATCCCGGTGCGCGCTTTCCCGCACATGTCCATGCCGGTCGTGAGGAGTGCTTCGTGCTCGAAGGCGATCTCTGTACGACGGTCAGCGAGATGCGGAGCGGCGACTACGAACACGCACCTGCTGGGACGAGGCACGAGGAACAGTTCACGCGCAACGGTTGCTTGTTGTTGATTCGAACGTCCCTCTACGACGAGTTCGCTGCCTGAATTCATCGCAGCGTGATGTCACGCTGCTCGATGCGAACTTGAATCCGCATTGCGGCTCGGAACGTAGTGCTTTGCGTGATGCAGACACGCAACCGGATCGCCTTTCTGACGTGCACGCTCTCGCTCGTTGCGTGCGACTTCGATGCGGTGGGTGCGGCGAACTCGAACAAGCCGTCCCGCATGCGCGAAGCACTGAGCCTTGCACTGATCGAGCATCGTGGCGAATCCGCTCTCGATGCCGACATTCGCGATGTACAAACTCGCATCGAATCGGATATCGCGTCTTCGGGGCGTGCCGACGTCCTTGTCGAGAAGCTCGCTTGGATGTTCGTCGCCAAGGCGCGTGAAGCGCACGACGACGGCTTCTATCGCATCGCTCGCGCGTGCGGCAACGCGTTGTGCCTAGCTGGCGAGTCTCGTCCCTCCGGGCTACTGATCCGTGGACACGCAGCACAAAGCATGCACGAGTTCGTGGATGCCGAGCGTATCGCTCGTGAGCTCATCGGAATGCGAGGCAACCCGTTCGACTGGGGGCTTCTCGGCGATGTGCTCGTGGATCGCGGCGCCGTCGTCGAAGCGTCGGAGGCGTATCAACGCATGCTCGACTTGCGTCCATGCCTTCAGTCGTATGTGCGAGCGGGCCATGTGCGATGGCTCGCCGGCGATATCGACGGCGCCCTCGAATTGTTCGAGAATGCCGTCGCCGCCGGTAGTCGACGGGCACCCGAGGCGCTCGCGTGGGCGTTGACCGGACTCGCACGCCTCGCGTTTCATCGTCACGATCTCGAGCGAGCGCGCAAATGGGCCTCCGAAGCGCTGTCCACGTTCGAGGCTTCCCCTGGCGCTCTTCTCGTACGTGCCGCGATCGCGAACGAACTGGGCCGCACGCGCGACGCGATCGTCGACTTGGAACGAGCTGTCGAGTACGCGCCGCTTCCCGAGTACCGATGGGCGCTCGCCGATACGCTCCGAGCATCGGGCGACGAATCGAGAGCTCGCAGCGTCGAGTCATCCCTCGAGGCGAGCGGGTCGAGAGACGACCCGCGCACATTCGCGCTGTACCTGACGACTCGCAATCGGCGACTCGACGATGCACATGGCCTGCTCGAGCGCGAACTCGAACAACGGTGTGACGCGATGACGAAGAGTGCGATGGCGTTCGCGCTCAGTCGTCGCGGCAACTATGCGGAGGCATGGACCATGTCGCAGGAGGTACTCGCGACGGGAAATCCGGACGCCCGACTTCTGCTGCACGGTGCACTCGTGGCTCGTGCTGCCAACGCATCTCCGGACGAGGTCCAAGACCTCGTGAAGCGGGTACGTGCGGTGCAGCACGTGTTGTTCCCTTCCGAACGGACGCTTCTGCGGAAGTCGTTCGGCGACTCTTGATCCAGGAGATGACGATGCTCTCGAGGCACTCAATCAAGTATTCAGGTCTGATGGCGTCACTCGCGGCACTGGCCGCTCCGGCCATGGCGTCGAGCCACATGGACGCGCCGTTGATCACGCTCGACGACGCCGCGAATACGACGGACGTGTATGCGTTCGTCGGCAAGGATCCCTCCGGCCAGAAAGCCCTGCAGATGGCGGTATCGGTCTATCCGTTCGAGGATCCGGGAATCGGCCCGAACAAATACGACTTCGACGATCGCGTGCTCTACGCGTTGCACGTCGCTACCGGCAAGGACGTGGCACGCGGCCTGCCGACGATCAGTTACTTCTTCGAGTTCAAGACTTCGTACAAGACGCAGGGCACGATCCTCCAGTCGTACCTCGGTGTCATCAACGACGTCGACGACGCGGATCAGAACCGCACGCAGCGGTACGCGGTGACGCGTGTGTCCTCGAGTGGTGTCGTGAGGCTCGGGTCGGGCGTGGTCCCACCCAACAATCAAGGCATTGCGACTCCCGAGTACAACACGGCACAGGGTGAAGGCCTCGCCAAGATCGGCGTCGATAGCGTCACGAAGCTCGACAAATACACACGCCAGACCGTGGCTGCGCTCGCGACGGGCCATTACAGCTGGTGTGGCCAACGCGAAGACGGGTTCTACGGCGACATTCAAGCCGTGTTCGACCTGCTCCAGCTGCGGGGCAAGGGAGCGGCTCGGGACTCTCAACGCGGCTTCAATGTCCACACGATCAACCTGTCGGTCCCGATGGCACAGCTCGGCGGTGACAGGCAACAGGTCGGAGTGTGGGCAACGACGTATCGCAAGACGTTCACGGTTCGAATCAAGTCGCTCGGCGATATCGAAGTCGGTGATTGGGTCCAGATCGGTCGTCAGGGCAATCCGCTGTTCTGTGAGGCGTTCGTCGCGATCGCCGACAAGGATCTCTACAACCGCTGCCCGCCGAGTGACGATCCTCTCGTCTTCAAGAAGTACGCGGATAGCCCCGAGCTCGCGAAACTACTCAACGCCATCGTTTTCAAGGGCAACCCGATCCCCGGAATCGAAACGAACCGTTCGGATCTCGTGGGCATCTTCATTCCCGACCTGATCAAGGTCGACCTCTCGACGAATCCGGTGCCGCTCGCCGGTGGTGGACCCAACCACGTCGCGACCCCCGACGATCCTGGCTATTCACGCCTCTCGATTTTCGGTGGTGACACGAGCTATAGCCCGCTCGCTCAGGGTCAAGTGCCGAGTGGGTGGCCCAACGGCAGGAGGTTCGGTGACGACGTCATCGACATCGGAGTCTCGGCCGTCATCAGCGACTTGCGTACGAGTCCTCCAGTCATCCGCTTGGCGGGCGACAACGTGGACGCAAACGATGCGGTCTACAACAAGGTGTTCCCGTACGGCGGGGTACCGCACAACGGCCGCAATCACCGTCACGATTGAGGTTCTCGAGCGAGTCGCACCATGGTCCTCCTTCGCTCGATGCCACGCTCGATTTCACGTACGGCAGCGCTCTTGCCCTTGCTGTCCGGAACCTTGCTCAGCGTCACAGCGCGAGCGGTGCCACCACACGACCCGGGGCTCAGTACGCTCGATGTCCGACGCAACGCCACTACGCCGGCGTTCCTCGACGTTTCGTGGTCCGTGCACGATGAGAGCCTTGCCTCGTCGCCCGCCGGGACGCTCACGAACGAGGATCGCGCGCTCCGTCTCGAGTGCCTTCGCTCGATGACGGCGCGATCCCTCGAGATCGATCGAAAGATCGCCGAGTCCTGGTCGATGCGGTTCGAGCCAAGTGATTCGGCCTTCGTGCTCGTCGGTCGGTTCGCGCTTGCCACGAATGTCGATCGCGTGTCGATCGAAGCGCGGATCTTCGATTCGCTACCTCGAGGGCATCGAGTGATCGTGTCCGACGTGGCGGCTGGTCGAGAGCACCGGGGCTGCCTGCTCGATGCCGAACACCCGACGTGCGAGCTTGCGCTCGGACCCATCACGGCATCGTCTTCAGCGTCGACATCCACGTGCCGGTGGACCTACCTCGGCGCGTCGCTGGGTGTCGTTCTCACCCTGTTCATCTACCGATTCCTCTTCGCCCAACGCACCGCCCGCGGTGTGCCTCGGCCCTTCGACCCCACACTCCCTTTCTTCCACGAACGCACATGAAGACTTCCAAGACTCTCGCCCGTTCCCTCACAGCATTGGTGTCGATTGCGTCGCCTTGCTTGTTCGCACAAGACTTCTTCATGACGACCGAGGACATGCACCTCGTGCGCGTCAACATCGGTTTGCCGGGACGTGTCGTCAGCGACTCGCAGATCACCGGTCTCGCCAAGGACGAACAGATCCTCGGCATCGACTTCCGACCGGCATCCGCCGCGAATCAGCCGGCGCTGTACGCACTCGGCAGCAGCCATCGCATCTACACGATCGACGTGACGAACGGCGCCGCCACGCCGGTAGGCGCGACGCTCTCGCCGGCGCTCAATGGCTCGAGCTTCGGTTTCGATTTCAATCCGACCGTCGATCGCATCCGCATCACGTCCAATGCGGATCAAGATCTGCGAGCCCATCCGGACACCGGCGCGGTCGTCGCGGTCGACGGAACGCTCTCGTATGCCGCGAACGATGCGAAGTTCGGCTTGAACCCCAACATTGTCGCCAGCGCATACACGAACTCGCGGGCGAACGTCACGACGACCGTGCTGTACGGGATCGACAGCAACTTCGACACGCTCGTTCGCCAAGATCCACCGAACGCGGGCGTCCTCAACACCGTCGGTTCACTCGGCATCAACGTTGGCGAGAACGTGTCGTTCGACATCGCCGGAACCGACGACAAGGGCTACTTGGTCGTGACGTCGCCTGGCCAGAACGTGTCGAGCAGCGCGCTGTTCGAAGTGGACCTGACCAACGGCAGGACGACCTTCTTGTCGATCCTGCCTGTGCAGGCCCCCGTGACGGGCTTCAGCGCGGTCACGATGCCCGGCGTCATGTTCTATGGTGTCGCAACACC
The DNA here is from genome assembly GCA_020638795.1 of Planctomycetota bacterium. Lineage (GTDB taxonomy): Bacteria > Planctomycetota > UBA1135 > UBA1135 > JACKHW01. The sequence goes on along the minus strand of JACKHW010000003.1, from coordinate 366,047 downwards.
GGGTTGCCTCGGCAACCCGCGCGTCGGTGTGACGGGCAGTCCGACGCTCGGCAATGCGAGCTTCGCGATCACGGAGGCCAACACCTTGCCGTCAACGTTCGGGCGTCTCGTGCTCGGGATCAAGAGTGCGGAGCCTCCCGTGTTGTTCCTCGGCGTGCTGAACCTCAACATCGATCCGTTCGATCCGGCGACGTTGTGGCTCCCTGTCGCCTCCGACAGTGGTGGAGGAACGCGTACGAGATTGCCGATTCCGAACGACGGAGGGCTCGTCGGACTCACGCTCTACGCGCAATTCCTCTGGGCGGATCGCTGCTCGGTCATCGCCGCTTCCGGGTCCAACGCCGTCAAGTTCACGATCCTGAAGTGAACGATCAGCGCGTCGAATTCAGCGGCCCGTGTTCGGCGCTTCGAGTTCGACGACGAGTTCGACCTTCTTGCCGTCACGCAGGACGCCGACTTTGACCTTGTCTCCCGGGTCGTGCTTCATCAGCTTCGTCATCCAGTCGCGGATGTCGCCGACCTTCTCGCCGTTCCACGTGACGATACGATCGCCTTCCTGAACTCCGCCCTTGGCGGCGGGGGTGTCCGGCGTCACGCCGTCGACCTGGACGCCGTCCTCGTCATCCGCGTAGTTGCCGGGCTTGATGCCGAAGCGCACCTTCATCGACGCGCGCGACGGGGCCGGCGCACTGCTCTCCGTATCACCGGCCGGCTTCGTGCGACGCGGTTGACGATCCTGCCACACGAACGGCTCGCTGCGCATCGCCGCGGCTTCGACGATCTTGGTGTAGAGGTGCACGGCCTTGACGGCTCCCTCCCGGTCGATCTTCCAGGAGACGTCGTCGGGCGTGTGATAGTCGTCGTGGAAGTCGGCGATGATCGAGAAGAGATACGGGACGCGCTTCGCGAGGAACGCCTGGTGATCGCTACCGCCGAAACCGAGTGCGTTCTCGACGATCGTCAGGTCGCTCGCCTCGAGGATCGGGTCGAGCCATTCCTCCATGCCCGCCGCACTCCGCGTTCCGGAGACGGACAAGCGCTCGTCCTTCATGCGCCCGATCATGTCGAAGTTGATCATCAGCGCATGCTTGTCGAGCGGCGCGATCGGCTCTTTGACGTAGTGGCGCGAACCGACGAGTCCCGACTCCTCACCGCTGAACGCGATGAAGAGCACGTTACGCAGTGGGACGTCCTGAGGAAGCAGGCTCGCCCAGCGGCGGTAGGCGTCGGCGATCATCAGCATCCCGGCAGCGCCAGAAGCGTTGTCGTCGGCACCCGGGTGGAGCTGACCGGCGCCGCGACGCGAGCCGAAGCTACCGTAGCCGAGGTGGTCGAGGTGTGCGCCGAGCACGACCCATTCGCTCGCGAGACCACCGCGTCCACGAACGACGCCGCCGACGTTCTCACCCGGAAGGCGCTCACGCACGAGATCCGCTTCGACGTGCGCCTTGCCCATACTTCCTACTGCGGTGCCCGCGTTGGCCTTTGCGGTCCAAGCTGCGAGTGACTGGCCGTCACCCGATGCCGCAGCGACGAAGCGCGCGGCCGCATCCGGCGTCAGTTGAAACACCGGAACCGAAGCCGCACGGCTTCCGCCGCCTCCAGGCTCGTAGAGTTGGTTGCTTCGCGGATCATCGGCGCCCGCCGTGTTGACGAGCAGGATCGCTGCCGCGCCGCGCTTGTTGCAGGCTTCGAGCTTCTGTTGCAAACCGGCGCTCGCCGACCAGCCGCGCGCCGACCACTTGCTCTTGCCCTGCTCGTCCATCGGTTCGAAGCGCAGGACGACCGCGATCTTGCCGTTCAGATCCGTGTCTTCGGCAAAGCTCGTGTATCCGTCGTTGCCACTCTCGATGCCATAGCCGCAGAAGACGAGTTCGGCGTCGAGCTCGACGCCCGAAGCGGCGCCGAGTCCCGTCAGCACGAAGTCCTTGCCGTCCGCGAGCCGTGCGTCACCAGCGGCGAGCCCCGCGCTCTTGATGATCGTGCTCTTCTGCCCGAGCAAGAACGGCTGACGCCAGCTCGCTTTGCCATCGACCTCGAACGCCGGCTCGACACCCGCGCGCCGAAGCCAGTACTCGACGTACTCCTTGGCGATCTCCATGCCGCGGGTGCCGGGCAACCGTCCCTCGAGAAACGGGTTGGCGAGCGTCGTCACGTGGCTGTCGTACGTCCGGACGTCCTCGCCCGAGGACTCGAGCATCTCGTGGATGCGTGGCGCCTTCGATGGTGCCTGGGCGACGACCTGAGGACAGATTGCCGCGAGGAGGATAGGGATCGTTCGTAGGCTCGTGGTCATTGGATCCGTTGCCGAGTAGCGGCGCGATGCGCCGTGCATCTTGAAAGTCGTAGGCGAAACAAGATAGCGCCAGGCGGGACGCGTTGCTCACGCTGCTATCCTGCGTCGATGCGTTTGCTTGCGCTCGTGGCGTCCGTGCTCGGGGGACTTCTGCCCGGAGATCGAGGGAGAGACCTCCATCCGCAGGACGGTCCGGACGCGGATGTCCGGATCACGATCGGCCGCAGCGACGTCAAGATCACGATCACCGTCAACTTGCTCTTCGCGGACCTGGTCGTCGGAGTCTTGCGCGAGAACCGCGATCGCCTCGACCCGGTCGAGCACGACACGCTGCACGAGGCGCTGTTCGAACACTTCAATACGAAGCACGAAGTCTCGATCGACGGCAAGGTCGTCAGTCCGGTCGACGAAGGGTTCGGCGTCGAGCCGCCCGATCAGCGGCTCCTGCCTCTCTTTCCGCTCTTCGGCATGCGCGCGATGACGAAGGTTCGTCTCCAGCTCGCCTACGCTGCCGACGCGTCGTTCGAAGACTTGACGGTACGGTGGGCGTCGTTTCCGCCCGATCTCGCGCTCGATCCCGAGGACGGACAAGCACCACCCGTCAGCGTCGCGGCGAGCACGCTCGCGGAGGGCAAGGAGGACAGAGTGACCTTTCGCGTCGACGAACCTGTCTACGAGTGGAATCGCTCGCGTGCCGGGCGTGCCGAATTCGCGGGCGTGCCCCTGCCTGCGGCGCGGCCGACGATGCGGGTCCCCGTCGTGACCGTGCTCGTCGTCGCAGCATGGGGCGCGATCGCGCTCTTGACGTTGCTGTTCGCGGGAAGCCGTGCAGGGAAGCGCGTCCTGGTGCGCGGCGGCATCGTTGCCGTGATCGTCGGCGCGGCGTGCTTTCCGCTGCGATCGATCGATGTCGCGGTTCCGTTCACTCACGAGGAGCTTCCCGACGAAGCGCAGGAGCGCAAGATTTTCGAAGCGCTACACACCAACGTGTATCGCGCGTTCGACTTCGGAACCGAGGACGAGATCTACGATGCGCTCGCGCGCAGCGTCCACGGCAAGTTGCTCGAGGAACTCTACGCGTCGATCTACAACGGGCTCGTGATGCGAGAAGAGGGTGGCGCCGTCAGCCGCGTCAAGAACGTCGACCTGAAGGCCGTTTCGATCGCACCGTCGACGATGGACGACGGACACGCGGCCTTCGATGTCGACGCGTCTTGGAGCGTCTATGGCGAGGTCTATCACTGGGGCCATGGCCACAACCAGACCAACGAGTACGAGGCCCGATTCCGCGTCGCGAACACCGGCGATGCATGGCGCATCGTCAGCTACGTGCCGAAATCGTCGCGCACGCTCGAGAAGACCGATCTGCGGACCTTCGGCTCGCAGACCGCTCCGGTCGAGCAGCCGACCGACTCTTCACGTGGTCAGGGGCGTTGAGCGTGGGGGCGTGTAGTTTGGCCCGCCATGGGTCGTGTCTCGAGATCGAAGCGCTCGATCATGCCTACCGTATCGATGCGTCCGGCCAGGGTTTTAGGCTCGAACTCGCGCGTTTCGAACTCGCCTGGGGGCGTTCGGTGGCATGCGTCGGGCCGTCGGGTTGTGGGAAGACGACGCTCGCGATGGTCCTCTCCGGCATCCTCGAGCCGACGCGAGGTCTCGTGACGTTCGAAGGCGCAAACCTGTACGCCTTGCACGATGCGGCGAGGCGTGCGTTGCGGCTGCGTCGCTTCGGTCTCGTGTTCCAAGAACTCGAACTCGTGCCGTGGCTCGATGCTCTCGAGAACATCTTGCTACCGTTCGATGTCACGCCCGGAGCGAAGCCCGATGCGAACGCACGACAACGTGCGGTTCGCCTCGCCGAACGAACGGGCATCCAGGACGTGCTCGCGCGCAAGCCCGAACGACTGTCTCAAGGTGAGCGCCAGCGCGTCGCGATCTGTCGCGCGCTCGTGACCGAGCCGGACGTGCTGGTCCTCGACGAACCGACCGGCAATCTCGACATGGAACGCGGCCACGCCGTCGTCGATCTCCTGTGCGACGAAGTGCGTGCGCGAGGGATCGCGCTCTTCTGTATCACGCACGACCCGGCGGTGTGCGAACGCTTCGACGATGTCCTCGACATGGGAGCCGTCCCTGCGAATGGCGGTGCAGCGCGATGAGGGGAGTCCTCAGGCTCGCGTCGCGCCGTCTCGTCCACGCATGGAAGCAGAACCTGATCCTCTGCTTCGCGCTCGCGCTCGCGTTCTTCGTGCCGCTCGCGTCGACGCTCGTCTCGAAGGGATTCGAGACGAAGCTACGCACGCGGTCGGAGCGCGTGCCGCTCGTGCTCGGTGCGCGGGGCAATCGCTTCGACCTGACGCTCGCCGTGTTGAGCCATCGTGATCTCGCGTTGCCTCCGCTCGAACGTCACGAGGCCGACGAACTTGCAAAGGACGGTCGCGCCTACGTGATCCCGGTCGGTCGTCGCTTTCGTGCGAGGGGCACGCCGATCGTCGCGACGACCCCCGACTATTTCGAAGTCATGGGTTCGAGCGTCGCGCGCGGCACGCTGCCGATCCAACTCGGCGACTGTGTGCTCGGTGCGCATGTCGCGTCTCGACTCGCGCTCGATGTCGGAGCAAGGGTCTTCTCGGATCCGACCGAACTCTACGATCTCTCGAAGCCGCCGGCGCTCGAGATGCTCGTGACCGGTGTGTTGCGCGAGAACGGGACCGCGGATGACGACGCGGTCTTCGTCGACATCAAGACCGACTGGCTGCTAGCGGGACTGTTCCACGGTCACGAAGATGCTCGAGCCATCGACGAGAAGCTCGTCATGTCCGAGCAGGACGGCGAGCGTGTCCTGAGCAAAGCCGTCCTCGAGTACCAGAAGGTCACGGACGACAATCGCGACGCGTTCCACATCCACGGCGATCCGAGCAAGCTGCCGATCAGCGCGGCGATCGTCGTTCCGAAGGACGACAAGCAACGCACGATCCTCGAAGCGCGGTTGCAGACATCGCGCACGCTGCAGCTCCTGAAGCCCGCGGACGTGATCGAAGAGCTGCTCGACTACGTGTTCGGCATCAAGGCGCTCGTCGACGGGCTCGCGCTCTTGATCGGCATTTCGACGGTCCTCCTCGTCGGTCTCGTTCTGTCTCTTACTCTGCGGCTGCGCGCTTCCGAAACGCGGAGTCTGCAGCGCATCGGAGTCGCTCGAGGGACGATCGTTCGACTCTGGTGCCTCGAGCATGGCGCCTTGGTCGTCGCCGCATTGGCACTGGCTGTGCTAGCCACCTGGTCCGTGCTCTCGTGGATACCGACCGTATGGGCGTTATGAGCGTGACTCGGCACGCGTGCGAGCCCATCGCGAGCGTCCTTCGCGTCCAGTCCCGCCCCTTGCAACTTCGTTGGTGTCCTGCTCACTCGTCGGTTGCTTCCTCGCATTCGGCATCGCACTCACCTCCGGTGTTTCGCAGGCCCAAGGGTTCACGCGCAGCGTGCTCAAGAACGGGCTCAAAGCGCCAACCGGAATCGCCCTTTCGCCGGCGGGGGAGGTCTACTTCACGGAGTTGCCGGAGCCCGGGAAGTTCAGCCAGAACAACACGGTGTCGCGCCTCGATGGGAGCGGCAATCACGTCGTCATCGTACCGGGCGAGCCCGGTCCGACGAATCTGGCGTTCGACCCTCAGGGAACGTTCTACTGGACCTGCAGCACGGCGGGCGTCCTGATGAGCCGGAAGGGCAACGTGCAGCAGGCGATCGCGCCGGGACTGAAGACGCCCATGGGCATCGCAGTCGACAAGAACGCGAACGTCTTCTTCACGCAGGTGCCCGACCCGGGCATGCAAGGAAAGGGCAACAACGTTGCCCGCCTCGTCAATGGCACTCCGATGATCCTGAGCATGGGTGAGCCCGAGCCCTTCGACATCGCGGCTGCAGACGATGGTTCGCTCTACTGGACCTGTCGTTCGGCAGGTGTGATCCTGCGCCGCGATCCGATGGGGAACATCGCGCCGCTCTTGACCGGCCTCGAAAAGCCATCGGGCATCGCGATCGACGCCAAGGGGCGTGTCTATTTCACCGAGGTTCCGACTCCGGGCATGAATGGCGCAAACGGTGGTCGCAATCGCGTTTGGGAGTACGACCCTGCGACGCGCAACTTCACGCTCCTCGGATTCGGTGAGCCCGAGCCGCGAGACATCGCGGTGTCGCCCGACGGATCGACCGTCTACTGGACGTGCACCACGGCCGGCGTGATTCTGCGCGCGGTCCGGTCGGCACAACCCCTGCCTTCGGTTCGCAGCACGAATCCGGGACAACTCGGAATCCCCAACGACATGACGCTGAAGGGGCTGATCGTCCAAACCGCGTTCTTCACGCTCGACAACTCGGCGATGAGTGGAATCGGCGAAGTGAGTACGTCGCTGCGAACCGTGTTCCAGTGATGGTGTCGCCTGGACGTCCTACTCGCCCAGGTGGAGGGCTCTTCCATGGGGGCTTGCCGAAGTGGGGTCTTGTCAAAGTCCGTCGTGTCGCATGAGATCTCACGTCCGACGAACACTCGCACGAGACTCATGAGGCGACACGTTTCCATAGCCCGGCTTGTTTTATTCGCTCTTTTCCTTCCGTTCGCCGGATGTGGTGACAACGGCGTTGTCGGCAAGACCGGCAACAAGAAGGAGATCTACGTGAGCTTCCCGCCGCTCGCGCAGTTCGCTAGGCGCATCGTCGGCGACACGGTGGCCGTCCACTGCCCGGTGCCCATGGGCGTGGATCCGGCGGCTTGGAAACCGTCGCGCGACGAGATCGCGCTCTTCCAGACGGCACCGCTCGTGCTCGTCCACGGAGCCGAGCTCGAGAATTGGGTCGACAAGGCGAGTCTTCCCGCGAGCCGGGTCGTCGACGTCAGTGCGGGGCTCGAGAACGAGTTCGCGCAGGTCGTGCACCCGGGCCACGCGCACGGCGCCGGCGGTGAGGGTTCGCACTCTCACGTCGACTCGCACGTGTGGATGGATCCGACGCTCGCCAAGCGACAGGCGTTCGCGATCCTCGAAGCTGTGGGCGCTCGTTGGCCCGACTTGCAACCAGCTGCGCGAGGGCGGTATGCCGGACTCGCCGCCGAGTTCGACACGCTCGACAAGCGATGGAAGGCCCTCGCACCGAAACTGGCCGCGGCGAAGCACTACAACGCGAGCCACAACTTCGCGTATCTCGCGAAGCGCTACGGCTTCACCTTCGCGGACGAGTTGCATCTCGCCCCGCGCGCCGTGCCCGATGCCGCCGTGATCGAACAACTCGGAAAGGACGTGGCTGCCGGACCCAAATACCTCTGGTGGGAGACCGAGCCGTCGGACGACGTGAAGAAGGCGCTCACGGATGCACTCGACTTCCGGCACATCGTGCTCGACTCGGGTGAGTCCGCCGGGATCGAGGGCAGCGACGTGGACTACTTCGAAGTGCAGGGCAAGAACCTCGACGTGGTCGACGCAGCCCTGAAGAACTGATTGCTACGACAACGCGTGCGCTGGCTCCTCGGGCACGCGTCACGAACGTCACTTCTTCTTGTACTTCTTGAGGAACTTCTCGACGCGACCTGCCGAGTCGACGAAGACCTGCTTGCCGGTGTAGTACGGATGCGACGCGGCTGAGATGTCGAGCCGGATGACGAAGTGCTCCACGCCGTCGATCTCGCGCGTTTCCTTGCTTCGCATGGTGGAGCGCGAGATGAGTTCGTAGTTGGCGGCGCCGTCGACGAAGACCACCGGGTGGTAGTCGGGATGGATTTCTTTCTTCATCGGATCGATCGAATCAATGACCAGTTGCGCGTAGGCCTACGCAAAGCGGCCGGAAAGTATGCCGGGAGAGGTGCCGTCGTGCCATCGGCGTGTCGAAAAACTCACCCAGACACCGCGACGGGGCGACGCGCGCAGATCCGCTGCCGGACGACGATTCGGCCGCCCTCTTCGAATCGACCGGACTCGAACGCCAGGACCTCGAGCTCGGGCAAGCAGACTTCGAGGAGTTCGTTGGGACGCAGCAGGTAGTCCGGATTCGTCGGGCGACCGAGCGCTTCTTGGCCGACCTGGAAGGTCTCGTAGATCAGGACGCCTCCAGGCGCGAGTGCGGCGACAATCGTCGGGAGGAGCGGGCGCCAGAGGTAGTTGGTGACGACGATTCCCGCGAACCGGCGCTCTGCAGCCAGCGGCCAGCCATGCTCTTCGAGATCGTGCTCGATGGCTTCGACCTGTCGGTGCTTGGCGAGCAGGCCGAGCGACGACAGATCCCGATCGATCGCGACGACGCGGTGACCACGGCCGAGGAGAGCCTTGGTGTGTCGACCCTCACCGCAGGCCAGGTCGAGGACCTCGCACTCGGGCTCGAGTCGGACCATCTGCCGCAGCACGAAATCCGACGCGCCTTCCGTGTCCCGCACCGAACTCTCGGAGCTGGCCGGAAGCTCGGGGTCGGTGGTGAGCGCGAGGCCCGGGTTGCGGACGGCCACGCCACCGATCTCGTACTCGAGCCAGCGGCATTCGATCCCGCTGTTGCGCACGGTCCACTTGGAACTCGCCTTCAGGCCGAGGTACTTCGTGAGTTGGGGATTCCCGGACAGGATCCAACAGCGCGCACCGTTGCAACGGTGCAGGAACGTTCCGAGGTCCTGCCACGACAACACGAGTTCGGTGCCGTCCCCGAGGCGTTCGCCATAGGGCGGATTCGTGACGACGATCGAAGGCGGGACTTCGGGTACGAAGTGCTTTGCGTCCTTCCGCACGAAGCGCACCACGGTTTCGACTCCGGCCTGGCGAGCACTGCGATTCGCGATCGACAGAGCTCCGCCGTGCCGATCGGCGCCGACGATCGGCGCAGCGATCGACGTGCGCGCCCGCTCGCGAGCTTCGGTGCGCAGTCGATCCATGAGATCCCGATCGAAGTCGGGCCACGACTCGAACGCGAACCGACGTCGCAATAGGCCGGGAGCGCGGTCCATGGCGAGGAGCGCGGCCTCGATGACGAACGTGCCCGAACCGCACATCGGGTCAACGAGGCTCGTTGTCGGGTCCCACCCTGTCATCAGCAGCAGACCGGCGGCGAGCGCTTCGTTGAGCGGACTCTTGACCTGGACGTCTCGATATCCGCGCTTGTGGAGGCTCGGTCCCGACATGTTCCGCCATAGGCTCATCGACTGCCCGTCGACGACGACTTTGAGCGGGAGATCGGGACGATCGCGATCGACGTCGGGTCGACGGCCTTCACGATCTCGGAATTGATCCACGATCGCGTCTTTGACGACGAGTGCCGCGTACTTGGAATGGCGGATCTCCGAATTCGACACCGTCGCGTCGACGGCGAGCGTCTGATCGACGTCCATGTAGTCGCGCCAGTCGATTTCGCGCAGCGCGTCGTAGAGGTCGCGCGCATCGCGGACCCGGTCCTCCGCCATCCACTCCTGGACGCGGATCGCCGATCGCAGCCAGAGATTGGCCGCATACCCGAAGCGTCGATCGCCCGTGCAGCGTACGCCACCCGGACGCGTCTCGATCTCACGGCCTCCGAGCGCGGCGATCTCGTTCTCGGTCGCGGTCTCGACGCCGAAGGGGACGGGTACGAAGTAGGTGCTGCGCATCGCGAACGAACGTACCACAACGGGCATCGTTCCTTGCTATGGTCATCGCTTTCCCGCTTCAGGGCACGCGCACATGATTCGACTCGCATCCATGGCCGTCTTGTTGGCACTGCTGTCCCCGGGCGCGGTGGCCTGTCCCGTTCCGGATGCATCGGCAATCGCGCAGGATGACGCAGCGAGCGATGCTTCCGCGAAGGTCGACTTCGTCAAGGACGTCCTGCCGATCTTCCGCGCGCGTTGTTTCGAATGTCACAGTGGGGACTCGGACGAAGGCGACCTGCGGCTCGACCTCAAGACGAACGTTTTCGACGATGAGCGAAGCGATCCGGCCATCAAGCCCGGTGCGCCGAAGGAGAGTTCGATCTATCGCCGCATCGTGCTCCCTGCGGACGATTCGGACATCATGCCGGCGGAGGGGGATCCGCTGACGAAGGCGCAGATCGCGATCATCGAGCGGTGGATTCGCGAAGGCGCTTCGTGGCCCGACGGCGCGGTGCAACCAGTCGAGGCGAAGAAGCCGCCCGAGATCCTGCGCGTCCCCGAACTCGACGACGAGCGCACGGCTCTCGTCGAGGACGCCGTCAAGCGAGTGCGCGCCGCGGGTGGCACCGCGACGAAGGTCGCGGCAACGAGCAATGCGTGGTACGTCAACATCGGGCTGCTCGGAAAGAAGCTCGACGACACGCGACTCGGTGAGTTGCTCGCGGGGCTCGAGCCGGCGCTGGTGTGGCTCAATCTCGGACGCACGGCAGTGTCCGACGAGGGCGCGTCGCGTCTCGCGGACTTTGGCGAGCTTCGTCGCCTCCAGCTTCAAGGCACGGCGATCACGGACCGCGCGCTCGTTGCCGTCGGCAAGCTCGCGAAGCTCGAATACCTCAACCTCTACGACACGTCGATCACCGACGCCGGTCTCGAGCATCTCGAAGGTCTGATGGCGTTGACGCGGCTCTTCGTTTGGCAGACCAAGGTGACGGAAGCCGGCGCTCGAGCGTTCGCAGGGGCGATTCCCGGTCTGAAGATCGATCTCGGAGCTTCGGCGAACGATCTCGCAGCCGTGGCCAAACGCATCGAGGAAGCGAGTCGGCCGGTCAACGACCTCTGCCCGATCACGGGCAAGAAGGTCGATCCGAAGAAGACGTTCGCCTACGAGGGCAAGACCATCGCTCTTTGTTGCAGTGACTGTCTGCAGAAGTTCGCGAAGGATCCGAAAACCTGGTTCCCCAAGGTCGTCTTCCGGGACGCGAACAGCGCGGCGACGGCGGAACCCGAGGCGACGCCCGTACTCCTCAACGCGAAGTGTCCGGTCTCGGGCGAGCCCGCGAACGCCGAGCACAGCATTCGAGTCGGCGATGCCGCGATCGGTTTCTGCTGTGGCAAGTGCAAGGCGAAGTTCGAAGCCGAACTCGCGAAGCACCCCGAGGCCAAGGCGCGGTTCGTGGGCAAGTAGGTGCGCATCGGTTAGGCTGGACGCGCCCCACGTCCGTGATCGGAGAGAACTCGATGTCGAACGTGTTGTTCCTGATGGCGCCCTTGGCGCTCGGCGTGTCGCTGGCTGCGCAGGCGCCGCGCCGCACCGATGAGACGCCAGTGCGCGAGAGCGTGAGCAAGGCTCGTGTCGAAGCCATCTTGGCCAAGGGCAGCGAAGCCCTCGTCACCGAGCGTCGCGAAGATGCCAGAGAGCGCGATCGGCTCGTGCTCGCGCTTTCGAAACTGCGCGTGAGCGTGAATTGGAAGGCGGCGACGCCCGAACGTGTCGCGCGCGATCTCGCATCGCACGTAGGGGATGCGTGCGCGTTCTTCGTGCGCAGCCGCGACGGCGCGCGGGACTGGGAGACGATCGACCTCGAACTCGACAAGCGCCCGCTCGTGCAAGCGCTGTCGATCATCGCATCGGTGTCCAAGATCCGCTTCGTGTTCCGCAGTGGCGTCGTGCTCGTCGTGCACGAAGACGCCGTGCGGCCCGAGCTCTTCCTCGAGACCTACGATCTGCGCATGCTCACGCGCAAGGTGCGGGACTACCCTGCGCCCGAGGTCGGTGTGCCGACGGATCGCGAGCCCCAGGTCGAAGACTCCGAAGAACGCACGGCGTCGGGCTTCGACGAAGATCGTTTCGAGGAGCTGCTGCGCAGCTCGGTCCTACCGGGCAGCTGGGAGAACGGCGCGACGATCCTGCGCAGCGGCGGGATCTTCTTCGTGCGCCAGAGCGAACAGGGCCACCGCGAGATCCGGAGCTTGCTGCGGAAGTTCTCGCACTGAGAGCTCGGCGGGAAGACCGGGCACGCACGCGGCGGCCGCTCGGCCGAGCAACTCACTGCTTTCGCCGGTTCCCGCGTTCCGCTCGGGCCTGATCGTGCAGAGTGCTCGTTGTGCGCTGTGCCTTCCCTCTGCTCGAGCTCCGAGAAGCGCGGGGGCGGACCTGCCGCCGGCTCTCGTCGCTCTCGCGCCGGTCGCCCAGAAAGGCGACCGACCGACGCGAGAGCGACGAGAGGCGCGGGGCAGGTGGGAGGGGCCGTCTTTGTGGTTGGTGCCTACGCGCAGGCTTTCGTGCGTGCTGCAATATGGCGCGCGCAGATGTACAGACGACCGCGTTTGACTACGCTGAATCGAAGCGGTCTTCGACTCGCGACCTCGATTCGAGACTGTCGCGTGGACGTTCGATTTCTGATTCGGCAGATGCGCATCGCGGCGCGGGCTCGCGACATGGGAGTGCAGACCGGGTACATAGCTGACAGTTCAGACCGACTACACTGCTGACACTATCCGACTTCATGGTTCACGCATGGCCGGCATGGCGACTTGCGTTGTCGCATGCAATGGAATCAGACGTGCACCATGAAGGAGCGAGTTCCGTGCATCTCGGAATGGGAGAGCGGCGAGTTGTCGATGGCTGCCCTGTATCGGAAGTACGGCGTGAGTCGTCAGACGGGCCACAAGTGGACTCGCCGCTACAAGGAAGGCGAGCAGGACATCGATCCGCTGCGAGATCGATCTCGAGCTGCACTTTGCCATCCGTGGACGACCCAAGAGGATGTCGTGGACTTGCTGATTCGCGTACGCAAGCAGCGTCCGACTTGGGGCTGCGAGCACGATCGGTTCGATCCTGAAGCGGTTCGGGATGACGAAGGCGCGCCATCGTCGACGACACACGCCGATGAGCCAGGAGGGCTTGGAGCCACGCGGTCAGCATCCGAATGCCGTTTGGTGCACGGACATCAAAGGTCCGTTTTCGACGGCAGATGGGATCGTCGTGTATCCGCCTGACGTTGATGGATGAACACTCTCGGTCAGTTCAGGCTGACTGCCCGGGGCTGTCCGACTTCATTTCGGAGGACCAGCAGGGCTGCAGCGCTTCCACGACCTGGGATCCGCGGGCAGGATCCGTAGCGCTCTCGGTTTCGAAGCGCCAACGGGTACGAAGCACGTCCTGGTGCGTCGCCAGGCTCGACTCAGGCCGAGAACGCTAGGCTGCAGCCACGCGCGCGAGGCCAGAAAGCCGCGTGACGCATCGTGCGCCCGCACGCTCTGCGCCGTGCGCCATCGCGCCGAAGCCTCGATTTGCCTGCCGGTTCGGACGTCGCTGGGATTCGATGTGCTATCGCCGCGCGTTCACGGCGACGACTTCGGCAGCTCGTGGATGCCGATGCGGCCGTGCTTCTTCCAACCGACACGCAGGAGCCAGGTCCGTGGATCCTCGACCGGGACTTCGAAGTCGTCGACCCCGTTCACCTTGACCCGCTCTCGCCATCCCGTGAAACACCATCCCGACGCGAACCGGTCGAGCACGCCGCGCACGTCTCGCCCGTGCTTCCACGCGTTCTTGAGCACGTAGAGGATCGCGTTGCGCACGCGTCGCGGGCTATCGAGGATCGACGCGTGGTAGCGATCACCGAAGACCTTGCCCTTGCGGCCCCAGTCGTGATTGAGCGTCTGCGCCATGCGGATCGCGAGGGATTGCATGCCACGCGAGAGCGCGGTCGTGCTCTCCGCTTCGACGATCAGATGCACGTGATTGGTCTGGATCGAGTAGTGCACGATTCGAAAGCCGCGGCGAGGCTTCATCGCGCAGAAGACCGCGCGCAAGGACTGTTCGGTGTGATTATCCCGCAGCGACGGCAGGCCTGAGGCGATGCGCATCGTGACATGAACGGGGAAGCGCTTCGCGAGCTTCGTGCGAGTCGCGTGGGAGACTCCCGCGCGTTCACCCTTCGGTTTGCGACCGGCGCCGAGTCGCTTCCCGCCGCGCCCCGGCCCGAACAGCATTCCCTGTACTCCGCGCCTCTTCGTTCGAGATCTCATCCTGCGTTCCCTGAGTGGAGTCGTCACGGAGTCGACGCGGTTAGAGACGCGACTTTTGAATCAGCACATGTTGTTCGAAGCATGCTACCGAACACTTCTGCGAAAGCAACGATCGAATGCGCTTAGTCGGATGTGCATTTCGATCGTTGCAACGACAACTATGGACGGCCCCTCCCACCTGCCCCGCGCCTCTCGTCGCTCTCGCGTCGGTCGGTCGCCTTCCTGGGCGACCGGCGCGAGGGCGACGAGAGCCGGCGGCAGGTCCGCCCCCGCGCGCTTCTCGGAGCTCGAGCCGAGGGAAGGGACAGCGAGGGAAGGGACAGCGAGAGAAGGGACAGCGAGAGAAGGGACAGCACGGGAAGCGACAGCGCGAATGCCGCTGCACGAGCGCGCGGCAATCTGACTCAGAACACAAGCACCGCCGCCGGGCGTCTAACGCCCGTAGCGCACGAGGTAGTCCGCGAGGTCGAGTTTGCGGCGCGTGCTGTCCGAACTCATGTAGCGAATCTTGCCGAAGATCGGGCGCTCGGGTCCCCACGCGCGGTCGTAGCGACCGAGGACCCAGAAGATGCCCGAGTACGAGTTGGGGTTGCGACCGTCGACAGCGTAGCGGTTGTTGAGTTCGATCAGGATGTCCGCGGCATCGCGTGGGGAGCGCGTCCATTCGAGGACTTTCTTGCCCCACAGCATGCGCAAATAGTTGTGCATGCGCCCTTCGGTCACGAGCTCGCGCTGTGCAGCGTTCCACACGGGGTCGTGCGTCTCGGCAGCATCGAGTTGCTCGAGGTCGTAGAGCGTCTGGCGTGCGTCCTTCGCATGATCGGCGAGCGTCGACTTCGCCCAGTCCGGAAGCGAGTCGTAGCGATCGTAGTCGTCGCGATGGGACGCGAAGTTGTATCCGACCTCGCGCCACGTGACGGCTTCGTCGAGAAAGGCCTCCGCGTTGTTCGAGAGACCCCACCAGCCTTCTCGACTCCCGGTGACATTCGCAGCGGCGCGTTCTTCGATCCATCGAGCACGGTCGACGCCGTCGTGTTCGAGGAGTGCGTGCAGGATCTCGTGGATCCCGATGTGGCCGAAGTGTAGATACGGCGACAGGCCGCTCGCCGCCGGCTCGCTGACCGCGTTGCGGGAGTCGGCGTACCGCGACAACCGCGCGCGAACGAAACGCTCGAGCTGCTTTCCGGCCTCGACGGAACCGCCACGTGCCGCACCGGCAGGGACATCGAGATCGAACTCGAGTGCATCGATGCCCTTATCGAGCAGGGACTCCGGGTCCGTGGCCCTCCAGCGTTCCAAGATCTCTCGATCGATCGCCACGGCCGGAGCGTCTTGGACATGGCGCAACGGCTCGATCGTCGGAGTCGCCGGCAGGTGGGCTGGCAGGGTCTTCTGGAGATGGCGACGAAACGTGTGCGCCGACGGAAAGACGCGGTCGGTCGCGTGCATCGGATACAGGCCGTTCGCGTCGACCAGCTCGAGTCGCACGTCGAGCTGTTTCGAAGCTGCCTGCTGCATCTTCGGCAAGAAGAAGCACGGGAAATCGTCGCCCACGACGACGGCAGCATCGCGTGCCAGAGCCGCGAGCAGTCCTTTCCCCGCACCGCGCTTCGTCTCGACGTAGGGGTAGTAGAACGTGCCCTGCATCGTCGCGGCAGCCTGCGCGTTGTCCCGCATGCCGGCGATGACGAAGCGATGTAGGCGTTCGCTCGCCCACGGATAGTCGAGTCGAAGGGCTTCGAGCACGACCAGTGGAAGATCCATCGCCTTGCAATGTTCGGCAGCCCGGTCCAAGGCGAAGTTCGAGCGCAAGCGACGATTGCTCGTCATCCAGTAGAGGACATAACGCCCGTCCTTGCGCACTTCGTGGTCGTTCGAGCGACGAATACGCTCGCCTGGTACGCTCATGTCACTCCTCTGGTTCGCGCTTGCCACGTGTGGAGCATGCGCATCTCGAGAATGGAAGGCGACGAATGCATGTCACCGATGGAGGAAGAAGCCATGGAAACGACGGAACACCGAAGCACGGATCCCCAAAGGGATCGAGAACTTCTCGACGTCCTGCACCACGTCGCGATCCCAGTGAAGGATTTGGATGCGACCGTCGATTGGTATCTCGAGCAGTTCTCATGTTCGGTCGCATATCGCGATTCGACCTGGGCCTTGCTGCGCTTCCGGAATTGCGATCTCGCATTCGTGATGCCTGGGCAGCATCCGCCGCATCACGCGATCATCCGTGAGGACGCGGATTCGTTCGGCGAACTCGTCACGCACCGCGACGGCTCGCGTTCGTGCTACCTCACCGACCCCTCGAACAACCGTGTCGAAGTTTGTGCGCCGGACCACCTCGAAATGCCGTGTTGATCCGGTTCTCGCCCCATCAATGACGCGCGAGTTGGGGAGTCGCACGAGCGACGGATTCGACGCCTTCGCGAGCGCGCCGCACGTGCGTCTGAAGTCGGAATTGATGCCCCACGATCGCGCGGATCCGCCCGTCGGCCGCGATCACGAACGTCAGTCGTCCCGGCAGCAGACCGAACAGGCTGCGTGGCACGCCGTAGAGCTTGCGCACGCGACCGTCGTCGTCGGCGAGAAGCGGGAAGGGCAGGCATTCTTTATCAGCCCAGGCATCGTGTGAGTGGACGGAGTCCGAACTGACCCCGACGACGGCTGCCCCGAGTTGCTCGAATCGTGCGAACTCGTGACGGAAGCCGCGTGCTTGAACCGTTCAGCCAGGAGTCGCGTCCTGGATGTAGAAGTAGAGCACCACGGGTCCGCGCGCGAGGAGATCGTGCAATCGAATGCTCTCACCGGTTTGGGCACGCAATGCGAAGTCCGGCGCGAGATCGCCGATATCGAGAGTCGTCGACCGGACGTCGTCGAGCTTCGCCGCGAGCACGAGGACGAAGACCACGCAAACTGCGATATAGATCCAGATCACTCGAGACCGCCCTTTGCCGGTTTTTCGAACAGGTAATGAGACACGAACCACTCCGAGCCACCGCGGAAGCCCCACAGTTCGGCACAGGCCATGAAGAAGATGCGCCAACGATGGAGCCAGCGAGTCGCTTCGGCCTTCGCGGCGCGCGGCTCGAGGCCCGCACCATAACTGGTGCGAAAGCAATCGAAGACGGCGTCGCGGTTCGCGTCGAGGTTCTGCAGCCACCCCTCGGCAGTCCTCGCGTAATGGGATCCCGAGACGCGCCAGTGGTCGATCACGTCCAAATCGCGCTGATAGCGTAGGAGCAACGAATCGGACGGCATGTTGCCACCCGTGAAGAAATGGCGAGCCATCCAGTCGTCATCGCCGTCAGCAACGAACGGATAGGCGAACTCGCGGTGCACGAAGACGTGCACGAAGCACAGTGCACCGGGTCGCATCCGGGCCGCGATGCGCCGGAAGAGCTCCCGATAGTTCTTCATGTGCTCGAGCATCTCGATCGTGACGACTCGATCGAAGCTGCGATCGCTCTCGAAGCGATTGGCGTCCATCGTTTGGACGGTGAGGTTCGACAAGCCGAGTCGTGCCGCGCGCTCCTCGATGAAGCTGCGTTGGGACGCGCTGCCGGAAATGGCCAGAAAGCGTGACTTCGGGAAACGCTCCGCGGCCCACAGCGAGAACGACCCCCAGCCGCAGCCGAGATCGAGCACGCTCTGCCCGTCTTCGAGCTGCGCGCGCCGTGCCACGAGGTCGAGCATGTGTTCCTCGGCCTCGGCGAGAGTCGTCGTCGCGCTCGGGAACAGACAGCTCGAATACTTGAGCCGTGGGCCGAGTGCGAGCTCGAAGAACCGCGTCGGGACCTCGTAGTGCTGGTCGTTGGCGGCCGCGGTCTCGATGGCGATCGGGCTTTCGTCGAGACTCGCGAGGAACTCGCGAAACCGTTCACTCCGCTCTTCCAGCGTGCCCTTCGCCTCGAGCCGAAGCCGCGCACGCAACAGTTTTCGAATCCCGAAGCGGATTGCGGCATCCGGCAACCGGCCATCATCGAGCAGACCTTCATACCATGCCGGTCGGCCCGGCACCGGCGACGGCTCGTCGCGCATGGCATCGATGCGACCCACCGGGGGACGGTCGGTTTGTGGAGCTGCAGTCATGATCTCCTCAGGCTCTGGGGGCGATTCGCCGAACTGTCAAGAGACAAGGCATTCCAGATCCTCTGAGCGACCCCCTGCGCTCCGGTGTCACAGTCGCACAAAGCTCTCGGATTCCTGATCCCGATCGAGCGACCCAGCTACTAAGCTCCTCGCCCTTTCTGATGACGATCCGCAACATCTTACAGTGGTTCGACGGCGACGTTCGGTCGCGGCGACGCATGGGACGGCAAAACGGGCACCGCATCGAGTGGATGCGCTGTTTGCCGTTCTTCCTGCTGCATGCCGGCTGTTTCGCCGTCTTCCTGGTCGGTTGGAGCTGGTTCGCAGTCACGACTGCCGTCGTGCTGTACCTCGTGCGCATGTTCGCGATCACGGGCTTCTACCATCGGTATTTCAGCCACAAGACGTTCAAGACGTCCCGCGCTGCCCAGTTCGCGTTTGCCGTGATCGGCAATTCGGCTGCGCAACGAGGGCCGCTCTGGTGGGCAGGCTGGCACCGACATCACCACGCACACTCGGACAAGGCCGTCGACATGCACTCGCCGATGCAGCACGGGCTGTTTCGCAGTCACGTCGGCTGGTTTCTGACCGGGGACGGGTTCCTGACGAAGACCGAGCGTGTGCGTGACCTCTCGCGGTTCCCGGAGCTGCGGTTCCTGGATCGCTTCGATTGGATCGTGCCGACGCTCCTCGGGGTGTCGATCTTCGCGCTCGGCTGGATCCTCGAGGTCTTCGCTCCGAGCCTCGGCACGACTGCGTGGCAGCTCTTCGTGTGGGGCTTCGTCGTCTCGACCGTCGTGCTCTTCCACGCGACGTTCTCGATCAACAGCCTCGCCCATCTGCTCGGGAAGCGGCGCTTCGAAACTCGGGACACGAGTCGCAATCATTGGTTCCTGGCGCTCTTGACGCTCGGCGAAGGTTGGCACAACAACCATCATTATTATCCCGCGTCCACGCGGCAGGGGTTCTACTGGTGGGAATACGATCCGTGTTACTGGGTCCTGCGGGGCCTCGCGTTCTTCGGAGTCGTCTGGGACTTGCAACCGGTCCCAGAGCGGATTCTCGAGCAGGGACGCAACGCGAGTCAGACGAGACCGCCGCGCCGCGCAGCCTGAGCGGTCGCGCGTCATGAGCGACCGCATCGCGATCATCGGTGCGGGCATCTCCGGGTTGGTCTGTGCCTACCTCCTGCATGAGAGCCACGATGTCGTCGTCTACGAGGCGTCGGATTGGATCGGCGGGCACACGCACACGGTCGACGTGTGCGATGAGGCTGGCGTGCATCCCGTCGACACGGGATTCATCGTATTCAACGACCGGACCTACCCGTCCTTTCTCGCGCTGCTGAAACGGCTCGGCGTCGCGACGCGGGCCAGCGAGATGAGTTTCTCGGTCCACGACGAGCGCAACGGTCTCGAGTGGAACGGCCGGGATCTGGGGTCGATCTTCGTCCAGAAGCGGAATCTCCTTCGTCCCAGCTTTTTTGGGATGCTGTGGGACGTGCTGCGCTTCAACCGCGAGGCGCGCGCGTTGGCCTCGAACGGGACCGAATGCTCATTGGGGGAGTTTCTCGATCGCGGGCGTTACGGACGCGCCTTTCGTGAGCGCTACTTGATTCCGATGGGCTCCGCCATCTGGAGCACGGATGCGGCTTCGATGCTCGACTTCCCGGCGCGCTTCTTCGCGCGGTTCTTCGAGAATCACGGCATGCTCGAGATCGACGATCGACCGCAGTGGTACGTGATCGATGGGGGCAGTCGGCGCTATGTCGAGGCGATGACCGTGGCCTTTCGCGATCGCATCCGCATCGAGACTCCGGTGACCTCGATCACACGTCATGCGGACGGTGTGAGCGTGCATGCCCGCGGGGCTGTCGATCGCTTCGATCGGGTGATCCTCGCGAGTCACGCAGACCAGAGCCTCGCGATGCTGACCGACGCGGACGCTCTCGAGAGCGAGGTTCTGGGCGCGATCCCGTATTCGGCCAACGAAACGACGCTCCACCAGGGGCGAGACCTGTTGCCGGTTCGCGAGCGAGCGCTCGCGAGCTGGAACTACCGGATCGATTCGAAGACCTTCGGGGAAGGCTCGCAGCCCGCCAGGGTCACCTACCACATGAACACCCTGCAGTCGCTGCAAGCACCGACCGACTACTGCGTGTCGCTGGGCTCGTACGAGCGTCTTCGGGCGCTCGAGGCGAAGGACCAGAAGAAGCGCGTGCTCGGGCGCTGGAACTACGAGCATCCGCTGTTCACGCCGCGAAGCACCGAGGCCGTCGAGCGTTGGGACGAAATCGACGGTCGGCGCCGCACGCACTTCGTCGGCGCATATTGGCGCAATGGCTTCCACGAAGATGGTGTCTGGAGTGCATTGCGCGTTTGCGAGAAACTCGGGAGGTCGCTTTGAGCGCGCCCGCGGCCTTGCCGATCCAAAGCTCGATCCTCGAGGGGCGCGTGCGTCACCGACGTCGCCTCCCCGTGCAGCATGCGTTTTCGTACCGCGCATCGATGGTGCTCCTCGCACTCGACGAGATCGAGGCGGTCTTCCGGCGCCGTTGGTTCTTCTCCGACAAGCGCTTCGCGATCGCTCGCTATCGACGAGACGACTATCTCGCGCCGATCGACGTGCCGCTCGAGACCGCGGTGCGCGATCGCGTGCGCGATGAACTCGGCTTCACGCCGACTGGGCGCATCGAACTCGTGACCAACCTGCGAAGCTTCGGGTACCGGCAAAACCCGGTGAGCTTCTACATCTGCCGGGATCAAGCGGACGATCGCACTGGAGACGGCATCGTCGCCATCGTGGCCGAGATCACGAATACACCGTGGGGTGAGCGGCATGGTTACGTCCTGGACGCGCGCGCCCAGCGGGGGCGACGCACGAAGCGATTCCGCTTCGACAAGCAGTTCCATGTCTCGCCCTTCATGCCCATGGACATGACCTATGACTGGGTCTTCCATCTTTCGGACGAGACTGTCGTCGTGCACATGCAGAATCTCCGTGCAGGGCAACTCGTCTTCGATGCGACCCTCGATCTCATTCGTCGACCGATCACGACGTCGCGGATCGCTTCGACGCTCGTCCGCTATCCGTTCCAGACGGGGAAAGTCGTCCTGGGCATCTACTGGCAAGCACTCAGGCTGCGCTTGAAGCGCGTGCCCTTCTTCGACCATCCGAGAGAGGCCGCTGGGCGGCGTGCCCAGATCCGTGCCCCGAGCAACGAGAGCACCGAGAGTTTCCGATGACCGAGTTCGTTCCCGTTCACCAAACTCGATCCGGGTTCGTCGCGCGCAAGGCTCGTTCGCTCGTGCGGAGCCGCGTCGTCGATCGCTTGTCTCGAATGCAGTTCGGAGCGCTGAAGCTCCGCGATGTCGAGGGCGAGGCGGAGTTCACGTTCGGAACA
Source organism: Planctomycetota bacterium (assembly GCA_020638795.1). Lineage (GTDB taxonomy): Bacteria > Planctomycetota > UBA1135 > UBA1135 > JACKHW01. The sequence continues at coordinate 344,348 of JACKHW010000003.1, read as the reverse complement.
CCGTTGCATGGCGCGGAGCAACCTCCCGAAGTTCGCGTGCGAGACCCGCGCTTTTGGACATCCATGGCTTTCGGCGGGACGGTCGGCGCTGCCGAGAGCTTCATCCGCGGAGATTGGGACGTCGATGACCTCGGGACTTGTCTAGCACTCGTCGTTCGGAATCGACACGTGCTCGAGGCGCTCGATCGCGGCCTTGCGCGTTGTATCCAGCCCGTATTGCACGTCGGTCACGCTCTGCGACGGAACACCAAGAACGGGTCGAAGCGGAACATCGCCGCGCACTACGACCTCGGCAACGAGTTCTTCGCGGCGTGGCTCGACCCGACGATGACATACAGTAGTGCGCTCTTCGAGCATCCGCAGACGGCGACGTTCGACGTGCTCGAAGCTGCGCAACGCGAGAAGTACGATCGCCTCTGTCGCCACCTCGCACTCTGCCCGGGTGACGAAGTCTGTGAAATCGGCACAGGTTGGGGGGGGATGGCGCTCCACATGGCGGGCGAATACGGCTGCCGTGTGACCACGACGACGATCTCGGCGCAACAAGCACTCATCGCACGCCAGCGCGTGCGCGAGGCCGGGCTCGAGGATCGAATCCGCATCCTCGAACGCGACTACCGTGATCTCGCGCGCTCCGACGCCGCCAACGCGCGTGGATTCGATGCCGTGGTTTCGATCGAGATGATCGAGGCCGTGGGGCATCGATTCCTACCCAAGTTCTTCGAGGCCTGCAGGCGCTTGGTCGCGGACGATGGCCGCGTCGGACTGCAAGTGATCACGATCGCGGATCAGTACTACGACCAAGCGCGGAAGCAGGTCGACTTCATTCAGAGTCATGTCTTCCCGGGATCGGCCATACCTTCCGTCGGGGCCATGGTGAACGCGATGAGTCGCGCGACCGACTTCCGCCTCGTCGAGACCAACGACTTCGCGGAGCACTACGCGGCGACATTGCGGATCTGGCGAGAGCGCTTCGTGGCCGCGCGATCCAAGATCGCTGCGCTCGGATACGACGAGCGATTCCGACGACTGTGGGAGTTCTATCTGGCTTACTGCGAGGCCGGTTTCAGAGAGCGACAACTCGGACTCCATCAGATGGTGCTCGCTCCCGGCTCACGCAGCGGCGCCTGAATGAGCAACGTGATCAACATGGTGGCATTCCAGATCGCATGGTTCGCATGCGTCGTGGGTGCTGCTCGCGGTATGCCGTGGCTCGGCATCGTCGTGACTGCGATCGTCGTGGCACTGTTCGTCCTCACCGAGTCGCGGCGCGGTATTGCGCCCGCGAACGTCGCGACGCGTGAACGATCGGCGCGCCGGGCTCGCAACGCTCTCCTCTTCGTGCTTGGTACCGCCTGTGCGGGTGCCCTCCTCGAGTTCGTCGGGTCACGATCAGGTGTGTACACCTTCGCCTCTGTGGATGCGGCGCGCAGCGTGGCGGTCGTCGATCTGGCTTGGATGGCATGCCTCTGGGCCGCGTTCGCAACGACGTTGCCGCTCAGTCTCGCATGGTTGTCTCGTCGCAAAGCTGTCGGGTTGCTGTTCGGCGCCGTCGGTGGTCCACTCGCATTCGTGGCAGGCGAGAAGCTCGGAGCGATCAGGCTCGGCGAATCCCGTACGATGGCCTTGGTCTCGCTCGCGGTGATCTGGGCGATCGCCGTGCCTCTCCTCGGCAGCATCGCACGTCGCGTTCTACCCGTGGGGTCACGTCAGGCGGAGTCTTGACGTGGACACTGTCGCCCCAAGACTCACACTCGATGACGGACAAGCTCTACTCGATCGGAGAACTCGCGGAGCGCACGGGAATCGCACCGGAGACGATTCGGGTGTGGGAGCGGCGATACGGCCTGCCGGTTCCGGTTCGACTACCGTCCGGTCATCGTCGCTATGGCGCCGCGGAACTCCGCTTGGTTCGCAAGGTCGCAGAGGCAATGTCCCATGGGCATCGTCCGGGGAAGCTGCTCACGCTGTCCGAACGCGAACTCGACCATCTGCTGACGAATGCTGTACGCGGACGTGACGTTCGTCCGAGCGAGTTCGAAGCGATTTTCGAAGCGGTCGGACGGTTTCGTCGGGAAGCCCTGCGCGTTGAACTGCAGACAGCCCAGCGCAATGCGACGGATCCCGTAGCGTTTCTCGATGACGTGCTCGGCCCGCTGCTGGATGTCCTCGGCAGCCGCTGGGCGGACGGGTCGATCGCGGTGCGCCATGAGCACTTCTTGTCCGAGGCGGTCGACGATGTGCTGCGTACGATGCGCACGACGGTCGAGAACGAGCACCGTGTTGCGGTCCACACGAGTGATGTGCGGACAGCGGTCATGGCGACATTGCCGGGAGAGCGACACGGGTTGGGACTCCAGATGGCTGCACTCACGCTCTCGGTCGCCGGTTATCGAGTCGTGAGCTTCGGTACCGAACTCCCGATCGAAGAGATCGAGGCGGCCGCGCTCGAGGTGCGTCCGCAGGTCTTGGCCTTGTCGGTGAGTCTGGCTTCGGGCGGCTTGCAGACCGATCGCGCCGTTCGTCGTCTCCGCGCCGTTCTGCCGAACGACGTGAGCATCCTGGTCGGTGGCTCGGGCGCGAGGCGATCCCGGCGCGGTGTGCAAGGAGTCGTCTACCTAGCGGGTCTGCGCGAACTCGCCGAGTACTCGAGTACCCAGGCCCAGACGAAACGCGCGCGCTGAGATCGTGTCAGTGAATCGTTTCGAACAGTGCCGCGACGCGACGATTCTCGCGTAGGGAATCGAGGGCCCCGGCTTGGATCTGACGAACACGCTCCGCGCTGATCCCGAGTTCGTCGCCAATCTCCCTGAGTGAGCGGGGTTCGCGTCCACCGAATCCGAATCGCTCACTCACGATGAGGCGTTCACGTTCATCGAGACTCGCGAGCACGTCATGCACGGTACGCTCGAGGCTCTCGGTATCGCTGGGCATGTGGAAGTCGACCGTCGACGGATCCGTCAAGGTGCTCACAAAGGACGCGTCGTCGTCGCCGGGCATCGGTGCGTCGAGGCTGATTTGACGTCGGCGCGACGACACGACGCGCTCGAGCCGTCGCTTGCTCACGTCGAGTTCGCTCGCGAGGGCCTCGCTCGCGAGAACGTTTTGCGTTCCGTCCTCGCGGGCCGCCTTGCGATACGCCTTTTGCCATAGCTTTTGGATCCACGCGGGAAGGCGAACCGTGCGACTCTGGTCGTAGAGCGACTTGAGCACCCGATCCTGGATCCAGTACTTCGCATACGTCGAGAATCGAACTCCTCGCCGCCAGTCGTATCCGTCGATCGCTCGAAGGAGTCCGAGCATGCCTTCCTGCACGAGATCGTCGCGATCGACGCCCATGGCAAGATACTTCTCGACGAGGACCGGAACGAGGTAAGTCTGCTCGTGCGCGAAGCGATCCCGCCAAGCCGCGAGATCCTGGATGGCTGCATACGCCGTGTCCGCCGTGCGTCCCTCGGGAAGGGCGTTGCGGCGCAGTCGGATCAGTTGGGTCGCTAGCAGATCGCCGTCATCGAGGCTCGAACTCAGATTCGAGCATGGCACCGCGTGGTCACATCGAGTGAGCGCGCGAACAGCACGACGCGTCAAGAACTCGAAGATACGCGCGAGAGCCTGTTCGCGCCGACGATCGTACGCGGTGTCCGCCTCACCGTCGTTCCGCGGTAGCTCGAAGTCTGCGATCCGAACCATCGTGCGGTTCGCCTCGGGGTCGCGTTCGAGCATCGACGCGACCACGGCGTCGAACTGCGACGGGTCGACATCGAGCAGAGCGGCTAGCCGAGTTGCCGAATACGCCTGACCCCGGACGATGGGAGCATCGCGCCGCACTCGAGGAGGTCGCGAGGAAGCTTTGGTCTTGGAGGGAGCTCGAGCCATGCATGCCTACTTCGAGAAGATTCGCGAAGCCGAATTATCGGCCAACCGCGCCCAAGTGTCCAAGGATATTTCTGGACAATCTTGCCCGCTGCTACAGGCCTTCCTGATCGCAGGTGTGGAGAAACTCCGCACCCCAATGGTAGGACGCGAGCAGGGCGTCGTCTCGGGCGCCGACGATGCGCAGTGCGGCGTACAGTGCCTCGATCGAGGCGAGGCCGCGGGCCGGGTTTTCGCTGAGCTTGGCGGTGCGTGGATAGGCGGTCCCGAGGGACGCCGGCAAGGAACGTGGGATGCAATCGCCGACGACGCTCGCGCGCATCTTGGTGAGGTAGCGCCACGTCGAATCGAGCAGGACGAAGGGGCTGCCGGCGTCGGATCGCGTGAGCACCGGAGCATCGATCTCGAGCACGATGCAGCCCGTCGCCTCGATCGAGATACCGCTCCTCCACACCGAGAACACGAAGCGCGTGTCCCCGACGAGGGGTTCGAGGCTGCACTTCCTGAGGTTCTCGCGGTAGTGGCGCCACAGGTAGGCGACCGGCGCGTCGACCTTCATGACGCGCGATTCTGCCGCGAGAGGACGTCGAGCGTCGCTCGCAGGATGTCGTCGACCGTCACCGCTTGCACGCAGGTCGGCAACTCGCACGCGCGACGACCGCACGGAGCGCACGGGGTTGCATACCGCATGACAATGGATCCAGGCAATCGCGGTCCATAACGTAAGGGATCCTTCGGTCCGAAGATGCCGACGACGGGTACGCCGACGGCTTGGGCGAGGTGCATCGGGCCCGAGTCCGCCGCGACGCAGACGGATGCTTGGCGCATGACCTCGAGGGCGACCGCCAAGCCGTGCTCTGCACCGTCGAACCAGATGGCACCCGACTGGCCGACGGCGTTGCGCCCGAGTTCGCGTTCACCTGGTCCCGTCGACACCACGACCGTCAAGCCGTGCAAGCAGAGTCGCTCGGCGAGCTCGGCATAGCGTCGCGCAGGCCATCGCTTGAATGCGGCGAAGGCGCTCGTCCCGGGTGCGAGTACGACCATGCCTGCCGGCCTGTGTGTCGCGTACGTAGGTCGTGTGGCGTCGAGCCACGCGTTCGCGAGAGCCTTCGCGGCTTCGTCGATCGGGAAGACCGGATGCGGGGGACGCGCGACCGTGGCGCCGACGAGGCGTTCGAGCAGCAAGAGCCCTTCTTCCGAACGATGCGGTCGCGGCGACGGCAGTGTGACACGCTCCCTCACCGCTAGCCACGCACCTTCCTTCGCGCGGGTCTTGTCGAAACCGATCTTGCGCTTCGCTCGAGCCAACAAGACGTGCAACCCGCTCTTGAGGTTGCCGTGGAGGTCGAGCACGGCGTCGTATCTCGTTCGACGGAGCGCGCACGCATGTCGCACGAGGAGCACGACGAGCGATGGCCACAGCCACGGCCGGACCGCACACCGTGCGAACTCGCGCCGCGGATACACGAGGACCCGGTCGAGATCGGGGTGACTCTCGAGCAAGGGGCGAATGCGGTCTTCGACGAGCCAATCGATTCGGGCGCCTGGATCGAGGTTACGCAGGGCAGCAACGGACTCGAGAGCGAAGACGACGTCCCCAATGGCCGAGAGTCGCACGAGCAGGTAGCGACCGGGGGTCATGGGAGCGGCATGATACGGCCCGAATGCCCGTCGCACTGCTTCTTCCTCCGCAATCCGACACGTCGTCGTCAACCGATGCGTTGCCTGTGTGCCCTGCATGCGGGGCTGCGCACGCGGACGAGCCATCGGAGGTCGTCGTGAGTCGCGAGAGCCTCGTGCGCGACGCGCCAGACGGGTTTGCCGAACCGGGATGGGAACCCGATGGCGACGCGAGCCGCCACGGGCGAGGCGGCGCGCGTAGGATTCAGTGGGGCGCTGGGGGCGCCTTCTTCAGACCATTGCGGCACGGCGGTCTGCTCGGTTCGCTCCTACGCGACCGATATGTTTCGGTCGGTCGACTGCGCCGGGAAATCGACGCGGCGATCCGACTGCGCGCGATGGGCGTGTGCGTGCCGCGACCGATCGTCGGTCGAGCCGAACGCTGCGGGACGTTCTGGAAGCTGGGACTCGTCGCGGAATACCTCGAAGGCCTTCCGCTCGATGCCGCGCTCGATGTCGCTCCGTATCACGCACGCCGCCGCTATCTCGTCGCGGCGGGGCGTGCCGTCGGGCGGTTGCACGTCGCGGGTTTTCGGCACACGGATCTGCACCCGGGCAATCTGCTAGTAGTCGACAAAGGCAGCGGGCACGAACGTGGCGCGGCAGTTACCGTCGCCGTTCTGGATTTGACGAACGGGTGTTTCGGCCTGCGGCCAGGGTCGCCGGCAGCGATTGCGAGTCTCGTGCGGTGCGCTCGATGGTGGCAGAAGCATCGCGATGCAGTTCCGTCTTCCCGGGACGTACTGGCGTTCTTGCGGGGCTATGTGGACGTCGTCGAAGCGCCACGGGACGCGCGCGCCTGGCGCCACCGCTTGTACCGCCGTGGTGCGGTGTTGCTCCGTCGCGCTCTACTCGTGCGCGGTCGATCTTCGCGAAGCTGACCGGACGGTGATCTCGATCTCGTCGAGAGTCACCGGGACGCAATAATCGCGCGGCGTGCCGGATTGGCGCGCAAGAACGCGTGACGGTCGGCGCGCCGCAATCGCAGCGACAGTCGTTCGAGGCGACGCTTTGCGAGGCGCCTGGTGCGGCGCGCCGCTTCGCTGTCGCCCTGATCGCGCAGGATACGGCTCTTCGTCAGGAGCAAGCGCAGGGGGAACGTCGGCTCGACGCTGTGCTTGCCGAGTTCGTCGAAGGCGGCATCGAGCTTGGAGAGGGCACGCGGCAGGTCGTTCTTGCGACGATGGAACTCGGCGGCAAGTGTGCAGCCCAGCATGAAGAGGCGTGGATCGCCAGCCCGCGCCGTCTGGCGCAGCACGGCGCTCGCTTGTTCTTCGGTCGCGGTTTGGAGCGCGATCATGGCTTCGAATACCGCGACCTGCACCGCAACGCCGCCGAACGAGTCTCCGAAGGACTCGGCGTCGCGCGCGGCACGTTCGAGGTGCGGAAGCGCCTCGGCGGGGTGGCTCACGAAGATCTCGAACAGAGCCTCGAGGTAGTACCTTCGCGCGCGCCAAGCGAGCAGCGATACGAGATTCGCGTCACGTTCGAACAGCGAGTCCGCGCCTGCGAGTTCGCGACGGAACTCGCGCTCATTGCCGAGGTCGAGTGCGAGTTCGGCTCGCCGCAGGTGCAGTTCGACGAGGCGACGACTTTCGCCTCGCTTTCGCAGACGGTTCTCGGCTTGATCGAAGAGCTCTTCGGCACGTTCGACGTGGAGGCGCTTTGCTTCGAGCGTGCCAAGCACGAGGTCGCAACGAGCGACCACTCCGGGATCGGCGTCGTCACGAGTCGACAACGTCCGTTCGATCTCGCGAGCCTCACGCCATGCTGCGCGGAGCCCACCGTTTTCCTCGAGCAGGCTCACGTGATCGAGGCGCGCGTCGATCACGTCGTCCCCCGCCCCCTCGAGCTCCGGAAGGACGGCTTCAAGGCGACGCATCGCGTCGCGACGAAAACCACGTGCACGCGCGGCGCGTGCCGCGAGGATCTCGAGACGCAGGACCAAGTCTTCGTCGCGCGCGACGTGTGCGATCGTCAGGCCGCGACGTATGCGTTCTTCGGCTCGAGTCGGCCTACCTCGAACGAGTTCGAGATCGGCTTCGAGGACGCAGGCGCGCAATCGGGCATGGACGAGCGCTGGGATGCGCAGCGCGCTGTCGAGTTGCTGGGCGACGCGAACGAGCAGGAGTTCAGCCGCGGCGAGTTCTCGTCGGCGAATGGCGCGCTCGGCGCCGTCCAGTAGCAGCGGAACCGCGCGCTGTGCATCGCCGGCGCGCGCCCAATGAATCGCGCGTTTGAGAGGTCGTGCACCGCGCGCCTCGAAGCGTTCGGCTGCGAGATGCTGGAGCCTGGCTCGTTCGTCGGGTTCACAGCGCTCGAGTACGAAGCGTCGCTGACTCCGTCTGCGGAAGCGCAGAGCGCCCTCCCCGCCGAGGAACCATCGATCGCGTAGCGCACTCAACCTCGCGAGGACCGCGAGTTCTTCTTCTCCGAGGAGGGCCGCGAGATCGTCGACCCGAAAACGCGGACCGAGGATCGCGGCCGCCTCGAGCAGCCGACGCGCGCGTTCGTCCTCCGCGTCGAACATCGCCTCGAGGTACGTCTCGAGCCGACCTTCGATCGGCAACTGCAGATCGGCGACGAGCGACCGATAGTGGCCTGGGCGGCCATCGAGTTGGTTGCGCGCCCTGGCGACTTCGAGTGCATCGATGACGAGTCCTGGCAGGGGGTCGACCTGCGCGAGCACCTGATCGATGACGCTGTTCGCGTCGCTCGTCGGGTTCCTGTGGATGTTCGTTTCGCCGAAGAGTGCGCGCACGAAACCCTGTGCCGCATCGTTCGCGAGCGGCGCGAGTTGCATCCGTTCGAGGCTCTCGATCGAATCGACGTCCACGCCTGCCGCCTCGTCGTGCATGCAGAGCACGACGAGGATCGCGTGCCCTGGAGTCATCAGCTCGCGCACCAGTCGGAGCGCGCGGTGGGTCATGCGCTCGGCACGGTGGATGCGGACGATGAGCGGTCGTGTGCGCGATGCGAGCCGGCGGAACACGGTTGCCGTCGCTTCGATCGGCATCCGCTCGGCGCCGGGCATGTCGAAGAGCGCTCGCGCGATCGTGGTCGCGGTATCCTCGTCGAGGCCGCCATCGACCTGCAACCTGAATGCAAGGCGTGCGGCTGCATGGTTGCGTCTCGTTTCGTCTTCTTCGTCGTCGAAGTCGACATCGAAGGCCTTCATCAAGAACCAACCGAACGGGCTGAGGGGACGGCCGGTTCCGGGGACCGAACACTCCCCCGCGAAATAGATCGCGCCGGCCGCATCGTCCAAGTGCGCCAGAACGAATTCGTCGACGAGGCGACGTTTGCCGACGCCCTCGCTTCCGGTCAGGAGCATCGTGTGCGGACGACCGTGACGCACGTCGTGATAGACCTCTCCGAGTCGGCGCAGTTCTGCTTCACGACCGAACAGCGCCGTCGGGGACGGCCGTCTCGTCGCGCGGACGCGCTGCCTCGAGGCGAGCACCGGCTCGATCCGCTGACGCGACTGCCACCACGAACTCTGCGTGCCCTCGGCGAGCACGACCGCGAGTTGTTCGGCATCGAAAGGTCGACGCGCGGGGTCGGGTCTGAGCATCTCGTCGAGCACGGTGTCGAAGAACGGACTCGTGCGTGGGCGGACGCTTCCGAGCCGTCGCGGAGCGCCGTGAAGCCGTTCGTCGATCAGTGCGTCGACGCTACCCGTTTCGTCGAACGGAGGATGTCCTGCAGCGACCTCGAAGAGCGTGAGTGCGAGCGCGTAGAGGTCGCTGGCCGGAGTCGCGGCGGCTCCGCGCAGGAGTTCGGGGGCGGCATAGGCGAGGGTTCCGGCGAGCGACGATCGCGTACGACCTTCGACGACGTCGGCATAGCCGAGGTCGACGATCTTCGTCGTGCCGTCGTCGGCGAGGTAGAGGTTCTCGGGCTTGATGTCGCGGTGCACGATGCTGCGGGCGTGGAGCGCAGCGAGCCCTGCAGCGGCGTCCGCGCCGACCCGCAAGACAAGGGCCTCGAGCGGTGGGCCCTGGGAGTCGAGCAGCGATCGCAGCGTTTGCCCGTGCACGAACTCCATGACGAGCGCGAGATAGGGCAACCCGAGGAGCGTGCCATCGAGCAGTCCGTGGAAGCGCACGACGTTGTCGTGGCGCACCTCCATGCCGATCTCTGCCTCGCGGCGAAAGCGCTTGGAGAAGACCGGGTCGTCGATGAGTTCGCGCCGCAAGAACTTGATGGCGACGTCGGTTCCCGCTTCGAGGTCGAAGACGCTCGTGAGCGCAACGGCGTGGTGGACGGTGCCGTGTGCGCCGCTCCCGACCTCGTGCAGCATGCGAAAGGCTTCGAGCCCTCGCGACGGCTTCCATGGCTCTACCTGCACGTGCTGGAGTTCTCGCTGCTGCTGCTATGCTTTGCGCGCACCATGACGCTTCGACTGTATGACACCGCGCACTCCGAATTGCGACCCTTCGAACCTCGGGAACCCGGGGTGGTGCGCATGTACAACTGCGGTCCGACGGTCTACTCGAGCCCTCATATCGGCAACTTCCGGTCGTTCTTGACCGCGGATCTCCTGCGGCGGCATCTCGAAGCGCGCGGGATGAACGTCGTCCAAGTGATGAACATCACCGACGTCGGGCACTTGACCGAGGACGACTTAGACGACTCGGGGGAGGATCGCATGCTGATCGCGGCAAGGCGCGAGAAGCTGGATCCCTACGCCATCGCACGCAAGTACGAAAGCGAGTTTCTGGCTGCGGTCGATGCGCTCCACATGCGACGCGCGCAGGAGTATCCGCGGGCGACGGACCACATCCCCGAGATGATCGAGATCATCCAAGGGCTCGTCGCGAACGGGCACGCCTATGTCGTCGGTGGCAACGTGTACTACTCGATCGCGAGCTTCCCTCGCTTCGGCAAGCTGTCGGGCAAAGTCATCGAAGAGCTCGAGGAGGGTGCACGGATCGCCGTCAATCCGGAGAAGCGCGATCCGCGCGACTTCGCGCTCTGGAAGACCGACGACAAGCACTTGATGCAATGGGATTCACCGTGGGGGCGGGGCTTTCCCGGATGGCACATCGAGTGCTCGGCGATGAGTCGGAAGTATCTCGGTGATCAGTTCGACGTGCACACCGGTGGTGAGGACAACCTGTTCCCGCATCACGAATGCGAAGTCGCGCAGAGCGAGGCTTTCACGGAGAAGGTGCCGTTCGTCGGGACGTGGTTGCACACGCGGCACCTCCTCGTCGACGAGAAGAAGATGGCGAAGAGCCTCGGCAACTTCTTGACGATCGAACAGCTCCTCGGCGAAGGGTGGACGGGCCACGAGATTCGGCTCGCGTTGCTGCGCGTGCACTACCGGATGCCGATGAACTTCTCGCGCACGGGGCTCGGCGAGTCGCGCGCGTTCCTGACGCGCATCCAGGAATGCCGCGCACGGTTGCTGCGCATCGCGCACGGGCAAGAAGCGGCCGGCACGGACGACGCGACCATCGTGCTGCGCGACGCCGAATCAGCTTTCGGCGAAGCTCTCGATGACGACCTCAACATCGCGAAGGCGCTCGCCGTCCTGTCCGGCCTCGTGTCCGACGTAAACGCGATGCAACCGAGTGTCGAGTCTGCACAGAACGCGCTCGCACTGTTCCGCCGTCTCGAAGATTGGTGCGGCTGCGTCGGCGACGAACCCGATGTCGCTGCCGAAGTCGGCGGCGTCCTGTGGGGCGGCAAGCCCGACGACCCTCGCCGTCAGTCGCTGCTCGACAAGACTGCGGAGCGCGAGGCAGCCCGCAAGTCGAAGGACTTTCAGGCTGCCGATCGACTCCGCGACGAGATCACAGCGGAGGGTTTCAAGATCGTCGACACGCCGCGCGGGCCGCGCCTCGAGCCCCTGTGATTGGGCGCCGCGCTCAGCGGTCTGCGAAGCGCACCGCGTAGACGGGTGGCAGGTGCGTCGACAACGTCGTCCAGCTTTCGCCGCCGTCGGTCGTCGCCCAGAGGCTTCCGGTCGTACTGCCGAACGCGAGCCGCTCGCCACTCGCGTCGATGTCGAGTGCGTGACGGTAAACGAGGTCATAGGCCGGCGGCGCGGGTAGCCCACGATCGAGGACGTCGAAGCTCTTGCCGCCGTCCTTGGTGCGCGTGACGACGACCCGCGCGTCCTTCGGGATACGGTGTTGGTCCTTCTGCGCGGGCACGAACCACGCTCGCTTACCATCTTGTGGATGCACGGCGACCGGGAAGCCGAAGACGGACGGCTGCACGCCTTCGATTTCTTCCCACGACTCGAGATCGTTCGTCGACACGAAGATCCCGTTGTGGTGCTGGGCCCAGAACGTCGTCGGTTCGTCGCGACACTGCACGACGCAGTGTGGATCTTGCGTCCAAGGTTCGTAGGCTTGCTCGGGCGGGCAGTACTCGGCACGCATTCCGTGTGCCTTCTGCTCCCAGGTCTCGCCGTCGTCTTGGGTGCGCCAGACTCCGCCGCAGGACACCCCGAGGACGACGTGTTCGCTATTGCGGGGATCGACGCAGATCGAGTGGATGCCAGGGGCATCGGCGCCACCGCCGAACCAGCCTTTACGACGTTCGGACATCCACAGCGATTCGACGAGCTGCCACGTCGCACCGCGGTCGTCGCTCCGGAAGAGGCCGCCCGGGATGGATCCGATCCAGAGTCGACCCGGTTGATCGTCGCCACCGTGCGCGAACGACCAGATCATGCGGAGGTTCCAGGTGATCGGTTTGCCGTCGAACTGCGGCATCTCCTCCCAGCCTTCCGGCATTGCGGGATAGGCAGGCAGCCCGATCTCTTCGAATGTCTGTCCTCCGTCCTCGCTGCGATGCAGCTTCGGTCCGAAGTGTCCGGTGTCGAGCGCGGCGTAGACCGCGCCGTCCCGCGGATCGACGTGAACGAGCGAGAGGTTCTCGCCCAAGAACGCGGTTCCGGCGAGGTCCCACGACGAAGCACGCTGTTCGTACCGGAAGAGCCCTTTTCGGGTCGCGATGTGCAGCACGGTGTCCTTGTCCTCCATGAGTTCACGCTCGTTCGTGGGTGTCACCCTCCGGACAACGCCTGGAACACCCAGAGCGACGTCGAAGCATCGATCGCGTCGGACTGCAGGTCCCGGTCTCGAATCATCTGTCCGGAGACGAAGACGTTGACGTGGGCGCGCAAGCGTCCTTGATCGTCGAGCACGTAGCCGCGCATGCGAGGACGTGCTCGGAACACGGCTTCCAGTGCTTCGCGCACGGTCCGGCCATCCACGTCGAGCGGCGTCACGTCGACATGGACTCCGAGGTTCGGCGTGAAGGAGACCTGGACCACGTATCGAATCATGGCGTCCGTCCCCGTCCACACAACATGCGTGATGGTGAAGATTGCCCGTCCGGGCCGACGCTGCGCGGGACGGAATCAGTCCCAGGGGATCAGACGTTGTTCGGCGAAGCTGTAGAACGCTTCTTCACCGAGCACGAGGTGGTCGAGGAGCGGGATGCCGATGTTCCCGCCGACCTCGCGCAATCGCTGCGTCACTGCGCGGTCCTCCTCTGACGGTGTCGGGTCGCCGCTCGGGTGATTGTGCGCGACGAGGATTGCCGCTGCCCCGGCCCTGATTGCCGGACGGAAGACCTCGCGCGGATGCACGAGGCTCGCTTGCAAGGTGCCGACACTGACTCTTCGGTGGCCGACCACGCGATGTTTGCAGTCGAGGAGCAGCACGTGGAACTCCTCCTGCAGCGTGCCCGAGACGTGACCACGCACGTGATCGGCGGCATCGACGGGGCTCGAGAGTGCGCTGAGGAACTCCGCACGCTTGTGGTGCGCGCGCTGCCCGAGCGCGACAGCCGCCACGACGCTCGCGGCACGCGCAGGACCGATCCCCGCGATCGCTTCGAGTTCTTGCACCGAGGTCCTCGCGAGTTCGCGAGACGAACCGAGCCGATCGAGAATGCGGCGCGCGAGACCACGCGCGTTTTCGCCGGGTCTGCCCGTGCGGAGCACGAGCGCCAGCAGATCCTCATCGCTGAGGGAGTCGATCCCGAACCCGCGCAATCGCTCGCGCAGGTCGAGTGCGGGTGGTGCTCGTTCGCTCACGCATCTTCATCGCGGTGCGTCGAGCTTGGTTACGGATTACCTGCCGGCAGTCGCTGTTCGCAAGCCTGTACCGAGAATCCGGATCAGACCTTCGAGGTCGACACCGAGCAGACTGACGAGCGCTGCGTCTTCTTTCTCCGCCATCGTGCCTTCGGCCCGCACGATGCGCTCGAAGAGCGGTGCGATCCCGCGGCTGCCGAGACGCTTCTCGATCTCGAGGTAGAGCAGGATGCTCTGCGCGTAGAGCAGGCGTGCGCGACGCGGATTGCGCTCGAGAACGAAGGGTCGACGCAACTTCTTCGCGTCGACGAGGTCGCGATCCCCGATTTCTTCGAGGGCGATCTTCTGGTCGATCCCTTCCATTCGTTGCGCGAAGCCTTCGTGGAGCCACGCCGACATCGATCCGTGCACCTCTTGGAGGAATGCGTGGGTCAGCTCGTGACGAATTGCGGCCTCGACGCGGCCCTTGCTGCGTTGCCACGAATCGACGGGGATGCGGACCTTGCCGTCGTAGTACGCCTGCACCCAGTCCGCGTTGCGGTTGAGGGTCTGGAACTCCGTCTTCGTGTAGAGCATCACCCGGATCGGACGCTCCGGTTGCTTTCGCAGGAGTTCGTGCATCAGCGCGTAACGCTGTTCGAGATAGTCGAGGATCGCGGGTTGGAAGCGATCGAGCCCTCGCCGTTCGCCGTGGTAGGCGAGTTCGAAGTGTCTGCTCGCGTGCGTCTGGAATGGCGTCTCGACTTTGGCATCGTCGCTCGCACGTTGGATCAGCGTGCGGGCGAGGACGTTCTTCGGTTCGAGTTCGAGTGCGCGGGTCAGTGCTTTCTTCGCGTCGTCGAAGGCTCCCTGCTCGTAGAGCACGGATCCGAGTGCGATGAAGGCTGGCGTGAGTTTGGGATCGAGTTCCGTCGCCCGGCGAAAACTGCGGATAGCTCCGAGGCTGTCGTGCAGTTCCTTGGCGGCCTGACCTGCCCCCAGGTGCAGCATCGCGTTCGTGTCGAGCGTCGCGATCCCTTCTCGAAAGAGATCGCGAGCGCGTTCGAACTCGTTCGAGAGCATCAAGCGTGTGCCGAGCCTGACGATTGCTGCCGCCCTGAGTTCGCGCGTCTTCTCGTGTCCGGGTTCGAGACGCCAAGCCTGGCGCGCCAGAGCGAGGGCACGGTCGTCCTTACCGGCTTCGAGGGCGGCCTGGCAGTCCTTGCGCAGGCGCTCCGCAGCCGTCTCGTATTGCGGAGTTACGAGCGCGAGCAGAACGGGGAGTGCGGATACCAGAGCCATGGGGGACCTTATCGACCCGTATCGTTACGGAATCGTGATCGCCGTCGTGGGCCAGACGTGGAGTCCCCATCGCATCGCGGAGAGCACGGCGTCCCCTTTGCGATTCGGTGCTCAACGTCAGACTTCGATGCCTGCGCAGAAGCGCCTGACCTCGGCGAATGCCGCGTCGTCTTCGAGGATCTCGGGCCAGTGAGGGAAGGTCTTGCAGTGCTCGGGGCGTGCGTCGTAGATGCGACATGCACCGAGGCCGCCTTCACGCGAGAACCACGGACACGAACCGCCCGGCAAGAGCCGAACGAGCCAGGAGCCATCCGGGCCGGGGTTCAAGAATCGAGAGCGGAATCCGGCGACGGACAGCCCGAGGGCGGCGGCGATGCGCGGAACATCGTCCTCGGTGATCCGAACTCTGCCGTCCGCGCGGGTGCAGCAATTCCCGCAACGCTTGCAGGAGAACGAGAACGCGCGAGGCACGGTCGACCTCGATCAGCGGCGGCGGCGACCGCGCGTTCTCGACTTCGAAGTCGATCGCGAAGAGGTCGACCGCGAGGAAGCGCGGCCGCCCGAAACGTTCTTGCCCGGCGTCGTCGCTCCGGTCGATCCTCGCCGGAGATCGTCACCGATCTTCTCTTCGAGATCGCGCACGATCTCGCTCGCATCTTGAAAGCGAATCGCCTTGTCCTTCGCCATCATCTTCTCGATCAAGTAGTGCAGGGTCGGGGACAGACCGAGGGCCTTGATGCGTTCGGACGAGAGTTCGGCGAAGACTTGCTTCTCGAGCACCTCTTGACTGTCCTCTCCCGCGAAGGGCGGTTCGCCGACGACGAGGTGGTAGAGCGTGGCGCCGAGTGAATAAATGTCCGCTCGCGCGTCGAGGTCGCCTTCGCCGCGGGCCTGTTCGGGTGCGATGTAGGCAACCGTACCGACCGTTGTCGAACTCTCTTCGACGCTTCCGATGCGTGCGGCGAACCCGAGATCGATAAGCTTCACGCTCCCTTCTTCGGTGCGGATCATGTTGCCTGGTTTGAGATCGCGATGGACGATGCCCTTGCCGCGCAGATACACGAGCGAACTCGCGACATCCCGGATCGCGCGCAACGCTTCGGATTCTTCGAACCGCTCACCGGCGACGAGGCGATCTTCGAGTGTCTCGCTCGGCAGCAGTTCCATCGCGAGGAACACCGTCCCCTGATCCTTTGCGACGCGAAAGCCCCGCACGAGTCCTTCGTGCTCGAGCTCGCAGAGCAACTTTGCCTCGGCGACGAAGCGCTCTAGGCGCGTCCGATCACGGGCGAACTCCTCGCGAAGAATCTTGAGCGCGACGTGTTCGCCGCTCTTGCGGTCGATGCCCTCGAACACGATCGCGGTCCCACCGTCGCCGATGCGTCGCACGATCTCGTAGCGCGTGAGTCTCGGGTCTTCGCCGACTCGATTGGCAAAGAGCCGGACGGCCTCCGCGGTTTCGAGGTATCCGAGTCGGCCGAGCGTCTCGGGCAGCGTCTCCTCGCCCGAGCGTTCCGCGAGCGCACGTCGTGCCGCATCGGCGCTCAGGAAGCCCTTGTGCACGAGGAGTGCGAGCGTTTCACCCGTCCGATGATCCATGGTCCTCCGAGTGTAGCCGCAGCGCCGCGATGTCCAGCATGCGTCCCGCACTCCCGCCGACTCGCGATCCGCGAACGGATGCCGTACCGCGACCGTTTGCGACTGGAAAGCGACGTGGTGCCGGCCGAGACTGGGCGCGCCGTGAATCTGAATCTTTCCATCAACGGCGAAGTGCGGACCTTCGAGGGGCCGCTCTCCGTCACCGACCTCCTCGAAGCCCTCGGCCTGCCGCGCACGGGTGTCGCGGTCGAGCGCAATCGCCAAATCGTCCCGAGGACGGAGCACGAGGTGACGCGACTCGAGAACGGCGACGAGCTGGAAATCGTGACGCTCGTGGGCGGGGGCTGAGATCGAGCAAGGACCTATCGAAGCATGACTGCAAGCAGCACCGAGGGAACACCCTATCGCGACTTGAAGGCACCGGTGGATCGGCCGCTCGTCCTGGGCGGGCGCACGTTCGCGTCGCGCCTGTTCGTCGGCACCGGTAAGTACGCGAGCTTCGAGCAGATGCGCGACGCGATCGATGCCTCCGGGAGCGAGTGCGTGACCGTTGCCGTGCGTCGCCTCGACCTCGGCAAGCGCGACGATGGCAAGGTCCTGCTCGACTTCCTCGATCGTGATCGCATCGTGCTCCTCCCGAACACCGCGGGATGCTTCACGGCTGACGATGCGGTTCGGACCGCGCGGCTCGGTCGAGAACTCGGCTTGAGCGAGTTCGTAAAACTCGAGGTTCTCGGCGACCCCAAGACCTTGCTGCCCGACCCCGTCGGAACGCTCGAAGCCGCGAAGCAACTCGTGAGCGAGGGGTTTCAGGTCCTCTGCTACACGAGCGATGATCCGATCATCGCCAAGCGCCTCGAGGACGTCGGTGTCGCCGCCGTCATGCCGGCCGGGTCGCCGATCGGATCGGGTCAAGGCGTGATCAACCTGCTCAATCTCCGCTTTATTCTCGAGAGCGTCACCGTGCCCGTACTCGTCGACGCGGGCGTGGGAACCGCATCGGACGTCGCGATCGCGATGGAGCAAGGTGCCGATGGCATTCTGCTCAACACCGCGATCGCGAAGGCGAACGACCCCGTGCGCATGGCGCGCGCGATGGGGCTCGCGTGCGAAGCCGGACGCGATGCTTGGCTCGCCGGACGAATGCCCAAGTTGCCGTACGCGAGCGCGAGTTCGCCGACCTCGGGCACGATTGCGCCGGGTCGTGCACAAGAAGAGCGTGTGCAAACGATCCCGGGCGAATGACGAACCCATCCGAAACGAACGACGTCGAGAGCGCCCCAGCGCGGCGACGACGGCGCCGGGATGCCAAGTGGGGGGGCGGCGTACTGTTCCTCGGCTTCGTGTTGCTCTTCTGCGGCCAGTTGAGCGGCGCGACCCTCATCGAGGGCATGGGCTTGCCGGATGGTTGGCAGCTCGTCGGGGCGAGCCTCGGCTTCCTCCTCGTCATTCTGCTTGTGCAAGGATTGATTCGCATCCACGGCGTAGAGGCCGAGGCCGAACTCGGCCTCGACAGGTCGCGTCTGCGTGGGCTTGCGACTGCGCTGTTGTTCTTCTTGCCCCATCTCGTGCTGTTCCTGACGGCGGCACTGATCGCGGGGCTCATCGCCCAACTCACGGGCGGCGAACAACACCAGCAGGAGTCGATGAAGACTTTCCTGGCCGCGCGCGAGGACCTGCCGCTCTTCGTCGGGCTCGGCCTCGTCGCGACGGTTTGCGCGCCGCTGGCAGAAGAGCTCCTCTTTCGCGGCTTCTTCTTCGGTTTCCTGAGACGTACCGTGTCGTTCTGGCCGGCCGCGACCATCCAAGGGCTGGTCTTCGGGGCCTTGCACATCGAAGCGCCGGCTGCTTGGGTCTTTATCATTCCGCTCGGGGTCATGGGGGTCTTCCTGGCCTGGCTTCGTGAGCGGAGCAGCTTGTGGACGTGCATCTTCTTGCACGCGATCCACAACACCACGATGTTGCTAGCAGCGCCCTACCTGGTCGAGCCAGGCGGATGACACGCACCTGCATTGGCGACGCTGGAGACACGGACATGAACGACCATTCGATGCGAGTCCACGACAACATGCGCGGCCGGTTCACGCGCCAGGACGGGAGGGCGATGGTCGCGAACAACGCAACGATCGTCGGTGATGTCAGTCTCGGTGAGGACTGCAACGTCTGGTTCCAGTGCGTCCTGCGTGGCGACGACGAGCCCATTCGCATCGGCGCACGGTCCAACGTACAGGACGGTTCGGTGATCCACGTCGACTTCGGGCATCCGTGCACCATCGGGTGTGACGTCACGATCGGGCACATGGCGATGATCCACGGTTGCACGATCGCGGACGGTGCGCTGATCGGGATGGGATCGATCTTGCTGACTGGGTCCGTGATCGGCGAAGGCGCGATCATCGGTGCGGGAGCGCTCGTGCCCGAGGGCGTGGTCGTTCCGCCGCGGACGCTCTTTCTCGGCGTGCCCGGCAAGGCCAGGCGCGGAGTCAACGACGAAGAGCGTGCGCGCATTGCGTTTTCTGCCGAACACTACGTGCAACGTGCGAGGAACTACCTGTGAGTCGTGCCTCCATCATTGCTCCGTCGCTCCTCTCGGCCGACTTCGCGCGCCTCGGCGAAGACTGCTTGCGTGCCGAGGCCGCGGGTGCCGATTGGCACCATGTCGACGTCATGGACGGTCACTTCGTGCCCAATCTCACGATCGGGCCAGCGGTCGTGCGTGCCCTCGCGCGCGTGCTCACGCTGCCGCTCGACGTGCACCTGATGATCACCGACCCGTGGACGTACGGTCCGAAGTTTCTCGAAGCGGGCGCAGCTGGCATCGGTTTCCACGCCGAACTGCTCGTCGACGATCTTGCCAGATCCGATGCGCGTACGCTGCTTGCCGAAGTCGAGCGTCAAGGGGCGCGCCGCTGTATCGCGATCAATCCCGCGACACCCGTCGATGTCGTGAGGCCATGGCTAGACGACCTCGACATGGTCCTCGTCATGAGTGTCGTGCCCGGCTTCGGCGGTCAGGCATTCATGCCCGACGTGCTCGACAAAGTGCGGACGCTACGCGACGAGTATCGCTTCGAAGGGGACATTCAGATGGATGGCGGAATCTCGCGCGAGACCATCGGCCTTTGTGCTGAGGCGGGTTGCAACGTGTTCGTCGCGGGCTCGGCCCTGTACGGCGCATCCTGCATGGAAACCGAGATCGACGAGTTCCGCAGAGTCGTCGCCGAAGTAGCGGCCTGAGCCGGTATCCTGGCTCTCACGATTCGGACAACGAGAGGTAACGATCATGGCTATGGGATGGTCCCGATTCGGCAAGAAGAAGGACATGCCGGGCGGTTTGTGGATCAAGTGCGAAGCATGCGCGACGATGATCTTCCGCAAGGATTTCACTGCCGAGCGCATCTGTCCGGAGTGTGGGCACCATTTCGCGGTGTCCGCCGACGAGCGCGTCCAGCTCCTGTGTGACGAAGGATCGTTCCAGGAGTTGTGGGCGGAGATGAAGACGGTCGATTCGCTCGGATTCTCCGATCGTGTTTCGTACACCGAGAAGATCGAGAACACGCGTCAGAAGACCGGCAAGAACGAAGCGATGGTCTGCGGCCGTGCTCGCGTGCTGGGCCAGGACATCGCGCTCGGCATCATGGACTTCGGGTTCCTCGGCGGGTCGATGGGGGTCGTCGTCGGTGAGAAGGTCACACGGCTCGTCGAGTACGCTGCCGAGGAGACGCTACCGCTCGTGATCTTCTGTAGCTCCGGCGGTGCGCGTATGCACGAAGGCGCGCTCTCATTGATGCAGATGGCCAAGACCTGTGGTGCGCTCCAGCGCTTCCAAGATCATGGTGGTTTCTACATCGCGGTACTCACCAACCCGACCACGGGCGGCGTGACCGCGTCGTTCGCGTCGGTTGCCGACGTGATCCTGGCCGAACCGGGGGCGCTGATCGGATTCGCGGGTCCGCGCGTCATCAAGGAGACGCTCAAGCAGGACTTGCCCAAGGGCTTCCAGCGGGCGGAGTTCTTGCTCGAAAAGGGGCAGGTCGATCGCATCGTTCGTCGCGCCGATCTGCGCGTCGAGATCGCGAAGCTCTGCGCCTATGCGACCGGCAGCGTCAATCCTGCAACCGTCGGCGTCGCGGCCGAAGCGGAAGGGGGTGAAGGCGCGTGACCGAGGAACCCGGCGGACGACAATCCACGATCGGAACCGCTTGTTTCGTCGACTTCGACAATCTCTACGACGGCCTGCTCGACGCTGCCTTGGATCGCGCCGGTGACCACAAGAAGGCGCTCGAATCCTGTCTCAATGTCCTCGGCCGACTTCGCACGCGGCTGCGCGAGGACGGTGCTCAGATGGTGATCGGGCGGGCGTATTCTCCGTTCGACGAGTATCCGGGTTCGGAGGCCGCGCATCCGCTCGCGCTGCTCGGCTACGAACCGCAGTTCGTGATCCATCACACCAAGTGGAACTCGGCCGATCTCCAACTGTCGATCGATCTCGTCGAGATCCTGCACACGCGCCCGGATATCGAGCGCTTCGTCATCCTCGGTGGTGATCAAGACTTCATCCCGATCGCCCGCAAGGTGCTCGAGGCGCGGCGAGAACTCCTGATCTGTGCGCCGGCATCGGTCACGAGTGGCGATCTCGTCGACCGCATCGGCGCGGAGCGTTTTCTCGACGCTGCGTCGTTGATCGAACCCGATGCTGCGCATCGTGTCCCTGCAGCGCCGATCGTGCGTGCGCCCGTCGAGCAGCCGGATCCCCCCGCGCCCGTCGCGCAGATCAGTCCGCAGGCGCCGCGCAGCACCGGCGCGCGCATTCTCGGGACCGTCAAGCTCCCCCAAATGAGTACGTGGACGCCGCTGTCGGACAGCGAAGCTCTCTCGGATGCGAGGCAGAGGCAATGCCTCGAGCTGATCTTCGGATTGTCGGAGCGCTTCCGCGCCAACAACAAGCCCGAGGAGGTTTGGCTCAGTCCGTTCCTCAAGAAGGAGATGGCCGAGCACTTTCCCGAACTCACGCATCCGCAGCGGCGCACGCTCGTCAACCTGCTCAAGGAGCAGGGCAAGATCCGCATCGAAGAGCGCGAGAGCCAGACCGGGCCGTACCCGTATTCGGTGATCCTGCTCAATCCGGACCATCCGGTCATCGTGGCATTGCGCGCGAGCTGAGCCATGCTCACACGCGAAGTCGACGTCGTCGTACTCGGAGTCGGATCGGCCGGCTCGCGTGCAGCGCGCGTTGCGGCCGAAGCCGGTGCGCGGACGGTTGCGATCGAAGCGGGTGCGCGACTCGGTGGGCTGTGCATCCTGCGCGGGTGCATGCCGACGAAGACGCTCCTCGAGACGGCTCATCGACTCTTCGACATCGGCGAGGCGGGGCGCTTCGGTATTCGCGCCGAGCGGCCGACGCTCGATTTCGCGGCGATGATGGAACGCACCCATCAACTGGTTGCCCGATTCCAGCGAGCGAAGGTCGCGTCGATCGAGAGTGGGCCCTACGAACTCGTGCGCGGAGCGCCGCGCTTCGTCTCCACGAAGGCCGTCGAGGTCGAGGACACACGCTTCGTCGCCAAGGCGTTCGTCATCGCGACCGGCTCCAAGCCACATCCGTTACCGCACGAGTTCGACGTACGCGTGCTCACGAGCGACGACGTGTTCGAGCTCGAAGCGCCGCCGAAGCGCGTCGCCGTGATCGGTGGTGGTGCCGTCGGAGTCGAACTCGCGACGTGGTTCGCGCGCATCGGAACGACGACGAGCCTCGTCAATCGATCGGCACTCCTGCATCGCAGTGACCCCGAACTCGGGCGCGAGCTCGCACGCGCGCTCGAACACGAAATGGACCTGCTGGTACCGGCGGAAATCGTCGCGGCGCGCCCTGATGGCGACGAATCGATCGTGACGTTCGCGGACCCGCAGGGTGGCCTGCATGAGCGACGCGTCGACTTCGTGCTCAACGCGACCGGGCGGGTGCCGGATTTCGATGGCCTCGACATCGAGCGCCTAGCGCCGGACTTCGAGAGCGACCGGAGGCCGCTCGTCGACGCGACGTTTCGGACCGCGCTTCCGCACGTGTTCTTGGCCGGCGACGTGTCCGGTGTTCATGGCATCCTCCACGAGGCGAACCGCGAAGGAGAAGTCGCCGGACGCAATGCGGCGCGCGTCGCAGGTCGACTCGATGGTCCGCTCGAATCCCTCGACGAGCGGGTGCCGAAGATGTCGGTGATCTTCTCGGATCCGCCCTACGCAACGGTGGGCCTGTCGCCGAGCGATTGCGATCGTCACGGGATACCGTACCGCGCTGCAGACAAGCGCTTTGCCGAGCAAGGACGCGGGATCGTCCATGGCGCGCAGTTCGGAGCGATGCGGCTCGTCGTGCACGCGGAGGATCGGCGCGTTCTCGGCTGCCAGATCCTCGGACCGCGCGCGGACGACTTGATCCATGTTCCCGCGGCGATGATGTCGATGCAGGGCACCGTGGACGACCTCTATCGGGTGCCGTGGTATCACCCGACGCTGGCCGAGGCGTTCGTCGAAGTCTGCCGCGCGTTGCGTTGAGGAGCGGGACCGACTCCGTCGGTTCAGTCCGCGAGGAACGCGCGCATCATCCACATCGTCTTGCCGTTGGCGTCCGCGAAGCCTTCGAGCATGTTGAGAGTCGCGCCATCGTTGGACTCGCCGGCGTCCGCGGCGGTCTCGCGAAGCCACAGCGTCAGCTTTTCCAGATCGTCGGTCAGGTTCTGCACCATCGCCTTCGCGCTCCGGGCTTCGCCGTCTTCACCGAGGCGCGATGTGGAGACCTGCTTCGCGAGCGTGCCGATCGGGCGACTACCGAGGGCGACGATGCGTTCGGCGAGTTCGTCGACGCGTAGTGCCGCTTCGGTGTAGAGCTCTTCGAACTTCTGATGAAGAGCGAAGAACAGCGGCCCCTGCACCGTCCAGTGGTAGATGCGGCACTTCTGGTAGAAGACTTGATGGTCGGCGAGGAGTTGATTGAGGTCGGTCGTGATGTCGGTCATGGCATCCAGAGTTTCGGTCCAAGTGTGCTCTCGATCCAATCGCATTTGCTTGTGGCAAGGATCGTCACGCCGAATGGAGGCGTGTTCGGTTGTTCGACGCGCTGTCAGGCCATACCGCGCACGTCGACGTAACCGCCGCTCTCGCAATGGTGTTCGAGCTCGAAGAGGAGCGGGCCCAGGCGTTCGGCCGCAGCGGACGGATCGGGCATGTCGGCGGTATGGCGTGCCGAGCGCAAGAATTCGAGGCTGTCGAACCGCTCGTCACCGGGCAAATCGCACAGGACGTCTTGCATCGCGGTGTCGATGAGGCCGGGCGCGAGTGCACAGAAATGCGACTGTGGACACTCACGGGCCCAGAGTTGGATCAGCATGTTGAGGGCGGCCTTGGAAAGCGCGTAGCCACCCCAGCCGCGTCGTCCGTTGACAGCGGCGCCACTCGAGATCGCCACGACGCGCGCAGGCATGCAACCCGAGCGCGCGAGGGTGCGCAAGACCGTCTGATTGGCGAAGACGTTGATCCGCATCGTCCGTTCGAGATCCTCGAGTTCGGTGTCCGCGAGATCACCGAACGTCGAGAGGATGCCGGCATTGAGCACGACCAACTCGAGGTCCGTCATATCCTTCGTGAGTCGTTCGATCGTCTCCGTCGCGCTCTGCTCGTGCGCGAGGTCGCCGAGAACTTCGAAGTAGGAATCGTGTCGGGACAATCGTGGGTTGCCGCGACGGCTCGTACCGAGGACGCGGTGCCCCTGATCGAGAGCCCAGGCTGCGAGCGCTTCACCGAGCCCCGAACTCGTGCCCGTGATCAGAATGCTGCCGAGCTTCGTCATCGTGCTTCCTCGCTCCTCGTCTCGAACTGTCGATAGCGCATGAGTCGCGCACAGTGGAGCATGATCGTGAGACGCTTGGAAGGTTCGAGGTCCGCCACGCGTGCCCCGCGTTCGAGTTCGGGTGCGAGGGACGATGCGAAATCCGCATCTCCCTGGAGTGCGAGTTCGTCGATGTCGAGCGGAATGGCGTAGATGAGTTGGAGGTAATGCCCCGGATCACCCGGATACTCCTCGATCAGCATTTTGCGTTGTTCCGCACCCTCTTGGCGGTCGGCGAGTGCGACTTGGGTAGGCGTCCCGAAGCGTGCGCGAACCGCTTCGGGTCGCATGCCGATCTCGAGCTTGTCGATGGAGATGGTCGTGCACGCCGTGAGGACGGTGCAGGCCGTGAGGATGCCGATGCGGCGTCTCGTTCTCTTCATGATGCTTGTTGTCGATCGGGTCCCAGGGCCCATGTCGGTTCGGCGCGGTCCATTCGCTTCCGTCCGACGAACCGGACGCGCGACCCTTGCGCGCGAAATCAGGCTGTCAGAGCACGATGTGCACGAGCGTATCGAGGAGGGTGCTCGGGATCGCGAACGTGACGAAGAGCAGGATCGCAGCGATCGCGAGCACGAGTTGCGCGGCAGGGGCATTCGAGGAGGCACTCGAAGTCTCCCGCGCCGGTGCTTCGAACCACATCCTCCCGATGAAATGCAGAGACCACGCTGCGCCCAAGGATGCGACGAAGGCGAAGCCTGCCGTCATCACGGGGCCAAGCGAGATCCACGAACTCTGCAAGAGCAGCCATCTGCCCCAGAACGCGCCCGTTGGCGGCAGGCCCATCAGCCCGAGCACCGCAATGGAAAGGAGCGTCGCGAGTACCGGTGATCGTCGGCCGAGTCCGCGAAAGCGATCGATATCACGATCCTGGTGCACATCGAGCAACGTGTTGCCACCGATCCACAACAGCCACGACAGCACGAAGGGCACGAGCGTGAGCAAGCCTGCCCGAATCGCGTAGCCCGCGTCCTGCACGCCCTGCCCGTTCGTCTGACTCGCGAACGCGATCAGGAAGAACCCGGTAGAGGTCGTAGCCAGCGAGGCGTCGAGTCGATCACGATCTTTGCTGGCGAGCGTCGCGATTTGACCGACGAGGAGCGTCGCGAGCGCGACGATCGGGACGACTCCGATGAGATAGCGTGGAATGTGCGTCGCGGCGGCGAAGAGCAACAGGACGAGTGCCGTCTGCCCCATGCCGATTCGCAGCAATCGAGTGGCGCGAGGGGTGCGCACGAGTTCGCGGCGCACGCGCCGGCCGAAGGGCACGGCGCCGAGTCGCAAGAAGAGCGCTGCGAATACGAGTGTGCCACCGACGATTGATAGCCCCCGAGGGGCAACGAGTCCGGGTCGATTGACGGCATCGATCTGCAGGATCGCGAGGGTTCCTTCGCCGCCGTAGACGAGCGCGAGTCCTTGGAGCAGCAAGAGGCTGGCCACGAAGTGACGCCTCAGGATTCCTGCCGCGACGATGCGCTGGCGTGTCGCATCACCGTTCGCGATCGCGTGGACGACACAGGACACGGTCAGTAGCTCGATGCCGACGTATGCGAGGAAGGCATTCCGTGCGACGACGAGCAAGATCGATGCGCCGGCAACGAAGCAGCGCGCGGCAGATTCGGCGCGTTCTCGTCGTGCGTGCTTGACGGGCCTCGTGAGCATCCAGAGAGCGACGAACGCGCCGAACGCCGACAACAGCAGCGTTCCGGTGACGCTCTCCATGCGGAACTGCACGTTGTCGCGCAGTGCCGGTCCGAGCCTTTCGAGGAACTCCTCGCTCTTGGTCGTCGCCGGCGTGTAACCGTAGAGGGACATCACGAAGGCCGTTGCCGTTCCGACGAACGCGAGGATGCGTGGCACGAACGCACCGAGCGGCACGAGGCACGCGAAGCCTGCCGCGACGACCGCGAGTAGCGGCCCGAGGACGAACAGGTCGTTCGCGTTGAGCAAGGCGAGCGGCATCGTGATCACTTGGCCACCTCCGGTCGCATTCCGAGTTCGACGAGGGACGCCGTTTGGGCCGCCAGCGCTTGCTCGAACCCGATGGCCAACGCGACCGCGCAGGCGAGCGGCAAGGCCAGTCGAAAACACTCCATCGCGTCGAGGTCGCTCGTTGCTTCACGATCGCGACGCGAATCCTCGGAACGCATGCTGAACAGGAGGACGAGCACGAGACTCGTCGCGGCGGCGAGGATGGCTCCGAAACACACGATCGTGAGTAGCATCGACCGTGCAGCCAAGAGTTCGAACGACCGCTCGAAGACACGCCATGCAGCCGAGCCGGGCACGCCGAACCCGAGGACGATCGCGGCGACCATCATTACGAAGAGGCGCGGCATCCTCCGGAGCACTCCGCGCAGGTCTCGAAGGCGTCCGGGATCGCGGCGACGGGCGAACGCGAAGCAACCGAGGACGAGAGTCATCGCCGGTAGCCCCAGTGCGAGCACCGCCATCGAAGCGAGAGCATGACTCGCGGCGGTTCCGAGTGCGAGCAGTGGCACGACGACGTGAAGCGGAACGAGAATCGCCGCGGCGACGCGGCGGCGCAGGGACTCTCGCAAGTTCGCCGAGATCGCCAAGCCGGTCATGCCGCACGCCGCGAGCGCGAACACGATGTGCGAACGAGCACCGGTCCAGTTCCAGAACGACGCGTTGTTGCAATAGCTCGCGGCGAGTTCCGAGAAGAGGGACGTCGCGAGCGCCAGTCCGCCGAAGAGTGCGAACACGGCACCCGCAGCCGAGAAGCGATGTTGGAGCAGCGTGTAGCCCCAATGTGTCGGGAAGAGCAGTGCGCGAGGCAGCAAAGTGAGTGCGAGCGCGATCAACAATGCATCCGGGTGTGCGGTCACCCCGCCGCATGCTTCACGCGTGCGAGCGATGGATGCGGACAGAGCGAGCCCTTCGCCGTCGATCGGCAGTGGCAAGTTGGTGATCGCGAGTGCCAAGATCAACAGTGACGCCGTCGCGATCGCCGCACCCGCCAGAACCGTCGTCGCGCTCGAACTCGAGTCCTCCCGAAGCCGCGTCACGAGGACGAAGGCGAGCGGTAGTGTCAGGAGTTCGACGGCGATCACGAGGACCACGAGGTCCTCGGTCAAGAGCGCTGCCATCGTCGAGGCCAGTGCGCCGAGCAGTCCGGCTGCCAGGTGGCGCGGTCGTTCTCGCTCGTCGCTCGGAATCGACGCACACGCGATCGTGGCCAGGAACGCGAGGAACACGACGACGAGGTGCCGTGTAGGCCGCAACACGAGCGCGATGTCGACTTGCAGGTTCTGGAACCGGAACCAAGGGCGGTGGAACTCGACCGGCCCGTTCTGCTGCGTGGCGACGATGGAGAACGCGAGAACTGCGAGCGCGATCGCAAGAGCAATCGCTCGGCTCGAGACGAGGCGGTCGATCAGGGATGCCTTCGCACTCGAGTCGATCGTCCGCTCGGGCAGCACGAGCAGGAGCAAGCTCCCCAGTGCGGGAAGCAGAACGAGGAGGAGCGGCAGCGCTGAGGTCATCCGTCGTTCTCGTTCGAATCCTGTCGGGACACCTCGCGTCGTCGCGTGGTGTTCTTGCCATCGAGTCCTCGGACCAGGAGGATCTCGATCGACGTGACGACGATCGCGATGACGATCTGGATCTGTGCCATGGCTTCGGAGCGCCGGGCTGCGGCGACCGTCGCCCACGTGATCGCACAGCAGAGGATCCCGAGCAGTACCGCGTCAGGCGTGCGTTCGCGGCTGTTCGTCAGCACGCACAGCACCGCGATCGTGAATCCGATCGAGGCGCCGATCAGAACGAACGGCGCGATTGCGGCAGCGTCAACCACGAGGAGGAAGCTCATCGTTCGTCTCGATCGTTGTCGCGACCGATTGCATCGGTGCCTGCCGGAGGCGTCGTCGTCGAGCCGCGCGACGTGCGCAGCGCGAGCATGGCAAGGATGCCGAGGACGACGACGGAGCAGGTCGCGATCAATCCACGTCCTACGGCTGTGAGCCAAAACCCCGCACCACCGACCGCAGCGCTGAGTCCTTCGATGGGGGGGGGAAGCGCGTTCGTGTCGATGCTTGCGTCTTGGAGATAGGGGAAGCTGATCCCGAGCGCGAGCGCCGCCAGGACAGGGAGTACTTGCGACCTCATGAGTCCTGCTCCTACGGGCGCGGATGCAGGTGTCCCGCGCCCTCGCAACGTAAGGGTTGCCACGACGGCGGTTCCGGCGAGCAGCGGGAAGCCGAGTGTCCACAGAGAGCCAGCGGCGCCGATTGCCGCCAGGGCTCGCACCGAGCGGAATCCCCGCCCGGTCGGCGAGAACGCCAGCAACAGCGTCGCAACGACGCACGCAGCAAGGCTCGAAACGAGAAGGATCACGGTGGTCACGGCGCGATGGGATCATAGTCCCCGTCCGTTCGCGAGGAACTTCCGGATCACGGTCCTGCAGGATTCCGTGCTAAGCTTCGACGTTGCTGATCCTGCACCCGCTCCACATGTCTGCGCCAAAGCTCCTGTTCGCCGTCGCCATTCTCGCCATGACCGCGGGATCGCTTTACGTCTCCGGGGCATTCGGTCCCTCGGACGAAGTCGATCCGGGCGCCTCGACACCGCTCGGCGTCGAAGCGAACGGGTCCGGTCTCGGAGCGACGCCCTCCGAATCGGGCGCGGTGCTGCAGGTCGAAACCAAGAACCCTGTAGTCACGAAGGCTGCGACGGACACGGTTGCGAAGACCCAAACCGGCTCCCGGAAGCCGATCGGAAAAACGGGCACACCGCCCCACGGCGCGGCCGTCTTCCCTGATGGCACGTGGCTCGAACCACTCAACGGCGTGCAGGTCGCGCCACCCTTCCCAGGCTTCGCACCGGGATATCCGTACGCCCCGGTCGTCGAAATCGTCAAAGGGGACAAGGGAATCTCGTGGTACATCCACGCGGACGGTTCGACTTCTTCGACCCAGCTCGTAGAAACGACGCAGGAAGGGCGCACCTTCGTGCAAGCAGGCTGGGCCGTCGGGAATCCGACCAAGGTGCTGCCGGTCGATACGGCGCCGAACAAATTCGGCCCGCGCGTCGACTCTTTGCCGGGTGGGCGCAGCAGTTCCTCATCGGCTCGCCGCGACTGAACGCACGCATGACCGGAGTCGACGGACGGAAATCGGCGATCGATTTCGCACTCCAATCGATCTTGCACGACATCAAGAACGAATTGACGGTCGGTCTCGGTCATTTGGAGTTCGAAACGGAGAGCACGCATGCTTCCGGTGTGCGCACGTGTCTGCTTCGCATCGATCGCGCGGTCGGACTCCTACAGTCGTACGTTCATGGCGGCCTCGAACTGCCAACCACGTTCGTCTTGTCCGAACTGTTGCTTCAAGTGCGCGGGCGCATCGAGCGGCTCGACCCGAGTTCGCCAGTCCTCGAGGATCTAGCTCGACTCGCGGATCTTCATCCGGTCGTGGCGGTCTCGGCGCCACGCGGTGCCGTCTACGATCTGCTCGCTCGGCTGCTCGCTTCGCCGCGAACGACGCTGAGATTGCGTGCGATCACCGCACGCTCGGGGCCGCGAGACGTGTGTTCCGATGGAGACCGCGATCGTGCATGTCTCGAGCTGCGCTTCGAGGAGACGGCGCCGATGCCCAATTACGAGTCTGCGATCCAGCGCGAACGGCTCGCGATTTGCGCAGCGGGTGGGACGATCCGTAGGGACAGGGCCGATCTCCACGTCGAGCTTCCTTCGGCAACACGCTGAAGAATCTGCCCGAAGGGCTGTCCTGCAAGGGGGACAGTTCGCTCCGCGATCCCGGCGTCGTGCGCGTGCATGCGGGGGATCGTAGCAGCGTCTTGAAAAACTCAGACATGCACCGAGCGCGCGCCTTCACCGCCCCGGCAACTCCCGAAAGCCTCGGCGAATCGACGATTCGCCTGCGTTCACGGCAGCCATCGAGACGGCGAAATCACGCCCTCGGCGCGTGCCCGACTTCACGACGCGCTGCTAGGTCCCCGCCAGAGGAACGCTGTTTGCTGCCCATGCCGGTCCGATGACCATGCAGGCCTCCCATCTCCAGCGTACGTTCGTGGTGTTCCTGGTGTGCTCAGCGGTTGTTACGGGCTCGTGTTCGGTCGCACCCGTGACCCCGTCACCGTCTCGCTGGGACGAAATGGCGAGGGAGAACGCGCGCCAGTGGGAGGTGCTTCGCCGCATCCAGCGGCGCGTCGACTGGGAGAATCTCGGCGACCGCATCACCGTCGTGCCCGGCGTGGGGACAGTCCAAGTGCGCGATTGGCGGCTCTTCGGTGCGCCGGGCAAGGAGTACGTGCGGCTCTTCTTCACCTACGAGAACTCTACGGATCGGCAGATCAAACAGACGCGCATCTGGGTCAAGGTGCGGGACGGAATCGGCGCGGTGCGCGCATCGGCCTGGATCGACATCTACATCCCTTGGTACGAGTTCGCGCCGGGAAACACGTGGACCGGTGAGCTCCGAGTTCCGACGCGCGGCGCGCACGAAGATCGCGGGTGGAGCTGGGAGGTTGGCGCCATCGCCGACCACGGCGACGACTCACTCGGTGGGTTTGGTCGACGCGCGTTCGATGTCGAACACGTGACTCTGCCCACCGATCCTCAAGCGTCCCGGCGTGTGGCCAGCAGCGACGAGCCATGCCGATAATTCGGAGTCGTCGAGCGGGGCCGCGAACAGCGGCGACGACGGCGCAGCGCGAACCGGTGCGCGCAGCATCTCGACGATCGCAGGCGGGTCCTCGACGACGACGACCTGGCTCGCGCCGCGTAGTGGCAGCCAGAAGTTGTGACGGTCCGTGATCGCCGTTGCGACCCGTGGCGTATCGCTTGGTCGTGGATCCTCGCGGAGGCTCGCGAGTGCGATGCCGAGCGCCACACATAGGGTTCCACTCGCCGCGAGGACCTGGCGCCGTCGTCGGCGTCGACCGCGTTCCCGGACTCTCTGGGTCAAGGTCACGCGCAGCCCGTCGCGTCGTGCGAGGCCAGTAGGTGTGAGGTTCGCGGGGTCGCCATCCGTCAGGTATTCGAATTCGTCGTCGAAGTTCGGAATGTTCATGGGTCACTCTCCCTCGTCGCTGGGGACGTAGGTCTTGCCGACGTTGCGCAGTCGCACGAGGAGCCGTCGAATGCGCCCGTGCGCGGCGTCGCCCCCGATGCCGACGCTCGCACCCGTCGCCGCGAGCGACGCGTCCTCGAAGAACCGTGCATGCAGGAGCGCACGATCGCGCTCCTCGAGCTCACCTAGTTTCTTCGTGAGCCATTCGACTTCTTCGACGCGCACCGCGTGTTCATGGGGGTCCGCGCTCGCATGATCGTGTTCGTGCCGAGCGGCGCTGCGCTCTCGTCGCGCGAGGCGTTCCTCGGAGCGCAGCCGATCGATCGCTTTCGTATGGAGACATCGATGCAGCCACGCGGCGAGTGCCTTCTTCGTCTCGAGTCGAGGAAGTCGGTCGGCAACGATCATCATCACGTCTTGGCAACAGTCGAGACAGAAGTCCTCGTCGCGCTTGGTGGCATTGCGCGTCCACGTGACGCAAGCGTCGAAGAACAGGTCGTAGAAGCGTTCGAATGCCGAGCCATCGCCTTGCCGAATCGACGCCACGAGGCGTCGACACGAGTCGTCGTCGAGCTTGTCGAACGGGGATGACATCGGGACGCTGTGTCCGGACCGCCTGTCTCGAGCTCAGCGGGTTTTCTTGAGGCTGTTCTCGGCGCGCACGGGCGCTTCCGTCGCTGGTTCGGCGCCTGCGCCGCCCGGCGTCGCTCGCATACCGGGCGCGTGCCGGTTTCGTGCGAGCAAGTCGAACTCGAGTCGGGCGATGACGCTCTCGACGATGTTCAGTTGCTCGGGCGAGCCTTTGAGGAAGAGCAGGCCCGACGACTCGTGAAAGCGCAGCACGGCGGATGGCGTGGCCGTCCCCTGCTTCTCTTGGCCGTCCGCTTCGTCCAGCACTTCGAGTCCGGCCTCGATGGCTCCCAGTACGGTCTCGAGCTTGAGCACGCTGTCGGGGGGCACGTTGGGGAGTGGCGTCGTCAACTGTCGGATCGACAACACGCGCGTCAGTGTCGGCTTCTCGGCGGGACCTCGCTGCGTCTTCTCCACCGTGCGCGCATTGACGAGGTAGATCTGGCTGCCGTCCGGGGTTCCGCGACCGGCTTGGGACGTGACCTGGATCCGCGTGGAATGGTCGATCTCGATGCGCTCGAGCACCTGGATCGCGTCGTCGACGGTCGTGTCCTCGAGATCGAATCGGGGTAGTTGGATCGCGTCCGGCTTGCCCGTCACGATCATGTTGAGGGTCTCCCCGCCGCCTTTCTTGTGGGCGCTGCGCAGTTCCTGCAGATACATCGACAGTGAGCCGCCGACGAAGTGGATCGACAGGAGCACCGGCGTTTTTGTTCGGCGTGCGTGCTGCACGGTCTGTCCGTCCTGGGCCGCGAGTTGCGCGCTCGGTGATCCGAATGCGGCGATGACGGCGGTCAGTGCCAAGAATCGAGGAAGTGTCGTCTGCATCGTTCTCTCCTACTCTCGTTCGCGTGTCCCGGAGTGGACGGCGCAGAGCGCGCGATTCGTCGCGGAGAATCCGTTTTTTACAGATTGCGGACACGGCAATCGCCGAGCGCTCCACGACCAGGGCCCGGTTGTTCGGTAGGATCGATGCATGTCGTCCTGCAGGTTCTTCCGATCCGTTCGGATTCTCGCCGTCGTCGGGTCCGTTCTCGTCCAGTCGGCGCTCACCGCGCAGCGGCGTGAGCCCGACGATCCCACGCCGCTCACCGAGACCGAGCGCATCCAGCACGTCTTGAGTCGGTTCGGGTTCGGCGCGACCAAGGAGCGGATCGACGAGGTTCGTGCCGAGGGGATCCAGGCCTGGTTCGAGGAGCAGCTCGATGGTGCTGCCAAGGAGACGTACGAGCTCGGCGAGCGCCTGCGCGAACTGTCGACCCTGAAACTCAGCGCCGCCGATCTGTTCGCGAGCTATGACCCCAAGAATCCCGGACCGACCGCACCAGCCAAAGAGCGCCGCGATTACGTCCGGTTGCGCGAGACACCACGACGTGAGTTGCTCGCATCGATCGTGCTTCGCGGTGCGCAATCGAACAACGTCGTGCACGAGACGCTGGCAGATTTCTGGCGCAATCACTTCAACGTCGACATCGGGAAATCGAACTTGCGATTATGGGCGGTGACCTACGAGCGCGATGTCCTGCGTGGGCACATGTGTGGTACCTTCGGCGACCTGCTCGAAGCGACGGCGAAGCATCCCGCAATGCTCATCTATCTCGACAACGCGCTCAGCCGTCGGCCACCGACGAAGGGCGAACTCAGCGCCGTGCGCGAGAGCGCTCGTGCACGCTCGAAGTCCAAGGAGCGCGCAGCCGAAGCCGTCGAAATCGCGAAGCAGCGCGGCCTCAACGAGAACTACGCACGCGAACTCCTCGAGCTGCACACGCTCGGCGTCGACAACGGATACACGCAGAAGGACGTGATCGAAGTCGCGAAGGCCCTGACCGGCTGGACCGTCAACCAGAATCCGAAGCGCGGTGAAGTCGGCTTCTGCTACGAGTCCGACATGCACGCGCGGGGTGACAAGTACTTCCTCGGGCGCATGATCCGTCCCGACAAGAAGAACCCGCTTCTCGAAGGCGAGATCATCTTGCGCTGGCTCGAGCGCCACTCCGGAACAGCCGAGTTCATCGCGACCAAGCTCTGTCGTCACTTCGTCGCCGACGATCCGCCCGAGAAGATGGTCGAGCACGTCGCTGCGACCTTCAAGCGGACGGGTGGCAACTTGCGCGAGGTCTACAAGGCGATCCTCGACGATCCGGAGTTCTTCGATCCGAAGCACTACCAGACGAAGTTCAAGCGTCCGTTCGAGTTCCTCTTGAGCGCGATTCGCGTGACGCACGCACAGATCGACGACCCGAATGCCGTGCTCGAGGCGATGAATCTTCTCCAAGAGCCGCTCTACGCCCAAGAGGATCCAACCGGCTACTACGACACGGCGGAGGCCTGGAACGATCCCGGAGTCATGGCCGTGCGCTGGCAGTTCGCGTTCCGGCTCGCGAAGGGCGAGATCCGCGGTCTGCGCATTCCCGACGAGTTCTACAAGGGGCTGCATCCGCGGATTCCGCGCGTCTGGAAGGACCAACTCGCGCGGCGCATCCTGCCTGCGGGTCTCGGGTCGCGGAGTTCGGAGACTCTCGACCTCATGATGCGACGATACCTGGCGGATCACCCCGATCCGAAACGCGAAGAGCTGGCTCCGCGCATCGTGGGGCTCTTGCTCGGTTCTCCGGAGTTCCAACGACAATGAGTGCACGCATGCCCGATCCCACGTCTCGTCGTCACGGTCTCTCGAGACGGACGTTCTTGGAGCGCGGCGCGCTCGCGGCGTCCGCGCTCTCGTTTCCGATCCCGCTCCGCACGCGTTCGACGCAAGTGCAGAACGAACCGCCTAGTGTCCTCGTCGTGATCTTCCTACGCGGTGGACAGGATGCGCTCAACACGATCATTCCCTATCGGGACAAGACCTATCACGAGATCCGGCCCACGATCGCGATCGGCGCCGAACCCGTGCCGGACGAGGAGTTGAAGGGGGTCGTGCGCCTCGATGCGAATTGGGGACTCCATCCCTCGCTCGCGCCGCTCTTCCCGCTCTGGGAGAAGAAGTCGCTCGCACCGATCGTGTGCTGTGGTTCGCCGCATCCGACGCGCAGTCACTTCGACGCGCAGGACTTCATGGAGTACGGCGCGCCGGGCATGCCACTCAAGGATGGTGGTTGGCTCAATCGCTATCTGCGCCTGACTACAGGCCGGCGCGGCAAGGACGACGACTTGCGCGCGATCGCGATGCAAGGGCTCCTACCGCGTTCGTTGCGCGGCGACTATCCGGTGCTTGCCGTTCCCGAGCGCGGTGCCAGGCGCGCAGGCGAGTACCTCGATCTCTTCGATGACCTCTATGGTGAGGATGCTGCGCGCGCTGCGGTGTCAGGGGACAAGCAGAAGGGGGACAAGCAGAAGGGGGACAAGCAGAAGGGGGACAATGAGAAGAGTGACAAGAAGGGTGCTTCGAAGCGCGGCAAGATGTCGGGAGACACGATGCATGGCGACGCGTCCAAGCGCCTCGAAGAGGATCCGGTCGTGGCCTCGGGCCGTGCGACGATCGAGACCTTGCGTCGTTATCAGGAGATCGTCGGGCGCGCGACGCGCCGGGCGCGTGCCAACTCGAATTTTCCGGGTGGCCATCTCGGGCCACGCCTCGAAGACATCGCGAAGATCATCAACGCGGGTGCAGGGCTCGAAGTCGCCTGCGTCGATTGGAACGGCTGGGACCACCACGCGGGGCAAGGTGGCGAGGACGGGAGACACGCGAGCATGCTCCGTGAACTCGCCGAGTCGATTGCCGCGTTCTTCACCGAGATCGGCGAGCACGGCAAGCGCACGATCCTCTGCACGATGACCGAGTTCGGGCGAACCTGTCACGAGAACGGCAACTCCGGCACCGATCACGGCCATGGCGGGTCGATGTTGCTCGCTGGCGGTGGCTTGCGCGGTGGCAAGGTCTACGGCAAGTTCCCGGGGCTCGAGGACAAGGACCTGTATCAAGGTCGCGACCTGCAAGTCACGACGGACTACCGCGACGTGATGGCCGAGCTGCTCGTTCAGCACCTCATGTGCGGCAAGTTGCCGGCGGACTTCTTCCCCGAGTTCCGCCCATCGAAAGCCGGGGTCGGGCTCTTCGCCTGATTGCGCGGGATCCACGGCCGCCCTTTCCGTAGGATGAAGCGTTCGTCCGCAACATCCTTTCCGTGAGGGCCGTCCTTTCGTGAACTCCATTCCAACGTGTCGCCTTCTCACGAGTGCTGCTCTCGCACTCGGACTCTGCCTCGGTTCGATCGGCTGCGGAGGCTCCGAGAGCGGCGGAAACGAAGGCGGGAACGCGGCTGGAACCAACGCGGCGGGTGACGGCAATTCGAGTGACGTCGAGCAAGGCGGACTCGAGGGGCGTCCGCACGCCGCGGATGCCGGGGACACGCTCACGATCGCGTTGATCGGCGATGCCGACAGCATGCTGCCGATGGTTGGGCAGAGCGTGAACGGTTCGATGGTCTACGACCTTTTGGTGCCGCCGGCGACGACGAGCGACTTTGAGAACGGCCGCATCATCTTCAATCCGGGCCTCGCGAAGTCCTACTCGTGGAACGATGACCACACGGAACTCACGTACGAGCTCAAGGACGACTGCTACTGGGACGACGACTCGGGCAAGGTCGTGAACGCCGAAGACATTCGCTACAACTACGAGTTGATCGCGGATCCCGACGTCAAGAGTCCACGCCAGAATCACGTCGAGCGTCTCGACCCGAAGAACCCGGTCGAAGTGCTCGACAACTTCCGCGTGCGCTTCCACTTCCAGTACGCCTACAACGAGCAGACGATGCTCGCGCACGCGGGCTTCAACATCTCGCCGAAACATCTGCTCGAGAAACTCGATCGCGCTTCGTTGATCTCGTGCGACCTCAGCAAGAAACGAGCGGTAGGGCACGGACCCTTCCGTTTCCTCAAGTGGGATCCGAAGCAATCGATCACGATCGTCCGCAATCCGAAGTCGAAGACCTACGCCGTGCCGTACGTCAAGCGCATCGTCTTCAAGATCATCCCCGAGTACCAGACGCGTCTCGTCGAGCTCAAGAAGGGCGACATCGACATGATGGACGCGGTGCAGGAGAAGGACATCGAAGAGGTGCTCTCCTGGGGGACCGTCAAGCTCTACGAGCGAGGGTATCGCTTCCTCGACTACGTCGCGTGGAACATGCAGAACCCGCTCTTCGCCGAGCGTGACGCGCGACGCGCTCTCACGCTCGCGATCGACATCGAGCGCATCATCAAGACCATCCTTACGTTCGGAGGCAAGACCTACGGGACGAAGGCGTACTCGACGTTCACGCCCGAACTCTCGGACTACCGAGTCGACGACATCACCTTGTTGCCGCACGATCCCACGAAAGCGAAGACGTTGCTCGCCGGGCTCGGATGGAAGGACACGGACAACGATGGCTTTCTCGACAAGGACGGCAAGCGCTTCGAGTTCGTGCTCGTGACCAATCAGGGCAATCCGCGTCGCTCGGATGCGTGCGTGCTGATCCAGGAAGACCTCAAGAAGATCGGCATCAAGGTCAATCTCGAGCAGCGCGAAGGCGTGACGTTCTTCGATGATCTGAGCAAGAAGAACTACGAAGCCGCGCTCGCAGGCTGGTCGGCTTCGCTCTTCCCCGACCCGTCGGACGTTTGGGGCAGCGCGACGGAGACCGAGAATCGTCTCTTCAACTTCACGGCGTACTCGAACGCACGTGTCGACGAGCTGATCGCGAAGGGACTCAGGACGAAGGACGGCGCCGAAGAAGCCAAGATCTGGCAAGAGATGCAGCGGATCATCTACGAGGACCAGCCCTACACCTTCCTCTACTGGAAGACGTCGACCGTGCCGCTGCACAAGCGCTTCCGTGACTACAAGCCCAACGTTCTTAGCGTGCTGCACGGCATCGAGAACGTGTGGGTGCCCAAGGCCGAACAGAAGTCGAAGCACTGAGCGCGGACGTCCTCTCCGATGTTCCGCTACGTGGTGCGCCGACTGCTCGGCGCGATCCCGATGGTTCTGCTCGTCGCACTCGGCTTGCGTGCGCTGATGGCGCTCGTGCCCGGCGACGCATCGGCGCTGTGGATCAACCCCGACATGCCGGTTGATCAGATCGCGAAGATCCGCGCGGACTTCGGGCTGGATCAGCCGTGGTATGTGCAGTTCTGGCGATGGTTCGTCAACGTGCTGCAAGGCGATCTCGGCATGTCGCTCGCGCAGTTCAAACCGGTCACGCAGATCATCGGCGACGCGCTGCCGAACACTCTGCTCCTCAGTGGCGCGTCGATGCTCGTGATCTTCGTCGTCGGCATGACCATCGGGGTGATCTCGGCGGTGAAACAGTACAGCCTCACGGACAACGTGCTGACCGTCGTGAGCTTCTTCCTCTACTCGATGCCGGGTTTCTGGCTCGCACTGATGCTCATTCTCGTGGTCAGCGAGCTTTGGCCGTCGTGGCCGTCGAGCGGCATGGTCGGCAACGAGATCCTCGACAAAGTCGCCGCAATCGAAGAAGCGAAGCTCCTCGGCGAAAGTACCGACGTAAGGATCGGCTTCTTCGAGAAGTGGATCGATACGGCGCAGCACCTCGTGATGCCGGTCATTGCGCTCGGCCTCGCGTCGGCTGCGAGTGTCGCTCGCTACACCCGCAGTTCGGTCCTCGAGGTCGTGCGTCAGGATTACGTGCGTACCGCACGCGCGAAGGGGGTCGCCGAGCGCAAGGTCATCCTGCGTCACGTGCTCCGGAACGCGCTCCTACCGGTCATCACGATTCTCGGATTGATGATGCCCTTCCTCGTGTCCGGCGCGGTGCTGATCGAATACGTCTTCGGTTGGCCCGGCATGGGGCAAGAGCTCGTCGGCTCGGTGACACAGCGTGACACGCCGCTCCTCGTCGCGTGCGCGATGTTGCTCAGCGTCATGGTCATCCTCGGCAACCTGGCTGCCGACCTTCTCTACGGCTTCGCGGATCCGCGCATTCGCCATGACTGAGGTGCAGCATGCCTGAATCGCGTGGAGTCTCTCGCCTGCCGATCGTGCACCAGCTCGTCCACGGACCGCGGGTGATCGGGGTCGCGCTCATGCTCGCATTCCTGATGCCCCCAATCGCGCTCGTCTTCGGGCTCGTGTCCGGTGCGCTGTCTCGGCACATCGATGCCGCGCGCGGCTTCGGCTCGTGGATCTTCGACTTCTGGAACGTGATGGCGCTCGTAACGCTCATCGCGTCTCCCGTCCTCTCGATCTGGCTCGGGTGGCCCAAGGCCAAACGCCCGCGCGAAGGCAAGAGTCAGTGGACACTCGTGCGTGAACGCTTCGTGCGTTCGCCGATGGCGCACTGGGGGCTCCTCGGCGTCGTGTTCCTCTACTTATTGCTGTTCCTCGCGCCGTTCCTCGCGCCCTATGGCTACGACTACCTGCGGGATCCGGCAAACCTCAAGCTCGTCGGCCCGCTGAGCGACGGCTACTTGCTCGGAAGCGATCAGTACTCACGCGACATCTACTCGCGCATCATCTACGGATCGCGCATCAGCCTCACGATCGGCTTCGTCGCCGTCGGGCTCTCTGTGTCGCTCGGACTCCTGCTCGGATTGCTCGCTGGGTTCTTCGGCGGGTGGGTCGACTTCACGCTGATGCGCTTCGTCGACTACTTGCTGTCGATCCCGCGACTCGTGCTGCTCCTCGTCGTGATGGCGCTCTTCAAGGACGCCGTCCCTGCCGAGTTTCGCGTGCACCTGATGGTCGTCATCCTCGGCGTCACGGGTTGGATGGGGACGTGCCGCATCGTGCGCAGCGAAGTGCTGAGTCTCAAGGAGCGCGACTTCGTCCAAGCCGGCCGCGCGCTCGGCTACTCGAGCATGCGCATCATGCTCCGGCACGTCGCGCCCAACTGCTTGGCCCCGGTCATCGTGGCCGCGACGCTCGGCATCGGTGCGACGATCCTCGTCGAGGCGAGCCTCAGCTTCCTCGGCCTCGGCGTGCCCGAGCCCGTGCCGTCGTGGGGAAAGATGGTCGCCGACGGCAAGGAATACATCACGAAGGCGTGGTGGATGACGGTGTTCCCCGGGTTCACGATCGTGGCCGCCGTTCTCGCATTCAACCTGCTCGGCGACGGATTGCGTGATGCGCTCGATCCGCGATCGAGTGGGTCCAAGAAGATCCGGATCGAAGAGATGGACGACGAAGAGACTTCGTCGCAGGAGGCCGCATGAGCTTGCGCTGCAAAGGAACACACGAATGAGCGAACGACCTCTGCTCGAACTCTCGAACGTCAAGACGTACTTCTACACCGACGAAGGTGTCGCGAAGGCCGTCGACGACGTGTCGTACCGCATCATGCGCGGCAAAGTGCTCGGTGTCGTGGGCGAGTCCGGTTGCGGAAAATCGGTCACGGCGCTCTCGATCATGCGTCTGATTCCGAACCCGCCGGGACAGATCGTCGATGGAAAGATCACCTTCGATGGCACCGAGATCCTGCACCTCAGCGAAGAGGAGATGCGCAAGATCCGCGGGAACGACATCTCGATGATCTTCCAGGAGCCGATGACGTCCCTGAACCCCGTGTTCACCGTCGGCGACCAGATCATGGAAGCTGTGCTCCTGCACCAGAAGGTGGATCGAAACCAGGCGCGCGAGATCGCGATCGAGATGCTGCGCAAGGTCGGCATCCCTTCACCCGAGTCCCGAGTCGACGACTATCCGCACCAGCTTTCGGGTGGGATGCGGCAGCGCGTGATGATCGCGATGGCGCTGTCGTGCAACCCGAAGTTGCTGATCGCCGACGAACCGACGACCGCACTCGACGTCACGATCCAAGCACAGATCCTCGACCTGATCCGCGGCTTGCAGCGGGACGCCGGCCTGTCCGTGCTCTTGATCACGCACGATCTCGGCGTCGTTGCGGAGACGTGCGACGACGTGGTCGTGATGTACGCGGGCAAGGTCATCGAGAGCGCGGACGTGCGCCGCCTCTACAAGCACTACAAGCATCCGTACACCGAGGGCTTGTTCCGCAGTCTTCCCGCTACCGGCAAGCCGCACGCGCGCTTGCAGGCGATCGAGGGCAACGTGCCGACCGCATTCAACTTCCCGTCCGGCTGTCGTTTCCGGGACCGCTGTCCGCTCGCCGAAGAGCGATGCGCGAAGGAAGAGCCGCCGCTCGTCGAAATCGAACCCGGTCACGAAGTCGCGTGCTGGGTGCGGGCACCTCAGCAGACAGCAGCGGGAGGCGCACGATGAGCACGAATCCTGAGTCCATCATGAACGGCGCGGGCACGTCGCGGCG
Source organism: Planctomycetota bacterium (assembly GCA_020638795.1). GTDB lineage: Bacteria > Planctomycetota > UBA1135 > UBA1135 > JACKHW01. Next base: position 303,050 of record JACKHW010000003.1, on the reverse strand, counting down.
CCACGAGCCGTTGCTCGAAGTGCGGGACCTCAAGAAGTGGTTCCCGATCAAGAAGGGTCTACTCGGCAAGGTCGTCGGTCACGTCAAGGCCGTCGATGGTGTCTCGTTCGCGCTCGGTCGCGGCGAGACGCTCGGCCTCGTCGGCGAGTCGGGATGCGGCAAGACGACGGTCGGGCGCACGATTCTGCGATTGATCGACCCGACCGCGGGCCACGTTCAGTTCGACGGCAAGAGCGTCTTCGATCTCGATTCCTCGCGCATGCGTGCGCTGCGCGAGGACATGCAGATCATCTTCCAGGATCCGTACTCGTCGCTGAATCCGCGCATGACGGTCGCCGCGATCGTCGGCGAAGCGCTACTCGTGCATGGCATCGTCAACACGAAGGCCGAAGCCCGCGACCGTGTCGCCGAACTGCTCGAGCGCGTCGGCCTGAGCCCCAAGTACGTCAATCGCTATCCGCACGAGTTCTCGGGTGGTCAGCGGCAACGCATCGGCATCGCGCGTGCGCTCGCGATGCATCCGAAGTTCATCGTCTGCGACGAAGCCGTGTCGGCACTCGACGTCTCGATCCAAGCGCAGATCCTCAACATCCTGATGGATCTGCAGGAGGATGAGAGTCTCGGCCGTCCGAGCTACCTGTTCATCGCGCACGACTTGTCGGTCGTGCGTCACATCAGTCGTCGGATCGCGGTGATGTATCTCGGCCAGATCGTCGAGCTCTCGATGACCGAGGAGCTGTTCGACCAACCTTCGCACCCGTACACGAGGGCTCTGCTCTCGGCGATTCCAAGGCCCGATCCGGACGACAAGCCCCAGCGCATCCTGCTCGAGGGCGACGTGCCGACGCCGATCAATCCGCCGTCCGGCTGTCACTTCCACACGCGATGCCCCGAAGTCATGCCGCGCTGCTCGCAGGAAGAACCGCCTGCCTTCCTCGTCAGCGGTACCCACGCGGTGCAGTGCTGGCTCTACGACGGCAAGGCTCCAGTGTCCGAGACCGGGATGACGGTCGGGTTCGAGGTCTGAGTCGTGTCCGCGGCGTGCCCATTGGCCTTCGGTAGATGCGCAGGACTGCACCGCAGCAGCCGGGTTGTCGCACTCGTGCTCGCGATGGTCGCGTGCCCCGTGTCGCTTTGCACGGCGCAGGAGCCGCTCGTACTCGACAGCGGAGTCGAGATCCTCTTCGAGCCCGTCCCGGGCGCTGACGATGTCGGTCTCTTTTGCTTCGTCAAGTGCGGGTACACCGAAGACCCTCCGGGTCGCGTCGGGCTCGCGCACTTCGTCGAGCACCTCGTCACGTGCGCCGACACGGACGAACGCAAGGGTTGGGACGCGATGCGCTGGACGCGTGAGCGCAAGGTCGCCAACGCGATGACTCGACCGCGCTACACCGTCTACTTCTCGATCGGAGAACGATCGCAGATCTCGTCCGACGCGCGGCGCTTCGCGGATGTGCTTCGGGGCAAGCTCGAGATCACGCAAGACCTCGTCGATCGCGAACGTGCGCGTCTCGTGGTCGAAATCGCGAACATGACCGAGATCCGCCCCGGCGCGGCGTTGCAGTGGCGAGCGCGCGCGATGGCCCTCGCGGGGACTCCCGAGTCCGTTGTCGGGATCGGTCTCAGGCAAGACATCGCGACGCTCGACACGGCCATGCTGCGCAGGGCCGTCACGCGGACGCATCGGCCCGACAAGACCTTGCTCGTCGTCGTCGGCAACGTCGACCCGAAACGCGACTTGGCATTCTGGACCGATGTCTTCGGGAAGATCGAAGCTCCCGCGGTTCCCGAACCGATTCCTGCTCGAGAGGCGTCGGTCCTGCGCGAAGCGATCACGCCACACCCACGTGCCGGTGCACCGTTCGGCGTCGTCGCGTTTCGCGCGCCGGAGTTTACCGATTCCGATTTCGCTGCGTTCGGTCTCGGCGCATTGTGGCTCGGACAGCGCGCGAGCTACTCGCTCAAACCGCGGGGACGAGAACTCGAGGCCGGATTGTGGCCAGCGCTCTATGCGATCCTCGACGAGCCGCGAGTCGCCTACTTCGGCCGTCGCGGAAACAACGGCGAGCGAGATGTCGACGGCGTTCGTCACGACTTGCGGTCGTTCCTCGAGACGAGTCGCGCGGCTGCGCAGGAGCGCGTGATCGCTGGAGCGCTACCGATCCTCGTGCGGCAGGTAGAACAACTCCTGATGCCCGGGGTCGATCTCGAATCGATCGAGGAGGGACCCGAGGCGCGTGCCAAGGTCGCTCAGCTCCGCATCGCGGCGACGCCCAATGGCCTGTATCGCACCGGGCTCTCGCGGGGCACGTCCCTCGTCCTCGGCTTTCGGACCGACTTGATGGATCGGTTCCGCAAGACGACGGCCGCCGACGTCGCGCGGGTCGTCCGGGAGCGCTTCGCGTTCGAGCTCGGCAGCTTCGCGGCTGCGCTTCCCGCGTCGGCGGCACCGCCCGCAGACGTCGAGGGTCAAGCTGGACCCCCTGGGGGCGCCGACACGAAGAAATGATCTCGTTCTTTGCCCGACTCTTCGGCAAGAAGCGCGTGAGCCGCGCGCGCGACGGGTCGCCGGAGTTCGAGGCGATCCTTACGCAGGCGATGCAGGACAACGGGATCCACGAGGCCTTTCGAGAAACGGTGCGTCGCCTCGTCTTCGAGAACGGCGACGGCTGGCGCCGTTGCTGTGGCAGCGGATGTGACCCGTGCGTCGAGCAGTTCGCGCGTGCGGTCGACGCGATTCGAAAGCAGACCGCGGGTAGAGTGTGATCTTCGAATCACCACGCGGTTCGGGACTCAAGTCCTTGGCCGCATTCCCGTAACCGGAGCCGTCATGTATGCCGGCCTCCGGAATCGCTGACCGTATCGGTGCAACGATCTCGTTGATTCCATACGCTCTCGTCCATGCTCGATCTCGATCCCGCGGACGCCATCGTGGCCGCCCTTTGGCGCGAAGCGACGACGTCGCGCGCGAGTGTCACGCAACTCTTGCGTGGCTACTTCCGTCAGGTCGAGCTCAAGCCGCGTCAGCAGAAGCGGATCAAGCAGCTCCTGCACCGTGTGCTCGCCTCACGAGCGCGCATCGACGCTGCACTCGAGGACGCGGCACCCGCGGGGATCGTCGAGAGTCTCGAAGGCGCCGTGCGCGTGCTCACGTCACGTGTGCTCGACGGCGGGCTCTCACCGGCCGAAGCGAAACGAACGCTCACCTGGATCGACTGGGAGCGCGTGGCGAACTTCGAGAGCCGGCTCGCACGGATCGACGATCCGCTGCGACGCGTCGAGATCCTCGGTTCGCTGCCTCGCCCGCTCGCGCGTCGCATCGTCGAGCGCTTCGGGAACGAGGCGGACGCGTTGGCCACCGCGCTCACCGGAGACGCGCCGCGCACGATTCGCGTCAACACGCTCCAGTGCTCTGTCGAAGCATGCATGGCGAGCCTCGAGCGCGATGGCATCAAGGTGCGGCGCACCGAGATGGCGATGGCGAGCCTCGAAGTGCTCGGACCATCACAGCTCTTTCGTACTTGGGCCTTCCGGCATGGATGGTTCGAGCTCCAGGACGAAGCGAGTCAGCTCGTCGCCGAGCTCGTCGCGCCGCCGCCGGGTGGTATCGTCGTCGACGCGTGCGCTGGCGCAGGTGGCAAGACGCTCGCGATCGCTGCGGCGATGACAGGCCGGGGCACGCTCGTCGCACTCGACGTCAGCGCATCCCGACTCGAAGAGCTCCGCCGTCGCGCGAAGCGCGCCGGGGTCCGCAATCTTCGCGTCTTCCGCATTCGAGCCGATGCGTGGACGGACGAAGTCGAAGCGCTCCTCGCGCGTGCCGATCGCGTGCTCATCGATGCGCCGTGCAGCGGCATCGGATCGTTGCGGCGCAACCCGGACATGCGCGATCGACTCTTCGCCGACGAGCGCGAAGTCGAACGGCTGCAAGCGATCCAGATCGATCTCTGCACGCGGGTCGCGAGCCGTCTGGCTCCCAAGGCACGCATGATCTACGCCACGTGCACTGTATTGCCGGACGAGAACCAACGAGTCGTCGAACGCGTCCTGGCAACAGAGCCGACGCTCGATGTCGTGCGCGTGGCCGAGATCTTCGGCTCGGAGCGCGCCTCGAAATTCACGGACGCGAGTGGGACGTTTCTGGAGACGTTCCCGCACCGTCATCCGTGCGATGGCTTCTTCGCCGGCGTGTTCCGAAAGCGACAGGTCGACTCGGCGGCTGATGTGATGGCCACCGAAGGTTCAATCGGCGGCGCCACCGAGAGTGCGGACGGGGCCGAAGGCGTCGAGTGACGTCTCAGTGGAAGTGCAGCAAGCGCGGCTCGAGATCCCTCAGCGACGCGGCGCCGGCGTCCTGGTCACTGAGAAGCGGTGTTCCCGTGAGCCGGTCGAGTGGCCAATCGATCCCGAGATCCGGGTCGTCCCAGCGTAGGTTGAGGTCGCCCTGCGGCCAGTAGACGTCGGTCACCTTGTATTCAACTTGGGCGATGTCGGAGAGCACGAGGAAGCCGTGGGCGAAGCCCGGCGGAACCCAGATTTGCTCGAAATTGTCGGCACTGAGTGTCACGCCGACCCACTGACGATAGTGCGGCGATCCTCTGCGCACGTCGACCGCGACATCGAAGATCTCGCCTTCGACGCAGCGGACGAGCTTGCCTTGGGGCTTCTCGCAGTTGAGGTGCAGGCCGCGCAGGGTGCCGTGCTTGGAACGACTGTGATTGTCCTGCACGAACGCGAGATCGATCCCCGCATGTGCGTAGCGCTCGCGCTGCCAGGTCTCGACGAAGAAACCACGGGCATCGCCGAAGACGCGTGGCTTGATGCGCAGCACGCCCGGCAGTTCGGTGTGCACGAACTCGGTCATCCTTCTCCTCCCGTTCTCGCTCCTGACTGCCTGCGTGCGGTCACGCTTTGCCCGACAAGTCCAGGAACAGCTTGCGTCCGAACTCGCCGCCCATCGCCTTCCGGTAGCCGGGAGGGAAGGGCACGTTGCGATAGCACGTGATCCGATCGAGCAGCGCCGCTTGCACGGCATCGGCCGTCGCCTCGTCCACGGTCGCACCGCCGAGGCCCAGATCGCCGTAGTAGAGGGGAACGGCTTCGGATCCCGTTACGGCGACGCGCAAGTCGGCGACCGTGCCTCCCTTGGTGCGCAGGCCCATCGCGACACCCATGACCGGGTACTCGATCGTGTCCCGCGCGCGTAGTTTGAGGTAGTCAGTGCGCAGTGCCTTGTCCGTGGACGGAACGAACACGCGCACGAGGAGTTCGTCCGGAGCCTTTTCGAATCGCCGAATGCCGTCGTATTCGAAGAACGACCGTAATGGCACACGACGCGCACCGTTCGAGCCACGGAACTCGAGTTCGACGTCGAGCACGAGAAGGATCGGCGCGAGATCTCCCGAGTAGGTCGCGTAGCAGGTTTCCTTCTGCGGCACGACGAGACACACATCACCGTCGGCCTTGAGGCAGTATCCCTTGCTGTCCCGCCAGAACTCGGACTGGTTGAAGTAGTAGCAACGCGTGTCGAGCAGCAAGTTGCCGCCGACCGTGCCGAGATTGCGCAGCGGCGGCGACGAGATCAGGCTCGCTGCCTTCGCGATCGTTGGCCAGTCGCTCTGCACGCGGGAGTTCCGCGCTACGTCCTCAATGCGCGCGAGCGCTCCGATCGAGTTCTTGCCGATCGACGTGAGCTCGTCGACACGCCCGAGCGCGATGACGTGATCGCGAGCGTTGAGGCGGTTCTTGTAGTTGGGGAGCACGTCGGTGCCGCCGGCCATCCAATCGAACGCGACGCCGTCCTTGCGGAGCTGCGTCGCGAGTTCGATCGCTTCGTCGACGGTCGTCGGTTGGTGCAGTTCGAACGGGGGAAGAATCACTTGGCTGCTCCCTGAGTCGCGCTCCCCGCAGCGGCCTTCTTCTGCTTCTGCAGTGCGCGCCAGATCTTGTCGGCCGTGATCGGCATCTCGTAGAACCGGATCCCGATCGCATCGTGCAGCGCGTTGGCGACCGCGGGCAGCGCTGGAAGCAGCGGGCCTTCGCCGCACTCCTTGGCACCGAACGGACCTTCCGGGTCGTAGGTCTCGACGAGAATCGCGTGGATGTCCGGCGTCTCGGTCGAACTCAGCATGCGATAGTCGAGGAAGTTGGGGTTCTCGACGTTGCCCTTGTTGTAGTCGAACGACTCACAAAGCGCCTGGCCGAGTCCCATGTGGACACAGCCCTCGATCTGGGCTTCGACTGCGAGCGGGTTGAGCGCGCGGCCACAGTCGTGCGCGGCCCAGACTTCGTGCACCTTCGGCTTGCCCGTCAGGAGATCGACCTCGAGCTCGACGACGAAGGCCTGGAAGCTGTACGTCGGCGACAGACCCGCGGCGGCGCCCTTGTGCTGGCCGCCCATCGGAGGCGGCCCGCTGTAGCACCCCGTCGTCTGCAGCGCGCCACGGTCCTTCATCGCGCGGCGCAAGGCCTCGACGAACGGGACACGCACTTCGCGGTTGGTCGCGTTGATCGCATGCGCGTCTTCGAGCACGAAGACTTCGGGCGGGTAGCCCGTCAGGTCGGCCGCTCCGCCGATGACGAGGCGGCGCATCTCTTCGGCCGCGCGACGCACCGCGTTGCCAGCCATGAACGTCACTCGCGAGCTGTAGCTACCGATGTCGATCGGAGCGGTATCGGTGCTGTCCGAATAGACGCGGCACTGATCGATCGGCACGCCGAGCACGTCCGCCGAGATCTGCGCGAGCATCGTGTCCGAACCCTGCCCGATCTCGGCCGCGAGACTGTGGATCGTGATGCCGCCGTCGAAATCGGCCTTGAGGTGGACGGTCGACTGCGGGATGCCGTCCCAATGGATCGGAAGCGCCGAACCCGAGATGTAGAACCCTCCGGCGATGCCGATGCCGCGGCCGAACGGCATCTTGCCGTACTTGTCCTTCCAACCCGCCATTGCGCACGCGCGCTCGATGCACTCGACGATGCCGTTGGTCGTGATGCGGAACTCGTTGATCGTCTTCGTGTACGCCGGCAGTGCGTTGTCGATACGGAACTGTGCGGGGTCGAGACCGAGATCGAAGGCCGCTTCGTCGAGCAAGACTTCGTAGGCGAACCGAGTATTGACTGCACCGTGGCCACGCATCGCACCCGATGCGGGTCGGTTGCTGTAGATGCGACGGCCGCGATAGCGGAAATTGTCGACGCGGTAGGGGCCGTTGGCGAGTACGCCGTTGTAGTAGGTCGTGACGACGCCGAAGCTGCCCCACGCACCGCCGTCGATCAGCGCATCGATGTCGAGCGCGGCGACCTTCTTGTCCTTGCCGATCGCGAGACCGACGTCGATCTTCGACGGGTGCCGGCCGTGGTTGTTGTAGAAGACCTCTTCGCGGTCGAAGAGGATGCGCACCGGCTTGCGGCACTTGCGCGACAACAGGGCCGCGACCATCTCGTGCGGGAACGGGTCGGACTTGCCGCCGAAGCCGCCGCCGACCGCTTTCCGGATCACACGGATCTTGTGCATCGGCATCTCGAGCACCTTCGCGAGCGCACGATGCAGATAGTGCGGCACTTGCTGCGCCGACCAGACCGTCATGCGGTCGTCGGCGTCGTAGTGCGCGATCGTGATCAGCGGCTCGGTGAACGCGTGCTGAACGCCAGGGAAGCGGAAGGACATGCGCTTCTTCCAGAGCGCGCGGTCGAACTCGCCATCGACGTCGCCGAACTCCTGGCGCACCTGCTTGTGGAGGTTGGTACCGTCGACGGTCTTCTTGTGGATGCGGAGCTCTTCGGGGACTTCTTCGAGGCTGTCCGCGAAGTCGAGGAACGCACGCAGCGGCTCGTATTCGACGCGGATCAGGCGCAGCGCCGCGAGTGCGGTCTCTTCGTCGTCTGCGGCGACCGCAGCGACGCCATCGCCGATGAAGATGACCTTGTCGACAGCGAGTGCGGTCTCGTCCTGGCTGACCGGGAGCACGCCGAAACTGTTCGGGGCTTCCTTTCCGGTCAGCACGGCGTGGACGCCCGGCATCGCCTCCGCCGCGCGCGTGTCGATCGACACGATCTTCGCGTGCGAGTGTGGGCTCCGCAGGATCTTGCCCACGAGACAATCGGCGGGCCTCAGATCGTCCGTGTAGAGCTCTTGCCCCGTAGACTTCCGCTGTGCGTCGATGAGGGGAATACGCTTCCCGATGAGGCCGTGTCGCTGCACGGCGTCGTCGTGTGGATGGAGCTTTTCGTGTCGGTCGGACCTCACTTGGAGCCTCCTGACTTCGCGGGTGCGGACGCGGGTTCCGCCTCGCGGATGCGCGCTGCGGCGAGTTCGACCGCGTCGAGGATCTTCTTGTAGCCCGTGCATCGGCAGACGTTGCCCGAGATCGCCTCCGCGATGCGCGTCCGCGAAGGAGCAGCTTCGTTCGCGAGGAGTTCGTGGCACGTCACGATGAAGCCTGGTGTGCAAAAACCACATTGGCTGCCACCGCATTCGGCCCATGCCTTGCTGAGCGGGTGCATGTCCGGTCCGTCGAACGCGAGGCCTTCGATCGTTTGGATGTCCTTGCCCTGCGCGTCGTGCGCGAGCACGAGACACGACATCACGGCGCGCCCGTCGATCAGGACGTTGCAGCAGCCGCACGTGCCCATGTCGCAGCCGCGCTTCGTGCCGACGAGGCCGAGCACGTCACGCAGGACGTCGAGCAGGATGGCGTGGGGGGGAGCGGCGACGCTGTGCACCGTGCCGTTGACGCGCAGGCGTAGCAGTCGATTGTCGGGGCGAGCAGGATCGCCGCGTCGCGAATCAGATCGAGAGGCAGTGGTCATTTCGGGCGTCAGATCATAACGCCGAAGTTCTCCCGGAGGATCTCGCGCAACTCGTAGAAGTCGTGGATTTCGAACCGTGGCTTCGTGCGCCCGGGTTGTCGACTATGGCGGCCGCTGCGTCGGTTCCACACCGTGACGATGCCCAGTTCGTTGCACGGGTCGATGTCATTGCGGGGGTGGTCGCCGACATACATCGTGCGCTTCGGATCGAGATTCAGGGTCTCGATCACGCGCGTGTAGAGCTTCGGGTTGGTCTTGTTGATGCCGATCTGATCGGTGATGAAGATCGCGTTGGGCGTCAAGAACTCGTAGATGTGCAGACGCAGGATCTTTTCGGTCTGCTTGATCGTCATGCCTGCCGAGATGATTCCGCGCACCAGCGGTGTCGAGGACAACTGCTGTAGGACTTCGTAGACGTCGTCGTAGACCTTGAGGTCGCGGAACTTCGTGTCGTGGTAGGCGGTCATGCCGGCTGACACGAGGATGCTCGGATTGAGCCCCTTCGTCGCTTCTTCGGGCAGACGTAGCAGCACCTTGTCGAAGTGCTTGTCGTAGTTCGACGTGAACTCCTCGATGACCTCCTTGAGCTCCTGCATCAAGGTTTCGCGGTCGGTCCGTAGGCCGACTTTGAGCATGGCATCGACCGCGTTCCGCCGCGCCTTCTCGGCGAAGACCGAGGTCGAGAACAGGGTGTCGTCGATGTCGAAGAAGATCGCGTCCAGGCCGTAGTCCGTCATACGAGCTGCTCCTCGAGGGCACGCCTTGCGTACCGCTCCTCCCGATAACCAGCGAGCCCCGAGACCCTACCGGACCTCGAGGCTCGTTGCACGATGCGACGCGAAGTGCCGCAGCGATCAGCGCGTGCCGTTTTCGAGCAACGCGTTCGCGCGGTCGGTCACGTTGACGATGTCGGCCTTCACGAGAACCATCAGACTCGAGTTCTCGTCGACCTGACCTTCTTGCTTGAAGAAGAACGAGATCAGCGGAAGGTTCGCGAGCCATGGCACTTGGGCACGGCGCTCGCGGTTGAGGATCTGGTTGAGGCCGCCGATCAGGACCGAACCGCCGTCGGGAACCGTGACCGTCGTCGCCGTGCTCCGCACGGTCATCTGCGGGAACTGGATCGTGACCGGAAGGGTCGAGCCCGACAGCGACGTCGTGAACGTCGGGATCGGACGCACGAGTTCGGCGACCGTCGGTTGCAGGTCGAGCGTGACGTACTTCTGGTCGCTCGAGACCGTCGGACGCACGTCCAGGACGATGCCGTCCTGGATGACGTTGACCTCGGGGTCGGCGATGAAGCTCGCCGTCGCGACTTCGACCGAGAAGTCCTGGATGAACGCGGTCTGGTTGATGACCGAGATGTTCGAACGCTGGCCGTTGAGAACCGTGAGGTTCTGGCTATCGACGAGCTGCAGGCTTTGCTGCTTCTCGACGGCGTTCAGCAGCAAGTTCAACTGCGCGTCATCGAGCAGCGTGAAGCCGAACGACAGGCCACCGTTGGCCTCGAGCACGCGACCGATCGGATTCTGGAAGTAGTTCTCGTTGCGACCACGGAAGTCGCCGTCGAGGCCGTCATCGTAGAAGAAGCCCGACGCCGGATGTGCACTGGGGTCGCCGGTGCCGCCGTTGTCGAGACCGCGCGAAGCGTTGTTGATCAGGCCGTTCGTGATGTCGTCGAGCTGCGCGACGGTGCCCTTGGCGTTGGCGCCACCGAGGCCACGGATGTCGACGCCGATCTGCTTGAGCCAGTTGCGTTCGACGCGCAGGAAGCGCGACTCGATCGCGACGAGCGTCGTCTGGAAGCGGCGTAGATCGTTGAGGAACTGCTCGACCTTCGCGATCGTCTGCGGCGTGTGCCGAACGAGGAGCTTGTTGCCGGTCGCTTCGAGGCTCGTCGTGCCCGAGTCCCACGTGCCCGGTGCCACGGCCTGCTTGACGAGGTTCGCGAGTGCCTCGGGCTCGAGGAAACGGATCTTCTCACCGACCTCGCCGCCGCTGGGGGGCACTTCCGAATCACCGCTGCCCGGAGGGCCAGGCAGGTCGCGCAGGAGCGGGCCGGCGAAGTTCGTGACGGGGAACGTCAGGTCGCCAGTCGAGAAGACGTGGAGCCTGGGCTTGCCGAGCGCGCGCTCCTTGGTCGTGAGCAAGACTGCGCCGTCCGTCACGATATAGGCGAGCGTGCCATCGGTCCGATCGACCATGAGGTTGAGGAACTGCTCGAGCGTGATCGTCGTGTTGAGCTCGATCGTGAAAATGTAGCTGTTGCTCGCGATCGCTTCTTTTGCCTCGGGAGCCACGAGGATCGGCACGTCCTGCTGGAGCGTACCGAGCGTGTCGATGACTTCGAGATAGCCACCGTTGGTGTCGTCGAACTTGAGCCCCTTGGGGAGACGCGTCGTGCGCAACGAGCTCTCGAGCGCGCGCGTCGCGGCGTCCTTCGTCGCTTCGACGAGTTCTGCGGCACTCGTTTGCTGGCGCTTGGCGTTGATCTCCGCCCACTTCTGGGCATCGAGAGTCAGCACGTCCGTGTAGGGGATCTTGAGCTCTTTCTGCTTCTCGAAGAAGCGCTTGTAGGCGCGTGCCTTGTTACGCACGTAGTCGTCGTCGACCTTGTCGCGAATCGCCTTGTCGGCAGCATCCGCGAGGTCTTGCGCGAGGTCGTGCGTCGCATCGACGCGAAGCGCCTCGCGCGCGAGTCGCTGAGCTTCGCCGAAGTCCCGGTTTTCGTAGGCCTTGGTGCCGCGTGCGAGCAAGAAGTCGATGCGTGCCTTGCGGGCTGCCGCGAGACGCTCTTCTTCGAGGCGGTTCTTCTCGAACGTCTCGCGCTCGACTTCGGCGTTGCGCATCTGCGTTGCAGCCTTGCGCTCCGACTCCGCCCGATCGAGCAGAGCCTTGGCCTGCTCGGGGATCTCTTCCCAGTCGAGCTTGTTCCCGATCTCGACGTTGAGCATCACGCGACGCAGGTCGCGGATCGCGTCGTCGTAGCGCCCGCCTTCCATCGCCTTGTTGGCGTCACCGATGAGCTTGCGCGCCTCCGACTTCTGCTTCTCGATCCCGATCTCGTAGAGACGGTTCATGCGCTCGCTGTATTCCTCGACCGCGCCACCGCGTTCGCCGAGGCGCGCGCGCACTTCTTGCAGAAGTTCGAGCGCCTTCGAGTTGTCCTTGTCGTATTCGAGCGCGCGCAGCACCGCGGTCTTCGCGTCTTCGAGTTGCCCCTTGTCGAGCAGCTCCTGCGCTTTGTTCATCGCGTCGTCGAAGAGGAAGCGATTCTTCTGCTGCTCGAGGGAACCTTGACCCTGCCCCGTGTCCTGCACCGCGCCGAGCGGTTGCAATTCGCTGCCGACGTTCGTGAGGAACGGATCGGCCTCGGCCGATGCGGCCTCGGTGGCTGTCGATTCCGAGGACTCTTCGTTCGCTGCCATCGTGCACGACGTCAGGACGGCGGAGCCACAGAAGAGAGACACGCACGCCGCGGAAAGGACGAGTCGCGGCAGTCGGACTTTCTGGGAGGATGACTTCAAGGCTTTCACTCTCATGAGCGTTGCCGCCGGAGCATGAGCTCGGCGCTTGACGGATCCTGTAAGACCGCATGGGAGACGTGCTGGACGCAACCACACGGACCTACGCACGAAATCGACGAATGAGCGGGGGGCCCGGTCGCTTCGATGGGGCAGGAGCCTAGCAGGGTCGGCCGCCGTGAAAAAACCCTTTCTGTCGTCCAGAAGCTCCATGAGGGCAAGGATTTGCCGGGCTTCGGCCTCGTGGCGTGTCGCGACTGCGGGCGGGTCGAGGCGACCCCGATCCGGTTGCGTTCGCGTTTCAACGCGTGCGCCGGGATCCAAGGGCGAAGTCGATCTCGCGGAACTCGGCCGCATGCGCGAGATCGAGCACCTCGGTGACGTCCTGGTAGCAGACGCCGCTACCGGTATGGATCGTGAGCGGGCGTTTCTGCAGGGTTCCGGTGACGGGGTCGGGCACGGTGATGGCGGCCGCGCGGCGGAGTTCGGCCTCGAGTTCGGCTAGGGACTCGACGTGACGCGGGCCGAGTGCGTACTGCACCGTGTGGCCGTCGAGCTCGTAGCGATGGCCCTGCAGCCCGTCGGGCCGCCTGGTCCCGGCGTTCGTGACGGCGATCCGCAAGTCGAGGCGCTCGCGCGGCTCGCTCGGGAGTTGCGATCGCCCGGCGTCCTTCGGCAGATTCGATCCGAGTTTTCCCTCGAGTGACTTGAACTCGAGACAGAGAAAAAAGATCAGGAGCAAGAACGTGACGTCGATCATCGGCGTCATGTCCATCTTGGCTTCGCGTGTGCGCTGTTTGCGGGTCGTCGGCATCGGTCGGTCTCCATGACGAACGTCTGGAGAACTTGAACGCGTGCTGCAGCAGGCGGTGCAGTGTTTGCCAAGGCGACTCCGCGAGTCGTTGGCACCCCCGGCGTCGATCGTTCGAACGCCACGCGAAGCGCGCATCGATGAGTCCGGACATGCGAGAGGCCCCGAGAACCATCAGTCCTCGGGGCCTCTCGCAAGAGCGAGGCACGCCCGACCGTTCGCGGGCGCATGCAGCACGCGCATCGTGTCGCTACTTCGCCTTCGGGTTCTTCAGCGTGCCTTCGCCGCCGCCGAACGTGATTTCGGTGAAGTTCGCATCGCGCGCCACGTCGATGACCTCGGTCACGTCCTTGTAGCAGACACCGCCGCTCGTCTTGATCGTGATCGGACGCTTCTTGCGCTTGCCGGTCTCGGGATCCGGGACCTCGACTTTGGCCGCGCTGCGAAGCTCGGACTCGAGTTCGGTCATCGACGTGACCTTGCGCGGACCGAGGTAGTAGTAGACCTTGTGTCCTTCGAGTTCGTAGCGGCGATAGTCCTGCTTGTCGGGGACTCTCGTGCCGGGATTCAGCATCGCGATCCGGAGGTCGAGCTTCTCGATCGGCTCGGCCTTCGTCTTGTTGACGCCGACGTCCTTGGGCAGGTTCGAAGCCAGCTTGCCTTCGAGCGTCTTGAACTCGAGGCAGAGGAAGAAGATCAGCAAGAGAAACGTGACGTCGATCATCGGCGTCATGTCCATCTTCGGCTCTTCGGGCTTCTTCTTGCGCTTCTCGCGCTTCTTCTTCAGTTCGAGTGCGTTCATGCGGTGGCTCCTGTTGATCTCAGGGTCATGCTGATCTCAGTGTCATGCTGATCTCAGGGTCTTGCCCGTCAGTTCCCGGCCGCCTTGGCCGCACCAGGAGAACCAGCCTTCGGCTCTCCGACCGCGAGTTCGACACGCCAGATCTGGACGTTGGTCAACCCGCACGTCTCCATGATCTTCGCGATGTGGTGCATTTCGGTCCACTTGTCCGCGCGAATCAGGAGGGGGTCGTCGGGGAGTTCCTTGCCGACCGCCTTGTCGAATTTCTTCGTCATGTTCTTGGCGAAGTACTCGAGAAGCCCTTGCAGCTTGGAGTAGTCCTGCTCGTCGGCCTCGAGGTACGTCTTGCGCTTGTAGATCGTCTCGCCGCTCTGCAGCACGTTGACGATCGGGCGCTGGCCTTCAGGAGGTTGATCGGGGACGGCGAAGCGCGCGACGGGCAGCTTGACGGGCTCGAGTTCCTGGTTCTGAAGGTCGATGACGAGGAAGAAGAAGATGATGAGCTGGAAGACGCAATCGATCATCGGCGTCATGTCCATCTCGGTCTGTTCTTCGCGGACGTCTTTCTTCGACATCGTGGGTCTCCGCTAGTGATTGGAATTTGGTCGGGCGTTCGTGGCTTCGAACGAACGCATCACTTCGTGCGGAAGCGATCGAAGAGTTCTTCGACGATGGCGCCGATTTCGAGCGATGCGAGGACCACACGGTTCTTGAAGAACACGTAGGCGGCGGTGACCGGGATCGCGACGACGAGTCCGAGGAGCGTCGTGACGAGCGCGCCCTTGATACCGCCGGCGAGGTCGTTCGGCTTGACCGACGGCTTGGCCGCGATTTCCCCGAACGTCGTGATCATCCCGTTGACGGTCCCGAGGAGGCCGAGCATCGGGGACACGGCGGCGATCAGCGAGAGCCACCCGATCTTCTGGTGGAGCTTGATCTCTTCCTCGTCGTGCATTTCTTCGTAGGCAGCCTGGATCGTGTCGTAGCTGTGCCCGAGCTTCGCGAGACCGGCGCCGACCGTGTTCGTCAGGAAGCAGGGCTCTGCTTCACAGACCTCGACGGCTTCCTGGAACTTCTGCTCTTCGAACAGTGCCTCGATCTCGTCGATGAGGTGCGGAGGAGCGAGCTTGTCGCGCTTGATCGACATCGCGTGCTCGATCACGAGCGCGAGAGCGATGATCGACAGGATGCCGATGATGCCACCGATGATGCCGGCGTTCCCGACGATGTCCGAGAGCATGCTCGCCGGTTCTTGGGCCGCGGGAGCATCTCCCTGCGGGGCGGCGAAGAGGGGGGCGCAGACGGCGCCCGCTGCGAACAGGAACGCGGGAATTCGCGAGGCAAAGGAAGAACGGTTCATTGCCGGATCGTGTCTCCGTGTCGTCTATGGAGCAAGCTCGGCGCGGCGGGGGGGCTGGTCACGTCGACGCCGAAACGTGAATGGAAAACGGAACGGGTGCGAGCACGGTTCGATCGAAATCGAGAAAACGATTCTGGTGAATCCGTGCCGAACTCCCGCTCCTCCGACTCTTCCTGTCATGCCCTGCATGCTGCGAAGAGTCGAAGCGAGCGGAACAGCATGCCGACCCGCGGTGGATCAGGGAAGGCCCCGCGTGGCAAAACCATGTCCGATTCTCGCGAATCGGGGCTTCGCCGGGTGGCGTTCGCGCGTCAGCCCTTGAGGGTAGAACGGGCCTGCGCGGCCCAACGGCTCGCGCCGTAGTTGTCGACGACTTCTTGCAACATCGACATCGCACGCTGACGGAAGTCCTTGCCCTCCCGCTCTTCACCGAGCGTGAGGATCGACTGCGCGAGGAGGAAGATGGCCTTCGGGGACGCATCCCCGTCCGAAGTATCCGTCGCCGAAACTTCCGCAAGGAGGGCTTGAGCGCGTCGGATGGTCTTGAAGTCGTTCTTGGACTTCGCCTCTTCGAGCATCGCCTGTGCTTCTCCGCACCGCGCCGCGGCGACCAACATCGGGTTGTCCCCGGCGCCGCTCTGCATCTGCCGGAAGTAGTCCTGCGCTTCCTTGGTGCGGCCCTCGGCGAGGTAGCACTCACCTTGACCCGTCTTCGCGGCGGTCGCGAGATTGGCCGCTTCGCGATTGTCCGCGCCCTGCGCCGAGAGCGTCGCGGACGCCGCGACGAACGCCGTGCGCGCGTCCGCGAACTTCGAGCCGGCGACGAGTGCTTGCCCCTCGCCGAACTTGCTGCGGGCGACCCAGAGTGCGCCGAGATCCTTGTCCTGGGCGATCTTGCCCAAGGCGGCGAACGCTTGCTGCGCCTCGTCGGCCTTGCCTGCGGTGATCAATGCGAGTCCGTGGGTCTCGTGCGCGAGAGGGAGCAAACGGTGTTCGCCATTCGACCCGATCCACGATGCGAGCGCGCCCGCAGCCGTCTGCGCTAGGTTCACGTCCCCGGCAGCCGAGAAGAACAGGTTTCGAGCGGCCCAGAAGCCTGCCCAGGATTTCACGGCATCGCGCGAAGAGCGATCGGCAACCTCCTGGTAGAGGTTCGCCGCGCGTTGGAACTCGCCGTTGTCCGCAGCGTACTGCGCACGCTCGAGCGTCTCGCCAACGCCGCCGTAGACGATCTCACTGACGTCGCGCGAGGCCGCAGTCTCTTCTTTGTTGCCGTTCTTGTATGTGACCGTGTCGAGAGTCTCGCTCACGACTTCGATCTTGCGGAGCGTTTGACCGTCGCGCATCCGCATCAGGTCGTCCTGTGCCGCATCTTGCGCGACGAGCGTGCCGGGCAGAGCCAGGGACAGCGTCAACGCCAGCTTGGAGATGGTATCGATCTTCATGATGGTAGGGCTCAGGGCTTGCGTGCCTGGAAGAGTTGGAAGAGACGCAGGCCCTTGGGGCCGATCTTCTTGAGCGTCTCGAAGTTGTCGGGGTTGGCCTCGGCTTGGCGATAGAACTTCTTCGCTGTCTCGATGAAGTCGGTGTCCTCCTGAGCTGCCTTGATGCAGAGGTCCATGCAGTCGAAGCGGAACTGGTAGTACTCGAGGTCCCACTCCTTGTATTTTCCGCGCACGTAATTGCGGTAGTCGGTGAACATCAGCTCGTACGCTTCCTTGTAACGTCCGACGCCCGGTGTGATGCGCAGACCGCCGCTTTCGTCGAATTCGCACCAGCCGCCGAGGGCGCGCACTCTGAGGAGCTTGAGTTCGAAGCTCTTCGGACGGACCTTGAGCGCCTCGTCGATCTGCTTCAGTGCAGTCTGGTAGTCGCCCTTGCGCATCAGAATCGACGCGATGTCGGGACGCACGAACTTGTCGACGTTGTCGGTGTAGTTCTTGTCGTTGCCGTAGATCTCGACGACCTTCTGCAGGAAGTAGAGCGCCTGATCGTAGTCTTCGACGAGCACTGCGAGTTCGGACGCGTCGCGCAGGAGCTGGTAGTTGGGCTTCGGCTCGACTTCGAGATAGTTCGTCGCGAAGCTCAGTGCCTTGCGCACTTCGGCGCGCATGCGCTGGGTCGCGTCGCGGAGTTCGAGTGTCTTGGTCGGATCTCCCTGGACCGCTTCGATTTCCTGCTGAATGGCCGCGATGTTGGTCTTGCGGGCCATGAACAGCTTGACGGCGAGACCGCCGATCGAGCGCTCTTGCGGGAAATCCTTGCGAATGCGTGCATACTCCGCCTCGGCTTCGCCGACCTTCTCGAGGTCGATCAGCGCGGCGATGAGTTCGATCGTGGCGATCATCGCGTAGGACGAGCGGACCTTGCCGTACTCCTTGCTGTAGTTCTTGAACGCATCGACGACGTCCTTGAGCTTGGACGGATCCGGCTTGCGTTCGACCTTGCCCGTGTTCCGACCGAAGGCTTCGTCGGCGAGCATCTTGCCGAGGTAGAAGTTCGCATCGGCGATCGCGAACTCACGGTACTGCTTCTTGACCGTCTCGCTGTTGTCGAGTCGGTTCAGTGGGTCCGCCGTGTAGTCGAGGTATTGCTTGACCTTCGCACGGGCCTTCGCGAAGTCGCCACTCATCATGTTGGCGAACGCGATCATCGTCTGTGAGAGTTCGTACTGGTCGGTGCTCTTCTCGACCGCGGTGAGCTGCTGGATCGCCTTGTCGTACTCGCCGTCGTCGATCAAGCGACGTGCGTCATCGATCGCGCGATTCGCGATCGTCTTGTCGTCGGCGTAGCGTCGCGCGATTCCGTCGACCTGGCCCTTGAGGCCATCGACGAAGTCGTTGTCGTCGATCTGTCGACGGAGGCCACTGAGTGCCGAGTTGAGGTAGTTGACCGCGGAGGCCTTCGACTTGTCGTCGTCCGACAGCGGCCCGTAGGTCGAGAGCCCGGTCATGAGCGCGTAGATCGCTTCGAGGTAGCGCTGTTGTCGTGCGAACGAGAGACCGATGTCGACGTAGGCGCGAAGGCCATACTTGGACTTGTCCTCGGCCGACTCGAGACTGCGCAGCAAGCGCTTGTAGGCGCGCACCGCCGACCCGAACTTGGAGGCTTGGAGCTCGCCCTTGGCCGCTTGCATCAAGGCCTCGGGGCCGACGTTGACGCCGGGGTTGTCGAGGACGCCCGTGATCATTTCGCGAGCGCGCAGACCGATGAAGTCCGACGGGTGTCGGTTCGCGACTTCCTTCGCGATCTCGAGCGCCTTCGTCGAGTTCTCCGCGCCGCCCTTGTCGATGCGAGCGCGCGCTTCGTTGAGGAAGATCGCGTCCTGGAATCGGGGTTGAGGCGGTAGGTTGAATTTGGTGAGCGAGCCGCGGTAATCGGCGACCGCGGTCAGCACGTCGTCCGGACGCCCCTCGGTGAGGTAGATGTCCGTCATGTGGTTCGTCGACTCTTCGAGGAACTGGAAGAGGAGCCCCTGCGTGCCGAGCGGGGGTGGGTTGTCCGACCCGAGCTGTTGCTTCACGAGGTCGATCGTTCCCGCGAACATGTCGACGCCATCCCGCGTGCTGCCCTTGACCGCGAGGGCAACGCCCATTTCGAGCAGCGCCTTGATCCCGATCGGCGTTTCTTCGCCGGAGTTCAGGGCGAGATCCTCGAGGGTCTGAATCGCTTCGTCGGCCTTGACTTCGCGGTCCTCGCGACGGGTCTTCGCCCACGTGCGCAAGAGCGTCCCCTTGCGCAGCCATGCGAGGTAGTACTGGATCTTGATGTCGTTGCTCTCGCCGACGCGCCCTTCGAGGGATTGCATCGCGTCATTCGAGGCTTTGATGCCAGCGACGAAGACTTGCAGGGCCTCTTCTTCGAGCGCCTTCTTCTTGTCCGGATCCTTCTCGAGCTCGATGCGATCGGAAAGGAAGTCGCCGTAGTACTCGCAGGCCTCGGCATACGCGCTCATGACGGCGGTCGCGCCCTCGCTGTTGCCGTACTGATCGAGGTAGTCCTTGAACTGCTGGAGCGCGTCGGCGAGGACGGTCTGGCGCTTGTCGAGGTCCCGGATCCGTCGTGCACCCAAGTAGAGCACTTCGGCATTGACCTGAGCGAGCTGCTTCTGATCGCCCTCGGTCGTGTCGGGAGACTTGCGCAGAGCGTCGAGATGCTCTTGCGCGAGCTCGACGAAGCCCCAGTCCTTGGCCAGGCCGCGCAGGAGCTTGACTTCGCGCTGGATTTTGGCGTCTTGGGCTCGCGCCAAGGGGGCCAGAGTCGTCGCGAAGCAAAGGGCTCCGGCAGCGAATGCGATCGGGAACCGATGGAATGGCGTTTTCATGGCAATTGCGGTTGTCGTCGCGGCGAGGGGGTGCGCCGCGAAACGAACGAAGCACTCTAACGAGGGTTCAGTCCGAGAAAAGAACGAAGCCCGCCGCGCGCGTTCCAACCGGAACTTGCACGACAGGCCTTGTCGTGGGGCATCGACGCTGCGCGGGATCGCGGTCGATGCAAAGCGTGTTGCGGATCAGCGAACTCGAATCAGCGGCCGAGGTCGGTCGGGTCCTGCGGTTCCCATTCCCGCGGCACGACGATGTTCGTGTGCAGCAAGATGAGGATCTTCTTGTTCGCGCGATACGTGCCCTTGCGGCTGAAGAAGAAGCTGAGGCCTGGGAGATCCTTCAGGATCGGCACGCCGGAGTCGAAGTCCTGCTTCTGCACCATCTTCATGCCACCGAGGAGCAGCGTGCCTCCGTCGGGAACGATGACCGTCGTGCGGACCTTCTGCAGCGTCAACCGCGGCAACTGCATCGTGACCGGCTGACCGACCGACAGCGACGTCGTGAACGTCGGGATCGGCAGCGCGAGGTTGGCGACCGTCGGGCGCAGCTCGAGGAGGATGAACTTGCGGTCGGCCGAAACGACCGGGCGAACGTCGAGCACGACACCGTCGCGAATCACGTCGACGATCGGGTCGGCGACCGCAGCCGCCTGGGCGATCTCGACGTTGAAGTCGCGGATGTAGCTGAACTGACGGTTGACCGCGATGTTGGCGCGTGCGGTGTTGTGGACGAGGAGATGGGGCGCTGAGATCTCCTGGACGCGCTCTTCCTTCTGCACCGCGCGGAGCACGATCTCGAGCTCGGTGTCGTCGAGATAGGTCCACTGAAAGGCCAGACCGCCGGCGTTCGAGAGGCCTTCTTCGCCGCCACCGAGGACGCGATTGAAGAGGTTCTCGGTGCGACCGTAGAGGTCGCCGTCGCCGCCGTCGTTGAAGAAGATCCCCGGCTCGAAGCCCGAACCGACGATTCCCGGGTCGCTCGGCGACGTATTCGTGCCGTAGTCGTCGAAGCGGAAGCCACTGCGATCCTCGAGCTTCTGCAGCCCCATGCCGGGCTTGCCTTCGTTCGCCTGGTTGCCGAGGCCGCGGAAGTCGACGCCGACCTCTTCGAGGAAGTTGTCCTCGACGCGCAGGAAGCGCGCTTCGATCGACACCTGGAGACCCGTATCGGAGCGCAGGTCGCGCAGCAGCTTCTCGATGCGGCGATGCATCTCGTCCGTCTGCGAGATCATCAGGGCGTTGCCGATCGGCTCCATCGTGGCGCCGTCGATGTCCCATGCGCCTTCCTCTCCGACGTTGTTGCGGATCAGCTCTTGGAGCTTGTCCGCGTCGACGACGTTGGGGAGCGGCTCTTCTTCTTCGGAACCGAAGTCTTCGCCTTCACCGACCTTGATCTTGATGTCGCGGCCGGGGTGCTGCGCGAGCGGATTGACGATTTCGCGCACTTCGTAGAGGACGGGGCGCACCTTCGCGCCGCCTTCATCCTTTGCCTGGATCTGGACGACACCGTCCTTGATCCGCCACTTGAGCGGCTTGATACGCGCGATGAGGTCGAGCGCTGCGCGCACCGACTTCTTGCCGAGCTTGAAGTTCGTGAGGCTCGACTCTTCTTCGCCGAGTTCACCCGCCTTGGGCGTCACGACGAACGTGAGTCCGGTGCCGCGGCGGTAGTAGTCGACCCACTGGCTCAGCGTTGCCGAACCGAAATCGTGATCGATGACCGTGCTCTCGAGGATCTTCGCGAGCTCGCTCGTGTCCTCGGTTTCGCTCGGGCCTGCGCCCGTGAACGCGAGCGGCTTGCGGTGCCGCACGTCGTCGAGCCAGTGCCGCACGTCGTGGGCGATCGGGTCGACTTGCGGAATGTCGAGGTGCTTGAGGTCGTCGATCGTCTCGGTCCACTTCTGGCGCCATTCCGCATCGAGGCGATCCATGCGCGAGTCGTGCTGCGCGCGACTCGCGAGTTCGCGCAAGTCCTTGGCGTCATCGTTGAGCGGATCGAGTCGGAGAGCCTCGTCGAGCAGCTCGACGGCGCGGTCATAGCGCTTCTTCTGGAAGGCGAGATTGGCCTGGATGTAGAGCTCCGACACGCGGCGTGCGAGCTTCTCGCGGGCCGCACGCTCGACTTCGGCGAGCTCTGCGCGCGTCTTCTGCGCGTCCTGCTGATCGCGTTCGCGGGCCCAGCGGACCTGATCGTCGCGCGCTCGCGCGATCTTCGCGTCGATGCGACGTTGATCCTCGGAGTCCGGAGTGAACCACGGCGAGTAGACGAGCGTCAGGCGCGCGCGCTCGAATGCCTGCTCGGCTTCGGCGTACTCTTTCTGCTCGCTCAGCAAGTCACCCTTGCGCTCGAAATCGCGTGCGCGGAACAGGTCGCGTTGCTTCTCGACCTGCGCGAGCACGGCGTAATCCTTCGCACGTTCTTCGATCGTCGGAACGCGATCGCCGAGCATGCTCTGCGCTTCCTGGAGCAGCTGGCGCGCCTCTTCGTTCGAATCATCGAGCTCGAGCGCGGCGGCGGCGGCGATGCGCACGTCGTTCCACAGGTTGAGCTCGCGTGCGCGTCTCGCGTTGTTGAGGTTTTGCTGCACGAGGAACGCGCGGCGCTGTTCGAGTGGCGAGTCCTGCCCGCCCTGGCCATCACCTTGCGCGCCGGCACCGCGGGCCGCCGCGTTCCGCGCGGGGGCCACGTAGCCGACAGGCTGGAGGGTCTCCCCGGACTCGGCGTCGATGCGCGACTCGAGGGTCGCGTTCGTGCCCAATGGGTCCTGGCGAAGGTCGGCGGTGCCGGAACATCCCGTGAAGCCGACACACCCGAGGGTCAAAGCCACCGTGAAGCACGGGGCGATCGGGAGGCGCCTGGAACGGAGGACCTCAGCGAATCTCGATGTCATAGGGTCGATCCAACGATGACGTGGAGTTCGATGCGTAATGCAGGAATCGCGCCTCGGAACCCGCTGGCTCGAACCGCCGAGTACCGGGCAAGGACACGATCGTCCGGGGGGATGGACGTTAGAACGAGGTGCACGCACGCATGGCGTGCTACGCAAATCCTTGCGTAGGAAGGCGGAACGCTAGCCACGTCGCAAGGGCGTTGCAACACGAGAAAATGCGGTGAAGCCCGGAAAGCATGCGGAGATCATCCGCGTCGGTGCGGTGCGGGCCGTTCGGGCAGTCCGAGGAAGCGCAACGCGACCTTGATGTCGTCCCACGTCTGGCTCTTGGCGGCCGGATTGCGCAACAGATACGCGGGATGCCACGTCGGCAGGATCCGGAGGCCATCGACTTCGTGCACGCGACCCCGCAACCGGCCCATCGGTGTCTTCGGATCGACGCGGAGCAGGGCGTGTGCGGCAATCTTCCCGAGTGCGATGATCAAGTCCGGCCGCACGATGTCGAGTTGCGCTCGCAAGAACGGCAGGCATGCGGCCTGTTCGTCGGGTTCGGGATTGCGGTTCTGGGGCGGACGGCACTTGACGATGTTGGCGATGTAGACCGATTCGCGCGGCATGCCCATCGCACCTTCGATGATGCGCGTCAGGAGTTCGCCGGCGCGACCGACGAAGGGGCGACCGATGCGATCCTCGTCCGCTCCGGGTCCTTCACCGCAGAAGACGATGCGTGCGGCAGGATCGCCGTCGGAGAAGACTGCTTGGGTGCGCGTCGACCCGAGTCGGCATTGCCGGCATGCCTCCGCTGCCGCTGCGAGTGCCGCGAGACGCTCGGTGGCACTGCCGTCGACATCCGGCAGTCTCGGTGGGACCGCAGGCGGCATGGTTCGCGTCGCATCCGATGGGCGCGGCATACCGCGCTCGCTCTCGGTTCCGCTCACGGCTTCGGACTCGAGAGCCGGCTGCCTCGCGGCGACCCCCGGAATCAACAGATCCGGTCCGAGCACGGTTGCCCAATGCGAGGCCGTTCGTGGATCGATCCCGCGAGCATCGACCCTGCCAGCATCGAACTTGGTCGTATGATGCTGCGGATGCGTCCGATCGTCTGGCATGCTGCGAGTCTGCACCCGTGCAGCATCGTGCGCAACGGGTCGCGCCCTCCCGGCTCCGTGCACTTGCTCTGCCTGGCCACGCCGCTACGACACGCTCCATGACGTCCCACCGCTTTCGGTCGCTGCTCTTCGTGGCGCCCCTAGCGACGCTCCTTGCCGTCCTGGCCTTCGCGCCGGGTCTCGGCGGGGCGTTCCTCAACTTCGACGATCCCCGCACGGTGCTCGAGAACCCGGTGTTCGCCCTCGGCGGGCTCGAAGGACTCGGACGCCTGCTCGACCCGAGCGCGACGATCGCGGACGTCTATTTGCCGTTCACGTATCTGAGTCTGTGGATCGATCACGCCGTGACCGGGTTCATGGGTTCGAATCCGAACGTGCAGACGTCGATCTATCACGTGCACTCGCTCGCGCTGCACGTCGCGGCGGCTGTCGTGCTCTGGTCGATTCTCGTGAGGCTGCGTCTGCCGACGTGGGCGGCGTTCTGCGGGACGGCGCTCTTCTTGGTGCATCCGGCGCTGACCGAGAGCGTGATCTGGATCTCGAGCCGCAAGGACGTGCTGTCGGGTTTCTGGTTCTTGCTCGCCTTGTGGCTCGGCCAACGCGTCGTTCTCCGAGGCGCCTCCACGTGGCCAGTCGCGATCGCGACGATCGTCGCGTGCTATTCGAAGGCGACTTCGATCGTGCTTCCTCTCGTCGGTGCGCTCGTTTGGTACGCTTCCGCGAGTGTGCGTGGCACGACGGTCGACCAAGGAGAGTCCCACGTGATTCCGCCCGGTCGTGGACGTCGAATCCTGACGCTCGTCGCGATGACGGGGGTCATCGTCATCGTGAGTGGCCTGCACCATCTCTACCTCGCCGCATCGGCCGGGACGTCGGACTTCGAGGCAGACTTCCGTGCACTGCCCGGCACCTTCTGGCACTACGTCTCGGTCACGCTGTGGCCCGCCGAACTCGCGGTCCATCGACCGCGTTCCTTGCAGGCGGACTTCGCACGCCATGCCGGCGTGCAGCTCTTGTGGCTCGCGGTGACGATCGCGTTCGCCCTCGTACTCGTCCGTCGGGGAGGGCGCACGTCGAAAATGATCGGTCTCGGCATCCTCGCGTTCTTTGCGGCGCTGTTGCCGTTCAACGGAGTCAAGCCCGCATTCGCCGTCGCTGCCGCGGATCGCTACCTCTATCTCGCGCTTCCCGGACTCGCACTCGTGTTCGCGGCGATGCTCCATGGCGCCGCGTCGTTCCTGCGCATCAAGAGTGTGCGACTTCGTGTGTGCGCGCCGCTCGCACTCGCACTGGTCGTGCTCGTCGCGGCCACACTGAGGGCGCGCGCGCGCTCCGGTGAGTTCACGTCCTCCGAACGCTTGTGGCAGGCCAATCTCGAGGTCTACCCGCGGGACGACGTGGCGCTCGTCAACCTCGCCGAGTGGTATTTCACTGTCGGGGACAACGAAGCCGCCGAGTCTCTGCTCGATCGTGCGGCGCGCTGCGTCGTCGAACCCGTGCGCGCGATGCGTGTGGCAGCGCAACGGATGCGAGCCGCGCTCGCCCGCGATGCGGCCGTGGAAGCGCGAATGCACCTCGAGTGCGCGATCGACATCGCCGACGATCATCGCGTGCGCTTCGAACGTGCGCGTATCGAATTGCGACTGCAGCTCGTCGACGTCCTGTCTCGTCTCGGTAAGGACGAGCAAGTCGATGCGGTGCTCGCTGAAGTGCTTCGACTCGCACCCGATCATGCCGGCGCGCTCGCGCGCGAAGCCGAGGTCTTGCTCGCGAAGGCGCGCGCTGCCGCGACCGCATTACCGCTTCCGGCCAGTGATCCCGGACTCGTCGAAGCGGGAGCGCTGCTCGACCGCGCGTTTCGAGACGCGACGGCTGCGAAGTCCGCGATCGCGATCACGGCGCGTGCCGAGTGGCATCGCTTGCGCGGGGAGACGACGGCAGCGAGTCGCGTCCTCGACTCGTATCGGGGACCGGCGCACGAGCGCATCGTGCTCGAACGTGCGATGATCTACGAGGCCGAGGGGTTGTTCGACGAGGCCATTGCCGTGCTCGAGCGCGCGTTGCCGGACGTTCGCGGATCGATCGAGATCCCGCAGCGACTCGCGGCACTCTACATGCAGACGAGGCGGACCGATCGTGCCGAGGCGCTGCTTGCCGCGTTGCATCGCACGTATCCTGCACACGAACGCATTCGATTCGCCTATGGCCATGCGTTGATCGAGCGCGCACGCGAAATGGTCGCCAAGTCACCGGTCGACGACTACCGCGTGCGCGTCGAGCAGGCTCGCGCCCTTCTGCCCGAAGAACCGCGACTCGCACTGCTGGACGCGCTCGTTTTGGAAGCGGACGGGCGGTACGACGAGGCACTCGAGAGAGCGCGAGCGGCGCGCGCGACGGAGCCGGATTCGGCGCAGGTCGAGCAGGCATACCTCGGGTTGCTCAAGCGCTGTGGGTGGCTCGCGTTGGCTTCCGAGAAAGAGACGCGAGCTTATGCGCTGTTCTGTGAGTTGTTGCGCGTTGCTCCGCCGACATACGACGTTGCCGCCGTGCACGAAGCGGTGCGGGGCGAAGTCGCGCGGCGCCTCGAAACCGCTGCCGCACCGATGCTCGCGCAGCAGTACGAGGAAGCTCGTGCCGCATTCCGCGCCGTGCTCGCACTCGATGCGGAAAACGCATCGGCGCTCGTCCAACTCGGTTTGGCGGATTTCGCGGTCGAGAACTATGTCGAGGCCGAGTCTCATCTGGCGCTCGGGATGAAAGCCGCCGAGCGCACGGGAATCGATCCGGGGCTCGCGGTGCTCTATCGCATGCGAGCGCTCGTCGCGCTCGATCGAAAGCAGGAGGCCGTGGAACTCGGTAGCGTGTACTTGCGCAGCACCCAACCGTCTGGATCGAGGGGTGGCGCCTCGCGAGACGCGACGGGCAACCCCTCCTCGCGCGACTTCGATGTCGAGTTGTGTGCGCGCATTCGTAGCATGCTCGCCGAACTCGGTGGTGGCTGAGCCGCGCGCATTCGACATGCCTCGTCGTCTTTTGTGGCGGCCGAGCTTTTGCCGCGGATGTCCGGTTGTTATCGTGCCGATCGGTTCGGGAAGCGCTGCGGCCAGCGCATCGATCGAGGGAGATCTCCCGAACCGTTCGTTCAGCGGAGCGCGGTGAGCCGTGCGCTCGAGGGGAGGGCCAGACCATGCGTCGACGCACGACGATTTTGGACGTTCTGCGCGAGGATCGCGGAGAACAAGAAGAACTGCGCGCCGGGCGATCGCAGGAACCACATGGCAGGAGGACCGAAGCGACGGAGTCCGCCGCGGTCGATCCATCGTGGAAACCACGGGAGTCCACGCCCGCGGACGCCGACGAACCGCGTTCGCGCCGCCGGAATCGACGCGGCAACGCATCGGAGTCGGCGGATCAACGCAGTTCGGTGTACGAATCTGCCGAGACCGCGTCCGACGAACGTTCGACTCGGAGCCAAGCCTCCCGGCGCCGTCGTCGCTATCGCGACGACGAGGACGTCGATGGAAGCGCGAACGAGACGCAGACGCCGACCGAAACGAGAGCCGCGCTGCCGTCGCGGGAACCCGTCTCGGCACCGCCATCGCCAAAGGCGTCGGCTGGCCCGAGGCGCCGCACGACGCTCGCGTCGGGTCGTCGGCCGGGCTTGCGCTTCGCCGAGTGGATGCAGGACGGCGTCGAGATGCCGCGCGGCTACCTCGTCGCCGCTGCGCTCGCGGTTTGCGCGTGCCTGGCTCTCGTCTTTTGGCTCGGTCGGTTCAGCGTCGATCGCGTCGACGATGACGGGACGAACGTCGCGGGACTTCCGGAGCAGAACCGTCCGCAGCCGATGCACCAGAACGATGGCAACGACCCCAACGACGGGGGAACGAAGCCGATCGCCGATTCGGTGCAGATCGATTCCGGGACGACGGCGGGCTTCAATGTCGTCACCTACGATCCGTCGGCGACCAATCGCAATCTGCTTCGAGCGCTGCACGACCACATGAAGGCACAAGGCATCCGCACCGAGGGGCTCACGCGCCGTTCGAGCGATGGTAAGAGCGAGACGTGGGTACTCGCGGCCCTGCTGCCGAGGGATCTCGTCGGCGACAAGGAGGCCACGCGCAGCTTCTTCGAGCGCCTGCGCGGCTTGCCGGCTCCGGACCCGAAGTTCGTGCGGTTCGACTTTCAGAAGCTCGAATTCTCGCCGATCGCGTGGCGCGACCTGCCGGAATCGACCCGAGCGGGTGTGGCGCCGGACGACGCAGCGCGCTGAGCGCTCCGCGCGTCGCTGCGTCGCTGCGTCGAAGCGACGGCCCCTTTTTGCCTGCGACGCAGACGCGCGCGGATCCGTTCGAAGTGCTTGTTGAGCCCGCGACGACCGGCGCTATCCTGTTCTGCCGCTTTCGGTCGTTCTCCGCGGCGTGACGCATGGACCCGCGTCGCGGAACGTATCGACTCCAGAGGAAATCATGTCACTCCATCGAAGCCTCAAATACTCGGCTGCCGGAGCGAAGCTCCGCAATGTGTTCAAGCGTGTCGAGCGCCTGCAGATCCTGCGCGAGAACGAACGTTGGGATCCGGGTTCCGACTCGGTCTACGGACTTCCCAAGGTGCGCACGCGCTTCAAGGCCGTCTCGCGCAAGAAGAAGAAGAACGACGAAGACGACAAGAAGTGATCGTCAAGAAGTGAGATTCCGCCCGCATCTGCCAGCGGGCCAGCACGTCGTTCTGAACTCCGATGCATCGCAAGCGACTGTCCTCACGACTGGATCACATTCAGGGCAGCGGCGTTCGCCGCATGTTCGACTTGATCCGAACGATGAAGGACCCGATCAACCTCTCGATCGGTCAAGCGCACTACGAAGCTCCTGCCGAGGCGATCGAGGCCGCGACGGCCGCGATGCGACACGGCGAAAATCGCTACACGACGACGCAAGGGATCCCGGAACTCATCCAGCGTGTCTCGGACCGTCTCGAAGGTCGCTATGGCTTTCGGCCGCCATCCGTCTTCATGACGTCCGGTGTGTCGGGTGGTTTGTTGCTCGCGCATCTCAGCCTGTTCGATTCCGGGGACGAGATCCTGCTGCCCGACCCGTACTTCGTCATGTACACCAACATGCTCGAACTCGTGGGGGCGAAGGCGGCGTTCTATGAGACCTACCCGAGTGACGACCCGAAGGACGGGCGACCGGCGTGGCATCCGGACCTCGCCGAGATCGAGGCACGCATCACCAACAAGACGCGCGCGATCCTGATCAACTCACCGAGCAATCCAACCGGCGGCATGCTCGATCGAAACGAACTCCAGGGCCTCGCGGCGCTCGCACGCAAGCACGACCTCTGGATCTTGTCCGACGAGATCTATAGTCACTTCCACTACGGGCGGAGCTTCGAGTCGATGATCACGCGCATGCCGGATCACGAGAAGACGATCGTCTTCGGCGGATTCAGCAAGACGTATGGCATGCCAGGCTGGCGACTCGGGTTCGTCGCAGGTCCCGAAGACGCGCTCGAAGCGATGAAGACGGTGCAGCAGTACACGTTCGTGTGTGCACCGGCGCCGCTCCAATACGGCGCACTCGCGGCAATGTCCGTCGACGTGAGCCGCTATCGCGACGAATACGAGCAAAAACGCGATCTCGTCTACGAGCAACTGCACGATCTGTACCCGATGGTGCCGAGCGAGGGGAGCTTCTACGCGTTCCCTGCCTACCCCGACGGCGTGAGCGAAGAGGTCTTCCTCGAGCGCTGTCTGGAACGGCGCCTGCTGATCGTTCCCGGCTCGGCATTCTCGCGTCGCGCGACGCATTTCCGGCTGTCGTTCGCCGCGTCCGACGCGATGCTGCGTGAAGGTCTTCGCGTCCTCCGCGAGATCGCTACGGAGTGATGACGTGGTGCACGCCGTTCGCACGGACTCTGGCGTCGCGCCGCTCGTCGAGGCGTTCGTCTCGGTGCAGGGCGAGGGTTGCCTGATCGGGCGACCGACGTTCTTCGTGCGCACGGCCGGTTGTCCCTTGCGCTGCACCTATTGCGACACGACCGAGAGCTACCGCGCTCCGAGGACGTTCGGGTTGCGCGCACTCGACGGGGAGACGTTGCGAACCTTCGAGAATCCGTGCCACGTCGACGAGTTCGTCTCGGCGATCGACGCGATGCCCGATCTGCTGCGCTCGGTCGAATGGGTGAGTCTGACGGGCGGTGAACCGACGCTCTGGACCGACTTCGCTCTCGGACTCGCAACTCGCATGCGGTCTCGCGGCCTCCGTATGCATCTCGAGACCGCCTCCGACGACGTCGGGCGATTGCGCCCACTGTTGCCGGTGTTCGACTCGGTCGCGATGGACTACAAGCTCGAGGGAACCCTCGATCGCGCTCCGAACGATCTGCAGTCGCAGCACGTCGCGTGCCTCGACGCCGCACTGCGCGCCGATCTTCGTGTCCACGTCAAGGTCGTGCTCACGGATGCCGTCGTGGATCGAGTTTGGCATACGATGCTCGACCGGTTGCGAAGCTTCGGACGCGACTTCGTCCTCATCCTCCAACCCGTGACGCCGACGCCGAACGAACAACGCCGACTACCGACCGTGCGACTCCTCGCGATGCTGAAGTCGGCACTGGACGCGGGCTTCGATGCGCGCGTGTTGCCCCAGATCCATCCATTGCTCGGGTTCGCCTGAGCTTCGACGAATCATCATGTCCTTCTCGAGCGTTGCGATCATCGGCCGACCGAACGTCGGCAAGTCGAGTCTGCTCAATGCGATCGCCGGCAGGCGCGTGTCGATCGTAGAGCCGACCGCTGGCGTGACGCGCGATCGTGTCTCGATCTTCGTCGATTGGGGCGGGCGTCACTTCGAAGTCGTGGACACGGGAGGCCTCGGTCTCGTCGACGAGGTTCGTCTCAAAGAGCACGTCACCGCGCAGATCGAGGTAGCGATGCAGGAGGCCGACGTGCTCGTCTTCGTCGTCGACGCCAAGGAAGGTCTCGCACCGATGGACGACGACGTCGCCGAGCGACTGCGGCGCCTCGACAAACCCATCGTCCTCGTCGCGAACAAGGTCGAAGGTCGCAAGGACGAGATGGAGGCGCACGAGGCATGGCGCTTCGGGTTCGACGAGCCGCATCTCGTTTCGGCCAAGGAGGGGTTCGGTATCCAAGATCTGCTCGATGCGATCGTCGAGAAGTTGCCCCCCAAGGAAACCGAAGAGACACCCCACGACGGACTCAAGGTCGCGATCGTCGGGAAACGAAACTCGGGCAAGTCGACGTTCGTCAACTTTCTCGCCGGCGGCGAGCGCGTCATCGTCTCCGAGCTCGCGGGCACGACGCGCGATGCCGTCGACGTTCGCTTCGAGCGGAACGGAATGACGTGGGTCGCGATCGATACCGCCGGCTTGCGCAAGAAGTCGCGCGTCCAGGACGCGATCGAGTTCTTCTCCCTCGCGCGTGCCGAGCAGAGCATTCGCCGCGCGGATCTCGTGTTCTTGATGTTCGATGTCACGGAGACCCTGAGCCAGGTCGACAAGAAGCTCGCCTCGTTCGTCATCGACCAGTTCAAGCCGTGCATCCTCGTCGGCAACAAACTCGATCTCGCGGTCGAAGCCGGCGTGCCGATCGAGAAATGGGAAGCCTACGTCCGGCAACAGCTCGTCGGGTTGTCGTTCGCTCCGCTCAGTTTCATGAGCGCGAAGGACGGCATCCACATCGAAGAAACGATGCGGCTCGGTGAAGAACTCTACGGCCAAGCGAGCACACGTGTGTCGACCGGCGAGCTCAATCGTGTGCTCCAAGTCGCGCGCGAACGACTCGCGCCGAAGGGTCCGGGGAAGATTCCGAAGCTCTTCTACGCGACTCAGGTCGACGTGTGTCCGCCGACGATCCTCGTCTTCGTGAACGAACCCGAGCTGTTCACCGGTCAGTACGACCGCTACCTCCAGAATCGGCTGCGCGAAGCCTTCGATTGGAAGGAGATCCCGATCCGGATCGTGTATCGCCGCCGTGAGAAAGTCGAGCTTCCCGACCTCTGAGCCGGTCGACCGGCACGTTCGTCCAACACATGAAACTGAAATGCGGAATCGTCGGACTCCCGAGCGTCGGGAAGTCCACCGTCTTCAAAGCGATCACGAAATCGAAGGCTGATGTGCCCTACACGTCCGCGACGCCGAACGTCGGGGTCGTCGCCGTACCGGACGAGCGGCTCGAGCGGATTCACGAACACGTCGAGACGCAACGCGTGTTGCCGGCGGATCTCGAGGTCGTGGACGTCGCCGGTCTCGGCGAGGGCGCGAGTCGCGGGGAAGGTCTCGGCAACAAGTTCCTCGGACATCTGAAGGAATGCAATGCGCTGTTGCACGTCGTGCGCTGCTTCGAGGATGCCGCTCTCGGTGGTGCGCCGGATCCGATCGGCGACATCGAGATCTGTGAGATGGAACTCGCGTTCGCCGACCTCGAGACGGTCGACCGAAACCTCACGCGTGTCGGCAAGCGCGCGCGTGCGGGCGACAAAGAGATGATCGAGCAGCGCGACCTGTTCGAGAAGGTCAAAGCGCAACTCGAAGCCGGTGCCCAAGTGCGCGCTCTCGACCTCAAGCCGCGCGAACGCGAGTTGCTGCGTCCGCTCTTCTTGCTCACGGCGAAGCCGGTTCTCTACGTCGCGAACCTCCGCGAGGACGAGGCGAACGGCGATTCGGACGAATACCGCAAGCTCGAGGCGTTCGCGCAGGAGCGTGGTGCCGAAGCGTTCGCGATCGCGGCGAAGATCGAATGCGAACTCGCCGAACTCGATCCCGAAGATGCGGCGGTGTTCCTCGCGGACCTCGGACTCGAGTCGACCGGGCTCGAGCGATTGATCCGCAAGGCATTCCATCTTCTCGGCTTGCGCACGTATTTCACGGCCGGGGAAAAAGAGGTCCGTGCGTGGACCTTTCATGCCGGCGACAAAGCTCCGGTCGCTGCGGGCGTGATTCACTCGGACTTCGAGAAGAAGTTCATTCGTGCGCAGGTCTACAGCGTCGAGGATCTCGAGAAGCACGGGTCGGAGCAGGCGATCAAGGCCGCTGGCAAGCTTCGCATCGAGGGCAAGGACTACGAAATGCAAGACGGGGACATCGTCAACTTCCTGATCGGGAACTGACGATCGTTCGTGCGACGCGACTCACTCCTTCGTTGCGACTTGATCGCGGACGTTGAGTGATTCCGAGGAAGACGCTACCGTCATTCGAGTCCCCCAACCGGGGATCACCACACCGTCCTCTTCTGTGGTCCGGCGAGTCCATTGGTTCGCACGCGTCGCTTCGTGCGCATGCCAGGTCGTCGGCTCGCACCCGGCCTCCAATGCTCGAACCGATCCGCTCCTGCGTCGACGAAGCACTCCTCGCGCTCACGCGAGAGTACCTCGGCGAGCAACGGGAGATCGTCCGCGCGCTTCGACCCGTCGACTTCGAGGCTTCGACGTTGCGCTTGCGGGCCGTGCGGAACTTCGACAACCCGACGTTCCTCGATCGCGTGCGATCGCGGCTCGAGAAGCTCTTGACCGAGAAGCTCGGGACGAACGTCGAGGTTCGCGTGCTGTTCAAGTCGAAAGCAGCGCGAGCGAGCGCGTTGCCGGTGCTCGAACACGCGACCAACAAGCCGCTGATCCGGCTCTTCGAGCGCATCGCGAGGGGGGACGTCGGACGGCACCGTCTCATTTATGTCTACGGGAGCGCCGGAGTGGGCAAGACGTTCGTGGTGGAGCGTGCACTGCTCGAGGCGATGCCGAGCCCGGCGGCGCGTTTCGACGGAAGCGAGTTTCATACCGAGTACCTGGCACGTCAGCGCGCGCGCTCGCTCACTGCATGGCGCAACGAACTCGTGGCGACGCCCCTGTTCGTGCTCGACGAGGTCCACCGACTCGGCGGGAAGATGCGCACACAGGCAGAACTCTGTTCGATCCTCGATGGGCTGCGTACGCGCAAGGCGCTCGCGATCCTCGTCGCTCGACATCATCCACGCGGTATCCATCGCCTGAGCAGTGCGCTCGAGACGCGGATGCTCGCCGGGTTCACGCACGAGATCCACCTGCCGCCGCGCGAGGTACGGGAAGCGTTCGTCGATGTTCTCGGGGTCGATGGACGAGACCGTGCTCGTGTCGCCGATTTGACGCTCACACCGAGGTCCTTCGGGGAGATCGAGCGCCGTGCCGCGGCAGGAGCGGGCACAGCGGCCGGAGATCCCGATCTTGCATCGAGTGGTGTACGCGATGATTTTCTGGAGCGCATCGTGAACCGCGTGGCCGACGCCTTCGCCTGCGATGTCGATGCTCTTCGTGGACCTCAATCCACGAGGCGGCACAGTCTGCCGCGTCACGTCGTCGTGTTCGTGGCGCGCCGCGCGGGAATCTCGGGTGCCGAAATGGCTCGGCGTTTCGGGTGGAACAGCCCGTCCTCGGCGAGTTATGCCGTTCGCCACGTCGAAGAGCGCATGCGCGACGATCCCGACTTCCGCCGCGTCGTGCAGTCGATCATTTGATGCCGTCGCTCGTGCCGTGCGGCGAAGGCGAGTCGGTATGCTCTGGCACGATGCAAGAGACCCGTGGAGTGCTGCTCGCCGTCGAGGGTGTCGACGGATCCGGGAAGACTCTGCAGGTCGAGCGTTTGGCTCTTGCGCTTCGAGCAGACGGTCACGAGGTCGTGGTCTTGCGCGAGCCGGGTGGGACCGCACTCGGTGAGGCCCTTCGCGAGGTTCTTCTCGATGGCGATGTCGATGTCTCGGATCCGCTCGTTGCAGCGTTGCTCTTCTCCGCGAGCCGGCGACAGCTCGTCGTCGAGGCGATCGCACCCGCGCTCGCGCGCGGTGCCGTCGTCGTGCTCGACCGGAGCTACCTGTCGACGCTCGTCTATCAGGGTGTCGTCGGGAGTCTCGATCTCGAGTTCTTGCGAGATCTGCAGCGTCGCGTGCTCGGTGACGTGACTCTCGACGCGATCCTCCTGCTCGATATCGACGAGTCGACGGCGCGGGACCGTCGTCGCGTGCGAGGAGAGGACGCGGATTCGATCGAAGCGCGAGGCGACGATTACCTGGCTCGAGTGAGTCAGGCATTTCGAGACCTGGCCGAGCTGGATCCGATCGTGCACGTCATCGATGCGCGGGCGAGCGTCGACGCCGTGCACCGAGAGTGTCGCGACGTCGTGAACTCCTTGTTCCTGCAACGCGAAAAAGGACAGGAGCCCGCATGACGCGACCTCTGAGGGGACTCGAGGCGTTCCAAGATCACCTCGAGCGGCTCGCGCGGCGAGGGCGAGCGCATCACGCGTTGCTCGTGACGGGCATGCGTGGTTGTGGCAAGCGGACGCTCGCGCGCGCGCTCGCTCGGGGGCGGCTTTGCACGGCCGATGTCGACGAGCGCGGTGCATTCGGTTGTGGCCACTGTGGACCTTGCGGCCGCGTTGATCGCGAGCAGCACACGGACCTCACCGTGGTCGAACGCGAGGCCGGCAAGACGCGAGTCCCGGTCGAAGTGCTACGCAACCTCGTCGACGAACTGATGCGGGGATCGCTCGAGGGACGAGGGCGCGTCGCGATCCTGATCGACGCCGATCGTCTGCAACGCGAAGGCCAAAACGCGCTGCTCAAGACGCTCGAAGAACCGGCACCTCGGACGACCCTGATCTTGACCGCCGAGCGTCCTGAAGCGCTTCTCGATACGGTTCGCTCGCGCTGTGAGCGTGTTGCGGTTCCAGGACTACCCGAGGAAGAACTGTGCGCCGCGCTCTCCGAGCACACGGCACTCGAACCCGCGGCGATCGAACGCTATGCGCGTCTCGCGCGCGGCAGCCTCGGCCTGGCGCACGCGTTCGCCGAGGGCGCGTTCACGGACCTCGAGGCACGTTGCCGGTCGGTGTTCGACGCCCGCGAGCGCACGCGCGTCGCACCCCAGGCCTTCGCACAGCGGGTTCTCGACGGCGTCGAGCCCGGCGAGGAAGGCATCCGTCAGGCGAAAGTGCTGCGCGCGCGATCGGCGCTGCGACTCGTACTCGCGCTCGCGCACGAAGCGGCGCTGCAGCAGGCTACGGACGACCCTTGGCGTATCGTCGAGCACGCGTTCGACGCGCTGGGGGATCTCGACCTCGGCCTTGCGGCGGACATCGTCCTCGCGGGGTTCTTTGCTTCGGTCACGTCGAGTGCGGCGAAGTCGGACCGTGCGACGGCACGAAGCCGCCCTCGCGCAAGCGAGGCACGCTGACGAGTGCGACCTGAGTCCGCCGCGCGCCTTGACGGATTCAGGCTTCGCCGTCCGTCGCGAGCGTTTCGAGCGGATCCAGAAGGACATCACGCACGATCGCGCGCACGACGATCGTGAGGGGGATCGCGACCAACACGCCGAAGATGCCGAAGACCGATCCCCAGAGCACGACGCTGAACAGCATCGTGACCGGGTGCATGTCGAGGCGTCCACTCAAGATCCACGGGTAGAACACGTAGCCCTCGATGATCTCCGCGATGAGGAAGACGGCAAGAACCCAGACGAGGCTGGCCGCGCCGAGTTTGGAAACGAGGACGAGGGCGACCGAAACGAGCAGACCGAGTCCGGCACCGATGAAGGGCAGGATCGAGAGCAGGCCCGAGAACATGCCGACGGCAAAGGCATATGGCAGGCCGACGAGCCACAAGCCGACCGAGGTCAACAGGCCTTTGAGGATCGCTATGACCACGCGTCCGCGCAAGAACGCGGAAAGCCCTTCGTGGATTTTCGAGAGCACGCCGAAGACGCGGGGCTGGTAGCTCTTGGGCGTGTGCGCCTGGAACCACGCCCAGAGGCGCGGCAGGTCGAGCATGAAGTAGTAGAGGTAGATCGGGACGAGCACGACCAGGCTGAGCAACGTGAAGATCGTGCCGAGTGCCTTCGCGACCGCGACGATGGCCGCCTCGAGGTCGCGAGCCGTGCCTCGCATCGGCGGGAATTCGATCGGCTGATTCGAGTCGGCACCACCGAAGACGTCGAGCAACGTCTCGCGACCGGGCACCCACTTGGGGAGGTTCTGTGCGAACGCGTACGCGTCCCGTGGTAGGTCCTCGATGAAGCCTCCGTCGCCGAATGCTGCCTCGTAGAAATCGATCGACTGCTCGACGAGGAACCACACGGCCCCGCCGGCGCCCGCGAGAAACACGAGGAACACCGTGAACACGGCAAGGCCACGCGGCATGCGGAACCGGTGCGTCAACACGTGGACGATCGGATCGAGGACGTAGGCGAGTCCGACCGCGACGACGAGGGGGCCGACGACCTCGCGAAGCCAGTACCCCGAGATCAGCAAGAAGAGCAGGCTGAACGCCAGCAGGACGAGGACGCGCCGCCGTTCCCAACCGCTCAGGGAGCGAGCGTCGTCGCCAGGCGTATCCGGTACCGAATCTACCGTGACGCTCGGGGTCACGGGCGCTTCAGCTCTTCAGCGCCTGACATCATCAGCTCTGCAGCTCTTCCCACGGCACACGGACCCGGTAGTCGCGTTCGAAGACGCGCTCGAAGTCGTAGCCATCGGCGAAGTCTTGAATCGAGTCTTGCGGGCGCCGCTGGAGGAGGCCGATCGAAATCATGTTGAACACGATCTGACCGAAGTCCTCGGTTGCGAGAACGCCCCAGTGGTTGAAGACTTCCTTCGCCATGGGACCGAAGCGCTCGCGGCCGAAGTCTCGAATACCGGCGAGCAACTCCTTGCCACCGACGTGGCGGGAAGTCGTGCGCGCGGCTTCGAGCCTCTGGATCGTGCGATCCAAGGCCTCGAGCACGAACGTGTACGCGTTGCGTGTGTAGCGAGGATCCCGCCGGCACATCGTGCCGAGCCTTTCCTCGAGAGCATCATTCATCGACGGGGAACTCCGGAAGTTGGGCAAACCGGAAGTGGCTGCACATCGAAGCGAGCGGCGCGTCGAGGGGCAAGCCGTTTTTCCTCATCGGCTCATGGCATCGGGACCTTGAGCGCAGCGCGCCAGGGATCGGCGCGCCGCAGAGGGCGATTCGACGTGAATCAGCCCTTCTTCTCGGTCGTCTTCTTGGCGTTCGGCTCCCACGCGTGATCGACCATCTCTTTCGGGAGATCGAGGACCGGACCGTATTCGCTGAGCCCGGTGATGCTCTGACCGATCTTGCCGAGCGCGACGTGGATCGCAGCCTGGAGCTGCCGGTCCTCGACGAAGTCGCCCTGGAAGAACGAGCCAGGCCAGGCCTTCCCACGCAGGTCGGCGACCTTGTCACGGATCACGACGCGAACCCACTGCCGCACGTCGTTCTTCGGGAGCTGCGTCCCGAGCGACGCATACCAGTCGTCGAAGCCCGGGTACTCCGCGCTCGACTTACCGTCGCTGAACGCGAGCTTCTCGAACGTCGTCTTGTTCTCGGCCCACCGCTCGTCGACGTACTTGTGGAAGACGCGCTCGGTCCAGAGCTTCCGTGAGATCGCGTTCTTCCAGAGATCCTCGGCCTTGAGCTTCTCGGCCTCGATCTCGACGTCCGGCACGACCCCGTAGTCGGGATTCTCGACCTTGCCGTCCTTGTCGACGATCTTGTGCAGGCACCGACCGCTCGGCAGGTAGTAGCGAGCGATCGTGAGGCGCGCCCGCGGTCCCGGGTCGTAGCGGCCGTTCTTGTTGAGGTCCTGGTAGCTCTCCCACGAATCCCACATACGGTTGTGGTTCTCGTCCGTGAACGGTTCGGATGGCTTGGACGAAAGGGGGAACAGGTTCTGCACCGACCCCTTGCCGTAGCTCTGGACGCCAACGACCGTCGCACGGTGGTGATCCTGGAGCGCGCCGGCGACGATCTCGGACGCGGACGCAGTCGTGCCGTTGACGAGCACGACGAGCGGCAGGTCGGGGAAGATCGCGTCGCCACTACTGAAGAACTTCTCCTCCGGCCCGAGGCTCGACTTCGTGTAGACGATCAGCTTGTCGCGAGGCAGGAAGAGTTCGGCGACACCCTGCGCTTGGCGCAGGTAGCCGCCGGTGTTGCTGCGGAGATCGATGATGCACGCTTTCGCGCCCTTCTTGGCCATGGTTTCGAGCTGGTGTCGCAGCTCGTCACTCGTGTCCGAAGCGAAGGTGATCAGTTCGGCGTAGCCGATGTCGCCGGGGAGCATCTCGGCGTTGACCGAGGGTACCGAGATTTCGGCGCGCGCGAGCTTGACGTTTTGTGGCTCTGGCCAGCCGTTGCGCATGACCTCGAGTTCGACTTCCGTGCCCGGCACGCCCTTGAGGCGACGAATGATCTCGTCCTGATCCTGCGACGTCGTCTCCCATCCGTCGACCTTGAGGATGAAGTCACCGCTGAGGAGACCGGCCTTGTATGCCGGTCCCGAGTAGATCGGCCGCGTGATCATGAACAGGTCGTTCTCGACGCGCACGAATGCGCCGATGCCGCCATAGTGTCGGTTGAGGTCGAACGCGAAGCGCGCATACTGATCGCTCGACAGATAGCTCGAGAACTTGTCGAGCCCCTCGAGCATGCCGCGCGCCGCCGACTCGACGAGAGCGTCCTCCTCGAGCTTGCTCTTGTCGATCCACGCAGTGTCGATCAGACGTCGCAGTTCGCGAAGCACCTGGAAGTCGTCGTCCG
Source organism: Planctomycetota bacterium (assembly GCA_020638795.1). Taxonomy (GTDB): domain Bacteria; phylum Planctomycetota; class UBA1135; order UBA1135; genus JACKHW01. Next base: position 263,831 of record JACKHW010000003.1, on the reverse strand, counting down.
AACCCCCCGCATCGCCGCGACGCAGTGCCGACATGCGCTGGCTCGCGAGCAAGCGCTCGAGCCGTTCGAGGTCACCCGACTTCTTCTCACTCTCGAGGTAGGCGCGAGCCAGGCGACCGGTCGGCGTCGGTTGACTCTGCAGCTCTTCGAGGATCGCGCGAGCTCCGCCCTGGAAGCCGTCACCGATCTCGTAGAGCGCGAGCGCCCCGCTGACCTGCAGGTCGCGTTCGCGCGACATGAGGAAGCTCTGGATCGTCATCTTGGCGGTGCGGCGCGACTTCGTGTTGCCCACGCGGAACAGCGACTTCGCACTTTCGAGGCGCAACGCGGGATCCGCGGTGTCGTCCGTGACGACCGTCTCGAGTGCTTCCGACGCGTTGGCACTCGCCGCGCCGACCAACGTGCGGTCGCCGAGCAGCGCTGCCGCCGCGAGCCGGATCTCGGGAGAAGCGCCCTTGTCGATGAGGATCGGCTTGGCGAAGTCCACGGCCTTCGCGCCGTAGAGACCATCGTCGCCGAGGTCGAGCAAGCTGCGCGCGACGAGCAGTCGGCCGACGGGACCGACTTTTTCGCCGGTCGCTTGTAGGGCAGAGAGCATCGCGTCCTCGGACATCGAGTCCAGATCCCGCAGGCGAGCGAGGTAGTTCCAAGCCTTGTCGATCGGCAGTCGATCCGCCTCGACGAGGATCGCGCCGACGCGCGCCGCGTCGTCTCCTTGGGCAGCCGCGAACCGCGTTGCGGTACCGCAGAGGATCAACATGCAGGGAAGCGCTAGGAGTCGTTTCGATCTCATGAAGTCGTTCCGAGGTCTCGGGAGGATCGGTCTGTTGTTTACGTATCGGCCGTCGCTGCTGCGGGCTCGCCCCAAATCCGACCGGCCGCACGCGCTGCGCGACGGGCCACGGATCTCGAACGGCGTCTCCATAGGCCGAGTCCAGCTCCGTTTCCCCGGGGGCACCGGAGACGCGAAGCGTGGAACCGAACGAAAGAGACTCTACAATCTTCCGATCGCACCGTCATATTCCCGCGTGATGCATCGTCCGAGCAACTCGTTGATCCGCCAATTCTGTTGCGGCGGCTTGCCTGCGTGGGGAGCCGGCCGTGAGTGACCCCCACGCGTTCTCGCACCTCGATGCAGCCGGACGGGTGCGGATGGTGGACGTCGGAGCCAAGAAGCCCACACGACGCGTCGCCGTCGCCGAGTGCCACGTGCGGCTCGGCGAGGGGCTCTTCGCCGCCCTGCTCGGCGGCGCGTTGCCCAAGGGCGATGCGCTGGCGGTGGCCCGTGTGGCCGGGATCCAGGCAGCCAAGCGGACGAGCGAGACGATTCCGCTCTGTCATTCGCTATCCCTCGACTACGTACGAATCGAGTTCGAACCCGACGCCGCGACGTCGACCCTGCGGATCCTGTGTGAGGCTGCGACGACCGCCGGAACCGGCGTCGAGATGGAAGCACTCTGTGGCGCGAGCGGTGCAGCGCTCACGATCTACGACATGGGAAAAGCCTTGAGCCGTGGCATCGTCGTCGACTCTCTTCGCCTCTTGCGCAAGGAGGGGGGCCGCTCGGGCGTTTGGACCGCCGACGACGGAGAGGGGCTGCAAGAGGGCGCGCACGGCCAGTTCGAGGACCTCGACGAGCCGGCCGACGAGCCGGAGAGGAGCGAACGATGACATTGCGCATCGCGATCGCGGGTGCGACCGGAGCGGTCGGCCACGAGCTCTTGCAGTTGCTCGAGGAACGCGCGCCAGCGGGGACCGAACTCGTACTGCTCGCGAGTGCGCGTTCTGCAGGGCGCCCCGTGAGCTTTCGTGGGGCGGAGTCGAAGGTCGCCGAGCTCACGGACGACGCTCTCGCGGGCGTCGACTACGCGTTCTTCTCGTGTGGGAAGGAGCGATCGCTGCGCTTCGCGCGAACCGCCGCAGAACGCGGCACCACGGTCATCGACAACTCCTCGGCATTCCGGCTCGACGCGGACGTTCCCCTCGTCGTGCCCGAAGTCAACGAGTCGGCGCTGTTCCGTGAGGATGGGTCGGCGGCGCGTCTCATCGCGAACCCCAACTGCTCGACGATCCTCCTGACCGTCGTGCTCGCACCGCTTGCGCGCGCGTTCGGCCTCGAGCGCTGCATCGTGTCGACCTACCAAGCCGCATCCGGTGCAGGCCAGCATGCGATGGACGCGCTCGTCGCCGATACGCGTCGGCGCTTGGAGGGGGCCCCGGATAGAGAGAGTGCGAGTGCCGCCGTGTTCGGCCACGATCTCGCGTTCAACCTCGTTCCCAAGATCGACAGCCTGCTCGGCGACGGCCAGACCGGGGAAGAGGCGAAGCTGCTCTACGAGACGCGCAAGATTCTCGATCTGCAGGACCTCGACGTCGATGCGACGTGCGTTCGGGTACCGGTCTTGCGTTGCCATGCCGAGAGCGTCACGATCGAGACGAAGGAGCCGGTCGACATCGAGTCGGCGCGGACCGTGCTCGCGGCGGCGCCGGGTGTGCGCCTGGTCGATGGGCCCGATCGCTTCCCGATGCCGTCGTCCGTCGAGGGAGGGCCGATCGTCGAGGTCGGTCGTATCCGTGCGAGCCGGGTCTTCGAGCGCGGTCTCGGTTTCTTCTTGTGCGGCGACCAACTCCTCAAAGGCGCGGCAACCAACGCCGTGCAGATCTTCGAATCCTTGCGAGCCCGCGTCTCGCGTGAAGCCAGCCTCCCGTGACAGGAGTCGACCCCTTGACCAGCAAAGACCAGGGCGACGAGCGCGAGACCCGATCTCGCACGCCGAATTTCCTCGAGACGAAAGAGATCAAGCGCCTCATCGGCATCCTCTCCGCGGCGGGGGGACTCGAGCTCGAACTCGAGGATCAGGGCATGCGTCTCCGGATTCGGATGCCCGAGCCGCAGAGTCGCACCGAGTTCGTCGGGATCCCGTCCATGGCCCCTGGTGCGTTCCCCGGATATCCACCGGCCGCGGGCGCTGCCCCTGCGGGTCCGTCGGACGCCGGTGAGGACGGCCTTCCCGCGGGTTCGGTCTACGTCAACTCACCGATGGTCGGGACCTTCTATCGCGCTTCGTCGCCGGACGCGGAACCGTTCGTCGGGGTCGGCGATCGGGTCGAAGTCGATTCGACCGTGTGCATCCTCGAAGCGATGAAGGTCATGAACGAGATCAAGGCCGAACAGGCTGGTGAGATCGTGCGCATCCTGGTCGAGAACGGCGAGCCCGTCGAGTTCGGACAGCCGCTCTTCATCCTCAAGGTTTCCTGAAACGTATGCGCTTCCGCCGCATCCTCATCGCGAATCGTGGCGAGATCGCGCTGCGCGTCCTGCGTGCGTGCCGTGAACTCGGCATCGAAACGGTCGCGGTCTACTCCGAAGCGGACCGTGGCAGCCTGCACCTTCGCTATGCCGACGAAACCGTCTGTATTGGTCCGGGTCAGAGCGCGCAGTCGTACCTCGACATCCCGCGCCTGATCTCCGCTGCGGAGATCGCCGATGTCGAAGCGATCCATCCGGGCTATGGGTTCTTGTCCGAGAACGCGCACTTCGCCGAAGTCTGTCAGAGCTGCAACATCGCGTTCATCGGCCCAACGCCCGAGACGATCGCGCTGGTCGGGGACAAGTCGAAGGCGATCGCGATCGCGCGGGACGCCGGCGTACCGGTCGTACCCGGATCGGACGGTCCGGTGCGGACCGAAGAAGAGGCGCTCGTCATCGCACGGAAGATCGGCTATCCGGTCATGATCAAGGCCGCGGCCGGCGGTGGTGGTCGTGGTATGCGGATCGCGAGCAACGACGTCAGCCTGGTCAACGGTTTCCATGCAGCGCGTCGCGAGGCGGAGGCCGCGTTCAAGGACGGGACGGTCTACCTCGAGAAGCGCATCGACAATCCGCGGCACGTGGAGATCCAGATCCTTGCCGACAGCCACGGCAACGTCGTGCATCTCGGTGAACGCGACTGCTCACTGCAGCGCCGGCATCAGAAGACGATCGAGGAATCCCCGTCCCCTGCGGTCGACGACGCGATGCGCAAGCGCATGGGCGATGCGGCGGTCAAGCTCGCGAAGGCGGCTGGATACTCGTCGGCAGGGACGGTCGAGTTCTTGGTCGACCGCACCGGAAACTTCTACTTCATCGAGGTCAACGCGCGCATTCAGGTCGAGCACCCGGTCACCGAAGCCGTTTGTGGTCTCGACTTGATCCGTGAAATGCTGCGCGTCGCCCAAGGTGAAGAACTCGGGTTCAAGCAGAAGGACATCGAGTTCCGCGGGCACGCGATCGAGTTTCGCGTCAACGCCGAGGATCCCGATGACGACTTCCGGCCGTGTCCCGGCCAAATCGGGTTGTTCGTCGCGCCCGGTGGGCGCGGCGTGCGTTGGGACTCGCACGTGTACTCGGGCTATCGCATCCCCAGTCTGTACGACTCGCTGATCGGCAAGCTCATCGTGCACGGCGAGAATCGGGAGCGGGCACTCGCGATCGCGCGTCGCGCGCTCGACGAACTCGTGATCGAGAACATCAAGACGACGGTGCCGCTCTACCAGCGCATCCTCGACCATGCCGATTTTCTTTCGGGGCACGTCGATACCGGCTTCATCGAACGCTACTTCCACTAACAGCGTGTGAAATCGAACGCATGGCGATGGAAGAGGATCTCAAGTCGTTTGCACGCAAGCTCGTGAGCGTCGTCAACACGCTTGCGGCCCTCGGATCCAGTGTGTACTTCGTGCTCGTCTGGCTCGACCGCACGCCGAGTGTTTCGCCGGCCTTCCTCGCGCTGCTCGGTGCGGGGGTCCTCCTCCTCAACGTGTTTCGACTGCTCTACTTCCGCGCCGGGCGGCGGCGTGAGGAAGAGGGGCCGCTCCTCAGTCATACGCAGGACGGCATCGTGCAAGTCTCGCGCGAAGCGGTCGAAGCCGGCCTTCGCAACGTCGGCGAGGCGCTCGACGAGGTGACGCGGCTTCGCGTCAAAGTCCTGACGCCCGGGCGCAAGCGCACACTCGTCCGCGCGCACTACCTCGCTCCTGAGGGAGTTCAGATCCTCGATCTGAGTTCGAAGCTGCGCCGAAGCCTCCTCACGCGTTTTCGCGAGTTGGTCTCGACCGAACCCGACGCGAAGATCGAAGTGGAGATGGTCTTCGAAGGCTTCTACGGCAAGGCGAGAGCGGCGAGGCCAGCGGCCGAGCCCGAGCCGAGTCCGCGGGAGAAAGCGCCCGCCGAGGACTCCGAACCACCACCGTTCACCGGGCCACGCTACCCTATCGATCTCGAAGGAGAAGAGAATCCGTCATGATCCGCTCCCGGTTGTCGATTTGCGTGCTCTCCGTCCTCGGACTCACCTTCGTCGCCGCGGACGCCGCGCTCGGTCAGATCCAGGGTTGGAACACCAACCAGTTCGGTCGGGGCGGCATGGGGCTCGGCGGCGTGGGGCGCCGCGGCTTCGCACCGCGAACGACCCAGCCGTTCACCAATTATTCGAACTTCTACAGTCGTATGTCGGGTCGCTCACCGCGGATCGCCGGACCGGCCGGTGGAATGGCCACGGTGCCGATCCTGCCCAAGGACACGAGCCTCGACCCGCTGCTCGAAGAACTCGGCATCGACGACAAGCAGTCGACCCGCCGTCGCGGGGACATCGATCCGACGCTGCGCAAGTGGCCGACGTGGCTCCAGGTCGGTGGGCCAGGCGAGCGCGTCGATCTGAGTCGCGTCACGACCGAGGACCGCCCGCAAGCATCCGAGTGTTACTTCGTGCGCATGAGCGATCGCGTCGACATCCAGCCCTCCGGTGAGAAGGGTTTCTTCCCTCTCGAGTTCTGGGACACGGCGCGACGGCTCGGGATCGGCAGCCGCATTCGAACGTCGGGTCGCGGGCGCGCGATCCTGCTCTTCAGCGACGGAACACAGGTCGATCTCGTTGGTGCGGCCGAATGCGTGTTCTCGCAAGGCACCGTCGATCGATTGGTGTTGCAGTTCGACGAGATCGACCGCGCGTTCGTGACGCTGGGGAAGCGCGGAGTCGAGTTTCGCCTTCCGGAAGGTTCGGTTCTGCGCGGCACGCTCGGCAGCTTCTCGGTCGACACGGTCACGGACGACAAACCGATGCAGCCAGGCGATCCGCGACCGACGGATCGCATCCTCGTGACCAACTGGGGGCCGAAGGAAATGCGGCTCGAAGCGCCACAAAGTCTGCGCGGACTCGGGGCGGACTCGATCGAACTGCCCGTCTACCGACGCACGGTGCTCGTGCTTCCCGCCGCTCGCGATGTCGCCAGTGATCCGTCGCTCGTCGACCTGCCCAAGACGCTTCCTGGTGGTGGAATCGACATTCGCGCAGGCGTCCATGCGACGATCCACAAGGACCGGGACGGCCTCGAGGTCGAAGCACGCAGTGGCGATGCTCCCGTGCACTGGGGCGGTGCACGGCTGCGCGTCCCGGTCGGAACATCCGTTCGCATCGATCCGTTGCTCGGCGATCCGTTTCAAGAAGGTGCGGGTCGCTGAGAGCGACAGGCCTTTTCGTCGCTGCGCACGACACGCTTCAGAGTCGGGCGTTTTTCTGTCGATGAGCCACCAGGTTCTCACTGCGAACCTCATTGCGCCAGATCGACGCATCGAGGTTCGCGTCCTGGCTCGCGACCCCGTTGCCACGTCAAGATCGCGATCGCGCCGCAACGTCCGGGTCGATCATCGTCTATCGTTCTCCCCCGCAAAACCAGTCACCTGCCCTTTCATCGTCCACGAATCATGACGAAACGCGCCCTGATCACTGGTGGAGCCGGCTTTCTCGGTTCCCATCTCTGCGAGAAGCTCCTCGCCGCCGACTGCGAAGTCGTCTGCATGGACAACCTACTCACCGGCAACATCGAGAACGTCGCGCACCTTTTCGGGGAGAAGGGTTTCAAATTCGTACGGCAGGACGTCACCGAGTACATCCACGTGCCGGGTCCACTCGACTACATTCTGCACTTCGCATCGCCTGCGAGTCCGATCGACTACCTCGAGCTACCGATCCAGACGCTCAAGGTCGGGAGCCTCGGTACGCACAAAGCGCTCGGACTCGCGAAGGAGAAGGGCGCGCGCTTCTTGTTGGCGAGCACGTCCGAGGTCTATGGCGACCCGCTCGTGCACCCGCAGTCCGAAGACTACTGGGGCAACGTCAATCCGGTCGGGCCGCGCGGCGTCTACGACGAGGCGAAGCGCTTCGCCGAAGCGATGACGATGGCCTACCAGCGCTATCACGGTGTCGAGACGCGGATCGTGCGCATCTTCAACACGTACGGTCCACGCATGCGTCTCGAGGATGGTCGCGTGCTGCCCGCGTTCATGGGGCAAGCGCTCCGTGGCGAACCGCTGACCGTCTTCGGAGACGGATCGCAGACGCGTTCGTTCTGCTTCGTCGACGATCTCGTCGACGGAATCCACCGCTTGCTGCTGAGCGACGAGAACGAGCCGACCAACATCGGCAACCCGGGTGAGTTCACGATCCTGCAGTTCGCGGAGCGCGTGCGCGAGCTCTGCGGAAGCCGCAGCGAAATCATCTTCAAGGACCTACCCGTCGACGACCCGAAGGTCCGTCGACCCAACATCGACAAAGCGAAGCGCGTCCTCGGTTGGGAACCCAAGGTCGACCTGGACGCCGGTCTCGCACGCACACTGCCCTACTTCCAAGCCCGAGTCTGAGGACGAACCCATGTGTGGCATCGTTGGGGTCTGCTACTCCAGCGGCAGCGCCGAACATGCGCTGATCGCCGGTCTGCGTAGTCTCGAATACCGCGGTTACGACTCTGCGGGGGTTGCCCTCCACGCCGAAGGCATGCCTCGTCGACGCGCCGAAGGGCGGGTCGACGATCTCGTTGCCGTGATCGATCGCGATCCGCTGCCCGAAGCACGCATCGGCATCGCGCACACGAGGTGGGCGACGCATGGCGTGCCTGCAGAACGCAATGCGCATCCACATCGCTTCGATCGCGTCACGCTCGTCCACAACGGGATCCTCGAGAACCACGACGCGATGCGCACACTCGTCGAGAACGAGTTGCGCACCAATGGTTCGACATGGAGTTCGGAGACCGATTCCGAAGTCTGGGCTGCGTTGTTGCGCGTCGAGCTCGGCAACGCTTCCGAGAACCCGACGGTCGACGACATGCTCGGCGCGATTTCGCGTGCGATGCTGCGTGCACGCGGTAGCTACGCGCTCGCGATCCTTCACGATGCGATTCCGGACCGCGTGTTTTTCGCGCGTCACGAGAGTCCGCTCGTCGTCGGAATCGGCGAGAGCGGGAACTTCGTCGCCTCCGACGTGGCCGCGCTCCTCGAAGAGACGCGTGACTTCGTCTACTTGCAAGACGGTCAGTGCGGGTTCGTGACGTCCGACGAGTGCGCGATCTTCGACGAGACCCTGCAACCGATCGAACTGCCGATCGACACGATCGAGTGGGATGCCGAGTCTGCCGAGAAGGGCGGCTACCCGCACTTCATGCTCAAGGAGATCGAAGAGCAGCCGCACGTCGTCGGTCGAACGCTGCAGGCCTCGATCGGTAGCGGCAATCAGATCCTGCCCGACTTCGCGATCCCGGACGAGGAACTCGCACGCTACGGACGGATCATCATCCTCGCGTGTGGGACCGCCCTCCATGCCGCGCGACTCGGCAAGTATCTGCTCGAAGAAGCCGCTGGCATTCCGGTCACGGTCGACTTCGCCTCGGAGTTCCGCTACCGCAGTCCGATGGTCGGCCAGAACGATCTCATCCTCGCGATCAGTCAAAGTGGCGAGACCGCCGACACGCTCGGCGCGTATCGCGTCGCGATCGACAAGGGCGCGCGGCCGATCGCGATCTGCAACGTGCGGGGTTCCAGTCTGTGTCGGTTGTCCAATGCGACGATCCTCACGCAGTGCGGGCCTGAGATCGGTGTTGCATCGACGAAAGCGTTCACGGGACAGCTCCTCGCGATCCACCTGCTGGCGCTCCGTCTTGGACGTGCGCGCGGCACACTCGACGACCGCGCCGTCGAAGCCCGACTCGGACAGTTGCGAATCGCGCGCCATGCGATGGAACAGCTCGTCGGCGGTGCCGCGCGTGATCACGTGGCTCGCATTGCGACCCAGTTCGCACACAAGCCGATCTACTTCTTCCTCGGCCGTGGTCCGGACTATCCGATCGCGCTCGAAGGCGCGCTCAAGCTGAAGGAGATCAGCTATGTGCACGCCGAGGGGTATCCAGCCGGCGAGATGAAGCACGGCCCGCTCGCGCTCGTGTCCAAGGACATGGTTTGCGTCGTCCTCTGCGGCGATAGTCCGACCTACGAGAAGGTCCTCGGCAACATGCAAGAAGTGAAGACGCGCGGCGGCACCGTGGTCGCGATCACCAACGAGGACAAGAGCGAAGCGATCTCCATGGCGGACGAAGTGATCTTCGTGCCCAAGACCGATGCGTTCGTCGCACCGCTGTTGTCCGTCATTCCCTTGCAGTACCTCGCGTATTTCGTGGCGCTCGAGCGCGGCTGCGACATCGACAAACCCCGCAATCTCGCGAAGAGTGTAACCGTCGAATGACACCACAATCGCCAAGGGCCGCCGAGGATCGCATCGCGATCATCGGTCTCGGCTACGTCGGACTCCCGCTCGCGGCTGCATTCGCCGAAGCGGGACTCGAGGTCGTCGGTGTCGACGTCTCCGAGTTCAAGGTCGAGACGATTCGTGCCGGCAAGTCCGTCACACCCGACGTCCCTCACGAGGACGTGAAGCGTTTCGTCGAGGCCGGCCTCCTGTCGGCGACGACCGACTTCGCCGCGGTTGCCGGCGTCGGCTTGATCTCGATCTGCGTGCCGACGCCGCTCGGCAAGAGCAAGGATCCGGACATCTCGTACATCGTCAAGGCGTGCGACGCGCTCGTCCCGCACGTGTCGAAGGGAACGACGCTCGTCCTCGAGTCGACGACGTATCCAGGCACGACGCGGGAGATCATCCTTCCGCGCTTCGAAGCAGCGGGGTTCGAGATCGGCAAGGATCTCTTCCTCGCGTTCTCGCCCGAACGCATCGACCCGGGGAACCCGACGTGGAACGTCCAGAACACACCGAAGGTCGTCGGGGGACTCACTCCCGAATGCTCGGAGCGCGCCGCAGCGTTCTACGCGCGTGCGCTCGAAACGATCGTGCCGGTTCGCGATGCGGAGACCGCAGAACTCGCGAAGCTGCTCGAGAACACGTTCCGTTCGATCAACATCGGTCTCGTCAACGAACTCGCGATCGCGTGCCGCCGGCTCGGCATCTCGGTCTTCGAGGTCATCGACGCAGCGGCGACGAAGCCGTTCGGCTTCATGCCGTTCCGTCCGGGTCCGGGGCTCGGTGGGCACTGTCTGCCGATCGATCCGCTCTACTTGAGCTGGAAGATGCGCACGCTCGACTACAAAGTGCGCTTCATCGAACTCGCGGACGAAGTCAACTCGGCCATGCCGGGGTACGTCGTCGCGCGCTGCGCCGAAGTCCTCAACGAGCGCTCCAAGTCGGTCAAGGGCAGTCACGTGCTGCTCCTCGGCATGGCGTACAAGAAAGACATCGACGACATGCGCGAGTCGCCGGCACTCGACGTCTTCGACGAACTCGAGAAGCGCGGCGCGCGCGTGTCCTACTTCGATCCGTACGTGCCGAAGTTCTCCCACGAAGGCAAGTCCTTCACGGGCGTCGACGAGGCGGAGGCACTCTCCGGAGCGTTCGATCTCGTCGTCATCACGACCGATCACAAGGTGTTCGACTACGAGCGCTTCGTCGGGCGCGGCATCCCGATCTTGGATACGCGCAACGCGCTCGGTCAGCGTGACGAAACCCACGTGCACTCCCTGTGACATGAGGGACGCGAGCGAAACAGGAGTAGGGGGCAGTCGAGCATGACGAAGATCTTGGTGACCGGAGGCGCCGGTTTCATCGGCAGCCATTTGAGCGAACGATTGCTCGAGCGCGGTGACGACGTTCGCATCCTCGACAACTTCGATCGCTTCTACGCGCGGTCCCTGAAAGTCGCCAATCTCGAGAACGTGCGCGCGACGGCCCAGGCTGCCGGTCGCGGGCTCGAATTCGTCGAGGGGGACATCCGGGACGCCGATACCTGCGAACGCAGCGCGGAAGACTGTGAGGTCATCGTCCATCTCGCGGCTCTCGCCGGCGTGCGTCCGAGCTTGGAGGAGCCGGCTCGGTACTGGGATGTCAACCTCGTCGGTTTGCAGAACCTGCTCTCGACGACGAAGGACGCGAGCCGACGTTTCGTGTTCGGGAGTTCGTCGTCCGTGTACGGCGGCAACGAGAAAGTGCCGTTCAGCGAAGCGGATGCGGTCGAAGAGCCTGTCTCGCCGTACGCCGCGACGAAGCGTGCCGGTGAACTCTGCTGCTACACGCATCACGAACTCTACGGCACGCCGATCTCGTGCCTGCGCTTCTTCACCGTCTACGGGCCGCGGCAACGACCCGAGATGGCGATCCACAAGTTCACGCGCCTCATCGAGAACGGCCAGTCCGTGCCGATGTTCGGCGATGGATCGAGTTCGCGGGACTACACGTACGTCGATGACATCGTCGATGGCGTCATGCGCGCGATCGATCGCTGTGGCGAAGTCGATTCCGGTTATCGCATCTACAACCTTGGCGGCAGTGCCACGACGAGCCTCGCCGAGCTGATCGATACGATCGGGGATGCGCTCGGGAAGAAGCCCGACATCGAACCGCTGCCGTTCCAGCCTGGCGATGTCCCCAAGACGTTTGCCGACGTCGCGCGTTCGCGCGATGAACTCGGCTACGAACCGAAGGTACCCGTTTCCGAAGGAATCCGACGTTTCGTCAAGTGGTATCGCGAAGCGCGCGAACACGGAGAACTCGAACTTTGACCAAGTATCTCGTCACAGGTGGCGCCGGCTTCATCGGCAGTCACATCGTCGATGCCCTCATCCATGCCGGGCATTCCGTGCGCGTCCTCGACGATCTGTCGACGGGCCAACGCGTCAACCTCGCGCATCACGGCGATGCGGTCGAGCTCGTCGTCGGCGACCTTCGTGACATGGCAACCGTGGCTCGTTGTTTCGAGGGCGTGCGTGGCGTGTTCCACGAGGCAGCGTTGCCATCGGTGCCTCGTTCGGTCGAGGATCCACTGACGTGCAACGCAGTCAACGTCGATGGCTCGCTCAACGTCTTCGTTGCCGCGCGCAACGCGGGTGCCAAGGTCGTCTATGCGGGCTCGTCTAGCGCCTACGGCGATACCGAGGTTCTGCCGAAGCACGAAGGCATGCCCGTTTCACCGATGTCGCCGTATGCCGCCGCGAAGGTCGCGACGGAGCAGTACCTCGCGAGTTTCGCGAAGGTCTACGGCATGGAGACGGTGACGCTGCGTTACTTCAACGTCTTCGGGCCGCGGCAGCGCAACGACAGTCCTTACTCGGGCGTCATCGCGAAGTTCTGTCGCAATGCATTGAAGGGCGAAGCGTGCCGCATCGAGGGCGACGGCTTGCAGTCGCGAGACTTCACGTACGTGCACGACGTAGCGCGCGGTAACCTGCTCGCGATGGAAACGGCACTTCCGGGCGGCACGACGATGAACCTCGCGGGCGGCGATCGCATTTCGCTGCTCGACATGCTCGACGAACTCGAGAATCTCGTCGGTCATAAGGTCGAGCGCACGCACGTCGGTTCGCGCGCAGGTGACGTCAAGCACAGTCAGGCCGATGCACGTCGTGCCAAGGCGCTCCTCGGGTTCACCTGCGAGCACACGTTCGCCGCCGGCCTGCGCGAAACGCTCGATTGGTATCGCGAGTCGATCGGAGCCGCCGCGGTGACTCCTGAGAAGCGCTGATCGAGCCCTGCACCGCAACGATGCCCACGATGCCCAATCCGCAGACGATGCCCACACCGCCAAAGATGCCCACACCGCCCGAAAAGAGAGGGAAGCGATGAAAGGCGTGATCCTCGCAGGAGGGCTCGGCAGCCGCCTGCTACCGTTGACCAAGATCACCAACAAGCACCTGCTGCCGGTGTACGACCGGCCGATGATCTACTACCCGATCGAGTGCCTCGTGGCCGCGGGGGTGGAGGAGATCCTGCTCGTCACGGGTGGCAACAGTGCGGGGGATTTCCTGCGCTTGCTCGAGAACGGCACCGACCTCGGTCTGCGTCGCATCCACTACGCGTACCAACGCGGTGAGGGCGGAATCGCCGCGGCGCTGCGGCTCGCCGAGGATTTCGCCAATGGCGACAAGATCTGCGTCGTCCTCGGGGACAACATTGTCGAGAAGAGCATCAAGAAGGCCGCGGAGAGCTTCGAGGCCCAGGAGTCGGGCGCGAAGATCCTCCTGAAAGAAGTGCATGATCCGGAGCGCTTCGGCGTCGCCGAGATCGACGGGGATCGTGTCGTCGGCATCGAGGAGAAGCCGAAGACGCCCAAGTCGAACCTCGCCGTGACGGGCATCTACATGTACGACGCCGAGGTGTTCGACATCATCAAGACGCTCAAGCCGTCGGGGCGCGGCGAACTGGAGATCACGGACGTCAACAACGCCTACATCCGTCGCGGATCGCTGACGTACGATTATCTCGACGGTTGGTGGACGGACGCCGGCACGTTCGATTCGTTGCTCCGCGCCGCGAAACTCTGCGCCGAAGGTGGCGCCAACAACGCCTGAACCGATGCGTGTCTTCGTCACTGGAGCCGGCGGCCAGGTCGGTCGTGCGTTGCTCGATGCGTGCGCGGTACGCGGCTTCGAGGCGGTCGGCAAGGGACGGTCGGCACTCGACGTGACGGATGCGAACGCCGTTCGCAGTGCGATCGAGCAGGTCCGTCCCGATTGGGTCTTCCACTGTGCAGCGGCGACGAAGGTGGACCGCTGCGAGTCCGAGACCGCATGGGCTCGGGCGCTCAACGCCGATGCCCCGGGGTTCGTCGCCGAAGCCTGTGCATCCGTCGGCGCGGGACTCGTGCACTACTCGACCGATTTCGTCTTCGATGGCATGAAGGGGCAACCTTACGTCGAGACGGATGCCGTGGCGCCGCTCTCGGTCTACGGGCAAACCAAGCTCGAAGGCGAACGTGTCGTCGAACGCCACGGTCTCGACCGCTGGTTCGTATTGCGAACCCAGTGGGTCTACGGTCCGCAGGGGCGTTGTTTTCCGGCGGCGATCCTCGCCAAGGCTCGCGCGGGTGAACCTTTGCGCGTCGTCGATGACCAGACCGGGGCGCCGACCACGAGCCTCGATCTCGCCGATGCGAGTCTCGACCTCGTGGACGCTTGTGCCCGTGGGCGGGCAGTGTCCGGTTGCTACCACGCCGCCGCGACGGGAGAGACGACTTGGTACGAGTTCGCGAGAGAGGTCCTCGACCGTGCAGGTTTCGAGGCGACCGAGATCGCCCCGATCTCGAGCGCCGAGCTCGCGTTGCCGGCGCGGCGGCCGGCACACTCGACCCTCGATTGTGGCAAACTCGCGACAGTCCTCGGGCGCTCCATGCCGACGTGGCAAGTAGGGCTCGAGCGTTGGTTCCGTGCCGAGGAGCACGTGCGTGACGAAGCTGCACGGTCCTGAACCGGCCCACCGAAGCCGAACGAGAGCCCGAACGACACGACGAGACAGGAGACCGCATCGATGGCCAAGATACTCGTAACCGGTGGAGCAGGATTCATCGGCTCGAACTTCGTTCGACGACTCCTTCGTGACACGGATCACGACGTCGTCAACGTCGACGCGCTGACCTACGCCGGCAATCTCGAGAACCTCAGCGACGTCGAAGGCGATGGGCGCTACAGCTTCCACAAGGCCGACATCGCCGAGTTCGCGTCGATCGAACCCGTGCTGCGTGAGACGCGACCGGATTCGATCGTGCACTTCGCGGCCGAAAGTCATGTCGATCGCTCCGTGCACGACGCGAGCGCGTTCGTGCGCACGAACGTCGTCGGGACTCAGATCCTCCTCGACGTCGCGCGTATGCACGACGTCGGACGCTTCGTGCACGTCTCGACCGACGAGGTGTACGGATCGCTCGGGAGCTCGGGTCGCTTCACCGAGACGTCCCCGATCCAGCCCAACTCTCCGTACTCGGCGAGCAAGGCGGGCAGTGATTTCCTCGTGCGGGCCGCGCACCACACGCACGGCATGGACTGCTGCATCACGCGCTGTTCGAACAACTACGGTCCCTATCAGTTTCCGGAGAAGCTGATCCCGCTGATGATCTCGAACGCACTCGCGGGCCAGCCGCTGCCCGTCTACGGCGACGGCAAGAACGTACGCGACTGGATCCACGTCGAGGACCACTGTCGCGCGGTGCAGCTCGTCCTCGAGAACGGTGTCGCTGGTGAGGTCTACAACATCGGGGGCAACTCCGAGCGCGAGAACCTGCACGTCGTGCGCAAGCTCCTCGAGCTCACCGGGCAGTCGGAAGACCTGATCCGCTTCGTCAAGGATCGGCCTGGCCACGATCGGCGCTATGCGATCGACGGTGCCAAGATCGAGCGCGAGCTCGGGTTCGTCCCCGAATGGACGTTCGAGGACGGAATGGCGGCCACGGTCGACTGGTATCGCGAGCACGGTGCCTGGGTCGACCGGGTCAAGTCCGGGGCCTATCGCAGCTACTACGAAACGCAGTACGGCCGCCTCGACTGAGTCGACCTGCGACCTGCGATCTGCGGCCTGCGCGCGGCTCTGCGGCGGGGGGCTCGCCCAGGACCGGCGTGGGAATGCGACGCTTCGCCGGAAAAGTCTCCCTCGGCCCCGCGCTCTGTTCGCTATCCTCTTGCCGCCATGCGACGAACGCGAACCTCGCCCCGACAGCGGATCCCCGGCGCGTGCCTGCTGCTCGGGCTGCTGTGCTTCGGATTCACGCTGCCTTCGTGCTCGACGATTCCGAACAAGAAGATCGAGGAGCTCCTCGTGCGCAAGGGGTTCGGCAAGCGCGCGGAGGGGGATGCGCAAGTCGAGGACTACGCGACGACCGGATCGCAGATCCAGTTCTGGATCGATCCGCGACTGTTGCGCGAAGAGAAGTACTTCGATCTGCAAGTCCTCGTTTCGGGACCCCAAGCGGTCGGTGTCGACGGGCAGATCTACATCCCGGGCTACGGGACGACCTACGTGCTCGGGCTCACGGAGGAGCGTATCGCGAGCCTGATCTCGGAGCGGCTGTCGGCGATCTTCGAGAGCCCGATCCCGGTCGAGGCGCGCATCCTCGATTCGCCGAAGTACTTCTACATGTTCGGTGAGACGACCCCGGGTGCGCGGCCGTTCGTCGGCGACCTGACGGTGCTCGAGGTCTTCGCGACCAACCCGATCCTGCCGCTCGCCAACGTCGGGAAGATCCGCCTCGTGAGGCCGGATCCGGAGACACCGCTCGTCATCTCGATCAACGTGCGGGACATGGTGCTGTACGGAATCACGACGTACAACCTGAATATCAAAGAGAACGATATCATTTACGTCCCGCCGACGTTCTTCGGGTCCGTCAGTCGCTTCATCGAACGACTGACGTCCCCGCTGACGACCCTCGTCGCGGCGACGTTCCAAGCGTCCTCGATTCGGTATCAATATCGGGTGCTGACCGGGGAGCGGGATTTCAACTTCTATGGGAATCCGTTTCTGTTCTGAGAGTTCCGCGAGGCGACCCACCGCCTCTCCCTGCCGCGCGGCCTCAGTCGGTCAGCCTGAAATGACGATGGTAGTCCTGGACGTCCCTGCCTGGCGGGACGGCATCCGGGCGCCTCGATGGTGGCGTCACGTTCGATGACACAGCTCGAGCTTCCACAGTTCCAACTCGGTCGTTACTTCGATCTCCTGAGGCGGCGGCGCTGGCACCTGTTGCCCGCGGCGCTCGTGGGGCTCGCGGTCGGTTCCCTCGTGGCGATCCTGATCCCGCGCTATTACGTGGCCGAGACCATCATCCGCATCCTGCCGCGCACGGTGGATCCGGGGGCGTCCAAGCAGGACCGCTTCCTCGAGGAGACGCGCAAGGCCCGCGTCGTCATCAAGAACGAAGCGCTAATTGCAAACGCGATCCGCGAACTCGAGTGGGTGCGCCCGGACCAACCGGAGGACACCGAGTCGCTCCGCGAACTCTGCGCCGAAATCGCGGATCGGATCGAGGTCGAGCAGCTCTGGCAGGGCGAGCCGTCAGTGTCGTCGGCGATGATCGAGATCACGTATCGCGATCGCGAAGGTCCCAAGTCGGCACAATTCCTCAACAAGCTGCGCGACCTCTACCTCGACGGCGAGTTCAACTCGATCCTCAAGGCCGAGCGCACGCGGCTCACCGAACTCAAGAACCAGGAAGAGCGCCACAACAAGGCGCTCGAAGCGGCGTACAACGACAAGTTGGACGTGTCGCGACGCAGTGGCCTGAGCAGTGGACTCAAGGTGCTCGGGGGCGGGCAGGTCTTCGAACAGGATCCGCGCCTCAATGAGTATCGTGTCGTCGATGGCGAGATCGCGGACCTGAATGCCAAGATCGAAGGCTTGACGGTGTTTCTTGCCGAGCGACGTCACGCGCTCGCCAACATGGATCCGAACAAGATCGTCGATCCGGATACGGACCCACGCGTCCGCGTCAAGCTTGCCCCGATCAATCTGAAAATTGCGCAGCTCAAGGCCGAGCTCAAGAACATGAGGACTCGGCATCAGCTGTACGAGAACCTCGAGCGCATCCTGAGAGACGAAGAGGACAAGCGCGAAGAGATCATCCAGCGGCTCCAGGACTCGGGTCAGCTAGACCAGAAGAATCCGCTCTACGTGGCGCTCCAACTCGAGATCGAGGCCAAGACTGCCGAACTCGCGGGCTACAAGGAAGAACTCAAGGAGCGCGAACGGCGGTTCGCGTACCTCGAGCAGTTCAAGCGCGAACTTCCTGAATACGAGACCTCGCTGCAGAAGGCGCAGGCGCGCATTGACGAAGAGCTGCGCCAGCTCGAGCAGGTGCACGATCGACAGCAGAGCCAGCGAGACAAGGTCGCACAGATCGAACTCAATCGACGCGACGTCGTCGACGTTCTCCGAATCGCGTACACGCCACCCGAGCCGACCTATCCCAACAAGTTCTTGATCGCGCTCCTCGGCGCGGTGCTCGGCTTCGGCGCCGCCGTCGGCCTGATCTTCTTCCTCGATCTGACTCAGCCGTCGTTCAAGTCGTACGACGAGGTGCAGCGCGCGTTGCCAATCCCCGTGCTCGGCGGTGTCAGCTACCTCGAACTCGACGAAGACCTCAAGGCCGCCCGCCGCAAGCGCTTCCGCGTTGGGTCGTTCGCGATTTTCGTCATCGCGCTGTTCGCCTCGATCCTCGCGCTCTACTTCCTTGCGCCGGTGCGTCTGCCGTCCTGGCTCCGCGACTTCTTCGATCTGATCTTCCAGCCGCGAACCTGAGCGAGCGGGTCGTTCGATGAGCCTTCGCGACCTGATCGTCGTCTCTTTCGTTCTGCTGTCGCTGCCGGCGTCGTTCCGAGTGCCGTACACGGGCCTCCTGATGTTCACGTGGCTCGCGTACATGCGAGCGCAGGACCTGTGCTGGGGTTTTGCTCGTCAAGCACGTCTCAGCTACGTCGTCGCCGCGACGATGGTCGCGGGTTTCTTCGTCAACGAACTCGGGCGCGTTCGATTCACGGTCTGGGACGTGCGTACGCTTTGCATGGTCGCGATGGCGATGCTGATCGGCTTGAGCCTGATCGATGCCAGGCAATACGATCAATACGTCCAGGATCGTTACGCCGAGTACTTGAAGATCGTCCTGATCGCGTTGTTCGTGGCCGGCCAGGTCACGACCCGCAATCGCATGCACTTGATGGTCTGGACCATCGCGATCAGTCTGGGCTTCTACGGCTTCAAGAACGGACTGTGGGCGATCGCCACCGGTGGGCGCCAGATCCTCCGGGGACCGGGCGGCATGCTCGAAGACAACAACGACTTCGCGCTCGCGCTCACGATGAACGTGCCGTTCTTGCTCTTCCTCGCGAAGCTCGAGACGCGCAAGTTCGTCAAGCGTGGCCTCCAGGCAGCAACGGCCCTGACGGCGATCACCGTCTTCTGTACCTATAGCCGCGGTGCGTTCCTCTCGATCTGCGGCGTCTTCGGGATCTTCATCCTGCGCAGTCGCTACAAGCTCATCGCGCTCGGAGTCGCTGCGGCGGGGGCCCTGTTGTTCTTGGCATTCGCTCCGGCGGCGCTGATGGAGCGCTACGGGATGATCGCAGGCTACGAAGGGGATCGGTCTGCCGAAGGGAGGCTCGTCGCTTGGGGCGTCGCGATCCGGATGGCGCTCGACAATCCGATCCTCGGAGTCGGATTCCGCAACTTCCGCGCGAACTTCACCGACTACTTCGGTGCGCCTGTCGGCATGCTGATCGAAGTGCACAGCTCGTGGTTCCAGATCTGGGCCGAGACAGGAACCACGACACTCCTCGTCTTCTTGACGATGTTGTTCACGTCCTTCCGCACGCTGAGAAAGTTGATGCGCATCGGGCGACAGCACGAAGGTGGCGAGTGGATCGCCGACTATGCGGTCATGCTCGAGGCGTCCATCGTCGGCTACTGCATTGGGGCGACGTTCCTCAACCGCGCGCACTTCGATCTCATGTACCACTGCGTGGCGCTGGTGACTGCCCTCAACGTGTTGACCTATCAGTGGCTTGCCTTGCCCGCACACGATCGCGTCGTCGAAGGCGATGACATCGCCGATCGGCCGCCGCTCGAAGTTGCCGGTCGCGCGCACCATCGAGGATTCCGCAGACCCGGCCAGAAGCGACAGCGGCGGCACCGTTGTTTCCGGCCTCAGGTGGATGGCTGAACCATGTGCGGAATCACCGCGATCTTGAGCCTGCGTGCCGAAAGCGCGCCGCTCGAACGCAGACGCGCGATGCTCGAGACGATGACGGAGGCGCTCGCGCATCGAGGACCGGATGGTCAAGGACTTCACGTCGACCGTTGGGCAGCGCTCGGGCATCGGCGTCTCGCGATCCTCGACCTGCATACCGGTGATCAACCGATGGCGACGTCGGACGGTTTGCTCGTCGTCGTGTTCAACGGTGAGATCTTCAATCACAAGGACCTGCGGCGCGAACTCGAGGATCGTGGGTACGAGTTCCGCACGCGGTCGGACACCGAAGTCCTGCTGCACGGCTATCGCGAGTGGGGGAAGACCCTCCCTTCGCGCTTGATCGGGTTCTTCGCGTTCGTGTTGCACGACGTGAAAACGGGGGAGAGCCTCGTCGCGCGCGATCCGCTCGGCAAGAAGCCGTTCTTCTACGCTCCGCATGGTGACGATCTGCTCATCGCGAGCGAGGCTCGGTCGTTCTTGGTGCTCGATGGGTTTCATCGTGATCTCGATCCGGAGGCGCTCGCCGAGTTCTTGGCGCTGAGGTACGTGCCGGGAGGTCGGACCATTCTGAACGGCGTTCACGAGCTGCCGCCGGGCCATCTCGCGGTGCACCGTCCCGGTGAGGCGCTGCGTCCCGAGCGCTACTTCGAGTGTTCGTGGAAGGTCGGCGACGCGAACGACTTCAAAGAAGCCGTCACGACGTTGCGCGAGTTGTTCACGACGTGCGTGCGCGATCGCCTCGAAGCGGACGTTCCCCTCGGCGCATTCCTTTCCGGTGGCGTGGACAGCTCCGGCGTCGTCTACGCGATGCTGAAGACGAGCTCGGGCCCTGTCCACGCTGTCAACGTCGGTTTCGACGACGGGCGCCACGACGAGAGCAGGTTCGCGCGCGAGTTCGCGGATCGGCACGGCGTCGATCTCGACATCGAGCGTTGTGAGTCGAAGCCCGAAGAACAGATCGCAGCCCTCACCGAGATCCTCGACCTGCCACTCGGCGACGACTCGATCCTCCCGACGTGGCTCGTGTGTCGCGCGGCGAGGCGACACGTGACGGTCGCGGTATCGGGGGATGGTGGAGACGAAGTCTTTGCGGGGTATCGGCGCTATCGCTTCGACTTCGTCGAGAACCGAGCACGTCGATGGATCGGTCAGACGTTGCCGCGCGTCGCAGCCAAGGTCGTGCCCAAGGGAGATTGGCTCCCTCAGCCACTGCGCATGAAGCGCACGTTCGAGAACCTCGCGCGTGATCCCGCAGAGGCCTATTTCCGTTCGGTCTCCGCGCTTCTCCCCGAAGAAGTCGATCGTCTCCTGGCGCCCGACATCGCTGGCGCTGTCGATCCGTTCCGTGAGTTGCGGCGCGTGTACGATGCGTCGCCCGCGCCCGATCACGCGAGTCGCTTGCTCGATCTCGACCAGAAGACCTACCTGCCCGGCGACATCCTCACCAAGGTCGATCGTGCGAGCATGGCCGTCTCCCTCGAAGTGCGTTCGCCGTTGCTCGATCGACGGATCGTGGAATGGGCTGCTCGGCTCCCCATCGGTTACAAGCTCGACGCGCGCAGCGGCAAGAAGGTTCTGAAAGCCGCCCTCGAGCCGTGGCTCGGCATGGAGTGGTTGCAGCGAAAGAAGCAGGGTTTCACGACACCGATGGATTCGTGGTTGCGCGGCCCGCTCGAAGACGTGTTGCACGCGTCGATCCGCGGCAGTTTCGCGCAGCGTTTCCTCGACCAGAAGCGCCTCGAAGCGATGGCCGTCGAGCACCAGCAAGGGCGACGCGATCATCGCCATGCGTTCTGGAACGTGATCGTCCTCCATCAGTGGAACGAGCGTTGGGGCAAGCAGGCGTGAGGGTTCTGGTCTTCACCAACCTTTGGCCGAGCAGCGTCGCACTTCAGCATGGCAGCTTCGTCCGCGAACGCGTTCGACGCTTGCGTGCGCGACTCGGTTTCGATCTCGAGGTCGTGCATCCGTTGCCGCTCTATCCGAAGTTGCCGGGGGACTCGTTCGCGGCACGTCATTCGCGACTCGGTGCCGAGGAGGTCGTCGACGGCGTTCGGGTGCACTATCCGCGGTATTTCCACGTCCCTCGCTTCGGCGTCGGGCGACAGGCGATGCGGATGGAGCGTGGATGCCGCAAGGTCTTTTCAGAGATCGTTCGACGCTTCGAGCCACACATCGTCGACACGCACTACCTCTACCCCGATGCGTGTGCCGGCATACGCCTCGCGACGAGTCATGGGAAGCCGGCCTTTGCAACGGCACGCGGTAGCGACGTCAACCTGCTCGGTACGGTCGATGCCGTGCGTGCGCAGTTCGCCGAGACTCTCCCGCGTGCGCGTCGACTCATGACCGTGAGCACAGCGCTCGCTCGCGAACTCGAGCGTGTCGCGTGCCTTCCCGAGGGCTCGGTCATCACGATGCGCAATGGAGTCGACCTCGAGCGATTCTCGGTCGGAGACGGTCCGCCGGAGCCGCGCATCTTGTGCATCGCGCGACTCGTCGAGATCAAGCGCGTCGACCTTCTCGTCCGCGCGATGCAACACGTGCGCGCTGGCGTGAGGCTCGATGTCGTGGGTAGCGGCCCGCAACGGCCGCAGCTCGAACGGATACGAGACGAGCTCGGCCTTGGCGAGCGCGTGCGCTTCCTCGGTCAGCGGACCCGGGAGGACGTCGCCGCAGAACTTCGGCGTGGCGGCGTCTTCGCCCTCGCGAGCAGGCACGAAGGGTGGCCCAATGCGTTGATGGAGGGACTCGCGAGCGGGATGTTCGCGGTCGTGTCTGCAGCTGGCGGTATGCCCGAGATTCTCGGCAGCTCCGAGACGGATGCCGGTGTCGTGATCGAAGTCGATGCCGATGCGACCGCGTGGGGGGCCGCACTCGACGCGGCAGCCGAGCGGTTGCTACGCGACGGACGTCGCTCTGGCAACGGTGCACGGAAGCGCGCCGAAGCTCTGTCGTGGGACCACACGATCGAAGCCCTCGCGGGCTACTTCGAAGAGGCCGCGGCTCAGTGATGCGCGTCCTCGCTTGGGTCCTGTTCGCGATCGTCTTCGCGCCGACGATTCGTTGGACGATCGAAGGCTGGATGCTCGAGCACGGCTACTGGGAACACGGCCCGATCCTGTGTGCCGTCGCGGGGTTCGTGACGTGGCGGGCGGCCCGATCTGCACGAGCGATCCATCGCGCCTCGTCGAGGCTCGGACTCGTGCTGCTGTCCCTGTGCCTGCTCGTGCACGTTGCGGGCCAGGCTCTTCTCGTCGATGGGCTCTCGGGTCTCGTCCTCGTTCCTGCAGCGCTCGCACTCGTGTTGGCTCTCGAAGGAGGTCGGCGACTCGCGATCTTGGCGCCGCCGATTCTCGCGTTCGGGTTCGCGATTCCTCTGCCGATCTTCGTGACCGGCAAGCTCGCCTATGCACTGAAGCACTTCGCGACGGTCGCTTCGGCCGCGTTCGCATCGATGTTCGGAGTGCCGTTCGAGCAGGACGGAGCGAGAATCCTCGTGCCCGGACAGGCCGAACCGCTGCTCGTCGGCGACGCGTGCTCCGGACTCCGCTCGCTCGTCGCACTCGTTGCGCTTGGCTACGTCTTCGCGTTCTTCTTCACGCGCCGAAGACTCGCATCGCGAATCGTCATCGTCGTCGCCGCGGTGCCGATCGCCCTGCTCGCCAACATCGTCAGGATCACGACGCTCGCACTCGTGGCGCACGCCTACGGCACCGAGGTCGCGACCGGGACCGTGCACGATGTCTCCGGTGTCTTCGTCTACGTGATCGCCCTCGCGATGCTGTTCGCGCTCGATCGATTTCTCCCGGGGCGGGAGGCGAAGAAGCGCGAAGCGCTTTCCGGGGTGGTTGCGACGCCTCCTCGAACACGTCGCTTCGATACCGTCGTCGCGTCCGTACTCGCGACCGTTGGCGGGTTCGCGCTCTTCTTGGCACTGAGTGTGCCCGAGGACGATCGGGCGCTCTTCGCTCCGCGGGTCGCGACGACGTCCGAGCGCTTCGTCACGGCGCGAGAACTCGAGTTCCCGGAACAGTGGTACGGCCTCCTGGGCACGCGCGACGTGTGCTGGCGGCGCTACGGTGTGCGCGGGGAGGAAGACGTCGCGACGCTCGACGTCACGGCGATCTTCCAGGGCTCGAGTTGGAAGAGCCTCCATCCTCCAGAGGTGTGCTTGCTGAGCGCCGGCTTCGAGATCACGGAGAGTCGGCGGCGCAGCGCAACGGCCGGCGGAGAGCGATTCGATCTCACGCTGCTCGAGGCCTTCCACGCGAACGATCAGCGGCGCTACCTCATTGCGTACGTGTTCGCCGGCGAGGAGTTTCGAACGCCGTCGTTCCTCGACTTCTTCGTGCGTAGTATTCCGAATGCGCTCTTGCGGCGTCGTTCGCGTGCCGTCTTGCTGCGCCTCGACGTTCCTTGGCCCGATGGCGTCGATCGCGGCGTGATCGAAGCGCGGATCGCCGCGTTCTACGAGGACATGCTGCCGTCCATCACCAACCTGCTCCGGACCTGAAGCCGATGGCTCCCTCGAACGGCGGCTCTAACGTCGCACATGCACTCACGCTCGATGTCGAAGACTACTTCCAGGTCCTCAACCTCGCGGCGCACTGCCCACGCGATCGCTGGGACGATTACGAACTGCGGTGTCCGGATTCGACCCGTCGCTTTCTCGACATCTTGGACGAAGTGTCGGTGCGCGCGACGTTCTTCTGCCTCGGGTGGATCGCCGAACGATCCCCCGACTTGATCCAGGAGATCGTGCAGCGCGGACACGAACTCGCCTCGCACGGTTACGACCACAAACTCCTGCCGGATCTCGGTGCGGACGGGTTCCGCGAGGATTGTCGCAAGACGCGCGACATCCTCGAGAAGATCGGCGGAACGACGGTTCGGTCGTTCCGAGCATGCACGTGGTCGATCACGTCCAAGACGCCGTGGGCTCTCCCGATCCTCGTCGAGGAGGGCTACACGCGAGATTCGTCGATCCATCCCGTGCGGCATCCGGACTATGGAGTACCTGATGCACCGCTCGGACCGCATCTGTTGCATCCGGACGGCAAGGGCGAGCTCTTCGAGTTGCCGCCGCTCGTCGCCGATGCCTTCGGTAAGCGGCTGCCGCTCGGCGGCGGCGGCTACCTTCGGCTCTTTCCCGTGCGGCTGATCTCGCGAGCGTTGCGCGGGCGCGAACGGCGCGGCGAACCGAGCTGCATCTATCTCCATCCGTGGGAACTCGACCCGGAGCAGCCGCGCTTCGGCGTCGGCGGCCTCCGAGGATTCCGTCACTACGTCGGACTCGAGAAGACGGCGGACAAGCTCCGTTGGCTCCTGACGCGCCATCGGTTCACGACGCTCCAGGACGTCGAACGCACGTGGCGCGAAACACAGCCAGCCTAGAAGCCCGGCCGACGGACCGGGCACGTTCGCGCGAAACGGCAGCACGGCGCCGCACGACGAGCGTCACCGTCGCTCGACGAGCTCACCATCCGCATAGGTCAGGCGCACGATGTCGTGGCCGCGGCGCTGCATTTCTTCGGACCAGACGGCGTCGACGGCCGTGAGGTCTCGCGGTTCGCCCGTTGACGACCACGTCAAGAAGACCCGCGGATAGCCGGAGGGGCGTGTCGCGTCCGTGTCCGGAGCGAGACCGTCGCGTCCGAACGTCCAGAGCTCGGCCATGAGAAAGAAGAGCGGAACCGGCCCGTACTCCTTCGGCAGATGCTCGACTCGAATCGCGGCTCGTGGATTCGCGACCTCACGCGCGAGCCGCTCTTCGACGGTCGTCATGATCTTCGACGCTTCGCGATACGGTGCGAGATTCTCGTGCAGGAGCACGGCACCGGTGGCGATCCACACGGCCATCAACACGCGCGGACTCCAGATCGCGATCGAAGCGCACACGAACGCGCTCGGCAGATACCACAGGCGCCCGCCGGCAAGATCCGGTCGCACCCCGACTCCGAAGCTGACCGCGATCGTCAGCAGGAAACCGATCGCCATCAACGCGTGGACCGGCATGCGTGCGCGCCAGGTCCTGATCATGCGACGCTGCCGCAACCGCGACGTCGTTGCGAGCACTGCGAGCGGTGTCGTGATTGCGAGGACGAGTACGCCGAACCAGAACGCGGCCCAGACGTGTCCGAAGGGCGCCGCACTAGAGTGCGGATCCACGAGCAACACGTGCAAATCCGCGAGCCATCCACGAACGTGCATCCAGAGCGGAATCTCACGGAGTGCGGCACTCCAAGACCCGGCGAACGCCGAACCGAGGACCAGCCCTTTGGTCACGAAGATGGCCACGAGGGCAGAGAGCGAGATTGCGGCGTCCTCGAATGCTCGCCGGAACGGAAGTCCGCGCAACAGGGGCACGAGCGGTGCGAAGATCGCGATCGGGTACGCCGACTCCTTCGATCCATAGGCACATGCGAGGAGCACGAACGCGACGCTCCGCTTCGGCTTTCGAGCTGCGAGTGCGGTCAGGCCGAACAAGGCCATCGCCATGGCCATCGTGTCGATGCGGGCCGAAGCCCAGCCCCACACTTCGACCTGCGCCGGGTGCAACACGAAGATCGTGCCTGCGATGCCGGCTCGCATGCGTTCGATGCCGAGCGTCACGAGCCAGCTCGCGAGCGCGACTCCGCCGAGCGCGATCCACAGGATGCCGATCGCGTGACTCCCGGCGAAGTTCGGCACGAGACGTCGCTCGACGAAGAGCCAGGCGTAACAAAGCGGCCGAAATCGCAAGCCGTCTTCCGGCGTTCCGTTCTTGGTCAGGGCTCCACTTCCGTCCGAACCGAGAAGGGGGAGCGAGTCGAACTCGTGGAAATAGATCCAGTCGTCACCGAGGCGTGCGGGCAACTGCAGCGCGTACTCGAGCGCCACGAACGAGGCGCACGTGAGGAGCGGCAGACCTAGCCAAAGGAGCGTCGCGTGCCGCCTCATGGCGCGTCAGCGGCGGCGGGCGGCTTGTTCGGCTGCGCGTCGGATCCGTTCTTCGTCGCGGCGACGCCGAATCTCTTCTTCGGGCGCGCTCGTCGAGTTTCGAAGGAGGGCGCGCTCTTCTTCGACCGCGGTCGCTTCGAGCTCGCGCGCACGGTCTTCCACGAGCAGGTCGAGCTGGGTCGCCATGTCATCCGAGAACGCGGCGATCGCGTCGCCATCGGTCTTCGCGCGCGCCATGAACGACGCTTCGACGTCGCCGAAGTCACCCGTGGGGCCGCCCGCGAAGATCTTGTTGAGATCCCGGAGCGTCGCTTCGGGACGTGCCAGCGGGCGCGTGACCTTCGCGAACGTCTGCTCGGCGACCGTCGCATTGCCGAGGCGCGCGAACAGCACGGCCCGTGCCCACTGCCCTTCGTTATCGTCCGGAATCGCGGCGAGGAGCTTCTCGTAGACGGCCTGATCCGAAACCGGATACCGGCCGCGCAACCGCACGAGCTGGTCGAGAACCGGTCGATAGTCCGGAAGCACGTCCGGGATCCAAGCGACGGCGGCACGAGCCTCGGGGACGTTGCGGTAGCGTTCTTCGAGCTCGCTGCGCAACAGCCACAGATCGAACATCGAAGGGTCGCGCACGAGCAGGTCCTCGATGAGCGATCGAATTTCTGCGGGCGGCTTACGGTCGGCGAGTTCGCGCAGGACGAGTACGATGCCTTCGATGTCCCGCTGCGGGGGGACACGCGCTTCGAGGACTGGACGCAGTGTGGCTTCGAGCAGTCGAACCGCACGATCGTGACGCTCGGAGTCGGTGAGTGTGCGATCGATGTCGTCGAGTCGCGTCTGCAGGACGGCGGCAGCGCCGAGCGGATCCGCTTCGCGACGGGAAACGCGGTCCCGGTGGAGCCTGGCGTAGTCGCCTGCCTTGCGAACCAAACGACCGAGCGCGGTCTCGGCCGACCGGCCCTCTTCGGTCTCGAGAGCAGCGAGGGCGAGCGTGAGCGTGAAGCGCAACTCGCCGAGCTGCATGCGACCCGAGGTCTTGTCGAGGACCTCGAACTGGCGCTCCAATGCGGTCAGGAGGTCCCCACTTTCCTGTGCGATGCGTGCCAGCGCTCGCAGGGGCGCTGGATCATTCGAGCCGATCGTCTCGGCGAAGACCTTTGCCTGCTCGTAGATCTTCTTCGCCTCGGCCGGGTCGCTGCTTCGCTGTCCCTTGCCGATCACGGCCAAGATCGCCCACTTGGATTCGCGCACGAGTTGGGCCGGAAGCTTCTTCGTGAGGTTCTCGTACCGCTGGAGCATGTCCGGCGTCATCAACATCTCGGGACGATCTTCTTCAGCGAGGAGGAAGAGTTCGTCGTACGCGGGGAAGAAGTCGGGGTTGGTCTTGACGACCTGAGCGAGTCCATCGGCGGCGAGTCGATCGCGGCCAGCGAGCAGGTTCTGATAGCTGCGCAGTGTCTCGATCGCGGACTGAACGAACGCTTCGCTGCCTTCGAGGGACTTGGCGAGGCTCTTCATCGCCTCCTCGGCGTGACCTTCGAATGCGATCCCTCGGGACAGTGCGAGTGCCTCGAAGCAGAGTTCCGGTGCCGAGTTGACGATGGTCGTGAACCACGAATACGGCGTGGTCGGTGGCTCGCCGGCGGTCTTGGTGGCGAGGTGCAGCGACTGTTGCAGGAGCTTGGCGAGCAACGCGCTGCGATCCGTCCGGAAACCGCGAACGGCAGCCATCGCATCGTCCCCCCGATCGAGGCGCAGATAGAGGTACGCGAGGATCAGGGGATCGCCCGGTGGCTGTGGCGTGAGGTGCAAGATCTCTTTGGCTTCGTCGATCCGTCCTTCGAGCGTGAACGACAGTGCGAGGAGTGGGATCGCCTCGCTGCCGTCGGGAAACGAGATCGCGCGTTCCCAGTCCTCTTGGCCCGCCTTGGTCTGACCCTGTGCGTAGCGCAAGCGTCCGCTGAGAATGAAGAGCTTGCCGTCACGGCCGTCGACGAGATCGGGATTGCGTTCGGAGACTTCGAGCAGGAGTTCGAGCGCTTCGCCATAACGACGATGACTGGCGAGCGACTCTGCCGTGCTCGTGAGTGTCCGTGCATCGGGTTGGGCTCGCAGAAGCAGACGCCGCAGCCCGGGGAGCTTGTCGAACTTGCCGAGCCGCGCGGAAGTCTCCATCGCGAGTGCGAGTGCCGGGATTCGCTTCGGCGATTCGTTCGGGAGACTCTGCAATTCGTCGATCGCGTCGTTCGCGCGGCCGAGCCCGAGCAGCGCGCGCCCGCGAATCCAGGCGAGTTCTCGCTTGCCTTGATCGTTCACGCCGGCGCTCGTGCCGAGATCGAGCGCGAGATCGAAGGCCGAGCGTTCGATCAAGAGATCGCCGAGCCGCATCGCGGCGGCGAGATTGGTCGGGTTGGTGCGGATCAGGTCGTACCACGCGCGCTCGATCCGGACTTTGGAGGCGTCCTGCTTCTCGAGCGCCTCGATCCAGAGCAGGTGTGCTTCGAGCGAATCCGGATCGCTCTCGAGTACCTGCTCGATGTCGTAGAGGGGATCTTCGTCACGCAACAGCGCGGACCGAGCTTGGAGCAGGCGCAGTGTGGAGGACCATTGCAGGGATTCCGCCGCCGCCCGGATCTGTCGCCGCGCGATCTTCTCGAGGCCCGCGTCGAGCGCGAGCCGTGCGACGCCGATGTGGAGCACGGGGTCGGGGATGACGATCGTGGCTCCGTCGTCGAGGACGAGGGTCTTCAGGATGCCTGCAGCGTCCCGACCGTCTTTCGCGAACTCCCGATTGCGCGCTTCGAGTCGGATACCGAGCGCGGTCTCGCGCTCCTTCGCCGTCGCGTCCGCAGCTTGGATGATGACGTTGGTGTCGTGAACGCAGAGGAGATACTCGCCGCGTTCGAGCAAGCGTTGCGCGCGCAGGAACCGCGCCGTGCGATCCTTCGGGCGCGCCTTGATCCACTCTTCGAGCACGAGGTCCGCACCAGCGTCGTTGTTGCGGGAGCGCGCCGCCTTGTAGCGCAGTTCGAGGGCCTCACGGTACCAATCGACCTCGCCGCCCGGTCCGGCTTCACGCCACGCATACGAACGACAGAACTGCGCCAAGGTCGACTCGACGGCATTCGTGTCCTTGCGGACGTCGTAGAGCAGGCCGAGGTTCCAGTTCATGTCCGGCCAGAGGACGTTGTTGTAGTTCGCCTTGCCGTGCTTGAGCAGTTGCGTGTTGAGCGTGTCGATCGCGATGTCGTCTTTCTGGAGATGCAACGCGCGTGCATAGAGCAGGTACGCGTCGAGTACGGTGTAGTTGAACCACTTGTTCTCGACGACGGTCTCGACGGGGTTCTTCTCGAGCCAATAAGCTCCGGCCTTGCACGCCTGCGAAATGTTGCCGATGGCGACGAAGGCCTCGAGCGCACGGCTCGCGGCGATCACACTGCCGTAGCGACGGGGGAAGCGCAGCAGATACAACCATGCGATGGCTCCTGCCTCTTGGGCGCGGTCCGAACGCAGCAGTTGTCCGCAATATCCCTGCAAGGCATTCCACGCGGGGAGTTGTCCACGCAACGCAAAGCGATAGTGCTCGCTCGTTTCCAGAACGCGATCGCGAATCGAGGTCAGACGCCCGAGCAATCGGTCGACGTGCTGAGGGTCGCGCAGTTGATCCGTCAAGAGTCCGCGGAGCAGGTCGAGCTGCCGGCGGCCTTCTGGATCGCTCGGTTCGCGGTAGACGAACTCGTCGATCGCAGCCACCGTGCGTTCGAGGGGTTCACTCGGCAGCAGCGGCGGGAGATCTTCTTCGACGATGACGCGCAGGTCACGTTCGTACATTGCCTGCAGGACTTGCCCGACAATCTCGCGGAGTTCGTGGTCCGCGTTGTTGGTGTTGAGGCTGGCGCGCGCTTCTTCGAGTGCACGATCCCACTGCTCGGGTTCTTTTCGCCCGAGTGCGAGGAGGAGCCTTATCTTGGCGTACTCGTACGTCCGTTTGTCCTCGGGTGACGGTTCGCCGAACGAACGTTGCAGGTTGTTGAGGTCGGACAGCGCGTTCTTCTGATTGCCAACGCGATCGTGCGCCTGGTAGCGCAGATCGAAGACACGGCGCCGCAACTCCGGGTCCCCGTTGGGACCGAGTGTTCGTTCGACGTGATTGAGCAGTCGAAGTGCATCTTGCGCACGGTCTTCGTCGAGGAGGCGTGCTGCCTCCGTGAGGGCGTCGGGTGCTGCCTCACGATTCCACGCGGCATAGCCGAGGATCATCGCGAGACCGAGCAGGAAGAGCAGAACGATGACTGTGAGGGAATGCCGGAGCATGATTGGCGGGGCTCGAACCGTTCGCGGATCAATGGCTACGAGGGCGCACGGACCGAGCCGTTTCGAGAAGCCCGTACTTCTTCATCTTGTGGAACAACGTCGTCCGATTGACTTCGAGCATGTCGGCGGTGCGCTGCCGATTCCAGTCATTCAGCTCGAGTGCCCGCTCGATGATACGGCGCTCAGGCTCTTCCAGGGCCTGTCGTAGCGGCAGGATCTCGTCCGCCTCCTCGAAGCGCGACGCTTCGCCACGATCCCGCCGGTGGAGGGCCGGCGGCAGATCCGCGAGTTCGATCCGAGCGCCACGGGCGAGCACGACTGCGCGCTCGATCGCGTTTTCGAGCTCTCGGATGTTGCCAGGCCAACTGTGGGTCAGCACGGCGTCGAGTGCTGCCGGCTCGATCCCCTCCACGGACTTCCCGTGCAAGTCGCAGAAGAGCTGCAAGAAATGGTCGAGCAGATAGGGAACGTCTTCGTGCCGTTCGCGCAGGGACGGGAGTTCGACGTTGACGACGTTGATTCGGTAGTAGAGATCCTCGCGGAACTCGCCCTTGTCGACGAGTTCCAGGAGATCGCTGTTGGTCGCGAGCACGATGCGAGCGTCGCTCGTGCGCGTCTTCGTTTCGCCGACGCGTTCGAACATGCGGTCCTGGATCACGCGCAGGAGCTTGATCTGGAGCGCGGTCGAAGCCGTCGCGATCTCGTCGAGGAAGATCGTCCCGCCATTGGCGTCCTCGAACTTGCCGACCTTGTCCCGCAGCGCGCCCGTGAACGCCCCCTTGGCGTGTCCGAAGAGCTCGGACTCGAGGAGCGAGTCGGGCAATGCTCCGCAGTTGACTTCGACGAAGGGCCCCTCGTGGCGTGGTGACAGCTCGTGGACCGCCCGTGCGAGGCGCGTCTTCCCGGTGCCCGATTCGCCCGTGATCAGCACGGTTGCGCGCGTCGGAGCTACCGACTCGACGACTTCGAAGATGCGGTTCATGCGCTCGCTCGTGCCGACGATGTTGTCGAGCTTGCGATGGCGATCGAGCGCCCGGCGCAGGGTGCGGTTCTCGGCCACCAGCGTGCGCTGCGCGAGGGCGCGTTCCAGAGAAAGCAAGAACTCGTCCGGCAGGACGGGCTTCCCGAGGAAATCGAATGCGCCGAGACGAAGCGCCTCGACTGCCGACTCGACGGTGCCGAAGCCGCTGATCAGCAGGATCGGGACGTCGGGCTTGGCCTCGCGACAGTGGGACAAGAAGGACGGGTCCCAATCGGGGAGGTCTTGGTCGAAGACGCAGATTTCGACTGCGTGATGCCGGAAGCGGTCGTGGGCCTCCTCGAAACTCGCGCACCGGGACACGGAGTGCCCCTTGGTTTCGAGGATGTGCCACAGCTCGCTTCCGTGGGCTTCGACAACCAGGATCTCTGAGGACATGAGGTTGTGATCGGAAGTCCCGGGCCTCCGAGTTGAACACGTTCGACGCGATGGCGTCCCGCGGGCCCGCACCCGTACCACCCGTGTCAGCGCGAGGTGGCGCGGACCCAGGAGCCACCGGGCCGCGCGGGCCGATAGCCTCGCGTATGGACGAGTCGCCTCGCTGCACGTCGTGTGGAGAGCTCTTGCCGTGCGAATGCGCGGCACGGCGGCGCGCCACGTTCGTGCTCTTGCCAGCGCTCCAGAGCGAAACTCCGTGGGAAGGAGACGGCGACGACGAGCGATTCACGCGGCTGCTCCGCGAAGTCAAGAGCGGTGTCCTCGAGCGCAGTTTCGTCGACGAGGACGCCGCCCGTGACTTGTCGCGCGAAGCGAGACGCATGCACGTGGAGGTGACGAAAGGGCGCCTCGCGCGGGCCGATCGGCTCGCGACCGGACTCGTCGATCGCGTCGTCGATCTGCCGCCGCGACCTGCATCGCTGCGGATGGTCCTCGACGAGCACAGCATGTTGCGGCCCGTCATGGTGGTGCTCGTCACCGCCGTGCTCGGCTTCGTTCTGCTCGGCAGCCTCCTCTTCGCGCTGTTTGCGACGACGTGAAACGGGTCCTGGGAGCCTTCGGTGGCGCGTATCACCGGAAGATTTCACGCACCGAGCTCGTGTCCGAGTCGTTCGACCCGCTGCTATACTTTTCCGCCGCATGATGGAGACGACGCGCCCTGATCCAGCGAGCCCCGAACTCGTGATGCGAGCCGCGCCGGACCTCTCCGTCGTGGTTCCGCTGTATGACGAGTACGACAACGTCCAGCCGCTCCTGTCTGCTCTGCGGCGCGCGCTCGATCCTGTGCCGTGGACCTACGAACTCGTCCTCGTGGACGATGGCTCGACAGACGGCACGAGGCAACTCCTGACCGATGCGGCGAGACGGGACCCGCGCATTCGCGTCGTGCTCCTCAGCCGGAATTTCGGGCAGACCGCGGCGATGGCGGCCGGCTTCGACGTCTGTCGCGGGCGTCGCGTCGTGACGATGGACGGGGACCTGCAGAACGACCCGTCGGACATCCCGCGGCTCGTCGACGCACTCGAGGACGGGTTCGACGTGGTTTGCGGTTGGCGCCGCGATCGGCAGGATCGCGCGTTCTCACGCAAGCTACCGTCGCGCATCGCCAACCGGATGATCTCGATGTTCACGGGTGTCCGGATCCACGACACCGGCTGCACGCTCAAGGCATACCGATCGTGGGTCGTTCGCAAGCTGCACCTCTACTCGGACATGCATCGGTTCATTCCCGCGTTGGCCGCCGGAGTCGGGGGACGCGTGCGAGAAATGCCGGTGAAGCATCACGCCCGGCGCTACGGAACGTCGAAATACGGGATCGGCCGGATCTTTCGCGTCCTGACCGACCTCCTCGTCGTGCGCTTGCTCGTGCGCTTCGCGAGTCACCCGGTTCGCTACTTCGGTCTGATCAGTTTCCCCCTTTTCTTCGTGTCGTTCGGGTTCATCCTCCTCGGTCTGCTCAAGTTCGGTGACGGAAAGGGTGTGCGTCTCCTCGTGTCCTGGGACATCAGCTACATCACGTGTGGCGTTCTCACACTCGTGACCGCGCTCAATCTCTTCCTCCTCGGTCTGCTCTGCGAGCTCTCCGTGCACGTCTCGGGCTTCTTCCAGCACGCCGGTCGCGAACTCGTCGATACCGGAGACCATTCGTGAGCCAAGTCTTGGACGTCGCCGAAGCACCGACGCAGGAGCCCAAGGACGGGCCCGAGATCTCCATCCTGATCTACGTCAGCGATCCGGATGCACAGATCCACGTCCTTCTACGAAGCTACTCGCACGCCCTCGCCGAGATCGGTCGCACGGGCGAATACGTCTTCATTCTCGACGGCCAGAGTCCGGCGATGATCGAGCGTCTCGAGCGCTTGCAGGCAGAGCGCGACGACGTGCGCGTGCTCACGCTCCAAGGTGGTGGGCACGGGGAATCCATCGCATTCCGCGCCGCGCTCGAACACGCGCGCGGCAAGCTGATCCTGACGGCTTGGGACTACCTGCAAATCGATCCGAAGTCGATCGGGCCGATGATCGAGAAGCTCGAGAAAGAAGAGCTCGACCTCATCAGCCCATGGCGGCATCCGCGCATCGACGCGAAGCTCAACCAGTGGCAGTCGATGCTGTTCAACTGGTCGTTGCGGCTCCTGTCGAAGGTCGGTCTTCACGACCTCAATTGCTGCTTCCGTCTGATGCGACGCGAGGTCCTCGAAGAAGTCGCACTGTATGGCGACTTGTTCCGCTTCTTGCCGATCATGGCCGCGCGGCGCGGTTTCCAAGTGCGCGAGGTGCAGGTCGTCCATCGCGAGGAGCGCGGCAAGACCGGGTTCTTCGGTGTCGGCGTCTACTTCCGTCGCTTGCTCGACATCCTCGCGGTCACGTTCCTGACTCGGTTCACGCGCAAGCCGCTTCGCTTCTTCGGGATCATCGGGATGATCCTCGTGACGATCGGACTCGCGGTTGCGCTACCGCCCGTCATCTCGAGGATCTTCGTGCAATCGAGCATTCAAGATCGACCGATCGTGTTGCTCGGCGTCGTGCTGATCTCCTTCGGTCTGCAGTTCATCGGGTTCGGACTCGTGGGGGAGATCATCATCTTCACGCAGAGTCGCGACCTGAAGGACTACAAGATCGATCGCATCCTCACGAGTGGGCCACCGGGTGCTGCCGTGATCGCGACCGATGCGGCCACGAATCCTTCGACCGAGATGCCCGTGCGTGATGCGTCCGGCGGTACGAGCGCGGATCGCAGCCACGTGGGTTCCGCGCCACACCGAGTCGAAGTGCTTCCCGCGATCTCGGGGCAGGCAGCCAGTGGCGAACTCCGCCTTCGCCGACCGTCACCGGGCGAAGACGCGATGATCGACGACTTCCTGCGAGGCTGCGAACGGGGGACGGTCTACCACACGAGTGCGTGGAGACGCATGGTCGAGTCCGAGCTGAAGACGGATGCCGACAGCCTGATCGTCGAACGGGACGACCGCATCGTCGGGTATCTGCCGTGGTTCCCGATCAAGTCGATGTTCCTCGGCAAGGTGTCGATCTCGATGCCGTTTGCAGTCTATGGCGGCATCGTCGCCGAAGGAGCCGACGTCGCACGACGGCTCCTCGACGTCGCGATCGAACGCACGCAGGAACGCGGTCACGCATACCTCGAACTGAGACACTACGCTCCGTACGATTGCGCAGAACTCGGGATCGAACTCGAGCCCAACGACCGCTACGTCACGTTCGTCCGTGATCTCCCGGACGATCCGGAGGCCTGTCTGGGGGCGATCCCACGCAAGGCACGGGCCGAGGTTCGCAAGGCGATCCAGGCAGGCGTCGCACTCGTTCCGTCCGAGGATCTCGGGCGGTTCCACCGTCTGTTCACGGAGAACAAGCAGGGGCTCGGCTCGCCGACGGTCCCGAGATCCATGCTCGAGCGGTTGCGCACGAACTTCGGTAAGGACTTCGTCCTGCACGAGGTTCGCACGGGATCGGGGCGCGCGGTTGCTGCCGTGCTCTCGTTGCGATTCCGGGATCAGATCTTGCCGTACTATTCAGGGGTGCTCGAGGACCCCGGTGTCCCGGGTGTGAACAACTTCATGTATTGGAGCCTCATGGCGTGGGCCGTCGAGAACGGCATCCGTAGCTTCGATTTCGGACGAAGCCGCAAGGACAGCGGACCCGCGAGCTTCAAGAAGAACATGGGGTTCGAGCAGATCCAGCTCGGCTACCAGTACTGGTTGTCACCGACGGGAAAACTGCCCGATTTCACGCCCGACAATCCGAAACTCAGTGGCTACAGGCGCGTATGGCAGAAGCTTCCGAGACCCGTCGTGCGCGGGCTCGGTGGACGACTCTTCCGGCAGTTGCCTTAGGTCCCCGGCACAGGGCTCCGATCTGGAGCTATTCCGTTCGTAGGCAACAGTCTCCACGACGACAATCACGAGAATCTCGTCCAGGGTTCTCGCGGACTTCAGAAACAGACCGTATTTCCAAAGCCATGAACTACTCGATCCCCCTCACCATGCTGGCGCTGGCTTCCGTCAGCCTCGGCGGCGATCTCGTCGCCCAGAGCAAGAAGCCCAAGATCAAACCGAGCGTCACGTACGCGAAGACCTGGGATGCGGCGGTCGAGGAAGCAAAGCTCCTCAAACTGCCCATCGTCGTGCACTCGCACGGCTTCTACTGAGGCCCTTGCTGGGGCATGCATTCTGCCGTGTTGCAGAACAAGAAATACATCAAGTTCGCGAGTGAGAACACCGTCGAAGTCATGGCGCTCGGTCGTCTCGACGAAGGTGTCGAAAAGAAGGACAAGAAGGCCGAGACGTACGAAGTCGTCGATGCGCAGGGCAACAAGGTCCAGCTCCTCGTCGAGTTTCCGAACCTGACGGTCGACGAGATCAACAAGATGAACTCGTCGAAGGCCGGCAGCTACAACGACACCGGCAAGATCCCGTATACGGCGATCGTCGACCCGTTCACGCTCGAGAAGATCGAGGGAATGTCGGGCGGCATGGGCGCAGGGCAGATCATCGATGCCGTCGAAAAGGCTCAGAAGGTCCTCGCCGAGAAGAACGGCAAGCCCGACTTCTTCCGCAAGGATCTCGACAAGATCGAGGAGGCAGCCGACGAGGTCGCCGGTCACCTCGCGAAGGGCAAACTCGACAAGGCGCTGAACACCGTCGCCAAGATCGAAAAGTCGGCGAAGGGTTGGCCCGAACTCGCGACGGCGAAAGTCGCCAAGATCAAGGCGACCGTGATCGATGCCGCGACGACCTACGTCGACGAACTCGAGAAGCTCGGCGAGAGCGACGCCCGCGGTGCGAAGTCGAAGCTCGCGATCCTTCTCAGCAAGGTGAAGGGCACCGACCTCGAAGCTCGCGTGCAAGGGCTCATCGAACAGTTCGCAAAGGGCTGAGCGAATCGGCGCGATCGGCACTCGCCGATCGCGCTGCTATGGCGTCGCCAGGATGTAATCCACCGCGGCGCCGAGATCCGACACGAAGGTCTCGGGCTTCGGCGAATCCGCGGGCCAGTCGTGACTCGACGGCATCTTGGGCCCCGTGACGCAGATCGTGCGACAACCGACGCGCTGGCCGGCGACGATGTCCCGCGGGGCATCTCCGACCATCCAGGATGCCGCCAGGTCGAGATCGAGGTCGCGAGCGGCTCGGATCAACATCCCCGAACCCGGTTTCCGGCAGTTGCAGGCCGTGCGAAACGAGCCATGCGCCGCGTCCGGATGATGGGGGCAGAAGTAGAGGGCGTCGATGCCACCCGTTGCTTCTCGAAGAGCGCAATGGATCCGTTCGAGGGCGCCGAGCGAGATGAGACCGCGACCCACGCCGGACTGGTTGGTCACGACGATGCGGCGGTACCCGCATCGACCGAGTCGCTCGAGGGCGGCCGCGACACCCTTCTGCACGACGAAGTCCGCAACGTCGGTGACGAAGCCACGTTCTTCGTTGAGCACGCCGTCGCGGTC
The DNA here is from genome assembly GCA_020638795.1 of Planctomycetota bacterium. GTDB lineage: Bacteria > Planctomycetota > UBA1135 > UBA1135 > JACKHW01. The sequence goes on along the minus strand of JACKHW010000003.1, from coordinate 225,828 downwards.
GAGGAAGACCGCTCTCGAACTCATCGGATCGAATCCGTGGCGTCGCCTCGACGGAAGGTTCCCTGCTCGTAGAGCTTCACGTGGAGCTGGTGCGGCACGTATGCGTACTTGACCTCGAACGGGAAGATGAAATCGCCGAAGGTCCAGAACAACGGAAACGCGAAGGTCGACCAATCGGCAGCGCCGTCGTTCCACTTGCTCGTGTTCCATGCCCGGTAGTGCGTCACGATGCGTTCTTCGGGCTCGAAGCCGATCTTCTGCACCTGGATCGTGTGGTCGTCGCCGAAGAACCCATCGAGATCGACCTTCGCAGGAGTCGTGAGTCCGGTGTCGCGTCCATCGATGAGGATGTCCGCACCGGCCGGATCACTGGTCACGAAGACGCGCGCATCCCCCTCGATCCAGAGGCAGGAAGGCAGCGCGAGACAGGCTGAGAGGAGGAGAGCGAGTTTCTTCGTGTGCCGCATCGTCGGACGCTCCATTATCGGAGGATGGAGTTCGCGAGTGGAAGGGGCAGTTGCGCCAAAAGGGCGGTGAATGCCGCCGAATCCGCCTCGAGTTCTTCGTGGGCAGCAGTCGAAGAGTCCTCCTCGTGCATCCTGCACGACCAACACCCCTGAAAGCAGCATGAGAAACCAACTCGCGCCTCACGCGGACGACGAACTGAGGACCGGCCGCGACACCTGGCAGGTCTTCAAGATCATGGGTGAGTTCGTCGAGGGCTTCGAGACGCTGCGCAAGGTCGGGAAGTCCGTTTCGATCTTCGGTTCGGCGCGGATGCAGCCGTCGCACCGCTACTACAAGCTCGGTGAAGAAGTCGCCCGACTGTTCGCGAAGTCGGGTTGGGCGACGATCACCGGCGGTGGTCCCGGATTGATGGAGGCCGCCAACAAGGGCGCGCAGGCAGGCAATGGGCTGTCGATCGGTCTCAACATCAAGCTGCCGTTCGAGCAAGAGCCGAATCCGCATCAGGACATCGAGCTCATCTTCGACTACTTCTTCGCACGCAAGGTCATGTTCGTGAAGTACGCACAGGCCTATGTCGTGTTGCCCGGTGGCTTCGGAACGATGGATGAGTTCTTCGAAGCCATGACGCTCGTGCAGACCGCGAAAGTCCGTGGCTTTCCGATCGTGTTGATGGGAAAGGACTACTACGGCGGTCTCGTTCGATGGATCAAGAAGCAGATGGTCGAGTTCGAGACGATCAGTCCCGGCGACCCGTCGCTCTTCCACCTGACGGATGATCCCGAGGAAGCGCTGGCAGTCGTCGAGCACTTCCACCGTCTCGGTGTCAGCATGAACGCCGAGAGCCTCGAGGATTGGAAGCGCATCTGGGCCACGCAGCGGCGCAGGTCGCAGCGGGAGAAGAAGCGCAGCTCCGGCCGTGCGTCGCCGGGTGGGCGATCGACGACGAAGAAGCGCGCCGCGCGCCGCGACTCTTGACGCTAGCGTTTCAGCGCACGGTCAGCACGCGCTCGATCGTGTCGCGGAGTTCGTCGGATGGAACTCCCCGACTGAAGAAGAAACCCTGACCGACGTCGCAGCCGTTCTCTTCGAGGAAGCGCAACTGCGCCTCGGTCTCGATTCCTTCGGCGACGACCCTCAGGTTCATCTTGTGCGCCATCGCGATGATCGCGCTCGTGATCGCGAGATCCTCGTGATCGTCGGGGATATCGCGCACGAACGTCCGATCGACCTTGACCGTGTCGACCGGCAAGCGTTTGAGTTGGGCAAGACTCGAGTAGCCGGTGCCGAAATCGTCGATCGAAATCGTGATGCCGAGCGCCTTGAGCTCGGCGAGGATGCGCAACGTTTCTTCGAGGTCTTCCATGACCGCGCTCTCGGTGAGTTCGAGTTCTATGCGCTTCGGGTCGATGGCACAGTCTTCGAGGGTCTGGCGGATCACGAGAAGCAGATCGGGGTCACGGAATTGACGCAGCGACAGATTCACGGCAACGCGCGGACCATTGGCGCCGAGGTCGTCCCTGGACAGGATCTCCTCGCAAGCTCGCCGCAAGACCCAGTTGCCGAGCGGGACGATCAGGCCCGTCTCCTCGGCGATGTCGATGAACTCACTCGGTGGCACGAGCCCGCGCTCGGGGTGATCCCAACGGAGGAGAGCTTCGACCGCTTCGACGCGGCGCGATGCGAGATCGACGAGTGGTTGGTAGTCGAGGCGGAACTCGCCATTGCGCAGGCCTCGGCGCACTTCGTTCTCGATCTCGAGGCGCTTCTTCGCGCGCTCGTTCATGTCGGTGCTGAAGAACCGCAACCTTCCGCCACCACACGCCTTCGCGTCGTAGAGCGCGATATCGGCGTTGCGTAACAGGGACTCAGAGTCACTGCCGTCCTTGGGAGCGATCGTCACGCCGATGCTGGTGGTGACGAGGATCTCGTGGGAGTCGAGGCGAATCGGTGCGCGCAGCGCATCGAGCAACTTGATCGCGACGTTCTGGACGTCGGCGAGGCTGCGCACGTCGTCGATCAAGACGTTGAACTCATCGCCGCCATGGCGCGCGACCGTGTCACTCTCACGCAACGCACCACGCAGCCTTTGTGCGACTTGCACGAGCAAGCGATCGCCTGCGTCGTGTCCTAGCGTGTCGTTGATGCGTTTGAAATCGTCGAGATCGAGAAAGAGCAGGGCAACGTCGCGCTTGCGTCGTCGCATGCGACCGAGTGCCTGCTCGAGCCGCTCTCGCAAGAGTCGGCGATTCGGCAATCCCGTGAGAGAGTCGTAGAACGCGTAGTTGAGCAGCAGTTGTTGATTGCGCTGTCGCTCGGTGACATCGGAATAGATGCCTAGGATTCCGCGGATCTTGCCGCGAGCGTCTCGGAGCGGGATGCGGCTCGAAGACAGCACGAGGTGCTCGCCACTCGCGTTGAGTTGCGTCTCCTCGAGGTCGAGCAGGGGGTGCTCGGTCGCGAGGACGATGCGGTCGTTGCGCCGATAGGCATGCGCTTCGTCGTTGGTCCAGGGCAAGTCGTGGTCACTCTTGCCCACCAGATCGTTGAGTCGATCGAATCCGGCGTTCTCCAAGAAGCGCTCGTTGGCGCCGCGATAGATCGAATCCTCGTCCTTCCAGTAGATCGCGACCGGGATGTTGGAGAGTAGGTGTTCGAGAATCGTCCAGCGTTCGGCCTCGCGCGCACGGCGACGCGAAGGGCGCTGATGGCTACGCCACCAACAGGTGGCTGCGAGTACGATGGACGCCGTCACGAATCCGGCCAAGAACTCGATCATGCGCGGCCTCCTGTCGAGGGCCCGAAACCACGCGTCGTGAGCAGCGCCGGCATGCCGCTCGGAAGCCATACGGACCCTTGACCGTCGTGCCGCACGCCGTGAGACTCGCGCCCGCGAAGGAGGCGCCCGTAGCTCAGTTGGATAGAGCATCGGACTTCTAATCCGGCGGTCGCAGGTTCGAATCCTGCCGGGCGTGCCATTCCTGCAGTCGAACTCATGTCCCAGAAGGATGTCGGGCGAGAGCGCTGTAAGGAACGCTTTTTTCTCCGATGCCATCGGCCCGCGCAGTCGCTACGCTTTTGGGTCATCGTAGAGAGGCCGTGTCGGGAGCACGGTCCTACCCATCGCGTGCCAAGGGGTACGCGCGACCAGGCGCGTGCCAAGGGAGGGCAAGATGCTCGTAGCGAACCGACTGCAGTCGCGACCGAAGGGTTCGCGACATGTACTTCGTGGTTTGGCCGCAAGCGCGGCGTTCTTCGGACTGATGCCCATCGCGTTCGTGCAACAGGTCGTCGCACAGGGCGGTGACGGATCGCAGGATCCACGACCGCCGGTCGAACGAAAGGGTAGCTTCGAAGGGCTCGAAGAAGCCGGGTCTCTGCGCACGATCGAGGCACCGAAGCCTGGCGAGTCGACGGAAGCCGCACAGGACGTCGGAGCACGAGGCGAGGCCGCCGCGACGGGAAGCGCCGAGATCCTCGAAGTCACGTCGGCCTCGATGCTTCGCGAAGTGCCATCGAAGGAGGCGCCCGCGATCGGAGCGCCACTCGCCGTGGGCACGCTGCTGGTCCGCCTCGGGCCCGATGCGTATGGCTATGTGCCGGTCGGGTTGCTCGAAGGATTCGAGGGCTACGTCCATTCGAAGTTCTTGCGGGATCTCGGCAACGGCTGGGGCGAGACCGCAGGGACCAACGTGTCGTTCCGCATTCGACCGCGGGTGGGCGAACCGCCGCTCTGCGCACTCGAACACAGTGGAACGAAGGTCGCGATCCTCGGTAGCGAAGGGGACTGGGTGAAGGTCGTTGCGCCACCGGTGGCGCGCGCGTGGATCGAGAGCGGCACGACCAAGGTCGCGGCGACGCTCGCATGCGATGCGAAAACGCTCGACGACTCGCGAGTCCTCCTGCGCGTGCTCGGCGCGCATCCTTCACTCGCGAAGCGTCTCGAGAGTCGGCTCGCCGCCCTCGAAGCGACGTTCGCGAAGCAGCAGAAAGCGGCAGAAGAAGCCGCGATGCGCGCCACGACCAAGAACGAACTCGAAGCCGCAATCACGACGCTCGCGAACGACTTCGATGCGGTGCGTGGCGCCGAAGACGTGACGGTCGCTGCGCTCGATGCTCTCTCGAAGCGCGCAACGGACCTCAAGGAACTCGCAACGTCGAAGGGGATCCAGGACGCGAACACGCTGATGCGTATCGACGGTCTCGCCGCCGGCATCGACCGCAAGAAGATCCTGCAAGAAGCGAAGGAGATCCTCGCGAAGCCCGAGCCGAGTCCGACGACCGATGCGAGTGGCACGAACGAATCGAAGACCGGTCCTACGGAAGCCGACGTGGCAACCGCGAAACGACGCTCGTGGACGCGCGTCGGTTGGATCGAATACCGGCCGGGCAGTTCGGACTACCGCCCGTACCGTTTGATGAAGGGCGGACAAACGATCGCGTATCTCGATTGTCCGAGTGGGCGCTACGACCTCTCGGACTTCGTGGGTCGCGAAGTCGGGCTGATCGGCGAGCTCCAGCGAGCCGACACCGCCGAGCTGCGCGTGCTCGACATCGAGCGTCTCGTGATCCTGAGCAGCATGCGCTAGTGGTTTCGCAGTCTCGGTCCTCTCGGCGGACTGTACGTTCCGCCCTATTGCGAAGTAACTCGCGCAGCTCTTCCTGCTAGACGACATCGAACCGCGCGCTCCCCGCGATTCCAATGGCTGATCCAAACCCACTTGGAGAACACCCATGGATCCCCGGAGAGCAACACTCCTCGCGAGTTTCGTGTCCGCCCTGTCCTTCGCAGGCGCCTTCGCAACGAACCCTCGAGCGCTGATCGCGCAAGTTCACGACCCGGCGCCGGTGCGTGTGAGCATCGAAGCGTACGGGAGCCAATCCGGAACGGGGGCTGGCGACCTGAGCGTGAACATCGATGCGAGTGCGCAGGACTCGGTGGCAATCCTGATCGCGGGCGGGGAGGAAGGGCAATTCGGCTTCCTGCTGCTCGGTGCGGAGAGAGCGTCCGTACAAGGACCCTTCGACACGCACTTCCTCGTGCAGCCCGTTGCGATCGTGCCGCTCGGGAGGTTCGACGTGGAGGGCACATTCCTTCGCATTCCGGTCGACCTCATCCAACAGGCACCGAGCATCGCGCATCTACAGGTACTGAGTGTTCCCCTCGATGTCAGCTCCGCGAGTTTGTCCGCCGGACTCAGCGTTCGCTTCGCCGCTGGTAGCGAGCAACCCAAACTCGAGTACGACGGTCCGGAAAGCACCGCGATCCTCATCGCGCGCGATGCAGGAGGTGAGGTACCGCGGTATCAGATCCTCCATCAGGTACTCGCGCCGACGAGTGGCTTCACTCTCGAAGAAAGTGGTCGTCAGTCCGAAGGGGGAGTCACGCGCGCCTATGTGACCTTGCACGAAGACCCGATCGCCGCCCAAGTCCTCGTGACCGAACGCCACTTGATCGATTTTGGCTCGAGCGCCGAAGCGATCCTCGAGATCTGGATTCGCCAGACGGTCGAGGGTGTTCCGGGACCTGCACCGTTCGAGCGTGCAGCGCGCATCGAACGGGACTTCTGAAGCCGCTCGTTCCGGCCGCAGATCGCCGTCAGTCCCCACGCATCGGCGGGAGCGACAACAACGGCGGACGGAAGCGCTTCGTCGTCGAACGTTGCAGCTCGAGTTCTTGGACGAGCATCGAGGGAGCGATCGTCGAGACCGGGATGCCGCCGCTCTCGGCCCAGCAGTAACTGTTGTCGACAGCGGCGTCGCGACCGAGCGCGACGATGCCTTGAGCCGCGGCGAGCGGGGTCCCGATGAAGCTGACGTCGCGCACACGACGCTTGCGCCTCGTCGCGGGGTCGAAGACGAACACTTCGGTGGGCACACCCTTGAACGCCTGGAAGTCGTAACGGTCGGTTCGAGTCTCCCCGTCCGAAACGCCTTCGATGATCAAGCCGTGGTCGAGGCCACGGTCGCGCACGAGCTTCGCGAGGTTTTCTTCGAGTGCCTCGGAACTCCAGCCCTCGCGCGCTTCGATCACGAGGTTCGCCATGCGCGCCATCGGATCCTCGTAGCTGCCGTGTCGTCCGTGACCGTTCGACTGAGGGAATCCGGGCACACTCGAACGGGACATCAAGAAATTCCTGAGCACACCGTTCTCGACGAGTTGTACGCGCTGCGCGGGCACGCCCTCGTCGTCGACGCGATAGTGGCCGAACAGGCTCTTCCCGTGCGAGGATGCGATCGTCGGATCGTCCCAGATGTCGATGCCTTCGGGCAGGATCTGGGTGCCGATGCGCGTCGAGAACGTCTTGCCTTCGCTGCGCGCGATCATGCGTTCTCCCTCGAGTCGATGTCCGATCGCTTCGTGGAAGAGCAGTCCCGACGCGTAGCCCGACAGCAGTGCTGGACCGGCGTACGGAGCGAGCGGTTCGGCGCGCGCGAGTTCGTCGAGGTCCTCGGCGAGACGTTCGATCGCGGCTTCGATCTGGTTGCGCGTCGGTAGCTCGCGAGGCGCCCGTCCGTGGAACCGCTGTTCGGCCGACAGATAGATGCCGTCCTTGCTCAGCACGAGCGCGCGCGCCGTGACCTCGAAGTACGAGTCCTGGGATACGAACTTGGAGCCTTCGGAATTGACGTAGACACGAATGCGGTCCTCGCCCCGGACCTCGACGTACGGGTCCAGCAGTCGGCGATGTCGACGGAAGATCGACGAGGTCTCGCGCACGAAGTCGGCCCATCGCTTCCTGGGGAAGCGCTGGGGCGTCACGTCTTCGGTCCAGACGAAGCGAGGTTCGTGGCTGAAACTCCGCGCTCCTCCTTGGAGCGTTTGCTCGACGAGCACCTTCTTCTTCTCGTAGTAGTCCTGGAGGGCCTCCTCGTACTTGTGCTGTGAGAGTTTCCACAGCGCGTACCGCACGGCATCCGGGCTCGGCTCTTCGGGACCGGCGACCCAGCTGTACGAGTCGCGCCCCGACCAATCCGTCGCGATGCCCCCGTCGAGGCTCTGGTCGAGCCTGTACGAGCCGACGCGGCATTCGACATACAGATCGGTGTCGCGGTCCTGCGACGAATGAAAGACGCTTCCGTAGCGGCCCCAAACGCGTGTGTGGCTGCGATGGTGGACGAGGTAGGAGAGGAAGAACGGTCGCGGGTGCGACGGAAGGCGCAACCCGCGCATCGAACGGGTCAACTCCCGTTGCATCGCCCGCTGCAGTTCCAGGCAACCGTCGGTGTCGAGGGACATTCGCACCGAACATAGCGAGGCGGGCCTCCCGATCACGGTCCGAAGTCGGGGGATGGGATAGGCTTCTCCATGCCCAGTGGTCCCCGAGTCCACGCCGCGATGACCCGAGTCGCGGCCTTGTCGGTCCTACTATTCGTATCGACACCCGCGCTCTGCCAGGCGCCTCGCGTCGATCTGGCAGGCGACGCACCGACGCTGCTCTTCTCGCTGCTCGAGGATTCGGTCCGGGTCGATCCGATGCTCTCCCTCGAGGCAGGTCGGGCGTTACTCGCGCACCGTCGCCTCGCCGACGCGACGCAGGATCGCAAACGCGCCGTCCTCGGCATGGGAAGCGCCTGGCTCGTTCTCGGGGACGTCGATCGCGCACTCGAGTGTGCACAGGTGATTCTCGACGAGCCCGAGCTCGAAACTGTCGGTGCTGCGAGCAAGTCCCTCGTGGCTCGCGCCCACGCGCTCGTCATCCGCGCGAACCTCTATCGCGGCTCGTTCGCGGATGCGCTCCTCCTCGCACGGCGGGCTGTCGATGCCGTCGGTCTCGACGAACCGGAGTTGCACGCCGCGCATGCGGCGGCGCTCTATCGAAATCGCCACTTCGACGAGGCCGCGAGTCTCTATCGGGGCTTGTTGCGTGACGATCCGCTCCAGATCGAAGCGCTGATGCGGCTCGGTGGTGGTCTGCAGGATCCACGGCCGGCTCCGGTCGACGCTGCCCTGCGGGATGCGATCTTCGCGCGCAAGCGAGGCGATGCGGGGAGTGCTCGTGTCGGCCTCACGCGCGTGCTCTCGCACTACACCGAACATCCGACCGCACTCCGTATTCTCGGCGAACTCGAACTCGCGGACGAACGACGCGGTAATCCACTCGTCGCTAGCGGCTACTTCGATGATCTCTTCGCGTCCCTCGATCCGGGTCGTGTCGAGCCATGGATGCGACGCTTCGTGCGCGGCTACGACGACATCGACGAAGAGCGTCGGCAGATGGTGCGCGTTTCGCTCCGACCCTTTGGCAACGACCTGCGCCGCGTGCTCGAGAAGGGCGGTCGCCACGATCTGCTCGGTGCCGCGGAGCGCACGACCGATGCGATCGATCGCGCCTTCCTGCGCGGGCAGCGGACGTTCGATGGTCGCGTGTGGGACGACGTGCGCGGCATCGGCGGTTTGTGCGCGGCGACGGGAGTCGAAGCACTCGACGAGGCGCGCGAAGGTGGCTTTCAAACGCTGGTTCACGAGTTCGCGCACCAGTTGCACTTCCACGTCCTCGGCCCCGAAGAGCAGTCCGAGATCGAACGCCTGTATCGCTCCAGCAAGCGCAATCGTTCGACCCTCGATTACTACGCAGCTTCGAATGCCGGCGAGTACTTCGCGCAAGGGTTCGAGGCTTGGTATTCGCTCTGCAAGGCTCCCGGTCAGCCAATCACCCACGGACACACGCGCTTCGAACTCGAGCGCAAGGACCCGGAACTCGCGAAGTTCATCGCTCGGGTCGCGCGCTTCGATCCGCTTCGGCGCGTTCTCGATGGGGCCAGCAAGGACCGCGAAGGCACCCGAGCGTTCGTGCAGCGACTCTTCGATGGGGCGATCGAGGCCGTGCGGCCCGGCGATGCGAAGGCCTTGCTGACCTTGATCGAGCGGCAATCGGACACGCGGCCGTCGCGCGAAGCACTGCGGCTCGAGACGCTCTGCAAACGGCTCCATTGGTGCGGCGAAGCGGCACGGGAGGTCCGTGCGGCGCGCAGGGACGGATAACCCGTCCGCCCTGGACTGGAAGCCAGCCACCAGATCGGACATCCTGCTGCGGATGTCCGACGTCTCGCCGTACCCGGTTCGCAGTCGTTCGAAGCTCGTGCTCGCGACCTTCGCGGTCGCTGCACTCGCCGCGAGCTGCCAATCCTATGTCCACGAGGATCGCGATCTGCCGGTCAAGGAACTCCCGATCGATGTCTTGTGGTCGATCTGCCTCGATACCGCACAGACCGAGTTCCGGCTCGATCCGGCGCAGATGGACATCGGGAAGCGCACGTTCGTCACCCGCTGGCGCAATCAACTCCGCTCGATGGGGCAGGGACGCCGGCGGCGCGGTCACTTCCGCATCGAGAAACCCGACGAGGGAGAGGGCCACGTCGTTCGCTACTGGGTCGAAATGCAGCGCTACGGTGATATCGCGACGCCATTCGAGCCGAAAGAAGACGAGTGGGACGATGCCGGACAGGACATGGACGTCGAACGAAGGCTCTATCGACACCTGACGATTCGCGTCGACCAAGCGAAAGGCGTTCAGGTGAGGAAGCCGCGGCCCGTCGAGATGGTCGATCCCGTTCGCGGTCGTTGATGCCGAGCACAGCGGGGATCCGTGGATTCTGACGTCCAGAGTCAAGGTATTGCGGCGACCACGCATGGCGCGTCGCGGGTCGGGGTGGATACCGGCATCGACGTCAGCGCACTCGTCGTCAACTACAACACGGCGCAACTCGCACTCGACATGTTGCGTTCGTTGCGCGATCAGAAGCCGCGTGCGGCGGACGGTCGTCCGCTTCGGATCGAGTGGGTCTTCGTCGACAACGCATCGCCCGTGCGTCACGAGAAGTCCCTCGAATCGATTCGTGAACTCGCGAACGATCCCGAACTCCCGGGTCAGGTGATCCTGCACGACCAAAATGCCGGATACGCAGGCGGCATGAATCTCGCGTGGAAACACGCGCGCGGGACGCACGCCCTCGTCCTCAATCCGGATCTCCTGCTCTTGCCACAGTGTGTCGAGCAGCTCTGGCAGACTCTGCAGGCCGATCCGTCGATCGGCATCGTCGGGCCGGTCGGGTACTGGGATCGCGGCCGCGAGGTGCTTCTGCCTCCCAACGTTCTGCCGACGCTCGGCGATCTGTATCGCGGAACCTTGGCGCAGGCGTTCCGCGGGGCCAATCGCCGGTACGTCGATCGTCGTTTTCGGGCCGCACTCGACGTCTACCGGAGTGACGCAGACATCGACCTCCCGATGCTGTCGGGTGCCTGCTTGCTCGTCTCGCGCGAGCAGATCGAACGGATGGGGGGGCTGTTCGACGATGGCTACCCGCTCTACTACGAAGACACGGACCTGTTCCGTCGCGCGACCAAGAGCGGCAAGCGCCTCGTGATGGTGCGGCGTGCCGAAATCGCGCACTTCTACAATCGGTCGGGCACGACGAATCCGGGCGAAGCAATGAATCGCTACTGGCGCGCGCGCCGCTACTACTTCTCGAAGTGGTATGGCGTCGTCGGTCGCTTCAGCGAATGGCTCTGCCGGAAGTTCCTCGCTACGAAGTTCGCTGAGCGCGCGAGGGCTCGCACCCTCCACGACGTGATCGATCTCGGGGACGTGCACGCACCGCCGACCATCGAGTTGCCACGGCATTGCGACTCCTACGTGCTGGAGCTGTGTCAGGACCGGGGGTTCTTGCTCGCAGCGGCGATTCCTGGCAAGGGTTCGACGTGGACGCCGGGCGCTTCGTTCTGGGCGGCATTCGGCGAGTCGGAGTATTTCTTGCGTGCCGTCGATCTGACGCACGACGAGCCCGAAGAACTCGGTGTCTATCGGTTCCGCCGGGTGCCGGCTCCGCGATGAGCGAACGGGTGCGAAGCGAGTCGGGGAAGCCCGTGCTGAGTGTCCAGATCCTGTCGTGGAACACGGTGCGCCTGACGACCGAAGCACTCGATGCGCTCGCGCATGACGTGCCCGAGCACTCGCGCGAGATCCTGGTCCTGGACAACGGAAGTGAGGACGAAACGGCATCGATCGTCGGCTCGCGCGCCGATATTCGCTTCGTTCGCAGCGAAGACAACACGGGCTACGCGCGTGGAAACAACCTCCTCGCGCGGCATGCGCGAGGGGAATTCGTGTGTTTTCTCGGATCCGACACCCGTGTGCACGAAGGCGCGCTCGATGCACTCGTACGGTTCCTCGAGGGTCATGCCGAGTATGGAGCCGCAGCGCCGCGGCTCGTCGACATCGCACGTGGGGACGACCCGACGAGCGAGCGTGCGGCAAGCCGTGTGCAGCGCACGTGCATGCGCTTTCCGACGATCGCCACTGCGCTCGTGTACGACATGGCATGGAAGCGTTGGCCCGTCCTGCGGCGCTTCGACGATCGGTATCACTATCGCGACTTCGATCACGAGCACGACGCGGATGTCGAGCAGCCTCCAGGGACGTGTCTCGTCATGCGGCGCGCACTCTTCGAAGAACTCGGCGGCTTCGACGAGGAGTTGTGGCTCTTCTTCAACGACGTCGATCTGTGCAAGCGGATCCACGACCGGGGCCTTCGGATCCGCTATCTCGCGGATCCGATCGTGGAACACCACCTCGGCGCCTCCACGTTCGCCTTCGGGCCGCGGCTCGTGCTCTGGGCGCGCAACCGTCGCACGTACTACCTCCGGCACTACGGATGGCTCGGTGCGGCGTTCGTCGGCCTGATGACCCGGTTGCGCGGCGTCCAGGAGTGGTTCGACATCGGTCGGAAGTACCGCGACGTGCGCGAGCGGCGCGAAGCCCGAGCCGAGTTGCGTCGCATCGTTCGCGCGGCCCTGTCGAAAAAGCCGACGATCTGAAGATGGTTTGGACGACGGATCTCCATCCGCGACGTGATGCGCTTCAGCGAACCGCGTTGCATTCCCGATCCGGCGTAACAGCGTCTTGGCCCCCGCCAACTGATAAGATCCGCCGCCCGTGAAGCCCCCTGTTCAACTCGCGCCGCCACCTGGTCCCGTCTTGGTGATCGCGCCGCACCCCGACGACGAATCGTGCGGGATCGGGGGAACCGTGGCCTTGCATCGCCTGCAGGGCGACTCCGTGCACCTCTGTTTCGTGACCGACGGTACGAGCGGCGATCCGGACGCGCAATTCGAGGATCTCGCGAGACTTCGGCGCGACGAGGCGCGCAAGGCTGCCGAGATTCTCGGTGGTTGTACGTGCGAGTTCTTGGGCCTGCCGGATGGATACGAGGTCACGGATTCGGATCTCACCGCGGTCGCGCAGTTGTTCGATGAAGTGATCGATCGGGTCGCGCCGACGCTCGTCTACGTCCCGTGGAGCGAAGAAGCGCATTCGGACCATGCCCACAGTTGGCAGGCGTTGCAGCGTTGCTACGCGATGCGCAGGGCTGCAGGCAAGTCGCGACCGCGCGTGCTCGAGTACGAAGTGTGGTCTCCATTGCCCGCCGACTTCGTCGTGGACGTGACGAGCACTGCCGAACTCAAGCGCTTGGCGATGGTCGCCCATGCGAGCCAGGTCGCGTATACGGACTACCCGCACCAGCTCCTCGGGCTCGCTGCTCACCGATCGGTCTACTTGCCGAAGACGTCACGGTACGGCGAGGCGTTTCGCGAAGGAGTGCTCGAATGAAGCTCGCACTCTTCGTGCACGACTTTCCACCGGAGTTCTTGGGTGGTACGGAACAAGTCGTTCTCGCCCTGGCACACGCCTATCGAGAGTCGGGTCACGAAGTCGTCATCGTTGCCGGCTCTGAGCAGCGTCGTGCCGCGGACGAGCCAGCTGTCGTCACGGAGGCGTACGAGGGACTCCGCGTCCTGCGCTTGCGGCGTTTGCAGGACGAGAACTACGGAATCTGTCTCGATTGGCCGCGTGTCGGCGGCCTCGTTACGGACATCCTCGTCGAAGAGCGACCCGATGCCGTGCACGTGCATCATTGGTCGACGATCGGCCACGATATCCTGCAGCGTGCCGCGGCGCTCGGCATCGTCGGCGGCACGACGTTGCACGATCTCTGGACGACGTGTCCGCGCTTCTTCCGTCGCCCTCCGAGTGGCGTGCGGTGCCCGCTCGATGCTTCGCGCGAGTCGTGCGTCACGTGCGCGTCGAGTGATCTGCCGCACACCGAACTGAAGGACATCGCGAGCGACATGGCGCGGCGCGACAAGATCATCGGACGCGAACTCGCGACGGCCGCGTTCGTCTCGGTTCCGTCCGAGGCGCAGAAGAAGCTGCTGCATCGACATTCGGCTTCACGGGCCGAAGTCGAGGTCATTCCGCACGGATTGCTCGCACCCGTCCAGGAGCGTGCAATGCCACGCGCCGACGGAGCTCCCTTCCGTGTCGGTAGTTTCGGAAACGTCGTTCCAGAGAAAGGCTTCGATCTGATCGTCGAGGCGCTCGGGCATCTCGGGGAGGAAGTCGAACTCCGCATCTCGGGGCGTTGTCCACATGCCGGCTACGTCGACGCGCTCGAGCGGCGGGCCAGGACCCTCGGTGTGCCCTTCACCTACACGGGTCCGTATGGTCCAGGAGATCGGCACCCTGCGCTCGACCTGGATCTCGCGATCTTCCCGTCACTCTGTCACGAGTCGTACGGTCTCGTGGTCGACGAAGCCCTCGCGCGCGGTGTCCCCGTCGTCGTGTCCGGTCGTGGTGCGTTGCCCGAACGCGCCGAGCGCGGTGGCAAGGTCGTTCGTCAAGGCGGCGTCGGGCCACTCGAAGTAGCACTCGCGAACCTGCTGCGCAGTCAGCGACAACTCGAAGCGCTTCGCTCCGAGATTCCGACCGATTTTCCGACGATCCGACGCGCCGCGGATCGTTACATCGAACTCTTCACGTCGCTCTCCAAGGTTTCATGAAGTTCGATCACGCATTTCCCGCCATTCGTGATCGCAATGCACTACCACGCGAAGTGCTGGTCGTCGTCGCGCACCCTGACGACGAAGTCATCGGGATCGGCGGTCTGCTCGCGTTCCACGGGCGGCGGGGCGATGTCGTGCACGTCGTGCATGCCACTGGGGGGGATGCCGGCGATCCCCAAGGGCTACATACCGGCGGCGATCTCGCGCAAATCCGTGCACGTGAGGTCACGGCTGCACTCGCGGTTCTCGGCGTCGATGCACCGCATGGACTCGGGTTCGCCGACGGCGAACTGGCCGGGAGCTACGACGATCTCGTCGATCGACTTGCGGCGCTGTTCGTCGAGCGGCGCCCAGAGCTCCTCTACACGTTCTTCCCTGGCGAGTATCACGTGGATCACCGTGTGCTTTCACGTGCTTGCTGTGATGCGCGAGATCACCTGCCGAGCAACTGTGCGATTCGCTTGTTCGGCGTCAACCAGGTCGTGCCGTTCGGTGTGCTCTACGACTATTCGGATTTCGTCGACGAGAAGGATCGAGCTCTCGCTTGCTTCGCGTCGCAGCTCGCGTACATCGACTTCAAGACGAAGGCTCTGTGCCGTGATCGCGCGGCGACCGTCAACGTCGAGGATGTGACCGTGACGCATGCCGAGCTCCTCGCGGAGGTGGATGTCCTGAGTTGGCTGCGATACGTCGAGCGGGTCGAGCGACTCGAGGAGGCCAGCCGTGGCTGACGATGAGACGCAGGTCGACAAGGCCGGCACGGTGTCCGGAGCGGACGTTTCGCTCGTGATCTCGGTATGGAACCGCAAGGACGATCTCCGCGAGAACCTAGCGGCGATCCGCGCTCAGACCGTCGCGCCGCTCGAGACGATCGTCGTGGACAACTGTTCGCAAGACGGCACGCCGGAAATGGTTGCCGAGGAGTTCCCCGAGGTTCGACTGATTCGGATGCCGCACTCGTCCTTCGGCGCGTGCACGACGTTCAACATCGGCTTCGCCTCCGCGGCAGGTCGATACGTCGGTATTCTCGACGACGATGTCATCCTTCCGCCGAACTGGGTCGAAGGGATGCTCGCCGAGTTCGCGAGCGAACCCGAGTCCACCGCGCTTCTGAGTTCGCGAGTCGAAGAGCCCGAAATGCCGGATTGGTTCTTGCAGAGCAAAGGGCATCTCGAGCCACGCTACATGGCGACGTTCCGCGGTTGTGCGAGCCTCGCCAAAGCCGAGGAGCTGCGTGCTTGTGGCTACTACGACGAGGTGCTGTTCATCTTCGGCAACGAGCGTGATCTGACGGCGCGGTTCCTCAATCGCGGGAAGCGCGTCAAATACGTGCCATCGCTTCGCGTGTGGCACAAGGCGCCGTTCGGCATGCGCAAGGGCAAGCGAAGTCTGTTCTATCACGTGCGCAATTTCTGGATCTACGCGTTCAAGTACGTGCGCTGGATCGACGTGCTGCGCTTCCCGTTCCGGTTTCTCGCGAAGGGGCTCGGCGGCAAGAAGCAGAAGTCGGCCGTTGGCGATGCCGTCGGCACGATCGGCCTGATGGACGAGATCCGAGCGGTGCCGTGGGGGTTCTTCGTCTGCATCAAAGCCACGTTCTCGGCGCTGCGGCAGTTGCCGCACTGTCTGCGGAACAGGCACGTGTGCACGCACGAAGACTTCGAACTCCCACTGCAGTGAGGCGATGACACTCGACGCGACCGTCATCGTCGTCAATCACGACGGCAAGGACTACCTCGATACATGCCTCGCCGCGATCTTTCGCGCCGACCCGGCAGAGGTGCTCCTCATCGACTCCGGTTCGAGCGATGGCGCGCACGAGGCTGCTGCCGAACGTTTCCCGGTACGATTGATCGAGCTCGAGGGCAACCTCGGACCGAGCGCGGCACGCAACCGTGGTTTGTCCGAAGCTCGTTGTTCGACCGTCATCCTCGTCGACAACGACGTCGAGGTGACCGCTGGCTGTCTCGAAAGTCTCGTCGACGATCTCGACAGTCATGAAGACGTGGCACTCGTGCAGGCACGGAGTGTCCTCGGGGACGAGACGGGTCCGATCCACTACGACGGTGGAGCGTTTCACTACGTAGGGCTCATCGCTCTGCGCAACTGGTATGCACCGCGCGAGACCAATCACGAGTCTGGTTGGATCGAGTGCGATGTCGCGATCTCGTTGTGTTGTGCGGGGCGTCGTGATGCGATCCTCGAAGCGGGCGGTTTCGACGAATCGATGTTCATCCTGTTCGAGGACCTCGCGCTTTCGTACGCGCTCAAGATGCGAGGTCACCGTGTCGGCGTCGATGCGAGTGCGGTGTGTATCCACAAGGGCGGGACCAAGGGGCTCTCGACGCGTGGCGCGAAGGGCGGCTATGCGGGGCGCCGTACCTTCCTGCATTCACGCAACCGCTGGATCTTCTTGTTGACCCACTACCGCAAACGGGCGCTCGTCGCATTCGCTCCTGGTTTCGTCCTGTACGGAATCGTGCACCTCGGCTTCGTGATCGCGAAGGGACACCTTCGCGAGTGGTGGCGTGGCAAGGTCGCACTCGTGACGATGCGGCGAGTGCTGCGTACCCGGCGTGAGATCATCCAGCGCGGACGTGTGCGCCGGGACGGTGAGCTGCTCGCTGCACCGACACTGACGCTCAATCCCGGCATCGCAGCGCGTGGTTTTCGAGGTATCGTGCGCCGCGTGTTGGACACGCTCCTCGCGATCTCGTTCCGTCTCGGAAGATGGGCAGCATGAAACCGGGCGACGCGCACGTACGATTCGCGAACGACATCGAGCTACGGGAACCGCGCGATCGACCCCGCCCGGCCGTATTGGCATTGATGCCGCACTTCGGGGAGCCACAGGACAGTCTCGATGCCGTCGATACCTTGCGTCGATGTGGCTATCCGGACCTTCGGATCGTCGTCGTGGACAATTCCGACAACCTTCCGGATGCCGGCTACGCGGATGGTCTGGAGATCCTCAGACCGCGGACGAACGTCGGCTACTGTGCCGCCGTCAACCTCGGGCTCGCGCGTGCGCGTGAACTCGGCATCGAGCTCTTCCTGCTGGTCAACAACGACACGGTCACCGAGCCGAACGCGATCGAGTCGCTCGTCGATGCACTCCTCGGTGACGACACCGTGGCGGGAGTCGGCCCGCTGCTCACGACCGAACGTGGCAAGCGCATTTGGTCGGCGGGAGCGTACTTGCGCTTCGGGCCCAACGAGGTGATCCAGCGTGCGATCGGCAAGTCCATCGATGCGGCGCCACGCTACCCTTCGGTCGTCGACTTCCTCCCTGGCGCGTTCGCGCTCTATCGCACGCCGGACCTGCTCGCGGTCGGTGGGATCGACGAGGTCTACTTCATGTACCTCGAAGACGTCGACCTCGGCGTTCGGCTCAAAGAGCGTGGGCGGCGGCTTCTCTACGTGCCGTGGGTCGAGGTCGTGCATGGCGGCTCCTTGTCCTCTGGGGGAGGAACGACGCCGCTGCGGAAGTTCTTCAATGGCTGCAACACGCCGCGACTTCTGCGCCGCTGTTCGTCCTTCAAGCTGTGGATGTCCTTCATCCTCTTCGACATCGTCGGGCTCGTCCCGTCGATCGTCGTTCATCTGGGGAACAAGCGACGGATGAGGGCGCAGCTCGCGAAGGGGCGTGGCATCTTCAAGGGCATCTTCGGCTATGTTCCGAGCGCGAAGGACGTCGACTACTACAAGCGCAAGGATCCGACGTTTCGCGCGGGACTCGATGCGCGCGAGCACCACAAGGACCGGCCGCGGGCCTGATCGCCTACGGTGCCACCGAGAATGCGGTGGAATTCGACGATTCGTTCAGTTCCGATGCACGAACGGTCGATGACAAGGACGGCATCCTGCCAATCTCCGTCCGTGCCAGTCGTGCCCTCCGGCGTTGCCGGGCCGATTCGTCCCCCTGACCTACCACGACGATGCGTGCGCTCCCTTTCCTGCCTCTCCGTCTCTTCGTTCTCCCGCTGTTCGTACTCCCTGCGTGCCAGTCGGACCGCACCGTGCGTGATCTGGGGGTCAATCAAGGCCTGTACCAACCGACGGGATACCGCGCGGGCTACACGCAGCCGCGGACGGTCTACATCGCGCCGATCACGGATCAGCGAGAAGCACCGCCAGCGCTCGGCGAAGGGATGTACCCGCGCACGTACACGCAGGACGTATTCTGGTCGCGACCGCTCACGACGATGCTGAGCGAGGTCCTGAAGAACGAGATCGGCGCCGCCGATCTCTTCACGAAAATCGTCGAGAGTCCAGCGGACGCGGATTGGGTCCTCGAGCCCGCGGTCGCGGCGTTCTACGGATGCGTGGAAGAGCGCGTGGTGGGGCGCACCGTGCGTGGTTTCGCGAAACTCCACCTCGTCGTCAAAGGTCCCAAGGCGGCCGACGGATCGCGGCCGGTGCTTCGTTCGCGCAGCTTCGAGGCGCCGACGAATGCAGGGAGCTTGCTGTTCAGCCCCGACCCGCACGCGCTGGCGGGCGCGGCTTTGCGACGCGCCGTGGTCCTCGTTCTCGCGGACCTCGAAGACGGAGGCAGGCGTCTCGATGGCGTGCCGATGGAGGCTCGTTTCGAGCGGCCGGCAGAGCAGGAGTGGGCGGGCGCAGCCCGCTGAAACCCCCTCGATTCGCCCATCTGGAGTGCTGGCAAGAGGTTACGCCTGACCCACATCTTGTGGGTTGCATCGGGGCTGAGCACCAATATATTGCGCTTTCTGGGCGAGGTCGCGCCTTCGTGGCCTCCCCCCCGACCGGGGGGCTAGGGCCATGGGGCTAGGGGCGGTGCGTGCCGGGCGGCGCGCGCTGCGCGGCGGACGAGAGGGAGCGCGCATGAAGGTCGAGCGTCGATTCACGACCAAGACGGGTGGGGCTTACGAGTCGATTCGTTTCGTCGAGCGGACGAGCGAGATCCGTAACCCGGACGGGAGCTTGGTGTTTTCGCAGAAGGGCATTCGGGTGCCGGAAGCCTGGAGTCAGGTCGCGACCGACATCCTCGCGCAGAAGTACTTCCGCAAAGCATCGGTTCCCCAGGCCGACGACTTGGCGCGGGCGGAGTTTCGCTACACGAGCGGATCGGCGGCGGCGTCGAAGAAACCCGGCGGCAAGTCGAAGGGCAAGGGGCGGAGTTCTCGCACGCCGAGTGGACCGCGGTACGTCGGTGAAGCGGTGCGCGATGCGGATGGCAAGATCGCTCTCGGCAGGGAGTCGGACGCGCGTCAAGTGTTCCACCGCCTCGCTGGCTGTTGGACGCATTGGGGTGAGCGCTTCGGTTATTTCGATGCCCCGAGCGATGCCGAGGCGTTCTACGACGAAGTCTCGTACATGCTCGCCACGCAAATGGCGGCGCCCAACTCGCCGCAGTGGTTCAACACCGGTCTCCACTGGGCCTACGGAGTCGAGGGGCCGCCACAAGGACACTTCTACGTCGACCCGACGACGCACGAACTGCGCGCGGCGGACAACGCGTATGAGCACCCGCAGCCGCATGCGTGCTTCATCCAGTCGGTCGAGGACGATCTCGTCAACGACGGCGGCATCATGGACCTCTGGACGCGCGAGGCGCGGCTGTTCAAGTTCGGGTCGGGGACGGGGAGCAACTTCTCGGCCTTGCGTGGCGAGAACGAGCATCTCTCCGGCGGCGGGCGATCGTCGGGCCTCATGTCGTTCCTCAAGATCGGCGATCGCGCTGCTGGTGCCATCAAGTCGGGAGGTACCACGCGTCGTGCGGCCAAGATGGTCTGCCTCGACATCGACCATCCGGATGTCGAAGAGTTCATCGACTGGAAGGTCGTCGAGGAGCAGAAGGTCGCGGCGCTGGTCGCGGGCTCGAAGGCGATTCGGGAGCACCTCGGATCGATGCTCGAAGCCGCGTGGATCGACGGCAGTCTCGACGCGGATCTGAAGTCGAACAAGGCCTATCGCCGCGCTGTTCTGGCTGCGCGCGCCGCGTACATCCCCGATGCGATGCTGCGCAAGGCGATGCAATCCATCGAGCTCGGCGTGCGCGATCTCGACCTGCGCGAATACGACACGAACTGGGACAGCGAGGCCTACATCACCGTCTCGGGCCAGAACTCGAACAACTCGGTGCGGGTGTCGAACAACTTCTTCGAAGCACTCGAGAAGGACCAGAACTGGGAGCTCATCCGGCGCACGGATGGCAAGGTCGCGCGGTCGGTTCCGGCTCGCGAACTGTGGACGAAGATCTGCAACGCCGCATGGGCGAGCGCGGATCCGGGTCTGCAGTACGACACCACGATCAACGAGTGGCACACGTGTCCGTCCGACGGTCGCATCAATGCGAGCAATCCGTGTTCGGAGTACATGTTCCTCGATGACACGGCCTGCAATCTCGCTTCGTTGAACCTGTGCAAGTTCGAGAGTCAGGACAGCAGTGGTGGCGAAGACTTCCGTTTCGACATCGAGAGCTACCGGCACGCTGTGAGACTCTGGACGATCGTTCTCGAGATCAGCGTGCTGATGGCGAGTTTTCCGTCACCGGCGATCGCGCAGAAGAGCTTCGACTACCGCACGCTCGGTCTCGGATACGCGAACCTCGGCACGTTGCTCATGCGTCAAGGCGTGCCTTACGACAGTGCACACGGACGTGCCGTATGCGGTGCACTCACGGCGATCCTGTGCGGCGAATCCTATGCGACGAGCGCCGAGATGGCGGAGCAGCTCGGCCCGTTCGCTCGCTACGAGCACAACAAGGACGCGATGCTGCGCGTCATCCGCAATCACAGGAGGGCCGCGTACGCCGCGAACGATCGCGACTACGAGGGGCTCTCCGTGCTGCCCGAGCCGATTCGCGTCGACGATTGCCCCGCGCGCCTGCTCGACGCGGCGCGCGCAGCTTGGGATCGAGCGCTCGAACTCGGAGAACGCCACGGCTATCGGAACGCACAGGTCACGGTGATCGCTCCGACGGGCACGATCGGTCTCGTCATGGACTGTGACACGACCGGGATCGAACCCGACTTCGCGCTGGTCAAGTTCAAGAAGCTCGCGGGTGGGGGCTACTTCAAGATCGTCAACCAGAGCCTCGCGCCGGCGCTCCGCAAGCTCGGCTACGACGAGGAACGCATCGCGAGCATCGTCGCCTATGCGAAGGGCAATGGCACGTTGCGCGGCGCGCCGGTGTTGCACCACGATGCTCTGCGGCAACGGGGCTTCGACGATGAGGCGTTGCAGAAGGTCGAAGCACAGCTGCCCGCCGCGTTCGACCTGTCGTTCCCGTTCAGCGTCTGGAACCTCGGCGCCGACTTCGTGACCGACGCACTCGGCATCGCCGCCGAGCGCCTGCAAGCTCCGGATTTCGACCTGCTGCGCGAACTCGGGTTCAGCGCCGAAGAGATCCGCGCCGCGACCGACTACGCGTGTGGCACGATGACGGTCGAAGGTGCGCCGACGCTCCAGAACGAGCACTTGGCGGTCTTCGATTGTGCGAACCGATGTGGTCGGCGCGGCAAGCGCTTCATCGCCTGTGACGCGCACATCAGCATGATGGCGAGCGCGCAGCCCTTCTTGTCCGGCGCGATCAGCAAGACGATCAACATGCCGACCGAGGCGAGCATCGATGACGTGGCGCGCGCCTACACCGAGTCGTGGAAGCGCATGATCAAGGCCGTTGCGCTGTATCGCGACGGATCGAAGCTGAGTCAGCCGTTGTCGAGCTTCGCTCTCGACGAACTCGAGGCCGCAGACGAGGAACTCGATGTCGGTGCAGCCGGAGTCGAGACCGCCGAGACGACGATGGCACCGGCCGTCGCTGCCGTCGCGCAGCATGCTGTCGCAGCCGCGACTCGCATGCGGGGACGCCACACGCTCCCGTATCGACGCAAGGGCTACACGCAGAAGGCCGTCGTCGGTGGCCACAATGTCTACCTGCGCACGGGAGAATACGAGGACGGCAAGCTCGGCGAGATCTTCCTCGACATGCACCGCGAGGGTGCGGCCTTCCGAAGCCTCATGAACTGCTTCGCGATCGCGATCAGCCTCGGGCTCCAGCACGGTGTTCCGCTCGACGAGTACGTGGATGCGTTCGTGTTCACGCGCTTCGAGCCGTCCGGTGTCGTGCAGGGTCACGACAAGATCAAGTTCTCGACTTCGCTCATCGACTACATCTTCCGCGAACTCGCGATCAGCTACCTCGGTCGCGACGATCTCGCCCACGTCAAGGAAGAGGTCATCATCGAGGCGCAGCAGACCGAAGCCGAGGCGACGGGGCCAGCCGACATGAGGCCGGCGAGTGGCAGCACCGACGCCGAAACGGATCCGGGTGCTGGCGATGACGAGCCGCGTGCGAAGCGCACGCAGGCACGTCGCAGCGAGCCCGCCGTGGGGCGTGAGCCCATTGTTTCGCTTTCCGCGGCCCCACGCGCGCGACGGGAGCCGGTGACGAATACCAAGACGCGGACGCGCACGGCTCTGATCACCGAAGCGCGCATCAAGGGCTACGAGGGTGACCCGTGCCAGGAGTGTCAGCAGTTCATGCTGGTGCGCAACGGCACCTGCCTCAAGTGCATGAACTGCGGCTCGACCAGCGGTTGTAGCTGAAGGCGCGTGGTGCGCGTCGCTCTCCTTCGATGAGGCTCCGCTGAGAATCTCGCTGGCTCAGCGCTGCAGCTGAGCCAGCTTGCGCAGCGCTTCCGGAAGTGCGCGCTTCTCTTCTTCGAAGACGCGTGCGGCGAGCGTCTCGACGTCGTCATCCGGGTGAACCGGGCAGCGTCTTTGGTGCAGCACGGTGCCGCGATCGTACTCGTCATCGCAGAAGTGCACCGTGCAGCCGCTCTCGCGGTCGCCGGCCGCGAGGACGGCGGCGTGCACGCGATTGCCGTACATGCCCGCGCCGCCGTGCTTCGGGAGCAACGACGGATGGATGTTGAGCACGCGGCCCTCGAAATCGGGCTCGATCGGCAGCAGAGCCAAGAAGCCGAGTAGCAGCACCCAATCGACGTCGTGTTCGCGCAGTTGGCGATAGACAGCTGCGGACCACGCCTGCCGATCGGGATAGTCGCGCGGCCTCAGCGTGTGATGTTCGATGCCGAGGCGCTGCGCGCGCACGAGTCCGTAGGCCTTGGGTGTATTGGAGATCACGAGGACGACTTCGCCGTCGACGTCTCCGCGAAGGATGCACTCGTGCAGGTTCTCGAGGCTGCGTCCGCTGCCGGACAGCAACACGGCGAACCTCGGAGTCGCGCTACGGGAACTCATCAGGGGGCGATCACGACTTTCCGACCCGATCGAGGAAGCCGCTCAGAATGCTGCTGACTCGCGGCGCAGCCAAGTCGGCCGCATCGACCATCGTTTCGAGGTCGGTTGGCTCTGGTGCAACCGGATCGACGTACTGCGTGATCGCGAGCAACGCGACGGTCCGGAATCCCGCGTGTACGGCAGCGAGGACTTCGGGTACGGTCGACATGCCGACGAAGTCCGCACCCGTGTTCCGCAGGTGGCGGTACTCGGCGCGGGTCGGCAGGCTCGGCCCCTGAATCGCCGCGAAGACGCCCTCGACGAGCGGGAATCCCGCATCGTCCGCGATCTGTCGGACGATGTGTCGGAGCGTCGGATCGTATGGCTCACTCATGTCGGGAAAGCGCGGCCCGAGCAACTCGTCGTTGTGCCCGACGAGTGGGTTGAGCGTCGTGAAGTTGAGGTGATCCTCGACGAGACCGATGCTTCCCGGAACGACACCGGGACGGAGCGCCGCTGCCCCGGCGGTCAGCACGAGGATCTCGGCTCCCATTTGACGGAAGACTCGGACCGGAAAGGCGAGTTCGAGTCCCGTGACACCCAAGTAGGGTGCTAGTGGTGCATCGGCGACGATGACCGGTAGGTCGTTGTAGTTGCCGACGATCATGGTGCTGCTCTCGACACCGCTCGGAAACTCGGGGATGTCCGAGGCACGGACCGTCGTCGACTCCGTGAGCTGGCGGACGAACTCCGAGTGTCCGGTGCCGAGGAACATGGCAACGCGCGGACGGAGCCCGCTACGACCGATGATGGTCTGGGCGGCGGCGCGTGCACGCTGCCGGACGGCTTCGATTTCGGTACGGGTCAGCACGTGTGGATCCTGGAGAGAGCGAGGGTCGAAAGGAGCGAGAGAACGAAGGTCAGTTGCCGCCCTCTATGCCGAGCGCAGAACCGACGAGACTGGAGGCTGCGCGACGTTCGAGGACGCCTGCCCAGTGTCCCGCAGCGATCTCCGCATGATCGCGGAATGCTTGGAGCATCGATGCGAGTGCGTCGAGTGCGACCGCCTCGACGCGGAGTGCGTCGGCAGGTGCCTCCGCCGAGCCGCCACCTCCGGTCGAATCCCCGGCACCCTGCGCGAGTCGCGCGAGGAGGTCGCGGTAACTCCACGGGAACTGCGGTGTGCCGCTCCCTTGGCGTGCGAGGAACGCCCGCGCTTCGGGGAGCGCCTCGGCGAGTGCGAAGAGTACGACGAGACTCGCATGGTCGCGTGCTGCCGCATCGAGCTGCGTGCCGCCGAACGCGTCCTTCGCTCCCGAAGCGATCAGAAGCTGCGATACGAGGTCGGCTTCGTCGGCGAGCAACACCGTCGATTCTCCGCCACCGGTCTGGACGACCGTCGCGCGTGCACCTTCGATGCGCGTGATCTTGACGTCCGCGCCCCGCAGCGACGCGGCGAACGGAGTCGTCGAAGCGCGTTGACCGAGTGCCGTGAGCGATTGCAGACCTCCCTGAATCAACGCGTCGAGCTCGCTCAACGGTGCATCCAGATCGGCGAGTTCGGCGGGCGCTTTGTCGATCGAGGAAAGCAAGTTGCGGGCTTCGCTCAACTGTCCCTTGCGAACGAGGGCGAGCACTCCCGTCTCGCCGAAGAGCACTTGATCCCGCACCTTCGCGAGTTCGCCGACGCGAGCGCGACGCGCGTCTCGGCGACTCTTGCGGATGGCGGCGACGAGTTCGCGTCCTGCTGCCGTGCGTTCTTCGAACGCTCTTCCGACCGCTTCCGGCAGACCCTCGGGCGGGGCTCGAAGGCTCTCCTCGAGAGTCGCGAGGACCGTCGACAAGTCGCTACCCTCGGCGCGTGCTGCGGTTTCGAAACGCTCGTAGGCATCGGTCGCACGCGCGGTCCAGATGCGGGTCACGTCTTCCTTCGCGGCGTCGATCGCCTTCGCGAACTCCGATCCCGTGGTCGCCGCGCCCGCGAGGCTCGTGAGTCGTTGCCAGGCTCCGACCGGATCCGACGCGGCTTCGTCGACCGTGGTGCGGATTCCGGCGATGCGCTTCGCGAGTTCTTCGCTCGCTTTCTTCTCGGCCGCGACTTCGGCGGCGTGGCGTGTTCGGAGTTCTTCCGCCTCACGGGTGGCCGTTTTGGCCGCCTCCGTGCCTGCGTGGTCCTTGGCGACGCGATCGAGTGCTTCGGCTCGCTCGAGAAGCGGCAAGTCCTCGCGGACCTGCAGTCGTGCGATCTCGGCTTCGTTCTCGCGATTCTTCTGACGCACACGTTCGGCGTCGGGGTCGCTCTTGACGATCGTGATCGGTTTGTCGTCACCCGAGTTCAAGAAGTAGATCGCGCCGCCTGCAATCGCGACGAGAGCGATCGCGATCGCGATCCACGAACCGCGGCTCGAGCCCGTCGCCTCGAGCATCGCGTCGATCTCGTGGACGATCTCCCCGGCGCGCGGCCGCGCGTCCGGGTCCTTCGCCATCATGCGACGCACGAGGGCGTCGAGCGGCTCAGGGCAATCGGGGCGTGCCGCGCGAACGCTCGGCGCTTCTTCGGACAGGTGTGCGCGCAGGATGTCGCGAACGTTGTTCTTGGGGAACGGGTTCTTCCCCGTCATCAATCGATACGCGCTGCAACCGAGCGAGTAGATGTCACTGCGGTGGTCGACGGCTTTGCGTTGCGCCTGCTCGGGGCTCAAGAAATGCGGTGTGCCGAGGATCTTCCCTTCGCGCTCGGCATCCATGTCGGTCGCGAGGCCTAGGTCGCAGATCTTGAGGTTGCCCTGAGCGTCCGGCATCAAGTTGTCGGGCTTGATGTCCCGGTGCACGAGCCCGAGTTCATCGGCATACGCGAGCCCTTGGGCGGCGTCCCGTAGTGCCTTGATGGCGTCGTCGACGGCCAATGGCCCCGAACGACCGAGACGGTCCTCGAGACTGCCGTCCGGCAGGAGTTCCATCGAGTAGAACGGCCGCCCATCGTCCTCGTCGACGTCGAAGACCTGCACGACGTTCGGATGGTTGAAGCGTCCGGCGGCACGCGCTTCGGATTCGAAGCGACGCACGAAGCTCGGGTCTTCGGCGAGCTTCGCAGCGAGGACTTTGATCGCGACCTTGCGACCGAGGCTGAGCTGCGTCGCGCGGTAGACGGTTCCCATACCGCCGTGTCCGAGCACGCCCTCGATTTCGTACCCGTTGAGGTGCGTCCCGGGCGCGAGGTCGACGTCGGCACCAGGTAGTTTCCGTCGGGGTGGCGGTGTTGCGCTCGGTCGCGTCTTCTCGGCAGGTTTTTCCGGTGGCTTCTCAGGCGGCTTCTCCGTCGGCGCCGTCTCGGTCGAGGGTGCGGTCGTTGCCGTGCCGACGGCGTCCGCGGCCCCGTCCAGATAATCGAACTCGGTCGCGCCGACGCGGATCCGGCATCCGGGCGTGAGTCGCGCCGTGTCGATCTTGCGCCCGTCGAGATAGGTCCCGGCATCGCTGCCGAGGTCCTTGATCCCGAACCCGCCATTCTTGAGCGCTCGAATCACGCAGTGGAGTTCGGAAGCGGCTGGGTCACCCAGGCGAATCGTGGCGTCGGAACCGGCCCCGAGCGTCGTCGGCGACTTCGGATCGAGAGCGTGTTCGACTCCTTGGGAAAAGCGCAATATCGCCATCGACCCGATGATAGCCGCGTGAACCCGGCATGCGAGACTCAGCTCAACCGCCCGTCGCGTGGAGCGCGGAGCCGAGTCGCACGATCGTCGCTCCCTCGCGGATCGCGCCGCGATAGTCCTGGCTCATCCCCATCGACAGGTGTTCGAGATCGGGGGCGATTCGATCTCGGAGCCGCCGCAATTCGGCGAACCACGGTCGTGCCGTCTCGTGGTCGGTGCCACGCGGTGCCATCGTCATGAACCCTTCGATGCGCAGCCCCTCGAGGGTGCGGGCGTGATCGAGTGCACGCTCGACCTCGTCGATCGAAAACCCGCGCTTCGTCTCCTCGTCACTCGTCCGGACCTGGAGCAAGCCCCGAATCGGCACGCCGGCCGCGACGAGTCCGAACTCGGTCGCGAGTCGATCGAGCGTGTCGAGGATCGAAATGCGATCGAGGCTGTGAATGCGATCGAAGACTCGGACCACGGAGCGCGCCTTGTTCCGTTGAAGGGTGCCAATGAGGTCCCAGTGCACGTCGCAGGGCTCGTTCTGGAGTTCTGCGGCCTTCGGGAGCAAGTCCTGGACACGGCTCTCGCCGAGACGAACGGGCAGCCCGAGTTCGTGGAGCGCGCGCGCGACGGCAGCGGTCTCGGTCGTCGTCGCGTACTTCGTGACCGCACACAACTCGATCGACGACGACTCGCGCCCGGCCTCGCGTGCGATGTGATCGATCTCCGTCCGCAGCCGTTCGATGTTGTTCCGGATCTTCGCGACGATCGCATCCATGGGGACACGCTATCGGGCGTCCGCGCGCAGCACCACGGCGTGGCGCTCGCGGATTGCGGTCCAATGCCCGGTGCTCTGGGCGCGCTTCCCCGTGGTCGTCGTCGGTTCGAAGAGGCGGACGGTACGACGAAGCAAGGGACGCGTCGGGCGACGCAGCTCGAGGGCCTCGAGCGCGAGCAGGATCGCCTGCTCGATCGCCCATGGACTCGAGCCCGGCGTCGCGCCGAGCCGCACCGTCGACGCGTCGAGGATGTCGAGGTGAGGTCCGCTCGCCCCGAGCTCGCGATGGACTGCGCGCCGAAATGCGCGAGCCTCGGTGATCAAGGCGTCGACGCGCTTCGTGTTCGCGAGTCCGGGCACGACCTCGAGCCGAAGGCGATTGCGGATGGTGTGGCGTGGATCGGCGTTGGTCGGGTCCTCGATCCATGTCGCGCCTTGCTGTCGCAACCAGGTGCGAAGTGCCGCCGGTTCTTCGCGCAGCAGCGGACGGAGCAGTGCACACCTGCCGCCAACGTCGAGTCTCCGGCGATCAGGCATCCCGCAGAGTCCGAGGGGGCCGGTGCCACGCAGGATTCGGTGGAGGACGGTCTCGCGTTGGTCGCCCGCGTGATGGGCCAGCAGGATCGCGCGTGCGTTTCGGCGCGCGGCATGCTCGCGGAACGCGTCGTAGCGTAGTTCGCGGGCATGCGTCTCACTCGCGCGTCGTGGTTGCACGCTGAGGATCGTGATCGGGACGCCGAGGGCTTCGCAGAACTGCGCGGCGCGGCGCGCTTCGTCGGCGGACGCGGGCCTGAGACCGTGGTCGATCGTCAGCGCTTCGACGGGTGGGCGCGATGTCGGTTCGCTTCGCTGCCATCGATGCAGCAGGGTGAGGAGCGCCGTCGAGTCGGCGCCGTGCGAGAACGCGACCACGAGCGGGCGCGTTCCGCGGCGAAACGCCTCAGGAAGTCGTCCGAGGCGACGCGCGAACCGCGCCTCGAGCTCGTCGTCGATCGACTTCGAAGAACCGTGCGGCATGGAGGCACGCTACAGCCCGCAGGCGAGTCGAGGAAAAATGGATCCGCGTCGCAGGGTCGGTAAGCTCCCGCAGCGTCACCACGAAGACGTTTCTCCATAAAGTCCCCAAGCAGAGCCACAAAGGCGCGAGCACGAGTCATGGTCATGAAGATCGGTATCAACGGGTTCGGACGCATCGGCCGCATGGTCTTCCGCATCATGGAAGGTCGCAGCGACATGGAAGTCGTGGCGATCAATGACCTCGCGCCAGCCGCGTCCCTCGGACACCTCCTCAAGTACGACACGGTTCACGGCCGCTTCCCGCATGCGGTGCAAGCGACCGAAGGCAAGTTGACCGTGGGACACCGCGATGTCGCGATCTTGAGTGAGAAGGACCCTGCGAATCTTCCGTGGTCCAAGTTCGGGGTCGACTTCGTCGTCGAAAGCACCGGCTTCTTCACGACGCAAGAAGCCTGCATGAAGCACGTGAGTGCCGGGGCTCCGAAGGTCTGTCTCACCGTTCCGCCGAAGGGCGAGATCGATCGCATGGTCGTGCTCGGCGTCAATGACGATGACTTGAAGGCGAGTGACAAGGTCATCTCCAATGCTTCCTGCACGACCAACTGCCTGGCGCCAGCGGCCAAGGTCCTGCACGAGAAGTTCGGCATCGTGAACGGTCTCGTCACGACGGTGCACGCCTACACGAACGACCAACGCATTGCGGACATGATCCACTCGGATCTGCGTCGTGCTCGGGCCGGCGCGCAGAACATCATCCCGACGACGACGGGTGCCGCGCGCGCGGTCGGCAAGGTCTTGCCGGCGCTCGCGGGCAAGCTCGACGGTATGGCCATGCGCGTGCCGGTTCCGGACGGTTCGGTCGTCGACCTCGTCGCCACACTTTCGAAGAAGGTCACGAAGGACGAGATCAACAAGGCATTCGAGGACGCTGCCTCGGGACCGATGCGCGGCATCCTCGCCTATACCGAGGACCCGATCGTGTCGAGCGACATCATCGGCAATCCGCACAGCTCGATCGTCGATGGCCTGTCGACCATGGTGATCGACAACGTCGTCAAGATCGTCACGTGGTACGACAACGAGTGGGGCTACAGCAATCGCGTTTGCGATCTCGTGGCCAAGGCGCATCACCTCGGACGCTGAACCCTCGAGAGATCATGGCCATGAAGCGTCTCGAGGATCTCGACGTCGCCGGGAAGCGCGTGCTCGTGCGCGTCGACTTCAACGTCCCGCTCGACGAGCACCAGAACGTCACGAGTGACGCGCGCATCGTCGCCGCGATCCCGACGCTCACGGCGCTCCGCGATCGTGGTGCGCGCCTCATCCTGATGTCGCACCTCGGTCGACCGAAGGGAGCCGTCAACGACAAGCTGCGCATGTTGCCGGTCGCCGAACGCTTGCACGAGTTGACCGGATGGCCGGTGCGTTCCGCGCCGGAGATCATCGGCCCGCTCGTCAAGGATCTCGCGCTCAGTCTCGAGGATGGCGAAGTGCTGATGCTCGAGAACCTGCGCTTCGACCCGCGCGAAGAGGCGGGGGACGCGGAGTTCGGTGCCGAGCTCGCCGCACTCGGCGAGGTGTTCGTGCAGGACGCGTTCGGTACCTGTCACCGCGCGCACGCATCCGTTGCGCGGATTCCGGAGCATCTTCCGAGTGCGCCCGGATTGTTGCTCGCCAAGGAGATCGACGCGTTCGCGAAGGTGCTCGATCATCCCGAGCGTCCATTCGTCGCGATCCTCGGCGGCGCGAAGGTCAGCGACAAGCTCCCGGTGCTCGAGAACCTGCTTCCGCGCGTCGACCGACTGATCATCGGTGGGGCGATGGCGTACACGTTCTTGAAGGCCCAAGGCAAGCCGACCGGCAAGTCGCTCGTCGAAGACGATCTGATCGACGAAGCACGGCGTGTGATGCGCGATGCGGAGGCCGCCGGCAAAGTGCTCGCGCTTCCGGTCGACCATGTCGTGACCGCCGAGTTTCGCGCGGACAGTCCGCACGAGGTCGTGACCGCGATCCCGGACGGCATGCTCGCGCTCGACATCGGCCCACGCACGTCGGAGCTCTACACGGAGCACCTGAAGGACGCCAAGACCGTGCTCTGGAACGGCCCGATGGGGGTCTTCGAGATGGAGGCCTTCCGCAAGGGGACCGAAGCGGTCGCTCGCGCGGTCGCGAACTGCAAAGGGTTCCGCTGCGTCGGCGGCGGCGACTCGGTCGCGGCTCTCGAACTCCTCGGGCTCGACGACGCGGTCGACCACGTCTCGACCGGAGGCGGAGCGAGCCTCGAACTGCTCGAGGGCAAGGTCCTCCCCGGCGTCGCAGCGCTCCAGAACGCGTCGACGTAACCACGTTGCGACCGGCGCCTGCTCCGCCTGCGTGACCGAACTACGGTTCGAGAGTGGTCTTGACCGATCGAGTACTGCTCTCTACCGTTCTTCGCCCCGAGAGGCACGCTTCGCACGGCTCTTGGAGCAAGCACAACGCGATCCTCGATAGCTCAATGGTAGAGCATCCGGCTGTTAACCGGAGGGTTGTAGGTTCGAGTCCTACTCGAGGAGCCACACGCGCGCCCCGTGGTGAACGCCGCGGGGCGCTGTCGTTTCAGGTCATGGCCGCGGTGCTGGTGGGGCTGCCCTCGAAGCGTCGCCCGCGATCGCGCGACGCCGTTCGCGGGTTGGGTCGTGGGGCCAACACTCGACGTGAGTGATGCTCATGCCCACCCTGCCTCCTTGCGCAATCGCAATAGCGAGTCCGCACGTGAACCGATCCGCTCCCTGCGGGTAGCGGCCGTCTGTGAAGAATGAAAGACGCCCCTCGATCGAGTCCAAACCGAGCGGGACGAGCTTGTCCGTGACATCCTTCGACCCTGAAATCTCGTGGCCGTCGATCCGGAGCGACTCTCCTGGGCGAAGCACGAAGCTGATCTTCTGTCTTCGTTCTCTTTTGGAGACCGCACACAGTACGCCGATGCCCCAATAGCCTCCGATGTCGTTGTTTCGCGAGCAGAGGTAGGCGCACAGCGAATGCGCGAGTGAGTTCATTTGGCGTCTCTTCATGCCTCGACTCCCCGGGTGTGTTCGCAGAAGATGCGTTCCTCCGATCATCGTCGTCACCAACAACCCTGGCGATCTCAACGAAAGCTCGCGAGGCAATCCTCGTCCCACGCGTGACCGTCTGTCGACCAACCTCCATCTCGCGGTGGATCGGGGAATCCGGATCGACACCACCCGCGCGAGAGCTCGAAGTCGAACACGGCGTGAGGGTGACCGTTGATCAAGAGGGCTGCCTGACGCCCGCTGGATGACCAGCCGATCTTGAACTCGGACTCCCGATCACGGTCTGCGATTTCCTCGACGTCGTAGATGTGCAACGCGTCGAAGATCGGCCCTTCGTCGGATTCACAGGCGTAGAAGTATCCGGTTCGGCCATCATCCTCGAACACGACAGCAGCCGCTTCCGAGGTGGACGTGGAGGCCTGAAAGGCAGCTTGGCCGGGGCGTTCGTTCCAGACTTGATCGAGGATCAATGGCATGACACGAGCTTGGTGTTGTAGGTGGTCGGGGATCGTCAGCCTGCCGTTTCGCTCGCACGATCCAGCGGACGTGATCGGAGGCGGTTACGACTGTATCGCGTGAGGGGGCATCGGTTGGAGTATGGTCTCGACGGCACTCGCGAGTGCGCAGCGACAGCCAGGACATGCCACATGCTCGAGCAACCTCGTCGATTCGTTCGTCTCTGCCTGCTCTTCGTCGTGACCTTGGTCGGGCAGGTCCTCGTAGCTCAGAGCCCCGGTCATAGTCCGGAGCAACGCCCGAACATCCTCTTCTGTCTCGCCGACGATTGGGGCTGGCCGCACGCCGGGGCGCTCGGGGATCGCGTCGTCAAGACACCGACCTTCGATCGACTCGCGCGTGAGGGGGTGCTGTTCGAGCGTGCGATCGTCTCGAGTCCGTCGTGCACGCCATGCCGCAACTCGATCCTTACCGGACAACAGTTCTACCGCCTCGGCGAGGGCGCGAACTTGCACAGCACGCTCAGCGTTGCGCATCCGAACTTCATGCGGCTGCTCGCAGAGAGCGGCTACGAGATCGGGCATTGGCGCAAGGCGTGGGGGCCGGGCAAGTTCCAAGCCGGGGGATACGACGAGCATCCGTGCGGCCCGCCCGGCACGTTCGACGCCTTCCTCGAGAAGCGCGATCCGAAGCGGCCCTTCTGCTTCTGGTTCGGTACATCCGACCCGCATCGCGGCTACGAACGCGGCAGCGGGCGCGAGAGCGGTATCGACCCGAGCGAGATTCACGTGCCGGACTTCTACCCGGATCACGAAGACGTGCGTGGCGATCTCGCCGATTACTACTTCGAGGTCCAGCGTTGGGACCGCGATGTCGGAAGCGCGCTCGCACGGCTCGCGGAGAAGGGCGAACTCGACAACACGATCATCGTCATGACCGGCGATCACGGCATGCCGTTTCCGCGCTGCAAGGGCAACCTCTACGACTGGGGTGTGCGCGTGCCGCTCGCGCTGCGTTGGGGGGCTCGCATCGCGAAGGGATCGAAGGTGAAGGCGTTCGTCTCGTTGACCGACCTCGCGCCGACGTTTCTCAGCGCTGCGTGCGTCGATGTGCCTTCGGTCATGACGGGAAGGAGTCTGCTCGGGCTCGCAGAGGCGTCGAACGGTACCGACCTGGACGGGCGCGACTTCGTCGTCTTCGGTCGCGAGCGCCACACGCCCGCGCAGGCGCTCCCGTCGCTCGAGGGGTATCCGGCACGCGCGATTCGCACGGATCGTTGGCTCTTGATCGTCAACCTGGAGCCCGAACGATGGCCCGCCGGTGTTCCGAGCGGCGCGACTCACCCGATGGACGTGCACGCCGACTGCGACAACGGACCGACGAAGCGGCTACTCGTGCACGGGCGCGAAGACCCGAGGTTCGCGAAGTTCTATGCACTCTGCTTCGCGAAGCGGCCGCGAGTCGAATTCTATGATTGCACGTCCGACCCGGACCAGGTGAGAAACCTCGCGCTCGCGGAAGAACATGCCGATACGGTACGAGCGCTGCGGTCGCGTCTCGATGCGTATCTCCGCGAGACTGGAGACCCGCGCATGAAGGACGGACCCTGCGAGTTCGACTCGTATCCCTACCGCGCAGGCAACATCGACGAGCGAATCGACAAGTGGCGCGAGGTGCGGAAGTAGTCGAGGGCTCGGCGAAAGCCCGACCGATTTCGAGTTAGCGATCGGCTTTCGCCAGCAGCTTGACGACGTGCAGAATCCCGAGATCCTCTTCCACGACCGTGTGGCCGAGCTGTCGCACCGCGGTCTCGAGGGCTTCGAACACCGGCACGTCGCGCACGCGCAAGCTGACCTTCCCGCTGAGACTCGGAGGCAGCACGATGTTGCTGCCCGTGATCTTCGCGATCGCGTCGACGACCTTCTTCACGTCCTCGTTCTCGAATGCGAAGCGAACGCGCGATGCCGCGTGCCGGATCGCGTTACGGTCGACCTCTTTCGTCTTCGGTGGTTTCACCAGTGCGACGGAGAGCAGCGACACGGGTTTCAGGAACTCAGGCGTCCGGAGCGTGCGCATCGCATCGCGAGGACTCTTCACGCCGATCGCGAGCCATGCGACGCGCACGGCGCCCTTCTTGGGCGGAGCGACCTCGAGCTTCTGGATCGCGAATCCGAGTGTCGCGAGTTTCGTGAGGACCGCGCCGAGTTGCGCGTCCTCCTCGAACTCGAACTTCAGTGCGAGCTGAGAGGCGACAGCCTCCGGCTTCTCGGTCTTCTCCGGTTTCTCGGTCTTCTCCTGCTTCGGAGGCGTGACGTGCTCCACTTCGGGCGCGGGATCCTGCGCGACGATCGTGGCGGTCCACGCCATCGAAGCGGTTGCCGCGAGAGCGACCGTTCCGAGACAGCGCGTGATCGTCGTGAAGAGCGTGCAGCGAGCGGAAACGCGTTCTTGGCGGGTCAGTAGCATGTTCATTCTCCTGAAGAACTCGGACTCGGAATCGACCACCGGGAGCGCGCTCGCGAGTGGTCGTGGCAGGGCGGGGGAACTCGACGCGAGCGCGACGAGCTGGCGAACGTAGGTCGTCTTGCCGACGCGCGCGGCGGCGAGATCGTCGGCGACGACTTCGGCGTACAAGCGCGCTTCACGCCGCAGGCGATGGAACAGGGGATTCCAGTAGAGGAGTGACGCCGCACACGCGAAGAGCGCGTTCCCTCGAAGATCGCGCTGCGCGATGTGTGCGAACTCGTGTAGCAAGATCGAGCGCACGAGGCTCATGTCCTTCGATTCGGCAATGCGCTTCGGCAAGACGATGCGTGGGTGCAGCAATCCACAGCAGAACGGGCGCGTTGCCGCCGGACTCGAGACGATGCGCACGCGGCGACGGGCGAGGGGCAGCGAGCGCGCCAACTCGAGGACCTCGGTGGGCGCGACGACGCCGCGGCGTACGATGCGCCGCACCAGCATGGCTCCGACGAGCGTGTAGCACAGCGTGACGACGAAGCCGAGCGCGAACAGCATGCCGAGGACGTCCAGGATTTCGACCGCGGGCGTCGCCGTGTGCGTGATGGGTGACGTCGCTTCGATGGGAAGCGCATCCGTGATCGTGAACGAAGGCGGTAGGGACGTGCTCGTGATGGCGGGCGCATCCACGATCGACGCGGGCTGTGACTGCTCGATCGGTGTCACGCTCGAGAGCACGAGCCACGCGAAGAATCCCCAGATCGCGGATTCGGCGATGCGTTGACGCGCGACGGGTGCGCGGGCGAGCTTCGCCGCAGTGAGGCCTGCGGCGAGCCAGAGCGTCGATCCGATCAAGAACGGAATGCCGTTGGCGGACCACCATGCGAGGAGCCAGTCGAACATCACGCGTCTCCTCTTCGCTCTAGATCGTCGACGAGACGCCGTAGTCGCTCGAGTTCTTCCGGTGTCGGTTTCCGAAGCTCGATCGCGCTCTCGATGAGCTGATCGAGTGCGCCGTCGAACGCACGCTGCAAGACGGTTCCGAGCATCCTGCGCTTCGTTCCCTTCGGCTCGACGCAGGCGGAGTAGTAGAACGTGCGGCCTTCCTTGCGATACGCGACGAGCCGCTTCTCGGTCATCGTGCGCAAGAAGGCCTGGACCGTGTTCTGCACGATGCCGAGCTCGTCGCGGAGACTCTCGTGCACTTGGCGAACCGTGCATTCGCCCTGCTCCCAGAGCACGCTGAGGATCTGGAGCTCACGCTCCGTCGGTTCGGGGGTGCTGGTGCTCGTTCCGGGGTTCATGTCCCCGATATCGGCAAGCTTGGTCGACTAAGCTTAGGCAATCCGTCGATTCGTAAGCCCGTTCGGAGCGCGCGACCGAGTCGCATGTCGCGGCGATTCGATCCTCGTGTAGCGACCGCAGGCGAGGGACATCGCCGCTCGCTCGCTGCGGTAACGCGAGGACTCCTCAGGCGTCGTAGAGGAAGCGGCGGTAGCCGTCCTCGGCTTCTTCGGCCGCGCGCCGCGACTCGGCGACGGCGCGTTCGAGTCGCGTGAGTACCCGGCGCATCTGATTCCGCGACGTCTGAGCCTGTTCGAGCGATGCCGTGATTTGACGTTGCGCGAGCCAGTCGAAGATCAGACCGTCGAAGAAGATGTCGGCGAACTTCGCGACTTCCGGCGTCTCGATCCGCAGATCGTCGATGTCCATGAACTCGCCGAGTTCTCGTTCGAAGCGCCGTAGGTTGCGCTGCGCCAGATTCGCGAGCGACTTCGCCGAGTCCAAACGTGAGTGCTTGATCAAGGTCGTGCCCAGACCGCCGCCGAACATGTCGATGCGGCCCCAGTCGCGCGCTTTCGTGATCGCCTCGACGACGTCTTCGAGATTGCGGAGCGTATCGCGGCACGCATGCAGCGCTTCCTCGCCTTCGCGAGTGTGGGCTCGGGCGCGCGCGACGCGATCGATCCAGGAAACCAGCTCGTGACTCGAATCGCCGCCGAGGGCCGTGAGTGCTTCGGCTTTGGCCTTCAGCAGACGTTCGCGATCGCCTTCAACGTCCCCGAGTGCTTCGAGTTCTCGCTCGATCCTGAGGCGTTCTCCCTCGAGAGTCTGGCACGCTTCGAAGCGCTCGTCGTACCGCAGTTTCGCTCGCGCGACTTCCGCGCGTTCCTTTTCGAGACGTTCGGTCTTCGAGGAGAGGAGTGTGTAGAAGATCGAGGCGAGGCTCAGCCCTTCTAGTCGAGCGACGTCCTGTTGTTCGGACGCGAGCGTTTCGGCGAGTGCTTCGAGCTCTGTCGTCTCTTTGGCGAGCTGGCGAACCACGGACGCTCGCAGGGTGAAGAGGCGGCCATGTCGCAGCTCCCTGTCCTGCTGTTCTTGGAGCGCGCGTCGCAGAGATTCGAGGTCGGGGGAAGGGTGCTCGGGCATCGGGCGAGTTTTTCGTGCGGCGCGCCTATTTATTGGAACCTCGAGGCGCGACCGGCTGTGGCGGGGCCACGAAGCACCCAAGCACAAAGGAACGGCCGAGCCGCCGCTGATCGCTCAGAGACGGCTCGCGTTGTCCTTGAGGTAGGACGCGACGCCTGCGGCGTTCGGCTTCATCCCGGCCTTGCCCTTGCTCCAGTTCGCGGGGCAGACCTCGCCGTGTTGTTCGTGGAACTGCAGGGCGTCGACCATGCGAAGCGCCTCGTCGACGCTGCGACCGAGAGGCAGGTCGTTGACGATCTGGTGGCGAACCTTGCCTTCCTTGTCGATCAAGAAGAGGCCGCGATACGCGACCGCGCCATCGCCGGTCAGGACGTCGTAGTTCGAGGCGATCGACTTGGTCAGATCGGCGACGAGCGGGAATTGCACGGCACCGATGCCGCCGTTCTCGACCGCGGTGTTGCGCCATGCCGAGTGCGTGAAGTGCGAATCCACCGACACACCGAGGACCTCGCAGCCGCGTTCCTTGAACTCCGCGATGCGGTTGTCGAATGCGATGATCTCGGATGGACACACGAACGTGAAGTCGAGCGGATAGAAGAAGAGGACAACGTACTTGCCGCGGTATGCCGACAGGCTGCTTTCCTGGAAGCTGTTGTCGGGCATCACGAACTGAGCGGTGAAGTCTGGGGCTTGTTTGCCTACGAGGACTGCCATGATCGATCCTTGTCTGAGTTCGTTCTTCGAGGGGATAGGACCGCGCAAACGATTGGCGGTCGCAAATGGTCGAGGGATCCAGGCACCCGCGGCCAACGCTTCCTGAACCGGCAATGGACGACGCGAATCCCCGATCGGGGGAGGCGCAGCGTCGCTCAGCGGTGGGCGTTCGGGGCGCAGACCTGCGCCCTTGGGCCGTGAATGCGGCTTCAAAGCGGATGGCGCATGGTTGATTGGTTCATCGTTTCTGCTGGACTGCGCGATCAGACGACCTGCCTGATGCGGTGCACGACAGCGCAATCCACTTGCGGTGTCAACCGGCGGCAAAGGACCTGACGCAGCCATGAACTGGACGGGAGTTGCAGTCTTTGCAGTGACCTACGTCTTGATCTCCGCCCGGCGCTTGTCGTGGCTCGGCTTCGACCGTCCCGCGGGGGCGTTGTTCGGTGCCGTGGCATGCGTGGCACTCGGCGTCCTCAGCCCCGAGCGAGCCCTCCAATCGATCCACGGCCCGACGTTGCTCCTCCTGTTCGGCGTCATGGGAATGGGCGCCTGTCTCGCGCTCGACGGGTTCTTCGACGTCCTCGAGTCCGCGATCGTCCGACGTGCGCGCACGCCTGCGCGACTCCTTGCAGCCATCGTGTGGGGGGCGGGTCTGCTCAGCGCGTTTCTGACCAACGATGCGGTCTGTGTCCTTGCAGCGCCGATCGTCGTGCGCCTCGTGCGGCGACACGATCTGCCGCCGCTGCCGTATCTCTTGGCGCTCGCTACGGCGGCGAACACCGGCAGCGTCGGCACGCTGGTCGGTAATCCACAGAACATGCTCTGCGCCTCGCTGGGCGGACTGTCGTATCGCGATCACCTCGTCGTGGCCTTTCCGCTCGCCCTCGTTTGTCTCGCGGCGAACCACGCGATCCTCCATGTGTTCTACCGGCGGCAGCTCGCCCGTACGAACTTGGGTGACGAAGCACCGCCTCGCCCCCTCGGCGCGAACGCGCGGATCACGCTCGGCGTGATCGTCGCCACGGCAGTCGCCTACACGCTGGGCGCCGATCTCGCGTGGTCGGCAACCACGGGTCTCGTCGCGCTCATGCTGTTGCACCGACGCGATACGACGGAGCTCTGGAGCCGCATCGACTGGTCACTCCTGATCTTCTTCTCGGGCCTCTTCGTCGTCGTGGAGGGGCTCGTACGAAGCGGAGCGACGACGGCGCTCTTCTCCCACTATCCGCTCTTCGGTCACGACTCTGCGGACTTCTCCGATTGGTTGCGTACGGCCGGTGTGTTCCTCGTGGGGTCCAATGCCGTGTCGAACGTGCCCTTCATTCTGGTCGTGCGGGATCAGATGGCCGCCTCTCCCGACAAAGCACTCGGGTGGGAAGTCCTGGCCATGGCTTCGACGTTCGCGGGCAACCTCACGCTACTCGGCTCCGCCGCCAACATCATCGTTGCGGAGAGCGCGCGGCCGATCGGCGGAATCGGCTTCTTCGAACACCTGAAGGTCGGACTCCCGGTCGCGCTCGTCACGACGCTCATCGGAGTGGTCTGGCTGTACGCGTTCTTCCACTGACGCGCGTTCCGCGCGGCTTCGAGACCGTCAGCCGAACCACACGCTGCGCATCGACAACGAACCGAGGTCGAACCCTTCGATCGGGAAGCGCACACCGTCGTGCTCGTCCGTCGCCGCGTACGCGTAGACGAGTGGCCACCAATGGTCAGGAGATGGATGGGAGAGTCGACCGTCGTCGGTTCCGGGCACCGCGCCGAGCAGCGACTTCGTGTCCCGCTCCGTGAGCATGGACCGAACCGATTCGTCGAAGCGCTGGGCCCAATCCGGCGTCGTTGGCGATGCGGTCTGCATGCGTCCGATCGCGTCGCGCAGGTTGTGCACGATGTTACCGCTCCCAACGATTAGGACGCCTTCGCTCCGAAGGTCCCTCAGGGAGCGACCGAGATCGTGATGCGCGCGGGCGTCGAGTCCACGGTCGATGCTCAGTTGGAGGACTGGCACATCGGCCTGCGGGTACATCGACCGAAGCACGCTCCAGGTTCCGTGGTCGAGGCCCCAGTCTTCGGAGATCCCAGCGCGTTCGTCGCCGAGCAGGCTGCACACGCGCTTCGCGAGATCGACGTTCCCGGGTGCCGGATACTCGATCTCGTAGAGGGCACGCGGGAAGCCCGAGAAGTCGTGGATCGTCTTCGGCTTCGCATTGCCGGTCAGCCAGGTGCCACGAACGAACCAGTGCGCCGAGATCGCGAGAATCGCCTTCGGACGCGGAACGGCGGCGCCGAGAGCGGTGAACCCGCGGCTCCATAGATTGTCCTCGATGGCGTTCATCGGCGAACCGTGGCCGACGAACAGGACGGGCATGCGGCCACCGGGGGCACTCGCGTTCGGGGTCGCTTCGTCCATCGTCGTCTTGTCGGTTCGCGGGGCGTCGCTGCCGGTATGCCGGCAGCTCATCGAAACTGTGGCGGCGGCACCGCCGGCCAGGGTCCTGAGGAAGTCACGTCGGCTCGTCATGGCTCGCTGCGCCGGGTGCGCCCGTCACTGCACGATCGCAGCGATCGTGTCGACGAACTTCTGATCGAAGATCTTGAAGAGCTGCTCGTCGCTGATGCCCTGAGCGTCGACGGTGATCGCGTGCTTGTCGAAGAGCACGATCGTGAGCTTCAGGCGGTCTTTGCCCTGCTCTTCGAGCATCCCCTTGTGCGCGCCGTACTTGATGACCTCCAGCTTGGGATTCATCGACGCGGTCGAGAACGCGATGGCCATCATCTTCACGAGGGGAGAGTCGATGTGGGTCTGTACCTCGAGACTACCGCGGCCCTCCTTCGCACGGTACTTCTGTTCGATCGGCACCGCGCCCATGACCAGCGCGCCGAACGGATTGACCTCCGCATCGTCCTCCTTCTTGGGTTCGATGCGCTCGAAACCTTCGGGCGCGGCCGGCATCGCGGCGAGGATCTTGGTGCGGATGGCTTTCCGTGCGAGCTGCATTGCTTGCTGCAGCATCGTCATCGCCTTGCCGAACTTGCCGGCCTCGTAGGCCGATTTCGCGGCTTCGACGGCTTCGGCGAAGCTGAGTTCTTTTTCCGCGACGTCCTTGGTGCGCACCTGGGCGGTTACCGAGACGTGGAGGAGTGCGATGGCGAGCAGAGCGGAGGTCAGGAAGCGACTACGGGTGGTGTGGATTCGTTGCAACATGTCGTGCAGCATGAACCGCGCGATGAACGATGCCAATGTGCAAGCGCCCCATGGATCCTCGTCGGGCGAGCCGGTCGTGGAATTCCGCCGTGTTCGCTCGCGGCCCGATTGGCAGGAATGCTGCCGGATTCGGCACCGCGTGTTCGTGGAGGAGCAGGGCGTGCCGCTGCAGATCGAGTGGGACGACTACGACGCGATTGCCGAGCACCGGCTGTTGTTGGTCGATGGTCAGCTGGCGGCCACGGGTCGGTGGCGTTGGAAGGATATCGGCGTAGCGAAGCTGGAACGCTTCGCCGTGCTACGCGAGCACCGCGGCTTTGGACACGGGCGTCGGATCGTGGGGGCCGTCGTCGACGAAGTCCTCGCTACCGGGGCACGCAGAATCGAACTCTCTGCCCAAGCGCACCTCGAGGCGTTCTACGCGAGCTTCGGGTTTCGCGTTTGCGGGGAGGGCTTCGACGAAGCCGGCATTCCGCACGTGCCGATGGCGCGCGATGCGGAGCCGATCAGCGCGTGAGACCGAGCGCGCCGAACGTGTCGCCCTGATTGAAGTCGCCGGTC
This sequence comes from Planctomycetota bacterium, assembly GCA_020638795.1. Classification (GTDB taxonomy): domain Bacteria; phylum Planctomycetota; class UBA1135; order UBA1135; genus JACKHW01. Next base: position 183,992 of record JACKHW010000003.1, on the reverse strand, counting down.
TCGAATCCCTTGAGGAACCACTCGGCGCGCTGCTTGCTCGAGCCGTGCGTGAACGTTTCGGGACGCACGGTCCCGGTCGCTTCTTTCTGAAGCGTATCGTCGCCGATGCGCATGGCGCAGCGGATCGCCTCTTCACGATCTCCCCGTTCCAGCAAGCCTTCCTTCGCGTTCATGTGGTGCGCCCAGACTCCGGCAAGGAAGTCGGCTTGGAGTTCGAGTGCGACCGACCAGCGGTTGTAGACATCTTGGGGCACGCGACCCTTCTTCTGGTGCACCATGTCGGTGTAGCCGAGCAGGTGCTGGATGTGATGGCCGACTTCGTGCGCGATGACATAGGCCTGCGCGAAGTCTCCCGGTGCGCCGAAGCGTCGCGACAGCATCTCGAAGAAGTCGAGGTCGAGGTACACCTTGCTGTCGGCGGGACAGTAGAAGGGTCCGGTCGCGGACTGCGCGCTGCCGCACCCCGATTCGGTACGTTCGTGGAAAACGATGAGACCCGGCTCCTTGTAGACCTTGCCCGACTTGCGGAAGACGTCGCTCCAGATCGTCTCCGTCGACCCGAGGATGTGCTGGACGAACGCGAGTCTCTCCTCGTCCTCGGGGGTCGATTGGTAGCCACTACCACCGCCACCGGTATTGCCGGTGCCTGCCGCGACGGATCCACCCACGAGCTTCAGCAGGCTCGTGAGGTCGAACTGCCCCGTCATGAACATCGCGACGACCGCCAGCAGGATCCCGCCGATTCCCATGCCCGCCTTGCCGCCGGGGAATCCACCGCCTCGGGCTCGGCGGTCTTCGACGTTCTGGCTCTTCTTGGTTTCTTTCCAGCGCATGAGGGGCTCCGAAGCTCGTTTCTCGCGACGCGAGCGCGAGACGATAGCAGGTACGTCCGAGTTCTACGTCGATCGCTTCGTCATCGAGTCAATCTGATCGTCGCGGGTCGCGGCGCTTGCGGCACGTCGCGCGAGTTCGCGTGCGCTCGTGAGGCCGTCCTGCAAGTGCGCGATCCGCTGGGCGTTGGCCTCACGTCCGCCATACCGCATCTCGAGATACGTCGTGATCGCTTGGACGAGCGTCGCTCGATCTTCCTCGATGCAGTCATGGCTCTCGTCGATACGACTCGCGAAGCGCGTCAGGCTCTCGCCCGGTGCGATCGCGAGACCGCACGCCGCGAGATACGCGAGCATGCGGACGAAGACGGCCTGATGAGCGCTCGCGACGGCGGTCACGGGCGGGACAGGCCGCCTCCTGCGTGCGTAAACGCTGCGCAGCGCGACGACGGCCACGACGAGGAAGAGGAACGTCCACGGAATGTCCCGCCACGAGAACCCTATCGAGGAGTCCTTCATGGGTTCGCTCTCGGCCTCGCGCTCGCGCGCGGATTCGAGGCCGCGGTACTCGCGAGGCGTGGGGTCCACGACGAACCACGATCCATCGCGCATCGGGATCTCCGCCCAAGCATGGGCGTGCTGAGCGCCGAAGCCACGACGCAGAGCGCCGTCGGTATCGAACGTACCCGGTTCGAGGAGTAGGGCGTCCCGTGCCGAGGTCTCGATCTCCCGCGCCGCTTCGGCGATTGCTCCGGCGTAGAGGCCCGTAGCCACGCGGGCAGGAATCCCGCGACCACGAAGCAGCAGGGCAGCCGCGCTCGCGAAGTGCATGCAGTAGCCGCTCTTCTGCTCGAAGAAGTCGAGGAGCGGCACGCCGTGAACACCGCTCGGGTCGCTGAGCACGTAGGAGAAGCTCCCGTCGAAGATCTCGAGGAGCGCGGCGAGCGTCGCCTCGATCGATGCTCCCTCGGGCAAGTCCGCGAGCATCTTCTCGAAGGCGCGCGTGCGAAAGGCCTCGGGCAACTGCAAGAGTTCGGCGTCGAAATCCGCGGCGATGTCGCCGAGTTCGAGTCGCGACGCGAACGTTGTCACGAGTTTGCAGACCCGGCCGTCGAACTCACGACGCGCGACGACCGACTTCCGATCGACTTGCACCGGAACGGGAGCCGTGATCTCGACGAGGCCTGCAGGCAGGGGAACGAAGCTCTCGAGGGTCGCCAGAACCGTCAGGATCGCGCTTCGCCGCCCGCCGTCGCTGCGCGAAAAGTGGTGCACGGTGTCCGTGACGTATCGCTCCGTGACTCGTTGCCACTCCGAAGCGCCAGGGACCACGAACGCGCCGACCCGCAGGTAGAGCGCACCGGGAAGCGGGAGGCCATCGCGGGGTTCGAGGAAGCACAAGGGTTCTTTCCCCATGCGAACGTCGCTCTGATCGAGCCGCTCGAGGAAGAACCGCTCGTCGACTCCCGTCACTTTGCGCTTCCGACGCTCGTTTCGTCCGACATCCGCGGCTTCCGTCGGCTCGGGCGGATCGTCGCTCGCATACCCGAGTCGATCGAACGTCGTGGTCGTCGCGATCGCGGTCAGCGCGAGCGCCAGCGTGATGAGCGAGCCGCGTGCGATCCGACTCCGTGCCGTGCGCGTGGATGCGATTCGAATGGACTTGCCGATCTTCACGCGGAGATCGCGTTCGATCTGCAACGCGATGCCGAGTAGCGCCACGATCGCGATCAGGTGAACCCACGGGATCGAATCGGTGCGCATCAAGAGGCCCGTGAGGACGAGCAACGTCGTGATACTCGCGACGACGAGCACGTCGTGGTGCCGCGCGCGTACCGCGAGGTAGAACAGGATCGGTACGAGCAGCAGCGAGAGTGCTGCAACAGCCGTCGGTGCTCCGTTCAGCTCGGTCGCGATGCTGACGAGAACGACTTGGAGGACGAAGACCGCGGCGTAGCGCAGTCGTGAGGAGATCGCTGGCAAGTGCCAGCCGAGGAGAGTTGCCGGCAACGCGAGCGCGACGATCCACGACGGCGGCAAGTAGCGCGCAGGCTGGATCGACGTCGCGGTCAGTGCCGTGAGCACGAGGGAGACACGGAGCGCGAGTGTAGTGCGCCGCACGAGTACGGAATCGTAGGCGCGGCTGCCTGGATGGATGTCGGTCATGGATCGACGATGCTCCGGACGTGCCCACGTGGCTTGGATGCGCGTACGTGCAGCGGCCGCAGCGGATCTCCGATGCGTCGCACGAGCTCTCGGTCCTCGACGCCGGCTTCGATCAGCACGAAGCGTGCGCGCCACTTCCGTTCGAAATGCGCGAGCACGGCTTCGTCGAGAGGGACGACCGGCATCGGGCTCGCATCGGCCAGTGCATGCAAGAACAGGCTTCGCGCCTGCGCATCCTCGAGATCGTAGCGGTCGAGGCGGCCGTGGCCGATGATCGTGGCCGCGAGATCGAGTTCGGGCCGATCCGCGCGATCCGCACAGCTTGCCGCAAATCGAAGAGCGAGTTCGAATCGCGCATGCTGGGTCATCGTGTCGTTGCCGGCGCGCAGGTCGAGAACGAGTTCGATGTTGGTGGCTTCGGTGCCGCGCATGTCGCGCGCCAAGAGTCGTTGCGCCGTCGCACTCCGAAGCGCGTGCACGTGTCGCAAGTCGCCGAGTGGTTCGAGTTCGCGAAGGGTCCAGAACTCCGTTCCACGCCGCTGGGTCGTCAAGCGGATCTCGTCCATCCACAGACTCTCGAAGCTGCGAACGAGCGCATCGTCGATCGCGAGTCGGGCAGGTTCGATGACGACATCGCCGGGCACGACGACGTCACGCCGGGTCACGATCGTGCCGAACACGGACAACGCTTCGACGCTGAACCGCCGTTCTGTCCAGTGCCCGCGTTCTTTGATGCGTGCATCGAGCAACGCCCGGGCTCGTGCGCCGCGTTCGTCGATGTCCAGAACGACGGCGCTTCCCGCACTGCGGGAGGCGGGTTCGGTGATCGTGACGGAGACGCGAGGCGGAGGACGGGTCGGGTCGAGTTCGACGAGCACGTCCTCGACGAAACGACGTCCGGCGATCGTGGCGCGCGGCCCGACGCGGAGCCGCAGCGCTTCGAGCCCTCGCGGCGCGAACAGCAGATCGACGGCGACCACGGCGATGAGCAGGGCCGAGATCATTCGGAGTGCCATGCCTTCGGCGGGCAGGCTCGCCACGAACGCGAGAAGCGCCAGGACGAGGATCGCGATTCCGCGCACGGTCGGCCGCATCACTTCGATGCTGGACGAAAATCCGGCTTTTGCAAGCGGCCCGCGCGCGAATCAGCGAAGGACCGTCGGTGGGTCGGCCTCGCGCAGTTCCTCGAGTCGTGGACCAGGGTTCTTGCCAGGTACGCGGCAGTGCACCCGGTGCCCGCAGACGTAGGGCAACAGGACGTCGAGGTCGTCGGGCACGACGTAGTCACGTCCACGAACGAGCGCCAACGCGCGTGCCGCACGGTGGTACGCCTGGGCTCCACGTGTCGAGAGACCGCTTTCGAAGTCCGGCTCTTCGCGTGTTCTGCGCGCGAAATCGACGATCCACGCGAGCAGTTCGTCTTCGAGGCGCACGGCGCGCACGCTCTCCCCGATCGAGCGCAGGAGCGACGGTTCGCCAATCGGTTCGATCGTGTCGATGCGCGCGTGGCCGTCCTCGCGACGGACCGCTTCACGTTCGGCGTCGACGTCCGGATGCCCGATCGAGATGCGCATCAAGAAGCGATCGAGCTGGTTTTCGGGAAGTGGATACGTGCCTGCGGTGCTAGCCGGATTCTGCGTCGCGATCACGAAGAACGGCTTCTCGAGTTCACGGCGCTCACGTCCGATCGTCACCGCACGCTCGGCCATGCACTCGAGCAACGCGGACTGCGTGCGCGGAGGCATGCGGTTGAGTTCGTCCGCGAGGAGGACGTTGGTGAACACCGGCCCCTCGCGCAGCCCGATCTGTCCTGTCGAAGGATCCCAGACTTCCGCGCCGACGAGGTCCGCAGGCAACAAGTCGGACGTGCACTGAACTCGCTGGAAATCGAGTCCCAGCGCGCGTGCGATCGATCGCGCGAGCACGGTCTTGCCAACGCCGGGGACGTCCTCGATCAAGAGGTGTCCTTCGGCGAACAGCGCGGTGATCGCGAGTTCGATCACATCGCGCTTGCCGATCAGAACCGTCGACAGGCGTTCGATCAAACTTCGTGCGAGTCCGCTCGCGTCGAGCGGTCCGCTCACATCACCGGCTCGATACCGAGCTTGTCGAAACCGCGCGCTTCGAAGTGCTTTCGGAACATGTCGCGCAGTTTGGTTGCTGCCTGATCGTAGGCGTCCTTGTCCGTCCAGGTGTTGCGCGGATTGAGGATCTCGGATGGCACGTCCGGGCAGCTCGTCGGCATGCGCAGATGGAAGATCGGGTGCTCTTCGTACTCGACCTTGCCGGCGTCGAGATCTCCTCGCAGCGCCGCGTCGAGCAGCGCGCGCGTGTGCTTGATGCTGATGCGCTTACCGGTGCCGTACGGGCCACCTCCCCAGCCGGTATTCAGCAGGATGCAGCGCGTCTCGTACTCGCTCATCTTCTTGGCGAGCAGCTTGGCGTAGACCGACGGCTGTTGCGCCATGAACGGTGCACCGAAGCAAGCGCTGAACGCTGCCTGGGGCTCGGTGACCCCGACTTCGGTGCCCGCGAGCTTCGCCGTGAAACCCATCACGAAGTGATACATGACCTCGCGAGGCGTCAGTACGGAAACCGGCGGCAGCACGCCGAACGCATCGGCGGTCAACAGCACGATCGTCTGCGGATGCGGGCCCTTGGCGCCCGGCATGACGTTGGGATTGCAGTCGAGCGGATACGAGAAGCGCGTGTTCTCGGTGATCGAGGCGTCGGACAAGTCCAACTCTTGTGGATCCGTCTCGGTGATCGGCTTGCCGCCGAGTGGGGGAACGTTTTCGATCAGGGTGCCCTTCATCGACAGCGCTTTGGCGATGATCGGTTCTGCGTCCTTGTCGAGATCGATGAGTTTCGCGTAGCAGCCGTCCTCGAGATTGCTCACGCCGTTGCCGGTCCAAGCGTGCTCGTCGTCGCCGATCAAGCGGCGATGCGGATCGGCGGACAGCGTCGTCTTGCCGGTGCCCGACAGCCCGAAGAGGATCGCACAGTCGCCGTCCTCGCCGACGTTCGCCGAGCAGTGCATCGAGAGATGCCCCATCTTCGGCAGCATGTAGTTCATGATCGTGAACATCGACTTCTTGTTGACGCCGCAGTAGTCGGAGCGACCGACGACGAGGCACATGCGATTCTTGAAGTCGAGGATGACCGCGCGCTGCGATTTGCTTCCGTCGCGCTCCGGATCACAGCGGAACGATGGGACATTGATCATCGTCCAACGCTTGTCGTCCGGATTCGTGATCCCCTCGACGTGCTTCGGGAACATGTTGTTCACGAACATCGCGTGGGTCGCGTACTCGCCGACGAAGCGGTAAGGGATCGCGTATTCGGGATCAACTCCGCAGTAGACGTCCTGCACGTAGAGCGTCGCGTGCTTCGCGTTGAGGTGCTCGGCAACGCGCTTCCGCAATCCGAGGTAGGCGTCGGGGTCGTACTTCTGGAGGTCGTTCTTCCACCAGATCTCGTCCTCGACCTCCGGCCACGCGACGGCGAACGTGTCCTGCACGGGCCGCCCCGTGCACGATGGATCGGTGTAGAAGACGAGCGGGCCATCCTTGCCGAGCTTGGTCGGCCAAGCCTTCTGGGCATCGTCGGGCCCGTCCTTCGTGATACGGCCGCGGTCGTTCGCGATCGCGGCGTCGAAAAGTTCGTCCTTGCTCAGGCCGTGGCGGTAGTCGACGGAGTTGAGGCCGAGAAGGCTCTCGAGGTCTTGGCGGAGCGTCATGATCAGGACTGGTTGCAGCGCTTCGCGGCGCGGCGAAAGGGACTCGGGGAAATCGAACGAACCGCATCTGGGCGCGACGGGCGCGTCGACGGCTCGGAAACGAGGGTAGCGCGCACCTGGCGCGGGACAATCCTGCTTCCTCACGCCGCTGCGTCCAGTGTCACGAGCGCGACTCCGGCTCTACCTGCGACCGTCCGCCTCAGAGGCTCCGGAGCGTGTCGAGCATCGTTCGGTCGGAATCGATCGATCCGGCGCGTCATTTGGCCGTCCGAGGTTCGTGCAAGCCATCTAGAAGAGTTCCGAGTGGCGTCGCTTGGACAGGCGAGACTCGTCGACCATGTGGATCGGGCTCGCTGTCGGTGCGGCAGATTATTCGGTGTCCGTGAACCCTTCCCGCGATTGTCCCTACATGATCAGCGGGCGTTTGATCTCGTGCGAGATGATGCCGTTCGCCGTCCTGTTCGTCGATGGCCTCACGCGCTGCACGCATCGCCTCGGTCGCTTGGTTCCCGCAGGGGTGCTCGTCGCGCTCTTGATCGCGCTGGTATGGTCGGAGATCGTGCTGATGCTTCCGGTGTTCGCGAGTCCGTACAAGTTCTGGAACCTCGATGTTTGATCCCTGCACGATCACAGCGCTCGGATGAAGACGATTGCGATCACGGTCGGGACACGTCCCGAGGCGATCAAGCTCGCGCCACTGGTGCACACGCTCCGCGAAGAACGTGACGTACGCGTGCTGCTCGTCGCGACGGCGCAGCATCGTGAGATCCTCGATCAAGCGCTCGAGGCCTTCGCGCTTCGACCGGATATCGATCTCGACGTCATGGCTCCGGAGCAGAGCCTCTGGGATTCGACCGCACGCACGCTCCAGCGGATCGGGGACACGTTCGCTCGTGTCGCCCCCGATTTCGTCGTGGTCCAAGGCGATACGACCTCCGCGTTCGCGGGTGCCCTCGCGGCCCATCAACTGCGCATCCCGATCGGGCATGTCGAGGCGGGCCTGCGTACCGGTGACCTTTGGAGACCCCATCCCGAGGAGGCCAATCGGCGGCTCATCGCTCGCCTCGCAACGTTGCACTTCGCGCCAACGGAGAGCGCCGCAGCGAACCTGCTCCGTGAAGGCGTGCCGAGTGACGACATCCTGGTCACCGGTAATACCGTGATCGATGCGCTGCACTGGATCCGAGCGCGATCGTCCGGGGAGCTGCCGGGCGTCATTCGGGCGATCGAGAGCCGAGGTGGGCGTTACGTCCTCGTCACGGCGCATCGGCGGGAGAACCTCGCGCACGGTTTGCGCGAGATCGCGTGGGCCCTCCTCGACCTACTCGCGAATCATGCGGACCTCGAGGTCGTCTTCTGCCTCCATCTCAATCCAGCCGCGCGACACGTGGTGCACGAGGTTCTCGCGGGTGAGTTGCGCGTGCATCTCCTTCCGCCTCAGCCGTACGCACGTTTTCTCGCGTTGCTCGGCAATTGTGAGCTGGTGATGACCGACTCGGGTGGGATCCAAGAGGAGGCGCCGGCCTTCGGCAAATCCGTCGTCGTGTTGCGCGAGACGACCGAGCGTGCCGAAGCGATCGATGCCGGTTTCGCCTCCCTCGGCGGAGTTCGGCGAGGAACGATCGTCGCCGCTACCGAACGCATGTTGGACACGATCGAGCCGAACGGACGTGCACGGCGTGAGTTGTTCGGCGACGGCAAAGCCAGTCAGCGCATTGCGCAAGCCGTGCTCGCCGCGTGCGCGAAGCGATGATTGTGGAGTTCGCGGGTAACACGCCGTGCTCCCCCGGTGTCCAGACCGCGTGGGATGCCGTATCGTGACGGTCGCCCCGCCGCCCCCCTTCCAGTCCGCGCTCGCTTTCGGCATTGCTGCAGGCGCGGACAGCCCGCAAGGACAGGAACCGGCAGCCGGCACGAACCTGGCTGTCGTTACGGACAGGAGGAGAATATGGACAACTCGTGGAGCCTTCATCGGGCTGCGCCGCGCCTGGTGCTCGCCACGGCCCTGATGTCGAGCCTCGTGGTGCTGGATGCCACGGCTCAGATGCGCCCGGTGCCGCAACCCGCACGTGCTGCGCCCGTACGTTCTACCCCGGTGCGATCGGCACCCGCACGCTCGACGCCGCAGAACCCGTGGCGCAACCCCGGAGCGAAGAATCGCGAGACCCTCCAGCGGATGCTCGAGGAGAACTGCGAGTCGACGGACGCGCGACGCGTTCCCGGCACGTCGAAGCGCCCGAAAGGGCCCGAGTCTCCGTGGACGGAGCCAGGCGAGGAGACGCCCGAGCAACGGGCGATGAAGGCGGCGCGCGCGTTTCGAGCGACGAGTATCGAGGGACGGGAGCTCGCGAAGAACGTCGACCGCGTGCGCAAGACCCTCGATTGGCACAAGAGCCTGAAGGCCGCGGCGAAGATCGCGCGCGCGGAGAAGAAGCCGATCGTTTGGATCCAGACGCTCGGTTCGCTCGATGGCTACTTGTGAAGCGCTGGCCAAAGCTTGAGGGGCGTGACCCTTCCCGAATCGGCCGTTCTCGATGTCCTGGCCGACGACTTCGTCGTCGGATGGGAGGACATTCGTGACGAGGATTTCTGCGGCGTCAGCAGTGGATACAACAAGCGTCAGACCGCGGTCGGGACGACGAACGGAGCAGGCGGACGCAACGTCCAGATCTTCGTTCTGAGTCCGGACGAACGCGTCTTGCTCCTGCTACCGGGGTTCTGGCATCCGGACGACCTCTTGCACGAATTGTCGTTCGCCAAGGTGTTGCATCGCTTGTGGGCCGACGACACCAAACCGCTCGCCGAGAAGGTGCGCTTGTGGCGCCGGTTGCACGCACGTGAGCCCATGACGCACTCCGTCGCGATGCGCGCGCGGTCGGATTGGCAGAGCTTCGATCGATCCACCGAACTCGCGAAGGCCCGGACTTCGTACCGGGACTCGATCACCGAGGGCGACAACGGAGAGACACGTCTGCTCGCGATCGACGAACTCGTCCACCAACGCATGGTGCACCGTCCGTTCGTGCCTTACGCGCGCTTCGATATCGAGAACTTCGTCGACTACGGCCGTCGCTACTACGATCTCAATCGTGGGCACGACCGTGGCAAGGTCTTCACAGAAGTCCGTCGGCGCGAGGCCAAGCGCAAGGCGCAATCCTGAAGCGACGGCGCGGCGACTCAGGCGCGCCGCGGACGGAACGCTCGAAGCGCCGGGTCCTCGTTGGACGCGATGTCGGTGCGGCGCCGACCCTGGTTCTCACCGGGGCGGCTCGCATCGCGGTCCTGGGGCAAGGCGCCGAGTTGTGAGCGCGAGTCCGTTGCGGATTGCGTTCCCGACGACGCGGATCCCATTGCGGCTTCGCCCGCGAGCTTGACGACTTCGTCCGGGCGGTTCGCTTTCTCGATCGCGTGATCGAGTTCGACGATGCGTTCGCGCACGTAGCGCGCGAGCACGTTCTCGAGGCTCGCCATGCCCGACTTGCTGCCGGTCTGCAGCACGTTGAGGATTTGCGGAGTCTTGCCCTCGCGGATCAGCGAGCGCACGGCGCTCGTCGCGACGAGGATCTCGTGTGCCGCGACACGTCCGCCGCCCATTCGCGGCAGCAGACACTGCGAGATCACACCCTGCAACGAACTCGAGAGCTGGACGCGCACCTGCTGTTGTTGGTCGGGCGGGAACACGTCGAGAATGCGGTCGACGGTCGAGATCGCGCCGGTCGTGTGCAACGTTCCGAACACGAGGTGTCCGGTTTCTGCCGCGCTGATCGCGAGTGCGATCGTCTCGAGGTCGCGCATTTCCCCGATGAGGATGACGTCGGGGTCTTGTCGCAGCGCACGGCGAAGTGCCTCGTTGAAGCCCTTCGTGTCCTGCCCGATCTGTCGTTGCGTCACGAAACAGCCCTTGTCCTCGTGCACGAACTCGATCGGGTCTTCCATCGTGAGGATGTGACCGTGACGGTTGCGATTGATCCAGTCGATCATCGCCGCGAGCGTCGTCGACTTGCCGCTGCCGGTGGGGCCGGTCACGAGGACGAGCCCACGCGGTTTCCCGGCGAGTTCGATGCAGACCTCGGGAAGGCAGAGTTGCTCGGCAGTCGGGATCTTCGTCGGAATCTGCCGAATGACGAGCCCCGGCGAACCGCGCTGCGTGAGTACGTTGACGCGGAAGCGTGCCAGCCCTTCGACTTCGTACGAGAAGTCGAGATCCAGCTCGTTCTCGAATCGCTCGAGCTGATCGCGGGTCATCATGTCCTTGGCGAAACCGAGGATGTTCGAAGCCTCGAAGGGGCCGGTGTCCTCTTGGGGACAGATCTCGCCGTCGATGCGGAAGCCTGCCCGATTGCCAGCCTTGAGATGCAGATCCGACGCGCCGCAGTCGACCATGCGGTGCAAGAGGTCTTGGATCTTCGTCGTCGTCATCCGTCCTTACTCCCCCTCGTTTCTTCACGCCCGGAGAAGCACCCCGGGGCGGCGTGGCGGTGCGCCACAGTTCGATCCTGGAGCATCGACTGCAGGTCGGTTCCGACTGAGGCGAATGTCCGGCGGGGCCGGGGGCGATACCGAGGTCTCGGTGGTATGCGTGTCCTGCTGCATTCGCCTGACGCGTACTCGCGTGGCCGTTCGGTCCCGTCGGGTGCGGTCGTGATGCCGTGCGAGCGCTCGATCACGATCGGCCGTAGGATCCCCGACGACGTTGATGCGCTGCTACACTGCTGCAGTCTCGTTCGTTCCCTCTTCCCGTTTACCGTGCGTTCGCGCGCGGATTCGCTCCATGAGCCTCGATGCCTCTGCAACCTCCACGTCGTTCTGTCTGCGTGCGTGCCTTCTGATCGGGACTTCGCTCGCTGCGACGATCACCGCTCATGGTCAGGGCGTGCCGGCATTCGCAGAGCTCCAACTCCCGGGCGGCGCACTTGCCGCATCGGTCACGCAGCTCGGCAAGATCGCAGCCTACGACGATGGCGCCACGCTCTATTCGTTCTCGGCGCACACCCGGAAATGGAGCGGGATCGCCAAGTCGGCGGCAGCAACGCTGCGACAGGCGAACGACTGGTTCTTGCTGGTGGACGGCACGCGGTACTCAGCGTTCTCCGCGATCCACGGCACGTGGCGCAGCGTTACGGTCTCGCCTTCGGCGGTCGTCCTCAACCCCGCTTCGCAACGCAACGATTCGATCGTGCTCGTCCAAGACGGGACGACGATCCACGCCTACTCGGGCTTCACGGGGCAGTGGGTGTCGCGTTCATTCGGCGCGACGACGGCGTTTGCCGTCCAGCGCCACGCGGCAATGGCTGCCGACGGAACGACGCTTTGGGGGATCGGGGCCTTCGACATGATTTGGCGTAGCCAAGCCATGACGACGACGGCCACACGCGTGGTCGCGGACTCGTTCGGAGGCTACGCAGAAGCAGGCGGGACGGTCTACGGATACTCGGCGCAGACCCGGACGTTCGCGTCCGCATCGCTTCCCCCCGGCGCGGTTTCCGTCAGCGAATCCGGAGACGTCGCCATTTGGCATGCGGCTCCGCAAGCGCTCGCTTGGAGCGCGCTGCGCGGCAGCTTCGCGACTCTGACGGTCGGGACCGGCGCGGCGATCGTCGAGTCGTCGCGACAGGTCGGACTCATCGCACTCGCGGCGACGACGCATTTCTACTCCGCAGCGCTCGGCACTTGGACGTCCGTGTCGGTTCCCGTGTCCGCAACGCGTATTCTGGACTCGACGACCGCACTCGTCGTCGACGCCTCGAACGTGCATGCCTACTCTGCTTGGACGGGAACCGTCGCGTCGCTGGCGCAGACGGTGACGCAGCCGCAGGTCACTCGTGCCGTTGCCGCAGCCGTATCGTCCAGTGGGATGCCGTTGATCTACTCCGCGATCACCGGGCAGTGGCACGCCGTGCCTACTGGCACCCTTTCGCAGCCGGCATTGCTGTCGGTGCACGGTGGACTCGTGCGGACCTCGACGGGCTTCGCCGCATTCGCGAGTCGGACGGGAACGTTCACGCCGTTCGCGACTTCGAACGGAGTCCCAATCAGCGATCCTTCGACAGCGATCGTCGGAATCATCGAGCCGAATCGTCTGTCGGTCTTCGAAGAGCGAGGGCCGCGTTGGCACAGCCGAACCGTGCAGAATGCGCCGGTCCCGGCGACGTGGCGCATGGTGCTCATCAATGCGGACGGTAACAAGCTCGACGGCTTCGGCGCGCAGAACGGCATCTTGGAGCAGCAGGTCATTCCCGCTTCGACACTGCCGATCGCGTTGCGGGCGAGTTCGGAAGTCGCGACCGCGCAGCACGCGAAGGGCCTCTGGGGGTACAGCTCGCTGCCCGACGTGTTGACCGGTGCTCAGTACCCCGAGTTCCGACGTATCTTCGTCACTGGAAATCCGTTGCCGCTCTACGTGTCGGCTCCGGCGTCTTCGGCAGTCGTGTCGCTCGTCGGTGCACGTGCTGCGAGTCCGCTGTCGACGCCGTTCGGTGATCTGCACGTCGATCTCGCGTCGCTAGTCGTCGGACCGGTGCTCTCGGTCAGCACGGCCGGGACCGCTTCGGTCGAACTCGCGACTCCGAACGTACCGTCGCTCCGAGGTCTCGACCTCGCGTGGCAAGGCTTCGTCGTGCCGAATGGTCCGGCTCCAGCTTACTTGACACGTGCGGCTGCAACCTTGCTGCGCTGAAGGCCGACGATGAGCGCGATCTCACGACGGGCGTTTCTCGCGTGTGCAGCCGTTACATCATGGATGACGACGACGCTGGTCGCGCAAGATCCGGTGCCTTGCGGCGACGTCGTGCCCTACGAGTTGAGGGTTTCGCCCTCACGCGGCGCATCGAAGAACGCGGCAGCGATGCTGCTCGACGAGCATGTCGTGCGCGTCGTGGGACGGAGTTGGCTGCAGCTCGAGTTTGGCGAGTTGGTGTTCGGTCCCGATGCCGTCCTCGAGTTCGAGTCACTACTCGACGGCGCCAAGGCTTGCTGGACCGGGCGCGATCGCGGACGGCGTTTTTCTCCGTTCTTCAATGGCGACGCCGTGCGGCTCCGGATCTTTTCGACCGCAATGGACGGGCTCACGCGGTATCGCATCGTGAGTGTGGGCGCGGGCCGCGATCTGCGCAGCGTCGAGCCCGCGAGCTTGTGTGGATCGGATGATCGATTGCCGTCATCGGACAAGCGAGTCGCGCGATTGCTGCTGAAGTTCAAGAACGGATACAGCTACTGCACCGCGTTTCTCGTCAGTCCGACGACCGACGGTCGTGCGTGGAATTGCTTCGCGACATCGGGAACATGTCTCGCACTGCCGGGACTCGACGCGGTGGTCGCGCAGTTCGGTGTTCCGGCATCGCTCGGCGACGGTACGATTCAGCACCCTCCGCCGAGTGCGCAGTATCTGGCATCCGGCCAGAGCGCTTTCGCGACAGGTCCGGCTGGACAGGATTGGGGACTCTTCAGCACGTTGCCCAATGCGACGACGGGAATGCACGCGGGCGTCGTCCAGGGGGGCGGCCTTCGCTTCACGACCAACGTGACGCTCAACCCCGTGACGCTGTTCGGGTTCGGGTCCAGTCAGCTCGATCCGCGACTCAGTGGCACGCAACAGAAAGGTGGTGGAAGCGTCGTCTCTGCCACCGGAAACGTGCTCGCTCATCGAGCGGACACGAGTGGTGGGTGTTCGGGCGCACCTCTCGTCGACGCGGCGGGTGACGTCATCGGAATTCAAATCGATGGCGGATGCGACGCACAGCCTTCGAGTGCCAATCGGGGAACACTGGCGACGGTTGGGGCATTCGTGGCTGCGAGAAAGGCATTCTGCGAAGAACGCGCGGACTTCGTCGCGACGAGCGCGACGCTCTCGAGTACGACACTCGAAGCTGGGCGAACCGTCGAGTTTCGTTGCCAGGTCGCGAACGAAGGCTCACTCGCAACGCCGGCGGCATCGTGCGGCTACTATCTCGGCAAGCAGTCCACGCTGACGACGAGCGATCGACTCCTCGCCGCGTTCACGCTGCCATCGATCACGGCTCGCGGTTCGGTCGGACATCGACTCGACGTGCCCTTGCCGCTCGATCTGGCGAGCGGTGCGAGTTACGCAGGTGTGATCGTCGACGACCAAGATCGCGTGACCGAATGGAACGAGACGAACAACGTCGCGGTTTTGAACGTTACATGTGTCGGTTATCCGAATCTCGTCGCGACGTCAGTAATGCCGACACAGACGCAGTGGAGCGCTGGTGGGAGCGTCGCGATCGATACCGTCGTCGAAAACCACGGTGGTGATGCCGCGCCTCCGTCGGTGTCGGCACTCGTGTTGAGCGAGGATGCGACGATTTCGACTGCCGATCGGCTGCTCGCGACGATCGGGACGCCGTCGTTGGCGGCGGCCGAGAAACATCCGTTTCGCGAGACGGTCACGGTTCCGCTCGACGTCAAGAGTGCGGACTACTGGGTTGGGTTGATCGCGGATCGGAACAATCAGATCGTCGAGAGTATCGAGACGGACAATGCGCTCGGAGCGCAGGTGCGTTGTAGCGGGCTGGCCGAGTTGCAGGCGGCGAGCATCGACTGCAGTGCGCCCGAGTTGCGGCCGACACTGCCGTTCTCGTTGACGGCGCATATCGACAATGCGGGTGAAGTCACGTCGGTGGCCACGACGGTGCAGTTCGTGCTTTCGGACGATGACACGGTTTCGTCGAACGACACGTTGCTCGGGACCGGACAATTGGCAGCCCTCGCGGCAAAAGCCATGACGACCGTCAAGATCGACGCGACTGCGCCTTCGTCGCTTCCGGCCGGGACGTGCTATGTCGGGTTCGAGGTCGACCCTGGCAAGCTCGTGAAGGAGCAAACGCGGGCGAACAACACTGCGGTGCGCAGTGTCCGGTGCTCGAATCAGGCTCCGTTGCCGAATCTCGTTCCGGTGCTGTTCACCGTCGGAACCACGAATCTCGTCGCGGGCAGGTCCGTGCAGTTCGACGTGGTCGTGCGGAACGATGGATTCGTTGCGTCGCTGCCGACGCGCGTTGGGTTCTATCTGTCGGACGATGCGACGATCTCGTCCACCGACACGCTGCTCGCGATCGGGGACCTCGCCAGTCTGATGCCGACGGCCGAACTCCGCGTGACTCGCACTCCTTCGATGCCGCCGACGCTCAAGTCCGGCGCTTGTTGGATCGGGGTCTTCGTCGATGATCAGAACCTCGTGCCGGAGACGAGCGAGAGCGACAACACGGATGCTCGCGCAGCAACGTGCACGGCATTGCCCGATCTCGTGGCCTCGAACATGCAGGCTTCGGTCACGGCGTGGAATGCGAATGACCGAGTCACGCTCACGACGTCGACCGCCAATCGCGGGGGTGCACAGTCGATCGAGGTGAGTGTCGCCTACTATCTGTCGGACGACTCGATCATCGATGGTCGCGACACGTTGCTCTATACGACGACGTTTGCGCCGCTGGCGGCCACCGGTGTGCGAACGCTCAAGGACTCGGTCACGATTCCGACGTCCGTGGCTTCCGGCACGTGCTATTGCGGAGTCGTGCTCGATCGTTTCGATGCGATGGTCGAGATCGACGAGAACAACAACACGGCGGCCGTTCGCGGGACGTGCACGGCGCTTCCCGATCTCGTCTGTCAGAATCTCGAAGTCCTCGACACGAAGCTGACTGCTGGCTCATCGACGTCGGTCCGCGTCGTCGTCGAGAATCGTGGTGGCGCTGCATCTCCTCCGACGGATGTCGTATTCGTGCTCGCGAGTTCGGCTTCGGGAACATTGAACGAACCGATGCTCGGTGTCGTCTCGCTGCCGTCACTTCCTGCTTCGGGCAGCTTCGACATGACGACGCGCCATGGGGTTCCGCATGCAACGAGCGGACCTACGCGCTTCGTCATGGCTTTCGTCGACGCCCCAAACGTCGTGTCCGAAGGCAACGAGAACGACAACACGCGTTCGATCCAACTCTCGGTCGTCGAAGCCACGAACGCGCGGCGCAGCCTCGAGTGGGAACCGATCTACCCGTTCGCAACGACCGCAGTCGCGACGCTCCGCCTGAAGGATCGCGCGACGATTCCCGGTGCAGACCTCGACCTCACGATGCCCGCCGACGGCGGCAGCATCTATATCCTCACGTGGAGCGGCAACGCGCAGTTCTTCGTCTACGACCTGTTGTCCGACCTGTCGCTGAGCCTGCTCGGCGGGCCGATGTTCCCCAACTGGGTCGGCTTCCTCGACGCCAACGGTCGCGCTCGCGCTGCGTTCCGGCTCCCGCCAGTCCAGGGCTTCCAGTTCGACGTCGCCACATACGCGTTCCTGTTCGACGGCGCCCTGCGCTTCCGCGGCCTGGCGACAGACCACCCGATCACCGCAATCCGCTAACCCGCACCAAAGGTGCCAGGGTAAAAACACGCGCGAATGTAGCGCGCTTTGTCCCCGGCACCTTTCATGCGCGTCAGCGGCTTTCTAGCTCTAGCGCTTTGGCGAAGGCCAGGCCGATGCGGGCCATGGTCTTGGCGCAGCCTAGGTAGTGGTAGCCGCCGTTCGAGGCGCCGCGGAGCCACGTTCGCTCTTCTTCATCGGAAAGGAGGTCCGAGCGGAACTTCGCGACGGCTGCTTGCTGCGCCTTGGCATCCATGCTGCCGTCCGCGTTGGGGAAGCCAGGATTCTTCGTCCGCAACATGCGTTCGAACTGCCGGACTCGATCGAGTTTTTCGCTGATGGCTTCGAGCGGCTCTTCCCAGAAGGGCGCGGTCTCGACCGCGATCACGTTGCGCAATGAGGAGAGCGCTGCGGCTTGAGCCATCGCTTTGCGAAAATTGAGCTGCACGGCTTCGCGCTTCGGGTCCGTGATCTCACCGCCGACACCCATGACTCCGATCACGAACGGAAGATCGGGCGTCTCGAAATCACGGCGAACGTCGCGGATGAAATGCGCCAGGCACTTCGTGTATTCCGCGTACCCGCCAGGCTGGTCCCGCAGCGGGTACGTGTCGCGATCGACCATGTCGTTCCAGCCTTGGAACCACACGAAGCCACGCAGCTCGTAACCATCCGCCGGGTCGTGATCGGGACAGTAGCGCGGCAGGTCGGCGAGGACCTTGCGAACGTAGGCGACCATGTCGCGGTAGTAGCGACCCGTGGCCTCTTCCTTCGCGCGACGCAACTCCTCGATGTCCTTGTTCTGGTTCTTGGCTTGCTTTTCCAAGCGCGCGAGTTGTTCCTTCGAGAACTCGTACGCCCCAGCGGAGGGCGGCCGGAAGTCGGTATGGAGGGACTTCCCACCCCAAGCGGTCTTGATGATCAAGACGGGTGCCTCATGAGCGTCGCCCATCTCGATGCCGAAGGTGAACTCGGGTCCGATCTTGTCGTCCGACTTGGCTGGATCGCGACGTGCACCGAAGCCCGTCGTGAGGCGTCCCATGACCTCCGCGCCGTCCGCGCCCGTTCGATACGCGATGAACACATCGTCACGCACGACCGGAGCGCCATCCTTGGTTCGCATGCGCTCGAGCAAGGGAACGGTGCCGGGGTCGTCGGCGAGATAGTCGAACGTCGTGACCTTCGCGTGCCCTTCCATGTTGGACTGACCCGCAAGCACGTAGACGACGAGTCGCTGGCCAGCGCAAGGGCGTGGGAATGCCATTGCACTGACGAAAACCCAGAAGCACAGACCGAACACGATTCGCATGACGGATTCCTCGATAACAGGCGGGATGAGGATAGTGCGTAACGCCCACGAGTGCCGGTGCGTATCCGACCAAACGGTCGACCGCCGACACGGGTTGTCCGGGAGACGAGACGGGGCACAGTAACGGTTGCGCGTCAGGGGGCCAGCGGCTCGTCTGACGAACCTCGGACGGGGGACACGAGGTTCTCCGAGTCCTGACGTGTGCCTGCGTCCGCAGTCTCGTGCGTGGCAAGGCTCAGCGGGACCTCGCGATCCACCGCCATCCAACACCCGTGGTTTCATCCTCGATCGTGAGGCCGTGCCTCCATAGCAGCTCGCGGACGTGCTCCGCTTCCGGGAAGAGCACGCGCTGAGGCAGCTCGTTGCGCGCTCGTTCGGGGCCGCGACCGTTGAGGTCGCTCAGGGGTACGAGTTCGACGTAGACGATCCCACCATGGGAGAGAAGCTCGGCCGCGCCCTCCATCGCGGCGTTCGCGTCGTCCATCTGTTCGAGGCTGTAGGAGAAGAGCACGACATCGTACGAGCCCGCATCGTCGCCATGCTCGTGGTCACGGCTGAGGAAGTCGCCGATCTCGACGGTCGCCGCGAGGTCGGGGACACAGGCGAGGCTCGCCTGCGCGAGTTCGATTCCGGCGACTTGCCAGCTCTTCAACGCTGCTGCGGAAAGGACGGCTCCGTCGCCAAACCCTACTTCGTAGATTCGCCGCCCATGGACGTGGCTCTGGAGCATGTCGACGATTCGACGTGCGCTCTCGATCCTCTCGGAATTCGGCGCAGCGATGGCTTGACGGGACAGGATGTCACGGCGCCGCGCATCGAACGGCCACGACTGCTGCACGCACTCGCACGCGAGACACGAAGCGAACGGCGGTTCGGTGCGCAAGTCGTGAGAGTCGCAGATCGGGCAACGCGGCGCGTCGGGCATGCGCGCATCATGAAGCCTGCGCGACCGACCTCAAAGAGGACTCCTGCTCTTCGCGGCGGCCGTGTCCGCAGAGGAGTGCCGCGGTGACGACATCGGACGCACGTGCATCGAAGCACTCTCGGGGATCGAACCCCGCTCGTCGAGGGCCGCGCGATAGACGTCTTGCAAACGCCCGACGATGCGATCGAACGAGAACGTCGTCTCGATGCGACGCCGCGCTGCTGCGGCATACGTGCGGCGTGTTTCGGGACACGTCGCGAAGCGATGCATCGCAGCCGCGAGTTCCGCGACATCGTCCGGCGGCACCAGGAGTCCGCTGCCGTCCTCGCACACGTCGATACAGCCGCCAATCTTGGTCGTGATCACGGGCAAGCCCGCACTCATCGCTTCGAGCAACGCATTGGGCAGGCCTTCGAGTCGTGACGGGAAGACGAACGCGTCGCAAGCTCGCAGCCATGGCCGGACCTCGGGGTCCTCGCCGACGAACGTCACGCGCTCCGAAACGCCTAGTGTGCGCGCCTGCGCTTCGAGCGCCGGACGTTCGTCGCCATCACCGAGCACGACGACGTGTACGTCGGGACTCGCGAGCGAAGGGAGCGCTTCGAGCAGCACGTCGACACCCTTGCGCTGCACCAACCGACCGGTGAACAAGAACGTGATCGCGTCTCGAGGCAACCCGAGCGTCGTCTTGGCCTCGAGTCTCTCTCGACTGGTCGCAGGCACAAAATGGTCGCTATCGACGCCGTTGGGCACGAGGGCGATGCGCTTCTCGTCGACGCCACAGCTCACGAACTCGTCGCGGATCGCCCGACTCAAGCTCAAGAACCGATCGGCGCGCCACAACATCGGACGAAAGACGCGGAACGAGAACTCCTTGCGCGTGCGAAACTCCCGAATGTCCTGCTCGGTCGCGACCTTGACGAGAATCGGCTTCTTCAGGATGCGCGCGATCGGCACGCACGACGCCGACAAGAACGTGAACGCATGCGCATGCAGCACATCGAAGTCCCTTCGATGAGAGGACAAGAATCGCAAGAAGCTCCGATACAGGCCGACCCAGTTGCTGCGATGACGCGGCGTCGGGTCGAGCCTGTGGATCGTCACTCCGTCGCGCACTTCGCGCGGCGGGTTGTGCCATGGATTGTTGGTGACGAGCATCGCCGGGATCCCGCGCCGCACGTGCGCGCGCGCGAGAAAGAACGCTTGCCGCTCGTAACCGCCCGTCCGATCGAAGTCGGGCACGATCATGCATGGGCGCAGAGCCGTTGTGGACTCCGCGCGCGATGTCGCGTTCGATTGGCCATCGCGTTTCGATGACGCTTCATCCACGGCGATGTACCTCGACGAGAAGCTCGGCGATGCGGTCCACCTGGGCGCGACGATCGAAGCGCCGCACGGCGCGCTCGCGCCCCGCCGCGCCGCAGCGTGCGCGCAGGTCTTCATCCGCGAGCAATCGATCGAGCGCGTGTAGCCAACCGTCTTCACCTGCCGCAGCAAAGCCGCAGTGACCATCATCGCCTGCAACTTCGGGGTTCGCGCCGGTGGGGGACCAGACGATCGGCACGCCACACGCCATGTATTGGATGAGCTTGAAGCCAGCCTTGCCGCGCGTCCACTCGTCGTCGTCGAGCGGCATGATGCCAATGTCGAAGCCCTGGATGCGCGCGACTTCATCGGTGGCGTTCCATGGCACGAACTCGACGAATCCTTCCGGCAGATCGGGAAGCTCGCTCATCGCGACGGGGTTGCAGATGACGCGCAGCACGAAGTCACGGCGTTCTGCGAGTCGACGGAGTGCGGGCCCGATCTTGCGCAGGTAGTGCAGGTTGCCGGACGTCCCGGCCCAGCCGATGACCGGTCGTGGATTCGCGGTGCGTTGCGACGCGGGCACGAAGTGCTCCGTATCGAGTGTCGTCGGAATCACGTGCACGTTGGCGTTGTGTGGCCGCACGAACTCCGCGAGATGCGAGTTGGCGACGATCACGGCCGAACTCAGCGCACAGACCTTCTCGATCTTCTCGCGCAGCTCGCGGTCGATCGCGTCCTGCCCCGGTGCGTTGCACCACGACGGGCTGCGGTAGATCGCATCGTCGAAGTCGAAGATGATGCGACGATTGAAGAGCGGCAGTTCGAGCTCGGTCCGGTCGTGACTCAGTGCGAGCAAGTCGCGCTGCAGGAAGACGACGCCTTTTCCTCGCGTCCTTGCGAAATCGCGCCGGCGATTGTGCCGCTGCCTTCGGTACTGGAAGCGCGCCCACGCACCCGCAAGTCGTGGAAAGCGCCTCGAGAAACGCCCGAACCCGGGGCCCACCGACCAATACTTTCCCGGCCTGGCGGGCAAGACTTTGCAGGGGAAGCCCAATTCTTCGAGCAGCGGCACGTACTGAAACGCGCGATACCGCGCCGCCGGTGACCAGTCCTTGACGGGGTCGCCTTCGGTCAAGAACCACACCGTCGGCAGCTCTTCCGGCGCATGTTCGGCGCCGAGGCGTTCGCCGAGCCACGTCTTCGTCGAAAGCCACGCCGATGCGGTCAACTCGGCAGACACGTTGGTCGCGCCGCGTGCGTGTCGGCGCAGGCGACGCAGCGCTTCGCTCATGCGGCGCCTCCGACCATGCGCGCGTCGCGGACCTTGCTCCGTGCACGTTCGTGCCAGGAGACGAGCACGAAGAGCGACCAGAGCGAGCGTTCGACCGAAGCGCGACCGGTCTGGTGCGCGTCGAGCAGCGCTTCGACGGCTCGAGGATCGAGGAAGTCCGCGCTCGCGTCGAGAAGTCGAGAACGCACGCGTTCGCGCAATTCGTTACGCATCCATTCGTGCATCGGGAGGTTGAAGCCGTGTTTTTCGCGCTTCTCGAAGCGTTCGCCGAGAAGGTCTGCGAACGCGCGACGCAGGATCGCCTTGCCCGTCGTGCCATCGAGCTTGAGTCGCGCTGGCAGCCGGAATGCGAACTCGGCGACGCGCCAGTCGAGGAAGGGGACACGCGCTTCGAGGCTGTGTGCCATCGTCGTGCGGTCGACCTTCATCAGGAGGTCGTCGGGCAGCCAGCCACTCGCGTCGACGCGCAGCGCGCGTTGGAGCGGGTTGCGGCTCGAGCCCTGCCAGGCAGCCTCGAGAGTCTCGATGCGCGTGCGCGCATCGACGTCGCGGCGCGTGTCGCGGAGGAAGAGACGCTCGATGTAGCCGGGGCTCATCGCGTACGGGAAACCGCTGATGCTCGACTTGCCGTAGAAGTTGCCTCGCACCGTGATCTGGCCGCGCTTCGCGCCCTGGAACGTCCGTGCAAAGAAACCGGGCTCCTCGCCGGGATCGAAGTTGTTCGCGAAGGTCGTGTCCTTCGGCGGCAGGTCTTGGTAGTAGCCGTAACCAGCGAAGAGTTCGTCCGCGCCTTCACCCGACAACACGACCTTGAGGTCGCGCCGCGCGAGCTGACTGAGGAGCAGCGTCGGGAGACAAGCTGCGTCGCCGATCGGCTCGTCGAGCACGCCGGTCAGCGCGTCGATCTGCGCGAGCACTTCGCTCGCGGTGAAGAGCGCCGGCACGAACGTCGCTCCGAATCGCTCGGCCGCCGCGCGCGCGTGCGCGCTCTCATCGAAGACGCGCTTGTCCTCGAAGCCGATCGAATAGGCGCGGATCGGCAAGTCCGTTGCCTCGCGCATCAGGCCGAGGATGAGCGTCGAGTCCAGTCCGCCACTCAGGAACACCCCGACCTCGACGTCGCTGACCATGTGCACACGCACGGCGTCGGCGAGGAGCTCGCGCGCTTCGTGTACGAGCTCTGCGTCGCTCTTCGCTGTCGTTTCGGATGCGTCGTCGAGCGACGTGGTCGGAAGCGACCACCAAGCGCGTGGCTCGAGCACGTCGCCGCCGCGGACCTCGAGCAGGTGTCCCGGTGCGAGGCGTCGTACCCCACGCAGTGGCGAATACGTCCCGGGAACGTATTGCAACAGCAGGTAGAGCTCGACCGCATCGAAGTCGAGGTCGGCGTCGACGAGCCCCGAGGCAAGCAGTGCATCGTGGCTCGAGCCGAAGAGCAGCCAGCCTTCGCGTTCGGCATAGAGCAGCGGTTTGACACCGAGGCGGTCGCGCGCGAGGTAGACCGTCTCGCGCTTCTCGTCCTGCAACGCGAACGCGAACATACCGTTGAGCCGCGCGAGCAGGCCGTCGATGCCCCATTCTTCGTAGCCGTGCACGAGCACTTCGGTGTCCGAGCGCGTCGCGAAGCGATGGCCGCGCGCTTCGAGTTCTCGGTGCAGCTCTTCGTGGTTGTACAGCTCGCCGTTCATCACGACGCGGATGTGGCCGTCTTCGTTCTCGATCGGTTGCTGTCCGCCTTCGAGATCGATGATCGAGAGGCGCCGCATGCCGAGCGCCGCGCCCGCACGCACCGACGTGCCACTGCCGTCAGGCCCGCGCGCGAACATGGCTTCGACCATCGCGTCCAAGCGATCGTGGGGGAGCTCGCGTCCGCCCATCAAGTCGAGGAATCCTGCGATGCCGCACATGTCACGAACCTCGCGCGTAGCTTTCTTGGAAGAGGATCGGTTGCGCGGCGCGCTGCTGTTCGAGGACGCGAAGAGAGTCGTGCAGGCGCGAGATGCGTCGTCGCTGGACGTCGAGCAATCGCGTGTCGCAGGCGTGCTGTGCCTCGAGATGCTGTCGTTCGGAAGTGAGTCGCGCGACCTCGGCGCAGACGTTCGCGAGTTCGCGTCGCAACTGGTCGATCGCGTCTCGGAGCTCGCGCACGCGTCGAGCGTTGCCTGCCTCGAGCCCACGAAGCCAGGCGTCGAGGTCCTTCGGACACGACGCGTCGCGTGCGTGGGATTCGGTGATCGCGCGCTCGAGGCCGCGTGCGAACGCGAGGTCGAGGCGCGCTGCGAATCGTTCGTCACGCGCGTCCGAGTTCGCGTTACGCAACAGATCGCGCGAGCGTCGCACTGCGTCGAGCGTGCTCTCGCTGCGTTCGAGCAGATCGGGGTTCTTCCGCAGCACGAGTTCGGTGTAGTAGCCGACGAGTTCTTGACGCTTCTCGAAGCGTTCGATCGTCACGACTTCGTCGTGCCACGCTTGCGCGAGACTGTTGTAGACGATGTCGAGACCCTGCTCACAGAGGCGGTAGCCGAGTTCGATGTCCTCCCAGATCGCGTGTCGGAAGTCCTCGTCGAAGAGCCCGTGCTCGCGATGGAACGCGCGCTTGAGGCTCAGGTT
Organism: Planctomycetota bacterium; assembly: GCA_020638795.1. GTDB lineage: Bacteria > Planctomycetota > UBA1135 > UBA1135 > JACKHW01. The sequence goes on along the minus strand of JACKHW010000003.1, from coordinate 159,448 downwards.
GGACGTGTAGAAGCCGCCGTAGCCGCGCGACTCGCCGTGCGTCGCATGCTCGAAGTCGAACTGTAGATTGGTCGTGTCGAGCCAACGCACGAAGTCGTCGCGCCGCACGTTCTTGGCCCAGTCGACGCGGCCGACCATGGCCATGTGCTCCTCAGGGTGCGCGCGGTGCCAGGCGACGTGGTGTTGGAGCGCATCGGGCGCGAGCAGGATGTCGTCGCCGATGTAGAGGACGACGGGTCCACGCGCTTCTCGCAGTGCGCGATTGCGCGCGGCGGCTGGGCCCGCGTTGTCCTGCCGAATAGCGCGGAGCGCGAACGGCGCCGACGCCGCGAACGCGGCGAGCACGGCCTGCGTGTCGTCGCTGCTACCGTCGTCGACGACGACGACCTCGAAGCAATGCGGCGGCAGTGTCTGTTGCCCGAGCCGCTGAAGACATGCACGGAGCTTGTCGGCGCGGTCGTACGTCGGGATCAGGACGCTGAGCCAGGGCCACGTCGCTTCTTCGGCCCACGCTTCGACCTCGGCACGCACCGCGGTGCACGTCGCTTCGTCACCCGTGCGATACGCTCCGACGAAGCGCCAGATACGCTCCATCGCGAAGCGCAGCTCGTCCTCGTCCAAGAAGATGCTGCGCGCGACGACGTGGTTGGCCGCGTGCTTTTCGAAGTCGTCCTCGAGGTTCCAACCGTATTCCGCGGCATCGCGCGCGTACTTCGTCCCCGGATAGGGCGTCGCGAACGTGAAGTTGAGCGACTCGGGACGGAGACGATCAAGGAAGCGGAAGCTCTTGCGCACCGTCTCGCGCGTTTCGCACGGGAGCCCGAGCACGCAGAGGATGTGGAACTCGAGCCCGAGCTCGCGCGCATCGCGCACGAAGGTCTCGATGCGCTCGTGGTCGAGGCCGGTCTTGAGCGCATTCGACATCAAGTCCGGATCCCCGGTCTCGATGCCGACGTTGAGCCCGCGCAGGCCAGCGCGCTGCATGAGTTCGAGCAGGTCGCGATCACAGAGGTCGATCCGCGTCTCGCACCACCATGTGAAGTCGAGCTCGCGCTCGATCATGCCTTCGCAGATCGCGCGGATACGCTTCGGCGACAGCGTGAACGTCGCGTCACGCGTCAAGAACGAGCGATAGCCCTGCTGCGCCATCTGCTCGAGTTCCGCGAGCACGTGATCGGCGCTTCGGAAGATGCCGCGCTCCCCTTCGCCGAGTGGATAGGGGCAGTAGTAGCCGCAAGAGAACGGGCAACCCCACGACGTCTTGATCGTCGTGAAGCGGCCAGCACCCTCGCGCCGTGACCCGTCGCCCGTCGTGTCGTCGAGCAGCGTGTCGTCGAGCAGCGTGTCGTCGAGCAGCGGGTAGCGATACTCGAGGTCACCCGTCAGGGTGCGATCGGGAAGCGGCAGGGCATCCGTGTCGTGGAGCGGGGGAGCTTCGCAGCGTACGAGCACGTCGTTCTCGAGGCGCACAGTGCCGCTGCCTGTCTCCCCGCGCAACGCGGAGACGAGCTCGCGGTAGTTTTGGCCGATGAGGACGCCACGTGCCCCGCTCACTTCGAGCGCGTCGCGCAGCACGTCCTCTTCGTCGATCGACGATCGCAACCAGAGCGCGCTGGCGCGAAGCGATCCGGCGAACGCGAGGTCGCCCGTCAGGGACGGGAGCTGCACCTCGACGATCGCGATGTCGAGCAGCTCCTCGGTGTCCACGGGTGGAGCATCCGGGTGGGAGGCATCGACCAGGCGTGTGTCGAGACCGGCCTCACGCAGGCAGGTGCAGAGCCAGATGCCATCTAGGGGCGGCAGTTGCATCGCCTCGCTGCCCCCGAAACCCTGGCCGCCCGCCATGTCGCGTGCGAGGGGACTGTCGGTCGGGGGTACGAAGTAGGTCACTGCCGAGGGCATGGGGGGATGATACGACCGTCCGTCGCTGCCCCAAGCCTCGTACGGAAAAGCCTGATGGACTCATCGTGACTCACTCGTGTGCGGTTGAAGCGCCCTCGTGCGCGGTTCTTCGGTGTCGCGCGAGCCACGACCGGCCCTTCCTGGCCAATGCCACGAGAGTCCGCCGGTAACTGGCTTCCACGCTCGCTTTCAGTCGGTCGTTTTCGGCCCGCAGAACGTAAGCATCGCGCACGAGGCGGTCCATGTTGATGGCATCCGGCCAGAAGCCGCCGAGCGACGGTTCGGGAAAGTCCCAGTAGTATCCGCCATGCCCGTGTCGGCGCACCGTGCCACCGAGGTCCTTGCGGCGGTCGATCGCACTGTAGTGCGTGATGAGCGCCGGGCGCGGGATTTCGGGGTTGCGTGCATTCGACCCTCGGTGGAGCAGCTTGCCGTGCCAAATCAAGACGTCGCCTTTCTTCCCCAGGAAGCGGCGCACGTCCAAACCTGAATCCTCGAGCTTCGCGAGGTAGGCCGGGTTCGTGAAAACCTCCGCATGCTGTGCCCAATGCCCTTCGGGGCCCGAGAAGACGTCGCGTGCTTCGGGTTTCAAGAATGCCTTGACCTTCGAGCTCCGCATGCAAGGCCACTTGTGGGACATGGGCACGTATTCGTACGGACCGCAGTCGGGATGGATATCGCCGAGTGCCATCCAAACGGCTGCGTACCACGACAACGTGTCGTCCGGGTTGAGGTAGTCGTCTTGATGCCAATAGCGCTCGGTTGCTTGGAACATCGGGATGTTGAAGTGCATCCCCATGTCGGTCCCGATCAACTCGCGCAGCACGTCGGCGAGCGGGGCGAAGCAAGTCAGGTCGCGGATTTCGCGGAAGTAGAGGTAGGGAACGGGAGTTCCCCATCCTGCGATTCCGATACCGCATCGTTGCCGCAAGTCGAGGTACGCATCGACGAGGTCCTCGGGTAGGAACCCTTCGAGGAGGACGTAACCCTGATCGCGCCAGTGCTTCTGGTTGGGCGTCAGGGATGCTTCGTCGATGTCGCGTCGATCCAAGTACGGCACGCGGTCATCCGGGAACTCTTCGGACAGCTCGTCGAACGTCGGGAACCGCTCGAGACCCTCCAAGACTCGGTTGTCGGCAATTGCCTGTCGATAGACTCGCCCGCCGAGATCCTTCGATGTGCTCATGAGGCTTCCTTGTGCGTGGCGGGACCGAAGAGAGCTTCCAGCCTGAGGTGGCCATGACCGAGGATAGCCATGCCGTTCGTGCGGGTAATGGCGGAATCCCATCGACGGCGGTGGCAGCGTTGCCGACACCCCACTTGTTCAACGTCCGTCGTCGAGCGAAGCGCGTGAGGTGGGAATCGTCCACGTGACGAGCCTGTCGAGCACGACGTAGAACGCACCGACGGCGATTGGCGGGTTGGTCGCCGTGAGCCCCAGCCAGGGAGTCGTCTCTCGCCACGCCCAGTTGCCCAGCGAGGTGCCGACGAGTTCCATGGCGAGTGCCAAGAAGAACATCGCGACGAACAACGCGCGTTGACCACGTGACAGCAGCGCGAGAGCGAACAGCGTGAGCAACGGGATACTGAACTGATCACCGCGTCGAACGATTGCCTCGAGGGTGATTACCGCGGCGATCGATGCAGCCACGGCCACTGCAGTCGGTGCGAGTCGTGGTGCGGTCGCTCTGCCCAGTAGGAAGAGCAGCACGTGCCCCGGCGGCACGAACAGCGGGAGGCTGCCGAGGCGATAGTCGTACAAACCCCAGATCAGCGAGAGGAAGACTTCCCCCAGGGTGGCATAGAGGAGACAGGCGAGGAGGGACCATCGCGATCTCGTGGGTTCGACGACGACGAAGCCGACGAAGAGCACCCAGGTCACGACGTCGACGATGCGTTGACCAGATGTCCAACGCGCGTCAATCCAAAGGCCCAGGACGATCCACAACGGCACCAGCAGGAAGACAAGAAGCGTCTCTCTATCCGTATGGGGCGTCATTCGATGCGGGAGATTCCGAACATGGTTGCGAGGCCACGCGCTGACCGCAAGATCTCTCGTGTCGTCGTGAGGTGACAGTCTTCGATTCGGACGTGACCTCACGGTCGATTCGGACTCTCAGAACAGCATCATGGCGATGCTGGCGGCCAGTTTTCGGCGGCCGACCCGTACTTGCGTCGTCTCGGAAGTCGCTCCTCGCATCGTGACACAGTCGTTGCCGCCCGAGCGTCGTGAGGCAAGTCGGACACGGTACTCTCGTCCGAGCTGGAGTTTCGTGTTCGGCAGTTCGACGTCGTGCCACGCATTGTCGACGAGTTCTCGTGGGTCGATCCGAACTCGAAGAAGTCGCTCGCTCGTGCCGGTCTCGATCATGAGGTCGATCGGTTTGGTGTTCGTGCGCGCGTAGGTGGCGAACTGCAGTCGAGCGCGTCGCAGCGTGGTTCGCTTCGCGACGAAGCTCTGCACGACTTCGTTCCGGCGCGCGATGGGGCCAAGTGTCAGGTCGCCTCGATACTGACCGAATTGGGGAAGGCTCGAGTCCTGCGCGACGACCTCGTCCGACATGCCGAGGAACCCGACGAAGGCCTCGATCATCACGAGGATGTCGGCTCGGTTCGAGTGGAAGTCGAGGGTCGTCAGGTCCTTCCAGAGCGCGACGAGTTCCGGCACGAAGCGCGGCTGAAAGATGTTGTTGTCGTAGTGGAAGCGCGGATCTCCCATCGGGTTCATGGGTTGGATGTCGAGTCGATCCGCGCCGAGGCGCCGAGCGGTTTCGGCAAGATGCAGGAGCGTCGGTGCCGTGTGGTTGCCGAGCAACGAAGTGACATGGATCTCGGGGCGATAGTGCGTCTGCCGCATGGACGCCAGTCGCTCCAGGTTCTCGAGCGTGCGCGCGAGGTTGCCGCGCCGCCGAATCGTCGGGTAGATCTCGGGATGTGCACTATCGATCGAGAACGACACGCAACCCACGAACGCATGATCGAGCAAGAAGCGGCACCACCGTTCGTCGAGGTTCTTGCCGTTCGTCACGACCTTGACGTCGAGGCTGGGATGCGCATGGTTCTTCAGGTCCGTGAAAAGGCGACGCAAGGGGTGCCCATCCCACGGCAAGTCGAAGAGCTCTCCGCCCAGGAGCTCGAGCGTTCGAATACCTGGCCAAACCGGCAGTAGGTGATCGAAGACTTCGTTCGGCAGCACTTTGCTCTTCGCGAGCTTCGCCTTGAGATCGTCTCCCGCGCCGTAGCAGCACATGGGGCACCCGAGACTGCAGAAGTCGGAGAGCTGCAGCAGCATGTAGCTCGGACGGTGCTTCGTTCGCTCGAGTCGAATCGCCGTGTCCGGAACCGGAGCCATCGCTGCCGTCTCGATCTGGTTCGGTACGTAACGATCCGGGTACAAGGCCATCAAGACATTGCATGTCGGCATGCACCCCGACTGCACGAGCGCATCGTGTCGGAACATGCCGCGCACGCGCTGGAGCTCAACGGAGTTCCAGAACGTCTCGAAGTCGACGGTGCGGAGTTCGCCAAGAGGAATGGAACGACCGCAATGACTGACCGAGCCGTCGACCCATACGGTCAGGGAATCCCACGGACAGGTGCATCGGATCGAGTGCTGCGCATGTTGACGATGTTTCATTGGAGAGACATGAGCACGTGGTCCTGTCAACTAGCCGCGCGGTGCGATGGCGTAATGAACGAAACCGGACCCGTGAAGACGTGTGCGCGCAACCCGGGGAACGGCTTGCATGAGTCCAAGTGTCAGCAGTAACGTCTGCCCGCGAGACTCGGCGACGGCCAGAGAAGGAACTGCACGAACGGAGTCGCCGCACCGAGCGAAGCGTGGTCGTCGATGTTGCTCGACGTGCCGTCCGCCAGCGGCGGCCCGAGTGCGTCGAGCCCGCAATCGCGATCGAGGACGTGTCGGCGCATGGTGTCGTGCATCGTTCCTGCCGCGAATAGCGCTTCGAGCGCATTGACTGTCGACAAAACCGGCAAGGTCATGTCGTGAAGCGCGGCGAGCTCTGCCTCGCTGCCGCGCAGCGCAGTCCGCAAGCCTGGGCGAAACGAATCTCCCTCGCCGATCAGGATGCCGAGGCGCAGGATTGCGAGTGTGCCGGTCGGGGCCTGCGCGAGGAGTCGCTCCTCCGCGCACAGCTTGCTGAGGCCGTAGGGCGACAAGATCCCATAGTCGTCGATGCCGCGGGGCTCGCGTTTCGGCGACGAACCCGTCGCTTCGACGCTGCTCGCGAAGACGAAGCGCGGCACATCTGCGCGCAAGGCGGCGCGATGCAGCGCCGCAGTACCTGCGACGTTGGTCTCGAAGAGCGTGTCCGACCCGAAATACGACAGGTCGGCGCCGAGGTGGAACACCGCGTCGCAACCCGCGAAGAGCTCGTCGTGAAGTCCCGCTTCGCGAGAATCGGCCGATGCGAGATCGATGGAGGCGCCGCCGACGATCGCGGAAGCGATGTCCGTGGTGGCCTCGATCGAACTCGAAGATGCGGCAGCCAGTGACGCGGCATTCGGTGATGTCGAATCGGACGCCGGATCGGCCGCGTTCGATTCGCGTCGCGACTGCTCGGCAACGATCAGGTTGTGACGTGTCCGATCGAAGTCGCGGGCGAGCACGACGAGTTCGGTTCCCTCGCTCGCGAGGCGACGCGCGAGTCGGCTACCGAGATAGCCGCCGGCTCCGGTCAGGAGCGCTCGCTTCACGTCGAATTCTCGCGAGACGACTCCCGCGCGGTGTCGAACCGCGGATTGGTTGTGGTGCCCGCCGACGCGTTCGGCGCCGACGGCGCGGCTGCGGACGTTCGAGTCGCGTTGCTCAGCTCAGCGTGTACGTCGGCACTCTCCGCGTCACCGATGCACTGTGCATTGTAGTCGACGTCGAGGCGCACGATGCCCCAGTCGAGGCCCGGATGATCGAAGGACACGACTTGATTGACGCGGGCGTACATCGTGATGCCACGTTCGTTGGTTACCGTCACACGCAGCAGGTAACGACCGCGCAGCAGCGAGACGCGTGGCAACGAGAACCGGAAGCGCACGTGTCCTTCGAGCGTGGGCACCGTGACGCCATCGTTGCGCGCGCTCGTTGCAAAGAGCGGCCGCCCGGATTCGGTCGATTCGAAGCAGATGCCGTAGTTGGCGGCGGGAAGTGGTTTCTCGAGCTCGACGTCCCATATGACGATGACCGGGTCGTTCGTCGTGAAGCTCGTAGTGGGGCCTCGAGGTCCTTCGACGACGAAACGCAGCGTGCGCGCGATCTCCGAGTCCTCGAGCTCGGCCTGGAACCCTTCGGAGCGCGGGACGAGGTCAGCGTCGCGTGCATCGCCTTCGGCCGATGAACTCAGGTCGCCAGGCTTCTCGTCTGGCGTTGTGTCACCGCCAGCGCCCGGCTCGACGGCAACGGGGATCGCGTCGAAGTCGTTGAAGTAATACCGCGCGACGAGCTCCGCGTTGTCGTACGCGACCGCCTCGCCGCGTCGCAGCCAGAGCGCGCGATCGCAGTAGTTCTGGATCACGCCGATCGAATGCGACACGACGAGAATCGTGCGCCCCTCGGCTTTGAGGTCGTGGAAGCGATCGAGGCACTTCTGCTGGAACTTGAAGTCGCCGACCGACAGCGCCTCGTCGACGATGATGACCTCGGGGTCGACGTGGATCGCGACCGAGAATGCGAGGCGCATGAACATGCCCGAGCTGTAGGTCTTGACCGGCTGTTCGATGAAATCCTCGATCTCGGAGAACTCGAGGATGCGATCGAAGCGCTCCTCGACCTCGCGGCGGGACATGCCGAGTGTCATGCCGTAGTTGAAGACGTTCTCGCGGCCGGTGAACTCGGGGTCGAAGCCGGCGCCGAGTTCGAGCAGTGCGGCGACCTTGCCGTGCACGTCGACGCGACCCTGCGTCGGCGCGAGTGTGCCCGCGAGGATCTGCAGGAGCGTCGACTTGCCCGAGCCGTTCTTGCCGACGATGCCGACGCATTCGCCGCGCTCCACCTCGAAGTCGATGCCGCGCAGCGCCCAGAACTCTTCGTGGAACTTGCGCTTCCCCGGCAACACGAGCTCGAGCAGGCGATGCACCGGTTTGTGGTAGAGCGGGTAGGCCTTGGTCAGCCCTTTCACGTCGACGGCGAGCGTCATGTGACGTCACCGAAACCGGGTCGCGCGCGCTCGAAGAAGAGGAAGCCGCCCCAGGCGATGAGGAGCGAAACGGCCCAAAGGAAGGCGAGCGAAAGGAGTGGCGGGGACATCCCGTCGGTCAGGATGTGGCGCATCTGCACGATGAACCACGTCGCCGGGTTGCACAGGACGAGAGCCTTGAACAGCGCCGGGAGGTTGCCATCGAGCGGATAGAAGACGGGCGCAACGAACATGCCGGCCATGAGGACGATGCCGATGCTCTCGCCGAGGTCGCGGAGGAAGACACCGAGCGCGGCGAGCATCCACGTCAGGCCGAGGCAGAGGATCGCGAGCGGGGCGATGATGACTGGCAGCCAGAGCGTCGTCAGGTGCAGTTCTTGGAAGATCGCGATCGCGGCGAAGAGGATCACGAACGCGAAGAAGAAGTGCACGAGCGCGACGCCGACCTGCACGACCGCGAGGATTTCGAGCGGAAAGACTACCTTTTTGACGAAGGTCGGTCGATTGACGACGAGATTGCACGCGCTTCCGATGGATTCGGACACGAGGTTCCACGTGATCATCCCGCAGAAGAGGAAGATCGCGAAGTCGGCGATCGATCCGTCGACGCCCTCGGGTTTGATACGGATCGGCATGATCTTGCCGAACACGACCGTGTAGATCGCGAGCAAGAAGAGCGGTTGGATCAGCGACCAGAAGATCCCGAGGATCGAGCCGCGATAGCGCCCGACGAGTTCGCGGTAGATCAGGTCCTGGGTCAGGTCCCAGCGGCCCGCGAGACGTCGCGCGACGCCGATCGGGGTGTTGGCCAGGGGAAGGGACGTCATCGCGCCATCGTCTGGGAGGGGACGCGAGGCTGCAAGGACGGAGCCGGCAGCGCGGATCGAAATCTCCGCCTTCGGGCCGTGGCCGAGTGCCGATATCGCTGGATCGTTCGAGCGGACGACGAACGATCGTGGCAGTCCGTAAGGCGAAGCCCTGGTAAGGAGGCTCTGTTCCAGGACACTACGCGACATGGGGAATCGTCTCGACGCGGCTCGCATGCGACAGGAGTTCGTCACGCGTTTCGGTGCCGAGCCACTTCTCGCGTTCGCGCCGGGTCGCGTCAACCTCCTTGGGGCCCATGTCGACTACAACGGCGGTGCCGTGCTGCCGGTCGTGACGCGGACTGGGACCTTCGTGGCGATCGCGCCACGCAAGGACGACCAAGTGACGATCGCGAGTCTCGACGAACCGGCCGCGTATCGGTTGCGGCGCTTCGAGAAGCGCACGGCGACCGAGCTGGGGTGGGCCGCCTACGTCGTGGGAGTGCTGCGCGAACTCGATGTGAAGAGTACGGATGAGGTCCGTGATGGGTCGGCGTGCCGTGGTGCCGCGGTTCGGGATACGGCAACCGCGATCGAGTCGGGCTTCGATCTGCTCGTCGGAGGCACGGTGGCACGCGCGGCTGGGTTGTCGTCGAGCGCATCGCTCGAAGTCGCCGTCGCGCTCGCGATCACGGAGGCGTTCGACTTCGATCTCCGCGAGTCCGCGACGGATCGTGGAACGTGCACTTCGGCGACGATGTCGACGAGTGACGAACACATGCACCGAAGACGCGAGTTGGCCGATGTCGCGCATCGCGCCGAAACGTCGTTCGTCGGCTTGCCCTGCGGCATCATGGATCCGTATGCGGTCGCCCTCGGGCGGTCGGGAGCGGTGTTGTACCTCGACTGCACGAGTCGGCGCTTCGAGCACGTCGCGCTGCCGCCGGAGGTCGAACTCGTCGTGCTCGATACCTGCAAACCGCGACGGTTGACCGAATCGGTCTACGCCGTTCGCGTCGAGGAATGTCGTGCGGCGGCCCGCATCCTCGGCGAAGCGATCGGGCGCGCTCCGGACGCAGACGTCCTGCCGCTCGTGACGTTCGACGAAGGCCAGGTGCTTGCCAACACCGAACGACTCGGGCCAGTGTTGTCCCGGCGCGCGCTCCACGTCGTGCGCGAGGTCGACCGGGTCGCACGCGCCAGGGCGGCACTGGCGCGGCGCGACGCGGCGACGGTGGGAGCCCTGATGACCGCATGCCACGCGAGTTGTGCAAGGGATTACGAGATCTCGTCCCCAGAACTCGACCAGCTCGTGAACTCGGCACTCGCGATCGACGGCGTGCTCGGAGCGCGCTTGACAGGCGCGGGCTTCGGCGGGTGTGTCCTGGTCCTGGCCCGAAGTGGAACCTTCGGCGAAACCGAACGAACGCGCGTCGCAGCCGCGTTCGAGCAGCGCTTCGGCGTCGAACCGCGCTTCGAAGTCGTGACCACCACGAGCCGGGATTCCATGGCTTCCGCCGGGGACTACGCTGCAGGAGTGATTTCGAGACCCGCCTTCTGAACGCGCGCGAAAGGTGCCAGGGACAAACCCCCGTACGTTCGCGCGTGAATCGTGCCAGGGACGATTCATCCACTTTTTGCGCTCAGGCCTTTTGCGCGCGGGGGCCAAGGTCCCTCCGATTTCGGCTAGACTCGTCTCGATGTCGAGGCTCTGGAGTCGTTCTGCGCTGCGCGCGATCGCGGCGTGCTTGCCTTCGTGGCTGTTGCTGGCACTTTTGCCGGGTGTTGCGCCGCGTGCGCTGGTCGCGCAGGACGGTCGTCGAGAGGCGCCTGGCGATCTCGCGGCGCTCGCGGCGAAGTTCGAAGTGCCGGTTGCGCGCTGCGAGCAAATCCTGGCGGGTGCGTTGCCGCGGGGGCGGAACGAACTTTCGATGCTGCAGGCGCGCATCCGTGAGATTCATGCGCTTGCGGCACGTGCCACCGTGACGATCGGTGGGGCCGCCGGGGTCCTCGTCGAGGGTGGCTTCGTGCTCACCGCAGGTCACGTCGCCGAGACCGCAGGTAGGCGCGTACCGATGCGTACGAGTGACGGTTCGTGGTTGTCCGGCATCACGCTCGGTGGGAGTGAAGAAACCGACACGGGCCTCGTCCGCGTCGTGTCCGATGCCATCCCCGAATCCTGCCGCGTGCTGCGTCTTCGAAACAGCGCTGAACTCGAACGTGGAGCTTTCGTGTTGATGCTCGGGTTTCCGGGATCTCGCAGGACGGAAGGGCCGCCGCTTCGCTTCGGTCGCGTGCTGCGCAATCCGGCGCGTGGATACCTCGAGACCGACTGTCGAATGTGCTCGGGAGATTCGGGCGGCCCGCTCGTCGATCTCACCGGCAGCGTTGTCGGGATCAACAGCCGAATCACGCGAGATCTGGCAAAGAACATGCACGTCGCGACCGCGACCTACCTACGCGAGTGGGACGATCTCGTCGCGAGTCAGTGGACTGGCGGTCGCGGATCGCGAGCTTTCCTCGGTGTGGAGACGCGAGCCGAACAGGACGGCACGCGGGTCGTGCGCGTCGTCGAGGGTTCCGCTGCCGAACGAGCAGGCCTGCGTGCCGACGACTTGATCCTGGCGCTCGATCGCCACAGTCTCGACGGGAGTGCGAACTTGCCTTCCCTGCTCGGAAGCTATCGTCCCGGGCGTAGCGTGCTGCTGCGACTCGTGCGTGGCGACGAAACACTCGAGGTTCGTGTTCGTCTCGGTGCGCGTGAACAGTGACTGGCGAGATCAAGATGTCGACGACAGATGAGAACGAGTCCATGATTTCAGCCAAGCGCAGCCGGAGACAGCACTCGGTCACGAACGATGGTCGGCATGCCGGTCGAGTTCCGTGCGTGTTCCGATCGATTCCTCGTCTCCGTCGACAACACGTCGCGCTCACGCTCGCTCTCGGCATGTTGCCGAACGCGGTCGTTTCGCAGGACGTCGCAGCGCCAGCCTCGAAGGATCACGCAACGTTTCGCGAGCTCTTCGCGCCCGCGTGCGTGGAAGCGCGACAAGCCACGATCAAAGTCCGTCGCGATGGCATGGCTCGCGCTCTCGGGACGGTCGTCGATGCTCGCGGCTTCGCGATCACGAAGGCGAGTGAATTCGACGGTGCCACGAAGATCGAGTGCGAGCTCGCCGACGGATCGCGGCATGTCGTTCGTGCTGGCCCGGTCGATGCGGAGTGCGATCTACTGCTGCTCGATCTGCGGTCGATTGTACAGACGGCGAAGCCCACGCTGAAGGTGGTCCGAAGCGACGCTGCAGCCAACGCTCGCGGCGAAGTCGCGATCGGCAACTTCATCGCTTGCGTCGGACATGATCCCGAACCGTTCTCGGTCGGTGTGATTTCGCTGTTGCCCTACACGCGCGTCGAGCGTGGCATGTCGCGCGCGCGTCTACCGCTGCCTTTCAAGGAAGAGTCGCGGTCGGCCTGCGTCGGTCGGGTCGATGAGAGCCCGTTCGCGAGCACCGGACTCCAGGAGGGCGACGTGATCGAGTCCGTCGATGCACGTGCCGTGAGTTCTGCACGCAGTTTCCATCGCGCGATCCGTCGCAAGACTCCTGGCCAGCGCGTCACGCTCGAAGTCCGGCGTGGTGTCAAGCTCTTCGAGATCGAAGTCGAGGTCGAAGGACGCGTCGATCGATCGGGTCGACGGGATCCGCAACAAGCCTTGTGGGGTCGCTTGAGTCAGGTGCGTTTCGGTTTCCCGGAAGTGCTGCAGCACGATGCCGTGATCGACCCGAACGAATGCGGAGGGCCGGTCATCGACATCGAGGGTCGATTCCTCGGCGTCAACATCGCGCGCGTTGGGCGCGTCGAGACGCATGCGTTGCCGGCAACGCTGGTGCTGGAGCGTGCGCGACGATTGATCGAACGCATGACGGCGCCGTCCGTGAAGAAGGACAGCGAAGCGGGCTCGAAGTCCGATAAGACACGTTGACCATGCGCACGGAAACCGAAACGCAATCGTTCATCGAACTCGAGGAGCGTTACAGCGCTCACAACTACCATCCGCTCGATGTCGTGTTGACGCGAGGCGAAGGACCATACGTCTACGATGTCGAAGGCAATCGGTATCTCGATTGCCTCGCGGCCTATTCCGCCGTGAATCAAGGTCACTGCCACCCGCGGATCGTTGCCGCGATGCAGGAGCAGCTCGGACGTTTGACGTTGACGTCACGTGCGTTCCGCAATGATCGCTTCGGACCCCTCTGCGAGAAGCTGACCAAGCTCTGTGGCTACGACAAGGCGCTCCTGATGAACTCGGGGGCCGAAGCCGTCGAGACAGCGATCAAGGCCGCGCGCAAGTGGGGTTACGAACGCAAGGATATCGGCGACGGCGCAGCGCGGATCGCGGTGTTCGATGGCAACTTCCACGGACGCACGTCGACGATCGTCGGATTCTCTACGGATGCGTCGAGTCGGAAGGGTTTCGGACCGTTCGCGCCTGGATTCGACGTGTATCCCTACGGCCGTCTCGATGAGATTCGCGAAGCCTTCGGCCGCGGAGCGGGCGCGACGACGTGCGCGGTTCTCGTCGAGCCGATTCAGGGAGAAGCCGGAGTGATCATCCCGCCGGAGGATTTCTTGCCGGGATTGCGTGCACTTTGCGACGAACATCGCGTGCTTCTCATCTGTGATGAAATCCAGTCGGGCCTCGGGCGAGCCGGAGCGCTGTTCGCGCATTCGCTTGCCGGAATCCGTGCCGACGCCGTCACGATTGGGAAGGCGCTTTCGGGTGGCGTCTACCCGGTCAGCGCGTTCCTGGCCGACGACGCAGTGATGAGCGTTTTCACACCGGGCACGCACGGCTCGACGTATGGCGGCAACCCACTCGCTTGTGCCGCTGCCGATGCGGCGCTCGATGTCTTGATCGACGAAGATCTGATCGCGCGCAGCCGTGAGCTGGGCACACGAGCGCTGATGGCGCTCCGCAACGCGAAGCTCGCTGGCGTCCGCGAAATTCGCGGTGCAGGCTTGTGGATCGGCATCGAACTCGAGCCGAGCGCTGGCGGCGCACGTCGCTACTGCGAGGAGCTGCGGTCCCGCGGCATCCTCTGCAAAGAGACGCACGAGCACACGATCCGTATCGCACCGCCGCTCGTCATCTCGACGCCTGAGCTCGACGAGGCGCTCGCCACCTTCATCGCCGTCCTCTCTGCGTGAAACGTGCCAGGGTCACGCGCGAAAGTAGCGTGATTCGTGCCAGGGTCGTTTCACGCGGGAAAGTACGGTGTTTTGTTCCTGGCACGATTGCTGCGGGTTTTGGTGGCGGCGCTATCGTGGTGCGCTTTCGAGGTTCGGGGTATCACGATGACGTGTCGGTTTCGTTTCGCGCCGTTGGCGCTCTCGGCGTGTGCGCTTGTCGCACTTGAGTTCGATCTTTCTGCGCAGGACGAGTCCGTGCCGAGCGCGGAGGCGGGTCAGGGGGTGGAGAAGCCGTCGTGGACCGGCGTGCTCGACGAGAAGGAGTTCGCATCGCTGCACCAGCTCAAGGACCCCGATGCAAAGGCGCCACCGTTGCGCGGAGAGATGGTTCGCATTGGGGAGGGTCAGGCCTATTTGAGTCTGCCCAAGCTGCCGAAGGGGGAGACGCCGGCGGCTGGCGTGCTCGTGATCCACGAATGGTGGGGCCTCAACGAGCACATCAAGCGCTGGACGGATCGCTTGGCTGCCGACGGGTATGCGGCGGTCGCCGTCGATTTGTACGGGGGCACAGTGGCGACGACTCGTGAACAAGCGACGGAAGCCATGCGCGCCGTCGATGCCGACGACGCGATCGAGACCTTGATGGAGGCGCATCGTTTCCTCGCGAGCGACCCACGGATTCAGGCCAAGAAGCGCGCCTCCATCGGTTGGTGTTTTGGCGGTGGTTGGTCGCTTCGCCTCGCGATGTCCGCGCCCGATCTCGATGCCGCGGTGATGTACTACGGCAGTCTGATCCGGGAGCCCGCCCGCATCGCGAGGATCCGTGCGCCGATGCTCGGCATCTTCGCGAACCAGGATCGCAGCATCCCGCCGGACGCGGTCGATGCCTTCGAGGCGGCGATGAAGAAGGGCGGCAAGCGCATCGAGATCCTGCGCTTCGACGCGAACCATGCGTTCGCCAATCCGAGCAGTGCGCGTTACGACGAGAAGAGCGCTACGGCGGCATGGGCTCGCGTGCGATCGTTCCTCGACGAGACGCTGCGTGCTCAGACCGGGACGTTCGATCTCGGTGAGCGCAAGGTGCAGTTTTCCGTGCCCGCCGGGTGGAAGCTGTCGCAGCCGAAGCCGATGCGCGTCATCGACTTCGAGATCACCGACGGTTTGCAGTGCTATGTGAGCGTTCTCAACGGTGACGGCGGTGGACTCGCTCCGAACATCCGCCGTTGGGAGGCGCAGTTGACGGCCGAACCGTCGACCGACGAGGCGATCGCGGGACTCCCGAAGGTCAAAGTCCTTGGCGTCGACTCCGTCTTCGCGTCGATCGATGGTCAGTACGACAAGGGAGACGATCGCATCGATGCGCGCCTCCTCGGCGTCGTCTGCCCTCTCGACGGCCGCACAGTCTACGTCAAGATGATCGGCCCCCGAGATCTCGTTACGAAGCACGAGTCCGACTTCCGCGCATTCTGCAAGTCCATGCGCTAGCCGCGGTCGCCTGCGTGTTCGGTAGCCACCGAGATGGCGACTTCACGCAGTCAGCACGCGCACGACGATTCTCAACGCGCCGTCAGTTCACGAAGCCTCAATTCGAGATCTTCATCTCGAGGCCATCCGCGGTCGTGATGCCGCGCGGATTTGCGGCCACGTCGAGATTGAAGCCACTCCAGTTGAGAATGGCGCCGACGAGGCTGTTGTCCGCCGGAATCGGGATCTGAGCCGCCGTCGCGAGGCCTGCACCGTCGAAGGCGACCGGCAGGATCAAGAGCAGATCCGTGTTGAGTGTGCAGTTCGTCATGCCAGCGCTCGTCAGGTCGATATTGAGGCGCTGCAGGCCCAGGAAGTACCCACCGGCAGAAGATGCCTTGCCCTTCGACATCTGGATCGTCGCGGTCGTGTTGATCGTCGGCGTACCCGATCCGGCGATCGCGAGCGGGCCCGGTCCGCATGCCTTGCCGTAGTTCGTGAACGACCCGGTCAAGCACGCGTTGCCGTCGGACACCCGCATCTTGAGAGCCCCGTTGTTGCTCGTGCCGTTCTGCGGTGGCGAACCCGTCCAGCCGTTCGCATACACGCGCTGGCGCACGTCGCGATGGCATGCTCCGCCGCCGGTCGCGCCTTCGAACTCGACGTCGACCAGCAGGTGACCGCGACTCGGCGTGTAAGGGAACGTGCCGGTCAGCTTGATGTCACTGAAGGTGTTCGCCGTGTAGCTCCAGGTGAAGTTCGTCGCGCTGAGCATCGTGACCGGTGCCGCACCGAGGTTCTGGTTGAAGTCGGTGCCGAGAGTCGTGCCCTGGAAGTAGGCGAAACGGATGAGGATGCGCTGCGCGGTGAACGTTCCGCTACCGCAACCCGCGAACGCGAGAGCGCGGACTACGGTCACTCGGTTCCCGAAATCGTCCTGCGTCATCAGGGTCTGGTAGCGCGAGGACGACTGTCCCCACGGGAAGACGTTGCACGTGCCGACGGTCGGCGTGTTGTCCGGTGCGTACCAGCAGTTTTGTGCTGTTGCGACGCAGGTGAGTGTCGTGATCGCGAACGCGAGCGAAACAGAACGAGAAGAGCGCGGAGTGCTAGCCATGTGAGACCTGAGAAGAGACCACGAGAGCGAGCCCGCAATGGCGCGCCCGATCCGGAGAGAGTCTGTAGGGAAGAACCCGCAGTATGCCGGATCGAGCGGGCTCCGTTGGCCGATCCACGAAGTTCGTCGCAGAAGGCGCGATTTCGCCCACTCGAGACCCTGCCCGATGTGCGAAGGGCATGGCTCGCAGATGGCCGCCGAAGAGCACGAGGACCGGCGGCACGGGCGCGGATCCTCGACCTCTCGTCATCCGCTCGCAAGAAGTCGGAGTACGTCGCGAACGAGGGCATCAAGTCGCGCCCCTTCGCGATTGGTCATGACGGCCACGACATGTCCATGGTTCGGACGCATGCGTAGCAGACACGATGTGCCGGCCTGACCGCCGCTGTGACCGATGAGTGGCTCGTCATCGAAGGCCCCGATCGAGAAGCCGAGTCCGTATCCGGTGGCTTTGCCATCGGCGGTCGTCTGCCGCGTCCACATGAGGTCGCGAGTCGAGCGCTGCACGAGGTCATCCTGCAGCAACGCGAAGCCGAACCGCACGAGATCTGTCGCCGTCGATCGAAGTCCACCGCCCGGGACCTTCATGCTCGTGTCGTGGAGTGCAGCCGGCACGACTTCCCCGTTGACGATTTCGTAGCCGCGGGCGCGGCCCGGGACGAGTCGCGTTTCGTCGTCGATGCATGTGTGTGTCATGCCGGCCGGTCTCCAGATCGACGCGCGTAGTGCGTCTTCGAAGCTTTGCTCGGTCGCTGCTTCGACCACGCAGCCGAGCAACGTGTATCCGAACGTGGTGTAGACGAAGCGTTCGCGTGGTTTTACGACAAGAGGGTCGTTCGCGAAACACGCGAGCGATGCGCGCACCGAGTCGTAGTGTTTCGTGCCCGTCGACTCGCCCGGCCTCACGTAGTGACGGACACCACCGAGATGTCCGAGCAAATCGCGAACCGTCACGGGCCAACGCTTCTCCGGAAACTCCGGCACATGGGTTCGCACGTCGGCATCGAGGTCGACGCGACCTCTCTCGACCGACTGGAGGGTCGCGACGGCCGTCATCGACTTCGCGATCGACGCCGTGCGGAAGCGTGTCTCCGCCGTCGTGCGCACCTCGTTCTCGACATCGGCGAAGCCGAACCCGCGCTCGAACGCGATCTGACCGTCGATGCCGATCGCGACCTGCAGCCCCGGAATCTGCTGTCGACCCATCGCGGTTTCGATGCGTCGCACGATCGCGTCCTCGTTTCGCAGCGAGGACGTCGCTTGCAGGCTGGGCTCGTGAGATGCGTCACGCGTCAGGGTCGTGTGCGTGCAGCCGAGCGTGGCCATCGCCACGAACGCCATCGCCACGAATGCACTGAAGAGCAGGGTTCGTACGTTCGTCACGCAATCTTCGTCTCGCATGCTACCTGTCTCGTTTCTGATTCGTGGCTGCCACGCTGGGCTCGAGCAACTCTAGCCTCGCCGGTTTGGACGCATCGTCCGCGACGAGTCGCGCGCGCACGCCAAACGGTAATGTCAAGCTGCGCGGCCGATGGCCAAACGCGAACCCGTGCGCGACGGGAACCTTCAGTCTTGTCAGTCGATCTCGGAAGATCGCGATGACCCGCGCATCCTCGTGTCCGAGTTCGGTGCGCGGCACGTGAAAGTCGCCGAGGATCACGCCGGCACACTTCTCGAAGACGCGTGCCTGCGACAATTGCGTGAGCATGCGATCGATGCGGTAGGGCGCTTCGCCGACGTCTTCGAGGAACAGCAGTGCGCCGCGCGATTCGATTTCCCAGGGCGTTCCGATGAGCGCCTGTACGAGGCTCAGGTTGCCGCCGACGAGGCGACCTTCCGCAATGCCCTCCGTGAGCGCGTGAGGCACGCTCGCCGACTCGAGTCTCGGGATCGTCGCCCCATCGGTGAGCAGTCTGTGTTGGAGTTGCACCTCACGATCGTCCATCGCGTGACTCTTGGTCGTCGCGACCATCGGGCCATGGAACCCGACGAGACCGATCTCGCGCCAAGCGGCTGCCAAGAGCGCCGTCACGTCGCTGTAGCCGAGGATCGGCTTCGGATCCTTCGCGAGCTTCGTCCAATCGATCTGCGGCAACAGGCGGGTACAGCCATAGCCGCCACGCGTGCACATCACTGCGCGATACTTCGGGTCATCGAGCGCGCGCTGTAGATCCGCGAGGCGTTCGTCGTCGGTCCCCGCGAGGTCGCCCTCGGCCGGGTAGTCGTAGCTCGATCTCGCATGGGGCAGCAGTTCGAGTTCGAAGCCGAAGCGCTTCCAACGCGCGATGCCTCGCGTGAGAGCCACGTCCTCGCGCAACGGGCTCGCGGGCGAGATCACGGCGACGCGGTCTCCGCGTTGCAGAGGATGGGGAAAGAGCGGCTCTCGAGCGTCCCCGCTCACTTCCGCGCCGGCCTGTAGTTGACGAAGAGCAGGAGCCCGATCAGCACGATGCCGACCAGCGCGAGGATCGTGCGGACCATGTTCGACGTGTCGGGCCAGATCGTGAGTTTCTCCGGATCGAACGTGAAGATCACGATCGCGATCCCGAGCAGCAGTTCGAAGGCCGCGGCTCCGGTGATGAGGCCGGCGGCGGCGAGGATGCCCTCGTTGCGCGACGGATTGCGGCCTTGGCCGAAGAAGCGGAACAGCGACCCGATCAGGATGCCGACGCCGAGTGCCGGGGGCAGATAGATTCCGACCGCGAGCGCCATCGATGGCAACGGGATGTCCTTCTTGTCGCCCGCGATCTCCATCGCGACGGCGATCACGCCGACGGCGAGGCCGATCAGGATCGGGTAGATCGGGACGTTCGCTTCGAGGAGTAAACCGTCGACGAGGGTCGCGAACATCTTGCCCTGGGGAGCCGCGAGATCGTCCGAGCCGAGTCCGCCTCCGCCGCCAGGGCCGGCGCGTGCGATCGACGCTTCGTGCGCGATGTAGAGCACGAGCGGCACGACGACACAGCCGCCGATCAACCCGAGGATCTGCGCCAAGAAGCCATCGCGAACGCGCACCCCGCAGAACTGCATCGTCTTGTAGTCCTGACTCGAGTCGTTTGCCGTGCAGACCGCGACGCAGGCGCCGACGAGCAGGGGCGTCAGCAAGAGCACGTCCGCCAGCGATTGATGACCGACGAGGATCGCGAGGAGACAGAGCACGAGCGTCGTGACGAACACCGTGCCCGATACGGGCGATGCCGAGCTCCCGATCTGCAGCGACAGGATCGCTCCGAGCGTGACCATGATCATCGACATCGCGAGCACGCCGACGCTCATCGTGACACCGAAGAGCGTGATCCCACCCTGTTCGTTCAAGACCCAGCCGACGAGGATCGCGACGCCGAGCACGATGCCGAGGCGCAGCATGGTGCGCGAGCCGCTGTCGACTTCGAGCAGACTCTCGTCGAACTTTTCTTCACCCTGTTTCGGAGTGCGCGAACCCAAGAAGCGGAAGAGCGACCACAGCACAGCGATCGTCATCGCGCCACCGCCGACCCAACGCATCGAGTTCGCGGGCCACTGCGCGAGCGACTCGCCGCTGACGCCCGTCAACAACCAGTCGCCACCGAGGCGCAAGAAGCTGCCGCCCGCGACGAGCAGCGCGGTCGAGACGGTGAGGAGTCCGCCGATCCCGAGATAGATCGGGTTGAACGGGAGATCGAAGCTGAACTCGCGGTCCTCACGCTGCTGGTGAGCCAACACGACGTGGTCGTGCGCGAGGCCGAGATTGACGAGGAGCGGCGCCACGAAGCCCCACAGCAGGCCTAGCCCGAGCGAGATCGACAGGCGTGGCCGTTCGGATTTCCCGGCGACGGCAGCGTCGATCATCGCCTCGCACGCACGGGCCTCGGGGGCAGGCAGCGACGGGTCCGTGAGGAACTTCTTGGTCGCGAGCCCGACGAAACCCCACCCGATCAGCGCGCCGCCGAGGCTCACGATCATGAGCGTCACAAAATCGACCGGAGGCATCTCGAGACCCTTCTGCCGGTGCAGGATCTGCACGAGTGGCGCCGTGAAGATCACGCCCGAGGTGACTGCCATGCCGGCCGAACCCGCGACCTGCGCCAAGTTGAGGAAGCGCGATCCACTTCCGCTGGACGCCACCTTCGCGAAGATGCCCCAAGCACACAGGATCACGAGGGGGCTCACGCCGGGTGTAATGCCCGCCTTGAGGCCCGCGATCGTCAGCGTGCCGGCGAGGATCGTCGAAATGACGACACCGAAGAGAATCGGAGTGAGATGGCGCTTCATGCGGTTTCGTGCTCTTGGAGACTCGGGGCGTGCGCGCGGCATGCCAAGTCGGGAGAGGGTACGCGCGAAGCCGTCGCGGCGCACGGAGTTCCGAGCCGTTCCGCGCGTGGTGGCTCGACGTCCTCACCGGACATGCGAGACTCACCTCATGCTCGACTCCGTATCGATTCTCCGCCTCGTGCTCTGTGGATTCGCGCCCGGCATCGTCAGCGCTCAGGACGCAACTGAACTGTCGCAGTCACGACTGCGCGGCAGGATTCGCACGGTTTCGAGCACCCGGGACGGGTGGCGCGTCGCGGCGTGGAGTCGTTTCGGGAAACGCATCGATGCAGCAGCGAGTGAGCGCGGCAGTTTCGCGATCGATGTCCCTGCCGGCGATGTCTGGGTGCTGTGGGGCTACAAGCCGGCGGGTGACGACTCGCCTGCGTGGGTCTGCACGCTTCCGACCTCGCCGATCCGGCCCGGGGTGCCGATCACGCTGGTCGAAGGTCCTCAGCGTTCGGTGCTCCCCAAGATCGTGCTCGAGGAGCGGGCCGCGTGGGAGCGACAGCTCGAGGCCTACGTGCATACGACGATCGGCGGTATGCGCCTCTTCGAGAAGCTCGATGTGCGGGGGAACGACGTGGCGTTGCCGGTTCTACCGCCAGTCGACTTCGACGTGACGCTTGCGGTCGCGGACAGTGTCTCGTTGCCGGTGCTGAGTCGTACCGCCAAGGAGAACGCTTGCGAGAGTTTGCTCCAGACATATCGATTGCCGCGTCCGATCGAGACGCGCGTGCGCTTCGCCTCGGACGGGGCCGCGGTGCGAGACGCGACGGTATTCGTGCATCGCTTCTTGGACGTGGCCGGGGACTGGGATCCGCTCGCGTTGCGCCCGATCGGTCGCACCGATGCGAATGGTGAGATCTCGATGTTCGTTCCGAGCTTGCGCGTGCTGCGCCAGGGCTTCTTCGTGACTCAGCCCGCATGTCTGCTCGAGCGACTCGAGCCGCAAGTCTGCGGCGAGGACGTGTATGCAGTGCAGCTCCCGACGAGAAGTGACCATCGAATCCGCTTCGAGGGTGATGCGTCCCCGTTCCGCTTTGCAGCCTTCGACTTCGAAGTCCTTGGCAACCGCAAAGCGAGCGTCGCGATTCCGCAATCCGAGGTCAGGAATGCGCGTGGTGTCGGTGCGAACGCCCCGGTCAGTGTGTGGGCACGTCTCGATCCGAGCGAACTCGAGTCCCGCGGCGACGAGGATCCGCTCGCGTCCCATGCCCTCATTGCCTCGAGAGTTCGACTCGCCGTGAGCGATGCGGTCGTGCGGACGGACGATCTCGTCGCGATGTCGTTTTCGGTCGTCGACGAGACCGGGGGCTATGCCACGTCGCCGACGGTCCTCGTCAAGCTGGCGGACGGCAGGGATCGCATCTTCTATGCATCGGCGCGTGGAACGCTCACGCTCTTGGCGCATCCCGGTGCCGCGCTGGAGGTCCGCGCCGAATGGAATGGTGGCGCGACGCGTACCGAGGACGTGCGCGTACCCGGCGTCTCGGACCTGCATTCGACGCGAGTCGAACTGCGCGGTGTCCCCGTCGTGATCGTAGAAGGCTCTCTCGAGGACAAGGGCGGCAAACCCGTCGCAGGCGCCGAGTTGCGCTTCCGTTGCTTTCGTCACATGACGACGCCTCAGCAGCGCGTCCTCGCGTGCGAAGCCGTGACGGACACGTTCGGGCGGTATCGGGTCCGTTTGCCTTTTCCCGAGTCGAGCTGGGAGTTTCGAGCAAAGGCACGGATCCGCGGTCAACTGGTGGAAGGGGCGGTCCAAGGCACCGGAATCGAACTCGCAGAAGGCAGGAAGAAGCCTGTCTTGACGGTCACATCGGGTCTGCAGGTGCCACCGCTGCCACGGAATGACGTCAAGGTACCGCACCCGTTCACGGGCCGCCCGCTGCGGCGCTAGCGCTCGCGGGCGCCCGCCTTCATCATGGCGGGAGAGCCGACGACCCCGATGACGACCAAGGACGACACCGACGGGCACGCGAGCGACGCGCCCGATCCGAAACCGCCACACGAGGTCGGCCCTTCCGAGTTCGCGCGGCTCTTCGAGGAGAATCGGGATCGATTCGTGCGATTGGCCCACGCGATCCGGCGTCGTCCCGGCGGCGACGCGAGCCTCGAGACGATGGACTACGTCCAAGATGCCTCGTGTGAGTTCCTGAAGAAACCGCGCGACGTCAAGAGCGAGTCGCACTTCGTGCAGCTCTTCAAGGGGTTCCTCGTCAACAGCTTTCGAGGCAAGCGACGCGATGCGAAGGCACAGAAGCGCGGTGGTGGCGCGGCTCCTGGTTCGTTGCCGACGACCATCGGCGTCGCGCAGGAGGGGCAAGGCCCGCTCACGGTGGCGGCTCGGCATGAGACCGAGGACCTGCTTCTTGCAAGGCTCGCGAGTCTCGATCCCCTCGAACGACGCCTGATCACCATGCGTCTGTGGGACGAACGCAGTTGGGAAGAGCTGGCTGCGGAGCTCGAGCTCGCGAGTCCGGAGGCGGCCCGCAAGCGTTACGCTCGCGCCCTCGAACGACTCCAAGGCGCGTGACCCTGAAGCGGTCGCAGCGATGCGAACCGCGTTACTTCGCAGGAACGTCCCGTGTGCGATCGGTGCAACACGCTGCTCCAAGTGCTCATGGCAGCCGCGCTTGGGGGTGTCACATCCGTGCGGCATGGCTTTTGCCCGGCCGTGCGCCATGTCCCCTCGCCGCTGTCTTCGCAAGCAGCCCTGCGCCCCGTCACCAAGGCCCACCCCGGTCCGGTCCCTTCTCGTGGAATCCCCCTCGATGTCCCACTTCCGCTTCGTTCTCGTCGCCGCCGCCTTCCTGCCGTTCGCCGGGTGTGGCGACGGGCCAGCGAAGACGTCCAAGGCCGTCTCGCTCTACTGCGCGCTCGATCAAGAGCACAGTGAGACGCTGGTGCAGCTCTTCGAAAAAGAGACGTCGATCGACGTCAAGACACGCTTCGACACCGAAGCGTCCAAGACGGTCGGGCTCGTGAGTTCGATCCTCGACGAGGCACAGCGGCCGCGCTGCGATGTCTTCTGGAACAACGAGCTCGCGCACACCGTGCGACTCGGTCAGAAGGACATGCTCGAGCCCTACGTGTCGCCCGCTGCGGCAGCCATTCCGGACCGATACAAGGACAAGGACGGCGAGTGGACCGGGTTCGCAGCGCGCGCGCGCGTCTTGATCGTCAATACGGAGCTGGTCGCGCCGGAGGACTATCCGAAGAGCGTCTGGGACTTGATCGACCCGAAGTGGAAGGGCAAGTGCGCCATTGCAAAGCCCGTGACGGGGACGACGCTCACGCACTTCACGACCCTCGCGCTCAAGCTCGGTGTCGAGGCCTTCGCGCGACTCACGGATGGTATCAAGGCCAACGATGTCGTCATCCTCGCGAGCAACGGTGCGACGATGAAAGAAGTCGCATCGGGCAAGCTCCACTGGGCCTTCACCGATACCGACGATTTTCACGTCGCGTTGCAGAAGGGTCACAAGGTCGCCTGCGTGTTCCCGGACCAGGGCGAAAACGAACTCGGGACGATGCTGATTCCGAACTCCGTCGCCCTCATCCGTGGTGGCCCGAACCCCGAAGCAGGCAAGAAACTGATCGACTTCATCGTCAGCGAGCGCGTCGAGGCGATGCTCGCTTCGGCGAAGTCGGCGCAGATCCCTCTACGGAGCGCAGTGCAAGGACCGCCCGAGAAGCAGATCCTGAAGATCGGGCAGTTCAAGGAGATGCCATGGGATCCCGCGCAAACCGCGCAGGCCCTGGCCACCATGTCGAAGCGTTTCGAGTCGCTGTTCGATCGTTGAGGCGACGATGCTGTCCCGCACCATCACTCGTCTGCCGCTGATCCTCGGCATCGCTTTCATCGTCCTGTTCGTCATCCTGCCGCTCGTCGGGATGCTCGCGGAGACGTTTTGGGGCGCGGAAGGATTCGATCTCTCGCCGTGGTCGCACCTCTTCGAAGAAGCGCGCGATCGCCAGGCGTTCTTCACGTCGATCCAGCTCGGGTTCGCGTGCGTGGTCGTCGCACTCGTGCTCGGAGGTGGGCACGCGTGGCTGTGCGGCACTCGCGACCTTCGGGGTTGGCGTGTGCTCGGTCCCCTCGGCGTCCTGCCGCTCGCGCTTCCTCCGATCACGATCGCGATGGGGTGGTCCGACATCACGGTGACCAAGAGCTTCTGGTTCTGCGCCGTGCTCGTCGGAGTCGCATTCTCGCCCTTCGTCGCGGTCATGACTGCACGTGGACTCGACACGATCGATGGGCGTAGTTACGAATCGGCGTTGCTCTCGCGCGGTCGCACGTCGGCGGAACTTCTCGTCCTGCGCTCGGCGCTCCCGGAGATCCTCGCTGGAGCATTGTTCGTCTTCGTGTTCGCCGTGGGCGAGTACGGAGTGCCGGAGTTCTTGACCATCAAGGGCAAGACCTGGCATACGTATTCCGAGGCTGTCTTCGCGCGCTGGACGCGGCGAGCGACCGGGAGCGGAATGGAAGATCTCGTCGGGCCGATCGTGGCGTCCGTGCCGTTGCTCGTGCTCGTCCTGTTCGCGATGTTCGTCGCCTTGCTCCTGCGTGCGCGGGCGACGATCTCCGGAGCCTTTGCAGCCTTGCCGCGTCGATCGCTCGGCGCGTTGCGCGTCCCTGCACTCCTCCTGCCGATCACCTACTTGGGGATCGGCGTCATCGTGCCCATCGTCGTGATGGTGCGCTGGGCGATGGGATCCACCGACGTCACGGAACCGATGAGTTTCGCGGTCCTTCGTCAGACCTTCGAGCGCACGTTCGAGCAGGCCGGGAGTGACTTGCGATTCACGTTCCTCGTCGCCGTGCTGACGACCATCGTGCTCGTGGTGATCGGTCCTCCGCTCGCGCGCAGCGTAGCGAAGCGCGGGATCTTGGTGCAATCGCTGGTCGCGATTCCGATTGCCGTGCCCGCCGTGTTGCTCGCAGTCGGTTTCGTGAAGGTCTACAACCGCCCCGAACTCGGTCCACTCTACGACCGCACGTTCGACTTCTACGATTCGGCCGGCATCGTCGTGGTTGCCTACGGCGCAAGGTTTCTGCCGTTCGCGATCTTGACCATGCTGCACGCGCAGCGTCGCATCGATCCGACTCTCGAGGAGGCGGCACTCTTCGGCGAGCGCGGCCCGCTCGCGCGCGTGCTGCACGTGCGACTTCCTTTGATTCTCCCAGCACTGTGGTCCATGGCCTGTCTCGTGCTCGTGCTGGCCCTTCGAGAACTCGACACGGCCGTCGTGTTGCCGGCGGGGAACGGAACCGTCGTTCGTCGTCTGTCCAATGTCATCCACTTCGGCGGCGAAGCCATGGGCGGCGCCCTCGGTCTCATGGTGTTTGCCGGTGCGTGTGCGCTGCCGGTCGTGACGATGCTCGTCACCGGCAAGAAGATGAGGAGTCTCTCCTGATGGTTTCGATCGAACTCCAAGACTTGGTTTTCGAACGTCGGAAGGGATTCCGGCTCGGCCCGATTTCGTTGACCTTGCGCGATGGATCGCGCACCGCGCTCGTCGGCCCGAGTGGCTGTGGCAAGACGACGTTGCTTCGATGCCTCGCTGGGCTCGAGACGCCGGGATCCGGCTCGATTCGCATCGGCGATCGACTCGTCCAGGGCGACGGCGTCCACGTGCCCGCCGACAAGCGACGGATCGGGTTCGTGTTCCAGGACGGTGCGTTGTGGCCGCACAAGACCGCGATGGCGCACTTGCGCTTCGTCGCACCAAGGCTCTCGCGCAAGGACGCGAAAGCGCTGCTGCACAGGGTCGGTCTCGAAGGACGTGAGCGTCGACGGCCCGCGCAGCTCTCTGGAGGCGAGCGTCAACGCCTCGCGCTCGCTCGAGCTCTCGCGATCACGCCTGACGTCCTCGTCCTGGACGAGCCACTAGCGTCGGTCGACGTGCACCTGCGCGACGAACTCGCACTTCTCGTTCGGCGTCTGACGGAAGAGCGTTCGTTGACGTTGGTCGTCGTCACGCACGACCGTGACGAAGCGCTCGCCATGGCCGACGACGTCGTGATCCTTCGCGAAGGGCACGTCGTCGAGCAAGGTGCTGCTCGCGACGTGCTCCGAGCACCTCGCACCAGCTTTGCCGCGAGCTTCCTCTGTCGCGCCAGTGTTTGGCCTGCCGAAGCCGTCTCCGACGAGCGGGGCATCGATTCGTTGCGAACACCCTTCGGGACCTACGAGCGCAACGGCGCACCCGCTGGCCCGGTGTCCGTCGTCGTGCTGCCGGGTGAAGCGAGGATCGCGGCACAGGATGCGCCGAACTCGGCGCGCGCACGTGTCCTGCGAGTACTCCCACGCGGCGATCGCGCGCTCGTGACCGCCGAAGTCGCCGGGCGCACGATCGAGCTGTTCGTGGACGCGAACGACACGATCGATGTCGGTGACACGCTTTCTGTCGAGCTACTCGGCAAACCGCGCTTCCTGGTTCCCGATCGGCAAAGCGGTGAACGGGTTCCTGGCACGAAGAAGAACGGAGATCGATCATGAGTGGCTTGGTTCGTTTGCTCTTGGGCCTGGTCCTCCTCGGCGGGATCGCTGGAATGGTGTTATGGTTCGGAGGTGCCAAGGAGAACGGAGTCGGTGCGAGTGGCACGCAGTCGTCCACGACATCGAAGCACAGCGGCGACTCTTCGGCGACGTCGGCGGAGCGCGTCTGGGAGAGTTCGACGCAGTGCAAGGAGTGTCACGAAGACATCTGGTCGGAGTGGTACGGCTCGCACCACCAGATCGCGTATCTCAATCCACAGGTACGTGAGTTGAGCGACGACTTCCGCAACAAGGAGTGCCAAGCGTGCCACTTGCCCGTACCGATCTCGATGACGGGCTACGCGAAGCGCACATTGCCTCGTCAGACATTTCCCGAAGAAGGGATCTCGTGTCTTTCGTGCCACCTCGGCAAGAGCGGCGAAGTTCTCGCGCGAGCGACGGTCGATTCTGCGCCGTGCAAGCCTGTCGCGAGCGAGGACTTCGTGTCCATGCGACTCTGCGAGAGCTGTCACAACCAGCACAAGACGACCGATCAGTGGCGTGCGAGTCCGCAGTTCGCTGCCGGTACTTCATGCAACGACTGTCACATGCCGGAAGTCGAACGGAAGGGCATGGACGGTTCGACACATCCAGGGCGTGGGCACCGCTATCTCGGTGCGCACGACAAGCCGACGCTGCTCAAGGCCGGCAAATTCGACGTCACGAAGGTCGACGAGGAGATCGAACTGCGACTCGAGAACGTCGGTGCAGGCCACAACTTCCCGACCGAAGAGCGTCATCGCGCCGTCGACATGATGGTGCGATTCGTGAATGGTGACGGAACACCGAGCGACTGGACACTCGGCTATCGCTTCCGCCAGCCCTATCGCGACGAACCGGGCGAGAACACGCAACTGCCGGCTGGCCAGGCCAAGGCCGTTCGCGTCGCGATCCCGAAGGACGCCGTCAAGGCCGAAGCGCGGCTCTGGTATCGCCTGACGCCCTTCGTCGGGGACGACAGTCCGCAGAGCACGTTGCTGGAGGAGCGTAGTGTCGACCTCCGCTGAGGCGAGGGGGAACACGGTCGCGAGTGTTCTACTCGCGTGCGTTGCCGTGTCTTGCAGTCCAGAGCCTGCCCAAGGTGGTCCGCGAAACGTCGAGTCGAACACCGCGAAGTCGGTGACGCAGGTTCCGGCGATTCCTCCACTCGCCCTCACACCGCGGCTTGGCGACTTCGAAGCCAAGGCTGCGATGGCGACGGCCCAGGTGCCGGCGGACAAGCAGAAGGAGCTGGTCGAGTACTTCGAACTCGCCGAGTCCGAGGGTGTCAGTGGACGGACACAACATCGCGCACGCAGCTCGTTCGACGAATCGGAGTTCGCAACTCGTGTCCTCGAATGGATCACCACCGAACACGAAGACGCGCGGTTGCGCTCGATCGCGGCGTTTCGGCTCGGTGAGCGCAAGTCGCTGGGCGCGACGACCGTCTTGCTCAAGCGTCTCAAGTACGAGAAGGACGCGTTCGCCCGTATCGAGGTCGCGGCGGCTCTCATCGAGTTCGGCGTCGAGTGGGGATTCGAAGAGCTGCGACTCGCTCTCGAGAATCCGAATCACGTCGCTCGTTCGCGTGCGGGAGGAATCGCCGTACCGCTCGCCAAGCGGTTCGGGGCAGAACTCGGTGAGCAGCCGACTTGGCAACAGCTGACGGAGTTCGCGTCCACACGTCTCGCGCACTGGCGTGAGACCGGCGTGCCGACCGAAGTTCCCAAACCGCCCGAGGACTCCGAGAAAACCGATGCGCCATCCACGGTGACGACCGACGATCCGAAGTCGGAACTCGCGCTGCGAGACGCTCGATTCGCGCAGCTCTTCGTCAATCTCGAAGGTTTCCAACTCCGTCCCGTCGACGATGCGCGGTTCATGCTGCGACGTGCCGGCAAGCTCGGGTTCGAGGATCTTCGCCTCGCCCTGGCGGCTGACGAGCACTACCTTCGCAATCACGCGCTCGAAGTCGTCTATGGACTCGGTCCGGTTGCCCACGAGATGCGAGAGCTCGTCCGACCTCTGCTTGCCGATCCGCTGTCACGCGCGATGGCGTGCAGGACACTCGGTGCGATCGAGGATCGAGAGGCATTGCCGTGGTGCGTCGATCTGCTGGAGCACGGAGATCTCGAAACGCGTGTCGCCGCTGCTCAAGCAATCGGTTCGATCGGAGGGGCTCCAGCGCGAAGCATGCTCGAAAAGCTCGCCACGGACGAAGCACAAGCGATGGATCTGCGCGTCGCGGCGGCGGGTAGCCTCGCGCGGCTCGAACTCGATCGGCCTTGGTGGAACTGGCTCGTTCTGCAGCGCAAGAACGAGACCTACCACAAAGACACGCTCGACGAGATGCTCGACGAGATCGATCGCGAACTCGACCGCAAGCGCCGACGCTGACGCCGCAGGGCTCGGCCCCTGTCCGAGTCGACTACCTGCTGGATACCATCGAGGTGATCCCCGATGCTTCGGCGATGGACAGTAGGTCGGATCCCGGATCGGAGCAGAGCGTCGTTCGCCTTTGCGATCTCGGCAAGGTCTTCGGCTCGTTCGTCGCCGTCGACAGGCTGAGCTTCGACGTGTCGCGCGGTGAGATCCTGGCTTTGCTCGGCCCGAACGGCGCTGGCAAGACCACGACGATTCGCATGCTCATGGGCATCCTCGCACCGTCCTCGGGCACCGTCTCGATCTTCGGTCTCGACTGCTTCGAGAAGCGTGCAGCGGTCATGGCCCACGTCGGATACCTGCCGGACGAGCCGATGTTCTACGAACATCTGACTGGCGGAGAGGTCGTGCGTTTCTGTGGTTCGATGCGCGGCATGGATCCGCGAGAAGTCGTGCGTCGCACCGAAGAGCTCGCTGGTCGCCTCGAGTTCGCCGACGCCTTGGACGAGTACGCGCTCAACTACTCGATGGGCATGAAGAAGAAGCTCGCACTCGTGTGCGCCATGCTTCACGCACCGCGCGTCCTGATCCTCGACGAGCCGACGAATGGCCTCGATCCGATCGTGACCCGCACGATGATCGACTTGTTACGCGAGCTCGCGAACGACGGCACGTCGATCCTGTACAGCACACACCTGATCGAGCAAGCCGCGAAGCTCTGCGACCGCGTCGCGATTCTGCATCACGGCAGGCTCGCTGCACTCGGTGCGCCCGACGACCTACGAGCTGGCGGGTCGCTCGAGGACGCCTTCTTCACGGTGACCGGTGACGTCGATCGCATGGGCGAAGGACCGGATCGCGGCACTCCAGTCGCCGATGCGGAAGTCTGAGTCGATGAGGAGACAGCCCCCCGGCACCGTTCGCCTCTTGGCGATCCTCGCGCGCAATTCCGTGTTGCGTTTCCTGCGGTTTCAGGATGTGCAGCAGCAGCAACGACGCATCAAGGCGCGAAGGACCCCACGCCTCGATCGCGAGCGTCCCGCGCGGCGACCGCGCACCGCACGAAAGAAGTCCCTCGGCGTGCTCGGCATCTTGTCGGTGCTGATCATGCCGGTGTTCTTGTTCAACGCCCTCAACCTGTCACGGAGCGGGATGCAGGGACTCTCGATCGCCGTTGCCAGGTCCCTGCCAGCCGGGGACGTCCTTTGGCTCGACGACGATGTCTACTGGGACTTGCGGCGCGATCAGCAGTGCGACGAGGCAAAGCTCCGCGAGATTCTCGAGCGACACGGTGTGAACGACACGAGCCGTCCTCCCGCGAAGTCGATCGTCGAGCATTGGCGTGAGCATGGAGAACACTCGTTTCGCAAGCGAAGCCTAAGGGGGCGGCTCTTGCTCGACGCCTTCGACTGGGGCTCCTCGGAAGCGCGCGAACTCTTCTTACGAAGCTGCGCGGTTCTCCTTGTCGTGCTGATCGTCGGTTTGATCTGCATGAGTTTCGGTAGCGCGTATGCGACCCTCGCGGGTGGATCCTGGGTGCCAGCGTGGTTGACGACCTTCCCGGTCAAGACCGGTTCGTTGACGCTCGCGCGTGGGCTCGAGTATTCCCTCGTCCAGGTGCTGCCATGGTTCTTCGTCTTTCCGATGGCCTGGCAGATGGCACGCGTCGCTGAAATCCCGTTGGCGTTCATGACGGCCTTTGCGTGCACCGTGTCCGTGCTCTTTCTCGTCGGCGGCGTGCGCCTCTTCTTGGAGACGTGGCTGCGCATGCGCTATTCGCTCGCGAGGCTGAGGACCGTGCAGGGGATCGCTGTCGTCATCAGCTTGCTTTGTATCGGTAGTGTGTTCTCGGTCGTGATGCCGAGTGGACTTCCGTTTTGGCTCGTCGATATCGCGCGCACGATGCCGACCGCTGTCTTCCTGCTGCCCGCCGTTTCGCCGTTTTCACCCGCCCAACCCATCGACGTGCTGGTCGGTGCTCTCGGGGTGATCACCGTCTTCGGTCTCGCGTGCTTCGGCACGACCAGGATCGCGCGCCGCGGCGCGATGCAGAGTGGCGGGGGCGACGCGGTGCGAGCGCGGGGCACCATCAAGTGGAAGCTGCAAACCAAGTCCTTGGGCATCCTTCGCAAGGAGTGGCTGGCCGTGCTTCGGGATCGGCAGATGATGGCTCAAGTCCTCGTCGTGCCGCCATTCCTGCTCGCGATGAACTACTTCGTGACGCCGAGCATGAGCGGCAAGAGCGTCGCAACGATGGCGTACGGCGTGGGCCTCTACTGCAGCCTCGGTGGCAGCATGCAAGTGCTCGGCTCCGAGGGGAGAGCGCTCTGGCTCTTGTACGCGTTGCCGACCACGCTGCGTCAGGTGCTCGCGCGAAAGATCGTCGCTTGGAGCGTGTTCGCCACGCTGTTCTCGCTCGTGCCGATCCTGATGTTCGAGCTTCGTGAAGGGCCGCGGACCGTGGGCGCGCTCGTGTCGGATTGCGTGTTCGTCACGATCGGGGCCGTCGGCGCGACACGCCTGATGGGTTCGCTCAGCATCCTCGGCGCCGAGCCGATGAGCGACACGGTGCGCCGGAACCCGAAGATGCGGTTCGTGTACCTGATGTTCGGGCTAGCGTCCGTCTACATGATCGGCCTGCTCCAAGAAGGCGTCCATGCGCGACTCGCGGGAGCTGTCGTCTTCTTGACCCTCGTCTACGCCATTTGGCAGCGAGCGTGCGAGCGACTCGACCATTTGCTGGACCCTGTGCTCGTCGTTCGCGAAGGCGTCACCCTACTCGACGGTGCCTCGGCGCTGCTCGTCTTCGTGTTGCTTCAGGGGTTGAGTTTGCTCGTGCTGATGTGGCTCGACGTCGGATCCGTCTTTGCTCGACTCGGTCTCGCATTTCTCGTCAGCGCGGCAGTCACGACCATCCTGCTGCTGTTCGTGATCGCACGGCGTGGCGGCTCGCTCATGCGCATCGTCGGGCTCGAACTGCCACGGGGGAACACACAGAAATGGGTGGTGATTGCGGCGGCGGTCGGTGTCGGGCTGGGATTCGGCGCGAGTCGAGCGGTTTCGTCGTTGCGGGACTTCGTTCCAACGAACACCTGGCCCCTCGAAGGCGGACTGGTCCTCGTACTCGCCGCGGTCCTTGCTGCACCCATCGTCGAAGAACTCCTCTTCCGAGGCGTCGTCTATCGCGGACTCGCGAGGTCCCTACGTCCGTCGTGGGCCGCGATCTGGAGCGCATTGCTGTTCGCCGTGATGCACCCTCTGCCTTCGTGGCCGATCATCTTCCTCGTCGGGATCGCGCTTGCGGCGATGTACGAACGGTCACGCTGGTTGCCGGCATCGATGCTGATGCACGCGGCCTACAACGCGACCGTGCTCGCGATGCAGTGACACGGGACGTCAGTGCGTGCCGACGCGTGCCCTTCCCGGTCCGGACAGCGTGAGGCCGAGACGATTGGCTTTGGTGTCGAGGAGCAACCACTGCTGGGCGAACTCGACGCCGACGAGTCCGTTCGTTTGCGGAACCGGGAACGGGATCCGTGCGAGACCTTGTCCATCGAGAACCGCGCCGACGTTGTAGATCGTGTTGCAGCACAGATTGCACGCCTGTGCGCCGATTGCGGCGAGCGGAAGACAGCGCGTTTCGACACCGGTCATCAGGATGCCGAGGCCGTTCGGCAAGCCTTGCAGGAGTCGCACCGCGAACCGCTGCGAGCCGACGATCGGCAGGTCCTCGCCTTCGAGGCATGGCTCCATACCGCCAGGACAGTCCAGGCCTGGGCTGCACGACACCTTCCAGTCCCACGAGATCTCGGTGATCGCGTTCTGATAGCCGGTACCGCCCGTCCAGCCGGGTGCACCGGCGGGCATTTCGAAGTGGTGACCCAGTCGCTCGGTGCCGTGATCGGCCCAGATCGTCGCCGTGTCCGGCGTGCGGAACGCGATGAAGAAGTTGGCTGCCTCGGCCGAGGTCAGCGCGACGGGGGATGGGAACGTCACGGAGTAGTAGCCCTCAGCGGTTTGCACGGTCATCCACGCAGTCGCGCTCGCGACGAGTTGTGGCTCGAGCGAGAGCGTCGACTTGTAGAGGTAGCACTGCATCGGCGTGTTCGGCACCGAAGCCCTGCAGCGCAATGCGAAACCCTTGATGTCGACCGAGCAGGGGCACTGGACGAGACACGCGAAACGCGTCTTCGGCGGAAGTCCCGGGCAGAACGAGAGATCTTGTGGATCCTGCTTGAGCGCAGGACAGCCGCCGCCCGTGCCGCTTCCCTTGCAGCCGGTCTCGAACTCGGAGTAACGAGCCGTGCCCTGGCCGAGTCCGAATCCGAGCGTCGAGGCGAATGCGAACTTGACGATCGGGACGTCGATCGACGTCACCGCAACTTCGATACGCAAGGTGTCGGTCGTTGGAGCGCGCAGACGCACGAATTCATGCGTCGATGACCGCTGTATGGACCGCACGAGCGGATTGCCGCGGGAGTCCTTGACGACGAGGTCGAGGTTCGACCACGTTGCCTTCGTGAGATCGTTGCGCATCCACGCAATCGCGAATGCGTAGTCCTGACCGCTCGTCACGGGCACGTCGCGATACCAGAGCATGCGTGTTCTGGAAACGGTGTCGTTGCCGACGAGGCCGGGCGTCGTTGCGAGCTGCCACGCGCGATCATCGCGCAAGTAGCCGCACCCGGCGCCCGTCGAGACTTGGTTCGATCCGCTTCCGGGCGAAGCTTCGGTCGAAGCGAGCAAGACCGCGCGCACGGCGTTCGCGTCGAGCGATGGATTGGCCGCACGTACGAGCAACGCAGCGCCAGCGACTTGTGCGGCCGCCATACTCGTACCCGTCGCGATGTAGTCGCGGCTCTCGTTGCCCGAAGCGGGGGTCACGACGCCCACGCCGTGCGCGACGAGATCGGGGTACGCCATACCGGCGACGGTGCCGAACGACGAGAAGCTCGCGACGGCCTTGTTTGCATCGGCCGCGCCGACGGACAGTCCGTTGACCGTTGCCGGGCTCGTCTGTGTGTTCTGGCCGTTGTTGCCTGCGGCGCTGACGACGAGCAGGTCGGTGTTGCGTGCGACAGCGTCGAGCATCCGTTGTTCGGCACTCAACGGATCGGGACTGCCCGAGAAGCCGATGACTGCTGCTTCGATGTCGAGTGGCTCGACGTCGCATGCGAGCTTCTCCCACGCCTTCAAGATCGTCGACGTCAGTGCATTTCCTTGGCTGTCGTCGGCACAACCGTAGCTCGCGATGCGGGCGCCCGGCGCATGTCCGGAATCGGCGTTCGTCGTGGACCAAGGAGAGCCCGCGGCGATCGCGGCCATCGACGTTCCGTGTTGATCGAGCGCGCCTGGGTCGAGCGCACCGACCTTCTTTTGTACGGCGATGCGTGGCTGCAGGGTCGGATTTCCGGACTCGTAGAACGAACGATGTGCACGCGCGACGCGGCCGTCGACGACGACGCGATAGCCGAGTTCGAGACGCGATCGCGTCGACGCACCGATCACCACGTCACTCGCGACGCCACACTCG
This sequence comes from Planctomycetota bacterium, assembly GCA_020638795.1. Lineage (GTDB taxonomy): Bacteria > Planctomycetota > UBA1135 > UBA1135 > JACKHW01. The sequence goes on along the minus strand of JACKHW010000003.1, from coordinate 124,088 downwards.
ACCAGTGCATCGAAGTCGACGCCGGTCGGTGGCGTGAAGGCGAACCACAACGTTGTCGGTACCGTCAGCGTGATCGGTGTCGCGAGAGTCGCGCTGACGAAGTCCGTGTCTCGCACGACACCGAGTCGCGACGACGCGAGTGGCGTGGGGTCGGGTAGCCCGTTGAGGTCGGCATGTACGGTGAGCGGGAGGGTCACGTTCTGCGATGCGCCGCACCAGAGGTCGAAGCCCCCGACCTTGCCGGCTGGCACGCCCGGGACGCGGATCGCGATGCGCTGTCCAGGCGTGAGTCTCTGACTTCCCGGCAAACCAGGAAAGAGATTCGCGCTCGGTGGACTCGCACTGATCGCCTCGTCGATCCCGGTATCGATGATGCCGATCGTCGCGCCTTTGCCCGTGATCCCGCGAGCGGTCAGTGCATCCGACGCATGGTGTGCCGCATCGGTCGAGGTCTTGATCGTCGGACAGTGCCAGCGATCCGGCTCGACACGCGAGACGAGGGGGAGGCTGGAGAGGGCCGCGACGCGAGAACCATCGATCGTGACCAGGAAGACGGGCACGAGGCCGAAGCGATGCTCGATGCGCCCGCCGAGCGCCTCGATGCTCGTGGCCAATGCGTCGAGCTTGGTCGACGTGAGGGACGCTTCCTGGAGATGGACGAGAAAGCGATTCGCCTCGACCTCGGCATCGCGATGCGTGCCTCGGGAACCGTCCGCGCCCGAGGGAGCCTGAGTCGCGGAGTGTCGTGTCGCGAACGACGCGGTGAGAACGAAGGCAGCGACGCGGGTCGCCGTGGCGAGGGAGTGCATTCCGAGAACCGTGGAAACCGAGGTACGAGACGCGTCCGCCTTGGCAGAGCGGCGCAGGGCGTGGATTCTCGCTGAAACTCGCCCGTTTGTCGCCCCTCGTGCGGCTCTGGCCGGCGATCAACGATTCCGGAGCCCGTGAACGGCGCGTGCCGCCCGTGCGCCTTGGTTCGCGGAAACGGAGTACGCAGGCCAGGCATCGCGCCGCGCGGAGCGAGACGCGATCGCGTCGTAGTCGAAAGCGCCTCCGCGCGTGACGACGACGTCGCTCTGACGCGAGCCGAGCCGCAGGCCGTCGCCATTTCTCGCACGGTCGCTGTACGGATGGAACCGATCGAGGCACCACTCGCGTACGTTGCCATGCATGTCGTGAAGGCCGAATGCGTTGGCGCGAAACGTGCCGACGGGAGCGTGCACGTAGTGTCCGTCCTCGAACGGCACCTTGTGCCAAGCCTTGTTGAAGCGTCCTGCGGTCGCGTCACCGAGATTCTCGGCGCCTTTCAAACTCGCGAGGTCGGCTCCGGTCCACCATGGAGTGCTCGTCGTGAGTGCCCCGCGGTCCGGTGCTCGACATGCGTACTCCCATTGCACTTCGGTGGGTATCGTCAGTTCGTGCATCGAGAGCACTTCGAGGGTTCGATCGTACGAAATCTGTTCGACCGGGTTTCGAAGCGTCAACACGCGTTCGCCGTGAATCGTGCCTGCGAGGAACTTGCTCGGTTCTTCACCGCGCGTGAGCGAGATCCACTGCGCTTGCGTGAGTTCGTGCTTGGCGAAGAAGAACGCGTCGAGTCGTACGTCGTGCACGGGGAGTTCGTCCGCATCGCCGATCTCACCCGGAGCGTTCCGCCCGACGTGTGCGACGCTCGGTGGCAAGAGGACGAAGACGATCGCGCAGTCCGGTTCGCAGTGCAGAACTCCATTCGCCGCGCGTCGCGGCAGTGAGCCGGATCGAACGAACGCGAACTCTTCGAGACGCGAAGATGGGTCGGGACCGATCGGAACGAGCCCGAGCTGTGGCGTGAGTTCGAGTCCTTCGAATCGCGTGTCCTTGGCGACTCGATCTCGCGCGAGGTCCCAATCCCGTCGCACGTCGTCGATCGTGATGCGTTGGACGCGCTTCGCCCACGCGAGTTGATCACGCACGCGCTCGACGTCCGCGTGCTCGAACTCGTGAAGCGCGGCGAGCAACCGCTCGAGACCATCGTGCAGGTATTGGTCGCTCGGGTCCGAGAAGCGGTGACTTCGCAGCGCGAGCGGGTCGCGTTCGAGCAAGGCGAGCCCGGCACGAATGCGCGCGCGCTCGCGTTCTGCTCGTGCCCTCCGACGTTGAATGTCGTCCGTCGGTGCTTCGCCGGCGAGTCGTTCGAGGAACCCCTCGACCTGTTCGAGGCGCTTGCGCTCACTGCGCGATGCGAGGAGACGGGGATGCTTTGCGGCATCGAACTGTGTTTGTGTCTCGTCGTAGGGAAACGCCGCTTTGCGGAGTTCGTCGCGTGCAGCCTCGAGGTCGGGACGCTTGTCGAGGAGCGGAAGCGCTCCGCTCGCGAGCCAGTGCTCGAGTGCCGTGACGTTCTCACTGCGCGCGGGCAGGAGAACCGCGGGGTCCTCGCGAAGTTCTTGGAGGTGCACGTCGGTGGCGAGCAAGTCGAATCGACGCAGGTTGCGTTCTGCACGGAGCCATTGCGACGCGATCGCGATCGTCGAGACACCGAGCACGCCGAGGACGCTCGCTGCAACCGGGTTGGCGCCGATCCAGCGGCGTGTCCGAAGGAGCATGCCAGGCAGCTTCGCTTCGGTCGTTTCGCCGCGGGCTGCACGACGTAGATCGTCGGCGAAGGCTCGAGCGGTTTCGTAACGCCGCTCTTTGTCGGGGTCCATCGCGGTACGCACGACGGTTTCGAGTGCAGGGTCGACGGCGGGATTGAGGCGGCGAATGGGCTTGGGGCGTGCCCGAAGGATGCTCTCGAAGATCGCTGCCGAACTCGGGCCATCGAACGGGCGCTCCAATGTCAGGCACTCGTAGAGAGTGACCCCGAGCGCGTACACGTCTTGCCTGCGATCGTCGCGCGAGCCATCCAAACGCACGCGTTCGGGTGGCAGATACAGCGGGGTGCCGATCATCTGATCCGATGCCGTGAGTGTCTTGTCGGCTGCTTCGGTATCGCGGGCGACGCCGAAATCGAGGATCACGGGATCGACGTCGAGGACGATGTTGCTCGGCTTGATGTCCCGGTGCACGAGGCCTGCTTCGTGAGCGTAGTGCAGCGCGTCGGCGAGGACGGCGAACAGCGCCGCCAAGTCGGTGGGGGACGCCACCTGTGTTTTCGAACGACGCGCTGCGTCCAGTCGATCCTGCAGAGTTGCACCTGGGATCCACTGCATCGCGAACCACGGCAGGCCTTCGTGCTCCCCGAACTCGTAGACGCGGCAGAGGTTCTTGTGATCGAGGCGCGAAACGACCCGCGCCTCGCGCAAGAAGCGTTCTCGCGCTTCGCCCGAGAACCTGTGCTCGGTGCGGATCAATTTGAGAGCGACGACCCGATCGAGACTCTCGTGCCTCGCCTTGAAGACGATTCCCATACCACCGCTGCCGAGTTCCTCCTCGATGCGGTAGGGGCCGACGCGTTCGAGCGCCGGAGTCGCGAGCGCCGCTGCGCGATCTCTGGCCAGCCGCAGGCGCTCTTCGAGTCGCTGCAGGGATGCATCGAGCGGCGAATCGGACATCCGAAGCACCATACCTCGCCCGTGGCCCAACCCGGTCAGGGCGCGCAGCGAGAGCCCGGGATTTTTCCGGAAACTGCGTCCGGTAGGGCTGGGCGCGGCCAGGAAGGAGGAAACAGCCTGAATTTCCAGCCAATGGAGCCTCTCATGAACCATCGCCTCCCTGCTTCGTCCGCAACCAAAGCGGGCGTTCTTCTCTCGAGTGTCCTTCTCTCGACTGTCCTTCTCCCGAACGTGTCCGCACAAACCGTCCCCATGCCAGCGGGATTCACGACGGATGCGGTGCGCATCGTCGACCAGGATGGCGCCGGCACCGACATCCTCGTCGGCGCGTGGAGCGCCACGCAGTGCCGGATCTACCGGCAGTCGCCAGCTGCGTACGCCTTCGGAACGCTCGTCGACTCCTGGGCCGGCACGGCTCTGACCGATTTCGTCGTGGACGACCTCGACGGAGCTTGGCCGCTCGATCTCGCGTCGATTCACGATGGAAACTCCGTGCGGGTGCGACGCTTCCCGAGCGGGCTCCAGTCGCTCGCGTTGCCTGCCGCCTTCTCGGCACAGAAGATCGAAACCATCGACATCGACAACGACGGCGATCGTGATCTCGTGATCGCCGGGTGGGGGAACGCAAACGTCTATTACGCGATCAACACTGGCGGCGTCTTCGGCGCTCCGACGACGCATCCGGCGCTCACGACCGGGACGTCGCGACCGCAGTGCTTCGCGGTCGGCGACTTCAATCACGACGGCCAGAGCGATCTGATCGTGCCGATGGCGAGTGGCGACGTTCGCTACATGCGCAACACGACTGCCGGCGCCATCGTGAGCTTCGCCGCTCCGCAGACGTACGCGAATCCCAACACGCGCCCGTGGGACGTGTGTGTCGACGACTTCAACGGCGACGGCCTGCTCGATTTCGCGACGGCGAACTCGATCGGCACCGTCTCGATCTGGCTCAACAACGGAACCTCGAGTCCGACGTGGACGAGCGTCGGGTTCTCGCTGTCGACGGTGACGCTCGGTTCGCCCAACGTCTTTCCGTCGTCGATCGGTTCGTGTGACACGGACTGCGATGGCGATCGCGACCTCTTCGTGACGCTGCGCGGCATGAACCAAGTCGTCCTGCTCCGCAACTCGGGTGCGGGAGTCTTCACGCCTTCGACGACGTGGGCGACGGGTACCGGCCCGATGGACCTCGCGATCGGCGATCTCGATGACGATCTCGACTGCGACGTCGCGACCGCGAACCTCGACTCACCGACGGGTTCGTCGACGCGCATCCACATGTTCGGCGGCACGCATCAAAAGCACTTCTACGTTGGTGGAATCAGCGACGGTTTCAACACGACCGTGCCGGCGACCGTCGAAGACGCATGCCCGCGTCCTGGCGCGTTCACGACGTACTGCACGCCTCGGCGAGACTTCGATCAGGCATCTTGCGCCCGCAAGTTCGGGCACACCTTCCCGAACGTCTCCGCAGGCTTGACCTTTCCGAACAACATCGTTTCGGCGCGGCTGTCCGTGCGCTTCCGCGGCAACTGTGCAGCGGCGAACGACGACAGCTTCGGCATCGCTTTCATGGGATCGCCTGCTCGCATGATCTTCGAATCGAAGCTCGTCGACATGGCGTCGGTGCCTTCGACGTACGGCGCTGCGACGACCGCCGGCATGAATCTCGATCTCGCCAACCTGCCGGGCGGTATCGACCTCTTACCCTGGATGAACGCGACCAAGAGCCTCGACATCTTCTTCGAGGACGGCACCGAGGTCGATTCGATCATGCTCGAACTCATCACCTGCACGCGAGTGCTCTGCGAGTTCTCCCAGAAGCAGACGGATCTCGTCGCCGGCACCAACTGGACGATCGCGGCCGGCGGTGCGCCTCCGGGTGGTTGGATCTTCTTCTTCATCGCACCGACTGTCGGTTCCGGCCCCATCCTGCCCGGTGGCATGTTCAGCCTCGTGAGCCCGAGCTTCCTGACGGTCGTCGCGGCACCCGCAGGATCGGCGAGTGTCACGATCCCGCTACCGCCGACGCTGCCCGGTCCGTGTGTCACGCTCTCGACGCAGTCGATCGCGTGGCCGTCGTGGTGCTACTCGAACACGTGGACCGCGCAGTTCTTCAACTGAGACAGACTGCAGTGAGTCGCTGCAAGCACAAGGGACGGGCCCATCGCGCTCTCCTCGAGGCCTGAGGGAGCACGTCGCACCCGCCTGTTCGCCAGCCCCGGCGCCTCTTCGTGAGGCGCCGGGGCTGGCACTTTTCGTGAGAACGCTTCGTGACGCGCTCAGAGGATGCCGAACTTCGACTCGAGACCGTTCGAGTAGGTCAGGCCGAGGGAGTTGAATCCGAACTCGATGCTCGCGAACTGGGAATAGACGCTCGCGCCGACGAGGCGCACGTCGCCTGGGTGCTTGAGTGCCAGGCTGCCCGAGCCGCTCGCGTCCGTGCCGATCGAGAGCAGAATGTCCGGCGAGATGTGCAGCATGCAGCCTGGGGCTCCGATGCCGTCGAGTGCGAACGGAAGCGTGATCGGTCCCCATTGCGTCTTGGAGAATCCGAGCATGAACACCGCCGCGAAGTTGTGCACGCCGTTGGTCAATCGATAGGTGGACGTCGTGTCGATGTACGGGCCGCCTTGGGGATTGGTCGCGCTGTGCGTCGACGTGCCTGCACGTCCCGGGCATGCCTTGCCGTATTGCGTGAACGAGCCTTGCGCGTAGATGCGGATCTTGACGCCCGCCCCGTTGTCGGACTCGAGGATCTCGTTGATCTGACCGTTGCGATCCGCGTAGGCGCCAAGCCACACGTCCGCTCCGAGCGGTGCGTCCATCGGGATCACCACGTTGGTGCTGCGTCCGTAGTAGGTACCGGCGGACAGGCCGGCAGAACCGTTCGTCGTGAGCAATCGATCGCCCGTCGAGATCGTCGAGTTGGTCGAGAGGTAGTATCCGACCTCGAAGGCACCGGCAGCGACACCGCCGTGATTGGCGATCGAAGCCTGGAGGACGACTGTCCCGCCTCGCTGTGCGACCTTCGTCGACGCCGAGATGTTGGTGATGAGCAGGTTGGGCTTGCCGTAGCAGATCGTCTGGCCGGCGAGCGTGTTGTTGGTGTTGCTCAGCTCTCCGAGCTTGTCGCCATGATCCGCGAAGACGCCTATGTAGCAGGTCCCGGCACCGACGTTGTGGGGCACGGTGATCGTGACCGTGTGGTCGTAGCTCCCGCCGATCCCGATTCCGGGAGTCGAAAAGCTCGTGAGCAGGAGATCGCCGGTGGAAATCGCCGAATTCGCTGACAGGTAGTAGCCGGAGGTCGTGCTGCTCGACGGCCAGGCGCCGATGTTCTTGATCGTGGACTTGAGGGTGACGCGACCGCCCGGGGAAAAGCCCGAAGACCAGCTCAGATAGGTCGGCTTGAGGTCGGCGAGGAACTGCGCCGAGGCGAGGCTCGGGGTCGCGGTCACGAAGGCGATGGTCGCAAGTGTGGTCAGGGCGCGCATGAAGAGGATCTCCTGTGGGAACTGTGTTCACCGTCAGGAGGGGAGGCGCGAACGGGACCGCACACGAATCCGGGGATCTTTCGCGGAAATCCGAAGATAGCGTGCTCAGCCATCCGAGCGGGCTTTCGAGGGGAACGCTCTCGGCGCGTCCGACCCGTTCCCGCCCGGTCGTGGACGATCAGACGTCGCGGAGCGGGCGGACGATCAGGTCCTTGAGGGCGAAGTTGCTGCCCTCGCCGACGCGCGTCACGAAGAGATCGTCGTGGTGGCGAATCAGGCCGAACTCGTCGAGGCAAGCGACCCCGCCGCAGACCTCCATCGCGAGGGCGACGAGCTCGCTCGCGCTACGGGAGCAGTCGACCTTGACCTTCGCTGCCGACTCCCGCGTGATCGTTCCGGCTTCGAACTCGCGGCAGAGCTGCAGCAGCCAGTAGAGGCCGCGCTCGAGCGCGATGTCCATGTCGATGACGACGTCCTGCACGCGCTGGAAGCGCCCGATCGGCTTGTCGTGGAACTGGATCCGTTCTTCGGCGTACTGCCGCGTCTTGTCGAGAGCGAACGCGAGCGAGCTGAGCGCGAGTGCCGCAATGAAGAGCCGGCCGCCGTTGAGCGTCGTGACCATGACCTTGAAGCCGCCGTTCTCCTCGCCGAGCACCGCGTCGTGAGGCACCTCGACACCGTCGAAGACGATCGATCCCGTGCTCGATTGCTGCCAGACCTTCTTCCCGCTCATCTCCTGATAGTGCACGCCTTTGGCGTCCATCGGGACGATGAGGCAGGTCGAGCGCTTGCCATTGGGGCCATCGGGGTTCGTCAACGCGTGGACGACGACGTGCGAGGACCACGCAGCGTTGGTGGACCAGCACTTCTCGCCGCTGAGGACCCAGCCGCTAGCGGTCTTCTTGGCCGTGACTTGCGGATTGGCGGCGTCGGATCCGCGGCCGGGTTCGGAGAGTCCGAACACGAACATGCGCTTTCCCGCCGCGAGATCCGGTAGATGCTCGCGCTTCTGAGCCTCGGTTCCGCAGAGCTGCAACGGCTTGGCACCGAGTGAGATCGCGGCACCGGGCGTGATCGCGACCGAATGACTGTGGTAACCGAGGGCGAGCCCCATGAGGACGAGGTCGGTGTGATCGCCGCCCTGGCCGCCGTAGCGTTCTTCGATCGGGAGACCGAAGAGGCCGAGTTCGGCCATCTTGGCGATCGCGTCGTCCGGGACGAGAATGTGCTCGCGTTCCCAGCCGAGCAGCTTCGGCGCGATCTCGCTGTCCGAGAAGTCGCGAACCACGCCGTAGAAGTCGAGCTTGTCCTCGGGGAGAAGCTTCTCGAGATAGGTATCGATGCGTCGCGGCATGGCACGGTCATAGCGCCTGCCGCGACGGACGACAAAGACCGTCTGCTACTGGACGAGCTTGGCCTGCTCGTTCTTCTCGGCCAGGGCCGAGAGCATCGTCTTCGTGTCGACCTTGTTCGCGTCGAACGTCACCTTGACGGGGCGCTTCCCTTGTTCGACATCGACCTTCGTGATCCCGTCCATGTCCAGTGCGCTGCGCACGGCAGCGACACATCCGCCTCACGGATCCTTGGCAAGCTCGAAGGTTACGGTCTTGATGTCGGCGGGAGCGCTGGCTGTCGTGCCCGCGTCGCCTTTCTTCGTGGACGCATCGGCGCCGGTGCAGGCGACGAGTGCGAGGGCCGCGAGCGAGATCGCGACTATTCTCGGGAAGCGCATTCGTGGGATTCCTTCGTTTCTGGGGTTGAAGCCCGGATCTTCGATCCGGGCCGCTTCGTGTTACCGGGCACCCGTGTGCTCGGCGGAACTTCTCGGCGGGGCGGCGAGTTCTTCGGGGTCGAACTCGGCGCAGCCAGGGGGGGCCTTCGCCGGGTCGCCGCCGCAGACCTCGCAGAGCGGCTGACCGACCTCCTTGGAGAGGGCGCTCAGGCCACCGCAGCTGCCCTGGATGGGCTTGCGACCGAACAGCACGCCGACGGACATGATCGTGACGACGATCAGGAACGCGGCAGTCACGATGAGAATGGTCGGTAGCATCGTCTGAATCCTACGCCTGGATGATCTTCGTTGCTCACGGCTCGTCTGCGCGTCGAGATCTACTTCGGGGCACCGGGTTGCACGCGTTCCTCGTAGGCCGGCGATACGACGCTTCGAAAGCCCCGTTCCACCGCAGGATCGCGCACGAGGAGGAGCACGGCCAGGTTCTCGGCTTCGGCGATCGCGAGCGCGTCGCGTTCTCCGAGCACGATGAGCGCCGTCGCCCACGCGTCGGCCGTCTCGCAGTCGTTCGCGAACACGGAAGCCTGGGCGACGGACTGCTTCGGCGGGCGACCCGTTCGCGGGTCGATGATGTGGTGGTACGCCTGGCCCTCGTGCACGAAGAAGTTTCGATAGTCACCCGAGCTGGCGACGGCGAGTTCCTTCAGGTCGATCGTGCGTTCGCTCGAGCGCGTCGAGGTACTGCCGGGCAGCTCGATCGCGACTCGCCATGGAGTGTTGGGCGCCTTCTTGCCGCGGACGCGGACCTCCCCACCGACTTCGACCCACCACGCTGCGAACCCGAGGTGATCGAGAACGGCACCGACGCGGTCGACGCCGTGGCCCTTCGCGGTCGAGGACAAGTCGACGTGGAGCTTCGGAGTCCGCTTGCGAAGTGCGGGCGGATCCGTGCGTGCGTCGAGTTGCTTCGCGTCGACCGCAGCGCGTGCCGCCTCGATCTCGGCATCGGACGGTGGTGCGGCGCGCTTCTTCGCGGGACCGAATCCCCAGAGGTCGACGAGCGGTGCGACCGTGACATCGAGCGCGCCGTGACTCTTGTCGTAGACGGACTGCGCAGTCTGGACGACGTGCACGAGGGACGGGCTGACGGTGACCCAATCGGTCGCCGTCGACGCGTTGAAGCGTGACAGCTCGGAGCCTTGCATGTAGGTCGACATCTCGGCGTTGACCGCGTCGAGCTCGTCCTGGATGCGCTGCTGAAGCGCACCCTCGGGTTCCTGGATGTTCGTGCCGGCCGTGGGCTTCGCGTCGAAGACCGGACGTGGGAGCAGGACCTCCCAGGTCGTGCCCATCGTCCGCCCCGAGAGTCGGACCAAGTCGACCTGCGCGCCTGCAGCGTCGCTACAGCCGGTCGAGCCGGCAAGGACGGCCAACAAGAGGTCGAGCGCGACGACTCTGTTTGCGACGCTGCGCGCGGCGGTTTCGAGCGCCGTCGGCCAAGGACTGCTGCGACGCCCCGCGGACCTCATCCGCCGAAATCGTCGAACGCGATGTTCTGCTTCTCGACCCCGAGCGAATCGAGCATCGCGAAGCACGCCGCGTTCATCATCGGCGGCCCGCAGAGGTAGTACTCGATGTCCTCGGGCGCCGGGTGGTTCTTGAGGTAGTTGTCGAGGAGCACCTGGTGGATGAAGCCGACGTAGCCGGTCCAGTTGTCTTCGGGCAGGGGCTCGCTGAGCGCGATGTTGTACTTGAAGTTGGGGAACTCCTTCTCGATCTCGCGGAAGTGCTCCGTGTAGAAGAGTTCGCGCGTGCTGCGGCCGCCGTACCAATAGCTGACCTTGCGCTTCGTCTTGCGGTTCTTGAAGAGCTCGAAGATGTGCGAGCGTAACGGAGCCATGCCGGCACCACCGCCGATGTAGACCATCTCGGCGTCGGTGTCCTTGATGAAGAACTCACCGAAAGGTCCGGAGATCGTCGCCTTGTCCCCTGGCTTGAGATCGAAGATCCACGACGACATCTTTCCAGGCGGAACGTCGGGCTGACGCGGTGGTGGGGAGGCGACGCGGACGTTGAGCATGATGATGCCCTTCTCGCCCGGATAGTTGGCCATCGAGTAGGCACGCACGACCGGTTCGTCGACCTTCGACACGAAGCGCCACATGTCGAACTTGTCCCAGTCGCCGCGGAAGCGCTCCTGGATGTCGAAGTCCTTGTAGTTCACGACGTGCGGTGGGCACTCGATCTGGATGTAGCCGCCGGCCTTGAAGTTGACGTGTTCGCCGGGCGGAAGCTCGAGAATGAGTTCCTTGATGAAGGTCGCGACGTTGTTGTTCGAGCGAACGACACAGTCCCACTTCTTGGCGCCCAGCGCATCCTCGGGCACCTCGATCTTCATGTCCTGCTTGACGGCGACCTGGCACGACAAGCGGCAGCCTTCCTTGGCCTCGCGCTTGCTGATGTGGGCTTCTTCGGTCGGGAGGATGTCACCTCCGCCTTCGAAGATCTTGACGGTGCATTGGGCGCACGTGCCGCCACCGCCGCAAGCGGAGCTGACGAAGATGCCTTCGTCCGCGAGGACGCTCAGCAGCTTGCCACCGGCTTGGACTTTGAGTCGCTTCTCGTCGTTGACGAGGATCTCGACGTCGCCCGAAGCGACGAGCTTCGATCGCGCGAGGAGGATCATGGCAACGAGCGCGACGACGACTGCCGTGAACATGCCGACGCCCAGGAGAATGTCGGTCATCGGGACGTCCTCGCCGTGTCCGGGGTCATGAGGAGAGTAAGGCAGAATCGCATGACGATGCTTCTCAGAGGCTGATGCCGCCGAACGCCATGAAGGCGAGCGACATCAGGCCGACCGTGATGAAGGTGATCCCGAGACCGCGGAGTCCCGCGGGCACGTCGCTGTACTTGAGCTTCTCGCGGATACCGGCAAGCGCCGTGATCGCGAGCGCCCAGCCCGTTCCCGACCCGAACCCGTAGACGACACTCTCGCCGAACTGGTAGTCGCGCTCGATCATGAGCAGCGAGCCACCGAGGATCGCGCAGTTGACGGTGATCAGCGGCAAGAAGATGCCGAGCGCGTTGTAGAGGGCCGGAAAATAGCGATCGAGCGCCATCTCGAGGATCTGGACGATCGCGGCGATGACGCCGATGTAGCTGATCAGCCCGATGAAGCTGAGGTCGACGTCGGGCGCACCGGCCCAAGCGAGCGCGCCCGGCTTCAGGAGGTTCTGATAGATGAGGTTGTTGACCGGCACGGTGATCGTCTGCACGACGATCACCGCGATACCGAGGCTGAGCGCGGTTTCGACCTTCTTCGACACGGCAAGGAAGGTGCACATCCCGAGGAAGAAGCTGAGCGCCAGGTTCTCGATGAAGACGCTCTTGATGAAGATCGCGAGGTACTGTTCGAACATCACGCCGCCTCGACCTGGTTCTTCTTCCAGGTCCTGAGGATCCAGATGAAGATTCCAATGATGAAGAAGGCACTCGGGGGCAGCAGGAGAAGGCCGTTGGTCGGATACCAACCGCCTTCGGTGACCGGCTTCATCAACGTGTAGCCGAGCAGCTTGCCGGACCCGAGGGACTCACGGATCACCGCGACGAAGAGGAGCACGGCGCTGTAGCCGAGGCCGTTGCCGATTCCGTCGAGGAAACTCATGCCGACCGGGTTCTTCATCGCGAACGCCTCGGCACGACCCATGACGATGCAGTTCGTGATGATGAGACTCACGAACACCGACATCGTCTTGTAGACGTCGAACGCGTAGGCCTTGAGCACCTGTTCGACGACGATCACGAGCGAAGCGATGATCGTCATCTGCACGATGATGCGGATGCTGCTCGGGATCTGTTTGCGAATCAGAGCCACCGACGCGTTGCTCATCGCGGTGACGAAGATCACGGAGACGCACATGATGAGCGTCGGGGCGAGCTTCGAGGTCACCGCCAGCGCCGAGCAGATTCCGAGCACTTGGAGTGCGATCGGATTCTGCTCGAAGATCGGCTCGACGAGAACTTCCTTGGGCTTGGTCATGATCGTGAGTCCAGTTCGATTCAGCTCGACGCGAGAAGGGGCCCGAAGCAATCGGGGCCGAGCCAGTACTCGAGCATGTTGTCGACACCGCGCGTCGTGATCGTCGCGCCCGACATGCCGTCTGCGGAGTATTCGTCGAGCTTGTTCCCCGTGCCCTTGAGGACTTCGAGGCGATACTTGCCGCTGCCGTCGAGGACCTTCTTGCCGACGAATTGGCCGCGCCAAAGTGGATTGTCGACTTCGCCGCCGAGGCCGGGAGTCTCGCCGTGCTGGTAGTAGACGAGGCCGTCGATCGTGTGTTGTGCGTCCGGTTGCACCGCGAGGTAGGCGAACATCGTCGACCACAGGCCCTTGCCGTAGATCGGCAGGATCAGACGTCCGTCCTCGGTGGTGTAGATGCGGGCGAGTTTCGCTCGGCGCTTGATTCCGGCGATGTCCTTCGCTGGCGGAATCACAATGGACGTCTCGGGCTTCTTCGCGGCTTCGATCGGGTTGAACGCCGCGATTTCTTCCGGACTGGCATCGACGTAACGGCCGGTACCGAGCTCGACGAGGCGCGGCGTCAGTTTGGAGAAGATCTCCTCGATCTTTTCGCCAGAGACCTTCTCACCCTGCTTCACGGCACCGATCGCGAGCAAGACGTTGCGCTTGAGGTCGAGCGACTTGTTCTTCTCCTGGTAAGGACGCAAGCCGACCGAAGCGATCGAGACGACGACCGCGCAAACGGCGCAGAGCGCGATCGCGACGAAGAGGATCTTGCCGATGCTATCCTTGTGCACTTCGCACCATCCTGCGCTTGACGTTGGCTTTGACGACGAAGTAGTCGATCAGCGGGGCGAAGACGTTCCCGAACAGGATCGCGAGCATGATCCCTTCGGGGAACGCGGGGTTGATGACGCGAATCAACACGGTCATGAACCCGATCAAGATCCCGTAGAACCACTTGCCGGTTTCCGTCATGGCTGCCGAAACCGGGTCCGTAGCCATGAAGACGAGGCCGAACGCGAGTCCGCCACTGCAGAGGTGCCAGATCGGGCTCATGCCGAACATCGGATTGCTCTGCGAGCCGATCGCGTAGTGCAGCAGACCGGCGAGACCGACCGTGCCGATCACGACGCCGAGCATGATGCGCCACGAACCGATGCCCGTGAGGATCAGGAAGCCGGCACCGAGGAGACAGGCGAGCACCGAAGTCTCACCCATCGAACCCGGGATGAAACCGAGGAACGTGTTCATCAGCGTGAACTTCGCCTGCACTGCCTCCATGCCGTTCGACGCGGCGACACCGAGGATCGTGGCACCGCTCACGCCGTCCGCGCCCGCACCCGCGACCCAGATCTCACCGCTGATATCGGCGGGGTATGCGAAGTAGAGGAAGGCGCGCGACGCCAGCGCGACGTTGAGGAAGTTCTTGCCGGTGCCGCCGAAGACTTCCTTGGCGAGCACGACGCCGAAACTGATCCCGACGGCGACCTGCCAGAGCGGGATCGTCGGCGGGAGTGTCAGCGGAAAGAGCAGACCGGTGACGAGAAAGCCCTCGTTGATCTCGTGACCTCGCACGAGGGCGAAGATCGCTTCCCACGTCCCGCCAACCGCCATCGTGACGACGTAGACGGGCAAGAAGTAGAGCGCGCCGTGAACGAAGCAGGCGAAGATGCTGCCGGGGTCGTATCCGATGCCGAGCCCTTCGAGGATCGATCCGCGCCAACCCGCAGCACCGCTCAATGCCTCGCTCGCGCGGATCGCTTCGTTGGCCTGGAGGCCGGTGTTGTACATCGCCATCAGGACGCACGGAACCAGCGCCCAGACGACGGTGATCATCATGCGTTTGAGGTCGAGGCTGTCCCGCACGTGACTCTTGCCCGTCGTGACATCGGCGGGCGTGTAGAGGAACGTGTCGAGCGCCTCGTAAGCGGGATAGAGCTTTTCGAGCTTGCCACCCTTGTGGAAGGGTTTGCCCAGCTTCTCGAGCAAGCCGAGCATCAGCCGTCTCTCTCGATCATGGTCAGGCTCTCGCGGAGCAGATGGGGGAAATCGGACTTACCCGGATCGACGAACGTACAGAGACCGAGGTCTTCTTCGTCGAGTTCGAGGACGCCGAGTTGTTGGGCCGTGTCGGTGTCTTGCGACAACAGGGCGCGCAAGAGTTGTGTCGGCAGGATGTCGAGCGGCATCACGGCTTCGTAACTACCGACCGGGACCATCGCGCGCGGCGAGCCATTGGTGTTGGTCGTGAAGGCGAACTTCTTCGCGCGATTCAGCGCCGAGACGTAGACGTTCTTGATCGAGTAGCGATTGCCGCCGGGCATGTGCCACCCGAGGAACTCGCGCTGACGACCTTCGCGCAGCAATGTGACCTGCACGTGGAAGCGCCCGAGGAACCCCGTCACGTCGGCGAGATCACCCGAGGCCTTGTCCCCACACAGTACGCTTCCCGAAACGATGCGTGTCTCGAGGCTCGGGTCGGCGATCTCACCGGCGCAGAGGTCGGAGAGTCGTGCTCCGAGGATCGTCTTGACGAGTCGCGGCTCCTTCGCGGCGGGGCCGGCAAGGCTCACGACGCGCGTCGCGTCGATCGTCCCCGTCCGGAACAGCGCACCGAGTGCGATCACGTCCTGATACCCGATCGTCCAGGCCATGTGCGCGAGACTGGCCGGGCGCAGATAGTGGATGTGCGTGCCGACGAGTCCGGCGGGATGCGGCCCTTCGAACGATGCGTGTCGGACCTTCGCGATGTCCGCTCCGGGGACCTGGGTGCCACTCTTCGACGAGAGGAACACGTCCCCGGTCGTCAGCTTGGTCAGGGCCAACACGCCGAGCCGGAAGTCGTCGGCGCGTTTGTGGATCACGACGAGCGGATCCGCCGCGAGCGGGCTCGTGTCCATCGCGGACACGAAGATCGCCGTTGGCACCGCGTCGAGGGCCGGCGTCTTGCTGTAGGGGCGCGTGCGGAACGAGACCCATTGCCCCGAGGCCACGAGTAGGTCGCGGACTTCGTCCCGATTCGCGGACTCGAGGGACTTGTTGCCGGGTAGGCGGTATTCGACGGCTGCGTCTCCGTCGCACTTGACGACGACGGAGTGGAAGACGCGCTTGTCTCCACGGTGGACCGCGACGACCTGACCCGCAGAGGGTGACGTGAAGAGCACGCCGGGTGTCTTCTTGTCCTCGAAGAGCGGCTGGCCGCGCTTCACGCGATCACCGACCTGCACGAGCATGGTCGGCTTCATTCCGTGGTAGTTGGCGCCGAGGAGTCCGACCTGCGTCACGTCGCGCGCCGCCGAGATCTCCTGCTTCGGTGCGCCCGTGATCGGAAGGTCGAGGCCCTTCCGGATCTTGAAATGCTGCGCGCTCATCAAGGCCCTTGTGAATGGGTTCGGCTGAAGTTCGAGATCGCCGATGGCGCACCGCAGCTTGGTGGCACGACGCGAGATTCGTCGCGTGGTCGCTCCGGCGCTGGCGTTCTCGGCGCAAGGACTCTAGGAACGGACTCTCGATTTTCAAGACGAGGGCACGTCGAGCCACCCTCGCGACAGAATGCCTCGCAGGATCGAAATTCGCGCGAAGTCAGGCCGTCGCGGGGTCTTGACCCCGCAGCATCGAATTGCCGTCGAACGTCTCGGAGCGGTCCTGCCGCGGGCGTTGCAGCAGCGCCGCCTCGTCGATGCGCCCTGATTGCGCGAAGAAGTCGATCGGGTTGCGCCAGACGAGACGCTCGATGTCGTCATCACCGATGCCTGCGCCCTCGAGGCGGAGTACGGTCTTCGGCACCGAGAGAGGGTCACTCACGCCCCAGTCGCATGCCCCGTTGATCACGATGCCTTCGACGCCGTACTCCTGAATGAGCCGCACCATGCGAGGCGGGTCCATCTTGGTGTTGGGGTAGATCGAGAAGCCCGAGACGCAGCCGAGATCGCGCGTCACGCGAATCGTCTCCTCGTTGCCGTGATCGAGGAGGACGCGTTCCATCGGGAAGCCCGCATCCCGAATCAGGTCGATGCAGCGCTCGAATCCGCGCTTCTTGTCGCGATGCGGTGTGTGGACGAGGACCGGAAGATCATGGACGCGTGCCAGCTCGAGCTGCGCGAGGAAGAACTTCTCTTCCTTGGCCGTTTGATCGTCGAGTCCGATTTCCCCGACACCGACGACGCCATCCTTCTCGAGATAGCGGGGGAGGACTTCGAGGACGGCGTCGTTGACGCGGTCGTCGTTGGCTTCCCGCGGGTTGAGTCCCATCGTCGACAGGTGCCAGATGCCGTTCTGTTCGGACCGGAAGCGCTCCCAGCCGAGCAACGTGTCGAAGTAGTCGATGAACGTGCCGACCGACGTGCGGTTCTGCCCGAGCCAGAACGCCGGCTCCAGGACGACGCGGATGCCCGAAAGAGCCATGCGTTCGTAGTCGTCCGTGACGCGGCTGAACATGTGGGCGTGAGGTTCGAAGATGCGCATCGCGTTCTGCTTTTGGAGCGGTTGGTGCTGTTCGGATCTGTCAGGAGATCTGTCAGGGGAAGTCAGATGAGTTCGGAGAGTCGAACGCGCAGTCCGGGGTCCGATTCGCGTTCGAACGCGCCTCGGGCGGCAGCGTTCAGCCGGGCGTCGCCGTGCGTCGCGAGGAGTACGGCGAGGCCGTCGACCGACGCATGGCGGTATTCCGCACGCGAATCCTCGAGCCCACGGAGAACCCGATCGACGCTGCCCTCGATCGGCGCGTGGGCGACGAGACGGTTGGTGTCGACCCAGACAGCACGTCCTGCGGCTTCGCGCTCCGTCGCGAGACCGGTGACGAAGCGCGTCAACTCGGCGCTCGCGTGATGCTCGATGCCGTAGAAGCGATGCAGCCGCAGGTCGACGAAGGCTCCTTTGAGGAGAATCTTGTACGCATCGTCCCGCGGGAGTCGCCCACTCGCGACTGCACGCGCGAGCAGGTCGTTGTCGCACACCAGCGCTTCGAACCATGCGGCAGTGTTCGTGCGTTGGACTTCACCGAGCAGCGCGATCGTCACGCTCTGGATCGGGAGGAGCGACACATGGCGCAAGACGATCACGCGCTCTTCGAAATCGCCGTGGAGGAAGAGCTCATGGAGGACAGAGTCGTCGAGGTCCGCGTGCGCGATGGCACACGCTTCGATCAGCCGATGACCGGCCACGTCGCACGTGCGCCAGGCTCCGCGTTCGATCTCGGCTTCGCCAATACGGATCCTGCCCCGTGCGAGTTCGGCGCGACCGGCTCTTCGCGCCAGCGATGGAAGCACGATGGCGAGCGCCTTCGGGTCGTCTCGCACGCGGCGCATCGCGTCCTCGAACCAGGGACCAAGAACCGGAGCTTCGAAGGGGTCACCAGCCATTGCCGGGTCAACCTAACCCGGGGGGCAATCGTGCCAGGGTCAAAAAGCCGTACTTTCGGGCGCGATTCGCGTCACGCGCGGGGTGGCCATGGGAAGAACGCGCTCGTTCGCCGCACGTACTGAGCGTAATCGGGTCGACGTTCTTCGATGTCCTGCTCGAGCAGCGCGACGCCGGACACTTCGAGGAGCAGAATCGTCATCAGGAGCGGTCCACCCAGAGCCCACCAGGCTCCCGTTGCGAGGGCGAGCAGGCCGAAGCCCCACCAGACGCAGCACTCACCGAAGTAGTTCGGGTGCCGTGTGTATCGCCACAGTCCAGTGTCGAGGACGCGACCACGCGAGTCGCTGCGCGCTTTGAACCGCGTGAGTTGCGCGTCCCCGATCGCCTCGAATAGGAATCCGACCACGAAGAACGCGACGCCGGCCGCATCGAGCACGCCGAGGCTCGTCGTCGCGAGTGCGTTCGCGAGCAATGGCAGCGACACGACCCATGCAAGTAGGGCTTGGACCCAGTAGATCGTGAAGAGACTCTTGCGCGCGAAGTGCGCGCCTTGTCGCTCGCGCATCGCGGTGTAGCGCCGGTCCTCGGGCTCGTTCCACCGCTTGAAGAGGTGCCCCGCGAGACGCAGCGACCACACGAGGAGCAACACGGTGACCAGCGTGTGGCGCGTTCCATGGGGAACGTCCGACGTGAAGCGATACACGAACCATGACAGCGCGAACACGAGCGGCCAGAACGGATCGATGATGCTCGCATCCCGCTTCTTGACGGAAACGACCCACACGAGCGTCAACAAGACGACGCTGGCCCCGAGGCCGTAGAGCCACACCGAGAAGTCGAACATCTTGTGAGCCTGGGGCCGTTCGAGCGGCGACGCAAGGGGACAAACGTCGCTTCGACGAGAGCGCCACGTTGTGGCATGCTCGCCGCCCATGAATGCCAGAGAGCTTCCACGGATCGCGATCGTCGGTACTGGGTTCCTCGCCGTGACGCGCATGCGTTGCTATCACGATCTGCGGGCTCCTGGCGCCGTTGTCGTGACCGTCTGCTCGCGCGATCCCGAGCGCGCCCGTGTGTTCGCGCGAGAGCATGCGATCGGTTCGTTCGATGCGGACTTCGAGGCCGTGTTGGCACGGGAGGACGTCGACGCAGTCGATCTCTGCGTGCCGAACCGATTGCATCGTGACTATTGCGAGCGAGCCGCCGCTCACGGCAAGCACGTCGTGTGCACGAAGCCGCTGACGGCCTATGTCGGACAAGATCTCGGTGACGATGTAGATCCTGCAACGATCGGGCAGCAAGAGCGCCGAGCGATGGCGCACGTCGCGATCCGCGACGCGCGCGCGATGGAGACGGCGTGTCGTGAGGCCGGTGTTCGACTCTATTACGGAGAGAATTGGGTGCACGCGCCGGCGATACAGCGCATGAGCGGGTTCTTGCCGGGTGCCGGTCGCATCCTCGAAATGCGGGGGTACGAAGCGCACAAGGGATCGCATTCTCGCTTCTCGATGCGTTGGGCGGATGCCGGAGGTGGTGCGCTCCTGCGTCTCGGTGCTCATCCGATCGGTGCCATGCTCTGGCTCAAGCGCGAAGAAGGAACCCGCACGCGCGGTCGCGCGATCGAGTGTGTCTCCGTGATTGCCGATGTCGCCGTGTTGACCCGTGATCTCGACGAGCGGGAGACACCGCTCGCGACGGGGTGGGTCGACGTCGAGAACTGGGGGACTTGCATCCTCGAGTTCGACGACGGCGCGCGCGGCATTGCCTGGGCGAGTGACAATCAACTCGGCGGTATGCAGAGCAAGTTGGAGGTCAACACGTCCGCGGCGCGCTTCGAGTGCACGCTGAGTCCGAGCGATGCACTGCGGGCATACGCGCCGTCGCGTGCGACGTTCGGCGATCGATACGTCCAAGAGAAACTGGACGACCCGGTCGGATGGATGACACCGATTCCATCCGAGGACGTGTCGTCGGGTCAGCAGGGCATGATCGACGAGTTCGCCACCGCTCTGCGCGAAGGCCGCGACAGCGCGACCGATGGCGCGCTCGGCGTCGATGTGACGCGTGTCGTCTATGCCGCCTACGTGGCGGCGTCCGAAGGTCGCCGCGTGCTCTTGTCAGAGTTCGATTCATAGCCCGCGCGCGCGGCTTCGAGTGCCTCGAGGTTACCGATGTCGAACAGCCTGCCTTCGATGAGCGTCGCACCGAGGAGTCCGCGCGCGGCCCAGTTCGCGAGGAAGTGCCCTGGCGCGTCGCGCCGTGGGTCGTTCGTTGGAATGACTTCGAGGAACACGCGGAGTTCGTCCACCAGGCTTGGTGGGAAGAAGTAGATCGCTGTCGCGACGAGGTCCGACTCCGGCTCTCTGGGCTTTTCACGAAAGCGCGTGACGGTCCGCCGACTCGCCTCATCGTGTGTGCTGGCGTCGAACGCGCGATCGACGACGATTTCGCCATGACGCGCAGGCGGAACGACTCCAGCCACCCGTCGTGCGAGCACCGTCGCTTGCCCCTCACCCGCTCGGAGATGAGCGCGCAGGTGCGGTACGAGTTCGAAGTCGATCAAGTTGTCGCCCGCGAGCACCATCGTGCCGTCTGGTGCCTCGTTCGTGTGCTCGAGAGCGAGCGCGAGATCCACGAGCGCGCCTCGTGCGTCGTCGATCTCGAGGGCGTCGTTCGCGACCACGTGCAAGGAGCGTCGCGAATCGTACTTCCGCGCCCAGCTCTCGAAGTCGCCCGCGAATCGCGCGTTGGTCACGAGTGTGATCGCATCGCACTTGGCGAGTATGTCGACGGCACGCAGAGCGCGCTCCAACAAGTGATCGAGGACCGGTCGTCCGCCGACTTCGAGGAGTGGTTTGGCGCGATCCTTCGTGAGCGGCCAGAGGCGTTTGGCAAACCCTGCTGCCAGCACGATGATGTTCATGGAGCGATGTTCCTCGGAGTGACGGAGTCGGAGTCGACGAACCGTGGCGTCAGGCACAGGTAGCGCTGCTCGGAGACACGGGCTCGGAACCGGCGGAGACGCTCGAGATCGCCATCGAGTGGTGCTGCGACGAGTGCTCCCCCAGAGCCGGCAAGCGTCGCACCGATTCCGTTACGGAGCGCGAGGTCCGCCAAAGCGATGTCGCTCTGTTCGAGGTCGTAGCATGAGCGACGCAGTTCGAACGCTTCGGCGAAGAGTTCACCAAAACGCCGGCAGGTTTCCGCAGGGTTGCCGCCCTGCATGGATCGCACACCTTCGTCCGCGAGCTCGGCGAAGCGCCGCATCGCCGAGAGTGTTGGCGGATCTCCGGCTTCGAAGCGCTGGCGAAGGGCACGGTGGGGAGCACCTGATGGAACACCCGGCTGGCGTTGCAGCACGAGCAAGACCTCGGGGAGGAGGCGCGCGTCGACGACTTCGTAGTGCCAAGCTTCTCGGCCGAAGTCGAGCAGTGCGGCACCATCGATCGCTTGGATGAGTCGGTCTTGCGGGCCCGCGGCGATGCCGAGCAGGTCTGCCTCCGTCCGGAGTGCGAGTCTTGCCACTTGCGTCGGGCTTCCTTCGACTTGGAGTGCACGCAACGCCGCGACGATGATCGCGCTCGATCCGCTGAGCCCGATTTGGCGGGGGATGTCCGTCGTTGCCCCGAGCTCGAGCACGCGCGTGTCGTCCAGATGCCCGGGCACCTCGTGGTGCACGGTCACGAGCGTTGCCGCGAGCAAGGCCGCCAGTCCGTCCAGCCGTCGTATCGCTCGCTCGAGGCTCTCGATGTCGTCGAACGTCTCGCCTTCGATGCGAATTCGCATCGGCCCCGACAGACTCGGCTCGTGTTCGCGAACACACGTCACCATCGCAGCGAAGTCCGCGAAGCATGCCGCGAGCACGCGCCCGCCGTACCCGTCGGACGGGTTCCCCAACAAGCCGACGCGTGGACGGCACGTCGCAGCAGTGGTCGTTCGATCGGCGGTCAAGTCGGAGAGACCATACCTTCGGAAGTCGCCGGATTGCTATTCTCTCGCGATGGCCGATGGCGAGCCCCCGCGAAGCGACCACTCGGTCGCCCCCTCCGAACTCGAACGCGTCCGTCGTGCGTGTGCGACGTTCGCGATCCCTGGCCATTTGGTCGAGCTCCATCGTTTCGATCGCGGCCACATTCACGACACGTGGGTCGGGACGTTCGAGACGAATGGTGTGCGGACGCGCTACTTGCATCAGGGGCTCAATGGCACGGTGTTCCCCGACATCGAGGCGGTGATGCACAACGTCGAGACCGTGACCGCGTGGATCGCGGATCGACCGGTCGTCAGCGGTGATCACATCATGCACACGCTCGAGCTCGTGCCGACGATCGACGGTTTCTCGTGGTTCGCGGACGAACGTGGTCGTGCGTGGCGCACGTATCGCTTCATCGAGAACACGAAGAGTTGTGACGTCTGCGAGGGGCACGACCAGGCGTTCGAGGCGTCGCGCGTGTTCGCGGCGTTTCAGCGATCGTTGCGCGACCTTCCAGTCGATCGTCTCGAGACCACGATTCCGCACTTCTTCAGCTCTCCCTATCGCCTGCAGCAGTTGCAAAAGGCGGTCAAGGAGGATCGGGTGGGTCGTGTCGTCGAGATCGAGCGCGAACTCGCGTTCGTCGACGAGCGCAGCGACCTCGTGCCTGCGATCGAGTTGCTCTTACGCGGTGGCTCGATGTCGCCATGTGTCGTGCACGGTGACACCAAGCTCAACAACATCCTGTTCGACAAGGATGACGGCCACGCCGTCGCGGTCGTCGATCTCGACACGTGCATGGTCGGGTGGTCGCTGTTCGACTTCGGCGATCTCGTTCGGTTCACGGCGGCGACGAGTGTCGAAGACGAAGTCGACCTCGCCAAGGCAGGCACGTGCGTCGACTACTTCGCGGCGATCGCAGGCGGCTGGATCGAAGGCTCCGGCGGCGCGACGGATCGTGAGCGCGAGCTGATGCCACTCGCGGCACGTCTCGTGACGCTCACACTCGGCATGCGCTTCCTCGCGGACTACGTGGCCGGTGACGTCTACTTCAAGTGTGATCCGACGCGCCTCGCGCACAATCTCGAACGTGCGCGGTGTCAGTTCGCGATGGTCGCGGACATGGAAGCCAAGGACGACGTCTTGCGCGCGCACTGTCGACAGGGTTGATTCGCGAGCCCAGAATCAACGCCATGGCGGGCAACGACGAGACCGGTAGAACGCGTCCGAACTTCCCTGTGAAGGGACGGCCCGTCGACGCCGTGCTGCGAGAACTCGAAGCGCGGACCGAGCGCGACTTCCACTACGGAGATGGCCGGATCGCCGGCTCGATGATCTCCGCTCCGCACCCGCTGACGTATGACGTGTTCGCGCGCGCACTCGAGAAGAACGTCGGCGATCCGGGACTCTTCCCGGGTTCGGTCGAACTCGAACTCGAAGCCGTCCACTTTCTCGCTGACTTGCTCCACGGACCGGCGACGGCTGGTGGTCACCTCGTGACCGGTGGGAACGAGGCGAACATCGTCGCCATGTGGGTCGCCCGTGCGGTCGCACGAGGTCGGGGCGAACGACGCTCGCGATTGCTCGTTCCCGAGCATGCCCACGTGTCCTGGGACAAGGCCGCATCGCTGCTCGATCTCGATCTCGAGCGGATCGAACTCGACGAGGATCATCGAATGCGAACCGCGCGACTCGTCGATCGACTCGGATCGGACGTGCTCGCTGTCGTCGCTGCTGCCGGATGCACACCGCTCGGTTGCGTCGATCCGATCGAGGAAATCGGCGCGTGCGTGTCGGGCTCGGGGATCTGGTTCCACGTCGATGCGGCCTATGGCGGACTCGTCCTTCCGTTCTTGCGAAACGAAACGGATGGTCGGAAGACCCCGGTCTTCGACTTTCGCGTACGGGCCGTCGATTCGATCACGATCGATCCGCACAAGATGGGGCTCGCCGCGCAGCCGGCTGGGGGTCTCCTCTTTCGCGACGAGTCCAAATCCCGCGCGGTCGAGGTGGCGATTCCGTATCTCGCGGGCGGCAAGAGTTCGCAAGCGACGCTCACCGGCACGCGTTCGGGAGCCGCTGCGCTTTCCGTCTGGGCGCTGATCCAACACCTCGGTCTCGAGGGGTATCGCGCGATCGTGGACGAAGCGATGGAGAAGACGCGGCGCTTTGCGACGCGCGTGCGCGCGAGCTATCGACTCGAGCTCGTCGTCGAACCATCGATGAACATCCTCGGTGTGCGACCGGTGCGTGGTGACATCCCTTCGTTCGTGCAGCGTTTGCGTTTCGCGTCGTGGGCGATCGGTGAGTTCAAGACACACGCGCGCATCGTGTTCTTGCCTCACCTGACCGACGACCGACTCGAAGCTCTGTTCGACGCGCTCGAAGAAGCGGCGAGCAACTGACGTCAGAGCATCGACGGCAAGGCGCGCCACGACGTCACGGGCTCGATGACGCGTAGCAGTCCTTCCATCCTGCCCGTTCCCGGGCGTAGCCAGACGATCCTCACGCGGTCCCCGACTTCGAGTTCGAGCAAGCGTCGCCAGTGGGGGGAGAATAAAAACCGCTCCCCTGGTCGTACGGGCACGTCGCCGATCGAGAGGACTTCGTCGCCCTCGAGCAACGCTTCGCCATCGAAACGATCCTTGGACGGAACGCGAATCGCGACGCCATCGGCTCGTCGCAGCTCGAAGCCGAGCGATACCGGAGTCAAACGCCATGCGATCAGTTCGGCCACGTGCGAGTAGATGCGACGCTCGGTAGCGAGTCCGTTGCCCCAGTACTGCGAGATGCTGCCTGCATCGAACGACCCGAGGTCGCGAAACGTCGTGAAGTCGGGTGACGTCTCGCGGTGCATGGCGCGGCTCAGCACGTCGGCCGTCCGTTCGCGATCGCCATCGATCGTGTCGTGGCACATCGCGTACGGGACCGCGTCGGGCAACTCACTCGGATCCACGCGATCCGCGTCGAAACACGGCGCGCCCTGACCGGTTTCGGCCGGTGGGATCTGCGCGAGCTCGAACGTCGGAAGACGTTCGACGGTGATCGCACTGCTACAGGCGCCGAGTCCACCGAGGATCACGAGCGCGGCAAGTCGGAGCGAGCTGGTTGCCATGCTCATGAGGGCGCCCCGAGCTTGGCGGCTTCTTTCGCCCAGCTGTCGCGCAAGGCGACGCTGCGATTGAAGACCAACGCGTCCGGTTTCGAGTCCTTCGAATCGAGGACGAAGTAACCCTTGCGCTCGAACTGCAGCGCCTCTTCCGGCTGCGCTAGAGCGAGGGCGGGTTCGAGTTTGCAGCCCGTGACCACCTGCAGCGACTCCTTGTTGAGACCGCGTTCCCACGCCGTCCCGTCTTGCCCATCGTCGGATTCGAGCTCGGACGGATCCTCGACGGCATAGAGATGATCGTAGAGCCGCACCGTGGCATCGACCGCATGCTCGGCGCTGACCCAGTGGATGGTGCCCTTGACCTTGCGGCCATCGGGGGCATTCCCACCGCGAGAGTCGGGATCGTACGTGGCACGCACGAGGGTCACGTTGCCGTCGCTATCGGTTTCGAAGCCCGTGCACGTGACGAGATACGCGTAGCGAAGTCTGACTTCTCGCCCTGGCGCGAGTCGGAAGAACTTCTTGGGCGCGTCGACGAGGAAGTCCTCGCGTTCGATGTAGATCTCTCGGCCGAACGGCACCTCTCGCGAACCCGCAGACTCGTCTTCCGGGTTGTTGATCGCTTCCAGCGTGTCCGTCGTGCCGTCGGGCCAGTTCTCGATGACGAGGCGGATCGGATCGAGGACTGCCATGCGGCGCTCCGCGACGACGTTGAGATCTTCGCGCAGTGAAAACTCGAGCAGACCGATCTCGTGCAAGCTGTTGAACTTCGCGAGCCCGACGCGCGTGCAGAAATTGCGGATCGACGCAGGTGTGTAGCCGCGTCGACGCATGCCGCGCAGCGTCGGCATACGCGGATCGTCCCATCCGTCGACGTGTCCACGCTCGACGAGTGCACGTAGCTTGCGCTTCTGCGTGACGGTGTGCGTCACGTTGAGTCGCGCGAACTCGATCTGGCGTGGTCTGTGGATGTCCCCGATCTGCTCGAGGAACCAGTCATAGAGTGGCCGGTGGATCTCGAACTCGAGCGAACACAGCGAATGGGTGATGCCCTCGATCGCGTCCGACTGTCCATGGGCCCAGTCATACGTCGGATAGATGCACCAGCGATCGCCGGTACGGTTGTGCGTGATCTTCTTGATGCGATACATGACCGGGTCCCGCATGTGCATGTTGGGACTCGCCATGTCGATCTTCGCACGCAGCACCGCGCCGCCTTCTTCGAACTCACCGTTCTTCATGCGCTCCAGTTGAGCGAGGCTCTCCTCGACGGGACGATCGCGGAACGGGCTCGCCGTACCCGCTTCGAGAACCGTCCCGCGCTGCGCACGCATGGTGGCAACGTCCTGTTCGTCGACGTACGCGGCGCCCTTCTGGATCAGGAGCTTCGCCCATTCATAGAGCTGGTCGAAGTAGTCCGACGCGTAGAAGAGTCGGTCATCCCAGTCGTAACCGAGCCAGTGAATGTCTTCCTGGATCGCGTCGACGTATTCCTGCTTCTCGTTGCCGGGGTCGGTATCGTCGAGCCGGAGGTTGCACTTGCCGCCGAACTCTTCGGCGATCCCGAAGTCGACGCAGATCGCTTTCGCATGACCGAGGTGCAAAAAGCCCGTCGGAGCGGGGGGAAAGCGCGTGTGCACGCGCCCTCCGTGTTTGCCGGACCGGATGTCGTCACGCACGATCGAGCGCACGAAGTCGAGCGGTTCGCCTGGAGATGGTTCCGTGGTGTTGCCGTTGGTGGGTTTGCCTGTGCTCATGCGCCTTCGATTGTCGGCCTTCGGCGACCGACCTTCCAGGGGTTGGTTCGTGCCTCCTCGATCCATGGTCTCGTGCTCCGCGGCCCTTGATTGTTGGACGGGTGTCACGAGCGGCTGCTATGGTCGCCCGACTACCAACATCTCGGCCGATATCGCTCGATGCCAGACCTACCCTTTCCGATTCACACGGCCTTCGTCGTTCTCTATTTGCTCGTGCTCGTCGGACTCGGTCTGTGGAAGTCCGGGAAGATCACGAACCAAGAAGAGTTCAGCCTCGCCGGTCGCAACCTCGGCGTCATCGTCCTCGTCGGCACGCTGCTCGCCACGTGGATCGGGACGGGCAGCATCTTCGGCAACGCAGAGCAGACGTATAAGATCGGCCTTGGTGCGTTCGTGATTCCGCTCGGCGGTGTGCTCGGCATCCTCGTGCTCTCGACACTCGCCGGTCGCATCCGCCGCATCGAGGGCGTGTCGATCCAAGACATTCTCGATGCTCGATTTGGTCGAGCCGCGCGCTTTCTCGCCAGCGTGACGCTGATCCTCGCGTATGTGATCATCGTGAGCTATCAGTACCGTGCTGGCGCGTCGGTGCTGGAACGACTCGTACCACAGCTGGATCCAACGGTAGCGACGTGCATCGTCGCTGGATTCGTGATCGCCTACACCGCACTTGCTGGCATGGTGTCGGTTGCCTACACCGATCTTGCTAATGGGATCTTGATCACCGTTGGCATCTTCATCGCACTGCCATTGCTCTTTGTTGAGGCGGGTGGTTCGTCAGGTATCCGCGAAACGCTCGCGAAGCCCGAGATGCGGGAAATCGCCACGTTCGGGCATGAATTGACACCGTTCAATTTCATCAATTGGTGTCTACCGGCGTTCTTGCTGATCCTTGGTGACGCGAACATGTATCAGCGCTTCTTTTCCGCCAAATCTCCGTCCGTCGCGAAGCGATCTGCAATCTTGATGATCATCGGAATCGCGATCCTCGAGGTCGCGATCGTGGCGGTTGCCTTTCTCGGACGCGTGCTCGTCGAACAAGGCGTCCTGCAAGCGCCCGAAAAGCAATCAGACATCATCGTTTCACTCGCGTTCGATGTTCTGCCACCCGTGCTCGGTGCGGTATTGATGGGAACGATTATCGCCGTAGTCGTGTCGACGGCCGATAGCTTCTTGCTCGCGCCTGCGACGGCAATCGTTCGAGACTTGACTCGGCGCGAAACCGCACGCGAGCAACGCGACCACGGACGGCGCGAAGTTCTTCTTTCCCGCGCGATCGTCGTCGTGTTTGGTCTCGTAGCGCTGGTGTTGGCGTTTCAGTCGAAGAGCTTTTTCAAAGTTGCTCTGTTTGCCTACACGGTCTACGGCGCGAGCGTGACGCCGGTTCTCATCGCGACGTTCTTCTGGAAGGGCGCGACGACGCAGGGCGCCGTCGCGTCCATGCTCGCGGGTTCGGGGGTCGCGTTGTGGTGGCAGTGGATGCAGCTCGAGAAGAACTTCACCTCGCCTGCGCTCGCGAACATCGACGCGGTCTTGCCGGCACTGCTCGCCGCGTGCGTGGCGCTCGTCGTCGTGAGTCTCCTCACACAACCGGCGACCGCCACGAAGCGCGAATGAAACGGCGAACCTACCGGGTCAGGCCTTCTCGCAAAGCGAGCAATAAACCTTGTACTCGGCGAGCGTCGCGCGGTTGCCCCCCGGTGCGTGCGTGATCTTGATCGTGATGAAATCCGCATCCGGACCCTCGCACTGCATGCTCTCGCCGGCCAAGAACATCACGTAGCCCGTCTCGCCGCCGGTATCCGGCAGGTTGGTCGGCGGCTGGACCAGGGTTCCCGTGTCGTCGTAGAGCTCGCCCTGGAGATCTGTGAAGGCCACCCCGGGTGTGACTGCGAAGTGGAACTTGATGTTGCAGGGATCGGTTTCTCCGCATGCGTTGTTCGACCACACGCACTTGCCATTGGTCGAATCGGACGTGCCTGGGATCGTGAGGAGTTGGACGTTGACGTTGTTGTTCGTCGTCACTGCCTGCAGCGACATCTTGCAACCCTTGCAGGGGTCGGGCCCAGCAGCCAGCTCGGAGGTCGGGAGGACGAACGGGACGAAAGCAGCGAACAGCGCTGCGGTGATGAGTTTCATGAGGAGTCGTTCCCTTGGACGTGCGTGAATCGAGATTGGCCGAGGCCCGCATCGTCACGCACGAAGCGGCGGCCTGATGAGCACCTTCCAGCGTGGCGGTGCACAGCATGTATTTTCTGGCGGAGCGGTGCCGTGGTGAGACACTCCCCGGTCGTTCGAGCTTCGATCAGCGGTGCGCCGAAGTGACCACGTTGTCGTTCGCTCGCAGAGCGCGGACGTAACACAACAAGTGCTCGAGGCGCAAAGCGCGCGCGGCGAACTCGTCGAACCAGAGTCGAGGCGCTTCCTCGAAGGTCCAGCGCCACACACGGAAGAGATGGGTGCCATCGTCGCCACGTATCGAGGCGATCGAAGTGTTCGGTGCGCGCTCGGCCTGCAATGCAGGCGCGGCGACGTCGTCGTAATCGTGAGCGGCGACTTTCGCCTCGTAGAGTTCGTTGCGAACCTTCGTGGACGCAACGACTTGTTCGGCGATCTGTCGTTCGATCGCTCGACTCGCTTCGACGAGTTCGGCCCACGTCGTTGGCGGTAACAAGGGGTGCTGGGGAAGGATGAGGCCGAGCTCACGTGCGATCTTCGCGTAGACCGACAAGAACGTGACGGCAGGTGGGGGAAGCGTCAGGCCTTCCGTGTCCCTCGTGCCGGTGGCAGCGGCATCAGGCTTCGCGGCGCATCGGACCGCCATCGAGAGATCGTGAAGATCTCGTTCCCAAGCCTCTTTGACTTCGTTGTCCTTGCCGGTCGCTTGCTTCGGGATCTCGCCTCGATGGTGGGTCGCGGTTGCGGCGTCACTTCGCACATCGAAGAACTTGGCCTTCACGAAGGACGAAGTCGCGTAGGCGACCGCTACGACCAGAGCCAGCGCGAGCAGGCTGCGTCGATTGGATTTCATCGGCAACCACCTTTCCACGATGGACCACGATGCCGTCGCAGGAACGGATGGGTGGCCGGTACGAGAGGCTTATCCGACGACCGCGACGCAACGAGAGTTGGGCGTGACGTCGTGCTCATCGTCCCCGACATTGAGGGGGCGTCATCAGACGACGAGCTGAGACCGATGTCAAGGGATGGAGGTCGTTGCACACGTGTCTCTCCGAGTGACCTAGCCTGCGTCGAGGCTCGGACGATTCGGAACTCGAAAAGCACTCCGGGTTCGACCATCGTGTGCCCATGCGACGAGAGTTGTGGACGGTGCTCGGGAATGGTCAGCGACTCGATGGCGGGGCGATGTTCGGAAACGCCCCCAAGAGTCTCTGGTCGCGTTGGTGCGACGCGGACGAGCACAACCGCATCGAACTCGCATGCCGTTGCTTGCTCGTTCGTGAGTTCGACGAAGAGTCGGGGAACGAACGTCGGATCCTGCTAGAGACCGGAATCGGCGCGTTCTTTCCACCCGAGCTGCGAGAACGCTTCGGTGTGACGTCCGATCGTCATCTCCTCGTCGAACGGCTCGAGAGCCTCGGATTCCCACCCTCGTCGATCGACGTGGTCGTGCTGTCCCATCTGCACTTCGATCACGCCGGCGGTCTCTTGACGCGTTTCGAGGAAGGGCGAGAACCGGAACTCGTGTTCGACAACGCGACATTCGTCGTCGGAACGCAGGCGTTCCAGCGGGCGGTCCGTCCCCATGCTCGTGATCGCGCGAGTTACATCGAACAGCTGCCCACGCTTCTCGAATCGAGCGGGCGTCTCGAACTCGTCGACACAGAGGTTGCGGCTCCGAAATCCAGCGTGCTCGGCGAGGATTGGAGCGTTTGCGTCTCGAACGGTCATACGCCGGGCATGCTCCTTTCGCGTCTCGAGACGGCCTTTGGCCTCATCCTGTTCGCCGCGGATCTGATCCCCGGGCTGCCATGGGTACGTGGTTCGATCACGATGGGGTATGATCGCTACCCCGAGTTGCTGATCGACGAAAAGACGCGGATCTTGTCCGAGCTGCACGACGCCGGAGGGCGCATCGTCTTCACGCACGACCCGCACTGTGCGATGTCGGCACTCACGTTGGACGATCACGGGCGGATCGTCGCGACCGACACGGTGCCCGAACTCGACGGTGTCGCAGCCTGACGGCTCGAAACGATCACGAACGCGCATGGAACCGCTCCGAGGAAGTCCCGAAATCGAGTATCCGACGATCTGGTCGTACACGCTGATCGGGTGGCGCGAGAAGGACATGCGTGCCGCGGTTCACGAATACATGGGCGACGATGCCGCGTACAAGTTGACGTTCTCGCACTTCTCCCGCAAAGGCACGTACATCTCCCTCCACTTGGAGATCGAAGTCGAATCCGAGGCGGAGCGGAACGCGACCTACGTCGACCTCAAAGCGATGCCCGCGATCCGCCTCGTCATGTGATTCGCTGCGCCTGGGTGCGCGTCTCAGCGGGGTTCGATGCGGAAACTGCGACCACTCGTGAGCAGGACGCGTGCGACGACGCTCGCGTCGATGTCCGCGACGGCAACGTCGCCGTCGAACATCGTTGCCGAGATCGGTAAGCGTACGCGGACCCACTGCTCGCGTTCCGATCGCAACTCGCCGTGCTGCAAGCGGCCGTGATCCCAGTCGAGATCCAACATCACGCCTCCGCGTGCACACAAGCCGCGCACGCGGCCACGTTGCAGCCTGTCGGGGAGTGCGGGCAACACATCGAGGATGCCGTGATGGTCCTGGACGAACATCGCCGCGACGGCCGCGGCTCCTCCGAAGTTCCCGTCGATCTGAAACGGAGGGTGGTCATCGAACAAATTGGGGAGTGTCGACTTGGCGAGGAGTGCCTCGAGATGGGCGAGGCAGGCATTTCCATCCCGCAGGCGTGCGAAGAGGCATGCGATCCAGGCGCGGCTCCATCCCGTGTGGCCTCCGCCGTTCGCGAGCCGGGTGTCGATCGACTTTCGAAGGGCCTGCGCGAGTTCCGGAGTCTCGAGAGGGCTGATGGCACGCCCGGGGAAGAGCGCGAAGGCATGCGAGATGTGGCGATGCCCTGGTTCTGCTTCAGGGAGTTCGCGGCGCCATTCGAGGAGTCGTCCATCCTTGCCGATCTTGGGAGGATCGAGTCGTGGACGAAGCGTCGATACCCGTTGCACGACCTCGTCGTCGTGTTCGTCGAGAGCCGATGCCAGTTCGAGAAGATCGTCGAACAACTGCGCCACGATCTGGCCGTCCATCGCCGGCCCCATGTCGACGTGCAAGCGCTTGCCACCGGGTCCGTGGAAGCCGTTCTCGGGGGACATCGAGGGACCGGAAACGAGCTTGCCGGTCGCCGGGTCCACGGCGAGCCAGTCACAGAAGAACTCGGCGGCACCTCGCGCGAACGGAAACGCACGTTCGCGCGCGAACCGGTCGTCACCGGTGAACCGCCAGTGATCGACGTACATCGTCGCGAGCCACGCCGCTCCGCAGGGCCACAAGCCCCACGACGTGCGGCCGATCGGGACCGTGAACTGCCATGCATCGCTCGTGTGATGCGCGACGAACCCGCGACAGCGATAGAGATTCCACGCGGTCTCGCGACCACGTCTCATCAGTCCGTCGGCCCAGTCGAAGAGGGGCGCTTCGCAGGTACTCAGCGCCAGCGGGCCTGCCGGCCAGTAATTCATCTGCACGTTGATGTTGACGTGGTAGTCCGCGTTCCACGGCGCGCCTTCGACGTGCTCGCACCACAGCCCCTGGAGGTTGGCCGGTAACGACCCAGGACGCGACGAGGCGAGCAGCAGGTAGCGCGCGTACTGCACGTAGAGCCGCAACAGCTCTTCGTCGAACTCGCCGCGCCGAACTCGTTCGAGGCGTTCGTCGGTCGGCATCTCGATGCGTGGTGTCTGCGCTTCGCGGGAGCCGAACTCGAGATCGAACCGGTCCATCCAAGACCGGTGTTCGGCGATGTGCTCGTCCTGCAACGCATCGATCGAGCGACGCATCGCCGAGATCGAACGCTCTTCTGCCCTGCCGAACTCCGCCTGTCCGCGGTAGCTCGTCGCCGCGGTCACGATCAAGTCGGCCCCTTCGACTCCGTCGAGACGGATCACGGGCTCGTTCTCGACTTGATCGAACCGAAATGAGCCGCCTCGAGTACGGACACGCAGACGTCCCTCGAAACGCACGCCGGGCTCCTCGAGTCCCTTTTCCCTCGCGTGGCCCGAGAGCACGAGGAGATCGGGTCCCGCCACGCGCGTCGTCGCTGCGGCGGCGCGCGAGAAGCGCACGGTCGCCGTGATCCGCGTCTTCGGATCCGCTTCGAGGCGTACGACCATCGCGCCCGCGGGTGCGCTCGCGAAGGCCGTTTGCCGAACGACTCCGCCGCTCGACATGTGCCGCTCACAGGTCGTGAGCCCTGTCGTCAGATCGAGTTCACGACGGTAACCAGCCTCGACGAACTCCATGTCGAAGGCGATTCCGAGGTCGCCGAGCGTCTGGTAGCTCCTCGTGAGCCGGGGCGACAGCAGCGTGCGCTGCGCCAAGGCCTCGGCTTCTTCGTGACGCTCTGCGAAGAGCAATTCACGGATCTTCGCCACGGCAGCCGGACCCTCCGATCGCTCGCGAACCCGTTCGTCGCCCGCCCAGATCGAGTCCTCGTTGAGCTGGATCCGCTCGGTGGCGCGTCCGCCGAAGACCATCGCGCCCAGCCGTCCATTGCCGATCGGGAGCGCCTCGACCCAGCGCGTCGCGGGCTGCTCGTAGAACATCCGGAGGGGCCGGTCTTGGGCAGGCGCCGTCCCGGCGAGGAATGTCCACGCGAGGGTCAACGTCGTGATCACGAGGGCTCTCGCGGGGGCCGTGGCACCCCGAACGGGGCGACTGGTTCGACAGTTCATGGTGCGTGTTCTTCAAGAGAGTGCGCGTCGCGCGTATTGTGCCGACCCATGAAGAACGATGCATTGTCGTTGCGGCTCGCGGTGACGGCTGCGATCGCAGGTCTCTCGCTCGCGGCTTGCACGGGTACGAGAACCGGGAGACTTCCGATGGCGACGAATTTCGGGTTCGACCGGGATCTGGCACCGATCAGCGTTTGGACGCTCGAGAACGCGAACGCCCGTGTCCGCGTCAGTGATCACGGTGCCACGCTCGTTTCGTTCGAGACGCAGGATCGTGACGGCAACATGGCGGACGTCATCCTCGGGTTCGATTCGGTCACCGGCTACCAGTCGAAGGACAATCAGTACTTCGGGTGCACCACCGGGCGTATCGCGAATCGCATCGAGGGTGCGACGTTCGTCGTCGATGGAGTGCGGTACGATCTCGACGCCAACGACGGTCGCAATCAACTCCATGGGGGTGGGACCCGCAGCCTCGACAAGGTTCGCTGGAGTCTCGTCGGCCGCGGTGGGGATGCTGACGGTTCCTGGGTCGAGTTCGGCTACAAGAGCCCCGATGGAGAAGAGGGGTATCCGGGCAACGTCGAGTTCCTCGTTCGCTATCGACTGCGGCCGGACGGGGCTCTCGAGATCCGCTCACGAGCGGCGACCGATCGCAAGACACCGATCGCGCTCACGAATCACGCCTATTGGAACCTCGACGGCGCCGGCGCGGGCACGATCCTCGGCCATCGTCTTCGGATTCCCGCGAGTGAATACACGCCGACCGACGACGAGTTGATCCCGAGCGGCGACATCGCGCTCGTGGCCGGTACGCCACTCGACTTCCGCGTCGAGACGAAGATCGGGGCTCGCATCGCCGAACTCGAGAGCACACCCGCGCGTGGATACGACCACAACTACGTGATTGCGGGTGGTGGCAAGACGCTCATCGAGGTCGCTCGCCTCTACAGCCCGGCGAGTGGGCGCGAACTCGTCGTCGAGTCCGATCAGAAGGGTTTGCAGTTCTACAGTGGGAACTGGCTCCACGACCAACTCGGCAAGGACGGACGGCACTACGTGAAGAACGGCGCGCTCTGCCTCGAACCGCAGGCCTTTCCCAACTCGGTCAACGAGCCCAACTTCGACTCGATCCTTCTGCACCCTGACGAGGAGTACACGCAGACGATCGTCTATCGAGTCGGCGTGCGCCGCTGACAGCGTTCAAGTCGCGCCGAGCCAATCGACGACGACTGCCGCCATGGCCGCGTCCGCACCGCCCGAGAAGACGTGGTCGACGCCTTCGAGTTCGACGAGGCGAGCGCGACGCCCCTGCACCGAGTAGACATCGTGGCTGTCTTCGAGTGGGACGACGGTGTCCGCGGTGCCATGCACGAGGAGCCACGGAACGCGCACGTCTTCGGCGGCGTCGAGCACGTTGCCGATCGATCGCATGTCGGTTTCGTACTCGGGGCTCAGTGGACACTCGGGTTTGTCCCACATCACGGCGCTTCCGGGTTCGAGATCTCCGAACTTGCGCTCGTAGAACCGCGCCGTGTGCACCATGCCCGCCAATGAGACCAGTTTCTTGATGCGTCGTTCGCGTGACGCGGCGAGGGCTCCGACGGCACCTCCTTGGCTGTGCCCGGCGTAGACGAAGCGCGCATGGGGCATCGCGGCCTCGAGCACGGCGAGGAGTTCTCGGAGTTCGCGAACTTCCTTCGAGATGGTCGAAGCCTCGAAGCTGCCCTCGGAGTCTCCATTGCCCGCAAAGCTGAACCGGACCGATCCATAGCCGGCTTCGGTGAGTGCATTCTGAAGGGTGACGGCCCACGGCCGATCCTTGTTGCCGGTGACGCCGTGGCCGATCACGACGAACCACGGGTTGTCGGGTTCTCCGGCCGAGAACGTGGCATCGAGGCGCTCGCCTTCGTGATTTCGAAGTTCGGGAAAGTCGCTCATGAATCGAAGCTCAGCACGGTACGGATTCCGTCTTGGCGCTCCATCAGCTCGAAGCCGTCATTGACGCCTTCGAGAGGACGCCGATGCGAGATGAACTCGTCGAGAGGTAGCTTGCCCTCGAGGTAGAGGTCGACGAGCTTCGGGACGTGCGTGCGTCCACGTGCACCACCGAACGAGCCGCCCTGCACGCGCCGCCCGGTGATCAGGTAGCGGGGAATGATCTCGAGCTTCTGTCCCTTGCCGGCGACGCCGAGGATGGTGCACAAGCCCCATCCCATACGCGCGGCTTCGACGGCTTGTCCCATGACGTGGACGAGACCGGTCGCTTCGAAGGTGTAGTCGGCGCCGAATCCATCCGTGCGGTCGAGGATCTGCTGCACGGCGTCGTCGCCGCCTTCGAAGGCGTCGGTCGCACCGATGCGACATGCGAAGTCGCGGCGCTCCTCGGACGGGTCGACGATCCACACGTGCTCGGCACCTCCGAGTTTGGCACCGACGACCGCCCCGAGCCCGACGAGGCCAGCGCCGAAGACGACGACGGTCGACCCGGCTTCGACCTCGGCCTTGTAGAGCGCTGCCGCGATACCGGTCGTTGCGCCGCACGCCAAGAGACACGTCGCTTCGGGGTTTGCGGCAGGGTTCACCTTGGCGAGCGCGATCTCGGGCATCACCGTGTACTCGGCGAAGGTGCTGGTCCCCATGAAGTGCCGCAGCTCCTCACCATTCCGGCGCAATCGCGTCGTGCCGTCCGGCAGACGGCCGAGGTTCTGCTGTTCACGGATCGCGAGGCAGATGTTGGTCTTGCCGCTCTTGCAGTGGATGCACTCTCCACACTCGGGGGAGAAGAGCGTGACGACCCGATCCCCGACTGCGAGGGTCTTCACGCCCGGACCGACTTCGGCGACGACGCCCGCCCCCTCGTGACCGAGGACGCACGGCGAGTAGCCGCTCGGGTCCGCACCACTCGCGGTGTAGAGATCGGTGTGGCACACGCCGCAAGCCTCGAGCTTGACGAGCACTTCCCCGGTCTTCGGGGGATCGAGTTCGACTTCTTCGATCGAGAGCGGCTTTCCGAACTCGACGAGCACTGCGGCGCGGATCTTCATTGGCTACCTCCGCGCGGGAGTGTAGCGGCGTGGCAGACCGTTGCGACTCTTGTGCCGGCTGGCGAACGGCGCTCTGATCGCCGCATGGTCGATCACGCACGAATCATCGGGCTCGCGGGCGGTTCGTGCAGCGGCAAGGGCCATCTCTCCGAAGCGCTCCGCGCGTCGCTCGGTGACGATCTGCTCGTGCTCCGTCTGGACGACTATTATCTCGATGTCCCGGACCATTGCGCGGCTGCGATCGCTGCGCACAACTACGACGAGCCTGCCGCGTTCGACGTCGCGCTGCTCGCGAGTCATCTGGACCGCCTGAGCAGCGACCTCGCCATCGATATGCCGAGCTACGATTTCACGTTGCATCGACGTCGAGACGGCACTGCGCGAGTGGCACCGCGGTCGATCGTGCTCGTCGAAGGGATCCTGGTTCTCGCGATCGAAGAAATCCGTTCGCGGTGCTCCCTTCGCGTCTTCGTCGCGTCGCCGCCCGAAGTGCGACTCGAGAGACGCTTGCACCGCGACGTCCGAGAACGTGGTCGGGACGAGGCCGAAGTGCGCCAGCGCTTTCGGGAGCACGTCGGCGCGATGCACGACCGATACGTCGAGCCGAGCCGCACCTATGCCGATCTCGTCCTCGATGGAACGCGGGACGTGGCCGAGAACGCTGCGGAGTTCTTGCGAATGCTTGCGTGATTTGCCACGCGGTGGCGGATGCTCGCAGCGTCGCGGGATGTCTATACTCGCCGCGATGAAGACCGTATCGATCGGTGTCGTGTTGCTCGTGTCCGCTGCGAGCTGCGCCGTCCTGAGCGTGGGCCCGTGCCGCGCACAAGAGCAACGACAGACTTCGGGTGGTGCGTTGCGCGCGGACCAAGCGTGGTTCGATGTCCAGCACGTACTGCTGGCGCTGCGCGTCGACGCCGACCAGCGCAGCATCGACGGGACGATGACGATGCGCGCACGCGTGCTCGGGAAGAGCGTTCCCGGCTCACGTGCGATGTCGCTCCACCTCGATGAGGCGTTGTCGGTACGGGCCGTGCACGTGGGGAAGCGCGACGTGTCGTTCGTTCACGAAGGCGGTCTCTTGCGCTTCCAGGTCGACGGCACCGCGATCCAGGACGAGAACTTTCGGGTCGCCGTGACCTATGGCGGCGCGCCTCGCGTGTCACCGCGCCCGCCGTGGCAGGGTGGCTTCACGTGGAGCCAGACGAAGGATGGAAGCCCGTGGATCGCCACTTCGTGTCAAGGCGAAGGCGCCGACCTCTGGTGGCCGTGCAAGGATCATCCATCGGACGAGGCGGAGACGTTCGATCTCGCGATCACGGTGAAGAAGCCGCTGTACGTGGCCACGAACGGAGTGCTCGAGGGAATCGATGATCTCGGCGACTGGCAGCGCTATCGGTGGCATTCGAAGAATCCGCTGAACAACTACGGCGTCGCCCTCAACATCGCGCCGTACGTCGTGATCGAACGCAGCTACGCGAGCGTCGACGGGACGAAGGTTCCCGCGTTCTTCTACGCATTGCCCGAAAGCGCAGAGCGCGCGGCGAAGGTGTTGCCCGAGTTTCTCGAGCACGTCCGTCACATGGAGGAGACGTGCGGTCCGTATCCGTGGCGCAACGAGAAATACGCCGTGGTGGAGACGCCGCACCTCGGCATGGAGCACCAGACGATCATCGCGTATGGCAACAAGTTCCGGAAACAGGCGTTCGACTACGATTGGTTGCACCATCACGAGATGTGTCACGAATGGTGGGCCAACCTCGTCACGTGTCGCGACTGGAAGGACATGTGGATCCACGAAGGCATCGGCACCTACATGCAGGCTCTCTGGATCGAGCGTTCGCACGGCAAGGCGGGTCTTCGCACCGAGATGCTCACCAAGCGCCGAATGTTGCGCAACCAACGCGCGGTCGCGCCCCGTGTCGCCGCGATGGACAGTCAAGAGATCTACTTCGGCAGCATCGGCAACGACATCTACTACAAAGGGTCTTGGATCTGCCACTCGTTGCGTTGGGTGCTCGGTGACGAGCGGTTCTTTCGCGTGTTGCGACGTTGGGCGTATCCGACCGAAGCTGCCGAGAAGCGTCAGGACGGCTTGCAAGCGCGGTTCACGGACACGGACGAACTGCTAGCGATCGCGGAGGACGTGAGCGGTGAGGAGCTCGATTGGTTCTTCGAGGTCTATCTGCGTCGAGCTTCGCTTCCGCGGCTTTCGGTGCAACTCGACGGCAAGATCGTGCGCCTCCAGTGGCACGTCGAAGACGGTTTGCCGTTCGATGTCGCGGTCCCTGTGCGCGTGGGCGGTGAAGACCGGGTCGTGCGCATGGCGGACAAGCGTGGCTCCTTCGAGTTGTCGAGCGAGGACGACGAGTTCGAGATCGATCCAGACGCGCGCATCTTGATGGAAGAGCCCACGAAAGACGCACGGCAACGAGCCGGCAAGGAGCGTTGATCGTGGACGAAGAAACTCCGAGCACGGATGAGCCTACGGACGTGCCATCGTGGTTCGCGCGCATCGGCCCGCCGTATCCAGCGAACGTCGGTCGCGAGCACCTCGAGGCCGCCGACGCTGCTGTCGCGGCGTTTCCGGATGCAGCCGTGCTATGGGTCGCTCGCGGGGACCTGATCCAGCTTCTCGGCGCGCCGCTCACTCGTTGGCCGACGAGCGAAGTCGAGCGCAGCTATACCCGCGCGATCGACGCCGAGCCGGACAATGCAATCGGATACGAAGAACTCGGCATCTGGCTCGACCTCATGTACGAGGAACGTCGTGACGAAGCCGCCGGCATCCTCGACGATGCGATCCTGCGCGGGGCCGGACCGCACGCGTACGTCGCGCGCGCGCGACTTCATGCCGAAGCGGGGGACGTGCAGCCAGCCCTGATGTTGCTTCGGCGCTGTCCGTTCGAAGATCACGAGGCGGTTCTCGAGATGATCCACGAGATCGAGCGCGGCGAGTGGAGTCCCGATTCCTGAGGGAACACCGGTGTGCATCGACGTGAGCGACGAAGGCACTTCATGGGTCAACGCGACGCTCCGGGTTCCTTTCGAAATGGGAGTTCGTCCGAGAACCACGCCCCGGATTGCATAGTTCGACCGGGCCATTCAAGAAGCGCTTCACGGAACTCCGGTCGTCCTCGAGCAACACGGGATCTTCGAATCTGAAGTGACAATCCAAGGGGTCGTACCCACGCTTGAGGAGTTCGTTGACGATCTCGTCGGCGAACGGCGTCGGCATGACTCCGTATCCGTCTTCGCGTTCCTGATTGGCGAAGATGTAGTCGATAGCGGTTGGTGCATCGGCACGACACGTCGGCGGAAGCCGGTCGACGAGTTCGCGTGCGGCTGCGAGGTCGCTCTCGTGCATGACGAGAATGCGTGGGATCTTCGGCGTCGACCGCGTACGCGGCGATGCAATGCATCCGCTGAAGAACGCCACGAGCAGCAACAAGATGAGGACGCTGGACGTCTCCGAACGAGACGAGGACTCCGCGGGTCGTGATCGTCGCGTTTGAAGCCGTTGGAGCGGTTCGAAACATGCGATGCACCGACACCACACGAGAAACTCGTGTGGCGAGATTTCGCGAGCGAGAAATACACCCGGAGAGGCTCGAACTCCCAACCCTCAGATCCGAAGTCTGATGCTCTATCCAATTGAGCTACGGGTGCCTGCTGGCCGCGCGTCGAACAACGCGCTGCTGTAGGCGTCGATCCTGCCGACCCGAAGCGTCGCGTCAAGAGCGAGGTTGGGAGTGCCGGTCGTTCAGACGTCGCGACGGAAGAGCCCGAGTGCCGTCGGGACCTTGCGCTCGACACCACCCTCGGACGGGTGATTCGCGACGCGGCCCTTCCAGACGAGGGTCGTGCTGCCGCCGCCGTCGAAGGTGAGCGCGTCCGTGGCGCCGAGTTCGCGCAGGATCGAGGCGAGTTCTTCGAGGGTCACGCCCACCGACTCGGGTTGACGGCCATCGACGGTGAGGAGCCATACGACGTTGCCGCGAAGGCCGACGGCGGTGCGGGGGTGGCGCTTGTCCTTGACGAACAGGCGTTCTCCGAGGCAGCTCGCGCGCACGACATTCGTTCCGTGGCGCAGGAGCATCGGGCCGGCGCCGATGGCGTTCTTCGGGATCTCGATGCGTCGCACGAGCGGAACGGTCGATGCCGGAGCGCTCGCGGTGTGTGCGAATGGGGTCGCGAATGCGAGCCACGCACCGTTCGGAAATGCCTGCTCTTCCGCACCGGGGCGTGTCGTCGCGATCGACTCGATCGCCGGGGGACACGACAGCCACGCAAGGCTCGGTGCACTCGCATCCTCGAGCAGGAGTGCCGCTCGCGCGATGGCGAACCGTGCACCGCCCTTGGACGCGACGTCGGTCTTGGGGGACTGCACGACATTACCATCGACGACGAACGCGCCGCGTGGCTCGAGTCCGTGGTCCTCCCACGTGAAGAACCCCGCATTGATCAACGCGACCGCGTCCGTCGATGCAGCGAGCTCGGAGCACTTCGCTTCACGGCGCGTGGTCTGGGCGACCACGGGTTTCAGCCGATGGCGGCACGAGGCGAGGTCGATGCGGACAGCCACGGCGCGCAGTGGTGGATCCGTGCGCACGAAACGCGCGAGTTCGATGGCAGACTCGCCCGCTTCGGGCCCAGCACGGTCCTCGACGCTCCAGCCCTCGGGCCACTTCGGGAGACGTCGCGCACCGAGGAACGCACGCAAGCCACGGATGTCGTCCGTGTGCAGCACGTCGACTCCCGCGTCGAAGACCGTCTGCCAGACGCGTTCCTTCGCGGGCAAGCGCCAGAAGCGCAGCTTTCGGCCCTGGCCATGCACCTTCCGTACGAGAACTCGCAGTTGTGCGAGTTCGCCTTTGGGCATGTCCCCTTGTCCGTTCCACGTGAAGCGCTTCGTCCACGGTTCCGAGCACAGCGGGAAGAGCGCAGCATCCTCGTCCGTCGCGCCGCCATCTATGGCGCAATAGCGAAGTCGCTCCTGCCGCACGTCGACCGTGGGCTTGTTGCCCGACAACACGATGCGGATCGCGCGTTCGGTGAGGATGCCGTCCTGCCACGACGACAGCACGTCCGCGTAGCGAGCGAGAATCGGCGCGAGCAGCGGCCACGTCGCCTCCGGCGGGTCCTTGAGATCGACGAGCAGTCGGAAACCGAGCGGGCCATCCGCATACACGCGCCCGTGTCGCGAGCGAGCGCGGCTTGCGAGGGGGGACAGATACAGCGTTTCGAACGTGCGTCCGGCGCGGGCGGTCGCATGTTCGTGCGCGACCCGGAGCTCGCCTTCCTGGACGCAGAGGTCGACTTCGACCGAGAAGAACCCTGCGGCGAGCGCGTCTTCGAGCGGGCGAATGCGCAGATAGTCGTTGTGGGAGTGCGCGCGCAAGAGCGGAGGAGGCTCGGTCGCTTCGGCCTGCCCGAGCGCGGTGGCACAAGGCGCACCCAAGCTTGCGAGAGCCAGAGCCAACCGAAACTCGACTTGGCGCGCCGATCGCGAAATCCACCGCATCTCCGCCTCAACTCGCATGTGTGCTCCGCTATTCTCGCCACGCATGCAAGGCAGGCGGCGTCATCTATCCGGGATCCAACCTTCGGGACTCCTGCATCTCGGCAATTACTTCGGAGCGATCCGGAAGCACATCGAGGAGCAGGACGACGGGTTCTACTTCATTGCCAACTACCACGCACTGACGACGACCAAGGACGCGGAAATCTTACGAGAACAGACGTTCGACGTTGCGGCGTCCTATCTCGCCTTCGGCCTCGATCCGCAGCGTGCGACGCTCTTCCGTCAATCGGACGTGCCCGAGGTCTGCGAACTCATGTGGCTCCTCATGACCGTCACGGGCATGGGATTGCTCGAGCGAGGCGTGAGCTACAAGGAGAAGAAGGACCGAGGCATCGTCCCGTCCGTGGGGCTGTTCGCCTACCCGGCGCTTCAGGCGGCGGACATCCTCGCTTACGACTCCGACGTCGTGCCGGTCGGCAAGGATCAAGTGCAGCACATCGAGTTCACGCGCGACATGGCGCAGGCGTTCAATCGTGCGTACGGCGACGTGTTCAAGATTCCCGAGTACACGCTCGGCACTCCAGAACCCGTTCCCGGGATCGACGGACAGAAGATGTCGAAGAGCTACGGCAACTCGATTCCGATCTTCGCGAGCGGCAAGGCGCTCAAGAAGCTCTGCTCTTCGATCGTCACCGACAGCAAGGAACTCGAAGACGTGAAGGATCCGGATACGGACACCGTCTTCGCGCTCTATAGCCTCGTCGCGAGCGAAGTCGAGATCGCGGAGATGGCGGCCAACTATCGTGCAGGCGGCTACGGCTACGGACACGCCAAGATGGCGCTCAAGGACGCGATCGAAGTCCGATTCGCCGAGGCGCGTGAGAAGCGCGCGTACTTCGACAGCCACCGAGACGAGGTCGAAGACGTCCTCCGCGCCGGTGCCTCCAAGGCGCGGGCGATCGCGCGCGACGTAACCGATCGTGCGAGGGCGGCGTGCGGCCTCGACGCCCCGAGGGCGTAGCGCTACACGATTTCCGGGATGACGTCCGCGCCCTGCACGCCGACGAGCTTCTGATCGAGCCCCGCGTAGAAGTAGGTCAGGTCGTTCGGGTCGAGGCCCAGTTGGTAGAGGATCGTCGCATGTAGGTGTTTGACGTGCATGCGGCGTTCGATGGCTTCGTTGCCGAGTTCGTCGGTCGCACCGACGGACGTGCCACCGCGGATGCCGCCGCCGGCGAGCCACATCGTGAAGCCCGCCGAGTT
The DNA here is from genome assembly GCA_020638795.1 of Planctomycetota bacterium. Classification (GTDB taxonomy): domain Bacteria; phylum Planctomycetota; class UBA1135; order UBA1135; genus JACKHW01. Next base: position 80,314 of record JACKHW010000003.1, on the reverse strand, counting down.
GTGGTCACGACCGGTGCCCTCGGCGTACTCCGCGGTCGGTTGACGGCCGAACTCGCCTCCCCACACGACGATCGTCTCGTCGAGGAGACCGCGGCGTTCGAGATCGGTGAGAAGCGCGGCGATCGGCTTGTCCGTTCGACCAGCGTGATAATTGTGGTTCTTCTCGAGGTCGCCGTGCGCGTCCCAATTGGCGTCGTTGTGGTTGCCGCCGCTGTAGATCTGCACGAAACGGACGCCACGCTCGACGAGCCGGCGCGCGAGCAGACACTTGCGCCCGAACTCGTGCGTCTCGGGGACGTCGACGCCGTACAGTTCGAGTGTCTTCGGATCTTCCGACTGCCAGTCGACGGCCTCGGGTGCGTGTCGCTGCATCTTGTAAGCGAGTTCGTAGCTCGCGATGCGCGCGAGCAGTTCGCTGTTGTCGCTGCGCTGCGCACTGTGTTCTTGATTGAACCCCTTCATCGCGTCGAGCAAGCGCCGCTGTTGGGCTTCGGACAAGCCGTCGGGTCTCGCGAGGTCGAGGATCGGGCTGCCCTTGCCGCGTAGGACGGTGCCTTGGTACACCGCGGGCATGTAGCCGCTCGACCAGTTCTTGGCGCCGCTGATCGGCCCGCCGGTTTCGTCGAGCATCACGACGTAGCCGGGTAGGTTCTCGTTCATCGAGCCGAGTCCGTAGTTGACCCAACTTCCGAGGGACGGCGCTCCCGACAGGATGCGTCCGGAGTTCATCATCAGCATCGCGGACCCGTGCAGCGGCGACTCTGCGTAGAGCGAGTGCAAGAACGCCATCTTGTCCACTTGCTTGCCGAGGTGGGGGAAGAGGTCGGAGACCCACTTCCCGCATTCGCCATATTGCTGGAACTTCCACTTGGGACCGACGACGCGGCCCTGGCTCTTCGTGCCGCCTCGACCCTTGGTCTTGATGTCGATGGTCTTGCCGTCGAGCGGGTACAGCGCCGGCTTGTAGTCGAAGGTGTCGACGTGCGAAGGCCCGCCGTACATGAAGAGGAAGATCACGCTCTTCGCCTTCGCCGGGAAGCGCGGCTCCTTCGGGGCGAGTGGATTGGCGAACGGCGCGTCGTCGTCCGTCGCGCGCATGCCGAGCGACATGCCATCGCGCCCGAGCAAATCGACGAGCGGCAGTGCCCCGAACCCTCCGGCCGTCTGCCAGAGGAATTCGCGACGGGTCCGACCACAGAAGGATCCTCGAGGTTGTTCCATGTGAGCCAGCCGTCAGTCGAGGTAGATGAATTCGTTGAGGTTCAAGAACACGAGGCACACGCGTTCGAGTGCGAGCGCGTCTGTCAGCGCGTGGTCATGAACGAGCGACGTGTAGAGCGTCCTCGCTCGCTCGACCTCGCGTTGTTTGACCGGGCGTTGCATGACGAGGCTGAGGCCGCGCCGAAGGCGATCTTCGAGCGTTTCGGCTTCTTGCTCGAGCCTGCGTGCGAACTTGCCCGCCTCCTCGTGCAGGAAATCGCTGTTGAGCATCGTCAGCGCTTGGGTCGGCTGTGTCGTGACGAAGCGCACCGGACACGTCGCGTCGGTGTCCGCGAGGTCGAACGCCGTCAAGAACGGCATCAAGAGGGATCGCTTGACGAAGATGTAGAGGCTGCGCCGCGCGGCATCGCGCTCGGAAGACGTCCCCCAGGCAGCCTCGGGTCGTGAGGATGTCGCGAGCACTTCGGCCGGCATCGTCGGGTAGACGGAGGGACCGCCGAGGCGGAGGTCGATCGTGCCGTTGATCGCGAGAATCGAGTCGCGAATCTCTTCTGCGGTCAAGCGGCGAGGGTCGAACCGCCAGAAGGCGTCGTTCTGCGGATCCTTCGCGAGCTGGCTCGACGCCGCACGCGAACTTCGCCGATAGGCGTCGCTCAGGAGGATCGTGCGTCGCAGTTGCTTCAAGCTCCAGCCGCTGGTTCGAAGCTCGGTTGCGAGCCAGTCGAGCAACTTCGGATGCGTCGGCAGTTCGCCGAGCTTTCCGAACTCGTTGGGCGTACGCACGATTCCACGACCGAAGTGCTGCTGCCAGATTCGATTGGCGATGACGCGCGCCGTCAGCGGGTTGTCGTCCGAACAGATCCACTTGGCGAGCGCGAGTCGACGTCCCGAACTCCGCTGTGCCGGTACGATCTCCGGCATTGCACTGTCACCGAGCATTCGCGGAAAACCGGGCTCGACCTGCTTGCCCTTCGAATGGACGTTGCCGCGGATCCGTACGTAGCTCTTCGCGAGCTCGCCGCGCCTCTCCTTGGCGCACAAGAAGGTCATGGTCTTGACCTCAGGCTTGGTCACGCGCGTCCAAGCCTGGACATCGGCGCGCAACGCGCGGGCAGCCTCGGCGCCATCGCTCGCCTCGACGAGCGCTTCGACTTCTGTGCTCGCATCCGTGCCGAGCGTCAGCATCGTGATCTCACGATCGGTCAACACCCGGTCGTAGATGCGGACGTCTCCGAGGTCGCCGTCGAAGAAGTGGTTCGTTCCCGCGAGCCGGCCCAAGCGCAGCTCTTGCGGTGTCGTCAGGGCCGCCTTGCTCGCAATGGCCTCGGCGCACAGCGCTCCGTCGAGATACAGCGCAATGCGCCCCGACGCGCGCTCGCGCGTGAACGCGACTTCGTGCCAGGCTCCGTCGTCGTAGCCGGGTTGCGACACGATCGAGATTTCGGGATCGCCGCACCCAGCGCTGATGCGTCCACCGGCGAGGATCGAAGTGCCGAAGTCCTGGACGATTCCCGGCACCTCTCCATCGACGAGGCCGTCGCCGTGGTGCCAACGATGGAAGCCCGCCCCGGACGCCGCATGCTCAGTGCGGAAACGGAACGCGATCGTGAAGTCGTCCTGCACCTTGCGCGGAATGCGCGCCCAATCATCGAGCCCGTCGAAATGCAGATAAGGGCCGCGTGTGTCCTCGTGCACGGTAGCGCCGTGCACCGTGAGTCCGGTCTCGTCACCTGTCTCGATTCGCGAGTGATCCGAAACGAGACCTTCGCGCAGCGCGCTCGTCATCTTCAAGGCCGTGGCGCTGCTCGTCACGCGCGCAGCGCGTCGGGCGATGCGTTCGCGGAGCTCGGCGCGTTCGCGCTCGAAATTCGCGATTCGTGCATGGTTGCCGTCCGGTCCCTCGTCGACCGTCTCGGTCTGCACGAAGTTGCGCGGTGTGATCGAGTTCCCACCTCCGACCTTGTAGGGAGCGAGGTTCTCGAAGAACGCCAAGAACCGGTAGTAGTCCTCGGACGGGAGTGGGTCCTTCTTGTGGTCGTGGCAGCGAGCGCATCCCATCGAGATGCCGAGAAAGACGCGGCCGGTCGTGTCCGCCATCCCGTCGAGGTCGTCGTAGACCGCCTGCTCGGGGTCGGTCGGCTCGTCGTCGCGAATTCCGAGGTGCAGAAATCCGGTTGCGATGCGATCGCGCCGTGATGCATCGCGAACCTCGTCGCCGGCGAGCTGCAAGGTCACGAAGCGATCGAACGGCATGTCTTCGTTCATCGCGTCGACCACGAAGTCGCGGTAGTGCCACGCGCCGTCCTTGTTGCGATCACGCTCGTAGCTGTCGGTCTCGGCCCATCGCACGAGGTCGAGCCAACGGCGCGCTTGGTGCACTCCGTACTGCGGCGACGCGAGTAGTTCGTCGACCTTGCGCTCGTAGGCGAGCGGGTGCTCGTCGGCCACGAACGCCGCGACTTCTTCGGGTGTGGGCGGAAGGCCCACCAAGTCATAGTGGAGGCGCCGCAGGAGTTCGCCTCGATCGGCTGCCGGCATCGGCTGGAGTCCGTCCCGTGCGAGGCGCGCATCGATGAAGCGATCGATCGGTTGCCGAGCGGATCCCTCCGGAACGGCGGGACGCGTGAGTGGGCGATAACACCAGCGCGTCGTTTCACCGTCGCTCGGCTTCGTCGGAGCGTCTTGCCATGCTGCTGCGACGACGAGCGTCGCGATGCCCAAAGTGGTGATGCCGCTCTTCTTGGATCTCGGGGCCGCCATGGGCGACCACGATATCGCGATTCTGCGCGCGCAGTAGCCGATTCACGATCCCGGCAGTTCGCGCGGGTGGGCACGCTCTTCGCGGCCGAGAGGGCGACGCAGTTCGATCTCCGAGCCGTCGCGCACGCCGTCGTGGTAGGCACGCGTGGTCCGCGTCGTTCGGGTCACGTTGCGAATGCGCGGATACAGCCACCGGAAGTGTGCCTCGAGCTCCGCATCGCGAACCTGTACCAAGGCGCCACCAGGCTCCCCGGGCTTCGCCTCGGCCGCGAGTTTGTCGTGGAAGCCCTGGAGGAGCCCTTCGAGGTAGCGCCGTCGCTCGGTGTTCCCGGGCAGCCTGCGGTCCCTCCGGTACCGACGCCAGAGCCGATCGATCGTGTCTTCGAGCCAGTCGTGCACCCAACTCGCGAGTGCGACGTCGCCACGGCGCCCGTGGATCTCGAGGACGCTGCCGCGCTTCTGCGTGTGCACGTCGTAGCTCGGGATCCAAATCGCAGTCACGTAGAAGTAGTCCGTGAGGATTCGAGCTCGCGTGTATTCCCAACCCGAGTGCCGCGCCTTGAACGTGCCCAGCACACGTCGATCGAATCCTTCGCGCGCGTCGAGGTCGGCGAGATCCAGTTTGTGTTTGTGGAGGAGGATCCTCGCCTTGCGCATCGCAGCTGCGGCTTCGTTCTCGTTGTCGCTGGTGCCGAGCGCGAGGAGTTTGCGGATCGTGATCACGATCTTCGACTCCGGTGGAGACTCCTCCGAGTCCGTCTGGACCCGTGTGCGCTCACAAAGCGGAACGCGCGCACGCGCATCGATTCGGAGCCGGCGACACGCCTCGCCGAATGCCCTGCCGTGCGGAGGCTCCTCGTGCGCCTTCAGGACCTCGTCGGCGAACTGGTGAGCCATCTCGTGGCGGAGCGTTTCGAGAACGGTCGTCCACGGGTCCTCGAGCACGTGCCGCAGCGAGATCCGAATGCGGCGCGTGTTCCGGTCCCAGGTGCCCAGGGTCGCGGTCGCGGTCGATGCGAGCTCGACCTGCGGTACCGCGAGGGCTTCGGCCAGGAAGTCCCGATTGCACGTGTGCCACTCGCGCACGAGTTCGCGGCACCAGACCGCGAGGAGCTCCTCGGTCAGGATCGCCCGATCGTGCGTCATGAGGTTTCTCGTCGACGACCGGACTTCGTCCCCGGGACGATCCTCGCTTCCCGGCTATCATTCTCGTTCATGGCTCGTTCCGATGTCTCTCGGCGTGCGTTCCTCGCGCACGGTTCCGCGGCTTCCCTCGCGGCAGCGCTCCCGTTCTCGTCTCGGAGATCGGCTCGACGAGAGGCCGAACCCCGCGCCGATACGGTGATCCAGATCTTTCTCCAAGGGGGCCTCAGCGCTCAGGAGTCGTTCGACCCCAAGCCGCAGGCGCCCATCGAGTATCGAGGCGAAGTCGTCGCGATCAACACCGCGATCGATGGCGTGCAGTTCGGCAGTGCGCTCCGGCGTACGGCGAAGTTGGCCGACCGGATCTCGGTGATCCGATCGATGACACACACCGAGGCCGCCCACGAACGTGGAACGCACGGCATGCTCACCGGGTATCCGCCGAGCCCGGCGTTGACGTATCCGAGCCTCGGCGCCGTCGTTGCCCACGAACTCGGCGGTCGCGAGGCACTTCCTCCGTACGTCTCGATCCCGGATGCGAACGAGCCGTACCTCGGAACCGGCTATCTCAGTAGCGCCTTCGCGGCGTTCGCTCCCGGAGGTGATCCGGGGCAACGAGAGTTCCGCGTGCGAGACCTCGACCTACCGACGGGAGTCTCGCTCGACCGGTCGGCCCGCAGGCGTGCGATTCTCCAGGAGTTCGACAGCACGTTCGAAGAACGCCATCCGGCTGTCGCCGAGAGCGACGCCGTCGCAGCGACGAACGAATTCTACGAACAGGCGTTCGAACTCGCGGGGTCGGACGAGGCGAAGCTCGCGTTCCGCATCGACAAGGAGTCGTCGAAGGTCCGCGATGCGTATGGCCGGACCGGTATCGGTCAGCGCTTGTTGCTCGCGCGCCGCCTCGCGACCTCTGGTGTGCGCTGGGTTACGGTACGCGATACCGGGTGGGATCATCATCAGCGGATCGCGACGACGATCGCGCCGCGGCTCGAAGCGTTCGATCGCGCGTTTGCGGCACTCCTGAGTGACCTCGAACAGCGCGGCCGACTCGATCGAACGCTCGTCATCGTGATGACGGAGTTCGGTCGGACGCCGCGCCTCAATGCAGACGCAGGTCGGGATCACTGGCCGCGCGTGTTCTCGATCGCGCTCGCCGGCGGTGGTATCGCGCAGGGACGCGTGTTGGGGGCGAGCGACGAGGTCTGTGCCGCCGTCGCGAGCGATCCCGTTTCCCCACGCGATCTCGCGACGACGACGTTGCACCTCGTCGGTCTCGATCTCGAGAAACGACTCATGGCCCCGGGAGGGCGACCGGTGCAGATCGTGCGGGACGGTCGTATCCTCCGAGAGATTCTCGCATGAACCGCATGTCGCGAGTCGGCCGCTGGGCCCTGGCCACCGCGGTGGTCTTCGGGGTTCCGATCCATGCACTCGCCGCGCAGGTTTGGCCGAAGACGACGTATCTCAGGCCGCACGGTGCGTGTCGCGGCACGACCGTCAAGGTCGAGATCCACGGCACGAACCTCGGCGATGCTCGCGAACTCCTCATTCGATCGGCCCCCGGATATCCCGCATCGACGTCGCGCGACATCGAAGTCCTCGCGTTGCAGAGTGTCAAGGACAGCACCGTGCTCGCGACTCTGCGCGTCGCGCCGGATGCGCGCCTCGGAACACGACAATTGCGAGTGCGCACGACACGCGGAGTGAGCGGGATCGAGTTGTTCAGGATCGGCACGAGACCCCATGTCGCGGAGCGTGAAGACAACGATGCTCCCGAAAGAGCACAGGTAGTCGCTCTCGAGTCGTGCATCGACGGAAGCCTGCAATCGGGGGACATCGACTGGTTCGAAGTCGACGTCGATCGGCCCATACGACTGCGTCTCGAAGTGCTCGGCGTACGCCTCGGCGACGCGCCGATCGACCCTCGCCTCCTGATCGTCGACGCGGATGGTGTGCAGGTGAGCGATGTCGACGACACGGTGTTCGGGAGGATGGATCCGGTCGCGCACGTCGACGTCGATCGGCCAGGACGTGTGCGCTTCGCAGTGCGGGACACCGGATGGAGGGGAGCGACCGCAGGCGCAGACTACTGCGTGGTGGTCGGCACGTTCGCACGTCCTCGCCTCTCGCACCCGCTCGCGGTTCGTCCCGGCACGACGGCGACCCTACGTCTACTGGGCGACGGTCCCGATTCGGACGAAAACGGCGTCAATGAGATTCGTGTGCCGAGCGACGCCCTCGAACGCTCGGGAGGGCTCGGATTGCTGGCCGTGCATCCGTTCACGACATCGAACTTGCCGTGGTCGACGCGCATCGAGTCCCCGGCGCGCGTGGCACCGACTCCATTGCACGTGCGCGTCTCCGATCTCGCAACGACGTTCGAAAGCGATGGTGAGGACGATGCCGTTAGCCCGTCGGTGCCCTGCGCGTTCGAGGGTTGTATCGAGCGTCCGCGCGAAGCGGATCGCTTGCGGTTTCGCGGGAAGAAGGGCGATCGCCTCCGGATTCAAGTCGTGGCTCGCGCCTTGCGTTCTCCACTCGATGCCGTGATCTCGATCCGAAAGCCTCGAGATCGTGTGATCGCGTCGAGCGACGACACCGGGACTTCGGTCGATCCGGTCCTCGACGTCACGTTGCCCAGCGATGGCGACTACGAGGTCACGGTCACGGACCGGATCCGAAGCGGCGGCCCACTCCACCGATATCGAGTCGAAATCGATCGCGTGCAGCGGCGGCCGTATGCGCGCTTGCTTCCTCCCGGGCGCAACGAAGATCATGCGATCTCGACGCCGCGTGGGGGCAGGGCCGGATTTCTGGTCGTGACGAGCGGGCTCGACGCAGGTACGCGTTGCCGACTCGAAGGGTTGCCGCCAGGGTGCTCGAGTGCGGAGTGCACGATCGAGCGGGGGGCGTCGATCCTGGGTTTCGTGATCCACGCACGGCCGGATGCAGAGCTCGCCTACGCTTCGCTCGGCTTCTCGGTTGCGCCACCAGGCGAAGATACGTGGAAGCCACTCCGGATCTGGCAAGTCTCGGATCTCGTGCGCGTCACGAACAACCAACCATACTTGCGGACCATCGAGACCGAGCTTCCGATGTCCGTCGTCGAGGACCTCCCCTTCGGGATCGAGGTCGTGGCTCCGCCCGAACCGCTCGCGCGCGGCGGTGCGATCTCTCTGTCCGTGCATGCCAAGCCGGACAAGGGCTTCGGAGAGACGCTCCGACTGCGAGTTCTGCAAACGCCACCGGGAATCTCCGCGGGGACGACGTCGCTTCGAGCCAGCGATGGGCGTGGCGCGAAGCTCGAGTTGCGTGCGAACGAGTCCGCCGCCATCGGCGCCTGCGGGATCCACATCATGGCTCGCGTGTACGGGCGCGGTGGTTTCTACGAGTGTGCATCGGACGTGGTGACGCTGCGCGTCGTTGCGAAGCCGGCGACGGAGGTGGGAACGAAATGAGTCACGCCGCTCGCCATACGCGGTCTCGGGTCGTCGTCACCGTGCGCGTCGTCGCGACGTATCTATGCATCGCGACGTCCGTCCTCGCGAGTCGTGAGGATCCTGGCCCGAACGAGGATGCGGGCATCGTCGCTCTGCACGTCGTGCCGCCGCACGTACGTCTCGACGACGCAGCCGATGTTCAGCGGATCCTCGTGCTCGCCGAGGATCGTGGCGGTGTGGTTCGCGACATGACGCACGAAGCGTCCTACGACACCGGTGGTCTCGCCACGTTCATCGATGGCCAGCTCGAGGGTGCGCGCACCGGGGAAGGCACCCTCGTCGTGACCTTGGGAACGCAGCGTCGAGCCATCCCACTCGAGGTTCGTTCTCTCGATGCTCCCCGAAGTGTCAGTTACGAGCGCGACGTACTGCCGACCTTGACTCGAGCCGGCTGCAATCAAGGCGCATGTCACGGCGCAGCGACAGGCAAGAACGGATTCGCTCTCTCGCTATTCGGATACGACCCCGAGCGCGACCACCGAGCTCTGACGTACGAGTGGAACGGACGGCGGATCGATCTGCTCGAGCCGGCGGAAAGCCTGCTCCTCCTCAAACCATGTCGCGACGTGACCCACGGTGGTGGCAAGCGGATCGAACAACGCACCGACGCGTATCGTGTGCTCCACGACTGGATCTTCGAAGGCGCATCGAGTGACGTCGGTAGATTGCCACGTCTCGTGGACCTCGTGGTCGAGCCCTCGCGGCTCGTCTTGTCGACACGATCCGCGGTGGCGCGTGTTCCGTTGATCGTGCGAGCCATCTACGAGGATGGGCAAGATCGGGACGTCACGAAGCTCGCCCTCTTGACGTCACGCGACGGCGCGGTCGCGGCAATCGAGAGTCTCGACACCGAGCCCACGATCGTCGCGAAGTCACGCGGCGAATCCATCGTGCTCGCTCGTTTCGGCAACGTGGCCGCGACGGGGCGTGTGCTCGTGCACGAACCTGAGTCGGACGGCTTCGTCTGGCCTGCAGATCTTTCGCAGCCGACGTCGCTCGTCGATCGACACGTCGAACGGCGCCTGCACGCGCTCCGCACGCTGCCCGCTGGCAGATGCTCGGACGAGATCTTCGTACGTCGCGCGTTCGTCGATCTCGTCGGCATGTTGCCGACCGTGGAAGAGACGCGAGGTTTTCTCTCGAACACGGCGAAGGACAAGCGCTCGCGACTCGTGGAGGACCTCGTTGCACGATCCGAGTTCACGGACTACCTCGCACTCGAGTGGGCCGAGGCGTTGCGCATCGAGACAGGTCGACTCGGCGACAAGGGTGCTCGGGCTTTCGATGAATGGCTTCGCGCTCAGATATCGGCGCGCCGACCGTTCGACGCTGTCGTGCGCGAACTGTTGACGGCGACCGGCTCGACGTTTGCCGTGCCTGCTGCCAATCTGTTCGTCGTCGAGCGAGATCCGAAACTCATCGCAGAACACGTCGCGCAGGCGTTCCTCGGGTTGCGCCTGCAATGTGCGCAGTGTCACGACCATCCGTTCGATCGTTGGACGATGGACGACTACTATGGTTTCGCAGCGTTCTTCGCGCGCGTCAATCAGAAGCGGGGCGAGGACTATCGGGAGCGCATCGTCTATCCGCGTTTCAGTGGCGAAATGGAGCACGCACGAACCGGAAAACCGGCGGCTCCGAAGTTTTTGGCCGGTTCGCTGCCGACGATCGATCGGAATGACGATCGGCGGCAGGTGCTCTCGGAGTGGTTGACTGCGAAGGACAACCCGTGGTTCGCCAAGAACCTCGCCAATCGATTGTTCGCGCGAGTCTTCGGTCGCGGCCTCGTCGAGCCGGTCGACGATGTTCGGATCAGCAATCCGCCATCGCATCCCGAACTGCTCGACGCGCTCGCTGCGAGACTCGTCGAACTCGATTGGGACGTCGCGCGCTTCGTGGTCGAGCTCTGCGAGAGCGAGGCCTACGGTCGCGCGACCCTTCCCGCCGGGGCGCGTGCCGACAGTATTGCCGGTCGTGCGCCGAAGCGACTCGAGGCCGAAGTGCTCTTCGAAGCGATCCGCGAGCTCACGGGCGTTCGCGAGCGTCCGCGCGGTGCTGCCCCCGCGTCGCGCGCTTCGGCGTTTCCTGCGGGTGTGACGCTTCCTCGTTTCCTCGGTCTATTCGGTCGATCGACGCGCGAAAGCGCATGCACGTGTGAGCGATCGGAAGCGCCCAATCTCGCGCAGGTCCTGCACCTCCTGCACGGACCCGAGATCGAAGAGAGCTTGCGAAGCCCGAAAGGCCGCCTCGCGCACCTCGTCGCGGGCAGTGCTTCGGACGCGGAACTCGTCGACGAACTGTTCGTCGCTGCCTACTCGCGTCATGCGACCGAAGCCGAGCAGGAGCGAATTGCCGCCGTGATCGGCGACGCGACAGGCCCGGCAAGGCACGCGCTCTACGCAGACGTGTTGTGGGCCATCATCAACTCCAAAGAGTTCTTGTTCGAGCAATGATGCGACGGCCCACGATCACGACTCTCCTCATCCTGTGCATGACTGGCGCGGCGCGAGCGCAGGACGCCGAACCCGCCGTGCAAGCCGATGCCGCAAAGTCGGCGTCCAAGGCCGCGGACTCCGACAAGAGCGCCACTCGGCTCGATGCATTGCTCGAGGCGTTGCGGGACATGCCAGTCGAAGCGTGGCAGAAGAAGCGAGCCGAGCTCGTCGACGAACTCGCGAAGCAGCGCGCACGAGTCGAGGCCCTGACCGCCGAACTCGCGCGGTTCGATGCGCTCGCCAAGCTCTGCCGGGGCGAGGCGGCGGTGACGGTTCCAGAGTCCGAACCTGCTCCGAAGGCGAAGGCGGATGCAAAGGCGAAACCAACGCCGAAGTCGAAGCCCGAGACGAAATCCAAACCGACGCCTCAGCAACCCGAGTCGCCGTCAGAGCCACCTCCGAGTTCGAAGTCGACCTCGAACGCCCCGCGCGCGACGCCAGTCGCAGTGTCCGGACCGCTCTATACCTTCGAGCGTCACGTCGCGCCGATCGTCGACGAGCATTGCATCGCCTGCCACGACACCGGCAGCGCCGAGAGCGGGCTCGATCTTTCGTCGCTGACGTCGCTCCTCGCGGGTGGGAGTTCAGGTGAGGTCGTCGCCAGCGGGAATCCCGACTCGAGTCGTCTCTGGCGCCTCGTATCGCACCAGGAGCGGCCGTTCATGCCGCCGGACGAACCGAAGATCGCGAAGGAGAAGCTGGCGATTCTTCGTCGTTGGATCGAACTCGGCGCCCCTGTCGACGAGGAAGCGGCGCGCGCAGGCGCCATTCGTATCGAGAACGACGCTGCGAAGGCCGCGGCGGACGCTCGCCGTGACGGCGTCGTCGAGTCTCCGATGCCGAGCGGCCTCTTGCCTCCGCAGGCAGCAACCGGCCGTGCGGCGCCCTTGCACGCCATCGCCATGAGTCCCGGTGCGCCCCTCTTGGCCGTCGGAATCGGCGGTGACGTGCACTTCATCGACGTTCGCAAGCCGGTGTCGGATGCGACGACGCGGATGGGCTTCTTGCATGCGATCGAGGAAGGGCGCGTCGAGGCGCTGCGCTTCTCGCCGAACGGTCGCTCGTTGATCGTTGCCGGGGGACGAGCCGGCAAGAATGCCCGCGCGGTCGTAATCGACGTGGCGAGCGGCCGTGTGCGTGCCTCCGCGTCCAGGACGAGGGACGCGTGGACGAGTGCCGACGTGGCGGACGACGGGACTTTCGTGGTCGCGGGTGCCGAGTCTCACGTTCGGATCTTCGACGCAGCAGGACAGGAACGCTCGTCGTATGCCCATCGCGATTGGGTGCACACCGTCCGGATGTCCTGCGACACGTCACACGTCGCCAGTCTTGATCGTCGCGGGCAACTGATCCTCTTCGATCTCGCGAACGACGGGGCACACCGCACGATCGACGTTCGCGGCGGAGCTACGAGCAGCCTGTGTCTGAACCCGCGCGGAGACGAAATTGCCGTCATCACGAAGGACGGGACCCTGCACCGTTATGCACCGGACCCGAAGATCGCAGGCGCCTTGCGCGAGGCGAGCTCGGCGCGACTTCATGGATCGAGTGGCGTCGCGATCGAAGCCGTGCGTGATGGCTTCGTGTCGCTCGCCGAGGGTGGTGAGCTGATCACACTCGACGCCGCGTTGCGGCCGAAGGCGAAGGGCCGTGTACCGTGTGATCGGTCGGTCTGTCTGGCTGTCGAGTTCGGTGGTGGGCGCACGTTCGTCGGCGGCCTCGACGGAACGCTTCACGACGCGACGATCGGCTCTGGCAAGGCGAAAGCGCCCGTCGTCACCGTCCTTCGGACTTCAACTTCAGCTTCATCAGCTTCGGGGCAATGATCGCTCGGCAATACCCGGCATTGGGGTTGAGCCTGTAGTAGTCCTGATGATCGATCTCGGCCGGCCAGAACTCGGTCGCACGGGTGATCTCGGTCACGATGGGGGCCGCGAATTCGCTCGCATGCGCCTTCTTCGATGTCTCGGCGGCGGCTCGCTGGGCTTCGTCGTGCCAGAAGATTGCAGACCGGTACTGCGTACCGACGTCGTGGCCCTGGCGATTCGGAGTCGTCGGGTCGTGCAACGCCCAGAACCACTCGAGGAGTTCCGTGTACGAGATCTTGGACGGGTCGAAATGGACTCGAACCGCTTCGGCATGTCCTGTGGTTCCCGAGCAGACTTCTTTGTAGGTCGGACGGCTCGTGGTGCCACCCGTGTAACCCGACTCGACGTCGTGAACACCTTCGACTTGCTCGAGCACAGCCTCCACGCACCAGAAACACCCGGCGGCGAAGGTCGCGACTTCGAGCTTCTCGGGGGCATCGTCACCCGAGTTCGTCACGGTGTCCGTCGCGGGCTTCATCGGTGTGCTCTCCTTCTCGGTTCGTGAAGATTCGGTGCCCTGGCCATGCGCCAGTGCTGCAGGAGTCGACTGCGCGTTGTCTGCGCTGGTCGGGCCCGTGGTATCGACGATCTTGGTTGGATGCGCCTTGCGGTTGGAATTGCATGCGGCGATTCCGATCCCGAGGAGGACGGAGACGCTGGCGACGACGAGAAACGCCATGTAGGGCTTCAGACTCTGTTCAACGTGCATCGTGACTCGATCGTGCGGAATCGGCGAACCATCGCGCCATCATGCACGGGATCGTGTCCCACGAGAACCGAATGCAAGCACGACGTGCTGGCGATACGCTGGGGGGCATGTCGGGTTCCGCCACCAAGCGCTGCAGCGCGATCCTCCTGACGGGTCGCGCGCTCGTCGTACTGCTCTGCACCCTTGCCTGCCTCGCGCAAGCGCAACGACCCGGTGCCAAAGGTGACGACGCAAAGGCAGACGGGCCCAAGGGACCTGAACAAGGTGATGCGCCCAAGGTCGAGCCTGCCGAGGACGTGAAGGCGGACCTCGTCAAGATGCAGCCGTCGATCGACCGAGCGATCGATCGCGGTGTCGAGAACATGCTCTCGCGTCAGTTGCGCGACGGGAGTTGGGGCAATCGGTCGCCGCAGTATCGCAACGGTCAAACTGCACTCGCTGCGTACATGCTCGTCAAGTCGGGCGTGTCCGCAGATCATCCCGCCATCGCTCGTGCGCTCGACTTCCTCGGCAAGGAGCTACCCGGCGAGACGTACAGCGCCGGATGTCAGATGCTCTTCTACGAGTCCCTCCACGACCCGAAATACCACCCACGCATGCAGGAGATCTTCGATCGATTGCTGTCGTGGCAGGCACAAGGTGCTTGGAGTTATCCGTGGACGCATGCGGGTGAAGGTTGGAACACCACGCCCGGAACTCCGGATCTCTCCAACATGCAGTACGCCGCGCTAGGAATCCTCTGTGCGCGTCGGGCCGGGTTGGACGTTCCGTCGAAAGCGCTCAAGCTCATGATCGGTCGCACGCTCGAGCATCAACAGCGTCTTTCGCTCAAGAAAGAGCGCGAGGCGAAGCGCTACGGCCATCCGCGCGCCATCGGGTTCTGCTACCGAAGCAAGCGTGGCTACGGCGGTGAGGGGAAGCCGACCGGATCGATGACGGCCGCCGGCGTATCGATCCTGCACATCTGCCTCGATGCGCTCGGAAATCGCGTCGGCGATCGTTACAGAACCGATATCCAGAACGAAATCGATGCCGGTGTTCGTTGGCTCGCGCAGAACTTTTCGGTCGAGTCGAATCCCAACAACAACGGCTGGCTCTATTACTACCTCTACGGGATCGAGCGTGTCGGGGATCTTCTCGGCATCGATCGCATCGGCAACCACTGGTGGTACCGCGATGGGGCGAAGTTCATCGTCGGAAAGCAGCGCGATCGTGGTGAGTGGGGTGACGAGTCGGAGACGTGCTTCGCCGTTCTCTTCCTCAAGCGTGCAACGTCGGCGGTGACCGGTGGCGAACCCAACAAACCACGTGACGTATGGACGTCCGACTCGAAGACATCCTCGCTCGCCGTGCGCGCGAGCGGACACGGAGAGATCGCGATGTGGGTCACGGGTTTCTCCGAGAAAGTGCGCCAAGAGCACGCCGCACACGGACTTCGGGTCGCCCGTGTCGAGTGGTTCGTCGACGGCGCGAAGATCGACACGATCGCGGGCACGACCGCGCGTGCGTTCGACCTCGAGCCATTCGGAACCAAGTACCGCTTCGCACGGCCGGGTATCTACCAGATCACCGCGAAGGCCTACGTCGTGGCCCCTGATGCACCTTTGGGCTGTGATGGGCCACTCGTCGAAGTCGATGCGTCGGGCCTGAAGATCCCCGTCCATCAAGTCATGGCTGGATGGATGAAAGACGAACTCGACGCGCGGGATCGCAACCTCTTGCTGAAGATCCCGTTCGTGACGCGGGCGTCGAGCGCGCAGAAGGCGCACCCACCACAGGATGCCGTGGACGGAAGGCAGTCGACCCGGTGGGTCTGCGACGGCAAGGACGAAGCACCGAGTCTGTCGATCCAGCTATCGCGTTTCGTCGACGCCGATCGCATCGTTCTCGAACAAGCCGTAGCGAGTCCGTTCGAGAAGGGAATGTTCGACACGATCCGAAAGGTGCGGATCAAGCTCAACGAACGTGATACGTACGAGTTCTCGATGTCCGAGGACGTGTTCGAGCCATCGAGTTACGTGTTCCCGCGTAAGCACAAGATCAAGCGTCTCGACATCGAGGTTCTCGAACGCGACAAGGGGTGGGCTTGGCCCGGACAGACCGGGTTCACCGAGGTTCGACTCGAGCGCGACCGACGCTGACGACCGATCCTGACGACCGACGACGAAGAGCTCACGGGACCGCGATTCGGGGGAACTGGGGATGACGATGGAACGAGAGATCCAAGAGGCGGCATCGATGGACTGCCTCGAGCGCGTGCTGTTCCCGGCGCTCGAAGCTCGCCTCGACCGGGCCTTCCCCGTCTACGGGTTTCGACGCGATGCACAGGGGCGTTGGATCGCGACTCGCAGGCCGCAGAGCCTTCCGCATGCACTGCGTACATCGCCGCGACTCTATGGAGAGCGCCGAGGGATTCGTGGGCTCGACGCTGCCGAATCGTTCTTGCCTTGGTTGTGGCACGAAGTTCAGGACCGGCGAGCGCGGCATACGCCGGCAGCATTCGGTCAGGCGCTCGACCGTCTCGCGAGAGCCTGCGGGATTCCGCTTCCGGATGATCTCCTGCGGGATGCCGCGTTCGCACGTCGACAACGGATACTCGATTTGCGGGAGTCGGTCTGGGCCTCGCTGCGTGCGATCGCGATCAAGCACATCGCTGGACAGACGCTCGAACGACTGACGCGCCACGGGTTTTCCGAGCAGACCGTGCGCGACGGCGTGCATCCGATCGGGCTCTATCCCGGCCCCGCGAGTGGTACGTATCCCGGTGCGCAGACCGTGCGCAATCGTATGACCGAGCTCGGGTACACCGAAAAAGAGCTCGCGTCGATCGGTGTCCTCGCGCCAGGACTCGACGATCGACTCGTGCTCGGATTGCGTGACGAGTTCGGAACGCTTCACGACCTCTACGTCGTGCCCCAGGCCGACGGAGGTCCGTCGGGCACGCTCACGCCGGCGAACTCGACCGCCGCGACCCGAACCCCGCGCGTCTACGGCCTCGATGTCGCGATCATGGCGAAAGGGGGCCCCGAAGACCTCCTCATCGTCGAGGACCCGATGACGGCAGCGTCGCTGCAGGCGCGCGGGGCCTGTCGTGTCGTCGGACTCGTCGGCGGTCGTTTCGATGGTCGTGTGTTCGACGATCTCGCATGCGCCGGAGTGCGCGGTGTGCGGTTCTTGGTTCCGGACGCCGAAGCGCAGGTCCGCAAGGTGCTCGCCGAGCTCCCCGAAGATCAACAGAGGCGTCTGCGAATGCGGACTCTGTCAGTCGGCCACGAGATCCCGTCGCCGCTCGGCAAGCACGCTTCGAAGATCGGAGCGCAGGAGTTCGAGTTCGAGCTACGCAGCTATCCGTGGCGTGATCCGCGTACGGAGGAGGCGTTGCCGGATTCGGAACCCGAACTCCTCGTCACGCCGGACGCCGAGACGAACGGGCAAGAAGCGCAGATCGCCGCTTCGGCAGCCGCTTCGAAGCCGATGAACGCGACGTTCGAGCCGGTGCCATCGCGGACCGACGTCCTTGCTTCGCGTCGGGCGACGCAGAGTAGTCCGCCTACGCCACGGCGCGGGGTCCGTCAGCCGCGCCAATCCGCCACCCGCGTGCATGGAGACGCCGCAACGCACGTGCGTGCGTCGGCGGGATGGAAGACGGTCGAAGGCGCGGGGTCCAAACGCGATTCGGTCACGCCCTCGGTCGCAATACCCAAGCGCGTTTCCGAAGTGTTCGTGCATCCGCAAGCTACGCAGGATGTGGCGACGGAGGAACGAGCTCCGATCGTCAGCGGACTGTTCGGTGGGCTCGAGTTCGATTCGGACATCGTCGTGGAAGGCCCGGATCGCGCGCTTCTGCGAGCGGTTGCTGCGAACCTCGTGCGCGACGCTGCCAAGGCCATGGGCTCCGGAGTATGGATCACGGAGCAGGCGCATCTCGTGCCGCATCCGTCGTCGCGAGACGAAGCACGAGAGAATCGCATTGCCGTCTCGATGTGCTCGCAGGGTGCGCCGTGTGTCGTCGTCGATATCTCGAGCTCACAATGGGCGACGCTCGTTCATGAGCTCGCGAACACGCGGGGAATCTGGATCGTGGAGTCCGGTGGCAAGGGGGTGGAAGAAGACCCCGTGTTCGCCCCTCGTGTCGCGACTCGGTTGCTCGTTCGGCCTTTTGCCAGGGACGACCTTGCGAGAATGTTCTCGTGCTCCGAGGACGATCCACGCCTCGACGATCACCGAGCGCGCCTCGCTCGGGAGGGGCGACGTTTTTTCTTCGTCGAAGTACGTCGCTGCACGGACGCCGAGTCGCAGATCTTCGGCATGACATGGAGCTGCGACGAGACTCATGGCGTCACCGTCGTTGCCGGGGTGTCTCCATACCGTTTTTGATCGTTCCTTGGGGGGCTCGATGACCGTATCCCATTCCGTCGTCCGTCGACGACTGACCGCAACCATCATGTTTGCGCTGCTACCGACCGTCGTGTCGGCTCAGGAAACGCGCACGATTCCTGGAGCTGCACCGGCCGAAGAGACGCTCTTGTTGCAGCAGCCGTCGATCGGACCGACGCGCATCGTGTTCTCGTACGCGCGCGACCTGTGGGTCGTGCCTCGCAGCGGCGGCGAAGCGCGCCGCTTGACGACGAGTAGCGGTGGCGAGCGCTGGCCGCAGTTGAGCCCGGACGAGCGCTACGTTGCATTCAGCGCCGAGTACGACGGCAATCTCGATGTCTACGTGATGTCGATCGACGGCGGTGTTCCGCGTCGACTGACGTGGCATCCGGGCTCGGACATCGTTCGAGACTGGCACCCCGACGGCAAGCACGTCCTGATCGCGAGTGATCGTGACGTGGCGGTGCGTGCACATCGCTTCTTCGTCGTCGATCTCGAAGGTGGTACGCCGAAGCCACTCGACATCCCACGCGGACTGCACGCGCGCTACTCGAACGACGCCCTGAGGATCGCGTACACGCCATACTACGATGCGTTCTACACGTGGAAGCGCTATCGCGGCGGCCGCGTGACGCCGATCTGGATCTACGATCCAGCGACGAACGAAGTCGACGAAGTACCCCACGTCCGCGCATCGGATTCGTATCCGGCATGGACGTCGAAGTGGCTCTACTTCGCATCGGACCGCGATGAGCGGATGAATCTCTGGCGATACGATCCCGCGTCGCGACGGCTCGAACAGATCACGCATGCCACGGACTTCGATGTCCGTGACGTGGATGCGTTCGGCGATACGGTCGTGTTCGCCAAGGGCGGTGCACTCCACCTGCACGACGCGACGAGCGGCAATACCGAGCGGCTGACGATCGTCTGTCGTGATGATGGTGCACAGGCCGTGCCTCGATGGGAATCGATCACCGATCACGTGCGCTCGGCGAGCATCGCGCCCAATGGCAAGCGTGCCGTCGTCGAAGCCCGAGGGGAAATCTTGACGGTGCCGCGCGAGCACGGTTCGATCCGAAACCTGACGTCGAGCCCTGGAGCGCACGACCGTAGTCCGGTCTGGTCACCCGACGGAAAGCACATCGCCTGGTTCTCGGACGAGGGTGATGAGTATCGCCTCGTGATTCGAGACCACATGGGACACGAGAAGAAGCGCTTCGTCGACGTGCGGCCGCCGACGGACGGGCACGGTGAGTCGGGTGGGTTCTATTATTCGCCATCGTGGAGCCCGGATTCGAAGCGCGTGCTCTATCGCGACAAGACGGGACGCGTTTGCTTCGTCGATGTCCAGAGCGGCGAGATTCGTCAGGTTTCGCACAACGAGGGCTCGCTCGGCGTCCCGTGGGCGGCGGCAGCATGGTCGAAGGACAGCAAGTGGATCGCGTACGAACGGCGCAATCCCCGCACTCTGTACGACGACATCGTCCTCTACTCCGTCGACACGGGCGAGTCGACCGTCGTGACGGACGGCTTTGCCAATGCCGATGCCCCGTGCTTCTCCGCGGACGGGCGCTATTTGTTCTTCGCGGCTTCGATCGATCGTGGTCCGTCCAACTTCGGCCTCGACATGAGCGCGGGAGCGGCCCGTGTCGGCTCGGATCACCTCTACTACGTGGCCCTGCGTGCGAGCACCCCGGAGCTCTTGCCGCCGAAGAGCGACGAGGGGTTCGTCGCGAAGTCGCCCAAAGAAAGCAAGGCCGAAGAGAGTAAGCCCAACGAGAGCAAGAAAGGCGAGAACGAGCCCGACGACGGCAAGGAGGGCAAGGACGACGGAGGCAAAGAGTCCCGAGACGAGTCCAGCGATCGAGTGAGCGTCGCCGGGGAGCCCGGTGTGCAAGAGAAGTCCGAGCAGGATCCCGGCGCCGAGACCAAAAAAGACGCGAAGTCCGAACCGCTCGTCGAGCTCGACGGATTAGCACAGAGAATCCTCGCTCTACCGATCCCGGCGGGGAACTTCGCGCAAATCGAGTGCGCGGAGAAGGCACTGCTCTTCCTCGACTTCGGGGAACAGCGCAGCGGTAAGCTGCAGTCGTTCGATTTCGACAGCAGGAAGGTGACGACGGTCGAGAGCGACGTGCGCGGTTTCGATCTGTCGGCGGACAAGAAGAATCTTCTCATCTTCAAGGGTTCGGGCCGAGTCATCACCAACCTCGCCGGCAAGGATGCGGGAGCGCTCGCGCTCGCAGCGGCGAAGGTGCGGGTCGAGCCACGTGAAGAGTGGCGCGAGATCCTGCGCGAAGTTTGGCGCATCGAGCGCGATTACTTCTACGACCCGGCGATGCACGGTGTGGACTGGAACGCGATGTGGGAGCGCTGGAGCCCGTTCGTCGAACACGTGCGCCATCGTGCCGACCTCAATCTCGTGATCGCGGAGATGATCGGTGAGCTCGCGTGTGGCCACGAGTACGTCAGCGGAGGCGAGATGCCATCGGCGCCGGCCGGGGTTTCCGTCGGCCTTCTCGGCTGCGACTTCGACGATGACGGTGAGCACTACGTCATCGCGCGGATCCTGCGCGGGCAGAACTGGGTGGCGTCGCTTCGTTCTCCGCTGACCGTCCCCGGTATCGACGTACGCGAAGGGGACCGCCTGATCGCCGTCAATGGAGTTCCAATCACGGTCAAGGACAACGTGTTCTCGTTCTTCGTCGACACGGCCGGCAAGCAAGTCGAGCTGACCGTGGCAACTCCCGGTGAAGGGGACGAGCGGCGCACGGTGATGGTCGTACCGATCCCGAGTGAGGCGTCGTTGCGGCACTTTTCGTGGATCGAGGACAACCGCAAGCGTGTCGACCGACTCTCAGGAGGTCGTCTCGCCTACATCTACATGCCGAACACGGGCAATGAGGGCATGCTCTCGTTCGATCGAGACTTCTACAGCCAGCTCGACAAGGAAGGGCTGATCCTCGACGAGCGCTACAACGGTGGCGGCAAGGTGGCGGACTACGTCATCGACGTGCTCTCGCGACGAGTCCGTTGTTACTGGATGAACCGAGAACAGTGGGTTGGCAAAACGCCCTTTGCCACGATGGATGGCCCGAAGGTCATGATCGTCAACGAGATGGCTGGATCCGGAGGCGACGCGATGCCCTGGATGTTCCAGAAGGCCGGACTCGGTCCGATCGTCGGCAACCGCACGTGGGGCGGGCTCGTCGGCATCAGTGGCTATCCGCCGCTCATGGATGGCGGTTCGATCACGGCGGCGAGCTTCGGCATCATGGACGAGAACGGCGATTGGGTCGTCGAGAACGTCGGTGTGACGCCCGATCACACCGTCATCGAGTATCCGAAGCCCATCATCGAGGGCGGCGATCCACAGTTGGAGCGGGCGGTCGAACTCGCGATGCAGGCTCTTCAGAACCACGAGCCGCGTCGCCTGCCGGAATATCATCCGCCAGCCAAGCGATGATGGCACGCTCGTTCCCGAAGGAGCGCCCGGCTTCTCGGCCGGACTTCTCGGGCACGCTGCTATAGTTCCGCGAATGTCTCGATCGTTCTCGCGTCGCTCGCTCGTCGGCACTGCAATCGCGTTCTTCGGAACGATCCTCCTCGCGAGTTGCAACAAACCCGCGGGTGGCGGACAGGTGTCTCGCTTCGCCTTCGTCACCAACGGGGCGGATCCGTTCTGGGACATCGCCAAGCGTGGGGCACTCGATGCGGGACAAGAACTCGGCGTTCGCGTCGATGTTCTGATACCGACCGGCGGCATAACCGAGCAGACGCAGATGCTCGAGGATCTGATCACGCAAGGCGTGACCGGCGTCGCGGTCAGTCCGATCGCACCCGAGAACCAGACGCCACTTCTCGATCGTCTCGCGGAGTCCTCCCTCCTCGTCACGCACGACAGCGATGCGCCCGACGCCAAACGAATCTGCTACATCGGGACCGACAACTACGTTGCGGGTCGTGCCTGCGGCAAGCTCGTCAAAGAAGCCGTACCGGACGGCGGCAAGGTGATGTTGTTCATCGGTCGCCTCGAACAAGCCAATGCGCGTCAGCGTCGCCAGGGTGTGATCGACGAGCTTCTCGGCTACAGCAACGACAAGACGCGCTTCAGCAGCGTCGACGAAGTCTTGACCGAAGGGAAGTGGACGATCCTCGGTACCCTGACCGATCAGTTCGACCGTGCGCGCGCGAAGGCTGGCGCCGAGGACACGCTCACGAAGCACGACGATGTCGCGTGCCTCGTCGGCCTGTTCGCGTACAATGCACCGGCTTGCCTCGAAGCGCTTCGCGCATCGCAAAAGAGCGGCAAGGTCGCGGTCGTCGCGTTCGACGAGGACAAGCGGACGCTTCAGGCCATCGAGGACGGCGATGTCTTCGGCACGATCGTGCAGGACCCATATGGCTACGGCAATCAGTCGATCAAGATGCTGGCAGCGATCGCGAGGGGCGACAGAAGCGGCGTTCCGGAGAGTGGCATTCGCTATCTAGCTGTGCGAACGATCCGCAAGGCCGATGTCGCTGGCTTCCGCAAGCAACTGGAAAGCCGGTTGTCGGCCCGGTAGTCGGGTTCGACAGGCTTGCGCCCATGACCGAGCTGCGAGCGATCGGGGTCGCCAAACGCTTTGGTGGGATTCGTGCTCTCGATGGCGTCGACTTCCACGTGCGTGGTGGCGAGCTCGTTGCCGTCTGTGGAGAGAACGGTGCGGGCAAGAGCACCTTGATGAAGATCCTTGCCGGCATCCACCGGCCCGATGCCGGGCAACTCGAGATGGATGGTGTCAGGATCGAACTCGAATCCGTGCGATCGGCGCAATCGCACGGTATCGCGTTGATCCACCAAGAGCTCGAACTCTGTGACAACCTCACCGTGGCCGAAAACGTCGGACTCGGGGACGAGCCCCGTCACTTCGCGTTCGTCGACCGGCGACGGCTCGAGGAGACGGCACGTCTCGCGTTGACGCGACTCGGGCTCGAGATCGATCCTCGGACGCCCCTCGGTGATCTCACGATCGGGCACCGGCAAATGGTCGAGATCGCGAAGGCGCTCGCACGTCGTGCGCGTGTCCTGATCCTCGATGAGCCCACGTCGAGTCTGTCCCGCGCCGAGGCGGACCGCCTGTTCGATGTGCTCGACGGTCTTCGCGACGAGGGGACTGCCATCGTCTACATCTCGCACCGGCTCAGTGAGATTCGCCGCTTGGCCGATCGCGTCGTCGTGTTGCGGGACGGTCAGCTCGCTGGAACGCTCGATCACGACGAGATCGAGGTCGATCGGCTGTTGACGCTGATGATCGGCGAACCCCTCGAGGCCCATGTTCGTGATGCGAGCCGGAGGAGTGGCGACGAAGCTGCGTTGTCGCTCGAGAACGTGTCGACCAGCAGTTGGCCGCGCGCGACGGTTTCGTTCTCGGTCGCACATGGCGAGGTTCTCGGTATTGCCGGTCTCGTTGGGGCGGGACGCACCGAACTCCTGCGCGCGATCTTCGGAATCGACACGCGTGAAGGGGTCGTTCGTGTCGATGGTGTCGCCGTGCCGACGGCAAGGCCGCGTGCGATGCAGCGAGCCGGCGTCGCGTTCTTGCCCGAGGATAGAAAATTCGAAGGCCTGCTGCTCGAGGCATCCGTGCTCGACAATCTCACGCTGAGTGCGCTACCGCGTTGGTCCCGTTTCGGCTTCGTCGATCGGACCGCGTGTGCGCGCGCCGCAGCGGAGATCGTCGATGAGCTGCGCATCAAATGTGATTACTTCGAGCGGCCCGTCGGGGAGCTGTCGGGAGGCAATCAGCAGAAGGTCGTGCTCGGAAAAGCGCTGCTGCAAGACCCGAACGTGCTGTTGCTCGACGAACCGACGCGAGGCATCGATGTCGGTGCCAAGCAAGAGATTTGGACCCGCATTCGGGGGCTCGCCGATCAGGGGCTCGCAGTCGTGTTCGTCTCGAGCGAGTTCGAAGAGCTCACCGCGCTCGCGGATCGAGTTGCCGTTCTGTCCCGTGGGAACCTCGTCGCGATGCTGTCGCACGCCGAACTGGACGAAACGACGTTGCTCGACCTCGCTGCCGGCTCGAGGATCCGCGCATGAACTCGCAGTCTGCCCGTTCGTCGCACGCTCGCTCTCTGGGCGACAAGAAGGTCCTCGGGATCGCCATCGTGTTCTTGCTCGTGTGTGCATTGACGGCCTTGGCGAGCGATCGCTTCCTGACGCTACACAACATCGCGAATCTCCTGCGGCGGAGCGCACTCTTCGGTGTGCTCAGTCTCGGGGCAGCGTGGGTCATCGTTACCGGCGGCATCGACCTGTCGATCGGCTCGGTCGTGTGCCTGAGCGGATGCCTTCTGCCGTGGCTCGTCGTGGACCAAGCCATGTCGACGCCGATCGCTGTCCTACTCGTGCTGACGATCGCGGCAGGCATCGGTCTAGCCCACGGGCTCCTGGTCGCGCGACTCGGACTGCAGCCGTTTCTCGTCACGCTCTGCGGCTTGCTGCTGTACCGCGGAGCAGCGCGCGTGATCGTCGATGACCAAACCGTCGGGTTCGGAATCGGTCACATGACTCTGCGCGGAATAGCGACATCGAGTTTCGATGTCTTGGGGCTGGCGGTGCCGGCACCGTTCTTCTTGTTGATCGGGTTGTCGTTCGTCACGTTCGTGCTTTGGCAGCGAACAGTGTTCGGGCGCTGGCTCTTCGCCCTCGGGCGCAACGAAACCGCCGCGCGCTTCTCCGGCGTGCCGACGAAGCGGCTCGTCGCTTCGAGCTACGTGATCTGCGCGATGCTCGCTGCGGTCGGTGGCATGCTCTTCGTCCTCGATGTCAACGGCGCACAACCGACCGACTTCGGCAACTTCTTCGAACTCTACGCGATCGCGGGAGCCGTTCTCGGCGGCTGCGCGCTGCGCGGCGGCGAGGGCAGCGTGCTCGGGCTCTTGATCGGGGCAGCACTGATGCAGGTCTTGCGCAACGCGATTCGTCTCGTAGATGCGCTACCGAATCAGGCCGAGTATGCGATCCTCGGTCTCGTGATCCTCGGCGGAGTCCTCATCGACGAAGCCGTCAGACGGATCGCGAAACGACGCACGGCCAGGTGACTCCCAGCCAATTCACTCAGGCGGCGTGTCGCCGCCTCGCAGGCATGCGCCCATCCGCACGGCGCTGCCAGGAGACAGCTCCGGGATCGTGAGCGGACCGGGGCCGAGCACGACGATCGTCGTCGACCCGAAGCCGAAGTAGGCGAGCTCTTCACCGACCTCGAAGTGCTTCGGTAGCGCGTGATCGCACACGATGTCACCGACGTTGAGGGCCGCGACGAGAACGACGGCTGCGCGCTGTCCATCGCCCAGTTCGAACGCGAACACGACGCGCTCGTTGCGTGCGAACAGCTGCGGAATCGACCGTTGCGCCTCGGGATTGACCGGAAAGAGCGAGCCTGGCACGTGGCGACTCGAGGTGCATCGGCCGGTGAACGGTGCATGGACGCGGTGATAGTCCCGGGGGGACAGATACACCGTCGCCTGAGTGCCGCCACTCAGGCGACCCGCCAACTCGTCGTCGACGATCAAGTCGCGAAGCCCGTAGTCGATGCCTTTGACCTGTGGGATTCGGTCCTCCACGATCGGGCCAGCGGTCACGATCCTGCCATCGCATGGCCAGACGAGCGGTGCTACTGCGATCGGGCGTGCCGTGGACGGTAGTCGGCGCACGAAGAAGTCGCGAAGCGATCGAAACTCGGTCAGCGGCGTCTCGACCTCGGTCAGGTCGACTCCGTAGCGCCGGGCGAATGCCCGATACGCGGCAGCACGAGCACCACGTGGGATCGGTATCCGCGTCACGACACCCGTCGTGCGTGACAGCGCCCACTTGGGTAGCAGCGTCAGCAGCGTTCGGCGCAGCCTCATGACCGTCGTCTCAGGGATCGAATCGGACGGCACGAGCGTGGCTCGGAAGAGGTTGAGCGGGTCAACGTCGCTCGAGCACTTGGATCAGGTGGAACCCGAACTGCGTTTCGATCGGACCTATGCACTCGCCGATCGGCGCCGAGAACACCGCTTCGTCGAATTCCTTGACCATGTCTCCAGGACCGAACTCTCCGAGGTCGCCGCCACTCGCGCCGGAGGGACAACTCGAGTGCGTCTGAGCGATGTGTGCAAAATCTTCCCCGCCGGTGATTCGGGACTTGATGTCGAGCCCTTCTTCGAGCGTTGCCACGAGAATGTGCCTGGCGTGTGCGCGGACCATGGGGCCGATCTTGGCGCAGCTCGCGATGCGATGCCAGACCGAGGACAGGACGGTATTGCCTACGGGTTCGTCCGCGCAGAACGACGTGCATGCACTCGGAACGCGTAGACGAGGGCGAGGATCGTCGGTAGGACCGCGAGGACGAGCAGTACCCCGAACATCAGGAGCGCCCTCGAAGAATCCTCATCACCTGCGACGAAGAGCGCGACTTTCGACGTGACAGCGCCGCCGTCGATCTCTCCTCCAACGATGACTTGGAAGCGATCGAGCGTCACGACGGGTGCGTACAGTGGCGGCATCGACCCGAGGTCGGGACGGCGGTCGGGGTCGGGGCCACGGTGCTTCGACAGTTCTGGCCACGCGATCCATGTGTTCGCGTCGGGCGCGAGACCATCGAGCTGCGTCGATGCGCCGGCCTTCCCCGTGGATCCATCGGGATCGCCGCCGTAGAGCAGCAACTGCCCGTGGACGGTCAGGAGTGGCGAGGGCGCGGCACTCCGGCCTACTGGAAGTGAGGCGATCTGCGTCCACGAGGATCCGTCGAAGCGCCAGCAGTCCTTCAAGGCCGTTCCCGATGCGTCCTCACCGCCGACGACGTAGAAGAAGCCGTTTCGGCTGCCAGCGATCGCGTTCGCACGAGCTACTCCCGGCAGGGATGCGCCGGCAGCCCAACGTCGCTCAGGGTCTGCGAGGTCGAGCACGAAGAGCGACTGCGTGACGAGTCCCGTTTCGTTGCGTCCGCACGCGACGTAGACGCGTGTGCCGAGGCGTGCTCCGCACGCGAACGCGCGGCCCTCGGGCAGCGAAGGTCCCGCGCTCCACGCGCCCGGATCGTCATTCGTGCCAACGAAGAAGGTGCGACGATCCGCGCGCGGCTGCCCGTCAGGAGACGCGTCACCCGACGAAGCGCTCGATGCACTCCCGCCGACCCAGAGAGCTCCCTTCTCGAGAGCAATCGAAACTCCGAATGCGACGCTCGCGGGGAGGGATCGCTCCAGCTTCGTCCACGCCGATCCCTTCTTCCGGGCGTCGAGGGCCCAGATCGATGCTTCGCTCTGCAGTGCGGCCGAGTCGTCTGTCCGCCATTCGCCGCCACCGACGATCACGTGCCCGGCGGATACCGCCGCAAACACACCGCGAGCGCCGCGCCCCTGCAGGGGCTCGAGCTCGCCGACGTAGTAGCTGTGACTCAGGTCACACGCGGCGAGGCTCAGCGTGACGAGGCTCAGTGTGGCGAGAGCGCAGGATTTCGCGCCTGCTGCCCTCGCGAGCCCACGTGGCTCAGTTGCCGAGCTTCGTTTCGAGTCCGACCGACGTGCCGAACGGCAGCTTGATCGCCAGCGCCGGGTCGACGTCGAGGATTTGCCACAGGACGTTGACCCCGAGCAATCCCTTGTCGCACGGAATCGGAACGGGAAGGCTCGCCTGACCTTGTGCATCGGCGACGACAGTGCCGATGAGGAGTGGTGCCGTCAACAAGAACGCCCCCGACTGTCCACCGACAGGACCGAGGTCGACATTGATCTTCTGTGCGCCGAGCAGGACGAGTGCGGGCTGCGACGGCACGAGCTTGTCGCCGGTGATCGCGAAGCCCATGTAACCGATGACGGGCTGGCCGTTGGCACCGATCTCGGGTGTTCCGACCGTCGTAGCCTTTGCCGTGCCGTAGGTGCTGAGGCTCGTGGTCGGGACGTGGATGTCCATCTGGTCGCACGTGAACGGACGGGTCGTCATGTTGTCGAGGATGAACTCGCGGTAGCCGACGTAGACGCCACCGAATGCCGGCGCCGAGACCGGGCCGGCGAGGCGTTGCCCGTCGCCGCAGCCATACGTGCCGCCGAAGAAGAGCTCGGCCTGGTTACCGCTGACACTGAGACGCAGGCGCTTCCACCCGTCGTCGATACCGGCTTTGAGAACGATCTTTCCGAGCACGATTTCGTTGGTCGCGGCCGTCGCGCCACTCGCGCCGTCATTGTGATCGATCAGGTAGAGAGCCGCTTCCGTGTCGTTGACGATGAACGTCGCACTGATGCCGGTGTTGCCGTTGGCGCCACCGTTGACCGGGTCCGGAAGGTTGTAATACGTGCCGCAGCATCCCTGGATGCCGACACTCCATGCTTCTTGGTAGCCCGTCGCCTCGAGCTTCGCATCGAAATATACATAGGCTTCGACGACGAGGTCGCGCGACCAGTCCGACAGATAGACGTGTGCGTTGCCGCCACCGGCGTTGTCCCAGAAGATCGCGGCTTTGCCGCCCTGTGGAGATGCGGTGATCGCGTTGGGGTTGTCGGCGTCGGCAACCGTCGGGTCGATGTACTTCGGATGACGGAAGCTACCGGCCCATCCCGCGACGTCCGAACCGACGACTCCAGCATCGAAGTTGTCCGCGTAGGGGATCTTCGATGCGATCCGGTTGGTCTTACCGGGAGTCCACGGACGGAGGTGGAAGGCTCGTGAGTTGTTGAACGACAAACCGTCGCGCGGAAGCTGCCAGGAGAGATCGAAATTGTCGATGAGTGCGTGGTTGCCCCAGATGCCTTCACCGCGAAGGTGCGGCGCGGCTGCCGGCCACTTGCCCTTGTTCGTCTCGTAGATCACGGCATCGATGACCGCGCCCGTCGTGTCGACGAGGTACAAACCGTCGTTGTCGTTCGGGAAGAGATCCTGAGACCCGATCGACACACCGATTCCGGAGATCGCGCCGGAGCCGATCGTCAGGAAGCCCTGCGAAGGGACGGATGCGGTTGCCGGCAGCGTGTAACTGGCCGTCGTACCATTGGCATCCCTCGACTCGACCTTCCAGCCGGCGAGGGAAATGGCGGCGGAACTCGGGTTGTAGACTTCGATGTATTCGCGGTCATCCGTGCCGCTGTCATCGTAGGAAAACTCGTTGATGACGACGGGGCCTTGGAGGCAGGCCAACGCCAAGATCGAGGCGAGCATGTAGTTCTCCGGTGGTCAGAAAAGAGAGTGTCGGATCCGCTGCGAACGCGTCTTCGGCTCGCGAGCGCCCCCGGGATCATATCAGGGCGTACTGCCCACAACCCGGGGGGCGTCGCAATTGCGCGACTCGGCTCGAATCCGCGTTGGCGTCGCACCGTTCGTGCGAACGCGGTTCGATTCTGCGCGCAGCACGCACGACTCAGTTCGCTGCGTACAGCTCCCCGAGTACCCGATCGAAGTCCAGACGGGAGCGCATCAAGACCCATGCATCCCGGCAGCGAACCGGCTCGGGATGTAGTCTTGCGTATTGGATCGCATGTCGCCGTGTCTTGCCGAGAGCGGATGCTTCGTCCTTCTCGATCCGCAGCGCTTCGGCCAGATGACGTGAAATCGCGTTCGCCTGCATCGCGAGGGACGGAACTACGGGCTGCAACCCTGCAGCGACGCGATCACATTGCTCGAAGATGAACGGATTGCCAATCGCACCGCGTGCGATCGTGACGCCGTCGACACCGGTGTCTCGCAGCATCGAATGGACGTCCTGTGCCGAGAACAAATCACCGCTCCCGAGGACCGTGCGCGAGCCTGCATGTGCCTTGACGCGCTTCAAGAACGCGCGCGAGCTCACGCCTTCGTATTTCTGATCCACGGTGCGACCATGAACGGTGACTGCCGAGATTCCGGCGGCGAAGGCGCCGTCGAGGATCTCGAAGAACGCGCCTTCGGACTTCGGATCGTCGGACAGGCCGCGTCGCATCTTCAGCGTGACCGGAACACGATCGCGCACGGCGTCGACGACGCGCAACACGATGTCGATCGCCAGCGCCGGTTGTCCGAGCAGGTAGCCGCCACGGCATCGTCCGAGAACCTTGCCGACGGGACAACCGAAGTTGATGTCCACGACGTCGTACCCTGCTTCGACGAGGTCGTTCGCCGCCTGGGCGAAACGGCCTGGTGTGCTTCCCATGAGTTGACCACCGACCGGATGGTCGTCGTCGGGTACGAACAGGATTCTCTGGCGTCCTTTGCCTCGCTGGAGCACCTTTTCGTCGATCACGACCTCGTTGAGTGCGTACGCCGCACCGTACGCACGAGCGACGCGGCGCATCGCGAGGTCGCTGTAACCGCTGAGCGCTGCCTGGACCCACGGCTTGGCGATGCCGAGCGTTCCGAGGCGCAGGGTCTCAGGACTTCTTGAATCCGGTGAAGAGACCGAGTGCACCGAGGCCACCGCTCGGAAGACGCGACGACAAGAACTCACGGAAGCTGTTGGACTCGCCGAGAATCTTGTCGCGTGCGGAGTTGAACAAGCGGTCGAGGACCGACCAGTCGATCTTCGCGACTTCGAAGTATTCGAGAGCCACGAGTACGACAAGCAGGCCGCCGGCAAAGAACAGGAACATCTTGAGGAAGCCCCGGACGAAGCTTCCGATCGCGAATCCCGCGAAGAAGCTGAACCCGAGCTTCAAGAAACCTTCGGACCACGCCGTTTCACTCGATTTGACGACCGAGACTTCGCCCGTTTGTGGATCCGTGAAGGACGAGCCGAGAGGCCCGACGTTGCCGCCCGCGCCGCCGGGCATGGGGGGCGGGTCGACCCAAGCCATGACCTGGAACACCACGCCCAGGACGATCAGGATCGAGCCGCCGAGGAGCAACAGCTTCTTCCAGCCCGGCTGTCGCCAATATCGCTGCCAGAGCGATGGCTTTTCTTTCGGAGTCTCGTCTGTGGGGCGCCGCTCGTCCTTTGCCATGAGATGTGTTCTACCCGTTGTCGAGGAACGCGAGCAAGCGATCGCGCAAGTCCGCCGGAGTACGAACGGTGAAGACCCCTCCGCTCGCACCCGGTCGACCGAAGAGTACGCAGCGCATTCCCGCCGCAGCCGCGCCCGCGGCATCGACGTCCGCTCGATCGCCGACGTAGAGGCATTCGCGAGTGGGCACGCCGAGGCGTCTCGCCGCGAGGTGGAATCCGTGGGGCCATGGCTTGAGGCAATCCACATCGTCCGCACTGACGCGGACCGAAAACGCTTCGGCGACATCGAGTGCTTCGAGCTTGGCGTCGCACGGATAGTCCGACCAGGCACCCAAGAGCACGCCGCGGTCCGTCAAGGACGCAAGCAACTCGACGAGTCCCTCGCGGCGTGCCGGTTTCAAGACCTCGAGTGCGCGCGTCGCCATCCACTCGTCGACGTCGTCGTCGAGCGTCGCATCGATGGCGCCGTTCTGCAGCGCGATCGAACGCTGTCGAGATCGCAGTCCGCCATGTTGCCTGATGAAGTCGGCCGTCTCGGGTCGTAACGCTTCGAGGGCAGCCCTCCAGCACGAGAGGTTCCGAAGCCGTTCGCGCGCACGCCGCGGTTCGAACGCGAATCGACGGAGCAAGGCTGCAGCCATGCGCCGACGCACGACACCTTGGTGATAGAGCGTGCCGTCGACATCGAACAACACGGCACGAATCGGCGTCCGGTCGCCGATCATGGACGATTCTCACCAGGGTCGGAGTTCGTCGTCCAGGACGAGGTCGGCTCGACATCGTCCGCCTCGAGATCGAGCTTGCCGAGCGCGACGAGCGTCTTGAGGGCAGCGTGGACCGTCATGTGCGCAGGCCTGAGCACGTCGGGCTTCAAGCGGAGCAAGCGTCCAGTCGCCGGGTTCGGTGACCCGGGCACGAAGACGAGCGTCGATCCTTGATCGAGGCATTCCTTGGTGACGAGCCCGAGTTCTTCCGCGTCCTGTTCGCGCGAGCGGACCCAGACAACTCGTTCGAAGAGGGCATCGCGCCCTTCGCCGTAGCCGAGAATCTGCTTGAGGCTCCGGTACAAGGGACCGAGCAGCGGTAACGAATCCAGCAACCGATCGACCAGAGCCCAGACATAGCGGCCGACGAACGTCGTGATCGCGAGACCGATGAGATAGATGACCACGAGCACGGCCACGACGCCAAGTCCGGGCACGTAGTAGGGCGCGAGCGAAGGAATGCTCTTCCAAGTCGCCGCAAGCGTGCTTTCGATCCAAACGAAGCCGAGGATCGTTCCGCCGATCGGCAACAGTGCGACGATGCCGGCGATCATCGCGCGCGTGACGTGTTTGACGACCGCATTCATGGCGCGCTTCGCTTACTTGTCGCCGTCCTTGCCGGCTCCGACCGCGCGACCTTCGTCGTACGTGTGCAGCGGACGAATCCAGATGTTGCGGAAGGCCACCGGATCGCCGTGGTCCTGCAAGGAGAGCGGGCCGCGCTCGATTCCATCCGTCGTGCCGCGTGGAGCCTTGCCGTAAGCGGCAGCACGTTTGTGGCCTGTCGGCCCGTCGAAAGCTTGTCGATTATGCACGCAGATGCCGTTGTGGAAGACCGTCGCGAACGCCGGCGATGCGAGGTCGCCGTCCGCGTTGTAGCGCGGCGCTTCGAACACGATGTCGTAACTCTGCCACTGCCCGGCTGGACGAGATGCATTGACGCGCGGTGGCCACTG
Organism: Planctomycetota bacterium; assembly: GCA_020638795.1. Taxonomy (GTDB): domain Bacteria; phylum Planctomycetota; class UBA1135; order UBA1135; genus JACKHW01. The sequence goes on along the minus strand of JACKHW010000003.1, from coordinate 47,583 downwards.
ACCGTACATCGCGGCAGCTTGGCCATCGGGGTAGGTGCGATTCTCGAAACTGTCGAGCACTTGGATCTCGTAGCGCCCGCAGAAGAAGACGCCGCTGTTGCTCCGCCCTTGTCCCTTGCCCTTCGACGTGACGGGCGTGCGCCATTCGAGGTGCAGTTGGCAGTCGCCGAACTCCTCCTTGGTGCTGATGGTTCCCGTCCCGCGAACGACCTCCATCCATTTGTCGGTCAGCAGCGATTCGACCGCTTCTGGAACCACGATCTTCCATCCCGCCTCGCCCTTCGAGCCGCGCCACGCATCGAGGGACGTTCCGTCGAACAAGACCGTCGCATCGCTCGGTGGTTCTTGCAGTCGTTGTTGTGCCGGCATCGTCCCCGGCGTGACGTGCGTCGGTTGGGGGCGGGTCCCGTCGTGGACGTGGTAGCCGCGCACGATCGGCGTGTCCTGGTAACCGAGCCCGTCCTGCGGTGCGCTCGATGCAAAGGATCCGAAGACGACGAGGAGAGCGAACGAGAATGCGAGCCGTGGGGTCATCGAGCTTGGATTCGAAGGGGCCATGCGGATCTTCGTGGGCGTCGTCCATGGCGCCCGCGGTTCGCCACAGACTACGTGAAACGCAGGCTGATATGCTCTCCCGTTGTGAACGCAATCTGGTCCAAACGCATGCTCGTCGTGGCGCTGTCCACGCTCCTGTCCGCCACCGCAACCGTCACCAGCGAGCAACCGTCGGGTCAGGAGCCGAGCGAGAAGCATGCCGTCGCCGCGATCCGCAAGGCCCTGCGGAGCAACGACGTTGCCGCATGGCAGACGGCCTTCGACGACCTCCTGCCCTTCGACAGCGAGGTCGTCGCCAAGACCATCGTTGCCGTGCGGGAACGGATCGAGGTGGACGTGGCGGAGACCACGAAGTCTCGCGAGGAGATGCGTCAAGAAGCAGCGCAGATCATCAAGGGGCAGGAGACGTCGAGGTCGCGCCAACTGCCGTCGGCCGGCCACGCGCGGTTTCAAGAACTCGAGCGCGAGATCGCCGCGCTGCGCAAGCGCCTCGACGCGTGCCGCCTCGTGCTCGAGAACGTCGATTCCAAGCTCGAGCGATTGCGCGACGAAAAGGCTGCGCGCTTCTTGTTGACCAAGGTCATCGGGGATGCGCGCCGTAGCCTCGCGTTGAAGCTGGCTGCGGCGGGAGCGCTGCCCGGGCTCGGCGAACAGCTGACTGCGGATATCGGGAAGGCTCTGACCCGCTCCAAGAAGCGCACGGAGGACATTCTCGCTCTCCTCCAGGGGATCCGCAGGCTCGAAGAGAAGGCAGCACCGCTCGGACCTGCCTTGATCGACCTCCTCGGTCATGACGACGACGAAGTGCGGGTCCAGGCCGCGAATGCTTGTGCCTCGGTTCGCGTTCCGGAGTCCGTCGAGGCGTTGATCGCGTTGCTCGCACGCGAGCGTGGTCAAGTGCGTCGGCGAGTCTCGTTGGCCCTCGAGGACTTCACCGGCAAGAAACTCGGCGTGTCGAAGACCTCGTGGGAGGGGTGGTTCGCGTCGGAGGGTCGCGCGTGGGTTGCCGAAGGCGCGCCGAAGCGCGTCGCGCGTGGAGGCTCGATGTTCAAGGCGTCGAAAGAGATCGAGGACGATTCTTTCTACTACATGGGAATTCCCCAGGACGGTGAAGGCATCGTCTACGTGATCGATGCTTCGCAATCGATGGAGAAGCAGGTCAAGTGGCGGAAACCTCGTGGCAGTGGAGGTGGTGGAGTCACGGTCGCCAGTCCGATCGGTGAGCCTGCAGGCGACAAGGGCAAGGGAACGACACGACTCGAGGCATGCAAACAAGAGCTCATCGAAGCGCTTCAGCGACTCGAGCGAACGAAGAACTTCAACGTCGTCTGGTACAGCGACGTAGCCGAGGCATGGATGCCGAACCTACAAAAGGCCGATCCGTCGAAGATCGCCGAAGCGACTGCATGGGTCGCGAAGCTGAATCCCGTCGCTTCGACGAACATCCATGACGCGATGAAGCTCGCCTTCAGCATCGATGATGTCGCGATGGGGAAGAAGGGCGCAGCTCGCCGGCGCGACAAGTCGCGTGGCGAAGGTGTCGACACGATCTTCCTGCTGACGGACGGGTCGCCGACGACGACGGACGGAAAGTTGGATGACCCGGACAAGGTCCTGCGCGCGGTGCGGTCGTGGAACCCGCTCGGCAGCATCATTGTCCACACGATCGGAATCGGTGACGGACTCAACGCCGACTTCTTGAAGAAGCTCGCCGCCGAGAACGGCGGCGAGTTCAAGCACTTCGACGACTCGGGCACGCAGCGCTGAGCCGATCGTCGCCAGCAGTGTCGTGTGCGGCAGGCCGCGACCCGCTCAGCCGACTTTGTTCGCCGCTTTGCTCGCTACCTTGCGGGGCGCATTCTTGGCATCCTTCTTCGGTGCGCTCTTGGTCGACGCTTCGTGATGACCGTCATCGTCATCGTCATCGTCATCGTCATCGTCGCCTTCATCGTGATCTTCGTGCTTGGGCGCGGCCTTCTTCGCGTCCTTCTTTGCTTCCTTGGCCTTCTTGCGCGAGTCGTGCGCGCCGAGTTCGAGCTCTTCGACTTCGTCGATTTCCACGTTGTGGTCGCCGAGATTGAGGATCAGCTCCCCTTCGAACTCTTCGATGTGGATGTGCACGCTGCGCGGAGCGCCGGCGGCGGGCGCCTTCGGTGCCGGGACTGGAGCGTGCACTCCTGCCGGGAGCGTCACCATGCGCGCGCCGCCAGGCATGCCGATGGCCATGACCTTGCTGTCCGACTTCGCATTGCTCTCTACGGTCGTGGACTTGGTGGAGCGCACCGTCACCGGGCGCCGGATCGTCGTCACGGCGTTACGAGTCGTTGCGGCGGATCCCGCGACAGCGGGCGTTTCCTTGCTCGAGCGTAGACCAGCGATCGTCTTCTCGTGGCTCGCGAGGCTCTTCTTCATGTCGGAGACGCGTTGCTCGAGGGATCGCACGGCGGCGATCCGCTCACTGTCCTTGCGTTGTGCATCGCGCAGGCTGGATAGGAGCTTTTCGCGCTCCTGCATCCACTGGCGCGTCTTCTGATCGCTGTCCGAACGGAGCTTGGCGTAGCGGGCTTCGCGTTCTTTGGCATTGCGGTCCGACTGGGAGTTCGCTGCGCGCAGCTGCGCCTCGAGCTGGCGTCGCTGAGATTCCATCGTGGCCAGGCGTTGTTCAAGCGCCTTGGTTCGGTTCGAAGCGTCACGCTGCGCGACCTCGAACTCCTGGGCCGCTCGACCTTGGATCGTGCGTGCCTTTTGGAGCTCTGCCTCGAGACGTGCGCACACGGCCCTTTGCTGTTCGAGCTCTTTTTCGAGACGTGCCGCGTGTTGTTCGCGCTCTTCGCGAGCTTTGCGTTCGCCCGCACTCCGCTCTTCGAGGAGTCGTAGCAACTCCTGAACACGTGCGTCGAGCGCTTGATGTGCAGCGCGAGCGCGCAGCAGTTCTTGACGCAGGGCTTCGGTCGTGCGACCGCCTTGGTCGGTGGACCGCCGTTGTGCGTGCGCAGTGCCGGTGCTGAGCGTCAGCGCGAGAGCGGTGAGGATCGTCGTCGTTGTGCGGATCATCGGCGCATTCTGCCACGAAAGCCGTGGGCAGCCACCACGCCGGCTCTTCGGATCGGCTGCACGACGGATCGAGCGAGGCGCGCCGGGAAGATCTCCCGCGCGGTCACGCCGAAGTTTCGGTGGCTTCGGAACTTCGCTGCGCGCAACAACGCTTGTACTTCTTGCCGCTTCCGCACGGGCAGGGCTCGTTCCTTCCGATCTTGGGGCCTTCGCGGAGCTTGGTGCGCACGGTCGGCGTGGTCCCGTCGACGAAACGCCACTGACCATTACGCCGCTCGAAGGTCGCGAGTTCGTGATGGAACTGCTCTTCGCCGCCTTGCGAGAAGTGCGCGACGAACTCGACCGTGCCGCGTTCGTCCCCAGGACCGCCACCGTCCGTCTTGCGAATCGCGAGGCCGTGCCATTCGCTGCCCTTGGACCAGGCTTCGATCGCTTCCCGTTCTCCGTCCTCGTGCGCTTCGGGCGCGAGGGTGTCGACCAGAAAGTCGATCTCGCCCATGACGAACGCGCAGTAACGCGCTCGCATGAGTGCCTCGGCGGTCTCGGCAGGTGCTGCGCCACGATGGCGAGGCTCGCAGCAAGCTTCGTAGGTCTCGGTGCTTCCGCAGGGGCACTTCACGGGCCGTTCTCCTGATTCGACGGAAAGCGCACGATCATGAAGCGCGCCCGTCGCAATTCCAACGGGCAACGAGCCGGTCGGGGACGGGCGCGGGCGTGCCGGAATCAGTGCGTCTGGAAGCGGCAGGCGTCGCCGAACTGGAACGTCAAGTTCGTGAAGTTGAAGTAGCAGCCTTGGACCGCGAGCAGGATGTTTGGCGGAACCGGGAAGCCGATCGAGTTGCCGACGCCGTTGGCATCGGTCGCCACGATCAGAGTCGTGAACAGCGGCTGCAGCATGTAGTCCTTGAGCGTCGTTGAACTCTTGATCGGCCCGTAGTCCGCAGCAACCATGATCAGCGCGACCGAGCTCGCGAACTTCTGGTGGTGGATGCGGAACGACGTCAGGTCACCGCCGGTCGCATCCGGCGACAGGGCTTCGGCGCCGCTGAGGCGGTTGCTTGGCCCGTACACCGAGCTGAACGCTTGGGACTGGATCGTGCCGCAGTCGTAGAGACCTCCGAAGTGCATCGTTGTGCCCGCGGGACGCAAGGCGGTCGCTGTCGCGCCGTTGGCGACGTAGGTCCACTGAGCACGAGCCGCGGCCGGCAAATAGGTCGTATCGCCGTCCTGCATCGCGACCGTGAGGCCGTCGGCCGGGAAGTCGGTCGCCGGCTTCGGCAGCTCGATCGTGAGGCCGCTGAACTCGCCCACGGGAACGCCGACCGAAGTGGTCAGCGTGTAGATCGCGGCGGCGGCTCCCGAACCGGTTCCGAAGAGCGAGTAGCGGACCGTCGTCAAGCGCCCGGCAGGCGTGAGGTCCGGCGTATCGGCGGTCGTGCTCGAATAGGCGACGAAGCCGAGTGCGACGTCTTCGGAAGTCGACTGGTTCTGGTCCTGGACACGCACGACCCAGCCACTGGCTTCTCCTTGTCCGCGGCGGAAATCGCGTGGCTGCATGAAGACCAGCGTGTCGGCGGAGTCGGCCGTCGCGCGCGTCGAGATGTTGGAGTACGCCTCGTTGTGGAACACGCGCGAGTTCCGGTAGAGCACCTGCTCCGTGACCGTCGTCGGCCGGAAGATCGACTGCAACGTGCCGCCGGCGAGCGAGCCCGTCGACGTCGCGGCATCGCTACCGATGTCACTCGCGAGCAAGTCGGTCGTGAGCTGGGCCAGCGTCGTGCCGCTCGAGACCGTGACCACGATGTCGTAGAGGACCTTCGTTCCGGCGGCGATCGAGTTGGTCGCTTGCCCGAGGAACCCCGTCCAGTTGCCTGCGGAGACGGTGTTGAACGCGGTCGCGACCGCGGTGCTGGAAGCCCACGTCACGTTGTCGTACGTCGAAGCATCGATGCCGATCACGCGGGCGTCGTCGACGCTCACGATCGAGCCGGAGGTCGGGATCGACATCCCGACCGCGCAGTACGCACCCGATGCCGCGGCGACGGACGTGTACCCCGGCACGAGCACACGCCATGTCGTTCCGTTGATGGAGCGGACGATCACGTTCGGCGTCGCGACGGTGTCGCGTGAGAAGCAAGCAAGAGCGTCGGCAGCAGAGGCTGCCAGGAGCACGGAAGTCAGTGCAACGAGTGTTGAGCGGTTCACCATGGTGGTCTCTCCTCTCAGCTTTGACCCTTCACGAGCATCGCGTCACTGAATGCCGCGTCGACGTTGGGGCCGTTGAACTGGAAGAAGATCGCTTGGAAAGCAAAAGAGATGTTGGCAGGGAAGAGGACACTACCCGTGTCGAACTCGCCGTTGGTCGGAATGACGAACGGTGTACCGGACAACGTGAGTGTTTGGACGAGCACGTCCTTGAATGGCGTAGGCAGAGGGCTCGGCAAGTAATCGGGTGCGAGGAAGATGATTCCGTAGGCACCGGCATATTGCTCCGATGCCACGCGGAAGCCGATTTCGTCACTGCGGGACACGACCGGGAACAGCGCCTCCGGACCCTCGAGGACCTCGGCCGTCGTCTGGTAGGCAGTCGACTTGATGTAGCTACGCACGATGCCGCAGTCGTGGAGCGCGCCGATGCGCAGCGTCGAACCGATCGACCTGTAGGCGGCGACGGTCGAGCCAGTTGCGGCGTACGTCCACTGCTGCTGCAGGGTCGTCGGCACCTTCGACGTCGTGCCGTCCTGTGTATGGATCGTGCACGCATCGTTGGGCCAGTTGCGTGGCGCGGGCAGGACGACCCTGACGCCACCGACGCGCGGCAGCGGTGCTGCATCCGCGACCGACAGCGTGTAGAGCAAGGCTGCCGAGCCGCTGCCGGTTCCGAAGAGCGTGTAGCGCACGTTGGTGGTCGCGCCCGCGGTGACGTCGGGCTTGCCGGTCGCATCGGACGCGATGTAGCCGAAGTTCACGACTTCTGACGTCGCGCGCTCACTGTCCTGCAAGACGCAGCGCCAGCCATTTCCTGCTCCTTGGCCGAAACGGAACTCCTTCGGGACCATGAAGTAGATCGTGTCGTCTGCGTTGTTCGAAACGCGCGTCGACAGGTTCGTGTGGGCCGCGTTATGGAAGATCTTTTCGTTGCGCCACAGTGGTGATGCAACGGCGACGGTCGTCGGCGTCATCAGGTGGCGATCCTTGTTGAGCAAGCTGCCACTGACGGTCGCTTGGTCGATGGCGAACACGCTCGCCTTGAGCGCAGTGTCCATCTGCGCTGCGGTCGTTCCCGATGTGACATCGAGAATGATGCTCATGAAATGGTCGCGCCCACCGGCGTCCGGACCGGTGACCTGCGAAAGGAAACCCGTCCAAGAGCCCGACGAGACGGCGTTGAACGCGGTCGCGACGCCAGCATTGGAAGAATACGAGAAGCGCGGCATCGTGGCCGAGCTGCCCTGCTCGAAGAGGGCCACGCTCGAAACCGCGTTGATCGGTGACGAGGCCGGCAGTTGTACGCCGATCGCACAATAGCTGACTCCGAGAGGAACGGCGGTCGTCTCGTAGCCGGGAACGAGGACTTGCCAAACCGTGCTGGACAGTTGGCGAATGCTCACCGTGTCGGCAGCTGATGCCTTGCGCTTGTTACAGGCAAACGCGGGGGATGCACACAGGAGAGCGCCGACGATGAAAAGCGAAGCACGCAGGTCGATGGGGGGACGCAATGCAAGAATCTCCGAGAGAAAGCGGCAGAGGAAGGAAGCTCCAGAGTCGTCGAGTCAGTAGTCGCGCACGCACACCGCGACCCAGAGGGCAGGACGAACTCCGTTACCGTATAGCGGTTCGCCGATTCGGCAAAGGGGCCTGAGGGACCCCTTAGGAGCTCGTTCGGCGTTCCGTATACGGACGCTGCCGTTGTGAACGGACGATGGAGTGCATCGCCGTCTTCGACGGAATCGTTCGTAACCCGCCCGCGGACCGTAATGGCTCGGACGCACCAGAACCCTACTCCGAGAAAATCGCGCGTGAGCGAGAAAAGCGCGGCCTGGAACGGTGAAAGCGAGCCGTGCGTCCCTCAGGCAAATCGGAGGCCGCAGCTCCCGCAAACGGACGTCGCATCGCCGAGCGGCTCGAGGCAGGCCGGACAGGTATCTCCGTCGAGTTGCTCGACGGCGGCGATCGCCGAACGCTCGTATTCACCGAGCCGAGCGTCTTCGTGATCGTGCAGGATGCGTAAGGCCTCCTGTGCATTCTCGCTCGCGACCGCGAGCAAGACCTCGCGGCCTCAGCCCCCGCGCGACGGTGGCACGGCGATCGCTTCGATGCCGTTCTTCGCGAGCAGTGCAGCGAGCTGTTTGAACTGGGTCGGCTTGACTTGTTTGAGAATGGCGAGTTCGGTCACGGGGGCCTCGGTGGTGTCCTCAATCGAGGATAGACCGCGATCGGCCGACACGCACCGGAGTAGTCGAGCAGCGCGTTGAAAAAGTCGGGCACGCGCTGAGTGCGTGCGCGCGTTCTCGTCAGCGTAGATTCCCTCCACAACGCCGGCAGTACGCGGCATCGTCCGCATGGCCCGTGGCGCCGCAGGCTTCGCAACGAGCCGGCCTCGGTGGGTCCTTGCCCGGTGCCTCGAGGGTCGCCTGCGCGAACTCGACCGACACGATCCCCGTCGGGACGACGATGAAGCCGTACCCGAGTACCATGATGACCGAGGCGATCGCTTTGCCGGCGACCGTGACCGGCGCGATGTCGCCGTAGCCCACCGTCGTCATCGTCACGATTGCCCAGTAGCAACTCGTCGGAATCGATGCGAATCCACTCTCGGGGTGGTCGCGTTCGACGAGGTACATCGCTGCACCGAGGATCACGACGGTGCAGAGAACCGCCGAAAGGAAGACGAAGATCTTGTAGCGACTCTGCCAGAGCGCGACGCGCAACATGTCCGCTTCGCGAGTGAGACGTCCCAACCGGAAGACACGGAACGCTCGCAGTAGACGAAGCGCCCGAATGACGAGCAGAGTGCGAGCATCATCTCTGCCGATGTAGAGACCAAGGTACGTGGGGAGGATCGAAAGCAGATCGACGAGCCCGTAGAAGCTCGTCGCATAGCGCCACGGCCGTTCGACGATCGACAGGCGTATCGCGTATTCGATCGTGAAGAGTGCGGTGACGATCCACTCGACAGTTTCGAGTGTGCTCGAATATTCAAGCTCGAAGCTGCGTACACTCTCCAGCATGACCAAGAGCACGCTGATGGCGATCGCGACGAGGAGCGCCACGTCGAAGAACTTCCCGCCGAAGGTATCCGCCTCGAACACGATGTCGTACACGTCACGTCGCAACCCGGGTTCGCGTGGCCGCTGGGCGTCGTGCTGCGTCGCGTTCGTGTCGTTCTGCGTCATCCTGACCTCCTGCAAGAGCATCGCGAATCTGCCACCGTCGATCCACGATCCCCTCGGAGTCGATACGACACACAACGTGCATCAGCTCGTCGTCTGGCGTGCCACGAGTGCGGGCATGGCTGCGGCACTCGAGGCTGCACGCGCCGGCAAGAGCGTTCTCGTTCTCGAGCCCACGCAATGGCTCGGAGGTCTGACGTCGAGCGGACTCGGTGCCACCGATGTCGGCAACAAGGATGCGATCGGTGGGATCGCGCGCGAGTTCTATCGTGCAGTCAAGGAATGGTACGAACGGGATGACGCGTGGACCTGGCAGCGCCGCGACGAGTTTCTGGGACGAGGACACCGTGAGAGCCAGGATGCCGCGTGGACGTTCGAGCCGAAGGTCGCGGCAAGCATCTTCGAACGCTGGGCTGCACACGAAGGGATCGAAGTCTTACGAGGCGTGCAACTCGATCGGAGCCGTATCGAATTCACGCCGACGTGGGGCAACCCGCCGGAAATCGCGGCGGTGTTCGATACGCATGGCACGCGTTACGAAGGAAGCATCTTCGTCGACGCGAGCTACGAGGGGGATCTCCTCGCGCTGGCAGGCGTACCGTTCGTGGTAGGCAGAGAAGCCGGCGACGAGTTCGACGAAACCCTTGCCGGTGTACAAGTGGCTCGTGCGGTCGCGCATCAATTCGTCCGGGACGTCGATCCGTATCGCACCGCCGGAGACCCTGCATCTGGGCTCTTGCCCGGAATCGAGGCGACGCCGCCCGGTGCGGACGGTACTGGCGACGACAAGGTGCAAGCATATTGCTATCGCATCTGTGCGACCGACGTCGCGGACAACCGTATCCCGTGGCCGAAGCCAGTCGACTACGACGAAGCTGCGTACGAGTTGCTCTTCCGTAACATCGAAGCCGGGGACCTGCGACGACCATGGCATCCGGTCGCGATGCCCAATCGCAAGACGGACTCCAACAACAACTTTGCGGTTTCGACCGACTTTATCGGGCAGAACTGGCTCTATGCGACGGCGAGCTTCGAGGAGCGAGCTCGGATCGAAGCGCGTCACCGGAGCTGGCAACAAGGCCTGCTCTGGACGCTCGCGAATCACCCGCGTGTGCCCGAGGAAGTCCGGCGCGACTTCTCGCGCTGGGGACTCGCGCGCGACGAGTTCACGGACAATGCCGGCTGGCCCTTCCAGCTCTACGTACGCGAAGGACGGCGCATGCGCGGGGATGTCGTGATCAGCGAGCGGCACGTCCGCGGCGAGCTACCTGTCGACGATCCGATCGGTCTCGGTGCCTACGGCATGGACAGTCATCACGTGCAACGGTACGTCGACGCGGAGGGTCACGTGCGCAACGAGGGCGATGTCCAAGTGCGCGGCTTCACTCCCTACGGGATTTCGTACCGAGCGATCGTACCTCCGCGTGGATCGTGCGCGAACCTCGTCGTCCCGGTAGCGGTGTCGGCGACGCACATCGCGTTCGGCTCGATACGGATGGAGCCCGTCTTCATGATCCTGGGGCAGTCGGCGTCGGTCGCCGCTTGTCTCGCGATCGATCGCGGTATCGCGGTTCAGGAGCTGCCGTACGACGTGCTACGCGCGGAACTCGCGCGGCGTGGTGTCCGACTCGAGTGGTCGACGGCCGAACGCTGATTTCGCGGTGGGAATGCGCGGCGTCCGTCGCCCCGAAACGTATGATCACCCGCGATGTTGACTCCCTCTCGACGACAGTTCCTATCCGCGTTGTCCGCTGCCGGAGCCGCTACCGGGTCGCTATGGATCGGCTCGCCGCTCCATGCTCGTGAAACCAAACGACACGCTCGGAGAATCAACCGCGCTGCCGGCAAGCTCAACGTCGCGATCATCGGATGCGGCGGCAAGGGCGAGAGCGATGCGTGGGCGATGCGCGACGAGAACATCGTCGCCATCTGTGATGTCGACTGGCAGCGCGGAGCCAAGACCGCAGAGCGCTTTCCGAAAGCGCGTCGCTACGACGACTACCGAGTCCTGTTCGAACGCGAACCGTGGCTCGACGCCGTGACGATTTCGACACCCGATCACACACACGCGGTGGCGGCATTGATGGCCATGGATCGTGGACTGCACGTCTTCTGTCAGAAGCCTTTGACGCACAGCGTCGAGGAGGCGCGACTCCTGCGCTTGATGGCGCGCAAGAAGGGAGTCGTGACGCAGATGGGGAACCAAGGCACGGCGATGGAAGGCGTTCGCAGAGCCGCTGAGCTCGTTCGCGGAGGCGTGATCGGAAACGTGACCGAGGTCCACGTATGGACCGACCGCCCTGTCGGCTATTGGAAGCAGGGATTGACTGCGCCGACGGACATCGCGCCGATTCCCGCGCACTTTCGCTGGGATCTGTGGCTCGGGCCTCGCGCGCACCGTCCGTACCATCCGTCGTACGCCCACTTCGTGTGGCGCGGTTGGTGGGACTTCGGCACAGGGGCATTCGGCGACATGGCGTGTCACACGATGAACATGGCGTACATGGCTGCGGACCTCGGACAACCGACGCGCATCGAAGCCGAGCAAGAAGGTAGCACTGCGGACTCGGGACCGGTGTGGTCCAAGGTGCGCTACACGTTCCCGCCACGCGGTTCTCGGGGTGAGGTCGCGCTGACGTGGTACGACGGTGGAGCGCTGCCGCCTGCCGAACTCTTTCCGGAGTCGGCCTTGAAGGAGGGCAAGGTGCACCCTTACGGATCGCTCATCATCGGCAGCGAAGGGTCGCTCTATTCTCCTGAGCACTATGGAGCGCAGTTCCAGCTCTGGCCCGAAGCTCAGTTCGACGCCGAGGCGAACACCTTCCGCGGCAAAGCGCTCCCGGCACCATCGCTTCCTCGCTCGCCCGGCATTCACGAAGAGTGGTTGCTCGCGTGCAAGGACGCCGGTCCGAAGCCGATGTCGAGCTTCGACTACGCAGGCCCGCTGACCGAAGCGATCCTGCTCGGCAACGTCGCGATTCGCGCCGGGGAAGCGCTCGAGTGGGACACGGGTGCGATGCGCGTGACCAACGTCGATGCCGCCAACGAGTTCGTGCGTGACGAGTATGCGTACGGCTTCGACCTGGGTGTGTGAGCGAGCGATGATTCGGAGATCCGTCGACGCCCTATGCGGTAACTCTGCTTGAGCGACTACGTCGGCGAGATCGCCGGGATCACGACTGCACTGCTGTGGGCGTTCGGCACGTTGCTCGCAGCGCGAGCGGGGCGCCATGTCGGCTCCAATGCCGTCAACGAGCTGCGTCTCCTGATCGCACTGCCGGTGTTGATGGTCGTTCACCGAGCGTGGCTCGGATCGTTCTGGCCCACCGGAGTCGCACCCGAGGCTCGCGCTTGGTTGTCGACCTCGGGCTTCGTCGGTCTCGCACTCGGCGACATGTGCTACTTCGCGAGCATCACGCGGATCGGGCCGCGGCTCGGCGCGCTCTTGATGGCGACCGCGCCAGCAATGACCGCGGTGCTCGCGCGCATCGTCCTGCACGAGAAACTCGGTGTTTGGCAACTCCTCGGTCTGCTCGTGACCTCCATCGGCATCGCGCTGGTGCTCGCCGATCGTCACGGTCGGCGTGAGTGGGATGCGGACCTCACGCGTTCGCAACTCGCCGTTGGTGCAGTCCTCGGACTGCTCGGAGCGCTAGGTCAGGCGCTCGGCAACGTGTTGTCCAAGCTCGGTGCCGGGACAGGTGCCGCCGAGATGCATCCACTGTCGGCAGTCGTCGTGCGCATGACCGCGGGCACATTGGGAGTCCTCGTCATCGCGATCGTGATGGGGCGACTCGGGAGATCGCTTCGTGCGATGCGTCGGCGTGAGGTGCGCGGCCCCATCTTGCTCGCGGTCTTGCTCGGGCCGACGCTCGGCGTGTCTCTCTACCAGGTCGCGATCCAGCGTACGGATGCGGCGGTCGCCGCGATTCTCGTGAGTCTCACGCCGATCTACCTGATTCCGATCGCACGCATCGCCTACGGCAGTCGCATCACTTGGCGCGCGGTGACGGGAACGGTCACGGCCGTGATCGGAATCGCGCTTCTGATGCTTCGGACCTGACGAGATTCGGTGAGAGCGGTATTCTCCCGACTCCCATGAAATCACTGCCGAGACTCTGTTCGCAATGCGATCACGTGAACCCGACCACGGCGCGATATTGCGAGAGTTGTGGCTTCGGCCTCGATCGCGATTTCTCGACAGGCGACGATTCGAAAGCGACCGATGACGGCGATGCGCCGTCCGCCAAGCCCGAGGATCGGGCGGCGAAGGCGCACGCGCGTCGTGAGTTCGCGAGGATCAAGCAGGTCGTGTTCCGGCTTCGCTCCCTGTATTGGGTCATTGCCGCGCTCGATGTCGTCTACCTTCTGCTGATCCTCACGATCCTGAAGCGCACGGCCGAACTCGTCGGCGAAGAAGCGGTCGAAGGCGCCGACTTCGCTTGGATCCTGATCGCGATCCTCGGCGGGCTCGCGGTGATTCATGCGATTGGCGCCATCTTCGTCACGCGTGCGCCCGTCGTGTGGGCCATCGTTCTCGCATCGTTGCAGACGCTCTGGTTGGGAATTCTCGTCATCAGTGGCGATGGCTCCATCGTCGAGTATTTCGTTCAGGGGTTCTTGACGCTGATCTTGTGGGCGGCCGTCGGGCAGGCGTCGCGCGTGCAACAACTGCTCGAGGAGAACCCCGAATTCGAACTCCAGCGCCAGCGAATCGATCGCGATCGACATGTCGATGGAGGTGTCGCGGACAGCGTGCGTTCGCGACGCAAGCGTGGCGAACAGCGAAAGCGTCACTCCGCACTCTTGGTCGGAGCTCTGTCCGTTGCCGTGCTCGGCATCGGCGCCCTGAGCGTTTGGTGGGCCACGCGACCACCGAGCGCGGACACGATCGTCGAAGCGTTCACCGAGCGCTGGAACGATGGAAAACCAGTGAGTGAACTCGCTGCCTATTTCGTGCGAGGACCGGAGTCCGGCCCCGGACTGGGAATGACCGAGGCCTTCGCTCGCCGCGGATGGGAGTCCTCGAGGCCGAACGTGGTCGAGGTCGGACGCGAGGAGTCGGATCGCTCGGTTCTCGTGACGTACCGACTCGGCGACGGTGGAAGCTCCGAGGCGGATGCTCGACGCGTCCGCGCTTCGTTCTCGGTCGAGGGGGACCGCTGGATTCTCACGGGAGTCGATCTACCCGATCTCGAAGTCGGTCCGATCGAACCTGCGGTTCGCGAGTTCGAAGCCGCGTGGAACGGAGATGGCCCCGACGCGATGTTCGCGATGATGGAGGCGGGGTTCCGTGAATCAAAGCAGGAGTCCTTCCGCCGAGTCATGCAAAAGCGCGAGTGGTTCGAGAAGCGCCCACAGGTCGCCGATGCAACGGTCAGTCTGCAGACCGATGGTCGTGCACGGGCAGCGTGGGAACTCGAGAACGACGAGCTCTCCGTCAAGTTCGAGTGGTGGAAGACCGGCTGGAAAGTCGTCGGCCTCCGATTGCCCTCACGATGATGATTTGCTCACGGTGCGGCGCTAAGCGGGCACCCACCGCCAACTACTGCCCGTCGTGCGGGACACCGACTCTCGCGCACAAGAGGCAGCATCGCGAGCGGACGAATGCGGATCGTTCTCGGCGTCGCACGGCGGTCCTCGCACTGGCAGTCACGGTCATCGGCCCCCTCGTGGTCGGCGTGCTTGCCTATCGCGGTATGGAGGACGCGGCTGAGTGGATCCAGGATCTCGCCAACTTCTCGGTTTCGGTCGCTTCTGCGTGGTTCGCCTATCATTTGTTGCGTCGCCATCGCACGCAGGATGCGATGGGCGCAGGACTGCATGGCCGGACGATGCTCGAGGGCGCATGGGTCTATCCGGTCGCGATCCTGACGGGTTTCTCGACTTGGTCGATCGCGTGGCTGTACGTCGAGTTCGGTTACCGCGCGTTCGTGACGACGGCGATCGAAGAAACGGCGGCGTTACCGCCGTCGACGACGGCTTGGGACATCGCGGCGATCGTCGTCATCGCGCCCATCGTCGAAGAGGCCTTGTGTCGTGGCGCGGCCTGGGAAGCGCTGAAGAGGTTGGCCGATGGGCGCACGACGGTGCTCGGCACTGCGGCGATCTTCGCGATCTTGCACGGCATGAATGGCGGCGTATCGCTCGAACTGCCGCATCGATTCGTTGGCGGTGTGGCCTTCGGCTGCCTGCGTCTCGCCTCGGGAAGCGTGCGGCCATCGATCGTTGCGCATGCGGTGCACAATGCACTCGCACTCGTCGTTTGACGCGCGGTCACGTCACTTCTTTTCGGTGGGAGCGTCCGTGCGCTTGGCCGCGCTGAGGTCCGGGTGGAGCTCGGCCTCGTTCGGCTTCCGAATCGAATGCAACAGGAAGTAGAAGTCGAGATTGCCACTGCTACGCATATAGCCACCCGAAGAACCCGTGACGCGGACGGCGGCTGCGAGCATGTCGATACCCCAGCTCGGTGGTCCGATCCACGCGCCCTTCGAGACCTTTGCCGAGCGTCGTGCGACTCCCCAGCGCCTGACGGCTTCGACGCGTGCCTTCGATGCATCGGCGACGGTGTCGTTGTCCCAGCTCCACCGGAAGCTACCGGCCTCGTCGGGCTTGTCCTTCGGTGCCTTCGGGTCGTACTCGTACGTCCCGACGAGGCTGACGTCCGCGACGAGCACGGCTTTCGTCTTTTCGAGCCAGTAGAGCTTGGCTTGATCGTCGTCGAAGAACCAACTCTCGCCTTCCAAGCGACCCCAATCCGGCGCGAGTGGGCGGCCCCAGCGCGCGTGGAGTTGTTCGGCACTCTGTTGGAGTTGCTCGCGAGCTTTTACCAAATACGGCTCGAGCTCGGAGTCGACCGTGTTCGAGCCACAAGACGCAACGAGCAGCAAGCTCATCACGCAGATCGACCGCGGACAGCGAACACTCATCGTTTGCTCAGGAGCCATGCGAGGAGATCTCGGATTTGACGCTTGTCGAGAATGCCGCGCACGCCCGGCATCGCGGATGTCGGCTCGCTCTTGAACTCGACGTCCGCCGGATCGATCACGACCGGCTCGCCGGTCTCGGGGCGCACTTCGAGCTTGCCGCCATCGAGTTCGCGGACGGCACCACTGTGCACGTTGCCGTCCTTCATCTCGAAGACGTAGGTGCCGAAGCCCTCGACGATCTTCGCGCCGGGATCGAGCAGCGACTCGAGCAGTTCCGCCGGTTTGCGGCGGGAGGCGATTCCGAGCAGGTCAGGGCCGGCGTTCCCGCCCTTTCCGTCGACCGTGTGGCACCGCGTGCACTGGGCCGCGGCGTGTTGCTTGAAAATGGCTTCGCCTTTCTTCGCATCGCCACCCTCGAGGCATTCCGTATGCAACGCCACGACACCGCCTTCCGCACGTGAGGATTCGAACGCGCTGAGCTTGTCGCGGAGTGCAGGTCGATTGGCGGCGGCTTCGAGCACTTCGAGGAGGAGCGCGGGCTCGAGCTTCTTCTGAGTGTGCATCGCGAGCAAGGTCGCGAGTTCGGTATCCACGCGTTCGTTCTCCATGCCCCCAAGGAGTCGGATCGCATTCTGACGTTCGATGATCGGTGCATCACCGCGGACGATCCCGACGCAGACCGGAAGCGCGCGCGTCGGTGCGTTCTTGACCAGGAAGCGCAGGCCGGATCCACGCAGAAGGGCGTCCTTCGACTTGCTGCAGATCTCAGCGAGCCCTTCGAGGTCGGGCGCGCCGTCGCCAAAGCTCATGAGCGTCTCGAACGCTGCGCGTCGTGCCTTCGCGTTCGACGATGCATCCCGCACGACGCTCGCAAGCGGTCCGGCGAGACCGACGAGACGTCTTTTCTGTGCGATCGACGCGATGTCCGAAACGAGTTCGGGCGCAGAACCGACGAGCGGGCCCAAGGCGTCCTCGAGGCGTGTATCGACTCGTAGCCCAGTGCGAGGTTCGAGTGGCCGATGGAGGTTGACGATCGGATCTCGCGCGCGTGGTTCGTCGAAATCGGCCAGGAGTTGCAGCGCGAAGCGTCGAATCTCGAGGTCGACCGAAGAGGATCTCACGGCGCCGAGAAGACGAGTCAGCGCCGACTCCGTACCCGAGCGCCATCCAGCAGCGAGCACACGTCGACAAGTTTCTGCGTCGAGACGCGAGAACGCCCCCGCGTCCTCGCCGAGGGCGGAGAGCGCTTCGAGCGCACCCGGGATCGGCGTGTCCTGGATCGCTCTCGCCGCCTCGGCCACGACGATCGGGTCGGGGTCGGTCAAGAACGCTTGGATGCTCGGTTCTTCGAGCCGACGAAGCGCGAGAACAGCACCATGGCGGCGCGCCTGCGACGGTGACTTGGTTTCGCGCAACAGCGACGCGATCCCGTCCTTGCCGATGGCTCGCGAGATGTGCGCGATACCGAAGACCGCAGCATGGCGCAGGTAGGGGTCCCTGCCTTCGTTCTGTTCGAGGACTCGCAGGAGTGCCTCGCGCGATGCGGTATCGGCGAGCTTGCCGAGAGCGATGGCCGCGAAGAACTGCACTCTTGCCGACCGATCTTCGAGACAGCGACGCAGCGCCGGAAGTACGGCCTGCATGTGCTCGCTCATCGCGACCTGTGCGGCCTCACCCAGCACTTTGGCCGTCTGCGCGCGAACTTCTTCGTCGAAGTCTTCGAGCAAGGGTTTGAGGCCATCCAGGACTCGTGGGTCGGTGCGAGCGATGATGCCGATACCCCAGATCGCGTGTAGCCGCGCGAGTTCGGGTTCGGTCGAAGCGGTCGCAGAATGCAACACATCGCTCGCTCCACGCTGCACGAGTTCGAGCTGCGCTTCGAGGCGAATGCGTCGATCGGCGTGGCGGAGGAGGGCCGCGACGCCGCCCGTCGAGCGGTCCGACATGCCTTCGCGCAACAAGCGCTGAGTCTCGCGAACGGCACTCGCTCCGGCACCGAACGAGTTGGCCTCGGACACGACGCGATAGAGCCTTCCCTTTCCTGTCTGCCCCCAGCCCTCGGTCCAGTCACTGATCCACACCGCACCGTCGGGTCCGATGTCGACGTCCGTAGCGAGCACTTTCCACACGAACGGCGCCGTCGACGCGAGTTCGAAACCCGCACCGCGAGGCCTGTTTCGCAGCGCGGTGATTCCGCTGTACGCGCTCGCGCCGCGGAAGTCGCACAACAAGAAGCACCCTCGATACCTGTCGGGCAAACCAGTGCCCGGATCACACACGAGACCGGACGGGCCGTTGGTCACGTTCGCGATCGGCGGAACGATGTACGCCGGTTGCCCATCGTGCACGGGCCACCACATCTTCTCGCGGTTCCACGGGCCGCGATCGGAGATCGACTGAAAGCCGATGTGCCACCCGGAATTGCCCCCTTCGACGACGTAGACCCAACGAGCTCGATCGCCGCCATCGCTGTTGTTGTCGCCGGTGAAGCAGTTGCCGTAGTCGTCGAAGGCGAGTTCTTGGGGGTTTCGCAACCCGCGGTGCACGACTTCGAGACTGCTTCCATCGAGATTGCAGCGGAGCACGGCGCCTTCGTCGGGATACGCGAAGCGCACGCCATCGTTCGTGACGTCGAAACCGCGGTCCCCGATCGAGAACCACAGCTTGCCGTCCGGACCGAGGATCAGTCCGTGCATGTCGTGCCCGAGCAGCGAGGTGTGAACGCCGTAACCGGTTTGTAGCGCCGTGCGCTTCTCGGCGCGTCCGTCGCCATCGGCATCCTCGAGGTCCCACACCGTCGGGATGCACGTGTAGTAGACGTGCGAACCACGTGTGAGCACTCCCGCAGCGATGCCATCCGCGAGCTGCTTGAATCCATCCGCGAAGACACCGTCGTCATCGGCATGACCGTCGCCGTCACGATCGACGATGCGGCGGATACGCTCGTGTTCTCGCTTCCACTCGTCGATCGTGCCCGGGAATTTGCGTTCGTACATCGCGACACGGTCGGCCACGGTTCGGCACGCGAGTTCTTCGTCGAGCCACGTGCCGCCGTGGTTCCGGTTGTCCGTCACCCCCTTGTGGAGTCGAAACGTCTCGCAAACGTAGACGCGCCCCTGTGCATCGATCGTGAAGCTGACGGGGTTGGCGAGCGCGGGTTCTGCCGCGAAGAGTTCGACGCGCATCCCCTCGGGCAACGAGAAGCGGGTCATCGCCTTCGCGCCTTCGTCACTCGCAGCGCGGATCGGGATCTCGGGCTCGTAGCCTTGTGCTCGAACCATGCCGAGGCCGGTCACGACCGGATGGACGATGAACCCGAGAAAGAGCGTCTTGGAGAGGAGCGCATGCATCGTGCAACGATCCTAGCAGCGAGCGTCGCTCTTTCCTCGCGCCGAGGCACCAAGTATGACGCATCGATGGAATCGACGTTTCGGTGGGGAATTCTCGGTTGTGGACGCATCGCGGAGGCGTTCGCGATCGGGCTCGAACCGCACGAGGATCAAGCGCTCGTCGCGGTCGCGAGTCGTGATCTCGATCGGGCGCGCACGTTCGCAGGCCGTCATCCCGGGCGACAGCTCGTGGCACGCGCCTACGACGATTACTCCGCGCTCTGCAGGGATCCGGACGTCGATGCGATCTATGTCGCGACGCCCCATACGTTCCACGCAGAGCATGGCAAGCTCGTGATCGAGCACGGCAAGGCGCTTCTCCTCGAGAAGCCGTTCACGGTCCACGAACGCGAAGCCATCGAAGTGATCGAGCTCGCGAGGGCGCGGGACGTGTTCTGCATGGAGGCGATGTGGACACGGTTCCGGCCGGCGATGGTCCACGCACTTTCGCTGATTCGCGATGGTGCGATCGGCACCCCGGAGATGGTGCACGCGAGCTTCGGATTTCGGGCTTCGTTCGACCCTGCGGGACGGCACTTCGACAAGGGGCTTGCCGGAGGTGCGCTGCTCGATGTCGGCGTCTATTGCGTGTCGCTCGCCGATCTCGTGTTCGATGCACCGATCACGGCCCGTTCGAGTCTTGCCACGATCGGGACGACCGGCGTCGACGAGCGCTCGGGCTATTTGCTCGCGTTCGAGGGTGGCGGACTTGCCGTCCTGTCGTCGGCCGTACGCACGGTCACGAGTCATGATGCACGCATCGATGGCTCGAAGGGTTCGATCGTGATTCCGGATTTCTGGCGGCCGACGTCCGTGCGTGCGATTCAGGCGAGATACACGCGCGAGTGGACGTTCGACGAGCCGGGGAACGGCTATGGCTGGCAAGCACTCGAGGTCGCGAAGTGCGTCCGGGAAGGGCTGCGAGAAAGCCCGCTGAGGCCCCTCGAGGCGACGCTGCGCGTGCAGCGCGAACTCGACCGACTTCGCGCGCCTTGGGGCCTGCGATACGGGGCCGATCGCGTTTCTTCCTGATCGCAGCGGTGCAGCGCTTCTGCTAAGACGGCGCCATGAAGCGCTCCTCGACGTCGATGGTCTCCGCTCTTCGTAGCGCCAGTTTCACACTGGCGTTGGTGTTCATCGTGGGGTCGTTCACCGCGAACGCACACGGTCAGGAAGAGCCCGCTCCGTCGGTTGCGTCGGCGCGTGCGAAGCTTCCCAAGCTCTACTTCGTGACGCAGTCCAAGGGATTCGTCCACCCGGTCGTCAAGCGTGCCGAACGAGCGATGCTCGCGCACGCCGAGACCTGCCTTACCGAGATGTTGGCGGGTCGCTTCGAGGTCGTCTGTCGACAGGACATGTCGACGTTCCCCGAAGGGTTCGACGACATGAGTGCGATCGCGTTCTACACGACCGGCGAGCTGCCGCTCGACGAAACGCAACGCGCTCTGTTCTTGCGCTGGATCGAGAAGGGTGGAGCGTTCATCGGGTTTCACTCCGCGACCGACACGTTTTACGAGTGGCCCGAGTTCGGCGAACTGATCGGTGGCTATTTCGACGGCCATCCCTGGCATCAGAAGGTGCGCGTGCGCATCGATGACCCGATGCACGTGATCACTGCCGGGTTGCCACAGGGTTTCGAGATCACCGACGAGATCTATCAGTTCAAGGACTTCGATCGAGAGCGGGTGCACATCCTCGCGAGCCTCGATCCCGAGTCGGTCGACATCTCGAAAGGCAAGCGCGACGACGGTGTGTATGCGCTCGCATGGTGCCGCGAGTACGGGC
This sequence comes from Planctomycetota bacterium, assembly GCA_020638795.1. Classification (GTDB taxonomy): domain Bacteria; phylum Planctomycetota; class UBA1135; order UBA1135; genus JACKHW01. The sequence continues at coordinate 26,478 of JACKHW010000003.1, read as the reverse complement.
GCGGACGGGTGTTCTACACGGCACTCGGGCATCGTCCCGAGGTGTGGCGCGATGCACGCTTCCAGAGGCTCACGCGACGCGGTGTCGATTGGGCGACGCGTCGTTGGTCAGATCTGCTCGAAGGGGGACTCGGCGGCTGGCACCCGGTCAAAGGCGACGAAACGCGCTGGAAGCTCACCGGCGGCGTGCTCGAGATCGCGCCCTCCTCATCGTCCCTGATGACGGTCGCAGAGTTCGGCGACTGTTTGTTCGAACTCGAGTTCCGTTTCCCCGAAGGAACTCCCGAGCACGGTGGGGACAGTGGCGTCGTCTTGCAGCGACACTACGAGATCCAGCTACGCGACGGGCGCGGAGTCGGCAAAGAGCCGACCAAGGTCGACTGCGGTGCGCTTCGAGGTCTCGTTGCGCCGAAGGTCTTCGCCGGCAAGGGTCCCGAAGTGTGGCAGCGACTCGAAGTCGAGTTCCATGCGCCGCGCTGGGACGACAAGAACGCCAAGACCTCGAATGCTCGCATGACCGTCCGTCTCAATGGCGTGCTCGTACACGACAACGTCGAGGTCCAGGAGCGCACGACGGACCAACGCCCCGAGTCGCCCGGCAACAATCCGATCGTGCTCGAAGATCGTGGCGAACGCGTTCAATTCCGGAACATCCGCATTCGGCCGTTGGTGCCGTAGAAGAAGCGCGGCACGGACTGCCGTCTGTTCCTGTTCGTTCCGCCGTTGCGGGATTCGCCGTGTAACCGAAGCCGTGATCACGGAATCAAGAGTGCACTCGTGATCCCTGCGCGCGGAGGCTCTCGGCTACCATGGAGGCTCGATGGACGACCTCGGAACGAAGCTCGACTACACCGACTACTGCTCGATCCCAGAGGACGGGCAGCGGCACGAAATCATCGACGGGGCGCACTTCGTGAATCCTGCGCCCACGCCACGGCATCAGAGTGCCTCATTGCACCTCGCCATCGAATTGGTCGCGACGATCGAGCGAGCCGAGCTCGGACGAGTGCTGACCGCGCCGATCGACGTGCAGCTCTCGGAGCACGACATCGTTCAGCCCGACCTCGTCGTCATACTCGCGGACAACGCGCATATCATCGCGGAGTCACGAATCGTCGGCGCACCGGATCTCGTCGTCGAGATCCTCTCGCCCAGCACAGTCAAGCACGACCGTGAGCGGAAGTTCACGCTCTACGAGAAGAGCGGCGTGCACGAATATTGGCTCGTCGACTCCTCCGAGCAAATCGTCTCGCAGTTCGCTCTGAGTGACGGCCGGTACGAACGAGCCGTGACTTCGCGAGAGCGGATTCGACTCTGCGTCCTTCCGGAATGCACGATCGATATGTCGCGCATCTGGGGCTAACGGTTGCCTCAGGCGAGCGCTCGTTCGACGATTTCCGCGACATCCTTGCTGAGACCTTCCTTCGCGGCGATGCGTTCGAGTGCGGCTCGTCCGAGACCGCGGCGTGGCTCGTCGAACCGACGCCAGTAATTGAAGCTCGAGACGACGCGTGAAGCGAGCTGGGGATTGAGCGAGTCGATCTCGAGCACTTTGTCGGCCAGGAACGAATACCCGGCGCCGCTCACGTCGTGGAAGCCGCGAAGATTCGCCATCCCGAAGATCATCAGCACCGACCGTGCCCGATTCGGATTCTTGAGGGTGAAGCTCGGATGCGCACAGAGTCGCTCCATACGTGCGGCGTCGTTGCCGAAGGAGACTACGGCTTGTGCCTGGAACCACTTGTCGAGAACCAGTGGGTCGGTGTTCCACTTGTCGTAGAAGCGCTCGATCGCCGCCTGTCGTCGCTCTTCGTCGCGTAGACAGGCGAGGAGCCTGAATGCCGCCCATTCTTCGGTCATGTTGGTCGCTTCGTTCGCGCGACGTTGCAACAACTCCATGCACTCGTCGTCGTCTTCGAGCAGGGCGAGATACGAGAGTGCGCGCTTCTCGAGGGCGCGACGATCGACGTCCTCGGCGACGAAGCGGTAGTCGCGTGACTCATGGGCGCGTTGGATCGCCAAGAGTGGTTCGCGCAGCCTTCGTGCGAGTTCGCGTTCTGCGAAATCACGCGCGGTACCGAGGGCATCGGGATCCCACGGCGACATCTGTTGAATCAGATAGCGCTCCGTCGGCAACGTGAGCGCGAGGTCCTTCATCGAGCCGTCGAGGCCGGAGTCCTCGAGCGTCTTCGCGAACGCGTCCACGAGTCGTTCGTCGAGAACGAGTTCTTCGCGACGAGCCACCGAACCGGCGAGTTCGAGAAGGACTTCGGCAGCGAGCGTCTGACCCGCTTCCCAGCGCTGGAACGCGTCGTCGTCATGCGCGGCGAGAAACGCGAGTTCGTCCCTCGAGCGTTCGAACTCGAGCTTGACCGGAGCGGAGAACTCGCGCAGTAGACTCACGATCGGCGCTTCGCTGACCGAGTCGAAGACGAAGTTCTGGCGCGGCTCGGTCAGCTCGAGAACGGCTTCGTCGCGCGAGGCGCCTGCTTGGACGAACGTCAACCGCTGCCCCGACGATCCGAGTAGCGCCGTGCGCACGGGAATCAACGCCGGCTGAGGATCCGGCAAGTTGGGGATCTTGGGGAACTCCTGCTCCAATGTCAGCGAGTATCGCTTCGCGTTGGCGTCGTACGTTCCAACGGCACGAACCGTCGGTGTTCCGGCCTGCGAGTACCAGCGCTCGAATTGAGACAGGTCGCGACCGTTGGCATCCGCCATTGCACTTCGGAAATCATCGCACGTGACCGCTTGCCCGTCGTGCCGAGCGAAGTAGAGATCCATTCCCTTGCGAAACCCTTCGCGTCCCAACAGGGTCTGGTACATCCGCACGACTTCGGACCCCTTCACGTACACCGTCGCCGTGTAGAAGTTGTCCATCTTGACGTAGAACTCGGGGCGGATCGGATGCGCCATCGGTCCCGCGTCTTCGGCGAACTGGCTCGCACGCAGGTTGCGGACGTTCTCGATGCGTTTGACGGCCGCCGACCAGAGATCCATCGAGAACTGCTGGTCGCGAAAAACCGTGAGCCCCTCCTTGAGCGTGAGCTGGAACCAGTCGCGACACGTCACGCGATTCCCGGTCCAGTTGTGGAAGTACTCGTGCGCAATCACGCTCTCGATCCCGTCGTACTCCTCGTCGGTCGCGGTCTCGGGTCTCGCGAGGACGAACTTGGAGTTGAAAATGTTCAATCCCTTGTTCTCCATCGCACCCATGTTGAAGTCGCCGACCGCGACGATCATGTAGAGGTCGAGATCGTACTCGAGGCCGAACGTCTCCTCGTCCCATCGGAACGCGCGCTGCAGGGACTCGAGTGCGTGCTGGCACTTGTCGATGTTCTGCGGCTCGACCCAGATCTCGAGTCGGACATCCCGTCCCGACATCGTGCGATACGAGCCCGCGTGGCAGCTCAGCGTGCCGGCGACGAGAGCGAACAGGTACGAAGGCTTCTTGAATGGGTCTTCCCAACGGACCCAGTGTCGACCGCCATCCGTCTTGCCGGAGTCGAGACGGTTGCCGTTGCTCAGAAGCACCGGATAGCGCGCCTGGTCCGCTTCGATACGCACGCGGTACCGAGCCATGACGTCGGGTCGATCCAAGAACCACGTGATGCGCCGAAAGCCCTCGGCTTCGCACTGCGTGCAGAAGTTCCCGCTCGACTTGTAGAGCCCGCTCAGTGCCGTGTTGGATTCCGGGTGGATCACGACGCGCGTCTCGAGCGAGAAGCGCTGGGGCACGTCGGGAATCGAGAGCGACTCGCCCTTCAGTTCGTACTGTCCTTTCTCGAGCGCACGACCGTCGAGCACGACGTGCAAGGTTTCGAGGCCGGTGCCTTGCAGGACGAGAGGCGAGGCCTTCGCGCCGGAGCGGCGCACGATGGAGAGAGTCGCGTCGACGACTGTCTCCTCTTCGTGGAGATCGAACGACAGGTCGACGTGCTCTATCTCGTAATCCGGAGGAGTGTAGTCCTTGCGATAGACGGGCTGAATGTGGGCATCTCGCGCTTGCATGCCCGCAACGCTACTCGATCTTCGACAGCTCTTCTCGTGTCCAGGGAAGCTTTCGTTCGTCGGTCGCCGAGCGCGCCCGAGCGACCTCTTGGGGATCGACGGCCGTGGCTGTATGTCCCCACGTACGGCGCGTGAAGGTCAGGATCGCTGCGATCTGTCGATCGTTCAGCTTCGGGCCGAGCGGCTCCATCGTGAGTTCTTGGGTCTTGCCCGCGATCTCGACCGGTCCCGTGAGCCCGTGCAGAACCACGCGAATCTGGCGCGCGGCGGGGCCGAGTACGATGGGCGAATCGTGCAGGCTCGGCGCGAGACCGACCTGCCCGCGACCATCGGCCTGGTGACACTGCACGCAGTGCGCGACGAAGTAGTGCTTGCCGAGTTTGAAGAGCCGCTCTTGGTCCGGCGTGAGCGGCTTCGCCTCGGCGACTGCTCCCGACTTGCCCTTCCAGGTGATCGCTTCGTCGAGGGCTTCGAACGTGCGTTGTGGCGTCCCTTCGCGGAGGGAGGCGAGCGCTGCCGGCTTGTCCGTGAAGCGAATCGAACCCTTGCGCGCATCACCCTTCGGAAGCGCCGCGACCAGACCATCGGCAATGGCTTGCCGCTGCCATGCGACCTCGCGCGAGACGGCGAAGTCGAGCAATCGCGCGATGTTGTCCGGCTTGCGGTTCGTGCCGACGCATTGGGCCAAACGTCGCCAGAGTGCGACGCCGCCGTCGGGAGCCTCGTTCTTCCACTGTGGTCGTGCGCCGAGACAGGTCGCGAACTCGAGTTCGCGACCGGAAATGCCCGTCACGGCTGCCTGGCGAACGCTTCGGTCATCGGCATGGATCTCGAGGAGTGCCGCGAGTACCGGCAGACGCGAAGCGTCAGGCGACGTCGATAGCGCGAGCTGTACGCGAACGATCGGACTCGGGTCACGCACGAGAGGCATGAGATCGATCTTCGAGCGCCCCTCGGCGAGCTCGATGCCGAGGGCACGCACGCGAGGTTCTTCGTCCCGCAACAGCGCCAGGACACCATCGTCCGTGAGCGCATCGAGCTGCGCGAGCGTTCGTGCAGCGTGATACCGCGCGAGCGCGAACGCGTTGGTGCCGAGATCCACGAGGGCTCGTCGAACGTCCGTTTCCAAACCGGACGCCGAGCGTTGGATCAGCGCTTGCTGAGCCAGCTCGCGCACGATGCCGTTGCGGTGCGCGAGCAGTGCGACGAGTTCGACCGAGGTCTTCGCCGTGAGGTCGGCGGCGCGCTTGGGCGTCGACCCTTCGGGCACGATGCGGTAGATGCGACCGAGTCCGATCGGCGTCGCGAGCTTGCGTTGTTCGATCTGCTTGCGCAGAAACGTCGTCAAGAAATTGCGGTGCTGGAGTATGCCGCGATAGAAATCGACGACGTAGAGCGCGCCATCAGGGCCGGTCAAACACTGCACAGGCCGAAAACGCTCGTCGGTCGAGGCGAGGAACTCGCGATCTTGCCATCGGTTTTCGGCGCGTTTTTGACCGCGATCGTCGACCGTGATCTTCATCTGCCGCACGAGGTTGCCGGCAGGCTCCGGAACGAAGACATCGCCGATCCAGGCATTCGGAAACAGGCCGCCGCGATAGACGCCCGGGCCGCACACTGCGGTCGTTCGCGCGAGTTTTCCGTCGCGCAGCATGCCGTTCTGGTAGCCGCGGTTGATCCCGGGATTGGGCCGGATCGGGAACAGCGTCTGGTCGTTCGTGAGTCGATCGCCGACACCGAGAGCGACGCCGAGCGCAGGATTGCGCACGGCATAGTGCGCAGCGAATCGATCGCCGTGCAACCAGGAGCTGTTGTAGTTGTAGACGTGAAGTCCCCAATCGTCTTGCGACAAGCCCCATTGCCCACTCGTGTGCGTGCGACGTGTCTCCCAGGTCCCGTCCGCGCGTCGCCGCACGCGGCGACCGAAGTTGGCGAAGTCGACCCAACCGTCGTGGGCCAATGTCGGTTGATTGCCCGCATGCTCGGGATTCTCGAGACCGGCTTCGAACCCACTGTCGAGCACGACCTCGCGCGTGTCGGCGACACCGTCGCCATCGGTATCGCGAGCAAACTCGAGTCGTGGCGGCAGGATCACGAGGGCGCCGTCCTGGTAGGGGAGGACTCCACGCGGAAGCACGAGCCCGTCGAGGAAGTCGACACGGTGCTCGAAACGTCCGTCGCCATCGTGATCGTCGAGAATCGCGATCTTTCCCGTGGGCTCGCGCTCGCCGGTGCCGTCGGGATCCGGCATGAACCCGCGCATCTCGACGACGTACAGCCTTCCACGATCATCGAACGCGACTTGCACCGGGTCCTCGACAAGCGGCTCGCATGCGGCGATTTCGATGCGATACCCGTCAACGAGTGAGAACGCAGCGAGAGCCGCCTCGGGCTGTAGCGGGAGGGCTTCGGGAAGTCGCAACTCGGGCGGCAGATCACCCTGCACTTCGCCCTTCTTGTCTCCGCGTTGAGCGAGAAGTGGACCCGCCAAGAGACAGATCGAAAGGATCGCGCAAAGCGTCGATCCACGACTCGAGAGCGAGTTCACCAGGCTCGGGATACGCAAGCACATGAGGGACGAGAGCATTCGGTTCCTATGACGACCAGGACGATCTGTGGTGCGGACGATGCGCCCAACCATATCGCGCGATTGCGGCTCGGTGCTATGGTTCGCTCATGCCCCAGCGATTCACCATGGTCCAGCCGACGATCGTCCGGCTGGCATGCTCGATGGTCTGCTCCACGGCGTTCGCGCTCCCGATGACGCTTCGATCGCAATCGCTGCCGGTGAACGCCGTGGGAAAGGTCCATCTCGAATATGGGGGCGATCTCGCGTCACGACTCGATACGAGCGCGATCATGGGCGTGCCGGTCCGCATTCGTGTCGAGAGCCACCTCGTCGACACGATGGGCCTCGGCCCGAACCGCACCCTCGCATTCGTCGATGCGTACGGTAAGCAGTTGGCACCGATCCAGGTGCAACGAGGCGCAGATGGCGTGTCGTGGATGTCGGTCCTGCCCGTCCTCGGCGGCCACGCGCCACGTTCGTTCGAGGTCGCAGTTGGACCATTCCCTCGAATCACCTGCTGTGGGCCGGCAAACGAGGCCGTTCCCGGCGGCATGGTCGTCGAGGGCGTGCTCCGATTGCGAAGTGAACGTGGCTATGACGCCGACCGGCGCGAGGAGACGTGGAAGGCGCACGATGCGGTCTTCGGTGTCGATGGCGAACTCTTGACCAAGGGCGCTGGGGGCAAGTTTCCGCATCATCGCGGCATCTTCGCGGGTTGGAACAAGATGCGCTGCGACGGGAAGTCTTACGACTTCTGGCACGGCCGCGCCGGGGAGACGATCGAAGTCGTTCGCGATCTCGAGACGCCGCAACCATCGCCTTTCGCTGCGCGCCGCGTCAGCGAACTCGCATGGAAGGCCGCCGATGGCATGACGATCGTGCGCGAGTCGCGCACGATCGAACTCATTGCTGCGGGGTACGGACATCTGGTGTGCGACGTCACGATCCGCCTCGAGGCCGCGGGTGCACGCGTCGAACTCGACGGGGATCCACACCACGGCGGCGTGCAAATTCGACTGAGCAACGACGTCGCGGACCACGAGAAGTCGACGAAGTCCTTCTTGGACCCCGATGCCGTCTCCGAGGGCAATGACTTGTGGTCGAACGCGACGTGGTGCGGTTTCATCGCGCCGGTGCACGGAAAGCCATGGGGCTTCTTGCACACGACTCTCGAAATGCCGGCGGCAGCTCGCTACTCGGTGCGTCCATACGGCCGCTTCGGCAGCTTCTGCAAGACGACGCTCGAGCCGGGAGAACCACGTAACTTCGTCGTGCGGATCGAGTTCTTCGATCTCAGTCGTGCGCCGTTCGATGAAAAGACCGCGAGGTTGCGTGCCGAGCTTGCACAGCAGGGCGGCATGACGTTGCGCTTCGAACCGACGAAGCGCGATTGACGCTGCGCGGACGCGTCGCATGGTCCAACCGTACCCCGTCGGTCCTGTGGACCGCGTGGATCCGAACGAGAAAATGCTGTTCCTGTCGGCGATTCGGACGACCATGTTCGCGATGGCATCGACTCCCGAAGATCGCGACCTTCCGTCGTCGCATGCGGACTCGATCCTGCGCGATGCCTTCGGCCTTCGCAAATGGCGTCCGCACCAGCGCGAAGCCGTCGGCGCTGTCCTGGCGGGACGGGATGTCGTCGTGACGTTGCCGACCGGCCACGGAAAGTCGCTCGTCTATCAACTCCCCGCTGTCGCCCTCGACGGGCTCATGTTGGTCGTGAGTCCGTTGATCGCGCTGATGGAAGATCAAGTCGGTGCGCTCCGTGCCCGTGGGTTCCGAGCTGCTTGTCTCAACTCGCTCCAAGAATCGTCGCAACGCCGCGAGACTTTGGCTGCGGCGCTGCGCGGCGAGTACGACCTGTTGTACGTGACGCCCGAACGCTTTCGATCGCCGGCATTTCGAGGTTCCCTCGACGACCTCGGCGTCGTGCGACTCGCGGTCGACGAAGCGCATTGCATCAGCGCGTGGGGGCACGATTTCCGGCCGGACTACTCACGACTGGGGGCATATCGCGAAGCCCTCGGCGATCCACCGACGATCGCACTCACGGCGACCGCGACGGCTCGTGTGACACGAGAAATCGTCGAGTCGTTGCGCTTACGAGACCCCCTCATCGTTCGCGCCGGCATCGAGCGGCCGAATCTCTTCTTTGCCGTTCGGACGATCGAGAGTCGCGATGAGCGCCTCGATCATTTGGCGGACAGACTCGGCTCGATCGATGGCCCTGGAATCGTCTACACGTCGTTGATCCGCGACCTCGAAGAGTTTCACGTCGAGCTCGCACGAAGAGGCATCGAGACTTTGGTGTATCACGGGAAGCTCTCGACGTCGGAACGCCAGGCGATGCAGGATCGCTTCATGACTTCCGAACGTTCGATCGTACTCGCGACGAACGCGTTCGGCATGGGGGTCGACAAAGCGGACATTCGCTTCGTGATTCATGCGCAGATTCCGCGAACGCTCGAGGCATGGACACAGGAGATCGGTCGCGCGGGTCGTGATGGTCGTCCGAGTTTCTGTGAGCTGCTCTACTTCGAGGAAGATCTCGCGATCCAGCAGACATTCGTCGATTGGGCGAACCCGTCGATCGAATACATGATGCTCGTCTACGAGACCTTGCGCGGCTGGGGGGAGCGTGTGCAGACGAAGGATCTCGACGACCTCAGGGCCGAGCTCCTCGTCAAGAATCGACACGACAATCGCGTGTCGATCTGTCTGAGGTGGCTCGAAGTTCTCGAAGTGACGGCGGGGAGCTTCGAAGGTCACGATCTGCGAGTCGTCCGCGAGCTGAACCCAGACGAGTTTCCGGAATGGGCCGGCAGTGGCGAGAAGCGTGATCACGACCTCCGGGCGCTGCTCGAGATGCTGCGGTTCGCGAAAGAACGTGAGCGTTGCCGACGCCAACTCCTCGCCGATCACTTCGATCTCGATGCCGCTCCGGATGCGTGCGGGCGCTGTGACGTGTGCGCGTCCACTGACGAGTTCGTGGCCACATCGTTCGAACGACGGCAGGCGCCGTCGTCGCTACGCGCTAGCGAACGATCGAACGAGGCATCCCCTTCTCATTGCCTTCCCGATGTCGAGTTCGAACGTGGAGACTGGGTCGAAGTCGGCAAGGGGCTGCGTGGTCAGATCGTGCGAGTCGAACGGACGGGCCGCTCGGTCCGCCTGATCATCCAAGATGCCACCAGTCTCGAAGAGTGCAGCATCGATCCGCGGCGCCGACGTGTGCGGCGTTTGCCGCGAAGTTCATGAATCCATTGGAGTGGCGCAGTCCTGCGCTCGGTCGAGGCCGCATGCTCCGTCGCGCACGGCGAGCGTAGCTTGGTCACGATCCACGAATCGTTCGGGTGCATCCGGCACGGGGAGACCGGTCGATGCGACCTTGCCGAACCACCGGTATCGGTACCGTGCGACGAGGCGATAGACCGGATCGCGAAGAAACGTCGGCACGATCAAGAACACCGCGAAGCAGGGCCACGGAAACCGCAATCGAGCAGCGATGCGCAGTGCTGCATCGCTGCGACGGTACGAGCGCTTCGCCGCCCGCTCTGTCGTTGCAGAGCCCCGAGCCATTGGAATCTTGGACGTGTAGGGCGTCACGAGCACCAGGGAGCCACCGGGGTCATCGGCGAATCCGGCGGCAGCGAGCTCCGTCGTACCGACGGACGATGCGAGGCTCGCGAAGGAGAAGCGTGCGTGAGGATCCCGGTCGATGATGAACCGCACGGCTCCTCGACAGAGGCGGCATTCGGAGTCGTAGAGCACGAGCTCCGTCGAACCGTTCGCGGTGTTCGCGGCCGTCCGGTCTTCCGTGTCGTGCGCCATCACGGCAGGATAGCCGCATGCGGATGCGTGCGACCACAAGCCTCTGTCTCTCGAGTATCGGGATCGCGCTCTTCGTTGCCGATCTGCGGATCCGGACCGAGGCTAGACGGCATCAGGGTTTGCCCAAGGTCGCGTTCGCACGCATCACGGGCTTCGACGCCGGTTTCGACGAACCGCTCGCATGGGACGAAGCAGACCCTCCGACGGGACGTGTCCCGCGCCGCGTCCAAGCACTGGACGGCAAGTCCTTCGCGCTCGAGGGTTACATGCAACCGCTCGAATACGATGAAAACGATTCGTCGCGTGTGCGACAGTTCCTATTGACGGAGCTGCCTGTCGGCTGTTGCGCGGGACATGTCCCGCGCATGCAGGACTACGTGCTCGTCACGATGGACGGAGAAGGCGCCGATGTGATCCCGTTGACGAGCTGTCTCGTCGAGGGGCGGTTCGCGCTCGAGCCGTGGATCGACGACGAGGGCGACGTTTTAGTGCTGTTCCAGATGCGTTCTTCGCGCGTCCGACGCGGACGCTGAGCACCGTCGCTTCTGTCGATATTGTCGGGTCAGTCGCCGAGAGCGTTCTGCAAGATTCGGATCGCCTCGCGAACGGCCTCTTTGAGCCGCTGCGATTCTCCCGAAGCCGCTGTTTTGATCATCGCGATGTTCGCGAGGAGTTGTTGCTCGAGGGCATCCGGGTCGCTGCTGGATCCGGATCTCGGCGTGCGCGTCGAATCGGCTGTCGTGGTGCGCGCCGCTGCGTGCACACGCGCGCCGCCGTGGGTCGCTCGGTCGGAACGACGACGCTTCGACGGTTCTTCCATTCCGAGTGCGACCTTGGCCGAGTGCAAGGAGCGTCCGCCGAGAGGCACTCCACGCAAGTTTGCCTCGTCTCGGAAATCTGTCAGCGTCAGTCTGGGGTCTTGGCGTAGCTTCCAGATGCAAAAGAGAATCCCTTCCTTCTTGTCGGGAAACTCCTTCATGAGTCGCTCACGGGCAACTTCCCAAGCCTCGGTGATCTCGTCGCCGGATTGTGTCATGGTCTTGCGATCGATCGCGGGTGATGGGTCGGACATGATGACAGTCTGCAGGTCATGAAAGACCTGTCTCGGAGCTTTTCGACGATTCGCGGGATTCGGCCTTGCATGTCCGAGGGCATGTCCGAGGGCATGTCCGAGGGCATGTCAGAGGCCCGAGCCGAAATCGCCGTCAGGGGAGCGCTTGCGTCGTGACGACACGCGGCGCGTATGCAAGGAGTCGCGCGCAGCAGTCTGACCGCGGCCAGTCGCCGAACGCGGGGTGGAATCTTCGTCGTTCCGCGGTTTGGTGTCTCGTGCGGGTCGACGGCGTGCATCGTCGAGCAACGCAGCCGGGGCGACTTCGGTAATCTTCCAGTTGGCACCGGCGAGCAGGGGCCGCCAGCGTCGCCAGTCTTCGTCGGAGACGAAAGTGATCGCGATTCCAGCGCGCCCTGCGCGGCCGGTGCGACCGATGCGGTGCGTGTATTCCTCGAGTTCTCGGGGCACGCCGAAGTTGATGACGTGCGACACGTGTTCGACATCGAGTCCGCGCGAGGCCACTCCGGTCGCGAGCAGGCACTTGATCTTTCGCTCGCGAAAGAGACCCATGACGCGGAAGCGCACTTCTTGGTCGAAGCCCCCGTGCAACGCGGTGACCGAATGTTGCGTCCGCTTCATTTCACGAAGCAGCTCGTCAACGTCGGTCCTCCGTTCGCAGAACACCAAGAACGTGTCCTCCTCTCTGCTCGCATCGAGGAGGCGCGTGAGCAACCTCACCTTGTCGCGTGCCTCGACGGGCACCCAGAGTTGTTCGATCGCGTCGACCGTAGCAGCGCCACGTGCCGTCGCGATTTCGACGGGATCTCTCGTGGCTTCGCGCGCGAGGCTCAACACCTCGTTGACGTAGGTCGCGGAGAACAGCAAGGTCTGACGCTCGGCAGGCGTTGCCTCGAGGATCTTTCGAATGTCGTCGAGGAAGCCGATCTCGAACATCTTGTCGGCTTCGTCGAGCACGACGAACTCGACCCAGGGGAATGACAAGTAGCGTTGCGTCAACAGATCGAGCACGCGACCGGGCGTTCCGACGAGGATCTGACAGCCCTTCTGCAGTTCGAGCAGTTGTTCGCGCATCGGATCGCCGCCGACGACGAGGGCGATGCGCAGGTCGCGATTCTGGGCGCATTTCGTAAGCTCTTCCGCCACTTGTTGCGCGAGTTCGCGCGTCGGGCAGAGAACCAGTGCGAGCACGGTCTTGCGCTCGGTGTCCATCTTGGACACGAGTGGGGCCCCGAAGGCGAGTGTCTTGCCCGTTCCGGTTTCGGCCTTCGCGATCACGTCCCGGCCTTCGAGAACCGCGCCGATCGCGAGCCGCTGGATCGGCGTCGGAGTGACGATTCCCATCGTGTCCAGTGCGTCCAGGACCGGGCGACCGAGGTCCCACTCATCGAAGGTCTCGATGGCGGGTGGGTCGAGGGTCGGCTCGAGCGGCGCAGGTGCTGCGCCCGTGCGCTTCACCGGCTTGCCGCGACCCCGCGGGGCACCTCGACTGGCGCTGGCCTTGCGCGGCCGCGTGCCGGACGATGCCTTGCGGCCCTTCTTCGATGCGTTGCCAGGAGAACGTGGAATCGGGTCTACCTCGGTGGTCGAACGTGACGGAGCGTCGAGATTACGGCGCGGACGAGTCCACGGCGAACAGGAAAACCGAAGGTCACGATCCAGGCGAAGTTGCCTACGCCGATTCCGTCGTTCCACGCCGCGTCTCGTCGAGCGCAGCGCGCATGTCGCGCACGAGTTTTTCGTCGAGCGGGCCGTCGAGACGGCCGTTCGTATCGCGCGGTCTGGCCGACGCATGGAATTGGCGCACGCCGCAGGCGATCAGCTTCGATACGTGCGAGGCACGAAGTCCGCCACATGCGACGATTTCGATCCGACCTCGGGCTCGACGCACGAGTCTCTCGAACGCGAGTGCACGTTCTTCGAACGCGCGACCGTCCGCGCCAGCGGTGAGGATCCGAGAGAAGCCACGGTCGACGAGGAAATCGATGCTCGCGGACTGAGAGGTTTCGGGGATCTGATCGAACGCGCGATGGAAGACGAGTTCACGATCGCCGCAACGGCTGCAAACGAAGTCGATCGCGATCTCGTCGATCGAATGATCGCTTCCTAGGTATCCGAAGACGAGCGACGGTACCGAGTGCCCGTGAAGCCGATCTGCCTGAAGTCGAGCAAGATCGCGCGCGATCGAGTCCAGGTCTCCCTCGAGACACGTGAACGGCCCGGGTCGCGTGCGCAGCATCGCCACGATGTCGACGCCGTGGGACGCACGTGCGGTCATGGCGTGTTCCAGGAGGTCCTCGCAAGGAGTGAGTCCTTCGTCGACTAATGCCGAGCAAAGCTCGATGCGGTCCGCCCCAGCGCCGCAGGCGCGCTCGAAATCGTCGATGTTGTCCACACAGATCTCGAGAATCGGTCGTGGGGTCGACGGATCCGGCTCGCGCGGAGTCATCGAAGGCCCTGGCCGAAGAGGCGCCGACTCGGCATCATGACGTCAACACGGACGTCGACCAACTCGGGGCTCGTCTCTCGCAGCCGACCTTCCCTTGTTCGTGGCAGGCGTCGGTGCTTCCAGCGTTCCTGTCGCTGGGCGGCGGCGCCTTTCGCTTTCGAATGCGCGGGGCGCCGCCGGCTTTTCCATCGGTCGTCATGCGCTTGCTATCCACCGATGTTCTCCCACCAGGACGGAAGGTTGCTCGCGACGTACCAAATGCAGATGGCAAGCAAGCCGATCGAGGTGGACGCCATCGCGATCCACCAGAGCCGCCCGCCGAAGCCTCCGGGGCGATCCGCTCCGAGGTAGTCCTTCCGGGTCTGCAATACCGTGAATCCGATGTAGGCCGCTGGCAAGAAGAGCATGCAGATCACGTTCGCCGGGACCGCGAGGTAGACACTCATGTCCTTCCAGAGCAGCGGACCGAGCACGCCGGGTGTCGGCAGCAGGGTCGCGAGCAGGTGGCGCTTGCCTCCTAGACGCCATCCGAAGAGTTCGCAGCATGCGAAGCCGGCACAAACCATGTGCAGGGTGATCGAGCTGAGCGCCATGCCGATGAAGCCGACGTCGAGGGCAATGCGCGCGAAGCCCTGCCCGGCGATTCCTTCGAGTGCCTTGGCGGCTGCGAGCGGTGACAGGCTCTTGCCGACCTCGAATGCCGACGCGTGCAGTGTCGTCGCCGTCGCGATGATCATCAGGCTCGTCGCGAGCACGTAGGGGACGAGCATGCCGAACACGAGGTCGTGGATCGCGAGGCGCCGATGCGTCTTGCCCCAACCGCGTGCGAGGAGTGTGTACGGATACAAGAACACCATGTTGACGCCAACGGCGGCGCTGAGACCGCTCAACACGATCTCCCAACCCTGGATCTCGGATCCGTCGCTCGCGACGTGCTTCCCTGGAATTTCGAACGAGACGAACCCTCGTGCCATCGCGGCGAAGTCGACGTGCTCGAATTCGAGGATCACGACCGAGGCGAAGCAGATCACGATGCCCCACACCGTGAACCGCAAGAACATCTCGTAGAGCCGCAGTGCGCGACGCGAGTGCGCGTACGCGAGAGATGCGAGAATGCTGACGACGAGCAGCGGAAACGCGAGTGGCCATGCCTCGGTCGTCTCGTCAGGCTTTCCACCCGCGAAGTCCACGAGGTCCGCGAGGCTCGCCGAAGCGAGCGAGTACTGCGGGAAGTGCCAGATGATCGAAGCGAACAGGGCCCCGAGTGCCCATGCGAACGCGAGCCCTTTCGAGGCGTGGTTCTGCATCGCCGCGTACGGTCGCTCACGCGTCGAGAGCGTCTGCCACGACACCGCGGCGAGCATGACCACGCCGAGTGCCATCGCGACCGGCGCCAGCCACAAGAGGCGGTACCCGAAAACCGCGCCGGCGAACAGCGCACTCGCTGCCGTACCGCCGCCGAGAGTCATCGCGCTCTGCAAGTAGCCGGGGCCGCCGAGCCGCAAATACCCGAAGAACCGCGCGACCCGCGGGCGCGCTTCGAGTTCTCGGAGACGTGCGACTTCGTCCTCGAGCTCTCGAGGGCTGGGCGCCGAGCCGAGACGAAGTCCCGATCTCAAATCATCGAGCGAGTCGGGCGCGGGCCCATGCTGAGGACGAGGAGACAAAGCAGCGCAAGGGTAGCGAACGGCGACGCGTCACGCACCAGCGCTCGTGGATGTCAGCGCATGCGAATCCGCGACGGACCGACGTCGAGCACCTGCAACGTGCCGAGGAAGTCGAGCATCATGGCCTGCTGCTTCGAATCGAGTTCGCGGAACGCCCGGCGCGTGTCTTCGGCTTCTCCGCCATGCATTTCGATCGCATCGCGAATCGTCGTCGCGCGACCGTGATGCAGGTAGGTCGGCTCGCTCGCGAAACCCCAGAGCTTGCGCGTCAAGAACAGGCCGGTCGCAACGCCAGCCTGTTGGAGCTTTTCGTTGTTGCAGAGAGGCCCGAGGTCGTGGCGTTTGAAGTCCGTGTAGACGGGGACACGTACCGTACCGTCTTGCTCGCGATCGAGGCGAGGACCCGGACCGAAGCGAGTCAAGTCCACGCCGACCACGTGCGGCACATCGCCAGGACGCAGATTGCCCTTGGTGTGGAACGGTCCTGGCTCGGTGAAGACGGGGTCGTCGAGCACGAGTTCGGGAACGTGACAGCGGGCGCAGCCGATCGCGTCGAAGAGGCGCTCCCCTTCGTCGACGGCAGCGCGTCGACCGGGATCGCTCGGCAGCATGCGCCCGGGTACGGGCAGCGTCGCTTGCCAGAGCGTCATCGCAGTCACGTCACCTTCGAGGACTTCATCGGTCTTGCCGTCACCGTCGGCATCGACGTTCTTGCCGAAGCGTTCGCTCGACTGCATGCCGTGATGGTGATTGAGCGCGTTGTTCGTGAACTCGCGAAGCGAAGCGACGACACCCTTCTGGTGGAACGGCTTGATGACCAAGTCCTCGTCGATGCCTTCGACGCCATGGGCATCGACGTTGCCGTTGGCATCGATCGCGACGTGTCCGAAGTCGATGCCCTTCGAACGCAAGGCGACGGTCACGGCTCGGTTCTCCCGCCGAGCCTGGGCGATGCCCTCGTCACGCTGGCGCATCAGGTCGATGCTGATCTCACGGCCCAGCAACTCGACGAAGCCCGAGCCCCACATGCCCACGGTGTTCCGTTCGTTCCCGACGTTGTCGAGATCGAGGTCCTTGAAACCATCGCCGCCTTGACGGTCGAACGCGATGTGTGGGTTGGCCTGCGCGAGAACGAACACGTTGGCAACGTTGTCACCACCGCCGCCGCTGCGCGGTTGGTTGTGGCAGCCTCGGCACGAGTTCGCATCGGGTCCCGAAATGCGATTGATGCTCTCGAAGCCCTTGCGCTCTTCACGAGGATTGCCGGTGCCTGTCGACTTGGGGCGACCCGCACCATCGAGGTGGTTGAAGTCGGCGTCGAACATCGTCCTGCCGTGCGCCAGCAGTTTGGCAATCACGGCTTCTGGAGTCGGCGACACGTCGAAGATTTCGGTCCCGATGTGTTCGAGCATCGACGGCTGATCGCCATAGGTATTCGACGGAGCACCGATCGTGACGAGATCCGTCGTGCCTTCGGGCAGGACTTGCAGGGTTCGCAAGAACTCGACGACCGCTGCACGATCGAGCGTCGCGAGCGCCGCGTAGGCGTCGCGCGAGACCTTGCCTTCGCCATCGTGCATCAAGATCGCTTCGTCGAGCGTGGTCGCGCGACCTTGGTGAAGCCATGGCCCGTTGCTCGCGACACCCCAGAGCCGCGGAGTCACGAACTCACTCGTCGGCACACCGGCCTGGACGAGACGCTCGTCGTCGAGCGCCGGCCCCATGTCGTGTCGCTTCATGTCGCTGTAGAGCGGCACACGGATCGAGCCGTCTTGCGCGCGTGGCAGCTTCGGACCGCTCGCGACTTGCACGAGATCGACCTGCACCTCACGCCAGTAGTCGCCTTGGCGCAGGTTCCCGGGCGGATTGAACGGGCCTGGTTCGACGAAGACCGACGAACGAACGATGAGTTCGGGACTGTGGCAGGAGGCGCAACCGATACTCCCGAACAATCGTTCACCGCGATCCGCGGCTTCTCGTGCAGGGCCCGCGACTCCTGGCAACACACGGCCAGGAACGGGAAGCGTCGCTTGGAACAGCGTCAACGCCGTCACGTCCCCGTCGAGCAGCTCGTTCTTCACGCCATCCCCATCGGGGTCGGTGTCTTTCCCGAAGCGCTCGGTCGACTGCATTCCGTGGTGATGGTTGAGCGCGTTGTTGGTGAACACGCGCAGAGAGGCAACGACACCCTTCTGATGGAACGGCTTGACGACGAGGTCGCTGTCGACCCCGCGAATACCCGCGTTGTAGAACGACCCGTCCGGACGTGCGGTGATCGTTCCGAAATCGATGCCCTTCGTCACGAGTGGCTTCGTGACCGATTGTCGTCCCGCGATCGCTTCGTCGCTTGCCGCCTGTCGAATCGCTCGCAACTCGGTCGACATTTCGCGCGCGACGAGTTCGACCCAGCCCGAGCCGAACATCCCGACGGTGTTTCGTTCGTTCCCGACATCCCGCAACGAATGGTCCTCGAAGCGATCCCCTTCACCGCCGTCGAAGTTGAGGTGCGGGAAATCCTGGGCGAGGACGAAGACGTTCGCGACGTTGTCACCACTGCCACCCACGAACGGCTTGTTGTGACACGCGACGCACGAACCTGCATCCGGACCGGAGATCCGATTGAAGTTCTGTGGAGCTGCACGTCGCAGGCGCGCGCCACCTGTTCCGGTCGTCGCCGGACGGCCTGCACCGTCGTGCGCATTGAAGGTCGCGAGGAAGAGGTTGCGCCCGTGCTCGATGGCGAACAGCGCATCCGCTCTGCCGGTCAGCAGGTCCTCGTGGGAGAGTCGCACACTGACGACCTTGCCCTCGCCAACGGGAGCAGGACCGGTGCTACCGCCGGATCCGCTGCACGAGGGGAAGACCAGACACGCAACGACAGCAGGAAGGAGGGAAAGCGAAGACGAGCGCCCCAAGGCGGCGCGGCGCGACTGCGAGTTCATGGACTTCACCCACGGCCCCGGGGAGCCCGGGGAGAAGAAGCCGACACGGAAGGACATCGAGAGCAATTCAGAGACACTCGATTATGCAAGATCCGGTCGCTTCGTGGGGGTGCGACTTCGGACCGATCCGTAAGTCCTCGAGTCCGTAAGTCCTCGAGTCCGGCGACGCGCGGGTATTCCGCCGTCTTCAGGGCGCGAGGCGGCGCAGTCGGCGACCGACCATGCCGAGCAGTGTTCGCGGTGATGTCCCAGTGGCGACCAAGACGCCCCATGCGAACGCGAGCAACCTGCCATCGCGCAGGTCGAGTCGAGCCAGCCGCACGCGGGCAGCTCCCAAGCGGTCCTTCAATTCGCCGAGCTCTGCCGCTGAGAGTGTGCTGTTTCGACGCGCATGGCACACGACGTCCTGGTAGAGGTGCACCGTGGCTTCCAAATAGGTGCGCTCGCCGGGCGGATGGGCGAGCGTCAGGCGATTGTTCGGATCGTCTTCGATACCGATCTCGACCCCGCCGCTGCGCACGGCACAGAGCGGGCGTCCGATCCCGGCCTTCAGGAAGAAGTGCGTGTCTTCGCGCGTTCGCAGGGACTCGTCCAAGCCACCGACGGCCTCGTACAGCTCGCGTCGGAACACGCTGCACTGGAGCTTCATCGGTTGTCGAGGCGCGAGCACCCAGCCGGTGCCATCGGCTTCGAGTGCCGTCTTGCCTTCGATCGCGAAGCCGCTGACCGACCACAACGTGCTCCCACCTTCTGCGGCGTCGAACCGTGAATCGGAAAAATAGAGGTCCGCGCGGCCATCGGTCGAGCGAATCGCGTCCGCCATCGACTCGAGGTGATCGGGTGCCCAGGTGTCGTCCGAGTCGAGGAAGGCGACCCATTCGCCTCGAGACGCTCGTACGCCATGGTTGCGCGCAGCACTGCAGCCGGCATTGGCCTGACGGAAGACCGTGATTCGGTCTCCGTAGGACCGCAGAATCGTCTCGGTGTCGTCCGTCGAACCATCGTCGACGACGATGATCTCGGTGGCCCCGATCGTCTGTGCCAACGCGCTGTCGATTGCCCGTCCGACGAGTGTCGCACGATTGTACGTCGGGATGACGACGCTGAAGGACGGTGGAGCCGCCAAGATCACCATGACACGACTCTTCGCCACGGTTCGCCCCGGAGCTTGAGGAACACGACGGAATCGCGGTAGTGCTTTCGACGGACTCAACCCCGAGGTGCCGTAGCACCGAAAGCTGAGCTTATGAAGCGAAGCGACGCGGGCAGGACCGGGAAGATGCTCCTGCGCGGAGCCGGCGTGCGAGTTGCGGCCAACTTCGCGCAGATGGCCGTCGCTCTCGGCCTGACGCCGTATGTCTTCGAGTCCCTCGGTGAGCATCACTACGGTGTCTGGGTCGTCGTCAGCGCGATGCTCGGGTTCTACGGCATTCTGGACCTCGGCGTGTCGTCTGCGGTTGCGCGCTTTTCCTCGCGCGCGATGGCACGCAACGACGAAGACGAATTTCGTAGCTACTTCGCGACGAGCTTCTGGTTGCTCGTCGGGCTCGGTACGGTCGTTCTTGCCGCGACGTTCGGGATCGCAGTCCTCGCATCGAAGACGATCGCATCGCCCGAGGACGCATCCGTCGTCTTCGGGATCGTGATGATTCTGGGGTCCGCTCTCGCGACGCTCTTCCCTGCTCGAGCGTTCACCGGGCTGCTCGCGGCGCACCTACGCTACGACCTCGTCAGCACGATGCAGATCGTTTGTGTGCTGACGCGCTTTCCGCTCGTTTTGTTCGTGTTCTCGATGGGGGGACGTCTACTCGCCCTGGCGGGATGTTTCGCGGTCTTGCAGTTCGTCGAAACCCTCGGGATCGCGTTCTTCGCCTTCAAGGTGCACCCCGGGCTGTCGCTCGGTCGCAAGTGGTTTCATCGAGAACGAGTTCGCGAAATCGTCGGATACGGCTTCCACACACTGATCGCACAGATCGCGGACATTCTACGATTCAAGTTCGCGCCCGTCGTGATCACGGCATTCTCGAGCGCGAGCATGGCCGGGTTCTACGACTTCGCAGACAAGCTCAATCGCATCGTCGGCGAACTTTCCAAAGCCCTCATGTCAGTGCTGAGCCCGGTCTTCAGTCGTCAGGACGGACGCGGCGATGTCGCCGCGATGCGCAAGGCGTATTTGTTCACGACGAAGATCGCGGCGTACGTCGCGATGCTGCTCGGTGGGATGATGATCCTGTTCGGTGGTGCGTTCCTCGACCGTTGGGTCGGGCCGCGCTTCTCGTTCGTCGTGCCTGCGATGCAGATATTGGTCGTCGGCACGGTGTTCGGCGCGGCACAGATGCCGACCGTGCAGTTCTTGTTCGGAACATCGCGCCACAAGACCTACGCGTGGAACAACGTGGTCCACGGGCTGCTCGTCATCGGAGCAACGATGGTGCTGGTCAGGCCGTTCGGGCTCATCGGCGTCGCGATAGCCGCGACCGTCCCGACGATCTTGATGAAGTTCTTCGTCATTCCAGTCGCCGCGTGCCGTGCTCTCGACATCGAAGTAGCTCGCTTCTATGTCCGCGATGCACTCGCTCCAATGCTCGTGCCGGTGCCGTTCCTCACGCTCTGTGGCTGGGCGACGGGTCCGTGGTTACGACCGACCTACGGGTCGATCTTCGTCCTCGCGACGCTCTGCTGTGTCGCGTTCGTCCCGTACATCCTGCTCTTCGGCTTCACCGCGGACGAACGGAACCATCTCCTCGGCGCCGTGCGGCGTCGTCGAGGTTCTGCAAAATCCGTGACCGATGTCCCGGCGTCATCGAACCCTCGTGACGGAGAAGCGGGCCTCGAGCGAGAGCCCGAGCAGGCCAGCACGGCGAGAGTCGAGTGACGGGCTCAAGGCCGCGTCGACCCGCGATCGACGAAGGAAGTCTGTGGAAACGAACCAACGCCACCGCCGGCGGCGAGTGGCTGCGCTGAAGAGCAGGAGGAAAGCTTGAGCGTCTCCAAGGTAAGAGCCGTGCTGTTCGACATGGACGGTGTGCTGATCGATGCGAAGGATTGGCACTACGAAGCGCTCAACGAAGCTCTGGCGCTGTTCGGTCACAAGATCCGTCGTTCGGAACACCTCGAGACCTACGACGGTCTGCCGACCAAGACGAAGCTGCGCATGCTCAGCAAGGAGCGCGAGCTGCCTGAGGGCTTGCACGACTTCATCAACGAGATGAAGCAGGCGTACACGATCGATATCGCATGGCGTAATTGTCGTCCGACGTTCTCACACGAATACGCGTTGGCACGGCTCGCTTCCGAAGGCTATCGAATCGCCGTGTGCTCGAACTCGGTTCGACAGTCGATCGAGATGATGCTGTCGAAGGCCGCGCTGATCGAGCACGTCGACTTGATCGTGAGCAATCAGGACGTTACGCGGCCCAAGCCCGATCCCGAGATGTATTCGAAAGCCGTCACGGAATTCGGTTTGAACCCGAGTGAGTGCCTCGTCGTCGAGGACAACCCCAACGGGATCCAGGCCGCGACCGCCGCCGGCTGCCACGTGCTCGTCGTCGACGACGTGCACGAAGTCCAATACACGCGAATCCAGGAACGGATTCGTCAAATCGAAACGGCCGGAGCACCCCAGACCTCGGAGAACCATGAGAGTCCTCATCCCGCTTTGCGGTGACACGCCGCTCGACGACGACCAGCCCGTCGCACTCGTTCAGGTCTTCAACAAGACGATCCTCGAGTACGTGCTCGGCAATCTGCCGTTCGGTGACGATGCGCGTTTCGTGTTCGTCGTCAAGCAGAAGGACTGCCAGAAGCACCATCTCGACGCGATCCTCGCGATCCTCGAACCAGGATGCAGCGTCGTACGCGCGCTCGGTCCGACGAAGGGGCAGCTCTGCAGCTGTTTGATGGGTATCGAACACATCGCCGACGACGAGCCGCTGCTGATCGTCAACGGAAACCAGTTCCTCTACGAGGACGTCACGAAGATCGTCGCACAGTTCGCCGAGAAGAACGCGGACGCCGGGATCGTGACTTTCCCCAACGTGCATCCTCGTTGGTCCTACGTTCGGACGGACGCTGACGGGGAGACCGTTCTCGAAACGAGTGAGAAGCGTCCGATCAGTCGCCAGGCTTGTGCCGGGATCTTTTGGTTCGCTCGTGGTGCGGACTTCATCGATGCGGCCAAGCGCGTGATTCGCAAGCATACCGAGGTCGGTGGGCAGTACTACGTTTCGTCCACGTTCAACGAGCTCATCCTCGACGGCAAGCGAGTTGTCGCGCACGAGATCGCGAGCGACAGCTTCCGTGGACTGCACACGAAGGACGGCGTCGAGGGTTTCGTCGTTTCGATGCAGGACAGGAGCTTCTGATGGCAACGCTACAGATCGTGGTTCCGATGGCTGGTCTGGGTTCGCGCTTCGCGGATCGTGGCTACGTCAAGATCAAGCCGTTCATCGACGTCGCCGGTCGCCCGATGATCGCGCGTGTCTGCGAGAACCTGCGTGTCGACGGTGCGAAGTTCGTGTTCATCGCGCGCGAGGAGCATCGTCAGGAGATCGAGTTCGAACTCGAACCGTGCCTCGATGGTACCGCCTTCGAGGTCGTCTACATCGAACGCGTGACGGAAGGGGCAGCATGCACGGTCTTGTGCGCTCGTAAGGCGCTCGATCTCGATGCGCCAATGATGATCGCCAACAGTGATCAGATCGTCGATCTCGACATGGACACCTTCGTGGCCGACGCCGAGGAAAGGCGGCTCGACGGTTCGATCTTGACGTTCCCGTGCCCGGACCGCTCGACCAAGTGGAGCTACGTCCGCGTCGACGAGAATGGTCTCGTCGATCTCGTGCGGGAGAAGGAGCCGATCAGCGACCGTGCGACGGTCGGAATCTACTGGTTCGCGCGAGCATCGACGTTCTTCGATGGCGCGCTCGACATGGTGGCCCGCAACGAACGCGTCAACGGCGAGTTCTACGTGTGCCCGGTCTATCAGGAAGCGATTCGTGCCGATCGACGGATCGGAATCTTCGATATCCCGATCGCGGCGATGCACGGCATCGGCACGCCCGACGATCTCGAGGCGTATCTGTCGTTGTTGACGGCGAAGGGCTGAGCGCACGATGGCGAACGTCTTGCGCGCGATCTTGCGTCGCTCGGCGCAGTCGATTCTGCGACGTGCCCACGCCATCAGAGGACGGCGCGGATCGACGCGTGACGTGCTCTTCTTGTGCCAGAACGGGCTGATGTCCGATTATCTCGCACCGGTCTGGGAACTCCTTAAGGCCGACGAGCGATTGCGCTTCTTCTTGACCTATCCGAGGGATGAGCGCATCGCCCACGAAGTGCCGAAGATCCAGGCAGCACTTCCGGTTCCGGTCGTGCGACTCGGAATCGCGGAGTGTCGGCGCTTCGACCTCATCGTTACCGCCGATCACGGGTACGAGGGCTTGGCAACACGCAAGAACTGTCCGGTGCTCTACACCGGGCACGGCATGACGGGCAAGGTCGTCGAAGGCGAAGCCGGCGATTACGGCTACGGACCGCGCGCGAAACTCGCGGACGGAACGCCGCGATACAGCGTCATGCTGGAGGCGTCGGAGTCGAATCGTGTCCGCGTTGCCGAGCGTGATCCCGTACTCGCGTCCGCGATTCGTGTGGTCGGCAGCCTGCACGACGATCGCCTACTCGCGAAACTGAGCGAGCGTGATCGCATCCGAAACGAATCCGGCTACGCGGCGTCGGATCGCGTCGTGCTCGTGCAATCGACTTGGGGGCCGCATTGCTTGTTCCGCACCGTCGGGGAGCAACTGCTCGAGCAGCTCGCACGGTGCACGGACACCGAGTTCGTGTTGAGCGTGCATCCGCACGAGTATCGACCGACCGGGGACGGTACAGCGAGTTGGGGAGCGCGACTCACCGAACTCGATTTGCCCAACGTGCGAGTTCGTGACCCGAAGGAACCCTGGATCCCTTCACTCGTCGCGGCCGATGCCGTGATCACGGATCACACGTCGCTCGTGATCTACGCTGCACTCGCGCACAAGCCGACGCTCTGGACGGACGTGCCGGAGCAACTCGTTCAAGAGGGCACGGCACTCGCGAGACTGCGATCCATGTCGCCGGTATGGAAGCCGGAGACGCCGCTCGGCGAGGCACTGGGCAAGACGATTCGCGACTATCCGTATGACGCGTTGACCGAACTCGCGAGCGAACTCAACTCGTGCCCAGGAGAGGCCGGGGAACGCATCCGTGCGGTGGCGTACGAACTGCTCGGATTCGCGCCCGCCGCATCCCGGTCGACGTCGGGACCTGCGCTCAAGGAGCCCGTAGCGACGAGCCGATAAGTGCTCGTGGTGGTTCGGTACGGAGCTCTCGATGGCAGGCGATGAGATCACCGTCTACGACAAACTCGGTCGCGCTCACGCCGTCGACCGTGAGGCTTGGCGCAACGACCTCTTGCCCAAGATGCTCGCGGAATCGTGGGACAGCCCCGACGAACTCCGGATTCGATTGCGCGCGGGGTTGCGGCACGGACTCGCAGAAGAGCTGATCGCTGCAGCCGAGCGCCTCGTGGCCATCGACGACGATGTCGTCGCAGCGGCGTGCATCTACTCCGAAGTGCAGCGCAAGAGTGGCAATGATCGAGCCGCACTTCTCGCACTCGAGGACGCTCGCAAGCGAAGGCCAGACGATCCCGAACCCATCGTCGCCCTCGCGCTCTTCGAGGCACAATCCGGCAACTACGAGAAGGAGCGTGACCTCCTGCTCGAAGCGCTCGAACTCGACGCCAATCACGACCATGCTCTCACGCGCCTGCTCGAACTCGTCGACGACGAGCAACGAAGTGCGCACCTGGAGCGCATCGGCAGCCGTGATGGTGCATGGTTCGCAAGAGCCATCGCGGCGCGTGACCTGCTCGATAGCGGAGACGTCGATGCTGCGCTTCGGCGTTATCGTGACCTGCTCCGGGAATTGCCACGCGACGCCCGTGCCCACACGCGAGTGACCGGAGACCTCGGCGAATGTGGTCGCACCGCCGACGTCGTCGCTTGGTTCGCTGCCGATTTCGACGCCGAAACGGATGGGGTCTATGCCGGTCTCAACATCGTCCAGTCGTTGATCGCCGAAGGAGAATTCGCGCGCGCGGATACGCTTCTCGACCAGCTGTTCGAACTCGAAGCACCGCAGGTCGCAGAACACCTTTCGATGCTCGATGCCGAGCTCCGTGCCTTTCGATCCGCGGACCTCGAAGAGCGGAATACCGAGTCCGCGGGCCTGCAGCTCGCGATGATCGATGGCCCGATCTGGGCCCACGGTCTGCAGGACACCGTGGGCGCGCTGCCGGCACTCGTCGCATCGACGCAGAGCTTTCTCTTTCTTGGGCTGGTCGACACGACTCAGAACGGTGCTGTCGACGGTCATGGCGAACGCGCCGCAGAGCAGTTCGAGCCATTCTCGAGAGCGTTGCCGTTGTATCTGGCAGAAGCGCTGCGCTTCACGACCGATGCGAGGCCGGTCGTCCTCATTCCCGGGATTCCTGGAGTCGGTCCCGTGCTTCCCCGCCGGGCATGGGATTTGGAGGCGCTGCGTCGTGCCGTCGTCGAGGACGGCATACCAGAACTCTGTGTGAGTGGAGCACTCACTCTCGATACCGATCTCGGGTCCGACATCGATCCCGATGGTGGGGGTCAGGGGAACATCTCTCTCGTCTTCATGGTGCACGATGTGCGCCGTCGGACCCTACTCGATCGTTTCGTCGTTCCGGTCGGCATTCGTCTCTCGAGAACGATGCCGACGATCGAGCGCGAACTCGTCGATCGTCTCGAGAGGCTCGGTCTCGTGAGGCGGCGTCGCCGAACGGGTATTTGGCAGCGGCCTCGTGCCGATGAGTGCGAGGACTACGCCACCGCGATCGAGATGCTTCTCAGGCAGGCTTTCGTA
>JACKHW010000024.1 GCA_020638795.1 Planctomycetota bacterium | reverse complement strand
GAACAAACCGCTTCGATCGGTCGCGATCAGCAAACAGTCAGAGTAGTGCCTGCCAATGGCTTTGTCCGTGCGGTGCGACGTGACAACGGTCGCGGTTCCGTTCTCGAGCGAGAAGAAACACCGAATTTCCGCTTGCGGGTCCCAAATGATCTTCATCGCGTTGTTGGCCAGAAAGCACGCCATGCAACGAAGCTCGACATGTCCCTCCTCATATATAGCGACTGTCCGGCGCGCCCAGGTCGATCGATAGTGCATCGAGCGCACGCCGCGCGAGATTTCGTGCCTCTGCCCACAGCGGGTTGCATGCACGATCGGATCTTGTCCACCTCGATACGCCAGCTGCTCGTGGTTCGCCGGCCGATTGCCGCTGAACAACGACGGCATCGCACCACAGGAAGCCGTCCGTGACGATCGACTCAAGGCGATCGACATGGACGATGTGGTAGATCTTTGGTTGGTCCGGCACAGCCATGTACGCACTTTGTACGCTACGAAATGGACCCGGATGATGGACCACGTCGAGTAGAAAATTCGGGAAGTAAAAGTACCACGGCCAATGTGGCTGGCGCAAGGTTTGTGGCCGTGCCATCTTGTCTGCCTGGGAGCACGTCGGGTTCGTACGGACCGCTGTGAACCTTAGTCTTGCGCTGTCTCGCTGCGAATCCGCTCGAGACCATGTCGGATTTCGCGGAAGGCCCTATCTTCGTCGAAGAAGATGGGATCTTCCCTTCTCGCACGCGGATCCGGATCGTAGAAGTCGAGATCGGTTGCGAGATCCGCGAGAATCTCTCCCACTTCGTACGGGAGGTTTTCCTCCCGGAACGCAATCCGCTGTGCGGGTTCCGGAAATTTTGGCCGCTGTTTTCCGGAAATTTTGGCCGGTTTGTCGTCGGCGATCAAGTCGGTTGAGTCGAGGTTAGCGTTCGGATCCCGGATCGACGGGCCATCGAGTGCGATCAAGCGTCCGTGCTCGAGGACGCGATCGAGGATGGCGGCGGCGAGATCGGGATCGTGAAGCACGTCGCCCCACGCGGTGAGCGACTTGTTGGTGGTGAAGATCATGGGCTTGCGCTTGAGGTAGCGGGTGTTGACGACGTGGTAGAGCACGTTGGCGGCGTTTTGTCCGAGGGTGAGGTAGCCGACCTCGTCGATCACGAGGACGGCGGGCTGGACGAAGTCGTGAAGTCGTTGCTTGAAGCGTCCGGCCTCGCTGGCGCGGGAGAGGTCGTCGATCAGCTCGGCGGCGTTGACGAAGAGTGCGTCGAAGCCGTTCTGGATGGCGCGATAGGCGATCGCGACGGCGAGGTGCGTCTTTCCGCGGCCTGGCTTGCCGTGGAAGATCACGTTGCGGCCGTCGGTGACGAAGTCCGGCGACAGGAACGAGCCGAGCATCTGCAGGCGCAGCGTGGATTGGAAGGTGAAGTTGAAGTCGTCGATGGTCTTGAGGAATGGCAGTCGTGCGGCGCGTGTACGGCGCGCGATGCCTGTCTGTACGCGGTGGGCGACCTCTTCCGAGATGGCGACGGTGAGCACGTCGCGGTAGCTCCATTGCTCGCGCTCGGCGCGGTCGAGTAGCGCACGCCAGTTGTGGCGCAGGAACGCGAGGTGCAGACGCTTGAGCAGGTGCTCGAACTGGGTGTCGGAGAGGTTCATTGCAGCACCCCCTCACCAGCAGCGGGCCGGAGCCCGAGATGGCCAATCACAGCCGCCGCTGTAAAGCGCCGCTCGGCGACGGCCATGTGCAAGGCGAAGCGCAGCGGGTCATCGCCGGCGTGCTGCAGCGCGTCCCACAACGCGTCGACGTCGTCGCTCCACGACCGCGGGTTGCGGTGGACGAGCTCCGTCAGGAACTCGTGGGCGATCGAGCCCAACTCGAAGAGGTCTTGGCGCTTGAGATAGCGCTTGCCGCGCTTGCCGGCGATCGTGGCGAGGCGATCGGCGCGGTGCTCGGCGAGCGTCGAGTGGCCGTTGCGCTCGAACAGGCGCGGATGCTCAGCCTCGAAGCGACCCGCGCGGATGCGCACCCGGTCGGGATAGAGATAGAGCGTTCCGGGAAGTCCGGCCGCCTCGGCGGGCATCGAGTAGCGGTGCGTGTCGTGCACCACGTGGGCTGTCGGTCCGACCTGGATCGGTACGGGAAGGCCCAGCTCGCCGGGCTCGAGCTTGACCGGACGCATGCGCGCTCGCTCTTCTTGCAGACGTTCGGCGGGGATCACCCCGGTCGCCCGCGACGGACGCAGCTCGTTGACTTCGGTGCGCCACTGGGCGAGCTGTGCGAGAAGGTCATCGCGATCACGAAAGCGGCGCGGCTTGAAGAACGAACCCTTGACCCAGCCGACGAGATTCTCGACCGAGCCCTTCTGCTGGGCCTGATACGGCCAACAGAGCTCGACACCGACGCCGAGCTCCAGCACCGCGTGGGCAAACTCGCTATTCCACTGCGTCACCTCGCCGTTCTTGCGCCAAGCGATGGCGATCGTCTTCGGCCGGTCGAAGACGGCCAACAAGGGGATGCCGCCGAACGCGACGAAGTGCCCGTGCAGCGTGCGCACCAGCGTCTCGGCGCGCTGATTGGGCACGATCGTGACCTCGACCCAGCGCGAGTACTTTAGCCGGCTCGCGAAGAAGACCACGGTCTCGCGCGTCCCGTCGAGGTAGCGCACCTCGACCTGGCCGAAGTCGTGCTGCGTGAACTCACCCGGCAGCCCCTCGAACCGCATCTGCAGCGACGAATCGCTCGCGCGAAGGCCGCTGACGAAGTCGTAGAGCGCGCTCTTTCCGCCCTCGTACCCCAAAGCCCTCAGCCGGCGCAGAATCTCCAGCGACATCAGCCGTGGATCCTCCGACAGCATCGCCTCGATCGCCTCTCGATGCACCTCGACCTTGCTCGGCCGACCGAGAGACCGCTGCTGCCGCGCCTTCTCCTGGTCAACATCGGCCACCGCCGGCTCCTTGGCGATGCGCCGGATCGAGCGCAACGAGGCGCCCGTCTGTTCCCGAATCTTCTCCTGCGACACCCCGGCCGCGAGCAACACCTGAATCGCATGACGTATCAGCATCGACAGCATCCTTCCCTCCGCGCCAAACCGACGCGCGGAAGTATAGCGACTCGTCTTACCCGATCACCCCGTCGACCGGCCAGAATTTCCGGAACGGGACCGGCCAGATTTTCCGGAACTCACA
>JACKHW010000023.1 GCA_020638795.1 Planctomycetota bacterium | reverse complement strand
GCAAGTACGGGCTGTACGTCGCCGTGGGGTCGAACCGCTCGTCGTTCAACGGCGGCCGCGGCATCGAAGGCATCGGCGTGCCGCCGAACGAGATCGTGCAGTACGACCCGGAGGACCTGGCGGCGGGGCGGGACACCTTGATCATGCGCTCGGAGGCGCTGCTGGCGAAGTACCCGCAGAAGGATGTGCGGTACGACCCGGAGGAGTATGGGTGGGTGCCGGGGGAGTGATGCGCATGCGGCGTAGCGTCGACGCTCTCCGAGAGACCACGCCCTTCCTCATCACGCGATATGAGTGAGATCCACTGGGCCGCTCGGCGCGGCGACCTGTTGACCGTGGACGCGGAACTCGCGTCCGGGGCCTCGATGGCCGATTGGGACTCGGACTCCTTGGGCGGCAAGTGGACCGCTCTGACGCACGGGGCGGAGTCGCGGGACTGCGACGACGTGGCGTTCGAAGGGCTCGTGGAGCGTGCTGTTGCGGAGGGCGTGTTTCCCCGGGCGGCCGATGCGGGTGGCGCGCTGCAGAAGGCCGCGAAGCGAGGCGCCAAGGTCAAAGTGCGAACTCTGCTCGCTGCGGGAACAGGTCTCGACGACCGAACCGACCCGCGCGGCCACGTCCTGGACTCCATCGCGTACCACCGTCACGCCAACGTCCTGTGGTGCCTGAGCGCCATCGTCGACTCGCTCGCGCCGGGATCCGTCGCGCCCAAGCGGATGGCCGTGTTCGTGCGCCAGGCTGCCGGCTGTGGCAATCGAGACGCGGTCCGCGCGTTCGTGCGTCACGGAGGCGAACCGCTGAGACGCCAATTGGCGAAGGAGATGGGGGAACTGGTTGCGGGCCTCGCGTTGGGTGACGGTATGCAGGCGCTCGAGTGCGGCGTGCTCGGCGACCTGCAGGACGCACTGCGCATGGCGGCTTCCATGGACGAGTTGGAAGTCGTCGAGGAACTGGTCGCCAGGGGAGCGGATGTTTCCGCGCTACACGATCTGCACGGCACCGGAGTCTCCGAGTCGCAGGAAGCCGCGGTTGCACGAATCGAGTCGTTCCTCGCGGAGTGCGATGCGAGGCGCAACGAGATTGCGAGCCTTCTGGACGCACAGGGGGCAGTCGATGCGGCTCGGTCCGGTGCTCGGGCGTCCCGCGGAGACAGTCTCTTGTCCTACGCCGCGGAAGGTGACGCCGTTCGCGTCGTCGAGTGGTTGCTGGCGCGCGGAGCCGACCCGGACCACGTGGGCCACAATGGATGGACGCCCCTGTACATGGCCGCCAGTCTTGGGTCTGTTCGTGTGACTCGCCTGCTGCTTGAAGCGGGTGCCGAACTCGTCACCGAAGAAGGGCCGATCATCACGGACGCGACCGCCGACACGATTCCACTGCTGCTCGATGCCGGCGCGGACATCGACGTCATCGATGAGTGCGGATACTGCCCGCTCGTCTTGGCCGTCGAGCAGGGAGAATCGGATCTCGTCGAGTACTTGCTCGACCGGGGCGCGGCGGTCGACAACCGCGACAGCAGCGACAAGACCGCGTTGCAGAGGGCGGTGCAGTGCGAGGAGGTTTCCATCGTGAAGCTGCTCCTCGAGCGCGGCGCGGACCCCAACATCATGGATCTGGACGGGTATCGCGCGCTGGACTACGCGCGATCGAAGTACATGCAGGAGCTGATCCGGAACGCGGGTGGTGCGGAAGGGCCGCGGCAATGGTGAACCGTCCGTATCGTGCCGTTCGAGCCCCGGTGGTTCGCGCGCAACGAGTTGTACGGCTCGGTACCGCTCTCACTTAGAGGTCCGACGGCTGTGGGCCGGACCCGATCAACACGGGCACCTAGGACTTCAGACTGGCTCTGTTAGCGTTTGCGCCGATCTAGCGACAGTCGGCTACTATGCCCGGCATGTCGAACCATGTAGATGAATCGTTCTTCCGCTACATGCAGGAGAAGCTTGCGACGGAGATCGGAAGAGCCATTGAGGAGCAAGTACTTGAGCACTCGAGGGTGACTCAGGCAATTCAGCCATTCGTAAACAGGATGAACGAACTGCTTCAGGCCGTTCGCATGCTGCTCGATCAGCTCGGAGTCGTCGGTATTACGGCATCACTTCCGATTCTCCGCAGCATGTACGACGCCCACATCCAAGCTCTCTACATCCTCAACGATCCAGAGAAGGCGGAGTCGCGAGCGATGGAGTTCATGGAGTACGAGTGGATCGAACAGCACTTGGACCGTGAACGCATGTGCAGGTTTCATCGGGAGATCCACGACCAGATTGTGTCAACGCCTGAGTACCTGGCAGGAGTCCAGGTGCGTGAGAAGAAGATTGCAGAGTTGCGCGATCAGTATCGGACGAGGGCGGGGAAGCGCGAAGGCAAGGACGACTTCCGAAGAAAATGGTACTCGGGCGACTTGGCAAGACTCGCAGAAGTTGTCGGCCTCCGACGAGAGTACGACTACTACCAGAACGAGTTGAGTAGTGCCGTGCATGCCACCCCCAAGGCGCTTGTTGGTGTCAGACCGTTTAAGACCCCAGAACAGGTTGCCTATCTTGCGTGGACACTCTACTTCCGGGTGCTCGGAGGCATCGCGCGCTTCCACGGAGTCATGCTTAACGAGGAACAATCTGACCAGATAGAATCCGTGATGAATGACCATTTGGCACTCGCCACTCGCGTGATGCTCGAGGATCGCGGGCTTGGTTGAAGACCTGGAAGAGTGCCCTTAAGGCTGGCAGTCGGTGTGACACCACAATGGCACTCAGGACTTGTCGCTCCCACGCGGCCGATCTTCTGCGGCACGTTATCGAGGCTCATCTGACCGCATCCCGTGATCGACTTCGCGCTCGTCCCTGTGTGCGGAAGTAGGCTGGTCCGGTACGCCTCTCCTATCCGCTCGCGTCTGCGGCGCCCTCCGTGTCGGGCTGTGCGAGACTAGCTGACAGCTCCATCCAGGTGGCATCTCCCCGATCCAGTACCTTCTCGGCGTACTTCAGCTTCTGGTACAGCTTCAGGTCGCCCTTGGAGTAACTCTCGTCAAGTTCGGGTTGCAGATTCTCTAGCGGCGTGCCGAAGTCGAGTTCGAAGGGCTCTCTAGCCATAGATCGAAGAATCTGTGGAGAGACGGGATCGATCACTGGCAAGTCATCGAAGTCCAGGCGAATGAATCCACGGAGATACTTCGATTGTTCTCTGGCCACTGCTGCCAAGCGCTTATCGTTCGTGAATTCCTCGAAGGAGCCAGGGGTCTGCATCTCCTCGAGTAGCGTCCAGAGTCGGCTTCCGACGACCACGCGGGGATACAAGGCAACTGTAGACTCGAGTCTGTATGCGCTCGTACTGCCGCTGCCGATGATTTCCCCAGATCCCAGATCCATGGCGAATCCGGTCTCGATGCCACCTCTGAGTCGCTGGCCCTCGAGCAAGAGGAGCAGTTGGGCGCTCGCGATTCCAGCAAACTGGGAAAGCAGCCCCCTGATCGCAGCAAGAGGGCTGGAGAGATCCACTGAGCTGTTGATGTAGGCGCAGTCGGTGAACCACTGGACTGTAGCCTTGCCAGCTTGTGCTGCACGATAATCTTCCTGCATGGCCGGGGGAAGCGAGTCGAGCATCCTGGCCTGCCTTTCCGGATCGTCAAAGTCTGCGAGCCACTGCTCAAGGCGTTGACGCATGTTCAGGATGGCACCGATTGATGCCCGAACAAATGGCGTGGCCTCTTTCTTCTCCATACCTCCTGGAATGATGCGGCCGAGTTCGTCCAGCTTGTTGCTGAGACCGAGGAGGTCAATGAACGCGGTGCAGTAGTGAGAGAGCTTGGGCACTGGTGATGAATCGGTCCGAAGAGAACGCTGCCGCTGGACTTGCTAGAGAATCCGCCATGAGAGACCAAGTCCGACATCCGAGCAAGGCCAGCGACGTCAAACCGGCGCCGGCATCCCGCACCGGAAGTCCGTCACCACCAGCTGCAAGCTCGTCTCGCCGCGGAAGGTGTTCCAGCCCGGCGTGTAGACGAGGTGCACGGGATGGCCCATGACCAGCTCGCGCTCGCGGGAGGCGAGGCCGAAGGCGATCGCGCGCAGCTCGTGCCCGCCGCGGCGGAAGCGCAGGATCAGGTGGGAGCGGTCGTTGCCGACGACACGCGGCGGTTCGCAGAGGCGGATGTCGCGCGAGAGGAGCACGGGCTTCGCGTTGCGTTCGCCGTAGGGTTCGAGCTTCTCGATCTGGCGCATCAGCTCGGGCGTCATCGTCTCGAAGGGGACGTCGGCGTCGATCGCGAGCGGCTGGGCGGGAAGGCCGTCCGGGTAGGTCTCGCGCGCGCGGGCGTTGACGGCGTCGCGCAGGGCTTCGACGTCGGCGGCGCGGATCTCGAGTCCCGCCGCCTGTGCGTGGCCGCCGTACTGCAGCATCGCGTGCTT
>JACKHW010000022.1 GCA_020638795.1 Planctomycetota bacterium | reverse complement strand
CCGCAGCTCACAAACCCCTGCGTAGACGAGCACGCCAATTGCACCATGGTCGGTGGCGGCCCGATCGTAGATGCCGGGTCACCTGACATGACGCCCACCGACACGTCCTACGACGGGGCATGCCAATGCAAGAGTGTCTCGGCCTGCGAGAAGGGTAACTGCCTCGTTGAACCCATCCAGTCGAGTCCGGTCGCGAGAGCGGGTAGGAAGCGAGCGGTCGGGGGGCGGGGCGGCGCGCGGTGAGGCGGTGGTTCGCTGTCGGCGCAGGAACTCCCCACGGTCAGCGCGAGCGCACTCAGGATCCGGTCAGCTGGCGTAGACCAGCGACTGCACGACCCGGCCGATGGCGGCGCGGCTGTCTGCCACGCGCTGCTGCGCGTCGCGGCTCTGCTTCCACCGCGCAGGCGTCAGTTCGGCGACATCGTTCGACGACCCCGGCTTGCCGATGCGAGCCAGGACGTCGCGCAGGTATTCGACCGCGTTCACTTCCTGCTCGACGCAGGTCTGGAGGATCGACATCAGGACGACCGCGGGACGACCCGCGTCTTCGATCCCGATGTGCATCCAGTTCTTTCGGCCGAGGGCGACGCGCCGCAGCGCGCGCTCGGCACCGTTATTGGTGATGTCCTGGATCCGACCGTCGAGCAGGTAGTTGGTCAGCGCGGTCCAGTGGTTGAGCGCGTACGCGATCGCCCGACCGATCGGACTCTTCGGGAGCACCGTCGTCTTGCGAGCATCGAGCCAGTCCTTGATCTCGTCCAGCACGGGGCGCGCGTGGCGCACTCGATGCATGAATCGTTCCGGTGGCGGCATCGCACGAACTTCGTGCTCGATGCGATTCAGCACCGCGAACAGCACGTCGAACTCGGCTGCGAGCTTCTTGTCGTTGGTGCGCGCGTCGCGGAACTTCCGCACGACGTGCGACCAGCAGCCGAGCTCGATGCGGTCATCGTTGTCCACGAACAGGAAGTCGTGGCCAGAGTAGGCATCGCCCTGGATGAAGCCGCGGTAGTCGCCGATGACGTCGCGCGGTCCCTCGCTCGAGCGGTCCATCCGGAAGTCGAAGAACACGTTGCCGGTCACCGGGTCGCGGTACACCCAGATGCGCCCCCGCTTGCGCCCTTTCTCGTGGCCGTTGCGCACGACGACGGGCGTGTCGTCGATCTGCATCAGGAAGCTGCCGAGCACCTCGAGGCGGATCTGCGAGTAGATCGGCACGAGCAGCTCGCCACAGCGGAGCACGTTGCGTCCGATGACGGTGCGGGAGAGCTCGAGGCCAGCCTGCGCGAACTCGCGCTCGAGCCGGTGGTACGGCGTGTGGTTGCCGAATCGCTGGTAGATGAGGTCGGCGATCAGATTCCGCCCGAGGCTACCGCCTTCGATGACGTTGTCCTGCTCTGGCGCGACCGCGACCATCCGCTGACAACCGTCGCAGGCGTAGTAGGTGGTGACGCGCTCGTCGACGTAGAGCACCGTGATCTTGTCGAGCCGGCGTGAGACCTCCTCGCGAACCTCATTCAGGTGCCCGCCACAACCGCAGGCGCACTCCGCTGCCTCCAGCTTTCGCACGCGACGATGGCGCGGGAGGTGAGCCGGCACGTCCGTGCCGAGGTCGCGGCGTCCCCTGGGTCTGGCGCGCTTCTTCTTCTCTTGCTGGTCTTCCTTCTCTTGTTGTGCGGCGCGCGCTGCGGCGCGCTCGGCGACTCCCTCGAGAAGTGCCTTCAGGTTTGGGAACGGCAACAGCTCTGCGGGGTCGATCGGCGCGCTCCGCTTCGCCGAGCGCGGCCCGAACGCCATCTTCTCGAGCTGCTTGACGCGATGGATCAGAGCGCTGAGCTGCTCGTCCTTCTCCGCGAGCAGCTCGAGTGCCTGGACGAGGTCCAGCCCTGAGTAGTCAGCTCGCTTCTTGTCGTCCACCGCCATGCCGCCGCCGCTCGATACGGAGCGGATCGGCGAAGTGGCGACGGAATTTCGCGCAGCGTAGATCGAGTCCGTCGAGGAGCATCCGCAGCCGACGCGCTTCGACTTCGACGCAGCCGTCGACGTGATCGACGTCGACGAGCACGTCGAACGTACCGCGCTCCAATCGCTTGTAGTGGAGCCAGAATCCCGAGTGCTCGAACACGAGGATCTTGATGCGATCGCGCCGCTTGTTGAAGAACACGAACACGTGCCCCGAACACGGATCCATGTCGAACTCGTCTCGTGCAATTCCGGCCAGGCCGTCGAACTGCCGGCGAAAGTCGACGGCATCGCGCGCCACGAAGATGCGAGCCGACTCGGGAACGCTCAGCACGACGACTCCAGCGCAGCGACGAGGCGCTTCAGCTCACGTGGATCGAAACCGGCCGGAACAGTGATCCGGCGAGTGTGCGTGCCCGGCTCGACGTCGACTGCGAACGCGCTCGATGCCCCCCGCTCGGTCCGAGCTTCCTCCGTCACACGAATCTCCACGAACGGCGATGTGGCCGATGCGCGCGCTTGCCGCTCGCGGTGCGCCCACCAGGCGAGCGTGCCCACCGGGATGCCAGCGCGAGACGCGAGCGACGCGTAGCTCTGCCCAGTGTCGTGGTGCTCCGCGAGGAGCTTCCGAATCAGCTCGGGATCATGACGGCGAACACCGTCCCTCTTTCGATTCCTGGCCATCCCCCAACGGTGGCGTGGCAGGGCCGCGGATCCCAGATGG
>JACKHW010000021.1 GCA_020638795.1 Planctomycetota bacterium | reverse complement strand
ACCATCTCCGTGACCCTCTTGGCGTCGACTTCGACGTCGCCATTGGCGGGCTCGAGAGAGTGCACGCGAGGAGCCTGGGCCACGAGGCTCCCGGCGACGAAGAGCACGGGGAGGATCCACTTCATGCCGGCAGGATAGCGGCACGACTCGAGAGCCGCCTTGCGCGCGCGTCTACTTCGCGGAGAGCTGCATGACCGGCGTGAAGTCGAGGAAGATGCGGCCATTGGCGGCCGTCGGGTCGAGCGACGCGACGAGGCTGACACCCAGACTCGCGGGCGAAGGCGCGAGCGTCGCGGCGACGGCGTGGCTGGTCTTGAGTTCGAGTTGCGAGCCCGCCGTGTGCAAGAAGAGGTATTGGAAGTAGAGCGTCGCGCCGTGCAGCGAGCTCTGATACGGCGTCGGGACCACGGCACCCGTCCAGCCGCCGTGCACGCCATCGGGCCCCTGGTAGAAGAGCGTCGCCGAGATCACATCGGGCGAGACGTAGAGATCGCAGTTCGGCTGCGCGAGACGCAGCGGCAACGGAATGCTCCCGAACGCGAACTTGTCGCTGAGGCCGAAGATCAGGAATGCACCCGCGGGATTCGGTGGCGCGGCACAATCGGTCTTGATGTGCATGCCGGGGCGCAACGAGCCTTTTACGATGTTGACGTTGTCGCTCCACTTGGACGGCCAACACGTCGCGCCGATCTTCGTGGTCGTGCCCGGCAAGTAGTTGGTCTGCGCGTCGACCGGCCAGTCCCACTTGTAGCCCGCGTTGCCGCCGTACGTCGTGAAGTCGAGCACGAGTGATTTGCCCGCGACGTGGGGGAGCAGCGTCTGGAACGGAATCGTGGGCGCTTCGCGCGGATCGAAGGTCGCGACCGGCCGGGTGTCGGTGTCGCTGACTTTCGGCAACGTGACGAGGCCGTCGAAGACGACGACGGGCGAGGGGCCGTGATTGTTCGAATAGGTGAGGGATGGTTTGGCGGGGTCGGCGTCGCTCCAACTCGCGACGATGCGCACGCGGGTTTGTTCGCCGCCGCGCACTTTCCGGTATGGCCTGAGATACTTCACGTCCTTGCGGAACGCGAGTTCATGAATGCGCTTACCGGTCAGTTGACTGAGATGCGACGGTGCGATCACGAGTTGCACGCGACGGCCGTAGGCTTCACGGAAGTGCGTCGCAATCCAGCGATTGCCGTCGACGCTTGCAGCCACTTGCGGCACGACCACGCTCGTTGATTGCGAGGGCGCGGCCGCGGCAAATCCAAATGCGGCGAGCGGCAGAACGGATCGAACTCGAAGGGGCATCATGGGTTCTCCGCTGGATTCACTTCTTGAAGTAGATGACGAGGTAACCGGCTTCCCCGCCGCCGCGCGCGACGATGCGAATGAACTTCTTCCCGGTCAGCTTTTCCTTGGGGATCTTGAAAGCCCCGTCTTCCGACACATCGACGCGCACCGGCCCTTCCCCCTCGACCTGGTAGTCGATCTCGGTTTCGAGTCCGCTGTACGAGATCTCGAGATCCTGGTCGGTCGTCGGCGGATCCGGCTCGACGTCGAAGTCCTCACCGCTGGTCACGCGAGGCGCCGCGAACTCCACGGCCACACCGGGCGCGCGTTGGATCGTTGCGCCAGGGATGCACAGCGTGAGCAGAGCCACACCGAGAGTGAGTGGTGTGCGGGACAGCATGGTCAGAGTCTTGCGACGATCGAAAGCGTATCCGTGTGCGATCGTGCGTCAAGCTGCCGCGGAAGCGCGCCGTCGGCCACCTTCAACGAGTGGGACCGAAAGCCGCGTGCGACGATCGAACGGGCCTGACCGTGCGATCGCATCGGGTTCGAGGTTCGGCACTCAAAAACGGGCCGTTGCGCCGCGCGAGAACGGACTCAACTCGGCGTGCTGCTCGCCCATCCCTGCACGTGGGTCGTCCCTGCACGAGGGTCGTCCCTGGACGAGGCTTCTAGCGAGCATCGAGGATTGCTGTGACGATTGTCAATATTGACAATCTGTGTAAGAGTGCCACGATGGATGACAAAGCAACTCGGAGGGCAGCGGGATGAAGCGAATCTCGATCGAAGTCACGGAGCAGCAAAGCCAGCGCTTGAAAGCGCTAGCGGCCTTGCAGGGCATGAGCATCAAAGACTTCGTACTCTTCTGCACGATCGACTCCTACGAAGGTAAGGCCCTCGCAGAACTCGAGGAGCTTCTTCGAAAGCGAGCAGCCGAGGTCGAGGCCGGCATGCTGAGCACGCGAAGCGTGAGCGACATCTTCGAGCGCCGCGCGTCGGGTCGAAAGCCGCGTGCGTGAGTATCTTCTCTCTGCAAGTGCCGAGAATGATCTCGACGAAATCGCTGCATACACTTTGGATCGATGGGGACCCGACCAAATGCTGCGCTACGGAGCTGCCCTCGAAGCTCATTTCAGAGCGCTGGTGTCAGGCGCACTGAAGCCGTTGCGCGTGTTCGATACGTGGCCAGAACTGCAAGTCTCGCGTTGCCAACACCACCATGTGTTTTCCTTGCAGCGTTCGTGCGCTCCTCTCGTTGTGCTGGCTGTCTTTCATGAAAGCATGGATTTGCCAGCTCGACTGAGGGAGCGTCTGGACGTCGTGGAAGAAGAGTTTCTCAACTAGCCGTCAAGCCGATCTGCGTCGGACGGAGAGCAGGCGAGAGCCCAGGAAGTCAGCCCCAAAATGCCTGTCGAACGGTGCTAACGCGTTCACTTCGCGGAGAGCTGCATCACCGGCGTGAAGTCGAGGAAGATGCGGCCATTGGCGGCCGTCGGGTCGAGCGATGCGACGAGGCTGACACCCAGGCTCGCCGGCGAAGGCGCGAGCGTCGCGGCGACGGCGTGGCTGGTCTTGAGTTCGAGCTGCGAAGCGTGAGCAGAGCCACACCGAGAGAGAGTGGTGCGCGGGACAGCATGGTCAGAGTCTTGCGACGATCGAAAGCGTATCCGTGTGCGATCGTGCGTCAGCTGCCGCGGAAGCGCGCCGTCGGCTGTCGGTCCCCTTACATGGAATCGAGAGCGTGCGGCGGGTCTCACGCGCGAGCGCGATCCTGGTATTCTTCCCTCCCTCGCTTTCTCACTCGCACGCTGCATCGCCCCAATCGATTCGTCGGAGAATCGCATGATTCGATCCCAGAGCCGCATGGCATGGACTGCGGCAGTCTTGCTCTCCGCGACGACTCCTCTGGCAACCCAGTCCGCCGTCCTCACAACCCAAGATGCGACCGGTCCCGGCCTCTACGGCGCTGCGGTCGCGGTCGATGGGGACGTCGCGCTGGTCGGTGCTCCTGGGGACGCGATCCACGGCAACAACTACACCGGTTCGGTCCTCGTCTATCGCCGTGTGCAGGGTTCGTGGCAAGAAGAGCAGAAGCTGACGGGTTCCGGCGGCGCGCTGCTCGATTCCTTCGGACGCAGCGTCGCGATCCAGGGCAACGTCGCGGTCGTCGGCGCGCCCGCAACGCTCAGCAAGACCAACCTCACGGGCACGGTCTATATCTTCCGCCACAACGGCACGGCGTGGGTCGAAGAGGCCAAGTTCGGGCGCGGCGCCGGTTGTGGTACGTCGGTCGACATCGACGGCGATCGCGTGATCGTCGGTGCGTCGGCGACGCGCCTCGGTGGGCAGAACTTCACGGGAGCGGCGTGGGTCTTCCGCTATTCGTCCACGAGCAAGACGTGGTCCGAAGAAGCGCAGCTCGTCGCGAACGACGGCGTCGGCAGTGATTGGTTCGG
>JACKHW010000020.1 GCA_020638795.1 Planctomycetota bacterium | reverse complement strand
CACGATCGCCGCTCGCGCCTTGGAAGCATGGCAACGGGAGTTGGTCGCACTCGATGGCGGGCGCCATACTTCGAAGCGCGAGAGGACTCGCATCGTCCGCGCTGCGCGGTACCGTCAACAGCGATGGCGGACGAAGCACGCAATGACGGCAAGCACTACAAGCGCTCCCGCAGTCGCTGGAAGCGCTTCCGCCGACGTGTCGTCGCGGTCGCGTTGACCTCGGTCTGCCGAGCGACGAGCCTCCTGCCGTTTGCCTTCACGCGACGTGTCCTGCCGTTCTTGACGAGAATCGCCGCACACCGCGCGATCCGCGGCAAGGTTCACGGTCATCTCACGCTCGCCTTCGGTGACGAGCTGAGCAGCGGCGACAAGACACGCATTTCCAAGACCATCGCCCACAACCTCGGTCTCGTCGTCGCCGAAGTGCTCGCCGCGAGTCGCGGCAAGCTTCCGCCGGGCTACATCGACGAGAACGACGCGGCGGATCGCGCCAAGAGTCTGTTCGCGGATGGTGGCTTCATCGGCCTGACGGGCCACATTGGCAATTGGGAACTCCTCGGTGCGCAGCTCGCCAAGCACTTCCCCGGGCGAGCCGACAGCGTGATCGCGAAGCGACTCGGCAATCCGGGACTCAACGAGTTCGTCGAGGATCTACGCACGAGGCTCGGCATGAGCACCTTCTATCAGAACGAGTCGCCGATGCGCCTCGTGCGCGGGTTGCGACAGCACAAGATCATCGGCACGGTTCCCGATCAAGACGTCGCACGCCTGGCCGGAGAGTTCGTGACGTTCTTCGGCAAACCCGCCTACACACCGACGGGCCCGGCGGCGCTCGCGCTCCATGGTCGCGTCCCGATCTTGCCGGCATTCCTGCGGCGCCACGAGAACGGTCTGCGCTTGATCGTTTGCGAACCGATCTGGCCCGACTTCGCGGCGGATCGCGACGCGGAAGTCCTGCGACTCACGCAGGCGTGGAGCGCGGCTGTCGAAGCGGCGATTCGCGAACAGCCATCGGATTGGATGTGGTTCCACGAACGGTGGCAGACAACTCCCGAACGCCTCGAAGCGAGACGGAAGAAGCGCGAGCGGGCCGGCTGACCCGAGTCCCGGATGGATCAAGACCTCGCACGCGAACTGAGCCGCTTGCGCGCGGACCTCGTTTCGAGCGGCGAGGGGCGCTAGGGCTAGCCACCACCCGCGCCGAAGTTCTGGTTGAAGTGCCGCCCGTGGATGCCGCCGCCCAGATCTCGGTGCTGCGTCGCGAGCATGTTGCGGTGATGCCCGGAACTGTGCTGCCAGGCTTCGATGGCGCCGGCCGGACCGTTGTTGATCGCGAGATTCTCGCCTGCACCGCGCTTGTAACCGGCGAGACGCATGCGGTCACTCGGCGTCCGTCGCTCTGGCACCGGGGACTCGTGACCGAAATAGCCGAGCCTCGACATCTCCTCACAGTGGCCACGCGCGGCGATCACGAGCCGCGCATCGACGCGAAGCGGCATACGCCCCATTTGGAGTCGATACGCATTGGTGAGGACCATCAAGTCGACTTCGTCCGTCGACGCCGTGCCGCTCGCCCGCATCTCCTCGTACGATTTCGTGTTCTCTGCGAGCACGGCATCCGCCTTGTCCAAGAACTCGCGATCCGCCTGGTTCCGCGCCACGTTGCGAATCGTGGTGACCGTGCCCGATGCGAACGACCAGAACCACTTGTCGTCACTGCCGATCACGAGGCCCGCGAGCGGGACGAGGGATTTGGAGACGAAGCGATAGAGCTCGAGCTCTTTCGCGAATCCGCTGCCGAACGCGATTCGATGCGTATCGAGATTCCACGCGTCGCGAACGAGCGCGCAACGCCGACTGACCTCCATCTGGACGACGCGATACTCCCCTT
Organism: Planctomycetota bacterium; assembly: GCA_020638795.1. GTDB lineage: Bacteria > Planctomycetota > UBA1135 > UBA1135 > JACKHW01. The sequence continues at coordinate 12,284 of JACKHW010000020.1, read as the reverse complement.
CACGATCCTTGTAAGGATAGAAGTACTTGTCCGCGTCGTAGATCAACTCGAGCGCTGATTTGCGACGCTCGTCGAGCGCATCACGATCGTGCAACAGCACGGCCAGGTCCTTGCCTACTTTGCCCTTCTCGAACTTCTCGTGCAGTGCGCGCCGCTTCTGAGCGAATGCATCGGTGATCACATCGCGCGCACGTTCGTCAGCCAGGAGTTCGACGAAGAGCGCTTCGCGAGCGGCGCCCTCCGACGACCACATCTTGCGTAGCTTCGGCTCGTATTCCTTGCTGAGTGCACGGCGCGCGAGTTCTCGACTCGACACGAAGCGCTTCCCCTCGAGCAGGTAGCCGCCCTCACCGGGATCCTCCTTGCGGAGCGCTGACAACAACTGGTCGACACGAGGCTTGGCTCCAGGTTCGTCAGCGAGCACCTTCGCGAGAAGCGCCTCGGCTCGATCGACATCGAACGAACGCGCGAACAACGTCGCGGCGCCCAGCCTCGAAACCGACGAGGACGCCCCCATCACGAGGAGTTCGGCAAACGCCCGATCGGGCACCGCCTTGAGCGCGACGCGCTCCTCGAGTCCGCGGATCTCCGCGACGAGGCGTCCGTCTTCGAGGCCACGGACCTTGGCGATCGTTCCGTTGCCGAGATCGACGCGTTGGAAGCGCTTGGGAGCACTCGCGATCGCACTCGCGAGCGACTCGACGCTCGCGTTGAGGATCTCCGCTTCGGTCACGCGCGCCGCGAAGACGCGCTCGACTTCGAGCCCTTCGCTGAACTTGACGGCTTCGCGCCAATCGTCGGCGGCTTTCGCGTAGTCGCGAGCCGCGAACGCGGCCTGAGCGGAGCGATCGAGGGATCGTCGCGCGCGCCAGCGCGAACCCGATTCGCCACCCGCGAGCCCGGCGTCGTCGCCGTCATCGCTCGAACTCGGCGATTCCCGGTCAACCGGCGCCGGCTTTGCCGCGTCTGCAGTCGAGTCTTTGGGCGTCTTCCGCTCGCGGTCACGCTCTCGCTCTTCGAACGCCTCGCGAATGCCCGGCGCCATGCCGGGCCCCCACGTAATCTCCTCCGAACGGCCGAGCGCCTTGAGCAGTCGACGGCGCGCCTGCTCGACACCGCCGAGGGGGCCGAACTGCGGAAACCGCTCACCCTCACGCACGAGATAGGCGAGCGCGGCATCGCCTCCCTGCGCCTTCTCGATCTCCTCGGCTTTCTGCGTGATCGTCTCGATCGCGGCCTTGCCCTGCTCCTCGATGGCCCACAGGCGGTCGCGCAGCTGATTCGCGTTCTCGCCTGCACTCACCATCAGGCGCCGAAGAAGGTCGATCGCATCGCGGTAGCGACCTTGCTTCACGAGTTCGTCGACCTCGCGTGCGTCAAAGACGCGCTCGGCTACGAGAGCGATCCCTTGCGAATCCTGGGCGACCTCGGGGGCCTTCCATTCCGGATCCTTCGGATTCAGCTTCGCGACGAACGCATCCAGATGCCCCATGCGACGACGCCAGATCGTTGCCTCGAGGGTCCTTCCGGCGGCCTCGGACGCATTCGCACGTTCGCGCATGAGCGGGATCGCTTGGTTCTGCCCGTGGTCGCGCAAGATCGCCTCGAGTTCGCGATCGACGCCTGCATAGACCTCCCGATACCCGTTGATCCGCGCATTCGCATCGGCCAACTGATCTTCGATGCCCGGCGTGAACCGCACGCTCTCGAGCAGGGACTCGGCACGCTCGAAGTCACCGTTCAGCGCGGCATTCTCCGCGTTGCTCAGCGCCACCGGGCGCGAAGCGGGCCCACAGGCGACGAGAAGGATCGAAACGAGCGCGGCCGCGATCGCGACGACACAGCGGGTCGACGGGACGCGCTCGGTGCTGTTGGGTTCTTCGGGCATGCAATCTCCGCTGGTTCCCCTCGATGTTATCAGGCCTCGTTGGCGCAGGTCACGATCCGCCACGATGGTGCAGGCAGGCTCAAGTTCCCGAAAAGCTCGAGCTTTCGAGGACCGTGCCGGTCGCAAGGGCAGCAGCGCGGCGGATCTCGTTCTCGAGTTGGCGCACGTTTCCGGGCCAGCTCTGCGCCATCAGCCACTCGTTCGCCGACTTGCCGAGGCGGAGTTCGCGTCCTAGCTCTTTCCGCGCTCTTCGCAGGAAGAACTCGGCGATGTGCAGGATGTCCCCTCCGCGCGCGCGCAGCGGCGGCAACGTGATTTCGAGCACGTTGAGGCGAAACAAGAGGTCCTCGCGGAAGCGCTTCTCCCGCACCTCGAGCTGTAGGTCCTTGTTGGTCGCCGCGACGAGCCGCACGTCGACGTGACGCGTCTTTTCGCTGCCGACGGGACGCACCTCGCCGTCCTGGAGCACGCGAAGGAGCTTGCTCTGCATCGACAGCGGCATGTCTCCGAGTTCGTCGAGGAAGAGCGTTCCCTCGTGAGCCCGGACGAAGTGTCCCGCGTTGTCCTTGTGAGCGCCCGTGAACGCGCCTTTGGCGTGTCCGAACAGAATCGACTCCAGCAGCGTTTCCGGAATCGCCGCGCAGTTCTCGCTCAGGAACGGCTTGTGCTTGCGCGGCCCGTGCATGTGGAGCGCGCGAGCGACGAGCTCCTTTCCCGTGCCGCTCTCGCCCGTCACGAGCACCGCGTAGTCACTCGCCGCCATCTTCTCAAGTCGCTCGAACACGCGGTGCATGACATCGCTGTCGCCGATGATGCCGAAGCGCTGCGGCAGCGGTGGCTCGTCGCCTTCGACGTATGCCGTCCGCTCGAGATCGATGAGGCGCGAACGGATCTCGGCAACGAGATCGACCCGCTGCTCGGGATCGAGCCCTTTCGCACGTTCGCACCAATCCGCGAACTCGGCATCCAACTGACTCCGGGCGTCGCCACCTTCGCTGTTCAACCGCTCTCCCTCGCTCACTCGATCATTCCGCTTCGCGTTCGTCCGTCATGCCAGACCCGTATCGCTCGAGCCGCGCATACTCGACGAGCAGAGTCCGAACACCCGAGGCGAAGTGCACCTCGACCTTCGTATTGACTCCGCTGCCATAGGCTTTGAGGACCCGGCCATCGCCGTACGTCGGGTGCACGACGCGCTCACCCGGGCGATAGTCCTCCGCAGGACCTTCCTCCTCGGGATCGTAGGCGCCGAGATCCTGCACGTAGACCGGCTCGCCATCATCGTACTGCGAGTGGCGATCACCGTCGTAGTCCGAACTTTGCCGGGCCGCAACCAGACCGCCTTCGCGCAGGAAACGCGATGGCGGATTGTGCTGGAGCCCGCTACCGAACGCGTCTCGCGAGCGCGCGCGGGTCACCGTCAGCCCCTCCCGCGCACGGGTTGCCGCGACGTAGAAGAGCCGACGCTCTTCCTCGATCTCGTCCGGCAGCGAACTGTTGCGATGCGGGAAAATCGTCTCCTCGCACCCGACGACGAAGACGTGATCGAACTCGAGGCCCTTGGCAGCGTGCACGGTCATCATCTGGACGCGCGGCTCGTCGGTCACGCGCTCGGCGGCTTCTTGGAAGAGCGTGATGTCCTGCAGATACGCGGCCACCGCGTGCTGGCGCTCACCGGCGATCTTCGACAGGTCCGTGTCGAAGCGCCGCGCACTCGCGAGGAGTTCTTGGACGTTTTCTTCACGATCGATGTCTTGGTAGTCCCCGGTGCGGCAGACGGCCTCGATGTAGCCGGTGCGCTCGAGGACGTATTCGAGGGTGACTTCGACGGAGTTCTCGGCGCGGAGTCCCGCCTCGACGAGGATGCCGCCGAGGACCGCGAGACCCTGTGCTGCCTTGCCAGAGATGCCAGAGGTACGGGCGCGCTCCGATGTCATCCCTTCGAGCAACAACTCTCCTGGCGACATGCCGGCACTCGCGGCCGCAGCGAACACGCGATCCTGCGTGACCTTTCCGATCCCGCGGGTCGGCACGTTGATGATCCGTTGCAGCGCGACGGTGTCGCGCGGGTTCACGATGATCTGCAGATACGCGAGGAGGTCCTTGATCTCCTTGCGACCGTAGAAGCCGACGTCGCCGACGAGTTCGTAGGGCAAGTTGAAGGATCGGAAGACTTCTTCGAGCCCCCGCGACAAGAACCGCGCTCGATAGAAGATCGCGATCTCACCGAGCGGAACGCCACGCTGCACGAGACTCGTGACGCGATAGGCGACTTCGCGCGCTTCTTCGCGCGTGTCGTGCGCGGTGTGATACTCGATGGGCGGCCCACCGGGCTTGGACGGTACGAGTACCTTGTCGAGCCGCTCGCGGTTGTGCTCGATGACCGTCTGCGCGAACTCGAGGATCGAACCGCGCGACCGGTAGTTGGTTTCGAGCTTGACGACCTTGGTCGCGGGATAGTCCTTGGGGAAACTCAGGATGTTGCCGACGACCGCACCACGAAAGCTGTAGATCGACTGATCCGGGTCACCGACGACGCAGAGATTGCCGTGAACCGACGCCAGCGCCTTCACGATCCGATACTGCACGTTGTTGGTGTCCTGGAACTCGTCGACGAGCACGTGGCGGTAGCGCGACGCGTAGTAGTCGCACACATCGGGTTCGGACTCGACGAGTCCGAGGAAGTGCAGCAAAAGGTCGTCGAAGTCCATCGCGTTCATCGACCGCAACGCGTCCTGGTACGGCTCGTAGAGACGACCGACGAAGCGCCCGACCGGGTCCATCTCGTCCGGGACGTAGTCCCGAGGCAACGTGCCCGCGTTCTTGAGCGACGAAATCACGTGACCGATCAGCGAAGGGCGCACTTCTTTGACCGGTATGTCCCGGTCGTGCATCAACGTCTTGATCAGCTGGTCTCGATCCTGAGTGTCGTAGATCGTGAAGTCGGGTGTGAAGCCGAGCCGCTCGCCCGAGCGTCGCAAGAAGGACGCACAGGCCGAGTGGAACGTCGACAATCGGATGCGCGATCCGGGCACGAGATCGTGCACGCGCCCCGCCATCTCGCGCGCGGCCTTGTTGGTGAACGTGACTCCCAGCACGGCCCATTCCGGCACACCGTGGTGCAAGAGCCACGCGATCCTTCGCGTCAACACGCGCGTCTTGCCCGAACCGGCGCCCGCAACGACGAGAAGCGGGCCTTCGCCGTACGTCACGGCTTCGCGCTGCGCGTCGTTGAGGTCGTCGAGGAGAAAGTCCATTCGTCGCCAGGGTAGCAGGCACGGTCGTCGACACGAATCACGCAGCAGTGCGCTTTTCTTGCTAGGGTGATGGCGCCCCGAGACACGCAGCATGCGGCCCGACGATCGCCCATGAACGCAGTGAGAACGAATCGCGACCAGCTGCTCCGCGTGGCGGTGATCCTCCTCGGCGCTGCATCGACGACGACTGCATCGACCACGCTCGCACAAGAGCGATCCACGCGCATCCGAGTCGTCGACTTCGCCGAGGCGAAGCCGGTCGCCGGCGCGACCGTGCACGCGGTGACGAGTCCGTTCCCGCACCTGATCGGGAACTTCGAACTCGAACGCGCCGAGGCGACGACCGACGAACGCGGATCGGCGCGCCTCGAACTCGATCCATCGCGCATTTGGACGATCTGGGCGACGAAACGTGACGGGGCGACCGAACGCTTCGCGAGCCTGCCGAGCGTCGGACACGTCGTCGGGCGCCCGTTGCGACTCGAACTCGAACCGTTCCCCGTCGATTGCATCGTTCTCGAGAACCTCGACGCGTGGCGCAAGCTGCTCGATGGCGACAAGCGGCTCACCGCGCGCATCACCGGCGATCGTCCCGACAATTGGCTCGGCTATCTGCGCAACTCGCAGAGTGAGTTTCGAGCTCCGGTCATCGGACCTATTCCCGCCGGGTTCGTCGCGCCGGAGTTCGTCGTGGCGCTCGACGACACTGCCTCGTCGTCGTTCGTTCTGCCACCGCTGCCGCTCGGGTTCTTCTTCGTCGAGTTACAGCGTGCGAACGGTGACGTCCTCGACGTGCGGTGGATCATGCACTTGTTGCGAGCCGCCAATCGCAACGCTCCTGGCTACGACTTCGATGCGCGCAAGAAGACGCTGTTCTTCTCGGGGATGCAGAAGGTCGAAGTCCGGGCCACGACGCAACAGGGCGAACCGGTCCGCGGGCTTCGCATCGCGCAGTCGTATCCGGTCGTCCGCTCGCCGCGAGTGCGCTATTTCGAAACTGGTGCCGATGGAACGGCAACCGCTTTCGTGCCATCGATCAATCAGGGAAGCGCGTCGGACGTTCAGCTCCAGGTCTTCGATCCACGGTTCTCGAATCGTCAAGTCCGTAGCATCGCGAGCGGCACGTTCTCTCTGATCGTCGGGCCACCCGCAATGCGACGCGCGACGATCGAGGGCTTGGCCAAAGGCGATGCGCTCTACTACACGGAGGCTGGTCGCGCGGTTCGAGTCAGTCCCGACACGGCCGGCTCCGTGCACCTCCCCGCTGCCGGCAGTCGCGCTTCGTGGAGCCTGCTCGCCGTCGTCGACGATCGCGGCGTCGTCCTCGCGGATGACGCTTCGGCTCTGAACGGTGACTTCCAAATCGACGTCGCTTCGTATCGAGATGTCGAGGTCACGGTGCGCGGACGCGGCGGCAATCCGGTTACGGGCGGCTTCGTCGAAGTGCTCGCCGAGTCCGAAGGCGACCCGCCGATCGGTCTCCGCTCCGCGATCGACGCGCAGGGCATCGCTCGCATCCGAGTACGACCCGGGACCTACCATGTCCTCGGCTGGAACGAACGACGTGGGGACGGGATGTGCCGCATCGTGGTGCCCGAATCCCCACCTCCGGGGCGCATCCAGAACACGGCGCTCGAACTCGATGCGTTCCGTGTGATTCGCGGGCGTGTGCTCCGCGCAACGCAGCCGCTCCCCGGCGGCTTCGTCGACGCCACTACTGTCGCCCCGACCGACGAGTCCTTGCCCTCCATTCGCCTCGCGTCGTTTTCGAGCCGAACCGCCCGAATCGACGAGCAAGGACGCTTCGAGTTCGACGTCTCTTCCCGCGCGGCCAACGTGTCCCTCAATATCTATGACGATCGCGGCGGAACGACGGGGCGCGTCGTCACGAACTGGACCCCGGCAACGGAGGGCGATCTCGTCGTCGAGATGCAATGAGAACATCTCTACTACGTCCAACGCGCGACATCGTGTTCGGCATCTCCGTCGCGACTTCGCTTCTCGTTGCGCAAGCCAAGCAGACAAGGTTCCGCGTCGTGGACGCCGTGACGCACGCAGCGATCCAGGGCGCGACGGTTCACGTCCTCACACAGGACCTCGCGTGGCTCGTGCCGATGGTGCACCAAACCGTCCGCGAGGCCGTCACCGACGAACGTGGCGATGCACGGATCGAACTCGATCCGGGCAAGTTCTGGAGCGCTTGGGCAACCAAGTCGGACGACGATCGCCGTGTTGCGAGTTTTCTGATCGGCGACGTCGAACCGGGACGACCGCTTCGACTCGAATGCCACGAGATGACGACACGTCGCGTGCGCCTCGAGGGTCTCGATGAATGGCGTGACGTCTGCGGCAGCCCGATCCGCGCCGTCTTCGTCGCCGAGAACCCGGTGCATTGGTACATGCTGCAGCACCAACTCGCCGACGGGGCCGTACCGAGAATGGAAACGTCTCCGATTTCGGCCGCGGTCATGTCTCCGGTGTTCGTGATCGAGAAGCCGCTCGAAGGCGACAGTGCGGAAGTCGAGGTTCCCCCACTGCCGTTCGGTTACTACTTCGCATCGATCGGCGATGCGCGGGCAGAAGCGCTCTTTGCCGAAACTCGGCTCAGCCCGATCTCGTTGCCCCAGGAAGGCGACTTCACTGACAATCGCTCGACGCTCACCGTCGAGTTCGCAGCGCCAGACGAAAGTGCGATCCGTGTCGAGAGCGCGAACGGTCGCGGCATCGAGAACGTCCTCGTGACCGGCGAGATGGGCTCGCGACTCGTCACCAAGCGCACGACCGACGCGGGAGGACGTTGCTTGCTCGGCTCGACGACTCCGCGCACGGTCTTCCTGCATGCGCCGAATCGGGTGCGAAACTGGCGCCACGTCGAGAACCTCGAACTCAATGTGCGACTCGATGTGCGCACCGTCACGACGATCGAACTCCGCGCAGCGCGGCGTGGCGACCGGCTCTACACGACATCCGACAACTCGGCTCTGCAACTCGAACCGACGAGTGTCCACGTGGAACGAGGTGTCATGGAATTCGAAGCGCTAGACGACCTCGGACGCTCGGGTCTCGTGCTCGTGCGGGACGGTGAGCCGATCTTGCTACCGGACGTGCGAGCCCGTGCAGACGGGGACGAGCAGCGCGCCGTGATCGACCTCGATGCACTGCAAGAGATCGAGTTCGACGTCACGTCCGGACGTGACGAAACCTCGCGGCGCATCCCTTATGGCGGCTTCGTCGAAGTCTGGCAACACGATGCGAAGTTCGCGTTCTTCAACGTACGTCTTCCGCTCGACGCGCGCGGGCACGCAACGACGCGGCTCGCTCCCGGACGCTACCGCTTGCTCGTTCGGCATCCGACTCTCGGGGACTCGCTCACCGATCTCCACGTCGCTTCCCAAGACTCCCGCGGTCAGCGCGCCGAAGTCGAACCACAGGACGCGGAAACCGCACTCCCCCCGTTGCGGGTTCCCGTGACCTTGCAACCGTTCGTCGAGGCTCGACTCCATCTCGAGAGCACGCTCGAGGGCCCCTTCATGGTCTATGCGCTGTGTGGGGTCCGCAAACCGGACCGCGTCGCGCAAACGCTCGCCAACTACGATGCCGGGCCCCACTACTTGGACAAACCCGGAGTCCTGCGCCTTCGCGCGTCGAGCCGCCTGACCATCGTGCGAGTCGTCGCGAACGCGTGCCGGCAACCCGGTCGCACGCCGACGGTCACGCAGGATTTCAGCACGACGGAAGACTTCACGATGGTCGTTCGATGATTGCGTCACGAGGCCTTCGCGCGTGGGCCTGCTCGCTGGCGACACCCCGATAGTACAAGTCCTTCTAGACGCGACGTGTGACGAGAAGGGCATCGCACGCCTCGAGCTCGACCCGCGGCGCATCTGGTCCGCTTGGGCAACGTCGCGAGAAGGGGCATCCCGCAGTGCGAGCTTCGCGCTGTCGTCGATCGAACTTGGAGATGAACGAGGCACGTTCTGCCTACGGGTCTCGTAGTCTTGCACGCGGCATGCAATCCAGGCGCTGCCATGCGCGAAACCGCGACGCGCGGCGTGGATCGAAGTCGACGCTCGCGAGAGCGACCTCGAGATCGACATCCGTCGCTGAAGGGATGCGGATCGCAGCACCACGAACGATGTTCGGTACGTGAAATGGCGTACCCGGGAGGAGTCGAACCCCCAACCTCCTGATCCGTAGTCAGGTGCTCTATCCTATTGAGCTACGGGTACGCGAGGCGAAGGAGAGTAGGGCTCCTCCTCGTAGCGTCAAGAGTGATTGCAACGTTTCGCGCCTCGCGCGGCGTTGCGGAACGCGCACTCAGTCCGCGGGGCGCCAGGCCTGCGTGCTGCTCGCGTGGCCGAAGACGCGACGCTGGACGTCGATCGCGGTGCGGAACGCATGGAACTGACGCCAGCCGGGGACGAGGTTGTCGCTCACGTCGCCGACGAGCAGGCTACCGACATAGCCTTCGACATAGTCGAAGAAGGCCGCGATCGCCGCGCCCGTGGCGCGCGTGTGCTGCGGTTCTGCAAGCAGGATCGGCATCCACGTGTGCCGGAGCTGCCGCGAGAATGCGGCATCGAACTGCCCATCGAGTGTTGCCTGCAACCATTGGCGAGCCGCGTGTCGACGCAGATTGCGGATCGAGGCGCGCATGTTCTTCTTGGGTGCGAGCGCCTGCACGCCGTGGAGCTCCGCGGCAATGGCGACTTCGCGAGCCCGGTCCGCGAAGTGCAACGCCATCTCGTCGAACTCCGTCGCGAGTTCCTCGGCGCAATCACGCAGCGCTTGCTGTTCGTCTTCGCCGAACTCGAGCTCGGTCAGAATGGTCCCCAGAACACCGCTCCGCAGCGGCTTTCCGGCAACCTCGGGATGAGAACGCGTCGTGCGCGTGGGCGTCGTGAGCGGATTCGACGTCTTCATGGGGACTCCAGGACGAATGGGACGGGTACTTCGGTACCCCATCGACCATCGGAGGCCACGAACTCGAAGGAAAACGGGAAAGGACCCGTTCGAGCCTCATCCGCCTGTCGAGCCTGATCCGCCTGTCGAGCCCGGTCAGACCTGGATGTGCGCCCGCTTCGGTTTGAGCTTGGTGGCCTCGGTGCAATAGCCCGGGTCGTATTCACGGCAGACGTTGGGGCGCACCGCGTAGATGCTGCAGCGCATCATCCCGCCCGGGCCGATCGGCTTGAGGAACGAGCACGCGCCATTCGTGTGGCGCATGATGTGCTTGTAGAAGCCGCCGAGATCGTCGTCGAACTCGAAGTACTTCGCCGACGTCGCCTTCGAATCTCGTTCGCCGAGGTGGTCGAGGATGCGGAGGCGCTCTGCCTCGGTCAGGTGGATGCGGTCGATCGAACAGCAGTCCGACTTGACACAACGATCACAACGGTTGGGGTCGTATTCGGGATCGGCCTTGAAGGCGACGTTGTGGATTTCGCTCACGAGGTTCTTGACCGCTTCTCGCAGCGCCGGGTGGTCGGTCAGATCGAAGCTGCGGCTGTAGCTCACGTTGGAGTTGCCGAACGCGAACGACTTGTCGGGGAGCGTCGACTCGATGTCGAGTTCTTCATCGTCGAGGTCGATCGACACGGAGCTGAGGTGGCGCAAGAACTGCTCGAGCTCGGGTTGATCACGGACGCGCTGCTCGAGAGTCTTCGAGGTCGATCCCTCGACTCGTTTGGTCGACTTCTTCCCGTTCTTCGAACTCATCGCGCTCCCCCCTCGGTTCGTTGCTTCTTCGCCAGGCTTCTTCTTCGTGTGGCTTCTTCGTCGGGCCCCTTCGCCGGGCTCCTTCGCCGGCGTCGGAGGCACCGGTCTCGCCTCGTCGAGACAGGCCATCACGGGCTCAGCGTATCGAACGCAATCCGGGCGACGCAGCCAAAAAAACGTGACCGCACTGCGAGAACTGGCCGCTCTTCGTTCGAGCGTGGAGCCGGATCGACGGAGGCGCGGTGTTGCGTGGCCGACTTTCGGCGTAGAGTGCTCGAGTCATGCTCACGCGATCGATCCAGTACCCCCGCTTGGCCCTGAGCCTCCTCTTCTTCGTCGCGACGCTCGGCTTGCAGAGCTGCGGCATCATGCTCCTGTCAGCCGAGGAAGAGATCCAGATGGGCCTCCAGGCCTATCCCGAAGAGACGGGCAAGTACACGGAGATCAAGAGCGGGCCCAACTTCGAGATCGTGCAGCGCGTCACGAAGACGTTGGCGCAGCAGGCGAATGCCGATGTCGCGCAGAACTTCTCGGAGCCCTTCAAGTGGGAGTGCAAGCTGCTCGAAGCGCCCAAGACCGTCAACGCGTGGTGTCTCCCGGGCGGCAAGATGGCCATCTACACCGGGATCCTGCCGATCTGCAAGAACGAGACCGGCATTGCGGTCGTGATGAGCCACGAGATCGGACACGCGGTGCTCCGGCACAGCAATCAGCGCATCAGCACCAACATGATCCTGAAAGGTGCGATGGATGCGGGGCAGGCTCTCTTCGGAGGGAGCACCGAGACGACAGGAACGCTGATGAGTGCCCTCGGGATGGGTGCACAGTACGGGGTGCTGTTGCCGTTCTCACGCAGCCACGAGAGTGAAGCGGATCTCTACGGAGTCGAGCTGATGATTCGCGCGGGCTACGACCCTTGGGAGAGTGTCGACCTCTGGAAACGCATGGCTGAGCTCGGCTCTTCGGGGCCGGAGTTCTTGTCGACGCACCCGAATCCGGAATCCAGGGCTCAGCGACTCGCGGAGGCGATTCCTGGGCTTCTGCAAAAGTACGGCAAGAAGTCGAGCCGCTGAGGCTCACCAGCGTGGCGACCGATCACGCATGGAACGATGGTCGGGCGTCCGAGGCGCGTCGCGGAGATCGCGGGACACGAGCACGCGTCTTCACCGCCAAAGCGGCTTCCGACGACCTCGCCGAATCGGTGACCGCGATCCATGAATGAAGCGCGGCGCATCCTCGTCCTGGCCGAGGGCGCACGCTACGTCGACATGGCACGGGCGGTGTCGGCAGAGTTCGCAGGACACGTGGAGGTCCTGCCCGAAGGGTCGGCGTTCGAGCAGGCACTGCTGCATTGGCGAGCTTCGCGTGCTGGAGAGACGGGTCCTCACTCGCGCTGGGACCACTGTGGAGACTCGCGTGGAGAC
>JACKHW010000002.1 GCA_020638795.1 Planctomycetota bacterium | reverse complement strand
GCTGAAGCGCTCTCGCATTGCAGACTCCTTCTTGCCGCGGTCATCCGATGATGGCCTTGCTGCCGTCCGTGCCATGCGCGCTTGAAGCCGTAGATCACGTCGCCATCGGTGCGCGTCGTCGCCGATACGACCGACATGGAGGTCCCGCGCGTCGCGAAGCTGGCGCGCATGGTCGACCGCAACGACTTCAAGCGGTTTCAGTACGCGCAGACGCTGCGGGTATCGACGCGCTGCTGGGGTGGCCGCCGAGTGCCGGTCGTGCACCTGTTCGTCGACGAGGGGTGAGGCGGGCGGGCGGCACCGGGGATGCCCTACAGTCTCTGAATCGTGATCGCGACGGAGTTGGAGACGACTCGGAGAGCTTCTGCAGAGCCCGGCCTTAGCGTCGCGTAGGCAGCGTAGAGCGTTGTCGGAATCGAGACGGGGATCGGGATGGCCAGGGAAGCGCGCCCGTTGGTGTCGAGCGTGCCGACCAACCCGAGGCCGGCGGAGACGGCGAACAACGCGTCGTTCACCAGGGGGATGCGTCGGCCGAACAGGTCGATGCCGGGGTAGGTTCCGGACGAGAGCAGCAGCAGATAGGTCTGGCCGCCCTCACGCGGCGCGTTCAGCGAAAACCCGAAGGAACTGTTCCACTCGGCGCGACCCGCGGTGACCAGGCTCGCTTCGGCGGCCTGAGGGCCGGGGAGGACGTAGATATCGACGTCGAGGTTCGCATCCCGGCGGCTCACGAGGTTATGGGCCCCGGTTGCCAATGCAAGGTGGGTCCCGAAACGGGAGAGTGATGGCGAGGAGCTTCCGAACTGGTTGAACTCGGCGCCCGAATCCGTCTTCAGTCTCGTGGTCTTGCGCTGATCGAGGTCGTGGAGATACAGCGAGCTGTGACGGCTGCTCTGATCCGGGACCAGGTTCGTGGCGGCGGTATGAAACGCAACGAAGCTACCACAGCCGGATATCGATACATTGCCCGTCGTGAACGAGTCGGCTTGGGCACCGAGTGAGCTTTGGCTGATGAGGCCAGTGCGTCGCGTATTGAAGTCGTGGTAAAATGCATCCCGGTGTCCGTTGAGATCTTGGGCCACGAGATTCGTTGCGTCACTTCGGAAGACAATCCGGCTGCCATCGTGGTTCAGCATCGGCATGTCGGAGTACAGGTTTGCGCCCGAGCCGCTAGTCGAGATCGATGCTCGCTGCAAGCTTCGCGGTGCCATCCCGCTGATCCTCCACACGTAAATGTCGTGCTGATTGTTCGTGTCCGACTGAAACAGGGCCTCACCGGTACTGAACGCAACGCTGTTACCATCTCCGGAGATGGTTGGATTCAGAAGGGTGCGCGAGGCATCTTGTCGTCCGCTCGAATCGAGGGTGACCAACAAGGATTTGTTCGTTGTCCAGTCTCGTACGATCATCGAACGGGAAACGGTGGGCGATTGCCCGGGCGCGAGATTGGTGGCTTCGGTCGCAAAAGAGACGCGGGTTCCGTCTCCCGATATCATCGGTGAATAGCTGGCGCCGTTCGCGTTCCCTGAGGTCTGCCCGTCGGGAACGTTCACGCGGAGCGTGAGGCGAGACTGGCGATCGCGCACGAACACATCCGTTTCCGAATTGGTGTCGTTGGCAACCAGGTTGGTTGCCACACTCTGAAATGCCACGAAGCGACCATCGTACGAGATGCTCGCCCAGTTCGAGTTGCCGTTGCCCTGTTGGCCTGTCGTGCTGACGCTGATCAGCTCTGTCGATCCGAGTTCGAGGTCCCGAACGAAGACGTCCCGCTTGTCGTTCCTGTCGTTCGCAACGAGCTGGGCACTCGTGGAGGAGAACACGACGAAGCGACCATCTGCGCTCAGGGTGCGAGATCCCGGAGGCATCCTGACCTCGGGGCTGAGGACCCAGTTACCGTTCGGATCCACGCTCGCCCACTCGGTCGCGACCGGCAAAGCCGGCACCGCGATCATGTACGCGCCGCGCCCGTAGGTCGCCGCGATGACGAAGTTCGGCTCACGCCAGACAAGCTGGTCGACCGGCACGTTCGCGGGCCCGGTTCGAGTCGTCTTCCATGTGGCGCCACCGTCCTCCGAGGAGAACGCTCCGATCTCACCGCCGACGAACAAGCGGCGAGGGTTGCGCGGATGGACCAGGATGCTGAACACCGGGCACGGCGGTAGCGCGCTGTTGCCGCTGCCGGAAACCGAAGCGGTGCCCCACTGTCGGGTCCGCGTGTCGAACGAGATCTTGCGAACTCGGTCACTTTGGAAGCCGCCGACCGTCGCGAAAAGGACGTCGGCATCCGTCGGGTCGAACGCGAGTGACGTAACCATCGTCGGCAGCGCGGCGATCGGGAGGAAACTCGGGTTCGCTTGGTCCATGTCACGCGAGATCAAGACGGTGCCGTCGTCGTAGCCAACCGCCAGCGATTTGTCGTCGGAGGCCGAGAACGCGAGCGCGGACGCCTTGGCGCCCGCGACCGGGCCTTGGATCACGCTCCAGCGTGGGCCGCTGGCCGGGTAATTGATCGGCGACTTGATATCGCGACTGCGCCAGATCGAATCGGCACCGACGACCAGCGTGTTCGAGTCGTGCGGATCCAGTGCGATGGGGGCAATGAACGGTGCGTTGCTGGTCCCCTGGGCATCCGTGATGACGAACGGCGGCGACATCCACCGCTCTTGGCCGAGGATGGAATACAGGCCGCAGGCCCAACTGGCGCTTCTGCCGGCGTCGGTCGACCGGAACACCCGGGCGTGGATGTATTCACCGTAGAAGATGTTGGGGTCATTCTGGTCGGCAGCGCACTGCCCGCCGTCACCCGCAACAGTAGGCTGCCATGCGTCGATGACTCCCTCGGTCCGCAGCGTACCGTTGTCTTGGGTTCCTCCGATCAAGACACCCGAGGTATGATTGACGGCTGCGCCGTAGAACTGAATCGTGCCGTAGCCTCGGTTCAGATCGACCCACCCACTGGTCTGTTGTGCGGCATAGACATCGTCGGTGCGGAACACGCCCCCGTCGTTCCCGAAATAGACGGTCTTGTTGCCGTTTTGCCCGAAGGACGGGTGTTCCACGATCACGTGATGGTCGGCGTGAATGGAACCACCCGGGTATCTGCGCCAATCGCTGATCTGGACCAACTGGCGCCCGCCGTCACGGCTTCGCCACAGGTCGACGCCGCCGACGATCAGCGTGTCGTCGTCCGTCGGGTCGACCCAGACGACGTTGTCGTACGAGGCTTGGTCGCCTAGATAGGCGACGGTGGTCTGGTTCATCTGGATGGAGCCCGGGTTGACCGTCGTGAAGCTCCGCCCACCGTCCGTGGACTTCAGCAGCGGACTCGCAGAGGCGTTGAGATCCACGGAAGCGTAGATCGTCGGGCGCGGCCGCCTGGCGCCGTGCCCGTAGCCCAGCTCGATCCGTTTGCTCCCGGACGGGATGCCCGCAGCGGGTTGCCAACGGCTCGCGGTGCTGTCGTAGTACCAAACGAGGCCGTTGCCGCCCGCGATCGCCTGGGTGGCGTCGTTCGGGTCGAACTTGACGTCGAGGACGGCAGACAGCCCAGTGCCCGCTTCCAAGGTCCAGGTCGATCCACCGTTAGTCGATCGGTAGATGCCGCCGTTGGTTTTGAGATCGAGCCCGATTCCCGCGAGGAGGTCGCCGTTGGTACCGATCGCGATTCGGTTGACGTAGTTCCACGCGATGGAGTTTCGTTGCTTGCCGGGGTTGGTGGACGCGAGTTGAACCCAGGTTGCACCGGCGTCGGTCGTCTTCAGAATGCCGGCCCCGCGGTGCCCGTCTGTCGCAAAGCTCTCGCCGGTGCCGGCATAGATCGTGTTCGGGTCGCGCGGATCGATGGCCAGGCAGTTGACGATCAGGCTGACCGCGAAGTCGTCGAGCGGGCGCCAGAGCTGGCCACCGTTGGTGGTCTTCCAGACTCCGCCGCTGACCGCTCCGGCATACATGACCTGGGGATTGCGGGGGTCGATTACCAGGGCGCGCGTCCTGCCGCCCCGGTTCCATGGGCCCATCCACTGCCATTGGTTGTCGACGAACGGGTCGTCATTCTGGTTCGACAGCATGCGGTCGCGATGGACTTTGGCACGCATCAGCGCGTCGGGAGCGATTCGGCCTCGGTCGTCAACCAGCCGCTTGCGGCGCCAGCGGGCGCGATCGTCCGGGTTGGTCGGCTCTGGTCGAGCGGGTTCGATCAACGTAGTCGCCGATCCGGGCCCTGGTTTGGGTTCCTGGAGGTTCGTCACCGCGAGGGTGGCGAGTCCGAGGGTCAGAAGGACCGCGGAGATCGATCCTCGAGTCCGAGGTCTTGTTCGGGTCGGCATGGCTGAGCGAGAGAATGGGACAACTCAGATGAAACTCAGATGATAGGCGGAACGGATAGGAAACGGATAGGAAACGGATAGGAAGTCCACGGATACGGATAGGCGCGCGATGCTCCACTCGCCTTTCGGACCAGCGGGCCCCTGGGGTCCGACCGGTCCTGCGGGACCGGGATCCCCCTTCGGTCCCTGCAACCCGGCCGTGTCCCCCGTCCACTTCCCGATCTCGTCGATCACGAGGCGCGTGCCGATCGTGATGCTGCGCGGATGCACGTCGCGGCCTTGCACGTCATCCGCATTCGCGGCGCGCCTGGCGATCCGCTCGTTCCTGCCAAGCATCTCACCACGAAGATCCTATCGATCTCGCCTCAAACACGGTTCAAGCTTCGCCCTCCGGGCGCGAAGGACTGAGGCCTTGCTGGTTGCGCATGTGCGCGGCGAGGCCCGCGAAGTTGCCTTCGAGATGTTCGCGGAGCCCAGGGTCTTCGACACAAACCGCGAGCGCGTGCCGCATGCAGTGCATCCATGCCTTCGCTTCGGCGTCACCGATCGCGAAGGGCAGGTGCCGCATCCGCAGTCGCGGGTGCCCGAAGCGCTCGACGTAGAGCTGTGGCCCGCCGGTCCATCCGGACAGGAACCAGTAGAGCTTGTCGCGCGAACTCTCGAGAACGGCGGGGTGCATCGCACGGATCTCGGCCGCGACGGGCTCGACGTCCATCGTGTCGTAGAACACGTCCACGAGGCGGCGCACACCTTCGTCGCCCCCGAGCGCTTCGTAGATGCTGTCCATTGGAAGCAGACTAGCATCCGATCCGAAGGAGCTGAACGCGCGGAGATCGATCTCTAGCAGCGTGTTGAAAAAGTCGGGCACGCGCCGAGTGCGTGATTTCGCCGTTTCGGTGGCTGCCGAAAACGCAGGCGAATCGTCGATTCGCCGAGGCTTTCGGAAGCTGCCGGGGCGGTGAAGGCGCGTGCTCGGTGCATGTCTGAGTTTTTCAACACGCTGCTAGGGCACGCCGACGAGCGGCGCGCCTGACGCCCCTTCGGCGTCAGGCGCGCGCGATCACAACTTGGCGCCGATCGTCATCTCGCCGCCATCGGAGACCGTGAGGCCGAAGCTGTTGCCACCTTGGTCGAGCACGATCCACTGCCAAGTCCACTTGGCGCCGATGAACTTCGGGTCGGTCGAGAGCGACATCGGGCCGAAGTTCGCCGAGCCAGTCGACGAGGTCGGGAGGACGAAGTTGACGATGCCGATCTCGACGAGGCTCGAGCAACCTGTCATGCCCAGCGCGTCGAGAGCGAGGTTGCTGCGACCGACGCCGAGCTTGAGGATCGCCGCCGAGTTCGCGCGGGCGCCGCTCAAGCTCACGCGGATCGTGCCGCTCTGGCGCGGCATGGGGCCGGTCATCCCGATGCGAGGCAGATTGCCGTTGGTGCCCGGACACGTGCGTCCGTAGTTGGTCCAGCCCGGGGGATTGGCGACGACATCGCGGTCGTACTTCCAGAAGCAGACGTTGTTCTCGCTGACGAGAATGTCGCCGCGTGTGTCGCCATTGGATTCGAGACCCGCGACCATGGCACCGAAGTCGGGGTTGTTGCTGTCGATGCGGTGCCGGATCGATCCGGTGCGGCCGCTCATCACCGCGACATAGCCCTTGGCGCCGACGAGGACGTCCACGATGCCATCGCCGTCGTAGTCGCCGATGGGCGCGACCGAGCGACCCCAGCGCAAGTCACCGTTCGGCCCCCAGAGGCTGCGGATGAACTGCCCCGTGCGTCCCGACCAGAACTGGACGAGCCCATTGCCGTTGTAGGGAGGCGAGGTGGAGACGAAGTCGAAGACTCCATCGCCATCGACGTCGCCTTGGACACCGCAGACCGCGCCACCGCGCTGCTCACCCGGGCTGCCGTTCCAAGACTTGTAGAGCGACCCGTCGCGGCCCGAGCGCAGCTCCCAACGCCCCTGATTCGACAGATAGGTCGGCAAGCCGATGACCAAGTCGTCGTAGCCGTCGCCGTTGACGTCCCCGACCGTGCTCAGGCCGGCAATGACGGTCCCGGGTGCGGGCTTGACGCGCCACAACAGCGAGCGGTTGCTCGTCCACGCCGAGAGTTCGTCCCGGCCGACGACGGCGACGTCGAGCCCAGGATTGGCGTCGAGATTGGCAACAGCGACGTGCTCGCCAAAGCGATTGCCCGCGCTGCTACCCGTCGCGAACAGGAATACCGCGCTACCGCCGATGCGCATGTTGCTTCCGCGCTGAAGCAAGACGCTGCCCTGGTTGCCGTTCTCTGCTGGAGTCCCTACCAAGAGATCGCTGTAGCCGTCCCCATCGAGGTCACCCCCGGCCAGGCTGTAGCCGGCCTCGAAGTTGTAGGCCCAGTAGGTAAAGACCGCGTTGGTCTTGCCGGAATAGACCGTGACCGTGTTGTAGAGGGGTTGGCCGAGCGCATAGTCGGTGTAGCCGTCGCCATCGACGTCACCGATCTGAGCGACGCGGTTCGTGGTCGCCTTGCTGAGGCGAAGCACGCGTTCCGGACCGACGGTGATCACCGCCTTGTTCGTGTAGGTCGTGCCAGCGCAACTCGTGATCGCGCAGTCATAGCTACCGGCCATGGCCGTCGTGATGTCGTTGCCGAGCTTGAGCTCCGCACTCGTCGCGCCGCTCAGGGAAACGTTGTTGCGACGCCACTGGTAGATCAACGCATTGCTGTGTCCGTCCGCAGCACAGGAGAGCACCGTCGAACCGTCGTGGTAACCGATCGACAACGTCACACCCGTCGGCTGCTTGGTGATCGTCGGAGGATTGTTCTTGCCGTTGATCAAGCGGCTGTGGTTCGCGACCGACTGACGGTTCTCGAGAATGACGCGGCGGTTGTCTCGCGTCGCGGTTCCTGTCGCGTAGTTGGTGCTGTTGTATTGGAGATAGACCAAGGGCGACGAGAAGTTGGGCTGCCGCGTCCTGCTGCAGGTGAACGGGAAGCTGCAATCACCCCAGCCACTCGAATAGCTCATGACCGTGTAGGCGTAGTAGCGAACTAGCAACACCGTGTCGTACTGGAAGTAGTGACCGCGACCATAGCTCGTCGGTGTGCAGTCGACATTCGCCGGGTCGTGAGCGCAGCCGAGATTGTGTCCGAGTTCGTGCGCCATCGTCATCCCACCGAGCGAGCTGTAACCCGACACGCTGAAGGCTGCAGCGGTGGAACCGCTGTGACACCAAGCGATGCCACCGCTGCCGTTGACCACGAGGGCGACGAGGTCGGCGTCGTTGGTCTCGCGCAAGCCGTGGATCTGATCCATGAAGCCATCGGTCTTGTTGGTCATCCGGTTGAGGTCGGTACTGAGATTGCCCGACGTCGTGTAGTTGCTGACCTTGACGACACCCTTGGAACGGAAACGCATGGCGATTTGCGAGCGCGAGCAGATCGCGTTGGCCTGGCTGAGCGCGTTGAGACAGGCGGCGTTGGCGTTCGCGTCGCCGCCGGCAACGATCGAGGCGGAGACGTCGTAGGCCAAGAGAACGTCGATCTGGTCCGGGTTGTCGTTGCAGGCGAGGCTCGCGACCCCCACGTGTTGGTTACGGAGCGCCGGCGGCAAGTGTGGCGTCACACAGCCGTGCTTGTCGTCGTCGAGTTCTTGGGCGACGTACGCGCCGTTGCCACCCTGGATCATCAGGGACTGGAGCTTGGGCTCGTTCGGGAAGATCCAGCCCGCGAAGCCGGCACCGCTCACCGTCAGGATGACTTCGCTGCCTTTGCGACCCTGGATCGTTCCATGCCAATGGAAGCAGTCCTTCACGAAGGGCTCGAGTTCGAGCCGATCGAGGCGCACCGTGAAGTCCGCGTCATCGAACATCTTGATGCGCAGCAGGGTCCCGACGGTCGCTTGACGCAAGAGGGCCGTGTCGACGCTCACCGTGCGTGCGCGCTTGATGCCCGCCTCTGGCGCAGGGTCCCATCGGACGGGAGTCAGGAGGTCCGGGGCTTCGATGCGAGCAGGGGCTTGTCCGTACGCGAGCGGACAAAGAGCCAAGGCCAGGATGGTAGAAGCAAGTGGATTCATGGAGTTCTGTTCTCGATGGAGGATGAGGACAGACGCAGTCGGAAACCGGCACGCTGGCGACCAGACTTCGAGCACTTTTTTCCGCGCCCAGTAGAATCTCCCCGATGCGAGACGGCTCGATGCGAGAAGGCGAGCAGAGCGACGGCCCGTTGCGGGACGGCCCGTTGGGCAATGGGCGACCAGGACAAAGGCCTCCGGACGACAGCACGCCGAGCGACGGCGCGGGCGCGCTGACGATGTTCTTGCGTGACCGCATTCGCGAGCATGACCGTTCGGTCGTCCCGCCCGGCGACCGGGACGTGGATCGAAGCGACAGCGACGAAGAAGTCCTGCCGCTCGTCTACGACGAGATGAGACGACTCGCCCAGATCCTGCTGCGCGGCGAGCAGCACGAGACGTTGCAAGCGACCGCGCTCGTCCACGAGGCATGGCTGCGCATGATCGATCCGGCGCAGTTCGACGGCGAAGACATCGAGGTCATTCGGCGCCGCTTCCTCGCGCTCGCAGCACGCGCGATGCGGTGGATCCTCGTCGACCGCGCTCGTGAGCGCCAGGCGAAAAAGCGCGGCGGCGCGTGGAAGCGCATCACCCTCTACGATGCGCCAGCCGGTTCGAGCTTCGATCCCTCAGGCGTCCTCGACATCGACACGGCCCTCGAAAAGCTCGATGCCTTCCGCCCGCGTCTTGCGCGCGTCGCCGAGCTTCGCCTCTTCGCCGGCCTCTCGGCAGGCGATGTCGCTGCGACCTTGGGCATCAGCGTGTCGCTCGCCAATGACGAGTGGGCGCTCGCTCGCTCGCTCATGTCGCAGTCCTTGGCAGCGCGTTGAGCGTCGTCATTCGCGCCACGACGCGTCGACGACCACCACGCGTCCATTCTCGGTCGTAAGCGCGATCATCATTCCATCGCGCTTCCACGCGAGTCCGGTCACGTCCTGATCGAAGGCCAGCTCGAAGGTCTGCTGCTGCGTCGCGAGGTTCCAGATGCGCAGGCGGCGATCGCGCCCGCCGCTCGCGAGCCGCGTGCCGTCGGGGCTCGCCGCCAGACACAGAACACGCCCATCATGCGCGTGCCAGCGAGCGAGCACGGAGCGCGTCGTCGGATCACACACCTGGATGGCGTGGTCGTCGCCGGCCGCGCAGAAGCCCGCGCCTGTCGCATCCAACGTGCAAAGTCCGAACCCACGAGCGACAGCGACCTTCCACGTCTCGCGCGACTGCGTCACATCGAACACGTGGATGTCGTTGCTCCAGGTGCGCTGGTGCACGCTGCGGCCATCGGCGGACCACTGGACCATGTGCAGGCGACTCAGGCCGGTGCTGACCGGGACTTTGCTGGCGTCCAACGGGCTCCACACGACCGTGTCCTCCAAGGTCGGCACGATGAGACGGTCGTCGACCGGGCTCCATGCGACGTTGGCGTGGATCGCTTCTCCGAATTCGCGCACGACCAGAGGCTCGGCTTCGCCTTGACGTCGCACGACGACGGAGCGTCCGCGCCAGTGTGCGACGAGACTCCCATCACGGTTCCAAACCGCTCGGACTGCGGGCACGCGCTCGACCACGTCCCCACGTGTGGCTTCGATGACGAGCGTCTCGGCGCCCGACTGCACGGCGACGCAGCCGTCGGGACGAAAGTGCAGTTGGTTCTGCCTTCGCTTCGGCACGGCAGGCTCGAGGATCGTGCGCACCGCGCGTGGCGTGTCCACACGCCACGTTTTGAGCGACCCCGTCTGCGTCGCGCTGACCAAACGCTCGCCGCCAGGTTCCCACGCGACATGGAACACGGGCGCATCGTGACTACCGAGCTTCGTGTATTCGCCGCTCTCGAAGCGCCAGATGCCGACGCTCTCGTCCTGAGAGCCGCTCGCGAGGTAGGTGCCATCGGGGCTCCACGCGATGGCCGGCCCACCGAGACGCTGACCTTTCAGAGTCTTGACCAAGCGGCCATCGACAGCGTCGAAGACCGGGACATCGTCGTCGTTGCGCAGCTTCACAGCGAAGAGCGGAAGCGTCGGGTGCCATGCCGCACCGTGACAGCTGTAGCTGGCGCCGGGGATCGCAATGTCGTGAAGCAGGGTCCAGTTCGCCGTCTCGAAGACGTGCACGCGCGGCTGCGGATGGGTCGGAACCGCGCAGTAGCGGCCATCCTGCGAAAACTTTGCTCCAGCGCCATAGAGGAGACCCATGTCCGGTCGCTGCAAGACCTCCCCCGAAGTGGCATCGACGACGACGAGCGTGCCCTGATCGCCGGTGCCGGGATACTCGAGGGCGACGATACTGCGCGCGTCGGGGCTGAGGGCTGCATGCCGAGGCGCGCGCAGCGGCGCTGTCGTCGACACGAGCACACCAGCCTCGGTCAGCACTTCGACGCGATCCCCCTGCCGACGCAGCAGGAGTCCGAGTGCGTGCGAACGGCCGATCAGGCCTTGTGCTCGCGAAAGCTCGCTCACGATCACCATGTCGGGGAGACGCCAAGTCGCGATCGTTCCCTGGTGTCTCGTGATCTCGAGCAAGCCGTTGTCCTTGCGGAAGGCGAGGCCGCGAGGTGGACCGAACACGAACGTGCACTCGAGTTCCGCGCTTCGACACGCGGCGCGCAGCACATGCCATTCGAAGCCCCGCAAGTCGACCTCGCCAGTACGCGGAGTCCAACGGTCGACGAGCTCGCGCACCGTCGTATCGCCGCTCGTGCTCTGTAGTGCAATGCCGCCTTGCACCATCTCCGAGGCGTAGAGGCGTGCGCGAATGGCCTCGCTCACCGCATCGGCGTTGCGCCGCAAGTCGAGTTCTACGAGTGCCAGCGATTTGTTCTCCGCGGCGTAGAGCGACGTCGCGATCAAACCTGCGATGAGGGCCAGCATCGTCGCTGTGCTGCCGAGCACGAGCGCCTTGTGTCGCCGCGCGAAGCGTCGGGCGCGATACGCGAGAGTCGCGGGTCGTGCACGGATCGGCAAATGCGCGAGCCAGCGCCCGAGGTCGTCGCGAAGGTCGGCGGCGGACTGGTAGCGACGCGAACACTCCTTGGCGAGGGCGCGGTCACAGATCGTCTCGATGTCGCCACGCCACTCTCGGTCGAACACTCCGAGTCGCGTCGGATCCCGGTCGCGGACGAAGCGTCCGAGGTCGCTCAGCGGGCGACCGTGGAAATCGAGGGGCAATCGACCCGAGAGCAGTTCGTAGAGCACGACACCGAGTGCGTAGACGTCGGAGCGTCCATCGATGTCGGCGCTCGTCCCCGAGATCTGCTCGGGGCTCATGTAGGGCAACGTGCCGAGCATCTGGCCCGTGCTCGTGCGCATGGCCGACGCATGCAGGTCCGCGTCGCTCGACTTCGCGATCCCGAAGTCCAAGACCTTGGGCACGGGGCCGTTCGACGTCGTTTCTCCCCGGGTCACGAGGATGTTCTGCGGCTTGAGATCGCGATGCACGACACCGCAATCGTGTGCGTGCTGCACGGCATCGCAGACCGCGACGAAGAGCTCGATGCGGGCCCGCGTCGTGAGCTTGTGCGTCTTCGCGAAGTCGGTGATCGGCATGCCGTCGACAAGCTCCATCGCGAAGTACGGCACGCTTCCGTAGCCATGGTCCGCCTCACCCGCTTCGTAGATGTGGGCGATCGACGGATGCCGGAAACGAGCGAGGAGTTCGGCTTCTTTGCGAAAGCGCTCGAGCAGGTCGGGGCGCACGACGCCTGCATGGAGAACCTTGAGGGCGACTTCGCGCCTCGGATGCACCTGCTGCGCGCGATAGACGATCCCCATGCCGCCGCGACCGAGGACGCCGACGACGCGGTACGGACCGATCTGTTCCGGGGCGGCATCGCCCTCTTCGCGCGCCGTTGCAGCGAGGCGACTCAAGGCATCGATACTGGCAGCGGGCGCGTCGTGGTGGCGCAGGAGGTCGAGGACGGCGGCCTCGAGCTCTTTGTCGCCTGCGGTGGCGCTCGCGAGTCGACGCGCCCGATCCTCGGGACTCAGTGCATAGAGTTCGACGAAGAGATCAGCCGCGCGCCTATTCCTGACGTCCTCGTGGTCGGCGTTCCCGTCTTCGTCGTGCGTAGGGGTCACTGCTCTGCGATGCGAAGGAGGAAGCGCTTTCTACGCAGCAGCAAGACATCGTCGAGGAACACAGGCGAAGCCATGAAGCCGTCGTCGCGTCCCCCCCGACGTGCGCCAGGCATGGACCCTCGCTGCCTTCTTTCGTCTGTCGCGTCCCAACGCATCATGCATCGACCATACCCGCGAAGAGAGCGATCGTCTCTTCCTCGCGCTCGCGCAGCTCCTGGTCGGGCGCCAGCACGACCCCAGCATGCGCAACGCGACAGAGGCACGAAATCGACGACGTGCGACCGTTACGCCATGCGCGCTTTGGTCCTGAATGGGCCGAAGGAGTCAAAGTCCATGAGCTACGAGCCATGCGCCGCACAGCGCCGAGAAGTCGATCCGATCCGAACCGAGGAATGTCGTGATGTCGGCACCGCCGTCACTGTGTCTGCAGCAGCCGTACGAGCCGCAGGCAAGCGCAGCTCCTGGCGATCGCTCGTGCTCTTCACTCTCGCTTGGATGTGTGCCCCGTCCGCGATCGCACAGGACCAACCCTCGCAGATCAGCGTCCGCGACACCGGTGCCGTGGGAGACGGTATCCAAGACGACACCGCCGCAATCCAGAAGGCGATCGACAAGCTCCCGGCACGCGGCGGCACGGTCCTGTTCCCAGCCGGGACGTACCGGATCTCGTCGACACTCCGGGTGGGAGATGGGGACGGCGGGAGCAACGCGTCTTCGAGGAACGGGATCAAACTGATCGGCGAGGGCGGGGGCTTCGCTGTCAGCGGTGCATTGATCCCAACCATCCTCGATTGGCACGGGGGCGCCGGCATGTCGATGATCGCCATCCATGGGCAGATCTCGGACTGTGTGGTCGAAGGCATGTTCCTCGCCTGCAACCTCGTGGCGACCACAGGGATCTACATGAGGTCGGTGTCCGGGTGCCGCCTCGAGAACGTGAAGATCGTCAACTACGCCTCGGTGGGCCTGGGGATCCTGGGTGGTGCCGCTCCCGTGGGCAACTACAACATCTTCAATCGCTTCAACGCGGTGAACTGTGTCTCGCAGGCTCCCAATTCGATCGGTCTCTATATGGACGGTGACTGGAGCGTTCAGAACGACACCTGGCTTTCGTCCTTCCGCAACTGTCGGTTCGAAGTCACGCCAGATGCCAAGGGAGGTGTGGCCGCTTGGTTCAATTTCGTCGATTCGATCTCGTTCTACCGCTGTCACTTCACGACCTACAACCCGGAAGGGTTTGGAGTGATCTTCGACGCAATCGGGAACCATGATTTCCCATCGGGCATGGCCTTCTACGACTGCTCGATCAGCAACACCGTGGTCTATGAGTCCCCCACGGAGAAGATCCGCAAGAACTACTTCATTGGCCACGGCACCTACGATCACGAAGTCGTGCCTACCCACCCGCTTCTGATCGGCGTGACCGATACTGGCGAGACCTTCAACGGCTGGGGCCAGGATGCATCGCCCTGGACAGCCTACGTACCCTCCGTTCAAGGCCCTTCAGGCGCGAGCGTCACGGGTCGGTTCAAGCGCGATGGCCGCACGGTCCACATCGCGCTGCGAGTCCAGCTGGGAAACGCGATCGGAGTGCTGACCACCGACTTGCCCTTCCCTGCCAAGTTGCAGACCGCCCTCGCCGGAGCCGAAGCCGGTTCAGGGCGCGGGCTGACCGTCGTCACCACTGCGGGTGTGCGCACGATACGGATCCGCCGCGCGACCGACGGCGGCGTCCCAGGGGTTCCTGGAGAAGCGCTCCTGATCTCAGGGTCGTACGAAATCGATTGACCCGCGCGCCGCCCACTCGAACAGCGCTGGCGATCGAGGCCCGACGAGGTTCTGCCCCCCCTAGTCGCGACACATCAGTTGCCGAGAACCGCGTGCAATCCGTTCCCGAGGGCGATGTCCCATCCGGGACCGTTCGGCACGAAGTCCCACACCTGCATCGTGAGCCAGGCTCCATCGAGTGCAGAGTCGTTCGGGATCGGCACGTTCAATGTGAACGGGCTACTCCAAGCACCGACCGCGAGCTGGAACCAGACTGCTGGATCGTGGTGGACGACCCCGGTGTAGGACGTCGACCCGACCGGGACGCTCGCCGGAGCACCGAGGATCACGACCGAGACCGAGCCCGCGGGGCTGCGCGCGCCCGAGACCTTCCACGTCGAGTTCAACGTCGGGTCGAGCGAGGTCAGAGTCGTTCCGTGCGTTGGCCCTGCGGTTCGGACGTAGCGCGTCAGGTCCGTGCTCCAGAGTTCGATGCCCGTGGACGCGCTACTCCCGGAGAACAAGAGCCGCTTACCCAAGAAGCCGTGGAACACCGGTGAATTCGAACTCGCCTTGACGATCGACTTGCTCGTGATCATGGAAGTTCCGGCTGCCGTTCCATCGCTGAGCACGAGCTCGTGCCCTGCGAAACTCGTCGCCTCGTACGAGAAAAGCACACGTTGACCGACCTCTTGCATCGTCTGTTCGATGGAGACGCTCGTCGATGCCATCGGAAGCAGCACCGACGTGCCGGCCGTCGTCCCATCGGTCGTCCACAGCCCGCGCGCATTGGCCGCGTCGATCGCGAAGAACAGCAACCGGTCGCCGCACGCGCTTTGTGGCAGCGCTTTCGAACTCGCCGTCCCCGCAACGAGGTCCGCGAACAGCACCGTGCCGGCAGGCGTGCCGTCGGTCCGCCACAGTTCTTGTCCTGCCGTCGACGTATTGCCTTGAAACCACACATAGCCTCCCGCCGAGACATACCCCGCGGTGAGACTGCTGACCTGAGGATCCAAGTCCTTCAGAAGACCGTTCGCCCCTGTCGCGACGTCGAAATAGCATGGCTCGTTCGACACGGTCGCGGTCGACCCTTCGAAGACGAAACGCGAGCCGATGCGTGCGAGTGGCTCGAGCGGTGAGCGACCATTGTCGATCGAAGTGAAGCTGTCCGGCAACCGAGTCGTCCCAGAAGGAGTCCCGTCGCTCACGTAGAAGTCACCGAGACCGAAGAAGTAGCAACGCCCCTCGTATTCGGTGAAATACGAAGCACCGCCGTTGAACGAACCGGTCTGGATGTCGACGAGCAGTGTCGTTCCGGTGCGCGTTCCGTCGGTCGCCCACGGCTCGATCCCGTGAACGCCATCGTTGCACGTAAAGAACAGCTTGTCCCCCGCGACACGGAAGTACCGCGGAGCCGAGGAACTCGCTCCGGGATTGAGGTCGAAGACATCGAGCTTCTCCGTGCGGACGTCGAAGACGCCGAGCTCACTCCCGAGAGTCGCATCGCGAACCTGCATGACGAGCTGATTCCCAAACGCGACGATCTCGCCCAAGATGCCGATTCCCGGCAGGATCAACTGCGTCCCCGCTGCGGTTCCGTTGCTGCGCCACAGGCCATCGCGCGTGTAGATGTAGCAACGGTCGCCAATCGTGACCGAGGCACTGAAGATCGTGCTCCCGGTCCCGGGCGTCATGTCCGCGACCAGGGTCTGAGCGCTGACGTTGGACGTAACGTCCAACGAAATCGCGACGAGTAGAGTCAATATCGATGTACGCGCGAGCATGCATTCTCCTCGAGGAAGTCCTGGGTTCGCATGCTCGAGCGCAGACGCGCACTTCGGAGTTACGAGAAATGGGACGTTTCCTCGTCCTGTCCGAACTGACTGTCCGAACCGAACACACCGTTCCCAATACAGCCGCGATTTCTCGTAACACCCGGCCGCGCCGCTGCGCTGGAGTAGGCTGTGCGGAGTACGCGCGACATGACCAATCGACCTCTGCCTGATGACGATCAAGTACGGCTGCGCCTGCTGATGCAGCAGTGCCTGCCCGAGGTCGAGGCCTACATCCGCTTTCACATGGGGAATCTCGCCATGTTCGAATCGTCGAGCGACGTCGTGCAGTCGATCTGTCGTGAGGTCCTCGAAGACATGCCGCAGATCGAGATGCGCGGAGCCTTGGCGTTCAAGCGCTATCTCTACCTGCACGCGAGCCGCAAACTGGCGTCGAAAGGCCGTTACTACCGTGCTGCGCGACGCGACTCGGTCCGCGCAGCGCCGATCGATGACCACGCGATGCTCGAAGCGGCTCGCCACATCATGAGCCCGTCCCAAGAAGCGATCGGCAACGAAGAAGCCGAGCGTTACGCGCAAGCCCTCGAGCGCCTTCCGGACGACCAGCGCAACGTGGTCGTGCTCTGTCGCGGACTCGGCATGTCCTCGATCGAAGCCGGCGCAGAACTCGGGATGACACCGGGAAACGTGCGCGTAACGCTACATCGCGCGCTCGCGAGACTCGCCATCGAAGCGAGCCTCTGAGCAAATCGCCGAGCGCGGTGCCGGCATCCGCGCGGCACTCCGGGTTATACTCCGGACCGAACCCGCGCACGCCTGGCGATGCTCTCTCCACGTCCTTCCTCCTCACGAGACCCTGCCGAAGAACTGCTCTTTCGCTGCCTCGAAGCGGAGGACGTGAGCGCGCTCCTCGCCGACGTCGAGGCTCGCGACCCGGGCCTCGCCACGCGTGTTCGCGATCTCATCGCCGGACTCGCGCGCAACGGCCTGCTCGACAGAGAACAGCGGCGCGCCCTAAACGCGATTCCCGAGTCGCTCGGCCCCTACTTGCTGCAAAAGCGCCTCGGCGAAGGCGGCATGGGAATCGTCTTTTCTGCACGGGACACGACGCTCGATCGCCGCGTCGCGGTCAAGATCGTCCGGCCCGACATGCTACCGTTCGGCAACTCGAGTTCGCGCTTCGAGCACGAGATCGCGGCGATCGCCAAGCTCAATCATCCGTCGATCGCCCAGGTCTACAGCTCCGGCGAAGAGCAGGGTCTGCGCTACTACGCGATGGAGTTCGTCGAAGGCGAATCCTGTGCGCAGATCCTCGCACGACTCGGTGACCGCGACCCGCAGACTCTGCACGGCCGCGATGTCTTCGCCGGCAAGCTCGAGACCGTCGACACGACGACGTCGCTCCGGACCGCGATCCTCACGTCGACCTGGACCGAAGCATGCGTGCATCTCGTGCGTGATATCGCGCTGGGTCTCGCCCATGCGCATGAGCAAGGCATTCTCCACCGCGACGTCAAGCCTGCAAACATCATGGTCGGCCAGGACGGCAGAGCACGCCTCGTCGACTTCGGTCTCGCGCGGCTCGACGACCGAGCGACGATGACGCGCAGCGGTTCGCTGCTCGGTTCGCTCGCCTACATGTCACCCGAGCAACTTCGTGGCGACCCGAACGCCATCGATGCGCGCAGTGACGTCTACGCCCTCGGTGTCGTCCTGTGCGAACTCCTGACTCTGCGCTCACCGACGCTCGTGCCCGGTTCGGTCGAAGCCACGCGCGCGAAGATCCTGCACGGCATCCGCCCAAAACTGCGCAAGCTCAATGCATCGATCCCGGTCGACGTCGAACTCGTCTGTCGACGTGCTGTCGCCTTGGACCCCAAACATCGATATGCGTCCGCTGCGGCGTTCGCCGAGGACCTCGACCGCGCCCTGTCGGACCGTGGACCGATCGATGCGGGGTCGATCCTGCGCCGCGCAGCACTCGCAGCGCCGACCCTGGTCTCGACGCTGGCGCTTTGCGGTTCCGTGTGCGCCGTGATCCTCGGCTTCGTCGCGATCGCGAAGCATCGCGCCCACGTCGATGCCGAGTCTCGAGCCGCCGACGCGAGCCGATGGCAGGCGAACGCAGAGGCAGCGCAGCTGTCGAGCTACGGAGCGACCCTCGCGAATGCGTGGAACGCTTGGCAGGGTGGTTCGATCGAGCGTGCCCACGGCCTTCTGCAGGACAGCAAGCCCACCGCCGACTTGTGGGAGTGGACGTACGCCGCATCGCTGTTTCGCACGCCACAGAGGACCTACCCCGTCCTCAGCGGGAACGCGTATCGCTTCGGCCGATCGAAGCGAACGGGGCGCCTCTACTTCGGCATCACGGATCGCAACGTGCAGTGGATCGTGCCGGATGACGATCTCGACCGTGGCGTCGTGGACAAAATCGGCAGTGAGCTATTCGGTCCGACCGTGGATCGCAAAATCTCTGCATGGGGGTGCTACGCGTACGTGCCGCGCGAGAAGCCGTGCGACTTGCGGATCTGCAATCTCGAAGTCGGTACGGATCACAGAGTGCACTTCTCTCGTGAAGTCGACGTCATCGAACTCGCCGACGAAGCGCCACTCATCGCGGTTGGCGTCGGCGACGGCACTTGCCGGATCATCGATGTCGAGTCCGGTCGACAGGCCGCACGACTCGACGCCGGCCCGGGCACGAGGTGGACACGAATCGCGCTCCACCCGGACAACAAGCGACTCGTAGCTCATCAGGTCGGAGGCAGTGACCACGATGCCGTGATCGTGGCATACGATCTCGAGACCCGCGCACGACTTTGGAGTCAACCGGCAACCTTGCGAGTCGGCTACAAGCTCGCGATTCTGCCTGACCTCGATCGCTTCGTCACGCTGGCGAACGGTTCGACCGTACAAGTTCACACACTCGATGACGGTGCGCCGGGGTCGAATCGCAGCATAGACCGCGCGATCTCGGACATCGTGCCCGACGGCCATTGCCTGTGGCTCTACCGCAAGGGCGATACGAACGTGCGCTGTCTCCACATTCCGTCGATGACGATCGTGCACGAACTCGTGTTTCCATCCCCGATCACGCTCGTGGATATCGATAAGACGCGTCGTCGCCTCCTCGTCGTCGATCGAAGGCCGGCGATTCACGAGCTCGCCCTTTCGAAGGTCGACGCGGTCTGGGCCCATTGCGGCACGCGATCGATGACGCAGTTCGCACGGGAATCGTCGCGCGGAGATTGGATCCTCGGATGCAACCAGCGCGCACCAAGGCTCCGGACGCGCAGCGGCGACACCGTGGTCCTCGACGCAATACCGCCGAGCAACGATATCCTTTGGATCGCTGAAGGCCGATGGCTCGTCGCGCCAGAACGCGGTAACGAAGTCGCGGTTTTCGAGTGGTCCTCCTCGAAGAACGCCGCGACGCGCGTGCCAGACAAGCAATTCGCTGGACACTCCAGCACCGTGCGCTCGCTCGCGCTGATGCCGGGCAATCGCTTCGTCAGCGGCGGTGAAGACGGCAAGCTGATCCTGTGGGACCTCGAGACGGCTAAGGCGCTCCACTCGGTGAGCGCTCACGACAACACGATCAGCCGAGTGTGTACGACGCCGAACGGGCACCTGGTCGTCACGGCGAGCCATGACGGATTCGTGCGCCTGTGGGACGCCCGCACTCTCGAACCCCGCGGCTCGTTCGCCGGTGCAGGCAGAGTGTTCGCACTCGAGGTCAGCCGCGACGGCCGCTTCGTTCTTGCCGCCGGAAAGGCCGGCGTGCTCATGGTCTACGACGTGCTCCAGCGGCAGATCGTCACAAACCGCGCAGCACCGTACACGATCGCAGCCATTGCCCTATCCCCCGACGGGCGCCGCCTCGCGACTGCCGAGCGCTCGGGACGTGGCCTCACGATCTGGGACACCGAGAACTGGACTCGCGTCATCGAGTTGCCGACCGAGAACGACCTCAACGTGGTCGCATGGTCACACGACGGGACGACGATCGCGACGGGCGATTACGAGGGACTCGTGCGTTTCTGGCGCGCGCGCTGACGGCGAACCAGGCTCAGCGCGCCGCACGACGACGGTCGACGGAGCGACAGAACGCCTCCGCACACTTGACGCGACCTCGTGTTTCTCGACGATGAAGGGACCGTTGCACGCAAAGCAGCAAGCAGACCTTCGAACACCCTGGGCAGGCTCGCCGACGAGCGTTCTGACCGCCCTGGAATCGTGCGTCGATGGATTGACGGAGCGCGAAGCGCATCGACGTCTCGAGCGCTACGGGAAGAACGCGCTGCAAGTCGCGGCGCGACGCAGCTCGTGGTTGATCCTGCGCGATCAGTTCGCCAGTCCGATCACGTGGCTGCTCGTTGTCGCTGCCGTGCTCGCTCTCGCGTTCGGAGAACACATCGAGTCGGCAGCGATCATCGTGGTGATCGTGATCAACGCGGCCATCGGGTTCTGGACCGAGCATCGGGCGCTCCGTTCGATGGAAGCCCTGCGAGAACTTGGCCGCCAAGAGACCGTCGCGCGGCGTGAGGGGCATGTGAGGTCGATCCCCGCCGAAGACCTGGTGCCGGGCGACATCATCATCCTCGACGCGGGCGATGTGCTGACTGCCGACGTGAGACTGCTCGAGGCATCGCGCCTCATGGTCGACGAGTCGACGTTGACCGGCGAATCGCTACCGGTGTCGAAAACCCCGGATCCGGTCGACGTGGAGTCGCTGCTCGCCGATCGCACGTCGATGCTCTTCAAGGGCACGGCGATCACGCGCGGTTCTGCCGAGGCCGTTGTCGTCGCCACCGGGATGAACACCGAACTCGGAACGATTTCGTCACTCGTCGAGACTGCCGAAGCGAGCGTCACGCCCCTCGAAACGCGCCTTGCCCGCCTCGCGCGAACGCTCGTCTTCGTGACCTGCGGAATCGCTGTCGTGATCGCGATCCTCTTCATCGCAGGCGGTCGCGAAGCCTGGTTCGCGTTGGAGATCGCAATCGCGCTCGCCGTCGCGACGATCCCCGAAGGGCTCCCGATCGTCGCCACGCTCGCGCTTGCACGCGGCATGCGCCGCATGGCGGAGCACGGCGCACTCGTCGAGAAGCTTGCCGCTGTCGAGACACTGGGTTCGACGACCACGATCCTCACCGACAAGACGGGCACACTGACCGAGAACCGCATGACCGCGGTCGAGATCCGGCTCGATCGCGGACGCGTCACGATCGAGGGGACAGGGCTCGAAACGGTAGGTGGCTTTCGGCTCGACGATCGAGCTGTTCGCCCCCGAGACGTGCCCGAGCTGATCGACGCGCTGCGAACTGCGGTGCTCTGCAACAACGCTTCGCTGGACATATCGAGCGGCACGACCGAAAGTGCGGGCGACCCGACCGAAGTCGCACTCCTGATTGCAGGACACAAAGCCGGTCTCACGCGCGAAGCGCTACGCGCAGCTTGGCCCGAGGTCCGCGAGATCGCGTTCGACTCCGAGTCGAAGCGCATGGCAACTCTGCACGATGCCACCCAGCGAGATGCGGCGTCTCGAGTGCACACGACGAACGGCAACCTGGCCTCGGACGCGAGAAGGTACGTCGCTGCGGTCAAGGGCGCACCCGAAGCCATCGTCCCGTGTTGCACGCACGTCCGGGGCGCGGCACGACCCGAAGCGCTCACGGAAGCCGCTCGCTCGGAATGGCTCGCGGCCGCAGAGCGGATGGCCGCCAAGGGAGAACGTGTCCTCGCCCTCGCGAGCTCCCAAGTCGCGACCCCCGATGCGTTCGCGTTCGAGGACCTCACGCTGCTCGGCCTCGTCGCGTTCTTCGATCCCCCACGCGCGAACGCACGTAAGGCGATCGAAGAGTTCCACCGCGCTGGCATTCGCGTCGTCATGGTCACCGGCGATCATGCTTCGACAGCATGGAACGTGGCTTCTGCCGTCGGCTTGGTCGACGAAGGGGACGAACGCGCGAGCGCTGCCATCGACGGGCGTCAACTGGGCAACTTCGCGACGGAGAGCGAGGAGCGAACACGAGACTTGCTGAGCGCTTCGGTCTTCGCGCGCGTCGATCCAAGAGCGAAACTCGACCTCATCGATCTCCACCAGCGCAGCGGAGCAGTGGTCGCGATGACAGGCGACGGGGTCAATGACGCCCCCGCTCTCGAGAAGGCCGACATCGGGGTGGCGATGGGCCTCCGCGGAACCCAAGTCGCATGCGACGCGGCCGACATCGTGTTGCAGAACGACGAACTCGGCACGATCGTCGTCGCGATCGAAGTCGGGCGCACGACGTTCGACAACCTGCGCAAGTTCGTCGTTTACCTGATGTCGTGCAACGTGAGCGAGGTTCTCGTCGTCGCCGCTGGCGCGATCATCGCTGGGCCGCAGCCACTGCTGCCGTTGCAGATCCTCTTCCTCAACTTCGTCACAGACGTCTTTCCGGCGCTCGCACTCGGCGCCTGTGAGGGAAGTCGAGCACTGATGTTCCAGCCACCACGGGATCCGCGCGAGCCACTCCTCACAAGACATCATTGGACGGCGATCTTCGCGTTCGGCGCGCTGATCGCTGCGGTCGTACTCGGCGCCATGCACTTCGCCGTAGGCCGACTCGATGCGACGCCGGAACGCGCCGCGATGATCGCCTTCCTCACCCTCGCGTTCGCGCAGCTTTGGCACGTCTTCTCGATGCGGAATCCTTCATCGGGATGGATCGTCAACGAGGTCACGCGCAATCGATGGATCTGGGGTGCACTCGTCCTGTGCAGCCTTCTAGTGTTCGTGGCGGTGTTCGTGCGCCCGCTTGCACGCGTGCTCAGCCTCGTCGATCCGAGAGCCGATGGATGGGCACTCGCGCTCGGTGCCAGCCTCGTTCCGTTCGCTCTGGGACAGGTCTGGCAAGCAGTTGCACCATCTTGGAGCACGACTCGCCGATCGACATCGCGTTGATCATGTTGGTGAAGGCGTTGGACACATCTTTCCGCCAGACCGATTCGCTTGATCCCGGTGATACGTCGGCCCAGGTGCCACCATGCGGCCGCTCTACGCCTTCGCTCTGTTCTTGCTCGCGCTGACCGCGAGCTGCACGTCCTATCCCCCACTGCCGACCGTGCAGTCCGTCGATCTCGACCGCTTCCTGGGTGATTGGTACGTCATCGGACATATCCCGGCGTCGTCAGAAGCAAGCGCTTACAACGCCGTCGAAAGCTACCGCCGCGGCGAAGATGGCGAGATCTTGACGACCTACACGTTTCGTGACGGCGGGTTCGACGGACCGATCGAATCGATGCACCCGACGGGCTACGTGACCGACACGACGACGCAGGCCACGTGGGGCATGCGCTTCGCCTGGTGGTGGCCGTTCAAGCTCGAGTATCTGATCACGTATCTCGACGACAACTATCGCACGACGATCATCGGGCGGACCGCCCGCGACTACGCGTGGATCATGACGCGCGATCCTAGGATCTCGGAACGCGAGTTCGCGATGCTCGTCGAAGAGCTACGGCGTCAGGGGTACGAGACCGCGAAGGTCCGTCGCGTCCCCCACCGGTGGCCGGATCCGGAACTCGAAAATGCCCGCACCAAGTCGGACTGACCCCCGCACTGCCATAGCGGTACACTCTGTTGACGACACGCGACATGTTCCACGTCATCGTCAACAGGATCCGACGGATGCGCTTGCAAGTTCTCGAACGTGCCAGTCGTGACAACTCATGGAACGTCCGGTTCCTCGTCGGCGATCGCGATCGCAACGTTGCCGAAGCACTTGCCACGGCATTTCGCGGCGTGGACGGTGTCGAGGTCGTCTGCGGGAACCTGCTCGATGCATCGACGGATGCCATCGTCTGCCCCGGGAACAGTTTCGGGGACATGGGTGGCGGCTTCGACAAGGCAGTCGACGATTTTCACGAGGGTCGAGCACAACGCGCCGTGCAGAAGCGCATCGCAGACGCATGGTTCGGCGAAGTGCCGGTCGGCAGCGCGTTCGTCATGCCGATCGACCGCGCGACGCGCTGCCACCATCTGATCTTCGCGCCGACGATGCGCGTCCCCGGACCAGCCCCGAACCTCGCGGCCTACTTGGCGACTCGTGCAGCACTCGTCGCGCTCGCACAGTGGCGCGCAGAGCATCCCGCAACGATCCGAAGCGTGGCGCTCGCAGGCATGGGAACCGGAGTCGGTGGCCTCGAGCCATCGCGAGCCGCGTTGCAGATGCGCACGGCATTCGAGAGCATCGTGGGCGAGCGTTGGCGAGATGCCGTGCACCCGGCTTTGGCGCCATTCGCGATGGAGCGCTGGTGACGGCGAGGACTTCACCCAAGTCTTCGCTCCTCGGCTTCTGCCAACGAGCTACTTCCGCTCGACGGCTCTGCGACGACCTGCTGGCTCTTCCGGTCTCGTCTCGCGCTTTTCCGGCGTGCGCTCCGCCGGCACTTCTCCGTAGTTGATGCGCACGGCTTGGCCCTCGTTGCCGTCCGACGACACGATGAACATCGGGTGATAGTCGTCCTCGGTGAACTCGAAGTCCGTCTTCCCGCCGAGCGCGCGCACGAAAGGCACGACCGTGTTGGAGTGACCGACGATCAGGACCGATTCGCCCGCGTGCTTCTTCGCGATGGCGGCGAACCACTCCTTCGGTGGCGTTGGTAGCGGGCGATACGAGATGATCTCGAGCTTGGCCGCGGCGGCTGTCGGCTGCGCGGTGCCCATCGTACGCTTGGTGTCGGTCGAATAGATCGCGCGCACGCGTTGCTTGAGCAGGAAGTCCCGCAACGCCTCCGCACGACGGTTGCCGTCTTCGGTCAGCGCGTCCTTCTTGCCGTCACGGTCCGCGTGCCGCACGAGGAAGAAGGTCGCTGGTGCAGTTCTTGATTCGGTCTGCGCGCGTTGTGCACCCGCCGCCACGAGTTGTGGCCCAGCCGCCGCGTCTTGTGCAACCACCGCCGGGTTCAGTGCAACCGCCGACACGAGAAGCGACGGCACGAAGACCCCCACAATCCACAACACCGAGCACCATCGCGACTTCATGACCATCTCCCGGATCGAACCTGCTCGGTCTCTCATGTGTCGTCTCCTGGCCGGTTGTCGGCCTCCCGCAACGCTCGACGCCACGCCTTCTCGAAGGTCGCAACATCCGACAGCGACACCTCGGCGAAGAACTTCTGCCACTTCGCCTTGTTGCTGAACGTCAATCCAATCAGCATGCCGAAGCGATCCCGCGCGTGCGCGCGGTCGTAGACGAGGACGCGTCCGCACTCGTATCGATCGATCTGCCGTGCAGCCTTCTGGTCTTCTAGTACTTCGATCCAGCGACGACACGCGCCCCACGACTCCGGGTCGAAATGTTGCCAGCCATCGGCCTGGCACTCGAACCAGAACGGCGCTGCGACCCGAACGCCGTCAGACATCGTTGCCCGAACGCGTCGACGTGACGTGCTGCGCGACGGCGTCGGGGAAGTGCTGCAACAAACTCGTCACGACGAGTGGTGCCGCTACGCCGAGACCGCACGCACTCGTCGACATCATGACTTCGCTGATGTCCCTGAGCTCGGTGACGAAGTCCGCGTGGGCGGCGGGTCCCGCGCTCCCTTCGAGTCGCTCGGTCAAGCGCTTGGTGCCGATGCGGCACGGGAAGCACTTGCCGCACGATTCGTGCGCGAAGAAGTCCATCGCTTGACGCGCGACCTCGACCATGCCGCGCGAGTCGTCGAAGACCATGATCCCGCCCGCGCCGAGGAAGCTGCCGTGCTTGCGAACGCTCGCTTCGTCGAGCGTCACGTCGAGCGCGTCGCCAGCGAGGAAGCCGCCGGAGAGACCGGCCATCGTGACGGCTTGCACGCGCCGTCCGTTCGGAACACCGCCGGCCCACTCCTCGATCAGGGTCTTCAGGGGCAGTCCGAATGGCACCTCGTAGTTGCCCGGTTTCGCAACGTCGCCCGAGAGCGAGATGATTTTGGTCCCTGCATGATCGCCGAGGCCGAGGCCGCGATACCACGCGGCACCCTCGACGACGATCCGCGGCAGTGCGCAGAGCGTCTCGACGTTGTTGACGAGCGTCGGCATGCCGTCGAAGCCGTGCGTCGTCGGGAACGGAGGCTTGTTTCGCGGGAACGGATGCTTGCCCTCGAGGCTGTTCAGCAGCGAAGTCTCTTCTCCACAGATGTACGCACCTGCGCCGCGACGCACGTGGAGATGGAATGCTTGGCCACTCCCTGTCACGTCGCTGCCGAGGAAGCCGCGCGCCGCACACGCAGCGATCGCGTCCTCGAGCACCCGCAGTGTCTGCGGATACTCGTAGCGCAAGTAGATGAACCCGATCGTCGCGCCAGTCGCGAGCGCGGCGATCGCCATGCCCTCGATCAGCGCGAACGGATCGTGATCCATGAGCACTCGGTCCTTGAAGCAACCGGGTTCCCCTTCGTCCGCGTTGCAAACGACGTACTTCTGCGCCCCGTACTTCGTCGTGCGCAAGACCTCACACGCAGCGTCCCGCACCGCGCGCATCTTGACGCCAGTCGGGAAGCCCGCGCCACCGCGCCCCGCGAGCTTGCTGTCCGTGATGGTCTCGAGAAGCGCATCCGTACCCAGCTGCGCGGCACGTTCGAGCGCCGTCATCCCACCGGTCGCGAGATAGCCGTCGAGCGTCTTGCGCTGCGGATCGCGAATCGCGTGAAAGAGGCACTCTTCGATACCGCCGGGATTCGGGATCGGAAGCGACGTCGGTCGGTTCTCGAGCGTCGTCGCACTCGTGCCGACGACGACGTCGTCACCGAGGATGACCGGACACGGATCGTCACAGCGACCCGCGCACGGCATCGGCGTCGCACCGTCCTTGCGCATCGCATCGAGGATTGCTGGCGCGCCATTCAACATGCAGACGGGACCGTTGCAAACGCGCGGCGCCGACTTTCCGGGAGGGAAACGCGCGAAATGGTCGTAGAACGTCACCGTCCCGTAGAGATCCGCGAGTGGGATGCGCAGCGCGTCCGCGACGACGCGAATCGAGGTTTCGGAGAGATAGCCGTCGCGATCGTGGAAGGCGTGCAGCAAGGGCAGCAACGGTGCGGGCGCTTCTTCGAACGCCTCGAGAATCGCGGCATCGTTCGCACTCACCGAACCCATCGCCGCACCGCTTCGATCACCGTCAGACTTCGCTGCACCTCTGTCCATGCGCGGATGATACCAAGCCCGGGACATCGAACTCCTCCGTATATCCACGATCGCGAGGAGCATGCACCATCGCCGTGTCGTCTGCGCAGACCGAAGGCGCGTATGTGAACAGCGCTTCGCGCAAGGAAGGCGCGAAGCGCTGATGGACGTGGCGATCGCGCGTTTCAGTTGCGCGCGACGAGATCGAAACGGTCGCTGTTCATGACCTTCGTCCACGCCGCGACGAAGTCGTCGACGAACTTCTGCGCACCGTCTTCGCTCGCGTAGACCTCGGCAATCGCACGCAACTGCGAGTTGGCGCCGAAGATCAGGTCGCAGGACGTTGCGGTCCAGCGCATCGCGCCACTGTCGCGGTCACGCCCTTCGTAGCGGTCCCCATCGCCCTTCGTCCAGACCGTCGAGTTGTCGAGCAGATTGGTGAAGAAGTCGTTGGTCAGTGCGCCGACACGTGACGTGAACACGCCGTGCTTCGACATGCCGTGATTCGCGCCGAGCACACGCAAGCCACCGACGAGGGCGGTCATCTCGGGCGCACTGAGCGAGAGCTTCTGCGCCTGATCGACGAGCACTTCGGGAGCCGGACGGTCGGCATTACCCGTCATGTAGTTGCGGAAACCGTCGACCTTGGGCTCGAGCACCGCGAAGGATTCGACGTCGGTCATGTCCTGCGTCGCGTCCGTGCGACCCGGCTCGAACGGAACCGTCACGTCGTAGCCAGCAGCCTTTGCGGCCATTTCGATGCCGGCGCAACCCGCGAGCACGATGACGTCGGCGTGCGAGACGCGCTTGCCGGTCGACTCGAAGTCCTTGTGGACCTCTTCGAGCTTGGCGAGCACGGACGCGAGCTTTGCGGGTTCGTTGACGGCCCAGCTCTTCTGCGGCTCGAGCCGGATGCGGGCACCGTTGGCCCCGCCGCGCATGTCCGTGCCTCGGAACGTCGACGCCGACGCCCAAGCCGTGCGCACGAGATCCGCGACGCTGATGCCGGAGTTCTTGATGCGGTTCTTGAGGTCCTCGATGTCCGAGTCGCCGATCAAGTCATGATCGACGTCCGGGACCGGGTCCTGCCACAGCTGCGCGGGCGGCACTTCGCTGCCGAGCAAGCGGCTGTGCGGACCCATGTCGCGATGCGTGAGTTTGTACCAAGCGCGCGCGAACGCCGCGTCGAACTCCGCAGGGTTGTCATGGAAGCGCTGCGAGATCTTGCGATACGCGGGGTCCATGATCAGCGCGAGGTCGGTCGTCAGCATCACGGGCAGGTTTTTCTTGCCCTCGATGTGCGCGTCCGGAACGTTCGGCTTGACGTCGCCCTTCGGGATCCACTGATTCGCGCCGGCCGGGCTCTTCGTGAGCTGCCACTCGTACTTGAAGAGGTTGCGGAAATACCCTTGCGACCACTTGATCGGCGTCGTCGTCCACGCGCCTTCGAGTCCACTCGTGATCGTGTCGGCGCCCTTGCCGGTGCCGTACGCGTTCTTCCAACCGAGGCCCTGTTGCTCGATCGGAGCACCTTCGGGCTCGGGGCCGACGTTCCCGTTGGGCGTCGCGGCACCGTGCGTCTTGCCGAGCGTGTGTCCACCGGCGATCAACGCGACCGTCTCCTCGTCGTTCATCGCCATGCGGCCGAACGTGACGCGGATGTCGTGCGCGGCGGCGACCGGATCGGGATTCCCGTTGGGGCCTTCCGGATTGACGTAGATCAGCCCCATCTGCGACGCGGCGAGCGGGTTGCTGAGTTCGCGATCTTCGGAGAAGCGCTTGTCTCCGAGCCACTTGGACTCCGGTCCCCAGAAGACGTCGCCCTGCGGCTCCCAAACGTCCTCACGACCACCGGCGAAGCCGAAGGTCTCGAAGCCCATCGACTCGAGCGCGACGTTGCCGGTCAGCACCATCAAGTCCGCCCACGAGATCTTGCGGCCGTACTTCTGCTTGATCGGCCAGAGGAGGCGACGCGCTTTGTCGAGGTTGGCGTTGTCGGGCCAGCTGTTGAGTGGAGCGAATCGGATCGTGCCATCCGCCGAACCACCACGCCCATCGGTCGTGCGGTACGTCCCGGCACTGTGCCACGCGAGGCGGATCATCAAGCCACCGTAGTGACCCCAGTCGGCCGGCCACCAGTCCTGCGACGTCGTGAGGACCTTCTCGATGTCCTTCTTGACGGCCGCGAGATCGAGCGAGGAGAACTCCTTCGCGTAGTCGAAGTCCTCGCCCATCGGATTCCCGGCCGGCGAGTTCTGATGAAGGATCTGCAGGTTGAGCATGTTCGGCCACCAGTCGCCGATGGACATGGCACCTGCGGCCGTGTTGCGCATGCTCGCGCCTTGCATGTCCTGCGCATCATGGCCGAGCGGACATTTGCCACCTTCGGTCATGCCGGGATTCGGTGCGCCGGCATTGGCGAATTCGTGTTGGGTCGTGGCAGAACAGCCACCTGTGAAGGCGAGGATTGCAAACAACCAGGTGCGCTTGAGCGCACTCGTGCTCGCGATATCGAACGAGGTCATGGTCACTCCTGACTCAATGGGTCGGTCGTGTAGGGGTTAAGAGGATGAAAGGAAGGTTCGTTGGAGAATCTGGGAGAGCGGCTGCGAAGGACGTACGGGACCGGACGCGATCTCGCATTCAATCTGTTCCGCCATGCTCGGACTCGGTGTTCGTGGATTCCTGCACGATCGAGGAGGCGCGACACATCGGGCACGTTCCCCAATACGTGACTTCTGCTTCGTCGATCGCGTACCCCGAATCGTGCGATGCCGTCAAACAAGGCGCATCGCCGATCGCGCAATCGACATCGGCGACCGCGCCGCAATGACGACAGATGACGTGGTGATGGTTGTCGCCCGTCCGCGGGTCGTAGAGCGCAGCAGATCCAGCGGGTTGAACGCGCCGGATCAAGCCGTGCTCGGCAAGCAACCCGAGAGCGTCGTAGACGGCTTGCCGGGAGATTGCACCGATCTCCGTGCGCGCAGATTCGGCGACCCGGTCGGCCGTGCTGTGTGGGCAGGTCTCGACGGCCCGCAGAACCGCGATGCGCTGCGCCGTCACCTGCAAACCGTGCGCGCGGAGTCGTGCTGCGGGGTCTGAGATCGACGTCATAGCCCTGGATCTAGTCGAGTTCTGGACTGAATCCAATATCAAATCGCAGCAAAGTCGGACCGGAAATCTTTGCCGGAACCGCCAAAACCAACCTTCTTCCACCCCTGAGAATGCGACTTGCCGGATAGTGCGTCGTGTCGCCACTCGCCTCGTTCGAGCTCGGCAACGATCCGTCCTCTCTCCTCTGTCCTCATCGAGGCACTTCCACGCATGACCTCACGTCGCAATGCCCTGCTCTCTCTTGCGAGCCTGTCCCTTCTCGCGCCATCCGTTCTCTGCCAAACCCCCGGGTGCAACGCTCTCCAGCTGACTCGCAGCGCGAGCTACGTGCGCGTGCCACACAACAGCGCACTCGTGCCTGCCCGCATCACCGTCGAAGCGTGGGTACAACTCGCGTCGAACTTCCCTGGACGTGGAACGATCGCCAGGAAGAACCCCGCGGCCAACGCCGAGTCGTGGAACCTCCGGATCGAAACCGGTCGTGTCAATTTCGCGGTACGTGGCACATCGTTCTTCTCCTCGCTCTGGACCAGCACTCAAGTTCCGACGAATCAACCGGTCCACGTCGCAGCGACCTATGACGGCGCATCGTTGCGCATCTACATCAACGGTGTGCAAACCGCGTCGCAAGCGGCCGCCATCGGCAACATCGTCAACAACGGAGGCGATCTTCGTATCGGCCAAGGGGACGGTACGTCGACCGAACAGTTCCTCGGCAAGCTCGACGAGGTGCGCATCTGGAACACCGCGCTCACCGCGACTCAGATCGCATCCAACTATCGGAGGATCCTCAACAAGGTCACGAACGAGGTCGCGTCCTACTCGTTCGACAACAACTACAACGACAGTACGGGCAGCTTCCACGGCACGCTCGTCGGAACGGGAGCGAGCTTCGGTCCGTCGATGTACGACTTCGGTCGCTACACGACACACCCGAAGGGCAGCTTGGTCGGCACCGAGTATGCAGGCCACGTGTCCAACCTCGGGGACCTCGATGGTGACGGCTTCGAGGACTACGGCGTCGGTCACGGCAACGCAACGAACTCGCTCGCGAACCGCGGTGCGTTTCGCGCTTACTCCGGGCGTGATCACAAGGAGCTCTTCGCATACGAAGGTGCGACCGCGGGCGCACGGTTCGGATGGCACACGGATGGCGGGGACCTCGACGGGGACGGCTACTCGGACGCGATCGTCGGCGAGCCGGGGCGCAACGGCAACCGCGGGATCATTTGGGTGATCTCGGGCAAGACGAAGGTGATTCGCTTCTTCGCGCAAGGCAGCGGAACGGGCGAGTTCGGCGATCTCGTGCTCGCCGCCCCGTACCTCGACGCGGACGGCCTTTGCGATGTCGTCACGACGGACGGCATGGATCTCGTCGCACTGCGCGCGAACGGCAGCCAGCTCTGGCGCGTCACTCCCCTTAGCGGCGACCGCGCGCGCAGCATCGACCTCGTCGGAGACGTCAATCAGGACGGGTCGGACGACATCATCATCGGAATGCCGACGTACGACGGACCCGGCGGTACCGACGAAGGGACCTACCAAGTCAGGTCCGGCCGCGACGGCTCCTTGCTGTTCTCGCTGCGCGGAGGCCAGGCGGGCATGCGGGCCGGCTGGAGTGTTGCCGGCATTCACGCCGACATCAACGGCGACAAGGTGCCGGACTACGTGATCGGGTCGCCGGGCTACAACAACAAGTCCGGACTCCTGAGCGTCATTGACGGACGGACGCGCGCGATCTTGAAGAGCGTCTTCGGTGGCAGCGGACAAGAGCTCGGCCTCGCGATTTGCGCGGCCGAAGGCGATGTGAACGGTGACGGAACTTGGGACGCTCGGGCAACGGGACGCGTCAGCGGTAACGGTCGCGTCTACGTGTTCGATGCCAAGAACGGCACGCTGCCTGGCTATCTGCAGGGTGGAGCCACGTCGCCGGACTTCGGTTCGTCGATCGTCGGCATCGAAACCAACGGTCGCCCCTTCGCGGACATCATCGTCGCCGAGAAGGACGTCGCCGCCAGCATCTGGGACGGCTGCCCCATCGACATCGCACCGGTGCACTCGACTTACGGCGCGACGTGTGACGGCACCGGCGCGCGCCGCCCGCGACTCGCGGTCGTAGACAAGTCTGGCATTCGCGTCAACGGCACGTACACGATGCGCATCTCGTCCGCACGAGCGTCGTCCGCGACCGCGCTCCAGCTCGGCGTGGGACGCCTGAATCTCGCACTCGACGGGCTCGGCATGATCGGATGCAAGTACCTGCTCGGTCAGAGCATCGTCACGTCGACGCGCCCGCTCGACGGCAATGGCATCGCGGACGTCACATACACGGTCCCGAACGATGTCACCTTGGCGGGCGTCAAAGTCAC
The DNA here is from genome assembly GCA_020638795.1 of Planctomycetota bacterium. Classification (GTDB taxonomy): domain Bacteria; phylum Planctomycetota; class UBA1135; order UBA1135; genus JACKHW01. The sequence continues at coordinate 671,659 of JACKHW010000002.1, read as the reverse complement.
GTTCCAGGCGTTGTGTCTCGACGTTGGTGGCAACGCGTTCAACCTCACGACGTCGAACGGCACCGAGATCGTGCACGGAACCCGCCTGTAGGCTCGAAGTCAGCGCGTGCCCTCGATGTCAACGGTGCCCAGCGGTCCCGGCTGATCCTGTAGCCTCGAAGGCATGGCTTCGCCATCGCGAGAACGCGTCCTGCAGGAGTTCCTCGCCCGCTATTTCGCGGACGAGGACGAGGGGCGCGTGGCTGCGGCGGAACACTACGCGCGTGACTTCCCCGGGCACGAGGCGACGATCCACAGCGCGTTCGAGCAGCTCAACTCGAGTCCGCGCGAGGAGGGCGAAGCCGAGATCGAAGGGTTCGAGGTCCTGCGCGAACTCGGGGCTGGCGGACAGGGCATCGTGTACCTCGCGCGCGAGATCGCCCTCGATCGCCTCGTCGCGATCAAGGTCCTCGGCGGTGCGGTCGGCGCGACCGGCACGCGACCTTGGACGAAGCGCATGCGCGATCGCTTCGAACGCGAGGCCCTGATCGCGAGCCGCCTCCAGCATCCGGGCATCTGCCCGATCTACTCGATGGGAACGCACGCGGGCAGGCCGTATCTCGTCATGCCGTTCCTCGTCGGGCGAACGCTCCAGGACGAAGTCGCGAGCGGCCCGCTACCAGCGATGCGAGCGATGCGAATCGTCGAAGACGCAGCGCGTGCACTGCACGTCGCCCACGAAGCCGGTGTCGTGCATCGAGACGTCAAGGCTTCGAACATCTTCATCACCGATGACGAGCGGGTCGTGCTCCTCGACTTCGGCATCGCACGCGATCTCGAGAACGAGATCGAACTGACAATGACCGGCGACCTGATCGGAACGCTGCCGTTCTTGTCACCCGAACAGGTCCAAGGACGCCCCGTTGATCGTCGCAGCGACGTTTATTCGCTCGCAGTAACGACGTACGAAGCCGTGACCGGCACGCTCCCGTTCGACGAACCGACACAGCGCGCCTTGATGAACGCGATCGTGCACGACGAGCCCGTCCGGGCGAGCAAGCTCGTGAAGTCGATCCCGTCCGACTTGTCGATCGTGATCGAGACCGGACTCGAGAAGGACACGTCCCGCCGATATCAAACGACCGCCGACTTCGCCGATGACCTCGCGCGTGTCAGTCGCAAGGAGCCGATCCGAGCTCGACCCGCCGGTCCCGTGCGCCGGCTCGTGCGCTTCGTCCAGCGTCAACCAAAGCTGGCAGCGAGTCTTCTCCTGACCTTCGTGGCGCTCGCCGGCGGACTCGCCGTCAGCCTCTCGCTACTCACGAGAGTGCAGGGAGAAGAGCGACGCAATCGCATCGCGCTCGAAGAGATCGACTTGCTTACCGACCGGACCCGGCTCGAAGAGCTGCAGTCGGCGATCCACACGTTGGAGCCACCGCATCCGTGCCGGCTCGACGCCATGCGCGACTGGCTCTCGCGCGCGGACGAACTCGTCGAACGGATCCCCCACCACGTGCGCGTGCTCGAGGCGCTACAGGCGCGCGGAACACGCATCTCGGACGCAGCGAACGCCGATGCCGAAACGAGACGCCTCATGGGCGAGCGCGAACGCCTTCGACGAAGTCGTGCTCACCTCGAAGCAGAAGTCGAGCGACTCGCGCGGACCGGTGAGGATCCTGCGACCCTCGATCACCGCCAGCGCGAACTCGGCGTCTTGGATCAGATCGAACCCAAGATCGAAGAAGCCATCGCGAAGGACCGACACTGGGTGTTCGACAATGCTCGCGATCGCTGGCGGCACGAACTACAGAAGACACTCGTCGCAGAACTCGAAGCCTTTCGCGATCGCGGGATCCGCGTGCTGTCGCGTCGTCGCATCCGCGAGCTGTACGACTTCGCGCGCACCATGTACGAACGAAGTATCGAGTCTCGTCGAGTGGCTTGGACCGCGTGCATCGATCGGGTGCGGGATACCGAAAGTGCCCCTCACTACGCTGGCCTCGACCTGAAGCCACAAGTTGGACTCGTGCCGCTCGGCCCGGATCCGGAATCGGGCTTCGAGGAGTTCGTTCACCTGCAGACGGGCGACGTGCCGGAACGAGATCCGACGACGGGCAAGCTGCGACTCGAGGAGAAGCACGGGATCGTGTTCGTGCTGATCCCCGGTGGTCTCGCGACGATCGGAGCCGTAGCGAATGCGCCTGAAGGTGGCGCAGTCGCTGGGCCGACCGATCAATCGGAGAGCGGCGCACACGTCGACCCGTTCGCGAAGGACGTCGAGGCCCCGGTGCATCGAGTGCAACTGGACGCGTTCTTGCTCGCCAAACACGAGACGACGCAAGCGCAGTGGATTCGCATCATGAACGATAACCCGAGCCAGACGCGCATCGGCAACACCGTGACCGGAGATCCTCCCGTCACGGGATTGCACCCGGTCGGTGGTCTGTCGTGGGACGATGGTCGCGCGTTCTTGGATCGCTGCGGCTTCGTCTATCCAACGAGTGCGCAATGGGAGTACGCGGCACGTGCAGGCACGTCGACGGTCTTCTACACAGGCGACGATCCAGCGTCCCTCGACGGCCATGCGAACATCGCGGACACCACCTGGGCTCGGCAAGCCAACCGTCGGGACTCGGTGTACCACGTCTTCGACGACGGATGGACGACGCACTCACCCATCGGGACCTTTCTTCCCAACGCATTCGGCCTCCACGACGTGCACGGCAACGTGATGGAGTACTGCTTCGACAAACAGCATCGATACTCGTTTCACGTGTTACCCGGCGATGGCTTGCGACCGATCGGCGGTTCTGCAGGACGCGTAGCCCGTGGTGGCAGCCATCGCCAGTCTTGGCTCCGCGCGCGCAGCGCGGACTTCGTCGTCCAGCGCCCGAATCTCACGATTGCGGACTGCGGCCTCCGCCCGGCACGCAAGATCGATTGAGCGAAACCTCGCGGTGGGCGCTTCGTACGCGTACTCGCGGTCGCTCATTCACGCCGCTGGGAGGTGACCAGCAACTCGAACGCCTTGCGAAAGCGCTCGCGCGCACGATGTGCCGCGCGCTGGCACGCACCGTATTCGATACCGATGCGCTCGGCTTGCTCACGCAGATCGATCCCCTCGCTCGACCACAGAACGAGATGGCGATCGCGCTCGGGCAACGAGTTCAGGGCTTTCGTCGCGAGCTCGACGAGCTCTCGATGTTCGGCGAACGTAGCAGGTCCGCGGTTCCGATCCGCAGGTAGCGCATCCGTTGCGCGCGACGAGTCGGTCCAAGTCAGCCTGAGGACACGCCCCGATCCGCGACGAAGCGCACGCCAGTAGTCGAGCCGATCGACGATGTGTCGCCTGGCGACGACTCGGAGCCACGCGGCAGCGCGCACATCGTCGACGTATTCGAAATCGGACGACAGTGCACGCATCGCGATTCCCTGCACGACATCATCGACGCTTTCGAATCGGAGCAGCCCGCCGCCCTCACGGGCAACGAGAGCGAGCAGCGCAGCGCGCTCGCGGTCGAAGAGTTGTTCGAGCTTCGTTCGCATGTCCCGGACCGTGCGCGCGATAGCAGACCTCTCGGTGAACCTCACCAGCCGATCGTCATGACCGAGCGCCCGGAGAGAACGAACCCGATCTTCGTATTGAACGCGTCTTGATGTGCGCCCTGGAAGTACACCTTGCCACCGACGAGCGCAGCGATGTTGGGAATCTGGAACCGCAACGCGGGTGACACGCCATTCGTGAGCGGGGCCCAGAAGATCATGTCGGGTGTGACGTAGATCGCGCAATCGTGCCCGAGCCCATTGATGTTCGCGGGCTGGAATCCGAGAAGCAGGACCCCGATCGATGGCGTCGTCGTCTTGGTCCCGTTCGCGATCTGGAAATCGACGGCGCCCGTCAGCGTTGGGCTACCCGTTGCGGCGAGTTGCAGCGGACCGGGTCCACACGGTTGCATGAACGAATCGACGAATGCGACACCATCGCTGAGGCGCACCTTGGTCGACGTCATCGCGAGCGCCCCGGTCTTGGGCGTCGCGCTGAACGCCGAAGCAACGACACAAGCTCGACTGTCGCTGCGCATCGCTGGATCGGTGCCCGAGAAGTCGGCGTTGCGCGCGACGATCTCGACGAGCAGGTCGCCACCCTGCGGGTCGTAGTCGAAGGCGTAGGTGAGCCCGACGTTGTTCCATTGCCCTGCCCGATTCGGCCAGTCGTAGCGGGACTGGTCGAAGACCTTGACCTTGGGATACGCCGTACTCGCGAGCACGTTGTCGGCGAACGTCGTGCTCCACGCACCGGGTTTCTTGTACGCGAACGTGATCGTGAGCCGACCGTAGTACCGAACTCCGCTGTCACAGGGGGCGAACGCGAGGTTGGTGAGGCGCCGCGCTTGGTTCCCGAGTTCGGCCTTGGTCACGACGAACTGGATCATCTGGGACCGGAGTTGGGAGCCGCCCGACGTGGCCGAACTCCCCATCGGAACGACGCTACAAGCGCCACTACCCGGTGTGTTCCCACCGATGTAGGCGTGATACCCGGATTGAGAACTCAGGGCCGCAGAGCTGGAGACCGCGGCAACGGCCGCGACGAGGATCATCGATCGAATGTGCATGCCGAGAGATCGGAAGAACTCACCACTGCAGACAGGGCGTCTCGATTTCTTTCAGGCGTCGAGTGCCGTATCCGACCTTCGCGTCATTCGGCGCCGAGGAACGGATAACGCCAATCGGTCGGCGGCACGAAGGTCTCCTTGATCGTCCGTGCTGAACACCAGCGAAGCAGGTTGAGTTTGCTGCCGGCCTTGTCGTTCGTTCCCGACGCGCGTCCTCCGCCGAACGGCTGCTGTCCGACGACCGCACCAGTCGGCTTGTCGTTGATGTAGAAGTTGCCGGCCGAATGCGTCAGGCGTTTGGCCATGTGCACGGCTGCGTAGCGATCCTGGGAGAAGATCGCGCCCGTCAAGGCGTAGGGCGAGGCGGTGTCACACGCGGCCAAGGTCTCGTCGAGTTCGCTGTCGGCGTACACCGAGACGGTCAAGACAGGGCCGAAGATCTCCTCGCACAGCGTCTTGAAGGTCGGATTCGAGGTCTTGATCACCGTCGGCTGGATGAACCAACCCTTGCTGCGATCGCATTCACCGCCACAGAGGATGTCCGCATCGGACGCTTCGCGCGCGTAGTCGATGTAGCCCGAGATGGTCCGGAACGCGTTCTCGTCGATGACCGCGTTGACGAAGTTGGAGAAGTCGCGTACATCCCCCATGCGGATCTGCGAGATCTGCGCCATGAGGCGATCGCGGAAGTCGGGCCACATCGATTCGGGCACGTAGGCGCGACTTGCGGCCGAGCACTTCTGTCCTTGATATTCGAACGCGCCACGCACCGTCGCCGCGACGAGCGCTTCGATGTCCGCCGATGGATGCGCGAAGATGAAGTCTTTGCCACCCGTCTCGCCGACGATGCGCGGGTAGCACTTGTACTTGTCGATGTTGCCACCGATCGCCTTCCACATACCCTGGAAGACACCCGTCGATCCCGTGAAGTGCACGCCCGCGAGATCCGGATGCGCGATCGCCGGATCCCCGATCGTCCGTCCCGACCCTGGCACGAAGTTGACGACGCCGGCCGGCAAACCGGCTTCTTCGAGCAGCTTCATGATCCAGTAGCCGGAAAGCACGGCAGTCGATGCAGGCTTCCAGATCGACGTCGTGCCCATCATCGCGGGCGCGGTGGGTAGGTTGCCCGCGATCGACGTGAAGTTGAACGGCGTCACGGCGAAGACGAAGCCTTCGAGACCGCGCTGTTCGATGCGGTTCCAGATCCCCGGCGCGCTCTCCGGCTGCTCGGCGTAGAGCTCGCGCATGTAGTGGACGTTGAAGCGCCAGAAGTCGATCAGTTCACACGCGGAGTCGATCTCGGCTTGGAAGACGTTCTTGCTCTGGCCGAGCATCGTCGACGCGTTGATCCGGTCGCGCCATGGACCCGCGAGGAGTTCGGCGGCCTTGAGGAAGATCGACGCGCGATGCTCCCAAGGCATCTCCTGCCAATCACGCTCGGCAGCCTTGGCGGCCTTCGCGGCAGCGTCGACGTGGCTCACGTCCCCCTGATGGAACGTCCCGAGCACGTGCCCGTGATCGTGCGGCATGCGGACCTCGCCGATCTTGCCACTCCGCACTTCCTTGCCACCGATGATCATCGGGATCTCGACCGTATCGCCCGCCATCCGCTCGAGCGCGGCCTTGATCGAGGTGCGCTCGGAGCTTCCGGGCGCATAGGCGCGGACCGGTTCGTTCAGGGGAGTCGGGACGACGAAGCTGGCATTCGACAAGAGTGGACCTCCGTGGTTGCCGCCGGATCGTAGCAGGCCCGAATGCCGAGTTCACTGTGCGGCGAAGCCACGCATCCGCTCAGAGGAGTCTCGCGAGCTTTCGACGCTCCGGCAAGGCGCCCTCAACCGGTGTTCTGCAACCCGCGAGCGATCCCACGCACCGTCTGCCCGAGTACGCTCTCGAGTTCGGCGTCTTCGCGGTTCGTCGCACGCCATTGCGCGAGGAGATCGACCTGTAACAAACTGATCGGATCGACGTACGGATTGCGCAACTGAATGGATCGCTGGAGCGTCGGGTCCCGTTCGAGCAATTCGCGTTGTCCCAGAACCCGCAGCAGTGCAGCGGTCGTCCGTTCGAACTCCGACCGACACTGAGGGAACAAACGCTCACCGACCTCGCCCGCGAGCCGCGCGTAGCGTTCGGCGACCCTCAGATCGGCCTTGGCGCAGACCATTTCGACGTCAGCAAGGAGTGTCGCCAAGCATGGCCAATCGCGAGCGAGTGCGCGCAAGAACTCGAGACCGAACTCGCGCTCCACCGCCGCGAGTCCCGACCCCACTCCGAACCAACCCGGTAGCACGAGTCGCGACTGCGTCCATGCAAACACCCAGGGGATCGCACGCAAGTCTTCGATACCGCGCATCGCGCGGCGCTTGGCAGGCCGCGAGCCGATGCGCAGGCGTTCGATCACGTCGATCGGAGTCGCGAGTCGGAAGAAGTCGGGGAAGTCCGGGTCCTCGTGAACGAGTTGCCGATACGCACGTCGACTCTCGGTAGCGAGAAGGTCCATGGCGAGGGCCCACTTGGAGTCGGGGGACTCGGCGTCTCGGACCTCCGTCAAGTCGGACCGTTCGAGTAGAGCGCCGACACCGAGTTCGAGTGTGCGCTCGGCGATTCCTCGCAATCCGTACTTCGCGTGCAGGATCTCGCCTTGCTCGGTCATGCGCACACGTCCACGCACGGCACCGGTCGGTGCAGCGAGGATCGCGTTGCGCGGCTTCCCGCCGCCACGACTGATCGAACCACCGCGCCCGTGGAAGAACGAGAGCTCGACTCCCGCGTCGTGCGCGGCTTCGACGAGTTCGATCTGTGCACGCTGCAAAGCCCACCGCGATGCGGCGATTCCGCCATCCTTGTTGCTGTCGGAATACCCGAGCATCACGAGCTGCGCCTGCCCACGCCGGGCGAGGTGTGCCGCGTATCGCGGGTCCGCGGTGAGCGCACGAAGCGTCGAACTCGCGTTACGGAGATCATCGACCGTCTCGAACAGCGGTGCGATGTCGAGTGGTACACCGCCGCTCTCGTCGACGAAGCCGGCATGCTCTGCCAGGTCGAGGACCGCGAGCGCGTCCGACGCCTGGCGTGCCATGCTGATCACGTAGACACCCGACGCATCGGTGCCGTAGCGCGCGCGCGCGTCCTTCAATGCGTCGAAGACTTCGAGCGTCGCCCGAGCTGCGTCGGAGAGCGGTTGCGTTCCGGCGCGCACTTCGGCGAGCACCTCTCCATGGACACGCGAATCCTGTCGCACGTCGAGCGTCGCGAGGTGGAAGCCGAACGTTGCGAGCCGCATCAGCAGACGTCGCACGATCGCCGCCCCCGACCGGGCACCGCCGCATTGGAGCAAGCTCTCGGACAGCACCTGGAGGTCATCGCGGAATCCGTCAGGGCCTTCGTAGCGGGTGTTCTCTCCGGCGAGCGTCGCATCGAGTCTTGCCGAGACGAGCCAGAGAAATACGCGATAGGGCATCTCGCGATACCGCGACGGAATCGCCGCGAACGACTCGGGGAACATCGCTTCGTAGCGCTCGATGCGAGCGCGGAGCAGGGCCGTGAACCGTGCGCGAGTCTCCGACTGACTCAAGTGGTCGAAGAGTCGACGAATCTCGATGCGGTACTTCGAGACGATGAGTTCGAACTGTCGCCCCAGCGTTTCTCGGATCGTCGCAGCGCCCACATTGGGATTGCCATCCATGTCGCCGCCGACCCACGAACCGAACCGCACGAGTGGCCGCGCGATCCCGAGCTCGTCGCCATAGACCACTCGAACTGCACGTTCGAGATCGTCGTGGAGATCGGGAACGATTCGATAAACGACGTCCGTGAGATAGAAGAGCACATGCTCGACTTCTTCGGCGACGGTCGGACGATCCCGCAACTGCTCGTCCGTCAGGAAGCCGGTCGTGATCTCGAGCAGAATGCGTTCCTCGTTCGCAGCCTGCTGACCCGGCGTCATCGATTCGTAGTGGAAGCGCTCGATCAACGCGCGCGCGATGCGCTGGTCCTTGTGCAACAGCGTCCTGCGCACGGCTTCGGTCGGATGCGCGGTGAACACGGGCTCGAGGCACACGGCACCGACACGCTCCCGCAGCTCCTCGATCGTGACTCCCTGGGATCGCAAGATACGCAGAACCGCACGGAAGGCGCCGGGCTGGTCGTCACCGTCGCGCAGATACGCGTTGCGACGTCGCAACCGGTGCACACGTTCGGCCATGTTGACGAGGCCAAAGTAGCTCGAGAAGGCGCGCACGACTTCGAGCGCGAGTGTGTTGTCGAGGCCTCGCAGTGCGACTGCCAGTTCTTCGTCGGCCTCCGGCGAGCCGCGGCGACGACGTCGCGCAGCGAGTCGTGCTCGCTCGACGGTTTCGAAGAGACGCGGTGGACCGACATCCTCGAGCACGCCCCCGAGCATGCGCCCGAGTCGCGCCACGTCGTTTCGCAGTGGACGGTCCTTGGCAGGAAAATAGATCGACTCCTCGATGGCTGCCTCCCTCGTCTACGGCATCGCTCCGCGGACACTGTAGCAGCGCGTTGAACACGCTCGTAGGGTCACTGTGCTGTAGATTCATCGAGCGTCGCGTTCGTGGTTTCGAGTGCGCGCACGCAGGGGCGCCTCATCGCTTGTCGCGACGTCGATACCCTCCGCTTCGTTCTCCCACTACGTCCGAGATCGACACTTCATGAACTCCATCCTGCGCACCCTGTGGATCGCCATACTCGCACTGCTCGTCGCCCTTGGGGCCGTCCAGCACGCGCGATCGCAAGTCGGACAGATGGACGGCTACCTCGGTGTTCCGAACGATCGAGTCGACACCGCATTCGGTGGCGGGTTCTCGCTCTATGTCGCGGCATGGCCACTGCTCGCCGACCATCCCGGTCCTCGATTCCAGACCGGATTGTTCGGAACGTGGATGCACGCGCGCATCGACGGCCCGAAGCCGAAAGAACGGCTCTACTCCGACATCGAAGGCGGACTCGGCTGGTGGCGCGACACGCGATTTCCGACGGCGACGCCCAAGTTCATCATGGGCGGCGTCGCCCTCAACTTCGTCGCGTGGGCGAACGGACCCGGTGCGGGCAAGGGGCGCGACTGGTCGAAACCGAACGGGAAGTATGGTGTCGCACAGCTCAGCCCGTGGGTGCTCTGGCCACCCGACGGACTCAATCTCGAGCAAGGCACGTGCGGTCAGCTCTTCGGGTATGGCTACCTGCCGTTGCCGCTGACCGAACCCAAGGCCACGACCGCCGGTGCGGATGTGCCCACTGGCAATCAATGTTGGACGCTCTTCCTCAACACGGAGACGTTCAAAGGTCCGGTCGCGTTCTTCACGCCGTACTTCTTCTCTCGCGTCACGATCGATCGCCCGGAGTTGGCCGGTCACTTCCTGGACAGTCGACCTGCCGATCCGAATCGTGCTTTGCAGATGGAGACTCAGTACGTGCCTGCCGTGGTCGCACGAGCGAAGGACGGGAGCGACGTCGCGCGTGTGGCGCCAACGCGCTTTCCCGCGAACGATGGTGGCGAGTCGATCCTCGTCCATCGGATCACCTCGTACGAACGCGAAGCACTGTGGGATCGCGTGCATGGTTGGTTCGAAGGCGGTGATCCTACGAGCGGCCGTATCGACGTCGCGCATTCGATCGTGCATCGCATCCCTGGCAAGGGTTGGTCGACGTGGCGGATTCACACGCCTGACGTCCAGAAGGAAGACCGACGGCAAGTGGACTGGCAACGCTTTGCCACGCCGTTCGCGCTCGACGATGCGACGTTCGGCTATCGGTGGGACGCGGAACTCGTCAAGACCGGTGACGCATCGGAGAGTGGACTCGTCACGTTGCCCGAGTGGTTTCAGCTCGAAGGCGAAGGCAAGAAGGCGCGATGGAATCCCGTGACTCTCGATCCGGGTGCCGCGCCAAGGACACTTCGAACGGCATCGTTCGTCCCCGAGAAGCGAACACCGCCCGAGCCGTACGTCACGCCCGAAGACGGTTGCTGGGCGACCCCCGGACCAGTGGCTGGCCCCTTCGAAGCGAAGCTAGGCGACGGGAGCGTCGTCACGTATTCGTGGTATCGCTTCGCCGATCAACCTGCGCTGCAGAATGCGGACTTGAGCGCCGAGGAACGCGAACGCCTGCAAGCGCGCGTCGAGCTGCTCCACCGTGCGTGGCGCAAAGACCTCGAATACCTGCCACCACCGACGCGCGGAACGCTCGCGCGCCTCGATCCCGCGGTGCTCGTCGAGCCGCCCGAGGGACTCGAAGTCGGCTACGTGCCGATCGCCACGCGGCAGGAAAAGCGCTGACGCGCGTGATCGTGCCGCGCAACGACGACTCGATGGACGACATCCTGCAGGCAAAGCGGCTCTTCCTCGGAGCAATCGAGTTGCCCGACGAGCGACGAGGTGCCTACCTCGACGAACACTGCTCGCCAGAACTACGAGACACCGTCGAGCGATTGCTGCGCCAAGCGCAGGCTGACGAAGATCGTGATCGCGCCGACAACCCGGTGCGGCTCGGCGACTACACGCTGCTCGAGAAGCTCGGTTCTGGCGGCATGGGGGTCGTGTGGCTCGCCGAACAGAAGCGTCTCGCGCGCAAGGTCGCGCTCAAGATCCTTCACCCCGGGTTGCACAGCACGTCGATGTCGAAGCGCTTCGAGAGGGAGGCGTCGATCCTCGCACGCCTGCATCATCGAGGTATCGCGCAGATCTACGACGTCGGAGCCTCCGAGGACGATCGACCGTTCTTCGCCATGGAGTTCGTCGACGGCGTCCCACTCGGCGATCATGTCAAGCAAGCTCGGCTCGATCCCGCGGCATGCCTCGACCTCGTCGCCACCATCGCAGAAGCCGTCGCACACGCGCATCGGAAAGGCATCGTCCATCGCGACCTCAAGCCCGACAACATCCTCGTCGCTGCGGACGGCACTCCGAAGATCCTCGACTTCGGGATTGCACGCATCGTCGATGCCGACATCCAGCACGTCACGATGCAAACGTCGCCGGGTCAGGTACTCGGGACCGTGCCCTACATGAGTCCCGAGCAGATCCTCGGGGACCCGTCCAAGATAGACGCGCGTACGGACGTGTACGCTCTCGGTGTCACGCTCTACGAATTGCTCAGCGGCAGGCTGCCGATCGAGGTACGGAATCACTCGGTCGCGGAAGCAGCACGCCGCATCGTCGACGACGAGCCCACGCGACTCGGTGAGATCACGACGTCCCTTCGCGGCGATGTCGAGACGATCGTGCAGAAGGCGATCGAGAAGGATCCTCATCGGCGGTACGCGTCCGCCGACGAATTCGCCGCAGACATCCGCAGGTATCGGAACGACGAACCGATCGTCGCACGCCCGACGACCGCGCTCTATCGAATGCGGAAGTTCGTTCGGCGCAACAAGGGACTCGCGATCGGGCTCGCGGCGACGTTCGTCGTGCTCGTCGCAGGCACGACGGTCTCCCTCGTTTTCGCCATTCGCTCGGCGGCGTTCGCGAATCGATCGATGCGAAACTCCTATTCGGCAAACCTCATGGTCGCGAGTGCTGCACTCGAGAAGCACGACGTCGGCGCCGCGGACAAAGCTCTCGAAGGGACGCCTACGCATCTCCGCGGGTGGGAATGGAGGCATCTGAAGAGTCGTCTCGACATGAGTCTCAGGACACTGCAATTGCCATCCGACGCGGAACCATCGGACTCGCTGGTCTGGTTCGACGAGGACAGCAGAACGGTGTTCCATCCGGTGACGAACGTTCTCGTAGACACACCGACGGTGGCCGCGCGACACGATTCGAGACTCGAGCGATGGAACGTAGAAACCGGGGAACGCACGTCGTCGCCCCTCTTCAGCGGCCCCCGGATCTGGTCGTTCTCGCACCCCGACCGACACTCGATCATCAGCCATGGTCTCGACGGTTGGTTGCGCTTGGACGTGGCGAGCGGCCAACATCGCCGAATACCGCCGTCGGACTTCGTGGTCGACACCCCAGAGAACGTCGCGCTGTCAACGCACTGGGCGGCGACGAGCATTGCGTGGCAAACGAAGGACGGCGCGACCCACTTCGCACGTTTGGATGCAATGGACAGACCACAGGGCCGTCGCACGATCGGCAATGGGTGGCCCGCAGCGATTTCGCACGACGAGCGCAGCGTGCTCATCGTGCCCGACACCATCGGTGGTCTCTCTTTGTGGAACGAAGCGCGCGGACTCGTCGCGCTGCAGGGACATCACAACCAGGTGAACGGCAGCGCGTTCAGTCCGGATGACCGCTTCCTCGTCACGACGGATTCGGATTCGGACGTGATTCTCTGGAACATCGAATCCGGACTTCAGGTCGCACGCAAGACCCTCTCCTCGGACATGATCATCGGCGCGGCGTTCGATCATGCCGGACGTCGCATCGCCTGCGGTTCGGAGGATGGGCTCGTCTTCTTGCTCGATGCGGACAGCCTTCGAGTCCGCACCGTCTTGCACGGGCATCGCGGCCGGAGGATCTACCCCGTCTTTTCGCCGGACGACTCCCTCGTCGCCTCGATTTCGTACCAGACCATGGATGATCTCAGGGTGTGGGACGCCAACTCGAACAGCGAGGCGTGGGCGCTCTTCGGTCACACGAGCTACGTCTACGCACTCGACGTCAGCCCCGACGGCAAGGTGATCGCGAGCGGTGGATGGGACATGACGGTCCGTTTTTGGGACGCCGAGACGCTTGTGGACATCGGATCCCTGCACGATTTCGAGGAGCCCGTCACGAGCCTCGGATTCAGTCCGGATGGCACGACACTCGTGACCATCGAGAAGGACCACGACAACGACGTCACCAAGCCGTTGCGCCTCGCGTGCTGGGACGTGGCGAGCCGCACCAAGAAGTGGGCCCACACGAGTTATCTACGTGACTCGTCGGAGCCCGTCGTGTTTCGCGAGGACGGCGAGCGCATCTGGATCGGAACTCGCGACGATGTGATGCTGTGGATCGACTGCAAGACCGGCGCTCTCGGCGAGTCTCCGATCGCGAACCTGCGCGACTACCGAGGCCTGTCCGTGAGCCCGGACGGAACACGATTCTTGGTGCTGGAGAACGAAGCCCCCATCCCGATGCAACCGGTCGGAGCCGCCGTCGTGCTGCGCGACACAGCCACGGGTCGCGAACTCGCTCGCGTCAAGACGAGTGGGAAGTGCTGCAAGGCTTGCTTCTCACCACTCGGCACGGATCCTCGCGTCTTGATTCCGTTCGGAAGAGAGCATGAACGCCCGGCATCGAACGGATGGGTTCTGCTCGACGCACGACTCGGTCGCGTGATCGCGGAGCGGGATTCGACCCAGACGGCCGTCATGGCGACGGCGTGGTCCCCCGACGGGCGACGTTTCGTGACTGCCGGCTACGACAAGTCGATCAGTGTTTGGGACAGCGAGACTCTCGACGAGCTCGTTCGTCTCGGAGGTCACGCTGCCTACGTCTACCGACTCGTCTACAGCCCGGATGGCCAGCGCATCTACTCGGCCTCGGGGGACAACAGTCTGCGAGTCTGGGACACCGTACCGCTGCGGGAGGTCCTGCTCGCGCGCCGTCGAGACAAATCACGGTGATGGAAACTCGCGCGGTCTTCTTCAAGCGTCCCCAGCGGCTCCCTCGCCAGATTCGCTCCTCCCTTGCGCGAGCGCGTCCTTGAGCCACGCGCGCACGAACGCCCACTCGCGCTCGACGGTCGTGACCGAGAGACCTAGCGCTGCCGCAGTCTCTTTGACCGTGAAGCCGGCAAAGTAGCGCAGGTTGACGATCTCTCGTGCCCTCGGATCCGCCCCCTCGAGGCGCTCGAGGGCTTCTTCGACGACCAGGATGTCGTCGCTCGGCGCGTCGATCGCGAGGGACAGTGCATCGACGTCGTGCCGCGCGAACTCGCCACCGTGCTTGAGGCTCGCCTTACGCCGGGCTTGATTGATGAGGATCCGACGCATCGCCTCGGCCGCGGCGGCGAAGAAGTGCTTGCGCCCGTTCCAACCTGGATCGTCATTACCGACCACGCGGAGGTAGGCCTCGTGCACAAGTGCGGTCGCCTGCAACGTCTGCCCCGGCTTCTCGCGTGCCAGCAAACTCGCGGCGCAGCGATGCAACTCCGCGTAGACCATGGGCAGGAGTTCTGCTGCAGGGTCCTTCTCCGAAGCCTCGTCGTGGTCCGCCTCGAGACTGCGAAGCGCCTCCGTGATCCGATTCGCATCGATCGACATCGTGTGCACACGATATCGCACGCCATGGCTCGTGCCGACCCGACGCGACTCCGTCTGCGTGTGAAAAATTAATCGGAAACGCGACGGTCCTCGTGGCCGCACGGCGCACATCGAGCTGACTTCGTTGTGCAGCCCGCCAGCCGAACGAACACGGTTTTCTTCCATGGTTCTCATGAAACTCGCCCCCCTTCCCATCCTCGTCTCAGCCCTTGGGTTCTCGTACGCGCCAGGGCTCGCTGCCCAAGGCAATGCCCTTTCCCTCGCGTCGGGGAGCCGCGTGACGACCGCGCACTCGACGGCCCTCGTGCCGGCGACGATCACGGTCGAGGCTTGGGTCGTTCCGAAAGAGCATCGCGGCTTCTCGACGATCGTTCGGAAGAACCCAGTCGATCTCCAAGACAGCTACAGCTTGCGCATCGAAGGCGGCTATCCGTCGTGGGTGGTCCTGGGTGCGAGCGGCTTCTTGACGAACAAATCCACGACGAGCCTGACGCTCGGCAAACCGGTCCACATCGCCGGCACGTACGACGGGACGACGTCTCGTCTGTACATCGACGGAGCTCTCGATCAGGAAATCAAAGGAACGGTCGGTGCGCTGCAGAACACGGGCGGTGATCTCGTCATCGGACAGGGCGTCCTGAATGGGTTCCATGGTCAGTTCGTTGGCTCCATCGACGAACTCAGGATCTGGAACGTGGTCCGGACAGCGACCGAGATCAGCGAGTGGCGCTCCAACAAAGTGCACGTCCTCGACCGTCAGGTCGCGACCTTCCACTTCGATGGCAACGCGAGCGACGCGACCGGATCCCATCATGGAACGGCGTTCGGCGCGGCGACGTACATCGGTCAGTTCGTCCAGCAGACTCGAGTGGGTCGCGTGTTTCCCGATGCGAAAGGGGCGCCGAGCGTCATTGCCGCGATCGGCGATTTCGACGGCGACGGCTATCGGGATTGGGCAATCGGCGACCCGCAAGCCGCGATCTTCCAAAGCGGGGACGGGATGGTGCATCTCGTCTCCGGTAGGGATCACAAGCCGTTCTTGCGGCTCTTGCCACCGCGCGCCAACGTCGATCTCTTCGGCTCGTCGCTCGGCTCCGGAGATTTCAATCAAGACGGTTTCGACGACGTGATGATCGGCACACCGGGATCGCCCAACGAGTTGACCGTGGCGTACGGTGGCAACAAGGGACTCGCGAAGTTCGTCGGAGCTTCGGTCTCGGCGACGTTCATCGGTACGGAACTCGCGGTAGGCCACTTCGATGCCGTCGCCGGACCGGACGTCGTCACGTGCGAACTCCATGGGGCCACGTGGCGCCTACGGGCGTTGCGCGGTTCGAATGCCGCCGACCTGTGGAACGTCGTACTCCCCGATCGACCGGGCTCCATGGTGTCGATTCCGGACGTGAGTGGTGATGGACGGGACGACGTCCTCATCGGCATGCCGTGGTACGACAACGCATCCATCCAGGACAGCGGACGCGTCGAAGCCAGGTCCGGCTTGGACGGCTCCCTTCTCTGGAGCAAGACCGGCGTCTCGACCAGCGAGCGCTTCGGATGGGCGGTCTGCGCGCTGGGCGATGTCGACGCGGACGGGATCAACGAAGTGGTCGTCGGCTCACCGTTCGCAAGTGGCGGTCAGGGCAACTTCATCTTCTACAGCGGTGTGAACGGCTTCTACATGGGCGGCAAGACCGGCCAGGCGGGGCAGCAGCTCGGCTATGCGCTGACCTGTGCCGGGGACGTCGATCGCGACGGTGTGCTCGACCTGCTCGTCTCGAGCCTTTGGTCGAACAACCGGGGGTCGATCGAGATTCGATCGGGCCGCACCAAGGGCGCGATCGGCCCGTGGATCTCCCCCGGTTCGAACGACTTCGGGCTGTCCGTCGCGCGTGGCGACACGAACGGAGACTCGGTCCCGGACTTCTTCGTCGCGGACGGGATCGCGGGATGGGCCTTCGACGGAGATGTCGTACCCACCCCTCCGTCCTGGACGACGTTCGGTCAGTCCTGTCGTGGCACGGGCAACGTGCTGCCGCGTATCTGGGGTTCGGACACGAGCGCCCCGAATCGACTCGATGGCGCCGCCCCGCGACTCCCGGGCACCCTGAATCTCTTCTTGTCGAGCGGCGCCAGGGCTTCCATCGCGCTGCTGCACTTTGGATTCGGACGCACCCATGTTCCGCTCGACGCGATCGGGATGAACGGTTGTGCGCTCAACGTCGGAACCAAAATCCTGTCGCTCGGGGCTCCGACCGACGGTAGCGGCGGGGCTCGATTGCCGATCGCACTCCCGAACGCACCGCAGTACGTCGGTGTGCAACTGTCCTTCGAGTGGCTGGTCTTCGACCCGTCGGCGAACGCATTCGGCTTGACGTTGTCGGACGCTGCGGAGATCCGCCTCGGGCCGAAGCTCTGAAGATCAGCGACCGCGCTCCCAGAGCTTCTCGATGCGCGGTCCGGAGACGAGGTCGTCGCGCAACTCCGTCCGTGTCCTGGGAACCTCGGCGAAGCGCAGTTCACGAACGCGCGGATCGCCGACGAACTCGAGAACGTTTCCATCCGGCAGGCCGTAGACGAGGATCTGCTCTTCACCACGGAGCACGTGATCGGGCTTGCCGAGGGCTCGAACGACATCGTCACCCGTCAAGCCCGTGGCCGCAGCTTCGGCATTCGTGCAGATTTTCTGCGCGAATGCCGGGCTCCTCCTCGGATCCAGCGCCGCGGCGAAGCGCCGACGCGCGAGCGCTGTGTCGGCGACCATTTCGCGGCTCTGACGCTCGAAGTCCGTATCGCTCGAGGATCCAACCGCGGTGCTCCACACGACGGGTGGCCCGCTGACGAGCGTGCTCTCCTTCCACTGAATGCGCCCGTCTCTCGCAACCAGGACGTCCACGCGTGCGACATGGAAGTATGGGTAGTCGCGAAACACACAGAGCGACACCGCGAATCCGGATGTGATCGCGCCGTGAAACTCGAAGGACGGAGCCGCCTCGGCCTTGGGGCGCCATGCAGGTTCGACGTCGTCGTGCACGCGCACGGTCCAGTGCAAGAGCCGTTCGTGCATCTTGGACTCGTGCGTCGGATAGGGAAACCGCACGACTGCCTCTCGCCCGTTGCGCGCCGGACCGACGAGTCGTTGCTCGTCTTGCAGCAAGCGTGCGGCAGCAAGCAGACGCTCGCCGATCGCACCGCGCTCGAGGACCGTGCCACCCGCCAACACCGAAGCAAGCTCGACCGCCGCCGCTTCATCTCCGACGCGCACGCCATCTCGCCCCGCGAAGAACAAGTGCACGTTGTCGAAGGTGACGCCGACCGACCGCCCGACGGCCCGGTCCACGTCCCGCGCAGCGACGATGGCCGGAGCGAATGCATCCTTGGCCGGGCGTTCCCGAAAGAACTTCCACCCCGGAAGCAACTTCAACGAAGATCGACCGACTTCGATCGGGTTCCAATCCGCGGCAGTCCCGTGGAACCCGAGCTCTTCCGGCCGCCTCCCATCCTCCACGCCTCCCTGCGACCACGCCTCCCGAGACCCGACGAGAGCAAGAACACAGAATCCGAAGGCGCGAAGAATCGGCATGCGAACCGGACGAACGACGTCCGTGGCGTATTCCGCACGAAAGGTGCCAGGGACGAAATTCCGCATTTTCCCGCGTGCAAGGTGCCAGGGACAAACCACGCCACTTTCCCGCGTGAACCGTGCCAGGGACAAACCACGCTACTTTCCCGCGTGAACCGTGCCAGGGACAAACCACGCCACTTTTCCGCGTGAAAGGTGCCAGGGACGAGCCGCGCTACTTTCCCGCGTGAAACGTGCCAGGGACGAACCGCGCCACTTTCCCGCGCGAATCGTCCCTGGCACGATTCGCGCGGGAAAGTGGCGTGGTTTGTCCCTGGCACCTTTCGTGCGGGAATCCGCGTGTCGGCACGTTTGCCTGCCTGCATGATCCGCGGGATGGATGCGTCGTTGCCGCTGAGGGTCGCGTTCGATCATGTTTGCGCGCCGGGGGGGTGGCTTTCGCCGGGGGTGTTGGAGATCGATGGGACGGGCATGATCACGGACGTTCGCTCGCTGCGAACGGACTCGATGGACGCGCGTGTCGAGGTGAGACCGGGCTTCGCTTTGCCGGCGCTTCCCAACGTGCACAGTCACGCCTTTCAGCGTGCGATGGCGGGTCACGCCGAGCATCGATCGCCGGGACATGCGAGTGATAGCTTCTGGACTTGGCGAGAAGCGATGTACGACGTCGCCGCGTCGATGAACCCCGAGGCTCTCGAGTCGCTCGCTGCACTACTCTTCGTCGAAATGCTCGAGAGCGGTTCGACTGCGGTCGCCGAGTTCCACTACTTGCATCACGAGCCAGGTGGCATTGCGGCGACTCCCGCGACGGCTTACTCCGACGCCATCCTACGTGCCGCGACGCGCGTCGGGATCGGCGTCACGCTCTGCCCCGTGCTCTACCTGCACGGCGGTTTCGACAAGACGCTCGAGCCACGGCAACTGCGGTTCGGGCATCGCGATGTCGCGGCGTTCGTCGACTTGTGGCACGAACTCGACGCGAAGGTCGAGGAAGTCCCCCATGCACGCCTCGCGATCGCGTTTCACTCGCTGCGCGCCGTGCGCCCCGACGAGATGCATCGCTGTCTGGATGCGCTCGGCCTCGCGCGGACCGGCGACACCACGCCGGTGCACATTCACGTCGCAGAACAGCCACTCGAGGTCGACGACTGCCTTCGAGCCACGGGCAAGCGACCGGTCGAACTCCTCCTCGACGAGAACCTCGTGGACGCTCGCACGTGCCTCGTCCACGCCACTCACTTGAGCGACAACGAGATCATACGTGCGGCAGCGACCGGTGCCATCGCAGGGCTCTGCCCGACGACAGAAGCCAATCTCGGCGATGGACTATTCGCACTCTCACCTTGGCTCGACGCGGGAGGTGCGATCGGAATCGGAAGCGACAGTCAGATCTCCGTCGACCCACTCGAGGAGCTGCGTCTGCTCGAATACGGACAGCGCCTCGTGCACGGCCAACGCTGCGTTGCGGCGCAGTCCGATACGTTGCACGTCGGTGACTTGCTGTGGACACGCGCCGCCCTGGGTGGAGCCCGAGCAATCGGCCAAGACGTCGCCGAACTCGCTCCGGGTCAGCGCGCGGACTTCATCGTCCTCGATGGATCGCACCCGAGACTGCACAGTCACGGCGTCGCCACGATTCGCGATGCAGCCATCTTCTCACGGTCCAGACGGAGCGTCGTACGCGAAACGTGGCGCGCTGGCGAACGACTCGTCGCGAACGGTCGTCACCGCGAATCGGATGCCGTGCTCACGGATTGGGCGTCGATCCACACTTGATCGTGTCGCTCCTGCAATCGACGCACTCGAGCCGTTGGCTCTTCATTCCACCGCCGCGAAGAGCGCGATCAGAGTGCCGACCGACACAATGCCGAGAACCATTCCGTTCTTCTCTTCGCGAAGACGACTAGCACGCTCACCGAGATCGCGAGGACCGTCGCCCGGGCGATCTCATGACGACCACGCAAAGCGAGGCGACTCGAGCAGAGCGGAGCGCGAGGCCTTCGAAGGCTGCTGTCTGATCGAAGCATCCTTCAGGAAGGACTCGCGCTGGACGATTCGGTCGCTGGCGTGGGCGAAACCGTCGAACGGCGCCTGGAGCGACGCCGCAGACCGGAAATCGGATTCCGCATACGTCGACGCTCACGCCGAGGGAACGTCGCATGGAGGAGGAACATGAAGGCAACCGTCGTCCCGACGAGACCGATCCCGAACGCTGAGCCGCGCTTCGTGAAACACATGACGAGCTGCGCGACCAGCGTGACCAAGCCGAATCCGACGAAAATGAACGGAACCCGGCCGCCGCGTCCCGGAGCGAACGACCGCCACGACGCTATGGCAACCGCCGTAAGTGGATAGAGCCATAGCGGAATCCTGAGCCAAGCGGAGTCCTGCACCCAACGCTCGATCGCCCCGGTGTACGCCCACGGGAAGAAGTTGCTCGCAAGCAGCAACGTGACGGCGCCCCATGCGAGCGCCATCCCGTCTTGCGTGTGCTTCTCGACTCGGCGCACCTTCAAGACTCCTGCGCGTGAAGGCTTGAACATCGGCAACATGCGAACCCGTTCGAGTTCTCCACGCAGTTCCTGCGCCGTTTGAAAGCGCTCGTCCGGCCTGGCAGCCAGCGATTGTCGCACGAGCGCATCGAAGCGAACGTCCACCGCAGACAATGCGGACGGCATCGAGAACACGCCGCGCGGCAATGCTCCGGTCAGCACTTCGTAGAGCATCACACCGACGGCGAAGAGGTCCGCGCGGTGATCGACGATGGCGCCGGGGTCGAACATCTCGGGCGCCATGTACGCCCAGGTACCGACGGTCTGGCGCGTCTGCGTCAACTCGAGTCCGGCGACCGCGGTTTGCAGTTTTGCGAGACCGAAATCCGCGATGCGCACACGACCATCGCGATCGATCAGGATGTTCTCCGGCTTGAGATCACGGTGCACGATGCCTCGATCGTGCGCATAGGCGAGTGCACCGCAGATCTGCAGGAAGCCGTCCAACACTTCCTCGTGCGTTGGCTTGCGAGCTTGGAGGAGCTGCCTCAGGTTGGATCCATCGACGTATTCGAGCGCGATCCAGTGGACTCCGTTCGCGAAGCCGTAGTCATGGATACCTGCGATTCCAGGATGCTCCAGCTGGGCGAGCGTACGCGCTTCGTGTTCGAGCCTCGCCTCGAAGACCGGCTGCTCCCGCAACGACGGCAGCAGAACCTTGATCGCGACCTTCCGCCCGAGGCGCACGTGCGTCGCGACGTACACGGCTGCCATGCCGCCCTTGCCGATCTGTTCACCGATCAGGTAGTCGCCAAGACGCTCACCGACGGCGGGGAGTAGGGCATCGCTCGCCGAATTCTCGGGAACAGCCGCTTGCGCCGTTCCGGACTGCAGAGCGGGTTCCGGTTCCATCGTGGGCGAGTCGACGAGCTGCTTCCATGTGCACACCGGACAGGGCACGGACCTGTCCAGACTCCCGAGCTCGGCGCCACACGCATCGCAGACACGGTGCGACGACGTCATGGATGCCTCCACGTTCGGATCTGCTTCGTATCGATCATCGATGAACCAAGGAACATGATTTCTCGGTCGGTTACACGAAAACCGTCACTTCCCGCTGAGGGCAACGAACAGCGCCGCGACCTCTTCGTCGATGTCCGCTTCGGACGGGCCGCATCCGTCCGAAGCGAGCGTGTCTCGGATTGCAGCCCGCACGAGTTCGCGCATGCGCCCGCGAAGTCGATGCACCGCGACCTTGACGGCACTTACGCCGACGCCCCACCGGTCCGCGAGGTCCTGATACGTCGACGGCTCCGGCCGACCCGCGAGCATCGGTTGGAGCGTCGTGAAGAGTTCCTCGCGATCGCGAGCGCGATACTCCGCCTCGAGGTCCGAGCGCGCACGCTCGAGGATCGTCAATGCCCATGAACGCTCGAAGGCATGACTCGGCGTCGACGCATCGACGAGCAACGGATCGAGCGACTCGATCGTGACCCGCCGCATTTCGCCGCCACGCTTTCGTGCGCGTTCGAGCCGAGACTCGTTGGATACGAAGTTCCGAAGTGCTCCGAGCAAGTAGTCGCGAAAGCGCCCGTGACAACATCTCGCGTCGAGGTCGCGCTTCTCGATGAGCCGCGCAAAGAACGCCTGAACGAGTTCTTCGGCGTCCCCTTCGTCGACACCGTTGCTCCGCAACCAAACGCGACACGGTTGCATGTAGTCGCGACAGAGAACTTCGAACGCACGTGCGACCTGACGCGGATCGTTCGCATGCATTGCTCGAACGCCGCTCCAGTGAGTATCGACGAACGTTGGCATGGTCAGATCCTCGCTTCTTCTATTGATTGGCTCGAGCGACATGGGAAGTCCATACAACTCGATGGGAAGCTCGATGGCAGCACTCGATAACGATTCTGCATCATGAAGCGTCCACAGTTTCGACGCGACACGGTGCAGGAAATGCACTGCACTTCTTACATGCGACGCGAAGCATCACACGCATACGCAGACGCGAAACCGACGACGAAAAAGCTCTTCGCATCGACCACCACAATCCGCATTCGCTTACGTATGTTGATTGCTTGCGTGCCTTTGAAGCGGTCACGAGCGCGCATCGACTGTCTTTCTCTTTGACCGGTGCACCTTCCTCTTCGATGGAGGTCACGATATGAAACGCGTCAGCATCATCACGACGCTCACCCTCGCACTGACGGGTTTTGCGCGAACGTCGTTCGCGCAAACATCCGGTAACAGAGTTCTCGCGTGGAACGACCTCGGGATGCACTGCATCGATCCCGACTTCTCCGTGTTCACGATCTTGCCGCCATTCAACACGTCGCACGCGCACGTGATCATCGGAGGCAAACTCCAAACACCAGGTGTCTACCAGTTGTCGTTCCGCGGTATCGCGGACAAGTCGGGCTCGATCAACACGACCTCGATCGGCAAGACGAATTTCTGGGATCACGTCAAGGCACTCTACGGCATCACGATTCCACCCGACGTAGGACTCACCGGCACCAAGATGCCCGGCATTGCCAACACGCCGCAGCCGATGCCGTACGACACGACGTTCAAGTGGTTCACGGCCGAAGGCCTGCCCGTCACGCCGCTCGACGACAACAAGAAGCAGAACCCTTACCCGCTCTTCGAATACCTCGCGACCGACACCAACAACAACGTCGTCGCGAGCACGGTCGCGGTGGTACCGACGTCCAACGAATTACGCTGTGACCGCTGCCATGCCTCGGGACAGAACCCGATGGCGATGCCCGACGTCGGTTGGGCATTCGACTCCAATCCGCTTCGAGACAACCGCCTCAACATCCTGCGCCTCCACGATCAGCGCAACATCCGTCGCACGATCTACAAGGACGCACTCAAGGCCAAGGGCTACAACGCGCTCGGACTGTACGAAACCGTCGTGACCGACGGCATCGCGATCCTCTGTCATCACTGTCACGAATCCAACGCACAACCCGGACTCGGCTACCAAGGCATCTCGCCGCTGACCGTGGCAATGCACGACGGGCACGCAGGCGTGATCGACGTCTCGGGCAAGCAGCTCGACGAGATCACGACGCGTGCAAGCTGCTACGTCTGTCACCCCGGTCACGAGACCAAGTGCCTGCGTGGCGCGATGGGCACGGCAGTCGGCGCCGATGGTCAGTTCGCGATGGAATGCCAGTCATGCCACGGCGACATGGAAGACGTCGGCAAGACGGGTCGCGCAGGCTGGTTCGACGAACCGGCCTGCCAGAACTGCCACACGGGAAGCGCGACGACGAACAGCGGCGAGATTCGCTACACGAACGTCTTCGACACCAACGGGCAGCGTCGCAATCCGGCGTCGCAGCTCTTCGCGACCAACCCGAACACGCCGGCACCCGGCGTGAGCCTGTATCGCTTCTCGAAGGGCCACGGGGACATGCAGTGTGCGGCTTGCCACGGTCCACCGCACGCGATCTACCCCTCGCCGTACGTCAACGACAACGAGCTCAGCCTCAAGACGCAGGGTCACATCGGTACGATCACCGATTGCAGCTCGTGCCACGCGAACCTCGAGGACCGTCAACTCATGAGCGGCCCACACGGCATGCACGCCGTGTCCAATGCATGGGCGGCGGACAAGCACGGGGACTTCGCCAAGGCCAACCTCGCTTCGTGCCAGGCCTGCCACGGCGCGAACTCGCGCGGCACGGTCCTGTCGCGTGCCCAGGGCGATCGCACGTATGCCACGAAGTTCGGCACCAAGACGTTCTTCCGTGGCCAGGAGATCGGTTGCTACACCTGCCATAACGGCCCGACGAACGACAACCGCATCAACAACCAGGTGCCGGCCGCCCAATCGCAGACGCTGTCGACGCCCAACGACGTGCCGCTCGCCGTCACGCTCGCGGCGACCGATGGCGACAGCGACCCGCTGACGTATCGCATCGTCACACAGTCCCTACATGGCAAGGTCGCGATCCAGAACAACAAAGCGACCTACACCGCCGAGCCCGGCTACGTTGGCACGGACTCGTTCACGTTCGCCGCGAACGACACCAAGGTCGACTCCAACCTCGCGACGATCACGATCGCCGTCGGCTCGGCGAGCTGCCAGGGCGAGATCACGAGCTACGGCTTCGGATGCCAAGGCACGGGCAAGTTCCTCCCGGTCCTGACCGGAACCGGCTGCCCGAAGCCCGGAAACACGATCACGCTCGACCTCGACTACGGCCTCGGCGGTAGCGTCGGCGTCCTGCTCTTTGGCGCGAATCGCGCGCTGACGATGCTGCCTCGCGGTTGTGCGTTGCGTATCGACCCAGTGCTCCTGATCAGCCCGCCGATCCCGTTGTCGGGAACCGCGCCTGGTGAAGGGAAGTTCTCCGTGCCTCTCGTGATCCCTTCGACGGTGACCACGGGCAGCCTCACGATGCAAGCGCTGATCCTCGACCGCGGCTCGCTGTTCGAGTGGTCGATGTCGGGCGGACTCGAAGTCGTCGTCCGCTGACACACCGGGGCTTCGACCTCGGGTACGATGCGCGATCATCGAACCCGAGGTCGACGCATGTTTCCGAAGATCGCCTGCACCATTCTCGCCACCGCGGCCATCGCGGCTCCGTCGTTCGCCCAACAGAACTGGGTCCAGAACGGCGACTTCGCATCGGGCCTCACAGGCTGGACCGCGAGCGGAGGCTGCGATGCTCCGTTGGTCGAGTCCTTCGACACGACCGGGCTCGCAGCGAGCTCCGCCTTCGGCGTCAATCCGGGCTACCAACTCAATAGCACGGTGCAGCCGCCCTACGTGCTGAAGCAGAACCTCGTGCTCCCCGCGGGTTGGTTCGAGATCCATCTCTCCGTCGCGATGGACGCGCCAGGCTTCAACAACGACGGTGGCACGATCAGCGTCTGGATCGGTGGCGTCGAGCGCGCGAAGCACGCCTGGGGTTCGGTACCAACAACCACAGTCACACGCAGCGTGATCTGCGAGCGTTTCCTGTTGACGGCCGGCGGTACGCAGACGTTCGAGTTGCGCTTCGACCGTCCGTATGCAGCCCTCCGTGGACGAACGCCGCGCAGCTACGTCGACGATGTCGCATTGCGCGTCGCGCCAGGGCCGTCGTTCGCGATCTATGGCGACCGCAAGCCGGGTAAGACCGTCAGTCTCGGGATCCAAGGAAGCGCGAACGTTCCAGTCGGCATCTTCCTCGCCCCCAAGACCGGTCCAGCACTGACGATCCCCGGGTTCGGTGGTACGTGGACGTTGGACCTCGCGACGACGTTGCCGTTCTTCGCTGCGGTGACCGACGCCGCGGGGCGCAACTCGACGAGCCTCACGTATCCGTCGAACCTCACGGCGCTGCAGGGTGTGTCGCTCTACTTCGAGGCTGTCGACGTCTCGAACGCACCCGCAATCGGAATCGCGCACGACTACGGGTTGCAGAAGTGAGTGGAGTCCAACGCTACGGGTTCGTCATTCGCGTCAAGCGCGAGAAGCTCGCCGAGTACGAACGACTGCACGCAGACACGTGGCCAGGCGTACTCGCGCAGATCACGCGGTCGAACATCCGCAACTACTCGATCTTCGTCGCCGAACTCGAGCCGGGACAACACTTCCTCTTCGCGTACTACGAATACGTCGGCGACGACCACGAAGCCGACATGCGCGCGATGGCCCAGGATGAGGAAACCCTGCGCTGGTGGCAGGTCACCGACCCGTGCCAAGAGCCGATTACGACGGCTCGACCCGGTGAGCACTGGAGTCCCATGAAGTGCGTCTTCTATCACGACGCCACGCACGACTGAAACTGCGCACCCGTCGCACTCGCTGACGGCGCGCATTGTCAACAACCGGGTTGCCGCGACTTTCTGTCCGAGTCCGAGTTTCGGTCTCCCTCTCGAGCGTGCATCGCGCCGCGCAACGCGAGAAAACACGAGCAAAGACGCAGCGAGGATTCGATCGAGCGCGGCAACTCGCTACAAGAGTGCCCATCAGAATCGTCGCAGAGAGATCCATGATCGTAGGAATTCCGACGGAACAGGACCCTTCGGAGAAGCGGGTCGCCGCTACACCGCGCACGGTCGTCCGACTGTGCAAGATGGGCTTCGACGTCATCGTCGAGAAGGGCGCAGGCAACAAGGCCGAACATCAAGACCAGCAGTACATCGAAGCCGGTGCACAGCTCGTCGACGATGCGACCGCGCTCTGGTCTCGTGCCGACATCGTGCTCAAGGTCGACGCACCGACCAAGCGCGAAGTCGAGCTGATGAAGAGCGGCGCCGCGCTGATCGGTTTCTTGTGGCCAGCGCAGAATCCAGAGCTGCTCCAGGCTCTCGCGAAGAGGAAGGTCATGGCGTTCTCGATGGATGCCGTGCCTCGCATTTCGCGCGCGCAGAAGATGGACGCGCTGAGCGCGATGGCGAACCTCGCAGGGTATCGCTCCGTGATCGAAGCGGCGAACGCCTACCCGCGCTTGATGTCGGGCCAGATCACGGCAGCCGGCAAGGTCCGCCCGGCCAAAGTGCTCGTGATCGGCGGCGGTGTCGCCGGTCTCGCGGCGATCGGCGCCGCGCGCGGCCTCGGTGCGATCGTGCGCGCGTTCGATACGAGGCCAGCCGTCAAGGAACAGGTCGAGAGCATGGGCGCCGAGTTCCTCGAACTCGACTTCGAAGAAGACGGTGCTGGTGAAGGCGGCTACGCGAAGGAGATGAGCGCAGCGTTCATCGAGGCCGAGATGGCGCTCTTCGCCCAACAGGCGATGGAAGTCGACATCATCATCACGACCGCGCTCATCCCCGGGAAACCGGCTCCTCGCCTGATCACGGCGGGCATGGTCAAGAGCATGCGGGAAGGTTCCGTCATCGTCGACTTGGCCGCACAACAAGGCGGCAACTGCTCGCTCACCAAACCCGGAGCAACGATCACCGAGCACGGCGTCCGCATCGTCGGTGCGACCGATCTCGTGAGCCGCATGGCTCTGCAATCGAGCTGGCTCTACTCGTCGACCGTCGTCAATCTACTCGAGTCCATGCTCGACGACGACGGCAAGTTCGCGCCGAACCTAGACGACGAGGTCCTGCGTGGCGCCCTCGTGACGAATGCGGGCGAGATCACGTGGCCACCTCCAAAACTCGATATCCCGCAGGATGCGACGGCGAAGGCGAAGGACGGCTCCGGCGTCCACTCCCGCGGAACGGTCACCGTTCAGAAGGAAGCGGGCCCAGCGCGCGGGATCGTGCTCGCGCTCTTCGCGCTCGCCGCTGCCGTGGCGATCGCCCAGTTCGCACCGCAGTCGTTCCTCAGCCACTTCACGGTCTTCGTGCTCGCGATCTTCGTGGGTTGGCAAGTCATCTGGAACGTGACCCCCGCACTGCACACACCGCTCATGAGCGTGACGAATGCCATCAGCGGCATCATCATCATCGGCGGCATCCTCCAACTCTCCGGGGACTCCACCTCGACGACGATTCTCGGCGCGATCGCGGTGTGCATCGCGATGATCAACATCGCGGGCGGCTTCCTCGTCACCAAGCGCATGCTCGGCATGTTCAGCAAGTAAGGGGGACGCCATGAACGAAAACTTCGTCACCGTGGCGTACATCGTCGCCGCGATCCTGTTCATCCTCAGCCTTGCCGGTCTCGCCAAGCAGGAGAGCGCACAGCGCGGCAATCTCTTCGGCGTCATCGGCATGCTGATCGCTCTCGTCGCGGTCACGACGAGCAAAGCGGTGCACGGCTCGGGGTACACGATGCTCGCAGTCGCGATCGTGCCCGCAGTCGTGATCGGCGCTACGCTCGCCGCCCGCGTGCAGATGACGGCGATGCCACAACTCGTCGCGATCCTGCACAGTTTCGTCGGGGCCGCGGCGGTACTCGTCGGCATCGGACAGCACTTGTCGGGGCACGTCGGCACGACTGTCGCAGAGCGCGCCGTGCACGACGTCGAGATCTATGTCGGCGTCGCGATCGGTTCGATCACGTTCTCGGGATCGATCGTCGCGTTCCTCAAGCTCCAAGGGCTCGTGTCCGGCAAGCCGCTGCTCCTGCCGGCTCGACACATGCTCAATCTCGCGATGCTGATCGCGACGATCTGGTTCGGTATCGAGTTCGTCGGTTCGCACTCGATCGAGGACGGCCTCGTGCCGCTCCTGATCTGTACGGGAATCACGCTCGTGCTCGGCTTCCATCTCGTCATGGCCATCGGCGGCGCCGACATGCCGGTCGTGGTCTCGATGCTCAACAGCTACTCGGGTTGGGCAGCTGCCGCCGCGGGCTTCATGCTTTCGAACGACTTGCTCATCATCGTCGGTGCACTCGTCGGCAGCTCCGGGGCGATCCTCAGTTACATCATGTGCCGCGGCATGAATCGTTCGCTCTGGAACGTCATCCTCGGCGGATTCGGAACTGAAGGTGGAAGTTCGTCGGGTTCGGCAGTCACGGGCAAGCACCAGGAGATCGACATCGCCGAAACCGCACGCCAGCTGCGCGAAGCGAGAAGCGTCGTCATCGTGCCTGGCTATGGGATGGCCGTCGCGCACGCACAGCACTCACTCGCGGAGATGGTGCGACACCTCAAGTCCAAGGGCATCAACGCACGCTTCGCGATCCATCCGGTCGCCGGTCGCTTGCCTGGACACATGAACGTGCTCCTCGCCGAAGCAGGTGTCCCCTACGACATCGTGCTCGAAATGGACGAGATCAACGAAGACCTCCCCGACACGGACATCGTCCTCGTGATCGGCGCCAACGACATCGTCAACCCCAGCGCACAAGACGATCCGGCCAGCCCGATCGCGGGTATGCCGGTGCTCGAAGTCTGGAAGGCCGGCATGGTCGTCGTGATGAAGCGCAGCATGGCGAGCGGGTATGCCGGCGTGCAGAACCCACTCTTCTTCAAAGACAACACCTACATGCTCTTCGGCGACGCGAAGGCAGTATCCGACCAACTGCTCACATCCCTGCGGAGTTGAGCGGAGCTGAAGTGACCACAATCAGGACTCGCGAGCGATGAGCGACTCACCGATCATTCACTACACGTTCACGGACGAGGCGCCGGCCCTCGCGACATACTCGCTCCTCCCGATCCTCGAAGCCTTCGCTCGCGGCACCGGGATCACGATCGAGACGCGGGACATCTCTCTGGCTGGCCGGATCCTCGCGAGCTTCGCCGACTTGCTTCCGGCTGCGCAGCGCACGCCGGATGCCCTCGCCGAACTCGGAGCCATCGCGAAGACTCCGCAGGCGAACATCGTCAAGCTGCCGAACATCAGCGCTTCGGTCCCTCAGATGAAGGCGGCCATCGCCGAACTCCAGGACAAAGGGTTCGCGCTTCCGGGGTATCCCGACGAGCCATCGACGGATGCCGAGAAGGATGCCAAAGAGCGCTATGACCGCGTCAAAGGAAGCGCCGTCAACCCCGTCCTGCGCGAAGGCAATTCCGATCGCCGCGCGCCGGCCGCCGTCAAGGCCTACGCGCGGGCGCACCCGCCCCGCAACGGTCCGTGGACGAAGGACAGCAAGGCCCACGTCGCGAGCATGTCCCACGGAGACTTCTTCGGAAACGAGAAGTCGGTGACGATCGGAGCGGACACGACGGCGACGATCGAACTCGTCGATGCGGGTGGTTCCACCACTGTGCTCAAGAAGGGTCTCGTACTCACGAGCGGCGAGATCGTCGACACGACTTTCCTCAGCCGCGCGGCGCTCACGTCGTTCCTCGACGATCAAGTCCGCGAGGCGAAGGAGCAGGGCGTCCTGTTCTCGATCCACCTCAAGGCGACCATGATGAAGGTGTCGGACCCGATCCTCTTCGGATACGCGGTCCGCGCATTCTTCGCGGATGTCTTCGCAGCGCACGGTTCGACGTTCGATCGCATCGGGGCGGACGAGCGACAGGGATGGGGAAGCATGCTGGCCAAGGTCGCTCAACTCCCGACGGGCGAACGCGAGGCCATCGAACGCGACATCGCCGCGGCGTACGCGAATGGCCCTGCCCTCGCGATGGTCGATTCGGACAAGGGCATCACCAACCTCCACGTGCCGAGTGACGTCATCATCGATGCGTCGATGCCCGTGATGATCCGGGACTCGGGCAAGATGTGGAACGCGTCCGGCAAGCTCCAGGACGCCAAGGCCGTGATTCCCGACCGCTCGTACGCCGGTGTCTACGCCGCCGTCATTGAAGACTGCAAGAAGAACGGCGCGCTCGATCCGACGACGCTCGGCAGCGTGGCCAACGTCGGCCTCATGGCGCAGAAGGCTGAGGAGTACGGTTCGCACGACAAGACCTTCGAGATCCGATCGGCCGGCACGGTGCGCGTCGTGGACGCGAGCGGCGCCATTCTGACCGAGCATGCCGTCGAGCAGGGCGACATCTGGCGGATGTGCACGACCAAGGACGCGGCGATCGTCGACTGGGTCAAGCTCGCGGTCTCCCGCGCGCGAGCGACGCGAACCCCTGCCGTATTCTGGCTCGATCGCGAGCGTGCGCACGACGCCAATCTGCTCGCCAAGGTCGAGAAGTACCTCGCGATGCACGACACGAAGGGTCTCGAGTTCCCGATCCTGTCGCCCATCGAGGCGACGAAGTTTTCGCTCGAGCGCATTCGTCGCGGCGAAGACACGATCTCGGTGACGGGCAACGTGCTTCGTGACTACCTGACGGACCTGTTCCCGATCCTCGAGGTCGGCACGAGCGCGAAGATGCTATCGATAGTTCCGCTGATGGAAGGCGGCGGCCTCTTCGAGACGGGTGCTGGCGGTTCTGCGCCGAAGCACGTGCAACAGTTCCTCGAAGAGAACCACCTCCGATGGGACTCGCTCGGCGAGTTCCTCGCACTGGCTGCATCGTTCGAGCACATCGCCGACCGCTACGACCACGCCGCCGCACGCGTTCTCGGCGCGGCCCTCGACGCAGCGAGCGCGAGCTATCTGCTCGAGAACCGCGCTCCTTCGCGCAAGGCCGGAGAACTCGACAATCGCGGCAGCCACTACTTCCTCGCACGATACTGGGCACGCGCCCTGGCCAAGCAGAGCGACGATGCGGCACTCGCGGCTCGCTTCGCACCGATCGCGGATGCACTCGAGTCCAGTGAGCGTGCGATCCTCGACGAACTGGGCTCCGTTCAAGGAAAACCCGTCGATATCGGCGGCTACTACCGACCCGATCCGGCCCTTGCGACGGCAGCGATGCGACCGAGCGCGACGTTCGATCGAATCCTCTCGCAGCGTTGATCGCGTACACTGTTCTCATGCATGGATCTGTCGATCGCCCTCGTGGCGCAACTACGTCGCGCGCCGCCGCGTTGATACTCGTTTCGCTCGCGTTCGGCTCATGCGGTGGCGGTGGCGGTAGCAGCGCGCCGGTGCGAGTCGCGAACTCGTTCGTCGAGATCACGCGGGATGCTGGCCTCGATTTCCCGCCACCCGAAGGCACACCGACAGGAAACGGCCTTGGCGCTGCAGCGGCGGACTACGATGACGATGGCGACATCGATGTCTTCGTCTTGCGTGGTCCACGGAAGCCTGCGCTCTTGTTCCGGAATCGCGGCGACGGACGCTTCGACGAAGTCGGTGCGTCTGCAGGCATCGCGATCCAAGGGAACGCTTGCGGGCCGTGTTTCGCGGACGTCGACGGTGACGGCTATCTCGATCTGCTCGTTCTCGGCGTCGTCGATGCGCGCCCGAGGCTCTTCCACAATCAGGGCGACGGGACGTTCAGCGAGATCACGCAGCGATGTGGCATCGTCGTCACGGGCGACACGTGCTCGGCAGCGTTCGGCGACTACGACCGCGATGGCGACCTCGACCTCTTCATCACCCGCTGGGAGCGACAGAACCTCACGCGCCCCACGAGCGAACATCTGTGGCGCAACAACGGCGACCTGACGTTCACGGATGTGTCCGACGTGAGTGGGATCTCGAAGACGATTCGCCAGAGTCCGCAGGGTGACCTGACGTTCACGCCGAACTTCGCGGACATCGACAACGACGGCTGGTGCGATCTCCTCATCGCCGCGGACTTCAAGACCAGTCGCATCTATCGGAACAGGGGCGACGGGACGTTCGAAGACACGACGACGTCCGTCATCAGTGACGACAACGGCATGGGAGCAGCCGTCGCCGACTACGACAACGACGGCGATCTCGACTGGTTCGTCTCGAGCATATGGCATGCAGATCCGCAGAACGGTTGGACCGGCAACCGCCTGTATCGCAATCGCGGGGACGGAACGTTCGAGGATGCCACGACCGAAGCCGGCGTGCGCCAGGGCGATTGGGGTTGGGGAAGCAGCTTCGCGGACTTCGATCAGGACGGGTATCTCGACCTCGTCCATGTCAACGGCTGGTTCTGGGACGGCTTCGAAGTCGACCGTTCGCGGTTGTTCCTGTCGAATCGCGACGGGACGTTTCGTGAAGCTGGCGAGAAGCACGGCCTGATCGATCGCGGTCAGGGTCGCGGCTTGATGGTCTTCGATGCGGATGGCGATGGGGATCTCGACATCTTCGTCGAGAACCTCGACAACCCTTGGAAGCTCTTCCGCAACGACCTCGACAAGGGCAATCACCTGATCGTTCGCCTACGCGACAGCGCACCGAACACACATGCAATCGGTGCTCGCGTCTACGTGACGACCGGCTCGACCGTGCAAATGCGCGAGATAGCATGTAGCTGCAACTACGTTTCACAGAATCCTGCGGTCGCACACTTCGGTCTCGGCGCGAACCAGCTCATCGACAAAGTCGAAGTCGTGTGGCCCGACGGCAAGAAGACTGTGCGCGTGGCTGTCGATGCGGGACAGTCTCTGACGATCCACCGAAACTGAAACCCATCGCTGTATGCTCGCGTGCTTCCTCGAAGGCAGCCCGACATGCTCGAGAAGGTGTTGATCGGATTCGACGGCTCGGAAGCGTCAACACGAACGGTCGATTGGTGTACCGATGCGTTCGAAGGCACGACGGCCGAACTCTTGATCGTCGCGAGCGCGATCACGCGACCCGAGTGAGAAAACGCCGACTTGATTGTCATCGCCTTGATCAATGGCGTGGCGCGCACACGTCGAGCCAAGCCTGCGCCATCAATGCCGCACCGGCAGGCGTCGGGTGCACGCCGTCCTTTGCCCAATGCTCGGGGGGTGCAATCTCGCAGGCGCGATCGAACACGGTCTGGAACGCCACCCACGCGGCATCGTGCTTGGTCGCGACTCGCTGCGCGGCTTCGCGATACGTGTCGAACTCGGGGAACCAAGTCCCGTCGACGACACCACAGCGCAGGAGGAACGGCTCGCAGACGACGATGCGGACTTCGGGCAACGCACGACGTGTCCGCTCGAGCAGGGCGTCGTAGTCCCGCTCGTAGATCTCCAGCGTGCCGTCGTAGTCCCCGTTGCGCTTGTGCCAGATGTCGTTGACACCGATCAGGATGCTGAGGACATCGGGCTCGATGTCGATGCAGTCGCGATCCCATCGATCGGCGAGTTGGAACACCTTGTTGCCGCTGATGCCGCGGTTGTAGCACCGGACAGCAGGCGCGCTCGATCGAGTGAGCAGCGCGGCCGACGCGAGCATCGCGTATCCGTTCCCCAGCGCTGCGTGCCGATTGGGTTCACCTTCGGCCTCGCGGCCGCGATGTGCATCCGTGATCGAGTCGCCTTGGAACAGCACGGTGCACGGCTCCTGAATGATGGAGTCCCCGTGCGTCCGCGCCGTGCTCACTGCACACCCGGTCGTCGCGAGGGTCAAAGGCCCGATCGAGCCTGCAGCCGCCATTGCCAAGAACTCACGGCGACGCGTACGCGTGCCCGATTGCGGGGTTTCCTGCTCCATGGGCACCTTCATCTTCCTGCAGGCCAAAAGTTGTCGCTCGGATTGCGATCCGGAAAGCGTCGCTGTGGATCGAACACCACGCGCGTGAATTCGAAGTCCCCGTGGTCGAACCGCGCTTCGAACGTACGTCGTCCATCGAACCAGACGTCGACGGGCCACGTCACGACGATCGTCTTCTCGTCCGTGCGCTGCGCGTTCTCGGGCAGCTTCAGACTCGATGCATCCGCGCCGAACTCGAATTTGAGGACGACCGGCGACGGCATCTCACCGTCTTGGCGCACGGTCACGACGGCGACACCACCGTCGTCCTCGACGCCTTGGATCGACCCATCGACCGACTCGGTCGTCCACAGCCAGTAGTACCAGAACCAATCGAGATCCTGGCCGAGTTCGCGCGAGACACAGTTGGCGAAGTCCCACGGCGACGGGTGCTTGAACGCCCAAGCCTTCGCGTACGCGCGGATCGCACGCTGCACGGCCTCGTCCCCCACGATGCCGCCGAGCATCGACAGCATCATCGGCGCCTTTCCGTAGGTCTGGAAACCGTACGCGTTCCCAGCGTAGTTGGCGATCCACATCATCGGCGGTTCGCTCTCGTCGCCGGAACGCCGCCCGTAGCTCTGACCGAGGCCGTCGAGTCGTGGCGTGCGCTTCCCGCGATCGGCATCCGACAACACGTTCATGTACTGATTGAGCCCCTCGTCCATCCAGCCGTACCAGGTCTCGTTGGTACCGACGGTCATCGGCCACCATTGATGCGCGGTCTCGTGGTCGGCTGCACCCTGGTTGGAATTGATGACCATCGGGTACTCCATGCCGAGGCTCGGCCCGTCCTGCATCGTCAACTGTGGAAACGGATACGGAATCCAGAGCTTCGAGTAGAACTCGAGTGCATGGCGCACGATCGGTCCCGCGTTCGCGTACATGCGCTCGTTCTCGGGCAAGTGCACCATGTAGATCGGAATCGCACCCTTTCCGGGGATGTCCGCGCGCGTTCCTTTGTAGACGTAGTTCTTGGCGGTCGCCCACGCGAAGTCGTTGACGGAGTCGGCGATGTAGCGCCACGTGAGGCGATCCTCTTCGCGAGTCGCTCGCGATGTGCCCGAGTCGCGAGCGCTGACGATGGTCGTGACATCGTCCGAATCGAGCACGCTCTCGCGGCGAGCGAGCGCTTCTGCAGACAGCACGTTTTCCGGATTCTGCAGCACACCGGTCGCCGTCACGATCCAACCGCCCGGCACGTCGATGCGGACATCGAAGCGCCCGAAGTTGTTGTAGAACTCGGCCGGACCGAGGTAGACGTTGGTATCCCAACCTCGCAGGTCGTCGTACTTCGCGAGCCTCGGGAACCACTGCGTTGGTTGGAATAGCGAGTCCCCGAATCTCTGCGTCATACGATGACCTCGACCAGCGTTGCCGCCGGGCAACTTGGTGTGCCACGACACTTCGATCGTCGAAGTCGCACCGGCTTCGATCGGTTCGGTTAGCGAGATGCGCGCGAGGGTCTGATCGAGCCCAGTCGCTCGCGGCTTGCCGCCACCATCGCGGTTGCCACGACCACCTCGCCGACGACCGTCAGAGGACGAAGTCAGATCGACCTCGACGTTGTCCACGGCGATCCGCGTCACGACCATACCGTCGGTCGTCTCGGCCGGCACCGACGCTCCACGCGGAACGTCGGCGCGAAAGATGTTGTGATCGAGGCGCAGGTAGAGTTCGCGCAGGCGGTCCGGGCTGCCGTTGTGCAGCGTGATGCGCTCTTTGCCTGAGATCGTTCCGGTCTCGGGTTCGAGCTTCGCATCGATGTCGAAGTCGGTCTCGATCTGCCAGTACTTCGGACCTGGCAATCCGCTCGAGTCGCGTGTCTCCGCCGCGAACGCACGCCGAATCGCCTTGGTCATCGGCAGCGTGCGTCGAATTGCACGACGGTCCTTGGACCAGACACGACTCGCTTCGCCTTGTCCGACTGCGACGTCGCTCGGCGCTTCCGTGGCGGCTTGAGCGACGACGCTCGCCGCGGTCAGGAGGACGGCGAGGGAGGAACGATGGAGGATCGTCGACATGCTGATGCACTTGCAAAAGCACGGAGGATAGCAGCGCGTCGATAAAGTCGGGCACGCGCCGAGTGCGTGTTTTTCAACACGCTGGCGATCATGCCGAAGCGACGATCGCCTCGACCTCGATCTCGACGCGCCAGGCTGGGTCGAGCAGCCCCGCGACGACGACCATCGTGGCGACCGGGCGCGCGGCACCGAACGCGTCGCCGTGGGCCCGCCCGATCTCGTCCGCATCCGCAGCATCGACCACGAACATCCTCGTGCGCACCACATCTGCAGCATGACCACCGAGGGACTCGATGGCGTGGAGCGCGATCGACGCGCAAAGGCGCATTTGTTCGTACGTGGAGGACGGCACCTCGGACCCATCCTGCGGGATCGGCGCGGTCCCGGCGACTTCGATCCGATCCCCCACGCGGAGCGCTCTCGAGAACCCGTAGCGCTCCTCGAAGGGCGAGGCGGACTGCAGTCGCCGTCGTGGATCTCCACCCGGTGCCGGTTTCATTTCGAGGCCTGGACGAACTGCGCGACGACCGCGACCGTCTCGGGAGCCTTCGAAGCCGCGTCGTACATCTTGACGAAATCACGACACGCGTCGGCATCGACGTCGCGCAACGCGTCGACCCATGCGGGCGGAACACTCTGGTAGTAGAGCCAAGCGACGATGCGAATCCCGTTACCGTCGCCCTCGATCGGCACGTGGAAGTGCACCTTGTCCCGTCCATCGACGAAGTCGACATCGTTGCCGAGACCGACCGGTGCCGTCTCCTCGAGATGCGGACCGTTGCGGCGCCAGCCACGCGGGAGCAGTCGGTTGTCCTTGTGCTTGCGCGTCATCTTCGTGAGGTGCGTCGTCGGCTGGCCCTCGGGGTCCTCGGCAACCATCTCGTAGATGACGACGTCGCTCGGCTTCTCGACCCGCGAACGGTGCGGCTGCGCGAGCTCGTCCCGGACGTGCAGGATGCGCCCTTCGTCGTCGTAGGCTCCTGTCTCGAAGAGCACCTGTCGCCCACGACGAACCTGGACACGCAACCACGCACGACGCGACGGGTAGCCGGTCGGGAACTTGTGCCCCGTCAGATTCTCGATCACGGTGTCGAACGTGAGCACGCCGTCTTCGACTTCGGCGTCGCGGATCGTCATCTTCACCGTGTCCTCGCCGAGCTGCCGGCGCGACGCAGCCGCCATGCGCGCCAACGCTGCGGGCTCCGCCGTCACGCCGAGTTGGTCACGATTCTCGCGCAACAGATCGAGCATGAACGAGTTGCCCCCGACGAACGCGTGGGCGCGGAAGTCCTCGCGAACGTCGATCAAGAAGTCGACACCTGCAGGATTGCGCGCCATCCGCGTCGGGCCGGTCTTGGGCATATGACATTGCTGGCAAGTCTTCGACGTCGCCGTCGCGCCTTGCTCGTCGTTGAACTCGCTGTTGCGCCACTCGAGGTACGGCGACTGCTCGGGGAAGACCTTGCCCGCGTGCGCGGTCGAGAGCGTGTGACACGTCGCGCAGAGAGCCGAGGTCTGCACGTGCGGCGCGTGCGTCGGTGTGTATTTGACGTGCATGCGCATCGGTCCGGTCGCTGGATTTTCGAACGGGCCGAAGATCTTCCGCTCCTTCCCCATCACCGGGCGCCCCGAGAAGGTGCGCTCCTCGCCGAGCCCCTCGGCCGTGATCTGATGGCACATCGTGCACGACACGCCGTCCTGCGCGAGCCGATCGTCGAAGAGGTCGGCGAGCCGCGGCGGCTTCTCGCCATTCATCACGCGGTGCTGATACGCCATCGGGGTATGACAACGAAGACAGAGCACCTGCACGGCTTCGCCGCGCGAGAGCGACTCCTTCTGCATCTGCGCTTGGAAGTACGGATCGCGGAACGCGTTCCCCATCATCGTCGCGCTCCAGAGACCGTAGGGCGATACGTCATCACCCATCGCGTTGCGCATCGCGTTGGCCCGCGGCGACTGACTGTGGCAGAGCGCACAGTCGTTGCTGACGCGGAAGTGATCGACCATCGGCTTCAGCAGCCCGGGGCTGTCGGCCTGACTCTCTTCCTGTGGCGCGGCGATCGCGAGCGTCGGCGACGCGCAGAGCATCAGGAGGAACAGAGGGGCGAGCGAGCGAAGTTCGGTACGGGGCATGGAGTCCTATCCTGTGGTGTGCGCGCTGAGCATCAATCGTCGAACGACGTGGTCAAGATCCCTGCTTGAAGTGTCATCGAAACCTCCTTCGACTCGGACAGCGGCAGTGATCGATCTTTCGGGACATAACGCCCTAGATTGCCGTAACCGAGGCTGACTCGTCCGAATCTCGATCGTCGCCGCCGGGTCACTGTCCGCGAACAACCGCGGCGCGGGTGGCGCCGCAGGCGGTTCTCCGCCGCACGAAGCCAGCACGGCCACCACGACCAAACGACGCACGACCCTCATCGATCGAGCACGAGCCGGTGCCAGATCGTCACCGACTTGAACGACGTGCTGCGCCGCTCGGCACCGTTCCAGATCGCGACGCCGAACTGCACGGCTTCCCCGGGCACGAAGCGGATCTCGCGCTTCTCGTCGCCGACGAGCTTGCGGGAGAGCACGACGTACCACTTGCCGTCCGTCCACTGCGCCGCGGCGCGGACCGGCGTCCCGGTGAACGCGATGTCGAGCTTGCCCATGCCTTCGGCGTGCACCTCGTCGGCCTTGCGCGACGACTCCTTGAGCGGCGGCGTCGTGCGATAGACGGGAGCGTCGTGTTCGATCGGCTCGCCGGTCAACGGATCACGACGGGCGTGCGGCGCGTCGAGCGCGTCGAGTTCGCCCGCGATGTCCGCGAGTCGGAACGCGCGCCAGTGCCACATGTTGGTCGGCTTGTCGTGCGAACCCATGCCGAAGAGCGGCGGCCGCGCATCGCTCGAGAATTGCACCGCGCACGCATCGCTCGCGATCGGACTACGGTCCTCGGACGGATCACGCCACGAGATGCGCAACGCGACGCGTTCGCCGTCATGGAGCGCAGCGATGTCGGCCTCGACGATCGCATCCTCGCTCCATTCGAGCGGCGCGAGCACGATGCGCGCGCGACCCGCGCCTGACCACGCTTCTTCGTCGGCACGATCGGACACCTTGGCGACGCGGCTCGCGCGGAGCTGCACGGTCTTCTGGACGAGTCGTTCCGACACGCCTTCGGGGATCAGACTCGAAACGTAGGACGCGAGCGCAGCCGTGTCCGACGGATCCTCGAAGTGCGTCGGAGGCATGCCGGCGCGCGGCATGCCACAAAGGATGCGCGCGCACAGCGCCTCGAAGGTCGCCGGGCCACGCAGGATGCCCTGCGTGAAGTCGCGTGCGAACCCCGCGTGCATCGTCCGCGTCCACGCACGGATCGGGCCGCGGCCACGGCCATCGTCCCCGTGGCAGGCAGCGCAATGCCGCAAGTACAGTTCGCGCCCCTTCGCGAGCATCGACGTGGCATCCGATGGCTTCTCCGCAAGTTCGATCGCAGCGCCGGGCTGCCAGGCTTCTTCGGCCATCGACCGCGCGATCACGGCATCGAGCTTGCCACCACCCTTCCGCGCGTCGGCTTCGAAGTTCTGCGCCATGCGCCGCTTGCCGAGGACCTTCACGTGATCGACGACGGCATCGAGTTCGCTCGCGTCGAGCCAGTCGAACGCCGGCATCGCCGATCCGGGCATGCCGCGCCGAAGCGTGTGCGCGAGATCGTCGTCTCTCGGCATCCCGTTCGTCGAGGTCACGAGGTTGAACAGCGCGGTCCCGAAGTCCGGCGTTCGTGGCGAAAGCAACGACGCGCCAGGACCGCGCCCCGAACCGTCTACCGCATGACAGATCGCACAATGCTTCGCGAAGAGCTCGGCCCCGCGACTCTCGTACACGACTGGCGTCTTGCCCTGCGAACCCGACCCACGTCGCTGATTCGTGCATGCCGAAGTCGGCAACGTCGCGGCGATCCACACAGCGCCGATGGCAACGAACAGCCCTCTCGAACTCCGTTTCATGCTTCCTCCCTTTCGCGGGCATCTCCTGCCCGCACATCTTGACCGGGTTCGCTCCGATCGCCGCTCGCTTTGCGCACAGCGAGTTCGATCGAAGAACTCACCGCCTCGATTCCGTGGGTCGAGGTGTCGACGACCTGCGCGGCTTGCGCGTAGAGATCGACGCGCGAAGCGAGAATCGCCTGCAGGTTGGCGAATGCCCGCGCATCGCCGGACATCGGACGCGTGTCTCCCTGCGCGACGACTCGGTCCCAATGATCCTCGGGGGTCGCCCGCAACCAGACGGTGTGCGTGCGTGCACGCAACAGCTCCCACGTCTCGGGATCGGTCACGATTCCGCCGCCCGTCGCGAGCACGAGTGGCTCGCCCGCATCGAGACGTTCGCGCAGGACTTCGCGCTCGACGCGACGATACGCGGCCTCGCCGTGTACCTCGAAGATCTCGGTCAGCGACAGTCCCATCCGGCGCTCGACATCCTCGTCGAGTTCGACGAAGTGCACGCCGAGTCGATCGGCGAGGCGCCGACCGATCGTCGACTTGCCCGCACCACGCAGTCCGAGAAGCGTGACGACGACCCGCTCTCGATCGTCGATCCCGTCGAGCAAGGCAGCGGCGCGCGTCCCGAGCGCGCGTGCGACGTGCTCGAGCCTCAGGATCGAGGGGTTGGCACGTCCGCTCTCGATGTCCGCGAGGAAGCGTTCGGAGACCCCGCTCTTCTGGGCGAGTTCGCGCCGGCTCGTACGCTGCTCGCGCCGGCGACGGCGCAGCGCCTCACCCAGCGCACGCAGATAGGCGGCATCGACGGGCGAGGGTGCCCGCCCGGCCGAACCAGGAGGCAGGGGAACCGATTTCGACGTCACAACCCGGAACGATACTGCATCATCGAGCCCATTTCACACAGAATCATGCGGTATGCTGCTTGATCTGGTCGAAGACCACTCCTATCTTCCCCGGGCCCGTTCGCGCCGCTGATCGCAGCGCTTCGACCCTACCGACCCGACTCTCACGAAACCGCACGGCCTACGCGATGACCGACTTCAACCGCGATCCGGACAGCTACCAACACTGGCGCCTCGGCGTCGACGGCAAGACCGCGACGCTCGAACTCGCGGTCCAGCCCGACAAGCCCTACCGGGACGGCTACGAACTCAAGCTCAACAGCTACGACCTCGGCGTCGACATCGAGCTCGCCGACGCGCTGCAGCGCATCCGCTTCGAGCACCCCGAAGTCACGACGCTGGTCTTCAAGAGCGGCATCGATCGCATCTTCTCGGCCGGCGCAAACATCCGGATGCTCGCGGCGTCGAGCCATCCGTTCAAAGTCAACTTCTGCAAGTACACCAACGAGACACGCCTCGGCCTCGAGGACCTCGCGACCCACAGCGGTGTCCACACGATCGCGGCACTCAACGGTCTCGCTGCCGGCGGCGGTTACGAACTCGCGATCTCGTGCGAACGCATCTACCTCGTCGACGACGGCAACAGCGCGGTGTCGCTGCCCGAGGTCCCCCTGCTCGGGGTTCTCCCCGGCACCGGCGGCCTCACGCGTCTCGTCGACAAGCGCAAGGTGCGGCGCGATCACGCTGACATCTTCTGCACGGTGGCCGAGGGCGTGCGTGGTCCGAAGGCCAAGGAATGGAACCTGATCGACGACACGTTCCCGCGGTCGCGCTTCGACGAACGCGTCGGCGAGATCGTGAAGGGGCTCAATGACGAGACCCCCGCGCGCGGCGATCGCGGCATCAAACTGCACGCGATCGAGCCCGAGGTCAGCGAGGACAAGATCGCCTATCGCCACGTCACGGTCGATCTCGAGCCCGAAAAGCGCACGGCGACGATCACGGTGCACGGCCCCGCGGGCGCGCAGCCGAAGGACGGCGCGGGCTATCTCGAAGCGGGCGACGATGCGTGGGCGCTGCGCGCGTTCCGCGAACTCGACGACGCGATCTGCCGTTTGCGTTTCGACCACGAGAACATCGGTCTCTGGCTGTTGAAGACGCGCGGCGACATGGATGCGATCCTCGAAGTCGAGAAGACGCTCGCCGAAAACCAGGATCACTGGCTCGTGCGGGAGATCACGCTCTTCATCGCACGCACGATTCGCCGCTGGGATCTCTCGGCGCGCAGTTTGTTCGCACTCGTCGACCAGCAGAGTGCTTGCGCCGGCGTGTTCTTCGAACTCGCACTCGGATCG
The DNA here is from genome assembly GCA_020638795.1 of Planctomycetota bacterium. Classification (GTDB taxonomy): domain Bacteria; phylum Planctomycetota; class UBA1135; order UBA1135; genus JACKHW01. The sequence goes on along the minus strand of JACKHW010000002.1, from coordinate 628,720 downwards.
GATCGGATCTACATGTACGACTCGTCGTTCGACGACGACCTCGACGTGCAGATGGCGATCGGACCGCTCTCGGGAGGCTTGCTCCCGATGTCGCATGGGATGACGCGGCTCGAGAACCGCTTCTTGCGCGACCGCGATCGCGCCGCACGTCTCGCTGCCGAGCAGCCGCGCATGTCCGGCAAGGACGCCTACGAGCAGGGTCTCGTCACGGTCCTTGCCGACGACATCGACTGGGACGACGAAGTCCGCATCGCGATCGAAGAACGCGTTTCCCTCTCGCCGGACGCACTGACCGGCATGGAAGCGTCGCTGCGCTTCGGCGGCGCGGAGAACTGCGACAGCAAGATTTTCGGGCGACTCAGCGCCTGGCAGAACTGGATCTTCACGCGTCCCAACGCGACGGGTGAAGAAGGAGCGCTGGTCCGCTACGGCCAGCCGGAAGCCGCGACCTTCGACTGGAGGAGAACGTGATGCAACACACGAACGTGGACCTCGACGCCAAGATTCCGAACAACGTCGACCTCAAGAGTGACAAGCGCCTGCAACGCGCTCTCGAACACTGGCTGCCCCAATACCTCGAATGGTGGAAGGACATGGGGCCCGCCGACAAGTTCAACGAGAACGACGTGTACCTCCGTACCGCGGTCGGTGTCGGGAAGGGCGGCTGGGCGCACTTCGACTACGTGAAGATGCCCGATTACCGTTGGGGCATCTTCCTCGCCGAGCCGGTCGATCGCACGATCCACTTCGGCGACAACATCGGGAAGCCGATCTGGAACGAAGTGCCAGGCGAGATGCGCAATCGCCTGCGTCGCCTCATCGTGACGCAGGCCGATACCGAGCCCGCATCGGTCGAGCAGCAGCGCTTGCTCGGACGCACCGCGCCCTCGCTCGCCGACATGCGCAGCCTGTTCCAGGTCAACGTCGAAGAAGGCCGTCACCTGTGGGCGATGGTCTACCTGCTCCACACGTTCTTCGGTTCGGATGGACGCGACGAAGCCGAGGAGCTGCTGCAGCGTCGCAGTGGCAACGCCGACAAGCCGCGCATCCTGCAGGCGTTCAACCAGCCGATCGAAACATGGGTCGACTTCTTCTGCTTCACGACGTTCACCGATCGTGACGGCAAGTATCAGCTTGCCTCGCTCGCCGAGTCGGGCTTCGATCCGCTCGCACGGTCGACGCAGTTCATGCTGACCGAAGAGGCGTATCACATGCAGACGGGTGAGAACGGCATTGGCCGCATCGCCCACCGCACGGCCGAACTGTTGCGCGAAGGCACCGACCCCAGGTCGGTCGGCGCGATCCCGCTCGAGCTGTTGCAGAAGTACATCAACTTCTGGTTCTCAGCGTCGATGGACCTCTTCGGCGGCGAGGATTCGACGAATGCCGCCGAGAGCTTCGCGTCCGGCCTCAAGGGTCGCTATCGCGAAGGAGACGGCATCTACAAGGATCCGAAGGCGCTCGGCCAGGACTACACGATCGACGTCGTCGAAGGTGGACGCCTCGTCGAGAAGCAGGTCCCGCTGCGCCGCGCGATGAACGCACTCTTGCTCGATGCATACATCGCCGACTGCACGCGCATCGTCGCGCGTTGGAACCGCGACCTCGCGAAGCTCGACTGCAACTTCGAGTTCGTGCTGCCGAGCAAGCGCTTCAACCGCAATCAGGGCGTCTACGCGCAGTTCCGCTTCACCCCCGAAGGAGAACTCATCGACGAGGCGACCTGGCAACGCGACAGTGGCGCATGGCTGCCGACCAAGGAAGATCGCGATTACGTCGCGTCGTGCATGAAACCGGTCTACGAGCCCGGTAAGTATGCCAACTGGATCGCACCGCACACGCAGGGCGTCAATGACACGCCACTCGATTTCCAGTACGTCAAGTTCCACTGAGCGATTCGCGGAACGACAACCACTTCACGACTGACGGAGAGAACGAGACCGCATGGCCGAAGAAGAACAGCAAGAACGTCTCGTCTACGTCTGCGATGGCGGAGACTGCAGCGAGAAGGGCAGCGTCGAGCTCTACGAGCGGCTCAAGGAGAAGCTCGAGGCGAAGGACCCCGATCTCGAAAGGGTGAAGCTACGCAAGTACCCCTGCTTCGGCGGTTGCGATTGCGGGATCAACATCACGGTGTGGCCCGATCGCATCTTCTACAGCAAGGTCACCGACGCCGATCTCGACGAGATCGCGGGCCACCTCGAAGGTGAACGCGAGCCCGTGGAACGACTCCGCGGGCACGTCGAACAAGATGTCGAAGAAATCATCTGGCAGCTGCTCGACTCGCCATACTGAGGGCGTGTCTCTCCAACGAAGCCTCCTCGAAGCGCGCGCCCAACGGCGCGCGCGTTCGTGTACCCGCACGACGATCACGCTCACCGGCACGCTCACGATCGCAGCGTTCCTGACATGTGCCTGCGAATCGCAGGACCCTCGATCAACGACGGACGCAACGACGAACTCGACCGCACGGGCAGCCGGCGCGCGACCCAACATCGTGTTGCTCTACGCGGACGACATGGGCTTCGGCGATCTCGCGATCCAGAACCCGGAGTCGAAGCTCGTCACGCCGGCACTCGATCGGCTCGCTCGCGAAGGAACGCGGTTCACCAATGCGCACAGCTCGTCGGGGATCTGCACACCGAGCCGCTATGCACTCCTGACCGGCCGCTATCACTGGCGGAAGTTCCACGAGATCGTCAACTCGTGGGGTCCCTCGGTCATCGACGCCGCTCGTGTGACGCTGCCCGAGGTGCTGCGGGACGCCGGTTATCGCACGGCCTGCATCGGCAAGTGGCATCTCGGCTGGGACTGGTCGGCGATCCGCAAGGAAGGATGCGACACCAAAGAACTCCGTGATCGCGCCGACAGCTATGACTGGTCCGCACCGATTCCGGACGGACCACTCGCGCACGGGTTCGACACGTACTTCGGGGACGACGTGCCCAACTTTCCGCCGTACACGTTCATCGAGAACGACCGCGTCGTCGTGGCGCCAGACCGCCCCCACGTGCCGAGCCCGAAGCCGGACGAGGGTTCTCCCGAGTGTCGCCCCGGCCCGATGGCCCCGGGATGGCGCCTCGATCGCGTGATGCCGACGCTGACGGATCGCGCCGTTCGGTGGATCGAACAGTGCGACACGAGCAAGCCGTTCTTCCTCTACTTCCCGTTCACGTCGCCGCACGCACCGATCGTGCCGACCGAGGAGTTTCGAGGCTCGAGTCGAGCCGGCCCGTACGGTGATTTCGTCCAGCAAACCGATGCCACGGTCGGTCGTGTTCTCGCAGCGCTCGAAGCGCGTGGACTGACGAACGACACGATCGTGATCTTCACGTCCGACAATGGGCCCGAGCGCTACGCCTACGCACGCGTGTCGAAGTACGGCCATCGGAGCATGGGACCGCTTCGCGGGCTCAAGCGCGACGTCTACGAGGGAGGACATCGCGTCCCGTTCGTCGTGCGCTGGCCACGCGTCGTTTCAGCAGGCCGCGTCACGGACGAGTTGATCGGCCAGATCGACATCATGGCGACCCTCGCATCCATCCTCGGAGTCGAGCTGCCGGAAGGCATGGCCGAAGACAGCCGCGATCAGTTCCCGCTCTGGAGGAACGTCGACCACTCGACGCGCTCCGTTCTCGTCCACAACACGTATGCGAAGGTCTACGGCATCCGCATGGGACCGTGGCTCCTCATCGACGGTCCGTCGGGACAGCACTCCAAGGCTCCCGCGGACTTCCTCCGCGCAAACGGCTACGGGACGGAGGAGCCGCCGCCGGCCGTTCAGCTCTTCGACCTCGCCGCGGATCTGCCCCAGCGCCACAACGTCGCTGACGAACACCCGCGCGAAGTCGAGACGCTGAAGACCCTATTGACGACGGCTCGCGAGCAGTCGTCGATTCCTCGTTGACGCGTGGTGACCGACTGGCAGTAACCTACGCAACGTGCCGCACAGAACCGAAACTCTCGAGTACCACGTGCGCGAGCCCGAAGCGCCGCGCACGCCGCTCATCGTCAGCATTCCGCATTGTGGACTCGAGCTGCCGCCAGAGCTCGGAGAGCGGTTCACGAGCGATCGTGTACGAGCACTGCCCGACACGGATTGGCACCTCGAGCGCCTCTACGATTTCGTGCCGTCCCTCGGCGCGACGATGATCCATGCGCGCTATTCGCGTTACGTCGTCGATCTCAATCGTGCGCGCGAAAACGTGGCCCTCTATCCGGGGCGCTTCGAGACGCGGGTCGTACCGACGCGCACGTTCGCGGACGAGCCGATCTACGCCACCGCGGACGAACCCGACGACGCCGAGTGCACGGCGCGCCTCGACGCGTTCTGGCAGCCCTATCACGATCGACTCCGCATCGAACTCGAGCGGCGACGCGAAGAGTTCGGCTACGCGCTCCTGTTCGACGCGCATTCGATCACGAGTTTCGTGCCGGCCTTCCACCCCGAACCGCTACCCGGGTTGATGCTCGGCACTGCCGACCAGACGAGCTGCGCCGTGCGCATCCACGAGGCCATCCTCGCCGTGCACGCGGCTTCCGGAATGACGTATCGCGCGAACAGCCCGTTCAAGGGTGGCTACATCACGAGGACGTTCGGTCGCCCGCACGAAGGCATCCACGCGGTCCAGCTCGAGATGAGCCAACGCCTCTACATGCACGAGGGCGAACCGTTCGCCTACGACGCAGACCGTGCATCACGGCTGACGCCGATCCTCCGCAACACGCTCGAAGCCCTGCTCGAATCGGCACGACCGTGAGTGAGGTCACCGAACCGATCTCTCCCGAATCGTCCTGGAGCACGCTCGAGCGGCTCCTCGACCGCGCGGAGCAGGAGTCCTCGCCCGAAGCGCGCGAAGCGATCATGCAATCCGTCGGGCTCTTCTTGCAGAGCCTCGGCCCCTCCGACACCGCACGTTGCTTCGACCGACTCGACGAGGACCACCGCAACCGCCTACTCGAGTATCTCGACGCGGAGTCGGCTGCCGATCTGATCGAAAGCCTGCCGACGGTGCAGGGAACCGAACTCCTCGAACACGCGGCGCCGGAGAAAGCCGCCGCGATCCTCGAAGAGCTACCGAGCGACGAACAGGCCGACCTTCTGACGACGCTCGAGCCGGAGAGCTTCGAATCCATCCTGGCGGTGATGGACCCGCAAGTCGCCGAAGCCACGGCGGCGCTCGCGGCCTATCCCTCGGACACGGCCGGCGGCCTGATGGTGCGCGAGATCCTCGCGTATCAGCAGTCCGCGACGGCAGCAGAAGTCATCGAGAACCTGCGTCGACGCATCGACGAAGTCGACGACTACGACGTGCAGTACATCTACGTAACCGATGACGACGAGGAACGCCTCGTCGGCGTATTGCGACTGCGCGACCTCTTGCTCGCTCGTGGTTCGCGGCCGATCCGCAGTTTCATGATCACCGATCCCGTCGCGATCCGTGTCGATACGCCACTCGAGACGCTCGTCGAGGTGTTCGAACAGCGCAGCTTCTTGGGCTTGCCGGTCATCGACGGGGAGCAGCGCCTGCTCGGTCTCGTGCACCGGGATTCGGTCGACAACGCGTTCCACGAACGCGACATCGGTGCCCACTTGCGCGAGCACGGGATCGTCGGCGGCGAAGAGCTCCGCTCGATGCCGATCGCCCTCCGCGCGGGCCGACGCCTGTCGTGGCTCAGCGTCAACATCGTGCTCAACCTCATGGCCGCGAGCGTCATCGCGGCGTATCAGGACACGCTCAGCGCCGCGATCACGCTCGCCGTCTTCCTGCCGATCATCTCCGACATGAGCGGGTGCTCGGGCAATCAGGCGGTCGCGGTCAGCATGCGCGAACTCTCGCTCGGCATCGTCAAGCCGCTCGACGTCTTCTATGTCTGGCGCAAGGAGATCGCCGTCGGAGCCATCAACGGCATCGTTCTCGGGCTCCTGCTCGCGGGCACCGCATGGCTCTGGAAGGGTAACCCGATGCTCGGCGTCGTCGTCGGGACGGCTCTCGCCGTCAACACGCTCGTGGCCGTATCGATCGGTGGCTCGGTGCCGCTGATCCTCAAACGCTTCGGCATGGACCCCGCGCTCGCGTCGGGTCCGATCCTCACGACGCTGACGGACGTGTGCGGCTTCTTCCTCGTGCTCAGCATCGCCTCGACGTTCATGTCCCAACTGACCGGGACGTGACGAAGCACGGACGCGACCCTCGTCGGCCTGTGATCACTCCTCGACGAACGCGACGTGCACGAGCGCGTCGCCTTGGTGCACGACCGGGTTCAGCGCCATCGAGACGATGACGCCGGCAAGCTTGGACCGGACGAGGATCGCGTCGTCGCCGAACGCGTTCGCGATCACCCCGAGCTCGTCACCGACACTCACCCTTTCGCCGTTATGGACCGCAGATCGAAATAGCCCGCTTCTCGGCGCTCGAACCCACGAACTCCCGGTCGCGATGTACCGCATGCGTATACGCCCCGCCTTGCGACGATGGTGACCATGCATCCCGAGGTATTCGAGAACACGGTGCACACCATCGACCCCGGCGGCGATCGACGCTTCGTCGAAGCGCTGGGCTTCGCCGCCCTCGAAGAGCAGCACGCGGGCTCCTCGCTTGGTCGCGACCTCGCGCAGGGATCCGTCACGTGTCCGCGCGTCGATCGTCACGGGAGCGCCGAAGGCCTCGGCCAAGTCGCGCGTCTGCGGATCGCTCAAGTCGGCGCGCACCTGAGGTAGGTTGATTCGGTCGCTCGTCGCGGTGTGGAAATCGAGTCCGTAGTCACACTTGGACGCGATCTCCGACATGAAGAGCCAGGCGAGCCGCGCCGTCAGCGAGCCACGACGCGATCCCGGAAACGATCGATTGAGATCGCGGCCGTCGGGCAACGCGCGGGTTCGGTTGAGGAAGCCGTGCACGTTGACGATCGGCACCGCGATCACGGTCCCTCGCAGCGAGTGCACGTCGATCCCTTCGAGGGCGCGCCGAATGATCTCGATGCCACTCAGCTCGTCGCCGTGGATCGCTGCGCTGAGCCAGATCTTCGGCCCTTCGATACGCCCGCGGAAGACGCGGACGGGCAAGGTCATCGGTCCGCGAGTCGGCAGTCGCGCCATCTCGAGTTCGATGTCGACGATCGAACCCGGCGCGACCTCGGTATTACCGATCCAGAACCCCGTTCGCAGATGCGTCGTCTCGCGTCGCCGTCGCTTCTCGCTCATTTTCGCTGCGTCTCCAAGGCATCGAGTTCGGTGCGTATCGCGTCGACGGCACGTGCGATCTCGCCGCTGGTGTCGATTCGCATGGTCGTGCCACAGTCCGCTGGACGAATGCGCGCGAGTTCGACGATCCGCTGCACGACCGGGAGCGGTCTTCCTGCGCCGAGCGAAGCGAGATCGAGCCGAACGGCGTATTCCATGTTCGGATACTCGAAGCGCGCTGACGCACGGTCCTGGACGATCGCCTTCCGCCGTTGGCGATACCGGGTGTCGAGCGAACGCATGGCTCGAGCGGCCTTGGGGCCACATTCCGTCGTCGCGCCCTTCCCGAGTAGCTCGAACTCGAGGTGCACCGCCATTCTCGGGATGCCCGCCAAGAGATCGCCGAGCCCGCGGAGTTCGAAGTCGATCTTCGGCGACGCCTCGAACCGAATCTGCGTCGCACCCGGAGCCGCGATACCCGTCACGATCCCACAACCATCGACGTGCGCGTGATACTCGAGCGATGCATAGGGAACCGCGAACTCGAGTCGATTCCCTTTCGAATACAGGAACTGGCCGTCATCACCCCCCGGCTCGCGACTCACGACCACGAGCATCGCCGCGTTCCGCCCGTCTAGGTCGACCGCAGGCATGACGACATCGAACGCGTATCGATAGACCGACGAGCGCAGGTCGACGATCTGCGGGTAGACGTTCTTGCCTTTCGTGACGTGTACGGGCGCCGTGAACAGCGGATCGGTCCATCGCGACACGCGAATCGCCAGTTCGTAGTCGCCAGGGTCGATGCGCAGGATGCGTGCAGTCGCTTCCCCAGATTCATCGATCGTCATGCGCGCATCTCGCCACAGACCGGGCCCGAGAATGGATGCCGTCAGGAGCGACGCCGGGATCAGCGTTCGAACCTCCGGATCGAAGAGCGCCCGCACCTCGAGCGACGAATACGCGATCATGCGCAGGTCATGGTAGGACCCGTCGGCGCGCACCGGGACACGCAACGGATGGTAGCTCGGGTGGAGCAACTCGAGTACGCACGGCCACTCGAACCGTGGGCCTCGGATCTCGAACGAACCGTCATCCCCGGTCTCGACTCCGAGATGGATCCAGTGATGAGGTGTCGCCCCACCCTCACGGTTGCCCTGAACCATCAGGCTGATGTCCTGCCGCGCGACCGGATTGTCCGATTCGTCGAGAACACGACCCCGTGCGACGATCTCCGTCGGAACGAACTCGAGGTTCCCGAGTTCGATGCGTTCGCCGCCCGGCTTCGACGTGGTGAACTCCCGCCACGCGACGAGCGTGCGGCCACCGACATCCATCTCGGCGAACAGACGTTGCTTGCCGATCGGCATCGGTCGGTAGCCGATCTCGAACCGCCGGTCTTCGAGCACCGTTCGTTGACGGCACCGACGCGACTCACCGTCCGACAAGACGTACACCTGGATCGGTCCGTAGGTGCCCCCCGGTCGTGGATCGAGACCCGGAAACTCGATCTTCGCGATCAGGACCGCCTCGTCGAGTCGATCCCACACGAAGTCGCGCCGTACGTCGACGCCCTGCGCTGTCGGACCATGGAGTTCCTTTGTCTCGTTGGAGCTGACTCCGAACATCGTGGTTCGTACGACCAAGGTGACGCCGACTCCGCACCATTCGACGCGCGTCACGCCATGCGCGTAGTCGAGCCTGTGGTATGGGACGTCGACGATGGATCCATCGACCTGGAACTCACCGCTGTGACGCCTCGGCGACACCCGCATCAGGGAGTCTGCGCGATAGTGGTGCCCATCGGTGCTGACGACTGCGATCGACGTCGTGCCGGTCGGCGGCAAGCGCAAGACGTGCTCCTCGGCGCGATCGTCCGCACGGACCACGAGATGCGGAAGCGGATCGGCATGGATCTCCGCGACGATGACGAGACGATCGGTGTCCGATCCGAACTCGGCCCGCAAGTGACGCACGCGGACGATCCCCTCGGCATCCGATTGCAGATTCAGGAAGCGATAGCACTTCTTCGGTTGCCACCGATAGAAACCGACTTTGACGTTCTGCGCCGGGGCGCCATCGGCGTCGAGCACACGCACGCGCAGCTCGTTGTCCCGATGCAGCACGACCTCGAAACGAGTGCGCGGCTCGATGTCGACGACGCGCATGCGGGTCCACCCGAAGTCACCATCACTCCAAGCGCCGACGACGACGACACTCGGGTCGGTTCTGCCCGAGCCATCGGTCGACCAGGTCGCCTCGGGACGACGCGAAACCTGCAGGCGCACCGGTGCGCAGCCGTGCTCGTCCGTCGTGCCGTGCAACCCCTTCGACGCGAGCGCGTGGATCGAACGGCCGTCTTCGCCATCGAGACGCCCGGGTCGCGGGGTCTCCTCCCATCGAAAGAACGCTACATGCGCACCCGCGACGGGCACACGCTCACGCCCGCGCACGACCTGCACGAATGGCGCTTCGCCAGCCGTGAACTCGATCTCCTGGTCGATCCGCTCGAGCGACTTGGCCCACGACGGCGGAGGAAACGCACAGTCCGGACCGCGATCCTCCACCGTCGCACGCGCGCGCGAGTCCACGCCAGCGCTCGGTGCCGCATCCATCCCGTCAACCGTTTCGACCGAGGCTGTGAGCCGCCCTACCGACTCCGGGACCCGTTGCATGGACGGACCGCTCGTGGGTGTCGCCAGGTTGGTGACGCCCCACCAGATCGCGCCGAGCACAAGGCCCGCGCCGAGGACCGACACCACGACAGAAACTCGCATACCGGAGTGCGAGCATACCCGGCTGAGCTTCTCGGTCACGCGAACAGCCGAGGCTCGATCTCGAAGCCCGGCCGAAAAGCCGGGCATGTCGCAGTGGCCGATCGTACGCGCCTGGCCGGCCCCTGAGAGCCTCGACAAATCAGTCGGAAAGTCGAGGCGTCAACCGCCACCCCGGTCTACTCCGGCGATCGTGCGCAGCGCGGCCACGAAGCGATTCGATGCATCCTCGGACAAGACGTGCCGCCCCGTCGCGTCATCACCACGCCGTGAAAACGACAGGATGATCCGCGTCCCCTCGCGCGTCATGCGGAGTTCACCGTCGTCGGTCGTGTAATCGAATCGAACATCGTCGATCGAACTCACGAACGAGCGGACTTCGCGCTTGTGCAGCGAGACGAGGAAGCTCGCGAACGGCGGAGCCGAGAACCGATTCCACGCCAACACGTGGCGATGCGTTTCGAGCAGGACCGAAATCTCGTCGTCGATGGACTCGAATCGCTTCATGATCGTGCGTCCCACGTTCGGCGCCTTGCGTCAGGCGTCGCCCGGGCTCCCGCTCTCCGCCTTCGCGTCGAATGCCGAAGCAAAGAGCCGTGCACCGGACAAGACGGGCGCTGCCGCCATCTCGATGAGCGAACAGTTGCCCTTGCGATTGGCGAACGTCGCGATCTTCGTGAGTTGTCCCATGTAGTCGCCCTTCTTGCCAGCGAGGACCGCCTCGAGGATGTGGACGAACTGATTGGTCTCCATGCGACATGGCGGACACTGCCCGCATTGCTCCGCCATGAAGAAGCGCGCGATGTCCCGAATGCGTTCGACCGGGTCCTCGCCTTCGAGAATCAGATGGATGCCACCGCAGCCCGGCGTCGTGCCGAGTTCGGCGAGCGACTCGTGGCTGACCTCGACGTCGAGATCGTCCGCCGCGACGAACGAGCACGAGAGCGCCGGGAGCAGCGCAACGACGCGACGACCATCGCGCGTGCCGCCGCCAACGTCGTCGAGGATCTGGCGATACGTGATGCCGAAAGGCAGTTCGTGGACTCCGGGATGGCGCAGGCTGTCCGGCAGCGTGAACAACATCGTGCCGGTGCTCTCCTTCGTGCCGATCGAGGCGAATGCCTCTGCACCTTCGCGCGCGATCCACGCGAGGTGCGCGAGGGTCTCGACGTTCTGCACCGTCGTCGGATGACCACCGATGCCTCGCTGCCCGGGATACGGCGGCTTCTTGCGTGGACGTCCCGGACCACCTTCGATCGAATCGATGGCCGCGGTTTCCTCACCGGCCACGTACGTCGTCGGCGCGCGATGGACGCGGACGTCGATGGACAGATCGGTGCCGAGGATCGCGTCGCCGAGCAAGTTCGCCGAGCGCGCCTCGTCGATCGCGTTCTCGATCGACGCGATCTGCTCGTCCATGTCTTCGATCAGGTAGACCCAAGCGTGTTCCGCCCCGGTCGCCCACGCCGCGATCAGGAGCCCCTCGAGAATCTCGTGCGGATACCGCGCCGCCAAGAACTTGTCCTTGTGACTACCGGGCTCGTGTTCTCCCCCGTTCGCGACGACGTGCTTCGAGGCGCCGTCCGCTTGCCGCGCCATCCGCAACTTGGTCGCGGTCGGGAACCGCGCACCACCGCGCCCGCGCAACCTCGACGCGTCGACCTCGGCGAGAAACTCCTCGGGATCCCCACTCTGCACCAGGTTGCGGAACCCGGACCAACCACCTTCGGCCTCATAGGCTCGAAGGTCCTGGCGTTCCGCGCCGGCGTTCGTCAGCAGTCTCGTCGTGCGTTCGATCATGGCGCTCCCGTGCGCCGGATTCTATCGTCCACGCTGGGCCAATGCGCTACGACACTCGAGCGAGGACCTCGTGGATCACGGCACAACGCTTGGCACCCTCGCTCGTTGCCGTCGCGCGACCGAGAGGTTGAGCAGTTCTGCAATGACGAAGTCACTCGTGACGAGCCGGGCTTGACGATGGTCTCGATGCCAGGCGGTCGCAGCCTATGATCGGCATCCGTAGGATCGACGCGGGGATGTCGACCAAGCACGGAGGGCCATATTTTCACGCCCTCCGTGCATTTCGCGCTCAGCTGCGCTTCGCGCGAAGGCGAGCCAAACTCTTCTTGGAGCGCATGCGTTCGATCGCTCGGGCGAGCGCGATCGCGGCCTTGTCGTCGCCGGCGACTTCGGTCGCGAAGGCGTTGTCGACCTCGGTGTGGATGCGCGCTGCGGCGTCGGCTTCGTTGTCGCGGATCCAGCTCATCGCGAGTTCGTCGAAGGCTTGCACGCGGAGTCGCGCGTCCGCCTTGCTGTCGCGAGCGAGCTCCTCGAACGACGTGCGCGCGTCGGGCACGCGTCCAAGCGACACGAGCGTCTTGCCGACCCAGAGTCTCGCCTGGCCAGCGTAGCGTGCACCCGGCAGGGACGCGGAGCGTCGATACGCAGCGAGCGCGTCCGTGTAGCGCTTGTGGCGCCGTAGGACATGCGCTTTCTCGAGCCATGCGCGCGCGCCGAACACTTCGGTGTCCGTATCCGCGGCACGTTCGAATGCCGAACAGGCCGATTCGACTCGCTGGAGCTTGGCGAACAGCTGGCCACGACGGAATTCGCCGTCCGCAACGACGCTCGGCACCTTGCCGAAGCGTTCGATGCATCCAGCAAAAGCTTCGAGCGCGCTCTCGATCGCACGAACGCGGACTTCGTGCTCGCTTCCGGACGGCACGCGCGCGAGCTTCGCGGCCTCTGCCAACGCTTTCTTTCCTTCTTTCCGCAGAGCGGCGATCGCATCGGTCTGCTTGCCGCCACGATCCGACGACTCGCCCTGCGCCATGGCGACACGATGACTTGCGAGCAACGAAGCACATACGAAGAGCGCGAAGCACGCGTGTCGCACGCGCCCGTGCGACGACTCGTATGCAGTTGCGGGTTCAGACTTCCTGAGTTTGGATTGCATCGACTTCTTCCTTCTCGAGCGAGGCGACGATCGCCTCTTTCAAAGCCTGTCTCCCCCGATAGAGACGGAGCTTGACGACATTGACACTGAGACCCGAACGGCGTGCGATCGCATCGAGCGAGGCGCCGGCCATGCGCAGCTGGAAAATGCCTCGCCAAGTCGCGGGCATCTCGCGAACACTGCGCTCGAGGACCCTCAGAACCGTGCTCAGGGGATACTCGTCATCACCGATGCGATAGTGACGTTCTCTCACCGTGTCCGCATACGTCACGAGCGCATGACAAACATCGCTCTCGCACGCGATCCGTGCACCTACCGTCGCGCGATGACGACGATACTGTGCGAGTGCTCGCCACGAGATTCCGATGATCCATCCACCACCGACATGAGCCGTTCGCCCATCACGTTTGGACAACCACGCCCGAACGCACGTCTCCTGAACGAGATCGTCGACGGTGTTCTTGTCCTCGAGTCTCGGTGTGAAGTACCGGCGGGCGCACTTGCGCCAGCCATCGATCTCCTGATCCACGATCCCCTCCAATCCTCTTGTCCCGGATCCCACCGGGGACGCGCGGCACCAACAGGAGCCGCACGTAAGGAAGGGAACGAGCCGGTGAAAAACGGCACGTCGAACACGGAGAAACTGTCCTCGCGTCGAGAAATCGATGCCTCGCGATCTCGGTGTCGATGCGGAAGTGGTGCACGATGATCGCCCTGGTCCTGCGCCGTGGGGCTCTCGGCGACACCATCGTCATGCTGCCGATCCTCGACTATCTCGCGACCGACCCTCGCATCGAGTCGGTCGATTTCGCAGGCGTGTCGGACTTTGCGGAGCTGTTCGAAGAGCGCGGCCGCGTTCGAAGAGCCTTGTCGAGTGAAACGCTGGCCCTGCATCGCACCTTGCTTGGCGAAACACTGGCGTGGGTCGATCGCTATGACCTAGTGATCGGCGAACCCGCACTCCCACACGTGAACCCGCGAAGCCTCGCGTTCGATGTCCGCGTCGACGAGCGAGAAGACATGCAGGCAAGCCGACAACTGTTCGAACGATTCGCCGCGGTGTTCGAAGCTCGCTTCGGGATGCGTCCTCGACACGACGGTCGCGTCCGCATAAAGAGTTTGCCCACGGACGGTCCACGCCGTGAGGATCACGTGTGGATCCACGCAGGCGCTGGCTCCGCGAAGAAGCTCTGGCCCGCGTTCGAAGCGCGCGCGCCTGCCCTCGTGCACGACCTCCTGGAGGCAGGACTCGACGTCACGATCTCTTTCGGGCCCGCCGACGCGTCGCTGCGCACATCACTGCGTACGGATCCACGAACACGCATCGTCGAATCGCCACGAATCACGGAGTTTGCACGGGGATTGACGACCGCGACCGTGTTCCTCGGGCACGACACCGGACCAGCTCATCTCGCGGCAGCGCTCGGACTGCCTACGGTGATCTTGATCGGCGACGCGAGTCACCAACGCGTCTGGATGCCCTACGGACGCATCGACCCGATCACGATCGACTGGACCGACATGTCGACGGACGAGGTCTTATCCGCGATCCGCGCGATCGTTCGCGACACCTGCAGTGTCGACTGAAGTCACGGGAGATCGACCGCGGAGCTCCGCGCGGCGGCTGAGCTCTTCGACGCGATGCTGGAGCAAGCGGGCCCCGATCTCCAACGCCTCCGTGCGACTCGCCGAGCGCGGAAACAACTCGTCGGGAGGGATCGGCGTGCCGACCTCGACACGGATCTTGCGCGGTCGCGGAAACCACATCGAACGATGCAGCGCACGATGCGCTCCGACGAGCGCCACGGGCACGATCGGCACGCGTTCTCGGAGCGCCATCGACAACGCGCCGGGCTGGAACTCGCTCAACGAGCCATCGAGGCTGATCGTTCCCTCCGGGAAGATCCCGAGCACTTCGCCGTTCTGCAGCGCCGCGAGCGACTGCTTGAACATCTCACGGTTGGACGAATCTTCGCGCATGATGATCACGCGGTTCCAACGAAAGAACCAACGCAAGCCGCGCACGCACGCGAAGAGCTCGGTCATCACGAACCGCACTCGCGGTCGAACAGCGACGCCGACAAGAAGCGAATCGAGGAAGCTCTGATGGTTCGCGACGACGATCGCCGGCCCATGGTCGAGCGTTCGATCTCCGCGGACCGACAGCCGAAAGTAGAGCGTCAGTGCGACGCGCAAGGCGACGCGGAAGATGGCGAACGCGAACGAATCGAGCGTCGCGAGAAAGCCTCCGCGGGCGCGTCGCGACACTACTTGTCGGCCCAGCTGCTCTTGCTGTAGTCGAGCTTGAGGCGCGTGCGGATCCGACGCTTGGCGGTCTCCTTGTCGACGCCGTTCCAGCGGTCGTACGCGGTGATCGCGTGATACAGCGCCTCGCCGACGACTTCGTCACCGACCTTGTCGTAGATGATCGCGACGCGCATGTAATCGAGCAGGGCGTTTCGAGCTTGCTCGGGTGTCAGGTTATCGCGACGCAACCAGCTGTGGCCGCGCCCGACGAGTGCCTGTGCGCGTGTCCCGTCATCCGCGGACTTGCTGTCGACGATGTTCGAGAAGAGCTTTTGGGCCTCGTCGTACGAGCCGGCCGCGAGGACGGCGTTCGCGAGCGCCAGGTGGATGCGATTGGCGAGTCCCGGGTAGTTGGTCTCGACGGTCGGAAGCATGCGCTCGAGCTGGCTCTTCGCCTCTGCGGGCTTCATCTCGACGAGTCGGGACTTGGCATCGATGTCGTAGAGCTCGGCCTCGAACTTGAAGCGGTCTCCGAGCCCCTTTTCCCCGACGAACGCCGCGTACTGCTTGACCCCTTCCTTGTAATTCTCGAGCTTGCCTCGATCGTTGCCCGCGCTGTCGCGTGCCTTGTCGAGTCGGTATGCCCAAACTTCCGGCAAGTAGGCACTACGACCGTCCTTCGTCTTCTCGAGGCGATCGACGACCCCCTTGATGTCACCGGCTTCGCCGACGAGTTGGGCGATTTTGAACGCCTCGAACAGAGCGACCTGCTCGAACGGCTCGAGCGCCTTCGACTTCTGCGCCTTGTCCGCGGCATCGATCCACGCGACGAACGCGTCTTGATATTGCTGATCGTTGGTCAGCTTCTTCGCGGTCTCGAAGAGCTTTGCGATGGCCGGCTGACCGAATTCGATGCTCGCGACCTGATCACGAGGCTGCGTCGACTCGATGCGACCCGACTGGTACTTGACCTGTTCGTAGTCGTAGTCTTCGACCTTCACGCGTTCGATCTTGTCTCCGTTGACCAAATGAATCGTGTCGGTCTGCGACCAGGCAGCCGGAGCTGCAAGGACGAGCGTCGGGAACAAGCGGAGCGGAAGGGACAAGCTGCAACGTGTCATCGGCGAAGGATCCAGTCGTCGTTTGCGAGGCTTCCTCTCGTCGGCAATAGGGCTTCTGCCGTCGAAAGGGCGGGACATGCTACGCGCGAGCCCGGGTGCCGGCAAGCAAGGCCTCACGGGCGCCCGGACGAGCATCCGGACTGCGTCGAAGCGTCCCGCCGCGCGGTCCCAACGGCGCAGAAGCACGTAGGTTCAGGGCCGCTCGGCTTCCTCGCTCGGATTCCGCCGCACCTGGATCATCTCCGCGACGATCGCGATCGCGATCTCTTCGTGCGATCTCGCCCCGATCTGGAGGCCTACCGGACTGCGGACCGCGGCGAGCCACGCCTCCGGGACCGCATGATCCTGCACGAGCTTCTTGAAGAGCACGACGCGCTTGACCTTGCTTCCGATCATCCCGAGGTAGCGCGGATGGTCGAACTCAGCGCTCGATGTGGCACGCGTCGCGAGTCCCGTGAGGACTTCGCCATCCCCCTTGTGACCCCGCGTCACGACGACGACGTAGGTCGTGGGACCCAGCGGAAGCGACTCGGCGAGTTCACGCATCGACCCGACGTGCAAGCGCGCAGCCTCGGGAAACCGCTCGTTCGTCGCGAAGTCGTCGCGGTCCTCGGCGATCTCGACACGAAATCCGGCGAGGTGCGCCACGTGCGCGAGGATTCGGGAGATGTGCCCACCGCCAAAGACGAGCAGCGTCGGCGTCGACAGCGCTTCGATGAAGACCGTGACCTCACCCCCGCACAGCAAGCCGTTCTCGGGCGACTCGAACTCGGTCAGGCGGAAGTGCAGCGTGCGCGCCTTCTCGTCTCGCAACACGGACTTGGCGGTCTCGTAGACCTCGGCCTCGAGGCAGCCACCGCCGACCGTCCCGAGAAACGTCCCGTCGGCGCGGACGAGCAGTCGCATCGTCTCGCGCCCGGGGGTCGACCCGCGCGTCGCGATGATCGTCGCGAGGGCGGCAGGCGTCCCGTCGCGACGCAGGCGCACGATTTCTTCGAAGATGTCGGTCATCGGCGCTCCCCATTGCATCGCGCCCGCTCATTCGGAGCAAGGCGCCAGGCGATGCGCGTTCAAGCGTCCATGGCGTGGAAGCGCGTGGCGCGCACGCCCGCGATCTCGAGCAGCGCACGCCACTCCGGGCCATGCTGCGCGGCATCCGGGCCGATGCGCGCATGGATCACGAGATGCGCGAGTTCGTGCGCGAGCACTTCGTCGATGCGCCGCGGATGCCGCGCGAGCAGGCGCGAATCGAGTTCGATCGTGCGCTCTTCGAGCCACGCGATCCCGGCCGGTCCGTCGAGGCCTTCACGCCACACGATCGAGACGGGCCACAGGTCGAGCGCATACCACGTCCCGAGGAGATCCCGGGCTCGCGCCGCGAGCGCTGCGGCAGGTCTCGGCGGCGTTGCGCTCAGATCCACCCCTGCTTCTCGAGTTCTCGGAACAAGAACGGAGTCGCGAAGATCCCGGTCGAGATGAACGTCAAGACGATACCGCGCAGGAAGTACGTGTGCCCGTACGAGATCGACATGAACGACATCATGAAGAAGTAGAGGCCAGCGAGCATCAGAACCCAGGCGACGAAGTAGATAGATCGCCGCCCGAGCCGCGGTGGCTCGAGGAGCTTGCGCAGTTGCGAGTCCGAGAGCAGACCCTGCTTCGCGAGGGATTCTGCGGTCTTGAGGCGTGCCTCGGTGAGGCGTCGCGTGTGGTTGAGGAACTGCAAGACCAAGAACACGAGCACGACCGCGCCACCGAGGAGCAGGATCGTCAACCACGTCGGATCCCCGTGGTACTCGAAGACCGATGATTGCGGGAGCGAGACGCTGGCAATGGCATTCATGGCGAGTTCCATCCGGGGTCGCAGGACGCGGGGGTCACGAGCCGCGAGTTTAGCAGCGCGTTGAACAACTCGGACACGTGCCGCGTTGTTCAACACGCTGCTACGCGCTGTTTCCCGAAGATTCCGATTCGCTGGTGTTTTGCCATTTTGCTCGAATCGCTGCCACGAGTGGCGGCAACTCGGCGCTCGCGTCGAAGGACGCCGCCTCGCCGAGTTCACCCGGGGCATGCCATCCCGTGCGGAGAACGAACGGGATTCGATTGCCCAGAGCGGCAGCCGCATCGCTCCTCCGGTCACCGACGAGAACGGCGAAGGCGGGCCCGAGCCGGGCCAACAACCGCGCTACGGCAAGGATCTTGTCGCTCGATCTCTCGACGAAGAACTCGGCGTCGCGAGTGCGAGGATGCCAGTAGCCATCGAGGCAAGCCGCGGTCCGCAGACGATCGCGTACTGATGCGAATGGACCGTGGAGGAACGCTTCGAGGTAACGCCGTCCGCAGTTGCTCGCGAGCGCGATATCGAAGCCGCCGTCGCGCAATGCGTCGAGCGTCGCGAGCGTACCGTCGAAGAGCGCGACGCGTCCCGACCGCAGCAGATGCACCTCACGCTCGATGACGAAGTCCGCGAAGCGCTTCGTCTCCCCTCGAAGCTCGCCCGGCAAGAGGTCATCCCAGAGATCTTCGCCACGACCGATCAACGCGTTGCACGCATCGCCGGACATCGGCTCGACCTGGACACCGCGCTGCGAGGCGAACTCGCGTCGCGCATCGTTGCAGAGAGCGGGCCACCACGCTCCCGTGTCCTGCAGCGTTCCGTCGATGTCGAAGACGACGAGGTCCAACGCAACCCTCGATGGCGACCGTTCGCGTCAGTCGATGATCGGCAGGAGCTCGACCGAGCGCACACCTGCGTTCGCGAGCACGTCGATGACTCGACTCGTCACGTGTCCGGGCACCGTACTGTACGCGTCGACGTACGCGACGGGTTTCACGACTCCCTTGTCCTTCGCGTCTTGGACCTTCGCACGCGCATAGCGATCGAATTCCTCGAAGCCCATCGTCTGCCCGTCGACCCGCAAGGATCCACCGTCGAGGATCGTGATCCGCACGCCGCCACGCGGCGCGACGGCACTCGAGCATGCGCCGTGCAAGCCGGCCAAGGCCACGACGGACAGCACCGCTGCTCGGCGAAGCAACGGACGGTGCTTCCTAGGAGATGCCATAGATCTCTTTGAAGGCGAGCGGATCCTCGACCTCTTCGCGCAGCACGTGGTATTCGCGCTGTCGTTTCGGCGCGGCGTAGACACCGATCATGTAGAAGGTCGCGACGAACGTCACGGACAGGAGGTACTCGATCGCGGTCACAGCCGAGAGGTCTTCCTCGAGCCGAGTGACGGCACTCGCATCCGCCGTGCGCGGCTCACCGCCGCGAGTTTTCCACGTCTCGGCAGCACCCGTGTCGCCGGCATTCTTGACGAGCTTCGTCGCAGCGCGGCGGAGCGCATCGACGCGCCCACCATCGACGTGAACGTTCCAATACGCGCCCATGAAGCATGCAGCCGAGAGCCAGAGGAGGATCGAGCCGTTCTTCCACGTTCGAGGACTGCGGCGCAATAGGAGGATCGCCGAGGTCACGACGAGCGCCGAACCGACGAGGAACCACGCGTAGTACCCACCGCTCAAGAACGTGTCCTCGGCAGGGTTGACGGCGAGGATTCCCAGGAGCGCCAAGGTCGGCACCGCGAGACTGAAGATCGTTGCCAGAGACATCAGAGCTCCGTGGGTTGGTGGTCCCGAGAGAAGTAATCCTTGTAGAGCGTCACGACGACTCCACTCAGACCGATGAGTCCGACGATGTGCCAGAAGGCCATGGCAGCGTTCGCGATGTCGGCGAACTGCCACACGACGCCTCCGGACAAGTTCGCGCCGAGGAAGAGCGCGAAGACGTAGCAGACTCGGTACGGCAAGACGGCCTTGGGGCCGATCAGGAAGGTGATGCACCGGTCGCCGTAGTACGACCAGGAGATCGCGGTCGAGATCGCGAACAGGATGAGCCCGATCGCGACGGTGTATCGACCGACCCATTTGAAGTTGTCGGGCATCCCTGCATCGAACGCAGCCTTCGTCAGTGCCGCACCGTTGGACCCATCCTCCCACGACTCCCACACACCGGTCAGGGAGATGACGAGCGCGGTCATCATGCAGATGACGACCGTATCGATGAACGGCTCCAGCATGGCGACGAGGCCTTCGCGAACCGGCTCCTTCGTCTTCGCAGCAGCATGCGCGATCGGCGCAGAACCGAGGCCCGCCTCGTTGGAGAAGACCGCACGCTTGGCGCCCCACGTCAACGCCTGCACGAAGGTCATGCCGACGGCACCGCCCGCGACCTTCTTCTCGATCGAACCGCCGAAAGCCATCGAGAACATGTCACTCAGCATGCGAGGGACTTCGTCCAAGTGGATGACGATGACGGTCAACGCGCCACCGATGTAGAGCGCAGCCATCACCGGCACGAGGATGCCCGCGACCTTTCCGACGCGTTGGATACCGCCGATGATCACGAGACCGACGAGCAGCGCGAGCGTGAGCCCGAGGATGATCTGCACCCCGGTCGTGCTTTGCTCGTCCGTGCCCGCACCGAAGAGATGGATCGGCTCCATGAGGCCGGGCGCCATTTCCTTGAGTCTCGGACCGAACTCGTCGACGAACGCGCCAGCCATCTGATTGGCCTGCACCATGTTCCCGCCGCCGAACGACGAGATCACGGCGCAGATCGCGAACATGACCGCGAGCCAACGGAAGTTCTTGCCGAGCCCCCGCGAGAGCGATTCCATCGGACCGCCGAGGATGCGACCGGCAGGATCGATCACGCGATAGCGAAGCGAAAGCGTGCACGACGCGAACTTCGTCATCATCCCGAACACGCCGAAGATCGCCATCCAGATCGCGGCACCCGGGCCGCCGTACCAGATCGCGGTCGCGACGCCGCCGATGTTGCCGACGCCGACCGTCGCGGACAGCGCGGCGCACAACGCTTGGAAGTGCGTCACGTCACCGGGATCGTCCGCTTCGTCGTACTTGCCACGCCCGATCGCCAGCGCGTGCCCGAAGTTGCGCACTTGCGGCAAGCCCAGGCGAATCGTGAACCACAGCCCGACGCCGCCGAGCATGAGAATGAAGGGTAGACCCCACGCGACATCCGCCGCGTTCGCTATGAACTCTCCCACGCGCGCTCGCTCGTTCCAGGGGGACCGGGCCGGGTTCATCGACAGGTCCCCGAGGGTCGACCCGTCCCGATGCCAGCCGAATACGCGGGCGAACTATAAGGACAGGTCGCGCACGAGGCACGGCAAAGCAGTGTGCTTTCGTCAGCGCACGCAACGAGGAGTCCTGCCACCCCCTTGCGCCGAGGGCGACCTCGGCTGTTATGCTGCGGGACTTTCGTGAGCAACTGCTACGCCACTTCGTCCGCCCCGGCGTCGTCCACACGAGGCCACGACGTCTTCGCAAGCCACTGACCATGTCATTCCGGATCTTCGCCGGCAATCTCGCCTTTCAGGTCACCGATGAGGACCTGCGAGAAGCATTTTCAAAGTTCGGGCAAGTCGTCTTCGCCCGCGTCATCCTCGACCGCGATACGGGCAAGTCTCGCGGCTTCGGCTTCGTCGAAATCGATGGCGACGAAAACGGGAAGCGAGCCATCGAGGCCCTCGACGGCCAGGACCTGAAGGGCCGCTCCTTGCGACTTCGCGAAGCCGAGCCGCGAGGCCCCGGAGGCCCTGGTGGCGGAGGCGATCGCGGAGGCGAGCGCGGTGGCGAGCGCCGGCCGCCGCGTCCACGCGAAGGCGGCCCCGCCCCGCGAGGCGACCGCCCGCGCGGTGGTTTCGGGGATCGCCCCGATCGTGGCGATCGTCCGGACCGCGGCCCGCGCGACGGCGGTGGTGGTGATCGTCCGATCCGGCGGTCCGGTCCGAGTGAGCCCGTGGTCGAGGACCGTCGCCGAGAATCGAAACGTCGCACGACGGCGAACGAGGACCGGTCGCGCAAGAGCGGCGGAACAGGCGGCGCGGGTACACCGCATGGCCGCCCCGCCGAAAAGGTGCGTGGCGGTGCGCGCAATCGATTCGTGCACGATGACGACGAAGACGACGACATCGATCTCTTCGGCAGCTACCACGAGGACGACAGCGACGAGGGAGTCGACCTCGACGCGATCGAATTCGGGAGTGACGACGAAGAGCGCAGCGGCATCGACCTGAGCAAACTGCGCAACCGACTCGAAGGCGACGACTGACCGCACCCGTGCAGCGCACGGCGCGAGCGGAAAGGCCGTGTTCCTCAGCGAGGACGCGAATTTCACGGTTCCGACGTCGGTTTTGCTTGGTTCGTTGCCCTGCGGGGCTTAGCGTCGCGACTTCGGCATACGCAGTGGGGGCGGAGGGTCCCCGGCGTACTCCCCTTTCGATAGTTTCCAAGAAGGAATCAGTTCCATGCGGAAGATCGCTCTTGCTGCATTGCTTGCTGTCAGCACCGGCCTCGGTAGCTGCATCGTTGGCCCCCACCAGCTCGGCCGCACGGTCGATGACTGGGACCGCAAGATGTACGTCGAAAGCCCGTGGCTAGACGCGGCTCTCAACATCATCCCGGTCGTCCCGATCGCCAAGTTCGGCGCCGGTATCGCCGACTTCTTCGTGACCGACGCGTACACGTTCTGGCTCAAGGACGCCTTTGCCGGCAAGGGTGGCACGGGCTTCGTCCACTACCAGGACACCTCGTCGCGCCAGATGAAGAGCCTCCTCGCGGACGGCAAGTTCCTCGAGATCAGCGGCGAAAAGATGTGAGTCGTTGGCGCGTTGGCGCGCCACTCGATTCGAACCACGGCCCGATGTGCGCATCTTTGTGAAGCGCGCCTCGGGCCGTGTTCACGTACGCGCTTGCGCGCTACCGAGCATCGGTTCCACCCTGCCGCACGAATTCCTCGAGCTCGGTGACGGTCCCATCCTCGAAGCGTCGGACGAAGTTGCCGACCGCAGGCGCATACCAGAACAATGTTGCCTGATCGAGGAACTTGCGGCCTTCGACCAGCGGTCGCGCGATCCGCCAGATGCGCAAGCACGAAAACGTGCCTGCCGGCGTCGTGATTTCTTCTGCGCGATCGCAGTGATACTTCGCGAGGACCGGCAGCGCGTCCTCGCCGCGACGTTTGAGTAAGAACTCGCAAGCCCATCGCTTGCCCGGCCACAAGGGAAACGTCAGCTGCCAATCTCCGGGCGCGATCTCTTTGTCGAGCCACCACTCCTCGCCCGACTCTTGAGCGACCTGTTGCAGATCGGATCCGAGGCGCGTCCGCAGTCGCGAGGACGCTTCTTCGAGCACGATCCCGTTCTCGTCGCTCTCGACGATCGCCTGCTCTATCCTCAACGCTCCCCCGCGCCGATACACGAAGCGATCCCCGACTCGCAGTCGGGGCTTTGGAACCGCCGTTACTCCCCGAGGGACCTCGGTCTCGACCGTGACGAGCCCACGCCCTTCCCCCGGAGCGAAGCTCCGACTCGCGCAGGAGATCAAGGCGCCGGATGCCGCGGTCGTGAGAGCGAGGGTGACGAGAACGGTCGAGCGCATGGGGCGCATCATGGCACTCGCGTCGGGAGGTTCCAGCGTCGCGACATGGCCTCCGCAGGCATCCCTCGACATCGCTCACGACACGCGCCCAACCTGGTATTCTCAGCACGCCTCGTCTCCGGCCTCGACTGACCCCGCTGCCAGGCAAACTCCTGCCCCGATGAAACGCTTTCTGCTGCCGTTGTGCGCACGTCGCGCCGCGTCGTCCTTCCTGCTCGCGAGCTTGCTCGCCACCAGCCTCGGCGCACGCTGTGTCTTCGCTCAGTCGTCGACACTCAGCCTCGTCACCGATATCAACGAGATCGTCGATGCCAAGTCCGGATCTCCCGAGAATGCACGGGCAAGGCCCGGCAACCGAGACGTGCGCGGCTTCCTGCAAGTCGGTCCGTGGTTCTACTTCGTGGCGCGAACACCCGACGAAGGAGCCGAGCTCTGGCGCAGTCAAGGAACTGCCCGCACCGCGGAACTCGTGAAGGACATACGTCCGGGACCGCTCTCTTCGAACATCGCCGAGCTCACCGTGCTGGGCACGACAATCTTCTTTCGGGCGGACGACGGAACCCACGGCGCCGAACTCTGGAAGAGCGACGGCACGGCTGTCGGCACGACGATGGTCACCGACATTCTCGCGGGTGGGCTCGGCGCGTTCCCGACGTGGATCGAGACGCTCGGTTCTCAGATCTACTTCTCCGCGCGCGACGACATCGACGACTACGAACTCTGGCAGAGCGACGGTACGGCGATCGGTACGAAGCGCGTGCGCGACATTCGTGCCGGCAAGACGGGGTCGTATCCGACCGTGCTCCAAGCGGACGGCTCGCAAACCTCGCTGTATTTCCGCGCCGACGACGGCACGACGGGCTTCGAACTGTGGAAGACCGACGGCACGGCCGCCGGCACGACCCTCGTCAAGGACATCGCGACAGGCAGTGCGGGCTCCTACCCGGACACGCTCGTCCCCTTCGGCGCGGATCTGGTGTTCGTCGCGGAAGGCAGCAGTGGAATCGAGTTGTGGAAGACCGATGGGACCACGGCCGGCACCGTCGAAGTCGCCGATATTCGACCGGGAACGGCTGGTTCGCTCCCGAATCTCGCGCATGCGATCGTCGTACAGAACAAATTGTGGTTCTCGGCTGACGACGGAACGAACGGGCGCGAGCTCTTCTGCAGCGACGGAACTGCCGCCGGCACGCTGCTCATCGCCGACCTCGTGCCCGGTGTGCTCGGTGGTCAGCCTCGCAACTTCTTCGCGTACGGAAGCTCGCTCCTCTTTTCGGCGCGCGCCACCGATGCGACCTCGAATGCACTCGGCGAAGAGCTGTGGATCTCGGACGGAACGACTGCGGGAACGACGCTTCTCCGCGATATCGATGTCGGTGTGAAGTCCTCGTCGCCCGCCGATTTCGTACTCTTCGGCAGCGACGTCTTCTTCTCGGCACTCGCCATCGGACCCGCAGGGGATGGGCGCGAACTCTGGAAGACCGACGGAACTTCGGCTGGCACGGTGCGCTTCGTGGACGTCGATCCCGGCACCGCGAGCAGCAATCCACGGGACTTGACGCTCACGCCATCGGGCTTCCTGTTCGCAGCTACGACCCAGAAGTGGGGTCGCGAGCTGTGGGTCTGCGATGGAACCGTCACCGGCACGACGTTACTGGCCGACCTGTTACCAGGTGGGGTCACCCGATCGGGTTCACCGACCGACATGACGCGCGGCTTCGATCGCGTGTGGTTCACGGCCGACGACGGCGTGAACGGACGCGAACTCTGGTCGACGGATGGCAGTGCAGCGGGCACGCGCCTGATCCTCGACATCGCACCGTTCGCCGCCAGCAGCGAACCGCACGAACTGACGGTGGATCGAACGACGTTGTGGTTCGTCGCGGATGACGGCGTACACGGACGCGAACTCTGGAAGAGCAACGGTACCGCCGCTGGCACGAACCTCGTTCTCGATATCGACGTCGGTTTACCGTCCGCCGATCCGGGCGAACTCGTCGCAGATCATGGTCGCGTCTGGTTCGTCGCGAGCGACGCGGTCCACGGGCGCGAATTGTGGGTCAGCGACGGAACCGCTGTCGGAACGCGGCTCGTACTCGACATCGTCTCGGGAGCCGGTAGCAGCACGCCGAGCGATCTCGTGCTCGTCGAGGACCGCCTGTATTTCGTCGCCGACGACGGCACGAACGGTCGCGAACTCTGGACGAGTGATGGCACGGCTGCAGGGACGACGATGCTCGTCGATTTGGATCCAGGCAGTGCGAGTTCGAATCCTGTAGGCCTCGTTTGGCTCGACGACGCGCTTTGGTTCTCCGCAACGATCGGCGGTGTGAGCGGAGCCGGTCGCGAACTCTGGACATCGGATGGCACTGCCGTCGGCACCTTCATGGTTGCCGATATCCGTTCGGGAACCGGGGACAGCTCGCCGAGCGCCTTCTTCTCGGCGCTCGGCAAAGTGTGCTTCATCGCGAACGACGGAATACACGGCCGCGAACTGTGGACGACGGACGGCACGGCTGCGGGTACGGCATTGCTGCTCGACATCGAGAGCGGCGTGGAGAGTTCGGAGCCGAGTGATTTCGTTGCCTTCAAGAATCGCTTCGTCTTCACGGCACGCACGAAGCTCGAAGGTCGCGAGTTGTGGCAGAGCGATGGCACGGCTACCGGAACGTCGCTCGTCGTGGACCTCGAACCAGGTCGAGCGAGCTCGAATCCAACCGGACTCGTCCCGGTCGGAGGTCGAGTCCTGTTTTCGGCATTCACGACGAGCCCGACCGATACCGGTCGCGAGCTGTGGGAAAGCGATGGCACGGCAGCCGGAACAGCCATGGTCGAGGATCTCGAGACGGGCAGCGGTTCGTCGAGCCCACACGACGTGGTGCTCTATTGCGGCAGCGTGTGCCTCGCCGCGACGCGAGAAGATGTCGGTGACGAGCTGTGGTGGTTCGAGCTGCCTGGTGCGAGCGCGATTCCGTTCGGGACGCCGTGTTCCATGGGGTACCCGACTCTCGATGCCGACGCGCCGCCCGTGCTCGGCACGACGATGAACCTGATCGGGAAGGGACCCTCGAACGGCATCGGCATCGTCTTCTTGAGTGCGAAGACGACGTCCATCACCCCGGCGTTCGGATGCGATGGCTACTTGGACACGAACAGCCTCGCGATGCTCGGGGTCGTACTCGGCGGCCCGTTTTCCTATGCGTTGCCGGTGCAGAACGATACGGCGTTGGTCGGGGTGCGCTTCCCCCTCCAGATCTGGTGGATCGACCTGACGACCATCTTCCCGATCGTCACGAGCAACGGGCTCTTGTTGACTCTCGACGCGCGCTGATCGCGCGCCGCCTCAGCACGATCCAGCGACGACCCGATTCGTCTACGAGGCGATTCGGCGCACAACCGAAGATTTCCCTGCTCGAAGTATCGCGTCGCCCGGCCCGAATGCGCAGTGGCATTGCCAGTCTGGAAACCTGACCCCGGGCGAAGACGACACACGGAGTCGAACCTGCCCGTCGGCATCAGGATCGTCCGACAAAATGCTCGGAGTGCCAAGGTACGAGAAAGGGGGCCGTCGCGTCACCGCGACGGCCCCCTTTCGATCGCTATTCCGCGACGGTATCGCTCAGAACGTGACCTTGACCGCGTTCGACATCGAAGCCGTCATGGCCGTGCCGTTGATCAGGACGGCCTGGAACGTGAAGTGACCGCCGAGGGTCGCGGGCCACAGGGTGATGTTCTTGTTCTCGAACACACCCGAGGCAACGGCGCCGACCGCCACGGGAATCGGGTACGTCGACGTCGTGTCGAGCGCGAGCCGGCCGCCGAAGACGTCGACGCTCGCACCGAATCCGCCCGCGAGGAAGACCGCCGCGATGTCGCCATCGAAGCCGGTTCCGTTCACGCGGAAGGCGACGCCGTCTACACCGCGGTTCGGGAAGTTACCGCCAGAGCCGTAGAGCGCAGCGCCGGTACCGGTGAAGTTGCCAAGCTGCAGCGAGGCCGGAGCTTGGTTGAAGCCCATGCGCCACGTGCGCTTGAGCGACGGGTGGATCGCGGACGTTGCCGCGCCGACGATCTGCCACGCAATGTCGAGCGCGAGCGTGGTCGAGTTGTTTGTCGCTTGGCTCGCGGCCCAAACGCTCATGCCATCGCTCGTCCAGTTCGCCGCCGTGAGCTGCACGCCGACGGCGAAGAAGGCGCTCGACGGCACCGCCACCGGCGTCGTCAGGGTCGTCGTGACGTTCCACGCGGCCGCTCCCGTGCCCGTGCCCGGGCCGAGGGTCTGGTCACCACTGACGAAGATCTCGCCAGCCGTACCCGTCGTCGGCCCATTGGCATCGGTGCCACTGCGGATGACCCAACGATACGTCTCGGCAGTCGTCTGGTCTTGGTCCTGGAACGCCTGCCCGCTCAGGGCAGTGATCAAACCAGTGTCACCAGTGGAGGCTTGGCCACAGGCACGCCAGTAATCCGAGTGAAAGCCCTGGAGGACTTCGCCGGTTCCGGTGCCGATGTTGCCGCGGGAAGTAAAGGCGACGTTGCCCTTGTACATGATTTCGTTCTGGGCGAACGCAGCACTTGCGAGCGCAGGAATCGCGAGCAGGCAGGTCGCGAGGGTGAAACTAGGACGCATTGTGAATCCTGGGGACAGTGGAATCCGTGTGACAACACGTTGTGACGAGGATTCCTGGGACAAGAGAGTGGATGATCCTGAAATCAGGACGAACTGTCGAAATATGGTGCGGCCTTCTCGATGGCTACACGGGTTTTTCACCTCGTTTCTGAAGCTGCGTCAGAATCGAAGTGTCCAGATCACTTTGACGGTCGCGTCGAGCGTCATCGGCAACATCGAACCCTCGCCGGTTCGCTGCCAGCCGTACAGCCCGAGCAAGAAGAGTTCGTTGCCAGGCTCGACGATCCATCGCAAACGGCTTTGACCACTCAGGTTGCGGCTCGTCGTGTCGTATTGCAGGAGATTGCGCACACCAAGCTCCGGTGTCAAATTCAAATCGACTCTGAGTTGTGCCAGGTCCGTTCGAAAGGAGCCTCGCGGTGTCTCGAGGGAATATCGTGAATACCCTGTTTCGACCTGGATCAGTGAGTTGAACCGTGCGATGCCACCGGCTCGTACCTCGCGCAACGTGCCTCCGTAGAGATCCCCGTGGTTGGCTTGGAGCGTCACGCGGAGTGGACGACGGTCCGAACTCTCGAGAGTCGCCGCCAACCTCGTGCTGTCGTAGTCACCAGGGACGATCGTGAGATCGCCCACGTCGAACGCACTCGGTATCCGATCGAAGAACCGACGCACCTGGACCGCAACTCGATCACCGCTATTCCATTCGATATCGAGCAGGTCGAGTTCGAGCAACCAGCTCTCGACGAGCCCGTCATCGAACGTGCGATAGATGGCATCGAAAGCGATCGAATAGCGCCTGAGGGCGCCACTGCCCCGCCAGTTGTAGCTCGACGCCAGTGAGACTTCGTCCTGTCCGACGCGTCGCACGAAGCCGAGCGCCGGGTCGAAGTCCTTCCCGGTCGCGAGGTAGCGAAGTCGGTGCCGCCACGCGTCGTCGCGGTATGACGATTCGGCACCGTAGGCGACACCGTCGCCCCCTGTCGAACTCGTCGTGCTCAACACGTACGCATAGTTGTAGAAGCTCTTGCCGGGGCCGAAGAACGAGTTGCTGCCCCACTTGGCATCGGCACCGAAGGTGTATGACGACCCATCACCTGTAGGTCGCCCTCCCGTGGCGATCATCCCGACGGAAGACTCCTCGCCGACGTTCTTGCTCACACGCACGACCCCGAGATCGCGACTCTCGAGGTCGCCTCGTTCATCGGTGACGATCCCGAGTGCTCCGATGTTCCAACTGTTGAGGCTTCCAGCAAGCTTGGCACCGAACAGGATCGGGATCGTATCCCCGTTGTCTCCGATGCCGATACGCCGCGAGAAGAACGGGATGGGCGCACTCGCACCGGCCGACGGGATCCCGAATTCGAAGCGGCCGGCGTCGGCGAGGAAGAAGTCACGCTTCTCGGGAAAGAACAACGGGAAGCGCGATAGGTTGACCTGTCGCGCATCGACTTCGGTTTCTGCGAAGTCGGTGTCATAGGTCAAGACTGCACGAAGCTCGGGCGTGAGTCGGACATACACATCGCCGCCGAAGTCGAACCGACCGTTCCTGCTGTCAGCCGCGCGATCTCGCCGGTAGGTCCCTTTTCCGTATGGCACGATGTCGACGCCGTAGCCCTGACGGATGTCCCGGATCCCATACAAAGAGCCGCCTCGGGCAAGCGAAAAGAACGAATAAGCGTTGGCCGGCGATGCCCAACGCATCTCCTCGTCGTTCTCCTTGCGCAGTCGTCGTACGTTGAAGCGCCAAGTCTCGACTCCCTTCGCAAATGCCATCGTCCGGAACGGAATCGCGACCTCGGCCTCCCAGCCCAAGTCGGTCACGCGCGAGCGACCGTACCAGATGCCATCCCAACTCTTGTTGAATCGATCGCCGCCGACCGAAATCAACGCGTCTCCACGACTCCCACCGGCACCGATCTGAAACCAGTACGCAAAGCGCGATTCACCGAACGTATCGACCCACCACTCGACGCGATCGTCCGGGTCGAGGTTGGCGTCGCGCATTCCGAGCCGAGCGCGAACCAAGCGACGATCATCGAAGCAACGAAGCGCGATGTAGAGATGATCCGCGTCGTAGAACAACCGAACTTCCGTGGCACGCGACGGATGCTCGAGTTCTACCGGCAGCACCTGGGCCATCTCCTGCAGCTCGACGGCTCGCCCCCACACGGCCTCTTGCACGACGCCGTCGAGTTCCAACTGGCCTTCGTTCAAATCGATCCGAGGGATGACGGTAGACGGTTGTTGAGCCGTCAGCGGTAATGCGAATGCAAAGCACGTGAGCAGTTCCCGCATCACGCGAGAACTGCGATGGGCACGACGGCGATCGGCCAACGCAATGGTGCCCGACTACTTTCCGATCGCGCGGTCGCCACCCGCTCCGGAATCCGCCTTCGACTTCCATACGTCGTCGAGACCGCGAGCGGCAATCCGCTCACGAAGATCGAAATCAAGGGCATTCGCGTGGCCTGGCAAGAACTTACGAAGCGCATCGACCAACTCGGACATGAAGACGAGTGCACCGATCTTGGACGGATGCAATCGATCGCGTCCGAGTGCGACTTCCATCGCGAGTGGGACAGCAGGTTCGGACTTCGTGGCAGGGATTTCCATCTTGCCCTGCTTCATCGCGAGGACTCGACTCGCTAGCGGAAACAACAGAACGTGGTCTTTTCGTTCTATTGCCCAAGCGCGGATGCGCTCGTTGGCAGCCTTCTGGATATCGATCGATGGGATCGCGCGCTTTGGAAGCATGATCGGCAACGCGCCTGTCATGTCGGGGATGTCTCCGATGACCATCGGAACACGAAGCTTGTCGAGTTCGCGCAAACCACGCTCGAGCGTCAACAGCCGTACGACGCGAGGCAGATCTTCGGGAGTCGCGTCCGAGAGTGCTCGGACTTCTCGCTTGCGCGCCTCTTCGTCCTCGAGTGGGTTGGCCTGCAGGTCATCGATATGCCGTCCCGTCGGGCCGTAGACGTACCAAAACAAGAAGTCGACCGCGATCACGCACGTCGGTTCGAGATGAAGCGCGCGGCGCAGTTGTTGATCGCCGATCTTCAGCGGCATCGTGAAGAACGCGTTGCTCGAAACACGCTCGACGGGCCGATGGTCCACCCCGATCGACTTGTCCAGCATCGTCGCGATCGGCATGCCATTGGCGAACCCGTCCGTCAAGCTCGCTCCCATCGTGACGACTCGCTCGTAGGGCCCCGCTGGCGAAACGACATCGATCGCATTCTGCGCGCGAGCGGAGACAGCGAGCGACAACGCCAGAAGGCACGCTGCGAAGGAGCTTCGATGGGGTTGACGTCGTTTCGGCGCGGTAGGGCACATCATCGAAGCAGTGTAGCAGCGTGCTTGGAATCTCGTGGTGTGGAGCGCCGTTCAGTTCGGCATCTTGTCGCGAAGCCAATCGACGACTTCGGCCACGCGTACGCGCTGCTGATCCATGCTGTCCCGATCACGAATCGTGACCGTCGCCTGCTCCGGCTCGGCATCGACGGACTCGCCATCGACCGTGACACACCACGGAGTTCCGACCTCGTCTTGACGACGGTAGCGTCGACCGATCGCACCCTTCTGGTCGTAGAACGTGCGGAACCCTGCAAGGCGCAGACGACCTTCGATCTCGTCGGCCAACTCGGGCATACCGGCCTTCTTCACGAGCGGGAACACCGCGACGGTGATCGGAGCGATACGCGGATCGAAGTGCAACACGGTTCGCACGTCCGCCACGCCCTTGGCGTCCTTGCCGACCTCTTGCTCCTCGTAAGCATCGACGAGGAACGTCATCGCGGTCCGATCACAACCGCCTGCGGGCTCGATCACGTGCGGCGTCCAACGCTCCTTCGTCTGTTCGTCGAAGAAGCTCAATCCGACGCCAGAAGCTTCACTATGACGGCCGAGGTCGAAGGATCCGCGTTTGGCGATGCCCTCGAGCTCTCCCCACCCGAACGGGAACTGATACTCGACGTCCGTACATCCACTGCTGTAGTGCGCGAGTTCGTCGTCAGCGTGCACTCGGAGACGGAGCTTGTCCTTGCGAATGCCGAGTCGCTGATACCAATCGAAGCGCTCTTGGATCCAATACTCGTACCACTTGTCCTCTTCATCGGGTGGCACGAAGTACTCCATCTCCATTTGCTCGAACTCGCGCGTGCGAAACACGAAGTTCCCGGGCGTGATTTCGTTGCGGAAGCTCTTGCCGATCTGCGCGACGCCGAATGGCGGCTTCAAACGCGCCGAGTTCATCACGTTGAGGAAGTTGGTGAAGATGCCCTGTGCCGTCTCGGGGCGCAGATACACCGTCGCGGCGGAATCCTCCATCGGCCCCATGAACGTACGGAACATGAGGTTGAAGGCACGCGGCTCGGTCATCGTACCGACCTGTCCACACGACGGACATGCATCGCCTTCTAGATGGTCGGCGCGAAAACGCGCCTTGCAGTTCTTGCAGTCGACGAGCGGATCGGAAAAGCCCTCGACGTGTCCCGAGGTCTGCCACACGCGAGGACTTTGGAGAATCGCCGAATCCAGTCCCACGATGTCCCGTCGCGACGTGACCATCGCGCGCCACCATTGCTCTTTCACGTTGCGCTTGAGCTCGACCCCGAGCGGCCCGTAGTCGTAGCACGAACTGAGACCGCCATAGATCTCACTCGCCTGGAAGACGAACCCTCGGCGCTTGCAGAGGCTGACGATGCGGTCCATCAAATCGGGCTGCTGACTCATCTTCTTGGTCGGTATCGGGTCACGGGGTCGAAAGGGATCGATGGGACAGGATCGGTCGTCGGCCGCGCTGCACAAGTACGAAACCTTGACTCGTGCGACAGGGCGACGCAGAGCTTGGGTCCGTGAGTTCGACCCTGTTGCCTCGAAGAACGAGGGTCTGCTAGCGTTCCGGCATGGGTGCAGCCGGAGATGCCCACCGCTCTTGCGCGAGCGGCAATGCCGAAGTCACCCTGCCACACGGCACGGACGTGCTCTGTATGATCGATGCGATTCCAGGCGATGTCCCGTTCGCCTACTTCGAGAATCGCGACGGGAGTTCGCAGCTCGGAATCGGCGTTGTCGAAGTCGTGCGATTCGAAGCAGCGTCGCTGGAAGCCATCCTCGAGAGGGTGTCCTCAGGTGGCAGTTGGATCGGCGGGATTCGCTTCGATCCCGAGAACACGCCGGCGCCGACCACGCACGATCCGTGGCATGCATTCGGCGCAGCGTGGTTCTTGCGCCCGGCGATCCTCATCGCATCGGACGGCGGCACGACGCGGATGTTCGTCGAGCCCGGCAACGGCGCTTTGGCGAACCGGGTCCTTCGTGCACTTCGTGAGTCCGAGCAAGGCTATTCCCGAGAGCCCGGCTGCGACGCGTCTTGGTCCACTCTCGGTGGAGAACCCGCGTGGCAGCACGCCTTCGACCGCGCGATGGACACGATCCGTCGCGGGGAACTCGACAAGGTCGTACTCGCCCGGGCGTGGTCGTCTCGAGTCGCTCCGACGACTCGGTTCGGTTCACTGCTCCGCTCGAGCGCTCGAAGGACGAGCAGTTGCTTCCGGTACGTGCTTCGTCCGGAGCCAGGTTCGTGTTTCGCCGGTACGACTCCGGAGCTTCTCGCCCGCTCGACATCGAACGTGTTCGCCTCCGAAGCCGTGGCAGGCACGATGCGCTCAGAACACGCAGCGCACCTGATCGAGGATGACAAGAACTGCCGAGAGCACGCATTCGTCGCCGACTCCATCGATCGTGTCCTTCACGAGTGCGGCGCTTCGCGCGTCTTGCGCGGTGACCCGTTCGTCCGCGCACATGGAAGCCTGTCGCACATCGTCACGAGCTTCGAAGCTCGTGGAGTTGCCTCGCCGCAAGCGTGCATCGCGAGGCTCCATCCGACGCCCGCCGTCTGCGGTCACCCCCGGCGACCCGCCCTCGAGTTCATCCGCGAACACGAAGGCATCGATCGAGGTTTCTACTCGGGCCTCGTCGGCACGATCGACGGCAACGTGATCGAACTCGCAGTCGCGCTACGCTGCGCGCTGCTCGATCGGGAAGAGGCGATCGTCTACGCGGGAGGCGGCATCGTCGCGGGATCGGATCGCGCTTCGGAGGCGCTCGAACTCGAAGACAAGAGTGCACAGTGGCGCAATTTGTTGTGCAGCGGTGCCCGCGTGGAGAGCAGACTCGAATGACCGAGCCTCCCGATCGAGCAATCCACTCAGC
This sequence comes from Planctomycetota bacterium, assembly GCA_020638795.1. Taxonomy (GTDB): domain Bacteria; phylum Planctomycetota; class UBA1135; order UBA1135; genus JACKHW01. Next base: position 594,123 of record JACKHW010000002.1, on the reverse strand, counting down.
GAGCATCCGTCGCGCCAACGGAATCTTGGCGAACACGATTGCCAAGACGTTGTGGCTGGCGGGTTGCCATCGTGCGGTCGTCGCTCCCGGTTCGCGTTCGACTCCACTCGTGCTCGCATTCGCGGCGTGCGGCTTCGATCTTCACGTCGTCCACGACGAACGCAGTGGCGCATTCGTCGCTCTCGGTATCGGGCGCGCAACCGAGGCTCCTGGCGTGATCATCACGACATCGGGTACGGCAACCGCGAATCTCTTTCCCGCAATCGTCGAAGCTGCGGCCGACCACGTACCGATGCTCGTGCTGACCGCCGATCGGCCACTCGAACTCGTCGGATCGGGAGCCAATCAGACGATCGCGCAGCACGGTATGTACGGCTCGCACGTACTGCGCAGTCATGATCTATCACCCTGTAACACGACTGCAGAGCGTCACATCGAAGCGCGCGTCCGCGATGCTTGGACGATGGCGCACCTCGAACGCGGCCCGGTGCACATCAACGTCCGATTCGACAAACCACTCGAGATCGACGTCCCCATCGGCACGGGTACGCTCCCCGTGCAGAGACGCGACAACGCGTCGATCCTGCGGTCATCGTCTCCGGGGCATTGGTCGCATCGAGCAGTGCAGGCGAACATGCTGCCTTCGACCGTGATGAATGCGGATTCGATCGTCGTCGGTCGATTGACGACACTGAGCGAGATCGCCGCAGCGCGCCGAATCGTCACGGCTCTGGGCGTGCCCACGCACGCCACGATCACGAGCGGCATGCGCGATGCCAACGGGAACAACTTGCCCAAGACCGTGTTCCTCGACGACATCGACTCGATCCTCGAGCACGAAGAGTTGACCCGATCCCTCCTCGGAGAGCGCGTGCTGTGGCTCGGAGGCCCCGTCGTCTCGGCTCGACTCGCCGAGCATCTCGTGAACTCGTCGAGCACGGTGTGCCGGATCGGGCTCGCCGACGGCGACGGGAACGACACGGCTGGCGAAGTCGTGCAAGTTCCCCTCGAGTCGATCGCCGAGGTCATCGAGGCCGCCGCCGCGAACGCGACGGCGAACGTGGCACGTCGGTGCGATGCGATCGATCTCGGGCGCGCGATCGGCACGGCACTCGGTTCGCTCGAACCTCCCCTCGAAGCACAGATCGCGCGCTGCGTCGTAGCGAGCACGAGCGGCAGCGACGCCCTCGTCCTCGCCAACTCATCGCCAATCCGCGATGTCGATCGGTTCGTGAGTTCGGTCGAAGCATCGAGATCGTTTTGCAACCGCGGCGTGTCGGGTATCGATGGCACGCTCTCGACGGCTTATGGAATCGCGCTCACGAGTGAGCGGACGGTCACGGTGTTGACAGGCGATCTTTCCTTCTTGCACGACTCGGGATCGCTGAGCGCGATGGACGCATCGATTCGCATGCGCATCGTCGTCATCGACAATGACGGCGGTGGTCTCTTCGATCGACTTCCCATAGCCACCTGCACCGACTATCGAGAGGTCTTCGAGCGTTGCATCGTCGCTCCTCATCACACGGACTTGGTCAGACTCGTCGTGAGTCACGGCTTCGTTGCGCGACACGTCGAGACAATCGAGGAACTCGAAGCGGCGCTTCGCCAGGACGTGCAAAAAATCGAGGTTCTCGTGTGTCCGACCGATCGTGCGAGCGAGCGTTCTGCACGTGCGCACTTTCGTGATGCCGCGAGAATAGCACTCGCGGACATCGGACGAGAGAATCCCGGGCCGTGATCACGTTCGTTCCCGGTTGGCTCGGCGAAGCTGCTGACTTCGACTTGATCCTCGGACATCTCCGCGAGGCGTTGGACGGCCGCGTCGAGTATCGGATCCATGAGGTCGCGGGACTCGGCACTCGATATCGAGAGGACCCGAAGTCGCTCGAAGCTTGCGCCAACGACCTACTGCAGGACACACGGCCAGGAAGCGTACTCTGCGCCTACTCGATGGGAGCGCGCATCGGGCTCGTCGCCGCCCTGCGCGCACCACGGCATTTCGCGGAACTCGTGCTGTGTGGAGTGCACCCCGGGCTCACCAGCGAACAGGAGCGTGACGCACGCCGCGACCTCGACCGGCTGCGCGCCGACAGTCTCACGAACGATCCCCAGACTTTCCTCACGGATTGGTACGATCAACCGCTATTCGACGCCGTTCGCAGACATCCGGCATTCATGGAACTCGAGTCTCGTCGCCGCACACTCGCGAGCGACGACGCGCGTGTACGCGGCGCCGCACGCACGCTCCTGGCTTGCAGCCTTGCGGATCAGCCATGCGCGCTACCCGCGCCGGCAACGCTCCCGCCTTCGACACTCGTCGTCGGGTCGCTTGACTCCAAGTTCGTGGAAATCGCGAATCGCATGCACGACGCAGCGCCTGCGACGATCACGGTCCGAACCATCGCCAATCGCGGTCACGCTCTCCTCACCGAAGCGCCGCGGGAAGTCGCAGGAATCCTGCGTGAGAGTCTCGTGCGAATCGGCGAGACTACGCCGCTCGCGCGAATCCGACGAAAGAAATGACACAGCGAAACCCCCGACAAGCTCTGCCGTGGCAGTCGTGTAACCATCTCGACTTCGCCGACATCCGCTACGAGAAGGCGAGCGGCATCGCCAAGATGACGATCTGCCGCCCCGAAGTGCGTAACGCGTTCACGCCTCGCACGGTCCAAGAACTGCGGCGTGCGCTCGACGATGCACGCGACGATTCCTCGATCGGCGTCGTGATCCTCACCGGAGAAGGCGACAAGGCCTTCTGTTCGGGTGGCGATCAACGCATCCGCGGTCATGCGGGCTACAAGGAACAAACGACCGGCATCGAACGACTCAACGTCCTCGACCTGCAACGCGAGATCCGCGTTTGTCCGAAGCCGATCGTGGCCATGGTCAACGGGTATGCGATCGGCGGTGGTCACGTGTTGCACGTCGTTTGCGATCTGACGATCGCGTCCGACAACGCGATCTTCGGTCAGACCGGCCCCAAGGTCGGGAGCTTCGACGGCGGATACGGGTCGAGTTTCTTGGCACGCATGGTCGGTCAGAAGCGCGCTCGCGAGATCTGGTTCTTGTGCCGCCAGTACGATGCACAGCGCGCGTACGAGATGGGCATGGTCAACAAGGTCGTGCCCTTCGATGAACTCGAAGAAGAAACCGTGCGATGGTGCAACGAGATGCTCCAGCACAGCCCACTCGCGCTTCGTTGCCTCAAGTCGGCGATGAACGCCGACTGCGACGGTCAACAAGGGCTTCAAGAACTCGCAGGCAATGCCACGCTGCTCTACTACATGACCGAGGAAGGGCAGGAAGGCCGTGACGCCTATGTCCAAAAGCGACGACCGGACTTCGATCGCTTCCCCAAGCGTCCTTGATCGCACGGCCATGCCGAGCAGGCCTCGGATCTGGCTCGCGGCTGCACGTCCGCGCACGTTGAGCGCAGCACTGTGCCCCGTCGTGCTCGGTGCGGCTCTGGCGTTCGGCGATGATGTGCACCACCCGTTGTCGATCCTCGCCGCGCTCGTCGGGGCGACGTTCATCCAGATTGGAACGAACTTCGCCAACGACTACTTCGACTTCGTGAAGGGTACGGACGACCATTCGCGAATCGGCCCCGCACGCGCGACCGCGAAGGGCTGGGTCACCCCGAAGACCATGGCCATCGCGACAGCGAGCGCGTTCGCGCTCGCGATCGTCGCAGGCATCTATCTGATCGTGCGGGGCGGCACACCGATCCTCGTGATCGGAGCCTTGTCGATCCTGTCCGGTGTCCTCTACACCGGCGGTCCGAAACCGCTCGGATACGTCGGTCTCGGCGATGTGTTCGTGTTGGTGTTCTTCGGACCGATCGCGGTCGCCGGCACCTATTGGGTCCAGTCGCACACCTTGTCGTGGGCGGCGATTCTCGTCGGTTTCGCAACCGGGTTCCTCGCGACCGCGATCCTCGTCGTCAACAACCTTCGAGATCGCACGGGTGATGCACGCAGCGGCAAGCGCACCTTGGTCGTACGATTCGGAGAGGCTTTCGGTCGCTCGGAATACGTCGCGTGCTTCGTCCTTGCCGCACTTGCGACGGGGTTCGTGCCGCTACTACGACCCGATCGCGCCTACGCCGCCGTCGCGGTCGCGGTCGCGATCCCGGCCTTCGTCGTCGCAAAGCACGTCGTGCGCATCGACGGTGCACGGCTCAATCCGTTTCTGGGACGCACGGCTGCGCTGCAGCTCCTGCACGCGATCCTGCTCTCGCTCGGCTGGTGCTTGTCATGAGTCTCGAGTGGAAACGGGCGCGGGCAGTCCGTTGGTCGCTGCCATTGATGTCGACTCTCGCTGGTCACTCCCACCGCGAAGGGCTCTGGCTCATCCTCGAGCAAGACGACGCGATCGGCATCGGTGAGCTCGCCGTTTGGCCACAGTTCGACGGCATCACGCTCGATATTGCCGAGCGCGGCGTCCGCGATTGTTTGGAGAACGGATCTCTACTGAGCGAGATCCCGGCGCCGGCTCAGTGGTGCGTCGTCAGCGCGATTCCGAGCCTCGACGTCTACCAACCCATCGTGGATAGCGCCGTACTTCTGTGGCGCAACGAAGCCACGACAGGCGACGATCCACGCGACAGAAGACTCGACACGCAACTGGACACGCAACTGGACACGCAGCTCGAGGCCCTCACGCGACACCCGCCACGTGCCGTCAAACTCAAGATCGGACGTCACACGAGCGAAGCGCAACGCATCGCTCGCGTCCGATCATGTCTCCCGAGCACGGAATTGCGCGTGGATGCCAACCGCCGCCTCGATCGTGACGAGGCACACGCACTGTTCGAAGCTACGCGACCTCTCGACGTTTCGTATTGGGAAGAACCATGTGCCAAGTTCGAGGATCTCGCTGCACTCGCCGAAGCGGGCATGCCGATCGCGCTGGACGAAACGCTCCTTCGGCTCGACGACGGACGGATCGACGGCCGAGGAATCGACGAACGCATGGGGCACTTCGCTGCCTACGTCTGCAAGCCTTCGCTGCTCGGTGCGCGTCGCGTCGAGCACGTCGCAGAACTCGCTGACCGGCACGGAGCGCGCCTGATCGTCAGTTCGACCTTCGAGTCCGCACTCGGTAGGACAGCGATCGCCCGCGTGGCATGCTTGCTCGCACCACACGAGTCTCACGGCCTCGGGACCGACGCGTTCTTTCGTGAGGATTTCGATCTCGAGCCGCTGCGAACATCGCACGCTCACGCGAAGGAACGCCCATCGAAGGACGTCATACGCGCGTGGCTCGACACCCTCACGCGCTCGATGATGCTTCGGGATGCATTCGAACTACGCAAGTGAGCGCGCTGGGTCGCATGGACTACGAACTCTTCGCTGCCTCGAACACGTGTTCGCATGAGCCGCTCCTGATCGCGGACGGAACGGTGTGGACGCACGGAGACGTGCTCGATCGTGCGACGGAGCGTGCAGGACGCATCGCGAGGACAGCGACGATTCACGTGCTCGAGGCCGAAGAGTGCGCAGAGACTCTCATCGAGTTTTGCGCGATCCTGATCGCCGGAAGTGTCGCCGCGCTCGTCGCCCCGAATGAACCCGCCCTGCGGCGACGCGCGCGTCTCGCAAAGCTCGAACACTGGAAGCCGCAACTTCGCCCATTCGCGACGTCCTTCGATGGACGTCTGCCGATCGATGTCGTGTTCACAAGCGGAAGCACCGGAGAACCGCGCGCTGTCGTCCACGGTCTCGAGAACCATGCAGTGAGTGCCGACGGAGCCGCGACGCGCATTCCGTTCGGTCCCGGCGATCGCTGGCTTCTCAGTTTGCCGTTCCATCACATCGCGGGCCTGTCGATCTGGATGCGCGCACTGCGATCCGGGGGCGCCGTCGCGCTGCGGCGCCCGGGTGAATCTCTCGTCGACGCGCTGCTCCGCACGGGCGCGACACACTGTTCGCTCGTCGCCAAACAGGCGACCGATCTCCTCGACCAACTTGCGAGCCGACACCCCGCCGTGCGGCTCGATCTCCGCGCTGCGCTCGTCGGTGGCGGCCCCGTGCCGGCTCGACTGATCGAACGCGCAAGAGACGCGGCGATCCCGATGCACGGGACGTACGGAATGACCGAGACGACGGCGCAGGTCGCGACCGCGAACAGTAACGACTCGGAATCGGTTGGCTCCCCCCTACCGGGTCGACACGTGACGATCCGTGGTGGCGAGATTCTCGTGGGCGGCTCCGGAATCGCGCTCGGCAGGATCGAAGGCGACAGCCTCGTGCCTCTCACGGATGGCGACGGACTATTTGCCACCGGAGACCTCGGTCGCCTGACGGATGACGGCCGCCTTTGCATCCACGGGCGCAAGGACCGCCGCTTCGTATCCGGGGGAGAAAACGTGTCTCCCGAAGAGATCGAGGCCGTTCTCCGCACCGTCGCCGCGACCGAAGAGGTCCACGTCGTCGCGATCGACGATCCTCGCTGGGGCGAGCGGCCGGTCGCTTTCGTCGCCGACATCGAGGCTCCACGAGAACTGAGGCGACACTCGTGTGAGGCACGACTGCTCACCGAACTCTCGACGCGCTTGCCGCGCTTCCTCGTACCCGATCGCGTGTACGCGCTACCGTACAGCACGTCGATCAAGCCAAGTCTCGTCGAACTCAAACGGCTGGCGCAGCCGGATCGACAAGCGCCTTGACGACGCGACCGGCCTCGACGGCCGAGAGAGCTTCGTTGCATCGATCGAGACCGAAACGCTCGATCGGGATCGAATCCCATGGGCGACCGCGCGCTTCGTCCGCGAGCCACTGCACACCGCGGTAGAAGTGCGAGAAGTCCGAGCCCCAACAACCACGAACCTCGAGGTGCTTCTTGTTGAGGTCGGTGTGTGGATTCCACGCGACGCTTCCGTGGTCGGTGTACTGGCCGACGATCACGACTCGGCCCGCGTCCCGCGTGAATCGCTGGGCCTCCACCGCGGCACTCGGTGCGCCAGCGGCTTCGATTGTGACGTCCGCGCCTCGCCCCTCGGTCTGCTCGAGGACCCAAGCATGGCGCTGCTCGACGTCGTGCTCCGAGAGATCCAGGACCTGATCCGCGCCGACCGCGAGGGCGGTATCCAAACGCAGTCGCGGCGCACCGATCGCGAGCACACGCCCCGCACCCGATGCCCGCGCGAACGCGATCGCGCTGAGGCCGACCGGCCCGACACCGAGCACGAGCACGGTATCGCCGATCTGGATCGCCGCACGATCGATTGCGTGCAGTGCTGTCGGCAATCCACAACCACCCGCCATGAAACGCTCCACGGAAACGGCATCGAGACGGATCACGTGTACACCCGTCAGCAGTTCGAGATGGGTCGCCCAACCGCCCAGGATCCCATCGCCGACACCGTACGTGATTCCGTAGACACGGCGATCTGGGCACCGCGTGGATGCCTTCGCGACGAGGCAGCTCCAACAGGCGTTGCAGGTCTTGTGGACATCGAGAAACGTGACGAAATCGCCTTCGCGCAGCTCCGCACCTGCGATGTCACGCATCGAACCACGCAACTTCTCGATCCGCCCGCACGACACATGACCCGGCACGATCGGGTAGGGAACGCCAGCGAGCTTGGAGTCGCGCAAGTGCACGTCAGTCCCGCAGACCTCACTCGCCACGACGCGCATCAAGGCCGAATCGAGCGCGAGCGCCGGTTCGGGAACTTCGCGCACTTCACAAGGCCCACCGGCTCCGGGCATCACGACCGCACGAATCATGACATCGACCTCCGAACATCGTCCACGCGGTTCATCGTGCGCAGGATGTTCTTCCCTGCGATCTTCTCGAGTTCGCCCTCGGCCCAGCCGCGCTCTACGAGGAGCACGAAGAGGTCGTGATACTTCGACACGTCCTCGAGTCCGGTCGGCACCGATTCGATGCCGTCGAAATCACCACCGATACCGATATGGTCGATCCCGACGACGGATCGCAGGTGTTCGAGATGGAGTGCGACGTCGGTGAGGGACGCCTTGGGCACGGTGTTCGTCCGGTCGAACTCATCGATCGCTTCCGGATCGCCACGGGCAGCGATCTCACGGCGCGCTGCCCAATGACGACGGACGTCTTCGTTCACGAACGAGGGCACGAAAGTGACCATGATCGTGCCGCCGATCTCTCGAAGCTGCTCGAGAATCGTATCGGGCACGTTGCGCGCGTGATTGCAGATGGCGCGCGACGAAGAGTGCGTGAACACGACCGGCGCCTCGGACACCCGCATCGCGGCTTCCATCGTCGCATCCGAAGTGTGCGAGAGATCGACGATCATGCCGATCCGGTTCATCTCGCGAACGACCTCCTCGCCGAAGGTACTGAGACCGCCGTGGCGTGGCGCATCCGTCGCCGAATCCGCCCACGAATGGGACTTGTTGTGAGTCAGCGTCAAGTAGCGCACGCCGAGCCGGCGGAACATTCGAAGCACGGCGAGCGAGTCACCGATCGCATGACCGCCTTCGACCCCGATCAAACATGCGATCTTGCCGGCAGCATGCACGGCCTCGACTTGAGTCGCGTTCTCGGCGAACGCGAAGTCGTCGCGCCAACGCTGTACGATCCGATGCACGAGGTCGATCTGCGCCAAGGCGTGCTTGACTGCAGCGTCACCCTCGACCTCGCATGGGACATAGGCAGCCCAGAACTGGGCTCCGACTCCACCTCGTCGCAGGCGCGGAATGTCGGTGTGCACGTCGGCGCGCTCCGTGCGGAGGTCGAACCTCGTGAGTTCACGATTCGCGAGCAGCTCGATCTGCCACGGCAGGTCGTTGTGACCATCGACGAGCGGGACACGCTTCGCGAGCGCTTTGACGAGGGCGTCGACCTTCACGGCATCACACGGTGCTCATGCCTTCAATCGTGTTCGCCGAGTTCGCGCAGTACGCGCTCGCAAATCGCGGCGATCTCGTGCGCGGCATCACGAAAACGCTTGCACTCATGGATCGGTTCGCGCAGGAGAGCGATCGTGTCCTCGACGATCGCATCGATCTTGGAACTACCTCCGATCGGCAGCTCGCCGGCAATCGCCTGACGCGCGCGCTTGTAATGACCTTCGGACACCTCGAATCGTCCGCGGTCCGCCAAACGCCGAATCTCGAGAAAGGTCATCGAAGGCTTGTCGCGCAGTTTGCCCAAGACCCAGTCGTAGGTGTGGAAGGGGCTTTGGGGGCGGTCGACCGATTCGGTTCGCGCATGGATCACAGTCGCTGCACGCGGCGTAGCGGCGGCTGTGGGATTCGCAACAGGAGCACCATTCTGATGTGTCGTGCCTCTGTACGCGCGGGCGCTGCGTGCTTCGGATTCGAGGGCGCCAGAAGACTGGCCCTCTCGATCGTCAGCGGACTCCGAAGCGTCTTGGTCGACTTCTCCTTGCGGTTCTGGTTCCTGTCGTTCTGGCGCGGGCTCGTCCGGTGTCTTGAAGATGGCTTGGAATGCTGCCAGTGCTCGCGGAGAGGGCTTGGGGCGATCGAGACGACGCTCTGTGGCGATGTCATCGCCATCGATCGAGAACATATCTGCCATTGATAATCTCCGCTCCAGACCAGGTACCTACCTGCGTGTCTAGAGCGCATTAGAGCCAGAGTCACAACGCGAACCGCACGGTTCTCGGAGCCGTCGAATCACAGAATCGACTTGCCCAAGCCTGACAAGAAGAGATCTACGGCGATCTCCGCGGTCTTGTTGCGATGATCCAGTATCGGGTTGATCTCGGCAACCTCGAAACTCGTGGCTCGACCATCATCGGCAACGAGTTCCATCATCAGATGTGCTTCACGGAAGTTGATACCGCCTCGCACCGGAGTTCCGACTCCTGGCGCGATCTCGGGATCGAGACCATCCACATCGAGCGAGACGTGATATCCCGCAGTCCCGTTGCTCAGGTGGTCGAATGCTTCGGCCATGATATCCGCGATGCCGCGTTCGTCGATGTCCCGCATCGTGAACGCATGCACGCCGGACCGCCGCACGATGTCTTTTTCGCGGCGATCGAGATCCCGAATGCCGATCAAGACGACGTTTTCATGGTCGACTTTCGGCCGGAAGCCACCGAGTCCCGTGAGCTCGGGTGCTCCGAGTCCCAGACATGCGCTGAGTGGCATGCCGTGCACGTTGCCGGACGGAGTACTTTCCGGAGTATTCATGTCCGCGTGCGCATCGATCCAGAGGAGCCCGATCCGTTCGGAGCGCTCACGGTGGAATTCGGCGACGCCTGCCACGGTTCCCGCAGCGATCGAATGGTCACCGCCAACGACGATCGGCATCTCGCCGTTGTCGAGCGCATTCCGCACGACCGCGCGCAGCTCGTCACACGCGTCGACGATCTCCTGCAGATACTTGGCTTGGACGCTGCCGACGGCTCGAACCTCCGGAGTCGCGACCTCGACGTTTCCGTGATCGCGCACTTCGTAGCCGAGACGTCGAACCGCAGCGGAGAAGCCGGCGCTCCGGAACGCCGACGGTCCCATGTCGACACCACGCCGATCCGCCCCGAGGTCCATGGGCACCCCGATGAGTCGAAGCGGGCGATTCGCAGGAACGTCCATCACTCCGGACTCGTGCGGCTGCTCACTTCCAACTGACACGAATCTTCGTCCCGCGGGTCGCGTTGAGTCGCTCGTTGGCCCGGCCATCGCGCTCGACGATCTGCAGCATGCCCGAGTAATTGAACATTGCTGCGGGCTTGCCCGGCTGGGCATCGTGGATGCCCGGAACGATCGGGATCTGCTGCCCATCGATTTCGACGAGGTAGTCGAGATCATGTCTGGGCAAGTCACTCGCGTTGATGCTGGCGAACACGTTGCCGAAACGATCCGAGCCGAGCACGACGCCCTCGGCGTGCGACTCGCCCAGAGTGAGATCGAGGCTCGCGATGCGGAACGGTTCGGAGTCGACGTCTCCGACGTCTTCGAAACCGAGCTTCCCGCTCGCGATCAGCGCGCCTACGGAGGCGACGACGTCACGTGTGTGATACGTGCGCCGAATCGGGGCGACGGGAACGCGTTCGATGTCGAGGCACCGAACGTGCGTTTCGTTTTCGACGATGATCTTGGAAAGGCAGCCATTGTTCGGTGCGACGAAGATGTGTCCGGCGCGCGAGGCGACCAGCACGTTGGTCGCCGAGCCACGGCCCGGACCGACGATCGCACAGTGAACGGTTCCCGGAGGAAAATCCCGGTAGCAACCAGCCAAGGAGTATGTGGCCCACAAGACGTCCTTCTGCGGGACGGAATGGCAGATGTCGACGATCTTGACCTGTGCGAACCGAGACATCATGGCACCCTTGAGAATGCCGACGGACGCATCGTCGAGCCCGAGATCGGACAACAAAGTGACGACGCCACTCGGAAGGAAAGCCATGCGATGGACCTCTCAGGTTGGGGCCCGGGCCGCTTCCGTTCGCGCGGAAGGGGCGGCACCGTGGAGCCGGGATTCGGGGCGAGCGCCCTCCAAGCGAATCGCGGGCAACAGAGGTTAGCAGTCCCGTTCGAAAACTCCAGCGAGCGGCCTCAATGCCCGCCCGTCGCGGGCTGGCCGAGCATGTCGATCAAGACCTTGCGTTTTCTTGCGAGAAGCTCCGGGCTCTCGGCCTCCATGACGAGACGCAGAAACGGCTCCGTGTTCGAGGGGCGCACGTTGACCCACCAATCCGGATACTGAACCATGATCCCATCGAGGCGATCGATCTCGCCATCCGCGAACGTCTGCGCGATCCGGGCCAGCGCGCCATCTTTGTCGTCGACGCGGAAATTGATTTCGCCGGATTGAAAGTAGACGCGTTTTTCCTCTGCCGCGGACGCGAGGTCCTTGCCACTGCGACCGAGTTCGGCGAGGACCATGAGGCCGGCGAGCAGGCCGTTGTCCGAGTTGTGATACTCGGCGAAGTAGAAATGGCCCGAGAGTTCACCGCCACCGATCGCGCCTTCGCGCTTCATCGTCTCTTTCATGAAGCTGTGGCCAACGCGCTCGCGCAGCGGGCGTCCGCCGTTCGCGACGATGGTCTCGGGCACGATCCGCGAACTGCGCAGGTCGTAGATCACGCCGGCTCCGGGCTTCCGCCGAAGGAGCGCCGGCACGAGGATCGCCGTCACGATGTCGGCACCGACCGTGCGCCCGTTCCGGTCGACGAAGGCGCAACGATCCGCGTCTCCATCGAAAGCCAGCCCGAGCGAAGCGCCCTCGGCGATGACGCGCTCACGCAGAGCGTCGAGGTTGGATTCGACGAGGGGATTGGCCTCGTGATTGGGAAACGTGCCATCGAGCACGTCGAAGAGCGGCACGACCTCGAGCGCCGGGAAGCGCGCGAACGCCGCAGGACCTTCGCAGAGCCCCGCACCATTCGCGTAGTCGACGACGATGCGCTGCGCGGGAATCGCATCCGGGCCGCCGACGAGATCCACGATCTCGTCGAGATAGCTCTTCTCCACATCGACAGGCTCGCGACGACCACGTTCGACGCCGTGGGGCGGCGCGAGCGCCGCGGGTGCGCCTTCGGCGAGGGCCTCGATGTCCTTGATCCCCGAATCCCCACTAATGGGCGCAGGTCCCGAACGACACATCTTGAATCCGATGTATTCCTTCGGGTTATGGGAAGCGGTCACCATGACGCCGCCATCACAAGCGATCGTGCCAATCGCGTGGTAGATCACAGGCGTCGAGACGACCCCGATGTCGACGACTTCGCAGCCTTGTTCCATGATCCCGTCGCAGAGAGCATCGGTGACCGCCGGGGCCATCGTCCGCATGTCTCGCCCCACGACGAGCCTCCGCGCATCGAGAAACCGGGCCAAAGCCCCACCAATGCGCCGCGCGCGCGCTTCATCGATCTGATCCGGATACGTCCCACGGATGTCGTACGCCTTGTAGACACTCATGCCGCGCATCCTCGGCCGTTCGGGACCAAGATCAAGTCCACGCCAAGCGCCGCGCGCAAGGTGCCAGGGACAAACCATGCGCGAAAGTACGGGGTTTTGTCCCTGGCACCTATCGCGCGCTTCTTGCGCGGGTCAGCTGCGGAGGAGGGCGCGGATCGAGATTGCGGCGCCGCCGAAGAGCAGGAGGGCGGCGAGGATCATGACGGCGAGGCCGACGTAGCTCGTTTCGGCGAAGCGGATGCTCACCGTCCGTTTCGCTAGGGAGGCCTTCGTGCTGTCGACAATGTCCAGGCTAGCGAGGCCTGGATTCGAGGGGATCCACGTCGCGTGACCGTCCGCGATCGCGATCGACTCTTCGACCGAGGTCTTGCTGTTGGGGCGATAGAGCACGATGAGGCGCGACGCATCACCCGCACCTTCGAGCGCGACTCGGACCTCGGTGCCGACGACCGGGAAGTGAACGTCCGCGCCCGACGTGTCGCGAATGACGACCTTTTGCGCCGACACGGTTGCCGGCATCGCGAGGACGATGAGCATCACGACCAAGGGCATCGCCGCGCGCCGAACGGCGGGAGCGAAGCGCATCATGCCGTCACCTCCTTGTGCTTGCGGCCCGTGAACAGGCAGGACAAGCCGAATGTTCCGAAGATCCAAACGACGAGCGCGATCACGTGCAGATTCGTGAGTAGGGATGACGTCGACCCTCCTTCCCCTTTGTCGTAGTTCTGCGCGAAGCTCGAGCCGTACATCCCCGGCTTCCCGTCGACATCGAGGCCTTTCACCCCGAAGACCTCCATGTCGAACTCGAGCCACACGATGTTCAGCACGAGCACGACGAGGATGACCGCCGGAATCACGAACTTGATCAGCACGATGAACATCCCGCCCAGTCGCAAGCGACTTTGCTCGTTGAGGTAGGTCTGCAGCTTGCGAGCTCCGAGCCCCCACCCGATCACGAGACACTCGATCAGACCGACGATCAGGAGTCCGTAGGTGAACGCCCAATGGTCGATGAGGTCGACGAGTGTCAAGCCCAGCGTTCCGTCGTCCTGAAGGCCCGAGTTGATGACGTGTGGAAGCGCGAAACACACGGATCCTGCCGCGCCGATCACCAAGAAGCCGAGCAGCGTCACGACGCGTGGCGTCGCGAACTTGTCGTGCATGGCCGACACGAGCGCTTCGACGAGCGAAATACTCGACGTCAACCCGGCCACGAGCAGCAGGACCCAGAACCCGATCGCGAACACCTGCGCGACACCGCCCATCTCGGCGATGCCTGCCGGCGTGATGAAAAACATCATCGAAAGCGTCGAGGCACGCGGCTGGATCGAGAACGCGAACAGCATCGAGAAGATCGCGACTCCTGCGATCCATTCGAACCCGCAATTGAGCAAACTCGTCGTCACGGCGTTGTGCGTGTGGTCGGACCGATCCGGGAGATAGCTCGCGTACGCGGTCATTACGCCGAACCCGAGACTCAGCGTGAAGAACATCTGCGCCATCGCGCCCTGCCACACCTCCGGGCTCGAGAGCACCTCGGTGTCGGGAGTGAACAACGTCTGCACGCCATCGAATCCGCCCGGCAACATCAGGCCGCGCACCGCGAGCACGATCATCGCGACCCACATCAGCGGCACGAAGACCTTGACCGCGACTTCGATCGTCTTGGTGCCACGGCTCACGAGAAGGAAGTTGAGGAACCAGACGAAGAGCACTGCATAAACGGGCGTCCAACTCGAAACGACGGAGAAGAACGTGCCGACCGGATTCGGTAGGGAGCCTCCCGACCCGCCCAACCAATCGATCCGCGTCTTCGACGTCGCGGCGAACACCTCCCCCACCGGGTGGGTGACCGCCTCGATCCCCATGCCGCAAACCCAGCCGAGGATCGTGATGTAGTACATCGTGATGAACCCGGCGTTGAGGATCGCGAACCAACCGAAGAACTCACCGAACGATCCGCCGATCTCGCGCATCGCGAGAGGGAAGCTCTTCCGGGTCATCCCACCGAGACCGAACTCCGCGATCATCACGGGGATCCCGACGAGCACGAGCGCGATCAGGTACGGCAGGTAGAACGCCCCCCCGCCGAACTTGTACGCATTGGCGGGGAAGAACACGATGTTCCCGAGCCCGATCGCACTACCGGACGCGGCGAGGATGAAGCCGAAGCGCGACTTCCACTGCGATCGAGACGACGTCATGAGCCGCGCAGTCTACAAGCAGCCATTCGAGAATCCGAGCCGCATGGCACCGATGGCGTCGACGACGCTGCCTGGTCAGGTGCTCTGCGAACCGCGGCGCACGAAGCGCAGGATCCCTTCCTTCAGATGCGCAGGATCGAGGTGAGATTCCTCGACGACGTCGTCGACACTCCCACCGGTCCTCCAACGGTTGTCGAAGTCGGGCGTCATCGCGTACTTGTCGAGACGACGATCGAGGATCCAATCGCGCACGACGCGCCGCCCTTGGTTGGCGCAGATCATCGAATCGAGCCACTCGTCCTCCGGCAGAACCGAGTCGCGATACTCACGCGACTGGCGTGCGAAGAGCTCGGAGCTGACACAGCAGACGATCTTGACGTTGGGGCCATCCGACGCGAACCACGGCAACAGACCGACGATATTGGCGACGACACTCGTGCCTTGGCACAGCACGACGCCTTCGCGCGGACGATCGTCGAACGCGCGCAGCACGTACGCACCCTTGGCGGCATCGAGGTGACTCGCCATCCCGAGCGCCTTCCGGTCGGGAATCGGCACCGGCGGTCGCGTGAGGTGCAACGCGATGATCGGCACGTCAGTCGCGAATGCCGCCGCGAGCGCCGGCGCGACTTCGTTGTGCTCCCAAGGATGCAGATTGATCACGTGCCCATCGGGGAAGAGCTGCGTCACGCCCGGCGACAGGATGCCGAAGTGCGTGCGCGCGTCCTCGGCCGTCTCGGGTCCCGAGTGCCCTGCAACCCAGAGGATGCGTCCCGTCTTCAGGTCGCAGTCCTGCGCGAGCTGGCTGAACAGCCGCATCATCCCGTACTTGAGGTAAGAAAAGCTCCCGTACGTCGCACAAGCTCCGATGAAACCCGCGAACTTGTGCTCCCCGTCCTCCGCGAAGTTGACCGTGCCGATCCCGGCGCAGATGCCCGCGTTGGTGAACTCGGTGATCTGCTGCGGTAGCAACGCACCGGTCGGGTTCTCGTCCCGCTGGTACCAACCCGTCCCGCCGTGTCCTTCGAACGGCTTCATGAACCCCGCGATGTTCGTCGACTCCGCGAGGTCCGCCGCCATCGCGATGACGAGCGGACGGCCATACTTCTCGAGTGCGTAGCTGTTCCACCACGCGCCGAACTTCTCGAAGCCTGCGCGGTTCGGAAGGTTGGCCCCTGGCTCCGCGAACAACGCAGCCGGCATCGACGTCACATCGGTGAACTTCGGATCGTCGCGCAACAGGTCGACCTTCGGATCGACACGCTCGCGCGCCGCGGCCTTTGGCACACGATCGCCGATCTCGACGAGCCGATCCGTCAACCACTCGACGAACGCACGATCCTCTGCCATCGCACGCACGACGGTCTGGATGTGCGACAACGATTGCGCCGACGCGTGCTCGGGACCGGGATCGCCCTGCCCCTGCCCCTCGAAGGTCACCCCATACTTCGCAATGAACTCTTCGCGGCACTTCCAGAAGTTCTCGTGGTTGCGCTTGTGAGCGGCACCGTGCGACTTGTATCCCGTGACGACGTAGCCGCGCCCCTTCTCGGTCTTGAACCACGCACAGCGCGGGGCGCGTGTGGGGTTGTCGCCAAAGGCCGTGTCGCGCAGCGTACGCGCGACTTCGGACATGTCACTTCCGCGTTCGGTGCCGACCACGCGGAATCCATACGGCTCGAACCAATCGCGCGGCGTCCCATGGACGACGCTGCTGTGCAAGTTCGGGTCGATGCCGTTGTCGTTCCAATCGATCAGGTAGACGAGGTTGGACAGCCCGAGCCCATAAGCGCTGTTCTTCGATTCGTGATGCGCACCCGCGCTGTGCCCGCCTTCGCCCTCGACCGCGAATACTTGCACGTCGTCGTGCCCCGCGGCTTTCAGAGCGAGCGCTTGTCCGACTGCGGCCGGCGCACCGTGACCCGATGGACCGGTGTTGAACTTGACGAAGAGCGACTTGCCCTCGAACTCCGCATGCCCCTGCAACCCACCACGCCGACGCAGCGTCAACAAGTCGATCGGCATCAGGATGCGATCCTCGCCACCGAGCACGCGGAACCGCTCGTTCCCCGTCCATTCGAACCGGAGCGCCATTGCTTGGTTCACGACCGCGAGAGCCGCGTAAACGACCGGAATCGTATGGCCCGCAACGAGCACGAAGCGATCGGCGAGCGGCTTGGTCGGATCGCGCACGTCCCACCGCATCGCGCCGCTCGCCATCAGCGCGGCAATCATGTGGGCTTTCGACCGTGAACCACCCGGATGCCCCGATTGCCGGTGGTTCAGCATGATGTCGATGAACTGATCGATGAACAGCCGAACCGTGTCGAGCCGCTCGTTCTCGAGCGCATCCGCTCGCGCGCCGTTGCTCTCTGTCATGCCGCGGAGATTGCCACAACGCGCCGCTGCGAGCCAGAAGCTCGGCCGGATTCGTGGACCGCAGCGGCCGGTGCGTCAATCGTCGTCATCGTCGTCGAGTTCGTCGTCGTCGTCGTCCGCGAGTTCTTCGAGGATCGTGTTCACGCGTCGTTGATGGACCGCGCCCTGGTCGACCTCGAAGCGAATACGCGGGCGTTTCTTCAAGACCTCTTCGGCTTCGTCCTCGAGTTCCGACCGAAGCTCTTCGAGCGCTGATTCGACGATGTCCTCGTCGGCATCGGGCGGTCCGCTCCAGTAGAGCGCGATTCGCCTACGATCACTGCTCATCTCGAAGTCACTGATGGAAACACCAGCGAGATCGTCGTCATCGGCGAGATTCTCGAAGGCAGCCTGGATTGCCTGGATGAGACGCTCTTCTGTGTAGTCCTTTGCCATCGCTTCGACCTGATTCGGCACCCGTCCACGACGGTGAACGCTGTGTCAGGGTTGGAACGTACGCCCACCCCACGGACCACGCCGTAGGGTCGGTTGGTTGACGGCCTGGACGATCCACACTCCATCCTCGTAGTGGTCGAGCGTCGTGATTCCGCCATAGCTCGTCATGAGGCGCAGACTGCCACGGCCCGGCATCCCGAGCAAGCGTGCAACCGAGGATCGCATGACCTGAGCATGGCACACGATGAGGGCCTCCTCACCCGCGTGCACTTCGGCGAGTTCTTCGAGCGCGGGCACGACGCGATCCGCGAGCTGCACGTGCGTCTCGGCACCCCCTGCAGCGTAGGTATCAGGGTCGTCGAGGTAGCTCGAAATCGCGCCGGGATGCGTCATCTCCAGCTCTTCGTAGGTGAGCCCGTTCCAGTGCCCACGATGGATTTCTTTGAAGCGCGGGTCCACGACGACATCGAGCCCATGCGGCTCCGCGATCAACCGCGCACCGTCGAGTGCCCGACGCAGCGGGCTCGAGTAGATCGCGGCAAACGGATAGTCCGCCAAATCAGCGGCCAAGGCTTCGAAACGCGCGAGCCCTTCGGGCGCGAGCGCGACGTCGAGGTCTCCGTAGACACGACCGCGATGCTCGGGGTCGACTTCTCCATGACGGCACATGTGGAGGCGCGTCTGGAGTCTCGCGGTTCGGCTCATCGTCGCAGCACCCGGGTCTCCACACGCTGTCAGGAGCGTTTGCCTCGGTCCTTCGACGACTCGTCCGCTGCCGGCTTGGCGTCCGTGTCGGCATCGCTCTCGAGCGCTGCCTCTGCAGCAGGGTCGTAGCACCAAACCTGCACCGTCATGTCGCGTGGACCGAGCCAGTTCGGGAGACTCAGCGCCTGACGGCAGTGCTTGCGGATCCAGACCTCCCACTTCTTCTCGCGGTCCGCCTCCGCGAGCGTCGGCGGGGTCGTGATGAGCCAGAGGCGTCGCCCGGACTTCTTGGCTGCGTTCCGCAACTCGGGAAGCTTCTGAATCGTCCAATCCGCGATCAGGCCGATCGTCTTGCGGTTTTCCCCGTCGAGGTTCGGGACTTCCTTCAGCGGACTCACCGGATTCAGATACCACTCCATGCTCGGTTCGTTGGTCGCGGCGAACATGTCATCCGGACTCGATTTCTCCTGGATGTAGTTCGCGGCGATCCGCCACTTCGGACGATCCCCGTGGCGGTAGTGGTAGTAGAGGTGATCCTGAGCCACTGGATCGAGCAGCAAGAAACCGAACACGACAGCACGGACCGCGAACGTGCGGCCTCGATCGAACTCCACGCGTGAGACGATCTCGAAGGCGGCAAATGCGGCGAGCACGCACCAGAATGGCAGGGTGAAGAACAGGTATTGCGCCGACGCTCGCGCCATGAGCGAAGCAGCGGCGATCCCGAGACTCGGCACCGCGATCATCGAGACCAGGAAGAGCGCGAGGCGCCGACTGCGTTGCCACAGCAGATACGCCCCGCCGATCCCGGCGACGATCACGGGGACGCGCAGGAACCACACCGACGTGTTGATCAGGTGGAAGAGCGTCTCGTCCTCGGGCTTCGTCGAACGGAATTGCGCAAACGCCTCCCCGACCGACGTGAGCAGCACGAGTCCCCCGACGATCAACGGCAGAGCGAACGTCAGAATGGCTCGAGAGTCGAGCCGTTCGGGCCACTCGAAGGGCCCGAATCGCATCACGACGAGAAATGCGACGAACCCGACGACGACGAGCGCTGCGCTCGGATGCGTGAGTCCGGCGAGCCCGGCGAAGAGAAGCGATCCGAGGAGCCACCGGCGTCGCCCGCTCTCGACACCTGCAAAGAAGCAGGCAGCAGCCAGCAGCACCAAGAACAGCTCGACGGAGTAGAAGCGAACTGACTGCGACCAGAACAGGTGCCAAGGCGAAACCGCGAGGATGAGCGCCGCGAGCAGAGCCGGCCCTGCGCCGACGACGCGCCGTGCGACCGTCGCGAGCAACGGGACGCTACAGATGCCGAAGAAGGCGAATGGCAAGCGATACGAACCTTCGCTCGCGGACGGGAGGAAGGGCTCGAGCCAGCGCAGGATCAAGAAGCCGATGGGGTAGCGCGCCGTGCCCGAATCCGCCCAGAACCTCTCCACCGGATTCAGAACGGCATCACGCAGCGTGTGGACCTCGTCGATCCAGAGGCTCCACTGACCGATGTGGTACAGGCGCAAGACGCCAGCGAGCACCGTGACCGCGACGAGGATCGCGAGATGCTCGAAACTCCACGGTTCGGCAGCGAAGACGAGCTTCGGCTCGCGTCTCCCCTTCCCATCCCGCCGGACTTTCTGCTTCTTGCCCTGCTTCTGCTCGATCTCGTCGAGCAGACTTTCGATGTCGACCTGATTGGTCATTGCGCAGAAGTATAGCAGCGGGTTGCGGCCTACCGCGACGCGACTTCTGGACCACTGCCGGGCCCGCGATCGAGTACGAGCGGAAACCACGGCTCGACGAGCGGCGAGCCCGCGGTGAAGACCGGGAGCCCCCGCAGCATCGATTCGTCGCGTGCGGCCCTCACACCATCGGCGAAATAGTTGAGGACGAGCGCGCGACGAGGACGGTCCGACTGGTTGGCGTACGAACCGTGCAAGGTACGTCCGTGGTGAACGACCGCCTGTCCGCGCTTCAACGTCATCGCTCGCGGGTGGAATGCACCGAGACACTCGGGCGAGAGGTGTTCGAGAACCGCGTCCATCGGACCGTCGAACGCGGTGCGCTCCAGCAACGGCCAGCGATGGGATCCGGGGACGTAGTGCAGACAGCCGTTGTCTTCGTCGGCGTCGTCCAGCGCGATGTGGACCGTGACGTGCGCTTCGGGCGTCGTGCGCTGCCAATACGAATAGTCCTGATGCCACGGCACGAGACCGGGATGGCGAGGAGGTTTCGTGAAGATCTGGTCGTGCCAGAAGCGCAGGCGTCGCACGCCCAGACACTGCGCGGCGGGAACCGTGACCCGTGGTTCGAAGACCGCCGCTCGCAGAAGATCTTCGACGAGCCATCCACCCAGACAATGGAACACGACCTCGTCCGGCCGTGCGAGCGAACCGGCCTCCACCTCGTAGAGACGTGCTTCGAGTTGCGGAGCGCGTACGCGCAGGACGTCCGCACAGTCTGCGAGGCGGGCCGCGACGGCCTCGGAGTAGACTTCGATCGGACCGACGAATCCGTCGCGCGAGAAGATCTCGGGGTATTCGGGATCGAGTTCGTAACGGCTGCCGCCCATGATCGCGGGGGGCAGGGGATTCGGTGCGGTCAACGGAGCACGTTCTGGGCCTGAGCTCACGCCGCCTACAATAACGAGGGCAATACGAGGGATCCCGAAGTACCGATGACTCAGCCTCCACCAACGCTCACCACGTCCTCGACTCCCCGCGGACTCGATGCATGGCGCTGGCCGATCCTCGCGGCACTGATCCTGGGCGTGGTCGTCGTCTGGCGCTTCGGCGGTGGCCGTGGAACCACGCCGCTCCACGACGAAGCGGCGCAGCCACTTCCGGTCGTCGAGCGAGAAGACCTCGACGGACTGGAAAAGCGCACGATCGCACTCTTCGAGCACGCCCGAGATTCGGTCGTCGCGATCACGGTCTTCCAGGAGAGAACGTCCCTCTCGCCCACGATGGGCGTGGCCTCGGGCTCGGGCTTCTTCTGGGACGACCAGGGCAACATCGTGACCAACTGGCACGTCATCCGCCCCGTCCTCGACCCGGACGCCAAGGGGCCGCAAATCCAAATCAGGCCCGGAGGCGAGATCTGGGTGACTCGCGCCGACCGCAGTTCGGTCGCCGCGCGCGTCGTCGGCGTGCAGCCTGCCAACGATCTCGCGGTTCTGAAGGCCGACTTCGAATCCGGGCCGATGTCGCCGCTGCCGATCGGGACCGCCGTCGACCTACAGGTCGGTCAGAGTGCCTACGTGATCGGGAACCCGTACGGCTACGACTACACGCTGACGACCGGAGTCATCTCGGCGCTCGGCCGGCAGGTCCGCTCGGCGACGGGCCAGACCATCGACGGCGTGATCCAGACCGATGCGGCGATCAATCCCGGTAACTCGGGGGGGCCGCTCCTCGACAGCGCGGGGCGCCTGATCGGGATCACGACCTCGATCCACAGCCCTTCGGGCTCCTCGATCGGGCTCGGATTCGCGATCCCGGTCGACCTCGTCAACACCGTCGTTCCCTATCTGATTCGCGGTGGCGCGCGTGCAGGCCTCGGCGTCGACATCGCCGACCCCTGGTTCGGAAGGCGCCTCGGGATCGTGGGCGTCCCGATCATTCGGGTGCATGAGGGAACTTCTGCAGCGCGGGCCGGCCTGAGGCCGATCAACGCAGAGGAGTACGACGCCGGAGTCTTGCGAAACGACTTGGCCCGACAACGGCGCTCGATCGGTGACGTGATCATCGGCATCGACGGCGTCGCGATCCGCAACCGGGTCGATCTCGGCAACTCCCTTCGCGGGCGGCCTATCGGCACGAAGATCCAACTCACGATCGCTCGCGACGGCAAGCGCGTCGATATTCCGATCGAACTCTGCGCACTCGATCCGAGCGGCGCTTGAACGCAGCGGCGACCGAGCAGAACGTATCTCGCGTGGACAGCTCCAAAGCACCCGTCCGTCCGCTCCGCGCGGCCCTGCTCGCTCTCGCGCTCGCGGCGCTGGCTCTAGGTTCGGGACTCCTCCCTGGGCGCGTGCTGCTGCCCGAGGATCCCCGTATCTATCCGCCCCTCGGTGCTGAGAGTACCGCGAACGCACTCGACGAGTCGGCGCTCGAGGAAGCGCGCGCCGACGCCGTCCCGAGCCGCAGGGATGCGATCCTCCAGTTCTTGCCCTTCGACACGGCGGTGCGCGATGCGTGGGTCCATGGCGAGATCCCCGCATGGGAGACACGCACGTTGTGCGGCGCTCCCCTACTCGCGCAGGCGACATCGCGTGCGTTCTATCCGACAGCAGCTCTCTTCGCGGTGACGGGACCTGGCGCAGGGCGTGCGCTCGCATTCCTCCTGCACTGCGTGCTCGGCGGTCTCTGCGCATACCTGCTCGCACGCAGACTCGGCGCCAACGAAGGCGGCGGCCTCCTCGCGTGCGCGAGCCTCGTGCTGTCGGGCTACGTGCACGCGCACGTGCAGCATCCGATGATCTTCTTTGCCGGCGTGTGGCTACTGCCCGCGTTGCTGCTCGCGGATCGCGTGCTCGATCCGGAAACCATGACGTCTCGGCGCTTGCGATCGACGGCGTTCTTGGCCCTCGCGATCGCGCTGTCGTGGTTCGCTGGTTTCGCCCAAGCAAGTGTCGTGGTCGTCGAAACCACGGCGATCTTCGTCCTCGCGAACGCGGTTGGACGCTATCGGCACGAACGCCGTCTGCCGTGGCGCGAGGTCGCCCTCGCGGGATTCGGCGTCGCCCTCGGCGTTCTGGCTGCGGCACCGCAAATCCTGCCGACTCTCGAACTCGCGGCGAACTCGTCACGCCGCCCTGCTGACGTCGAGGCCATGCGACATGTTTCGCTCGCGCTCGCGCACCTCGTCGACTTCGTGTTCCCGGGGCAGATGGCGGCTCCTGCCGACATCATCTTCGACGCCAAGGTACGCCCGACCTGTCTCGCGCTATTTCTCTTCCCGACGCACGAACTCGAGGCCCTGAGTCAGGGCACGTGGAACCACACCGAGACCGCGATCGGCTTCGGACTTTGGCCACTGATCTTCGCGGGCCTCGCCTTCGCATCGCTCTTCTCGAAGCGCACGCGCCGTCGCACCGCGCGCACGACGCTCTTCGCACTCGCGATCCTCGGACTGCTCTTCGCGCTCGCGACGCCAGGCGTGTTCGACGTCATGCATCGTTTGCCGGGCTTCGACATCGGCGGACCGATGCGGCTTCTCGTTCTGCCGGCGTTCTTGCTGCCCGTGCTCGCGGGTTGCGGCTTTCGAAAGCCACCGGTCGGAGTCGCGATCGGCGCCGTGATTGCCGGCTTCGTCCTCGTCGCTCTCGGGCTCGCGCTGTTCGCGGCCAAGCATGACAGTCTAGCGACACGCATCACGTCGCTACTCGCGTGGCGACACGGCTTGCCCAAGGAAGCCGTCGCTGCTGCGTTCGCACCTGGCGAACTCGCGCTCAATCAGTCGATGCTAGCTCGCGGCGCTCTCGTCGCCGGACTGACGGCGCTCATTGGCGGGTCGCTCGGGCGTCTCAGGCGGCACCGCCCCCTGATCTTCATTGCGACCACGACGCTCGAACTCATCGGCATCGCATGGGCGACGACCCCTTCGCTCCCGTCCGCGGCGCTCGATGCGACGCTTCCATCCGAACTCGCTCGTCATGCGGCGAAGGATCGGACAGCGATCGCGCCGCGCATCGTCCGCGTGGAGTCGGGAACCGGCAGCAAGTCCGACATCAGGTTCTGGCCACCGAATCTCCCGCTCCGCTCGGGCTTCGCCGACGTTCTCGGCTATGCGCCGATCCCGCCGCGGCGCATCGAGGAGTTCTATTCGTGCATCGACGAAGACGCACCGAGTGGCGGCGCCGGCGTCGGCAAGCTCACGCAGCCCGGCGTGCTGCTCGATCCGCGACTCGAGCTGACGGCGGCGAACTTCGCGATCGTCAACTTCGACACCGATGCAGTCCCGCATTCGAGTGCGACTTGGGAAGAAGTCACTCGAGTTCGTGAGGGGCGGGTTCTCGCGCGCAAGAACCCGGTACCGCGTGCGCGCCTCTACGACTCCGTGCGGATCGTGAATCACGACGAATCACTCGACGCGCTTCGGACGCAGAGCCTCGATCCCCGGTCGACCATGCTGTTCGAACCCGAAGTCGTTGTGACGACGAACGGTCTCGAGTTCTCGCCCCGTTCACCGAGCGACACGATCGAGGTCGTGCGCTGGCAGAGCGGATGCATCGACCTCGCGTTCTCGGTCGCAGGAAGCGCCATGGTCTTCGTCGCCGAAGGCTGGATGCCGGGTTGGCACGCGCGCGTGATCTTCGAGGACGGTACGACGATCGAGCACGAAACACGGCCCGCCAATCTCGCGTTCTCCGCGGTGCCGATCGATCACGCTGGCCGCGGACGCATCGAGCTGCGCTATTGGCCGCGCCCGCTAGCAATCGGACTCTGGATCGGAGCGGCGGCCTTACTCGGTATCGTCGTCTTGATCGTGCTCGCCTTCCACAATCGCGCATCGAGGATCCGCTGATGTCACGAAACCCTCGCTCGACGAGGCAACACGTCTTGGCATGCCTCGTGCTCTTGGCACTGCCAGCACTCCTGCTCTTCGAGTCGCTGTTCCTCGGGAACGATTTCGTCCCCTTCGACCATCGCGTGTTCCCGCCCGCGAGCGTCGTGCTCGACGATGCACGCATCGCCGAGTTGCGCGCCGAGGGCAATTGGGACATCACCGAAAAGACCATGTTGGTCGTTCCGGAGTTCGACGTCGCCAAACAAGAACTCGAAGCCGGCAGGATTCCGCACTTCAACCCATACGTGCGATCAGGAGCGCCGCTGTTCGCGAATGTGCTCGACGGCTTCGCATCCCCGATGCACGCGCCGCTCTTCTTCGGCCGCACCGAGGCGAGGTTCGGAATCGTCGCGTTCATCGCGTTCTCCCTGGCCGGACTCTGCATGTTCGGTTTCTTGCGCGAGCTCGGTGTCGCACTCGTCGCATCGCTCTTCGGCGCGATCGTCTTCCAGTTATCGGGCACGCTGGCGGCCAATGCTCACTTCTACATGCGCATGGAAACGCTCGCGTGGCTCCCCGCGGGCTTCTGGGCGCTCGAACGACACGCGAAGACAGGCTCTTGGCGATCTGCGATCGTGTTCGCGCTCGTCCTCGCACTGACGTGGCTCGCGGGCTTTCCACCGTACGCACTCGTCTGCTGTATCGCCTTCGGCGGACGCATGGCGTGGATCGTGATCGAAGCGATGATCCGGCGCGGAGTCGGTCCCGCCTCGCGATCCGCGCTCGCCCTCGGCACGGCAACCGTGCTCGGACTCGGACTCGCTGCCGTCCAGCTCGTCCCGATGCTCGACTACTTTCCGGAGAGTCAGCGCAATCTCTCGCAGAGCCTCGACGAACTCGTGAGCCAGGGCATCGATCCGCTCGCACTCCTCGGATTCGCGATGCCCTACCCATTCGGCACGACGATCGGGCAGGCGACCGTTCCGATCGAACACAATCCGCTTTTGCATTGGTTCTGGACGCGCACGTCACCGTCCTCTGGACGGCTTTTCTGGCCGATCAGCTACAACCACACCGAGTACGCGCTCACGATCGGAGTGCTGCCCGTCGTATGCGTGATCGCCTCGCTCTTCGCGCGCGTGCGCTTCCGCATCCTCGGCTCGCTCGCGCTCGTGATCGCGTTCTTACTCGCGACAGGTGGCTTGTTGTTCCAGGCCGCGACGCGCGCACTCCCCGCACTCGCATCGACGCCGCCGTCGCGATTCGTCGGCGTGTGCTGCTTCTTCGCCGCGGTGCTCGCCGGCATCGGGTTCGGGGTGCTCGTCGATCGCTTTCAGAAGCTCGGTAGGCGTACGACCGCCACGCTGTGTATCGCGGCATGCGCGACCGTGCTCGCGTTCGCGCTCGCGATGCGAGGACTCGCCGACGATCCACCGCACGCGCTCGCACACATGATCGAAAAGCTCGGCGCGCACTGGAAGACGAGCTATCCGGACGTTGCCGGCGATCCGAAGCAGCTCGAAGATTGGTTCGGCCCTTATGTCGTCGAGAGCTACCGACGCTTCGCCAATTCTCTGCTCGTCGCCGCACTCTCTCTCTTCGCGATCGCGATCTGGCTCGTGTCCTTGCCGCTCGCGACGGACACTCGATATCGAACGCGCTTCATCGCGCTCGTCACGGTCGCGATCACCTTGACGGCAGGTTTTAGGCTCGCGCACGCGAGGCATCTCGCGCCGAGTTTCCCCGCTCCGCTACCTGGCAAGACGATCGACACCAACCCGGTCGTCGAGTTCCTCCGCAAGCAACGCAGCGATCATGCACCGGATGGCGGATTCATGGTCGCCCGTGTCGCCGAACGAGCGTCGCTCGCGATCCCGCTGCCACCGAATCTCCTGATGAAGGAGCACATTCGCGACCTCAATAGCTACGCGTTCGTGGACGCCAACTCGCACCGTCCGTTCGTGGAACTCTACGGCCCCGGACAGATGGTGCGGCAGTACTGGGTGCAAGCCTTGCCGGCGGACGAACGACTGAGTCGCGGCCTGTTCGACCTCGTGGGCGTTCGCTACTGGCTAAGCACGAAGCGCTTCGAATTGCTCGGCGAGCCCGTCTTCACGTTCGAGGAAGGGAAGCATGCGCAGACTTACGTGTACGAGAACCAAGGCGCTCTGCCGCGTGCCTGGCTCGTGAAGCAGGCAAAGCGCGCGACGACCGACGTCGAGGTGATTGTACGCATCATCGCCGAAGACTTCGATCCTCGCACCGAGCTGTGGTTGCACGACGTGCCGCCGTCGGTCATCTCGGGAGAAAGCACGGACAAAGGCCCGAGCGACGCGACTGTTCGCTTCGTGCGAGATGAACCGACATCGCTCCGCATCGCTGTCGAAAACTCGCCGGGCGCGTGGCTCGTGCTGTCCGACGCGGTGTTCAGTCACTGGAACGCGAGCATCGACGGACAAGCGACGGCATGGCATCGCGCCAACCTCATGCAGCGGGCGCTGTTCGTTCCGCCGGGAACGCACGAGATCGGCTTCGACTACGACCCTGCGCCCTTCCGCTACGGCGGCATTGCGTCGATCATCGCGCTCGTTGCTTGCATCGTGCTCTTCATCGTGGGCCGCAAGAAGCGACCCCCAGAACCAGCACCGCCCGTTCTCGCCTGATGCTTCGACCGCCAGGCCGCGACGCAGACACCTCTCGAGCGGCGCTCGAATTCGTACCGCTCGCGTCCGGTTCGCGGGGCAACTCGATCCTGATCCGTGGCAACGCTGGCACGCTGCTTGTCGATGCAGGGCTCGATCGCGCGAGCCTTCTCGATCGACTCGACCTCGTGCGTCAGCGTGCGGACCACATCGACGGCTTGCTCGTCACGCATCGACATCTCGACCACGCTCGCAGTGCGGCGACGATGGCGCGACGTCACAAGATCCCCCTCTGGGCGACCGAACGCTGCCTCGTGCACCAACATCGCGAGACGATCACGACGTGGGTGCGATATCACCCCGGAACGACGTTCGACGTGGCTGCATATCGCGTGACCGCGGTTCGACTCGCACACGATGCACCCGAGACCTGCGGTTTCGTGATCGACGACGGCACGACGCGCATCGGCATTGCCACCGATCTCGGCACGAGCAGTGGCGGACTCGTGCAGCAGTTCACGGGGCTCGACGTGCTCTTCCTCGAGTTCAATCACGACCTCGAGCTACTTCAACGCGGTCCGTACTCCGAGGCGCTCAAGGAACGCGTGCAGGGCGAACGCGGGCACCTCTCCAACGAACAAGCAGCCACGATCGTCCGGCAAGTCAAGGGTCCACGCCTCCGGCGTCTCTACCTCGCCCACCTGTCCGAGAAGAACAACACGCGCGAACTCGCGCTCGAAGCCGCGCGCAGCGCGTTTTCGGAGACCGAGCTCACGCGCATCGAGCTGATCGTCGCCGAACAGGATTGCCCGACCGAGCCTTGGACGCGCGAGAGTTGACGCGAAACACTGCGCTTCACTGTGCTCTGTAGAAAAGTTCTACAGTTCGAACGTGACGCTGCCATCGACGAGCTGACGCCAAGCAATCCGCGAATCAAGCCACAACGCATGGCTTCCCGATCCTGCGCGCATCAGGGAACGGGGACCTCATCGTGGGAAAGCAGTTGTGGATCGGGCTCGCGGTCTGCGGAGCGATTGCGCTCGCAGGCTGTGGCGGCGCGGGGAATGGCGACATCGCGGGCGGGAATGCAGCGGGTGAAGTCGGAGAACTCCGTCTCCTCGGGCACGACCCGGATGCAGACGCTCTGCAAGTCGATGTCGACGTCGAGGTCACCTTGCGCTTCGACGCTGCGATCGATCCTACAGCCTTGGTGACCCAGGAGATGGCACTCTGCGTCGACGGAGAAACGACTCCGATCGACGGTACGTTCCGCGTCAGCAACGGCGGGCGGACGATTCACTTCAAGCCCACGAGTCCGCTCGAAGAGGCGACGACGTATCGCTTCACCCTCGAGCCCACGCTGTGTGACCAGAGCTATCGCACCCTCGACGACTCGCCATCGTTCGCATTTCGCACGACGGACACGATCGCCCCGAAGCTCCTCGAATCCTCCGTCACCGACCGTCAGGTCGACGTGTCCCGCATTGCGCCGATCGCGTTTCGCTTCGACGAAGAGCTCGACACCACGTCGATTCGAAGTGGGAGCATCACGCTCCGCGACGAATGGGGATCCGACTATCCGCTCGAACTGACCTATGCGGACAAGATCGTCTACGCGCGGTGTATCCACGATCTTCCTGGCGCAAAGTCCCTCGTGATGGCCGTGCGGACCGGCAATGGCGCGATCAAGGACCGAAGTGGCAATGAGTTCGCCGCTGCGACAGTCTTGCGTTTCTCCACAGCTAGTGACGGAACGTCACCCGCACTCTCCGCGTCGTTCCCTACCAGTGAGGCTACGGACATTTCGCCGAATGCGCGCATCGAACTCCGTTTCAACGAGTCGATGGACCCGAACAGCTACGAGCCTTCGAGTCTCCGCCTCGTCGACGACTTCGAGAACGCCGTGCCGGTCACCGTCGATTTGTCCCGCGATCTGCGCACGGTGCGTTTGACGCCGCGGGCCCCACTCGCGGTCAACGACAACTATCGAGTGCGAGCACTCGTCGGCGCGTCCGCTCTCGCGGACGTCAGCGGCAATCCAATCGTGTCGCCGGTCGACTTCACGTTCCACACGGGGAGCGACACGACTCCTCCCAAGGTCACGAGAACCCTGCCTGCAGACGACGAGACGAGTGTTCCGATCGGTGTCCCGCTCGAGATCTACTTCGACAAGGCGATCGATGTAGCGTCCGTCCGCCGTGACACGGTCCTCCTG
Source organism: Planctomycetota bacterium (assembly GCA_020638795.1). Classification (GTDB taxonomy): domain Bacteria; phylum Planctomycetota; class UBA1135; order UBA1135; genus JACKHW01. The sequence goes on along the minus strand of JACKHW010000002.1, from coordinate 564,149 downwards.
TTCGCCGCGAACGAATCACGCGCCGTCACTCTTTCCGCGTCGGGGTCATCGATCTTCGTCTACGCAGTCGAGGAGCTTCCGTTCGGGGCGACGTGCCGACTCGAAGTCGTCGGCGGTCCCGATGGCGTGCGCGACGTGCACGGCAACGTCCTCGGCACGAGCGCGATCGTCGGATTCGAGACGACGACCGTGGACAACGTACCGAAGTTGATCGTCACGCCGGGCGACGGAGCATCGGCGGTCCCGGTCACGAGCCGCATCGTGATGCAGAGCGCGACGTCGATCCGTCCGGAGTCGGTCAACGACAGTGCCATTGAAGTCTGGAACGGGTTGACCGCGCGCATAGCTGGCTCCCTCGCCGTCGTTCGTGGTGGTCGGGCCATCGTTTTCGAACCGACGTACTCGCTGCCGACGCTCGGCATCGTGCGGGTCGTCATCGCCGGAGGGCTCGGCGGGATTCGCATGGTCGACGGAGGCGCCTTCGCCGATGATCTTGATCTGAGTTTCCGCACGGGTGGGCATGCAGACACCATCGCTCCTCAGATCGAACTCACCCTCAACGATGTCGCGAAGAGTCGACGCGAGGGCCTCGCGGTTCCGCCGTTCGGCTTCACGATCGACCTCAAAGGCTACGATCTCGGCAGCACGACCGTCGATCCGACGACCCTCGAGTACGTGCTGACGGGTGCCGCGGCAACGCCGTCCTCGGACGAGCTCTACGCGATGACTTCGTTCTCGGGCAATCTCCGTGCACGAACCAAGCTACCTGCCAGCAACGCTCTCGCGAACGGTGCGTACACGCTGACCGCGCGGATCCAGGACACGAGCGGGAACGTCAGTAACCTCGCCACGCTCGCCTTCGAGGTCGATTCGTCGACGGTCGAGCGAAGGCCCTTCGAGCGCACTCAGCTCGTCTGGGCGATGTTCGACTCGGACCGAGAGGGTGGTGGCAAGGGCAATGGACGCGCCGACTTCGAAGAGGACTTGCTCGACTTCGGTTTGATCGCCGCCGGTGACCCGATCGGGTCCAACGCAAAGATGATCGAATTGGTTCGGGACGGAGCGATCGGTGTCGCGAACAAGCTCTTCTGTCGCAATGCGACGAGTGGAAGGGTCGACGAAGACAGCGTTCGCCTGAGGCTCGTGACGCGACAGCCATGTGGGGCACCTCATATGCGTATGGCGGTCGGTGGCCTCGATCCCACGGGCAATCCCAAGCGCACGTATGGAGAAGAGTCCACAGGCGTTCTCGGACGAGCGCTGTTCGATTATCGAAATTCGGTGATCAACGAGAACAACACGGGCACGAATCCGGGCCTCGGCGTGTTCGTTCGCGAGCTGTTCCTCTACCAGTCACGACTGTATCTCGACCTGTACCCCCATTACGTCACGCGCTTCGGTCGAACGTACCGCGAGCTGTCGCCGCACATGGGCGGCACGCCCGTCGGTATGCACGCTCACGACGCCCAAGTGCTCGCCGACACGTTCGTCTACGCCACGGCGACGCCCGAAGAGCGCGCACGTCTCGACACGATCCTGACCGCTGCCGACAACCTCGCCCGCGCGATCGGGGTGATCCTCGCCCACGAGATCGGTCACTCGATCGGGCTCGTCCCGGAGGGCGTTCCCAGCTCAGGGCTGCACGGAGATCGCACCCTGCACAACGCAACGACCGGTATCGAAGACGTCATGAGCGCGATTCTCGGATACGAGAGCCTGACGACCGTCGAGTTCTCGTTCCGCCCGCTCAATCTCGCCTACCTGCGCGAACGCATCCTTCTCAAGTGAGTGCTGCATGGCTTTTCTGATCCACAACGCCTTTGCGACGATCGCCGTGAGCGCACTCACGGCTTCGATCGTCTTCGTGACATCGAGTCCGATCCACGCACAGAAGCAAGCGACGACCGTGTTCGCACTCGCGAAGAGAACACCACTCGTCCTGCATGTTCGTGTCACCGACCGCAGAGAGTCCGGTGGGACCCTGCGCATCTCGTTCACGACACTCGAGGCGCTGCGAGGCACCCCGTCCGTGGCGCTCGAACTCGAAGAACTCGGAGCGCATCACTGCGGCGCCGCGTGCCACGGGCTCGAAGTCGGGTCGCGCTTGATCCTCTTCGCGGCCGAACGCGACGGGCAGTTCCACGTTCGGGGCGGCTCACGCGGGCTGCTGCACGAAAGTGACGAACGACTGGCACTCGTGCGCAAGCTCGTTGCGGAGCCCGCGCCTGCCGCACTGATCCGTCTCGTGACCGATGCCCTGGACTCCGAGGATTCACGCATCGCCGAGGACGCCGCATTGGCTCTACCGACACTGCCGGAACTCGAACGCATGAAGGACGACGACCGAGTTCGTCTCGAACGCGCCGTCGAAACCGAACTTCGTGCGCCATCGACGAGGCTGTTCGGATTGCTCACGGCCAGCACGCGAGTCAGCCCGAAATTCGCGGCAAGAGCCGCGTGGAGCCTCTGGCTCGAACCACAGCGTGAGTCGTGGCACTCCGTAGCCAAGTGCATTCTGATCGAGGAAGTACCGGTGCAAGTCACGACCGAGAGCGTGGACTTCACGAGCCTCGACGTCGCAGGGCGAAGAAGGACAGCCGTGCTGTTCCAAGGCGTCCGTTCCGAGGCTCACGGTGGACCGCTGCTCCGGAGACTCGCGAGCGACATCGACGCTGGGGTGCGAGCCGAAGCCGTTGCGGCTCTCTTGCTCCGCGGGACGGATCCGGGTGCCGTCGCACCCGACACACGCCGCGCCGCCGACGCGATCGTCGAGCGCGAGCGAGGGACCCGCTACCGCGCGATTCGCCAGAAGCCGCGACGCTGAGCGTGCGCAGGGGTCACGCGGCGGCATGATGCACGCATGCACCGCACGGTAGTCGTCGTCGTCCTGAACGCACTCCTCAACGTCGCGATCTTGCTCGGGCCGGGCTGCTCGAGCGGCTCGAGCCCACGCGGCGGGCAACGAACGAAGACATACTCATGGGTATGGATCGTCACCGGTCCCAACGACGGGACGACGACCGGTGCCGCGCGCACCGAGGCATTCCAGGGCCACTTCGCGAACATGAAGCGAATGGCCCGTGACCGCCAACTCCTCGTAGCCGGCCCGTTCGGCGAGCCACGCGCTGCGCACAATCATCGCGGAATGTTCCTGCTGAACACCGCCGACGAGCAGACGGCGCGCGCGATCGCGAGTTCGGATCCGACCGGTCGGGCAGGAGTCTTCCTCTTCGAGATCGAGCCGTTCACGACGATGGATACACTCGATCGGCTGAATGACATGCACGAGAAGGCAGTGACGGAATCCGGCGTCGAAGCGCCCCCACCGGGTTTTCACTGCCGCAGCTACGTACTCGTGAGCCACAAGGATACAGATCACGCGCCATCGACTCTCGTGCACGAACACGTTCTTTTCGACGGCATCGTGGGTCGGGGCGTGAATCGCCGCTACCTCGCGTGTCTGGATGCGACATCGAAAGACAACGCGATGCAGCTATTACCCGAGCAGGGCCGCGACGCATGGACCATCATGGCGTGGTACGCGACCGAAGAGATCGTGCGCCTTCGCCGGTGATCAAGTGCGCCGGAACATCCAAGAAAACAACCGGCGCAAATGCGCTTTCGCGATTCCGAAGTCGCGCTCGAAGCGGAACCGTCGCCTCGTCCATCCTTCGCCGATCGTTCGCAGAGACTCCATGCGCTCTTCATCGTCGGCGCAGTAGCCCGCGAGAAAGTGACGTCTCCAGTCTGATGTGGTCTCTCGTCGACGGCTCTCGCCGAGTGCCGCAGCGTACAGGTCGACCATCGCTTCGCGCGTACCCACGACACTTCGCGAACGTCGGTGCACGAACGGTAGGTCACAGAGCACCGGTCGTTCCGTCGAAGCGAAGTCTCCCTTGCGCAGCAACCAATTGCGCGGCGACGCGGAGTTGCAAACGAAACCGGCTTCGTGGATCTGTCGCAACGCGATGCCGACGGAACGCGCGAGGCGCGGATCGTCGCCTCCCGGATTCGCAAGACGCTGACGCATGGTCTCGGTCGACTCGAGGTAGCGCGTATGCAGAGTCGAAGAGGTCGTGAACCCCAAGCGTCGCGCTTCGATCCACTCGAGTGCTTCGATGGTCGGCAGGCCACACCGATGCATCGCATCGATGTTGTCGTACTCACGTCGTGCACGAGACCGGCGGCAGAACTCGCGCCACCGCAAGTGCCACGGCACGCGATACTCCTTGACGCACACGCCATCGACGACGAACACGTCCACACGAGGCTCGTGTTTGATCACGCGCGCCGTTTGCACGTCCAAGCGGTTCGGCTTCGCGAGTTTCATCCGAATAGCACCTGGGCGACCGCGATCGCCGTATCGTCATAACGCGTGACGACGAAGATCTCGGATCCGGTCTTCACACGGCCTCGAGGGAGAATGACTCTTAAGCCGTCCTGGAGGCGCGGAGTCACGGCGATGGTCTCGAGCAGTTCGAACTCAGGGCCGGGACCGCGAACTTCGACTGCATTGACCGTCGCATCGGCGACGCGGATCTCGAGTTGCCAATCTCCGTTCACGCGTTCGGCGACCGTCGACGCGGCTCTCGCGTCTCCTGGCCCCCATGTGGTTCCGGCGGGCACTGCAGGAGCGACCGAAGGTCCTGTGTTCGTATTCGAAGCGGATCGTCCACTGCAGCCCGCGAGCATCGCGACGAGCGCGAGTACCGTGCAGGCACCGACAGGAACTGTGGACGGCTTCATTTACGATGAATATATCCACGCTCCGTCAAATCCCAACGCCCCGCAGGGTCGGCCGGATCCGCTTGGCGGCGACCGAGTCTCAACCGCGCGGTCTGCGCAACGCTGGCTCGAGCACGTTGGGATCGACGGGTTCTGGACGTGCGCGTTCGTGGACGCGGCGGAGCCACGAGGCGGCCATGCCGTGATTCGGATCGACCTCCAGCACTTCGGACAGGATCTGCTTGGCCTCGTCGAAGCCTTCCAGCAGAGCCAGCGAGAGTGCGAGGCCGACTCGCGCATCGACCGAATCGGGGTCGGATGCCAACACCGCGCGATAGAACTCGGCGGCCAACCGCCCTTCACCGACTTGCAGGAGGAGACTCGCGAGATCGAAGCGTAGCTCGTCCTTCCAGCCTTCGGGTCGCCCCGCCCAACCGACCTCGGCGAGGACGCCAGCGAAGTGGCGTCGCATCGATCGCTCGAAGTCACGGCGCGCGAGCAAGAGCACGCAATCCCCGTCCTCGCGACGTTCGTCGACGAAGATACCCGCCTCGTGGGCGAGTACGCGCTCGAACGACACCGGGTCGATCCGGGACGGATCGATGAGCAGTGCGAGCCTTGCGCCGTTCTTGAGCGCACGCCGCCATTCCGCGAACACTCGACTCTCGCAGCCGTCGGAGAGCGTCTCCGTGTGTGCGATCACGTAGTCGAGGCTCGCGTCGTCGCATTCGATCGACTCACCGGCGACGTGCGCGATCGATGTGCCGAAGGGCTGCTCTCCGCGCGCAACGAGCTGTGCGCCCGCGCCGATCGCGAAGGGCTCCAAACTGCCATGACGAACCAGGACCTCGGCCATTGACTGCTCCGATTGACGCGTTGTGTCGCGGGAACGGCGTCGGCCGAGTGGGTCCGACGCCTCTGTCAGCGCCTTCTCATCGGCAGAACAGGGGCATCGACTGTTGGAAAAATGCGCGATCTGCGAGCACGTGGGTCATCGGATGCGCCGAAACTCGTCCAGGAAGGCGTCGACGCCGATCCGTTCCTTGACGAACTCGTGCAGACAGCGCAGCAGCGTGCATTCGGAGAAGCCCGGGATCGCCGCGAACCCGTCGAGCGATCGAAGGCCTTCGCACGAGCGCCGCAGATTGCGCATCGTCGACCGCACATCCGCCGCGGTGAAGCCACGACCGAGCAGAAGGCCGACTTCGCGGTCCTCGCCATGCCCGCTCGCAGTCATCCAGATCGAGGCGCCCCAGACAGCGGAAGCCATGGAGAAGCTCTCGCTGCGCGCGCCGAAGTGCTCGACTCCGAGTTCTTGCAACTGTGCCGCCGCTCGAATGATCAGACGTGCGAGCACGGTCGTGCCGATCCCTGCTCCGTGTGCGCAACCGGCGAGCAGCGCGAGCACGTGTGTCGCAGCACAGGCGAACTCCGTGCTCACGACATCATCTTCCGAGTTGAGGATGATGCGATCACTCGCGAACAGCGAACGCAGCTCGTGCAGGATCGCGGGATCCGCTGAGGAAATGGTCGCCATGAAGGGGTCCGAGCTCACGAGATCCCTCGCGAGGGTCTCACCAGCGAGGACGGCGTAGCCGCGCAACTTGTCACCCAGACGCTCCGTCACGATGTCCGAGAGCAAGCGGCCCGAATCGGCATCGACCGCACATGTCGACGACACGATGACGACCGGGTGTGTCCAATGCGCTTCGATGTCGTCGAGAACGGCATGCACTTCTTCGGAAGGCATCGCGAGAATCAGCACATCGGACCGACCGATCGCCGAGCAATCGGACGCGATCTCCACACGATCATGGATGCGAACATCGGGATGAAGGTGGGAGTGACGGCGCTCCCAGCGCAGGCATCGCACGAGTTCGGCATCGGTGTCGTAGGCGCGAAGGTGCCAGCCGGCGGGCTGACGATCGCCCAGCTCCTTGAGGAGCACGAATCCGAACCGACCGATTCCGTGAAGGAAGACCTCTTTGGGCGCGGAGGTCGAACGTGGCAGTAGGCTGAGCGTGGACATCGTACGTGCGTTGGTTTCGGAATCGTTCCCATCTTGAACTCCGAAACTCCACCGCCGAGACGCCCGTGTCTCAGTCTGCGTCGAACTTCAACGCATGGGGCTCGTTGCGCGTTGCCTCGTCATCGGATTGGCCTTCCAACTGGCCGTCCATCTGATCGACGAGGAACCAAGCACCTTGGGTGACAGGTGCGGGATACATTTGGATACGCCGACTTCGCAGAAGTCGATCGATCACTTGTTCGATGGACGTGCCGACGTCTCCGCTGTAGGCGAGCTGTTGCGCGACGCTGTTGTGAATTTCGTCGAGTGTCGCTTGATCGAATTTGTAGAAACCGAGACAGCGTCCCGACGAGCTCTTCTTGGTTAGACTCGTCCCGAGAGCGACGACCTTGTCGCGCTCCACGCTGGCGCGTGGCGACTTGTTGTCCCAAGTATCGAACTCGATCGCACACGTGCTGTGGTCGTTCTGGATGAGCGTCTTGAGCAACGCTCCATCGAACGACACGCGCCCATCGAGGAAGAGCAAGCCACTGGACGCCACGAGCACATCACGAGCATCGAACAGCCGATACGCGCTTCCCGATGGCTCGTCGCGGTCGAGAACGTGGATGAGGAGTTCGAGATGATTGGCACGACACCAATCCTCGAGTGCGTCACCGCCACCGCGACAGAGGATCGCGACTTCGAAGACATGGTTCTCACGCAACGACCGCAGAGTCGAGTCGATGAGCTTCTCCCCGCGAATCTCGCAAAACCCACGGTCGGCATCCGGCAACCAGACAACAGCGCGGCACATCACGATGCGGGCCCTCCCTCGTTCGCGTTCGCCTGTCGTGGCATCTCGATAGAACGGTGCAACAGTCGCTCCCAGAGTTCGCGCGTCGAACTCGCGTTTGCCGCGAAATCGGCGAGTGCCGCGAGACCGGGACACATCGATGTGATGCCTCGAGACATCGCGCCGCGTAGCGTCGCGAGCGCCGGCACATCGGTACGGATTCGCGACCGCTGACCGTAGACCGTATCCCCCTCGACGAGGTGCACGACGGCGTCGTCGAGCGTGAAGCCTCGACCGAGCAAGCGTCCGAGCCTCCGACTCGGCGTCTCGTGGAGCATCGCCGAAGGCAGTTCGATCGCCCACGGGCCCTGATGGCCTCCGAATGCTGCCATCTCGAGCACCTGTTCGCGCTCCGACATCGCGACGATCTCGTCACTGGCGGCACGAAGCGTCCACGCCCGTGTGCCCGTCGGGAGTTCCGCCCCTTCGGTGAGACCCAATAGGAGAGCCATGACTTCGGCGAACGCAGCGGACCATTCCACGGCGCGCACATCCAGGTCGCGCCGCAAGTGGAGGTCGCAGTCGACGAGCAGCTCGCCGAGCGCTGCGAGAGCTTCGGCGTCTCGACACGCGAGGGTCGCCTGCGTCGGAGTCATGGATCGAAGGTCCTGAGCCGACAAACCACCCGCGAGAACCGCGTATGTCGCCAGCCGCGACCCGAGCTGCGAGGCTACGGCTTCGCCTAGCGTCGCGCCCGATGGATCGAGCCCACGGGACAGTTGCAGGATTCGCAGTGGCCCCGTGCGCCGCGCAGCGATCGACTGCACCACCTCGACGGTCTTCGCCGCATCGACTGCGAGAACGAACCACTCTGGACCGTTCCAATCGTGGACCGCCCATGAGTCTTCGATCGCAGGGTCCCGAGCGACGAGACCGTGACGATTCGCGAACGCCTCCCCGATGGGAATCGACCCAACGACGGCCATCCCGCTCGCGCGCACCTGACGGGGCGCGTTCACAGTCGAAACAGGATCGAGCTTCGCCAATTCAGGCGTGGTGAGTGCTGTCATCTGCGATCTTCGCTCGCACGAAATGACCGACTGGCTTCGGTACGCAACGGAACACGGCAATCCGCCGCTTTCATCGGCATTTCGCGTTCAAGGACTGCAGCGAATACCGTGTGAATTGCCGTTGCCGTGTCCCACGACGGCGCTACTCGGCTGTCGATTCCGAAGCCCGCTCGCCGCGAAACTCGAGAATCGCGCTGTGGATTCGGCGGCAATTCTCCGCGTCCGCGTGATCGTGGAACAACCGACGCGTACGAATGCGAGCTTCATCGTGATCTTCAGGCGCCTCGAGCGCGCGCGCGATCGCATCGAAGAAGTCGTCCCACGTGCGGACGAGAGGACCGCAGCAGAGCCAATCCCAGTCGTAGTACAGCCATCGCTCTCGATCCGCGACCGCGTCGAGCTCTTCTCGACGAAAGAAGATGATCGGCCGGTCCAGCAGCAAGTAGTCGCAGAACGTGTTGGATCCGTCGGTCGCAAAGACATCGAACCCGTCCAGGTGGTGGTGCAAGTCTCCACACTCGAACAGGTGCACTCGTTCGCACATGGACAATCGTCGCAAGGAGTCCGAACTCGGGACGTGTCCATCGCCGAGCGGAACGAACAGTTCAGCGTCGCACGCTTCGAGCTTCTGGTCAGCAACACTCGGCTCGAGGTTGGCGAGCGCGTCGAAACTGGAGTGCGTGAAGCTAGTCGCCAGCCCTCCTGGTATGTAGAGGACACGCCGCGGCCCGAGCCGCACGCGAAGCTGTCGCTGCACCATCAGATCGGTCCGCGCGAGGCCGGTCACGACGATACGGTCTCGCGTCGTCCCATACGCGCTCAGCGCATTCGGAATCGCATGCGTCGATGCGACGGTGAGCAGATCGAATCGATCCGTCTCGCTCGGCAGAAGATGGTCGAGCATCCCACGGCACCAAGAAGCGAAGCGCCGGATCGGCCCCGCATGGAACGGCCCTGCGTGGAGATCTCTCCCGGTCCGAGCAAGAGGAGTTCCGCTCCCGAGCCTGACGATGGTCGTCCCCCCACCGATGACGAATCGGTGCAGGTCGCGCGTGGTTCCGTGGCTCGTGACCGCCACGCTGGCACGCATGTGGATCTTCGTACTCTCCCACGAAAACGTGGATGCAACGTCGAGCCCACGTTCTTGGAGTTTGGTAAGCACATCCGAATCGTGCGTCACCCAGACGCACCGCACACCCGGATGGTGCAACGCCATCCATTGGAAGAAATGCCTTGCGTTGTCGGCATAGTCCTCGCCCCGGCAGCCCCCGAAGACCCAGAGGTCGGGCCTCTTCGGTAAGAAGTGCGAGAGTACGCGCAGCGGCGAGAAGAGCAGGGCGGCGAGGTAGCCGCGCCCGACTTCGAGCGGCGTACGCCGCACCGAACTCCCGCGCGCTGGCAGCGCCCGGGAAGGCTGCGCTGTCGTGACCTGCCGATGGGGAGGACGTTCGGTGACACCTGTCGCAGTCATGATCTCCCGCCATGATCGACGCGGAGCCGTCCCTGACTTGCGCCGAAAAGCACGACACCGTGCCCGTAGGATGGTGCCGCGATGCTGCTATGGTCTCGCGAATGGCTGGGATCGACACACTTGCATGGTTCGACGGTGAGATTCGCAATCTCCAAGAGATTCGCGTCTCACCCCTAGCGCACGCGTTGCACTACGGCACCGGCGCCTTCGAAGGCATTCGCTGCTACCGCCAGGCGAGCGGACGCGGCGGCGTGTTCCGGCTGCGCGAACACATGGAACGACTCTCGACGTCATGCCGCATCCTGGGCGTTTCAATTCCGTACGATGTCGACGCACTCTGCGAAGCCACGCTCGAGACGCTGCGCGCGAACTCCTTCGACGCTGCATATATCCGTCCGCTGGTCTTCATGGGCGAAGGCGCGATGGGCGTGGCGGGCGGCGACAATCCGATTCACACCCTGATCGCCGTGTGGCAATGGGGTAGTTATCTCGGCGACGATGGAATGAAGCACGGGATCAAGACCTTGATCACGAGCTACGAACGCACGACGGGAAATGCGGCCCCGATCCGGGGCAAGCTGACGGGTCAGTACATCCAGTCGTTCATGGCCAAGCGTCAGGTTCGTGCCCTGGGTCTCGACGAAGGACTGTTGATCGACCGGGACGGCTACTTGTCGGAGGCCACCGGCGAGAATCTCTTCGTCGTCGTCGACGGCACGATCTTCACGGCACCCGACAGCTCGCCGATCCTGCACGGCATCACACGCGATACCGTTCTGACGATCGCATCCGACCTGAAGATCCCCATTCGTCTCGAACGATTCGGCCGCAGCGAACTGTACGGAGCGGACGAAGCGTTCCTGAGCGGCACCGCCGCCGAAATCACACCCGTCCGTACTGTCGACGATCGGACTCTGCGCGAGAGCCCCGGCCCGGTGACCAAGGCGATCCAGTCGACCTACCTCGAACTCGTGCGTGGCAACGGCTCCCGCGCGGTTGACTGGATCACGGAAGTTTGAACTTCGCGAGCAGCTCGGCGTAGTTCTCGGCGCCGCCGGTGATCCCGGTCCTGTATTCCTCGAGGTGCCGCGCAGCGGCGAGTTCTTTCGGTGGAATGCCGAACTCCTTCGCACGCTCTTCGAGATCCTGCATGCGCTTGCGGAAATCGTGCGGGAATGCGTCGTACAAGAATGCATTCGGTAGTTCTTTGACGATGGTCCGAAAGAGACGTTTCTCGTCCTTCTCGTTGTAGAACGAACGTGTGATCTTCGACGCGGCTTTGCCATGCGCTTCGATCACGTCGTCGAGGGACAGCGACTTCGCGAAGTCTTCGAACGTATCGACACCTCGGAAGTCCTCGCGGCATGCGAGTAACCACTCGATCCACGGCTTGATCGTCTTCTTCGCGCCGCGCGCTTTCGCGGACACGAGCATTAGATCGGACTTGCTCTTCAAGAGCTTCGAGAGCGCAGTCACATGGAGCTTGGCGTGGTTCTCGATCGCGTTCGTGAGCTTTGATGCAACCGCGAGCACTCCGGCATCCGCTTTCGCGAAGTCGCCACCGCTCTCGAATCGCCGCAGCACGCACCTCGCTGCCGAGAACGCCGGCGCGGTCTTCCACTGGTAGCGATCCGGCTTCTTGGGCTCGAGCATCGCACGCACTTGGGCGATCGCGTGCTCGGCTGTCGTGCAGCTCATGCCGTCGCAGTACGCGATCATCTCGTGCGTGCGCACTTCGTTGGGCCAATGGTTGTAGAACTCGAGGCGTCGCAGTTGCATCGACAAGCCGCGCTTCTCGTACGCATCGCGCGTTCCGACGGATTGTCCGTACGGCACCACCGGGTCCGAGGACCCGTGTTGGACAACGAGCGGAATCGATGCGAGCGCCTTGGGAGTCGCGGAACTCGCCCAAGCACCGGACGCGTGCGCCACGACTCCGGCGATCTCCTTGGGGAACGCACCCGCGAAGTCGAGCACGAAGAATCCGCCCTGACTGTGCCCGTAGATAAAGATCCGCGTCGGATCGAAGAGCTCGCGCAGTTCGTTCAAGAACCCCCTAAATGCCTTGCGATCCTCGTCATTGCCGAGAAAGAGCCGAGACTCACCCTGCCCCGGCGACGGGCCAGACACCGAGACGAGGACGTTGTCCGGGCGAAGCACTTCCGGGGAGTGGTTCGCGTGCCCCCATCGATAGTCGAGCCCCGTGCCATGGCAGATCACGACGAGGGAACGCGCGTCCTTCTCGGAAGCGTCCGTGTCCGCACCGGGTTTGGCGAACCAACCCTTGGGCAACGAATACGTGAAGTCGAGCCCGCCCTTGGACTTCCACTTGTAGACGACGTGTGGCTTGCACGACTTGTCCGGTGCTCGTTCGTCGGTTTTCTGCACCGTGCTTTCGACGGGTGTCGCGCTGAGCCGCGAAGCCATCGGTAGGAACGCGAAGAGGGCTGGCAAGCCATCGATCATCGGATTTCGGTGCATCACGCGGCTACCATACCCCGAATGGTCGATTGCGATGTACGTGGTGAGGCCCCTGATGCACGAGCCGTCGCGTTCAAGAGCCTCGGGTGTCGCGTCAATTTCGAAGAGATCGAATGTCTGCGCGGTCGCTTCGTCGACGCCGGCTGGCGTTCCGTCGACTTCGACCAGACTGCGGATCTCTACGTGATCAACACGTGCACGGTGACGGGTCTCGCGGATGCCGAGTCGCGCAAGACCGTGCGACGAGCCGTCAGGCGCAAGCGCGCGGGCGGCCTCGTCGTCGTGACTGGATGCTACGCACAGCGGGATCCCGAAGCACTCGCCGCACTCGACGGCGTCGATCTCGTTCTCGGCAACAAGGAGAAGGGACAGCTCTTCGAACACGTTCAACGATTTCGCGAGGACCGCCGTCTCGCGGGCGAGATCTGGGTCGACAGCGAACCGACTACCGAGAACTTCCTGAACCATGGCTCCGCACGCGGACAAGGCGAGCAAGGTTCGCTGCGGACCCGCGCGACCTTGAAGATCCAGGACGGCTGCGACGAGCGCTGCACGTATTGCATCATCCCCACGGTGCGTGGCGCGAGCGTGAGCAGACCGCTCGAGAGCGTCGTCGACGAAGCGCGGCATCTCGGGCGGTCGGGCTTCCGCGAGTTGGCACTCACGGGCGTCAACACCGGATCCTGGGGTCGCGACTTCGCGCGCGCCGGTCGAAGCGAAGCGACGTCGCTCGCGAAACTCGTTCGCGCTCTCCAGCACGTCGGGGGCACGCGGATGCGCTTCCGTCTCAACTCGCTCGAACCTGACACCGTCACGGACGAGTTGCTGGACGCGATCGAAGCATCGCCCATGTTCGCGCGACACTTCCACGTCCCGCTCCAGCATGGCGACAGCGCGATGCTGCGACGCATGGGTCGCAACTACGATGCGGCCGTCTACGCCGCCACGATTCGGCGGATCCACGAACGCTTCCCAGAAGCGTCGATCGGCGCGGACGTGATGGTCGGCTTTCCCGGTGAGGACGAGGAGCGATTCCGGTCCGGTCGAGACTTGATCGAATCCCTGCCGCTCACGTATCTGCACGTGTTCACGTATTCACAGCGCGAAGGAACCGCAGCGACGCGCATGCCCGGCCACGTCGCCGAGGACATCAAGCGTGCTCGAAGCCAGGACTTGCACGCACTCGAGGACGACTTGCGTCGTGCCTTCCTCGCGCGGCGGAACGGATCGGAAGAGTTGCTCCTCGTCGAAGGCAAGCGCGGTCCGCGGGGAGGGTTGACCGGTCTCACGGGCAACTACATCCGCTGTGAACTTCCGGTGGATCGTGACGCGAGCGAGAACGAGTTCGTGCAAGTGACCATCGAGAACCGCGGCGAACCACGGCTCGCAGGTGCGGTGCCTGTCGCGACACCGAATGGCTGTCTCGACTGACGCAGGAACGAGACAAACCATCTCTGTCGCACCTTCTTCAGCTGGTCCACGACGGGACAAGGACCGATGAAGATCTGGACCAAATCGGCGATGTCACGGCTGCGATACGTGCTCTGGGAGTCCCCGACCCGGGCATAGCTCGCCGACATCGCGAGCAAGGTGAGAACGATCCAGTCCTCACTGCGGCGTGGACCAGACAGCGGCAATGTTCCAGAAACGCAAAGGCGCTCGCGTCCGGGGCAGTTGCGATCGGACGCCATACGGCAGAGGATGAGTCCTGATATACGCAACTTCGGACATCCACCATGAATCTCACGTCGCAGATCTCTCGTTCTCCCGCTCGCCCATCGTTCACGTTCGTCCTCCTCGCTTCCGGAGCCTGCGCATTGCTCAGCTCACGGGTCACCGCGCAAATCTTGGTCCCTCCGTACGATTCTGCGTACAGCGTGGCGGCCCTGGGCACACCACCAAGTGTCCCAGCGCGGCTCGGTGGCGTCGCCTTCAAGCCAGGGGATCGAGACGCGATCTACGTCGGCGGCAACGCCAACGCGGGTACGGGTGCCGTCTATCGAGTCCCCGTGACCCGCGATGCCCAGAACCACATCACGGCATTCTCGGGCCCGGGCGTCAAGTTCGCCGACGCGCCCAACATCGACGGCGGCTTGCAGTTCGGCCCTGGCGGTGTGCTGTTCTTCACGCGTTACAACACGCACGCACTCGGGATGATCAAGCCGAGCAGCACGTCGATGGACAAGAGCGTGTCGCTCGCCATCAACGGCTTCACGGGCTCGGTCGGCTCGCTGACGTTCATTCCAGCCGGTTTTCCGCAAGCCGGCAATCTCAAGCTCGCGTCCTACAACTCGAACAAGATCGCCACGGCCACATTGACGCCCGACACTTCGGGGACGTTCGACGTTGCGAGTCTGACCGTAGGCACCTCCATCTCGGGCGGGCCCGAGGGGATCTTCTACGTGCAGCCGGGATCGCCGCTCATCCAGGACTTCAAGACGATGGCGATTTGCGAGTACGGCAATGGCGACATCGCGTTCTACGACATCGACGCCAACGGTGATCCGCTCTCTGCGACGCGAAGGCGCTTCATTCGCGGATTGTCCGGATGCGAAGGCGCTGCAATCGATCCACTCTCGGGAGACTTTATCTTCTCGACGTTCGGGGCGTCCAACCAGATCGTCGCCGTCCGAGGCTTCGGTCTGCCTTGCGGAGCCACGCAGTTCTACGGTCAGGGTCTGCCAGGAACGGGAAACAAGATTCCGGTGATCGATCACCAGGGCTGCTTCGCGAGACGACAGGACATCGCGATCAAGACCGACGGCACGCCACTGGCGCCCGGCGCAATGGTCGTCGGCGTCGCTCCGCTGTCGGCGCCGGTCTTCGGGGGGACGCTGCTCGTCACGCCGCTGTTTCTCGTCACGCACATCACGGACTCCCTCGGCGTGTACTCGATGGCGCTCCAGATCCCCGACGACACCAATCTTCTGAATACGGACTTCTTCTTCCAGGCCATCTACATCGACTCGGGTGCCACGCAAAACTTCTCGTTCACGCGTGGCTTGAAGCTCCAGGTGCGTTGAGTCGAAGGAAAGTCCGTCCGTTCACGGCCGCAGCGGAACTCCGCGTCGTGCGAGCCAGCCCTTGATCGAGGCGACGCTGTGCTCGTCGTCATGGAAGATCGATGCCGCAAGCACCGCGGTCGCGCCGGCCTGAATGGCCTCTTGCATGTGTGCGGGTGAAGCAGCGCCGCCACTGACCACGAGCGGCAGCGAACAGACCTCGCGGACCGCGCGAATCAACTCGAGATCGTAGCCACGTTTCGTGCCGTCGCGGTCGCGGCTCGAGAGCAGGATCTCGCCAGCTCCCTGCTGGGCTCCTTCACGGACCCAATCGATGACGTCTTGCCCGCTGTCGTCTTGTCCACCGCGGAACAAGACGTTCCAGCCACCGCCTTCTCGTATGGCCGCATCGATCGCGAGCACGATGCATTGCCGACCGAACATGGACACGAGTTCGGACAGCAGTCCGCGATGCGTGATGGCTCGGCTGTCGATCGCGACCTTGTCCGCACCCGCATCGAAGAGGCGGCGCGCGTCCTCGATGCCGACGGCGCCGCCGACGACCGTCAGCGGAATCGCGAGCCGCGATCGAAGATCCCGCACCACGCTGACTGCGAACGCGTGACCAGTGCGCGTCGCCGACACGTCGGTCACGACGATCTCGTCGGCGCCCTGCAGTTCATAGGCACTCGCGAGTTCGAGCGGGTCACCGGCATCGTCGAGACTGCTCATGTGCACGCGACGCACGACGCGTCCGTTCTCCACGTCGAGCGACGGGATCACGCGGATGGTCGGCCCACCGCGCGCGTTCGACGACTGGCCCTCGAGCCACGTCCGGAGCAGTCGACGTCCGTATCCACCACTCAGTTCGGGATGGAACTGGCACGCGACGACTTCGCGACTCTCGAACCCCGCCACGAAGCGCCCGCCATAGTCGGCGAACGCCGCGTGGAATCCCTCCGGGCGACTCTCCAGAGCGAACGTGTTCGCGAAGAACGCCCAACCGTCGAACAGGAACTGGCACGGACGGTCCGGCAGGATCCGACTCCAACCGATCTGCGGCTGTGGCAGCGTCCCGCCGAGAGAGTCGAGTCGTCGGGCAACACCCGGCACGATCCCGAGCCCCGCGCTGCGTGGTGATTCTTCGCTTCCTTCGAGCAAGAGATGCAACCCGAGCGAGATCGCGAGCACGGACCGGCCGCGACGCACGTGTTCTTGCAGCGCGACATCGAATCCGGAATCTCGGAGACGATGCATCCCTGCCGCAAAGGCACCGACTCCCGACAACACGACACGCTCGGCCTCGAACACCTCCTCGGCCGTCTCCGCGACGTTTGCATCGACCCCTAGGCGATGAAATGCCGCGAGCACCGACCTCGTGTTGGCGTCGCCCGTCGGGACGATGCAAACTTCGTTCTTGGGGTTCGCTTGGTTCATCGGTTCAAGACACGGCGGTCGATAGATCGTCGGTCACGTCTTCACCGGCCGATCGCTCCGCGTAGGACGATCGAACGGCAACAGCCGCGAGAATGCAGAAGAAGGCGAGGCCCACTGCATATCCTTGGAACACGGCGTACCACTCCGCAAGACGGACTCCGATCAGTCCCTTGTGAGGCACGGTGAGTGCCACGAAGAACGCGATGATGGCCACACGCGACCAAAAACGCGTCCCTCGCCCGGTTCGTCGGTTCGCTGCAAGATCGAGGAGCACGACGAGCATCGGCAAACACCAAACGTAGTAGTGCTTCCAGGCCAGCGGGGAGACGAGCACCATGACCGAGAGCACGAGGCCGACTTCGGCAGCGATGGCGTCATCGAGAAGTTCGGAGGATCGCCGCGACGATCGCCCCGAGAACCACGGCGGAATGGCCCACGCGCAAAGGAGTACGAACAGTAGCGTGAAGATTCCGACGACGACTTCCTTCGATCTCCACAGCCTGTCGTCGTACGCGAAATTGCGCACGCCATCGAAGCGCTTCGCCTCGATCGCATCCTCCTCGGAGGCGATGCCGACATCGTAGTGCGGCGCGATGCTGGCGAGTACGAGCGGTCGCAGCGACTGATGGAACGGATGATGACTCGACGCCGCCGTGTCTTCGCGCAACATCGCCACGTAGTCCCGCATGTGAGAACGCGTCGTCTCGAATCCGTGGACCGCGGACGGCAGCGCGAACGATGCCGCGAGTCCGATCACGAAGCCTACGGCTACGCGACCACGGCCCGTCCAGAGCGCCCACGGCAGGAACACGATCGGGAAGAGCTTGATCGCGGTCGCGATTCCGAAGAGCGCTCCCCCGGCGAGCGATCGGCGTGACCTGCAGAAGTACGCGCCGAGCACGAGCACCCACAACATGAAGAAGCCGGTCTGGGAGTACTTGACGAGAAGGTGTGCGAACGGCGCGACGAGCACGAGTGCCAAGAGAACCGCGCCGTGGGACAGCGCGACCATGCGCGACAGCAAGAACATCGCATGCGCGAGCAGCACGAACGAAAGGGCGACCCACAGCGCTTGCGCGATGCCCTCCGGCAGTGCAGCGAACGGCCTCATCAGCACGAGGAAGACGAGTCCGTGCTTGTTGGGCATCTCGTCCTTGGCCTCGAGCTGGGGAAAGAACACGCGCTCGCCGCCAGCGAGCCGGCCGGCAGCTACGCGGATTCCACGAAAGTCCCCAGAGATCTGCCCCTTCGACAAGGGCTTGGCAATCATCCAACACGCGTAGAGCGCGAGGAGAACGACAACGATCTTCGAGTGTCGCTCGAAGATCGAGACCAGCACGTTGTCAGAGGAGTCGGCCAAGGAAAGAAGTCACGCTTCTCTCGAATCGAGACAGTCCGAAAAAGCTCTGGAAGCGTATCGTGGTATGCGAAGAATCTGTGGTCTACCTCTCCCCAGGCGACGATCTGTCGCCGCCATGCCTTTCCCCGATCGGATTCAATCCTACGAATCCAAGCAGCCCGCCGATGCAGTCGGATCGAACGCATTCAGCGCTCGACCGCCTTCGCCGACGTGCTGTTAGGCACACTCCGGCCCGATCGGCGACCTCGGTCGCCGATCGGGCCTGTTGGAACATCCATGGTCTCGAAGAAGCCTGACGACACCAAGAAACCGACGAAGCGCGCCGCCGCCAAGCGTGGCGAGGCCACGACGAAGCGATCCACGAGCACCAAGCGATCGACCACCGCTGCCCCGGTGACCGATCAGCGACTTGCGAAGGCCCAGGAACGACTCGGCTACGCGTTCAAGAATCTCGACTTGCTGACGCTGGCGCTCTGCCATTCGTCGACGCGCAACGAAGGATTCCCCAGCAATGAACGCCTCGAGTTCCTCGGCGACGCCGTGCTGTCGTTGCTCGTGTCGTGGTTCTTGTACGAAGGTCTCCCCGACGCGAACGAAGGCGAACTCTCGGCACGCCGAGTACAGATGACGCGCGGCGAACATCTCGCCACGATCGCCGAACGCATCGGGCTCAGCCAACTCATCCGCACCGGGAAGAATCAGGATCTGGAGCCGACGGCTTCGATGCAGAGCGATCTCATCGAGGCGTGCCTCGGAGCGATCTTCCTCGACGGCGGTCTCGACGCCGCGCAGAACTTCGTGCTCTCGCACGTCATCGCGGCGCCGAAGGGCGGCGAGATGAAGGCAGCGGCTCCCGAGGCCTATACCGACGCGAAGTCCCAGCTGCAGCACTTCACGCTCGCGCGGAGACTCGGGCTGCCCGAGTATCGCGAGGTCAGTGTCGAGGGTCCGGCGCACGCACAGATGTTCACGATGGAAGTTCTCGTCGCCGACAAAGTGCTCGGAACTGGATCCGGATCGAGCAAGAAGACCGCCCAGCAGGCCGCCGCGCAGCAAGCATTCGACGTCTTGCGAGAAGCCGAGAGTCGCGCCGGCCCCGCGAATGGCGATGATGCGGGCGATGGCCCCGAGGACTCCTGACGCACACGGTGCGCGAACCGACGCTCGCGTAGACAGACGCCCACACAATGCAATCGCGCTACGCGACGCATTCGGGCGCATGGATGCGATCGCGAACCTACCGGCCGAGGCGAAGGGCAAGCCGGTACCGCTGGCCCGACTCGCGGGCTCGGCGAAGGCGCTCCTGGTCGCCGTTCTCCGTGAACGAGGTCCGCGCCCGATCGTGGTCTGCTGTGTGGACCAGGACGACCTGTTCGAGTGGCAGGGCGATCTCGCCCTGTTCTCCACCGCACGGTCAGGACGCCGAGAACCGCTCGTCCTACCCGAGCTCGAGCGGGACGAGAACCTCGAACCTGCACCCAAGTCGCTCCTCGCCCGCAGCCTCTTGGTGCAGGACGTCGGTCCGGGCGATGTCCTCCTGACCGACATGAGCGCGCTCCTCGCTCCGATCGCGACGAGGGAAGACACGACGATCGACGCGCGGTTGCCCCTCCGCACATCGACGCGACTCGATGTCGACGCGTTGATCGGGCTCGCCGAGGACCATGCGCTCAGGCGCGTGCCGCACGTGCTCGCGACCGGCGAGTTCGCGAGACGCGGAGACGTCATCGACATCTGGCTCGAGACCGAGCGACGTCCGCTGCGCATCGAACTCTTCGACGACGAGATCGAATCGCTGCGTGGCTTCGATCCGGCGACGCAGACGTCGACCGACTGGCTCGACGAAACGGAGCTCGTCTTCACGAAAGGAGTCGCGCACGGGCAACACGACGGCTCCACGTCCACGAACGATCGCGCGAGCGACATCGCCTTCCCGCTCGACTACATGCCTGACGATGCACTCGTCATCGTGGTCGAACCGGTACGCTTCGAAGAGCAGCTGTCGCGCTTCACGCTGCGCGCGGGCACGTTGTCGAAACCGGTCGCCGCGTTCGAACGCGCACTCGGGCGACTCGCGTCCTACTCGATGTCCACCCTCCCCGCACCGGGCGCGCACGACTGTGGCGTCGAACTCCCGCGCATCGCGCCGCTCGAGAGCTGGGACCTCAAAGGCCGCCTGCTCGCAACGACGAAGTTGCGCGATCACCTGCTGCTCGTGCTGCGAAGCGAACCCGAAGTTCGTCGCACGCTCGCGCTGGCGCGGGAGACGATCGGCGACGTACCACTCGCCGCGATCGCTGGCGAACTCTCCCGAGGCTTCCGAATCCCGGACCTCGAATGCACGGTCCTCGGGCACGCCGAGTTCTTCGGCACCGGCACTCTGCGGCGACGCCCAACGCGCAGCAAGCGCAAGGAACCGATCACGAGCACGGCGCTCACGAGCTTCTTCGAACTCGCGACCGGTGACCTCGTCGTGCACGCGGTCCACGGCATCGCGAAGTTCTTGGGAATCGAACGCGTCGCACGCGGCACCGGAGGAGGCACCGAGGACCATTTGCGCCTCGTGTTTCGCGACGACGTCGAAGTGCTCGTTCCCGCGAGCAAGATCGATCTCGTCCAGAAGTACGTCGGCGCCGGTGGCGCGCTCGCGCCGCGACTCGACAAGCTCGGCGGGAAGGCGTTCTCCAAGCGCAAGTTGCAGGTCGTCAAGGCGCTGCACGACATGGCCGCCGACCTGCTCGACGTGCAGTTGCGGCGTCAGGCGATGCGCGGCTTCGCGTGTCCACCGGAGGACTCGCTGTACACGGAGTTCGAGAACGCGTTCGCCTACACGGACACGCCCGACCAGGACAAGGCGAGCGCCGAGATCCTGCGCGACCTGCGTCAAGAGCGCCCGATGGACCGCCTTCTGTGCGGCGACGTCGGTTTCGGAAAGACCGAGATAGCCATGCGGGCGGCGTTCTGCGTCGCTTCGGCCGGACGTCAAGTCGCGATGCTGGTGCCGACCACGTTGCTCGCCGAACAGCACGGTCGCACGTTTCGCGATCGCTTCGCGAGCTTTCCGATGCGCGTCGAGGTCCTGTCGCGCCTCCAGAAGCCGAAGGAGAGTCGCGAGGTCCTCGATAGCCTGTCGCGTGGCTCCGTCGACATCGTCATCGGCACGCACAAACTCCTCGCAAAAAGCGTGAAGTTCAAGGACCTCGGGCTGCTCCTCATCGACGAAGAGCAGCGCTTCGGCGTCGCGCACAAGGAGAAGATTCGACAACTACGAGCGCACGTCGACGTGCTGACGCTGACCGCGACACCGATCCCGCGCACGCTGCACATGTCGCTGCTCGGCATCAAAGACATCTCTTCGCTGTCGACTCCGCCACCGGGTCGCCAGGAGATCGAGACGCAGGTCGTGCACAAGTCGAGTTCGGTGATCCGCAACGCGATCCTGCGCGAGCTCGCACGTGGCGGGCAGGTCTTCTTCTTGCACAACAAGGTCTACGACATCCAGATCGTCAAACGCGAGCTCGAGGACCTCGTGCCCGAGGCACGCTTCGTCGTCGGTCACGGGCAAATGACCGAGAAGGAACTGCTCGCCGCGATGCGTCGCTTCGTGAACGGCGAGGCCGATGTCCTCCTGTCGACGACGATCGTCGAGAGCGGCATCGACATTCCTCGTGCCAACACGATCTTGATCGACAACGCGAGCGACTTCGGGCTCGCCGATCTCCACCAGCTTCGCGGTCGTGTCGGCCGCGATGTTCACAAGGCGCACTGCCTGCTCCTCGTCGACCCGACGCGACCACAGACACCGGACGCGCGCAACCGCCTCCAAGCGATGTCCAAGTTTTCGGGCCTCGGCGCCGGATTCCAGATCGCGATGCGCGACCTCGAGATCCGCGGAACCGGCAACCTGCTCGGCCCCGAACAGTCCGGTCACATCGCCGCGATCGGTTACGACATGTATTGCAAGTTGCTGCAAGCCGCCGCGATGCGCACGCAGAGCCCGACCGAGCACCAGGAGACCGATGTCGAACTCGTCGATGCGCGCGAGGTCGACGTCGACCTCGGTGTCGAAGCGTTCTTGCCCGAGTCCTTCGCACCCGATCAGCGCATGCGACTCGCCTTGTTGCGCGAGATGGACGGGGCGACCGACACCGAGAGTTTCGATCGTATCCACGCATCGTTGCGTGATCGATTCGGACGCCTCCCGACTCCCGCTCGAAACCTGCTGCGTCTGTTCTTCGTCAAGCACCGGCTCGGCGGAATGGGCGTCACTGGGTTGCGGTTCCAGCCTCCCGATCAACTCCTCGTCCGCCATGCGTCTGGACGTGGGCCGCACGGCTCGTGGCTGCGCGCGTTCGACGACGTCCGTCCGATCAGCCCCGACAAAACGTGCCTGGTGGTCGACCGGGTGACGGCACGGCAAGCTGTCGACGAACTCCCGGACGCCGTCCTCGCGAAGCTCACCGAATGCCTCCGTGGCGGTGGTTCGGGCTTGCAGCGGGCAGCAACCGACGCTCCGATGCCTCGCAAGAAAACACGTGGGCAGCGGCGGCGACGCGACGCCCGCGACGGGAGGAACCCAGATGACTCGTGACCGAACGCGGGTGGTGCGTCCACACCGACCAACGATGCCCATCCGGCTCGCCGCTCTCGCCACCTGGGCCGTCTTGGAGGCGCTCGTGCCGACGGGGTGTTCGAGTGGCCCGACGGTTCCTGACGCTCCCGAGACGACGGTCCTCGACCCGTCGACGCGCGAGAACACGCCCGATCCGGGCACGACCACGGCCTCCTCGACTCCCGACTCCGCGACCGGGCCCGCTGACGCTCCATCGGCGCTGGCCGAGGTGCTCTTCGACGAGGTGCTCGCCATCGTCAATGCCGACGTCGTCACTCGATCGCAAATCCAGGAATCGCTCGCTCTCGAAGTCGACACGTTGCTGCGCAACCGATCCGGCGACGGTGCGAGCAACCGCCTCACACCGGCCGAAATCGCCGACATCGAGCGCAAGCTCGTGCGGCTCCGCGTCCGTGACCACCTGCTCGCCGACAGCGTCGACACCCTCGGCGTCGACCCGAGGCGTGTCGAGACCATCGTGAACCGCCTCGTCGACGAACGACTTGCGGCCGAAGAGCGAGAGGCGGGCGGCGCGCTGCAATACCTCGAACGCCTGAAGGAAAGGAGCACCACCTACGACAGTCGTCGCGACGAGCTTCGATCGGAATTTCGGCGCCAGATCGCGGTCAGCGAGCACCTCAAAGAAGCACGTGTCGCGAGCCAACTGCTCGTCTCGCCGCGCGAACTCCGGCAGTACTACGACGCGCACAAGGACGCCTTCACGCGGAAGGACAGCGCGGACCTCGAGTTGCTGCGCTTCCCGGTGACGACCGACCCAAAGGTCGTCCAGAAGGCGAAGGAGCGCCTCGCCGCCGGTGCGACTCTCGACGCCGTCGCGAAGGAGACGGGCGCCGACGCCGACCGGGTAGACGGAATCGAGCCCGGGGACAACACGCTCGAGGCGCTGCGGGACTTCGCGTTCGCCGCCAGCCGCTCCAGGGGGGACGTGTCCGAGCCGCTCGAGCGGGGCTCCTCGATCTGGCTCCTCCGATTGGGGGCGCGGACCGTCGGCGGGGTTCGCCCGTTCTCCGACGAGTCGGTCCAACAAGAAATGCGCACCAAACTGGCCCAGGAGCGCCAAAACGCCCTGCTGGAGCAGCTCTTCAGTGAGGAGCAGCGGCGCACGCAGTTCTGGCCGCCGGATCTCTATGGTCGCTGACGGGATTTCCGACGGTGCGGCCGCGACAGGGCCGGTCGCGCTGGCTAGGATTTTCCGTCCGGAAACCAGCAGGGAGATGCTCGAGATCGGGCGACTTCCTCTGAACCGGTCCTCGCTCGCCCCCGTTCGACCGGATCGACGTCCACGAGTCCTTCACGGACCGGGATTTTTCCGGTTTTGCTGACCCCCGACCCGGCCCTGCGGCCGGAACGACCGCGATGGTGAACCAACCGCATCTCGATCCGACAAGAATCCACGTCGAATCGCATCTCGAACGTCCGTGGGAGCACCAAGAGAGCTTCTCGGACGTCATGGCCGAGCAGCTCAAGCACGCGCCGTACCTCGGGATCGCGATCCTCGTGCACGCCGTCGTCCTCCTGATCCTCTGGCAGATCAAGATCGTCCACAAGGACAAGCCAGAGCCGGTCGCGATGAACATGCAACAGCAGGAAGTCATCGAAGAGCCAGAAGAAGAGGAGATCGAAGAACCCGAGCCGATCGAAGAGCCGGTCGAGACCGAGCCCGTCATCGAAGACAGTGAAGTCACCGAAGAAGAAACGGTTGACGACACGTTCGAAGAGGAGCAGATGGTCGACTCCGCCTTCGAGAGCGACAACCTCAACGACGTCATCGGGATCGGTGGCGGTGCCGGCGGCAAATTCGGCGGCCGTGGCGGAGGACGTGGGCGTCTCGGCAAGGGCGGCCGCCCGACCGCACAGGCGATCCAGATGGGCCTCGAGTGGCTCAAGGACCACCAGGACGACGACGGCAAGTGGGATGCCGACGAGTTCATGAAGCACGACCCACCGAGCGATCTGTGCGATGGACAAGGCAACCCGGTCAACGACATCGGTCTGACCGGTCTCGCTCTGCTCGCCTTCCTCGGCGACGGCTCGACGATGCGCGCGGGTCCCTACAAGGACGTCGTCAAGAAGGGCATCATCTGGCTCAAGGACCAGCAGGAAGAGAGCGGCGCACTCGGTCCGGATTCGCACCGTGCGCACATCTACAACCACGCGATCGCGACGCTCGCGCTCGTCGAAGCCTACGGCCTCTCGAAGTACACGACGCTCAAGCGCTACGCACAGCGTGCGGTCGACTACATCTGCAAGTTCCGCAACCCGTACAAGGTCTGGCGTTACTACGCTCGCGACGGTGCCAACGACACGTCGGTCACGGGCTGGATGGTCTTCGTGCTCAAGTCGTCGATCGACTTCAAGCTCACTGTCGACGCGGACGCGTTGAAGTACAGCGAAGCATGGTTCGAAGAGGTCACCGATCCGTCGACCGGCCAGTGCGGTTACACGAAGCGCGGCGAAGGCAGCTCGCGTGAACTCGGCATGGGCGAGAAGTTCCCGGCACAGAAGACCGAAGCGCTCACCGCTGTCGGCCTCCTCTGCCGCATCTTCCTCGGCCAGACTCCGCAGGACAATCCGATCCTCAACGTCGCCGCCGACACGATGCTCAAGAAGCCGCCCGTGTGGAACGAGAACGATGGTTCGATCGACGTGTACTACTGGTACTACGGCAGCTACGCGATGTTCCAGATGGGCGGTCGTCACTGGACCGGCTGGAAGAAGTCGCTCGAGCCCGCCCTCATCAAGCCGCAGCGTAAGGAAGGCTCGGCCAAGGGTTCGTGGGATCCGATCGGAGCCTGGGGTCACGACGGTGGTCGTGTCTACTCGACGGCGATCGGCGTCTTGTGCCTCGAGGTCTACTACCGCTACAGCCGACTGATTCGCTGATCGCAGCAGCATGGCCGGCGTCGAACTCGACGCGAGGCCGATGCGAACGCAACGCGGGCGAGAGCGTGAGCTCTCGCCCGCGTTGCGTTTTGGTCCTGTGTTTCGCCGCTCTGTCTCGAGCTCGACGGAGTGCGCAGTGGCGGGAATCACGATGCAACACAGCGTGAACCTCGGTACGAACGACGCCGTTGCCAAGGGTTGACAACACCATGGCTCGTCGAAGACCGAACGCGCGCACCAACGTGTTCGACGGCCGCCTCTGTCCAAGGAGAACGCCGACATGGCAACCATCGACCCGACCGGGATCAAGCTCCCGCATCCGACATCGCATTCGGTCCACGACCCTGAGTCCTTCGCGGACGTCATGGCCGAACAACTGCGGCACGCCCCCTATCTCGCGATCGCGATCCTCATTCACGCAGTCGCCCTCTTGGTCCTGTGGCAGATCAAGCTCGATCGAAGAGTCGAACCGACGCCACTCGCGATGAACGCACAGTTGCCCGAGCAGCTACCGGACGTTCCACCGGAAGAGATCGAAGAGAAGAAGGAGATCGAACCCGTCCTGCCGGAGGACGTCGTCCCCGAAGACACTCCCATACTCGAACCAACGGTCGCCGAAGCGGACTTCGACGATCAGCAAGAACCGCAAGTAGACTCCGCGTTCGACGAGTCCGCGCTCAATGACGTCATCGGGATCGGAGGCGATGCCGGTAGTAAGTACGGCGGTCGCGGACCGGGCGGCGGCGGACACGGTCGCGGGCTGCCGACTCACAAGAACGTCATCGACGGCCTCGATTGGCTCATGCGCCATCAGGACGAAGACGGGCACTGGGACGCCGACGAGTTCATGAAGCACGATCCTGCGGAGGACCGGTGCGATGGAGCCGGCAGCGCCGTTCACGACGTCGGCTTGACCGGTCTCGCGACTCTGGCGTTCTTGGCCGAAGGCTCGACGTTGCGGAGTGGCTACTTCAAAGACCAGATCAAGCGCGCCGTCGTTTGGCTCAAGGACCAACAGGCGGAGAGCGGTGCGATCGGTCCCGACTCCCATCGTGCCCACGTCTACAACCACGCGATCGCGACCCTCACGCTCGTCGAAGCGTACGGACTCTCCAAGTACAAGACACTCGAGCGCTACGCCCAACGCGCCGTCGATTACATCTGCTCCTCGCGCAATCCGTATTCGGTGTGGCGCTACTATCCGCGCGACGGGAGCAACGACTCCTCGGTCACTGGCTGGATGGTCTTCGTCCTACAGTCGGCGCATGACTTCGGCTTGCGTATCGACCCCGACGCGCTCGCCTACAGCAAAGCATGGTTCGACGAAGTCACGGATCCATCGACCGGCCAGTGCGGCTACACCAAGCGCGGCGAGGGCAGCTCCCGCGAACTGGGCATGACCGAGAAGTTCCCATCGAGCAAGACCGAAGCCCTCACCGCAGTCGGTCTCCTGAGTCGGATCTTCCTCGGGCAGTCCCCGAACGATCCGGTCCTCGCCGCCGCAGCCGACACGCTCGTCAAGAAGCCGCCCGTCTGGAACGAGAACGACGGTTCGATCGACCTCTACTACTGGTATTACGGTAGCTACGCCCTCTTCCAAGTCGGTGGCAGGCGCTGGTCGATTTGGAAGAAGAGTCTCGAGCCCGCACTCGTGAGGTCCCAGCGCAGGGAAGGCGCAGCGAAGGGATCCTGGGACCCGGTCGGCGCTTGGGGCCACGACGGTGGACGCGTCTATTCGACCGCGCTCGGTGTGCTGACACTCCAGGTCTACTACCGCTACAGCCGCATCGTGCACTGAATCCCGTGCGGATCGGCTATCGTGGAACGCATGCCGATCCGCTCACTCAGGCAGACCCTTGCCGAACTCCACGATCAGCTCGAAGCCGCGTCATCGATCGACGGCGAGGATCGGGACGCCTTGAAGCAAGCGATGCGCGACATCGCGCATTCGCTCGACAAGAGTGCGCCTCCGAGTGCCGACGCAGCCGAAGCGGCATCCAGTGAAGGCGGAGCGCTCGATCGACTCGAATCACTCGTGGAGGATTTCGAAGCCGATCATCCACTGCTCAGCAAGCAACTGGCAGCGTTGGCAGCGTCGCTGCGCAACATCGGATTCTGACGAGTCCACCGCTCGTCAGAATCCTGGCAGGCTCACCAATCGCGACCGCGATCGTTCTCGCGACGACGGCCACCGCCGCCTCCGCCCTGCCCGCGACCACCGCCGCCGCGTCGGCCTCCGCCGTAGTCACCGCCGCCGCCTCCACCGTAGCCGCGGCCACCGCCGCCACCACCGCCGAAGCCGCGACCACCACCACCGCCGCCGCCGCCGCCGCCGCCGAAGCCGCGACCACCGCCGCCGCCACCACCACCGGTGCGCGGCTTGCGCTCTTGCGCTTCGTTGACGCGCAGAACGCGTCCGTCGAGTTCGGTGCCGTCGAGGGCTTCGATGGCAGCCTGAGCGTCCGATTCGTTACCCATCTCGACGAAGGCGAAGCCGCGCGGACGGCCGGTCTCGCGATCAGTCATGATCGAAACGCTTTGGACATCGCGCTCGTCCTGACTGAATGCACTGATGAGGGTTTCTTCTGTCGTTTGAAACGAGAGGTTTCCTACAAAAAGTCTGG
The DNA here is from genome assembly GCA_020638795.1 of Planctomycetota bacterium. Lineage (GTDB taxonomy): Bacteria > Planctomycetota > UBA1135 > UBA1135 > JACKHW01. The sequence continues at coordinate 535,659 of JACKHW010000002.1, read as the reverse complement.
TCGTCAACGTTACTTTCCTCGTCGGGTCATGGCCTCACGGGTCTTGTCTGTCACACCCCGTGCAGGTTGCCGTTCCTTTCGGCTGCGGACTTCGAGATCGGTGCCATGGCCACCCGGGTCATGTCTTCGCACAGGGTGGCCGGGACATCCCGGCAACTCGATCACCCCGCGGAAAGCCCAAAGGGACGAAACCGAGTGCGCCTTCCCTTTCGAGGTCCAACCCCATCGAGACGAGCGCCGCCGCGTACGCACGCGAATTCTTTCAGACTGCAGGAAGGCACCGACTCGCCATTCGAGTTCGGGGTCTTCCGGCGACAGTGTAGCAACCGGATGAAGCGGGATGCACGCGTCAACAACGGCCTCCTCACGAAAAAGACAGCCGGGTGGTTCTGCCGGCCCGAGGGGCACGGGTCATCGGAACGCCGTTTGCGGAAACTCTCCCTCCGGGCTTCGGGAACCTCTCCTGGCCCGCCGAACGCATCATGCCGAGAATCCTCGTCGCCACGCTGACCACCGCCATCCTCGGGCTGGCGCTACTCCTGGCGCTATCGATGCAGTCCCCGGGCGGTCCCGCGGACGGCGTGGCGTTCGATCGCGACGAAACCGGAGTCGGTCCGGCGGCCGGGGAACGGACGCCAGAACCGCCGCAGGTTGTTTCGCAATCGAAACGAAGGGCGCCCCCCGATCGCCACGAACGGGGCGCAGGCCCGAGGCACCGTGAGGCGCCCGACTCGGCCGTCGAACCCACCCCCCTGAGCATCCACATCACGGGTTGTGGCCCCGAACTCGAACGTGTGACTGCCCGCTTGCGATCCGACACGGACTCGGGACCCGGCGAGGATGCGGTTCCGTGCACACTCGAGAGACACGGAGAACTCGCCTCAGGTGTGCTCCCGCGTCCGCGCACGCGAGGTGCGCGCATCGAACTCGAGCTGGTCGATCGCGCCGCAACACCGAGGCAGACGATCCTCGTCTTCGATGTCGACATCGACCTCAAGTTGCCCGCTTCGAAATCCTCGATCTGGCACCTCGACCTGTCGACGGTTCGATACGAGTTCGTCACCGACCGCGCGCACTCGTTCTTCGTCGGGGATTCGACGTTCGAGCCGTACACGTGCTCGCGAGTACAGTCCGCGAAGACGTCCACCGCGACACGATATCTGCCCCCATTGCAGAGGTACGTCATCTACAGCACGGACGTGCCGTTGCGAGAATCGTTTCGCGACTTCGCGGGACGCATCGTGCATCGCGGCCCGTGGACGCCGGGCTTTCACGTCTTGCGGTTCTGATGCACCGGATCAGCGCCCTTCGTCGTCCCAACGCTCGCGAATCGACGCCAGTCGACTCAAACCGCGCGCAACGAGGCCACCCACGGCACTCTCCGAGCATGCGGGACATCATGATCGCGTTCCGCGGTGGTTCTTCGGAGTCGCGTCGAGCGTCCGTGTCGCGTTGTTCTTCGTGCATGCGCTTCTACCCGTGCCATCAGCGCGCTTTGATAGTGTTCGATGTTATTCGAGACTCTCGGTGCCGTGAGCGATCTCGGGCGGCTGTCCGAGATTGCCTCGGTCCTCGTCCGCTACGGCTTCCGCGATTTCGTGGAGCGCTCCGGGATCCGAGCGCTGCTCGAGCGCGCGGGCGCGAAGATCCACTGGCAGCCATTCGCAAGCGATAGTGCGACCACCACACCGGCTCGCGTTCGACGGGCGCTCGAGGAGCTCGGGCCGACGTTCGTGAAGTTCGGACAGCTCCTCGCAAGTCGACACGATTTGTTGCCCCACGAATGGACCGCCGAACTCGGCAGCTTGCATGCAAGCGTGACACCGGTGCCGTTCGAACGCTTGCGTGACCAGCTCGAAGCGGACCTGGGTGGCAAGCCGAATGCGATCTTCGCGCGATTCGAAGAGACTCCGCTCGCCGCAGGTTCGATCGCACAAGTCCACGCGGCAACGGCGCACGACGGTAGCGATCTCGTGGTCAAGATTCGTCGACCGGGCGTCGACAAGACGATCTTCGCCGACCTTCGCCTGATGGCGCGCCTCGCGCGCGTGCTCGAGGACGAAGGCGGCGAGATTCGACGGTTTCGTCCGGTTCGCGTCGTACGTGAGTTCGCACGCACGATGCGTGCAGAACTCGACTTCGCGACCGAGGCACGCAACCTCCGGACGTTGCAGCGCAACCTCGAGTCGATGGACGGAGTCGTCCTCCCCGAAGTGATCGATCCACTCGTGCGCGAGCGACTGCTCGTCATGACGAGACTGAGGGGTCTGTCCGCCGCCGAGTGGCTCGAAAGTCAATCCATCGGACGTCATCGCGACCAACCCTTCGATTCGCGCGCTGTCGCACACGTCGGCGCCGATGTCGTTCTCCAAATGGTCTTCGGCGACGGCTTCTACCATGCGGATCCGCATCCCGGGAACTTGATGTTCCTCGAGGACGGTCGACTCGGACTCCTCGATTTCGGACAGGTCGGTCGCTTGTCCGAGTCACGGCGTCGCCAGCTCGTCCAACTCCTCGCTGGTGTTCTCGCACGCGACGAGGAGCGAGCCGTCGATGTCCTCCTCGAGTGGGCTCCCGGTGCATCGACGGACGTCGACGCGTTGGCTGCCGACGTTCGCGCGTTCATCGATCGCTATCACGGTGTCGAACTCGACAACCTCGATGTCGCAAGACTCCTGATGGATGTCAGCGAGATCGTGCGCGAGAACGAGCTCTTCCTGCCAGCAGACATCTCCGTCTTGATCAAGGTGTTCGTAACGCTCGAGGGGCTGGGTCGAGCACTCGACCCCGAATTCCGCCTCAGCACGCATATCGAACCGGCGGCACGCAGGCTCGAACGCGACCTACTCTCCAAACGCGGCTTGATGCGCCGCGGCGTTCGCGACCTGCGATCGCTGATGATCCAACTCCCCACGGACCTCCGCCGTTTGCTCACGCGCGTGCGTCGCGGAGAGGTCCACCTCGAACTCGACATGAAGCGATTGGATCGTTTCGGGAATCAGATATCGAGCAGCGCCAACCGTCTGACGATCGGCATGATCACCGCCGCGCTGATCGTCGGCACCGCGATCGCGATGACGATCGACAGCGGCCCGAAGATCTTCGGCATGCCGGCCCTCGGCCTCCTCGGCTTCCTGTGTTCGGTCACGATCGGTGTCGGTCTCTTGTGGTCGATCGCTCGCAGTTCGCATCGAAAGTTCTGAACGACGACGTCGGGCACCGGCACCCACGCGAAATCGGGTACAACACGCATTGTGGTTTCCAGGTTCGCAAGGCCGGCCCGCGCATCCCTCGTCGCGGTCGCAGCACTCGTCACTGCCGTGCACGTAATCGCGGCACGCAGCCCGCAGAACGAACTCGGTGCAGACGAGCGACGCACGCGCATTTCCGGTGTGGTCTCATCCACTTCGGGAACACCGGTGGCGGACGCGCGCGTGGTCCTCGTTTCCAGACCATTGTCGACCGTTCTCGATAGCGGAGCGCTCGACATCGTCCCCGTGCGGTCGGACGACGACGGACGCTTCCGCGCTTCGGTGCTCCAAAATCGCGACTATTCCATCTGGGCAACGGTCGGCGACACGAAAGCGTTTCGCGTCACTGACGTGATCGACGGAGTCCGTGGTCCCAAGTCGATTCGCCTCGAGATGCACGACGACCCCAAGCGCGTCGCCCATGTCCGATTCGAAGGCCTCGCCGTGTGGAAGGCCCGAGGACCGCTCGAGATCCACGTCGTCGACCCCGTACCCGAGACGGTCTACCGCGTCCCGCTCGAGGTCGCCGAGGACGGCACTGCGACGTTCCCGCACTTGCCCGGCGAACGTGGATGGGTCGAGATCGACGACGCGAACGGACGCCCCGTCTTCACGGCTCACGTCCAACCGGACGACTCGAGCGACGTTACGACTCCGATCCGAATCGCGGTCGCACCACCCAAGAAGCTGCGCATTCGTGCGAAGCATGCCGGCGGCAAGAAAGCAGGCGAACCGTGCGTGGGTGCGCACGTCTTCTTCGGGCGCAATCCGTCACGATTGCCACTCGTCGACATGGGCAAGCTCGACGAGAACGGCGTCTTCGAACTCGAACTCGCGTTTGCGGATCCCGGTGACGTCCAAAAACTCCAAACGCCCGGCGTGTTCTATGGAAACACTCTCGCGGACGCGGCGATCGTCGTGTCCGGAGAGGACGCGGCGGACGCATTCGAGAACCTCACCGTCGCAGGAGGCACCGTCGTCGAGGACGGTGTGCGCTGCGTCGACTTCGAGCTACAGGAGGCGACGGTCGCGCGCGGTCGTCTGATGCTCGGCGCGGCACGCCCGGCATCGAGCGCCCGTCTCCTCGTCTACAACTCGCTCTACGGCGCCAAGGGAGGCGGCCAATGCGCTTGCGCTCCTCGCATCGTTCCCTGCGATGCAGACGGGCGTTTCGAGATTCCGGGCCGCGGGACGAAGGACGGTTTTCGCGTGACGTGGATCCCGACTGAAGCACAGCGTCGTGCGTTGGAGCGAGACGGGTCTCCGATCGCCTCCGAGGTGATCCTCGCATACCAACATGCACGGAGGCTCGACGAAGCCGTCGATCTCGGGACCATTCGCGCGGACTCATTGATCGCGCTGCACATGCAGTGTCGAGGCATCGACGGTCGCCCACCGAAAGATGGAGTGCTCCAGATCGGAGAGCGCACTCAAGAAGGCCCCAACTGGCCGGTGCGCACTCGAGTGGATCGTCGTGGGCGTGTCACCTTCCTCGTACCCGAGGCATACGTCTATTCGATGCTGCTGACGACGCCCAAGGCCCTGATGGTCCAGAGCGGAACGACGGATGTGGACCGGACGATCGAGCTACGCCCCGATCCCGAGCGATGTTTCACCGGCCGCTTGACCGCAGCGACGACCGAGGCCCTGCGCTGCCTGCGCCCATCAGGGCTGACGTCATCGACGAACGATCCCGTCATCGGTCGTTGGTCCACCAACTACATGCTGTCGGGCGCGACGATTGCCGACGCTCTCGAAATCGAGCAGATCGCGGTCCCCGGCCAGCAGTACAGGATGCGAGTCTGGCGCTACTTCGGGCTTCCCGTGCCCAGAATGGCACTCGATGGCGATGGCAAGTTCTCGATCCACGTCACGAACGCGATCACGCCACGATTCGAGGCGTTCGCCCGGCAGGTCGACGGAACCACGATCACACGGCAGGTTCCGATGGCCAACTCGTTCATCGACATCGACCTTTCGAAGTAGGCGCCAGACCGAATCGCGACATCGCGCCGCGGAACCGAGACAGGTCTGCTCCATGCAGACTTCCGCTATTCGTTAGACTGCCGAACGGTTCGGGAAAGAAAACCCCGAGCCCGCGTCGCGCATTCGTTCCCGCGCGGTCGCGATTTCTGAGCCAAACCCCAAGAGAACCGACATCAACATGTTGACTCGTATCTGCCTCTCGACGGCGCTCCTCGCCAGCGTCGCCTCCGCCCAGATCACGTCGCCCAAGGGCTATGTCTCGACAGAAGGCACTTCCAGCCACAACTACATGCTCTTCTCGAAGTACGAGATGCGCTGGCAGGGCATCGACCGCAGCCACGTCGGCGCCGGCGCCAAGGTCATGAACGAAGTCGCGTGGCGCCGTGACGGCACATCGTCGACCGGTTCGACCTGGACCGCCCGCACGATGTCCAACTGGGAAATGAACATGGGCCTCGCCGATTGGGCGACCCTTCAGGTCACCGACCTCGAAAAGAACTACAAGACCGGCTCGAAGGTCCAGGTCGTCAAGCCCCGCACGCTGAGCGTCGTCGACATCTCGGCGCCGCCCACCTCGGCGCCCGCACCGTGGACGACCGTCGTCAAGTTCGACGCGCCGTTCGTCTACACGGGTTCGGACCCGTTCGTCTGGGAAGTCATCTACTCCGGCAACACGGTGACGACCGACTACTCGTTCGACTTCCAGTACGTCGGCACGTCGTCTGGTTACAGCTCGACGAGCGGCACGGCTGTCGGCACGAACTGCACCGCGACCGGCATGACGAGCGCGATCTCGACGTACGTGACGTTCTACAACCACCTCACGAAGTTCCGTATCTACTACTCGCTCTACAACATGCCGGCGAACTCGCCCGCATTCATGTGGATCGATGGCATGGATCAGAATCTCACGGTTCCGGGCCTCTGCACCAAGCTGCACGCGCTGCCGCTGATCAACATCCCGCTCGGTGTTTCGGATGCCACGGGTCGCGTCGGTAGCGGCTACATCGACAACCTCCCGTACGTTCCGTCCGTCATCGGCAACGACCTCTACTTCCAGTACGTCGGCGTCGACCTCGGCCAGGCAGGCCTGCCGTTCGCGCTGTCGGCCGGTCGCAAGATCACGGTCCCGGCGGACCCCGTCCCGACGCAGGTGACGCGCTTCTACCACTACAAGACGACGGCCACGAGCTCGACCACGACGAGCGGCCCGTGGTACGGCGGCATCATCACGCGCTTCCAGTGAGCGATCGACGTGCGCGATTCGACTCGAACGCGCATGGATGAACACCACGACAAGGCGTCACGCTACGTGCGTGGCGCCCTGTTCGCGTCCTGAGCAGCGCCCACGATCACATGCTGCGGCGATACTGCCCACCGACGCGATAGAGCGCCGACGAGATTTCCCCGAGCGTGCAGACCTTGCACGCTTCCATGAGCTCGGCGAAGAGATTCGCGCGCGACGTCGCCGCGCGCTCGAGACGCGCGAGGGCCTCGGGGCCGCGCTCTTGATTGCGCTCGCTCACGGCGCGGCACGCGGAGATCTGGTAGCGCTTCTCGTCCTCAGAACTGCGGCGCACTTCTTCCGGACGCACGAACGGTGAGCCCTCGCTCGACAGGAACGTGTTGACGCCGATGATCGGCAGTGCGCCACTCGCCTTGAGGGTCTCGTAGTAGAGCGACTCCTCTTGGATCTTGCTGCGCTGGTACATCGTCTCCATCGCGCCGAGGACGCCGCCGCGCTCGCTGATGCGCTCGAACTCGCTGAGCACCGCTTCTTCGACGAGGTCGGTGAGTTCGTCGATGATGAACGCGCCTTGGAGCGGGTTCTCGTTCTTCGCGAGGCCGAGTTCGCGGTTGATGATCAGTTGGATCGCCATCGCGCGCCGGACCGACTCCTCGGTCGGTGTCGTGATCGCTTCGTCGTACGCGTTGGTGTGCAGCGATTGGCAGTTGTCGTAGATCGCGTAGAGCGCCTGCAACGTCGTGCGAATGTCGTTGAACTGGATCTCCTGCGCGTGCAGCGACCGCCCGCTCGTCTGGATGTGGTACTTGAGCTTCTGTGCGCGCTCGCTCGCACCGTACTTGGATCGCATCGCCTTGGCCCAGATGCGCCGTGCGACACGCCCGATGACCGCGTACTCGGGATCGATCCCGTTGGAGAAGAAGAAGGAAAGATTGGGCCCGAACTCGTCGACGTCCATCCCGCGAGCGAGGTAATACTCGACGTATGTGAAACCGTTGGCGAGCGTGAACGCGAGCTGCGTGATCGGATTGGCTCCGGCCTCGGCGATGTGATAGCCCGAGATCGACACGGAGTAGAAGTTGCGCACGTTCTTCTCGATGAACCACTCCTGCACGTCGCCCATCAGGCGCAGCGCGAACTCGGTCGAGAAGATGCAGGTGTTCTGCGCCTGGTCCTCTTTGAGGATGTCGGCCTGCACAGTGCCGCGCACCTTCTGGAGCGTCACGTCACGAATCGACTCGTAGCGATCCTTCGGTAGCACGTCCTCGCCGGTGACGCCGAGCAGCATCAGGCCGAGCCCGTCGTTGCCTTCGGGAAGCGCACCTTGATAGCGCGGACGCTCGAGGCCCTTGTCGCGGTAGATCGCGTCGATCTTGGCTTCGACATCGCCCGTGAGCCCGTTCTCGCGGATGTAGCGCTCGCACTGCTGATCGACCGCGGCGTTGAGGAAGAAGCCGAGGAGCATCGGCGCCGGACCGTTGATCGTCATCGACACCGACGTCATCGGGTCCGCGAGATCGAAGCCGGAATAGAGCTTCTTCGCGTCGTCGAGCGTCGCGATCGAGACCCCCGCGTTGCCGATCTTGCCATACACGTCGGGGCGCTCGGCAGGGTCCTCGCCATAGAGCGTCACCGAGTCGAACGCGGTCGACAGGCGCTTGGCCGGCATGCCGAGCGACACGTAGTGGAAGCGCCGATTGGTCGCCTCGGGGCCACCTTCGCCCGCGAACATGCGCGTCGGATCTTCGCCCGTGCGCTTGAATGGAAACACGCCTGCGGTGTAGGGGAACTCGCCCGGCACGTTCTCCTGGAGCAGCCAGCGCAAGCGATCCTCGTGGCTCTCGTAGCGCGGCATCGCGACCTTGGGAACCATGATGTGCGAGAGCGACTCGGTGTACTGCGGCACCCGAATCTCGCGACCGCGCACTTCGTACTTCGCTTCGGGCTCGCGATAGCGCGTGACGAGGTCGTCCCAGTCTTCGAGCAGCTTGGCGTTGTGCCCATCGAGCGTCCGGCGCAACTCGTCGCGCAGGCCGATCAGGTCGGACGCATCCTTGTCGCGCGAAGCGAGTGCCGAGATCGCGGCTTCGATCTTCTGGAGTTCGCCCGCGACCTTCGCTTGTTCTTCGGCCCATTCACGGTGACGACGATTGTCCTCGGCGATCTCGGCGAGGTAGCGCGAACGCTGCGGTGGCACGACGTAGACCTTGTCACTGTCCGCCAGCGCGAGGTCCATCGTCGACTCGAAGCTCGACGAACTCTTGCTGTCGAGTAGAGCCATCAGCGCCTTGTACGCGCGGTTGGTTCCCGGATCGTTGAACTGACTCGCGATCGTGCCGTAGACCGGCATCGAGTCGACATCGGCTTCGAAGCGCTGATGATTGCGCTGGTATTGCTTGCGCACGTCCCGCAACGCATCCTGCGCGCCACGCTTGTCGAACTTGTTGAGCACGACGAGGTCGGCGAAGTCGAGCATGTCGATCTTCTCGAGCTGCGTCGCGGCTCCGTACTCGGCCGTCATGACGTAGAGCGAGCAATCCGCGTGCTCGGTGATCTCGGTGTCGGACTGACCGATGCCGGACGTCTCGAGGATGACGAGATCGAAGCCCGCTGCCTTGCAGACGGCGATCGCATCGTCGACGTGCGGCGACAGCGCGAGGTTGGACTGCCGCGTCGCGAGGCTGCGCATGTAGACACGCGGCGCTTCGATCGAGTTCATGCGAATGCGATCGCCGAGCAATGCGCCACCGGTCTTGCGCTTGGACGGGTCGACCGAGATCACCGCGACCGAACGCTCGGGGAAGTCGAGCAAGAAGCGTCGCACGACTTCGTCGACGAAACTCGACTTGCCGCTGCCACCGGTGCCTGTGATCCCGAGCACCGGCGCCGATGATGCCTCCGCTCGCGCGCGCAGCTGCGGGAGCATCACGGCGAATTCATCAGGAGAATTCTCGGCCGCCGAGATCCAACGAGCCACGTTCCGGTGCGCACGCCAATCGAGCTCACTCGCGTCGAGCCCATCGACGCCGCCGACCTCGAAGTCACAGGCCGACAGCATGTCGTCGATCATGCCCTGCAGGCCCATCGCCCGGCCGTCGTCGGGCGAGTAGATCCGCGTGATGCCGTACTCCATCAACGCTTCGATCTCTTCGGGAAGGATGACCCCACCACCGCCGCCGAAGATCCGCACGTGGCCACAGCCGTTCTCGACGAGGAGGTCACGGATGTAGCGAAAGTATTCGTTGTGCCCGCCCTGATAGGACGTCAGCGCGAGCCCATGCACGTCCTCCTGGATCGCGGCTTCGACGACTTCACGCGCCGATCGGTTGTGTCCGAGGTGGATGACCTCGGCTCCCGACGCCTGGAGGATGCGCCGGAAGATGTTGATCGACGCATCGTGGCCATCGAAGAGGGACGTCGCGGAGACGAAGCGATACCGGCGACCCTGCGAGACGGCCGATGTCGCGCCCTCCGGCGCTGCGAGCTGACTGGACATGAGTTCATTGTCCAGGTGTCGGCAGGTGAATGGAACCCCGACGCCCTGCGGACTGCATCACCGCGACAAACAGGCGTCGTCATCGGAAGGACGCGAGCCGAGTTCCATGCCGGATTCTCAGGGGACCACCTCGAGCCCGAGGACGATTCTCATGATCGCTGCGAGATTCGCCTGCATCGCATGTTTCGTGCTCTGCATCAGTGTTGGCAATGCGACCTCTCAGTCGTTCGTCGTCGATGCTGCAGGTGGACCAAGGGAGCATGATGGCGACCAACGTCGTTCCGATCATCGTTCCATGACGCGTTCGCACTGTCGCCTTCCCGTCCCACCGAAGACCGTCCGAACGCGCAGGACAAACCTGAAGCCGCGACAGCGCGGCACGGTGGCGCGCACGGATCCGCGCCATCGGAGCGGGTAGACTGGAACGAGATTCTGCTGCTCTGGGCCTGAACCATGCGCAGCCCTTCATCCCATCACGAACACGACTCGGTTTCCGAATCATCGAGGCTCATGATCACTCGCCGCTTTGCACTCACCTGCGCCACTGCCCTGCTCGGCGCCTCAATCCTGCCAGCCCAGCGCAAAGTCGTCTTCCCTGCCCAAGCTGCCACCGCCGAAGGCACGCTCGCCGCGAGCGATGCGACGCTAGGCGCACCGTGGGCCACCAACTCGAGCGCCAACGTCGCCGATCACGCGTTCCGCTACATGCTCGTGAGCGATCTACCGGCGGCAGCGAGCGGAACGATCACGCACCTCGCGTTCCGTCGTGACGGCATCGTCAACCCAGGCGAACGCACGCAGGCCTTCCAGGTCGAACTGCGCATGTCGCTCTCGCATGCGAGGCTCACGTCTGGTGCGCTCACGACCACGTTCGCCGACGCGATCGGCAACGACTCCGTCGAAGTCCTCAAGCGCCAGACGCTGATCTTCGGCACACGCGACTTCGCGGGCAGCTTCCCCGAGAACTTCAACTTCGTGATCCCGCTCGACAAGCCGTTCGTGTACAGCTCCGTGAAGGGCTCGCTCTGCTACGACCTCGAGCACTACACCAACACGCTCTACGACCAGATGCATGGTCATGGGTTCTCGGTGCACGTCGACGCGATCCAAAGTACGCGCGACACGGCTGCGCTGTCGAACGCTTCGCGTTGTTTCTCGCCCAACCCCTGGAAGCCCGCGATCACCTACACGCAGCACCTCGAGCTCATGGTCCACAACAACATGGACATGCTGAGCTTCTGGGCCGAGCGCGACAACGCCATGCACCACAGCCAGGGCCTGCTCGTGCTCTCGACAGGGCTCGCGGCCAAGGGCATCGACTTCGATTGCGGTACGTTCTGGATCGATGAGACGCGCGCGTTCCACTACTCGGTCGGCGTGTCCGATGACCTCGGCTACGTTTCGTGGCCCGAGCATGCGAGCCATCACGGCGCTGTGCTCTTCATGGTTCCGTTCAACGCCGCGTTCATCGGCATCAAGATCTACGGACAAGAAGCCAACTGGGACGTGCACAACCTCAAGCTGTCGGCCACCAACTGGATGGCGAGCCAGGTCCCGACGTGGCTCGGCACGGGTGTGGAGTTCGGGATGCGCGGTCTGTACGCGACTGGAGCAGGCTCACACACCGCGGCAACCGGCACGCTCGGCGCTGCCGGAACGGGACCCGTCATCGAGTACACGATTCAATGAGGAACGCGCACGCCGCGATGTGCGTCCTATGAGAACATCGCGTGTGCGCGCGTCTCGGAAGCCCCACGGAATCCACGAACATCATCATGCCGAAGCCAACGATCCCTTCTTCGACCCTTCGTCGCGTTCGCGGCGCAGCCGTACTGACCGCATGCCTCACGAGCGCAGTCGCGGCTCAAGGTTCCGTCCCTGGTTTCTCGCGAGCGCCGCAGCCTTCGTGGATCCTCGTCAACTCGTTCAACTCGGTGCCGGGGAACGACATCCAGCAGGTCTTCCACCAGAAGCTGAGCAACAACAAGGACGGTCAGTGGACCACGTGTCTCTCCGTAGCTGGGTTGCCGGCGTACTTCGGAGGTGACGGTAGCTCTACAGGGATCGTGATGGGGACGTTCGCTCCCTATCCGCAGGACAGTTGGTTCGTGGCGTCAACCGAAGCGAAGGCGCTCAACTCGAGCGCCGACGAGCGGAATCTGACTATCGATCCGTCGGGCCTGTGGGCGATCTTCGATCGACCGGCGACCGGAGTCTTCGTCGCGACGCGCGCGAAGGTCGGCGATCCGTTCGGCAGTCCGGTGCAGGTCTCGGGCTTCGGATCACTGCGGGACGTCATGCCCGCGCTCGCCCCGCACGGCGGCAAGATGCAGTGCTTCTACACTGATCGCGCGCGCATCCTGATGCACGAGATCGACCTCACCATCGCGGCGCCGAAGCTCGTCGGGCAGCCCGTCGTGGTGTCCCTTCCGGTGCAGGCCGGTGCCAAGCCACTACGACCGACCCCGCTCCTCGGTGGCGACGGCGATGCCGAAGGGCTCTTCCTCTCCGAGGAAGTGGCGCCCCACACCGTAACCGGCACGGGGGACGCCGATCCCTGTTGGGCCGCCGATCTCGACCCGGCGACGCCCGCGTTGATCCTCATGCAGCGACCCGATTGGCAGCCAGGCGGGGCACCTGCCGGAGGCTTCCTCTACTTCGGTCACGACATCCTCCCGCGCTTCCACGTCATGCACTCGGAGTGTGCGTGGATGGTCGGTGACGACGAGCCGCTCGGTGGTACCGCGGACCTACGTGTCGTTGGATACAACCCGAACAAGTTGCTCGCTTCGATCATCCTCGTCGCGACGAAGACCGCGACCGGCATCAAGGTCAACGACTACGCCGGCCTGCTCGGCCTCGATCTCGCGAGCCTCGTCGTCCTGCCGCCGATGCCGCACACGACGCTCGATGGCGATGCCGTGATGAGCTTTCGCGTGCCCAACGACAGCAACCTGCGCGGGACACTCGCACTGCAGTCGCTCGTCGTGGACATCAAGACCGGTGCGGCGACGTTCTCGAATACCGCGTCGCTGATCCTGCGCTGAACCGAGGGACCACGTCGGACGATGCTAGGAAGGAGCGTGTCGACGGCGGCGCGGAACGATTCCCGCTCCAGATTCTGGATCCGCGAGTCCGGTTCCGGCACACGGCTCCGGTCTCACCCGCCAGCGAGGGCGAATCCGTTGCTTGGACCGCGGTTTGCTTTGCAGCCTTGGATGCGACCAATCTCCAGGGCCCGTTTCGCGCTCGTCGTCACGCTCGTTTCTTCCAACTTGTCCGCGATCGCGATCCAAGGAACGAAGACCATCCCGCCATTCGCGGAGGGCCGGGAGGGAAACACGCTCGCCAACGTGCCCTTCCACGCGCCGGAGTGCCGCTTCCAACAAGTCACGGCGGCATCCGAGATCGCACCCAACGGCCTGTGCGTCTTGCGAGGTGTCGCCTTTCGGCGTGAGGGTGGCGGAACTACGGGCTCGTACCCGATCCCGGCTCGCAGCATCCCGCGCGTCACGATCGATTTGGCACCAGCGGCGGTCACCCTCGACAAGATGGGTAGCGTCTTCGCGAACAACATCCGCGGCGTCGTCACCTCGGTCTTCGATGCAAAAATCGATCTGCCGTACCAACCCGTCTTTCCGAATGGCCCGGGCCCGTTCAACGTCAGCTTCGTCTTTTCGCGCCCGTACATCCATCGCGTGACCGACGGCGACCTCCTGCTCGACCTCAAGAGCTTCGATCCGACGCAGACGGGGTACTCGGGCTACTGGCTCGACGCGTTCGAGACGCGACCGTACGGACAGTTCTGGTTGATCGGCACTTCGGGAAAGCTCTCGAATGGCAACCGCCCCTTGCTCTCGCTCGACACGAGCAGCTCCCAGATCCCGGGCGGACAGCTCAACTACTCGTTGCGATCCCTCCCGCAGTCGTTGCCGTGTTTCTGGTTCATCGGGTTCTCACGGACGACATGGGGCGTGCTCCCCCTACCGCTCGATCTTTCGCCGCTCGGCGCCGCGGGCAACTCGCTCTACACAGGCATGGAGATCTTCGGCCCGATGACCGTGCGCGCCAGCGGATCCGCGTACGAGGGGTACGCGCAACTCCCCATCCCGAACGATCCGAAACTCGACGGCGCGGGCTTCTACACGCAAGCGCTCGTCGTCGACCCTGCGGCGAACACACTCGGTGTCGTGTTCTCCAACCTCTTCGAAAGCGAACTCGGCGTCACGCAGGGGTATGCGCAGAGTTACTGGGCGGCAAAGCCCGACGCCGTGTCCGCGACGTCCTACCGGCTGCCGAGCCGGCCCGGTGGACTCGTGACGCAATGGAGCGGAGGCTTCTGAGCAGTGCATTTCAAAGCAGTGCATTTCAAAGCAGTGCACCGCGTGTCGCGGTGATCCCGCCAAGCCGGTCAGCGTCCGAGCGCTTGCTGGACTCGCAACTTCGCGGCTTCGGGAAGCGGTCGTTCGAGTTCGCGTTCGAACGCGACTCGCGCTGCCGCGTGACTGCCGAGGGCATCGAGCCCATAGGCAGCGACTACGCGGTTGGGAAGCGCATCGTCGCCGAGCCCACTCTCGAAACACTTGCGTATCGTCTCCGCACTCGACGGGTTCATGCGCTCGTGGAGACTCGAGTTCAGGAGGCCCTGCAGGGCCCAGTAGCGGCGTAGCGGGTCCTTCGTCTCGCTCGCGATGCTCGTCATGCGAGGCAAGACCTCGGACGCGTTCGATGTCGAAAGCGGCACGATTCGCGTGGTCGCGGCGAATGCCAAGTCGAGCAATTCCGCGTGGGGAAACGCGGGATCTCGAACCGCATCGCACAGGGTCACGTCGCCTGCGATGCTCTCGAAGAGTTCTTCGGGAACGAGCGACGTGTCGCGCAGCTCGGACATTACGTCGTGCAAGCGCTTTCGCATGGCGTCGAGTCGTGCGCGGTGGGCGGGGTCCGAAGCGAGATCGTGCACTTCGAATGGATCACTCTCGAGGTCGTAGAGACGCTCAGCCGCCTGCGGCGTCGACCACAGTGAACGGTGATAGCCCTCGAGTTCACCCGCCACGAACGCGCGAGCCATCGCGCTCCACGAAGGCATCTGCAACGGGTACGGCGAGTATGGCGCCCCCGGGAGATGCTGCGTGAAGCACGCGACGTACTTCGTGCGTCCATCGGTGATCGCCCGCCGCATCCCGGGAAGTGCATCGAACCGATCGGCGTAGAGAAAGACGACCGCGTCTCGAGCCTGCGCTGTGCGGTGCTTTCCGAGAAAGGCACGACCTTGCATGTGCGCGGGTACCTTCGAGCCGACGAGCGAGAGCAATGTCGGTGCGAAGTCGACGAACGACACGAGTTCGTCCACGACACTGCCCGGTTCGAACGGCACGAGCTTGCGCCAACGCTCTGGCACCGAAACGAGGAGCGGCACGCGCACGCCCGTGTCTTCGAGGTAGCGCTTGCCGCGCGGCGTCGGGCCTCCGTGATCCGAGAAGTAGAAGACGATCGTGTCGCCCGCGAGACCGTCCCGTTCGAGTTGGTCGAGCACTTGCCCAACCGCGGTATCGAGCGCCGTCATCACGTCGTGATAGATCGCGAAGTCGTTGCGCACCTCGGGCAGATCCGGAACGTAGGGCGGCAACACGACATCGGCAGGAGACAGTCGCGTTCGCTTCGGGATACGGCCCGTCTCACGCGCTTTCTCGACGCGCGCCGGGAACAGCGAACTCTCGTGCGAAAGCGTGAGGTTGACGATCGAGAAGAACGGCTGTCCCTCGCGCCGACCCCGCCAGCTCGCCTTCCCGGAGCAAGCGTCCCAACACGCCCTATCGTCGCCACGGATGTTGAAGTCGGTCTTGCTTCGATTGGAGCACCAATAGCCAGCGTCCCGCAACAACGTCGGATAGGGCACGAATCGCTCGGGGATCGCGCACCGACTGCGCATGTGCTGCGTCCCCTGACTCGGCGCGTGCACACCAGTCAGGAGCGTCGATCGCGCAACGGCGCACACCGGTGCGTTGGAGTACGCGTGACGAAAGCGCAGCCCCCCACGCGCAAGCTCATCGAGACGCGGCGTCCGCGCCTGCACATTGCCGTAGCAACCGAGCCAGTGCGCAGCGTTGTCCTCCGACGTGATCCAGAGGATGTTGGGCCGATCCGCAGGAAGCGTCTGCGACTCGACACGCGCACCGAGGCTCACGCACGCGAACGCAGTAACTGCGATAACGAAGGAGGGAAGCAACGGATGCATGGCGCTTCGCATGAGTTCAGTCCTCGTCGCTGTTCGCGAGATCACGCACGACGGAAATCAACCCGTGAACGACCCTGGCGAACGACTCGAAGTCGATCGTCGCGAGCGTGTCGGACGCTTCGTGATAGTTCCGGTTGCGGAACAACGCGGTATCCGTCCACATCACGGCTGGATAGCCCTGCGCCCAGAAGGATCGATGGTCGGACCAGTCGATACCTGGCAGCGACGCGAAGGTCGCAACGCCTTCGACGGGGAAGTCGCTCGCGCGCTGGAAGTGTTCGAGGCAATCGCGAACGAGCGAGCGCGAATCGAGGTTGCCGACGACCGCGATGAAGTCGCCGGTGCTCGGATAGAACCACGAGAATGGTGACGGATACCGCTGCGAGCCCGCTTCAGTCGAGAACGACCCGAGCATCTCGAGCGCGAGCATCGCATCGATCGTGTCCCCGGCGGCCTTGCAGCCGAGGGCATGCACCGCGCTCCCCATGTGCGGTGTGCGAAAGTGCGGAGGCTCCTCGTTGACGAACGCTACGAAGCGAATCGTCCGCTTGCTGATCGTGCCGCGCAACGCTGCCGCGATCTCGAGAAGCGCAGCAACGCCGGTCGCGTTGTCGTCGGCGCCCGGTGTCCCGAATGCCGTATCGTAGTGCGCGCCCACGATGACGAGCCGATCGCTCGTTCCTGGAAGCTCGAGCACGACGTTGGCGCAACTCCGACCTTCGACGTCGAAGGGCTCGCGATGCGGATCCCCTGCGCGCGAGAACCGGGTCTCGATGTACGTCGCTGCTCGTTCTAGGTTCTGCGGCTTCGCGAGATGACGTTCGCCAATCTCGACCGCGAGCATCTCGACGTGCCCCCGCAGTGAGGCGCGCAGCGCTTCGATCTCACGCTGCTGCTGCACATCGAGCACGGGCCGCTCGACCGATGGCTTGACGCGGATCATGAGGGCCCACGCCGTGACGACGAGGGCGCCGATCAGGAGCACGAACGCCCCGAGGATCCACAGCAGCGGACGTCGACGAACACCGCGCTCGCGGCGTGCTCTCACGACATCGCGTGAACGCGACGCGAAGCGAGAGCCTTACGACGGCTCGCGGTGTTGGCGTGGATGCAGCCGGCCTTCGCGGCCTTGTCGATCTTCTTGAAGACCGTCGGGAGCATCTTCTGCGCTTCGGTCTTGTCGCCGGCTTGGACCGCTTCGTTGAGCTTGCGGATCCACGTGCGCATCATCGACTTCTTCGTCTTGTTCTCGACGCGGCGGACCGCGTCCTGCTTGAGGCGCTTCTTCGCGCTCTTGATGTTGGGCATGGAAGTCTTCGGACTCTGGTCTTTGGTTCGTTGTTCGTTACGGCTACGGGCACTCGATCGGCGACGTCACGCTCCGAGTGCCTCCAATCGGGTCGCGGCGTCCTTGTAGCCGATGTTCACTTCGAGGATGCGGCCGAAACATCGGCGCGCTTCATCGGAGTTCCCGTGGTCGGCGGCGAGACAACCGAGTTCATACAGGAGTTCGAGGCCCTTGTCGCTCTTGGGACCAGCGGCCTCGAGCGCTTCTTCGAGCTGGTTCTTGGCGAGATCGTCGAGCCCCTTGGCCCGGAACGCCCGCCCGAGCCAGATCCGTGCGTCCACGCTGTGGCGCGGATCCTTGACCGAACGCTGGAATTCGGCGATCGCGGCGTCGAACTCGCCGGCGCCGAACAGCGCCTCGCCGAACTGATGGCGCAACCCCAGATCCGTCGGATGCGCCGCGACGCGCTTCTCGAGGCTCTCGCGGCGGATCGTCGCGATCTTCTTCTCGAGGCGCTCGATCTTCGTCGTATCGCCGAGCTTGCGGGCGCGGTCGAGATCGCCTTCGGCCTCGCGAACCTGGAGTTCGGCCACGAGGCCGGCGAGGTTCGCGTCGTCCGGGGTCTTGATCAGAGCTCGTTCGAGATGGTCGAGTGCATCGTCGATCTTGCCGAGCTTGGCCGAGAGTTCGCCGACGTCGCGCAACGCGGACGCATCGTCGGGATCGTCGGCGAGGCGCTTCTTGGCGGCCTTGAGCGCGTCACCGAGTTCGTCGGCACTGCGATGCTGCTTGCGTTGGGCTTGTTCGAGGCGCTTCGTTTGCTCGGCGTCCTTGAGGAGCTCGCGGCTCGATCCGGCCGTCGCGAAACCGCCCTTGCCGAGCTGGCCCTCGGCCGCGAGATTCTTGCGGGCGCGCTGCGCTTCCTGGTCCCTCGGGTTGAGTTCGAGCGCGGCTTCGAAACACTCGGCCGCATCGTCGAACTGCCCCAGCTCCTGGGCACACGCACCCGCTGCGCGGAGAGCGCGCCCGCCCACTTCGGCGTGCTTCCCCTGCCTCCCGCCCTCGAGGATGCGGTCACCGAGGTGCCGATACACGACGTACGCGGACGCGAGATGCCCGGCCTGCCACAGCGCATCACCGAGCCCGAGATTGGCGCCGACGTGGTGCGGCGCCTGCACGAGGAAGCGCTCGAGATTGCGCGCGCGCGCGGCATGTCCCTTGGTCAGCTTGGCGAATCCAGCACTCAAGAGCGGCAAGAACCCACCGACGTACGAGAGGGCGTTCCCGCCGCCCTTCTTGCCCTCGAATTTGCCGTCGAGGGCCTTGCGCAACCCGAGCCGCGCCTCGCCCGAGTTCGGGTCGAGATCGAGGATGCTCTGGTAGAGGCTGATGGCGAGCGCCCAGTTTCGCCGCTTGACTGCCTCGTCGGCCTTTTGGATTTGTTTGCTGAGATCCATCGATCGCCTCGACGTGGCGCTCGTGCGTCCTGTCGATTGTCGGACCGCCGCTCGGGGGCGGGCGGCACGGGGGGGCGAAAAGGTTAGCGAACCGAGGATTCGCAGGCAACGGGACGGCGAAATCACGCACACCGCATCTACCGGACTTCGTCGACGCGCTGCTAAGCTCCGTGCGATGCCCACCACCTGCCGACCCGGCCGCGGGCACGACGAACCCGGCAGCCCGCCGCTCCGGGCGCAGCCGTTCCTCTTGCCACTTCCGTTCGGGCAGTTCCGCCGCATTCCTCTGCTTTGCAGCTCGTTGCTCTGCACCTCCCTACTCGTAGGAGGATGTGCGGTCCCGCGCCCCGCCATGGTGCGCACCCCCGAAATGGCGGCTCGCAGCAGCATGTTCGACGTCCTGCTCGCCAAAGCGATCGCACGCGACCCGGGAGCGCAGGCTCGGCGAACGGACTTCGAGCAGCTGCGAACACGCTTCGAAACCGCGGCTTCTGACGAAGAGCTCTGGCTCGCGATTCGCGCCTTCCATGCGCGTCGTGGCCGCGGAGGGCTGGACCCCGTCCGTGCGGCGTCGGTCGTGGATGCGGCGTCCGCGGACGGAGAGCCGACCGATGCGCCGCATGCGCTGCCACTCGAGTTCGGCGTGGACAGCAACGAGGACGGCTCGCCACGCTTCTTCGTCCGAGATCTGCCATTCGATCCCGATCATTTTCTCGAGGGTTCGCGCCCCGAGATCGGAGATGTCGTCGTCGGGATCCATGGGCTGAAGATCGACGAGTGGATCCGAAGCGCGCGCGAGCTCGTCGTCGACTCGACGGAAGCCGCGACGAGAGTCCGGCTAGCGGCCGCACTTCGCGTGCGCCATTCGGATTGGCCGCTTGCACTCGCACCGCAGCAGCCAGGCTTGAGGCTGCGACGCAGCAACGGCCGTGAGTACGACGTGGTCTTCGGCTGGTCGAAGGGCCCGATCGATCTGTGGCAGCGCGTCGATGATCCCTACTACGACGGGTTCTCACGTGTGCTCGCGACGCCGTCGTTCGAGGTGTTCACCTACGCCGGAACCGCCAAGGTCCTCGTCATCGCTTGCCACTCGTTCACTGCATCGCTCGAGCCGGACCTCGCGACCTTGATGGAGCACGCCACGACTCACGACCTTCTCGCGCACGATCTCATCATCGATTTCTCTCGATGTGCCGGTGGCGCCGATGGCTCGATTCTCTTGGCGCACCTGTTCAACTCCCCCATTCTGCCACTTGTGACGCAAGCTGCGCCGACGCTCGGAGCCAGACCGGTCGAAGCCTCGGCGCGAGTCACGTCCCCGGCGCCGCGAGTGCGGTTCCGGGGGCGTGCCGTGTGCGTGTTCGGACCCTGCGGGGATGCGAGCGTCGATCGCGTGGCGGCGATCGTACTCGACCAACATCTCGCGACCGGGATCGGACGACCGACCAACGGACGCGGCACGGCTGCCATCGACTCCGAAGTCCTGATCTCGCCGACCACGGGAAACGAACTCGGCATGTTTCACTGGGCGGACGGGGAGACGTTGCGTGGGGATGGCACTCTTCTCGAAGGGAATCCTCCTGCGATGACCATCGAACTCGCTCCGAACCGTGAGAACATCCGCCAGTACTATCGTTTCCTCGTCGACGAGGCGATGCGGGCGCTAGGACACCGTTGAGCGCGGACGACGCCGCCTCCGGTCCGTGAGTCGCGACGCGACACGTTCTTGACGTCGTTCATGCAGAATCCCGAGCAGTAGACAGGACAAGGAGACCTCGCAATCTGCAATTCGCTGCTACATTCGAGCCAGGTAATCCGACATGAAAATCGTCCTCTACCCTGATCCTGTTCTGCGCCGTGGCACGAAAGCCGTGGACGACACGTCGCCTTGGAAAGAACGCGCGCGTCAAATGTTCGACCTGATGTACGAGACGCAGGGTGTCGGCCTCGCGGCGCCACAGGTCGGTATCAGTGAGGCGGTTCTCGTGCTCAATCCGACGGGTGAAAAGGACAAGCCCGAAGAAGAACTCGTTCTCGTCAACCCCCGCATCGTGTCTCGCAAAGGCAAGGAGTGGGGACAAGAGGGCTGCTTGAGCTTCCCGGGGATTTGGGGGGACGTGCAGCGCGCGCTCAAGATCGTCGTGCACGCGATCGACCTCGACGGGCAGCCGACGGAGTTCGTCGCCGAGGATTTTCTCGCGCGCGTGATTCAGCACGAGATGGATCACCTCAATGGGATCGTCTTCATCGATCGCTTCTCACCGGCGGACAAGATTCGCACGCGCAATCAAATCGAAGAACTCGAGGATCGCTGGCGCTCCCAGCATGCTGCTCGTTGAAGGACTGCCGCGCGCGGACACGCGGACGGTCGAAGGTGCGACGGTCGTCACGATCGGTGTCTTCGATGGGATGCATCGGGGACACATGGCGTTGCTCACCCGATTGCAGGCCGTGGCTTCGAACCAGTCGGCGCGCGCCGTCGTCCTGACGTTTCGAGGACATCCGGATGCGCTCGTGAGCGGGATGGCTCCCGCGCCGCTGATGACGATCGAAGAAAGGCTCGCGCGTCTCGCGGCAGCAGGCGTCGATGCAACCTACGTGCTCGACTTCGATCGCTCGCTCATGGAAATGACGGCTGCCGAGTTCCATCGATCGGTTCTGGTCGAAGGTCTCGGGTGCGTTGCGCTCGTGTTCGGATACGACGCTGCGATTTGTCGGCGGCGGGAGGGCACGGTGGAACGCTTCCGAGAACTCGGGGTCGCGGCGGAGCGGATCGATCGTTTCGTGCATCGCGGGCACGCGGTGAGTGCGTCGGCCATCCGCGAAGCTTTGACCCGGGGGGAACTCGAGGTGGCCAACGAGATGCTCGGATACGCATATTCCCTCACGGGAATCGTCGAACACGGCGATGCGCGCGGGCGACAGCTCGGATTCGCGACGGCGAACGTGCGCATTCCCCCTCTCTGCGTGCCAGCCGACGGCGTCTACGCAGTCCGCGCCACGGTGCGATCGCGCGCACTCACGTCCGCACCCGCCGTCGCCAATCTCGGCACCAGGCCAACGTTTGCGGGCCAAGGTCCGCGTCTCGAAGTCCACGTCCTCGACCAATCGCCCGACCTCGACCTGTACGCAGAACCGATGACCGTCGACTTCGTAGCGCGCATCCGCGGCGAACGGCGCTTCTCGAACGAAGCGCAGCTCGCGGACCAAATCGCGTCAGACATCGCTTCCGCCCGCGCTCTCTTCTGCTGACCCGCACGAAAGGTGCCAGATGAGATGAGAGGACCAGCCTCGCCTGGCCGGTAGGCATGCTACCGGCATTCAAACGCACTCGAGGTGCAAGGAGAAGCTGACCCATGAATCACGCTATCACGATTTCGTCCGCGCAGTCGTCAGTCGTCAGGCCAGGCCGAGTTCTTCGGCGTGGGGTTGGAGCGCTTCAATGACGAAGGTGATGTGATCGCCGATGTCGACGCCGAGCAGTTCGGCGCCTGTGACGACTTCGCTGCGCTCGACCTTGGCAGCGAAGGACTTGTCCTTGAGCTTCTTCTTGACGCTCTTCGCGGTGAGGGTGCGAATGCCCTCGGGGCGAACCAGGCTGCAGGCCCCTACGAAGCCGGTGAGTTCGTCGCATGCGAGAAGCGCCTTGTCGAGCGCCGTTTCGTAAGGAACATTCCACTTCGTGTAGTGCGCGGAAATCGCGTGGGCGATCGATTCTTCACCACGATCGCGAAGCCATGCAACAATGCGATTCGGATGGTCTTCGGGCCACTTTTCGTAGTCCGCATCGTGGAGCATGCCGGCGATACCCCATGCTTCGATGTCGTCCACCCCAGCGCCATAGCGCTCGGCCGCAGCACGCATCACGACTTCGACCGCGCGTGCGTGCTTGCGCAACGCATCCGTCTCCGTCCAGGCGCAGAGGTGATCCCAAGCTTCGTCCCGCGTGATCCTCATGCGGACAGCATGCCCGCGTGTCCGATGCGCCGAAACCTCCGTGCCAGTGCAAGAATGCCACACGAGCGTGATCGGCCTTTGGAATGGCGGTCGCACGGGGGCTTGCGACGACAGCTCGAGTTCCGCTGCAGGACGGGGTCCAAGCAGGAAAACGTCGCAGCGCGGGGGCTGACCGCAAGGTGTAGAATCCTCCACCTGAGTTTCGTTCGCTGACTTCTGCCAACGCCCTGCGTTCGAGTCCCTCTGTGAACCGATCTACCTCCATCGATTTCGCCGCCACCGATGCGTCGTGGCGCAGTCTCGTTCTCGCTGCCCTGGTCTCGCTGTCCGCGGGCCTCGCGACAGCCCAAGGCCAGGTTCGCCCAATCGGCGTCTTCCCGTCACCCGAGCTACCGAGCCGCTACGGCTTCTCGGTGGAAGGGCTCGGCGACCTGGATGGTGACGGGTTCGCCGAAGTGCTCGTCGGCGCGCCGGAATCGCCTGGCACGCAAAACCTCGGCACTTGGGTAGGACGTGCGGTTGTCATCGCGGGACGCGATGGGCACCGCCTTTTCGATGTCGAAGGCGTGCAGGACCAAGCGCGATTCGGTCTCAGCGTCTGCGCCCTCGGCGACGTGGATGCGGACGGCATCCACGATTTTGCGATCGGAGCCCCGCACGAGAATCTCAACGGATACCGTTCCGGCGCGGTGCACGTCTACTCCGGCAAGACCTTCGCCAAGATCCGCTCGGTCGCCGGTAGCTCGAGCGACTACATGGGCGTGAGCCTCGCAAATGCGCACGACGTCGACGGCGACGGAGTCGATGACTTCGTTGCCGGTGGTCACGGCGGTGCCGTGCAAAACCAGGGCGTCGCGCTCCTCTGGTCCGGCAAGACCGGCACGTTGATCCATCGCTTCGTCGGCACCAATGCGCACGATTTCTTCGGACACGCGGTGGAAGCTGGAGCCGACTTGGATGGCGACGGCACCCCCGACATCCTCGTCGGCATCCCGGACGAAGACACGATGGGCAGCAACGCCGGACGCGTCGAGGCGTTCAGCGGCAAGACGTTCCAGCGGCTGTGGTTCGCACATGGAGACATCACGACCGACAACTTCGGTCACTCGATCGGCATCGTCGGCGACATCGACAAGGACGGCACTCTCGACATCGTCGTCGGCGCCCCGCAGTTCACGCCGACGTCGCTCGGCAGTGGCTTCCTTCGCATCCTTTCCGGGAAGACAGGTCAGAGCCTGCGTCGCTGGACTGGCGGCGCCGTGGGCGACTGGTTCAGCGAACCCGTCGAAGGAATCGGTGACTGGAACGCTGATGGCACGCCCGACGTCCTCGTCGGTTCGAGCCGTGCGAGCCATGGCGGTCTGACTGCATGTGGCCGAGTCGACGTCCTTTCGGGCGTGGATGGGTCCGTTCTCCAATCCTGGTTCGGAAGCGCCGCCGGCAGCAACTACGGCTTCGCGGTGCGGCCGGCCTTCGACTTCGACGGCAACGGTAAGCCCGACTTCGTCGTCGGTGCCCCCGGTCACAATGGGAACCGGGGCCTGGTCGAGATCGAGACGAAGGTCGCACCGGAACTCACGATCGGGTTCAACGAGGCTGCGATCGTCACACCCAACACGGTCCCGATGCAGCTCGAAGTCGATACGCAATTCGCCGGACAACTCTACTTGGCGCTCGGCAGCGCGTCCGGGCGCGCACCTGGCCTGTCGATCGGTTCAGTCCTACTGCCACTCAATGTCGACGCTTACACCACGGCTCTCCTGAACGCGCCGAACACGTTCGTGCAGAACGGCGTCGGCATTGTCCCGCAGGATGGCAAGATTTCGATGAGCTTCGGTCTTGCTCCCGGGTTCAGCACGAGCCTTGCTGGCATCCGACTCGAACACGCAGCTCTCCTCATCGACATTTCGACCCTGCAGTTCACGCACGGCTCCAACGCAGTGACGCTGCGCCTCGTCCAGTAGCTCGAGCGCGACACAGGCGCTCCCCAGCTCGGACCGGAAAGTTCGCGCGTCCATCGGCCGCCTGCGCGACTCGTGTCAGGATCAGTTCACGCACGAAAGTAGTGCGATTCGTGCCAGGGTCACGCTGCGCGCGTGGGATGGCTCTGTCGCGGTTGACGCGCGAGGTTACCGAAGCTCGAACAGGATCGGCATGTGATCCGAACCGATCGGGCCGAGTAGGCGCCGGTCCGTCACTGCGATGTCTGGGCTGCAGAGGCAGTGATCGAGGGGAATGCGCAGGATGCCGGGTAGCTTCATTGGCCACGTTGGCTGGGCGCCGAAGCCCTGGGCGCTGTCGCGCAGGTCCGCTTCCGCGAGCATTTGGCGAAACACCGGCGACCACGGAGTCGTGTTGAAGTCGCCGATCAGGATCGAGTGCCCGCCCAGGCCGTGAACGTAGTTCGCGGTGAGCAGTAGTTGGGTATCGCGCCACGACTTCGCTGCGGCGTTCGTCGGCGGCACCGCGTGCGTCGCTAGCAACTTCCATGTGTTGCCACCATGTACGAACCACGCCTCGATCGACGGCAACGCACCACCGATGGAACGAATGCCCGCTTTGGTGAGCACGATTTTGCTGAGCACCGCGATCCCGAAGTTGTCGGGACGCAGTGCATGCTTCTCGTGCGGGTAGTCGATGCGCAGTGGCGCGAGAGCGTCGCTCCAGACGGCATCGACTTCTTCGAGGACAACGATCTCGGGCTTCTCTTGGCGGACGAGCGCGATCAATCGCTCGAACTCGCGATTCTGCGTATGCACGTTGGCGAACAGAACACGCAGCGCCGGACGCGATTGCACATCGGCACCGAGGTCCGTCCGCGTCGCGAGCAAGAACAAGTCGGGCAGGATGGCTCCGAACAACGCCAGCGTCGCCAGCACACCCACCCAGGAACGCAACACGAGGAACCAACCGAAGAGCAGCGCCGTCGCGTATGCGTACTGCACGCGGAAGTGCGCGCAGAGATCGAGCAGCCAGTGATGCGCGCCCAAGTAGCCGGCGCCGACGCAACCCGCGATCACGCCGAACACCAGCCACGGCCGGATGTGGACGCGTCGTTTTCCGTCCGACGGCGTCTTCGTCACTTCGTCGCCGCGCGGAACGCCTCGACACCGCCGACGACTGGAAGCGTCAACGTGCATGCGTCGAGTTCGAACTTCAACTCGGTGCCCGGTGGCGGCCACAGGGTGAAGTCCCGGTCACTCGAGAAGAGCATGAGCCCGATGCTGCGTCCTTCGGGAACGATTTGATCGTCAGGCTCGAGTGCGAACGTCACGTCGTAGAACTTGCCGGGCACGAGCGGCTCGCCCTTGCGCAATGAATCATGATTTTGAGGATCCGCCCATCCGCGCGTGATGACGTTGTCGAACACACGACCGCCCTTCTTCCACGGCAGTTGCACGAGCCATACCGAGAGGTTTGCGGCCTTCTTGTCACACGCGACGCGCAAGTGCACTTCCACCGTACCCGAGAGGTGCAAGGCCTTCGTCAACGGGGCCGTCGCATAGAGGAGCCGGTGCGGCAACGAAGCTTGCGCAAGCTGAGCACCGGTCAACTCGACGTTGTCGGTGAGACTCTCGACGCCCTGCCCCTCTTCTGCACTCGCAACCAAGCCTCCTTGATCGCTGCCACCGCCCGTCGGGTGGAGCACGACGGGCTGGGCATCGGGGTTGGGATAGTCGGGATACGCAGTCGGAGCGCGCTCCCCGACTCGTACGATCATTGCGCGCGGATCCTTCTCGACGCCGTTCTCGACACCGTAGAGATAACGCGAGAACCAACGATTCATCATCGACATCGGCGGCGGTCCACCGTGCCCACCTTGATGCAGATAGATCTGCGTCGGCAGTCCCTTCGCCTTCAACGCCGCATAGATGCGAATCGTATGGCTCGGCATCACGTTCCAGTCATTGAGCCCGTGCGACATGAGAACGGCCGCGCGAACCGAATCGAGCTTGTTCGCGTAGTCACGCCCCGCCCAGAAGTCGCTGTAGTCCCCCGTAACGCGATCCAAGTTCTTGGCCAACACGGCATCGCGGACGTTGCAGTTGCACCACTCACGACGATCGACGTCACCCGAATGGATGAAGTCGAACAGAACGTCGATGTCCTCCCCCATGTAACCACCGGGATGTCGCACGAGACCATTCGCACGGTAGTAGTGGTAGTACGAAGTATTGGGCGCGTCCGGGATGATCGCCTCGAGCCCTTCGACACCGGTCGTCGCAGCTGCGAGCGGCAAGGTGCCGTTGTAGGACGTGCCGGTCATCCCGACCTTGCCCGTGCACCACGACGCGACGACCGGCTCGCCGCCATTGGGTTCGGAGAAACCCTTCGCCCGCCCACACAGCCAGTCGATCACGGCCTTTGGAGCCAGAGATTCGTTGTCGCCGCCAACCGTCGGACATCCTTGCGAAAGCCCGGTACCCGGAGACGCGGAGTGAACGACTGCAAAACCCCGAGGAACCCAAGTGCGCACGAGCGATTGCGACATCATCGGACGCGGCGTCCGTGCACGGATCCCCGGCGGGTGCTCGCGAACCGGAGGCTTCGCGCCGACCGCGTGCTTGGGGTTCCAGAAGAACGCGGGATTGTTGCCAGCGACGCCGTTGTAGTAGGGACTGGTCTCGTAGATGACCGGAACCTTCAGCCCTTCGGTCTCCGTCTGTCCCTGACGCGTCACATCGACGTGCACACGATCGCGCTTCCCGTCACCATCCGAGTCGAACTCCGTCTCGACCCAGAGGTCCTCGCGGATCCAATCCTTCGGATTCTGGAATGCCTCGACGACCTGCGCCTCGCCGTTCTCGAAGACCGGTGCTGCCTTGTCGGTCGCGACCTGGGAGAACGCGTCCCGAGATGCCGCCGCGGCGAGCACGATGGCGCACACCGTGCACAGGACCCTCGGGAACGTAATGTTGCGTCGATAGCGTCGTCGATTCATGTCGGTGTGCCCTGACCATGACCCCCGGGAATACTCGGCGAGAATGCACTTCGATCCAGCGCGGAACAGTCCGCACTCGTCGATCTCGTTTCGCGCGCATCATGCCACGCCAACGCATCCACCGGTATCCTCTCGATTCTCACGTTTCCGCGTCCGCCCCCGCGATACCGCGCGAGCCAGTGCACGCAAGGGCAGCCGTCATCGACCCAGGAATCCCGATGCCCATCACCGAACTCGTTCGCCGGAATCACGAACCACGAGAACGCCTGACACGCGCGAAGACTCTCGTGGGTCTTGTCGGATGTTGCGTGTTGTTCGCGATGCAGAGCATCGTGCGAACACAAACACTCGTCCGCTTGAATCCGGATCGCGACGCGCACGTCGAGGAAGCCAACCCCACGTCCAACTATGGCTCGATCTCGCCGCTCAAGCTCACCAAGGAGGGCAACGCGGCATGGATCCGAACCTACTTCGGCTTCGACGTCACCAAGCTGGCTTCGCTCGGTGCACCGGACAGCGCGGTGCTGCGCCTCTACCAATCGGGTGCGAGCGGCGCGGGTTGTCTCGCTGCGAGTGCACACAACGTGACCAATACGTGGAGCGAAGGCGCAATCACTTGGCAATCGCAGCCAGCGTTCGATTCGAACGCGGTCGATTACCGTTGTGTTGGCGATAGCTTCTACAAGGGCTGGCGTGTCTTCGACGTCACGAGTATCGCGCGTACCTGGTGGTCGGGCGCCAATCACGGATTGATGTTGAGGACCGGATGGGAAATCCGCTCGGGCGCCTCACGGCTCGCACTCATCCGCAGTCGCGAAGATGCAGTCGTCACCGAGAGACCGTTGCTCGAGTTGCGGTGGGGAATCACCTCGTTCGGCACCGCGTGTGCGTCGAGCGAGAACCTCAGCGGTCGCCCCGTGCTCGTGGTCGACAGCGACGACGCGTTGATCGGCAAGCCGCTCGACCTGCATGCCCACGACGCGGCGCGTGCTTCGATGCGCGCAACGCTTCTCCTCGCGGGTTTCAGCAAGACGAGTTGGGGCGCGCTTCCATTGCCGCTCAATCTCGCGTTCTTGCAACTGCCCTCGTGCAACGTCCATGTCGCGGGCGACGACGTGCTCGGCACCCTGTCACTCAGCACGAAGGACGCCAAATGGACTCTGCCACTGCCCAATGACGCACGACTGCGTGCGATCCCCCTGTATTTCCAAGTCGTCGCTCGAGGATTCGAAATGAGCCAAGCACTCGAAGTGCGTGTGCGCTGAATGCAACGCTCAGCACGACTCCTCTTCGTCGGTCTCGCTGCCGGTGTTCTCTCGACGCTCGGAATCACGTCGATGGCAAGCGAGACGGCGCCAACCGCGGCCGTCGACAAGGACCAAACAGTGACGGCAGCGTCTCCAGCGTTGCTGCGTCCGAGATGTCCACAGCGATCGCGCGAGCGCTGGGCGTTCCACGGATCGCAACTCGTCGAAGCGGGTCGTCATGCCGAAGCCTTCGATGCCCTCGAGCGCGCCTATCGCAGTGGCACACGAGGCTGGTCGGACGCAATCCTCACGGCGGACGCCGTGCGCGGAGCCCGACTGCTCGAAGGAACCGCCCGCAAGGAAAACGACGACGAGGCGCTCGAGCGATATCGCTGATGCGCTCTGGCGTTCCGGGCACAAGGAATCCGCACTCGGGTATTGGGGCGAAGCATCCAAGCTCGACCCCGAGGACACGGAGTGGACGGACAAGCTCCGGGCGGCACGCGAGGGGCGTGACCCGTTCCAAGGGTAACGCGACAGGGAAGAATTGGGGACGCGGAGCAGGTTGCAGACGCTCGCGAATCACTCGACACTGCTCCGATGCATCGTGGATTCCAAGTCGCGCTCGCGCTGAGCTCCGTCGTCGGCCTGACCGTGCCCCTGAATGCCGTGCCCTTGCGCGCCATCCAAGGGGATTCGGCCACGCTTCCCGTCACGGACGGCAACTCACAGCACCAAGCCCCGCAGAACCAAGCCCCGCAGAACCAAGCCAACGCCGAGCTGCCCCGTGACGACTGGAACGGCTTCCGCGGGCCGAGGCGCGACGGTGTCGCGCGACATGCGAATCCGCCGATCGCATGGAGCAACGACGAGAACGTCGCGTGGCGCGTCGACCTTCCGGGGCCAGGTGCATCGAGCCCGATCGTGCACGGCAAGTTGGTCATCGTGATCTGCTACACGGGCTACGGAAGCCACCTCGACGACGGCGGCAAACTCGAAGATCTCGCACTCCACGTGATCGCGTTCGATCGCACGAGCGGCAGTAAGACCTGGCAATACGACTTGGATGCGCCGCTCACGAAGAAGCCGCCGCAGATGCAAACCACCGAACACGGCTTCGCGACACCGACGCCGACGTGCGATGACGAACGCATCTACGCCTACCTCGGCCATGCCGGTGTGCTCGCGCTCGATCTCGACGGCAAGGAGGTCTGGCACGTCGACACGGGAACGCCAAATCCCGATGCAGCACCGCCGACGAATCAAGTCGTGCGCGATGGCAAGACGCTGTCGTTGCGTTGGGGTGCTGCGGGCAGTCCGCTTCTCGCGGGCGACCTCGTGATCGTGAATGCATCCGAAGAGAGCAACTCGATCCGCGCATACGATCGCAAGACCGGCAAACTCGCCTGGAAGCGCGAATCATCCAACCTCGAGGGTTGTGCGACCTCACCAATGCTCGCGGGCAGAGGGGACGCGTCCGTCGTCGTCGTGATGCTCGGCGGCGAAGTGTGGGGACTCGACCCGAGGACAGGAGCGGTCTGCTGGAGCGTCGAGACCGAGACGCGCGGAGGGATCTCGCCGACCCCGGTCGCGGACGACGACATCGTGTACACCTTCGGCGGATCGGGCGAGAGCTTGGCTCTGCGGTTTGCCAAGAAGCTCGAAGAAGGTGACGACCGCACGTTTTGGAAGAGCAAGAACCTCGCGATTCCGTCGCCGCTGCTGCACGAGGGCAAGCTCTACCTCGTCGCGATGAGCGGTATGGGAGCGTGCCTGGATGCGAAGGACGGTGCGATCCTCTTCGACGAACGCCTCGATGGCAGGACCAGCAAGATCTACTCGTCGCCGGTGTTCGCTGGCGGTCGCCTCTACGTCGTGAGTCGCAAGCGCGGCACGTTCGTCTATTCGGCTGATGGCAAGTTCGACCTGCTCGCGCGCAACGAACTCGATGACGACAGTCACTTCAATGCGTCGCCCGCGGTCGACGGCGATCGGCTCTTCCTCCGCTCGGATCGCCGCCTCTACTGCATCGCGAAGAGCTGAACGATGCGAATCCTGGCCGCCGCATTGGCCGTACTCGTGGTGGTGACTCCACATGCTCAGGATCGACCACCGACGACCGACGGCACCGAGCCCCGTGCAGCAGTGCCATCCTGGCCGGACTTCCGTGGTCCCACGCGTGACGGACATGCCGCAAAGACGAGCGACCTACCGCGCGTCTGGAGCGACGACAAGAACGTCGTCTGGAAGACCGAGATTCGTGGCTGCGGCTGGTCGTCGCCGGTCATCGCCAACGATCGGGTCTGGGTGACGTCGGCGAGCCCCGATGGTCGCGAGCAGTTCGTGATCGCTGTCGAAGTCACGACCGGCAAGATCCTCTTGGACAAGAAGCTGTGGGACGTCGCGAAGCCCGACCCGAAGCACGCGCTCAACAGCTACGCCTCGCCCTCGCCAGTCGCGTGCGGAAACCGCGTCTTCGTGCACTTCGGGACCTATGGCACTGCGTGCATCGACAGCGAATCGTTCGAGACGCTCTGGGAACGTCGTGATCTCAACTGTGACCACATCGTGGGTCCTGGATCGTCACCGGTCACGATCGGCGATCTCCTCGTCGTCCACGTCGATGGCGGCGACGTGCAGTACGTCGTTGCTCTCGACCAAATGAGTGGCAAGACACGTTGGAAAACGATGCGTTCGGTCGACTACGGGACGTTGATCCCCGACGAACGAAAGGCATACAGCACGCCAATCGTCATCGAACACGAGGGCAAACAACGCCTCGTGAGTGCCGGCGCCGAAGCGGTCTATCAGTACGATCCGGCGACAGGCAAAGAGCTGTGGCGCTTTCGCTATCGCGGCTATTCGATGTCGTCGCGACCCGTGACCGACGGACATACGCTCTTCTTGACAACCGGCTTCAACCATCCGCGCTTGCTCGCGATCAGTCTCGACGGAGAAGGCGACGTCACGGACTCGAACATGTCGTGGGAGCAGCGGCGCAACGTACCGACGATGCCGTCGATCGTGCTTGCAAGCGGCCGAATCTACATGTCGAACGATTCCGGCATCGCGTCGTGTCTCGATGCAGCGACTGGCAAACGACATTGGCTCCAACGCCTCGATGGCGAAGTCTCCTCATCCTTGCTGGTCGCGGCCGGACGCGTCTACGTGTTCGACCGCGAGGGGCGCACGACGGTGTTCGCGGACAAGGACTCGTTCGAGCGGCTCGCCGACAATCACCTCGGCGACGGGTTCATGGCATCCCCGGCAGTGTACGGAAACGCGCTCGTGCTGCGTTCGCGGACGCATCTCTACCGGATCGAGTCGCGCTGACTCCCCGATCGCGCCTCACGAACTCGTCGATGCGGTCGGCGTCGTTCGATCAGGGGAGCTTTTTGTCGCCAGTTTTTCCGCCGTCGCCTTTCGCCCTCTGCCCCTTCTCGCTGATGCAGTACAGTGACTTTCGTCCGCGTAGGAAGATCTCGTCATCGACGATGACGAGACTCGCGTCGACCTCGTCGTCGACTTGACTCTCCGCGAGTTCTTCGTAGGAGTCACCGGCACCGATCACGACCGTGTGGCCGTCGCGCGAGGTCAGATACACACGGTCCGCAGCCCCGACAGGCGAAGAGTAGATCGACGTGACACCCGCGAGCTTCTGTCCCGTGTAGAACTCCTTGCCGGTCTTGGCGTCGAGACACGAGAGCCGCCCGGTGTTGTTGCGCACGAACCAGAGCTTGCCCTTGTAGAGAAGCGCTGATGGCACGTAGGACGTATTGCTCCCGTATACCCAGACGAGATTCTCGCTGCCCTGGAGATCGCCCTTGGCGCCATCGAGGCGGATCGCCTGGAGCGCGAAGCCCCGAAAGCCGCTCATCAAGTAGACGATGCCGTCGGCGTAGCACGGGGACGGAATCGAGTTGGTCGTCATCCCCGAACACTCCCAGACGACGTCTCCGGTCGCGAGATCGTAGCCGCGAGACGCGGTCGTCGCGGAGATGATCGCTTGTGCCTTACCGCCGACCTCGAGGATACGGGGGGTCGACCAACTCGTGATTTCTTCGCGCGCCTTGCGCCACAACTCGTCGCCATTCGTCTTGTCGAACGCGACGACGAACGAATCTCCTTCGTGGTCCCAATTGACGACGAGCGTGTTGCCGTGCAGCGCCGGCGAACTGCCTTCGCCGAAGCCATTGCGCGTGCGCATCTGTCCGAGGTCCTTCTTCCACACGACATCACCCTGCATGTCGAGGCAATACAAGCCGCGAGAACCGAAGTGCGCGTAGATCCGCTCTCCGTCGGTGACCGGTGAGTTCGACGCAAGACTCCCCGTGGCGTGCCCCATCTCGTGCGGGCTCACTTCGTGGACTTTCGTCTGCCAAACAGTGGATCCATCGCCCCGGTCGATCGCGATGACGAAGAACTCGTGCACCTTCGCTGGCGGCTGCGGTCGACCGCGTCGACCACCACGTCCACCGCGACCACCACGCTCGGGTTCTTCGGCCGGTGCGTCCGACGTCGTCGCGCCACGATCGGTGGACACTGCGGTCGTGAGGTACAGGCGATCCTTCCACACGATCGGCGTCGAAATGCCGAGGCCTGGAATCGCGACCTTCCAGCGCACGTTCTCGGTCTCCGACCACTTCAGTGGCGGATTGCCGAACGCCTCACCATTCTCCGTCGGCCCGCGCCAAGTCGGCCAATTGCGCTGAGCGGTTTCTTGATCGGCTGTTGTGTCTTGAGGGCACGCACACACGGCGCCCGTGATCAGGAGGAATGCCGACAGGGCGAAAGCTCTGTCGAGAATCGAGTTGCGGACCGGGGAACGAGACATCGGGGGAAAGGTCATGAAGCACCTACGCGATCGGGACGCATGACTCTACGAAAGCGCGGTCCATCGTGTGGAGTTTCTCTTCCAAGCACGAGTGGTCGTTTTCCCTACCGCGGCTCGACAACCCTGCGAACGGTGGACTCGACCCGGTATCGTGGCGGTCCCATGGCCAGCAAACGTCGCACGACCACGCCGAACTTCCGCGATGATTGAGCACAGCAAGAGCCGTCGATGGCGCATCGCTGCGGTGCTCGCGGTGCTGCTGTCGATCACGCTCGGCGTGCTCAAAGTGCAGATCCAACGCGCGCACCCACCGGACTGGGCTCTTGACGGCACCCACCTCTACGAGGGCTATCCGTCGATCGATTGGTTCTGCTTCCGCGTGGAGTGGCTGCGAGGAACGATCGAGGGCACGATGAATCAGGCGTACTCGGAGTGGCGACCCGAGGACCGGCTTCATGCCGGTGCATGGCTCGTCCCGCTGTTGGTCGCTGTCACGAGCAAACTGACCGGAAGCATCCCGGTCGCGTTCCAGGTCCTCTCGGCACTCGCGATCGCACTCCTGTGTCTGGGTATTCATCGATTCGTACGCTCAGCGCGCGCGACGGAAGACGATGAAGATGACGACGACACGGTTTCGAGTCTCGCGGTCATCGCATTTGCGGCTCACGTTCTCGTGTGTCGTACTGCGGGCCATCTCTACTTCGATCCGTTCGTCGCACTCTGGATGCTCGCGTCTCTCGGCGCATCGCTTCGATACGCACGCACCGGGAGTCATGTCGTGCGCCTCGCAGCGATTCAGACGACGGGGCTCTTCCTCAAGTCCTCGTTCCTCCCGGCGCTCGCGATCCCCGTACTCGCGGCTTGGTTCGTGGACGGTAGTCGCACGGAGCAAAGGCGCATCGTGGCGCGCTCGCTCTGGTGCTTCGTACTACCACCGATCGCGATCTACCTCACTTTCATGGCTTGGAGCCACGGTTCCGCATTTCAGTCCACCGCGGACATGCAACATCTCGCGACGACTTGGCGGCTCGACTCGGCACAGCTGCGCGCATTCGGCATCGAGATGCTGATGCTCTTCCAGTGGTTACCGCTCGGTGTCCTGTGGACACGTCCTTGGAAAAACCGACGCGGGCGCATCGCGTTGCTCTCCGGAGGGATCGTGCTGGTCGCGACGTGGAGCTTCGGTTTGCCCGCGATCGGACGGCTCTACCTTCCGGCACTGATGTTCGGAATCATGGGCGTCTTCGCATGCTCCGAGGAAAAGCTCGCGCCTCGCCACTGGAATAGCATCGTCCTCGTTTTTGCGTGTGCCAACTACGCGGTCGTCGCCTTCGGATTGTGGCAACTGACTCGTTAGCAGCGCGTGGAACGTCACTCCACGTCAGCGAACGTAGAGGCGGAGGCGCGCTCGCGTCTCGCTCGACAAGCCGAATCGATCGATTTCGCGTTCGAGTTGCAGTTTCGACCCTTCTCCACTCAGGTAGCCATTGATCCGAGCCACGGCGGTCGAATCGATGAATGCGCGTTCCGATCCGAACTTGGCGCGTAGCTCTTCGAACATGCGCGCATCCTGTCGGAGGCGATACTTCTGATGATAGTCCTCGGCGATCCAGAACTTCTGTAGTGGCACGATCTCGGTACGGACTCGTGAAGGATCCTTCACGAAGATCCGACACGTGCGTTCGATCGCATCGAGCTGTGCGTCGTCTTCGTAGAAGATCGCCGACATGTATTGACGGCTCCACGGGGTCGCGCAGGAGTTGTGCGTCGTCCAGAAGACTTCGAGCAACTTCTCGTACGAGATCTTGGCTGGGTCGAAATCGATCTGAATCGTTTCGGCGTGGTCGCCGATCGACCGATACGTCGGCTTCTGCGTCGTGCCTCCGCAGTAGCCGACACGGGTTCGAATCACACCGTCGAGACTCCCGAACTGGGAATCCGGACCCCAGAATCAACCAAGGGCGAACGTCGCCGTACGCACGTTCGACGTCGCGTCCCGATCGATCAGTGGAAGGTTGCTCTCGGTCGAGGCGTTCGCGCTTCGTGTCGTCGATGTCATCGTTACTGTTTGCTTCTCCGAAGCGACGGCTCCAGACGGATCCGTCATGGCGCTGGTGCACGCAGGGACCGTCAGTCCGGCGGCGAGCAAAACGATCCTGGTCCTCGTGTACCTCATGCTCGGTCAGGATACTGTCGGAATCCTGAATGGTTCCGGCCACCGCGACTTTCGCCGAGGATGCGGGGACCCGCTCAGCCGCGCGACCCGATGGCGAAGAGATGCTTGCGCGCTCGAAAGTAGAGCACGCCTCTCGAAGCGGCAGGTGTCGACATCAGAGTTTCGCCGAGTTCGTTGACCGCGAGTTCTTCGAACTCACGGCCGGCGCGGATCACGTGCACTTCGCCGTCCTCACTGGAGAAGTACAACTTCCCGTCGGCGAGAATCCCCGAACTCGTGAACCCCATGCGCCCGCCCCCGATGCGTTCGCGGTACACGAGTTCGCCGGTCTTGTTGTCGATGCACTGGAGCACACCGGCGTCGTTGCAGCAGTACAGCTCCGCCGCATGGGCGATCGGCGTCTGCATGTAATTGCCCCTCCGCATCTGGCTCCAAACGACATGCTCGCTCTCGCTCGCCTCCATCGAGAACTCACCGGAGGCGCGCGCATCGATCGCCAGGATCGGAGCCTGACGCCCGTGGGCATTCGTGATGTACACGAGACCTTTGTGGACGATCGGTGTCGGCACGGGAATATCACCACCACCCCGTACACGCCAAAGCTCCTCACCGGTTGCGAAGTCGTAGCCGCCGATGTGCTTGTATCCGTTGACGATGATCTGGGCCTTGCCCCGCTGCATGTCGATCGTCGGACTCCCCCACGTCGGAACCTCATCGCGCAGCTTCCGCCAAACTTCCGTGCCGGTATCGGCATCGAGTACGCTCAAGAAGCTCTGCCCTTGCACATCGCATTGCACGATGACCTTGCCATCGTGGAGCACGGGCGACGATGCATACCCCCATTGCGCTTTGTCGAGCATGTAATAGCCGGCATCGAGATGGCCGAGCGACTTGTTCCAAAGCGGCTGACCATCGACGTCGAAGCAGTACAAGCCTTCGCTTCCGAAATGTGCCACGACGTGCTTCCCGTCGACCGCCGGTGTCGACGCGGCGAACGAACCCTTGGGGTGCCGCTTGACATCCGGAACGCCCTCGAAGCAACTGCGTGACCACAGAATCTCGCCCGTCTTCCTGTCGAGGCAGAGCACTCGAAAATCCTGTGCGCCCTCACCTTCGACGGGAGCGATGCTGCCGTACAAGCCGACCGTCAACGTGGCTTCACTTCCGTCTTTGGGCACCGCGGTCGTCACGAAGATGCGGTCTCCCCAAATCACGGGTGAACTGTGCGCGAGCCCGGGAATCGGCACTCGGTAGAGCACGTTGTCGCCCGTTTCGACGTTCCAAGACGACGGATACACGTAGGCATCGGCGATGCCGCGCGCCGCGACACCGCGAAACTGGGGCCAGTCGCTACTACGTTTGATCCCAATGTCGATCGAGGACTTCGCAACGAGCGCTTCGTTGTCCTTGTCCTTGCCTTTTCCGTCGTCCGCCGCTCCGCCGTCCTTGGACTTCGTTCCTGTGCCTTTCGGTTCTTCGGACTCGGGCTCCTTGGTCTCCGGTTGCTTCGCAGCGTTCTTCTCGACCGCGCTACGCTCGTCCTCGTCCGCACGAACGATGCGTCCATACATGTGCCCGCCGTGATCGCCCCCACTCCAGAAGCCGGCATAGTGCGTGTCGTAGACGAGCACACGCGCCGTGTAGACCCCCATCGTCGGAACCGGGATCTTCGTCACCTGAATCACTGGCGTGTCGCCCGCCCACAACACGGACACCACGATCGGCAAGGTCACTTCGCGTCCGTTGTACGCGATCTTCGCGGTGAAGCGCCACTTGTCATCGCGTAGCTTCTCGGCCTTCGCGATCGTGTACGACTCTTCTCTCGCCGCGGCGTTCTTGCGCGGCGGGTCGCTCACCGTGAAGTAGCCGACCATCTTGCAGCCGCTCATCTTCTCGGCGAACGCTTGCTCGCGCGCTGCTTGCGCATCCGGCCTTGGCGCGGAAGCGTCTTGCCCGCGAGCACCCGCGACGATGCACGGGAGCCCGACGAGCGAAGACAGAATCTGACGAGCGAGCGATGCGGAGTTCATGGCGACCTCTATCCGGTAGGACACCCGAAGATTCTACTGACTCTTCGACGAACTCGCCGGCGCGCTCGCATGGCGCGTCGGGCTTCTCACGACTGCCGGACTGCCGCGAGTCGGTCAGTTACCGAGTTGCTCGATGATGCCGTTCGTGTGATCGACTCCGTTCGCGGAAGGCGTCGGCAAGATCCAGCCCTGCAACGCCACGGTCACGCCGATCAAGGACACTTCGTTCGGGATCTGCATCGCGCCGGTGTGCGACGGCGACGTCGTGACCCATGCGTATGCCAAGAAGAACGGCACGTTGAAGTCCGTGTACAGCTTGCATCCGGTACTCGTGACGACCGGTATCGCCGCGGGCGCTCCGACGACGAGCACGCCTACTGCACCCACGTACAAGTTGTCGTAGGTGTGCGTCTGCAGTCCCGGCACGGGGTCGGTCACACAAAGCGTCGGGAGTTGGGCAGTAGTGGAACAACCCGGACCCGCATCCCACGTCGTTGCGAGTTGAGCTGCACCGAAGTCGACCATGTACAGTTCGTTGCCGATCGCGGGTCCACCGTTGGCTTGGAAGAAGATCCTGTTCCCTGCCTGATGCATCTTGAGTCGATAACCACTCGAGATCGCCGTTCCGCTGCTACTGCCAAGGCCTGGATTGATGTCCGGCAGTTGAACCGTTCCAGCGGCAGTGCCATCCGTGCGCCAGATTTCGTCGCCATTGCCAATGCCACTATCGGCCGAAAAGTACGTGTAGCGGCTCCCGACCGAAGCGAAATAGCCGGGACCGCTCGATGTCGTTGCGTTGTCGAGATCGACCACGAGGTGCGTGCCGGCAGCACTGCCGTCGGTCACCCACAACTCGCCTCCAGTTGTGCCGTTGTTGGCGTTGAAGAAAAGTCGATCCTTGTTTCCGTGGAAACCGAACGGGCTCGAGCTCGCTGATCCGGGATTGATGTCCTTCAACATCAGTGTTCCCGCAGCGGTTCCATCGGTCACCCAGACTTCGGTGCCGTTCACACCGTCGGTCGCCGAGAAGTAGACCTTGCCGTTCCAAGACGTGCAGTAGGTCGGCGACGAGGAACTCGAACCGACGTAGATGTCCTTGAGGAGCACGGTACCCGCATCCGTGAAGTTCGTGACCCAGAGCTCCGAGCCGGCGACTCCGTCGCTTGCACGGAACACGACGCGGCCATCACCTAGTTCGGCAAAATAGATCGGCGACGAGGAACTCGAACCGACGTAGATGTCCTTGATCATCTTGGTGCCAGCCGCTGTGCCGTCCGTCACCCAAGGCTCCCAACCGCTCGCGCTGTCGTTGCAGTAGAAGATGATGCGATTGCCGACCTTCCGCAGGTAGCGAGGGGTGCTGCTTGCGGTGCCAGGAACGATGTCGACGAAGACCTTCGTCCCTGCCGCAGTGCCGTCACTCTCCCAGAGCTCGGTGCCATACGTCGGCTCGTTCGCATAGAAGTAGAGCTTGCCGTTCAGTTCTTCGAGGTAGAGCGGGGAACTGCTCGATGACCCGGGATAGATGTCCGCAACCATCATCGTCCCGGCATTGGTTCCGTCCGTAACCCAGAGTTCCGTCCCGTTGACGCCATCACTGGCTGCAAAGTACGTCTTGCCGCCCATGTCGCAGAAGTAGTTGGGGCTGCTCGAGCCAACGAGCGTATAGATATCGTTGAGAAGGGCCGTGCCAACGACGGTCCCGTCGGTCTTCCAGAGTTCCGTGCCAGCTGCGGATCCGTCGTTGGCGCTGAAGATGACGCCACCGCTGACTGCGGTGAGGTAGAGCGGTGATCCGTTCGAAGTTCCCGGCCAGATGTCCAGCAACAACGAAGTCCCGGCTGGCGTCCCGTCACTGACCCAAAGTTCGCCCGTCGTACCGATCGCGCTGTTGCCGGCCCTGAAGTAGCACTTGCCACCGTAGGCGCAGAAGTAGACGGGATTACTGCTGCTCGAGGTGGGGTAGAGGTCACCGAGAAGAACAGTGCCAGCCGCGGTGCCATCCGAGAACCACGGCTCCGCGCCCTCAGCGGCGGTCGTCGCGCGGAAGAAGACACCAGTTCCCGCGGTGTTCGCTTCCATGTAGAGCGGACTCGAGGAACTCGATCCCGAATTGATGTCGAGAACCATCGACGTGCCTGCGGCGGTTCCGTCCGAGGTCCACAACTCCGTGCCATTGGTTCCGTTGTTCGCCTGGAAGAAGAGCTTCCCGGCCGCAACCGCACCGTAGAAGAGGCTGGTCACGCCGCTCGACGAACCAACATTGATGTCGGCGACCATGACCGTTCCAGCTGCCGTACCGTCGGTCTTCCAGAGCTCGGACCCACTGAGACCGTCGTTGGCGATGAAGAAGATCGACGTGCCAACCAGTCGGAAGTTACCGCATGACGAACTCGATGCTCCGACATTGATGTCTTTCAGCAGTACGGTTCCGACCGTCGTCCCATCGGTGATCCACAGCTCGGCGCCGTTGAAGCTGTCGTTGGCCTGGAAGACTGCGAATGTCTCGGCCGAGTTCGACAGCATGTACTGCGGTGTGCTGCTCGAAGAAGTGCCGTTGAAGTCCTTCAACAAGACGGTTCCAGCGGCAGTGCCGTCACTCACCCACAGTTCGGAACCGTTCGTGCCATCATTGGCTTGGAACACGCACTTTCCGTTGACCGCACACAGATAGTTCGGTGTCGATGACGTCGTTCCGGGATTGATGTCTTTGACGAGCATCGTTCCGCTGTCCGTTCCATCGGTCACCCATAATTCGCTTCCTTCGGTCGCTGTGCTCGCGCGGAAGAAGAGCTTGGTTCCTACAGGCGTCAAGAACGCCGGACTCGATGAACTCGATCCGGAGTACACGTCTTTCACGAGCTGAAGGCTCGACGCGGTACCTTGCGTCCGGTAGAGCTCTCGTCCGACCACGTTGTCGAAGGCCGTGAAGTAGGTCCAACCTCCGACAGTCACGAATTCGTCATACCAAGTGTTTCCCGGACCCGTCGTGCCGAGTGCAAGGCTGGGCGATGAAGATGCAGTGGAACCGACGAGGTTGATGTCCTTTACCAGGACAGGTGTTTGTGCCGCAGCGCTGGCGGCAAATGCACCCAAGAACGCGATGCATGCAGGAATGCCGCGCAAGAATCGATGAGCCATGGAATCTCCACAGTCGTTCGGAAGACCAGAGTTCGGCGCAGCCAGCATGGGTTCCACTTCGGATCCAGCTCGCACCGAGCGCGGCATGCTAATCACGCCGTTCGATTGCGGAAGCCCCGGCTGTCACGAGACGATTCGACGCTGTGTACGACTTCCCGGACTCTGAAGAACAGAAAGGTGACGTATCTCGATCGAATGAGTTTCTTGAGGCATTGTCTAGATTCGTCGAGTTACTTCCACGTGAAGCACGACAGCGCCTCGAGCTCTCGGATGACGAGTAGATCCCCATCGACCGCGAGGTGGCCCCAGGTCTCGGCTTCCGCGACCTGCATCTGATCCTTGACGTCGTATCGCTCAGGGCTGGCCGCGATCAACAAGAGTTGCCCGGTGTTCATGAGCGCCAGGATGTCCTTCCCACAAGCGACGAGAGACGCGTACTCATCGCCGATCGGCTCGGACGTCCACATGGTCTTGCCAGTCGTAAGTTCGATGCACGAGAACCGTTTGCTACGCAGATAGAGGTAGGCGTAACCATCGATCTGCACGGGACTCGTCATGTAGCCCTGAGCACGTCCGTTCCATCGCTCCTCGACGACACAATGCGTCGCGCTCGTCTCGGTATCGACCGCGGTGTCGCCTTGCGGCGTGTCGCGTTCTTGCTTGATGTCGAAGAGGTGCGCGCGCCCACCGTAGGCAGAAGTGAACACAGCGTCACCGAACGCGAGCGGCGTCAAGATATTCATGCCTCGAAACGTCTTGACAGGCACCCCCCATTGTTTCGTGCCGTCGATCGGATCGACTCCACAAAGCTCGGACCGCGTCTGAACGAGTAACTGCGGAGTGCCGTGCAATGTCGCGAACACCGGCGACGAGAACGCGCCACCCATCATGCCGCCATCCTCATCCAGGCTCGTCCAGACTCGCGTCCCTTTCTCTTTGTCGATCCGAACGAGACCCGCACCCGTTTGCACGAATACAGACGCGTCGTCGATCAGTGGAGAACAGACGAATCCGAAGGCCTGCATCGGGTGTTTCCAGTCCTTCTTCAAATCGACACGCCACACCACGTCACCCGAGATCTTGTCGATGCGTGTCAGCGAGTCGGCCATACCCGCGACATAGATCGACGAATCGTCCAATGCCGGTGTCGACCGAATCCACGAGCCGTTCCGAGCAGCGAAGAACGGCACGCGCATCGCCCCGTCCCATCCCGTGCTCCAGATCTCCTTCCCTGTCGCCCTATCGAAGGCGAGAACACGCTCCGTCTTGTCGTCACGGGACTCCGTCGTGAAGACGCGAACCGCGTCCATGACCGGACCCGAATACGAACGCCCGAGCGGAACGCGCCAGAGTTTCGTCAGGCCCGACAAGTCCTTGGGCCATGTACGGCCGACCGCATGTCCGGTGCGCAGGGGACCACGCCACTGGTTCCACGTCGGCACCGCTTGCGTGGCCTCTTGGGCCACGAGCGTTGCCGCTGAAGACATCGAGAGTGTGACTAGGACGAGAGGCAACCGGAATCCGCGCAAGATGGCCATTGGGGCTCTTGGGGCCACCTGCGAGCCGAGACAAGGGCACCGTGGACCAAGCGCTGGCCGGTATCCTCGCGAAAACCATGACGATCTCGCGCCGCAGCTTCCTCGCATCCGGCCTCGCGGCCGGGCCGCTCGCCCTGAACCCGCCGTTCGGCTCCTTCCCGGGCCCCTTTCCCGGCTCGCTCGAGATCCTGACACAGGATCCCCGCCCGACTGACCGCGTGAGGCGTTTCGAGAACATGGCGTTCGGACTCTTCGTTCATTGGGGTCTTTATTCTCAGCTCGGCGCGGGAGAGTGGGTCAAGAAACTCCACGGGATCGACACCTCTCGCTACATGGAGCTCATGAACACGTTCACGGCCAAGGACTTCTCGGGCCGTGAACTCGCGCGAGTCGCCAAGCACGCGGGTATGCGTTACATCACGCTCACGAGCCGTCACCACGATGGCTTCAGCCTCTACGACACTGCGGGTTTGTCACCGTACGACGTCACGAAGACGCCGGCCGGACGGGACCTCATTGCGGACTTCTGTGAGGGCTGTCGCGACGAAGGCATCGTACCGATGCTGTATTGCACGACGCTCGATTGGACGGATCCGAGATTCGAGCACGACTGGAAGGGCTATCAGGAATACCTGCGAGCCTCGATCCGACGATTGTGCACACGGTACGGCCCTATCGGTGGGTTTTGGTTCGACGGCAACTGGAGCAAGAAGGATGCGGATTGGGAAACGGACAAGCTCTACGCAGTCATCCGCGAGCACCAACCCGAAGCTCTGATCATCAACAACACCGGTCTCGAGCAGGGCGGCAAACTCACGCACGATGAAATCGATGCCGTGACCTTCGAACGCGGGCGCCCCTCACCGCTCGACCGAAGCGGGATGAAGAAATACGTGACAGGCGAGATGTGTCTTACCTTCAACCAGCATTGGGGGATCGCGACGAACGACTTCAATCTTCTTTCCCCCGCACACGTCATCGAGGAGCTTCTGCTCTGTCGACGTGCAGGTGCCAACCTCTTGATGAACGTCGGTCCGACTGCAGAAGGTCGCGTGCCGGACTACGAGCGAGCTGCACTCGCGCGCGTCGGCGATTGGATCCGCCTTCATGGCGGCGACAGAGCGACTCTGTACGAAGGGCGGCCAGAGCGGATGCGAGGCACCGAACGCGACTTCGCTCTGCGCCACGGAGAGACCATCGATCTCTACGTGTTCGACATCACGACGACGGCGAGCACGATGCATGGCGTCCATAGTCGCGGAGCGGGGAAGCGCCGATTCGAAGGTGTCCCCGCGGAGTTCGATCGCGCAATCTGGCTCGATGACGGATCGGCCGCCACGATCGAGCGCGATGGCGATACGCTCGTCCTCGATGCCAAGAAATGGCGCTACGGCACGAACACCGTCGTCCGCGTCGCGCGCCTTTCTCAGGCGTAGTTCGGCGTCAATTCGCGCGGCCGCCGATGTGATCGAGCGCCACGTCGATCACGAGCGATGCGTAACCGAACAGCGTCGCGAACCCCAACGGATCCTCACCGATCGACGTGTAACCGGCAGCATCCGAAACCAGGACGCCCCAATACACACCGAGCGCGTCAGCGAGCTCGTCCTCGGATGGCAACCCCTGATCGTTGCCGCCTGCTTCCTGGACGCCTTGCGACAAGGCTCCCCGGACGATCGGCCAGTACGCGTGCAGCGC
Source organism: Planctomycetota bacterium (assembly GCA_020638795.1). GTDB lineage: Bacteria > Planctomycetota > UBA1135 > UBA1135 > JACKHW01. Next base: position 491,134 of record JACKHW010000002.1, on the reverse strand, counting down.
TTCTCCGTACGCGATGTAGCTCCGGACGGTCGCGTCACTCCGTTTGCCGACTGGCTCGAACCTCGCGTCGCTGGCGAGCGACGGCTGCGACTCGTCGAAACGCACTAGCGCCTCGCTCAAGACGTTCTTGTATGGCGACAGAATCACGACGTCATCGCGGAACGCGATCGACGGCGTGAGGGACATCGCACTCGTGCGTACCGAGACGAACCAGTAGTCCCGCGTCTTGCTGTACCGCAGCTTGGGGAGTTGCTCACCGGTGCACAGACTCTCGAGCTTGGAAACCAGATGGCGCTTGGCGAGGCTCGCGTCACCGCGAAGGCGCGCAAAGACCAGCACCTCGGGCAACTGCCTGTGCAGATCGACCGAGAACGAGATCTCGTCGCCGACCGAGGACAGCAGATCGGTGAGATCGGCAATCGACAAGCCGAGCCGTGAGAGCCTCTTGTCGGCGCGCTTCAGCAGCTGGTCAACGCCTCCCCGCGACCCGGACGAGATCTCGGAGATGACGCCGGGCGGAAGCGCGTCGGCAATGGCGAGACACGACTGCCACGCTGCATCTCGGTTCACCGAGACGTCGAAGTATGCGAACGTCGAAGGCGAACAGAACGGCGCGCCGAGTGCGGTCGTCTTCTTCGAGAAGACCGACTTGAGCAAACCGGAATCCGCGCCGTCGAACGCGATGCTGAGCACGTCAGCGGATCTCTCCTGCGCGAGCCGACTCGTCCAGGCGGCACCGTGAATCCGCTGCAGGCCAATGGCATCCAGCAGCTCTTGCGTGTCGTAAGGAGCGAGCGGCGCGAGCGCGCGCGCGAGAGGTTCGGCATTGACGACGCAACGCATCATCACCGGGCCGGCGTCTTCTTTCTGCCCGTGCGCGCGCTCGAGCTGCAGCGCTGCCTGCTCACGCAACGAGCCTTGCTGCGAATCCATCGTGTGGGCGACGCTTTCGAGATAACCCTGCCCCGTGCCGATCAACAGCACACCGTCATGCATCGTGTAGCTGATTCGGAAGCCCACCGTATCGATATCGAGACACCGCAGTCGAAGATCTCCGACGCGTGGGCTGGACCAAGTCGCTTGGACTCCCGCCATGTGATCGAGCACGTGCGGCAGCTTCGATTCCATGCGCTCGAGGATGTCGCGCACCCGATCTTCGTGACCGCGCACATCCACGGCGAACACGATCGAAGGCGTCATGAGCGAACGCAAACTCGGTCGCCCGACCCCGATCGCCATCGGTCGCTCCAACAAGGTCCGGATGTCGCCGACCTCGAGGCCGACGGCGTTCAACACGCCCGCGAGTTCGGCAGAGTCGCCACCGAGTTCCTCCCGGAGGCGCTCACTCAGGATCGCCCCGAGATCGATGTCGCAGTTCTTCGCGGCCTCGGCAAGGACTCGATGAAGACGGGTATCACGGACGGCGTGTTTCGCTCGTTCCAACCCGCCCGTCTCGACTACGAGAAAACTGTCTCGGGGAAACAACGCCGCGAGGTCGCGTGATGTCGTCGACACTCGGCTCATGACCTGGTTGGTCACATCATCGAGTGCGACTTGCGAGCGAGCCGCCCCCGCGAGACTCGGAAGTGCCACGGCCGGAAGCAGGACGCTGACGGCGAGCAGACGGCGCGGCGAAGCCACGCTCCAGAACGGCGATGTCGAGAGAGTCTTCATGATGGCGCCCCTACGCATACCTCACTGTTCTATCTCGGATCGAGCGGAGGCGTGGCTCATTCCCTGACACAGCGCGGTTACTCGTCGCGTAGCGCAGCGAGCGGCGCTTCCCGCATCGCGACCCGCGTCGCGAGAACCACCCAGAGGAGTCCGGACACACCGAGAACCGTGAGTACCGCAACGACAGGAACGAGAGCCTGGATCCCCCCGCGGCTCCCGAAGCTCGGCACCAACGCGATGACCGCCGCGACGCCACCACAGACGAGCCCGGCTCCGAGCAGCGCCGCGTGCTCACGGACGACGAGTCGGCGCAGGTCACGAGGCGCGTAGCCGACGGCAGCGAGCAGGCCGAGTTCGGCCCGCCTCTCGAGGACGTTCCTCAGGACCACGAGGCCGAGTCCGGCGCTTCCGAGCAACAAGCCGAGACCACCGAGAATCTGGAAAATCACCAGATACGTGTTCTGGACGGAGTCGAGGGCGGCGAGACGGTCTCTCGTACTCGTGAGCTGGAGTCCGACGTCTTCGAGCCCGTTCGTCAGTGCGCGGCGTACGACACCATCGTCGCTAGCCTCCGGAACATCGACGAGGAACATGCGGTAGCCACTCGCCGATGGGTAGCGCCGCAAGAAGCGCGCTTCGGACACGATCAAGGCTCCCTGCAAGATCGAGCCATCGAGCGTCCCGACGATCCGCACTTCGAACCGTTTTCCGAACTCGTCGACGTATTCGTATCCGGCGCCGAGGCGCTTCTTCATCGTCCACGTCACGCTCGCGGCGTCGCCGATCGCAGGCACGACTCCGGGCCCGTAGTCCGCGTCGAGAAGCGACCACGCGCTGCCCGCAGTTTCGTTCTGCGGCTCGAGCTCTTCCGGCTCGAGTACGGAGGCAAAGCGAAATGCACGACGCTTCGCGAGCAACTCCGGCCGCAAAGCGAACAACTGCGGCGCCCGCGTCTCCCCGAGGTTGAGACAACTCGCATCGTCCCCCTCGCGAATGCGCAGTGGCACGATCTCGGTGCGCTCGATCGCGCGCCCCTCGGCAGAATCGTTGGTCAGACCGAACGCTGCGAGACCGGCCGCTGATCCGAGGTCGCGCAGCACCGGCAGCGTCGACTCGCCCAAATAGACGAAACCGCCCGTGCCCGAATCGCGGTCTCGCACGTCGCCGGGAGCTTCGAGTCGTTGCGATTGAATGGCGGCCACGAGAAACGTACCCGCCGCGATCAAGCAAACGGCGGCCAGGCTGCGGCCGCGACGGCGCCCCGCGTTGCGCAAGGCCAACGCAATCGTGTTGCTCGCGAGCCGCGTCGATCGACCCGTCTTCCCGAGCCACGCTCGAATCAGGAACACGCCAGCCATCAAGAAACATGTACCGCCACCGAAGAACGCGCCTGCACGCGCAACAGCAGCGAGTTCCAACGAACCCGCGATCACAACGATGATCAGGCCCGCCAACGCCGCGACGATGCCGTAGAGGTTCGATCGATCGGCGCTGCGCCCGACCCTCGCTAGCGAACGCCGATCGTCCGCGGCTCCTGCCCTGCTCGACAGCAACTCGGTCGGACTGTCGGCGAACACACAACGCGTTACGAACGCGATGGCGCACAGCGACACGAAGATCGACGCCAAACAACCGATCACGACCGACAACGGCGACACGCCGAATCGAATCGACGCCGAAGCGACAGCATCACTCCAAATCGTCGTGAGAGCACTCAGAACAAGTCGCGAATACAGGATGCCGAGGCCAGCACCGAGGACACTGCCGAGTCCGGCGAGCACGAGCGCTTCGAGCCGGAGAACCAGTCGCGCGTCGCGGACGCGGTACCCGATCGCCAGCAACGTGCCGATCTCGCTCTTTCGCTGTTCGATGCCGAACACGAACAGGAGTGCCGTGAGCAGCAATGCCGCCACGATCAGGAAGAAGCTGAGACCCGCGAAGAGACCTCCGAAATCGGTTGCCGACGTGCTCGATGCCAACGCGGGCGTTCTCACGTCTCGAACGGTCACTCCGAAATCCCGCGGACCGAGTCGCGTTCGCAACGCGGAAACGAGCTCGACCATGTCGGGACTCGTCGCGCGAATCGCGGTCAACGAGCCGAATCGATTACCCCACAGCGCGCGGCCACGATCGAGCGGAAGAAACGCCTTCGGCGTGCCTCGATGATCGTCCCAGTACGTTTCGTCTTTGTCTCGAATCCGGTCGAGGTCGATCGGGATGCCCGGTTCCCAATCTCGGCAATTGCCCTTGTCGGTCAACCCGGGGAAGTCGGGCATCAACGTTCTGTCGGCGGCCATGCCCGACAACGCGACGACATCACTCACACGAACACGCGTTCGCGCCGTGCGGAGTTCGAGCTCGTTGCCCATCACGTAGTAGGCGAGTTCGACATCCGCGCCCTTTTGGATCCCGAGATCATGGGCTAGCCAATCGTTGATGACGAAAGCATCCGGTCCGGTACCCGCCAGCGCGACGAGTTGCTCGAGCCTCGTGTCGGATAGAGGCGCGGCACCGAGCGCCCCAATCGCCGCGACGAGCGAATACGGGGTCGAACGACCAGCACCAGACTCGCTCGCGATCGGAGTCGAGATCTCGTTGACGAAGTACGTGAGGATGCCGATCGACGGAGACCGCACCTCGCGAGCGACATCCATGATCGCAGTGTCGAGGAACACGCGACGACCGCGAAGCTCCGCCAACCCAGCTTGATCCCCAGTGAGTTGCTCGACGTGGATCCCCGCGTCTTCGAGATCGAAGGCTGCCTCGAATGCATCCTGTGCCTGTCGCTCGACTTCGCTGGAAGCGAGCCCTTCGTCGCCGATGTAGATAGCGTTGGTTCGACCCAGCATGTCGAGCTCGTGCTGCAACCAGTCGAGCGCGACGAAGACATTGGACTGCGGCACCTGACTCGCGACGAGGCCGAAGCGACCGAACTCGTCGTCACTGAGTAGCGCCTCGACTTCGATGCGAAGCGCGAGCGAGACGTCGTCGATCGTCGCCATGACCATGTCGCGTGGCATCGCACTCGGACGCTCGACGCGGACGAGGATCGTCGATCCGACATCGATGCCGAGTCGCTTCGCTAGATGCACGTCCACGTGGCACTTGCCACTCGACGGTGCGGCACGGCGTTGCCCCGGCGCCCGAGAACGAACTGAGGGCGCGAGTCGATAGAAACTCGCCTCGATGCCATGGACATTGGCGATCGCGCTGCGCGCTTCGCCGGACGTCGTCTTGCAAAAGCCCCGCACGTCGAGAGTCGTCGCGACCGTCCGTGACGTTTCGGTCGGGAGCATCGAGCGTTCGAGACGGCGCCCGAGATCGTCACGAAAGAAGCGATCCCCGGAGAGCACCGCGACGTCGATCGCGCCGATCCGTCGATGTGCGATGTCTGAGAGCGACGCTCTCACCGAATCCCCGACCGCGAGAGCGCCCACGATGACAGCCGTCGCGACGGCGACCCCGAGGATCACACCGACATGGCTACGCCAGAAGTAGCGGAGATTGCGGAGTACGAGGCCCGTGAACGTCATCGATCGGCATCGATCCCGGCAGCGGATTCGGACGGAACGAGCCTCCCGTCGTTCAACTCGACGATCCGGTCCATGCGATTCGCGAGCTGCATCGAATGCGTCACGGTGACGAGGCACGCGCCGCGCGCCTTCGCCATTTCGACGAGCAGTTCGCCAACGGCTTTCGACGCCTCCGCGTCGAGCGATCCCGTCGGCTCGTCGGCGAGCAGGAGTGCTGGCTCGCGGATGAGGGCACGGACGACGGCGACACGCTGGCACTCACCACCGGAAAGCTCACTCGGGCGGTGGTCCGCACGCGATGCCAACCCCACACGTTCGAGCAACGACTTCGCTCTCGGAATCGCTGCCTCGCGCTCCGCGCGACTCTTGTCGACGAGCGTCGGGATCAAGACGTTCTCGAGCGCCGAGCACTGCGGCAGCAGGTGATGAGCCTGAAAGACGAACCCCACGCGCCGATTGCGAAATGCCGCGCGTTCGTCCGCTGACTGTTGCGCGAGGTCGACTCCATCGACGACGACACTGCCGGATGTCGGCTCGAGCAACCCACCGAGGATGTGGAGAAGCGTGCTCTTTCCCGATCCGGACGGGCCGACGATCGCGGTCGACGTCCCTGCAGCCACGGACAGATCCACACCGCGCAGCACCTCGGTGTCGTCGACTCCGGGCCCGAGAGCCGCGAAGCGTTTGGTCACACCCGAGAGTCTGGCGAGCACACTCTGCATGTCACTTGCCGTTCTCGCCCGTGGGTGGCGTACCGACCTGTGCGGCGGGCGCTTTCCGCGGTGGCCCTCCTGGCTTGTAGAGCGTCACCATCATGCCCCCGACCGCAGCCATCAGGATCCCGAGCCAAAACTGCCATTGGATCGAACCGTACCCACCCTTGGGTGGATGAAGCGCCAACGTGACGACGGCGTTCACGATCGGCGCACCAGCGAAGATGATCGACATGACGACCGCAGGATGTCCTTTGGCGCCGAACGCAAGGAGCACACAAAACGCGCCGACCGCTCCCGCCGACCCTGCGATGAGCGACAACAGGATGCCTTTCCCGGGCATGTTCCAGTCGCTGCCGTTGACGACGAGGATCGCGAGCGGCGCGAGGACGGCGATCAAGAAGTACGCGATGCCGACCCAGAGAAACGCCTTGTATCGGCCATTGACGGGATCGGCCATGTTCGTCTGGCCGGCATGCAGGAGGACTCCATAGAGTCCCCAGCAGGCGACAGTCGCGAACGCGAACCAGATCCAGAGGTTTGCACCTTGAGGTGTATCGGGCATAGGCGCGCGAGCATAGCAGCGCGCTCATGAACGCACATGCACAGAGCGAGTGCTGACGCACCCGGCAATAGCCGACTCAAGAACCCGCGGCGAACAGTGCCCGCTCACATGCCGCGAGAAAACCTCGCGCCATAGCGTCTTGTGTGAAGCGTTCGCGCACTGCGTCACGTCCCGTATCGGCAATACTCTGCGCTCGCGATTCGTCGGCCAGCATGGACTCGATCGCAGTCGCGAGACTGTCCGCGTCGTCGGGCTCACAAAGGATTCCGCCACCGGTCTCAGACAAAACTTCCTCGAACGCGCCGTGGCGTGGCTGCACGACGGGCACGCCGCTCGCCATGGCCTCGAGCAAGTAAAGCCCGAACGACTCGCCGTATGTCGCGGGCACGGACAATACGGACAGTCCGCGGAGAACGTCGAGCTTCCGTGATCGATCGACATTGCGTTCGAAGAGGACGTCTCCACGGAGCCCCGCAGAGTCGAGGCGTGCACGAAGCGCGTCGACGTACGCTTCGTCTTCTCGAAGGCATACGCCCATGGCGCACAACTTGACATCCCGTGTCGCAGGGCGACGCCTCAACTCGATGAACGCATCGACGAGCGTGTGCAATCCTTTGTCAGTGCACATACGCGCCAGATAGCCGATGGTACGCGGACGCCGTTCTCCGAGCGGCGTCGGCTCGACTTCGTGTCCCTCGAGATCGATGCCGTTGTGCACGACGTGGATCTTCTCGTCGTCGAGCTCGAGACGTTCGCGCATCAGTCGGCCATAGGTGGCGCTCACCGGCATGAACGCATCGAGCTCTTTCGTGCGCTCGCGCAAGATGTCCCACGCGAGAGGTCGGTGCTCGTCACCGAGGGCGTCCAAGAACGGTTGCTCGCCCTGCAACGTCGCGACGAACTTGGCAGGAACAGCATCACGCAACACGTGCACGACACCGGTCAACATGATGTTGGACAGCACGACCACGTCGGGAGGATCGATCGATCGGATCCACTGCGCGAGTCGTAGGGCCTCGGCGCGCTGATGGCCGAGTTCTCCTCGCAGCATCGAAACGGTCATCGCCCCGAGGTCTTGAGCCTCGGTCATGTTGCCGCGCTTGCTCGCCCATCGCAGTAGAGATGGACGGTCCAACCAATCGTGCACGAACCGCGGCAGGTGGCGCGCAATGCGACTCTTCTGCTGGAGGTACATGTTGATCCCCCCCATGTGCACGGTCGTGTCAGCGAACGCGTCACGATCGCCTTCGAGAAAGTGCGGCAGATAGAGCGGCACGAGACTCACGTCGTGACCAAGACGATGGAGCGCTCTCGCCAGCGCATTGTCGCGCAAGCACGATCCACAGAAAAAGTGACCCGTGCCTGGCGTCAGTAGCAGAATGCGCATTGGACGTTCTGCCGGGTCAGCGCTCTAGCGGTCGGAACGCGTACAGTCGCTTGTCGTTGGAGCCAACGAAGATCCAACCACGACTGACAGCCGGCGAAGAGTAAACAGGACGACCGATCTCGTACTTGAATACCTGCTTGCCCGTTGCGAGTTCGAGAACGTACAGCCGACCATCACCGGATCCGAACACGACCTTGCCGCCACAGATCACCGGCGAGGCGTCGACCTTGCGCCGCGTCGGGAACGTCCAGACCTTCTCGCCGTCCGAGCGTTTCGCACAGTGAAGCGAACGATCGCGTCCGCCGAAGACGACCTTGTCCTGGCCGATCGCGGGTGAGGAGAAGAACGCCTGGTCCCCGCCACCGTAGCGCCACACGACCGCTGCCTTCGCGAGATCCACACACACGAACTCGTTGCCGTAGTGCCCGAAGTACGCTCTTCCGTCCGCCAATGCGACGGAGCCAGCGACGTGGCACTCGTCGCCGAGTTCGACGGTCTCGGTCGCTTTCCCGGTCTTCGCCGAAACGACGTGCATGACCGCATCACAGCCACCGAAGACGATCTTCCCGCCTTCGATCGCCGGTGTCCCATTCACGTAGTTCGAAGTCTCGTACTCCCAGACCTTCTCACCGGTGCTCGCGTTCACGGCGTGAAGCTTGTTGTCGTAGCTTCCGAAGATGATGAGGAGCTCTCCCTTCTCGCTCGTCCAAGTGTTCGCGCTCCCCATGATCTTGTCACCGGTCTCGTACTTCCACGCGAGCTTCCCGGTCGCCGCATCGAGCGCATACATGTAGAAGTCGTTGGATCCGACGTAGACGCGTCCACCGTGCACGAGTGGCGGCGCCTCGATGATGTCGTCCGTCCCATAGGACCAGACTTCCTTGCCCGTATCCGCGCGGACCGCGTAGAGCGCACCATCGGACGAACCGACGTACACGATGCCACCCGACACGACGGGCGATGACGTGATTGCCCCTTCGGTCTCGAGGGTCCACGCGACCTCGAAGCGATTGCCGAGCGTGCCCTTGGCAACGCCCAGTAGCGAAGCATCGCCGCGATAGTTGGGCCAATCCATGGCGGCATCGTCCGACCGGTTCTGCGGCATCGCGACGACGGTGGCAGCCCCGATCGAGACCAGGCACGTGGCGACGGAAGCGTGCATGAGCGATATCATCGGCGCCATTCTCGGCCATGAACCGTGCGGGAACCAACCCGCTTTTGCGACCACGTGACGACCAGGACACTTGCCGCAGTCTCGATCTTCATTGCGCTCGTGTGCCCACGAGCGACGAGCCAGAGAGAGGACGATGCAGCCTTCGATCGCCTGCTCGCGGCGGAATGTGCTCGACTGAATGTAGGCAAGAACGCCGTCGCATTGGCACGCCCGCTCGCGACGAAACGATTTTTCGACTCGGGACGAAAAGCCGGCGACGACCCGGATGGTGAACTCCGACGCGCGTTTCGCATCGAAGCGCTCCGCAAGCTCCGGATCGACGCGATCGTGAAACACGACCGAGGCGATGATCGGCGCGCGGTCGAAGCGCTCTTCGAGCAACGCTACGGCAAGGACGGCGAGCGTGTCGTCGTAGAACAGGTGTTCGTATCTTTGGCAGCCACGCGGGAGCGCGCGACGCGCGAAGCTGACGAGCGCGCCAACCTCGACGACGACACGATACGACGGCTCGCACGCGAGCGTGCCTCGTCGTTGGCGGCACGCGCGAGCGCCGCTGGCTACGACTCGATCATCGCGGAATCGGACGATCGCACGACCCGCCGACTCTTGCGCGATCCGGCGACGCGCGACCGAGCGGCGATCGTCGCGGGGTACGACTATCGGCGTTTTGGCGAAGCGTTCGCTCGCGCAGTGCGCGAGCTCGTGCCCGGTCAACACAGTGGCCCCGTCGAATCCACGACGGGCTGGCACATCGTGCGCCTCGTATCGCGCACCTGCACGAAGTTCGAGGACGTGGCCGCGGACCTGCTCGCAGAAGTCCTCCGTCGCCAAGCGACACCGCGAGAAGTCCAAGCCCTGCGCAAACGACTCTTCGACGAACACGAGGCACGCGAACGAAAGGCGAACGGCACCCCGGACCGGGCGGGCCGGGAAGTCCGCCACGATCGCGACACCGGGGTACTGCTATCGTGCGAGGCTCCCCCAGAAGCATGACCGACGAATCGATTCACGACATGAAACGACCATCACTCGCGGTGTGGAACACTGCTTTGATCACGCTCGCCATACCACTCGTCGCGACAGCGGCATTGGCGCAGTCGGACCAGCCCGCTCGGCCCACCGTGCCGGAAATGCCGGCGCGATTGCGCGAAGTCGTGTTCGGCGGACGCAAGTTCCCTCACGTCGCTGCGAATCTCGGCACGACCAAGGTGGGCGCGATTCGCTCGCTCGGCACCTCCCTCGTACTGGCGTGGCCGGCGGAACGTCCCGATGTCGATTCGACTGCGACGGCAATCGAGCAGTGGCTCGGCTCCGTGAGCGAAGATCTCGGCCTCCATGGCTTTGCACCGAGGCACCGCGAGACGACGACTCGCTACGGGTTGCGCGCCTTCGAGTTCGACCTCGTGCGTGATGGCGCGATGCTCCTGGACTCGTTCGTGACCGTCTACTGCGACGAGTCCGGCATTCTCGGTGTCCACAATCACTTCCCGGAACCCCTCGCGTCGATCGCCGAAATGGTCGCGACACAACGGAATGGAGACTCGAACGTATGGTTCGCAAAACGTCGCGAAGACTTCGCATACGACGTCGTCGTCGCGCGGAAGAGCGTCGAGGAGAACGCGACCCATCGCATCGAACGCTTGCACACGAATCGCGGCGTCGCCCTCGAACGATTCGAGCAGAAGGCGAGCTTCGCCGGTCCGATGGCTGCCGCGACGTTCGAGGAGTTCTCCGTACCGAGCGGCAGCTTCCCTGATCAGATCTGGGCCGACTCGGCAGGTCGCATCTGGTTCAGCCAGCCGCCCAACAATCAACTCACGGCGTACGACCCCGCGAGGAAGACGTTCCAGAGCTATCCGACGACGGGTGGCAGTGGGCCGGACGGGTTGTGGACCGACGACAAAGACCGAGTGTGGACAGGCCTGTACTACTCGCAGCAAGTCGGCTTCCTCGACGTCCCGACGAAAGTGTTCACGACGATTGCAGCTCCATACACGCCAGCGTCGCTCGCGATCCCATCACCATCCGCGGACGGGACCGTTTGGGTCACGGACCATCAGAACAACCGCATCTCGGAGTACGACCCGACATTGAAGAAGTGGGTGCAATCCATCGTGTTGCCACTCTCGCAGACGTGGGTCGTCCAAGGCGTACTCGACGCAGGCCGGGGTACCGTGTGGTTCACGGGCACCTTCCAGCACGTGATGGTCGCCAAAGAGCCAGGACTCGCCGTCCGCAACGTACCTGTCACGAGCCGCGGCGGCCCGGCGTTCTTGGCCTATCACGATGATCGCGTCTGGTTCTCCGAGTGGTACGCGAACCGTCTCGGTGTCGTCGACGTGACGAACGACAAGGTCACCGAATACACGTATCGCAGTGGCGAGAACGGCGGCCCGATGTCGATCTTGCCCGACGGTCGTCCGGTCGTAGGGACGCGCAACGCGGGCTACATCGTCGTCTTCGATCCCGCCACGCAAACCTTCGTCGACTACAAGATCCCGACGAGCACGGGTCTCAAGGACGGATTGACCGTGTCGCCCGATGGATCGATTTGGTTCACGGGCACGTCGACCAACCGTATCGCCCGCCTCATCCTCAAATGATTCCGGAGTCACAGATGAAAACCATTGCAAAGCAATCGCTGTCGATCTCCGGTCTCACGCTGGCGATCGTGTTCTCGTTCTCGGATCTCGGCTCGGCTCAAGCCATCCAGTTGACGAAGGCGAGCGGAGGCGGGGAACGCCAACCGATCGTGACTGGCGCTGGCGAAGTCCTCTACGCCGCGCTGGCGGGTACGACGCGAGAACTCTTTGCCGTTCCCGTGGACGGCGGCACGAGCACCAAGCTCACGACCGGTCGTGACATTCGACTCGGCTATGGCACCTTCGACGCGTGGCCATCGATCGCTTCGGATGGAACCGGTTCGAAGATCGCGTTTTGGGACGCTGTCGGCGTGCAAGTCCTGGATCGAACGAACAACACGGTGACGACGATCGCGACAGCGGCGTCGATCCCTTATCCGCGACTCGACGCGAAGGGAACCGCGGTCGTGTACCAAGTCGCGATCCAGGGACACTTCGAAGTGTTCTATCGTTCGCTCAATGCAACGAGCAGCGTGCAGATCACGAGTTCGAGTGGTGAAGGCCGACGCTTCCCGGACATCTATCTGGGTCGCATCGTCTACCAAAAACCCGTGAGCGGCGCGCACGAGCTGTTCTTGTACGATCTCACGACGAAGACCGAGCGACAGCTCACACAGAACAGCGGTCTCGGGAACCGCTACGGACGCTTCGCCGATGACGGCACCGCGATCGTCTACGAACGAACGACCACGAACGACACGCGTGAAGCTTGGATCGTCGATGTCACCAGCTCGGTTGCGCGGGCACTGACGACGTTCGGCACGATCGGCGAACGCCTCGGTGCCCCGACACGCGATGGCTACGTGTTCGTGCAGGCTTGGAAACGTACGTATGGCATCACGCGCGTGGACAGCACGGGCAAGGAGCCGGATGCGACCATCGCCTCGGGAACGACGGGTGGCTACCGGCGGCCCGCCGCCGACGACCACGGACATGTGGTCGTGTACCAGGACCTCGACCCTGCGACAGGCATGCTGGAAGTGTGGCGCGCGCGTTCGTGTCCGAGCCTCGACATGAGCCGCTACGGGACGAGCGGGACGCCGTCGGTCGGAACGATCGGCAAGGACTTCGAATCGTGGTACCGCTGCGAACTGACGATGGGACGAGAATCGACCGTTCCGTCCGGACGAGTCGCAGTGCTGTGGATCGGAGGAACCCAGCTCTCGGTCAACCTCGGCGCCATCGCTCCGGGCAACTTCTTGTATGCGGATCCGATCATCCTGCTACCCACGACAATCGCGACGAACGGCGACTTCGACGTCGGTCTGCTCATCCCGCCGGCATTCGCGGGCACGGTGTACTCCCAGTGGGGAGTGCTCGACAAGAACGCGAACACACTCGGCATCGTCACGTCGTCCGCGACCAAGTCGACGTACCGCTGAGGACGTATCACTAGGGGCGCATCGCCAAGCAGGATTTCCAAATAGTCCTCGCGGCCTCGCGAATGGTTTTGCCGTTTTTGCCCACGGCAACCGATCGCAGGTACAGCATGACTCTCTGGAATCCTCTTGCGGCGCGCGTCGTCGCACACGCGGCCATTCTGCTCAGCGCCGCCTTGTCGACATCCGCAGCGACCCAAGACAAGACGGGCGTCGTCGCGCCGACGAAGGTCTCGGTCGTCCGATTCGCCGGCGACTACGCGGACTTGCCTTCGGACGGGTTCGATCCCGCTGCGCTGCTGCTCGGCGGAGGCAGTGGCAAGCAGAGTTCGTTCTACGAGATGCGAGCGCGACTCGAGGCACTCGCATGTCCGACCAAGGAGGACACGGCCGCGACGACTCCTCTGTTCTTCGACCTCACGCGCGCGTTCTCCCTCAACGGTGCCCAGCTCAGTGAGCTCGAGCGCTCGATGCAGAAGATCCGCAAGTCCGGTCGCGAGACCATCGCGTACGTCGAGAACGCGAATCCGGTCGCCTATCAAATCGCCGCGCTTTGTGACCGTGTCCTGATCGCGGACATGGGAAGCGTCGACCTCCGCTCACCGTCGCTTTCGATCACGTTCATGCAAGACGCGATGGCACTGCTCGGCGTGCGCATGGACGTCGTTCGATGCGGCGATTTCAAGGGCGCAGTCGAGCCCTACGTGCTCCCACGCATGAGCGAGCACCTACGCAACCACTACCGCACGATGATCGCGCGGATCAACGACGACATCGTGCGTCGCATCGCCGAAGCGCGACGTTTGGACCCGTCCAAGGTACGCGAACTCCAAGCGCGGCGACTGCTGTCCGCCAAGGACGCGCTCGAAGCCGGCCTCGTCGACCGAATCGTCCCCTACGACGGTGCGACGCACACGATCGAACGTGAGATCGGCAAGTCGGAGATCGAAGAAGTCGAGGAGCTGAAGAAGGACCAGAAGCGTCAGAGCCTCAACTTCATGGCGATGTTCAACAGCGTCTTCGCGCCGCGGAGCAAGCGTGAGAAGAAGGTCGAGAAGGACACGATCGCGATCCTGCACCTGTCCGGAACGATCGTCGACGGCAACTCCGACTCCGGCGACTCGATGGTCTCGGGACCGACCGTTTCGAAAATCGACGAACTTCGCGATAACGAAAAGGTCTGCGGTGTCGTCGTGCGCATCAACTCGCCGGGCGGTTCGGCCACCGCGAGCGAAGCGATTCGTCGCGCACTCGCACGCCTCGCGGAGACCAAACCCGTCGTGTTCTCGATGGGCCGACTCGCCGCATCCGGTGGCTATTGGATCACGTGTATCGAGCGCCCGATCTACGCCGAGGCCACGACGATCACCGGGTCCATCGGTGTCTTCGGAATGAAGCCCGACGTCGGCCCGCTCATGCGCCGCATCGGACTCCACGAAGAGGTCGTCGCGTTGGACTTTGGACACGAACTCGACTCGATCACGAACGGTTGGAGCGAACAGACCAAGGCCCGGCTGCAGGACCGCGTCGACGATGTGTACGATCGCTTTCTCGATCTCGCATCGAAGTCTCGCCACATCGCGCGCAAGGATCTGGATCCGCTCGCCGGTGGCCGCGTCTGGTCGGGAGAGCAGGCGCGCGACCGCGGGCTGATCGACGAGATCGGCGGCATCGACTCCGCGATCGCCAAGGTCGCGGAAGAAGCGAAGATCTCCGAGTTCGAGACCATGCACACGCCGAAGGCGAAGGGGTTCTTCGACGCCTTCGTAGAACAGCTCTTCGCTAGGACCGGCCTCGATCGCGAGGCCATTCGACTGGCTCGCAAGCGTCTGGGTGCATTCGATGGCGCGGTGCGCGTGCTCGTGGACGCTCTCGAGCACGAGGGCAGTCCGCGGATCTGGGCGATCACGCCCGCCGACGTGCGCCTTCGCTGACTGCCCGTCGCCGCGGGCACGTTGGCGAAGGCGCTGGCGCCGCAGGTCGATCAACCCGGCGGCGGGCCGTAAGGCTGCCCTGAGCAGCGTGTTGAAGGGAGTGCCGCCAACGCGCCGATGAGATCGGTAGCACTCCCGTGACGCTCACGATCCGACAATCCGACGCGCTGCGCTTCGCCAGACAGTCCGGCGAACTCGTTGCGGCGTTCTTCGGCATGCCCGACATCGTCATCGGTATCGAGCGCAGCGGTCGGCCGATCGCGCGCGCATTCGCCGCCGGCTCCGACACCGAGAACGTGCTCTTCGTACGCGAACAGCGGCCTGTTTCCGTAGGGACGACGGGTTTCGCTAGGAACGCCGTACGCCGCTTCGTACCGCGCGGCCTTCGACGGGCGTACAAACACCTGTTCTTCAAGTCCGTCATCGCACTGGACCGCGCCGCCAACGAAACCACGCGACCAGTCAGCACGGAGACGATGGATCGCCTTTCGTCCGCTCTCACGAGCGATCGCCCACTCCTCGTCGTCTTGACCGACGATGCGATCGACTCGGGGCGAACGATGCTCAGCCTGATCCGCGCAATCGAGTCGATCGACCCGCGGCACATCGTGGTCCCGTTCGCATTGACGTCCACCGCCAACGTGCGCTGCGCACCGTTCCAACTCAGCGTGTTCGCCGACCTCATCGACTACGTCGAAGGCGACCTCGCATGTCTCGACGACGAAGCGACGCGAGCGCTGCTGCAAGAGTTCGAGACGCGACACCGGCACGATGGCCCGCGCGACTTCGCGCGACCCGACCTTCACGCTTTCTTCGATCTGGATGGAACGCTTGTCGAGGATTCGTTTCGCGATGCCATGCACGCACTCTGGCCTCGACTGCACGCGTGGCACAAGAGTCGCTATCTGCTCGCACGCGCACGGCGCAAGCTGCGCCTCTCGTCGCACAAGACACTCAAGCGCACCATCGACTGCTGGATCCGTTCGCTCGACCGAGAAGAACGCGCACGGTTCGACGAGTCCCTGACGAAGCGAATCACCGCGCACACGCGCGGCGCGCTCGTCGCGATCGCCCAGTCGCCACGCGTCCGCGCTCGCATCGTGACTGCCGCATGCGCGTCCTACGCCAACGTCATCCAGTCGGCACTCGGCATCCCGGTCTCGTGCGCCTCGGGCCCCGACGAGCATGGCGAGTGGCGCGAAGTCGGACCACGCGAGAAAGCCCTCGCGATGCGAGCCGAGCAAGCCTCGAAGCGCGAGACGCAAGCAGTGCTCTTTGGCGACACGATCATCGATGCCTTGAGCGCTGGAGACGGCATCGACGCACGCATCCTTCCGACGTGGGATCGAACGGGCATGATCACGCTGCTCGGCTGCGCGTCCTGGTGGCGACCCGCGCGTCCGGAGCCGCGCGGTCAGCCGCGCCCCTATCGCCGCAGAGTACGCGAGCGCGATCGACTCGATCGCTCGTAGCGAACCGGGCTTCGCTCAAAACTCAGCGAGAAGGTCGTGCTCAAGATCACGGGTTCGACGTTCGATACGGCACGGGGGATTCGAGAGGATCAAGGGTTCGATGAAGACGACGGCGACGCTCCGGCCGGCGCGTGCGAGTGCGTGCTCGGCATTCGTTTCGCAGAGCGACAGGCTCGATCGATGACCGTCGCCGATCCTGATCACGAGGAGCTCCAAGAACACCTCGACCGCGCGCATTGTCGAATCGCGTCCCTCGAAGCACTGTTCGGGGACAGGTCGCGATCCCCCCATGCGATTCGCGACAGTCTCGGCGGAAGCACGCACAAGGGTCGGATCACGATCGGCCGTATCGTGACCGAGGACCACACAGGAACGATTCGCTTCGAAACCGTGGTCGGCGAAGGAACGATCTTCGCTATCCGGTTGCCGCGCGATGCCGCGCTCGATGCCTTGCCCGACGCCGGGGAGAACGAGCCATGAGCCGCACGAAGATCCTGTTCGTCGATGACGAGCCCGACTTGCTCAAGGGCCTCGAACTCTCGCTTCGGAAGTACCGCCACGAATGGGATATGCTCTTCGTCGAAGGCGCGGCCCAGGCTTGGCCGAACGCGCTCGCAGGCGTCGACATCGTCGTCACGGACTTCCGCATGCCTGGAATGGACGGTGCCGAGTTCTTGAACCTCGTCCGCGAGCACCATCCGGGCACGACGCGCATCGTTCTCTCGGGCCACGCGGACCAAGGCCTCGCCTTCGACGCGATGGAAGTCGCGCACGCGTGGCTCCACAAGCCGTCGCCGACTCCGGTCATCGTCGACACGATCCGGCGGGCGGTCCGCGCACGCATCGAGATCGAGGACGAACACCTGTTGCGGATCGTCTTCGGCGCGCGCGCCGTACCGTCGTATCCGCGACGCTACGCAGAGATCCAGCGCGTACTGCAGGACTCGTCTTCGTCGACGGATATGATCGCGGACTCGATCGCGGGTGACCCAGGGCTCGCTTCGAAGCTCTTGCAGCTCAGCAACTCGCCGCTCTTCTCGCGGTCGATTCCGGTCGCGAGCGTTCGCGATGCTCTCTGCGTTCTCGGTCTCGAGACCTTCGCTCAACTCGTGCTCGTCACCGAGGTCTTCGACGTGTTCGATCGCCTCCGCAAGGCCACGAGTCCGGAAGCGACGTGGCTCGAGGATCGCGCGATGCGACTCTCGATGATGATGAAGGAGCTCTTCGTCGACCCACGAGACACCGCGACGGCAGCCACGATCGGAGCGATCCACGATATCGGCATCCTCATGCTGCTCCAGAACGAGATCGACTATGCCGCCGTGGACAAAGCGCTCGAGCATGGCACCATGACTCGGGCCGCGGCGGAGATCGCTACGTACGGATTCAGTCACGGAGAAGTCGCGGCAGCACTCGCACGGGTGTGGGGATTGCCTCCGGCCATCGTCGACGCCTTGTCCCAACACGAACGTTTGGGGAAGAATCCGGCGGGCATCTTGCCGATGGCGCTCGGCCTCAAGATCTCCGAGGGCCTCCTCG
Organism: Planctomycetota bacterium; assembly: GCA_020638795.1. Lineage (GTDB taxonomy): Bacteria > Planctomycetota > UBA1135 > UBA1135 > JACKHW01. The sequence continues at coordinate 473,122 of JACKHW010000002.1, read as the reverse complement.
AAGGCGATGGCGACATCGATGGCGATAGTGACGCTGAGGGAGGACTCGCCGACCTGATGGAACGGTTCGGCGAGGTGGATCCCGAAGCGTATCGACGAGCGACGCGCAACGCGCCGTCTTGATCACCGCATCAAAGGTCCGCGCAAGTGGGTTCCGACGCTTCCAGCCAGATCGATCTCGAGCGCAGCGTTCACCTCGCGTTCGCAGACCATGCGCGGATTCCCGTGATTCCTTCGGCGTGGATGTCTCGCTGCCATGGCGTCGATGGCCGGACAGCCCCGTGCCAGCCTGCAGGGAGCTACCGCCCAAGCGCGTGAGCGCTAGGATTCGCGGAGTTCACGCCCCCAACCTCCGCTCCCCATGAACCGACTCTGCGCAACGTGGCTTCCCACTCTTCTCGCCTGCGCGCTGGTAGCGCCGTTGGCGTCCCAGGACGCGGTCCTGCAGTGGAACTCCGCCGCCCTCGACGCGATCCGTGCCGGCAGCACCGCCCCGCCCCCCGCCTCGCGCATGCTCGCCATCCTCAACGCCTCGATCTTCGACGCGGTCAACGGCACCCGCCCGGCCTACAGCCACTACCTGGTAGCGCCGGCGGCTGCGGACGGTGCCTCGGAGATTGCCGCCGGTAGCTCGGCGGCGCGTGATGTCCTCGCGGCGTTCTATCCGGCGCAGCGCGCCACCTTCGACGCACTCCATGCGCAGATCCTCGCTGGCGTGCCCGATGGCCAGAAGAAGACCGACGGTATCGCCTGGGGCCAGAAGGTGGCCGCCGCCGTGATGGCAGCGCGTGTCGACGACGGCTGGAACAAGACCGCACCCTACCTGGGCTCCGACAAGCCAGGCCTCTGGCGGCCAACGATCTCCTTCGGCAACGTGGTGCGGCCGGCCCTGCTGCCGCTGTGGGGCAAGGTCACGCCGTTCGCGCTCAAGAACGGCCGCCAATTCCGGCCGCCAGCGCCGCCCAAGCTGCAGAGCGTCCAGTACGCCGTCGAGCAGTGGATGGTGCAGTACTTCGGTGGCGAGAAGAGCAGGCTGCGCACCAAGGACCAGACCGAGGTCGCTCGGTTCTGGTCGTACGGCCCCGGCACCGCGACCCCGCCGGGACATCTGAACGAAGTGGCGCTCGCGGTGGCCGCCAAGCGCAAGGAGTCGCTGGTCGAGAACGCACGACTGTTCGCGCTGATGAACATCGCCATGGCGGACGCGGCCATCGTCTCCTGGGACTGCAAGTACGAGTTCGGCCTGTGGCGGCCGATCACCTCGATCCCGCTGGCCGGCACCGACGGCAACTCGCTGACCCGGCCGGACAAGGACTGGAAGCCGTTGCTGGAGACGCCGCCGTTCCCCGAGTACACCTCCGGCCACAGCACGTTCAGCGGAGCAGCGGCCATGATCCTGGCGTTGTTCTACGGCACCGACCAGATGTCCTTCACGATTGGCTCCGACGACCTGCGTGGCATCAAGCGTTCGTACCAGCGCTTCTCCGAGGCCGCGTTCGAGAGCGGCATGAGCCGGATCTTCGGCGGTATTCACTTCATGTCGGCGAACCTCTACGGTCTGGGCACCGGCGTGCAGGTGGCGAAGTACGCCTGGGACAACTTGCTGCGGCCGCTCCGGTAGCGGTCGACGACCTGACGCCTACCGTCGTGATGAGCTCGGTGCGCGAACCAGGTATCGGTCGCGGACGCTTCCTACGGGTCACTCGATTCGGTCATTGCCGTCGGTCGCCAGCGATTCGGTCCGCACGACACGAAACAATCCGCTGCGGGCCCGGCCTTTTTTTGAACAGCCAGCCCGGACGTCCGTGTGTCTCGTAGAACGACCCCCTGATGTCTGCATCCGCGACTCGGGGACCTGGGGCTAGAATCTCGCGAGACCGATGACCGATCACGACAGCACGACGCGCGTGGACGATGCGGCCGAGTTGGAGGCCCGGGCGCGCGCCGGAGACCGAGCGGCGATCGCGGAGCTGCTCGAGGACTACCGCCCGCGACTCGTCGGCCTTTGCCGCGGCTATCTCCGTCAGCCGCAGGACGCCGAGGATGCGGCGCAGGACGTCGCCACGAAGCTCCTGACGCAGATGATGGTCACATGGCCGAGCGGTTCGTTGCGAGCTTGGCTCTACTCGGTCGCACGCAATCACTGCCTCAACATGCTGCGTCGAGATCGTGTTTCGCCCGTTCAGAACATCGTGCTCGCATCCTCGATGCACATGTCGCAACAAACCGGACCCGCGACTGGCGTCGCGCGCGCGGAAAGCCGTCTGCGCCTCCAGACCGCGATGGCCTCGCTCGATCCAGACTTGACCGAAGCGCTCTTCCTGCGTTACTTCGAAGCCCTGAAGCGCAGCGAGATCGCCGAGATCCTCGACATCTCGGAAGCTTCGGTGAAGTGGCGCCTGACGAAGGCGCGGACGGAACTCGCGCGGCGTCTCGGAGAAGACGGGACGGCGTGATGGCGAAGTGCAAGCGACCGATCGGCGATGAGGAGTTCTGGGATTTGCTCGACGGCAGCGACTCGTGCGAGCGATTGAAGGATCTCCGCGTGCACCTCGCGACCTGCGAGAACTGCGCGGATCGCTTCGCCGAGATCTCGCGTTTGCACGCGGATCTCGAGGACATCTGTCGGCCGAGTGAGATTCCACTCCCGAAGCGCGTCGGTCCCTACGAGATCGTGCGCGCGATCGGCGAGGGCGGGATGGGCATCGTCTACGAGGCCGAGCAGGAGGAGCCACGGCGTGGCGTCGCGCTGAAGATCATGCGAGCGACGGCTCCGAACATCGCGGACGGAGCGCGCAGCTTTCGCCGCGAGATCGCCGCCTTGGCCCGGATGCGGCATCCGGGTTTGGTCACGATCTTCGACGCGGGTCGTGCCGAAGACGGTCGCCTCTACTTCGTCATGGAACTCGTGCAGGGCGTGCCGATCGACGAGCACTGTCGTGCACATGACCTGTCACTCCAACAACGCACGAAACTCTGTCTCGACGTGATCGAGGCCATTGCACACGCGCACGAGCGCGGGATTCTCCACCGGGATCTCAAGCCTGCCAACGTGCTCGTCGACGATTCCGGGGAGGTACGCGTGCTCGACTTCGGTCTCGCGCGTTTCCTCGAGCCCATCATCGACGTCTCGCAATCGGTCATCGCCAGTCCGGTCGGGACGCTTCCCTACATGAGCCCCGAGCAGCTCGGCGCGAGTGAAGGGACGACGGGCGAGGTCGACGCGCGCAGCGACGTCTACTCCTGTGGCGTGATTCTCTACGAGCTCCTCACGGGCGCGCTGCCACATCCACCGAAGCGGAACTTCGCGGCGGCGGTGCGCGCGCGTGTCGAGAACGTACCCCGGCATCCGTCGCGCGTGTCTCGGCAGATTCCACGCGCGCTCGGCGACATCGTGATGAAGGCGATCACTGCCGATCCCGCGCGTCGCGACGCATCGATGTCCGAGTTCGCCATCGACCTGCAGCGCTTTCTCTCGGGTCGTCGCGTCGAGGCGCGCTCCCGTGAGATTCGCTCCACTCTACGGGATTTCGCCGGCCGGCACCGCGTACCGATCGCGGTCTTGGGGACGTGCATCTTCGCGACGGCCATCGCGCTCGGTGCACGCCCGTCGAACTCGGACGAAGACCGCAATCCGCGCTCGCGTGTCGTCACCGGTGGACCCGAACTCGGCGCGCTCGACGTGCACCGCCCGCGAAACTTCGATATCCACGGCAACGGAAAGGAATGGCTCGTCGTGCAGGAGGGGCGACTCGCCCTCTGGTCGCGGTCCGGGGGCGAGACAGCGCCAATCGACCTCGCGATCGACTGTAACGAAGTCAGGATGCCAAGGTATTCGCCGGATCACCGCCGCGTCGCGTTCATCGCCATGCGCGAGGTCCCGCCTGAACTTCGTCAGAACGAGCTCGGCGTCGAAGCCGTGCTCTGCGTCCAGGATCGAGATCGCAAGGCGTCGATCGATGTCGCACGTTTCACGGAGCCGCCGCGCGACCTGTGCTGGCGACGCGACGGCTCCGCACTCAGCTGCATCGTGGAGGATTCTGTCGTCACGTACAGCCTCGAAGGTGTCGAGCTTTCCCGGATCGACATCGAGAACATCCACAAGCTCGGGGGCTACTCGGAGATGGACCGTTGGCTCCTCGCGACGACTTTCGTCGAAGGACGCTTCGAAACGTTCCTACTATGCGCCGACATGCCGACGGCGAAGCCCACGCGCTGCACGTTCGGCCGTCAGGCGCCGACTCGTGACGCGATCTTCGCGCCCGACTCACGGACGATCTGCTATGTCGAGCACGGCACGCGAACGAGCGAACTCCGTGAGGCAGGCTTCGATGTGGCGTCCGGTGTGATGAGCGCGACCTCATCCCTTCTCGCGTCACATCGCGACGAGTGGATCTACCACTCGCAATACGTACGCGGCGGAACCGAGATCGACTGCGTCGTGTCGGAGCGCGTGAATTCGCTGCTGGTCTCGCACGAGGGCGCCATCGAGCGCTTCCGAAACATCGCACGCGGCATGCATCCACGCCTCTCTCCAGATGGAAAGCTGCTTTACTTCCTACCGGAAGGCGAGCCTGGATTGTCCCTGGTCGGACTCTCAGACCTCGGCATCCGACGCAGGATCGTCGAAGACGAGCTCCTGGATACACCGAGCTTCTACATCGCTCCGTTCGCGCTCTCGCCGAACGGCGACCGGGTCTGCTACTCGATCGCGCGCACCGACGGCGAGCCCGGTGCGGATCTCTTGGTCGTGCCGAGCGCCGGTGGCGCGGCGACCCGAGTCGCGCAGTCTCGGAGTCGCACGGCCTTCGGGCGCTGGTCTCCCGAAGGGCGTTGGCTCACATACCTCGACGAAGACGGTCTCCACGTCGTGAAGCCGGATGGGCAGACCGCGAGTCGTTGCCTTGCACCGAGCTTCGGTGGCGAAGAGGTCCCGCACTGGTCTCCTACGGGCGACGCGATCGCCTTCCTCGGCTACGAGCGACGCGCGGACCGACGAGATCGACCGGCGGTGCTCCACGTCGCGTTCCCGAGCGGCGCGACACGACGTCTCGACGATGCGACTCTGTCGACGTGGAAGGAAGGTCTCGACTGGCACCCGAGCGGCTCCTTCGTCACGTATTGCGACGATGCGAGTAGCCACAAGCCGAAGATTCGACGGCTCTTCCTCGACGGCCAACCGAGTGATGTCCTCATCGATCAGCCGAGGCACTGGGACTACATCGGCCACTGGACGCCCGACGGGCGACGCTTCTACTTCTTGAGCCACTCGAAAGAGCATGTCGAGGCGGCACACGTGTACGATCTCGAGAAGCGAAGGGTCGTCGTGCACGACCTCGGCGCCTGGCCGTCCGACTGGAGCCGAGACGGCCGTCTCGCTGCGTGGTCGATGGGTGCGACGACAACGCTCTTCGAGCGCCTGCGCCTCCGTTAGGCCCGCGCGTCGCGCGGCACCGCGCGCAGCTGAGAGAGGGTGCTCCTACTTCAAGTAGAGTCCGATCGCCTCACTCGGCGTCGACAGCGTCAGCGCAGGCAAGTCGATCAATAGCGTCGAGTGCCAGAGCTGGGTACCGCAGAAGGACGCGGGCAGTGGTGGCACTTGGATCTTCGCCTCGAAGATACTCCAGAACTGGGGCTGCATACCGATGAGGCCCAGCGCAGGTGCGTTCGCGAGCAAGACGTCGAAGTAGCCGTCGGGCTTCAACGGAACACAGATTGAACCGATCTTCGTGCAAGCAGTCCGAGACGTCGTGCCGAGAACGAGCCACCAGCGGTTCGAATTCTGATTCGCCGGCGTGAATGCCGTCAGCTTCTGCGCGCCGCCCGTCGTGCAGGGGATCGTCAGGCGATCGGAAGTCAGACCGAGGGCCTTCCCCGAGTAGCCCGCGACATACGCCGGCGGTGACGGAAAGTTCGACGAGACGAGGAAGTCCGGAGTCCCATCCGCGTTGAGATCGCCACCGCCCGCGACGGACCAACCGAACTCGGAACCCGAGACTCCGTTGATGCGGAAGAGGAGCCCCGTACCCGCCGGCGTGACGTCGAAGACACCGACCGAGGAGTCAATCCGCCCGACGACTTCGGGGAAGCCGTCCTGCGTCAGATCGCCGATCCAGGCGAGGCTCGTACCGAATCGCCCCTCGGCGATCGCGATCGTACGAATCACCGCCCGCGTCTTGCCCGAGTAGACGCGGATCGTATTCGGTGAGGGACGATGGTTGCCGATGACGAAATCCGGAACCTTGTCACCGTCGACATCGCGCCCGCCGCACATGCCGTAGGGGAAAGAGCACGAGCGCTGACAGTTGGGGATCGTGATCGGCGCACCGATGAGGGCTCCGGTCTTTCCCGAGCGCAGCTCGGCCGACCACGCGCTGCGGTCCCCGAGCAGGACATCGTCATGCTGATCGCCATCGACGTCGCCCGCGAAGGCGCCGCGCCGGTGCGTCGTGAAGAGGTGGATCTGCAACTTCGTGCGACCCGAGAAGACGTGGAACCCGCTAGTCGATCCAGCACCGAAGTCTTCGACTCCGTCCTTGTCGACGTCCCCGAGGTTGGCGATGAACTGGCCAAGACCCTCGTTGGGGGCGGTGCCCATCCACGTGTACAGGACTTTTCCGTCACGTCCGGAATGGAGCTGGATCTCGCCTTCGCCGTTGCTACCCGCAGTGTTCCGCCCCCGCACGAGGTCTCGCACACCATCGTTGTCGAGGTCCTGAATCGAGGCGATGCCGCTGCCGTGTGGAAGCGCGAAGAGCAGTTCGCCCGTGCGACCGCTCGCGACCTGTACGTCGCCACGCTGCGCGAAGGCGAAGTCGTCGAAGCCGTCCTTGTCGAGGTCTCCGACGAACTCGAGCCCGTTCTCGCCGAGATACTGCTGTCCGGTCAAGCTCGGGATCGAGAAGAGGTGTCGCGTATCGGCGGGGACGATCTGTGCGACGAGGGGACCGGCGACGAAGGCGCCGACGAAGGCACCGAAGAAAAGGGTCGCGAGGGGTCGCGAGCGACATTGAGAGATACGAGACATGGAGGACCTGTCGTGAGAGGTTCTGGATTCGGAACGGGTGAGCTACATGGGCGGAGACATGCAAGGATGTCGCCCGAGTCGTGAGACACGCGGGCCGTCGATTCGGCTGTCCCGAATCGTGTTTTCATGACGATTGCACCCAGAGCCGGTCGACGAAGACCGTATCGACGGCGTTGTTGCCCGGCGTCCGATCCGTATCGACGACGCGCAAGAGCAGGGACCCGCTCAACCCGGAGGGCAGCGCGGCGGACTGCGCCTGGTCATCGTCGGACGTCTTGACGACCGTCACGAGCGCCTGCCAAGACTGGCTCGAGTCGTCCCAGTATTCGAACGCGAACGCATCGCCGTCACTCGAGTTCGTGCGGTGCGCTTCGACGAAGAACGTCAGCGTACTCGCGCCGCAGGGCAACGGGATCGACCAGCGATGCTCGAGGAAGGAACGACGCATCTTCGGGTTGCCGTTGCTCTCCACTTCCTGGATCGATTCGTAGCCATCGTCCGAGACCTGCGTCGTTGCGAAGCTCCCGGTCACGAAGCCGTCGAATGCCGTTTCGTCGTCGGCGACGTGCAGGCCGATGGGGATCGAACCGAGCGTCGACGAGGACGCGACATTCGACCAGCCCGAGTTTCCGAATGCATTGAACGCGCGCACGCGGTAATCGAAAGCGGTCTGCGGCGTCAACCCGTCGTCCCGATAGACCGTGACGTCGACGGCTACCTGCGCGATCTGCGTCCAGAGGTTCGCACCGGCGGCGGAGCGCTCGATCGTAAACCCTTCCTCGAGCGCATCGGAATCGGTCCACGAGAGATCGATCGCCTGACACGAGAATGCGCTCGCGGCGAGACCTATCGGTGCGGCTGGTGGGTTCTGCGGCGGATCGTCGTAGGAGATCTTGTTCGCGACGCCCGTTCCGAGGATCGAAACCGACGAGGTCAGGTCGTCGATGTTCGTCGCCGTTGTCTCGTAAGCGAGATAGAGACTGCCGTTCGCGTCGAGCCACGGGGACGTCTGCGGCGCGTCGTCCCCGCTGCCCCCGAGGTAGGTCAGCTCCGTCAACGACGGTGTCGTGGCCGCGTTCGCGAAGCGCGCGACGAAGACGTCCTGCTTCGACGGCGCCGAGTCGTGACTCGCATCGATCGCACCCGGCGTCGTCGGTAGATCGTTCGACTGCGTGGTCCCCGTCAGATGAATCCGACCGAAGCCGACGGCGATTCCGATCGTCCTCGCCCGGAGGTCCGAGCTGTGGATGCCGAGCCCCTCGTCCTTCTTCCCCCCGAAGTAGCTGCAGAACTCGAGCTGCGAAAGCCCCGCGTCGAGACGCGCGAGAACGACATCGCTGCGACCGTTCAAGGTCGACGCGTTCGTCACCGGGAAGTCGTTCGACTCCGTACGTCCCGCGACGTAGACCTTGCCGCCGACGACCTGGATGTCGTAGACCGCGTCGAGACCGCTCGTTCCGCCGAGGTACGTGTAGACGAGCGGCACGGGACGCGTTCCGCCTTGCCCGTCGGCGACCTGACCGAGTTTGAGCACGTAGCCGTCGCGCTTGCCATTGAAACTGCCGTCGTAGCCACTCGCGTAGACCGACAGGTCCGCCGGATTGACCGACTCGGTGAAGCCGGCGACGTAGACGTCGTCGTTCGCGTCGACCTCGACGTCGTAGGCTTGCTCGATCGTCGTCGAGATGCCGTCCCCCGGCAGCTGCGTCGACCAGTCCAGCGTCGAGAGATCCCCCGCCATGCGCATCACCCACGCGCCACCGCCCTCGGTATCGAACGCGTCGACGTACCAGAGCCCAGCCTGCCCTCCCCTGCCGACGAGATAGAGCGAACCGCCACGAACCGTCATCGTCTGTGGCGAGCGGTCTTCTCCGGTCACGGTCTGGCTCAAGTAGGCTCCAGCCTGCCGCTGACCGCCGTCAGCGTCGAACATCAGGACGAAACCATCCCTTCCCCCACCGTGGACGGTGTCAAAGGAGTCGAGACCGAAATCCTGCGCGAAAGTCCAGCCGCAGACGTAAACGTGCGGGTTGCCGGTCGCGTCGCGCCCGTAGGTCATGCCGTGCAATACCGAGGTCTGCCCCACACCGAAATCCGTCTGCCAGACGATGCTCGCGTCGCCTTGCTTCGTCGGGTCGATCTTCACGACCCGACCGTGCGGCGTGCTGTTCGCGCTCGTTTTGACGTCCATGACCGTGTACACGAAGCCCAACTCGTCGATCGCGGCCATACCCCCACCAGCGAGTGTCGCGTAATCGAGCTGTTGCGTCGCGGTCGGAGAAGCGGCCGCGACGCGCAGGGGTACCGCATTGCTCCCGGCGATGGGCATCCCATGCGCGGAAAACACGAGCGCCGCGTGCTGCAAACACATACCGAGCAGACTGGTATGGAGTTCGAGAAGCTCGAATCGCGCCCGCGCTCGGCCTTGCTCGTCGAGCAGGCCGACCGAGCCCACGAGCCAACGGTTCGGCGCGGCGAGCAGCGCCGTCGTGTACTCGTCGACGTCGAGCGGCACGTGCACCGAACCCAGACCCAAGCCTTGACGCGTCGCACTCGACGAGCCGAGGATGAGGTACGGCGCGCGCACGTGTCGCGGACCCGCGTCGAGGAAGAGTTGCTGATTCGCACCGCGCGTCGTGGCGACGTCCGTGCGGTCCGCGCGCAGTCCGACCTGCGCAAAGATCGGGACTGTGATCAGAACGAGGCTCGCGGCCACGGTGTATGGGACTTCGATGTGCATGGATCTCCTTCTCCGCTCCGCGACGCGCACGACGTGCGGCTGAGGGGAAGAGGTACGAAGCGCGAGTCCGGCGGTGACTTTCCATGGAATTCGCTGCGGGCAGCACCATGGCAAGCTGCCACTACGTCGGCTCGTCATGACGGGCGGAGTCCGGCGCGAACTGCGAGTGCGTGTAAGCGACGCCGTTGGCCGCGACAGTGGCCCATCGCACGCACGACGTGCTGCCGGACGTCCCGTCCGCCAGTGGCCCTCTCGCTCCCCACGAAGCAGCGACGCGCCGTGATCCTGGCTAGAATCACGCACACGGATGACCGATGACGCGCACTGGATGATCGAGCTGGATGCGGCTCGCGGTGGGAATCGCGAGGCCATGGATCGGCTCATCGACGCGCTCCTTCCCGAGGTTCGCGCCTACGTCCGTCTGCATTCAGGCCGAAGGATCCGTGAGCGAGAGTCGGTCACCGACGTCGTACAGACGATCTGTCACGAAATCGTCGTCGACCTGCACGGTTTCAAGGGGAACGCAGAGAAGCAATTCAGGAAGTGGCTGTTCCGATTGGCCCTGGCGAAAATACACGACCGACATCGTTTCCATTCGGCGCAGATGCGAGCGGCCGAGCGCGAAGTGAGACTCGCTTCGCATACGGCTACGTCCGTCGACGGCCACGACGAACTCCTCGATTGCTATGCGACGTTCTGCACGCCAAGCGTTCACATGTCAGCGAGGGAAGAGGTCGCAAGGATCGAGAATGCCATCGATCGGTTGCATGCCGAACATCGAGAGATCATCGCCCTGTCCTGCTTCGCCGGACTCTCTCACGCAGAGATTGCGGACGAATTGGGAAAGTCCGAGCCCGCGGTCCGCAAACTGCTCTCTCGCGCCCGCGCCAATCTCGCAGTTTTGTTGGCCAAGGACGAGGACTGAGCGCGAACGATGGGCGTCAACAGGACCGAGCTCGATCGGCTGACGGACAGGATTGCGTCGATTCTCGAGCTCCCGGATTCGCAGCAAGACGACGCGTTTCGGCGCCTTCGTGACCGGCATCCCGAACATCGAGAGTTCCTGGTTCGCTGCGAGGAAGCCGCGAAGAGGCTCGTTCCGGACTGCGCGGGACGCCCGACGCCAGGCCGGTCGTCTGTGGTGCGCGACGACGTCGCTCCGGAGCGTATCGAGAACTATGAGATTCTCGCCGTACTCGGAGAAGGGGGAATGGGAACGGTCTACCTCGCCCAGCAGATCGCGCCGATCCAGCGCCGCGTCGCGCTGAAAGTGATCAAACTCGGAATGGCGACGAAAGAAGTCATCGCGCGTTTCGAGGCCGAACGTCAAGCGCTCGCACGCATGGATCACCGAGGTATCGCGCACGTCTTCGATGTCGGAACGACGATCGACGGGCAACCCTACTTCGCGATGGAACATGTCGACGGCGAGCGCATCACCGACTATTGCGCGGCCCGCGCGCTCGATGTCGAAGGTCGTCTACGGCTCTTCCAGGAGGTCTGCAACGCGGTGCAACATGCGCATCTGAAGTGCGTTCTGCATCGCGACTTGAAGCCGTCCAACATCCTCGTGAAGGAGGAAGACGGGCGTCCCGTTCCGATGATCATCGACTTCGGGATCGCCAAGGCCACCGATCAAGACTTGACCCAAGCCAGTTTGGTCACCGAAGCCGGGCGTCTTCTCGGCACGCCGGCCTACATGTCGCCAGAGCAGGCGGAGATGACGGGTCGAGACGTCGACGCGCGGACCGACATCTACTCGCTCGGTGTCGTGCTCTATGAACTCCTCACGGGTGTCTTGCCCTTCGACGCACGCCAGCTTCGAGAGTCTGGGCTCACGGAGATCCAGCGGAGGATTCGCGAAGACGAGCCGCCGAAGCCGAGCACACGCTTGCTCGCGCCGCGACACGCGTCCTCGCTTTCGGGTCGACGAAATCCAGTTCCACCGGACTTCGTGCGCTCCTTGAAGGGCGACCTCGACTGGATCACGATGCGCTGTCTCGAGAAGGAACCGAGTCGGCGCTATCAGTCAGCATCCGAACTCGCGAGCGACGTACAGCGTCATCTCGATCACGAACCGGTCTTGGCTGGCCCGCCGAGCACGGCGTATCGCCTGCGCAAGCTCCTTCGCAAGCGGCGTACATCGATTGCCACGGCCGCCATCATCCTCCTCATGCTCGTGATCGGACTCGTGGTCACCATCCAGAAGGAGCGCATGGCAGTGGCGGCTCTGGATCGCTATCAGCAGATGAAGGCCGTTCCGCTGGCCGAAGATCTCCTTCAGGAAGCGGATCATGATCTGTGGCCGGCCAATGCGCAGCACGTCGATGCAATGGATCGCTGGCTCGTTCGCGCACGACAACTCGTACAGCGTGCCTCGACGCTCGAAGCCAAGCTGAAAGATCTCGAGACTCTCGATGGCCACGCAGTCAACGACTACGAAGGGCGCTTTCTTCGCGGCGTCTTCACGCATCTACTGGCGAACGTCCATCGACTCATGGGTGATGACGGTCTGCTCGCCCAGGTCGAAGCACGACGCGCGCGCGCCGCGACGCTCCGCGATCGCAGCCTCGAAGCTCCCGCATCCGCTTGGCACCGCGCACTGGCATCGATAACGGCGAATCCGAAGTACCGTGACTTGCGCGTGTTCGAGCCGCAACTCGGTCTCGTTCCCCTCGGGGTCGATCCTGCTAGCCAGCTCGAGGAATTCGCCGTTTTGGACACGGGCGTCGTACCGACACGCGACGGCGACGGGTCCCTCGTGATCTCGGACACGAGCACGATCGTGCTCGTGCTCTTGCCACCAGGGACGTTCTTCATGGGGGCGCAAGCGCGCGACGAGAATGGCCCCAACCATGATCGACGTGCCTTCGCGACGGAGGGGCCCGTCACCGAGATCGAATTGGATGCGTTCTTCCTGTCCAAATACGAGATGACGCAGGGACAGTGGTTGTCGGTCATGGAGTCGAATCCCAGCTTGTTCTCGCCGCCCATGACGCTCGGCGGTCGGCTGGCGACGATGCGCAATCCCGTCGAATCCGTGAGCTGGCGTCAATGTTCGGAAGCGACGCGCCGCTTGGGACTCTTACTGCCGACCGAAGCGCAATGGGAGTATGCGGCACGTGCAGGGACGTCGACTCCGTGGTGGACCGGACGAGAGCGCCTCTCGCTGAGCGGTGTGGCGAACATCGGCGACCGGTACAGCAAGGAAAACGGTGGCGCGGACCGTTGGGAGTACGAGCTAGACTTCGAGGACGGACATTCGAGGCACGCGCCGGTCGGCAGCTTTGCTGCGAATCCATTCGGTTTGCATGACTTGCTCGGCAACGTCAGTGAGTGGTGTCGCGACGAGCATGGCCCGTACACGCGCGCCGCACGTCGCGGTGACGGACTGCGGGAGAATGGATTTGAAGAACAGCGCTCGATTCGTGGCGGTAGCTGGCGCTTCGGCCTGACTGAGGCGCGGTGTTCGGCCCGCGTGTCGAACCGTCTCGATCACAACTACTACACACTCGGATTGCGACCCTCCCGCGCGATCATGAGGTAGCCGTCGTTCACTGCGAGCGAAGGAACATGTGGTCGATCGAGATCGTGTCGAGTGCTTGGTTTCCCTGCGTTCGATTCGTGTCACGAACGCGGATGTAGACGGTTCCGCTCAGACTTCCCGGGAACGTGAAGGTCTGCGCCTGATCGTCGTCGACCGTTTTCGTGACTGTGAGCATGTCGTGGTACTGCTGGTCGTCACTCGACCACGCGAAGACGAAGTTGTCCCCGTCGCTCGAAGCCGATCGGAACGCCTCGATGTGGAAGGAGAAGGTGCTTCCCCCGACCGGTGCTTGGATGGCCCACTTGTGTTCGAGGTAGCTATAGCGACTCGACTTCCTTCCGCCGCTCTCGACTTCGGTAATGACTTCGTAGCCGCCGTCGCTCGCCTGGGTCTCGATGTGGCTCCCGCCGACGCTTCCCGAGACCGGAATGTCCTGGTCGGCGGTCGTGTCCCCCGGTTGCTGCGGTAGCGTCGTCGCGCTCGCGGTATTCGAGAACCCCGAGTTTCCGCCCGAATTGGTCGCGCGAACGCGGTAATCGTAGCTCGTACTCGCCGCGAGTCCCTGGTTCGAGTACGACGTGACATCGGCGCCGACCGTCGCGATCGGCGTCCAAGCCGCGAGACCACCGGGCGATCGTTCGATCGCGAAGCCGTCTTCGTCGTTCGAGTTGTCGGTCCAACTCAGATCGATGCGGCTGCTCGAGACCGCGTTCGCGACGAGTCCCGTCGGCGCTGCCGGCGGTTGCACGGAGACGGCGAGCCAACCGCTGAGTAGGTCGTTCGTCCAGCAATGCATGCGCGCAGCCTGTTGCGCCGTGAACTTGTTCGCGAAGGAATGGGCATAGCCCATGAAGTTGTCACATGCGGTCAACGACCACGCGTTGTTGGGGGTGCACGGGTCCAAGCCGAGCGGAGTCGTGCAGTCGGTCTGGCTTCGAAGTGTCGGTTCCGTGTCCGCGCACAAGTCGCCCGTGATGTCGCCGACACTCGCGACGCGGCCGGCGGGCTCGTAGCACGGTCCACATTGCGTGACCTCGTCGACGCCGTGGAACGTGTGCCAAAGCCCCAGACAGTGACCGACTTCGTGTGGGAAGATCGACGGCAAACTCGTGTCCGCTTGCATCCAGTCGTCGTCAATGACGATGCCGCCCTGCGCGCTCAACGCGTTCGCGGTCCAAGGGAACGTACCCCATGATCCCGAGCCATCCGTGTCCACGACGTAAACGTTCAGCTTGGTGGACGGCGAATCGGCGTAGCTGTTCTTCATTGCGCCAACGTCGCCCGTCGCGAGCGTGCGATACTTCTTGCTGTTGTGGAAACTCGTTTCGTGGACGAACTGGAAGCCCGAGGGCGAGTACTGCGTATTGAGCCGTGCGACGACGGTGTCGATGTCGGCTGGCGTCGCGGCGCAGTTGCTCCCATTGCTGTGGCAGAACACGTGGATGCTCAGTCGAACGGTCTTGATCGGGCTGACGAGATGACCGTTTCGAATGATGGGGTCATCGCACGGTCCCTGCAGCGGGCAGGCCAAGGGCTCGGCCTCGGACTTCTTCAACCCCTTCCGATACTGCTGCTGCGTCCGGCACAGCTCCCCAGGGTGGGGCGCTTGGATGGCGGGCTGCATGGCCAGAAGTGCGGCCGACAGGCGAAACGGGCTGCTCGTGCCATGGGTGCTCACGACTTGAAGCCAGATCTTGCTCCGCTTCGGTGACGTCGCGAGCGTCGCTGCCCGGAGTGATGCGACACCGCGCGCATCGAAGCGCCCGAGCGGCACGACGATGTCGGGGCGAACCTGCTCCGTGCCGTCGACAGGTCTCGATAGCGTCGTGCCAGCCAGCAAGAACGCGGGATTGCCGAGCCGTCCGCCGACAACGAGGAGCTGCGGGCGCGCAGCCTCGGAGCCGACGATCACGCGAAGCGCGCGTTCTTGGCCAGGGAGGAACGATGCGAGTAGGGTCGTGATCGCGAGGAAGGCGATCGTGCTCCAAGATCGGGACTGCGTGACGAGGTGGATCATGACTGGGATTTGGCGCGCCTGTGTCAAGGTCCATCCGCGGCGCGCGCACCGGTCGACCTTGGAGCGGAAGTCACCCCGAGTGTCCAGTCGAGATCGCGGGCGTCTTGTGACCGGCGAACTGCGGATTTCCGCGTCCTTCTCATGGCTTCGACGATTCGGCGAGGTGGATCCCGAAGCGCATCGACTTGCGACGACGAAAGCGACGTCTTGATCACGTCCGCGCGCGGATCATCGCCTCGAGGATCGTCTCGAAGGCGCTTCTGTCCACGGCACGCGGATTGAAGCGCGCGGTCCACTGACGACTCGCGACTTCGGCGAGGTCACGGAGGTGCACGTCGCGACGGAGTCGTGACGCGAGCAAATCGATGCCTGCATGGCCGATCCACGCGTACATCTGTTCGATCAGACGATCGATCGCAATGTCGTCCGAATCGGAGGATTGGGCGGCACCCGCGTGGAACGCGGCTTCGCGGTACAGCGCACGCGCGGCTGGCTCGACGCTGTTGAAGCGCACGACTTCCGGCAACGCCAAGGCCACGGCCTCGCCGTGCGCCATCTCGAACTTCGCCGTCAACGCGTTCGCGATCGAATGCGCGGCGCCGAGCATCGAGTTCTCGATCGCCAATCCGGCGAGTGACGAGGACTGCAGCATCGCTTCGCGCGCTTCGAGATCATCGGCGCGTGTCAGGACTCGATCGAACGCACTGGCAGCAAGCACGAACGCGTCGCGCGCGGCTCGCCGACTGACGTCCGAGCCCTTGGTCGTGACGAGCGCTTCGAGCGCATGGCCGATCGTGTCCAACCCCGTGCTCGCGGTCACGTGGCGAGGCATCGTCCGTGTGAGTTCGGCATCCAACAATGCCACGCGTGGAGCGATCGCGGCGTCGCCACACGCGAACTTCTCGTGCGTCGACTCGTCCGAGATCAGCGCGAACGACTGGACTTCGCTCCCCGTGCCCGCGGTCGTCGGGACGGCGATCAGCGGCGGAACTCGCGCACCCAAACTCCCGACGCCGCGGTAGTCCTCGATCGATCCGCCGCCTGCCCGGACGAGGATCGCGGCCTTGGCAACGTCGATCGCGCTTCCGCCGCCGATCGCGAGAACACACTCCGGCTCCTTACCGCCGAATCGATCCACGACGGCCGCATCGAGTGCCGCGCTGCATCGATCGACGTCGATCTTGGACGGGTTCTCACGCACCGCATCGAAGCCGCTGACCGACGCGCGACAGTCGATCAGTAGCGAGAGCATGCGACCCGCGTGGCCGCAGCGAACGATGCCGGGGTCGGTCACGACGAAGACCGAACCGATCCCGAGTGGCCGCAGGACGTCACCGATACGATCGATCGAACCGCTCAGGACGCGCGTTCGGCCGGGCGGCACGTCCCGAAAGAGCTCGATCAGCACTCGGCCCCGCCAGGGATCGCACCTTGGATCGCACGCCGCGCGTACAAGAACTCGAACAAGTTGCCCTCGTGTGGCTGGTCCCACTCGGCGCGTGACGTCGGATACGGACCGAGATTGAGTCGGTCGACACTGTGACTGCGCACGAGTTCACGGATCCAGTCGCGATCGCGCGTGATCGCCGTCAGGACGAGGGTCGGGCCCAGCGCGTCGAGCATCGAGGACTGAGGCACTTCGAGCACGCTCGTGAACGGAAACAAGAACTCCGTCCGCGCGAGCGGATGATCGATGCGCTGACAACGCACGATCGTCGGACGCAGGAATTGCGAGCCACCGACCTCGATCCTGCGTGGTGTACCGCGCTTTTCGAGCGTCAGGTCCACCGCGCCACCGGCATCGATCCCAGCATCGATCGTCGCGTCGATCCACTCGGCAAACTTCGGATTGGCGAACGCCGACAACCGCGCGTCCGGATCGGACGCTTCTTTGGGTTCGATCGAGACGACGGCTTCGGCGAGTGCAGCGGCGATCTCGTCCGCGTGTCGTGGCACGTAGATCGACGAGGCGTTGATGCAACTACGTCCGCCGTTGTCGACGACGGAAGCGACGAGCACGTCGAACCACTCGCGCCAATCGTCGATCATGTCCTCACCGACGACGATCTTGCTGCGACCGGGACCGTGCAGGTTGATCCTCGGATCGCCGGCGTACGCCGCAGTCGTCTTCTCGTCGCCGAAGAGCAGCGCGCGCCCACAACCCTGCAGGATCGTCGCCGACCCTTCGTGATCGGTCGGATAGAAGTGGAACGCTTCCTTCGGACACCCCGCGGCCATCAACGCGCGGATGATGCGGAGCGGCGTCCACGGTTCTTCGCGACCCGGCTTGAGTACGACCGGCGTGCGCAGCGCGAGCGCGGGCATCCAGATCGAGTTGACCCCCGGCGAGTTGCTCGGCAGGACGACGCCGAGAGCATCGGTCGTCTCGTAGTAACAGACGCGCACACCGCAGTGCTCGCCGAAGCCCGTGTCGACGACCGAGAGGTCCATGCCCCGCATGAGTCCGCCGAGGATGCCCTCCATCTCGTCGAAGACCGTGCGGACCTTGTTCATGTTGCGACGACAGAGCGTGTGCGGCAGTCCGCTCGTCTCGGAGAGCAACGCCACGTAATCGTCGGGCCCCTGTGCAGGGCCATCGTCGTCGATCGGTAGCGAAGCGGTCATGAACAGCTCACCCGCTCGCTTGCAGATCTCCAGAAGATCGCGCGTCGGGATCGATCGAAGGACGGCCGTACGCTCGTGGATCTTGCGCAAGTCGCGCCGGATCAACCCGGCGTTGGCCTGGCTCACGCTCGCGAGCACGCGACCATCGCGTGGACTCGTGAGCTCTGCTCGGTCGAGGCTCGAATAGGTCTCGCCACCACGCAGGACGGGGATGTGGATCGGTTCGGTCATGGTGCCGGCAACACGAAGGTCAGTAGACGCCTTCGACGATCTTCGAGGATTCCGCTCCGAACGGGCGCACTTCGCCGACGCCGTCCCACGGATAGTCGTCGCACGGCCGTCGACGCAGCGCTTCGTCGCGTTCGAGGAAGCGCGGCATGAAGAACTCGCGCGTCAGCGTCGTGAGCTCGACACGGCCCCAGTCGTCGTAGTCGACGGTCCTGTCCGAGTCGTCGAAACTCGTGACACGCAGGATCGCTCTCGGCTGTGGCGCGTGATACGTGATCGAGTAGCCGTCCGCGCGCAGGGATTTGCGGTGCGCCGCGAGCCCCATCAGCGTGTTGCCGTAGGTCGGCACGAACTCGACTTTTCCCTCGAGCACTTCTTCGACCAAGAAACGCGTCGTCTGCGGCGTCATCGTCGTGCCACCACAGAACACACCGCGGATCCCTGCATCAGGGATCGACAGTCGATCGCTGAGCTCTTCGAGCAGCTTCGGTGTCGTGAAGAGCGCCGAGACGCGACGGTTCTCGAGGATCGAAACCGCTTGGTCGATCACGTGCCGCATGTAAGCCTTGGCCTGATCGAACTCGCGTCCCGAGATCAGCTTCTTGACCCAGCGTGGATCGAGATCGACGAAGTAGCACGACGATCCGCGATGATTCGCGAGATGCTCGATCGCGAGCCTCAAGCGGCGAGGCCCGGTCGGCCCGACCATGAGCCAGTAGCCACCAGGCGGGAACGCCTCGTCCGAGAGCGTGTCCGAGAACTGCTCGTAGTCGGTCTTGTAGTCTTCCCACCCGATCCGCTGCTTGGGCATGCCGGTCGTTCCACCGGTCTCGAAGATCGTGAACGGACGTCCCGCATAGGCACGCGGCACGAACTGCTCGTGCGGCAGTGTGCGGAGCACCTCACCATCGAACAGCGGAAAACGCTGCAGATCCGAGGCACACGTGATCTCGGAGCGTGGATCGAACCCGAGCGTCGCCGCTCGCTCCAGCCAATAGGGCGTGCCAGTCTCTTCGGAGAAGTGCCACTGCACGATTGCGCGCACGTGGTCGTCGAGTCGTTCGGCGGCTTCTCGGATCGCTCGCTCGAGGTCGGTCATGGCAATCGTCACGCAGTCCGTTCGGGAAAGAACTTGTCCTGGACGTCTCGGGGCGGCGGCGGCGTGAGCAACGTCACGACGACGAGGACGACGGCCGAGGCCGCGAGCACGATCGTCACCGGCATCATGCCGCCGATGAGGAACTCACCCGTGAGCGCATCCCCCAAGAACCAGAACCACAGCACGGCCACCGTCAGCGCCGCGGCGATGACACCGTGCTTGTTGCTTCGCTTCCAATAGAGAGCGGCGAACACGATCGGGAACAGGCTGGCGAACCCGGTGAAGCACCAGACCCCGATCGGGAAGACACCGCCCGGGTTCGTGAGCCCGATTCCGAAGGCGATCAAGACCATCGCGACGACGAAGATCCGACCGACGCGAACCTTCGCACGATCGTCGAGGGTGCCGAGCCCGATCCGATGACCGTAGCGATCGACGATGTCGTTGGTGAAGAGGCTTCCGAGGCAGAGGAACTGCGAGTCCATGCTCGACATGATCGCCGCAAGGATGCCGGCACCAATCAGTCCGCTGAGCACGTCGCCCGCGTAACGCGAAACCATCGTGCCGAGCACGGCGTTGGGGTCGGTCGTTTCGGGCAGCACCGCAGCCGCCCAGATCCCGAGCAGGATGCACGGCACCCACGTGATCGCGATGAAGAGCGGATGTGCAACGACGGTGAGCTTGAAGTTGCTCGCGCGTTTTGCCGTGAGCCAGTGCTGGAACAGGTGTGGGAACATGCCGACCGACAGCGGTACGAAGCAGTAGGTCAAGAACTGCAGTTTGCCGATCTGGTCACCGGCTCGACTCGCGCGCTCGGAAGCCTTGGATGCAAGCAAGGCCTTCGACGCCGCCTCGGCGCCACCGAGCGCGTTCTTGATGACGATGAACGCAACGACACCCATCACCATGAACACGATCGTTTGCATCGTGTTCGCCCATGCCGTCGCACGCATCCCGCCGAAGAACACGTAGATCAGCACGACGAGACTGACGAAGCCCATCCCCCACGCGTACGGGATGGAGCCGCGCGGAGCCTTCTTCACGAGTTCTCCGACGGCATCCGCCCACGGCTTCGACGGCGGCTGCACGAGCTTCATCAGCGCGCCCCGTCGCTTCGGATGCATGGAGCCCGTCCACGTGAGCGTCCTCGACGATGCGTCGAACGACAGCTTGTCGCGCAAGTCATCCGGAACCTGCATGGCGGCGAGTTTCGGCTCGAGGGATGCATCCACGACGACGGATGTCGTGACGTCGCTGCGCGCGAAGGTCTCGGGAGTCAGCGCTTCGACGACGCGACCCGATCCGACCACCCCGACGAGGATGTAGATGAGCACGAAGCCCACCATCATCGGAAACAGCAACAACACGAACGCTTCGGACCGGTAGCGGTCACGGAAGAACGCGAGTTGCGTCACGTAGCCGTGCTCTTTGCCGAGTCGCCAGACCTTCGCCCCGATCAGGAAGAAGCACAGCGAATGGATGATGCCGGACCACGAGGCCATCAATCCGTAGACGCCGATTCCTTTCTCGAACGCGCGTCCCGTGCTGCCGACGAGCGCGAACGCGGTCATCGTCGTGCCGAAGATCGACATGAGCAGCATGAACGAACCGATACCACGATTCGCGAGGAAGTAGTCGCCCGAGTCCTTCTTGGACCGACGCGTGCTGTACAGCGTGATGCCCAGCAGCAGCGCGACGTACGCGAGGATGATGCCGACGGTCATCGCACGCGCTCGCCAGCCGAGTCGTCGCCACCGAGTGACGCGTCACGAGAACCCGCGTCGAAGTCGCGCAGGTCTCGAGGCCACGCCACGGTGACCATGAGGAACCACACGAACGCAGCAGCGACCGAGATGCCGAGATGCCAGGCGAGTCCCACTGGCAAGAAGCCGAAGACGAGCGGCTCGGCCTCGTCCCACCACCAGAAATCCTGGTGCAGCACGCAGAGCGCGAGGACCGCGAGATAGAGCACGAGGGCTCGCGCGTTTCGCACTCCCCTCACTCCCCTGCTCGGATCGCGAAGAGGTGCGTGTGCGTCGCGACGTAGAGAACACCCTGCGCGACGATCGGCGAGGAGTAGATCGGCGAAGTCATGTCGATCTCCTTCACGGCGTCCTTCGAGTATTCCTTGGTCGCAGGAATCACCGTCAGGAATCCGTCTTCACTCCCAATGAAGAGCTTGCCGTCGGCAACGAGCGTCGAGCCCCAGATGTGGCCCGCAGTGTCGTGCACCCAGTGCTCCTTGCCCGTCGCGGCATCGAGACAGTAGACGAAGCCCGAGTAGTCCGCCGCGAACAAGAGCCCGCCTTCGATCGACATGGTCGACATCGATCGGTTGATCTTGCGATACGACCAGACTTCTTTTCCGTCGGCATCGATGCACGTCAGGTTGCCGATACCTTCGCCGTGTTCGGGATCCTGCCCGATCAAGGCGTAAACCTTACCGTCGTGCACGATCGGAGTGCCGAGCACTTCGCTCGGGCCCAACCTGGTCGCGTACTTGCGCGGTTTGCCCTCTTCGTCGACGCGATACTCCTTCGGGTTGCAATCGAAGCGCCAGGCCTCGTCGAGGACCATGAAGCCATCCTCGTCTTCCTTCGGCGTCTTGTGGAACGCGTACACGCGACCATCCGGCCCGCCGAAGATCGCGAGCTCCTTGTCCGCGGTCTTGAGGTATGCGGGCGAGGACCAGTTGCTGTGCAGGATCCGCTGACTGCAACCCGAAGCCTCTTCGGCGAGGATCTTGCCCGTCTTCTTGTCGAGCACGATGAAACTCGGTGCGTTGGGCGCCGGGGTCTCGACGTGACCGTAATCGACGCCATTCGACGTCGACGTCCAGATCCGATCGCCGACGATCATGACCGAACAACACGTGATGTTGTGCGGGAAGACGCCGCACTCGTCGGTCATGTTCGTGAACCAGATGATGTCGGCATCCTTCTCGCCGATCTCCATCTTCGGGTTCCCGGGACCGGCGACATACTGACCTTCGTCCTGATAGCCCTGGTTGCCGTTGGCCATGCCGTGAACGTCGAGGCACATCACTTCGCATCGATTCGTCACGAGATAGACGCGGTCCCCTTCGACCGCGGGTGACGAACAGATCCCGAGATACTCCCAGTCGCTGACCTTGCCCGTACCCAACTTGGGCACGTTGAGTTGCCACAAGAGACTCCCGTCTTTCGTGTCGAAGCAGTAGACGACCGAGCGGTCACCCGTGTACTTCGGGTCGCGTGGGCTGTCGTTGTTGGTTCCGACGTAGATGCGACCACCGGCGACCGTCGGATTGCCATACGACTGCGAACCGAGCTTCGCGATCCACTTGACGTTGCGCGTGGACTCCGGATCGATCTTGTCGGTCGTGCCGACGAACTTGCCGGCATCGAAGTCCGCGCAGACGTTCTTGTCGGGCGACACCATGTTGCGGGAATAGTCCCGACCCCATTGCGGCCAATCCGTGCCCTGTGCAGGCGCCTTTGCAGCCGGAGTGTCCTGCGCCGGTAAGGGCAGATTCACGCCGACGAGAACGGCAACGATCAGTCCGAGAGAACCTCGCATCGAGAACGGTACGCGTCGATCAGTCATTGGGGATCACTTTGAGATTGTCCAGATACACACGGAACCGGCTCTGCGGCACGAACCCGTAGATCCCGGGTGCGCCGTTGCGATGCGCCACGGGATCCGCGGCCTGAATCGTCCAGTCTGCGGGCTCGGGTTCGTCACGCGGCCACGCTTTGGCGCGAATCACACCCGATCCGTCTTTCTCCACGTCGACGCGCGTCTTGAGTCGATACCAGACACCGGACTTCCACTTGAACGGAACGTCCTTCTTGAAGCGCTCCATGTTCGAGCTGATCTCGAGCTGCTGGTGATTGCCCTTCAACGCGATTTGGTAGCGCTGGTGGATCACGCCGGCCGTCGACAGGATGCGCCGGTTGCCATCGGTCATGATGTCGACTTCCATCGTGTAGTTCGACTGTTCGGGATGACCGATGAAGCTCAGGGACCTCTGAAAGAGCGGGTTGTCGAGCGTCTTCGCGAGCACGCGGCCACTCTCCGTTTCGCGGATCTCCCACTTCTTGCCGGCGCCGACCCAGAACGGGCGTGGATTACCGACGGGTACACCGTCGGAACCCGGCGCGAGTTTCGCGGCTTCGAAGTCGTCCCCAAATTCACCGAACGGCACGATGCGCAACCGAGCCGACGCGACCTTTCCGAGCGCCGAGACCTTCATCGTCACCGCGCACGGCTTCGCGTTCGCCGCGATGCGCAACGTCGACCCGTCCCATTCGGCGCCATCCGAGGGACCACCCTCGAACACCGCGCCCTCGATCGAATCGGCGACGACACGACCCGCGGAATCGAGCCCGACGACGCGGTACTCGACCGCTTGTCCCACGTGAGCGCACTGATCCGCGGGGCGCACCTGGATCTGCGCGACTTCTCCCACGCCCGGACCGTCCGGTCGTTCGTCGACGGGTTCGGCACGGCTGCGACCTCCTGCAAAGCAGTAGAGCTTCTCGGTCGTGTGCACGTAGATGCGTCCATTCGCGATCGCGGGAGCACCGAGGCAGTTGCCTTCGAGCTGGAGCGTCTGCAAGACGTTCGGCCCCGAGTCGTCGGGCATCAGCACGTGGAACGAACCGTCGTTCATCGGCACGTAGAGCTTGCCGTCGCCGAAAACCGGCGACGCATGGATCTGGTCCGCGGCCAGTTTGACGTGCCACAGCGTCTTGCCCGTGTTGGTATCGACACAGTGCAGATCGCCCGTTTGCGTCGTCTGGAAGACGTGTTGTCCGACGAGCACGGGCGAACTCGTGAACGACACGAGATCGTTGCGCCACACTTCACACGACTTGTCGAGCACGAGCGGCAACTTCGCTCGGTCCGCGACCTGATCCCGACTCGGATGTCGCACACGCACCATGCGACCGATCACCGAGCTGTCGAGATTCTCCTTACCGTGGATCGCGATGACGTCGTATTCCCCGTCGTCACGCGCGATGAGCAGGGCATTGCTGTTCATGCCACCGATGGACATCTGGTAGCGCCACACGGGATCGCCGGTGCGCACGTCGACGGCGACGAGATTGCCGCCACCGAGAGTCGCGTAGAGCATGCGGCGACCGCACGCTTCTCCGACGACAGGGAACGAGAACGAACTGTCCTTGGGCGGCCCACCCGGCGTGCTGCTCCAGAGATTGACGCCGGACTTCTTGTCGAACGCGAAGAAGCGATCGCTCGCAGGCCCCTGCGGCCCCCACCCCGACGAGATCACGTGCACGATCGCACGCGGTCCATCGATGAGCACGGCGCCGGTCCTCCCGTTGGGGAACGTCAATCGCCCGTACTCCTCGATCATCGAATGGCGCCAGACCTCGTCGCCATCCGGCGTGATGCAACAGACGAGACCCGGCGTCGTCATGACGAAGACGTTTCCGGTCTCCGGATCGACCGTCGGACTCCCGATGGAATACCGCGAATAGATGACATCCGACAGGTAGTCGGTGAAGCGCCGCTCCCAGATCGTCTTGCCGGATTCCTCGTCGAGGCAGACGAGGACTTCTTGCAAGGTGTCGCCGGATCCTTCGTAGCCGAGCGCATAGACGCGTCCGTTCGCGATCGTCGGTGTTCCACGACCCTTGAGCGCGATCGACCAAGATCCGGGCTTGTCGAGGGAAACCGACTTGGGAAGCGACTTCTCGTGCGATGTCCCGTCCTGGTGTGGACCGCGCCAACTCGTCCAGCCGGCGACGCGCGGGGTGACCGCGGCGGCCCCACCATCGTCTTGAGCAGCCACGCTCGGCAGGAGCGCCGCGCTCACGATCACGCCCAGGCAGATCTTGCCCAGCAGAGCGGGGACCGAGCAACGCAACCACCGGGGAGCCGTTGCCGGCGAGAAAACGCGTGGGCAGTGTCGCATGCGGGTTCCTGTCATTCGCGGTTCGAGGGCGGATGAGTATAGCGGCGGTTCGTCCGAGCACGCACGATCGAAGCGTGTGTGCGTGCTGCCAAAACGCATGCACGTAGTTCGAGCATTGCGTGCGAACAAAAAACTTCCGCAACGCGCCACTGCTTCGCGTAGCTGGGTCCCACCTATACTCCCCGACTTTTAGCTCGCAGCCCACGTTCCAGTTCGGGGCTCGCCTCTCACCTCGTCGCCGATCACCGATGGCGGCACCCCACACGATTCGATGACCAAGACTTCCACGGCAGTCCTCGCCCTTTCGCTTCTGACGTCTTGTGCGTCGACGTTCCGGCCCGCGCCGAACCATGCCGCGCCGAACCAGCAGGACCCGAGCCCGCAGGATTCGAGACGACAAGATCCGGCTCAGGCCCCGGGTAACGACTCCGCGGAGGCGCAGGACGTCAAGAAACGCACCACCGTCACGGCTCAGAAGTACGAACAGGACATCCTCGACGTCCCGCGGAGCATCACGAGCATCGATGC
The DNA here is from genome assembly GCA_020638795.1 of Planctomycetota bacterium. Taxonomy (GTDB): domain Bacteria; phylum Planctomycetota; class UBA1135; order UBA1135; genus JACKHW01. The sequence continues at coordinate 447,389 of JACKHW010000002.1, read as the reverse complement.
ACAGCAGATTCGTGACACCGGTTCGACGAACATCAAGGAGGCCGTTCGCTTCGTCCCCAACGTCATGATCACGGAGTTCACGGCGCGCCGACTGTCGTTCCCGTACGTGCGTGGGATCGGATCGGGGCAAGGAGATCCCGCCGTCGCGACGATCATCGACAACGTTCCGCAACTCACGACCAACACGACCAACCTCCCGCTCGTCGATGTCGAACGCATCGAGTTCTTACGTGGTCCGATGGCGACGCTCTACGGACGGAACACGATCGGCGGTGCGATGCACGTCGTGACGCGAGAACCGTCGGACACACTCGAGTACGGCGGACGCGCTTCGTTCGGCAACTTCGGCTACCAGGACTATCAGGCCTATGTCGGTGCACCGCTCTCGGACGCCGCGCATCTCGGCGTCTCGATCGTCAAGTCCCAGCGCGAGGGCTACACGGACAACGACTTCACGGGCAACGATGCTGACTCACGCGACTCGTGGTTCGGACGCGGGCAATTGATGTGGACGCCTGACGATCGCAACGAGGTCCGCGTCGTCGTTCACGGCGAGCGTGCGCGCGACGGCAGCTACGTATTGACGGAACTCAATGCTCTTCGAGCACGCCCCAACCACATCAACCAGGACTTCGAGGGCGACATCGATCGAGACGTCATCGGCACGTCGGTGACGTGGAAGCACTCGGGCGACGCGATCGACATCACGTCGATCACGGGGTTCCAGGACTTCGACGTCGACGAGTCGGCGGACTTCGACTTCATGGCGATCGACGGCGTACGTCGCTACACGCAGGAGTCGCAGACCGCGTTCAGCCAGGAGTTCCGCTTCGCGTCCGCGGAGGACCAGAGCCTCGAACTCGACGATGACGCACACCTGCGCTGGCTCGCCGGCGTAAGCGGTTTCATCGCCGACTCGGATCGCGAGGCCGCCAACGTCTATCGTCCGGGCGGTGCGGGCATCCTCTTTCCGCCGAGCCAAGTCGGGACGGATCGCAGTCGCGGCAGCTTCGACGACTCGGCGTTCGCGGTCTTCGGTCAAGGCGTGCTCGAGTTGGGCGAACACGTCGAGGTCACCGGTGCTATCCGTTACGACTACGAGCGCAAGGAAGCGAGCATTCGCCGGCAGTTCGAGTCGCCGGGCGGGACGTTCCCGACCGCGTCGAGCGACCGCAAGGAGACCTATGACCAGGTCATGCCGCGTGTGAGTGCGGCCTACCGCTTCGACGACTCGATGACGGCGTACGGCGTGGTCGCGCGTGGCTTCAAGGCTGGCGGTTTCAACCTCACGTCACCGTCGGGCCTCGAGGCGTTCGCTCCCGAGAAGAGCTGGACGTACGAAGTCGGATTCAAGACGCGCTTCGACGAGGGACGTTACACGGCGGGAATCGCGCTCTTCCACATCGACTGGGAAGACATGCAACTCAGCCAGTTCGACGCGACCGCGGGCGGTTACGTCACGAACGCCGGCGAAGCGACGAGCCGAGGCATCGAACTCGAGGCGACCGCCAATCCGGTCGAGGGTCTCGACCTGCTCGGTTCGATCGGATTCCTCGACACGGAGTTCGATCGATTCGTCGATCCTTATGCGACCGACGTGCGTGGCAAGAACCTCCCCTTCGCACCGGAGATGACGGCCTCGGTCGGCGCGCTCTACTCACTCCAACTCGCGGATGGTGTGGTCTTCCGCGTCGGCGGAGATTTCGTCCACGTCGGTGACTTCTACTACGACGCCGGCAACCGCGGACACGAGCGCTACCAAGTGGCGAATTTCCGCACCGGCATCGGCGACGATCGCTGGAACCTCGACTTCTGGGTCCGCAACGCGTTGGACGAGCGCTATCAGCCGGTGGCGTTCCAGGCGAATCCGGCCGATCCTAACTACTTCGTTGCCGAGAGCTCCGCGCCGCGCACGTTCGGCGTCACACTGCGCATCGACCTCGGCCGCAAGAAGCGAGACATGTCCCGATGATGTGAGTGGGTCGTCGCTGTGCGCGCGGCCACGGTTTCCGATTGGAGTGCCCGTCATGATTCGAACATCCCCGACTGCAAACACGCTGATCGCGAGTCTTCTCGCGACCACACTGTCGACAGTACTGACGACGAACACCGCCCGTTGTGCGCCGCAGGACGGACAAGACTCCGCGCCAGCTCCGACATCGAGAGCCGATGCACCGGCATGGCCGCAATGGCGTGGACCCGCGCGGGACGGCATCTCGAAGGAGGCCGACTGGTCGCTCGAGGGCAAGGAGAAGAGCTTGTGGCTCACCAACGTGGGCCTCGGCTATTCGACGGTTTCGGTCGAGGGTGACCGGCTTTACACGATCGGTCACGACAAGGAGTCCGGGGAGGACACCGTCTATTGCCTCGACGCCGCGACCGGTGCCGACGTCTGGACCTTCGACTATCCGTGCCAGACGCTTGCGAAGTATCACGGCGGCGGCTCGCTGACGACGCCCTCGATCGACGGCCCGAGGCTCCTGGTCTCGAATCGCGAGGGCAAGCTCTTCTGCCTCGACAAGAAGACCGGCAAAGCTCTCTGGCAGAAGGACCTGATGAAGCAGTACGACCTCGCGCTTCCCGAGTGGGGCTTTGCGGCGTCGCCGCTCGTTCTGGACGACATGATCGTGCAGGAGACGGGGCACGTGTTCGCGTTCGATCGCAAGGGCAAGGAGATCTGGCGCACAGAGACCGATTACAAGGAGTCGTATTCGACTCCGGCGGCCGTGGATCTCTTCGGCAAGCCCCGCCTCGTGTGCTTCAACGGCAAGGGTTGCGTCGTCCTCGATCGCAAGACCGGCAAGGAGATCGCGAGCCACCCGTGGAAGACGCGCTACAACGTCAACGCCGCGACTCCGGTCGTCCTCGGAACGAAGATCTTCATTTCGTCGGGCTACGGCACCGGCTGTGCACTCCTCGAGTTCACGAAGGATCTCGAACTCGAACTCCTGTGGGAGAACAAGGAGATGCGCAACCACATGTCGGGCTGCGTCGCTGTCGGCGACTATCTCTACGGCTTCGACGAATCGACGTTCAAGTGCCTCGACCTCGAAGGGAACGTCAAATGGCAACAACGCGGCTTGGGGAAGGGTGCGTTCGTCGTCGCCGGCGATCGGCTCGTGATGCTGAGTTCGCGCGGTGACCTCGTCATCGCCAAGGCGACGCCCGAGAAGTACGATGAACTCGCGCGTAAGAACGTCCTATCGGGCGGTGTCTACTGGACGACGCCGGTCATCTGCGATGGTCGAATCTACGCGCGGAACAGCCTCGGCGACCTGGTCTGCCTCGACCATCGAGGCTAGTGTCCTGAGTCGCGCAGCCGTCAGCGCTCGGAGATGCACCACAGTTTGTCGTTGGTGCGAATCCAGAGCGCGCCGTGCGCCGCGACGATCGTCGAACGAATCAGATCGTCGCCTTCGTTCCCGAACGCGGCCTGATGCACGATCTCGCCCGACGTCTCGTCGACCACGACGACGTTGCCGGCGTGATCCATGAGGTAGACCCTGCCCTCGGCGACCGTCGGGGAGGCGCGCCAGCGGAAGTCCTTGGCGAGCTGGGTCGTCCACACGATCGAACCGTCCTTCGCCGCCACACGTGAGATCGTCGCGCGATCGTCGTTGAGCACGAAGAACGCTCCCGCGTGATACGCCGGTGTCGGCACGTCGCTCGACACGAAGTTGGGGCGCCCCTCGCTCTTCCATACGACCGCGTCGTCCCCCAGCTGACGTACCGAATCGTTTGCGGGTTCGGCGCTGGCGGCATTCGCGACACCGGCTTCGGACGACACCGTGGCTTCGATCGCGACGGCATAGACCGGCGCGCGCTTCGGCGCACAGACGAGAGCGAGCCCATCGGCAACGACCACCGACGGCACGACTCGCCACCACTGCTCGCGGTGTCCGGGATTCCACGTCCCCCATCGCCAGAGTTCGCGCCCCGTGTCGGGATCGTGACCCGTCAACACGTCACCGCCGAGGCAGAGCATCTGCACGCCTTTCTTGCTCCGCCACGGGACGATCGTCGTGTACGCCTCGCGCGACTCGACGCGTGCGGGAGACGGCCGGTCGATCTTCAACCGTGTCGCGCCGCTCTCCGCATCGATCGCGAGCACGAAGGACAGGATCGCTTCTCGCGCGGCATCGTCGTCTTCATTGCGCGGGCGCCGACCGCGTTCGACCGGGACGTCTCGCTGGAGGATCGGTATCCACACCTTGCCGGCATGGAGCGTCGGGCTCGCCGAAAACGTCCACTGGAACGCGAACTTGCCGTAGTCCTTCTGGAGGTTTCGACGCCACAGCTCCTTGCCGTCGTAGTCGAACGCAACGAGATCTCCATTGCCGAAGAAGAACACGACGCGCTCGCCGTCGGTGCACGGCGAGGGTGATGCGTAGTTGCTGCGCGGACCGCCCGCGACCTTCGATGCAGGGTCCTCGCCCCCACTGAAGCCGCTCCCGGCATCGCGTTGCCAGACGACCTCGCCGGTAGCGCGATCGAGGCAGATCGCGAGGAGTTCACCGCGTTCGCGATCGGCCGCGGTCAGGAACACGCGCTTCCCCACGACGATCGGCGTGGACGCGGCCGGTCCCGGCATCGGCACCGACCATGCGACGTGGGTCTCCTTGTCGAACGATGTCGGCAACCCTGTCACGGTCGTCGATCCGTCGAAGGACGGGCCACGCCAATGCGGCCAATCCTGTGCTCGCACAGATGCGAGCGGCAGGAGCGCTAGAGCAACGAGAACACAATGGCATCGACTCATCGAACACTCCGCGGCGTTCGCGCCGCCGTCAACTCGCGCGACGACTCGGGAGTTTGCACCGCTCCCGAATCTCCCTGGCGACACGGAGCGCCTGCTCCGACATGACGTCACCGGTGAAGAGATCGACCAGTCCCTTGCGCCGCTCGCCTTCGCGCGCGAAGTCACCGAAGTGGAAGTCCGGTGAGTAGAACGCACGCACGATGACGAGGAACTGCTCGAACGCCTCGTGATACGCGGTGCCGAACCCGTGCATGTCGATCGCGCCATCGCGATCGCGGGACGCAGCGAGTCGTTCGTGCACGGCATCGGCAGCGAGTTCGGCCGAGCGGAGGGCGAGGAACAACCCCGAGGAGTAGACCGGGTCCATGAAGCCGAGCGCATCGCCGATGAGCGCCCAACCGCGACCGCCTTCGCGGCGCGCTCGGTAGGAGAAATCCTTCGACACGCGCACCGGAGCAACACGCTCCGCGGCATCCAGGCGGTCGCCGATCGCAGGACACGCCTCGATCGCGGCCGCGAGAATCGAAGCGGGATCACGCCCGTACTCGGTCAGCGAGCGCATCGGCGTCACGACGCCAATGCTGACGTCGTCCGGCAACGGAATGAGCCAGAGCCACGTGGTGCGGTCGACTCGATAGATCAGCGTCGAGCCGGCGTCCTTCCCCTCGTCGAGGCGAACACCCGAGAAGTGCGCCCACACGGCCGCGTTCTCGAGTCCCGAGACGTGGTCGCGTACGCCAAAATGTTTGGTCACGACGCCTCGCTGACCGGACGCATCGAGGACGACGCGCGCGCGCACGCGTTCGTGAGAGCCGTCCGGGCGAACGGCAACGACTCCATCGATCCGATCGGTGGGACGCTCACTGCCGGCACCAGGCGTGACGAGGAGTTCGCGAACGGGCGTGCGCACGTGGACCATCGCGCCGGCCGCACGCGCCGTGTCGAGCAACATCGTGTCGAACTCACTGCGACGCACTTGCCAGGTCGAATGCAGGGCCGGATCACTCGCTTCGGAGAAGTAGAACGGCCGTCCAGCCCCGCGCTCCGTGTAGAAGCGCACGCCGAACTTCTCGGGACAGCCGAGCCGCGACATCGCTTCGGTGACACCGAGGCGCTCGAGCACGCGATTGCATGCCGGAATCAGCGACTCACCGACATGCACGCGAGGAAACTCCAGCGCCTCGTACACCGCGACGTCGTACCCGTGCCGAGCCAGGATCGTCGCCGCCGTCGAACCGGCCGGCCCCCCGCCGATCACGATGACATCGCGGGATTGTGTGGCCTCGGTCTCGTCGTTGCTGGATCTCACGGTCGTCATGGTAGCAGCCGCCAAATGGTCGAGCTTCTCCTTGGCACGACTCTACGCGTGAACCAAGCCTTCTGCGAACTCCCGACGAGAACACGAGGACGAAGAGACCCGTCCTTCGGGACTTCACTCGGCTGTTACCATGGTGCCCACGATGACGGATGCAGCGCGACACGGAGACTCCGAACAAACGACCGCCGGTAGCTACTTCGTGGCCAACTACCCCGCCTTCTCCTTCTGGCAACGAGGCACGCGCGACGCCGTCGTCCGGCATCTGAACCGCCCGCGGGCCGTCGACAGTGAACTCGGTATCTACGTTCATGTGCCGTTCTGTCGCAAGCGTTGCGACTTCTGTTATTTCCGCGTCTACACGGACAAGAACTCGCACGCGGTCAAACACTACATCGACGCGGTCCTGCGCGAAGCCGAGACGGCCGCTCGGTTCGAGGCGATTCGGGGGCGAAAACCGAAGTTCGTCTACTTCGGTGGCGGCACACCATCGTACTTGTCCGTCGAGCAACTCGAGACGCTGTTCACCGGGCTGCAGAACGTCCTGCCCTGGAACGAGGCCCTCGAAGTCACGTTCGAATGCGAACCGGGCACGCTCCAAGAAAAGAAGATCGACGCGCTCCGAGAACTCGGCGTCACCCGCCTGAGCCTCGGCGTCGAGAACTTCGATCCCGAGATCCTCGAACTCAACAACCGGGCCCATCGCGCGAAGGAAATCCACGCCGCATACGAGCACGCACGCGCTACGGGTTTCCCGCAGATCAACATCGACCTGATCTCCGGTATGGTCGGCGAGACGGATGCGGGCTGGCAGAACTGCATTGCCGAGACACGCGCTCTCGCACCGGAGAGCGTGACCATTTACCAGATGGAGATTCCGTTCAACACGACCGTGTATCGGCGCATGCGGGATGGCAACACCGCGATCGCTCCCGTCGCCGATTGGGAGACCAAGCGGCGATGGGTCGACGAGGCGTTCACGGCGCTCGAGAACGATGGATACCACGTCGGCAGCGCGTACACGGCGTGCAAGGACGATTCGGTGCAGTTCCGCTACCGCGATGCACTGTGGCACGGTGCCGATCTGCTCGGTCTCGGCGTGTCGTCCTTCTCGCACGTGCAGGGCATGCACTTCCAGAACGAAGCGGCGTTCGAGCCGTACTGCGATGCGGCGCATGCGGGCGAGCTCCCCGCGTATCGCTCGCTCCTGCTGAACGACGGCGATCGCATGACGCGCGAGTTCGTACTGCAGCTCAAACTCGGCCACCTGCCGCTCGACTACTTCCGCGACAAGTTCGGCGTCGATCCCGCCGAGCGCTTCGCCGCAGCACTCGCGGAGCATCGGAGCCATGGCTACCTCACCGTCGATCGCGATTCCGTCACGCTGACACGGCGCGGCTTGCTCCAGGTCGACCGACTGCTGGAGTCGTTCTTCGACGACCGCTATCGCACGGTTCGCTCCGCATGACAGGCAGTTCGTTTACGTACGAGCGTCGCGTCGAGTTCGCCGAAACCGACATGGCGGGCATTCTGCACTTCGCGAACTACTTCCGTTACATGGAGGAATGCGAGCACGCATTCTTCCGGTCGCTCGGTCTAAGCATCCACGCCGCAACCGAAGATGGCTTCCGCGGCTTCGCACGCGGCGAGTGCTCGTGCCGCTACGAACGCCCACTCCGCTACGAGGACGTCGCTCTCCTCCACCTCCGTGTCACCGAGAAGCGCACGAAGTCGCTGCACTACGAAATCACGTTCGAACACTGTGGACACATCGTCGCCCGAGGCAAGGTCACAGCGATCCACGTCGGTGCGTCCGAAGGTGGGACGATCCGAGCCATCCCCCTGCCCCCCGAAGTCGACTCCTTGGTCGTCGTCGCACCCGAACAAGGCGCTCAGAACGCTCGCTGAACCGGCTTGATCGACACACGGCGCATCCCTAGGATCCCGCCGCACGTTCGGACAGGTAGCTCAGTTGGTAGAGCACAGCACTGAAAATGCTGGGGTCGGCGGTTCAAATCCGCCCCTGTCCACCACGCGATTATGCGCTCAGCGCCGCCGGATGCCCGGGAACGTCGCGTTCGTCGCGCCATTCTTCCGGGCCTGCTCTTCGAGCTTGGTGCGCACCTTCGCGACTTCGCTCTCGAACGACGGAGGAATCGGATACGTCGTCTCGTCGGACGGCCGGCGGATGTCCTCGCTCTTGACCGTGTAGCGAGCGAGCGGGACGAGAATCGTCTCCTGACCGTAGCCCATGAACGCGCGTCCGTAGGACGTTGAATCCGTGAAACTGCTCAGGACGTTGATGCGAACGTTTTCGCCGAACGTGTGCATCGTCTTGTGCCGCATCGCGACTTCGAGGAAGACGTCGTAGTCGGCATCGTCGTACTCGAACGACACGGACACGCGGTCCTTCACGATCGGAATCGAACGACGCTGCGCGCCGCGATCGAAGTTGGCGCTGATGCCGTTCTTCGGCACCGAAATCGACCCCGCGGCATTCGCCTTGCCGACCTTCTGGAACACCAGCGACGCACCGGCCCGCGAGACTTCGGAAATCTCGTTCTGGATCCCTTCGACGCGCTGCGAAATGCCGGGCACGTAGAAACGATGCGGCGAGTTGGTGACGAAGCGCAGCTCGGTGATTCCCGGTAGGGCAACACCCTCGATCAACTTGCACCCTTCGCGATGCGCGCGATAGCGGATGTCGGCCCGCGGGGCGATCAGGAGAAGCGGCTTCTCGAGGCGGTGCTGCCGGTACGCGTCGGAATCGGCCGGCATGGGGGAATGCACGAGCACGTTCGCGCGATCGCCCTTCTGGAATTCACGGTTGTCGAGCACACCGCGAAACTCGAAGCGCTGGAGCATCCCTCGCAAATCGATGGTCTGTCCGACTGACTGACTCCCGGCGCGCACGATGAAGCCTTGGCGCATCCAAATGGGCTGCCCCCACTCGTCGATCTCGACCGTCAGCGTGTACGAGCCGGGTTTGAGATTTCGTAGCCGAAACGCGACGAGACCACCCTTCGACAGGTTCGTTCGATTCGAGGTCGACCCGCCGGTGCTGTGCCGTGCGCGTAGACGCACGCGCTTCACGATTCCCGAATCCATCTGCACGCTCGCGTGCAACTCGCCGAGTTGGTCGAGGCGAACTTCGATCGGCTCCCCACCGAGTCGCACCGAAACGGTCTTGTTCTCGTAGCCACTCGCCGCGACCCGCATCGAGAACTGTCCGGGAATCGGTCGCCCCATGAGGGCGAACTCGCCGTCCTTCTCGGAGCGCACCGTGCCGACCCCAATGTGGACCGAGCGCTCCCGTCCGGCCGTGTCGCGGATGCTCTCCTGCAAACTGATTTGTGCGCCACGAACCGGCTTGCCCAACTGATCGACCACGCGCCCCGACACGATCGGAATCGCCGGTTCGAGTCGCAGGGCACCGACATCGATACGCGCGCCAGGTGCGGAGACATTCACACTCTTGAAGGTCTCGTAGATCGCCTTGTCGACACGAAGGCGGAACAACAGCCGGTAGGACGAGGCGCGGATGAACGGCAAGAAGAACGAGAACGCGCCGTTCTCCCCGAGTTCGGACGTCTCACCGGTGCGCACGTTGGAATCGGCCGTGAAGAACAGTTCGAGCTTGCCGCCCGAGGGCAGCGGGACTTCTGCGAGCTCTGCATGCCCGGTGATGGCGACACCATCGTTCTCGAGACGGAGCTCGTATCGCTGCTCTTGGCCACTCGTGAGCGGCCCCCCGAACTCGGTCGACGGACGGTCACGGAAGTGCCTGCCGATCGCGACGTACGTCTTGCAGCGCATTCCGAGGCCGACGAAATCGAACGTTGCACTCCCGCCTTCGGTTTTCTCCGTGCGGTTCGAAGGCCGGAGTTCTTTTCCCTCGATCTCGACCTTCGGTAGTTCGAGCGGCACGAGCGTGACCGAGCCGTGTTCTCCGAGCACGCGCCCATCACGACCGCGCAGATCGAAACGCATCGAACCGAACGGCGGCACGCGCATCGTGTACGAAGGCTCGAGCGCTCCATTCTCGAGGATCACGTGCGGCAGGCCCTTCCCGATCATGTCGGGGAGCAGCGCCCAATGGCCGGAGGCCTTCATCGTCTGGAAATGACGCAACACGAGGTGACCGTCGGCAGCCGTGCGATGCACCTCGCGACGATTCGCGTTCTTCTTGGTTCCGAGATCCCAGAACGCGATCGGAAAGTTCGCGATCGGTCGTTGCTCGACGCCGACCGCGATCAGGTCCAACGTCTCGTCGGGTTCGATCTTCACTTCGATCGTCGAGCGGCCCCCCTTGTTGTCGACCTTCGACGCGGACAGCCACTGCACACCGAAGTGCTCGTCGTCCCATGCCGCGATCCCGATCCATCTCCGCCCCGAGATCTTGTTGTTCAGAGCGTCGTCCGAGCCCTCGGCGGCCGGCGGGATCACCAGCGGCACCGTGCCGTCGGACCCGGTCACGTAGCGCTTGCCATACGCCTCGATGATGGTCGTGAAGCGCTTGTCGCTCCCCTCGTGCTTCGCGTGGTACATCGCGTATTCGTCGCTGGGCAGAATCGCGACCGTCGCACCCCGGACGGCCCGCTTCTCGTCTCCGACGACCACCTTCACGCGGGGCCCACCGCCTTGACCCGCTTGCCCTCCGTCCTGCGTCTGCGCCTCCTCGATACCACCGAAGATTCGATCGTCCTCGGCAGGCTGCTCCGTTTCGAGCGACAGGTCCGCGCCATCCCCCGGGACCTCTTCGCCTTCGGTCGTCCCCGCGACGTCCTCGCCGAACGGCGTGTCGAGAGAAGGAGTTTCGCCCGGATGAGACCCGTACCAGGCAAACCCGACGCCGCAGGCCACGAGGACGAACAGCACCGCCAGAATCGAGTTTCGGTTCATGAGTTTCCCCTCAGCCGATGGGGCCAGGTGCTCGGTGTCGCCGATCGGGGCGCGATCGGGACTTGGTGCCCCTTTCCAAGCGCGTCCGCAGGCCCGATCATGGACGACCCTGCCTCGACACGCACGAAGGACCCGTCCGACGCGTGATCGATTCCTGAGTTCCCACCGGCCGCGATCGGTCGGAGGTTCATGTCGGCGTCCTCGCAGGATGCCGTGGACGCCATTCTCGACTGTCTCGAATGCCCTTGCTGCACTACTTCACCCGAATCGGCATGATCTCCGCGCTGCTTGCTGCACACGCGAGCGAGCTGCGAGCACAACAGCCCGATCTCTACGACACAGGCGTCGTGCGTACGCTCGAACTGACGTTCAAACAGAACGACTACTGGACGCAGCTCACGAACAACTGGCCGGACAAAGTCTACGTGAAGGCCGACCTCCGTGTTGGAAACGTCGTACTTCCGGACGTCGGTGTGCGCTTCCGAGGGAACTCGAGCTACTGGGGCATCGGCTCTTCGCTCAAGAAGCCTCTCGAGATCGCCACGGACGAGTTCATCGATCAGAAGCTCTGGGGCTACAAGACGCTCAACCTCAACAACAACTACGTCGACCCGTCCTTCGTGCGGGAAGTCGTGGGCTACGAGGTCCTGCGCAAGTTCACGCCGGCCCCCAAGAGCAACTACGTCATCGTCAAGATCAACGGACAAGTCTGGGGCCCCTACATCAATACCCAACAGGTCAACAAGGACTTCTTGCGCGAGTGGTATCCGTCCGAAGACGGAAATCGATACCGCGCAGAGCGCCCTGAACTCTCAACGCCCCCCAACTACACGGCGTTCAATTATCTCGGCACGAATCTCGCCGAGTACATGAAAGGGTTCCAGATCACCTCCGAGGACAGTCTCAATCCATGGGTCGACTTGCTGCGCACGACGGACGTGCTCAACAACACTCCGACCAATGCGCTGCAAGCCGAGCTACCGAAGGTGCTCGACGTCGACAACGTGCTGACGGTTCTCGCACTCGGGAACACGCTTCTGTGGCTCGACAGCTACGTGGGTGTGGCGTGCCACAACTTCTACGTCTACCACGACGAGTGGCATGACCGGTTGCACGTCATCCCTTGGGACATGAACAGTTGCCTGGGCAGCTACAACGACTTCCTCACCGTTCCGCTCGAGACCCTGACGCCGTACTACGCCGACGATCGCATCGGCAACATCCGCCCGTTGATGACCAAGCTCATCGCGCAGCCGGAATACAAGCAGCGGTTCGCGGCCAAGCTGAGGCGCTTCAAGGACGAACTCGACTGGCCCGTCTACCTGCGTGGCCGCATCAAGCGCCTCCAAGACTTGATCGAACCGGCGATGATCGCCGACCCACACCGCCTCTATCCGATTTCGACGTTCCGCGGCAACGTGACGAACGACGTCGACCTCGGGCCAGGCTTTCTGATTCGGAGCCTCGAGACGATCACGACGGGACGTTATGCATACTTGTCCCAGCATCCGGATGTGGCGCGGATCGGTGTACGCGTTTCGGGCTTGGCGCACAGTCCCGCGAGCCCGACGACGAACGATCCGATCCTTGTCTCGGTATCGGCGCCGAATGCTGAAAAAGTCACGCTCTTCTGGCGCTATCGCGGACCGTGGATCGAGTCGCCGATGTTCGACGACGGACAACACGGTGATGGCTCGGCTCACGACGGCGTATGGGCAGCCACCCTTGCTGCACAGGCTGCCGGCACACGAATCGAATACTACGCTGCCGCAGAAACTGCGAGTGGCGTGTGGACGGACTGGACGAACTACGGCAACGGATACCAGAAGCCGAGTTTCTCGGTGCAATGGGCCACGCGACCGTCTCCTGTCCTGATCAACGAGTTCCTCGCGCAGAACAACACCGTCATCAAGGACGAGAACAACCAGTACGAAGACTGGATCGAACTGATCAACACGAGCGATCAAGCCGTGGACGTTTCGGGGATGTATCTGAGCGACGATCTCGCCGACCCGAAGCAGTGGGCCATCCCCGCCAACACATCGATCCCGGCGCACGGCACGCTCCATATCTGGGCCGATGACGACCCACAGGACGGGCCGCTGCATTCGACGTTCAAACTCTCTGCCGGCGGCGAAGAGATCTCACTCGTCGACGCGACGGGCGCCTTCCTTCTCGATCACGTCACGTTCGGACAACAACAACCCGACATCAGCGCAGGGCGACTGATCGACGGCGCGCTTCCTTGGGTCTGCTTCCCGATTCCGACTCCGCTCGCGCCAAACCAGCCCGTCGTCTGCGGAACCCGGCGCTACGTGGCGCTCGATCCGCTGTCGCAGGTCGCATCGCTCGACCTCGGCGGTCTCCCGACGATCGGCTCGTCGCCGATCCTGCAGGTCGACAATGCGCGCCCGAGCGGTGCTGTCGTGTTCCTCGTCGACGGGGTGCCGGGATACATCGAACTGGCTCCTGGCCTCACATGGCTCGTGGGCCCGACCCCGCCGATCCTGTTCGCCGTACCGAGTGACACGGCCGGCATGGTGCGTGCGCCACTGTCGATTCCTGACGACGTTTCGCTGGTTGGCCAGTCGGCTTACCTGCAGGCGTTCACCCTGGACCTCTCGACGTTCGACGACGGCGGCGCGCTCCAAGTGCAGTTCTGCGCGAAGTAGTCGCAGAACTCCGCTGGCAGTAAGCTGCCCGCGCATGTTGCGGAGCGGTTCGAAGCTCGGAAAGTACCGGATCGACGGACGACTGGCCGACGGTGGGTTCGCGCGCGTCTATCGAGCGTTCGACACGATCGAAGGCACACGCGTCGCTCTCAAGATCGCCCCGGAGGGAGTGGTTGCCGACGACTCAAAGCGTGGATTCGGCGCCGAAGTCCGGATTGCAGCGAAGCTCGAGCACCCGAACATCCTGCCGATCAAGGATGCATCGATGATCGAAGGTCGCTTCGTGATCGTGATGCCGCTCGGCGAGGGCACACTCGATGACCGCCTGACGAAGCGAATCGCGACGGCCCGCGCACTCGAGTACACCAAGCAGTTACTCAGCGCACTCGCGTACGCCCACGAGCGACGCGTCATGCACTGCGACGTGAAGCCCGACAATCTGATCCTGTTCGATCACGGCACGAGGCTTCGACTCGCCGACTTCGGCATCGCTCGATTCGCAATGCATTCGGTCAAGGGATCGGGCTCCGGCACGCTCGGCTACATCGCTCCCGAACAGGCGATGGGCAAACCATCACTGCGGTCGGATGTCTTCTCGATCGCACTGATCGTGTATCGGATGTTCACGGGCCATCTGCCGGAGTGGCCCTATGCGTGGCCGTCGCCAGGGCACGACAAGGCTCGGCGTCTGTTGCATCCGGACTTCGTCGAGTGGCTCCGTCGAGGACTCGCAGTCGAACCCAAGCAGCGCTTCGAATCGGCGGTATCGATGCTGCGATCCTTTCAACGATTCGAGAAGCACGCACTACGTGTCACGACGAAGTCGGCGAAGACGAAGGGACGAGAACGGACGAAGTCTCGCGTCGATTGGCGACGCGTGCGCTTCCAAGCATTCGAGAAGACCTTTGGACGACTCCTCGAGACCCGACACGACTGCCCCGAGTGCGAAGGACCGATCGCCGAGTCGATGCTGGCTTGCCCATGGTGCAGCCTGCGTCTCGACACGTTTCCTTACCCCGACGAATCACGCTTTCCTCTCGTGTGCCCACGTTGCGCACGCGGCGTCAAGCTCGACTGGCGTTTTTGCGCATGGTGTCATGGCTATGGTTTCGAAGCGTCGGAGCGTGCCTATGCCGATCAGCGCTACGTCGCGAAGAAAGTCGCAAAATGCAACAACCCTGATTGTGACCGGAAGTCGTTGATGCCCTTCATGCGCTACTGCCCTTGGTGCCGAAAGAAGGTCGAACGGAAATGGAAACTCCTCGGCCACGAACGCGAGACCTGTCACCACTGCGGACACGGCGTCGCTCGTGATTACTGGGAGTGCTGTCCCTGGTGTCGTACCAAACTGCACTGAGTTCGATGACCCATCGCACTTACCTCGACGAGAACATGAACGACCCGGTAGTCGTTCCGTTCTGCGGAGGTGAAGTCGGTATCATCTCGAGGCGCAGCCCCGACAAGGACACGGCGAACGAGGATGCAGCGGCGATCTTCGCGGTCTCCGATGCCTCGGGGCTCTTGGTCGTCGCGGACGGCATGGGCGGCAGCCGCGGTGGCGAATCCGCCGCACGGATCACCCTCGAGGAACTCGCGCTCGAAGTCGACTCCACGACGTCGGAGTCGGTCCGCGAATCCGCACTGCGTGCCGTCGAATCCGCGAATCAGCGCATCCTCGACCTCGGTGTCGGCGCGGGATGCACACTCGCGATGGCGGAGATCGACGGTTCGTCCTTCCGCCCCTACCACATCGGCGACGCGGGCCTGCTCCTCGTCGGCGGTCGCGGAAAGATCAAGAAGCTGACGCTCTCGCACGCACCGGTGGCCTACGCCGTCGAATCCGGCATGCTCGACGAAATCGAAGCGATGCACCACGACGACCGCCACATCGTGACCAACTGCCTCGGGCATGCCGATATGCGCATCGAGATGGGTAGCCCGATCACGATGATGGCGCGGGACACGCTCGTGCTCGCGTCCGACGGTCTCTTCGACAACCTCCATATCGACGAGATCTCGGCCGTCGTGCGTCGCGGTCCGCTCGACGACGCGATCCGCGAGCTGATGCGTCGTTGTCGAGAACGACAAGCCGGTGCGGAACCCGAGACGCCCTCGAAACCCGACGATACGACGCTCGTCATCTACCGCCCGTCGCGGATTGCCGCATCGCGAACGGCGACGACGATCGACTGAGACCCTCGTCGCTGTCGCGGCGAGTGTACCGCTTCGGGAGACGGGACGCTACTTGGGAACGCCGAGCGCGTCGCGGAGTGCAGCTACGACAGTCTCGCGCTGCTGCTTGTGTCCGCTCTCACTCCACAGGAGTTTCCCGCCGCGGTCGGTCAGGATCATTCCGTGCCGCTCGAGGCCGTACTTCGTGATCCGTTCCGGGCTATCCCCCTCCTGATAGTTCTCGATGACGAACTCGATTCGCTTCGCGAACTCGTCCTGCTTCGCGAGCCCATGGACCATGGGCTCGACCTTCTGGCAGAACATTCAGCCAGGGATCGTGAAGTAAGTCAGGATCAGATCCTTGTCGGCCTGCTGCTGTGCAGGCGGCGCTTCGGGATCGCTCTCCGTAGAACACGAAGAAATCCACGTCGCGACCCCCGTGAGGAGCATCGCGAGGAACAACGTCGACCGAGGAGTCGTTTTTCTCATTGGAACCGCGTGACGATGCCGCCGTTCCACGGGCCACTCGTGATGAGGCTCGTGTTGCCGGGCAGCTTGTAGTGATAGAAGCGTGTGACCTTGTAGACCGACGCGTCCGAGGGCACCGTGATCTTCGTCGCCGCGGAGAGCGACAGGGGGAAGCCGGCTTGTCCGAGGTCGAGGCCCCAGTACTGGAAGTAGAGGTCTTGTCCGACGACCGACGCGACGTACGGGATGTTGTCGATCGTCGCGGTCGCCAACGTCCCGGTTCCATCCGTCGTTCCGAGCGGGAGCACGATGGTCGGCAGCACGTGGAGCACGGCGCAGAGACCCGGGACCGTCAGATTCGAATCCACGGCGTCCAGATACATGAACACCGGCGTGTTGGGCGGCATGTTCGAAACCGCGCGCGTGATGCGGAACTTCGATGCGTGGTTGTAGAACGTCATCGCATGGCTGACCGGACTCGTCATACCTGTCGACGTGCACGGGGTGCCGATCGCCGTGCCGGACGTCGAGGCGTACTGCGTCGAGCCCGAATAGTTGAAGTCGAAGCTGTAATCGGTCGACGTCGTGATCGTGTTGGACGAGTACTTGACCTCCCACAGGAACGGGTCGCTCCCCTGGTAGATGAACGGAGCATCGAACTTGATCACGGTCGTCCACGTTGCCGGCGCCGTGGGAGGCTGAACGCTGACATCGACGACGCTGAGGGTCCGCGGCTTCACGACTTGGGTGATCGACCCGGTCTTGAAGTTGTTGTCGAGGTTCGCGACCTGCAGGGTGTCCCAGTCGGACAAGCCGATGTTGACCTCGAAGTTGCCCATCGTGCGGGCCGTGTACGCCGAGTTGGTGGCGGTGGTACCGTCCCGACGCCACGCGAGTTCACGCATGATCTTCGCGCCGCCACCGACGTGCGATCGATCGATGGCTTGCCATCGCATCTCGCCCTTCGAAAAGAGCATGTAGCTGTGGTTCGTGCCGCCTTCGATGGTCACGAAGCCTTTCGGGGAAGTGAATTGCGCAGTCGCTGCTGCGGTTGCGATCGCGATCGCGATAGTCGTGCGAATCATCGTTGGGATGGAGGGACAGGCACCCTGGAACTCGGATTGGGAACGTAGGCCAAATCGGACACCGCAGCGTTGCGATGGTCGGGGCAAACAGGCGGAAGTAGTCTACGCGAGATCGTCCTACGACGACCATGGGGCCTCGCAATCCGTCTCGTTCCCCGCCGTAGCTCAGATTCCTTCCGCGCCACCGCGGACTGAGATCCCTAGCAGCGCGAAGGCATGTGACTGTCAGCTACGGAGCCGGTTCGTACCCCCGCGTTGCGAGAGATCGGGTGATCCGGTGAGGGAGTGCAACGCGCTGCTAGGCTGGTATCGTGCTCGCCCGATGTCCGACTTGCCTGCGACAGCGCCGCACAACCCTTTCGACGTGACCAGGAAGGAGCGATGGGTCGTCCTCGGCCTTGTCTTCGGCTCGATCGTGTCGGCGATCGTGCTCGGACTCGTGTTCGCGCCGGAACAGACGCGCCAGCTGTCGATCCTCGTACCGTCGAGCTTCTTCGCGCTCGGCAAGTTCTTGCCTGGTGTCGGGCTGTATGGGATCCCGGGCGTGCTCACCGACTGCCTATGGACACCGTACGAACTCGGCGTCGTCATCGGTGTCATGGACAGCTGCACGGTGCTCGTCATCGTGTATTCGCTGGAGCGGCTGTATCACGTGCCGGGCCTCTCGCGACTGCTCACGAAAGCCAACAACAATGCTCAGCTCGTGTTGCGAGCGTTTCCCCGGATGCGCACCGCGTCGATCGTCGCGATCGTGCTGTTCGTGCTCTTTCCCGTCTCCGGTACCGGAGCGATCGGCGGCAGCTTCCTCGGCGCTGTCCTCGGGATGAACCGCTTTCGTATCATCGCTTCGGTCTGCGCCGGTGGCTTTCTCGGCGGCCTAGGGATGGCCTGGCTGTTCTCGACGTTCGGAAAGGCCGTCGAACAACTCGGCAACAATCCGTATCTGATCGCGCTCCTCACGATTCTCGTGCTGTCGTTCTTCTACGCGTTGGCTCGCGCTTACAAGAAGGCTCTCCAGAAGGCACGCGCGCGCGACGACGATGGAGGCACGGGGAGTGCTCGAGCTTGACCACCGACTCACCCGTCGATGTTCATCTCCTTGATCTTGCGGTAGAGACTGCTCTTGCCGATCCCGAGGATCTTCGCGGCTTCGAGACGATTGCCGCCCACGGCCTGCAGCACCTCTGCGATCTTGAGGCGCTCGATGTCGGAAATGAACTGCGGGAGCGAGAACGACTTACGCTTGCCCAGGCTCGTCTCCCCGCGCGCCGACGGCGCAGCGTCGGACGAGCCGAGGATCCAGCTCACCTGAGAAGGACCGGTAGGTACCCCGTGAATGTCCGCAGCGGCACCGGCTTCACGAATCACTAGGGCACCAGAGGCGAGATCCGCGTGTTCGGTTTCGACTCTGCCGACGCGCCGCAGCCGAGGTGACAGGTCCTCGGCCTGAATCAACGGGCCGCGACTGAGAGCGACGGCGCGCACGATCACGTTTTCGAGTTCGCGCACGTTGCCCGCCCAATCATGGGCTTCGAGCAGTTTCATCGCGTCGCGTGAGATACCGCTCAGTTGTCGATCCCCTTCACGTGTCTGCGCGTGTTTCTCGAGCAGATGGATCGCGAGTTCGGCGATGTCCTCGATCCGCTCTCGCAACGGCGGCAAGTCGATCTGAACGACATTGAGCCGGTAGTACAAGTCTTCGCGGAACTCACCGCGGCGAGCCATTTCGGCCAACGGCTGATTGGTGGCAGCAATCAGACGCACATCGACGATCCTCTCGCGGTTCGCACCGACGGGCCGAATCTCGCCGGACTGCAGCACACGCAGCAGCTTCGCCTGGACGTCGGGAGAACACTCGCCGATCTCGTCGAGGAAGATCGTCCCTCCGTCCGCGACCTCGAACAGTCCTTTGACGTTGGACGTCGCGCCCGTGAACGCCCCGCGAACGTACCCGAAGAGTTCGCTCTCCGCGAGCGAGGCCGGAATCGCACCACAGTGCACGGGCACGAACGGGCGGTCGCGCAATTCACCGTCGTAGTGGATCGCACGAGCCACGAGTTCTTTGCCCGTACCGCTCTCCCCGCAGATGAGCACGCTCGCACGAGACTTGCGCAACTGATCGACCTGCTGATGCACTCGGGCCATCGCGGGAGAGTGGCCGACGACTTGCGTCATCCGATATCCCGTTCCCGAATCGAGCTGGCGCTCGAGGTTTGCGATCCTGTCCTGAAGGCGCTCCTCGCCTCGTCGCTCGGCTTCGTCGAGAGCCTGCACGCGTTCGGTCACGTCCCTGAGGTGGATCAGCCATCGCGGCTCGTCGCCGTCGAGCCGTGTCGATTCGGCTTCGATCCAGCGACGACCTCGATGACGAGTATCGATTTCGAGAACCACGCGCCCACCGACTCGATCGAGCTCTTGCCGGTGTTCCGGCTCGAAAAAGGGCGCGAGTGGACTCGTGCTCAGCGACGTCCCGATCGGAACCGGGCCCAGCAAGTCCTCCGCGGCATCGTTCGATCGCAACAATCGATCCGCAGCGTCGTACACGAAGACCGCGCTCGGCAAGCCTCGAACGACGCCCTCCCACAAGTGACGCTGGCGTTCGAGGCTTTGCAAGGCGTCCCGCAATTCGGCCGTGCGATCGTCCACGAGGCGCTCGAGGCGTTCGTTGGCCGTCTGCACTTCGATCAGCGCCTTCCGCAGACGCAGCAACATGCCGACGCGCGCGAGCAGCTCGCACGCGTCGGCCGGCTTGGCGAGGTAGTCGTTGGCTCCAACGTCGAATCCCTTGACCTTGTCCGGGACTCCGTGTTTTTCCCCCGTCAAGAAGAGGATCGGGGTATCCGCCGTGTCCACTCGTGACCGCAGACGCTGACAGAGTTCGAACCCGCTGATCCCGGGTAGGACGACATCGAGGACGAAGAGATCGTACCGCTGCCCTGAGGCGACGCGAGCGAGCGCGAACTCGGCACTGCTGACCGTGTCGACCACGTATCCAGCGTCCGTCAAGTGGCGATCGACAACCAAAAGATTGTCCGTACGATCATCGACGACCAAGATACGTGACACGACAATCTCTCTCCGGAACGCGAAAGCACGGAGTGGACGAAGTTCCGTGACGAACGGGCCAGAACGCGGGGGAGACGCCATCATGCTGGATGCGCGCATGCAAAGCCAGCCGGAACGGATTCCGGCGCTGGCCACCCGCGCCTTTCCAAGCAGCAAACGTGGGTGATCGCCGAACGCATGTCGAAAGTTTCGAGTCCAAAGACCATGACGATCTCGATCGGGGCGCGTCGCCCTCTCGTCCTCGGTATCGAGACATCATGCGACGAGACCGCGGTCGCGATCGTGGCCGGTGGTCGCGACGTGCTCGCCAACACGATTCACAGTCAGACCGAACTGCACCGCCCTTGGAACGGCGTCGTACCGGAGATCGCGGGACGCAGTCATCTGGATCGCATCGTTCCATTGATGACCCGCAGCCTCGCCGATGCGTCGGTCCGTCTCGAAGACATCGATGTGATCGCGGTCACGAACCGGCCAGGCCTCGTCGGTTGCCTTCTCGTCGGCACGTCCGTCGCCAAGACGCTGGCGCTGCTCGCGTCCAAACCCTTGATCGGCATCGATCATCTCCAGGCACACGTCGACGCCGCATATCTCGATCGCGAACGTCCGATGCCACTCCCACTCCTCGCGCTCGTCGCCTCCGGCGGGCACACGAGCCTCTACGTCTCGCACGAGCGAGGGATGGCGACCTGCATCGCCCGCAGCCGGGACGATGCTGCTGGCGAAGCTCTCGACAAAGCCGCCTCCATGCTCGGGCTCGGCTACCCGGGTGGGCCCGCCATCGAGCGCGCCGCCGCCAACGGCGATCCCAAAGCGACCCTGTTCAAGCGCGGCCTCCTGCGCGACGGTTCGCTCGACATGTCCTTCAGCGGGCTCAAGACCGCGCTTCTGTACCATCTCCGCGGGCCTGGACTCGAACGTCCGTTCCCCGAACTGACCGATGACGAACGTGCAAACTTGGCTGCCAGCTTTCAGGAAGCGATCGTCGACACCCTCGTGAGCCGCGTGCGCGATGCGCGACAGCGCCATGCAGCCAAAGCGATTTCCATCGGTGGCGGTGTTGCGCGCAATCGCCGTCTGCGGGAAAAACTCGCTCAGGCGCTCGGGGACGTCGAATTGATTTTCCCCGAACTGGACTATTGCAGTGACAACGCTGCCATGATTGCCGGTCTGGGGGCCGTCGAGTTCGCTCGTGGCACCCGGGACGCTCTCGATCTCGAGGTCACGGCCCGAACGATCGCCAAGGGAGCCGGTGACAAGCGCACCGCGGGGAACGAAGCATGATGAACAGGAATACCGGCAAGAACGCTCGCATCGCCCTTGAGGACGGGACCGTGGTGCGCGGCCGTTCGTTCGGAGCCGAGGGCAGCGCGTTTGGTGAGATCGTCTTCAACACATCGCTGACCGGCTATCAAGAGATCCTCACCGACCCGAGCTACGCGGGACAAGTCGTCGTGTTGACGGCATCCCAAATCGGAAACTACGGGATCTGCCCCGAGGACGACGAAGCCGATCGAACCGCACTGCAAGGCCTCGTCGTGCGCGAACACAGCCGCGTCACGAGCAACTTCCGGAGCGTACAAGATCTCTCGGACTGGCTCGTCGAGCGCGGGATCGTAGCGATCGACGAAGTCGACACGAGAGCGCTCACGCGCAGGATTCGCGAGCACGGTGAAATGCGGGTCCTCGTGACCACCGAGGAGAACGGATCGGACGCCGAACTCGTCGAGCGCGTCGTGGCCTCGCCGGGACTCCGTGGCCGCGACCTGATCCGTGAAGTGACGCGATCCGATACCGTCGTCTGGACCGCCGGCTACGAATCCGAGTTCGCCCCAGTCGATCTGCTACCGCCGCATCCGACGACGTTGCGCATCGTCGCGATCGATTGTGGAATCAAGCGGAACATCCTGCGCTCGCTCGTGCAGGCTGGCTTCGAAGTCCACGTGGTACCAGCACGAACGAGTGCCGCCGAGATTCTGGCCCTCGAACCGCGCGGACTCTTCTTGTCGAACGGACCTGGCGATCCGGCGGCGGCTCCGTGGCTCGTCGACACCGTGCGCAACCTCGTCATCGATCGAGAGATGCCGACCTTCGGGATCTGCCTCGGTCATCAGGTTTTGGCCCAGGTCTTCGGTGGGACGACCTACAAGATGCAGTTCGGCCACCACGGCGGAAACCATCCGGTGCGCGATGTCGCGACCGGCAAGATCGCGATCACGTCCCAGAACCACAGTTTCGCCGTCGACGCCGCCAGCCTTCCGGACTCGGTCGAGATCAGCCACGTCAACCTCAATGACGGCACGATCGAGGGCCTACGTCATCGACACCTGCCGGCGTGGTCGATCCAACACCACCCCGAAGCAGCCCCGGGACCGCACGACGCACTCGATCGATTCTCGGTGTGGCGCGACTTCCTGCTCGGCGAGTCCTGCTCGACGCGCTGATTGGCGCACGCGCCTCTGCAGAGCCGGAATCGCACAAAAAAAGAAAGCCATGCTCCCGAGGGAGCACGGCCTTCGTCTCTGTGAGGGGAACCATCTCACCCATGCTCGAGACGGTTCCTAGTGCCGGCGGCACCCACCCGCCGGACTTTCACCGGAAACTCGCGTTTCCGGCCGCCAACTCCAACGCCGAAGCGATCGAGTTGGCCCACCCAAGTTTCATAGATACTGAGGAGTCGCTCGCCAATCCTGGTAGGAGCAGGCCTGCAAGAGCAAGCTGCTACGACCCGGACTGGCGTCCACACGCGGTAGTCTAGCACACGCTTCCGCCGAGGACACAAGGCCTCCCGGCGACTCTCGCCAAAAGATGTCGACAATCCTCCGATAATCGAAGACCACCGCACGGCAAGCCCCGCCACTTCGAGGAAAAACACCGGGCCGCAGGGGATCAGAGCATCGACTGAGGGTCGACATCGACGAGGACTTTCGTCGCACGATCACCACTCCCCTCGATCTTGATGAGCGCGTTCCGCGCCGCCTGCAGCGCAGCGTCGTTGCGCGCCTTCACGACGACGTGCTGACGGTAGCGCTGTCGAACTCGGGCGAGGGGAGCCTCCATCGGACCGAGAATCGTGAACGCGTCGGAGGCATGCCGCAGCTTCTCGGCGACGGTGTGCGCAACGCTCGCAGTCGTCGCGAGTTCGCGCCCCTCGATCACCACGCGCACGAGCCTCCCGAAGGGCGGATACCCCAGCGCACGCCGGCTCTCGAGCTCCGCGTCGAGAAAGCCTTCGGTATCGAGCGCGCACGCCCGCGCGATCGGCTCCAGCGCCGGACTGAGCGTTTGCACGACGACGAGCCCTTCCCGCGCGCCGCGACCGGCTCTCCCCGCGACCTGCGACAGCACGGAGAACGTCCGCTCGGCAGCGCGAAAATCCGGCATGTAGACGCCCGTGTCCGCCGACACGACACCAACGAGCGTCACGTCGGGGAAGTCGAGTCCTTTCGCGATCATCTGCGTGCCGATGAGGATGTCGATGTCGCGCCGACGAAACGCCGTGAGCACGTCGTCATAGCTGCCCTTTCGCGTCATCGTGTCCGAGTCCATGCGCGCCACGACGAGTTCGGGCCATCGTTGCCTCACCGTGTCTTCGATCCGCTCGGTCCCCGAACCGAGCGCGATCGGTGTGGCACTCTTGCAACCCGGACAGACTTCGGGGCGACGCCGCTCCTCGAAGCAGTAGTGACAGATGAGGCGTGCGCGCCGCGAATGCCACGTCATCGGCACGTCGCAATGCTCGCACATTACTGTGTCGCCGCAAGCACTGCAGTAGAGAACCGGCGCGAAGCCGCGGCGGTTCAAGAAGAGCAACACCTGCTCGCGTGCACGCACGCGCTCGTCGATGAGATTGACGAGTTGCTGGCTCAGCAGCGGCGGTCGACCGCGTTGAGGCTTCTCGTGCCGCATGTCCACCGTCAGGACGCGCGGAAGTCGTGCCGAACCGACACGACGGTCGAGTCGGATCATGCCGATGCTGCCGCTGCGGGCCGCGTGATAACTCTCGAGACTCGGGGTCGCGCTCCCGAGCACGACGATCGCCTTCTCGAGTCGACC
Source organism: Planctomycetota bacterium (assembly GCA_020638795.1). Lineage (GTDB taxonomy): Bacteria > Planctomycetota > UBA1135 > UBA1135 > JACKHW01. The sequence goes on along the minus strand of JACKHW010000002.1, from coordinate 422,894 downwards.
ACGAACCAACGCCATCTCCCGTGCGTGGTAACGGGGACTCGACTGTTGTTTGAAGCTCGTCTCATGCTCCTCGTCGACGACGATCAACCCGACATCCCGAATCGGTGCAAAGATCGCCGACCGCGTGCCGACGACCACGTTCGACTCGGAACGTGCGATGCGCAGCCACTGTCGTGCCCGTTCTCCGTCCCCGAGCGAGCTGTGCAGTACCGCGACCTCGGGAAACCTCGAGCGGAAGCGCCCTACAGTCTGCGGCGTGAGCGCGATTTCCGGCACGAGGATGATCGCACCGCGGCCGGACTGCGTGACGCGTTCGAGTACACGCAGATAGACCTCGGTCTTGCCGCTCCCCGTCACCCCCCACAACAAGAACGGATCGAACGCCGGGGTCTCGCAGGTTCGCGTGATGCGATCGACGGCCTGTGCCTGCGCCTCGGTAAGATCGTGACGCGGAGCGCGTTCGAGCATCGATTCTTCGAGCAACGTCGACTCTTCGGGCACGCGCGTCCAACGCAAGTAACCCTGGCGCACGAGCGTCGCGATCGGGCTCTTGCTGACGCCGCAGAACTTCGTCAACACGCGCACGGGCACCGGTGAACCGAGTTCGTGCACGGCCCGCAGTACGCGTGCGCGCTTGGGGGACGCTTCTTCGAGCTCGAGCACGGTCATCGCGGCATCGGTTGCATCGTCCGATGCGAACGCATCGAGGTTTCGATCGACGAGCGCGACCGCGGGGACCGTCTTTGCGGGTCGCGACTTCAGCGATGCCGGCCATGCTGCGTCGAGCGCCGTCCCCCACGAACAACAATAGTGCTCCGCCATGGACCGCGTGAACTCGAGAACCTTGGGCGGAAGCGCCGGGGTCTCGGCGAGCCTCACCTCGATCGCGCGCAGTCGCTTCGGGTCGAAATCGCAAACCTCGTCGAGCGCAACGACGACGCCGGTCATTCGGCGGCCATGGAACGGAACTCGCACGCGACACCCGACGGTGATTTCGGTTTCGAGGCGCGCAGGTACGACGTAGGTGTATTCCTGCGTGACGGGTATCGGTAGCGCGACACGGGCAAATAGGCGGTTCGAGTCGGAGGACGAATCGCGTTTCGCGGCTTCGTGCTCGGAGTTCGAAGGTCCCGAAAACAGGTCTCGCCTGACACCGTCCATCAAGGGTCACCTAAGTGCGCGCATCGACGCGGCTCACGCTCCGCGCTCCGCCGACGTACCACCGCCGCACGCGCACGGTGTCCGCGCACAGCGTGGGCAACCGGCGCCGTACTTGTTCCAGGCGACCTGGTCCAGATCGACGCCGGTTATCGAAGCCAACGACACGAGCCACGCGAAGACGTCGCTGAACTCCTCCTCGAGATTGGCGCGATCATGACCCCGCCGCAAGGCACGCACGAGTTCGCCGAACTCCTCGGCGAGCCATAAAGTGGACTCGGCAACGCCTCGCGCCTTGTCCTTCTCGAAGTAGATCGCCTCGATCTGTTTTTGGAAGTCCGCGATCGTTCGGCCTTCGGGCATCGTGTTCTCCTCGCCGATCCACGGCGTCACCCATCGTCGGTATTGCCGTTCCTTCGATTCCCTGCCAGTTCATTGCAAGGCAGGCGTCGAGGTTACCGAGCGATGACGCGAAACGCCGAGACCGAATCGACGCGGCGTCCTCAAACCATGCGCTTCGCGGTCACGATCGTCGCGTCGAGCATGCGCTCGCCGTCGCCGAGTGCGATGTCGAGCGAGCCGAGCACGAGATTGAGGAACGCCTCGCTGTTCTTGGGCGCTTGCTTCCGCACGAGTTCTTGGAAGCGATCCACACCGAAATCCTCGCCGGATTCGTCGACGAAGTCGTACGTCCCGACCGTCGTGAGCACGATGCGCGTGCCCTGCGGCATGTCGACGATGACTTCTTCGAGCCGTCGATCGAAGACCGCTCCCGCGTCGAGTCCGAGCGCTAGCCCCTCACCGTGGACGACCGATACATCACCGCCGCGACATGCGTAGAACGGCGCACGATGACCCGCGATGTAGACGGTTGCCTGACTCTTCGCGGGATCGAGTACGGCGACCTGACACGTGACGTGCATCCCTTTGCGCATGCTCTGTGCGAGATTGCGGTTGGTCGATCGAAGTGCCGCGCCGACATCGTCGTCGTGCTCGAGCGCCGACCGCAAATAGGCTCGCGTCATGCCTGCGAGCAGCGCACCGAGCGCACCTCGCGCCGAAGTCGAAGCGACGAACAGCGCGAGTCGACCTCCGTCCAAGGGCACGGCATCGTAGAGATCCGAACCCGAGTCCGATCCGCGCAGTTGCACCGCGACGGCCTCGAAACCCTCGGTACTCGGAACCTCCTTCGGCTGCATCGCGGTCTGGAGTTCGGCGAGTAGCTCCGTCTCGCGTTCGATCAATCCGAGGCGCTCTTGGGCTTCTTCGCCCTCGGCGAGCGTGTCGCACATCGTCTCGAGTGCCCGCGACAAGCGTCCGAGCTCGTCGTTGCCGCGATGCGTCGCCCGGTAGTTCAGGTTGCCACGATTGAGCCGCGACACCGATTGCGCGAGGTCGCCGAGAGGCTTCGTATAGAACGAGCTCGCGAGAAAGCCGGCGCCGATGCCCGCCAATCCACCGACGATCGCGAGGATCCACAGCAGTACCGCCGACCCCGGCCCCTTCGTGACGTCCGAATCGTACCAAGCGATGTTCGCCGTCCCCGCTGGCGCGCCACCCTTGTCGACGAGACGAGCACGGAACACACGGAGGTCACTGCCCGACATGCGCCCCGCAACGCAGTCCACGTTCCCACTCGATCCGTAGACGATCGGCGTCGATGCGATCTCGACGTCCGACGTATGGAGTCGCAGCTTCGTATCGCCAGGGCCGTCGAGCCACGCCGTGACCGCCCCGGTATCGACGACTTCCTTGATGCGAGCTTGGGAACCCCGCCTGGAGACGAGCTTGTCGTTCTGCTCGACGAACCATCCATCCACGCCCGGCGCCGCGAGCGCCAGCGCCGCTGCGTAGCCTCGCTGCATCGCCGCATCGAGATGGGCTTGTTTTCCGCTCGAGTTCGCGATGGCCGCCATGATCGACAGCAGCACACACGTCACGGCACCGACGACGAGGCCGCTCTTGAGTCCGAGACCGATGCCACCACCGGCGTTGCGTCGTGTTGCCATGAGGCTGCAGAACTTACGGCGAATGGCGAACTCGGAAAAGGCCGGCGATTCGGCCGGCAATCAAACCGGCGGTAGTCCGAACGCTTCCCCGTGAAGGCCGAGTAGCGCGCATGCGGCACCCGAATACAACGCCAGTACCACGTCGTCGAGCATGACCCCATAGCCGTGGGGTAACGCCTCGAGATGTCGCGCCGGCCAGAACTTCGCGATGTCCACGATACGAAACAGAACGAACGCGACGCAGTGGCCGAAGAACGTTGGCCCGTGCCCCACTGCCGCCGCATAGATCGCGACCGTGACGAGGTAGCCGGCAACCTCGTCGAGCACGATCGCGCCCGGGTCCTTCTTCCCGAAGTAGCGCTCTGCCCAAGGCCCGAGGAGGATGCCGACGACCGTGCACACGAAGGCGCCGAGCGCGAGCGCGACCGCGAGTGGCACTCCTGGCACGAACTCGAGCAGGATGGCGAGCAGCACACCACCGATCGTGCCGAACGTGCCGGGAGCCCACCCGGAAAGGCCGAGGCCACCACTCGTCAGGACGAAGACGCGCACGAAGTCGAGCCAGCGCGAACCACCCTCGAGAGTCGGCCGGTCAGAACTCGAGGACACGAGCCGCCTTGCGCACGTAGTTGAACCCCGACAACACAGTGAAGCCCAGTGCGACCCAGATCGCGTAGCGAACGACTTCGATCGGCCAATCCCAACCCGCCTGATAGCTCGCGAGGCCGAGCACGTAGACGCACTGAGAAACCATCTTCCACTTGCCGAACTGGTCGGCGCCGAAGTCGCTTCCCTGCGCCTCCGCAGCTCCGCGCAAGCTCTGCACGACGAACTCACGCACGAGGATCACGACGACGACCCATCCGGGAACCCACGGACTGAGGTCGGGCATCTGCAAGAAGAGCACGAGCGCGCCACAGACGAGGATCTTGTCGACGAGCGGATCGAGGAGTCGACCTACCTGACTGACCTCGTGGAACTTGCGGGCCGCCCATCCATCGACGAAGTCGGTCACCGCACCGACGAACAGGCATCCGAACATCAGCCAGTCGAGGTCCCACGTCATCCGTTCCCGCCCCGGTCGCAACGCGAGCAGCGTGAGGCCGACGATGACGAGAACCAATCGACCGAGCGTGATGGCGTTGGCGATCTTCACGATGCGTCCACGTGGGCGACGAGGTCGTAGCCATCGACGGCACGAATCGTGGCCTCGACGAACGTCCCGCTCGGATGCTCGCTCGTGAGGAACACGCTGCAATCGATCTCGGGAGCGTCTGCGAAGGTCCGTCCGATCGAACGCGCGGTGGCGAGGTCGGGACGATCTTCGAGAGCCCGCGGGTCGACCGCACCGTCGACCAAGACCTTCGCACGTTGACCGACGAGCGCGAGGTTGCGCTCTTCGATGATGCGCCTGGATGCGAGCATGATCGCCTCGACACGCTCTTCCATGACCTCCTCGGTCACGCGTTCGGCCTCGATCGTGTGTGCGGGCGTGCCTTCTTCGTCCGAGTACGGAAATACCCCGAGTCGCTCGAAACGGTAATCCTCCGTCAACGCGAGGAGTTCTTCGAAGTCCGACTGCGTTTCACCCGGGAACCCGACGATGAACGTCGATCGAACGGCAATCCCGGGCACCTCGCTCCGCAGGCGATCGAGGATGCCGCGCACTTGTTCCGAACTCACACCGCGCTTCATCGCGCGCAGCATCGGACCGGAGATGTGTTGGATCGGGATGTCGATGTACGGCACGACCTTCGGGTTGTCGCGCAGTTGCTCCGTGATCTTCGAACTCACGGTGTGCGGATAGGCATAGAGCACGCGGATCCACTCGATTCCGTCGACCTCGCCGAGCGCGACCAGGAGATCGGCGAGACGGCGCTGCCGCCCCGACCAATCCATGCCGTACGCCGTGCTGTCCTCGGCGACGAGCACGAGTTCTTTGACGCCACCACTCGCGAGACCGCGAGCCTCTTCGACGAGCACTTCGATCGGCTTGCTGCGTTGTTTGCCCCGGATGCTGGGGATCGCGCAAAACGTGCACACGTGATCGCATCCCTCGCCGATGCGCAGATACGCGTAGCTCTTGGGAGTCAGGACGAGTCGACTCGTGTCCGACCGAGCGTCTTTGAGACTGCCGCCCTGCGTGGAAGCGACGAAGCGCTCATCACCACCGCGGGCGATGTGCCGCAGGAGCTGCGGGACCTTCGAGTAGTCCGACAACCCGAGGATCGCATCGACCTCGGGCAGCTCTTTGCGGAGGTCGTCGCCATAGCGCTGAGAGAGGCAACCGACCACGACGATGCCGCGCAGTTTGCCCTGCTTCTTGAGTTCGGCGACTTCGAGGATCGTGTCGATCGACTCCTCTTTCGCGGAATCGATGAAGCCGCAGGTATTGATCACCGCGACGTCGGAGTCCTCGACGTTTTGCGTGATCAACAGGCCATCTCGCGCCGCATGCCCGAGCAGGACCTCGGAGTCGACGAGATTCTTGGGACAGCCGAGGCTGATCATCGAGACGCGAACGGGTTCACTCATCGGGGCGAAGAGTGTAGCAGCCGACGCGTCAATTCCCGAACTCGAGCGCGACGTCAGGGGCGCGCGCGGGACGCGCGCCATTCTTCGACGCTCAACAGCGGGTACCACGCGCCGCCGTCATCCGGCTCCTCGACCGCCCCGAGCTCCGCGAGCCGGTCCAGGAGGCCGCGGGCAACGAGGCCATCGACCCCGAGGCGCCGCTGCAACAAGCTCGGCGTCGGTCGGCGCACGGACAGCACGATTTCGGCTGCCGCGTCGAGTCGCGCCAGGCCCGCTGCATCGAGGGACACCTCGTGGTCGTCCCGGGGTCGCGCGTCCGTCCACGTAACGGGCTCGCTGCTCCTGTCGATGTGGTCAGTCTCGTTTGCCGTAACGCTCTCGCCGGTCGCGCTGTCCTTCTCGGGAGCTGCCGTCTCTGCGTGCGCTCCGGCATCGGTGGGCGTTGCCACCTCGTCGGACGCCCCGGTATCGACGGGGGTCGACGTCTCTGCTGGGGTGACCGGGCTCTCACCAATCTGCAGGAAATCGTCGAAGAGCGAACCCTGCCGCAAGCCGGATGGAAGCTCGGGTTTGGATTCGCGACCTGATGGAGTGGATTCGATCTCCGGCACCGGACGCCGCGATGGCTGGGGTTGGAGCAATGACGACTCCTGCTCGTCGCCAAGGCGTCGATCGGGTGCAGCCGCGAACGGGTCGGACTTCGCCGGACCTTCGCCGCGAGGTTCGTCGCGCTGCGACGAGTGCATGCCTCCGGGCTCCGTCCCGGACATTCCCCGCTCGGAGTGGCTTCGATCCGACGAGCTTCGATCTCCTGGAGTGCGCGCGGATGTGACGTCGTCGGACCTCCCAGATTCGGCCTTCTCGTTCCCGCTGGTCTGTCCGGACAGACGCAACGGCCCGAAGCCGACGCCCCCGCCCTGCCACTGCTTTTCGAGTGCTTCGCCCGCCTTCGCGAGCAGGTCCTCGTCGTCCATCGACAGGGGCCCACCGTCCAGCAACCCTGCGAGACCCAGCTCTTCGTCGGGATGCAGCCCATCGAAGTGATACGGGTCGGGATCGACCGTCGTTTCCGGCCCATGGATCACGACGCGGGGCTCGTCGGCGACCCTGATCCCGTCTTCGTCTTCGTCCTCGTCTTCGTCTTCGTGCAGCGCGCCCGCGATGGATGCGGACGCCGTCGAGAACTCCGCCTCGACGCGCGTATCCACGTGGAGGACGTCGCTCACGTCGTCGTCGTCTTCCCGAGCGGCGCGAAGGGCCTCACGACGTGCGCGGCGAGCGAGCCGGCGCGCTTCGATCGAATCGTCCGAGTCCTCGCCCGACGCTTCGTCCAACGCCTCGTCCTCGTCGAACTCGAGGGTACCCGCCGAAGAACCCGACGGTGCACCGGGTTCGGCGACGGCGGTCGCCGAGAGTTCGAGCCGCGCTTCCGCGAGCACGCGATCGACCATGTCGCGTTCTCGCTGAGCGGCGACTTCGGACTCGCTCCGAGTGGCTTCGAAACCGCGAGCATCGCGCGAAACCGGAACCGGACGCAACGTCTCTCCCGTCGCTTCCGACGGCCGGAACGTCACGGATGCGCGCGGCATGCGCCCTTCACCGCGTCCGGCTGCAGAACGCGATTCGGTGTCCCGCCAGAAGTCGAGGTGTCCGCTCCGGAACTGCGAGAAGAAGAACCAATCGGTCGCGAGCAGCAGTGCCATGACCGCGAGCGCGCCGAGGATCAGGAAGGCAGGGACGGTGCCGATCGCCGCCATCAACCGGCCGGAGACCCACGAGCCGAACTCGCCACCATTGCCGCCGAGCGTGCCCGCCAGCGATGCGAACGCCAAGACGAACACGACTGCGATCGCGAGGCGCCGCAGCGACGCGCGAACCGAGGTGCCGAAGAACGCGAGCAGCCCCCACACCGTGACGAGGAGGAAGAAATAGAGCGCGGGCGCGAACCCGACACCGCGGTAGATGGAGAGCACGAAGTTCTGGCCGACACCGCGCGCGTCGACGTTTCCGTCGTACCCCCAGTGCAGTCGCGCGAGCGCGACACCGAACACGATTCCGATCGCAACGAGCACCAAGCCGCCAGCGATGCGCCATGGTCCTTCGGCGTTGGCTTCCTCGGCGGTGTCGTGGCGGTGCGCCTTCTCGAGTGCCAGCTCGATCTTGCGCGACAATGCGGGGCCGTGGCTCCGCGACACATCGAGACTTCGTTCCATGGCTCTCTCCGTTCTTCGGTAGGCCGCTCGTTTCGGGGCCGAGGACGAAGGGCGATTCACGACGCTTCGTCCTCCTCGTCGTCTTCGCCCTCTTCGTCTTCGTCTTCTTCATCGTCGACGTCTTCGTCGGCGTCGTCTTCTTCTTCAGCGTCGTCGGCTTCGTCGTCGTCCGCTTCGAAGTACTCTTCTTCGTCGTCGTCCTCGTCGTCGTCGACAGTTTCTTCGTCGTCGAGGTCTCCTTCCTCGTCGACGTCTTCGAGGTCCTCGCCGTCCTCGTCTTCGATCTCTTCTTCCTCGAGATCGTCGTCGGAGAGAAGCGCTTCCTCGTCGTCGGCTTCGAAGTACTCTTCCTCGACGTCCTCATCGTCCTCATCCACTTCCGCTTCCTCGAGGTCGGCAGAAGCGGTCGACGCGGCCGTGGGCTCGTCGGCTTCCTCGGACAGTGCCTCCTCGGCTCGAGTGTCCTCCGAATCGTCGGTCTTCTCCGCACGAGAGGTCGTTTCCAGCTCGTCCGCACGCGCAGCGACGCTCTCGACGAACGGCGACGCTCCGCCAGACGGCGCCCCTACGTCTTCGTAGACGTCGGCGGCGTCCTGCGTGTCGAGAGCGGAGTCGGCGGCTTCTTGGATGGCTTCCCACTCCTCGAGAGTCATCATGACTTCGCGCGACTTGCTGCCGACGAACTCGCCGACGATGCCGTCCTCGGCCATCAGCTCGATCAATCGACTCGCTCGCGTGTAGCCGACCGAAAGCTTGCGCTGGATCAGAGTCGCCGAGCCGCGTTGTTCTTCGAGCACGGCTCGAACAGCGTCCTCGTAGAGTTCGTCTCGTTCCTTCGCGCCACGCCCGCTCCCGGTCGGCGTTTGTGTGAGCGAAGTCTCGAAGACCTGGCCTTGACCATGGTCCTCGAGGAACGACGTGACTCCGTGGATCTCGTCGTCCGAGATGAACGTGCCTTGCGCACGAATCAATCGATTGGTCCCCGGCGGGATGTAAAGCATGTCGCCGTGTCCGAGCAGCTGCTCCGCGCCGTTGGCATCGAGAACGACCCGGGAATCGATTCGACTACTCACCTGGAACGCGATGCGCGTCGGCAGGTTGGCCTTGATCAGTCCCGTGATGACATCTCGACTCGGGCGCTGGGTCGCGAGGATGACGTGGATGCCGACCGCGCGCGACTTCTGTGCGAGGCGCTGGATCGAGACTTCGACCTCGTTGGCAGCGACGGCCATCAAGTCCGCGAACTCGTCGATGACCATGACGATGGTCGGCATGCGAATCGGAGTCCGCTCCGGATCGAACGCATTCCCGAGCCGCTGCCTGAGCTTGTCCTCGCCGAGCGCGTTGTAGTCCTTGAGGTTGCGCACGCCCGCCTTCGAGAGCAGCGCGTAGCGTTGCTCCATCGTCTCGACCGACCACTCGAGCACGCTGGGAACGCGTTTCATCGACGTAACCACCGGGCAGAGCAGGTGCGGGATGCTCGCGTAGTTTTGCAACTCGACCATTTTCGGGTCGATCAAGATGACGCGCACGTCATCGGGCGACTTCACCAGCAGGATCGACAAGAGGATCGAGTTGATGCACACCGACTTTCCCGAACCGGTGGCTCCGGCGATCAAGAGGTGCGGCATGCGTGCGAGGTCCGCGATGATCGGCTGACCCGCGACGTCCCGCCCCAAGAAGAGTGGCACGGTCTCCGGAGTTTTCCCTGGCTCACGAAGTTCGCAGAGTTCTCGCAGGCGCACGAGGCTGCGCCGTTCGTTCGGAACCTCGATGCCGACGGTGTGCTTGCCCGGAATCGGCGCGACGACGCGCACCGAGAACGCCTTGAGCGCCGCGGCGAGATCGGGTGCGAACTTCGGGATCGCGGTCACGCGCGTGCCTTCGGACAACTCGAGTTCGAACACGGTGACCGCCGGCCCGGCGGAGACGCGCACGACCTTGCACTCGACGTTGTGACTGCCGAGTCGACGTTCGATGGCTTCCGCGTGGCGCCTCAGGACTTCTTTGTCGGCGACCTGGTCTTCTTGCGTTTCTTCGAGCAGATCGAGCGGTGGGAATTTGTATTCGCCAATCGAAGCAAGGCGCTGTCGCGCAACACGACTCGGTGTCCCGACGATGTTGATCGGGAGGGACGGACCGGAGGCACCGCTTGCTGCGCGCTTCTCGGCGGCGACTCGCGCTGCGGCAGCCTTCGCGGTCGCGCTCGCAACACGACGGGGCGCGGTGTCCTCGTCCTCCGCATCCACCTCGACGTCGTCCTCGATGTCGTCCTCGATGTCGTCGTCAATGTCGTCGTCGAGTTCCACATCATCGACATCGGCATCCGAAAGCTCGTCCTCGGCCTCGTAGTCCTCTTCGTCTTCGACGAGTTCGTCGTCTGCGTCGGCACGTGCGGCAGCCGCGCTCGACGCACGCTTCCGCCGGCGCGGACTCGTGACGTCTTCGATCTCGAAGTCGTGCGCACGTTCCGCCTCGCCGTCACCCAAGACTTCGTCCTCGAGTTCGGCATCCACGACCTTATGCGGCTCGCCGGTGTCGTCCACACCGGTTTCGCGTGCGCCGCTCTCGTCTGCGCTGGCCGCCTTCTTCTTACGCAGCGCCCCGCGCGACGAGGCCGGCCGCGCGGGCTCGACGCGCCGCGACGGCGTCGTGTCGATGTTCTCGTCGACCGGACCGAAGAGATCCGACAGCACCCCCTTGGCCTTCTGATACGCGAACGCGAACCCGCGACCGAGCGCCCCCGTGCCACGGCTCGCACTGCTGGCCTTGCGCCCCTTCGATTTCGAGCCCGCGTTCGTGTCACGACGCGCGATCTCGCGAATGTCCTCGAAAACTGCCCGGAGCGGCCAGTCGGTCGCGATGAGGAAGGCGACACAACCACTGACACCGAGCAGCAGCAGCACGCCGAAGCTGCCGAAGCTGTGATACAGCCGCGGTGCGAGGTAGTGGCCGAGGCCGCCGCCGAATCCGAACGGAGTGCGGACCGACGTGTCCGACAAGGTCGGCCCTGCCAAGAACACCGAGAACGTCAACACGAGTGCGAACGCACCGAAGACTCGTGCGACCGGGCGCGGCATCGGGCGATCGAAGAACAGCAGGATGCCCCAGAAGACGACGAAGCCGAACAGCGGGTAGGACGCGAGTCCGAACGACTTGACGAAGAAGCCGCCAAACGAATGCCCGATGGCGCCGCCCCAATTGGAGGCAGCGCCGTCCAGCAGCGGCTGCGTCGGATCGCTCAAGCGGTAGCTGAGCGCCGAAATCGTCAAGAAAAGGCCCAACGTGACGAGGACCAAGGCGAGAATTTCCCGCCCGAGTCGCGCCGCGTCGGGCGTGGAGCGCTGCGCCCCAGGGCCGCCCTTCGCCATGCCCTCGACCTCCCTGTATCGCTCCGCCCCGACCGCGCCCCGCCCGGAGCGCTCCCTCGTGGGGCGAATCGCGTCCAACCAACGGACGCCGTGACGTTATACCCATCGCAGCGGGTCACGAAAGGGGCAGTCCGTTCGCGGGTTCTGCACCACGCAACAAAATCCGACCATATCGGATCTTGGGCCGGGACCGAACCCGCTCCGACGAACGGCGACGACCCCCTTCACCGGCGCACGAGGAGCTCCTCGATACACGCGACGAGACGCCGGGCGTGAACCGTCTTGTCCGCCACCCCGAGATCGACGTCTTCGCCGCGGGCGGGAATCCAATACGCGTGACTCGCGTCCGACTCCATCGCCGCGGCTCCGTTGAGCACGATGGCATCGAGCCCCTTGCGCGCGAGCTTGCTCCGAGCCGCCGAGAAGGCCACGCGTTCTTCCTCGGGGGTCCGCATGCTCTGCAGTGCGAAGCCGATGTGGACCCTGGCGAGACGGCGCGCCGTGAGCTCGGCCAGGACGTCGGGGTTGAGGACGAGATCGAGCTGCCGCGGAACCGCACTCTTGGCGGGCTTTCCTGCGAGTTTCCGGGCGGGGCGGAAGTCACACACGGCGGCGACCCCGATCAACGCCTCGACGTCACCACGCTCGAGAACAAGGGCAGCGCTCTCGAGCATCTCGATCGCACTGACCACGGGCAGCACGTGCGCTCGAGGAGGCGGCGACAGCGCGACCGGGCCCTGCACGATCGTGACCTCGTGGTCCCGTGCGAGGGCGGCTTCGGCGATCGCGAAGCCCATGCGACCGCTCGAGGCATTGGTGAGGAAGCGCACGCTGTCGAGGTGTTCGCGAGTCGGTCCCGAGGTCAGCAGCCACATGCTTCGAGAGTCTGACGAATGCGTACCGTTCTGTCGCGTAGCGACCCGTCGAATCGACCTTCCCGCGGCGCGCGCGCAGATTTCGTCGACCGGGCATTGGCAGCACGAGGCCACGAGCCGTAGGTAAGACGTTTCGGACCCCCTGGCACGAAGGCCCGGTCCGGTTGCCACCGACGCACGACCTCGTCCTCCCGCAATCACCACACGCACACGTCCCGATGCAACGCCCCCCACTTCCCTGCGTGCTCGGCTTGTTCGCACTCGCCGCGTGCAGTGCCGAGACCTACAGGATGGAAGCCGACGCAGAGGTCTACCGGATCCTCGGCGAGAAGCGTGAGACGGTTTTCGGGCCCGATACCGAGATGCCGTTCAAAGTCGAGGCCATCGAGGACTCCCTGCGACGACGACTCCTCGGCGAACTCGAAGGCGGCGATTCCCCAAAACTGCACCTCAGCCTCGAGGATGCACTCCGGATCGCGGCGGAAAACAGCCGTGACTTCCAGACCCAAAAAGAACGGCTCTACAACAGCGCCCTCGCACTCACCGGTCAGCGCAATCGGTACTCGACGATCTTCTCTGGTGGCGCGACCGCCGACTCGACCGGGGTCGCGGACAAAACCGCAGACGGCAGCGCGCGCGGCAACCTCTCGGCATCGCAGATCCTGGCGAGTGGTGCTCGCGTGCTCGGCGGATTCGTCACGTCGTTCTTCCGAGTGTTCACGAGTGGCGGTGGATGGAACACGAGTTCGCTCCTCAACCTCTCGATCACGCAACCGATCCTCGCCGGGTTCGGACGCACCGTGACGATGGAGCCGCTGACGCAGGCTGAGCGGAACGTCGTCTATTCGGTCCGCGATTACGAGCGCTTCCGTCGCACGTTCGCCGTCACGATCCTCGAGGAGTACATGTCCATCCTCGAGCAGGGCAACAACTACGAGAACCAGCGCGCGAACTTCGAGAACCTCAAGCTCAACAAGACGCGTCAAGAAGCGCTCTCCAAAGCTGGTCGCACACCGAAGTTCGAAGTCGACCAGGCGGAACAGCAGGAGTTCTCGGCGCAGGACCGTGTGATCAACGCGCAAGCGCAACTCGCGACGCTGATCGACCGCTTCAAGATTCGCCTCGGACTCCCGATGGCGGTCGAACTCGAGCTCGATGCCGACGTGTTGAAGCGACTCAGTGATCTCGGTGTGCACGAACTCGGCCTCGCCGAGTCCGAGGCCCTCGAGATCGCCTTCGGGCGCCGTCTCGATTGGCAGAACATCCAGGGTTCGCTCGTCGATGCGCAGCGCCAGATCGGGATCACCGCCAACGCATTGCAGGCAGGTCTCGATCTCACCGCGGCGATCGACGTGCCCAACGAGGACAACAAGAAGCCCTTCGTCTTCGATTGGAAGAACTACGAATGGGCGGTCGGGCTGAATCTGGACCTGCCGTTCAACCGTGTCCCGCAACGCAACGTCTACCGTCAAGCGATCATCGCGCGCGCCGCGGCGTCGCGTGCCTGCGACGAACTCGAGGACAACATCAAAGCCTCGATCCGTCGCGCATTGCGCGATGTCGGCGCGAGTTGGCGAAGCTACCAGATCCAGAAGAAGGCGTTCGAACTCGCCACGGAACGTGTCAACAGCACGAGCAAGCTGATCGAAGCCGGCCGCGCGACGACGCGTGACTACCTCGAATCCGAGTCTGCACGGCTCCAATCGCAGAATGCGGTGACGAGCGCCCTGGTAGACTACGTCGTCAACAAGCTCAGGCTCCTTCGCGACCTCGAACTCCTCGACGTAGGTCTGGAAGGCCTAGAGATTGACTTCGCAGGACTCGAACGTTGGACGGTTCGAGACGCGTCCGAGGAAAAAGCGCCGGAGTCCGGCGAACCCAGTGGCCCCGAGGCGGATCGGCCCGGCGTCGATCGGAAAGAGAAATGAAAGCGAGCACCATAGGTCTGTCTCTGATCGTCGTCCTCGGCGGTGGTTGGTTCGTGTGGTCGAAGTTCCTCAAGAACCCGGCCGCCGAAGCTTCGAGCGCTTCGTTGATGACCGTCGAACCCGGCACCCTTCGTGTCGAAGTCACGACGTCGGCAACCGTCTACGCGTCGAAGTCCGAAGTCGTGCGGTGCAACGTCGAGGGTCGCACGACGATCCTCTGGCTCGCGGAGGAAGGCAAGACGGTCAAAAAGGGTGAGAAGGTCGCCGATCTCGACGTTTCGTCGATTCGCGATCGCTCGGAGACGCAGGCGATCTCCGTCTCGCGCGCCAGAGCCGCACTCATCACGGCCGAGAAGAACCTCGAGATCCAGAAGAACCAGAACGCCTCGGACATCGAAGCAGCGCGCAACGAAGTCCTCTTCGCGCAGCTCGAACTCGAGAAGTTCTTGGGGCGAGAAGAAATGCGACGTCGTGGTGACGTGCCTTCCGAGGTCCTGAGCGAATCGGACAACGGGGGTGCGGCTGCCACCAACGCACCGTCACCGACCGAAGCCAGCAGTCAGACCGGCGAGGCTGGCAACACGACGATGGGTGTACGTCTGCAAGAGCTCGTCGCGGCGCGCGCCGACATCGAGATCGCGCAAGAAGAAGTCAAGCGCGCTCAGAACCGTCTGCGCTGGACGAAGGAACTCTGGGAGAGCAAGTACGTCACCGACCAGGATCTGGAAGCCGATGAGCTGGCGCTCAAGAAGGCCGACAAGCAACTGACCCTCGCGCAGAACAAGCTGCACATCCTCGACCGCTACACGTTGCTCAAGACCGAACGCGAGCTCGTGGCCAAGGTCAAGGAAGCGCAAGCCGAAGAGCGCCGCACCGAGCTCCGTTGCGAGGCGCGCATCGCGCAAGAGGAGGCAGATCTCAACTCCAAGAAGCAGGAGTTCGAGCTCGAACAAGCCAAGTTCGACAAGTTCAAGGAACAGATCGCCTACGGCACGCTCTACGCACCCGGCGACGGGTTGATCGTCTATGCGACCGTCGGCGATCGTCGCCGGCAGGAGCCGATCGACCTCGGCACCGAAGTCCGGGAAGGGCAGGAGATCATCAAGCTGCCCGATGTCACGACGATGCGCCTCCGCGCGAGCGTCCCCGAGTCGGTCGTATCGAAAGTCGAAGAAGGACAGCGCGTCGAGATCAAGGTCCAGACCGTGCAGGACAAGATCTTCTACGGCGAGATCACGAGAGTCGCGAAGGTGCACGACTCGTCCAACTCGTGGTTCAGCGACACGAAGGAATATCGCACCGACATCTCGATCTTCGGTTCGCACCCCGAACTCCGCGAAGGCGTCTCGGCAACGGCACTGATCAAGGTCGCCGACCTCGAGAACGTGCTCACGGTCCCGGTTCACGCCATCCAGCGCGCAGGCCAAGTGCTCTACGTCTGGGTCCAGACGGACAGCGGTCCAGTCGAACGCATCATCGAGAAAGGAATGTCGAACGAGCGCCGCGTCGAGATCAAGAGCGGCCTCACGGCCGGCGACAAGGTCTGGCTGTCGACGCCGCCGGGTGTGAAGCGCCCGCTCTTCGAGAAGGAGAACGCGGAAATCCAAGCGAAGGAACAAGAGCGCAAAGAGCGCGCGATCGAATCGGCTGCGCAGCGGCGCTCCTCGTCCGGTGGACCTTCGTCCGGTGGTCCTTCGTCGGGTGGCTCCGAAGTGGGCGATTCGACGAATCGCTCCCCCATCGGAACTGGCCCTGGCGGCAACGAGAGCGGTGCTGGCGGACGGCCGGGTGGAAGCGGTGGCGCGAACGACGAAGAGCGACAGGCTCGTCGCCAGCGCATGACCGCGTTCGTCGAAGAGGTCAAAGCGCGCTTCCCCGAAGACGCCGGAAAGCTCGAGAGCATGATGAGCCTGTTCCGCGATGCCGAGCTCCGCGCGAAGATCGACGCCGACCCTGTGCTGGGCCCGAAGCTTCGCGAGATGATGCAGGGTATGGGCGGCCGCACCCGCCGCGGCGGTCAGGGTGCCGGCGGGCAAGGTGACGGTCCTGGCGCGTCCGGTGACGGCCAGGACGCTGGCGGTGACGGCTCGGGCCGAACGCGGCGCGGGGGCAACGGCGGCTTCGGCGGAGGCAACCGGGGCACTGGTCGCGATGGCTGATCCAAAGTCCGGCAACACGCCGAGCAGCGACGTTCTCGTCCGGCTCGACCATGTCGAACGCCACTACGTCATGGGGCATACCGTCGTCCGCGCGCTCGATGGCGTCGACCTCGAGATCAAGCGCGGTGAGTACTGGGCCATCGTCGGTCGCTCGGGTTCCGGCAAGTCGACGCTGCTCAACCTGCTCGGTTGCCTCGATCGGCCGACCGGCGGGCACTACTACCTCGGTGGCACGTCGGTCGGCGAACTCAATGACGACGAGATCAGCGAGATCCGTGGGCAGCGCATCGGGTTCATCTTCCAATCGTTCAACTTGATCCCCCAGTTGACCGTGCTCGAGAACCTCGAGGTGCCGCTCTTCTATCAAGACATCGACCCGGCATACGCCCGGCAGCGCGCGGTCGACCTCGCGACCAAGGTCGGGCTCGACGAACGGCTCGACCACCGTCCACTCGAACTCAGCGGTGGTCAGCAGCAGCGCGTCGCGATCGCACGTGCGCTGATGAACGACCCTCTGATCCTGCTCGCCGACGAAGCGACCGGGAACCTCGACTCTCGCACCGAACAAGAGATCCTCGCTCTCCTCGACGAACTGCACTCCGAAGGCAAGACGATCATCATGGTGACGCACGGCCAGACCGTCGCGGATCGCGCGCGACGCGTGCTCTACCTCCGTGACGGCAAGGTCGAGCAGATCGTCAAGAACCGAGAGTCTGCGATCCACGAAGACGCGGTGCTCGAACAATGATCCGCGGCTCGACACTCCGCACCGTCCGACTCGGCGTCAAGAACTTGATGCTGCATCCGCTGCGGTCGTTCCTGACGACGCTCGGCATCACGATCGGTGTCGCCGCGGTCATCTGCATGCTCGCGGTCGGCGAAGGCGCGAGCTACGAGGCACAACAGAAGATCAAAGCGCTCGGCTCCAACAACATCCTGCTGCGTTCGGTCAAACCCGCCGAACTCGAGACTCAGCAACAGAGTTCGATGGCGCCACAGCGCTACGGTCTCGAGTACGAAGAAGTCGAGATCCTGCGCGAGACGATGCCGGCCGTGCGTGTCGTCGTCCCGGTCCGCGAACTCAACAAATCGGCGGCATACGGCGAGTTCCAGGTCAATGTGCCGGTCTACGGCACGACCGAGCAGTGGATGTCCGTGAGCGGCGTCAAACTCTACGAAGGGCGCTTCCTCGTCGAAGCCGACAGCCGTTACTCCCTCAACGTGTGCGTCCTCGGCACGCACACTGCAGGCGAGCTCTTCCCGTTCGAGAATCCGATTGGTTCGGACATCCTCATCGCCAAGAAGAGTTTCCGCGTCGTCGGGATCTACGGACCGCGGGACGACAGTGAGTCCGGCGCACTCGCTGCCGACGGGATCGTGATCCCGATCGAAAGTGCGCGCGAGTACTTCGGCGAACTCGAGATTCGGACTTCCGCTGGATCGCGGGAGTTCAAGATGGTGCAACTGCAGGAGATCAAGGTCCAGATCGAAGGCGAGGGCAACCAGCTCGAGGACAACGTCGTCGCGACTGCCGCATCGATTCGCCAACTGCTGACGCTGCTGCACGATCAACCCGACTACGTCATCGACGTCCCGCTCGAGAAGCTGCAGGCCGCGAAGGAACAGGCCCAGATCTGGCAGATCTTCCTCGGCGTCATTGCTTCGATGGCCCTCGTCGTCGCCGGAATCGGGATCATGAACGTCATGCTCGCGACCGTGACCGAGCGCACGCGCGAGATCGGTATCCGTCGTGCTCTCGGCGCGAAACGTGGGCACATCATCTCGCAGTTCCTCGTCGAGACGGTCGTCCTGTCGTGCGCAGGCGGCCTTCTGGGCGTCGCGCTCGGTATTGCCGCCCCGATGATCGTCGAGGCAGCCTCGGGCATGAAGGCGATCTTCGTTCCGAGCTTCGCGGTGCTCGCGTTCACGATTTCCGCCGGCGTCGGCGTCCTCTTCGGGATCTATCCGGCATGGCGTGCCGCGCAAATGGACCCCGTCGAAGCCCTACGGCACGAGTAGCGCGATCGCCCAGACCACCCCAATCGCCCAGACCACCCCCACCAGACCACCCCCATCGAACGAACCGACGGATCGAGTCCGGCGTTCGTCGTCTCGTGCTGTGGATCGACGTCGTTGCAACGCTGCGATTCGAAGGGAACAAAGTCCGCGGGCCCGACGTCCGAGAGCTGCGTTCGGGTTCCCGAGCCAATCCTGTAACGGGAACGCTCGATGCGAAGGCGTCGCATGCCACGGCCGTTCGTTCGCGCGACAAGGAGTCCCGCGAAAGTTTCGGTTTTGTGGCGAGGCGCGACGTATGGTTCTTCGCTCGAAGTCGCCCCTGGGGCTTCGAGCAACAAGCCAAAGCGAGTAAGCCGACGCGTCACTGTCCTGCACGGTGGCGCGTCGGGCTTTTTTTCGCCCAAGTGACCCGGCCTCCGTGATGATCCCTTGGCGAAAATCCTTCGACAAGATCACCGACGTGTACAAAGCCCGAGGGCTCACGCCGTGCCCCCGAGGTGATGAACACCGTGCTCAGCACCTCTCGACGTGAACCCTCGTGCGAGTTCGTTCTGGCCTGTGCCGCGACTGTGGAGCCGACTCGCGTCGGTTCGGATCACTGCGACAGCTGACCTTTGACAGATTGTCATGGTCCGCGTTCACGGACAGGTGGTTCTAGAGAGCGCTCACCGACGAGTTTCGCCGTGCTCCCGACTTTTTTTTACAAAGAGCACGGAACTGTGAAGGTTCTTTCGGGCCTGCCATGACAAACCAGCTCTGAGCAAGGACTTGAGTGCTTCGCCGCGACGCTCGGATCGCGAATTCCCGATGTCGAGAATGCGAACGAGCCCGCATCGCGGCCCCATCCCGGATCCGGACTCAGGAGACCCGTCTCCTCAGCCCGATAGGAAGGGAGTTTCGAGGTGGTCATGGCCGAACTCCCCAGCAGTATTCATGTTCCGGTCGCAGGAGACTTGCGTCCCTACTTCGTGCTCGAGGTCGAAGCCGAACTCGAAGGTGGGACGAGCCGCTTCGGTGGCTGGTGGGCAGCGGTTTGGTCGAGCTCGATCCCATGCATGCAGATCGGCATCGGAGACGGCTATCCGGTCGGACGCGCGATCGCGATCGAAGACGACGGGGCAACGAGCGTGCGTCGCGACCTTCTCGCGCAAGCGGCGTTCTTCGTGACGACCAGGGCCTCGTCCCTCGCAACCGCGCGCGAGGTCGGGGTCCGGACGCTCTTCGTCCCCGACGGCGAAGCGCGAGTGGATCCGCTCCCGAAAGAGGTCACGGGTTTCGAAGGGTGCCGTGTCCTCAGGGCACCGACGGCATTTCGTCGCGACCTCCTGCTCCAAGACGTCCAGCGTGAGTTCGAACGACTCGCGCCAGGCATCCTGAGGCGCGATCTCGGCGAGAGCGCACGGTGCCGCGAACGGTTGAGGTGCTACCTCGGCGGCAAGCTCGCCGACCTCGGTCATGGCGGATGCAAGATTCTACCGGACGCCGTTGGAGTCGACTTTTTCAAGTACGACGCCGACGACTGGATCGGGGACGTGCGCGATCTCTACTTCTTCGGCGATCAGAGCTTCGACGCGGTCTACTCGTCACATTGCCTCGAGGATCTCTGGGACCCTCGACAAGCGCTCGAAGAATGGTCCCGGATCTTGCGCATCGGCGGCCACCTGAGCCTGTATCTCCCGCTACGCGACTTCTATCCCAACGTCGGCACCGAAGGCGCAAACCCCGGCCACAAGGACGATTACGTGCCCGAGGATGTCGAGGAGTTCGCGAAGGACCTCGGCAATCTCGATGTCGTCCGCTCGGAACGTTTCGAGAACGAAGACAGCTTCGAGGTGATCCTCCGCAAGCGAGCAGGGAGGTCGTTCTACTTGCCGTCCGGCAACTCGGGTCCCGCTGCGGGCTCGACGGCTTCGGGATTGCCAGGTTCGGGATCACCGGCACATGACCTGCCGCAGGTCTCCTTGCTGATCGTCGAAAACGTCGATTCCAACGAAGAGCTCGCGGCACGCCGCCTGCGCACGACCATCGCGTGTGCCGAGCAATCTCTCGCCGGTGTGCCACACGAAACTCTCGTTCTCGTGCGCACTCGCCATGCAATCGATGACCGAGCGAGCCTGGGCGAACTCGCGATCCTGCACCGGAGCGTGAGGATCATCGAGGATCGCACTCCGATGCCCTATCCGGCGCGCGTCGCGCTCCTGGCCCGGCAAGCACGCGCCGACTTCGCGATTCATCTCCTGCCTGGCACCGTCCCCATCGGCAGCGCCTTGGCGCACCTCTTCGCCGCCGCGAGCACGGACGGAGGTTTCGCGACAGCGCGCGCCATCGGGATCGACGGAACGGAGCGATCGCGCCAAGACGCTGTCGTCGCCGCCACGTGTGTGGCCACGCGCACACTCGCGAGCGACGCGTTTGCGCGGTCGGCTTACCACACGCCGCTCATCTTCGAAGCCCTGCGCGAAGACCACGCGACTTCGATTAGCAGCACCAACGCTTGGGTCCTCACCGGAGGCGTTCCATCAATCCCGGACGCAGGTCGCGGCTTTGGACAACTCGCGTTCGATCGATCGCTGCTCGCGCGACGTCGGCCCGCGACATCGAGCGACGATCACCGTCGATCGGGACAGCGCGTGCTCTTCGTCTGCCTGCGGACATTCGGCGACGCGATCTTGTCGACGGTTGCACTCGATGCAATCGCTCGCGAGCACCCGAACGCACGCATCGACGTCCTCACCGAAGCGAGCAACGCCTGGATCTACGCGTCGCACGAACGCGTCGAACGCGTCGTGACCTGCCCGCCAGCTGCCGAACGGATTTCCGAAGAACTCGCGATCCATCGAGCACTGTTTGGCTGTGAACCTCAGGATGGACAGGAGCGATCCGACTACGACCGTTTCGTCTTGTGTTCGCCACGGCTCGACAATGCGAGCTACTGCGATGCGGGCGGTATGCGACTCGCATCGTATTACGCCGCTCAGGCCGGCGTCCGCTCTGCGCGAGGAGTTCCCGTGATCCGGTTGCCCGAAGACGCAGCCCGCGAATGCGCCGCGCTTCGGGCGCGCCTCTCGCTCGACGGTTCCTATGCCGTCTTGCACACCAAGGCCGGATGGGATTCCAAGTCGCCGACACCGCGTCAAGCAATCCAGATCGTCGACCGGCTCGCATCCCACGGTCTTCCTGTCGTCATCGTCGGAGGAACGGACGAATACGTCGACCACCCGAAGGCCATCAACATCGCGGGCACGATCCCCGCACCGACGAGTGCGGCCCTCATCGCAGGCGCGGCCTGCTACGTCGGACCGGACTCGGGATGCCTGCATCTCGCTTCGGCGTTCGGAGTACCGTCGCTCGCTCTCTTCGCGGGCTCGCACCCGTGGATCGCACCGCCGCTCGCCACAGGTAGCACATCGCTGCTGTCGTTCACGAGCTGTGTGCGCCCCTGTGGTCGATCGTGTCGCGACAAGACCTGCGACATGCGGGGCATTACCCACGATCAGCTCGAGACCGAAATCGACGCTCTAGTCGAACGTGCGATACTCGGGAACACACCGACATGGGACACCGCGACACATCGAATCTTGTGTGACGGAGCCGAGGTCACGTGGATCGATGGACGCGACGGTCCAGAGCGCCTCGAAGCAACCGCTTGTGCCGGCAATGTCGTCGACCTCGCCACCAACGTCATGCGAGGCGTTCGCACAGCGACCGCACTGGCGCCAATCCATGCGATCTCGCTCGGTGAACCAGCATCCGAGTTGCAGCGGATCCGCTACGCACTGGCCGAATCCAATACTCCCGAGGGCCATGCGGTTCATCACAGCCCCCAGCTCGAGACGGTCCTCGCCGGACTCGATCGCCGCACGCGCCTCGACGCACTCATCACCTTGGCGGCGCACGCAGCGCACGATTCGAATGCGGCGCTGGCGATCTCGTGGCTCGAACGCGCTGCCCTCCACCTTCGAGCAACGATCACTGGCGAAAACGGGCGAGCACGTCCGGCCTACTCTGCCTGGCTCGACGTCGTGTTCGCCTTCCTCACCACGGTTCCGCCGAGCGGCAAGTACACGGTGGCGAGCATCACGGAGCACGCGCTCGCGTTCTGGTTCGAGCATCTCGATACGGCACTGTCGTCGCACACGCTCTTGCAACTCGGCCCGGCATGTCGACACGCTCCGGAGTCCTTGCGCAACACGATCGCGGACAATCTCGAGACCATCGAAGAGCACCGTCTCGGGTACGGCGAACTGCGCCGTTGCTCCGCGGCGCTACGCCTGCTCGAGCGTAACGATCGCGCACTGCAGTTGATCGACTCGCGGCGACGACGCATCCAAGACCCCGAACTGCTCGGCAATCTCGCCTGGGACAAAGCGATCATTCTTCTCGAAGACGAGACGCGTCGCGACGAACTCGCGAGTGCTTTGCTCGAGGCCAGTCGGTTCTCGGATACGGAAGCCACGCGCGAAGTCGCCGGTCGACTGCTCGCGACACTGCCCACCACCACGACGGACAGCTTCACGATGCAACCCGCGTGAGCGCGGAACACTCAAGTCGCACGACTGAACTGCCGATGGGAAGGGCATCGTGAAGGACCGTCGCATCAGTGCGTATTTGACGACTTCGAATCACGGACGCGAGGCTGTCGGCCTCGATGAAGTCCTCGCGTCGTACCTCACGTTCGCGAGCGAAGTCGTAGTCTGCGACCGCGACAGCCATGATGGAACTTGGGAAGAACTGCGCCAGATGACGCAGCAAGACTCTCGAATCCGTCTCCTGCGCTGCACCTCGTTGACGCTGCCACACGATGCACTCGCGCTCGCTCGCGAGGCGTGTCGATGCCCGTGGGTCTTCGAGGGCTCACCGACGCTCGTCGTCGACGATTCCGACGCGCCGTACTTCGATTCGCTGCTCGACCTGCTCGACGGCCAGTGGCGAACGGGCGATGGGTGGCCGAGCATCGCGCTCCCCGTACTTCGATTCCGCGGCGGAGTCGAGCACGTACGACGCGACCGCCCGCTGTCGAGGCAGTCCGTGTCGTGCAACGATCCGGACATCACGCACGACATGCACGGCCTGACCGATCGACGAAACGGACAACCGATACCATGTATCGAAACCGTGCCAGCGGACGTCGAAGCGCTCCGGCACGACGGTAGCCACGCGAAGGAACTCGGCGACGCACTCGATCGAGCGACAGGTGGGATCCCTGTGCTCTGGTGTCACGAGTCGATACGCGACGTCCTCCCACCGAATCGATTGCCAGCCGGACTCCTTCCGACCCCGCTACGTCGGACGCGCGTGTTGCGCCCACAGCCTCGTCCGATCTCCGTCGTCCACTGAGACTGTCTCACGCGGTTCGCGTGAAGGTCGCTTGCATGAGCGGTTGCCACAGAGCGCCGTCCTGCGACAAGGCGATCTCGAACACGTAGCCTTCGTCCGTGAACGTGTAGCGATAGCGGTTGTGTCCGTGCGGAGTGGCCTTCTCGAAGGTGAGGACATCGCCCTCGAACTGACCGTCGACGACCGATCCGGGACCACCCATCGAATCGAACCAATGCATGCGATAGCACGCATTCTCGGCGTCGTAGCCGTACACGCCATGGCCACGAAAGATCACGGTCGCACCATCCGACTGTGCATAGTCGGACACGACGAAGAAACCATCCAACATCTGCGCACGAAGGGTGCTCGTGCGGCGGCGCTCTTCTGGCCCCCAAGCCGAAGCGAACTGGATCTCATCCCCCGTGAACGTGCCGCACATCGCCTCGAGTCTGCGATGTTCGGGGAGCGGCTGCGGTGCCGTGAATGCCATGAGCGGACCTCCGATGTGGAACACGTGAATCATGCGGCTATCGAGCTCCGGCTGCACGCGTCGTTCTGGCGACGATCCCCCGTTCGTGGCGCCTGCCAGCTCCGCGGTGTCATCGCGAGTTCGATCTCGCGTGACAACTCGCCTGCGATTCGACGACCGTCGTTGCCGATAAGCCCGAAACACGGCTTTCGGCGGGGAGAAGACAGCGAGTGCAGAAGATCAGCGGCTACACGATCTGCTTCGATGCGAACGCACGAGGGGTCGATCTCGAGGCGAGCATTCGTTCGTTCTTGGCGATCTGCGACGAGGTCATCGTCGTCGATTGCAACGCGGACGAAAACGAGGGCGGCGATCGCCTTCGATCGATGTCGAACAGCGAGTCTCGACTCCGAATCGTCCACGAGCCGATCGACCGTGATGGTCCGATTGCGGCGTTCGAATTGCTCTTCGCGAGGCCGACTCGCGCTCGTCAGGAATGCAGCGGGTCCGCAGTATTGTGTTTCGACATCGGCGACTTCGCCGATGCGAACCACCGAGACGATCTGCGCGCCCTCGCCGATCGACTCGAATTCGAAGAAGCCCACATCGGCGCATATGCACTGCCCCGCGCGGTTCACGCCGCCGACCCACTGACGTGTGATGCTTCACTCGGTTCGTCGATATGCCTGTCCCGCAACGATCCGTTCTACGTGCACGACTTGCAACGTGCGCGGCGTCGGTTCGCCACCGAAGGAACACTGCGCATTGGCATCGGAGCCCAATCGCACGCGCGCATCGTTCGGAACGATACACTCAGTCCGATTCCTCATGCGCCGATCCACGACCCGAGGATCGAGACCTGGATCGAAGACGCCAGAGGCGTCGGCACGGCTGCGCTTCTCGCGCGGGACGAACTCCAGATCGCCCTCAACGCGGCCTTCGAAGTCCAACCGACGATCGTGCGGTACTTGTCCGAGGAAACGCAGCGTCTGCGGATCGAGTGGATGCGTAGCTGGTGGCTACCGAAGCTCATCGAGTCGTGCGACGCAGAGGCGAAAGAACGCCTTCGCGACCACGAGCGCTGGGATCCGTGGTTGCTCGCATCGTGCGATCTTGCAGAGACGTTCACGAGTGGTACGGCGCCCAAGGACCGTCGTTCGGTCTTCATCGCGTGCGGTCGCTTGTGTGCCGACGAAACTCGCGGTCTCGCGACACGGGACTTGGTCACGCGTGAGGGCGCAGGGACACACCGATGAATCTCCTCGTTCTCGAATGCTGCAAGAAGCCCCGTAGGCTGCTCGCGCGCCTCGCCGCTGCGACGCGCCAGGACATCGAAGACCTCACGGTCGTGCTGATCACGCGAGAAGGCAAGACCCCCGACGCTCGGATCCTCGAGATCGCGTGTTCGAACAGCGGTTGCGATTTCGTCACCATGCAGCTCAGGGATGACGACGGGTTGGGTAGCCTCCTTCGACTCGTTCGGAAGCGCTACAAGGATGCGAACAAGATCGCGATCTGCTTCGACGACGAGACGCTCGTGCACCCGCAGGCGTTGCGCCGCATGTTCGCAGAGGTCGGCAACAACAAAGTGTATGCCGTCACCGGCTACGTCGCGGCTGATGGGTCGGCGCAACGGAATGGCGATGTCGCCGACGGCGCGCTTCCGTCGTTCTTGGCCGATCGGATCGACGGGCTCGCGGTTGCAGAACTCGATGCACTCGATGCGATCCATGCGAACGATGCGGACGGCCGCCGGACGCGACGCCGTGTGCTCGCCGAGAGCCTGATCCGCAGCGACGCTTCGGCGTACGTGACCGAGCTCCTCGTCGAGCGCGACATCGCATCGATCCGCGTCGAGTACGCCCGCGCAGACGCCCCGGTCACGTTCACACCGGTTACAACCGGGGATGCCGCGTCGCCTGCAACGGCACCCACGCAACCGACGACGGCGCGAAAGGGAAGGAAACAGGACGACACTCCTGAAGCGCCTCACGACTTCGACGACGAACCACTGCTCGCGCGCGCATTCCGACAGGATGAGGCATCTCGAACCATCAGCTCGGACCAGCCCGTGCGCCATGATGAGGAGCCGGCTTCGGTCGCCTTCGATCCTGGCTTGTCGATGGACGTCGATACGTCGTTCGCGAGCGAATCGCTCGATGACGATGCGAAGGCACTGTTGACCGAACTCGCCACGGAAGGCCGGCTCGACCTCGAAGAACTCGAAGCTAGCCTCAGTGACGACGATGCTTCGTCGATCCTCTTCGTTTCACGATTGCCAGGCTTGCCAGTCGACTTCCGCAAGCGGATGCGCGCGAAGTTCATCGATGCCGGTGGCGATCCCGAGCTCGTGCGCGAGGAAGAGCCTGCCGCGAAGAAGGCCGCGGCGTCTGGCTCGCTCTCGATGGACGACTTGGGAGTCAGTGACCTGGATGCGGACACGCGCGCCATCCTCGAGGCTGCGATCGAAGGACCGCCGGACCTGAGTTGGCTCGAAGAGGACGTCGAAGATGAGTCCGCAACACGAACCGGGAACGATGCGGAGCCGGACGACTACGCGATCGACGACGCGCTCGACCGCCTCAGACAACTCGAGAAGAAGCTCGAAGACGAAGAGCTCGAGGACGAGAAGCCGAGCGCGCTCGATGGTTGGTTCGAAGATTTCGAACGAGAAGAAGAGGAGAAGTCACCCTCGGCTCCGACGGCAAGCGAGCCGGAGCCACCTGCAACCAAGGCGCGCAAGAAACTCGATATCGACTTCACGCTCGAACCCGAATCCAACGCGAACCCGCTGGCATGGAAACCGGCAAGCGAGTTCGACGGCATTCGAGATCGTGCACGAGAGATCGCGAGTCAGATCGCCGAGAGTCTCGTGAGCCTGCAGCAGCCCAATGGCGAGTTCCTCGAACCCGAGCGCTTCGCAAAAGAATGCGCAGCGGCTCTGTGGCACGGTCTCGACCGACAACTCTACCGAGGCGCGATCCAGAAAGCGCTCGACGCGAGTCAGCGTCGGGCCGAGGCGCTGACATTGCAGAACCAAGACGATGGGCATGCGCCGATGCGCGCATACGCCCTCGGAGCCATGGGGTTCGCGGATGCAGCTCGCCAGCCGCTGGACGGCAAATACTGCATCGACACTCTCGTCGAAGCCGTCCTTTGCAGTCGACGCGGCGAAGTCTTCGACCTCAAACGAGTCAACATGGTACGACGAGCACTCGACGACACTGGCGCGCTCTTCGATCGGTGGGCACCGGAAGACCCGGACGCGAGCGTTCTATCCGCGCGCGACCAGGCATTTGCAACCCTGCTCGCGAGTGAACTCGCTCTCCGAAACCCCGACCAGGGTTCGATCGTGAGCTTCGCTCGCGAACTCGAGGACAGGCTCCTCGCACTGGCACGCACCAAGGCCGGAGCAGCCATGTCCATCGCGGCCTCGGCCTATCGCTGTGCCGACCGCCGCGACGACGGAAACTTGATGCACCTCATCATCGACCGGTTCGCGAACTCGAGCTGGGACGGAGCCGACAACTCGAACGGCGAAGGTCACAGCGAAAGCCTGTCCTATTCGGGGCTCCACCTCGCATTCGACCCCGCACTCGAATCGGCGGAGGCATACTGATGAACGTTCTCGAACACCCGGTCATCGCCCGAGGCTTGCGAATCGAGACGCGAGACGAATCGATCGCGACGCCGTCTCTGTCTGCACTGCACGCTTCCCGAACCAAGAAGGATCCAGCAGGGATCCGAGTGACGGTAGGCGGCGGGAGTTTGCTGTGCAGCCAGGTGGAGATGGCCGGCTGGAGCGATTGGAACATCGAGGTCATCGAATCGGCGACCGTCGTCTCGATCTCCGTCGAGTGGCGTCTCGACGGCAATCTCGTAGACATCGTCCGCTTCGGGGATGAGCACGTCGCTCGCGGCACGCGTGTCATCCACGTCACGGACATGCGCGACGTCTTCTTCGGGCGTATGCACCTACGGCGATTGCCCCCCACGATGCCGGACGACTTCGAGTCCTGCCTCGTGCTGACGAGCCACGCCTCGGATTGGATCCTACGCAGCACGATGCGATCGCGTCCACCCGAGGACCTCGAGCTCGACGCGCGGATCGCGTTCCACCGGCGTATGCGTGTCTCGCCCGAGCTCGCGAGCCTCACGGACGAGTCCCGAACGCTGCCCGCAGGAACGAAGATCCGCCTCGGATTGACCGAAGTCACGCCGATCTGAAATCCCGCCTCACGCGGCATCGACCACTCGCGGTCTGATAGATTCCGCACATGAGCTCGAGGAACGAGCAGATCGATTCGATTCTCGAGCGATGCTTCGCCTCGGATCCGTCACGATTCGAAGCGGAGGTCCGCGAGGCCTGCCTGGCTCATCCCGAGCTCGCACCGGCCATCGAGGTGCGCCTCGAGAAGCTGCGACGGATCGGCTTTCTCGAGGCCCACGAGCCTCGTGGAATCGATGCTCTCCGATTCGAGGACTTCACGCTTCACGAAGTGCTGGGGCGAGGAGGCATGGGCGTCGTACATCGGGCGACTCAGACCTCGCTCGGCCGCGATGTCGCGCTCAAGCTCATTCGTCCGGAGTTCCTCTTCTTCGAGGGCGCGCATCAGCGTTTTCATCGCGAGATCGTCGCGATCTCGAAATTGCAGCACCGCAACATCGTTCCGGTCCTCGCCTCGGGAGAAACGAGTGATACGCCGTGGTTCGCGATGGAACTCCTTCGAGGCGCGTCCCTGCGCGACCTCCTGGACGAGTTGGCGAAGCAATCCCCTCAGGACACGACGGCAGCCGACTATGGCGCAGCGCTCCTCACGCGCGCACGCGCGACCGAGGAGGTCCGGGGAGATGCGTTCACGGGGACACGCATCCAGTGTGCGATCCGCATCGTCAGGGACGTCGCCAACGCCCTCGAACACGCGCACGGACGCGGTGTCGTCCACCGCGACGTCAAGCCGTCCAACATCTCGGTCGAGCCCGATGGAACGATTCGTCTGTTCGACTTCGGACTGGCGCGCTCTGGGGACATCGACGCCCGTATGACCCAGGATCCGGGCACGCTCGGATCCCTGCACTACATGCCACCTGAGGCGTTGCGAGGCGAAATCAACTCCCCCGAACGAGGAGACGTTTGGGCGCTCGGCGTCATCTTGTACGAACTACTCACGCACCGCCGCCCATTCGAGAGCAAGGACAGGGAATCACTCCGACATTCGATTCTCGCTGCGACTCCGCCGCGGCCACGCGAGTCCGATCGAGCGATCCCCGTCGATGTCGAGACGGTTTGCGCCACGGCGCTCGATCCTTCAGAAACACGTCGCTACGCGAGCGCAAGTGATTTCGCGCGCGACCTCGATCACCTCCTGGCGCATCGCCCGATCGAAGCGCGGCCGCCGGGTCGAGCATTGCGCGTCCGTCGTTGGATCCAGCGTCATCCGACGATGAGCGTGGCCATGCTGCTCGGTTTCTTCCTCTTCGTCGTGGCTCCACTCGTCACGATCTCACAAGTTCTACGTGAACGAAACGCAGCCATTGCGGAGCGCGATCGCGCGGACCGGATCGGCTATTCCGCGGGACTACTCGCTGCCGATACTTCGACGAGGAACTCCGAGATTTCGGTCGCCAAGGCGTTCTTGTCGGGGTGCGCAGCAGACCTCCGAGACTTCGAGTGGCGCCATCTGTCCGCTCTCGTCGATTCGCGATCGGGTCGACTCGCGATTCCCGAACGCGCCTTCGACCTTCGTGCCGTCGATGCGCGCACGGTCGCGTTCGTCGATGGCGGCGACACCATCAGGCTCGTCGGCGTTCCGAATATCGAGAGTCGAAGTGAGCTGCAGATCGAAAACGCCTCTCTCACTGCTATCTCGAGCGTTCCCGACGAGCACGGCGACATCGAACTCATCGTCGGGGACTCGCAGGGCGCGATCCATGTCGTGCCACGGACGATCAACGGTACGTCGCGCTACATGCTACGGACCGGAACGACTCCGATCCGGAGGATCGTCACCGATCCGAAGTCGCCATCGCGCATCGGCGTCCTCGCAGCGACTCTGCTCGATGACTTCGGGCCCGAGGGCAGTACGCTGTACGTGTTCGAGCGCAATGATGATCAATGGGCTTCCGTCGCATCTCGGAGTTTTCCAGGTACTGCGGCCCGTAGTGTCGTGTTCGACCCCGATCACGATCGACTCTACTTCGATCGCGACAACGACATTCTGCTCTGGGACTATCGAGCCGAAGGCGCTCCAGGATTGTTGTGTCGATCGAGTCACCGCATCAAGACGCTCGACGTGCTGCCGCGCGAACGACGCCTTCTCGTCGCGCGGCAAGCCGCGACGATCCTCGCGATCGATCTCGATCAACCTGACGACGTCAGGTCTCTCACCTCGCACGATGCACAGGTGGTCGACCTCTGCGTCGACGGCGACGGCCTCAGCTTCGTATCGGCGAGCTGGGACAAGACCGTCACACTCTGGAACGACCAATCCGACGCGACACCACGCCGCCTACGAGGGTCGAACGAGTCCCTCGACACAGCTGCTCTGTGCGGTGCGTTCGTGGTCGCGACGAGTTCGCGCATCGTCGCTGGCGAAGGCGAACCGGCACTCCACATCTGGCGGCGCTCGGCCGCGCCGAGCGCCACGTTCACGCTGGCGCGACCCGTCGCCCGATTGGCTTTCGATGCGAAGCGATCAATCCTCTACGCAGGTGGCTATGACGGCCTCATCCGGGCGTTCGACATCGATGGAAATCGGTTGCTCTTCTCACTGTCGCACGGCCGTCCTCCGACAGCACTCATCGACGACAGTGAAGCGTTGCACGCCGTCGATGCGAACGGTACGTGGACGACTTGGCAGGATGGAAAGGAGATCCGCCGCTTGCAACTCGATCACGGGATCACAGCCCTCGTTCACTGCGCGACCGCCAGCAACAAAGGCAGCTTTCTCGCCGGAACGTCCGACGGACGCCTGATCAAGTTCGATCCGGACGGCAAGCCCACGGCCAGCTTGGAGCTCGGTGCGTCGCTCGTACGCTGCATCGTGGAAAGCCCGAGCCAAGACACTTATTGTGCAACCGACGATGCGGGCGACGTTCATTTGATCGCGAGCGACACGCTCGAACGCCGGTTTTCGTTTCGCGCACTCGAAGCGCGCGCCTTCGCCGCGGCATGGTCTTCGGATGGCAGTAGGCTCTTCGTCGCCGGTAAAGATCGCCGGATCGTGTGCCACTCTGCACAGAATGGGCGACAGCTCGGTGTCTTGCATGGACACGATGGCGGTGTACACGACCTCGTGATGAATCCAGCCGGCACTCGACTGTTCAGTGCAGGTGCGGGCGACTTCAGCGTGCGAATCTGGAATCCCGAGAACTTCGAGCTGCTCTTCACGATTCGCGGACATGGATCCGCGATCCTCGATCTCGCGATCGATCGCGAAGGGTATCGAATCGCGACTGGCGATATGCGCGGACTCGTCCGCGTCGTCTCGGATCATTGACTCGCGGATCCGGCCACCGTCAGTCGGACAAGATGGACGACAACTTCACCAACGCCCGCGCCAGCATCATGCGCACCGCGTCCTCTCCACGACCCATGAGTTCGGCGATCTCGCGGTTCGTGTAGCCATAGATCCGCGACATCGTGAGAAGTTCACGATAGTGCTCCGGGAGCTCTTCGAACGCGGCATGGACACGCTCGATCTCCTCGTGCACGGCAGCGTCACGACTCGGAGTGAATAGCGTTCCGATCCGCTCTTCGATGGACGCATCCGAACTGATGGACGAAGCCGACAGGCTCTGCTCGCGATCTACGCTGCGACGTTGGGCATGCCAGTACCGCGCACGGTCCTGAACCTTGCGCAACGCGAGCGTGAACAGCCAGTGGCGGAACGCAGCTTCACTGCGGTACTCGAAAGCATCGGCTTCGACGAGACACTCCCGACAGACGGACTGGACGAAGTCCGACACGGAGTCCTTGGCGAGTGCTCGATCGCTGAGGCGGAGGCGCAAGAATGCACGGAGACGCGGGAGATGCCGGGCCAACAACTCCGTGACGGAACGCTCGTCGCCTCGCGAGGCCTCACGGACCAACTTCGATCCCTCGTCCCAATCTGCCACGAGACGATGATCCCAGCGAACACGCTCGATGGCAACCGTGCCGCGCAGGGCTCCAAACGTCCTTGACACCGAGATCGAAGGCACCCGAGGGTCGAGGATCCAGCTCACGGGTCCAATCCGTCGAAGAACACGACATGCGTACTCTGGAGGAAGCATGACATCCGTCGGAACCGCGAGTGCCCTCGACACGGCGATCGATGTCACGAAGCTGGATGACGGGCGACCGTTCGTCTGCTTCTGTGGGCAGGATTGGTATTACCACAACCGGGCTCACAGCGACTTCCAGCTGATGACGCGCCTCGCGCGCACGCGCAAAGTCCTTCTCGTCAACAGCATCGGCATGCGCATGCCGACGCCGGGGAAGAGCGCAGCTTTCTGGTCTCGAGTCCGGCGCAAGGTCGCGAGCATGACGAAAGGTCTCGCGCGTCCCGTCGAAGGACTTCCCGACTACTGGGTCTTGAGTCCCGTGTTGTTTCCGATGTACGGCAGCGCGATCGGTCGACTCGCAAATGCGCGGCTCGTCGAGCTGCAGGTTCGCCGCGCCATCAAGCGTGCAGGCATCGAAAACCCACACGTTTTCGTCACCGTGCCGACCGCGCTGCAGATCGCGAACAAGCTCGACAAGGCGTCGCTGATCTACAACCGCTCCGACAAGCATTCTGCGTTCGGCGAAGCGGACAGCGGCTTGATCGAAGGTCTCGAAGACGCGCTTCTCGAGACGGCGGACCTCTCGCTCTACGTGAGTCGCGAACTGATGCGTGAGGAGACGGAGAAACGCAGAGGCAATTCGCTCTTCTTGGACCACGGTGTCGACCTCGACGTGTTCCAGCGCGTTCCCGAAGAACTGCAGCCCGCAGAACTCCGCCGCATTCCGCACCCGCGCATCGGTTTCTTCGGAGGACTCGACGACTACACGGTGGATTTCGACCTGCTCGAGAAGCTCGCGCGCGAACTCCCGAACGTGTCGCTCGTTCTCGTCGGTCGAGCGATGTGTTCGATGGAACGCTTCGCACGCTTCGACAACGTCCACTGGGTCGACTTCAAGTCGTACGAGGAGATCCCCGCATGGGGTTCGGGCTTCGATGTCGCGTTGATGCCGTGGCAACGCAACGAGTGGATCCGTCACTGCAATCCGATCAAGCTCAAGGAGTATCTAGCGTTGGGGCTCGACATCGTCAGCACCGACTTTCCCGAGATCGAGCACTACTCGGACTGCGTGCGCATCGCGCGTGACGACGACGAGTTCTTGCAGCACGTGAAACGCAGCCTCGAGGACGGTCCGCTCCACGCACCTGAGGCGCAACGGCGAAGAGTCGACACCTCGACGTGGGACTCGCGCACGACCGAACTGATCGAAGCCGTCTCGGGACTCTCCTAGCCGAGCAGCGCGCTGCTGGACTGTCTCAGGGCACGAACGTCGTGGCCAACCGGTTCCCGATGCGCGACGCCAAACGGCGTTCCGCATGAATACCGAGCCGAATGTCGAAGCGAGCGCGCACGCGTGCCAGTCGCCGCAAACCGGATGCCGCGAACCTCGACAGGTATCCACGAGCGGGTACGCCGGATGTGTGGAACGCGAGCGGCAGCACATACTCCGTCAAGTCGCGGATCCAGCGTTCCTCGGTAGCATCGAGCCACGGCAATGCACGAATCCCGGCCGCCAAGCCGAATCGATAGTCGTGGAGCTCTTGGAGCGTTCTCGGAAAGTTGGGAACTTGCGTCAAGACGCGGCTTCCCGTCGTCGTCGACGGGATGATCTGGTACGCACGGAAGTGCAGATGAGCCTCGCGATCCGCGCGAACGATCGCCGCACCGAGTTTCAATGTCGCGTGCCGATCCTCTCGAGTCTCCTCGGGCACTCCGAACAACAAGTTGTGTGTCGTACGAATCCCCGCGTTCCGAAGGCGACGCACGAGCGGAAGCACGTCGGCGGCACGATGCCTCTTGCGCATCGTGACGAGCAACGGATCGGATCCGGATTCGGTGCCAATCTCGATTCGATGACAGCCACTGCGCGCGAGCAGTTCCATTTCTTCGTCGCTCAGGCGCATCAAGTCACACACCGATCCGAGTGCGAACCACCTGAGTTCGAGGCCACGATCGAGGAACTGTTCGGCGACCGACACGACACGTCGGTGATCGACGAAGAAATCGAGTTCGCCGATCGCGATCTGGCGAACTCGACCACGCCGTATCGTCGTCTCGACCGCATCGACGACACTCGTCGCGGGAAAAACACCATACGGCGTGTTCTCGTCGAAGCAGAAGTGACAGCGCTTCGCACAGCCCGAACCCGTGTGGACCTGGAGCGCTGGCTCGTCATTGTCGAACGTCGTGGGTTCGGGCCCCGCGTAGCGAGCCAAATCGAGTTCGGCGAGTACGTCGTTCCATGCGGGGTCGAAGCGGCGCCGCCGCGGTGCGGCCGTTCTTGCGACACGATTTCGCTCGAGGAGCGTGATTCCACCCACACCATCCAGGGGGGCTGCCGTAGCGACTGCATCCACGACACGAGGTAGCACGAGTTCTCCAGGCCCATGAACCACCGCTCGAATCCGCCGATCGAGATCCAACTCGCGTGCATCGAGGAGTCCGAAGAACCCACCGCCGACGACGACCGGCATGCCCTCGGGCACGACATCGAGCATCGCACGCAGCCCTTCGATCTGGAGCGCCGGGTACATTTCGCCCGCCCAGACGACGACGAGAAGGGCATCTCCCACGATCGCCCGCCAAGATTCGTCCGGCTTGCCATCGTGCCCTTCCTCCAAGAACGTCACGCCGTATCCCGCCGTGCGGAGAGCGCCCAGGATCGGCGTGAGGTGATGGGAAAAACGCTGCTGTTGGATCTTCGGCGGCAACCACCGTGGAACGAAGACGACGACACGCGGGGTGTCGGCCGCACCGAGTTGCTGCATGACGAAAGCCTGTGTGACGAAGGACCGAGCAAAGGGTGGGCTTCGCTCCGAGACCGTGTGGTTAAATCCACGCGTGCCGCGAACTCGTGACGCAGAAAACGCGAAATCTACCGTACGACCGGGCAATGCGCCGTGTGTCGTGCTCGCGCGGCCGCAAATGGGTGAGAACATCGGCTTCGTCGTGCGTTTGCTCGCCAACCACGACCTCGACGAACTCGTCCTCGTCGCGCCCCGCAAGGGTTTCGAAGTCGGTGCGGAAAAGACCGCTTCGATGTGCACCGGCCTCCTCGCCAAGGTGCACGTCCTGCCGACCCTCGACGAAGCTCTCGCGCGCAGCGACGTCGTCGTCGGATTCACGGCGCGCCATGGCCGAGAGCGGCCCGTCGATCGGGTCGAACGACTTCACCAAATCGTCGCCGGCGCCAACGCACCGGCACTCGTCTTCGGCAACGAGGAAAGCGGTCTCGACGCGAGCGAGGCAGCGCAATGCACGCACCTGGTCACGATCGAGCGTGACGGACTCTCTTCGCTCAACCTATCGCATGCCGTCGCGATCGCGCTCCACGA
Organism: Planctomycetota bacterium; assembly: GCA_020638795.1. Classification (GTDB taxonomy): domain Bacteria; phylum Planctomycetota; class UBA1135; order UBA1135; genus JACKHW01. The sequence goes on along the minus strand of JACKHW010000002.1, from coordinate 387,239 downwards.
AGCCACGCGACACGACGACGACCGGCGTATCGATCGTCCCGGAAACGCACCGAGCTTGACGACTCTCGAAGAACGGCGGCGTCTCGAGGAGCGTGCACGCGCGATCTTGGCGCGATTCGACTTCCGCCTCGACGATCCACACGTCGATGGTGCGTTCGCACGCCTCGTACACGCTCGCGGCATCGAACGTCGCGATGCACGCACCCTCATGCGATTCGTTCGGCACTTCGAGTGGTGGCTGGACGAACGAGAGCGAGACTGAAGGTCAGGCCGCCGAACGCCTGAGCGCGTGCCACGACGCGAGCACCACTTCGGCGAACCAATGCTCGTAGATCGGCAATGGTTCCTTGATCACTTCGCGTAGCGTTCCCCGATCTCCCGCGTGCACGAGAAACGTCGGATACCCCGACGACTCGAGCACCTGGCTCGCGACGAGGCAGGCGATCGGAACATTGAAATCGACGAACGGCGACAACTCGACGAAGGCGCGACATACCGCCGCCGCACTTCGCACGGGATGGGACGGACCGCCTTCCACAGTACCGTGTACCTGTCGCCATGCGCTCTCGACCGAGAACTGATCCAGCATCTCTGCCACACGATCTGCCGGCGCGTAGTCGACGCCTTCGACGACGTCCCACGGAAGATCGGTGCGCGGGAGATTCCGCACACACGAGCCCGAGTCTCGGAGCGCTTCGATCAGTTCTTGGACCGTTTGATGCGTCGGAAGCCGTCCGAAGTCGGCGGCGCGGTCGATCGCATCGATCGCGCGACGGAAGCCCCGGATCCAAGCCGCCTCGACGTGCTCGGGGCGAAAGCGCCCGGGACGCTGTTCGAGAACCGCCAGTACGTCGTTCTCGGTCACGCGCAGGCCCCGCAGCCCGAGCAGACCGACGATCCAGCGCGCATCGCGTGCGGGACGGCGATCCGCATCCCGAAGTATGGGCCCACCACCCTCGAGAATCGCTTCCGCAAGGCATACATCGAGTTCGGTCGCAGCCTCGGGGATCCAACGCGACATGGGTACCATGTCGGCACACGGCTTGCTCGAACTGCAGTCCAGCGCCCTTGCGGCCGCGAGAAGCCAGACGATTGTAGAAAGAACCGACACATGGCCGCCTCCGACACCTCTTCGATTCCCCCGTCCACCGTGACTCCCAAGAAGCGTGGTGGCCGCCTCAAGCGTTGGCTGCTCACGCTCCTCGTCGTGGTCGTCGCGATCCTCGCGCTCGGGTATTTCCTCGCGCCTGTCGTCGTGCGGTCGAACTGGATCCGCGGCAAGATCGTGACCAACGCCGAGGACAACCTCGACGCGAAGGTCACGATCGATTCGATCGACTTTTCGTGGGGCGATGGCATCGTCCTGACTGGACTGTCCGTCGCGAACCCCACCGGCTTTCCCGATGGTCCCGCATTGCGAGTCGGACGCATCGACGCGGGCTTGTCCTGGAAGTCGCTGCTGACGGGCCGCATCGCGATACAAGCCGCCGTCCAAAAGCCCGAAGTGTTCGTCCACGTGCTCGAGAACGGGCGCATCAATCTCGTCGAGATGCAAAAGAACAAGGCAGCCGGCGACGACGGAGGTTCGAGCAAGAAACCCGAGAAGAAGTCGGACGAGCGCGACTTCGACTACCGAGTCCGGTTCGAAGTCGATGGCGGCCTCGTCGAAGTGCACGACGCGTCGCGCGGGATCGAGGAACGCATCCAGAACATCCGACTCGCTCTCGCCAACTCCGACTTCGGAAGCCCGGTCGGCATGTCGTTCGATGCCGAGCTCGCCGGTAAGGACGGGAAGGCCAAGGGCACGCTCACCGCTCGAGCGCAGGCCGATCCTCGGAACGCGCAGCCGCTCGACTTCTTCTCGTTCGAGACGAGCGGCTTCGAACTCGGAGACTACGCGGCACTCGTCGCGGCGTTCGTCGAAGGCGACGAGTTCGAGTCACTTCGAGGACACGTTCGCGGAAAACTCGCCGCGAAGCCGGTGGAGCAGAACGGAGCGCGACAGGCCGAGTTCGCGATCACGGGCGATCTCGTCGTGAGCGACCTCGATGTTCGCGGCGGCCCCTTCGGCGAAGGGCGCGGCATCGTCAGCAAGGCTTGGACGATCCGACCGAACCTGCGGTTCGATCCCGAGAAGAAGACCGGTAGTTTCGACGGCACGGACGTCGACCTCGGCTTCGCGACGATGCGCGCGCTGCCCGCGACGGAGGCGAACTCGGTGCTCGGAGAAGGCGCCAAACCGAGCGGCGCAGTCGGCCTCGTCATCGATGTCGATCTCGCCAAGCTCGGCGAGCAGCCGCTCCTGCCGAAGGGAACGTATGCGGGCAATCTGCGACTGAAGATCTCCGGGGTTCCTCCATCCGGCGAAGACGCGACGACGTTGCCGTTCGGACTCGTCGTCGATGCGAGCAACATTCGGGTTCGCGGCGACTTCCTGAAAGAACCTCTCGCGATCGCGGACCCGGTGCAACTCGAGAGCCGCGGCAAACTGGTGTTCGGAGACGGCATGCCGGCAACGGACGCGACGTTCGGCGTTCGCGGTGCGGGACTGGATGGTGGCGGTTCGTTCGGGATGACGCAGGATGGCGCCTATTCGGCGAAGGCCGGCATCGACGTGATCTCGGGTCCGTTGGTCGCGTTGCTCGGTGGCTTCTTCCCCACGGGGCTCGGCCTCGAAGGGAAGGGCCGGATCGACGCGAACGTGAAAGGTCGCTTGCCGCGCGACGACCGCAGTGGCGGTCTGCTCGCTGAGGACTTGCCCGAGGTCGATGCCAAGTTGATGGTCCCGACGGTGACGTGGTTCGGCTCGCGACTCGCGGGACTCACCAACGAGTTGCGACTCACGGACGGCAAACTCGACGTAACGACTCCGAGCGGCGCGATGCTCAACGCAGGCCCGCTATCGATCGCACTGCACGCGAAGGACCTCATGGGCGACGCCTCGACGCTCGCGTTCGACGTGTCATGGAACGGCGGCAGGGCCAATGGCGGCATGGTTCCCGCTCTGCAGTATGCCGTTCCACTGCTCGCTGGACTGCCGACGAACGACCTCAACGCGATCGCCGGCATTGCCTTCGATGCGACCACCGCGTTGAAGATCTCGGGCAACGGTCCGTTGCCGAAGAGCGCCGATGCGGTGATGTCGGCGCTCGAGAAGTGGTCCGCGAGCGGCAACGTCGAACTGAGCGACGGCTCGTTCACGCCGAGCCCGCTACTCACGGACGTGTTTCGGTTCTTCGGCGATCAGAACAAGATCGCGTTCTCGAACATCTCGTCGAAGATACGAGTCAAGGACGGCAAGGTGTGGACCGACGGCTTCGAACTCGGAGGGAAGGACGGCATCGTGCGGCTCAGTGGCAGCACGACATTGAGCGGCCAGCTCGACGTCAAGCTCGACCTCACCGACGTGCTGTCCAAGCACAAGGACGGTCAGAAGATCCTATCCGTGCTCGGGGGCAAACTGTCGACCGATCTCGCGGGCACCTTGTGGACCCCGAAGCTCGACCTCGGCGCAACGATCGACAACGCGCTGAAGTCGGCGCTGAAGAACACCGTCGAAGACGCGACGAAGGGCGCGATCGACGACTTGCTGAAAGGGAAGAAGCCCGACCTCGGCGATCTGTTCAAGAAGCTCGGCGGGAAGAAGTGATTCGTGCACTCACGCGATCGGAGACATGTCCTTGATCGCGACGAGTGGATTGATGGACCTGCCGTCGAACTCCGCGCGTAGGGCGTGGTAGACGAGTTCGCCGAATCTCACGCGGAGCGCTTCGAGGCGCTCCGCGTCCGTCGCGATCGACGACGTATCCCAGTTGGTGCGAATCGTGTCTCGATCCGATTCGGCGAGTGCTCGGCGCGGAACTCCGTCCGACCTGGTCGTCCCGTCGGGTTCGCGCGGCCAGACAGGGTTGTTCTGGACCTTGTACGAACAGATCGTTCCCGGCATCGCCGGCTCGTGATAGGCGAAGACGAACATCTCACACGCAATTGCGAACGCCCGCGCCATGTCGAGCCAAAAGCCAGGCTCGACGTCCGGCGCGAGGCTCCCGGCGAGCTCCAAGTCCGCGAGCATGAATGCCAGCTCGGTGAAGCAGAACATGTTGATCCCATTGGGAGCGCCGTGGGATTCGAGCGCAGTCAGCTCGCCATTCGCGAACATCTCGAAGTACTTGTGAACATCCGCGGGCGTTCTCGTCGTCCCATCTTCGTCGACGCACAACCACTCGTACATCCAGGCTCTCATGACGCCGAGATCTTCGATCGCGGCCAAATCCGCGAACCAGGATGGAGCTCCCGAAGCCCTCTCCACGAATTCGATCGACTTGGACTTGTCCGTCTTCTTCGCGGTCCAGTGCTCTCCACGGAGCCGGAATCGGGTGACGAGCATCTTCTGCACCCGCAACGCTCGCAGCGCGTCCGCGGCCTCGAGCGACTGGGACATGATGTCGAGCTTCAAGAACATCATGTGCGCGACTTGGTTCACCGACTTCGCCCCGTCCGGGTGACACCAATCGTAACGAATGTCCCACTCATCCTCACGAGACCGGACGAACGGCTTCAAGACGCGCTCAACGTGGCGTCGCTTCCAGTCATCGCACCGACGATCACCGACGCGAATCAGCCGAGGCAGACCGAATGGACTCGTCCGCGTCAGGCCCGGCAAGGTCGTTACCCACGCCGAGTCGCCAATGACCGGAGGGTCGCCCTGAAACGTGATCGCGAGCCGCGCTGGGCTCACCAAAGGTGTGTAGGGAACGATCCATATGTTGGGCTCGATCCGACTCGGTAAGTAGTTGATCAGTGCTACCGACTGATTCTGGTCGAGCGGTTCCATCCCGAAGACCACGGTTCGCGTACTCGTGAAGCGCAGACAAAGCGCAATGGCCTTGTTGATGTCCGGCGGCGCGACGAACGAGTATTCGCACGTGCACGTGTCGTAGACCGAGAGCCAGAGATCCTCCAGCATGTCCGAGCCGCAGTAGAACGGCACCGAGCCACCGTACATCACCGGAATCCACGCGGTCGGTGGCCCTACGGAGGTGACGAACGCCTCATCACACAGATCGACGGTCAACGTGCACGGGAGTTCGCCGCCCGCATCGTCGTACGTCAACGTGCACGTGCTCGAGTCGTACGTCCATCCGGCCGGGGCACACGCGCCGCTCTCGAGAAGCTCACGCAGGTAGGCGTACGGATCCGCGGTCGGATCAGGAGCGCCGGACAAACAACCTTCGAGCGCGTCCACCAACCCGCTGGCGGCGTCGTAGACGCCCGATGGCAAACCACTGGTTTCTTCGGTGATTTCGACGGTCAATCCCATGTGTTCTCCATTGTCACGGTGTCAGTCGTCGATCGATCGCACGCAGCGAAAACCGACGTCGAAGCGTCGATTCGCGGGGCCGGTGTCGGCTTTCATCTGCATGTTGAGATCCAGTCCACGAGCACGCACGTCCCACGAGTGACCCGGTGCGTAGCGGGACTGGATGCGATACAGCTCGGTTCCATCGACGCCGGGCTCGAGCACGGGCGTCTCGGTCCACTCGCCCACGTTGCCGAGCATCCAGTGAATGCCTGCGGGTATCACGGTCGCGGCTTCGGGGTGACTGCGGACGGGGTGGAACATTCGTAGATTCAAGTCGAGGCTCGCGCCCTCGAAGATGTTGCTCGGACGTCCCTCTGACCGAAAACACGCGGGCCACGTGTCGCCATTCCATGGATATCTGCGGAGTTCGTTGCCGCCGCGTGCCGCCCAGTTCCACTCACCGACGGTCGGTAGCCGCTTGCCGCGCCATTCGGCGTAGTCCCGAGCCTCCTCCCAGGAGACGTGTGTGATCGGCAGGTCGTCGTACTCGCCGGTCATCATGGATGCCAGGCTGTCCGCTTTCGGGTAGTCGGGACCCATCGCCGTCAAGAACTCGCGATACTCGCCGATCGAAACTTCGTACGCATCGATCCAGAACGGATGAATGCGCCATGGCTTCCTCGTCGGCCCGTTGATCCCGTACGGCTCGCGCTCGAGCACACCGCCATCCACCCGGACCATGTCCCGTGTCTCGTCGAGTGCACTCGAATATCGAACGACCACCTCGGTCGCCGTGCCTGCCCGGAGCGTTCGCGAGTACTCGCGCATCGGTTTGTTCGGAGCACGCACGAGGATCCGCACCATGCCCGGAACCGTCTTGATCGGAGCACCATTCACGAGTCGCTCCTCACTGTCGGTCACGGGTTCGCCGTCGTATCGGTCCAGATATGCGATCCAGTAGGTCGCCGGGACGTGCACAGCGTCCTCGGCAAGAGCGACTCGTACTTCGGCGTTGAGACTGTCGGCAACTGCAGCTTGATCGCCGCCGATCGCAGCATGCCGAACGATGGATTCCATAGCGGTGCCGAATTGCAGCACCGAATCCGTAGCCGGTGTCTGCGCGAGGAGTCGCCTGGACTCGGTCTGCAACTGGTCCATGTAGGCATGCAGCCGCGTCGCGAACCGCGTGACCACCATGCGCACGTCGGAACTCGAGGAATCGCGCTCCAATCGCTCCGCGACTCGCTTGGCTTCGGTCATCGTCGCGATGTCGATCTCGGACCAGTCGACGATTCGATCGAGGCTCACGAGCGAATCAACCTCTTGCTTCAGAGTCTCGCCCTTCGTCCGCCATTGCATCCACCATGCACCCCCGACCATGGCCAAGATCGCGATCGCGATCACAGAACCCGCGAAGCGATGTGCACGCATCGTCTGCATCGCGCGATCCGTGATCGACGGCGGCCGCGCACGGATCGCTTCGAACCGCAAGAAGCGCCGCAGATCCTCCGCGAACTCCGCCGCCGTCTGGTAGCGCTTCGCAGGGTCACTGCGCATCGCCTTCTCGCAGATCGTCGCGAGGTCGCGCGGCAGATCGCGGTTGAGGGACTTCAGCGACGGTGGTTGGCCGCGCCGAATGTTCGAGAGGATCTCGACAGCCGTCGTTCCGCCGAACGGACGACGCATCGCGAGGAACTCGTAGAGAACGACGCCAAGCGAATAGACATCCGTGCGATGGTCGATGCGCAGCTCGTGCGCCGCGGCCTGCTCCGGGCTCATGTACGGCAAGGAGCCGAGGACCTGCCCTGTCTCCGTCAACGTGCCGAGACTCTCATCGCGCGCGATTCCGAAGTCGGCGATGCGGATCGAACCGTCGCGCGCGAGCAGGATGTTGCTCGGCTTGATGTCACGATGCACGATGCCGTGGTCATGCGCGTGCTGCAGGCCTTCGGCTACGCGAGCGACGAGATCGGCGATCGCCGCCGTTCGTTCGGTCGAACCTCTCGCGGGCAGGATGGGCGTGGCCTGTTCGCTATCCGCGTCGTGCTCACCCCTCGCTCGGAGTTCGGTCTCGAGGTCGTTGCCGTCGACGTACTCCATCGCGAACCAGTGCACGGCGTCGTCGTGCCCGTCCGCGAAGATGCGAATGATTGCCGGATGCGAGAGTTTGGCGACGGCGCGCGCCTCGCGATGGAAGCGCTCGACGCGGGGCCCAGTCGTCGCGAACGCACCCGTCAGGACCTTGATCGCGACGACCCGATCGAGGGACGGCTGATGTCCTCGATACACGACCCCCATGCGACCGCGCCCGATCTCACCCTCGACTTCGTAGTCGCCGAGGCGCCTGCCACCTCGTAGACGCTGCCCCTCGAGAAGCGGTGGTTCGATGAAGTCCTTCGGCGCCTCGTCGTCGTGGCGCAAGAGACGCAGGACCGCCTCGGCGAGTTCGACATCGCCCCGAGCTTCGAGGCGCACGAACGCATCACGTTCGTTCTCGTCGACCTCGAGTGCTCGATGAAACAGATCTTGGATCTTCGACCACGCGGCCGAAGTCACTGCAGATCTCCAGCGGCTTCTCCGAGCTTCGAATGCAAGAACGCGCGTGCCAGGCGCAGCCGGCGGTACGTTTCGCGCTCGGAGATTTCGAGGACTTCCGCGCACTCCGTGATCGAGAGTCCTGCGAAGAATCGTAGCTCGACGAGTTGGGCCAGATTTTTCGACTGAGCCGACAAGAGTTCGATCGCTTCATGGAGCGCGACGAGGTCCACGGACCTGTCTTCGTACGCCGCGACGATCGAATCGAGCGCGACGCGCGACCGCGAATCCGGACGCTTGGCCGCGCGCTTGCGGCGAGCATGATCAACGAGGATCGAACGCATCGCGCAGGCCGCGGTCGCGACGAAATGCTTCCGATCGTTCCAATCCGCCGGATGACGAACCATCCGCATGTAGCACTCATGGACGAGCGCCGTCGGCCCCAGCGTGTGCGCTGCGTCGCGTCCCGCCATCTTGCGACCGGCGATCGAGCGCAGCTCCTCGTAGACGAGACCGAAGAAGGTAGCCTGCGCCTGCGGGTCGCCGGACCGCATCCGCTCGAGCAGCACGCGCGTACCAGTGTCGGGCGAGCGATCCGTCATGAGATGCCCAGAAATCGAGGACTCGAGAAGCGAGGGGGTGGTCCGCGCCAGCATACGGCACGCGTTTCCCGAGTTCCGTTGCTTCTGGGTCTCCAAACAGTGCGAAGGCATGCCGCGACAACGCGCGAATTGCATCGGACCTGACCGGAATCTTCTCGAGAGGAGGACTTTTTCGGGGGTTCCGCGGTCCGCTCGTGCTGCGGCGTCTGTGCTGTTCCTTGCGTTCCGTTCTGTTTCCTTTCCTTTCCTTTCCTTCCGTTCCCTTCCCGATCTGCCCCTCGCCCGTTCTGTCGCTTCTCCGGTTCTGTCCTATCCCGTGCTGTCCCTTCTCGTGCTGCCCCTTCTCGTGCTGCCCCTTCTCGTGCTGTGCCTTCTCGTGCTGTGCCTTCCCTCGGCTCGAGCTCCGAGAAGCGCGGGGGCGGGCCTGCCGCCGGCTCTCGTCGCCCTCGCGCCGGTCGCCCAGAAAGGCGACCGACCGACGCGAGAGCGACGAGAGGCGCGGGGCAGGTGGGAGGGGCCGTCCAAAGTTGTCGATGCAACGATCGAAACGCACATCCAACTTCGCGCATTCAATCGTTGCTTTCGCGGAAGTGTGCGGTAGCATTCTTCGGACAACATGTGCTGATTCAAAGACGCGTCGGTAGCCGCTTCCAATCTATGGTGGCTCCACGCTGGGAACGCAGGATGAGATCTCGAACGAAGAAGCGCGGAGTGCAGGGAATGCTGTTCGGGCCGGGTCGCGGCGGGAAGCGACTCGGCGCTGGTCGCAAGCCGAAGGGCGAACGCGCAGGAGTCTCCCACGCGGCTCGCACGAAGCTCGCGAAGCGCTTCCCCGTTCATGTCACGATGCGTATCGCTGCAGGTCTGCCGTCGCTGCGCGATCCTCACACCGAACAGTCCTTGCGTGCGGTCTTCTGCGCGATGAAGCCTCGCCGTGGCTTTCGCATCGTGCACTACTCGATCCAGACCAATCACGTGCACCTGATCGTCGAAGCGGAGAGCACGACCGCGCTCTCGCGCGGCATGCAATCCCTCGCGATCCGCATGGCGCAGACGCTCAATGGATACTGGGGCCGCAAGGGAAAGGTCTTCGGCGATCGTTACCACGCCTCGATCCTCGACAGCCCGCGGCGCGTGCGCAACGCGATCCTCTATGTGCTCAAGAACGCGTGGAAGCACGGGCGAGACGTGCGCGGCGTGCTCGACCGGTTCGCGTCGGGATGGTGTTTCACGGGTTGGCGTGAGAAGGTCAAGGTGAACGGAGTCGACGACTTCGAAGTCCCGGTCGAGGATCCACGGACCTGGCTCTTGCGCGTCGGTTGGAAGAAGCACGGCCGCATCGGCATCCACGAGATGCCGAAGTCGTCGCCGTGAACGCGCGGCGGTAGCACGTCGAATCCCGGCAACGTCCGAACCCGCAGGCAATCGAGGCTTCGGCGCGATGGCGCACGGCGCTGAGCGTGCAGCCGCACGATGCGTCACTAGCTCTCATGCATCGCGCGCGTGCCTGCAGGCGAGCGTTCTCGCCCTGAACCGAGTCTGGCGACGCACCAGGACGTGCTTCGTCCGCGATGCGCTTCGAACCAGAGAGCGCGCTGGATCCTGTCCGTGGCCCCCAGGTCTGGAAGCGCCCCGCCGGTCCTCCGAAATGGAGTCGGACAGCGTCCCTCGTGGAGTCGGTCTGAACTGTCAGCTATGGAACCGGTCTACACACGACTCGAAGACAGCCTTGGCGCGACTCACGGACGTGTGTCGCAGGCCTGTCCATCGCAACAGCAACCGAGAGCGCTCATCCATCAACGTGAGCGGATACGCGACGGTCCCGTCTGCCGTCGAAAGCTGACCTTTGAAGTCCGTGCACCACACGGCATTCGGATGCTGACCGCGTGGCTCCGAGCCGTCCTGGCTCATCGGCGTGCGTCGTCGACGATGGCGCGCCTTCGTCATCCCGAACAGCTTCAGGATCGAACCGATCGCGCTCGCAGCGGGTACTTCCAACTGCGGGCATGCGTGCAGCAGGTACGCACAGATCTTCTTGGGACCCCAAGTCGGACGCTGCTTGCGTACGCGAACCAGCAAGTCCACGACATCCTCTAGGGGTCGTCCACGGATGGCAATGTGGCGCTCGAGATCGATGTCGCAGCGAATCGATGTCCTGGTCGCCTTCCTCGTAGCGGTGGGTCCACTTGTGGCCCGGCTGACGACTCACGCCGTACTTTCGACACAGGGCAGCCATCGACAACTCGCCACTCTCCCATTCCGCGATCCACGGAACTCGCTCTTTCATGGTGCACGTCGGATTCCATGACATGCGACAACGCAAGTCGCCATGCCGGCCATGCGTCCACCACGAAGTCGGACAGTGTCAGCCATGGAATCGGTTTGAACTGTCAGCTGTGTAACCGGTCTGCACCCCCCCCTGCGGCCTGACCGCAACAGCACATCTGCCGAATCAGAAATCGAACATCCACGCGACAATCTCGAATCGAAGTCGCGAGTCGAAGCGCGGGTCCATCCAGCGTCGACAAACGCGGTCGTCAGTTCCGCTGCGCGCTCCATGTTGCAGCACGCACCAAAACCTGCGCATGGGCAGCTACCACTTAGGACGGCCCCTCCCACCTGCCCCGCGCCTCTCGTCGCTCTCGCGTCGGTCGGTCGCCTTTCTGGGCGACCGGCGCGAGGGCGACGAGAGCCGGCGGCAGGGCCGCCCCCGCGCTTCTCGGAGCTCGAGCCGAGGGAGGGCACAGCACAGCGCCGCATCACGAGCGAGACGCGGGAACCGGATGACGCAGGCGGGAACCGGACAACGCAGAACGACAAGCCCGGCCGAGGAGCCGCGCTTATCGAAACTCGCCCTTCACTCGAAGCGGTGCAACCCGCCGAACGACTCCGGCAGGATGTGCTCGAGGCGGCGCCTCGCGTGTTCGGGGATGCGGTCCTTGGCCGTCATGATCGCGTGCTCGAGTGCTCGGGCACAGTGGCACGTCCGCTCCATCGGGAGACTTCGCGCCAGCCAGGCGATGACCGCCTTGGCGGTGCTGACGTTGTTCTTGATGACTTCGAGAACCGCCTCGACACTCACGTCGGCCTCACTGTCGTGCCAGCAGTCGTAGTCCGTGGCGAGCGCGAGCGTCGAGTAGCAGAGGCCGGCTTCGCGGGCGAGCTTCGCCTCTTGGAGATTGGTCATCCCGATCACGGACGCACCCCAACTCCGATAGAGGTGCGATTCGGCACGCGTCGAGAACTGGGGGCCCTCCATGCAGACGTATGTTCCGCCCTCATGCACTGTCGCACCGGCCTCGCTGGCCGCCTCGAAGACCTTTGCTCCCAGACAGGTGCAGATCGGATCGGCGAAGTGCACGTGCCCCACGATGCCGTCACCGAAGAACGTGTCCGCGCGATGCCGCGTGCGATCTATGAACTGATCCACGACGACCAAGTGCCCGGGCACGATCTCTTCACGCAGACTACCCACCGCCGAGATCGCGAGAATGCCTTGGACCTCGAGCATCTTCATGGCATAGACGTTGGCCTGGAACGGAAGCTCACTCGGCATCAGGCGATGTCCCTTGCCATGACGTGGCAAGAAGACGAGTTCGGCATCACCGAGTTGGCCCGTCGTCAGGATGTCCGATGGTTTGCCGAACGGGGTCTCGACCTCGATCTCGCGCACGTCGGTCAGACCATCCATCTCGTAGAGCCCACTACCGCCGATCACGCCGAGCTTCTTCAGTTGCATGCCGGGAACAGTAGCAGGATGCCGGCAAACTCCAACCGAGCCTTCGCGCTCCGGCTTGCGCATGAGGCCTCGGTCGGGTGTCCTATCGCCATGTACGGACGCGCACGCGAACGCCTTCGGGCAGAACTCGACGAAATCCGCGAAGGCGGCCTCTACAAGCAAGAACGTGTGATCGAGACCCCGCAGGGGGCGAACATCGCCGTTGCCGAGCGAGAGGTCCTCAACTTCTGCGCCAACAACTATCTCGGCCTCGCCAACGACCCTCGACTACGCGATGCGGCAAAGCGCGGGGTCGACGCCTATGGCCTCGGCCTCTCGTCGGTGCGCTTCATCTGTGGAACGCAGACGATCCACAAGACACTCGAGAAGAGAATCGCCGACTTTCATCGGAAGGAAGACACGATTCTCTACATCGCGTGCTTCGACGCGAACGGCGGTTTGTTCGAGCCGTTCCTCGGCGCCGAGGATGCGATCATCAGCGATGCACTGAACCACGCATCGATCATCGATGGCGTGCGATTGTGCAAGGCCGAGCGCTATCGGTACGAGCATGGCGACATGAAGGATCTCGAACGCTGCCTTCTCGAAGCGAAGGATGCACGCACGAAGATCATCACGACCGACGGTGTATTCTCGATGGACGGCGACGTCGCGAAGCTGCGGGAGATCTGCGACCTCGCGGAGAAGCACGAAGCCATGGTGCACGTGGACGAGTGCCACGCGACCGGGTTCTTCGGCCCGACCGGACGGGGTAGCGCCGAACATTGCGGTGTGTTGGATCGCGTCGACATCATCACGTCGACGATCGGCAAGGCGCTCGGCGGATCGGCCGGGGGGTTCACGACGGGGCCGCGCGAGGTCATCGACATCCTCAGGCAGCGTTCACGTCCCTACCTGTTCTCCAACACGCTCCCGCCGGCGATCGTCACTGCCGCGATCGAGTGCATCGACATCCTCAGCGCCACGACCGAACTGCGGGACAAACTCGAACGCAACACGAAGTGGTTCCGCGAAGCGATGACGGCACGTGGCTTCGCGATCAAGCCGGGAGAACACCCGATCGTTCCGATCATGCTCGGCGAAGCCAAGCTCGCGCAGCAGATGGCGGCCGACTTGCTCGACGAGGGCATCTACGTGATCGGCTTCTCGTATCCTGTCGTGCCCAAGGGCACGGCGCGCATTCGGGTGCAGGTCAGCGCGGCACACGAACAAGAGCACCTCGAGCGCGCGGTCGAAGCATTTACAGCAGTTGGCAAGAAACTGTCTGTCTTGAAATGACTCCTTGACGGCGGAACGGTTCGATGCGCCTGGGACTCGCATTCACGCTGCAAGGGAGGTGGCAACGTGGCTCCGGGCGCGATTGCCGGCTCGACGACCAAGCAGACAGCCAAGTCGACTACGAGACGCCGTCGACGATCGACGCGGTTCGCGATGCACTGTCCCGCCTCGGGCACGACGTCGCGATGCTCGGTGACGGACGACCCGCGATCGCTCGCTTGCTCGACGATCCACCGCTCGATGCCGTATTCAACATCGCCGAAGGTCGATCCGGACCTTGGCGCGAAGCGACGTTGCCGGCCCTGTACGAGGTCCTCGGCATGCGTTACACGCACTCGGACCCCAGGGCGTTGCTCGTATCGCACGACAAACATCTTGCGAAACTCCAGATTCGTCATGCCGGGCTCCCGACTCCCGATTGGCTGCTAGCGACGGGACGGGACCAGATCGACTCCCCACCGTCACTGCCCGTCATCGTCAAGCCGCAGTACGAAGGCACGAGCATGGGAATCGACAGTGGCAGCGTGTGTTCGACTCAGGAGCAGATCGAGTCTAGGGTCGCGAAGATCTCGGATGCCTACGCACAACCGGCGATCGTCGAGGCTTTCATGACGGGACGCGAGTTCTCGGTCGCTGTCCTCGGAACCGGCGACTCGGCCAAGGCCATCGGGGCAATCGAACCGTTTCACACACATGCACTCGCGATCTCGGATTGGCAGACCAAGTACGACACTCGCGAACGTGGGCGATTCCGCGTTTGGACCGACGGAGAGTCACGACTCAGCGACGCGTGCCTGCGTCTGGCAGAACACGTTCACGCCGCACTCGACTTGCGCGATGTGAGTCGCATCGACCTCCGATGTGACGAGACGGGCTCCCCGTCCTTCATCGAAGCGAACGCACTCCCTGGCCTCGACCCCATTCATGGATTCGTGCCGGTCATTGCGTCGTCGATAGGCTGGTCGTACGACGATCTCGTGCGATCGATCTACGAAAGCGCATCGATGCGCTGGGTCGCCGAGAAACGCACCGCACGACACAACGAAACGCACGATCGAGACGGATGAGAATTCGCAGGTTCCGGCAAGCAGTTACCATCATCACGACCGCAGTCGCCATCGGCACGTGTGTCGAACTCCAACGGCGCATTCTCGAAGCAATCGAGAACAGCTCGGACTGGAAGCTGGCCGGCCTTGCCATCGCGTTTCTGGTCTCGATCACGATCAGCTACGTGTCTGCCGACTTCATCGTCGCGCAACTGGTGCGCTTCCGGGGCATCCGTAAGTGGCTCTGCGGACACACGTGGATCGAAGGGACTTGGATCTTCGATGTGTACGAAGACGGGAAGGAGATTCGCAACGAACTCGCGACGATCACATACATCGGACCCGACATGAACCTCTCCGTCCAGACGAAGGCATTCCGCCGGGGCGAAGGGGATTTCACGTCGGTCTCGACGAACATCGTTCTCGACGAGAACCTCGCATACATCAACTACTTCACGACGCAGGACAGTCCTGGCACAGTGCTCGGGATCGCCATCGGACACTTCACGCTCGGCGGACAGGACTATCCGACGAAGTATCGAGGCGAGATCTTCTATCGCGGGCCGACGCCGCGCCGAACTGAACAAGCGACGAGGATTCCCTTCGAGAAAGTCGACGAGCTCAAGCGCAAGCATGGCAGCGAGTGGGAATCGCAGTTGATCCGTGAGCTTCGCCCTGCGAGTTCTTGGAACTTCCGCGCTGGCGAACTCGCCGTACGTCGGGCGAAGCCGAACGATCTCGACGAGATTGCGGAGATCGCGGCTCTGAGTGCACGATCACGCCTCGATCCTGCACAGGCGAACAACGTCGGCTATCTCATCAGCGACTACGAACTCGACGACTACCGCAAGTTCCTCGAGTTCGCGGACTACTTCTACGTTGTCGTGCAGAACGACGTGGTCGTCGGATACTTGCTGGGTTACAGCGACTACAGGATCCCGGATACCGACCACGTGAGTTACGTGGCAATTCGAACCGCGTACTGCGACCGCCAGTTCGTCTTGATCAATCAGGTCTGCGTGCGCCCGCAGCTGCGTCGAAAAGGCCTTGCACAAGCTCTGTATCAAACACTCGAGCGCGAAGCGAGCGAGTCGGATCTGCTCGCGGCCATCATCGTGGACCCACCCAACCGAGCCTCGGTCGGCTTCCACGAGTCCGAGGGTTTCGAACTGATCGCGTCCTTCGTCGACCGCACCAACGGTGTCCCGGTCCTCTATCGACGACGCCGTGAAGCTTGAGCAGCGATTCGCACCGCGTGTCGTGTTCCTGGGCACGGAGACGTGGGGCAGCGAGACACTCGAGCATTTGGCGACGCGTTGCGACGATCTCGTCGTGTACGGCCTACCTGCGTCGACGCCTCCGGCGTTCGCTCCGCCGTTCGGCACATCCGTAGCCACAGTTGCGCGACGGCACTCGCTGAGATTCGTGACGACCGACGTGGCTGGCGACGAAACGGTTCTACGCTCGCTCCTGGCCGAACGACCATCGTTGCTCATCAGCTCGAACTGGCGGCGAAAGCTCACGGCGCCCACGTTACGTGCGGCGACACTCGGCGCATTCAACGTGCACGCGAGCTTGCTGCCCGCGTATCGCGGCTCGGCACCGATCGTCGCGGCGATCGCCAATGGCGATTCGGAATCGGGATTGACGATCCACAGGATGGTCGAGGCTCTCGATGCCGGGCCGATCGCGAGCCAAACTCGATTCGAGATCGGTCCCGACGACACTGTCGAGCAAGTGCTGATCCGGGCACTCGGCGCCATGCCAGCGCTGCTCGATGCGTTCTTGTTCGATCTCGCCCGGGAGCGACTCCCGACACGTGATCAGTGCGAAAACGCGGCAACGTGGACCGCGGGCTTGGCACGGGATTTCAGGACCATCGACATCACGTGGAGCGCGCGACGCGTTCACGACCGAGTTCGAGCTCTGAGCTTCCCGTACCCCGGCGCATTGCTCGTCGTCGACGAGACATCGACGTGGATCGCCGGAGCATCGCGAGTCGTCGAGCACGATGTGCACGAGTTCGGGGCGGGCGACGCGTCTGAATATCGAGGTGGCCTCTTACTTCGATGTGGTGGATGCGAACCCGCAGGTGCGTGGGTTTGGCTAGGATCGCTGCAAGACGAGCGAGGCCGCCCCATCGATGTGCGGACGATTCGCTCGGTCACACGCATCCCGCCGCCACGCCCGCCGCACGATGATCCTCGACCGTGATCTCCTCGACCGACTCGCGACGACAATCGATTGGAACGATTGGCGCTGGCAGATGCGGAACAGCATCCGGTCCGTCGAAGCGCTCCAAAACTACGCCACACTCGACGATGCCGAAGTCGCGGAACTCGAGACGGCTGGCAGCCGGTTTCGTTGGTCCGTAACCCCCTACGTCCTTTCCCTGATCGACGACACCGATCCGCGTTGTCCGATCCGGCGCCAACACCTGCCGTCGGGCGGCGAACTCGCACCCGACTTCGGCTCACTCGATCCGTTGCAGGAAGGGACGAACTCCCCGACGAAGTCGGTCGTTCACGTCTACGAGGACCGCGTCGCGTTCAAAGTCGTCAACGTCTGCCCAACCTACTGCCGCTACTGCTTCCGCGAGTACTTCGTGAAGGGCAGCGACACGCGCAGTAGCCAAGACTCGATTCGCGAAGGACTGGACTACATCGCGTCACGACCCGCGATCCGCGACGTCCTCCTCACGGGCGGTGATCCGCTCATGATGTCGGATGAGCGCATCGACGGGATCCTCACCGAGCTCCGGGCCATGCCGCACGTCGAAATCGTGCGCATCGGAAGCCGAACACCCTGCACGCTTCCACAACGCATCACCGACGGCCTCGTCGCAATGCTCCGCAAGCACCAACCGCTGTGGCTCAACACGCACTTCAATCACCCGGACGAGTTGACTCCCGAGGCATCCAGGGCGCTGAATGCTCTCGCGGATGCCGGCATCCCGATCGGAAACCAGAGCGTCCTCCTGGCTGGCATCAACGACAGCATCGACGTGATGAAGCGGCTGTGTGAGCAGTTGCTGCGAGTTCGCGTGCGACCCTACTACGTCTATCAATGCCAGACGCTCGAAGGCACGGCGCATCTGCGCGTACCCATCGAACGCGGGATCGAGATCATGGACGGCCTCCGCGGCAACACGACCGGCTTCGGGATCCCGACCTACGTCCTCGACACTCCCGATGGGAAGGTGCCGCTGAGTGCGTCGTGGTTCGTGCGCCGGGATGGCGATGAAGTTCTCGTGCGCACTCCGCGAGGGCGGATCTGGCGAGAGCACAACCCCGTGGGTCGCCCGGATCCAACAACCACGACATGACTCCAGGACCGCGGCACGCGATTCCGAGGACTTTTTCCCGAGTAACGAACTCTGAACAAGGCCCGACGGAATGAGTAAAACCCGTCCGTATCGCTTGCACTCCACGGCACGTCGGAGACGATAAGAGAGTTGGAAGCCGAGATCGGTCTTCCCCCCGGGTCCGTTCGCATGCTCACGATCGGACAGCTTCGAACAAAGGAACTGAGAACCATGATGAAGCAATTCCTGCATCTCGGCGTTCTCGCTGCTGCTCTCGCGATCATGGGAGCCCCGGCGGGCGCTGCGCCACAGTGATGAGGCGGAGCCGCTGCCCCCTCCGGAGGAGGGGGCGGTTCCACCGCAGGTGGCGGTGGCGGTAGTGCCGGCGGAGCCGGCGGCGGTGTCAATCGAGGCGGCGGTGGTGCTCGCGGCGGTGGAATCGCCGTGGACATGGAACGCAGCGACGAGAGTAAGAAGCGACTTCGTGTGCGTTGGACGCATCCGGTGCCGACGAGCGAAGAGTCTCTCGATTTCGAGACCGCGCTCGCCGAACTCCGTGGCAACGATCCGCGCCCCTTGCTCATCCTGCGCGACTGCGACTTCTGCAAGGGCAAGGACCACGCTCTGCTCGATCGCACGCTCGACAACGAGAAGACGTTGCTCTTCACTCAGTGGTATCACTGCGTGAAGCTCGATCGTCGCGTCGTCGAGAAGAGCCACCCGTGGCATGCGATCTTCGCCGACGAGAAGCCGCCGCACTTGTTGATCCTTTCGTGGGACGGGAGCAAGCGGCTCGAGCTCGACGGCAAGCAGAAGCAATCGCGTCTCTGGGACGTGCTCTCCGACATCCTGTCGGACGAATACAAGAAGAGCCCCGAACTCGCGATCAAAGCCTGGCAACGCCACCTGGACTCGTTCGACACGATCATCTCGCGTCGCAAGGAACTCGAGCGCCAGCTCGACGAGCGCCTCGCCGACGGCAAGAAGACTCGAGCCGACAAGATCGAGAAGCAGCTCGCGGACCTCGAGAAGGAGTACAAGAAGACTCTCGAACTCGAAGCCAAGACGCTCGATCTGATCCTCAAGCGTGCACCGAAGGCCAAGACGGTCGCCGATTTCGATGCCGAAGTGGTCGAAGACGTGCAGTCGTCCGGCAGCTCCCTGCTCGACAAGATCCGCAAGGACAAGGACAAGTCTCCGGTCGGCGCAGGGAACTGACCCACGCAACGAGGTCGTCGACCCGTTCGACGAGCTATGCAAGAAGGCCGCCCCTCGATGAAGGGCGGCCTTCTTTGTATCCAGGCGCCGTCCGTTCGTGCTCGGCTACGAAACGAACACGAGGATCGCGATCCCGAGCAAGATGCGGTAGACGACGAACGGCGTCATGCCGATGCGTTCGACCAGCCGCAAGAAGAACTCGATGCAGAGGTAGGCCGACACCGCCGAGACGAGCACGCCGATCGCGAGCACGGGCACGTCGATCTGCGCTCGAGCCTCGAGCAGGTCTTTGGTCTTGAGCGCGCCGGCGGCGAGGATCAACGGGATCGAAAGCAAGAACGAGAAGCGCGCCGCAGCCTCGCGCGTGAGACCGCCGAAGAGTCCCGCCGTGATCGTGGCTCCGGATCGGGAGGTTCCCGGGATCAGCGCGAGCGCTTGACACGCTCCCACGAACAACGCATCGAACGTCCCGATACGTTCCACCGAACGGATGCGCCGACCGACTCGATCCGAGACCCACAGCAGGATCCCGAAGCCGATCGAAGCCCACGCGATCACCCGCGCGCCGCGAAGGCTGCCTTCGATGGTGTCCTTGAGGAGGTAGCCGCAGAGGGCTGCCGGGATCGTTCCGAGAATCACGGCCCACGCGAGGCGAGCCGATGCCGAACGCTCTCGCGCGAACACCGACGCGAAGAACGAACGGGACAACTGCACGAGTTCGCGCCGAAAGTAGAGCACGACGGCGAGCAGGCTCCCAACGTGCACCGCGACGTCGAACACGGCCGCGTCGGCGCCCTCACCGCGCCCCGTGATCATCCCGACGAGGATCAGGTGCGCCGAACTCGAGATCGGCAAGAACTCGGTCAGTCCTTGAACGAGGGCCAGGAGGGCAGCTTCGACGAGATTGCTCAACGGTCTACCGGATAAAGCGAACTGGGACGTGCGTCATGGTCTTAGCGAACGCCGGCTCGGGAGGCGCGTGCGGCTTGGCCGTTTTGAGGCCACGGACGCTTGGCCGCGCTCGAGCACCTACGGACCGCTCCCGTTGCCCCCTCCCAGCGGCATTACCATCATCGGGCGATTGCGATGTCGATCCTGAGGCGGGCCGATTCCTTAAGCGGCGCGAGCGTGGGTCGTCGAGCCCATCACGCCCGAGATCGCACGGCGCTACCTTGTTTCGCGCCGGTCGCGGCGTCCCCCGAAGCGCTGCGTCAGGCAACGTCTCCAGTCGACAGGCCCCCCGTCGACCATCTCAAGCGACCTGCGAGTCGCGCCTCTTGCATGAGCGAGATTCGAACCCGATGAAGCGACTACTGCCCATTACCTCCGCACTCCTTCTCACGAGTGCCCTCTCTGCCCAAACGCTGACCGGAAAGACCGCGACGGACTTCGGCAACGAAGTCAAAGCCGGCACGAGCAGCGACGCGAATGCCGCGAAGAAAGACACCGCGATCGACGCCAAGGGCGTCTTCGTGAACTCCATGATCATGGGTGCCGGTCATGCCGGTTCGGCCGCGACGATTCGCAAGCTCGACGACCGGCTCCACCGCACGACGACGTGGACCGCGAGCGTGTCGGATCGTGGCAACCTCGGAAGCCGTGACAGCAACAACGACTCGTCGGCCAACACGACCGGCGATGGCGGAGCAGCTGGCGCGCACGGCTGTGACTTCGTGTTCGCCGCCGATACGGACACGAAGGGCAAGTTGACGATTCACGTCTCTGCCGGTGCATCGACGGGCGGCAGCGCCACGGCGAGAGTCAAGATCGGTGACAAGACCTACGCGGTCAAAGCCGGCGACAAGCCGATGCTCGTCTCCGTCGACGTCACGCTGACGAAGGCCGGCCTCACGGCCTCGGTCGTCACGAGTGGCGCGTGTGCCCTCAAGGGTGCCGGCTTCGCGAGCTACGGTGCGACGGCGACCGTCTCGTTCACGGGTGAGCCCGCGAGCGGCGGCAAGTGCACGGTCACCGATGGCGCCAAGGGCTGTGGACCAACGCTCAAGGGCACGGCCTCGGCCGGCTCCGGCTTCTTCGGCCCGAGCGTCAAGCTCGAGCTGAGTGGCGCCGACAAGAACGCGATCGGACTGCTGCTCTACTCGCCGGACGGCAAGACGCTGGACATCGGTGGCTGCCCGCTCTTCTCGACGATCGCGCACGCCGCGGCGTTCATCACCGACGATACCGGCGCGGCGACGCACACCCTGCGTTTCCCGGCGGGTCGTGACATCACGATCAGCGTCGGCGAAGTCATCCTGTCGTTCACGACGAGCGGTGTGACCTTCAAGGCCACGAACACGCTCGACATCGTCTGCACGAAGTGACGCCCCCTGCGGCTACGCTGGTCGCGAAGCCGCAGGCAAGTTTGCGCCCGACTTCAGGTTGCAATCAGCACCGAGCTGGATCCTGCTCGGATTCAGGTCCGATCCCGGTCAGAATGACGACCGGGATTGCGAGGGCGCGAACATGGACGGTTCACTGGCACTACGATCTCGACGACCTACGTTGCGGCTCGTCGCGACACGCCGCGGAACGAGCAGCGAGCCGGAGGCATCTCTCGACGAGATCGCGTCGCTCGTGGATCGAGCCGGCTGGGATCTCGACGCCGACGGTGACGATCCCGCTGCCGTAATCGCCTTCTACGATCCGTCGCAGCATCCGATCTCGCGCATTCCGGACCTCGTCCTGCCGATCGCGCGAGGAGAACACGACTTCGTCGTCGGGGCTGCCCATGGCTCCAGACCATGTGCATCGTGGAAGTCGCGCCTCCTCGCGCGATTGGCACGCCCCCTGTCCGCACTCTCCCACCCCTACTCGGGATTCTTCGCGTTCGACAGCCGCCGGCTCCGCTCTCCGCGCTCGGTTCGAACGATGAGGATCGGTCACGCACTCGAAGCGTGGACCTTGGGCACGTTCGATCGTCCGTGCACGGTCGACTTCGACAGCGAAGGTGAACGAGGGCTTGGCGGACAGGTCACGACCGACTCGCCGCTGACTCTGCGACGCGTGCTCGCGATGTACCGCAACGCCTACCCGTCACGCATGGAGTTCGTGCAGTTCGCATTCGTGGGCGGCACGGGCTTCGTCGTCGACGTTTCCGTCTACGCGGCAATCCAGTGGTTCCTCGGCATCGGCCATCTCCAGGCTCGTGTCGCGTCGTTCTGGGTGAGCGCATCCTGGAACTGGTTCTGGAACCGCCAGCTGACCTTCGCAGGCCGCGAGCACGCGCGGAAGCGCGTCCAGTGGTCGAAGTTCTTGCTCACGTCGTTGCTCGGCTTCGGCGTCAACTGGGGCACGTACTACGCACTGACGACGTGGATCTCGTTCTTCGATGGAACGTTCACGCGCGTGATCGCGATGTTCCTCGGCGTTCTCGCGGGGATGAGCCTCAACTTCGTGCTCGCACGGAGGTTCGTCTTCTCGCAGAAGCGGAGCCTCGCGGCGCGCGGCGCCGCAAGGATGCCCCAATCGTGAGGACGAGCGAACGCTCGCTCTTCGACCGTATCGCCTTCGCCGGCAACCATTCGTCTCGACTCGTCGTGGCCTGTCTTCTCGCCACCGCTCTCGGTGGCTGCATGGCGGACACGAGTGCGTACGCATACGAGAAACTCGACCAGGACCTGTTCTCGAGAACGGGCCACCGACTCCGCGGCGACGACGACGCCGCGACTCTCCCCCCGGGCATCGACGTTTCGGATGGCGTGTCTCGAGACGAGGCAGTCGCGATCGCGCTGTGGAACAACCGCGACTTCGCCGTCACCCTCGCCGAACTCGGCGTCGGGCGCGCGCGCCTCGCGGATTCGGGCTTGCTGACGAACCCCATCCTGTCGCTGCTCTTCCCGCTCGGGCCGAAGCAGCTCGAGTTCACGATCGGGATCCCGTTCGAATCGCTGTTCTTGCGGTCTCAGCGCATCGACATGGCTCGCGCGGACTGCGAGCGACTCGCGTCACTCCTCCAGCGGAATGGACCTGATCTGATCCGGGACGTGAGTCTCGCCTACATCGATCACGAACTCGCCGAACGTCGCGCGCAGCTCGCGACCGATGCACTCGGGCTCGCGAACGAACGCGCCGAGGCAGCTCGCCTCCGCGTCGAGGCCGGGGAGATCCCGCGCGTCCTGTACGACACCGCACTCGCGGACGCCGAACGTGCGCGCTGCGAAGTCCTGCGTCGCACGTCCGCCGCTCGCGAACTCGGCGAACGCCCGATGACGTGGATGGCGTGGCGCCCTTCGAACGCATCGGTACCCCTACACACCGCCGAGCGGTCGGCGGTCCCGACGATTCCCGAGACGCCGGATCTCGTGACGCGAGCGCTCGCTGCACGGCCCGACTTGCGTGCTGCCGAGTTCTCGGCCGAAGCCGCGAGCCGCGCGGCAGGACTCGCCAATCGCGACTGGCTGACGGTCTCGGCGCTCATCGACGCGAACGGCTCGGGTTCTCAGGGATTCGAAATCGGGCCTGGCTTCACGGCTGCGATCCCGATCTTCCGGCAGGGCACCTCAGCCATCCGTGATGCGGAGTTCAAACTCGCGCTGAGCCGCTACGCGAGCATCCGGCAGAGCATCGAGGCCGACGTATCGCTCTTTTCGCTCGGTTGTGATCAAGCACGGCAACTCGTCGAGCGTTTGTCGACGAAGCTGCGTCCCGCAGTCGTCGCGCGCTTCGAAGGCTTGCGGTTGCAGATCGCTGCAGGGCAGGAGGCCGAGGACGCGACCCTTCCTGCACGAGGCGAACTGCTCCAAGTCGACATCGATCTCGCCGAAGCCGACGCAAACCTACGCCGCGTGTGCGTACGGACGCAGCCAAGCGCTTCGGCATCGATCCAGCGACGGTGCGCAGCACGGTCGCGCTCCTGCTGCGTGGCGAAGTCGTCGGTGAAGTCCGCGTCGACCAGACCATACGTGCGGTCGTCGTCACCGGAACGGACGGTGCGCGTTCGGATGTCGAGGGCTTGCGCGAGTGGCTCATCGAGATCCCCGGCGGCGGCTACGTCGCTCTCGGTGAGATCGCGGACATCAGCGTCGTTCCGACGCAGAACGTCGTCCAACGCGAGGACGCCTCGCGCAAGATCGACATCACGTGCAACGTGCGCGGCGAAGATCTCGGTACCGTCGCGAGCACGATCGGGGCGCGCGTCGCGAAGGCAGGCTTTCCGCTCGGTTACCACGCGGACGTGCTCGGCGAGTTCGACGCACGGCAGAAGGCACAGGACCGCCTACTGTCGCTCGCACTCGCGTCGCTGATCGGCATCGTGCTGCTCCTGCACGCGGACTTTCGCTCTTGGCGCCTCACGCTGCTCGTCGTCGCGAGCCTGCCCTTCGCGCTGATTGGCGGTGTCGTCGGCGCCTTCGCCGACCACGCGACGCTGTCCCTCGGCTCGATGGTCGGCTTCGTGACGGTACTCGGCATCGCGGCCCGCAACGGCATCCTGTTGATCAGCCACTATCGTCATCTCGAAGAGCACGAGGGCATGACCTTCGGCCGAGAACTCGTCCTGCGCGGCGCATGCGAACGGCTCTCACCGATCCTCATGACCGCGACCTGTGCCGCTCTCGCTTTGCTACCGCTCACGATCGGCCCCGAGTTGCCTGGGCAAGAGATCGAGCGGCCGATGGCGTTCGTGATCCTCGGCGGACTCGTGAGTTCGACTGTGCTGAGCGTGTTCGTGCTGCCGGTGTTCTACTACGCGTTCGGGCGGCCGCGTGGCGCCGAGGCTACCATGGCTGCCTGACGCGCCGAGACGAACGCACGACGAGCCCGAACCTCGAGTGACACGACTGTCATGTCCTCCCCACGTACGATCCTCCACGCCGATATGGACGCCTTCTACGCGGCCGTGGAGCAGCGCGACCATCCGGAGTATCGCGGTCTGCCGCTCATCGTCGGCGGCATCGGGAAACGCGGCGTCGTCTCGACCGCGAGCTACGAAGCAAGGCGCTTCGGCGTGCACTCGGCACAGCCTGGTGCCATCGCGCGCAAACTCTGCCCCGATGGCATCTTCGTGCAGCCACGCATGTCGGCGTACGTCGAGGCTTCGCGCCAGATTCGTGCGATCTTCGAGAGGTTCACTCCACAGATCGAGCCATTGTCGCTCGACGAGGCGTTCCTCGACGTCACGGGTTCGCGGCTCTTGTTCGGCGATGGGCACGAGATCGCGCGCACGATTCGCGAGCGTGTGTTCGAAGAGACCGAGCTCACGATTTCGATCGGCGTCGCCTCCTCGAAGTACGTTGCAAAGGTCGCGAGCGACCTCGAGAAGCCGAACGCACTCGTCGTCGTCGAGCCAGGGACCGAGCGCGCGTTCTTGCGACCTCTGTCCGTCTCACGACTGTGGGGTGCAGGCAAGCGCATGCAAGAGCTGCTCGATGGTCACGGGATTCGCACGATCGGCGACGTGCAGGACATCGGTCGCGCGACGCTCGAGGCGTTGATCGGTGCGCATGCGGGGCAGCACTTCTGGTCGCTCGCACACGGTGAAGACGTGCGCGACGTGGTCGCCGATCGCGATGCGAAGTCGATCAGTCACGAGACGACCTTCGAAGACGATCTCGACGATCCCGAAGCGGCGCGCGCTGTCCTGCTCTCGCTCGCCGAAGGTGTCGGACGCCGGCTACGCGCGCACGGCCTCGTCGCGACGACCGTCAAACTCAAGCTGCGCTATCCGCCGTTCGAGACGCTCACGCGCCAACAACGGCTCGACGTGCCGAGCAACGACGATCGCGCACTCCATCGCGTCGGCGTTCAGTTGCTCGATGCGGTCGACCGTGGCTCTGGCATCCGGTTGATCGGGATCGGTGCTTCCGGGTTGCTGCCTGCGAGCGGAGTCGCGCGGCAAGGTGCGCTGTTTCGGGAAGGGCCGGACCCGCGCAAAGCAAGTGCCGCGCTGCGCGCGATGGACGCGATCAATGAACGCTTCGGAACGGATTCGATCACGCACGCCGGCACAAAGCTCACGGGCGCCACGGAGCGCACCGTGAACCGCGCGAACATGGAGCCGACGCAGGACTCAATCCGAAGAGTCGGAGAGGGCGCGCTCGATGCGGCGGTCGGGCACGAGCCACAACAGAGCGACGACTGCGTAGAGCACTCCCGCCAGCCAAGGAAGCACGAGCGCGACCGGGATCGCGATCAAGTAGAGCCCGAGTGACGTCCATCCCTTGATGTCGCGACCGACCGCGCGCGCGAGTACCGACTCGCGTCCGTGTCGCCGGATCATCGCGCCTTGCAGGACGAAGTAGGCGATCGCGGCGCACAACAGGACGACTCCGTACAGCGCCGTCGGCACGGGCGCGAAGTGGTTCTCCCCCATCCAACCCGTCGTGAACGGCACGAGGGACAGCCAGAAGAGCAAGTGCATGGTAAGCACCCGACGAACCGCATCTGAAAAACGCCTCGCGACCGGCTCACGATCGTGCGGATGCCCACTCCACGCGAGCGCGAGATGCGCAGCCTCCTTGCCCAACTCGACAACAGCGCGCTGTCGACGCGGGACTTCGCCGACCTTCACGGCATGTCCGTGATGACGATCTACTGGTGGCGCAGTGAGCTGCGTCGCCGAGATCGAGAGCGTGACCAGGACTTCGTCGAAGTCGACATTCGACCAGACACCGCCATCGCAGCACCGCAGTCGTTCGAGATCGTGCTGCCGGGCGGCTTGCGCATCGTCGTCCCTCGACCGTACGACGCAGACGAGTTGCGCCAACTCATCGCGGCGGTGAGTACGTGCTGAGTCTTCCGCCGCAGGTCCGCATCTACCTCGCGCGCGGCGCGACGGATTTGCGCAAAGCGATCGATGGACTCGCTGCGTGCACACGAGACCTGTACGAGCTCGATCCGATGAGCGGCCACCTCTTCGTGTTTTGCAATCGGTCGAAGAACCGCATCAAGATCCTCTACTGGGAAACGTCCGGCTATTGGCTCCTGCTCAAGCGCCTCGAGAAGGGTCGCTTCGCGTGGCCGAACGCGAGCGACGCGAGCATTCTCAGCTTGTCGTCCACCGAGCTGCACGCGCTCCTTGGCGGACTCGACTTCGAGCGCGCAAAGCGCCGCAATTGGTACGACAGAAAACCTCGAAAAGTGTAAGCACTTCGAAGGCGGCGTACGTATCAACGACATCGTGTCGAACGTCGAAGAACTCGAACGAGAGAACGCCAAGCTGCGCGAAGAGATCGTACTCTTGCGGCAGCAACGAGACGACTTCGAGCGGCTCTGGATCTCGTTGCGTGATCGCCTTCACGGCAAGAAGACTGAGCGCTTCTCCAATCAACCATTCCTGCCGGGCTTCGGCCCCGAAGAGGAAGACGTCGACGCGATTCCGCCGCACGCAGATGAGGCGCCCGACGATGAGGCCGACGAAGTCGTCGAGACGAAGAAGCCCAAGCGCAAGCCACGCCAGGCCACCAAAGTCGGCTCGGGAATCCCGCGCGTCGAGGAAGTCATCGAGGTCGCCGACGAGGAGCGCGCATGTCCGTGCTGCGGCGAGCCTCGTGAGATCATCGGGTACGAAGACACAGAGAAGCTCGAGTTTCGGCCCGCGAGCTACTTCGTGCGCGTGCTGCGCCGACCGAAGCTCGCGTGCAAGAAGCACGAGGAAGTCGGCGTCTGGACGCCGGATCTACCGCCGCAAGTGATCGACAAAGGACTGGCTGGCGCGAGTCTGTTGGCACAAGTGATCACAGCGAAGTATCGCGATCATCTCCCGCTGTATCGCCAGGCGCGCATCGCGCTTCGCCACGGCGTCGAGCTTGCCGAGTCGACCCTCGGCGATTGGATCCGTCAGAGCGCGTGGCTTTTGCAGCCCATCGTCGACGCGATGCACAAGAGAATCCTTCGCGGCAACTACATCGCGACGGATGACACATCCATCACGGTGCTCGGTGCTGGTGGCAAGAAGCAATCCAAGCGCGCTTTCCTTTGGGCGTATCTCGGAGACACGGGAGATGTCGTCTTCGACTTCACGATGGGCCGCAGTCGCGACGGGCCGAAACGCATGCTCGATGGGTATCGAGGCTACCTGCAAGCAGATGCGTATGGAGGCTACAACCAACTCTACGAAGATGGACACATCCGCGAAGTCGGCTGCATGGCGCATGCACGTCGTCGCTTCTTCGATGCACTCAAAACCGATCGCACGCGCGCCGAGATGGTCCTCGCGGCGATGCACGAGCTGTACTCCATCGAACGCGAGATCAAAGCTCGACCGAACGAGGAGCGGCACGCCATGCGGCAAGCGCGATCGGCACCGCTCTTCGACGATCTGTTGAAGCTGATTCGCGCGCTGGGCGATCGGGTGCTTCCCAAGAGTCCGACCGGCAAGGCGGTCACGTACTTCGTCAAGAACCACATCGCATTGCGACGCTATCTCGACGATCCGTCACTGCGGATCGACAACAACCGAACCGAACGCGCGATGCGCCAGGTCGCCGTCGGACGCAAGAACTGGCTCTTCGCCGGAAGCGAAGCCGGGGGTCATCGTGCGGCGACGCTCTACTCGTTGACTGTGGGCTGCTGGGAACTCGGCATCGACCCCTTCGCCTACCTCACCGACGTGCTCGAGCGACTCGCGACGACGCCAAGCGCGGAGATTGAACGTCTCACGCCCCGGGATTGGAAGTCGGCGCAGCAGTAGCGAGCGAGCGGCAGCTGAGCGCTGCACCGAATCGGCCCTGAAGATCAAGGGGGGGGTCTATCGGGTGCTTACAGTGCATGTTGGCCCACATGATCCCTGCACTCGCGTGCTTCGCGGTGTGGAACATGTGATGGTGGTTGTTCCAGTAGATCGCGAGGTAGACGAAGCTCAACACGTAGCTCGAGAACACCGGCAGGAGCGGGCGCAAGTGCGAGAGTTCGGGGGAATGCGCGGGAACCTTGAGTTCGAGCACCATGATCGTGATCACGATCGCGAGCACACCGTCACTGACGGCTTCGAGTCGGGACTTGTTCATGGCGCACGACGACTGGCGTCGGAACTCGGAAACTCGTAGGCGTCGGAGCCCGTGGCGGGATCCGTAGTCATCGTCGCGTGCGCGAAGGACATGCCGGCAGACACTCGTACCCCACCGAGCAGGCTGAAGAGCGACGGGCAACGAAGCGCCTGCCACAAGACGTCGGCCAACGCGTCGGTCTGCTGAGCGACACGCAAGACGTCCATGACCGCGAACATCGCACGATGCTCGTCCGTCACGGTCCCGAACGGGAGTCCCGAGGGAGCTCCCTTCCGCGCGGGTACCGTGCGACAAGCGTGCGTCACGCCGTGCACGAGGTGCTCCAGAACCGTCACGTCTTCGGTCGCGACGAGTTGCTCGCGTTCGTTGAAGACGGTGACACGCAGGGACAAGCCATCCGCGATGTCGGCCTCGTTCGAGGCGATGCGAACGAACCACGATCGGACCGAGCCTCCGTGCAACAGATGGAGCCCGAAGAGGACGGTGTCTCCGATGCTCAGCTTGCCGCCGACAAAGGGCTCGTCGATGCCGTCCAACAGGTCAGGTGCCGACGGAAACGCGGCCCCGTCAGGTGCGAGGAGGTCGCTTCTCCACGCCCAATCCGTGGGCGGGACTCGCGTCGCTGTGCATGAGCTGACAAATAGGACTACGAATAATAAGTATCGGAGCCCACGAATCGCCAACTCCGGTGCGAGTCTCTCGCCTGTCGCCGACGCTAGTGGTCTCACATTGGCTCCTGGCGATAGCTCGACCACGGCGCGCTGCCCCGCTGTTGACTCGGATTCGTTTCTAGTAGTTTGTCCTCAATCGCTTGAGATCCGCAATGTAGACGATGGATTCTCTCTTTCCATACATCCTTCGAGACTGCAGGCAATCGCTCTACGAACATCTCGGCGACTCTGAGGCCTTCTGCCGCGAATCTCCAAAGATGCGCCGTCGGATCTGTCAAGTTATCATCAAAAAGACTGTAAGTGTGTGGCTTCACATGCTTGAACAAACCATGCTGAATGCCAGCATGCACACCGGTGTTAAGCATGGCGTCTGATGAACGTTGCCGATGGTAGTGCTGAAATTCGCTGAGCTTCTGTTGCTCCTCCATTCGGAGATTTGGCTCGACAGCGCGACGAAACGTCTCGTCGACTGCACGTAAGAAGCGATTTCCGCGCCGTTCACTGCGAGTGAAGTCTCTACCAGCACGGAGGCACTCGCGAGCGAGGTCACTCCGTTCCAGTAACACGTCCAAGTGTTGTAGGGTCTCTGTAGCGCGACGATAAGTCGAGAGTGCCTCCATAAGCAATCGTTGAATTACGAGAAGGCCTGTCTTGGCCAAATCGCGAACGAAGGCGAATGTAATGTCATGCAGAGCGTGAGACACAACAGCCTCAATCGACATCGAGTCATAACCGAATAGACGCTCTTCGCTCGCGGCACTTCCGGGAGGCAACCACAGCTCAGAGTTTGCTTTGTCGATTCGGGTTTTCTCAACATCCTGTGCTCGAGCGTCGAGCAACGGATGCACCCAACCAACTACTGGGTCCAAGAGAAAGCTGATCGTAGAGTCAAAGAAATCGATTCGATCCGCGTGGTGCTCGCTCAGCGATTGGAGCGCCCGCTCACTAGCACTTCGCGAAAGCTCTTGGAGGCTCCATGAACCCGCTTGAGTGGTCACTTCGTGGCTTCCTTGTTCTCGCTCGCCACTCATTCGAAAAATGGATAATCGCTCACTTATTTAGTGAAAATGGTCGGGGCGAAAGGATTCGAACCTTCGACCTCTGCAACCCCATTGCAGCGCGCTAGCCAGACTGCGCCACGCCCCGACACTTTCGACTCGCGGCGTGCCGCGAATCCGAGGCGGAGAGCCTAGCGAGCCTGCCGGAAAAACCAACGCTCGAGGGGCGGCGTCTCACCCCGGCGGCACGTCGCTGCGGGGGCTCGCTTCGCTCTCCTCGCGGAGGAGGCGGGTCATGAGGTCCTCGACCGCCTGGCGTGGGTCCTTGCCGTCGAAGAGAACCGCCGCGACCTCCTCGGAGATCGGCATCGGGACACCGAGTTCGGCGGCCTGCCGCAGGACCGCGCGGCAGGTCCAGACGCCTTCGGAGACCTGCTGGGTTCCGGCGAGGATCGACGCGAGGGTCTGGCCGCGGCCGAGGAGTTCGCCGAGGCGGCGATTGCGCCCGTGGGGGCTCACCGATGTCGTGATCAGGTCGCCGATGCCGGCGAGGCCGAAGAAGGTTTCGCGATCCGCACCGAGTGCGACGCCGAAGCGGGACATCTCGGCGATGCCGCGCGTCAGGAGCGCCGACTTGGCGTTGTCGCCGAGTTCGAGGCCGTCGCTGATGCCGGCGGCGATCGCGATGACGTTCTTGAGTGCGCCGCCGAGTTCGGCGCCGAGACGATCATGGCTGCGGTAGAGGCGCAGCGTCGGCCCGGAGAGCTCTTCTTGGATCTGCGCGAGTCGGTCGCCGCCTGGACCTGCGAGGACGAGCGTCGCCGGTTTGAGCGCGGCGAGTTCTTCGGCGTGACAGGGACCGGTCAGCACGAAGAGCACCGGGTCTTCGATGCATTCAGCGAGGACTTCGCTCGGCAGACGCGCGGTCGACTCTTCCATCCCCTTGCTGCACGACACGACGGGGATGCCCGAGAGGTGCGGGCCGATACGCTGCATGACGCCCCGCACGTGCTGCGTCGGAACGACGGCGAGCACGCGCTCCACGCCCGCGACGAGCGACGCGAAGTCGCTTCCGATCACGATGCCGGGCGACAAGTCGATGTTCGGGAGATAGCGCGGATTGCGCCGCGTCGTCGCCATCTCGCTCGTGTAGGCCTCGTTGTGTCCCCACAGCCGAACGGAATGACCGAGTGCGTCGAGATGCACGGCGAGTGCGGTGCCGAAGCCGCCGTTGCCGAGCACGAGGTAGGTCCGCTTCATGACACCGCCTCGTCGCGGTTGCGCCCCGCTTCGAGGAGCTTGCGCAGGTTGGAACGATGCGTCCACACGAGGAAGAACGCGAGCAGGATCGCGAGCGTCGTCGTGTAGAGGCGCGGGCCGAACGCCGTCGCGGGTTGTCGCAGCACGACGGCGAGCGCGAGCGCGAACCCGAGCGCGATCGATCCGAGCGCGACGACGCGCGTCGACAGCGCCACGACGAAGAAAACGCCGATCGCGACCAACACCGCCATCGGTTCGAGCGCGAAGAATGCGCCGCCCGCGGTGGCAACGCCCTTACCGCCCTTGAACCCGAGATACGGGGAAAAGCAGTGCCCGAGCACGGCCACGAGCGCGAACAGCGGCGCCGCCCAGTGCATGTCGAGTGCGTTCGCGACCCGCGGCGCCAGCCAGAAGACCGGCAGGAAGCCCTTGAGGAAGTCCAGCACGTAAATGCCCGCGAACGCGACCCAGCGCGACTTCCCAGGGAAGCAACGCGATGCATTCGTCGCGCCGATATTCCCCGAACCGACGCTTCGCACGTCCTTGCCGAGCAGTAGCTTCACGACAACGAAGCCGAACGGAATCCCGCCGACCAGGAAGGTCACCACCAGCCACGCGAAGAGTGCAGGACTCGAATGCATCGCGAGCGAGGATAACGAGGCAACCTGCGCAAAAGGTGCCAGGGTCGAGTTTCCCGACTATCGCGCGTGAATCGTGCCAGGGTTGTTTCGCGCTACTTTCGTCCGTGAATCGTGCCAGGGCCGTTTCGCGCGCGAAAGTCGCGTGATTTGACCCTGGCACCTTTTGCGCGGGGAAGTACGGTTCCGGCATGCCACGAGGTGAGAGGAGGCGGGTCGGCGTCGACACCGGTGGGACGTTCACGGATCTCGTGCAGTTCGACGGGCGCGAGTTTCGCGTCGTCAAGACCGCTTCGACCAAGGACGCTCCGGAACGCGCGGTGTTGACGGCCATTGGGGAAGCCGGGGCGCACGGGCGTGACGGCGACGTACTCGTGCACGGTAGCACGGTCGGCCTCAATGCATTGCTCACTGGCACTGGGGCGCGCCTCGCGGTCGTCACCAACGCGGGCTTCGAGGACATTCTCGAAATCGCGCGACAGGACCGGCCGGACCTCTACGCCTTGCACGTCGAACCGAGGCCCGTGCTCGTGCCGCGCGCCCTTCGCTTCGGGGTACACGAGCGTCGACTCGCGGATGGCACGCTTCGAGAAAAAGTGACGGCACGCGAACTGCGCGAACTCCGCACGAGGCTCGCTGACGCTCGCGTCGAAGCCGTCGCGATTTGCCTCCTGCACAGCTATGCGCATCCCGAGGACGAACTGCGCATCGCACACGCACTGCGCGGCCTGAAGGTCCCGATCGTCTGCTCGGCTTCCCTCTTGAGGCGCCATCGTGAGTACGAGCGCTTTTCGGCAGCGTGCATCGATGCGTTCGTGCGCCCGGTCGTCGCGCGCTACCTCGAGAAACTCGCCAGCGGCGCACGACCTCTCGAACTCTTCGTCGTCCGCAACGAGGGCGGCACGATGCCGTGGCACGACGCGGCGGAGGCCCCGGTGCGTGCGATCCTGAGTGGCCCTGCGGGCGGCGCGGCCGGCGTTCGCTTCTGGGCAAAGCGCCTCGGCTTCGACGCTGCGATCGGGTTCGACATGGGCGGAACATCGGCGGACGTCGCGTTCGTCGCGGGCGCGGAAAGCATCGAGGACGAAGTCACACTCGGCCCGCACCGGCTCGCGATGCCCTCGCTCCCGCTGACCACCGTCGGCACCGGAGGCGGTTCGATCGCTTGGCGCGACGCCGGTGGCGCGCTACGCGTCGGTCCACAGTCTGCTGGTGCGGACCCCGGACCGGCGTGCTATGGCAAGGGCACCGTCCCCACCGTGAGCGACGCGCATCTGGTCCTCGGCCGCTTGCCGGCGTCCGGTTTGCTCGGCGGCGAGTTCGCCTTGCACGAAGAACGCGCTCGGAAAGCGATCCAAGGACTCGCCAAACAGCTCGGTCTGAATCTCCTGGCGTGCGCTGAAGGCATTCTCGAGATCGCGGACCTCCAGATGGCGCGCCCCCTGCGTTCATTCACGCTCGGCCGCGGTATCGACCCCAAGGACGTCGCGCTCGTCGCCTTCGGTGGCGCCGGTGGCCTGCACGCGGTCCGGCTCGCACGGCTCGTCGGATTCGAGAAGGTAATTGTGCCGCCGATGCAGGGCGCGCTCTCCGCGTTCGGTATGCTCCTCGCGCGGCAGGTATTCGAGCGCGAGTGTGCGTTCGTCCGCGAACTCGACACGGCTGGCGCAGCCGAACTCGTGCGCTTCGCGCGCGGGTTCCTCGCCGAAACCAAGCGGCATGCGACGACGCGCGCCAGCGAAGCGCGCGTCTTCGCCACCTTGCGCTACCGCGGCAATCAAGCGGAGTTCTGGGTCGAAGCCGACCGCGATGCGCACGAGCGCTTCGAAGCGGAATTCGAACGCCGCTTCGGTTTCCGTCAGCAACTACCGATCGAAGCGTTGCGCGTCCGCGCGCGGCTGATCCTCGAACCCGCGCGCGACAAGGCGATCGCGCGCGCCCTCGCACAGGGCGGCGAGCACACGGCAGATCGCACGGCAGGTCGCGCAGCAGAGCGCAAGGCAGTAGAGACTTCGCCTTCCGCCCAATCCGACTCACGCCTCGAGTTCGTCCCGAGGAACCGTCTACGCAAGCGCTGGCGCGACGGCCCGTTCGCCGTCGTGGACTACTCCGGCACCACGATCGTCGAGCGCGACTCGCGCGCGCGACTGACGGACGGCTGTATCGAGATCATCAGTCGCTGAGCCCCTCGTCCGCCTGCACGCCCTTCACGTACTGGGTGTAGAGGATGACCGGGATCTTGAGATCACCGAGCCGCTGTTCGATCAACGGGCGCACGTCGTTCCAGTCCAGCCCACCGACTCCCGTCGCAAGACGTGGCAATGCAATGCTCGTGACCTTCTCGTCGTCGATGTGCTTGCGCAGCTCTTTCAGTGCGTGATCCACATGGGTCGTGGATGCGCGCCCCGGTTTGCCACCGTGATCGTACGAGCCGTCCTGCGTCAACAGATTGGCAATGCGCGCGTGACCGGGGCCACCCCAGAACCACATCCCTCCCGCCTTCGGATGGTATTGGTGGCAATAGTGGCGGAAGTCCTTGTGCATCGCGGGCCATCGCTCGCGAAGACTCAAGGCGAGGCCACGATCGAAGGAGTCATTGGGCGCGACTCCGTGCGCGATCGTATGGGCTTTCGAAAGGAGGATGTCTCCGCTGACTTCTCGAATCATCGTATCCGTGTGCTGTATTTCTTCCGTGAGCCGATCCCGAACCGACGTCAAGCCGCCGAACTCGGGACATCCCGACCCGTGACAGCGGACGACGAGCAAGAGACGGACCACGCATCGAAGTCGCGTGAACAGCGCCGCAACGCTGCCAAGCAAGGCGTGGAACGACTCCAGCACGCTCCGGGACTCGCAAGACTGCGACCCGGTTCAGCAACATTGCAACGGTCAAGAGGACGGAGTCCCGGCGCCGTTCGTGGTCAGTTGCTCCACAAATCGAGGATCTTCGGACGGTCCGGCTCGCCATCCATGTATTCGGTCGCCGTGAGACGACCGACGGTCTTCAAGCTCCGCACCATGACCTTTCCAGTGTCCGGGTAGCGGCAAACTTCATCCGGATCGTGTGTGCCGATCGCGAGATACACGAAGTCGGCATCGAACGGATTCAAGAACTGATGTGCCTGGTGCGTGCCCGCTGGACAGGCGACGCAATCGCCAGGGCGCAACTCACGAAGCGGTTCGTCTCCATAACGCAACACGCCGCGCCCCTCGAGCACGAAGAACACCTCGTCTTCGTGCCGATGCGAATGGAACGGAACCGCGGTCCGTCCAGGAGGCACCACGAGTCGATTGACTCCGAGCGAACCGCCACGCGGACGCATGGACGGAGTCAGTACTTGGAAGCGCGCTCCCCAATGCTCCCCGAGCGTGTGCTCTTCGAACGGCGCGTCGTCGACGTTGACGACTTGGGGCGGAGGACTCGTCGAATCGGAGGCTGACTGGCTCATGCAGCCACAATAGCAAGCGCATCGCGAACGATCAGGACGCCGAAGTCGCGGCAGCTTCTCGCTCCGCCTTGCGCGCCTTCAGCGTCACTTGCAGTCGCCTCCGTTCGAGAAGGTGCACGGCGACTTCTTCGCGGAAGACCTCGAAGAGGAACGGATCGAAACTCGTTCCCTTCTCTTCGGCGAGTGTATCGAGCACGTCCTGCGCGCTCTGATCTTCGGCCACGTTCGAATATGCGCGATCGAACGCATCGGCAATGCGAATCAAACGACTGCCGAGTGGGATTTCGTCTCCCGCGAGATTGCCTGGATAGCCGCTGCCGTCCCAATTCTCATGATGCGCGACGACGATCTGCGCCACGTCCTCGAGGCCGGGCATCGCTTCGAAGAACGCCGCACCCAGTACCGGATGCATGGTATCGATCTGCTCGAACGTCTGCTTGCCGAGCACATCCGCCGTCTCGGCGAGCGTTTCGGCATCGATACCTTCGATGTCGAGCGTGCTTTCGATTTGCATCGCTGGCAGCTTGCCGAGGTCGTGGCAGAGAGCAGCGACTTCGAGAGCGTCGCGCTCGCCCGGAGGAAGGCGCAGACGTTCACCGATCCAGGATGCATAACGACGAACGCGTTGTGCATGACCGATCGCGCCTTCGCGGTGGTACTCGTACTCACGCGCGAGACTGAGTGCGACCTCGACGAAGCTCTCTTCGGCGCGGAGTTGCCGCTCCTTGAGCTTGTCGAGACAGTCGAGCATCTCTTCGCGAACTTGACCGAACTCGGCAAAACGCTCGCCCGGCACGACAACGGCATCGGGGCCCGCTTCTCCCAAACGCGTGAACACGTGACGCAGCCGCTGCATCGGAGCGAGGCAGCGAGCGAGGGCATAGAGGACGATCCCCGAAATGATCGAGCAAGTGGCAAGGATGCCGACGAAGAGCGACCACGGGAATCCGGCCTGCGCTGGCACCGGGACATGAACGCGAATCTCACCGACCTTCGACCCGCCGATGCCCTTGGCCGGCCCCCAGACGAGGATCTCTTCGAGAGCCTCCGACATCATTTCGAACGTCTCGCTCGCGCGCGGCGCGTGATCGGCTTGTGCGAGCAGACCTCCCTTGCCGTGATAGAGCGCAGCTCTGCCCTGAACCATCTTGGCGACGCTCTCGACGAGGAACCGCGTCTGCGTGCGATTGGTCGACTCGATCGCTTGGCCCAACTCGGACGAGGATCCCGCGAGGATACGTTCGATGCCGGCCTCGAGTTCGCGACGACGCATGGCATCGCGCTCGTCGCGCACGAGGAGCGCGACCCACGTCGACAAGGTGAGCGACGTCATGACGAGGAGCGGCAGGAGAACGACCCAGAGTCGCTCGCCGAAGAAGCTCCGCCGGCGCCGAGTTTCGTGATCAGAATGCTCGTTCATGGCCCCCGTAATCGAGCCGCGAGCGTCTGGCGCGCGGCCCCTTCCGGAAGACCTGATCGACATCGCAGTGCCAAAAACGCAAGCGACTGTCGAAAGGATTCACACCGCGCGCCGCAACGCGCGGTGACGCCGAGCGATCAGTCGACTTCGATGACCCGCACTTGCGCGTCGTCCATCTGCCAGATGCAGATGGTGTAGTCCTCGTCCATGACCTTCTTCAGACGGAACGTTCCGACGACGAGGATCGGATCCCATTGGTACGCGATGCCCTTCTTGGCCGCGACGTGGATCTTGACGAGGCCGTTGACGTCTGGCGGGATGCCGTAGCAGCAGCTCCACAGCGACTTGACGAGGTAGAAGGTCTTGATGTCCTCCACCTCGTCGATCGGCAGCATGAAGCCGGCCATGACGACCTTCTTGCCATCGAGCTTTGCGAGATCCTTGGGCATGCCCTTGTAGCCATCCTCGTACGGCCACGAGTCGAGCTTGTCGAAGCGAATGAACGGCACATCCCCCGGGATGTGCATCTTCTTGAGGACTTCGTCGAGCTTCTTCTCCGTCTCGCGCATCGCGTTGGCGCCGCGAATCGCGCGAATATCGTCCTCGGTCGCACCCTCGGGGAGCTGGATCTCCGAGTCGTCGGCGTCCTTGGTCTTGATCTCCTTCTTCGAGCCCTGCTTCTCGGCGTCCTGCTTCTCGGCGTCCTGCTTCTCGGCGTCCTGCTTCTCGGCGTCCTGCTTCTCGGTCTTCTCGCCGGTCGCTTTCTCGCCCGCGGGCTTCCCCTCTTGCTTCGGGTCGGCCTTCGGCTGGGAGCCTTGCTTCTCGGCGGGCTCGGGCTTCTTGGCGGCATCTGGCTTGGGAGCCGGGCTCTCTTGCTTCGGAGCTTCTTTTACGGGCCCTCCCGGAGCTTGCGCGACCGAATGGGTCCCGAAGCAGAGGGCAACGGCGAGGGGCAAGAATCTCAACATCCAGGAATCCTCCGATCAGCGTGCGCGACCTTCGCACGGATGCCATCGTGGTGGCACCCGAGCCGCTTCGTCCAATCATCTCGTCAAAAAGTGACGCGTATCAGCGCGTTGAAAAAGTCAGGCACGCGCCGAGTGCGGGAATTCGCCGTCCCGGTGGCTACCGAAAACGTAGGCGAATCGTTGATTCGGCGAGGCTTTCGGGAGCTGCCGTGGCGGTGAAGGCACGTGCTCGGTGCATGTCTGAGTTTTTCAACACGCTGCTAGCATAGCAGTGCGTCGAAAAAGACGGGAAAACGGGAAAGCAGCCCGGCTCCCGAACTCAAAGCGTGCGGTTGCGCGCGGGAATCGCGTCCAGGCTGAAGAGTTCGTTCTTTCCGAGCGTCAACACCCACATGCTGCTCGCGACGGCCCGGTCAAGGCCGCACTCAATCCAGCTGCACGAAGTCCATGTTCGCCGTGTCCATCGGCACCTTGAACGGATTCTTGACGTCGATCAGGACCGGCTGGAAGAACAGTTTCACGCCCTTGAGAGACGTGGCTGTCGGCAGTACCCAGTGAGCTGTGCGCTTCGTCGTATCGAAACCCGACGCTGGCAACGTGAGGAAACTCGGATCGACGATCGTCGTGGGATTGCCGCCGTGATCGAGCTGGATCAGGTTGGGGATCGTGAGCCTCGTCGAACTCGCGCTCAGTGACAGGATCGCGAGGCCTG
Organism: Planctomycetota bacterium; assembly: GCA_020638795.1. GTDB lineage: Bacteria > Planctomycetota > UBA1135 > UBA1135 > JACKHW01. Next base: position 348,152 of record JACKHW010000002.1, on the reverse strand, counting down.
AGGACGGATACGAGCCGCGGTGCATGACGAGGTCGATCGGTTTGCCCGCGACCTTGGCGGGCACACACTGGAAGATCGGCGTCGTTGGATGCACACGCGGAATCATCACCGCTGCACTCAGGAAGGCCGGATTGCCGATGCGCAAGATCTGGCCATCCGTGGTCACGTCCTGCGGCATCGAAACGAAGATCGACGTATCCGATCGTTTGACGAAGTACCCCGCGTACCACTCGTGCGGATCGTTGTTCGCCAACGGAACTCCGTTGACGACGACACGGGTGATGTCGGCGAACGATCCGGTCAACGAGAGCATCGTGTCGTGCACGGTCGGAATCTGCGCCGGTGAGAAGGTCTTGATCGACGGAATCGGGTAGTACGAGATCGTGTCGAACTTCGAAGCGCTCACGTTGCCGACGCTGTCGCGCATCTGGCAGTAGACGTACTTCGTACCAGTCGCCGTTCCACCACCGAAGCTGGACAGATCGTACGACTGCGCAGCCTCGCTATAGGCGATCCATGGGGACCAAGTCGCGTCATTGCTCGAGAAGCGCATGTCCGCCGGAAGGCCGGCACCCTTGACGGTCACGGAAACGTCGAGGCTGTTCGTGGCCGTCGAGCCACCGTTGATCGAAACCGAACTGACGACGGGCGGCACCGAGTCGTAGACGATCGTATCCAAGCTCTTGATCGAGTTGCCGGCTTGATCCCGGACTTCGATCTGCACTTGCTTGGGACCGTTCTGCGTATTGCCGCCGTACGAGGACAAGTCGTACGTGACGGGAGCGGCCGAATACGCGACCCAAGGCGACCACGTGCCACCATTGCTCGAGAAGCGCATCTCGTGCACGCCACTGAAACTGTCCGACGCGGTCGATCGAAGCGTCACCTTCAACGTATTGGTGCGTTCGGCACCATTGTCGATCGAAAACGCGCTGATCACGGGTTTCGTCGTGTCGATGTAGAACGGCCCCATCGTCGTCGTCTTCGCGGACAGATTGCCGGCGAAGTCGGCCGCTTTGATGTTGAAGTACCAGCCTGCCGTACTCGACACGAGGTTGAATGCCTTCGTCGTGATACTCGCACCGATGATGTTGACGCTCGTCGGTGCAACGGCTGCGTGATCGATCGCGTATGCATAGCCACGCGTGCCGGAACAACCGGAGTCCTGCGCTTGGTTCCACACCATGTTGAGACTCGTCTTGTCATACCACCGGTTGGTGAAGTGCGACGAACTCGTCAGTCCCGACACATTGTTGGGCGCGAGCCCATCGATACACACGGTGAACGAATCGTTCAGGGTCGCATTGCCTGGATCCGCCCACGCCGTCGCACCAACCGCGAACGAACCACTGGAACTCGGTGCCTGAATCGTCCACAGCAGGTCGCGTCGCATACCTTGCCCGACAGTCATGCCGTCGATGAGCGACGGGAACGGAGACGACGGATGGCTCGTACCGTTGTAGGTCTGCACGACATTGTCCAATCCGACGCGGCGCAATTCGATCACCGTGAAACCGGCTGGCAGAAGCGGGCGAATCATGCCGTTGTCGAAGTGATGCCCACCGGTATTCGCCTGCAAGGAGCCCCCCATCTGGAACGTGTCTCCCGGTTTCATGACCGGCTTGGTGACTCCGACGAGGAGCTTCGGACCGACACTCGGCGACTGCGTCGTCCACATCATGGCCATCCCGATGCGAGCACGCGATGCGATGCTCTGCGCGTATGCCTTGATCCGGATCTTCTTTCCGCGCAGTGCGACGGCCCATGCCGGGCCGACCTTGGAGATCACGTTGCTCGTCGACGACGACACGGAGTACTCGCCGGTATTGCCACCGGCCGTGAATGGCTCGACATCGACATAGGCACGCAAGTCATTGACTCGCGCCTGAGCCGCATTCGAGGAAGCCGCTGGCTCGTCCCAGCACAGGAATAGCGATGCGTGGTCCGCGCTCGTCGGGACGGTCACGTCCCAATAGACCCACTGCCCGGTCCGCGTGAGCTCGGTGGCCGCAGTACCCGAAAACCACCCGGTCTCGCTGTCACCATGCATTTTCGAAGCGTCGACGAGTCCATGGCCGAGTTGCGCTCCGAACCATCCAGTCGTGGTTCCCGCGCCCCCCTGCCATTCGGCGGCTGCGCACATCAACGCCTTGACCTGCGCGGGTTGGTAGTCGAGGAAGGTGTGGTGGTCGATGAGCGAGGCGACGACTCCCGTCACGTGCGGCGCGGCGAAGCTCGTGCCCGAGAAGTTGCCGTAGTTCGTCAGGCTGTTGCGAACCGTCGAGCATGCCGAAAGACCCGGCGCGAGCACTTCGGGTTTGCGCCGATTGTCCGCCGTGCCACCGGCCGAAGACGAAACGAGGTCTCCTGGGCGAGCCGTGCTGCTCCAATTGTCTCGGCAACTACCCACACAAATCGAGTTCTTGGCGACGGCAGGCACGGCGGCAGCTTGCGAAGGTCCACTGTTCCCGCTCGCGAAGACGTAGACTTGCGTGGTGTTGTAGACGATGTCGTCGACCCGTCTCGCACCGCTCTCGGTTCCGATCCATGGCGTCCCTGCAGGAGGGCTCGAGCCCCAGCTGTTGTTGACGACGCGCGGACGCGGACTCACGACGCGATTGCTGTCCGCGAAGGGCTTGGCAAGGGCGTCGTACAGCGTTTGCACGTTGCCGACGGCCTTGTTGTTCTTGTCGAGCAATCTTCCGACGAAGACACGGCGGCTTGCCGCCCGCCCGATCTCGGGAGCACCGCCTCGGTATCGCGCATCCGCGGTTCCGCTGCCGATCATCACACCCGTCACCCCCGTCCCGTGGCCTTGTTCGTCGTTGAATGCGCCCGTGCCGACGACGTCCCATCCGACTAGGAACTTGTCCTTGAAGTCCTGATGTCGCTGCGCGGCAGTTGGCGACCACAATCCACTGTCGATGACGCCAACCGTGATCGGTCCACCACCCCAGCTAGCTCGGACCTTGTCTTGTCCGATCATGGCCTGGGACTGATCTCCATCGCCGCGGTATTCGAGCGCCAGCTCGATCGACGAGACGAACTGCAGCTCACGTATCTTCGCTATGGACTCGGCAGTTGCCGTGCCCCGGAACAAGAACGAGTTGCCGGTATCCGTGTAGTGCTCGAACGTAAGGCCGGAGTCTTCGAGCGCACGTTGCTTCGGTCCATTGGGAATCAGCGTCGCGATCGGCATCGAGTCTTGCGTTTCACCGATGATTCGGTTCCCCGTAGTGGCGACCTCGGATTTGTCATTGCGATCGCTGACGAACACATCGACATCGATTCGAAACGTCGTACCGCGTTCGGAGGTCGAGAGGCAGTCCTGCAGCAATGGGTGGACCTTCTGGCTCGACTTCGAGAGACCGACCCAGTGCACGAACGGCAAACCCGACAACCGATCGACTGCGTCCATGGGGATCTTGCACACCCACGTCTGCCAAGTGTGAGCACGCAATCGCACGACCCCGAGACCATCGATTGCACGGAGTTTGTCGGGCGCAGTCATGCGGCCACGAAGCATCACGTAGCCGAAGAAGTGCGAACCGGTGAGTGTACGCACCCGAGGATCCACGCCCGGCGGTGGCTCGAACTCTCCTCCTGCGAACGCGAGCCGATAGGGATTGCCATCGAGCACGCGTCGTTGTTGCTCGCCATCCGCCACACCCGTGTCGCGGTAAGGCGCGAAGTCGAGTTCGTCGTCCATCGGCGGCGTGTAGAACGGTCCCTCGGCAATCCCGTGGAGCGTCGCCTGTTGCGGCGCCGTTGGGAATGGCGGTTTCGGAAGGATCTCCAGTCGCGTGGCCGTGCTCCCCGGCGCGACGCGTCGTGGTTCGGATAGGTGCTGTTCGGCTTCTTGCTGTGAGACCGCCGTGCCCGCGAGTCCCGCCAAAAGGAAGACTGCCAGTACTCGTGTGATTGCCGGATTGCTCGGTTGCATCGTTCACTCCTGTTCGTGAGTTGCTCCGAGCTCGCACAGCGTCATGTCTGTCGAGAATCGCACTCCCCCGCCTCGCCCTCGGTACTTCCGCGCCACACGCAGGCGTGAATCGTGATGGATCGTGCAGATTTTCGAATTTTCAGTGTGCGATCGCAGGACCCTACGTCGCTTTGCTTCGCGGCGCTGAGTTCCGAGGCGCCCTCGTTCCCGCCCGCGCGGGACAATCGACCATGTAGCAGCGTGTTGAAAACTCAGGCAGGCACCGAGCGGGCACCTTCACCTCTCCGGCACACATCTTCGATGACACACGATTCGAGCCGAAGCCGCCTCTCGCGTCTGACGGATGCCGTCGATGCCTATCTCGATCATCGGTCCAAGCCCGATCGAGACGACGACGCGTTTCTCGCCGCGCACGGGGACCTTCGAGACTTGCTCGAAGCGATGATGACCGACGACCCGCAGGACACGGGACTCGCGGACGGCGATCGATATCTCGGCGACTACCGCATCGTGCGCGAGATCGGACGGGGCGGGATGGGCATCGTCTTCGAGGCGATCCAAGAATCGCTCGGTCGACGCGTCGCGCTCAAGGTACTGCCCCCACATTTGACATTGTCGCCAACACAGGTCGCACGATTCCGCAAGGAAGCTTCCGCTGCGGGCAAACTCCAACACGACGGAATCGTCCCGATTCACGCGATCGGCAACGTTGCGGGTTCCCACTTCTATGCGATGGAGTACGTCGACGGGCACACTCTCCATCGATCGATCGAGGACTATGCCGAACGCACCAGCTTCGGTGTTCGGCGTGGCGCGAGTCGCTCCGCCGAAGCTGCGGAGATCGCACTCCGGATCGCGGAAGCGCTTGCCTACTCGCACGATCACGGCGTCATTCATCGCGATGTCAAACCCCACAACGTCTTGATCACGACGGATGGCCGCGTGCGGATCTGCGACTTCGGACTCGCCCGGGACGACTCGGCCAGCGCTGCATCCAAGACGATCGGAGGGGGTGGCACGCCGTACTACATGAGTCCCGAGCAGATTCGTGCGCCCGACACGATCGACGCGAGGACCGATGTCTTCTCACTCGGCATCGTGCTGTACGAAATGCTCGTCGGCACGCGCCCGTTCGAGGGCAAGTCGACCGAACAGGTCATCTTGGAGGTCACTTCACGCGACATCACAGGCGTACGCTCCGTGGGCGCTGACGTCCCGCGCGACCTCGAAACGATCTGCTTGAAGGCACTCGCGAAAGACCGCGAGCAGCGTTACGACGACGCGCACGAGTTCGCGGCGGACTTGCGCCGCTTTCTCAATCACGAACCGATACGTGCAAAACCGGCGGCTACGGCCGTCAAGCTCGCAAAGCTGGTACGGCGCCACCGTGCCGTGAGCGCTGCGTTGGCTCTGGCGTTCTGCATCGCGATCGGTGCCGCGATCTACATCTCTGCGCAGGCTAGCGCGCAACGCGATCGCGATCGGGCGAATGCCCAGCATTCCGAACGGGCGATCCGCAGCCTCATCGACGTCGCGCTGAACACGACCATTCCGCGACGGCCCGGTGACGAGCAGCGTTGTGTCGCGCGCTTAGAGCGGGCCGTGGACATCTGCGAAGGCCTACTCGAGCAGCTCGGCAGCGACGCGACGATGGAGCTACGCCAGCGCTTCGTCGACTTGTTGACGTTCCTCGGGGACTTCTACATGCATCGTGCTGACGAGTCGCGGGCCGGGTCGATTCATACCCGTGCGCTCCAAGTCGCGCGCGAGAATCTGCGCGCGGACCCGAATTCATTCCTCAACATCGCGCAATGCGCGGCGTCGTTCAGCCATGGTTTCCAATCGCGTCCCAAATACGCGCGCAACCCCGACGACCTCGCAGAGTTCGACGGCCTCGTCGCACGACTGCAGGAAATGGGGCCCTTCGACGACGCGTCGCAGGAGGACGAGCGTCTGCGATCCGTGGCATCCGCACTCTCGTGGCGGGCGACGATGCACCTCGAAGCGCGCCAGTCACTCGATGGAGTTCGCCACGACCTCGAGACGGCGCGAGACTCGTGGCAACGCCAGCGGCGACGGTCGACGACGGCTCTCGGGTCGGGATGGCTCATGACCAACCTCCATCTCGCCAACCTCGAACTCGTCGAAGGCAACGCAGCAAAGGCACGCGAAATCCTCGACGCGACGAATACGGAACTCGCGCCACTGTTGGAGAGCGATCCTCAGAATCTGGTTCTTCGGTCGGAGGCCGCGAAGCTGCAAGCACTTCGTGCACGCGTCCACGTGGCACTCGGGGACCCTGAAGCGGCGATTGCAGCATCCAAGGGCGCGATCGACATACGTCATCAGATCGCCGAGGACTTTCCGAGGTCGACCGAGGTCACTCGAGACTTGGCCGCCGAGTACGTCGAACTCGCCATAGTCTTCAATTCCATCCGACGACCAAAGAACGCGGTAGCCGCTGCACGAGCCGCCGTCCATTGCATGGTTTCGGTCTCGGACTCGCCCGAGACGATGAACGTCCGAGCCAACGCGCGCGGAATGCTCGGCATGGTCTTGATGCACGAAGCCAACAAGACGACCGGCATCGCCCATGCAGACGAGCCCCTCAAGCAGGAGATCGAAGATAACTTCGCTGCTGCACTCGAAGACCAACGCGCACTCACGAAGTCTGCCCCTGCGGCAGCAGAGTACGCCTACTCAGCAGCTTCGATCGCTTGCAACTTCGCCTCGTGGAAGCTCGCCTTGAAGGACTACGACCGCGCGCTCGAGCTCGCACGCGAAGCGTTCGACAACGGAATGCGCGTCAAGCGCGCTCGGGATCCACGTCTGGTCGGCAGCAATCAAAATCTCCGTATTCAGCTGCACATGCTCGTCACGTGCCTGCTTCGCAAAGGAGAGGATCGACAGGCGTGGAACGCCGTCGTCTCCGCGATCGAGCTCTCACCGAACTCCGCGTCGGACTACGTCAATGCGGCGATTCAAGCCTGCAGGGTTCGCTCACACGTCTTGTCGAGTGATGCCAAGGAAGTCGACACCGTCGAAGAAACGAGGCGCATGGCGGAGGTCGCCATGTCGTGGCTCGAGGAGAGTGTCGACAGCGACCCACGCGTTCTCCACAAGCACAAGTCTCACATTTCGCTCAAAAGCCTGTCCGACCGGGAGGATTTCCGACAGTTACTCGACGAAGCTGACCGGCGTATGACAAGCAAGCGCAACGACCGATGAGCTATCCTCACATTCGGTAGCGATGCAGACCTCGACTACGATGATCGACACGACCTTCGACCTGCTCAAGAAATGGCATGCCGGTGATCGGCAAGCCCTCGAGCGCTTGGTCGAGCGTCACCTCCCCTGGATTCGCGCCTATGTGCGCAAGCGGTTGCGCGGGGAGTTGCGAGCTCGCGCCGACACACAGGATGTCGTGCAAGAAGCCGTCATCGACGTCCTCGAGTATGGTCCGCGTTTCGAGATCTCCGACGAAGACTGCTTCCGCGCTCTGGTCGCGCGCATCGTCGAAAACAACCTGCACGATCATCGTCGCTTCCTGCTGCGCGATTGTCGCGACATGCGGCGCGAACGATCGCGCTTGTCGGACTCCGTCCTCGCGCTCGACCCACCGCGACGTGAGATCACCGCGCCTCCTGTTCGCGCGAGTCGTGCGGAGAACGAAGAATGGGTGCGCCTCTCGATCGAACTCCTGAGCCCGAGCGATCGCGACGTGATTCTGCTTCGCGAGTGGGAGCAACTTTCGTTCGAGGAGATCGGTAGCCGTCTCGGCATCCCCCACAACACGGCGAGGATGCGCTTCCAGCGCGCGATGCCGCGTCTCGCGCGCAAGGTCGAAGAACTCCGCAGCGGTCGTGCTCGGGAGGCGTTGCGCCTCGTTCGGCAATCAGGTGTCGAGCACGAGGAAAACGCGTGATGTCCGTGGCCTACTTCGGGAATCCCACGCGAGTTGATACTGCGTTGCTATACGTCAGACCGAGAGCGTTGGCTGCGGGGTCGTAGCTGACGAACTGCGTGAAGAAGGTCAGGCCGAAATACACGGGATTGTTCGGATGCGTGTAACGGACCGACAGGGATCCCGTCGACGTGGTCGGAAAGCTCAGCACGACGGCGGGATTCGTGTAGAGCCGGCAGCCCGTCGCACCGATGAAGTCGAGCGCGAGCGGAAGCCGGAAGGCATTCCACGTCGTTGCGGAAGAACCGAAGTAGAGCATCGTCGCACTCGATTTCGGCCCGTTGCGTAGTTCGAAGTACTGCACGCCACCGATCTCGGCGGCGCCGTACGAAGAGTGCGCCGGACTTCCATTCGACCCGATGCAAGCGGCTCCGAAGCTCTGGATCGTGCCGGGCTTCCAAATCCGAAACGCATAGAACGGCGTCTTGTCATTGAGGTGGTTCTGGTCATGTCGCGCGAGGACCGCGACGATCCAATACTCGCCGGGCGCGACACTCGAGGGAATCGACGCGCTGCCGATCGACGGCTTGAGCGCGACTGAGCTCTTCGGAAGGATGCGGACGCAATCGGAGCGGAAGCCGCCGAGACGCACGTCGGTGCTATCGAACGTGCGGTCCCGCGACAGATAGAGCGAGAACGTGACGGAACCCCAGTAGCCGGCGTTCCCGTAGTTGTAGACCCAGATCTGCGGTGTCTGCAGCTTGGTTCCGACCTCAGCATTGCTCGCTGCGCTGAGGCTCGAGCCGGCCAAGTCGGCAGCACCCTTGGGAGCACCGTAGACGCGGACCAAGCCGAGCGCATCGCCGCAGCTGAGTCCCCGTCGTTGACCGAGCTTGCTCTGCATATGGGCATACGCGGGCAAGACCGTGATCTGCTGGCATGGTCCGATGCTCGACGCGTAGGAGGAATAGTGCATGACGGACTCGAAGTCGTAGGCGCTGTACGTCTTCGCACCATCGACCTTCTTGTACTGATCCTTCCAGTCACTGTTGATGCAGGACCAGTTGATCCGGACATAGTTGTCTCGATCAGGACGGTTCTGCTCGTGGTGATAGCCGAGCGTATGCATGATCTCGTGCAGCAGAATCCCGTGGGACCAGCTTTGGATGTACACGGGTTGGTACATCGTGAGGAACGGGTTGACGTTTGGCATCATGCCGATCTGCGTGACGTAGTTGCGGCTCGAGTGATTCTTGAACTTCAAGACCGTCCGGCCAGCGTAGGAACTCGCCTGGACGAATCGTAGGTTGGCCGCAGCCTCCAGCTCGTCCATCGCGCGTCGCACTGCTTGGCGGCTCGAAGTCGTGACGCTGGAATCGAAGGTGTAGTAGACCTGTCCGTTGGGCCACTTGTAGGGCGTTTTGTAGGTCGAGTTCGGCCCGACGGGCGCGTCGGTCGTGCTGCAGCACGAGTCTTGGGCGGCGATGGAGCCACAGATCGTGCTGAGGACGAGTGCGGTCGCTCGGCAGAAATGCATGCTGGCGCGGGCGGCGGCGGAGCGGTGAACGAGCGTCTTGGTGATGAACATGTCGGTTTCCTCCAGGCTTGGTTTCTCGGGTTCCGCGACGACGCGTTCGTCGTCGCTCACCCGGTCCATGTCGAGGGTCCCGTACAGTGACACGGCTTTTCGAGAAAACTGCGGCAGCCCCCCAGCCTGATAAGCTCTCGTGCGCAATGGGCGACGCCACGACCCTTCATGTCCGGAACGCCATGGACGGCAGCGGAACGAGCGCGGAGTGGATCTTCGAACGCTTCACACCGCTGGTCGAAGCGCAGGTGCGCATGCGTCTCGGCACCGCCGCCCGGTCGGCGGACGTGGAGGACATCGTCTCGGACACTTGGGTCGTCGTCCTACAGAAGATGGGCGAGCTCAGCCCTCGTGGCGGTCGCTTCGCACCGGTGCTGCTGAAATTCCTCGGCACGACGGCCATCCAACTCTGCAACAACCACTTGCGGCGCATGATCCGCACGAACATGCGCCATGCGACGCCAGGAGTCGCGACGTCGACGTCATCGGACCCCATGGCCGAGCTCGCGCGTCGCACGCTCGGCGTGCTGACCCGTGTAGGGCGCAACGAGACGATGGAGGCGGTGCGCGAAGCGCTCGCGACGCTCGAAGACGACAAGCGCCACCTTCTCGTACTGCGTCTCGTCGAAGGCCATTCGAACCAGGAAATCGCCGACATCCTCGACGAGAAGCCGAACACGATCGCGGTCCGCTATCGACGGGCTCTCGACGCGCTGCGAGACGTGCTTCCCCAGCAGGTTCTGCACGACATCCTCGGGATGTGACAGGCGGCTCCGTTCTTCGCTGAGGGAAGTGTAAGGACGAAAGATCGCTGCACGGGCTCGGGCGGTTGGCGCCGCGAGTGCCGGGGGAGACGCTGTCGCCATGACGCGGGACGGGAATTCTCGGAAAACCCTGTCACCAGGCCGGGCTGCTCGACATCGGGTCCTTCGTTCGACACCGAGGAGCCCCAGATGTCCCAGCAAACGCAACCAATCGCCACTCTCGAGATTCCGCAGCGCCCTTGCCCGGTCGACCTTCGCATCCTGGGGATAGGAGGAGCACTGCCGGGTCGCGACCTTCAAGGCGCCGTGTTGTCGAACGCGCGCCTCACCGAGCTCATGGAAGACGCGAGAGTTCAGCTGCAGGGCCGCGGTGCGCGTTGCGACTTCGCGGCCAGTTCTCCGGACTTCCCCGAGCGGAGGATCGGCATCTCGCAACGGCACGTGCTCGACGAGCGCCTGACCGCTCGCGACCTCGCGATCGTCGCGGCGAGGCGAGCCCTCGAGAATGCCGAGATCGATGTGAGCCGCGTGCGTGCCATCATCGTTTCTTCGGTGACCCAGGAGCGTGTCGTGCCCGCGATCGCAACGAGCGTGCAGTCCGCGCTCGGTCTTCCAGTGCACGCGGCCGCTTTCGATCTCTCGCTCGGCTGCACCGGATTCGTCGCGGCCCTCGACGTCGCGTCGGGCATGCTCGCGGGGACGGAAGCCGGCTCCGTTGCGCTCGTCGTCGCGCGCAGCGGCAAGCGATCGCCGGCCGCCTGGACGACGCGGGGCGAGGATGGCGCCAAGATCGCGATCGAATCGACCGCGTCGCAGTCACCGCCGATGCGCTTTCGTTGTCGCGACGGACGCCTCTTCGTCGAGGCCGACGAAGTTTCTGCTCGCCGCGTCACGATGTCGGGCAATCATGTCTTTCGCGATATGCTGCGTATCGTTCCCGAACGCGTCGCGCAGTACATGCGCGAGCGCGATCTCGGCATCGAGGACATCGATCGCTTCGTCTTCCATCAAGCGAACGCGCGCATGCTCGATGCGATCTCGAGCGATGCACGGCTGCGCATTCCTGCGCACAAGCTGCCTTCGAACATCGCCGACGTCGGCAATACGTCGAGTGCTTCGATTCCGCTGCTGCTCGACGAACTGTCACGACGCGGCGAGCTGAGGCTCGGGGAGCGTCTACTGCTCGTCGCGTTCGGCAGCGGCTACTCGCTCGCGATCACCGAGCTCCGAGTCTGCTAGCAGCGCGTGCGAGGAATCGACCACACCTTGACCGCAACCGGACACGACCATGACCACAGCCACTCTGAAAAACGTTTCTTCGCTCTTCGACCACGTCCACGACGAGATGCGTCGAGGCGATGCAAGGATCGCCCTCGAACGCTTGTTCACGGGACTCCAGGAAGCACGCGCCGACCTGGACTCCGACGCTTGGCAGCAACTGGCCAAGGTGCGGGCGATCGAGCACCCGTTGCGAGAGATCCTCCACCGCGACCCGATGGTGCGACGCAGCTTCGAGAAGCCACGCGGCTACGCCGGCGACGCCGTTTTGATCGACTACATCTATCGACTGCGCGGCAGCGACGAGGTCGCGGGAATCGGCCGGCAGGTCTACGACTACGCGAGTTCCGCCCGCCCGGCTGCGCTCGGCGTACAGGCGCGTCGTCACGAGATGGCACGGCAACTCGATGCCGTCGCCAGGTTGCGGCCCGAGGGCTCGTCGCGCGTTCTCTGCGTCGCCTGTGGTCACTTCCGCGAAGGGCACTTGTCACGCGCATTCCTCGACGATCGACACGACGAGATCGTCGCGCTCGATTCGGATGCCGAGAGCCTCGCTGTCGTCGAGGACACGTTTCGAGATCGTCGGATCCGATCGCTGCATCGATCGGTGGCGCAACTCCTCAAGCGGGATGACTTCGGGCGTTTCGATCTCGTCTATTCCTCCGGACTCTACGACTATCTGGAAGCACGCTTCGCGCGGCGCTTGACCCGCGCGCTCTTCGAGCGACTCGCACCCGGTGGACGGCTGGTTCTCTGCAACTTCGTCCCCGCGCTTACCGACGCGGGGTTCATGGAGAGTTTCATGGGATGGGACTTGGTCTATCGGAGCGAACAAGAGCTCGCGGATCTCGCCGTCGAGATCGACCCGGAGTCGATCGCGCGCAGGCGGGTTTGGACGGATGCACACGATGCGGTCGCCTACCTGGAACTCGACAAGCGCGCATGACTCGCCGAAGATGCCCCGCGGGACCCGTGTCCGCGCTCCCATGGATGACGCGATTCGAAATGCCTTCTTGCAGAGCCTCCTCGCAGATCGCGCCCGAGGGATCGATCTCGGAGTCGAGGACTACGTCGCGCGATTCGAGGGGCACGAAGCGCTGATCCGGCGCGAGTATGCCGAACTCAGTGCGGCCGACCTGCCCGAGGGAACCACTGGCGTAGACGGTGCGCCGCGTCGAGTCGGTCCGTATCACGTGCGCGAGCGCATCGGGTCGGGGGGGATGGGCGATGTCTTCTTGGCCGAACAGCTCGAGCCGCTCCAGCGACTCGTCGCGGTCAAGATCATCAAGCTCGGCATGGACACGCGCGAGGTCATCGCACGCTTCGATGCGGAGCGCCAGGCGCTGGCGCTCATGGACCATCCCAACATCGCGCGAGTGTACGAAGCGGGATCCACCGACGAAGGTCGGCCGTACTTCGCGATGGAGTACATCCGTGGCTGCCCGATCACGGAGTTTTGTGAGCGCGAGCATCTCGATCTCGACGGCAGGCTCGACCTATTCCTTGCAGTCTGTGACGGCGTCCAACACGCACACCAACGCGGTGTGATTCACCGGGACCTGAAGCCGTCGAACATCCTCGTTGCGATCGATGACGACCAGCCCGTCGCGAAGGTCATCGATTTCGGTATCGCGAAGGCAACCGATGTACGGCTCGGGCCGAACACGCTGCACACGATGGAGGGACGGATCCTCGGCACGCCGGAGTACATGAGCCCCGAGCAAGCCGACATCGAACGTGCGGACATCGACACGCGTTCCGACGTCTATTCGCTGGGCTGCCTGCTCTACGAATTGCTGACCGGCGCGCCGCCGTTTCGCCGGGAGAGCGCGCACGACTACGAATCCGTTCTCCGCGCGCTCCGGCAAGAAGACGTGCGAGCTCCGAGCACTCGCGTCGCCGGCAAGCTATCGCGAGATCTCGATTGGATCACGCTCGAGGCACTCAGCAAGGATCGGGAGCTGCGATACGCGAGCGTGGCGGACTTCGCGGCCGACTTGCGGCGCTACCGTCGGGACGAGCCAGTAGAAGCCGGACCTCCGAGTACGAGCTATCGGCTGCGGAAGTTCGTGCGACGTCACCGTCCGTACGTAGTCGGCGCCAGTCTCGCCGTGGGCATGCTCGTCGCCGGTCTCGTGGTCAGCATGGTGTTCTGGACGAAGTCCGTCGCCAGTGCGTCCGAGGAGCGATCCGCACGACGTCTTGCAGACTTGGGATTCCGCAAGGCGCAGGAGGCCGTCGACAAGATGCTCGCGCACGTCGGCGCCGAAGACCTTCGTCACGTTCCGCACATGGAACAGGTGCGGCGCGATCTTCTCGAGGAGGCACTCGGCTTCCACAAGGACTTTCTCAGCTTGCGCGGAGACGATCCGACCGTGCGCTTCGCCGCGGCTCGCGCCTACCGACAAAGCGGCACGATCCACTCGCTCCTGGGCGACGACGAGTCCGCGCGGTGCTCGTACCTACGCGCCGAGGAGCTGCTCGGACTGATCCTCGATCCCGAAGCGAGCGAGATGCAGCGAGCTTTGTACGAAGAGTACGCGTTGCTGCACTACCGTCATGGCGATCTCGAACGAAAACTCGGCAATCTTGCGGAAGCGCGGTCTCGCTACGAGGCGAGTGCGCGATTCGTCGACGATCTGATCCGTGCGCACCCGGACGTCGTCGAGTACGCGCTTCGTCGTGCGGATCTGGAGATGGAGTATGGCGATGCGGAGGGCGCGCTCGAGCGCGTCTCGGCGCTTGCGGACCGCGAACCCCCGGTCGCCCGCGCCGCACAGCGCATGCTCGTCTACCTCGAAACCTTGGGGCGGACCGCTCTCAGCCGGGGGAAGGTCGCCGACGCGAAGCGCTTCTACGAACGAGGACTTCGCCGCGCCGAGCACGACGACCGCTCTTGGACTCTCGATTCGCGAAAGCTCGCACAGATCTGGGCAGGCCTGGCGATCGCATTGCAGCTCGAAGGGAGTCTGAACGCCGCGGACGAGGCGGCCGAACACGCTTCGACGCGGTACGAGGCGCTACTCGCGGCCTACCCGTCCACGCCCTCACTTCGGAGCGAGATGGCCAAGCTCCATGGAACGCGGTCCTTGATCGCCGAAGCGCGCGGGGACTCCGAGGCGCAGAAAGAACACGTGGCCGCCGCGGTCGCCGTCCTGGATGCCCTCGTCCTTGCCTACCCCTGGGTGCCGGACTACCGGCGTACGCTTGGAATCGAGCTCGCGAATCTCGCGAACGTCATCAGCAAGTCTCGGAGTTTGCATTCGGCATCTCTGCTGCTCGATGCAAGGAAGCACGTCGATCGTGCAGCCGCACTTCTCGAAGGACTCGATGCATGGATGCCGCTCGCATTCGCTCGCTTGGTCGGCTCCGAGGTCTGTCGCCTGCAGGGCGACGCCATTGCTGCCGACGCGAATCTGCAGGCCGCAGCCGAAGCCTACGAGCACATTGACGAAGCGACGGCCAACTCGATGGTGTTGCGGCGCGCGACCGTCACGTGGATCAAGTGGGCAGAGGTCCTGCTCGCGAGGGATGCATCCGACAAGGCGCGGGACGTCCTCGTACGGAGTCTACGCTGCCTCGACCGACTCGAAACGATGCCGGCGCAGACGAAGTTCGTCGCGACCCCGCGCTTCCATGCCTTCAAGAACCTGGCTCGCGCCTATCAAGCCCTCGGGCAAGACGCGGATGCGCTTCGCGTCGTGCGACGCTCGAGTGCCGCATTGCCTGACGATTGGCGTCCGCAACAGCTCGCCGCGGAAGTCTGCCTCGCGGCTGCGCGGAAGGACTCGGACGAGGAGCGTTCTCGGGCGCTCCTCGTCGAGAGCTCCGCATTCGCGAAACGTGCCTGTGAACATCTCGAGAACGAGACCGCCGTCGACGTCGCACGCTGCCAGAGCCTGTACGCGGACTTGCTCCTCGAACTCGGCCAAACGAGGGAGGCACTCGACCCGCTCGTCGCGACCCTGCGTGCGTGGCGTAGCGCGGTGACGGAGCGGACCGAAGTCGATGCGCTCGCAGAAATGCGCGAGACCTTTTCACGAATGGCCAGCGCTCTCGTGACGCTCGGTGAATCCGCTCGTCTCGCTCGCGCGGCCCGTTCCTTCGCGAAATGGCTCGGAGAGGACCCCGAAGCGCTCTTCGTCGCCGCGTGCGCCTATTCGACTGCTGCGGAGCTCGCGAAGCGTGCGGAATCCGCAGAATGGGAACAGCACGGTGCCGATGCCGCGCGCTGTCTGCAGTCCGCTCTCGACGCAGGTCTGCCTGAAGCGCGCGTGAGCGATCCACGTTTCGACGTCCTACGCGACCGCCCCGAGTTCCGCGCGCTCCTGCGGAGCTCCGAGAAGCGGTAGCCAGCGTCTCCGCAAGATCCGCTCCATCGCGAAAACCGGACCGGAAAACATCGACACCTCGTTCGGGCGGAACTTTTTTTCTCGACCAAGCTGTGCGATCGCGAGTCGTCGTGACGCTGAACGACGCACCGCCGCTCCATCCAGCTCGGCGGCACGGAGATCCGCCGATGAATTCGAACGACAAACTCACGATCGCCCTCGCGGTCGCCCTTCTCGTCCCGCTGGCAAACGCACAAGGCGACCGCGGTTTCGTCCGCTTCGGTCCGCAGTGCGGGGCTCATCTCGAAGGGCGAAGCACGGTCGTCGCCGCGGAGCGACAGATCGACCTCGCGCTCGCTGAGGCACGCCCGAACATGACGACCGCCTTCGTGCTCGGCAACAGCGTCGTGCGAACGAACCTCCCGGGCTCATCGTGCTTGCTGCTGACCGATCCCTTGCTGTGGATTCCGACGATGACCGACGCTCTCGGTCGTGCACACTTGACCTTCAAGGTGCCGATGTCGAGCGGTTTGCTCGTCGGACAAGCCCTGCAGTTGCAAGCGAACAAGCTCATCGCCTCGGACGGAGTCCGCCTCCTGACGGACGACGCGCATGCCGGTCCGACGGCCTGCCCGGGCAACTGCGCAGGCTCGTATCGAATCATCGGCTGCGACAATCGAGTTCCAGGTCCGAGCAGCGGCACGGCATCGAAAGAACCTTGGAACATGGTCGGCAAGCTGTACATCAACGGGGCCCCCAAGGGCTCTGGCACGCTGATCGCCGCGCGCTACGTCCTGACTGCCGCACACGTCGTCTACGACAAGAACGGCTTCCGCTCGGGACCGATCGGCTTCGCGCTCGCGCAAACCGCGCAAGACTGCTCGAAGCGTCCCTTGGGTACGCGCTACGTCAAACGTGCCTTCGTGCCACGCAACTACTCCGCTTCGGATTCGAGCGAGGACAACAAAGCGCTCGACTTCGCGCTTCTCGAACTCGCGAATCCGCTGCTCGGAGGCCACGTCATGGACGTCAAGTATCTCTCGTGGGCCGCGATCAAGAACCTCGACACCACCGCGATCGGCTACCCCAGTGATGCAGTCTCGCTCGACCAATTGGTTGGCAGCGCATTCTATTGTCACGGCACGTTCACGAACACACAGCCCAACAAGTGGCTCGACGGAGGTGAGAAGGGCCTGTTGCGCAGCGACAACGACGGTGTCGGCGGTATGAGTGGCGGGCCGATGTACGTCTGGTATGGCGGAACACGAAAGCTCGTCGGCGTCTTCATCGGTGGATCCGAAGCCGCTTGCGAGTCCGGCAACAACTGGTCGGCCCGCATCATGTCGAGCACGATCGTGCACATCGAAAACGCCAAGAAGTTCCCACCCAATGGCAACGTGATCGACTTCTTCTGGCGCTGGAACACCGTGCCGCTGCAAGCAGACGTCAACTACTACTGTGGCAACTGACGAAGACCGTCGCGCGTTCGCGGTTCACGGCGCTTCCAGGCGATCGTTCAACCAGGCACGAATGAAGCGCCACTCCGCTTCGACCGTCGACACGGACAACCCCAGCGCGTCCGCGCACTCCTTGTTGGTGAACCCTGCAAAGAAGCGAAGGTTGACGATGCTGCGGGCGCGCGGATCGACGGCCTCGAGCTTCTGGAGCGCTTCGTCGACAGCGAGGATGTCGTCGGTCGGACTCTCGATCGCAAGATCGACATCGTCGAGGTCCCAACGCTTGTAGTCACCGCCGCGCTTGGTTCGCTTCTTGCGCCGGGCTCGATCGATCAGGATGCGCCGCATGGCCTCGGCTGAGGCGGCGAAGAACTGTCGTCTTCCGGCCCACCCCTCGGCCTTGCTGCCGGCGATGCGCAAGAACGCTTCGTGCACCAGGGCGGTCGCCTGCAGCGTCTGCCCCGGCTTTTCGTTCTGCAACATCGCCTGCGCTTGGCGTCGCAACTCGTTGTAGACGAGCGGGAGCACTTCGTCCGAAGGGACTCCATCGCTTTGGAGCGACTGGATGAGCCTCGTGCAATCGTCGACGCCCTCGCGGCTCTCTTCGCAGCTCGTGCACATGATCTCGGAGCTTACCTCGTCGAGTCGTATCGGCGCCCCACGACTCACAGCTTGGCGCCGATCCGCATCGTCGCGGCATCGGACAGCGTCAAGCCGAATGCGTTGGCGGGCGGATCGAGAACCACCCACTGCCAGAGCAAGTCGACGCCGACGAAGGTCGGATTCGGATCGATCTTGAGAGCTCCGAAGCGCGCAGCACCGTTCTTGTCGGTGGCGACCACGAAACTCCAGACCGACTGAACCTGGTAGACGCACCCGGGCATGCCGAGAGCATCGAGCGGCAACTCGGCTCGTGCGACCCCCAAGCGGCAGATCGCCGCCGACGACTTGGCCGCGGTCATGAGGTAGATGTTGACACTGCCACCGGACCTCGCGAACGCTCCGTCCAGGTAATCGGGCGCGAGAACGTTGCCCGAGGACCCGAAGATGCGTGGCGTGACTCCGCCACCGCCTGCACACGTCGCGCCCCACGTGACGAACGCCGGAGGATTGGGCAGTGTCGCGCGATCGTAGACCCAGACCGCAGCACCGATGCCGAGGGGGCTCGGTTCGCCGACGATCAAGTCTCGCTTCGAGTCGCCATTCGTATCGATGGCGGCGACCGATGTTCCGTACGTCTGGAGCAACGCCAGACCCGACTTCTCCGTCATCAGCTGGACCGTCGCGTCCGTTCCTTTGAGAAGACGAACGAAGTTCTTGCCGGCCGCGAAGATGTCGGACTTGCCATCGCCGTCCTGATCACCCGCTGCAGCGAGAGCAGAACCGAAGCGTCCACCCGCGTGGCTCGGCGCCGACGTCGAATATGCGGCGTGACTCCAACCGTTGTAGAACGTGACCTTGCCAGCGCCGTTGTTGAAGCCAGGGCTACCGACCGCGAAGTCGAAGTCCCAACCACCTCTGAGGTTGCCACCACCGACGACAGCAGCCCCGAGCTCGTCACCGACTCCCCCATTCTGAGCGTGGATCAAGCTGCCATCCCGTCCACTGCGGATCTCGAAACGACCACGCTTGTTGCCCGGATCGTAGTCGGGCATCCCGATCAAGATCTCGTCACAACCGTCCGCGTTCCGGTCGCCGATGACCGCGAGACAATGAACGTTCCCGGTCGAGACCGCGTTGAGATCGATGCGCCAGAGCAAACCGGTCTTGGCATCGAGAGCTTGGAGACGGCGCGTTCCGAAGTTCGTGACGATGTCGGGATACTTGTTGGCGTTGAAGCGCCCGGTGGCCATCTGCTGCGCGATGTGGGCACTGTGGCCGTAGAAGCGCGTCAGCGCTCTCGTCCTGCCGGACAAGAGGTAGATGGAGCTGTTGTAGCCATTGTGGATTCCGGCCGCGCCGATCATCAGGTCCGAGTAGCCGTCCTGATCGAAGTCCGCACTCGCGAACGAGCTTCCGAGCTTGGCACCCGCAGCGCCGAACGTGGTGAACAAGAGCTTGCGATCCTTCCCCGAGTAGACGGAGACGGCACCACTGCCCAGTAGCGTCAGCGAACTCGCTGCGGGCGACGCCACGCAGTAGTCCCCATAGCCGTCGGCATCGATGTCAGGGACGCCGACGACGGACTGTCCGAACCCCGTGAGCGAGGCTGACGAAGGTTCCCATTTCGTGAGTCGCTCCGCCGTGACGGTAACCGTGGCGCTTGCACTCGTGACCGACTTCTGCGTGCATGTATTCGTGACCACGCAGTCGTAGGTACCTGCCAAGGCCGCCGTCACATCTCCGATCGCGACGATCAAGTCCTGGCTCGTCGCTCCGGCGATGTTGACGCTGTTGCGTCGCCACTGATACGCCGAAGCATTCGACGCGCGCACCGCCATCAGTGCACGAGGGTAATTGAAGCCGAGGTTGAGAGTCGTCGACGACGGCTGGGTCGTGATCTGCGGATCGTCGTATTCTCCGTTGAGATACCTGCTGTAGTTCGCGACGTTTTGCTTGCGCGCGAGAATGACTCGCAGATTGTCTCGCGTCGAGGTACCGAAATAGTACGTATTGCCACCGTACGAATAACCCGTCCCGGGGGTCGAGTACGCCGGGTATTGCTTTCGGCTGCACGTCCATGGGAAGTCGCAGCTACCCCAGCCCGATGAGTAGCTCATCACCGTGTAGTCGTAGTAACGGATGTAGAGCGGGAAGCCAGTTTCGTCGTACTTCCAGTTGTGCCCGCGACCATAACTCGTCGGTTTGCAATCGGCGTTCGCCGGATCGTGTGCACAACCGAGGTTGTGACCCATCTCGTGAGCGAGCGTCATCGAACTGAGAGAACTCATGCCCGTCACACTGAAACCGCTCTGGGTGTTCCCCTCGGTACCTCCACACCAAGCAACGCCACCGGTTGCACCGAGGAAAGGTCCCGCGTCTCGCCCCAGGGCTACCAGGTCGGCGCCGAGAGTCTTCCTCCAAGCATGGACCTCGTCTGCCTTGCCGTCCGCGGGGTCCGTGAGTTCCTTGAGCGCAAGATCATTCGATATCGAAGTGTAAGAAAGGGCTCGAATGTCTTTCGCCACGAACTTGAGAGAGTTGTTCTTGCTGTTCTTCAGAACGGCATTCGCTTGAGCAATCGCATTGGCGAGCATCGATTTTGCGCCCGATCCCGTGCGATTGGTATTGGCATTGGAATCAAAGACCAGCAAGACATCGATCACGTCCGGATCGTCATTGCAGGCACTCGAGGAAGGCACGACGCCCGCACCGTGGTCATGGTCGTGCAAGGGCTGCACAGGCTGCCCTCGGGTTCCGTCACATTGGTTTGCACCCCACGCAGCTTCGCGGACGACGTATTGCCCGAGCACCGGCTCGATCGACAGAGCCTGGTACTTGGCATCGTCGGGGTAGATCCAACCCGTGACGACACCGGCATGGACCGTCAGGATGAACTGGGATCGAGCCCGACCTTTCAGCGAGCCGTACCAGTGGAACGTGTTGGCGAGGTAGGGCTCGACTTCGATATGGTCGAGCACCGCCTCGAACACCGCATCCTCGAACATCGCGATCCGAATCGAGTGTCCCGGCATCGCGCTACGCAGCAGCTGGACGTCGACTTGGACGACACGCGAACGCAACGTGATCGAATCGGGGGCGGTGACGGTCGCGCTCATCGGACGCAATAGGTCCGGGAGCGGGACACGCCCGAGCTGTGAGTTCGATGGTTGCGCGATAGCGAAGCACGCGCCGAGGCCCATCCAGGCGAGCCGATGGGTGAATGGGCGGGATTTCGGAATGGGAAACACGGTTCGAACGATCTCCTGCTGATGGTGTGAGCCGCTGCAACGCAGTGCATGGCCCTGGTCCTCACGCAGGGCGTCGTTCTTGCCCCTTCGCCTTGGTCCGAAATGAAAAAACCTCTCTCCACGACCCGGGAAGGTTTCCGCACACGAGACCCAGCCGGATCAACGAACGACCTCGCGGATGGCTCGGCATCCGAGTGCCCGATTACGAATCTGCGGCACGGCCCAGTAGCGACGCGCCGAACGCGCGAACGTGGCGTCGCTACCCATGCTCCCGCCACGATAGACTCCGTAGCGCCGCGGTTCGTGCGTGCTGCCCGGCTGTGCAACTTCGTCGATTTCCTCGTACGGGGCGAACGGATTGCGGCACCACTCCCAGACGTTTCCGATGACGTCATGGAGGCCGAACGCGTTCCCGCGAAAGGTGCCACACGGAGCGTGTCCGACGAACCCATCGGTCAGGGTGAGCTCGCGGTCTTCGGTCCCCGGGGTCACCTGCGCGTACGTCGCGTCGGCGATGTTGGCCGCACCCAGGAGTGAGTCGACCTCGGGTCCCGTCCACCACGGAGTCTGCGCGCCTGAACGAGCGGCATACTCCCATTGAGCCTCCGTCGGCAGCGAACAACCGATCTTCTTCAAGACACGTTCACAGTCGATCCGACTCACGTTCTCGACCGGGTGATCGAGTGTCACGATTCTTCCATTCTGGTCCGTCCCAGCTCGCAGCAGACTCGGGTGCGAACGCTCGATACGCTGCCATTGCCCCTGCGTGACTTCGAACTTGGAGCAGAAGAACGCGTCGACTCGCTCTCGATGGACGGGAGCTTCCTCGGGATACGCCCGCTCATCGAAGTTGGGCGCGGCTTCGTCGCTCGCCTGGGCGCCCATCCAATACGATCCGGTCGGCAACAGAACGAAGACCATGCAGCGGTCGGGCTCGAACACGAGTTCGTGTCCTTCGTTGCGCCGCGGCACGCGACCCGTATCCAGGAGCGCGAACTCCTCGAGGTGTGAGTGCGGATCCGGTCCGAGAGGCAGCAAGCCGAGTTGGTCCGGAATGGGAGCCACGTCCGCGTATCGCGTCGTCGCGACCATCCGCGAACGAACCGCGTCCCAGAGGGCTCGAGCCTCACCGATGCTGCGTTCTGCGAGCGTCGCCGCCTGGCCGCGTCGCGCCTCGAGGACCGCGATCCAACCCTCCTCACCCGAAGCGGATCCACCTTCGAGTTGCTCGATGTTCTTGGTCAGGCCTGTCAAGAGCTCGAACAAATAACGCGCTTCGTAGTTGGTCGCTTCACCCGCTGCTGCACGCAGCGACTCGAGTCGCTC
Organism: Planctomycetota bacterium; assembly: GCA_020638795.1. GTDB lineage: Bacteria > Planctomycetota > UBA1135 > UBA1135 > JACKHW01. Next base: position 325,710 of record JACKHW010000002.1, on the reverse strand, counting down.
GCGGTGCACCTGTGCACGCGACACGAGTGCCCTGGCGCGCGTGAGCCAAGCATCCATGCGTCCGACCGAGTTCGGATGCGCTGGCCAGAGCTCCTCGTCGGCTTCGCGTATGAGGGCCGCGGCGAGCGGAACGTCGCGCATTTGCCGGTAGCCGCGCAACGCCGCCTGTTGTGCATCGAGCGACTTGGCCGTCGCGCGCAACGCAGCGCTTGCCTGCTCCTCGTTGAAGCGAGCTACCGACCGCAAATGCATCGCGAACCCGATCCCGATCACGAGTGCGAGGAACACGAGTGCCGTGACGGTCGAACTCACGCGATGTCGATGCAAGAACTTCGATGCGCGGTAGCGGATCGATCGCGGCGCGGCGACGACCGGTTCTCCCTGCAGGTAGCGCCCGAGATCCATCGCCAACGCGTTCACCGTCGCGTAGCGCCTCTCGGGATCCTTCTCCATCGCTCGCTGGACGATCCAATCGAGCTCTCGGCGCAAGCCTTGCATGAGCGCGTTCGGGGTCGTGCTGCGTAGGAACGCTTTGTCCGAAGCATCCTCGGCGACGCGCGCCACGAGGGTCGGCGCATCTTGGTCCCGGAGCACGCGCACGAAATCGGCATATCCCTTGTCTCGCAGCACCTTGCCGTCGAAGGGCAACGCACCGCAAAGCAGCTCGTAGAGCACGACACCAAGTGCGTAGACATCGGTCCTCGTATCGATCTCGCGAACGCGCAGGTCCGCCTGCTCCGGGCTCATGTAGTCGGGCGTGCCAACGATGGATCCGACCTCTGTGAAGACCGTTCGCGCGAGCTGCTCTTGCTGCACCGCTTTGGCGATGCCGAAGTCGATCACCTTCGGCAGTGGGCGTTCGTCGACTTCGGCGACGAGTATGTTCGCGGGCTTGAGGTCGCGATGAATGATCCCCTTCGTATGTGCATGCTGCACGGCCCTGCAAACGTCGACGAAAAGCTCGATCCGTCGCCGAATCGAACATCGCGCTCGATCGCAATACTTCGTGATCGGAACACCGTCGACGAACTCCATCGCGAACCACGGCCGCTCGTCGTCCGTCATTCCGGCGTCGAAGATGCGCGCGATGGACGGATGGTCCATATGAGCAAGGATCCGGCGTTCGCGCTCGAACCGCGACAGTACCTCGTTCGAATCCATCCCTGGCTTGATGATCTTGAGCGCGACACGTCGCGCGATCGGTTGCACTTGCCAAGCAGCGAAGACGATGCCGAATCCACCCTCACCGATCTTCTCGCGTAACTCGTACGGACCGATGCGATCCCCCACAGTTGGCATCGGATGTGAAGACAACGCCGTCGTGTGCTGATCGGCGTCTTCGAGAAACGGAGCCAGAGGACTCGCGAGACTCTCTGCATCGTCGTCGGCATCCAGAAGTCGCACCACGAGACGTCTGAGATTCTCGTCGTCCTCACAATGCGTGGCGAGAAACGCAGCCCGTTTGTCGCGGGGCAACTCGACGACTGCCGCAAAGAGTTCCTTGGCGCGCAGCAGGTCGCTCATCGCGAATCACTCCGTACGCGTCGCGCTGGTCGTAGGCCCAACCCGAGCCCGGCCTTGACTGGCCGGTATCCGGTACGTGCGGACGATCGAGCGACGTCGGCTGCGAAGGTGAAGCTCCCGCCGCGATACGCGCGCCACAACTCGTGCTCCGACGACCTCTCACCGTCGACCGGTGCCGCTCGGTAGTCGTAGGAGCCATTGCGGTCGCGGCACCACTCCCAGACGTTGCCGATCGTGTCGTGCAGACCGAACGGGTTCGCTCGAAAGCTGCCGCAAGGCGCATGGATGAGATGACCATCGGAGATCCCAGGCTCGAAGCGCTGGCGACGAAAGAGCTTGGCGACAGTCTCGCCGTCGGCGACGTTGCTTGCTCCCACGATCGACGTGACTGCGGACCCGGTCCACCAGGGAGTCGCCGTGCCCGCGCGCGCCGCGTATTCCCACTGGGCTTCGGTTGGCAACAGGCATCCGATGCGATGCATCGCACGCTCGCAAGCGTACCAGTCGACGCTCTCGACCGGATGCCGAGCGGTCACGATGCGCCCGTTGACGTCGCGCCCGACGTGATAGGAGCTCGGATTCGTGCGCATGACGCGCAACCATTGACCTTGCGTCATCTCGTACTTGGAGATGAAGAAGGCATCGAGCGTCACCTCGTGCGGCGGCCCCTCGAGGTCCTTGGCCGTGGCATCGTAGTTGGGACCCGATGGGTCCGTCGACTGCGCTCCCATCCAAAAGCGCGCTGGGGGCAACAACACGAACACGAGGGCGAACTCGTCCGTGAGAGTGAGTCGTCCGGTCTCGTTTCTCGTCGGGATCAGCCCGGAGTCCAAGAGTGCGAATTCCTCCAGCCCGGAGTCGGGATCGGGACCGAGCGGCACGAGGCCGCGCTGCGGATGCAGCACCGACAGTTCGCGATACTTTTCGTTCGAGGCGACGCGACGCCGCGCGCTGACCCACGCGTCCTCGGTCAAATGCGACCAACGCGTGTCGAATGTCGCCGCTCGCCCGCGACGCTCTGCGACCTCTTCGATGAGTCCGTCGCTGCCCGTCAGCCGGTCGAGACGATCCACGAGCTTCGCGACGACCCCGATCAAGAACCGCTCTTCATCCGGCTCTAGTTCACGTGCGTGATTACGGTAGTCGGCGAGTGCAGCACGATGTCCGGCCGCCCGAGCCTCGAGATCCCGCGCGCGCTCGAGCCAGAGATCCATGGCTTCGACCTTGTCCGAGTTCGCCGGCCAAAGATCGATGTCAGCCTCGTGTACGAGGTCCTCGGCCAGTGGAATGTCGCGCATGCGGGCGTACTCTGCAACGGCAGCCTGTTCCAACGCGAGTGCCGTGCGTTCGTTCGTCAAGGCTTCGACAGCCAGCGCTTCCTTGTCGACCGCGACCGACCATTGTGACAACGCAACTGCGAGCCCCGCGAGGAGTGCCAACGCGACCGTTGCGATGGCAGCCACCGCAATCCGATTGCGCCACAGGAACTTGCGTGTGAGGTACGAAGCCGAAGGAGGACGAGCGACGACGGGCTCGTTGTTCAAGAACCGCTCGACATCCATCGCGAAACCGTTGGCCGTCTCGTAGCGCCGCGTGACGTCTCGCTCCATCGCGCGCCGAACGATCCACTCGAGGTCTCCACTCAACTCGCGAAGCAAGACGGGAGGAGTCTGACTGCGCATCGCGCACACGTGCTCCGTATCGCTCGTCGTCACGCGCGTCGTCATACGCGGCGGGTCACGTTCTTGGAGCCACTCGAGACCCTCCACGCAACCGAGCTTCCGGACTTCCTCGAGATCGAACGGAAGACTGCCGGTCAGGAGTTCGTAGAGCACGACGCCGAGCGAGTAAATGTCCGACCGAGCGTCGATCGCATCCTCGTTGGAGCACGCCTGCTCCGGACTCATGTAGCCAGGCGTCCCGAGCACGTGTCCAGCGACGGTGTGCACCGCGAATGCCGGCGCATCGCCCTGGATCGACTTGGCGATCCCGAAGTCGATGATCTTGGGCACCGCTTCGCCATCGACCTCGGTGACGAGGATGTTCTGCGGTTTGAGATCGCGATGCAGGATGCCCTTTCCGTGGGCGTGATTCACGGCGCTGCAGACCTGGACGAAGATCCGCAAGCGTTCGCGGTTGGAGAGTCTGCGCGCATCGCAGTACTCCGTGAGCGGCACACCTTCGATGCGCTCCATGACGAAGTACGGTCGCCCGAGCGCGGTCGTCCCTGCATCGAAGATCTGCGCGATGTTCGGATGCTGCATCATCGCGAGCACGTGCCGCTCGACTTCGAACCGCGCGAGAACTGCCCGCGAATCCATGCCCGCCTTGAGCACCTTGACGGCAACCGTCCGCCGGACCGGCTCGAGCTGCTCGGCGACGTAGACGGCACCGAACGCTCCTTCGCCGGCCACGTGGTGCACACGGTAATTCTCGAGAACCGGCGCAGACGTCTCGCCTCGCTCGCTCGCGGTTCTCTGTGTCTCCATCGGGGGCCTGCCGTGCGATCGATACGTGACGTCGGGATACGCCCGTCAGGATACCGTGAGGTTGTCGATCACGCGGACGCGAACACGGCCATCGCGGCAGTGTCGTGCTCCTCGACCGAGGTCTCGAACCCGCGGTCTCGTAGTGGGAGCTGCAGCAACACCTTCGTGCCCTTGCGAATCCGTGGCCGAGGGTTCGTCACGGCTTCACGTTGCGCCCCTCAGTTCGCCGACAACAGCCGCGCCACGTCCGTCGATGACGCGCGCCACGCGGGGATCAAGCCCGCGATGCTCGCGAGCGCGGTGACGCCGAGGACGAGCCAGACTTCGCGCATCGCGAACGCGCTCGCGCGGATCGGGACTCCGGTCGAGACCGCGAGGCCATCGGCGAAGAGGTAGACGCAGGCGTGCGCGGCGAGAACGCCGAGTGCGGCACCGACGAAGCCGATCCACGCGGCTTCGGCGAGCGTGATCGTGAAGATCTGGAAGCGCCGCGCGCCGATCGAGCGCAGGATCGCGATGTCGCGTTCGCGTTCGACCATCGTGTTGTAGAGCGCGAGGAAGACGCCGAGTGACGCGACGACGAGGACGATCCACGCGATCGCGCCGAGCGCTTCGGCGATGTTGCCGACGACTTGGAACAGCTCCTGCACCGCGATGCGCGGCACGGCAGCGATCGCATCGGTCCGCGTCATGAACGCCTTGCGCAGTTGCATGAACCCGATCCCGGGACGACACGAGACGACGACTGCGGAGAGTTCGACGTCGTCGGCCGTGACGTCGACGCTCGCCTTGCCGATCGCCGCGTGATCCGACAAGCGATAGTGCAAACCGACCGGCACGAAGATGCCGCGATCGAGCGGACTACCGAGTTCTTCGAGCACTCCGACGACTTCTGACCGCGCTTCTTCGTGGAAGTGCAGCGAACTCCCCGTGCCGTGCGCCGGCGCGATCGAGTCACCGACACCGAGACCGAGCTGACGCGCCGCGAGCGCGCCGAGCACGACCTTGCGCCACGCGGGCGGCACCTCCTGCTCGCTCGTGTCTCCGGCCCGGTGCCTCGCGGCTTGCACCTCGGCTTCGCCGAGATAGTCCTCGTGCGAGAACGCGAACGGTCCACCGGCAGCGAAGCGCAAGTCCGGCGGACGATCTTCTTTTACGGACTCCGGTGCGTTCCCCCACTTGAGGAAGAACTCGTCGGTCGTCGCACAGACCGGAAAGCCGTGGAACGAATCGCCGTAGGCGAACGGAATCGCGTAGCGCACGTAGCGCCCCCACGTCTTCCGATCCTTCGCGTCGTCCTGATGCAGTTCGCGGTACGTGCGGAACTCGATCACACCTTGCGCCGGTTTGGCGAGGTAGACCGCGTTGAGCACGAGATCGAGGGAGGACGTCCCGTTGGGTCCGACGACGACGTCGAAGCCCGACGTCGACTGCACGTACTTGCGTTCCGCCTCGGATGCGACGAGCCACAAGAACGTCACGAGCGCCGTCCCGAGCAAGACTCCCAGGATCGTCAACGTGCTCGAGAGCGCTCGCTGACGCAGATTGCGCCACGCCATAGCGAACAGCTTCATCGCGCGGCTCCCGAAAGGGCCCTGAGGTCGACCTTGCGCTCCATGGCATCCGCGCTCGCCGGGTCGTGCGTGACGAGCAACATCGTTGCGCCGACCTCGGTCGCGAGATCACGAAGCAATGCAAGACTGCGCTTCGCGCTATCCGGATCCTGACTCCCCGTGGGCTCATCGGCGAGTAGCAGTCGAGGCGAGTTGATCAGCGCACGCGCGATCGCGACGCGTTGCTGCTGCCCGATCGACAATTCGCGCGGCCGGTGGTGCATGCGCTCCTCGAGCCCGACGTGCGCGAGAAACTCTCGCGCGCGTGCACGATCGGTCTTTCCTGCGGCGAAGTACTGGGCGAGCTCGACGTTCTCGAGGGCCGTAAATCCCGAAAGCAGGTCGAAGGTCTGATGCACGTATCCGAAGCGCGCCGCGCGGAATCGATCGCGTGCTCGCTCCGACAATGCGAACAGGTCCTGGCCATCGACCCGCACCGAGCCGTGATCCGGAATCAACAGGCCCGACACGATGTGCAGCAGCGTGGTCTTGCCGCAACCGGACGGACCGACGATCGCGATCTGTTCGCCAGCCGCGACTTCGAGTGCATCGACGCGACACGCAACGACGCGTTCGCCGGCGCGCATGTACGTCTTTTCGAGGTTCTTGATTTCGATCATCGCTCGGCTTCGAGCAGACACCGTTGCACGTCGAGCGACGTTTGACAAGCCAAGACACGACGAGCGAGCTCTTCGGTCTCCGCGACGCTCCACTTCTCGAGGGCGCGACGAAGGCCCGTCGCGCGCACGGGCGAAATCGAGAATTGGCGATACCCGACGCCGAGCAAGAACGGGAGCCGCAGCGCGTTCACGGCAGATTCACCGAAGAGCATGATCTCCGTACCGAGTCGCTTCGCATCCGCGACGAGCTGCGCCAACAACCGGAACAGCGCCGGATGGAAACCCTGGTAGTAATCCTCGACACCGAGATTGTCGCGGTCCGCCGCGAGCAGGTATTGCTGCAAGGAGTCCAACGCGACGACGAGGAAGTCCGCTTCGGACGCGACGCTCGCGATGTGGAACGCGACGGCCGGAACCTCGATGATCGCGCCGACGCGCACGTCGCTAGCGCACGCGAATCCCTCCTTGACCAGCGCCGCGCGCTCGCTGCGCACGGCCTCATGGATCCGCCGGACGTCTTGGATCGTGCTCACGAACGGCACGGCGATCTCGATCGTCGCCTCCGGGCTCGCGCGCAGCAGAGCACGCAGTTGCGCGCGCAGCATTTCCGGTTCGGAGAACAAGCCGCGAACCCCGCGCAGGCCGAGCGCAGGGTTGGGCTCGTCGTCGCCCACATGGCGCTGCACGCGCGTGAGATCGAGCAAGCGGAACACCACTCGAACGTCCCGACCGATGCGCTCGTGCACCTGCTCGTAATGATGGAGCAGGAGTTCTTCGCCGGGCATCTTCCGCTCGAGCAGATACAGCAACTCCGTGCGATAGACCCCGACGCCTTCGAAACCCGCGTCGCGCGCCTGCGCGACCTCACCGAGGTTGCCACACGCACCGAGGACGATGATCCCTTCACCGTCAGCGAGCGCGGCAGGACCGACGTCTTCGAGCGGCGCGCGCGTCTTCGGTGCCGTGAGGTGCACTTCGTATTCCCGCCGTAACCGTTCGTCCGGATCGACGTGTACGACACCGGTCCCCGCGTCGACGATCACGAAGTCCCCGTCGCGGAAGTGATCCCGAAGGTTGGCGACACCCGTGATCGCCGGGATTCCGAGGGAACGCGCGAGAATGCCCGCGTGCGACGACGGTCCACCTTGCTCCGCGATGATGCCGAGGACGCGCCCGTGTTCGAGATCGAAGAGGTCGGTCAGCGATAGCTTGTGGGCCGCGATCACGAACGGCGTGTCGGCATCGATGCCCGTGCTCCCTTCGAACGCGCCGGGGCTGCGCGCTTCTTCCTGCAGATTCCGGATCACGCGGAGTGCGACGTCGCGGAGGTCGAGCGCACGTTCTTTCATGTGCTCGCTCTCGACGAGCTCGAAGATCCGGTCGAAGTCCCTCACCGCTCGCGCGAGGGCGTCCTCGAGTGCGAGCTGGTCACTGCGAATGCGATTTTCGACGTCCTGCAAGAACGTCGGGTCTTCGAGATAGGACGAATGCACGTCGAGTATGCGATTCTCGTCCGCGCCGAGCCCCGAGGCGAGCTCGTCCTTGACCCGACCGACCTGGTCCACGGCTCGACCAATCGCGGCACGAAACCGCTCGATCTCGCTGTCGACCCGCGTCGCCGGCAGGCGCACGGGGAGAGGGCGGTCGAGCTCGAATCCGCGGAAGCGGACGGGACCGATTGCCACACCACTGCAAACTGGAAGACCTTCGAGCATTTGGGCGACCATCATGCCCGGCTTCGGACTCCTGTTGATAGGGTCTCGCAGGGATTCGAACTTCTGCAAGGTGCCGACTATTTGGCCACTGGAGCACTGCTGTCTTCGCCGATGAGAAGCGCATATCCTCGACTCCTCATGGCTACACCGTTCGTCTACGCCATCGCCGCCTTGGTCGCCGGGACCAGTGCGATCGCCACCATTCCGGCACAGGCCGCGCAGCTGCCGGTCGAGCGGTTCGTGACCTCGGACGGATCGGTCTTCGTGCTGATGCCCCGGCCCGCGCGGGGCATCGTCTACTGGGCCGAATGGATCCGCATGGGTCGCAAACACGAGAGCGAGACCCAAGCCGGACTCGCGGAAGCCTGCGCGATCGCATCCCTCGCTGGGACGACGACCCACGGCACGAGTTCTCCCGAGGCCGAGGCCGAACTCCTCCAACAGCTCGACACCGTGCGCCGCGCCCTCCGCACGGCAGAAATCCAGGGTCGCGCCGACGGTGAACTCGCCGCTCTACGGGCCGAATTCGCCGATACGAAGGCTCGTTGCGCCAACTTGTCGGATCGGTTTGCCTACCAACGCCTGCTCACTTCGATTCCGGCTTCAGCGCTCCGACTCACGCCGGGAGTCGACGGCTATCTGCTGGAGAGCAGCTGCCCCACCGACCGCGTCGACGAGTTCGCCGTCCTGTTGGCGAGCCGACGCAAGGATGCGGTCCTGCGCGGATACCACGAGATTCTCGACGAGGTGCGCGCCCGCCTCAGGCGGGAGTCCGAAGAGCCCGGCGCGAGTCACCGACGCGCGCTCGCCTTGACCGCCCTCGAGGTCGACCCGCTGCGACGCGTCTTGATCCCGCCGCCGCCGAAGGCGCCGCCGATCGCTCGCACGGAGGCACTCGAGTTCTACCGCCGGCACCACGACCCGAGTGGAACGACCACGGTGATCGTCGGTGAGTTCGATCCCACGCGTGTGAAGGATCAACTCGGCAAGATCTTCGTGTCGTCCACGGCTCCGACGTCGATGATTCAGAACGACGTTCTCGAGCCGCCACAGGAAGGGCCGCGGACCAAGGTCTTGATCTCGAGCGAGCCTCGCCTCCTTTGGGGTTGGCGCCCACCCGACGATGCCCGCTACGACGCTCTCGAAGTCCTCGCGGAGTGGCTGCAGAGGCGATTGGAGCGAGAGTTCGTCCGTGAGCGCAACGTCGCCAAGAGCGTCCGAGTGCTGCCGCGCTTCCCGGGCGGCGGTGCCCCGGCCCCCTTCGTCGTCGAGCTCCTCGCCAATTCGTACTTCGACTTCGGCAAACTCGAGATCGCTGCTCGCAACACGTTCGAAACGCTCGAGCGCGAAGGCGCGCCGGCAAAAGAACTGCAACTCGAAGCGGCGACGGTGCTGACCGACGTGCGGCGCGTTTTCGAGAACCCACGGGACATGGCATCCGTGCTCGCACGCGCGGTCGGACGGAGCGCCACCCGGAGCTTGCCCCCCACCGAACGCACGCTGGAGGCAGCCTTCGCGCTCGGCAAGCTCGTCTTCTCCGAATCCAAGCGGACGACGGTGACCACGAGGCCGCCCGCCGACGACGAGGAGGCCAACAGATGACGGGTTGCAATCGGAAATTGCGCCACTTGGCGTCGTTGCTCGCGGTCGTGTCCGCCGCGCTCGCGGCTTGCGAAACGGCGCCGAAGCTCCAGCCGGCCCCGATTGCGGAAGAGGCGCCCGTACAACCCCAACTCGCTCGCGAACGCCCGCGGTGGCCGGCTGCGGTGACGTCCGTCGGGGACAATGGCCTCAACTACCTGCTGATCCAGGGCAATCCCTTCGAACTGGCACGCGTGACGCTGTGGGTCCGAGCAGGGATCGGCCGGGACCGGGACAGCAAACCAGGACTCGCAGAACTCTCTGCACGCTCCCTTCTCGTCGCCGCGCGCGGACTCGAACCCGGATCGACGCTCGCCGAAGAACTCCACCGACTCGGCGCGCGCATCGATCTGCGCTTCGAAGGCGAATGGGTCTGCTTCGAGGCGAGTTGTCAGCCCCAAGACACCGAGAAGTTGGCGCGTCTGCTCTTCGGCCTCGTCAACCAGGACGCTCCGAGCCAAGACGAGATCGACCTGGCTCGGGCACAGGTCCTGAGTCGGTACACCACGAACTTCGCCGAGTTGCGGCGCGAACGCGCGATCGAGCGCTTGCTCGGTGAACCCGGCCCAAACGTCGCCCTCGAGCAAGAAGCCATCAAGAGCTACGGCAGCACGGAGGTGCGGCTCTTCGTCGGCATCCACTACCGGCCGAACGAATCGTACGTGGTCCTACAGACGCCAGCCGCTCTTCCCGGACCCGAGGTGCTCGCCAAGATTCCGACGATCTTCGCGCCATGGCTCAAGGGTCAGAAGCTCGGCGACCTGGCGCTTCCAGAAGAAGTTCGCCCGCTCGGCTTCGTCGAGCGGGATGGCAAGACGACCGAAGTCACGGCCGTGCTCCTCTCGCCGACACCCGCACCGCTCGGCAGCATCGCCGCGCAATTCGTTTGGCAGCTCTTCGACCGGGACGGGGTCGCGGGCTTGCTCCGCAAGCGACTCGACGAACGCGGCTTTCGCGAGGTGATGCCGATCACCGAAGATCTCGACACCGGACGGCATCGGATCCGCACGGTGCGCCTCGAAGTCGACAGCGAGCGCACGACCCAGCTCCTCGACACCCTGCGAGCCGCGTTCGCCGACCTCGGGGTCAGCGATCACGGCATCGCGGAGTTCAACCGCGCCAAGCAGCGGGCGTGGTTCTTGTGGGACGAAGTCGTCGTGGACAGCGAAGAGCGCGCCCGCGCGTTTGCACGCGCGAAAATCTACGCAAACGTCACCGACGTCGACAAACGAATCCAGGACGAACTCGAGTCGATGCGTGATCGCACGATCTCGCGGATCGCGACGGAGCGTTTCGTGCCTGTCTTCCTCGTTCGTGGCCCACTGTCCGCACGACCGCGCGACGCTGCCGATCTGCCGGTACCGAAAGTCACGATCGCGACCGTCCTCGAAGAAAGCCGCATCCGACCGATCCTCGGCGAACGCGCCGAACTCCAGGCGATCGCCAAGGCTGGCCTCGAGCGCGCCGCCGCCGTACTCGGCGGGCGACGCAGTCTCCAGGAACTCTCGACGATGCAATGGAACGCGACATGCGAGTACCAAGCCTCGATCCCGATCGAAGAGCAGTGGACGATCGCGCTGCCGGCCGGGCCGAGAACACGTACCCGCAAGATCCTCGGATCGACGGTCGTTACCGAGCGCAAGCCAGGTGAGACGGTCGAGACGTTCAATCGCAACCGGCGTGTGCTCTCCAACGCCGAGCGTGCGTACTTCGAACTGGAGTCGCTGACCAACCCCGGCGCGCTGTTCGCCCTTTGGGCACAGAAGGCACACACGCTCGAACTCGAAGGCCGCCTCGAAGAGAGCGGACGTTCGCTACTCGTCTACGTCCTCCAGCTCCCGACGACCAAGGAACTGCGCATCGGCGTCGACGAAGAAAACGGCTTGCCGAGACGGATGGACACCTGGGCATGGCGTCCCAACTCCGTGCCGCAACGAGTGACGTGGATCCTCGGTGATTATCGCGGCGTCGGCGGACTGCGGCTTCCGCACTATGCGGAGAAGTACGTCGAGGGCCAGATTCGTGGCCATCAGACGATCACGTACCCCCACGCCGACGGTGTCGAGCGCTCGAAGTAGCGCTCGCGTCTCGACGGACTGGACTTTCTCGACGGGCGCGTCTCAGGGACGGAACTCGACGCCGAGAAAGAGCCGGTGCACGCCGAGAGAGTCGTCGTGGAAGAGCACGGGCTCACGACTCTCGTTGTTCAGGTACGAATACTCGAGTGCCACCGCGAGGTTCTCGGAGAAATCGGCGCGCAAAGCGACCTGAGCACCGAAGAACAGCTGCTTTTCGCGCGCCGTATTGAACTCGTCGGCAATCTGCACCCATTGGACTCGACCGCCGGGGATCACGGACAACGTGTCGCCGAGCAAGATTCGATACGACACACGACCGTCGACCCAAATCTGCCCGACCGGTTTCGATGCGTCATAGATCCAGACACGGTCGTCCTTGGGGCCGATGCCGACATCGGCTTCGAGGAGCCAAGTTCCGGTGTTGGTGTAGGGGAAGTACCACTCGAGATGCCCGCCACCACGAACGACGGCGGACGGGAGTTCGCTCTCACGGCCGGTAATGCCGAAGACCGAATCACTGTCGTTCCACTCGCGCTCGATCCACGCCGACAGGAGGTAACCCTGACTCGGCAACGACGAACTCGGATCGATCTGAAGCTTGTTGTCTTCGAGGATCGCCGACACACCGTAGACCGAGTAGTTGTCGGGAATCGTGTAGGCACTGGCAGTACGCCTGTAGCGACTGAACGTGTTCTTGCCGTAGAAGCCACTCAACTCGCCACGCAAGGACTCGGCGAATTGCGTCGCGAACGACAAGCGCGCTCGCCAGTCGCGCATTCGATATTGGCCGACCGGAATGAAGTCGTCGGAGTCGTAGAAGCCCTCGCGAACGAACTGGCCCCATTGACGACCGAAGAGCTCGAGGCGCGAATAGCCGGCTTGCCGAGCAGGATCGCCTTCGGTCAAACCGACGTAGGCACCGTCACGGCCCGCGTACAAATCGAGGTGGCCCTGACGCCCGAACGCCTGTGGCTTGCGCCAGTAGACGTGACCGTCCACGCCGAGCACGTCTTCGGCCGAACGCGCTTCGTCCTTGCTTCCTGGCACTCCTGCCAGTGCTCCGGCACGAAACTCGACGAACTCCGGCTTCGCCCACGGACGGTTCCTCACGATCGTGAGGTCGCGGTAGCTCGGCGCGTGATACTGCGCCGACAGGTTGGCTGTCACGGTGACGAACGTCAGGCAGAGCACGCGTACGTCCAATGGGATTCGATGCACGAAGGACGACCTCGGGGAATCAAGACGACGGGGCGCAATCAGAACGCGCAAGCATGCGCGGGACCGACGGCTCGGGCGACGCCAAAGTCGTCGTTTTCGGCACGCGAGAGCAGCGCGCGAGACGCGAAACGCTGCCGCAGGCACACGCTGGTATCCTCCGCTGGATGAGCGAACTCCTCGATGTCGCTGCCGCCATGACCCCTGAGATCGTGCGACTGCGCCGGAACTTCCATCGCTTCCCCGAACTCTCGTATTTCGAGCACGCGACCTCGCGAACGATACGAGAGTACCTCGAGGGACTCGGTTTGACGGTGCGTCAGGAGGGCAGCACCGGAATGTGGGCGGACCTCGACACGCCTGGTGCAACGAAGCGCGTCGCGTTCCGCGCGGACATGGATGCGCTCGCGATGGACGAAGTCGAGACGCCGAACAAAGCGGAGTTCACGAGCCAGAACGAGGGTGCCGCGCACTGCTGCGGTCACGATGCGCACATGGCCATGCTGCTCGCGGCGGCACGTTTGCTCGCGACTGATCAAGCACCGCGCTCGCAAAACGTTCGCTTCGTGTTCCAACATGCAGAAGAGCGAGCACCGGGCGGCGCGATCGACTTGATCGAACAGGGCTGTCTCGAAGGTGTCGACGAGATCTACGGCATGCACGTGATCCCACCGATTCCGTCCGGCCTCTTCTCGATGCGCGCAGGGCCGTTCATGGCTGCGACCGATGAACTGAGAATCGTCGTACGAGGCGAAGGAGGCCACGCGGCGTATCCGCATCTACTCCACGATCCAGTCGTCGCCGCGAGTCAGATCGTGATGGCCCTACAGACGATCGTGTCGCGACGCACGAGCCCACTCGACGCACTCGTCGTGTCGATCGCGACGATTCGCGGAGGTACCGGCACGACCAACGTGATTCCCGACGAAGTCGAACTGAAAGGCACGGTCCGTACCCTCGACGCAGACTTGCATGCGCGCGCCCCCGAATGGATTCGGGAAGTCGTGACGCACACCGCCAGCGCGGCGGGGTGTCGCGCCGAGATCGGATACGTGCGCGGCTACCCGGTGCTCGTCAACGATGCAGCTGCGACCGAGCGCGGAAAACGAGCCGTGATGGAGATCTTCGGCGAAGCCGGTTTCGTGGCCAGAAGTGAACCCTGGATGGGCGGCGAGGACTTCGCGCGTTATGCCGAACGACTTCCAGCGTGCTTCGCGTTTCTCGGCGTCGGAAACCAGGCGAAGGGAATCGTCGCACCCAACCATGCGACGAACTTCGACGTCGATGAAGAGGCACTTTGGCGCGGGACGGCGTGGTTTCTGAAACTCGCCGACTTGGCCTGAAGACGAGCATCCACGCACGCTCCCGGGGGACTACAATCTCCGGGCTGTCGTGACGACGCTCCCGAGTACTGCCAGCCACGGAGTCGCACCCTTGAATCGTTCCTTTGTCCCCGCGTTCGGGCGCTCGACCGCTCGAGCGGTCGTCTGTTCTCTCGCCATTGCCTCGACCACCTGGGCACAAGATGCCTATTTCGCGCATCCGGATGGCACGACGCATTGGTACCGCGCGGTCGCGACGCCAGCCGGCGTGACGTGGGACGAAGCCCACATGCAGGCGGCAGCGCTCGGCGGCTACTTGGCGTCGATCCACAGTGCGGACGAAGCGAACGCGATCTTCGCGCTCGTCGACACGGCGCAGTATTGGACGACGACATCCACGGCGTCTCTTGGCCCTTGGCTCGGTGGCGTACAGCGCGATATCACGAGCGAACCCGCCGGCGGATGGGTCTGGTCCGAGAACGAACCAATGACGTTCAGCGCGTGGAGCACCGGGCAGCCGGACAATGACAACGGCGCCAACAGGATTTGCTTCGGAGCCACAGCTGGTCGTGCAGCGACTTGGCACGATGTGCATGCAACGACCAAACTCGCAGGCTTCGTCGTGGAGTTCGCGGGCACCCACGCGCGCACGACGGTCGGGTTGCTCCAGCACAGTCCCTCCGCGACGGATCTCTTCACGCTCGTGTCACCACTGGCACAAACGAAGACGTTCTTGCTCGACCCAAGAGGACGCGTCGTTCACGAGTGGTCCAGCAACTATCCACCCGGAGTCGTCTCGTACCTCGAGAACAACGGACACCTGCTGCGCGCAGGTCGCTTGCTCAACCTCGCGTTCATCGAGACGGGCGGCGACGGCGGAATCGTCGAAGAGTTCGATTTCGACGGGAACAAGGTGTGGGAATACACACACTCGACTGCCGACTACGTCTTGCACCACGACTTCGAGCGACTACCGAATGGCAACATCCTGATGCTCGCATGGGAGAAGATCAGTAAGAACGATGCCATCGCGGCAGGCCGTGATCCGAACAGCTTCGTCAAGGACGAAGTGTGGCCCGACAAGATCATCGAAGTGCATCCAACGGGTCCTACGTCGGGCGTGATCGTATGGGAGTGGCACGCCTGGGATCACATCGTCCAAGACTTCGACCCGACGAAGCCTCACTACGCGGTGACGACGGCATCTCGCCCCGACCGTATCGACGTCAACTACGTGATCGACACGTTTGCGGATTGGATGCACGCCAATGCGATCGACTACAACGCTTCGCTCGATCAGATCATGGTCTCGATACGAAGCTTCGACGAGATTTGGATCATCGATCACTCGACGACGACCATCGAGGCAGCTGGCGAAACGGGCGGCAACAGCGGGAGAGGCGGCAACCTGCTGTATCGCTGGGGCAACCCGAAGGCATACAAACGCGGCTCGCTCGCCGATCAACGGCTCTTCAAACAACACGACGCGCATTGGATTCCGGACGGGCTTCCGGGCGCCGGCAACGTGCTCGTGTTCAACAACGGGATCTCACGTCCTGGCGGCAATGCGTCTTCTGTCGATGAGATCGTGCTGCCGCGTCGCGATGGCACGAACAATTACGTGATGACCGGGCCGACCTGGGGACCGGCCGAGGCGACGTGGTCCTGGAAGGCGCCCGTGCCGACCGACTTCTATTCCGCGTTCGTTTCCGGTGCACAACGATTGCCGAATGGGAACACGCGCATCTGTGGTGGCTGGATCGGCGAGGCCTTCGAAGTCACGCCGAGCGGAAGCGTCGTTTGGGCCTATACCAATCCGGTTCGCGAGCGGCCGGTCGCGATGTCTCAAGGGGACGTGCCGACCAACAACTGGCTCTTCCGTGCCCCGGCATTTGCACCGGATCATCCGGCCATCGTGGGCAGGACGCTCGTTCCGATCGAACCGCTCGAACGCGATACCACGGCGCTCCTCGTCGACGGATCGCGCGTTCCTGCGTACATCGAACTCGGAGAAACCGCGACGTTTTCCCTCAATGCTCGAGGCGAGGAAGGCAAGTTCTATCTCGTGCTGACATCCGCAACTGCCGGATTGCAACCAATCGATTCGCGCTTCATGCGCATGGCGTGGGATGACGTCGCTCTGATGTCCGCGACCGCGGTCGCACCGACGATCTTCGTCAACTACTTCGGCACGATCGATGCCCAGGGTCACGCGACCGCACAACTCGCGCTGCCCCCACTCCCTGCTCTCAAGGGAGCCACGCTCTACAACTCGTTCTTGGTTCTCGACTTCTCCGCACCGACCAACCTGTCGTTGATTTCGAACTCGGTGACCGTGCACATCAAGAACTGACGATGTCCGTCAGCGCCATAGGGCGAGCTCATGAGCGAGGACACCGTTGCCGTAGAACGCGTACCAGTCGCCATCGAGTTTCCGTAGCACCTCGGTGCGTGGAACCGGAGGTTGCATCGGATCGATTCGATCGACGAGTTTTTCTTTGCGTGCATAATCGCGCTGGCAACGCAAGTCCCGCACGACGTCGACCCGGTGGTGCCAAATAATCCGCCCCACTCGAATGCGTGGAGTAGGTTTTTGCACGGAGGGGAAGCCGACGCGACCAGCGGGAGGGAAACACGCGGTCGCCCGAGCAGGGAGCTCGAGGATCCCCTTCGCCCATGACCCCGAAGGAGGAAACCCCCTTGGCATCACGCACCCAACGTTCGCTCCAAGCCGTCGCAGTCGCCTGCGCTCTCGTCGCTCAAAACGCTTTCGCTTTCGATGGCAGTGAAACACTCGGCCCGCCGTCCGGACTGACGATCGCGGCCGGATCCGAAGTTCTCGTCGCCGGCACCGGCATGAAGGACAAGTTCGAAGGCACGATCAACCTCAACGTCCCGACCGGCGTCACGGTCAAGCAGGTCATCGCCTACTGGGAAGGCCAAGCACTCGCAGCCGATGAACAGGGCATCACCGACGACGTGTTGCTCAACGGTCTGCCCGTCACCGGGTCCCGCATCGGTGGGCCGACCAACTTCTTCTTCTCGCGCTGGAGTTCGACCTACCGCGCGGACGTCACGGCGATGGGCCTCATCACGAACGGCGACAACGTCGTCAAGGTGCGTGGCCTCAACTTCAAAGGCATCAGCAACGGGCTCGGTCTCGCCGTCATCATCGACGACGGACAGAACACCGGAACGATCTCGATCCGCGACGGCAACGACAACGCGTTCCGCGACTTCGCCAATCCGCTCGACGTGACCGAGACGCAGACGTACACGTTCCCGGCAGCTTCGACGGAGCGCACGGCTTCGCTCGCCTACTTCTTCGGCAGCGTCGCACCGGCTCGCCCGACGACGATCGAAGTTTCGATCAACGGTTCGCTCGCGCCGTCCGAGAGTGAATACGACGTGCTCGGCGACACCGACGGCCCGGAATGGGACAGCTACATGCACACCGTCACGATCCCGGCTGGCGTCACGTCGCTCAGCGTCCGCGTCGTGTCGGCGGACAGCGGCCTCGGCCCCTACACCGGCAACCTTCCGGCATCGCTGACCTGGGTCTTCCACAGCCTCTCGCTGCCGAACCCCAAGTCCATGGAATGCGGTCCCGACCTCTGGAAGAAGCACATCACGCTGTGGGACGGCTGTGGTCGCGATGACGTGACCTGCAACATCAAGACCTACACCAACTGGATGCGCGTCTTCGGCGTCTCGTCCTGCCGATCGAAGCTCCGCCGCAACGCGACCGTCCTCGACGCGATCTGCCTGACCGGCGACAGCGACATCGAACGCCTCAACCGCCACGCGGCAGCCGCGCTGCTCGCCGCCGACAGCAACCTCGAATACGCCTACACGCTCCGCCAGGTCATCCACATCTACCGCGACGCGGTCGGCGCGATCTGCGGTCCCGAAACCGTCAAGACTGCACTCGCCAAGTTCGAAGCGGCGAACGAGCTCTACTGCAAGCTCCCGACGCCCCGCACCTGCAAGCCGCGCTGCGGCGACCGCGACCGTGACGACGACCGTCACTGCGACTCGCGCCGTGATCGCGACTGCGACTCGCGGAAGGACCGCGACGACGATTGCCGCCGCAGCTCGAGCCGTCACAGCTCACGCCGCTGCGACTGATCGCCGGCAGTCCTACCGAACGCCCGACGGGGACGTCGCGTGCACGATGTGTGCATGCCGCGTCCCCGCAGCAATTCCGGGTCAACGCCGCGGGGCCTCGAGCTCGTGAGCGAAGACGCCGTTTCGCAAGAACGCGTACCAATGCTCGCTGAGCTCGAGAAAGACCTCGCTTCCTCGCGGCGGAGGTTGGTCGGGATCGATAGAACCGGTCGACAAATCGTCCATGCTGTAGCAATAACCCTCTGCGCGCGTATCGGTACCGATCCCGTTGCGGAGTGTGACGAAGTAGAGACGCGTTCCCGAGTCGTCGAGCTGGCATCCACGAAAAGGTCCAACCTTTCCAATCGCTTGTCCGGACGCGAACAATGCTTCCCAGTCCTGGACGTAGACATCCAAGTAGCTACGTGGCGTCTTGTTGTCGTCGAGCATCCGTTGCCTGAGCTCCATGATTCTCGAGGCGTGGGTGTCGAGCGCTGCGCGTTGGACGTCGAACGCTCGCTCGAGTTCGCCTGCGGTCATGAGTCGGTCGTTGTCGTACTGGTTCGCTGCGTACTTCCAGAGCACCGATCCGTACACGAAAGCCCCGACAACAAAGAGACTTGCTGCCGTCTGGACCCAACGTTGCCAAACATGAACACGGGAATTGGCAGCCACGAGGACGTTCCATACGCACGTACTGACTGCGATGCAGAGCAACAGGTCGACGAGTCCGAGGGTGCCGAGAACAGGAGCGAGAGCCCACTCACGCAGGCTCGAGATGTCCGTGGAGAAGTAGTAGGGATCGTCGGCCATGAACCACAGAAACGTGATCCAGAGCACAGTGACGATCGTCACACTGATCACGGCAACGTGGATCAGCAACAGGGTCGAATGCCGAACACGTTTCAGCGTGCGCTGCGATGCGTGTCTCATGAAGGGCCTCGTGGGTGTTCGAGGATGTGCGCGCCGTGCGATCGACTATTGCGCCGCGCTGCGCGGCCGCACGCGCGGCACGACCGTGATCGCCGACGTCGGACACATCTGGACGCACGAACCGCAACCGGTGCAACCGCTTTCGACGATCTCGGGCCCGTCTCCCGTCATTCGGATCGCGGCCGATTCGAGCGGGCAGTACAGCACGCAATAGTCACAGTGCTCCCCGAGAGGCACGATGCACGTCTTGAAGTCGACGACCGCGAGTCCGAAGTCGATCTCCGTCCGCGGGGTCGCGACGAGCGCTCCGGTTGCACAGGCCGCAATGCAGGGGACCGGGTCCGAACACAACGAGCACGGCGAGATGTTGGGCTCGACGATCGGAAAGCCCGGATTCGCGTCGTGAGCATCGGCGCTCCGAATCGCCCATGCAGGGCACGCTTCGACGCAATCACCGCACTTCGTGCAGAGATCGAAGAAACGAGCACCTTCCACGGCCCCAGGTGGCCGCGTCGCATACTCGAGTCGATCCGAACCATGCATGCGCGGTGGCGGACCGGATCGGCTCGGCGGTATCGGCCGAACGGGCGCGTCCCGGTGATGTTCCTGGAACTCGTGCCGTACCCGATCCATCGACTCTTCGAGTGCATCGGCTGCCGCCTTGGCGATCTTCTGCAGCCCGGCACGGAAGAATCCGCGCCGGGGCACGCGCGGCGAATCGTCTTGACCCATGGTGACTCTGCGACTTCAAGAACTCGGGACCGGCATCCGCACGAGCAGCCTGGCGCGATCCGACCGGTATGGATTGTAGACTATCAAGATGACTGCCCTCGCGGACTCCCTCCTCCGTTCGTCGCGCACACAACGCCTGCTGATCGAGCTGACGAGCAAGTGCAACCTCCGGTGCACCTACTGCGCCGTCGCACAACCGGGTTACGAAGGGATCCAGTTCCCGATCGAACACTTCGAGGCGTTGACCAAACTCATCGTCGATCGCGCGCCGGAAATCGTGATGATCAACGGTCACGGGGAGACGACGATCGTCAAGGACTGGGACGTCTATGTCCGCCACTGGCTCGACCTCGGGCTGAATCTCGAGATCATCACCAACCTCAGCAAGAAGCTGAAGGACACCGAGATCGAGACCCTCGCGCGCTTGCGACGCGTGACGATCAGCACCGACAGCTCGGTGCCCGAGTTGTTCGAAGCGCTCCGTCGCAATGCGAAATGGGAGATCTTCGATTCGAATCTCACGCGGCTCATGGAAGCGATCGCACGCAACGAGAAGGAGACGGTCCTCACGTTTTCGTGCGTCGTCTCGGACATCTGCGCGCCGAAGCTCGAGGAGTTCGCCGACTACGGACTCGCGCGCGGCGTTCGATACTTCGAGTTCTGCAATCTCGCGAAGTACCCCGACGTCGAAGGCGCGCAGCCCGTGCGCCACTTGAGTGAGTTGCCGAGGGACGAGCGCGATCAGCTGGCGCAGTCGACGAGGCGCATGCTCGAGAAGCTCCGTGCACATGGTGTGCAGTTCGCGTGGCCCGAAGCCCTGGCGCAGACGCTCGGGATGACCGTGCCGACCGAAGCCGAGGTTCCGCAGAAACACCCGAAGAAGACGATTCGCGAGATCGTCGCCGCACGCGCGGTGCATACCGGCGAGCACGCGGTGGACGAGCCTTCGACGGAATCGTCCAGCACGCACTCCATCGACGATGGCGCGGCCGGCGCGCAGCGCACCCATGTAGAGACCAAGGTCGCGATCGAGCCCACCGATGAAGTCGACGCGCCGCTCGGCGTCCAGGGCGAGGTGCGCACGGTCTACCCGTCACGCAAGGCGAGTTCAGATGTCCAAGCGATGACCCGCAGGTGCCTCGACCCGTGGAGCTTCGCGTATCTCCAAGCCGACACCGCGGTTCGCATCTGTTGCTTCATGACGGAGACGGTCGGACACCTCGGTACCGGTGAGAGCCTCGACCAGATCCTCAACGCGGAGAAGGTCGTCGAGATTCGCGAAGGGCTCTTGTCCGGCAATCCGATCGAAGCCTGCCGCAACTGCTGGGCACGACCATGGGTGCCCGTCAGCGAGCTCGAAGCGGACGTGCGCGCGTGGACGCAAGTCTGAGGAGTGCGTTCACTGCGGGCGACGTCGGTCGTCGGGCATCGTGAACGGCTGTCCGTTCGGGTCCTTCGGTGCGCGCGGGTCAAAGACCAGCTCGTCGCTGTGATGTACCGGGCGCGCCTCGGACTCGATGCGCGCGTCGAGTTCTTTGGCGAGACTCGTCAAATCACGCACGAGATCCTCGTGCTGGGCGGCGCGATTCCACGCTTCGCCGACGTCGACCTCGACGTCGTGCAGTTCGTTCGGGAGCAGTAGCTTCCATCGTCCTTTGCGGATGCCGGCGAGATCGCCCTTCGACGTGTAGTAGAGAAACACGAACTCGTCGAGGCCTTCACGGGTCTTGCCCGAGGTCGCTACGAACGCCTTCGAGCCGGAGGGAAGTCGAGCGAGATCGACCAGTCTGGCTCCCATATCGCGCCCATCGATCGTGACTTCGGGAAGCGTTGCATTGCAGATCCCTGCCAACGTCGGCAACAGGTCCATCGCCGTCATCGGATCGGTGCAGAGCGACGACGCCGTGACGCGCCCGGGCCAACGCACGACACAAGGCACCCGCTGACCGCCTTCGAAGTTGGTGCCTTTCCCGCCGCGCAGCGGCCCAGCCGAACCGCCGCGCTCCTTGAACGGCAGCCATGGCCCGTTGTCGGACGTGAAGATCACGATCGTGTCATCTGCCAGCGCGTGTGCGTCGAGCCACGAGAGCACCCGGCCGACGTTCGCATCGATTTCTTCGATCACGTCGCCGTAGAGCCCGCGGGCACTCTGACCGCGAAACTCATCCGAGGCGTAGATCGGGATGTGCGGCATCGAATACGGCACGTACGCGAAGAACGGCTGCCCACGTGCGCGATCCATGAAGTCGATGACGGCATCCGTGTACCGCCGCGTCAACGCACGCTGGTCGGGCTCCCACTCGATCACGCGATCGTCGCGCATGAGTGGTAGATGGAACTCGTACTTCGCCCCCTTCCGGCGGTGGAACTGCGCCATGTCGTTGGAGTACGGCACGCCGAAGAACTCGTCGAAGCCCTGATCACACGGCAGCAACCCTTTTCGATGCCCGAGGTGCCACTTGCCGAAACATCCCGTGCGATACCCGGCATCGTGCAGGACCTCGGCAATCGTCACCTCTTGCGGATGCAACCCGTGGTCATCCGGCGGAAAGACGACGTGTCGCTGCATCCCGACGCGCTTCGGATAGCAACCGGTGAGCAACGCCGCACGCGACGGCGAACACACCGGAGCCGCCACGTAGAACTGCGTGAGCTTCGCACCTTCGCGAGCGAGCCGGTCGACGTGCGGCGTTCGAATCGTCGGGTGCCCATAGCACGACAGATCGCCGAACCCTTGGTCGTCCGTGAAGAAGACGACGACGTTCGGGCGCCCTTGGCAAAGTCTGGTGTCGATCGTGTAGCTACGACAACCGCTGAGGAGCAGGAGGACAGTGAAGAGCGCGATCGGGCGAGAGAGCATTTGGCAAATCATGCCCTCTCATCACCACGTTGCGCTACGTTCCCCATGAGGACTATTTCATGAGCCGCATGCCAGTCTTTGCCGCGTTCGCCGTTCCTCAGGCCGCAATGAAGCCTGCGAACAACGCGTTGCTGCGGCCGTGTCGCGAGCACCCTTGCTCCGGTGAACCTGCGCCCTGACCCCGCAGCTTCATCCGAGCCAGATTCGCAGGATTGATGCTCAGCATCGCAGGGCTGCAAGACCAAAGCCGTATCGCATGCAGAGATCGCGATGCAGCGGAGACCGGAGCACCCGGCTGCTACCTCGTCGCCTCCTACGACATGCTCATCGGCGCCAGCGCGACGACGTCCTACGGAACGGCTGCCATCCCGATCCAGGTGCCATCCGACGCATCGCTCGTTGGCAATGCCTTCCACAACCAGTGGTTCGTCCTCGACGCCGGTGCGAACAAGTTGGGCCTCACGTTCTCGAACGGCGGAACGGCAATCGTAGGTCGCTAGCGGAGTTCGGAACCACCTTCTCGAGGTAGTCACCAGCCTTGACGGTGAACATCGCCGCAGCGGCTGTCCCCTGCTTGCGCAGAGTGAACACACCTGGCGGAACGGGCTCGACGACGATGCGTCCCGGAGTCGTGATGCGCAGCATTTCGGCTCCCTTGAAGAGCTGCACGGGTTTCGTCTTGGAAACGCCACTCGGTGCGATGACGACGAGCGTCGCACCCGCGAGATCGATCGTCTCGAACGACTCGGCACGACCCCGAGGCACTTCGAGCTCGTGCGTGAAGGTGAACGGCGTTCCCTCGGGCTCGACGACGACTCTGCCCTTACCGAAGCCACTCTTGACGAGCAAAGCTCGCCCCTGCTCGTTCGTGAATGCGGAGACGGCTGATCCACGCGCGTCGAAGAAGACGACGCGCGCCTTGACGAGATCACGACCCTTCCAGCGCACGCGCACGGTGCACTTCTGCAAACTGCCGAACGTGAGTGTGACTCCGGTCTCCGAGCCAGCTCGCAGAACGGCAGACTTGGTGGTCAGAGTGTCCGGCGCGAGCGAATCGGAGGAAAACCGTCCGACGACGAAGACCCCGCGCGAGGTCCTGCGCACCTGGAACTTCCAGAGACCGGGTACGAGATCGTCGAAGCGCACGACGCCACGACCGTCGGCGTGACCGTAGACGCAGACGCGGGAATCCTCCTCGAGACATGCGAAGACGGCTGCGTTGGGGACGGGCTTTGCGGTCGCGTCGACGACCTCGACGCGAACCCGAGCTGCGGGTTGCAGCGTGATGCGCCAGGGTTCGCTGGAGCCTGGATCGAAGGTCGCCTGCGCGGTTGCCCAGCCCTGCTTGGAGACTCGGATGCGGTATGTGTCCGCCTTCGTGAGGCGCAGAGTCGTTCGCCCATCGCGCCCGGTGCTCGCCGAGCCGAGCGTGGTGCGATCCGATTCCGGAACCTGTTCGAGACTCGCGCCTGCGACGGGATCACCGCGAGGATCGACGACGAAGCACTCGCAAACGATCGGACGATCGACGACGACGAACACGCCAGTCGTCCGTTTTCCGGGTTCCGTCCAAATCTTCGTGGGCTCGGTCGCGCCAGTGGGCGTCAGGTAAGTCTACCCTGCAGCCACCCCAGGGAACGCGAATCGTCCTGCGTCATCGGTCGCTACGCTCCAGGTTTCACCGACGGTCGAAGAAAATGCACCCGTGGTTTGTAGAGGACCGAACTCCTCGACCGACAACTCGATTCGGTTGCATGCGACTCCGTCACCGTTTTGATCCACGACACGCCCTTCGACGGTCGTGAGTTCCTCCAAACACACCTCGACTTCGGAGTTCTCGGATCGAACGTCTGCCTGCACGGTCGCGTATCCACTCGCAGAGCATCGTAGGACGGCACGGGAACTCGTCTCGTCGAGTTCGAACCGTCCATCCGCGCGTCTCCGCACGGACCGGTTCATCCCTGCCGGCAGATCCACGCGTTCGACAGTGGCATTCTCTATCAACCGATCAGAGTCGAAGTGCTTGACCGTGAGTACCGCAGTTCGAAGGTAGTCGAGGCGCAGGACCAGAGGCGTCTCGAAGTCGACGGGCGTCGCATGCGCGATCCCGTGCCCCGCAGCGCGTGCCGTGACCTTGCTCGGCAGCGAGGAGAACCCCGCGAGCACGAAGCTCCCCTGCGCATCGGTCCTCGTGACGACGGCGTCCATCGTGGTATCGATCCACGCATGGCACTCGGCGTTCACAACCGGAGTTCCGGACGCGTCGACGACGGTGCCTGTCAAACTCGATGCACGGCGACACGCGAGGTCACCGACATCGACGTCGGACTCGCTCACGGCGAAGTGGCAAAACCGATCGGCCAGGACGAACGGCTGCCCGCGCAAGGCGAGCGCGACATACCCCTCTTGCGACATCGGAACCACGATGCGCCCGTCGCGAGAACTCGTCGCGCGGGCGAGCACGACCGCTGCACCGGGCTGCCGATCGAACCGATGCTCCTCGTCGACGGCGATCGCGTCGACGACAAGACCCTCGAGTGCGTTTCCTTCGGGATCGACGAGGCGCGCGGATAGCGTCGAACTCCGTCGCTCGCGAGCGTTGTTCTGCCTGTCGTTCGCGGCGACTTCATCCGACTCTGCCCGCGGAGGCTCGACCCCGACGTCTCCGGCCCGTGCGGACTCCGTGTCCGTCTCGAGCGTCACCGCATGCGTCGTGCCCGAAAGCGCCGAGGAAACGATTCCGAACGAGAACTCGATCACGAGCACAAGAGCGAGGAGCACGACGGACACCGCGGGCCATCGACCCTTCGAGACGGCACGGTGCGTCGACGACGATGGGCTCTCACGAGTCGACATGCGTGCGAGCATAGCGCACTGCAGCCGCATCCGAACCGAGACCGCCACACCTCAGGGCGGGCATGCGCTGATTCGGCATTCCATCGTTCGGCGGTCGCTCGTGACCCATCGAGTGGAACGAACCGGCTAGCGCCACCAAGATGGTGCGATGCGGACGACCTCGACGCTTGCCCTGTGGACTCTCGGTGCATTCCCCCTCGTCGCCTGCGCGACGCGTCCGGTCTTCGACGCGCCGGAGCTCACCTCGGTACGCGACGACCTCTCGGCGTTCGTGCAGCGACAGATCAACGAACACGAACTCTCCGGCGTCTGGATCGCGGTACTCGATCAACGCTCCAGCGCGAAGCCAGCGATCTGGGCACGTGGCTTCGACGCGGACGGTAGCCCGCGTGACGCCGAGACTCCCCACCGCGTTGCATCGATCAGCAAGCTCTTCACCGCGACGTGCGCGATGGTCCTCGTCCGTCGCGGCCTGCTCGACCTCGACACTCCGATCGAGCGGTACCTACCGACCTTCGCACCCGAGAATCCGTTCGGCACGAAGATCACGCTGCGTCACCTGCTCGGGCATCGCTCGGGCATCGTGCGTGAGTCGCCGGTCGGTCACTACTTCGACGACAGCGAACCGTCGCTTTCGCAAACCGTCGCGAGCCTGAACGACACGAAGCTCGTCTTCGAGCCGGGCACGCAATACAAGTACAGCAACCCCGCGATCGGCGTCGTCGGGGAAGTCATCGCGAAGGTGGCCGGCAAATCGTTCGAAGACGCGGTGCGCGAACTCGTGCTCGAACCACTCGCACTGGGCGGCAGCGACTTCGCCGCGCGCCCCGACCTCGTCGCGCGCTGCGCCGTCGGAGAGATGTGGACCTACGACGGACGCGACATCGCGACGCCGACGTGGCGCCTCGGCTATACGCCGGCGGCAGAGCTGCGCAGCAGCACGGTGGATCTCGTGCGCTTCGCGGCGAGCACGTTCGATGCGGCAGCGCCAAGTGTTCTCGACCGCGCGACGCTCGAGGCGATGTGGAAGCCCCAAGGCGGCGCGCAGCGCGGCTGCGGTCTCGGCTGGTTCGTTCGCGACTTCGAGGGTCATCGACTCGTCACGCACAACGGCGCGATCTACGGTACCGCGTCGACGCTCCTCGTCTTGCCCGACGATCGCATCGCGGTCGCGGTCATCATCACGAAGGACCTCGCGAACGACCTCGGTCAGGAGATCGCAGCTCGCGCGCTGCGTGCGACCCTCGCAGCACGTAAGGGCAGGAAGCTCGATCCACCGTCGTTTCCCAAACCTGTCGGTGTCGAAGCCGCGCGCGGCCTCGCCGGGTTCTGGCGCACCGGACGCGACTGGGTCCACCTCTACGAGCGCGATGGCGAGCTCCTCTTCTCCCCCAACGTCGGTGTCGAATCGAGGATGCGCGAGCGCGCGGACCATGTCCTCATCGGCGATGACGTGCTCTCGACCGGCGGGGCACGGCGACTCGAGCGACTCGAGAGCGGCGAACTCGATGACGGCAACGCGAAGTACGTACGTCAGGACGGAGTACCGGGTGCTGCACCGGACAAGCTACTACCGTATCTCGGCGAGTACGGCTGGCCGCACAACTCGTGGATCGTCTACGAGGATCAAGGTGAACTCGCGGTTCTCATCGAATGGCTTGTCCGGGACATCCCGGAGTCGACGGGGCCCGATGCGTTCCGCTTTCCGTCCGGGATGTACGGAGGGGACGCGATGACGTTCGAACGGGACTCACAGGGCAAGGTCGTTGCGATGACCGTCGGCGGCACGCGATTTCCGCGGCGCAACGAGCCCGACGAGGGAGGCTTCCGCATCGTGCCAAAGCGCGACATGGCCGAGATCCTGCGCGAAGCGCGCGCCGCGACTCCACCGCCTGTGCCGAAGAACCTCCGTCGCTTCGACCTCGTCGATCTCGCGTCGCTCGATCCGACGCTGCGCTTCGACATTCGCTACGCGACGACGAACAACTTCCTCGGCACGCAGATTTACACCGAACCGGTCGCCAAGCTCCAACGCCCTGCGGCCGAAGCGCTCGTTCGCGTGCACCGTGCACTCGCCGCGCAGAACCTCGGGCTGCTGATCTTCGACGCGCATCGCCCCTGGAGCGTGACGAAGGCGTTCTGGGACGCGACGCCCGACGCGCTTCGCCACTTCGTCGCGAATCCGGCGCAGGGGTCACGACACAATCGCGGCTGCGCCGTCGATCTGACCCTCTTCGATCGCAGGACGGGCGAAGCCGTGCCGATGCCGAGCGAGTACGACGAGTTCACCGAACGCGCGTATCCCGCCTATCCGGGGGGCACCAGCCGTGCGCGTCACTACCGCGAAGTGTTGCGACGCGCGATGGAAGCCGAGGGCTTCACCGTCTACGAACACGAATGGTGGCACTTCGACTATCGCGATTGGAAGCAGTATCCGATCGCTGACGCGTGACGGAGTCCGCGATCACGCGGAGCGCGCTGCGGGCAGGTCGTGACCGTCATACAGTCCGAGCTGCCGGATCAGCGACTCGTGCAATTCGAGGTCCTGCATGATCAGCGCGAGGAGCGCTTGCAAGGTCTCGAGACGCCCGAGGAAGCGCTCGCGGCCACTGTCGAAGCGCGCAGCGAGTTCGAGCGCGACCGAACTCGGGCGCTTGGCACCGGCTTCGGCAAACGCCTGACACACGACGTCGAGATCACCGAGGCGTTGCTTCTTCGCGCGTTCCAGGAACCGCCGCTCCTTGGGCGACATCTGCCCGAGCCAACCGCGCATCGCGTGGAATCCGCGGTCGACGGTCGACTTCGACGGACGTCCAGTCGGTCCGTAGGGAAGACCTCCAGAGGGGATCTCGCGTCCCTCCGAGTACGCGAGGAGCCATGCGCGCGCTCGTTCTTCGGCCGCGGCGAGGCGCGCGATTCCCCCCTCGTCCATCGCGAACGCGCACGCGAGTCGACGTCGCGAGCGAGGGTCGAGGACCGCACCACCGACACGCTCCACGAACCTCGGCAGATAGAGCAGGCGGCCCCGTACGTCCGCTCGAAACCGTCGAACGCGCTCGACTTCGCGGGGAGTCGGTTCTGCGCGCGCGAGGTCGTGTTCCCACGCGCCACGTGCTTCGCGCTCCTTCCCGTCGTCGTCGAGGCCGAGATACTCGGGATCGATCCGTACCGCGAGTTCGATCGCGGCGATGAGGAGCGGCTTCTTGAGGCGCCTGAGTTTGCGTCGAGCGACCGAGAACGGCGCGCCTTGATCGATCGCTTCGCGTGCACGCACCTTGGGGTCGAGAATCGCGCGCGCGCTGCTCGCGACGAGCCGGAGCAACAGCCACGTCAGCTTGAACCAACTCCAGATCATGCGCAGAGGCAAGAGCAGGATGCGCCCACTACCGACGCGCGATTCGTACCAGTCGAACGGGTTGAAGCTCCGATCCTTCTCGGGCAGGCGATGGAGCGACCGCGTGCCGAAGATCTCGCGCACGAGCAAGGCGCGATCGAGCACGAGTCGATGCGTCACGGCATCGCCGTATCGGTTTCGGACTTCATCGAGCCAACGCTCCGATGGATCCAAGAAGTGCAGCGCATGGAAGAAGCTGTCCCGATACGGACGTCCACGGACGGCTTCGACCGAGAGTTCTGCACCGCCACGCACGAGACGATCGTGTCGTTCTCGTCGCTCCTGACTCGCGGTCTCGACCTCGTCCGTGGGCAACAGGTGGAGGTTGTAGGTCGAGCAGAGCGTCGCGACGCGCACCGAAACCGCCTGCGTCACGAGATCGAACCAGAGGAACGCACCCGAGAAGACTCCGCCCTTCTCGAGGTCGAGCTTCGCGATCCGCCGATCCTCGCGCGAGGACGTGCGCAGATGTTCGTGACGGAGGTTCCAGAGATCGGGATGCGACAAGAACTGTTCGGCGAGCTTCGTATCGGTGCGGTGCAACGGAGCACCGTCCTGGAAGTCGAGCAGCAGGAGCGCGAGGCGTCGTGCACGGTTGGAAATCGTGCGCGGCGTCGCGCGACCACGCAACTCGTCCATCGCCGCACTCAGTTCGATCGACAACGGCATCTTGTCTCGCAACTCGACGCTCACGAGACGATCGACGACCGCATCGCGATCGACCTCTTCGCGGGACCGTCGCAGCAATTCGAGCAGGTTGACGAAGCGCGCCTCCGCCGCGCGCAGGAAGCGCTCCGACGCTTCGCCCGCCACGCGTTTGAGCCATCGCGCCAAGAGCAAGAGCACGAGACACACCGCACCGAGGACGAGCAACGGCGTCGCGACGAAGCGATCGAGGAAGCGCACGAGCCCTTCGTTGCGCCACGAGGGCAAGGCCTCGAAGAACAGTTTGACTAGGACGAAGAACGAACCGAACAGGAGCAACCGCACGGCAGGTCGCTGCGTCGACTTCATCAAGGCGGTCGCGAGTCGATCGACGACCACGGTCGGCGTCAGAACACCGGCAAGATCCGCCCAGCCGGTCACGAACGATAGCGCGGACCGCGCGTAGCCGCCGAGTTTGCGCCCGGCATGAGCAACGCGATCCGCAGGTGTCGAGCCACTCGAAGCGCGCACGATGCCGCCGAGGAACGGGACGTGACGCAGCAGCGGCAGGTCCATCGCACGGAGGAGCCGCCCGAGACTCACGACCGAATCGCGCGGCAACACGCGCTCGACGTCGGCGGCTTCGGCCTCTTCGAGTCCGGCGACGATGTCCTCGGCACGATCGACGCGCCGACTCGTCCAGGCGTCGCGGATGCGCGGTCGTTCCTCGGGAATGCAGTCGGTTCGCTCGGGCGCACAGTAGAGCGAGACGTTGGAACTCAGCTCGACGAGTAGTGCCGTCGCTCGCTCGCGACGCATCGTCGGCGTCAGACGCACGAACTCGTCGGGCACTTCGTGCAACACGCCCTCATCGCGAAAAGAGCGCTCGTTGTCCTCGTCCTTCGCATCGTCCTGCTCGGGCTCGAACAGAACGATCGTGCGATTGAGGAATGGCGCGAGCCCTTGGACGAGGCGGTCCATACCGCGAACCCAGAAGACGATGAGGCGTACCGTCGCGACGAAGGGCTGCAGGAAGCGTAGGTAACGCGCATAGATCGGAATTCGCAGCAGGCGAAGCAGGCTGATCCAGATCGAACCCGTGCCTTCGGGGAACGCGTGCAACGGACCGGTCAAGAGCGCGAACGGCAGTGCGGGCAAGAAGTCCGTCAGGAAGTGTCGCCGGAACCATCGCGCCTTGCGATCGACGAACCAGATCCGCACGACGAACTCCCAGAGGAAGACGAGGCACAGACCGCTGTCGATGAGGAGCAACGTCGGCAGCAGCTCGGACTCGTGATCGAGGTTCATCTCCCAGATCAGGAGCACGAGAAGCGCGACGAGACACCAGAACGTGAAGCGCGAGAAGATCGTGAAGGCACGACGCCCGAAGGTCGCTTCGAGTCGGCGCGTCAGGTTGGTTTCGTCGTTCTGGTCCCGCAGACGCAATGCGAGCCGGTCGAGTTCTCGAATCCGCTCGGCCCGCATGGCACGCCGTTCACCGGACTCCGAGAGACGCTGCCGCAGGCGACCGACAATCGCGAGGACGATCTCACGCTCTCGCTCGAGGTCCTGCGACCGTTGCGCGAGCGTCAGATCCTCTTGCTCGACGAGCAGGAGGTGACCCGACTCGAGGGCGAGCTTCGCGACGTCGTCGAGCTGATCATCGTCGAGCGCATCGAGGACACTCTGCCGTGCGTCGCGGATGCGGTCCGCGAGTGCCGGGTGCCAAGCGATGCGCGCGAGCAACTGATAGCGCTGCACGAGATCGACGGCTTGGGCATCGCCGCGCACCTCGTGATCGAGCACCGCGGTGTCCCAGCGGAGCCTGAGTTCTTCGAGCTGCGTGCGTTCCGCTTCGTCGAGATGGTCCGGTAGCGCCTCGAAGGCCCAACGAACGAGCGTCGGGGGCCAGATCCCCTCGGCGCAATCGTCGCCGCTCGGCGACTCTCCGGAAGCCGCCGCCAACCTCTCCTCGTCTCGAAGCTCCGACACGAGATGAGTCTAGCAACTGCGCATCCGATGACCGAGAACGCCCTTGGTCGCGCTCAGCGCATCGACCAGGCGTCCCGGGGTCGATACGGCGCGTCGGCGCACTCGGTCGTCTCGCTGCGAGACCAGACGGCTTCTGCCGTCCCGACCTCGGACGGGTCGCAGGTATCGACGCTCGCACATTCAGCCGCGGCCATGCGCGTCTTCGCAGCGTCGCTACCGTAGAGTTCGGCCTCGAACGCCGAAGCAACCGCCACCTGCCACGACTCGGCCGCGTAGTCCGCGGCGCGCTTGCCTTCTTCACCCTCGGGCGTCCACGCCGCTGCGGCGATGCAACCGAGAACGAAGAGAACGAAACCGAAACGCATGCTGCCTGATGCCATGGGGTGCACCTCGTGTGGGTCTGGGGTGAACGAGGAGCGGAAGCACGGCGCCATCTCGTGGACGGGTGCGGCGCAAGAACCTCCTCTCCAAAGGAGCTTACCCCACGATCGCGAGGTGTGCGGCCCGTCGCTACCCAGCAAACGAACGAGCCCGTGCCAGCGATGGCACGGGCTCGTCGAGTCGACTTGGAGCCTGAGGTGAGAGTCGAACTCACGACCTACGCATTACGAATGCGTTGCTCTACCACTGAGCTACTCAGGCATGACGAAGGCGACGAAGGGTAGCGACGCGCCACCGGCCGATCAACGGCCCGCTTGGCTCGTCGCCCTGGTCAGTCGCACCAGGAAATCGGTCGCGGCCCGCTGGCGGACTTCTTCGCGGCCGATGTCGCCATAGTGCCGGGACCATGCTTCGGGCACGCCCGAACGCGCGATCGCGAAGTGCACGAGGCCCACGGGCTTCTCGGCGCTCCCTCCGCCGGGACCGGCGATCCCACTGACCACACCGGCGAGCGCGGCACCGGAGCGGTCCACGAGTCCGCGCACCATCGCGAGCACGCAGGCTTCGGACACCGCGCCGTGCGCCTCGAGGAGTTCGGCGGGGACCGCGAGGATCCGCTGCTTGGCGGCGTTCGAGTAGGTCACGTAGGCCTCTTGAAGGACTTCGGACGCGCCGGGCACACCGGTGACTCGCGAGGCGACGAGTCCTCCCGTGCACGATTCGGCCAGACTCAGCTCGAGTCGTTCGGCGCGTAGCCGCTCGACGAGAAGCTGCTCGATGCGACGCGCGCCGGCACCGATGTACCACTGCTGGCCAATCGCCTGGACCCGCTGGCACGTGCTCTCGAGCAGCGCCGAGTCCATGGCGCGCACCGTCACGGCGAGCACGCTCCACGAAGCGGTGATCCCGACGCGAACCTGCTCGCGTTCGACCATCTCGTCCGCGAGCAGGTGACCCAGATGGCTCTCGGGAACACCCGCGAATAGCATGGTCGTCTGCGGAATCGCGCACCCTGTCGACAGCAATGGCAGGACGTGATCGTCGAACATGCGCCGCGCCTCCGAGGGCACACCGGGCACGGATGCGACTCGCTTGCCACCGACATCGATCACGAAGCCTGGCGCCGTCCCGAGAGGATTCGGCAGTCTCGTGGCGCCGCGCGGGATCAGAGCCTGCACCCGATTGGCTTGGTTCGGCGTGCCGCGTCCGAGCTTCTCGAACCGCTGCACGATCTCGTCCCACGTCACGCCATCGTCGACGAGATCGACGCCGGCGAAACGCGCGACGGCCTCGCGCGTGCGATCGTCCGCCGTCGGTCCGATTCCGCCCGAGATCACGACGAAATCGACTGCTTGGAGCAAGTCTCCGATCGTGGCGACGATGCCAGCGAGCGGATCACCGATCGTCGTGATCCGCGAAACCGCGACGCCGTGTTCACGGAGTTGCCCCGCGAAATACGCACCGTTCTTGTCCGCCGTCCTGCCATCGAGCAGTTCGTCGCCGACGAGGAGGATTGCAACCGAAGTCATGTCGTCGCGGGCGGCGTTGCACCGCCTTCGCCCTGCGCTCTCTCTTGCCGCTTCCGGTAGACGATGCGCGAGAAGAAGATGCCGACGAAGAAGAGAATGACGAGTGGGCCCGCCATCATCACCTGCGTGAACGGATCCGGCGGTGTCAGCAACGCTCCGATCACGAACATCGCGAGAATAACGTGTCGCCAGTACTTCAGGTACAGAGCGGGCGTCGTGATCCCGACGCGCGTCAATGCGACCATGACGACCGGGAGTTGGAAGACGAGGCCGAGCGCGACGGTCAGCAAGAACAAGAAGTGGAAGTAGTCCCGGATCGTCAGCATTGTGTCCGAATCCGACATCCCGATCAGGAAGAACAGCGCGTAGGGCACGAGTACGAAGAAGCCGAAGAGCATCCCCGACACGAATAGACCGATCGACGCCGGGAGGTAGCTCATGACGGCGCGGCGCTCGTTCTTGTAGAGCCCCGCAGCAATGAAGCGCCAGATCTGATGCAGCACGATCGGCGACGCGACCGCGAAGCCACAGAGAGCGGCAGCGATCATGAACGTGAGAAAGTCCTGCAGCGGTGTGATCGAAATCAACCCAGGCCGCAGCTTGAACCCGAAGCGCTGGAGCGCCGAGGGTATGTCGATCAGTCCTTCGTGGATCGTCTCCCAGTCCCACGAGCGGATCGCGTCGTGGTTGGCCGAGATCATCTCGATGTCCTCGCGGTACGACTGCGTGAGTGTGTCCTTCTTCCCCAGGACCTCCGCTTCGAAGGTCTCCTCCCACCACGCATCGAAGCGCTTCTGCCACATCGACTTGTAGGGCGTCGTCACGAAGGACATGACAGCGTCCTTCTGCAGCAGGAAGAACCCCATCACGACGACGATCGCGAGGATGCTGATCAACAGGCGCCGACGTAACTCGTCGAGATGCTCGCCGAAGGTCATCGTGACCATGCCTTCGGCTTCGGGCTGGTCGTCGGATGGCACCTGGGTCGTCGTCATCGGGCGCGGGATTCTACCAGGGTGCGATCACGACATTGTCAGGTTCCACGGCTCCTGCGTTCGAATGACGCCGGTGCCGCCTGATGATGATGCCTACTCATGATGATGCTGCAAAACGCGAAAAGGGAAGACGACGTGTCGTCTTCCCTCTTCGCGTTCCCGAGAATCGAGGATCAGGTCGCGATCACAGGCGGAGGAAGTCGCGGATCTTGTTGATCGAAGCGATTTCGATGTTCCAACGCGTCGCGTTGAGGAAGTCCTCGGTCTCCGCGATCGGCTTGGCGTCTTCGCCGAGTTCTTCGCGACCGACGATGACGAGGTCGACCTGCGGGCTCATCTTGTCGAGCACGACGTTGCCCATGTCCTCGAGGATGCGCTTGATCTCGGGCTTGCTCAGCGGCGCGACGAAGCGGCCGACGAGGAAGACGTTGCGCTTGACGTTCTTCGAGTAGAGATCGTTCGCGACGAGGTCGTTACGCACTACGGGGTTGAGCGTGTTGACGAGCTCCTCGACGCGGATCTCAGCGCGGTCACGCTCGACCTTGGTCACGATGGCGCGACCCTTCTGGCGCAGGCCGTTCTGGACGCGTTCGAGAATGCGGAACTGCATCCCGGTCTTGACCATGTCCTTGCCGCCGATGTCGATCCACGCGAGGCCGGTCTGGGCCGAGCTCGAAAGGACGCGACCGTCCGGCTGGTCGGGCGAGTTGATCATGCTGACCTTGCTCGAGAGGTTCGCGAGCGCGGCATTCGATTGCATGAGCTCGTGTTCCTTCTTCGCGATCGCTTCGTTCGACGCTTCTTCGACGGCCTTCTTCTCGTCGAGGGCCTTGCGCGTCTTGGACTGCGCATCGGCGACGAGTTCGGCACCCGACTTGACCTGGTCGTCGAGCTTCTTGCGCTCGGACTGGATCGTCGCGTTGGCCGCACTGAGCTGCCCCGTCAGGTCCGTCTTGACGCTGTCCGTAGAGGCCTGGGCCGAAGCGAGTTCGTTGCGCACGTCCCCGAGTTGCTTCTCGAGCTTGCCGATCAGATCCTTGCGGGTCTGCAGTTCGACACCGGCGGCGTTGACGATCTCGTCCAGCGTCGAGAACGACGAGGCGACACCGAGCTTGTTCTTGAACGTGTCGAAGACGCGCTTGATCGACTCGGGCGTGGAATACCCGTTGGGCGTCGTATAGCCCTCGATCGGCGTCGTCGGCTCCGTGAACTTGTCGGCGTTGCCGAGGATCTTCGTCAGCGCCTTCAGCTGATCCTCGCGGTGCGTGATCACGTCCCGCTGAATGTTTGCCTTCGAAACGGCTTCGGTCTTCGCGGCGACGGCTTCATCGGCCTCGACGTGCTTCATGTAAGCATAGCCACCGGCGCCCAGCATCAGGACGAGAGGTACCAGGGCCCAAAAGATGTTCACGTGAGCCACGCCACGTTCGCGGGGATCCATGATGAGCATTTGCCTCCAGGAGGGGGAGTTCGATCTCGGGACATGCGGCACGTCGATCGCTACGACGGCCTACGGGGGGCGGTGTTCAGCGCCTGGGAAGTCTATCCCGACGATTCCGACCGGTGCGTGACCTCTTCACAAGATTCCCGAAGAAGCCGTCCGCGCCGTCCGAGATACCAGGAAAATCGCTCTCTCGCCAGACTTACGACGGTTCGTGATTCTACGGCTCCCCTGCGACGAAACAAGCCGGGACACAACAAGCTCCGCGGAGTCGGCCTGGCCCCGACGAGGCCGTTTCGACGGGAAGCGTCGACCGCGCCGCGGGATCCTGCGCGGGCGCCCCTGCACTCGCGGGAATCCTCGCTGCTCACGCTACTCTGAGGCGATGCCTCCCCGCCTTCCGGATACCCGACGTCACGGCGCGCCCGAACCACCGCTCATCATCGGCCTCACCGGGGGAATCGCGTCAGGCAAGTCGACGGTCGCACGCCTGCTCGAAGAAGCGGGGTTCGTCGTCCTCGATGCGGACCGCGAGGCACACGCGGTCCTCGAAGAGCCGGACACCATCACGTGGCTCGTCGAGGTCTTCGGACCCGAGGTCCTGATCGAGTGCGAGGGTGACGACGGCGACTGCCGAACACGCATCGATCGCCGTCTGATCGCGGATCGTGTGTTCGCCGACTCGGCCTTGCTCGCGCGACTCGAAGCCCGCATTCACCCACGTGTCGGTTCGAAGTTTCGCGAGCACATCGCGAGGGCGCGACGCGATCGGGTTGCGCTCGCGCTCGACGTGCCGCTGCTCTTCGAAAGCGGCTACGACGAACTCTGCGACATCGTCATTTTCGTGGACGCTTCGGATACGGTCCGCCGAAAGCGCGCCAGAGCGCGCGGCATGGACATCGCGGACTGGGAACGCCGCGAACGACAGCAGTTGTCGATCGAAGAGAAGCGTCGACGCGCCGACATCGTCGTACCGAACGATGGCGACATCGAAGCCACGAAGGCAGCCGTGCGCGACCTCGTCGAGTCCAGACGATCGAGTTAGTCATTCGTCGTTCGCACCGGGCACCCGCCACGGGACGGACAGTGGCACCGGACTTGGATCGCCTGATACAGTGATCGCACGGCTGAACCTACCCGCCACGAAGCCGCGTCCCACCCACTGCCTGTCTGTCGCCCACGTCCTCGCATCCACCGGACGTGCTCATCCACTCACCCGGACCCATACCTCATGACCGAGTCGACCCTGGACTCAAGAGACGACGAAGACCAACGAGGTGCGTTCTTCGACGTGACCGCGATCCAACACCTCTCCGTAATCGACCTCCAAACACGCTTGCAGGGTGCGGGTTGGGACAAGCCCGAGCCACCGACGCGAGCCAAAATGCTCCTCGCGCTCTTGCGCGGGCACGCCGCGTCCGGACGCAGCATCGTCGGCGGCGGCATCCTCGAGATCCTTCCCGATGGATTCGGATTCTTGCGCAATCCATCGAAGGACCTCGTTCCCGACGTCGACGATTTCTATGTTTCCCCGAGCCAAGTGCAGCGGTGTTCGCTCAGGACCGGTGACATGGTTCGCGGCACCCTACGCCCACCGCGCGGGCACGAAGCGAACTTCGCGATGCTCAAGATCCACGACGTGGAGGGGACCGTACCGCACAAAGCAGGCGAGCGACTCCTCTTCGAAGAGCTCACGGCAAGGAGTCCGCACGAGCCCTTGCGCCTCGGCAAAGCCGGCGGCAAGGACCTACGCGAGTTCAATCGACGACACGGCTTGCTCCTGGGTCAGCGCATGTTGCTTCGAGGCGACGCCGAACAAGTCACACACCTGGCGCAGGGCATCCAACGAGCAGCGACGAAGTCGTCCGCGATTCGAACACTGACTCTCGTTCTCGATCACAGACCGGAGGCCGGCGCACACTATCGCGACGGTGGAGAGTTCGTCGTCGTTTGTGACGACATGACGACGCCCGAGAGTCAGACTCGCGCAATGAGACTCGTCCTCGAGCGCGCGAAGCGACTCGTCGAACGTGGCTCACACGTCCTCCTCGTCATCGATGCGCTCGACGCATACGTGCGCGCTCTCGAGGCGACGTCCTCCACCAACCGACAGCACGCCATCGCGACGGCGAAGTGCGTGCTCGCGAGTGCACGCGCGACCGAGGGCGGTGGTTCGCTGACCACGGTCTGCGCGCTGAGGACGGAGTACCCGTCGTTCGATGCGCTACGCCCGAGTCTCGATCACGAAGTCGTCGTGTAATCGAGACTCACGCTCGCACGATCAGCGGAAGCGAACTTCGGTGCCGTTGGACGTCGACAGCCCGTTGGTTCCGTTCGGGTCGATCAGCGCGACTTGCGTGATCAGGCTCGCGCCCTTGAGACTGCCGAGGACCGGCAAGTTGGAACCGAGGACCGATGACCCGGTCGCATCCGTCGCCACGGGGATCGTGAACAAGATCGGGAAGACGTGCAGCCAACACGAGCCCTGCGTGAAGCGCTGGATCCCCGAGAGATAGACGCCGGCGGTGTTCGGGCGAGCATTCATCACGTTGACCTGCAACCAACCGTTGTCCTTCGGGCGTCCGGCCCACAGCACGCGCGGTGCGATGTTGCCGGTTCCCGGGCAGCCCTGGCCGAACGTTTCGAACACGACGTCATTGGTCGTGAACGCGAAACCGTCTTGTGGAACGACCCAAGAGAAGCCGTTGAGCCACAAGCGACGCGTTTCGGTATCCCAGCCTGCGCCGCCACAGCCGATCTTGATCGTCGACGCGATCAACTCTTCGTCCGAGATCACGATGAGCTTGCCGGGACCGATCTGGAAACTCGCCGCGAGCGCTTCGTTCGAGCCATGCGAGAGGCACGGAATCCCGGTTGGACCGATCGAACCGTACGAACCCGACCAACCTCCCTTGAGCTTGGCACCCGTGGTTGCCGTGCCGAACGGGCCGGTCGACATCGGAGTACCCGGATTGATGCGGACCTCGGCAGTGCCGAACGAGCCGAGCGTCCCTTGGGTGACCGGCATCAACGCCTGCGCCGCCCAGTTGCCGAACATGATCACGCCCCCACCCTTGCACAGGAAGGAGTTGAGCATCGAGATTTCCTGGACGGAGAACGACGCCTGATCCGCCGTCTGTCCGACGATCACGACATCCGAGTTCGCGAGATCCGCCGCCGTGATCGCCGGCACCGGCGTGATGTAGTTGACTGCCCGGTTGACGACACCCGCCGGACCGAAGTTGGCAGGATTGGTGAGTTCGAGGTATGCGAACTGGAAGAAGCTGCTACTCGAGAACTGCTGGCTCGTTCCCTGGCATGAGCCGAAGCGCGACGCGTCCAGGGTCAGAACACGAATCGGTGATTGAGCCGCGAGCGTCGCAGTGAGGACGGTGAGGCCCAAGAGAGGCAGAAATGGGCGCATGTTTGCTCCTTGGAGGCACGGATGCAGGCTGGAGACGTTGCGAGAGCCCCGCAACACCTCGTAGGTAGAACAAAATCTTCCCACGGACGAGACCGGACTCTCGGATCGGCGTCGATCTTCGCTATCGAGACTGCAGGAGTCTACACGCCGCTACGATGATTCCGAAGCGACTGCCCTCAGCGCTTGCCCTCGCGGCGCGCCAGTTCGAGCAAGCGGTCGAGCTGCTCGCGCATACGGCTCTGCGCTTCGACGAGTTCGCGCAACTGCTTTTGCAGATCGGCGATTTCGCGGCTCGACGTCTCCGAAGGCTCGTCGGCACCGCTGGGTCGCTGCAGCGTCGCAGCCGGCGCTCGGATTTCCGTGGTTTCCGGCGCGGCCGCCTTGGCTCCGCTGGCGTGAGGATGCACGCCATCGAGCCATGCGGCGAGTTCTTTGGCACCGAGATAGCCGGTGAACGACGACTTCTTGCCATCCGGGCCGATTGCGAGGACATACGGGATCGAATCGACGTCGTACGCGTCCGCGACGGCTTCGTTCTCGTCGACGTCGATGCGCACCGCCTCGAACGCGGCAACGCGTCGCGACACGTCGGGGCGCTCGAAACCCGCGAGCAACATCCGGCACGGACCCGACCATGCGGCGGTGAACACGACGAGTACGGGCCTGCCGTTCTTCTTGGCTCGCTGGGCAGAAGCCTCGAGATCGTGACCCCACGCGATCCCGCTCGCCTTGGGCGCCGGACGCTCGACCTCGCCTTTCCGTTCTTGCTCGGTGGGTTCCTCTTTCTTGGTGCCTTCCTTCGCAGCGGCCGCTTCGGCGGCACTCGCGCGCGCACGAGCGAGTGCCTCGCGAGCACGTTCGAGTTCGCGACGCGCTTGCTCGCCGCTGGCGTCCACTCCAGTTGGCACGCGCGCCGCGGTCGCTCCTTGACGAGCCCCGAGGGTCGCGTCGACCCGAATCTTCTTGCCATCACGCAGGATCAGAAGCTCGACCGCATCGCCGGGCTTCTTCGAACGAATGCGCGAGGCAACGTCTTCGGTCGT
The DNA here is from genome assembly GCA_020638795.1 of Planctomycetota bacterium. Classification (GTDB taxonomy): domain Bacteria; phylum Planctomycetota; class UBA1135; order UBA1135; genus JACKHW01. The sequence continues at coordinate 285,161 of JACKHW010000002.1, read as the reverse complement.
GCGCACCTTGGCGCCGTCGATCTCGAGGACGACATCGCGCGGTTGCAGTCGCGCGCCCTGGGCTGCGCTGTTCGGGGTGACCTGCGCAATGGCAACGCCATCGCCCGAACCCTGTTCGAGCGTGACGCCGAGGAATGGCTGTCCAGACTGCAGTGTGGCCTGTTCGGCCTGCTCCTTGGCGGCAGCGGTCGTCGCGGCGTCGCGCGCAGCTTCTGCGGCTGCAGCGGCCTTCGCCGCGGCAGCTCGCGCCTTTTCGCGTGCCGCTGCCTCGGCAGCTCGCGCCTTCTCTGCGGCAGCCTTCTCGGCGGCAACCTTCTCGGCAGCAGCCCTCGCAGCAGCGATCTTCTCCGCGGCGGCCTTCTCGGCCGCTGCCTTCTCTGCAGCAGCTCTTGCGGCAGACGCCTGCGCGGCGGCGGCCTTCTCTGCAGCGGCCTTCACCTCGGCAGCATGCTTGGCAGCAGCATTCTCCGCAGTCTTGCGGGCTGCGGCGACGTCCGGCCGTTCGCCGAGCACAACGGGCAGCTCGCGCTTGGCGGAACCGCGCTCGATCGTCAACACGACCCGCGCGCCCGCCTGCTTCTGCGCGATCTTGCTGAGGAATGCATCGACATCCCCGGCCTCGGCGCCATCCACCGCACGAACTACGTCTCCGACCGCGAGACCTGCACGCGCGGCAGGCGAACCGGCATCGACCTCGACGATCTTCGGCGCCTCGCTGCGACGACCCTCGACGATGACTCCGAGCCAGCCGGGATTGTTCGTGGTGGCTTGTTCGGGGTTCTGCGCCGCAGCCGTGGCGACACAGAGCAGCGTCATGAGAGAAAGGGACGGGAGCGTGAGGGGAAGGCGCATCGAAGTCTCCAGTGGGCAGCAGGCGGATTGCGGCCACGACGGTACCGGATCGGAGGGGGACTGCGCCAGCACGGACCTCCACCGCGACCGTGTCCTGGCGCAAGCCTCGCCCGGTTACGACAGCAGTCCGAAGATACTCCGGACTTCGGGCAGGAACGATTCCCGGCCCTCATCGCTCGGGAGCCGGGCCGCGCGCGTCAGGCGTCGTCTTTGCGCGCGGCCTTCGTGAATCCGAGACCGAACCCGTCGTCGTCGCTGCCGAACACGTGGTCCAGGCTGTCCGGAATCGCGTCCAGCGCTTCGTTGGCATCGAGCGCGAGCGCCGCCGCGTCCATCGACTCCTCGAGACTCAGCTCTTCGTCATCGAAGAGAGCGTCCGTGCCACCCGGCGGCACGATCACGCCATCGCGGGCGAAGCCGCAGAGCATCATGCCGAGGTCGAAGTTGTTGAGGCCGGTCTGCGATGCGACGTCGCGGAAGCTGTTGATCCCATCGACGAGCGTGAGCGCCTTGATCTCGACGACATCGAGCGAGAGCTGCCCGATCTTCATGTACATGTCCGGCGTGGGCTCGATCGGCGCATCGAGATCGGGGAAGACGCGCTGGATCCGTCGCCAGTCGTCGATCCGCTTGTGCCCCTCGAGCAAGAGCGGCGTGACCGGCATCCCGCAGTGATGTTCCTCGACGAACGCGGGCAGCGTTTCCATCGCCGTGTAGCCGAACGCACAGTGCTTGCCGTCCTGCAGGTAGGCGTAGATCTGTTCGAACCCGAGATTGCGCAGCTGATCCCGCAGTTCGTCCGACTTGAGGAAGCCCCGCTCGTGCAGCGTCAGCAAGACCGGAGTCCCGTTCGTGCCGCGGATCTCGTTGGCTTCGAGCAACAAGTCGGGAGGGATCTCGCGCCAGCGGTTGAGGCCACGTCCCTGGATCAGTCTCTGTCGCAAGCAGTGGGGATCGATGAAGGCGATCAACCCGTTCTTGAACCAGATATCGAGGCGCGCCTCGGGGTTCTGCAACGACAGCTGCCCCGTGTGCTTTCCCGACGCTAGGAGCTGCAGCAGCTCGTCCATCGAAATGAAGTCGGCGCGACCGGCCAAGTGGTAGTCCTTGGGTGCGCCCTCCTCCATCAGCACGCGGTCGATGACGTGCGCGAACTCGGCGAGTGCCGAACCCGTGAGCACCGTCCCGAGCAAGAACTCCGCAGCCTTCCGCGGATCACCGCTGATATCAGCGTTCTCGTAGAACTCGGTGAAGCCACGAATCACGCGACCGAAGAGCACCTCGGTCAACATGTCCTTGGTCTCGCCCCCCGGCGCGGTCAGCGTGTGGCGCCGCCCGAAAAGGTCCTTGACGCGGTCCAGCAAGTGCCCGAAGTCCGCCTCGGACTCGGTACGATCGCCCCCGATCATGGACTTGACCGTCTCCAAGATCCGCGTGCTCAGGTCGACGACCTTGGCTTCGGTGGAGTTGGCGGAGATCGGACGAATCGTTGCCATGCGGCCCTTGGGATATCCTGCTCACGAAGTCGGGTGCCACGCGCTTCCGAACGAAGCGCCATGAACGAGACCGAACGCGCGACCAAACAGCTGTGCCACACTCATCGGCCACCCGGGGCCCGGTTCTTTATGACGTCGGGTCGGGCTCTCGCGGTGTTTTGGCTCCTGACGGTGTCGATCTTCGCAGCACTGTTCTTCCGGCTCGTGCCGTCGAACTTCGTCGAACACGTCTATGCCCCCACCGTGCTCGCAGCCCAGCGTGCAGTCCTCGGCGGCATCGCGTCTTTGGTGCCGTTCTCGCTCGCCGAAGTCCTCGTCGCCGCATTCGGGCTTCTGGGACTGTTCGCCGCCTCGGAACTCGTCTGGCGCCTCGTCCGACGAGCCGACCGGTCCCGTCGCGGCCGGTGGCGCGCGTGCAAGACCTTCGCGTGGGTCTCCCTCGCAGCTGCATGGCTCTACTTGTCGGGTCATGGAATCGCGCTCGCACGACCGCCGCTCGCCGATCGACTCGCCCTACCCCTGGTGGCGCAAGACGCGCGCGCGACGCGGCTCTCCGAGCTGGGCCTCGAGGTCGCGCGCACGGCTCGCGAGGAGCGGATCGAGTGGACTCGTTCTTCCTCGAACGGCGACGGAACCGACGTGCCCGCTTCCGAGCGACACGCGATCCAGCAAGAGGCGCGCACCGCTCTGCTCGCGATCCTGGGGACCGTGGCGCCTGATTGCATCCTGCCCCCCGGCGGCATCAAAGCCTGCTACCCCCCTCGTCTGCTGATGCGCTTCGGCGTGTCGGGCGTCTTCAGCCCGTTCACGTTCGAGGCCCATGCAGATCCTGGACTGCACCGTCTCGAAATGCCATTCGTCGCGGTGCACGAACTCGCGCACGTCGCCGGGTTCGCAGGCGAGGACGAAGCGAATTTCATCGCATGGCTCGCGTGTTCACGCACACCGAACCCGTTGTTTCGATACTCGGCTGCGCTGGCAGCCATGCGCTTCCTGCCTCAATCCAGCGCGTTACGCGCCGAAGCCGGGAGCGAAGTCGCTGCCGATCGCGTCGCGATCGCGAATCACTGGCAGCAGAAGCGTTGGAAAGTCACCAGCAAGGTGCAGCGAATCGTGTGGGACGCGGCACTGAAATCGCAAGGCGTGCGGAGCGGAATCGCCAGCTACGGCGAGATGGTCGAACTCATGCTCCGATGGCGACTCGCAGGCCGCACGACGCGATGAGTCGGGCCAGTCCCCTGAACACACTGTTACGATGATTCGCATGCATGCTCCAAGCCTGACTCTCTTCACGCTCGTACCGCTCTTGTCGGCGGCATGGTTGCTCGCGCCCGCGACCCCGTCATCGGTCGGCGCCGACGAGCCGAAGATCGCGACTCACCACTTGGGTCTCGACGAATCGAGTGCCTCGTGCGGGAAGTGCCACAAGACCATCTACGATCAATGGAAGACTTCGCGACACGCGGCGGCATGGACGAACCAGCCGTACAAGGACTGGATGGCGAAGAAGTCCAAGCCGGAGTCGTGTCACAAGTGCCACATTCCGAGCTCGATCCTCGACATCGCGCCGAAGCAACCGAAGCCGCGCGAGGAACGCCTCGACGAAGGCGTCGGTTGTGCGTCGTGTCACGTGCTGGACGGCAAAGTGCACGGCCCGCACGGCACGCAGTGCGAAGCGCACGAAAACGTCAAGTCGAAGCTCTTCGAGTCCGGCTCGGTCGATCTCTGCCAGAGCTGTCACCGCGTGGCGCCCAAGCCCGTGATCTCCCTCGGTAAGGACTTCGAGAAGTCGGACTTCCCGGCTCAGGGCAAGAACTGTCGCTCGTGCCACATGCCGGAGTTCGACGGTCATGCGACGTTCGACGACAAGACCGGCGAGCCGCTCGGTGAGAAGCGCAAGGTCAAGTCCCACGCGTTCGTGGGTGCGAGCCACGAAGAGATGACCGCGAAGGCCTTCGAGTTGAAGGTCGCGAAGAGTGCGGACGGCGTGAAGTTGAGCCTTCAAAACCTCGCTGGCCACCGGCTGCCCGGACTCGAGTTGCGGCGCTACGACGTGCGCTTCGCCCTCGTCGACAAGGATGGCAAAGAGCTGACCGGCAAGGACGGCGTCATCTCGGAAGAAGAACCGATCAAGGTCGGCACGTCGATCGACGTCGACCTGCCGGCCCAAGAAGGTGCCGTCGCGGCGCGGGTGCGTCTCCAACACTTCTGGCAGGCAGCGCCCAAGGGCAAATGGGACGACAAGGGGCTCGCACTCGAGCTCACGAAGGACTTGTCCGCAAAGAAGGACGGTTGAGCGTCCCGAGGTTTTCCGCGCGCGCCTTGGCCGCGAGTCGCGTCTGACCGATAGGAAACCCATGGATGCGACTGCCACGGCTCTCGAAGCCGCCCACCGCGTACTCGACGAGCTCGGCATCGAAGCTCGGGACGAACCCGCACCGCGCGCGATCTCGGGACATCACAGCTCGGTCCTCGTGCCGTGCCGTGGCGTCGACGGTCGGGAGTACTTGCTGAAGTACTTCGTGCCGCCCGAGGAGGGGAAGTTCTATCCGCCCGAGGTCCGGATCGAGGACTATGCTCGGCGCGAGGTCGCGTTCTACAGCTTTCTCGACTCGTGGGATTCAGCGCGGCGCGAGCTGCCGGCACCGAGCACGATCCTCATGGACCCGAAGGATCCGCCGGGTTGGATCCTGCTCGAGCACATTCGTCCCTCTGCCGGACCACAGTCCGAACAGCTCTCGGCCGACAACGTGTTCGACCTGCTCGGACGTCTGCGATCGATCCCGATGGATCGCTTGATGGGCAGACGGAACTTCCCGCTCAATCGCTGGGACGTTCCCTCGATGCGCGACCGCGTCGTGCGCCTCATGTACGAACCGCTGATCGTCATCGTCGGCGAAGAGCGTTGGTCCGCGATCCGCAACTTCTTCCGCGAATCGATGCGCTGGTGCGAAACGCGCCCGCAGATCTGCGTGCACGGCGACTTCACGGGCGACAACATCCTCGTCGACCCCGATGGTCGTCCGTTCCTCGTCGACTTCGAACGCGTCGGCATCGGCTCGCCCGAACACGACTTCACGTGGTTCTGGATCCACAGTCGCCGTTCGAAGGAATGGAAGCGCGCGCTCTTCCGGCGTTTCCTCGACGGAATGCATGGCAGCGATCGCGTGCGCAGCGAATGGTCGATGCGCGCCACCGCCGTCTACCTCGCGTGCCGGCGACTGCGCTTCGGCTACCTCACGCACGGCGAGATCGACAAGTATCGCGGCGCCAACCTCGCGCTCCTCGATGCGGCGCTCGCGGGAGGAAGCGACTTCTTCCCGTCAGAGTGAGTTCCGGCGCCTTTGGATGCACAGGACCCACTCGACGATGACTGCGACGAGGATCCCGGCCAGCGCGTAAAGCCCGTAGAGGAAGAACTCGAACGGCAACAGATTGTGGCTCCCACCGCCATTCCACACGATGTCCAGGACGGCGAGTGCAGGGAAGCCGAACATCGCGGCGCACCCGACCAGGAGTGGAGGTCGAACGCCCAGGCAAGTTGTGATGACCGCGAGAGCGGAACCCGTAATCAACATCGCCTCTGGCCGATCGCCGAGATTGCGGTCCTGAGCGACGACGATGGTGACTCCGGCAAGAACACTCAGGATCGCAACGAGCAGGATTGGCCACACTCGCAGCTTCGGTGTCGCGCCCTTGGCGTTCATTGCGCGAGTCGCACGCGCGCCGCATCGGTCAGACCGATGAGGATGCCTTTCGCCGCGAGCGGGTCGATGATCGCAGCTTGCAAGTACAGCGCGGCACCGCTGAGGCTGACGTCGTTCGGTACCGGAAGCGTCAGCGTCGCCGGAACGCCGTTCCAGCGCGGTCCGCCGAGAACGGTCAGGCCCAAGGGATCGAGCAAGAACTCGCCACTCGCACCCGGCGCGCGCATGCCGAACGACGGAAGCGCGAGCCCGCAGGGAAAGCTCGCGAGGGCGGACGGCGACAGCGCCAGCACGCTCGGTGAACCGACGCTCTGGGTCGCGAACGGGTTGTCGATCGCGATCGTGATGCTGCTCCCGAGTGTCGGATTTCCATCGACGAGCGCGATGCTGCGGTACGGGTTGAGGCCACAACCGTAGAGTGTGACTTCGCCGCAGCCGCCGACGAACGTCTGCTGCGCATTGACCACGTTGGGCGTCGCCGTCGTCGGAACGCGCCACGTGAAGTCGCGCGAGAGCATCCCACTGCCACCGAGCTGGATCGAATGCCCGATCGGCGTCGCGCTCGATTCCGAAACGCCGACATCGCGTGAGGTCATCCCGACGGCCGGGCCGTCGATCGCAGTGACCACGCCCTCGTAACTCACGAACTCGAGCACACGATTGGTCGGATCGACGAGCGCGATGCCGTCGCTCGGGCCGTTCTGCAGACCGGCGAAGTCGAAACTTCGTGCGCCGATGCAGCCTGTCGACACAGGGATCGTACCGACCAAGAACTGCGAGTCGTACGTTCCCCCACCCGAGCCGTTGTAGGCGACGAGCCGATAGCCCGTCAGGTCGAGTCCCGACGGCCCCGCGATCTCCACCATCTCTCCGACATCGCCGCCCGCGTTGTCGTAGTGGAACTCGTTGATCCACGGATGCCTGAGGTCTTGTCCGACCGATCGATACAGGAGCGTGACCCACTCGGGATGGTCGATGAACGGATTGCGATTGCCCTGCGCGGCGTAGACCGCGTCGTTGCGGTGACACTCGCGAGCGTCCGGTGGATCCTCCTGATGCCATGCGAGCAGGACGGACAGCAGTCCCATGTGCGCGACCGACAAGTTCGTCTGACTCTGCGACGCGACGATCTTGGCCATGTCGTCGGTCAGGATCAGGTCGGGCTCGGCCGATCCGTTCTGGTGCCGCGATCCGTCGTACCGAACATCGAGGTAGAAGAGCGCCCGCGCGATCTCGCCGCGACGGCCCTTCCAGGTCTCCCACGCACCCGTGACCCCGAAGCCGTCGGTCCAGCACGAGTTGCCCGGGTAGGTTCCGCTTCCACCACCGAGTGTCGGATACTCCTGCGCCGTGCGTTCGAGGTTGCGGAAGACCTTGTTGGCACGCGCGCTGTTGAACGTCGCATCGGTCAAGAACAGCGCGTGACAATCGGACTCCGGGTAGTTCGAGTTGGTCGAAACCGCAAAGCCGAGCGATTTGGGCCAAGAGTGCTCGCGGTTGTAGTACGAGTTGCCCGAGCCGAACTTGGGGTAGCTCGCATTGCGATAGATGTCGAGGATGCGCGAGCTATTGAGCGGATCCTCGTCGGCGCGCTCGAGGACGGCCCACGTGCCATTCCACGCGACACGACTGTGATTCTCGATGCGAGCGTGCAACGTCGCGCGCAGCCGCGCGGGCGAACTCGGATCGATCGACGCGTAGTACCCCGACGGAGGGGAGCATTGCGCGCCAACATCACGGACGGCGAGGCCGATCGAAGCCCCGACGAGCGCGACGAGCGCGAGCGTGGCGCCGGCTGGTGCAGCCTGTTTCGGCTCGAAGCGGGCGACGGTGGTACGGCACAGGAGAGAGAGACGGCTTCGCGGCATAGGACGCACGATACCAAGCTCCACGTCGACGATTCGCCTGGAGGCGCCGCGGCGTATCGCTGCGAAACCCCACACGGTCGATCGCAAGGTGCTCCTGACGCGGCGCGGTCGTTGCTACCGTGCGCAGATGCAAGAACCACGGGCGGAGACTCTCGAACTCACCATCGGCGGACGCACGGTGACCCTCGAGACCGGTCGCATCGCGCGGCAGGCCGACGCGGCGGTGCTCGTGCGCGAGGGCGACAACGCCGTGCTCGTGACCGTGGTCGGCGCGACCGAACCACGACCGGGGATCGACTTCTTCCCGCTCACGGTCGAGTATCGCGAGAAGCTGGCGGGTGGCGGCCGCATCCCGGGCAGTTTCCAGCGGCGTGAGGGGAGGATCAGTGATGGCGAAGTTCTCACGAGTCGATTGATCGACCGGTCGGTGCGACCGCTCTTCCCGAGTGGCTATGCGGCCGAAGTGCAGATTCAGGCGACGGTGTTCTCCGCGCATCCGGCTGCGGACGTCGAGAGTCTCGCGCTCCTCGGTGCGGGCGCGGCGCTGACGCTATCGGACATCCCGTTCGACGGCCCGGTCGTCGGCGTGCGCAGCGTGCTGCATCGCGATCGAACGACCGCGCTTCCGCTCGCGATCGAACGCGAAGAGAGCACCGCCGACCTCGTCGTCTCGATCGGTCCGAAGGGACTCGTCATGGCCGAAGGCGCCGCACGCTCGGTGCCCGACGACCGCTTGCTCGAGCATTTGCTCACGACGATCGACCTTCTCGAGAAGCCCGCACGCCTCGTGCGCGAGTGGGCACAGAAGGTCGGCGCGAACAAACGCGCGTTCGAACCCGAGACCGTCGACACCGATCTCGAACGTCGTTGCGCCGATCAGTGCGAATCGAGGATTCGCGAAGCGATCCAGATCGCCTCGAAGCAAGAGCGCAACGGGATGCTGCGTGAGATCCGGCAGGACTTCGTCGTGAGCTTGACGCAAACCGACGCGTCGCAGCAGCCGGAACAATCCGCGCAGCCGTGCGACGAGCGCATGCTCGAGGCGTTGTTCTGGAAGCTGCAGAAGAAGCTCGTTCGGAGTGCCATCGTGCAAGACGGACGCAGACTCGATGGTCGCGCAAAGGACGACATCCGACCGATCTGGGGCGAGACCGGCTTGTTGCGACAAGCGCACGGTTCGGCGCTGTTCACACGTGGCGAGACCCAAGCGATCGTGACGTGCACACTCGGTTCGCCACGCGACGCGCAGACCATCGATACGGCACAGGGCACGAAGCAGGAACGCTTCCTCCTGCACTACAACTTCCCTCCCTACTCGGTCGGTGAAATCCGCGCGTTGCGTGGGCCTGGCCGACGCGAGGTCGGACACGGCAATCTCGCACTTCGAGCGTTGACCGCCGTCATGCCGTCGATCGAGTCTTTCCCCTACACGATCCGCATCGAGTCCGACATCACGGAGAGCAATGGATCTTCGTCGATGGCGACCGTCTGCGGCGGTCTCTTGGCGCTCCTCGATGCCGGCGCTCCGATCGCGTCGCCGGTCGCGGGTATCGCGATGGGTCTGATCGCCGAGGGCGACGACATCGCGATCCTCTCGGACATCCTCGGCGACGAGGACCATCTCGGCGACATGGACTTCAAGCTGACCGGAACGTCGACGGGGATCACCGCGCTACAGCTCGACAACAAGATCGGGGGCTTGTCGCGCGAGGTCCTCGAGCAAGCGATCCGTCAGGCGCGCGCGGGCATCGATCACGTTCTCGAGAAAATGCGCGGCATCCTCGCGGCGCCGCGCGAACTCCCGGACCATGCACCGCAGGTCAAGTCCCTGCGCATCCAAGAACACATGATCGGCACCTTGATCGGACCGCGCGGCGCGACGATCAAAGAGATCCAAGAGTCGAGCGGCGCAACCGTAAACGTGAGCAATGACGGCCTCGTGACCATCTACGCGAGCGAAGGCTCGGCGACTCGCAAAGCGCTCGACGCCATTCGCATGAAGGTCGGCGAAGTGCGCGTCGGCGAGACCTACGCCGGCACGGTGACCGGCGTCAAGGACTTCGGTTGCTTCGTGCGTATCTACGAGAGCGCCGAGGGTCTCGTGCCGAAAGACAAGTGGGGTGCCCACCAGCCCGAAGAGGGTCGTGAATTCGAAGTCCGCGTGCTGGGTGTCGACGGGCGCGGCCGCCTACAGCTCGAGCCAGCATGAACCGACGGGACCCTATCCCGCCGCGATCCGGATCAACCTCCGGACTCGATCGAGCCGAACAAGAAGGACCCGTGCCGTCATGGCGTTCGCGACGCTTCTTCGATGCCGTATCCGCAACATGTCGAGATTCTGCGCTCCGGTCTGCCTGCACTGATGCAGTGGCAGATGGAGAATCCATCGACCACGCTCGACCTCGAGCACGCGGACCTGCGTCGCCTGCAGTTGCGCGACGCGATGCTCGTCGGAGCCAATCTCTCGGGAGCCGAACTGACCGATGCCGATCTCAGTGACAGCTCGTTCATGGGATCGGACTTCACGAAGGCCGAGCTCTTTCGAGCCAAGCTCGTCGGCTCCGAGCTTCACGGAGTCGCCTTCGTAGGCGCCGACCTGCGGTGGGCCGATCTCGAGAACGCGGACCTACGCTCCGCCGACTTGTCGTACGCCAACCTCGAACACGCGAAGCTCAAGGGCGCGGACCTCTCCGGAGCGAAACTCATCGGCGCGAACCTCCACCACGCCGATCTCGACAACGCCAATCTCTATCGCGCCGACGTGACCGGCGCGGACCTTCGCGCCGCGCGGCTGCGCGATACGTACGTCGGCGAGATTCACTACGAGATCCACACGATGCGTTGCGCCGGAGTCCACGCGAGCACGTGTTTCGGCAACCCGTTCTTCAAACGTGACGTCGAAGACCAGGACTGGCTCGAGCACTTCGCCCTCGTCAACCCCAAGCTCTACGCACTGTGGAAGTACACGAGTGACTGTGGTCGCTGCATCACCCGCGTCGTGTGCATTTCAGCGCTACTCGCACTGTTCTTCGGTCTCGTCTACGCACAGAAGACGATCCCGCTCATCGCGGTGAAGGGAACCGAAGACACCTGGTTCGCCCCGTTCTATTACTCGATCGTCACGTTCACGACGCTCGGCTTCGGCGACATCACTCCCCTCAACCTCGCCGGCCAATTCGTCGTCGTCACCGAAGTGGTCCTCGGCTACGTCGCCCTCGGCATCCTCGTCTCGATCCTCGCCAACAAAGTCGCACGCCGCGCTTGATCACTGCTCTGCTCGTGCTTGCGCGGCCGTGCGCGTGCTGTCGCGCTTGCGGCTGCTGGCTCGTCCACGGGCGCCGCGCCCTGGGGAATCCAGGGGGCCGGCGCTTACGGCGGCCAGAGGCCGCCTGGCGTCGCGTCGCTCTGGAAACCCCAGGGCACGGCTTCCGTGGACATCGCAGCCGTCGCGAACGGTAGAGACAGCGAGCCATGCACGTTCGTGCAGTCGCTGCAGGACGGACAGCGTTGCATTGCGGAGGACAGCCCGCCGCTTTGTCGAAGGAGCGCAGCGCCGTCAGCGTGCCATCGAGCCGCTATCCGCAATTGCCACTCCGACTACTGGACCGCTGCTGCCGGGACGGAATTCTCAACGGGAGAGAACAGCCCGGTGATGATGCCTTTCCGGAACTCGAAGATCTCGGCGAGGCGTCGCTGGATCACGAGTTTGTGGAGGATCGTGCCCAGCGGGCCGAACGGGACGACGTACGTGACGCGATCTTCGATTTCGACGCGTCCGGGGGCGAGTTCACGGAATCCGTGTTCGTGATGCCAGATTCGGTACGGACCGATGCGTTGTTCGTCGACGAAGTACGCACGTTCGCGCACCTGCGTGATCTCCGTGAGCCAGGTCGTCGGGATCCCGAGGAGTGGTCGCACGCGATACTCGATCATCAAGCCCGCGTGGATCGAATCGGGCAAATCCTTGGTGCGCACTTCGAATCCGAGGCTCGGCGGCGTGATGCGAGCGAGGTTGCGCGGATTGGAGAAGAAGCTCCACGCCTCGTCGAGCGTCGTCTCGATCACCTGAGTCGAATGCAGCGTGTGAATGGCCATCAGGACCACCTGGAGCGGACCGACCGCAGATTCAACTGGCGGGAATCACGTCCGACCGAGGATCGCCTTCGGCCGTGCTGCCCAGGCAGACCGAGCGCCGTGCCTCCCCCATCCCAGCGACTTCCTAGAGCGTCGTCGATTCAGCAAACCTGGTCAGCAACCGGCGAACAACACCCGCTCGCGTTCGACGGCTGCGATGTCCACGGAAGCCGTGCCCTGGGGAATCCAGGGGGACGAGACGCCAGGCGGCCTCTGGCCGCCGTAGGCGCCGGCCCCCTGGATTCCCCAGGGCGCGGCGCCCGTGGACGAGCCAGCAACCGGCGCAGGCTCGACAGCACGAGCACGCCAGCACCAGCACAAACAACGCAGCTCAGCGAGCGCGCGCGAGCACCTTCGACTTGGCGACCCACGTGATGCGGAACAGCGCTGGCACGACGAAGAGCGTGAAGATCGTCGAGGCCAGGAGACCGCCGACGACGACGCTGCCGAGGCCGCGGTAGAGTTCGCTTCCGGCGCCGGGGAAGAGCACGAGGGGCAGCATTCCGAGCACGGACGTCAGCGTCGACATGAAGATCGGTCGGATGCGGGTGCGGACCGAGTCACCGATTGCGGCGTCGATGCCTGCGTCGGGGTCGGCGGCGACGTTTTGGAGTGCTTGGTGCACGATCAGGATCGCGTTGTTGACCACCGTTCCGATGAGGATCACGAAGCCGAGCATCGTGAGCACGTCGAGTTGTTGATCGCTGAACATGCCGACGAGGCGGAGCCCTGCGATGCCGCCGACGGCCGCGAGCGGCACCGACAGCATGATCACGAACGGGAACAAGAAGCTCTCGAACAGGGATGCGAGCAGGAGATACGTGATCACGAGCGCGAGGAGGAAGTTGCCTCCGAGTGCTTCGCGTGTCTTGACGAGTTTGTCGGCGGTGCCGGACAGACCCGTGCGTACCGATTTCGGGATCGCGCCAGAGCTCCGTGCAGGCTTGACGATCTCGTTATCGAGCACGTCCATCGCCGACGCGAGGTCCATACCCGGCGGCGGTGTGACCTTCAGGCGGATCGCACGGTCCTCTTCGATGTGACGGATTTCGGTCGGGCTCGTCGTCACACTCAACGATGCGACCGAGCCGAGTGCGACCTGTCGGCCGACGGGCGTCCAGATCGGTAGTTCTTCGAGCGCGGTCGCGCCGCGTGGCCCACCGTTCGGGCGCAACTTGACGTCGAGTGTCACACCGCGGTCACGGAACTCGTCGACCTTGGAACCATCGACCATCGTGCGAACGACGAAGCCGAGCTCGGACGATGTGACTCCGAGTTCGGCGGCGCGCGCCTCGTCGACGCGGATCTGCAGTTCGGGAGCGCCGAGCGCGAAGTTCGATGGTTCGGGCCGTGGGAATCCCAGACGACCGGCGATCGGGCCCATCAGCGCGAGCGCGGCGTTCTTGTTGGCTTCGAGGTCGTAGCCGCTGATCTCGAGGTCGATCGTCGATCCGCCGCCGACACCGCGCTCGAAGAGCGATCGCTGCGACGCGAAGAGCATGATGCCCGGGATCGACTGCGCAGCCTGCGTCAGCAGCGCCGCGATCGGTGCGACGTTGTTCTCGTCGAGACTGCGCGCACCGAGGAACGCCGTGCTCTCGAGCGCGACGAAGAAGAAGTTCTCGAGCCCCGGGATCTCGCCCGGTCCCTGATACCAAGCTGGTTTGCGCAACTCCGCCGGGAGATCCACGCTCTTGTCGACACCCCAATACGGTGCGAGCGTCGTCTCGATTTGGTGCGCGATGCGATCGAACTCGCCGCGTGACGAACCGGGCGGCGCGATCATGAATCCGAACACGAGGTTCTGATTGCCGTTGGGCAGGTAGTTCATGCGTGGTGCGAGGAACCACGAGATCCCGACAGCGAGTCCGACGATGACGACGACGGTCGCGAATCCACGCCAGAGCGACGCATTGATCCAGAGCACGGTCTTGGTGACGCCGTTCGTGAACTTCTCGGCAAGCGGCACGAGTCCGAATAGGTCGCCGAGGATGCCCTTGTGCGACGTCTCCGCGACGAGGCGCGCGGACAGCATCGGGATGAAGAGCACGGACACGATCAGCGACATGAACACCGCGGCACTGATCGCGATCGCGATGTCCGCGAAGAGCTGGCCAGCCTCTTCTTGTACGAACACGACCGGAATGAAGACGGCGAGGGTCGTCAACGTCGACGCGACGACCGCACCCCACACCTCACGCGTGCCGTCGAGAGCGGCGGCGAACGCGGTCTTCCCCATCTGGCGATGGCGGTAGATGTTCTCGAGGACGACGATCGAATTGTCGACGACCATGCCGACCGCGAACGCGAGCCCCGCCAAGCTGATCACGTTGAGATTGCGACCGAGCGCGACGAGGCCGAGGAAGGCACCGATCGTCGAGATCGGGATCGCGAGCCCGACGACGAGCGTGCTGCGGATCTGCCGCAGGAAGAGCAGCAACACGATGATCGCGAGCGCACCGCCGACCCAGAGGTTCTGCAGCACGAGGTCGATCGCGCTGTAGATGTAATCGGTCTGGTCGTAAACCTGGACGAGTTCGAGCCCCTCGGGACGCAGGATCGTGTCGTTGACGTCCGCGACGGCGGCTTGAAGCGCGCTCATCACCGTGATGATGTTGGTACCCGTCTCGCGCGAAGCGTTGACCGCGATCGCGGGTTGTCCGAGCGAACGGACGGTGCGCTTCGGTTCTTTGTAACCGAACTTCACCGTCGCGACGTCACGAAGGTAGACCGGCTGACCGTCGCGCTGCGATACCAGCAGCCCTTCGATCTCCGCGAGGCTCTCGAACTTGCCGACCGTCCGAATCTTGTTGGTGCGCTTGCCGAGCTCGATGTCACCGGCCGACACGTCGACGTTGCGTCGGCGAATCGCGTCGCGCACGTCGCCGAGCGACAGCTTGCGCGCCGCGAGCGCGGACGGGTCGACGTCGATGTGCACTTCGCGATCGACACCACCGATGATGCCGACGGTCGCGATTCCCTCGGCGCGTTCGAGCCGCGGCTTGACCTCTTCGGTGAGGAAGGTCTGCCACTCGACGATCGCCTCGGGCTCGACGGGCGAGTCCTTGGTCCGACGCAGGATGAACCACGCGATCGCGGCCGCCGCACCCGTGTCGCCGGACGAGACGACGGGCTCATCTACGTTCTCCGGGTAGCTCGGTACCTGGCGCAGCTTCTCGTTGACGTCGAGCAGCGCGCGCGACATGTCCTTGGCGACGCCGAACTCGAGTTCGATCGTCGCCGACCCCTCGACGGCCGTCGACGTCATCTCGATCAGGCCAGGGATGCTCTTGAGCTTCTCTTCTTGCTCGTCGACGATTTCGCGCTCGACCTCGTTCGGAGATGCGCCTTCCCAGAACGTCGCGACCGTGACGACCGGCTTGTCGACGTTCGGCGTCAGTTGGATCGGCAGCGTCGTGATCGCGAGCGTGCCGAAGAGGATGACGAGGATCACGCCGACGAGCACCGTGACCGGGCGGTCGATCGCGAACTTGACCGGGTTCATCGTTTGGCGCCTCCCTCGGCGCCACTCGCGCCATTCGTACCGGCATCGGCAGGTGGCAACACGACGACGGGCGTGCCAGGTCGCAGACCGTCGTTACCACGCACGATGATCTCGGCGCCGCCGGTGAGCGGTCCGCGGACTTCGACGAGATCACCATCGACCTCTCCGAGGGAGACCGGGACGATCGAAGCCTTCCCGTCGACCACGGTATAGACGATGCTGCCGGTACCCGACGTCACGACGGCGTCCCGCGGAACCGCCATGCCGTCATGACTCTCACCCTCGAGCTCGGCCCGAACGAACATGCCGGGGAGCAGGCGACCATCCTTGTTCGCCATCTCGAGGCGAACCGGGAACGATCGCGCGAGCTTGTCCCCTCGCGGCACGATGGCCTTGATCTCGCCACGGAACTCCTCGTCGTGGAAGGCATCGATCCGCATCCGGACTTCCGAGCCGATCTTCGCGAGTGCGAGATTGCGTTCGGGCACGGAGAGCGTGACCCGAATCGGATCGATCTGCACGAGACTCGCGACCGGATCCCCAGCGCGCACGTAGCTTCCCGTCCCGACGTGCTTCTCGACGACTGCCGACGTGAACGGCGCCTTGATCGTCGCGCGCTGGATCTCGTCTTCGATCGCATCGACTTCGCTCTGACGAAGCGCGACTTCCGCCTCGGCACGCGCGAGTTGTTCGACACGCGGACCGAGACGCACGAGCGCGAGTTGTTGTTCGGCACTCGCGAGTTCGGCGCGACGAGTTGCCGCGAGTGCTGCCGCGACGGTCAGCGACTTCTGCGAACCGATGTCCGACCGTTGCTTGCCGCGTTCTCGTTCGAGGTCCTCTTCGGCCTCGGCGAGAAGCGCTTTCGCGCGCTCGACTCCGGCTTGCGCTTCGAGGATTTCTTCGGGGCGAGCGCCGGCTTTGTATTCGGCGAGCTGCTGACGTGCGACTTCGAGCCGCGCCTTCGCACCGCGCGCAGCGATCTCACGAGTCTTGACGTCGAGGTGAAGGAGACTGTCGCCTTCCTCGAAGCGTTCACCTTCCTCGAACTCGGTCGACGCAACGCGCCCGGCGACCTCGGCGCCGATCTGGACCGTGCGCTTGGCTTCGAGTTCGCCGAGCACGGCGAACTTCGGGGTGAAGCGATGGGATTCGACGCGGACCGTTGTGACCTTGGTCGGGCCTCCCTGTGCGGAGAGAACGGTGGCCGAGAGAGCGAGGACTGCGAGGGTTCGTGACATGCGCCGAGCGGAGGTTCGATCCAGGAGCTCGTGAACGTCTCCGGGGTTCGTGTGCTCGAACGACGGAAACAGAACACGGGTCGAATCATGGGACGAAGTCCGGCGGCGAACCACAGCTCTTGTCAGGAGCGTTTTCCCATCGCGTCCAAAACGCGAACGGGTAGGGTATTCGCCCGATTTGGAGCCCGGCACGCCTCGGGCGCCCCCCTCGTCGAGCCCCTCCCGAGCTGCGCCGTGAGCAAACCTGTCTTCAACCTCGTGGGCTTGCACAAGGCCTACGGTCAGAACGTCATTCTCGACAACATCAACCTGTCCTTCCTCGAAGGAGCCAGGATCGGTGTCATCGGCAACAACGGTGCAGGCAAGACCACGCTGCTGCGCATCCTCGCCGGCGTCGACAAGGAGTTCGACGGCGCGGCCATGCCGGCCGACGGACTTCGCATCGGATACGTGCCCCAAGAACCGGTGCTCCCCGACGAGTCGACGGTGCGCGAGCAGCTCGAAGAAGCCGTCGCTCCGATTCGCCAGCTCGTGAAGGATTATGAAGATCTCGCGGCCCGCCTCGGCGAAGAGCTCGCCGACGACGAGATGCAGAAGGTCATGGAGAAGATGGAAGTCCTCCAGACCGAGATCGATCACCGAGACGCATGGGAACTCGATCGACATCTCGATCAGGCGTCGCACGCGCTCGGCTTGCCGCCGCTCGACGCGAAGATCGGCCCGTTGTCCGGTGGCGAGAAGCGCCGCGTCGCGATGTGCAAGATCCTGCTCGAGCATCCCGACATGCTCCTGCTCGACGAGCCGACCAACCATCTCGACGCCAATACCGTGCACTGGCTCGAGACACACCTCGCCCAATACCGCGGCACGATCATTCTCATCACGCACGACCGTTACTTCCTCGACAACGTCGTCAACTGGATGCTCGAGATCGAACGCGGACGCGCGATTCCGTACGAGGGCAACTACTCGGCCTACCTCGAGAAGAAGTCGGCGAAGCTCGACGTCGAGAAGAAGCAGGACGCCGCGCGTGCGCGCCGTCTCAAGTCCGAGCTCGAGTGGATCCGCACCAATCCGAAAGCGCGCGCGACCAAGAACAAGGCACGCATCCGCCGCTACGAGGACATGCGACAAGAGCAGAAGGAGCGGAGCGAGGACGCGATCGACATCCAGATCCCGCCAGGACCGAAGCTCGGCAACAAGGTGCTCGAAGTGCGCGACGTGTCGAAGAGCTTCGGCGATCGCACGCTGTTCGAGCACTTGACGTTCGAAGTCGAGCCCGGTGCGATCGTCGGCGTCATCGGCGAGAACGGAACCGGCAAGACCACGCTCATGAAGATGATCATGGGCATGGAGCCGTACGACTCTGGCGAGATCGAGATGGGCTCGACGGTGCAGTCGTGCTACGTCGACCAGAACCGCCTCACGCTCGACCCGGACAAGACGGTGTATCAGGAGATCACCGACGAGCTGCACGAACTGCCGTTCGGCCAAGGCTTCATCCCGTCACGCGCGTATCTCGCGCGCTTCAACTTCCGAGGCGAAGATCAGCAGCGCAAGGTCGGGTCGCTCTCGGGTGGTCAGCGCAACCGCGTCCAGCTCGCAAAGCTGCTGCGTCACGGCGGCAACTTCATCATCCTCGACGAACCGACCAACGACCTCGACCTGCAGACGTTGCGCGTGCTCGAAGAAGCGGTCGAGAACTTCCCAGGCAGCGCACTGATCGTCTCCCACGACCGGTACTTCTTGAACCGCGTCGTGACGCACATCCTCGCACTCGAGGGCAATGGCAAGTGGCGCTTCGTGCTCGGCGACTACGACACGTATCGCGAGATCAAGGACCGCGAGGAAGGAAGTCCGGACACCCCCGGCACGCACCGTCGCCTGCGCTGAAGCGCGCAGGAGCCGCGGTTCACAGCGCCCCCCCACGACCCGGGACGCGCAGGATTGCCCCGCACGCGGGACAGGGCGATCCGCGCGTGAGGCGCGATTGCGGCATCCTGCCGATGAGAAGCTTGGCACGATGTTCGCATGGATCCCGGCATGACCACCGCCCCGTCGCTATCCGACCGCGCTTCGCGCCGCAGCTTCGCGAGCAAGTTCCTGCTGCTCGCCCTGGTCGCTGCGACGCTGCCCCTAGCCTCGTGTCGCCGCTGGCATCACCACGAGAAGAAGCCCGTATCCCTCTCGATCACGGTCGTCGATTCGAAGAACGCCGTTTGGCAGGGCCTGACGGTCCGCATCGTCGAAGCCTGGAACGAGTGGAGCGACGACTACCGCCAGGGAAAGGACCCGTGGGCGACGATGCGCACCGATGATCGCGGGCTCGCGTACTTCGACTCCGAGGACATCGCATCCGCGGATCTCGGCTTCTTGGAATCGCCCGACGGTATCGCGGTGCTCTACGACGACCCGTGGCGCAACGAAGCGGTATTCATCGTCGAAGTCGGCGACGACACCCTCGGTTGGATCGAAGTCGAAATCCCCGTGCGCTATCCGTCGACGCACCTCGACGTCGAGATCGAGTTCGAGCCATAGCTCGGCGCTCGATCGAGTCGCGGAACATCTGAAGCGGGAACCATTCCATGCGTGTGCGGGGAGACGGCACGTCGAGAATCGCGTACGCTCGATCTGACGACTCGTTATTCATTCTTCCCCATCTCAAAGCTTCCTGACATGCGACTTCGACCGATTCCCTCCGCACTCCTCTTCGCCATCGTTCCCTTCGTGGCCGCGCCCGCGACCCTGCAGGCTCAAGGCAAGAAAGTCATCCCCGCCGTAGCGACCGGTGCCGACGCGAATGATGCGTCGTATTTCCCGTTCGTCTACGAAGGCGGCTCGCGAACGCAACACCTCGTCGCGGGCAAGTACATCGGCGCGACGGCGTTGATCCAATCCTTCGCGTATCGGCGTGATACGGCGAACACCAACGCCTTCACCGCACGCTCGATCCCGAACTTCACCGTTTCGATCGGTTACTCGAGCATGACGCCGTCGACGATGTCGACGACGTTCGCCAACAATCGCTCCGGTGCGATGGCAATCGTCTTCCAGGGCACCTACAACCGGCCCGCGCAGCCCGTCCTGAGTGGCCCGGCGCCGTTCAACGTCACCTTCAAGCTCAACACGCCGTTCGTCTACCAACAGGTCAAGGGCAGCCTGCTGATCGAGTTCGTCGAAACCGGTCAGGCCAACCAGAAGAGCGAATACCTTCTCGACGCGTTCCGCAACAGCACGACCAGTGGGGCGACCGCGACGTTCGGCGTCAATGGCCCGTTCAAGAGCGCGGAGCGCTACTCGTTCACGTGCCCGGACGCGAATGCACTGACACCAGGCGGCGCCCTCACGCTGACCGCCTCGGGGCTCGCCAGCCAGTATCCCGCGGCGATCCTGTTCGGCTTCTCCAACGTGACGTTCTCGCAGATCCCGTTGCCGTTCGACCTGACCGCCGTCGGTGCGAGCGGAAACTTCGTCTACAACTCGATCGATCTCGCCGCACCGCTGCCCCTCGTGCAGTCCGGAAACACGTGGAACGGAACGCTCAAATTCCCGATTCCGGCGGACAAGTCGCTCGCCGACCTGACGCTGTTCGCGCAGGGCCTCTTCATCGACGCGGCGAGCAACGCGTTCGGAAGCGTCTGGTCGAACGGCGTCGCGATGACCCTGGTCGGCGAGGGTCCTGGGCAGATGGTCTATCAGTCGGACTCGACGAGTGCGACCGGTGCCCTCCTCTTCGGCTCGCAAGCGACCGGCGCACCGGTCATCGAACTCACGGGCAGCGTT
Organism: Planctomycetota bacterium; assembly: GCA_020638795.1. GTDB lineage: Bacteria > Planctomycetota > UBA1135 > UBA1135 > JACKHW01. The sequence continues at coordinate 264,575 of JACKHW010000002.1, read as the reverse complement.
CAGTGACGCGCGCCGCGCGGGCTATTCAGGCCCGCGCGAACCCTTCGAAAACTCGCTGACCCACTTGCGGGTACCGATCCCGTACTTGCGAAGGAAGCTGATCGCGTGCATCGCAGGGTCGTCGTCGGCGTCCCCCGCGAGTTCTTCGTCGACGGCATCGTCGACCTCGCCTGCATCGGCAGTCGACTGCGATGGCTCGATCGTGCTCGCCCCACCGCTCGCGCTCGTCCGTGTGGACGAGACGTCATGCGCTTCGGTCTCCGACGGCTCGGTGGACACTCCTCCTTCGACGCTCGTCGAACGCGACTCGACCTGGCCACCGACCACGTCGCCGGCAGCGGCAGCCGAGGCGACGATGCGCATGCGGTTGTCGTCGTCGCTCAAGATCTCGTCGAGGTCGATCGTGCCACGCAGCTTGATCTGCGCATCGCGTTCGTTGTCGATCATGTGCGCGCTCTCGAGGAGCAGCGACATCGCACCGAGTCGCACTTTTTGGAAGTGCTCCGACCCCGCATCTTCCATGAACTCGAAGTACGCGTCCTTCGCCGCGAACAGCCGATGGAACAAGCGCTGCACCTGTTCTTCGAGCGCCCGACGAAGACCGGCTTCGCCGACGAGCTGCTGGATCTCGAAGTGCGTCCCTAGGCGCCGCCGCGATCCGCGATACTTCATCAGCAGGTCGCGCAAGATATCACGATCGAGCGCACCTTGGTCCACGAGGATCTCGCCGAGTCGATCCCGCTCCGGAGCGTTGTCGCTCACGGCGTGCACGACATCGCCGTCCTCGAACTCGAGCAAGAACGTCTCGGCCTGTCCCTTGACGCGCAGGAGACCCGTCTTGCGCTGGAGGGCGATCAGTTCGACGACACTCGCGAGTTCGATCGATTCACTATGACCGTGAATGCCGCGCCGCGCCTTCTGCGCAATCTCGCCATCACGGTCGAGCCACTGGCTGATGAGCCCGAGTGCGAGCACACGAGGATCGAGTTCTTTCGGTTGCCCGTCGATCACGGGCACCGTCGGCAGCACGACCATGAGCTCCTGGAGCGAAGCGGCAAGGCTGCGCAAGGAGCGGATCACGTCCGAACTCGCCTTGGGCGCGCCAGGACCTTCGTCGACATGACGACTCGACTCCGCGCGCAGGTTCTTCGTGAGCCCACGCACGTGCTGCTGCATGTCGTCGCAGAACAGCATCAAATCCGTCAGAGAACGCCCGTCGCGCTTTCGTGCCATGTCGAGTTCATCGACACGCCACCGCGATCGTCTGAGCCCAGACCGCCAGTTTTGCTCTCCGTGCGCTGGCAGCGGCGGGACCAGGCGCCAACCACCGGAGGCAGGCTCGGACGGAAGCTCCAATGCCCAGCCAGGACCAGCAATCGACGCGTGCAAGCCCACGGGACGCGCGGTTAGATCACGATGTGACTCTGCTGACGCTGCACCAAGTCGAACGAGCCTACGGCGACGCCCTCGTCTTCGGGGACGTCTCGCTCCGGATCGCGGAGGACGATCGCATCGGGATCGTCGGGGACAACGGCGCGGGAAAGACGACTCTCGTCAAGGTCCTGATCGGTGAGGATCCTCCCGATCGTGGTGAGCGCTCGATGCGGCGCGATCTCGAGATCGCTTGGACGGCTCAGATCCCGCAGCTGACGGCGGGCATGACCCTGCTCGAGGCTGCGCAGCGCTCGTTCGCTCGCTTCGAGGCCATGGAGTCGGAGCTGCGCGAACTCGAAACCGCCATGGCCACGGAGCCGGAGAACGCATCGCTCGCGGCGCGGTACGAACGCGTGCACACCGCGTTCGAAGCGGGCAACGGCTATCGACGTCACGCGTTCGCCGAGCGTGCCTTGCAGGGTCTCGGCTTCGCGCGCGATCGCTTCGGTGACGACGTCGAAGTCCTCTCCGGCGGCGAGAAGGCACGCGTCGCACTCGCGCAGGCGATGCTCCTGCCCGCCGAGCTGTTGATCCTCGACGAGCCAACCAACCACCTCGACCTCGAAGGCATCGCCTTCCTCGAAGACTGGCTCGAGCAGCGCAAGGGCGCGTTCGTGCTCGTGTCCCACGACCGCCGTTTCCTCGATCGCGTGTGTCGGTCGATCGTCGAGATCGACAGCGGTCAGGTCACGCGCTACCGCGGGAACTACTCCGCGTGGCAAGAACAGAAGGCACGCGAACTCGAGACCGCGCTGCGCGAGTACGAGAAACAATCCGAGTGGTACGCGAAGGAGATGGCCTACATCCGCAAACACATGGGCAGTCGTTGGTCCGCGCAAGCCAAGGGACGTCTCAAGCGTTTGCAACGCGTCGAGCGACTCGCGCGACCGCGCACCGCCCCGGGCGCACGGATGGCACTGCGACTCGGTTCGGCGAAGGGTCTCTCGGGCCAAACCGTCATCGAAGGCAAGTCGCTCTCCTTGCGGTACGGCGACGCCGAGCCGCTCTTCGAGGGCGTCGACTTCCGGGTCTTCCACGGGGACCGCATCGGGATCCTCGGTCGAAACGGAACGGGAAAGAGCAGCCTGCTCGAGATCATCGCCGGCCAACAGCCGGCGACGAATGGCACCGTCGAGCGTAGCAAGACACTTCGGATCGGTTACTTCCGACAGGAGATGGACGATTTGCCGACGTCGGGAACCGTGCTCGGCACGTTCATGAGCCTCGTCCCGACCTGGACCGAGGGCGAATGCCGCGACCATCTCGCGCGTTTCGTCTTCCGCGGCGACGACGTCGACAAGGATGTCCGCGTCCTCTCGGGCGGTGAGAAACGGCGTCTCTGCCTCGCGCGGCTCGTCGTCCAAACCGTGGATTGCTACCTGCTCGACGAACCGACCAACCACCTCGACATCGCGACCCGTGAGGCACTCGAGGAGGCACTCGACGATTTCGAAGGCACGATCGTGGCGGTGTCCCACGACAGGTGGTTCTTGAACCGCGTCATCCAGCGCGTCTTCGAACTCACGAAGGCGGGGATCGTCGTCCACGAGGGCGGCATCGAGGACTACGAGACCTCCGCCACGGCGAAACGCCGCCTCGAGGAAGCCGAGAAACGCGAGCAACGCCAGGAGCGCCGTGCCGAGTCCGCAGCAGAACCACCGCGCTCGTCCAACGATTCCGCCACTGCGAACAAGATCCGGAATCCGTACGCGTTCGCGAAGCTCGAAGCCCGCATCATGGAACTCGAAACCGAGCGCGAAGAACTGCAAGCTGCGTTGCACGACGAGAACGCGTGGAAGGACCCCGAACGCATGAAAGATCTGCAAGGCAAAGTGGTGAGCATCGACGGTGAGCTGCAAGGCCTCTACGAGACCTGGGAGAACTGGCAGTGACCGTATCCATCAAGGAACGCCTCGCGTCGCTGGTCGCCGAGGCAGCTCGCAGCATTGCCGGCCCGGCATTCGATGTCGGGACGCTCCCCATCGGACGTCCGAAGGACGCGAGTCACGGCGACGCCGCGATCCCTTGCTTCCCGCTCGCCAAGGCTGCGGGACAAGCACCACCTGCCGTTGCCAAAGCCTTTGCCGAGCGCCTCGTCGAACTCGCGAAAGAGAACCATGGGATCCTCACGACTGCCGAGGCGGTCGGTCCGTTCGTCAATGTTCGCTACGAGCGAGCCGCGCTTGCGGAAGACGTCGTGCGTGGCGTTCTCGAGCGTCGCGAACCGTTCGGTCCGTGGAAGCCCAACGACACGCGCGTCGTCATCGACTACTCGTCGCCCAACATTGCCAAGCCGTTCCACTTCGGGCACCTGCGTTCGACCGTCATCGGTGCTGCCTTGCGCCGGATCTACAAGCACACGGGGCACACCGTCTTCGGGATCAACCACCTCGGCGATTGGGGCTCACAGTTCGGCAAGATCCTCATCGCGTTCGAAGAGTGGGGGGACCAAGAAGCGCTGCATCGCGATCCGATGCGGCACCTCTACGAGATCTACGTGCGGTTCAAGCGCGAGTCCGACGCGGACCCGCGCCTGAACGAACGCGCGGCGGAAGCGTTCCGTCGTCTAGAGTCGGGTGAGGACAACGCGGAGCGACGTCGCTGGCAAGAGCTCCGCGACATCAGCCTCGAAGCGTTCCAAGGTCCGTACCGCCGGCTCGCTGCCGAGTTCGAGGCCATCACGGGCGAGAGCTTCTATGAGGACAAGATCGAGAGCACTCTCGCTCAGCTGAAGGACGCAGGGATCACGACCGTGTCCGAAGGCGCGCTCGTCGTCGAGATCGACGGTATGCCGCCGTGCATCCTCGTGAAGTCCGACGGCACGACGATCTACGCAACGCGCGATCTCGCGGCGCTCTACTACCGTCGCGCGACCTACGAGTTCGACAAGGCGCTCTACGTCGTCGGCGCGGAGCAGAAGCTCCACTTCCGCCAACTCAAGGAAGTCATCGCGAAGCTCGGTTGGAAGGAAGCAGACGGCATCGAGCACATCGACTTCGGCCTCGTGCTGACCTTCGATCCCGAGCAGAAGCGCTGGACGAAGTTCTCGACGCGCGGGGGCAACGCGATCTTCCTCGACGAAGTTCTTGACGAAGCCGTCGCGAAGGCACGCACGATCATCGATGAGAAGAACCCGGACTTGGCGGACAAGGATGCCGTCGCCGAAGCGATCGGCGTCGGGGCGATCGTGTTCAACGACCTCAAGAACACTCGCATCAAGGACGTCAAGTTCGATTGGGACGAGCTACTCAGCTTCGAGGGCGAAACCGGGCCATACGTCCAATACGCGGGCGCTCGCCTCTCGAGCATCCTGCGCAAAGCAGGCTCGGACGATGCCGCGGACGCGATTCCGGCGGACATCGTTTGGTGCGCGCTCCATGACGCCGAACGTGTCCTCATCACGATGCTCGACTTCGGCTCGGTTCTCGAACGCTGCGTCGACAAGAACGAGCCGTATATCCTCACGTCGTTCGTGACCTCACTCGCATCCGAGATCCACAGCTACCTACGCGAACACCACGTGTTGAGTGCGGAGCCCGAAGTCAAAGCGGCACGCCTCCTACTCGTGCGCGCAGCGCGCGACTTGATCCGCGAAGGACTCGCGTTGCTCGGCGTCGCCTCACCCGAAGAAATGTGACATGAAGCTCGAAGACTACATCCGCGACATTCCCGACTTCCCGAAGGAAGGCATCCTCTTCAAGGACATCACGCCTCTCCTCGCCGACGCGAACGCGTTTCGACTCGCGATCACGAAGTTGGCCAACGAGATCGACGACTGCACGGCAACGAAGATCATCGGGATCGAGTCGCGTGGATTCGTGTTCGGCGCGGCACTCGCCCTCGAACTCGGGTATGGCTTCGCCCCGATCCGCAAGAAGGGCAAGCTGCCGTACGACACGGTCAGCTACGAGTACGCACTAGAGTACGGCACCGACCACGTCGAGATGCACGTCGACGCGGTCGAACCCGGCGAAAGCGTACTCGTCATCGACGACCTGCTAGCGACCGGTGGCACTGTGGCTGCCGCAACGCACTTGATCGAGAGCGTCGGTGGGCACGTCGAAGCGGTCGCGGTCCTGATCGAACTCGCCTTCCTCGGGGGCAGGAAGAAGCTCGGGAGTCACCGCTTCCACGCCGTGCTCTCCTACGATTGATCCACATCTGGTGGCCCGTCACGCCTTCCGCCGCCAGATATGGGGTGCCTGGAAGAACCTCGAAAAAAGTTTCGTCCACCCCTCAAGTCCATGAGCGAGGTGGTCGATACTCCTCTCCAGCGGTACGCGCCACGGGCCGTCCGCAGGACGGGGGACTCGCACCCCCCACTTCTTTCTCAATGAGGGTTCTTCCCGATAAAGGCCGAGTGCGCGTTTCGCGCACGACGCAAAGCCATGGGCTGCACAGCAGTGCCTGGTTGCCGAAGGAAGAATGAGGTTCGGTACTCGCGGACCTCGCCCGGCACTTGCCGCTTGGACTCACGAACAGAAGCTTCGGATCCTCGGCCGGACCGGACGATCCGCGAGTCGGTACTCGTGCTCGGGGTTCCGAGCCGCCATCCCGCGCGACGCATCGATGCAGGCCGGGAGCGACTCTCCCTCCGCGCTGGTTGCAACGTCATCGACTCCGTGAACGAACGCATCGCAATGCGTACGGGCTCGGAGTGCATCCATGCTCGGTGGTCGCCACCGCGGCGGCCGCCCCGGGAGTTCCCGATTCGACTGACCTCTTGACCCTTTGATCCGATGACCACGACCGCCACGCGCAAGCAGAAGAAGACGAAGTCCACTTCCACCGGTAGCAAGTCGAAAGCCGCGTCTTCGAAGAAGGCGACACGCACGACGAAGCAGAGCGCGACCACGAAGTCGGCTCCGAAGGCCGGATCGAAGTCGAAGTCCGCCGGGAAGTCGACAACGAAGACCACAGCTTCGAAGACGACCGCGAAAGCGACGAAGGCCGCGAAGGGTTCCACCACCGCACGAGGCAAGGCCGCAACGACGACGACACGCGTCAAGAAGACGGCCGCAGCGACGAGCGCAGCCGCGCCCAAGCCCATCGAGGCGCCCCAGGCAAAGGCCACCGCCAAGCCCGAGAAGCTGACACCGGCGGAACGCAAGCGACAAGAGCAAGAGCGAATCGATCAGATCTGGAAGACGTTCAAGCGCACGGGCGACGAGAACCTCCGCAACATCCTCGTCGAATACCACTATCCGCTCGTTCGCTACATCGCCGAGCGCCTCCTGCAAACGCTCCCCAAGTCGATCGATGTCGATGACTTGATCAGCGCCGGCACGTTCGGCTTGCTCGATGCGATTCGCGGCTTCGACCTCAAGCGCGGTATCAAGTTCAAGACCTACTGCTCGACCCGCATTCGCGGTTCGATCCTCGACGAACTCCGTTCGCAAGACTGGGTACCGAGGCTCGTCCGACTCAAGGCTCACAAGCTCGACAAAGCGGTCTCGCGGCTCGAGGCGCTTCACGGTCGTGAAGTCAACGACTACGAGCTGGCGAAGGACCTCGAGATCACGATGGACGAACTCGCCAACCTCAAGGTCGAGGCTTCGCCCAAGACGATGTTCTCGCTTTCGGAGAAGCTCGACGAGAGTGACGACGATCGCGACATGGAGAAGGTCGAGATCATCGAGGACAAGAAGGGCTGCGATCCGCTGCAGTCCCTGCACCAACAAGACGTTCTCGATTTGATCACGAGCAACCTCACCAAGAAAGAGCGCTTGATCGTGATCATGTATTACTACGAAGGACTCACGATGCGCGAGATCGGCGACATCATGAGCCTCACCGAATCGCGCGTGTGCCAGATCCACTCCAACGTCATGGGTCGCCTCAAGACCCAACTCGACGCGATCGCGCAGTAGTCGAACCACTCTGCGCAGGTTCTCGCTGCCCGCTCGTGATCAAAGCAGCCTGACCGCTAGTCACGGCGCGTCCGTGCTGCCCCTTCCCTCTGCTCGAGCTCCGAGAAGCGCGGGGCAGGTGGGAGAGGCCGTCCAATTTGGTAGGCGCCTTGCGCAGGCTTTGGTCCGTGCTGCGAACATGGAGCGCGTAGCGGAACAGACGACAGCGTTTGTCGACTCCGCGTCGACGCGAGTGTCAGTTATGTAACCGGTCTGCACACCACGTCGAGGGTCCGATTCGTAACGCATATCTGCTGAATCAAAAGTCCACGAGCCCTACTCCGCCGAAGGATCCAGAGCGCTACGCGCCTCCAGCCGACGCGCAAGAGCCAGGTTCGCAGCACGGATCAGAGCCTGCGCACGGGAGCCAACCAATAGGACGGCCCCTCCCACCTGCCCCGCGACTGGCGGGAACTCGTGGCAACAAGGAGGCATCCCGAGCGGGCTCCACCCCCCCTCCACTTCTGCTGCACGGCTGCCGAAAAGGAGAAGACACGGCATCACAGAAAGAGCCCGCACACCGCGCGGGCTCCGTCGACGCCGCTTCGGGGGGAGCGATGAGTTCGATCTTGATCATCGATGATGCGGCGGCGCAGCGCGCCGCTCTCGAACGCAGTGTCGAGCGCACGTGCCTGGGATTCGATGCGATTCGCACCGCGAGAGCGGCGAGCGAAGCGCGAGAGATCCTCGGACGTGAATCGTTCGAAATCATCCTCTGCGCTTCGAACCTCCCCGATCAGGACTGCGTCGAGTTCTTGACCGAAGTCGCCGCGGCCTATGCAGAGACGGCGCTCTTGCTCCTCACGCACCTGGAACAGGGCGAACTCGTCGAACGCGCACGAGCATGCGGCGTGCACGGTTCGCTTCGTCGCCCGTACGGACAAGCCGAACTCCGCGACACACTCGAAGAGCTCCTTCGGAAATGAGCGTCAACGAAACCGGAATCGCGAAAGCGATGTCCGCCATCCTTCTTCTGCTCGGCGACAACCTCGGCGCACTCACGTCGAATCGCTTGCGGACGCAACGTAGGCGGCCGATCCGAGCCGAAGCAACCGAACTCGATGCGATGCTCGGCGAGGGCAAGCACGCACGCATTCGTTGTCACATCAAGAAGGCGTATCAGGGACACATCGATCTGTATTGGCCGATGAATGCCGCGATCGCACTCACACAGGTCTATCGCGGAACCAAGGCGGACGACGTTGCCCAGAAGCGCGAAGCACTCTCGTGGACGAGCGACGATGACACGACGTTCGAGGAGCTCGCCGTCCTGCTCACGGCATCCGTTCAGGAAGCTCTACAGTCCGTGTTCGGCAGCGGCGTCGAAGCGGAGCTCGACGGCCAGGAGATCCTCGATGGCGCGCTGAGTTCGCTCGAGGACAAGGGCCCGTACTACGCGATTCCGTTTTCGTTCCTCGCAGACGACAGACTCGTCGATACGGCGCTGCTGACGCTGCCACTCGCCGAAGCCGAGAAGATCGAAGGGGGGCCGATCAACTTCGATGATCCGGACGAAGACGAGTACTTCGACGACTTCGAGCCGGCGGAGATTCGCGGCGCAATGGCGGCCTTCGTCCATGACCCCGACCTCGTACGCACGCTGCGACGCGCGTGTCGTAGAGTCGGATTGACCTTCGACAAACGGCCGAAGAGCGAGGTGCCGAACCCGGCATTCTTCGCCGACATGATCGTGGTCCTCGAGATCGGACTCGGCCAAGAGCGACGGTACGAGTGGTGTAGGCGACTGAAGCGGGCACCCAATACCTATCTCGTACTCCTCGTACACGAACCGACACGTGCCGCCGCAGCGCGGGCGTTCCGCAGCGGCGCGGATGCGATGCTCAACGCGAAGAGTCGCGAACGAGAGATCAGCGACAAGCTCGAACGCTTCGCGTCGCACCTCGCGCCGACGGCGTAACGCTTCGACAGTCGCGGCAGTCGTCGTTCGAGCACACGCAACGAACACCGAACGTAGTTCCACCGAACTTCTTCGGGTTTCCGCGTGACACGGGACGCGGTTCGGAACTCTCCCGATAGGCCCTCGCGTCGCACTGGACGTCCCACCGATCGCTCCCGACGCCCTCTCGAGAAGAACTCACATGCCGTCTCCTTCCCACCTGCGATCGCACGACGATCGCGAACGCATGACCCGTTACTCCGCACTGTCTCTGATCGCGGCTATCGCCCTCGCCGTAGGCGGTGAATCCACGCGGGCACAAGGCCGGACCGACTATCTCAACTTCGAGACACCCCAAGTCAAGCCGATCCAAGTCGCGCGCATCGGTGGGCACGATTGGATCCTCGCTTGCAACACCCCCGACAACTCACTCGAGATCTACGATTGCGAGACGAACTCGCTAATCGACCGGATCGGTGTCGGTCTCGAACCCGTGAGCGTGCGTTGGAACCCGACGACAGCGCGCGCCTATACGGCGAACATGGTCGGGGACTCAGTGTCGACCATAGCGCTCGCAGTCGACGCCCAAGGGCGTCTCGTTGCGCGTCTCGACCGAACCGAGTGGGTCGGCGATGAGCCTATGGACGTCGAGTTTTCGGCGGACGGACTGCAATGCTTCGTCACACTTCAAACGGCTGGCGCGATCGCATGGATCGACGCGATGTCGCTCTCGCCATTCGGAACGGGCACCGGCAAGATCCATTTGTTCGACGATTGGGTGACTCCGACACGCTCGATCAAGGCACCGCGTCGTATCGTGCGGATCGGCAACCGCCTATTCGTCCTCGCGGCCATGGGCAGTCGCCGCGGCGATCCGCTGGGACGCAACCACATGGATCTGTGGAGCGTCGATCTCTCGACGTTCGCCGTGCTGTTCCAACCGGGCCTGGGAACCGGTGGTCTCGGCATGGTCGCGACATCGGCTGGCAGCCTGTTCACCGTCAATATCGAAGCGCGCAACGAGAACCTGGGCGAACTCGCCGTCAAGAACGCGCCCTACGGGTTCGTGGAGAGCTATCTCCAGAGAGTCGACAATCCTGGGACAACGAGCGCCAAGATCCTCGGGCGCAACCTCAACCGTCTGCCCTCCGGGAACGCCGTCACGAAGCCTGAGGCCCTCGCCCACCCATCCGACGTCGCGATCGTCGAGGACGCGCTGGGCAACGTGACCAAAGTCTACGTCGCCGCATTCCACAGCGACCGCATCGGGGTCCTACAGAACGTTCTGCAAGACGACCCCGACACCTGGTCGATATCCCGCATCGAAATCAAAGTCGCTCCGACATCGACCAACACGCGATGCGGTCCACGCGGACTCGCGTTCAAGCCCGCGAACCCATCGAGAAGCACTGACCCCGGAGCTCGACTCTACGTCCTGAACCGCCTCGACAACTCGATCTCGGTCATCGACCCGTCGACCGATACCAGGCTGTCGACGTTCGCGCTCTCGCACGATCCCACGCCTGCGTACATCCGACAGGGCAGGCCGTTCTTGTACAGCGCCGAGTTGTCGGGCAGCGGATTCGTCTCGTGTGCGTCGTGCCATCCCGACGGGCGCCTCGACGGACAACTTTGGGACCTCGGCGGAACCGTCGATGTCGACCCGTTCTTGCCGTTCTTCGTCGACGGTGCCGTCGAGAAAGCGGTCCTGACTCTCAATGCGACAGGTCTCTATCCGGCCGACAAGGGTTTCCTCGTCACACAGTCGCTGCAAGGGCTGCTCAATTGGGAAGTCGATCCGACGACGACCAACTTCGTGACCAACGCGCCGTATCACTGGCGCGGCGACAGGCCGGCATTCGAGGCCTTCAATGGCGCGTTCGAATCGCTACTGGGCGGCAAGAAACTCGAGGAAGCCGACATGCGCAAGTATCGCGACATGATCAACTCGATCCACTATCCGCCGAACCCCGAGCAGCAGCTCAATCGACGCTACTCGGGCACGATCGGTGACCCGGGTAGCGAGGACGATGGAACGGGTGCACTCGCAGGAATGAAGCTTTACCACATCGCCGACCTGAATGTGTGTAGCCATCGATCATGTGTGCAATGTCATGCGCTTCCCGAAGGGAGCAACAACCGCATCACCGAAGTCTTTCCACGCCCAGGCGGTGACGACGAGGACCACCCACTCGAGACGGCAGCTCTACGGGGGCTCTTCCAGAAGGAGAAAGCTCTCGTTCTCGACGCAAACGTCTTGAATACGGGAATCGCCAATGCGGGTCCAGGTCTTGCCCGAACCGGCGGTGCGCTGTCGATCAACTTGTTCAACATCGTCTTCTCGGTGCCCGGCCAGCTCGGGACGGTCGAGAAGGCGAACATGGTCACGCAGTTCTGCCGCGAACTCGACTGGGGTGTCGGCCCTTGTGTCGGTGTCGCGCTGACGTTCGACAAGACGATGCTGCAAACCGGCGCACTCACGTCGGCGTTCAATGGCTTCGAACTCGGAGCCAACGAAGCCAACAACGGATTCGTCGTGCAGGTGCACGATGCGAACGGGCGAACCGGCTTCGTATTCGATCCTCGGACAGGCAGTTACGAGAACGTCCTGACTGGTGCCACGACGGATCGCACGGGTCTACGTGGATTGCTCGTCGGCACGGACGATCGCTTGGTCTTGATGGGAACACCGCTCGGAAGCGAGCGCCGTGTCGCACACCCCACGGGTCAGCCCTCACTCGAGACGGGCCCCCAACCGTCCATCATCAAGCTCGAGACGATGCGCCCGGACACCTCGTATCGCGACGTCCCGACGTTCGTCGACAATTGGGATCCGAACTCGATCGTCGACCCGTTCGTCTGGAACGCCGTTTACCTCGGCACGTCGACACCCGTGCCCGAGCCGCGCTTCCTTCGCACGATCCGGCTGTTCCAGCATGGCCTCGTGCAGGACGGCCCGAGTGTCGGGCTCCTCAAGCTGCGCCATGACGCTCCCCGGCGTTTCCGAGTGTCCGGTGCGAACATCCGCAAGGGTGCGTTGCTCTTGATCCGCATCCCCAAGAAGAAGCCGCCGTACGACGACGTCAACGACTCGTGGCCCGTTCTCGTGCCGGTCTACCCGACCAACGAGACGAATGGAGATGGTCATCCGATCTGGGAGAGCGCGGTCGAGTTCGAGCCGTTGATGTACTACGGCATGATGCTCGGCGGACCGGCGGCGCCCGGCGTTGCCGACGCGTGGTACAACACGCTGCCCGAACCACCGAGTGTCGGCACGTTCAAACCAGGCACCTGGAATCTCCACCACGTGACCGTCATCAACACCGACTCGACGATCGGAGTCGGTGGCTGGCAGCCACTGAAGCTCCAGTAGGGATAGATCTCGGCACGGGGTGCGACCGAGCGCCCCGTGCCGCCGCTCCGCGACGGACGATATGGCCGCAGCGCCCGGGGCGGGTAGACTTCCGCGACATGAAAGTCGCGATCCTCGCCGGCGGCGTCGGCACCCGCCTCGCGGAAGAGACCGAGATCAAGCCCAAGCCGATGGTCGAGATCGGCAATCGCCCGATCTTGTGGCACATTCTGAAGCACTACGCGCGCTTCGGTCACGAGCACTTCGTGATCGCGCTCGGCTACAAGGGCGACGTCATCAAGAAGTACATGCTCGACTACAGCCACCTGGCGAGTCACTTACGCGTGCAACTCGGCGACGGCAAGGTCGAGACGCAAGGCGGAAGCAGCCCTTCGTGGACGATCGATCTCGTCGACACGGGGCTCGAGACTCTGACCGGAGGACGCATCAAGCGCCTGCAGCCGTGGATCGGTGACGAGACCTTCATGCTGACCTGGGGCGACGGCGTCGCCAATGTCGACCTCGACCGCCTGATCGCGTTCCATCGTGCACACGGGAAGCTCGCGACGGTGACCGCGGTTCGACCTCCAGCGCGTTTCGGACGACTCGAACTCGACGGTGATCGAGTGGCCGAGTTCAGCGAGAAGCCGCAACTCGGCGAAGGGTGGATCAACGGCGCGTTCTTCGTGCTCGAGCCCGGCGTGTTCGACTACATCGAAGGCGACACGACGCAGTGGGAACGCGAACCGATGGAGCAACTCGCGAAGAACGGCGAGTTGATGGCCTACAAACACGACGGATTCTGGCAGTGCATGGACACGCTGCGTGACAAGCGATTGCTCGAAACGCTGTGGTCCGCAGGCAATGCACCTTGGAAGACTTGGGAAGACTGACATTGCGCGTTCTCGTCACAGGACACGACGGTTACATCGGCACACTGCTCGTCCCCATGCTCCAACGAGCGGGACATTCGGTCACCGGACTCGACAACGAGCTCTTTCACGACTGCGTTTTCGGTGATCGCGAGCAGAGCATCGCAACCCTCCGCAAGGACGTGCGCGACGTGACGGCGGCCGATCTCGAGGGCTTCGATGCCATCATCCATCTGGCCGGTCTGTCGAATGACCCGCTCGGCGACTTCGAACCGGAAACGACCTACGACATCAATTGGCACGCGACCGTGCGCCTCGCGAAGCTCGCGAAAGAAGCCGGTGTGCCACGCTTCCTCCAATCGAGTTCGTGCAGCAACTACGGAGCCGCAGGTGACGATTTCCTCGACGAGACATCCGCGTGCAACCCGGTCACGCCCTATGGCGTCTCGAAGGTCAAGATCGAAGAGGACTTGTCGAAAATCGTCGATGACAAGTTCTGCGCGACCTACCTACGCAATGCGACGGCATATGGCGTCTCACCGCGATTGCGCGGAGATCTCGTCGTCAACAACTTGACTGGGTACGCGTATACGACCGGCGAGGTCTTGATCAAGAGTGACGGCACACCATGGCGCCCGCTCGTCCACATCGAAGACATCTCGCGTGCGTTCCTCGCTGTTCTGCATGCCGATGTGAACGTCATCAACGGCGAAGCGTTCAACGTCGGACGTACCGACGAGAATTATCGTGTGCGTGAACTGGCGGACATCGTCGAAGAGATCGTCCCGAACTGCAAAGTCACGTATGCCGAAGGCGCCGGTCCCGACAAGCGCTGCTATCGCGTCGACTGCGAGAAGATCAAGCGCGTGCTGCCAAACTTCGTCCCGACGTGGACCGTGCGACAGGGCGTAACAGAACTCTACGATGCCTACGTCCGCCACGGTTTGACACTCGCCGAACTCGAAGGCTCGCGCTACTTGCGCATCAAACACGTCCGAGAACTCGTATCGGAAGGCAAGCTCGACTCGGATCTCCGCTGGACGGGAGTCAGTCGATGACGCGCTGTCGATCGTGCGGGTCGGAGGACCTGCGCGTGTTCTTGGCACTCGGCAACCTGCCGCTCAGCGATGGCTTCTTGTTCACCCACGAACTCGATCGCGAAGAAGCCCGCTATCCGCTCGATGTCGCGTTCTGTGGCGACTGCACTCTCGTCCAGATCCTCGAAACCGTGCCGCCCGAAGAACTCTTCGGTCAGGACTACCCGTACTATTCGTCCTTCACGAGCACACTCCTCGATCACTCGCGCGCGAACGTCCAAGCGCTGATCGCGTCGCGCGAACTCGGCACGGAAAGCCTCGCACTCGAAATCGCGAGCAATGACGGCTACCTCTTGCAGTACTACGCCGAGGCAGGCGTGCCGTGCTTCGGCGTCGATCCCGCTCCAGGCCCGGTCGAGGCTGCACGCAAACGCGGCATCGAAACGATCCTCGCGTTCTTCGGACTCGAACTCGCGAAGAAGCTGCGCGCCGAGCGCGGCGGCGTCGACGTGCTGCATGCCAACAACGTCCTCGCGCACGTCGCAGACACCAACGGCTTCGTCGCCGGGATCCGAGAGATACTCGCAGACGACGGGGTCGCGGTCATCGAAGTTCCGTACGTACGACCACTCATCGAGCACCGAGAGTTCGACACGATCTATCACGAACATCTCTGCTACTTCTCGGTGCACGCACTCGATGCACTCTTCGCACGACACGGACTCGTTCTCCAAGACCTCGCGGATCTCGACATCCACGGCGGCTCGCTGAGGCTCTTCGTTGGTAAGAACCCGGCAGAGCGAAAGCCTCGTGTCGACGAGCGACTCGCCGAAGAGCGACGACTCGGAATCGACTCGTTCGAGTTCTACGCGGACTTCGCGACGCGAGTCGACGAGTTGCGGGCGTCGCTCCGCTCGATGATCCAGGACATCAAGGCTCGCGGCGGGACGATCGCGGGATACGGCGCTGCAGCGAAGGGCACGATCTTGCTCAACGCCTGCAACCTGACCGGAGACCTCATCGATTTCGTCGTCGACAAGAACGTGCACAAACAAGGCCGCGTAATTCCGGGTGTGCGCATCGCGATTCGAGAACCCGAGGCGCTGCTCCGGGAAATGCCCGACTACACGTTGATCCTGCCTTGGAACTTCAAGGACGAGATTCTCGAACAGCAGGCGGAATACCGCGCACGCGGCGGACGGTTCATCGTCCCGGTGCCACAGCCGGTGATCGTATGAGCGACCTACCACGCCCCACAGTGATGACAACGGAGCGATCGTGAGTTCGAGCGGCTCGACGTGCAAATCATGCGGGCATGACGATCTACGTGGCTTCTATCGGCTCGAGCAGGTGCCCGTGCATTCGTGCCTCCTCATGGAGACGCGCGCCGAGGCACTCGCGTACCCACGTGGCGACCTCGACCTCGCATTCTGCGAATCGTGTGGGTTCATTCAGAACCAAGCGTTCGATGGCTCGCTCCACGAGTACTCGACTCGGTACGAAGAGACACAGGCGTACTCGCCGCGCTTCCAGCGCTTCTTGGACGATCACATCGGGCGACTGATCACGTCGTACGACCTCGCCGGCAAGAGCGCACTGGAGATCGGATGCGGAAAAGGCGAGTGGCTCGTTCGCTATTGCGAACTCTCCGGTGGATGCGGGATCGGTATCGACCCTGGATATCGACCGGAGCGAACCACGAGCGCAGTTCGCGATCGCCTGACGTTCCATCAAGACTTCTACGGCGAATCGTACGCCCACCTCAGTGCCGAAGTCGTCGCGTGCCGGCATACCCTCGAACACATCGAGCGCGTACGTGACTTCACGAGCCTCGTACGGAGCACGATCCGTGACCGCTCCGAGACTCTCGTGTTCTTCGAACTGCCGGACGTGTTGCGCGTGCTCGAAGAATGCGCGTTCCAGGACCTCTACTACGAACATTGCAGCTACTTCACGCTCGGGTCGTTGCTGCGGTTGTTCCGACGTACCGGTTTCGAGCCGATCGAAGCGTGGACGGACTACGACGAGCAGTATTTGATGCTCGTCGCACGGATTGCCGGCAACGCACCTTCACGCCCGTTCGTCGCCGAGAACGATCTCGAAGTCACACGGCAGGCAATCGCACGATTCGAAGAGGCGCTGCCTCGCCGGCTCGCGAGTTGGCGTGCCACGCACGACGAGGCTCGCGAGAAGGGTGAACGCGTCGTGGTCTGGGGTTCGGGATCCAAAGGAGTCGCCTATCTGACGACGCTCGGCATGCGCGTTTCCGAAGAGGCGCTCAGTCCGACCGAACTTCGCTACGTCGTAGACATCAATCCCAACAAGCACGGCAAGTTCCTCGCAGGCACCGGCCACGAGATCGTCGCACCGGAGTTCTTGCGCGAGTATCGGCCGGCGACGATCGTCGTGATGAACCCGATCTACATGGACGAAATCGGCGCAGCCTGCAGACAGCTCGGCGTCGACGCACGCCTCGTCGCGATCTGAGCTCATGCAATCGCCACTCGAACCGACGTCGGAACTCGAGACGATCTTCGAACTCGAGAACGTACCGGTCTTCTGCAACGTGCTCTACGACGACGCGGAAGCCGCGCGAACGGCGATGCGTGGCACACTACGGCTCGGCCTCTGCACCGCGACGGGCTTCGTCTTCAACCAAGCATTCGACCCTTCGCTCGTCGCCTACTCGCCCTCCTACGAGAACAGCCAGGTCTTCTCGCCGCGCTTTGCCGCGTATCAAGAAGCACTCTCCCGCGAACTTGCCGTTGGCCTGACCGAGCAAGACCTCGTCGTCGAAGTCGGATGCGGGCAAGGCGACTTCTTGCGCGAACTCGTGCGTCACGGACCGTTCCGTGCAATCGGCTTCGACCGGAGCCTCACGGCATCGACGTCCGAACCGACCCAGGGCGGCGGCACGCTCGATCTCCGCAACGAGTTTCTCGGTACGGCGAGTTCGACGCTCGCACCGAAGCTCGTCGTCAATCGTCACGTCCTCGAACACGTCGAGAACCCACTCGCACTGTTGCAAGGGTTTCGTGAGTTGATCGAGACGAATCCGGCAGGTCGCCTCTACATCGAAGTCCCGAACGCCGAGCACAGCTTCCGCGGCGGCATCTGGGATCTGATCTACGAGCACTGTGGCTATTTCTCCGAGGCGTCGCTGCGCGAAGCTCTCGGACGAGCGGGCTTCGAAGTGGTCGAGCTGCGACGGGCGTTCGACGATCAGTTCCTCTCCGCAGTTGCACGGCCGCGCGCGATCGATACCGCTCGCGCCTCTGCCGATCAGCCGTCCATCGAAGTCGCCATCGCCGCCGCTCGAGGGCTCAACCGTGTCTTCGACTCCACGGTGCAGACCGCCAACGAAACACTCGATCGGGAACTCGGCACGTCACGCACCCGGAAGCGCGTCGTCATCCAAGGTGCGGGTTCCAAGGGAGTCATGCTCCTCAACGTGCTCGACCGTGGCCCGGAGATCCTCGCCGCCGTCGACAAGAATCCACGCAAGACGAATCGCTACGTCGCGGGAACGGGGCACGTCATCGTTGCTCCGTGCGCACTCCCGGAACTCCGACCGGACGTCGTCCTCGTCGCCAACCCGGTGTACCTTTCCGAGGTCGAAGACGAATGCCGCGCCCTGGGGGTCGACGCGAGGGTCGTCGCGATCTGACCACGAGTGCAGTCCCTCGGTCCGTGTAGCCTGCGTTCACGATGCAGACCTACTTCAGCGCGGACCACGCGCTTCACGCTCCGAGCTTCGAACTCCACGGCGGCGCGATGGTCGAACCGTTCGAACGGTCATCACGAATCGACTCGGTCTTGGAACGACTCGCCTCACGAGGCTTCGAAGCCCCTCGCGCGCCCGGCGAACTCGACATGGCGCCCGTTCGTGTCGTGCACGATGCTGGCTACCTACACTTTCTGGAAACCGCGTGGGAAGAATGGAATCGCGCGGGACTCTCGGGCGATGTGATTGCCAACGCGAACTGCGCGCGTCGCATGCCTGCTGTTCGCGAACCGCGCAGGATCGACGCGCGCGCGGCGTACTACGCGCTCGCTGCGGACACCGCGATCACACGCACGACGTGGCGCGCTGCGAGTTCCTCCGCTGCGAGTGCGGTCGCCGCCGCGAGGCACGTTGCCGCCGGAGGCGGCAGCGCATTCGCGCTCTGCCGACCCCCGGGGCACCACGCCGCGATCGACATGTTCGGTGGCTATTGCTTCCTCAACAACGCGGCCATCGCCGCAGCGACCTTGCAGCTGGCCGGCGCGAACCGTCTCGCGATCATCGACGTCGACTTCCACCATGGAAACGGAACACAAGACATCTTCTACGCGTGCGGCGACACGCTGACGCTATCGATCCACGGGCATCCCGATTTCGCCTACCCGTACTTCAGTGGCCTGGCTGCGGAGACGGGCGTCGGCAGTGGGGAAGGCGCCAATGCCAACTATCCGCTTTCCGCGGGCACGACTTGGAGCACGTGGAGCCGCGCCTTCGAGTCGTGTCTGCAGCGAGTGCGCGCGTTCGGACCCGACGCGCTCATCGTCGCCCTCGGAGTCGACACCTTCGAGGACGACCCGATCAGCTCGTTCGCTCTTCGCTCGAGTGACTACCTGCGAATCGGCGAGCAGCTCGGTGGCGTGGCCGTGCCCACCGTGTTCTGCATGGAAGGCGGCTACGCCGTCGACTCCGTCGGCCTCAACGTCGTGAACGTACTCGAAGGATTCCTGAGTGAGCGAGCAGCGCGTTGAAAACCTCGGGCACGTGCTCGGTGCATGTTCGAGTTTTTGCACACGCTCCCAAGGTAATCTCTCGGCTCAGGCCACGACGTGGAGGCCGAGTCCCGGTCACTTCTTCGGGGAATCGCCTTCTTCGGTCTTTTTCTCGCCCTCGCCTTCGCCCTTCTCGCTCGAGCACTTCTCGCACTTGAGCTCGGGGCCGCACTTCTTCTCGAGTTCTTTCATCTCCTCGGGAGTGCGCTTCTTGCGCGGATCGAGGTGCGCGACTTCGGCGCGACGCTCCTTGTAGCAGAAGGGCTTGAACGTCGGGCTCTTGTCGTTGTGACACTCGACGCACGTCGATGCCGTCACGGTCTTGATGATCTCGTCGTCCGGGATCTTGATGTATTCATCGGGGTTGACCTTGCCCGAGGCGGCTTCCTTGAAGCGCGTCTTCGCGTGCGTCTCGCCCGGTCCGTGACAGCTTTCGCACTGCACGCCCTGCGACATCTCGAAGCCCTTCTTGATGTCGCCCTTTTTGACGCCGAACGCAGTCACGTGGCACTTGAGGCACTTCTCGCTCTTCTGCGGATCCTCGACACCGTGCTTCGCCCCGACTTCCTTCGCCTCGGCAGTCGCGAGCCGCGCGTATGCCTGAGCGTGCCCGTCCTTTCGAACCGCCCACTTGTGGTACGGATCGCCCTTGGCCGGATCCTGGTGGCAGTTCTTGCACGCCTCCGCACCGACGTAGCGGTTCTTGGCGACCGGCTCGAGTGCTCCGGAGTTGTCACCTCCATCGGTCGGCACCGTGAACGCGAGCACGGGAAGTAGGGCGCAGGCAGACAGAAGACTGATTCGAAGATTCATGTTGGCTCCTGAAGTCACTCACATGGTTACGTCGCGGAGACGGCGAACTGCGTATGGAAATGGATCAATTCTTCTTGCCGGTCCGATATCGATCGTCCTTGTGGCAAGTCTTACACGACGCTTCGGCAGTCGGCGCCTGGGGCGGATGCTGGTCACCCATGTGGCAATCCGCACAACCCAGCCCCGTCTTCTCCGTGTGCAACGCGTGGGGATACACCCAACCCTGAGGGATCGTCAGGTCCCCGGGCGCCGGAAGTTCGTCGTGGCAAACACCGCAATCCTCGCGCTCGAGTCCGTTCGGCGGATCGTCATCCGGCTCGTCGACTTCGAGAGCCTCACCGAGTTGGTCGAGCGTATCTCTCGCATCACGCAGAACCTCGATCGAGTAGAGCGGATTGTGAATCGCTTTCGCCTCGGCGAGGAAGCGCAGGTTCGCCGTGACCTTCTCACGGAGCCTGTATGTTTCGCGCTCGAGGAGTTCGCCGCTCTTCAACTTGCCCTGTACCTTCGCCTCGATATCGCTGAGGCGCTTGTTCAAGTACGTCTCGATCTCGGCAACACTTTCCCGGAAGGCACCGACGAACGAATCATAGCGATCCGCATGGCACTCCGTGCACGCCTGCGTCGGAGACACCGTAGCGTGCGCCGAACTCGAGGTCCCGTCTGACGGAGCCGTGGCGGTGCGGTGGCACGCGATGCAGTCCATGCCCAGGAGATGCATCGGGTCGGACTGAGCCGCAACGCCCTTGGCGCCGGTCCCGGCATAAAGCTGTGCTTGTGGTCCATGCGAGTCCATGTGACACAGGGCACAGCCATTCTTGAAGTGGCCCCCGACACCACCGCCTGTCGGCGCTGGATTCTGCGTCTGCATCGCTGGGTCCCCATCCGTCGGAACACGCTTGTGTGGAATGAGCGTGTGGCACTGGTAGCAGTGCATCTTCTTCTTCGTCACGTGGGCAACGTGCATCAGGCCCGTCTCGCCGATCTTGGCCATCTTCTCGGGCTCGTTGTGACACGAGAGACAACGCTCGGCGCCGACGTAGCTCGGCTTCGGGCTCAGCTCGACGTGGCACTGCAAGCACGACATTCCGCGCTTCACGAAGTCAGCGTGGTCGACACGGAACCGCCCGACCTCCGCGATCTTCGTCGGCGGGCCGTGACACGTATCACAAGATCCGAGCTTGTCATGACCGTTCGCCGGCATCCCACTCGCGAGGCGGGAGGTATCGACGGCAGCGTTGCTGTCCTTGAAGTGACAAAGGAAACACGTCGACTTGTCCACCTCGATGTGGACGTCCCGCATTTTTTGGAAGTGGCAGGACGTACAGGCGAGCTTGATCCCTCGACGCATCTCGGTCATGTGCGTCTCGTGCTTGAACCCGATGCCTCGATCGCTGAACAGGACGGGCTTCGAGAGTTCTTCGTTCGTGTGACAACCCGACCGCATGCAGGAAGCATCGCTGACCTCGGCATACGGCATCGAGCTGTAGGCGCCGGTGACCGCGGACGCGAGCTGCTTGACGGCGACCCACTTGCCATGCAGCTCGTTACCGAAACCCGGCTCGAAGTGACACTTGACGCAATCCACGTCCCGATGCGTCGACTTCGACCAGGACTCGCAGTAAGGGTCCATGAAGTGGCATTGGTGACAGAAGTGCGACGACACGGAGTATTTGTACGCCGCATAACTGCCGCCGAGCATCACGCACAAGATCCCGAAGGTCGACGCCAGTGTGCGCACGCGCGTCGCGAAGCACCATTTCAGGCAGCGCCAGGGAAGCAGGAGAACCTTCTTGAAGACATTCATGGTTCAAGCCGACCGTTCCCGAGACGGTGAGGATTCTGCACGTGCGAGTCGAGCCAAGAGTTTGGCGACGACGAGGCTGAGAATGACGAGGACGACACCCATCGTCGCCATGATCGCGACGATCATCGGTGTCGAGAACCCGTTCGACTCCTCGAGTTCGGTCTCGCTGATCGCTTCGACCGTGTCGATGCTCCGTTCGAGTTCGCGCACGGCGACGGAGAGATCCTCCATGTGCAATGAGTGCGCGACGTCGAGCATGTTGCGGTGGAGCTGATCGATTCGACGACGCTCGGCTTCGAGCAACCGTCCTCGTGTCGACTCCTTGTCCGTATGCGCAGCGAGCAGTTCGTCGAGGTGTCGGATCTTCGCTTGGGCACCTTCGACGATACTAGCGAGCCGCGTGACGACGTCGTGAGCCGGGTCGTCCGCCTGTTCGTGGCACTGGCTACACGTCGCTTCGATCCCGGAGCCGAGCGTCGTGCGATGATTGTCGTGACAATTGACGCAACTCGGCGCACCGGTCTGGCGAAGCGACGCCTGATGCACCCCCGTCGACAGATAGCGCTGCGCTTCGAAGTGACAGTCCTTGCATACACCGGCGACACTCTGAGCGTCCGGCGGCTTGGCTCCGTGAGCTCCATGACAATCGACACAGGTCGGTGCGAGTTCGCGTCGCGCGGGGTCCGTGCTCGTGAAGAGCTTGCCGTGCGCACCGGCCAGATACTCCGTCAGTTGATCCGTCGGAAGCTTCGAATCGCCCATCTTCGCGGGATCGGCGTGGCACTTCGCACACTCCCCGGGCACGTGACTCCGATGGGTCGGCGACTTCGAATCGCTTCGCGAGAGGATTTCGTGACTGCCGTGGCACGTGACACAACTCGGCGCACGAGTATCGCCCGCAGCACACAGCTTCCCGTGCGTGCTAGCGGCCCACTCCGCATCAACACGTGCATCGAGCGCATGAGCCTTCATCGCCGCGACGTCCGAGTGACAGCTCGCGCAGAGCTTGGCTGCATCGACTTGGGAGAACTTCGCTCGGAAGCCTCGCGTCGCCGCATGCCCACCCTCGGTGGTCGCCGCGGCGGGGTCCCCACCGTGACACCCGACGCAGTTCGTCGCATCGGCGTGCACACTGCGTCGATGCTGCTCGACGATCTCGGGCGACGTCTTCGCGTGACAGACGACGCATTGACTCTGTTGTGCGACAGCCGCAGCACCGACGCAGAGCAGGAACGAAACGGACAGGATTCTTCGGTCCAAGAACGGCCTACTTTCCGATCGCCGGGCTCGAGTACTGCAGATTGCTGGCATCGTGGCACGTGCCACATGCGTTGACGTACGGCACGGGCATCGCGGTCCCGGGCACCTTGCCGGAAACGCCGACATTGGTCTTCTTGGGGACCACCGTGTGGTGCGAACTGATGTCGTTCTGCCAGTATGTGATGTTGGCATCACCTGCGCCGCCGGTGAGCATGCCGAGCAGCTTGCCACGCGTGCCTGCACCGGACTTCGCGATCTTGGAGAAGTGACAGCTCGTGCAGGTCGTCGTCGACCCCAACTTGACCGATCCGGTCTTCTCGAGCAAGTGCGCGTTGATTTCGGTCGCGTGGCATGTCGCACACATCGCGCCATTCGCTGGATCCCCCTTCAACTCGCCATCGAATGCCCCCTTCCCGTGCTGGTCGTGACAATCCGAACACACGACGAGCCGCCGCTCGTTGCGGTGGTGCGCGCTCTTGAGGAAGTCCGCGTATTGCTGACCCGAAGTCTTGCTGTGGAACGCATCCGTCCACAGATCGTCGGTGGAGGGACCCTTGCGGCTCGTGTAGTCGCGCAAGAACTCCGCACGACTGATCCCCGGTGGAGCCATCCTGCCAGCGGAGTCGACCGGCTGCATGTTGCCACGGTCGTCCTTGCCGAGCACGCCGTCGTGACATCGACCGCAGAGCTGCGTCTCCCGTGAGGGACTGAGCGCCTTCGGTGACACGATCGCCCGCGCGTTCGCGAACCCGATGTGTTCACTGCCCGCTCCGTGACACACTTCGCAGCCGACATTGAGTTCGTCCGGGCTCGCATCACCGTCGATGTCGAAGACCCCGGCTGCATCGTCGACGCCGTCGCAAAGACGCTCGCCCGTCGTCACGTTGTCGAAGTAGCGATAGCCCGTCGTGTGACAGGCCATGCAATTGGACTCGATGTTGGTCGTCTTGTTCGGGAACCGGAGCAGCTTGGACGTCGAGTTCCAGAACGCATCCATTCCGTAGTCACGCCATACCTTCCGTGTGCGCTCGTAGTTGAAGTCGTCGCCCTGATGCTGGTATTGCAAGAACGCATAGCGACCGGCGTATCCGGCATCCGGAATCGCGAGCATGTAGCGCTGTTTGAAGATCGCACCGCCGTACGTGAGGTCGACGACGAAGGTCCGATCCGGGTCGGTTGGAGTCGCGAGGTTCTCCATCGTGATCTTGTATTTGCCGGCCGCGGTATCCCTCCAAAGGTAGACACGGATTTCGGCACCGGTCGGATCGCTCGTCGCGATCAAGAACTTGTCGAAGCCACGACTCCCGTCGTAGCCGTGGTACCAGAGCGAAGTACCGGCGGTCTTGAAGTTCGAGGTCGTCGCATCGTTGAAGAAGGCGAGACCCGCGTCGAAACCCGATTTGCGCACGAGACTCTGCAACGCACCGGTCACGCCGGGTTGACGAAATCCCAAGCGATGCGCGTGCACCTTTTGCGACGTGTAGTCCGAGTGGCAGATGAGACAGGTCGAGCTCCCGACGTGCGTCGCACTCGAAGACGGATGCCCGGTGACCTCGATGTTCATGTCGAGAAGCGCGTTCCCGCTTCGCGCGACCCGCGACATCGTCCCGCCGGGGAAGAGATCGGCAGCCTGACCCCCTACTTGCGCATTCGTCACCACGACGAACGGGTAGTAGGAGCGAGTCATGTTCACTCCGCTCACGGTGAACGTTCCGTCAGCACCGGTCGTTGCCTGAGCGAACGTCGAAGCGGCCGAACTCGCGACGAGATCTTCGAGCGGCTCGTCGTAGCTCTCGGAAACGCCGGACAACACATCGGCCGCGGTGATCGGCGTCGTCGAGACCGCATCCGAGGGGATCAGAATCACGCGCGCGAGTGCCACAGGCTGCCCCCAAGTCGTGCGCACGACTCCGAACGGCTTCGGACTCGTCACGAGCGATGGGCTCAGAGCACCGTCATGACAGGAGCCGAGCACGAGAGCGCTGACGATCGCGCCAAGGGGCGCTGCCTTCGACACGGCGAGCAGAAACCGGCGAGCGAATGGCCGTGGTTGTGTGGACCGTGGTTGCATTGTCCGTGGTTGCATGGCGCAGACCTATTTGTGACAGGCCCGACAATCGATGCCGGGGTTCGCGTGTTTGAGTGCGACGTGACACGACATGCAATCGAACGGGGACTTGGCGCGCTGATGGGCAGTGTTCCCCGGAATCGAATTGCCAAGTGGATGCATGGGCTCCTGATGGCACACGGTGCATCCCGCTTTGGCCGCCGGCTCGACGTGGCAGCCGACACAGTGACGATTGCCGGGAGGACCGAACGCGCCGCGATGGGATCGCGGCCTGGTGCTCCTGTGGCACGCGAGGCAGTGGTCGGGCTGATGGCACGTCGCACAGAGCTGACGGTCGTTCGAAGCCAAGAGACTGTGCCCTCGAATCCGCCAGAAGTTGTTGTGGCTTTCGGGCATCTCGCGCTGATGACACTTCGAACAGGATTCCACAGTGTCTTCATGGCACTGCGCGCACGTCGTCTGCCCGAGCCCGTCGATCATGTGGCGGGACTCGCTGCCGTGCAGGCGCTTCCAGTCCATCGCATGACTCGGGGGAGCCGCATCGTGCCGGAGAACCTCATGGCACACCGCGCAGTCGTTACCGCGATCGGTTTTCTCGTGGCATTCCAAGCACGTTTTCTTGCCACCACGGATCCGGAGCCCCTTGCTGCTCGCATCGAGATCGAGGTCGGCGGCATGACACACGGCGCATTCGAGTTCGGCCTCGTAGTGCTTCGAGTGATCGAATTTGACGTCCCCTATCGAAGACGTGCCCCGCGACAGCCAACGAGGCTTGCCGTCGATCATGAAGGCATCGACGGTTTTCTCGAACGGCTTACCCTCGTCGAGATCCTTGTGGCACAAGCGGCAGCCGTTGTCCGTGGCAGGGAATCCGGCAACGGCGCCTTCTTCCGCACCTTCGTGGCAGTCGGAGCAGTCGAGTTCTTCGACGTGCGGCGCGTGCGGGAAGACGAGTGCCGATTTCCCGCCTTTCCCGAGGAGCAGCTGGCACGCCGCAACGATCAGCAGCATGCACGAGGCTACCGCGATGCTCACGCGACGAGAGTGCTCGCGGCGTAGCCTGCGACGTGGCGGGGCGGAGTTTCTCGAGACGTTCGCCATGATTTAGAAGTCCACCTGGAGCCCGATCATGAGCGTCGAGAAGTTGTAGGTATCGCCATCCTCGTAATCGAAGCGACCACGAAGACGCATCTTGTCACTCAAGCGATGGTCAAGCTTGGCGAAGCTCACCTGGACATCCTCGTTGTCGAGTCCACGCAGGGGATCGTAGCGAAACGCCTGGAACATCGTCCCGATCGACGCGACCGTCGTCTCGGAGAAGTCGTACCGTAGATCCGCGCCCACGGTGGTGAACCGATCCCCCGACGAATCCCAGAGCTCGAACGTCACGCTCGCGTCGATTGCGTCGTCCGGCCACGCACTGACACCGGCAGTCACGTAGTAGCGTCGGAATTCGCGATTGAAGATGCCTTGGTTGGCATCCCGCCGCAGTTCGCGGATGTCGAAGCCGCCTTCGACGTACAACTCGTCCGTGAGCCCTTTGTGCATCGAGAACTCGACCTGGTCGTACGCATAGTACGTCGCGAGAATCTCCGTGAAATAGTCGAAGTCGACGGCGCGCGTCTTGTTCTCGTCACTCACGAGTGCGCTGTATCGTATCGACGCACTGAAATCGGAATCGGTATTCGAATACGTAGCGTAGGCGGCCAGATCGCGAAGCCTGTCGAAGTCGAGCAGGTTCATGTTGTAGTGCAACGCCAACGAGCGACCGAGGTACTGATCGAAGCGCAGTCCGAGCAGGTCATCTTCGTAGGACGACGCCAAGTAGTCGTCCTTGACGTGCATCCAGTCGACGCGAGCTCGTCCCTGGGTCCACGGCGAGAAGCTGACGGCAGCACCAGCGGCGAAGTCGCCGGTCGGAGACGACTCGAAGATGTGACTCGGAAGACCGCCGTAGACGACCGCGATCAGATCCCCCCACTTGGGGACCGGGACGGTCTCGACGGTCACCCCATCGAGGTACATCAGCATCGGCGTGTCGGTGAGGACCTGCCGACCGAACCGAATCCGCTCGAGCGTGCCATGGACCGGGCTACCCTCAGGCTGCCCATTGAGGTCGACGTGCGCGTTGTAGAGGAAGGCGGTCAAATCACCGCGGCGCCGATCTTGGAACGACCGGAAGACATTCGTGCGTTCGGTGTGGTCCATGTCCAGCGCCCCGCGTGCGGCGGCACTGAACGTCCATGCGTGTTTGCGCGGATCCCCGAGCCGTGCACGGGAGTACACGTAGAGATCGTTGTCGTGGTCCCCACCTGTCGTGCGCGACTCGAAGCGCATGTCGACGAGGCCATGCCACTGGTACGGGTCCGACGCCGCGACCACGTCCGGGCCGTCATCCTCGCCTTGGTTGTCCGTCTCGGTCTCTGCCGGCTCCTGCGTTTCCTGCTCGCTCGCTTGCTCGGTAGCAGGTGCTGGCGCGTCGCCGGCGCTCGGCGCATCTTGCGCCGCGAGCGTACCTGCGACGAGGAGCGCAACCGAGATTCGTGTGAGCGGGATCATCAGGGAGGCGGTTTTTCGGCGAAGCGGATACGAGGATTTCGAGAGTTCGGGCGATGCGGTTGCGTTCGCGGCGGAGAGAGCAGCTTTCGTACCGCAGTCGGCTAGCGAAGAAAAGCGCGGAGCCGGATGTGTGCCCCGAGTCGACCTGCTTCGGCCCAGCCCGATCGACGAGCGTGCTTCCTGCGAACTCGTCGCGGTGGCTCTACTCTCATTCGTGAGAGTGTGCGCGATGCAAAACTCGCAGACATGCAGCTTTAGTGCGTATTTTCGCGCGCTCGGAGCCGCGGTAGACAGGCACACGACTTGCTCATGCAAGTTCGAACTTTCCTGATCTCTTCGTCTCTTCAGAGCGACGCGCAGGTAGGCATGCGTCGCAAAGGCACTCGAAATGATCGACACCAAATCGCGTGAAGGCAGCCTCGCGCGTTCGCTCACGCGCCTCGCATGCGCCAGCTTGGGTTGTCTCCTTCTTGGAACGATCGGATGTAACGGCTCGGACGGTGCGCCCGGCGCACCAGGTAAGGATTTCCGCCCCGGGCTCAACAAGAAACTCGACTACGGTGCCGATCTGCCGGGTCTCGTGATCGACATCAAGAGCCTGAGCGGTGGCACTGGCCCCAACGGGACGTTCAAGGTCGGCGATCATATTTCGGTCAACTTCACGGTCGCACTCGGGGATTCGACTCCGGTCAAGATCGAGGAACTCGACTCTGGATCCGTCATCGCCGCCGGCCCGACCAACAATTACAACCCGGTCATCGAGCGGCAGCGCGACCTCGCAGCCGCTTCGGTCGCGAATGCGGACGGCACATACACGTACACGTTCACTGATGCGATCCCGGCCGAGTACCTGCCACCGCTCAATGACACCGATTCGTTCGGCGTGGTCGATGGCGAACTCAAAGGCCAACCGCTCCAAAACGGCACCTACACCGTCGGCATCGAGGCCTACATCGGCTACACCGTCGGCGAAGAGTCGCTTCGCGATGCGTTCAACGTCGAGAAGGACTTCTTACTCGGCAACACGACGACGCTCACCAAGCGCGAAGTCGTGACGACGGCCAACTGCAACCAGTGCCACGAGTCGCTCCGCGCGCACGGCACGATTCGCCGCAATGTCGAGCACTGCCTGATGTGCCACACCTCGGGCGCCGAAGACCAGAACGACCCGACGCGCCAAGGCGGCACGCCCGGCGTCTCGATCGACTTCCGCGTGATGATCCACAAGATCCACAACGGTGCGCACTTGCCGTCCGTGCTCGGAGTCGCGACCAACGCGGACGGAACGCGCAAGTACGACGCGACGCCCGCCCCCTATTTGGTGGGCCGCAGTGACAACTACTCCGACGTCGGCTTCCCGATCTGGCCCAACCTGACGAATCCGATGCCGCGTGACGAGGGCTACACCGCACTCTCGTCGACCCAGCGCGGGCTCGAGGATCAGATGCGTTCGGGAGTCACGAGCTGCGACAAGTGCCACGGCGACCCCGATGGCGATGGACCGCTCCCGGCTCCGGCCCAGGGCAACCTGGCCTACACCAATCCGATCCGGTCCGCTTGCGGTTCTTGCCACGACGACTGGGATCCGGCGAAGCCCTACAAGAGCAACCTGCTCATCATGCCGGCGCAGCCCGACAACACGGTCTGCGTCCAGTGCCACACGGAGACGGGCTCGGGACTCGCGGTGCGCGACGCGCACATGCACCCGCTGCTCAACCCGAACGTCAACGCCGGCCTCGTCTTCAACGTGACGCAGGTCACGGAGTCGGGCACGCACAACAACAACGGCAAGCTCGATCCGGGTGAAAAGATCAAGGTCGACTTCACGCTCAAGGACTGGCAAGGCCTCGATGTCAATGTCAGCGAGCTGGCGCGCATGGAAGCGGTCGTCTCGGGCCCGACCTCCAACGCCAACATCGTCCTCGAAGCGAGCTTCCCGACCGCCGCGATCAGTGGTGCCTCGATCAGCACGCACCTGCCGTCGAACCAGTTCCTCGAATTCGTCGGTGATGCGACCGCGAGCCCGGACACGTTCACCACGAACATGGCTCCGCACTGGAACGTCACGGGCGCGGCCACCGCGGTCTGGCACGTCGACAGCAAGGCGACCGGGAGCACGCTGAGCGCCGCCGCGAACGCGATGCAGAACTACGTCGATGTCGTCGACGGCACCAAGTTCGCGCGTGGTGATTACGTCGTGGTCGCGGACGGCCTCGCGGGTGAGGAGTACCTGCGCGTCCAGTTCGTGCAGGGCAACCGCCTGTGGTTCTCGTCGAGCCACAGCCCGTACGACCAGCCGGCGCTGCGCGCCGCGCACGCGAACGGCACCGCGGTCGAACCGGTCACGCTCGTCGCGAAGACCCTGACGACCGACTACACGCTCAACGCGACCAATGGCTCGATCGTCGAAGTCGCCAACTTCCCGGACGGCAAGGGCGTCCTCGTGTCCTACACGACCGACTTCGTCGTCCCGGCAACCTATCCGACCGCACTCAACGGCTCGCCCAGCTACGACTCGACCTACGGCAAGTGGGCCGGCATGAGCCTCGTCGACGGGACATACACGGTGTCGCTCTGGGGCGAACGGACCTTCACGGTCAGCGCCGTCGGCGAAACGACGAGCTACAACTCGGTCTCCCCGGCCGGCCAGAAAGACTTCCTCGTCGGCGCCGCCACGACGATCACGCCACGCGCGGCGATCTCCTCGGCGGACAACTGCAATGCGTGCCACAACGACATCTGGTTCCACGGCTCGCACCGTCGCGGCTTCGACACCTGCCTCGCTTGCCACGGCACCGCGGGTGCGGAAGACCGTCCTCAGTACGTCGCGGCCAATGCGCCGGCGACGAACGACACGACGATCGACTTCCGCCAGATGCTGCACAAGATCCACATGGGAAGCGACCTGACCAACGCATCGACCTACACGGTCGTCGGCTTCGGCTCGGGCTACCCCAACAACTACTCGGCGCACACCTATGACAAGGTCGGCTTCCCGGTCATGCCGGGTGGCACGAAGCAGTGCGCGAAGTGCCACGGCGACGGCAACACGGTCTGGACCAACCCGCCGAGCCGCAACCACCCGTCGCAGCCGAAGGACACGCGTTCTTGGCTCGTCGCCTGCAGCAGCTGTCACGACTCCGACGCAGCGAAGGCGCACATGGACGCGCAAACCTCCCCGATCGGCAGTGGCACCGAGTCCTGCGCCGTCTGCCACGGCGTTGGCAAGGAATGGAGTGTCACCGAGCGCCACAAGGCGCAGTGACCTCCTGAAGCTCGTCGCATGAGGGCCGCGCTCTTCTCGCTGATCGTGCTCGCCTGCCTGTTCGGGTGGGTGAGCCTCGGCGGGAGGGGCGCGGCCCCGACGTTACTGCCGGGCGCGAACGACGACGCACCGGCAACTCTCGAAGCGGAGCATGCCGAGCGCTTCGGGCAGGAGCCCGAACCGCTGCTTCCTGAGACGCGTGATCTGCGAGAACGCTTGACGACCGGGGTGCGGCCAGAGGCCTTCGAGAACGACGTGCCCAAAACCGCGCATCCGGATTCGGAGCGCGCCTACTACGCGCGGTTCTACGAAGTCCTACGGCGTGACGAAGCGGAGTTCCGGCGTCTCGCCGAGCACACGCTGACCGAGTCGAAGAGCGTCGCCGAGTGCGTTGCCGCGATTGCACTATGGCACGACGGCCCCGTCGAACCTCGCTATCGACTCGTCGAGACGGCACTCTCGAGCCCTGCGCTCGACGAACGCGTGCGCGACTTCGCGTTGCGCTTCGTAAGCGAACGCGCTCGGAACGGGCGCGACGCGCGCACAGCGCTCGCGCGCTTCTTGGACCGAACCCTCGCGCACGGCTCGCAGGTCGAAGCGCGCTACCGCGCCGAGGCGTCGTTCGCGCTCCTGCGTTGGGGCGACGCCACCGAGATCCGCGGACGCGACATCTACCTCTTCGCCGAGAACGATCCCGGCGTCGTCGCGCGAGCCGCAACGGCACTCGCGGCGAGCGATGTCCCCGATGCACGCTTCGTGCTCGACCGCCTCGAGCAAACGCATCCGGCTCGCGACGTGCGCGAGGCGGTCGCGAGAGCGCGCCGCGACGCGAGCCGCTGAGCGACCGATCGAGACCGCAAGGTGACCTCGTTCGAGATCGGGGCCACCGCACGGTGCGGGAAATTCGCCCTCCACGTGCCGTGTGGAGCACCACCGCGTGTCGGATGTTCGGAGCAAGAAGCGTCGGATAAAATGCGAACGCGACGGCGCCAATTCCTTCTCCAAACGGCGGTTTCTATCTCCGCAGGAAGCAGATCATGCAACGAAGTCTCCTTGTCGCGGCCACCCTGTTCGTATCGAAGATCCTTGCTGCGCAGGTCGCACATCTCACGATTCCAGAGTCGTTGAGCGTCTATGTCGAACGCGGCACGACGAAGTTCTTCGGAGGCACGATCGCGAAGGACAGCAACATGTGGCTGCGGCGCGTCTCTTGGGAAGGATTCCAAAATGGCGGCGGCCTGACGGAACGCGTCGGACTCGACAACGCAGTCCAAACCATGCACACGATTGCGGGCGTGACCGCGCTCGCGAACAACCAAATGTCCGCGGCACTCGTCCACCGCTTCATCATCGACAAGACCGCGACCGCCGACGTGCGCATGTTCTCGTCGATCTCGAAGGACCTCGTGAGTGCACAGCCGGGTGTTCACGACGCCGTGTTCGTACTTCCGTTCTTGCCCAACACGCAGGTATCGCTCGCGTTTGGCGTCAACAATCTCACGAACTTCGTCACGACGACACTCGCGAGTGTCGATGTGGGCGATGACAACACGATCGACTGGCTCGCACCGACGACACCCGGCTCGCACACCAAGACGATCGTCGCCACTGCGGATGAGCGCGGCATCCTGATTCGCTTGCGTCTCGCGAGCGATGCGCGCTTTCCGAAGGGCCCCTATGCCTATTGGCGGGGAATCGAAACCAGCATCGGATTCGTCTGGACGCCAGGACAGCGGCGTTGTGAGCTCGTACAACGCGGCACGGCTTGCGGACCGAGCATGACCGGCACCCTGTCGACCAACTGGCAGACACTGGACGTCGCCGTCCAAGGAGCAGCGAGTGGACGAATCGGCTTGCTCTTGATCGGTGGAGGCAATCCGATCGCGATTCAATTCCCGAACTCGCCGTGTTACCTCTACTCCCCGCTCCACGTCTTGTTGCCACACGCATACGATGCGTCGGGGAACGCGAGCTTCCGGTTCTCGGTGCCTGCGAATCTTCTCGGGATAGGACACATTCAGGACCTCGCCCTCGACATCCAACCGACGACGCTGAGAGTCGAGAGCACGAACGCGCTGACGCTCTCCTGCGGCATGCGCTGATCCTTCGCCCACGCCGCTTCGCGCGAAGCGCCAGCGGCCGCATGGACACGCCACTGGCAACCGACACGTTCGAACGGTCTACTTCGTGCCGTGACGAAAGGGCTCAGCATCGACCCGAGCGAACTCGCGGCGCGACACTACGAGAACTTCCCCGTCGGTAGCTTTCTGCTGCCGCGCAAGAAGCGCGTTCACGTCCACCGCCTCTACGCGTTCGCACGCGTTGCGGACGACATCGTCGACGAGATGCACGATCGGACGGGCTTGCTCGCGTGGCGCGAGGCGACGAGGCTCGCACTCGAAGGTGTCCAGCCGCCACGCGTGCCGCAGCTCCTCGTCGACCTCGCCGCGACCGTCCGATCGGAGCAGTTGGATCCGAATCTGCTCTTCCGTCTCCTCGATGCGTTCGAACGCGATCTCGATCAAGCCAGCTATCGCGACCGCGAGGACGTCGCTTCGTACTGCCGCGACAGTGCCGACCCGGTCGGCCGCCTGATGCTGCAGCTCTTCGACCGCGAAACACCGGAGAACGTCGCGCTGTCCGACGCCATCTGCACGGGGCTCCAGATCCTCAACCACGCGCAGGACGTGAAGAAGGACTGGACCGAGCGACAACGCATCTACCTTCCCGAACGCTCGCTCGACGCACACGGAGTATCGCTCGAGCACTTCGATCGCGAAGACATCTCGGATGGCCTGCGCGCGTGCGTGCGCGAGTTCGCGGACTGGGCACGCGAGAACTTCGCGCGCGGTTGGATCCTCCCTCGCCGCATCGGCGGTCGCTTCGGCCTCGAACTCGCGTCGATCCTCGCCGCTGCGACACTCGTGCTCGAACGCCTCGATGCGTGCGCCTACGACGTGTTCGGCTCGCGACCGAAGATCCACAAGACCGACCTTCCGCGCATCCTGCTCCGCGCCATGCGACGCAAGCCGCCGCGAGTCCTCCGCGGCAACTGACCGACTCGTGATCAGTCGCCTTCCCCTCCACCGGCGACTCGCGACTCGACTACTTCTTCTGCGCCTCTGCGCGATCACCGATGCACCACAGCGCTTCGTGCGTGCGTAGGAACAACTCGCCATCCGACACGGCCGGCGTGGAGTTCGTCTTCTCGCCCAAATCGTTCTCGGCGATCTTCGCGAAACGCTCCGCGTCGGGTCGGAACACGAACGTCACGCCGAGTTGGTTCATCAAGTACATGCGGCCTTCGGCGACGACGATCGAACCCCACATCTGACCCTTGCCTGGTCGTTCGCGCCAGAGCAGCTTGCCGGTCGCGGCGTCGTAGCAGACGAGTTCGCGCATGAAGGGCTGATAGATCTTGCCGTCGATGCAGACCCCGGTCCCCACGCTGCTCGCGACATCGGGATGGAACCACGCACGTCGATCGGTATCGCCTTCTTCGAGGTCGCCGACGCGCAGACAGAGCGACGGCCCTTCGTAACCGCCTTGCAGGAAGGCGAGGTCACCCGCGATCGCGGGAGTCGAGTAGGCGAGGTCGCCGCGCTTGTTGCCGACACCCTCTGCCGTCCAGCGAACCGCACCGTCGGCGTACGCGAGCGAGACGACGCGCGTCGGGTGCACCTGCAAGATCGACTTCGACGAACCCTTGCCGAGCACGACCGGCATCGCCCACGACCCCGTCATGCGCGGCTCCATCCCGTCGTCGCCATAGTCGGCGAGTTCCTCGTCCTGCCGCCAGATCGTCGAACCGTCCTTCGCGTCGAGGAGCGCGACGAAAGGCTGCTTGCCCGGGCCACTGTGAAGGAGCACGCGCCCCTCGTGCAGGATCGGCGACGTGCCGTATCCCCAACGGTGCCGGAACTCACCGAAGTCGCGCTTCCAGAGCAACTCCCCGTCGAAGTCGTAACACCAGAGCCCGGCCGAGCCATGCCACACGACGACGCGTTCGCCGTCGGCCGCCGGCGTCGATCCGCAGTACGGATTGGTCGGGTGCGTCGGCATCTTCTTGTCGAGCAGGGTGGTGCGCACCCAGAGCCGTTTGCCATCGACACGATCGAAGCAGTAGAGCGAACGTTGCTTGCCCTCTTCGTCCTCGGGCATCGTCAGAAACACGCGACCCTTGGACACGATCGGGCTGCCGTTGG
The DNA here is from genome assembly GCA_020638795.1 of Planctomycetota bacterium. GTDB lineage: Bacteria > Planctomycetota > UBA1135 > UBA1135 > JACKHW01. Next base: position 229,324 of record JACKHW010000002.1, on the reverse strand, counting down.
CGGCGTGTTCGAGGCCGATGCGCCAACGAACGTTCTTCTTCGTCGCTCCGTCCCACTCGACGGGCACGCGCGTCGCGGGTGTCGACCCATCGCCGTTCGGCCCACGGAAGTTCGGCCAGTCCTGAGCGTAGGCTTGCCCCGCGAAGAGCGCAGCCGTGCCGACCAGACCCAAAGCGAATCGATGGCGCATCATGATCGCCCTCCTGTCCATGAACGCGCGATGAAGTGAAGCCAGAAGCTCGCTGTTTCTTGGGTCATGTTCGATCTCGGGGTGCGATCGACGTTCTGATCGGTTCACACCGTTGTCGGCGAGCATAGCCGACTCCCCGAGTGCCGCGTTGGACCCTCCGGACTTGTTTCCCGAGACCTGGTGCTGCGTGATGGCTCGATGGGAATCGTCACCATCGTCCGAGCGATCACGGAGGCCGAACTCGAAGCGCTGCACGCAGATCCCGATTCGATCCACGAGTTCCTCGAAGGCGACGACTGGGTCCGCGAGGTGGTCGCGCCGAAACGCTCTTGGTGGCAGTTCTGGCGCCAACCGCAGACGATGCCGTTCACGATCTCGACACGCTTCGAGTCACCACGCGACGAAGACGTCGTCGATCTCGACAAGGCATGGCACGGCTTGCATTGGCTATTGACCGGCAGCGCAGAACCGCTCGGGGACCTACGGTCGGCTCTCGTCGACGAAGCCGGTGACGTGTGCCGTCTCGTCGGTGGACGAACTCACGAGGTCGGCTACGGCCCGGCGCGCACGCTCGATGTCACCGCGACCCGCGAGTTCGCGAAGATCGTGCACGGACTCGACCACGCGACTTGTGAACAACGCTTCGATCCAGGGCGCATGGAAGCCGATGAGGTCTACCCCGAAGGGATCTGGCGCGCCGAGGGCGAAGGCGCGCTCGAATACGTCCTCGATGCCCGCGACCGCTTGGACGCGTTGCTCCAGCGCGCGAGCACATCGGGTCGTTGCCTCGTACTCTGGGCTACTTGATCGAGCGGCTCCGACGCGCGTTGCTGTTAGGATTCCACCATGGATTCCTCCGCCGTCATCGCCAGCTTGCAGCGCTACTTCGCGACGCGAAGCGATGTTGCCGCGGTGTATCTCTTCGGGAGCGTTGCGCGGGGTCGTGACACACCGAGGAGCGACGTCGACGTCGGTATCTTCTTCGGCTCGTTCGCGCGCGACGAGCTGCAGCGGCTCGGAGACCTCGAGGACATCCGAGCCGATCTGGAGACCATGCTTGTGCGCACAGTCGACGTGATCGCTGTCGACCGCGCGTCGCCGGACTTCCTGCATCGCATGTTGCGCGACGGCATCGTCGTCGCCGATCACGACCACCAGGCGCGACTCGAGTTCGAGGTCAAAGCACGCAACGACTACTTCGACCTCCTCCCTATCCTAGAACGCTACAGAGCCTCGGTGCTCGAGAGGCTCTGATGGACGGCTCTCTGATCGAGAAGCGGCTCGCGCACATCCTCTCCACAGTCGATCAGCTCGACCGTCTCGGGCGCCCAAAACTGCTCGATAGCGATCCCGTCCAGCTCGGCTATACGATCTACGCGCTCCAGACAGCGGTTCAGGCGGCGATCGATGTCGCTGCGATGATCGTCACCGAACGCAAGCTCGGAGAGCCATCGATCAACCGACAGATGTTCGAGATGCTCGCGATCGACGGCTGGATTCCCGAGGACGACATCTCGCCGTGGAAGCGCATCGTCAGCTTTCGAAACATCGTCGTGTATCGCTATCTCGACATCGATCACCGAGTCATTCGCGCGATCGTCGAGAACCACTTGGGCGACTTCCGATCGTTCGCCAAGAACGTCCGCGATCGCCTGCGATCTCTCGAAGACTGGGCGTTTCGGCGGGCACTTTGACCCTGCGAATCCGCCGGTCTCCCGTAGCGCCTGGCGCGTGGCCCCCCTAAGCTCCGATGCGCCATGGCCTCGCCTCCCCTGGCCGCCGCGCGGAGCCCCGCCGAGATCGCCCGCGCGTCCGGTTCGAACTTCCTGACGAGCTTCCTGTTCCTGTCGCCGGGACGCCGTCGCGCATTGCTCGCGGTCTACGCGTTCTGCCGCGTCGTCGACGATGCGGTCGATGCGATCGACGAGGATGGCGCGGCGACCGACGAGCGTCGACACGAAGCGCGCCGTCAGCTCGACTTCTGGCGCGAAGAACTCGACGCAGCCTTTGCGGGCAGGCCACAGACACCGACAGGGTTCGCACTCCATCGCGCGGCCGAGCGATTCGACCTCGACCCCGCGCCACTGCACGACGTGTGCATCGGCTGTGAAATGGATCTCGAGGCGCGGAGCTACGAGACGTTCGCTGCACTCGAGGCTTACATGCGGCGCGTCGCGTCGGCGGTCGGGATCGCATGTCTGCCGATCTTCGGCGCCGATCCGGAGCGTTCGCGTGCGTATGCCGACAGGCTCGGGATCGCGCTCCAGTACACGAACATCCTGCGTGACGTCGCGGAGGACGGTGCCCGCGGTCGTCTCTATCTACCGCTCGAGACTCTGGAGGCGCACGGCGTCGATCGATCGACACTCGTGCCCGACCCGCCGCGGGCATCGCTCACTCCAGGTGGCCCCATCGCGCGCATGCTCGACGCCGAACATCGGCGAGCGAAGTCACTGTACGGGGAAGCCGATGCGGTTCTACCCGATACCGATCGCAGTGCACTGAGGCCTGCACGCATCATGGCGAACATCTACAGCGATCTTCAGCGGCGCGTCGAACGACTCGGACCTGCTGTCCTGACCGCACCGCGGTGCCGCGTGCCTCTCGTGCGCAAGCTCTACCTCGCCACGTTCGGTCTCTGAGACGTTTCGCAACGTGTCCGACGCTCGCCCGCTCGTGACCATCGTCGGTGGCGGCGTCGCGGGCATTGCCTCGGCTCTCGAACACGCACGACTCGGCTATCGCGTCCGACTCCTCGAAGCTCGCACGACGCTCGGCGGTCGTGCGTGGTCCAAGGACGGCGTCGACAACGCGACCCACGTAATCCTCGGGTGCTACGACGCGTTCCGGCGAGTCTTGCGCGAACTCGGGACCGAGGATCGATTCTACGTACCGCCTGGTCTGCGACTGACGTGGCTCGGCGAAGACGGAACGTTGCACAGGCTCAGCGCATCCGCGCGTTTGGGAACCCTCGGACTCCTCGCGGGCATCCTCGGCATGCGCAGTCTCGAACTCTCCGTACGCTCGGGCTTGCTACGCGCTGGTCGCATCGCGATGCGTGGCGGAGCGATGACGGGGGAAACCGTCTCGACATGGCTCGCGCGAGAAGGCGTCACGCCACGTGTCCGTGGTCTCTTCTTCGAACCACTCTGTCGCGCGATCATGAACCAAGAGCCCGATCACGCGTGTGCGATGCTCTTCGCGAGCACGCTGAAGATCGCGTTCACCAGCGGTGCTCGTGGGATGGCTCTCTGGGCGCCGACGGCCGCGTGGCACGAGATCCTCGGGCAACCGGCCCTGGCCGCACTGCGTGAACGCGGCGCCGACGTGCGTCTCGGCACTCGCATCGATCGCATCGACATCGACGAGGACCGCATCGTGCTGCACACGAACGACGGTGAGACCCTGCGAGATCACGAACGTGTCGTGCTCGCCGTTCCGTGGCACGTGGCAGCGAAGCTCGATCCGGACGGCCGCTTCGTGCCATCGGCGGCTGCAATGCAATCGGTGCCGATGCTCGGGTTGCACGTCGCGCTCGACGCAGCGGACGTTCCGTGCAGCGATCCCGTGATCGCGTTCGAGAACGGACAACCCTTCCACTTCTTGTGCCGTCGTCCCGACGAGTCGGGCAATCCGCAGGACGGCGTTCCTGCATGCCTCCTCGCGGGAGAAGCGTTCGCACTCGATGGCTTGCCGCGACGCGAGATCGTCGAACTCGGACTCGCGCAGCTCGCGCGTTTCACGAAGCGCATGCGGAGTTGGCCCGATCACGTACGCGCGACGGCACACGTCGTGCGCGAAGCACGCGCGACGCTCGCGAGCACTGCCGGACCGAGCGCACCACGACCTGCGGCCGGTAGAACTCGCGTGCCCTCACTGCACCTCGCCGGCGATTGGACCGATACCGGGCTACCGTCGACCCTCGAGGGCGCGGCGCGCAGCGGCTTCGCCTCGGCCAGTTCTCGACCCACGGACGCTCAACCGAAGAGATAGCCGAGCGTCACACCGAAGATCGACAGCAAGAACGCGAGGATCACGACGTACGCAGTCACGATCATCCATCGCGGCGTCCGACCGGCGGACTTGCCTCCCTTCTCCCAGATCTCGGGATCGTAGGTGTCCGGGATCTCGACGGATTGATACGAGATCTCCTCGGCACTCTTCCACCCGGTGCGCTCGTCGGAACCACATTCGGGACAAGCCCGGCGTCCCGCCACGAACTCGGTGCCGCAGTGCGGACAGATGACACGACGTTTTCGACCCGCTTCGGCCATGGATCGAGGTTAACACGGAGTCGAGGTTCCGGCCCGCGGGACGCCTACGGCGAAATCGTGCATACTATCGACCGTCTCTCTCGCGCTCTTTCTGGCCACTGCACGATCGCCATGCTCCGTACCGCTCTCGCGTCGACGCTCCCCGTCGTTCTTTTTCATGGCCTTCTTCAGGGCGGCCTACTTCACAGCAGCCTGGCCGCACAAGAACGACAAGAACAGCTCGAAGCGAAATCGGGTGTCGTCCATCGCGCGGGCAGTATGCGCGCGGTCGACTGGACGAAGCCGTTCGTGCCCGCGGCGTCGCAGCCGAAGCCGATCCAGCACGGGAACCCGTGGCCCGTCCTGCCCACGGTCGCGGAAACCGCCCCGCTGCGAACGCCGGCGACGCCCGCGCCCGCGGAGGATCCACGCGACCCGAGGCCACTCGGACTGCTGCCGCACATCCAGGCCAATCGAGACGTCACGTTCACGGGCCAGTTTCGCTCGACGGTCAGCGAGCCCACGACCTCGCAGTGGGGCAACACGCTCTTCTACACGCACAACTGGGACGCAGCGACGTCGACCAATGGCGGACTCTCGTGGTCCCGTCGCGACCCACGACGCCTGCCCAGCATCGATGGCGGCTTTTGCTGCGATCAATACACGATCCACGTGCCGACGCTCGGCAACGAGATGACGCTCTGGCTCCTGCAGTACAGCTACAGCCAAACGACCCAGAGGAATACACAACGCATCTGCGTCTACCGCTCCGAGGACAGCCTTCGTAGCGGTGCCTTGGTGTGGTGGGACTTCTACCCATCGCTCTTCGGCTTCTCCGCGTCGCATTGGCTCGACTTTCCGCACATGTCGTACGGCGATCGATTCGCGTATGCGACGAGCAACGTGTTCCTCCGCAACGCGAATGGCACGGACAGCTACGCCGGCAGCGTCTGCTTCCGCATGCTCCTCAGCGACCTCAAGACCCAGAACGTCTCGCTCCCATTCAGCTACGTCGTGCAGGGCACGACCGCGTCGACGTGGCGCCTCGCGCAAGGCATCAAGGCGACGGCGTACTGGTGGGAGCTCATGAACTCCGCGACCGGTCGCCTCTACTGGTGGCCCGAGAACTCGTCGACGGTCACGCGTCGCCAGATCGCGATGTTTTCGTTCAACTTCGCGAGCGGCTCGGTCAGCCTCGACAAGAGCGGGCGCAACTTCATGGGACGCGCCGACTCACGCCCCCTCGCGGGCTGGGTCGCCCGCGGCGTCATCGGCTTCGCATGGATGGCCGGCCCGAGCAGTGGCCGTCCACACCCGTACACGCGCTTCATCGAACTCAGCGAAGCGAACAAGACGCGCATCCAGGAGATCGACATCTGGAATCCCGCAGGCTGTTGGGCGTACCCGGCTGTGGGCGTCAACCAACGCGGCGATGTCGGCGGCGTCATGACGTACGGCCAGAGCGATCGCTACCCCGGCTCGACCTGCTGGATCATGGACGCGACGGATCCGCTCCCGGTCCAGAACGCGCTCTACTTCGCGAACGGCGCCGGCGGCCCGTCGCAGAACGACTGGGGCGACTACATGACGGTCGAGCCACATCCCAAGTATCCGAACTCGTGGATCGGAACCGGCATGGCGCTCAACTCGACGAACGGCTTCGGATCGAATCAGATTCCGCGCTTCGTTTGGTTCGGTCGCACGGCGGATCTGCAGGTCAAGCCCGACCTCGTGCCGACGTCCTTCACGGCATCGACGACGAATCTCCAACCACTCGCGTTCATCCAGCTCTACGCGAACGTCACCAACGAGGGCCCGGGCGCGAGCACGAGCGCTGCGTCGATCGGCTGGTACCTGTCGACGGACTCGGTGATCTCGACGAACGACACGCTCCTCGGCACGACGACGATGCAGGCCCACAATGCCTACGCGAGTCAGCTGTACACGACGACTGTCCGCATTCCCGCGAGTGCCCAGCCTGGCCCCTGTTACCTCGGCGTCTACGCCGACCACACGAACGCGAACGCCGAAGAGTTCGAGAGCAACAACACGCGCGCTCTCCCCGTGATGTGCAAGGCGCCTCTCGCGGACTTGATGGTTTCGACGTTCCTCGTCACGCCGACGACGTTCCAACGAGGTCAGCAGGTCGGGGTCGAGACGATCGTCTTCAACGCCGGCAACATCGCTTCGACGGCGTGTACTTCGGCCTACTACCTCTCCCAGGACAGCCTGATCACGACGAGCGATCAGTTGCTCGCGACCTTCACGACTCCGGCGATCGACGCGCAGTCGATCGCCCCGACGGACAAGCGGTCGATCCAGATCCCGACGACTGCATCGCTCGGCACGTGCTACGTCGGCGCGTACGCGGACACGATGAACACGGTCGTCGAGAGTTCGGACACCAACAACTACGCCGCGCGCATCGCGACGTGTCAGGACGGCACGCCCGATCTCGCGATCCAGAGCGTGACCGCCGACGCCACCGCGGTCGGTGGCACGCTCTTCGGGATCTCCATCACGACCGAGAACCGCGGTACGGGTATCGCACCCGCATCGTCCACCGGAGTCCTGCTATCGAACGACCTGACGATCTCGACGATGGACACCTTGCTCGGCAATCAACAGATTCCGTCGCTCGACCCGGGGCGCACGTCGACGCAGACGAGTCGCTTCGTGCTGCCGCGCTCTTATGGCCAATCCACTGGCTACGTCGGTGCGTGGGCCGATGTCGATGGCTCGGTCACCGAGCTCTCCGAGACGAACAACACGCTCGCATCGTCTGCCGTCGCGATCACGCCGTTTGCCGGCAGTGGCCGCGACCTGGAGTGGATCCCTCGCATCGGAACCGCGGCGTCGACCACGACCGGCCCCGCGACCTTCCAGCTCGGCGCCGGCCCGCGCAACGCCGCAATGTGCGTCGTCGCTCCTCAGCACGTCGGTGAGTACCACGTGCTGTTCTGGAGCGGCAGCAAGACCGTCGCGATCGATCCACTGTCCGAGTTCAGCTTCCGATTTGCGAACACGAACGTGTTGCCGGGCTTCCTCGGCTTCGTGAAGCCGTCTGGTCGCAGCTATCCCGAGCAGAATCTGCCGCAGATTCTCGGACTACCGAAGATCCAGGTCTTCACGTTCAGTGCGTGGTTCGACGCGTCGTTCACGACGTTCCTGGGGTTCGGCACGAGCAGCACCGAAGCGTTCGTCGGTAGCTGACGACGAAGATTGCTCTTGGTCGGCTCAGAGCGCTGCCACGATCGCGCGCGCGATGCGGTCGATCGAGGACGGATCACCTTCCATCTCGGAGAACGGCGTAAACGTCTTCACGAGGTGATCGCGACGCACTTCGAAGCACAGCGTCTTGCCCGCGTAGCGTCGACCTAGACTCGCGGCCAGGGTTCCGGGGTGGAGCGCATACGTTCGCGAGATGCCGACATCGAACTCGAGTGCATCGCCTGCGGCGACGAGCGCCTCCACGAGTTCTGGCGAGGCGACACGCGTTCCGTCCGGGTCATCCGCGATCACGTCGATGTCAGGTCGCAACGGCCAGTGCTCGATGCGCGCGGGCTCGTACTCGGCTCGTAGACGCTCGACGATGCGCTCGTCGACCGGCACGTCGAGGCTCCGTGGCGCGTAGCTGTGCACCATCATCGCTCGACCACCGAGCGGAACGACTCCCTCGTACGCGGCATCGATCGATCGCACGTAGCTCTGGTAGCGCTCGAGCAACAGCGTACGATCGCCCTCGTCGGTGACGTAGACATGCAGCCCGGGCGTGATCTCACCGACGGCACCACCCTTCGCATCCGCATGCGGCGCGACTTCGATCACGCGATTGCAGTCGATGAAAGTCCTCGGAACGAGGCAACGCGCGACCACGCACCACGCTGCCGCATCGGCCTCGACATGCAGTGCCGCGATCGCGTTCGCGAGTTCGGGTGCGCCCACGTCCGTGTTGACGAAGAAGAAGTCGCGCAAATCCGCGGGATAGTCGCCCGAGAGCCTCGCGCGCACTTCATCGAAGTGGCTCGCCCGCGTCGCGCCGTGCGGCACTTCGAGCAAGAGGGTCGGAACGCTCGCACGCGAGCCGCGGAATTCCGTGAACTCGACGACGTGAGGAAGACTCGCGAACGCGCGCGACGCCGGCGTCTTCAACGATCAGATCACTCCGAGGAAGAACAGCACGATCACGACCAAGATCACGCCACCGATGACGTATGTCCACAGCGCGGAGCGGTCGGCGGCGTCGATCTCGACTCTCGGAGCGACTGGACGTTGGGGCCGGACCACTCGTGGCGGGGCTTGCCGGGTGACCGACGCGGATGCCGCGTGGTTCGCGGCAACGCGCTCGGCAGCAACGGTCGTGACTGTGGGCGGCTTGCGACGACGGGGACGTGCCGACATGGCGAGCGCGCCGCACGTCGGGCAGGCGAGCCAGTTCAAGGCGTACTGCCGACGGCAGTACTTGCAAGTTTCGCCGGTGTGGATGCGCCGCGATTTCTCGACACTCCCACGAACGACAACAGGGTTCGCAACGACTGCACTCGGTGTCGCTGAACTCGGTGCTGCCGGGATGGCGGCTGGCTTGTCTGCGGCGCGAAGAGCCTGCAGCAGGCTCGATTCGCAACGAGCGGGTAGCGCCGCTTTGACATGAACGATCGGAAATGCCGCTGGATTCGGCACCGGGAGAGCACGCAGAACAACGGCCTCACGACGCGCGTCCGTGACCTCGACAGGTGCGACGGCGACATCGGTAGTGACGTCGGACACAGCCACTTCGAGCGCCGCCGCCTCGGGCAGGATGACTTCGGCAACGGCAGTCTCGGCAACAGTGGAATCGCCAGCGTCCGCCAAATCCGCCGGGAGCGGCTCGTCGACCATGGGCTCGTCGACCATGGGCTCGTCGACCATGGGCTCGTCGACCATGGGCTCGTCGAGGGCATCCGGGTTCGGGAGGAAGCCCGTGAAGCCCGCCGTCGACAAGTCACGCCGTAGCAAATTATGGAGATGCGACGGGAGCGACGACGACCCGTCGCGCCGCGCTTCGCGTCGCGCGGGCCTCGTGACGGACGCATTGCCCGAGCCGGGGAGCTGCTTGCCCAAACGTTGCGCGACGCGAAGGCGCGCAGGGCGCGACGCCGACAGTCGCAGGGAGCGCAGGCGGCGCGGTGCGCCCTCGTCCAGGCTCACGTCCGCTTCCGCGGTCGGGGCGACGAACGCCTCGGCCGTGAACGTCTGCTTCGCCGCGACACTCGTCACGAGTTCCGCTCCGAGAACGTGCTGCACGACCTGCCTCGCGGCTTTACGCGATGCCTTGTTGCCGCTTCCGCGCACACCGCGTTCCGGCCCCCTGTGCAATACGCAGGCAAAAGCCCGGCTGCCCACCATCTCTGTGTCCCTCCCAAGACCAGACTCGAGTCCGAAAGCGGACGACGCTCCGAGGGATCGATCCGCGACTCGATGCGGCGGATTCTACGCCCGTATCGAGACTTCAGGAAGGACCATCTCGCGCGCCACTGCTCTCATTCGCTGCGATGCCGCTTCCCCGATTTCGAAGCGGCTCGACCACGACCGGTGTTCTTCGCGTTCTTCGTTCGCGCCTTCGCGGGCTTGCGACGTCCGCTATCGCTCGCAGCGGGACCCTGTCCTGCGATGGCGGCAAGAAGCCCCTCCGCATAGGCATCGAGTCGCCAATCCTCGAAGTCGCCCGTCGCTTCGAGTTCGGCTCGCGTGGAAGGGCGTGGCCTCAGCTTGGAGACGCGTTCGAGCACCTCGCGGTGGAGCACGAGTGAGGCATCGGTCCGGGTCGTATCGGCGACGCGCTTTCGCCAACGCTTCAGGCGCTCGAAAACCTCGCCGTCCTCGCGCGCCTCCCTGCGCTGCGCAGTCGAGCGCTCGGGTTCGACCGGCCGACTCAACCCGGGGTGATCTCGCAGCGACTCGAGGATCCGCAGCCAAATCGAGCCGTAGCGCTCGAGCGGGCGACCCGCGACGCCGTCGATGCGCCCGAGTCCCTCGAGGTCCGTCGGGCGCGCCCGGGCAATCGCGAGCAGTTGCGCGTTCCCGAGCACCTTGAATGGCGGAAGATCGCGTTTCTCAGCGACGCTTTCGCGCCAGCGCCACAGTTCGCGCAGCACGATGAGTTCTTTGGGGCCGAGCAAGTTCGTCCCCTTGACTCGAAGCCAGGCATCCGGGTCCTTCGGCTCTTCTTTCGACCGCAGCCGCTCGAGCCGTCGAAACTCCGCACGCACCAGCTCCCAGCGAAGCGCGTCGGCGTCGTCGAGTTCTGCTTCGAGCTGGCTGGCGAGTTCGAGTAGGTAGTGCGTGTCCTCGGCGGCATAGCGCACCTGACTTTCGTCGAGCGGGCGCTTCCCCCAATCGCTGCGCTGCTGAGTCTTGTCGAGATTGGCCCCGAAGCGACGATGCACGAGCGATGCCAGCCCGAATTGTTGCTCCCCGAGCGCGGACGCGGCGACCTTCGTATCAAAGAGTCCGCGGAGCCGCACGTCGTGCTCCCGCGAGAGCAACAGGATGTCGAACTCGGCATCATGAAAGATCTTCTCGACGTCAGGGTCCTCCAGGATCGCGAAGAAGGGGTCGAGATCGAACCCCGCGAGCGGATCGAGAATCCAGTCGCACGTTGCATCCGAGCATTGGATGAGACAGAGACGGGCACGGTAGGCGTGCATCGAATTGGCCTCGGTATCGATCGCGAGGCGATCCACTCCCTCGATGTCGTCGAGGAAGTCCTCGAACGCCGCCGCAGTCGCGACGAGTTTCGGCTCCACGTGGCGCTTGGTCATGCATTCACCTCCCCACAGGATGCATCGATGCAGGCGGCGTTCGGCGTTTTTTCCTCCACGGTGCGTGGATTCCGTCGGGAAGGCTCGTGCGCCTCGTTCGTCAGCCAACGAATTCCGGGGCTCGGCGCATACCCGACTACGGGTGCTGTTATCCTCCCCGGCCCGCGCTCATCACGACCGATCGATCTTGCACATGCGTCCGCCATTCGTTCCTGTCGCCCTTCTCGCTGCAGTCTTGCTCCCCGTGAGACGGGGACCCACCGCACAGTCGGGCCCCATGCCGGACATCGGCATCTCCAAAACGCCGGCACAATCCATCGAAGGGCGGGTTCTACGGAACAGTCAGCCAGTATCCGGCGCCACGGTCACGGTCGCATGGCGCAGCATTCCCGCCATCGGCGGGAACAGCGAAGTGGCCCGGGCCACGACGGAGCGCACGGCCACGACCGATGGCGAAGGTCGCTACCGCGTCGAAGTCCCACCGTGGCGAGACCTCCGCGTGCACGCCAGCACCGCCGACGCAATCAGCGCGATCCAGGGCCCGATCTCGGCCCCGTTCTCGGGTTCGGTCGATCTGACGCTCGAAGACGGCGCACCGATCACGGGCAAGTTCGACCTCGAAGGAACTCCGCTGAAGGCCGCGGTCCAGTTCGCACTCGATCGCCTGCTCGCCTCCAAGACCTCGGTCCCGATGCGGGTCTTGGCCAAGAGCGCGGACGACGGGTCGTTTCGAGTCGACGGCCTTCCGAAGGGCAAGTGGCAGTTGCGCGTCGTTGCCGACGAACGCGGCCTCAGGCCGCTGGCCGTCCAATTGTGCGAAACGGGCGTCAACCACGACATCGTGCTGAAGGCGGGTACGAGTTCGGACGTCGTGTTCGTCGACCGCGAGGGCAACCCGGCCAAGGGCGTCGACATCGAAGTGATCGACCACGGCATTCTCGAGCGAGCGACGACGGACGCGACTGGTCGTGCGCACCTCGTCGGGCTGCAACGTGGTCATGCGACGACGATCATCGCCACACCCACGGCTGGTGGTTCGCGCTGCTACTTCCCACTCGAGCCAGGCATGGATCCGCAGGGCGACCTCCTACCGGAGATGACCCTGCAGCTCGCCGAAACGTATACCGTCTCGGGCAAGCTCTTCGCGACCGACGGCACGCCGGCGAAAGGCATTCCGGTCGTCTTCCGCGGCGCGATCCATGGCGCCGGATACCCACCGGCGGACTTTTCGCATGTCGTGACGTCCGACGCCGAAGGGCATTTCTCGTGCTCGAGGCTCGACAAGCATCTCTTCTACGAAGTCGAAGCACTCGTCGACGGAGAGGTCCAACCGATCGGTGTCGTCGATCCGCGGCCGCATCTCTTCAAGGCCGAACTCGACAGCTTCCGGATCGGCTTCCGTCGCATCGCGGTCGACATCGGACTTCCCGGCGGCGGCCCCTACACGTTCGAGGGTCGCGTCTACGGACCGAAGGACCGCGGAGACTACTCGACCTACAAGAAGCTCGTGCGTGTCGAGGGCTCGAAGTTCGTCTCTCCGTGCCTGACGCCGGGTGAATACGCGACGTTCGTCGTGTCGGACATGCTCGGCTTCGCGCGCAACGAAAGCTCGATTCGCGCCAACACCGGCGGCAAAGCATCGACCGACATCAAGCTGTCCCTCGAGCAGCCTCGCGTGCTCGAAGGCAAGGTGCTCGACGGAGCGCGAAAGGGCCTCGCCGGAGCCAAGGTCGCGATCGTCTTCGAAGGCAGTGACTTCGAGAACCAGCCGCGCCGTTTCAGTGATGGCATCGTGCAGGCCTTGTGGCAGGACAGCTTCCCTGCCGAGAAGTTCCCGCGCGAAGCCACGACGGCAGGCGATGGCAGCTTCCGGCTCGTGTGCGTCGAGAGCAACGGCTTCTACGACTTGCTCGCGACTCGCGACTCGAACCCCAATCAGCAGGGAGCGATCCCGCCGACCCGACTCGGTCGTGTGCTCGCGGTTCCCAACCCGCTCGAGATCGTCGTCCGCTGATGCACGATGTCACCCCGAAGCGGTGATCAAGTACATCGGTTCCAAACGCGTTCTCGTTCCGCGGATCCTCGAGCTGATCGGCGGCCTGGATGGTGTGCGCACCGTCGTCGACCTCTTCTCGGGCACATCACGCGTCGGTCACGCGCTCAAGCGAGCTGGCTATTCCGTCCATGCCAATGATCTGCTCGCCTACGCGAGCACGCTCGCGACGTGCTACGTCGAGACGGACCGCGAGGACGTCGAGAACGACGCTCGCCTGCTGATCGACGAGTTCAATCGCCTACCTGGCGAGCCGGGCTACGTGCATGCGACGTTCGCGATCGCGAGCCGCTACTTTCGCGAGGAGAACGCGGCAAGGATCGACGCGGTCCGCGCGGCAATCGCGCAGAAACACCTCGATCGCCGTCTCGAAGCCGTCTGCTTGACATCGCTCCTCGAGGCCGCCGACCGCGTCGATTCGACGACGGGCGTACAGATGGCCTACCTCAAGGACTGGGCACCGCGAGCACAGCGGCCGCTCGAACTGCGCATGCCAGCCGTGCTAGCGGGTCGCGGCCGAACGTGTACGGCGCGCCGCGGCGAAGCCGTCGACGCGGCGCGCGAGCTCGACGCCGATCTCTTCTACCTCGATCCCCCCTATAACCAGCACAGCTACCTGGGCAATTACCACGTCTGGGAGACGATCGTCCTCGGCGACGAGCCCGAGCATTACGGCAAGGCGTGCAAACGCGTCGACTGCAAAGAGCGGAAGAGCGCCTTCAATCGCAAGACGACCGCCGCGGCGGCCCTCGAAGAAGTCCTCGGGGCCATCCGCTCACGCTACGTCATCGTGTCATTCAACGACGAAGGGTTCTTGTCGGACGACACGCTGCGCGGCTTGCTCGAGCCGCTCGGTAGCGTCCATGTCGTGAGCGCTGGACAAGCGCGCTACGTTGGAGCGCGCATCGGCGTCTACAACCCGTCCGGCGAGAAGGTCGGGCAGGTCGGTCGCCTACGGAACGAAGAGCGGATCTACGTCGTCGATCGACACGCCGATCGGCTCCAGTCGTTGGCGCTCAGTTGACGTACGCTCAGTTGATGTAGCTGTTGAAGCCGTTCGAGCCCTGCCAATTGACGAGCACGACCGACTGGCTCCACAGGTTGAGGCCCGCGAGTGAAGTGTCGTTGGGAATCGGGAGCGGCACCGTGCCGTTGCCCGACGCATCCGTCGCCGAGCCGAGCACGAGGTCGAGGCTCGAGTCCCACTGGCAACCGGTCATCGCCGAGTTGAGCACGCCGAGGTCGAACGCGATCAGGCCACGCTGGAATCCGACGGACAACGCGAACGGCGACGATGCCGATCCCTTGAGCGCGAACTGGTACGTCGCATTGCCGATGCTCGGCGGACCGTTGTTGCTGCCGAGCGTCGCGCCACAGGCGGCCGCTTCGTTGTACGCACCATCACCGGCAGGCGTCATCGCAGCCCATGCGGCCACTTCGCCCGGGCTCGCTGCGCGGTTCGAGAAGCGGAACTCGTCCGTGTTGTAGGTCCACGTCGACGACGTCGCACCAAGGTGGCGCCCGACGAACATGTTGGTCGTTCCCGTGAAGTTGGCGCCCGCAGTGATCGGAGTCACCTTGTCGACCTTGCCGTTGATGTAGATCGTCGCGGTCTTCGACTTCGTCCAATCGACGACGAACGCGATATGGACCCAGCCTGTCAGCGCCGGAGTCTGGATGTCGGTCGCCGTCGTGATATCTGCGGGCGTACCACCCCATGCACGGAGGTAGAGCCCCTTGCCTGCAACACCGTTCGTGAAGCAACGGAAGCTGCCGACTTCGGAGAAGAGGTAGGACAGCGTCGTGCCCGGCGCCGTCTCCTGCTGCATGAACCACGCAACGGTGAAGTCGTCCTTGAGTTGCGGCATCCACCCGGTATCGACCGCATTCGCCGTGACCGGAGTCTGGTTCGAAGCACCGCGCAATGCGTTGTTCGAGATCCCCGTCGTCCACGGATTCGTGACGGTGCTGACGATCGTTCCGTTCTTGGGACCGCCCGGCGCGAAGTTGATGACGTTGGTGCCGGAGCCGGTCAGGAAGCGGTAGTAGAGAATGTCCGTCGAAGTCTGAGCGTACGACGAAGCAGCGAACGCGACGGTCGCGATCGCGCTGAGCATGAGCTTGCGCATAGTCTGGTTGAGATGGAGAGAAGAAGAGCTTCGACGCAGTGCGCCGAATCAGGCTGAGAACACCGTAGATCCGGCATTCCAGCTCGACACATTACCACCGCAGCCCCGGGACCTCGGACGGAACGATAGAACGGCGATCTGAAGATACGAAAGGACCCGAGTCCCCGGATCGCATGGACGTGGATCGGGGCTCGGGTCTCGAGCGCTCGCGTATTCGAGCACTACGCGACGGGAAGTCGTCGGATCGTCGATCCGTCGACCCGTCCGCTCAGTGATGTAGCTGTTGAAGCCGTTCGAACCCTGCCAGTTGACGAGCAGCGCCGCTCGACGGGGCAAGTCCTGAAGTTCGCGTACCAAGGTTCTGAAGGCACGCGCGATTCCTGGGAGGAAGCGGGAGTACGCGCAGGCAACGAACATGAACATCAGAACCCGCAATTCGAGCCATCGGTCGCCGTCACGCATCTGCTCGTGCGCTCTGGCACTCGCGACGCTCGGCGCCGTCACGGCTCAAACTCCTGCTCCCGGGCATCGCGTCTTCGGCACGCTCAACGGCACCGACACTTGGTTGGTCGATGCGAACGGCGCGATCGTCCACACCTGGCCGAGCACGTTCACCCCGGGACTCGCCGTCTACGTCGAGCCCGACGGCACGCTTCTCCGAACGATCGACACGGGTAAATCGAACCTCGCTGGTGCGGGCGGTGGGCTGCAACGCGTCGCGCTCGACGGCGCGTTGTCGTGGGATTTCCGTTACGACGGGCCCGGCGTCCTTTCTCACCACGATGTCGCCGTCCTTCCGAACGGCAACGTGTTGATGATCGCGTGGGAAGACAAGACCCCCTCAGAGGCTCTGGCTGCCGGTCGTGACCCGACTCGCGTGCCGACCACATTCCTGCCCGAGCACATCGTCGAGGTCCGACAAACCGGACCGACATCCGGAACCATCGTGTGGGAGTGGCATGTCTGGGACCACCTGATCCAGGACATCGATCCGACACGGGCCAACTTCGGGGTCGTCGGTGCCCACCCCGAACTCGTGGACATCAACTATCCACCGACGAGCGCGGCGAACGGCGACTGGTTGCATTGCAATGGAATCGACTACGACCCGATTCACGACCGAATCGTCCTCAGCACTCTGAACGCGGCGGAGATCTGGGTCATCGATCACAGTACGACGACTGCCGAAGCGGCGAGCCATCGCGGGGGTCGATGGGGCAAAGGAGGTGACCTGCTGTATCGATGGGGCAATCCGCAGGCCTATCGTTCAGGAACGGTGCAAGACCAGGTGTTCCACGGTCAGCACGCACCGAGGTTCGTGCCGACTGGATACCCGGGCGCGGGCAATCTCACCGTGTTCTTGAACCGCCTCAACAACACGAACCAGTCCGCCGTGTACGAGTTGATTCCGCCACTGGACTCGGCTGGCAATTTCCGACTCGATACCAGCGGTAGGTATGGCCCGACTGGACCGACGTGGAGTTACACGGCAACCGGGTTCTTCTCGACGAACGTTTCGAGCGCCGAGCGACTACCGAACGGCAACACTCTGATCTGCAGCGGCCGTCAGCGCCATGTCTTCGAAGTCACACCTTCGGGCAGTCAGGTCGCATCGCACACGGTTTCGGGTCCCGGTGCACTGTTCAACGCCGATTACGTCGACCGCTGGCTGTGGTCGAAGAGTGACGAGTTGTCGGTTTCGGCCGGCGGCTCCGTCGACCTGGACTTGGTCGCGGGAAGCCAGCATGCGGGAAACACGTATTGGGTACTCGGCACGCTCAGTGGTACGACCCCTGGCCTGACCCTGCCGACCGTACACGTTCCACTCAACGTGGACAGCTGGACGTGGGACACGATCGCGTACCCGAACACGGCGTTGCTCGCGCGAACACTCGGCGTGCTCGACAAGAGCGGCCGTGCCTCCGCCTCGCTGCTGAACGTACGACCAGGATTGATCCCGCCAGCATTGATCGGACTGCGCTTCGACCACGCGTTCCTCGTGATCGACCAAATCAATGCCATCACGTTCGCCAGCAATCCCGTCGCGTTTTCGATCACGCGTTGAAGCCGATAGCTACCCGTCGAGAGATCGGTCGAAAGATCGATCGAGGAATCCAGTCATGAACCCATCGAAGATCACCATCCTCGCGCTCACTGCCCTACTCAGCTGCGCGCACGCGGGCGCTCAAGGTCCACTCCCCGGTGTGACTCAGGACTGGAGCAAGGTCGCGCAGCGGATCGCGTGGCACGGAACCTGGAACGGCGCCGTTGCGGCCGCGAAGGCGACGGAGCGTCCGATCCTGCTGATCGCTGCGGCTCCGCATTGTGGGCTCGTGCCCGGCATGTGGTGACCGGGCAAGCAGGAAATGGACAGGAGTTACCTGTCCGACCAAGCCGTCGTTTCGGCATCGCGTGCCTTCGTCTGTGTGCGGTTGCTCACGTACGAGAGCGCCGAAGAGGCTGCGGTTCTGCAGAGCTTCTTCCGCGGTCGGGACGGTCTCGAGAACTCGGTGTTCGCGATCTTGGATCCGAGTGGAACGAAGACGTTGACCCGATCGGGGAGATCGCCGTCGTGGGCGTTCGACGACGCCGCCGACATGGCGCGGTCCATGCGCAAGATCGCGAAGCGCTACCCCGGTACGGAGAATCCGCCGACAGTGCAGCTTCCCTGGCTCGCCGACGTCCGGCGCGGTCTCAACGCCGCTCGGGCCGACTCGCAGCTCCTGATGATCGTCTGCGGCAGCGGCAAGAAACGAGATGCACTGGAGACAGAACTCGCGCGGCTCGCTTGGTCGGATGCGTGGATCGGCAAGTTCCTCTACGCACGTGCCGACGAGGAGACGGACTGGAACGTCCTCGAGGGCAGCGAGGAACGCCCGCCACTCGGCGTGGTCATCGTGCAGCCCGGCGAGTTCGGCACGGATGGCAAGGTGCTTGCATGCTTCGACGGGACCCCGAAGGCATCCGATCTGGCCGCCGTGAAGGCCGGTCACGTGGCGGGCCCCGTCGACACGCGTCGACTGAAGCAGAAGGGCAGGCGTGCCGGGATCGAGTGGAAGCCAGCGATCCCGATCACCGATCGCCGCGGCTCGCGCTGAGGCAACGCCGTACCGAATCGCTATCGGCACGGATGGCTCTCATCGCGTCCTGTGCCACGCACGGATTCAAAAGGGCGACAGCGCAGGAAAGCAAACAGGCCGCAAGTCCTTCTGGACTCGCGGCCTGCGTTGGCGAGGACGACGGGGCTCGAACCCGCAACCACCGGATCGACAGTCCGGTACTCTAACCAATTGAGCTACGTCCCCTCACTGGGGGTCCTGCTGCACGCGAGTTCGCTTGCTTCAGGGGGCGGGGATCTTAGGAACGCGCACCGGGGCACGCAAGCAGACGCTCGGGCCATTTTTCGAGAGCGCGATCGTGAGCGCATGCACGGACAAATGGAAACCGCGCAGCGCCAGCACGTGGGCCCTGGCGTCCGTATGGTGCCCTCGTTCCCCTTTCCAGTTACCGCGTTCCAGGTTCTGCGAACTCGATGCTCTCGACGATCCGCCCTCTCTCGCTCGCCCTCCCACTCCTTTCGCTCGTAGGCGCACGCGCTCAGGCACCCGCACTCGGCGAGGATCCCGGACGCACGATCCGGATCGTCACGTCCTTCGCGGTGTCCCCCGACGGTGAGAAGATCGCATTCTCCCACCTCGGCGACCTGTGGCTCGTCGCGACCGAGGGCGGACGCGCGGAGCGCATCACGAGCGGAGCCGAGTCGGATACGCGGCCGATGTTCTCCCCGGACGGATCGCGCCTCGCATTCACGAGCGACCGGGGCGGCGATGGAACGCGGATCTGGATTCGCGAAGCGAACGGCGCGCTGCGCCGCATCCCCGGCGCTCTCGAGGGCGAGATCCCGCTCGAGTGGATGCCCGATGGGAACCACCTGCTCGTCAATCGGGCAGCCGACGATCCGTTCGGCGGTCGAGAACTCGCGGTGCTCGCGACCGATGCGGTCGAACCGCAGGCCGCCACGCGACTCTTCAAGGCGTCCGCACGGGACGCCGCAGTCTCGCCCGATGGCAAGCGCGTCCTGTTCATCCGCAAGGGTCGTCCTTCGAGCCGTCGCGGTTACGTCGGTGCGGCAGCAGGCCAGCTGTGGCTCGCGACGCTCGGGAACGACGGTGCCGCGCCCAAGTTCGAGCGCTTGTCCCCCGACGCCCCGGACGCGAACAACGAAGAGTACGCGTCCCCCACGTGGCTCTCGAACGACGAAGTGCTCTTCTTGCACCAACAGAACGGCGTGCGCGACCTCGTGCGCCGCGACCTGCGAGGCAGTGACCCTCACCACACGAGCCACGTGACGACGTTCTACGGAGACGACGCGCGGCACGATGCTGGCGTCGAAGCACCCAGCCTCGCTCGCGGGCCGCGACGCGTCGTCTATCGCAAGGGCTTCGACCTCTGGTTCAAGGACCTCGGCATCGAGGCCGAGCCGCGCAAGATCGAGATCCGCGCGCTCGACGGCATCAAGCATCTCGCGACCGAACGCCGCTCGGAGAAAGCAGCTTCGGAGGTTTCCTGGACGAAGGACGGCAAGCAAGTCGCTTTCATCGCGGGCGGCGATCTGTGGGTCATGGATCGCATCCTGAAAGAACCGGTGCGCGTGACGACGAGCGCCGAAGAAGAGCGAGAACCGCTCTTCGACGACGCGGGTGATCGCCTCTACTTCTGTTCGGACCGCGAAGGGCACGAACCGGACATCTGGTACGCGACGCGCAAGGACACGGACAAGCCGTGGTTCATGCAAACGGGCTTCGAGCTGACGCGTGTCACGAACGACACCGACGAAGAACGCGCGCTCGCATGGTCGCCGGACGGCAAGCGCCTGACGTTCGTGCGCCGCGGAGACTTGATCCACACGGACCTCGACGGCAAGGGCGCGGTCGTCGTCGACCGCGGATGGGACGACCCTAGCTACGACTGGTCGCCCGACGGCAAGTACGTCGTCTTCGCGCGTGACGACAGCGACTTCAACTCGGACATTTGGATCGCCAACGCGGATGGCTCCGGTCGCGTCGTGAATCTTTCGCGGCATCCCGACAACGACAACGAACCGAAGTGGTCGCCCGACGGCGGACGCATCGCGTGGGTAGGCCGCCGTGAAGACGGTGAACGCGATCTCTACTACGTGCACCTCGACCCGAAGCTCGAAGAGGAGACCGAGCGCGAACGCAAGATCGAGGAAGCCCTCGAAGCCTTGAAGAAAGGCAAGAAGCCAGCCGGCAAGGGTCCCGCGAACAAGGACGAAAAGAAGGCTGACGACGCGGACAAGAACGCCGGCAAGGACACCAAGAAAGAGGACGGAACTGCCGAAGGGCAAGACGAGAAGGGCGAGAAGGACAAGGACGACAAGAAAGCGAAGAAGCCCGAGGTCAAGGTCGTCGTGGACGAGATCCACGACCGCATCCACCGCATCCGCGTCTCGGGGAACGAGCGCGGCCTGCTGTGGTCGCACGACGGCAAAGAGCTCTGGTTCCAGGCTTCGATCGACGGCAAGTCCGGCGCCTACGCGATCACGTTCCCCGACAAGCTCAGGCCTGCGTTCAAGACCGCGACCGTCCCGGATTCCCCGCGCGTCCTTGCCGACAAGTCGATCGTCGGGCACGCCCGCGGAGTCCCCGCCGTTCTCGAAAAGGACAAGGTCACGACCTTCGCGTTCGATGTCCACAACGTGTGGGATTGGCAGGCTCGGCGTGTCGCGGTGCTGCGCCAAGTCTGGCGCGCGATGCGCGAGCGCTTCTACGACCCGGCGATGAACGGGCTCGACTGGGACGCCGTCGGCAAGCGCTTCGAGACGCTCGCCTCCGAATGCATCTGGCCCGACCAGTTCGAACTCGTCGCCAACGCGATGCTCGGAGAACTCAACGCATCGCACATGGGATATCGCGGCGCGCCACGCCCCGGCATGGCGAACGAACCCGCGAAGCCCGCGTGGCGTCCGCAGATCTGGCACCTCGGCCTCGTTTTCGATCCATCTGCAGGGGGCCCCGGCCTCCTCGTCGAACGTTCTCTTCGGAAGGGCCCGGCGCGTCGGTTCCGGTCGCGCATCAAGGACGGCGAACGCGTCATCAAGATCGATGGCCACACGGTCGACGCATCGACCGACGTCGCGGCTCTCCTCTATCGCGACACGCTGCACATGGTCGACGTCGTCGTGCGCGACGAGAAGGGCGAAGAGCGCACCGTCACGATCGAACCCGTCGCGGCAGCCCGTGCTCGCGCGCTGCTCTACGACGATTGGGTCCAGCGCACTCGTGAGACCGTCGATCGCCTGTCGGGCGGCAAGCTCGGGTGGCTGCATATCCGCGGCATGAACATGTTCAGCTTCTCGCAGCTCGAGGAGGACATCTATGCGGCCGGCGCCGGTAAGGAAGGCCTGCTCATCGACGTGCGATGGAACGGTGGCGGCTCGACCGCCGACCATGTGCTCACTGTTCTGTGTCAGCCCGAGCACGCGATGACCATCCCGCGCGGCGGCTCCGAGTCGGGCTATCCGCAGGATCGCAAGGTCTACGCGACGTGGAACAAGCCGATCGTCCTACTCTGCAACGAACGCAGTTTCTCCAACGCCGAGATCCTCAGCCACGCGATCAAGACCCTCGGTCGCGGGCACGTCGTCGGTGAACGGACGGCGGGCGGCGTGATCTCGACCGGCGGCGCTCGCCTGATGGATGGCAGCTTCGTCCGCATGCCATTCCGCGCTTGGTTTCTTTCGCGGGACGGATCGGACATGGAACTCAACGGCGCGATGCCGGATATCCGCGTACAGATTCAGCCGGCCGACGAAGAGGCTGGGCGCGACCCACAGCTCGAGACCGCGGTCCAAACCCTGCTCGAGGACGTGAAGCGCGCCAAGATGGAACCCCGACCAACGCCGCGATATCGCAGCGGTCGTAACGACTGAACACGACCACTTGGCGCGTGTGTGCGTTCTTCGACGCGCTGCTACGCTGGAGGACCCATTCCGAAAAGGATCGGAGCCTTCCGTATGACGCCGTGCATCACTCTCGCGTTCTCGTTCGTCGCCCTGGCGTGTCCTGCTCCCCAAGACGGACCGGAGCCCGAGTTCGGATTTCCACCGACGCTCGAAGAAGCGCGCGGTGAAGGTGGCCACGCGACGGTCGGTCCGCTCAACGTCGGCAAGAACCTGCGGATGAACGGCGACAACACGCAGACTTTGCAGAACGAATACAGCCTCGCGATCAATCCGACCAATCGTCAGAACTTCCTCGCGAGCTCGAACGACTATCGCAATGGCGTGCCCATCCTCGGTCACTACGCCTCGCTCGACGGTGGCAAGACGATCGTCTCCGATGGCGTCCTACCGCTTGCCGGGTGGCAGAACTCCGGCGACCCGGCAGTCGCGTTCGATGGTTTCGGCAACGGCTACATCATGGGACTGCACTTCAATCGCAGTCCCCTGACCGGCGCACTTTTCATCCACAAGACGCGCGACGGTGGTCGCACGTTCGATGCACCGAAGCTCGCGTTCGCGGCCGCGGGCAACCTCCCAGACAAGCCCTACATCACGATCGATCCACGCACGAGTGGAACGTACGCCGGATCGATCTACATCACGTTCACCGGGTTCTACTCGGCACCGTCGGGATTGCAGTGCGTGTCGTCGCGCGATGGCGGATCGACGTGGTCGAGCCCGGTCGCGATCGGTTCCGGCCAAGGCACAAGCCCTGCGATCGGCCCGAACGGCGAGGTCTACGTGAGCTGGTACGCGACGACGACGATCCAGTTTCGCGCGTCGACGAACGGAGGAACCTCGTTCGGCCCGACGCGCACCGTAGCTCCGATCACCCGGATCCCCAATCGCCTGTCGCCCACTTCCTTCCGCGCCTACTCCTTCCCGACGACCGCGGTCGACCGGAGCAACGGCCCGTTCCGAGGCCGCATCCACGTGAGTTGGGCGAGCATGAACGGCAGCACTGCCGACGTCTTCGCGTGCTACAGCGACAATGCCGGCGCAACGTGGTCGACACCGAAGGTCGTGAACGACAGCAGCACCGGCGACCAGTTCATGCAGTGGATGGCCGTCGACGAGTCGGGCGCCGTGTTCTGCTGCTGGCAGGACCGGCGCAATGACATCAACAATCGAAAGCACGAGTGCTACGCAAGTGCTTCGTTCGACGGTGGCGCGACTTGGACGAAGAACTGGCCCGTGAGCGAGACGCAGAACGATCCGGGTTCGACCGGTTTCATCGGCGACTACAACGGACTCGACGCACTCGCGGGGCGCGCCTTCGCGACGTGGGTCGACTTCCGCAACGGCAGCCAGGATGCCTACACAGCCGCGGTGCAAGCCGACCTCGAGTTCGCCCCGGTCACGCTGAGCGCCGCTGCCGGCGGAACGGTCGACCTCCCGATCAAGGCAGGACCTGCTCGCGTCAGTCAGTACTACTTGTTGGTCGCGAGTCTCGGCACCAACGCCGGCTACAAGCTCGGCGACGCGACGTTCTTCCTCGATCTCGATCCGCTGCTCACGCTCTCGGCGACGGTTCCCAATCAAGGCCCCTTCGTGAACACGTTCGGAGCTCTCGGCGCCGGCGGCTTCGCGACGCCGGCCCCCAAGTTCGTCGCAACGCCCGGCTTGCTCGCATCCCTCGCGGGGCAGTCGATCTCGTTCGGCTACGTGCTGCTCGACAACCAGCGGTTCACGTATGGCAGCAACCCGGTGACGGTGCGCGTGACGAACTGAATCGTCGGTGTCACCCAAAACTCTGGTACCGTGACGACTCCCGAACACCGCGACGACTTCGTGCCGCTTCCCGAGCGGTACGCCCCCACCTGTTCGCCCGACGACGCCGCGCGCGGGTTCTACGAGGTCATGCGTTCGCGGCGAAGTGTACGCGAGTTCAGTGATCGCCCGGTCGATCGCGCGACGATCGAATGGATCGTCCGCGCCGCGACGACCGCACCGAGCGGCGCAAACAAGCAGCCCTGGCGCTTCGTCGCAGTCGGTGACCCCGGACTCAAGCGCGAGATTCGCGTCGCGGCCGAAGCCGAAGAACGCGAGTTCTACGCGCGGCGCGCCAATGCCGAGTGGCTCGCGGACCTCGCACCGTTCGGCACCGACGAGCACAAGGACTTCCTCGAGATCGCACCCTGGCTGATCGTGGTGTTCAAGGTCGTCAAGGACGACGACGGCGGGCAGATCTACTACGCCGACGAGAGCGTCGGGCTGGCCACGGGTCTCTTGCTTACTGCAGCGCATCACGCCGGCCTCGTCACGCTCACGCACACACCGAGTCCGATGAAGTTCTTGCGCGAGATCCTCGGCCGCCCCCCGAACGAACGCCCCTGGCTGCTGATCCCGATCGGGTATCCGCGCGACGATTGTCGCGTTCCCCGACGAGCGCTCTGGCGTAAGCCGATCGAGGACGTGCTCACGTTCGACCGCGTGAAGCGAAGCGCAACCGACACGACTGGGAACGACTGAATCGATGAAGACCGGAATCACGATCGTGGGCTTGCTACTGGGCATCGCGTGGACGCCACTCGTCGTCCGCGCCCAGGATGCGCCCGAAGAACCGAGCCCCGCAGCCGTTCGCGAGCTGATGCGGATCATGCGGATCGACGATCCGGAGCAACGCAGCGACGAGGTCCGCGACATCGCCAAGACGTCGAAGGCGAGCATCGCGGGTTGGGATGCGGCGATCGCGAAGCTCCCGCGACCGTGGTTCCCCGAAGAGCGCACGGGAACGTTCGAGTCCGAAGTACCGCTCTGGGGCGGACACGTCGCCGAGGTGCTGCAGACGAAGATCGTCGTGCACCGTCCGGCGAATCTGCGAGCGGGATCCCTCGTACCGCTCGTCGTTTCGAGCCACGGTTCGGGAGGTGTGGCGGAGAGCGCCGTGTTGGCTTGGCAACGCATCGCCGAACGCGACGGCCTGATCGTCATCGGCGCGACCGAGCAACTGAAGAACGAAGGCCACATGGGCTCGGACCACGAGCGGCTCACGGCGGTTTCGCTGCGTCGTTGGGCGCTCCTCCACTTGCCCGTGGATCCCGACCGCGTCTTCAAGACCGGAGTCAGCCGTGGCGGTCACCTCACGTGGGACGTCACGACGCGCTTTCCCGACCTCTGGGCGGGAGCCGCTCCTTTCGTCGGTGGTCCCCGCCTCGACCCGACCGGAGGCATCAACAACCTGCGCCTCGTCGAGAATCTCGTACCGATGTCGATCCGGGACCTACAAGGCGAAGGCGACGATCCTGGCCTGATCTTCAACCTGAAGCTCGCGTTCCAGGCCCTCGACAAGCTCGGCGCCAAGGACGCGAAACTCGAACTCCAGAAGGGACACGGTCACAGCTACGACCCGCGCGCGGTGGAGTGGGATCAGTTCTTCAAGATGAAGCGAGATCCCGTACCCGAGCGCATCGTGTTTCGAAGCGTCGATCTCGGTCAAGCACGCTGTCACTGGTTGCAAATCACCAAGTTCGACCCGGCCATCGTCAAGGACGCGTATCGGCCGCAGGCCAAAGCCTCGGTCTGGAACCGTCTCGACAACAACGGCAAGAAACGTTGGGTCGCGGAGGACGCCGACAAGCACACGGCCCGTGTCGCGGTCCGCATCGAACGCAACCCGGGCGACAAGACGAACGAGATCACGATCGTCGTCGAGGAAGCTCGCGGGGTGCGGTCCATGGAGGCTCTGCTCCCACGCGCACTTTGGCCGACACAAGACAGGCCGAAGCTCTTCGTCAAGCGCGGAAACAGCCGTCGCGCGGTCACCGTCCGAGAAGACTTGGAACTCTGGCTCCGCGACCTCGTTGATCGTGCGGATTCGCGGACGGCCGCCGTCGTGCGCTGTCCACTGTGACCTTCTCGCCGCGCTTCCGAGGTGTCCCACATGTTGCGCCCCACACTCTTCGTCCTCTTGGCAGCCTGTTGTCTCCGTTCGCTGTCGGCACAAGTTCCTCAACCCGCGCCCAAAGCGATCGATGCCGGCGCGGTCGAGATCGAGCGGGAAAAACCGCCGATGGAGGACCGAGTCACTGCCGAGCGTGACCGCAATCTCACCGCGTACGTGCGCGACTACCTCCCCGCCAGGGAACGTCTCCAGGAGCACCACCGCGGTGAGTGGGTCGCCATCGTGTCGGGCAAGCTCGTGCCGCGCGGACCCCAGGGGCAAATCGAGCCAATCAAGGACCTCGAGAAGCTCGACCGTCAGACGCGCGCGTCATTTCCGAAGGCGAAGCACCGCTTCATGATTCGGATCGGGGACGAGGGAGACCGGACCTGGGGACTCGGCATGACGAACAAGCGCTTCACGATCGGGGGCGGCTTCCTGAACGGGATCGCGAAAGGCTTCCAGCACGCGGCCGCCGGTGGCTTCTGGATCGTCGACGGCGACACGAAGACCAGCGTGTGGAGCGGCGGTCCCGACCATGACACGGCCCCCTTCGTCGGTCCCGCCATCCAGCCACCCCACGAAGCGATCTCGAAGTCGACGGACCCGGAGTCCGAGCCGCCTCGCATCGAGAAGCAGATCCCATTGCTCTTCACCAATCTCTGCGAAGGCACCGCGCTGCTCGGAGCCGAGAGCCTGGATGGTTTCGATGTCGAGCTATGGGAGCTCCCGGGTCACGTCCGCGTGAACGGCCTGTCGCGTCGCGGATTGCTGCGTCGTGTGTGGGTCCACTTCCGATTCGACGGAACGAAGTACGCGTTCGTGCAACACGTCGCGCTGTGGCCGGCTCCTCGTGAGCGCAGTGTCGAACCAGCGCCGCAGCCACGTAAGTAGCTACCGCTGCGTGGGCTGCTATCCTCGGCTCGATGTCTGCTCGCCAACGGGCCGCCAATCGCCGGCTCTCGCTCTTCCGTCCGTTGCTCGTCCGTCCGTCGCGCGTCGGATTGCCTGCGCTCCTCGTTCTATCGAACGCATCGTGCGGCTCGCACGTCGCCCATGTCGATCGAGTCTCACCGACGGACACCGGTCGACCCGAACACACGCTCCCGCTCGACTCCGCGTCACCCGAGGGTCGTTGTCGCTCCCTGATCGAAGTCGGCTTGACCCACGGACGTGCGTGGGAATTTCTTGACGGGCTCCTGAAGGCTGCTCCGAAGAGACTCTCGGGATCGCCGGGCGACGCAAAGGCGGTGACCTGGGCGACCGCGACCATGCGCGAGATCGGCCTCGAGAACGTCCGCGAGGAACCCGTCACAGTGACCCACTGGGAACGCGGTCCTGTCGAACGCGTGCAGCTCGTCACAGCGAACGGTGATGTCGACATCCCGTGTACGTCACTCGGAGGCAGCGTCGGGACGAAGCCCATCGAAGCAGACCTCGTCATCGTGCGAAGCCCCCTCGAGCTCGAATCGCTCGACGTCAAGGGCAAGGTCGTCCTGTTCAATCGTCCGATGCCGCGTGCGTTGCGCAACACCTTCCAGGCGTACAGCGCTGCCGTGCCGCAACGATCGTCGGGGCCCGTCGAAGCCGCCAAGCGAGGTGCCGTCGCGTGCCTCGTGCGTTCGATGACGACGCTGATCGACGATCACCCCCACACCGGTGCGACCAATTACGAGTTCGGAGTGCGACGCATTCCGGCTCTCGCGATCTCGACCGTTGCCGCGGAGGGGCTCGCCAATCTCGTCGAACGCGGTGAGACTCCGAGGGTCAAGATCGAGTCCTCGGCGAAGACGATCGGGGATGCAGAATCGGCCAACGTCATCGGTGAACTCCGTGGCACGAAGCACCCCGACGAAGTCATCCTGATCGGGGCACACCTCGACGCGTGGGACACGGGACAGGGCGCCCACGACGATGGTGCAGGCGTCGTGCACTGCCTCGAGGCGCTGCGCTTGATTCGTGCATGCGGTTTCGAACTCGACCGGACGATTCGCTGCGTGCTGTTCGCCAACGAAGAGAGCGGTCTCCGCGGTTCACGTGCGTACTTCGAAGCACACGCCGACGATCTCCACAAGGCGGCGATCGAATCGGATCGTGGTGGTTTCGAGCCGAAGGGCTTCACGACGAGCGCCGGCACGGAGCGACGCGAGCGCCTCGTCGAAATGCTCGCGCCGCTGGCAACCGAAATCGATGCCGGACGCCTGATCGGCGGCGGCGGAGGGGCGGACATCGCACCACTCAGCGCGCGTGGAGTCGAACTCTTCGGCCTCCTTCCCGCGTGGCATCGCTACTTCGACTACCATCACAGCGTCCTCGACAGCCTGGACGCAGTCAACCCGCGCGAGCTTCAGCTCGGTGCGGTCGCGCTCGCGTGGCTGGCCTTGCAACTCGCCAACGAATGAAATCAGTTCGTCGTATCCACCGATTCGCGCTCTTGGCTCTCGCGTTCTCCCCACAGGCGTCGACGCTGACGTCGTGCGCGAGCACGGGGCGCACGGACGTCGATATCACGAACGACGTCCCGGGCGAGAGTGACCGGGTGTTCGTCCGCGGCCCCGGACGCGAAGACGTGCGCTACAAGCTCTACTTGCCGCCCGGCTACGACGACCCTTCGGGTCGCGAAGCGTGGCCGCTGCTCGTCTTCTTGCACGGCGCTGGCGAACGCGGCGACGATCTCGAACGCGTCGCGATCCACGGCCCGATCGGTCGTGCTCGCAAGCAACCGATGCCTTTCGTCATCGTGTCGCCGCTGTGCCCGAAGGGACGCGGCTGGCGGAACGAAGAACTCGTCGACCTCATCGATCACTGTCTCGCGCGCTATTTCGTCGACGAACGACGCGTTCTCCTGACGGGGTTGTCGATGGGCGGCTACGGCACGTTCGCGCTCGGTCTCACGCACCCAGAGAAGTTCGCGGCCATCGTCCCGATCTGTGGCGGCGGCGAACGCCTTGCTCCGTTCATGCTGGACGATCGCGGCAAGGAAGCATTGAAGTCGTTGCAGGTCCGCGTTTATCACGGAACCGACGATCGCGTCGTACCGATCGAAGAGTCGTTGCGGATGGTGCACGTTCTCGAAGAACTCGGGGTACCCGTGACGATGACGACGTACGAGGGCGTCGGTCACGCAGCGTGGAAACCCGCGTACGCCGACGAAGAACTCTGGCGCTGGCTCGAGGAACGCCATCGATGAACTCCGCTTCCGAACACGTCGTTCCTCGATCGTTGCTGGCCCTGTCGTTGTCCTCGATCGCCATCGCCGCCATGCCACCACAAGACGAGAATCGACGGACTGCAGCCGCGGATCGCATCGAAGCCGCCGGCAAACTGATCGGCATCGGGTTCACGCCGCAGGAGATCGAGCTCATGTTGCCGTCCGCGCGGACCATGCTGCGCAACATCGAAGCGCTTCGGAACAAGACTCTCGGCAACGAGATCTATCCGGCCTTCGCGTTCTCCCCCTACCTGCCCGGCATGATTCGTCGCGCCGAGCGGTACGAAGCGCCGCGAACGAAGGCAGCGTCGATCGACGACTCGATCGAGAGACCGGAGAAGCTCGAGAGTCTGTACTTCGCCGACATCCGCACCATCGGCGCACTCGTGCACGCACGGAAAGTCACATGTGTCGAACTGACAGAGCTGTTCCTCGCGCGCCTCCATGCACTCGATGACCAGCTCTCGTTCGTCGTGTCGTTCTGCGAAGCTCGTGCTCGAGCGACCGCGAAACGTCTCGACGACGAACTCGACGCAGGCAACGACCGAGGGCCGCTGCACGGCATTCCCTACGGCGCCAAGGACCTCTTGGCAGCACGCGGTGCACCGACGACGTGGGGCGCTGCGCCCTACCGCGAGCAGGTGTTCGAGAAGGACGCACACGTGATTGAGCGCCTCGAGGAACGAGGCGCCGTCTTGCTCTGCAAGACGACGCTCGGTGCGCTCGCGATGGGCGACGTGTGGTTCGGCGGGACGACCAAGAATCCGTGGAACCCGAAGCAGGGTTCGAGCGGATCCTCGGCAGGCAGCGCATCCGCCGTCGCGGCGGGCGCACTCCCCTTCGCTATCGGCTCCGAGACCCTCGGGTCGATCGTTTCGCCGTCGGTGCGATGTGGTTGCAGTTCGTTGCGACCGACGTTCGGTCGCGTCGCGCGCACGGGAGCGATGACGCTCAGTTGGACGATGGACAAGCTCGGCCCGATCACCCGCTCGGCGCAGGACGCAGCGATCGTCTTCGACGCGATGCATGGCGGTGATGGTCACGATCCGACGGCGCGTGATGCACCGTTCGTGATGCCCGATTCGATCCGCCCCGGCGACGTCAGGATCGGTGTGTTGCGAGGACGCTGGACCGAGAGTGGCGACGGGAGTCGCTTCTTGGCAGAACTCGAGGAGCTCGGTTTTCGTTGCACCGAGGTCGAACTGCCGCTCTTCCCGCTCGGCCCGATGCTGTTGTCGATCCAGGTCGAGGGCGCGGCGGCGTTCGATGAGCTCACGCGCAGCGGACGCGACGACGAACTCGTGCGCCAGACCCGTGACGCTTGGCCCAACCTGTTTCGCGCGGCACGCCTCGTCCCGGCCGTCGAATATCTGCAGGCGAATCGACTGCGAACCGAGTTGATGCGTGCGTACGACGACGCATTTCGTGAGTTCGACGTACTCGTGCATCCGCCGTTCGCGGGCGGCGTCCTCGGTGCCACCAACCTGACGGGGCACCCGACGTTCGTCGCACCCTATGGCATTCCAGGTGAGGATTCGGCTCCTCCATCCGTGTGCTTCACCGGCCAACTCGATGACGAAGCCCGCCTCCTCTCGGTCGTACGCACGTGGCAGACAGCAACCTCGTATCACACCAAGCACCCGAAACACTGATCGCGGAATGTCACGGCTCATTCGTACCTGCCTGCTCGTGATCGCGTGCGCGCTCGCCGCCTCGGCGTCGTTCGCACAGGTGAACTTCGGCGACCTCCGAGATCGAGCCCTCGAAGAAATGAAGACGCCGCGAGGTGTCTCCGTCGCGACGATTCGCGCAATCGGCAAGGTCAAGCAGCCGCAAGCACGCCGACTGCTCGCAGACATCGTGACCAGCGCCAAGAGCGACGGCGAGAAAGCCGCCGCACTCGTCGAACTCGCGCGATTCGAGCACGCGAGCCTGCTGCAGTTGTTCTCGAGCGAACTCGAGAGTGCGAAGACCACGGCGATCGCGAACGCTGCGGCGGCCGGACTCGCGCTCCAAGAACACCGGGGTCTCGACAAGCTCGTCGACTGTGCGACGCACCCGCGAAAGCCCGCGCGCCAAGCCGCGGCTCAGGCGCTGACGACCGCGTTGCGCAAGAACGGCACGGTCTTGCCCTATCTCGTCGACTTCATCGACAGAACCGTCGCCGACGAACGCTTGTCTCCACTGATCGGGCTCAGAAATCGAGCCGCGAGTCCGGACATGGTCGAGCTGTTCGCCAAGGTCGCGTTGACGCCGGACGACGCGTCGCGATGCGAGGCGCTTCGGCTCCACGCCGAAGGAGCCTCACCGGCCAATACGCGCGATCTACTCGCTCGAGTCGAGACCACGCTGGGCGGCAAGAAGCCCTCCAAGGCTCTCTTTGCCGCGATCCTGCATGCCAAGACTGCCAGCCTGACCGACGCGAACATCGAGGAGTTTCTCGCCGAAGCACTCGAAGTCGCGGATCAGCTCGCTCCCGAACTCCAGAGAATCAACCGCAATGCCGGGACCCGAGATCGCGTCGCTGCGGTGCTGTCCCGTGTCGTGTTGACGAACGAAGGCGCAGTCGAACGCCTCGTCGCGCTCGAACTCCTGGTTTCGCTCGGAGGAGATACCGTTTCCGACACCCTCGTGAAGGCACTCGACGACGAATCGACCGCAGCCCAACTGCTCGCGATTCGCGAAGTCGCCCGCCGCAACCTCGAGAAAGCGATCCCCAAGCTACGAAAGCTCTTCGGTGGCTCGCACGAAGAGCTCCAGCTCGAAGCGCTGTTGGCGCTTCACGCGCACGAAAAACAACGGAATCGCAAAGCGTGGCCCAAGGAACTGCGCGAGACACTCGCCACAGCGACCCGAGTCGGCCTGCGCTGCGCGGCAATCGACTGCCTACGCGAACTCGAGGACGAAAAAGCGATCGAACTCGTGAATGCCTGCGCAAGAGCACCGGAGTGGCAACTGCGTTCGGCGGCTTTTCGCTTTCTCGAAGAACTCGCGGACCGCGAATCGATCGCCATCCTGGTCGAGCGGTTGCAAGTCGAAGAAGGCCGTCTCGCTGGCGAGTGCATGGCGGCGCTGATGAACCAGACCGACCACGATTACCCCAAGCCCGAGTATTGGAAGCGTTGGTGGGACAACGAGAAAGAACTCTGGACTCCGAAGAAGAGGGAGAAGATCGCCAAGGGCGGCAAGCCTGACGACAAGAACGAGCGAGGGAAGGGCAGTGTCGAGAAGCCCCGCAAGGCAGCACTGACCTACTACAGCATCCCGATCACGAGTAACGCCGCGAGTTTCCTGATCGATACTTCGGGCAGCATGGCTCAGCGCGCGGGCACGGCCAAGGAACCCAAGATCGAGGCCGCGAAGAAGGCACTCGAACAAGTGCTCGCACGCTGTGAAGCGGAACGCCGCTTCAACGTCGTACCGTTCGCGGGCGGGCCGCGACCCTGGCAGAAGCAACTGCGCCCCATGGACGACCGCTACCGCACGCAGGCGATCGCCTTCACCCGAGCGCTGCGAGCCAGCGGCGGAACCAACATCCACGATGCGTTGCAGCAGGCCTTCGACGACGCGTCCGTAGACACGATCTACTTGCTCTCGGACGGCCAGCCGTCCGCCGGGACCATCGTGGATCCGACGCGACTGGCGGACGCTGTCGCGACCTGGAACCGCGAGCGCCGCATCGTGATCCACACGATCGCGTTCGGCCAGGACCACCCCCTGCTGAAGCGACTCGCCAAAGAAAGCGGCGGAACCTACGTCCGATACCTCTGATCGGGGGGCTCGTCGATATACTGCGCGGCGATGAGCGGACGCCTCGCCTTCTCTCCCTCGGAAATCCTCTTGCTCGGCCCGGGTCCGAGCCCGGTTCACCCACGCGTCCTCGCGGCGCAGTCGGCGCCGGTGCTCGGGCATCTCGACCCCGAGTTCGTCGCACTGATGGACCGTGTGCAGGCGGACTTGCGCGGCGTGTTCGGTACGAACAATCCATTCACGCTCCCGATTTCTGCGACCGGTAGCGCGGGGATGGAAGCGTGCATCGTCAATCTCACGCGACCGGGCACGACTTGCGTCGTCGGTGTCCACGGCGTGTTCGGCGAGCGCATGGTCGATCTGTGTGAGCGACAAGGCGGCACCGTACACGTCGTGCGATCCGACTACGGCAAGCCGCTCGATGTCGCGCGCATGCTCCAGACGATCCGCGAACAGAAGCCCGGCGTCGTCGCGTTCGTCCACGCCGAGACGAGTACGGGAGTCCTGACACCGGACGACGAAGTGCGCGCGATCGCGCGGGCGACGCACGAGGCGGATGGCTATCTGATTCTCGACTGCGTCACGAGCCTCGGCGGAAGGCGCATGGCTCTCGATGAATGGGGTATCGACGCCGCCTACTCGGGCACACAGAAGTGCCTCGGCGTACCGCCCGGTCTTTCCCCCGTCTCCTTCTCCGATCGAGCGATGCAGGCCGCACGCGACCGACCGTCGCGCTGCACTTCGTGGTATCTCGATGTCAATCTGCTCGGCGGCTACTGGGGCGGTGAACGCAAGTATCACCACACGGCTCCGATCAGTGCCGTCTACGGACTTGCCGCGGGACTCGATCTCGTTTTCGAGGAGGGGCTCGAAGCGCGCTTCACTCGTCACGTGCGCGCGGCGCGCGCGCTGATCGCGGGGATCGAGGTGCTCGGGTTGTCCCCGCTCGTCGAGACCGGGTATCGCACGCCGATGCTGACGTCTGTCAACGTTCCTGACGGCATCGACGCCAAGGCGGTGATGCAACACCTCCGAGCGGTCCACAAGATCGAGATCGGCGGAGGCTTGGGAAGTCTCGCCGGCAAGATCTGGAGAATCGGCCTGATGGGACACGGTGCCCGGCTGACGTCCGTGCTTCGCGTTCTCGCGGGACTCGGCGACGCGTTGCAACGACAGGGTGTGAGTCGAGACGTGACCGAAGCGCTTCGCATGGCCGAAGCCGTGCACGACGCGCAAGACCCGTCGATGACGCAAGCCTGATGCCATCGACTCGAAGCATCGTGATTCGAGTGCCGATCGCGCTCGTGTCGATTTGTTCGGCGGTATTCCTCGTCGCGTGCGGCGGTGAAAGCAAGGCGCACGAATCCTGGGTCGCCCTGTGCACGCAAGAACTCGAAAGTCTGCGCAAGTCGTACGAAGCACTCCACAAATCCCTGACGACCGAAGCCACGGCCGTTCCACAGCCGGGCGAGAGCGCGCGCATGCTCGCCGCACGCGTCAAGGCACGCATCGATCAACTCGCGGAGATCGAGCGCATGATCTCGATCCGCGCTCCACAGCAAGAAGTGCGTAGCCAACTCGCGATCCTCAAAGAACGTCTGCACCAACTCGAGGACAAAGCTCGCGAGTCCCGAGGGGGTTGAACCCATTCGTTCTGAACTGGGGAATCCAGTAAGCTGCGCTGCCGTGAGCACGAAGTCCTCGATTCCCTCGCTCGTCTTTCTCACGGTGTCTGCACTCTGCATGACGCTGCTCTCTTGCGGTGGTACCGTCGAAGCAGGCCCGAAGATTCCGGTCGGCGAAGGCATCGGCGTGCGTCCACAACACGTCGAGTTCGAGGCGACGGTCGTCGCAGCGACTGGCACACGACGCATCGCTGCGCCGGACCCGAGTGCGCGTCCGCGAGTCGCGCGCCTCGAGATCATGCTCGGGCAGGAGGTGACCCTAGGAGACGTGCTCGCTGTCCTCGACGGACTGACCGAAGCTCAGCTCGATCTCGAAGTCGCTCGAAGCAAGCTGAAGCGAGCCGAGATCGAAGTGGAGATCGCGGGACGACCGTTCGACAAGGACAGTACCGACCATCCCCTAGCGAGTGTGATCGGCAAGGTCGCCGCCTCCGTGCACGAACGAGATCGCCTGCGCACGATCGCGGAAGAACACCGCCTCGAAGTCCGTCGCAAAGAACTCGACGTCGATAGACTCCGCGTGCGCGCTCCGCTGTCGGGTCGCATCGTCGCGATCCACGCCTACCCAGGTGAGTCCGTTTCACCCGAGAGCGGCCTCTGCGAAATCACGCCGAGCGCGCGCGAAGTCGTTGCCGACGTGGCTCCCTTGGTCGCACAGACGATCGACATCGGCGCACATGCGCTGTTCCGCTTGCCACGACTCGAAGCGCCCCTCGAGGGCCGTGTGATCCGGATCGAAGACTTCCGAGGTGCGGACACGACGAAGATTGTCGCCATTTTCGAAGGCAGTTGGCTCACGTCACACCTGGGTGAGAAAGGACACCTTCGTATCGAAAGCAAACCGAGGCCCGTCAAGTGACTCGGCACACCGTGCACGGTCGTCAAGCTCGCGGGGCTTCCGTCTGCGGACTGAAAGCGCGCTCCCGCGCCCGCGGATGTCAGCGTTGGAACTCGAAGCCGCGGAGGAAGCGATCGAAGACCGGGCCGAGCTTCTTGTCCCACACTTCTTGGAACAAACTCGCGTCCGGACCATCGCAGCGCACGACGGCGACGATCAGGACCGCCGACGATCCGGCGCGCGCGCGCACGGTTTGCTGGACGAGCACCTCGATGCCGTCCCCGTCGAGTCGTGGGCGACTGAGCAGATACTGCCGTCGCTCCGCCAACCCGCTTCCGACCCTCGCCTCGGACGGTCCTCCTGACCACGTTCGGCGCGACCAAAGCGGCCACACGTGCCGCGTCGCGCGTTCGTAGAAGTCATCGGCCCGCTCGCCGGACTCGAGCTTATCGCCGAGAACGAGAATCGAGAGATTCGCATTCTGGCTTCTCCCCGTCGCGACACTCCGTAGCACCTCCGGATTCCGAAGGTCGAAGCGCAGTTGGACGCGCGTCGGATGCTGCACCAAACGACGAGCCGTGAACTCATCGGGAATCGCGATGCGCACTCCGAGTTCGCTCGAGACGAACTCGGTTGCCGACTGTCGACACGTGTCCATCCGAGTCGGCGATCTCAGATCGTAGATGCGCCACAGGCGTTCGCCGTTCTCGAGCTTCGGGATCCAGCGTGTCCTGATGAGTTCGGGGCGCTCTGCACCATCGACGTCGACTTCGAGATCGCACTGAATCGTGTCCGCCAAACCGGAAATCGAGAGGACGCGCGCCTTGCCGAAGCGCAGTCGTGCGAGCTTCGCATCCTCGATTTGGAACGGATCGCCCGATGCCACGAGACGCCCCCACTTCCGCATGCACAGTCGCAACTCCGCCGCTTGGATAGCATCCGGGCCGTAGCAGAACGACGGATCCTGCAAAGCCATGAGGCGGTCCGTGCCGTCCTGAGACGTCTGGGCTTCGTTCCAAGCATCGAAGAACTCCTGCGCTCTGGCCTCGAGTTCTCGCGCGTCCGGCAACGGTGTGCCCTGTTCGTCCATGACGAACTCGACTTCGATCGGCTCGACCGCAACGCGCTCACTCGGCGGCGTGTCGACCTCGAAGGTGACGACGCGCAGGCCGTTCTCGAGCTTGCTCTCGTACTCGTCACGCGACGCGTTCACGACCCGGCTGCTTCCGGGAAGCACGACGCGGTGTTGCGATGCGAGTCCGGGACGATGCAGGATCGGGAAACGATGGACGTAGCGACCACCACCGATCGCCGACACGAGCGAGCGTGGCACTGCCGAAGTCTCGAGCACGAGATCGAAGATCCCCTTCTTGCGGCGCACGACCTCGTCGAACTTCGCTCCGAATTCGCGGACATCGACATACGTGTTGAGCAACGAGAGCACAAGTTCGGTCGTGCCCGTCGGCTTCCAACCATCGTCGCCGAAGTAGCCGCGGCCACCCGGCATCTGAATCGCCATTCCTTCGCTCAAACCCGACAGACGCAGCACGTTCCCAGCGACTCGAAGCAACACGCGCGGTCGCGCACCCGTCGAGTAGTCGGCCGTGGATTGCGTCTGGAACTGCCCGAGCTCTTGGCGCGACAGCCACCTGGATTCGAGTCCCAGCCCGACCCGGTCGTACGCACGCGTCGGCACGTTGTAGGCAACGCGGAACCCGACGTCGCGATGCCGCTCGAGTGGCGGACGCTTCACGGCACGATCGAGGTTGACGTCGGACGGATTCGACTCGTAGCTACCACCCGCGACGAGCCAGGAGCCACTCGGCCCGAGAACCCATTCGGCGACGTTGCCGAGCAGATCGTGCACACCGCACCTCGAAGCGCCACTCGTGCGTTCGCCCACCGGGCGCGGCCCGCTGAGCTTGTGTGGATCGGCGACGACGCGCGCTTCGTCGGACTTGGTGCCCCACGGATACGGCCAGTTTCCCCCAAGACGACCGGCGGCTTGGAACTCCTCTAGACTCGGCAGATGGCCGCCCTTCCAGCGCGCGTAGCTGATCGCATCCGACAACCGGATCGAACGGACCGGAGCATCGAGTTCTCCGCTGATTGGGCGACCATCGCGCCAACCATCGCGTGGCAGGAACTCCTCGCGCTGGGTGGCTGGTAGGGATTGCAAGAACTCGAGATACGCGCGGTTGGTCACTTCGCAGCGGTCGATCCAGAACGGACCGAGTTGTGCGCGAGGATTGCCTGGCACGAACACGACCCCGGCGGGTCGCATCGCTTTTGGCACCGTGACGAGCTTGAGATCGAGCGTGTCTCCGCTCCCGACATCGACGACGTATTCACCGAGTTCGTAGTCGGCGCCAGCATCGAGTTCGAACAGATAACTGCCGGCAGCCAGGCGTTCGCCGGCGAGTACGACCTTGTTGCCGATCACGGCGTCGCCGTTCAGTTGCCTTACCGTGAGTCGCGCATCGGGCGGATCGAGCTTGACCCGCACGATTCCACGCCCGATCGCACGTTCCATCCACAGGACGACGCGCTCGTCCTTGCTGTACGGGATCGCGTAGCTGTTCAGGAGTCGGGTGACCTCGGCGCCTTCACGACGACGCAAGTGATCCTCGATCTTCGGTGAAAGCTGATCGAGCCAGGCTTCACGAACGCGCGCGTCACCGAGGAGGTCGCGGGCTTTCGAGAACGCCTCGAGTGCGTCGGCCTCTTCGTTCTTCTGCAATGCAGAGATCGCGCGGCTCAGCTCTTCTTCACCACTCCGGATGTCGAGACCGCCGCGCAGCGCGAGGAAACCCGCCGTCAGCACCGCGAGCGCCGCTGTCGTCACCGCCGAAGCCAAGATCGTCTTGCGACGCTTGACGAGACCACGCCGAATCTTCGAACCGGCGGTTGGCGCTTTCGCCGTGATCGACTCACCGCGCAGGAAGTTGCGCAGGTCGACCGCTAGTTCGCGTGCAGAGCGATAGCGATCATCCCGGCGCTTCTGCAAGCACGTGAGCACGATCGTCGCGAGATCGCGCGGGCAGGCGGAGTTGATCTTGCATGGATCGACGACTTCCTCGTCGAGAATCTTCTGCATGATCACGGGTGCGTTGGCTCCCGTGAACGGCGGCCTGAGCGTGATGAGTTCGTAGAGCGTCGCGCCGAGTCCGTAGACGTCGACGCGTCCGTCGAGATCTTTGGCTCCGGTCGCCTGCTCGGGCGACATGTATGCGGGTGTGCCAACCGCATCGCCGGTCCGCGTCAGTCCCGTCTCCATGCTGTCCTGAGACAAGCCGAAGTCGACGAGCACGGGGGAACCGTCCCGCCGCACGATGATGTTGGACGGCTTGAGGTCGCGGTGGAGAACGCGCGCGTTGTGTGCCGAGGTCAGCGCTTCGGCGATCTCGGCGATCCACGCGGCAGAGGCAGCGAAGAACGGCTCGTGTGGGCTCGGTGGCAACCACGTGCCGCGGTCGAACCCGGCAGCCTCGAGGAGCGACGTCCCGATCTTGCCGGGATCCCGGCCACGAACCGCCTCCAGTGTCTTCTCGAGCGATGGCCCCTCGACGAGTTCCATCGCGAAGTAATGGAGATCCTGGTCCTTGCCGACGGAGTAGACCTGTGCGATCGCGGGATGCGAGAGCTTGCTCGCACTCATCGCCTCGCGCCGGAACCGCTCGAGCGCGCCCCGATTGAGAGAGATGTGCGACGGCAGGACCTTGAGGGCGACTTTTCGGCCGAGGGACTCCTGAATCGCCTCGAAGACGACGCCCATACCACCGCGACCGAGCTCCCGCACGATGCGGAACTCGCCGAGTTTGCGTTCACGTCCGCCCCGAGCCACCATGAGTCTCGTATCGGAGAATCCCGTCCAGCGACTTGGGGACTTCCGGGTCGACTCTTGCAGTGAAGCCACCCGGACCCTAGCCTGCTGCGGCATTTTTTCGGGGGTGGTCCCCGCCGTGTGGTGCAAACTCCCACACGATCAACTCCCCGCAGGATCTCTGCAGACATCCCCAGACGACGCCCATGAGCGAAGAAGTCGGCAAGTCCCTTCCCGTCCGCCTGATGGAAGAAGTCGGTGCGTCCTACCGCAAGACCGCACTGATCCAGAAACGCGTGCGTGAACTCGTCCGCGGGCAACGTCCGCTCTACGAGACGCGCGAAACGAACCCGATCGCCATCGCCCTCGAAGAAGTGCGCCGTGGCTTGATCGAACTCGCCGCCGACGACACGGCGAGCCTCTGAGCGCATCCCCGCGGGCATCCGTCCCGCCGGGTCGAAACGCTCCGAACCGTGCCACATCGCCAACACGGCGCAAGATGTGCTGTTTGGCGAAAAACGCGATGCCGTGGGCGCGTTGCGCAGTTCTGCGCCTCTCGTTGAGCGCTGTTCGAACGCCTGCGTGACGCGAATTCCCTAAGAAAAGAAAGTTTCGACCGTGGACCAAAAAACGCGTCACGACGGACCGCGCGGAGCGCTGGTGGGTGGTGTCAAGAGCTTCTTCAGAGGAGATCCACATGAACCCACGAGCTTCGATTCGATGGTCGGCCCTGCGACGCGGCCTTCCTGTTTTGTTCTTTGGCTGCTTCACGTTCAGCAGCGACGGTCTCATCGCGCAGCGCAAGGCCGCAACTCCGGTAGCGCCCACCAATGAGTCTCAGCAAAGCCCCTTCGACCCGACCCGCGGTGTCGAGATCGAAGGCAAGCCGTCGATGGTCGTCGAGGCCGAAGGCGACGAACCGGACTTCCGCCCCTACGAGGAAGTCGACGCGCCGGAAGGCAGCAACCGCGAAGCATCGATGCGTCCCGTCGGTGATCCGTACGTGCTGTCGTTCCCCGCAGGTCAGTACGCGCCGGCCCCCGGTGTCGATGCACGATTGCGCACCCTGAAGAGCGAAACCGCGTACGGCTACGTGATGGTCGAAGGCCAGATGAACAAGGCCGGTCGTCGCGCTGCACTCGAGGCACTCGGATGCGAGATCCTCGGTGTGCAGACGTGGCAGAGCTGGGTCGTGCGCTTCCCGCGCGCCAACGCCGATCGCATCGCCGCGCTCGACTTCGTTCGCTGGGTCGGCATGGCGCAGAACGAGTTCAAGGTCGAGCCCGAACTCGCGAGCGTCCTCGCGAACGCGGCCGAAGGCGAACTCATCGACGTCGACATCAGCACCTTCGTCACCGACATCGGTGACGCGACCGAACGCAAGAGCGCCAAGCGCCCGACGTCGGCCGTGACCGACGCGCCGATGGAAGAGCTCGTCGTGAACATCGTTCCGAACGGGCCGTTCCACAAAGCATTGGTCGACGCTGGCATGCGATTCGGTAGCTACACCGACATCGACAACGTGCACGTCTTCCACGGCAAGATCACGAAGAGTGACCTCGCGAAGATCCTCGATCTACCGTTCGTGAGCTTCGTCGAGAAGCGCGTCACGCACACGCGTGCCCACGACCAGTCGATGGCGATGACCCACCAAGACTTGCTTCGCAAGACCTACGGAGGTCGCGGCATCTCGGTCGGCGTCATCGACTCGGGCTATTACTACCAGCACCGCGACTTGTCGCTCTTGGCGGTCGGATGGGACACCGTCGGCACCGGCGTCTACAACGACGAGAACGGTCACGGCACGCACGTCGCGGGCACGATGATCGGCCGCGGCATCGCCGACAAGCGCTACGTCGGCGGTCTACCGACGACGGCAACGGACGGCACCGACCGCATCTTCGTCGGGCGCTACCTCAACAAGGCGGGGAGCGGCGTCGGCACGGTGTCGACCCTCTACAACGCGCTGCGCTCGTCGTACACGAGCGGCGGCTTGACGTCCCAGCCACCAGTCGCGATCAACAACAGCTGGGGCGCCTACCGCAGCACCGGCTACAACGGCGCCGACTCGAGTTCGCGCACGGTCGATGCCTACATCTGGTCGTACAACCAGACGTACGTCTTTGCCGCAGGCAACGAGGGCTCGACCGCGAAGGCACGCACGCCTGGTGTCGCGAAGAACGTCGTGACCGTCGGTGGAACCGACGACACGTGGCGTAGTGGTCGCAACCCCGGCGACTTCTACACCAACTCGAGCGGTGGCGGGACGGCCGACAACCGCAACAAGCCCGAGATCCTGGCTCCCGGAACGCTCGTCACGTCATGCCGCGCCGGAACCACGTCGAGCTACAGCAACTTCACCGGAACGAGCATGGCAACGCCACACATCACCGCAGCCGCCGGTGCAGTTGCGGATCGGAGCTCGTTCTTCAGCTACAAGCCGCACAGCATGAAGTCGATGCTGGTCGCGTCGACCGAGTACCGAGGGTATCCAGGGACCAGCTCCGGTTGGTTCGGAACACGCGCGGGCTACGGCCAACTCGACGCGCGCAAGCTCCCCGGCAGCGCCAAGTCCGGTTGGTTCTCCTACGCCGGCGGCACCTCGTCGACGAACGGCGCCGTCTGGTCCACGGTCGTCACGATGCCGAGCACGATCGAGAATCTCAAGTTCATCGGGACCTGGATCGAACCCGCAGCGGCGTCGACAGCGACCAAGGCCCGCGTCAACGACGTGCGCTTCGTCTTCGACGTTGCACCGTTCAGCACGATTCCCTCGACGCCGGGCACCGGCGACATTTCGTTGTCGAGCAGCGAAGAAACGGTCCTGTCCTTCGCTCGCGGCGGCAGCGCGGCTCAGGCACTCCGCGGCAAGCAGGTCAAGGTCTGGATCTGGGGTCGCACGATCAGCTCGTCGGTCCGGCCCGCATGGACCTGCATCCTCGACTACGACGTCCCGACCAACACATCGACCCTGAGCATCTCGGCGCCGACGCGCATCAAGCCGAACACGAACTTCACGACCAGCGTCACGCTGTCGACGCCGACCAACGTCGCCGACTTCGACAACGCTCGTATCTGGCTCACGGCCTCCGGCTTCACCTTCGTCGACATGCGTCGCACGATGCTCGACGGCATCCTGCAGACCTACTCGGGCACGGCCTTCCCGTCGTATCCGTATCCATCCCTCACGGGTGGCATGACGGTCGGCGCGGGCGATGCTCGCACACTGAGCTGGACGCTCCGTTCACCCGCGACGAGCAACACCTATACGCTCACCGGGCACTCGATCTCCGATCCGACGCTCAGCCGTACCGCATCGCGCACGATCTGTGTCGACGGTCTCGCGCCAGCGAAGATCGCGAACCTGCGTAGCACGTCGCACAGTCCGAGCACGTGGTCCAACGCGACGACCCTGCGCATGGCATGGAACGCAGCAACGGACAACGGCTGCGCAGGCATGTGGGGCATCGCGACGCGGCTGTCGCTCACCTCGGCGCAGACGCCGACGACTCGCAACCTCGGCAACGTCACGGCACAGAACGTGGCGGTCTCGTCGAACACCGCGCCCTACTACTTCACCGCACGCGGCGTGGACAACCTGAGCAACTTCTCGGCCTCGAGCGCGGTCGCCGGACCCTACTACGTCGACGCGACGAACCCGGTTCTCTCGACCGTCCAGATCAACAACGGCGCATCGGCCACGAACTCGTTGGGCGCCACGGTCCGATTGACCGCGAGCGACGCGCACAGCGGCGTCTATCAGGTCCGCTTCTCGAGCAACGGCTCGACGTGGTCCCCGTGGCGTGCCGTTGCGAGTTCCTACTCGTTCAACATGTCGACCTACGGCGGTAACACGAGTCAGGGCACCAAGTACGTCTACGCCCAGGTTCGCGACAAGGCGCTCAACGTCTCGGGAACCGTCCGTGACTCGATCGTCTACGACTCGCTGCCGCCGAACGTCACGCTCGTCCAGATCGCGAGCGGTGCGGCATACACCTCGACGCTCGCGAGCAACGTGCGTGTCAACGGCTCGGGTGGACCGACGCAGATGCGCTTCTCGAGCAACGGCTCGACGTGGTCCCCATGGCAGGCATTCTCGACGAGTGCGATCGCCTACAACCTCTCGAGCTACGGCGGGAACACGAGCTTCGGCACGAAGACCGTCTATGCCCAGCTCCGGGACGCCGTCGGCAACCAGAGCGCGAGCAGCAGCGACACGATCGTCTACATGGGCGTTCCGACCCTCGGAAGCGCGAGCCCGTCGGCACTCCGCGTCGTCAACAAGCAAGCGGT
Source organism: Planctomycetota bacterium (assembly GCA_020638795.1). Taxonomy (GTDB): domain Bacteria; phylum Planctomycetota; class UBA1135; order UBA1135; genus JACKHW01. The sequence goes on along the minus strand of JACKHW010000002.1, from coordinate 185,392 downwards.
GCGCCTCACCGGCAACAACCTGTCGGCCATCGAAGCCGTCTTCTTCGGCGCGACGAAGATCACGTCGGTCGACAGCCAGGACTGGGCGCAGGGCTACTTCCGCAAGGTGAGCAACACGGCGATCGACCTCTACTGCCCGCAGGGTGAGAACCCCGGGACCTACCAGGTCTATGTCGCCAACGCGGTCGGCGCGAGCAGCAAACTCCCGATCACGATCAGCCACAACACGACTCCGTTCGCGGGTTCGCCCTCGCGCTCGCAACGTGGTCGCAATCTCGAAGTGCTGATCCACCGCGGCAATCGCCCCGGCACCACGATCTCGATCCTGACGGTCAGCGCCTCGGGCACGCCGCTCAACATCCCGGGCATCGTGAACCTCGGTCACGGCGGCAACGCTTCGACGATCATCGATCCGAGCCTCCTGGTCCTCGCGGTCGGTGCCCACGATCCGACGTCGCGCGCTGCGCGCTTCGACGTCCCGATGGCGACGACGCTGCCGGCGATCCGCCTCTACTTCGAATCGCTGCTGCTCGACACGCTGAATCCGGGCGCCCGGCCGATTCCGAGTTCGGGTGCGACTTCGACGCAGCTCTTCTGAGCAGCGAACCCTCTCTGTGCGACTCACAGGTCGGGGCCCGGGAAGCGGACGCTTCTCGGGCCCCGCGTTCGTTCGGGCGACGCTTTGTTCGGCACGCTGCTATCGTCTGCAGACGTGCTGCTCGGCTACAACACCAACGGTCTGACGTCGCACCGACTCGCGGACGCGCTCGCCCTCCTCGCGGACGAGGGCTACGACGCCGTGGCCCTGACACCCGACGTCGCGCACCTCGACCCGATGCGGGCGAGCGCGCGGCAAATCGACGAAGTCGCCCATCTCGTGGCCGACCTCGGCTTGCGCACCATCGTCGAGACGGGGTCGCGCTTCGCCCTCGATCCGCGACGCAAACACCGACCGAATCTCCTCGAACGGGATGCACAGGAGCGCGCGCGACGTCTCGACTTCTTGCGACGTCATATCGAGATCGCCGCCGTGATCGGCGCAGAAGTCGTTTCGCTGTGGTCTGGCGTCCTTCCCAAAGACGTGCGGCCGGACGAGGCTCGCGAACATCTGCATCGTGGACTCGACGAACTCCTCGCCGACGCCGACCGTCACAACGTCGTCCTCGGCCTCGAACCGGAGCCGGGGATGTGGATCGAGACGGTCGCCGATGCCACGGTCGTGTTCGAAGCACAGGGCAGGCCGGATCGACTCGGCTTGACGCTCGACGTCGGACATCTGCTCGTCACCGGCGAAGGCACGGTCCAAGACGTGCTCCGGAGTTCGCCGATGCGCCTCGTGCAGGTCCATCTCGAAGACATGAAGCCTGGCGTCCACGAACACCTCGCACCGGGGCGCGGCGACGTCGACTTCGCTTCGACCTTACGCGCGCTGCAAACGAGCGGATACGCCGGCCCCGTGTGCTGGGAACTCAGCAGGTCCTCCCACGAGGCTCCAGAGGTCGTGCGCCTCTGCCGCGACGTGTTCCGATCCTCGCTCCTTGCACTCTAAGCCGCTACCCAATCGGCATTTACATCGAGAGAGCTCCGAATCGTTGACCCGGGTGCGGGTTGCGACCTATCGTCAGCGGCTTCGAAACCAGCGGTCTTCATCGTGAAGTCGCGATGAATCCAAGGCACGCCGGTTGTCGACGAAGAGAGGGAGGAAGTACATGGAACGATCGATCCAGGTCCTTGAAGTCGGTCTGGCACCCGAACCCGCTCGTCCGTCCTCGCGTCGAGCGCCACGTCTCGATCGAAGATTGGCCGCGAGAACCGCCGCTGCGAGTCCTACGCACGCGCCCTCGAAGCCGGCCGGCAAATCCGGTACGGCTGACGATCGTGCGACCGAAGTGACGGGTCGCGCCACCCCCGTGGCTCCGATTGCCCCGATGACGCGCGAAGCGACCGTTCTCGTTCCCCGGCCCGAAGTCGGGCTGAGGCCCGTACCGGCCGGCCACCGCATGTGCCCGAGCCCAGCCCACGGTGCGGCGCTCGTCCATCAAACCATTCCATTCGCGATGTGCGAGCAGCGTCAGTGCGCGTCGTACCACAAGTGCTCGAACTGCACGCACCGATCGCAACCGCAGTGGGCCGGGCGTGAATTGCCGCCGCCTGACAACAGCCCGAGCGCGCACGCTCGCGATCGCCGAAGCGCGCAAGCGAACAAGAGCTGAGTCGACGCGGCTGACGCGCGGCGAATCGTCGGGGCTACGAAGTCACTGAGCCTGCGCGATCCGGCGAAGCTCTTCGTCGTCGAGCAAGCGCTTGCTCGCCTTCGCCTCGTCGAGGACCCGTTGCACGGTGCTGTCGTCCATCGGGAGTCCGAGCCTCTCGAGGCAGTAGAGCACGTTGGATTTTCCGCTCATCGGCCCCACGCCGATCGACTGTTCGCGGCCGACCATGGACGCCGGTACCCCCGAGTACACGCGATCCGCGAGGTCCACATCGCCCTTCTTCATGGCTTTGATGACCGCTGCCGCGTGGACGCCCGTCCCCGTTTCGAACGCGTCGGGTCCGAAGACCGGGTAGTTGGACGGGAACGGAACGCCACAGGTAGCCGCCGCCAGCGCACAGTATTCCGGCAGTCGCGTGAGGTCCTTCTTCGTCCAGCCGAGCATCTGCAAGTTGACGAGGAGCAGGTCCATCGGCGTATTGCCTGCGCGCTCTCCGAGACCGAGTGCCGAGCCGTGGATACGCGTCGCGCCGCCTTCGATCGCGGCCAGACAGTTCGCGATGTCGAGTCCGCGATCCCGGTGTCCGTGCCAGTCGATGCCGACATCGACTCCGTGCTCGTCCACGATCGACTTGACGAAACGCACGACGGCCCTCGCCCCCTGCGGAGTCGAATGGCCTACGGTGTCACACACACAGAGTCGCTTCGCACCCAGTTCGATCGCGAGTGAGTAGAGAGCTCGCAGGGACTCGGGGTGGGCGCGACTCGTGTCCTCGGTCACGTACATGACCGGCAATTGGTGACTCTGCGCGAACTCGAGCGCGGCGCGCGTGTGACCGAGCAGTGTGTCGAGCTGCCAACCCTCGGCGTACTGCCGGATCGTGCTCGAGCCGATGAAGGCACACACCTCGATCGGGATGCCGACGCGCTGCGAAATGCCGACCACAGGCTCGATGTCGGACACGACCGTGCGACACGCGACGTTGAGTCCGAGACGCATGCCCGAGTTCGCGACTTCGCGCGCGAGTATTTCGATCTCCTCGCGCGGCTTGCCGCCGGCGCCCGGCAGCCCGATGTCCGCCGTGTCGATGCCGATCGCATCCATGAGATGCAGCAGTTGCAGCTTGTCGTCCGTCGAGGGGTCCTCTGCACTCGGGGACTGCAGACCGTCCCGCAGCGTCTCGTCGTCGAGCTGAATCGCACTGCCAGGCGTGATTTGGCCATCGACGACGTTCCAGTCGTAGATCAGACCATCCTCGAAGCCGTCCCCGGACGTCGGTACTCGTACTGAAGATTCCATGGCTACCTCGTAGGATCTGCGGGGTCGCGGCTGCAATCGACAAGACGAGATTGCAGGTGGCGCGCGGCGGAGATCATAGAAGCGAGACTCGTGAAACCGTGATCGTAATGAAGTTCGGAGGCACGTCGTTGCGCGATGCAGCGGCGATTCGAAGCGTCTGCGAGATCGTTCGGTCCCGCTTGGATTCGCAGCCTGTCATCGTGGTTTCGGCGCACTCGGGAGTCACGGACCGTCTCGTCAGCCTGGCAGAATCCGCGGTCTCGAGCACCGTCGCGATCGACGACCTCATCGAGCGCCACGCGAAGATTCGAGAGGATCTCGGGATTCGCGAAAACCTGCACGAGGAGCTCTTTCGCGAGCTGCAGGATCTCTGCCGCGGGATCCACCTCGTCGGAGAGCTATCTCCCCGCTCTCGCGACTACATCCTGTCCTTCGGCGAGCGGCTCTCCGCACGCACCGTGGCCGCCGCCATGACAGCAGCCGGGTTGCCGGCGCGTGCAATCGACTCCTTCGACATCGGAGTCCGGACGGATTCACGCTTCGGCAACGCCCGCCTCGCCCCCGACGAGGGACGCATCCTCGCCGGCCTCCGGGACATCCGTGGGTTGCCCGTCGTGACTGGCTACATCGCCAAGGATGCGGTGGGCAACATCACGACGCTCGGGCGCAACGGCAGCGACCTCTCCGCGGCGTACGTCGGCAACGCCATCGATGCGGAGGAGATCCAAATCTGGACCGACGTCGATGGCGTACTGACGGCTGATCCGCGAGTCGTTCCGTCGGCACGACCGATCGCCGAGATGTCGTACGACGAAGCGGCGGAACTCGCCAACCATGGCGGGAAGGTGCTTCACCCCGCGAGCCTCGCGCCAGCAATCGAGAAGTCGATCCCGGTCCGAGTCCTCAATACGCATCGTCCCGATTCCGCGGGCACGCTGATCGTCAAGCAGAGCGATGACCCGAACCTCGTCGTGCGTTGCATCGCACACAAGCGACGCGTCACGATCGTCAACGTCGAGAGTTCGCGCATGCTCGCGCAGTCCGGATTCCTCGCCCGGATCTTCGGTTGCTTTCAGCGATGGAACATCTCCGTCGACATGGTCGCGACTTCGGAGATTTCGGTTTCGATCACACTCGACAACATCGAGAACCTCGACGAGGCCGTGAAGGAGCTCGAAGACTTCGCATCGGTTTCGGTCGAACACGACCTGGGGCTGGTCTGTGTCGTCGGACACGGAATCAAGAATCGACTCGGCGTTCCGGCTCGCGTTCTCGACCCGCTGCACCGGGCCGGAGTCGTCGTCCGCATGATCAGTCTCGGCGCATTGAAGGTGAACGTGTCGTTGGTCGTCGATGGCGGCGATCTCGACCGGGCGGTCCGCGCGCTCCACGACGAGTTCTTCGATGAAGAAGGTCGTGACCATGGCTGAAGTTCGACTTCGCATCGTCGAAGACGCGGCACGAGCCGCATGCGTCCGCGCCGAAGACCTCCAAGCCGCGATCGCCGACAATCCCGAACTCGTGTTGGTCGGGAGTACGGGCAAGACCCCGATCATGACCTACGCACGTCTCGGCGAGCTCGGCGTCGACATGTCATCGGTCAGACTTCGAATGCTCGACGCATACGTCGCGAGCCCGTCGCGTGGCTTCGATGGACCGGGGCATCCGGGCAGCTTCACGCGCTACGTACGCGAGAAGATCTTCGAACAACTCGAAGGATCGCGACGCCCGATCGACTGGGTGCTTCCTCCGGAGGACCTGACGACTTGTGAAGCGATCGAACGCGAACTCGAAGCCATGCCGTCGGCGTGGGAACGCGTTCGACACCCCGTCAGCGGCGAAGACGGATCCGAGTTCGTACTACACGAAGAAGCAGGAGGCGCTCTCGAACTCGTCCGACGCACCTGTGCGGCCTACGACCGACTGCTCGAAAGCGCGCCCATCGATGTCGTGATGACCGGAATCGGACCATTGCCGTATCCACACATCGCGTTCAACTGCGGCCCCTACACGCGCCCCGACGCGATGACGCACCTCGCGTTGCTCGACGACGCGACGCGCCGGGCGAATTGTGGAGACTTCGGTGACGACATGGACAACGTGCCACCGTTCGCGCTGACGATGGGACCGCGATCGATCACGCGTGCGTCGTCGATCTGGATCACGGCGACTGGATCGCACAAGTCGACCGCCGTCGCACATGCGTTTGGCGATCCCCGCGTGACAGACTTCGAACTGCGTTCTTCGATCGGGTACGTGTTGCGCGGCAAAGCGGTCGATCTGCTGTTCGACGAAGAAGCCGCCGAGGATTTGCTCGAAGGCTCGGACTTCGCGGCACTGACTGCACGCTATGCCGAAGTCGGGCACTCTCTCGTCGCGCGGCGTCTGTGAACGTCACGACGGCGATGACTCGCGACATCAGTCGCGCCGCATGCGCAGACCGTAGTGACGGATCTTGCGATACAACGTCGCACGCCCGATCGCGAGGGCTTCGGCAGCTTGCGTGACGTTGCCCTTCGTCGCTGCCAGCGCGTGCGCGAGGATGCGCCGCTCTTCGGCTTCGAACGGCAGAATGTCCTGCACTTCGGCATCGATCATCGAATCGACGTGGTAGCCCAGACTCTGTGCTCGCAGCTGCAGCGATGGCGGCAGCTTGCCGCCTGGCCCCACGAGAAAGCGCCGGCCGATCTGCCGGCCACCCGACAGTTCCCAGGCACGTGCGACGACGGATGCGAGTTCGCGGAGATTGCCAGGCCAACTCCAGAGCTGGAGCAGAGCGATGGCACGCAGCGAGAAACCACTGTGCGCGACATCTCCCGCGGCCTCGTCGAGAAACGCTGTCGCGAGCATCGCGATGTCCTCTCGACGGTGACGTAGAGGCGGCACGTGTACGAACGACACCGCTCTTCGTTCGAAGAGCTTGACGACCATCGGTCGAGACAGCGTGACGTCGGGCGCCGTGGTCGCGAGCACGACTTGCGGCCCGTCTGGACACGCGAGGAGTCGCCCCAGTTCGCCGAGGCAATCAGCATCGAGTCGACGCAACTCGGGAACGTAGACCGTCCTGTGGTGAGCACAGAGTTCGGCATCGAACGCAGTGTCGACTTCGAAGAGCGTAGCGCGTGGATCGTCATGCCCGCCCGCGGATAGAAGCTCATCGACGTAGCGCGCGAGTGTGCGTCGACCGGTCGACGATTCTCCGATCAGCACGATCGGTCCGCCGCGGCCAATCGCATCGTCGATGCCGCGGATCGCGTGTCGCCAAAGCGGCGCGTGCCCTAGTGGCAGACCGAGTCGACGTGCATCCTCGACACAGCGAAGTAGTCGTGCACTCTGGCGGCATTCGCGCCGCGTGCGCACTTCTTCGTTGAGGCGTCGACAGAAATCCGTCGTGCCAGCGAGCACGAGCAGTCCGGGGCCTGGCCGCAAGCGGCGCGCTTCGGGAGCTTCGATCAAGACGATCGGGAGCCACGGCGAGAACTCGTGCACCTCTTCGACGAACGCGACGGTCGCATCTCTGGCAGATGCCCCGTCGACGATCAGGGCATCGCACGTGTGCCCCCGCAACAATGGCGCGGCTTCGTCGATGTCGCTCGCGAAGTCGCAAGTCGCACCGTCGTCCCGCAACAAGGACTCGATCCGCGTCGTGAACGTCCTTGACGGGGACAGAACGACGACATGCAGGCTATCGATACTACTCGCCTCTGCCACTCACGATTCCCCCACCGGCGTATCGACTTTGGGTCGTGTGAAATTGAGTCCTCGGATTCGATATGCTTCCGCGCATGGCGCGTGCACTGGAGAACCATCGCTTCTTGTGGATGGACGAACATCTCGGTGTTGTCGACAAACCGGCGGGCATCCTCAGCACTCCTGCGCCGGGACGGAGCGAACCGGTTCTGACCGACCGGATCGCCGCCGCGCTCGTATGCCGCGGCGAGGACGCGGCGGTATTCGCCGTGCACCGGCTCGACGAGGAAACGACCGGCAGCATCGCGTTCGCCCGCACCGAAGAGGCCCGAAGTGGCCTCGAAAAGATCTTCAAGAGCCATGCTGCCGAGCGTGTGTACCACTGCATCGTCCATGGCGGACCACGCGCGCCCAGCGGACTCATCGAAAGCAGGCTCGACGAGGACTCGAGCGGGATCGTGCGCGTCACGACGAGGGGCGGCCGCATCGCGCGCACGGAATACGTCGTCCTGCTGCGGCTCGATGGCATGTCGTTGCTCGCATGCCGGCTCGAAACGGGTCGTCGCAATCAGATCCGAGTTCAGCTGGCGGACATCGGCTGCCCAGTCGTGGGCGACCGCAAGTACGGGCGACGCAACTCGAAGGTCCGAGCCAAGCGCACGCTTCTCCATGCAACGGCGCTCGGGTTGACACATCCGCTCACCGGCGCGCGCGTCGAGGCCGTCGCACCGTTTCCGGCGGACTTCGAGAAGCTCGTCGGCACTGACCGACTCGCTCCGTTCGATGCGACCGCCGGCGACGCGACTTGATCACTTGATCAAATCGGCCATCTTGACTTCCCAGCGAGCGTTCTCACCTTCGCTCAGGACGCGCGACGTCTCGCGAACGCTCGACGCGCCACCGTCGAGGTCCTGCTCGACGCGCAACGTGTAGCGATCCGGAGCGAGTTCGCCCATGTCGAGCCATTCCGAACCGCCATCGTCCTGCTTGTTACGGAAGAGCGAAGCCATCACGCCGAAGAGGCTCTTCGTCTTGCCGACTTGCTGTCCCTTGGAATCGAAGACGCGGATCTTGCCCTGCGGAAGCGTGTTGCCCTCCAGATCGAGCACGCGAATCGCGAGCTTCCCCGAGCGGACCATCGAGAGTTCGAGTTCGGGATTCGAACCGAGGACGACGGTGATGGTCGGCCGTTCGTTCGCGCTCAGCCCCGTCTTCTCGACCGTGACGTCGTAGCGCCCCGGCTCGAGTCCTCGGATCGCGAAGCGCCCGTCGCGCCCGGTGCGCGAGGACGCGCGCAGTTGTTTCGCGATCCCTCGCAACGCGGTCGCGTCCACGGCACCGCGCGTCAGGTCGACCTCTCGATCGTCCGTGACCGGAGCCATGGCGCCGCCATGTGGCGTCAAGCGAATCGTCGCACCCGCGACGATCTCGCCGAGTCCGTCCTTCACGGTGCCGCGAACGATCGCCGCTCGCGGCAGCACGATGCGGACGTCGCCGACTCGTGCAGCAGCGCTGACGACGAGGCCAGCAACCTCCGCGATGGCGAACGAATCGGCGAGGCCACCGGACGGCTCGGCGCGTACGGTCCAGGTACCGGGTGCCAAGCGATCGAGTTCGAACCGCCCATCCTCTCGACTCCGACTACGCGAAGCGCCGCCGAACTCGCTGGCGAGTGCGAGCAGTCCACCGGGAGAGGGAGCGCCGTCCGCGCGAATCGCCCGCAAGCGCACACCGCTGACGGGCTGCCCATCGGGATCGACGACGATGCCGGCAAGGACTGCACTCGGCATTTCGAGGTCGATGCGCTGCCTGCTTCCCTCTGCGACCGTGACATCGAGTGTGGACACCTCCGGATGCTCGGGACCGTACTCGGTGATCCGACACACGTAGTTGCCAGGAGGTACGGATGCGATCTCATAGCGTCCTGCGTCGTCGGCGTTTCCGGTTCGTAGCCCGATGCCGAACGGACCGCCTTGATCCTGACCGAGCAACGTCACGACGGCTCGAGGCACGGGAGCACCGTTGCGCGTGACGAGCCCGAAGAGATCGACGCCGCCCTCCGTGCGGTCCTCGATGTCGACGCGACTCTCACGGCCCTCGCGCACCGTCGTCGATTTCAGGCGCACGCTGCCGAGCATCTTCGCGAAGATCTCACTCAATGCGCCATCGACGTGCGCCTTGAACACGACGTACGGTCCCGGCGCGAGGCCTTCGATCGAATAACTGCCCACGGGATCGCTCGTCGCGGACTTGATCACACCGCTCGCGATCGAGAAGCAAACGATCGTGGCCGAGGTCACGGCTTTTCCTTCGAGGTCACGAATCGTGCCCGCGATCGAGCCACCGCGCGACAGCTCGATGATCACGTCATCGCGGTCACGACCCGCCGTGATCTCGACGTCCTTGCTCGCGCTCTTCGCGAACGAGGGGTGACGCGCAAACACGTCGATCGCGCCTCCAGCAACGCCTCGGAACTCGAAGTTGCCACGCGCATCGGTCAGCACGGAGCGCGAACCGAACGTCGAGTCGAGCGCCATGAAGTCGAAGTCCTCGGGCTGGATGTCGATCTTGAACGGCAAGAAGCTCGGCCCTTCACGGCCCTCTCGGGTCCTGCGCCACGTGACCTGCGCTTCGGCGATGCCCGGGCCACCCTTGCCGTCGGTCACGCGACCTCGCACGGTGACTCCACGCTCGAGACGAACCTCGATACCGGTCCGCTCTTCGCTCGGCTTCAACTCGATTTCGTCACGATCACTCTCGAGATAGCCATCGGCGTCGATCGACAATGCGATCTTGCCGGGCTCGAGCGGACCGACGCGAAACTCGCCGTTTTCATGCTGAACCTCGAACTCACCCTTGCGCAGCCACGGGCTGCGATCGTTGTAGGGATTCGGCTGTCGAGGCGGACGTCCCCACTCGGGACCGACGCGCATGCGACGGATGTTCTCGCTCCGCGCAAGCACGCGAAAGCGCTGCACGGGTCGATCATCCGCTGCTTCGATCACGCGACCCGACAGGAAAGCGCCGCGTTTGAGTTCGAGCACGAAGCGAGCGCCCGGCTCTTGATCCCGTTCACGCCAAACGTTCGTCGTCGGCAAGTAGGACGGATGCTCGGCCTCGATCCAGAAACGATTCGAGAGCAAGCCCCGGAGTTCGAAGCGTCCTTCGGCATCCGTCGTCGCTTCGTAGCGCACGAGTTTGGTGACGAGGCTGAGGTCGAACCCACGCGGTTGTTCGAGTGTTCGCGCGCGGACCATCGCTCCCTCGACCGGCCTGCCGTCCGTGTCGACGACGTAGCCCACGAGTTCACGGCCGAGCGACAACGAAAGCTCGATGTCGTAGCTCGCACCCTCGACGATCGCCAAACGCTCGATCGGCGCGAGGCCGAGGTCCTTGCTGAGCGCCGTGACCGCGACTTGTCCGGCTCCGACGTGCGGGATCTCGAATCGCCCGTTCTCGTCCGCACGCACGGGGTTGCCCGCGTGCACCGAGAACAAGACGCGCGCGAGATCGAGATAGGCGAAACCGACGAGCGCGCCGGGAGCGACCTCGCCATCGGGAAGCCGCACGGTTCCGCGGATCCGAGCTCCAGGCGCTCCTCTCAAGACCACGTCGACCGTCCGGCCGAGTTCGACGGATACGTCTCGCGCCTGCGTCAACGCGATCGTGTCGGCAACGCCGGTCAACGCGTAGCCCTGCCCCGGAGGCACGCCGACGAAGTCGAATGCGCCATCCGCGTCACTCTGCTGTTCGAACCATCGGAACGAACGCGACGTGATTTGTGCCAGGAACGACGCAGCGGACGGCCGCAGGACGATCCGAGCGCCCGCGATGCCTTCGCCCTTTCGATCGAGGATGCGACCCCGTACGCGCCCACCCGGGCTGAGAACGATTTCTTCGCCCTCCCGCACTTCACTCCGAGCGAGCCGCACTGCCGGATAGCTACGTGCGTAGGCGCGGTCGGATCGGGCATCGAGGAACACGCGGCCGGGCGCGAGTCCAGTCAGCTCGAAGGTGCCATCCGACCGACTCGTCGTGCGAGCGAGCACTTCGGCACGTGGTAGCTCGCGGGACTTCCAGAATCCCTCCTCGATGAAGTCGCGCAGGCGGACCTCGAAGTCCGCGAATGCGGGATGCCGGTCGAGTGCGAGGACCTCGATGCCGTCGACGGGAGTCGCGCGCTCGCCCTGCACGACGCGCCCGCGGATCACGCCGCCGCGCGCCCCACCCTCGGTGATCCGTGTCGCACCATCGAGATCCGGTCGGAGAGGATCGATCGTAACGAGCCGTGCGGACTCGGCATCGATCGCGCCATCCGTTTCGGACGCATGAGGCTCGTTCGTCCACGGCCCGTGAACGTCATCGCCATGGCTCGAGAACAGCCAGAACAGCAGAGCGCCGAGCGTTACGAGCAGGGCGAGGATCAGGGGGACACGGCGCATGCAGAGTCTCGGGCGAAAGCGTGCGAGAAATGGAATCCAGTGTTTGTTCCTGGGTCCGATCCGGGGACGCCCAAATGGAACCTGTCACCCGAGCGACAATTCGCGCTCGTGCTATGGTAGCGATACTCGCGCGTGAATCGTGCCGTCGCGCGATCGCTTCTCTTGGCCGCGGGCATCGCAATCGTGATGGTGTCCCGCGTCTCTCGACATCCCTGCCAGCAGCCTCCACTTCCTTCCATTCTCAGGAGATTCTCGATGCGTTCGATCCTTCCTCTTGCCGCGGCGTTCGTCTTCGCCTCGGTCGACTGTGGTCTCGCCCAACAGAACGTCGCCTACTTCCCCAACAGCGCACTCACGGGGAGTCGCAACGCGTTCCCGTGGGGCAGTAAGGGTCTGCGATACCAGACGATCATCCCCGCGTCGCTGCTCGGGGGCCGCCCGCAGGTCATCAAGGACCTGCTCGTCACGGGCGACCCGACCGCCGGCCCGCTCGAGATCATCTATGACGACATCGAGATCATCATGGGCGTCACCTCGGTGACGACGCCAACGACGAACTGGCTGACCAACAACCCCAATCCGAAGACCGTCTATCGCGGTCCGCTTCGCGTTCGCTTCGATGCGGGCAAGTGGCAGGGCATCGGCATGCCCGTGGACTACCTCTACGTTCCGCTGAGCAGCGCCAACAATCTCTGCATCGAGTTCATCAACTGGAAGATCGCGAACACGACGACCTCCGACAATTTCTACTATCCGCTTCACGACACGGGTGCGAACCGCGCGTTCCTCTACCAGTGGACGTCGAACCAGAACTCGCCGCCACTCACCAGTAGCACGAGTGGCAGCAAGCTCGGTCTTCTGCTCGCCGACGGGAACTCCGTCGTCGTAGGTGTCGGATGCCCGGGCTCGAACAGCCAGACGCCCGAGATCGGTGCAAGCACGTACCCGCAGAGCAACAAGCCGCTCGATATCACGCTCACCGGCGCCATCGCCACGCGGCCGGTGCTCCTCATGATGGGCACGGACTTCCAGAAGTTCGCCTCGATCCCGTTGCCGTTCGACATGGCACCGCTCGGAGCCCAAGGCTGCTACCTCTGGAACGATCCGACGTTCGTCTTCCCCGCAGTCACCGACACGAGCGGTAACGCGAAAGTCAGCCTGACCGTGCCTGGAGGTCTGTCGCCACTCCGGCTCTACAACCACTTCTGGATTCTCGACACGACCGCGAACAGCTTCGGTTGGACGACGTCGTCGCAGCTCAAGCTGATCTTCGGGACCTGACATTTCAGGCAGCGATCGCGAGCGTGACGCGCGCGATCGCTCCGCCGCCCTCGCGCGGCAGAAGTTCGATCTCGCCGCCCATCGCGTCGATATTGCGGCGACAGATCGCGAGTCCGAGGCCGGTGCCTCCGGCCTTGGTCGAGAAGGCGGGTTCGAACGGACGCTCCGCATCGCCTTCGGGGAGTCCATGACCACGATCGCGGATCTCGCAGATCCAGCGGTCCGCGTCGACGGTGGCGAACACTTCGACGGGTGCCTCGCCACGTCCTTCACTCGCCTCGATCGCGTTCTTCACGAGGTTGACGAGCACTTGCTGGAGCCGGAGCGGGCTCCCCACGAGTTCGGCATGTCCACTCTCGTCGTGCACGACGACCGAGACGCCATCGGCCCCTCCGACCGAGTAGAGCGCGACGAGTTCGGCGAGTGGCGTCGCCGCTCGGAAACGAATGCGCTCCTTCATCGGAAGCGCCGCCTGCGCGTATTCGGAGAAGTCCGCCACGATGCGTCGCAGGGCATCCACTTGGCGCAGAATCACGTCTGCGGATGCCCGAACGCGATCGCGCTGCACTTCGTCCAGCGATCCGCCGGATGCCGCGCGCGCGATCAACTCGGCGTGCAGACGAACCGGTTGTAGCGGGTTCTTGATCTCGTGCGCCACCTGCCGAGCCATCTTGGTCCAGGCTCGATCGCGCTCCGCGTGCTTCAAGCGTTCTTGCTCGGCTGCGAGTCGCTCGGCCATGCGGTTGAACTCTTCTGCGAGCGCGCGCACTTCACGCGGGCCCGCGACTTCGGCACGCGCTGCGAGATCACCCGCGCCGAGCGTGCGCGTCGTCGCCTCGAGCCGAGACAGGGATCGCGTCGCGCGGAGCGAAATCCAAGCGCCGATTCCGAGTGTCGCCGCGAGAACGAGCACGACGAGGCCGAGGAAGAACCGACTCAACGTATCGACACTCTGGAAGAGCTCGAGCGCGCTCACGCCAATTCCGATCCGCCACGACGGCAGGCCAGGACGATTGAGTGCTGCCATCGCGAACGCATTCGTTCCTGCGTCTTCGAACCCGATCAGGTCGATGCGTTCACAGGGGCCACCGATGAGCGCGCGATCCGTGTGCAACAAGAAACGCCCGGTGCTCCGATCCGCGACCCAGAGCGTCGTGCTCGCGATGTTCGCACCTTCGACGAGCGAACGGCGCGTCTGTTCGATCTCGTCTTGCACGGCCTCGAGCGGCAACAGGAAGACACAGACTCCGAGCGCGACCTGCGTGTCGTCCCGCATCGGGATGATCCAGGGAAGAACCCACGATGTCGGATCTCGCGGGGCGCTGAGACTGCCGGATTCATCGAGTGGGTCGGGGAGCGGCGCGACGACGACCGGCGTCCCGTCGGTGCTCGCGGTCAACCAGGCCTCGAGGACTTTGCGACCATTCGCGCGCACGTCGCCGCTGACTTCGGGAAAGAGCACCTTCGGGGCCGCTCCGGGCCGGGACGTCACCAACAACACCGACCCGACGAGGTCCGAGACTCGCGAGTGGAAGCGTTCGAACGCGGCCCGCGCTTCGTCCGTGTCCTCGAAGCGACGACGGACCACCGGCGCCGACGTGAACGTCACCGCGAGTTCGCGTGCCTGTGCCAGTCGATCGGCGATCCGTCGCGCGGTGCTGCGCGCCTCGGAGACGAGCAGGTGCCGACCGAGGTTGTCCTTGGTCGCACGCATGAGCTCCCGGTTGCCGAGCCATGCGAACAGGGCGAACGGGACGACGACTGCGACGAAGAGTCCCGCGAGGAGCAGCACCCGCAAGCCCGCGCCCCGGCGAATCGTCTGACCTTGCCCTTGCATCCGGACATTCTGTCCCGGAACCGACCGGCCCTACCAACACAACCCGGCAACGCGCGCACGCGGTTCGTGTCCGGTAGACGAGCGCTGGGTTCCAATCACGGCCCACGGGCCCGATGATGCACGCGCCATGATCCACGACTCGATCCTCACCACCGTCGGCAACACCCCTCTCGTCCGCCTTCAGCGCATCGGCCGTGATCTGCCGGGCGAGTTGCTCGGAAAATGTGAGTTCATGAATCCCGGCGGTTCGGTCAAGGACCGCATCGGTGTGCGCATGCTGCTCGATGCCGAACGCGAAGGGCGCATCAAGCCCGGCGACACGCTGATCGAACCGACCTCCGGCAACACGGGCATCGGCCTCGCGCTCGCGGCCGCCGTGCGCGGGTATCGCATGATCATCACGATGCCCGAGAAGATGAGTCGCGAGAAGCAGGTCGTGCTCGAAGCGCTCGGCGCAGAAATCATTCGCACGCCGACCGAGGCTGCGTGGGATAGCCCCGACAGCCACATCGGTGTCGCCAAGAGGCTGCGCGAGGTCGTGCCGAACGCGCACATCCTCGACCAATACGGCAACCCCTCGAACCCGATTGCCCATGAAGAAACGACGGGCGCCGAAATCCTCGAGCAATGCGAGGGCAGGCTCGACGCTGTCGTCGCTACGGCGGGTACCGGCGGAACGATCACGGGCATCGCTCGCGCGATCAAGAAGCAGCTGCCGGACTGCCAGATCGTCGGCGTCGACCCCGAGGGTTCGATCCTCGCAGGTCCGGGTGAGATCGGCAGCTACAAGGTCGAGGGGATCGGGTACGACTTCATCCCCGACGTGCTCGATCGCGATCTCGTCGACCGTTGGATCAAGTCCAACGACAAGGACAGCTTCCGCGTCGCGCGCCAACTGATCCGCCAAGAAGGTTTGCTCTGTGGCGGTTCCGCCGGCGCGGCGGTCTGGGCAGCGATGCAGGTCTCGCGCGACCTCGGTCCAGGCAAGCGCGTCGTCGTCGTGCTTCCCGATTCGGTGCGCAACTACCTCACGAAGTTCGTCGACGACCGCTGGATGCGTGAGAACGGTTTCCTCGAAGCGGATTGGGAGATCGGCACGATCGGCGACGTCATGCGCGCACTGCCGCCCCAGAAGCTCCTGACGGTCGACTTGTCGGAACCGGTCGGGCATGCGATCCGCACGTTCAAGGATCGTGGGATCTCGCAGCTACCGGTCGTCGACGGCGAGCGGCTCGCGGGCATCTTGACCGAGTCGGACGTGTTGCACGTGATCGTCGACGGTCGCGCGAGCAACGACACTTCGATCGCCGAAGTCATGGAACGCAAGGTCGCGACCGTGTCGGTGCACACGAGCGCTTCGGACCTGCCGGCCATCTTCGACCGCGGCGAAGTCGCGATCGTCGTCGACAGCGAGTCTCGCGTGCTCGGACTGCTGACGAAGGTCGACCTGATCGACTACTTGACGCGCACGCCGGCGAGCAATGCGCCGCTGCGGTCACGCTGAAGCAGCGCCCCAGCGGGCGCAGTGTGGTGTTCTGACGAAGTTGGTGCTCTCTGTCAGAGTTTCCACTCCATCCCATGCGTGAGTGCGATACCGGACGATTCGTCGATCGAAAGCCACTGGAGGTAGAGCCGAGCGCCGGTCGGCAAATCACCGACTTCGAGCACGACATCGCGTGTGCCGGCGATGCCGAACGAGCCAGACCACTCATCGCCCGGTTTGCGACTGAAGGGCGTTGCAGCGAAGTAGAGGATGTCCGGGTTCACGTAGAACACGGGACCGGGCAGCTTCTGGAAGCCGACGACCAACCAGTTGTAGATGCCGGTCGTTTCTCGCAGCGAAACGAGTCCCAGTCGACCTAATGGACCCGTGCTGTTCGTGGGTAAATCGCGAAGCTCGATCGAGGGACCGCCCATGACTGGCCAAGACTGACCGAATCGACTGCCCGCACGTTTTGGAGGGAGACCGGTGATGAACGTGCCGCCACGACCGGTCCGGACGGAGTTCGTTGCGACACCCGCACGCACGTCGTATTTCAACGTGCTCGCAATCTCATTCGCGTAGACCGCGATTCGACCACCTGCACCACTGCCGTCACGGTAGCCCTGATTGGAACCGCCACGGGCGTACAGGGTGCTAGTGCCGAGTGCCCTTTCCGCGAACATGAGGATGCTGCCCCCGGCGGAAGTCGGGCCACCACCACATTGGATGGCACCGTTCACGGTCGCCGTTCCACCGCAGTTGACGACGATGGAGGCGCCACCCCGAAGTCCGAGTTGGACGACTCCAGAGCCCGGCAGGATCGGAAACAAGTCCCAGTCATACGTGCGGCCTCTAGGAGCGCCACAGCTGACGCCGCTGCCGCCGCCCGTACCGCCTTCACCGCCGTGTCCAGCACCACCGTAGTAGTAGCTTCCGTTGTAGGACCAACGGCAGCGTAAGGACTGGCCGACGCCCATCGCAGAGCCCCGTCCGGAGGCGTCTATCCTGCTGCCGGCTTCGATCGTGAGATCGCCGGCAACGTCCACGAGAAGCGCCAAGCCAACCCGATTGCGCACGAACGCACTGCCCCGAAGGACGAGGTTGGCATCGAGTTTCGACCACATGGTCAGCGGCGTGTAGGCCGGAGAACTACGACCACCGTTGTCGATGATCAAAGTCCCACGTTGCGTACCTTCGCGCAGAAACACCGTCCCCGCGGCGGCTGCGGACGTGGCGGAGCTACCCCGACCACCGAGTGCTTGCACGATCGTGTCACCCTCGAGTGACTTGCGAGCGACGAGGGCGATCCTGCCACCCCCGCCGGCGGTCGTGATTCCGTTCGCGGCATCCGTCCCGTGCGCCGAGATCCGACCTGTCCAACGAAGTGTATCTGCCTCGACAAAGATGCTCCCTCCCGCTGCGCCATGTCCGGAACTGCCGTTCAGACCATCCGCTCGAAGACTGCCTTCGAACTCCGCCAGGCCTCCACACGAGAGTGCGACTGCGCCACCGCCAACGGAGCGGAAGTTGCCACTTCCGAACGAGCGAGGCCGCACGAACGAACCGAACACGGGTCCGGTCGCGCCCTGTTCGACGCCGGTACCGCCACTGGTCGAGAGGCCACCATGCGAAGCCCCGAGACCAGACTGCCAACCAGGCCCTCCTCTTGGCAAGCCACGACCTGTGACGTCGACTTGACTCCCCGACTCGACGATGAGGTCGAAATCGACGTCGAGCACCAGGCCGTCTTCACCCTGGTATTGAATGCCGCTCGTATGCGTCAGCGTCGCAGACTGGGTCAACCGCAGAGAGCGCAACCGATGCCTGCCGTCCATGGTCAGCGTCGCGCCTTGCACGACGACATCTTGACCATCGATCGTTTGGTCCGTCGAACCGACGTGTCGATCCGCCGTGATCACGACTTGGCTCGAGGAGGCTCGCGCAACGAAGAACGAAGCTGCAACGAGTAGACCTGTTGATCGGAGTTTGATGGGGCACATAGCCATTGGTGGCTCGTCAGGTGTCGAGGGTGACGCGAACACTACGAGATTCGTTCGTGCTCATCGAAGGCGCACCCTAGCACGGTGAGGAAATGCCGGTACGGGAGTGCGCGACTTCTCGACGATTCTGCGGTCACCTCAACCCGACAGATTTCCGTCGGTCGGTGAGCCCCACAAAACCGCGACGAAGTCGGGATTTCTGACCGAGGATCCGCACGCACACGAGGTCCGGCATAACGCCGCCCCCGGCGGGACGGGCCCGCGCGCAACTCTCCCGTCGCGCTCGATCAGCAATCGACCGTCAGTCGTCGCGATTGCCCAGGAGCAACGAGGCCCAGTAGAGCAGCTGCAGGATCGATGCGGCTGCTGCCGCGACGTAGGTCATCGCTGCCGCGTTGAGGACCTTGCGTGCGCCTTCGACTTCTTCGGTCGTCGTGTAGCCGCCGTTCTCGAGCGCCACGATGGCGCGCTTGCTCGCGTCGAACTCGACGGGCAGCGTGATCAGCGTGAAGACCGTCGCACACGCGAAGAGGCCGAGGCCCACGAGCCCGATGATGAAGGGCAAACCAGCACCGCGTGCGGCTCCCATGACCAGCGACAAGAAGACGACCCAGATGCCGAGGTTGGATCCGATGTTCGCGAGCGGGACCCACGCCGACCGGAACTTGAGCGGCGCATAGCCGGTCGCGTGTTGGATCGCGTGCCCGACTTCGTGCGCCGCGACGCCGAAGGCTGCCATGTTGCGCTGGTCGTAGACGGCCTCGCTGAGGCGCAGAACCTTGTTCGTCGGGTCGTAGTGGTCGCTCAGGTGGCCCGGAACGCGTTCGACGCGAACGTCATGGATGCCGTTGTCGGCGAGGATGCGTCGTGCGACGTCCGCGCCGGTCATCCCCGACCGGGTCGTGAACTGGCTGTACTTCGCGAACGTGCTCTTGACGAGGGCGGATGCGCCGAAGCTCAGGAGCATCCCGGCGCCGATCACCACCCAATACCAGACGTCGTAAATCATGCGTTGTCTTGCTCTTCGGTTCTTCGAGACGACGTGATTCGCGACTCTTCGCGGTCACGTCGGGGTTGCAGATAGGCTGCCGCCACCACCCCGGCAAGGGAAGCTTGTTCCCCGGGCGAGCATGCTCGATGATGCCGGTCGTTCGAGCGAGGTCGCGACATGCGGCGGCGATCGGACTTCACGAGATCCGGGGCTCACGGAAGTCCGGTGAAAAACCGGCGCGGGCCCGCCGCTGTGAGCGAGGACGAAGTCGAGACGATGCCACGGTGTGCAGTCCACGGGCTGTGCGCCGGAAGGCCTCGATGGAGGACGATTCGCAAGCCAGAAGACGCGCCTCGGGTCACTCCGCACTGTCCAGCATGACTTCGAGGATCCGAGTTGCGCTACCTATCTGGTCGTTCGGCCGCCGCTTCGTCGCGGCGTAGCCGAAACACGTTCGTCGCCGCCTTTTCACGGCGCTTCCGCAACACAGCCACTGCCGCGTCGTCGTCCGCGAACCGATTGGTCGCCGTGACGAGGCGATGGCGCTTGATCACGCGAGTGACCGCGTCTTCGCTGCGCCGCCCGATCGTGTGGACGTCCGCGTCACATCCGCGGAGTTCGACTCTCTGCGTGGTGCCCTCGCGGCCGCCGTGTTTCGCCACATTCGCGGTAGCTGCGTGCATAGCCGTCGCGACCGCATGCTTCCCTGCACGATTGTCCGCGCAATCGCCGTTCGCGTCGAAAGTGATCGGATATTCCCCGGGTTCGGGGGTCGCGCCAGGCTTCCGTGATCCATCGAAAGCGCTCGGTGCACCCGTCGGCGCGGGGCGAACGAGCGGGTCTCTCGACGTCGTGAGTCTCGGGCTCTCGGGCTCGCTCACGCTCGGGTTCGACCGTCCGCTGACCGACGGACCAGGGGCGGACTTCATCGTGTTCGAGAACGCGTTCTACGTCGGCCTCGGCGCGAGCTGCTATGCCGAAGTCGCGTTCGTCGAAGTCAGCTCGAACGGGGTCGACTTCGCGCGCTTCGAGACGAGCTACGTCGGTCCGCAGCAATCGATCGGCGCCTATGGCGCACTTCCGTGTGGATCGTGGAGCGGACTCGCGGGAACCACGCCGACGCTCGCGAACCCGACCTTGCACCCCGAAATCGACGTGCGCGATCCAGCACGCGCAGGGGGTGATCCCTTCGACCTCGCGTCGTTACGCGATCATCCTCTCGTGAAACTCGGTCGCATCAACCTCGCCTACATCACCCACGTGCGCATCGTCGACGTCGAAGACGGCAAAGAACGCGACAGCCTCGGACGCCTGATTCGAGACCCATCCGCTGGGAGCTGCGACATCGACGCCGTGAGTGGAATCCACTTCT
The DNA here is from genome assembly GCA_020638795.1 of Planctomycetota bacterium. GTDB lineage: Bacteria > Planctomycetota > UBA1135 > UBA1135 > JACKHW01. The sequence goes on along the minus strand of JACKHW010000002.1, from coordinate 164,784 downwards.
TGGGTCAGGCGTGGACCAACGACCCAATCGTTCTCGTCTCTCTCGACGCAGCACGACGCCTGCGCATCGAGATCGGTGATCCTCAGGGGCTCGGCGACCTCGATCTGCGGCGTCTCCACACGTCCCTCCAAGGCGACCCCGTCGACACGTGGGGCCTGCTCGCCGCCTGCCGCGTCGTACGCGCCGACCCCACGAGCATCGTCTTCGAATCCGCAGCCTCGCTTCCCAAAGACCTCGCGCTCGTCCTGTCCCTGAGCGCGCAAGATCAAGCAGGACACCTCTCCGGCTCGACCGTACACCTGCACTGAGGCCGCGCAAATGGTACGGGGAATCGACCCTGGCACCTTTTGTGCGGTTTACGATCGCCGCATGCGGACCTTTCGATCGCTCGGTGTTGTGGTGTTCATCTTCGTCGGGGCCATTGGGGTCGTTGTGCGGACGCAAGGTCTTGCTACAGCTTCGGAGCAGGGTGCTGGGGATCGGCAGTCGGTTCTGCGCCAGGCGCGCCAGCTCTTGGCGAACAACAAACCTGCCGAGGCGTCGACGCTGCTCGCTCCGCTCGCTCGTGACCCATCGACCGATTGGGAGTGCATCACGCTGTATGGACTTTGCCTCCATCTCGAGGGCAAGGGCGAAGATGCGCTTCTCCAACTCGAACGCGTGACCAAGAACGACAAGGTCCTCGTTCCGAAGGCTCGTCAGGCGCTCGCCCAGTACACAGTCGCTCGCGTCCTCGCGAAGCTCGGCCGCCCTGGGCCGGCGACCGATGCACTCGTTGTCGCACGCTGGCTCGGATTCGACGATCGCGCACGCATGCTCGCCGACCCCGAGTTCGTCCCCCTGCAGAAGGACGAAGCGTTCGTTCGCCAATTGCCTGCGCTGAAGAGCAAGTCGCACCTCTTCGTCGAGGACGTGCGCGTGCTACACGACCTGCACGGCCAAGCGAGTGGCGACCAGTTCGGGTGGGTCGCACGACGCATCGGCGATGTCGACGGAGACGGCGTCATCGATTTCGCCACGAGCGCTCCGACGGCGACGAACGCTCGCAAGAATGCGTGTGGTCGCGTCTACGCATACTCGAGCAAGAACGGATCTCTTCTCTGGACGTTCGATGGTGACGCCACGGCCGCTCGACTCGGCAATGGCCTCGCGGGATGCGGTGACAGCAACGGCGACGGCACGCCGGACGTCATTGTCGGTTCGCCAGGGACGAACAGTGCCTACGTCCTCTCGGGCAAGAACGGCAGCATCCTCTTCCACATCGCTCCCGAAGGCCTCGCGAAAGACGCCGCATTCGGAACAAAAGTCTGCGCGATCGAAGATCTCGACGGCGACACGCATCCCGACTACTGCATCGGCGCACCCGGTCTCGATCGCGTCGACGTCTGCTCGTCGAAGGACGGCAAGCTCCTGTATTCGATCACGCCACCCGATGGCGCCGCGGGCACCAAATTCGGCATGGCCCTCGACGGCTATGTCGCTGTGACCGCTGGTGCCGCAGCACTCGAGAACGGCGGTGCCCACCTGCTCGCCGTCGGCGCACCGTTCGCCCACACGACTGGCCGCGCATACGTCTACAAACTGTCGAAGGACGGCGCTGAGTTCTCCTTCGCGATCGAAGGCGACACGACCTCGAAGAACGTCGGTCACTACTTCGTCGCGATCCTGCGCGACTGCGATGGCGACGGGCACGAAGACGTCTTTGCCTCGGACTGGCTCAATGCTGCACACGGGCCAGGCAGTGGTCGCATCTTCGTCCACTCCGGCAAGACGGGCAAAGCCATCCTCGTCCTCGATGGTCAGCAAGCCGGCGAAGGCTTCGGCACATCGATGTCGCAAGCCGGAGACGTCGATGGCGACGGCCTCAGCGACCTGATCATCGGTGCGTGGCAGAACCGCGCCGGCGCGCGGTCTGGTGGGCGATGCACGCTCCACTCGGGAAAAGACGGCAGCCTGTATGCAATCTACACGTGCCTCGAAGCCGGCGACACGTTCGGCTTCGACGCACAAGGCATCGGCGACGTCGATGGCGACGGCGCGATCGACTTCCTCTGCACCTCGGCATGGAGCGCGATCGAGGGCCCGCAGACGGGTCGCGTGCTCATCATTGCAGGGCCGACGTTCGAGAAGCGCTGATGGAACGCGCTCGTCCGCGCCCTTCAGCGCGGCGCGTACTTCTGCAGCTTGCGCTGCAGCGAGCGTCGGTGGATCCCGAGCTGGCGCGCGGCCTCGGAGATGTTGCCACCGCAATCTGACAGCACGCGATTGATGTGTTCCCACTCGGCGCGCGCGAGACTCGGCGGATCGTAGCGCGGCTTGCCGGGGGTCAACGGATGCTCGTCGTCACGACGGAACGCATTGAGCACGTCGTCCGCATCGGCAGGCTTGGCGAGATAGCTCGTCGCTCCGAGCTTCATCGCGTCGACGGCGGTCGCAATGCTGCCATACCCCGTGAGCACGATGATCTTGGTCGTCGAGTCGATCTCCTTGAGCGCCTGGACGACCTCGAGGCCCGAGTGCTTGGGCATCTTGAGATCGACGACCGCACGCTCGGGCGAGTCCTCGCGCGCGAGAGCGACTGCTTCGTCGAGTTCGCTCGCCTGACGCACCTCGTAGCCACGTGCTTCGAGAGCACGCGCGAGGCGGTTGCGAAAAACCTGATCGTCATCAACGAGAAGAATGCTCTCGGGATGCTCGTTGTTGGATGCTGCGCCTGTCATTGGTCCGTCTGCTGTCCGGTCTCGGATTGGTCACGAGCGCCGTTGTCGTGGCCGACTGGATCATAGTCCGAAGTTCCGGACCGGGCATCCAGTGAGAACATTTCGATGCTCACGAGGGTGCCTTCCTTCGGTGTCGACTCGATCCAGAGCGCACCGCCGAGACGCTCGACGACGGTGCGTGCCAAGAAGATACCGAGGCCCGTTCCCGAACCGACCTCCTTCGTCGTGAAGAACGGCGTTCCGACGCGTTCGAGCGTGTCGGCCTCCATGCCCGCACCTCGATCCCGCACGAGGATCCGGAGGCCATCGCCCTCGTCGCCAGTTGGCTCGGCCGACAGGTCGACGTGTTGGTCCGCTGCGGACGCATCGAGCGCGTTCTGGACGATTCCGCGCAGCGCTTGGCTGAGCGCCACGGGGGGTAGCGAATAGGACACGTGTTGGATGGCGGCGTCGACGCTGATCTGCACACGACCCTTCGCGGGGAGTTCGGAAACGATCTCGTCGAAGAGTGATCGAACCTCGATCCGAACGAGCGCCTCTCCCGCGCTTTCACCGGCATCCGCGGACATACGGTCGAGGATGCGCCGACAGCGCTTGACCTCCTCGCGGATCAGCTTGGTGTCCTCGAGCATCGTCGGTGGAACTCCAGGAGTGCTCGCATCCCGTTCGAGTTCCTTCGCGATCACGGCGATCGTGGACAGGGGAGAACTCAGTTCGTGCGCCGCACCGGCAGCGAGGGTCGCCATGGCCTCGAGACGCTGCCCCTTGGAGTGGCGCTGTCGCATCACGAGCAGCTCTTCTTCGAGTCGTGCCAACTCCACGAAGACACGCGAGAAGAAGTAGAGCAAGATGCCGGACGCGGTCGCGAACGCGACGAACATGCCGACGAGATGCAGCTCCCACGCTTGCAGCAGACTCGTGTAGCCGTCGTTTCCACGACTCGCCGCAACCATCTGCTCGAGCGACGACGATCCGTAAAACAGGCCCGCGTAGCAGAAGCACGCGACGATCCCGTGGACCCAACCCCACAACGGGCGCAACACGACCGCCGACAGCGTGCAGTTGACGATGTAGAAGATCGTGAACGGATTCGAAGCTCCTCCCGTCACGTGGAGCATCCCCGTCAACAAGAACAGGTCGAGCGTCATGATCGACCCGATCAAGAACTCGCTACTCGTCTCGAGGTTGTCCCAAGCGCCACTGCGCGTCGAACGCCGGAACCACCACACGAGTCCGATGTTGCTGACCGTCGCGATCAGCACGATGCCGAGGAGTTGTAGCCGCGGCAGGTGCACACCGATCAGATAGTGCACGACCGCGATCGCGAGCAGTTGCCCGAGCACGGCGGCCCAGCGCAACTTCAGGAGCCACGAGAAGTTCAGCGTGATGCGCGCACGCTTGACGGTCGCGAGGGCCTGCTCGAGACTCCGAGCGTCGTGGACTTCGATGCGCTTGCGCATCCGACCTCAGGATGCCGCGATCTCGAGCGCGATCCACATCACGAGCCAGACCGCTCCCAAGAAGTGCCAATACTGAGCCGTCAATCGCAAGAACTCCGACCGTCCCTTGACGATCCGGAGCGTCCCGAGGGACTGGCGCTTCTTGACGATGTGGAGCAACACCAATCCTGCGATCACGTGCAGTCCATGCACGGCAGTCAGCATGTAGAACGAGAACGCGTAGAGGGTCGCCGCATTCGGCGGCAGGCCCGTGAGCGACCATTGAACCCACGCGATGATCTGGGCAACGCAGAACCCGAGTGCCGCCAGGAACGCAAAGCGCACGCGTTCGCCGCGTTGCTCTCTCGGTCCGCGATACGCCCGCTCCGTCAACACACTCGTGAGGACGAGCAGCGCGGTGCTCAACCAGAGGACCAGCGGCAGCTTCGGCATCCCGGCTTCGCGCCACGTGTCCGCGCGGAACCGAATCGTGACGAATGCGATCAGGCAGCCGAGGAAAAGCGAACCGATCGAAGCGAGGCCGAGCTTGAAGGCGAAGCGCCCCGCGCCGACTTCGTCACGCGACGACCCGCTCGGGGAACGTGCGCTTCCGTCACCACCATGTTCGTGGTGCCCGTGCAAGAAGCCGAAGTTCCACAACATCGAGGTGCCGACCGAAGAGCCCGGCCGTCCGAATCAACCCTTCGGGTTGAGAAGCTTGAAGTTCTCGATCTGGCCCTGCTGGGCACTGGTGTCGAGCAGCGACATCCCGAAGAACAAGAACACGAAGACGAGCGTCGCCGCGATCATGAAGCCGTGGAACGGCTTGTCGTAGAGCAAGTGCATGAAGAAGAGCAGCACCGCGACCGCCTTGATCGTCGCAATCCCCATGGCGACCCACAAGTCGAGGAAGCCGAGGTGGTACTGTGCACTGAACACCGTGAGCCCCGTCAACACGACGAGCAGCAACCAGACGGCGAAGAGCACGCGCTTCGGCATGACATGGACGTGGAGCTGACCATCGTCCGCGTGATCGTGAGAGTCGTGACTCATGATTCGATGGCCCTACGCCTCAGTGGATCAGATACAGGAGCGGGAACAGGTAGATCCAGATCAAGTCGACGAGGTGCCAATACAAAGCGGCATAGTCGACTGCAGCGAAGTATGTCGGACCGAAATGGCCCTTGAACGCTCGCATGAGGACCCACAGGAAGACGGCGATCCCGACCAACACGTGGAACGCGTGGAGCCCCGTCATGCAGAAGTAGATGCCGAAGAACGTACCAGCGTTCTCGGGCTCGGCGTAGTGCACCGCGTGAGCGCTCTCTTCCGCCGCAGGAGCGTCGTGCGTGGCTGGTGCATCATGCGTGGTCATTGCATCGTGCGTGGTCGCAGCGGCCCCTGAGTGTTCTGCGTGCCGTGCCGCACGTTCGGCCTCGGCGACGTAGTACTTACCCGGCAGCAGGCCCTCGTGGATCTTGTGGTTGTACTCGACCGCCTTGATCCCCATGAACGCGCACGCACACAGGATCGTCAAGATGATGTTGATCTTGAGCCATCCTTGTTGATTGAGCTGCGCGTTGCGCACGGCCCAAGCCGCGGTGAGCGAGCTGCAGATCAGGACGATCGTGTTGATCGCGCCCCACGTCACATCGAGGAACTGGTGCCCGTAGAGGAAGATCTCCGGGTGCAGATATCGATAGACGACATAGGCGCAGAAGAGGCCGCTGAAGAACAAGATTTCGGTCAGCAGGAAGGCCCAGATCCCGAACTTGCCGCTATCGAATTGCTGCGCCGGCGTGTCGAAGTGATGCGCGAGATGAGGGTCGTGGTGACCGTGCTCCGCGTGGCTCGCCGGGGCGTCTTGTGTTGCCGTCATGTTCGTCACCAAAGTCCTCAGTGCGCGCCACGGCTCTGCGCGGCGATCTTCTTGCGATGCTCTTCGAAGGCTGCCTTCGCCTTCGCGCTCGGGATGTAGCCGACTTCGGGGCTGCCTCCCCATTCGACGAGCTCCATGTCGTACGGATCGCGACCCGGAACGTCTTCGTCGAAGTTGTAGTGCGACGGCGGCGACGCAGCGACCCACTCGAGACCCGGCGAACCCCAGGGGTTTGCCGGTGCCTTCGGACCGTTGCGCAGCGACGACAGGAGGTTGAGCGCAGCGATCAGGATCGAACCGCCGAGGACGAACGCCCCGACCGTCGACCACTGGTGATACACCGTGAACTGCGGCAGGTAGTCGAAGTAGCGCCGCGGCATGCCCTGCGATCCCGCGATGAACTGCGGGAAGAACGTCAGGTTGAAGCCGATGAACACGCCGACCGCCGCGATCCTGCCCCAGAAGCTCGTTGTACATCCGGCCGAACATCTTCGGCCACCAGTAGTGGAGCGCGCCCAGGAACGCCACCAGGCCGGAGCCCATCATGACGTAGTGGAAGTGCGCGACCACGAAGTAGGTGTCGTGGAGGTGGACGTCGGTGGCGAGGATGGCCAGGAACAGGCCGGTCAGGCCGCCGATCGTGAACAGGATCAGGAACGACAGCGCGTACAGCATCGGGGTCTGCAGCCGGATGTCACCCTTGTAGAGGGTGGCGGTCCAGTTGAAGACCTTGATGGCCGACGGGATCGCGACCGTGAAGGTCAGCGCCGAGAACACCATGTTGGCAAGCGCCGACTGGCCCGACACGAACATGTGGTGGCCCCAGACCAGGAACGCGAGCAGCGCCAGCGACACCGACGAGTACGCGATGAAGCGGTAGCCGAAGACCGGCTTGCGCGAGAACGTCGTGATCAGCTCGGAGACCACGCCCATCGCCGGGACGATCATGATGTAGACCGCCGGGTGCGAGTAGAACCAGAAGAAGTGCTGGAACAGCACCGGGTCGCCGCCGAGGGTCGGGTCGAAGATGCCGATGTGCAGGGTGTGCTCGACGAACAGCAGCAGGACGGTGATGCCGAGGACCGGGGTCGCCAGCACCTGCATCAGCGCGGTGGCGTAGAGCGCCCACAGGTTGAGCGGCATCTGGAACCAGCCCATGCCTTCGGGACGCATCTTCTGGATCGTCACGACGAAGTTGATGCCGGTCGCGATCGAGCTGAACCCGAGGATGAACGCCCCGAGAACCGACAGCACGACAGCCGAGCTGGTCGTCGTCGAGTACGGCGGGTAGAGCGTCCAACCCGTGTCGAGCCCACCGAATCCGAGTGCACACACGAAGAAGACCGCGCCCGTCACCCACAGGTACCAGCTCGTGAGGTTGAGCTTGGGGAACGCTACGTCCTTCGCGCCCAGCATCATCGGGATCACGAAGTTCCCGAGCGCGGCCGGAATGCCGGGGATGATGAACAAGAAGACCATCATCGCTCCGTGCAGCGTGAACAGCTGGTTGTACGTCGACGGGCTCACGAGCTGTTGGTCCGGATAGAAAAGCTCCGAACGAATCACGAGCGCCATCAATCCCGCCGCCGTGAAGGCGAACGTGATGCAGATCAAATACATGATCCCGATGCGCTTGTGGTCGAGCGTGCCGAGCCAGGACTTGACGCCGGAGGCGCAGGTCAAGAAGTTCTCGGGCTCCTGATCACCGCCCTGAGCGGTCTTGTCGATGACGCTTGTGCTGGTCATGTTCGTAGCCTCTTTGAGCGAGCCCGCTCAGTTCTTGCTCACTTCAGTGAGATACTCGACGAGGAAGCCGATCTCTTTGTCGGAGATGCGCCCCTTGTAGCTGGGCATGACACCGGCGTACTGCTTGCCGGGTTCCTTCACGACCTTGGCCTGGGGTTCGAGAACCGACTCGCGAACGTAGTTCCCGTCGGTGATCATTTTCGTGCCATCCATGAACTCGCGGTCACGGCCGATCACACCCTTGAGCGTCGGGCCGATACCGCCAGCCGCACCCGTCACGTTGTGGCACTGGGTGCAGCCCTTCGATTCGAAGACGAGCTTGCCCGCGGGGATGGGTTCGAGCCCCTTGTACGGATCATATGAATCGAGCCACGCATCGAACGCCGCCTTGTCTTCGTGCACGATGACCTTGGCGCGCATGCGCGAATGTTCGTCCCCGCAGTACTCGGCGCACTGCAGCATGAACTCACCGGCCATCGTCGGCTCGAACCAGATCTCGTTGATGCGGCCAGGCACGACGTCCATCTTCGTGCGGAACGTGTTCACGTAGAACGCGTGCAGCACATCGAGGGAGTTGAGTGATAGAACGACTTTTTGGTTTGCCGGCACGTGCAGCTCGTTGGTCATCGCACCGTTCGGGTACGTGAAGTCCCAGCTCCACTTCTGTGCGTTGACGATCACTCGCAGCGCGTCGGCACCTTTCGGACTCGAGCGCATTTCCATGAAGCCGCGGAAACCCTCGAACCACATCCAGCCGACGATCGCGAGTGGGATCGCGCACCAAGTGATTTCCAAGAACCAGTTGTGTGTCGGTCCGCCGGTCTCCTGCATCGGCGACTTGCGTCGATACTTGACGACGAAGTAGACCGTCAACGCCGTGACGAGCACGAAGAAGAAGATGCAGATGTAAAGGATGCCGTAGAACAACCAGTCGACGTTCGCTGCGAACGTCGATGCCTGCTCGGGCATCCATATGTCCTGCGGCTGCAGCGCCGACATCGAGGGGAGCGAGGGGATGTTCAGCAAACCCATGGAAGCAATCTCACGCAGGCCGCACGTCTCGTCCCGCAGGCGAACGCTTGCGGAACCCGAAGAAAAGGAAAGCCAAGAACGCGACCGTCAGGAGGCCGCCGATGCGCATGATGCGCCATAGAGCCGGGGTGTAGCGCCCCGTCGTGCTGTCGTAGGCGAAGCACCACAGCAGTACTTTGTCCGCTGTCGACCCGACCTCGCCGCGCCCGGCTTCCACGATCGCGAGCCGCAGCGTGCTCTCGGGAAACTGGATGCCGTAGAGATAGCGCGTCAACACACCGTCGGGGCTCGCGAGCATGAGGCACGCGAGGTGGGAGTAGTCGCCAGAGCGAGGATCTCGTTTGTAGCCGAAGCCCATGGCGTCCGCGAGCTTCTTGACGTTGTCCGTCTGACTCGGAAGCGCCCGAAGCCAATGCCACGCCGATTCGCCTTCGGGGTTTCCCCATTTGGCGAGGTGCGCGCGCTTGACGTCTTGCGCGCGCATCCGCGTCTCTTCGGTGTCGAGACTCACGGTCACGATCTCGAAGTCCTTGCCGGGCTCGAGCGACAGGCCCTTGAGCGCATCGATGAACCCGGTGAGCTGTAGTTTGCAGAGCATCGGACAGTCCGCGTAGTTCATCGTGACGATGACCGGATGGCCCTTGCCGAAGAAACTCCCCAGCGTCTTGGGCTCTCCACGGTCATCGATGAACTGCAGATCCAAGGGGAGCTTCTCGCCGAGCTTCTCGACGATCGCGACACCCTTGCTCATCTCACTCTCGACGTTGAGCTGCGCCACGGAGACCCCCATCGCGATCACCGTCGTCGCGAAGGTCACGCGGGCGATGTTCGTCAGGATCGTGCGGGGAGTTGACATGACTCGGCTCACTGCGTGGATTCGTTCGACTACTTCTTGCGATCGGCCAGGACGAGGTCGCGAGCGAGTGTCACCGGGATAGTGACGTACTTGTCGCTTTTCTTGTCGTCGACGATCGCCCACGCGGGAGCGGCTTCGGCCTTCGACTTCCAGTCCTTGCGCGCTTCGATGACCTTCGTCGGATCTCCGGACTCGTTGCCGCGATTGACGACGGCGCGCGTCCACGAGTAAGCGGCGTCCGTCGCCATGATGGTCACGACGAGCAAGATGACGCCGATGAGGCTCACGAGAGCCACGATGCGGGTGTTTACGTTGTCCTTTGCAGCAACCATCGCAGCCTCACATGTTCTCGAAGGCCAAGGATTCGCCGAGCAGAGGATCGCGCTCGGGAACGAGGGCGACCTGCGAGCCGATCTTGAGCGCCGTCGCGAGGACGAGCGCACCGATACCGAGGAACAGGCTCAGGTCGATGACGTGGAACACCGAACCGCCGCTGTGGGAGAACGTCGGCATGACGATCCAGTTGAGGTCGATCCAGTGCATGACGAGGAGCCAGATCGCCCAGAACGCGTAGGCCTTGCGGCTGCGCTTGACGTGCCGCGACAGGAGACCCGCGAACGGAATGATCATGTGCCCGAAGATCAGCACGTAGGCGACTGCGAGCCATGGCTTTTCGGTGCGGTGTGCGAACCACAACGTTTCTTCGGGGATGTTCGCGTACCAGATCAGCATGAACTGGCTGAACGCGATGTAGCCCCAGAAGAAGACGAAGGCGAAATTGAGCTTGCCGACGTCGTGATAGTGCTCGGTCGTGATCGCGTTGGCGAGGATGCCGCGTCGCTGGAGCCCCATCAGCGTCAGCGCGAAGAATGCGAAGAACGCGACGACGCTACCTGCGAAGAAGTAGACCCCGAACATCGTCGAGAACCACTCGGGGTCGATCGACATCAGGAAGTCGAACGCGAAGAACGTCGTCGTCAACGCGAACAGCACGATCGCGAGCGGGCTGCGCCGTTGCATCGCTCGCGTGTGCTCCGGGTCGCCGGTCTCGTCTTGACGCCGACTGCGATCGAAGAAGAAGCGCGAGATCAGGAACCAGATCGTGAAGTAGCCCGCGACGCGTGCGAGGAAGAACCAGGGGTTGAGGAAGCCTGCCTTCTTCTGGATCAGTTCGCTGCCGGCGACGACATCGGGATCGGCCCACTTGAAGACGCTTCCGTCATGCATGAGGACTGGAATCACGAGCGGCAGCGAGAGCAGCGCCAGCGTCGGCACCGTGCACGCGAGGATCTCGGGCACACGGCGCACGACGACGCTCCAGCCTGCCTTCGTCAAGTGCTGGATGATGACGAAGAACATCGCGCCGACCGCGATGCTCGTCCACCAGCAGAAGGCGACGAGATAGTGCGGGCCGAGCATCTTCAGCCCATCGCCGCTCACGAAGGCGAGCAGAACGCTGACGCCGAGCATGAGCAGCCCGAGAATCGCGACCGGCATGACCATGCGCTTCGGCGCCTCGGCGAAGTGCCGACGCTCTTCGAAGATGATCGAGGGATCGACGGTGTGATGACCCATGGCGTCTACGTCCTAGTTCCCGCGAAGTTTGGCTTGGATGTCCTTGGGGAGCGTGTCGATGTCACGCAAGCGACTGCTCTGCAACGCACGCACCCATAGCACGATGGCCCAACGATCCTCGGCGGAGAGTTGGGCGCCGTAGCCCTTCATCGTGCGGATCCCGTTGGTGATGGCGTCGAAGATGTATCCGTCCTCACGCGCGTGGATGAGCGGGTCCGTCGACAGCTTGGAGGGCTGGATCCAGTTTGCCTCTTGGAGCGCGAACGCGCGCTGACTGACCAAGCCGTCGCCTTCCCCGAGCTGACCATGGCAGGCGATGCAGTAGATGTTGTACTGCCGTTGGCCGCGGGCCATGAGTTTGTCCGTCGCATCGATCGGCATCATCTGCAAGAAGCTGCCGTCCGCGTTCTTGCCGGAGCTGAAAGCATCGTGCCCGTTGGCGTCAACATGATCGAGCGATCCGCGAGCCACGGCGCCGGCGACCGGCAAACGCATCGCACGCCCATCGTCGAAGATTGTCGACGGACTCTGCGGCTTGAACTTCTGCTGCCAGTCCATGTTGGGCACAACGTGGATCGGCGGCGACTCCGATGGCGTGTAGCGCTTGCGCAGGATCATCGCGAACGGGATCCACGACAGCAGAACCATCGAGATGATGGCCCACTTGATGCCCTTCGGCAGAGCATCGCTCTTCGTCGTGTCGTGCAGCTCTTCGACTTCGCCGCGTCCGCCGAGACCGGCGAGCAGCGCCTTGGCCTTGCCCGCTTGCGGGTCGTCGGCCTCGATCACCACACAGAAGCGGTCACTCGTCGCGCGATCGAAACGCCGATTACGCCACGCGGCGAAGTAGTGCCGGGGCAGTCCGTTGAGCGCGAGCGATCCGAACACGGCCGTGAGCGCCGAGAACAGGACCGTCAACTCGAAGATGACCGGGACCATCGCCGGCAAGCCGACGAGGCTGTTGGGCTTGCCCGAGATCTTGAACGCGTAGCCGGAGAAGTCCCACGGGCCTTCGACCATGTTCGTGTACCACTGCAACACGATCGCGGTCGTCATCCCCGTCAAACCACCGGCAAGCACGAGCCACGGCAGGATCGTCGGCCTGACGCCCATCGCCTTGTCGAGTCCGTGAACCGGGAACGGGGTATGCACGTCCCACTTCGTGAAGCCCGCGTCCCGAACCTTCTCGGCCGCGTGGATCACGTCGTCCGCCGAATCGAACTCGGCCATGTAGGCCCAGAGCTTCTCTTCGGGCTCCTGGTTCAGGTCCACCTTCTTATCGGTATCACTCATCACTAGGCACCCTTGACCGCAGCTTCGTCACGAGGCATGTCGGCTTTGACTTCTGCAACCGCGACCATCGGCAGCCAGCGGCAGAAGAGCAGGAAGAGCGTGAAGAACAGCCCGAAGCTGCCGATGAACGTCAGTGCGTCGATCAGCGTCGGAGTGAAGTAGCCCCAGCTCGAGGGAACGAAGTCACGCGACAACGAGGTCACCGTGATCACGAAGCGCTCGAACCACATGCCCACGTTGACGAGCACGCAGATGATCATCATCAGCGGGATGCTGCGTCGGATCTTCTTGAACCAGAAGAGCTGCGGGAAGATCACGTTGCAGCTGAACATGGACCAGTAGGCCCACGAGTAGTTGCCCATGACGCGGTTGAGGAACGCGAAGCGCTCGTACGGGTTGCCGCCGTACCACGCGATGAACAGCTCGGTCAGGTAGGCGTAGCCGACCATCATCGACGTCGCGAGGATGACCTTGTTCATCGCCTCGAGGTGCCGCATCGTGATCAGGTTCTTCATACCGAAGAACTGACGCGCGGGCACGGCGAGCGAAACCACCATCGCGAAGCCCGAGAAGATCGCACCCGCGACGAAGTACGGCGGGAAAATCGTCGTGTGCCATCCCGGCAACTGCGCGACGGCGAAGTCGAACGAAACGACCGAGTGCACGGAGAGCACGAGCGGCGTCGCGAGTGCGGCGAGCAAGAGGTAGGCCCGCTCGAAGCGGTGCCACTGCCGGTTGGATCCGTTCCAACCCATCGCGAACAAGCCATAGAGGAAGCGCCGCACCGGTGTCGTCGCACGATCGCGGATCGTCGCGAGGTCGGGGATCATCCCGAGATACCAGAAGAGCAGCGACACGGTCGCGTAGGTCGAGACCGCGAACACGTCCCACAGCAGCGGACTGCGGAACTGGGGCCACATGTCCATTTGGTTGGGGATCGGGAAGAGCCAGTAGGCGACCCAGGGTCGACCGACGTGGATCCCCGGGAAGATCGCGGCGCAAGCGACCGCGAAGATCGTCATCGCCTCTGCGAAGCGGTTGATCGACGTACGCCACTTCTGTCGGAACAGGAAGAGGATCGCGGAGATGAGCGTCCCCGCGTGACCGATACCGACCCAGAAGACGAAGTTGACGATCGGCCAACCCCAGAACGCGGGGTTGTTGTTCCCCCAGACGCCGACGCCCATCCAAAACAGCCAGGCGATCATCGCGCCGAGCATGCCGAGCATGGACACCGCGATCGTGAACGCGATGTACCACGCCTTGGGCGTCTCACTGTGGCTCCACTCGGGAACCCCGCAGATCTGGTCCGTGATCGTCTTGTAGTCGTTCTTGCCGTCGAGAAGCGGCGGACGGAACTCCTTGAACGCCTCGGACGCGTGCGATGGATCGAGCGTCGTCATCAGTGCCCCTTCTTCTGAGCGTTGCCGTGGCCATCGTCACCGTGTGCGGTCTTCGCGATGTGGAGGGCCGAGTTCGGGTTGGTGATCTTCGCGAGGTAGTGCGTGCGCGGCTTGATGTTGAGCTCGTCGAGGACCTTGTAGGATCGCCCGAGCGCTTCGCGCTTCGCCACTTCGGCGTCGCCGTTGGCGAGGTCGCCGAAGACGATCGCCTCGGTCGGGCAGGCCTGCTGGCATGCTGTCTTGATCTCGCTCGCGCCGATCGCACGGTTTTCGCGCTTGGCTTCCTTGCGCACCTCGGAGATTCGTTGCACGCAGAACGTGCACTTCTCCATCACGCCGCGTGTCCGCACCGTGACTTCGGGGTTCATGATCAACTTGTAGAGATCGCCGCCCGGCTCCTTGAAGTGCTCGACGTTCGAGAAGTAGTTGAAGCGTCGCACCTTGTAAGGGCAGTTGTTCCCGCAGTAGCGCGTGCCGATGCAACGGTTGTAGACCATGTCGTTGAGGCCTTCGGAGTTGTGCGACGTCGCAGCAACCGGGCAGACCTGCTCGCATGGAGCGTTCTCGCAGTGGTGGCACGTGAGCGGCTGGTGTGCGAGTTCGGGATTCTCGGGATCGCCACCGAAGTAGCGGTCGACGCGAATCCAGTGCATCTCGCGACCGCGCAGGACCTGCTCCTTGCCGACGACCGGAATGTTGTTCTCCGACGTGCAGCCGACGACGCACGCATTGCACCCGGTGCAGCGCGAGAGGTCGATCGACATACCCCACTTGTGACCGTCGTACGCGACCTCGTGCCAGAGCGACTCGAGCGGCGGATGGTGCACCGCGTGCTTGACGTGGTCGGGGTGGTCTTTCCAGTTGTCGAACGTGTCCTTGCGGATCAGCACGTCGATGCGCGCTTCGCGCTCCTCCATGCCGATCCGGTCCATCACGAAGTGGTCCTGTGTCGAGGCAAGTTCGTATTTCTTGCCCGTCGCGCGAACCGAAGCGTTGGACGCACTCCCCATCGTCGACTGGGTGCGGAGCGGGTAGACGTTGCGCCCGATCGGCGCGATCTCACCGGCGACGTCGCCACCGATTCGACCGGCGCACGTGCGACCCCAACCGACCGCGATCGCGATCGAACCCTTCGCTTGACCCGGCAGGATGAACGTCGGCACTTCGACCTTCGCACCGCCGATCGTGATCTCGAGCAGCGTGTTGTCGGCGAGGCCGAGCTTCTCTGCCGTCTCGACACTCACGTAGGCCGCGTTGTCCCACGTGACCTTCGACATCGGATCCGGCGTCTCGACGAGCCAGCCGTTGTTGGCGAAGCGACCGTCACCGATCGTGCCATCCTTGAACACAACCTCGATCGAGCCGTTTGCCAGCGGGTCGGCGGCCGAGGTCGGTGCCGGTGCATCGAAGGTCTGGAGCGTGACGTTCGCGGGCGTGAAGGCAGAGCCTGTCACGAAACCGTCGTGCAGACAGCGAGCGAACCATGCATCGAAGTTGCCACCGGCGTTCGGGAGCTTCTTGAGCGTGCGTTGGACGAGATCAATTCCCGCGGTCTTCTCGTCGCCGTTGATCTTCGCGAGGACTTCGATCTGCGACAGCCCCTTGTGCAGCGGCAGGATCTGCGGCTGCTGGAGCGTGACGGTCCCGTCCCAACTACGCGAGTCGCCCCAGCTCTCGAGGGGGTGCGCTTCATTGACGTGCCAGGTGCACTGACGGGCGGTCTCGTTGCGATAGAGCCCGACATGGACCGACACGGGCACCTTCGCGAGAGCGGCCTCGAAGCCGAGATCGGCGGGCGCATCGAACACCGGGTTGCCGCCCAGCAGGACGAGCGTCTTGACCGTGCCGGCATTCATCGCACGCACGAGGGCCGCGAGGCCTTCGGTCTGCTTCGCGGCGACGGGCTCTTCGGTCATGACGACCGTCTTGCCGATCGCGCCCTTCTTTTGATTGATGCGATGCGCGATCGCATGCACGACCGCAGGCTGACGCGGACCGACGGCAATGAGCACCTTGGGGCCTGCCCGGCGCAAGTCCTCGACCACCGCGGCGATGAACTTCTTGGTCGGCTCTTCGTCGAGCCATGCGGGCCTCGAGGCGAGCACCGTGCCATCGAGCGCGCGCTCGATCTCGAGCAGGAGGCCGTGGATCCGATCGCTTCGCAGCGGCAACCGGTGATCCGCGACCGAACCGCTCACCGACGGCGTGCTCTCGACCGCGTAGACACGCGTCATCATCGGCTCGCCATCCTGGATCGCGACTTCCGCGACGCGGCGGCTCGCCCAGTCGCGCGAGTAACGCAGGCTGTTCGGATGCGAACCGAGCAGGTCCGCATCGAGCCAGAGCTGGACGTCCGCTTCGCCCAACTTGTAGTGCGTGCGCAGGGGCTTGCCGAACGCGATCGCCGCACCCTCGATCTCGGTGTCGCGATTGAGCGGCTCGTAGGTGAACCAACCCGCGTTGTCCGGAAAGACATCACGGAACCGGCGCGCGAGATCGAGCATCGTCGGCGACGACGTCGGCGCGCCGAGCACCGCGACACCTGCACCACCGTCACGCAACGCGCCGAAGTGCTCGTCGACGAACTCTTGGAACGCTTCGAGATTGGACTCGTCCTGCGTGCCACCCTTCTTGTTGGCGATGACCTTACTGCGGTCGGGATCGGCCCATTCGAGCGTCAACGCTTGCGCGTGCATCGTGCTCGCACCGAGCGACGCGGGGTGCTCGGGGTTGCCCTCGACCTTGATCGGGCGACCGTCGTAGTTGCGCAGCAGCAGGGGCTGCGCGACCCCACCGAACTCGACGCACGTGGCGAAGTGCTTCGCGACGCCCGGAGTCATCCCCTGCGGGCGCTGATTGAACGGCAGGATCTGCTCGGCTTCCCAGCGGCACGACGACAACGTCGCGAGTGCTGCACTCGCACCCATCAGCTGCAAGAAGCGACGTCGATCGACCTCGGGCACGCTCTGCGGATCCTGGTCCGGGAACTCGCGCGCGAGCAACTCCTGGAACTCGGGCGTGTTCTCGAGATCCGAGAGACTCCGCCACTCGGCCGAACTCGCTCCGGCGCGCGCCGAAGCCTTGAGAGACGCGCTTTCCTGCGCGTTGGGGCTCATCGGTGACATGTCGAGCAGTCCGTCGAGGTCTTGATGCCGTATTCGTTCTTGAGCTGCAGGCCGAGCTCCAGCTGGTTCTCGGGGGCCCAGGCCATGTTGGTGATCTGGTCGAGCGGGCGCAGATGCTTCTCGGGCGCGCGGTGGCAATCGAGGCACCACGCCATCGACAGCGGCTCCTGCTGATAGACGCGCTCCATCTGATCGATGCGACCGTGGCACGACTTGCAACCAACACCGCGCGTCACGTGCGATGCGTGATTGAAGTAGGCGTAGTCGGGCAGGTCGTGGATCTTCTCCCAGCGCATCGGCTGCTCGGTCGCGAACGCTTCGCGCAACTTCGCGAGCTTGGGGCTCGTCGTCTTGATGCCCTTCTCGTGGCAGTTCATACATGTCGCGGTCGGAGGAATCGCGGCGTAGGCCGCGGTCTCGACCGTGGTGTGGCAGTAGCGGCAATCGAGCCCCAACTCACCCGCGTGCATGGCGTGACTGAACGGAACGGGCTGCACCGGCGAGTAGCCGGCGACGAGCGTCTTCGGCGACGCTCCGAGCCACACCAGGACGACCATGTAGACCGCGCCTCCCACCACCAGGGGTAGGAGAAGATTCTTGATCTTGTTCGTCCACTTCGGGAACAGGAATCGACTCATTGCGGAGCGCCTGAAGGGGGTTCGCGCGAAACCGGTTACGGTGGAAAGCTCGTGCTCGCATGCGAGCGACGGTGCACCGACATGACGAGAATCACTCGACACTCACGGACGCCGTCACGAGATGGCGCTCAGAAGATGGCCGAGTGGACCGAAGCGTGAAAAAAGTTTTCGGAGGTTTTTAGAAGCGACCCGCAATGGATCAACGTGTCCCGTTGTCGCTGCGACACCGCACAAAGGCGACTGCGCGGCTGCGTCGCGGGCTCGATCGCCGAATTCGTGCGGCTCCATGCGGGCAAGCCTTGCTTGCAAAACGCGACACGATGTCGCAACCGAGCGAGTCCACTCGCGCCCCACGAGCAACCTCGCTCAGATCGCCCCATGGCCCTTCGGCGTATCGAGATCCTCGGCCCCGTCGCGTATCGTGAACATCTCGTGCAACTCGTGCGCGCCTGCGACCCGGTCTCTTCGTGGACGCAGTGCGATGCCGAGAGCTGCGAGGTGCGCGCCCTGCTCGAGAGCGGTCGCGTCGAACCCCTGATGAACGATCTCGAGTCGTTCCTCGCGCTGCACGAGGACGCCGCGATCCAAGTCGCGGTGCTCGACGTCAAGGCCATCCTCCCGCGGCTCCCGAAGCCGGAAGAAACCAAGAACGACGCCGGCACGCGGCTCCCCAAACGCATCAGCCGCGACGAACTCAGCACGGAGATCTACAAGGGGGCCGAGTTCGACGCGATCTACGTCGTGACCGTGATCCTTTCGACGATCGTCGCGGCCATCGGGCTGCTGCGGAACAGCCCCGCGACGGTCATCGGCGCGATGGTGATCGCACCGCTGATGGGTCCCAACGTAGCGCTCGCCCTCGCAACCAACCTCGGCGACGGCGAACTCGCGCGACGAGCGCTGCGCACGAGCATGATCGGTCTCGCGACAGCCGTCACATCGGCGGCTCTGATCGCGCTCTTCCTGCCGCCGATCGATCCGGAAGTCCCCGGAGAGATCCATGCTCGCGTCGTTCCGCACTGGAGCGACGTCATCCTCGCGCTCGCCTCCGGTGTCGCCGGGGCGCTCGCCTACACGACCGGCGTCTCTTCGAGTCTCGTCGGCGTCATGGTCGCAGTCGCGCTTCTTCCGCCAACCGTCGTGGCGACGATGCTGGCAGTGCAGGGCAACGACGCCGCGGTCAACGCAGGCCTGCTGGTCGCGACGAACATCGTCGGCGTGATCCTGGCAGCGGTCACGACGTTTCGCATCCAGGGCATCTATCCCCGCACGTGGTGGGACAAGAAGCGAACCAAGCGCGCCACCGTGTGGGCCTTGAGCTTCTTGTTCGCACTGCTCGCGGTGTTCACGGCCTTACTCGTGCTACGGGCGCGGTAGACTGCCGGTTCGTGCTGCTCAGAGTCATCACCGCCCTCGGGACCGTCTTCGTCGCGATGATGATCTCGGCGTGGCTCCTTGGATATCGAATCGGCCGACGTGGTGAGGACGCACTGCTCTTCGAGCGAGTGCACGCATACCGGCAACGCACCACCATGTGGCTGACCGTGCTCGTGCTGGCGATCGCAGCTGTGCCTCTGTGGACAGGTGAAGTTTCACGCATCGGGGTCGGCGGAGTCCTCGGCGTCATGCTCGCCGCGACCTTCGCCGGCCAGTTGGGCTTACTGATCGGTGCAAACGGTCTGCGCGCACGCCTGAAGCCACAGCGCCCGAGACTTTCGCGTGAGATTGCCGAGTGGGCGAGGCTCACGATCGCGTTGACGGGGTTCTGGCTCGCGATCCTGTTCGCGCCCTACGCGATCGCGGCAGTGCACGCACCCTGGCGCCTGCCTTGCGCGGTCGGCGCCGTGGTCGTGCTCCTCGCGTGGCAGCGTATGCACAGAGTGTGGGTCTGCTGGTGGCTTCGCGCGAAACCACTGGAGGATGCAGATCTTCGCGAGGAACTCGAAACGATCCGTACCCGATCTCGGGTGCCGCAGACGAAGCTTCTCGTCTTCGGTCCCGAGCACGGGTTCGTGAACGCATTCGCACTTCCGGGCAGACGCCCTCTCGTCTTGTTCACGCGCGGGTGTCTCGACGAACTCGATCGGGACGAGCTTCGCGGAACGCTCGGACACGAACTCGCGCACCTCGAAGAATACGAAGGTGGCCGCCACGAGAAGCTCGAACGCGCCGATTCGGCAATCATCGTGGTCGCCTGCCTGCTCGTCCCGTTCGCGTCACTGTTCGCGCATGGAGTCGGCGTCGCGTCCGTTCTTTGGCTCTTCTTGGTGATCGTATTCCTGGTATGGCGCGGGCGCGGCGCGAAAGAGCACGAGAGTGACAGCGATCGACGTTCCGTCGAGCTCTGTGGTGACGTCGATGGGCTGATTCGTGGGCTCGTCAAGCTGCACGAAAAGGGCTTCGTGCCGCGTCGATTGTCCGTCGAAACCGAGCAGTCCGCGACGCACCCGAGCCTCGCGCGTCGCATTGCAGACTTGCGGGCTGCAGCAGATGCTCTCGGCGTCGAGTCGCGGATCGAGGTCGTGAAGGCGGCAGGCGCGCTACTCGCGTTGAGGTCACGTGCGGACCCGAGGGATTGCGTGGTCCTCGAAGACGATCGAATCATCTGGATACGGTTGCCAGCAGATTGCGAAACCGAACAAGTCGACGCGCTCATCGACCTGGCGGAATACAGCCAGTCAGCGAGCTATTCGAGCTTCGTCGAACTCCGGGTCGTGCCGCGGCGCGGCGAACCGGAGCTACGAGCCGTCGAACGTGGCGGTCGCGTGCATCGATTCGCCATTCGAAGCGCGGATCTCGAGCAGGCTCAGGCGCGACTCGATGCAGTCGATACGCAACTCGCGCCGGCTAGCGCTCTGATTGGCCCCCGTCGCGCCGTGACGTGCTCGCTGGTCGCGATCACGATGATGCTGATGCTCATCGCCTTCATCGAGTCGAACATCGGAGCCGGCGTGCTCCTCGTTCTGCTACCTCTGGCATTTCCCGCCGGTAGGCCATCGACCCGCCCCTGGGTTGCCGGCTTCGGCCTTGCCGGGATCTTCGGCGCGGCCGAGGCGCTCCTGCGCAACGGTCCATCGTCGGGACTCACGGTCGAGGGTTCGATAGCGCTCGTGTCGGTCCTCGTCAGCTGCGGGTTCTTGGTCTGGCGGGCACGCCCCACCGAGGGAAACGTACTCACGGCCCAGCTGCCTCGCTCCGCGCGCCGCATCGTCGCGCTTCTTCTCACGTCGGGCGTCGTCGTGGCGGCGCTCCAGCTCGCTTACTCGCCTTCGGACCGCACCGGCTTGGCGCTACATCTCTGGGCGGCCAATGCGAACGGCGCAGCGACCCTCCTCGCAGCGGGCTTCGGAGCCGCGCTGTGGAGCGGGATGCTCGCGACGCGAATCCTGATCGTCGGCGTGTGTGTGCTCTTCGTGTTGAAGGTCGCGTGCGGTAGCGACTTGATCGCGCGCCTCCTCTATTCCGGTCCGACCACGGATGCCGTTCCCGCAGCCGTCCTCGTCGACACAGACGCAACGATCGTACGCAGCATGAAATTGCTCGGCGATGAGTGGGGCGTTCGCCTATCGCCGAACGCCGAGCGGGTGCAGCTCTCTCGTGGTTCAGGGCGGTTCCTCGTTGCCGGATTCGACGGATCACGCATCGAAATCAGCTGCGAAGCGCTGGCGTTCGTCGACGACGACAGTGTCCTTGCCGTACGGATCGGTGAACGACCCCGGCTCGACCTCCTATCGCTCGCGGACATACAGAAGCCGCGGTGGAGCATCGACCTACCATCGATCGAATGTGGCTGGGACTCGGAACTCGTCGCCGAGGCGGAACGCTGGCGGCTCACGGTCGGTCTCGAGTACGGACCGACCGAGGTGGTGTCCGGCCGCGTCGGCTTCGACGAGTACAGTCACGTCTCCCTGATGGACACTGACGTCCGTCGGACCAGAGTCCCGATCGGGGGGAACTCCGCGTTCGAGACGTCGATGCCCTACGACGATGTCGACCAGCTCCACGACATCGGCTCGCTGTATCGCAGCCTGATGCGTGGGTGGCTTCGGATCGTGGACCTCGCGAAGATCGTGGGTCAGGAGCGTCGCGTACTCGGGAGCGTCAACTGCGACGTCAGGCTGCTGGAAGGCGGACTCGATGATCCTCCGTTGCTGTTCATGGAGAACGGCGCCCGACGCACGACGTGGATCGTCCGTGGCCGATCGCTCGAAGTCTTGGCCTCTGGCGTGTCTTGTGACCCCGACGCGAGCGCTTGGAACGGGAAGCGCGTGGCCATGCTGGACGGCGACGACCTCGTCGTCATCGACGTGAAGACGCGAAGAGGAGTCCGAGTCGTGCTCGCGACGCCATCGCACGACCGCGCTTACTCGAGGATGCCGTTGTCGCGCGGTCCACACGTGGCAATCACGACATGGACATTGGAAGGCCCGCTGCGCGTGGACCTCCTGTCACGAATCGAGATCCCGAACAAGTGAACGTCGTCATGGGTGCGTCGCGATGCTGCGAAACGCGAAGCCGAGCTCGCTCTCGACTTCGGCTCGCAGGTCCAGCAACGCCCCACGCGAGTCGGCACCGAGATTGACGATCGCGTAACGCGCGCTGTAGCCGTCTTCGAAGCGCTCGAAGTCGTCGAGGCGTTGGCCGACCTCGCACTCGGACCAGACCAGCACGCCCGGATGGCGCGCTTCGACTTCGGCGATTCGCTCGGCATCGGGGGCGGCGACGACTTCGCACGGCTCGAACACGCGAAGCGGGAAGCTCGTGGCCCACGGGAAGCGGCCTTGTCCGCGTTGCACGTCGGGGCGACGACCGGTCGCGAGCGCCAGCGCGATCTCGTAGCCACTCGTGCCGTCGACTTTGCGGTAGAGGTCCGCGAACTGACCGCACAGCCGTGGATTGATCTCGATGATGTGCACCGTGTCGCCGGCGGGCTCGTGGATCATTTCGATGTTGAACATCGTGTTCTGCAGCCCGAGCCGCGCGATGACGCGAGCGGCAAGGTCCCTCATGCGCGCTTGCGTTACTTCCGGCAACACCGACGGGTAGTCGAAGCGCGCGAAGCTCGGAATCCCGGGGTGCAAGATCGAGTCGACCACGCCGAGCGTGTGCACTTCACCTTCGAAGACGTAGCCTTCGACCGTCACCTGCTGCCCGCGCAGGAAGCCTTCGGCGAGAAAGTGACTGCCGTTGATCTCGAAGTCGCTCAACGCGGCGACGAGTGCATTGAACATCGCGACGTACTCGCGTGAGAACTCCTGCACGGCCGGACGCGCCAAGAACTCGCGCAGCTCGTCACCCGTCGCGAGCGCGCGCGCCATGACCGAGAACGCGCCCTTGACCGGTTTGATGTAGCACGGGAACTCGATCGCTTCGCCGCGAGCGGCGATGCCTCCATCAGGGAACCGAGGATCGATCAGCCAGAACGGCGGCGTCGCTTCCGGCACGGCGTCGCGTTGCACGATCCGCGAGTAGAACTTGTGCGAGCAGCGCAGGATCGCTTCGGGCCTCGAGCCCGAGAGACCGAGGCGCGTGGCCAGAGCAGCGGCGACGGTCGCTCCGGGGTAGTCGCTCGAACTCGTGACGCCCGCGATCTGACGATTGCCATTGCCTTTGCCTTTGCCGAATTCGGCTGTGGCCACATCGAGATACCGAACGACGTCGAAGTCCCAATCGCAGTCGTGATCTGCCGGACCATCGAACAGGATCGTATAGTCGCCGGCCCACGCCTCACGGCAGCGGTCGAGCTGACGGTGGTCCCACACGGTCGGGAACACGAACAGCACCTCGTCGCGATCGGATGTGCGTGTTGGAACAGGCATGACGACACCGAGCATAGCGTTGGACGACATCGAGCACGTCGAACACATCTGGATCCCCTTGAGCGACGGCTGCCGACTCGCGGCTCGGATGTGGCTTCCTCGGCTCGCTGCTCGCGAGCGAGTGCCTGCGATTCTCGAATCGATCCCGTACCGGAAGCGCGACGTCACACGCGCGCGCGACGAACGCATGCACGGTTTTTTCGCACGCAAGGGCTACGCGTGCGTGCGTGTCGACGTGCGCGGATGCGGCGAATCCGACGGTCGTCTCGACGACGAGTACACCGAACGCGAACAGCTCGACACGATGGAAGTCATCGCCTGGCTGGCAGCGCAGCGCTGGTGCAACGGCAAAGTCGGGATGATCGGAAAGTCCTGGGGCGGCTTCGCGGCGCTTCAGGTCGCTGCGCGACGACCGCCGGCACTCGCCGCCGTGATCAGCGTTTGCTCTACCGACGATCGCTATGCGGACGATGCGCACTACATGGGCGGTTGCTTGCTCAACGAGAACCTGATCTGGGGCTCGGTGCTCATGACATCGAACGCATTACCGCCAGACCCCGAACTCGTTGGCGATGCTTGGCGCTCGATTTGGCGCGAGCGACTCGAACGAATGCCGCTCTTCGTCGCCAAGTGGCTCGAGCACCAGCGACGCGACGACTACTGGCGGCAGGGCTCGGTCTGTGAGGACTTCGCTGCGATCCGCTGTCCGGTCTATGCCGTCGGCGGTTGGGCCGACGGTTACAGCAATGCGATCCCGCGCCTGATGGCCGGTCTGAACTGCCCACGCAAAGCGTTGATCGGCCCGTGGGCGCACGTCTATCCCCACGAGGGAATACCGCGTCCCGCTATCGATTTTCTCGCCGAAGCCACTCGCTGGTGGAACCACTGGCTCAAGGGCATCGACGACGGGATCATGACCGAACCGCGTTTTCGCGTTTGGATGCAATCCGCGGTCACGCCGCGTTCGTTCTACGACGTGCGTCCCGGGCGTTGGGTCGCCGAGGAAGCATGGCCGCTGGTCAGCACCGACAGCCCGAGGTGCACGACGCGTCGGCTCGTCCTCAACTGGCGTCGTCTCGAAGAGCGCGCTTCGCCGCCGGCACCGCTCGCTTCGCGCTCACCGCAGACCGTCGGCCTAACCGCCGGGAGTTGGTGCGGCTTCGGTGTCGAGGGCGAAATGCCGACCGATCAACGAGCCGACGACGGCAA
Source organism: Planctomycetota bacterium (assembly GCA_020638795.1). GTDB lineage: Bacteria > Planctomycetota > UBA1135 > UBA1135 > JACKHW01. The sequence continues at coordinate 140,050 of JACKHW010000002.1, read as the reverse complement.
GTCGCTCGCGTTCGACTCCGAACCGATCCTCGAACCGTTCGAGATCCTCGGTGCACCCGAGCTCGAGCTGCGCCTGAGCGTCGATCGGCCGCTCGCCCTGATCGCGATCCGGCTGAACGACGTCGCACCCGACGGTGCCGTGACGCGCGTCACGTACTGCGTGCGCAATCTGTGCCGCGGCGACGACGGTTCGGCGAGCGTCGAGTTGCCGGTCGGACGTCCCTTTTCGGTACGACTGCGTCTGGGCGACGTCGCACACCGTTTCGAGGCTGGCCACCGTCTGCGCGTCTCGATCTCATCGACCTACTGGCCGATCGTCTGGCCGGCGCCGCATCCAGTGCGGTTGACGCTGATGACCGGCGAATCGACGCTTCTACTCCCCGTGCGAACGCCATCCACGGTCGACGACGCATTGAAGCCGTTCGCGGCACCCGAGGATGATCCTCCGTCAGAACCGCAATCCACGCACGGTGAGCCCGACACCGACGTCGAGCGCACGGTGACTTGGGATGTCGCGACCGACGAAACCGTCTATCGATCCACGACGGATGCCGCCGAGGACGGCGAACCGATCCTCGAAACGATCCCCGATATCGGCATCGAGTCCGGTCACTCGATCGTCGAGCGGTTCACGATTCGGGACGATGATCCCCTGTCCGCATCCGGCCAAGTCGATCACGTGGTCGTGCGACGTCGTGGCGAGTGGCAGATTCGCATCGAAACCAGGACGTCGATGAGCGCCGACGCGCTGCGCTTTCACGTCGCTGCCGAACTGCGCGCGCACGAGGGCGAGACCTGCGTCTTCGAACGGCGCTGGGAGCGTAGCATCCTTCGCGACGGTGTCTGAGTGCGCCGCCGGGTCTGAGTGCGCCGCCGGGTCTGAGTGCGCCGCCGGGTCTGAGTGCGCCGCCGGGTCTGAGTGCGCCGCCGGGATACAAATGGAGCGGGTGATCGGATTCGAACCGACGACCCTCACGTTGGCAACGTGATGCTCTAGCCGCTGAGCTACACCCGCTCACAACAACTTCTGTTGCTGGGGCGAGGACTCTAGGCAGCAGGAACTCCAAGTCAAGACCGCAGCACGAGGATCACCTCTCGTGTTCCTCCCCCGAGGACCTGCGGGGTCCGAGCCCTATGATCACGCGCATGGCAGGCGTGCAGACGGCCGAGATCGAAGCGACCACGCGGGCTCCGGGCAACGGCGTAGCTCGAACCCTGAGTGACGTCCTCGCGCACTCGGCGGCAACGTGCCCGGAAGCGCCGCTCCTGCGCCGTGAGAACCCTCGCCAGGCCGCCGAGGTCAGCTATGCGCGTTTCGATGCGGACGTCGATGCGCTGGCGCTTGCCCTGCTCGACCGCGTGCCCGAGCCCGGGACGCGTGTTGCGCTCTTCGCGGACAACTGTCGGGCTTGGCTGCTCTGCGATCAGGCGATTGCGAGGGCCGGACTCGTATCGGTGCCGCGCGGAACCGACAGCTCGCCCGCCGAACTCCGCACGATCGTCGAGCACTCGGGCGCACGGCTCGTGCTGCTCGGCCAGCAGCTCGATCTCGGCCTTCAGAACCAGAATGTCGGCAAGGATGATCGGAGCGGCGTCTCCGTGGTCGTGATCCCCGAAGAACTGGGCGCGTGGCTCGAGCGCGGCAGAGCATTGGCGGCATCCCCCCAAGCGAGCGAGCGCCTCGCAAGCGCACACCCCACCCCCGACGACCTGTGCACGATCGTCTACACGAGCGGCACGACCGGGAATCCGAAGGGCGTGATGCTCACGCACGCGAACCTCGTGTCGAACATCGACGCGGTCAACGCCACGCTCGCGTTTCCTGGACGCGGCACGATGCTGTCGATTCTTCCGAGTTGGCACATGTTCGAGCGCATCTTCGAGTACGTGTCGATCTCGCGCTGCTGCTGCATCGTCTACACGGACACGCGCCGGCTCACGGCGGATCTCGCGGAGTTCCGGCCCGATATCGTCGCGTTCGTGCCACGCATCTGGGAACTGATCGCAGCCGGGATGCAGAAGAAGCTCGACGCGCTTCCCGCGCGCAAGCGTCGCGTCGTTGCCGCGGTGCGACGCATCGGGCGCCGCGCGCTTCGCACACGTCGTGGAAGCGCCCTGCGACGCTTCCATGCCTGGCTCGCGCGAAAGCTGCTCGCACCCGTGCACGCTGCTCTCGGTGGCAACATCGCGCTCGCAGTGTCGGGCGGCGGGAGCCTGCCGGAGGAAGTCGACCGGTTGTTGCTCGAGGTCGGCGTTCCATTCCTCAACGGCTACGGGCTGACGGAGACGAGCCCGGTGTTGACCGTGCGAGTGCCGGATGGCAATCGGGTCGGTTCGATCGGCCCACCCCTGCCAGGGACGGAACTGCGCATCCTGCGCGACGGGCGTGTCGTCGACGAAGTCGAAGCAGTCGGTGAGATCCAGGCACGCGGACCGCAGGTCATGCGAGGTTACTATCGCGACGATCGATCGACACGCGACGTGTTGGCGGACGACGGGTGGTTCTCGACCGGGGACCTCGGAAGCCGCGACGCCGATGGGTGGTTCCGCATCACGGGGCGGATCAAGGACACGATCGTGCTCGCCGGCGGCGAGAACGTCGAACCCGAACCGATCGAATGTCGGCTCAAGACAAGTCCCTGGATCGACCAGGTGATGCTGGTTGGCCAAGATCGCAAGGTGATCGGTGCGCTCATCGTCGCAAACCCCGAGCTCTGCGAGAGTGAACTCGGACGCTTCGATCCGAAGGACGAGGCGCTTTGCGAACGTCTGCGAGCGGAGATTGACGGCCTCCTGACCATCGAGGCCGGCTTCCGGAAGATCGATCGCGTCGGGCCGTTCTGCGTGATGGATCGCGCGTTCTCGGTCGACGACGGAACGATGACGGCAACGCTCAAGCTCCGCCGACACGTGATCGCCGAGCAACACGCATCGGTCATCGACGCGCTCTATCCATGAGCATCCTCGTCCTCGCTGGAGTCGACCCGAGCGGCGCAGCCGGCCTTCGACGCGACGTATGGGCGCTGGCCAAGTGCGGGCACGACGCGATCGCGATTCCGACGTGCCTGACACTGCAGAGCCGAGTCGTCCGCGCCGACCCGATCGATGATGCGTGGCTCGCGGACACGCTCGACGACGTCGTCGAGAGTGCGGAGGTCCACGCCATCAAGATCGGACTCGTCGTCCATGCGTCGGTCTGGCGAACGCTCTTGCCTCGCGTCGCGAAGCTGGTCGCGCGCGGCATCCCGCTGGTCGTGGATCCGGTGCGCGGTCCGTCGTCGGGCGGCTTCTCGGTCGAAGCCGAGGGGCGTGAGATCTTGCGGGACGATGTCGGGCCGCTCCACGCCATCCTGACGCCCAACCGGCCAGAACTCGCGTGGCTCGCGTCACCTCCCCGAGCAAATGACGATTTCCTAGCTGACGATGCGCTCCAAGAGCTTCTCGCACTCGGCTTCGGTGCGGTCCTGCTCAAGGGCGGGCACGCCGACTCGAAGACGATGGTCGTCGACCGCCTCGTGAGCGCGGATGGAGAATGGCGCTACAGCCGGGCGCGTCGAGAAGACGGCCGGGGTCGACGCGGCACGGGATGTACGTTGTCCTCGTTCTTGACCGCGGGACTCGCCGACGGCCTCGACATCGCGATGGCAGCGCGCGTCGCGGGGCATCGCCTACAGCAAGTCTGGAACGAACTCAGAATCGGCTGAATCGATGGCCCACGCCTCGAAGCACATGCGCATGTCCCGACATGAACGACAGCGACATCGACCTGACCCGTCACGGCCGCATCGAGTTCGTCGGAGCATGCCTGTTCTTGACGACGATCGTGACCCCGATCCTGACGGCGTTTCTCTACCACGCGATCACGGGTCAAAAGACCGGGTGGTCCGCCCCGCTCGTCGCCACGGCAATCGCGGACGCCATCGTCACCCTGTGGGCGATGAGGTCACGACCGAGCCGCTGGCTGGTCGTGACGATGCTCGTCGGTCTACCCACGACGATCGCATTGACGATCCTCGTGATCCGCGCGATCGACCTCACCACGAAGCTCGGCAGCCCATGACCAGAGTGCCAGGGTCGTTTCGCGCCACTTTCTTGTGCTTCGTCGGGCTCGTCGCGTGCCAGAGCGTCGCGGACGAGACGCGTGTGCCGACGCGCTTGCCCTCGTCAATCGAGTCGCTCGAGCGTCTGGCGCGTGGCGATCGGGTCGAACTCGTCAATGCGCGCATGCTCGTGCCGGCGGATGTGGTCGTCGAGGCAGATGGACGCGTTCCGCTCTCGATCCACTTCCAAGGTGGCACGACCATCGCCGAGGAGAACTTCGCTCGCATGAATCGCGGCGGGGTGCTGATCGCCTCGACACTCGCGGGACGATCGAGTGCATTCTCGAAGCCTTATCAGAACGCGGCAGCGTTTCGCGAGCTCCTCCTTGCGGGCGAACGAGAACTCACGGCACGCGTCGGACAAGCCGTGCGTTTCGATCCGATCCTGATCACGTTCTTCAGTGCTGGCTACGGCGCCGTGCGCGAGCTCCTGAGAGAGCCAGAGTTCTTCGATCGCATCGATGCGCTCGTCTCCGCCGATTCGATCTACGCCAACGTCGTCGACGATGACGTGCGCGCTCCGGCTATCCATCAGATGATCGACTTCATCCGCTTCGCGCAGGCTGCTGCGCGCGGCGAGAAGACCTTCGTCGTCGCGCATGGCATGTATCAAACCGACTACGCCTCGACCAGCGAATGCGCCGATCTCCTCCTCGCGAGCGTCGCCGGCACGCGCGAGCCGAGCGCGCGATTCACCGTGCGAGGAATCCCGATCGCGAGCGAGTTCCACCAGCGTGGATTCCACCTCTATACGTTCGACGAAGCCGGTGCCGGCATCCACGTGGACTGCCTCTACATGATCCCCGATCTCGTTCGCAGGCACGTCCCCGAGCGGCGCGATCGATGAGACGCACGCGTTGGTACCAACGGCCCACACCGCTCCCGCCGCCGTCACGACTCAGATCAATCGCTTCGCGGGTGTCTGCGCTTCACCGAGCGCGTCGAGCAATCGCTGATAGAGGCGCCGCTCGAGCCGGCGAAGCGTTCGCGGGCTGTCGTCCTCGAGCGGGATACTCGCACCACCGACCGTCCCGTGGCCACCGTAGCTACCTTCGCCATCGAGCACTTCGCGCAGGAGCGACCACGCATCCCGGCCGTATGTCTTCGCACGCACCGACACGTAGTACGTGTTCTTGTAGAGGCCGCCGGTCACGACCCATTCGGTCCCTTCGAGACGCAGCAAGAGGTCGGCGTATTCGGCGACGATCTCGGGGTTCTCGGTCGTGCCGAGGCTGCACACCGCGAGCTTTCCGTGAATGCGGGTCGCGTTCAGTGCCTGACGAAAGACTTTGAAGTAGTTGGCTGGCAACGACGGTTGTGCGATCGACGCGAGCGCCTTGCGATCCGCACGCTGCATGAGGTGCAGGTAGGCGCGCTCGTCGAGCGGACTCGTATTGCGCGACAGGTCTGCCGTGTCGGTGCGGATCCCGTAGAGCAACGCAGTCGCGACTCGCGGCGGAATATCGAGTCCGAGATCCATCAGGTAGCCGGTGACGATCGAGCACGTCGCACCGACATCCGTGCGAACATCGCGGAAGACGCTCGGCCCTGCTCCCTTCGCGGGCGGTATGTGGTGGTCGACGACCGCGTCGAGTCGCACTCCCGGCGGTACGAACGTGTGGCCGAACCCCGGTTGCGTGTCGACCATCGCGAAGCCATCGAAGCGCATGACGTCGATGTCCTCGAGCCGCACGAGGCCGATGCCGAGCGCGCGCACCATCTCGAGGTTCTCGGCGCGGAAGATGTCCCCGCGATACGCGAACGTCGTCGACACGCCGAGCCGCTTCTCGAGGAGGAAGCGCAGTCCGAAGCCGCCCCCCATCGAATCGGGGTCGGGATTGTTGTGGCTCAGTACGAGCACGCGGCGACACCCCTCGAACGCTTCGAGGAGTTCGTGAACACGGCTGGGTTTCTCGAGGGTCGTCGTCATGGACTCGGACACGGCAGGCTGCCGCAGAGCGGCTCTAACAATCCTTCGGCTACGGAGCCGCTCCGCCTTAGAGGCCGAACTTTCCGAGAAAAGCTCGGCCCTGCTTCACTTCGTCGACCCGGCAGGCCGGATCGAGTTCGAGACAGCAAGAATGGCGCGATCCCGCGGGGCCGGTATAGGGCGCAAGAAGGCGGTAGTCTACGAGGCCGGATCCCGGTACCGACCGGTAGCCATGCTCTCCGTAATCCGCTAAGTCCATTCCTCGCAGATACTTGGATAGATTTTCGAGCACGTGACCCGTCGCTGGCCCTCCGCTCGCGGCTTGCCACGACACGATGGCAGCTTGGTGCCAATAGTGCAGCCTCCGCAGCCCGGCGAGATCGTCCAACATGGCCTCGATCGCCGTAAACCCGCTGAGAGAACCGAGATCCGGAGATTCCGTCAGACAGACATGCAGATCCGGGAACTGCCGAAGCAAGCCATGAAGATGGCGACAGGCATGCTCGAGACCTGCGTCGCGGCGTGCCTCGACCGCGGCGGCGGCGCGTTCGAAAAGCTCGGTATCGGGCTCGCGCCCGACGGTCAACGCGGCCTCGAGCTCCTCGCGCGTTTCGCTCGAGAGTGGCAGGCCGAGCGACGGCGCCTCGAAAATCAGCGTCGCCACGCCGAGCCGTGCGGCGAGTTCGGCCGCCCGTTCGAAGCGCGCTCGCGCCGCGAGCACGTCATCCGCCCGACTCGAAGCGAGCGATCCGCTCTTGGTCTCGAATGGAGGATCGACCCGGATCGCCGGCACGCCGATCGGCAGGTCCTCGATCTCGGCGCGCAGAGTCTGCCACGGGAAGCGCTTGGCCGTCGGCGCCGGCACCAGTGCATCGAACCCGAGGTCGAGCGCACGCAAGGCCGCCGAGCGGCACGAATCGGGCGTATGAAGTGCGAGCCAACCGCCGCCGAGCGCGAGCGTGCCGAGGGGGAGCGCCATGACGCCTCGTCATACAATCGCCTCGCGTATTGCGACAGCCTCGACTTGGTGCTCACCTAGCAGCGTGTCGCAGACTCGGGCGCGCAGTGCAGGCCCGAAGTGAAACTCCGCAGGAGCCCCGATGAAGACCCCTATCGAGATCGCTCGTAACGTCTACGCAGCCCAAGGCGAACTCCACGCTCGCGCCCGTACGCTACTGGGGCGGCCCCTGACGCTGGCCGAGAAGATCCTCTTCGCACACCGGTCCGATCCCGATCAGCCCTCGCCGCGTCGCGGTAAGGACATGGGCAGCCTGCATCCCGACCGCGTCGCGATGCAGGACGCGACGGCGCAGATGGCGATCTTGCAGTTCATCTCCGCCGGCCTGCCCGAAGTCGCACTTCCGACGACCGTTCACTGTGACCACCTGATCCAGGCACGCGACGGCGCAGCGCCGGATCTCGCACGTGCCGAGGACGAGAACGGCGAGGTCTACGCCTTCCTCCGCTCCGCCGCGGACAAGTACGGCATGGGCTTCTGGCGACCGGGTTCGGGGATCATCCATCAGGTCGTCTTCGAGAACTACGCGTTCCCCGGTGGCTTGATGATCGGCACCGACAGCCACACGCCGAACGCGGGCGGGCTCGGCATGCTCGCCGTCGGTGTCGGCGGCGCAGACGCGGTCGACGCGATGGTCGGCATGCCTTGGGAAGTGCTCTGGCCCAAGCTCATCGGCGTGCGCCTGACCGGTAAGCTCTCGGGCTGGACCGCATCGAAGGACGTCATCCTCGAGATGCTGCGTCGCCTCACGGTCGCGGGTGGAACCGGCAAGATCGTCGAATACTTCGGTCCCGGCGCCGAGTCGCTCTCCTGCACCGGCAAGGGCACGATCACCAACATGGGCGCCGAACTCGGCGCGACGACGTCGGTGTTCGCGTTCGACGACAGCATGATTCGCTACCTCGAAGCGACCGGTCGCTCCGAACTCGCCGCGCTCTGCAACCAACATCGCGACGAGCTCCGAGCGGACCCCGAGGTCCTCGAGAGCCCCAAGGAGTTCTACGACGAGTTCGTCGAGATCGACCTCGGCGAACTCGAGGCCGGCCTCGTCGGGCCACACACGCCGGACCTCTTCCACAAGATCTCGCAGATGCGCGACACGGCGAAGCGCGAGGACTACCCCGTCAACATCTCGGCCGCGCTGATCGGCTCGTGCACCAACTCGAGCTACGAGGACCTGAGTCGTGCCGCCCACATCGCGCGCCAGGCGATGGCCAAGGGCGTCGCGCCCAAGGTTCCGTTCTTCGTGAGCCCTGGTTCGGACGCGATCCAGTCGACGGCCGAGCGCGACGGTCAACTCGACACGCTTCGTGAACTCGGCGCGACGGTGCTCACCAACTCGTGTGGCCCGTGCATCGGACAGTGGGCACGTCCGAAGATGGAGAAAGGCACACGCAACTCGATCGTGTCTTCGTTCAACCGCAACTTCCCGGGTCGCAACGACGGCAATCGCGAGACGTTGAGCTTCCTCGGCAGCCCCGAGCTCGTGACCGCGATCGCTCTCTCGGGCAGGCTCGACTTCGATCCGACGCGAGACACGCTGACCGCCGGTGATGGCAGCGAGTTCCGCCTCGAAGTGCCCGAAGGCCCCGAGCTCCCGGCCGATGGCTACGCACTCAACGACGCCGGTTACCTCGCCCCTACCCTCGCTGCGAGCACGGTCGTCCAAGTAGCGCCGGACAGCGACCGCCTCGCTCTCCTCGAGCCGTTCGCAAAGCCCGAGATCCCGGCCGACTTCACCGACCTGCCGCTCTTGCTCAAGGCCGTCGGCAAGTGCACGACGGACCACATCTCGCCGGCGGGTTACTGGCTGCGGTTCCGCGGCCACCTCGACAAGATCAGCGACAACATGTTCATCGGCGCGGTCAACGAGTTCACCGACAAGCCGGGCACGGCACGCAACGTGTTCGACGGCACCGTGGACTCCGTGAGTGCAGTGGCTCGGGCTTATAAGGCTCGTGGCACCGGCTGGGTCGTCGTCGGTGATTCCAACTACGGCGAAGGAAGCAGCCGCGAACACGCTGCGATGGAACCGCGATGGCTCGGCTGCAAGGCCGTGATCGTGCGGAGCTTCGCACGCATCCACCAGACGAACCTCAAGAAGCAGGGTGTGCTGCCGCTCACGTTCGCCCTTGCGAGCGACTACGACAAGATTCGCGAGAACGATCGCTTCACGCTCGAGGGTCTCGACAAGCTCGCGCCCGAGAAGAACGTCGCATGCGTCGTGCGCCACGAGGGCGGCAGCGAGGATCGCATCGAACTCGCGCACACGATGACCGAGGATCAGATCGAGTGGTTCCGACACGGGTCGGCGCTCGAGATGATCCGCGCCAATCAGGGGAAGTAGCAGCGTTCGTCGCGCAGTCGCGGCGGCGAGTATCAGGGGAGACGAAAGGGAGAGGGGGGATCATGCCGCCATTCAAGAAGGGAGGCAGCTTCGTGCGCTTCTACGTCGAAGGCTCGTTGCCGGACGTGCAGTCCGAGGAGTTCTTCGAAGCGCTCTCGAATCAGCGCTTCCGATCGATCGAGAACGCCGCGAGCGAGGAGACGAGCATCGGCTGGGTCGCGCCGTCCGACCCGAGCGGACAAGACTTCCTGCGCGACGACATCTTGCTCGGCGACTACGTGCGCCTACGCATTCGTATCGACAAGAAGAAGCTTCCCGCGGCATGGCTCGCGATCCACATGGCGGCCGAACTCCGCGCTCGCGAAGGGCAGAAGATCTCGGCGCGCGAGAAGAAGGCGATCAAGGCCGACATCGAAGACCGCGTACTCCCGCGCACGCTTCCCTCGGTCAGCTTCGTCGAAGTCGTACTCGTGCCCCACGACTCCCTCGTGCTGCTCTTCTCGTCGAGCGCCGCCGCCGGTGCCGAGTGCGCGAAGCTCATGCACAAGACGTTCGGCGTCTCCGTGATCGAGGTCGACCCGACGTCGCTCGCGGAGCGAGCACCGGTCGATCGCGATCGGCGTCAGTATCTCGATCGTTGTTCTCCGTTCTCGTTGCGCGAATCCCAGCAGGACGACTCGCGGATCGAGCTGGTTCGAGAAGCACCGTCTTCTCGAGAGTCCATCGACGAACCGATGACCTTCGACGCGGAGGCGACGCGATGACGGATCGAACCGAACACGCCTTCCTCGGCGAAGAATTCTTGACCTGGCTCTGGTACCGCAGCGAGACGGGTCGATCGACGTTCACGCTGCGCGATCGCACCGAAGTCGGAGTCAGCCTCGACGACTTCCTCTGCATCGGCGGCAGCGAGGACGAGACCGAACAGACGCTTCGACGCGGGCTCCCGACGCGCAGCTCGGAGGCGACCGCCGCGCTCGCCTCCGGCAAGCGGCTCGTGAAGGCGCGACTCATCCTCGCGGCACAACACGACGAGTGGACCCTGACCCTCGACGGGCCGCGCTTCGCCTGTGCGAGCGTGCGCCGCAACAGCGCCGAGGAGGCCACGGACAGTCCCGAAGCTCGCGACATCGAACGCATCGAGAGCTTCGTGCGCGTCGGCGAACTGCTCGACGGGATCTACACGATTTTTCTCGAGGATCGTCTGCAGGAGTCGTTCTCGACATCGACGCTGAGCGGGATGCGCAGCTGGGTCGCCGAGCGCGCGAACGTCGGCAAGCTTCGATAACCCCCAGTCCAAGAAATATCTTGGTTCGTGCTGCAGCGTCGCGTCGGTTCTTGCGCCCTTCGTGTCGGCGGCCACGGTGGCCGCGTGAAGGAGCGCGAGGACACACGATGACTCACACGACTAGACGACCACTGACGACGCTGGCCTGTGCCATCCTGCTGACGTACGGCTCTTCGATCGCCCAGAACCTCGTCAAGAATCCCGACTTCGACCAAGGGACGAGCAACTGGACCCTGGGGCCGACGCTGCGCGCCGCGCGCATCGTCGCGTCGGACTTGACGGGTGTTCGCAGCCCGGCCTTGGAGTTCGAGCACGTCGCCGGCACCGGGGCGGCAAAGCTGCACCAAGACCTCGGTCTACGAGCCGGATTGCAGCGCCTGCGATTCTTCGCGGCCGCCACCATGCCGGCCGGCGGCACGATCTCGATCCGCGCTTGGCTCCACAACCTCAAGACTCAGGCCTGGCACTTGAGCTACAGCACAACCCTGCAAAACCGCAGCCAGGCGGAAGAACGGCTCGAAGTCGCGGTGGACTGGCTTCCGAAGTTCGACATCACACCCGAGACCTATCGTCTGACCATCGAGTACGAGTTCTACGGTGTGACCTTTCAGAAGGCTGTCTGCCAACTCGACCGCGTGGAGTTCGCTGCGGCGCGCTTGCCGCTGACGAGCCTCGACCAGGTTGTCTCCAACGTCGGCAATCAGGCGACGCTGTGGACCACCACCTCGGGGCCGGGGACGCTGGTCATCCAATACTTGAGCTGGGGTTTGCTCGCCAAGCCCATCCCGATTCCAGGCATCCGCGGCGCTCTCGAACTCGACCTCGGGACGCTCGTCACCATTCCAGCCGGACGACGTTCGGGCGCGAACTGGTTCACGACGCTGCCTCCGTGGCCCGCAGTGCTACGAGGGATCCCGTTCCATGCCCAGTCTCTATCGATCGACACCGCGACCTTCGACCTCGACCTCGGGTCACGGACCTGGCACGCCGTCCGCTGACAGGCCCGCTCGCGCCTTGCCGCGCTTCCAGGATCCTTCATGGCCGACGTGACCACCATCGAAGCGCGGAACGCGACGCACCGCGAACGCGTCGAGCGCAGCGCTTGATCCGAGTAGGAGAACGACATGCAAGATCGAATCAGGACACGAGTCGCTTTCGCGACCCTCGCATGGGCCGCCGTCGTGAGTTCGTCCTGCGGTTCCGACGACGTGCGAGCGACCTCGCAAAGTGACCAAGAACTGCGCACGGCCATGGAAGCCGCGCGCGCCGCAGCCCGACTCCTCCCCGAGTGCCAGTCTCTCCGACGCGACATCGAGCGAGAGCGGAACCGTGAACTCACTTACCGCGACCGCGTGCAGGATCACCTGGGCGCACCGGCAAGCGGATGGAGCCTCGGTCGATACTCTGGCAATCGCATGGCAGCGACCGCGGCACAGCGCATGGTCGCTTCGAGCGTCGAGCGACGCCGCAAGCTAGAGCGCGAGCTCGAGGCTCGCGTCGAAGCAGAAGTGCGCAAGAGCATCGGCCCTGATGTCTTCGACGAATTCGCGCGTCGGACGAAGGCAGCGCGTGCACGCGGTCTCGCAAAGTAGAGCTTCGCTCGTCGGGCTCGAACTCCACGGCACAGCAGTTTACTTCGGTTCGGCCGGTGTCGCGGGCACGTCGGCGGAGACGACGCTTCGGATCTTTCCATGACGTGACGCACGCCATGTGTTGAGACCCACGAGCACGGTCGCAATCCCGGCGACGCCGGCGGCAATGACGGACGTCACGTGCGCCGATCGAACGATGGGCACGACGCCCGTCGCGATCGGTATCGCCGCGAGTGCGACACCGAACGCGATGATGAGGTTCTGCCGAGCATTGGCAATCGCTGCTCGCCCGAGTGAGCGAGCCTTCAGCAGACTATCGAAGTCGCCGCCGACGAGCGTGATGTCCGATGCATCGATCGCGACATCGCTACCGGTGCCCATCGAGACGCCGACATCCGCACGAGCCAACGCAGGAGCGTCGTTGACCCCGTCGCCGACCATCGCGACGGTCCAGCCTTCGGCTTGCCAGTGCTCGACGTGCTTGGATTTATCTTCGGGAGTGAGATCGGCGGTGAAGTCGGTGATCGCGAGTTCCTGGGCGATCGCTGCGGCGGTCGCCTTCGAGTCGCCTGTGATCATCGCGACAGCGACGCCATGTCGGTCGAGATTGGCGATGGCCGACTTCGCATGAGGTGCGACACGATCCGCAAGCACGAGGCAACCGACACACCGACCACCGTCGAAGGCCCACACGACGGACTGCCCCGCCGACTCGTAGCGACGCGCGATGTCCGCAAGCCCATCGATCGGGATGTTCCTTTCCGCCAAGAGCGCCAGGCTGCCAATCCCGACCGTCCTGCCGGCGAACTGCCCGTACACGCCACGACCGCTCAGAGAGCCGAACGTCGTCAGCGGAAGTGGCTCGAAACCGAACTCCGCCACTCCCTGCCGGATGGCGACACCGAGCGGATGTGCGCTCCCGGCTTCGACCCCGGCGGCCAATCGCAACAGGGATTCGTCGTCGTACTCGGGATCGAACACCTCGACACCGACGAGTTGAGGGTGACCGGAGGTCAGCGTTCCGGTCTTGTCGACGAGGGCAACGTCGGCGTGGGCCACCGCTTCGAGAGCCGAAGCGCGCTTGACGAGAATTCCATACCTCGCCGCGCGTGCGGTGCCGGCGTACATCGCGAGTGGAACCGCGATCCCGACTGCACACGGACACATGATGACGAGCACCGCAATCGCGTGCTCGACGGCGGCGAACCCTCGCGGCGGCGTACCTACGATCAGGTGTCCGAAGAAGGTCACCGCCGCGATGCCGATCACGAGCAGCATCGCACGCCTTGCAAAGACGGCACTACGTCGTTCGATCGGCGAACGGCTCTGCTGTGCCTCGTCGACGAGACGCGCAATGCGCGCAACGACCTGATGCTTGCCCACATGGGTCGCTCGCACGATGAGCAGACCCGTGTGATTCATCGTCCCGCCGACGACGCGATCGCCGACCGTCTTGTCGACGAGCCTCGATTCACCAGTGAGCATGGCCTCGTCGATGCTGCTGTGACCCTCGGTCACTTCGCCATCGACCGGTATACGCTCGCCAGGGCGAACCCGCACCGAATCGCCCGCGACGAGCACATGGGCATCGACCCGCTCTTCGCGGCCAGAAGCGTCGACGCGGTTCGCTGTCGGCGGTGTGTGTGCAAGCAAACTCTCGAGGACTCGACCCGTACGTCGCCGCGCACCTGACTCGAGGTACTCACCGAGGACGACGAACGTCATGAGCAACGCCGAGGCGGCGAAGTAGACAGGCAAACGTCCGCGCGCATCGTGCATTGCGTCGGGGAAGATCCCTGGCGCGATCATCAGGACGCAACTCGTCCCGAAAGCCAACGCGATGACGAAGCCCGTCAACACATCGATCTCGAGTTTCGGAAGCGACGTTGCGACGCGCTTCCACAACCCGGAGCCACCCCATGCGATGACGGGTACGGCAAGCGCGAACTGCACCCATGGCCTGTCCGCATAGACTCGCAGCCGCCAAAGCTGAGCGAGGACGTCACTACACGCGATCGCAACGAGTGAGATCGACAGCAGTGCGCACACCACGAACCGTAGTTTGATAGCCGCGAGGGTACGCTCCGGTGGAAGGACACCGGGAGCCGAGCGAAGGAGCACTCCTTCGCGTGCACGGGATTGATCGACCAGAAGGACCATGCTGTCGGGGCAGGCGATGAAGCAGCAAATCGAGTGTAGCACCGATCGGCTTCGTGGAGCCAAGAGGACCGAAGTGCCGGTGCAACAACCCGCGAGGATCGGTGCCTGCTTCCGAAGGGTTCTTCAGATTCGTGAATACAGCATCAAGTGCCAGACGAGCAGCGCGGAGTAGATCGCGACCACGAACCAAAAGCCCCAGATCACACCCCGGAACTTCGACACGACGACGAGGTAGAGCGTCGCGAGTCCGATGCCGAGCGTCTTGACGCCGAGGAACACGAGTGGCCCCATTTCGAGCAGCTGGAGCGCGACGGGATTCAGCTCCTGGCCGCCGAGTCCTAGAAACAGCAGGGTGAAGAACGCATCGAGCGCGTTGAGGAGGAGGATCGCGGTCGCGAGCAGGAAGACACCCTGACCGAAGCGATCGACGAAGACATTCGACGTCTCCCCGGTGCGTCGGCCGCCTTCACGACGTCCCCCGATGAAGGTGTACTTCGACACCATGCGTGTATCGCGCTGCCGACGGTCCGGAAACCTCCGACGCTCGATCCTCAAAGCCTCGGTGCGAACGAGGATTGGCGACATGGGGGCAAAACGAGCGATGTAGCGGCGGCTGCGGGCGGGCATTGGGTTCCTCCAATCGAGGCTACCCCAAGAAAACGCGCGAGGCGGAGTATGGACGAAATAACGTCGCAGCCGAGTTCTCGCTTCGTTTTCCTCGATCTAGCCTTCTCGATCCACGAAATGAACCTGCCCGAGATCTCAACCGCCGAGATCGACGAACACACCACCGTTCTGCTCAGCGAGACGGCGCATGAAGCTCGCCTCGAACTCGCCGATGGAGATCGCGTGGATGACCACGCCGCGGACCTCGTTGACCTTCGTCACCTCTTTGAGGATGTCCTCGGTGTCGACGTACTTGCCGATCGATGGTCGCCCGTCCGTGAGGAAGTAGATCGTGTCGAGCTTCGGTGGCTTCTTGTCGCCAGATCCCGTGATCACGAGCCCCTTGGCGGGATCGAGATCGAAGGCCTGCATCAACGCTTCGTACGTGTTGGTCTTGCCCGAGTCATCACCCGTCGCACCGCCGAATCCGCCGGCAGAAGCGACTCCCAGCGGCTTCAATCGCTTGATGTACGACAGCGCGGACGCCTTGTTCGAGATCGTGCATTGGGTCAGCCACGGCTTCCAACGATCGACCTTCTTGCCGAACGACAGGATGTTGAACCACGTCGTGTTGTCGAGCGCGTTGACCGTGTTGTAGAGCTCCGTCTTGACGATGTCGATCTTCTTGAACGATGGGTATCCACCGTCCTTGAACTTCTTGCGATCGGTCACGAGATCGTCCATCGACGCGCTGCAGTCGATGACGAACACGACGCGCGTCGACTCGGTCGGGATCCCCGCGAAGATCTTCGTGGCCGGCCCCGGCACGTAGGCCTTGTCTGCCTCTGCCTTGGCAGCGCGCGCCTTCTCGAGTTCGGCGTCGGTCGGCAGCCGGAAGTTGGGAATGCTCGTCAGGAACTTCCACTGCTTCTTCCACTGCTCGTAATCCGTGCCGAAGTCACGCGTGGTGATCTCGAACAGCGCGTTCGCCGCATCCTGCTTCAGTCTGCCTTCGTCATCGAGGAACTCGATCAATGGCTCGACGGCCTCTCGCGTACGCAGCGTGCCGAGTGTCTTGATGGCCGCCGCTTGCACCTGCCAAACCTTGTCCTCGAGCATCGGGACGATTTTGGGGCCGAGTTCCTTGAGCTTGGTCTCGTTGACGGCATCGAGAGAAGCGACACGGACTTCGTAGGCACCATCTTCGAGGAACTCCGCGAGAATGCCTTCGCGTCCGGCTGTGCCGAGCCGGCTGAGAGCACGAGCAATGTGATACTTCTCGAGGACGTTGAGATTCTTGTCCTTCTCGTAGATCTCGTCGATCGTCTTGAGCAGTGACGACTGCTTCGCGCGGGAGAACACGTCGATGAGTTCGGCGCGCATCTCGCGATCCTTCATGTCGACGAGTTCTGCCAGCACGGCCTCGAACGACGCCTTCTCGCGATAGCCGGAGATGACGCGCTTGGCCGCATCGCGGATCTCGGGTTCCTTCGCCTTGAGGAGCGGCATCAGCGCATCGACGGCCTCGGGGCAATCGTCCGTCTCGAGTGCGAGGATCGACTCGACCTGCTGCGCGACTTCCTTGAACTTGCGGAAGAAGCGCTTGAACTCCTTCACCGAATCGAGCTTCTGCTCGTAGGTCTTGCCCTGCGGCAGCATCGCGTTGGCACTCGGAGCCATCGCCACCGAGACGATCGCGGCACTGCATGCCAGAGCGATGCACGCCCGCAGGAAGCGACCAAGATGCGTCGGACAGATCGTGGACGAACGGGGCGAGATTGGCAGTTTCTTCGAGCGCATGCGCGATGGTGGCTGGAAGCGTGTTCGGCGGGGCGAACTGCCAATCTACGCCAGAACCCGCCGAAGCTCCAACGCTCACGCCGGAGTCGACACCTCGCTCGAACGACTACCGCCCCGGATTGACCGGGAAGACCCGCCGAATGCGCTCGCGCAGATGATCGCTGCGCTCCTTCATCGTGCCCGTATCCAATTGCACGCGGATCGCGCCGGACTGCAGCTCGGGCTCGACCTTGACTTCGGGTAGATCGCTCTCGACCTGCGGGAGTGCATCCTCGCTCCAGTCCTGATCGTTCTTCCCGAGACGGATTTCGGCTCGCTTCTCCTTCGTGACTTGCGCAACCGCGACCTTGGGGATCACGATGCGATGCTCGCCCTTCTGGATCGTGACGACATCCGGCAGGTCCTCGAGAATCTGCCCCCAGATCTTGTTCTGGTTCTTGAGCTTGACGTAGCCCTCGGGCCCTCCCTTGAGGATGTTCGCTTCTTGGGACGCGAGCGGCATCAGCTTCTGCAGATCGCCGGGCAAGAACGTGATCTCCGCCTGGTCCCAGGTCATGACGAGTTCGTCTTCCTGAACCTTCTGCACGCGACCGACGAAGAAGTGGCCGTTCTGCAACTGCGCGAACGCCTGCGCGCCGCGCATGATGCCTGCACCCCAACCATGGGGGCCCCCCGAGATGGAGGGTGGATTCTTTCGCTGCGTTTCGTCGGACGCTGCACCATCGGGGAGCTTCGCGATATCGTTCGCGCCGTTCTGGGGCTGCGTTGGATTCGTCTCGCTCGTACCGTCGCGACTCTGCGATCCGGTACCGGTCTTCGGCGTCTTCGCGACGTCATCCGTGCCGCGAATCGGATCGTTCGGCTCGGTTTTCGTCGTATTCGGGTCCGTCTTCGTACCGGGGTCGCCCTTCGTGCTCGGATCGCCGCTTGCGATCGGATCGGTCGTCCGGGTGCCGTCCGTCGGACGGTCCGTTCCCGTTCCGCTACGCGACGCCGCGTAGCGCAGAGCCATCATCCCGCTCGTGCGACCGGCCCATTGAGCGAAGTCACGCAGTGCGGCGTAGCGCTCTTTGCTGCGCGCGCTGATGTTCGCAAACGGATCCTTCGTCGTACCGGTACCGGAATTCGAACCGGTGTCCGGTGTCGTCGCATCCGGGAGACTGCCCCCGGCAACGGCATCGAGTCTCGGCACGACGAACGTCGTGTCGACCTTCGGACGCGGTGCATCGGCGACCTCGAGGGGCGGACGATCCTCGACACTGAGTCCGAGGGTCTCACGGATCTTCTTCGCGAGCGGAAGGTCGGGCCGGAGCGTGACGAATGCGACCGTTCCGAGCACGAGCACGGAAGCAGCCATCGTCAGTGTCATGAAACTACGCGCAAGGCGATTGTGTCGCGGCGCACCGCCGATGACTTCGGCCGACGGATCGTCGACGACGTCCTGGACCATTTCCTCGAGATGGTCATAGCTCCCGTCCTGCGCCATCCCATAGCGCACGCCGGTCTGACCCTGGTAGCCGCCCGCCATGACCGGCTCGGACTCGCGTGGAGCGCCGTAGATCGGATCGTACTCCTCGGCGCCTTCGTTCGTTGCGTCGTATTGCGCGTCGTAGCCGTGCTGAGCGTAATCCTGCTCGGCGTAGTGCTCGCTGTCGTAGTTCTGGCCTTCAGGCGCGTATTCCGTGCCGTACTGCGTCTCGTTCTGGGGCGACGCTGCCCACGCCTGCCTCGTCGGCTCCACGTGAGGTTGCTCGTAGTCTTCCGGCGGAACAGCGGAGAAGTTCCCGCTCTCGAGATCGGCATCATGATCGACGAGGTGGAACTCGGCATTGTCGACTGCGGCCCAGTTCCCACTCGACTGCTGGAAGGAATCCCCGCCCCCAGAGCGGAGCAAATCGTGCTCGAAGCTGCCGGGAGCGGCACCACGTTCCTGGGCAGCGTGATCGAAGGAATCCGTCTGCTCTTCGGGGGACGGCTTGTTGATCACGTGGAAGTGATCGGGCGCCGAGTGTTGCCCTGATTCGGGAACGCCTCGAAGTTGCGAACTCGAGATGGTCCCGTAGTCCATCGGATTCGCGACCGGCGGGCGATATCCGGGCGGCGGCAGAGTCGGCGCGGTTGGCGCGCTCTGGCGCGCACTCTCGAAGTCGTCCTCGAGATCCGATTCGATGAAGTCGTCATCGTCGCCTTGCTCCGGCGTCGACTCGAGGCGCTCTTGCTCCTCCTGCCAACGCGAGTCGGCATCCTCGTCCTCGTCGCATAGTCCGGGGAAGATCTCACCGTCGTCACTCGAGTCGAGTTCGAAGCTCGCCTCGTGATCGACGACATCTTCCGTCGCGGCCTCGATGTGTTCCGCCGCTGCAGCCGCATCGATGTCGGCGAACAGGTCTTCTCCGTTCGCATCCCCATCGAACTCGTCATCGAAGAGCGCCTCGTCACCAGACTCGGAACTCGTGGCGTAGAAGCCATCGGACGTTTCGTGGAAGTTCGAGGAAGCGTCATCCTCGCCATCTCCATCCAAGACGTCGGACATCTCGTCTTCGACTTCGAGGACGAAGTAGTCGTCTTCGTTGAGGTCGTGTTCCTCGATCGGAAGATCGTCTTCCTCGTGACCGTTCTGCGTGTTTTCGAACTCGTCGGACGTCATGGGATAGCCGTCTGGATTGCCGTGGATGCGACCCCGCCGAGACCCGGCGAGGAAACCATCAGCGCTATCGACCGATCGAGCCCGAAAACCGCAGTGCCGCGAGAAAAACCAAGCGCGCCCGCAGGGCGTCAGCGGCGTCGCAGAATGCGACGGTCGCCCTTGCGCGCCGTGATACCGACGCGATCGAGGTGTTCGAGGAACGGGATCAAGAACTTGCGGCTCGTCTCGAGCCGATCCCGCAGCTCGGGAATCACGAGAACGCCGTCGTTGGCACCACACACTTGGGTCACGTGGCCCAGAGCGATCTCGAAGGATTTCGGTCCCCACAAGAAGTCCTGACCGACGGCATGCGCACCGCGCTCTTCGAGCAGCCGCTCGAGATGCGACGCGCCATCCCGCCCCCAACGCTGCGCGAACTCCTGGCGCGTGTGCGGTCGCTGGCCAGCCTCGTCGAGCCACCGGCTCAGGGCGTCGAGCAGACGCCGCTCTTCCGGCGAGATACGCTCGACGCGGCTCGGATCCTGGACCATGCCGCCCGGCAGCAACTCGATCGCACCTTTCGCTCCGAGGCGCTCGAGGCCGACGGCAAGCAATGCCTCGTTGCTGCTTCCGATCCGCAACTCCGCGATCGGACACGTCGACGCCATCGAGTGACTTGCGTAGTACTCGGCGAGCTTGCGAGCGATGCGCTCCTCCTCTCGGTGCACGCTCGCGGGCGCGAACAAGCGCTCCGACTTCGCCGCGCGATAGGCATCACCGCGTTCGAGGACAGGCGCGAGCATCCCTTCGAACTCGCCATCGGTGCAGCCGAGGCGCCGCCTCGCGTCTTCGAACGAGAGCCCGACTGCGCCCGCTTCGCGGAGCGCGACGCCAAGACGCTTCTGCGGGTCCTCGAGGCTGCGCTCTTTCTCCTGCAGTCGATCGACGACTTCGTCGCGGAATCGGCGCAAACGCCGACCGCCGAGTCCGAGCACGCGCCCCCCTGCGATCGTCCGTGCGGGACTGAGTCGACGCAGAAGCGCGAAGTCGCCCGGCAGACACACGACGTGGTCGTCGCACACGAGTTGCCCGAGACCCGTCTGACCGGCCGGCAGATCCTTCTGGTCGAGGAGGAACACGCGAGCCGTGGTCTCGCTCGTCCCGAGGTGCAAGTGCACGCTCTCGCCATGACGCAAGGCACCGATGTCGTGCACGGCGCGCAGCTCGATCTCGAGGCGATCGACGGCCTCGAGGCGATCGGGGACGCCGACGACATCGCCTCGCTCGGCACTGTCGATCGGAATGTCCGGCAGGTTGAGCGCGGTCGAGTGACCCGCGCGGGCACGTTCGACCGAGCGCCCGTAGGCCTGAATCCCTCGGATTCTCGATCGACGCCCTTTTCCGACGAGTTCGAGCATGTCGCCGACCGCGATCTCACCCGCGAGCGGAATCCCCGTGAGCACGGTCCCGAACCCTTGCACGGAGAAGACACGCTGCACGGGCATCCGAAAGACGCCGGCAGTGCTGCGCGGCTCGAGCTTCGCGACCGTATTTGCGATCGCGGCTTTCAACTCGTCGAATCCTTCGCCGGTGATCGAAGAAACGCGCAGGATCGGCGAACCCGCGAGTCTTGTCGGTTGGAGCAGCTCCTGGATCTCGGCTTCCGCGAGGAGTCGTGTGTCTTCGTCGACGATGTCGACCTTCGTCAGCGCGACGATGCCGCGCTCGACACCGAGCAGTTCGAGAATGTCGAGATGCTCACGCGTCTGCGGCATGACGGCATCGTCGGCCGCAACGACGAGCAGGGCGAGGTCGATCGAGGTCGCACCAGCGACCATGTTCTTGAGGAAGCGCTCGTGCCCGGGCACGTCGATCATGCCCACGATGCGTCCGTCGGGTAACGCGAAACGCGCGAAGCCGAGGTCGATCGTCAGTCCCCTCTGCTTCTCCTCCTCCCAGCGATCCGGATCGATCCCGGTCAGCCGACGCACGAGCGAGGACTTGCCGTGGTCGACGTGCCCCGCCGTACCGACGATGACCGGGAAGATCGCGTCGGACGAACTCGAGGATGCACTCAACGGCGTGGACTCAACGGTGGGAACTCGACGGATCGAACAACGCTGTCACGAGCGAACTCAAGTGGGATCGTACAGGATGCGACCGCACGAGTTGCACGTCACGAGACTCGACCGCGCCATCAGGCGTGCCCGGTCGTTCGGCGTGAGCTTCGTGTAGCAGCCCGAGCAATAGCCGTTCTCCTGCGGCACGACCGCGCTGCCGTCCCACTGCTGGAAGAGCCCGCGATAGAGTTCCATGCTCGCCGCGGGAACGGCTGCGGCGAACTGCTCACGCTCCTTCGCGATCACGTCGCGCTTTGCGCGGAGCTCGGCATCGAGTTTTTTCGCCTCGGCAACGTACGCATCGAACTCCAGCTGCTTCGCGTTCGCGGCAGATGTCGCGGCCTCGAGTCGAGGAGTCAGGCCCTCGATTCGATCCATGAGTTCGAGCTGTTCGTTCTGGATCTGCTCTTTGTCCTGCTTCAGGTACTCGATCTGATGCTGTGCGGCCGTGAAGGTCGACGCGTTGGACGATTGATCGCGATGCTGCTCTTGTCGCGTGATCGCAGCGTCGAGCCCTTGGACTTTGATCTCGAAATCGCGATTCTCGTGCTCGGCCTCGTCGATCGCGTGCTGCAACTCGTCCCGGGTCCTAAGCAGCGCGTCGAGCTCGGCACGCCGCTTCTTCGTTTCTCTCGGGATGACATCGATCTTCTTCTGGACCGCTGCGACGCGATTGTCGACTTGCTGCAGGGAGATGAGCTGCTGGACGACGGATTGCATGGCGCTCTGAAGGTTCGGGGTGAGCACCATAGCGCGGATGCGCCGGATCGGAAGACCTGTCAGTAGCTCTCCTGGGACCCGCTCAAGAAACCTGCCAGCTTCCGGGCCCGCACCGGGTGCTGCAGCTTGCGGACCGCCTTCGCCTCGATCTGGCGGACACGCTCGCGGGTGACGCGGAAAATCCGCCCCACTTCTTCGAGCGTATAGGTGTAGCCGTCGCCGATGCCGTAGCGGAGCTTGATGATCTCCCGCTCACGGAACGTCAACGTGTCGAGGACGCCGCAGACCTTGTCCTTGAGCATCTCGCGCGACGCGCTCTCGACCGGCGACTCGACGCTGTCGTCCTCGATGAAGTCCCCGAAGTAGCTGTCGTCGCTCTCGCCGATCGGACGATCGAGCGAAATCGGGTGCTTGCTGATCTTCATCACGCGCTTGGCTTCTTCGACCGAGATGCCGGTCGCCTGCGCGATTTCCTCGATGGTCGGCTCACGGCCCTTGCTCTGCAGCAGCTTCTTCGTGACGTTGCGCAGCTTGCTCATCGTCTCGATCATGTGAACCGGGATACGGATCGTCCGCGCCTGGTCCGCGATCGAACGCGTGATGGCCTGACGAATCCACCACGTCGCGTACGTCGAGAACTTGTAGCCGCGCCGGTACTCGTACTTCTCGACGGCCTTCATCAGGCCCGTGTTGCCCTCTTGAATGAGGTCGAGGAAGCTCAGTCCACGGTTGCGATACTTCTTGGCGATCGAGACGACGAGACGGAGGTTGCCCGAAGAAAGGCGACGCTTCGCCTCTTCGTAGTCGTCGTAACTCCGACGCACGTCGCGAATGCGCCGCTCGAGCCGTTCCCACGACTCGAGGGCCGCGACCTCGAGATCCTCGAAGCGCGCCATCAGATCCTTGGCGTGCTTCGTGCCCCGGAGTTCGTCGGTCTCCGCCTTTCGGCGCAGACGACCCATCTCGAAGAACTTGTTCTCGAGCAGATCGACGAGCGGACGGATCTTCTTGATCTGGAGATTGAGCTCTTCGGTCAGGATCGCGCACTTGCGCATCCGGCGATAGAGCTGACGCCGCAGGACGCGTGACTCGTTCTTCTTGAGCTTGCCGCCGGTGACCTTGCGGAAGTCCTCCTGATTACTGCGATACAGCGTCTCGAGCGTCGAGATGATGCCCGGAAGACGGTATTGCAGGTCGGACTTGCCGACATCCGGGTCCTGTTGATTGACCTTGATCGTGCGGTCGAACGCGAGTTCGCCAGCGACGACGTCCTTGAGAATCTGGATCGATGCCGCGGTTCCGAAACCAGAAACCAGAACGAGCTTGCGGAACTGCTTTCGCGTGAGCTCGATCTTTCGCGCGAGACTGATCTCCTCGTCGCGCGTGAGCAGAGGGATCTCGCCCATCTGCGTCAGATACATGCGAACGGGGTCGTCGATCTTCTCGACGACTTCCGGGATCAACGCGACGCCGACGGACTTCGCGCGCGGCGCGCGCGGTGCGGCCTTCGCGGGCTTCTCGTCGTCATCGTCGTCATCGTCGTCATCGCTCGAATCGCGAACGAGATCGAGTTCGTCCGCGTCATCGTCGTCGACGAGGGTGATGTCCTGCTCGTCGAGCATTCCGAGAATCGCTTCGACACGCTCCGGCGTGACGAGATCCTGCGGAAGGATCGAGTTCATTTCCGAGTAGGTCAGATACCCGTTCTTCTTGCCTTCCTCGACCAACTTGTTGAGGTAGGGCTCGATCCGCTCAGAGACGGAATTGTCCGATAGATTCAGATTGATGGGCTGACGACGCATCGATTCGAACTGTGGGAGGCCTTGGCCTCGTTGTGGTGCCTGAGAACCGTCCAGGACTCGCGGGAACGCCGAGTATCAGGACGGTCGGGGGGATCGGCGTAGAAGGTTGGGACGTCTACGTGCGGACCTGAATAGGCGAGGGGAAGAACGACTAAAAGTCGTAGGCGATTCTTGGATGGAATCCAATCGCTGGCGGCGTCGTCCCTCGCAGGGGGTCGGAACATAGCAGGGAGGTGGCGCCGAGAAACGTCTCGCGCCAGGAATTCCGGGGGCTCGGAGGATTCTCCTTTCGCATCTCGGCTACGAGGCACGCCATTCGGAATCGGTTCCGGCGGCCGCAGACGCGGGGTTCGCATGCTCAGTGGGGAAGGGAAAAAAGGGAGAACGGCGGAGCCCAATACGGGGGAAGGGACTCAGCCCGGCCGATGCAGCCGGCGCATGGACTCCGCCATTTCGAGCTCGAGCTGACGCGCCTCGCCGTCATTGCCAGCCGAGAGAGCCTTGCGATAGGACTCCCGGAGGGCGTCGACCCGAGTGCGCATCCGTTCGCGCTCGAGGAAGCCTACTCCACGCTCGACGGTGGATCGGGGATCTTCGAGACACCGCGACAGGTCGCTCCACGCAAGGACCACCCGCGTTGCGTCGGAATCACCACTGGCACGGGTCAACCAGCGTGAAAGGAGCTCGTCCGCGGTCGGGAGCGCACCCTCCTCGAGAAAGCGTTCGAACGTGTCTGCAACGAAGGAATGCTCGTGCCCCGACGCCGGAAACAGCTCCGCGATCTCGAGCGAACACTCGATCAACTCCTCGAGCAACTCCGGTTCGGCGAGCAGGGCCGCGCACAGTTCGGCGCGTGCTTTCTCGACCGCGGATCCGGCCGCCTTCGCAGGAGCTGCAGCGACCCGGCTCTCTTCGCCCCCTTGCTGTCGACGCGCCGGCCGCATGCCGGCAATCAGGACGTCGGGAGGAATCATGAGGCGCGCCGAGAACCGCTGCAGCAAGAACTCACGTCGCGCTCGGTCCGTCACGCTCCCGAGGATCTCGACGCATTCTCGGGTCGCCGCAGCACGACCGTCGACACTCTGTAGCTGCAGCTTGCCGTCCATCAGCGTGAACCAGACCTCGAGCGCATCCTCGGACTCGTCGAGCACGGCCTCGAACGCGGCTCGCCCCGAGCGACCGACGAGGTCGGCTGGATCGAGCCCATCCGGCAGCAAGCAGATCCGAGCCGAGAGCGTCTCCCCGGCAAGTTCGCGGAACGCACGCTCGGCGGCCCGTCGACCCGCGGCATCGCCGTCGAAGACCAGCGTCACCCCCTCGGGCGAGAAGCGCCGTAACAAGCCCGCATGATCCCGCGTGAGACTCGTGCCGAGGGTCGCGACCGCCCCGTGCAAACCCGCCATCTGCACGGCGATCACGTCCGTGTATCCCTCCATGACGAGTAGGCGCTTCGCCTTCTTCTGGCGCGCTTGATGCAGACCGAAGAGGACCTGGCGCTTGTTGAAGACCGGGGATTCGGGGCTGTTCCAATACTTGGGTTCTCGCTCGCTCTCGAACCCGGGCAGGATGCGTCCGCCGAATCCGACGACGCGTCCACGCTCGTCATGGATCGGAAACACGAGGCGGTTGCGCAGCCGATCGAAGTAACCGCGGGCGGATTTGCCGACGAGACCCAGAGCAATCGCGGTTTCGACAGGGAGTCGACGCTGACGCAGGAAGTTCACCAAGTGTTGCGGCCCATCGAAGCTCGACCCAGGCGCGTAGCCGAGCGAGAACTCGGCACGCGCCGTGTCGAGCCCGCGGCTGGCGACGTAGTCCCGCGCCCCCGCCCCCTCCGGCCCCGCGAGCCGCTCCGCGAACCAGACCTGAACCTCGGCAAGGACGCGGTGGAAATCGTCGCGCTCACGACTCTGCGCACGATCTCGCGCACTCGTGCGTGGTAACTCGACACCGGCCTCCTTCGCGAGCAGAGTCAGAGCCTCGCGGAAGTCCAGATTCTCCTTCTTCATCACGAAGCTGAAGCAGTCACCGCCTTCGCCACAGCCGAAGCACTTGAAGTGCTGCGAGTCCGGAAAGACGTGGAAGCTCGGTGTCTTTTCGTCGTGGAACGGACAGAGCCCTGTGTAGCCACGACCGGCCCGCTTTAGGGGAACGGACTCCGACACGAGCCGCACGATGTCGGTCCGCGCCTTGACTTGCTCTTTCGCAGACTGGAAGTCCTCGAATCCCACGACCGCTCCCCCTGCGGTGGCTCCACCCCTCGCGCGTGAACCCCTCGATCACACGAACATCGCGGACGATACACGCTTCAGGCCGTGCCTTCGAGGGCATCGAAGATCTGCAAGAAGCGCGCGGGCTCCAGAGCGTCCGGTCGTTCGCGAAGCACCGACTCGTCGATCCCGGCCTGGGCAAGATGCGCCACGACATCTCCAGACCTGACGCGCCCGACACCGCCACGTTCGAGACTCCACCTTTCGAGGCCGTGACGCAGGACCTTCCGCCGCGCGCCGAAGAGCGCCTGCACGAAGCGCCCGAACGCACGCCGCTGCGGCGCCGGACGTCCGAGGAAGCACTTCGGGTGCACGAGTTCGACGAGCGCCGAATCGACTCGCGGTCGCGGTCGGAACACTTCGGGATGCACACGACGAACGAGACGTGGCTCGAACGCGAGTTGCGCCTGCACCGACAGGCTACCGAACTCCGCCGTTCCCGGTCGCGCGGTGACGCGTTCGCCGAATTCCCACTGTGTCAACACGACGACCGCGGATGGCGGACGTTCCGCCTGGAGAACAGCGGCCAAGAACGGCCCTGCACTCGAATACGGCAAGTTACTGACACAAACCCAATCGTCGTGACCTTCGATGCGACGTTCGAGGGCGCTCGTGAACGATGGCGCGAGTTCGCCGCGATCGAGGACGTCCGCCTCCACGAGTTCGAACCTGGCCGCGCCATGGAAGTCATGGCTCTCCGCACGCAAGAAACTGGCGAGACGAGAATCGATCTCGAACGCGAGCACATCGCCTTTGCCGACGAGTTCGCGTGTCAGCGAACCCGGCCCAGCTCCGACCTCGACGATCAGAGGGTCCGTCTCGTATCCGAGCTGATCGGCGATCGCCGTCGCGAGTGCACGATCGATGAGGAAGTTCTGACCGAGCCGTTTGCTCGGACGAAACCCGAGAGCATCGAGACGATCGCGTAGGTCACGCCACGAGTCGCTCATCGCGGTGAGACCGCCAACACCTCGTAGGCGAGCTGCCCCCACGCGCCAATCGAGGGACGATTCGAATCCATGGATCGTTCGGACCACTCGAGTCGACGCAGCCGCAAGCGAGCGGCGCTCCGAAAGGCTTCGAGTTCGGTGCGCAAGAAGCGCCGAATCTCGGCTGCCTCCGCTTCCGTCGGACTCCCTTCCGCGCGCTCGAGGCCACCCAGAAAGCAATAGGGATCGGTCGCCATGCGAAAGCCGAGGTCCCAGCTCCACTCCTCGGGCAAGTGATTGCGCAAGCCGAGACGCTCTTGCCACTGCACGCGACTCGCGCGCGGCGGGATCGACTGACCGCACGAAAAGCCGATCGTGCAGAAGTCGACCCGACTCGGAAACCCGGATGGTGCGAGCAGGAGTTCCGGCATCCACGGACTCGCCGGATCGACCAGGAACGGGAGTGACTCGGGCCATGCGCCGCGAAGCAGCACGAACGCGTCGGCCCGGTCCGCGACTTCGTCCATCGGCACGGCGGCGCGGGAGATCTCATCGAGCCGGACGATCGCCGCTGGCGTGATCGTCCACTCGGACACGTTGCCGATCAGGTCGTAGCACGAGTCGACGCGACCGAGATTTCGGCCCGATTCGAACGTGCCGACCCGCGTGCGCCTCCAGAGCCCGATCCTGGCGGTATTCGCCCGCAATTCGTCGGTCGCCGTGTCGCCCCACGGGAACAGATAGCCGACGCGTCCCTCGATCGCGCCGCGCCATTCTTCGAGCGTTGGCAAGCGGCCCCAGAACGCGCGCGCGATCCGCATCGCGCTCGTCAGCGAAACCCGGGCGAGCGGAAGACCTGGCTCGGCCTCCTCCGAACCGAGCGCCTCCTCGATCAGCGCTGGCGGGACATCGCGTTCGCGAAACTCGAACCGCGACAAGAAGAAGAGACCGCCATTGCCACCGCCCGGTCCGCTTCGCGTTCGGAACGACGTCCAATGTCGGAGTTGTTCGACCCGAGGATCGAACGCCGAAGTGTCCCGCGTGGACCGCGCGTCCCGCCCACTGTCCCCGCAACCCACGGACGCGCAGAGGAGCGCGAGAAGACCGGCCTGAGCCAGGGACGCGCCGAGGCGATTCACGAAGAGTCGCGGATCAGTCCTGGATGAAGAAGAGTTCGACGCGACGGTTCTTCGCCTTCTCGGTCGGAATCCGCGATTCGGGGCGCGTATCCCCGAGCCCTCGCACTTGGAGCTTGGCCATCGCGAAACCCTGCCCTTCGAGTTCGGCCGCGACGGCGAGTGCGCGCGCAACGGACAGGTGCAGGTTGGACGCCCACGAACTCTTGCGGATCGGATCCGAATCCGTGTGACCATCGATACGGATCGCCCGGCCATCGCGCTGCAAGAGCGCGACGAGCTTGCGCACCGTGTCCTTGCCCTGTGGAGAGAGCGTGGCCTGTCCCGAAGCGAACAACACCGCATCGTCGATACGAAGTCCGACACCCTCCGAGGTCTCGATCGCGCGCACGCCCGGGATGTCGATCCCACCGCCTGCCGACTCGAGTTCCTTCAGGAGCTTGGCGAGTCGCTCCTTCTGCTCGCGCACGAGCTCGACGTCCTTCGCGGCACGACGAAAGCTCGCATTCTGCGCGGCAAGCTGCGCGTTCTCGGACTCGAACTTCTCCAGGTATTGCGTCAGCTGATCCAGACTGGCGCTGAGCCCTTTGATCTTGTTGGTCTGCGCGAGGTAGGCCTGGCGGCTCACACACGACGATAGGGCCAGCACGGAGAGGGCGAGGACCGAAAGGAAGGAGGTGCGCATTCGAGGAGGGCGGCCGTTCCGCGGAAAACGCGCATGATGCACGTTCTGCACCGCCCGCGCCATGACGATTGCGCGGCGACGATCCCTCACCACGGCAGCAAGACTGCGTCCAGGCGCAGATACGCAGACGCGCCCCGCATCCTTGCGGGATGCGAGGCGCGTCGCGAGAGGCAGAGAGGACTGCAGAGAGATGAAGGCGCGCGAACGAGCGCAGCGCCAGGTCTACCAGCGGTCTTATTTGACGTCGAACATGTCGGCGAGCCACGCGGTCATGCCGGTGCTCGTGCCTTGCGTGATCGAATAGGCGAAGAAGAGCGAATACAGCAGGATCACCGCGGTCGCGATCACGAGGACCTTGTCGAGGGTCGACTCTTCGCTCGACTCGTCGGCTTGGCGGATCGCGGCGGCGCGCCCCTTGCTGCGGACCGGAGCGGGGGCCACCACGGGTGTCCTTGCACGGCTGCCACGGCGCGGGGTTTCTTCGACTTCGAGCTCGTCCGGAGCGAGATCCAGCGTGTCCTCTTCTTCGAGGAGCGAATCTTCTTCGAGCACCGCGGTCGCCATCCCCGTGTCGTCCCCGAGATCTTCGTCCGCGAAGACGAGGTCTTCGATGACCTCTTCGTTCCGGCCGCGGATGCTGTCCACGTCGCTGCGACGAAGACGGATCTTACCGCTCGCATCGCGCACGGCCTGGATCTGGTCTTCGGACACGAGCCGCTTGAGCTCGGCCTCACTCATGCGCAGCGACTTCAGCGCCTCTTCGAAAGGAACATATTCTTCGGCCACGGGGTTGAACCTCCGGTCTTGCTCGAACTCGAGCAGGGTCAGGGATGTCCGAGTCTCTGGAGACCCGGATGGGGCGAATCGACGCCGAAGTATAGCGACCGATTCCCCAGGGAGTCGCCGGATGCTTCGAGAAATCCCGGGGCAGCCGCACGACGCGGTGCCCTCCGACCATGGACGATCCGAGCGCTGCCGGCCGCGAGCCGGTATCAGCGAGACTTCTTGTCCTCCGCGTCCTTGTCGGGTGTCACGGGTCCGCGCGGCGCGCTCTTGTCGAACTTTCGACGCAACTCTTCGAAACTGAACTCAGAATCGTCGTTGTAGCCCTCGAGCTGCAGGTCGAGGTCGATCCGCCGTGCCCCGATCAATCGCAGACGCCGACTGTTGACGCTCCCACCACGCGCCTCGTAGACGGCGAGTTGCCGCGTCTTGGTATCGACGAGGTAGAGCACCTGCGTGCCGATGCCGTAACTTCCGGTCACCGCGAGGAAGCCGTCGGCGCTCGCCGCCCCGGTAGAACCGGATTCGTAGACGAGAGCGTCGGTCCCGGTTCCGAGGTCCGTGTCCGCACCGCTGCCACGCTTCGTGCTGCGGCCCTGAGGCAAGGCTAGCGGCGAGACGGGTGCGAGCGAAGCGCTCGACGCACCAGGCAGCACGGCCGCGGCGAGGTCCTTCGGCGGTGCCGTCAGCCGGCCAGCGAGAAAGATGCTCGTCGTCACCGAAGCGACGAGTAGGAGGTTCTTGGCGGTGTTGATGCGCGACATCGAGGATTCCCGTGTGCTCTTGTCCGAACAGCGAAACCGAGGCTGGGCAGGACTCGGCGCGGACAGCGTAGCAGGTCCTGGCGTTCGGACACGCGGCAGCTTGGACGCACGGATCTGCACGGATCGCATGGCGCGAGCGCGTCGCGGCGCCAAGATACGCGGCCATGGAGTTTCCGGACTACTACGCGACGCTGGGTGTCGCACGCGACGCCGACGCCAAGGACATCAAGAAGGCCTATCGAAAGCTCGCCCTCGAGTGGCACCCCGATCGGCATCAAGGCACGGACAAAGAGGCAGCGGAGGAGCGCTTCAAGCACATCAGCGAGGCCTACGAGGTGCTCAGCGATCCCGAGAAGCGCGATCTCTACGACCGCTACGGGAAGGACTGGAAGCACGGCAAGGACTTCACCCCACCGCCGGGCGCCGAGACGATGGACCCGCGGGAGTTCGAGCGCATGTTCGGCGGCGGTGGCGGATTCTCGGACTTCTTCCAGAGCATGTTCGGCGGGCGCTTCCAGCGCGATTTCGGAGGCGCGACGCACGCACGACACGAGCGCCATGGTGTCGATGTCAGGGCCGAGCTGCATCTCCCGATCTCCGTCGCGATCGTCGGCGGAACGAGTCGCTTCGAGATCCCCGTGACGCTCGCATGCGCGACGTGCGGCGGCGTCGGGTTCCTCGATTCCCACGTCTGCCCGGCGTGTGGCGGCGTCGGCAAAGTCCGCAAACGCAAGCACGTCGACCTCAAGATCCCTAGCGATGTGCGCGACGGCATGACCGTGCGCCTGCGTGGGCTCGGCGAGCCCGGCACGCACGGTGGCACGGCGGGCTCGCTGCTGCTCACGTTGCGCCTCGACGACGATGCGACCTACCGGCTTACGGACGCCGGCCTCGAAGCCGATGTCGATGTCGCACCGTGGCATGCGTTCGCAGGCGGCCAGATCGATGTCACGACGGCACGCGGTACCGTGACCCTCACGATTCCGAAGCGCACGCGCGCAGGGAGCAAGTTGCGGCTGCGTGGCCAAGGCCTGGCGGACGGTCGAGGCGGACACGGCGACTTCTTCGCGGTGATCCGGCTCGCATTGCCTGCCGACCTGACGCCAGAACAAGTGCGACTGCTCGAGCAACTCGCACACGGAGCGTCCAAATGACGGCAACGATCGTCATCGAAGGCGAACTCTACGTCACGCTCGAAGAAGCGGCGTCGTGCTATGCCCTCACGATCGAAGAACTCGTCGAGGCCGGCGACCTCGGTCTCCTGGGGCCGACGCGTACCTACGAGACGCACATCGTGATCCAAATCGAAATGCTCGATCGCGTCGCCACGCTGCGACGACTCACGCGTCACCTCGACCTCGACTTCACCGCGGCGATCCTGCACCTTCGATTCTCGGGAAGCCGACAAATGGGGTATCGCAATAGTTCGGACGGATAGTTTCCGGTCAACTGCTCGCCAGCAGCCCCGCGACGACGTCGGCGGCGAAGACGAAGCCGAGCGCTTGCCCACTCGCGTCCTTGACGACTGCGACACGACTCGACGCACGCTCGAGTACGTCGAGCGCGTCTTCGAGCGCAGCGTCCACGGGGAGTTCGATGAGTGGCCTCGCGACTTCCTTCAGGTTGTTGGCGCGCCCATTGAAGTGAAACGCATCGAGGAAGTAGACGTAGCTCCGAAACTCACCGTCTTCTTCGCGAATCGGATACCGCGAGTGCCGAGCAACCTGGAGGCTCTTGCGCAAGTCCTCGATCGTCGCGTCCGATTCGAGCCAGCGAATCCGATCGAGCGGGACGAGCACGTCGCGGACCGGTGAATTCTGTCGAGAACCGATCCCCAGCGCCGCTTCTCGAACCGGATCCACCTGTTGGTTCGCCGAACTGAGGAGACGCTCGAGTGCGAACTCGTCGTGCCGGAACCCGCTCGCGGCGCGTCCGCGCGCGAGCCGATTCGCAAGGCGCGCAACAGGCAGAACGAGCAGCCACAGCGGAGCCAAGACGATGCGCGACAACTGCAAGAACGGCGTCACGCGATACGCCCACGACTCGGCATGTTGTCGGAAGAGCTGCTTCGGAAGCGCTTCACCGAGCACGAAGAGCAGCGGTGTCAGCACCGCGGTCGTCACGAGAGTCGAAAGCCGGACGTCGGTCAGAAAGCCGGACACGATGTGTTCGGCGAGAATCGTCGTCGCTTCGTTCGCGATGTTGTTGCCGATCAGCAACACGCAGAGGAGCGCTTCCTGGCTCGACACGAGCTTGTCGAGCGCACGCGCGGCGTGATCGTCGGCGGTTTGTGCGCGCATCTCGAGACGCAGTCGGTTGACCGCGTAGATGCCGGTCTCGCTTCCCGAGTAGAGCGCCGAGAAGACGACAGCGACGGCGAACCCCCCGAGCTCCCATGTCATGTGGAGCCTCCCGGCGTCGCATCGCCCGTTGTTTTCGGAGTTTCGTCCGTTTGCGGCGGCATGTCTCCACCACTGCGGCTCGTCGTTTCGATCTCCCGGAAGTGCACGAGCACTTTGTGCACGCGGCCGCGACTCACGCCGAGGACCTCGACTTCGAGCCCCGATATCGAGACTTTGTCACCTCGCTGCGGAATGCGGTCCAGTTGTTCGACGAGCAGACCACCGATCGTGCGGTTGCGAGCAATCGGCAGATCGACACTGAACAGGTCCTCGAACTCGTGGAGCCCCATGCCGCCCGGCACTTCCCAGCCGCGATGAGGCCGAAACCGAATCGGCCACTCGGTCTCTTCGTGTTCGCCGCGCACGAATCCGAGCGCGATGTTCTCGGTCACGTCCTCGCGACCGACGATCCCGGCGTCGTTGCCGTATTCATCCACGACGAGGAAGCGATCCGAGCTCGACGTCTGCATCTGTTGGAGCAAATGCGGAAGTCGAGCGAGCTCCGGAATCACCGGCAACTCACGGATGTGTTCGCCTAGTTCGCCGCCGCCGTCCGCGATGAGCAAGTCGCGAACGTCGACGTAGCCAGGCATGCCGTCCGCCGCACGTTCGACGAGGAGCCAACGCCAGCGGTTCTTGAGAACGACTTCTTGGGCTTCCTCGACCTTGAGGTCGGCTTTGAAGATGTGCACGTCGACGAACGGCACCATGACCTCGCGCACCTGCAGACCCGAGAGGCCGACGAGTTCACCAACCACCGTCGCGCTGCGCTGACCGAGGCCGAAGCGTTCTGGCGAGCGCTTGACCATCTCTTCGAGTTCGTCGTGACTGAGCGCCTTCTCGATCTTGGGCCCGGTCGAGATGCGGCTCGATACGAGATCGAGCACGAAACCGAGTGGGACACGAATCGGCGTCAGGATTCGCGCCCAGACCGAGAGTACCGGCGAGACGGCACTCGCGAGCGGACCGGCGAGCACGAGCGCGAGCGACTTCGGAAGGATCTCGGCGATGAAGACGAGTGCAACGAGAGCACCGATCGTGATCGCGGTCGCGCCGTACCCGCCTTGCTGGCGGGCCCAGAATCCAGCGAGCGCGAAGTAGAGCGTGTTCGCCGCGAGGTTCGACAGAAGGATCGTCACGAGCACGGTACGCGGGTGCTTCACGCACCAGCGCAACGCATCCGAGAACACACCGCGCTTCTGCGTGCGCTTCTCGATTTCGACCGCCTCGAGACTGAAGAGTGCAGTCTCGCTCGCGGAGAAGAATGCCGAAACGACGAGCAACGACGCCATGCCCATCGGAATGAACGGCGAAACGGTCACGATGCCGTACCGCTCTCTGGCAGCGAACTCGCCTGAGGTAGGTCGATCTCTGCGACGAAACCTCCACCAGGACGCGAACGCACGCGCATCGTGCCGCCGTGCTGTTCCACGATCGCGTAGCTGATCGACATCCCGAGACCCGACGAGAGCTTCTCGGTGTTCGCCGTCGCGCCCTTCGTCGAATAGAACGGATCGAAGAGCCGCTCGATCGTTTCGGCGCTGGCTCCTGGCCCGTTGTCCTCGACGAGCACCCGCAGCAGCCTATGGCCATCATCGTCCACCGTCGTGCGAACCGTCACCCGGATGCTGCCGTCCTTTCGCCCCCCGTCTTCGATCGCGTCGGCGCTGTTGAGGAAGAGGTTGAGGAACACTTGACTCATCTCGTGGGAATCGCCGAGCACGAGATCCTCGGGCCCGGTCGCGTCGTCGAAGCCGTATTCGATTCCGTCCCGTTGGAGTCGATGCGCGACGAGGTCACGGGCGCGATCGATGGCTTCAGCAGGACGAAACGGGATCGGCGTCGCACTGCGCGGAGCGAAATCCAACGTCCTGCGAACGATCTTGCCGATCCGCAACAGACCCTCGTCGACGAGTTCGAGCCACTTTTCGTCCTCGGCACGCGGACTGCGACGCAATCGACGCACGGCGTTCATCATCGCGGCGAGCGGATTGTTGATCTCGTGCGAGATACCGGCCGCGAGGGTACCGATGGCGGCGAGGCGTTGGCTCAGGACGAGTTCTCGCTCGCGCTGTCGAGCACGTGCCGTCGCGACCTCGACCGCGGTCGCGAGTTCTTCTCGGTGGCGGGAGATCTGCTTGCCCGCACGATCGAACGCATTGATCACGCGAACGAGTTCCGGTGCTGCGTTCGCAGGGATCCGAGGCGAGCCTTCGAGATGGCCTTCTTCGAAATCACGCGCGGTGTCGCCGAGCAGACCGAGCGGTTGCAGGACCCACTTGTCCAAGCCAAAGTAGAGGAATGCGCCGAGGGCCGCGATCGCGATCCCGAACGTCATCAAGAGGGAGCGCACCGGCATGCGCGGCTCGGGGATCGGATGGGGCAAGAACCAACCACCACCGACGACATCGCCGTCTTGACCCTCGATCGGCATGCAGAGCCCGCCCGCGACGCGTTTGGCCCGACGCTCGCGAATCGCTTGATCGAGCGCGTCGAAGATCCGCTCGCGCGGAAACTTCTCCGGATCACGATTCCACGCGCCGAGCGGGTTGAACTGCAGGTACCCACCGTCGTCCGAGAACTTCCGGAAATCGACGATCATCACGTCTTCGCACAGGATTCCGAAGTTGCCCGACTCCAGCACTCGCTCGATCGTCAGGCCCGAAGCCGCACTCTGCTCGACGAAACGCCGGAGCACCGCGGGCATTTCCGCCTCGAAGCTCGCCTCGAACGATCGCTCGACGCGCGCGACGAAGCTGACGCCCTCGGTGCGCAGTAGCCACGCGAGCACCGCGAGCACCACGAGGTTGCTGATGACGATCGCGGCGATGAGCTTTGTTCGAAGCGACATCGGAGTCGCTGGATCCTCGCGTCAGCGCCTGCCGCTCATCGACTGCATCAGCTTGAGCATTGGCGCGAGCAACGCATAGATGATGAAACCGACGAAGACGGCGAGGATCACGATCAGGACTGGCTCGAGGATCTTGAACACGGTGCTGATCGTGCGATCGACCTCGATCTCGTAGCGATCGGCGATGCGCGTCAACATCCTGTCGAGTTCACCGGTCTGCTCGCCGACGTCCACCATGTTGGTGATCAAGTCGTCGAAGATCGGTGAGTCCGTCATCGCGGGCGCGATTCCTTCGCCCTCGCGAATACTGCTGAGGATGTCGTCGATGGATCCCTCGAGAACTTTGTTGCGCACGGAGGACCGCACGATCTCGAGCGCTTCGAGGTGCGGAACACCACTCTCGACGAGCGTGCCGAACGTCCTCGAAAAGCGCGCGACGATCGTCTTCTTGATCAACGGGCCGAAGAGCGGGACCTTGAGCAGGAGCTTGTCCCGCTGGTAGCGATATCCCGTCACCTGCGCCACGAGCGAGCGGTGCACGACGTAGATGAGCGGGATCCCGATCGCCCAGATCCACCAGTACTGGAGCAAGAAGTCGCTGATGTCGATCAGCCGCTGGGTCGCTGGCGGGAGCTCCTCGTGGACGAGCTGGCGGAAGATCGCCTTGAACTTGGGGATGACGAACGTCATCACGCCGAGAATCACCGCGATCGCGACGAAGACGACAACGACGGGGTAGGCGAGGGCACCCTTGACCTTCGACTTGATGTCCTCGCTCTGCTCCATGAACGAAGCGAGTCGCTGGAGGATCGTCTCTTGGATACCGCCGGCCTCACCGGCCTTGACCATGCTGGTATAGAGGTTGTCGAACGTACGCGGATACTTCGACAGAGCCTCGGACAGCGGCGTGCCGCCCTCCACGTCTTCGGTCACCGAGATGACGATGCGCTTGAGCGGGCCCTGCGGTAGCTGCCCTTCGAGGATGTGCAGGCTGCGCACGACCGGGATCCCGGCCTCGAGGAGCGTCGCGAGCTGGGACGTGAAGTCCGCGAGCGCTTTCGGGCGGACGCGCCCACGAACGCTGCCTCCCGCTTTCGCCGACGGGGCGAGGTTGGGCCTGGCGGGGCGATCCGCTTGCTTGGTTGCAGCGGGCATCGCCGCACTCGGAGCGCGTACTTGACGTTGGAGCTTCTTCGGCATGCGCGAGAATCCGGTCCGGACCTCGATGGTGTCAGCGGGGGGAACGTCATCCTGACAGCCCGTCGACTCCCTTGCCACACCGACGTGGGCGACGACGCGGGATTCTGACGCTCGCCGCGATCGACGCGCGATCACGGCCCGATCGGCGTAATCTCCCTCATCGCCACCACAGCCACGACGCGATCGCGAGCAGGAGCAGGCCGAGCACGAAGAGCACCCAGGGCCACGCCACCCCGAATCGTCCAGGGCCACGCCCGGCCGTCAGCCGCGGCAACCGTTCCGTGACCGCGGACTCGACGACGTCTTCGGGTGCGCCCTCCGCGTCGTGGCCCCGATACTCGAGGACGACGATCGATGCGTTGTCGCTCCCGTCGATGGCACGGGCGCGACCGACGAGTTCTGCGACGGCCTCTCGCGGTGGACAACTGTGGATGATCGCCAAGCCTTCAGACTCGGGGATCGCTCTCCACAACCCATCGCTCATCACAAGCAGGCGATCACCGGATTCGAGTTCGGTATCGAAGATCTCCGGTTCAGCGAACTCGTGGTCGGCTGCCCCGCTCGCACGAGCGATCAACGCACGCGTGAGTCGTGACGAATCGAGAGCGCTCGTATGCAGCGTCGTGAGCCAACGCGCGCCCTCTTCGTTGATGACGAGACCGCGCGAGTCCCCCACGTGCACGCCGACGACCCTCGGTCCTCGCTGGACGATTGCAGTCAGGGTGGTCCCCATGCCGTCGAGTCGATGATTGTCTGCTGCGGCTTCGTCGAGGGCGCGCTGCGCCGCGGCGAACGCGACACGCAGTCGTTCGGCGAGCTCCCCGTCGCGGAGAATGCCCTGCGGTGCATCGAGCCAACTCGCGAGCAAGGAGCGCAACGCCACGCGGCTCGCTTCGGCTCCCGCGACCGTGCCCCCCATGCCGTCCGCGAGAGCGAGCAAGCGCCCACGCGCCAGAAAGACTTCGTCGTCGGAAGGCTCGTAAATGAGTACATCGTCCTGGTTCTCGATACGCCGCACACCGCGATCCGACGCGAAGGCGAGCAGAACGTCGGAACGGACCTTCATGTCAGTTCCGCGTCCGCAGCGACGTCGACGCTCGCTGTCCTGCCAGGTCCTGAACGACGATTCGCACTTCGTCATCGCCACCACGAAGCCTGAATCGCGCTCGATAGCGCACATCGTGCTCGCCGCGCTCGCCACTCTCGAGAAGCGACTGTCGGAAGCGTCGAAGTGCTTCGACATCTTCGTCGCGCGGCAAACCGACGGAATCGTACGTCCGGACGAAGACGTCTTGGATCTCCTGCTCACCGCGCACGGCCACCTCGACGAACGATTCGTCGAGCCGTGCCTCGACGGTCATGGGAGCGTCCGTCCGCAGCGCATCGAGGAGCTCGGGGTCCTTGAGCTTCGCGAGCAGGCCGAGCACGATGCGATCGGCACCGTCGTCGCGGACGGCACGAACGACCTTTTCGACATCGTTGCCCACGAGAGAAGGCGGGACGAGGATCGATGTCAGGATGCCGACGAAGTCGCTTCGGTCGACGAGGGACAGATCGAGAGTTCCCGGCACGACGATCAAGCGCGCGGACAAGGCACGCCCGGTCGCGACGTCGACGAGGCTCGCACGCAGCTTCGCCTTCGACTCGAAGCGATGGTCGGGCACGAACAGCCCGATGCCGGCGAGGAGCCATGCGACGGTGGTGATCGGCCACTGACCCGTCACTCCCAAAGACTGGACCGGACCATCTCGCAAACCTTCGATGACCAACATCAGGTCCGCTTCGGCTTCGGCAGACGCCCTCCGTGCAAGTTCGAGGGCCGCAGCGTCGCCCAACGCGAGGCGCTGACGCTCTTCGTCCGTGCGATCGGACAGTCGAACGACTCGCGTCGCGGCTCGGCCGCGCACCAACATTTCGACGACCCTGTCGAACGGAATCGGCTCTGCGACCTCGGGCCCGAACGTGCGAATCGAGAGTCGTGCAACGGACTCGATGTCCGAAGCCGAGTCCGGCGTCTGATCTCGCTCGTCCGGGGGCAGGAACGCCCCACCGACCACGGCAAGACGAAACGGCAGAGGTGGCAGCTGCGCGAGGCGATTCGCATCACGTGCCGACGTATTGGTGCACGATGTCACCACGAAAGTCATGACCAGCAGGACTGCGCATCGCATGGATCGCGAGTTCACGACCGACTCCTGACGAATCGAACGAAGGCTTCTCCGCCAACGATCCGAAAGCCTGCGACGGTCATCAGGGGTGCGACTTTCTCGTCGAGACCGACGCCGTCACGGCGCACGAAGCAGATTCGCTTCACGCCGAGGATCCCGGCAGCACTTCCCTTGCCACGTACGTCTTGAAGATCGGTCATGGGGTCGTGTCCGTGCAGCCTGGGTTCTCCCCAGGTCATGCCGCGAAGTTGTCCCGACTCCATCGCGAGGATCCGAGGCGGTTTGAGTGTGCGATCGAAGCGCCGCCTCGCAGCATATTCGACATGCCGCTCGTGGATCTCGACGAGCAACCGATAACTCGGGCCCGAACCGATCGTCGGCACGTCCTCGATCCACTCGCGCACGCCGAACTCGAGACCGACGATTTCGCTGCCGTCCCACGCCCGCACGACGTCGCCGAACATTCGGTTCTCGTCGACATCACGCGGCCAACGAGCAGGATCCATGACGTCCTCGCGTGCGCCCGTGAGCCGCGCCCGCTCTCGATATGCGTCGAAGCCACGCGCCCACGCAGCGGCGGTTGTCGTGGTCGCGCTGCGGATGCTCTGCAGGTCCCCTCGTTCGATCCGATCTCCGAGTGCAGCCCATTCCAGCTCGGCGCCGAACGGTAGTCGGAAGAAATCAGGATCCCCGAACGTCGCGAGTCCGAGCCACCGACAGAACGCACTGGCCTGGTAGTAGTCGATCCCCGTTACCGGTCTGTCGGGTCCGCGCTTCGCGCACTCTTCGAACGACACGTTCCCGAATCGCGACGTGTCCGGCCGCAGACCGGCGTCCGTGAGTCGGTGATCCGACAGCGGATCCTCGATGTGGGCGATGGCCTTCTCGTCGAATCCCAACCTGCCACGACGCTGCAGGGCATCACGCATGAACGCCAGCCAAGCCCGCCTCGTGATCTCGTGCGATCCGACGAACACGTCCTTGAGTCCCCGCACGATGACGGGAGGATCGAGACTGACGCTACCGCGCACCGCAACACCGCTCGGCGGTCCGAGTTCGATCGCCAATCCGCTCGTCGGCGCGAGACAGGGGGACAGGTGCAGGTCGCGAAGTTCCGGGTCGTTCACGCCGAGCGAGGCGAGACGAACACCACGCAGGAGACTACGCGTCGGTTCGAAGCGCACACGGCATCGACGCTCTCCGGCACGCGTTCGCAGGATGAACTCTTCGGTTGCGGCGCCCTGCACGGCGAAGGACTCGCGCGCGATCGAGGTCCAACCGCACACCGCCGATACGAAATCGAACGGTAGATCGAACCGATGCTCTCGGCGCTGATCCTGCGTGATCGAGATACGGCCTGCAAAGCTGCGCTGCCCGTGCAGCAAAGTCGTCTGCGCATCCTGCGGTAGCGGCGCGGCGTCCGCGACGACGACCGGCACCGGTCGCCCGAACTCGACCGAAACTGCCGAGGTCGTGGCGGGCGAGGCCGAGTCGCTCGTGGCCGCATGCCAGAAGTCGGCGACGAGCACGGCACGAGCCGTACCGACATCGATGGTCGGGCCAGCGTCGGGAGCGCTCCGGCCGATCACGTCCTGGACCTCGAGAGCGATCCGATTGCGCCCCGGAAACATCGGTGCGGACTCGCGCGCAAACTCTTCGGCGCTCGTGACAACCGCCCAGTCACCGGCGAACCAACGGCCATCACGCTCGTGCCAGTATCGAACACGCAGTCCGAGAGCTGCGATCGGCGACGGCACGAGCCGCGCGGCGATGCGCATCCGGTCGTCGAGAGTCGTCAGGAGCTTCGCGTCGACGAGTTCACTCGAGAAGGCCCGGCCGCTCGTCAGGGATTCGGGCACTTCGACCCTCGGCAAGGGAGGC
The DNA here is from genome assembly GCA_020638795.1 of Planctomycetota bacterium. Classification (GTDB taxonomy): domain Bacteria; phylum Planctomycetota; class UBA1135; order UBA1135; genus JACKHW01. The sequence continues at coordinate 98,872 of JACKHW010000002.1, read as the reverse complement.
AGCACCTCGATGGAGAGGGAGGTCGTCGTGCGCAGCGGCTCGACCGTGCTCGCATCCGCGCGGACGTGGTGCACGAGCAAACCCAGTCTCTGACCCGTCTCGAGCGCAGGGATCGAGATCGTGCACCGTCCCGGCTCACGACCATGGACCGAGATTTCGGGATCGATATCGGTCTGTGGCATCGGAAGCCACTGCGACCGACAGCGATACGTGAGCGTCAGGGAGTGGCCCGCTGAAACGCGAACGGACCACGGAGTCCGCGCGAGACGAGCGACACGATCCACGAGGTCCCGCTCGCCGTCCTCGGTCACGATCGCGAAGGCTGCATCGAGCTGCACACCCTCGGGAACGAGCGACCGCGTTTTCGGTCGGCTCTGATTTCCGCTCGCATCCTCGAGCACGATCGTGAACTCGAGTGACCCGGCATCGGGATCGATCGCGTCTTGGAGGAACGTGAGGCGAGCCCCACTCACATTGAACTTCGATGCATCGAGCACGCGCTCCGACTCACCGGTGCGATCGAGTTCGCGACGCGTTCGCACGTACAGTCGCGACGGGGAGCGCTCCTCGCCCGACAAGTCGACAACGATTCGTGCGACTCCGGCATCGACCGCGATCGTCGCCGGCTGACCGCCGTCACTGTCGATCGGAGACCCACTACCGTGAAGACCGACGATTTCGGGGATCGAAAGATCGACGCGCGCGAGTTCGTGCTCCCAGGTCGTTCGCCTCCCTGCAGCATCGATCGCCGTACACGCGAGAATCGCCGGACTGAACTCATCGAGACTCACACCTTCCTTCGCGCGATCGACGAACAGCTTCGCGATCGGCAGATCGAAGTCGCGCTGGCCCTCGACCACACCGGCGTCGTGTGTTGCTAGTACCACGTCTTCACGGCGCAACTCGAAGCGCAAAGACAACAGCGGGGAGTCTTCGTCGACTCGAAACCGCAACCTCGATGTGAGCATGAGTCTGCTCGGCGGATCCGTGACATCGAACGCCGGCGCACGCGTGTCGACGAACACGAGCGCGTGCGCAACGAGCCTCTGCGTCTTGCGCTCCTGGAAATCGATGGATACCGGACGTCCGTGGCGCGAGCACGAATCGAGCACGGCTCGCCACGAGGAGTCCTTGGATGCGTCGAGTTCGAGTCGTCCTCCCGTCAGCGTGCCTCCGAGTTCGTACTCGAAAATACTCTCGGTCCCGTCGTAGCCGCGCACGACCACATCTCGTGGCCCGAGTCCCCGAGCGAGGAACGAAACTCGCTCGATGCGCTCGATCGGCAAGAACTGCGGTTGCACACCAGGAGAACGGCGTGGCTCGAGCACGATCGAACTGGCCGAGTTCGCCTGCAAGAACGGCTCGCTCGTACTTCTCGTCGCGAGGCTCGTGAGCAGTGCCGTCGACCCGAGGATCATCGACAGAACCGCTGCGGCTTGAAAGCCGACGCTCGTGGGTCGCCGGATATCCTCGACGACTTCGATCACGGCACGAGGTGAAGCCGGCCGATTTTCAGGCTCCTTCGCCAAGAGACGAGCCAAGAGACTCGTCAACTTTCGCGGCGCGTCCTTGACGCCAGGAAGGCGCGCGCGATCTTCGATCACGGCTCGAATTCGATCGTCGAGCGCATTGGCACGCCGTTCGGTGAACGGCGGCGTCCCCATCAGGCATTCGACGGCGATGACGCCGAGCGAGAACAGGTCGGCTCGCGCATCGTGCGCTTCGCCCTTCAAGATCTCGGGCGCCGTGTACGGAGGGTGGACCCAACGCCCCGCATGCTCTTTCGAAGTGTCGTCGCGCAGGGTCGCGATTCCGAAGTCGAGGATCTTCGCTCGAAATCCGTCCTCGCGAGCCTCGATCATGATGTTGCGCGGAGACAGGTCACGATGAACCAATCCGCGGTCCGCCGCTTCCTCGAGACCGGCGAGGATTTGGAGCAGCAATTCCGAAACGACCCAGTGCGGCAGACGTCGCTCGCGCTCGAGCACGCGATCCAGCGTCTCGCCGAGCGCGAGTTCCATCGCGATGAAGATCGACCCTTCTGGCGTCTCGCCGACGTCGAGCACGCGCGCCGTGTGCTCGTCTCGAAGCAACGACGCCTTGCGAGCCTCGGCGATCAGAGTCGACTTGAAACTCGCATGGCGAGCAAAGCTCGGATGCAGGACTTTGACGGCAACCGAGAGGAGCGAGAGTTCGTGCACGGCGCGGAAGACCGTGCCCATACCGCCCTTGCCGAGAACCCCGGTGACACGGTACTTGCCTCCGAGAACGACGCCGACCCACGGACTGCGTCCGAACTCGTCACCATCCCGCTGGATCCACGCGACCTCGGTCGTGCGAACGAGCGGCACGTTGCACGTGCCACATCGATCTTGTTCGGAGGAGGTCAGTCCTTCACAGACGGGACAGATGCGCATGATTCGCGGGTCGACGACTCACCAATATCGTCTCACATCGTCTCCCGCAGGACTTCTTCGACACTCGTCCAACCGTCATAGATCGCGAGTAAGCCGGATTCTCGAAGCGATCGCATGCCGTCCGCTCGTGCTTGACGCCGAAGTGCCGCTGTGGGCGCTCCATCGAGCACGAGATGCTTGATGTCCTCGGTGACCTGCATGATCTCGAAGATCGCCACACGTCCGCGGAAACCCGTGTGATTGCATGAATCACAACCCTTGCCGTAGAAGAACGACTTGCCCGCGATCGCATCACGATCGATGCCGAGTTCGAGGACGACCTTGTCGTCGGGCACGTATTGCGCCTTGCAGTCGACACAGACCTTGCGAACGAGCCGTTGCGCGACGATCACTTCGAGCGTTGCCGTCAACAGGTAGGGCTCGACGCCGATGTCGAGCATTCGGGTGATCGCCGATGGAGCGTCGTTGGTGTGGAGCGTCGAGAACACGACGTGCCCCGTGAGGCTCGCCTCGATCGCGACGCGTGCCGTCTCCTCGTCTCGGATTTCGCCGACGAGAATTTTATCCGGATCCTGACGCAGGATCGTGCGGAGCACGCGTGCGTAGGTCACGCCGATCTCGTCGTTGACCGGGATCTGCACGATTCCCTCGAGATCGTATTCGACCGGATCCTCTGTCGTGATGATCTTGACGTCGTCCTGGTTCGCAGCGTTGAGCATTGCGTACAGCGTCGTTGTCTTGCCCGAACCCGTCGGCCCGGTCACGAGTGCGATCCCGTGCGGCAATCCGAGCAATCGTTCGAACACCGCATGCTCGTCCTGGCGCAGTCCGATGTTGTCGAGATCGAGAGACACCACGCTTCGATCGAGCACACGCATGACGCACGACTCACCGAACATCGTCGGCAACGTCGAGATACGCAGGTCGATCGGTCGCCCTCCGACGGAGAGCTCGATGCGCCCGTCCTGCGGGATTCGTGTCTCGGCGATGTCGAGCTCGGCCATGACCTTGACACGCGAGATCAGCGCGACGGCGAGGTGTGGCGGCGGAGCCTTGAGCTCGTACAGCACACCGTCGACGCGATAGCGGATCTTGAAGTCGTCCTCGAACGGCTCGAGGTGGATGTCCGATGCCTTGTCGCGAACGGCCTGGTACAGGATGAAGTTGAGGAGCTTGACGACCGGGGCGGCACTCGCCATCGCGGCCTTGTCCTCGAGATCTATCCCCTTCGACCCGACAGCCGTGAACTCCGAAACCGCGTCGTCGAGCGCATCGCGTCCGGCCGCGCTGTCGTTCGCATAGCTCGATTCGATCGCTTCCGCCAACGCACCGGCTTCGGCAACCGCGAGATCGAACTCGAGTCCCGTCGTGACGCTCAGGTCCTCGATCATCCCTGCATTGAGCGGATCGGACAGCGCCGCGAACAACACGCCGCCCTCGACACGCAGCGGCAGAACCGCGTAAACACGCGCACTCGCCGAATCGATCTTGGCCAGCGCTTCGGACGTCGGCTTCAGATCCGTCGAAGCCACGAAACCCAGTCCCGCTTGCTTCGCGAGACCCTGAGCGAGTTGCTCGCCGTCGATGTGCCCGAGCGCGAGAAGCGTCTCGCCGATGCGCTTGCCCGACTCCTGCTGGGTCGCGAGTGCTTCTTGGATCATGCCCTCGTGACAGAACCCGAGCTCCTTCAGGCACTGTCCGAGCAACATGCGCGCTGCCACTAGACCGATCCTCCGAGCAATCGCTCTTCCATCTCGCGCGGCTCTTGCGCCGCATCGATCGCCGTCTTGGGCGTGATCTTTCCGCGATCGACGAGTTCTCGCAGGTAGTCATCGAGCAAGACCATGCCCTGCCGCTTGCTCGTCTGGATGGCCGACGTGATCTTGAACGTCTCGCCCTTACGAATGTGATTCTCGATCGCCGAGTTGACGAGCATCACCTCGAAGGCGGCGACACGCCCCTTCCCGTCGGCACGCGGCAGCAGCACTTGGGAAATGACCGCGACGAGCGAGACGGCGAGCTGCGCGCGGATCTGCTCCTGCTGATTGGTCGGATACTGGTCGATGATGCGGTCGACGGTTCGCGCCGCACCCGTCGTGTGCAACGTGCCGAAGACGAGGTGCCCGGTCTCGGCAGCGGTGATCGCGGCGCTCGTCGTCTCGAGATCGCGCATTTCTCCGAGAAGGATGACGTCGGGGTCCTGGCGCAGGACGCGTCGCATCGCCTCGGCGAATGTCGGCACGTCACCACCGACTTCGCGCTGCGTGATCTGGGACTGCTTGTGCGGATGGTAGAACTCGATCGGATCCTCGATCGTCACGATGTGCACGTCCCGCGATTCGTTGATCCGGTCGATCATGCACGCGAGAGTCGTCGTCTTGCCCGAACCGGTAGGACCCGTGACGAGCACGAGCCCTCGCGGGCGTTCGAGCAGGTCGAGCACGCCCTCGGGCAATCCGATCTCCTCGAGCGACATCAAGCGATTCGGGATCAAACGCATGACGAGGCCGAATGATCCACGCTGACGCAACGCGGAGACTCGGAACCGCGCGAGATCCTCGTGCGCGTAGCCGAAATCGGTCGTGCCGCTCTGGAGGAGTTCCTCGAGATGGTTCGCCGGTGTGAACTGGCGGACGAGCTTCTCCGTATCGTCGTCGGTCAGTGGACCACCGTCTCCGATCTCGACGAGACGGCCATGCACTCGAAATGTCGGCTTGCGCCCGACGGACAGATGCAGGTCGGAGGCGCCTCGCTGGACCGCGAGATTCATGAGTTCGAAGATGTCGTACATGTCTATTCTGCTGCCACGACGCGAAGGACTTCTTCGATCGACGTCGTGCCGTCGAGGACCTTGCGTGCACCATCGCTGCGAAGCGAGCGCATCGCGCCCGAACTCTCCGCATAGCTACGAATCCGCATCGTCGGCTCGCGCCGAAACGTCATCTCGCGCATCTCGTCGTCGAGCTGCATGAGTTCGAAAATGCCCTTGCGCCCGAGATAGCCGGAGTGTCCGCACGCTTCGCACCCTCCGGGTCCGAAGACCGTGGAGCCGGCAGCATCGTCGGGAGACAGCCCGATCTGCCGAAGCTCGCTCTCGGCGGCGTCGTGCGGTCGCTTGCAACTCGGGCAGAGCACGCGGATCAGGCGTTGTGCGAGCACGGCCTGGATACTCGCCGCGACGAGGAACGGCTTGACCCCCATGTCGACGAGGCGCGCGAGCGCGGATGGTGCATCGTTGGTGTGCAGCGTCGAGAAGACGAGGTGTCCGGTCAACGCGGCCTGGATCGCGATCTCGGCGGTTTCGGGGTCGCGGATTTCACCGACGAGGATGACGTTGGGCGCCTGGCGCAACATCGCACGCAAGATCCTCGCGAACGTCAGGCCGATCTGGCTGCGCACCTGGCACTGGTTGATCCCGGGCAGGTTGTATTCGACGGGATCCTCGGCCGTGATGATTTTGACGTCGGGGCGATTGAGTTCGCGCAGCGCCGCATAGAGCGTCGTCGTCTTTCCAGAACCGGTCGGGCCGGTCACGAGGAAGATGCCGTTCGGGCGTTGGATCAAGCGCTGGAAGTGGTCGTACTCGTCGCCGGCGAACCCGAGCGCGGTGAGCGACTTGAGTCCTGCTTCCTTGTCGAGCAAACGCATGACGATCGTCTCGCCGTGGTTGCCCGGGAGGACGGCGGTGCGGATGTCGATGTCACGCCCGCCGGCACGAAACTGGATGCGCCCGTCCTGCGGCTTGCGCTTCTCGGCGATATCGAGACTCGCCATGATCTTGAGGCGAGAGATGAGCGGGCCTTGGAGGTTCTTCGGGTGCGCCGCCACGCTGCGGAGCACGCCGTCGACGCGATAGCGCACACGAACCGAGCTCTCGAACGGCTCGACGTGGATGTCGCTCGCGCGCGCGACGAGCGCTTCTTCGATGGTCTTGTGCACGAGCCGGATGATCGGTGCGTCGGCGTCCTCCTCGCCGAGCGCCTTCGCACTCTGGCCACGGGCGCCATCGACCTTCTTCTCGCCGAACGCGCGTTCGTGCGCACGTGCGAAGTTGGTCGGGGGCGCGAGCGCGAGCTTGACTTCGCCACCGGCGACGAACATCAGGTCATCGAGCACGTAGCTGCGCCCAGGATCGTCGAGCGCGACGTAGAGCACGTCGTTCTTGACGACGACCGGCAACACGCGGTGTTCGATCGCGATCGCCTTCGGAACACGGCCGACGATGTCGTCGCCGATCGTGCGGTCGCCGGGGTCGACGAACGGCATCCCGACGCATTGCGCCCACACCCGCCACAGGTCCGCTTCGGGAGCGATTCCGAGTTGTGCTGCCGCTGCACAGAGGTGCGTGCGCCTGGATTTGGCATAGGACCGCACCTGTTCGAGGCTGCCCGCGTCGAGGATGCCCGCGGCGAGGAGCCGCTCTGCGAGTTGTTCGTCGGTCACAACGCAGTTCTACCAGAGACCGCGAGCGGAAGCACCGCCAGCGAACTCGTCGCTGTCCCCCTCGGCTCGAGCTCCGAGAAGCGCGGGGGCGGGGACGGTACGCAAGCGGGAGCGCGGCGATGAGCGTCCAGCACAACGACGTCACTCGCCAAGCTCGGAACCTGACGGCGCAGCGCTACCGCACGTGCCCGATGAAGCGCACCTTGCGCGGCTCGAAGCGATCGCCTTCGAAACTCACGAGCATCCCGATTTGGAAACGCCCGCGACCGAGACCCGGTGGCACGCGCACGTGGACGGTCGCCGACTTGCCATCCTCGGCGTTGTCGATGTCCGCACCGAACGAGACTCCATCCGGAAGCAGCCCACCGGGAATATCGAACCACGCGACCTTGGCGACCTTGAAGCTGTCGTTCGCATCGATCACGTCGAAGCGTACGTCCTTGGTCGCGCCGCGCCCCTGCGGGACGACGCCGAGGATGACCATCTCGGACGGCGACACCTTGATCGGCGGCTGGACTGTCGCGTAGACGCTGATCTCGAACTTCCCGCGATCGGTCACGAAATGCACCGTGCCGCCGTGGCGATTCTCGGGCAGGTCGGGCCCGAGCTTGCCGCGCACGACCCACTCCGAGCCGTCGTCCTTCGATTTCGAGAACTCGACGCGCACGCCGGCGGGCAGCGGCGCCTCGTATTCCTGCACCGTGAACGGCTTGCCGTCCCGACTGACCACACGGAACTCGAAGTCGCGCACCGAATCCTTCGAGAGGATTCCGAAGTCGATCAGGTCCGTCTGCTTCTCGCCGACGAAGACGTGCAAGTCGCGCACTGCATCGACATGGAGCTGCGCGTCGAGCAGCGGCTGGTCGGGATCCGAGGTGAGGAACTGCAGGTTGACGGTCTGCCGCGTCTGCATGTCCGGCACCTCGACCGTCGCGTACACCTTGGCCTTCTGCCCCGGCGCGAGTTCGAGCGGCTCCTCCAAACCCTTCGTCAGGTCGATGCGGCGGTCCCCGAGAACGAGCACGGCTTCCTGGCACTTGCACGACTTGGAGAAGCTCGTGACCTTCTGCGGCTCGTTCGTCGGGTTCATGAGCACGAGCTCGGCCTCGAGCTTGGTGCCAACCCGCTGTTTGCCGAAATCGACGTCGATCGGCTGGAGCCAGCGCTGCGTTCGGCGCTTCTCTGCACTCTGATTGGCCCGCTTGCGCGCCCACTCGCCGACCTCGTCGTTTCGATCCTCGAGGACTTCTCCGACGATCGTCCGAATCCGCGACTCTCCCGGGGGAATCAGCCGGTTCGATGGATCTTGGGGCTTCTCGACTCCCGCGGCCGCCTTGCCGGTCTGCTTCCGGCCACCTGCGGCATCGCGACCACTATCCTGCCCACACGAGGCCAGCACGAACCCGAGCGGGAGCACGTAAAGGGCGACTCCACGGAACTTCCCCCTGCCATCGGAGCCTTTGGCACCTGCCTGTCTCGACGAGTCGTTCATCTCCACCTCAACGAGGTCGTTCTTGCGACACGACCTGATCCTCTCGAACATAGCAGCGTGTTGCAAAACTCAGACATGCACCGAGCACGCGCCTTCACCGCCTCGGCAGCTACCGAAAGCCTCAGCGAATCGCCGATTCGCCTGCATTTTCGGTAGCCACCGAGACAACGAAAACACGCACTCGGCGCGTGCCCGACTTTTTCAACGCACTGCTAGAAGTCTAACCGCCATCGTCGGCGCGCGAGAAAACACGAGGAAACACGAACACACATGGCACCGATGGTCCGCCGCCGAACGAAGCTCGCCGTGCTCGCCCTGCCGCTACTCCTGCCATTGCAGAGTTGCTGCACGATCTTCGGTCTCTTCGGCTGTGGAACGGGGATTCCCATCACGGATATCACTTGGAATAGTCCCGACGCGACGATTCACACGCTGCTCACGGCAATTCGCGCGAGCGACACCAAAGTCATCTACGAAGCGATGTCCGAGGACTTCAAGCGCGCGTACGGCATCGATGGCGTCGGATTCGCGATCGCGTGGGAACGCCTGTCCGACCGCGTCCCCGGGCTCCATCTCGCTGGAGACGCCGAGATCGTGGAACGCGGACCGGTCCTCGACGCGCAAGGGAACGCCGTTTCTGGGCGCGAGCGATTTCGACTGTCGTCCCACGGCTATGGCTTCGACGTCGAAGTCGGGCGCTACGCGTACTGGGACGTCGGCGCAGCGGATCCGGACTCGGGCGAAACCCGCGTCATCGGGAGCTACACCGACAGACTCGATGGCTGCGTCATCGACGAGATCAAAGGACTGATCGACGCACGCATCCGTTCGCCCGAACTCGTCGGCTTGTCCGACGAGACCTTCCGCTATCTCGAAATCGGTTGGACCTGGAAAGTCCTGCGGCTCGCCCGCACCGACGAGTGACCCCCGCTCTTCATCAGACGCGATACGATTCGACATGAACACCTCGTCCCCCCTCGTCTACTCGTTCGCCGCTGGCAACACCGACGTTGCCGACGGCGGCACCGAGCTCCTCGGTGGCAAGGGCAAGAATCTCGCGGAGATGACCCGCCTCGGAATCCCGGTGCCACCCGGATTCACGATCGCGACGACGGTGTGTGCGAACTACAGCGAGAACCTGCAGAAGTACGGAGCGACCCGCGCTGAGGCCGTTCTCGACGAGTTGTGGCCCCGCATCGAAACCGCTCTGACCCGTATCGAAGACGCGACCGGTCGCAAGTTCGCAGACCCGGGACGGCCTTTGCTCGTGTCGGTGCGCTCCGGCGCAGCGCGATCCATGCCGGGGATGATGGACACCATCCTCAACCTCGGACTCGACGAAGAGTCGGTCCGCGGTCTCGCCGACGAGAGCGGTGACGCGCGCTTCGCACACGATGCGTTTCGACGCTTCGTGCAGATGTACGCCAACGTCGTTCTCGGAGTCGACAGCGCACGTTTCGAACGCTTGCTCAAGAGCAAGATGCAAGAACGTGGCGTGCATCGCGACGCCGATCTCTCGGCCGAGGACTTGATCCTGCTGCGCACCCAGTTCGAGAGTATCGTCCTCGAGGAGACGGGTAAGCCGTTTCCGATGGACGCTCGCGAACAGCTTCGCGGTGCAATCCTCGCAGTGCTCGCATCGTGGAACAACGAACGCGCACGCATCTACCGACGCATCCACCGCATCGATGGCTTGCTCGGAACCGCCGTCAACGTGCAGGCAATGGTTTTCGGGAACCTCGGCGAGGACTCGGGAACCGGCGTCGCGTTCACTCGCGACCCATCGACCGGCGACAAGACTCCCTACGGCGAGTTCTTGATCAACGCACAAGGCGAGGACGTCGTCGCAGGTGTCCGCACTCCGCGCCCGCTGGCCGAACTCGACTCGGTCATGCCGAGCGTCGCGGCCGAACTCCGGGACGTGATGGACCGGCTCGAGCGCCACTATCGTGACGTGCAGGACATCGAGTTCACGATCGAACGCGGCAAGCTCTATCTGCTGCAGACACGCAACGGAAAACGCACGGCGACCGCATCCCTGCGGATCGCGGTTGCACTCGTCGACGAAGGTATCGTCACCGAGCGCGAGGCGGTTCGAAGGGTCGAAGCGAGCCAGCTCGAACAACTCATGCATCCCCAGTTCGATCCGAACGCCGAGAAGGAGACGATCGGCGACGGCATTGCAGCATCGCCGGGTTCGGCCGCCGGGCGCATCGCGCTGTCGCCGGATCGCGCCAAGCAATACGCGGCAGCGGGCGACACCGTCGTCCTCGTCCGCATGGAGACCTCACCGGAAGATCTCGAAGGCATGGCGTGCAGTCTCGGCTTCTTGACGGCGCACGGTGGCAAGACCTCGCACGCGGCGGTCGTCGCGCGACAGATGGGCAAAGTCTGCGTGTCCGGTTGTGGTTCATTGGTCATCGACGAAGACGCAGGCACGCTCCGCATCGGCGATCACGAATTTGCAGAGGGTGACTCGATCTCGCTCGACGGCACGAACGGGCAGATCTATGCCGGCCTCGTCCCGACGGTCGAGGCGCGCTTCCCTCCGGACTTCGAGCGCTTCATGGGGTGGGTCGACGAAGCGCGACGACTTCGAGTGCGCGTCAACGCCGACACGCCGAAGGATTGCCGAAAGGCTCGCGAGTTCGGGGCCGAAGGAATCGGCCTGTGCCGTACCGAGCATATGTTCTTCGGCGCATCGCGCATCCTCGCGATGCGTCGCATGATCGTCGCGCAGACCGGCGAAGAACGCCGCACCGCACTCGAGTCCCTAGAACCGCTCCAGCGCGGCGACTTCGAAGAGATCTTCCGGGTCATGGATGGTTTGCCGTGCAACATCCGGTTGTTGGACCCACCGTTGCACGAGTTCTTGCCGCACGACGACGAAGGCCAACGAGAACTCGCAACCACACTCGGCATCTCGGTCGAACACCTGCGCGCGCGTCTCGGTGCACTGCACGAAGCCAATCCGATGCTCGGCCATCGCGGCTGTCGCCTCGGCATCAGCTATCCCGAGATCTACGAGATGCAGGCGCGCGCGATCCTCGATGCGGCTTGCCGCATCCAGAACGAAGGTCGCCACGTGTTCCCGGAGATCATGATTCCGCTCGTGGCAGAAGCCCGAGAACTCGAGCAGATCCGCGAGCGTCTCGTCGTCGTTGCCGAAGCCGTCTTCGCGAAGAACGACACCCGCGTCGACTACCACATCGGAACGATGATCGAGATCCCGCGCGCGGCGATCACGGCAGAACGCGTCGCCGAACACGCGGATTTCTTCTCCTTCGGGACCAACGACCTGACGCAGATGACGTGGGGCTTCTCGCGCGACGACGCGGGTAGCTTCTTCCACCGCTACTTCGAAGACGGCATCCTCGAACTCGACCCGTTCGAGGTCATCGACGAGGCGGGCGTCGGGTTCTTGATGCGACACGCGACGGAGCAAGGTCGCAAGACGAAGCCGAAGCTCAAAGTCGGCATCTGTGGCGAAACCGGCGGCGAAGCGCGCAGCATCGCCTTCTGCCACGCGCTCGGTCTCGACTACGTGAGCTGCTCACCCTACCGCATCCTCGGCGCGAGGCTCGCGGCGGCGCAAGCAGCTGTCGCGGACTGAGACCCTACGTGGCGCCGTGAGCGCGCTGCCCTGCAGCTCGTCCTTGCGTGACGGCAGCCTCGAGTCGATCGACGATCACTGCCGCGTACTCGGCATCCCCCACATCACCATCATCCGTCTCGATCAGCACACGCGCGCGCCGTGCAGCCGCATCGAGCAGGGGGCGCGTGTCGAGAAACTCCTTGCGAACGAGTTCGTCGTGCAGTGCGGCGATGCGTTTCTTCTGAAGGCGCGGAAGCGCGCCATCTCGCGTGGCACTGACGAATCGCGAGGCATCGCCATCGAGTTCTCGTACCAGCGTCGTCGCGATGTCTGCAAGGCGCGTTGGCAACGCTTCGAGCTCCGTTACGTCTTCGTCGAGTAGCACGCGGCCACGACCGATCCGCCACGCCCGAATCCACGACCTCGCGACACGCACGGCGAAGTCGACAGCACCGCGCTCGCCGTCGTCGAGCCAGGATGGGGACCCGCGGCGGCGTAAGGCTTCCCACGACGCGATCGTCGTCAGTCGAGCGCGCATCAGCTTGACGAGAAGCTCGGCGTGTTCACGGTCGACACACGGGAGGAGATGGAACAAGTGCAGACTGCCCGGATCCAGCCACGGATCGACGGGGGAAGGTCGGATGCGTTCCGCCCACTCCGAAGCACTCCAGTCGGATGCACCCTCGAACGAAGGGCGCGCGGGCATGGCCGGGAAGATCACGGGCTCCATCGAGCGCTGCTCGTCGAGTGCGCCGAGATCCGCGATCACGGGGTCGCGCACGTCCTCACCTGCATCTCGCAGGCGACGCGCGGTCCGTTCGAGGCGCGCGATGTCCGCAGTGTCGGCAGTCATGACGACAAACTGACGCCCCTCGCGAACCGCTAGGCGCAGCACGTTCTCGGCGATGGCGTCGAAGCGCTCGTCGTCGCTGTGCGCGAACACCTCGTCGAGGAAGATCGTGAACTTGCCAGAGCGCTCGGTCACGAACGCGATCGCGAGATGCCACGCGAGCAACAACTGAGACCGCGTCCCGTCACTCAATCGGTCGAGGTCGCGCTCTTCACCGGCTTCGACGTCACGAGCGAGAATCCGCAGTGACCCGGAATCTTCACGGACGAGCAGTTCGTATCGCTCGTGCGTGAAGTAGGCGAAGAGCCTCGACGCGTGCACGATGATGGGAGGACGCTCGTCGCTGTCGACGTCCGTTTCGAGCCGATGCCGGACACGCGCGAGCAGGATGCGGCCGGCCGCGGCGTCGAGTTGTTTCGAGAGCACGTTGGCCAGCGCTTCCTGAGCTTCGTCGAAACGGCTCCGCGCCACCGCGAAGCGCGTTCCTTTCTTTGCCGTCGCGACTTCGTGCCGGAGCTCCGCGAGTCGTGCGAGTACGTGATCACGTTCGCGAACTCGTTCTTCGGCGACCGTGAGAAGCGCACGAGCCCCATCGACATCGAGCTCCAACAACGGTTGACCGGCGATCTGCGCGTCGCGCAAGTGCTCGCGCAATTCGGCTTGACGTGCTCGCAGTCGGTCCACGCGAAGTGCGAGGTCGCGGGCTTCGTCGAGGCGAGCGGCCGCGGCTTCGAGCAGTTCTCGCCCTGCAGAACCGGGATGGAACCCGCGCGCGCGCAGAAGGGCGGCCGAGCGATCCTCGAGCTGTCGCTTCCGAGTGAGCGCCGCGCTCTCGTCCGCGACAGCCCGCTCGCGCTCACGAAGCACGTTGCCGAGTCGTTGTGAAGCGTTCAACTCCTCGAGCACGCGGTCCGAGTCGGCATCGACATCGCCCGTGACTTCGAGACCGACCTCGCCAACTAGAGCCGCAAACGCATCGAACACTTCGTCGAACGACGCACGCGCGACTTTCGAAGCATGGCGACACGCAGCAACCCGTTCGGACGAGGCGTGGAGTCGATCGCGGGATCGAGCGAGTTCGAGGCTCGCAGCCGCACCTCGCGGCAGCGCGAACCCGAGTCTCTCCTCGAGCTTCGTGCGCTTCTCCCGAAGTTGATCACGAAGGACATCGAGCCGATCACGGCGCGCTTCGAGGCGTTCCCGATCGTGCTCGAGTCGCGATTCGAACTCGAGGCGGAGCGCGCGTCGAGGTTCGCGCCGCCATGAGATCGCGAGCCACACCGCGATGCCACCCGCGGCCACGATCGACCATGCAAGTTGCATACCCCGAGCAACGAGACCGGCGCCACAAGCGGACACGACGACCCCGAGGATGGCTGCGAGCCAGACGACTTTGGAGACTCGAATCGCTTGCGGCAGCTTGCGACGCGAGAGTGCATCTTCTTCGGCAGCCAACACCTTGGCGCGTGCGGCCTGCTCGAGCTCTTTCTGGAATTGCCGCTCGATCGCGTCGAACATCGGTTCGCTCACGGCCGGCACGAACCCGGACTTGCGCCGCTCACGTATGTCGACATCGACTTTTTGCGCGTGCAGCACACGCTGGTGTCTGTCGGCCTCGATTCGATGCGCGCGACGTGCTCGCAGCAACTCGTCGTGCGACTTCTCGAGTCGTCCCAGCGATTTGCGGATGCGGGCCGCGTGTGACTCGTCGATCGGACACGCACGCCCACACGTATCCTGCTCGCGGGCCAATCGCCCGAGTCGCTCACGAGCATCACGCACTTTCGCTTCGGCATCCTCGATATCGGCATCGATTGCCGACAAGCGCTCGCTCTCACTGCCGTCGAGGCAGAAGGCGCCCTTCGGCAGCGAAGCACGTTGTCGAAGGAGTCGTTCGTACTCGTTTGCCAACGTTGCGTGCTCGATCGCCAACTCGATCACGGCTTTCTGACCAGCAGCATCCTCGAGTTCGGTGAGCTGGGCTTCGAGTGCTTCGCGTCGATCATCGCGTTCTGCCAGAGCATGCATCGCGAGTCGCTCGTGACGGAGGTCTCGCCGAGCGCTCACGACTGCGCGCGCTTCTTGCAACCCGATTCGAGGTCGCTCGGCGAAGAACTTCTGCTCGATTGCCGTGAGGTCCTGCCCGCCCTGGAGCATCCGGCGCAAAGCGGCCTCGAGCTCGCCGTTCTCGCGTGGTGCGAGCAAGTCGATGGCACGTAGGAAGTAACAAGGCGCATACGTCGAACTCGGCACATGAGGCCTCGTCCGACTGCTACCATCCTCCGTCCAACGACTCGGGGCGCCACCGTCGCGTTCGACGCGTATCCGAGCATCCCCGTCCTCGAACTCTGCCCACGCGTCGAGCGCTCGACCCGCCGATCGGTCGCCGTCCTCGAAGACGAGGGCTCGAACAGCGCGTGCGATCGTCGACTTTCCCGAAGCGTTCGGGCCGTGCACGATCGTGACGTGGCGATCGAAGACGAGGTCGAGCGGCTTGTTCAAGCCCTGGATGCGGCGTACGACCAGGCGCTGCAGAATCATGTCGTTCCTCGCCGTTCGCGAATCATGTACGACAACAACTCGTGGCCGACGCGAAGGAGCCTTACCCGCTCGGACTCTTCCGAGTCGATCGTGGACGACGCGCTCCGAGCCGTACCGCTTCGCGGAAGCGAACGAAACCGCGAATCGAGGCGCAGGCGATCGGAATACTCCGCGAGTTCGACGGCGGCCTCAGTCATGCCGCTTTCGAGCGCACGAACTTCGCGCGCGAGCATCGCGACGGCGTCGGTGCCGCGAGCCAACGCGTCGAGGTCGTAGGCGGCACGCACGTTGCGCGTGAGTTCGCAAATACACGCCACACGATTCTCGTGGACGACCGAGGCACCCTCGGCATCCAACGCTTCGAGCGCGGCTCGAACGTCGGCGAACTCGTCGCCGTGACCTTGCACGGATACGCGCAAGACGAGCGCGCGCAACTCGGGTGCTTCCCCCGAGGCTGTGATGGCGGCGAGCCGATCGCGCATGGCACGCGTGATCGTGGTCGTGACATCCGGGGCGTGAGCATCGCGGTCTCTCGTGGGCTCGGAAGTACACAGTAGATCGAGGTCGATGACGAGCGACTCGAAACGCACCGGTGCGAGTTCGACGTGGCGCCAAGCGAGTCGACTCCCGTCAAGATCGAGCCGAACGGCACCGCGCGCTCCGATCTCTCCGCGGTGGAGCGGCGACAGCGAACCGAGATACCCGAGCGGAACGCGCCGTGATGTCGACGCGATGAAGCTCGGCGCGTGCACGTGGCCGAGCAACCACGCATCCACCGGCTGAGCCAGGAGGCTCGCGCTCGAGACAGGAGCATGGTCGCTGACGGTCGCATCGAGGTCACAGTGCAGGAGTCCCAATCTCGGCTTCGACTCGCGAGCGGGTGCGAGAAGACTCGGGTCGAACTCGTCGACTGGATTCGATCGCACACGTGCACGCGGAAAGCTCCACCCGACGATGGAACAAGCGTCGAGTTCACGCTCTTCCCACACACCGTCCGCGCCGATCAGCTCGAAGCCGTCGAGTTCGCGTGCGAGCCGCGGCAGAGCTTCGACATCGTGGTTGCCAGCCACGGCGAGCACGCGGATCCCCGCTTTCGTGAGGCGCTGCACGGCGCTGCTGAGCGGCCCGTAGGCTTCGAAACGCGCGTTGTCCGAATCGACGACGTCCCCCGCGAAGACGACAGCCTCGGCGTCACTCGCCAAGACCGCTTCGACGAGGTTCTTCCATGCCGCGATGGGCGACAAGTCCATCACATCCAGATCGTGATCCGCGAGAGCACGCGGCAGGGACGCGGTCGTGCGTCCGAGGTGCACATCTCCGACGAACCACAAGGGTCGCTTTCGCACGGACGTTCGTTCAGGTTGTGTGTGCTCCGGTTTCGCGCGCACGCGACGGACGACAACGCATGAGCAGCACGAGTCCCAAGAGGAAGAAAGCGCCGACACTACCGAGTGCCAAGCGTTGATCGCCACCGCAGAGATCGGAAAGTTCGCCGAAGACGATCGGTCCGACGATCGCCGAAGCGCGACCCGCGATTGCCATCATTCCGAAGAACTCGCCACTCATGCCCGGCGGCGAGATCTCACCGACATAGCTCCGACTCGTGGCCTGCGTCGCACCGATACAGAGCGCCGCGAGGGACGCGACGCCCCAGAACGCTGCCTTCGACGTCGATGCATCGAAGAGCCCGGGCCACGCCGTGAGGATCGAAGCGACGACGACGACGATCCAGAGCACGAGCGAGATCTCGATGCTGCGCAGCGTGCCGATCCGTTGCGCGAGTCGCCCGAAGACGAGCGAGCCCGGCATCGCCACGATGTTGAGCAGCAGAATCAACAGGAGGCTTTCGAGCCGTTCGAAGCCGAGACTCGTCCGCGTGAACACGGCAGCAAACACGAAGATCGTGCTGAGCGCGTTCATGTAGAAGAAGAGCGCAATCAAGAATCGCAGCAGGTTTCCTTCGGTTCGCAGCGCCTTCAGTCGCGCCCGAATGCCCGGTCCACGGGCCGTGGATGCGAGGGATGCTTCGCGAGGGTCGTCTCGTAGCCACACGATCGCCCAGACCCCGAAGGCGAGCCACCACGCTGCCGCGATGACCGCACAGTATCGAGCATCGAAGCCGAGTTCGATCGCAGCGATCACGACACCGAGCGACAACAGCCCTCCGGCATAGCCGAAGGCCCAACCTCGAGCGCCGAGCGACGAGACTTCGTGCGGCTCGACGAGTTCGGGCAAGAACGCGTTGTAGAAGACGTTGCCGCCCTCGAATGCGTAGAGCGAAACGACGATGAGGATCATCGCGAGACGCACGTCGCCCGGACCAGCAAGCGCCAGTGCTGCGCACGAGACGACACCGACGACGAGGTGCAACATCAAGAGCAGGCGCTTGCCGCGGATTCGATCGGCGAGACTACCGAGGAACGGAGCGCTGAGCACGACGAAGAGCGCGCCGATCCCGTTCGCCCAGCCCCACCACTTGTCGCTACTCGCTCGCTGTTCCGCGGGCACGACGACATCCGCGAAGTAGAGCGCGTACACCGCGGTCATGATGATGGTCGGGTACGCGGAGTTGCCGAAGTCGTAGAGACACCAGACGAAGCGTTGCCTCTTGGACGAGCGAGGCGTCGTCCCTGCGACTGCGTGCACGTTCAGATCCGTCGACGCAAACTTGCCGGAACCCATCGCCAGATGCCGAGACCGAAGGTCCGTCGCATCCACGACAGTTTTTGCGCTTGCCGCAATTGCTCGTGTTCGGGCGCGAACGCATGGTCACGTCCGATCGGGCACGCGCGGCGCACTTCACAACCTTCGAAACAGCCGCCCGCTTGCCGATGGTCCGCACACCGCGCGAGTTCGCTCTTGCCGGCCTCGGAGTAGGTGCCGGCCGGACACGCCTTGAGGCATGGTGCCGAGCACCCACTGCAAGGATCGAAGTCGAGTTCTCCCGTCGAAGGCAGAGCCGCGTCGACGACGATGGCGGCACGCACGTCCACCCACGGTCCGAACTTCGGGTGCAAGAGGAGATCGACGACGGGAGAGGCGATCACGAGACCGGCAGTTTCGGCCATCTGAGCGAAACACGTCTGGCGAGGATCGTTCGGGTAGACCGCCTGTGCCTCGTATCCGGCACGCTTCAGATGCACGACTTCGTTCTCGATCAGATGCCTGGCCCAGGCGGCGAACGATGCGATACGTGCAGCTCCAGCGTCGGACACATGTCCGCGCACGGACATCGACCCGAGGTACGAATCGAAGAGGTCCCGTCCCCCCGCACCGATGACGATCACCGATCGTGCTCCCTCGTGCCGCTCCGAGATCTTCGATCCTCGACAGAGTGCGGGGTCGAAGTCGTCTAGTCTCGCGATCCCCCATAGGTTCATCCCACGCTCGGACAAGCGAGAGCGGCATGCTTCGAGTTCGGACGGGAGTGGAGAGGGCGACATCGTCGATCAGCAAGGATAGCAACCGCTGGCTGGATGCGCTCCAGAGTCGTTTCGATCAGAATGTGGCACTGATGTCGGGCGTTCCCAAGGGTTTCATCGTCGCATTCTCATCGGTCGTGCTGGCCGCCCTTGCGTTCGTCTGGTTCCTGTGGCAGTCGGATTCCACTTCGACGATTGCGCGACCATCGCTCGGCTCGGCGCAGGAGCCGATCGACGACAACACGTCCGAGTCGCTCACTGCCGACGAAGACGAGGATCCCGCGGGCGCCTACGACTCCGGCGATTCGGGTGCGCGCGAAGTCGCGGAGAGCACGGATGCCGTAGCACCACGCGCGAACGCTCGTCCGCGACGAACTCATACATTCGAGTTCCGCGGAAGCGTCGTCAACGACGTCGGCGAGCCTGTCGAAGGCGCAAGAGTGCGGGTTCATCGCGCTCCGCCACGCAGTTTGGGTGATTCGAGCGATCTTGCGGCGGACGTTCGGACGAACGGTGACGGGGTGTTCGCGGGTTCGTTCGTCGCGCGCTTCGCGATCGATGCCGCCATCGTCGTGACGATCCCGGACTTCGCGGTCAGGATCGATCGTAAGAAAGTGCGACAAGAAGGCGGCATGATCGAGTTCGGAGCCATCACGATCGATCGCGGCATCGAGATCGTCGGCCGCACGACGACGGGGACCGGTGGCGCGCCGCCGAATGCGCGCGTGACGTGGTTCGATCAGGAGGGCGACGCGCTCCTCTCGCAATACATCGAACCGATCGACTGCGATGCGCGTGGCGGATTTCGATTCGTCAACGTTCCGCGTACGAATTTCTACGTGATGGCTCGTGCCGAGGGGTTCGCTCCGACGGCGACTCCGCTTCTTCCCGCACGCGGAGAGCCATCGGCCACCCGACAGCACGGCACGCATCGAGTCGACGCCGGCATCGTGACACTCCGACGCGGCACGGTCATCGAAGGCAGCGTCAAGAGCGAACACGGTATTCCACTACGCGGCGCACGATTGACCGCGATCGCCACGTTCGACAAACGATCGCCGGGCTTACTCACCGCGGCGCTGCTGCGCGCGGCCGAATCGAACGCCGAGGGACGCTTCGTCATCGACGACGTCCATGGACGCGTCACGGTCGAAGCGCAGGCACCGGGCCACGTGACCGAGCGAAAACAGGTCCTCGCGGAGGGCAACCGCGTGTTCGTCGAGTTCAGGCTTCGACGAAAAGCGTGCCTTCGAGGTGTCGTTGTCGACAACGCGACGGGAAGTCCGATCGAAGCCTTCTCCGTAAGGGCACGACGAGTCCCTGCCCCAAAGCCAGCGAACGCGACGCAGATCGTGACGAAGATCGACACGGCGCGCGAAGCCATCGCGGGCACGCGCACGCAGCAGCGCATCGATCTGCTCGGCCCTTCGGGCAAACGCGCGGCTTGGCTGCCTCCACCGACCGACCATCCCGGAGGACGCTTCGAGTTCGAAGATCTGGATCCGGGCACCTATCTGCTGGACGTCGCGGCCGAGCACTACATTACTTCGGCACAGGGGCCGATCGATGTCACGACCGGAGGATCGCCGTTCGTCGTTCGGCTCGATCGCGGCGTATCGCTTCGTGGGAAGATCCGTGGTCGCACGACTCTCTCCCCCGTGCCACGTGCACGTGTCGAACTCCTCGCACCGACGATCGATGAGCAACCACCCAGCCTCGACCCACTCGTCGCGGTCATCCAGAAACGCGACCGCGACCTCGTACTCGAAGAAACGCGAACTCGTGGCGACGGTAGCTTTCGGCTGGCACCTCGCAAGCCTGGCACGTACCGGTTGCGCGTGCGCGATGCGAACGGATTTGCCGACACGATCATGACGCCCGTCGTCCTCGCCGCCGCGCGCGACGGACAGGCGGTTCTCGTCGAACTCGAAGAAGCGTGCAAAATCTACGGAGTCGTTCGCGGACTCGCGGAGCAACAGCGCGCTCACGTATTGTTCGCATCGACGAGTGGCAAGCGCTTCGAAGTCGCCGCCGACGCAGCCGGGAACTACGCATCGGGCGACGTCTCCGCAGGCGCATGGTTCGTGCGCATGCGCATCGACGGACAATCCTGGGGGCCCTTGCGATTGGCACTCGAAGCCGTCGCCGTTCCCGGGCGCGACGAGCCCGACATGGTCCTGCGTCCGGGAGAACAACGACGCCTCGACTTCGATGCGAAGGTCTCGACTCTCGGGCGGATGTTCGGCACGGTGCGGCTCGACGGAAGAGAGTTCGAAGGAGCGAGTTTGCACCTCGTTCCGCGAGAATCCGCCTCGCTCGGAGCGACAACCCTGGAGTCGGCGCCCAAGGAACGCAAGAAGCTCGCGCGAGACCTGCTGAAGTCCGCTCTGCGCCGCAAGTCCGATGCGTCGGGCAACTACGACTTCGATCCCGTTCCGCTCGGTCGCTACACACTGGAGATTCGCATCGAGACGAAGAACGGCTCGGTGACCGTCGTGCGGAACGTAGAGATCGGTCCGAGCGTGCGGCACGACGTCGATGTTCGGACGGCGACGCTGACTCTACGCCCGACCGTGCACGGAACGGGAGCACCGGCAAAGGGGCTGCTCGTTGCCGTCGCGCTCGAGTCCGAGGCGACGGGCATCGCGCACGATAAGTGGCGCACGCTGCCATCGGCTCGCTTCGTTCGCGCGAGAACACCGACCATCGAAGTGCCGATGCTCCAGCGAGGTCGCTATCTGTGGTTCGCTCGAGGCGGTGCATTCGCGGCGGCAAGCGGCAGCTTCGACCTCGCACGTGATCAAGAAGTCCGCATCGCGGTGGCGCGGCGCTGAGTGGTCCGCGACGATACCCGGGATGCGACTCCTGGCTGCACTGTTCCTGTCCCTGGTCACGGCGATCGCGCTCTTCATCGCCGGATTCGCCGCTCTCCACGGACTCGGTACTCCCGAGCGGGAAACGACCTCGAGCATCGTTGCTGCCGTCGTGCCCACGCCGGTCGCGACCGACATCGCTCCGATCGACACGAATGCGAGGCGCGTCGACGTAGGCAGCGTGACCGACGCATCCCACTCCCGCACGACGGCACGCCTCAGTGGAACCGTCACGATCCCCGGTGTCGCCCGTGTCCTCCTCCTCGCGCTGTCCCACAACGAGACCGTTCTCGCCGAGGCCGAGACCGATGCGGACGGGCGCTTCACGTTCGATGCATTACCAGTAGGCAGCTTCGAACTCCGCGTCAAGAGTGCACGCGGCGCGACCTTGCATGTCGTGCCGCGTCTCGATCTCTTCGCCGATCGCTCTCTCGTCATCGACGAGCCGTTATCGACGACACGGACCATCGAAGTGCTGCGCGGAGATGAGCCGGTCCCGAAGGCGTTCGTCATTCTCGAACGCCGAGGAGGACGCAGATTCACGGGCACGACGAACGATGCGGGTAGAGTCGAAGCACCTCGACTGGATTCGGGCGACTACGAGTACCGCATCTGGGTCTATCCCGTCGACGCGCGCTCGGATGGAGATCCAGGCGCGACTGGGGAGACGAACGACACCATCGTCGAGATCAAGGGCGTGACGGCGATCCGTGAGGCCGACTCCGTCGTTCGATTGAGCGCGCGTTGAGGCGAATCGCGGTCAAACGACGTAGTCGTAGCCGCGCATGACCTCGCCGCAGATCTCGGCGATCCGTTCTGCATCCGCTGCGGGAAGCTCCGAGCGCCACCGTTGGATCGTGCTCTCGAGTGTCGGTGACGTTCCGTGCATTCCGAACAAGTCGTTCGCCTTAATTGCCGCTTCGATCTCGGACGTCACGTCGAGTTCGAGGTGAGCGAGCAGAGCCCGGACGCTTTCGTGGGGACGCACGATTGCATCCTCGTATCGCAGAACGAGGAGCGACTCGACTTCGTTCGGGAATCCGCCGTAGATCGACTTCCAAGAACGCGCGAGCACCGACGCTTCCATGTCGAGTTCCGGGTGAAGCGCTCGAACATTGGGCCGTCGCGCCCACTGACGCCAACTACAAAGCACGTCCCGCGGGTCGCGCACGAGCATCAAGTAGCGCACGTCCGGCCACAAGTAGCGCGCTCCGAGGGCCACACGCGGATCAGGCAGCTTGTCTCCCCACCACTCGAACGCCTTGTCGCGGAACCGCTCGCGATAGAACTCCTCGCAGATTTCCTTGCAGTGCGCGATGAAGATCGGGGACAGCACCGGCATGCATTCTCCGCGCACGATTCCCTGCAAGGGAACACCGTCCATCGGAACACACGATGCCGACTTGTCGCTCGGCAGATTGACGAGCTCGTTGCAGAAATACAGGAAATCGAGGACGCGAGCCTCGTTGCTCATCGCGATGCGAGGGTGCTCACGGATGATGGACCAGAGCCAGGTCGCACCGCAGCGCCCGGAACCGACGAGGAAGAACGGCGAAGCCATGAGCTCGATCCTCGCAGAAGCAGCGCCCGAATGCGCTACGCTTCGTCGCTCGACCGCAACCCGGTGAGCTTGTGGTCCTTGATCTCGAAGACTCGAGGCGAGATCGGATGCTCTGCGGTTTCGAAAGCCTCGTCGACGCTCTGCATCAAACGCGACAAGCCGGGACCTTTGCGACCCACGACGAGCTTGTCACGGTCCGGCATCGCGAAGACCAGCCCGTCGACCGCATCGACGCCACGTTCGAGCGCGAGGAGGACACGAGCAGCGTCGTACCCATCGCCGGACTCGATGACGTGCGCGTCCCCATCGTCCTGGCCGAGAACGGGCAGTGTCTCTTCGGTCGCAGCCAAGCGCCGTAGGTTGTTCATCGAGAGGTTCTCGAGGGCGAGTGCATCGATTCCCCATGCCCGCAAGTGACCTTCGGTCACGAAGACCATCGAGTCCCCCTCATCAATGACGAATGCGAGATCGAGCCCTTCGAAGAGTTTCCGGCGTACGAGTGCCCCCGGACCGAATGCCGGCGAGTTTCCCCGAATCCAATCCTCGGACCGGATCTGGGGCAGCACTCGATCGATGGCTTCGTCGAAGAGCAGATCCTGCGTCGACGCGAGATGGTCACGGAGTTCGGTGACCAGCCGATCGACCGTCGCCGGAAACGAATCGGGAAACGCCTTCTCCCGCAAGAAGACTTCCCCCATCGGGACGGCGAGTTCTTGCCGCTCCACCCGGAGCACGGCGCCAAAACCCTCGCGCGTCGGCCCGAGCACTTCGATCTCGGGATGCGACGAGGCAAGTTCGCTCCGCAGGCGATCATAGAAGCGCTTGGCCTCGTCGGGCACACCATGGTACGGAGCACGCCCGAAGATGCGCGAGAACAGCCCGGTGAGGATCATCGCCACGACGCTCCAGCAGAGAATCGAACCCATGGACAGCATGTCTTGTTGGTATCGGCACGATGTCCCGGGGATCTGCAGCCGGCTCATGATGAGACGCGCCCGAGGGGCGTCGACGGGAACAACTGATCCATGCATCGCCGGATACCGGGCACGCCGGACGCCTGCTACCATCGAACTCTCATGAACTTCCGTCTATTGATCGCTGGAGCGGAGGGTCTGGTCCCGGTCAGTTTGCAGGGCACCCAATGGATCTTCGGGCGAGCACCCGAGTCCGACATTCGACTCGACGACCCGCTCGTGAGTCGAAAACACGCGATCCTGCAGTTTCGCCAAGGTGCGCTTCACATTCGCGACATCGCGGCGAAGAACCCGACGCGCGTGAACGGACTCGTCATCGCAGGTGAGGCCGAGGTCAACTTCGGCGACACGCTCACGATCGGATCGACCCTGATCGAGGTGCATCAGCCGACGGACCTCAGGATGCGACTCCGCAACACGAAGTCCGACGATGGCACGGTAGAGACGTTCTACGTGTCGCACTTCGCCGACGAACGAGTCGACGAATCGCTGCGACTACTGGACGAAGTCGCGACATCGCTCCGGCCCGTGCATCGCAGCGAAGATGCCGCGCAATTGCTGATCGGTCTCGTTCACAAGGTCGTTCCGGTTCGCCGAGCCATCGTTGCCCGTATCGGACCTGGCGAGACGCTGCGCGTGATCGCGGCCGCGAACGAAGATACGGACACGGATCCGATCGACGTCACACGACGCATGCTGAGTCTGCTGCGCGAGCAACGGTCGCTCGTTTGCGTCCGGGACGCATCGACGATCGTCGAGATCGCGGCCCCGCTCTTCACGGAAGGTCGGCTCACCGGACTCATCTATCTGAAACCGGATCGCAAGGCGCGCTGGAACGAGCGCGAACTCACGCTCGTCCAGTGCTTGTCACGCATCTTGTCGGCCCGTCTCGAGACGATCGGTCAAATCGAGAACCTCGAAGCGACCCATCGGGCGACGCGAGTCGATACACGAGTGACCGCGAGGTTCGTCGGCAACGCGGCATCGATCCAGACATTGCAGCGACGCGCCGCCATGCACTGCTTTCGCTCGCACGGGGCCGTAATTTGCGGTGAAACAGGCAGTGGCAAACTCGCCTTCGCTCGGTTCTTGCATGCGAAGGCGAACGAAGAGCGCGAGACCCCCGCCAGCTTCGTGGCCATTGACGGCGCCGTGGCGAGCGCACTCGAATTTCGCGAGCTCCTTCGAGACTCCGCAACTCCCGATTCGTCACGCGGTCCGTTGGCGGACGCGATCGGTGGGACGTTGTGCCTCCATCACGTGACGCAGATCCCTCACGAAGTCCAGGAGTTGATCGCGAACGAGCTCGCGACAGACACGGAACGTCGGACAAGGCTGGTCGTCACGCATACCGGGTCGGCGACCGAGATCTTCGAAAGCCTGCATCCGAGACTCGCCGAGCTGCTCTCGCGGGACGACTTCGACATTCCGCCATTGCGACAGCGAGTCGACGACATTCATTTGCTCGCCAACTACTTCCTCGACGAGGCCGCGCGCGATTTCCGTATCCCGGTCGCGACGATGAGCCCGCGTGCGAACGATCGCCTCGGCACGTACGACTGGCCCGGCAACGTCGAAGAACTGCGTCGCACGATCCAGACCGCGGCGATTCTCGCCGGTGGACGCGTGATCTCCCCCAAGCACCTACCGAAGTCCGTCACGGCAGCAGCAGCCGAAGGACGATCCCCCGACATACCGACGCTCGAAGACGTGGAGCGAGACCACATCCGCCACGTGCTCGAAATCGTGGGCGGAAACAAAGTGCTCGCCTCGAAGGCGCTGGGCATCGCGAATTCGACGCTTTACCAGAAGATGAAGAAGTTCGGCATCCAAGGCTGAGTGCATGCACTATCTGGACAACGCAGCGACCACGCCGCTCGACCCCTCGGTGCGTGCATTCTTGGCTGAAGGATATGCGGACCTCTGGGGCAACCCGTCGTCCGATTCCGAACTCGGACGCAACGCGAAGCGAGCACTCGAGGTCGCGCGCGATCTCCTTTGCGGCATGCTCGGCGCGCGCGAACTCGTCTTCTGTGGTGGCGGAACCGAGGCGACCAATCTCGCGATGCGCGGCAGTCTAGCACGTGACAGTAGGCGCACGATCCTCGTGGGGGCGGCCGATCATCCGGCGGTACTCGAAACTGCTGCCGATCTGGAGCTCGAAGGGCATACAACGGTTCGCTACCCCGTAGGGAGTCAAGGTCGCGTTCGACTCGACGAGTTCACACACCTCGTCGAAGAACACGCGAGCCGCATCGGCTTGGTCTCGATCCTCCACGGCAACAACGAGAGTGGAACGCTCGCGCCCGTCGAGTCGATGATCAAGGCCGTCCGCCGTCATGCACCGGACGCACACGTCCATGTCGACGCGGTGCAGAGCTTTGCGAAGATTGCCGTGGATCTCGATCGCTTCGGCGCGGATTCGGTGACGATTGCAGCGCACAAGATCCACGGACCGAAAGGCATCGGCGCACTCGCTCTCGGGGACGTGCGCCGACCTCGCACGATCTGCACGGGGGGAGGACAAGAACGAGGGCTGCGCTGCGGTACGGAGGACGTCGTGAGCGCGCGCGCGTTCGCGCTGGCGGCAGAACACTGGATCTCACGCCAAACCGAGGAGACCGGCAGAGTTCGAGCATTGCGCGACCGGGCGGAACGCGAACTGTTCGCCGCGATCGACGGCATCGAACTCCTCGGAGATTCCGAAACGCGCCTACCCCACCTGTTGCCTCTCGGAATACGAGGCGTACGCGGCTCGATGGTGCGAGAACGCCTCGAAGCGCACGAAATCCTCGTGTCCACGGGGAGCGCGTGTGCTTCCGAGCATCGCGAGACTCGAGGCAGCCACGTCCACCGAGCGATGGGGATCGTCTCGGCACTCGCGGATGGCGCGCTACGAATCTCGTTCGGGCGATTCAACGAAGAAGCCGACGTCGACGCCCTCGTCCGAGCGTTGCCGGGAATCGTCGCGGAACTGCGCGAAACCGCGGCCTGATCCGGGTCGAATGCGACGCGGCATTCTGTAGGATCGCCGCATGGGGAACACGGAGGCTGTCCAGGACGAGGACCGAGCGAAAGCCCGGTCGAAGGGGACCGCGAAGCGCGGCGAGACGCCGATGCGCGCCCAGTATCTCGCGATCAAGAGAGAGCACCCCGATGCGATCCTCTTCTATCGCATGGGCGACTTCTACGAGATGTTCGGGGACGACGCCAAAGTCGCGTCCCGCATCCTCGGGATCACGTTGACCGCGCGCGGCAAGGGACCCGAGGCGATTCCGATGGCGGGCGTGCCGGTGCGTGCTGCCGACGGCTACCTCGTCAAGTTGATCCGGGCCGGACAGCGCGTCGCCGTCTGCGAACAGACTCAGGACCCCAAAGAAGCGAAGGGGCTCGTCGACCGCGAGGTCGTGCGCATCGTCACGGCCGGCACGATCACCGAAGAAGAGGTGCTCGATCACGACGCGCCCAACTATCTCGCAGCGAGTTGCACGATTCGCGGACGCGCGGGGTTCGCTTGGCTCGAGCTGTCGACGGGTTTGTTCCAGATCAGCGAGGTCGACGAAGTACGCTTCGACGAAGAACTCGCACGGATCGATCCGGCAGAGCTTCTCGTCGCCGAAGATTCCAATCCGCCCCTCGTCGCCTACCAGGGCACGGTGCGCGGATGCGCGAGCTTCGACTTCCATCCCGGCGAGGCGGAGAAGGAACTCGCACGCTTCTTCGGCACGAAAGGACTCGACGGATTCGGAATCGACGTCGACGCCCTTGCGCCGGCGATCGGCGCTGCTGGCGCGTTGATCCGCTACGTGATCGAAACGCAGAAGCACGCGTTGCCTCACATTCGCAGGATCGAGGTCTACGAACGCGGCTCGCGCATGGCCCTCGACCGCGCAACCAGGCAGAGCCTCGAACTCGTGCGGACGCAGCGCGACGGCGGCAAGGACGGCACGCTGCTCCACGTCATGGATCGAACGCGTACGCCGATGGGTGCGCGCTTGCTGCGTGATCGCATCCTCGCGCCGTTCGTCGACCTCGAAACGATCCGCGATGCCCAGGGAGCCGTGCGCACGTGCTTCGAGGATTCGAAGCTGCGCGAAGACATCCGCGAAGCACTCGATGGAGTACAGGATCTCGAGCGCCTCGCCGCTCGCCTTTCGTGTGGACGCGCGCATGCGCGCGATCTCGTGGCGTTGCGTCATTCGATGCAACGACTCCCTGCATTGCACGCGCTCCTCGGTGCCACCGATTCGAGACTCCTGACCCGGCTGCACGAATCCTTCGACACGCTCGAGAACCTCGCATCGATGATCGAGCACCGGATCGCGGATGAACCGCCGATCCCGTTGCGCGAAGGCGGCCTGATCCGCACCGGCTTCGACGCGGAGCTCGACGAACTCCGCGAGATCGGCCGGAAGGGCAAGGGTTGGATGACGGAGTTCGAGGCGGCGGAGGCCGAACGCGCAGGGATCCCGACCCTGCGTGTCGGCTACAACCGAGTCTTCGGCTACTACGTCGAGATTCCGCGATCCGCCGACACGTCGTCGCTGCCCGCGCACTACGTCCGCAAGCAGACCGTCAAGAACGCCGAGCGATACGTGACTCCCGAGCTCGCCGACTTCGAACGCAAGGTGCTGAAGAGCGACGAAGTCGCGAAGGCGCGCGAGTACGAACTGTTTCTCGAACTACGCGACGAACTCGCACGCGAAGTCTCGCGCATCCTCGACACCGCGCGTGCGGTCGCCGAAGTCGACGTGGCCGCTGCGCTCGCCGAACAGGCCATCCGTCGCGGGTGGTGCTGCCCCGAAGTCGACGAGAGTCGCGAGCTACGCCTGATCGATGCGAGACATCCGGTGATCGAAGTGCGGACGGACGGTGAGCCCTTCGTTCCCAACGACACGATCTTGGATCCACCGACGCGGAGCCTCATCGTGCTGACAGGCCCCAACATGGCGGGCAAGTCGACCTACATCCGGCAAGTCGCACTCAACGTCTTGCTCGCGCAGATCGGCAGCTACGTGCCGTCACGCGAGGCCAAGGTCGGCATCGTGGATCGCATCTTCACGCGCGTCGGCGCGGCCGACGACATCGGGCGCGGTGCATCGACATTCATGGTCGAGATGACCGAGACCGCGAACATCCTGCACAACGCGACGGAATCGTCCTTGGTCATCCTCGACGAAGTCGGGCGTGGAACGAGCACACAGGACGGCCTCAGTCTCGCGTGGGCGATCTGTGAAGGCCTGCACGGCGACGTGCGCTGCCGCGCCCTCTTCGCGACGCACTACCACGAACTCACGACGCTGGCCGAACGCTTCGCCGGCATCCACAACGCGCACGTTGCGGTCAAGGAGTGGAACGACGAGATCGTCTTCTTGCACCGAATCGAAGAAGGCGGGACGGACAAATCGTACGGTCTGCACGTCGCCCGCCTCGCGGGCCTGCCGCATCGTATCGTCGAACGTGCGCGAGCGATCCTCACGTCGCTCGAGGGCGGCACGACCGAAATTCCACGCGCCGTCGCCGAACCCAAGGGGCCCAGGCAACTCGACCTCTTCGCGCCACGCGTCGATCAGGTCGCGAACGACCTGCGAGTAGAGCTGCGCGACATCGACGTCGAAAATCTCACGCCGGTTCGCGCGCTCGTGCTTCTCGAAGAGCTGCGAGCCAAAGCACGCGGGCGGTAGAAGATCGCCCGCGAGCAGCTCACTTCTTCAGGTTGTCGCGGATCTCGCGCAGCAGGAGGATGTCCTCGGGCGTGGCGGGCTTCGCTTCTTCCTTGGGTCCGCGCATCTTCGAGGTCGCGCTGTTCATGAGCTTGATCATGATGAAGATCACGAGCGCGACGATCAGGAAGTCGACGACCGTCTGCACGAACTTACCCCACTTGATCTGCGCATCCGCGATCGTGAGTGTGTATTCGTCGAACGTCTTGCCGCCGGAAACCGCGCCGACGATCGGCATGATCATGTCCCCGACCATCGACGAGACGATCTTGCCGAATGCCGTGCCGATGATGATGCCGACGGCCATGTCCATGACATTGCCGCGCATCGCGAATTCCTTGAATTCCTTGATGAATCCCATGTGCGCCTGAACCCTCTCTGGAGATCGATTGAGGTGGACGTCGTAGCCCGGCCCGAGGGCGGGAACACGACTGGCGCATCATTGAGCGGTCGCGGAAAAAACTCCAATGCGAAGACGCGGACTCAA
The DNA here is from genome assembly GCA_020638795.1 of Planctomycetota bacterium. Taxonomy (GTDB): domain Bacteria; phylum Planctomycetota; class UBA1135; order UBA1135; genus JACKHW01. The sequence continues at coordinate 68,494 of JACKHW010000002.1, read as the reverse complement.
TCGGCGTCGCGCGGGAGCAGCGAATACTTGACCCAGCCGCGCCCTTCGCCCGTCAACTTCCAGCGGCGGTCCTGGACTTCGAAGAGCCCCTTCTTCGCCTTCTGGTTGAGCGCATCGGTCAGGTTGGCGGGCGGGGACTCCCCGGCCTGCTCGAAGGCGTCGAGGACGTCACCGGTGCGCCAATCGGGTCGCCCTTGGTGCTCTTCGAGCCAGTAGGCAATCACCCCGGCCTTGTCGCCGTAGGTCTTCGCGCTCGACGCGGCGAGCAAGTCCTCGAGACTGGTGTCGCGTTTTTGGACAGTCGGAGCGAGGGCCCTGGGGAAGGCGGCTCCGATCGACCTCAAAACCGCCTCGAGCCGCTCCGGCTCGACGTCCGGCGGGCACGAGACCTCGACTTCGCCGATCTTGATCCGGATTTCCGCGGTGGCGTTCATGGCTCTGACTCTTCGGCCCAAGGCGAGGGGGGACTTGAGGGATTTCCTAGAAGAACTCGCACGTTCGCGGATCTGGAACCTCGATGTCACGAGAACACTTCGGTGCGCCGAGGGCACACGCCAATTGGAGCGCCAACGCGAGGAGCAACGCTCTCACCAACGTCGACCGCTCGCTCGCGACCCGCTGCGCGGCAACGAGCACCGAGCACGACACGCGGAGCGCACCGACCAGCGCGTTGCCTTCGACCGCGTGCCACGGAGTGATTTGCGACACGGCGTCCACGATGGCCAGACCGCGCACCACGGCACGTAAGATTGCTCTGGCTCCGGAGAAGGGGACGTTGTCCATGGACTTCATGACGACCTCGATGACTCGGTTCTGAAGCCCCTCGTCGGCATCGCACGCCGCTCGCCTTGAAGCTCGTTGCTAGAAACAGCTAGGAATCGCGAACTTTTCTCGGACCGTTGCTGCCTGCAGACGTGCCGCCGCGGACACTCAGCGCATGAGCTCGCCGCGCATCCTCGGCTTCGATTGCCACGACATCCGCTTCCCCACGTCCGATGACCTCGATGGATCGGACGCGATGCATCAGGACCCCGACTACTCGGCTGCCTACGTCATCTTGCGCACCGATCAGGACGGCCTCGAAGGGCACGGCCTCACGTTCACGATCGGACGTGGCAACGACATCGTGCGCGATGCATGCGCTCTGCTTGCGAGCATGTGCGTCGGGCAAACGTTGCGCGAGATCACGGACGACTTCGCGGGCTTTTGGCGACGTCTCACGAGCGATTCCCAACTCCGTTGGCTCGGCCCCGAGAAGGGTGTCCTGCATCTTGCGACGGCTGCTGTCGTGAACGCGATCTGGGACCTCTGGGCCAAGCACGAGAACAAGCCACTTTGGAAGCTCGTTTGCGATCTCGAACCCGAAGAGCTGCTCCGCACGATCGACTGGCGCTACTTGTCCGATGCGATCACCAAGGACGAAGCACTCGAGATCCTGCGCGCAAACAAAGCGACGATGCAAGAGCGCGAGCGTGCGCTACTCGAACGCGGCTACCCGGCGTACACGACGTCCGCTGGTTGGCTCGGCTACGACGACGACAAGATTCGACGCCTTTGTCTCGAAGGCATGGCGGAGGGCTGGACGCACTTCAAGATCAAGGTCGGCGCCGACCTCGAAGACGACAAACGCCGCTGCCGTGTCGTGCGCGAGACGATCGGAAACGAACGCACACTCATGGTCGATGCCAACCAGCGATGGGACGTCGGCGAAGCGATCGCATGGATGCGCGAACTCGCCGAGTTCCGCCCCATGTGGATCGAAGAACCGACGTCACCCGACGACGCGCTCGGCCATGCAGCGATCGCCAAGAGTCTCGCACCTCTCGGCATCGGAGTCGCGACCGGCGAGCAATGCCAAAACCGCGTGATCTTCAAACAACTGCTGCAGGCTGGCGCGATCTCCTTCTGCCAGATCGACTCTTGCCGACTCGGTGGCCCCAACGAGATTCTTGCCGTGCTACTGCTCGCGAAGAAATTCGGTGTGCCGGTCTGTCCCCATGCGGGTGGCGTCGGGCTCTGTGAGTATGTCAATCATCTCGTGTTCATCGACGCGCTCTACGTCGCGGGCGAGACCGAAGGTCGCGTCGCCGAATACGTCGATCACTTGCACGAGCATTTCGTCGACCCGTGCGTCGCCCTGGATGCGCACTACATGGCTCCGACCGCTCCGGGCTACTCGATCACGATGAAGCGCGAGTCGCTCGAAGCCTATCGCTACCCGGATGGCGCGATCTGGCGCCAACGCCTGCAACGCGATTGACGAAAGAGCAGCGAACGGCGCGAGCGTTGCGCAACGATCGAACGCGATCCCCGGTCGCTCCCGCGAACATGATCATTGCGCCTTGGCGACCGCACGAGCACCGGATCGCCGACGGCGCGCCGCTTGAATCGCAGAACTCACCTTGTCCTCACCGAGTCGTTCTCGCAGTCGATCCTCGAACTCGAGAATGCCGCGCGCAAAGGCGGAAGCGCGAACCTTCGTCGTCACGCTCGCGCCGGCTTCGGAACCGATCGCGAAGTAGCAGCACGTGAACGAATCGAACGAGAAGATCGACACGTCAGACCAGCGCAGACAGACATCTCCACGTGCTCGCGAGTTGCACCAACGTTCTTCGTCGAATGTCGCATCCGGCATCACGGACCTTGCCCAGACGAAAATCGCGACCGAACAAAGCGCCCCGAACAAGAAGAACCCGATGGCCCAACCCGGCTGTTGCAGGGCAAACAAGATGTAGAGGCCGCACGAGAAGAGCGCCAACGCGGTCGGCAGCACGGCAGCCAAGATGAAGAACGCCTTGGCATCCCCCCCCAGCTTCACAGCCTTGATTCCATGACCACGATCCTGCGCCGGCTCGGCGAAGCTTCGACGACAGCGATCGACGAACATCGCCATGAAGACGAAGAACAGCGGGAACCAACCGAACGTGAGGATCACCGGCCACATGCCCGCATCCTAGAACGACTCGCGCCCGCAGCGACACTGTGCACCTGCGACATGCAATCGCGAGAGCGCTCTGCGGCATGCGCGTTGCTGCGTTTTTCACGTGAAAGGCGTCGTCGGACGCACTCTCGAAGGCTCTGAACAACGGAGGAATGCCGTGATTCGCTTCACGAACATCGTCGCACCGTCTCTCTTGCTTCTCACCGCTGCAGCCTCGAACGCGCAGGCTCAGAACCTCGTCCAGAATCCTTGGTTTCAGAGTTCTGCCAATTGGTCGATCGTCAATCCGACCGTGACCCAGATCGTGCGATGGAATCCGGTCGCGATCGAAACGAAGGTCACCAACTCCGCCAACGCGGGACAGACCGTCGGCATTCTGCAGCGCATCACGGTGCCCGGTAGCGGGTACTACCAACTCATGATCCACGTCGACACGTGGCAAATGGGTCAAACGGGCGGCATTCCGTTTCGCGCTCGCTTGAAGCAGGGCACGTCGGTCGTGCTCGAAGCGAGCGGGTACGCCAACGAGGGACCGGACACGCGCATGGTGACGGGTTCGCTCAAGGCCGGCACCTACGATCTCGAGATCACCACGACGACGATCTACGAGCCCATCACGTCGACCTACTACCGCCTCGTTGGCAATGCGTGCTTCCTCTTTCCTGTCACACTGCCAGCGGCAAACTGGTATCTCGAATCGGTACCGTTCGGACCGAAGACCCTCGCGATCCGAGGCACCTTCGGAGCGACGTCCGACTCCGCGATCTATCTCTTCTCGACCAAGGTGCTCCCCTCCGGCGTGCAGATCCCGGGTTTCGGCGGACTCCTTTGGCTCGATCCATTCAGCGCGAGCGGCATCGTGGTCTCCGACTTGATGCCAAAGACGACTCCGTTCGTGATCTTCCCGTGGTTCACGGTATGGCCCCAAGTGCACTGTCAGATCTTGGAGTTGAAGACGACAGGCACCCTGACACTCACACTCGGCTCGCCTGCTTACAGTCAGTACTGATCGAACAATCGGCATTGCTCGAATGGCTGCGCGAAACGGGTACACTGCGCGCCCCTGATGCCACCATCGGCAATGTCGTCGTTCGCGCCAGCAACGCGCGCGTGGTTCACCGAGACGTTCTCGGAAGCGACCGAAGTGCAGGCTCGCGGTTGGCCGCACATCACGAGCGGCGATCACGTCTTGTTGCTCGCGCCGACCGGTAGCGGCAAGACGCTTGCAGCCTTTCTCGCCGCGATCGATCGCGTGGCGCGCCAGGATCCCGACGGTCCACCTGGCGTACGCATCGTCTACGTCTCTCCTCTGAAAGCGCTCGTCCACGACATCCAGCACAACCTGACGTCGCCCCTCGAGGGGATTCGCGAAGTCGCGAATCGCATGGGAACACCTCTGCGCCCGATCGGCGTCGACATGCGCACCGGCGACACACCGCCGAAAGACCGGGAGCGCCAGAAGCGCAATCCGAACGACATCCTCGTCACGACGCCCGAGTCGCTCTTCTTGATGCTCGGCTCGAGCGCACGCGAAACTCTACGCACCGTCGACACGGTCATCGTCGACGAGATCCACAGCCTCGCTCCGACCAAGCGCGGCGCACATCTCGCGCTCTCGCTCGAACGCCTCGCGGTGCTTTGCTCCCGTGATCCTCAGCGAATCGGCCTGAGCGCGACCGCAAGACCGATCGACACCGTCGCACGGTTCCTCGGTGGTGATCGCCCAGTCGAGATCGTCGATGCGAGTCGGCCGCCGCGACTCGATCTGAAGGTCGTCGTTCCTGTTCGCGACCTGACCGCGATTCCGATGACGTCGCGCAGCAGCAACGGCGAACGCGTCGAGCGTGACGCGGGTCTCATGCCGAAGATCTGGACCGAACTCGAGCAGCTCGTGCGAGCGAATCGGTCGACGATCATCTTCGTCAACGCACGTGGGCATTGCGAACGGCTTGCGGCAGAGATCAACGAACTCGCGGGAGAAGAACTCGTCCTCGCTCATCACGGCAGCTTGTCCCACGAAAAGCGACGACACATCGAACAAGAACTCAAGGAAGGGCGCGTGCGCGGGATCGTCGCCACGAGCTCACTCGAGCTCGGCATCGACATGGGCAGCGTCGACACCGTTGCACTCGTCGAGTCGCCGGGGTCGGTCGCGCGTGGGCTCCAACGTGTCGGACGAGCGGGGCATTCGGTCGGCGCGACGAGCATGGGTGTCGTCTACCCGAAATACCCTGCAGACCTTCTCGAGTGCGCGATCATCGCGCGACGCATGTTGGACGGCGAAATCGAATCCCTCGACGTGCCCCAGAACGCCCTCGACGTGCTCGCCCAACAGATCGTGGCGATCGTCGCGACGGAAAACACACGAGTCGATGCACTCGAACGTCTCGTGAAGCGCACGTCTCCGTATCGCGATCTCCCGGAGGCGCTCCTGCGATCGGTCTTGGACATGCTGTCCGGACGCTACCCTTCGGACGACTTCGCCGAGCTGCGACCTCGAATCAGCTGGGATCGACAAGCTGGTGAGCTGCACGCGCGACGCGGCACCGCAATGCTCTCGAGACTCAACGCCGGGACGATTCCGGATCGTGGGCTGTTTGCGGTGCATCACGGACACGGAGGACCGCGCATCGGCGAACTCGACGAAGAGATGACGTTCGAGTCCCGTCCCGGCGACGTGATCCTGCTCGGAGCGAGTTCGTGGCGCATTCTCGAGATCGATCGCGATCGCGTCATCGTCGAAGCAGCGCCTGGTGAGCCGGGACGCCTGCCGTTCTGGCGCGGAGACGGGCCGGGGAGGCCGATCGAACTCGGTCGTGCCATCGGCGCGTTCTTGCGCGGCACCGACGGCGTGAGTCGTGACGATCTACGCCGCCGTCTCGCGGAAGAAACACCGCTCGACGAGTTCGCAGCCGTGAATCTCGCGAGCTACGTCGGGGCGCAACGCGAAGCGACGGGCACTACACCGAGTGACGAGCGCATCACCATCGAGAGCTTTCGCGACGAAGCTGCGGACACGCGCGTGTGCATCCTCACGCCGTTCGGCTCGCGCGTGCATGCCCCGTGGGCCCTCGCGATCCAGACGATTCTCTCGGCCGATAGGGGGCATGCGATTCCGATGCTCTGGTCGGATGACGGAATCGCATTGACGATCCCCGAGGGCGACGCGGTGCCGGACTATCGACGGCTGCTGCCTTCACCGGACGACGTCGAAGAACTCGTCGTCGAAGGCCTCGCGAGTTCCGCGCTCTTCGGCACATTGTTCCGCGAGAACGCTGCGCGGTCCCTGCTCCTTCCGCGCCGCAATCCCGCCGCACGCACGCCGCTGTGGGCACAGCGACTACGTGCGAAGAACTTACTCGGCACCGTACGCGGATTCCGCGACTTCCCGATCGTGCTCGAGACCTACCGCCAGTGCCTGCGTGACGTGTTCGATCTGCCGGCGCTGCGCGAGATCCTCGAAGCCTTGCAGAACGGCACGATCATCGCCGACATTCTCGAGACGCAGAAGCCGTCTCCCTTTGCACGCAGCCTCGTCTTCGCGTGGGTCGCCACGTATCTCTACGATCAGGACACACCACTCGCAGAGCGTCGCGCGAGCGCGCTTCATCTCGATCGCGAACTCTTGAGCGAGCTGCTCGGCGAAACCGACTATCGCGACCTACTCAGCGACGAGGTGATCGATCGAGTCGAGGCCGAACTCCAAGGGCTCGCCGAAGGCGCACGCTCACGCGATCTCGACGAACTCCACGACCTCCTGCGCCGCGTCGGAGCTCTGGACCTTCCGGCCATTGCTCGACGCTGCGAACCCGCAGGCACCTGGATCAGCGACGCTCTCGCGCGGCTCGAACAAGAACTCCGCACGATTCGTATTCGAAGGCGAGACGACCCTGATGCGACCGAGACGTGGATCGCGGCGCAGGACGCGGGGCTGTACATGAGCGCGGTTGGAGCCAAAATCGACGAAACGACGGCGATGCGGCTCCCGCCCGAATACTTGGTCGACGTGCCGAATGCACATCGAAAGCTCGTCCGACGGTATTACAAGACACATGGACCGGCACACCCGGATCGCGTCACGGCCGAACTCGGCCTCGATGCGCGAAGCACTCTCGACGCTGTGATCGCGCTCGAAGCCGACGGCGAACTCGTGCGCGGCGCTTTCGGCTCTCACGCGGGCGAAGAGTATTGTGACCGCGATGTGCTGGCACGGATCAAGCGAACGGCACTCGCGAAGCTACGGAGTGAAGTCGCTGCGGTCGACGGACCGACCTATGCGCGCTTCGTAATGTCTTGGCACGGCATCGGCGAGGCCCCCTCGCGCACGAGCGCGTTCGACGTCATCCGAAAACTCGAAGGCTTGGCGCTCCCGTGGTCGAGTCTCGTCACCGACATCCTGCCCGCGCGCATCGAGGGGTTCCGGACCGCGATGCTCGACGACCTCTGCGCACGCGGAGAGATCCTGTGGGTCGGGTGCGGTTCGATCGGTCCCACGGACGGACGCGTTCGACTGTTCACACTCGACGGCGCGAGACTCCTGCTGACACCGAGTGATCGCGACGTCGAAGAACGAACCGACGCCCAACACACCACCGCGAGCGTACTACAGCGCGCGATCCTCCGCACTCTCGAGCGACGAGGCGCGAGCTTCGTCCATGCGATCGAGAGTGCGGTTCGCGCCGAGAATCCGACTCTGGATCCGCGCGACTTCGAAGCCGCGATCTGGGAACTCGTGTGGGCAGGTCGAATCCACAACGACACATTCGCGCCCTTCCAGTCGCTCGGAAAGAAGCGTGGCCGCAACGCGGTGCTTGCTGGAGGCCGCTGGTCGCTCGTGTCGGACGTCTTCGATTCGTCGGTTCGGGCCACCGAACAGCGACACGAGCTCGCCAAGTCACTTCTCGCCAGACACGGCATCCTGAGCCGCAATGCGATGGCCCTCGAGTCGGTCGACGGCGGCTTCGGTGCGATCTACGAAGTGCTTCGCGCCATGGAGGACTCGGGACATGTCCGACGAGGCCACTTCGTTGCGGACTTCGTCGGTGCGCAGTTCGCGAGCGTTGCCGCAATCGAACACCTACGAAGCTCGCGTCAACAAGCACTCGCGGATGCGCGAGTCCTCGCGGCGACCGATCCTGCCAATCCATGGGGCGCTTCGCTACCGTGGCCCAAGACAGCGGTCGACCACGCGAAACTGCGACGAGTGCCGGGAGCTCGAGTCGTGCTCACCAATGGCGAGCCCGTGTTCTACGTCGTGCCGAATCGACGGAGCATTCTCTCGTTCGAGACGACGGGCGACACGGCAGCGCTCCATGCAGCGATCGGTGCACTGGTAGAACTGCGTTCCCCGATCAGACCACGCAGCATCGATCGAATCGATGGCGAGGATGCTGCAAGCCACTCACTCGCAGCGGCGTTCCTCGAGCACGGCTACGTTCGTGACTACCGAGGACTGCTCTTCGAAGGAATCGACTGATCGATCTTCGACCAATGCGCGTTCTCGCCTACGTCTACACCGGCTGGCATCCGACTTCGGAGCGCGACGAAGCGTTCCACCCGGGATTCACGGAGTGGGAACTCGTCCGCGCATGCAAGCCGCGTTTCGACGGACACGCGCAGCCGCGGGTACCGCTACTCGGTGAATACGACGACCGCGATCCGTGCGGCGTGGCCGATCGCCTGCGGCTCGCACACGACCATGGTGTCGATGGCTTCGTGTTCGGCGTGTTCTGGTGTCGCGGAAAGCGCATCTTCGAATCCGGTCTCGACGCAGGTTTCCTGGGCGGCCCCTGCGGCGCGTCATTGCCATTCGCATGCATGTGGGCCAATCGACTTCCTCGTCGCGTGCTCCCGGTTCGGCGTTCGGATGGCGAGGTCATCGATCCGGCACGCCGCGTATCGTCCGATGTCGATGACTTCGTCCACTTCGTCGCGATGCTCGCGAAAAACTACTTCTGGCGAGACAACTACATCACCGTCGAAGGCAAGAGTTACCTCTCGATCTACGACTCTTCGTTCTTCGTACGAGAACTCGGTCTCGACGGCACACGAGAAGCGATCCTCGCCGCCCGCTGCTACCTTCGAGACCACGGGCTCCGTGATCTCCATCTAGCAGCCATCGAGCCGAACGCGGAGACATTGCCTCTCGTGGCGCACATTGGCTTCGACAGCGTGACCCACTACGTGCACCTTCCAGACTGGCGAGGTGCGCCGCTCCAGGACTATCGTGAGCGTGCGCGGATCAGCGCGACTCAGTGGCCGACGTTCGCGTCAGTATCGGGTTTGCCCTACATGCCGTCCGTGGCCACGGGATGGGACGCATCACCGCGAGGCGCCGACTTTGGTGCGGCACGGCCCGACAAGTATCCGTGGTCGCCGATCATCATCGGCGACGAACCCGAGCAGTTTCGAGTCGCCGTCGTGCGAGCCGTCGCTCACGCTGCGGGCATCGACGTCGAAGAGCCCATCGTATTTGTCGCATCGCTCAACGAGTGGAGCGAAGGCCACTATCTCGAACCCGACGAGCGCTTCGGCATGGGCATGCTCGAAGCCGTGCGCGCCGCGCGCTGATTATCGGAGGTTCGCCATCGTCAGCAACGCCATCGCCGTCCCATAGCTCTTGCCGAGCTCGTGACTGTCGACGAAGCTGCCATCGATCTCTTGGATCGAGACGACGAGTCGTCGGATGCGATCGCGGACGCGATTCTCGAGTTCGGCTTCGAGTGGCTCGAGCGCTTCACTCGCGTGGAACACTGCGTGCCAGAAGAAGAATCCACCGAGCTCTCCGTCGCTGTGAAAGTCGGCTTTTCGTACGCGCGCGAGACGATCGAGATACGTGAGGAAGGTCTCATAGGCGTGCGCGAGACGCTCGGCATCCGAGCTTCCGAACGCATGCAGTACCGACTCACAAACGGGCATTCGTGCCGACGAGTCCTTGAGGCGCGTAATGCTCTCCTCGGGTGCCCTTCGAGAGTCTCGATCTGCAGCCGAACCTCCGTACGAGAAGCTCCCGTCCTCACGACGCGCCGAACGCAACGCCGACAAACCGAGGTGCACGAGATCGTCCTCTACCGCGACTCCGGCTTGCTTCGCGAGCCAGATCGACCAGAGCATCGATCCCGTGCAGAACGCGTTCTTGTACTCGTGGGCGAAGAAGCCGGTGTTCTTGTCCTGGATGGCGCTCGCGCGCTGCACGAGGGCGGACAAGTTCTCGACCGGGTCGTCACTGACGCCGAACCGCGCAGCCGCACGTCGCGTCCAATAGAGGATGCGGTAGGCCTGCGAATACACTTCTTCTTCGGTCCCGAGGGCGACTCGGTCATCGTCGCGCAGGTAGCGCTCCGCTCGCGCGAGCGCTGCGTCGACGCGCTTCTCGTCGAACTCACGCCAAGCAAGCAACGCGGTGGCGGAAAGCGCGGTCACGGCGACGCGAACGTTGGGCAGGATGTCCGGCGTCGGCCAATACGCGTAGCGCGCATCTCTCCAACTGCCGTCCTCGCACTGTTGGGCGAGCAAGAACTCGAACGCTTCCCGAGCGACCTGCGGCAAGACTCGCCCGGGCTCGCCGTCCCACCGCAACTCGGTCGTAGCTGCCGGGCGTCCCGCCACGGCGCGTGCGGAGACGTCCTCCACCATCTCGAACCCATGAGCGAGCGGCGAGCGGCGCGTCGTGTCGTCGCTGACGGCGAGCATGGCAGCAGCACGTTCGGACCATGGGCTCGTCGCCATCGCGACCGTATCGGCGAATCTGCGATCGGCGTCTTCGACCCTTCCGAGTTTGAAGAGACACATTCCACGCAGCCACTCGCCTTCCGGCCCCGCGTCCACACTCTTCGAGAGCGCATCGAGTGCATTCGAGAAGTGGCCGGCAGCGACATGGCAGCGAGCGAGTTCGAGTGCGTAGTCTCGCGACGCGAAGAGCTCCTTCGCAAGCTCGCCGTCGACGCCCTCGAGCAACTCGAGGGCCGCGCTCGAACGGCGCTGAAGTCGTTCGATCGCCGCCGAAGCCAGGAGCATGCGTCGCAACATCCCTGTGGCCTTCGCGACTTGCGCCTTTTGCGACCGGTCACGTCGCGCCCAGAGCTGGTATTCCTCGGAATCGCCGGCTGGCTTGCTCGTTTCGAGTTCTCGAGCGGCAGCTTCGACTTCTGCCATGAAGGTGACGACCTTGCTCCGCGCTCGCGTGAGCGCGGATCGAGCGAGATCGTAGTTCCCGTCGGCACTTTCCTGCCGGGCGAGCCACAACAGCGGTTCGATGGACGCGTCTTCGGGAGCGGCGCCCATCCGCACCGACGATCGATCCGACTTTCGTTCGAGCGCCGCCTCCTGCACGCGTGCGAGGGAGACATCGAGACTCGGCGCGCTCGTGTCCGGATTCATCTCGAGCACGTCGAGCGCGAGTTCGCGGAACCAGCACGGTGAAAACGTGCGAATCCTGTCGACGCGATGCACGATCGAACCGTCGGACGCGAGGAAGAACACGACTGGTTCGAGCGCATCCAGGTACGTCGGTGCATCCGGCGTGCTGTTGTCGATACCGAGTCGTTCGCTCACGGATTCGTCGACGACGAGACGCAAGGGCACGAAGCGACGCGAAACGAGATCGATCGTCGCCGGATCCGACCACAGAGTGAGGCGCATGTAATCGTCGAGGATCGGAGCTCGATACATCGGTCGACCTTCGATTCTCGGCACGTGCACGAGGACGAGCTTGTTCTCGGCGCGAGCACGGGCAAGCGCCCGATCGAGGAGCAAACTGCGATCGACGATGGGCTGTGGCGGCTGTGGTTCGGCGTTGCGCCGCCACCGATCGAACCGAACCCACGGATCGCGGATCCACGGAATCTGCGAACCAGCACGTTCGACGATCTCGTGGAGAACGCGCTGCGCGGGCACGCGCGCCGACCCGAGCTCGGCAGGCGCGTCGATCGATTGCGTCCGACCGAGCGTGACGAGCAACCCCGGAAGGCAGACCGAGAAGTGCAGAAAGGGCCGACGCCACGGTGAGTTCATTGCATCCTCTTACGATCGGTATGACGAATCCTGTCGTAGCCTTTGCTTGCGGCTCACGAAACACACCGTAACGTAGTTGCCTCGAAAACCCGCAGACCCCCTGCTGCACTTCTTCCAGCAGACCCGATTCCGAGGACTTGCCATCCGATGACAGACACCAATGCGGACCTCGACCTGCCTTCGACGGCCTCGCTGCTCGACCTGCCCGAGCGAACCCTTCGTCGTTGGGCAGAAAACGGTGCCGTGCCGAGTCGCGGCTCCAACGGCTCGCTGCGCTTCCAGCGCAACGACGTGATCGAGTGGGCTCGTAGCATGGGGATGCGCGTGCAGGGGAGCGTACACGACAACCATGGGAAGCACGAGCCGAACGCGCTCGCCGGCGCGCTCAGGCGCGGCGCGCTAGTCGACGATCTCGTCGGCCGGGACGCTTACTCGGCGATCGAGGACCTCGTTCGGCACATGCCTGCGTTGAGTGAGTTCGGTGTCGCCAACATCGACAGCGACACACTGCTCGCGCGACTGATCGCTCGCGAGCAGCTTGCGAGCACGGCGATCGGGCACGGATTCGCGGTTCCGCATTGTCGGAGCCCACTCGGCGTGGAACTCGGGCAGTCCATCGTCGTGCTCGGCCGTTTGCGGTCGTCCGTCGATTGGCACTCGATCGATGGGGCTCCCGTCGACACCATGATCCTCGTGCTGAGCAATCGACTCGAGATACAGCTCGAACTCCTGCGTCGCATCGCGCTCACGCTTCGAGTTCCTGAAGTTCGTCAGCTCGTTCGTAGCTCGCGCGACCTCACGTCGATCTGCGACGCGATCGAAGCCGTTCGCGAGTGACGATCAATCGTCGCCGCGGCCAGGCCGGCGACGATCCTTCTTGATCTCGCCCCTGCGTTGCTTTGCATCGAGTCGGCGCTTCTTGGATGCGCGCGTCGGCTTGGTCGCGGTACGCTGCTTTTTTGGAGTCAGCGCATCGATCAAAAACGCGCGCAAGCGCTCGAGCAGATCATCTCGATTGCGAGTGCGTTCACGATATTTGCCGCACGTCATCATCAAGTGACCATCGGCTGTCAATCGACTACCTGCCGCACGAACGATTCGGCGCTTCTGGCCTTCGTCGAGGACGCGGCTCTGCATCACGTCGAAGCGCAAACGCGCACGCGTCTCCACTTTGTTGACGTGCTGCCCACCGGGCCCCGACGCTCTGCTGTAGGTGAACTCGATCTCTTCATCGGGAATCGTGAGTCGATCGTCGATGTGCAACGCCATGAGACTCAAAGCGCTCGCGCAGCGGCGAGCAAGGTACCGTGGGGATCGTCGGCGGCAGCGCATGCGAGCAATGCCGCACCGACTTCAGGTCGATGCTTCGGCGTGACGACGGACACGGCGTGCGCGGCCAGTCGTGCATCGAAGTGCTCGCGCAAGATCGAAGCGCCGAGGAGGAGGCCGCCTGCCGTCGCGACGGGTAACGGGGCGAGTTCAGCGCGCAGTTTGGCTTGGACTGCCAACGCGAGTGCGGCCAAGGCATCGGCCTGAACGTGAAGAAGGCTCCTGCAAAGCGCATCACCGTCCTCGGCGAGCCGCGCGAGGACATCGACGGCGAGGAGGAGTTCGTCGGGACGAGGATCACGGGCGAAGATCGCAACCAAGTCGCGCGCACGTTCGAGAGCCAGCGCGGCGACGATCGCGTCTCGCAGCGTTTGGACCTCGCCAGCGACCACGTGCTGACCCGGCAAACCGCTGACGATCGCATCCTCGATGCCGTCCTCGGCAGCGAGGACACACCGCGCTGCCCGGCGAAACAGATCGAATCCAGAGCCGGCGTCGCCGAGCCTCCGCCCCCATCCGCCGACGCGCACGCAGCGCTCACCCGAATAGCCTATGGCGACGGACCCGGTACCGCCGACGACGAGAATGCCCGCTCCACCGTCGAACGCACCCGCGAGCGCGGCGACGACGTCCGTCGTCAGGATGACGCGCGCCTTCGGAAACGCCTCACGAACGGCATCGAGTATCGACTCACGCGCCGACTCGGATGCACCGACGCCCGCGATACCGATCCCGATCGCATCGATCGCACTTCCATCCGAAGCGTCCTGGGCAAGAGCGAGCACACGACCGATGGCGACATCGAGACCGACGCTCAACGGGTTGGTGGCTTCACCGACGAGCGTCCTCAGGGCAACACCGTCTTCGAGGTAGACGGCACGCGTCCGTGTCCCTCCACCGTCGATCCCGAGTGCTCGCATACAACCACGCTAGCACTGCGGTATCGACTTGCCCATGATCGGACAGGATGAACGAGTCCTCGCGCCGTCGCTCGCTCCCGACATTCTCACGCGGCGCGGATCTCCTGCTGATCCTCGCGCTCGCCGCGTGCTCCACCAACGACGCGTTGCCGCGGAGCGAACACCCGGACGCCCGGCTCGATGCGGCACTCGCCGGCGCGGGTGCGCACCTCTTCGGGGCAGAAGAGGGACTGCTCGAGGTTCTCGAGACAGGGTTCGTTCCGGACGTGGCGCGACGCGTCGCGAGCGAACATGCGAACCTCCTCGCATCGAACGGCATTGCTTGGGTGCTCGTTCCGTGTGACGAAGATCGAGCGACGGACGACAACCATGCGGCATTCGTTCTCGCGCTTCTCGACGGCGTCGCCGCGGCAGGCGTGCAGACGGTTCTCGATGCACGCGGCGTCGAGATAGCTCGAGCGAGCATCGTCGACCGTGCACTGAAACACGGATGTGGCGCGATCGCCGCCAGTCGAAACGATGCGGAACGGTTCTTCGAGCGGAGTGACATTCGCGTTCCGATTGTCGATGCGACGCGCATCGGCGACGACGCACTGGATACATCGGATGCAAACAGGGCATCGTCGATCGGTGTGCTCGCCTCGAGGCACGGCATCGTGCTCCTTCGAGATCCGCGTTACCTGCTTCCCGCCAAGTCGCATATCACGGTCCAGGTCCTCGGATCGGCCGAGATCGCACAAGCGGTTCGCGACGCACTCGCTCGCACAGGCGTCGACGCGACTGTCGCGACGGACAGCTCCCACGGGAGCGCGGTTGACATCACTCTGATGTTCGGGCGCGACACTCCTCTTCGACCCGACACCATTGTTGCCGGGAGCGCGTTCTTGTTCACAGCCGGCACGGGTCACAGCGATATCGATGCCATGGCTCGCGCGATCGCGGGGCTGGAGACCATCGACGGAAGATTGGCGATGCCGCTCGCGAACTTCCCGCGAGGTGCCGGGATCACAGTCGGGACGGAAGACGCGTCGCTCGTCGCGTCGGATGCTCCCGCGGCAGGATTCGCCGCGGACTTCCGTCGACGCGTGGAGTCGTTCGCGTCGAGCGCGGTCGCGAACCGGATCTTCCCTGGCTGCCAGATCGTCGTCGCACACGGAGACAAGCTCGTGCTCGATCTCGCGATCGGGCACGAGACCTACGACGCCGACAGCCAAGAGATCACACGTGAGCACCGCTACGACCTCGCATCGGTCACCAAGATCGCAGCATCCACAGCCGTAGCGATGAAGCTGTGCGGGGACGGGAAGCTCGACCTCGAAGCACACGTCGCCGATGTATTGCCCGGCTTCGTCGGCAACGACACCCGAGACGCGGACGCGAAGCGATCGATCACCTTGCGCATGCTACTGACGCACAGCGCTGGCATGGCACCATGGAAACAACTCTGGACCATGGCGAAGGGCGAAGCCGCGATCTTGCGCGTCACCTACGACGAGCCGCTGCGCTTCCCTCCTGGCACGAGCTTCGCGTACTCGGATCTCGGCTTGATCACGTTCGGCAAGTGCCTCGAAGCGATCGGTGGAGATCGCCTCGATCGGTTGGCCGAACGCCTCGTCTTCGGTCCACTCGGAATGACGCGGACACGGTTTGGCCCCATCCCGCTCGACGAGCCGGTCGTCCCGACCGAAGAAGTGCCGAGTCGAGGCGGCGTGATCCATCACAGGGTCCATGACGAGAACGCCGATGCTCTGGGCGGGATCGCGGGGCACGCAGGTCTGTTCTCGACCGCCGACGATCTCGTGCGATTCTGTCGGCTAATTGCTGCGGGAGGGGCGTTCGATGGGTATCGACTCTGCCCGCGCGAAATCGTCGATCGCTTTTGCGCTCGACAATCGGACGTCTTCGAAACGAGCCGTGCAATAGGTTTCGACACACCGACGAAAGGGAACAGCGCTGGCAGCAGCCTCTCGCCCAACTCCGTCGGTCACACCGGATTCACTGGCACGAGCTTCTGGATCGATCGCACGCGCGACCTCGTCATCGTTTGTTTGACCAATCGCGTACATCCGAGCCGCAACGAACCGCGCATCAATGCGTTCCGACGCAACCTTCACGACCTCGTCGTCGCGAGCCTCGTCACGGATCCGGCACAGCGCAAACGCTGACGGCGTCGTACGTTTTTTTGCGGCTTAAGAATCCTGCAGCACCGTCGGGTTTATCTGAAGCCATGACAAACCCGGACACCAAGAAGCTCGCGCGCCTGCAGCGTCGGCGCTTTCTACTCAACGCTGGCGGTATCGGCGCTGCCGGCCTCGGTATCGGCTTCCTCACCAGGAACACCTTCGCTGCGGCCGTCGCCGCGATCAAGCAAGGCTGTTCGACGACGCCCTCGATGACCGAAGGGCCGTTCTATATCAACCCTGCATTGTTGCGGTCGAACATCACGGATGGCCTGCCGGGCATCCCGCTGATCCTCGATTTGAAAGTCGTGCAAGTCGGTAGCTGCACTCCGGTCAAGGATGCGATCGTCGACATCTGGCACTGCAACGTGGATGGCTTGTACTCGGGCTTCAACGGGCAATTGAACAACACGAACACGACGGGAGAGAACTTCCTTCGAGGCATTCAAGTCACCGATCAGAACGGCTTGGCGCGCTTCTGCACCATCTATCCGGGCTGGTATCCGGGACGCACAGTCCACATTCATATCAAAGTGATTACTGCGACACGGACACTCACGTCGCAGCTCTACTTCGATGACGGCCTGAACGATGAGATCTTCACTTCTCTCGAACCGTACGACGTCCGCGGCAACTCGGGCCGCACGCGCAACAACCGCGACGGCATCTTCAACTCCGCGACCGTCGTGACCCACAAGATGGTCGGTGGTGGTGTCATGGCTTCTCACACCCTTGGCATCGCGTGAGGAGGCTCTGACCATGAACATCCACACACGCATTGCCCTGCTCGCCGCCAGCTTTGCCGCCACGTCGAGCCTGTCCGCGCAGTCGTTCACGAGCCCCTCGGGTTTGGTCTCGACCGACGGGAGCGGTGCCTTCGTCCACGTCCTCGGAGCAGCGCCGAAGCTGCGCATGCAGCAGATCGATTCCTCCAACAGGAGCACGACCGCGCGCACGCTGACGAGCCTCGCGTTTCGTCGCGACGCGGCTCTCGCGACGGGCACGGACTTCGGTGCGCGCGTCCTCGAGAACCTCTCGATCACGATGGCGCATGCGCAGCTCAGCACGATCTCGCGTGATTTCGACGCCAACTACAACGACAAGCCTGTTGTCGTCTTCACGCCGAAAAACGTCAACACGCCCGATTGGTCCTCGAAGCCGGCGGCTGCCGTCGCACCGTTCGACTTCAAACTGACGTTCGATACGCCATGGGTCTACAACGGCACGGATGATCTGCTCTTCGAGATCGCGATCGAGAAGGTCACGTCGGCACCCACCGCGCTGACGAGCATGCCGTGCGATCTCCAGAAACAGACGGGCAGCTTCGCGACTTCTCTACGTGGGGCGACGTTCGGGACCGGCTGTATCGCAGGCGGGCAGTCCACGCGCTTCGTCCTCGCCACGCAGATGCACAACACGTCGGCACGCTTCGTCGTGCAGGCGAGTGCCAACTTCGGCCCGAAGAAGTCCGTTGCTCTACTGATGCTCGACTTCGTCGACCAGAACATCAGTGCACCAGGAGTTTGCGCCGTCGTACATGCGCTTCCGACGCTCATCCTTCCGCTCGGAATGACATCCGACAATGGCGCGATCGCGGCGACACGGGAGTCGGGCTTGCCCTACGTTCCATCGGCGATCGGCGCATCCCTCTACTTCCAGGCCTGGGCGCTCGACGCGACGCAGAGCGGCATCGGGATCGCGTTTTCGCAGGGACAACGACAAACGATTCCATCGACGCCGACGCTACCGGCAACCGGACGCGTCTATGCCTACGACGTCGATGGCTGTGTGTTGCCCCAAGGCCCCTATGCAGGCGGCGTCGTCACGCAATTCGAATACCGCTGACGAACCCGCTCACGCCACCACGAATCCAGGATGAGTTTCTTGCTGGTATTCGTGCATCCACTGACGCGGAGGATTGCCGACGGAGTCGATCCGATCTTCCGGCTTGCGGAAGCGGCATGGCAACTCGAACACGAAGCGAGAACCGTGGGGCTCGCGCGGCTCGACGCGAATGCGGCAGCCGAGATTGCCGGCGATCGCCGTGCAGATCGTGAGCCCGAGCCCGATGCCGATCGGCTTGTCGGAAAGGTTCTCTCGCACTTGGTGGAAGCTCTCGAAGATCGCGCGCCGCTGCTCTGGGGGCACGCCCGGTCCGTCATCGTCGATCGCGAAGCGAACGCGATCGTGATCGGGATGCGTCGCGAGCATCACATCGATTGACAGGGAAGCCGTCGCACCTGCGGGTGAAAAGCGCAACGCATTCTCGAGCAAGAGTTCGAGCATGCGAGCGAGCTGTCCCCCATGAACCTCGAGCCCGATAGGACGCGCAGGCCACGTCACGAGACAACGCACATCATGAAGTCCATCGACCTCGACGATCGAGTAGCGGAGTTCGTCGAGCACCTCGTCGAGCGTGATGATCGTGTATCCTTCGCGTTCCGCCTGGCTCTCGAGCTGCACGAGTTCTTCGACTCGTTCGACGGTCCGCGTCAAGCGTCGCGCGGATTCGAGCGCCATGTCGATCCACTCGCGACGAGAATCACCAGAATGAGTCTCGTCCGACAGGATCTCAGTGGCAGCCGCAATCGACGCCAGCGGAGTTCGCAGCTCGTGGGAGACGACTTCCAGAAAGCGCTCCTTGGATTGCCGTAACGTCGACTCTTCACGTTTGGCACGCCATAACGCAAGACTGCCTTCGCGCTCGGATTCGACCCTGCGCGTCCGCTCGTCCCCGACTTGGACGCGCATCGCATCGAGCTGAACACGAAGACGACGTCGTTGTGCCACGCCGCGGGTCAGTGCGGCAGCCATGCCGGCACAAACCACTGCAAATCCCAATATCTCGAATGACATCAACATCGAATCCGTAACACTGCTCTCGGATCTCGTGATGTCGTGCTTATCGACAGCCCTCGTTCGAAAATGAAAATCGAATCGAGGTGCTCGGCAACACCTCGTGATACCGCAGTGTCGACATACTCAACGCACGTCGACACGGAACCACGGCAAGAGCGACGACGCGGAAAACGGCGCGCTCGAACCGAGAGTCAAGCCCGACAGATAGAACCGAATGCCGCGGAGCGACACGTCGGACGGGATCCCCAAGTGCGGTGTTGCCACTCCGTTCGCATCGAGGAACCCCGCGAAGCGCTCGAACACCGCGTGGTTCGCTCCGAGACTCAGAGAAAACAAGACGTCGGGTGCCAGCGGGATGGAACGGCCGTCGGGTAAGCGCAACCCGGGCGTCGTCGCTGCTGCCGCAGCCAGCACGTACAACGCACCGGGTTCGGTAGGAACATGGATCGGAAGCGCCGTCCGCGAGCCGACTGGTACTTGTCGCGGCACGTCGAACGACCTCGGATCGAGCAACCAGCGTAGCGTTCGCTCGACGATCTCCGATCGAAGAGCATCGTCGCGAATCGTCTCGATAGGGAAGCCGAAGACGACGACACGCGACGTGCCGTTGTCACGCGCAACTGCCGCTCCATCGAGTGACGAAGTCCCGTAATGGAGCCAGATCGACCCTCGTGAATCCGCCGGAGCAAGCACGTCGGGGTAATCGACGTCGTACGTCGAGCCACTACCATCGTCAAAGCTACCCGCAGGAAGTCCTGTGAGCGGCCCCTGAGCGGCGCTTCGGAACTGATACGTCGCCGCATCATCGCGCACGTAGAGAGCACCGAGTTCTTGGCGGAAGAACGCTTGGTCGACACTCGTTCCCTTGGCATCGAGGTCCCATCCGACTTCCGCCCCGCTCACGAGCAAGCGACCGCCGCGCGCGAGATATCGCGAGACGAGTGCTTGTTCGGCGTAGGAGAACGTCTCGTCGACCGTGCTCTCTTCTCCCGCGCACCAGATGACTGCGCGATAGTCCTCGAGTTTCACGTGGCCGAGGGTCAGCGCTTCGTTCGAGGTCGCATCGAAGCCGAGCGACCATGCACCGTGCCGGCGCAATGCGTCAGCGTGTTGACGCGAGTAGTCGCGCGTGTTCTCGGGGCCTTTTACCGTCTTCCCGAGTCGGTCGAATCCCGCAACGAGCAAGACTTCTGCACGATGGTCGTGCGACGTGCCCGCACACAGGACTTCGCTCGGGAAACTCCGCCCGGTCGAATTCTCGGCACGTACCCGAAACGCCGCAGAACCATGATACGAGAGCACCCCGGTCGACCACGAGGTGCCCTGTACACGCGCGACTTCGACGAAGTTCTTGCCGTCTTCGGATTGCTCCACGATGTAGCTCGACGCACCGCTCACGACATCCCACGTGACGCGCAAGCCACCCGAACCGTCCTGGACGACTCGCAGCGTTTCGGGTCGCGTTGGCGGAAACGGCGCACTCGACGTGAAGTAGCGAAGTACGCCGCGCGCGAACGCGCGCGCAGCGATCTGGCGAAACACAGGATCGTGCAACGCATTGTGATCGCGACTTCCGTTCTGATCGTGAAACGCGAGTTCGACGAGGACACCGGGCATCGTCGACAGCAGTCGCAGCTCGCCGAAGTTGGCCGACTGACGCCCGCGATCGATCCACGTCGTGTCGTAATAGCGCCGGATGTCACTCACGATCTGCGATTGGACAGCCGTCTGCAGCGCGGCCGAACCCGGCGTCGGGGACGTGCTGTGGATGTAGCTCGACGTTCCGCTACCACCACCCGCGTTGGTATGCAGCGATACGAAACAATCCGCTCCACGCCACTCGGCATATCGTGGACGACACGTGACGTCATCCGTGTGATCGTCGCCGGTGGACGAGTCGTAGACCGTCGATGGCGCGCCTTGGTACATCGCCCAGTACCGCGAACACTCCTGCGCACGCAGCTTGCCGCTCGACGACGTCCCTCGCACGATCGTACCGAGGCCGTTCCCGAAGCGAATCGCGTCGGCGATGACGACGGAGCCCGTCGTTGCAGACTGGTTGTCGAGCGATACCGTCGCGGTTTCGCCTTGTTCGAACCACCACGTGCCGAGAGGCACGAAGACCGCATCATTCTGCTTCTGATCGATACGGACGACGCTCGTCGTGTCGCCATGTCGAATCTCATAGCGCGCGTCCGAACTCCGGTTGACGCCAGCGCGTAACCATGCATGGATCGGCCAATACCCAGTGCGCGGGATCGAGTACGTCCATGTTGCGACGGAGTTCGCCACTGGACTCGTGAACGCATACCGGTACTTGCCACCGAGGTAGCCGTAGTAGCTCGATTCGGTCCACGTGCCCGTCGTGCGGAATCGGCTCGAAGGTGGGTCGTCGTCGACGATCCCTTCGCTAGGCATCTCACCGACATCACGACAGGAGACGACTTCGGCACCCATGTTCTCGAGGTACGGGATCAAGTAGCGGATCGCGATCTCGTTCGTGTGGATGTCCTCGATCAGGCCGCCGATCAGAGGTCGCTGTGTCGTCCAACCCAGTGTCGGATGCCAGTAGTAACCGTGACCCGGCGAGACCGCGATTCGCTTGCCGGCGAGCGCGTAGCCCGCGACGCTCGGGGATGTGACTAGGCGCTGCGTCGACGCGTCGGTCCTCGACAGGACGGCAGCGCCTCGATCGAGAACCTGTCGCAGCGTCCTGCGGACACCGGCATCGTTCTCGATCAGGATCTCGACAGCAGAGCCGAATCCATCGAGCGACTTCGTTACCTGCTCGATCGCGAGTTCGACGCGCGCCCCGGCGGGGAAGGTCTCGTCGACGACAACGCGATGGCCGCTTCCGGTCGGTCCGTCGAAGGGTTCGACAGCGAGACAACGACAGCCAGCCGGAATCGCTGTCGTCAGGCCGCGCGCGCGTTCGATCGAATTCGGGCCCGCGAAGAGTTCCACGCAGATTTCGCGAGCGCTCCTCGCAGCGGATGGGCGCCGAACGAAGTCACTGGACCCGGCAACTTCGTGTACGAAGAGCGGGCCGCACTCGATTGCACGTGAGGGGATGGCGTGCGTTGTTCGCGATTGCGGGCGCGGCGTCGTCGCCATGAGGGGATTCGGACTGACGACGAGCGCAATCGCCGCGACAACGAGGCCTGAGCGTCGAGCAAGGAAACGATCGCGAAGGACCGCGGGGCAGGAGCCGATCATGTTCTCAGGATAGCGACGCCGAACGCTGGCAGGCGACCGGACATCACGCGACAATCGGAGCGCGATGGTCGCCATTTCGAGACAGGTTCCCCGATGCTGCGTTGTGTTCTGGGCCGCCATCCTGTCCAGCGCGTGCAGTTCTTCGCGCACGCCGAAGCGCCCTGCGATGGAGACGTTCACGATCGACGGCCCTCGCATCGAGCTGCCGCAGGTGCGGAACGGGATTCAGCTCTTCGCTCCGATCGGCAACATCTGGCTGCGGTCGGGCTCGAACGCATGGCTCGAGAAGAGCTACTCCGTGAGCGCTGCGGATCTCGCAACCGCCAACCTGATCGTCACGCACTCGACGATCGAGACGCGGCAGGTCGATGGCGACAAGACACTCATTTCGATGCACCCGCCCCAGGACTGCCCGTTCGAGGCACTTGCGGCCGACTCGGTCCTCTCGATCCCCGCGCGTCTGGATATCGACCTGCGCACGACGCTCGGGCTGATCGACATGCGCAGCTACACGGCGCGCAACGCCACGCTCCGCACTCGTGACGGCAACCTCGTGATCGGCGCCGTCGAAGGCAAGCTCGAGTTCTCGAGCGAATCGGGACGCGTCGAACTCGCGGGGAATGTCCTCGACGCGAAGGGCTCGACGACGACCGGGCCGATCATCGTGTCGAAGGTTCCCCCTGGCGCTTCCTACGAGTTCGAAACTCGAAGCGCGAGTTGCACGGTCCGCGTGCCAGCGGTCGCGTCGATCGAGGTGATCCACAGGACGCGGACGGGAGTTCTTCGCGTCGACTTCGAGGACAGGACGAGCGAGAGACGCTTCGTGCCACTCGCCGACGGGTGGAACGAGAGAACGATTCGATTTGCCGGCGCCCCGGGCATCGCGCGTAAGTCCACCATCGTGTTCCGGAGCGAAGAAGGGAACCTCGACCTCACGCGTCCAACGCCACCGCGCATACCGACGCCGGACCCGACGGCGGCTTCGCGATGACGACCCCCGAAACGACGCCTACCACCGTGACGATCGAGGGGTTCCACCCGCATCGAGAGCACCGCGTCCGGTTCGAATGTGCTCATGGTGTCATCACGCACATCGAGGACCTGTTCGAGCAGAACGAAGCGCGGCACGAACAAGACCTCGTGTTGCCCGGCCTGATCGACCTGCAGGTCAACGGGTTCGCCGGCGTCGACGTGATGACGTGCGACGAAGACGAGTTCCACGCGATGACGATCGCGCTCGCAAGGCGTGGCACGACAGCGTTCTTACCGACTCTGATCTCGACACCACTCGATTCGATGCGAGAACGGATCACGACACTCGCCGAGTGGCTGGAGAACGTGCCGCGCTGCGCGGCACAACCGCTCGGCTTGCACCTCGAAGGACCGTTCCTCGCGAAGTCCAAGCGCGGTGCTCACCCGACCGAGGGCATCAGCGAGGCGCGACCCGAAGCCCTCGAACTCCTGCTCGACGCCGGTCGCGGCAATGTCCGCCTCGTGACACTCGCACCCGAGTTGCCGGGTGCCGACGCGTTGATCGACATTTGCATCGAGCGTGACATCGTCGTGGCCCTGGGGCACAGCGATGCGACGTTCGATGAAGCTGCTCGGGCGGTCCACCGCGGATCGCTCGCGTGCACACATTTCGGCAATGCAATGCGCGCGTTCCACCATCGCGAACCCGGGCTTACTGGCGCGGTGCTCGCACTTCCCGAGGTGAGTGCCTGCGTGATTCCCGATGGCATCCACGTCCACGATGCCGTGCTCGAGATCCTGCATCGCGCGAAGGGCCCCCGAGGCGTGATCCTCGTGAGTGACGCGATTGCGGCGGCTGACCTCGAGGACGGGACGTATCGTCTCGCGAACACGGAAGTCACGGTCGAAGACGGTGTGTGCCGCAATGCCGACGGGGTGCTCGCCGGCTCATCGCTGATACTCCTCGATGGCGTCTTGCACTACGCACGCGTGACCGGTGCGGGGCTCCGAGAAGTCATCGCCGTCTCGTCGGGGAACGCAGCTCGACTCGTCGGTCTAACCGACCGCGATCTGAACGAAGGCAGTCGCGCCGATCTGATCCATCTGGTCCGACACGACGAGACGTGGAGCCTGGACCGCACGATCGTCGGCGGCATCGAAGTTCGGCCTTGAGGCCGGCTCATTGACGCGTCAGAGCAATCGATACCCTGGTCCGCCGCCACCTTCAGGCGTCTTCCACTCGATGATCTGATACGGATCCGCGATGTCACACGTCTTGCAATGCACGCAGTTGCTCGGACTGAGCTGCAATCGCGTTTCCTTGCCTTCTTCGGGCGCGACCATCTCGTAGACGTTGGCGGGACAGAAGTACTGACACGGGTTGCCGTACTCCTGCTTGCACCGAGTCATACAGACGTCCGGTTCGGTGACGACGAGGTGGCAGGGTTGATCCTCTTCGTGCGTCGTGCCGGAGGCATAGACGTCCGTCACTTTGTCGAACGTGATCGTGCCGAACATCGGCGGCTTGTCGCGCTTGTTGATGTGCGGAGCGGGTCGCTTCTCGTAGAACTCGTGAGAAGCCTTTCCGGCGAGGTTGTCTCGGAAGAAGCTCGCCTTGCCACCGGTCAATGTGATCCACGCGGCATTCCACAGACCGCGGAAGCGTCCACCATGGAAGCCCTGGTGGAAGTTGCGCGCCTTCCATAGCTCGGCACGGCTCCAGTCGCTTTCGAACTTCTTCGTGTAGTTCGCCAGCGTGGCTGCCGGCATCGGACCATCGGCTGCGTTCCCCTCCGCGGCTGCTGCAGCGACGAGACCCTCGAAGATCGTCTCGGCGGCGAGCATGCCACTGCGAATCGCGAGGTGGATGCCCTTCAGTCGCATCCCGTTGAGGAAGCCTGCGGAGTCGCCACAGATGAGGAATCCGTCGCCATACATCTTCGGCATCGCGAAGACCCCACCCTCGGGAAGGGACTTCGCGCCGTAATCGAGCATCTTGCCGCCTTCGAGATAGGCCGCGATGCGCGGGTGGGTCTTGTAGAGATTGAAGTAGTAGTGCGGATCGTTGGTCGGATCCTTCGTATCGAGGCCGGCGACGTAGCCGATCGACACCAGCTGCCCGCCATCCGGCCCTTCGCCCATCCCATAGACCCAGCCACCTCCGAAGACGTGCCCCGGGAGCGGCCAGCCGAGGTTGTGCTCGACGAGGCCAGCGGGGACTTTGCCCTTGGGCACTTCCCAGACCTCCTTGACCCCCGTGGCATAGACCTGCGGGTTCTTGCCTTGCAGCTTCTTCTTGCGGATCAGCTGCTTGGTGAGCGATCCGCGGCTGCCCTCGCAGAGGACGGTGACCTTGCCGAGAACGTTGGCGCCTGCTTCGTAATTACCCTTCGGCTGGCCATTCTTGTCGACGCCGGCGTCTTGGAGCTGGACTCCGACCACACGCTGCTCGTCGTCGTAGACGAGTTCCGCTCCAGGAAAGCCGGGGAAGACGCTGATGCCCTTCTCCTCTGCGATCTCACCGAGCCATCGCACGAGGCGGTTCAACGAGACGACTTTGTAGCCGTGATTCTTGAGAGGCGGCGGAACCGGGGTCGCACGCGCTTTCGTCTTGGTGAAGAAGAAACTCTTGTCCGAAGTCACCTCGGCTTCGATCGGCGCGCCGCGATCCTTCCAGTCCGGTAGGAGCTGGTCGAGCGCTTTCGCATCCATGACGGCACCCGAGAATATGTGTGCACCGACTTCCCTCCCCTTTTCGAGGAGCACGATCTCAGGAGCGAGCGAAGCACCCGACTTCTCGTTGTGCGCCTCCACGAGATTCTGGAGGTGGATCGCGCAGGCGAGCCCCGCGGGGCCAGCGCCGACGATCACGACGTCGAATTCCATCGAATCGCGTTCGACCAAGGTTTCTTTCCTCTGTGGCTCGGGTTCCGGTGTCACGGCGGCGACACGTTTCGGTCGTCGAGTCTACTTGGGGGCGACGGCGCTTTTTACAAGGATCCCGTTGGCCTACTCCGTGGGCCCCCGAAGTAGCGCTTGGTTACCGAGACAACCTGTCGCACTAATGGGCAATGAGACGGGAACTCCGGGAATCTCCGTGGGTTTGCGTCGCAGCAGAACGAGCTGAAAGACAGCGGAGGCACTAGCAATGGAGACTGCCATGAAGAGCGATGGCAAGACCGAACGGAAGAACCTGGCCCAGGCCAAGGCTCTCATCCCCCTCCTCCGCTCGATCGCGAACGAGGTTCGCGAACGCCGGCTGCGCCTCGCGCGGTTTGCGGCTCTGATTCGGCTCCTGCGGAACGCGCAGTCGAACGAAGGCTTCGTCAGCGCAATCGCAGATATCGAATCAGCTATACGGGCCGAAAACCGCGGACTCGAGAGCGCAGTGGCCGAGATCGAGCGACTCGGATTGTCGGTGCAATCGACGGGACCCGTCGTCGTGCACATTCCGGGGCGAACGCCGGGTGGCGACGTGATCTTCAGCTGGGAAGACAACCAGGCCGGGGCGATGCTGCGAGAAGAGGAAGAGGTCGCGGATCAGGCAAACCCGAGCGAAACAGTTTGACGCATTTCGTCTGGGCGCATCGTCGCACGGACGCGTCGAGCGAGAACGAGCCCGCTCCCTTCCGGGGAGCGGGCTCGTTCCGTATGGTCGATGCCCGAGAGCGGTATCGACGCCGTTCTCGTCCAGCACCCCCGTCCCGTGAGAGACAGTCATGAGCAAACCGAAGCGTGTCGCGATCACCGGCGCAGCCGGCCAAATCGGTTACAGCATCCTGCCGCGAATCGCTGCCGGTGAGATCTTCGGTCCCGACCAGCCGGTCGTCCTCCAATGCCTCGAAATCCCGCCCGCGATGAACGCACTCAGAGGCGTCGCGATGGAGCTCGAGGACTGCGCCTTCCCCCTGCTCGAAGGCATCGTGTGCAGTGACGACCCGCACGTCGCCTTCGGCGACGCCGACCTCGTGCTCATGGTCGGCGCCAAGCCGCGCGGCAAGGGCATGGAACGCGGGGACTTGATCCGCGAGAACGGGCCGATCTTCGTCGGCCAAGGTCAAGCGATCCAAAAGAGCGCTTCGAAGGACGTGCGCGTCGTCGTCGTCGGCAATCCGTGCAACACGAACTGCCTCATCGCGATGCACAACGCACCGGACGTTCCCAAGGATCGTTGGACAGCGATGACGCAGCTCGACCACAACCGCGCCCTCGCCCAACTCGCGAACCGCGCGAGCGCCGCGACGCGCGATGTGCAAAACGCGATCATCTGGGGCAACCACTCGGCGACGCAGTTCCCCGAGTGGCGTCACGCGACGATCGGCGGCAAGAAGGCCGCGGACGTCATCGGGGACAATGCGTGGTTCACGGATCACTTCATCCCGACCGTGCAAAAGCGCGGCGCGGCAATCATCGAAGCACGCGGCCAGAGTTCGGCCATGTCCGCGGCCAACGCCGCCATCGACCACGCCCGCTACCTCTATCAGGGAACGCGCGCGGGCGAATGGACGAGCATGGCCGTGTGCTCCGACGGCTCGTACGAAGTTCCCGAAGGCCTGATCGCGAGCTTCGCAGTCACCTGCAAGGGCGACGGCACATGGGACATCGTCGAGGGCCTCGACTTCGACGAGTTCGGCCGTGGAAAACTCGCAATCACGGTGAACGAACTCGAAGGCGAACGCGACACGGTCAAGGACCTGCTGCGCTAACCCGCGCGAATCGTCCCAGGGTCGTTTCCCCGTACTTTCACCATTTTGCTTCCGCGGCAGCCGTAGCCGTAGGGCTCGTTGAAGGCCTTCGCACACGCCAGCGGAGCGGTGCGGCATCCGAGTTGCCGAGCAGGCCATCACGCCAACACCGAGACGGCTCCCGACTCAGCAACGAGGTCCCATTCGCTATGGCGCACTCCGATGCGCCGTGGCGACGACTTCGGGGGTACGTGTGGCTTGCTTCCACATCCGCTCGAACGCCCGGATCTCTTTGCCTTCGATGGCGAAGAGCTCGGCCGCATAGCGCGGGGCGAGGGTTTGGTAAACGAGTTCGACATCGATGCGGTAAGGCCCGCAATCCGCGGGCGCATCAAACAGGAACGTCACGAGGTCTCTGCCAGCCGCGAACGAATGGTCGCCATCCGTGCCGATCGGGCGTGTACGTTTCGCATCCGCATGGTCGTTCGAGTAGCCGCGTGGTAGCAGTCGGTTGTCTTTGACGTAGCCATGTGCGTCGAGCAAACGCCACGTGTCGCTCCCGTCCTTGCCGCGTTGGATGGCTTCGTAGATCTGCGCGTGCGCGCCACTATCTATACGGTCGTGATGCGGTTCGAAGGCGCCTCCCAGTGCTTCGCTCGCGAGAGGCCGTGCGTCCCCGTCGACGATGCGGCCTAGTTCGTCGAAGCCACCCGACTCGAACGCGACCCGATCCTTCGCATCCAGGACACGCACGTGCAGCCAAGCACGCCGACTCGGATAGCCGGTCGGGAACTTGTGACCGCACTCGTTCTTGACTTCGATCGGGACTTCGAGCCTGTCGCCGTCACGGCGTAGTTCACCGATGGTCACCTTCGCAGTGCTCTCCCGAAGCTGCAAGCGCGTCGCCTCGAGCGTTGCCCGGAACGCTTCGTCCGGCGCCTTCACACCTAGTTCTTCACGGTTGGCCATGAAGATCGGGGGCAAGAGCGTGTTGCCGCCGACGAACACATGGCGCCCGAAGGGCACGCGCATCTGCGTGTTCCATTCACTACCGTTCGGCCGATGCACGATGCGAGCGACGAGGGTCAAGCCATCGACGCTCTTCGTCGGGACGTGACACTCCTGACAGCTCTGCGTGTCGCGGAACTCCGAGTTCCGCCACTCGAGATATGGCGACTGCTCGGTGTGTTCACCGTTGCCGTCACGCGTGTCGTGGACGAGCGTGTGACACGTGGCGCAGAGCTCGGACTTCAAAATGTGCTTTGACTCGGTCGCGCGTTTCCCCGTGTGGCGGAGCATCGGCATCAGGAACGGCGATTCATGCGGTCCGTAGATGCGATGCTCGTCGTTGATCTCGAAGTTACCCGCGAAACTCGCGTCGGTGCCGAAGCCCTTTGGCGTGATTTGGTGACAGACGGTGCACGAGACGCCATCGCGCGCGAGGTGGGCGGCGGCGGTGCGAGCGGCATCGCTCATTCGGACATACTCGTTGCCTCCCGTCTCGTCACCGTCCCCTCCCTGCGTGATTCCATCGAGAAGCGCCAAGCTTCCGATCTCGTGCGCATGCGCCTTCGCCATGGGCGCGTGACACCGCGTGCAGAGCGCCTCGATCTCGGGGCGCGCTTCTTCGGGTGACGTCACGATCTCGGCCCGCAGCGCCGCGCGCCACAGCGGATCGCGTGCAGAATTGGCCATCATCGACGACTGCCAGAGATCGAACGGCGCCATCGAGCGGCCCTTCTCGTCGCGCATCGCGTCACCAGCGGCCTGGTCGTGGCAAAGGGCACAGCGCTGCGCGGGCAAGAAGCGCGGCGTGTCCCGCGACGCTTCTCCAGCCGGCGCCAGGAACGTGACCACCCCAACGGCAACCGGAAGTCCTAGTAGATACTGATACATGTCAGCGAAGAGTCCGAGGTTCGACGTGTGGTTCTCGCGTTTTTGGATCCGTATCCAATGTGTCAACCTGCCGCGGGCCCGTTTCGATCTCGGACATCGCAGTCGCGCGAGCGATCGTCGCGAGCTTCTCGCTGCGATCCGTTCCTGCGTGATTCGTGCCAGGGTCGTTTCCCGCTACTTTCGCGCGTGATTCGTCCCTGGCACCTATTGTGCGCGCTCGTCGGCGCTCAGGACTGCGGCGTCTTTGCTTCGACAAGCTCGCTTAGGCGTTTGGCGAGGCGCGCCTCGAGACCGCGGTCGGTTGGTTCGTAGAAGCGCCTGTTCGCGACCGCATCCGGCAGACACTGCATGTCGGCGACGCCCGAGTCGGTGTCGTGCGCGTAGACGTAGCCTTCGCCGTATCCCGACTCCCTCAAGAGTTTCGTCGTCGCGTTGCGAAGCGCCATCGGCACCGGAGCGCGCGGCGCGTCGATCACCGCTTGTCGCGCTGCAGCGAGTGCTCGGTAGACCGCGTTGCTCTTGGGCGCGAGTGCGAGATACACGCATGCGTTGCCGAGCGCGAGGCGGCCCTCGGGCATGCCGAGGAAGCGCACGGCTTCGAGCGCGGACAACGCGATGCGCAAAGCGCCGGGGTCGGCAAGCCCGACGTCTTCGGCCGCGAATGCGACCATGCGACGGACGACGACGAGCGGATCTTCACCGGCTTCGAGGAGTCGCAGCATCCAGTAGAGCGAAGCGTCGGCATCGGAGTTGCGTAGACTCTTGTGGAACGCGCTCAATGCATTGAAGTGCTCTTCGCCCTTCTTGTCGTGCACGAGCAACGGACGACCGAGCACACGCTCGACGTGGTCGCCATCGATGATCGCACCGTCGCTCACACCGCCCGCAACGTGCTCGAGCGCCGTCAACGCGCGCCGCGCATCGCCCGCACCGTACGCAGCGACTTTTTGCAACGCGAGTTCGCCGAACTGTAGCCCACGGGCACCGAGTCCCCGTTCTTCGTCCGCGAGTGCGCGCGTGAGGAGTTCGAGGACTTCGTCGTCGGTCAGCAGCCGCAACCGGTGCACGACGAGTCGCGACTGCAGCGCGGGCACGAGCGCAAAACTCGGATTCTCGGTCGTCGCACCGACGAGGATCACGTCACCGCGCTCGACTCGTGGCAAGAACGCATCCTGCTGCGCCTTGTTGAAGCGATGAATCTCGTCGACGAAGAGCAGCGTCCGCTCGCCACGGAACTTCGCTTGCTCGGCTTCCTTGCAGATCGTCCGCAACTCGGCGATCCCCGACAGCACGGCAGAGAAGGGCACGAAGCGCGCCCGCGCCACGCTCGCGATGAGTCGCGCAATCGTCGTCTTCCCGGTTCCTGGTTCGCCCCAGAAGACGCAACTGACCGCACGCCCTTCTTCGAGCGCGCGCCGCAGCGGCGAGCCCTCGCGCGTCAGTTCGTCCTGCCCGAGCACTTCGTCGAAGTTGCGCGGCCGCATGCGCTCGGCAAGCGGTGCGTTCACCGCATCCTCACGTTCTTCTTGCGCTGCAAAGAGACTGTTGCCGTTCATGATCCCCCACGCGTTCGTCTCGCCATGGTCTTCGAGCCTGTTCGCGATGACGAACGGCGAGCATAGCAGCGAAAACGTGATGTCACGTGCGTGACGAACGCGCGGTCTCGCACGGTTCGCCTATCAGCGTATGCCGTTCGGTCATGCGGTCATCGCAGCTGAATGACTCGACACACGGGCCACATGTCCGGCGCTAGACGTCGACATGTCCTTGCCGCTACGGCGTGACTGCTTCGACGATTCTCGCCGATCCAGCGGTACATCGAAACCGTCACCCTGCCCTCGTGCCAACCGTAATGCATCCACCTCATGGATCGGTCGAGCTTCAACCAGTCGAAGATGCTTGCACGAGGAGCGAGTACGAGGTCACGATCCATCTCGTCGTCATGTTCGCCGAGGAGCACGCTCGGATAGAAGTGACGCATCATCTCGGAGGACGGCATCCCGTTCCGAGCCGCCGCCTCCATCAACTCCAACCCGGTCTCGACGGACGGAAACTCATCGAGCGACGGCTCACGCACCCAACGAGAGCGCTGGGAAGATCAACCCGACAAGGGCGTGGCCATCTACGGCTTGCGTCCAGTCAGCCCAGTGCGGTAGGCCGGTCGACCCGATTCGAAATCTCCTTGTAACGCCCGTCTCGGGACGCCCTTCACGAGGGCAGACCTGATCACAAGGAGACAGAAATGAACCAGTTCACGAAACCGCTGCTCGTTGCGGCGATCGCCATCGCCGCGTCGACACTCGCCACTCGGGCGACCGATGCCCAGTTCGTCATCATTCGCAAGAGTCCGGGTGACGTCTCGGTGGCCTCCAAGGGCGTCTCGAGCTCGAAGGACTTCGGTCATCACAATGCAGGAGGTTCCATTCGGGGCTCGCTCAGCGCAGAGAGCCGGAGCTTGTATCTGTGGGGACTCGGCTATGAGCCTGTTCAGAGAAGCGCGCGTGCGGACGCCGGCTTCTCGGCCACGCTCTTCGGTCGCTCGGCCGAAGTCTTCGGCACCTACCTCAGTGCATCGGTCCGCGACGGGACGTGGACCGAGACCATGATCGACGGGCGGCGCGTTGGTTCGGACTACCGACCCGGTTCGTACGCTGGCTACGCCTTCGGTTTCCGCGTCGCAGGCCGAAACCTCCCGGTCGGGAGCGGAAGCGGCTCGCTCCGACTGTACAAGAACGCGAGTTATCCGCTGTTCGCTGCCGGCTGGGGAGACTCGATCTACGGAATCGGGGTCACGGCCAACGTTGGCGTCTACGCATCCGGCGGCTACGACGCAGGAGTCACGCTGACGGCACGGAGCACGGGTCTGTTCGGCTCGACGGCGCCGATCGTCAACGGAGCGCTGAGAACCTGGGGAAGCGCCGACGGCAAGGCCAGCTTGTCCGTCAATGCGTTCGTCGCGGCTGCAGGCATCGACCACGACATTCGACTCGGCATGAGTGACATCGACTTCGACATGACCGCCTCGATGGGCGTCCGCGGTAGTGTCAGCGCCGGGGTGACCCCGCTCGTCGTGAACGCACAAGGATGGCTCCGCATAGGAGCCGGCTGGTTCTCGAAGACCGTGCGCGAAACGCTCTTCTCCTGGTCGTCGCCACGCTTCGGTGTGAACGCGAGCTTCTGATCCACGATGTCATCGAGCGCTGGCAAGCGCTCGATGCGCGCACACAACGCCCATAAGAAAACAAGGAGTGCATCATGGTCACCACGCGCACGATCACCTTGCCGTCTCTGGCCGTCGTCGCCTGCGTGGCCGTCGGCTTCTTTCTGCGAAGCCCCGACGACGTCACCGTGGGATTGCGGCAGCAATCTGCAAACGAATGCGATACGAGCTTCGAGCAACGACCACAGATCTGCGGCGACGGCATCTCGAGTCACGGCGCGACGGTCGGTCGTTCGACTTCGGGTTTCGTACTGCATGCACCGATCGGCTCGAGCTACGAGTATCGACTGACAATGAACACCGATCTTCGTCTTTCGAACGGTAGCGATACCCGAAGTCAGCGTGTCTCGTTCGACCTGCGAGCGGGCCTGTCGATCCGCGTCGAAGACCGATACGACGAGGGCATCCAAGTCGTATGGCAGCTCGCTGATATCGCCTTCGAACCAGCGCCGGAAGACGAAGGGAATCGAATTGCTGACGAGCTTTCACGACCTGTCCACCTGCGCTTGGAAAAAGACGGCAGAATCGAGAGTATCGCGTTCGCCGAAGAGCAAGGACCTCGGGCGCGCAACCTTCTCCGGAGCCTCGTTGCTTCCTGGCACGCCCGATTGCCGATCGGTGCCGACCTCGGATCACGCATCTGTGAAACCGACGACGACAGTGGACGTCATCGCCGTCGCTACAGCTACGAATTCGACACCGCACAGCGGATTCTCACGGTGACGACCGAGCGGATCACAGACGCAAGCGCGCCGTCTTCGGATCACGGGCGACGCGAAGTTCGTGGCGTCGGAGCGATCGCGTACTCGGAAGAGGTCGGCTTCTTCGTCGAATCTCGCCTCGACGAAACGACGACGCTCGCGATGGAGTCCGGTGGCCCAGCGGTCGAAGCACACACGAAGGTTCGGTGCCGACTCGTTCGATCGGAACAGGGTTCGGAACACGAAACGAAACGAGACGCAGAGCGACTCGAGAGCCTCGTGTGGTCCACGATGGATGGGACGGAGGATGCACGCTTGCTCGCCCACGCGGAACGACTCGAGACGGGTCGACGCCGGCTCGACGGCGTGACTCTCGACGATTTGCTGGCGCGACTCCGCGTCGCGCTCGAAGCGCGACCGCTCGAGCGAGGCAATGTCCTCGAACTCGTCGAGGATCTCGCACTTGCCATCGAATTGCATCCAAACTGCGTCGATGAGATCCGCTACTGGCTGCACGGTGATCGCCGACACGAGGAGAGCGTCGAATGGGTGTTGCTCGCCTTGGCCCGCACGACGCGGAACGAAGCTCGAGCACTTCTCGTGGACACCATGGACGCAACCGACGAAGGCTTGCGCAAAGCGGCTGGCATGGCGCTCTTCGCGATCGACGCGCCCGGCGAGAATCTCGTTGCTGCCATGGTCGATCGGCTCGGACGAGGCACTCCGTCCGAACTCGATCTCCTCCTCACAGGCTACCTCGCGGGGCATGGTACGGCAGAACGGAGTCAGCGGCTGATGGATGCACTCGTCCTCGCGCGGAAGAGTGCATCCATCAGCGATGTCGATTGGCACCGCGCCCTTGGCAACGTCGGATCACCACGCATTCTGCCACTGTTGGCAGATGACTTTGCAGCTCCGGGTGCCGCTCGCCGCGCGAGTGCCCTGACGGCATTGATCGGCCTCGTCGATGCCGAGAGCCTCGCACTCCTCGAAGCGAAACTCGCCGGCGACCCGTCGCACGACGTGCGGACTTCGGCCTTGTTCGTTTTGGCGAGTCGTCCGACGGCGGACTGGTTGCCGCGAATCGAGTCCCTGCTCGCACGGTCTCCACACTCCGACCTGACGCAGGCAGCAGCAAACATACTGTTCGATCGTCAGGACGCGGATCCGGCGATTCGGGAATCGTGGATGCGACTCGCATCCCACCCGGATAGCGCGATTCGTGAAGCGGCGCGGCGTGCGTTGCAACGCGCTGTCTCATGACGGACTGCAGGCGGCGCGTGAACTCGCGATGTGCCGCGCGATCTTCGTCTTGACGGCGATGGGCTCAGCGCAGAACGACGACCAACGGCGTCGACAACCACAAGTTCGCTTGATCGAACAACAGTGACTGCAATCCGACCAGCGATCCATCGGGAAGGCTGCTGGGCAGGCGCATGCGGACCGCACGTCGACCGTCGTTGTCCGTCGGTCCGACGTCCACGAGCACAATGGGATTCGTCGGGTCGAGCCAGAGATCACCGATCGGATCGATGAGCTGCCGAGGGCCGGGCAAGCCGATCAAGAGCGCTGAGACCCAACCCGTGCGCGCGTAGACAACGGTATCGATCACGAACTCACGATTGGCATCCCGCGTGACGACGCCCGCTGTCGACGGGATCGCGAGCAAGATCGGCGTCGTGCCGAGGACGACCGGGATGCTGATGTCGGACGCGACCGCACGCACCGTCGGGTCGGCATAGAGTTTCGTCGCGGCATCGCATTGCACCGCGGGAGCGAAGAAAACGAGTGGCGACGAACTCGTGCGGCCAGCGATCAGCGATGATGGCGCAGCGACGATCACGACGCTCGCGCGACAGTCGAGCGCCGGACTCGGCTGCTCGACCTTGAAGCCTGCCGCACTGCCTCCCGTGACATCGACGGACGCGAGCACGACGTGACTCGAAGTCGCCCGGAGCCCCGGCTCGGATTGGATCGAGCCGAGCAGCGACCATGCGCCATCGACTCCACTGATCCGTGATTGCGCAATCGCGAGCTCGCTGTTGCCGACCACGATGCCGGTGCCCGAGAACGTGCACCCGTGCATCGTGACGTGAATGGAATTGCGCACATCGACTGCAGGCACCCGGAACGCATCCCAAAGGAAGCTGATCGCCGTACAACCGCTGAGGGCGACATGGCCCGTGTTGTTCTCGAGGAGGATTCGATTGCCGGTGACGACGTGAAAGCCACTGAGCAACACGCGTCCGTCGCGGGCAATGCCCCGCACGACGAACCCTTCGATCGAAGCCTGATAACCGAGGAGCACGAGACTCTTCGTGATGATCGGCTGCTCGGAATACGTCCCGGGTCCGACGAGGATGCGATCACCGGAATCAGCCGCAGCGATGGCAGCGGTGACGGTCTTGAAGTCACCGTTACCGCCCGGATCGACGGTCCACGTGCGCTGGGCGACGACCGGAGCGCACATCCCGATCCAAACGATTGCGGCGCAGGAAACGACGTGGCGAGGGAGATGCATGCACACCTCGTAGCTCGACGGCGCACCGGATCCTCGTGCGCACAAGTGCGCATTCGCCAGTCCGTAGTCCGTAGCCATAGTCGTCGTGGAAACATGCTCGACGAAGCTCGTGCCCGGAGCCGCCCCATGGCTATGACCCCGATAGCCAAATCCTTCGAAACGCATCGCCCCGATCGACTCTCTCGGCATGCGTCACGAACACGAGAAGAAACGATGCACGACTCCCACGACGACCATCCGACTCTCCCGCGCCTCAACGAACCGGCACCCGACTTCGAGGCCGTCACCACGCACGGCACGCGCAAGCTCACCGACTACCGCGGCAAGTGGCTGATCCTGTTTTCCCATCCGGCGGACTTCACGCCGGTGTGCACGACCGAGTTTCTCGCGCTCGATCGACGAGTTCTTGCGGCTCGTGCGGGCGTTGCGCACGACCGACGAACACAAGGTCGCGACCCCCGAAGCGTGGCAGCCGGGCGATCCAGTCATCGTGCCGCCGCCGGCGACGACCGAAGCCGCCGAGAAGCGCGTGCGCGAGGGGTACGAGAGCGCGGACTGGTACTTCGCGAAGCGCAGCCTCTGAACCCTTGAGTTGCAGCGCCGCCCCGGGGGCGCGGGGCGTGCAACCGAGTATGCACGATCGCGCAGAATCGGACCATGATGACCGGCGACTCCGCAAATCACGGAATAAATCTGCACGTTCGTGCATTTTCGACTGGTAACAACAGACAGTTGCTACCGAAACTACTTCCATATGCACGATCGATCACTTGGAAGCCTGGTCCGGAGTCGCCGCCAGAGGCTGAGGCTCAAACAGGCCGAACTCGCCGAACTCGCCGGCTGTTCGACGCGCTTCGTGCACGCTGTGGAAGTCGACAAGGCCACCGTGCGCCTCGACAAGCTGATCGACGTCTTGCGCGTACTCGGCCTGGGCCTTCGGGTCGTCTCCGACACCGGCCTTCATTCAGAACCCGACGGAGAGGACCGCTCACGATGAACATGCGTGACCTCAAGCACGTCGACCGCGCCGACGTGTGGAAAGCCGACCACCGCGCAGCAGTCCTCGTTCGGGAAGAAAACGGCATCACGTTTCGCTATCGCGACACATACGAAGGCCCTCCCGTAGCTACGAGCCTGCCGCTCACGCCACAGCCAATGCACACGCGTGGCGGCGCGGTGTTGCCCTTCTTCGCTGGCCTCTTGCCAGAAGGGCGGCGGCTGACGGCGATCCAGAGAGCCGTCAAATCTTCGGCGGACGACGAACTCACGCAACTCCTCGCGGTCGGTTCGGACACGATCGGCGACGTGATGGTTCTGCCGGCAGATGTCGAGCCGTGCGATCTCGACTCGGACGACGACGCCGGTGAGCAACCGCTCGACGACTGCAGCTTCGAAGAACTCTTCGCTTCCGTCATCTCGACGAATCCTGCTGATCGCGTCGGTTTACCGGGGGTGCAGGACAAAGTATCGGGGCGCCTGCTGACACTGCCCGTTCGTTATCACGACGCATCATGGATCCTCAAGATCGATCCTCCTGCGTATCCACATCTCGTGGCGAACGAAGCGTTCTTCCTCGCCGCCGCTCGCGCATGCGGACTCCCGTGTGCCAACGCAGAAGTGATTCAAGATCGGGAGGGAAAAGCCGGACTTCTCGTCGAGCGCTTCGATCGAGTCTGGAGGCGAGGCGTGCCCGGCAAGCTCGCACAAGAAGACGCATGCCAGGTTCTCGGTGTCTACCCGGCCGACAAGTACCGAGTGTCCACCGAGGACGTCATCAGGGCTTTGTCCGAGCGATGTCTCGCGCCGATCGTCGCGAGCCGCGAGTTGATCCGGCAGTTCGCGTTCGCGTACGTGACGTGCAACGGCGATGCGCATGCAAAGAACTTCTCGATCGTCCACGACGGATCGAGCTGGATGCCGACACCGGCCTACGACGTTCCGTCGACGCATCCGTACGGAGACACGACGATGGCGCTCCGGCTCCAAGGAAAGGACCGCGAAGACATCGGCCGCAGGGACTTCATCGCACTCGGTGAAACATGCGGCGTGCGTCAGAAGGCAATCGAACACGCCCTCGACGAACTCGTCGGCCGAGTTGGGGATTGGATTGCACGCATCGACGAGTTGCCGTTCGATGCCCGGAAGAAAGACAAGCTGAGCAAAGCGTGCACGTACCGGATCAATCGGCTCTCCGGGCACTGAACTCGACTCAGCGCACGACGCATGGCGGCGCAACGAGGTTGATGCCTTCGGAGAACGGGTATCCACCGGAGGTCGGCGCCCGGGCGCGCTTCCGATGCGTGCCGTCACCGCACGTCGATCACCCAGGTCAGCCCGTTCGACAGGAGGACGCCGAGAGCGTTCGCGCTCGAGTCGATGGCCAGAGTTTGCAGGTGCAACGAGAACTTCGCGAGAGACGGCGTGCTCGGAATCGGTAGAGCGTGCGACGCGGTCGCGCCCGTCACCACGAAGGCGACCGACAACGACGGGTTGATGTTGAGGAAGCACCCCGGCGCACCGGCGGCAGTCAGATCGATGCCTTGCGGGAATCGCGAGAAGCCGAGCATCAGGACGGCGATCTGGGAAGTGGACGGAAGCGAAAGCGTCACGGCACTTGCGGTCGTGGCAAGCACCGGGCGAGCGCCGCCGCGCAACCCGAGTGCCGGTGAGCCGCAGCCCTTGCCGAACTCGATCGCCCGCGCCGAATCGGAGCCGACGTGGATGTTGTCGAGGCCGTACGTCGCGCCTTCGAAGTGCAGCCAGACCGCGTCCCACAGTTTCGGGTTCTTCGCATCAGTGGCTGTTTGGTCGAGCGCCAACGGGATGCCTTGAAGCCCCGGTACCGCGACATTGGCCGCCTTCGTCGTGAGATTCTCGACATCGACCCAGCCCAGGCCCGCGCCGGATGCAGCGGAAAAGTCCATGAGGACGCGCACGCGGAGCCAGTCGCCGCCCTTCACCGCACCCGCGTTCGCGAGGGGCACGCTCGTCACCTGGCCAGTAGCATCGATCAAACGAAGCTGCACGTTGGCCTGCGTACCGAGGCTGAAACGAACCCCGAGTTCGCCGGCCTGGCTGCCACGGATGGTGCCATCGGTGTTCGTATCGTGCGCCAACGCGAACGTCCCACCCCAGTAGCCGACGAGCATGTCGGCTTGGAAGTACGCCGCAGTCTCACTGCCCACGAACTTCGCGTAGCTCCAGCTCGCGTCGTTGATGCGCGAAGCGTCACAGCCATATCCCGGGCCGACCTCCTGAAAGCGCAGCGACTGCGTGCCATCGTGGGACAAGGTCGCCGTCACACCGCATCGGTTACTCGCCTTGAACGTCTGCTCGCTCCACCCGTCTTGCTTGTCGAGTGCAGTGTACGGGTGCTGGTCACTGCCGCTGAGCTTGTTGAAGTCGTAGACGAATTGCGAAGTGGCCGACGAGGCAAGAACGATCGCGAAGAGAGAGAGTCGAAGCATGGCGCCTCCGTGAGAGCGGATCTGCGGGTCCGATGGACAGCTGATTGGCGTGAGCATAGCGATGCCGCCTGCTGGCGAGGGCGGCATAGTGCTCGGCGCGTGCAAGACTCGTTCGAAACGCCGCTCGACCTACCGCCGCCGCTACCGCCCGCCGCCCACTGTCCGCCGACGCTGCTCGAAGAGCACGAGTGAGGCTGCGACGGACACGTTGAGGCTTTCGACGCTAGCCACCATCGGAATGCTGACGCGAAGATCGCACCTGTCCGCAAGCCGCGACGGCAGACCGGGGCCCTCGGCACCGAAGAGGAACGCGATCGGCGACGTGCCGAAATCCGCATCCCACAGCGGTGTTCCACCGTGCATCTGCGTCGCGACCAGACGCAATTGGTGCTCGCGAGCGAGCCGAAGGAAGTCGTCTTGGGACAAATCTCCGATCGACGGCAAGCGGAAGATGCTGCCGGCGGATCCGCGCAGCGCCTTGTCCTTCCACGGATCCGCCGACCCTTCGATCGCGACGAACCCACTCGCGCCAGCCGCCTCGGCACTGCGCACGATCGCACCGACGTTGCCCGGATCGCGAACGGCCACGACGACCGCGATGCAAGTCGACTTGCTGCGAACGAGATCTGTAAAAGAAAAACGCTTCTTCGCCGCCACGACGAGCACACCTTGGGGCGTCGTGACTCCGCTCGCCTGTCCGAACACGTCGTGATTGCACTCCTTGATCGTTGCACCGACCTTCGTGAGTCGATGCACGAGTTGATTGCCGCGCTCTTTCTGGGTGAGCTTCGGAGAGACCAGCGCCAGCTCGACGTCGAGACCGGCATCGATCGCTTCTTCGACGAGGCGTACGCCTTCGATGCAAACGAGGTCCTTCTCTTCCCCATCACGAATCGCTCGGATGCGTTTGATGAGCGGGTTCTTGGTCGATTGGATGTCCATCGCACGCATCGTAGCAGCGACGCACGCTACTCTCGCGTCCATGGAAAAGGTCAATCTCGAGGACAAGCTCGCACGCATCCACGAACACTGGTCGCCCAAGATCGTCGGCGAACTCAACGGCCAGCACGTCAAGCTCGCGAAGATCGAGGGGGCCTTCGACTGGCATCATCACGAGGATGAGGACGAGCTCTTCCTCGTGATCGATGGCGAGTTTCGCATGGAGTTCCGAGGCCGGAGCGTGCAACTCGCTGTCGGTGAGTTCTTGATCGTGCCACGCGGCGTCGAGCACCGCCCGGTCGCGGAGCACGAGGCAAGCATCCTACTCTTCGAGCCGATCACGACGCGGAACACCGGCAACGTCGTGACCGACCGCACGGTCGAGCATCCCGAGCGACTCTGATCTTCAGGTGCTCAGACGCCGATCACGAGTTCGACGCCATTCGTGGTCTGCACTGGCAGGATCGTCGGCAGCGTCAAGAACCACGCCTGTGCATTGACACGGATCCCGACCAGGCTCGGCGTTGCCGGCACGAAGAGCGGGTAGGAGTACGTGGCCCCTACGACTGGTGCGAGGAAGAGCGCCGTACCGATACCGACGTAGTCCGGGCAACCGAGGATGCTCGAGCCGAGCATCGGCGGGCTGATGTAGAGGAGGCCTGGATTGGCACCGAAGCCCTTGCCCGACATCATCGCCGTCGTGCCGACGACCGGAGCTTGCGACTCGAGGGTCGGGAACGCGGGGCCACAGCTTTCGCCGAAGGCGGTCGCGCTCGCACGCGTCGTCCACCAAACGTACGGCTCGCTGCCGAACATCGCACTCGTCGCATCGAACCAGACTGCGCCGCCACTGACGATGGCATCGCCTGGCGACGAACTCGACGAACCCGGATTGAGGTCGGCGAGCATGACGGTGCCGAGCGTGGTGCCGTCACTGACGAACGGCTCACTGCCCGTGCCCGGAGCACTCCCCGAGAAGACGACGTGCTTTCCTAGAACCGGATAGCGCGGGAACATCTGGGCGAAGCCTGAAGCGCTTCCCGGGTTGAGATCGACCGCCATGACCGTACCGGCAACGGTGCCGTCACTTTTCCATAGCTCCGTGCCATTCGTGCCGTCGTTCGCTGCGAAGTACAACCCACCGTCGGTGGCGGTCATGTACGAGGGCGAACCCGAAGACGTGCCCGCGCGAATCTCCATGAAGAGCGCCGTGCCTGCCGTCGTTCCGTCGCTCGACCAGAGTTCGGTTCCGCTCGCCGTCGTGCGCGCACCGAACCAAAGCTTGCCCTTGTAGACGCAGAGGTAGTTCGGATTCGACGAGCCGGTACCGACCTCGATGTCCATGACGAGCGTCGTTCCGGCGGCAGTGCCGTCGGTACTCCAGAGTTCGCTACCCGAACCCGGTGACGTGAATCCGTCATTCGCCCCGAAATACAGTCGGCCGTTGTACGAGGCCATATAGAGCGGGTTGGACCCAAGAGTCCCAGGACTGATGTCCTTCACGAGCTGCGTGCCCGCTGCAGTCCCATCGGTGACCCAAAGCTCCTGACCCTCGGCAGCCGTCGTGGCCGCGAAGTAGAGCTTGCCGTCATGCACCGTGAAGTTCTGCGGCGAACTCGAGTTCACGCCGGCGTTGATATCCTTGACGAGCACGGTGCCCGACGCCGTGCCATCGCTCTTCCAGAGTTCGGCACCGTTCGCGATCGTGAAGGCAGAGAAATAGACCGCGTTCTTGAAGCGCGTCATGTAGCGCGGCGAACCGCTCGCGGGTCCGGGATTGATATCCATGACCTGTACGGTTCCCGCAGCAGTCCGATCACTGCGCCAGAGTTCGATCCCCGATACGCCGTCGTTCGCCGAGAACAGGACGAGGTCACCGAATGCGGCGGGATACGCGGGATACGAACTGTTGGGCGAACCTCCAGGACGAATGTCGAGGATGGACTTCGTGCCCGCAGTCGTGCCATCGCTCTCGAAGAGCTCGATTCCGACCGACATCTCGTCATTGGCTTGGAACAGCATCTTCGAGCCGATGCTCGTCATGTAGCGCGGGCTACTACCGTTGGGCCCCGGCGAGATGTCTTTGAACATCTGCGTTCCCGCGGCGGTGCCGTCGGAGACGAACAACTCGTAGCCGAACGTGTCGAAGCTCTGATACGCCTTGAACCAGATCTTGCCGCCGAAGGCGACGAGGTCCGACGGGAAGCTGCCATCGATACCCGGGCGCAACTCCGCGACGTTGACCGTGCCGGCGGTCGTGCCATCGGTCTTCCAGAGTTCTTCGTTCTGCGTGTCGAGCGAACGAGCCGCGAAGAACATCGTGGAACCGAGCAACGTGAAGTAGCGCGGCGACGAAGAGCTCGAACCCGCATAGATGTCCGCGACGAGCGTCGTCCCGGCGGCCGTTCCGTCGGTCTTCCAGAGTTCGATGCCGTTCACGCCGTCGTTCGCCGTGAAGAAGACGTCGCTTCCGATCTTCTGTGCATAGGCGAAGTTGGGCGACGAACTGCCCGTACCGACCTGAATGTCCTTGAGCAGATTGGTCGTTGCGGCCGTGCCGCCGGTGACCCATAGCTCCGCACCCGATGTCCCGTCATCGGCCTGGAAGAACGCGACGCTACCGTTGCTGTAGAAGCTCGTCGGGCGCGAAGTCGTCGCCCCGGGATTGATGTCCTTGACGAGCATCGTCCCCGCCGCAGTGCCGTCCGAACGCCAGAGCTCTTGACCGGTCGTCCCGTCGTCTGCTTGGAAGATCGCGGTCACGGGGTTGAGGTTGCCCATCGCGAAGATGTTCGAACTCGAAGCGCCGACACGAATGTCCGCGACGAGCGTCGTCCCGGCGGCCGTTCCATTGGTCACCCACAACTCGGTACCGCTCGTTCCGTCGTTGGCGGTGAACAAGATCCGCGCACCGATCGCGGTCAGGTACGAAGGCGACGAACTCGACGACGGGTGGAT
Source organism: Planctomycetota bacterium (assembly GCA_020638795.1). Classification (GTDB taxonomy): domain Bacteria; phylum Planctomycetota; class UBA1135; order UBA1135; genus JACKHW01. The sequence continues at coordinate 24,678 of JACKHW010000002.1, read as the reverse complement.
GTCCTTGAGCAGCTGCGTACCGGCGGTCGTGCCGTCCGTGATCCAGAGCTCGCTGCCGCTCGTGCCATCGTTCGCACTGAAGAGCGCACGCGTTCCGAGGAGCGGCGTCAGGTTGCGAATGCTCGAACTCGCCGTGCCCGGATTGATGTCCTTGACGAGCACCGTGCCGGCAGTCGTGCCGTCCGTGCGCCAGAGTTCCTGACCGTTCGCATCGTCGAACGCGATGAACAGCCAAGAGCTACCGACTTTGAGAAAGCGATTGGTCTCTTCCCACGGTCCCGCCGAACCACGGCCGGGAGCAGGAGAAGAGTCGTAGGGAGCGACCGTCGCATTGACGTCTTTGACGAGGACCGGAGTCTGGGCCTGGCAGAACGAGGAGCAGATCGAACTGACCAGCGCGAGAACCGCACCAGCGGTCGTGATTCTGAGGAGCGGTGACATGGCAGCATGCCTCCATGGGTACGAGGCGCAGCATCGTAGTGAGCTGACATCCGAGTTCGTGGACTATCCGCGTAGGCTCGCCGGGTGTGCTCGCATGCCGCACAGGACAGGAGACCTGACGAAGTCGCACACGCGGTAGATCCTGGCTTCGCGCGCCCTGCCGACGACAGTGTGCTGATACGGGCCATGCCATTGGGGATTCTCGGCGAGCCGGGACTCGCATCGGGCACCGGACTGTCGACGCCGACCTGGGTATCGTCACGAGGAGCGTGACGCAGACGATCGATACGAATGCCGGGCGTCCAAGCCCGAGAGCCGAGGTGCCGACGAACGAACTCCGTCGGGCATCGCTTATTGTGTGGCTCGCGACCAAGCCACGCGCGTGGCTCGCTGGCCATCGTCGACGCGCCCTCGCGCGCCGATGGCTGCGCGGGGACGGCATCGAAATCGGAGCATTGCACAACCCGTTTCCGTTACCGGCTCGCGCTCGCGTTCGCTACGTCGACTTGATGTCGCCGACCGAGAACGCTTCGCGACATCCCGAACTCGCGTCCCGCAAACTCGTCTCGGTCGACATCCTGGACGACGGCGAGACGTTGAATTCGATCCCTGAGGACTCCCTCGACTTCGTGATCGGAAGTCACTTCCTCGAGCACACACAGAACCCGATCGGCACGATTCGTAACCACGCGAGCAAGCTGCGAACGGGCGGCGTGCTGCTCTACGCGCTACCCGACAAGCGACATACCTTCGACCGGATGCGTGCGTTGACGTCGTTCGATCACCTCGTGCGCGACGACCGCGATGGACCGGAATGCTCTCGCTGGGATCACTATCGTGACTTCGCAGAACACGTCGACGGCTTCGAGGGTGACGGCATCGACGACCAAGCGCGCAGACTGCAGGACGACGACAACCGGATTCATTTTCACGTATTCGACACGGAGACCGCGCGAACGTTCTTCGAGCGCACGACGGAACTGCTCGAGGGTGAAGGCACGAACACTCGATTGCGACTCGTCGAGTTTCGCCCCAACGGAGCAGAATGCCTCGCGATCTTGCGGCGCGTGTAAACCGGACGGTCGCGCTAGGCGAACGGATCCTGCTCGAGCACGGTCGCTTCGCGCACGATCCGCTGCACGTCGAAGCCGTCGACCAAAGAAGCAGCCGTGCGCGGCTCGCGCTCATCGATGAGCCCACAGGTCCACGCGAGGAAACCGATGAGTTCCTCGCTCGAGATCCCGCGACGTCGGTACCATGCGATACGTGTGTCGCCGTGGCGCTTCGCGAGGCGCCGGCCATCGGCACCGACGATCAGCGGAACGTGAATCCAACGCGGCTCGGGGAATCCGAGTGCTTGCATGAGCAGAATCTGCCTCGGCGTCGAAGCGAGCAGGTCGTCGCCACGCAAGACTTCCGTGACCGAGAAGTCGCCATCGTCGACGACAGTCGCGAGCTGATAGGCAGGTTGGCCGTCTTTCTTCGCGACCACGAAGTCTCCCGAATCCGCTGCCACGTCGATCGTCACGTGGCCGTGGATCGCGTCCTCGAATGCCACGATTCCATCGTCGACGACGAAGCGCCACGCGGGGTCACGCCCCGTCGCTTCGCGCGCGGCTTCCGCCGAAGCGAAACGATCGCGACAGATTCCTGGATACCGCGATCCATGGTCCAACGATTCCTGCGGGGCGGATTGTGCGCGCTCGATCTCGGTTCGCGTGCACACGCATGGGTACACCATGCCGCGCTGCTTCAGATGATCGAGCGCGAGGTCGTAGACGTGTGCTCTCGCGCTCTGCAGGATCGGCTCCGCATCGAAGTCGAGGCCCAACCACTCGAGATCGGCCAGCGCTTCGTCGATCGCGCCTTCCTTGACCCGCGGACCATCGATGTCGTCGATACGGCAGAGTAGCGTGCCACCTCGCGACCGTATCGACAGCCAAGCGAGCAAGAAGCTGCGAGCATTCCCGAGATGGAGCGCACCGGTCGGACTCGGTGCGAGCCTCCCGACCGCTGCATTGGGCGAAGTGACCACGGACCGAAGGTAGCCGCCCTTTTCCCTCCTTGCGAATCCGAGCTTCGGGCAAAGTGCTCCCATGGACGAGCCAAGGGTCACGGGCCTCGTCGTGCGTGTCGACAAGAAGCGCTGTCACGTCGAACTCGACGATGGCTCGGTCCGCTTGCTCGCTCCGCGCGGCAAGCTCTTCGACAAACGCGGAACGACGAAGAACCCGATCGCCGTCGGCGACCGCGTCGCGGTCACGATCGAAAGCGACGGCATCGGAAGCATCGATACCGTGCTACCGCGTCGGACCAAGCTCGCGCGCTCGAGCGCGGGCGAAGGAACTCGCGAACAGGTACTCGTCGCCAACGTGGACCTCGTCGTCGTCGTTTCGTCGATCGACAATCCTACGTTTCGTCCGACGATCGTCGACCGCATCCTCGCGGGCGCAGAGCGCGGCGGCATGGATGCATGTATCGTCATCAACAAGATCGACCTCGAAGACGAAGCATCGGACGGACGAGAGTCCGATTGTTGGCTCGAGCTCTATCGGAAACTCGGCTACGAAGCGATCGGCACGTGCGCTGCCGACGGTCGCGGTGTCGAACGACTACGCGAACTGATGCGCGCCCGCATCTGCGTCGTGAGCGGACTCTCGGGTGTCGGCAAATCCTCGCTACTCAACGCGATCGAACCCGGCTTGTCGCTGCGCGTCGGAAGCGTCTCGGAACGCGGCGCGCGCGAAGGCCGGCACACCACGACGCACAGCAGCTTGATCCGCCTACAGAACGGCGCGCACGTCGTCGACACACCGGGAATCCGAAACTTCGGACTGTTCGACATCGACCCGACTGAAGTCGCCGAGCTCTTCCGTGAGTTCCAACCGTTCCTGGGGGCGTGCAACTTCGACGATTGTTCGCACGAACACGAACCCCGTTGCGCGATCCTCGACGCGGTCCGCGAAGGTGCGATTCCAGCGAGTCGCCACGCCTCTTACCTCGAGCTGCTGCGCGACGCTCGCGGCGGCAGGCTCTGAGTCAGGCAGGCAAGTCGTCCGAACCGAGCGGCTCGTCGAAGCGTACGGCGATCCCGAACTCGCCATCGCGAACGGCCCCGATGCGCATGATCTGCCCACTTCGCGCTTGACCATTCGGCAGCACGACCTCGACAGTCAGATTCTGACCTGCAGTGAAGAACACACCGTCGCGCGAGAGGTTCTCCGAAGGCCCTGCGAACTCCTGAGCCGGCATCCTGACGATGATCTTGCCTTCGAGCGGCAGGCGCTCGTCACGCCGCCGGTCGTCGACGCTCTTGTTGCCTTGTTGGCGTTCGCTGTGTTGCATCGGGAGGCCTCGTCCTCGGATCGAGTTACGCTCGTCATCGACGAGAGCGACGACCGACCTTGAACGGATTTGCGGCCGCCCACGGATGTGGAGACCCTCAGTTGCGGCTACTGCCCGATCCGAAGGCGCAGGCCCTGCGTCAGCACGAAGCCCGCACTGTTCGCCGACGGATGCACGACCATCGCCTGCGCGGTGAAGACTCCCCCGCGGAGCTTGGACTCGCTCGGCAATCGGAAGCTCAGGGCGCCCGCGCCGCTGGCATCGACCGAGATCGGCCAGACGGATGCATCGAGTGAGGTCTGCACGAGGCTCGAAGGCGCACCGATCGGGCCGAGTTCGAGAGGGCCACCGATCGGTGCTTCGCCGAGACCGATGAGAATGATCGCGCCGCTCGCTGCGCGATTGAGCGCGTCGACGGCGCCGTGCACTTCGATCGATACGGACTGGCCGATCCCGACACCGGACTTGTTGCCGCGAACGATCGGTCGTAGCGACTGCGATCCGAAACCCGGCAAGCCGTAGGCGTACGCACCGCCGATGGAGACGGATTCGTCCGCTCCCAGGTCGGGTGCCGTGTCGGCATCCCGCGCGTCCCCTTCGAAGTCGACGAGCCCAGTGGCCGCGACCTTGAGTCCTCGATCGATGCACGGCGAACCAAAGCCCAGCACGTAGTACGGACGCTGCAGAGCGGGATCGCTTTCGAAGTTGCCCGTCCCGTCGACCTTGCCTCGATCGAAGCAGCTGAACTCACAGACGGCACTCGCCGGAGCAGCGAGCGCAGCCTTCCCATTTCGATCGAACACGCAGTGCGAGTACCGATTCGACGACGACGTCATCGAATCGCGGATGCCCTCGTCGATTTGGTCCGCGATCGTGCAGAACTCCACGGCTCCCGCCACGGTCGTCGCGAGATCGATCCCGATGTGATTGCCAGCGACGATCGACGAGCGGATCTCGAAGCTCGAGGCGACGTCCCCCGAGCCGAGGACTTCGATGCCGTTCGTTCGTTGCGCGAAGCAGCGATCTGAATCCGACGTGAAAACCCACCGCACTCCCGAGTTCCGCGTGGTCGCGAATCGAATCCCGACTCCACAGTGGTAGACAACGTTGTTCGAGGAGTGCACGTCGGCCGTGACTCCCGAGGGCGCGGCATGGCCGAAGTCGTAGACGAAGCCCCCACTGGCACAGCGAATCGCCATGCAGTCCCGGATCACCGCGACGTGATCACCACCAGCGAACATCCCACCGATGCGCACGCCGTGACCCGCTTGATCGACGAAGCTACAGCTTTCGACGAGCGTGTCGGTATTGGCGAAGAGTGCGATCCTGAGCGAGATCCCATCGGCCGTGCAGCGCGTGAACGACGACGCCCGGATGTCGAGCTTCGTCTTCGTCGCTCCGGTGCCCGACACGACGTCGATGCCGTTTCGACATTGCTCGAACCGACAGTCATGCACGATGCCACCGACCTCGCTCTGCCCCGCCGCGTTGTCGACGATGCGATAACCGGCGCTCGCCTGACCCTCGAACAGACAATCCACGACGTCGGGCCGGAAGAGCGACGCGGCACCCGTCACCGCGACATCGATCCCGACGTATTTCCCGACGAAGTTGCACTTGGAGAAGCGCGGATCGCAAATGACCGATCCACGAACATCGATGACCGCAGCCGCATGGAGCTGCCAGTAGAAGTCGCAGTTCTCGATTCGTGGCCGATGCCGCATCGTCGGCGCACCGCCCATGTGCACCGCGATGTTGCCGCCCTCGAGCTCGAGATCTCGCAGTTCGCACGACCGATTTGCAACCGTCTGCGCGTCATAGCGCACGATGCGCGCCAAGCTGGGTCCAGCCCGAAGATGGGGCTTGTGTCCGTTGACGATGTCCCCGACGAGCGCGACGTTGTACTTCATCACGATCTCGGCCTGGATCTGATAGACCTGATCACCGACGACGAAGAGCCGATGCGACTCGGGATAGGTCGGCACGGGGATCTTCGAGAGGGCATCGTGAATCGAAGCCCAAGGCTGCGCCTTGCTGCCGTCGCCCGTCGCGCTCCCTCCCTTGCCGTCGACCCAATAGTCGTTGGCGAACAGACTCGTCCCAAGGAGGAGCACGCCGGCACCCGTACAGGCCCGGCGGACGACGTCGCCGATTCGGATCATGATCGATCCGGAAGTCGGTAAGCAGCAGGCGTCGGCTTGAGCGGTCGTAGCAACGTGTACGGACGACGCGTGCCATCGGGGGATACGGAACGCGCCGATCGACAATCGCCGAGCCACTTCTCGAAGACCGCTTTCGATTTCACGAGATCGACCGAAATGTCCCCGTAGTGATCGTCGGGCTTGGCGCGAGTCACGCGAACCGCCTGATGCCAGCAGTGCATGCCGGAGATCGGGTCGGGATGCACCGGAAACGTCAGGTTCTGATGCACGCCGACGTCGCTCCAGAACACGCGCTCGGTATCGGGGTCCGAGCTGCGCCACGGGTGCGCGCCTTGCAGGCGCCGCAAGCGCATGCGCGAACCTTCGCTCGTGAGTTCGACGGTCGCCATCAGTTGCCGCTGACCATCCTGCCCTTCGAGCTTCCATCGTCCCATGTGATGGCTGCACGCGACGACGCCGGGACGAATCCCTTCGGTCACCCAAGCGCGCACGACGAAGTGCCCGATCTCCGTCTCGACACGCACGAGGTCGCCCGTGCGCAAATCACCGAGCGCACGCGCTTCGCGCGGGTGGATCCACAGTGGGTTGGTGTGCGCGATCTCGTCGAGCCACTTCGAGTTGGCGCTGCGCGTGTGGATCTGCACCGGCAGACGGAACGTCGGAATGAGTGGAATCTGTCCCGGCTCCAGGTTGTCGGGATGCACGTGTGAACGCGGGTAGCCCGGAATCGCCATCTCACCCCATCCCCACTCCGCGAGGATCGGTGACCAGAACTCGAGCTTGCCCGACGGAGTCGGGAAGCCGCGCTTGACCTCACCATCGACGCGGATGCCGACCGGTCGACGACCAGCTGCGTCACCCGGCGGCGACGGGAGCGGCACGATGTTGGCGCCGTGCGGCTTCTCGGCTCGCGTGTAGACGCGCCCGTGCGGCCCTTCGGCAACGTCGTCGAGCTCGGACGCTTGGACAGTCTCGGCGTAGACCGTGCTGACCTTGCGTTCGACCTCGAACGCTCCGTACCTGCGCATGAACTCGAGTGGCGTGAGCCCCTCGCTCGCCGCTCGCTCGGGCAGCCCCGGAACCGAGTTCTCGAACATCCACCCGTAGTACTCGTCGACCGTCAGCTTGGTGCCCGGCTCCTTCTTGGACTCGAACCACTTGCGGATCCCCATCGATCCGTCGGGGTCGATGCGCCACGAGAGTTCGATCCAGAACTCGTTCTCTTCCCAGACCTCACCCGGATTGACCTCGCGTGTGTCGCTGACCTTGCGACCTTCGCGTTCGGCATACGCGCGCATGACGGGTTGGCGGAATCCGATCCACTGCGCGTCGTGCGTTTCGTAGCTGTAGATGTCGTGGCGCTCGTTGCCGAGCCCCATCGGCAGCACGAAATCCGCGAAGTACGCGGTCTCGTTCCATGTTGGCGTGAGCGCGACATGGCAGCCGATGCGCTTCTCGTCGCGGAGCATGTCGATCCACGAGAAGCCATCCGGATTCGTCCAGACGGGGTTGTAGACGCGTGTGAAGTAGGTGTCGATGCAGCCGCGCTCTTCGCCAACGAGGTGCGGTAACAAGAACGACAACTCGTGGAACGACAGCGGGAACTCCTGCGGCCACGTCAACTCGTTCCAATGGTCCGGATGCGGCGGCCTGTGGATAGGCGCAGCGACGAACTTGTTCCACGAGTTCGGGTACGTGCCGCCGGGCACACCGATCGCCCCCATCAGAGCATTGAGGAAGAACAGCGTGCGCGCGACCTGCCAACCGTGCGAAACGCCCGAACTCGCCGAACGCCAGTTGTGCGTCGACAACTGGTTGCCCGCCGAAGCGACGATGTCCGCGACCTCGCGCAGCGTCTCGGCATCGACTCCGGACTCGGACGACGCCCAATCGAAGGTGCAGCCGTCGTAGAGTTCCGCGAGGATGCGCTCGAAGGTCTCGAAGTCCCGCGTCTCGCCTGGATGCTCGCTCGCGAGGTACTCGGACCAGTTCCACCACTGCCGCACGAACTCTCGATCGTAGAGCTTCTCGTGAATCAGGTGACGCGCGATCGCGAGGTGGATCGCCGGTTCACTGCCCGGATACGGCGAAAGCCAGTGGTCCGCATGTGTCGCCGTGTTGGACAAGCGCACGTCGAGCACGATGACCTTCGCACCGTTCTGCTTCGCCTCGATGATGCGTTGCGCGTGCGGGTTGAAGTAGTGCCCCGATTCGAGGTGCGCACTGACGAGGAAGATGACCTTCGCGTTGGCGTGATCGGGACTCGGACGATCGTAGCCCATCCAAAACGCGTAGCCGGCACGCGCACCCGACGAGCAGATGTTGGTGTGCGAGTTGTGTCCGTCGATCCCCCACGCGGCGAGCACGCGCTCGGTGTACCCGTCTTCTCCGGGTCGGCCAACGTGATACATGATCTCCTGTCGACGCTCCTCCTGGATCGCCTTGCGAATGCGCGCGGCGATCTCGTCGAGCGCTTCGTCCCACGTCGTGCGTTGCCACTCCCCCGCACCGCGAGCACCGACGCGGCGCAGCGGGAACAGGATGCGATCGGGATCCTCGACCTGGTTCTTCGACGCAGGGCCCTTCGCGCAGTTGCGACCGCGCGAACCCGGGTGCTCGGGGTTGCCCTCGAACTTGCGGATCAGCCCGGTGTCCTTGTCGATGTAGGCGAGCAAGCCGCACGACGACTCGCAGTTGAAGCAACCGGTCGGGATCAGTGAGTAGCGACGCTCGACGCGTTCGGGCCACGACTTGGAGTCGAGTTCGCGCCAATCGTTCCAACGATCCTTCGGCGGATACGAGCGCAGACGCTTGGACTTGGAGCCTTGGTTCATGACGTTGTCCAACTTGCTGTCAGGCGAGAGGCACGGATTGACCGGCCTGCACGTACGCGTGTTCGAAGGCGAGTAGACCGAGTAGCGCGCCGTACTCGACGGGCGCAATCGGTGCGAAGAGTCCGAATCCGACGAGGATCACACCGGCCCAGAAGAACATGCGGAAGCGCCCCTGCACCATCTCGTGCGTGGCGAGCTTCGCATGTGCGGTCGAGTGCGTCAGCGTCACTTCGCCGACAGTGAGCAACAGCTGCGCGGCGCAAGCCGCAGCGAGCGTCCATCGCAACACGGTCACGACCGACACGCCCGCTCCTTGCGCGATCTCGGCATCCGACACGAACGGGAGCAACCCCGCCGATCCCGCGAGCACCGCCTGCACGAGCAAGAGCGGCGGGAGCAGCGGGCTCTGCCACAGATCGCGCGCTTTCGCCTGCGCGAAGAGGAACGCCGTGTAGACGGCGGTCATCACCGCGAGTGGAATGCCGATCCAAGCGAGAACACGCGACATGTTGTTCGATTGCAGCAACGACGCGAGCACGTGCAGTCCGAGGATCGCCGAGAAGCCCGCGATGATGAAGGCACCGCGCACGAGCCAGCTCTTCCACTGCGGCTTCGCGAAGATCATCCAGAAGCGCTCGGGTCGCTTCAGGTCCCAGATCAGCAAGCCGCCCGTCGCCGCGAGCCAAACACCGGACAAGACCGGGACCGTCCAGCGCCAAGTCGACGAATCGGTCGCGAGCGCACCGAACAGCACGAACATCGCGGCAACGAGCCAGATGCCAGCGGCAAGACTCTTCGTCCACGTGTAGAGGCTCACACGTGCGTCCCACGGCGCGCGATGCGGGATGTCCCAAGCGAGGACCGCGGCGGCCGAGGAGTTGGGCGTATCCGGATGACCGCTGAGCGCGGAGTTGACCGGACCTTGTTCACCCCACATGAAGAGGCCACCCTCGGGACGCTTCGCGGCGAGCGGGTCGAGCGTCGCCTGATGCGCACCCTTGTAGTAGACCTTGGGTCGCGTGTCCTTCTCGGGTCGACGAACGGTGACCGGGTCGCGATGCACGCTCCGTGTCACGGGGTCGACGGGGTCCGAGAGATCACCGACGTGGATCGCGTTCGTCGGACAGACGACGACACATGCCGGCTCCATACCCTGATCGATGCGGTGCGCGCAGAAGTTGCATTTCTCCGCGTTGCCGTCGTACGGGTTGATGAAGATCGCATCGTACGGACAGGATGCGATGCACGCCTTACAGCCGATGCAGATCGACTTGTCGAAGTCGACGATCCCGTCCGGTCGCTTGTGCATCGCTGCGGTCGGGCATGCATCGACACAAGGAGGTTGCTCGCACTGATTGCAGCGTGTGACCTGGAACGCCCGCCTCGCATGAGGGAACGTGCCGACATCGACCTGTTTGACGTAGGTGCGATGGACGCCGAGCGGCACCTCGTTCTCGGACTTGCAGGCCGTGCTGCAAGCGTGACAACCGATGCATCGCGTGTGATCGAGGAGCTTGGCCCACCGCGTGCTCGAAGCCGAACCTGGCTGGATATCGGGCATGCGCAGCAACCTACGCAACCACGAGACATCAGGAAAGGACCGAACGGGATGCGGGAAGTTGGCAGCTCGCGGATGGGAACCGTTGCGTGAAACGTCGAGCATCGGAGAATCGCCGCATGCGCCGCTTCGCCCACGAGACGTTCCGCGCCTCGCTCGCCGTCCCCCTTGCCGCATCGTTGGCCGTCCTTTCGGCGTGCCGTACGTCGGGCGATTTCGACTTGATCTACGAGCCCGACCCGGTGCCGCGGGAAGCACGCACCGGCCATGCGTGGTTTCGCGTGCGGGTCGATTCCGGGTCGCGCGAGGCGGTTCGCATCGGCGAACACGGCCCTTGGCTTCCGCCCGGTCGCGCTGCGTGGATCGATGCGGATCTTGCCGCGGGAGAAGAGGCATACAGGATCGAGTTCTTCGGACACGACGGCCGGTCGCGAGCGGTTCTGAACGAGCCGATCCGAACGGTCCCCACCGATGTCCGTGATGAAGCGCGCATCCCGATGCCGCGCATCGCGGGGCTCGTGCCCGAGGTCGTCGCCGGCTTCCATGCATCCAATCACCGAGAACCCTCCCGAAGACTCGCCCTGGATCTCGTCGCCCCCGCAGGCACACCGACCGAGGGCGCCCCGGTCTCGAGCCCGGTGTCGGGTCGCGTTCTCGCCGTGACGGACGATGCGCCCGAGACACCGAGCGAGCGCACCAACGAGATCCTGATCCGCGGTGACGACGGGCGCATCCTGCTCTTCTCTCACCTTCGCGGCGGACGCGCGCTGCCATGGCGCCCCGGCGACCGCGTCGAGGTCGGCGCGGTCCTCGGTCACATCGGGATGTCGGGGCACACCGAAGGACCGCACCTACACGTCGAGTTGGTGCGCGACAGCAAGGACCGCCCGTGAAGCCGATGCGCGAAGGATCGGTGCCGGTTTGGATTTCCTGGCGCAGCGCCTACGATCGCCGCATGCCGTCCTCTGGCTTCCGAGTCGTCCTTGCCAGCCCACGAGGCTTCTGTGCCGGCGTCGACCGCGCGATCGAGATCGTCGAGCGTGCGCTCGAACGCTACGGGCGCCCGGTCTACGTGCGCCACGAGATCGTCCACAACGCCGTCGTCGTCGAGGACTTGCGGAAGAAGGGTGCCGTCTTCGTCGACGAACTCGCCGACGTTCCCGCGGACAGCTGGGTCGTGTTCAGCGCACACGGAGTTCCCCCCCAAGTCGTCCGCGAGGCCGAGGCACGTGGATTGCGCGTCGTCGACGCAACGTGTCCGCTCGTCACGAAGGTGCACGTCGGCGCTCGTGCGTGGAACAAGAAGGAATTCACGATCTTCTTGGTCGGACATCGCGATCACGTCGAGGTCGAAGGCGTCGTGGGCGAAGCGCCCGATCGCACGATCGTTATCGAGAACGTCAAAGAGGCCGAACAAGTGGAACCCGCCGACCCGACGAAGGTCGCGGTCCTGACGCAGACGACGCTTTCCGTCGACGAGGCCCGCGACATCATCCACGTGCTCGAGCGGCGCTTCCCGAAACTGCGCCTGCCGCTCCAGGACGACATCTGCTACGCGACGCAAAACCGGCAGGACGCCGTCAAAGCGCTGAGCGACGGTGTCGACCTCTGGCTCGTGATCGGGGACCCGACGAGTTCCAACAGCAATCGCCTGCGCGAACGTGGCGAGAGCCGTGGCGTCGAGAGTCACTTGATCCTCGACCAAGGGCAGATCGATCCGTCGTGGCTCGTCGGCAAACAGTCGATCGGTGTGACTTCCGGCGCTTCGACACCCGAGATCTCCGTCCGCGGTGTGATCGCGCGGCTACGCGAACTCGGAGCGACCGAAGTCGTCGAGAGTGACGGACCGGTCGAGGACATCGTCTTCACCCTGCCCGAAGCGGTCCGCTGACCGCACCGTACGTCAGCGCGGCGTGAACGCCTTTTGGAGCACGACTTCGACGGCTTCACGGATCGGACGCGGCCGGTCGAGCGTCACGTCGAACGAGAGGCGAGCCTTGTTCGCATCGAAGTTGGGTAGGCCGAGGAGCTTCTCGACGTGAACCGAGGACGGGAATCCGTACGCCGAGACCACCCGAATGCGATCGATTTGCTGAACGGCGCCCAGCACGGCGGCATCGGGCATCTCCCGACCCACGAAGATCAGCTCGCGCAGCTTGCCTCCGAACCGCGGAAAAGCGAAACGCGCCCTCGTACCCCCATCGAGGATGCCGACGAGCGACGTGCGGCGCGGCGAAGCACCGAAGAAATCGGCCAAGAGCTTCATCGCGTTCTCGACGTAGCGAACACCGACCGGCTCGTGCGCGAAGGCGACGACCGCACCGGGGGTCGACTGGATCGTGCGAACATCGAGTCCGAGCCCATCGATCACGTAGTTCTCGTCCTGTCCACCCGGAGGCAGAACGAAGAGGAGCTGCGACTCGACACCGGTGAGCCTTGGTCCCCAGACCACACGCAGTGGCTCGACGCGCGCGAGTTCGTCCTGTCCCGCGACGACACCGAACATGCGATCGCCGGTCATGGGCAATTCGTGCCCATCGACACTGAGTTGCTTGTCTTCTTGTTTGCCCTGGCGCGCCGTGATGGCATCGACGAGCGCTTGACCTTCCGCGAGTGCTTCGACGGGCCACGAACGATGCAGATAGTCTCGACCGAGCAGGGGGCGCAGAACCTCTTCTTGGAGAACTGCGAGCCGAGCGATCTCGGCGTCGGCGTCTGCTGCATCGATGAGGCGGCGTTGCCCCACGACCGACTTGACCTTACCGAAGAACTCCCAGGCCCGCCGGTGATATCCCGGCGCGTGCCAGAACCGGACTTCGTCGACCGGATCGCCGAGACGAGGCCAAGACTCGTTACGACCGACTTCCATGCGCGCCGTGAGCGGGCCAGGTGGTGTGGCGGGCGACAACTGGAACGACTCGACGAGGTCGTAGAGCATCCAGCCGCGAGGGTCGTCCGAATCGCCACGTTCACGCTGTTCGATCACGTCGACGCCATTCAAGAGCGTCATCCGCAACCGGAGCCGCGGTGGCTTCTCGAACCCGAAGACCGTGCGACCGGTCAAGTGAATAGCGTCACGCCCTTCGGTCGGTGCGTCGGGGTCCGTCACGACGACGGGTCGCAGTAGCGGGTAGATCGTGCGCATGATCTCGCCGAGACGCACGCGATCCCGCTCGAGCTTCTCGGTGTCGACGATCTCGGGCAAGGCCAACAAGAACCAATCGAAGCGCTGCTTGCACGCTTCGTCGTCTTCGGTGAACCCGGTGAGCTGAGACCAGGCTGCGGCGAGACGCAGGGAACGCGTGCCCGACAAGCTGTCTGCCCAACCTCGAATCTCGACCGCGTGCCGAACCTTGCGCATCGCCTCGTCGCGCAAACGCGTTCCCGCCGACGAAAACATCCGGTCGAGCTGTGCTTCGCGACGCGCGAAATGCACACGCTCGAAGTCACGCGGCAGAGTCGACTGCGTGAGAGCCCTGCCCGCGCACACGAACGTGAGTGCGAGCGCAACACGACTCAGCGAGTGGGATAGGTGCGCAACACCCATTCTTTCCACTTCTCCTCGAGGCTCAAACCCGTCCACCCATACACGTCGCGAAGCGCCTCTCGCGTGTCCTTCTTCTGTTTGAGGATGCGCAGCACTTTCGTCAGCGCCTTGCCACGCCCCTTGCCGTCTTCGACCTTTGCGGTGCTGGACTCCCAATCACCTTCGAGCAAGAAGTGCACATAGCTGAATGCGAGCGCGTGCTCCTTGGGATCGAGTCCGTCGGTGTTCTTCGTGCAGAGGGTCGGGAACGACGTCAGGTTGCGATCCCCAGCGACCATCTTCCGGATCGGTACGAGCCACTTGCCACCCTTGAAGTTCATCTGCGTCGCGACTTCTTGATAGCAGTACGTCGTGCACTTCTCGTCGAGCTTGAACTCGAAGTAATGCGCGAGCCCGGCATCGAGCCAACCACCGCCGAACTTGCCGATCCACTGCGCGGGTGTCAGCTGCGACGACAACAAGTGCGTGACGTTGTGGACCATGTGACGATGCAGGTCCTCGTCGTTCTTGATGAAGCGCTTCTCGAAGAGCATCGAGTAGACCGAACTCGCACCCATCAGTTTGACGCCCGCACCACTCGCCCCCATGCCGGTGAACTTTGGCGCAGCGAGAGCCTGATCACGCCCATCGCGCCACATGTAGAGCTCACAACGGTCGGGAATGTCCGTGTCCGAGACCTCCATCGCCTCCTTGAAGCGCACGCGAAACTCTTCCATGCGCTTGATGTAGAGGTGCATGAGCTCGTACGTCCCGAGGCGTATCTTGCCGACCATCATCGGCTTGAGGTCGAACGTGATGAAGAACCAACGGCTCTGCGCGTGCATGCACTCGTGACCGACGAGTTCGTCGACCCGCGCGCGCTGCTTGGCGGTCCAATCCGCGAGCTCTTGGATGCGCTTCTTCTGCGGCACCTCGGATGCGGGGTTCTCGCACTTCGGACAATCCTTGACGAACGAGCCCTCGCACGTCTTGCACTTGGCGAGTTCTGAATCGAACTCCGCGCCGCTCTCGAGGAACGTGTCCTGACGGCTCTTGCACGCCTTGCACTCGCGCCCGCCCTTGTGATTGCACGTCGTGCAGTTGACATACTCGGGCTTCTCGTCCTGCCCTCCCCCGGAGGGATCACCTTGGGCGCGAACACCGGGCTCGAAGAATGCGAGGAGCGCTGGCACGATGAGCGCGATGAACAGGCTGAAGGCGCTCTTCCTCGATGCTGGCAACACGGTTTTGGCCATGGACTACGGTCTCTTGAGCCGGTGGGCGAGTTTGGCGGGACTACTGATCGAACCGGAGATCTTCGCGCGCGCCGAGCCGATGGCACGGCCGACATTGAACCACTACCTCCAAGGTGGCGCGTCCACGGAGTCAGGCTCGACGCTCTCAGTGTATGCGGAGGCGATCCTGAGTGCTGCACGCGATCTCGAGGACGATCGGATCACCGACGAAGAGGTTCGGACCGCACTCCCTGCGCTGCTCGAGATCCTCGAAGATCCAAGCAACTGGGACAACCTATGGACTCACGTGCCCGAGGGCGTGCCCGCGGCACTCGCACGCGCGAGGGCGGCGGACCTTCGGCTCGTGATCGTCAGCAATTCGGACGGCGGCATCGATCGAAAACTCGCTCGTGCGCGTATCGACCACTACTTCGACAGCATCGTCGATTCGGGAACGGTCGGCGTCGAGAAGCCCGACCCGCGCATCTTCGAGATCGCGCTCGAACGAGCGGGCTGCACCGCGGACCACGCGCTTCACTGTGGCGACCTGGAGGCGATCGACGTGCAGGGCGCACGATCGGCAGGGCTGCGTGCGGTGCTGCTCGACCCGTTCGGCGATTGGATGGACGCGAGCCTCGGCTTCGACGTACCGGAGTGCGAGACGGTGCGCGACGTGCCTCAGCTCGTGGATCGCATTCTGTCGTCGAACAACTGATCCTGCGCGGTTTCTGGCGACGAAAACGAGTTCGCGCTTCCCGGCCAGTTCGAGGTAGGCCTCGCGATACTCGACGCACACCGTGCGTACATAGAGGCGCGGCGTTTCGGTGATCCGAGCGCTTGGCTCGACGGCCGGTAGAAACGCCGCGCGGGTTCCGATCAAAGGAAGATCGAACTCACTCGAGGTGCGGATCAGCCTTTCTTGAAGGACTCGAGCTTGGCTTCGATGTCCGTGACCTGCTTTTTCATTCGGTCTATGGCCTCTTCGATCCTCTTCGGATCGCCCTTGAAACCCTCCCGCATGTCTTCGATGCGCTTCAACGCGTCCTTCGCCTGCTTCAACAGGTGCGGACCCGCGACGAGGTAGGCATCACCGTCGTTCTTCGAATCGGCAGCGCTTCCGAGCATCGCCATGAAGAAGGACTCTTGTTGCGAACCCGCGGCTGGCACGCGACCTGCCTTGTAGAACGCGTACACCGCCTCTGCAGCAGCCTTTTGCCCAGCGGGATTGCGCGCTGACGCCATCAATCCGTCGAGCTCGAGTCCGAGCAGTGCTTTGTCGTAGGTCGCCTTCTGCGACTCGGTCAACTCGAGTTCGGCAGCAGCCTCCTTGGCTTCATCGACGCTGAATTGTCCGAGCGCGAGACGCGTCAAGAACCACTCCGCCGGATCGACGTCTTCTCCGGCATCGACCTTGGCCTTGGTCTTCGCGTAGGCGTTGCACGCCGCGACGCTCTCCTTCATCGCTGGCAGTTCGCGCGCGACCTTCTTCGTGATCGCGTCCCCACTGCCATCGAGGATCGCCATCGAGGGGAAGCCCCTGAACCCGTAGTCCTTGAGCAGCGCATCGTCTTCGCGACCTTCGATCCTCGTCATGATGCTCGCGAAGAGCACGACGTTGTCCTTGGCCCAGGTCTGGAATTCTTCTTTCGAGAACACACGGTCCTCGAGTGCCTTGCACGGCGGTCACGGGGAATAGGAGCGCGTGAAGTAGGCGAACACGACCTTGTTCTCCTTCCTCGCACGCTCCTTGGCGGCACCGAAATCGTCGATCCAGCCGCCGCTCGTGTACCAGGACTCGTGGACCTTGGCTTCGTATTTCTTCTGGAGTTCGTCCTGAGAGTTCTGCGCTTGCAGAGTGCCACCGGCGAGGGCGCCGATCGCGAGACTCAGGAGTGAGAGCCACTCCGTCTTGATCGTCATGTCGTTCCTTCCTTGGAAGAGGTCGCTCGGGAAATCGTGCCGAGCTCGTGTAGTCAACGAGTATCCGAACAGGAAGTCGCCCGGCACGCAACGGGGCTGCAGATCGCGGTACGCGAAAGCGCACACGAACCGGGCGAAACGCCGTTGCCGTGTGCGCTTGTGAGAAGCCGGAGCGTGCCTGCGCCTATTTCGTGAGGGCTTCGTGCACGCGTCCGACCATCTCGGGGCCGGGATTGAGAGTCGGGTCACCCTCATCCTTCCACTTCGAAGGACATCCCTCGGTCGTCTTCTTGGCCAGGTAGAGGTTGGCCTTCAGCTGACGCAGGATCTCGTCGATGTTGCGGCCCATATTGAGGAAGTTGACCGCCGAGTTCATCAGCTTGCCGTCCGGCGCGATGATGAACGTGCCGCGCAGCGACAGGCCCGCGTCTTCGAGATAGACACCGAACATGCGGCCGACCTTGCCGGGCGCATCCGAAGCCATCTGGTATTGGACGGCTTCGAGTTCTTTTTCTTCACGCTGCCAAGCGAGATGAACGAACTGCGTGTCACAGCTGACCGTGACGATGTCCGCGCCGAGGC
The DNA here is from genome assembly GCA_020638795.1 of Planctomycetota bacterium. Classification (GTDB taxonomy): domain Bacteria; phylum Planctomycetota; class UBA1135; order UBA1135; genus JACKHW01. Next base: position 7,075 of record JACKHW010000002.1, on the reverse strand, counting down.
GTTCGAACCGCGATTGCTGCTCTGCCAGAGCAGCGAATTCAGTCGCTCACACGAAGGTGTAGTCGGCCGGATAGAAGAACAGGATCGTCCAGCGACCGTTCTCTTTTTGCTTGGCCATGTCGAACTGGCCGAAGCCCTTGGTCTTGGGATCGTACGTCGGCATGGTGAAATCGGGAACCACGTCGCCGACGCGAACGAAGAGGTTCTCGTGTTCGTTGGTGCACTTGTGCATCTTTCTTGGACCTCGAATCGAGTTTCGCCTGAAGTGGCGGTTGCTCTGAGAGTCTGCAATCGGCGACTCGCAGCTACCAATCGATAATGCGGATCGCTCTCATCAGCAAAAGCGCTATCGCGAAATCCCCGATAACGAGGCCACCGTCACGAGCCCCACTCTCGAGAAAACCTCTCGAGGAGCCCCGCGTCGACGTCCCGCGTGTTGAGCGCGACCGGCCGACCGTCCTTGACGGTCAACGCGACAGGGTTGTCCCCGAACTCGTAGCCGAAGAGTTCGAAATCCGCGAGGTCGAGCGCGACGAAATCGCATGCCTTGCCCTCGTGGAGCGTTCCACGTTCGTGGTCCAAGCCAAGCGAGAATGCGGGGTTACGCGTCATCGAGTTGAGGCACTCCTGCGGCGTGAACGCGTAGTGAATCCGCGCGAGTGTCGCGATCATCGGTAGCGACCACGTGTAGCAACTGCCTGGATTGAAGTCGGTCGCGAGAGCGACGATCGCGCCACGATCGGCGAGTTGCCGCCCCGGAGCGTGCGCCGGCTTGTCGAGGAAGAAGATCGTTCCCGGTAACAACATCGCCGTCGTGTCGCTAGCGGCCAGGGCTTCGATGCCGCGCTCCGAGATGCGAGCGAGATGATCTGCCGACGCGGCGCCGACCTCGACGGCGAGTTCGGTACCGCCGAGCGGGCTGAGTTCGTCGACGTGCAATCGCAACCGGTATCCGAGTTCGCGCGCACGGAGGCATATCCTTCGTGCATCCTCGATCCCGAAGACGTGCTCCTCGACGAAGATGTCGCAAGAGTCTGAGAGCCGTCGGAGTTCGGGCAGGATGCGTGAGCAAAGGAGTTCGACGTATCCTGGACGATCGTCGCGATACTCCGGCGCGACTTCGTGCGCGGCGAGCATCGTGCGCGAGACCGTGATCGGCAGGGCATCCCCGACCCGTTGCAGGATCTCGAGGCTCTTGCGTTCGGAGTCGAGGTCGAGACCGTACCCGCTCTTGGCCTCGATCGTCGTCGTGCCGCACGCGAGCATGCGCTCGATGCGCGTGCGCACACGCTGTTCGAGCGTGCCCTCGTCGATCTCACGCAGCGCGCGCACCGAAGAAAGGATCCCACCGCCCTGTTTCGCGATTTCGACGTAGTCTGCACCACGACAGCGCAGCAGGAACTCGTTCTCCCGAGTCTTGGCGAAAACCGGATGCGTGTGTGCATCGACGAACCCGGGCACGACGACGTAGCCGCTCAAGTCGAGTTCTGCCGCGGCGTCGTAGCGTTCCGCGAGTTCCACATCGGGCCCGATCTCGAGCACGACACCGTTCGCCGTCGCGATCGCGGCATTCTCGAGCACGGCCGCTCGCCCGAGATCTTCGCCACGAACCGGGCCTTCCCTCGGACCATCGGTGAGCGGAACGAGTTGATGGATCTGGCGGTAGAGGACATCGCACGCACGCATGCGCGGATCATGCGCCGGAACTGCGCGCCAGACCACCGCAACCGGTGCGAAAGCCGACACGATTCCGGTTCGCGCCTTTCCTCTCGCCTCGCGGGCAAAGGCCGGCTTAGGTACCGCGATGGAAGCGCTCGACGCCACACGGGACCTGATGATCGAAGCCTCCGGCCTCCGGAAGACGTTCGAGGACACGATCGCCGTGGACCACATCGATCTCGCGGTTCCGGCGGGTGAGTTCTTCGGCTTTCTCGGCCCCAACGGCTCGGGGAAGTCGACCACGATCGGGATGTTGACGACGTTGCTGTTGCCGGATGCCGGGACGATGCGCGTCGCGGGCCTCGATCCCGTGACCGAGCCGATCGAGGTCAAACGGCGCATCGGCGTCCTTCCCGAGGAGATTCAGACCTTCGAACGCCTCACGGTTCGTGAACTCGTAACGTTCGCCGGACGCATTCGCGGCATGGACCGCTCGGTGCTCGACACGAGGCGCGAAGAACTCCTCGAACTCATGGAGCTGTCGACGAAAGAACGCGACAAGCTGCTCGTCGACTGCTCGATGGGGATGCGCAAGAAGGCCGTTCTCTGCAGCGCAATCGTGCACAAGCCGCGCGTTCTCTTCCTCGACGAACCGTTCAACGGCATCGACGCACGTGCGTCGATCGCGATTCGTGGTGCACTCGATGCTCTGCGACGCGGTGGCACGACGGTCTTCTTCTCGTCGCATATCCTCGAACTCGTCGAGCGCCTTTGCTCGTTGGTCGCCATCGTCGAACACGGACGCATCCGCGCTTCCGGGACGATCGACGATCTCCGGAGCGCGGCCGGACTCGAGAGCAGCGCGCCGTTCGAGGACGTGTTCCTCGCCTGGCTCGAAGAGCGCGGCTCCGCCGCCCAGGACCTCGAGTGGCTCAGTTCGCCCTCCTCCTGAGTCTCCGCCTGCGCCTTTGGCGCAGGCAGTGGCAGATCGGGAAGGTGGCAGCCGTAGCGGTCGCGCTCGTCATGATCGGGCTCGGACTCACGGTCTATCTCGTGACATCGACACTCGTCGCGCTGCATGCGGGACTGCCCGAAGACTCGAGCGCGCGGTTCCTGCGCTTGACGTCGCTGGTCGTGTCGGCGCTCTTCGTCATCGGACCACTCGTCGGTCTCAGAGCTCAAGAGTATCTCGACGTCACGAAGCTCTTCGTCTTCCCGCTACACCCGATGACGGTGTTCACGACGACGGTGCTCGGAGGCTTCTTGGGCCTGTCGACGATCTTCGTCGTCCCCCTGTTCGTCGCTCCTCCGATTGCGAGGGACCCGTCGCGCACCCTTCGGGTCGTGGCTCTGACCCTCGTCTACATGACGACGCTCCACGCCATCGTCCAGTGCGTGACCCTCGGCTTTCTCAACGTGCTCCGCAGTCGGCGCTTCCGTGATCTGTCCGCGGTCCTCGCTCCCGCGTTCGGACTCGCCGCGTACACGTCCATGCAAGCTCTCGTGATCTCCGGACGACACGGCTCGGCGGCGGACATACTCGGAGATCTCCTGTCGTCCGAGCGTCTCGCCATCCTCGATCGTCTGCGATTCGCGTTGCCGCCATGCCTCTACGCGGACGCGTGCACCGGCGCGACGGAGTTCGGTCTCGCGATGGCGGTGCTCGCAGGCTCGACGTTGCTGCTCGTCATCCTCGGGAGCAGCCTCACGGCAAGCGCCTTCCACGGTCGGGTCGCGCTGACGCGAGAAGAGATGCAAACGCGCACGACCAAGCCGGTCCTCATGGAACGTTGGTTGCGTCCCGATGTCGGAGCTCTCTTCGTCAAGGAGCGCCACGTGCAGAAGCGCGACCCGTGGCTGCGCATGTTGTTGATCCAACAACTCGGGTTCGTCGCGCTCATCACGATCGGCGAGGCCTGGATGGGTCGCGGTTCGTTGACCGCTCCGAGCATCCCGATCTGGTTGCTCCTCTACTTCGAAGCCGGGTTCCTCCAAAACATCCTCGGCATGGAGGGTGCGGCGTTTCGGAGTACGGCGTTGCTGCCTGTTTCTGGTGCCACGGTCCTCCTCGGAAAGAACCTGCTTTGGTTGCGCAGCTTCGCACTCGGCAACCTCGTGATGGTGCCGAGCCTCTGCATCCTCGGCGCATGGCTCGGTTCGAGACGCATCGACGCAGCACTGATCGTGATGCTCACGGCCGCGAGCGTTCTCGCTATCCCGGCAATCCTCGGCACCGCCAACCTCGTATCGGTGTTGTTGCCCTTGCGGGTCCCCCAACGCAGTCGACGCGCTCTCGGTCAGGACCAGAGCCACGGTGGCGGCTGTACGACTCCGATCCTCAGAATCGGCTCCGCACTCTTGGCGCTGACCCCAGCGGCGGGATGCGCCATCGCGCTGTTACGGCCTTGGATGCACCGTCCGACGATCGACTTCGCATGGTTCGCATTGTGGCTTCCACTCGCGACCTTCGTGTCGCTCGCTACGTGGTGGATCGGAACCAAACTCGCCGGCGCCGCCCTCGACACGCGACGCGAACGTCTCGCGGACTACTTGCGCTGATCCGTCGAGCACGACCTCGAACTCGCCGGATCAACTCGTAGCGAGTCGATCCATGTCCTGCTGCAACTTCTTGCGGCCGCGATAGACGACCATCTTGACGGCCTCGACCCGCATCCCCAGATCCGCAGCGATCTCCGAGTAGCTCTCGCCGACGATCTCCACGCGGTGCAGAATGCGCTTCTGCAAGTCCGTGAGCGCCAGGTAGCTGACGTAGTAGCACTGCAGCCAGAGCGTCATACTCGCGCACAAGGCGCTGCGCTCCTCGGCGTCACCGATGCGACGAACCGGGTCGTCACGAACCGGAGCCCGCAATTCGACTCCGTCGAGATCCTCGATCGAGAGCGGACGCGGCTTCTTGCGCGGACGAAGCATGCGCAACACGACGTTGGCCACGATTCTAGACGACCAAGTCGCGAACGCGTGCGGCACCGTCGGGCGGAAGCTCTTCGCGTAGCGATAGATGTTCAGCAGCGCTTCTTGAACGACGTCGCCGGGGTCGAGCGGCAGGCGTCGTTTGGTCAGCTCGGCCGAGGCACGGCGGTTCAAGAACGGACCAGCAAGGCCGGCGAGTTCATCGAATGCACGCCGATCGCCGGTGCAAGCGAACAAAGCCAAGAGATCGGTGCAGTGGGTCAGAACCGATTCGGTGCGCTTCGACGGGGTGATAGGTGCAGCGAGTGGCATGGCGGAGCAATCCGCGAAAAGCAGGCCAGCGCGCGACTCCCTGTCGCAGAATCATCCACGCGAACTCCATAAATAGCTATTATTTAGGCACTTATGAATCCGGGGTGCCATCCAAAACACAGGCAACCCAGGACTGAGTCGCCGTCGAGTCCCGCCAGGGCTGTGCGGTTCTGGTACGCGTCTGTGCGATGCCGAGCAGCGTTGCAGCGCACCGATGGCATCCGGCGTGCGCCGATGGAGAGCGTTGGCCGTTGTCCCATTGAGGAGTCGCTGGGGTTCGGATCAGGATTCGGTGCGGACCGGCCGATAAGCGGGGTGGAATTCCATTCTTTCTCGACTGCGTTCTGCCACGAGAACCTTGCCGGACTACCGCACCGAGCCCGATCCCTTGTGCGAGCTGCCCTCGCTCTTCGCGCTGACGCGCGGAGTGCCTTGCGGTCCGGCCCAGGGTCCCACTCGAGACGACCTCGCCTCCCTGCTGGCGATCGATCCGGTGCTCGCGTTACGCGCGATCCGCATGGCCGGAGCCACGATCCTCGGAAAGGACGAACTCACGGTCGCGACTCCGCGCCTGCTGCTGCAACGGCTCGGCACCGGAGTGATCTCGCGCATGGCGACAGCGCCCGCACCGGCATTCGCGAGCGTGGACGAAGTCGTGGCACTCTGGCTCCATGCGATCGCGAGTGCGGCGGCAGCGCGCAAGCTCGCCGAACTCGGCTGTCTCGCCACCGGCGTCGACCCCGACCTCGCGGCCTTCTGTGCGCTCGTGCACGATCTGCCGCGCTGGACCACAGTCCTTGCCAAGGGGCGAGGCATCGCGAGCGGCAACGAAGGCCCCCTCGCGTGGAGTCGCCGCTGGAGACTTCCCGAGTCGATCCAGGTCACTTGGCTCGCCGCACACTGTGGCACTCCCGAAGCCGACAACCACAGCGAACTCGCTCGCACCGTCGTGGGCGCCGAGACCCTCGCGATCCTGGCCGGCTACCCGCACACACCGGGTCAAACATTGGAAACAGACTGGCTCGCGTCGGTCGACGCTGCGTCGCGCCAGGTCCTCGTGAGCAGCGTGCGCATGGAGGTCGACCGCCTCATCGAGGACGCGGGACTCGCGAAGAACGCGATCCGTGAATGCATCGGGGCAACAGCGGGGGCGGCACGGGCGGAAGTCTTGCCCGAGTTCGCGGAAGGCATCGTCAAACTCCAAGAACTCGGAAGCTCCGAACGCTACCGCCCGGTCTTGACGAGTCTCGTCGCTGGTGCGTGTCGCTACCTCGGTGCGGATCGCGCGTTCTTCGTCCAGTGGGTCGGCAAGCGACAACAGCTGCTGATTCGAACCAAATACGATCGGAGTGCGGTTCCGATCGGCGTCCGTCTCGTCCGCCCATCGCCTGCCGAGGCGGCGTTGATGGGACGCGTAGCCGGACTCGAACAACCGGAGTTCCTCATCCACGAGGAGAACTTCGGCTACCGCCTCCTGGACCACCTCGGTGCCGAATCGGTGCTCGTGGTCCCGGTCCTCGGAGGCGGCGGCTGTCACGGGCTCTTGCTCCTCGACTGGAGCTACTCCTTGCGGGGTAGCCACGCTGCAGACCTCTCGATGCGTGCGCTCGCGCTGGCAGGCGTGTGCGGTCAGACGATGACCGCACTCCACCTCAAGCGCCTCGGTCGCCGCTCGGCGCTCGAGGCTCGGATCGATGCCCTCACCGGCCTTCTCAATCGCAGAGCAGCGCTCGACCAACTCGAGCGCGAGATCCATCGCCAGCGTCGCAAGGAACAGCCGATGGCGCTGATGATGCTCGACCTCGACCACTTCAAGTCGACGAACGACCGCTATGGCCACCTGACCGGGGACCGTGTCCTCGCATCGGTCGGCCGCGTCCTCAAGGACACGCTTCGAAACAGCGATGTCGCCGGCCGATACGGCGGCGAAGAGTTCCTCGTCGTGCAATTCGACACGACGATCGAAGAGGCGACCGTCGTCGCCGCACGCATCTACAAATCGGTCGAGGAAGTCGGCGACGAGATCGGCGTCCCGATCACGATCTCCATCGGGCTCACCGACTTACGCTCCGATGACAGCGTGGAGTCGCTACTGAGGCGGGCGGACCAGGCGCTCTACGCGAGCAAGCACCGCGGAAGGAATCGCTTCTCGATCGATTCGCTGTGAGAATGC
>JACKHW010000019.1 GCA_020638795.1 Planctomycetota bacterium | reverse complement strand
TGCGGGAGCACGTGAACGTGCGGGTTCCCCCAGTCGGCGATTCTGCACGATTCATCTCCCCATCAGACGCTCGCAAACCCAATCCCTCGAACGGCTACGATGCCCGTCATGCAGCACACTGCCGCGAAACCACGCATTGCCTCTCCCTTACCCGTCGTGATCAGCGGCGTTCGGAAGTACGCGTGATCCTTCCGACGGTGTTCTTCCGCGTTGTGCTCGTTGCCGCCCTCGTGCTGGGGGCATGTGGAGCGAACCAGCGAGAGGCCGAGCAGGACGCGCCTCGAACGGCTGCCGAGCGAACGGGATCGGAACTCTCCGTGCGCACGCTCGACGATCGAGTCGAGATCCGTCGTGGAGATCAGGTCGTCCTCGCCTACCACTTCAAGGACGTCTCCCGTCCGTTCTTCCATCCCGTACTCGCGCCCGGTGGCTACGAGCTGACGCGACGTTGGCCGATCCTGCCCGCAGTGGCCGGTGAGGAGAAGGACCACCCGCACCAGCGATCCCTGTGGTTCGCCCATGGCGACGTCAACGGACACGACTTCTGGACCGAGGGCAAGGAGGCGGGGCGCATCGTGCAGACGTCGATCGACGCGAAACGCACGACTCGGGACACCGCCCTGATCCGAAGCTCGGACGATTGGATCGCGGCCAGCGGAGATCGCGTCCTGAGAGACGAGCGAGTCGTGCGATTCGTCGAGCGTGACGGAAGGCGCACCATGGATTTCGTCGTCAGGATGATCGCCTCGGATGGCGATCTCGTCTTCGGAGACACGAAGGAGGGCACGATGGCTATCCGCTTGACGCCGTCGATGCGCGTCGAGGGCGAGGTCGCCAACGGGCATCTCCTGATGAGCACGGGGCTCCGTGATACGAAAGCCTGGGGAACGCGGGCGGCATGGCTGCACGCGCAAGGGCCACCGCTCGGGGCGAGCGACGAAACCTTGATCGGTGTCGTCATGTTCGATCACCCACAGAACTTGCGACATCCTTCGTGGTGGCATGCGCGCACCTATGGATTGCTCGCGGCGAATCCGTTCGGCATTCACGCCTTCACGAAGCAGAGCAAGGCGCCGCGGCCGAAGGATGCCGGTCGCTTCGCCCTGGCGGCGGACAAGACCTTGACCTTGCGATACCGATTCTTGCTGCACCAGGGTTCGCTCGAAGCCAAGGACATCGAACACGAATGGGCCGCCTACAAGTCTGCCCCTCCATTGGACGGCGATCCATTGGACGGCGTTCCATTGGACAGCGAACCATTGGACGGCGAGGAGAAGAAACGATGATCTGTACACGCAGGACGTTCCTCGGGGCCGCGAGTGCGAGTCTCGTCCTTCCCGCGACCCTTCGCAGTCGCTGTCTCGGTAGCAATGAAGACCTTCGCATTGCGGTCGTCGGCGTACGGAGTCGTGGTGGAGCGCACATTGCGGGCTTCCGCAACCTGAAAGGCGTGCGCGTCGTCGCCCTCTGTGATGTCGATCGCGACATCCTCGCGCGCGAGGTCGAGCGCTTCGAGAACGGCAACCCGAAGCGCGGCTGGCCGGCTGGGGAGAAGGTCCGCGCCTACACCGATATCCGGAAGCTCTTGGAGGCGGAAGACATCGATGCGATCTCCGTCGCGACGCCGAACCATTGGCACGCATTGATGGCGATCTGGGCCTGCGAGGCCGGCAAGGACTGCTATCTCGAGAAGCCCGTTTCGCACAACCTTCGCGAAGGCCGACTCATCGTCGAGAGCGCGCGCAAGCACGGACGGATCGTCGGCTCGGGGACGCAATGTCGTTCGAGTACCGGCATGCAGGAGGCGATGCAGTTCATCCACGACGGCGGGCTCGGTGAGATCCGCCTCGCGCGCGGCCTCTGCTACAAGCGTCGCGCGAGTATCGGCAAGGTGCAGGGCGACCAAAAGGTCCCCGAGTCGATCGACTACGACCTTTGGACCGGTCCCGCGCCGCTCGTCCCTCTCCGCCGGCGCAGTCTTCACTACGACTGGCACTGGATCTGGGCGACCGGAAACGGGGACCTTGGCAATCAGGGCATCCACCAGATGGACCTCTGTCGCTGGGCACTCGGGGAATCGCAGCTCGCGCCGCGTGTGCTGAGCCTCGGCGCGCGACTCGGGTACGACGACGATGGCGAGACACCGAATACGCAACTCATCCTGCACGAGTACGCCAAGGCGCCTCTGCTCTTCGAAGTGCGCGGACTCCCGTCCGGCAAACCCGGCACGAAGAACGAGCAGGGAAAGGTCCAAGGCAGCCCCATGGATCAGTACCACGGCGCGAGCATCGGTTGCGTGATCCACGGCAGCGAGGCCGAGATGCGGATCCATTCGTACAACGGCGGAACGGTCTGGTCGAACGACGGCGAGAAGCTGCGCGACTTCAACGGGGGTGGGGATCACTTCGCGAACTTCGTGCAGGCCGTGCGCAGTCGGAAGCACAGCGATCTGAACTCCGATATCGAGGAGGGGCACGTCTCGAGCGCGCTATGTCATCTCGGCAATGTTTCGCTCCGTTGTGGAAGATCTTTGGGCTTCGACGAGGCCAGGGAACGGATCGCGGGTCGAAAGGACTTGGTGGAGGCCTACGGACGTCTGGGGCAACACCTGCGCGCGAACGGGCTCGCCCTCGAAGAGTGTCAGCTCGAGGTCGGCGTTCCCCTCGAAGTCGAGCCGGCGTCGGAAGCCGTGACGGGTTCGGATCGTGCGCCGGCCTTGCTCTTCCGCAAGGGCCGCGGCGCGTTCCAGCACGCGGAGTAGAGGCGTGGCCGCGAGCCCCCGGTGACGGGATCTCGAGAAGCCGGGATCTCGACCTCCGGACGTAGACTCAGCGCGTAGTTCGTGCGATCGAAGTCCACGATTTGCTTGCCGTCGCGATAGGCCCGGACCCGCTTCGTCGGTACCACTCCGACTCATGTTCGAACTGCTGCAATACCTGGCCGTGATCTCTGCCGGCCTCTACGGCGTGCTGCTCGCGCGCAGCAACGCGATGGACCTCGTCGGCATCTGCGGAGTCGCGTTCATCGTCGCGTTCGGCGGCGGGACGCTTCGCGATGTGCTGCTCGATCGACAACCGCTCTTTTGGATCGCACACGAACACTACGCGTGGACGTTGTTCGGAATCGCGATCGTCGGTGCGTGGATCCCGCGGCTACCGCAACGACTCGAACAATGGCTGCTGATCCCGGACGCGCTCGGGCTCGCGCTCTTCAGCATCGTTGGTGCCGGCATCGCGATCGAGACGACGCGGTACGAGGTGTCGATGTTCATCGCATCGCTGTTCGGGGTGATCACCGGTGCGTTCGGCGGCTTGATGGCCGATGTCGTCTGCAATCAAGTGCCTCGGCTGTTTCTGTCGACGACGCCGTTCTACTCCGTCTGCGCGTTCGTCGGCTGCTGGGTGTATCTGCTGCTGCGCTTCGCTGGTGTGGACGAGCCGATCGCGCTGTGGTCAGGCGTCGTCGTGATCGTGGCGTTTCGCTTGGCGGCAGTCCGGTGGGATTGGCGCTTCCCTGCGACGAGTCGGTGAACCTCGGCTATGCGATTGGCATCAGCATGCGTCGGAGTAGTCGACCTCGCCGAATCGAAAACCGCCCTTCGTGGCCACGAGAACCGGCAGCTTCACGCCGAGCTCTCCGTTCGGCAGGTTGTCGAGAGCGGCCGGGCAACTCGCTCGAAGGATGTGCACAGCGAAGGGACGTGGCACCACACCAAGGAAACCGGGCACATTCAGCTGTCGGCCAGTGGCCTGCTCGAGAGCTTCGAGGAATGGCTTCGCCTCGGCGGCACCGGCATCGAGGATCAGACCAACGGGCTCGACGCCAGAGGCCTGGGCCACGAAGCCTCGTGCTTCGTCGCGTAGCGCGGTTCGGTTTCGCTCCAGGACTTCGTGCGAGAACTGCTGATCACCGAAGTGCTCGAAGGTATCCGTCATCGACCCATTGTAGTGGGCCGATCCAGTGGGTCGAACGCCACTCTGCATTGCGTGGGGTTCGTCCATGAAACGACCTCCTGTATCTGCGAAGATCGCGTGAGCTACCGACGATGGATAGTTGGAGTGCAATTCTCGACCTTGTCTTGCTTCTCGCGACCGCACTCGTACTGGGCGCGCTAGCGGAGAAGCTTCGGCAGAGCGCGATCGTGGGCTTCCTCCTCGCGGGCATGCTCCTCGGCCCCAACGTATTCGGCTTCGTGCGCAACGACGCCGAGGTCGGGATTCTCGCAGAACTTGGCGTTGCACTACTCCTCTTCGCGATCGGCCTGGAGTTCTCGTGGAGGCGCCTTCGCGGACTCGGAGCCGCGAGTTTGGCGGGAGGAGCCACGCAGGTCGGTGCCACGACCATGGTTGCAGCGGCCGCGGCATACATCGCGGGTCAACCAGGGCAAGCGGCACTTGCCATCGGCGCGATCATCGCGCTCAGCAGCACGGCGAGCGTCTTGCACATCATGCGGATGCGCGCAGAGCTCGAGAGCGTCCACGGCGGACATGCTCTCGCGGTCCTGCTCGTCCAGGACCTGGCCGTCGTACCGCTCGTGCTCCTCGTGAGTGTGCTGGCAGGAAGCGGATCAGGTGGACTGGCCATCGCACAGCATGTTGGCAAAGTCGTCGCACTGATCGCCGCTGTCGTTGCCGGGTTGTACGTCACATTCAACTACGTAGCCCCCTGGCTCCTGCGATTCGGACCCTTGTACGGAAATCGGGAGCTTTCGGTCCTGCTCGCGATGGTCTCCGGGCTTGGGTCGACGGTCTTGGCACACGAAGTCGGGATTTCTCCGGCACTCGGCGCGTTCGTCGCTGGATTGCTCCTCGGAGAATCGCCGTTCGCGGTACAGGTGCGCGCCGACACGGCCTCGCTCAGGACGCTCTTCGTCACGGTGTTCTTCAGCTCGATCGGGATGTTCGGCGATCCGAGCTGGATGCTCGCCAACTGGCTCCTCCTCTCGATCGGTGTTCTTGCCATCGTCGTTGGCAAGAGCCTGATCGCCTGGTTGTCGCTTCGAGCCTTCGGTGCACCCACCGCGAGCGCGCTGGCGGCGGGGGTTTGCTTGGGCCAAATCGGCGAGTTCTCGTTCATCCTGTGCGAGGTCGCACGGGGCGTCCTGATCTCGGATCACGTCTTCCAGCTCTTGGTCTCGGCGGCCGTCGTGACCATGCTCTTGACGCCGTATCTCGTATCGGCAGCGCCGAGAGTAGCGGGACGATTGATTCACACTCTTCGAATGCGCGAGCCTGCGCTCACCGACGCCACGCCGCAGTCCGAGCGACCAAGGGTCCTCGTCATCGGCTTCGGGCCGGCTGGACGTGTCGTGGCGGAACAGATGCGCGAGGATGGCGCACGCGTGATCGTCCTTGACCTCAATCCTCACCTCGTCACGGCGGCTCGACGCTTGGGCTTCGAGGCATCCGTTGGAGATGCACAACACGAAGATGTCTTGCGTCACCTTGGAGTGCAAGCAACGCCTCTCGTCGCCGTCACCGTTCCTGTCCCGCAAGTTGCCGTGCAGATCGTTCATCTGTTGCGAGTCTTGGCTCCAGAAGCCTTTGTCGTCGTGCGAGCTCGATACAATCGCTATCTCGCCGAAATCGAGAAGGCTGGCGCCGCCGTTGCACATGACGAGGAAACGCACGTCGGGCTACGCATTGCGGAATCGATGAAGGCACGCCTCGCGTCCAAGGAAACCGTCGTCGACGAACCGATCCAGCAAGCCGCCGAGTGATCGTCCGCCAACGACGTGCGACATGGAGCTGTCGCCTCGATCGATCAGGGCCGGTCGCGGCGTGCTGCGATCGGCTACGAGTAGAAGCCCTCGCGGTCCGCCGTCCAGCTCCGTAGGAGCTGTGCATAATTCCCACGCAGTAGCGCATGCGGATCCGGGCAACGCTCGAGACTCATGTTGCCTCGCAGGCCGTCGAGCGACTCGTGGCCGTGCTCGGCCATCCAGATCTCGAGGCCATCGCGCAGCGTCTTGAGGTGCTCGGGTCCGCGCGTCAGGAGCGCGGCGACGAACTGCACCGCGTCGGCGCCGGACATCAGCGCTTTGACGAGGTCTTGGACCGTGTGCGCACCACCCGTGCAGATCAGCGACATGTCGAGGCGGCCGCGGAGGATCGCGATCGCGCGCAAGCGCAGTAGCAGGTCGCGCGAGTGCGAGAGCTGGAGGCGGTTCTCGTACTCGAGCTCTTCGACGTCGATGTCGGCTTGGTAGAAGCGATTGAACAGCACGAGCCCCTTCGCCCCCGCTGCGACGAGTCGCTTGGCGAGGTGCGGAAGCGACGACCAAAAGGGCGAGAGCTTGACGCTGATCGGGATCGTCGTCGCGCGGCCGAGTTCTTCGACGATGGCGACGAGTTCGTTCTCGATGTCGGCGCCCGAGCGATCGAAGTCGGCGGCGAGCTCGTAGAAGTTGAGCTCGAGGGCATCGGCGCCTGCATCCTGCATGAGCTTGGCGTACTCGAGCCAACCGCCCGGCGTCGTGCCGTTGAGCGAGGCGATCACGGGGATCGATACGGCTGCTTTCAGCTTCGCCAACTGATCGATGTGGTTGTGCGGCCCGAGCACGTAGTCATCCGTGTCGGGGAAGAACGAGAGTGCCTCCGCCGACATGTGCGCGTGCCCTTCGATCTGCGCGAAGGTGTTCATGCTCTCGCGCTCGATCTGCTCCTGGAAGAGCGAGCGCATCACGATCGCCGATGCACCGTTGTCCTCGAGGCGCTTGACGACGTCGAGGTCATCGACGAGCGGCGACGCACCGACGACGAGCGGACTCGACAACTCGATGCCGCAATAGTCAGTCGCGAGATTCATGCTTCACCTCCCTCGCTGCTCTGCCCAACCGGGATCTTGATCTCCGCCAGTTGTTGATAGAGCGAGAAGCGCCGATCCGCCTCGACCTGCGCCTGCTTCTGCAAGCGCCGGTAGCGCTCGGGGTCCATGCGTTCGACCATGCGGAAGCGCGTCTCGTTGTTCATGAAGGCCGCGAGCTCCTTCTTGGGTTCGCGCGAGTCGAGTTCGAGGCCCGGCGCGCCGGTCGCCGCGCGACGCGGGTCGTAGCGGAAGAGCGGCCAATACCCCGTCTCGACCGCGAGCTTGGTCTGCTCGACTCCGAAACGCAGGTCGTACCCGTGCGCGATGCACGGACTGTAGGCGAGGATCAGCGACGGTCCCGGGTAGGACTCGGCTTCGACGAAGGCCTTGACGGTCTGGTTGTAGTTGGCGCCGAAGGCGACGCGCGCGACGTAGACGTGGCCGTAGCTCATCGCTTCGAGCGCGAGGTCCTTCTTGCCGATCGAGCGACCTGAGATCGCGAACTTGGCCGATGCTCCGAGCGGCGTCGCCTTGGACGACTGACCACCGGTATTGCTGTAGACCTCGGTGTCGAGGACGAGCACGTTGATGTTGCGATCCATCGACAGAACGTGGTCGAGACCGCCATAGCCGATGTCGTAGGCCCAGCCGTCACCGCCGACGAGCCACACGCTCTTCTGCACGAGATGCGAGGCAAACTCCGCGAGCCGCGCAGCTTCGGGATGACCCGCGAGTCGCTCGAGGAGCTGCGCGACGTGCCTGCGCATCTCGAGGATGCCTTCGCGCGTCGTCTGATTGCAGTGCTCGATCGCATCGAAGAGCTCGTCGCCCACCAACGCACGATGCACCGACAGGAGTTCGAGCGCCTGCTGCCGATGCTTGTCGAGAGCGAGACGGAAGCCGAGTCCGAACTCCGCATTGTCCTCGAACAAGCTGTTTGCCCACGCCGGACCTCGACCGTTGTCGTCCGTGCAGTACGGAGTCGTCGGCAAGTTGCCGCCATAGATCGAAGAACAACCCGTCGCATTGGCGATCAAGGCACGATCACCGAAGAGCTGGGTCATCAGCTTGACGTACGGTGTCTCCCCACAACCCGCACAAGCGCCCGAGAATTCGAAGAGCGGTTGGAGCAGCTGCGTGCTCTTCGCGTCGATGCGCTCGATCTCGGACAGGTCCTTCTCCGGCAAGCCGGTGAAGAAGTCCCAACGCTGCCGTTCGACCTCGAGCACGTCCGCGACCGGCGTCATGTTGATCGCCTTGTGACGCGGGTTGGTCTTGTCCTTGGCCGGGCAGATCTCGACACAGAGCCCACAACCCGTGCAATCCTCCGGCGCGACTTGAATCGTGTACTGGGAGCCACGGAAGTCCTTGGCTTTGTAATCGACGTGCAAGAAGTCAGCAGGCGCAGACGCCAGCGCACTCTCGTCGTAGACCTTCGCGCGAATCGTCGCGTGAGGACACACGAACGCACATTGGTTGCACTGGATGCAAACGTCCGGCGACCAGACCGGGACTTCGTGCGCGATGCGGCGCTTCTCCCAACGCGACGACGACAGTGGCCATGTGCCATCGACCGGGAAGGCGCTGACCGGCAGCGCATCGCCCTTGCCCGCGAGCATGACCGCGGCGACGCGGCGGATGTGATCGGGCGCTTCGTCCGACACGATCGGTGGACGCGTCCGGGTCGCGGTCACGGTCTGCGGAATCGTGACTTCGTAGAGGTGGTCGATCGAGGCGTCGACAGCATCGAAGTTGCGCTTGACGACCTCTTGTCCACGACGACCGTACGTCTTGCGAATCGAAGCCTTGATGGCCTCGATCGCATCGAAGCGAGGCAACACACCGGAGATCGCGAAGAAGCAGGTCTGCATCACGGTGTTGATGCGATTGCCCATGCCCGCATCGCGCGCGACCTTGACGGCATCGATGACGTAGAGACGGATCCCCTTGTCGAGGATGTCCTGCTGCACTTCGCGCGTAAGGCGATCCCACACTTCGTCGGGGCCGAACGGGCTGTTGACGAGAAAGGTCGCGCCGCGCTCCGCTTTCTCGAGCATGTCGATCTTGTCGAGGAAGGCCCACTGATGACACGCGACGAAGCTCGCGCTCTGGATCAGGTAGCTACTGCGAATGCGCTCGGGACCGAAGCGCAGGTGCGAGATCGTCATCGCACCCGACTTCTTGCTGTCGTAGACGAAGTAGCCCTGCGCCTCGAGCTTGGTGTCCTCGCCGATGATCTTGATCGAGTTCTTGTTCGCGCCGACGGTGCCGTCCGAACCGAGGCCGAAGAAGATCGCGCGCACACCTTTCGCCCGCTCGGGAACTTCGGTCCACGCGAGCGAGTGGTGCGTGACGTCGTCGACGATCCCGATCGTGAAGCGCGACTTCGGGCGCTCCGCTTTCAGCTCCTCGAAGACGGCGGCAACCATACCGGGCGTGAACTCCTTGGACGCGAGGCCATAGCGTCCACCGACGACGCGCGGACGCTGCTTGAACGGCAGTCGCTCTTCTTGCTCCGCATCGACGAGCGCCGAACGCACGTCGAGTAACAACGGATCGGCCTGCGCACCGGGCTCCTTCGTCCGATCGAGCACCGCGATGCTCCGCGTCGTGTTCGGCAACGCGCGCAACAACTGCTCGCTCGGGAATGGTCTGTACAAGCGCACCTTGACCACACCGACCCGCTCGCCCTGCGCTGCGAGCTGTTGTACCGTCTCCGACGCGGTCTCGGCGCCCGATCCCATCAGGACGATCACGCGCTCCGCCTCGGGATGCCCTTCGTAGTCGCAAAGCGAATACGAGCGACCGGTCAATCGCTCGAACTCACCCATCACGGCCTCCGTCTCCGCAGGACAGCGGTCGTAGTAGCCATTGGCCGCTTCACGCGCTTGGAAGAACGTGTCCGGATTCTGCGCCGTGCCACGAATGACCGGACGATCCGGATCGAGCGCGCGCACGCGGTGATCGTGCAAGAGCGCATCGGGCAGCATTGCGAGCATCACGTCGTCGGGAATCGCCGTGATCTTGGCGACCTCGTGCGACGTTCGGAAACCATCGAAGAAGTGCAAGAACGGCAACCGCGTGCGCAAACTCGCAGCGAGCGAGATCAGCGCGAAGTCGTGCGCTTCTTGCACCGAGCCCGCACAGAGCATCGCCATGCCCGTCTGCCGGCAAGCCATCACGTCA
Organism: Planctomycetota bacterium; assembly: GCA_020638795.1. GTDB lineage: Bacteria > Planctomycetota > UBA1135 > UBA1135 > JACKHW01. The sequence continues at coordinate 9,716 of JACKHW010000019.1, read as the reverse complement.
CTGTGATCGCCGAAGATCGACAGCGCATGCGTCGCGAGCGTGCGCGCCGCGACGTGCAACACGAACGGCGTGAGCTCACCAGCGATCTTGTAGAGATTGGGGATCTTGAGCAGCAAACCCTGACTCGCGGTGAAGCTACTCGTGATCGCGCCCGCCTGCAGCGAACCGTGCAACGCGCCGGCCGCACCACCTTCGGACTGCATCTCGACGACGTCGGGTACGGTGCCCCAGAGGTTCTTCTGCCCCTTCGCCGACCAGAGGTCCGCATGTTCGCCCATCGCGGACGATGGCGTGATCGGGTAGATGGCGAGCACTTCACTGCACTTGTGCGCCACGAGAGCGACGGCCTCGTTGCCATCGACCATGATCCGCCGGAGTTCGCTCATTGTTGTCTCCTGGGTCTCCCGGAACGTGTCCCGGAAGCGTCTCGCAGAGGTCGCGTCCGAACATCCACACGAGGCATGGTCTCGATGCATCGCGAAGAGACTCGGACGCGCGTGCTCGCGGAGCCGCGAGCGGCAAGTCACGGACTACACAGCACGTGCAGCGGCGTCCAGACCTGCGGCGGCGAACCGCGGTGCACGATGGAGCTTGACCCGCGCGCCGACCGAACACGAGCACTCCCACTGGCGTTCGCTCCGCTGCAGCTCGCTGATTCGAGAATGCGAGTACGATGCAACGATGAACCACAGACAAGGCCACATCGCCGGTTCCCGGCGACGGATCACCCAAGTCGCCTTCGCGTCCCTCCTGACCACGATCGCGGTGAGTGCACAATGCCCGCCGTGCGCCGCGGAGTTCGACGACGCGGTGTTCTTGACCGCAGGCGTCGCGGCGCAGGATACGACGTACGGGATTCGGATACGTCCACGGACGACGGTAGTCGTCTTCACGATCCTCATCATGACGAACGGCACGAACGGCACCGTCGGCCTTTGGAGTGACAATGCCACGAGGGGCACCCCGGACAAGCCGATCGTGCATGCTGGCTGGGCGACCAACGACGTGACTCCCAACTGGAAAGGCGCGACGTTCAGCAAGCCGACGATCCTGACGGCCAACCAGGACTATTGGGTCGTTCTGCGGACGAATCCTGCCAGCTCGATCCCTTCACTGCGTGCCAAGTCCAGCAATGGGCAGCACTACGCGTACAGCCAAGACGACGGACTGACGTGGACGAGCGTTGGTCGGATCTTCGAGTGGAAGTACCGCCTGCACTGCTGCCCGATCCCCAACCTCGCGAGTGCGACCGCGTTCGGATCGGCGTGTGGCGGCTCGAGCTTCGTGCCGAGTGGAACCAACGCTGTGCCGGTGTTCGGGACGCAGAGCGCGTTCTCGGTCGAAGGCGTGCGTGCCAATGCACCTGCACTCCTCGCGATCGGTGGCAGCAACCTGATGTGGGGCGCGTTTCCGTTGCCCCTCGACTTGACTCCGGCGGGAGCACCCAACTGCTCGATCTACGCGTCCCTCGACGTGCTCGGTGCAACGGTCGTGTCCGGTATCGGAACCGCAACCCTGCTCCTTCCGATCCCACGCGACAACGCATTGCTCGGGCTCGCGTTCTACTCACAGTGGATCGTGCTCGACCCGGCGGCGAACCGGTTCGGAGCCGCCTTTTCCCAAGGAGTGAGATCGGTCATCGGGGCGTAGGTGAGTCCGCGCGTCGCCCCGGAACGGATCGCCATCCGGTCGAACTCGAGACCAGGCCCTATCCCCGAGGATCAAGCTTGCGACCATTGGATACATGCAATCTCGAGCCGCGGCGACGCGGACGGACGAGTTCGCCGAGCCTGCACACATAAACATCGGCACAGAACTGACTTGAGAACGCGCGGGCCGCAATCCGCGTCGATGGCACACCGCTCGCTTAATACCCCTCGTCGGACGGAAGCGGCCAACTCCGCATCGCGAAGCTCGGTTCCGCGTGTTTCCACCGACTGGTGAAGCTGGTTCGAGTCCAGCACCAATCCGACTTGGTTGTCGATTCTCCGCGCTCGCCCGGAAGCCACGCCCGGCCCTGCGCCGGTTCGGCCGGCCCGCCGCGCATGGTGGGCGGGCGCGGAGGGTCTCATTCTTCGAGACGAAGCATGAATCTCACGATCCTCACCCTCCTCGTACTCGGCCCGATCGCGGCGCTCGTCGCGGGAATCGCGTTCGTGATCCGGCGCCGGCTCATCGTCGACGTCGAGCCGCACGAGCACGTCTACGTCACGCGCATGGGCGCACGAATCGGACCGCTCGCGAACGGGCGTCACGCGTTCTGGCAGTTGCCATGGCAGGGCGTTGCGCGCGTGGATCGATTCGATCTGCGTTCGTCGGAGTTGCACGTTGCGGGGCAAGAGCTGCTCACGAAGGACCGCGTTCAGCTGAAGGCGACGGTGCTCGCGTATTACCGAGTCGTGGATGCGAACAAGCTCCTCGATGAACTCGGCAACTGGCAGCACCGCGTCTACTACGAAACGCAGTTCGCGCTGCGCGCCGTGATCGCGACGATCGAACTCGATGATCTGCTCGAGAACCGTCAGGCGGCGAGCGACCAGGTGCACGCATCACTCGTGCCGGTGTTCGCGACCTACGGTTGCGCGCTCGAGAACGCGAAGATCCTCGACTGGATGCTGAGCGGCGATCTGAGGCGAGCGATGGCCGAGGCTGCCGAAGCGCGCGCACGAGGCAAGGCCAAGCTCGAACGTGCACGAGCCGAAGCCGCGTCGCTGCGGAGCCTCGCGAACGCCGCAAGAATGGTTCGCGAGAACCGCGAGCTGCTCGATCTGCGAACGCTCGAAGTCGCGGACAAGGCCGCCGAGTCGACGGGCAACACGCTCGTGCTCGGTCCCCTTGACCTGAAATCGTTCAGCGCACCAGCGTGATGATGCTGACCGAGTTGAACGTCGACGGCCCGTTCGTGCCTCGGTTGTCGACGCGCAGGCTGCGCATCAGGCCGACGGTTCCCAGGATCGAAGTCATGACATTGGTCGTGGCCCAACCGGCGCTGTTCGACGTCGTCTGGTGCATGGCCTGAATGCTCCAGACGTCGGTGTCCGCAGCCTTGAGCGTGAACGGTGCAGAGATCGAAGCAGCGCCCGTGCCGTCCGTCACCGCGGGAAGCGAGAAGACCGGCTCGAGGCCGAGCTCACACGTGGTCATCCCGAGCCCACTCAGGTCGACGGGGAGCGGCACCGAGCCGGCGAAGAGCACCTTCTCGGCACCGATCATGAAGAGGCACGCCGCGTTCGCTTGCGCACCCTTGACGGCCATCGTGTACGTGCCACTCGAGTACGTGGTCGACAGCGTTCCGCCACACGTGTTGCCCGATGTGAGCATGAGCGAGCCCGAACTCGAGTTGCCCGCGTTCATGCGCAACAAGCCGGAGACCGCTCCTGGCGTGAATGTGTGCTGCAGGATCAAGTGCGGTCCCGTGAACACGAACGGGCGCGAGTGCTTGACCCACATGTGCACATCATTGGGATCGACTCCGGCGCCGCGCGCGGGAAGGTTGAGCGTGTTGTTGAAGACCGTTGCGGCGGTCGCCGTGAGGTTCTTCTTCGGATCGGGATCCATCGCCGTCCACGCGGCGGTGCTGTTGTCGAGCACGAGCCCGTAGGTGAACGTGACCGCGCCACTCGTGTTGGTACCGTGCGCACGCAAGCCCGACTCGTTGATGACCAACGCCGTCTTGATCTGATCTCCTCGGAACCAGATCTGCTCGACCCGGTTGCCTTGCGCCGTCGGATCCCAGGTTGACAGGACGCCGCCGTAGGAACCGGTCAACGCTGCAGGGAGAGCGCGTGCGTGTGGTGTGACTTGTGCGCCCAGAGACAGAGTCGTGATGCAGAGGCTGCATGCAATGAGCAGGGATCGATTCAGCATGGTGGATATGTTGGAGAGGAGAAGGGAATACCGCGGCTCGGTTCGTCGACCGGGACGCCACGGCTGGCAGCGGTCGTGAGGATAGCGGATTCGACGAATCGGGCGGTAGACGTTGCACGCGACGGACCGGTGCAAACCACACTTGGCGTTGCATCCGAACTGCCTCTCCACACGGCCTCAGCGTTCGAACACGCCGAGCACCGCACGGTGGTCGGAAACGACCGGCGGGAGAACCTCTTCGCGGACGAGACGCCAAGCCGCAGGTGCAAGCACGTAGTCGATGCGCTGCGTAGGCGCGTCGGCGGGATAGGTGGCAACCCCTTCGAACGCCCCACCGAACCTGCCGCACTCGTGCATCGCGCGCATCGATGGTGAGGCAGGCAACGCGTTGAAGTCTCCGGCAACGACGAACGCCCTCTCCTCGGTGAACTGCAAGAGGTCATGCACTTGCGCAAGGTTGTTGTCCGCGTCGAACGAGTCGTGATGCACGCTCGCGACCCAGACATTGTCGAGATCCGGGATCCGCACACTCAGAGTGCGGCGATTGTTGCGCGTCACCCAAAACGGCTTGTGCCCCGGAATGTCGTCGTTGGTCGACGCGTCGATCGCCCAACGGCTCAGGATTGCATTGCCACCGACGATGCGAAAGAACGGCAACCCGAAGTTGTAGCACTCACCGAACGCGTAGTGCCGAAGACCCGCTTCTCGCGCGAGTTCTCGCACCTGATCGACGGGGCAGAGACTGCATTCCTGGACGACTTCGGACAAGCACACGATGTCCGGCGCGGCGTCACGAAAGAGCGCACCGACCGCTCGCACTCGCTGCCTCACGGCATCGACAGAATCGAAACGGATGCTGCCGTGGTGAAGATTCAGCTTCGCGAGATTGAAGGCGAGGATGCGAACCTCCCGGACGTCTTTCGATCCTGCCGGCGCGACTTCGTCGACGAGTCCGACAAGCGCCTCGTTGCCCCGAGCCAAGACGATTCCATTCAGCCCGAAGAGGCCAGCGACCACGACGACGATGAAAACCGAGCTGAACAAAACGAGCCGAAGTGCACGATTCCAACCGAATGCGCGCGATTCCGGTGGGACTTTCATGCCCGTAGCGTACGCCTATTTCTCGCCGCGCTGCGCCCTCAAGTAGTGTGAAACGGCGGGCCCTTCGAGTGCGGCGATCGACCCACCACTCTGCAGGTTGCCGGCTTCGCGGAAGAGCTTGGCGAAGCCTGGGTCCTGTTCACCGACCGTAGCGATCGGGAGACCCCAACCGATGTTCACGAGCCAGATCCTCGGGACCTTGGACAAGTCCACCACGGTCTCGAGGTCGCGTAGCGCGTCGCTCAGCTCGCTCCCGCTTCCGAAGTTGAGGTACTTCGTCGTCGCGAAGACCCGGCCCATCGGAATATCGATCGTCATCAAGGACGGCATCGGGTGGGCGAGCGCTCGAGGGTCGTAGCGGGTCGCGTAGCGGAAGTAATGTGAAGCCTGCCGCGTACCGAGGACGACGTCGTCCGAGCCGACTTGCCTTCGAAGCTGACCGGTCAACTGCTCGTAGCCTGCACGCCGAACGGGAAACTCGAACACTCCGTAGCGGTCGGAGTTGGGATGAAGTCGTATCCAGTCGAAGCGTGCGGCGTACGCGAGGAACCATGTGAAGAACATGGCGGCAACTGCAATCGATGCGATCGTGTGCCTCTTCGACCACCGAATCTCAGCGCGCACCAGGTCGAACAAGTGCTGTACGCCTGCCCCGACCGCGAGTAGTACGAACGGTAGGAGATAGAACGACTGTCGCATCGCGCCGAACGGATACTGGCCCGCGATGTTCAATGCGATCGATAGGACGAAGACGACGACGATGACGCTGGCAGCTTCCTTGTGACCGGCTTGCCAGAGTGCAAAGATCCCGACCGCGAACAACACCATTGCGAGGCTCGCATTGGCATCGAAGAAGAAGAAGCCGAACAAGCCGTGCACGTTGTCGAGTAGCACGAGCGGATCCGTCGCGAACTGCCTGACCAAGTACGACTGGTGCACGGCATCGCGCAGGCCCGACAGCTTGCGGATGTGGACCCAGTAGAAGACCGCGAGGATGCTCGCCGGAACGACACTCCCGAGCATGAGAGGAACGAAGGCAGCTCGACCACCGCGACGAACGCGCCAAGCCCACACGACGGTGATCGCGACGAACGGGATCGCAGCCGAATAGTGCAGAAGACACGACAGCGATATCGTTACCGAATACAAGACGAGGTCACGGCGTCGCGCATTCGTCGCAAAGCTCACGTACGCCGCGAAGGCGACAGACAAGAGCAGCGCGAGCAAACAATACGGGCGTATGATCTGCGACAGGATCACCGGTGCGTACCCGAGTGCGGCCGCGAAGACCATGACGACGGCGCAGGTCACTCCGCTCACGGACCGCCCGAGATGGTACGAGCCAACCAAGAGTGCCAGACCTGGCACGAGCGCCATGTGTCGCAGGACCTCGTGGTTGTTCGTGAGTTCGAGTACGTAATGAAGCAAGAAGAACACGAGCGGCGGATGCATCTGCTCGGAGCCGTTCGCCCAAACGTCGGAGAGCGTCGCCCCGCTCGCGATTTCGAGGTGCAGTAGATCGTCCGGCGACAGGAAGTAGTCGGACAGGCCGTACACGCGCAGGAATGTCGCGATCGCGAACGGAACCGCGGCGATCGTGGCCGGAATTCGACGACTGTTACTCACGGCCGCACCATATCGGCGCAGGCGCGCCTCGAAGCTGCAGCCGCACGTCGGCTTCAGACATTGCAGCACGCGGGAGAACAGCGGCATGTCGTGGCATCGCACGTCCAGGCCGAGTACACAGTGCCTATGACACTGCTCGTCCCTCGCGATCCCATGGGGATCTACCAGATCCTCTTCGCCTTCGCTTCGCAGACCGGGTCGTACATCGGCGATCCGGGAACTCGGCCGATGAGTCAAGGCTTCCCGTTGACGACACCGGTGCCTGGTGGCCCCGCGCTGCCGGCCGCGATCGAAGTCACCGCGACGGATCGCATGTATCCCAAAGCGGATGGTACGCCGGCGCTGCGTCGTGCGATCGCCGAGTATTACAACACGTACTACGGCAGCAAGCTTACCGATGCCAACGTCATGGTCTTCGCGGGTGGACGCCCAGCGCTCGTCGCATTGTTGTGGATGTTGGCCGAGGACCTCTGCGTCTCGATCGAGGAGACCGAGTACACACCCTATTGGGACATGCTGCGCCATTGTGCCCGGGACTATGTGGTCGTTCCGAGTAACGAAGAGAATCGCTTTCGCCCCAGCCTCGACACGCACCGTGCCGCGCACGCGAGGGATGGCAAGGGACGACAACTGTTGCTTCGTAGCAATCCGTGCAATCCGACTGGCGTCGAGCTGCAGGCAGCCGACCTCGACCAGCTCGGGAGTTGGACCCGAGAGTCGAACTTCGCGGCGATCATCGACGAGGCGTACGAGTTCTTCTGCGATCCCGAACCGCGCAGCGTGCTCGCGCACGTGAAGGACATCGACGAGCACAACCTGTTCGTCGTCGGCGCGGCCACCAAAGGACTCCAATCGCCGGGGGCGCGCACGGGTTGGGTCGTCGGCCCTGCACGCGAAATCGAAGTGTTGCGCAACTACTCGTCCTACGGCATGGGCGGCGTGAGTCAGCTTTCTCAGAACTACGTGCTGCGCTTGTTCGAGGCCGAGCACATCGCTACCGCACGCTCCGCGATCGCGAAGTTCTACAACGAACAACGCAAGCGCTATTGCGCCGCCCTCGTCGAACTCGGCTGCGAAGACTTCACCGGCAATGGCGGGTTCTACAGTTGGGTCAAGCTGCCCGGTGGCATGACAGCGGCGGAGTGCAACCGGCGATTGTTCGAACAGAAGGCCGCGATCCTTCCCGGCGAACTCTGCGACATGCACCGGCGTCGCGAGGCTTCACCACTCGCGCGGTTCATCCGCGTGTCGTTCGGCCCCCGCAAGCCGGAAGACTTCGATGGGGATATCGCTGCGCTTCGTAACGCGTTGGCGGGGTGAGCCGACTCAACGCACGCTGACGATGCGACCGTGGGCGACGCCGACACGCTTACCGCCGAGTCGGACTTCGAGCGACATCGCTGACTGCACCGTCGACTCTGCAGCGCCGAAATGTGCGAGCGCGTCGCGCAACGATTGCCCGACATAGAGCTGCTTCGCCGGCGGGGTCGTGCGCGCCTTGGGTCGAACGGTTGCTGCTGGAACGACGACGGCGATGCCATCGTGGAACACGAAGCGAGCGTTCTCGCTTTGCTCACCGTCGTACTCGAAGCTGAGCGCGCACGCCGAAGCTGTGACACGGTTCGGAACGCCCCACGTCTCCAGAACCTTGTCCGGAGTCGCAGCGACGAGGCTATCGATTGTCGCGAGTGTGTCTTGATTGGCTGGCCACGCGCCGAAGAGCATGGCCACGCACGCGATACCTTTGAGTGTCATGGTGTTCATGGCCGCTCGGACGCGCGCCAAGGAGCAAACTTCCGCCGCTTCGTCACAACGCGCAGGGTCATGGCATACCGCCAGTGTGTCGACCCGCGACGGACGGACATCGTCATTCGGCACGCTCGACCTGCTCGTCAGCGACGTCCTCGTCACTCAGGTCCACCTCGGCGACGGCAAAGGAATCTTCCGCTTCGAACTCACACGCGAACAGATGTGGGGCAGCGAAAGTGTCGACCTGATCGACACGACCCGACGCTCTGGATCCAATTCCCGCCCGTGCAATCGAGGGTATGGACGGTCCTCGATGTGCCCATCCCCAATCAGAACGCGCTCTTTGGAGCGGACCTTCACGTGCAGGCGCTCGTGTTCCATGGCCCGCGACTCGAGGACGCACGGCTCACGAATCGCGCCACAGACCGTGTGATTCGCTGAGCGATCGAACTGATAGACTGCACGCCATGAATCTGCTCACCCGATCCCTGATCTCCCTCACCGCCTTGGTTTCGCTCGCAACCGTCGGACACGCGCAGATCTCGCGCATCGCCGGCACCGGTTGCTCCGGCGCGTCCTATCCGACGCCGACTCCGGCGAGCGCGATGATAGGCACGACCGTGACCTTCAACGGTCGTCTCTGTGCCGGCCGTATGCCGGGCTTTTTCATTCTCGGGATCACGCCGCTGACGTTCACGGTCAGCCCGCCGCTGACCTGTTCGAGTTGCGTGCTCGGCACCACGCCGGACATCTTCCTGCAGTCCGCGCTCGTGTCGGTGCCGATCCCGATTCCCAACAGCGCGAGCCTCATCGGGTTCTGCTTCTATGTGCAGACCGGTTGTGTCAACGTGCGTCAGTGCCTCGAACTCGACGGCGCTCTCAAAGTCTGCATCCAATAGCTCGCACGCAGACGCAATGACGCCTGACAACAAGCGACCGCTGCACCTCGAAACGGTGCGCGCGGTCCTCACGCCGGCACTCGAACTCATCGAGAAGCCGGCGTGCGACGACTTCTACCAGAAGCTCGACATCGACCACGACGGCTTCAAGGGCCACACGCTGATCTCCGAGCACACGTTCGAGAGTGCGTGGGGCATGTGGGAGATGCACCCCAAGGGCGACGAACTCGTCTACCTCGTCGAGGGCGACATCACGTTCGTGCTACGCACCGGTGCGGGTGACCAACGCGTCCGACTCGACACGCCGGGGCAGTACGTGATCGTTCCCAAGGGAACGTGGCACACCGCAGAGACGCACGAGAAGACGCGGGCGCTGTTCATCACGCCGGGTGAAGGGACGCAGGGCGGCGCCGAGCCTCCGGCCAGATAGTCACGATCCATGGCATCCACGACTCAGCTCACCTACGACGACTA
>JACKHW010000018.1 GCA_020638795.1 Planctomycetota bacterium | reverse complement strand
GCGAGTCGAAGAACGGATTCGAGTTCGAACCGGTAGCGTCTCATTGGAGACCTCCGATGTCTTTGACGAGGGACTTCATCCGTGCACGCACCGCTTGCATGGGCACGGTTTCGCCACCGCCGTGTAGCAGCGATTCGAGATGACCGCGGATCGCGACCGCCCGATCCAGCAGGGGATCGGATCCTGCCTGGTAAGCGCCTACCTGCCTGAGTTCGCGTGTCTCCTCGAGAATCGCGAGGCAAGATCGCAAGATGCGCGCGACCTCGAGATCTTCCTGGGCGACGAGTCTCGGCATCAAACGACTCACGGACGCGAGTACGTCGATCGCCGGGTAGAGCCCACGTTTCGCGAGCGCGCGGTCGAGCACGACGTGCCCGTCGAGAAGTCCTCGCAACGTGTCCGCGACGGGCTCGTTGAGGTCGTCTCCCTCGACCAGAACGGTCAAGAGACCGGTGATGCTTCCCGAAGTCGTTGCCCCGAGGCGCTCGACGATACGCGGCAAGGAAGCGAAGAAGCTTGGTGGATAGCCTCGAAGAGTCGGCGGTTCTCCAATCGCGAGACCGATCTCACGTTGTGCACTCGCGAACCGTGTGACCGAGTCCATCGTCAAGAGCACGTCGCGCCCGGCATCACGAAAGCTCTCCGCAATCGTCAGCGCGGTCATGACGGCTTTCACGCGAACGAGCGCAGGCGCATCGCTGGTCGCGACGACGACCACCGAACGAGCCAAACCGTCCTGACCGAGGACATCGATCAAGAATTCCTGGACCTCGCGGCCACGTTCTCCGATGAGAGCGATGACGTTGACGTCGATGTCCGACGTGCGGGCGATCGTGCCGAGCAAAGTCGACTTGCCGACACCGCTACCGGCGAAGATTCCGACGCGTTGACCTCTTCCGAGTGTCAAGAATCCGTCGATCGCCGGAACGGAGGTCTCCAACGTCTGATCGATGACCGGTCGCTCGAGTGCCATCGGCGGTGGAGCGTCGATTCGATGCTTCGACGCGAGGATCGGGCCGAGACCATCGATCGGCGATCCGAGACCATCGACCACACGACCGAGGCACGCCGGCCCGACCGGCACTTCGATGTGATCCGCGACCACGTGAACCGCATCGCCGGGCGCGACTCCCTCGAGGCCGGCGATCGGCAAGAGAAGGTGTTCGCCACCGTCGAACCCGAGCACCTCTGCATGGCGCACGCCGCGCGCGGATGTGATCGTGCACAACGAACCCATTGCGGCTTGGATTCCGACGACGCGCATGAGCAGACCTTCGACCGAGCGCACGAAGCCGACGCGCTCGAAACACGCCTTGGCTGCAGGTACCGCTGCGACCTCCAGCAGACGCCCTACGTCAGGAAGCGTCATGAGCGCACCGCCTGTCCCATCCGCACGATCGCATCCTCGAGACTCGTGCGCGGGTCATGACGAAAGCGCCCTGCATCGGTCACGACGATACAAGTGCCTCGCGCGACTCGCGCATCGGGATCGACACGAGGTGCTTCTCGCAGGCCGTTCTCGGCACTCGCCGTTTCGATGACGGAGCGCGCAGCAACGACATCGTCCGCGTGCACGAGGACCCGCAGGATTTTCGCCGTCTCGACTGCAGCATCGAAGCACGATCGCAATGCTGCCGAAATCTCGTAGGCACCACGATCGATCTCTCGTTCGAGAACTTGACTGGCGAGGCCGAAAGCCAGGTCGAGGATCCAGTCGCGCATCGCATCGAGTCGATCCTCGATGTCCACGGTAGTGAGCGCACTTCGGATCGACTCCGCGATTGCACGCCGCTGCAAACGCTCCTCCTCGATTCGATTCCGGAGATCGCGACGCGGGTCCAGTCGCTTGCGATCCGTCTCACCGTCTCGCGACGGGACAGCAAGACCTGCATCAATTGCAGGGCGCGCTCGCACCGCGATGAGCTTTCGATCGAGGACGATCGTCGCGCGGGTCATACGAGCTCCTCGGCCGCGCCACCAACGGCACGCACCTCACCCGACTCGATCAAGTCCCGAACTTGCGCGAGAATCGTCTTCTGCGCGGCAACGACGTCGCTGAGTGCCGTCGGCCCGAGTGCGTCGCGTTCGTCGACGACCATCTCGCGGGCCCGCTTGCTCAGGTTCTCGAAGATATTCGTCTCCGTCTCCGTCGAACAAGCCTTGAGCGATATCGCAAGCACGCCGGTGTCGATCGATCCGAGGATCTTCTGCATCGACTTCTTGTCGAGGCTTCCGATGTCGTCGAACGTGAACATCTCTTCGCGAATCTGCGCCGCGACGCTCTCGTCCTTCTCGGATATCGTTGCGAGCATTTCCTTCTCGCCCCCACTCTGGATCAAGATCCCGGCAGCCTTCTTGATCCAAGCTTTGGGCTCGGATCGGCTCGTCGACAATCCCAGGCCTCGTACCTTCGATCGCAGGACGTCGACGACGCGCTGCACGACTTCGGGTGACGAACGACCGAGCGTCGCGATCCGGTGAACGATGTCGGCGCGTACACTCTCGTCGAACGCGGCGATGACTTCTCCCGACTTCTCGGTCGCGAGGTTCGCGAGGAACACGGACGTGATCTGAGGATGCTCGTCCTGCAGCAAGACGGCCAGGTCCTCGGACGGAATCTGTTCGAAGACCGAGAACGGGCGCGTCGCGAGCGTGTGTTTCTCGACTTCCTTGATCATCTCATTGCCACGGTCCTTGCCGAACGCCTTGCGCAACACGCCGGCAATGACGCTTCCGACATCGCCCAGTGCGAGTCCTGCACTGCGCAAACGACCGCGTGCTTCGGTGAAGATCGAGTGGAGATCCGTCTCGTCCACGGCGATCTCTTCGAGTTCCTTCATTGCGCGCGTGACCATGTCGAGCTGGTCCTCGCCCATGTGACGCAAAACGTCTGCGGCGAGGTCCTGATCGATCGCGAGGAGGAGAGCGGCGATCTTGTGTGCGTCGTTCAGCACGTGCGCCTCCGTTCACGGTCCATCACGCAGGCTCCTTGTTCGAGAGCCACGACTCGAGCATGCGACTCACGCTGGCGGGATCGTCGGCAACGACCTTCTCGATCTCCTTGCGCAGCTTCATCGTCTGTTTGACGGAGTCCTCGCCTTCGCCGGGTGCACCGCCATCCACGGTGCCGCCGGTACCCGATCTACCTGCACCGCCCCCTGCAGCTGCCGTACGAGTAGCGCCCGCTGCCCCTGCCCCAGTGGCTTTGTTGCGCTTGAGCAAGCCCTTGAGGAAGAACACCACGAAGAGCACGGAGAGGATCTGCCCCGCGAGCGGAGCCCACTCCTTGATCAGCGCTACGGTGCTGCTCTGCTCTGGCAGATCGGTGAAGTCCTCGAACTTCGTGGACGTCGCCGCAACCTCGGAGTCCCGACCCTGTTTCCATCCGATCGCGTTCTTGACCTGCTTCTCGATCTCGGCCTTCATCCCGGAGAGTGATTCGTCGATCATCAGCGAAACCGACAGTTGCTCGATGTCCGGTGCGAGTACGCGCAGACTTTCCTCGCCGATGATCGGTTGGTAGTCACGATCGGTCTGCGTGATTGACGAGTTCTTCTCGGCACCGTTGCCTGCAGCCGAGGAATTGGTCGTCGAACCGACGCCATTCGGATCGCCGCTAGCTGTCGATCCGGTCGAGTCCTTGGTCTTGTAGCTCTTCTCCTTGAGCACGACCTTGTCGGTCGACACGATCTTCTTGTTGCTCTCGACGACCTTGTTGTCGTATGTCGCGTTGACGCTGACGAGCGTCTTACCCGGCCAGATCTGCTCGAGCATCATTCGAGCGCGCATCGTCAGCATTGCCGAGGTTTGGTTCTGCAGGTCGATGAGCGGCGAGAACCCGGTGCCACCAGAGCCTGAAGACCCACTGAGCACTTGATGGTCACTGTCGGTGACCTGGACTTCCTCCGGCGAGATCCCGAGGCTGCTCGCGACGATGCCTCGAACCGCTTTGGCAACATCCGGGAACAACGAGCCACGTGCGAGATCGAGCATGACGCTCGCACGACGCGGCTCCTGCTTGCGCAGGATGTTGGGGCCATTCGGCTCGTACACGTTGACCAACACGCTGCGTACATCGTCCATCTTGCGGATCTGCGCTTCGACCCGCCGGATTTTGCTGAGTTGAAGGGTGTAGCTTCGATGATCGCGATCCTGCGTGAAGCTCGACGTGCTGTCCTCGCGCGTGGACGAATCGGTACCGCGCAGCCCCTTGGTTGTCAGCGCTTTCTCGGCTTCGCCGTACTGACTGCCGTTGACCATCAAGACGGAGTTCTCGATCCGAAAATCGATCCTGGCCTCTTCGAAGGCGGCGACAGCCATTCGCTTTTCTTCGCCATCGAGATCGTTGCCGATGGCGCGATAGTCCGGCCTCGTCGCGAAATAGACCAACCCGATCATGCCGAGCAAGACACCCGAGAGGACCGCAGCTGTAATCAAACGCTGACCGCCACTGAGCTGAGCCCAGATGTTGCGCAGCTGCGTCAGGATCTCGGAAAGGAAGGTCGGCATTGGTGGTCAGGCGTGGGTGAACGGCATATCAGACTTGGATACGCGTGATCTCACGCCACGCGTCGACGAGCCTGTTGCGCACTTCGAGCATCAGCGCGAATGCCACTTCGGACTTGCCCATCGCTAGCATCACGTCTTGGACTCCGTCACTCTTCCCGGTCGCGAACTTCTCGAGTTCGACACGAACTTGGTCTTGATGAGCAGCGACGGATTGAATTCCGTCGCTCAGAAGATCGCCGAACGATGCCTTCTCCGTGTCGTCGATGGACAGCGGCTTGCGCTTGCCGTCACCCGGCAAGCGTGTTTCCTGGATCCGGCCACCGAACGAGCCGAATGCAGAACCGATGCCGTCATCGCGAATCGCGTTCACGGCCATCAACGAGTCCCGATGTTGCTGATTGCGTCACGCAACATGCTGCGCCAGGTTTGAAACGCCGCGACATTCGCACCGTACGATCGACGTGCGATCATCATGTCAACGAGTTCTTGGACGACATTGACGTTGGGGAGCTTGACGAACCCCTTCTCGTCGGCAGCGATGTGCCCGGGCTCGAAGACGACCGGGTGCTCGCTCGTCCTGTCCTCGTAGACATCCTTGACACGAACTCCGGACGCGATGCTCGAGCGCCGTACATCGTCGAACACCTCCTCGAAAATCACCGACTTGCGCACGTAAGGACCACTCGCGTCGACCGTGCCCGCGTTCGCGATGTTCGAAGAGATGACTTGCATGCGCTTCCGCTCGGCAGACATCGCCGAGACCGAAGCGGAGAAGCCCGAAAAGACGTCATGCATCGTCATCGACTCCGAATCGCGGTCATGATTCCTCGCAGCGACGAGCCCGTCGCACGCGCGAAGATGTCGTGTTGGAGCTTGTTGGCCTCCATTTGCATCCACTCACGCTCGAGATCCACGTCGTTACCGTCCGCCTTGAGCGGCAGCGTGCCGACGACGGTCGGTTCGAATTCGACCGATGCGGGATCCGTACCCGTGTCGAGCGCCTGCTGCAGGATCTCTTCGAAACGGACCTCGCGCGTGCGATATCCGGGGGTGCTCTGGTTGGCGATGTTGAGCGATGTGACCTGCTGTCTTGCGGTGATGCCACGCAGCACCGTCTCGTAGAAGCCGAAGCTCCGGTCGAAGTCGATCACGTGCCTACTCCTGTACTCCTGGGGAACCGGGGTCGCTCGGGCGAAGATCCCGATGACACCGCAGGTTCTTCATCGACGCGAGTCAGCGCTGCTCTTGAGCGGGATTCACTTCTCTACGTCGATCGAGCGCAGACGGTTGTAGAGCGTCCGAGGCGCAACACCGAGCAGCCGAGCAGCTTCGGAACGCTTCCCGTCGACGGACTCGAGTGTCGCGAGAATGAACGCATCTTCGACTTCGCGCAAAGACGTGCCGACCCATGCCTCGGGGAAGCCGCCGCCCTTGGGTCGCGCTTCGTCCCCGATGTTCGCCGCGGCCTTCTGAGGGCCGTCACCGAGCCACGTCGCGAGACGCTGATGTGTGATACGTCCGCCTTCGCACAACAAGAACGCACGTTGCATCAGGTTGCGGAGTTCTCGCACGTTGCCCGGCCACGCGTAGTGGTAGAGCAGGGACCGAGCCTCGGGTTCGAGCTCGGGATGCGGCGCTTTGTGTCGACGGCCCTCCTCGACGAGGAAACGCTCGGCCAACGGCAGGATGTCCTCGCGCCGTTCTCGAAGTGGAGGCACCTCGATCGGGACGATGTGCAGTCTGTAGTACAGGTCTGCACGAAACGCACCGGCGGCGACCATCTCTTCGAGGTCGGCATTAGTCGACGCGATCACGCGGACATCGACTTCGATCGACTCGACTCCGCCGACACGCACGAAGGTCGACGTCTCCAAGATGCGAAGCAGTTTGGCCTGCAACCCTGCAGGCAGTTCGCCGATCTCGTCCAGAAGGAGTGTCCCGCCGTGAGCGAGTTCGAAGCGACCCAGCTTGCGGCTGGTCGCACCGGTGAAGGCGCCGACCTCGTGGCCGAAGAGCTCACTCTCGATGAGGCTGTCCGGGAGGGCAGCGCAATTGACACGGATGAAGGGGCCGGACGCACGTGGACTACGACGATGCAACTCGGTCGCGACGACTTCTTTTCCCGTGCCGCTCTCACCGGTGATGAGTACGGTCGTCGGGCTCGCAGCGACGCGATCCACGATCCGAAACACCTCGACCAGAGCCGGGCTGTGCACGAGTGCATTCGAAGCGAGCGCAGACTCGCGGTGATACGCGTTCTCAGCGACGAGCCGTCCACGCTTTTCGAGTCGCGCGAGCGCAGTTTCGAGCTGCTCGAGATCGACGGGCTTGAACAACACATCGTCCGCACCCCTTCGGAGTGCATCGACCGCGACATCGGCACTGCCGTACGCAGTGATCAGCACGAACGCGAGGTCCTGGCTCGAAGCCACTTCCAACACATCGAAGCCGCTCTTGCGCGGCATGCGCAGATCACTGACGACGACGTCGAAATCGCCGCCATTCGCGAGCTTTCGAATCGCGGCATGCCCGTCGTCCACGGCGGTTACCTGACAACCGGCGGCTTCGAGTGCCTCGCGAAGGAAGTCGCGCGACAGCCCATCATCATCGGCAAGAAGGACGCGGAATGCCGTCATGCGCCGTTCTCAGTGCGAGCGTCGTGCGCCAATCGAAGTGTCAGTTCGAACGCTGCACCGGGAAGATCAGCGGCGCCCTGTTCCGAAGCGAGGCGCAATGCGCCCCCCATGCGCTCGATCGCCCGCGCGGCGAAGGCGAGTCCGAGTCCGGATCCACGCTCTTTCGTCCCGACGAACGGGTCGAAGATGCGCCCCGCGACGGTCGGATCGATGCCGGGTCCGTCATCGCTGATACGAATCGTCACCGACTCGGCTCCCACCGACTCGGCACCATGAACGAGTTTGCAAACCCTGCATCGAGTGGCTCCTGCCTCTTTGCTGTTTCGAGTCAAGTTGGACAAGACCTGTTCGAGCGGTCCCCGTGATCCCACGACACGAACGAGGCCCGTCTCGGCGTCGATATCGACCGGAAGCTCGCGCGCAGCGACTTCGAACCATTCGGCGATCTGCAACGCGACGGTCTCTGCGGCGCGCTCCGGTCGCGCGAAGTCCAAAAGGTCGCGCACGATCGATTCGACGCGACGTGATCCCTCGGCGATCTTCCCCGCCCATTCGGATACCCGCGGCGACTCGGGGGTTCGGTGTAGTAAGCTGGCGAAGCCCGCCAGGCCGTTGAGCGGATTCCGTATCTCGTGCGCGATGCCGAGTGCGAGTTCTGCGAGGCCACCGAGGCGCTCGAGGCGTCGCAATTCCGATTCCATCGCGATCTGTCGCGTTCGGTCTTCCAAGAACACGAGTGCGCCGTCATCGGTCGGGACCGTCCTCCCTTCGAAGCACCGCGACTTGCCGTCGACCCCGATCTCGGTGACGACCGATTCGGGACCGCCATGCAACGCAGGAACACGCCCGTGCGTCGCGAGAACGATTCGGGCTGCGGCATTGATGGGTGAGATCACCGCACCACGCTGTCGGAACACCGCGAGTGGCAGTGCCTCGAGGACACGATCCATCTCTTCGACGCTGGCGGCGAGTAGACGGTTCTTGTCGGCAAGTTCGCCCTCGATGCGAACCGCATGGGATCGGAGTTCGGCGTACGCGCTCTCGAGCCTGGTCGCCGTCGTCTCGTAGCGCGACAGCAGCTCGGTCCATGGCGCGTCATCGACTTCGTGAAGCCCACTCATGCGATCACCACTTGATCCCATCGGTCTTGGGAAGCGAGTCGACGGTGACGCGCTTCTCGAAACGCGAGGCATCGCGCGCCGTTCGGCTCGCCCGGGCCCACGGACCGTCTCTCGTCGCCGTGTCGCTACTCGTCGTGTCGTCTTGCTTTTCGATCGGCTCTTGATCGCGCTCGATCAACGCGTCGTAGATGACTTCTGCATCACTGTTCGCACCACGTGCCTCGAGGACTTTGGCCTCCAAGAAACGCAGTGCGAGAGGGCGCGATGCTTCGTCCGGCGCCGCTGCGCGAATGACTTCGAGTGCGCGGCGTGTCAGCCCCGCATCGAGAAGGCTTTGTACTCGACGCAAGACGCGATCCGACGGCGCGATGACGATCACGTTCGCGTCGCTCGGCAGCGAACTCGCGACTTCGTCGAATGCGAACGGGAGCGGACCGTGCAACAACTCGTCCTGCTCGGACTTCGTATGGCGCGGCACCTTGAAAAAGCGACTGACGTCTTCGGGAACGGTCGACTCGACGGCGTGATCGGTGGTCGCGCGGTTCGTCGTGTCCGTATCGTTGCTCGTCGCACCGGCCGGTGAAGGAGCGTATTGCGTCGCGTCGCCGCTCGGCGTCGTCGTTCCGTAGGATGCAACGGCACGACCGAGATCGTGACGCATGGCCTGCAATGCCTCTCGAAGAGCACGCGTCGTCTCGGTGGCTTCGACGAGCTGCTTTTCGAGCGACTCGCGTTGCAGTGGATCGCCGGCCGGGATTCCCGCGAGAAGATCGTCCTCGCTGATTGGGACCAACAAGTCGTGCGAGATGCGGCGCCGTACGAGATCCAGCCACCGTTGCGACACGACCTCGTGCTTGTGCTGTAGTTGCTTGAGTTCGCCGCGCAGACGCTGAAGCTTGCCTTCGATCGACTCTCGCAATTCGAAGGACTGCGACGACGCAGGCCTCTGGCACACGGCGATGCAGAGGAACGTTGCAAAGGACGCGAATCGGACGCGGCGCGCACGAGATCCGATCACCGAATCCTCCCGTCGTAAGCGCGTGCTGCTTCGGACTTCATGCCGAGCGCGCGATACGCGTCACCGACCAGCGTCGATATTGCGACCTGCGAAGCTGCATCCGTCGTGCGTGCGGCAAAGCGCGGCGCGAGACGCACGACGACACCCGGCTGCCCCTGACGCATCTCGGATTCGAGGATGATCACTCGTGCGCGATCGGCGTGGATACCGAGTTCGTCCTGCAACGGCAGGACGATCGACTTCGCCCTTTCCAAGGAGCCATGTGCCATGAACGCCTTGCCGACCTCGACAGCGAGATCCGGTACGTTGCGCGGACCTCGATCGCGGATCACCCGCTCGAGACGTTCGACCGCGCCTTGGGTATCACCGAGCAGGAGAGCCGCCTTCGCTTCGATCGTCAGAGCCTGGCCGCGCTCGGCGGCAGTCAAGAACGTCGTCTTCTCGGCGGCTTTCCGCGCAGCGAACATCGCTTCGAGTGGATCGAAACTCAGTTCGGCTTGTGCGATCGTCAACCAGGCGATCCCTGCGCGACTATCTTGCGGCGCCATCCGCAAGAACTGCCACAAGCGCTCGCGCCCTCGGTCGAAGTCGCCGAGCATGATTCCGGCGCATCCGCGCAAGAACGTCGTCGAAGCCCATTGCTGCTGGGGCAACAGGATCGGATCCGCGACGGACTCGAGTCGTGCGAGCGCATCGACAACCAAGTCGGCCTTGCCTCGTCGACGTTGAGCTTCACCGAGCAACAGTAAGACCTCGGGGTATTCGGCACGATCTCGGAAGCTCGGAAGGAAGAGTTCGATCTCGATGACCAACGAGTCGAGCAACGTCGATGCAGCGATGAAACGCCCGGCTTCGACCTCGTGCCGATGCTGATCCAAGGCCGCACGCGCATACACGGTCGCGGCCTTCGCGCCGACCGGGTCGTCACGATAGAGCTTCATCACACGCGCCGCACGCTGGGCAGCATCGCTCGCCTCACCAGCCGAAAGTCGGCATTGCGCTTCGCGCAGCAGGGCCTCTGGAACCCACGGATGCGTTGGATTGGAATCCACGAGCCAACGAAAGCCACCTGCGGCCGCCGACCAATTGCCACGGGCCATATCGAGCAATGCCGAGTCGATACGGATCTTCGCTTCGATGTTGGCGTTGATACGCGCGCTCGAAAGCTCGTTCTCGAGTAGGTTCCGATACCAGCGCAAACCCCAGTCGAGCAATCGCTCCCGCCCGGCATCCGTGTCTGGCACCGGAGCACGGACGACCGTCGCGACGAGGTTTCCAGGATTGCCACCGACCGGCGGCTGTCGCTCCGTGATCAAGTCGAGCCCGGATGCGACCGCGCAGAGTTCGGCGACTGCGACGGCTTCCATGCGATCGAACGACAGAGTCATCGTGTTGCGCTCGAGCAGATTGACGAGCTCGGGATCTTCGAAATGAAGCACGAAGACGCCCATCGCCTCGAGTGTTCGCAACGCTGTGGATGCCGACACGCCGGAACGATTGGCTGCCACGTAACGCAATGTTCCGAGCGTCTCGACGACTTCGAAGAGAGGACGATCCTGGATCGCGAGTGCAGCTCGAGCCGGTGCCGGCCTCAATGCGAACAGCGCCGCGACGACGCACGCAACCGCGAGCCTCACGACGTGTCGGACCGTGTTCATCGCTTGACCTCGTTCGAATCGCTGCGCTCCGATGATCCGGAGGCATCGATCGGTGCGTTGATCCCTGTGTCGGAGGACAGAACTTCCGCTTGGTCGCGATAACCGTCCGCGAGCAGCATGTACGCCTCGGCGACCATCGCCTCGGAATCGCCGGCGAGCTGACGCTTCTGCAGCAGGAAACGCGCTGCATAGCGCCGAGACTCACTCCAGTCTCTCGCGCTCGCGGCTTCGCGTGCGAGACGCAGGAGCTCTTCGGGGACCAAACCGCCTTCGAGACTCGCTTTCGACAGTCGTAGCCAACGCGCTGCGTCCTCGTCACGGCCGGCGATCCCTGCGAGATACGACAGCTGTAGCCATACCGCGCGACGTGGGACTTCACCCATGCGTGGTTCTTCGCGCAACAGGAGCTGCAATGAACTGATCGCGGCTTGGAGCCGTCCTGCAGCTGCTTCTTTCTGAGATCGCTGCCACAGCTCGTTTCGAGGCAACAGCGGTACGCGAGAACCGTCGACGCCAACGGGACCAACAGTCTCATCCGTGCCCGAGGTGCCGGCGGTGCCGTCGTCCGTGACACTCGAGGGACCCTGCTGCGACGGCCCTGAACGCGCGGGCTCTCCTGGCCATGAAACGATGGCGGCGAGCAACAACACGTTGGCGACGAGCACTGCCGCTACGGCCGAATCCAGGCTGCGCCATTCGCGCTTTCGCTTCGGTTTTCTCACGGAGCCACCTCTCGAAGAGGTGCCGCCCAGAACATGGACCTAGAAGTCGTCTGCTCTGGTTGGTCGATTCTGTGAATGCGAAGCGCGAATCTGCCAACTCGTTCGAGAGGCCAGATGTCACATCCGCGTGGCAAGCTCCGCGACGCACGATCGAGCGTGTTCGCGTGATGCGATTCGACCTCGATACGAATCCAACTCTCCTCGACGACGAGCGCGCAGACTTCGGACGGTGACAACCACTCGAGAATGCTCTCGACGCGTCGACGCAATACCTCGTCATCGATTACCTGCTCGAGAGGCTTCCGTCGACGCGAACCATCCTGTTCATCGGAGCCGGTCCAGTTCACTGCCTTCTCGACCCAGGCCAGCAAGGCCTTGGGAGCGAGTGGTTTCGGAAGTCGATCGACGTTCGGATGCGCGACCAAGAACCGCGTCACGTCGGGACGTTCGTCGGCAGTGCTCAGTGCCGCGCGGCCTGCATCCGTCTTCTTCGCGTAGTCCTCGATGACCACCATTCCCGATGCGTCACCGAGCCTCTCGTCGCAGATCAACATCCGAGGCCGCGTGACCGAGAGGGTTTCGAGTGCATCGCGGACACTGTCGACATCGACGACGCGATATCCGTGCAGACGTAGGAACTCCGCCAAGGCCGTGCGAACGCCGTCCTCGTCGTCGACCAACATCACGTCGATTCCGAACATCGGATGCGCCTCCATTCATGCTCGAGGCGACGGTTCGATTGGGAACACGAGTTCGAAGCGAACACCGCCCGACTTCGCTGGAGCGACACGCACTGCACCACCATGGGCATTGCACACCCGCCGGACGAAGAACAGTCCGAGCCCCGTACCATTCCGTCCACTCTGGAACGGCTCGAAGATCGATTCGTGACGCGCTGCGTCGATACCGGGACCATCGTCCTCGATCGCGAACGACACATGACTTCGCGTCGACTCGACACGCACGTGGATCGATGCCGACTCGCGTCGCGCATTCTCGATGACGTTCTCGATCGCACGTTGGACCAGATTCGGATCGAGCGGCGCGACTCGGGTGCACGCAGGGTCGATGTCGACGGTGACATCGGGCGCGCTGAACCGAACGACGAACTCACGGAGCTCGACGTCGCACGGACGCACGGATTCGGAGCGCGCGAGGTCGAGGCACGAGGCGAGCAGGGTCCGCACACGCTCCAAGTCGATCGATGCGCGATCGATGAACGAACGACGCGGATCGTCCGCTTCGCAGAACTCCGCCGCGACAGCGATATTGGTAATCGCGGATGCCAGAGGGTTCTTGAGTTCATGGCCCAGCATTCCTGCCAAGCTCACGAACTCGGACGGAGCAGCACGATCACGCGCGCGCTTCGTGGCCGACTTGGTGCTGCGGGAGATCGCGAAAGCTTCTGCGACTGCGGTCATGACGCGAACTTCCTGTCATGAAGTTTGGAGATTCGGTACTACGAGTACTGCGTCCTGGCAGAGTGCGTTCTAGACCGGGACTCGCCCGCGCCCGTGCGCGCGGCGCGAACCGAGATCGTGCAGCTTGATCTTGTTGTAGAGCGTCGTTCGGTTGATCCCGAGAATGCTCGCAGCGCGACTGATGTTCCAGTTGGTCTCTTCGAGCACGAGGTCGACGAGTCGCTTTTCGATCGCCCGCAGGGACCGCTCGCCGTCGGGAACCGCGAACGAGTCGCGCGGAATCATGTCCGTTCCACCCGGCAACCCACCGTCCCAACGCGGAAGATACGCCTCTTCGATCAGGCCACCGGGGCAGAGGATGGCTGCATGTTCGATCGCATTGCGGAGTTCACGCACGTTGCCAGGCCACGTGTGCTCGCAGAGCGTCTCCATCGCGTCTTCGCTGAATCCAGTGAGCGACTTGCCCATCTGGCGCCCGAAGAGATCGAGGAAGTTGTGCGCCAAGAGCGGCACGTCGTCGACTCGTTCACGAAGCGGCGGGACCTCGAGCGTGATCACGTGCAGGCGATAGTAGAGGTCTTCGCGGAACCGCCCAGCAGCGACTTCTTCGCCCAGCTTGCGGTTGGTTGCTGCAACGATGCGCACACGCGCCGGGCGATCCTTGACGCCGCCGACGCGTCGATAGCTCTTCTCTTGCAGAACGCGCAGTAGCTTGACCTGGAGGTTCAGCGGCATTTCGCCGATCTCGTCGAGAAGCAACGTTCCGTTCTCCGCCGCTGCGAAGAGACCGTCCTTGCCCTCGCGTGAGGCGCCAGTGAAGGCACCCGCTTCGTAGCCGAAGAGTTCGGCCTCGAGCAGGCTCTCGGTGAGTGCTGCACAGTTGACCGCCACGAACGGACCATCAGCGCGGCTCGATCGCTCGTGAATGCAACGAGCAACGAGTTCTTTGCCCGTGCCACTCTCACCTTGGATCAAGATCGTCGTGTCGGGCGCCTTCGCGACTTGCAAGGCTCGGTCGAGCAGTTCACGAATCTCGGCACTCTGTCCGACGAGTTCGGTCGACGTCAGTTCACGAACACGTCCTTGCAGGCGCGAAACGCGAACTCGCAACCGACGCGTCTCGAGGCAGCGCTCGGTGACAGCGAGGAGATGCGCCGGCTCGAACGGTTTCTCGATGACGTCGCAGGCACCCTTGCGCATCGCTTCGACGGCGTCCTGGATCGTTCCGTGACCGGTCAGCAACACGACTTCGGGTGGCGTCGGTCCACTACGAAGGCGATCGAGCCCACTGAGGCCATCCTCGCCGGATAGCCGCAGATCGAGGAAGACGAGATCGAACGGGTGATGCTCTTGTCTGCGATACGCCTCGAGCAAGTTCGAAGCGGTTTCGACCCAAGCTCCGGTCTGCGCGAGCAGCGCTTGAAGTCCTTCGCGGATTCCGACTTCGTCATCCACGACGAGAATGCGTGGCATGCTGTTGCGGTTCACCGGAGTATTGAGAACGGAAGCGCTCGGTGCGTCGACTGCCATGACTGCTCCAGGGGGATTGCACGTCCGGAGGGGGGATGTGTGGTGGGACGTTCGTCCCGCTGACATGGACGTGTTCGGCAATCGGTGTCGCGAACTTGAGCAGATCGCTCGTGTGCCACCTTCACAAAAAAACTCGACTCGGCTTGAGTCGCGACGAAGCACGATCCGATATCGCCCGAGTCACTGGCGACCCGGTGACCCGACCCCCCCGTCGGTAGAGAGTTTCCCCTTCCTCGCGAGCAGTAGGCCGAGGCATGGGCTACGAGCACCGAGAGACCAATCCCCCGAAGCAACGACCTGGCCGCGACGTGAAGGATTCACGTCGGGCTCGGATGCTGTCTTCTTTGGTACTCGTCCGCTTCGAGCCACTCGAGGTCGAGACTGGCATCGCGAGTCTGTCGTGTGAGTCCCATCCGGGTTTCCCACGGCGAAGGACTCTCTCGTCGAGCCCCAGACCCCCCAGGAGACGACCATGGGCCTGAGAGTCAACACCAACATCGCTGCAATCAACGCGCAGCGAAACCTCGAGTCGGTGACGACCCGACTCAGCACGAGCTACCGTCGATTGTCGACGGGCCTTCGCATCACCACGGCAGCCGACGACGCCGCCGGACTCGCGATCTCCGAACGTCTTCGTTCGCAGGTTCGCTCGCTCACGCAGAGCAAGCGGAATGCGAACGACGGCATCAGCCTCGTGCAAACCGCCGAAGGCGCGCTCAACGAGTCCAACTCGATCTTGATTCGCATGCGAGAGCTCGCAGTCCAGGCGAGCAACGGCACGGTCAGCCCGAAGGACAAAGTCACGCTCAACGAGGAGTTCACGCAGCTGCGAAACGAAATCGACCGCATCGCGAAGTCGACGGAGTTCAACAGCGTCAAGCTCCTCGACGGTAGTGCATCGGAGAGCTCGTTCCAGGTCGGATTCGGCACGACTGCCGGTGTCGACACGGTCGGTGTCAGCTTGACTCCGGCGCTCGCCACGAGCCTCGGACTCGACGGCCTCTCGATCACCGGCACGAGCGCATCGGCCGCGATGGCGGCGATCGACCTCGCGATTGACAGGATCTCGAGCCAACGCGGTTCGTTCGGTGCCTTGCAGAATCGTCTCAGCTCGACGATCAACAACCTCGGCGTCCAGATCGAAAACCTCTCGGCAGCCGAGAGCCGCATTCGTGATGTGGATGTGGCCGAAGAAACTTCCGCATTGACACGGAACTCGATCCTGCAGCAGGCAGCCACGTCCATCCTGGCCCAAGCCAACGTCGCACCTCAGAGCGCGCTCACGTTGTTGCAGTAACCGAGGCGCACGGGTCGATCGACCGAGTCGTTCCCGTCTCCAACGGTTCGAAATCGATCCATCGTCGAATCGATCGGCGCATGCGCGTCGGTCGATTTCTGCACGTACTGATTTCTGTACGTACGGGCCAGTCGCGAAGTGCAACACGCACCGTCGATCGTGTCGAGGTCTTGGACGCTTCGTCCTCACCGACAAAAAGACACGCGTGACGCAACGTGCTCGTTACCGGCGCAGCGTTCACGACATCTGCCGTACGCCATCACGTGAATACCGCGACTTCGGAGAAAGTCACGAGCACTAGTTCCGTGAATGCAAGCGAACAAGCCACACCGGCACCCACTTGACGAGGGATTCATGGGACTTCGCGTAAACACGAACGTCGCGTCCATCAACGCGCAACGAAATCTTGAAAGTGTCACTGGCCGACTCGGCACCAACTATCGCCGCTTGTCGACCGGTCTCCGTATCACGACTGCCGCCGACGATGCTGCCGGCCTCGCGATCTCCGAGCGCCTTCGCTCGCAGGTTCGCTCGCTCTCCCAGAGCAAACGCAATGCGAACGACGGCATCAGCCTCGTGCAGACGGCGGAAGGCGCGCTCAACGAATCCAACTCAATCCTGATCCGCATGCGCGAACTCGCGATTCAGGCGAGCAACGGCACGGTCAGCCCCAAAGACAAGACGACGCTCAACGAAGAGTTCACTCAACTCCGCAGCGAAATCGAACGCATCGCGAAGTCGACGGAGTTCAACAGCGTCAAGCTCCTCGACGGCAGCGCATCAGAAACGACGTTTCAGGTCGGTTTCGGCACGACTTCCGGCGTCGACACCGTGGGCATCAGCTTGACCCCGGCACTCGCGACCAGCCTCAGCCTCGATGGCCTATCGATCACCGGTTCGAATGCGGCAGCAGCCATCTCCGCAATCGACAACGCGATCGACAAGGTGTCGAGCCAGCGTGGTTCGTTCGGCGCGGTGCAGAACCGACTCAGCTCGACGATCAACAATCTCGGCGTCCAGATCGAGAACTTGTCGGCCGCCGAGAGCCGTATCCGCGACGTGGACGTCGCCGACGAGACCGCGCAGCTCACGCGCAACTCGATCTTGCAGCAGGCTGCAACCTCGATCCTGGCCCAAGCGAACGTCGCCCCGCAGAGCGCTCTCTCGCTCCTCGGCTGATCGAAGGCACCTCGTCGAACTCGGTGGCGGCGAGAGCCGTCCCCGAAGCGCAATCCCGAGGCAAGTAGAACCGAGTTCATCTGGACCCGCCGTTTTGGCGATGGCCAGAGGGACTCGGTTCCTTCGTTCTCGGCCCCGGTCAAGGACCCCATGGCTCATCAAGCCGACTTCATTTCGCGTTTCTTCGACCTCACGCCGAGCCTCGATCTCGACTACGTGACTTGGTTGTTCGAGCACGATTGGCACGACGAGGCCACGGTTCCGGCCTTCGTCGGCATCGGGCTCAAGAACAAGGTGGGAACCACCGTTCGCTTGGCGGCGTCGCGCTGGAGCAGCGAGATCCTGCGTCGACAGCGCTGATCTGAGAACGAGGCATCCGAGCCGTGGCAGTGACCGTTGCCACACTCCGCGTTCCGCATCGCGGGTTTTTGCGACGTTCCCGCTCAAGCGAGCTGTCGTTCTGACGAAGAATCACACACTGGTCGAGTCGACGAACGTCGAGCGACACAACCGTGCAATCAGGTCAGGGGGACTGAGCAGCAGTGGGCCTCAGAATCAACACGAACATCTCTTCTCTCAACGCACAGCGCAACCTGTCTGCTGTCACCGAGAAGATGAGTACGAACTTCCGCCGTCTCTCGACGGGTCTCCGTATCACGCAAGCGTCCGACGACGCAGCGGGTCTCGCCATCAGTGAACGACTGCGCTCGCAGATCCGTTCTCTCGAGCAAGCCAAGCGCAATGCCAACGACGGTATCTCGCTCGTGCAGACTGCGGAAGGCGCACTCGGAGAATCCTCGGCGATCCTGGTCCGCATGCGCGAACTCGCGGTTCAGGCCAGCAACGGAACCGTCAGCAACAAGGACAAGACGACGCTCAACGAAGAGTTCCAGAAGCTCTCGAACGAAGTCAATCGAATCGCTCAGTCCGTCGAGTTCAACGGGATCAACCTGCTCGATGCGAGCGCGAGCGAACTGAGCTTGCAAGTCGGGTTTGGAACGACAACCGGTGTCGACACGATCGGTGTCAGCCTGTCGCCGGCACTCGGCACGAGCCTCGGGATCAGCTCCTTGTCGCTCACGGGTACGAACGCCAGCGCCGCGATCACGGCGATCGACAGCGCGATCGACAGCGTGACTTCGCAGCGAGGTAGCTTCGGTGCCATCCAGAACCGACTCTCGTCGGCCATCAGCAACCTCGGTGTGCAGGTCGAAAACCTGTCGGCCGCCGAAAGCCGCATCCGAGACGTCGACGTCGCGGTCGAAACCGCCAACTTGACGCGCAACTCGATCCTGCAGCAGGCCGCAACTTCGATCCTCGCACAGTCGAACTTGTCGTCGCAGAGCGCGCTCGTCCTGATCGGCTGATCCGATCCTCTCGGGGACGAACCGAACGCGCACCGGACCACGATGTGGGTCGGTGCGCGTTCGCAGTTCCGGCACGACGAGCGTGGACGGGAACCCGCTGACGGCGCGGAGTTTTTGCAACATTGAGATACAGGCGAGCGCTGCGCCCGTCCGATAGATCACTCGAAGGAGTATTCAGCGAGGACGTGCCATGAGCAGTATCAACGGCATCTCGTTCGGCGGATTGGCGAGCGGGCTCGACACCCAGTCGATCATTTCGCAACTCTTGGCCGTCGAACGGCGTCCGATCAGCCTCCTCGAAGCCAAGAAGAAGACCTTCCAGGCCAAGAAGAGCCTCTACGGCGATCTCGATGGCCTTCTCGACAAGCTCCACGACGCGACGAAGGATCTGCGTTTGACGAGCACGTTCCTCGACTTCGACGCGAAGACGAGCGACGAAGACAAGCACTTGACGGCATCCGCGTCGAGCACGGCGACGGCCGGCAAGCACGAGATCGTCGTCGGGCAGCTCGCGCAGGCCCGCACGCGCACGACTCTCGGCAGCACCGATTCGGACACGACGAGGCACGGCGCCGGCTTGCTGCGCTTCGACTTCAACGACGCGCGCCCCTCCGAATTCATCAACATTCCCGACAGCCAGGCCGAACCGAGTTCGCTCGACAACATCGCCTCCGCGATCAATGCGAAGGACATCGGGATCCAAGCAAGCGTCGTCAACACCGGAATCGGCAACGCTCCGTACAAGCTCGTTCTGACGTCGACCGAGCCGGGCACCGACAATGATTTCACGGTCTCGACCGACGCCGCCAACAATGACTTGATCGCCCTGGCGAGCGAGCTCACGAACGACAACTCGATCGCCGCCAAACAAGCTCAAATCACCTTCAACGGCGTACCTGCCGAGCGTTCGACGAACTCGATTTCCGACCTGATCGAAGGTGTCACGATCGACCTCGCAGCGGTTCACGCGACCGGCGAGAAGACCACGATCACGATCACGCCGAACGCCGAAGAAACCGGCAAGAAGGTCAAAGCGTTCGTCGATGCGTACAACGAAGTCGTCGACTTCATCTCGAATCAGCAGAAGTTGATCAGCGGCGGATCGTCGTCGAGCTCGAGCTCGAAGGACGAAGAGGTCAAGTCAAACCCTCTGTTCGGTGAATCGTCGATCCGAACCATTCGCAGCACGCTGCGGTCGTTGGTGGGCCAGTCGATCGGCGGCAACGACGCGTATTCGCTGTTCGTGCAGATCGGTATCGAGTCTGACCGAGACGGCAAACTGACCCTCAACCAGGGCAAGTTCGAAGAAGCCGTCATCGAAGATCCGAACGCGGTACGCAACATGTTCGCGAACGAGGACGCAGGCATCGCCGTCGCGATCTACGACCAGATCGACGCCTGGACGGATTCGATCGACGGCCTCCTCGCGGCGAGCACGAAGGGCATCGACCGAAACGTCTCCGACATCAATCGGCAGATCGATCGGGCGGAGGAGAAGCTCGATGCCTACGAGGTCGCACTCACCCAGAAGTACGCCAATCTCGAAATCACGATGGGCCGACTTCAAGCACAACTCGGATCCATTGCGAACATCGGTTATCGCAACTGACCGCTTCTCGAACACGGCATTCCCAAACGCTCCCCCAACCAGATTCCCCATCAACCACGAAGAGTCATGCAGTACGCGAACGCAGCGGAGACCTATCGCCGCAACCAAGTCCTCAACGCGAGTCCCGAGAAGCTGATCGTCATGCTCTACGATGGCGCCATCGGACAGCTCTCTCGGGCTCACGCAGCACTTCAGAGCGGAACGTCGCGGCAGTCGGCGGAGGTCGGGATCGCACTCGGGAAAGCCATGGCGATCATCGGCGAACTTCGTAGCAGCCTCGACACCGAGCGCGGCGGGGACATCGCACAGAACTTGGACCGACTCTACGACTACTGCCTCGACGGGATCTTCACGACCAACGTCGAACGCAAGCCCGAGCCGATCGAAGCGCCGATCCGCGTCATGCGCACGCTCAAAGAAGGCTGGGATGCCATCGTCGCCGTCTGATCGCGACGCCAAGAAAGCGCGGCTGCTCCATGAGATCGAGCGGCATTGGCAAAATGCGCTCGATCGAATCGCCGGGATCGCGGTCGCGGGTGCGACGCTCGATCCTCTCGATGACGGAAACGGCGTTCTCGAGGCGGTTCGCGCCGCCGAGGAACCGCTGTCGAC
>JACKHW010000017.1 GCA_020638795.1 Planctomycetota bacterium | reverse complement strand
ACGCCTCGAATACAAGCAAGCGCTCGCAGCCGCCGGTCAATGGATCGAACGCCTCGACATGTTGCGACAGCGCGGTGAACTGATGCGCAAAGTCGTTGTCGGCGAAGCCGACAACGCGGAGAAGTCGCGAGCCCGTGGGCTCTACGAGGCGTATCGCATCACGTTGCTCGACTCGATGCGCCAGAACGACCTCGAAGTCAGCCAAGCCGAGGCTCGACTGCGAGAATGCCGGCGAGTCCTGGATGCGAAGCGATCGCGACGCGACGCGCTCGAGAAACTCGATGAGCGACGGCACGCAGCATGGCGGGTCGAATTCGAGAAGCACGAACAACGTGAACTCGAAGAACTCGCATCGCTCAGAACGAGCGCCGCGCGCAGTGCAGCCGGGAGGACCGACAGATGAGTGGAGTCGTACAAGGGATCCTGATCGCGACCGCGGGCATCGTCGTCTTTGCGGTCTCCGTGTTGGGCATGTTGGCGGCTTCGGGGCGACTCAACGCCGATGGCGTCAAAGGCGTTCCCGTCCTCAACCAGATCCTCAAGGAAGAAGAGCCGCCTACCGGCGGGGATACAAAGAGGGGCGGCGAGAAGACGCGCGGGACAGCCGGCAAGGGCAAAGGTGTCGCAACGGAGGCCGGCTTTCGGAAACCGCAGGACGCGACCGCGCAAGGTGATGCCGGTGGGCAAGACAAGGCGCGCCTCGACCCTCGTGGGATGGACGCCGTGCGTCGCAAGATGTTCGAGTTCGAGAGTTTTGGCGCACCGACTTCCGCAAAAGAACTCGAACGACTCCAGCAGAAGCTCTCCGAAACCGTCCACACCAACGAGCTTCAGACCGCGGCCCTCAGCAAGTCTCAGCTCGAACTCGAGATTCGAGAAAAGGATCTCACCTATCGTCGCGAATCGATTCAGAAGTTGATGGACGAAGTCGAGCGACGGATCGAGACACTTCGATCGATGCGTGAGCAGTTCGAGCGCGACGTGACGGTGCTGACTCGTGAAGAGGCGCGTAACGTCAAGCGTCAAGCCGAACAGCTCGGTGCCATGGAGCCGCCGAAGGCGGCCGAGCTCCTGCTGGAGCTCGGCCTCGACAAAGAAGATTTGGCCGTGAAGCTCCTCGTGTCGATGGATGTGGAACAGGCATCCGGCATCCTCGCGATGGTGGACGCCAAGCGCGGTGCGAGGTTGATCGAGCGCGCGACACGCGTTCTGCGTCGCGATTGACGAGGTCTCCACGAATCCGTTGCTTCGGTAGAGCCGCTCGTGTCGATGTGTTGCATCACACAACAGTAGGAGCCTGGCTCCGGTCGATTCTCCGACAGGCGTGCACGTCATGCGCGCCTGATTCGAACAGGGGGAGTTCACGCGATGGATATTGCATCGCTGATCGGAGTGTTGCTCGGATGGGTGCTCGTGATCGTCGCGATCATCATGGGCGGCCCGCTCGGCATCTTCGTCGACGTGCCGTCGATCATGATCGTCTTCGGCGGCACGATCGCGGCGAGCTTGATGTGCTTCAAGCTGCAGTCGGTGCTGGGCGTTATCGGGATCTGCAAGAAGGTCCTGCTCTACCCCTTGCCGACGCCGACCGAGGAGATCGAGCGCATCGTCGGGTACTCGAACCTCGCGCGCCGTGAAGGACTTCTCGCGCTCGAGGAGAAGATCGACGAGGTCTCGGACGACTTCACGCGCAAGGCACTGCGGCTGATCATCGACGGGTTTCCCGGACCGACCGTCAGGGAGATCCTCGAGATCGATATCGAGAACCTGATGGCGCGCCACAGTGAGGGTAAGAAGCTCCTCGACAACATGGGCGCGATGGCGCCTGCGTTCGGGATGATCGGGACGCTGATCGGCCTCGTGCAGATGCTCCAGAACATGTCCGACCCTGCCGGTATCGGGAAGGGCATGGCCGTCGCGCTCTTGACGACGTTCTACGGTGCCGTGAGTGCAAACCTCATCTACATCCCGTTCGCGACGAAGCTCGGCAATCGTTCGAAAGAAGAGGTCGAACTCCGCTCGCTGATCCTCGAAGGCGTGCTCGCGATCCAGGCGGGCGACAAGCCCGCACTCGTCAAGGAGAAGCTCAAGAGCTTCATCTCGCCCAAGTCGCGAGAGCTCGTCGACAGCTCGAAGTAATCGCGCAGGAGTGACGCGCCATGGGGAAGAAGAAAGCAGCAGAAGAGGCACCGGAGGGCGCACCCGAGTGGATCGTCACGTTCTCCGACCTCGTTTCGCTGCTCGTCACGCTCTTCATCATGTTGCTGGCGTTCTCGTCGCAGGAGACGCACGACCTCAGTCGCGCCATGAACATCATGCGAGGTAGCTTCGGTGTGTTGCGCGACGAGATAAGGGATGCGCCGGAGTTGATCAAGCAAGAGCATCTCCAGGATCACGTCGAAAACGGTGCGAAGAACTTCGATCCCGAAGAGGCGAAGAAGCTCGAGGCAATGGTCCGCAAGCTCGATGGGCTGGTCCTCGACGGGGACTCGGTCGATCGGGGAGTCCGTATTCTTCCCGATTCGGTCACCGGGTTCGCTCCCGGAGAAGAGCTCCCTTCACCGCAACTCGCAGCCGAACTACGTCGACTCGGCGAGGCGTTGCGCAAGCACAAGAAGCGCCGTTTCACGATCGAGGGCTATGCCGACGAACGGAGCGACCGACATAGCGCCTACGGCGACGACTACATCGCGCTTTCGCTCGCACGCGCGCGACGTACTGCGCGCATCCTCGGGCTCGAGGGGCTTCCGCTCGAACAGATCGAAGTCGTTGCTCGCGGTATCGCGTCCCCGCGTGGTGAGGGGTGGACCGACGAGGGGCAGGCGAAAAACCGTCGCATCGAAATCGTCATCGAGCCTCAGCAGCTCGGTGCCGCACAAGGCAACGGTCAGGGGAGGTAGCGAGGTCCCATGGTCAAACCTCCAGAAGAGCAGAAGGCAGGTGTGCCCGCCTACATGGCGACGTTCGCGGACCTCATGACGTTGTTGCTGGTCTTCTTCATCCTGCTCAACGTGTACGCGCGCGAGAAGCAGTACGGCTTGTTGACAGCTGCAACAGGTAGCTTCGCGATGGCGTTCGTCGACACGCTCGGTCTCGGCGGAGCATTGTCGGGATCGAAGACGATCGAAGAACGCGCTGCGGCAGAGCACCGCTACCAGCACCAGGACACGGAAGGTCCGAAGGATCGCAATCGCCGCGGAGACGAGATCGAGCTCAAGACCTCGAAGGCCGAGAGCCTCGAGGCGATCGAAGAATCGACGATCGAGGCTCCCTTCGTGTTCGCGCATGGATCGAGTTCGATCCCCCAGAAGGGGCTGCAATGGCTCGAGCAGATCGCCCGGGACCTATCGCGTGGGCAATTCTCGGTTGTTGTCGAGGCTCGCGCTGCCTTTCTCGAGTCCATGACGCCGATGGAACTCGCCTGTATTCGAGGGAGCGCGCTCCTCGATTGGTTGCGCAAGGTCGGCGTACGCGCCGACCTCGAAGTCCGAGCCAAAGTCGTCCCGGCCAAGGAGCGCGGAACGGAGGGACCGGTCCACCGAGGGGTTGCGATTCGCATCATCCGGCGGGCCTGAAATGCCGATAGGACCAGTGGATCGGCCACGTAGCGAAGGAGTGTGCGAGTAGCATGGCTGGCAAAGAGGAAGCCGCAGCAGCGGAAGAACCAAAGAAGAAGAGCAAGCTCGTTCCGATCCTGATCGGCGTCGTGCTCGTGGTCGGTGGCGCTGTCGCCACGGTCGCGGTGACCTCGCCGCCGAAGGGCCAAACCGAGCAGAAGGTCGACCTCACGAAGCTCGAGGCGACGCGCTACGACAAGCAGCTCGACTGGTCGTTCAACATCAAGGGTGGAAGCAGCCAGGGGATGGGTCGACTCAAGGTCTCGTTCGACTACAAGGCACAGGATCCAGCCCAGGCCGCCACGAAGATCGAGAAGGGCTGGGACAAGGCGCGCAGTGACGTGCGCTTCCTCCTGTTCTCGAAGCGCCGCGAGGACCTCGCTGACCCTGCCGGCTACGAACAGCTGCAGCTCGAAGTCACGCGCCTGCTCGAGAAAGCCTTCTTTCCTGACAGCGACGGGATTGTGTCCGACGTGTACTTCCTCGAGTGCATCTTCAGTTAGGACGACGCGTCCGACGCCTCATCCGAGTGCAAGCGTGAACCACGAAGTCCTCAGCAACTCAGAGATCGATGCGCTCCTGGAGCTTTTCTCGGCCGAAGGCGTACCGGAAGAGCTGATCGAAGACAGTCGATCGCTCGGTGGGCTCCACGGCGGGGCCATCACCGACATCGACCTGCTCAAGCCGAATCGCCTATCGCGCGACCAGATCTCGATCGTCGATCGGATCCAGGAGATGGTCGCGGGCAAGCTCGGCGCGTTGCTCGTGGATCGTCTACGAGTCGATGCGTCGTGCGACTGCGTTGCCGTCGAGCAGATGCGCTACTCCAACTGGATGCAGCAGGTCGAGCGCAATGCGTCCGTTTACATCGTCGAGATCCCGCCCGTTTCGATGCCGGCGATCGTGACGGTCTCGACCGGCTTGCTTCTCGGCATCGTCGATCGCGTTCTCGGCGGAACGGGCGAGCGACATGGAGACTCGGAAGGCAAGCGGCGCGAATTGTCGGATGCCGAATACGCTGTTGCCGACGCGATCATGTTGCCCGTGCTCGACAATCTCGCCGAAGGCATCTCGGAGATCGTCGAAGTGCAGCCTCGCGTCACGGCGCGCTACGCGAACATCACGTCGACGCAGACGATTCCGTACCAAGAAGTCGTGCTCGCGTCGCACTTCCAGTTCTCGGGGAGTCCGTTGCTCGGGGACCTTCGGATCGTCCTCGCGTACACCGGGCTCGAGCCCTACCTCGAGAGCCTGGCGACGAGCCGATTCGTCTCCAAGTCGGGTCAGGTCGGCGCGTTTCGAGATCGCGTGCTCGAGCACGTGCGTCGTGTCGATCTCGAACTCGGTGTCGAACTCGGCCACGGAGAGCTGCGGCTCGCGGAGCTCATGGAACTCGCGGTCGGCGACATCGTCCCGATCTGCACGAAGATCGGCGGCCTCGTCGACGTGCCGGTCGAGGGGCGCACGAAGTTCCGCGGCGTCGTCGGCTCGCGCGGTCCCCGCTATGCGGTTCGTATCGAAGACGTCGTTCACGACTAGTCCGTACACCCACGCTGAAAAACACTCCCCCGGTGGTTCCCGACATGACTGGCACAGAAACCCGAGAGACGATCGAAGCCGCGGCAGCCTCAGCGAGTGATCCTGAGATCGTGGCGCGTCGCGTCGGCTTTCCCGAACTCGGCCCGAGTGGTGATCCAATGGAGCGTCAAAATCTGGATCTCCTCCTCGACGTTCAAATTCCAGTGACGGTCGAGGTCGGTCGAGCGCGCCTCGCTCTCGACGAGATCTTGGATCTCGGACCGGGTAGCGTCGTGAGTCTCGACAAGAAGGCGGCCGAGCCGCTCGACTTGCGGGTCAACGGCAAACTCGTCGCGCGCGGCGAAGTCGTGATGGTCGACGACTGCTACGGGCTCCGAATCACGCAGATCGTCGACCAGAAGCACCGCATCGATTCGTTGCGCGGTTGAACGCCGGCCGGGTGAACCGCATTGCTAGGGCAGGTTCCCGCGCCCCGCTCGGTCCTGATCGTGCGGAATGCTCGTCGTGCGTTCCCAGCGTGGTGCCACCACAGATTCGAAGCGGCTACCGACGCGTCTTTTGAATCAGGACATGTCGTTCGAAGCAAGCGACCGCACAGTTCCGCCCGGCTTCTAGGGCGCGATCGACGCGATGGCGGTGAGGCGTGCTTCGATCGCTTCGTCGGGTCCCCGTTCGAGCAAGAGCTCTCGCAAGGCGGGGTCGTGACATGCGATCGCGATCCGGCGCAGCAGGTGCAGGTGCGATCGGATACCGGGGCTCGCGAGCACGAAGAGCGTGTCGACCGGCTTGCCATCGACCGCATGCCAGTCGACGGGGTGCTCGAGAAAGACGAGCGCGACGTACGCTTCGTCGACGTGGAGCACCAACGGGGCGCGGACGTGGGGAACCGCGATCCCTTCACCCATGCCTGTCGAATCGAGGTCTTCTCGAGCGAGTAGGACCTGATGGAAGAAGTCTCGGTCGATCTCGGCGGGTAGCTGCATCGCTTTGGCAGCGTGTTCGAGCGCCGTATCGACCGAGGTCCCACGAACGTCTCGATGAATGCCGCCGCGCCGAATCGCCTCGAGCAGCGTCGGAAGCGGCCGATCCTCGTCCTCCTGCGTCGGCATCTCGGCAGCCAAGCGCATGCTGTGCCCGTCTGCCCATTCGAGGATCGCGCGTCGCGAGAAGACGAGATCGCCTTCCTCGAGCGCATGGGGCATCGAGAACGTCAGGGTCCAACGACGCAACGTCCGGTCCGAGACTTGGAGCAGGTGCGCGGCCGCCTGG
Organism: Planctomycetota bacterium; assembly: GCA_020638795.1. GTDB lineage: Bacteria > Planctomycetota > UBA1135 > UBA1135 > JACKHW01. Next base: position 18,008 of record JACKHW010000017.1, on the reverse strand, counting down.
AGGCTCAGGCGGTCCGAGGGCTCTGCGTCCGGCGCGGTCATGCGCGGAGCATCCCTCACCGAACCGGTGGTGGCAAGCCTTCCGGTGAAGATCGATCGACGCGTCCTTGCCGCTTGATGTGCAACGCGACGAGGACGATGCCGAGAAGAGCACCCGCGTAACCGAAGTTGTGGATCGAACCGACCGTTGCGAAGGCTTCGAGGTTCTGCACGCCGCCGTAGGTGCGCCATCCGCCCCAGAGTCGATCGACGTCCGGCGCGCGGATGCGCGCGAAGGCAAACCCGCAAACACCGCCTGCCATCGCGATCGCGAGAACCACGAGGAGCCGGTGCACGACGCGAGCGAGTGGCCAGCCCGACGCGCCTTGCCCATAGGCGTGACGAAACGCCATCCGACTAACGACGTAGGCGGCAATCGCTCCTGCCCACCAAGTTGCGAGGAAGCCGATCCACGAGGCGGCGAGTCGAGGCTCGAGCCCCAGGTCTGCCCAAGCAAACTGCTCGAACTTGAACTTGGTGAAGTACTCGGGCGAGATCGACCACGACACCTGATCGTGAATGGCGCCATATCCACCGCCGAGCAGCGCTCCGACGACGATGTTGCGTGCGAACCAAGCGAACGGCACGCGGCGCGTCATTGCGGTGTGCCGCCGCCGAACCGCACGATCGCGTTGCGTCCTTCCTGCTGCACCTCGATCGGGACATCGAGGAACTTCTCGATGATCGTCAGGTTCGTCAGCGAGTGACGACTCAGGGGGAGCGTGCGGAAGCTGCCGCTGCCCGCCATCGCGAACGGGATCATCAATTGGTCTGCGAGATGCACGCCGACCGGGACCTCCGCCTTGAGCCAGTTGCGTGCATCCCGCACGGCGCCTGCGGCGACGACCTCTGCACTGCGCCGCACCTCGCCGAAGCCGGTGAACACTTCGTGCGAGCCTGCAGCATCCGCGAACTCGATCGTGAGGATATTGCCAGGCCCGATGCTGTCCTGGACCTCCATCGCGATGAGCTCGCTGCGATCGAACCCGAGGCGGTCGGCCACGACATCGAGTTCGCGACGTGCGATCGACGGCTCGAGCTGAGCGACCTTGGCAATCGCGCGGCGCTTGACGATCTTGTCGCGACGATCGATGTCGATGCCGGCGAGTGGGCACGGTTCGCCGAGTTCGACCACAAAACGACCACCGCCGGCCGGGTAGAAACCGTGCTTCTCGAGCCGTGCCTCGATCGACGCGCCCATGCGGCGAAGGATGGGCAAGAATGCCTTCTCGATCGACGAGAACGGCGGCGCCCACGGGTTGTGCGTACCGCCTTCGAAGATCACGCGCGAACGCCCCGCTACGAGGAGCGGCGGCAAGATCGCTTGGAAGACGAGTGTCGCGCTACCGGCACTGCCGACCGCGAAGTGGTACTCGCCCGGGCTCGGTGAGCCCGGTTCGAAGACGAGGAACTTCGAGCCGAGCTCGTCGCCGTGGACCGTGGCATTCGTCAAGGTCTTGGCAGCATGGACCGCGGTCAGGTGCTGACGCAGGAGCCCCGGCTTCCGGCGGCGAGCGCGGATCTTCTCGATCTCGAACGGCTTGCCCGTGATCGCGGACAGCCCGAGCGCGCTGCGCAGGATCTGCCCACCGCCCTCGCCGAAGCTGCCGTCGATCCGGATGCGGGTGTTCGCGCTGTTCGAGTCTTCCATGATCACCCCTTGACGCAGACGACCTGGCGCAACGTGTGCACGATCTCGACGAGATCCTGCTGCGCTTCCATGACCTTGTCGATCGGCTTGTAGGCACCCGGCGTCTCGTCGAGGACTCCGTGGTCCTTACGGCATTCGACGTGAGCGGTCGCGAGAGCGTGATCCTCGAGGGTGAAGACCTTCTTCGCCCGGCTCCGCGACATCACGCGTCCGGCGCCGTGGCTGCAGCTCTCGAAGCTCTCGGCGTTGCCGAGTCCGCGCACGATGAACGACTGCGCGCCCATCGAACCGGGGATGATCCCGAGCTGGCCAGCGCGTGCGCTGACCGCGCCCTTCCGGGTCACGAAGACCTCTTCGCCGTAATGCGTCTCCTTGTTGACATAGTTGTGGTGACAGTTGACCGCCTGCTCGTCGACCGTGAACTGCGGGAGACCGCAGGTTCGAAGTGCCGCGAGCGTCTGCCGCATCATGAGTTCCCGGTTCTGGCGTGCGTATTCCTGAGCCCAGCCCACCGCGAAGACGTAGTCGTCGAAGTAGCGGGTCCCTTCTCGGAAGTAGCTGAGGTTGGTGTCCGGGAGGTTCTTGACGTGGACGCTCATGTCCTTCTTGGCGAGTTCGATGAAGTACGAACCGATCCGGTTGCCCACGCCGCGGCTCCCCGAGTGCAGCATGACCCAGACCCGCTGATCGTCGTCGATGCAGACCTCGAGGAAGTGGTTCCCGCCGCCGAGGGTTCCGAGCTGACCCGACGTGCGGCCGCGATCGAGCTTGGGGTGGTCGATGCAGATGCGCTTGTAGTCCGCTTCCATCGCTGCCCACGCCTTGCCGTTATCGTCAGGAACGTCGTTCCACGAGCCCTTGTCGCCGCGGCCGCCGCCGTTGGTCCGACCGTGTGGCACGGCCGCCTCGATCGTGGAGCGAACGTGGCCGAGGTCGTCGGGCAACTGCGAGGCGGTCAAGCTCGTGCGGACGGCCATCATCCCGCAGCCGATGTCGACACCGACGGCGGCTGGAATGACGGCTGCTTTCGTCGGAATGACGCTGCCGACCGTGGCACCGATTCCCCAATGGACGTCCGGCATGGCCGCGACCCACTTGTGAATGATCGGGAGCGAGGCAACGTTCTTCAGTTGGCGTAGGGCGCTGTCGTCGATCGCGACCCCGCGAACCCACGCTTTGATCGGAACGCCGTCGGTTTGGTACTGGAGGTAACGAGTCATGGAGGGTGTAGGAGCGAGCAGTGTGCCACGCCGGCGGATGTTGCCTGGATCCGCTTCAAGTTCGGGATCCACAAAGAGTTGCGGATCATCGATGTTCCGAGCCGCGCGGCGGCGCACCGGCGGACTGGATCTTCTGAGATAGAAAGTTATCGCAGAGGCTATCTGCGTCTCGAGTTTGGCGCAGGGATCCCTGCAGACTCTGCCAATGCCTTCGCGAGGACCGCGCGGGCGGCGCGCCAAGATGCGCCATCGACCGAAGCGGCCCCTTCGAGTGCCTGGGACCAACGTTCGTAGGCCGCACGGCGTTGATCGCGCGTGAGTCGGCTCGCCTCGACGATCTCGACTGCCGTGATCAGTCGTTGAGCCAGAGCCTCGAAATCGGCGGCTTCTTCGAGCAGGACATCGAGCGGAAAGCCACCCCACTCGATCGCGTGGGTCGCGAGCATGGCGAAGTAGTCGTCCTCGTCGACCGGTCTGTCGAGAATGTGCCGGGCCATCTCGATTGTCTCGTCCACATAGCCGCAATGGTATGCGGACGCGAACAGCGCGAGTCGAGTCATCTGCTGGACGTCGAGCGCCGCTGGTTCGCCGGATTTGGCGCTGCGGAGCACCGTGCCAGCACGTTCGAAGGCGATGCCACTCGCCTGTACGAGCGGGGTCGACGATTCGTCTTCATCCGGCGACCCGGTAAGGTGACGGTTGAGCACCCGGTAGGCGATCAAGAACGCGTAGTAAGAAAGCGCCTCCGGTGTTTGGTATTCACGGCAGGCATGCTCGAGAAGGTTCCAAGCTTCGCGTCGATTGCCGAGTGCGCGCGCGCAGCGGGCTCGGGCCACGATAGCTTCGGCCATCACGAGGCGAACCTTGACCCTCTGCGCGTCAAGGTAGAGTTCACTTGCCCTGTGATCGAGATCTTCGATCTCCGGTCGGAACTGGGCGAGTTCGTCGCCGACGAGAGGCTCGGGTTCTTCGCTGTACGGCTTGCGAAGCCAATCGACCTGCAACAGGGAGCTGCGCAGCGCGAGGTCGCGCATCGGACGCTTGTGGACCTTGTCGACGCCTTCGATCAACAGTGCGCGCGCACGCTCCAGATCTCCACTCCTCCGTGCAGTGTCCGCACCGAACATCCAGTACGCATGGCTCTTGTCGAGGAGCGGTGCAGCAGATTCCCAGACTCTCCAGAACTCCGTTCCTTGTCCGAGATCACGAGCGATCTGGAGTCGCGCTCCGGCAAGGAATGCGCGGAGATGTTCCGGTGCGTCAGGCCCCACGAGTTCGTGCACTTCGACGAGACGTCTGCGAGCGTCATCGTAGCCGAGTGTCGCGGCCAGTCTCGCCCTCGTGCAAAGCGCGAACGGCCGCATCAGCTTCGATCCGAGGAGTGGACCGAGTTCGAGGAAGGCGGCACGCTCTTCGGAGAGCTCTTCGAGAACGGCTGCGCGCGCGAACTGCACGGCGAGGCCTTCGGGACCGGTCGTGGATGCAGTGCGAAGTTCGGATTCGGAAAGATGGGTCGGCTGGTCGTTAAGCCTCAGAAGAAACACCACGAAGAGCCGATCGGTCGCGCCACCGTCTTCGGAGCATGCCTCGAGCCGAGCCGCCACATCGTCACCAGCGTCGAGTGCATCGCGGACGCAAGTGGTGCGTGGATAGCGCGCCGTGAGGTCGACATCGAGGTCGAGGCGCTTGGACGCGCGACCGAGAGCTTCCCATGCAGCCACCGCGATGCGGGCGCGGGCGTCCTTCGCGTTGCGCAGGTGTTGGGCGAGTTCTGCTGCGACGCCGGGATTCGTGTGGACGAGCGTGTGCTGGAGAATGAGCGTGAGCACACGCAAGGTTGCTTCGTCGCGCAGTCTCGTCGTGAGTTCGGCCGGCGCGGCGAACTCGTCGCTCGACCGTAGCTGTTCGAGGCGGGCCGTCGCGTCCGTCAGATCCGGGTCCGTCAGACCCGCCTCGATCCGAGCGATCTCGAAGTTCCGACGATCGGCTTCGCGCATTCGCGATCGCACGAGGACGGCGCTCATGGTGATCACGACGCAAGCAACCGCTGTCACGGTCAACGAGAACGCGGGCCGACGGCGAGCGCGCCGCCAGATGCGCCCGAAGATGCCTACAGGCTTGGATTCGATCGGTTCGCCGCGAAGGAAGCGTTCGAGCTCCTCCGCCATCGCGCCAGCGCTGAGGAATCGATCCGTTGGCGATTTCTGGAGCGCGCGGAGGACGATCGTTTCGAGGTCGCCATGAATCGATGGCAGTGACAGGCGCTTTGGTTCGTCGTACAGGACTTCGCGCAACAACCGAATCTGGTTGTCGTTCCAGAACGGTGGATTGCCGCTGAGGGTTTCGTAGAGCGTGGCGCCGAGACCGTAGACATCGACACGTGGATCGAAGGTCGGTGCACGCTCGCGCAACATCTCGGGTGCCATGTACGCCAATGTGCCCGGCGCTGCGTGGCCTTGCGTGAGTTGGGTGGTTCTCGTCGCGAGGCGCGCGAGTCCGAAGTCGACCACGTACGGTGTGTCGGATGCGAGGAGCACGTTGGCGGGCTTCATGTCGCGATGAAGGACACCGACCTCGTGTGCGGCTTGGAGTGCTCTGGCGACTGCGAGGCCGATCTTGGCCGTTCGGATCGGATCGAGCGGGAGCGCCTGCTGGTCGAGTGGAAGGCCGCGCACGAGCTTCATCGCGATGAAGGTGCGGTCGCCGTCCTGTCCGGTCGCGTACACCGGTACGATGTTTTCGTGCTCGAGAGCCGCAGTGATGAGCGCTTCACGCTGCATGCGCGTGCGCCCGGCGGCAGAATCCGAAAGGTCTTCGCGCAGGATCTTGAGTGCGACTTCGCGATTCAACGAGAGTTGGCGGGCGCGGTAGACCTTGCCCATGCCGCCGCTTCCGATTTCTTCGAGGATCTCGAAATCCCCGACACGCCGATTCACGAGGGTGCCGGACGCAACGACGTCGACGTCAATGTCGTCGCCCAGAGGATCGTCCTTCGAATGCGCCGAGCCGAGGACTTCGCGCTCACGAGCGACGACCCGAGAGACGCGGGCGCGCAGGTGGGGAGCGTGGGCGCACAGGGCCTCGATGTCCGGCTCGCGTCCCTCGAGGAGTTCGGAGAAGCACTCCTCGAGGATGCGGGCGACCTCGCTCTCCATCGAGGGGTCAGTCCTTGGGCTGGGACTTGTTGTCGATCGGATAGGTGACAATGCCGCCCGCGCCACCCCAGTTGTAGGTGGGAATGAGCGGATTGTTCTCGGAGTCAAGCACGTAGCCGAATGGGAACAACGGCTCATACTCGGCGAGGTCGGAGACGATCGTTGCAGGGATCACGAAAGTCGGGCGATTCGTTCCATAGGACGCGAACGTCTGATCGAGAATCAGGAACGGTGCGCACGGTCCCTGGCTGCATGCCCACACCAAACGAGCGGCCGTTGTCGGAAACTTCATCGGCACGGTCATCGTGCTTCCGGCTTCGGCGACGTGGATTGCGGAGAAGAGGGCTGTCGGAAACCATGTCGGAACACCCTCGGTGAGGAACTTCACCGGGTCGTCGATCTGCTTGAGACTGCGGCGACGAATGACGACCGGGATCTTGATCTTGATCTTCTTCTGCCCCTCGCGCTTGTCGACGACGACGACGTGAATCGCGACGTTGGCAACGACGTTCTCGTTGATGAACGACGACAGGGCACTGATGGCTTGGAGGTTGTTTCCGATTTCAGCGCCGTAGTACTGGTAGAGCCCTTGCTCGAACGTGTGATGGACCAGTTGCGAGACATGGCCAACGTCGGGCACGCTCGTGCGTGACCAGATGTGCGCGGGGCTCCACGCCCATCGCTCGTCTTCCTCTGCCGTTGGCACTTCCTGCGGTTCATGAAGCGTCCACGTTCCGGACGAATCGCCTTTGAATCCCAGAAGCTCCGGCTGCTCCAATGCGGCGACTTGGATCAAGAAATCGGTCAGACGCTCGCGCTCGATCTGCAATTGATTTTGCTCACACTCCGGATCCAGTTCGTAGCCGCCTGGAAGGACGACCTCGTGTGCCGCGCACGTCGCCGGCACTTGCAGGTTGTGATGCGTCGCTTGCATCGTTTCGACGACTGCCGTGCCGACCGCGGTTCCTGCGATGACGGCCGGCTCGACCCAGAGTCGTGCGAAGACGAATGCGTATTCTTCCTCGCCGAGGTCCATCCGAACTCGGAAGTACTTCAAGTCGTCGTTGTCGAGGACCGTCGAATATCCGCTCGGGTTGATTAGCTCCCCATTCGGGCTGAGTTCGTAGCCCTCGATCTCGGGGTTGACTTGAGCCGCTCCCGTTGCCGCGAGCAGAAGGCCGAAGATGGTTGTTCTTGTGAGTCGCATGTGGGTTGACGTTGATCCGTGGCTAGTTCGGCGGGTGTGTCTATGTGCTATCGTTGGAGGTGGCTCCGAAAGGACGATTCCCGAGCGGGCGTAACCCCGAAACGCGACTTTCTTACCCGGAATCGAGATCCTGCCCCGTTACGACTGCGAACCCCCGATCGACTTCGCCTTCTGCGACATGGTGACCAGGCCAGACTTCGCCGAACTCCTCGAACGGGCACGGATGCACGATGATACCGCCATCGAGGCCGTGTTGCGCTGCGTCGAAACCCGACTTCGCAACTACGTCGATACCCGTCTCGGTGCGCAGTTGCGGACGCGACTGCGCGATTCGGACGTGCTCCAGAACGCATACGTGGAGATGCTTCGCTCACTGCCGGAGTTCGTCGGGGATACGGAAGCGCAGTTCGTGGCCTGGGTGACGGCGATCATCGAGAACGACATCCGCCGACAGCGTCGATGGTTTGGCGCACTCAAGCGGCAGGCGCCCGACCGGACCTCCGAGCGCAACGTCCTGGCTCGGACTTTGCTCGATGCGCCGACGACTCCGAGCGCCGCGGTGTCGCAGATCGAAGAGAAGCGCCTACTCGCAGCGGCCTTGCAGCGGCTTCCCGATCACTACCGCGAAATCCTCGAACTCGTCGTCCTCCAAGGCCTTTCGCACGAGGACGCCGCCGAACGCATGCAACGCAACCCCAAGGCATCGCGGATGCTCCTGTCGCGTGCTCGTGCAGCGCTGAGCCTCGAGATCGAAAAGCTCGAACTCGGCGACATGAGCTGAAGCAGGTTCTCCGTCCCCGAGGTACGCCTTGCTACGATCGCCGGATGGCTCGCCGACCGACCGTTGCCTTCGGCTTCGTTGGACTCGTACTCGATCGTTCACCCAAGGAAGGGCGTGGTTGGGATCGCTGGCGACCGAGTGTCGGGCTGTGCCAGCACGAAGACTTGCTGATCGATCGCTTCGAACTCTTTCACGACGATGCGAGTCATCAGCTCGCGGAACAGGTCGCGATCGACATCCAGTCCGTTTCGCCGGAGACGACCGTGCGACTCACGGCCTTCGCGATCAACGACCCGTGGGACTTCGAGGAGGTTTACGGGACTCTGCACTCGTTCGCGCGCAACTATCCGTTCAGTGATGACGAGGACTACCTCGTCCACATCACGACCGGCACACACGTCCATCAGATCTGTTTCTTCCTGCTGACGGAGACTCGGCATTTTCCGGCGCGACTCGTGCAAACGGCACCGCCTCGCCGCAAGCGCGATACCGAAGGCACGTGGCAGATCATCGACCTCGACCTTTCGCGCTACGACGCGATCGCGATGCGTTTCGCCGAAGAACGAGACGAGGCGCACTCGCTTCTCAAGTCGGGGATCGCGACTCGGAACGAGCGGTTCAATCTTCAGATCGAGGAGATCGAACGCGTCGCGATCGCGTCGCGCGACCCGATGTTGTTGACCGGACCGACGGGTGCTGGCAAGTCGTTGCTCGCACGACGCATCTTCGAGCTGAAACAGAAGCGTCGGCTCCTCCAGGGCCGTTTCGTCGAAGTCAATTGCGCGACGCTTCGTGGCGATGCGGCGATGTCCGCGCTCTTCGGGCACGAGAAGGGTGCATTCACCGGTGCCGTTGCCGCTCGCAATGGACTGTTGAGGACTGCCGATGGTGGCTTGTTGTTCCTCGACGAGATCGGCGAACTCGGTCTCGACGAGCAGGCGATGCTCTTGCGTGCGCTCGAGGAGCGGCGCTTCTTGCCAGTCGGTTCGGATTCGGAGGTCGAGAGCGATTTCGAGCTCATCGCGGGCACGAATCGAGACCTGCACGAAGCCGTGCGTACCGGACGGTTCCGCGAGGACCTGCTCGCGCGCATCGACACGTGGACCTTCGCTCTTCCGAGCCTTCGTGATCGCATCGAAGATCTCGAACCGAACCTCGACTACGAACTCGAGGAGTTCGCACGCCGCAATGGACGTCGCGTCGGATTCAACAAAGAAGCGCGCGCTCGGTACTTGGATTTCGCGATGAGTGAGCGCGCCACATGGTCGGCCAACTTTCGTGACCTCGACGCGAGTGTGACGAGGTTGGCAACACTCGCCGAGGGAGGCCGCATTCGAAGCGACGATGTCGAGCGCGAGATCCGTCGACTCGAGATCGGGTGGCGCGGTACTCGCGATGACGGCGATGGCGACCGGCGCCTGCTCACGGAGATACTGGGGCACGAAGCGTTCGAAGAGCTCGATGAGTTCGATCGCCCTCAACTCGCGCACGTCGTGCGCGTTTGTCGTCGGTCGAAGTCCCTGTCGGACGCCGGACGCCGGCTCTTCCAGGCGTCGCGTCGGCTCAAGAAGTCGGCGAACGACGCGGACCGTCTACGGAAGTACTTGAGGCGGTTCGATCTCGACTACCAGGCGCTCGCTCTCGACGAGCTCGACTGAGCGTGGACCCACGCTCGATCGTCAACGATCTTCGACGACATGGATCGTGCCGCGTCGGAGCATCCAGAGTTCGCGTCGTGGAACCACTGCAAGCGACCATGCAGCCTGCAGCGCACGTGCATATCGGTCGATTTGCGGAGCGTGTCGAGTGACGAAGTCCTGCTCCGTGCCTTCGGTCACGCGATCGCTCTTGTAGTCGACGACGACGATTTCGTTCGTCGTGCCCGAAGATCCGCAGTCGATCTCGAGCACGAGATCGATCGAGCCGCGCCACGCTGCTTCGGAATCGCGGAACAGGATGGGGACCTCTCGCCAAACGCCGTGCGCTGCGAATGCGCGCGAACGCAGTTCGGAAGTCACGAAACACTCGAGAACGTAGTGGACATCCGACCGCAATTCTTCGAGCACGGATGCGTGTAGGAGTGTGGCTTCGACGTGCGTTGCCAAGATGCCGTCGGCGCGTCTGACGTCGACGCTCTCCACTCCGAAGTCCGCGCCATGAAGATACTCGTGCACGACGGTGCCAATGACTCCAGCGTGTCGACCGGGAGCACCGAAGTGCGATAAGCCGGATGTGTCGCCGATGCGTTGGTGGACCTTCGTGCTGCTGGGGGCCTCGAGCCGCGGGCGCAAGCGCCCATCGAGCGACGCCACGTACTCGGAACGAGCACGAGTGCTGACGAAGGTATCCGGCGTCCCGGTGTCGGTGACCGTCGGCGCGCGCATCGTCCTGATATCCGAACTTCGCATGCAGCCGTGCGTCGCAACACCGGCGATCGTGCGGTCGTCCTCGAACTGCTCGCACGGATCGATCGCGAGACCATCGAAGATGCGCTTCCACATCCGGTTTCGAGAGTTGGTGGACCATGTGATCAGCAGTTCGCGCCGCGCCCTGGTCGCAGCCACGTAGAACAAGCGCTGCGTCTCGGCGTCGTCGTGGAGCCGTTCGTCGACATCGTGGAAGACGAGGCTCGGCGAACCGATGCGGGGCAGGCGTGCCAGCATCGTAGGTGAGCGACGACTGTCGAGGACGAACGTCTTTCCGCGCTTGTTCTGCGTGTTCTGGCTTCGCGATGCGTCCGGAACGATGACCACGTCCCATTCGAGCCCTTTCGCTTTGTGGATCGTCAGGAGTCTCACCGCGTCGAGGCGATCGTCCGCCAGTGGGTTCTCCTCGGCGTCTTTCTCGCCCATGGCTTCACGCTCGAAGAAGCGTAGGGCCTGTTCGAAGTCGTGACTGCCTTCCCGTGCCCACGCGGCAGCCCGCTGGGCGAGAATTTCCAGGTTGGCGAGCCGTTGTTCGCCTTCGTAACCTGCGGCCTCGAGGGTGGCGAGACCTGTCTCGTGGAGCGCATACTCGAAGATCGCGTCCGACTCGAGGGTCGCGATGTGCGCGATCATCGCTCGTAACGCGCGAACTGCGCGCGTCAGGTTCGGTGCGAGGCGTTCGTCTTCGTGCTCTTCGAGAAGCCATCGTGTGGGGCGTGGGACTCGAACTTGGAGATCCGTGCGGCTTACCTCAGCGACGGCGAAGAGTTCGCTTTCGGGGATGGCTGCGAGCGGGCCACGCAGGTAGGCCAGCATCGCGGTTTCGTCCCACGGAGTGAGAGCGAGTCTCAGCAATGCCAAGAAGCGTTCGACTTCGCGTCGTTGGTAGAAGCGCGTCGTACCCTCGACGAGAACGGGAATCCCCGCGTCTCGCAGCGCGTCCGCATATGTTTCGATCTTCGTCGTCGCACGGAAGAGCAGTGCATAGTCCCGCCACGCGCGTCGATGCCGGGATCGATTCTGGAGGAGTCGTCGTGCAATCTCGGCGGCTTCGCTCGCATGGCGTGCATTCTTGTCGTCGTCCGCAACATGCAGGAGAGTGACGCTCCCTCGACCCGTCGCTTGCTTCGGCGTCACGAGATCTTGTCGATCGGCCTGATACCCGGGATTCCCGTCGAAGAGCGGTGTCACCGCGCGATTGACGAAGTCGAGGATCTCGGGCTCGCTGCGAAAGTTGGCGGTCAGGTCCAGCAACTTGCCGCCTTGACTCAGGATGTTCTCGAGCGCGCGACCATACGCTCGCATGTCGGCGCCTCGGAACCTGTAGATGCTCTGCTTGGGGTCACCGACGATGCAGAGTGCGCCGGGCCTCAGGTCGACCGACTTCGGATCTTCGTTGCGCCGAGATGGGCCGCTCTGAGCGAGATAGAAGAGCATGTCGTACTGCAGTGGATCCGTATCCTGGAATTCGTCGACGAGTAGGAGCGAATACCGATCCCGCAACCGATCGCGAACGTGCGTCGAATCCCCCAGAAGGCGTGCGCAGCGTACGAGACACTCGGAGAACGACAGCCCGCCGAGTCGCGTCAAGTGCTTCTCGAATGCGGATGTCACGCGCTTGACGAAGGCCGAGATCGCGATCGCGACTTTCGGAGCCGGCAGGTTCGCCCACGTCGCCAAGCAGGCTTTCATCCGCTTCGCCGTTTCCGACATGCGTGCGAGATCGTCCGGATCCTCGTAGTCCGACTTCGCGGGAGTCGCGCGGTTGTTCGCGAGTTCGCTCGCACGCGACGCGAGTGCATCAGGAACGGGTGCGGACTCATCCAGCGCGAGTAGCTCGCTCACGACCGTGCACGTCAGCGTCGCCCAAGACCCGAAGTTGAGCTTCGAGGCATGCTTGACGGGATCGGCATCGAGGTGCTCGAACAGGGCGGATGTCGCTTCGATGAGTTCGTGACGGCTCCAGTCGATCGGATGAGTCCGAATCTGGGGTTCGAGACAAGCGCTGCGTGCGATGCTGGAGATCTCCGCTAGGTCGAACGATCGCAAGAGGGTTCGCCAAGTCTCACGCGTTTCTTGGTTCCCTATGCGTTGGGCTTTCCGTTCGGGACCGAGTTCCTCCTCGACGAACGACGGCCAGAACTCGTCGAAGGCGAGGTGCACGGAGTCGTCGTCCAGGATCTCGAGTTCGGGTGGCAGCCCTGCAGCGCGCGCGAACTCTTGGAGCCAGCGCAAGCAGAACGCATGGAAGGTCAAGACGCTCGGCGGCTCTTGCTTCGCGGCCATGGCGGCGCGTTCGCGTACGGCTCCGTCGTCGAGTCCGAACTCGCGAGTCAAGGCTGCGTAGGCTCGACCCGCATCCGACGCTGGGTCGATGTCGCTCTCGTTCAGTTCACGGAGCGCGTCATCGAGGCGTTCGGCCATCTCGCTCGCCGCTTTTTCGGTGAACGTCGTGATCAGCATGCGCCCAGGGTCGATGCGCTTGCCGAGCCAAGCGCACAGGGTTCGACTCACGAGAAGACTCGTCTTACCCGATCCTGCGCCCGCGACGAGGACGAGATTGTCTTCGAAGTTCGTCAACGCCTCGGCGCGCGCAGCGAGGTCCGCGATCGCGGTCATGTGCCCAACTCCAGCCCGAGTCGCGATAGTGTCGGCGCGTGATATCGCGGGCACGCGGCACGGAAGTCACAGTAGTTGCAAGGGAATGGCGTGTCCTTTCGCGGTTCGTAGGTCCCGTCGACCATGGGGCGAGCGATCCTTGCCAGTTCGCTCCTGTGCGCATCGACGCCATCCCAGAAGGATGCGGACAGCGCGCGTTCGGGCAGCTCCCCTTCGTACTCCTCGAAATGCCGCGGCGCGATACCGAGGAGGCTCGCGGCCACGCGGACACCGTCGGTTCCCTCCAGCATGAGGGCATAGAGTTCGAGTTGCTTCGGCTCGGCGTTACGGTCGTTGGGCTTCTTGCGAACCTGGGCTCCGGTCTTGTAGTCGATGACACGAGCAGCAGCGCCGCCGCGATAGTCGATCCGATCGAGCTTTCCGGTGAGCCGGACGTGAACATCCTCGAGATCGAGTTCGGTCGCGAGCGCACGTTCGAAAGCGCCTGGAACCAAACCGCGTCGGTCGAGATCTCGAAGGTCGGCTTCGACGAATGCTTCGAGCGCAGCTCGCCAGCGTCCGCGGGTCACGTCGCCGAGGACCGGATAGCGACGCTCGATCGGTGGAACGAACTCGTCATCGCGTTTCTGCAGCTCCGCTGCGACCATCTCTTTCGCGAGTCGGATGCGTTCTTCGAGATCGTGTTCTTCGGCGAACAGGGATCGATACGTGTCCTCGAGCACTGCGTGAGCCGCGTTGCCGATGTCCAGGCTCGAGATCCTCTCGATCGTAGGCGCTTCGCGCATTGCTGCGGCGCCGATCACTTTTGCAAAGTAGAACTGCAACGGACAGGTATCGAGCTTGGTGAAGGACGTTGCGCTCACACCACGCGAAGCGAGATTGGTCGGGCCGAGTTGCCACGGGTCGAAACGGAACCCGGCGGGCTCTTTCGCTTCGAATCGATCGTTGGTTCCGATCCACGATGCACCGCGCAGAAGATCGGACGGTGCATCGTGTCCGAGGCGGATCACCCCTTTTTCGAGTCCGCGCCATCCCTTCGTGAGTCCGGCATGACGCAGAGCGTCGTCGCGACTCGGGCTCGTCCCTGGACGGCATCGCCAGGAATAGCGGCGTGCAGGAGTCCACGGCACCGAAGCATGGACCTCGGGATCGGCAACGAGATCGTGGATCCTGCGAGAGCCGCCGAGCGCCTCGGAGATCGCTCCGATCCATGGTGATGGTCCGAGCGGGCGCCCCTGATCGTCCGCTCGGCAGTAGGAGACGGTCACGAGGTCGCGGGTCGTGGCGAGGACGGTTGCCAGCGAGCCCTTCACACGCATTGCAAGTTGCTGAGGCGTTGCCGGAACGGTCAGCGAAACGACGTCCGTGTCACCCGGCGTGATCGACGGGTCGATGCGGTTTCGACTCTCGAGAATCGATCGGTTCCAGGCTTCGACGTCATCCGCGTCGAGTCGACTCTGGAGTGACTGGGAGCGATTCGGCTCGCGAAGAGACGTGCCGCGTTCGAAGCCGAGCAAAAAGACCGCGTCGAAATCCCGCCCGTGAACCTCGTCGAGGGAAAGCCACGCGACTCCGCTGCTTTCGGACTCGAGCGCGACGGGAGGGAGTCGGCTCCGAAAGGCCTCGGGGATCGAGTCGATGTCGAGTGGAGGCAGCGCGATCGTATCCCGCACAGCGAGCTCTTCGAGAGCGGTCCGGATGCAACGATCGATGCGCGCGATGTCCGTGGTATCGATCTGGGGAGTCCATGCGATTGCGTGTGCGAACATGACATCGATCGCGCGCGCTTGATCGACGTTGGTCGATGAAGAGCGTAGGCGCTCGGCGAGTTCTCGCAACGCAGACAAGTGAGCTTCGATGGCGGAGACAGCGCGTGCATGGCGTGCGTGCTTCTTGCGAGACAGTCGTTCATGTACGACACCGAGCAGCGCATCGAAGCCGCCAGTGCAGCCTGCATTCCGCGTCTCGTCGTCGAATGCAGCGACTGCGGACAAGAAATCTCGCGACGACACTCCGGCATCGTTCGCGTCACGATTCATGTTCGGATGTGCGAGTGCAGCGATTACCGCACTCCGAGGTGCATCCCTGCAGCATAGGCGGATCAAGCCGTTGGCAAGCCCGATCGCGGGAACCGACGTCGCGGTACGCTTGCCGCGGATTGCGACCGGGACATCTTCGCGCTCGGCGATGGCTGTCAGTAGGCCGTGATACCGCGCTTCGTCGTGCATGAGGATCGCGATTCGGTCGGGTCGCGTTCCACTGCGGATGAGGTCTCGGATCCGAATGCACGCTTCGGTCAGTTCGGCTCGATTGCCTCTCGCGTGAAAGGTCGCGAATCGCGCCGACCCCCCAACCTTCGGAAGTGAAGCCCCCGCGTCGTCATCGTGGCGTATCGGTGTCGCGATGGCCGATCGCTCGATCAGGACATCCGACAACGAGGGCGTCTGGAGGATCGTCAGCAGAAGCGAAGCGAGCTCTACGTTCTCACGGGGCACGGGCTCGTGCACGAGCAGTCGCACACGATCCGAGAAGGCACGCGAAAAGCCGTGGTCACGAAGCTCGCGATTCGCTCGCTGGATCGAGATCGCATCGTCCGCGCGTGACGATCGGTCGATCATCGTCGCGAGTGGGCCGAGGAACGACGCGACGAAGCGTGAAGTGGCGGCGTGGGGCACGAAGGTGCTCGAATACCCTGCCTCTTGACGTCGAATCGCGAGCAGGGTCCGCGCGACGACCTTACGCGCAGACGCGTGCTCGTGGAGATAGCGGAGTTCTGCTCGGTAGCGTGAGAACGCGAGGTCCTCGAGCCTCGATCGAATCTCCGATTGGAGCCACTCCTCGACGAGTCTGGAGTGCATGCGATGTCGAGGAGCGCCCGTTCCGACGCGCGCCAGTCGATCGAGGATCGCTTTGGCAGTCAGAACATGTACGCCTGCGGTCGAGATGCCGCGCTCGATCAGTCGATGTTCGACTTCCATCGCGATTGCCATCGTCGGAACGACCGTCACCAGCTGTCGATCGCGCGGGCGCTCCGGGCGCCTCGGATCGATGGCATCGATCAGTCCGTCCAACGATGACGTGTGCGGTATCACGCGCGTGAGTTTGCAGGCCATCATCGCGCCTTGCCAGCAGCAGGGCTGTCCGCGCGCGATTTCCGATCGCGGCACGTGCGCGTCAACTGCACGACGTCAGCATTCGGTCTCGTCTTCGCAGCGGACGCGCTTCAGTGCTGCCGTGGCGGCCTGGCGTACGGTGTTGTCGTCCGTCACGCTCGCTCGTTCGAGGGCAGCGATTGCGGATCGTGCCGGTGGGCCGATGCGCTCGAAGACCCATGCGCTGAACGATGCGAGGTTGCGATCGGCATCGACGACGTTCTGCGCGAGCATGTCCATCGCGTCGAGTACCTCCGTGTCGATGCCGTGGATCCGCACGAGTTTGCCGATTGCGAGCGTCGCTTCGCGTCGAACACCGAGATCGTCGTGTGCGAGGCACGCGACGAGTCGTTCGCGAACCGAGGGCTCGCAGAGCAGCCGCGCATCGACGCGTTGACACGCAGCGGCCACGACACTTGGTTCGTCCGCTCCGAGATCCGCGAGACAGGCTTCGATATGGAGAGGGAAGGTCTCGGGGACCACCGATCGAATGCGCTCGATCAGTTTTGCACGTGCGGGCTCACCGACGAGATCGACCAAGACGAC
This sequence comes from Planctomycetota bacterium, assembly GCA_020638795.1. GTDB lineage: Bacteria > Planctomycetota > UBA1135 > UBA1135 > JACKHW01. The sequence continues at coordinate 1,213 of JACKHW010000017.1, read as the reverse complement.
TTCGACCAAACGGACGAAGCGGTCGCGGTCGTGTCGTGCAGCACGAAAGACCGCGTGCTCGAGGGGCCCGTCCAAGTCGTGTGTCGCCGCGATTCGGACGACGAGTCGAAGCGCATCTTCGGAAACCGTCGCGAAGTGGCCGACGAGACCGATGCCGGTCTCACGCAAGCTTCCTCTCGTGCTTTCAAAGGCATGGACCACGCGACGTGCACAGCGTTCGATCGGCGGCATGTTACACAATGCGTATGCAGCCATGCGTGCCACGCTCGGCACGTCGTCGAGCAAGCTCGAACAGAGCACATCGTGCAGGTCGTCGATCGCAGGATGATCGTGACGATGCGCGGCAACGCGGCCAACCGCCCACACTGCCCAAGTGCGCACGCGTGGGTCGACGTTCCGGCAAGTGCGGATGAGATCCGTGATCGGCGCATCATGAATCCGTTCGCCGAACCAAGCCAAAGCGTGGATACGACGTGCAGACAGCGAACTCGTGAGCTGTGACGTGAGGTCCGCGACCACTTCGGGAGGCAAGCCCGATGTGTCGTCTGGCGGCTGGCCACAACCGCAGGCAGCACGGTCCCGGCCGGGTTGAGGTTGCATAGGAAACCCTCGTGAGTGGAGAGACAGGTGGCCGGGAGTCTAACGGCTTTTGGACGAAACTCAAAACACACGCACGCCGTGCGTCGGCGACGAAACGCGGTGCATGCAAGCACTGCGAACGGCCCATGCGTCGTGCTGTGATGACTTCAGTCCACGCGCAGCGGGGCGGGTTCTGCCTCGTCACTCCAAATACGTATCGTTTTGAGAATCCACCGCCCACGCGTCGTGCCGATCCCGAATGCGCCTAGCGGATAGCGGCGCAGAGTCGTCACACACAATGGTTGCACGTTGCCAGTTGCAGGATCGATCGACGATACGTGCAGCTCTCCGTTGCCAATGGATCTTGCGATCTTCAAATGGAGTACTTCGCGACTCCTCGTGGGGAACGACGTGATGTTCTGACGCGCTGTCGAATCGTAACCAGTGTGGATCGTCAGGTCGGAAGGTTCGTCAGCGCCCTCCGATTTCTCTCGGGCACGGGTTTCTCGGACGAGGTCGACCAAGGCGACGAACGAGCCGAAGCGCCATCCGCGAATCACGGCGATCGCCGGCACATCGCCGCCCGCAGGATCGAGCACGAGGCCGCCGCCAGCATGAAGAGCCGCGCCGGTCG
>JACKHW010000016.1 GCA_020638795.1 Planctomycetota bacterium | reverse complement strand
GCAGCAGCTCGACGGGATCACGCGACGGGCGGATGTCGCCCCAAGGCCTCCCGCAACTTCGCGAACAACTCCTCGCTGGAGAACGGCTTGGCCAGGGATCGAGCCGAGGGGTCGAGACGCCGGCGCGCGACGAGATCTTCGTGCGGAAACGCGGACATGAACAGCGCCGACAAGCCCGGGACGAACTCGCGTGCAGCCTCGACGAGTTCGGGGCCGCTCATGCCCGGCAGGATCACGTCGGTGAGCACGAGGTCGATCTCGTCCCCCCGCGTTCGCAACACGTCGAGAGCTTCGTTCGGGTTCGAAACCCCGATCACTTCGAACTCGCGTTCGGCAAGCATGTGCTCGATACCACGACGCACGAGCTTCTCGTCTTCGACCACGAGAATCATCGCGCCTCCGGTCGGCGCTACCGGCGGTTCGACGGAGTCCACATGCTCGCTCTCGGAGCGCGCCGTTGTTGCCGGTAAGTAGACGCTCGCGGTCGTTCCGACGCCGACCTCACTCTCGAGCCGCAAGAACCCGCCCCACTTCCGAAGCATGTTCGTGACGGTGCTGAGACCGAGTCCCGTACCCTCACCTGGCCCCTTTGTCGTGAAGAACGCTTCGTCGGCTCGACGAAGTGTCGCCTCGTCCATTCCGGTACCGGTGTCGGCGACGGAGAACACGACGAAGCTACCGGGCTCATGATCGTTGCCGACACGACGAAGCTCGTCGCGACCGAGTTCTTCCACGGCGCAGGAGAGTGTCAACGTTCCACCGTTCGGCATCGCATCCCGCGCGTTGATCACGAGATTGAGCAACGCTTGCTCGAGCATGGCGGCGTCCGCGACGACGTTCTTGTCCGATGTCCGGCAGGAAACGGAGACTTCGACGTCCTCGCCGAGGTAGCGACGGATCAGTGGCTCCGCTTCGCGAATCACGCTCTCGGGCGCAACGGGACGGAGTTGCGCGGAGTCGCTTCGACTGTAGTCGAGCAGGCGGCGTGTCACGGACGCCCCACGCCTCACTTCATCCTGGATCTCGGTCAGGATCGTCATCGCGGGATGATCGCCTTCGAGGCTCTTCGTCGCGATGCGCAGACCGCCGAGTACACCTGCGAGCAGGTTGTTGAAGTCGTGTGCGACGCCAGCGGAGAGTCGTGCGACGGCTTCCATCTTTTGCGCACGAACGTACTCGGCATGCACGCGGTTCTGCTCGGTGAGGTCACGGACGATGCCCGAGAACTTCCTCTTGCCGTCCACGAGCAGTTCGCTGATTCCGAGATCGACCGGGAAGATCGTGCCGTCCTTCTTCTTCGCCATGACTTCACGGCCGATGCCCAGGATCTTCGGCTCGCGCGTTCGCAGATAGGTCGCGATGTACTCCGAATGTTGCTCGCGATGCGGTGAAGGCATCAGAAGACTGATGTCCTGCCCGAGTACTTCGGCCGCGGCATACCCGAACATCGACTCGGCAGCCGGATTGAACGCCTCGATCGTACCCTCGTCGTCGATGGTGACGAGCGCATCGATCGCGTGATCCACGATCGCGCGGAGGCGCGCTTCGCGATCGCGGAGCTCTTCCATCATCACTTTCTCGTCCGTGATGATCTCCGCGAAGAGCACGATGCCGCCGATCCGCCCGGCAGCATCGCGCCACGGTCGACATTCCCAACGGACCCACTCACGACGTCCGTCCGGCTGGATGACGAGATCCTCGTCACACCGCAGGATCTGCCCTCCGAGGCACTGCCTGTGCACTGCCTTCCACCGCTCGGGAAGCTCGGGGACTGCGTCGTAATAGACCGATCCGATGATCTCGCGCTCGGTGAGATGGCTGTCATCGAGCCACCGCTGGCTCGCGACGAGGCATCGCATGTCGCGGTCGAAAATGGCGACCGCGGCAGGCGCATGACGCACGAACAGGCGCAGCCGTTCTTCACTGTCTCGAAGCGACTCTTCGGCGCGGACACGCTCGATTGCTGGAAACAGCCGCACGGCGATTTCGAGCAGCAAGCGCCGCTCGGCGTCACTCCAAACCTTCGATCGCCGACTGCTCAACACGAGCACCATTTCGAGTCCGCGTGTCGTCACACAAGATTCCGTCAGCACGGCGCCGATGTCGAGCCTACGGAAGGTATCCGCGTGAATCGAAGTTCGCGCGTCCGTCACGACGTCCAACACGACGAGGCTCGCACCGGCCCGGATGGCATCTCGAGCATCGCGCGAAACGAAATCGTCCGACGAGAAGCGAGATGCAGACTCGTCGACGAAGCCATCCGGATCGCGCCGCGCGTACCTCAGTCGACTCGGGATGCCGTTCGTATCGAAATCCACGAGCGCCGCATGGTCGACGTCGAAATGCTCGGTGAGAGAACGCAGCACTTCGCGCACGAGTGATCGACTGTCACGCTCACGCACGCAGTACCCCTGCAGACCCTGCAAGAACAAGGCGTCCTCTTCAGCCCGCTTGCGCTCGCTGATATCCACGGCAACCGAGGCGAGACCGACCGCTTCTCCAGCTTCGTCGGTCAACAAGGAGAGCGTCACGAGCGCAGGCTGCTTGTCTCCACCACGCGTCACGTTCGCCGTTTCGACCGGCGGTACGACGTCACCGCGCGCACAGCGAGCCATCAGGTCCTCGAACATCGCGTACTCGACACGCGGAAGAACGAGTTTGATGGACTTGCCAACCAGCTCTTCGCGGGACCATCCGAGGCGCGATTCTGCGGCACTGTTGATGTCGACGATGTTGCCGGACAAGTCCTTGATGAACGCGGGATTCGGTGAGTTCGCGAAGAGGCGTGCCCAGCGTTGGAGTTCGGTCCATCGGATCGACGATTCTCGGACGCCGGGAATGCGCGCGTCCGACTCGGCCCCGGCCACGCCTGCGATCTCTGCGGCGACGATCGCCACGTAGGAATCGAGCCACGCGGCCAGGTCCGGATGTTCGTCGATCCGCGCCCGAATACTCACGTCGATCACGAGGCCTCGATGCGTTTCCGTCCAGTAGTGCGCGTCGCGCACGAAGCTCAAGAGATCGATCAAAGCATCGTAGTGACGCGCACCGAGCGCACGTCGCAACTCGGCCTGAAGCTCGAGATGCGGTCCTCGCTGCAGGAAGACCGGGATCATGCATCGAAAGATCACGGCCTCGTCGTCCGGCCGCGGCCACGCGCCGTCGGAGGCGTCCAGTGACCGGAGCCACGCGAGGATCTTCCTTTGTTCTTCGTCGCCTGGAAAGGGACGCTCGAGGAGAGCGACGATGTCGGGGGCCTCGACGTACGCGAGCAGCGAGGCCGTGCGCCATGCCAAGCAGTACGGCACGTCGCAAAACCGCGACAGGTAGGCGAAGGCGCGCTCTGTGAAGGAATTTGGAATCGGGCTGTCGAGAACCGCCTCCACCATCCGTCGCCACAAACGTGACATCACGGCACGAGAGTCGGTCGCGATGTCGAAGAACGACGGGCACTCGCCCAGTCTCGCTTCGATCGCAACTCGTACGCTATCAGTGGAGCCGAAATCCTTACGGTCCACTCGAACCCTCGAATCGTCGCCCTTGGTCGTCGCTGATCGTGCAGTCGCTGTTCGCGCACTTGCGCATCATTCGGTACACCGTGCTGCGCGCGACGCCCAACTCGCGTGCGACGCGACTGACGTTGCCATCGTGCGTCGCGAGCGTCCGCCGCAAGACCTCGCATTCGATCTCGGCAAGCGAGCCGTCACCTCGGAAACCACTCGGCGTCGTGACGGCCTCGGCACGAGCCGCCCGCATGACGTCGGGTGGCAAATGTCGCGCCTCGATTACGGGATCGTCGCCCGCCAAGAGTAACGCAATCTCGATCGTCGATTCGAGTTCACGAACGTTGCCAGGCCACGCATGCTGCGCGAAATACGAGGCGACGTCTTCCGACAGTCGTGGCACCGCGGTCCCGCGACGACGGGCCCTATCCGCCAGGAGGTAGTGAGCTAGCGACACGATGTCGGTTCGTTCGCGCAGTGGCGGCAAGGTGACTCTCGCGCCTTTCAAGCGATAGTAGAGGTCCTGCCGAAACGCTCCGCTCGCGACCAAGCCCTCGACGTCTCGGCACGTGGCGCAGACGACACGCACATCCGCGAACCTCAACGTCGACTCGCCGACACGAAAATACTCGCCAGTCTCGAGGAAGCGCAGCAACGACGCCTGCATCGCGAGCGACATCTCGGCAACCTCGTCGAGGAACAGGGTGCCACCGTTCGCGGCTGCGAGATGCCCCTGACGACCGGCCTTGTCCGCACCGGTGAATGCTGCGGGCGCGTAACCGAAGAGCTCGGACTCGAGAAGGGACGCGCTGATCGAACCGCTGTTGAGCGCGACGAACGGACCGCTCGCTCGAGTGCTGGCGCGATGGATCCCCTGCGCGACCAACTCCTTCCCGGCGCCGGTTTCCGCGAGCAGCATGACGGGCAAGTCGGTCGACGCGATGCGCCGTGCCCACTCGAGCTCTCGGAGCACACCGGAGTCCTCGACGAAGAAGTCCTCGAACGGATCGCGAGACTTGCGCGACTCGATGGTGAACAGCGACGACGTCACGGGCTCGAAGAACACGAGAACCGCGAGGTCGGCACCGTCGGCACCGAGTAATTCGAACCTCATGCGATGGTCCGGCACGCGATGGTCGGTGAGTAGCTCGATCGTTTCACTCGATGTCGCGAACGCACGAAGCTGCTCGAAGTCGAACCCGAACATTTCGTGGAACGGCGTACCGAGACTGCCATGGATGTTCCGCGAGTCGAACATTCCGCGCGCGAGTCGATTCACGCGAGCGAGACGTCCGGAGGCCTCGACGAGCGCGACGGGGCAATCCATGCGCTCGAGGGACCGCGTCAGCAGACTCGACACGGACGCTCCCGCATGTCGGTATGCATGGACACGGACGATCTCTTCGAGCGCATGGGCGGCGGCAACGATGCCACAGCCCATCGTCATGTCCTCTCGCTCGAACCTCGAGGTCGCATCGACGACGGCCACGATCCGCCCCTGCGGATCACGAACCGGTGCGGCGTAGCACACGAGATCTTGATACGGCCGCGAGAAGTGCGCGCTTCCACGAACGAACACCGGTCGATCGGCTGCGAGCACGGTGCCGATCGCATTCGTGCCGCGCATCGCTTCGCTCCAGTGAGCACCGCGTAGGAGGCGCGCCTTTTTTGCGACCGCCTCGAAGTCACCACCGCCGCCGATGTGCACGACGACACCATCCGGATCCGCGACGACGAATCCGTAGTGATTGCGCGCCGCAGCTGCAGAAACACGTTCGAGTACGCCACGCCCTTCGAGGAGCAGGCGTTCGAGCCGCGCCGTCCGGTCGAGCAACGACGAACCTCGTTCCAACACGTCCTCCGGGTTCGGTCCATCGACCGGCACACCCAAAGCGACACAACGCTGCCAGTGCTCGAAGACGCCTTCGCGCTGCAATGCGGGCTCGTCATGAAAGCGATCCCGTAATTGCACCGGAACCGGATCGAGCACGAGCGGGTGGAATTCCATCGGGCACGTCACGATAGCCCATGGCGGCGTGTGTAGCACCTCGTCGCGACACTGACGCACATCGCTCCGCTCGATTGGCGCGTTTCGCTACACCTTCGGGCTCGATCGGGAATCGTTCCGCGAGAATACCGGCGGCACGCTCTGTGCAAGGGGGTAATTGTCCCATGGGGCCGTCACGGCCTCGTCGGGGCTCCTTAGCAACGACGACGTCGCGCGCAGGTTCGGACGCCGAGGGCGCGAAGATACTTGTGCGACTCAACCAAACGGCAGACTGGGCCGGTCCGGCCCAGAACCGATGCTGCTGGGGCAGCATCGCTGCGCCACTCGGTGCGCCGAACCTCGCGCGCGACTCTTTCTGACACGGTAGTGTCCCGAAGCACGACGGACCTCGCGCTTCCGTAGGACAGCCGGAGCGTCAACGGCCCGAGAACTCCCATACGTTCGCGTTCGCCGCCAGCGGGAACGCGTTGTCGTCGGCAGCGATCATTCCACGACCGCTTCCGATCGCCATCACCATCACACTGAGTCCGTTCGCCGGAACGAACTTCACCGTCATCGTTCCCGCAGCATTGCTGACAGCAGCCGCGCACCCCTGACAGAACAGCGCGATCGCGAGTTGTTCACGTGCGTCCACGGAAGGACCGGCTTTCGACCAACCAGAAAACGTCAATGACGAACCCGCAACGTCCTTGCCCGATTGCGTGAGGTGCACGACGCGCTCTTCGAACGGTTCGAGAGTGATCGTCAGCGACTTCCCGTTCTCGCTGCCGGATCGCAGCGACCCGACGTCGAGGATCGCATACCCGATGTCCATCGACCAAACGGCGACTGCGCGAGCAGCGTCGGGAAGCACGACGGTCGCCGAACCACGTTGGTTCGTGACGGTGGAGCACGGATAGGTCGTTTGGTCGTCCGCGAACGCGAGCTGGGCGCCCTCGACCGGGGACCCGCTCGGGTCGCGCACGTCGAGGCGCGCGACTTCGAGCGCGCGAGCATCGAAGAGGGCCGCAACCTTGCCGCCGCGCCGATCGCATTTCCTGACGAGCGTGACCCGGTTGTTGGCCCTCGAGAAGTCGATCCCCGAAGGGCCGAGCGCACGCACCTGATCCGCAGTCGCGATGGCCACGACTTCGAGATCATTGATGTTGGCCGGTAGCCACGGAAGCTCGACCCGCCCCTCTGCGTCCGTGCGAAACGCCTCGCTCGGTAGAAAGAACGAAGACCGCGAACTCTCGTCCTTCGTCTCGAGCCAGGCTTCTCGCTTCAGCTCGATCTCGAGACCGGGAACCGGCTTCCCGTCGCCACCGATCACGGTGAGACTCCAAGGAGCTTCGTGCCGGAACCGCAGCTCCAGTGGCCCTGACTCGGACCATTCCCGCTGAAGCCCATCGACGTTTGCACGCTTGCCCACGAGTTGCACGAGGAGTTCTTGATGGCCTCGATGCCGCACGGCGAGGACCGCCAATCCCGCGAGGCTCCGGCGCGTCGGCGGGAGCGGACAATCGAAGGTCCCGTCCGCCGACGTGCGACCGACGAGGCGATAGAAGCGCGGTCGAAAATCGTCGGCAAACGCCGCGACGAAGACTTCCGCGCCCTCGAGCGGCTTTCCTTCGGAATCTTCGACGAGCAACGAAACGGACCGAGGTGAGTCGATCGTGACTCGGCGGGTCTCGTCGGTTCCATCGACGTCGAGGGTCGAAGCCGCGAGCTCACCGTGATCGTCCGAGACCCGAACCGGGAGGCCGTTGCCGCTGCCATAGCCGATCGATGGGACTTCGACCCGTCCCGACGGATCGACGTCGGTCGACCACAAGGGCCGGGGCAGGAACCCGCTCGACCAAACTTCGAACCGCAAGTTGCCGCTTCGACCGAAGTTCTTGCCATCGCCCACGATCTCGACCGTGAGTGGCGGGGAGACGCGACCCTCGACGAGTGTCGTGATTCGCCTCGTTGCGGCAAGCGGCACGATCTCGGTCGCGTGCAGGTTTCCGTCCCCGTCGGTCCAGGTCGCGCGAGCGGCGTAGCGGTAGTTCGGCACGAGCGCGACCCGAAACCGGCCACGCTCGTCCGTCGTTGCCTCGACGTCGTCCGATGGCCCGACGACTCTTCCCCCGACCGAATGCCGACACCAGCAATCCACCTTGGCGCCACGAACGAGCTTGCCAGTTGTGTCCGTCACGCGACCGAGAACCGAGACGCGCTCGGCGCCGTCACGATCGGTTGCCGTCGCTTGCCGGACAGCTGCCGGCATGATCGCCCCGGAAAGCACCCCGAAGACCAAACACACGAAGCAGTCGCGGACTCGCATTCGGTCATCGTAGCAGCGCCGCTGCCATCGAGATTCTGAACACGACTTTGCAAGCCCTGTTCGGCGAGCTATATCGACGCGGAAGCAGCCGCTCATGGCTGCACGCGTCTACGACTCGCTGAGGCGAAAGCCTCGCGAACATCCTCCCTTGAAACATCGCAAGCCTCCCGCGGACGGGGCCGGCCACTCGGGACACTTACCGTTCGACATTCACAGGCAACCCGACGACACGACGTGCGGCCCCACGTGTCTCCATGCCGTCTACCAGTATTTCGGTGATGACGTTCCTCTCACCGACATCATCGCTGGTGTCCCGTCGTTCGAAGAGGGTGGCACCCTGGGTGTGCTGCTCGCGATCGACGCTCTGAAACGCGGATACGAGACCACGCTCGTGACGTGGAATCTCCGAATCTTCGACCCGTCGTGGTTCGGCCCCAAGCCGGCGAACTTGCGCGACAAACTGCTCGCACGCGCCGACGCGTGCGCCGAAGACGCCAAACTCGCATACGCCGCTCGCTCGTACGCACAGTTCGTCGAACTGGGCGGAACCATCGGCCTGCGAGACCTCGACGCGTCCTTCCTGCGAAGCGAGCTTCGGCGCGGCGTTCCGATCCTGACCGGCCTGTCCTCGACCTTCTTGTACCGTGACATCCGTAGTCGCGCGGTCGAACCGAACTCGACGACCGTCGTCGACGACGACATCGCGGGCGAGCCCGAAGGGCACTTCGTCGTGCTGACCGGCTACGACGAGACTTCGCGGGAGATCGTCGTCAGCGATCCGCTTCACCCCAATCCGATCTCCACGACCCACCTCTATCGCGTGTCGATCGCACGACTGATTGGTGCTATTTACCTCGGCGTTCTCACGTACGACGGTAACTTGATCATGATCGAACCGCCGCAGCGAACACGAAGCACCTGAAATGCGCACCATCGTCGTCGTCGCCAAACCGAGCGACTGGCCCGTCCACATCCCGGGTGTGGACATCATTCCGACGCGAGACTATCTGACCAACCCGGTTTGGACCAAGGAGCGCCGCCTCCGAGTCGTCAACCTGTGCCGCTCGTATCGCTACCAGGAAAACGGCTACTACGTCTCGCTGCTCGCCACGGCGAGGCGACACAAGCCGTTCCCGGATCTGCGAACCGTCCTCGACATGAAGAGTCGCCACGTCGTTCGAACGACGGACGACGAGTTCGATGCGTTGATCCAGAAGAGCCTCTCGGAAATCCATTCGGATCGCTTCGAACTCAGCATCTACTTCGGGCGCAATCTCGCCAAACGCCATGAGCGACTCGCTTGGCGGCTGTTCACGGAGTTCCAGGCACCGCTCCTGCGCGCTTCGTTCCACGTGCAGAAGAACGGGAAGAAGTCGCGTTGGCACATGACGAGCATCGCCCCGATCGGCTTCCGGGACGTGCCCGAGTCGCATCGCACGTTCGTCGCAGAGGCCGCAGCGACCTACCTCGGTCGCAAGGACAGCCGCACGAAGCCCAAGAAATCCACAGGCTACTCTCTTGCCGTCCTGTTCGATCCCGAAGAGAAGCTCGCGCCTTCGGATCCGCGTGCATTGAAGGCGTTTGCCAAAGCGGCCAATGCTGAAGGAATCGAAGTCGACGTCATCGACAAGGGCGACTACGCGCGCATCGGGGAGTACGACGCGTTGTTCTTGCGCGAGACGACGCTCGTCGACCATCACACGTTCCGTTTCGCGCAGCGCGCCGAGTCCGACGGACTCGTCGTCATCGACGACCCGACGTCGATTCTGCGGTGCACGAACAAGGTGTTCCAAGCCGAAGCGTTCGAGAGTCGCGGGATCGCCACACCCAAGACGTGGATCACGGACAGCATGAAGGACACCGATGTCGACTACGTCGTCAAGAACATCGGCTTGCCGTGCGTGCTCAAGCATCCCGACAGTTCGTTCTCCCAAGGCGTGATCAAGTGCGCCGACCGCGATGAGCTCGCGCACGAAGCGGCGCGCATTCTCGAGGAGACCGACTTGCTCGTCGTCCAGGAGTTCATGCCGACGGACTTCGACTGGCGTATCGGTTTGTTCGGCGGCGAACCGCTCTGGTCGTGCCGCTACGAAATGGCCAAGGGCCACTGGCAGATCGTCAAGAAGACCGGGACCGGCAAGTTTCGCTACGGCAACGTCGTCCCGGTCAAACTCGAGGAAACACCCACCAAGGTCATCAAACTCGCCAAGGCTGCTGCCGCCGTCATCGGAGACGGCCTCTACGGCGTCGACCTCAAGATCAGCGGCAAGCGCCTCGTCGTGACCGAAGTCAACGACAACCCGAACATCAACTCGGGGCTCGAGGACGCGGACTTGGGCGAAGAGCTCTATCGTCGTCTCGCGCGCGGCTTCCTCGCCCGCATCGAACGCAAGAAGAAGGGTCCGCGCGGAGGTGCCGATTGAGCAATACGCCGTTCCATTTGTTCGAAGTCTTCGGACTCGAGATCGAACGCATGATCGTCGATGCGGCGACGCTCGACGTGCGGCCGATCGTCGACTCCGTGCTGCAGGAGGCTGCGGAGGAAGACACTCCCGGCTCCGTAGCGACGGGCATCGAGGACATCGAAGACGGCTCGATCGGCTGGTCCAACGAACTCGTCGGCCACGTCGTCGAACTCAAGAACGCACAACCGGTCGCCTCGCTCGCTGGAGTCGCCGAGGAGTTCACGCGGAGCACGAGGCGCTTGGCGGGCCTTTGCAGTCAGCACGACGCCCGCTTGATGCCAACCGCGATGCATCCGTGGATGAACCCACGCACGGAGACGCGCATCTGGCCGCACGAATCCAGTGTCTACTACCTCGAATACGACCGGCTCTACGATTGTCACCGTCACGGTTGGTCCAACCTGCAGAGCGTGCACCTCAATCTGCCGTTCGCGACGGACGAGGAATTCTCGCGATTGCTCGCCGCGATTCGCATCGTCCTGCCGTTGATCCCCGCTCTCTCCGCGAGTTCGCCGATCGTCGAAGGCAGAGCCACGGGGCGACTCGACAACCGCCTCGACCACTATCGGACCAACGCGGCACGCACGCCGTCGATGGCAGGCGAGATCATCGTCGAGCCGATCTTCGAGCCCGAGCGCTACCACGCCGAGGTGCTCGCCCCCGTCGCCGTCGAGCTGCGCGAGATCGGCGCGTCCGCGGAGATGCAGGGGCGCGAATGGACCAATGCCCGCGGCGCGATCGCGCGCTTCGACCGGATGGCGATCGAAGTCCGCCTCATCGACGCTCAGGAATGCAACCGTGCCGACGTCGGAGTCGCCGCGTTGGTGAGCTCGGCGGTCCGCATGCTGACCGACGCCGTGTCGTCGACCCACGACGCGCAGCGACGGGTGCCGCAGGCGCCTCTCCTCGCACAGTTCGAGCGTTGTATCGCGGCCGGCCCCGCCGCCGCCCTCGAATCGTGCATCGCGGAGTCGTTCGGCGATCGCAAGCTGGCGACAGCCGGAGACGTGTGGTCGCTCATCGCGCACCGACATTTCGATGGACCGAGCGAACTCGAAGCGCCGATCGAAGTCATCCTGCAACAAGGCACGCTTGCGGAGCGGCTGCTGCGCGCACTCGGCACACCGGTCTCGGACGACGCCGCGCTGGATCGATCGCTCCTCGCGGATACGTATCGCAGGATCTGCGACGCGTTGATCCACGACGAGTCGTTCTGTCCATGATGCAGCGTCGCGACGGCGAGACGATCGCCGTGATCGTCTCGTGCGAACACGCGAGCCGGCTCGTTCCGAAGCGCTTCGAGGACGCGTTCGCGAGCGCTCGAGACGCGCTCGCGACCCATCGTGGTTCGGACATCGGAGCGCTCGAACTCGCGCGACGGTTCGCGAAGGATCTCGATGCACCGCTCTTCGCGACGCGTGTGAGTCGCCTGCTCGTCGACACGAATCGCAGCCACACATCGAAGTCGCTGTTCTCGGCGTGGTCGCGCGAGTTGCCCGCTCACGAACGGGAACGCATCGTCGAAGAACATTGGCGACCGCACCGCGAAGCCGTCGAAGGCGCTGTCGTCTCGATGCTGGAAACGGCGGATGTCGTGCTGCACTGGAGCGTTCATAGCTTCACACCCAATCTGAATGGCGACGAACGCCGCGCCGACATCGGCCTGCTCTACGACCCGAGTCGCACGGCCGAACGCGAGTTCGCAGGCTGTTACGCGCGCATCCTCGCTGCGATCGACCCCGCGCTACGGATACGGAAGAACTACCCCTATCGCGGCACTTCGGACGGATTGACGCGACATCTGCGGACGCGCTTTGCGGCAGGCCGTTATCTCGGGATCGAGCTCGAGGTCAATCAGCGCTTCCCGCTCGGTCAGCAAGAACCGTGGGTGCGACTGCAACGCCAGCTCATCGGCGCCCTGCGCGACAGCTTGGAGACCTACCGCCAGCACGGGCTCAGGGCTCCAGCAACGACGCGGAGAAGTCGATAAGAAGGAGAGATGTTCGCTTCCCCGACCGGAGATCCGGACCCATCGACCTGGCCGATCACGACGATCGCGCTCGATGGACGCATCGACCTGTCGACGCTCGAGCCGCGCTCGGATTGGCACGAGCTGCGTCGCTACAGCTACGGCGCGACCTTCGCCTTGGACGACCTCGACGACCCGGTCGCCGTGCTCCACCTCTTCGCCTGCGGCGCCGCGGTGTGCGAGGGCATCGACCACTATTCGCCTGCACTGAAACAAGCGATCGAGACGTCGACCGCGCGCTGCTTCTTGGGCGGCACCGAGGAGACGTACACGCTCATCGTCGACCCCGAACGCGCCGAGGTCAGCGCCCGCGTCGGATGGGATCGGGTCGTGATCCCCGAACGGCGCAACGAACTCGTCTCTGCCGTCGCCTTGCTCCTCGCACAGTCCGCCGCCCTCGAACGCTACGAACTCGCCGCAGACTCGATCATCGACCGCACCCTCGCTCTCTCCCGAGAACTCGCCCAACACGGCCGACTCCCTCGATCGACGAAGTCCCTCGTCGAACGCGTCGGCTCGGTGTTCGCCGACCGCCTCGAGCTAGCCCGCTCGTTCTTCCTCGTCGACCGCCCCGAAGCCACTTGGGAGAACCCGCGTGTCGCGCAGCTCTACGACGAGCTGTTCGCCAATCTCGAACTCCGCCAACGCCACGACGCGATCCTCCACAAACTGGCCGCCGCGGAGCACGTCACGCAGACCGCGATCGACCTGTGGCATGGGCGCCGTTCGAACGCGCTCGAATGGGCGATCGTGATCCTGATCGTGATCGAGATCGGCTTCGCGCTCGCCGGGCTGCATGCGTAGGGCTCGATTCGAACGACGTTCCGCGCTCGCGCTTTGCGCATGAGAAAGGACGGCTGATTGCGACGCTGCTCTACACGGCCGCTCGACGCGGCGCCGTCGCAGAGCTCCGCCGGCAGGACTTCCACACGGACGGACGGCAGCGCGACTTCGAATTCGACGAGACCGGCGGCTGGCAGCGGACGATTCCGTGCCGTGAAGACCTCGAGCGATACATGCACGCCTACCTCGAGATTGCGCCGCCGGTGCATCAGTCCGGGGAACCCATCTTCCGCACGGCTCGAGGCCGGACTCAGGTGCTGCAGGATCACGGCATGACGGGAGACGACATCCTCCGGATGTTCAACCGGCGCCTGGAGGCAGCCGCGCTCCCGACGACTTTCTCATGCCACTCATGCCGGAAAGCAACGGCAACGAACCTCCTCGAGCGAGACGTCGAACTCGCCGACGTTGCAGAACTTCCTCGGACACGCTGACCCGAGGACGACGAAGCTCTACGATGCACGCAACCCGACCGTGACACGGAACATCGTGAAATGCTATTGGCATTTAGATTTCGGACGATAGCAGCATGTGGTTGGCGAATCGTAATGACAGGCGGGCCAATGGCGACCGAGATCAGGGTTAATGCCTGAAACATGCATTGCGCAATGTGGGCCCCCAAAGCAAAAGGCCGCGGCTCCGGACAAGAACGGATTGAAGAGTTTTTATGATGACGGTCGATCCAGTACTAAGAAGACGGCGAAGCTTCGACCGGAGGGCTGTCGCTCCAAGCTGGCGAAATCACTTACTGCCGCCTTTCGAAATTCGCGACCGTCTCAATGACGCCTCCCATGGCTACTGTTCATGAGCGCTCTAACAAAGCATGCACACGCAGCCACGTTCAAGACAAGCCACAAGACGACGTTCCAATCTCCGCGCGTCACGAACAAGCCGCGTGGCGATGAGAAATCTGCAGCGCGATAGGCGACCCACCACAACAGCACGCCGTATGACAGCACCAAGCAAGTCAGCCCGAGTTCGACCCAAAAACGCCAACGCATTCTCATCCCTGGACGTCCACCATGTCGAGACCGTCTCGTTTGATGCCTGCTGACGACGCCACAACCAAGCCTCGCGTCAACATTCGACGCTTGGATGGATGCAGTCCGACAGATTCGCGAGACACGATCAATCGCCCTCGGCAGCCCCCACATCGTCGTGGAGCGCGGCCTCCAACTTCTGTCGCAGCTCGGCGGGGATCACATCATGCGCACGCAGCGCACGGCACACGTCGGTCGACAGGTCCAACGTCGCGAACACCGCGAGGCAACGCTCGCAGATGATCTCGTCGGCGTTCGGCATTTGCGTGCCGCGGTCGAGCGCTTCTTGTTTGGCGTCCAGGAGGTCGAGGCAGACTTGCTTGCTGTAGGCGGGTTCGGGGAGCTCGCGCTTGGGTAGGCCATCCGCGAGGGCATCGCGGACCTTGAGGCGTGCGCGGTGGACGCGAGTCTTCACAGTGTTCTGAGGGATGCCGAGGATCTCGGAGACCTCTTCGACCGAGAAGCCGACGATGTCCTTGAGGATGAGCGCCATGCGGAAGTCGGGCGGCAGCGTCGTGATCGCGCGCCCGACGAGTTCTTGCTGATCGCGTCGCACGTGCTGATCCAACTCGTCGACGTCCGATGGAATTACCGCGATGCGTGGCTGGCCGAACGGCAATAGCTCGTCGAGCGAGTCCAGACGGTCGGGTTCACCGGAGCGCTTGCGATGCATGCGCTGGCAGGCATGGCGCGCGATCGTGAAGAGCCAGATCCGAGGATCGGCATCGCCGCGGAACTGGTGCCACTTGCGCCACGCTTGGAGGAAGACCTCTTGGACGAGGTCGTCGGCTTCCTCGGGATTGCCGCAGAGCCGACGAGCCAGGCCGTAGATCCTCCCGCCGTGCATGTCGAGGAGGCGCGGGACAGCCTCCTCGCGCGGTACGGCCCAGTCGTCGTTCGGCGCGGTCATGCGCGAATCTTGGGCCAGACGGCACCGGTCCGGAACCGCCTTTGCGCGGAAATCCGCCGCATGCGGGCCGCGTCGTGACGCGCCGCGCGGTGTGGCCAGGATCAGCGATCGCCGCGCAGCGTCTCACCGCCTCCGAGGCGATACGCGAGGATCCCGCCATCGACGACGAGCAGATCGCTCACACCGAGCCGTTCGAGCTCCTGCCGCGCGAACTCCGCACGCTTCCCCGATCGACACAGGATCAACCGCGCACCCTCGATCGCGAGGATCTCGTCGATGCGGCGCACGAGCTCTTCGAGCGGGATGTGGCACGAACCCTCGATGCACTCCTCCTCGAACTCGATCTTCGAGCGGACGTCGATGATGACGCGCGCGCCCCGGTCCTCGACGTGCCGAATCGCCTCGACCGCCGTCGTTCGCGTCACTCGTGCGCTCATGCCCCGCCGAACTGATTGAGAGGGATCTTGAGGTAGCGAATGCCGTTCGATGCCGGCTCCGGGAGATGGCCGCCGCGCAGGTTGACCTGCAATGCCGGAAGGATGAGGTTGGGCGCGGGCTTGCCGGCCTCGAGCGTATTGCGGAGCTTGACGAACGCTTCTTTCGAGACGCCGTCACGCAGATGCACGTTGGAGCGCCGCTGCTCGTCGACCGTGCTCTCGAATGCGAGCGGTCGCCCGCCCGGCTGATAGTCGTGGAGCGTGAACACGCGCGTCGCCGACGGCAGCGCGTAGATGCGCTGGATGGAGTCGTAGATCTCCGCCGAGGAACCACCCGGGAAGTCGCATCGAGCCGTTCCCGAATCGGGCTGGAAGAGCAGGTCTCCCACGAAGACCGCATCGCCGATCACGAAGCTCATGCTCGCCGGCGTGTGCCCGGGCGTCGAGATCGCGCGCACGTCGAAGGGTCCGACCTCGAGAACTTCGTCGTCGTCGAGCAGGATGTCGTACTGACTTCCGTCGCGCGGGAACTCCGGGCCGAGATCGAAGAGGTCCGCGAAGTTCTCCTGGACCTGCACGAACCCACGCCCGATCACGGTCTTGCTGCCGTACCGCTCCTTGAAGAACGGCATGGCCGTCATGTGGTCTGCGTGCGGATGGGTGTCGAGCGCATACGGCACTCGAAACCCGCCCGCGTCGATCCAGGCGGCCACCTCCTCGGCAGATTCGAAGAAGATACGTCCCGCCTTGGAGTCGTAATCCATCACGGGATCGATCACGACGGCGATCTTCGACGCGTCGTCGGCGACGACATAACTGATCGTCCCCGTGCGAGTGTCATAGAAGTGCTGGATCTTCATGCGAGGTCAGAGCCTTCCACGGAGCATTCCGTTCCAATAAAGCTCGGGCAATCCGTACGCCTTGAGCGCGTACATGCTGTAGCGCTCGCGCCGCTGGTCGAACGGGAAGGTCTCCATGATCTTCCCGCCGTAGCCGAACTCAGCGAGGATCAGCTTGCCGTAGCCGGTCACGAGTGGGCACGAGGCATAGCCGTCATAGCGCGCTTCGAGCGGCTCGCCGCGGCGACGCGCGAGGAGGTTGTCGACGAGGACGGGCGCCTGCTTGCGAATCGCGGCACCGGTTCGCGACGCCGGGAGCGAGCTGCAGTCGCCTAGCGAGAACACGTTGTCGAACCGCTTGTGTTGCAGCGAGAAGTCGTCGACCTCGACCCAGCCATCGGTGTTCGCGAGCGGACTCTTCTTGATGAAGTCGGGCGCGCTCTGCGGCGGCACGACGTGGAGCAACTCGTAATCAAGTACGAGTTCGGGGCCGCCATCGAGATCCTCGAACACGGCCTTCTTCTCGCCTGGACGCACGGCGATCAGGTTCTTCTTGAAGTGCGTGTCGATCCCCTTGCGCGCGACGATCGCGTTGAGTGGCTCGGCATAATGCGCAACTCCGAAGATCGCCGGCGAACCGGCCGCATAGATCACCTTGCACTGATCGCGCACACCGCGTCGACGCAGGTGGTCGTCGGCGAGATACATGATCTTCTGCGGCGCACCTGCGCACTTGATCGGCGTCTTGGGGAACGTGAAGACCGCGTTCCCCTTCTGCATCGCCTGCAAGAAACGCCACGTCGATTCGACGGTCTCGAACGAGTAGTTGCTGCAGATGCCATTGCTGCCGAGCGCGCCCTCGAGGCCGTCGATCGCCTTCCAGTCGAGCTGGATCCCGGCACACACGACGAGATAGTCGTAGGTGACGCGCTCGCCGCTCCCGAGCTCGACCGCGTTCTTGGCGGGATCGAACGCGCTGCATCGATCTCGGATCCACGTCACACCGCTCGGGATGTAGTCCTTCTCGTCGCGCTCCGAGATCGACTTATCGAAGACGCCACCACCGACCAAGGTCCAGATCGGCTGGTAGTAGTGCTTGT
This sequence comes from Planctomycetota bacterium, assembly GCA_020638795.1. GTDB lineage: Bacteria > Planctomycetota > UBA1135 > UBA1135 > JACKHW01. The sequence continues at coordinate 17,677 of JACKHW010000016.1, read as the reverse complement.
CCGACGGCTCGATGATCGCGATGTCGAGATCCGGCTGCGCAACGCGCAAGCGCGCTGCGACGGTGATCCCGGCCGTTCCGCCACCGACGATCATCACGGCATGGTGCTTGGTCATGAGCATGTCCCCTTCTGGCCACTGCCAAAGGCTCGCGCGAACTCCACGAGCACCCCGAGCGCTCGCTTACTGTCGGGGTCGCGCATGGCGCGGAGCGCGCCGAACGGCCCGACCGGCGTCGTCCGCGCCGGATCGAGCTTCCCGATCGCACACGCAGCTCGCCCGACCATGTCGACGGCACCGTGAGAGAAGATCCCGGAGTCGAGCAGATGCTGAATCTTGTCGACGTTGTCGAGGAACTCACTGACGACGGCAAGGGCCGCAGGCGATGTGAGTCGCTCCGCGACCTTCGCGACGATGTGGCCTCGCGCATCGACGTCGATGCCATGCTGCCCGAGTCGATCGATGATCCCATCGATCGTGTCGGTCACCGTTGCCGCCATTTCATGAGATGCCGCCGCCAAGGCTTCGGCACGTTCGACGGCAGCCTCGATGCGCTCGAGCTTGCCTTCGATCCTCGCGAGCGCCGCGAGAACGTCGCCGGCCTGCGTCGCGCCGGGCACGGAATCAGTCATCGGTTCCTCCGGTTGTCTCAGTTCGAAAGCCGATCAGGCCGGAGACGACCATACCGGGCACGTGCGCCAACGCGCATTTCGAACCGAGAGGCGCGAGGATCGCGATCGGTTCCCGGAACTTTTCCTATTGCTCCGCAGGTGGACGCTGCTCCGTGGGCGAACGCTGTTGCAGCGCATCCCGAAGCGGCGCGACACTGCGCACGTGCAGATCACGTTGCGGAAACGGGATCTCGATCTCGTTCTCGCGGAACGCGTTGTCGATCATCGTGTGGATCTCGTCGATGAGCTGCGGATACAAATCTCGCGTCGCGATGAAGACGCGCAATTGGAAGTCGAGCGAGCTGTCACCGAAGCCGAAGAAAATGGCCTGGGGCGCGGGATCGTCGATCACGATCTTGTTCTTCTTCGCGACCGCGAGCAGGAGTTCACGCACGCGCTCGGTGTTCGAGCCGTAGGCGACACCGACCCGGATGACGACGCGCGTGATCGGGTCCGTGAGCGTCCAGTTGACCAAGCTGTTCGTCACGAACTCCTTGTTGGGCACGATCATTTCGCGCCGATCGAAGTCGACGATCGTCGTCGCGCGCATCCGAATCCGACTCACGTAGCCATCGACCCCGGCCACCGTCACGTAGTCCCCGATGCGGACAGGTCGTTCGAACAGGATGATCAGGCCCGATACGAAGTTGGCGAAGATCTCCTGCAAGCCGAAGCCCAAGCCGACGGATACGGCGGCCACCAGCCACTGAACCTTCCCCCACCCGATCCCGATCGAAGAGAACGACGCGACGACCCCAATCGTGACGATCGCGTAGCGAACGAGGGTCGTGATCGCATAGCGCTCGCCGGCTTCGACCTTGAGCCGACGCAAGAGCGAGAGCTCGAGTAATCCCGGAATGTTGCGAGCACTCGCGAACGTGATCAACAGCACGAGAACGGAGAGCAACACGCTCCCGAGCGTGATCGGGACGAGCTTCGTGTCGACCACGCCGAGCGCGTTCGTCGTCTCGACGTTGGTCTTCCACAAATCGACTTCGTCGAGCACCCCGAGAGCTGGAAGCACGTCGACCCAGATCGCCCACAGCACGAAGAGAACGACGGCCGCGAGTGCTCCACGCAGCAACGTCTTCGTTTGCGCGTCGACGGCTGCCAGGTTGATCTCTTCGTCGACAGCAACAGGACTGACCTCACGCGCGGGCTCGCTCGTGGTCTCGCCCTTGCCGGCGGCGAGCGCTGCAGCTCGCTCGGCTTCGCGAGCCTGCTTCGCGGCCTCGTAGCGTGCGCGCGCTTGCTCCATCGCGATCTTGCGCTTGACGAGCAACATCCAGCGTACGGCGAGTCCGTACAAGAGCACGCTGACGAGCAAGACTCCGAGCGAGCTGATCAGGCGTAGTTCGAGCTCGAGTGCGGTGAGGTGGTATCCGGCGGCGGCCGCGAAGAAGAACGCGACCGGCGCGAGCATCGCGAGCCCGAACCACAGATACGGATGCAGCTCCCACCCACTCGACTTGCTCTTGGTCGCGGCAGCGAGTGCACCAGTCTTGACATTGAGCGTGAACCACGCGAATGCAGCGATCAACGCGAGCTGCACCATCAATACGATCCGGTCCAGCGCGAATGCCCACGGCGCGTGATTGTACGTCGACAACGCCCACAACAATGTCGACAAGGGCACCATCAACGGCACGAACCAAACGAGATTGCGACGCACGAGTCGCGACCGCGACGACTGCCAACGATAGTGTGCCTCTCCGAGCCCTCCGGGCCGTAGCGTCACGCGCAGGAGCGCGAGTCCGTACCAAACCGCGGCCGCGTGGACGACACCGGCAGCGATCGCGACGGTGAACTCCGCACCGCCCCCGTCGACGAGAATCGAGTTGGCGACATGCCAGAACGCGAACGGCCAACCACCCGCCGCGAGTACCGTCAGTACGAAGGTCCACGCAGTCGGCATGAATCGCGTGCACGACCCTTTGCTCGCCAGCACGCCGAGTTCCCGAATGCGCGAAAACATCGGCCGCTCGAACAGGATCAGCAGCAACGCGACCAGCGCGCCGAGCACGAACCGGACAGGGGATCGCTGGAGCGCGCGCCCGAGCGCGTCCAGGCATGTCTTCCACGAATTCCAGTCGAGGAACAACTGGATCGAATCACTGAGCGCCTCGCCGCGAGTTTCCCAGATCGGCGCCGCACTGCGAATCCACAACACACGCTCGTTGACGAAACTGGCGTATTCCCGCGACTTCTGAACGAGGATCTGCTCTTCGGTGTCGAGTTCGACGAGCTGCGAGATGTAGCGCTCTCGGTTCTTGCGGACGTTCTCGAGGAAGTCAGCGCGTGAGCGCACCAATCGATCCGCCTCCGCGTGCAGCACTTCGAGGGTCGCCGCACTCGGTGACTCGACGGACGCATCGAGGGACTTCGACAGCTCGCTCGCGGTTACGGTCTGGAGGGTCGCGATTCGTTCTTCGGTATCGATCTGTTCGAGCTGCTCGTTCCGAAGCGTCGATTGCCGATCCTCGACTCGTGCCGCGTACGTCCGGATGTTCGGCAGACGGCTCTTCTCCTGACGCAACTGGAGCCCGATCGCATCCGTCAACCCGGCGATGTCGATCCGATTCTTGATCTCTTGGAAACGCTCGGCGAGGTTCGTGCGCAACTTCTTGGACGCGTCGAGCTCTTCGGTCGTGCTCGTCACGTGGTCCGAGAGCTGTTGCGCGGTCTTGGCCAGCTTCGCGTTCTCGGCTGCGAATTCGCGCAGGACGGCATTCTCGCGAACCGCGGCTCTTGCCGCTTCTTCTTTGGCTTGCTTGGCGGCTCGGTCAGCTTCGACTTGGCGCTCCTTCTGAACGCGTGCCTGCCAGGCCTCGACGGCTTTGTTGGCGCGCAGGGTCTCCCGTTCGATCAGTTGAGCTTCGACGACGAGCAGGTCGGACTCGGCTTCGTACGCGAGCTTCTCGGCCTCGAGGGATGCCACGGTCGCGTCGAGCGCAGCCAACTTCGACCGGGCTTGGAGCTTCCTCGCCGGAACGAGCACCTCCGGCTCGTCCCGCGTTTCGGGAGTCGCGCTCCGCTCCTTCAGGACCGCGTCGCGAGCCTCCTGGATGCGCTTCGGCAACTCGCTGAGCCGCGTCGTGCGGCGCTGTCGCTCGGAGTTGTTCGACGTCTCGCGCCGCTTGACATCGCTGAGTTCGGCCTCCGCCTTGGCAAGCCCGCGACTCGCCTTTTCGAGGTCGAGTTCGTCAGGGATCTTCGGAGCCGTCACCTCCGCGGGGAGTGCGGACAAGCGCTGCTTCGCTTCGACCAATCGGAGCGGCGCGGACTTCGCGTCCTTCGCGTACTCCTGTGCACGGGCATACTCGGCTTGCGCGCTCTTCGCCTGCTGCAGCGCGACGGTCAGGACCTCGGTCAGGGTCTTCTTGGCCGCGGCATCGACACCCGTAATCCCTTCGACTTCAGTGAGTCGTTTTTCGATCTCGGCAACCTGTTCGGCCGGGTCGCCTTGGCGGGCGTCCTGCACCAGAATCGTGTTCGGCATGCCCGGCGACGAAGCGAAAGATCGCCGCGGCAGGCCGCAAACGGCGAGGAGCGCGATCGCCACGAAGAGCCACGACTTGCCCCGCAATGCGGCAGCCGACATCGACCGATTCTCTCTTACCACGTGCTTGCCCACCGCGCGCGACGTTGCGCGGAGGAGCGTCGAGTGTCAACTGCCGGCTTCGGCACTTGCATCGCACCAACGAGAAGCGGGAGCATGCTGGGTATGCAGCCGTTCCATCTCGCCTTCCCCATCGACGATCTCGAGTCGACGAGACGTTTCTATGTCGACATCCTCGGATGTGCCGTCGGACGCGAAGCGTCGACGTGGATCGATTTCGAGCTCTTCGGGCACCAGATCTCTGCTCATGTGCGACCAAGGCGGAGCGCGACCGGCAAGGCGTTCGAGAACCCCGTCGACGGCGACGAGGTGCCGATCCCTCATTTCGGCGTCGTGCTCGAATGGCACGAATGGCACACGCTCCGCGACCGCCTCGTCGCAGCCAACACGTCCTTCGTCGTCGGCCCGCGCATCCGTTTCGAGGGCCAGGTCGGCGAGCAAGCCACGATGTTCTTCCGCGACCCGTCGGGGAACCACCTCGAGTTCAAGTCGTTCCGCGACCCTCGATCCCTGTTCGCGCGCTGAGTTCGGGCCACCTCTCGAGCACCGCACTCGCACAACGGGACGCAGGAAGTGCGCCATCGACGATCAGATGGCACGTCGCCTCGAACTCGTCGATCTCCTCGAATCGCGCGGACAGCGTCGCCCACTGCTCTTCTCGCGCATCCGAGACTTCTCCTGACCCGCGAGCGCGCAATCGCCTCAAGGACTCCGCTTCGTCGGTCCGACACTCGACGAACACGAAGCGGGCGCCGAGTCGCTCCGCGAGTTCGCGGAAGCGCGAGCGCAGCCCCTTCGTGCCGAAGGTCGTGTCGACGATCACGGATCGACCGGCTTGCAGCACGAGCTCCGCTCGCCGGATGAGTTCGTCGTGCACCCGGGACGAGAACTCGGGTGTGTAGATCGAAGCAGGCCCCGTGTCAGTATGCGCGAGCCCAGCCAGCGACTTGCGCGTCGCATCCGCACTCACGATCGCACAGGACGCACGTCGTGCCAATACGCTCGCGACCGTCGACTTGCCCGAAGCGATCTTGCCCCCGACGCACACGAGGACCGGAGCGGGCCGATGCGCGATCAAGGCGTCACGCGCGAGCGCGAAGTAGCGACGTGCCTCGGATACCTTGCGTGCACGCACGGCTTCCGCTGTGTGGGCATCGGCCGCGACGAAACACGCGACCTTCCCACGCACGAACGCGCGATAGCTCACGTAGCCATCGACGAGAGGCCAGAAATCGTAGTCATCGAACTCGAAAGCCAATCGTGCGAGCAAGCTGTCGGCGAGGTCCGGTCGACCGTGATCCGCCAGGTCCATCGCGAGGAAGGCGACATCGAGGGCCCAGTCGCCAACGCGAAAGCGCTCCGTGAATTCGATGCAGTCGATCGCGATCGGTCCATCGTCCATGAAGTACACGTGCTCGAGACGAAGGTCGCCGTGACCGTCGTGACTGCGACGCTCGGCGAGCCGCGGACCGTGATGCTCGAGCCAGGCAGACTGCGCGGCGACGACCTCGTCGAAGCACGCCTCGGGGACGATTTCACGGACGAACGGGCGCGCCTGTCGAAAGTTCTCCCGGATACTCGTCGCGAGTGCGCCGGGCGACGGCTCGTCGTGCGGCACACTCGCATAGAAACGCCTCAGATATGCTGCGAGTGAGTCGATCTCGTCGTGACCGAGCTGGTCGCGTGCGAGCAACGCTTCTGCAGAACGATCGATCGGCAAGCGACGCATGTGCACGACGTAGTCGACGACTTCACCGTCGCGCACGAGCGAATGCCCTGCATCGTCGAGACGTACGGACAGGACACCCAGGTACACACCTGGCGCAGCGCGACGATTGAGCCGCACTTCCTCGTGACAGAAGTGCTCGCGTAGCTCGAGCGTCGAGTAGTCGAGGAACCCGAAGTTCTTCGCGCGCTTGATCTTGAAAACGTCGCGCTTCGTCAAGAAGACGTGACTCGCATGCGTCGACACGACTTCGACCGGACCGTCATGCCCGTCGACGGGCAGATTCCGAACGTCTCGAAGATCGTCGAACAGCGAAGCCACGAAGCGATCTGAGCCGACTCGCCTGGACTTTCCAGGCGGTCATCGGCCGCGGCGGCGTCCCTGGCGGAAACTCGGCGAACCGTCGGTGCCCGGTGCCGGTCGCTCGAACGCGGGCTGCTCGAGCATCGCAGGGTCGAGCGCATCCAGAGCCGCTTGGACCTTCTTCGCGGAACTCTCGTCACCAGACTCGACGAAGCGCGCGAGCAAGGCTTTGGCCGTATCGACCGAACTCAGGTTGAGTCCATCGCGCGTCGCTGCGGCATCGGGCTTGCGTCCGAACGAAGCAAGCAGCTCGTCGAGTGCACGACCGTAGTTCTTGTCGTTCCAATACGTGCGTGCGCGACCCGAGAACGCCATCGCGATGAAGTGATCGGTCGAGTCCTTGATCTTCTCGTCGGCCTCGGCGGCGCGCTCGAAGTGCGCGATCGCGCGGTCATAGGCTTCGCGCGACTCGGCGTTCTCACCGCGCCGCCGCTGGAACTCCGCCGCGACCATGGATGCGTAGCCCGCGAACCATTCGAGATCCTTCGGCGCGTTGTCACGCGCGAGCATGCGTTCGTAGGCAGTTTCGAGTGCGTCGAGACCGCGCTCTTCGAGGATGCTGGTCCGGAAACGGTCGTGCACGACCGGAGAACTCGGGAACGATTCGAGCCCCTTGGCGAGCACCTTCGACGCCTTCTCGGCCGCGCCGAGGAACTTCAGGCAATCGTAGTGGGCGACGACTTGGTCCGCCGTGGCGAACGGACTCGCGAGCACGACCGACATCGCGGCGTGCACGTCGGTGAGCCACGACTTCGGCCAGTCCTTCTTCGCCCGAATCGCATCGTAGATTGCGTTGCGGCGCGCTTCGGCGAAGAGCCCCAGCACGCCGATCGCGTTCTTGTCCGTCGTGGCCTCGGGCAACTCGTCGACCGTGGCGATCGCGACTTCGTAGGCGCGCTGCTGTTCGCCGAGTCCATCGAGCGCGATCGCAAGCACTGCATCGGCGCGCCAACCCTCGGCGCCGAGCTTCTTGGCCTCGACTGCCGCGTCCCTCGCGTCGATCAACAGCAGACGCCCGAAGTCCGACACACCACTCCCGCGGATACGCCTGCCCGCGTAGGTCTCGGGCTTGCGCCAGAGCTCGAGGTTGGCCTCGGCGATCTGCAACTTCGTCGCCGCATCCGCAGGGTTCGCGCGCAGGTCGCTTTCCTTCTCGGTCAGCGCTTCGGTGATCGCTTGGTAGTTCTGCGGCGCGGGGTACGAGGCGCCCGCGAGCTTCCCGCTCCACGCATCCACGTCGATCGACTCGGAGCGCGTGTCGAGACCACCATGGACGACGGCAAGCGTGCGCGCGCGCGCAGAGTCCTTGCCGAGCCGTTCGAGTGCCGCGATCAACGCGCCCTTCTCGGATTGTTCGAGTGGCACGCGCAGCGCTTCGTTGATCACATCGACGGCACCGGCCGAGTTCGCACCGGCGAGCGCATCGCGCGCGACTTGCGCGAGCTTGTCGTCGAGTCCGTAGATCGCGAGTCGCAGGAGCTCTTCGGGGGCTGCCTGCGGATTCTCCTTGGCGGCGTCGAGCAAACGTCGGCGAAGCTCGGCATCCCCTTCGAGGTAGGCCTTCTCGACGACTTCACGGTCTTTGATGTCACGACTCGCGACGCGTTCGATCAACGTCTTGTCCCCTCGCACGATCGGCTTGGGCTGGATCGTGCGTTCGGAGATCCCGTCCGAGATCGCTGCGAAGACCGAGTCGGTATCCCACGCGTAATAGACGTCGTACTCTTCTTTCGCCGGCTGCCCGTTCTCGTCGAGTTCGACCATGATGTGGCGCGGCGCGATTCGCTTCCCGTCGAAGAACTTCTCGTACAAGACGGGCTCGATCGCGATGTGCTCGCCGCAGGTGACCGACCCGAAGCGCGGACAAGGAATGCGCTTGCCTTCGTGATCGTGATCCCGCGCCGTGTGGCGATAGACCGAAGCCATGACGCACACGTACGGTTCGTAGAGCTTCGCCTTCTCGGGCTGGCGATAGCGGACCCCCGCGTAGTGTTCGCTCGCGATCTCGCCATCCATGTTCACGCAGATGAGGATCGGCTTTCCGGTCTCACGCGCGACCGCGATGGCGTCTTCCCACGTGCGTTGGAACTGGATCAGGCAGGGCTTCTCCCAGTCCTCCTTCGTCGGTGCGTACCACATCTGCTCGCGCGAAACACCCTGGGGCAGGCCGTTCTGCGCCCCGCCGTTTCCGGCACCGCGGCGACCTTGGCCCTGCTGGCCTTGCTGTCCCTGCTGGCCGGGCTGGCCTGGCTGGCCTGGCCGATCCTGAGGCGCGGGTCGCTCTTGCTGCGGTTCGCGGGTCGGTTCCGGATCGTCTTGCGTGTGAGCAAGCGTCGTCGGGAGCAGGACTCCGAGCATGAGGGGCAGGATCGAAGAGCGACTGCGTTCGCGCGGGGACATCGTCATGGTCGTCGGTTGTGGTCTCGTCGAATCTCGAACTCGGTACCTACGAAACGCGCTCTCGAAGAGCGAACTTTCGAGGAACGAAGAGGATACTTGATTCCGCCCGTAACGCGCCGGCATCGTTGACGTGAAACCGCGGAGCCTCGGAGCCGTTCGTGAGTCCCACCGAAAACGCCAGACAGGGCGGCGCCCGGGAAGAAAGCGCCACCCGCATCGCCGAAGCCAGCTCGTTCCTCCGCGAGGTCGTGACCGAGGTCGAACGCGTCCTCGTCGGCCAGCGTGAACTCCTCGACGGCCTCCTGATCGGGCTCCTCGCCGATGGGCACGTCTTGCTCGAAGGGGTTCCGGGGCTCGCCAAGTCCCTTGCCGTCGAGGCGCTGGCAGGAGCGCTCGGCGGAACGTTCCGGCGCATCCAGTTCACGCCCGACCTGCTCCCGTCCGACCTCCTCGGCACGCAGGTCTACAACCCGAAGTCCGGCGATTGGTCGCTGCGCGAAGGCCCTGTCTTCGGCAACTTCATTCTCGCGGACGAAATCAACCGTGCCCCCGCGAAGGTCCAGTCGGCGCTGCTCGAGGCGATGCAAGAACGCCAGGTCACCCTCGCCGGCGAGACGCGGCGCTTGCCCGAGCCGTTCCTCGTGCTGGCGACCCAGAACCCGGTCGAACAAGAAGGCACCTATACTCTGCCTGAAGCCCAGGTCGACCGCTTCATGCTCAAGATCGTCGTCGGCTACCCGACTCGCGAAGAAGAGGACTTGATCGTCACGAGGATGGCGACCCTCGGCAAGAAGCCGCGCGCGAAGGCAGTCGCTTCTCCTGCACAGGTGCTCGGCGCGCGGGCTCTCCTCGACGATGTGTACGTGGACGAACTGGCGCGTCGCTACGTGCTCGACCTCGTCTTCGCGACCCGGGATCCCAAGGCCGTCGGCCTCGACGAGATCGCGCCGCTGATCCTGTACGGCGCGTCCCCGCGAGCTTCGATCGCGATGACGCTCGCAGCGCGTGCCCACGCCTTCCTCGAAGGGCGCGCCTACGTGAGCCCTTCGGATATCCAAGCGGTCGGACTCGCGGTGCTGCGGCATCGCGTGATCCCCACCTTCGAGGCCGAAGCGAAAGCGATCACGAGCGACGACATCGTTCGCCGGATCTTCGAAGCAGTTGCCATTCCGTGACCGGCAACTCGACAGAACTCGAAGAGATCCTCGCCGAGGTCCGCCGGATCGAGGCCGAGACGCACGACCTCGTGACGGGCGTGCTCGCCGGCGGCTACAGCTCGATGTTCCGAGGCTCGGGGATCGAGTTCCACGAACTGCGTGAGTACGTCGAGGGCGACGATCCGCGCTCGGTCGACTGGAACGTCACCGCGCGACAGGGACGCCCGTTCGTCAAGGACTTCGTCGAAGAGCGCGACCGCACGATGCTGTTCTTGTTCGACATGTCGCCGTCGATGAACGGTGGCTTCGGCGCATGGTCCGCTCGCGGACTCGGCGTGAGGATCCTCGCGTGCTTCGCACTCGCCGCCAATCAGAGCGACGACAAGATCGGCTTGATCGGCTTCAGCGACGACGTCGTTCACTTCGTACCGACTCGGAAAGGGATCCGACACACGTTGCGCATCCTTCGGGACTGCCTCCAGCGAAGCGCGCCAGCGAAGCGCACGGATATCGCGAGCGCTCTGTCCTACGCGATCAAAGCATTGCATCGACGCGCGACGATCCTTCTCGTATCCGACTTCATCGAGAGTTGTCCCGAGACCGAGCTGGCTGCATGCGCGCGACACCACGATCTCGTGGCCGTTCGGATTTCGTCACCGGAAACGACCTCCGTGCCGCATGGGCTCTTCAGCCTGCGCGATCCGGAGACTGGACGGATGCGACTCGTCGACGGCCTCGATCGACGCGTGCGTGGTGCAGCGAGCTCGCGCCTCGCCGAATGGCGCGAGCACTGTGACGAAACGTTCCGCCGCGCCGCCATCGACGTGATCGACGCCGTCGTCCCGATGTCGCCGAATCTCGATGCGATCGCGTTGCCCGTGCTCGGTTTCTACAGGTCACGGGCCCGAACCCGTCGACGCACGCGGAGACGATGAACGCCGTGTACACGACTCCTGCGCGCGCATCGATCACGATCTCGGCGACCGAGACGGGTGCCGTCGAGATCGGAAAGCGTTTCTCCCTGACCGTCACGGTCGAGTACCCGACGACGCATCGGGCACCGGAGTTCGACGGATCCGTGCTCGCTCCGCTACGCGCGAAGCTTCGGTCTCGAGACCGCGAACGCACGGCGACATCGATTCGCGAAACGACGATCTGGTCCGTATGGCTCGTCGACCTTCCCGAAGAAGGCACGCTCGTCGTCGAGCCCGTGACGCTACGCGCCGAACCCGTGGACGGTGGCGAAGTCCTCCTCGCGACGTCCGAGGCACTGCGGCTCGACGTCCGCCCGCTCGCTTCCGAAGGACCGGCAGAACTCCCTTCGCTCCCGACCCTGCAGACATCGAATCTGCGCGCATGGGTCATGACCGGAACCGGCCTCGTGATCGGGGCTGTCGGTTTCGTCCTATGGCGAAGGCAACGCCTCGCGAAAGCCACGCGCCCCGAAGACCCCGACGTGCTGGCGCGCCGCATCCTGGAAGGGCTGAACGCCAACCTCGAACGCGACGGATCGAGCGATCGCTCGCGCACGGATGCTCCCGTCCTGTCGCGAACCCTACGAGACGCGGTGCACCGACACCTCGGAATCGACGCAGTGCACGAACCGATCGACATGGCGTTCGATGGCGTGCACGAGGATTTGGCGAGCCACGATTTGATCGGCCGCTGCCGGGCGATCCTCGCGCGTGTCGATGCGATCAAGTTCGCGAGCGCGCCGATGCCCCGCGACGACTGGCGTGCGCTCGTCGCCGATGCGCACGACATCCATGAGGCGATTCTGCGACTCGGTCCACCCGAGCGAACGGACCGGTGACCCGATGCCCGTCTCCGGCAGCATCTCGTGGATGTTCGATCCGAGCGCGCTCGTGTTCGCAGAACCGGCCAGGCTCTGGCTCGCCGCACTCGCGATCCTTCCATGGATCTACGGACACCTCGCGCTCCACGGCGAGCATCCGCGCACGCCGCACGTCGACTTCTCCGCAACAAAGGCGCTGTCTGGCGTTCCGGGATCTTGGCGATCGCGATTCGCGTTCGTGCCGTCACTGCTCGTGACGCTCGCCATCCTCGCGTTGAGCCTCGCGATCGCGCGTCCTCGAGAACGCGTCGTCACGACGGACGAAACGCGCGGCATCGACATACTCCTCTGCATCGACGCTTCGTCCTCGATGGCGGCGCGCGACATGAGCCCGACCCGGACGCGGCTCGACCTCGCCAAGACCTCGGCTCTGAGGTTCATCGATGGCCGCCCTGCCGACGCCATCGGCATCGTGCGCTTTGCGCGGTTCGCGGATCTCGTGTGTCCGACGACCCGTGACCATCGCGCACTCGCGAAGATGCTCGAACAAGTCCAGCACGTCGAAGCCGACGGTCCCGAGGACCGCACAGGCATCGGTTCGGCGCTCGCGCTCGCCGCGAAGACGCTTCGCTCGAGCACGTCACGCTCGAAGGTGATTGTGATGCTGACCGACGGTGAAGAGAACGTCGCCACGACTGCGACCCCGGACGAGATCGGACCATTGCTCGCTGCCGAGCTCAGTCGCGAGTACGGCATTCGTGTCTACTCGATTGCTGCTGGAATCGGCAAGCGCTCCGAGACGGGCCTTCTCGAGCCTCTCGATACGACTCAATTGCGTGGGATCGCAGAGACGACCGGCGGCGCGTTCTTCGAAGCCAAGGACGATCGTGCGATCGACAGCGTGTACGACCGTATCGACGAACTGGAGAAGTCGATTGCGCGCACGTCCGACATCGAACTCGTCGACAGGAACTGGCCGTTCGTCGCGCTCGCACTCTTACTGCTCGCGCTCTACCACGCGACACGCACGACGCTCTGGAGGACGCTACCGTGAGCGCGTGCGCGCCTTTGATCGCGGTGAGCCTCGACGCGCCGCTCTGGTTGGCGTTGCTCGTGGCGAGCTTTGCGCTCTTTGTTTGGTTGATCCACGTCGAACGGCGGCAGCAAGCGCGCCTGGTGGCCGTGATCGGTCCACGCGCACATGATCTCGTTTCGAAACCTTCTCCCTCCGAGCGACGTTCTGCCGCGTTATTGCACGCTGTGGCGTTCGGCGCTGCCACGATCGCCCTTGCGGGACCCCGCCACGGTCGCTCGGCTTCGGCTGAGGATGCACCGCGTCTCGACATCGCGGTCTGCCTCGACGTGTCCCGATCGATGCGCGCACGCGATCTCGAGCCGGACCGACTCGGATTCGCGCACGCCGTGATTCGGAGTCTCGCATCGCGGGCGCGAGGAGACCGGCTCGCGCTCGTCGCATTCGCCGGCGAAGCGCGACTCGTCGTTCCACTGACCGAGGATACGGATTCGTTCGCGGCGATCGCGAGTCGGATCGACGAACTGAGCATCGAACACGGTGGCACCGATCTCTCGTCGGCACTCTCCGTCGCATTGACCGCTCTCGAAGAGGATCGGACTCGCGGCGGCGCGATCGTGCTGTTGACCGACGGAGAGGATTTGACGGGCTCTGCGCTGGGCGTCGCGGAGACGTGCAAGAGTCGTGGACTGCCGATCTTCGCGATCGGCCTCGGGTCACCTCTCGGGAGCAAGATCCCGGTCGCGTCCACGACCGGCGAGCGATTCGTGCGCGACGAGAACGGAGACGACGTCGTCTCTGCCCTCGATACCACGAGTCTCTCGGCACTGTGTGCTCGCTCGGGTGGCTCGTTCCTCGCCGCGCGGGACGACCCGCGGACCGTCGTGAATCTGTACGATGAATCCCTGCTCGCTCACGCGCGGGACGGCAGCCACGCCATGGAAAGTTCGGTTGACGCGTCCACGGCGACCTCGAGCTTCGCCTCGCGAGAAGCCCCGATCGACACGCCGCTGCTGATCCTCGCTCTTCTCGCGACGATCCTTGCCCAGTGCATCGGAGCACGGGGCTCGCGTCCCTGACAACGAAGACCGCCGAAGACCTGGCGTCGAAGCCCCATCCAGGGCCAGGGCCAGGTCGCCCTCAAGCTCCCCGCTCCATCAGGTCGATGTATTGACGGCGTCCGATTCGGGCGCCGTTGCTCGAAGAACTCCAAAGCCAATCACTCGCATGAACGCGACTCCCGAGACCGATCTCGAGCTTCTCGCTTCCCTCGTGGAGAAGTGCGCGAAGCTCTGCCAAGGCGCCGAACGCGCGCTGCCGAACATCGACCCTGCGAACGCAGCCTTCCTCGCGCACAATCTCGAGGGTGGACTGCAGCAGGTCGAGCTGATCCTTCGCGTCATCGGCGAGGGGAAGGAAGACTCGAATCGCGACAGCGATCGGCAAGGCTTCTTGCGGCGGCTGTTCGCACGCGAGACGACGCCCGACAACAAGACGAGCGAACCGAAGCTCGCGGTACCGCCGAGCTTCGATGTCGCCAAGCAGGGCCTGTTCGGGAACTCCTGGACAGTCGGACTCGCCGAGTTGCTCGGCTTCCTGGCCTTCGGCAACAAGACCGGTGTGCTGTGGGTCGACAGTCCGCTCGAGAATTTCATCGTGCAGCTCATCGATGGCAAGCTCGTGCACGCGACGAGCGATCACACCCCGGAAGGTCTGCGCCTCGGCGAGATCCTCGTCGGCCTCGGGTACCTGACTCGGCGCCAGCTCGAACGGTTCTTGTCACGTTGTCAGGGCGAATCGGTGTCGGGTGAAGACCTGCTCGACGGCGGTATGATCAGCGCCGACGAGCTTCACGACGCGCTCACGCACCAGGTGAGGCAGCTGTTCCTGCGGCTCGTGCAGACCGACAACGCGATCTTCCGCTTCTCCGAAGGGATGCAGATCGAACTCGCGCACACGGTCGACCTCGACGTCAATCGTCTCCTCCTCGACAGCGCCAAGGAGTTCGACGAAGCCGGCAGCGCGAGCCACCGCGCAGCCACGGTCCTGCAGGAGTGGAACGCCTGGCAACAAGCGCTGGCTCAGACTGCCGCGAAGAGCCTCGAGCAGCAGGCCGCGCTCCACGCGAAGGCGCAAGCGCAACAGACGCAAGGATCGAAGGGCCCGTCGACGGCAGCAGGCACGCCGTCATCGAAGACGGCCGCCAAGACACCGTCCACGGCATCGAGTAGCGACAAAGCGGCCTCGACGGATACGAACGACAAGCAGACGAACGCGAAGAACAAGACTGCGGGCGCGAACGGCGATCCTGCGACCCGCACCGACGGGAAGTCCGCCTCGGACGAGTCGGCAGAATCCAAAGACACCGTCAAGGCGAAGAGCTGAACGCTGCGCAGGCGGCTATCCTCTCCGACTGGAGATGATGCCGCACGCTGGAGACTTCGCTGATCCGCCGACGAAGGCCCGATACCGCTGGTCGGGATGGCTGCTTTGGATCCTGTGGTTTTCGTTCGGCGCTGCCGCGCTCGCTGGCACCTGGGCGCTGACGAAGTCCGGCGATCTCCTCGTGCAAGCGACCGCGAGCCTCGCGGCAGGTGATCCGAAGACCGCACTCGGGCTCGCACGCGAAGTCGAATCCGAATCGGGCATTCGCACGAAGCCAGAAGCGTTCTACGTGCAGGCACTCGCGGCTCTCGAACTCGGTGACCTGACTCTCGTCGTGACGGCTGCCGAGACGATGGCGGCGCGAGGCGGACGCGATTGGTTCGGTCTCCGTGACTTCCTGCTCGGCAACGCCGCGTTTCGTTCGGGCGAAAGATCCGAGGCCGAAGCAACCTTGATCGAAGCGGACCCCACCGCTCTCGATCTCGCGATCGAACAGGTGCGTCGTGCCAAGGAGGCTTGGTCGGACGCGACGACGAGTCGAGACGATTGGCCTGCGGCGCGTCGCAATCTCGCGAGAGCCAACGCCAAGCTCGCCATCCTCGAGTTCAAGCGCGACGAAGCCGAAGCCGCACGCAAGACCAAGAAAGAACAGGAGCAGCGCAAGCGCAAAGGACCGACGGAGACGGAAGAGCGCGAAGCCGGCATGTTGGGAAAACAACGCCTCGACGCGCGAGCGCTGGCCGCGCTTCTGCAGAAGATCGAAGACAACGAAGCTCAGAAGCGCGAAATCCGAACGGCGCAGCGCACGTCGAAGCAACGCGGAGTCGAGCGAGATTGGTGATTCGTTGATCATGGTCACGTTCTTCGCACGCACAGCGACATGCATTTCGCTCCTCGTCTGTCTGCTCGGGAGCGCCACGCGCGGCGCCGCCCAAGACGGCAACGCGATGGCGACGCTCGAAATCGTGGCACCGAACGACGTATGGCTCGGCGAAGTCTTCGAGATCGAATGGGTCGTCCGCTACGACGCCGACTTCTTCGAACGCTTCGCGGTGTCGTTCTCGCGGCAACAACTCGATGTTCCGATACGGATCGACACGCCGTTCTTCGCATCGCTCGATGGCGCGAGTCGGATCGACGAAGCGGACGCTGCACCCGCGCGCGATCGATCGAGCATCGCCATCGCGGGCTCGAGGGTCTTTGCATCCGTCTCCACGGGTTCGCAGCAGACGGGCATGCGTGCGCTTCACGCGCACGTCCGCTACATCGCGACGAGATCCGGCCGGCTCGAGCTCGGCGCATCTCAACTCCACTACTATTGGTCACCTTCGTTCGAAGAAGACTTCGTGGGTGATCGGCGTCCCACGGATCGACGGCTCGCGACCGTGCCCGCGCGTGCGCGTACGATCCTCGTGCGCGACTTGCCCGAAGACGGCAAGCCGTCGTCGTTCACCGGCGCTGTCGGTCGGTTCGAGATCCAGACACGGCTTTCGGACCCCGCGGCTGATGGCGCGCGAGAGTGGGTCTTCGAGGCGACCGGCACTGGCAATTTCGCGGCCTGGAACGCGCCGGCCATCCCGAGTGGCGGCTCCTTGCACGTTCGCGGACGGCGCGAAGATCGCGACGCCTCGCACTACACGGCGTACTTCGAGTTGATCGCGACACCCTCCGCGCAACCAACGGGGGAATCCAGGGGTGTCGTCGTTCCATCGGTCGAGTGCTCGTGGTTCGACCCCGAAAGCGGCACGTATGTCGTCCACCGTACCCGCGCAGCGCCGTTCGACGCGGAAGCGACCGCCGACGCAAACGACGTCTCGCAGCCAACGAACGCGGCCACCATGCCTGGCCCGGATTCCGATGCTTCTCCCGAGGCTGCGACGTCGAAGGCGCCGTTCGTGCCGTCACTGCAAGTGGTCGACATCGAGGCAGGACTCCACGCGGATGATCCTGCGCGCCATGCCGCACCAACGGCCGTGGTCGCGGTCCTCTTCTCTCCATGGCTCCTCGCGGCGACATCGTTCCTGATCGTGATCGCGGCTCGATCGCGCCGACGGAAGGCAGCCACGGCTACCGCAGTCGCGAGACGACTTCTCCTCGAACGCGACGACGAGCGTATCGATTGGCTCTTCCGAGAGTACCTGCGGCGCGTGCATCCCTCACTCGTCGCTTCGAGCACGGACGATCGCCGCAGGGCACTCCGCGCTGCCGGATTGTCATCCGACTTCGCACCCGAGATCGCGACGGCTCTCGAGGGCGCATATCGACAGCGTTACGCCGAATCCTCCAACGAGCATCCCGGCGCCGACTCCATCGCGAGGATTCACTCCTTGGTCCAGCGCATGGAGTCCGAACGGAGTACGACCGAAACCGCACGACCACGCGTCACGAGCTTCGGCATCGCAGCGAGTGGCCTCGTAGCCTCGATGATCGCGGTCGCGATACTCGTATCGACGACCTCGTGCGGAGCACGAATGCCCGCAGAGCGATCGGTCACCGCCGCCGAACCCGAATCGATCCGTGATCGACTCGA
>JACKHW010000015.1 GCA_020638795.1 Planctomycetota bacterium | reverse complement strand
CGTAGCGAGACGCTGCCAGTCAAATCGAAGGACGTGCCTGGAATCCTGAACTGGACTTTATCTGCCAGGATGCTGCCGCTTCCGCTCACGGCTAATAAAGGGACGAAGTAAGGTGCTCCAAGTGTCATGTTGGAGATCCTCGAAGTCTTGCCGTCTGGATGCTTCGTCCATAAAAGCCAGGACAGGCGCGGCGGTGGGTTCGTGCCGTGCAGCCAAAGCGATTTTCCTTCGATTTGTACTCGTTCGTTGTAGGTGCCGGAGCGGATCAAGATCCAATCACCGTCCACGGCGGCATCCACCGCCGCTTGCACGGTCGTGTGGGATCCCCCTCCGTTCGCATCCACGACGAAGACATGCTGCGCGCCGAGAGTGACTGCGGTGAGCGCACTGAAAGCGAGCGCAAAGGCCGATAGCGGGATGGGCTTCATGCCCGACAAGATACTCGCTGCACTGCGCCACGAGGACCCCGTCGAACCGTGCAGCCTATCGTCAACGATGGCATGCTCTCGACCTGGCTCTTGCAACTCCGCACGGTACAACAGCGGGTCGTGCAGATGGATTCCACGCAGGCCGGACACTATCTATCATTCCACTCCAAGTGCCGTCCCTACTCGATGCTTCGCTCGCATTTCCGGAACCCACCGGATCGAGGAATTCGGGCAATCGCCGTGTAGTCGAGTCCTTCAACGCGCGGCTAGAATCGCGCCACACGCAGTTCGAGGACGCGAAGATGCAAAGGCCAGTGCTCACGACCCTGCTCTTGTTTGCTGGGGTCTCCTGTGTTTCCACGGACTATGCCGGCAAGTCCTACGCGCCAACGTCGCACGTGGACGTCTTCTTCGACACCACCGACGTCGAACGCAAGCACGAGACGATGGGAGAACTCAAGGGAGAGGCGACGCAGTACAACTCCTACGAGCAGATCGAGCAGAAGATGGTCCAGGACGCCATGGCCAAGGGAGCGGATGCGATTCTCTTCTACGACCTCTCCGAGGTCACAGTTGGCTCGACGACCTCGTCAAGCGGTCAGTCGGACGAAGTGCGCTACACCGTCGACAAGGACGGGAACCTGAAGAAGCACGGCAGCGGTGGTTGGAGTTCGAGCGCGACGACCAACGAGATCAAGGACAAGGTCATCAAGGCCAAGCTCTTGAAGTACAAGTAGCCAAGTAGCGTCGAGTTCGCCCGAACGGCTTCGAATCTGAACCTCGGGCGCGGCCTCATCGGGGGAGAGGATCATGCACGTATCCGCGATCACATTGGCTCGTGTCTTCCGAGCTGCGCTTGCACCCCGTCTCGCTGGGCTCTTCTTCGCGCTCACCGCGACATGTGCAGCTCAGGGAATCGACGAGCTGCGGAACGAGCTGCGCAAGGGACTCCGCACGGCCCACTTCGCAAAATCGCTCAACACGCTCGTGATCGTGTCGGACGAACTCGAACTGAGTGGAGCTCGATTCGAGTTCGATGACGAATACGACACCGATTTGTGGACGTTTGGCCTTCCCATGCAGAAGAGCATGAAGGCCTTTGGTGATGGCGCTCCAGAACTCTACCTCGAAGGCGCGCTCGGGTTCGCGCGCGCCCGGCAGTACGTCGGTGACATTTACAGCGGGCTGCTCCCTGCGCTCGCGACCTCGGTCGACACCGACTGGACGACGTACAGTGCGCTCGCGGGGGGTGGACTACGGTTCGCGCTCAGCGATGAGTTCACCCTGACGCCGATCCTCGACGTCGGCATCGCGCACATCGAGAACGACACCGACTACGGCGGTCCGGGCGCGACCTTCACGGCCGCACTCGCCGATGGAATTGCCTTCAACTGGGATGCTTGGCTGTGGAGTGCCGGTGGGGCTGGCCGAATCGACTGGACCCACCCTCTCGGAGAACATCACGAAGTTCGAGTGATCGCCCGCTACGACCTAAGGTGGGTGGGCACGCTGCGCGACGATGACGCAGCACAGGACTTCACGTCGCGAGCACAAATGATCACGCTCCGTGGCGACGTCACGGGGACGACCGGTTTGCAGCTCTTCGACAGGGAACTCGATTGGCGAGGTACGCTCGGCTACCGGCGGTTCTTGGAGGGCGACTTGTACGGAACAGAAGACTTCCTGCAGGTCGGCGGAGCCCTCGAGTGGGGTGTCCGTGAAGCGCTGCCGTTCGCGAGCAGGGTTTCGTTGAGTGGAGCCGTGTTCGTCGGCGAGAACGTCACGGGATGGTCCGTGGGGTTCGGGATTTCGTTCTAGTGTTCTGAGTCGCGAAGTCGCACTTGAACACCGATCGGCTGTGCCGATGGCAAGGCGCGCCGGTGCAGGCAGATCAGGCGATTTGCCAATGGCAGGGCAATGCAGCGCGTGGTGTCGATCCGCCCCGACGAATGCAACGAACGCCTGACGGGGACACTGGTGCGATGCCTGCGAACGACGACGGAGTCGCGAGTGCGAATAGGTAGCGCGTGCGACGGATTCAGGCACGGCTCGTGTGTGGACGCTGCCGTCGTAGTGAATGGACTCCTCGATGACGGTGTCCGCCGAACGATCACGCAGGTCGATGAGCCGGCCCGTCGGCGCGTGAAATCTCGAAAATGAGCTGCACGAGGTCTCGGTACCGTTCGTATGTTCACCAATCGTGAAGCCGACATGGCAAGTCCCTGCCGACCGCCCTTGTGCTGCTGCAACCTTCGCAGCGTGCGCTCGACGGAATCGTGCCCAGGACAAATGCCACGGGACTTCTGGCTTCACTTGAGTCCGCTGCACTGCGTGACGGCGTGACCGTCGCGGTGCCTCGCCCGGGCCGCGCCTCGATGCCGTCTGACACCGCGAGTTCGCGGATCCCTGCATGCCCGACTGTGCTGTGAACGAGTAGATGCAAGCGCGGTAGAGCATCCTGGGCTGGTCCCCGCACGCCTCGGGCACTTCGGTGCAGTGACGCTGCGATCCATCCGCGAAGCAACCCGTTGCGCGCTCCTCGACGCGATGCAGACGTCATGAGCGTGCACGTTGGAACGACTGCTCCTGACTTCATCGCAAGTGCAATCTCGAGAACGGTGAACTTCGCCATGGAACTCGTCCAGACTCTGGTCCGAGTTCTTCCACACGCTGCTGACGTAGATGCGTCGTCGACGCACAGCAAGACTCGGGGCGCATGACGCGCTCGAGTCGCCCTTCCGCTGACCACTTCCCCTCTTCCGACGCTGCCTTCGCGCCTCGCTCTCCAGGAGTCGCTCGGACACGTTGGAACCAACCGCAAACAGAGAGTCCAAGATGCAACATCGATTCGTAATCCCCGCCCTGACGTGCGCCCTTCTGGCATCCGTCGCAACGTCGCAATCCATCGAGGTTCGAGCGAAAGGGGCCGAGGCAAAGACCGCTGCCCAGGACGACAGCCCCGCGGCGAAGGTCTTCGCCGAAGTCCAATCCGTGTTCACCGACGCACTGTCGAAGGTGAAGCGCCCCGGGCGCGACGCGACGAAGGAAGAACGCGAAGCGTACGCGATGGCCTTCGAGAAGGCTCGCGCTGCGCAAGTGGCGGCAGCGAAGGAGGCTCTCGTCAAGCATGCCGACCTCCTCGAGCAGGCCGGCGCGGCTCGCTATCGCGCTCAACTCCAGAGCACGGCTGGAGAAAACGAAGCCGCGATGAAGAGCTACCTCGCACACGCGAAGGCGACGGACTCCGGCGAGGAGCGTAACGAAGCGCTCTTGATGGCTGCCAACCTCTGCAAGAACAGCTCTAGCGCTGCAGCCGCGAAGAAGATCTTCGATCAGGTCGACGCTTCTCAGCTCTCCGCGAACTCGCAGCGCATGCACAAGTCCCTCGCCGCTGGACTCGCGAGCGACATCAAGCGCGAAGAGCTGTACGGCAATCCGGCCCCGGAGATCGCGGGTCTGCACGTCCTCGGTGCCAAGGTGGGCGAGGAGGGTGACTCGTTCTCGTTGTCGCAATTCCGCGGCAAGGTCGTGCTCGTCGACTTCTGGGCCACCTGGTGCGGACCGTGCCGCGTGGTCATCCCCGGTCTCGTCGAGATGCAGAAGAAGTACGGAAACGACCTTCAAGTACTCGGCGTGACGCGCTTCTACGGTTATGGCAGCGACTTCTCCGATCCTGACTCGGCGTTGCCGCACGGCGGCAAGCTGGTCCGCGATATCGACGAGAAGACCGAGATCGAGATCAATCACGCGTTCGCCAATCGCTTCGAACTCAACTACCCGATCGTCATCAGCGACGCGGCCGCAGGTCAGAACTACTCCGTCCGCGGCATTCCCACGATCTTCGTGATCGACCAGCAGGGCAAGGTCGTGGACAGCGCCGTCGGAAGCGGCGAAGCGAACCACGCCAAGATCGTGAAGACCGTCGACCGCCTGCTCGGTCGCACGGCGAGCGAAGGCCATGGCGACGAAGCGAGCGACAAGCAGCAGAACAAGAACGACTGAATCTCGCGGCAAGCAGCGCGCGAAAGGTGCCAGGGACGATTCACGCTACTTTCGCGCGTGATTCGTGCCAGGGACGATTCGCGCTACTTTCGCGCGTGATTCGTGCCAGGGACGTTTCGCGCTACTTTCGCGCGTGTTTCGTGCCAGGGACGATTCACGCTACTTCCGCGCGCGTTTCGTGCCAGGGACGTTTCGCGCTCGGCAACTGACAGCTCAGCGATCCGGTCGCCTCACGGCACGAACGGCGCGTCGTCAATGACCGCGTGGGCGGTGCTTCCATTCACTGAAACACATGCAACACCGGATTGCTCAACGCGAATCCGGTGTTCGTGACCTCGATCGCTTGGTATGCGAGCTGCACACCGCGATAGCGACTGTCGTTCGAGTGGAGCAAGGTCAACGTTGCTCGGCCTGTCGTCGTGCCGAGTATGGGCGCACCGAGGAAGATCGCGGGTGCGAGGATCCACGCCGAACCGGCGATTCCCAGAAACGACTGCGGGCTTGCGGGAGCCGAGAGAAACACGGGTGCAAAGGCTCCGCCCGTGCCTTGAACGTCGATCGCGCTCTTGCTGCCGAGGCGCGATGGGGCGACGGAGAGCGTGAAGATGTTCTTCGTCACGACAGTCCAACCTGCAGTGGTCACGATGGTGCCGACCGTACTGTCCGCCGTCAGGGTCGAAGGTGCGGACGTGACCACCATCGGATAGGACGTCGAACCTAGGGGGATGACTTTCGCGCCCTTGCACAACGTGATCACGGCGCCACTGGCTTTGATCGCGTGCGCGGAAGTCCCGTGATAGAGCTGGGCTCCCTCGATCACGGAATCCGCCACTTGCACCTCGCAGTGCTCGGCGGTCAAGGCGCCCGACCACACGGCAGTAGACCGAAGATGGCTGTCCGTGATCGTCGTCGGCGATCGACGTAGCACCACGGGAGTATAGGTCGACACGCCGCGCAGGGAGACGGCGGCGCAGTCCGTGACATCGATGGCGTGCATGCTGCCCCAGCTCAGGCCGGACGGCTTGGCTGGCATCGTGTAGCCATCGAGGAGCACGGTCCCCTTACAGGATTTCGCCTCGAAAAACGGATAGGGTGCCGAGAACGCGAACCAATAGTCGATCGACAAGCCGCTGATCGAACAGGATTGCCCGCTCGGCACGTTCTCGATTCGGATCGGCTGCATCGATGTCGTGGTGAGGCCGAAGCGGATGACGGTCCCCGCGTCGGCGACAATCGAGATGCCCTTGCCTGCGACTTGGAACGACTCGTAGAAGCCGGCTTTGATCAGAACGCGGTCACCTGCAGCGGATGCGTTGACTGCGGCCTGAATGGTGCGGTAGGGACCGTTCGTGGCATCGACGACGAGCGATTTCTGCGCGTGGAGTCCGGCACACAGAAGCAGGGTCGTAGCCAATCTGGCGAGTGCGATGGCTCGTGGTCCGTTCGAGAGTTTCATGAGGACTTCCTCGGGTCGGGTGTCAGCGCGCCGTTGATGGTCGTTCGATGGGAAGTCGTCGACGCGATGGGCAATCCTCAGGATCATCAACCGTGCGCGATGTGTCAAGGCGCGACGGTTTCACGACGGTGGACGTGACCAAGAGCGTGAGAAGACTTGGCTATGAGTCCCGTATGTGAACTTACCGAGACCGATTGTCCGAGACACCACACTAGGCGACGGACGCGCTAACGCCGCGCTACGAAGCGCTCCGGTACCGCGAGGAACTTCCAAACGCCTGCGTCGGGCAGCGCGCGTAGCGCCGGAACACGAGCGCGTGCGGATGCGAGGGACTCGCGCTGCACGACGTAGCGGATCGTCGACTCCGCACCATCGCCGACGGCAAAGCCCAATGCGAGTTCGTGCGTGTGCCACTTGCTGCCGGAGAGGTAGCCCGCCTGGCTACGCGAGTCGCCGCAGCCCACGAGTGTCCACGTCCCGGAGGGAGCGACCGGCGACGGTAGCGCCGGCACGTAGACGACAGGCTCGGCGTGGCGTGCGCCCGCCGTCGACACGAACAGTTCGCGTGTAGCGCCCTGCCGTTCGCCGGCGACGTCGAGGTCGTACTCGCAGCGCACGACCATGAGTTCCCCAGCCGGTGGCGCGTCCGAGAGTTCCCAGGGCTTCACCTTCAAATCGTCTGGCGCAGCATCGCGCACGGACCACGCAGGCGACGACTGACAAGCGACGGCGAGACAGGGCAGCGCTAGCGGCACACAGAGGCGAGAGACCATACGAATCCCTCCAGCGGCGGTGAGAAGCGAGGCGGGACGAAGCATCACCGCGCGCAAGATACGTGTCAACCCATGAGTGCTCATCGGGAGACTCCGGTAGCGTCCAAGGAACCCAACTCGATCAAGCAATCCCGTGCTGGCCCATTTGGCGGCTCGCGGGAGCCTAGGGATCGTCCGTATCAACCCGGTTGGCCTAGGAGATCTCGACCCGCACACAACAGGTCCGCAGGATCGATGAGGAGAAGTGCGCTGCGGTTCCTTTCACAGCGCGTTGCGCCGGCCCGAACGGCACTTGCTGCAAGTGCCGTGGCGCAATACCGTTGAGGGCGATTGGCGCTGCATGCGCGGGTTCAGTAGATGACTGACGACTGGGAAGCGATTGTCGCGCAGGCACTGCAAGACGGGGATTC
Organism: Planctomycetota bacterium; assembly: GCA_020638795.1. Lineage (GTDB taxonomy): Bacteria > Planctomycetota > UBA1135 > UBA1135 > JACKHW01. The sequence continues at coordinate 51,671 of JACKHW010000015.1, read as the reverse complement.
GGATTCTATCGCGGAGGCCCGTGAGCGCGTGAGGGGTGCGAGGCCTGCGGCGACAACGGCTCTCGTTCGTGCCATCGGGCTCGGCATCGTGAAACCGACGCTATCCGAAGAATCGGGCTTCGAGTTTTTGCTGTGGGAACTCCGCGACTCAGGTTGTGACGCTGCTATGCCGCTCGTCCGCGATTTCTTTGCAAGAGTGGATTGTTTCCGAACCCGCGAGGTCCGTGATCGGTTCTACAGCGCAGCGGTTGGCTACGTGTTGGAGTTCGCGTCGACGTCTGATGACCTGCGGTTCCTCTGTGCCGCTATCGAGTCTGGCACGTATGCTGAGAAAGTTGTGTCGTGCTCGATCCTATCGGACGCCAAGCGATTCCAGCGCGACCACGCCACGACTTGCCAAGTCTTTGCCGCATGTTTGCGCGCATACCGTTCGAACTCAGCCGATGACTCCGGTCAGCTGTTGAGTGCCATGCTTGCTCTGGATCCGGCGAGCACAGAACGCGAGTGCTTCCCGCATGGCGAGCTTCCCACTCGACCTGATCAGCGCGACGAGATCGTGAGTGCGTACAGCTGGCCTGTAGTGCGCAGCGTGCCTACTTTGGCACTAAGCGGACTCGCCGATGCGTTGCGCGAGACGCTCGTGCTCGAGTCAGGTGGCATAAACAACTTGCGAGGAGCTTGGAGGCTCCTCCGTCACGGGGGTAGTAGCCAGTATTCCGAGTTGGTCGCTTTGGGGCTTGCGGCAGGGTCGCCGTCGGTTCGTCACGAGGCGATGGAGGCACGGCTCGCCGGCTTGGGACTCGAGGATTGGGAAGAGCGCCTCTACGCGATGACGCGCGGGATACCTTGGCTCGCCGCGGGCGCGGACAGGCCGCAGTGTCTTGATGACGTGCCGTTCTGCCGTGAACAAGCAATGGCTCTGGTCGCGTTCGAGATTCTCGGCAGCGTGAGCAATGGTGGCCTCTACAACATTTATGGGAACGGCGCCTATTGGATGCGCTTCGACTATCGGCTCGAAGCCTTCGAGGCGATAGGAGCCTATGAGGTCGCTGCACTGATTCGTGATGTCGATCGAATCGTGGGAGTTGATCTGACAGACGGCTCTTACGACGCCGTTGAAGCGCGCGCGCGTGCCGTTTCGAAGCAGCTCTTTCCCTCCGAAGAGCTCACGAAATTCTTCGTTCTGACGCCCGAGGCCTACTATCTCGCGAGCCGATACGTCTTCGAGAACCGCGACAGGATCGAACGGAACTTGCCAACCCGGGAGGAGTCCCGAGGGTGATGAGCAGTCAGGACGACGCACGTACGATCCTGTGTCTCGCGATCGGGCGGGCCGCGCTCCCGCGCTACAGCGTCACCAGTCGTCCGATCACGTGGACGCTCACGAGCGGCGCGTCCGTGAGCACCTCGAGTTCGAGCTTCGATCCGAACGGGATCGCGAGTGGCGACGCGAAGCTCTTGTCGACCGCGCGCTGGTTCAAGGCCGTGTGCAACTCCCAACGGGTTCCGGTGGAGTCATTGAGCTTCAAGATACCTTGACCGAGGCTGACGACCAGTTCGACATCCGTGACGAGTAGGCGCGCACCCGCGAGTTCGGTGTCGGACTTGCCGTTCTTGTCGAAGTCGACGATCACGGGAACGACGGCTTTGCCGTTCTGGGGCGACACGGTGTCGTGGAAGCTCCAGATGTTCGACGGGTCGGGCGTCACCTTCAGCGCGGAACCTGGAAACACCTGCGTCTGGACCGCGGAGTAGGTCAGCCGACCGGTGACGAGGCAGGTAGCGCCGAGGGCGATCATCGCGAGAGTCTTCATGGCGGTGTTCCGTGGGGTGGAAGAACGCGAACCAGCAAATCGTAGCATCGTCACGCGACACCATGCCCCTTGTCGCGCGCGCCCCCAGCGCTGACAAAGGAGCAACTCCAGGAACGGCACGTGCAGGACTTTCCCTACTATCCCGTTTTGGATTTCGGCCCGGCGATGAAGGGAATGGTCATCGGTGGGATCGGGGTCTTCCACGTCTTCGTCGCGCAGTTCGCGATCGGTGGCGGATGGCTGCTATGCCTCCTGCAGTGGCGCTCTTGGAAGCGCGGTGACGCACTCGCACGTCGCTTCCTCGACAGCTACTTCCGTGTGCTCGTGTTGATCAGCTTCGTTGTGGGTGCGCTGACCGGGGTCGGAATGTGGCTCACGTCGATCCAGGTCAGCGCGCGCACGATCGGGATGATGGTCGATGAGTTCCACTGGATCTGGGCGACGGAGTGGCTCTTCTTCCTCGCCGAAGTCATCGCTGGATACACGTTCTATCGCTATGCAAGCCGCCTCACGGACAGCACGCGTTTCTTGCTGCTACTCGTCTACTCGCTCGCGGCCTGGGGCAGCCTCTTTTGGATCAACGGCATTCTGTCCTGGCAACTCACGCCGGGCGGCGAGCACGGAGTTGGCAGCGTGTGGCGCGGATTCTTCAATCCGTCGTTCTGGCCGTCGCTCGTCTATCGAAGTTTCGTCTCGCTGACCCTCGGCGGCCTGGCAGCGCTCGCCGTCGTGCAGGCGATGCAGGGCATCACGCGCGAAGAGCGCGGTCACCTCGCTCGCACGTGTTCGCTCGTTCTCGTGCCGATGACCGTCATGCCGCTCGTCGGGATCTGGTACGTGTCCGTTCTTCCCGAGGACAGCCGCGCGTGGATCACCGGCGGCAGTGCGTTGATGACGATGGCATTCGGCATCGCGGTCGCGGCATCGAGCCTGCTCGGACTCTATGTCGTCTTCGGTGTCTTGTGGAAGAGACTCAACGTCAGCTTCGCGACCGCGATGCTGCTCCTCGGTCTCGCGTTCGGCGCGAGCGGTGCAGGTGAACTCGTGCGCGAAGGTGTGCGCAAGCCCTACACGATTCGCGACCTTCTCTACGCCAACTCGCTCACGCAGGACGATGTCGAGCGCTTTCGCGTGCTCGGTTCGGTCCGTGATGATCCTTGGCCGTTGCGCGAGCCTGCGCCGACGGCGTCGCTACAGACGGGGCATCGTGTGTTTCGGTTGCAGTGCTCGGTGTGTCACACGCTGAACGGGGCCAACGGTGTCGATCATCTGGTGGAGACGTGGCGACCGGATCAGATGCGCATGAACCTCGCCAGTTTGCAGCACACCAAGTCGTTCATGCCGCCGTTTGCCGGCAATGCAACCGAACTCGAGGCGCTCGTGCAGTTTCTTCTGTGGCGCCGCAGTGGTGAGCCGGGCGAATGGACGGACACGACGACACGCGAGGATCTCGACAAGAATCATCGCTGGCTCGTCGAGGCGACGACTGCGCCCCGGAGTCTGGCCGACCAATCGACTCCGAAACAAGGCGGTGGACGCTGATGGACCTTCCGTTCCCGTTCGGCTTGCCCTTCGCGTCGGCGTTCTACGGAGCGTTGCTCGCTCTGACCTTCACGATGCACCTCGTCTTCGCGCAGATCGTGCTCGGCGGAACGGCGTGGCTCGCGATCCTCGGCATCAAGAACGCGCCTCACGACAGCGTTGCGCAGACGCTTCGCAACTGGTTGCCGTTCGCGCTCGGGATCGCGATCACGCTCGGCGTGGCGCCGTTGCTGTTCTTGCAGATCGTCGACAAGCAGGGCTTCTACACGGCGGGTCTGCTCGGCAGTCATCGCTTCATGGCGATCCTGCCGGCGCTGATTGTCGGATTCTACCTACTCTATCTGCAGAAGAAGCTCGGGAACATGGCGCACCGCTCGTGGCGCGTGCTCCTTCCGATCCTCACGCTGCTGGCCTTCACGCTTACCGGCTACTCGTGGAGCGAGCAGCACGTGCTCGCGCAGGATCGCGACGTCTGGGCGTCGATGTACGCCGCATCGCGCATGCGGTACTCGGGCGCCGAAGTGCTCCCGCGCTTCCTGTTCTTCGCGAGCACGTCCTTGCCGACCGTGGCACTCGCAGTGTTGCTCTTGACGAGCGAGGCGAAGCGCTGCGCGGGCGTTGCGTGGATCGGCATCGCGGGCATGCTCGTTTCGGCAGCGTGGCTCTTCGGGACGATGCCTCCGAGTCGGCTCGCAGCTTGGAGCGGCGGCAACCTGGCATGGTCGATCGCGCTCGCAGCCGGTCTCGCGACAGCAGCAGCCGGGTGGAGTCTCGTCCGATTCCGTTCTCGGATCCGTCCCGCGCTCTTGGTCCCATCGTGGCTCGTCGTGGTTCTGTCGATTGCAGCTCTGCGTGAAGGTCTACGCATCGCGAGTCTGCGAACTCGCGGCGCGGCTCGAGAGCAACTGGTGCGCGCCCACGAGCGCGCTTTCGAGGTCGGCGGATTCCCCGTGTTCGTCCTCTTCGCGTTGCTCCTTGTCTGCCTGCTCGCGTGGTTGTCGCGCCGCGTTGCACGCGAACTGTCGCGCTCGCCCGGCGCGTGAAACGTGCCAGGGTCGTTTCGCGCTACTTTCGCGCGTGAAATGACCCAGGGACATTTCGCCGTACCGTCTTGCGCCAAATGTGCCAGGGAACGGGCTCGTCGATGGGGCGAGTTTGTTCCGGATTTTCGTAGCATGGAGGCTCGCTCGTGCGAAGTAAGCCTCGATGCCAGCACCCAACGAGAACACGGCTTGGGCACGATATCTCCGAAGCGGCAGCGCGGGCGATCTCGCGATCGTCTATGACGCGACGGCGGCGGAGCTGTTGCGCGTTGCGATTCACCTGAGTGCGTCGCCGGTCGAGGCCGAGGATCTCGTCCAAGTAACCTACTTGCTCGCGATCGAACGACGCGATCGAGCGCCTGCCGGAGACGTATCGACCGGTCCTGCGACTGCGACTTCGGAACGGCATGGCCGCCGCTGACATCGCGCACGCTCTCGGTCGTCCGGCAGGTAGTGTTCGCACGCAAATCGTGCGCGGCCTCGACCTCTTGCGGCGCATGCTTCCCGCGAGTCTCGCAGCGCTGTTGGCCAGCGCATCGAGTGCAGCGCCGCGAGGTTTGCAGGCCGTGCGTGACTGCGTGCTCGAAGCTTCCGTGCGCGATTCGGCCATGCTCGAGCTCCGTATGCACGAGCCATCGTCGTCCGTTCGCAATGCTGCTATCCGCCCCTCATGGACGACACCGGGAGTGTGGGTCATGAAGAAAGTGATCGTTGCCGTCGCCCTGCTGCTCGCAATCGGTGCGTGTTTCCTCTGGTGGCCCGAGGACGCGCATCCGTCCTCGGTCGGTGAGGGGACGTCGCAATCCCAACCGGCGCACGCGAACGCGCTCGCGTCTCGCGATACGGACACGATCGAATCCGAAGAAAGCTCGGCGCGCCTGGTTACGAGTGCCCCGGCCGCGGCCAGGACACGAGCACGACTCGTCGTCGATCTTCGATGGGGCGAGGATCCCGCTCCGACCGTCGGCGTACGTGCCGTGCGCCTCGCGGGCACGGATCCCTTCTTGACCGAGCTTCGTGCGTGCAGCGATGCCGATGGCAGAGTCGTCTTCGAGCCCGTCGAAGCGGGACGCTATCGCATCGAAACCGATCGCGATACCGACTCGGTCTTGGACATCCTTGAACTCGAGGACAAGCGCGTGACGATCGCGCTGCCGCTCGCCGCGAGTATCGAAGGTGTCGTCGTCGATGACCGCGATAAACCGGTCGAAGATGCTTCGATCTACTTGTCGGGATCCAAGAAGGACCTCTACGAAGGGCAAGTCGTCACCCGTAGCGACGAACGCGGACGTTTCGTCCTCGCGCACGTCCCGGGTCGACGCTTCGTCGCCGCACGCAGCGACGGTCACGGTCCATCCGCACGCGTCCTCGTCGAACCCGGTGCCAGCGACGAACAGCGCAAAGAACTTCGGCTCGTCCTCGGGAAGAGCTGCACGCGTCTCGTCGGACGCGTGCTCGATCCGCTCGATCGTCCCGTCGCAGGTGCGCGCATTCTCGTCGGGGGGCCTATCGGTTTCGAACTCGGCGGGGCCGCACAAGCTCCGTCCATGGGTGCGACGAGTGACGCCGCCGGTCGCTTCGAGATCGCTGGATTGCCGCGCGGACGACAGCGCGTGCTCGTGCGTGCGCCTTCGTGTGCTCCCTTCTACGAGTTCGTGGAGTTCGACCGGGACAGCGTCAGCCGTGAGTTTCGACTCGACCCGGGCATCACGTTGACGGGCCGCGTGACGAACGATCGCGGCGAGCCGATCGCGGATGCACGCGTCGCGGCACACGGCTTCGCCAATCTGTCGTGCAGCGCGAGGACGACTCGAGATGGGTGCTTCCGTATCGACGGTTTGCAACCCGAATGCCTCTCGATCGAAGCGCAGGCCGATGGGTATCTCGATGCGCGCGACGTGCGCAATGCGGATGTTGCGAACGGTGTGCTCCCGTGGAACCCGGTGCTTGCAGAGTCCCTGTCGTGCTCGGGGCGTGTGCTGACTGCCGACGGTCGACCCGGTGCTGGTGCGCGGATCGTCCTCGCACCACAGGACGGTGAAGTTCGACGCGCCACCTGCGATCGAGATGGGCGCTTCGAGGTCGATGGTCTCGATGCGAACGCGTCCTACGCGTTGCTTGCATCGGACGGCGGAGATGCGCTCTTCGTCCGATGCGAGTCGGTCGGGGCACTCCGTGCGGGGCGACGTGATCTCGAGGTCCGGTTGCCCGTGCACGCTGCGATTCGCGCGAGTCTCACCGCACGTCTCGGAGGTGGCGACTCGGCGGCGCACACGATCCTCGAACAGATCTCGCCTGGATCGCGCGCCGTCCTCGCTCGCATCGCCATGCCGCCGAATCCACACGACGCGAGTTCACGATCTGCCGTGCTGGTGCCGGGCGACTACAACGTGCTCGTCGCGGACCCTGCATTGCAGACTGAGTTCCGTATCCGTGTGCTCGACCTGATGCCAGGTGAGCACCGTGATCTCGGCGTCGTCGCGATCCCGCGCTTCGCCGAGTTGGTGCTCCATGCGCGCACGCCGGCCGCACTCGAAGGTCCCGTGATGTGCGAGGCGACCGCCCTCGACGGTATGCCCCGCGACGGTGCTGCCATCGACAGTTCACACGGTGCGATTCGACGCCTCGAGAACGGGCGCGCGACGATGCGTTTGCTCGCGGGTCGCTATCGTCTCGTCTTCTACGGTCAGGGCGTCGTGCATGCCCGCCGCGACATCGAACTCACGGCAGGGGAAACCGTGCCGTGCGAAGTGTCCTTGAGCGCTGGGGTACAACGACAGCTCGTCTTCGTGCCACCGGCAGGCGAGCGCTTCGAGAGTTTCGACGTCGAGATCCTGAGCCCGGACGGACGTGTCGAGGCGAGCGACTCCTTCGATGGTGAAGTCTTCTGGCCGTATACCTGGTGGCCGACGCTGGCGCCCGGTGTCTACTTCGCGCGGATTCGCGCTGCAGGTGGCGCGCGATTGCGCGGCAATCTCGTCGTCGAAGACTTGCAGCGTCGTCTGCAACCGATCCGGGTCGTCCTGCGCTACGAGCAGTAGCGCGACTGCATTCGGAGCGGCGAGAGATGCGCAGGCGGGAAGCTCGATACCTCGGCAAGACGACAGGCTGGCGCAGCGTGATCGGTCGCCGCCTCGTGCTTGCGCTCGAACTCGAAACGCGGCGGTCGCTTTCGTGCGACCGCCGACAGACCTCACTCGATGGTCGCCATGAGCCCGTTACTCGTCACGAGCCCGAACGCATTGGCGGCGCGGTCGAGCACGAGCCACTGGAAGTAGACGGAGACCCCGCGAAGCGACGGAAGGTAGGGCACCTGGATCGCGATGCCGCCACAGCCGCGCGCATCGGTCGGTGTCGCGAGTACGGGCAACTGTGTGAGGTCCACGAGCAGAACGCAGTCCTGCATGCCGAGTCCGTCGAGCGCGAGCGGAAGGCGCGCGTTGAGTGCGAAGTCGCGTGACAAGCCCCACATCAGCGCCGCCGCGGACGAAGGCAGCCCGCCGGCGATTTCGACGTCGAACGACGTTCCTCGGCATGGCAGACCGTTGCCGTGGATCTCGGGCAACTCGCGCAGGCTCGTCGGGCATGCGCCGCCGAACGTCGTCGGGCGCGCCGCGCCTGCGAGCTGGGTCCGGATCTCGCCACCCGGGAACGTCGACGAGTGCACGTTGACGTAGAAGTTGCCACTGCGGAGATCCGTGAGGTCGGCTGCGCTGAGCACGGTGGTTTCGCCCGTGAACACCGACGGACCGCCGGCCAAAGGGAACACGACGGGACCGTTCGTGCCTGTCGGTGCACGGTGAATATGAGCTGCAGTCGCGACGACGCCGGCCGTCGTTACCGTGTAGCGGAGTGTGCCGCGCGTCGTGAGTTCGACACAGGCTGCCCCGCCCGCGTTCGACGCATTGGGCGGAACCTCGTTGCTACCGGAAAGCGTGCCCGAGAACAGTTCGTCACCACTGGGTGCGAGAACTTGGCCGCGGATCTCCCCACCAGGGAAAGTCGCGCTGTGCACGTTGACATACATGCCTCCGGACTTGAGAGCCGTCACCTCGGCAGCACTCAGACGCCGAGACACGCCGCAATAGTCTCCCGCGCCGTTCAGCGGAAAGACGACGGAACCGTTGTTCCCCGTCGTAGCCGCATGGAAGTGTGCTGCCGTGGCACGCGATCCCATCGTCGTGCGCACGACGTACATCACGACGTTGTCGGGTTCGTGCAAGAAGGCCACGGCTTCGCCAGTCTCCGTCGATCGATTGGGCGGAACTTCCTGACTCCCGTCCATCGTCGCGAGAAAGCGCGCACTCGACGCTTCGACGATCTGCCCTCGGATCTCGCCGCTCGGGCTGAGTGCCGAGTGGGCATTGAGATAACAACCGCCGGTGCGAAGCGCCGACACCTGCGCCGGAGTGAGCGTACCGTTACCGGTCCAACGCAATGGCCCGCCTGTCAGGCCGACGAGGACCCCGCCGTTGGAGCCACGCGGGGCGAGATGGATGTGGGCCGCCGTGCCGGTCATGCCGAAGGACTGCATGTAGACGGAGACGGCTCCGCTCGTTGCATCGAGACGGACGACACCCCAGCCCGTGGCATTGGTCGTGACTGGAGGGACCTCTTGTTCGCCGGTCAACCTGGCGGAGTAGTACTCGACCTGAGCTGCGGCGAGGGTCGTGAGCGAGAGAGAAGCGAGCAGTACGAGGCTCGTGCGCGATTGGACAGTCATGATGAGATCCTGGTGGGACTCGAGAAGGAGTCGGTCAGCGCGCGGCTAGCGCTAGCGCGCTGTCCGGAGACATGCGTCTTGGTACGCGCGTCGTCGCCGTGTGTTGGCGCGACATCGCCTTGTATGGGAACGTTCAGGTGAGTCGCGCAGCGAACCCTCCGACCGCAGTGTGCGATCTGCACTCGCGGCTGCCGGGCGTTTCGTTTCTAGATGCGCCGAGTCGCCAAAAAAGACTCGTTACGGCACCGACGTTCTGATCCTGCCTCCAGGGCCCCCGCATCGTCGAAGGGGCTTCAGGAGAAGAACATTCATGAACTACAGGTATCTATCGCGTCTGACGTTGCCGCTCTTGGTGACGACAGCGTTCCTCGGTGCGCAAGATCAGACGTCGCCGAAACCGGTCGGGGCTCGGCCGATGCAAGGTCTACGTTTCGATCTGACCCAGCATGGGCGCGCTGGCGCGCAGCCCGACACCGAGCAGTGGATCGTCACGATGCAGAAGCGAAGCTTCGACCTCAGCGAAGCGCGTGCCGCGCTGCGCGATGGTCGACGTGAAGAGATCGGGAAGGCGCTCGTCGAGAAGTACGAACGACTCGTCGTCGTCGACCAGCAACCCTTCGAAGACAAGCTGAAAGCGCTCGGCGGTCGCATCTTGCGTCGTTGGTGGATCAATCACGGATGCTTGATCGAAGTGCCTCGCGCCAAGCTCCAGGACATCGCCAAGATGGAAGAGGTGGCCACGCTCGAGCCCGAGATTGCCTACGCACCGCTCCGTTCGGGTGGTGCTTCGATGTACATCCCGAGTTCGACCGATGCGTCGAATCACAATGCGGATGCCGTGCAGGCGAGCGGCGAGCGTGGAGCGAATGCCATCGTCGCGATCATGGACGGCTCGTTCGACTCCAACTATCAGAGTTCGGGCCAACCGCACCAGACGTTCTTCCGGAATGGGATCAAGACTGCGGCGAACAACCTGTTGCCGACGTCGAACCAGCACCGAATCGGTGCGCAAGCGTTCAACATCCCGGACTTGCATGGTACGGGTGTGGCAAGCGTCGCTGCTGGCTCTGCGTGGACCGGTCTGTTCAACAGCGACGGTCATGCACCCGATGCGCAAAAAGTCGGATACTCGATCGCCGACTTCGCGAACGGCAACTCGAACACGTCCACGCTCCAGAGCGCGTGGCAGACGATGTTCCAGCACAAGCTGACGAATGTGCACGACATCAAGGTTGCCAACAACAGCTACTCGGGCAGCCCGAATCCGACGAATGCCGTGCAACAAGCGCTCGATGCGCTCGCGAACGACATGGACGTCCTCGTGACGGTTGCAGCAGGCAACGATGGGAATACTTCGAACCCTGCCGGCAACAGTCAGTCTTGTGTCAACGGGCTGGCGGTCGGTGCATGCTCGACGTACTCGAAGGTCATGGCGTCGTTCTCGTCGTTCGGCCCTCTGCCGAATGCGGCATGCGTCAATCGATCGTGGCCGGACATCACGGGATGCGGCGCGTTCGCATTGATGGCGCGTCATAGCGATGAGTCGTCGTACTACGGCGCAAGCGGTACGTCGTTCGCGGCACCGCAGGTCGCTGGCGCAGCGACCTTGGTTCGGAGCACGAACCCTGCGCTCTCTGCTCTCGAGACGAAGGCCATCTTGCTCGCATCGACCGAGAGCATTGCCTCGCAGAATCCCACGATGGGAGTCAACAACTTCGGCCAGGGATTCCTCCGCGACGACCTCGCGGTCGATCTCGCTCGTCGTGCTTCGACGAACGTCGCGACGTGGTTTCACACTACGAACTCACTCGGGGCCGATTGTCCCTTCCCGATGGAAGTGACCCAGGGACGCGTGTACACGGCCGTCTGTGTCTGGAATCGCACCGCGCCGTACAACAATACGAACTGGGGCGACTTCCGCATGCGCGTGATGCAGTACCAACCGACCTTCACGACGATTGCGGACTCATACGATCCGAACACCGTGCGAACGCTGTATCGCAAGGTGACGTTCACCGCTCCTCTGACGGGGCGACTCTGGATCGTTTGCTCGCCTCAAACGGTTCAGAATCTCGGACAGCCCAACTACTTCGCGGTCGCTCACACCGGTGAATCCGTCGAGGGCAACGTCACCGCCTACGGCCAAGGCTGTGCAGGAACCGGTCCGTTCGCGAACGGCACGATCCTGCCTGCAGCGAACGCTACGGCGATGGGCAACACGCGCTCCCTGGCCCCTGTGACCGACGCGTATCCCGGTTCGTCCACCAACCGCGTGCAACAACTCCTGCAGGGCAGCGAGCAACCGGTCGCACGCACGTACACGGGCGTGAGCTTCCGTCAGGACGATGGCGTCGTCGCCAATCCTCCAGGGGGTAGCGTCGAGATCCAGATTCGCATGGGCTACACGACGCGTACGATCAACACGCTCTCGTCGACGTTCGCCAACAATTTCACGAGCGGCTGGACGACCGTGCTGCCGCGTCAGTGGATCACGCTTCCGCCCGTGCCGGCAGCTCCCAACACGAACCCGGCGAGCTTCCTGTTCACGATTCCTTTCGACAACGTGTTCAGCTACACCCCGCAGGTAGGACGCAACGTGCTGATCGAATTCTCGGTGTTCAACAACGAGATTCGCGATTGTGGTGTGACCACCGCAAACCCTGGTGAGGCACGTCGCAGTTACTGGGTCGACTCTGTGATGAACGGCAACACGGCAATCGTCTACGGATCGACGACGTTCGGAACGGGGTCGATCGGTGTCGGCCGTGGCTCCGTGCTGCGGCTCGAACACGTCGACGGAACGGGCGCCACGCCGCGCCTTTCGACGATCGGTTGGCCTGGTGTCGGTCGACCGGTGACTTTCTTCGGCGAGCAGTGCCTGCAGAACTCCGGCGTGCTGCTCAACCTCGGATTGTCGCGCACCATGTCCGGCACGACGCCGTTGCCGTTCGACATGACTCCGCTAGGTGCGCCCGGCTGCTTCGTCCTCGCGTCCAACGAGGCGTCGCTGTTCTTGGTCGCGGATTCCGTCGGCCGAGTGCGGAACACGTGGAACATCCCGAACAGCCCATCCAACCTCGGCGTGAAGGTCTTCGCTCAGATCGGTTCCTTCGACATCGGTGCGAACTCGTTCGGCATGGCCGTGTCGCATGCTCTCGAACTGACGATCGGCGACGTCGGCATCCACTGGCAATGAGGTGAGGTTTCTTTCAGCGCCCGAACGTCGCGTGCATCGCTGCGGACAAGTCCAAGCCGATGCTGCGATCGTTCGCGAGCTGGAAGGCCTGCACGGTGATCGTGATGCCGATCACGCGGGGATCGTTGGGCAACGCTGTCGCAAACGTCCAACTCGAGCCCACCCGACCGCCGAGCACGGTGAACGTCGCGAGGTCGACGTACAGCTGGCAGCCGCCAGCGAGTTCGTACGGCGAGACCACGGGAGCGCCGAAGAAGACGATCGAGGCGCGAGCCTGAGCGAAGCCGTTCCCCGCGATCGTCCAGGTTTGCCCCAGGTGTGGATCGGTGGCGTCGAGCCTCGGAATGCGACCGGTCCCGGCGCAGCTCGTTCCGACGGATTCCGTGCTCGCTCCCGCGAACCACGTGTGGAGTTCCGTCGCCCTCACGTCGGACCTGGCTTCGAAGAAGAGTGTGCCTCGAGCGAGGATGGCATCGAAGTTCCAGGCCTGATCGATGTAGACCGGATCCTTGTTCGCGGTCACGAGCGCGGTCACCTTGCCCGTAAGTCGATCCACGGTGAAGCCCGGGTAGTTCGGCTGGTAGCCCGCCTCCGCCTCGGTGAACAGCACGCGATCCCCGATGCGCCCGAGGATCCACGGTTGTGAGTTCGTCGTCGCGTGGACCAGCGTCGTGCCGGCAGTGGTGCCGTCACTCTTCCAGATGCCGACGGTCCCGGGCGAGAAGGCGGAGAACCAACACTCCTCTCCGACCGCCATCAGCCCTGTTGGGTTGGAGCTGTTGTAGCCGGGGTGGATGTCGCGCACGAGAACGGTGCCGGCAGCGGTCCCGTCACTGCGCCATAGTTCGCGTCCGCTGTTCGTTGCCGCCGTGAAAAAAGCAAAACCGCCGACCGCGGTCAGACTCTTGGGTGCCGCGTCCAAGTAACCAGGGATGATGTCGGCGACGAGGGTCGCGGTGTTGCCGTCGCAGACCCAGAGTTCGAGTCCGGTTGTGGCTGTCGCCGCCAAAACGAAGAGTCGATTACCGACGACGCACATCGGCGCCGGGCCAGCGTTCTGCGAACTGAAGATCGCGGCGATGGACTTCGTCCCCGCGGCTGTTCCGTCGCTGCGCATGAGGCCCGACGTACTCAGCCAATAGAGCGCGTCGTGCATGCGGACGATCGGTGAAGTCGTAATCACTTGCGTGATCGCTCGCGTACCCGCCACGCTACCGTCGGTCTCGTAGAGCGTGCTCCTGTAGTTGTTCGTCGCGCGGAAATAGACCTTGCTGCCGAGCCTGACGAAGTTCGTCGGCCCTCCTGAGCGGCTGCCTGGTTCGATGTCGACGAGGAGTTTCGTGGTCGCTGCACTTCCCCTCGTGATCCAAAGCTCGTTGCCATGAATCGCGTCGTAGGCAGAGAAGACGACGCCGCGCGCTGTTGCTGTGAACCCCGCCGGGAAGCTCCCGCCGCCGGACGTGAAGAGGTTGCCGAGAAGCTGCGTGCCCGCCGCCGTTCCATCGCTCACCCAAGGTTCGATGCCGTTCACGCCGTCGTTCGCACCGAAGTAGACCTTGTCACCGATCACCGAGAACGCCGAGATCTGGGTCGGCTGAGTTTCTCCCGGTAGGTACTCGTGAAGGTTCGCGATGAGTGTCGTGCTGCTCACGACCGGCAAGCTTCGATAGAGTTCGGAGCCGAGCCCCTGACCCGCGTCTCCTTGGAAGAGCAGGATTGGGCCATGGGCCACGATCTCGCGATCGTGCGCCACTCCGAAGGTCGGTGTCACGGACGAGAGTTCTCGCGTGCTCGTGGCGCTTCCGGCGCTCAGGAAGAGTCTCTTCCCGTTGGTGCCATTCGCCGCAAAGACGACCCAGTTGCTCAGCGCAAGGAAGCTGTGTGGGCTGCTCGACCCGGAGCCAGGCAGCACATCGGCAACGCGAGTGGGAGGGTTGGTGCCGTCCGCGATCCACGGTTCCTCGCCGCTCGCGTCACTGGCGACGAACCACAGCTTGCCACCGACTTCCGTGAGTTCCCGCGGATATGACGAAACAGGCCCGGGGACGAGGTCGTGAATCTTGCTGCCCGCGACGGTTCCGTCCGATTCCCAGAGTTCGTAGCCCGCAGGGTCGTTGCTCGCGACGAACCAGAGCTTGCCTGAGGCGACGGCGTAGGCGCCGGGGTTGGACGGCCCGGGGCCGGGGCGAATGTCGAGGAAGACCGCAGTGCCCGCATTCGTGCCGTCGCTCGACCAGACTTCGCGACCCAGATTCGGATCGCTTGCCGTGAAGTAGACGCGCGTGCCGAAGCCGATCAGGTGCGCCGCGTAGCGGACGGCACCGCTCGCAGCGACGAGGGGCTTGGTGTTCGCGGCGGTTCCGTCGCTCACGTAGAGCGTATCCAGCCCCTGGCTGTCCGGTGCCGTGAAGAAGAAGCGGTTGCGGACGCTCGTGAACTGGAAGTTGCGCCGGTCTTCCGTGCTCGGGAACGCGAGAACCATGGCAGTGCCGTTCGTCGTTCCGTCGCTTCGCCAGAGCGCCGTCTGCTTCTGTGCGAAGTCCCACGTCGAGAAGTAGAGGATCGAGGCGTGCACGAAGAACTCGCGCGGTTCCGAACTGAAGCTTCCGGGAACGACGTCCTTGAGCAGGCGCGCGCTGCCGTTCTCGACGATCCATGGCTCGAAGCCGTGGACGTCATCCCAACCCGAGAACATCAATCGCGTGCCGAAGCGCGTCAGTCCCGATGGTCCGAAAATCGTGTGGTTCGCAGCGCTGCCGGCGACCGGTACGGTGCCCGCACTCGTTCCGTCGGTCTGCCAGACCTGCGTGCCCGCACGCGATTCTGCGACGAAGTACGTCAGAGCGCCGACGACCGTCAATTCGCGGGGCTCACCCGAGAGCACCTCCTGGTACGCCTGTGCATTGATGTCCTTGAGAAGCGCTGGGTTCTGGCTGCTCGCGCAAGGTGCACTGAGAGAGAGAGCGGCGAGGAGGCTCGCCACGGGCCGGAGTCTGCTGCTTTGCATGAGGGATCCCTGTCGTTTCGAGCGCTTGCTCGTCGGGGCGTCTACGGAGCCAGTGCCACGTCACGGTGGATTCGGCAATGGGTGCGGTCCTACGATCGTCAGGCAGCGACCAGGGCTTCACTGTACCGTGCTTGGGTAGATCGTGTGCCCCGCAGCTGTGTGAATGTTCGTCGTGCAGCGAATGTTCGTCGTGCAGACTTGCCAGAAGTCGGACTCCCAACGCGCGCGGCGTGGACGTACGATCCTCGCCAATGCTGTTCGCACTCGCGCTCTCGCACTCGTTCGGTAATGCCGTGCTCGAGGGCGCGCAGCCGCTTTTCGTCTTTGCGCTCGTCCTCGTGACCGGGCTTTTGTTCGGTGCGCTGGCGAAGAAAGCGAAGTTGCCGAAGGTCACGGGGCAGATCCTCGCCGGTGTGCTCGTGGGGGACGCGGGGCTCGCGCTCTTTCCGCACGATGCGATCGTCGCACTCGAGCCGCTGACGAAGTTCGCGCTCGCACTGATGGCGGTGACGGTCGGGTCGCACTTGTCGTTCCGCCGGCTGCGCAACGCCCGCCGTCGATTGACGTGGCTCGTGCTCTTCGAGGCTTCGCTACCTCCACTCATCGTCTTCGGTCTGATCACGCAGCTCACGAGCACGCCCCTCGGGATCGCGGCGCTGTTCGCGGTCTGCACCGTCGATACGGCACCCGCGACGACGGTCGCCCTCGTCGCCGAATCGCGCGCGCGTGGTGTCTTCGTCAAGACGCTCGTTGCCGCCGTCGCGCTCAACAACATGGCGGCGATCTTCCTCTTCGAGGCCACGCGTGCCGTGTTGCACGCCCGCGTCGAGGACGTGGCAGGAGTCGCGCGACAACTCGGTGGACCGACGACCGAACTCGTCCTTGCCGCCGTCGTCGGTGGTGGCATCGGCTTCGTGTTGCACGGGCTCGATCGTCTCTACAAGAAGGGCGACTTGCCGACGGCTGCAGCGCTCGTCGCACTTGCACTCACGTCCGGGCTCGCCGAGTGGCTCGGTGCGTCCTCGATCCTCTCGTGCATGTTCCTCGGCATCGTGCAGACCAACCTCAATCGCGAGCGCGGCAAGGTCGTCGATGCGGTGTTCAGTGAGTTTCAGCCCGCGATCCTCGCGATCTTCTTCACGCTTGCCGGCATGCACGTTTCGCTCGAACACGCGGCGGCCGCCGGCCTTCTCGCGGTGCTCGTCTTCGCCGGACGTGCGAGTGGGAAGATCCTCGCGGGCAATCTCGCGATGCGCATCGCGGGCGCGCCCGAACGGCTGCAGCGCTACCTCGGCATGGCGCTCGTTCCGCAAGCCGGCGTCGCGGTCGCCCTCGTACTCATCGTGCAGAGCGACCCGTTCTTCGCGGCCCAGGCCGAGATGTTTTCCGCGGTCGTGTTGACTGTCGTGACGGCGAACGAGGTCTTCGGACCGATCCTCACGCGCCTCGCGCTCGTGCGTTCGGGGGATGCGGGCAAGGATCGCGATCGTCTCCTCGACTTCATCCAGGAGGAGAACATCGTCATCGGACTTCGCGCGACGACCAAGGAAGGGGCGATTCGCAAGCTCGTGGACGCGATGGCGACCTCGCATCACTTGACCGCCGAAGAGCGCGAAACCCTCCTCGAGTCGACGTTGCAGCGAGAACGCGAAGCGTCGACGTGCTTCGGCAACGGGCTCGCCGTGCCGCACGGAATCGTGCCGGATACCCTGGGCATGGTCGGCGTGATCGGCCTCTCGAGTGACGGTCTGACCTTCGACACTCCCGATGGCGAACCCGTGCACTGCATGGTCCTGCTCGGTACTCCCGAAGCCGATCGCGCGCGCCACCTCCAAGTCCTCGCGACGCTGGCTCGCACGATCGGTCACGACGCGGCGTTTCGCGCGGATCTGTTCCACGCCGGAACCGCCGCGCATGCGAGCGAACTCTTGCACGGCGACGAGTCGCAGGCCTTCAATCGCTTCTTGGACGAGGACTGACGGGCCTAGGCGCCGCTCTCGCTGCGCAGCCGTCGGATCTCTCGGTGGCGCTCGGCGAGGCGATCTCGTTCTTCGGTGCTGAGCGCCTCGGCGAAGCGTTGCTCCACGAGCTTGAGGAGATGATCGTATTCGGCCCAGTGCGTCTCCTGGGCCGCGTTGCCCGTCGAGGCGCCGCTCGCGTGGAGACGGTACGTGCCGAGGTTCGTCTCGGTCTGCACGATCGGGTTGCTCGCGAAGAGACGCGTATAGAACTCCCAGTCAACCATCTGTTTCATCGCCGTGTCGAAGCCTGCTTCGACGGCAGGATGATCGCGACGGAAGAGCACGAATGACGGTTCGCCGATCAGATTGATCTCGAACGCGTGTCGCATCGCCTGTTTCCGCATGAGATCCGGCGGGATGACATCGTCGATCGCGGCGTAGAACTCGCTGAGGATCCCCGGATAGAGCACCTCGAAGAAGTACCCGAGCGCATCACGACTCGCTGCGTCGTCGAACGCGAACGAACGACGCCCGAAGGCGAGGGACGCATCCGGATGCGCGTCGAGCAGTCGAGACAGCGTCGCCCCGAGGTCGGGCGACGCGACGTCGTCCTGACCGAAGAGACACACGTAGTCGCCCGTCGCGAAGGACACCGCTCGATTCCAGTTGCCGGCAAGACCGAGGCGACCCTGGCTCGCGTGCACGTGAAGCCGAGAGTCGTCGAAACTTTCGGCGATCCGAAGTGTCGCATCCTGAGACGCGTCGTCGCATACGTGGATTTCGAAGTCGACGTTGCGTTGCGCGAGCAGGGACCGGATGCTCCGATCCAGGTGATCCGCGGCGTTCCAGGTCGGGACGCAGAAGCTTACGAGCGACAAAGCGGCACCTCCGAGTTCGGCCCTTCCGACATTGCCTCTGACCTTGCCTCAAGCACTGCTGGCGGGCAAGACGATCTCCCGGATACGCCTCGGCCTCCGGGCAGCGCCGAGGAGCACCGGTATTCCCGCATGATCGATCCGAAACAACCCGACTATCAGAACACGCCGGTCTCTGCTAGCCGCGCGAAGTATGGCTATGCGCCGGCGAATCCCGAAGCTGCGCCGTGCGTGTCGATTCTCACGCCGTACTACAATGCCGGCGACCACTTCGAGGACACGGCGCGGTCCGTCCTCCAGCAGTCGATGCAGGCGTTCGAGTGGATCATCGTCAACGATCGATCCACCGATCCCGAATCGCTGCGTGTGCTCGACCGATATCGGCATGTCGATCCGCGCATCCGCATCATCGATTGCGAAGAGAACGGCGGTCCGAGTCGAGCACGCAACATCGGATACGCCGCCGCGCGCACGCCCTACATCGCACAGATCGATGCCGACGACCTGCTCGAGCCGACGGCGGTCGAGAAGTGGTTCTGGTTCCTCGAGACCCATCCGGAAGTCGGCTTCGTCAAAGGCTACTCGCTCGGCTTCGATGCCGAAGAATACTTGTGGACCAACGGCTTCCACTGCAACGAGCGATTCTTGCAGGACAACCCGGTCCAACCGAACAGCATGATCCGCAAGCAGGTGCATGCGGATGCCGGTGGCTATGACGAGGCGAATCGCGCGGGTCTCGAAGACTGGGATTTCTGGCTGCGGTGCGCGACTGCCGGACACTGGGGCACTACGATTCCCGAGTACCTCGATTGGTACAGGCGACGCGAGACGCACAGTGACCGGTGGGACAACTGGGACAGCGGCTCGAGGCAGAAGGAGTTCTTGAAGGAGCTCCAACGCCTCTATCCGCACTTGCAGGGCGATGGCTTCCCGAAGATTCCGGTTCGCTACTCCGAACCGTACGAAAACGTGCCCGTCGACTTGCCATGCGGGAACAAACTCGCGAAGACCAAGCCGCGCCTACTGATGCTCGTCCCGTGGATGACCATGGGAGGATCGGACAAGTTCAGCTTGGATCTGTTGGAGCGACTGACGAAGCGCGGCTGGGAAGTCACGATTGCTGCGACGCGTGATGGCGACAACGGTTGGCACCACGAGTTCGCGAAGCACACACCGGACGTCTTCATCGCACGGAATCTCGTAACCAAGGCGGATTATCCGAGATTTCTGCAGTATCTGATCGAGTCGCGTCAGGTCGACGCCGTGCTGACCACGCACAGTTGTCTCGGATATCAACTCTTGCCGTTCCTCCGGTCGCGCTGTCCTGACGTCGCGTATCTCGATTACTGTCACATCGAAGAAGCTGATTGGAAGAACGGAGGCTATCCGCGCTTCGGTGTCGGCTATCAAGAGGTCCTCGACCTCAATGTCGTGTCGAGTCAGCACCTCAAGCGTTGGATGGTCGAACGCGGCGGCGACCCGGAACGGATCGAGGTGTGCTACACGGGTGTCGATCCGACTGTGTGGAAGCCGGATGCGAAGGCGCGCGAGAGTTTTCGCGACAAGATCGGAGTCGGTCAGGACGAGGTGATGGTCCTCTTCGCCGGCAGACTGCATTCGCAGAAGCAACCTCGTGTCCTCGCGCGTACGATCGTGGCGTTGGCAGAACGCGGACTCGAGTTCCGAGCCGTCATCGCCGGTGACGGAGAAGAGCGAGGCGCGTTCGATGGCATCATTGCGGGTACCGCCGCCGCGAACCGCGTCCTGATGCTCGGCGCGATTTCCCAGGACGACATGAAGCGTGCGATGCCGGCTGCCGACATCTTCTTCCTGCCGTCGAAGTGGGAGGGTATCGCGCTGAGTCTCTTTGAGGCCATGTCCTGCGGCGTCGCGTTCGTGGGAGCCGCGGTCGGCGGGCAACGCGAACTCGTCGATTCGAGCTGCGGGTGTTTGATCGAGCGGAGCGACGAAGATCGAGAAGTCGCGGAATACACCGAACTCCTCGACAAGCTCATCAGGGACCGCGCGTATCGTGAGTGTCTCAGTCGGGCTGGCCGGGACCGGGCCGAAACCTTCAGTCTGGACGCGATGGCCGAACAGATGATCGCTTGCATCGATCACGCCAAGAAGCTCGCGAACGACGCGCCGCGGATGTCGATCTCGCAGGGTCTGGGGCGCGAGACCGCTGTGGCGGCGATCGAGTCCACACGGCTCGAGGCGCTGGCGGACAGCCTCTGGAGCGAACGGCACAACGTGTCGGGCACGACGACCGTAGCCACGTCGGTCAGCAGATCTCCGTCACAATGGCGTGTCGTCAAACGCGTCAAGCGTATGATCAAGAAGCGACTACCCAAGTTGCGCTGACAGGCTGTCACACGGAGAGTCGAGTTGACCGAACGCACCCCAGGTCCGATGGATAGCGGCGAACGAAACCGCCGCAACTTGACACCACGGGTCTCGGTCATCGTGCCTGCTTACAACCACGAGCGCTTCATCGGCACGACTATCGAATCGGTGCTCGCGCAGACCTCCGAGGACTGGGAACTCATCGTCATCGACGATGGCTCGTCCGATGGCACGGCCGAGATCGTTCGTACGTTCGACGATCCTCGGTTGCACTTCGAGACCCAAGAGAACATCGGCGCTGCACCGACGATCAATCGCGGGATCGAGATGGCTCGCGGTGAGTTCGTGAGCGTCCTCAACTCGGACGACGTGTACGCACCGGACAGGATCGAGCGACTGCTACGTGCGTTCGCCGACGATCCGTCGCTCGACGCGGTCTTCACGCATCTCGACTTCATTGATGACGACGGCGAATACCTCCGCCATTACGAAGGGCCGGCAGATTTGTGGCGCGACAAGGACAGTGTGCCTTCGTTCGCGAACTCGGAGCATCTCGTTCTCCAACTGCTCGCGGGCAACTTCGTTTGTACGACGTCCAACTTGTTCTGTCGGCGCTCGGTCTTCGATCGATTGCCGGGGTTCAAGGATTTGCGGTACGTCCACGATCACGAGTTCTTTCTGCGGCTGTGTTACCACCTGAGAGTCGGCATCGTTCCCGAAGCCCTCGTGAGCTACCGCATCCATGCGCAGAACACGATCAAGGAGAACGAGGCGCAGGCCGACTACGAGCTGGCATTGGTGCTCGCGGACTTCTTGTCGACGCACGACATCACGCGCTTTCTTGCCGGGGAACCGGACGCCATCGACATCGAGACCGCGGCGCTCGAATTGTTCCATTCGCTGAATGCGCGGAGTGCCACACAACTGTTGTTCGCCTTGCTCACATTGAGTTCCCAAGGCGTCGGCATGCACGAGTGGTTGATTGGCGAGATGGAAGCGCGGGGTGGACGCCTGCGTAGCGCGTGCACGAAGCATTTCGCGGAGTACATCGACTCGTGGGCGTCCGCGCAGGATGCGTGGGCTCGTTGGCGGGAAACCAACGAGAGGCTCTTGGCCGCCATGGAAGAGCACAAGAGCTTGTTCGCCGAGAATCAGTCGACGTGGTCTCGCCTCAACGAAGTCAATCGCGAGCTCGCTGATGCGGCGTCGGCGTGGCAGGAATCGCAACAGCGGATCGCGGATCTGGACGCGCGTCTCGCCCAGTCGTTGGCCGAGAACGAAAAATTGTGGAAGCAGTACGAAGAGGCGAGACTGAGTGCCGAATCGGAGCGTGCTGCCAGCGTCGTCGAACGCGCCAATATCGAAGCCGAGCGTCTGAAGAGCGAACAGTTCTGGAAAGAGGGCCAAGAGGCGTGGAAGAAGGTCGAAGAGCTCAATGTTCGAGTTACCGAACTCGATCGCGAGCTCGGCGAGCAGCTCGAGCGCGAGAAGGCGCTCTGGCTCCGACATCAAGAGACCGAGCAGAAGGTCGCGAATCTGAACGCCGAACGTGAGGCGTTGGCAGGGGAGTTGACCGATCTCCGACGCGAGCACGAGCAGCTCCTACGGTCGATGGCCTTCAAGATCGGCAAGTTCGTCGTGGCGCCATGGAGTGCCGCCAAGCGAGCTCTCGGGCGTCGCGCGCCGGAGAGCGACGAGCGCTGATGGATTCAGCGAGGTTCGGGTCGCAGGTACTCGGGCGTCGTCGATAGGGCGTGCTCGAAACTCGTCCAACTGTGCTTGTGCTGGACCAGCTTGCTAGCGGCAAGTGCAATGCTCTCGAGTCGCGATCGATCACTGCGGATTTCGAGAAGCAAGCTCTCGTAGCGCTCGATGTCGTCGAACGGGTCGACCAAGAACCCCGTGACTCCGTGCTCGATGAGTTCGGCGACGCCTCCGACGCGTGAGGACAGCACCGGAAGCCCCGCACTCATCGCTTCGAGCAGGATGTTGGGCAACCCTTCCCACTGCGACGTCAGCAATAGGACGTCGAAGTCGTCCAGGGGCAACGAACTCAGACCGTTGAACGTGCCGCGGCAGTCGACATTGGGTGCACGTTGCAGCATCGAGGCCGCAGCTTCGTTGTCGAGCAACGGCGAGCCGTAGGCAACGAAGCGAATCTCTGCTTCCTGACAGCTCTCGGCGATCTTCGCGAGGATGTCGGGTCGCTTCTGTCGGTCCCATCGCCCGGCCCAGAGTACGGAAAGATACTCTCGCCGTGGAACTGCGCGACGAGTGACCTGAGTGCGGATCGGTTGATAGTGCACGTGCATCTTGCTGCCATCGATCCGATATCGATCCTGCAGTTCGCGAAGGTGATTCTCGTTGTCGCAGAAGACGCCGTGCAAGTGTGCGTAACAACGCGCGAGGTAGATGCCATAGCCGCCTGGTTCGCCCTTTTCGTCGAGATCGGTACAAAAGACCGACGCATAGAGATCGCTGTGGGAAGCGAGCTTCGACCCGAAGCGACAAAACGTCTTGTACGCGAGTTCGGAGTTGATGTTGTGAATGACGCGCGGACGAGCGGCTCTCAGGTAGCCCATGAGCAGGGACTGCTTCTCGCGCCACGATAGTCCCCGCATGGCTGCCCCGAAGGCCACGAAGCGGACGCCGTCCGGCACGCGATCGCTCCACGGCGAGTCACCGTCGAACGTGGCGATGACCGTGACTCCGTTGATGGAGATCGATGCCAATGCCTCGAGGTAGTTGAGCGTCTCTAGGTCGGCTCCGCCGCGATGGATCCATCGAACCAAGAACAAGTGGGTCGCGTCGACGCCTGCTTCCGCGATGAGCCTGTCTCGGAGCGGCCGCACGACCGTTCGGGCACGTGTGGCCTCGCGCACACGTTCTTTCAGCGCGATACAAGCCTTGTTGAGGGTCGGAAACCGGCCGAGGACCGGCTTGAGGACTGCCTTGACCGGCGCGTACATGCTCGCGAGGAGTCGCGCGCTGAGCGGTTCTCTCGTCATGGACTCCGTCACTCGCTTCCCCTGCGCTTGCGCTGACGCCAGCGATGCATGCGCAGCGTCGAGCGCGCAATGCTACGTCCGAGCTTGGCCACGAGCGGCGAACGCTCGGCTGCGCGGCCCGCTCGATCGAGGAGCCGTGCGGTAAAGCCGCCCCCGTAGATCGTGCGTGCAAAACGACCCGGAGAGAACTCGACGGCTTCGATCGGAGCCAACGTCGCGAGGCAGGCGCCGACGCCCCATCCGTCGGCGAGTGTCGTGAGGACTCTCCGCGACTCTTCGGGTGTGAACGAGGGAGCATGTCGTTCGATCAGAAGCGCGAGTATGGAGATGTGCTCGTCGAACGCGCGCGTCGACATCATCGAGTCACCGTGGACGCGATAGTCGAAGAGCGTGCGCGGCATTGGTTCGAAGCGTAGGCCGAGTCGTGCACAGTCGAGCCAGATCGCCCAGTCCGAATAGATGTCGACGTCGGGGTCGTAGCGCAACCCGTGTTCGCGAAATGCTGCCGTGCGAAACATCGATCCCGCATCACCGAACACGTTGCGATAGATTGCCAAGGTGTGGTCGTACGGAAGCGGACGATACAGGCCGCCGTCACCCTTTCGCGCGTGATAGTGTCGGCACTCCGGAGTGAGAGCCATCAAGTCCCGATGTCGCGCGAAGGCGCGCAAGCCGGTTTCTGCATACTCCGGACGCAGTTCGTTATCTGCATCGAGGAACAACAAGTAGTCGCCCGATGCCGCATCGATTGCATGATTGCGCGCCGTTGCGAGGCCGCCATTGGGCTTGTGCAGAACGCGGACTCGTGAATCGAGGGACGAAACGCGAGCGAGAATCTCGTCTTTTTCCGGTAGCGGCGACCCATCGTTGACAACGAGCACTTCGACTGCATCGTGGGACTGTGCGAGTGCCGATTGCACGGCAGCCGACAGCACCTCGATGGGCTCGCGGTAGAACGGGACGATGACGGACACGAGCGTGTCGGTCGTGACTCCGGCCGCAGTGCGCACATCTGGGAGATCGCGGGTTTCCCGTACGAGCTGCTCGACCGCAGCGACGTACTGCCGAGCATCTGTCCATCGATACGTGGCTTCGGACCGTCCCAGGCGCGTGCGCACGCTCGCGAATACATCCTCGGATCGCCCGATGAGCCCGTCCGCATGCCGCATCGAGTCGTCTTCGAGCACGCAGACCTGTCGCTCCGATGCACTGATCAGGTGCAACTGGGAAGCTGCGGCGCGGCGCTCGACCTCGGGCATCCCTAGTCGAATTCCGACTGCAGTCGCACCGAGAGTTCGCAGCAGGTGCTGTTCGCGAACCGTCACGTATCCGAGGCCGTGTTCGACCGGGATCTCGACGTAGTCGAACGCTTCGCCGGAATCGAGGATCGATCGGTGTAGACGACGTGAGAGTTCGTAGGCTCCCTGCATGCCGCGCTCGCGCGCGACCTCCGCGCCCGTGTCATCGAGGTGAAGGAGCGACGCACCGAAGTCGGGCGCCTTGGTCGAAGGCCTCACGAGCAAGCTGACAGCATGTCCCGCGCTGGCCAATGCGCGTGGCGCTTCGAAGTCGGGGCTCTCGTGCAAGCTGACCCAGCAGATCCGCATTGCTCGAAGCTTACAGATCGTGGAATCGTGGAGAACATCCAACCGCCTATCGCTCTCCCGATCGCGGCTTGGACGCATGAGAGCGCATCGCTACGATCCGCGCGATGAGCGACCGCACGAGGTATGTAGGATTCTGCGCTGGCGGGCCCGACTGGCCCTATTCCGAGCTCAAGGACTGCAACCCGCAGGAGAAGCTCGCGTTTCTCGAGAGCCTGGGTCATCGACAGGCCGCCTGCGTTTCGAACGCCGGTGGAAACTACCTACGTACGTTGTTCATGACGGCGACCATCATCGGTCGCCCGACGTTCCACGATCGCGTGCACAAGATCGGCAAGCCTGTCTACGAGTTCAGCCGCCACGACTACGCGGGACGTCTGCACGATGTCGCGGGTGGTCTGAAGCACGGACTCGAGTGTTTGGAGACGGGCAAGCTCGATTGGACGCGCATGGACGCGTACTTCGCCGGTATGGAGCGTTTCAATCGCGAAGCCGGAGCGGATCACGCGGTCAAAGCGCTCCTGTGCCTCGTCGAGGTGCCTCCGCGCTTGATCGTCGAGCGACCGCGCGACCTCGATTCACCGTGGACGTTCGCTGCGCTCTGGGACATGTACTGCCAGGTGCACATCAAGACGATGCGCGCGGTGGTCGAGCGTTATTGCCTTCACGAGACCGCCGTCGTCGGTGCGCTCGAGATCCTCAACGAGCCCGACTACAACTGGATACCGGACGAGGCGCGCATCGAGAAGGCGATCAGCCCGCACGCGGACCCACTGCGGAAATACATCACCGAACTCCACTTGCCTCAGGTGCCGACGAGCGCGGAGTACGATCACACCTTCTGCACGGAGAGTGACGTGCACTTCGGGTACGAACTCGAACCGAAGTTCATCGGCGAGCGGCCCCGTCGAGATACACCTGTGTTGGATTTCCCGTGGGGTGCCAAGTTCGACCAATACGTCGCGTGCTGCGCGGACTTGCACGAACACATCTCGTTCGCGGCCAAGGACGCTGCCCATGCGGGTGGCGCGGACGTACGCGTCGTCTCTGGCGCTGTGACCAACAACAATCTGGACTACCTCGTCCGGATGTGGCGTGCCAACAACAATACCTTCAAGTACGTGGATGCGATTGGCATCCACCCGTACCACTGGCCCAGGCACAGCATGCACGACACGACCTTCGTGTCGTCCGACGAGACCGAGAAGTGGGTCGAAGCCAACCCGCGCAAGTTCGCGCACGACTACTACAAGCGCTTCGACTTCCTCAAGGAGTTCACGAAGCTGATCGAAGGTGGTGGGCCCGAGGGCAGCTACGGGATGGCGGGCAAGACGCTTTGGCTGACGGAATTCGGCGTGCCGACCAAGAAGTGGGCACACGCCAACGCCGCGCTCGCGCACTACATCAATCTCTTCATCTACCAACGCGGCGAGAAGATCCCCAAGCCGGTCAGCGCGATCGTGTGGGAAGACAAGTGGGACGAGTTCTTCAAGCAGGCGGACGCGAAGTTCCTGCATGACAATCACGTCGAAACGCTTCTCTACTACACGATGCGTGGCGGAGGAATCGGCGAGTCGACGGACGAAGAGCACAGCAACTTCACGCTCTTCGACTTGGACTGTCGCACGACGCGCATGGAGGAGTCGACCTTCACGCGCTTGTCGAACCACATGGCGGGTCTGACCGGTCGTCAGGAGAATCTCGACTACTTCACGTTCGTCAATTCGAAGAAGCGCGGCTTCAAGCTGCCGCTGTTCGGCAAGGGCAAGAAGCCGGCGGCCGAGAAGGGCACCAAGTCGCCGAAGGCGAGCAGCGAGCCGAAGCAGCCCGAGCGCGACGACGACCCCGACCCTCGATTACCGTGGACGAGCATCGAGCTCACGCCGGAAGTGGCGCGGGTTCCCGCGATGCTCGAGAAGGAGGAGCGGCAATACCTCCAATGGGTCACATCGGAGAAGTACGAAGGCTGGGGCGCAATCGTCGAACTCGGTCCATGGGTCGGCGGTAGTTCTGCAGCTCTTGCAGCTGGCCTACGCGCGAAGGGGCGCGATGCGATCGTGCACAGCCTCGACTGCTTCCAATGGGCTCGCGACTACATGGAGCGCACGCTTCCCGAGAACCTCCCCAACGGTGCCGATTTCCAGCACATCTTCGAGCGCGAGACGAAGGAGTTCTCACAGTGGCTCTGCCCTCAGAAGGTCGACTTGCTCGACTACGAATGGAAGGGCGGCGACATCGAGATCCTTTTCGTCGATGCCGCAAAGAGCTGGGAGCTCCTTTCGGCGATCCTGCGGACCTTCGGGCCACACATCGTTCCCGGCAAGACGCGTGTGATCCATCAGGACTTCGGTCACTTCTTCACGCATTGGTTGCCGCTCGTGACCCACAGTCGGCCGGACCTGTGGGAGCAGCGCGAAGCCGTCGGGCGTGGAACGACGGTGACCTTCGTGGCGAAACGTTCTCTGACGGGCGACGGTGGATTGTCCGGGACCTACAGCGATGCGGACTTCTCTATCGAGGACGCCGCGAGGATCTTGAGCGACTGTGAGTCGAAGGCGAGCCGCTACAACCGCGGTCGCTTCCATGTCGGTCTCATGCGCAAAGCCATCCTCGAAGGCGAGCTCGGCCTCGCCGATCGCCTGCGCCAGGACGTGCTGGCGATGGACGACGCGCCGATGGCGAAGAAGGAAGTCGGCATGGCGATCAGCGTCACGCTCTCCGAGGTGCTTCGCAAAGGGGAGGCGCTGCGCAATGAAGGTCACTTCGACGACGCGCGCAAGATGGGGCGCATTTGCCTCGAAGCGAACCCCGAGCACTGGGGTGCGCGCTATCTGATGGCGACGTGTGACGTGTTGACCGGGCGTTCAGCCGAGGCAGAGGCGAACTTCGCGTCCCTGCTCACCGATTGTCCTCCTGCGGTGGACTTCGGACCGGGGGACAAGCGCGCCGCGATGTGCCGCCTGCACTTGGCGGACCTCAGGATCGCGCGTGGTGACTCTGCTGCTGTCCCTGCGATCGTCAGTGAGGGCATCGAGCTCCTCTCGCCCGACAACCGCGGTCTGTTGCGCTGGGCTTTCGATTTGCTCTGGAAGGCGACGACCATGTCGGCGATGACACCCGAAGATCTCTTCGTCGTGACCGACGCGTTCGAAGCGCGACTCGGCGAGAATCCGGACCTACTCGTCCTGCGCGGCCTCGCGGCTCACGCGGCCGGCCAGGCGACGCGAGCACGAGCGGCGGTCACACGAGCTCTCGAACTCGAGCCGGGCAACGCCTTCGCGACGTCGTTGCGCGCGCAACTCGACGCGTAGCTCGACGCTATTTGTCGGCTACTTGCTCGCGGCAACGAGCGACGGCCAATCGATCGGCTCGTTACGCAGCAACGTGGCCCACACGGTTCCGCGCAGCGCCGCCTCGATTTCGCTGTAGTTGGAGATCTCGGTCGTCAGGTCGCCGGTCGAGATCTTGATCGAGTCCATCGCGCCGTCGAACCGGTCTTCGAGTTCCAAGAACGAGGCCAAGCGACTGACGATTTCGGCTTTGTAGGGGCCACCCGCGCTCTTGTCGAAGAGCTCCTCGTAGATGACCGTGTGGACCCTCTCGCCGACCGAGAGCAGCTTGTCGTAGGCGTCGATCTCTAGAACCCGCTGTGCGAGTTGACTCACGATCTGCGAGCCGTCGAGTGCGACGTCCGTGACCTTCGGTGGCTTCTCTTGGCCGGGACGGACGACCCAGAGGCCCGTCTGGTGCGCACGCGTCTCCGACAGGAGGACCTTCAAGACGTTCCGCCGTACGAGGTGTACGACCGGGATCTTGTAGTCCATGAAGTACTGCAGCAGATCCGGTGGATCGAGCAGGTCCTTCCAGATGCCGTCCATGTGACGGATGACGTTGTACTTGATGTCAATCACGAAGCGCGGCGTCTTCGATCGCGTCTCGAGATACTCGAGGTATTCACCGAAGATCTTGAGTCGCGAATGGTGATACGGCATGCAGAACTGCTTCATGCGCTCTGCTTCCTGCCACACGAAGCCGAAGAAGTTCTGCTCTTGCTCGACGAGCGCGTCATGGAAGATCTCGGCGAAGACCGAGATTTGAGGATGCGTCCGCACGATCGAGTTGAACCCGTGCGCACCGGCGCGGGGCTTTGCCAAGAGAACGATTGCGGGCATTCGTTTACGACGCTGAAGAAGAGACCGGAAAATACTCATGCTGGATGGTCGAGGTTTACCGTCCTCGATCGCGGCCCGTGTCTACCACGCAGCTACGAGCTTGCCAGTCCTTTTCGACACGCCACGATCGATCATGGAGCAAAATCGATCAGGCATGGCGTGTGTAGAGGCCCCGCAGCTCGCGAGCGTGTTGTGCGAGCGTTGGCACGGGACGGATCGCGGCACCGAGGCGCCGGACGAGGTCCGGCTCGTCGAGGAGTCGTCGTAGGACGCGCTCCCAGTCCTCGACGTTTCCGGGGATCGCATGGAGACCATCGATGTCGTCACGGATCAGCTCTGCCATCCCGCCGCGACCGCTCACCACGCAGGGTACGCCGGCCATCATTGATTCCTGGATCGTCAAGGGGCAGCACTCGTTCCAGAGCGACGGAACACACGAGACGTCGACGTCCTTGTAGGCGACAGGCACCTCGGGCTTGGTGAGTGCGCCGAGGAAGTGCACGTTTTTGGAGTCTTGCGCCATTCGGTGGAGCCGCTCGGCATACTCGCGATGCTGATTCGATGGGCCCCAGATGCGGAGTTCTACCGCATCGGCCGGCAAGCGCTGGAATGCTTCGAGCAACACGTGAACACCCTTGTGCGGCGCGAGTGTCCCCAAGAAGCCGAGGCGCAGCTTGCCGCGGCTCGGATTGCGCTCGATGCCGGAGAACGGTTCGCTGTCGAGTCCCTGTGCGATGACGCGGATCCGATCGGCGGGAAAGCCTTCGGCGACGACGCTGTCTCGCAGGGTTTTCGATGGCGTGATCGCGAGATCGAGGTCGTTCCCGAGGAGTGAAAGCGCGTCACGTCGTGCATGAAACGCCTCGCGCCATCGCCCGAGATCGACAGCAGGAGCGTGTTCGTTCACGCTGCTAGGATCGTCCACCGGCTCGCGTTCTGACTCGATCCGGGTCCGGCCACGTGCGAGGCGCGCTCGATGCCGCTGCATCCAGCGCATCGGTTCGTCGAGCGCGACTCCGGTTGCGCGGCGCACGGCGGTCAGCCTTCGGATCCACTTCCGCGCAGCGGGCGGTTGGCCGAACGGGGTGTTCGCCATGCATTCGATGCAACGTGATTCTTCGGGCGCTTCACAGAGTCGGCCGCGCCAGTCGATCATCTGGCTACGCGGACAGATCGTCCAATAGTCGTGCAACGTCGCGAGTGTGCGAGCGCCACGGGAGCGCGCCAATGCCGGCAAGCCCCAGGACCAATACATCAGGTGCTGGAAATGCACGACGTCCGGCCGGACCTCGTCGAGCACGCGCTCGAACGCCGATTCCATCACCGGATTCTTCCAGGTGTCCTCGAACCGATCGAACGAGAGGTTGTTGACGACCTCGAGGACGGGGATGCGGTTGACCGTGCTCCGCCGGATCGTTCCGGTCTCGAGGGAGATGATCTTGCGCGTCGTCGTGACCGTGACGTCGTCCGTCTTGGCGAGCTCGCGCGCGAGCTGATCCGTGTACGTCTCGATCCCTGCGCGGTGCTCCGGCAGATACATGTGAACGGGAAGGAGGACGCGCACGTGGATACCGTACGCGAATCCCCGTGGCCGTCGAGAAGATTCGTGCGACGTCGAGATCGCGCGTTTCGTGCCGGTCATCCGCCGATGGTGCCTGCACCGCCGTTCGAGAACGTCATGCCCAGTGCATTCGCCGCCTGGTCGAACACGAACCACTCGTTGTAGAACTTGACTCCTTGGAACGTGATCGAGCCCGGGATCGGCAGCTCGACCGAGGCGAAGCCCGACGCATCGGTGATTCGTGCTGCGAGCGGCAGCACCTTCGGCACGTGTCGTGCGACCGAGTCGACGTGACCCGGACCTGATCGATGGAGCCCTGGACGAGGAGCTGGATGGTGCGTGGCCGTGTACTTGAAACATCGGATGCTGTAGTGACTGTAGTGACTTGTGACGTGACCAGAAGTGGCAGCACGAATGTTGCGGCCGAAAAGGGAAGCGATTGCATGTTCAACTCTGTCCGGAATCGCGTCCGGCTGTAGTAGCGAGAGGGGAGCCAAGCGTCGCCCGTGGTCGCAGCCCCGCGGGAGCGGGTCACGGAG
Source organism: Planctomycetota bacterium (assembly GCA_020638795.1). Classification (GTDB taxonomy): domain Bacteria; phylum Planctomycetota; class UBA1135; order UBA1135; genus JACKHW01. The sequence goes on along the minus strand of JACKHW010000015.1, from coordinate 20,280 downwards.
GTCAATCGACGACTGGACTACCTGCACGGACCATTCGATCGTCCACAAGCTCGCGGGAAGAAATCCGGCATCGTTCCGTCCCTGCCCCCAGTACTATCGGATTGATCGAATCGCCCAATTCCTTGCAACGTTCGAAGCGCATGAGTCCGAACAACCTACTTCTTGTTTTGATTGCTCTCGCGCTCGCGGTCACTGGGTGCTCGACGATGGCGAACGTAGAACCCGCATCTGAGCGATCCGACACCGTTTTTCGGTTGGCTTCGGCCGGGCTCACACCGGACCGCCGTTCCCAGGCCGCCAATGTCTCTGTCGACACGAGCTTCGATCGTCCGGGGTTCTTCTACGACGACGGCACGGATGGCGACTTCGTGGCTAGGCGCGACGTCGACCGCAAGCTGATTCACTCCGCGCAATTGACCATTGTCGTTTCGGCGATCGATGAGGCGATCCGGGTCATCACGAAGCGTTGTGAAGACGCCGGTGGCTACGTGGCAGAGCGTCAAGACGCGCTGCTGACGTTGCGCGTCCCAGCCGATCGCTACACGGAACTTCTGTCCGCGACGCGCGCTCTCGGGAGAGTCGTCAGGGATCTGAGACAGACGAGCGACGTGACGGACGAATATGTCGATCTGGAGCTTCGATTGCAGAATGCCGAGAAGTCTCGCGAGAGACTCTTGGCGCTACTCGACAAGGCGACTGTGATCGAGGACATCATCAAGATCGAGGAAGCGCTGCAACGCCTCACGACCGACATCGAGAGCATGAAGGGCAAGCTTCAGCTGCTGAGTCATCAAGTCGGGTTCTCACGCGTCGAAGTCTACTTGCACGCGCTCGAGGAAGGTGGTGAATGGACTCGGGGACAGAAGAGCCGCTTTCCTTGGATCCGACGACTGGGCATCGAGCAGGACTTGACGAGGTTCTGACCGTGCTTCGCTACTTCACCAATCTCGCACTCTTCGTGTTCGCAGGTTGTTCGACCCTGCGCCTCGACCTGCCGCGCGAGTTCCTCGTCACGGAGTCGTCGACGACCGAGCTGAAGGCAACCACCGCCGACGAAGCGATCTTCTGGGTCCAAGCGCATCCGCTGCAAGGCGACGCAGGACTGGACTTTTGGATCGAAGCTTTGAAGCACGATCTCGTCGACAACCGTGGCTACGCATTGCTCCGTGAGGAGCCTGTGATGACCAACAGCGCCGGGACGCGCATCGCACTGCAGACCTTCGAGTCGACCTTCGAGGGAAGTCTCTACCGATATCTCGTGGCAGTCGCGATGCAGCCAGGCCCCTCGGTCCTCGTGGCCCGCTTCACTGCCGAGCGCGAGACGTTCGAGAAGCACGTCGATGCGGTCCGGCATGCCCTGACGACCAGTCGGTGGTAGGGCACGCACCCGAGCGCCGGCACCGGCGCTCGGGCTGCAGTCGTTCGCCGATCGATCAGCCGCCGATCGTTGCTTCGCCGCCGTTCGTGAACGTCAGGCCAAGCGGGTTCGCGGGCTTGTCGAAGACGAACCACTCGTTGTAGAACTTGACGCCGCGGAAGCGCGTGTCATTCGGGATCGGGTAGTTGACCGATGCGAAGCCCGACGAGTCGGCGACACGCCCAGTCAGCGGGAAGACGTCGAGCGACGCGTAGAGCGAGCAGCCCGGCGCCAGAGTCGACGGCAGCGGGATGTTCGTCTTCGTGAAGCCGACCCAGATCGCGGCCAGTGCGCCTGCTGGTGCGTTGGCGAGCGTGATCTGGAAGCTGTTTCCGAGCGTCGGCACACCGACGTGGTCGAGAGCGACCGGCGTCGAGCCCGCGCGACCCGACGTGTTGAAACGCATCACGAGGCCGTAACTCTGACCCAGCGATCCGGTCGTTGCCGTCGTCGACGATGCGTAGAGGCGGGTCGTGTTGCCGCTCGACGTCGCGTCGAGGTAGTTGCCCAGCGCGTTGGCGCTCGAGTTGATGACTTCGATCAGGAGGTCTCGACTCGCGTTGCGCGTGTGCACGTACGGGGCGGTGAACGGAACGTGGAACTGCCACAGGCTCGGATTGCTGTTGGCGCCCGTGACCGTCGGCAAGTTGACCGTTCCGGTGAAGACGCTTCGCTTGGTTCCGGACACGAAGTTGCTGTCGTACGTCGTCGTCAGCGTTGCTGGCGTGAAGGACGTGTCGCCGAGCCAGAGCGCGAGTTGACGCGCGCCACCGGCATTGGTGCCCGAGTACGAACCGTAGCGCAGGCTGATACCCGTGAAGATCGCGCTTTGCGTCTCCGCACCGTCGAAGACTTGTTGGTAGCGCAGCGGTGACCAGCCGAACGGGTAGCTGTTCTGCGAGGTGCCGATCGTCGACTTGTAGGCTGCCGGCAGGACTTGACCCGCGGGCGCGTCGAGGAAGCACATCACGATGCCGTAGTTGCGATTGATGCCTGTCGGTGTCGCCGCACTCGGCGTCGCCCAGATGCGCGTCGAGTTGCCCGACGAGAAGGCGTCCATGTAGCAGTTGAAGTTCGTCGATCCGAGGTTCTCGATTTCGACGAGCAAGTTGCGGGTCCCGTCGAATGTGAACGGCTGCGTGAACGTGATTGTCGGCACGAACGAGCTCGCGTCGTTGTTGAGCGGCGAGTTGGCTGGCCACGAGTAGATTCCGTCGTAGACGAGAACCGAAGCCCCGCTGTTGAAGTTGGACGCGAACGTCGACGCCGTGCCGATCGTCGCTGGCGTGAGCGTCGTATGTCCGATGCGAACACGCACGGGCGTGCTGCCGGCGGGTGCGCTCGTCGTTTGGTCATGACGGAATGCGATTCCGCCGATCGTCCGCGCTCCGATCTCGCTGCCAATGAAGACCTGTTGATAGCGAATGTCCGATTTGCCGAGCGGATAGGAGTTGGCCGTGTCGCCGAACTGCGATGTGAACGCTTTTGGTCCCACGGCACCGTTGCCAGATGGACCAGTACCCGCGCAGCCGACACCATAGGTCGTGTAGTCGCCACCGTCGCGGATGATCACGGACCATGTGCGCGTGCGCGTGCGCTTGTTGGCGGTGTCCTTGCGCACCATCGTGGTCTGGTCGAAGACTTCGAGGCGCAGACTGTGCGTGCCGGCGCTGAGCGCGTTGCTCGCGAGGTTGTAGCTCGCGCTGCTGCCGCTCTGCTGCAACACGTTGTCGACGTACCAGCGAACGCGAGGATTGCTCGCTGCAGGCACGAGGTTCGTGAAGCTGAACGTCTGTGTCGCGGGCTTCGTCAGCGTGACGCTCGTCGAGCTCGGGACGGGTGCTTCGATCGGGTTGACCGTCGTGTAGCCGTCGAGCACGAGTTCTTCACGGCAGACTTCACACAGCGCGACGTTGAGGTTGCGCATGAGGCAGTCGGCCTTGGGACGGTACAGACCGGTCAAGTAGTAGCCGGCGCCCTGGAAGCAGTTGATGCCGTTGGTGCCCTTCCACAGTTGCCACTTGGTGCAGTTGCTGTCCGCGGTGATGTTCGCGTTGCCAGGCTCCGGGCCGGTGTAGGTGCCCGACTGGCCGTAGTCGTACTCGTCGGCCAAACCGCCGAAGGAGTGCCCGAACTCGTGCGATTGCACTTCGGGGCCCGAGCTGCCGTTGTAGGACACGGCGAACGTCGACGCGCAGCCGCCGTACTTCGGGTCGTTGACGAAGACGACGATGCGACCTTCGACGTCCGGCGCCATCGCGGCGTCCTGCGACGCGAGCGTCGTATTGCTGATATAGAGGCAACGATCGGTGCCGCCGACGCAGTACGACGCGTTGTAGACCGTGTTGCGCACGACTGGAGGATTGGTGCACGGAAGCGGCTTGTCCGCGAGGTTCTCGACGCTGTTTCGGAACACCGAGTGCACGTTGAAGAAGCCCTTGTACGTCTTGTACGGTTCCTTCGCGAACAGGTTCGCGATCCACGCATTGACGTCCGCGACGAACTGCGTCTCGTCACTCGTGCGATACGCGTCGCCGAGGCAGACGATGTCGTATCGATTGGCGACGGGGCCGTTGTTGAGGTGGGTTCTGACCGTCAATGCCCCGAGCGGGCCGACGGACTTGCTCGTGTAGAGCACGCGTTCGAGTTCGGCGCGCGTCGTGCTACCGAGTTGCAGTGTTTTCCCGTCCTCGATGGACTCGAACGTCATGTACGCCATCCGCGCACCGAGATCCGGAATCTTGACGAGACGCGTGACGCTGCCTTCGAGCAGGACGTCGCCTTGCACGATTTGTTGACCCTTCTTCGCACCGCGATCGCGATTGACGGTGCTGAGATCGAAGTGCACCTTCGTCAGCTCGTCTCCACTTGCGTCGTAGAGACGGATCCATCCGGTTGGCTGATCGTGGCGTGCGAGAGTCTCGAATGCGAAGTCGCGAGTCCACGCGGACGTGACGCGCACTTGATCGATCGAACCCTGCACGAGGAGTTGGATCGTACGCGCGGATGTCTGTGCATCACCGGGTGCGCCGGCTTGTGCTGCGAGTAGCGTTGGCAGCGCGCACATCGCGATTGGTATTAAGCGAGAGTGGAAGTTCATAAGACGAGTGCCTGTAGTGAACCTGTGGCCTTGTTGGATTGGAGGCGAGTAGAACGAGAAGAGACGGATCGGATCACCGCCTGCGGATCGAATCCCTGGCGCAGCATCGTAGCGGGATTCTGGAGAAGCGCTCGCCATGGGGCGCGGTTGAGGAGCGTCCCGGGCGAGGGTCTCGGAAAGGATGTCGGGGCAGGCTGGGGGGATGATTGCCGCGTCGAATCTCGTTCGATGGTTCCGGTCGACGAGCGCCCGCTCCCGTATGTTCGAGAACCGTGCATCGTCAACGACAAGACACTGACGGAGCGTGCGTGGCGCGTGCGCTCGGGACAGGGGGGGGCGACTCGGCCGTGCCGTCGAAGCGCGGTTCACGATGGAACACGGCACGACTCGTGCTCTTCCGTTTTTCGCTGCTCTATTTCGTTCTGTACGCGCTTCCGTTCCCCTTCAGACATCTCTTGATGGACGTACGGTCCGCGGGAGCCATGCTCCACGAGTGGTTCGGCTCAGCAGAGCCAGCGTGGACAGCGACGACGTTGTCGTGGTTCGGCGAGTACGACGCGTTCTGGAAAGCAGTCACGACCTGGCTGAGCACGCATGATTGGGTCGGGCTCGAAGTCATTCATCAACCGACCGGGGCGGGTGATACGGCACACGCCTACGTCAAGTTGCTCGTGAGTGGCATCCTCGCGCTCGTGCTTGCCGTTGTCTGGTCCTGGTTCGCAAGGCGTAAGACGACCCACGAGAGACTCGGTCGGTGGTTCCACCTCGGAGTGCGCTGGTATCTCTTCTTCTCGATTCTCGGGTACGGCCTCATCAAGCTCTACGCGAGTCAGTTCGGCTATCCGAGTCTTGGCACTCTCTTGCGCCCGCTCGGGGACAACTCGCCGATGGGACTCGTTTGGACCTTCATGGGGTTCTCGAAGCCGTATGAAGTGATCAGTGGTCTGGGTGAAGCCATCGGAGCCTCGTTGCTGCTATGGCATCGCACGGCGTTGCTCGGTTGCTTCGTGTTGATCCCGGTGATGGGCAACGTCGTGTTGCTCAACTTCTTGTATGGAGTGCCCGTCAAGCTCTTCTCGGGTCACTTGCTCCTGTTCACGATCGCGTTGCTCGTGCCGTTCGTGCCGCGATTGCTCGCGTTGTTCGTGACCAATCGAACCTTGCCGCCGCCGGTCGATCTTCGTGTGGTTCGGAATCGCTGGGTGGGGGGGTGTCTCGTCGCGTTCGGTTTCCTCTGGATCTCGATCCACCTCTGGAGCGCGCACGAAGGCTACATGGCATTTCGAGAACGTCGTGTCCAAGCCGAGCCGGAGCTGTACGGCGTGTGGGAAGTCGAACGCATGGTGCGGGACGGCAAGCACATCGGCGTTTCGGATATGACGCGATGGAAGCACTTCGTCGTCGAGCACGATTCGCGCGCATGGTTCGAGACGACGATCGGCAAGCGATCGAATCTCGACTTCTCGTACGACTTGGAGCGAGGCGAATGCTCGATGGCTCCGATGTCACGCAAGGCACCCTCCAAGCCGGCTTCGGTGTCCGCGAACGATTCGGAGAAGCAGCGATCCGACACTGCGGACGCGTCGAGTGCCCCGTGGAGTCTCGAACGGCGGCGTGAGACACGAAAGGCGCAGGATCGCTATGCGAAGACGATGGCCGAGCGAGTCAAGTTCACGGATCAGCCTCGAGACGTGCTCGTGCTTCGCGGCACGTGGGAAGACGAACCACTCGAACTGACCCTCGTACGCAAGGTCTTCAACCTGGAACGCGAGTTTCGCTGGGTGCAGGAATTGCCGCGGTGAGCGTGCGGTGTCGATTGGCGCCAGCTAGTGTCCTGAGTCGCGAATTCGCGACTCAAGACACTAGCGGCTCATGAGTCCCTGGCGGCAATGTGCCATGGGGTCGCAGCATGTGTCGCGCGAATCAGTCGTGAGCGTCCCCGTGCCGATACCGTGCGCATGCGCGATCGATCGACTCGGAAATCACGGACCGCCACGTTTGCGACCGCCTTCATGGCCGCGTTCGTCTCTTGTGGAGGTACACCAGAAACCGTTGCCGGCTCGTGGACTCTCGACACGGAATCGTTCGTCGATGCGGCGATTCCTGTCATGGTCGACGCCGGTCGCATCCCGGCAGGTGCGGAGCGGCTCGCAGAAGCCGAACTCACCAAGGTGCGCATGCAGATCGACCTGCGCACGGATGGCACCTTCGTGTGCGACATGGGAATCGGTGCGACCGCGCGCTACGAAGGCACATGGTTGCAGAACGGCCAGAACATCTCTCTCGTCCAGACGCTCGAGAACGGTGAGTCCAAGGACGACCAGATGAGCGGCAAGTGCAGCGGCGACTTCTTGCGCCTCGTGCACGACGAACAGGGGATGTCGATGCCCTACGTCCTGCGCCGGAACGCAGCCGCGAGTCCTCGCTGAGCGTCGCGATCTACGATCGCTTTCTGGCCTACGGGCGCTCGCGCGTTCTACGATGGGCGCATGGGAAAGCCTGTGACGTCCGTGCGGACCGTGTCTGCACCTCCGCAAGCCGTCTTCGACATCATCAGTGATCCGCGGCGCTATGCGGAGATCCAGCCCGACATCGTCGGAATCGATGTGCTCCAAGAAGACGCCGAAGGGCGCGTCGAGCGTTTTCGTGAAACACGCCGCATGAAAGGCCGCGAAGCGGCCGTCGAGCTTCGGATCACGGAACGCACACCCGCGAAGCGGATACGGTTCGTGTCGGACGCGGGAGGCACGACTTGGGACACGGTCTATTCGCTGCGCAGCGAAGGCGAGGGGACAGCGCTGCATCTCGAAATGCAGGTTCGTCCCTACAAGTTCTTCGCGAGAATCCTGACGCCGTTGATTCTGCCCATGGTGCGTCGCGGCATCGAGTCCGACATGGACCGAGTCGCGGATCACTTCTCTGGACGCTGATTCGAACGCGACGCCGTCAATAGGCGAGGCCGGCGACGAACTCCGCTGTCTCCGCGATGGCTGTCTCGAGGTTCGACTCGAGCGTGAGCCCGCTGCGCTTGCGCGGCACGAACGAATGGTCGCCATCGGGGATCCATTCGATGCGAATGCGTTTCGACAGGCGATAGCTCGGTACTTCGTCGCGGGTGCCGAACGTGTCGCGCTCGCCTTGCAGGATCAACGTGGGTGTCTCGAGAGTTTCGAGATGGGCGGTGCGGAGATTCTCGGGTTTCCCCGGTGGGTGGAACGGATACCCGAACACGATGGCAGCGCGAGCCTCGATCTCATCGGCGAGCATCGTGGCCACGCGTCCGCCCATCGACTTCCCAGCGAGGATCACGGGACCTTTCTGCGCGAGTGCGATCTCACGCATCCGTTCGAGAAGCGCGGGCATGCGATCCGGTCCTGGGCGTCGCCCCTCGCGGCGCGCCTGCATGTAACGAAACTCGAAGCGCACGACGCGCAATCCGCGCTTCGCGAGGCCGAGAGCAACCGTTTGCAGAAACGCGTGTTCCATGCCAGCACCGGCGCCGTGTGCGAACACCACGGTTGCCGTCGACTTCGCAGGCCCATCGACGAGACAGTCTTTCATCTTCGTTCCATCTCTGTGACTACACGATCGCTCGCGCTTGCACGAAGCTGTACCAGAAGACCGAGTTCGGGTTCCGCGCCACTTCGTCGAGTTCGTTCTTCATCGCGTCGACCGTCGATGGATCGACCTTGCCGGCCGCGACGAGTCCCGGCGCTCCGCTCAGCAGCAGCTCGGCCCAGAACGCCAAGAACTCCGCTCGATCACCTGGGCGGCGATTGTCGAGGTGGAACGTCTTGACCTCTGTGCGGATGTCGCGGTAGCCGAGAGCGAGCAACAGGTTCCCGAGCTTCGCGCCGACGAACGGGTCGCCGTGCAGCTCTTCGAACTGGTAGTCGTTGAACGCCATCCAATACGAAAGTGTGTTGGGGCTGTACGGATCGATGAAGAAGGATGCGTTCTGCACCTCCGTGCACACGATCGGCGAACCGTCACGCAGGACCCGCCGCACCTCGCTCAGGACGCGGGCAGGATCGGGTACGTGCTCGAGGATCCAACAGAGGAATGCACCGTCGAACTGTCCCTTCTGGAACGGTAGGCGCGTCGCATCGACTTCGTGCAAGTCCCATTGACCCTCCGCCCATGCGAGACCTGTCAGACGGCTGCGTGCGACCGCGAGGTTGGCCGGAGAGCTGTCGATGCCCGTGACGTGGAGATCGGGGAAGTGCCTCAGCAGCAGCTCGGTTTGCGCTGCGACACCGCAACCGACCTCGAGCAAGCTGCGACAATTGCGGAACGGCAGATGGTCGTGGACTTCGTGCGCGAGGTAGCGCGCTTGCCGATAGAGACGATCCTGCTCTTCGGGCGTGAAGCCGTGCAAGTAGCGTTGGTCGGACATGGCGGTACGGTATACCGCCGAGTGGTCGTCAGTCCTCGTCGAGGAATCCGTACTCGTCGTCACGGTCCATTTCTATCGCCGAGTCGTGCTGCCCCTCGAGTTCGACTTCGACGTCGAGACGCTGGCGCTTCGAGGCGTTCATTCCGCCGATCCCGGGCAGTTCCGACGACGCGGCGTCGGTCGAATAGTCGGGGTGGAGATTGCGCGTGGTGCTCGGGCGACCGCCGGCCGCACCGAGATCGAAGTCCGGGCGCAGCACGGGCATGTCCTCGGTGAGTGCGTCCGGATTCTGCTCCTCGTACGGGGTGAGCGCGATGTCCGATTCGTCGAACTCAAGCGAGTCCTCACCGAACTCCGCGCCGCTGTCGAGCGCCGACTGATTCGATGGCTCGAACTTGCGCGGTTCGAGCGGCGGCGCTGCAGTCTCGACTTTCCTGTTCGTGATCTTCGCGACGATCGCCGAACTCGCCGACGCCTGGACAGCTGCGTAGCCACCACTCGACGCCGCTGCGCGCCCTTCTCGAGTGCCGGCGTGGATGGCGGTGGCGATGTCGCCGGAGACCTCGCGTCTCGTCGTCTGCGGCGTGTCGTCCACCCACTCTTCTTCGCAGAGCGGCGTCAACACACCGAGCAAGATGCCGTAGAGGACGAAGCCGAGATCCGCGAGTGCATAGATCGCGATGCGTTGAACGCCGATGCCGCTCGCATCGATCCATGTCGCGCCCCGTGTCAGCGCCCACCATCCGAGGAACATCGCCACCGGAAGCCCGACGAACGACGCGCCACCGATCAGCAGCGCTCCTTTGCGTCCGCCCCAGCCGAAGCCGAAGCCCGCGCCTCCGAAGAGCCCTGCGGCAGCCGAGGCGATCGCCATCGTCACCGTGACCGGTTGGGTCGAACGAGCGAACATCGTCACCAGGCCATAGAACGCGAGGCCACCGATTGCCCATCCGACGAGCGATGTGAGGACGAAGCGTCGCCGGCCGTCGTACAACGACAGAAACACGACTGCGAGAATTGCCCCGAACGCCGCGGCGCCGACGACAGTTGCCGCGACGAGTCCGACGTGCGGGAAGATCCGGCGCCAGGTCAGGGTCAAGAGGAGGCCCGCAATGGCACCGGCGAGAGCTCCGCGCATGAGGTTCGTGACAGGCAAGAGGCAGTCCTCGTTCGTGATACGAGGGTCTTATCGGCGCTGGGCGCACACTCCGTCCACAGTGGCACGCAGGTCTCGATGCCATCGGTGGAGAGCGGCCTCACGCCGTGCGGAATCGGTGCGTGTGGAGTTCATGCGGTGCCTGCTATGCTGCGCTCGATGACGCCGAAGCCGGTCAAGCTGATCCTGCTGCCGACAGACCTGACGCGCGACAGCAGCGGGCCCGTCCGATACGGGATCGAGCTCGCGGCACAGCTCGGAGCGGACATTCGTTTCTTTGCGGTCTTGGACTCGCCGTCACAGCTCGCGCTCGTGCAGCGTCACGGCAAGGCCGACCGACGCCGCGACTCGGGGTTTCGCGAGAAGATCATCGACGATGCCAAGAGCATCTTGTCCAAGCTCGTCGATCAGGCCGCGCGCGAAGGTGTCACGGCCTCGGGTCGCGCCGTCGTGGGCGAGAAGGTCGATCAAGAAGTCCTGCGCGAGGCGCGCGAGAGCGGAGTGGATCTGATCGTCGTCGAGAGTCACGAGCAGTCGTTGCTGCAAGACTTCCTCTTCGGGGACAACTCCGAGGAGATCTCGCACCGAGCACCGTGTCCCGTGCTCACGATTCGCAGTCGTGACGACGAGGAAGATGCTTCATGATCCGGGGGCGACGACGCGTGCGAGCGCAGACATGGATCGTCAGCCTGATCCTCGCGTCCTGTGCCTCTGGTGGCTCGATGCCACACAAGATCCTCGATCCCGCGGGGCAACCGCGTGGGTTTGCATGGGGCCAGGCCGAGGCCGGCGGAGTGGATCTCAACGTCGCCGCGACCTGGCATCCGGACGATGCCGTACAACTACCGACGCGCGTCACGTTCGACCTCGACGATCGAGTGCGTCCGTTCGTGATTTGGCAGCCGTTCGCGTTCACGAACCGCGAGGACGACTCGTGGGATTTGCGCGGCAGCGGAGACTTCGTGGCCGGCGCATCCCAGCGACTCAGTAGCGGGGGCAACGATGATCTGTTTTCGCCGCTCGTGTCGATACAGGCGTTCGCGGTTTTCCCGCACGGCGGACCGCGCCCGCCACTCTGGCCCGGCATCATCGAGGGAGAAGAAGGCTACTTCGCGCTGCTGAGTTCGGAGTGGGGGGATATGGATCGGAGCTTCACGCTCAATGTGGGCGGCGGTGCTGCCGGCCGCGTCGGTTCGTTCGTGACGGGAAGTTCGTTCGTCCGCAACACGCAGGCGGGTCGTGGGGGGCGTGTGTTCGCGAGTTGTGCATTCACACAAGGCCTCGGTTCGACCGGGATCGAGTTCGCCACCGAACCCTCACGTCTCGGCGCGGAGCTCGCGTACCTTCGCGACCCGGTCGACGATCGTGACTATCTCGAGCTTCACGTGGGGTTGTCGTTCTGGCTCGGCGCCAACGAAATCGATATCGGCTGGCGCCGTGGGTTGACTTCCGATACCGAGGACAACGTCCTCTACATCGGATCCCGTGTGCGTCTCTTCGACACTTTGTCGTTCTGAGTACCGTCGTTTGAGTTCATGACCGAGTTCGCACCACTGCATCACGACCAGCTCGCTTGGAATTGCCGCGACATCGATCCGCTGTCCGGCGTCGATGCCTCGCCGATGCACATCGGTCAGGACCGCGCCGTCGAAGCGATGCGCACCGGGATCGAACTCTACGCGCCTGGATTCAATCTCTTCGTCACGGGGCTGACGGGCACCGAGCGGGCCCAGAGCGTTCAGGAGCTGATCGAGGAGATCAAGGTCCAGTGCCGTGTCGTGCAGGACCGCGTCTTCGTCCACGATTTCGTCGAGTCACGCAGCCCGACGTTGCTCGAGCTCCCTCGCGGTCAGGGGAAGCACTTCCGCGCCGACGTCGATCGAGTCTATGCCTCGATCATGCAGATCGTGCCGAAGGCGCTCGCGGCGCCGAGCCTCGCGCAACGGCGTCGCGCGATCCAGGCGGAGTTCGGTGGGCGCGAGCAGATGCTGTTCCAGGACCTCGTCGCCGAAGCCAAGACGCAAGGACTTGCGGTCGTGCGCATCGGCGGCGAACCCGAGTCCGAGGGACCGGTCGAGGCGGACATCTTCCCGGTGATCGGCGACGAAGCCGTCCCGCCCGAAGCCCTCGCTGCGCTCGTTCGTGAAGGCAAGATCGATGCAGCGCAGGCCGAGCGTCTCGGCGAAGCACGTCAAGCACTGCTGACGAAGCTGCACGGAATCCGCGCCCAGAGTCACGAGCTCGCGCTCGAAATGGCGAAGCGCCTCGACGAACTCGCCAAGGCGATCTGCCGGTCGCGCATCAAGCCGCTCTTCGTCGGACTCACGTCGCGGTGGGAGGGCGAGCTCTTCAAGACCTATTTCGATCGCGTACAGGCGTGGGTCATCGAGCACCTGAGCATCATCCTCGCTTACGTGCAGGCGTCGCGTGAAAGCGGCGTGCAACGGCGCCCGAAGGAACTCGATGTTCGGATGATCGCGCGTGCGGACACGCGCACGGGCGAGCGCTGGGACTGCCCGGTCGTCTTCGAATCGAATCCCACGCACGCGAGCCTCTTCGGCACGATCTTGCCGCCCGACGAAGACGGACCGCGACTCCAGCACATCGTCGAAGGCGCGTTGCTCCGTGCCGATGGCGGCTTCGTGATCCTGCGACTCGCGGACTTGGTGCAGGGCAACCTCTGGAACGACCTCAAGCGTGTGCTCAAGTCGGGAGTTCTCGAGATCCGGCCGCCCGAGGGGCCGTTGCCGTTCCCGGCCAGTACCCTCGAGCCGGACCCGATCGAGATCTCGACCAAGGTCGTCGTGGTAGGAGAAGAAGGCTCATACGAGCTGCTGTGCGAGAACGACGCCGAGTTCAAGAAGGTGTTCAAGGTGCACGCGCAGTTCGAGCAGACGATGCGGCGCACGGATTCCAATCTCGAACTCTACGCATCGGCGATCCGCCGCATCGTCGAGACAGAGGACGGCTTGTTGCCGGCGACGAGTTCGGGGCTTGCACGCCTCGCCGAACACGGTGCGCGCCTCGCGGGGTCCCAGCGGCGGCTGTCGACGCGCTTCGGTGAGATCGCCGACCTCTATCGCGAAGCGTCATATCTCGCGCGGCGCAGCGGAATCCGCTCCGTCGAGCGCAAGCACGTGCAGGCTGCCGAAGAGCACCGAGAACGACGCCTGTCACTCGCGCGCGAGAACTTCCTCGAACGCGTCGAGGACGGCCTCTATCGATTCGACGTGACGGGGAGCAAGGTCGGCCAGATCAACGGACTCGTCGTGCTCAACTCGGCGGCGTGGGGCTACGGTCGCCCCACACGGATCACCGCGCAAGTCGGCGTCGGGCAGGGGCGTATCGTCAACATCGAGCGCGAGTCGGAGTTGTCCGGCCCGATCCACGAGAAGGGCGTGCAGATCCTGTCGGGTTATCTGCTCGGCACGTTTGCCGGACACGTTCCGCTGCGCCTATCGGCGACGATCTGCTTCGAGCAGAGCTACGTCGGTGTCGATGGCGACTCGGCGTCATCGACGGAACTCTACGCGCTCCTCTCGTCACTCGCCGACGTGCCGATCCGGCAGGGCATCGCGGTGACGGGATCGGTCGATCAGTTCGGCCGCATCCAAGCCGTCGGCGGCGTCAACGAGAAGATCGAGGGCTTCTTCGAGGTCTGCGAGAAGCTCGGTCTCGATGGTCGGCAGGGTTGCATCCTGCCGCGTTCCAACGTCGATGCGCTGATGCTTCGTCCAGAAGTCGTCGATTCCGTGCGTAATGGGCGCTTCCGGATCTGGGCGATCGACACGATCGACGAGGGCATCGAGATCTTGACGGGGATGCGCGCAGGGACGCCGGACGGAGGCGACGGTTGTATTCACGGCCGCGTGCTGCAGCGACTGCGGAACTTCGCCGATCAGTGGCGCGTGTTCGCCGGCGATGGCCCGGTGCTCGACGGCTGAGCAGCCTTCGGCGCGAGTGAATGCTCGCGAAGTGCGGCTGTATCTCCGACTGCGCGAGCCGGCGACCCAGCCTGTTCCTGCAGATTCCCGGTGCTACGATGACGCCACCGCCCCCTGGTCTCGATGAGCGCGGCGCTCGTTTGCTGCGGATCCCATGACTTTGATTACTCATCGCTCGACGACGTTGTTGTCGTCGAGCCTCATTGCCCTCTTCGCCGCTGCTGCGACCCACGCGCAAGGCACGCTCTTCTCGCGTTACGGCGCAACCTGCGGCCCCGTGCACGATGGCACGATTCGCTACGCTGCGTCCCAACGATGGATCGTGTTGTCCGTCGACATGGTTCCGTCGAACAGCCCCACGGTGCTCGTGTTCGGCATCAGCACGACGAGCGCGATCATCCCGGGAGGATGTCCGCTGCACGTGATGCCGATCGCCGTGGTGCCGATCTCGATCGACAGCCAGGGATCGGGCGTGTTCTCTTTGTTTGGTCCCGTGTCCACCTCGCTTTCCGCGTTCTACAGCCAATCCGTTTCTCTCGACCCGACGATGCGTTGGCTCTCGTCCAACGGGGTCGCTGCGGGGCCATTCACCGGCGCCGTCACCGTCACCGAGGACTTCAAGACGCAGGCCTCGCTCGATCCCGACCTCACCGGCGCTGTCTGGAGCAATGGCAAGGTCGTCCCGGCCGAACTCGGCGGTAGTGGTGTGCTCGGCGAGTTCCGCGCGCGGGACGGACGCGACACAGCGACGTTCGACAATGCTGGACGGCGCATCTACGAGTTCGACGTGGACTCGCTGGTCGTCCCTGCATCGAGCACGCTGACCGGAACTCCGATCAAGGTCACGAGTGGTGTTCTCGAGTACGCGAACTTCCGCGTCGCCGCGAACGAACACGTGCGCTTCGTCGGCACCAAGCCCGTCGTGCTCCGGGTCGTCGGCACGGTGCGGGTCGACGGTGTCGTCGATCTCCATGTCGGTGAGTTCTCCAAGCAGAAACCGACGGACCCGATGCCGCCTCGACTCGGCGGTGCTGGCGGCGGCAGCGGTGGGGAGATTCCGTCCAAGAACCTCCCGATTGCCGGCGCCGATGGGGGCGACGTGGTCGTGCCCCGTGGACATCCGCGCGCCGGACAGTCTGCCGGTACCGGCGGGAAGGGCAGCTCCGCGTTTCCAGCGACCGGCAAGGATGTCGATGTCGTTTGGATCATGCTCCAGAACTTCAGGATCTTCGTGCGTCAGATGTCAGCCGGCGGTGGCGGTGGCTCGCTCTTCGACGCGGGTGCGGCATACGCAGCTACCGGCGGTAACGTCGTGCGGACCGCCACGAATCCGATCCTCGGTCCATACACGGCAGCCGAGTTCCCGGCGCCGACGCTTCCCGGACTGTATTTCCCTGTCCTGCCCGAAGTCGCATCCCTCGCGAGCGTCGACACCTTCCTCCTCGGTGGCGCCGGTGGCGGTGGAACCGGAACGCACGCCGCATATACCGCGGTCGTGTCCAACTATGTCTGGAGTCACGGTGGTGGGGGCGCTGCCGGCGGCGGCGCGATTGCCGTGCGCAGCGGTGGCGACATCAGCGTCGACGGCGAACTTCGGGCGCGTGGCGCCGCTGGCGCAACCATCACGAACAGTAGCGGCCAGCCGCCAGCGATCACTCCAGGCGGCGCAGGGAGTGGTGGATCGGTACTGCTGCAGTCGGTCCGGTCCGTTGCTGCGAAGAACGGTGCGATCGACGTGCGTGGCGGGTTCGCAGGCAACTTCTACGAGCTGACTCCATTGATCGAGGTCGCTGTCAACGGAGGCAAGGGCAGCGCCGGGTACTGGCGTGCAGAGTCGTTGACTCCACCGAGGGCCGGTGACTTCCCGCAGAGCCTGCCGCCAGTCGATGCCACGAAGAACCTCGCGGTCTTGCGTCCGGCAGACTTCGAAACGCGCAGCGGCGCCGGATCCAAGTGGTATCGATTCCGAGGCAACTCGCGCTACCTCGGCTACGAGATCGACGCGCGCGTGGACGGCAACCTCGTGACGTTCAGCGATCGCGATCCGTTCCTTCGTGAAGCGAAAGAAGGCGAAGCCGTCGTCGCGAGCTTCCAGAGTGCGCAGCTGGATGCTAGCGGAAACGTCGTCGTGTCGACGGCGTGGACGACCGGAACCATGAAGCCCATCAACCTCGACCTTCACCGTGGCGATGCGATGCGCTTCTTCTTGAGCATCGACACATCGAAGACCGTCACGGGCAACGTCGAAATCGTCGCCGTCCGAATGATCGCTGGTAGCTGACGCGCATTCGCGCGCCGCGCGCTATTCGCGGACGTCGTCGAGCTGCTTCTTGAGGTAGTCGAGGTCGTCCGCGAACTGTGCGAGCGCGAGCGAATCCGCGTCACTCAGATCTTGGAACGCGGCGGTAGCGACGACACCCCAGGTCCCGTCTTCTTCGCGGGCTTCGCTCCGCTCGATGATCGAGTCGACGTGGAAGTAGTCCTTCTTGCAGAGCTTGACCTTGAACTTGGTCTTGAGCGGCAAGCCCTTGGCGAAGAGTTGCTCGATCTGCTGCTTGCCGAGGCCGCGCCCGCCGCCGTCCCACGAGAACTTGATGCGTTCGTGATCGACCGAGAGCACCGTGCCGAGTCCATTGCGGCGTCCGCCCATGATGTCGATGCGTTCGCTGTCGGCGAATTCGAACAGCACGTTGGACTCGCCGATCACTCCCGGAGTCTCGTCGTCGAACATCTTCGACAGCAGGTGTTCTTGCGCCGCTTCGACGTCGTCGAACATCGGCACGACACGGTCGATGCCGATCTGCGTGAGAACTTCCTTCGCGAAGGCACTGGGCTGCGCGATGACGAGTTCGCCACCCTCGGCGCGCATGCGCTTGTTCGCCTTGATGATCGCTCCGAGCGCTGTCGAGTTGATGAATTTGACGAGCCGCAGGTTGAGGATGACCCACGTCGTACCGGAGGAGATCAGGGAGTCGATTTCTTCCTGCAACTTCGGTGCATAGAACGTATCGAACTCGCCGCGCAGGCGAAGCTCGGCGAAGTGCTCATAGAGAAGTTTGTCGATCTTCATCCGAACGGTTTCCTGACAAGAACCTGGCAAGATGGGGGAACCCGGCGAGTCGCACGTGCGGCAAGCCGTGACTTCCGGCCCAGAGCGGGAGCGACGAGCCCTCCGCGGATGCGAAGAGCCCTGAGCCGACGGACTTAGAAGGTAGACGTCGGAGCGAACCTGGTCCAGACTCCCCGTCAGCTTCCGTCAATCCTTGGACGAACACCGTGATCTTCGATCGCTTCCGCAAACAGAAAGAACGCCCGACCTGTGGCTCCGTAGGTCCTGGCCAGAGCCAGAGTGGGTCGGATCCAGCGGCGGAGTCGCGCGAGTTCTTGACGGGTGACGCCGACATCGATCGCCGGAGCTTGCAGCTCTTGCTCGACACGATGGCCGAAGTCGGCACGACGCTCGAACTCGATCGCTTGCTCGTGGACCTCGTCGACAAGTCGATCGAGACGACGCGCAGCGAGCGAGGGTTCTTGTTGCTCGTCGACGAGAGCGCAGCGGGGGACGAGTCCGTGCCGGGAACCATGGAGCCGACGCTCGTCGTTCGCGTGGCACGCATGATCGGCGGAAAGGACATTCCACTCGAAACCAACTACAGCACGACGGTTGCACGCAAGGTCTTCTCGACCGGCGTTCCGATCGCCAATGTGGTGCAGAGCAGTCAGCAGGCGCTCGATCTCGCGCAGTCGGTCTACGACCTCAAGCTTCGTGCGGTGATGTGCGTTCCGCTCGAGTCGCGTGGTCAGCGCTATGGCGCGATCTACGTCGACAGTCGCGCGGAACGACTGGAGTTCACGCGGCGTGACCTCGCGTTCTTCGCGGCGCTCTCGCAACAACTCGCCGTCTCTCTCGACAACGCGCGGCTCTACACGGAGTCGGTCGAACGCGCGCGCCTCAGCAAAGAGCTCGAACTCGCGCGTCACATCCAAAAGCAGTTGCTTCCCGATCCGACCGACCTTCCGACCGACCTCGAGGCCGAGCTTTGGTACGAAGCCGCAGGCGAGGCCTCGGGGGATACCTACGACTTCTTGGTCGGCAGCGACGATAGCGTGTGCGTCCTGATCGGTGACGTGTCGGGTCACGGCATCGGTCCGGCGTTGATCGCGCACTCGGCGCAAGCTGCGGTAACGAGTTTCCTCGAGGTCCTTTCCGATCCTGGGCAGGTTCTCTGTCGATTGGATCGCCGCTTCGCGAAGACGGTCGAGGCGGGAAACTTCATGAGCATGTTCGTGGCGCGCATCGAGCGTGCGGATGCCGGGGGGCGGCAGATCCGCTTCGTCAACGGCGGGCATGGCTGTGCGTGGCACGTGCACAAGGGCGGCGTCGACGTGCTCCAAACGAGTGGACCGGCGCTCGGTGTCGCCGACGGATACGCCTACGAGTCGTCGCCGCCGATCTCGTTCGAGCCGGGCGATCTGCTCTTCTTGTGTAGTGACGGCGTGACCGAGGCCCGCAACTCTTCGCGGGACTTGTTCGGCGAAGGGCGCTTGCGCGAAGTGCTCGATGCTGCGCACGGCAAGGGCGCCAAAGCCGTCGTCGATCGCCTCCGCGAACGCTTGCAGTCCTGGACCGACACGTTCGATGATGACGTGATGCTGCTCGCGATCGCAACCAAAGGCTGAGAACCCGTCTCGGCGGGCAGCCTGGTCGCGAGGCCGCGTCGCAGGGGGTCTGCGACGCGGTTCACGAGGAAAGGACGACTGGCGCGCGGGTTGTGGGATGCGCGCCAATCCGGGGTAACCCTCACAGGAAGGAACGGCAGGACCTTGCTGTACGGTCCAAGGAGTGAGGAAGCCGCGACGGCCGTTTGTTGCATTGCCCTGTCGGTCCGCCGACGACCCTGGGGGGTAGTCGGGGTGGCCGTCGCGGTTTCTCGACGGCGAGTCTTACAAAGGCCGTGCCACGATGTACCAAGCTCTGCCGCGTGGGCGCCGATCGCTGGACTGGGCCGTTTCCTCGGTGCTCCGTGGGTTCGCCCTGCCGCCAGGGCCGGGAACTTCGCCAGGGATTCGTTCCGGATGCGTAGCGACTTGCGTCGTAGCCGAAACGACGGATGCTTCCAGTCGAGATGACGCGCGCGAAGTCGAAGAAGCGGAAGCGCCGGGCCCTGCGGCCCATCGTTCTGTTCGCGCTGCTCCTCGCGATCTTGATCTGGATGTGGTTCGAAGGAATCCTGCCGCGCTTCGGACGGGACATCGATCGCTTTGCTGGCCAGCAAGGGGGACCCGACGCGCCGCGTGGCACGACCGTGGACGTGCCCGAGGCGAGGACCGTCGCGCTCGAGACGCCCCTGACCGATGCCGAACGAGGTCGTCACGTGCGGCTCGAGTACCTATTCGATACCGGTGCACTCGAGGACGCGTGGCAACTCGCGACGTCGATGCGTGACGCGCGGACTCCGGATGGGCACGCCGTCGCCGATGTGTGGCTCGGCTCGAACGGTCGCATCGCGCAGGCGATGGTGCAGCGTCTCACGTCCGCCTTGGCGACGATGGACCTTCCTGCCGCGGAGCGCGCCGTGGAGGTGCTTCGCCTCTGGGGGCTCGACGACGAACTCGCGCGCCTCGAGCTGTTTCCAGCTCGGGATGCCGGCGCGTTGGCAGCCGCGCTCGAGGACTTGCGGAGGCGTATCGAGCCGTTCTTGCCGATCGAGTTCGTGGCCGTTGGTGTCGAGAACGAAGCGTCGCTCGGAGGGCGGCGGCTCGAGCGCTTCGAAGGCGATTCGTGGATCGTGCGGCATCGTGAGCGATCGGGCGGTTACACCTTCCACTCGCGTGCGTTCGGTGAGTTCGATCCGATGCTTCTGCGGACGGTGCTGCGCGCGCGCTTCTCGGACGACATCCTCGAGCAGCTCGGACGTGCCTATCGCGCCGCGGGTCGCCCGCTCGCCGCTCGACTGGCGACGACCGGCAAGCTCATTCCTTGACGGTCGCGTGGTCGGGATTGCGTCCGGCCACGATCAGGAACATCACGAGCACGACTGCGCCCGCGATCAGGCAAACGGGCCAGAGTTCTGGCGACAGGAACGCGACGGGAAGATACCCGCAGACGATGCTCACGATCATTGCGGTGATCGCGTACGGAATCTGCGTCTGCACGTGGTCGAGGTGATCGCTCGCCGAAGCCACGCTCGACAGCACGGTCGTGTCCGAGATCGGGGAGCAGTGATCGCCGAAGATGCTGCCTTCGAGGACCGCGCCGATGCTGAG
>JACKHW010000014.1 GCA_020638795.1 Planctomycetota bacterium | reverse complement strand
CGTCCGAACTGACGTGCGAGGCGGTCGACGAGGCGCACATCGCCTTGCCAATCGACGATCATGCGTTCCGGCTGGACGCGTTCGCTGAGGATGAACCGGTCGCTCGCCCGCACGCCGAGCACGCTGCAGTCGGAAGCGCGCAGTGTCGCGAGCGTGCGCGCGTGCGGCAGGTCGCGCAGCGCGAGCGCTTCGGCGTGGATCCAACTCTCGATCGAGCGAGCCTCCTTTCGTGACTTGGCGATGGCCGCGTCGACGCCGTCGTGCACCCTCACCTCGACATGCACGACGAGGCCGCGTCGCCCGCGCTTGAGCACGCGACCCTCGCAGA
Organism: Planctomycetota bacterium; assembly: GCA_020638795.1. Lineage (GTDB taxonomy): Bacteria > Planctomycetota > UBA1135 > UBA1135 > JACKHW01. The sequence goes on along the minus strand of JACKHW010000014.1, from coordinate 62,596 downwards.
TCGCCGTGCGAAGCGATTCTGCGGTCGGGTCCTCGAGCCCCTGTGCGAGCGAGCGACGCAGCATCGTGAACTCGGCGCCGCCCACGCGCACGAACGCGCCGCTCGGCCGTAGCGCACGGTCGATGCGCCTTCGAAGATGCCTCCGGAGCCAACGACGTGCGAGCTCGGGCTGCACCGAGATCCCGAGTGCGCGTGACAGCGCCTCACGTTCGCACGCTCGTTCGGGCCACGGCAGCGAGAGCCACAGGCGTTCGAAGTCGTGCGGTCCCAACCGGACCGGGTGTGGTCGCACGGTCGCCGCATGCAGATCCAGGACGAAGAGTTCGTCCATGGCGCCGGAGTCGCTCGTCACGAAGACATTGCCGAGATGCAGGTCGCGGTGCCTCAGTCCGCGCGCCGCGCAGTCCGCGAGGAAGGCTCCGCAGCGCTCGGCGAAGCGAACTCGCTCACGCTCGCAGATCAAGCCTCGAAGTCGCTCGTCGGCGTTCTGGCCAGTTCCGAGATCCTCGAGCACGAGCCACGCCACGCTGGGCGAAAGTGCGCGCTCGACCCGGGTGAAGAGGGGCTCGGGGCAGCGGATCCCGCGGCTTCTGGCCCGTCGCAGGTTGTGAGCTTCGACGAGGGCGCGGCTCCGTAACCACAGCGCTCGCGTGCGCTCGAGCGCTCCGCGAATGCGGTACTCCTTGAGAATGACGGATCGACCGTCGAGCGTCCCGCGAACCACGCGACGCAGCGCCGAGTCCTTCAGCAACTCGCCGTGTTCGGCCATGTCTCGGAGTCGTTCGAGGTCCATGGCTGGAATCGTCGCCGCGCGTGCGTACCGTGTCGAGCAGAGGCGTCCCGGTTCGTGGATCTGATCCGTTCGCGGATCTGCTCTGGGGTCTCTCGCAATCGTCGCCGTGAGCTGATGCGCTGTGTGGAGATTCCATCGCTACTACATCAAGGAGTTTTTGATCAATCTCCTGCTGACGTTCGTCATGCTGTTCGGCATCGCGGTGCTCGCGACCGTCAGTCGCGCGACTGGACGCGCGCAGGGGTTGGGCCTGCTCTTGACGCTTCGACTCACGATGTACTGGTCGATGTCGCTGATCCCACAGTTGCTGTCGATTTCGGTGTTGGTTGCCTCGGTGTTCACGTTCGGGCGTGCGGCATCGGACAACGAGATCACGGCCATGCGTGCTGCCGGCATTCGACCGATTCGCCTGCTCGGCGCCGTGTTGTTCGTCGGAGCACTCGTGGGTTCTGCGAATGCCTGGTTGCTCCACGAGGTGATTCCGTGGACGCATTACGAGAAGTACCGGCCGACGAAGGACGCGTTCAAGCTCCTGATGATCAACAACAAGAGCAGGCAGAATCAGTGGGAGCTCGACAACTTCCAAATGCGGTGGGGGAAGGGCGATGGCCCCGGTCGCTACCTCGACGTCGACTTCAACGTCACCAACGACAACGGCTCGCAGACCGGCCGCGCGGACTCGCTCGAGATCGTCTACGACGAGCCCGAGGATGCGCTGATCCTGCTCATCGATGGCTTCGATGGCGAGATCACACGCAATGGCAAGACGGTGCCCGTCAAGTTGCCCGGGCAGACGACGCTCGCATTCTCGATCGGATTGCTCGAGACACGCAATCGACGCGATGAAGGGATGCAGGACGTCTCGACGAGTCAACTCGTCGCCGAAGTAGAGAGCGGTGTGACGGGGCGCGACTGGCAGGCTCGATGGCTCGTCGGCGATCGCATCGGCAATGCGTTGTCGACGCTGTTCTTCGCGTTGATCGGGTTCCCGATCGGCGTGCTGTTTCGCCGATCGGGTCGTATGGTGTCGTTCGCGATCAGTTTCGTTCCGCTTGCGTTCTTCTACGGACTGGTCTTCCTCGGGCAGGGACTGAGCCGTCGCACCGAAGACTGGCAGTATTCGTTGTTGCCGGTCGCGGGACTCGCGATTGCAGCCGTCCTCTTGACACGCAGGGTGTTCCGACAGTGATCGGGCGCCTCGATCGGTACGTTGGGCGCATCTGCCTCGGCAGTTTCGTCGTCTGTCTCTGCTTCATCGTCGGCTTGTTCGTCGTAATCGATTTCCTCGAGCACGTCGACAACTACGCGAAGGCGATCCCGAAACTGCCCGACGAGTATCGCCGGCTCGGCTATTTCCTCGTCGGGGCTTACTACCTCAGTTTCTTGCCCTTCATCTACATGCAGGTCGCCCCATTCGTGACGGTGACGGCAGGCATGTTCGCCGTGAGTCGGTTGATGGGTTCCAACGAGGTCGTCCCTATGATCTTCTGCGGACGACGACTCGGTCGCGTGTTGGTGCCGATCTTCGCGATGGGGGTCCTGAACCTGTTCGCGATGATCGCGATCCGGCAGTTCGTCCTGCCGAAACTCGTCGACAAGAAGGACCACCTCTACGCGATGATCCGCGAGGGGGACGTCGATCAGTACGTCGACGCGGGCATCATCAACCTGCCCAAGGGCAACACGCTCTTCTTCGAGGGCTTCTCGCTGCGCGAAGGGAACCTCAAGAGCCCGAAGCTCTACATTCGCCGTGACGACGACGACGGCGTCGATTCGCTTCGTGCGCGGATGGCACTCTGGACCAAGGACGGCGACCGCGGTCCCGGTTGGATCCTCGAAGCCGGTCTGCGCCGGAATCGGGACGCCGAGTTCGCGACGGTCATCGATTTCGTCCCTGCAGCGATGGTCGAGGGCTTCGAACCCGGGACGATTCGGAACCGGATCAAGGAGAAGAGCAGTCTTCTCGACCTTTCCTACGGCGATCTCGCGGAACTCGTGCGCGAGCATCCGAACGTGGTCGAATACAGTGTCGGGCTGCACCACAACATCACGTTCCCGATCGCGAACATTCTCTTGCTGTTGCTCGCCCTGCCGTTCGCGCTCAAGTTCGAGCGCGGGAGCAAGATCGAACGGGTCGTCTTCGCGCTCTTGATCTGTGGTGCGTACCTCGTCGTCGACCTATCCCTGCAGAATCTCGGCCGCAACGGGGCGATGTCGCCCGTGCTCGCGGCATGGCTTCCGACACTCGTGTTCGGAAGCCTCGGTGTGGTGATCTTCGATACGGTGCGCACATGAGCAACTCTTCACGGTATTCGGTTCGACTGGTTTCGAGGTTGACGATTGCTGCATGCATGGCCTGGGCCAGCACGGTGGCGATCGCGCAAGACGGTGCTCCTCCAGCCCCGAGTCCAGAGCGAAGTGCGAACGAACAGGGAGGCGTGCAGCCTGTGCCCGCGGTGGAAGCGATGTTCTACGAAGCGTTCTGGTACGACATCGGCGCGCAGGATCCCGCGCGCGCGATGAAGCTCTACGAAGAGTTCTTGGAGAAGCACTCGGGACACGAATTCGCGCCGCGCGCCGCGCGCCGCGCACACGACCTCCTCGTGCGCACGAAGCAGGACGATCGCGCCGAGGCGTTCCGCAAGAAGTACGAATCCTGGATCACGAGCGTCAAGCCGGGCATCAACAGCCCCTTCCTCGACCCGAAGCTCGACGTGCAGTCGTTCGTCGACCGCTTCGAGGGCGAGAGCCGTGAGATCTTCGTGCATCGAGCGAAGATCCTCGCGTTGATGGGGCTGAAGGAAGGCATGCGCGTCGCCGATGTCGGCGCCGGGACCGGTCTCTTCACCTGGCCGATTTCGCGCAAGGTCGGCAAGGAAGGCGGCGTCTTCGCTGTCGAGATCTCCGAAGGCATGCTCGAGCACCTGACGAAGGAGAAGGAGCGTCGCAGCGCCGACAACGTACACCTCGTCGCGTGCACCGAGCGTTCGACGATGCTGCCACCCGCGTCGGTCGATCTCGTGTTCGTGTGCGACACGTATCACCACTTCGAGTATCCGGCCGAGACGCTCGCGTCGATCCATGCTGCACTGAAGCCAGGCGGTGCTCTCGTGATCGTCGACTTCGAACGCATCCCCGGCAAGTCGCGCGAGTGGACGCTCGGCCACGTACGCGCCGGCAAGGAAGAGGTGCGCAAGGAGATCGAAGCCGCGGGATTCCGCTTCGTGCGCGAGGAGAAGACGCCGCTCGAAGAGAACTACACCGTGCGCTTCGAGAAAGTCGCGGGCTGACGGCTGCAAACAGACCGGACTTCAGTCCGGCTGCTTCACGACCCAGCCGCGGAAGATCCCGCGGTCCGCGGGCTCGAGGCCGAGTGCACGCAGCTTGCTGACGAACGGGCGCACGCGGACGAGGGCGGGATCGTGATCGATGCGTTCGACGAGATCGCGACCGACCACGAGGCGGCCACCGCGAGCATGCGTCTCGCGGAGGATGTCGATCAGTTGGTGATCGCCGACCTTCGCCCACAAGTCCGGATCGAGGGACGAAGGGCCCGAGAGCGTGAGCGTCCAGTTGTGGAGCGGGATCGCTTTGCACCCTTCGTGGTCGTACTCGACGTGGAGTGCGCGCATGCCGTCCCAGCAGAGGATCGTGCCCTGCGGTCCGGCAACCGCGACGGCATCGTCGGCCCACGTCCACGGCGGGTTCACCTGATCACTCACCCAGTTCACGCTGTGGATCGTGCCTTGGATCCCTTGGGCGACGATCAGCACGATGAGTGCGATCGACTCCTCGCGACGCAGTGCCGGCATCAGGCGTCCGATGCCGATCACGAGGACCGGTAGGAGCGGCAGGTAGTAGGCCCCGAACTCCCGAACGTTCCAGTGTCCGAAGAAGAGGAAATACGGAAGGACGGCGCACACGGCGAGCAAGGCCTCGAGACGCTGCCCCTTGAAGCGACGGATTCCCAGGGCGAGCAGGCCCCAGACGAACCCCCAGAACGGCAGCACGAGTTCGTGCACGAAGTAGTCGAGCCACGTCTCGACCGACCGCCATGCGAGCAAGCTCCATGCGAACGATCCGCTCGCGTTCTTGCCCCAGTTCTCGTCGCCGCTGAGCAGGACGAGGATCTTCGATTGACCGAAGAGAAACGCGATCGAGGGCCCGAAGAACAACGCTTGGACCCACACGTCACGCAACGTCGGTCGGCGCAGTAGCCTTCCGTGAGTCGCATGCACGACGAGAGCGAGCGCCGGCCACAGCAGACCTGAGGTCACGTGGCTCGAAAACGCGAGGAGCAGCGCGATGCCGGCAAGCATCCAACGCAGCAGACGCGATGGATGATCGGGATCGAGCGCGCGATCGAGTGCGAAGAGCATCACGCAGATCCACAGATAGTGGTTGGCGTGGTTCTCTACCGTCGTCGCGTAGAAGATCAACGCGGGCGTCGTCGCGACGAGGAGCGCGAGCCGCACCGGGCAGGTGCACCCGCGTGCAAAGCGCTTGGAGCGAGCGAGCAGATACGTGAGGATGCCGGATCCAGCAGCTGCGCAGAACGCCGAATACGCGAACGCAGCGCCACGCTCCGAGAGGCCTACGAACTCGGCCACGCGAGCGAAGACCCACATCGGCGGCAGGTAGAAGAGGTGGTGCGCGACGAAGTTCGAATCACGCAGCCATGTCAGATAGCTGATTCCGTCGCCGTACGGCTCGCGCTGCATCGCGAGCGTGTAGAGCACGATGCAAGCGACGAAGACAATCGATGCCCGCGCGAGCGCTGCGGATCGCGTCACGACGGTTCCGTCGTGCGTGCCACGTGCCAAGGATCGGCTTGTGCGGTCGGCATGACTTTGATCTCGTCGATGTTGACGTGCGGAGGCCTCGTCGCTGCGAAGTAGACACAGTCGGCCACGTCTTGCGCATGAAGCGGTTCGTAGCCGTCGTAGACCTTCTCCGCGGCGGCTTCGTCACCGCTGAAGCGGACGATGGAGAACTCGGTCTCGGCAGCGCCCGGGTCGACCGTCGTCACGCGAATCCCGCGGCCCAACGTCTCGAGCCGCAAGGCTTCGCAAATGCGCAGGATGCCCGCCTTCGTCGCGCAGTAGACGGACCCGCCCGCATAGCCCTTGTGGCCTGCGACGCTTCCGACGTAGATCACGTGTCCCGAACCGCGCTCGAGCATCGCGGGCAAGAACGACCGTGTCATCCAGAGCGAACCGAGGAGATTGGTCTCGATCATCTCGCGCCATGCAATGCCTTCGGCATCAGCGACTCGTTCGGTTCCGCGTGCGAGTCCGGCGTTGTTGACGAGGGTGTCGGGGACACCGATCGCGTCGGCGAGTTCGTCGCGGAAGAAGTCGATGCTCTTGCGGTCCGTCACATCGAGTGCTCGGGCGAACACGGACGGTGCACCGAGGGATCGGAGTTCCTCGGCGAGTCGAGCGAGCCGCTCTTCGCGCCGGGCTCCGATCGCGACTGCATGACCAGCCTCGGCAAACGTGCGTGCCGTCGCCAATCCGAACCCCGAGGACGCGCCAGTGACGAGTACGAGTGCCATACGCGGGTTGTACCCGATGCCGTGGCGTGTGCCAGCATCGGTGAGCTGGTGGCTCAGTTTCCGCGGAGCTTCTTCAGACGCTCGATCGCGCTCATGACCTTCTTGCCGCCCGGACCTTCTCCGTCGCCTGCCGCGGCGGCGGGTTCCGGAGCCGACGTCGCTGCGGATGCCGCGTTCGATGTGCTGCTGCCCTGCGGCTCGTACGAACTCGAAGCGGACCCGCTCGAGGACATCGTCGATCCCGCCGACACCGGGCGCATCGCGATCTCTTCGACGACGCGGCGTACCTGCGCGAGGTTCTGCTCGAGACCCTGCATCCACTTCGGGTCGAGGCTCGATCCCTTTCCACCGCCACCCTGCTTGGCGAGTTCGTCGACGCGCGATGCGACAGCGCGGAGTTCGCCCTGGGTCGAGGTCTCCATTGCCTTGACGGCCTTCTCGAGTTGTTCGCGCAACAAGTCGACGTGGGTCTCGACGTCGCTCGTCAGGCGATCGTTCTCGCGCACGATGTACTGCTCGAGCCGCTCGAAGAGTTCGTCACGATTGCGATCGAATCGGGCGTCGAGTTGCTCGTCGCTCGTATTGATCCGCTGGAACAGCCCTTCCCAGTGCTTCTCGTCCGCGGTCCGAACTTCGGTCATTCCGCGCTCGATGGCTTCGAGGTCGTGTTTGACCGAGTCGACCTTCGTCTGCGTCTCGGTTCCCTGCTTGGCGAGATCCGTCGCCATGCCGACGATGTCGACGAGTGGCTTGTTGTGCATCCGCACGGCTTTGGTCAGGTTCGCGATCATCGTCTCGATCTTGACCAGCACCTGGCCCTGAGTTTCGAGACCCTCTTCGACGGCTGCCTGAGGATTGGCGTTGCGCGCTTCCTCGGCCATCGCCGAGACCTCGTTCGCGATCGAAGAGAGTTCGTGATCGATGTGCTCCGACAGGACGCGCGAGCTGTTGCGCAGGCCCGTCGCCTGGAGCCATGCGAGGCCCGCGAGCAGGATCCCCGACACGAGGAGGAGGCCCGGAGTGATCCCGAGCATCGAAATCGTCGTGAGCGCGTTCTCGGGCACACCGAGCTGCGGCGCGGCAGCGATCCCGAACGCGCTCAGGATCAGGAGCAGTCCGAGATACTGCGGAATGCCGGACAGCTTGATGTCGTCGACCTGCGTTGTGCGAGCGGCACGACGTGACCCTGCACGACGCGCGACCGGTGTCGTCGGAGTGATGTTGGAGGTCTCGTTTTCGACCAGGTCGAAGGCCTGATCGAGGGAGTCCTGGAGATCTTGGCTGTTCGGCATGCCCATGCGCGTTTCCTGCTGTCTCTCGAGCCGATCGGCTCGTGGATCCGAGTCGTCTTCAGGTATCGGCATCCGTAGCCACCGTGCTGAACGAAGATGCAGCCACGAAGCAGGTTTCATCCGCTCTGCAGAAAGATGTCGTGATCGCCTTGGGTTGGCGGTTGCGCGTGGTCGATCCCGCTCCAAGATGCTACGCCCAAAAGTAAGGTCCTTGTCCGGGTGAGGTCATCCGGACGGTCCCGCTCGAGAGCGCAATGGTCCACGAAATCTCAGCAATCGCAGCGTCGCCCGGGATCGCGATCGCGCCGTTGCGTCATCTCCGACTCGCGGGGGAGTTCGTCCCGCGGTACGGGATCGAGGATGACGAACTCGACGCGGAGTGCGAGCGCTTCCGCGTGGCGTGCACGAAGGCTGCCGAGGCGCTCGAGAGGCTCAAGGAGAAGCTTGGCGAGGCTGCGGAGTCGGTCCTCGGCATCTACGACGCGCATATTGCGCTCGTCACCGATCCGAGACTGCAGAGCGACGTCGAAGCAGGGATCCGGAAGGAGAAGATCAACGCTGAAGCTGCACTCCAGGCGGTCGTCACCGGCTACGAGCAGATCTTCCGCCGCATCGACAGTGTGACGGTGCGCGAGCGCGCAGCGGACGTGCGCGATGTCGGACGCCAGATCACGGGGATGTTGCTCCAGCGTGCGCAGGGCAACGACGGCGATGACGGTCTCGATTTCATCCTCGCGGTCGACGAGTTCTTGCCGAGCGACCTCGGCAAGGTCGACACCAAGCACGTTCGCGGAATCGTCATGGGCGAGGGCGGTCGCTACAGCCACGGTGCGATCCTCGCGAAGTCGCTCGGGATCCCGTGCGTCGTCGGTCTCGAACACGAGCTCGCGAAGCTCCCGGCCGGCGGAACCGTGATCCTCGATGCCGAGCGCGGCCGACTACTCGTCGATCCCGATCGCGAGACGATCGAGCGCTACGAGGAGCGGATCGAAGAGAGCACGGCTGCCGAGCAGCGCATTTTCGAGGTTCGACTCTCACAGTCCGTCACGATCGATGGGACGCCCGTGACCTTGCTCGCCAACATCGAGGGAACGCGAGAACTCGATGCGCTCGAACCCGGGATGTTCAAGGGAGTCGGTTTGTTCCGGACCGAGTTCGCGTTCATGGAACGACTGATGTTCCCGAGCGAGGAGGAGCAGTTCGAGCTCTACTCGAAGATCGTCGAGAGCATGGGGGGGCGGAACGTGACGTTCCGCACGCTCGACATCGGTGGCGACAAGCCACTCCAATACTTTCGGACTCCCGTCGAACGCAATCCCGTGCTCGGTTGGCGCGGGATTCGGCTGACGTTGCAATGGCGTGACATCTTCTACACGCAGATGCGTGCGCTGATCCGCGCGAGCAGCAAGGGGCCGGTATCGATCCTCTTGCCGATGGTCACGACCCTCGGCGAAGTGCGGCAAGCGCGCGAGATCCTCGATAAGATCGTCGGCGACTTGCGGAGTGACGGTGTGGATGTCGGCTCCGAGCTCTTTTTCGGCGTCATGATCGAAGTGCCGTCGTTCGCGATGATGATCGACGAAGTCTGTGATCTCGTCGACTTCATCAGCGTCGGGAGCAACGATCTCGCGCAGTATCTGCTCGCCGTCGACCGCGACAATCCGCGTGTAGCGGGAATGTACGATCCGTTCCATCCGGGCGTCTTGCGGTTCCTCGCGCAAATCGTGGAGCGCACGACAGTACGCGACGTGCCGTGTTCGCTCTGTGGCGAAATCGCGGGAGAGTCCGAGTTCGTGCCGCTTTTGCTCGGTATGGGTTGGCGGCGGCTGAGCATGACGCCCGTGTTCTTGCCGCGAGTCAAGCTCGCCCTCCGCAGCGTGACGATCGACGACTGTGTCGATCTCTGGACCGAGGTCCGTGCGATGGGTGATGCGGAATCCGTGCGTGATCGCGTTCGAAACTTCGTGCGCACGACCAACGGAGCGCGCGAGAAGGCTTGATCTCACTGCACGGCTGCTGGCGCTCGCGAGTTGCGAACGACGCCATCCCTCGGTTACTTTCGGTGCCACGGCACGAGAACCAGGGAGGGGACGCGTGCTCAAACGAGGCAACTGGTCCGTCGGAGAACTCAGCAAGCTGCGTGCGTGCTTCGCGCGGCGGCCCATCGAGCAACTCGCCCGCGAGTTGAGGAGGAGCGAGGCGGCGGTACGTGAGCGCGCGCGCCGATCGTTCGCACGCAGGACGCGCCCGGGTCGGCTCGATGCCAGCGATGAGCGTTTGCTCGCCGAGATGGTCGGGGTCGCGACGTTGGCAGACATGGCGCTCGTCCTCGCGCGGACCGAGGATGCGATCGTCGCGCAGCTCCACGCGTGGCACGCGCGGCGGCGAAGTGGGCGGTGGGCGGCGCGGGATCTGCAGTTCTTGAAGGACTTCGGCTCGAAGCGTCCGCTTTGGGCACTCGAACTGGTGACCGGACGCACGGCCAAGGTCCTCGAGAAGCGCTGCCTCGAACTCTGTCTGGGGATCGATCGCACCCTCGTCGAAGTGCCGCTTCCCGGAATCGCACCCGATGCTCCCGTCTCCGGCTCCGACGCCGGTCCCGATAGGGCCGAAGTCGAACGAGAACGAACCGTCGTCTTGTCCCCGGCTCGCTCGCGGCGCATGCCCCGCTGGTCGACCGCGGACATCGAGCGCCTGCGCGTGTTGTATCCCGTGCGTGCCAACCTCGAAGTCGCGCGAATGCTGGGGCGGAGCCTCAAAAGCGTCCGTGCCAAGGCCGGTCAGCTCGGTCTCAGGAAGACCAAGGATCGGCTCGAAGCCATGGGGCGCGAGAACGTCCGGGTCCGATATCAGCGCGATTCGCGTCGAAGCTGATCGATCTCGGTCATCAATCGCTCAACCTCGGTTCGCCCAACGTCCGATAGACACAGCCGACGTTCGCTGGTGAGCGCGTCCGGCTCGGTTGCCGGTCGGTGTGTCAGCAGCCTCATCACCCCTGGTGGACGCATGGACATCGTTGGTAAGAAGAGTCAAGGCATCTCGGTCACCTGCCTCGAGAAGGACAAGGTCGTCATCCTTTCGTTCAACGATCGCAGCCTCAACTTCTACGTGACAGACGCTCTCAAAGAGAATCTGAAGGAGCTGATCGGTAGCAAGATCGAGGAAGGCTTCCAGCACTTCGTGCTCAACCTCGACAACGTCAAGATCATCGATTCTTGCGGTGTCGGCCTCGTCATCGCTGCGAACAACCTCACGGCAGCACGTTCGGCCAAGCTCTACTTGACGAACATCAAGCCGTTCATCATCAAGATCTTCGACATCATGCGGATCTCGAAGCACCTGAACATCTTCGAGACCGAGGACAGCGCTCTCGAAGCCATCCAGAACGAGTCCTGAGGACACGTTCGCGATGCCGTTACGTCCACGGAAGGGCGTGATGGTGCTTTGGTCTCCGTGTCGTCGCGACGTCCGTGTCGGGCGTGTCGACTGGTTTGCACGGAGTGGCATTCGTCTTCGCGTACGCCGAGCATGTCGCGGATCGTTGCACAGGTCCTGATCCTTGCGGACGAAGAGCCCGGGCTCTCGACGCTCGAACTCGCGCTACTGGAGCGCGGGGCGAACGTGCTCAGAGTGCGGCCCGAGTCTGCACGCGAAACGCTTGCCAAGTTCCGACCGGATCTCGTGCTCGTCGAGCCTATCCGGCTGGGTCCGGCTGCACTGACGCTGATCGAAGCCGGTGGCGGCGCGATCGTCGCGATGATGCGCGAGACGTCGACCGAGTCGATGCGACACGCGATGACGATCCGTGCTCAGGATCTCGTCGAGCTACCCGTCCTGGGAGACGGTGCTGCCGATGCCGAGCGACTGCTCGAACTCGCCGCGGGCACCGACGAACTCGAGACCCCGCGGCTCGATGGATCGATCGAGCGGTTGCGGCGTCAGGTCCAGGAGTTGACGGACCGTTACGTGCGGCAGTGTCGAACGAACGACGAAGCGCAAGACGTCTTCTATCTCGACCTCAGCCGCATGATGACGATCTTCGACAACATCATGGACGGCATCCTGTTCACCGATACCGATGGGCAGGTCACGCTGATGAACCCGTTCGCCGAGGACCTCCTCGGCGTGAAAACGATCTTCGCGATCGGCAAGAATCTGTCCGAACTCGGTATGCGAGAAGAACTCGGACGCCGCCTCGTCGAGACGCATCGGCACGTGATCGAGAAAGGCGAGCCAGCCGATGCGCTCGTCGAGTTGCACGACGCCGATTCCGATCGCTATGTGACCGTCCGCACGACCGTCGTGCTCGACTATCGAGGCAGTTGTGCCGGCGTTCTGAGTGTCGTCAAGGACGTCACGGGCGAGATCGTGTCCGAGCAGATGCGGAATCGCTACTTGTCGATCGTGAGCCACGAGTTGCGCACCCCGCTGACCGGAATCAAGAGCTTCGCCACGATGCTGACCAAGGGCGTGCTCGGGCAGCTCAACGAGCGGCAGCAGCGTGTGACCGATTCGATTCGCGAGCAGACGCAACGTCTCGAGTACGAAGTCGACAAGCTCATTTGCCTCGGTCGCATCGAGTCCGGCGACTTCGCGCTCGACCGTGAACCGCTGCATGTCGACGAGCTGCTGAGCAAAGTCACGGCCCCGTTCGTCGCGATCGCGCGGGACCGCAGCATCGAGTTCACAATCACCGAGCCACCGGAGCGCGTCCTCGTGCTCGCGGACCGGGAAGACCTCCGCCGGGCAGTGCGCGCGCTCGTCGAGAACGCGATCAAATTCACGCCCGATGGCGGCGAAGTGAAGATCCGGACGACGCTCGAGGACGACAACGTCGCGATCTACGTCTCGGACAACGGTCCGGGAATCGATCCGCGCTTGCAGCGGCGCATCTTCGAGAAGTTCTTCCAGGTCGAAGACCCGTTGACACGGCAACACGGGGGCGCAGGGCTCGGCCTCCACGTCGCGCTCGCGGTCGCGAAGGCACACGGCGGCACGATCGATGTCGCCAGCAGGTTGGGAAGCGGAGCCACGTTCCGCATTCGGATCCCACGCTACTCGGTGCATGCGGGCGATGCGCCGCAGCCGCCGCGTTCGGATCAAGCTACAGGCGGTTCTGGCCGATAGGAGAGGCGATGGAACGGACGATCCTGATCATCGAGGACGAGAAGCTCATCATCGTTTCGACACAGATGGTGCTCGAAGCGGTGGGTTACCGTGTCGAGTCCGCGATGAATGGCGAGGATGGAATCAAGACGGCCAAGGAAGTCAAGCCGGACCTCATCCTTCTCGACATCATGATGCCCGGGATCGACGGCTGGGAGACGCTGACGCGACTCAAGCGCGACCCGGATCTCACCAATGTTCCCGTGATCATCTTCACGGCACGCGAACACGCACGCGGGCACCAGAAGAGCAACGACATGGGAGCTGCGGGCTACTTCCGCAAGCCGTTCGAGCCGGACGAGCTGATCGAACTCGTCGAGAAGCACGTCGGTCAGAGCGCACGCGTCTGAGCGCACGACCATGCGTCGCCTTGCTGGAGCGACGACTTCGGGTGTCCTTCGCATCCGCCGGCGCGAAGAGCTCTACCGTGAGCTGTTGACGCGCTTCTTCGTGCTACTCAAGGCGGTGCAGTGCGGCGAGTCCGACGAAGCGGACCGCTCGCGCGCGCTGAGCGACTTCCATGTTCGCTTGAGCGAGATCCTCGATCACGAGAGCACGCTCTTCTTGAGCGAGCGCGACGGCTATCTCTACGTCAACGCGATCCGTGCTCGCATCGACGCGGACGCGTTCGCGATGCAGCGTTTCTTGGTGCGCGAGTTCGCACAGAACGGCATCGCTGGCGTGATCTTCGAGCGCGGTCTCACCGAGGCCGAGATCCCACTCACGCTCGATGCGCTGTTCCATGCCGGAAGCGCGGGAGCCGAGCCCGCGATGGATCGCCTCCGCGCGATCGGCGTCAAGAAGGTCCACGTCCTCGTGAGAACCGAGGACGGATCCGGGATCGTCGCGGCGGCCCAGCATGGTAACGATCGCCTCTCAGCCCCCGGCAACTCCGATCCCGAGCGGACCTACTTCAAGAGCATTCTCGTGCTCCGCCACTTCTTGCGAGGGCTCGACGGAACGTGTCCCGTTGGCTCGGACGAGAGGCATCGCATCGCCAAGGCGATGTCGCAGCGTATGCTCGTTCACGAGGACGGTCACGTCGCACTCGATCTCGTGCGCGAATTCGACCAGGCGGCGCTTGCTTCAGTTCTTCGTGTCGCAGTGCCCGCGGTCGCCGTCGCGACGCGCTACGGGTTCAGCGACGGATTGGCTCGCGACTTCGGGATCGCGACCCTGCTGGCTGGAGTGCTGTGTGCCGTCGACGACGCCGATCGAGCTGACCCGTTCGAGCGCCAACAAGTCCTGCATCTGGTCGCGAACGGTGGTGCATCGGGGCTGTTGCTGCTGTCGGCCCTCTGCGGTTGGGACGATCACGACGTTCGTGATGGCGATCCGTCGGTCGCGACCTCGATCCTCAGGGCGACGCGATCGTGGCTCGACGATCGCAGAGAAGGTACCACGATCGAAAACTCGCTCGAAGCGCTTTCGGCACGCGGTTTCGAGTCGGACGTCGTCCACGCACTGCTCGTGGCCCTCGGAGATCCCCAATGACGAGTCGGAACCGAACCCTCACGCAACGATCGAGCGTCGTGGCGATTTTGCTGCTTCTCGCGGCAGCGATCACCTCCGGTTGTGTTCGCACGATCGAAGCGCCGAAGCAGGGCGACGACATCGTCCGGTTCATGCACGATCCGATCCGCATCGACGGGAAGGGCACGATCGCGCGTGAGGACTTCCATCGCTTCGCCGTCGAAGAAGTCGCGCAGTCGTGGCTCCCGGTGCTCGCGCTCGAGCGCGCCGTGCGGGATCACGCGCTAGCGCTCGGGCTCGCGCGACCGAACGAGGGTCGCGTGCGTTCTTTGATCGAACTCGTGCACGATCACGAGGTGCTTCGTGCGCGCTTTCCGTCGTTTCCGAAACCGAGCACGGCTCTGACCGGTGAGCGATCCGGATCGAGCAAGACATGTGCGTTGCGCCTGGCGTTGTGCCTCGCGTGGCTCGAACAGTTGACCGGAACGTCGTCCGACGATCCTACCATGCAGCGGGCACGTCTCGACGATGCTCTCGTGCGTTATGGCGCGCGACTCGAGGATGGGGGAGCGTCGTGTGCCGGCTTGACGATCGATGCCCTCGAAGTCTGGCCCGAGCTCCTCGCGCGCAGCGACGTGCCGTGGCGGGAAGTGGTCGTTCGCCGCGCACTCGAGCAGCAGAACTGACGCTCCTCGACACTCACGTCACGTGCGCGAGAATCGCCGCACGAAGCGCCGCGATGTCCGTGTCAGGCCAAACCCGCTTGACCGTGTCGAGCACTTCGAGTAGCTCCTCGGTCGTCGCCCCGTGCCTCAGCGCTCCGATCGCGTGGCTCTTGAGTTGCGCCGGATGTCCGAGGACGCTCAAGCCGGCGACACCCAGGAGTTCTCGAGTGCGTGCATCGATTCCGTCCCTCGAGAGGATCGCGCCGTAGGCGATCTCGATGACGAGCGACTCGAACTCCGGCTCGAGCGCCCGAATCTTCGAACGCAGCACCTCGGACTTGTCGCCGTAGATCGACTCGAAGTGCGTCGTTCCCTTTTGCGCTCGCAGTTCGCGATCGACGGGAGGGCTCGAACGTTCATCGTCGTCCAAGAACGAGCCGAGCACGAACATGGCATGTAGAGCGCGTGGGAAGCCGCAATACGCGATTCCTTGCAGGCAGAGTTCGCGCAGCATGCGACCCACCTCCGCGGTATCGCCGCAACTTTGCAACCGCTCGGCGCTCGCGGCGAGGATGGACTCGTCGTTGTGACAGAGCGCGGCGAAGGCGATCGTGAGCAGGCGCGTCCGCCTCTCGAGGCCGGAGCGTGCTTCTAGCGCGTCCCAGTCGACGGTGCAGTCACGGGCGGATCCAGAACTCATCTCGGCAGCATCGCACTCAATGTCGTTGCAAGCGAGCCTGCAGCGTACGTGGGTCGATCTCGAGTTCGGCTTTCACGCCCGTGAGCGTTCGTGCATCGATCCGCGTGATCTTGACGGGACCACGTCCTTCGAGTGCCAAGTGGATCTCGTATTCGCCCGGCCATTCGAGGGGCATGTCGATGGGGTCGCCTGCGATGGTGTAGAGGTGACGTTCGCCGCGCATACGCCACGTGCGGAACTGTGGTGCGAACGCATCGGGATAGCAGGGCAACGCGGTCAATTTCGCCTTCTTGGTGTCGCCATCCTGTTGCAGCAGACGAACACGAATTCGAGGTGCGGCCTCCATCCGAATCCGATTCGTTCCTGCGGACACGGTCAAGATTCTCGTTCGACGCGCGAACTGGCTGACGCAGGCTTCGACCGTCGGGTCCCGGGCATCGAACGTGATCGTTCCATTCCGGATCCGTTCGTGCCCGGACCACACGTCACCACGGCCACGATCACGGTGGTAGAGCGTTGCCTGAGACTTGATGACGGCATCGTTCTCGTCGACGAGCGTCAGCTCGAAGTGATGCTGCGCTCGAACGTCGATTTCGAGTTCGGTTTCAGCGCCGGGGCGGACTTCGAAATTCGTGATCAGAGTTCCAGCGATCCCCGCAGCCTGCGTCACGACTCGATAGTGGCCCGCGTCGAGGATGTGGACGCGTTTTGCAGGCTTTTTGCTGCGCAAGGTGCATCGACGATTGGCGACCTTCGTAGTCGTGCCATCTCGGACGCACTGCACTTCGTACGAGGCGCGAACGCTCTGCGAGATCGTCGGTGGCGACTTCGCCGCGGCGGTGAGGGTCAGCGCGAGACTTCCCTTGCGCGTGAGTACGATGTCTCCGGTCGACGCCGCCGGGATCTCGAGTTCGGCGTGATGACGACTTCGGACCACGAGAATGTGCGCCGCATCGAGGATCGGGGTGGCTAGCCGGAATCGACCATCGGCCCCGCTGAGAGTGCGGATCTCGGAGAACGAGATCGGGCGTCGACCGCGGGCGCTCTCGTGATAGCGGCCGAGTACGATCACGACGCCTTGGATCGGCGCGCCGGTGTCGTCGACACAACGTCCCTCGAGGGTCGGCCCCTTGCGCGAGAACTCGAGATCCGGCCAGCGCACGCTCCGTCCCGCTTCGAGTCGGACGGGCGCGATTCGCAGAGAACGTGCCGGTTCGGGCGGCAGCCACGCGAGGAGTTCCCCGCGGATCCGAGCGCCTTCGCCGACGTGAGCTGCGATGCAAATCGTTCCATCGGGGAGTACCGGCAGCTTGAGGCGCACGAGCGGAACATCGACCTCCAACAACTCGATGCGCACCGATTCCGGTGGTGGCGAGCCGGATCGCTCCACGATCCGCGCATCGGCAAACGCGAAGTTCGCGGGGAAGTCGATCGTGCGCTCCGTCGTACCGAACGGAGTCGTCGGTCCGTCGATCTCGATCGAGAATCCCGTGCCGACGCCAGCGATCGAAATCGATGCGTCGAGGCGCGTGCCGATCCCGAGTTGTCGGAAGACGATGCGGTCCTCGGTTCCGAACGGCTTGCTCGCTTCGAAGTCCTGTGGCGACTGGTAGACGACCGTGCCGTAGCGCGTCTGCGGGTTCATCACCGAGGCATGCGCTTGGAGCGGAACGGCCAGCGGAGAACCATCGCTGCGGCGCACGCGGAGCGCGAGCGTGCCGAACGGCGGCACGACGAGCACGTGTGGCTCACGCGAGGCGTCCTCGGTTCTGACGAGGAGCGGCGCGCTGAGCGGCGAACTCCCCGCTGCGCGAAACGCGAAGGCCCCGAGACGTTCGCGATCGGCATCGTCGTCGTCAGGGTCGATGTTCTCTTCGAAGATCTTCCGAAGCGCGCTCGGATCCGGAATCGTCAGCATGCCGAGTTCGTCGGTGCGCTGGCGAAGCGTCGGCTCGAGTTCGACGAAGTCGACTTCGTCGTTCTCGTCGTGCGCTTCACGCGAGCGTGCGAGTTGCGCGATATGCCGATTGAGCAAGTAGCACTCGAGGTCGATGCCGGCGACCGGGGTTCCGCGTGTGTCGATGGCACACACGACGAGTTCTCCCCGCAGACGCAGCTCGAGCACGCGCTCCTTGACGGGTGCATCTTCGGGATCGTCCGAACTCTCTTCGAGTGTGATCGTGCCACTCATCGCGGACTTCGTCGTTTCTACGACGACGAAGAGAATCTGTCCGAGTTCACAAGCGAACTCGACACAGCCGTTGTCGTCCGTGACCGATCGACTTCCGTGGAGCCTCGTATGCGCGAACTGACGCCAAGGCTCCGGGCCGGGTTCGAACATCGGGTCGGCCTCCGTTCGCTCGTCGATCGCGCGCTCGCATTCGCCGTAGGTCGCGCTCCGGACCTGAGCACCAGGGACCGGTCGATGTGTCGCGCTGTCGATCACGCGGAGGCGATATCGGTCGCAAGCTGTCGCAGCGTCGAGGCGAGCCGCCGCGGTGCGCGGGTCGCTCGAGAGACGCGCCTCGTCGGATTCCAAGATCGGATCGTCACCTTCGAGGCCGGGTCGTCGGCGAGTCTCGTCGAGTCGAACGCCCTCGCGCGAAGTCGTCGGCGACGTTGCGAGTCCTTCCACGAGACTCGGAGGCCCCTGGTCACGTCCTGTCCAGAAAACCGTGGCTGCAACCAGGGCGACGAGTGCCACAGCGAAGACGATCCCGACCGACGGCTTCATGACACGATCGTATACGACAGCCATGTCGATTAGAGTCTGCGCGGTGAGCCGCACCTACGACGTTCCTCCCGATGACGCGGGTCAGCGCCTCGATCGCTACCTGCGCAAACTCCTGCCCGGCGCGACGCTCGGACACGTGTTCAAGCTGATCCGGAAGAAGCGCGTCCGCGTCAACGGCGCGGCAGCTGCGGCGTCGACGCGACTCGAGATCGGGGATGTCGTCGAGATCGACAAGGATGCGGAGGATCTGCGCGACCTCTCGCGACGGCGAGGTTCGGCGCCGAAACGCAATCGTGGTGGTCGCACGTATCGCATCGACGTGCTGTTCGAGGACGAGCACTTGGCAGCGGTTCTCAAACCACGCGGGCTCGCGGTGCACGGCGGCACGGGGCAGGACTCGTCCCTGGTCGATCGTCTCCCGTCACTCTTCGGTGCGAGCAGCGCGAGGACCTTCCGCCCTGCGCCAGCGCACCGTCTCGATCGCGAGACGTCGGGGATCCTCTTGATCGGCAAGACCGCAGAAGCGCTGCGCGCGCTTCATGAGGCGTTTCGTGAGGGACGCGTGCGCAAGCGTTATCTCGCGCTCACGCGTGGCGTTCCAAGGCAACACCACGGCGTGATCGACAAGAGCTTGGTGCGCGTCGACGATCCACGCGGCGCGAAGATGGCGATCTCCGAGGACCCGACGGACGAGAACGCGCTCGAGGCTCGGACACAGTTTCGCACCCTCGCATCGAGTCGTGGTCATGCGCTGCTGTCGGTCGAGATCGCGACCGGGCGGACGCATCAGATTCGCGTTCACCTGGCGGCGATTCGCGCACCGTTGATCGGCGACACGCGCTACGGCGGCGGTCGACTCGAAGCGGCACCGAGCGCGGGATTCTGGCTGCATGCCGGTCGACTCGACTTCGAGCACCCGGTGACGCACGAGGCGATGCGCCTGCGCATGGATCCACCGGCCGAGTTTCGCGAAGTCGCGGAGTCCTTGGAGTTGCGATTGCCGCGCGCGTGACCCGCCCGCGATCACGGACGCCGTCGCGAGCGGTCACGAAAAAACCTGCGGGACAGGTTCTTCGCGCGGAGTGTTATCGTCACCGCAATGACGTACTCGACCAAGCCGTGTGTTCGTGTCTTCGTCAGCGCAATGCTGGCAATGTCGATGGGCCTGATGACCGCGTGCTCGACCGATGAGCGGGGAAATGCCGGGGCTGGCGCGCAGAAGGGTGACGCGACGAATTCCAAAGACGGAACGAAGAAAGGGGACTCGAACGAGACCACGAAAGCCATGGCCACGAACGTCGAAGTGAAAAATGCAGAGCCGGACTTCCCGTGTCACTCGATCCTCATCGAAACGAAGGAGTCGAATCCGGTACAGTTCGATCTCGTGCTGACGCGCGACATGCCTTCGCCGGGATACAAGAACTCGATCGATCGCATCGACGCTCCGAAGGACGGCGTCATCGTTGCACGCATGACCGCGCTACCACCGGAGGGGGCGTCCCTCACGGTCATGGAACCGACGCAGCTCCGGTTCCAGCTCGGTAGCCTCGAGGCGGGCGACTACCGCTTCGAGCTGCACAGCCGTGAGTCGAAGGATGCCGAGTACGTGCAGCTCGTTACCGTCAGCCTCGTTGCGAAATGACGGGTGTGTTCCGATCGTGCTTGGCGGTTGCTTGCGCACTCGCATCGTGTGCGACTTCTCCGGACCGTGTACCGACCGGCGTCGCAGAACCAGGAGAACCGCCACTCCCGCCAGTCGAGTCGCGGCGCGGCGACGAGATCTCGGTCGCGGGACAGCTCTTCCATACCGGAACGCGTGTCGTGCTCTGGGACGAGCCGGGTGCGTACGACGCGTATCGGCAAGAGCTGCGCTTCCCCGACGAACCCGGCGACCCCAAGAGTCAGCCGAAGGGTGCGCGGCACGGGATCCGCAAGGGCGTGCCCGAGGACGTCGCGAAGCGCATCACGGATCGCGGTTGGTCACTCGCCGAACTCCGAGATCGGGTCGACCAGTTCGTCGTGCACTACGACGTCTGTGGGACGTCGAGACAGTGCTTCAAGGTCCTTCACGACCGGCGCGGACTGTCCGTGCACTTCATGCTCGACGTGGACGGGACGATCTACCAAACGCTCGACCTCAAGGAGCGAGCGTGGCACGGCACCAAGGCCAACGATCGATCGGTCGGCGTCGAAATCGCGCACATCGGTGCCTACCCGAAGCCGGAGCACCGCGTCCTAGTCGAGTGGTACGACCGCAACGAAAAGGATGTTCCGGCCGGGAAGGGGCCGCGGGTGCGTTTTCCGAAGTGGATGAAAACGACCGGCGTTCGCACCGCGGATTTCGTAGCGCGACCCGCGCGGCCCGAGCCGATCGAAGGCATCGTGCAAGGACAACGGCTCTACCAGTTCGACTTCACCGATGAGCAGTACGAAGCACTCGCACACCTCGTCGCGGCACTCCATGGGGCGTTGCCGCGCATCGCGCTCGATGCTCCGCGTGAGCCGGACGGTCAGGTCGTGAGCAAGGTGCTCGACGAGGATCGGTTCGACGCGTACGAAGGCGTGCTCGGCCATTTCCACGTGCAGAAGAACAAGACCGATCCCGGTCCAGCCTTCGATTGGGAGCGCGTCCTGAAGCGCGCGCGCGAACTCAGCGCACGTACGCCAGACCGAACGGATTGAGACCGACGTCGACGGTGCCGATCAGCTTGGTACCCGTCGGCGCCCAGAACGGGCCTTGTGGCGCGTGGATGCTCACGGTTTTGGACGTGCCACCCGAGTGCGAGACAAAGACGCGTGTGCCCCACGAGTTCGCCGTGATGTTGTGGGCGACGTTCGACCCGGTGCTCGCTTTCGAGACCACCTTCGGATCCGCGCGCCAGAATCCGAGTCTCACGTTGTAGAGGTCGTCCTGGCCACTTCCCGTGATGTTCGTCACGTAGAGTGCGCGCGAAAAGTGAGGTGAGTAGATGCCATGGGCGCCAGGGATGTCGAGCGACGACTTCTTGGTGAGCGCCAGCGGATCCAAGGAGTCCACGCGCCCCGCGTCTTGCGAGGGCACGATGAGCGTCGTCGTCCATGGGTCGAACCACAGGTGTGGATCGCCGCCGACCTTCGCGCGACGGATCGGCTGGAAGGTGCGACCCGAGTAGAGGATCACGTATCCGTCCGCGTTGCTCTTGATCATCGAAATCCAGGCGAAGCCGTAGGCCGTGAAGACGTCGTGGTTCTTGTAGCCGTCATTGACGAGGTCTTGCGGCATGGCGATCGTGTGCAGCACGCGATGTCGATGCAGGTCGATGACGGTCGTCGTGTTGTCGACGTCGTTGTTGACCCACAGCCGGTGTCCGTCGGTCCACTGGTGGAAGACGCCCTTGCCCGCCGGATAGTCGCCGAGGACGCGGAAGGTGCGCGCATCGAAGCGCACGACCCGGTCGTGTTGTCGGTCTCCGACGAGGACCTCACGCCCGGCGCTCGACACGTACATGGGTTCGCCAGCCACGTCGTTCTTCTTCGGGAGCGCGACGGTACGGAGGACGCGACCGCTCTGCGCACTCAGGACGCTCAAGTCGCCCGAGCCACGATTGGCAACGACGATCTTGCCGCGATCGTGCGCGAAGTGCTGCGCCGACAGAGCCGGTGTCGAGGTCAGCGTCGTGATGGTGAGCGCCACTCCGAGGAGCACGCGGCGGGTTGCTGGGGTGTTCATGGAGACCGTCCGTTCGATGGGGTTAGTAGCTCGCTCGCGACCCTACGGTGGGGCCGGGGCGCGGCTCGTTCGGTTTTGGACAATCCAGGGTTGCGCGACGCCTGTCGATGCGCGGGATACACCCGATGTCATGGTCCTTGCCCGAGCATGCAGACCTGCTAGGCTCCCGGTCGCGGACGTCCTGGGCGGGACGTTCCGACACGCATTGCGGCAGGTCTCGACGATCCGGTCTCGAAGATCCGGGGGGCCGTGCCGCGCGGCCGGGCGCGACCTGGTCGGCAGGACTGGGAGGGGCCAGATGGAAATGATCCGCATTCGTGGCGGCGCCACACTTTCGGGCAGTGTCTCCGTCTCCGGGTCGAAGAACGCGAGCCTGCCGATTCTCGCGGCTTGCTTGCTCATCGACGGTCCCGTGATCCTGGACGGTGTTCCGCACTTGCGGGACGTCGACAGCATGCTCCAGTTGCTCGAGAACCTCGGCGTCGCATGGACGCGACAGGCGGACGACAGCCTCCTACTCGAGGTGCAGGACGATCACGAAGTGCGCGCGCCGTATCACCTCGTGCGGACGATGCGCGCGAGCTTCTGCCTGCTCGGTCCGCTCTGGGCCAAGCGCGGCCGCGCCATCGTCAGTTATCCCGGCGGATGCGTTTTCGGGCACCGCCCGGTCGACCTGCATCTCAAGGGCCTTGGCGCGATCGGCGCGCAGCTCGAACTCGGAGATGGCCACGTGCATGCGACCGGCCGGGTGCAGGGCGGCAACGTCTTCCTCGGCGGCAATTTCGGCAGCACCGTCCTCGGCACTGCCAACGTCGTGATGGCGGCGGTTCTCGGTTCTGGGGATACCGTCATCGACGCGGCCGCTCAGGAGCCTGAGGTCGCCGATCTCTGTCACTTCCTCAACGCGTGCGGTGCGGACATCCGTGGCATCGGGAGCCATCGGCTCGTCGTTCGTGGAGTCGCTGCGCTCCATGGTTGTCGTTACCGGATCATTCCCGACCGCATCGAGGCCGGCACTCTGCTCTGTGCGGGCGTCATCACGCGGGGCGAGGTCGAGGTCCTCGGCGCTCGTCCTGAGGATCTTTCGGCGTTTCTCGACCGCTTGCGTGCGGCTGGGGTTTCGCTCGAACTCGGAACGCGCGAGTTGCCGCTCAACCGCCGCGTGGTCGATGGCTTGCGCGAACTCGATGCGCACGCCGCACCGCGAATCCGTCCGGCAGCGAAGGGGGCCGGCAAGACCAGAACCGCGGATCGCGTCGCTGGAGATCTCGACGAACGACAGGGATCGCTCATGGCGGATCGAGTTGCCCTACCCGGTTCTTCGGGTGCCGCAGATGGCGAAGGCGATCCGGGAAGCCGTGGTGATGACGGTGGCGCGGTAGCGACCGAGCACGTCCCGTTCATCCGAACGCTGCCGTGGGATCGGCTCGATGCCGTCGATGTCGCCACGTTGCCGTACCCTGGGTTTCCGACCGACCTGCAAGCGCAGATCCTCGCGACGATGTGCATCGCCGAGGGCGTCTCGGTCATCACGGAGAAGGTGTATCCGGAGCGCTTCATCCATTGCGCCGAGCTCGCGCGTCTCGGGGCCAAGATCCACCGTGAAGGTCCGACCGCGATCGTTCATGGTCAGCGTCGCCTCCGTGGTGCCGCGATGATGGCGTCGGACCTGCGGGCTTCGGCAGCGTTGGTCCTCGCCGGTTTGGTGGCCGAAGGACGGAGCGAAGTGCGCCGCGTGTACCATCTCGATCGCGGATACGAAGCGCTCGATCGCAAGCTCGCGCGTCTCGGCGCGGACGTCGAACGCGCTACGGAGAGCTGAAGCGCCGCACGAGATCGCGTCGTCGAGGGACCTTGCTCCGGTAGACTCTCGCATGGCGGCGGCATCGAGGCGCATTCGCCCGCGCCGTCGCGTCATGAGTTTCCTGCTCTCCGATCACGAGGATCGATCCCTTGACGAGCTGCCATTCTCGTATCGCGCGTACCGTCGCGCTTTCTTGCTCCCTCGGATTGCTGACGACGACGTTGTCGGCGCAAACCTTCGACTACCGCTCCTACATCCACAAGACGTGGTCCGACACGTCGGGATTGTCCGCCCACAAGTTCCTCGAACGCGCCGCAGCCGACGGCGTGCTGAAATCGAACGCGGACCGGCACCGCGCGAAGGCCGCGTGGACGGATGTCGTTCTCGGTGGGCGGAGCATGCGCTTCGCGCAACGCGTGCGCGCGACGAAAGCGCTCGATCCCATCGTGTCGCCACTCGTCGTGGCCGTGCCCGAGCGTGAATACAACGGCTCGATCGGCTTCGCCGACGACGGTGTCGCGCTCACTCCTGCAGGGATCCAATTCACGGGTGCGATCGGAGCCACTGGCGAGATCGACAGCTTCAAGTTCAAGACCGTGACCGACGGCATGGTCACGATCACGATGCAGGGCCAAGGTTCGACGCCGCTGCAGCGTGGCGATTTCGCGCTCTTCAACGAGCGCGGACATCTCATCTACTTCGGCGAGAGCACGACGACGACACCCGCGACGCTCGTGCTCGACGTTCCGGCAGGCACCTACTACATCGTTGCCGAAGGTGTCGGCACCGGATCGTACGTGATCAATGCGGCGTTCGCGATCAAGACGATCACGGCGCTGCCGCTCTCCGGTTCGATCAACCCGACGCTGTCGCCGGCATTGTCGATGTTCAAGTTCGTGCTTCCCTCCGATGGCACGTTCCACATCACGATCAACGGCGGCGCCAACATCGACAGCATCCTCGTTCTGCACTCGAGCAAGCTCTCCTATATGTTCGACGTCGACGATGCTTCGACTTCGGCCAACTACGATGCGGGGCTCAAGGCGCGATTGCCGGTCGGCACGTACTACGTGATGCTCACGACGTACGGCAACACGGGCCCCGTCGCGTTGACGACGAGTTTCACGGCGGGAGCCGTGCCGGTTCTCTCGTGCAACGCTTCCGTCAGTGGCACGATTCCCGGTGGGCAAGAAGACTTCGATGCGTACCGCGTCGTGGTCAGCCCCACGCAAGACTTGACGCTGACCGTGATGCCGCGAGGCACCGCGCAGCCGATCGGCGATCCGTACCTGTTCGTCTACGACCGCGAGTGCAACGAAATCACCGAGTCCGACGACGACTACAACTTCGTGGGATCGATCTGCGGTGGTACCCTTCCCGCGGGAACCTACTACGCGGCCTCGACGGGGTATTGGGACTACGGCGATTACACCATCGCGTCCACGTGCGGGGCTGCGGCGGCGACCAAGACGTATCCCGGCACGACCATCGGTGGTTCGCTTCCGGCGATCGACACGCACACGACGTTCCTCGTCGAGGTGGGAACGCCGGCCGGTCTCGAATTCCAGGTCAACGAGAACACGCTGCCGGACGCACAGATCGGCATCGTGGACGCAGCGACCGGGCTCTCGTGGGGATACAACGACGATTCTTGGTTCGGGAATGCCGGTGCCGAAGTCGATGGCCGTCTCGCGAAGGGCAACTTCCACGCGATCGTGAAAGAATACGCCGGCGATAGCGGGACCTTCGATCTGACGATCAATGCTCCGATGTTCCGCGCGAAGACGACGAATTTGCTGCGTGGTCTGGGCAAGAACGGCGACTTCGCGATCCTGATCCTGTCTACGAACACGACGTCCGGCCTCGCGATCCCGCCCTTCGGCGGCTTCCTCGAACTCGACCTGACGACCGGATTCGTCGTCGGTCCGGTGCTCCTACCGGGCATCGGGGAGCTGAACTACGGGTTCGCGTTCCCCCCGAACTCGGGTGTTGCGCTCCAGTCGCTGCACTTCGACGTCACGATCCTCGGCGGCGAGTTCACCAACGTCCTGCGCTGATCCCTCGGCTGGAAGGCCGGGCGAGATTCCGCGCACGCGCGGAGCCGCCTAGCTTCGTGCGAGGTCTTGAACAGGAGGGGTTGAGCGCTAAACTCCTTGCCCCTCCATGCGCTGGAGACGGCGCCGCTCGTCGCGGCGTGGTCACAAGGCCCATCGCACGGCACACAGCACGGCAGCAGCGCAGCTCGGTACCAGGCGCCACTCGATGTTCGACAATCTCACCTCAGCATTCGGCAAGGCCCTGGAGAAGCTCCGGGGCCAGAAGAAGCTGACGGAGGAGAACATCCAGGAGGGCCTCAAGGCGGTGCGTCAGGCCCTGCTCGAGGCGGACGTTCATTTCAAGGTCGCCAAGGACTTCGTCGCGCGTGTGCGGGAGAAAGCCGTCGGCCTCGACCTGATCCACAAAGTCGATCCGGGCCATCAGTTCATCAAGCTGTTCCAAGACGAGCTGACCGAACTCATGGGGCCCGAGAGCGTGCCTTTGCCACACGCGAGTTCGGGCCCGACGATCGTCATGATGGCGGGGCTCCAGGGCTCCGGAAAGACCACGACCTGCGCGAAGCTCGCGCAGTTCCTGCGCAAGCGCAAGAAGAAGCGACCGCTCCTCGTCGCGGCCGACTTGCAGCGTCCGGCTGCCGTCGACCAGCTGCAAGCGCTCGGCAAACAACTCGGCATCGATGTGTATGCCGAAGGCACCGACAAGCGGCCGCCCGAGGTTTGCAAGCGTGGGATCGAACACGCGAAGAAGATCGGCCACGACTTCGTGATCCTCGACACGGCGGGTCGTTTGCACATCGATGACGACCTGATGCGCGAACTCGAGCAGATCGCGAGCGAGTGCAAGCCGACCGCGGTCGTCCTCGTGTGCGACGCGATGCTCGGTCAGGATGCGGTCAACTCCGCCAAGGAGTTCCACGCGCGCCTGCCTTTGTCGGGTGTGATCCTGACGAAGCTCGATGGCGACACGCGCGGCGGTGCCGCGATGAGCGTCAAAGCCGTGACCGGTTGTCCGGTGCTGTTCGTGGGCGTCGGGGAGAAGGTCGAGGATCTCGAGGAGTTCCATCCGGATCGGATGGCGGACCGCATCCTCGGCATGGGAGACGTGACGTCTCTCGTCGAGCGTGCACAAGAAGTCATGGACGAGAAGGAGGCCGAGAAAGCGGCCAAGAAGATGCTCAAGGGGCGCTTCACCTTCGATGACTTCCTCAAGCAGCTGCGCATGATCCAGAAGATGGGTTCTATGAAGAAGGTCCTCGGGATGCTTCCTGGCGTCGGACAGGCGATCAAGGACATCGACATCGACGACAAGCACTTCAGCCGCATCGAAGCGATGATCCTGTCCATGACGCCCAAGGAGCGGCGCAACCCGGACCTCATCGACACGAATCGACGCCGCCGCATCGCCAAGGGCTCGGGCAACGACCTGCAGGCCGTGCATGGCTTGATCAAGCAGTTCAAGCAGATGCAGAAGATGTTCGGCAAGCTCGGCAAGGGGGGCGGACTTCCGCCGGGCTTCGGCGGGACCCCGATGAAGGGTGGTTTCCGCCGGCCGCCCAAAGGGGCGTTTCCCGGCGGCCCCGGTGGCCTTCCACCGCAGTGGCGACGCTGCTCGCCGGTATCGATCCAGTTCGTGACAGGACTGCCTGCATGGGTGCTGTCCACGCTCACGACCGCAATGTTCACGCCGGCACGGCCGGCTTTCGATTGGAATGCGTCCGCTCGCGAGGACATGCTCGTGCTCTCGTTCGGCGACGCGAACGTCTACGGAGAACCGACATGGTCGTCATGATCCGACTCAAGCGCACGGGACGACGCAACCGTGCCTGCTTCCGTCTCAGTGCTATCGAGGGCCGAAACCCGCGTGACGGCCGTGTGCTCGAAAATTTGGGGTTGTACGATCCTCTCTCGCCACGGCCTGACGAGCAGTTGAGGCTGCGTGCCGACAGCGTGCTCGAGTGGGTCAAGCGCGGCGCGCAACTGTCCGAGACCGCGCGTGCTCTCTGCAAGCGGTCGGGCATCGAGCTCCCGGTGCCTGCCGGTCGCAAGCCCCGGAAGCGCAAGCGCAGCACCACGAAGATCGCCGCCAAGGAATCGCGAGATCGCGGCATCTTCAAGG
Organism: Planctomycetota bacterium; assembly: GCA_020638795.1. Classification (GTDB taxonomy): domain Bacteria; phylum Planctomycetota; class UBA1135; order UBA1135; genus JACKHW01. The sequence continues at coordinate 34,530 of JACKHW010000014.1, read as the reverse complement.
CCAAGAAGGAGCGCCGGCTCGCGCGGATCGCCAAGGCCAAGGCTGCTGCCGAGGCCGCCGCGTCGACCGAGTCCTGAAACCCGGCGCGTCTCGCGCTCCACGCACGACGAAACTCGAGCGTGTGGTCGCAAGGCGCATCGTTGATTCCGCGATGGGGGTGGCATACCCCCTCGAATCTCGACTTCAGGCGGCGTAGCGCGCCGCGGAGCAGTCTCGGTGGCCACGAAGAAGAAGACGAAGTCCGGCAAGCCTGCCGCGAAGACGAAGAGCGCAGCCAAGAAACCGGCAACCAAGGCTTCCGGGCGCTCCGTGTCGAAGACGAAGAGCGCCGGTGCTTCCGCCAAGAAGACCACGAAGACCAAGGTCACGAAGGCGAAGACCTCGGCGTCGAAATCTCCCGCGAAGACGGCTGCGAAGTCCGCCGCCAAATCCGTCACCAAGTCGGATTCAGCGTCGTCCGGATCCTCGAAGAAGACTGCGACCAAGAAGGGTAAGTCCGTGAAGACGTCCTCCGCGACGGCCAGCCGCAAGGCCAAGGTCAAGACGAACAAAGGGCAGGAGAAGACGACGGTCGAAGTCATCGAACTCGAGGTCGTCACCCAGCAGAAGGGTGGTTCGAAGCCGACCAAGAAGAAGGCCGGTCGTTCGAAGGTCGAAGACGACGAGAACGTCACCGTGAACGACGATGGTGACGACGACGACGACGGCGATGGCGATGGGGACGGGCGTCGCCCGGCGCGCCTGCGTTCACAGCCCGTCGAAGTGCAGGAGATCGATCAGCGGATCGATCGCGAGCGCAAGTCGCGGCTCGTGCCGTTCACGCCGCGCAGCTATGGCAAGACGCCCAAGAAGCCCAAGCCATCCGAAATCGTCGACCTGCTCGGCAAGCACATGGGCAAAGCCCCATCGCTTCCGGAGAAGCAAATGCCCGCGACGGTCATCGAGCTCGGGATCTTCTGCATCTTCGCGCTCGGCGGGAATAGCGCGAAATCGAGTCTCGATGCGACGAATCGCCTGACGAGCCGCTTTCCGGTGTGGAACGAGTTCCGCGTGAGCGAAGCCTACGAGTTCCTCGAAGAACTCGAGGGAATCTCGCTGAGCGAGGCGTACGACCACTGCGAGCAGGTGCTCGAGTTCGTCAACGAGGTCTACAAGGATCAGAACGACGTGGACCTCGAGTTCTTGCGGGACATGACGCCCGACGACCGCCTCGTCGCGCTCAACCGCTACCGCTCACTCGGTCCGGCCTTGTCGCAGTATCTGGCGCTCGCGCTGCAGAACTTCGAGGGAGTCTTGTTCCACTACTCGTGGGCACGGCCGATCCAACGAGTCGGGATCATCGATCGCTCGGGATCGCCGAAGAAGCTGTGTGCCTCGGCCGAGAAGAGCTTCCAAGGCCTCGACACTGTGACCCTTCAAGTCGACTTGATCGACCTTGGCGAAGAGATCTGCTTGCCGAAGGCTCCGAACTGCAAGAACTGCTACCTCGTGCTCCATTGCAAGAGCCGCAAGGTCTGACGCAGCTCCTGCTCGCCTCGCAGTCGCCGCGTCGCCGAGACTTGCTCGAGGCAGCCGGCCTACCGTTCGTCGTCGTCGAGCCGGGCGACGAGAATGCCTTCGACCTCCCGCCATACGGCGACCATGCGCCCGACCAGGCCGCCGTGCTTCGCGCGCGGGCCAAAGCGGCCGGTGCCGAACCGCATGGCCATGCGGGCATCCTCCTCGCCGTCGATACGATCGTCACGCTGGCGGGTCGCATCTTCGGCAAACCGCGGGACGAGGACGAAGCGAGGTCGACCTTGGCAACGCTGACCGGAGAGCCTCACGAGGTCGTGACCGCGCACGCGTTCCGCCGTGTGTTCCATGCGGCGGCGGACCGGAAGCCGGCGCCTGAGGCGCTGCGAGTCGAAGTTTCTCGAGCCCGCGTCCTCCTCGAAGCACGCCCTGCCGAGGACGTCGAACGCTATCTCGCGAGTCGTGACTGGGCCGACAAGGCGGGAGGCTACGGCATCCAGAGCGAAGCTGCCGACTTCGCGCGGTTGATCGATGGTCGCTACGACACGGTCGTCGGACTCGACGTCTCCGTGGTCGACCGCGTGTTCCGCGAATGGACGTCTTGCCCGGACGGCGGGGATCGCCTTCGATCATGGGGATGATACGGCCGATCCACCCGGCGCTCTCGAAGAAGCTCGCGGCACTCGAGACCCGAAAGAACGAACTCGAAGAGCAAGCTCTGGACCCGAAAGTGTCGAGCGATCCGCACCGGAGTCGCAAACTCTTCCAAGAGCTCGGCAACGTGAGGAAGCTCGTCTCGTCGAAGCATCGACTCGATGCTCTCGCCAAGCAAACGCGCGAACACGAAGAACTTCTCGCGGATGGTGACGAAGAACTCGCGGCTCTTGCGAGCGAGGAGCTGCCGGAACTCGCGCGTGAATACGAAGAGACGTTGACCGACATCGAGACCCGCCTGCTCGTCGGTGACGAACACGGCGAGCGCAACGCGATCCTCGAGATCCGTGCCGGTACCGGCGGGGACGAGGCTGCGCTCTTCGCTCGCGACCTCGCGCGCATGTACGAGCGCTTCTGCGAGCGCCAGAGTTGGAAGATGCAAGCGATGCATCTTCAAGAGAGCGAGCACGGCGGCTTCAAGGAAGCGATCTTCGAGGTCGTCGGCGACGGTGTGTTTCGCTTGCTTCGATTCGAGATGGGCGGGCATCGAGTGCAGCGCGTGCCCGTGACCGAGAGTCAGGGGCGTGTGCACACGTCCGCGGCGACGGTCGCCGTGCTGCCCGAGGCCGAGGAAGTCGACCTCGACATCGACGAGAAAGACCTCGAAATCCAAGCGACGACGTCGTCCGGTCCCGGCGGACAACACGTCAACAAGACGCAATCCGCCGTGCGGATCACCCACGTGCCGACCGGTCTCGTCGTGTTCTGCCAAGAAGAGCGCAGTCAGCACAAGAACAAGGCGCGCGCGATGCAGCTGCTGCGTGCGCGGCTCTATGACCTCGAGCAATCGAAGCTCGCTGCGGAGCGGGCCCAAACGCGCAAGACGCAAGTCGGCTCCGGCGACCGAAGCCAGCGCATCCGCACGTACAACTGGCCCCAGAACCGTGTCACCGACCACCGAATCGGCGAAAACTTCAGCCTCGAGAAGGTCGTCGAAGGCGACCTGATGCCGATGTTCGACGCGCTGCTCCGCAAAGAACGCGACGATCGCCTCGGCGAACTCTGACGGGGCGATGCCTGCCGCACCGCGGCTCAGGGCGGCGCGTCGTCGGCACGCTTCTCGGCACGCTTCTCGGCGGGCTTCTCGGCGGGCTGCGAGACGCGCAGTTTTTTCGCGAAGTCGGACGGCTCGTCGCTAAACTGCTCGGCCTTTCGCGCGTTCGTTGGCTCTGACCCCCTTCGTAGCCCTGGGGGGCGGATTCGAGGAGCGCCGTGTTGCCCCTTCCTTCGCAGGACGAAACCCGATGAGCGATAGCGACTACCCCGTGCTCGAGGCCGAGGAGCCGACGCAGACCTACGACTACAGCGCGGCCCTCTATCAACGCACCTTCGCGGGAATGCCCGCGCCGGCACACAACCCGACGGCTTCGAAGGAGTACTACCGCTTCCTGTTCGCTGGGGTCCTGCTCGTGCTCGGGTGCCTGATGCCGTTCGACGGCGATTGGAGCCATACGGGTTACAAGAGCTTCTCCGGCGGCATCTTCATGGTCATCGGGATCGGTCTCGTCTGGACGAGCTGGGGCGCGATCCACTCGGGTGTGTTCCGCATGAAGTGGGCGTTGCTCGCGTTCTTGCCGTTCGTGTGGGGTCTGCTCCACGTGATCTTCCCGGGGTTCCCGACCGAACAAGCCGATCCGAGTGCCCTCAATAGCTGGGGCGAGGTCTTCGGCGTGATCGCCGATACCGACAACGACGATCGCTTTCACAAGTTCGGCAACGCGATGCAGATGTTCGGTCCTGGCAAGCTCTTCGTGTTCGTCGGCGGACTGCTCGCCATCTACGGCTTCTTCGCGGGCGTCTTCGGTGGCGCCAAGAAGCTCAAGGAGCAGAAGGCCGCTCCGCGGCGTCGCTGATCGCGGCACACGGGGGCGGCCGCCGGCATGGAAGCGCGCTGGACCGTCCGTACCGTCCTCGAAGCGAGCGAGCGCGTGCTCGTGGCTCGCGGCGGTGTCGCTCCCGACCTCTGTCCGACACGCACGGATGTGACGCGCACGCTCGCGCATGTGCTCGGCACCGACCGACTCCGTCTCTTGATGGATTCGGATCGACCCTTGCTCGATGCCGAGCGCGCCGAGTTCCGCGCACGCTTCGAGCGCCTGCTCACCGGCGAGCCACTCGCCTACGTGCTCGGATCCTGTGAGTTCTACGCACGGTCGTTCTCGATCGATCGTCGTGCCTTGATACCGCGTCCCGAGACCGAGTTGCTCGTGACCGAGGCGTTGCGGCGGTTGCCGCAGAACGCGACCGTCTTCGAGCCGTGCACGGGTTCGGGGTGTATCGCGATCTCACTCGTCCTCGAGCGAGGTGACCTCGAGGTTTCCGCGAGCGACGTCTCCGCCGACGCGCTCGCGCTCGCGAGACACAATGCCAAGTCGCTCGGCGCACGCGTCGGCTTCGCCGAAGGCTCGTGGTGGGAACCGGCGGCAGGCCGTACGTTCGACGCTCTCGTGGCCAATCCGCCCTACGTGCGTCCCGATGCGCCCGAGCTGCTCGATGCCTCGGTCGCACGGTTCGAGCCGAGCATCGCGCTCTTCAGCGAGCCGGGTCGCCCGCTTTCGAGCTACGAGGCGCTCCTGCGAGGTGGTGTCGCGGGCATCAGGTCGGGAGGACACGTGCTGTTCGAAGCCGGCATCGACACGACGCAGGATCTCGCGCGCATCCTCGAGCGCAGCGCGAGCTACGATCAAGTCGACGTCCTCGAGGACGAGGCCGGGATCCCTCGGATCGTGGCTGCCCGGCGCAAGTGACGGGCCTCGGCCCGTCCTTGGAACGCAGCAGAGAGGTCGCAGTCATGGGGGCACGGGAACAGACGAGGGAGCCGTCCGCGGGAGCTGCGCATGCGAAGCGACGCGGCCCCCGAATCTGGGGACTCGTCCTGTGGGGCATTGCCCTCTTCGCTCTGCTCGTCACCGTCCTCTGGTTCTTCGTGCTGCCCGGCATGCTGCGAAGCAGGGTCGTCGATGCGCTCGAGGGCTTGGGGTTCACGAACGTGACGATTGGCGATGCCGATCTGTCTCCGAGTCGAATCGTCCTGACCTCGATTTCGGCAGGCACGGATGCTCGACTCCTGATCGGAAGCGTCCACGTCACGATGTCACTCGCGACATTGGTCGAAGCTCGAGTCGACTCGATCGTCGTCGAGGACGTGGACTTGCGTCTCGCTGAAGGGTCGCCGCTGCGCGGTTTGTGGCAAGCGCCCGAAGCGCATCCAAACTCGGGATCTCACGAGACGGATGGAGCAAACCGAGAGGTCGCCCGATCGCTGCTTCCTGACCTTCCGTTTTCGACGCTTCGCGTCTCGAAGCTGCATGTCGCACGTCCGCTAGCTCGGGGCGACGTGACGATCGGCGGAGCCATCACGGTTGACGTACTGCGCATGGCCCACGGTTCGGACGTGCATGCTCGATTTGTCGGTGACGCTGTGGCGGCAGGCGCGACTCTCGGCGTGAACTTGCAAACGACGGTGACACAATCGCCTGCTGGACTCGATTTGCCGTTCGAAGCGCATCTGCGCGGTAGCTCGGCGACGGAGTCTCCGGACGACTTCGAACTCCGCGGCGTCGTGCGGGCCCTGCGTACCGAAGACGGTGGTTTGCGTGCAACGATCGAATCGAAGGGGAAGGGTTCCTTCGTGAGTAGGCTCGACGACATCGAGATCGACGTACGTGCTCTCGAAGTCGCGATCGAAGGCGATTTCGATGCGTCGCGCGATGACGCGTTTCATCTACGTGCTGCGTTGGACGTGACCGAAGCGCTCATCGTCCGACTCGGAGTGCCGGAACGACCGACGACGTGCACCTTCGCTGGGCAAGTCGCGGCCGAGGTGCAACGCGATACGGTCGTGCAGGTGCGCAACGGGAAGGTCTCCGTCGCGCCTTCGTCGCCCGAGATCAAGCGGATCGAAATCGAAGGGTTGGGCGCCTCGCTGCGACCCTTGTCGATGTTCGAGTCCGGCGTGAGCGTGACGCACGAAGCGCATTGGGCGAGCGTGCACGTCGCGACGAGTGAGCCGATCGATCTCGGTCGCGGCACCGTGATCGTTCGCCTGCCCTCGAAGGAGCGCTTCGAGATCGTGAGTTTCAATCAGGCGACCGGTGTCGACCGGGAGACGACCGGTTGGGTCCGTGTACGCGACCTAAGCATCGTCCGAGGAGTCGAGCGCTTCGATGTGGATGCGAGTCTCGATCACGTCACGGTACAACCGTGGCTCGACCGCGTGGCCCCGTCGCGCGTGCGTTCGAACGCGCGCGTGTCCGGCGACGTTCGGGCTGTCGTCTCGTTCGCGCCACGTGCCCACGTCACACTCGTGGGGGGACATCTCGCGGCGACCGAGCCGGGGCGTCTCGAATTCGCGCAGGACACGGCGACGACGGAGGTCCTCGAGCCCTACGTGCGTCAGATCGCAGCGAGTGCGATTCCGGGCCACGAGCAACTGGCCGTGGACCGCATCCTCGGTGCCGTGCGCGACTTCCGACATGAAGTGTTGCGTGCCGACATCGAGACGGAGCAGGGCGAGTCGGGTCCGAGGCCGGTGTTGCGTCTGCAGGCTCAGGGGCGGGGAAGCAAGGTTCCGCAAGAACTCGACGTCACGGTACTCGTGCACGGCGTGCAGGATCTGCTCGACATGGCGTTCGATGTGCAACAAGCTGTGGACAATGCCAAGCAAGATGCCGCCCGGCGGATCGGTTCTCGAAAGGATTCCGACGCCCAAGGCTCCGACGGAACGTCGGGCGGCAAGTGATCGCAGACCGTCCGCTCGATGGCGGAGGAGACTCAAGGTGGTGGATCCGATGGCGCAGTCCAGTCGTGGCCAGCGGCGAGCTTCGAAGCTCGTCGTGGCGTGTTCCTTCGCTCTGTTCCCATGCGGGGTCGCGTGTACGTCCCATCGCATCGGGATCGACCCGATCGAGATCAAGCCGATCAAAGTCACGGTCGACGTCAACGTTCAGGTACAGCGCAAGCTCGACGACTTCTTCGATTTCGAGGACGAACTCGAAGTCCGAGACGAGTCGACGGAGTCCGGTAGTTCGGCAGAGAAAGCGAAAGAGAAAGCGAAGAGGTAGAGCCATGAACCATGTCATCCACCGAAGAGTGTCGCTCGCCTTCGCGAGCCTCGTCCTCGTCGTGCTCTCGACGTCGTTCGCGAGCGATTCGCGAGCTCAGGAACCCAAGCCTCGTCCCGAGCCCGAACGTCCCCAGGTCGATCTCGAAGCGCTCAAGCAGCGCATGAAAGGGCGCTACAAGCTGCTGAGCGACTCGAGGGACGAGGGCACGATCGGCGAGACGGCCGAAGGCATGATCGCGTTCCGCGATCCCGCTTCGGCGAAGAGACCCATTCCGAAGAAGCCCGACGAGAAAGGCGAGGACAAGGACAGGGACAAGGACGACGACAAGAAGGAGAAGCCTGCCGAGGGCACGCTCGGCGATGTCGTCGATGCCGAGAACGCAGATCGCAAGGTCCTCTACGAGGTCCTCGCGAAGCAGCTGAAGACGACGCCGGCGAAGATCGGTATTCAGAACGGCCTCCGCAATCTCGAGCGCGCCGAGCCCGACCACTGGTTCCGACTCGCGGATGGCAAGTGGGCGCAGCGCAAGTCGATCGTTCGCAAGAAGCCCGAGAAGGACTGAGGCGTTCCGTTCAGCGGAGGACCGTTTCGGTCGCCGGCGAGAAGACGAGCGCACTCGAGTCGACGGCGAGTGCCTGAGCGACGATGCTGACGCCCGAGAGTCCTGCCGGAACTTCGAGCCAGAGGCGCGTGCCTTCTTGTGCGAGCGTGCCGCCCGCTAGCAGCACGATCGGTGCATTCGGATCGATCCAGATGCTGCCGAGCAGGCTCTTGAGGCCCGTCTTGGTGTCGACTGCTTGCGCGAGGACCGCATACGTCTTGCCGACGAGGCTGCCCGTTGGTGACGTGAGCGAGTAGGCGAGGATGTCGTTCACCATCGCGGAGCGGACGAACTCGGCAGGGCCGTAACTCGGCGCCATGTTGACACCGGTCGCGAGAGTGAGGTCACTCGTCGAGCCCATGTACGGGTTCGTGTCGAAGGTCCAGAGCGCGTCGTTGCCGCTCGACGGGTGTTGGATCGCGACGAGGAACTTGTAAGGATCGGTCGGGTGCGCGATGAGGCCGGTCGGTTCGCAACCCGCGGCGCCGAGGCTGACGAAGAGGCCGATGGACTCGGCGACGCCGTCCTTGTTGTTGTCGAAGCACTTCCAGATGTCGCCCGGGTTCTGGTCTTCGATGATGTAGATCGAGCCGAAGTGGTCGACGGCGAGGTTGTCGGGCGACTTGAGGTTGGTCTCGGTCGACGGGCCCGCATTCGTCCAGGGGTCGTTCTGCTTCGGATTGACGTCGCGACCGGTGTAGCGGTTGACCGAATCGAAGTCGACGAAAACGCGGACCATCGCCTTCGTGTCGCCGAGCAGTTCGACCGAGTAGATCGTGTTCTCGCTCGTCGCGGTGAAGTAGAGGCACTGGTTGCCGCTCGCGAGAACGTTGAAGTCACAGTCTTCGGGGCGGCCGTACGGTGTGCCCTTGAGTTCGTCGGCGGCATTGCGGCCACCGGTCGTCGTGACGTAGGCGAACGGATCGACCGTCGTGAGTGCCTTGCCGTTCGCGTCCGTCATCGGGATCCAAGTTGCGGGGCCGACACGTGTCGCATAGCGATTCGCGCTCGCGCTCCACGTTGCCGAAGCGTCGACGCTGCTGTCCGCGGCATAGGCATCGACACTGAGGACGAAGGTCTGGCCGACCGAGAGGTCGCCCTTCTTCGATGGCACGAACTTGTAGACGCAGCCCGAGTTGTCTTCGTCGACGACGTAGATCGTGCCGTTCTTGTCGAAACGGATGCCTTCGTGGGCGACCGCGGGAATGTTGGAGCGCCAAACGACCTGTGGCGTCGTGGTCGACATCGGATCCATGATTTCGAAGAGGCGACCGCCGGTCGTTTCTTCTCCGATGACGACCGTTCGCCACGGCGTCCACGTGGCCGGGTCGAGACGCGCGAAGTCGTCGTTCGTCGCGCTCCACTTCGTCGGGTCGCTCTCGCGCATGCCGGTGTTGTTGCCGAGCAGGAGCGTCAGATAGGTTTTCGTCACCGTGTCGTAGCGGAAGACGCCGGCGCCCTGACCGACTTCGGCCGGAACGAAGATGTAGCGACCGGTGGGGTCGTACGCGACCATGTCCCAGTTCCCGAACGTGCTCGGCAGGCCAGTCAGATCCTTGCGGCTCGTGACCTTGGTCTGCTTCACGCCCTTGGGCACGAGGAAGGGGGCCGTATCTTCGGTGGACGTCGTGTCGCCGGTCGTACCGGGCAGCGGGAACGTGGGCGTTTGGGCAGCCGCGACGGTCGCGAGCAGACCGGGCAGAACGATCGAGCCGGTGAGTGCTCTGAAGCGAAGCATTGGAGTCTCCATGCAGGTTCTCGAAGTTGCACGCGTGCGGCGACGTGCCGATCGCGTTTCGCGAGAGAACCTAGGAGTGGGCGACGAACGCTCCGTGTGCGCCGAACGAAGCTTCAGTGTGTGCTTCGTGTGCAGCGCGTAGATCTGCACACCGGAACCTCACGAACGCTTCAAAGTCGTGCTTCGTTCACGACGACTTGTTTGCAGCCCCATCGATACTTCGCATTCTCTTTCAACTCGGGTGTCGTGAAGAACGCAGGATGCCCAGGGTCTCGCATGCCGTAGAGCCCGTTGTCCATCCACGTCAGTTTCATGCGTGTGTCCGAGTCTTCGTTGATCCGTTCGACACTGAAGAGCGTCGTGTAGTGCAGCCCGTCCAAGAGTCTCGGGCAGGCGAGCCTGACGATGATCGGCATGCCCGTTCGCTCGAGTGCCGCGTGCATGCTGCGAACGCTGCGATACGTCTCCTTGGAGAGGCCGAGTTCGCCTTCGGTCTCTCTCGAGAGTGCGGATTCCATCGATGGAGCGAAGAACGGCAACCGGCCTCGATAGAGTCTGGGGCCGTCCGCGAAGAGCCGCTTGTCCCTCACCCGCGCCAGGTGGTCGTAGCTACGTCCGCGCAGTCCGTTCCAGACCGCCGCGATCCAGGCGACTGCCGTCGGTCCACAGTAGATCCCACCTTGGGACGCGAGTTCGTACGCAATGCCATCGGCGACGCCGCTCGTGAAGCTCGTCGCATTCGTGATCACGGCGCCCAAAAAAGCGGACCGAGATCGCAGGCAAAGACGACACCGTCTCGCCATGGAAGGACAGGGCCGAAGCCGGCACGACCGATCGCGCTCAGCTCGAACACGCGCTCGTAGTAGAGATCCTTCTCGAGGTCGAGCCACGCGAGCATGCGTCCCGTCGCGAACACGAGTGCCTCGTCTGTCAACAGCGGCGGGGCTGCCAGTGCATCGCCACGATCGAGTGGCGGGGCGTCGTAGTGGCGTTCGCGCCCTTCGAGTACGTCGAGCGCTTCTCGCTGGGGACCGCTTTCGAGAAGCGTGCGAGTCCACCAATACGCTGCATGGCGCGCTTCGGCGATGCCGAGCAGGAGCGTGCGCGTGCCGCGCGGCTCGGGCATCGACACGAGGATGCCGTTGGAACCCGGAGCGACCGCGAGTCTGTACGCGTGCATCCCGTCCGAAGGCGTGAGCCAGAGTTCGCTCGAAGCCCCTTGTCCCGGTTTTCGGACGACGAGGTTGCCCTCGTCCCACGCGGACTCACGTCCGCGGAGCTTGCCGATGCGTGCGGTGCGAAAGCTCCACAGCATCGTGCCGGACGTGGCGTCGAGACATGCCGAGATGCCGAGACCCGTCTCGACGAAGAGGCGCCCGTTGTCGACGACCGGGGCTGCCGCCTCGATGCGACCGGCCCGAACCGCTTCTTGACGGTGCATCAGGAGATCGGCGGTCAACGTCACGCCGCGCGCGAGTTCGCGCATCCACAACAAGTTGCCGTCGAGGTCGAGCGCGCAGGCGTGCACCGTGCGTGTCAGGCGATCGTCCTTGGTTTCGACGAGCGCGTACACGCGATCGAACGCCGTACAGGTCACGGGCAAGAAGCTGGCTTCATCGCCGACCTTGGTCAGCGATCCCGGCGATCGACGCCAGGCGAGCTTCGTCGCGTCGGTCCCGATGTCGAATGCGAAGAGTTCGGCCACAGGCACGCTTCCGCCTGGCCCGGGAAGCACCGCACTGCCCAAGAAACCGCCGTGCACGACGAACGCGCGGGCACCCGCGATCGATGGCGCTGGCCGCCTCGTGGGTTCACTGGCGAGGCCGGTCGCGCTCCGAAGGTCGACCGTCTCGTAGCGCGGCGCGCCCGGCAAGTCGACCATCACGAGTAGGTGACGAGGATCCTGGAACAACGCACATGCGTGCCCTCGTTCGAGTCGACCGACGACGCCAGCGCCGCGCGCCGGGTCCCACGTCGTCGCCGGGACGGACCAAGAGCCCAGAAGGCGCGGTACGGATCGTGCCATCAGGGGCTTCGGCGCTTCGTTCACCGCAGCACCCTGGCCTGCGCGGCCACTCGGAAGCCCGTGCGCGTGGGGCCATGGAGCCGCGGCGCGCGATGGCGTGAGGAGTTCTTCGATCGCCTTCGCACGCGAGGGGCGCTCGTCGGCGGGAAGCGCGTCGACTTCGAGGCTGGCGGCGAGGACGTCGCCTCGCTCGATCGCGAGGTCGACGAGCATGCGTCGCGCCTCGAGCGACGCGCGAGTACCGGGATACGCGCGGAGAATCGCTCGCAAGCGCGCGGATCGCCCGTTGCCCGTGGCTCGAGCGTCTTCGAAGTGTTTGCGCGCGTCTTCTTCGAGCGACGCCGCGAACTCGGTCCGAGTCGTTTCGGTCGCCTCGGTGAGCATCGTCTCGAGAAGCGCGAAGAAGTCCCGAGTCTCGCGTTCACCCCATTCGAGCTGCGGGCGTTCGCCGGTCGGCGTCAGGGCAGGCAGCAGGATTCGCAGCGCATCGGAGCCGTGACCCTGTGCGAGGACTCTCAAGCCCTCTTCGAGTTTTCGTTGTTCGATCGGATCCACGCACGGGACGCGACTGCCGTTCTCGCGCATGCGTGCGCGCTCGGATTCAGTCCCCGATTGTGCGACGCATTGGCCGCAATAGCCAAGAAGGGCGATCCCCGCGATCGCGAGCTTCATCGAGCCGGCGTGGGACGCGCTTCGTCGTCCCGATGCTCCTCGTCTCGATCGGCATCGCCGGGCGCAGGGCTTTGGACGTCGCGTTTTCGGTTGCCATAGCTCGTGTATCCACGCTGATCGAGGAGGCGTTCGCGAGCTTGCGGATCGTTCTCGAGCATCCAGACTTCGTCGTGTTTGCGCTGCACGTCGTCGACGAGGTGCTGATACCGATCGAGCTGCGATGCGTAGAGGCGTTCGGCTTTTCGGAGCTCGGTATGCGCATCCACGAAATCGTGGAAGAGCACCCACAGAGTCGCCGCGCAAAACACGACCGTCGCACACTGCGGCAGTCTGCGAATCGCGCTTCCCGGTTCTCTGTGTTGGTGTTCCATCATCGTGCCGTCATCGATCGATCATCGACGGGAGGGATGCCTCAGACGTCGGCAGGAGCCTCGGTAGGTTCTTCCGCGTAGCTCTGATAGCCGTAGAGACCTGCGTCGGCGAGTTCTTCCTCGATGCGCAGCAGGCGATTGTACTTCGCAACGCGTTCCGATCGACTCGGTGCGCCGGTCTTGATCTGGCCGACACCGGTCGCGACAGCGAGATCGGCGATCGTCGTATCTTCGGTTTCGCCCGACCGATGGCTGATCACGCACGTCCAGGCGTTGCTCGTCGCGAGTTCGATCGTGTCCATCGTCTCCGTCAGCGTGCCGATTTGGTTGACCTTGATCAGAACGGAGTTGGCGGCGCCGAGATCGAGGCCGCGACTGACTCGCGCGGTGTTGGTGACGAAGAGATCGTCCCCGACGAGCTGGACGCGATCGCCGATGCGGTTGGTGAGTTCTGCCCATCCGGCCCAATCGTCTTCGGCGAGTCCGTCCTCGATCGAGAAGATCGGATACTGACTCGTCCATTCGTCGTAGAGCGAAATCAGGCCCTCGGCATCGAGAGTGCGGCCTTCGCCTGCCAGCGTGTATTGCTTCGTCTTCTCGTCGAAAATTTCGGTTGCCGCGACGTCGAGTGCGAGGCGGATGTCCGTTCCCGGGCGATAGCCGGCCTTTTCGATGGCTTCGAGGAGAACTTCGATCGCCTCTTGATTGGACGAGAGGTTCGGGGCGAAGCCGCCCTCGTCTCCTTGTCCCGTCGAGAGTCCCTTGGCGCGCAAGACGCCCGCGAGCGCGTGGAAGATCTCGGACGACATGCGCAGGCCCTCGGAGAAGCTCGGCGCGCCGAACGGCATGATCATGAACTCCTGCACGTCGACGTTGTTGTCCGCGTGGGCGCCGCCGTTGAGGATGTTGAGCATTGGAACGGGGAGCCTCCGTGCGCGGATGCCACCGAGATACTGGTAGAGGGGCAGCTTGGCTTCCTCGGCAGCCGCGCGTGCGACCGCAAGGGAGACGCCGAGGATCGCGTTGGCGCCGAGTCGACTCTTGTTGGGCGTGCCGTCGGCGGCGCACATCAAGTGATCGATGTGTGCCTGCTCGTGTGCGTCGATGCCGACGACGTGTTCGGCGAGCTCACCGTCGACATTCTCGACAGCTCGGCGTACGCCTTTGCCGCGGTAGCGATCGTCGCCGTCCCTCAACTCCGTCGCTTCGTGCGCGCCCGTCGATGCTCCCGAAGGAACCGCGGCTCGAGCCTGAACGCCGGAATCGAGAACGACTTCGACTTCGAGGGTGGGATTGCCGCGGCTGTCGAGAATCTCACGGCCGTGGACATCGATGATCTCGGACATGGCGGGAGGATACCGGGGTGGAGTCGCGGACGCGAGATCGTCGAAAGAGACGTCATGAAGTCGCATGCAGTTCTGGACGCCTCGCCGCAACGCCGGGCACGCACGAGGCTGCCGATCGCGCGCACCTGGCTGGATGCCGAAAGCCCCGACGAACACGTCGATCGGACCGAGTTTCCGGGGCTGACGAGGCGCCGACGCTCGACTCGATGGCGGAGAAGCGCACTCGCGATGCTCTTCGCGGCCACGATTCTGTCGTGCGGCTCGGTGGGCACGGGAACGCCGGTCGCGGACTCGTCGGCACGGGTGCTCGAAATCGGCTCGCGGTCGATCGCGCTTCCTGCCGAGATCTCGAGTCCCGAGAGTCTTCGGGCGCTTCGTGCGCACGTCGAGGCCGGTGGCGGGCTCTTTCTGCGCGGTCGCGCCGTTCGGCTGCTCGACGCACTCGGTCTCGCCAGCACGCAGCGAGAAGCACTCGCCCTGAACCACGGCTTCGTGCCCGCACGCCGTGACGAGGCATCGGCGATCGGCCTCGGCTTCACCGAGGTCGGTTCCGGTCAGCTCGGCATCGACGCCGGACCGCTGTGGCTCTGCGACTCGGACCTCTGGCGCGCCGAGATCGATCCGATGCGGATCGACGAACCGCGTGTGGATCCCCGTGCTTCGGGCACTGCGGGTGTTGCCGTGCGTGCGCACGTCTTCGCCGAGCAGTTTCGACGGGTCGGCGATACCGTGCGGCGTCTCCCGGGTGCGATTCTCTGCGGATTCGAAGTCGGCAACGGTCGTGTCCTCGCTCTCGGGATGGCGTCCGATCACGAGCTGCCACGAAGCTTTGCACGCTGCTGCCATGATTGGCTCGCACAGTCGGAGGGTGGGGCGGCGCCCAAAGTCGTACTCGACGCGCCACCGAGACCGGACGTCGATGGGTGGGGGCCGCCCGCCGCGCTCACGATCTTTGAGCCGGGTGCGATCGCGCTTCGCGTGCCGGCATCCGTACTCGACGACAGCGCAGACCGGGCTCGCCTCGTAGGAAACGGAATCGACATCGTCATCGTCGAGGACGACGGGGCGGAGTTCGAAGTCATGGCCCGCAGAAGCGAGGTCGCGCACGAACTCGGGCTGGGTTTCGGGCTCGCCGCGACGGCGCTGCGCCTCCCGCTGATGCCGCTCCTCGAATGGCACGGGGAGACTCCGCCAGCACTCGACACCTTCATGGAAGTTCCCGGCCGACGGATCGATGGGGCGTGGCAGGCTCTCGAGCATGCCCTACGCCACAACGCGACCACACGGCTGCTGGCGCTGAGGCCGACGGCGATCGCCGATGCCGCGTGCACCGCCTACCTGTCCAGCGACTCTGGCGACGCCGACGGAATGCCGATTCCGGCGGTCGATGCGGAACGCTTGCCGTCGCTTCCTCCCGCGTTCTATCGGGCCGTCGAATTCGATGCCCGCCGTGCTCGCGGTGGCCGCGTCGATGCGATCCACGAACGATGCTCCGCGTTCGTGCGCGGACGACCCGGATCGACGATCGTGCTCCGAACTTCGGTCAGCGATCTCGAGGACACGCTCGTGACCGCACGCGCGATTCAGCGGCCATTCGGGCATGCGGTCTGCATGACCGAAGAGACGCGCGGTCCCAACGGCTTCCTCGCGATCGCGCGTGGTGGTCCTCTGCCTGGCTCCGATGAGCCGGTCAGCCGGAAGCTGTCGAGTCGCAGTCTGCGCAATCGCTGGTTTCGCGTGGCAAACAACGCGATCGACATCGACCCGACGGGCTTCGGACGCTTCGACGACCCCGTGACTCGTCGCGTCAGTAGTGCGTGGTCGAAGGAACGGATCCACGGCATGCGCATCGGTGACCCCGCACTGTTCGAACGCATTCTCGCGCCATCCGTCGTCGAGCTGGACGGGTTCACGGTCGAAGCGGATCGTGCCCGTTCGTATCCGTTGGACCTCGACGTGGGGCGCTACGACGTCGAACTCGTCGTCACCGCGGTGACCGAGCCCACGATTCTCGAGCTCCGCGATTCTTCTCGACGTGTCGCCTACCTCGCCATCGAGGCTGGAACGGCGAATCGATACACGATCTCGCTCGATGTCGTCGACGCGAAGACCGCGTCGCTCACCTTCGCCTTGTGTCCGGCAGGAAAGCGAGCAGGCCCGCGTGCGACCATCGAACGCTGCTCGATTCGCGGGTGCGGCATCGAGGCCGAGGCCGAGGTCTCACCGACTCATGCCGCGCTCGTCGCCGAGTCGCTGACCGAGACGACGATTGGGCACTACGAAGCGTCCCGTTGCTTCCGAACCCGTGGGGACCTTCCTGCCGTCGTGGAGCGCTTGCGCATCCGCGATTCGGTCGCTGGGCTCGAACTCGAGCGCACGCTGCGCTTCGATGGATATCGAATCGTGCGTCGCGATACGCCACTCCCGACGTCGCGGGACGACCGATTCGAGCACGATGAGTTCTTCTTGCGGCGCAGAGTCGGTTTCGACCTAGAACCGACGGACGGTGGACCGCGTCTACGCTTGTTGTTCCTCGATCCGGGACGTCTGCAGCCGAGCCAGAGAGATGGAACCATCCGGTTGCGAGGTTATCCACGCGCCCACGAAGAGTGTGTCCTCGCGCTCGTGCTGGCAGATGCGTTGCCGCAGTCCGTTTCCGAGTTGCGTCTGAGGCATGCGTTGCTCGCTCTTGCTCACGATGCCGACGTCACGACGATGGCGGCGCCCGATCGCGATGGGGCGGTCGCGCCGAGATGGCCGACGCTCGTGCCTCGAGGGAACGGGACGACCCGCACGACGGTCCTCGCTGCACGAAGCGATGCGATGACGGTCGAATCGCTGGGGGCGGCTCCCGGTGGAGTCACGCCATACCTCGACTTCGGGGAAGCGCTGCCCGTGTGTCGCGTCGACGGTGCTCCTTGGTTCGTCGCGCGAGGTTCGGCGTTGTTGTTGCCGAAACGGGCCGGCGAACATCGAATCGAGTGGGGCCGTGCGCGATACGAAGGTCCGCGCATTCTCGCAACGAGGGCCGTGATCGAATCGACGTCCTACGACGAGGCGACGCGTGAGTTCAGGATCGTCGTCGGTACGCCGGCGCATGCAGAACCGAACCCGCTGGCGACGTACCGATTGCGCATTGCCGCCAACACGCCTGCGCGTGTCCACGGCGCAGCCCTTGTCTCCGCGCGCTACGACGGAGTCTTCGAACTCGACGCTCCGTGCGGGACCGTGGTGATCGGGTTCTAGTGTCCCGCGAGCTCACGCAGCCGCACGGTACCGATCCGCGCGGTCGTCGCGAACGAAGCGATCCCGAGCGGACGCGAGAGCACGACCTCGGGGCGAAGCGTGAGTTGATGCGCCGTCGGGTCGTAGTCGACGATGCGCTCGTCGTCGAGATCCACCGTGACGCGATTCGGTCGGACGATGAGATGCACGCGATACGATCGACCGTTCTCGAAATGCACCATGCGCCGTGTGTCGTTTCTCGCGGCATCCTTGCCGTCGAGACACGAGATGCCGACGAGCGAACCTCCCCAGCCACCCAAGACGAGCGTCGACCACGCTTCTCCGACAGGAAACGTCAGGCCGCAAAAGAAGTCGCTACCGTCGACGCGCGTCGCGACGACTTCGAGCTCGTAGTTCGTTTTCGGAGGCTCTCGCAACAAGTGGATCCCGGTCATCGGGGATCCCGCTTCGAGCACGATCCCTTGTTCGTCGACGAACACGTCTCCCTGTCCACCGAAGTTCGTGATTTCCCACGGTGCGAGACTCGTTCGCGGACGGAGATCGACCCACGGGGAAGAATGCGCGCGTCCCTCTGCGGTGGGAGAGATCGAGCACGCAGCGAGTGCGGTCATGGACATCCATGCGGCGATGATCGACCGATTGCGGCGCCTCATGCTTCCGTCTCGGACGTGAGTTCGAGCAAGCGATGCGCGAGTGCCGTGATGAAGAACGGCTTTTCGAGGAGAGCGACGGAGGTCAAGCCGCGTGCGTGCTCTCGCAGCAGTGCCGTGTCGTGACCCGAGATCAGGACGATCGGAGTGGAAATGCCGTCGCGTCGAAAGCGGCGCGCAATGTCGATTCCCGAGACGCCGTCGAGCTGTACGTCGAGGATGATCGCCGCGAACTCGTTCGCGGAATCGTTCACGAGTCGAATCACGTGTGAACTCGCGCTCGCAGTCGTGACATGGACGCCGAGTCGTCGCAAACCACGGCCGACGAGCTCGCTGAGACGTGGATCGTCATCGCAGACG
This sequence comes from Planctomycetota bacterium, assembly GCA_020638795.1. Classification (GTDB taxonomy): domain Bacteria; phylum Planctomycetota; class UBA1135; order UBA1135; genus JACKHW01. Next base: position 16,225 of record JACKHW010000014.1, on the reverse strand, counting down.
AGGATTCTCTTGTCCGCGAGCTTCCTCGCGGGGCGCGTCGCCGAGAGCGCGGCTTGCGAAGCTACGGGGTAGCGGATGGCGAACGTCGTGCCTCTTCCGAGTTCGCTCTCGACACTGATCGATCCACCGTGACTGTCCACGATCTTCCTAACGGTCGCCAGGCCTCGTCCTGCGTGCGCCGGTTCGCCTTTGGTCGTAAAGCGCTTCTCGAAGCAGTTGGCGAGTGTCGTTGCGTCCATCCCGGTGCCGGTGTCCGAGATCTCGAGGACGATCGAATCGCCCGAGTGTTCGCTCGGAACGACTCGACACTGCACCGAGATCTTGCCGCCGAACGGCATGGCATCGCACGCATTGAGCACGAGGTTCATGAGGATCTGCACCAGTTCGGAGCGAGCGATGACGATGTCTGCCGGTCGGTCCGGTACGGCGATCTCGAAATCGAATTCCTTGCCGACGAGCACCGTCAGTGGGCCCAACACTTCTCGCACGACCTCACCCACGTCGACGACACGCGGATCGCGGTTGATGTCGTGGAGTTGTCCGATCAAGTTTCGTCCACAGCGCTCGACAGCACCGGTGCTGGCTCGCTCCGTGTGTTCGAGTAGGCGGCCCGCGACGAACGTGCGGAGATTCCGTGAATCATGTTCGAGCGCCGCTGCTGCATCGTCCTGAGTGATGTCGAAATCATCCGCGCCGATGTCCGATGTCGACGTGCGTGTCGAGGCCCAGCCAGCGAGGGCGACCCCCAAGAGCGCGACGACAGCCAGCGTCAAACTGATCAGGGTCCCTGGCCTCGTGCCGAGTCGGATCGCATACCGAGCCGGTTCACGTTCGACGGTGTCCGCGTCGATGCGGGAACGCACTTCGACGACGAGTTCGTGCGACGCGCCGCCGCTGACTGGCAGTTCGAGAGCATCCTCTGCCGACCAGACACTCCACGTGCCGTGGTTGATGCGATGCTGATACTCTTCTGCGACGACGTGCGGGCGCCACGGGATCCGGGCATCGAAGTGAATCTTGCGGACAACCTGATTCGTCGGCTCGATACCGTACGTCGAGTCGACGCTCTTCGCGGATGCAGGAAGGAGTTCCGAGCGAATCCGCGTGGAAGGGACCAGCGGGTCGCAGCGTACCGTGACTCGGGCAGGAAGTTGAGAATCCGCGATGCGACCGGTGATGATCGCCTCGTGCCACGATGCTGCGTGGATTCGCGCATCCGTGAGTGGGCGCTCGAATCGAGCCACGGAGCGCCACACGCCGTGGTCAAAGCGTAGCGCACCGTTCGAGTTCACGGCCCAGAGCGAACCGTCCGCTCCTCGCGCGAGTCGCGTGCGCTGCTTCTGATCCAAGCGGAGACGCACCGTCCGCGAGTCGTTCTGCTCGAACAGGTCCGTGTCCGAATCGGTCCGGACGACACGGACGATTTCGCCGAGGCTCGACGAGACCCACAGCTCGCCGCCGACCGCCACGATCGACAGGGCCGCACCGTCCATAGCTGGGAGGCTGCCCGAACGAACGAAACTGGGTTCAGGAGCGCCGTCTGGAGATCGGGCGACACGGACGTCGTGAATCGATGCATCTTGGACACAGCGCGGTTCGCCACGACAGAGGAAGATGGTCCAAACGGCTTCGGTTCCGGATTCGGGTAGGCGAAACGCTTCGGACTCGATCGCCGTGACGTCGGACTTGCTGCATCGGAAGCGGAACAGTGTTCGGCCTTCCTTCCCGGCAGGGCCGAGCCACGCGTCACCGCCCTCGTCGACCTGGAGGGACTCTGCGGTGCGCCGACTGACATGCACGTCGAGCTCTCGCCTGCTCGCCTGCCGGCCGATCGCTGCCAGAGTACGCCCCTCGCGTCCGCCGATGGCCCATGCGAGGTCCTTCGAGTGAGCGATCCAAACAGGCGGGCTCGAGTCCGTTCCACCGAACGGGTCGGGATACGTCGTCGGCACGCTCGCACCCTTCTCACGCGCGACGAAGTTACGGGCCCGATCGCGGAACCAGCGCGTACCGTCGGCGGCGATCGTCGACAGCGACCTTGCGTCGATCGTGGTCTCGACGACTCCGATCGGCTCCAGCCGCACGAGGCAATGTCGACGCGGCAGGAGACCGAACACGGTGGCGCCGTCGACGGATAGGACTCGTGCTCGCGTCGTGTTCTCGATGGCGAGTCGTTGCCACTCCGCGTCGCCGTCGCGCAGGCTGAAGATGCCGCCTTTCGCCGTGCACAGCATCGTGCCGTCGTCGAGTTCGGCGATGTCCTCGACACCACGCACCCTATCGAGCGCGAGTCGCGCCGCGACATCCGTCAGCGGGTCGCCGTCGAGGGAGAACAGGTACGGACGTGAGCGCACGTTCGCACTCGCGAGAGCCCAGACCGCTCCGTGGTGCGACGAGGGACGCAATCGATATTTCGGCGGAAGGTGGGGCGACGCAGCTTGGACGACGATCGTTCCGGCGTTCAGATTGGGCCCACCTACAGCGTCGAGTGGCAGTCGCAGGATGCGGGACTCGTACGAGATCCAGAGCGAACCTCCGCGATCGACGAGGATGTCGATCACGCTTGCGTGTCGGCGTAAGACTTCGAACGGTCGTTCGCGTTCGATACGCGTGGTCGTGCGACCGTCCGTGTGTGCGGTCACGAACTGATAGCCGATGCGCTCTGCCTGGAACCCCGGCGCCGGGGAGACGTGGATCGCATCTCCGATCGCGATCCCGGCCGCCTCGGCGGCGCTACCCGCAAACACCTCGCAGACGACGTTCCGGTTTTCGATGTCGATCGTGAGAGCCCCGGTGCCATGAGACACCGTTTCTTCGTCGAGGAGGTTATCGGGGATGGGGCACGTACGGATCCCGGTCGTCTCCGCATCGATCAGGCGACAACGGTTGGATTCCCCGAAGAGTGTTCGCGAACCATCCGCAGCGAGCCGAAGTGCTCCGTGCGACGTAGCGACCCAGAGATCGCCACCTCGCGTTTCTGCCAGGCGTCGACAGTCCCACGTCATCATGGGATTGCGCGGCAACAGTGGAGTGAAGCGCTCATTCTTCGGATCGAACGACAAGACGTTCGACAGACTTCCGACGACGATGGTGCCGTTGCGGCGTGCGAGGACGCAGCCGAACGCGATGTCTTTCGCGCCGTGTTCCCGCGCGAACGTGGCCCACTCGTAGCCGTCGTACCGAACCAGACCGCTCTCGGTCGCGGCCCACGTCGTCTCGTCGGCATCGACGAAGATGTCGCGGATCGTGCCGCCGTGGTGGTCGTCGCGGTCGATGAGCCAGCGAGCCCGTTGCCCGCCTACTGCATCACCTTCGCTCTCGCAAAGACTCGTGAACGCAAGGTCCGTCTCCCCGCCCTTCGCCGCGCCGCCACGTGGAGCGGTCGCGCCGGGCGCGAAGAGGATCAAGGACAGGAGCGCGATTTGCAGCGCCGCCGTGCCCATGCGAACGACGAGGTCCATGGACGGGAACTATACCGGTCGACGGCCCGGATCCAGCGCCGGGGCGGCGTATTCTACGCGAGCCGTGCTTCTTCGTACAGCTCCGCGTAGCGCTGCGTACAGAGCTCGATCGGATACTCCGATGCGCAGTGTTCGTGGTTGTCGAGCGCGAGTCGCGCTCGCAACGTGGGATCGTCGACGAGACGCGCGATCGCGTCCGGCAGACGCTCGGGATCGACCACGAGGCCGTCTCGATTCGAGACCGCGACCATGTGGGCGACGTCGCCCACGTCCGTCGCGGCAACGGCTCTGCCGATCGCCATGGCTTCGAGGAGCGAGATCGGCATCTGCTCCGTGTTCGAGCTGATCACGAAGACGTCGAGTGCTTCGTACGCGGGGCGCGGATCCGCGAGATTGCCGGGCAGTAAGGCCCTCGCCGTGAGCCCGCGAGCGGCGAGCAGCGCTTCGATCGCTGCGCGCTCGACGCCATCGCCGACCAAGAGCAATCTCAGCTCGGGTCGTGTCGGGGCAAGACGAACAAACGCCTCGGCGAGTCGCAGGAAGTTCTTCTCCGGTCGCAGGTGTCCCACGCTTCCGACGACGATGCTGTTCTCGGCGAGCCCGAAGTGCGCTTTGGCCGCGGTGCGTCTTTCGCCCCGTGGATCCGCTTCGAAGCGAGTCAGGTCGATTCCGTTGGGGATGTAGCGGACCTTGCGATCGCGCAGTTTCCATGTCGCGCGTGCGATGGATTCGAGTCGCCTCGAGGGGACGACGACCGCGTGCGCTCTCGGCAGCACGAATCGTCGCGCGAGCACGCGGCGGAGCTTCTGCTTGTGGAACTCCGCCGGACCGAACCCTTCTTCGTGATGCACGATCGCGCGGAATCCGCGCCGTGCGAGGCCAAAGACCGTCTCGATCGCGCCCCAGTTGTAGGTCGCGACGACGTCGGGTTCTTGGGCGAGCACGTACTTCGCGAGACGCGATGGCAGAAAGCGCCCCGGCGGGAGTTCGTCGAGGTGCAGCCAACGGCGCACCCGGTCTTCTGGCGTGCGCGCGCGACAACCGTAGCCACGATCCATCGCGAGGATGCTGTGGGTGTAGCGTTCCGGCAGGTGCCGAATGACTTCGGCGGTTCGGACCTGCGGACCACCGGGATGGTAGGTCGCGAAGACGTGGACGACGTGCGTCTCAGCCACCTTCGCTCACCGGCACGCGGATGCCGATCTCGAGGAACTCCTCGAGGTCCGCGCACGGTTTCCAGCCGAGCAAGTCCTTGGCGAGGCTCGTGTCGAACTGCGGGCGCAACGCGCGTGTCTTGAGGTCGCGATAGCTCGGGAAGTCGTTGCCCGGTTTCTTGACCGCGGCCTTGACCAGCCACTTGAAGAGATCGAGCCCCTGCGCGACTCCGAGCCTCTGCGGATGGAACTCGATCGGTCGCCCCGAGATCTCCGCGAGGTGTTCGACGTACTCGCGTGCGGTCATGCGCACGTCACCGACGAGGTTGAAGTGCTTGCCGATGACGTCGTCCGCGTCGAGCGAACTCACGATTGCCTCGGCGACGTCACCCGCGAGCACGAACGGGACCGGCGTCGTGCCCGGTCCCCAACCCATGCAGTGGTTGTCGGTCGGCCAGTAGCCGGCACCCGCCGCGCGCGTGCGGCCGCGCGGACCGATGACGACCGCAGGACGGTGGTTGACGAAGCGCAGTCCACGCTGTTCGTGGAGCGTTTGCAGGATGCGTTCGCACAAGACCTTGCCGCGTGCATAGAGGCTTCGTCCGTCCGGCATGGGGTCGGCAGGATGGTCGGGTGGAACGACGTCGTTCTCGTTCATGTCGCCGACGTAGAGCGCCGCGATCGTACTCGTGAAGACGAAACGATCGACACCGCGCACCATCGCGGCAATCGCGAGTTCTTCGGTCGAATCGACGTTGAAGCGCTTGGTGCTCTCCCAGTCGTCCTGCAACGCCGTCGCCATGTGCACGACGTGCTTGCAACCTTCGAGTGCGTCGCGCACCGACGCCATGTCGGTAGCGTCGCCAGCGGCGAGTTCGACGCGTTCGTCCTTCATCCACTCGGGACGGTACTTCGCATTGCGCACGAGGCAGCGGACGTCGTAGCCCGCATCGGCGAGATGTTCGACGACGTGACTGCCGATGAAGCCCGTCCCGCCCGTCAGGAGCACGCGTTCGTTGCGCTTCGGTTTCCGTTCGCGCTGCTGCGGTGTGAATGCCGGCGCGCCGTCCACGGCGCCATTCGCGGCGCTCGACGTTTCGATCGGCGTCGCGTGCGTCTTCTTGTGCTTCTTGCCCTTCTTGCCGTGCTTGTGCTTCTGCTTGCCCGACGGCTTGGATCCCGATCCGCCCTTGGCCGACGAAACCGTGTCCTCGCGGCCTTCCCAGATCTTCTCGCAGTAGACGACGGCGGCCTTGCCTTCCTCGGCGCCCATGCGCGGCTCGACACCGTCGCGGAAGTCCTCGTGGAACGCGCGGACACTGCCCTTCATCGTCGCGTAGAACGGGTCGTTGCGCGGACGGATCTTGGCGAGTGCGAGTGTGTAGTCGAAGAACGCCTTGCGCGCGTTGCGGCGCTTGCGCTTCGCGTCGTCGAGTTCGTTGCTCGCGATGTCCCAGAACTCGGGAAAGCGCGTCTTGCGTCCGCGCATCACGCTTCCGGTCGCGAGATCCGCATCGAGCGAACCGTCGGTCCCGATGACGAACACGCGGCTGCTCAGATACTCGCGCCCCATCGACATGTAGGACATCGCTTGGCCGCGTTCGCAGTCGAGCAGGGTGCGCCAACTCTTGTAGAACACCTTGTTGCCAGGCAGCTCGACCTGCTCACCGATGCGCGTTCTCGCGTCGAAGCACTCACCGAGGATCGCGTGAATCACCGAGTAGGGGTGACACCCCGTCTCGAGCAGGATGTTCTGCGGTTCTTGGAACATCCAATGACCGAACTGCCGCGTCGCGAGTTGTCGCAGCGGCAGATTGAGGATCGAACTCACGAACTGCACCGTGCCGATCGTTCCGGCTTCGATCTCGCCGAGCAGTTCGACGATCGCCGGGTGGAAGCACATGTTGTGGTTCACGCCGAGCGTGAGGTCCTTGTCCGCAGCCTTCTTCGCGAGCCGTTCGCAAGTCTTGCTGTCGAGTGCCATCGGCTTCTCGGCGAAGACACTGATGCCGTGGTCGAGCAGCTTGTCGATGAGTTTTTCGTGCAGCGCCGGCGGCGCGAGCAGGTGCGCGACGTGCGGCTTCGGGTCCAGAGTCGCGAGTTCGTCGACGTCACTGCAGAGCGTGCGGACCTTCCACTTCTTGCCGAGTGCTTCCGCGGCACTCTGCTTGGGATCGCAAATGGCGACGACTTCGACCCACGTGAGTTCGCTGAGCGCCTGGAGATGGTTGTCTGCGATGAAACCGGCGCCGACGACTGCGACGCGGGTCTTTCCTGCTGGCTTGGGGGTCATCGGGCGATCGTGTCGTGGAGGATTCGTGCGAGAGAATCGCGGGCGGGGAATCTTGGCGCGTCGTTCGCGGGATGCACGTGCGACTTGTTGTCCAAAGTTTCGAGACGCGATCGGCGCCATGTCTTCGGACGTGCTGCGAACCGAGTGCGAACGGGCCCATACTGTCGGTCATGTCGAGAAAGCTCCGCTCGCTCACGGTGTTCTGCGGCTCGAGTCCTGGCACCGATCCGAGTTTCGTGGAGGCCGCCGAGGCCTTCGGTCAGCGACTCGCCGCGCGCGACATCGCGTTGATCTACGGTGGCGGCGGAAACGGCATGATGGGAGCGGTCGCGCGCGCGACGCTCGAAGCCGGAGGTCGTGCGATCGGTGTGATCCCGACGTTCTTGACCGAGAAGGAAGAGCCGCTCGTAGGCCTCAGCGAGTTGCATCACACGACGTCGATGCACGAACGAAAGACCAAGATGGCCGAACTCGGCGACGCGTTCGTTGCGCTGCCGGGCGGCATCGGCACCTTCGAAGAGCTCTTCGAGATCTTGACCTGGTCGCAACTCGGGATTCATGCCAAGCCGGTGGGGATCCTGCACGTCGGCGCGTTCTTCGATCCGTTGATCGCGCTCGTCGACGGGGCGGTCGGGGCGGGCTTTCTGCGCGCGGTCGACCGTACACGGCTCGTCGACGCTCGTGAGCCGGACGAACTGCTCGACCGGCTCATCGCCGCGCGGATTCCGCCGTCGGTCCTCTCGGACGACCGCCTCGACCTTTCGCCTCGAACGGACTTGACGTAGGTTCGACTCGATGGCGATCGGCCTCGAGAAGGAACTCGCGCGCTACCTGCGGCAGCAGCAGCGTCGAGCGCGCACGGAAGCGTGCGTTCGGCGTGGCTTCGTTCTGCTCGTTCCGTGGTTCGTGATCGTGGCCCAACTCGGACTCTCCGGCGTCGTGGCGTACAGGCACGCGCTCGTCGCGTTCCCGATCGGCTTCGCGGTCTTGCTTGCACTCGGGCTGCTCGTCTGGCCGCCGCGTCTCCCGGCCACGGAACTCGATCGGCGGGCCGGCGCCCACGACGCACTCGCGACGGCGCTGCTCGATCGACGCGACATGCCGGCGCGGCCATTGCTCGTCCGATTCGCCCGCGAAGCGATCGCGAAGGGCGCGGCGATGCGCGCCGTGCGCGGCAGGCGTGCACTGCGTCGGGCGTTGCTGCTCGGTTGCATCCTGCTGCTCGCGATCTGGTTCTTCCCTGGTCATGCGCCACTTCCAGGGCCAGCGTCGTCGGGCGGCGGTGGTGCAGGCGACGGAAGGGTCGCTTCTGGCGGCTCGGGCAACGACTCCGAGGTGCGGTCCGCACCGCGAGTCGACGAGCGCGAGGATGCGCCGAAGCCGACCGAGCCGGAGCGTTCGGAAGATCGCGACGAGAAGGAAAAGGAATCGTCCGACGCGCCCAAGCCACCGGCACAGCCACGACCTTTCGCCGACACGATCGTGTTTCCCGACTACCGCGGTGACGAAAGGGGCTCGGAGCGCGAAGCGCCCTCGATCGATCGCGCGCCGTCGACCGCGCCGGCGCAGACGGCTCAGCAGCGGGTCACGAAGGAGCGCAAGAACGACGATGCCCAGCCGGACGAACCACCCGATTGGGAGCGACAGAAGGAACGCGCACTCGCGCGCGGCCGTCTCGCCCCGTGGGAAGGGCGTGTCCTCGATCTGTGGGGCAAGGCGTTGTCGCGATGAGTGTGTCGACCGCGAAGACGACGCACCTCGATCCATTCGATGTGTTCTGTCGCGCGATGCTCGATCAGAGACTCGTGCCACCGTCCATGCGCGTCGATGCTCCGTCCGCGCGCCGAGCACGCGTCGAACTCGGCGACTTCGCGGGTCACGTTCCCTATCTCCCGGGTGACGATCTGCGCTTCTTGGACTGGAAGGCGCTCGCTCGCAGCGGGCAGAAGCGACTCCGGACGTTCGACGAGGCCCGGCACCGGCGTTTGGTCCTCGTCGTCGATCGCAGCTTGTCGATGGCTTCTCGCCGAGAAGGCCTCTCCTGGTTGCTTCGCCTCTGGTGCTATCTCGCGTTGTATCGACTCGACTCGCTCGACTTCGTATCCCTCGTCGGCGACGGTGTTCGGCGCGAAGTCGTGGCGGGGCCCGATGCGTGGAACCGGATGCGTGCCGAGCTCGTGTCGCTCGAACTCGCGGGCACGGCCGGCCTCGACGCGATGACGGGATATGCCGATCTCGGGCGTGCGGATCAGGACGCCGTGATCGTGAGTGATTTCTCGCCTCTCGAATCCACGATTCGCTTGCTCGACCGCGCGAAGAGCGAGCGACGTCGCTTGTTGCTCGTCTTTCCGCGGCTACCGCACGAAGCGAGTGCGAACGATCTGCCGGCGGGGCCCGTGTCGTTCTTCGATCCGGAGACGGGTCAAAGCTTCGAAGTCCGGCTCGGCTCGGCGCTCCACCTCGCGTTTCTCGAAGAGCAGCGCGCGTGGGAACGCCGGCTCGCAGCAGCGTGCGCGGATCGCGGGCATGCGCTTCTCGTGGCGACGTTGCCGAAGGACGAAGCCGAGGCGCTGCGGATCGAGACTTGGCTGCCGTTCTTGGTTGCGCATCGATGATCGGGCAGGCTCCATGATCGCCGCGATCTCTTTCGATCATGCACCCGCGCTCTGGGTACTCGTGGCCGTGCCGCTAGTGTGGTGGCTCCTGCGTGTGCGCGTGCGGCGCATCGCGACGGACCGCGTGGATCTGTGGAAGCGCGCTGCGGCACGCGTGAAGAGTTCGCGACCGCGGGCGCGCTGGCAGCGCTTTGTCATCGCGCTCGGTGTCCTTGCGCTCGCGCTCGCGTTCGCCGGACCGAAGCTCGAGGGCAAGCTCGGCCTGCGGCACTGCATCACGGTCATCGACGCATCGATGTCGATGCTCACTCGTGACGTGGATGGTGCTTCTGGAAGTGTGGATCGCTTTGCGGCAGCCGTGACGGACATGCGGCGCGCCGTGCTTCCCGAATCCGTGACGCGCAGTGCGTTCGTGCTCGTCGGGTCTGCGATCCGGCCTCTCGAGCACGCGTTCGGTGCGGATCGGATCCTCGCCGCAGCGAGTTCGGAAGTCGCCGACGTCAGGCTCGTTGCTGCGTTCGTCGCGCAGCAACCGAACGACGTGTTCGTCGTCTTCCGTGGTGACGGCGCTGGGCCGATTGGCTGGCCGCGACCGGCGCCGCACCTGGCCATGTTCTCGTACGGTGCGAACACGACGCAGAACGGCGGAATCGCGATCGAAAGGGTCTCCGATCCCTGGCCGTTGCCCGAACTCGAGTTGCGCGTGTCGATCTACGGCAAGGAGCGACAGCTCGAGGCGACGTATGCGCGCGACGACACGACGGTTCGGCTCGCGGTGGGCGAAGACGGGGTCGTCGTGCTGCCGCGCAGAGCCGGTGGCGAAGTCCGTCTGCGCCTGCGACCCGTGGACGCGCTCGCGCGCGATGACGTTGCGGATCTCGTCGTGCGTGCGCCATGGGCTCCGGCGCTCTACGTCGCGAGGGATGCGGGCGATCGTGGCGCCGACCGTACGGACGGTGCCGGTGAGGCGGCGGCGACGCTCACGCGCTTCTTCACCGAAGCGTTGGGGGGCGCGACGGAGTTGCCGCGCGACGCCTTCGCGCGCGCAGCGGCGGCACGGGGTGGTCTGTCGATCGTCGATGGAGGGCGGCTCGGGGAGTGGCCCGAGGACGGGGTCGTGCGGATCCTCTTCGGAACCGATTTGCCCGGTGCGCGCGAGGCGCGGCCCTACGTCGGATTGCCGGAGTGGGATCCGGGGGACGGGCTCTTGACCGGGCTCGACCCGAGCGAGTTCCGGCACGCGACCGTGAGTCGCTGGCCAGTCGAAGGGCCGGCGGACCAGGTCGTTCTCGCGACGCTCGGCGGGGAGCCGTTCGTCGTACGGTCGACGCGGCATCGACTGCTCTGGTTCGCGGTACCGTTGACGCGGGATCTCGTCCGCCGACCGTCGCTTCCGTTACTCGTTCTGCGTGCACTGCCGGCACTGGTTGGGGACACCTCGGCACTAGGCGGCGCTGCGACGCGACTCGTGACTCCTCGTCTCGACGACGCGGAGCGCGATGTCGCGGCGCGCCCGGTGGACACCGCACGGGAGGCGCCACCGTGGTGGGAGCCGGATGTGCCGTTGTGGCTCCCGCTCCTCGGTTTCGCGGCATTCTGCTTCTTGCTGCTCGCTTGCCTTCCGTGATAACGTCTCCGGCTCGGAGGATTCGCCGGCGAGACGCGCGACCTGCGGCCTGATCGCTCAGATCCGGTCGACTCGCGTCGGCAGCGTCACCGAGGATGTGCTCGCGGCAGTGGCCGACAGACGGCAGGCCCCGAACAACGGCTGGGAAAGAGAAACGGCGAGCCCCTGCGGCTTTCGTTTTTTTTTTGTGCCTGGAGATGCGCCCGTGACTTCCGAGTCCGTGACCTCCGAGACAGCACCGAAGATCCTCGGTGAAGGTCTCACCTACGACGATGTCCTGATCGTCCCGCGTTATTCCGATGTCGTGCCGAGCTCGGTTCGCACCGACACGCGATTGACGCGTGGGATCGAGATCCACATTCCGCTGGTCTCCGCCGCGATGGACACCGTGACCGAATCCGGTCTCGCGATCGCGCTCGCGCAGGAAGGCGGCGTCGGCATCATCCACAAGAACCTTTCGCTCGAAGCCCAGGTGCGTGAAGTCGACACCGTCAAGCGCTCGGCCAACGGCGTCATCCTCGATCCGGTGACATTGTCGCCCGACGCGACCGCCGGCGATGCGAAGGCCGCGATGCGCAAGCATCGTATCTCGGGATTGCCGATCGTCGACGACAACGATGTCGTGGTCGGGATCCTGACGAGCCGCGACCTGCGCTTCCAAACCGGGTCGGACACCCTCGTGTCGGACCTCATGACGCGGCAGCTCGTGACCGCGCCGCCCGAGACGACCCTCGAAGAAGCGCGCGACATCCTCCACGATCGCAAGGTCGAGAAGCTCGTCCTGATCGACGACCAACGACGCTTGCGTGGACTGATCACGATCAAGGACATCCAGATGACCGAGGACTACCCGCGTGCGTGTCGCGACGAACGCGGTCGTCTTCGCGTCGGTGCGGCCGTCGGAGTGCACGATTACGAACGCGTCGAGTCGCTGCTCGAAGCCGGTTGTGACGTGATCGTCGTCGACACCGCGCACGGTCACAGTCGCAACGTCATCGAGACGTGTCGCGAGATCAAGAAGCGCTATTCGGTCGAACTCGTCGCCGGCAACATCGCGACGACCGACGCGACGAAGGCATTGATCGAAGCCGGCGTCGACGCGATCAAGGTCGGCATCGGTCCGGGCAGCATCTGCACCACGCGCGTCGTGGCCGGAGTCGGTGTTCCGCAGTTGACGGCGATCATGAATTGTTCGCGGATCGCGGATGACGCGGGTGTGCCGATCATCGCCGACGGCGGCATTCGAAACTCGGGCGACGTCGCCAAGGCGCTCGTCGCGGGTGCGAGTTCGATCATGATCGGGAGTCTCTTCGCGGGTCTCGAAGAGAGCCCCGGGGAGCTCATCCACTATCAGGGTCGGACGTTCAAGGCCGTGCGCGGCATGGGCAGCCTCGGTGCGATGTTGCAGGGCAGCAAGGATCGCTATGCACAGAGTGACGTCGACGACCGCGACAAGCTCGTCCCCGAGGGCGTCGAAGGCATGGTTCCGTACAAGGGCAAGTTGTCGGACTACGTGTATCAGTTCGTCGGCGGCGTGCGCGCGGGCATGGGCTATTGCGGTGCGATGACGATCGCGGAACTGCGCGAGAACGCGCGCTTCGTGCGCGTCACGCAGGCCTCGCTCAAGGAGTCGCATCCGCACGACATCCTGATCACCAAGGAAGCACCGAACTACCGCGGCAAGGACATCTGACATGGCGGCACACGACGTGCTCGAGCAGATGCGCTCGGCGCATCGCGGAGTCTTGATCGTCGATTTCGGCACGCAGTACTGCCAACTGATCGCACGACGCATTCGCGAACTGTCGGTCTTCTCCGAGATCTGCACGCCGGAACAAGCGCTCAAGGCGCTCGGGTCGGGACGCTACGGAGCGTTGATCCTGAGCGGGGGACCGCGTTCGGTCTACGAGCGCGATGCACCACGGCTCGATCCGTCCGTGCTCGACTACGGCTTGCCGATGCTCGGCATCTGCTACGGGATGCAGTGGACCGCGCACACGCTCGGCGGCGAAGTCGTGGCCGCGCACGACGCCGCGGGGCGGGAGTACGGCAACGCGACGTTCTCGCACGATGCGGGCGCGGATCATCCGCTCTTGAAGAACGTGCCCGCGACGTCGCAGGTGTGGATGAGCCACGGCGACGAAGTGCGCGCGCTGCCCGCAGGGTTCGAGAAGGTCGGCCAGACGCAGAGCTGCGCGTTCGCTGCCGCATGGAACCCCGATCGGCGCATCGCGCTGCTGCAGTTCCATCCCGAGGTCACGCACTCGATCTACGGGGACAAGGTCCTGCAGAACTTCGTCTTCGGCGTCGCGGGGCTTACGGCGGATTGGAACTCGGGTTCGATCGAGGACGACACGATCGCCGCGTTGCGCGAGCAGATCGGTGCCGACGGCGAAGTCGTGCTCGGCCTCTCGGGCGGTGTCGATTCGTCGGTCGCGGCGATGCTGATCCACAAGGCGATCGGCGATCGGCTGCACTGCGTGTTCGTCGACAACGGGCTGTTGCGGCATGGCGAACGCGAGGGGGTCGAGGCGCTCTTCGGGCGCAACTTCCACATGAACCTCGAGGTCGTCGATGCGAGTGAGCAGTTCCTCGCCGATCTCGCCGGCGTGTCCGACCCCGAGACCAAGCGCAAGCGCATCGGGCATCGCTTCGTCGAGGTCTTCCGCGAAGCGGCGAAGAAGCACCGGCGCGCGCACTTCCTCGGCCAGGGCACGCTCTATCCCGACGTGATCGAGTCCGTGGCCGCGCACGGCGGCGCGACGTCGACGATCAAGAGCCACCACAACGTCGGCGGTCTCCCCGAAGACCTCGACATGGAACTCGTCGAACCGCTGCGCACGCTGTTCAAGGACGAAGTGCGAGCGCTCGGACGCAGTATGGGCCTGCCGCCCGAGGTCATCGACAGACAGCCGTTCCCCGGACCCGGCCTCGCCGTCCGCATCGTCGGCGATATCACGAAGGAGCGTTGCGACGCGCTGCGCAAGGCGGACCACATCTTCACGAGCGAAGTCGAAGCGGCCGGCGCACACACGTCCCTCTGGCAGTATTTCGCTGTCCTCCTTCCGACGGTGCACAGCGTCGGCGTGATGGGCGACGCCCGCACCTACGAGAACCCGGTCGTCCTCCGCGTCGTCGAGAGCAACGACGCCATGACTGCCGACTGGTCCTATCTCCCCGAAGGCCTCCTCCGCCGCGTCAGCAACCGCATCATCAACGAGTGCGCCGGCATCAACCGCGTCACCCTCGACATCACGAGCAAGCCCCCCGGCACGATCGAGTGGGAGTAAAATCGGCGCCGCGACTATCGATGCTATCAAAGTCACAGCCTTCACAGTAACGATCAGCCGGAACGGTCACACTCTCATGAAGTATTCTGCAATGCCTCGGGCAATCACCTTTCTTTTCCCGCTGTTTTTTCGCCACACCAGGAATCCTGTCTCAAAGCACGGTCGATTCATTCCGCATCGTTGACATTGGGTCCTTGTCCAGTGGCGTTACTTCAACTCCCACGGGAATCAGTGACGACGGACATCGAGTCGTGGGGTATTGTGGATCGGTTGGTCCAAGACTCGCATTTACTTGGACCGACCAATTAGGAATGCAGCAGATTCCGCCTGTAGGGTCGGACATGCACGCCCTCGATGTTAGTGCATCAGGCACTTACGTCGTTGGAGGTGCATTCGACAAGACAGCGACTCCTTTCCTTTGGAGCGAAACAGGTGGAACTCAGCGATTAACTACGCCAATAGCTTTCAGCGCTAGCGCAAACGGTGTCAGTGCAAATGGTGCCATCGTCGTCGGCGGAGTCTCGGGCAAGGCGTACCGATGGATCTCGGGCACCGGCGCAGAGCTGAAGATGCCAGTGGCTGGTGAGAGCGCAGAAGCCTTCGCGGTCAGTGATGACGGTTCGGTCATCGTCGGCAGAGCAATGTTTCGAGGCCTATACACCCGAGCTGCCTCGTGGGACGCGGCCGGCAACGTGATGGAGATTAAGTCCGGATCAAACGAATACAGCTCCGCGTATGCAATAAGTGGCGATGGCAAGACGAGCGGTGGCGCCACCGGGTCGGGGGGGCTCATGAGAGCCACACTTTGGCAGGGCGCAGCCGAGCTGACGCTACAGTCTGGTATCGATGCTCGAGTGAATGCGATCAATCGTGACGGTTCGGTTGCTGTCGGTCAGGCTGGCGGCCGTGCGTTCTATTGGACGAAAAACACTGGGGCTGTGGACTTGTTGACATATTTCATGTCGCAAGGCGTCCATACAGAAGGATGGGTCCTGAATTCAGCAAATGCGATTTCTGCAGACGGAAGATATGTCGCAGGTTCCGGCTCTCATTTCGGTCGACCGCGTGCATGGCTGATTCGACCATCGCAGGTAGAGCTACTCGATGCGATGCCGTTCGCAGCACGCATTATGCCACATGAAGTTCGACCAGATCGTGAAGTGCCGCGAACTAAGGGGATTCCACGTACTGGAGTCTCAGCTGACGGCTCAGCGCGGCTCTTGATACGCTGCAAGAGCCGCAGTCCAACGCAGTTCACGTTGAGAATCGATACGCAGGGAGGAGTCGAATCGACTGGTGCCATTGCTAAGGCGGGGATTCGGCCCGTATCCAATGTGCCCGTAACAATCGATGCTGAGCAGGTGGGTGCAACGTCAGAGTATGACGCGCAGTTCGTGTATCGAGCTCCGACAAATTATGCTGATCCGAACGCTGACGAAATCGTAGTCGAGCTGCTGCTGAGTACTCAATCGACTGACGAACGAATTCCAATTCGCATTCGACGGCCTGTCGTGGTGCTAGCCCACGGCCTCCGAAGTAGTCGTGAAACATGGAGTGGGGAGTTTCGTCGTTTCGCCGATGACAAGGATGATGGTTTCGAGGTTTATCTGATGGACTATTCTGCGACAAGCGCCGAACGTTTCATCGATAACGTTATCCGTGTAGTTGCCGCCATCGATCATGCGTTGAGCACGCATCGAGTTGTCAATGATATTGCTGCCTCAAAAGTCGATTGGGTTGGCCACAGTATGGGGGCGATCCTGCCTCGAGTTTACTATAGATTGG
>JACKHW010000013.1 GCA_020638795.1 Planctomycetota bacterium | reverse complement strand
GCCAGGCGGCGAGAGCGCCGCTCCCTGATTGCCGGCACGGCGATCCTCTGCATCGGCACTTCGCTCGCCGCCATCACGAACCTCGCGATCCTGCATCGACAAAACGTCGAGCGCGCACTCGTGATCGTCGCGCGTGCCGAGCTTCGCGCAGCTCCGAGCGAGAGAGCAGCACGACTCCAGACCTTGCTCACCGGCGCGGCAGTTCGCGTTCTCGAAGCGTCCGATCGATGGGCACACGTCGAAGCGAACGAAGCGCACGGATGGATCGAAACCCGCGATATCGGATCTCTACTCCCGGACACACCATGATCGAAGCGATGATTCTGACGATGACGGCCGTCTTCATGACGAATGTGCTCGTCGCCGCGTCCTGCCCCGAACCGCGATTGCAAGCGGAGCGCGTCTCCATACGCGCCACTCTCGACTCCGACGGCGACGGGATGCTGAACGGCGCCGAGATCGAGAACGCGGCGAGCGCCCTTCGCACACTCGACGCCAACGGCGACGGCTCCCTCAGTCCAGAGGAGATGGGTCTCGCTCGCGAGGGTCGCGGCGGTCGTGGACGACGCGGACGCATGGGAGGGCCACCGGGCGGTTTCGGACCCGGTGGATTCCCACCAGGCGGCGCGCCTCCGGATGGTTTCCCGCCCGGTGGTGGCTTCCCGCCGCCGTTCGGGGGTCCGGGTTTCACAGTCGGTTCTGCCAACCCCTTCGACATCGACCAGAACGGTGTCGTCGACGCCGCAGAGCTCGAGCGCGCGACCACCACGTTGCGTCGACTCGACGGCAATCGCGATGGTCAATTGTCGAAACGTGAGTTCGATCACGTCTGGCCACCAGCGAGTGCCGGTGACGATGCCGCGATGCCGATGCCGTTCGGTCGCGACGGCGGCGGTCGCTCGCAAGCGGTCGCGCCCGAAGACTTGGAACCGAAGGACGGGACAGCGACGATTCCCGATCGCGCGACGTTCGAGATGCTCGCGTATCGCGGCGAGAACGTGATGATCGACACGCAGCTGCGCAACCTCGAGTTCGTCAAGTTCGTGATCACCGGCGCCGGTGGCGAGAAGCCCGTCCTCTGGTTCATGAACACCAAGACGTGGCGTGCGCACCCGTCCTTCATGGGAGCCATGGGGATCGGCGGCGGCGGTCGCGGCTTCGGGAGACCGGGTGGCGCTGCGCAGAGCGGCCCCGTGACGATGCGGGGCGTGATCGTCCACCGCCCGTTCTTGCGGGCTCCGAATGGCGCGACTGGGCTCTACACGTTCGAGTTCGAACCCAACGATTCATTCGCGTTCCGCTACATCAAAAGTGCGCTCGACGTGCTCGCCGAGCACTCCGAGCTGCTCTCTGGGCGCATGGCGTACCACCCACTCGGTCCGGGAATCGCGGTCGCCGAACGCGAGCGCGATCTCTACGAGAGAGCTGGGTTGAAGGTCTTCGGTGACGACGACCTCTATGCGGGCGTTGCGTTCCTGCCGCTTCATCGCGCGAAGTCGTTCGGGCGCCTGCGCTTCATGAGACCCGAAGAACGTCCTGGCCCTCGCGACGTCGTCATATACGCAACGCTTCCGAGTGACATGCCGCGAGTCGCCGGCATCATCACCGCGGTCCGACAGACGCCATTGTCCCATGTCAACCTGCGCGCAGTGCAGGACGACGTGCCCAATGCGTTCATCCAGGGCGCGGCGACCGACGAACGGCTCCGAGCCCTCGAAGGAACGTGGGTCGAGTACGAAGTCACTGCGGATGGCTACTCCATCCACGAAGCAGACGCTGTGGCGGTCGAGAAGCACTTTGCTGCGCTACGACCTCGCACGCCATCGACGCCCGAACGCGACCTGAGCGTGCATGACATCCGCTCGCTCGATGACATCGGGCATGGCGACTGGAAAGCCTTCGGCGTCAAAGCGGCCAACTTGGCCGAGATCCTAAAACTCTCGTTGCCGACCCAAACGGTCGAAACGGGGTACGCGATCCCGTTCTCGTTCTACGACGACTTCATGCGATCGAACGGAATTTACGACGAAGCCCGCGAGATGATCTCGAAGGACTCGTTCGAGGGTAGCGATCGATCGAAGGCACTCGCGAAACTCCGGAACCGGATCGAGAAGGCCCCCCTCCCCGAGGCCCTCGAAGCCGCGATCGAGGCTGTGCGCGCGCGCTTCGGAGCAGACACGTCGATCCGGTGTCGTTCGAGCACCAACAACGAAGACCTACCCGGATTCAGCGGTGCAGGTCTGTACGAGTCGTACACGCACAAGAAGGACGAAGGCAAGCTGTCGAACACGGTGCGTCAAGTCTGGGCGAGCGCGTGGACCGACCGCGCGTTCGACGAACGCGAGTTCTATCGCATCGATCACTTCGCGACCGCCATGGGCGTGCTGCTCCACCCGAACTTCTCGAACGAGCGTGCGAACGGCGTCGCGGTGAGCAGCGACGTGGTCTACGAGAGCGAGAACACGAACTACGTCAACGTCCAGATCGGCGCAGACCTCGTGACCAACCCGAACGCCGAATCGAGTCCCGAGGAGATCCTGATCAGCAAGCGCGACTGGAGTCTCGACCGGACGGTGCGATTGTCGAACGCGAGCCCGTCCAAGTCTCTGCTCACGGGGGTCCACCTCGACGACTTGCGGGAATCCCTCGCGATGATCGAACGCCGCTTTCGCGAACTGCTCGACCTATCGCCTGCCGCGCTCTTCTCGATCGAGATCGAGTTCAAAGTGACTGCGGACGGCAAGCTCGCGATCAAGCAGGCACGCCCCTGGGTCTACTGAACTCGTCCGCGCCAAGCGCACGGCTCACCGAGTGTGGATGTCGCAGGTCTGCCCTGGAATCCACCCGGTGGCGCCCTCGAGCTCGAAGCGTATCGGAACGCCGTACCGCGGTTGACCAGCTTCGAGCCACAAGCGCTCCGGTAGCACCTCCACGGCAACACCGCTCGTGACGACGACGGCGGTCCCACGTTGGATCGGGCTCGGCGATCGCGCATCGGCGCGTGCGATCAACGTCACGCGCCGCCCCGGCGCGAACTCACCGGACCGCGCGGGCGAGACATAGCCCACCGCGTGCAGGGTATCGACATCGACGAGTTCGACGATCGGTGACCCTGCGGACACGAACTCTCCGGCTCGCGCCAATATTCGAGCGACGCGCGCGCGACGTGGAGCACGGAGCGTGAGCTGGGCGCAACGTCGCTCGATGTCCGTGATGCGGGCCTCGTGCACGAGGATCGCGAAGTGGAACGGGCGGAGCAGCACCTTTTCGTCGACCTTCACGCCTGTCGATCGCGCCGTATCGAGCCGAGACTTCGCGCTCTCGACGTGCTGTCGCATCGCCTGCAGCGTCGCCTCGCGTTCCTCGATCCTCCGACGGGTCGCATCGCGCCTCGTTCGGTCATCGTCCAACCTGGCCTGTGCGCCGAGGTTCTCCTTGGCGAGGCTCGAGCTGCGCGCGAGCTGGAGCTCGAGTCCGTTCAAGAGGATCCGATCCTCTTCTTGGTCGGCGAGCCCCTTCAGCAGGTCGAGCTGCGCACTCTCGACGTCGCGCTCGAGTCGGCGGAGATCTTGTGCGTGTTCGCTCGGCATCGACGCCGCGGCTTCTCGGACACGTGACTCCTCGCGTTCGAACTCTGCACGCAGCCGATCCAGTTCGCGCTGGGCAGCACGAAGTTCGAGTTCGAGTCCGGACTCTTCCAGCATCGCGATCGGAGTTCCGGCATCGACGACTCCGTGGACATCGACGAGGACCTGCCCGACGTAGCCGTTCGCGGCAAAGGCGACTCGTTGCCTGGCATCTTCGATGACGCACGGAAACGCAGCCGGGCCCTGCCGCCGTGTCCACAGAATCACGCAGACGACGAGAGCGGCGAACCACACACCGAAGCCCACGACACGACGAACCCCGTGAGTCATGGCGCCAAGTCCTCACGCTGCGAAAGGAACGACACGTTGCTGACGTCGTCGATCGCCCGAACCTCCGTCAACAACTTGGACGTCGAAGCCGGATTTCGCAGACCTATCTCGTACGCATACTCGCTCGAATCCCCTTCACCGCGCATGTGAAGCAGGCCGACCGTTCGACAGAACCGCTTCAAGACGGCCAACACCTCTTGTTCGCCCGGGCTGCCAGCAGGGCAGCGGAAACGAAGCAGGCCATCCGTGCCGCGCACTTCCCCGAAGGCCGACAAGGACAACCAGAGGATCACGAGCCCCACGAGAACGGTCCCGAGCGCGGCTGCGAGGAAGCTCTGCGCCCCGACGAGGATTCCGATCACGACCGCATAGAACAGGAACACCGTATCGCGGGTGTCCTTGACGGGCGTTCGGAAGCGAATCAGTGCCAAAGCGCCGAACAAGCCGAAGGCACGCGCCAAGGAATTGCCGATCGCCAGCATGACGAGCGCAATGACCATGCAGAGCACGACGAGCGATTGCGCGAGTACGGGAGAGTAGGTCGGGCCGCGTTGGACGCGTCCGTACACCCAGGCCACGACCTGTCCGAGGACGGCGGACGACAAGACGGTCAGCACGAGGGCCTCGACATCGAGGCCCTCCACGTCTCGATAGTCGAGTAGCGAATCGAAGGGGCTTTGGAGCATCGCATTCAGCGGAGCGGTAGCGGCGATTCTCTCCGGCGAGCCTGCACTGACAAACAATACTTGCTGAACGAAACGCGTTTCAGGCCGAAGCGGCGGACGATCTCCTGCATCCAACCCGGCATTCCACGGAAGAATTTCAGTTCCACGACGACGCCATCGATGCCGGTCGACTTCCATTCCTTGTCGTCGTCAGGTGTGTCGAGATCATCGACCGCCGCGTAGCGCAAGTCTCGATCGAAGGTCAGGCGCGTACCGAGGTGATACGCACCGACGAAGGCTTGTCGCTCGTACGCGATGTCGAGAACCGGCTGAGCGATGATCCGGTTGGTCCGTTCGACGAAGTCCGAATCGTCGAGTGGCGCGCGAGCGAGCCAATCAACGACTTCGGCGAGACTCTTCGCGGGAAGCTCGCGCCGACTCTTGAGGATCAGGTCACGGTCCTTCCGCTTGACTTCGAGGAAGTAGTTCGATCCGCCCGCGTACCGCCGAATCCGCAATTTGTAGCGCTGAGCGAGCCCATCGATCGTCGATCGATAGAGCCGATAGTCGGGACTGTCGAGGTAGACGCTGCGGATCACGTAGCTGCTGCGTGGTCCGCGCACGTGCGCATCCGGCAACACCCACGGATATGCGAAGTCGCGAATCAGATTCGCGACCTCGTCGGTGACGACGTACTTCGCCTCATGACGGCCCGCGGGGGCCGGCTGGAGAACGACAGGCTGTCGCTGCCGCAGCGTCATTTCGGCCCCAAGACACTCTCGATCGCGTTTGAGGCTCTCCAACCCGACCCGACCGGCGAGAACGCCTGCCCGAACAGGTGAGCCCCGACGAGGGCCGTGTCGTCCGGCACGGGAATGCTCAGCGTGCCGGCTCCGCTCGCATCGCTCGGCAAGACGAGCACGAAGAACATCGGATCCGCAACGAGCAGCGACAGCCCGAAGGCATCGACCGGGACGTTGCCGCCGGCCCCCGTGAGGAAGAGCGCGAACACGCTCGACGCCGGTCCGCTCGACAAGCTCCACGACAACGTGCCCGCGATCTTCGGTGAGCCGACACCCGCGATTTCGATCGGGTGCGTCGCCGGATCGAGAGCCGAGTAGCGTCGGTGCCCGGTCGTGAGCTTGTTCGCCGTCGTCGGGGACGGATCGAGGAACGTCACGTAGGGCGCTTTGCCGTCCACCAGACGACCCGTCGACACGTCCGTGTATTGCAGGCCGAACTGGATCGAATCGAGCAACGTCGTCCCATTCGGCGCGAAGAAGTAGATGTCTTCACCGGAGGCCGACAGCTTGAAGTTCGCGTGCAACGGTCCCTGGGTTCCGTCCTCGTCACACCAAATGAGGATCGTCTTGAACGCCGGAATCACCGTACTGGCCGGAATCTGGTACTTGGTCGGGCGCGTCGGATCGTCGGACAAGTAGTGTCCGCCCACGTCGACGGCTGTTGCCGAATCGTTGTAGAGCTCGAGCCAGTCGTCGTACTGCTGCTTCTCGTCGACGATGGTCTTGGAGTTGGAGGCCATGAACTCGTTGATCCGCACGGGGCTCGTGCCACTCGGGAAGCGTACTTCGTACGACGGCGCGTTCCATTCGGCCGAGCGCGGCAAGTAGCGTGCGACCTGCGCTGCAGTCAGACCTTCGACGTAGTACTCGACCGTGCTGCCCGCGGCCTGCGGTGCGATCGATGCGCCATAGACACCGTCATTCGCCGCGCCGTCCTGATGCGCGCCATCGTCGAACATCTGCGTCGACGTGAACCGTCCCCTCACGCGCCACCACAGTTTGACTTGGGCCGCGCCGCTCGCACTCACCGTGACCCACACAGTGTCCTGCGCCGACGGGCTCACCGGGGTGTGCTGCAATGCACCGAGTTGCGCTTGGGTTGCCCAGAGTTCGCTCTGACCTTGCAGGTAGGTGGTGCGAGCATCGATCGAAGGCTTGATTCCACGAATCGTCGTCCGCCCGAAAACGACGCTCTGCGTCACGTTGTCGGTGAACATCTGCGTCGTGTAGATCTTCTTCGTGTCGGCCGCGACGTCGGCGCGGATCAGGTTCTGGTACTTCGTCACGAGCGGGCCGATCGCCGCCCACGACTGGCTCTCTTCGACGACCGTCCGGTAGTGCGCGACGTAACGAGCGCGCCAATCCGCGAACGTGAGCGTGCGACTGAGCGCAGGCCGTCGCACGTTGGTCGAGTTGTAGAACGGGCTCAGCGCCGTCTGATCGCCTTCGGCCGACAACCCTTCGTTGAGGTCGAACGGGAACATGTAGAAGAGTCCGTGCCAATCGTCCGCGTACAAGAAGTGGTCCTTACCCGAACCGATGTAGCTGTCGGACTGCATCATGACGTTCATCACGATCATGTACCAGTAAGCATGATCCAGGCTCCAAACCTTGGAGAGTTCGTCTTGGAGCTGCGCGGTCGGCGTCCGGTTCATCACCTTGACGAGGTTGAGGAGATCGGTTCCGTCGCCCTTCTTGAACTGATACGCGCTCTGGTAGGACGCGATGTTGTCCCCCAAGTCGACGAGCGCACAATCGTCGAGTCGCCCGAAACCGCCGCTGCGAAAACCTCGATACCGATTGCCGTCACCGGTCTTCCAGTTCTCGTCGGTGAAGTCCTTGCCCGGTTGCTCGACGTTGATGTAGATGCCCCAGTAGACGTTGTTGATCCACAGCCGGACGAAGTTGGCTTTGGGTGCCGCGCCGTAGCGCCGCATGATCTGATACATGATGACTTCGCGCACGAACGTCGGATCGTGGAAGCCGTTGTTCAGGTTGAGGCTCGTGTAGCCGAAGATCTTCTGCGAAGGGATCGACCAGTCGGTTTCGATGTTGAAGCTCTTCTTTTCCGATCCGGCCGGCAGCTGGCTGTACGAGGTGTTGCCGCGGAACCGCACGCCCACTTGCTGCAGCGTCTCCCCCGACATCTCCATCGTCGCGGGGATGTTCGTGTTGGACGCCTTGTTCTGGGTCAACAGCTGCCAGTAGTTCGTCTGACTGAAAGTGAGTTTGATGTCCCGTACGACGTCGAGGTCGTAGAGCTCGGGCTTTTGCGCCGACAGGCTGGCGGCGACGACGAGTGCAGCGAGCACTCCACGGACGGTTCGAAGCATGGACGGACTCCAGGAGAGGGCAGAATCGACACCCTCGAGGCACGGACGACTCGCGGACGTTAGGATCGGCACGCGGATTCTTGACGGCGCACGACGCACGGTCGCCGCCAAACGATCTCAGCACTAAACCACGTCTACCTTTGCCAAATCTTAACAAGATGAGCCGATTTCGCAGGCCGGACTTTCGACGGTCGAGACGGTTCACGGTCTCGCTATTGGCCGTCACTTGCATTGGCTCGGCGGGCCTCGCTGCGCCACAGACGACGGCACGGGCAGAATCGCCGAATCGTGAAACTTCTCGCGGCGAGACGTTCGCCTCGTCGGTGCAGCCGATCCTCGCCCGTACCTGCTACAAGTGCCACGGCGAGAAGCGGCAGAAGGGCGACGTCCGACTCGATACGCTCGACCCCGACATCGCGAGCGGGAACGACGCCGATACCTGGCATCACGCGCTCGAAATGATCGAGAGCGGCGAGATGCCGCCCGAACGCTCGCGGCAGCTTTCCGAGGAAGACCGCCGCACACTCGTGGGCTGGCTCCGCGATTCCCTCGACGCGGCCGCGGAGCATCGGCGACGACACGCACCCGCCGTGCTTCGTCGACTGACGCGCGCCCAGTACGCGAACTCGCTACGGGACCTGCTCGAGCTCGACATCGATTTCGGTCGAACCCTGCCGGAGGACGGCAAGTCGAAGCGCGGCTTCTCCAACGACGGAGCCACGCTGCTCGCGTCGTCGCTGCATCTGGAGACGTTTCGCCAGATTGCACGGGAAGCCCTCGACCGAGCGATCGCTCCCGCGGAGCGCCCCGAAGTCACGCGCTACCGAGTCGACTTCGGGACCGGCATCGGCAAGGGCAAAGTCGCAGCACGGACCGGCGGATATCAGTCGGTCCCTCTCGGCACGAACGATTTCGCGATCGAACTCTTGGGCGACCACGCGAGCCTCTCGAAGAAGAAACAGGACGCGATCCGCCGCAAGATGAGCATCGGGCTGCGCGGCTCGGATCGCGAACGGTTCCAGGTCGTCGACGAAGGCATCGTCCTGTTCTCGGCAGTGCCGCACATCGAGATCGCGCCGGGTGCTTGGCAGGGCCCTTCCCCCAACGTCAAGCTCGAGATGCAGCGTGTCTTCCCTCGGCACGGTGACTTCGTCATGCGCGTGCGCGCATCTCGTGGCTACATCCCTCCGCTCCGAAAGCAGCTCCTTGTCGCGCTCGATGCGAAAGAGGACTTCGTTCACCTCGACGACGCGCTGCTGGGCGACTCCGCGCGCATCGTCGTCAGCGAACATTCGATCGTCCTGCCAGCAGGGGACGCCGAGAAACCCACGAACCTCGTGCTCGAAGGCGAGTACCTGCGACCGAAGAACGTTCCGCTGCCGGCAAGCGCGAAGTTCCGAATCGCCGTGCCCGAGGACGGCTTCTATCAAATCGATGTCGTGCATCGCGTCGTGCAATCAGCGCAGATGCCACAGATTCGCGTAACGGCGCTCGGCGCGACGCACGATGTGAGGCCAGTGCCGCCCGCACGCCTCGCGGCCCCGCGCGTGCCGTGTGCGCCGATGCTCGACCTGAGCCCGGGATACAGTCCGTTGGCCGTCGACGAGAGTGGATGCATTCCCACCATGGTCACGAGTGTTTGCGCCGCGGGGATGCGACGCGGCACGCAAGTGCTCGAGGTCGGTGGACCGTTCTTCACAGGTTTCCGGGCGCTCGTCGTCACGAAGCTACCCGCAACGAATGCGCTCGTTCGAAGACTCGAAGCCGATGTGGCCGAACTGACGACGAAGGTCCAGGACGCAGCACCTTCGATTCGCGCATACGTCGGGACACGTACCGACGACGGCATGGACTACGCGACGTTCGACGAACCGAAAACAGTCGACGCGCCTCTGGGCCATGCCGAGACGTACGAGTTCCGCGGTCGACTCGAAAACCTGCCGATCCCGGAACCGGAGTCCGGAGATACCGAGCCGCTGTCCGGCTTCATGTTGCTCGGGCTCTGGAATGACACACTCGTTCCGACGCGCGACGAAACCGGGCCTCCCTTGCTTGTCGAATCGATCGAGTTCGAAGCGCCCTATCACGAGCTTTGGCCGCCGCGATCGCACATGAGGATCTTTCTCGAGCGTGGCTCGGACGAGACGGAGGGCGACTACTCAGGGCGCGTGATCGCGCGCTTCTTGGAGCGCGCGTTCCGGCGTAGCGTGGGCACCGACGAACTCGATCGGTACTTCACGTTTTGGTCTCGCGTTCGACCGACGGTCGAGACCAACGAAGACGCCATTCGCGAAGTCCTCATCGCTGCGCTGACGTCGCCGAGCTTCTTGTTCCTCGTCGATCCACTCAGTGAATCGGAATCCGACTCGAGCGATCAGGCCCTCGCGTCGCGCTTGTCGTACTTCTTGTGGAACTCACCACCGGACGAGCGTCTACTCGAACTCGCACAGAGTGGCGCCTTGCGGACTTCGCTCGACGCCGAAGTCGATCGGATGCTGGACGCTCCCAAGGTCGATCGTTTTCTGCGCACCTTCGTGCACGAGTGGCTTCGGCTCGATCGCTTCGAGCAGATGACGGTCGATCCGACGGCTTTCCCGCGATTCACGCGCTTCGTCAAGCGCGACATGCTCGAGGAGACGTATCTGTTCGTGCACGAAGTGCTACGCACGAACGCACCCGTCGACACGCTGATCGACGCCGACTTCACGATGCTCAACGAGAATCTCGCACGCTTCTACGGGATCCCTGGTGTGCGCGGCGTCGCGTTCCGCCGCGTCGAACTCCCGGAAGGTAGCGGGCGCGGCGGACTGCTGTCGCACGGTTCGTTCCTGACCGGGCACTCGGACGGGCTCGAGCCGCATCCGATCAAGCGCGCTGTCTGGTTGCGCAAGCAGCTCCTCGACGACCCACCGCCGCCACCACCACCGAACGTGCCGGAGCTCGACAAGACGGCTCCGGACTTCGACAAACTCACGCTCAAGCAGAAGATCGAGCGACACCGCGACAGCGACTCCTGCCGCGATTGTCACAAGGGGCTGGACCCGTACGGCATCGCGTTCGAGCGTTTCAACGCCGTTGGGCTCTTCGAACCGCAGCGCAAGGGGCAAGACATCGACGCGACGACGACTCTGCCCGATGGCACCGACATCGACGGCGTCGCGCAGCTCAAGGCCTGGCTCCTCGCGGTCAAGAAGGACGAAGTCCTGCGCGGGCTCACGCGAAATCTCTTCGCCTGGGCCCACGGTCGTGACGTTACGTTTGCCGATGACCAGGAGGTCGCCGCTATACTCGAGCGCGTCACCTCGCAGGGGCGTGGTCTTCGCGACCTCGTGCACGCGATCGTGGCAACCTCCTCGTTTCAGAACGGGCGCTGAGCCCAAGACATCTCCAGCACAGCTCTTCCGATGACGCACAAGTCGTGGCACCTGGATCGACGCTCGTTCCTCCGCGGGTCGGGAGTCGCGTGCGCGTTGCCGTTCTTCGAGGGAATGACGCCACGCCTGACGAAGTCCACGGACGTGCCGAAGCGAATCGCGTTCGTCTACTTTCCCAACGGCGCGAGCCTTCCCGACGAGAAGGACGGGGCGTTCGCACAGTGGCGCTGGTTCCCGCACGGCGACGGAACGGAGTATCGATTCACGCAGGTTCTCGCTTCGCTCGAACCGTTCCGAAACGACCTGACGATCCTTGGCGGCCTCTCGCACCCACTCAGCCGCGAACTCCTCGGTCACCTAGCTGGCGACACGTGGCTCACGGCCGGCGATGTCCGGGGCGACCGCTACAAGAACTCGATCTCGGTCGACCAAGTCGCCGCGCGCGTCCTGCGCAAACACACGCGCTACCCGTTCCTTGCACTGTCGACCGACGGCGGCGTCGGCTACAAGTCGCGCGTCGCGACGCTTTCGTTCGACCAGTCCGGGCGACCGATCCCGTCCGAGAATCGCCAACGCTCGATCTTCGAGCGCTACTTCTCAGCCGGAGGCAAGTCCTCGCTCGAAGCGCGCCGCGCGAGCATCGAACGAGGCAAACGCATCGTCGACCTCGTTCTCGAAGACAGCAAGAGCTTGCGTCGCCGCCTCGGGAAGCGCGATGTCACCAAGCTCGACGAGTTCCTCGCGTCCCTCGAATCCGTCGAAGAGCAGATCGAACGCAACGAAACCTGGCTCGACATCCCGATGAAGGACGTCGACACGTCCCGCCTCGATCTGGACCCCGACCCGCGCAAGGATCCGACCGCGTATCTGCGCGCGACCTACGAGTTGATGGCCCTCGCGTTGGAGACGGACTTGACGCGCGTGATGACATTCCAGACCGGGCGCGAGGATGGGATGGGATTCGCCGACCAGTTCCCACGCCTTGCCGTGGGCGTGTCGCGAGGCCACCACACGATCAGTCACGACAGCCACGCGGGGCACTGGGAGCAGTGGGGCCGCTACGACACGTGGCATGCCGAGCAGTTCGCGCACTTCGTGCGGCGACTCAGCGAACTCGAAGACGAACACGGCAGGATCTTGGACCACACGCTCGTGCTCTACGGCAGTTGTTGCAGCACGACGCACAACGCGCGCAACTACCCGCTCGTGCTCGCGGGCGGATCGAAGCTCGGCTTGAAGCACGGGAGCTATCGCAAGTACGACGAAGCGACCCCGCTGTCGAACCTCTTCGTCGCGATGCTCGGCGCCGTGGGCGTTCCAGTCCCGAGTTTCGCGGACAGCAAGGGCACGCTGCCCGAGCTGTTCGCTTGACCGAACGCGACACCCACAGCGTGCCCGACTCTCGTGTCAGGATTCGGAACCGCGCTCAGCGCGGGACGACGCGTGCGTGGAATTCCCAGCCGCCACCGTTCTGGCCGATCTCGATCAGCAGTTCGTGACGACCTGCGTCGAGGTCGATCGCGACTCGGTCCTCGTCGACGTTGAGACCGCGCGCCACGAAGTTCTCGTGCACGAGCTTGCCATCGAGCCACACCGCGATTTGGTCGTCGCTGCCGACTCGAAGTTCGGCCTTCATCGCTCGAGGGCACTGGAGCACGGTGTAGGCGACGGCCGACACGTTGGCCTCGTTCGACACGAAGCGTAGGTCGATCACACCATCGATGTCGTCCGACGCCTTAGCGACCCAAGGCAATTCGCGCACACCATCGGCCGTCTCGAGGCGCAGAGGAACGGAGGGGTCGATCCCGGTCGTCGCGAAGGGCAACTGGGTGAACGTCTTCTCGTCAGGCCCACGAAACGGTCCCGCGATGTGCCACGACGTGAGGCATCCGAACTCGCGCGCGATCGATGTGATGTCGCCGCCGGCAGCGACGAGGATTTTCGCTGCGCGCTGTCGCTGTCCGCGGTTCTTCGCTCCGTCGAGCACCTCCTTGGCGAGGGCTTGCGCCTCGGCGCCGTTGTCGAGGCTCCCCGCAACGGCGAGCTTCGCAGCGTCGATCGCTGCTCGTTCGCGGGCGTCGACGGGCTGCACGGCAGGTGATCGGACCAACGTGACAGCGCTCTCGTCCGGCACCTTGGCGAGCACGCTCCACGCCGCGATGCGTGCATCGACTCCGACTCCGGCTCCGAGAACAGCGCCCACCGCCTCACGCGCTCGATCGCGCGCTTCGGCATCGGCAGAGTCCGCGGTCGCGAGTGCGAGCAAGCCCTTCGCTCCGACCTCGCGAAGCTCCGAATCCGCCGACGCGAGCAAGTCCAGGTAGTGCGATCGATCTCGATCACGCGGCGCATCCGCGAGAGCCGCCAGCACGGCGTTCTTCGTCTCCGGATCGCTTTCGAGCGCGGCATCGACGATGCGGCCGCGGTCTTCGTCCTCGCGTGCGATCAGCACGCGGATCGCAGCCGCGCGCGCGCGGCGAGAGAAAGCGGCTCGGTCAGCGGACGACGCGACGACGTCGACTTCGCCCGTCGCGATCGAGACCAAGCGATCGCGGACGCGATCCGCGTCCGAACCCAGGAGCGACTGATGGACGCGCGCCGCGATGCGCGGATCGGAATCCCCGAGCCGCTCCATCGCGACCGACACGGCATCTCCGCTCGACACATCGCGCGCGAACGCGACACGCCGCAACATCGGATCGGGATGGACCGCAGCCATCCGCCACAGTTCACGACGCTTGTCCGCGGCCATGCGTGATGAACTCGCGTCCAGCCACAGCAACCAATCGGTGACGGCCCCGGGACGATTACCATCGAGTGCGGACGACACGATCGCTTCGGACGCAGGATCACCGTCGCGCGCGAGGGCATGGCGTGCAATCCGTTCCCACTTGGGCTGTGCGGCACAATCACGGAGCACGTTCCGCGAGACCGCATCGATGTCGCGCCGCCCGATTGCCGCGAGCACGGCTTCGGCACTCACGGTCGGCGGATGGTCTCCCCCACCGTGATCCGCGGCCATGAAGGTCCGCTTCAGCGTCTTCGATGCGCGTTCGCCAGGCACGCGTTCGATCACGAAGAGTGCAGCTTCGCCGAGATCGGCGTCACTGAGCAGCGGCTCGATCCGCCCGAGATCGTCATCGTGCACGAGGATCGCGGCTTCGCGGAGCACCGCGGCGCGCTGCGCCGCCGTCGCGCGTTCGTCCTTCGCGATGTAGAGAGCTTCGGAGATCGCTCGCTGACGCGCTTCGTCCCCGGCATCCGACAGCTTGGCGAGATGCCGGCGGAAGTCGCGAACGCCATCGGGCGTCCCGAATACCGCGGCCTCGAGCATCCGCTCGGCCTTGGTTCCGAGTCCGGTCGAAGAACGACAACCAACGATCATGCAAACCGGCACGACGGTGGCGACGACACGCAAATAAGGAACACGCGACATCACAGACTCCAAGCTCCGCGCCGCGGTTTGTCGAGAAGACGGCACGCAGCATCGTCATCCAAGAATCGCTCGCGCACGGGATCCCAGCGCAGCGAGCGCCCGAGTCGCATCGCGATATTCCCGAGGTGACACACGGTAGCGGAGCGATGCCCGTTCTCGGCGTCGGCGATCGGCGCGCGTCGAGAACGGATGCAGTCGAGGAAGTTGCGGTGATGACCAGGGCTTACTTCGAGCCGAATCGAGAGGTCGTCGCGATCGATCCCGAGGATGTCCTTCGGTTCGGCATCGATGCGCGAACGCGAAACGAACAGGCGTCCTTCGGTCCCGAAGAACGTGATCCCGTTCTCACCGCCACCCGTGACGTGCACGGTGACCCCGTTGGGGTAAACGTAGTCGACGTCGAAATCGACCGGAGTCTCGAAGATGTTGTTCTCGGGGAAGACGCCCTTCGCGACGACTTGCACAGGGCCCGAGGACGTCGCGCCCAGCGCCCACTGCACGATGTCGAGGTGATGCGCACCCCAGTCGGTCATCTTCCCGCCCGAATAGTCGAAGAACCACCGGAACTCGTAGTGACAGCGCTCCACCATGTAGGGAACCGCCGGAGCGGGACCGAGCCACAAGTCCCAATCGAGTTCGGACGGTTTCGCTTCGTTCTTGAGCTGAGCGCGCGGACGCATCGGTCCTTGACCGAGCGAAACATGAACGCGTTCGAGCTTGCCGAGCTTGCCGTTTCGCACGAGTTCGGCTGCCTGCCGAAACTGCTTCGACGACCGTTGCTGCGTGCCGGTCTGGAACACGGCCCCGAGCCGCTTCGCGGTGTCGGCGACCTCGCGACCTTCCGCGACGGTCAACGTGAGCGGCTTCTCGCAGTAGACGTCGAGTCCTGCTTCCATCGCGCGGATCGACGCGAGGGCATGCCAGTGATCGGGCGTCACGACCATCACCGCATCCAGGTCGGAGCGGTTCAACAGATCGCGAAAATCGCGATAGCCGTCGATCCGCGAACTGCGCGAGCGTGCACGCTCGACGTGCCGCGCATCGGGGTCGGCAACGGCCACGACCTCGACGTCCGGCATTCCGAGCAACGTACCGAGGTGCGCCGTCCCGAGGCTCCCGACGCCGATCATGCCGAAGCGGACGCGATCATTCGCGAGGGCACGCGGCGCAGCCTTCGCGCTGCCCGCCAACGCGATCGCGCCGCTTCCGACGGAGGCCAGAAAGTGGCGCCGGCTCGCGCGCCGATCGCCAGAATGGCGGTGTTTGGAGGATTGCTTCATGGAGAGCCGTGGAGATCGCAGTGGGGATCGCCCTGGAGATCGAGGACGAGTTGCGGCGAGAATAGCAGGCCCATGCGCAACTCGTCGATCGTCACGCTCTGTCTCGTCGGCATTTGCCTGATGGCGTGTGCAATGCATCATCCAACGCCACCCGCGCACGGGATCCAGGACGACCGGCCTCTGACTCCGATGCGACCCGCTGAGATCCGTTTCGAAGAGCCGTCCGCACAGTGGTCCAAGGCCAAACATCCGGTTCACGTGCGCGTCCTCCACAGCTGGCTCGGTGGCGGTGCGGACTTGTGGTACGACGGCGGTCGCTCCATCGACTCGATCGAAATCGACATGTGGGGGCAAGCAACCGGCGCCTCGGTCAGTTACTCCCTCGATGACAGACTCGAAGCCGGAGTCCGGGTCCTGAGGGATCGTGGTCATTTCGACGCGGACCTCAATGGCGATTTTGTCCGATTGTCGGGGCGAGGCGACTTCGAACGAACCGAAGTATCCGCTCTCGCGCGCTACGACTTTTTCGGCGATCGAGTGCGCGCATTCGTCCAGGGTGGCTTTGGCGGCGGCACCTTCGACGTGGAAGGGCTCTCGAGCGTGCCGTTCGCAAGCGTGGGGGCTGGGCCCGGAATCGAGTTCCGATTCACGAATCACCTTGCCGTGGAAGTGGGTGGAGAAATCGCGTGGTGGGCCTGGCCCTACCGGCAGCCTGGGAACGACGCACTGTTTTCACAGGTCGATGCGCGGATCTGGGCGGGTTTCACCGTGTCCTTCTGAGACCGATCGCACACGTCGAACCGAGACGTGGCGAAAGGCCTCCATTGCACGATTCCATTCCCACGGCAGAATCGCGTGCATGAAAGTCCACGAGTTGATGACCCCGTCGCCGATGACCTGCCGACCGACGGATTCCTTGCACGATGTCGCCCAACGCTTGTGGAACGAGGACTGTGGGAGCCTTCCTGTCGTCGACGGTCGCAATCGCCTCGTCGGAATGATCACCGACCGCGACGTCGCGATGGCCGGCTACTTCCGCAACCGCACGTTGGGCGAGATCCTCGTCGCCGACACCATGTCCCAGAAGATCACGTCGTGTGCGGAGAACGACGACGTGAGTGCCGCACTCGATCACATGCGGCATGTGCGGGTCCACCGCCTGCCCGTGTGCGACGAAGACGGCACGCTGCGCGGAATCGTCGCATTCAGTGACGTCTTGCGCGGCGTCGCCCGCGATCGACAGTTGACGACGAAGGCCGTGGAGACCCTCGGCGTGATCCTCGAACCGCGTGGAGAAAAGTCCGGAGTGCTCCAGCCGGCAGCGCGCGCGGGCAAGGCGACCGACTCGAAGCCTGCGGCCATGACAGCCGCGACCAGTACGGCCCTCGCACCGCAGACACCGACGACGACCACGACCACGAAGGCCGAAGCGAAGACGACGACGGAGAAGGCGACGACGGCAAAGGCTGCGCCTGCGAAACCGACGAGTTCGAAGACGGCCAAGACGACCACGAAGTCCGGCGCGAAAGCGCGACCCAAGAAGCGCTGAGTCGCACGTCCCGCGCTGCGCGGGTCGTCGGTTTTGCGTGACTGAGACCATGCGTCGGATCGCACGCATCCTGCTGGGCTTCGCCCTCGTCGCCGCAATCTTGTTCGAACTGGCTTGGCTCGCGTCGGGGCCGCTGTTCGAGCACGTCCTGGCGCCGAAGATCGCTTCCGTTCTCGCCGAATCCCTCGATGCGCGCGTCGAGCTGCACGGCTTGCGTGGCAGCCTTTTCGGCAGTGCCGGCATCACGAATCTGACCGTCCTCGACGGCAAGCGTGGAATCGAGCGCGTCGAAAATCTCGGAGTCGAAGTCGACTACGACTTGTGGGGAATCCTACGAGGCACACCCGCGGCGATCCGAGTCGCCAAGTGCACGGCAAAACGAGTCGTCATCGACCTCGACGCGTTCCCACCATCCGAGAGTCAAGCGTCCCCTTCGACCGAACCCGACGTCGGCGCGATCCTCGACCTCCTCCCCCACGCCGCCGCCGTCCGAATCGAAGACCTCGCGCTACGCAGACAGGGCAGCGTCTACGGTGGCACGCTCGATGCGACACTCGCTCGAGGTGACGACGGCAAGACCGACGTCCGCCTCGAGTTTCCGGCAACCCTGGTTCGTGCGACGATCGCCCGCCCACCGGGCGAGCCTCCTCGAATCGATTGGCAGATGTCGATTCGAGACACCAGCCGACTGAGCACACTCGTCCTACCAAGAGACGAGCAGATCGCGGGCAGGATCCGCCTCGACGGCAATGCACGGCTGGCACCGCCTTGGACGTTGCAGACGACGCTCGAACTCGCGGGCGCGGGCATGCGGCGTGCGAAGCCCCGGGCTGGTGGAACGCCGCTTCCCGATGCGCGACTTCGCGCTCGACTCGATGCCGAAGGCGTCCTCGCCGCCGAACTCGATGCCGACGGCCCTGGACTCCATGTCCGCGCGCGCGAAGTTCGCATCCCGCTGACGTCGATCGACACGAGTTCGATCGACGCCGCGCTTCAGTCCTTGCGTGAACACACGGGCGCGTTGTCGATGCGCTTCGACGACAACAACCCGTGGCTCGCCCTGTTCTTGCAGGACACTGGAGCGAGCATCGACGCGCGCGTGACGACCATGATCGAAGAGCTTCGGCCATGGTCGGTATCACTCGACGCACGACTACTGTCCGGCACTGCGGCAATCGACACGTTCCGACTCGACGGCCGCGGCACACACGTGCAGTTGCATTCCAGCGAGTTCGCGCTCGAAAAGCCCGGTCCAAAGACGACCGGTCGAATCGACGTACGCGTCGATCTCGCCGCGACATCACCCGTATCGAGCATGTTCGGCGACGAGATGCGCAGCGAAGCACTCTCGACCCGCGGTACGCTGGAATTCTCCGACGGCGATCTCACGACGCGTCTGTCCGTCGATTCGAGGCTGTTCCGAGGTCGCGAGTCCATCGAGGCTACGGGCACGATCACGGGCAAGATCACGGACCCGCTCGACTTCGATGCCGAGCGACCGATGGCTTGGGATCTGCGCCCCGACCTGCGGGTGTCGGGGACGTTCGTCGAGTCCGCGACACGCCACAGCTCACCGATCGAGTTGCGTGGAGAACTTCGCGGCCCGAGCGTGGATGGAAGCGTGTCGACTGCGGACCCCGTCGCACGCATCGACGTACGCGATCTCGCGATCGAACAGAGCGGGACGATGCGACTGATCGTCGACGGCACGATCGACGATGCGGCGAGTATCGACGGACTCGCAGCGGCAGCGAATGCGACGAACGCGCGGATCCGCCTGACGCGTCTGAATCTCGCATCGGCGCGAGCATTCCTCCCCGAGACCATGCCTAGACGCGACGAGATCGGCGGCGATGTCGCTGGCGCGATCACGTGGGATCGCAGCTCGGCGAAGCTCGACATCGAAATCGATGGCAGTATCACCGGCATCGCTCCCGAAGCCATCCTAGTCCGAGTTCGTTCCGGTGGGACGGACCGAGACAAGACCGCGTGTCGAGTCACCGTGCGGAGCAGCGGCAACGAGGCTCGCCTGACACTCCGCGCAGACGAGCTCGGATCGCTGGGGCTGATCGGCTTGCTCGAGAGCGGTGAGGACCCGCGCACGACACTCGATCGCGCGGCGATCGCACTGGACCTCGACTTGGCCATGCAGGACTTGTCCCGCCTCGAACTCAGCGAGCGCTTGCCGACACTCGGCCTCGACATGCTCAGTGGCAGCGTCACGGGTCGTGTGACCGTACGTGGAACGAGCGCAGCGCCGGAGGTGGAAGGACGCATCGAGAGCCGCGACGTCGCCGTGAAGATCCGCGATTCGGTTTCGATCACGGGCGTCACGGGAGCGCTCCTCACGGAGAAGGACGCGCTGCGGATCGATGACTTCGCCTTTCTCATCGACGGCAAGGCGCATCTCGTGCGTGCCATGGCTTCGCGTGCGGAGGATGCCGTTCGCCTTGACTCTCTCGAATACCTCCAAGATGGACGGACGACACTGCGGCTCACGGCGGGCATGCAACCCACCCAGTTCGACAGGGCGATCGCATCACTGCGCGCGGGAGAGCAGCTCGAGATCGGTCCCCTACTCGACGCGATCTCGTCCCGCCTCGACGTCGAGGATTTCGACCCACGTCCGTTCCTCGAAGCGAGTTCCGCGACCGACGATGGCTCCTACGTCCCGAAGAGCGTCGACGCCGTCGTCAACCTCTCGGCAGCACGCGTCGACGGCACACTTCGATGCGAGCTCGACGATCCCCTCGGCGGAAAGTCCCTGGAACTCACCGGCCGGATCCGCGGTGACGAGCAAGTCGTCGGAATCGAAGACATCGCCGTGAAGTCGACGAGCGAACTCGCGCGCGGCCACGCGACGATCGGCATCGGACTGCGCGCGTTGATCACGGCGACGACGCCTCTCGCCGATGCGAACGTCGATGCTCTTCTCGAGTTCGACGACTTCGATCTTCGATCGATTCCTCCGGCAACGGCAGGTCTGGAAGACCTCTCGGGAACCTTGGACGGCCGCTTGGTCGTCACCGGATCCATCGCGAAACCCGAGCCGGATTTGCAGTTGAGAGTCCACGATGGTGCCGTGCGCGCGGCCGCGGCGCCTCGTATCGATGCGATCGAAGGCAACATCGTGGTGAAGCCGCAGTCGATTCGCGTCGAACGGTTGGATGCGATGATGGGCGCTGCCCCGCTCGGTGTTCACGGCGAGTTCAAGACGCCTCGCTCGATGCTCGAGAGCCTCGACGGCGGAACCGTCGACTTCAACATCGAAGGCAAGAACACGCTCCTGTGGCGCAAGGACGGCGTGCGCATTCGTGCGGATCTCGCATTGCAGGCGACGGGCCCGGTCGACGCGATTCAGATCGGAGGAACGGTCGAGCTCGACAACAGCAAGGTCGTTGGCCGCATCCCGTTCATCGACGTCGGTCGCACCGGCGGAGTCGCGGTACGGGAAGGAATCGGGATCGAAGGTCTCTCGCTGCCCGAAGGCATCGGTGGACGCATCGCGGTCGACATCACCACCAAGAAGCCGATCGACGTCAAGACCAACGTGTTTCAAGGCGGCATCACGACGGCACTGTCGATCGAAGGCACACTGCGCGATCCGTTGATCCTCGGCACGATCAGTAGCGTTCCGCGCAAGGACGTCGACGCGCGCCTCAAGCTGCCCGGCATCGAACTACGCGTGTCGACACTGCTCGTCACGTTCGATCGGCAGACGCCGCGCTTCCCGCAGATCAACATCGTCGCCTCGGGTCGTCGACACGGCTTCGACGTGACGATGTCGGTTCGCGGTCGGTATGACCGCCCCGAGGTCTTGATGTCGTCCAACCCGCCGCTGCCTGCCGAGGACCTCGCGGTGTTGGTCGCGACCGGCACGCGCCCGGAGCAGTTGCGAAACTCCGGTGCGCGCGGCGTCGGAACCGTCGTCGGAAGCTACGTCGTCGAAGAACTCGCGGACTGGCTCTTCGGGTCGGAATCGACCGAGGCGCGCGAAAGCTTCGTCGAACGCTTCTCGATCTTGACCGGAACCGAGATCAGCTCGAACGGCAACGAGAGCATCGTCGTCGAGTTTCGCGCGATGCCGCGCATCTGGTTGCAAGGCGAGCGCGACGTGTACGAGGACGTCAATTTCGGAATCGTCTACCGCCTCAGGTTCCGATGAGGCGATCCACGACTGCTCTCGCACTCACAGCGGTCCTGTCGATCCTGCTGGGAAGTTGCTCGTCCGCGGTTCGGACCGAGGATGGCAAGACGATCGAGTCGGTCGATTGGCGCTTCGTTGGCGATGATTCGTATCACGACTTCGAACTGCGTCGCGTCGTCGAGGATCTCCTCATCGACTTCGAACGTGACCCGACCAAGGAGTCGCTTCTCGTCGACGCAGCGAGCGACCTGCGTGATTTCTACGAGTCACGAGGTTTCCCCGAAGCGCGCGTACGCTATCGAATCGACCGAACACGCAAGCCGCTGCGCGTCGTTTTCGAGACGGCAGAAGGTCCGCGCGTCACGATCGAGAACATGCACCTGCGTGGGAACAAGGCGTTTCGCGCGGTCGAGCTCCTACCTCTGTGGTCGCGTCAACGCTCCGGCATTCTGGGGACCGGAGACCCGTACTTCGTGCGTGCTGAACTCGACGCGTTTCGCATTGCACTTCGCGGGAAGTACCGAGACAGCGGTTTCCTCGACGTGTCGGTCGAAGGACCGGAGATCGAACGTCAACCGGGTAGCGAGGTCGCACGAATCGCCTACGACATCGAGGAGGGGCCGCGCTTCGTACTCGAGAGCCTCGACATCGAGGATTCGATCCTCGACGCATGGGAGGGACGTACTGCCGAAGAGAACCGCCGCGAGATCGACTCTGAGCGAGCGGAGCTCGTCGGCGAGCCCTACGAGACGCTTCGCCTCGATGCATTTCGCGACCGACTGCGCAAGAGGCTACAGGACGATGGATATCCAACGCCGTCCGTGCGCGTCGAACTGACCGTCGAAAGGCAGGACGAAACCGGACAAGCGAACAGCGTCCGCGCGAAGGTCACCGGCACGCCCGGTCCACGTCGACGCGTCCACAGTGTCGAGATCGTCGGCAACGAACGGACGGCTGATCGCATCGTCAGGCGTCGCATCTCCGTCCGCTCCGGTGAGTGGTACGACGCCTCGAAGATCGACAAGGCGGTCGGTGAACTCTATCTGACCGGCCTCTTCTCGCGGATCGAAGTCGGTCGCGAGTCCGCTCCCGACGCCGATGGAGACGTGATCACGTTTCGCCTCGAGGAAGCCGAAGCGCGCGAAATCGGCATCCTCGCCGGTTACGGAAGCTACGAACTCGCCCGTACGAAGGTGTTTCTCGCGGACAACAACCTGTTCGGTATCGGACAGAGCCTGCGCGTGACCGGCAAAATCAGTCAGAAGAGCTACGGCGCGGACGCGACGTGGCGCGAACCTCGACTGTTCGCAACCAATACGGGATTGGCCATCACGGCAGCGATCACACAACGCGAGGAGCCGACGTTCACGGACATCTCGCGGTCGCTCAGTGCGGCTTTCGACCGTCGGATCTTCGATGCGACGCAGCTTCGAGTCGGCTACTCGATCGCGCGCAGTGACGGGTCGAACATCGACTCTTCGCTACGCAGCCTGGTCGTCGACGACTTCGTCGTGAGCACGGTCTTCGCGGAAGTCGCTTTCGACGATCGCGACTCGCGGTTGTTCCCGACGCGCGGAAGCCGCGCACTCCTGCGTCTCGAACACGCGGACAACGCGCTCGGTGGCGACATCACGTTCGACCGCGCCACCGTGCAAGCAGGGATCAACACGCAACTCGCCGAGCGCTGGATCCTCAGCGCGGCCATGCAGAGCGGTGTCGTGTTCTCGAAGGAAGCCGTGCCGGTTCAGGAACGCTTCTTCAACGGCGGGAACTCGACCGTGCGGAGCTTCCGGCAGTCACAACTCGGACCAAAGACGCCGCTCGGTCGCCCCAGCGGCGGCGAGTTCCGCAACGTGTTCAACCTCGAATTGCGTTTCCCCGTCTTCGGACCATTCGAGGGTGCGGTCTTCGGCGACGCCGGCAACGTCGGTGTGAGTGTCGACGACTTCGGTCTCGACGACATGCGTTACGCCATCGGCGCTGGTCTGCGCTTCGTGCTCCCGATCGGTCCGGTTCGCTTCGATGCGGGATTCAATCCGAATCCCCACTCGGACGAAGACGACTACACGCTGCACCTGAGCGTCGGCTATCCGTTCTAGGAGCTCGGCTCGTGATGCGAGCTCGCGACGAGGGTGCACCGAACTCCCGACGCGGGACGCACGTGCCATCCTGTCGTCACTGGACCTGGCGCTTCTTCGTCGTCAACGCGACTTCCGCGCGCCCATCGCGGGTGATTGCATCGATGCGAGCTCGGCGGATTTCGACGCGTTCTTCGGGAATGCCACGACGGATCAGCTCCGTCCGGACCCGCGCCATGCGAGCACCGGCGATCTCGAGCGCGAAACGCTTGGTCCGACCCGGACGACGTCGATCTGCGCCGCGCTTCAGCAACTCGAACACGGCATCGAGTGCGCGTTCGGTTCTCGCGAGTTCGCGATCGAGTTCACGCAGTGCAGTTGCAGCGTCGCGCGACAGGTCCGCCTGATCGAGATGCAAACGCGTGTCGGTGGTTGCGGCGAGTTCGACGCGGCGCACGAGGAGCTCTTCACGCTTCTTGCGCAATCGCTCGGTGAGATCGCGTGCTTGCTCCGGATCCGGATTGGCGAGGATCTCTGCACGCGCCAGATCGCGGCTTCCGAATACATGGCGAAGCACGAGCACGAGTCCGTCGTCACTCCGCAATCTCGCGAGAGCGGTACGGAGCGCCTCCTCGGTGCTCGCGCCCGTGACGAGGTCGACCGTTCCTGCCTCGAATTCGAGAGTCGGTGCGTCCGGTTCCGGAACCACTTCATCGTCACCGCCGACGAGATCCACGACACCACCGACGATTCGAAACGGCGACGAGGCGATCGCTTGTGTGATCACCTGAGCCACGGACGACACGG
The DNA here is from genome assembly GCA_020638795.1 of Planctomycetota bacterium. Lineage (GTDB taxonomy): Bacteria > Planctomycetota > UBA1135 > UBA1135 > JACKHW01. The sequence continues at coordinate 41,366 of JACKHW010000013.1, read as the reverse complement.
CGGCACCAACGATATTGCCGCTGCCTAGATCATCCGCGGGTGCAGAGAACGAGAAGGGAATGACTTGCTCTCCATTCTCGTTCTGCAGTACGAACAACACGGTGTCGAGCGGCGCAGGTAGTTTGAGATAGGTCGAGATCGGGCCATCAGCCGGCTCGTCGAGGCTCAGGTACGTGAACGTCGTCTTGCTGTCGACTTCCATGCCCTTCTCGCCGAGAAAGCGCACCTGGACGCCAGAATCGAGCACACCATCGCCGATCTCGAAACCGGCCTTTCTGGCGAGGCCTCGCAGCGCGAGCAACTCCATCGAGTCCAGGCTCGACTTGACGAATCCTTCCGGCTTCGGAACGAGTGTCAGCCGCCCCTGGATCGCGAGTTCGCCGAAGAACGGACGGGGCTCGACCTTGAACTCGTCCTTCTTGCCGCTCAAGACACCGAGCGCAGCCGAGGTGACGCCAGAGAACAAGCCCGTCTTTGCTCGCTCCGGAAGTTCGATCTTGCCACCGTCTGCAAAGACGTGGAAAGCGATCGGCAAGGGCTCACGAAGCGCACGAGTCGTGAAGCCTTTGACCTCGAGGTCGAGTGATGTGATCGGCGCGATGACCGGCGGGTTCACCGATTCGTCTTCGAGCGCGAAATCGAGACCATCGACCGAGAAGAGATCGAGCCTGAAGTCGCCGCTCGACGCGGCATCACTCGTTGGCGGCGCCGCAACGGATGCGGATGTCGTCGGCGCACCTTCGTGCTTACCCGCGACTTCCCCTCCATCGGTCTCGAGGAAGCGCACACCCGCCACCCGAATCGCCTTGGGCTCCAAGGTCACGCGCAATTCGGGTTCGCGCACGAGGAGTTCTTTGATGTGCACGGCTCCCGTCGTCGGAAGGACTCGTTGAACGTCGGTTTCGATGTCGCGCACACCCGCAAGAACATTCTGCTCGCGATCGCGCAACGCGAGCTCGGTGATCCGCGCTTCGAGCCCGAAGCCATCGGTCAGCGGGAAGTCCGTCGGCTTGCGTCTCCGGATCCGCATCGTCACTTCGCCCGCGAGCTTGCATGTCGCGCCATCGAGTTGCGCCATGTCGATCTTCTTCGCGATGTCGGGCGCGCACTTCTGCAAGGCGTCGCCATGCATTTCGCTGACCGTGAACGACAGCGTCGCTTTCGGCTCGTCAGCGTAGGGCGACAAGACCAACCTGCCTCGCATCGCATCCCAGATCGGGGCCACCCGACCTTCGAGTTCGATCGCGAGCGGTGCCAGAGCCGATGCGTCGGGCTGAATCAGAGTGACGTCTCGAGGTAGCTTCACGCTGCAAGCGACGTCGACGGGGTCACCATCGAGCGCTTCGTCGAAGTAGCGGAACGCACGCAACGTGAGCGAAGATCGACCGAGACGGACGGTTGGAACGACTGTCTCTTCGGCTGTCTCCGCCACCGAAATCGCGTCGGTCGAACCCGTCGTCTCGGCTGTCGAAGGCCGAGGCGGCATCGCCTCCAGGCGAAGCCCAGCAAATCGAAATGCGCCATCGACCCCTTTGCGCAACTCACCTTCGATACCGTCGGCGACGAGTTCTTCGACAGTCCATGTCGTACCGGACCCCCGCACGCCGAAAGCGACCTGATCGCCAGCGAACCACGGCGAAGTTGCCCCCACGTCACGATAGTCGAAGCTGTGGATCGCGACGCGCATGCTTTGCTCGTCGCCGATCGCCAGTGAGGCATCGAGCTTCGATCGGAGCTTGCCAGCCCGAGCGACGATCGACATCCCTTGCGGCAAGTAGACGGCAAGGTCACCGCTCTTGAAGCCGTCCCCTTCGACTTCACAGGCGACGGCGAGACTCTTCGCATCGGGAGCGATCGTCGCCGCTCCCTTGCAGAGAAGACCGTCGAGAGTCTTCCCGGCGGCAACCTCGACGCGAAACACGAGCGGATCGCCCCGCAACGAGTTCCAGGCATCGATGTCGAGAATCGCCTTGAAGTCCGACTCGAGCACGGGCTTCATCGCCGCATCACGCCACAGACAACGCGCATCGTCGACGTGAAGGCCGCCCCACGACAACGCCGGCATGGCCGGTTGTTCGGCAGGACCGCTGACGGTCACGCGCTTGGATCCCAGGTCCGGGCGGCGAGCCGCGCTCACGGGCAAGCGGTACCCGGCGACGAGGATCCTGCCATCCGGTTCCCGTTCGACGCGAACACGCGGCTTGCGCACGGTCCATGATCCGAGTTGCATCGCCTCGTTGGCGGCATTCGGCGCGGGGACGACGAGGTCGTCGAACTCCACACTCTCGACTTCGGCAAGTCGCTGCGCTCCGCTGTCCAGGTGGACGGGTCCGATCGAACCGGCGATTCGCATGCCCCCATCGTCATCGCGTGCAATACGGCCGACGAGCGAGCACGCGGCACGACCGTCCGTAACGACGAGGGATGCACCGTCGAGCCAGGGCTCCAGTGGGGTTCCCTCGAGGCCTTCGGCGCGCAAACGAACTTCGATCGCTTGCGACTTCGGCGTGTTGGCCACGCTCGCTTCGAGCGCCACGATCGACGCGACCCGTCCCGCCTTGGCACGCAACCCCAAGGTGCCCTTGCGCTCGCGTGCCGATGGACCGAACCCGAGCCGTGCACCTTCGATCTCGACGTCCGTCAATTCGAGCTCGCCCGTCGGCTCGACGGACTCGTCGCGGAACGTGATCGCGAATCCCTTGCATGCGAGTTCATCGATCTCGAAGCTCGGAATCGCCGCGGTGGGCTTCGATACGGGCGGCAATGCAGCGTCCTGTTTCTTCGAGCCTTCATCTCGAGGCGAGACTCCGGCGATTCGCGTACTGAACCCGAGTGCGTGCACCGAACCACTCGCATCCCTCCTGACTTCGAGTGGCGATCCCTCGGCGACGCATCGTTCGACGCGCACCAAATCGTCACCGATGCTCGCGCGAATCTGCATCGAAGGAAGGTTCATCAGCTCGCTCGACGCATCCTTCTTCAAGACCAAGCTCGAGAGCATCGCTTCGACCGAAGTGCGTTCACTTTGCGTGAGCTTGCCGTCGATCTGCATCGCGAACGAAGCCTCCGGCTCGAGTTCGCTCTCGAGTCCGATCGCCCGCAAGTACGGCTCGATGCGCACGGGACAAAGGCCGTCGATGCGCAACTTCGATGTCCAAGCAATCGAGTCATCGCGCGTGATCGAACCCGTCAGCGATGTCTTCTCCGCGACGCCGGGGACCTCGACGACGGCTTCATAGCGCAGCGGAACGGGCAACTTCGTACCGTGCTCGAGATCGTAGACTCCCAGTCGCGGCACGCGAATCGTGAGGTCGACCTTGCTCGACGCAGCCAGGTCTGCGAAGGCGATGTCGGCCTCCGTGAGCTCGAATCGATCGACGCGCAGTTGAATAGGCTCACCGCTCGCCCGCGTTGACGATGGTTCGTGCGATGCAATCGTCGTATCCGCCGGTGCTGTTGTCGGAACGATCGACACGAACCCGAGCACGAGGCGCCCGTCTTCGCGACGCTGGACGTCCAAGTGTGGTGACCGCACGCCGATCGCCTCGATCGCTATGCGCTGCGAACTCGCATTGCGCAGGGCGACTTCGAGTGCGTCGAGCCTTAGCGGGACATCGCGATCGCGCCGGATCCAGACATCCGTCACCGAAAACTCTCCACGCACCTCACCGACCGGCTTGCGTGCATCTTCGGGGTCGGGCTCGAACGGGAGGATCTCTGCGTTTGCCGAGAGCGACGCATCGACTTCGTCGGCGTGCAGCTCGATCCCGAAGGAATCCAGCAGCGGACGAATCCGCGCAGGCCGCAGGCCGTCGAGACGCAGGTCCGTGTGCGCGTGCAGTTCGGAACCGAGCGCCGTCAACTCTCCATCGACCCGAAGTGCCGCGACCACATCGTGAATCGCGACTTTGGCTGCGAGCAGAGCGGGTTCGTCGGCGTGCCCCAGATTCTCGAGTCGGAGTTCGGCATCGATCGCGAGTTGGAGAGGTTCGGCAAGCGTCGCGTCCGACCAATCGACATGCAGCGCCGCGATGCGGAACAACGAGCATTCGACGGGGCTCGTGAAGTCGAACACGGGACGCTCGGCGCTTTCTTCCGCTTCGGTTGCAGCTGCCGCAGGGGAATTCGGGTCGAAAAGCACGGCCTGCTCGCCGAGCGTGATACGTCCCTTCGCGTCGCGTCGCAGATCGGCAACGACACCGTTGACGTCCACGTCGTGGATCGCGATGCGGCCCGTCAGCAGGCGTGAAACATCGAGATCGAACAGGATCCGATCGACATCCGCGACCGGCGCCGACTTCGCATCGGCATGCGAGTCATCGGTGCGCGTGCGCAACACGAGGTTCGTGACTTCGACGCTGCCGCCGAGAAGCGACAGCCCGAGGGAGTCGTAGCTCGCTCGAAGTCCGAAGCCCCGAACGGCAGCATCGACGATCCACGGCATCGCGACCGCGAGGATCACGCGCGCGACGACGAGAATGGCCAGCGTGATCACCGAGATCTTCGCGAGGCGACGCCACCAAGGCCTGGGACGCTGCGCCGCCTTCTGGGTCGCCGCTGCTGCGCGCGTGGCTTCGGCGCGACGCTCGCGTTCTTCGGGCGAGAACTCGGTTGGCTTACGTTTGCTCTTCTTCTTGCCGAGCATCAGTTGCGCTTCTCACGAAATGCTTCCAGTGCTGCGCGGCGATCTTCGAGCGTCGCGAGCGGATCGAATCCTTCGGGAGCCAGGTCTCGCAGCGCGAGCCAGTCGTAGGCCCGTACGCGACTGCCGGGATTGCCATCCTCGAGCAGAAGCAGGTTCTCGGCTTCGAGTCGCTTCGTCATGTCGGCAGTATTCTTCGCTCGATTCGCGAAGGACTGTACCGAGGACGGATAGCGGCCGACCTCGCCGGACTGGCGCAGGAGCATGGCCTCGAGCACGTCATCGAAACCCTCGGCCTGAGCTCTGGCGACCAACCAGCTCCACGCACGTCGCTCGACTTGCCACGCGATCAGCGCCGGGTCCGTCCCCACTTGGAGAATCGAGTCCTTCGAAGCGGCAAGCGAGTCGGCGAACGCACCGAACGTCGTTTGGTCGACCGTGCGAACGAGGTCGGCGATGAGCGGTGGCGCAGGTTCTCCTGCGTCGGACCGGACGAGCGACGACACCGCTGCACGCCGATTGCCATCGCTACGGGCTAGCGCTTCGAACGCGCTTTCCAGTTCCATCCGACGCAATTCATCAGGACTCGGCGTGCGATTCCTTTGCTCGGCATCGAGCGCGGATGCGCGCGCGGATTCGGTGCACTGCGCGAGTTCGGAAGTAACATCGGTCGCGGACACCGTATCGGCCGTCAGGGAGATCGCGAGGGCGCCCGCCATTTCGAGACCGACCGCTGCGGGGTCGCGAAGCAACACGACGACACGATCTTCGGTTCCGCGGAGTGGTTCTTCGAGGACGACGAGTCGCCCGTCCCCGTCGGTGACGGGTTCATCGGATACGCGCCCACGTGTGACGACCGCAACTCGGACGACATCCTCATCGCCCGCGCGCGGAAGGACGTCGAATGCGAAGTGCAGCGAAGCATCGGGTGACTTGCCGACGAGCAGGTCGTACCGCGCCGTGTAGCCTCGAGGTACGACGAGAGTCGTGTCCCCGATCGCTGCGGTTCGTGCAGCTCGAGCCGCTGTGTCACGACCGGCATTGTTCGCGATCGCGATGTCATGCTCACGCGCGTCGGTCCAGAACGCTTCCGCCGCGTCGCCACGCGCGATCCGGATCGTGGACATCGCATCGACGGTCGAGACGATGGGATCCGCCTCCGTTTCGGAGATCAAGAGGCGTGCATGGGATGCGATGGGATCCAGCACGCGAGCCGGCAGCGATTCGAGCCAGCGGACCTCGACGTGTGCGCGCGCGACTCGCGAAGTCGGACCCTGCTCTGGATCATTCGCCGCGTTCTCGAGGGATGGCAAGCGCGTCTGCCCCCCCTCGAGTACCGTGCCGGCATGCCACGTCGAGCTTGCCCGTAGGACAGGTAGCGCCGGTGCGGCTGGTTCGCGCGTTGACGACGCGCAAGCTCCGAGGACGGACAGGAGGCTGCACGTGAACGCCGTGAGATTGGAGGGCAACGAACTCGAACTCTCGGCCCGGTTCGCAGGAGCGACTCGCATGCCGAGATCTCATGCGATGCGCCTGGAGATGACAAGCGTCAGCAGCGCGAAGTCGGCGCCCCGAGTGTCGCGCCGCTCAGTTCAGTTCGAATGCGGCGGCGTTCCCGAGTTTCGGAGCACGCGCGAAGAACGCGAACGGCTGCATCAGAAGGCGTGCTCCCTTCGACGCGACCGGAGTGGGAATGGACACTGAGAGTGTGCCCGAGGCAGGAACGACACCGAGCGTGATCGCGACGGAGGTGGCGAGATCGGGGATGGCGATGCCGAAGTTCCCGATCGTCAGTAGTTGCGGCGTACTACCGATGAGGGCGAGCACCGGACTCTGGGCGTCGGCACGCACCGTGAGCAGTAGCGGATTGCCAGCCACCGTCGAGAACGGCCCTTCGATCGACGGTCCGCTCATGGGCCGCAGGCCCGGGCTACCCCAGATGGTCTGATTGGCGACGACGGTCCTGGTGAGCGCTGCAGGCGCGAATCCTGGCGCGCTGGCGACATACGAATACGTTCCAGGTGGCAGTGTGAACGAAAAGGCCCCGGTCCCGACAACCGAACGCTGCGACGCACCATCGGTCAGGAAGATCGAGGCATCCGCGATGCGCACAGCGGTCCCCTGCGATGCATCGTAGACGACGCCCGTAAGCGTCCCCGTCGTCGGACCGCTACTCGGTGTGTACCGCGTGAATCCATGATGCTCTTGGGTCGCCCACAGCAGACCGAGAGCGAGCCGGTCGATGCTCGCCGCACTCTTCATCTTGGAAGAATCGACCGTGTTCGTGATGAAGCCACCTTCCATCAGGACTGCAGGCATGGTCGTGTTGCGTAGCACGTAGAAGTTGGCGGTTTTGACGCCGCGATCGGTCAGCCCCCAAGCCGAGAGGACTTCGCCCTGCACGCGGTTCCGGTAGAGACCGGCCGCACGAGCCTCTTGACCCGTGTAACAGTACGTCTCGCTCCCGTTCGCGCTCGCGCTCGTGAACGAGTTCATGTGCACCGACAAGAAGCTCGCGGCACCGAACGCGTTGGCCGCGTTCGCTCGACTCGCGAGACTGACGTCCGTATCGGTGCGGCGTGTCATCAAGATCGACCAGTCGCCGCCACCACGTGGATCGGCCGCGTCGAGGGCGAGCCACGCTTCGAGTCGCAACGCGACGGCGAGATTGATGTCGGCTTCGCGCAGACCGTTGCCGAGTGCGCCCGGATCGGAACCGCCGTGCCCGGCATCGATGACGACCTTGACCTGTGCGCCGAGCGGACGCGGTGCGGGTACTGGCAGTCGGTACGCGGGCCCGGTGGCATGCGTGCGAACGGGCACGGAAGTTCCCTTGGCGAGCAACCACGTCTCGCGGCGGACGATCTCGTGCCCATCGTCTTCACTGCGCGTGAACCAGAGCTGCCCCTGCCGGTCGAACCTCGGTTCGCTACCGCGACCGATCACGATGCGCTTCTGTCCACCGAAGCCTTCGAGCCACAACCCCACATCGGGCGAGAACCAAGCGCGAACACCTCCCCGTACGTCCGCGAGCAATACGCGTTCGACGCTCTGCGCGGCTGCGCCACAGGCGAGAGCGAGGGCGAGCGCTAGAGGCATGCATGCGCCGTGGCGGCTCTCGAGGCGTGCTGTGTGGGTCGAGTCTCGATGCATGCAAGCACGATGCGCGCTCCCCGCGACAACGCAACCCGAACGAAGACCTTTGCCGCCCGCTGGTCCTGGATGGCGATCGCGGTTGAGAAGGCACATTTTTCTCGCCGTTTTTTTCGCGACGATTGCAGGCTGAGGACACACGGTTTCCGGTCCGACGACGCGCCTCTGAGGCCCGTGACAAGGCTCAATCGGTGCAGCGTAAACTCTTCGCCTCGCGAAGCTTGGGAGCATCGATCCGCGAACGGACGGTGAAGACGCCTCGCCCAACTCTGACATCTCCGTATCGTGCCGCGCTCGCGCGACACGGCGGCGCCGACCGACTTTTCACGACCACCCTGGCTACCGACCACTCGCTTCACGTAAGGCCCCAAAAGCCGCCATCTCGCAGCGCGATGCCCTGTCGATTCCATCGTGTGGAGGCGGCTTTCGGAAAGAATTCCTCGAACCCAGTTCCCCTGGATGAACATGCAATTACTTCGCGGCACGATAGCTCTCGGCCTCCTCGTCGCGTCGACCTCGGTGCTCCCCAGCCTTCCCGCTCAGGACATGCTTCCTGGCGAAGTCTTCCGTGAATACGTCTGGAAGCCGAACGGCGTCTGGGCGCGTTGCACTGGCGAAGATGCCACGATGAGCGGAGCGTTCGCCTTCCTTCCCAACCCCGTCAACTACATCAACATCCTCGATCTGCAGGACGCGACGCACGTCGATGTCATCATCGAGAAGTTGCGTTCACACGTCGGCACGAACAACCCGCGCGTACGCGTCAACTACAACAACTGGTACAGCATTCCCGAGCCGGCCACCTCGAACATTCCCGGCCTGATCGGTGAAGGTAACCTCAATCCGTACTGGTACTTGTCGATGCGCTACCCGACAGTGCGCATTCCCGTCAGTCACTTCAAGACCGGGACGAACAGCTTCGAGTTCAAGTGCGAAGGCAAGGGCGGACAAGACCTCGGTGCCGTGTGGCCGCAGTTCATCTACTACGGCGTCACGTTCCGTGTGTACTACGACGCGTCGAAGAAGGCGCACCCCGTCGGCTTCGTGACATCGCCGCGTCCAGGCTCGTCACTCGGTCGCACGTCGCCCGACAAGATTCAGTTCGAAGCCGTCTACGGCCATACGAATCAAGGTTCGATCCAGCAGGTCGACTTCATCGGCAACTACAACGACTTCAACTACCGCGGTGGAGGAAGGTACGGCAACTTCAAGTTCCGCTATGCCTTCGGTGAGCTGAAGAACCACATCGGCAAGGCTCAACTCAGCGGCAACAAGGCGACCCTCACGTGGGATGCGAGCTGGATCCCGCAGCAAGACAACGCCTTCACGGTGTTTGCGCGCATCACCGACTCGACCGGCATCTCGTTCGTGACGCCATACGTCGGTGGTCTCGAGCTTCGCCGCCCGTTCACCGTCCGGCGCTATCAGCACAACTTCATCCCGAAGAAGTGGCAGACGCGGTACCACTCCCCGAACCACTATGCAACGACCGTCATCAGTGACGATGTCTCGAAAGCGACGGCTGCGCGCCTCTACATGGCGACGTGGAACGGCTACGAAGCCGAAGGGATGAACATCAACGGCAATCAATTCCGTTACAACATCGGCTTCAACCACAACCTCAGCTACGACTACGTAGACATCCGACCGGACTGGGTTCGGACCGGAACCAACACGATCCACACCCACTCGACGACGTTGCACCACGGCATCGAGACGTTGTGGCCGGGCTATGAGATCTTCCTCCGCTTCGGTTACGCCGAGTCGCAAGCGTCGACCGCGTCGTACGGCGTCGGCTGCAAGGGCGCCAATGGCTTCCCGACGATCCATGCCCCGAATCGTCCGATTCTCGGTCAGACGTTCTCGGTCGAACTCGCTGGCGCACGGGCAAACAGCCCGGTCGGCCTTCTCGGCGGTCTGAGCAACACGAAATATGGCCTCCTGGACCTCCCGCTGCCGCTCGCCACGATCGGCGCCGCAGGGTGCTCCCTGTTCACCTCGGCCGACTTCGTCACGCCAGGAATGTCCGATAGCAGCGGCGCAGCGCGCATCAGTGTCCGCGTGCCGACCGACCGGCAGCTGCTCGGGATCACGTTCTACAACCAGTGGGTCGTCAAGGACGCGAGCATGAACCGGCTCGGCGCGATCCTCTCCAACGGATTGCGCGTCTCGATCGGCGACTATTGATCCGCTAGCTGCGCGTCGTCCGCGGTCACGAAGACGCGACGTCAGCGGACCATCGGCCTACGAACAGGGGCTCGGCACGCGGTGCCGAGCCCCTGTTTTCGTCGGGGCGACTCGCGAATGTCTTTCCGGGAGCGTTGCGACGACATTTGCGGGGTGGTTCTGGCGGCTATACTTTTTCGCCGGAACATTCGGGCGAACCATGACGCCATACATTCCGTCGTAGGCACGTGCCTCCTTCGTCGGACTGCGACACCCACGACTGCCTCCAAATTCGCCCCCGGCACGAAGCTCACGCTGGGTCGCTCCCATGATCGCAACGCAATCGAGACTCCTGTCCATCTTTCGTCGCTCCCTGATCGGGGGAACCGCGGCCCTGATGCTCGCCACGGCGGGCACATCGCAGGATCCGGGGTCCATCTATCGCGAACACGTCTGGAAGCCGTCGGGTCCCCTCAAGTGGGAACGCGTGACGGGCACGGACGCATCCGACCCCGGAGCATTGGCGTTTCTACCCAACCCCGTCCACCAGATCTCGATCATCGATCTCGCCGACGCGGTCGCGTGTGAAGTCGTCATCGAGAAACTGACGAGCCACTCGGGCACTCGCAAGCCGCGGATGCGCGTCAACGGCAACGCCTGGATCTCGATTCCCGAACCCGATCCCAACGTCATCCCGGGTACGCGTGGGAGCGGCTTGCCGCCGACAGAGTATTTGCAGATGACGTACCCGGCCATTCCGGTCCCACTCTCGCAACTCGTGTCTGGCACGAACACATTCGAGTTCAACTGTGAAGGCAACGGCGGGTCGGCGATCGGTGTGACCTGGCCACAGTGGTTGCACTACGGTGTCAACTTCCGCATCTACTACAAGTCGACGAAGGCGGGAGCGCCGAGCGGCTCCATCCTTTCGCCTCGTGATGGCGACATCGTCGGCGATGATCCGATTTTCGATGTGCAGACGGCGCCGGCGAGCGGATCGTCGATCACGCGAGTCGACCTGCTCGGGGACTACGACGACTTCGACTGGGCCGGTGACGGGACGGAGAGCGGCTGGCGTGCCGCGTATCGCTACGGCAACCTCGAGCGCAACATGGCGTCATTGTTCAACCCGCCATGGAAGCCGCGGTGGCAGAACACGTGGATCCCGACGCAAAACTCGCACTTTCGAGTCGTCGCGCGCATCGTCGCGAGCAACGGCCTCATGGTCGTCACGGAGCCTGTGCGACTCGGCATGTTGCGCAACAAGACGGTGCACCGGTATCGCTCGACGAACATTTCGCGCACGTGGATGACGCGCGCTTCGATTTCACGCGGGAACGACATCCATGTCACGGGCGATCTGTCGAAGGCGATCGAAGCGCGCTTCACCGTCGCCACGTGGAACGCAACGGCTCTCGACGAAGTCCGCCTCAACAATCTCAAACTGATGGGAGCGTTCGGCCGGGGCTACGACATGTCGCACGACACGTTCGGCGTCCCACTCGCCCGCATCAACCCCGGCTACAACCGGTTCACGACACACGCGGCCACGCTCGAACACGGCTGCGAAGTGCAATGGCCGGGCTTCGAGCTCTTCGTCCGCTACGACGTCCCGGAAACCCCAGCGGTGTTCATCCCCTACGGAACATCGTGCGTCGGCACCAACGGTATTCCCGCACTCACGAATCAGGGTGCGCCGAAGCTGACCCAGTCCTATTTCGCGAAACTCAGCAACGGGACGGCCAACGCGCCAGTGATCCTGCTCAACGGTTTTTCGAAGGACACGTGGGCGAGCTTCCCGCTGCCTTTCGATTGGGCCCCGATCGGCGCGCCGGGATGCAAGCTCGCGACCTCGATCGACTTCACGCTCGGACTGGCGACCGACGCCTCCGGGATGACCTCCCAGCAGTTCACCGTTCCGAACCGGCCCGAGTTCCTCGGAGGTTCGCTCTTCGCACAGTTCGCGATCTTCGATCCATCGGCCAATACGCTCGGGCTCACTCTTTCGGACGCCGGTCGCTGGTTGTTCGGTCAGTGACGACCCGAATCGCCACGAGGCTCCCGTGAGCCTCGTCGGTGCCTCGGCGATCCAGTTCGCGGTCGTTCGAGAGGATGCGACGATCGAGTGTGCGATCGCCCGTGAACTCGAGCGCCGCTCTGCGCTTCTAGTCGCGAGTGGAGGCTGCACTGCGCTCGCACTCGCGAGTGCGTGCCCGGGACTCGCGCAGACCCTCGTCGATCCCAACCCGGCACAGCTCGAACTCGTCGAGCGCAAAGCGTCGCTTCTCGCCGATCCCGACATCCCGCCTTCTCGCTTCGGCGTCGGGGCCGATGAACCGAATGCGCTGCACGAGTGCGGCAACTTCGAGTGGCTGTTCCGGCTCCTGCGCCAAGTCCTCGATCTCTTCGTCGTGGCTCCGAGCGAACGCGCCCGACGCTTCGAGATCGACGAGGACTGGGACGACGTCTTCGACACGCCCTATTGGCCGCGAGCCTTCGAGCTGGTGTTCTCGGAAGGAATGCTCGTGACGATGTTCGGACCTGCAGCGATCCAACATGCGACACCGGGGAGTTATCCCGAGTACTTCCGTGGGCGGATCGAAGCCGCTCTCCGCCGTGACGACCGCTCTTCCAACCCGTATCTGCATCACCTGCTCCTCGGTCGTTACTCCGAGAGGCCTGCGTCGTGGCCAGAGTATCTGCGACGGCGTTCGGACTTTCCTGCGGTGTTCGCACCCGAGGTCGTCCACGGCACCCTCCTCGACGTCCGTTCGTTCGAGCCCTTCGACTTCGTCGGGCTATCCAACGTCATGGACTGGATGGATGACGCGTCGTGCACGGAACTCGCAAAGCGCCTCGCCGACGAGCTCGAACCCGGCGCCGCGGTATTGTGGCGACAGCTCAACGACCCACGCGACCTCATCGGTCGATTCGAAGCTGCGTTCGAGTTCGATTCCGAGCGCGATACGCGGCTGCTCGCACGCGAGCGAAGCGCGTTCTACGATGCGGTGCACTTGGGCCGCCGGAGGTGACGGATGCAAGACGTAATCGCACGGGTGCTCGCGGAGTACGACCCGCGAATCAATCCATACTTCGCCTCCCTCGAGAGAACGCAGTCACGAGGCAACGCAGTCGACGGCGACGCTGTCGACGGCGACGCTGTCGACGGATTCGACAAGGACGACTTCCTCGAAACGCAGATCCAGTTCTACTACGCCGTCGTGTTCTTCAGCCGTCCGATGGCCGTCCTCGCGGCGAAGATCCCCAGTGCGGAGTTGCGAACCGAAGTCCTTCGCAACGTTTGGGAAGAGCACGGCGAAGCCGACCCGTCGCACAGGCACGGCGCGACGTTCCTCGAGCTGTTGAATCGCCTCGGTGGAATCGAGAAGCGCGATGTCGAGTCCCGTGTGCTCTGGCCCGAGCTACGCGCCTTCAACACGACGCTGATCGGCTGCTGCACGCTCGACGACTGGGAGGTTGGCGCTGCCCTTCTCGGCATCATCGAGCGGCAGTTCGCGGACATCTCGGCGATTCTGGGGCGCAACATCGTGCGACTCGGTTGGATCCGAGAAGACCGCTTGATCCATTACAAGCTGCACGCCGAACTCGACATCAAGCACAGCCAAGACTTCTTCGACGTCTTGGCGCCCGCATGGCACGAATCGACGAGTGCCGCATACAAGATCGAACAAGGGTTCAGACTCGGAGCCCACGTCTTCGATCGCCTGTATCGCGACCTCTACCACGCCAGGCATCGCCGCGAACTCTCGACGACGCAACGCGCTCAACCGCACATCTACGTCGAGTGATCGGAGGTCACTGTCCGTGATCCGCATCGATTCACTCGAGCCGTCGGAGACTCGCGAGTGGAACGGAGAACTCACGGCCTTCGAACGGCAGTTCCGTTACCCACTCGGTGACGACTACTTCCGGATCGATCACGGTACCCGGTACCTGGCGTTCTTCGAGATACTCGGTGTACCACGACTCTTCGTCGCGATGGACGACGAGCGACTCGTCGGCGTCCTCGTCGCCGTGCGACGCGAACTCGAGATCCACGGCCGATCTCATGTCGCCGACTACCTCGGCGACCTCAAGGTCGTAGCCGATCGCAAACAAGGCATCACGAGTCGGAGGCTCCTGCGCGCGTACGACGAAACGAGCAGGAACAGCTGCGCCTACGGCGTGTCGATGGACCCGCACTCGGGACCGAATCGAGTCGCGCACGCACTCGCATCGCTGCCCGATGTCGAAGTCGCTGCGAGGCTCGCGCTCTTCTCACTCGATTTCGATGCAATCACGAGAATCGAAGCCGAGTGCATCCGTGCACTCGGAAAAGTCCTCTGGATCGACCATGCCGGACGCAAGGACATCGTGCTCGAGCGCACGGGGAGACCAATGCCACTCCTGCACCTCCGACGGGGCTCCGGCTCGCGAGGCGACGCCGGGGGCCCGCGGCCGGGCCACGTGCACATGATCTGCCTCCCCGATTCCCACACGTTCGTCACTCGGCTCCGTGCCCTAGGATTCGAGCCCGCGACAGCATCGGTGCTGGCGCGCAACTGCCCTTGGGATGACTGGTCCTTCGTCAGCTCGAGCGATATCTGAACTCGCAGCCCGGCGAAGGCGCGCACCCCATGTCAGCGGTGTATCCTTCGAAGACCGGTTGGATCGCACGTGAACGACGAGCACACCTATCAACTCCTGGAGCGCTGGCACTCCGGCGATGAAGACGCGCTCGGCAGGATTCTCGAACGTGATTTGCCGTGGATCCGCAAGCGCGTCGAGGAGCGTTGCGGTGATGCGTTACGGCGACGCATCGACGACGAGGACATCGTTCAAGAAGCCATGCTCGAAGTGCTGCGATACGGGCCGCGCTTCTTGATGTCCGATCGCGACCAGTTCCGCGGCCTGATGGTTCGCATCATCGAAAACGTGATCCGCGGGCAGCATGACTTCCACAATGCCCTACGCCGCGAACTCGCACGCGAGAAGCCACTGCCAGCACAAACCCGCATCGACCTGGATCCCGCTGCACGCTCCGTCACGAGGCCGTCTCAAGCCCTCGATCGCAACGAACGCGAAGCGTGCGTTCGCCTGGCGCTCGAGCTCCTCGACCGAGAAGACCGGGATATCCTGCTGTTGCGCCAGTGGAAGGAGCTCAGCTTCGTCGAGGTCGGCGAGCGCCTCGGGATCAGCGAGAACACCGCTCGGATGCGCTTCAATCGCGCTCTGCCCAAGCTGGCGCGAAAAGTCGAGCAACTCGAAACCGGCGCGATCGACCGCGCACTCCAGAACGGTTCCTGACGGAGTTCGGCTTCTTTCGTTTTCTTTGCCAGACGCGTGCGGTCCGGCCCTCGACTTCCCCTCCATCGTGCGATGACTCAGCGAGAACAAGGCGGTCTGGCGCGGATGCAGGAAGCGCTCGAGCTCTTCTTGGCGTGGAAACAACGACCGGAGCGCGAAGACCGGGCACAGTTCCTCGAAGCCCATAAAGAGCTGCGCGATCTCCTGCAGCCGCTCGTCGACGACTTGACGAATTCGTCCGAGGACCCACATGACCCCGAAGTCAGCCGCGAGCAGGCTTCTGACGGCGAGCGCTTGTTCGGTGCCTACCGTCTGATTCGCGAGATCGGTCGTGGTGGCATGGGAGTCGTCTACGAAGCCGCCGAGCCTTCACTCGGCCGTCACGTAGCGCTCAAAGTACTGCCTGGCGCGTTCGCCCAGGAACCACGAGCGATTGCTCGCTTCAAGCGCGAAGCGTCTACAGCGGCACGCATCAAGCACGACAACATCGTTCGCGTACTCGCGGTCGGGACGCAGGACGACGTGCCGTATTACGCGATGGAGTTGATCGAGGGCGTGCCCATGCATCGGCTCTTGCATCGCATTCGCACCGATGGTGATCCGGGTTCGGGTGCAGAACTCGCGGATCTCGTGAGGACGATGGCCCTTGCAGGGCACGAGGTTTCGCGCGAGGCCACGAATCCGGGCTCGACTTCGAAGACCGCGTCGCGCACGACGACACGCGGCTCAGCGACGACGCATTCACGCTGGAAAGACGGCTACACCGAGACACTCGTCGATATCCTGATCCAGATCTGCGATGCGGTCGCGCATGCCCACGAGCACGGTGTCGTCCATCGCGACATCAAGCCGTCCAACCTGATTCTGCGTCCCGACGGTAGCGTCGTCCTCACGGACTTCGGGCTCGCTCGCGAGTTCGGACTTCCCTCGATGACGATGACGGGTGAGTTCGCGGGTACACCGCACTATGTCTCGCCAGAACAGGCACGAGGAGCAGAACTCGGTCCACCGAGCGATGTCTTCTCGCTCGGAGCGACGGGTTACGAGCTCTTGACCAAGGAGCGCCCCTTCGAGGGCAAGACGACGCACGAGGTGCTCGAAGCGATTCGTCGTCGCGATCCGGTCGACCCCTCCAAGTCGGGTCGGATCCCGCGGGACCTCGCGGCGATCCTGCTCAAGTGCCTCGAGAAGGACCCAGCCAAACGCTATGCGAGCGCGCACGATTTGCTCGCGGATCTCAGGGCGTTTCGTGAGTACAGGCCCGTGTCCGCGAGGCGTCCGTCGACCTTCGAACGCCTCGCTCGAACCGTACGCCGTCGCCCTCTCGAGACGGCGGCAATGATCGCCGGTGTCTCGGTCGTCGCCTTGAGTCTCTATCTGTGGATGACGCGCGCAGAGCGGGAGCTCGGTCGCGAAGTCGCACGCGCGAACACGATCGAACGTGAACTCGAGGCGGGATTCGTCGAGTATTTCGCACGACGACCGCACAGAGCAGCGGAGCACTTCGACAAGGTCCTCGAAGTCGATCCGTACAACGAATATGCCTTCGTGGCTCTGCTCGCGTTCCTCGACATCGATCGTGAGCGCGACTTTGCGAGATGCGCACGAGCACTCGAAGCCAATTCGCAGAACTACACGTTCCAGCGGCTCAATGTCGTGATCCTCTGGCTGCAGAATCGACACGACGAGGCGCGCGAACTCTTGGCGCAGATCGCCGAACCACGCACTGCAGAGGAGTGTTTCATTGCTGGCTGTCTGGCGACACCCGGCGCGACCACAGCGCGAATACCGGGAACCGTGGATCGAGCGTCGGAGCACTATCGTCGGGCCGTCGAGCGCTCTCACCGCGCTCGCCTCCTGCACTACATGATGCTCGCGACGATGCTCTCACGCACGCGTGACGAACAGCGTATCCGCGAGATCTCCGCGACCCTCGAGGTGCTGTGGCCAGAGTCGAACATCGCGTATGCCGTCATCGGGATGACGCTGTTTCGTATCGACAAGCCTGCTGCACGCGCCGCATACGAAAAGTCGCTCGAACTCGACGATACGACCATCCTCGCTTACTCCGGACTCGCCAACCTCGCAGCCAGTGAGAAGAAACACGACGAGGCCCTGGCGCTGTGCGAGCGTGCGCTGAAGCTCGCTCCTGACAACGCCGAGTTCTTGGAGCTGTGCTGCGATCAGTACACGCGCAAAGGCGAATTCGAGACGGCTGTCGAGTTCGGTCGGCGCGCAATCGAATACGAGCCCGGCAACTCGACCGCGCGTGTCGCTCTCGCGATCGCCCTGGAGCGTGCCGTCGACAAGAACGACCCACAGGCCGTCCGCGCAGCTCGGCTCGAAGCTCTCGAACTCCTCGAGCACACGACCACGATCAATCGCTACTACGAAGAAGCGCATCGGGGCATCGTCAACCTCACACGTTTGGTCGGAGACGAAGCGCGACGTCGTGCCGAGTACATGCGATGGGCAGAAGTGAATCCGGGAGGAGCGTGGGCCCAGATGGAACTCGCGCGGTACCTGCTCGACCTCGAGTCACCTAGCGCCGCCGACTTGGACCTCGCGCTGAAGGCCGCACGGCGGTCGAACATGCTCTTCAAGACCTCGGGGGACCTCATGCTCGTGCTCGCTCGGGCGGAGGCCGCCAACGGGGACCCGGTTGCCGCCAAGGCGACCCTCGAACGGGCGCGAGCCCATGCGCCCGAGAATGCCGAGGAGCGCGCTTCGTTCGATGCCACCGCGACTGCGCTCGAAGCCGAGCTGAATCGCTGATTCTTCATGGTTCGCTGTGCGCTCCGCTCGAGGGGCGCCCCTCTTGGGGATGAAACTGATCCCCTTGAACCGAACCATGAACATCACGATCCAGAATCGACTTCCCTCCGGATGCCTTCGCGCTCTCGCAACGGCAGTTCTCCTTGGCATGACGGCCTGTGGCGGCGGCGGTGGAGGCGGCGGCGGTACCACCTCGGACGTCAATCAGGGCAGCTACGACAAGGATGCCTTCTCGTACCAGGACCCATACGCTGCCGAGTTCCAGCCACTCCAGACGGCCATCTTCCGTGCGACGCGACAGGAAGAAATGGCGGTCTTCGCCGGCGGCGACGGCAAGACTCCATGGGGACTCGCCTTCGACGACACAACCAATGCGAGCCGTCCCCTCAGCCTCTTCAGCACATCCGTCCTGCCAGCCGGCTTCGCCGCGCGTGCGAGCGCTGCTGGAGCGACCGACGATGTTCGCGGCGATGAAGTCGTTGTCATCGGGCAGACGGGGACCGACCTCGAAGCGGTCACGCTCACGTCGGACACCAGTGGCCAGTGGTCGAGCCGCAACCGCTTCACGATCCCCGGTACCAACCTCGGGTATCGCGACATCGACGTGAAGCTCATCGATGTCGACGGTGACACGATCGACGAAATCGTCCTCAGCGCGACGTTCCTGTCGGCCTACGGAGGCTTCGTCCGCATCTACGACGACGAAGCCGCGGGCAACAAGCTGCTCCGCAACATCGACATCGCAGGGTCCTGGAAGCTCGACGTCGTGCCGTTCGACGCGAACGGCGACGGAACGTCGGAGCTCATGCTCTTCAATCGCCAGGCATCGAGCGCGCAGGTTGCGGTTCTCGAAGGTGCGGGCAAGGACTTCGCGATTCGCTACGAATGGACCGACGTCGATCGCTACGGCGAGGCGGCGGTTGCCGGCAACTTCGATGACGACGGCGATCTCGAGTTCGGCCTCGTCACGTATGGCTACATCTCGGGCAACTACCGCAGCTACGTCAAGTTCTACGACTTCGTCGATGGCAAGCCCGTCGAGTTCGAATCGATGGAAGTCCTCGTCGGTGCGCGCAGCGTCTACGACGCCGTTGCCGTCGATACCAACCGTGACGGCGTGGACGAAGTCGCGGCGGCGATCCGCTACTGGTCCGGTTCGTATTACTACAACACGTTCGCGCATGCCGCCCCGAAGGCCGACGCGGGACCGCGCGTGAGCAAGGTTTTCGTGCGGCACATCCTGAGCAATCCGGTTCACGTGCGGCTCGCGACGTTCGACGGGGACGCGGACGGTCGAGAAGAAGTCGCGATGCAGAGCGTCTACACGTCGACCTCCGGCAACTACTACGCCCACTCGTGCATCCTGACCCCGTTCGTCCTCAACGACGGCAAGTTCACGTTCGAGTATCGCAGCCTCAACGCGGACGCGATCGACAAGGGCACGAGCTGGACGACCCTCGCGGTCGGCGACTTCGATCGCGAGAACCTCGTGCTGCGCAGCACGGGCAAGAAGTGGCTCGACCTCCCCGACCCGATGCCGATCGTCGTCATGGCGGCACCGCCGACGAAGCAAGGCGTCGCGCAGAACTTCGACAACTCGCAGACCGCCTACGGAACCGAACAATCGCAGGAACGCTCGCACGGCGTCACGACTGGCTGGACGGCGTCCTTCTCTGTCGGCTTCGAGGCCGAGGATGTCTTCGGTGTCTTCGGTGCATCTGCCAAGCAGACGATCGCGACTTCGATGAAGAAGACGCTCACCAATTCGCGCAAGGTCACGTGGACCAAGACGTTCAGCGGCAGCTACGACAACGACACGATCATCTTCCAGGGCACGCTCTACCAGTGCTACGAGTACGAGATCGTGAGTGCCGAGGACGCGAACCTCGTCGGCTCCAAGATCACGCTCAACGACCCGGTCGCGACGAAGATCTACAAGTGGACCGTCGACTTCTACAACCAAAACGTCGCCGCCAAGGCGCGCATCGACGATACGGTTCTCTCGCACACGGTCGGGGACCCGAAGTCCTACATTCGCAAAGCCGATGCCTCGACCAAGCTCACACAGACCTTCGGTTGGGTCGACGAAGGACTCGAAGTCGGCGCGGTGCGCGGCGGCACGAACAGTACGTCGGTCAGCGTGACGACGGCGAACTCGAGCGAGAAGTCCCGGAGCTTCTCGATCGACTGGGAAGCCGAGGTCAAGATCGGCGGCGCGACGATCGGCGGTAGCTTCGGCCTCGAGTCGGAAGCCGTCTACGGCGTCACGCTCGAGACCGGCACGACCTACGAAGGCACCGTCGGCGATATCGAGAACACTTCGCAGTGGTCCGATTGGCGCTACAGCTTCGGCCTCCTCGTCTACCGCCACGGCGCGGACGGCGACGGAGCGACGATGCGCGGCCAACGCCCCTACCAGGTGATCACCTATTGGGTCGACGACCTCGGCCCGTCGTATCGCTGAGCTGATCGTCGGCGAGCAGTCGAAGCCTACTTCTTCGCTTCGGCGCGCTTGCGACGCCGCTCGAGGATCTCCTCGCGGCGCGCGGCCTTCTCGGCTTCGAGCTTCTCGCGCTTTGCACGCTCTTCGTCCGTGAGCATCACGTTCCACGCGGTCAGCCACTCGACTCCAGCGGCCTCGAACCCGAGCGCGCGCACGCGCTTCTCCATGTCCGGCATGTGGGCGGCGCCATAGAAGATCGCGACGGACTTCGCGCCCTCGTCGAGCTGCTCTTCGAGCACGGCGATCGCGGCCGCATTGCGGTCTCCTATGATCGTCGACTTCTCGCCATTCGAACCACCCAGCGCGGCGAGGAGGTTCTCGACCTGTTCGAGCTGTTGCGCGAACAAGAATTTGAGGTAGTTCGGGTCGTTCATCCCAGCGAGGATGTGGAAAGACGTGATCGGCGGTGCGTCCTTCTGGTTCTGCATACCTGCGAGCATCATGCGGATCATCAGGGTGACCATCGACTCGCCGCGTTCCTCTTGCTTCTCGAGGAACTGCTTTGGGCTCAGGTCCGCGTGCACGAAGTTCTTCGCGTCGTAGTCGATCGCGTCGAGCTGGAATACGAGCCCGAGGGAGTCCTTCATCAGGCGCTGGATCCGCGTGATGATGCTCGGCCTGGACTCGTCGCGTTGCGAAGGCCGCGTTCCCTTGGGAGCGACGAGTTCGTAGAGCACGGCGTCGTAGGAGCGAAAGCGCTTCTCGAGATCTGCGTAGTAGCCGGCGTCGCCGATGTGCACGACCGCGACGAGGTCGACTTTACGACCGGCGGCGTCCGTGTAGTGCGCGATCGACGTTTGATATCGACCTTCGGTTTCGTGCTCGCCCTGCCAACGCATGAAGCGCTTGGCTTCGTCCACTCCCTCTTCTGGCGCAGCGTCCGACTTCTTGGAGTCCTGTGTGTCCTGCTCCGTGCTGGACCGATGACCATCCTGTGCGAGGACCGTGTCTGGTGACACCTCGTCACAAGCCAGGAGCAAGAGCGAGCAGAAGGCGGCGGTGATCGAGCTTCGCATCCGAATCATGATACCCATCAACCCCAGTGAGCGAAGGCTTCGACGAG
This sequence comes from Planctomycetota bacterium, assembly GCA_020638795.1. GTDB lineage: Bacteria > Planctomycetota > UBA1135 > UBA1135 > JACKHW01. The sequence continues at coordinate 19,757 of JACKHW010000013.1, read as the reverse complement.
AGCACTCTCCGTATCCGTCGCCTCGTCGACGACTCGATGACATTCGCCGGCTTTCGCGATTCGCATCACGAAACACGCACCGCCGCCCACGGAGTCCTCGCAGTGGACCGTGCCGGCGTGCGCGTCGACGATTCCGCGCGTGAGCGCAAGCCCGAGCCCCGTCCCATCAGGTCGATCCGTCAGCACCTCGCCGCGCTGATAGAACTTCTCGAAGATCGCCTCCTTTTCGCGATCGTCGTCAATACCCGGTCCCGAATCCGTGACACGGAGTTCGAGCATCGTGAGTCGCTGCGTGAGTTCGACTCGGACGCGACCGCGCACCGGCGAGAACTTGATGGCGTTGTCGAGGAGTTCCCCGATCGCTTGCGCGATACGACGCTTGTCACCACGGTATGGGCAGGCATCGGAATCCGTCGTGAACTCGACCTTGATCGACTTGAACACGATCTTGCTCGCGTAACTGTCGATGACCTCGCGAACGACGTCCGCGAGGTCGAAGTCCGTGATGTTCCAGGTCAGCGTACTCGCTTCGATCTTCGTGAGGTCGAGCACGTCGTCGATCAGTCGAGTCAACCGCTGTGACTCACCTTGGATGATTCGCAAGAACTCGTTCTCCTCGTCACTGCGTGATTCCCCCGAGAATTGCAGGAGCAATTCGGCGTAGGCGCAAACCGAGGTCAGCGGAGTCCGGAGTTCGTGACTGATCGATGCCAAGAACTTGTCCTTGGCCTGCATGGCTTCTTCGTTGCGTACGGCAGCGCGTGTCAATCCATCGAGGCGTCGACGCAGCTCGCGTTGCATGCGCTTGTAGGACGACGTCACTTCGACGAGCGCCTTCTCCTCGACCATGTCGAACTCGGCATCGAGCCGTCCTTCGCCGGCCTCCGTCAGGCCATAGACGAGTCGATCGAGGAAGCGAATCAGACCGCCGGCGAATCGGTGCCAGTTGACCAGTCCTGCAACGACTCCGAGGACCCCCAAGAACGCGAACCGCCACCACGGCAACACGAGCACGGAGTCACTGCTCACGAGGCAATAGCCGGCTCTCCCCCCAGCTCCGACGAAACCCGCTGCCAGAACAAGAGAGCGATCTTCCAATTCGTAGATCGATGACGCGGACTGCGACGCATCGCGGAGATCACTACTGCCGATCTTGGCGACGACCGACGATTGCACGTCGGATCTCCCCACATCCGACGCGAACACGAGCTGTCCGACCGAGAGCCACACGCTCATACCGGCAACACGCTCGAGGTCTCGTGCATAGCTCTCATCCACGCGGCGCCCGATGACGACGACACCCGAGACGTTGCCATCCTCCGTGATCGGCGCTGCCGCGATCAACCACGCCGAGTCGGGGAAGACCCACAGCCCGCGCCCGAGACGACCTTGGTACGCCGCGCGCGCGCCGTCGAATCCCATGATGTTGAGCGGCGCGGATTGCTCTCTCGACGACGCAGCGGGCACGCCCTGAGCACCTGCGAGCAAGATCCAAACGCCAGGCATGTTGGCGCGCAGTTCGTGCATCGCGAAGCTCGCCCCCCGGTCGGATCGATGCCGCACGATCGTGGTCGCGATGCGAGCGCGATTCTCGAGTTCTTCGAGAGATCGATCCACGAAGGCCTCGCCTCGTTCTGCAGCGGCGCGCAAGTCCGCGACCCGGCGAGAATCCGACTCCGACTCGTGGATGAGCCCGATGATGCTGGCGCTGACGATCCCGAAGCCGATGGAGCAGCTCAACGTCGCGGCCAGTAGCCGAGATCTCGGAGTCGTCGCGCTCATTCTCGTCGTCCAGAACCGTCCGGCGCGAATCGCGCCACATCGCAGCCGTCGCTGCCCGCCAGCCTCCGAAACGAACGAGGCCAGGGAGATCTATCGGCGACCTGGAATCGAGGCTGAACGCGCGAAGAACACCGTGGAGAACACCCGTTGCGAGCGCACGTACGCGGCAGGTGAGCCCGGGAGCACGGCAGCGGGATCAGTGCTTCTTCGCACCATCCGCGGCACGAACCGGCTCGACGGGAGACCGCTTCGATGCCGTCACCGCCTCGGCACGCACGCGCTCGAGCAGGCGCAGGGTGGCGCGAATTCCATCTGCTTCGGACATCCCGGACCCCTCGTACTCGATCCCGACATGGCCGTGATATCCGGCGTCGAGCACGATCCCGAGCATGCGACGATAGTCCGTGTGCTTCTCGTTGCCGTCGTCGTCGAAGTCGTGGGACTTGGCGCTGACGGCCTTCGCGAAGGGCATCAACTCCTTGACGCCGGCATAGCGGTCGTAGACCTCGTCTTTGCTGACTCGGAAGTTCCCGAAGTCCGGTAGCGTGCCACAGCGTGGATCGTCGACGAGCTTCATCACGCCGGCCAGCCACTTGCCGTTGGACGACAATCCACCATGGTTCTCGACGATGACGTTGAGGCCGAGCTCTTTGCCGTGTTCCGTCAGCTTCGCGAGGCCATCGGCGGCGAGCTTCTGTTGCTCTTCGTAGCTGCCAGCGCTGGCGGCATTCACGCGGATCGAGTGACACCCGAGGAACTTCGCGGCTGCGAGCCAAGGGCGATGCGCCTCGACGGTCGCCGCGCGCGCCGCGTCCTCGGGATCGCCGAGACGACCGAGACCGTCGCACATGATCAGGAGGCTGCGGACGCCGTGATCCGCCGCGCGCTTCTTCATCTCGGTCAGGTACTCGCGGTCCTTCACCTTGTCCTTGAAGAACTGATTGACGTACTCGATCGCATCGATGCCGAAGCCACGAGCGGCCTTCGCGAAGTCGAGGTTGTCGAGCGCGTCGTCACCCTTCGCTCGAAGGGCGCGATGCAGGGACCACTGTGCGAGCGAAATCCGGAACGGAGGTTGGTCCTCAACCTGCGCATCGGCGGGAACGGCACCGTCCTGACCCCGCGCGATCAGACGGGCATGCGAAAGGATCGGAAGCGCCAGCGAGCCGGCAGTCGTTCGTGCCAGAAGTTGACGACGTGAGAGAGTTGTCATGTTCGAACGATGTTCACGAAGTGGTGACAGGGGACGCTCGCGTGATCCGCACCGGGCACACTTTCAGCTCCGCGGTTTGCGTCACCGGGTCGTAGCCGGAGCCCGTCAGCTCGTTCACGGGCGTCGCATTGAACGAGAAGCTGCAGAAGACGGTGCCGCGTGGCGACCTCTCGGTCGCCTTGACCTTGATGCGCACGCTGCCGCGCCGACTCGCGAGATCGACGAAGCCGCCGTCCTCGAGCCCCCACGCGGCGACGTCGGCTGGATTCACTTCGAGCTCCTCTTCGGACTGGAGCCACGGTAAGCCGGCCGCACGACCGGTCTGCGTATTGCTGTGGTAGATCGACAAACGACGTCCGGTCGTGAGCCAGACCGGATACTGCGCGTCGATCGTCTCAGCCGGGTCGCGGTAGGACACGACCTTGAACAAGCCGCGACCGTTGACGAACTCCTTCTCGTGCAATCGCGGCGTACCCGGATGGTCCGGAGTAGGAACCGGCCATTGGTACTCGCCGTGCTCGATGCGATCCCAGTCGAGACCGGCATAGATCGGTGAGAGTTCGCACAGTTCGTTGAAGACGTCCTTGGCGCTCTCCCATTCGAAGCCCGCGAGTCCCATGCGCTTGCAGATCTCCGCGATGATCCACCAATCGGGTTTGCTGTCCCCCGCCGGCGGCACCGCAGCGCGCAGACGCTGGACGCGACGCTCGGTGTTGGTGCAGACGCCGTCCGTCTCCCCCCAACTCGTCGCGGGGAGGACGACATCGGCGAGTTCGGCGGTCTCGGTACGGAAGATGTCGATCACGACCAAGTGATCGAGGGCACGGAGTGCGTGGTCGCAATGCTTGCGATCAGGGTCGGTGACGACCGTGTTCTCACCGTCGATGAGCATCGCGTGGATGCCCTTGCCGCACAGTTCGAGCGCGGTGATCTTCGTGATGCCGAGTTCGCGATCGACGTCGACACCCCATGCTTCTCGGAACTTCGATTGATGCTCTTCGAGGAGCACGGATTGGAAGCCCGGGTAGTTGTTGGGAAGCGCACCACAGTCGCCGGCGCCCTGGATGTTGTTCTGCCCGCGCATCGGATTGATGCCGGTGCCTTCCCGTCCGATGTTGCCGGTCATCAGCGCGAGGTTGCAGAGACTCTGGACGTTGTCGACGCCGCAGATGTGCTCCGTAATGCCGAGCGTGTAGTAGATCGCTCCGCGGTCCGCCTCGCCGTAGAGGCGAGCGGCGCGCTCGATGTCCTGCGCGGGAACTTCGCAGATCTTCGACGCCCATTCGGGTGTGAACCCCGCGACGTGATCGCGGAACGCCTCGAACTCGCGCGTGCGCTCCCGCAAGAAGTCCTCGTCCACGAGGCCGTCGCGCACGATCACGTGCGCCATCGCGAGCAACAACGCGACGTCACTCCCGACGCGAATCGGTAGCCACAGGTCGGCGTACCGCGTCAAGCCGATGCGACGCGGGTCCGCGACGATCATCTTGGCGCCGTCCGCAACGGCTTTCTTGAGCCCCGTCGCCGCCACCGGATGACACTCGGTCATGTTCGTACCGATGCAGAAGATCACATCCGGCTTCTGCATGTCGACGAGCGGGTTCGACATCGCTCCACGTCCGATCGTGGCCGCCAGACCGGCGACCGTCGGAGCGTGTCACGACCGCGAACAGTTGTCGACGTAGTTGGACATGAAGCCGACGCGCACGAACTTCTGCGTCGCATAAGCGGCTTCGTGCGGGGCGCGCCCCGACGCGATCGCGTAGACGCTCTTGCGTCCGTACTTGGCCTTGGCTTCGAGGAAACCTCGCGCAGCGCGGTCGAGCGCTTCGTCCCACGTCGCTTCGTGGAGCTGACCGTCCTCACCACGAACGAGCGGGTGCTTCAAGCGCTCTTCGTGCTGGATGAAGTCGAACGCGAACTGACCTTTGACGCAGAGCGAACCCTTGTTGGCCGGACCATCCATCGCGGGGCGCGAGCCGACGATGCGATCGCCCTTGGTCATGAGGTCGATCGAGCAACCGACGCCACAGTAAGGACAGACCGTGCGCGTCAGCTCGATCTCGCCCGGGACATCGACGGCGCGCAACGACTTCTTGTCCGCGAGTGCACCGGTCGGGCAAGTCTGCACGCATTGTCCGCAGAAGGTGCACGCGGAGTTCTTGAGGTCCCCGTCGAACTCGACCGTGATCTGGGTGCCGAACCCGCGTCCCTTGACGCTGATCGCGTAGTCGCCTTCTTGCTCGGCGCAAACGCGCACGCAGCGGTAGCACGAGATGCAGAGGTCGTAGTCGCGCAAGATGAACGGATTGGAATCGTCGAGCTTGCTCTTGCCGGACTGCTTGCCGCGGAAGCGATCCCGCCGCGCGTCGTAGCGATCGATGAGCGCGGTGAGCTCTTGGCTCGCATGGCCCCGCAGCGGGTCGACATCGACCTCGCGGTTCTCCGAGGCGACCATCTCGAGCAGGGTCTTGCGAAACTTGTCGACCTTCGCCGGATTCGAGCGCACGACCATGCCTGCCGCGGCCTTGGTCGTGCACGACGCGACGGGATTGCGGATCCCTTCGACCTCGACCACGCAGAGCCGGCAGGCACCGAACGCGTCGAGCCGATCGTCATAACACAGGGTCGGGACGTGCCGTTGTTCGCGTTGACAAACCTCGTAGAGCGTCTCACCGATCGTGAACTCGACGGTGGCACCGTCGAGCGTGAGCGTCGCGGTCTGCGTCGCGGCCGTGTCTTTCGAAGTCGCGGATTCTAGCGTCGTCATGGCTCTGGTCTTCGCCTACCTGGCAAGCACGCAACACTGTAGCAGGGAGCCGGCCGGGATGATGCGGCGACACCCGAATCCGGACAGCGGACTCTGGCAGCATCTCGGGCGCTGCCAACAGCGTGTTGAAAAACTCAGCCATGCACCGAGCACGCGCCTTCACCGCCACGGCAGCTCCCGAAAGCCTCGCCGAATCAACGATTCGCCTACGTTTTCGGTAGCCACCGAGACGGCGAAATCACGCACTCGGCGCGTGCCCGACTTTTTCGACACGCTGATAAGATCCCGCCAATGGTCCGCATAGAAAACGAAGACCCACAAGAGCGCTTCGAGGATCGGGTGCTCGCGTTGGTCGCCGAGCACGGCCTCCATGCCGACGTCACCGGCTGGACCCGCAAGACGATCGACGTTTATGGCCCCGAGGAGCCAAGGCGCTTCACGCGCCCGCTGCTCGTGCGCGTCGACAGCATCGCGACGACGACGGGCGAGGTCCTGGTCTTCGACGACGCGGGACTGACGGTCGCGACGGCGATCGCCGAATTGCTCGAGCGCGACTACGTCCGAGAAGCGGTCGTGTGTCGGCGCGATCCACCGAACGGTTGAGCGCGAAACACGACCGTATTCACTTTCGCTGCGTGCGCAGCTGTCGTCGGATTTGATTGTCCTGTTCGTGCGTGAGCTTCCGGGCGCTCGGCGTCATCCTCGTCGTCCAGAGTCTCGCGGCGGCGTCGAGTCGCGCCTTGGCACTCGCAGAGACTTGCAGACCCTCGACCGCTCGCGCAGCGTCACCTGACGCCGCGAGCGTCGTGACGAAGACGTCCGTGAACGCGTACTGACTGCTCGACGGGTCGAGGATCAGGATCTGGAAGCTCGCACGGCTGCCGATGAGCGCGGGGTCGGTCGGAAGCGGAAGAGGGAACGCAGCGGCGGACCCTTCGCTTCCTGCCGGGATCGTCACCTGGCTCCCATAGATGTTGTCGGGCTGCAGTGTCGCGGCCGTGCCGATGAGCGATACCGGGTCGGGCTGATTCGGCGCACGCATCGCCATGCGCAGCGTCGCCGAAAGTAGGCGTGGCTGTGTCGAGATCGGCGTGAAGCGACACTCGGCACCGACGGCGAAGACTTGTTCGCCGACGCTCGATCGATCGGCCGGAAGCAGCCCTCGCTCGATCTGGAGATTGCTCGTCGACTGCGCTTCGCCGTAGCGGCGCAGGGGCCAGAACGGACTACCACTTGTCTTGCCGTACTCGCGAAGCTCGTACTGGCGTCCCGGAATCAGCTCGGGTGAAAATTTCACGTGCACGGTCTGCCACGCGAGGCCGACGGATCCGTTGTGCACCGCCACACCCTTTGCTTCTCTGCGTCGCGAAGAGCTTTGACGTCATCGATGCGATCGCAAAGAGCCTTCAAGATGGCCGCGAGTTCTATCGCGGTCAGGCATTTGCCTGCTTTGAATGCTTCGAGCACCTTGAGCTCACACTCGTATCCCTTGACCTCTTCGCACGCGAGCTTCTTGGCGTCTCCAGGCGTGGCTGGTTTCCCGTTTTTCCAGGTGTACTCGTCGTCGCAGTGTGTCATCTCGTGCGCGACGGCACCCGCCATCAAGCAGTCGCTCGCGTTTTGGTCCGGGTTCATGAACCGGTTGCCGCCGATGTAGTCCTGGTTGAACATGACCACGTTGTCCGGATCCGCCGTCCATTCCTCCACCGTGGGATCGTTCCCCGTGTGCTCGTTCGATGTGTCGGAGAGCGTGATCGCACCCGGTCCCGGAGCCCCGAGGCGACGCTTGCCGAAGCGACCCTTCATGGCCTTGTCGACGCCCGCGATCCACTTGAACATGAGTTCCCAGTTCTCGCACTCGAGCGCGACGCAGAAGAGCTTCTTCATACCGCCTTGCAGCACGGGCTTTTTGGAGATGTTGATGCCGGAAGGCGGGTCTTGCCTCGGCTCCTGGGAGTCTTGGCACAGTGCAGCGGCTGGTGTGCAGAGCAGGCACAAGCAGACGAGCGTGAGTATTCGGATCATCGTGCGGCCACGGCTTCGGTGGACTTCGTTGTTCGGACTCGCTGTTCGCGCGGCGACGAGCCAGCCACGTGGAGTCAACTGGAGAGGACCGAACGGTGCGCTATGTCACGCACGTCTTCCGAAATGTGAACGATCTCGTCGGAAGATCAGCGCCAACCCCAGTCTGCGGCGAAGATCCGCACGCGATCAGTGCAGCAGTGTCTTCAGCGTGCGCAGATACTCGGAGCGCAGCTCGCGCGACCACTCCGCAGGCGGCGCCGGGAGGTCTCGCTTCTCGCTGACCGCGACGAGGGTCGTGTGGAACTGCTTGGCGATCTGTGGCAAGCGCCGCGCCATCCACTTGCTATCGAACGCGGCGTAGCGCGCGTCTTCGACGGGGCCCGGGAAGTTCTCGAGGACGATCGCGACGATGCGTGTTCTCGCTCCGGGTCCGGCGCGGGACGCAACGCCAGCGAGGGCGTCGAGCGACGCGCCGAGCGTGCCGTTGTTGGGCATGACCTCGCGCAAGAACGCCTCGATCGGCGCGATCGCGCTCTCGTCACCGCACGTCGCGATCGCGCTCGCGGTATGGCTTCGGAGCACGTTCGGATTGCCGCTCGGGATCGTCGTGCCGGCTCCCGCATAGAGTCGTGCGAGCTGCTCCGCGACTCGAGGATTCGGATGCTCCTTCAAGAGCGCGAGGGCCGCGTAGCGAAACGGGTCGTTCGGTACGGACAGGAGTTCGCCCGCGCGCTTCGCGATTTCCGCACCTCGCGTCGGGGCCAGGAAAGCGAGGGCCCGAAGCTTGACGATCAAGTGCTCATCGTCGTCGAAGAGGCGCTCTTCGATCGCGGCCTCGAATGCGCTTCGCTCCTTTTCGTCTTCGAGAAGCGTGACCTCCTCGATCGCGATGGCGCGTTCGCGCACGTCCGGATCGGCGAGACGCTCTGCGAGTGTCGGCGATTCCTTGCCGTTGTGCCGAAGGATCTCGCGCGCCTCGAGCCAGACGTCGACGGCATCGGGCTCCTTCGCGAGCGACTCGAGACGACGCAGTGCATCTAGCGTCTCCCCTTGCTTCATCAGCGCTTTCGCCCTGCGCAATCGTGCGATCTTGTCTTGAACCTCCTTCGGCGGCGGCGGCACCGAGGCGACGTGCTTCTTCAACTGCTTCTTGAAGCTGTCCAACTCACGAGACATCTGCTCGAGCACGGTGTCGTCGCGCGGATCGAAGAGCACGAGTTGCGGCCACGAGGAGATCCCGAAGCGGTCGTGGGTGCGAAGCGCCTCACGGTCCTTCTCGTCCTTCTTGAAGTTACGCGAAACGAAGAGCCACGTGACCTTGTCGTAGTACGCAGCCAGATCCTTGTGCGGCAGCAACTGCTGCTCGACGGGAACGCAATGCGGTCAGTAGGTCTTCGTGAAGTACACGAAGACGGGGCGACCCGCGCGAATCGCTTCGCGGCGCGCGCTGCGGTAGTCGAGCTTCCAAGGTGGGCCCGGCGGCGGCTCGTCGCCCTTCGTGAGGACGATCTCGGCGGGCTCGGTCGTGGGTGCCGGAACCCCGGACACGAGGAGCAAGGGCAGAACGAGCATCGTGCGTGGGAACATCGAGATTGGTTTCCGTGCAAAAGTCGGTGATGAGACGGTGGTGCGTCGAAGGCTCATTGACGGCGCCATTCCTTGATGAAGGAGTATTGGCTATCGAGCTCCTACCGAATCAGTGGATTCGAAACCGCGAGATTCGTGAAGCGCCAAGCGCTGAAGGGCCCCGTGACGAGCAAGCTCTGCGTGTAGAGCTCGAGTCCGACCAGGCCCGTGTTGACGGGAGTCGGGAGCGTGACTTCGAGGTGCCCGCTCGTCGGCATGAGCTGCGGCGGAAGCAGGACATGCGTGCCGAGGTCGAGTCGTAGGCTGCCGAAGGGCTCGATCACCAGGTTCGAGGCGCCACCCGCGACCTGCATGAGCGCGATCTGCGTGGCGGCGGGATCGTGGCTCGACACCGTGATCACGAACGGTCGCCCCATGCCCAACACATACGGTTCGTGCGTGTGTCGGTAGAGATTGGACAAGACCGACTTGCCTTGCTCGGTGAACGACACGAGGTCGATGTCCCGATCTCCATCGAAATCGAGGGCATGGATCGCGCGCGTCACGGGTGCACGCACGACGGGAACTCCGAACTCGGTCGTGGTCGTATCTTGGAACACCCCGCCTGTGTTTCGGAAGTACCGCAGCTCGTTGGTCGTCGTCGTGTGCACCGCGACGATGACGTCCAGGTCGCCATCCAGATCGTAGTCTGCAAAGCGATGCGATTGGGAATACGACGCGTGCGTTGGCAGAGGAAAACGCTTGGCTGTTTCGTCGACGAAACCACCCTTGCCATCACCGATCCACAACATCGGCTCCTTGTCGGAGATCGCGAGGTCCGGGACCCGGTCACCATCGACGTCACAGACGTGGAAGCCCTGGCTGCTGATGAAGTGGTTCAGCTTCACTGCCCCGAGAAGTTGGAAGACTCCCGTACCGTCGTTGGCGTAGACCTGGAATTCGTCGGTCGGCAGGTGGTTGGCCGTCTTGTAGACGAGGTCGAGGTCACCATCGAGATCGACGTCGGCAACTTGGTGCGGACTCAGTCCCTTGATCGTGTCGAAGGTCGACCTCGCGTCCGGCGTGAAGACGTGCTTCGAATCCCCTCGGAAGAGGAAGGGGCCTCCGTAACTGTCGAGCACGAGGTCGACGTTTCCATCGGCGTCGAGATCGTCGATCGACAAGTCCAAGACGGTCTTCGTGAACGGAATCGACGATGCCGGCGCGAGCTGGAACTTCGCCGAGCCGTCGTTGACCAGCAGTCGCAAACTCCACGTGGCGGAGTCTTCCAAGTGCACGAAGAGATCGAGATCCCCGTCGCGGTCACTGTCGGCGACCCAGACGTTCTTGAGGCGACCGGTCAGACTTGGCAAGTGCGTGCTCGTAACGTCCGTGTATTCAGCCTTCGCATTGCCGAGCGCGAGACGCAGTGGCGCGTCGGTCTCGAGAAGGTCCAGGTTTCCGTCCCCATCGAGATCGTGCAGCTCGAAGCCGGTCCACTGCGTGATCCAAATCGTGCCGGAGCCGATACGAATTGGCTGCGTCGCGTCGAGCCACCGTAGTCCGCCGAGACCGAGATAGAGACGACTACGATCCCCATCGTTGCCTGCGACGAAGTCGAGGACGCCATTGCCGTCGACGTCGCCGGTAGCGATCGACGTGCATTGTGCGAGTTCGTCTTCGAACCCCGTCCCGCCAATCGTGAAACCGCCCTTGCCGTCACCGACATAGAGTTGCACGCCCGTAGCCTTGCCGGCCCTCGAGACGAGCAGATCCAGATCGCCATCCTTGTCGACGTCCGCGAGTGCGACGTCGGTGCCGAGTCCGGTCGCGACGTCGATCGGAATCTCGGAGAACTGCCCGTTGCCGTTGCCGACGAAGAGATGCGCCGCACGCAACGTGCTGGATGTCCCCGCTTGATTCGAAACGACGAAGTCGACGTATCCGTCGCCATTGACGTCGCCGGTCGCGATCCCTGCCTCCGCAAGACTGTCGGCAGGCAGGCTACCATTCGGTGCGAACACAAAGCCCCCCTTGCCGTCTCCGAGATAGAGCGTGTTCTGCGGACCCGGGCCGAGATACACCGCGCTGTTCCCGGCGATCAAGTCGAGATCGCCGTCACGATCGACGTCGATGAACACGGCTGCGGTCGTGTTGTCGAGGTCTGCCGGAAAGCTCCGCGCGGCGACGAAGTGTCCGAGGCCATCGCCCAGCAGAAGCATGTTGGAAACACCCGGACCGGAAACGTGCCCGTTGCCGCGCCCCAAGAAGAGGTCGAGATCGCGATCGCCATCGACATCACCGAAGGCGAGCGAAGTCACTCGATCGAAGCTCGGGAGAGCAACAGTCGAGGGCTGGAAGCCGCCCTTCCCGTCGTTCAGGAGGAGCTTTGCACTCGTATCTTGGCCGATCCACGCGAAGTAGACGATGTCGACATCACCGTCGCCATCGACATCCCCCGCGGCGAATCCATGTTGGTTCGCCGCTGCGAGTTCAATGGTCGTGCCTGCGACGAAGAAGCCCGAGGATGACCCGCGCATCACGGTCAATCCGTGCCTGTGTGAGGTCACGAGATCGAGATGGTTGTCGCCGTCGACGTCGACGAGTTCGACGATCGGCGTGGCCTGCCGCTGCGCAGGAACGTGATCGAGTCGACCGAGCTCGGCAAATCGAGTCTGTGCCGCGGTCCATGAGACCAGCAGGACGGATGCCGAAAGAGTCGTAGCCAAAAAGATCTTCATGCAAGCTCTGAACTAGGCGTGGCGATGAGCCGGTGAGGACAACATCCTGCCACAGTTCCAGCTGTCGGGGCACGCGCGATAGACTGAGTGGCATGGGCTGGCTCCGAACTCTGTTTCTCGGCGACATTGGCAATCGCCTCGACATCGCGGACACCGAAGAGCAGATCCGCAAGTTGCATCTCGAACTCCGGAAGACGCAGCGAGAAAAGAACTCGACCGATGCGTCGCAAGACGCGGAGATCGCCAAACTCCACGGGCGGGTGGCGCAGCTCGAGCTCACGATCGGCGCACTGTGCTCCCTCATGGTGCGCAAGCAACTCATGACGGAATCCGATCTACGGCAGTTCGTGAACAGCTTGGATCCGGAGGAAGACAGCTGACAGCGTGGTGAACAACTCGAACTTGTGCCGAGTTGGTCAACGCACTGCCAAGCCATCTGCCAGTCCCCGGACACACGCATCCTTTCGAGCAGCCGCATTCATGGACCCCACTCACCGAGCGAGCGATCGCTTGTTCTTCGCGCTCATGGCCATCTGCGTCGCGCTCGCGATCTCGTCGGGGCTCGGCGCGAGCGACAAGGCGACCTGGGCCTTCGAGGTTCTCCCGATGGGAATCGTGCTCGTCGTGTTCGCCGTACGAAGGAAGGGGTTTCGATTCTCGAATCTCGCCTACGTGCTCCTTGCCTGGTTCTTCTGCATTCAGTGCCTCGGCGGTCGCTACACGTTCGCCGAAGTGCCCTTTCCCGAAGCCCTGCGTGAATGGCTCGGCCTCGCACGCAATCCCGCCGACCGCATCGGCCACTTCTTCCAGGGTTTCGTACCCGCGATCCTCCTGCGTGAGTGGCTGATCCGCCGACGGTCGATGCAACCCGGCAGCACGGTGTTCTGGCTCGTCACCGGCTGCTGTCTCGGTTTCAGCGCGGCCTACGAACTGCTCGAGATGGCCGTCGTGATGCTCTTCTACCCCGAAGCAGGACCCGAGTGGCTCGGGATGCAGGGTGATGCGTGGGACGCACAGAAGGACATGGCGATGGCGGTGTCGGGTGCTGTGCTCGCGCAACTCCTGCTCGGGCGCCTGCACAATCGCAGCATGCGCAACGCGATGGGGAACGAAATCCCGTGATGGCCAGTCGCTGACGAACGGTCGACGAGTTCGTCAGTCGATCCACGTGCAGGTTTCCTGCCGACGTCGGTCGACTTCGAGGCGCAGTACGTCCGGGCGCGAGTAGTGACCGGACGGGTCGAAGTTCTGCCGCTCGCGCGCGACCATGCGCGGGTCGAGCGTCGCGACGAAGGTGCCCTCCTCTTTGACGATCGGCTCGACGACCCAGGTCCCGTCGGGCGCGGCGACGCAGCTGCCACCGTCATGGATCCACGCGAAGTCGTCCGGGGCGATCGCGTCCCGTATTGGAAAGCCGTCCGAGAGGTCGCGTCGGCGTAGCGGTGCGCTAACGGAAACGACGAAGCTGCGCCCTTCCTTCGCGAGCACGGGCGTCAGGTCGCGCGTGTTCCGCACGCTGCCGGGCCAGATCGCGAAGTGCAGGTCTTCGCCCTGTGCATGCAGCGACGCGCGTGCGAGCGGCATCCAGTTCTCCCAGCAGTTGAGCACGCCGGCGGTAAACGGACCGAGGTCGTGCACGCGCAGACCGTGGCCGTCACCCGGTGACCACACGAGTCGTTCCTCGTAGGTCGGTACGAGCTTGCGGTGTGCGCTGCCCGTTTCGCCGTTCTGGTTCAAGTAGAGCGCGGTGCAGTAGAGGCTGTGTCGCCGCGGTTCTTCGCGCGCTCGATGCATCCGAGGACGACCGCAATGCGGTGCTCACGCGCGAGCTGGCGCACGGAAACGAGGTCCGCGCCCTCGACCTGGATCGCCGCGTCGTGATAGAGCCGGAAGTATTCCTTCTGCACGTCGTCGTCGAAGCGCGCGCCGCCCGTCGACCCGAGCCAGACGGGGTAGCCCGGTAGCAACGCTTCGCCGAACGCGACGATGCTGCACCCCTGCGTTGCTGCGTCGCGGATGCTCGCACAGATCTTCTCGAGAGTCGCATGACGGTCCAGCAACACGGGCGCGATCTGCCCGAGTCCGACACGAAACGGAGAGTCAGTGTCCGGCATGATTCGATTGTGCCTCGGGCCTGGGATCCGTGCTACGTCGTCGACCCTATGCGCGGAACAACTCCACCACCTGCGCCGGCACCAGTGGCAGGCCGCTCGTCGCCGCGGCGGAGGATCCCGGTGGCGGCGATGTCAGATCCGAGCGACTCGGCCGCGCGTGCGGAGATCCTCGAAGTGCTGCGCAGCGCCATCGACGATGCGCTCACCGCGAAGCAGCGCACGACGATACGCCGTGCGCGAACGGGCTACCGTCGCCGCGAACCCGAGAACGGCGCCCTGCACCGGATCGTGCGTGAGCAGCTCGAGCGCTTCCTTGCCCTCGTCGCACGCGACCCCGAACGCAGCCCACCGCGCTTCGTCGAGCGAGAACTCCGCGCCTTCCTCGACTGCGGCGTCCTGCAGAAGGGCTTCGCCCGCGTGCGTTGCGAGTACCACCGATGGGCAGAACTGCTCCAGCGCGTCTTCGCCTTTGAAGTCTTGACCTGCGACGCCTGCAAGGGACCGCGCAAGATCGTCGCCTTCATCACCCAGCCTAGCGTGATCCGGAACATCCTCGAACACTGCGGACTCGCACCTGACGAAGTCTTGCTCGCGCCCGCGCGCTCCCCGCCTGGATGCGAGGAAGAGTTCTTCGCGTAGGGACACGCACTTCGCAGGCGCAACCGTCACTGCGGGCTACCTCTGCGTACTTCGCGAGGTCATTCGGGATTGTTGCCCGAATCCAGGTGCTCGATGGGCCACGCATCGCCTCCCTTCTACCCCGATCGTCATGGCCACCGGCGCACCCGTGCGATGAAAATGACGCTTTGGACTTCCTATCCGTGAGGGCACCTTTGCGCCGTGGCGCACGAGCTTCCAGGGGCTCTACGCGCGCAACGCTGCGTTCGCGAACGGGTATCCGTTCACGCTCCCGAAGATCTGGCTCGATCGCGAGGACGCGATCGAAGCACCGTGCCCGATCAATTTCGTCAGCACGAACGACGTCGGCTCAGGCGCCCCCGGCAGCGTCATCGTCAACCAGAAGCTCGAAGTCGTCGGCGTTCTCGTCGGCGGAACCCTCACATCCCTGCGCGACGACTTCGTCTTCGACAACGACACGCCGCGCGCCGTCTCGGTCCACGTCGACGGAATCCTCGAGGCGCTTCGGAAGGTCTACGACGCCCGCCGGCGCTACGGCGAGGCTCTGTGACGGGTGAGTTGAACTGCGCCTTCAAGCACGGATCTTTGCTTCGCATTGCTCGATCTCGCGCTGACTCTGTTCCACGCTCTTTTCCGCAGCCTCGTGACGCTAGCGCCATGCGATAGGATCGATCACGGGTGGAGGAACGAGATCCTCGCTCGCCGCGAGTTGTAGAGCGAATCGGACGGCACGTTCGCGGAGTTGGTCGGCATCGATCTCAGGTTCCCTGAGGTAAGCTCGCAACAGCACGAGCGACTGCCCGGAGATGGATCTCGAAACGAATCGCTCGAAGTCGCGACGCGCCTTGTCACGAGCGAACGACTTACCGTACGACGCGCGAACTTCGCCGGACGCGAACTCGAGAAAGGCGGCTGGCGCGACGTCCGATAGCCGCAGTAGCGCATGAAGCAGAGCAACGCACCAGCCCCCGGCGACTGCCCAACCGGCGTTCCGGCTTCCATCCCGCGAACCGGGTAGTACGGGGGTCGATGGGCAACCGTCGGCCCGATCCCTGCGTGAGGTAGAACGCGGGAGACACGCGTAGTCCTGTCACTACAAGGGGCGTTCTCTCGAGTTCACCACGACTTCGCGCTAGCCTCGAATCGAGAGCCTTCTCACTCCTCTATCGATGCCGCAGGCCGACTGCCCCTTCTGCCGACCCGACGAGAACGCCATCCTCGCCGACACCGGCACGGTCCGCATCCTCGCAGACCGCTACCCGCTCAATCCGGGTCACCGCCTCATCACGCCATGTCGCCACTTCGCACGTTGGCATGAGGCGACTCCGGGTGAGAAGCAGGATCTCCTAGCCGCAATCGACCAGGCTTACAAACTGATCCGAGACGTCCACACCGCCGATGCGTTCAACGTCGGCTGGAACGACGGCTCTGCCGCGGGCCAGACGATCGACCACTTTCACATCCACGTTGTTCCACGCCTCCAAGGCGATGTTCGTGACCCGCGCGGAGGCGTGCGATGGGTCCTCCCAGAACGCGCGCCCTACTGGACGCAGCCGTCGCTACCGGTCGACCTCGGACTCCTCGAAGCGCCACACGCCGAGGGCCTGATTTCCGGTGACGCTGACCCACTCTTACCCCACCTGGCCAGCTGTTTCGCCGAAGCGAGTGCCGTGGACATCGCCGTTGCGTTCGTCATGCGGCGCGGTGTCGATGTACTCCGCCCGCACCTCGAAGACCTTCTACAGGAACGCAGACACAGTTCACGGCTTCGGCTGCTGACCGGTGACTACCTGGACGCGACCGAACCCGATGGGCTCGAAGCACTTGTCGATTTGTCAGGTGATCGAATCCTCCGTGTCTTCGAATCCAGAGGTAAGAGCTTTCATCCGAAGAGCTACATCTTCCACTTTCCTGACGGCCAAGGCATCGCCTTCGTCGGCAGCTCTAATCTCACGAAGACCGCGCTCGAAGACGGCATCGAGTGGAACTACCGCCTGGTGCGTTCGCAGGACCAGAGCGGCTTCGCGTCAGTCGTCGGCGGCTTCGAGCGGCTGTTCGCACACCACTCGACGCGCGCCCTCACACACGACTGGATCGAGTCGTACCGGAACCGACGAATTCCACCTCAAAGCGGCGTACCTTCACCGCTCACGGGTATTGAGGCAGACGCGACGGACCTCGCGGTACAACCACATCCGGTCCAGGCTGAAGCACTCGAGCAACTCGAGGCGAGCCGCGATGCAGGCGACACGGCCGGACTCGTAGTGCTCGCGACCGGCCTCGGGAAGACTTGGCTCGCAGCGTTCGACAGTTGCAAGTTCCAGCGCGTCTTATTCGTCGCACACCGCGAGGAGATCCTTGATCAGGCGATCAAGACGTTCCGTCGAATTCGCTCGGACGCGTCGATCGGGAGATTCACCGGTTCGGAGAAGACTCCAGACACCGACATCCTATTCGCGTCCGTGCAGACGCTAGCGCGCACACAGCACCTCGATACGTTCGCGACCAACCACTTCGACTACGTCATCGTCGATGAGTTTCACCATGCAGCCGCCGCGACCTACCGTGCGCTGATCGATCACTTCGAGCCGCGCTTCTTGCTTGGGCTGACCGCTACGCCGGAGCGTACCGACGGCGCCGATCTGCTCTCGCTTTGCGGTCACAACCTCGTCTATCGGCGCGACCTCGGCGATGGCATTCGCGAGGGTCTGCTGAGCCCCTTCCACTACCTCGGAGTTCCTGACGACGTGGACTACGCGCAAATACCCTGGCGCAGTAGCCACTTCGATGAGGAAGCGCTTACCCAGGCGCTCGCGACGCACGCACGTGCCGCCAACGCGCTCGAGAACTTCGAGCGTTACGGCGGCGAAAAGGCACTGGGGTTTTGCTCCTCCCGCCGTCACGCCGACTTCATGGCGAATTGGTTCAACGAGCACGGCAAGCGGGCTGCCGCTGTGCACGCGGGTGCTACCAGTGCTCCGCGCACGCTCACGATGCAGGCACTCGAGCGTGGCGAGCTCGACATCGTCTTCAGCGTCGACATGTTCAACGAAGGAGTCGACGTCCCCACGATCGACACGGTGCTGATGCTGCGTCCAACCGAGAGCCGCATCCTGTGGCTGCAGCAGCTAGGCCGCGGACTCCGCAAGGCAGAGGGCAAAGAGCACCTCCGGGTGATCGACTACATCGGCAACCACCGCATCTTCCTAAACAAGCCACAGGCGCTTCTCGGGGCGCTCTTGGGTGTCGGCGAAGGAGCCGAAGTACTACGGAAGGCCCTCGAGCAGCTGAAGCTTGGCGAGCTGACCCTGCCCCCCGGTTGTGAGGTCACCTACGACCTCGTTGAGACGCTTCTCGAAGAGCTCCTGAAGCCCACGACCGGTACGGAACGCCTACGTATGAGATACGTCGACTTCCGAGAACGCCACGGTCGCCGTCCGACGCCTGCAGAGCTCCTCTACAACACGGGCAGCCTCCCGAAACAGACGCTGAAGAAGGCCTTCCGCTCCTGGTTCGAGATGGTGAAGGAGCTGGGCGATCTGACGCACGACGAAGAGGCGGTCCTCTCGGAGTGTGGTGCGTTCCTGACAGAGCTCGAAACTATGCGGATGACGCTGAGCTTGAAGATGCTCGTGCTACAGGCCGCGCTTGCTGCGGATGCGTTGCCCGGAAGCCTGCCTCTTGAGGTGCTCGCATCACGCTTTCAGCGGATCGCCAACAGGACGCCACGGCTGCGTGCGGAAGTCGAAGAGAGCGTTAGCAAGCAAGTGTCACTCGAGGCCATGCTCGAGAGCAACCCGATCGCGGCGTGGGCGCGCACTACCTTCTTCGATTACTCAGACCGATCTTTCGAGACGGCATTCCACGTCGCGCAAGCGCACCGTGACACGTTCCGCGCGATGGTCACCGAACTCGTCGACTGGCGCCTCGCGGAGTATCTCGAGCGGCGCAGCGTGAAGTCGTTCGAGTGCGCCGTGTCCTCGAACCAGGGACACCCGATCCTAGAGCTGCCGAGACGAGACGAGTTACCTGGCCTACCTGAGGGCACCGTGCCTCTGTGGGCGGACGGCCAACGATTCGAGGCTCACTTCGCCAAGATCGCGATTAATCGCATCTGCGAACCCACGCAGGAGAAGAACGCCCTACCGGATCTTCTCCGGAGATGGTTCGGGAACGAGGCGGGTGCACCGGGTCGATCAAATAGCGTCGTCTGCGAACGCGAAGCCGATGGCTACCGCATGAGACCGATGCGTCGACAGCTGTCCGAAGACCTCAAGGTTCACGACGACGACGGGAACCCGCTCGATGCGACCTTCCGCGTCGAGATGACAGGAGACTCGATTTCGGTGCTCTTCTTCAGTCGTGGAGGACAAAAAGGAACCGGTTCGGCGCGAAACACGGAGTACACAAACGGGCTAAAAGTGCTGATCGAGCGCATGGCGCGGCTGGGCCTAGTCCTTCAGAGCGTGGAACTCGACTCCAAGGGGGTAGGCGAACGGCTGTCCACCGCTGACCGGATGCTAGTACTAGAGACGCATCCATACCCCGTGGATTTAGGCAATCTCGACTCGGTCAGCACGCTACTGAGCGAGCTAAAGCGCGCTCAGTCAAACAAGGGCCGCAAACCGGGCGCAACGGGTAGCGGCAATGCGACGAAGCAGATCCGGCTCGGGATAAGCTTGCCCGATCGACTACCGCGAGAGAACCTGGGCGCACTGCTGCGTGAGGGTTAGGCGAAGCCCCTTCTCGGTGCCGCGGATCACCACTTCCCCGTGTGACAGTTGCTGCGCTCTTCTCGCCGTCCTCTCGCCCGCAACTGCCCGGAAACGCCACGGATTGCCCGATTCCGCGCCTCCAGCGGAGGCGAGGCTTGGTAGCCACGCATTCCTCCGACAGTCGTTTTCGCC
>JACKHW010000012.1 GCA_020638795.1 Planctomycetota bacterium | reverse complement strand
GCACGTGATTGGTCTGGATCGAGTAGTGCACGATGCGAAAGCCGCGGCGAGGCTTCATCGCGCAGAAGACGCCACGCAACGACTGTTCGGTGTGCGGATCCCGTAGCGACGGCAGACCTTCAGCGATGCGCATCGTGACGTGAACAGGGAAGCGCTTCGCGAGCTTCGTGCGAGCCGCGTGGGAGACTCCGGCACGCTCGCCCTTCGGTTTGCGACCAGCGCCGAGTCGCTTACCGCCGCGACCCGGCCCGAACAGCATTCCCTGCACGCCGCGCTTCTTCGTTCGAGATCTCATCCTGCGTTCCATGAGTGCAGCCGTCACAGATTCGAAGCGGCTACCGACGTGTCTTTTGATTCAGCATATGTTGTTCGAAAAGAGCTAGCGCACACTTCCATGAAAGCAACGATCGAATACGCGAAGTTGGATGTGCGTTTCGATCACTGCGCCGTCAACTTTGGACGGCCCCTCCCGCCTGCCCCGCGCCTCTCCAAAGCCCTCGCGTCGGTCGGTCGCCGCGTGACATCAGTATCGCGGGGGGGGGCGACCGGCGCGAGAGAGACGAGAGCCGGCGGCAGGTCCGCCCCCGCGCTTCTCGGAGCTCGAGCCGAGGGAAGGCACAGCAAAGACGCCGCATGCGCACCGCCTCGGTGGGACTTCTAGCTGATGCGCTTCAGGCTCGCGTGTCGTCCTCAGGATGCGACTGCGCGAGCGCTGCGATCCACTCGGGCCACGGAAGGGGAGAGAGCGGCAGGATCAGATGCCCACCGCCTTCGACCACTTCGAGTGTGGCGTGCGGAATGTGCTCTTGCATCGTGCGTGCGCATTGCATGGAGGGCACGACGCGGTCGCGCGTGGCTGCGAAGAGCGCGACGGGCATGCGCAGTTCTCGGAGTCGAGGTCTCAGGTCGAGGCCGCGAATCATCGCGAGTCGGCGACGATACGCGCGGTCGAAGAAGCCGCCTTCGATTGCTCGGAAGCGCCGCAGCGCTTCGTCGTCACGCGGCTGCCCGAAGAGGCTCCACGGAGCGAATCGCGGGCGAAACCAATCGAACATGCTGCGCGTCACGAGGGGAGCGAAGACGCGGCCCAACGCGAGCGATGCGCGCTTTGGATACCAAGCGAAGCTGTTGACGATCGCGACGGCGCATACGCGGGACGGATGGTCGAGCGCGCAGGTGAGCGCGACTGCGCCACCGAACGATTCAGCGACGAGGACCGCGTCGTCGATCCCGCGTTCGTCCAGGATCCGCATGATGTCGCCGGCGAGTGCTTCGTACGAATCGCGGGCTCGATCGTCGGGACTGTCCTCGGCCTCGTAGCGCAAGCAGACGAGTCGAAAGCGCCCTTCGAGACGCTCCTGCGTGCCGAGAAGAAGATTCCCCGTTCCATCGATACCAGGGACATAGACGACTGCGGTGCCATCTCGATGTGATGGGCGGCTGTCCGGGTCGGACACGGGTCCCCGATCGCTGCGCAGTAGGGCTTTCATCGATTCACGCCTTCCTCGGTTGCTTCCGCGGCCGCAGCCACCAGACGATCAGAGCGCACACGAGTGTCACGACGCCGACAGAAGCGTAATCGTCGCGCACCATGTCGTCGTCATCGAGGGCGATCGCGAAGATCGCCGCGAAACCGAGCCGGCCGGCGAACGAGAGGGTCGAAAGCACGAGTGCGCGATCCGTCGAGTCGATCCTGTGGTTCGCATACGCGTGCGCGAGTGGACGGTGTAGCGCGAACGGGACTTGCTGCGCATACAACAAGGGCACGAGCCAGATCGACGAACCCGTCGACAGGAGCAGGATCGAGACCGAACAAATGACACAGAGACCCACGAGCGTTGCTTCGTCCCCGAAGCGACGGGTCACGCGTGGTGCGAGTCGCACGAACGGCAGGGAGAAGAACGAGAACGACGCATACAAAACGCCGAGTAGGAGTGGTTCGTCACCTGCAGATCCCGCGAGCCAAGGCTGCCATGTGTGGAACCCGAAGCGCAGCAAGAAGAAGAGCAGGACATACGTCGCGACGAGCCAGAGCACTTCGGCGTGATGGAGCGCGTGCCCGAGCCGTGTGAGGAGCGGGCGTTGGGCGGCTGGGTCATCGGCGCGCGACGGCTGGTCGGGCCTTTCGGTTTCGCGAATCGCGAGGGCGAACGGGACTGCACCGAGGCACAGTCCCGCCGTGGTGAGGATCGCCGCGCCTAGGGAAACGAAGTGTCCGATCAGACCGCCGATCCCGAACGCGATCGCACTCCCGAGGATGACGCGGCGCCACTGCAGGGCTTCTTCACGCAAATAGTCCTCGGCTCGGCCCCGCGTTTGGAGGTGTTCGTAGAGGAGTGCCGAGGGCGGTCCCGAAATCATCGCGTGCCCGAACGACATCGAGACCTGCCCGATCGCGAACACGTGCCAGGTCGTTCCGAGCCAGGTCACGAACCAGCCGAGCGAGAAGAAGATCGGGCCGAGCACCATCGGAAGGCGCCGTCCGATCCGGTCGGCGAGCCATCCTGTGGGAAGTTCGAAGACGACCATCGCCGCGTAGCCGATCGAGACGAGAGTGCCGTACTCTCGCATCGAGAGGCCGCGATCGCGGTAGAAGAACCACAGGAGCGGAACGGCCGCGAGCGGATACGTGAAGAACGAGAATCCGTACAGCGCACGCAGGACACGCGCGAGTCCATCGGCCATTGCCGGAGCATCGCGCGAGACGACGGAGGATCAAGAACTGTCGATCCACACCGCAAGGTGCCGATATCATCGCGCGCCATCGATGCCGTCGTTTCCCTCCGATTCCGCCCAGCCTTCATCCCCGGTTCGCCGGTCGTTGCGCGCACTCGCCTTCGTAGCTCCGTCCGGCACGGGCAAGACGACGTTGCTCGAGGCCACGGTCGCCGCGCTCGTCGCGGATGGACTCGTCGTTGCCGTGCTCAAGGCGTCGCACCACGACCACGACCTCGATCACGAAGGCAAGGACTCATGGCGGATGCAGCGCGCCGGCGCCGCATTCGTCGGGCTTTGCGGGCCCGGGCGTACGACGTTCTTCTCGAACAGCGGGCGTGACGCTTGGCCTCCGGTCGCCGAGGTCGCGGCTTGGCTCGCTGAGGCACCGTTCGAACGCTTCGACGTGCTGCTCTGCGAAGGGTTCTCGAGCGATCCGTCGGTCGCCAAGCTGCGCGTCGTTCGTGGGCCATGGCCGTCCGAGATCCCGCATGACGATCTGGTCGCGATCGCCTGGGACGGCTTGGACGAAGACAACGTCACTGGCGGTAGTGTTCCCGAAGATCTCGCGCCTGCCGTAGCTCGACTGCCGCTCGATGCCGCGCGAGTCGCTCGGTGGATTCGTGAGAATTGGGTCCACCGATGAAGGCGCTCCTCGAAGCGATCCGTCCCGTCCAGTGGGTGAAGAACCTCCTCGTCTTCGCGCCACTCGTCTTTTCGAAGCACCTGTTCGATGCGACGGCCGCGACGCATGCAGTCATCGCGTTCTCGGCGTTCTGTCTCGTCGCGAGTTCGATCTACCTGTTCAACGACTTGTTCGATGTCGAGCGAGATCGTGAGCATCCACAGAAGCGCAACCGTCCACTTGCATCCGGTCGGCTGTCGATCGGCGTCGCACGAGCTGCCTTCGTGATCCTCGCGATGTCGGGCATCGCGATCGGCGTGCTCGCGCCGCTGCAGTTCTATGTTCCGATCACGGTCTACTTCGCGCTCAACATCGCCTACTCCGTTCGACTCAAGCACGTCGCGATCATCGACACGATGTGCATCGCGATCGGGTTCGTGTTGCGTGTACTGACCGGCGGCCTCGCGATCGGTCAGCCGGTCTCCGGTTGGCTCATCCTGTGCACGTTCTTCATCGCGTTGATGCTCGCGTTCTGCAAGCGCAGGCACGAGATCTCGCTACTCGGAGTCGATTCGAGTTCGCACCGTCGTGCGCTCGACGACTATTCGCTGCACTTCCTCGATCAGTTGATCGCACCGCTCGGCGCTCTCACCGTGACGACGTACGCGCTCTACACGGTCGCGCCTCAAACCATCGAGAAGTTCGGAACCGAGAACCTGATCTGGACCGTACCGTTCGTCGTCTACGGCGTGTTTCGCTACCTGTGGCTCGTGCACATGCGAAGCGAAGGCGGCAATCCAACGAAGCTCTTGCTGAGTGACGTGCCGACGCTACTCAATGTGTTCGCATGGGGAGCGGTCGCATTGTGGGCCGTGTACGGCGGTGCGCACGCCGGATGAGCCGTTCGCGGGACCGTTACGTCCCCTTGTTACTCGTGCTGCTCGCCAGCGCCATGCGTTTGGCGCTCGCATTCCGCGTTCGCGTGCCTTCGAGCGACGGCGCGATCTACCTCTGGGCGTGTGAGGCGATCGCGGACGGGCGCTTCGCGGATGGTTGGTCGACCGTCTTCCACCCGGGCACCGCGATGCTCGTCGCGCCACTCGTCGGGTTCGGCGTCTCGTCCGACGTGGCGTTTGCGCTGGTCGCGACGATCGCTGCTGGCTTCGTCGTCATCGGGATCGATCGCATCTGCAGATCGTTCGAGTGTGATGCGACGGCGCGCACCGTAGCGATGATGCTGTTCGTCGTCGGCTTTCACTTCGTGCGTCTGCCTGCGGATGTCTACTCGGAAGCGTTCGCACTGCCGTTCGTGACCTGGGCGATCGTCATGGCCTTGCGAGAGCGATGGTCGATGTCCGCCGCGCTCGCCGGTTGTGGATTTTTCGTTCGGCCAGAAGCGATTCTCGTGGCCGTCGTTCCGTGGATGCTCTCGTTGGCGCGCGATTCGGGTCGAAGGACCGAACACGCAAAGGCAGGAGGGGAGGGTCGTGGGACGTCGACGCGTCGCCGCAATCCCGCTCGGGCCATCGTCGGGATCTGTGTCGTGTGCGCCCTGAGCTTCGGATTGCTGCGCGGATGGCTGACCGGGGGTCATGCGCTGACACCGAAGCTCGACTTCATGCTGCCGCTCGGACCGCTGGGACCGCTCTTCGAGGGGCACTTCGCGGAAGCCGCGAGTCGACTTGGATCCAACGTGTTCCGACTCGTCCCGTCGATCGCGAGCGGGCTCGACTATGGCAGTGGCTTCCTGGGGCTCATCGGCCTCGTCCTCTTGGCGAAGAGCACGCGCGCACGCGCCGTTGTCGCGCGTGCGATGACGACGTTTGCGCTCTTGCACGTGATCACGTTGCTCGCATTCGAAACGAAACCACGCTTCTTTCTGATGCTCGCGCCGATCTTGTTGCCTTGCGTCGGTGTGCTGTGGATGCGCCTGCGGGGATTCATGCGTCAGATCGTCCGCGTCGCGATTCTCACGACTCTCGTCGTTGCTGTCGTTCGTGACGTCAAGGATCAGATCGACCCGCCGCGTTCGGAGAAGCGCGTCGAACTAGAACTCGGTCGACAGCTCGCCGCTCGCGGATCGACGCTTGGAAACATGGTGTCGGCGCTACCGCGAGTCGCGTGGGCTGCCGGGCAGCGTCCGCTTCCGCCGTGGCCGTGGACGGCGACAGAGCTGCTGCAGCGCGTGATCGAACCACACCATCGGATTCTCGTGATGCTCGCGACCGACGACAACCTGCGGGCGATGATCGCGGACCCTCGGGGTTTTCGCCGCGTGGATACGCCAGGGCATGCGACCGAGCGCGGTGCGCGCATTGCCGTCTACGAGCGCTGACTGTCGAGCTTGCTCGAATCATGGTCCCGCAGCAGATCGCGCAGCGAGAGGCTCCATGCCCAGAGCGCGCCAGCGGTGACGACGTAGAGACTCTGCATGACTTCCTTGCCGTTCTGCCCGAGCAGCATTTCGGAGGACAGTCCGCAGAGCACGAAGTAGATCGCCAGGCCGAAGATACGCTCGCGTCGTCTGCGCTTCGTGCCCGCGCCCATGTCATCCTTCGAAGTCGCCAAGTGCGAGAGGCACCCGAAGAAGAACGGTAGGAGCCACAGGTGATACGACTTCCACACGATCGGCGACAGGAGCAACGTCGCACTCGCGAGCAGGCTCGTTGCATGGATGTCGGTCCATGCGGATCGACGCGCACGCGCACGCCAGAGGGCGAAGAGGGTCGTCCCCGCGATCGCCGCTTCGAGAACGCGTCTCGTGATCGCGACCGTCGTGATCTCGAGGCCCAAGCCTTGGAAGAAGAGCGGCGAATCGAGCACGTGTTCTTCCGGAACCGTGGCGAGGAAGCGGGTCACCGCGAAGCGCAGCGACTGATGCATCCACGTGAACGGTGGAAAATCGTGGCTCGGCATCGCGAACAGATCGGTTTGATTCGAATACGCGATGACGCCGTCGATCCAACGTCCGTATGCGCTGAGCCAACCATCGACGCCGAGTGTGAACAACGGCGACACGTGAAGGAGCAGCGCGACGACGAGGGCGACGGTCAGAGTGCGCTTTCGGCCTCGCCACCACAGCCATGGAAGGAAGAGCACAGGCGTCGGTTTCGCGCCGAGCACGATCCCGAGGAGTGCGCCGCGCCACGGTTTCTCGTCGCTGCCCGGTGGCTCTCCCGGACGCAGAGCGGCGAAGAAGACGAGCGTACCCCAGACGAGATTGCCACCGCCGCCCGACGTGTCTCGTGACAGGTATCGCGCGACGAGGACGATCGCGAGCAGTGGAACCCACAACGGTGGACCCGCCGCATCGATGGTTCGATACCACGTGTGTAGGAGCAAGAGCAACGCGGCGAAGCAAGCGAGCTGGATGAGAGCCCACACGACGCGCGCTGTTTGGAGCGGGAATAGACGCAGCGGCGAGAGGACGATGCCGTAGCTCGGCGGGTAGGGCGCGTGCAGTTGTGGTCTCGCGTACGGGTCCGACCCCTGAAGGAGTCGCCCCGCGAACTCGTAGTTACGCTCGAGGGCGCCGTGCGTCTTGTCGTCTCCCTTGCCTTCGCCTTTGCGTGCAGCGCGTATGACGACGAAGAGCGCGATCGCGATCGTCAGTGCGACGAGGGTCAAGCGCTTCATCGGCCACGTCCGTATCGGGATCGGTCGTGATCGAGGAGCTCCAGGTCCTTGCGCCTTCGCCTTCGCGACGTCGATCGCGCGAGGTTCGGCTGATCGATCAGAACGATATCGTGTGCGTCCGTGCAGCCCGTTGCCGGCACGAGGAGATTGCGATACTTCGAACCGGCGAGAACGAGTCCGTGCGCATGTACGGCAAGAACGAGTTGGCGTGCGCAGTCGAACGACGTTCGCGCGCGGTCGTCGTCGTTCGCCTCGGGTGTTCGTGCCCACTGCGCGAGATCGACGTGGCCCGCGACCGCTTCGGTCACGACTGCGGACCTTATCGGCAGGAAGCGCCGCTTCGTGACGCCATGGGCAACGATCTCGGGCGTGCGAAAACCAGCTGCTCGCAGCATCTCGTGCGCTCGGACTTCGCGCTCGAGTGGCGAGCCGCGAAACAGGTAGCTCGGGAGCTTTCTTATCGGCAGACGTGCCCGGGCGAGGTCTTGCGTCTTGACGTAGAAGGTGCGTGAGGCGATTTCGATGCGGTAGCAGGCGCGTGTCTTCGCGGTCGTGACAACATCGCCTGTGCGCATGGCGCACAAGGTCGCGAGGGTCGCGATGCCTTGCCGTTCGAAGAACGCCCGCGTCTCGCGATCGCAGAAGACGACATCGTCGCCGCATACCGCGACACGCGTCGTCTCGGGTGACGACTTGGGAGTGCTGTTACGCGTGTGATTCACGAAGCACGCGTCGTATCGGGTTGGTCCTGCACGGCCGTTGGATCACGGTCGAGGCCGGCGCCAAAACCCCGGCCCGAAAAAGCGGCCACGCACTCGGCTGCCGCACGTACGCACCTGGTCGGACCCCGCAAGCCTCGACCAATCCATCGACTTGAACGCGTTTTCGGGGCCAACGAGGCACACTCGGTCGACCAACGAGCGGCCACCCGGCTTCTCGGCCGAGCTTCTTGGGAGTTCGTGTCGGGCATTTCGATCACCCGGCGAGTTCCTGCGCCATGGGAGTCATGCCGACAACGACACCGACTGGCGCGAAGACGGCGACACACTGACCCGAGAAGCGGCCAGAGAGCTCGCGGACCGAAACGAGTCGGTAGCCGGCGTCGGCTGCTTCGCACTGCAGTTCGGCGCGCGTCACGATCGCTCGACGGTTCTCGCGTCCCTCGCGGCGGCAGCGTTCGCTGTGGCGACGTTGTTTCGCGGCATCGGCGTCGAGGAACGTGGCGACGAGTGGGCCGGTGCTGACTCGCCGGAACTCGGAGAGGATGCGCACGCGTTCTTCACGCGGCCTGAAATGGTGGAGCAGGCGAATACAACACGCGATGTCGAACGCTGCGTCCGCGAGCGGCATCTCGCGAGCATCGCCTTCGACGAAGGCTTCGGCGACGACGTCGTGTTCCTCGAGTTCACGCGCGCAGATCGCGAGCATCGATGGCGAATGATCGGCGGCGACGTAGCGTCCACCGAGTCGGTTGGCACCGTTCGCGAAGAGCCGCGCGAAACGCCCGGCGCCGCACGGATAGTCGAGAAGGCGCGGACGGCCCTCCTCTTTGACGATAGCCGGCGGCAGGAGATCGAGCGCTTCTTCGAACGCCTTGCGAACGATGCGGCGTTCCTCGAAATGACTCAGTCGGCGCAGGATGCCGCGGCGAAACTTCGCGCGATAAGCGATGGCCTCGCGTGGGTCGAGGTGACGATCCGAATACGCCCTGCTATCGCTGGTCATCGCGCGAGTATCGCGCGAACCGATCCGCGAGGCAAAGTCGCTTGCCCCGCGGGTGTGTGTTCACGCGTTGCGCGCCGTCGACTTGCCGCGGCCGATGCCGTAGTAGGTGAGGCCGTGCTCGCGCATCTTCGTCATCGAGAAGATGTTGCGACCGTCGAAGACGACCTTGTCCTTGAGCTTGCTCGCGATCGCTGCGAAGTCAGGATTGCGGAACTCGCTCCACTCCGTGATGACCATCAGCGCATCGGCGCCGTCGAGGCAGTCCATCGGCCGCTTCGAATACTGGATGTGGTCGCCGAGGAGTTTCTTGGCTTCGTGGATCGCTTCGGGGTCACACGCATGGACGGTCGCGCCTGCAGCGACGAGCGCGGGCAGGATCGTGAGACTCGGTGCTTCACGCATGTCGTCGGTGCGCGGTTTGAACGCGAGTCCCCAGACGGCGAAACGCTTGCCCTTGATGTCGGGCCCGTAGTGCGAATGCACCTTGTCGAGGAGATAGCGCTTCTGGCGTTCGTTGACCTCGAAGACGGCCTCGAGGATGCGGAAGTCGTAGTCGTGCTCCTTGGCGGTCTTGCGGATCGCGCGCACGTCTTTGGGGAAGCACGAGCCGCCGAAGCCCACGCCAGGGAACAGGAAGCTCGGCCCAATGCGCGCGTCGCTGCCGATCCCTTCGCGAACGCGAGCGACATCGGCACCCACGCGGTCGCAGACCTGGGCGATTTCGTTCATGAACGAAATGCGCGTCGCGAGCAGGGCGTTGGCCGCGTACTTCGTGAGTTCTGCACTCTCGGGGTCCATCACGATGATCGGCTTGCCCGTGCGAACGAACGGTTCGTAGAGCTCTTTCATCAGGCCCGCAGCGCGTTCGTTGTCACAGCCGATGACGACGCGGTCGGGCTTCATGAAGTCGTCGAGCGCAGTTCCTTCCTTGAGGAACTCCGGGTTGGAGACGACATCGAACTCGTGCGACGTCTTGGCGGCGATCGCGGCGGCGACCCTTCGCGCGGTGCCGACGGGTACCGTCGACTTGTCGACGACGAGGCGATAGCCGTCCATGTGCGTGCCGATCGAATCCGCGACCGCGAGCACGTACTGCAGATCAGCCGAGCCGTCCTCGCCAGGAGGCGTTCCGACCGCGATGAACACGACGGTCGAATCCTTGATCGCGCTCGCGACGTCCGTCGTGAAGCTGAGGCGACCTTCTTCGACATTGCGCTTGATCAGCTCGGCGAGGCCGGGTTCGTAGATAGGAACCCCACCGGAGTTGAGGGTGTCGATCTTCTTCGGGTCGACGTCGGCGCAGACGATCGTGTTACCGGTCTCTGCGAAGCAGGTGCCGACGACGAGTCCGACGTATCCGGTTCCAATGACGGCGATTTTCATGGCGAGATTCGGTAGGTCGGCAAAATTGCGGGCCAGGGATCCTAGGGATCCAACGCCCCTTGCGAAATGCAGCGTGTCGAAAAGCAGCGGCAGCCAAAGGCAAACTCACAGCCCCAAGGTCTCTTCGGAAGCACGCCACCCCCGACCTGAGCCGACCCGCACGAAAGGTGCCAGGGTCATTTCACGCGCGAAAGTACGGGGTTTTGTCCCTGGCACCTTTCGTGCGCGGGCTAGCGGTCCGTCTCGCGGGCGCGCTTGCGGCGCACGGCCTCGGCGGCGCTGCGGCCCAGGGTGCCGAACCACATCGTGGCCTTGAGGAGTGGCGGTGTGCGGAGGCGGGGGGGATCGAAGTCGAAGGCTGCGTCGTCCGCGGAGCCGCTCGCCGTGCGGCGTTTCAGGTCGATCGTGACGCGTGAGGCGATCGGGCCTCCGCTAGCGGGCTTGCCCTTCGGGATGTGGGTCTTGTGAAGATGCAGCAATTGCCCGGACGCCTCGTCGATCGAGAGCCGGATGTTGCCCTCGACCTCGATCACGTCGACCGTCGTCGTCCAGCGACGGTTCTCGGCGTCATAGCGCGGCCGCGCATGCTCGATGCGTCGATCGTATGGACCGCCGAGGGTCACGATGCGTTCGCCGCGGCGTTCGCCTTCGAAGCCGAGCAAGCGCAAGCGCAGGTTGCCGTGGCTCGCTTCGAGGAACGGCCGCAACTCGTAGTAAGCGATCTCGGGCCCGACGTTGGCCCACGGCAGCATGGCAGGATCGTGGAACGGGAGTTCGAATGCCGACCCGACCCGACTCTTGGCCCAAAGCGATTTGCCGTCGGACCCGAATTCGATACCGCGAGGCAAGAATCCGCCTCCGTCGAGCAGCCGAATGTGGAACCGATTCTCCGCCGCGAGCGCAGCCTCCCACTTGGTGAGCACGGTCGCTCCTTCGTGGACGAACGCGACGTCGAGGTCGTAGACGTTGCGCGTCGTCGAGGCATGTGTCAGTGCGCGCCCAGCGAGTTCGTCCGCCCATGCCTGCGTCGGGCCGCCGGACGGCCAGTAGACGAGGACCGTTGCCGCGAGCAACAGGGCCGCCGCTGCCAGCCAGCGCCACGCGATTCTGCGCGCGAGCGTTCCGCCTGCGCGCTCCGGCGCAAATGTGGCTTCGTCGCGAATGCGATCGAGAATCGCCCGCGTCCGAGCGTCTCTGCCGCCTGCGCCCGTGCGCGTGTGTTCTGCCGACGCGAGCAACAGAGCGTGCGCAAAGAGCTGCCGCGCCGCGCGCTGCGCTTCCGCCTCGCTCGACGCAGCTGCGTCGAGCGTGCCGTCATGGGCGCCGCCATCTCGATCGCGACCACAGACCGAGTCGCCATCGACCGAGTCGCCGTCGACAGAGTCACCGTCGACAGAGTCACCGTCGACAGAGTCACCGCCGAACGGCTCCAAATCGAATTCGTCGACAGGACTCATGCGTTCCCCCGTGAGGGCGCCGCACCATCGCCGATCGCGTCGAGTCCCATCGCCTGGAGCCGCTGTGCGATGCAGTCGCCGAGCCACGCCCTGCCACGTTGGAGGAGTTTCTTCACGGCCTCGCGCGTGCGTCCGGTGTTCTGTCCGATCGCGCCGCAGTCGAGCTGATCCTCGTAGTGAAGCCGCAGCACGTTCTGCTGGTGCTCAGGCAGTTTGTCGAAACAGATGCGAAGGCTCGCGAGTTCGTCCTGCAGCGTGTCGCCGCCATGCGCGTCGAGTTCGGCGAACAGATGATCGAAGTGCTGCATCACGTCGTCACCGACGAAGGCGAGCTTCGATCGCTGACGCTTGCGATGGTGCGCGAGGCACAGCTTGTGCCCGATTCCGCGGATCCACGGCCCGAATGGTAGTGCGCGGTCGTAGCGCGCGAGATTCCGCCACGCGACGACGAACGCTTCTTGCACGAGATCGTCGATCGCTGCCGAGTCGCGCACGAGCGTCGCGACGTAGGCGCGCAACCGCGGCTCGTGTTCACGGACGAGGATCTCGAAGACGTCGTGCGCCGCGACCTTGGGCGCATCTGGTGACGCCGCCCCGGACTGTGACATCCGCGACGAGCGAGCGGATCGTGCACCGCGTTCTGGTTGACCCTCCGTCGTCGGATCCACGGACCCGAAGGGGTCGTCTGCTCGGTGAGGTCGTTCCATGGTGATCGGATAGTGCCAGGCAGCGGCGATTTCGCCGCGTCCCCGAATGCCGCGGGTCGTGCCTGTCGTTCGTGTCCGCGGCTCTTGTCCTTTGTTCTCGCAAAGGAAATCGGGGACAGCATCGACCGAATTCTACGCCAGTGTTGCGAGTCACAGGGGTCACCCTTCGATGCATGATTCCGTTGCACTGCCACGGGATGCGTAGCTTCGCAGCATCTCGAGCGAATCGAACACGCCGTGAGCACGAGCCTTCCCCACCCCGGCAGACGAGAAACGCCGCTCATCCGAATCGACGAGTCGCCCGGATTTCCGAAGTGGGGCCCGGAAACATTTCCAACGAACTTCGATTTCGGGGGCACTGGCTCGCGTATCGTCTGCGTCCGCGCGTTGCCGAAACGCCGCTGCCACAGTGCAAGCTAGCCGCGTTCGGCGCGACAGAAGGGGCGATTAGCTCAGTTGGTTAGAGCGCCTGCCTTACAAGCAGGATGTCGGCGGTTCGAGTCCGTCATCGCCCACCACATCGGGGTAGGGCCTCACTGAGGTCGCCCGGTCCGGTCCGTCCGCGTATCGTCCACCCTGTGCTGACACGCGACGAACGGGACGGCATCCACATCGTGCGGATGCATCACGGACGGGCCAATGCCCTCGACCTCGAGTTCTTGGAGGAGCTGCGGGCGCAGTTCGAGCAGGATGCACCGGCGTGTGTCTTGGTCGGGACGGGGAGCATCTTCTCGGCCGGCGTCGATCTGCGCCGCTTCCTCGAGGAAGGCGACGACTACGTCGACGCGTTCCTCGACCGCCTCGATGCATGTTTTCGCGCGCTGTTCACGACCGACGTCCCGCACGTCGCTTGTCTCAACGGACACGCGATCGCCGGTGGTGGCGTTCTCGCATTCGCGTGCGACGAGACCATCGCTGGGCGCGGTGCGGGCCGAATCGGCGTTCCCGAACTGCTCGTCGGTGTGCCGTTCCCCGCGATGCCGCTCGAAATCGTGCGCGATCGAGCACCGCGTGCCACATGGACCCGGCTCTTGTTGCGCGGCGAGACGATCCCGATGGAGGAAGCCGCCGCTCTCGGAATCGTCGACGAGGTCATCGAAGCGGATCGCCTCGAGGGCCGATCGATCGAGCGTGCACGCGCCCTCGCCGACATCTGCCCGGCAGCATTCCGAGAGACCAAGCGCGCGTTGCGCCGTCCCGCGATGGAGCGCTACCGGAGTGCACTCGCGCACGAGGGCAAGTTGCGAGCAGTGTGGAAGAGCGATGCCTGTCGCGACGCGATGCGTCGCTACGTCGAGCGCACGCTCGGCGCTTCGCGCGAGCGGTGAGTCGCCTCATCGGAGGTTCTCTCAGGATTCACCGGCGCGTCGGAAGCGCTCGCCGTCGCGGTGAGTCACTCTAGAACCATCTCGCGATTCGCGAGAAGTTGCCGAGGGCGAAGAGCGTGACCAACGTGAGTCCGAGGATCGCCACGAGGATCCAAGGACCGACGCGTCTGGCTCCATGTCGATCCGGTTGTTCGTCTGGATCGTGGTCGAGAAAATCCTCGGAGTGACGCTCGGCGAAGGCATCGAGGTGTTGCCAGACCGACTCGTCGCCGCACAGAGCATTGCCCCACGTCACGACGGCCATGGCATCCTTGTCGTAGTGCTCTTCGATGAAGCGCTGGCGCAGCACTTCGTGCCGATGCGGTTCGTCGAAACCGAACGTCGCGACGACGCGCTCCAATTCGGTGGCCTGC
Source organism: Planctomycetota bacterium (assembly GCA_020638795.1). Taxonomy (GTDB): domain Bacteria; phylum Planctomycetota; class UBA1135; order UBA1135; genus JACKHW01. The sequence goes on along the minus strand of JACKHW010000012.1, from coordinate 65,513 downwards.
TCCTGGCAACCGATCGCGCGATAGGAAGCGATGAAGTCCTCGTAAGGTGGAGTTCCCGGCCAATTGCTCCCGAAGAAGTACGGATAGCCGCCGTTGTCGATCATCCCCTGTGCAGCGTGGACACGCAGGTATGTCGCCACGGACTTCGGTAGTGCATCGATCACGTCGCCCTTCGCGTGCAACATCTCGACTGCGCGTTGGAACGCGACCTCACTCGTGATCTTGCTCACGTTGCTATCGTAACCAAGTCCGTGGCGCTCGCGAGTCACGCCAGCGCTTCCTCCTGGGGCGGTCACCGCGCTCCAGGAGTTGCACTCACAGCGTCAACGTGCGTCCGTCGCTGATCGCTTCGAAGCGCTTGTTCGTGACGTGGTAGATCAACCACTGCGTGTGCAGCGTCAGACTGGCATTCGGCAACGGCACCGGAATCGTCGCCGAGCCGAAACCGTCGACGGTCGCGTTGTCGGTCAGGATCGGCAGGGTGAAGAGTGCATCGTTGAGCAAGTTGCAGCCACCCAGTCCGAGTCCCGCCAGGTCGATCTTGAGCTTGTTCGCGCCGATCAGCAGGATCGCGATGTTCTGGCCCGCGGGGCACGTGTCGAGGCCGAAGGCGAACTTCGTGTTTCCCTTGTTGCCCGCACCGCGACCCGTCGACGTCGGTGCGTGCGTCGTCTGGCCGTTGCAGCCACTGTCATAGGCGACGTAGCTCGCTCCGACCGGGTTGTAGTAGACGCCATTGACGCTGTTGTTGGTCCCGAGTGCTCCAGCACCGATGCCCTGCACGTCCGCGCGCGCGATCTGGCCGCCACCGACCGGCACGACGACGTCGAGACAGCCGTCTCGCGAGCCGATTGTGTAGTCGCCTTGGTCCGGGTTGTAGATGCCGCAGTTCTTCGAGGTCGTGAACCCCGTCTGGGTCGGCGAAACCGCATACCAGTGGTTGTCGACCTTGAGCGTCGCCGGATCGAGAACGACGACGTCCCCATAGAGTCCGAAGCACTCGAGCTTGTTCGCGCGGTAATGCATGTTGACGGGATAGAAACCCGTGGTCGTCGTCGACAACTTCGAGACGGGCAGCGTCGTCAAGAATTTGGCCGTGGGCGTCGTCGCCGAGACGTCGATCTCGTAGATCTCACCCACGGTCCAGACGGCGGCCCAGACCTTGCCCGCGCCGTCGCCAGCGAGCGCGTTGACGAGCCCGCTCGTCGGGAAACCGGTCACGGTCGTCAGGTCGTAGACGAGCGTCGGATCGACGCCGCCGCCGATCGGTATCGAATACACCGACCCACCCGGGTTGGTGGAGAAGTACAGGTTTCCGCCAACGCGAGCAATCTGCGCGATATTGGTCTGCCCCGCGAGCGCGTTGCTCGTCTTGAACATCGCGGTCATCGTCGCGGTCGTCCCGGCCAAGGTCATGCGATGAATCTGTGGTGGGTCGTCGACGGTGCCGATGTAGCCGAGGCCGTTCGACAGCATCGTGATGCAATTGATCTGGACCGATGGCGACATCGTGAGCTGGGTCGCCTTCCGCGTCTGCGTATCGACGGACCAGAGCTCGTGCACGGTCGTCGTCGTGTTCTGTACTGAGAAGAGGTATTCACCAGGTTGCACCTGTGCACGGGTGAGCACGGGCAGTGAGCAGAGGGCGGTGAATGCGAACGAGATGCGCTTCATGATTCCTCCAGGCGAGAGCGTTCCGACTCGGTTCGGTGGGCGAAGCGTGCTTCGATCGTTATCGGTCGAGTCGAACGTGTCCCGTTTCATGTTGAGAGAAAGAGGGTTTCGAGTGCGGGGGACCCGCGGCACCATGGTATCGATTCGAGCGCATCCGTGGTGGAGTCCGCGGCTTCCGTGTGCGTGGTTCGGGAAAACGACCTTCGAAATCCATTGCATGTCCGAGTTCTTGAACACGCTGCCGAGTCCCCATGACCTCTCGCATGGCTGACGAATCGGGGCCAGCCATCGAAGCGCGCGGGCTCACCAAGCGGTACGGCAATCGCGCGGCCGTCGACGGCGTCGACTTCCGGATCGAGCGCGGCGAGTTCTTCGGCTTTCTCGGGCCCAACGGCGCGGGCAAGAGCACGACGATGCGGATGATCTATCGCGCGACGCCCGTCGACGATGGCGTTCTGCGTGTGCTCGGTCACGAGGCGATCCCGCAGAACGACAGGGCGATCAAGTCTCGGCTCGGTGTCGTACCGCAGGAGTACAACCTCGACGAACGCATGACGGCACGGGAGATCCTCGAGGTCTTCTCGCGCTTCTACGGGCTTCGCGGCGAGGCTCGCCGCACGCGAATCTCAGAACTTCTCGACTTCGCAGAGCTCGAGGATCGCAAGACTTCGCCGGTTGCCGAGTTGTCCGGTGGGCTCAAGCGCCGCGTGCAGATCGCTCGCGGCTTGTTGGGCGTTCCCGACGTGCTCGTGCTCGACGAGCCGACGACCGGGCTCGACCCTCGCGCACGCCGCGCGTTGTGGGACAAGCTCATCGCGCTCGGGGATCGTGGCACGACGATCGTGCTCACGACGCACTACATGGACGAAGCCGAGAAGCTGTGCGATCGACTCGTCGTGATGGACGAGGGCAAGATCGTGGCCGAAGGGACGCCGGCCGGGTTGATCGCGGACAACGTGCCTCCGCAGGTGCTCGAGATCGTCGTTCCCGAAGCTGCCGAGCGGCGGCGGCTGCACGAGCACTTCGGCCCGGTCGCGCTCGCGCGTGTCGAGCTCGCGGATCGACTCCTCTTCTACGGCACGGATGGGGAAGCGCTCCTCCGCCGCCTCTTCGAACTCCGTGACGGAACCGATGCGCGCGTTCGCGCCGCCAATCTCGAAGACGTCTTCCTCTCGCTCACCGGGCACGGGCTCTCATGAGGTTGCCGGGCGACATCGATCTGCGGATGGCGTTCGCGGTCTTCATGCGCAACGCGACCGACTATCGTCGGACCTGGTGGCTCAACATCCTGCCGAACTTCTTCGAGCCGGTGTTGTACCTGCTCGGTCTCGGAATCGGTCTCGGCTACTACATGCGCGAAGGCCTCGAGGGGAAGGACTTCATCGCGTGGCTCGCACCCGGACTCATGGCGTCGGCCGCGATGAACGGCGCGTCGTTCGAGACGACGTACAACATGTTCGTGCGGATGACGTTCGCCAAGCTCTACGACGCATACCTCGCGACGCCGGCACAGATCCAGGACATCGCGTTCGGCGAACTCCTGTGGGCGATCGTGCGCGCGATGATGTACGGCGTCGTCTTCTTGATCGTCGTGAGCGTGATGAGCCTCTTCGGGCCGCCCATCGTCACGAGTCCATGGGCGCTCTTGTTGCCGGTCATGCTCGCGCTGATCGGAGCGATGTTCGCGCTGATCGGGCAGCTCTACACGTCGTGCATCCGCGTCATCGACCTCTACTCGTTCTACTACACGCTCTGGTTGACGCCGCTCTTCCTCTTCTCGGGCATCTTCTATCCGGTCGATCGCTTCGCGCACGGAGAGCAGATCGCATGGTTCACGCCGCTGTATCACGCGGTGCGTGTGTGTCGTGGATTGAGTCACGGCGAAGTCACGACTTCGATGTGGGGTAGCGTCGTCTGGATGCTCGTCTCGAGCGTCGTGCTGATGCGAGTCGTGCCATGGCGATTGCGACGTCGCTTTTTCCGGTAGTCAGGATCTTCTGGCAGTAGAGGGCTTCCGGTCGGGCAGGCCGGCGTGCCACGCGATCCCGTTGATGTCGGCGTCGTTTACGGCTTCTTCACGTTCGGTCCACGCGAAGGCTTCGTCTGGCCTTTTCGCGATGTTCACAAAGCGCGCCTAGCTTCCTCGCGCCAATGGAGCGCCATGGTCCGAAGCCTCGTTCGATGCCCTGGCGTTCTGCGAATCGACCCCTCCCGGAGATTCTCGAACGTGAAGAACTACGCAATCGCTTCGGCCGTCGCCTTCGCCCTGTCGGGTGCCGCGATGGCCCAGACCGAGGTGAAGGTATCCTCGGACATCGCCACGTCGACGACGTGGACCGCCAACAACCGGTACAACCTGCAAAAGCAGATCTATGTCCTTCCCGGTGCGACGCTGACGATTCAGCCCGGCACCATCATCGCGAGCGACACCAACCTCGGCGGTAGCCTCGCGGTAACCCGTGGCGCGAAGATCATCGCGCAGGGCACCGCCGAACAGCCGATCATCTTCACGTCGAAGGCCGACGTCGCGACGTGGACGGGCAACGACCCCAAGACCGGAACGTGGCGCGAAGCCGCCAACGAATGGGGCAACCTCACGATCATGGGCAAGGCCTACATCTCGGAGGACATTCCGGGTGGTTCGCGTGTCAACAGCCCGTCGCCCAGCGCGAGCAACGTCGGCACGATGGAAGGTCTGACGCCGACGAGCGCGCTCGACCCCAACGTCCTCTACGGCGGTGGCGACGATAACGACGACAGCGGTTCGCTGAGCCACTGTTCGTTCCGCTATGGCGGCAAGGTCATCGGTCTCGGCAACGAGCTCAACGGCCTCTCGCTCGGTGGTATCGGTCGCGGAACCGACATCGACCACGTCGAGATCATGAACAACGTCGACGACGGCATCGAGATCTGGGGTGGCACGGTCAACCTCAAGTACGTCTCGATCTGGAACATCGGCGACGACAGCTTCGACGTCGACCAGGGCTGGCGCGGTAAGGCCCAGTTCGGCCTTATTGCACAGGGCTACAGCCTCGACGCTGCGCAGGGCTCGGGTGTCGGTGACAACTGCTTCGAAACCGATGGTGCCGAGCAGTCGGACTACCAGCCGGTCACGACCGCTTCGATCTACAACTTCACCGTCATCGGCGAACCGACCAGCGGTGACCACGGAACTGCTTGGCGTGACAACGCCCGCGTGCATTACCGCAACTGCATCTTCATGGATCTCGGCGAGCAGCTCGTCAAGGCCGACAACATCGACGGTGACGGTGGTAAGGGTTACGGTTTCAACGGCACTCTGAGCTGGGCCGCGACCTGGACGACGGACTACAACGTCTACTCGACCGTCAACGCCCCTTCGAATCCGGCGATGTTCTACCAGGCGCAGACGTCCGGCAAGCTCGCCGAGCTGCGTGACTGCGTCACCTACAACAACAACAACGGCAGCGCCTACAGCGAAGCCACCGCGCGTGGCGTCTTCGCTTCGAGCAACAACAACATCCAGCAGGCATCGACCATGCCGATCGCGGCGATGACGCGTAGCTCGATCCAGCTCAAGGGCGGCAAGCCGACGACGCGTCTCACGATGCTCGATCCGCGCCCCGCGGGCGACGCGCTCAAGTCCGTGGGCTTCGCGCCGGCGGATGGGTTCTTCACTCCGTCGCAGTATCGCGGCGGTTTCGCTCCCGGCATCAGCTGGCTCACTGGCTGGACCGCTTCGGAAGCCTATGGCATCACGCCGAAGTCCTCCTACACGCCGATCGATGCGGGCGCGCCGAGTTCCGCGACCGGCGTCCCGATCCTCTCGGGCACGGGAACGCTCGCGCCCAACACGCCGTTCTCGTTCGACATCGCCAATGCGGCGCCGAACACGGGTGGCCTCCTGATCATCGGCGCGACGCGCCTCGACCTTCCGTTCTTCGGTGGTGTCCTCGTTCCGTTCCCGCTCGAGACGCTCTCGTTCCTCACGAACGCGAACGGTGCCCAGAACCTCGCGGGCACGGTCCCGGCTTCGGCTCCGGGCAACCTCGATTTCTACATGCAGGCCTGGATCATCGATGCGACGGGTCCGCAAGGCTTCACGGCGACCAACGGCGTCCGCGCCACGCGTTCGTGAGCAGCGCGCGCTCACGCTGATTTGGCGTGCGCGCGCGTCGAGTCGCTCACGCGCGATGGTGCTCGTGAGCGACTTCTCGCGCCGAACGACTTCACGTTCCGACCTCGATCCATCCCCGAACGCCTTGTGAGTACTCCGTCTGTCATGGCACACCTCCGCTTCCCTCGCGCACTGCTGGCGATTGGACTGTTGCTGCAAGCCTGCGAATCGAAGAAGGAGTTCGAGAACTTCGAGATCGCCAAATGGAAGACGGACCTCCTCGAGGTCGCGTTCACGGGTGCGTCCAAGTATCCGATCGATCCGCACATCAAGAGTCGTTCGAAGACGCAGAGTGAGGTCGTCGATGCAGCGTTGGAGCTGGATCAACCTCTGATTGCCCAGCGTTACATTGCCAGTATCGCCAACTGGCGCGCCGGAGTCGGATACGCCGACCTCGCACTCTGGTGCTTCGAAAACGGGTTCGAGCCCGAGTGTCGCCGGTATCTCGCCCTCGCCGAAGAACGGATCGAGGGCGCAAAGAGCGAAGGTGCCGGTCAAGGCTGGCGCGCCGACCGTATCCGCGCGCACGTGGCTCGGGTCTATCGCCTCCTCGAGGACGACGAGCAAGTCGCGAAGTTCGGCAAGGCGATCGAAGAAGCCAGCGAACAGGTTCATCTCTCGAAGGTTCTCGCGGACACGATTCCCGCGTCCCAGTTCGACGACGAGATCGCACGAGTCGAGCGTGCCCTCGAGACCAAGGAGTTCGACGCGATCAGGGCGGCGCTCACGACGTGCGTCCATCTGTACGATCGCTTCTACACCGACGCCGCGAAGCGCGAGCAGCTCCACGCTCTCGTGACCGAGAGCAAGACGAAGTTGCCGCTCGAGATCCGAATCGACTTCCTTCTGGAGCTGAGCGATGCCGCATCGCGCCACGACGATAAAGACGAGGCTGCGCGAATCGTGAAATCCACGACAGGACTTCTTCACGAAGGCCGGTGGCTGCCGGAGAACGAGGTCCCTCTGCGTGCACGAGTCGCGATCGCGATGGCGCGGGCCGGTGATCCGACGCGAGCAAGGAGCGAACTCGAGACGACCGAGCAGTTCTACGAGGACAAGCTGGACACGATCGTCGACATCTATCGCGGCCAATGCTTGCGGGCGATCGCAGAAGCGTGGCAGGCACTCGGGGATCACACACGAGCGCTCGCTGCCTACGCGCGAGCTGCCGAAGCCGGCACCTTGAACCCCAACAGCCGGCCACGCGCGGACGATCTCGCAGCAACCTGCTGTTCGCTCGCGATCACGAATTGTGAGCCGGATGCGGCTCTGTGGAAACGCCTCGAAGAGATTCGCGATGGACTCGGCGACCCGTGGTGAGACGCGAAGCACTTCTTCTCTCCGTTCTCGCGACCGTTCCGTGCGCGAGGCTCCTCGCTCAGGATCCTGTCGGGTCGATTCGTGGGATCGTGACCGACAAGGACTTCGAAGCTCCACTCGGTGGCGCGACGGTCACGATCGTCCAATTGCAGCGCAAGGTGGTGTCGGGCGAACAAGGCAACTTCACGATGCCAGGCGTGCCGCCGGGTACGTACACCCTGAGCTTCACGAAAGACGGTTACATCGGCCAGGTGAGGACCGTCACCGTATTGTCGGGCGGTGTCAAGGAAGTCGAAGTCGCGCTCGTCGGTGACTTCACGGTGATGGAAGAGTTCATCGTTCAAGACTTCCTCGATCTCGGTGGCGGCAACGAGGCCGGTCTGCTCGAGATTCGTTTCAAGAGTGCGGCGACGCTCGACGCGGTGAGTGCCGAGTTCATGCGCAAAGCGGGGGCCAGCGATGCTGCCTCTGCGATGCGATTGATCGCCGGTGCAACCGTTGCACCCGATGGGAAGTCGCCGGTCGTCCGTGGATTGCCCGATCGCTACGTCAGTTCGCAGATGAACGGCGTCCGGTTGCCGACCGCGGACGAGAACAAGCGCGCTGTGCAGCTCGATCAATTCCCGTCGACCGTCATCGACAGCATCCAGGTCCAGAAGACGTTCACGCCTGACCAGCAGGGTGACGCCTCTGGCGGCGCCGTCGACGTGCGCCTCAAGGGCATCCCGGACAAACCGTTCTTCGTGAGCTGGTCCGTCCAGACTGGCTACAACTCGCAGGTCACCGGGCGCACGAAGTTCTTGAGCTACGACGGTGGAGGTGTGTCAGTCTTCGGTCGCGACGATGGACGTCGGCAGATCCAAGAAGAGCGTCTTGGGGAAAACTGGAAAGGAGCCGTCGGGGTGACACGCCAACGCGCTCCGTTCGACGTAAAACTCGGGGCGGCCATCGGTGCGATGCACGAGATGGACGATGGTGTGCGCATCGGCGGATTCGCGACGCTCTTCTACGAGCGCGACAGCAGCTTCTTCGACAACGGCGTCGACGACTCGCTGTGGGTCGAAAAACGCGGAGCCAAGTTGTCACCGCGGACGTTCCAGGGCGCGGCTTCCGACGGCGCGTTCTACACAGGGTTGTTCGATGTCACTCGCGGCACACAATCCGTGGAGTGGGGCGGGCTCGCAACGGTCGGCGTCGAGTCGGAGAATCACAAGCTCAGCATCGCTCTCCTGCAAACTCACAACGCGCAGGATCGAGCCACGATGGCGCAGGACACGCGTGGGAAGGAACACTTCTACCCCGGGCACGATCCCGATGATCCGGACAGTCCGGGCTTCGGTAGCTTCGGCAGCGAGCTGACGGGTGCGCCGTACATTCGGCTCGAGACTCTGGAGTACACCGAGCGCGATACGGATACGCTCCAGTTCCACGGGCAGCACACGTTCGATCTCGTTCCCGACAACGCGGTCCTCCTCGATCCGGAATTCGACTGGACGTATGCCAAGAGCAGTTCGAGCTTCGATCAGCCCGACAAGCGTCAGTTCGGGGCAGCGTGGACTCCGGGGTACAAGGTCGGAACGTTCGACGTGCCGCCCGTTTGGACTCCGTACAAGCCCGGTGCGAACTTCACGCTCGGCAACTTGCAACGGATCTGGAAAGAGATCGACGAAACGAGCGAGCAGTACATCGCCAACCTGAAGCTGCCGTTCAAGCAGTGGACGGAGAGCGAGGGGGCGATCAAGGCAGGTTGGTTCCGCGACCGAGTGGGTCGATCGTTCAACCTGGACAGCTTCTCCAACTTCTCGGACAACTCGACGTGGAGCGGGCCGTTCGGCGAGCACTGGACGTCGATCTTCCGATATCAAGACCACCCGATCACGGCGTCCACCGAAGACGTCGATTACGAAGGCGACATCGACATCGACGCGTATTACGCGATGCTCGATCTACCCCTCACCTCGTGGGTCAGCGTCATCGGCGGTGTGCGCGTCGAGCGCACGCGGATCGGGATCATCAACGACGCCGAGCAGGACGCGCGTTGGTTCCCCAAGGGCGCTCCCAACGGTGTCGTACTGAATCCCGGTGACGCTGATGTGCAGATCGACCAGCGCAACAAGCTGCCTTCGATCGCGCTGCGTGCGGATCCATTGAGTTCGATCACGTTCCGCGCGTCGTACAACGAAACGATCGCCCGTCAGACGTTCAAAGAGATCACGCCGATCATCCAGCAGGAGTTCCTCGGTGGACCGATCTTCATCGGCAATCCCGAGCTCGAGATCAGCGATGTCGAAAACTACGACCTGCGTCTCGATTACCGGCCGTACGACGGGGGACTGTTCTCGGCATCCTGGTTTCGCAAGGACATCAAGAAGCCGATCGAGTACGTCCAACGAATCGGCACGTTCAACTTCACGACCGCCGTCAACTATCCCGAGGGGCGTCTCGAAGGATACGAACTCGAAACGAGACACAAGATCGGACACTTCTTGAGCGCGCTCGATGGGCTGACGCTCGGGTTGAATGCGACGTTCATCGACAGCGAAGTGACGCTGCCGGACGACGAGCAAGCGGACCTCGTCAAGCTCAACGTGCCGATGCGCACACGCGACATGACGAATGCTCCGGAGTACCTGTTCAACCTGTTTGCGACCTACGATCTCGACAAGTTCGGTGCTCAGTTCGGTGTGTTCTACACCGTCAATGGGGACACCTTGATCGCCGGTCCAGGGCAGTCCGTGAACAACTTCATTCCGAGCATCTATGCACGGGAGTTCGACACGCTCAACGCCTCGTGGACCCAGCGCTTGAGCGAAGGCGTGACGCTCAAGATGCAGGCGAAGAACTTGACCAACCCGAAGATCAAGACGGTCTACCGGTCGGACTACATAGGCGACGACGCCACACAAACGTCCTTCACCAAGGGCATCGACTACACGATCAGCATCACCGGGGAAATCCGCTTCTGATGAGAGAACTGTCATGAACCACCGATCGAAACTCAGCGCGCTGGTCGCCGGATTGGCGCTGTCGTGCGGCGTAATCGCCACGCTTGGAGCGAACGCGCGCCAAGACGTACAAGGCAACACGGTCGACAAATTGTCGACGACTCGAGCGGCGCTGGAGAAGTTGACCGAAATCGAAAGGGCGATCTCGGCCGAGAAGCGTGACTGGATGCTCAAGAAGGAGCTGATCGAGGAGCGCATGGAGCTTCTGCGTGGCGAAGCAACGACTCTCGAGAAGCAGACCACCGAGATCCAGGCCAAGATCACGGAGTCGGACAAGTCGACCGGTGAGTTGAGCGAGAAAGTCGCATCGTTCGCGAGCGGGAACGAGGTGATCGAAAAATCGATCGGCGAACTCGAGACGCGTGTACGTGCAGTCTCCAAGCGACTGCCACTGGTCGCGCGAGAACGCATCGAATCGATCCTCGCGGCGATGCCCAAGGAGGGCGTCGAGACCAAGGTGGGGCTTGCGGCTCGCTTCTCATTCGTCGCTGCGGCCTTGAAGTTGATCAACAAGTTCCACGAAGAGATCACGACTGCACCCGAGATCCGCGTTGCGAGCGACGGAAGAAGCGTCGCCGTGACGACCGTGTACTTCGGTTGCGGTCAGGCGTTCTACTCCGACGAGTCGGGTTCGGTGGCCGGCATCGGGACTTCGACGAACGGCGAGTGGACCTGGATCCCGAAGACGGAGTCCGGAGAAGCGATCAAGAAACTCGTCGATATCGCCAAGGGCAAGAAGACCGCTGAATACGTTTCGGTTCCCGTGCGCATTCAGTGAGGCAGGAGCGGCAACCATGAAGACAGCAATGTTGCATGATTCGTGTCCGACACCGAAGGCGAGTCGCCGTTGGTTCGGAGTGGCTTGCGTGCTCACGATGCTCGTGTCGAATGCACGTGTTTCGAACGCGCAAGGGAGTTTCGACGATGCGGCGACGAAGCTCGTCGAGCAGCTCGAACTGCGGACGAAAGAACTCGCAACTCTCCGTGAGAGCATCGCTCCCGAGAAGATCCGACTCGGCAGCGAGCTGAGCGCACTCGAGGAGAAGGTTCGTCTCGCACGCGAAGCCTTCAATGAGGCCGCGCGCAAGAACGACACCGAGAGCCAACGCATCGTCAACCTGACGACCGAGCTCAAGCGCAAAGAGGGGGACGCCGCGGTCCTACGGGGACTGTTCGACGAGTACCGGCGTGACTTCGCGAACAGATTGCACATCACCGAGAAGCAGCGCTACGTCGACGTCCTCAACAAGGCGAAGGTCGCTGCCGGTAACTCGACTCTGTCCAATGACAAGATCTACGAGGCGGAGCTCGGCGTCGTGTCCGCTTCGATCGACCGTCTCGACGAAGGCATCGGTGGAACGATCTTCACAGGTGTCGCGATCGATTCGTCCGGCGCGCTGACGGAAGGCGCGGTTGCCCTGATCGGGCCGATCGCGGTGTTCCGGACTGCGAGCGGGAACGAAGTCGGTATCGCCGAAGAGCGACTCAACGCGACACCGGAGCCCACGATCGCGCGGTTCAAGGACCCGGTCCTGGTCAAGGTCACGAACGAGTTCTTCGCGAACCGCGGTGGCATCGTCCCGCTCGATCCGACCTTGGGCGATGCATCCAAAATTGCCGCGACCGAAGAGACGTTCCTCGAACACGTGCAGAAGGGCGGGGCGGTCATGGTCCCGATCTTCGCGCTCGCAGGAATCGCGTTGCTGATTGCAATCTGGAAGTGGATCTCGTTGACGCTCGTTCCTCGTCCGTCGCGCCGACAGGTTCGGGCATTGCTCGAAGCCGTTGCCAATCACGACGAGGCCAGGGCCGTCGATCAAGTCCGCGGGATGAAGGGGCCGGTGGGCCGCATGCTCGCGGCAGGCGTGGACAACCTTCGCCAGCCGCGCGAGCTGATCGAAGAAGTGATGTACGAGATCGTGCTCAAGACGCGCCTGAAGCTGCAGAACATGTTGCCCTTCATCGCGTTGAGCGCGGCTTCGGCGCCGCTGCTCGGGCTCCTCGGAACCGTTACCGGGATCATCAGCACGTTCAAGCTACTGCAGATCTTCGGGAGTGGCGACGTGGGACAACTCTCGTCCGGCATCTCCGAAGCGCTGATCACGACCAAGTTCGGCCTGATCGTCGCGATCCCGAGCTTGCTGCTCCACGCGTACCTGTCACGAAAGGCGAAGAACATCAGCGGCGAAATGGAGACGACCGCGATCGAGTTCATCAACCAGGTTGGCAAGTCGCCGTTCGAGCCCGATAGGAAGAAGCGCAGCAACGTCGACGACGAATTGCACGTCGCGGCGGCACCGGACCCGGTTCTCGTGCGTGAGCAAGTGCAAGAGATCCTGGGCGAGATGCTCGGCCCGTTGTCGGGAGCGAAGCGCGACGAAGTCTCCCGCATCTCGCGCAAGTCGGTCGGTTCGTGATGGACGCGGTCTTCGCATGGTTCCGTCGTCTCTGGTCCGAGGCGGAAGCCATTTGGATCAGTGGCGGCTGGGCAATGTGGGCGATCGCGGTGATCGCGTTCGCGATGCTCGGCATCGGTGTGCACACGTGGCTCCGGCTTCGCGCGCTCGGCTACAGCGACGTGCCCGAAGACCAATGGCGGACGTGGATCGAGCGACCCCGTGGACGGTCAGGGCGTATCGGCGACATCCTCGATTTCGTGACCGGAGGAAAGACGATCAAGGAGACGTCGTTCTTCTTCGCGCAGTTGCGACAGACGGAGGCTGCACCGTTCGAACGTGACCTCAAGATCATGAAGATCTGCGTCAGTGCCGCGCCGCTCGTCGGGCTGCTCGGCACGGTGACCGGAATGTTGACGACGTTCGATGCGTTGGCGACCGGCTCCGGCGGCGACAAGACGATGGCCATGATCGCGTCCGGCATCAGTGAAGCTCTCGTGACGACGGAGACAGGCCTCGTCGTCGCGTTACCGGGACTCTACTTCCAGTACTACTTGAGTCGGAACTTCGAACACTACAGAGCCTTCCTCGCGCACTTGGAGACGGTCTGCGCCCAAGTGCTGCATCGTCGAAAGTCCGCCGACGAACAACGCGCGGTCGAGACCGCAGCGAAGAACGAGATCGCTGCGCTGCTTCAACGTGCTGTTTCTTGACATTCGGGAGCAAGCAACCATGGGACGATTCAGCGAGAGCACGGCGGATGACGCGGATGTCGGGATCGACATGTCGCCACTGATCGACTGCGTGTTCATCCTGCTCATCTTCTTCATCGTGACGACGGTGTTCGTCGAGGAGACAGGCGTCGAGGTCGACAAGCCGCAGGCCGCCTCGTCGAGTCAACTCGAGAAGAACAGCATTCTCATCGCCATCACCGAGGCCGGCGACGTGGTCTATGGCGGTCGTAGCATCGGAATCGAGGGTGTGCGGCAGACCGTGTCGCGACTCGTGCAGCAAGAGCGCGGGATCCCCGTGATCATCCAAGCCGACAAGGCCTCCAAGTCCGGAATCCTCATCCGAGTGATCGACGAGGCCAAACTCGCGGGTGCCGAAAAGGTCTATTCGTCGACGATGCTCGGCAAGGGGTGACCGGTGCTCGTTTCGAAGAAGTCGACTTGGCTCGGGCGATTGAGTCACGGATTGACCGTGATCGTGTTCTCGTTCGGTCTGACGCTCCTGCTGTTCTTCGTGCTGCCGGTGATTCAAGCGATCACCAAGATTCCGGAGCCCGATCGCGAGATTCGAAAGATGGATGTGTCGTTCCAGCAAGAGGACGCGGAAGAGCCCGAGCCGGAGCCGGAGAAAGAGCCCGAACCCGAAGAGACACAAGAAACGCCACAAGAGGTCGAAGCGCTCGATCTGTCGCAGCTCGAAATCGCGGTCGGTGCGAGCATGGGAAGCGGCTGGGCAGACGGTGGGTTCGGCATCAAGATCGACGCACTCGTCGGCGCAGCGGGCGGTGAAGACGATTCGATCGCGTTCGCCGATCTCGATCAGAAACCGCGAGCGACGCGCAAGGTCGAAGCACGCATGGACAATGCGATGCGTCGACAGTTGCCGGGCGAGGTCATCCTGCTGTTCGAAGTCGACGAGAACGGCAACGTGCAGCGACCACGCGTGCAAAGCGCATCGCACGATTGTTTCTCGCGACCCGCTCTCGAAGCGATTCGCCGATGGAAATTCGAACCAGGCAAGAAGAAGGGAAAGCCCGTTCGTTCGCGAATGAAGCTCCCGATGTCGTTCAAGAAGAAATGAGTAGGTCCAGCATGCGTATCTCCGTGATTCCGGCGATTGCCTTGTCGACGATCGTGAGTTGTACGACGCAACGCGAAGTGGCGGTGCAACCGAGTGCCGCCGAAGCGGTGTCGGTCACACCCGCACTCGCGATGACGCCGTCAGCGACGCGAGTCGAGTCAGCACCGAGTTCGAACCCCGTGCCTGCGACACGGCAGGACGATTTCTTGACGCCGTCGGAGCGTGCGGTCTTCGCGAGTCCGGCGTTCCGCCAGCGAGTTCTCGACAGTTGGGGTGCCGAGACGGACGTCGAGCCGACGATCCCCGAGGAAGAACGCAAGAAGCTCGTCGAAGTGCTCGATCTGATCGGCAAGACACCTCCGGATTTCGAAGGCGCCGAACGTGTAGCCCGAAGCCTCCGCATGCCCGATTGCAGCGCTTCGGTCGACTTCATGCTCGCGCACCTCCTCGGACAGCAGGGCAAGCACGCCGAAGCCGTTCCGATCTATCAGGCGGCGTGTGACAAGTTCCCGCGGTTTCGCCGCGCCTGGACCGCCATGGCCGACGCAGCGATCCAAGCCAACGAGTTCGACAATGCCGTCAAGGCCGCTTCGCGCGTGATCGCACTCGGTGGTGGCGACGGGATCCTGTGGGGGATCCTCGGCATTGCACACTTCAAGAAGGAGCGCCCGCTGTCTGCAGAGAGCGCATTCCGCATGGCGATGGCGCTGGATCCCGAGAATGGGCGTTGGAAGCAGGGTTTGGCGGAGAGCTTCTTCGCACAAGAGCGCTATCAGGACGCGATCGCACTGCTCGAACAGCTCATTCGCGAGCATCCGGACTCGACGGAGCTGTGGCTGGCGCAAGGGCGAGCCTATGCCAATGTCGAGAACTTCGAGCGTGCGAGCGAGAACTTCGAAGTCGTGGATCGACTCGGCGGTGCGAACGCGGAGACGCTCAATCTGCTCGGTGCGATCTATGCCAAGCAAGAGCTCTTCAACCTGTCCGCCAAGGCATTCGTTCGCGCGTTCGAGAAAGACCGCCGCGGTTCGATCTCGAGCGCGATGAACGTCGCACGTTTCATGGTCGGCGCCGAAGCGCTGGACGATGTCCGCATGCTGCTTCGCGGTGTCGAAGAAACGCGAGGGGATTCACTCGACAAGACGGAGAAACAACAAGTCCTCCGCGTGCGCGCGAGCCTCGCGTTGGCCTCCGGGAATGGCGGCGACGAACACGCGAAGATCCTCGAAGAGCTCATCACGCTCGATCCGCTCGATGGCAAAGCGCTGATCCTGCTCGGCAGGCACTACGCCCGCGAGGAGCCTCAGAAGGCGATCGACTACTTCGAGCGAGCGGAGGGCATCCCGGAGTTCGCCGCCGATGCGAAGATTCGTCATGCCGAAGTGCTCGGTCGCGAGAAGCGCTTCGCCGAGGGTGCTCAACTCTTGCGAGCCGCACAGCAGATCGACAAGCGGGAAAGCGTCGAGCAGTTGCTCAAGGACTTCGAGCGACTCGCGCGCACGCAAGCTCAGAAGACGTGAGCCGCTTGCTCGGCCTACCGAGCAGGACTCGTCGGTTTGGCTACCGCCATCGTGCGTAGCTTTCCTTCGGCTTCGACGAGCCCTTGATCGGCGGCGCGCTGCAACCAGTCGCGCGCAGCGACTTGGTCCTCGGCGACGCCGATGCCGCGCAGGTAGATCATCCCCATGCCGTACTGGGCTGCGGCGAGCCCGCTACCCGCAGCCGCACGCATGTGCATGACTCCGCGTTCTGCGTCCGAAACGGATGTGGCGACCGTGCTCGATCCTCGTGCGTTGGACTCGAGCCCTAGCAGGAGTGTCGCGAGATAGTAGTGCGCGGTCTCGTCGCCGAGTGCTGCAGCTCTTTCGTAGTAGCCGCGAGAAGCTTCGTCGTTCTTCGCGGTGCCCAAGCCGCGCCGGTGCATGAAGCCGAGGATCCGCAGTGCCTTGGCTTCTCCGAGGTCGGCCGCGCGCTCGAGCAAGCGCTTGGCGGCACGAATGTCGCGCCCACGCACTTCGCCATCTTCTTCGTGCCCGAAGAGATGCACGACACCGAGGTTCGTGAGTGCGGGTGCGAAGTCGTGTTCCGCGGCGCGTTCGTAGAACTCGATCGCTCGATCCGTGTCCTTGGGAACTCCTTCACCGCGAAAGTAGAGGAGTCCGAGGTTGTTGCATGCGGCAGGGTGATCCTGCTCGGCAGCGAGTTCGTACCAATGGGAAGCTTTGACCTTGTCTTCATCAACGCCATTGCCTTCGTCGTGCATGAGCCCGACGAAGAACTGTGCGTCGGCATCTCCGCGCACGGCGAGTCGTTTGAACTCCGGGTACGCGACGACGTAGTCACTGCGTTCGTACGCTTCGAGTGCTTGGAACGAAGTGTTCGCGCATGCACTCAACAAGAGGCTCGAAACGATCAGCAACTTCTGCATGGTCATGCAGGCTGCTATCGGCACGTGTTCGCGCACCACTGAACGGTGGCGATCGATGCCCACAGGAACGCGCCGTGCGCGTCAACGCGACTGTGTATAGACGCGCGCGCGACTCCGTTGGTATCGCACGGAGTGCTTACAGCATTCCAATGCGTTGCTATGACAGCTGTGCGCGAATGCGGGCGTCGAGCGCCGCTTGATCGACGGAGAAACTCGCGAGTCCCGCAAGCGTCAACATCGTGTCCCACGCGAGGCGCCCTTCGCGAACGCCGGTGAGCCAGGCGTCCTTCACGGGGATTTTGCCATCGCTCTTCACGCGCTCTTCGTCATTAGCATCGAGTTCGGGGAAGAAGGACGGGGCTCCGTGTTCGGCGAGGATGGCGCGCAGGCTCGTTGCATCGAGATTCGCGACATCCAAACTCGCCGCCGCTTCGATCGCCCGTTGGTCGTAGTCGGAAACGTCCCAGAACACGTCGAGTCCATCGCCCTCGGCATCGACGCCCGGTGCCCACTCGACGGCGAAGTCCTGATCGAGGCCGGCGCCGACATCGCTCGCGTTCTGGAGCCAACCTTCGGCCACGGCGACTGGCATCGTGTACACGTCGAGCCCTGCGAGAGCCGGCACCTGTGCGAACGAACGCATCGAAGCACCGATCTGCTTGGTCGGGCTACGCCCTGCTTTGCGCATTTCGGTGCACACGTGCTGGCTCGCTTGTGTCGCACGTTCGCCGGCGTTCTCCCCGCTTCCATAGCCGTTGTCGGCGAGGAAGGCGTTGATGCGCCCCATGAAGACGTTGCACCACTCCGGTTTGGCGAGCAGAGCCACGAGTAGATTCTGGCGCGCCGAGAATCCGAGCGTGAAGTTGACCGGGATGCCGTCGTCGGCAAGACGCCGCGCAGCGATGATGCCGCTCGCAGTCAGCGGCACCTTGACGATGAACTTGTCGGGACAAATCGCGGCGTATCGTCGGCCGTAGGCGACGCTCGCTTCGATGTCGTGGGCGAGGTCCGTGTGGAGTTCTACCGAGACGTGAGCGCCGAACGTCTGGACGAGCTCGAGTCCATGACGGGCGTTGAGGCAGAACGCGAGTTCGAGCACGAGGTCGTGATCGGAAATGCCAGCCTCGACGCCTCGAATCTCCTTGGCCGCAACGGGGACGAACTCGTCGTAGATGCCCTTCTGGACCTCTTTGTTTAGCAGCGTGTTGTTCGTCGTGAGTGCATCGAACTCCTCGCACCACAGTCGCTCCGCGGCGCCAATGTCTCCGGTGTCGAGCCAGAGCGTCGTGCCGCGTTCTTTGATGGGATGCCAGGCGGGTTGTGACTTCGCCTTCGGGGCAGCCGAAGCGCCGCGGAAGCCTTGGAGGCAGAGTCCGCGGAGGGTTTCGGCGAGGGCGGAGCCGGGAGCAAAGCGGGAGAGTTCGCGGATCGTCATCGGGGCTGGACTCGCTGGTAGTTCGGTGCTGCGCAGACTGCGATCGTATCGCCTCGTGCGGTGACACCGAGGCGTTGATTGCATTTGTAGCGCCTTCCACGGGCGGGACCGTGGCGCGCCGCGCCGTTCCGCGGTCTGATGTCGCGCTGCTGCTTTGAGCTGCGGACCTGGACCAGCTATCCCTTCTCATTCCAAGGCCTCATCTGACGGCGGCCGTACGCAGGCTTTCTTCGAGGATCGCATGGCTATCGATTCGACACTCTCCACGCAAACGACGACGACTTCTTCCGACGACTTCGCTCCCCGCCACCTCGGTCCGCGGCGACACGAGTATGCGTCGATGCTCGGCTTGCTCGGGGTCGCGTCGATCGATCAACTCCTGGAGCGGGTCGTTCCGTCATCGATTCGCTGGAACGGGAGTTTCGACCTGCAACCCAAGGGCGAACAGAGCTGCCTCGAAGAGCTCAGAGAACTCGCGGACGAGAATGTCGTCGCTCGCTCGTACATCGGGCTCGGTTACTACGACTCCATCACGCCGACGGTGATCTTGCGGAACGTGCTCGAGAACCCCGGCTGGTACACGCAGTACACCGCGTACCAGGCAGAGATCTCCCAAGGCCGTCTCGAAGCGCTCCTCAACTTCCAGACGATGGTCCTGGACTTGACGGGCATGGAGGTCGCGAACAGTTCGCTTCTCGACGAAGGCACGGCGGCAGCCGAAGCGATGACCCTCGCGCACCGAGTGCTCAAGACGCAGTCGAATCGGTTCTTCGTGGATGCCAACACGCATCCACAAACGATTGCCGTCATCCAGACTCGCGCCGAGCCGCTCGATATCGAAGTCGTCGTCGGCAACGTGTCCGATGCCGATCTGACGGGTGTCTTCGGCGTGCTCGTCTCCTATCCGGGAAGCGATGGCGACATCCCGAACCTCACTCCGCTGTGCGCGCGGATCCACGATGCCGGCGCGCTCGCGATCGTTGCCACGGATCTGCTCGCGTTGACACTCGTGAAGAGTCCGGGGTCTTGTGGCGCGGACATCGTGATCGGGTCGTCCCAACGCTTCGGTGTCCCGCTCGGCTTCGGTGGTCCGCACGCCGCGTTCCTCGCCGGCAAGGATGAGTACAAACGCCAGCTACCTGGCCGAATCGTGGGTGTCTCCGTCGACGCGATGGGAAAGCCTGCGCTACGTCTCGCACTGCAGACTCGCGAACAGCACATCCGCCGCGACAAGGCGACATCCAACATCTGCACGGCCCAAGTGCTGCTTGCGGTCGTGGCTTCGATGTATGCCGTCTACCACGGCCCCGAAGGACTCACCGCGATCGCCAAGCGCGTACGCGGTCTGACGCACGCGCTCGCCGTCGGGCTCGAGCAACTCGGCTACGAGGTCTCCAACGGCACCTACTTCGACACGCTGACGGTGCGCGGTGGTCCTCGCACCCCGGCGGAGATCCACGCATGCGCGCTCGATGCCGGGATCAATCTGCGAAACAGTTCGGGCGATGCGATCGGAGTCAGCCTCGACGAAACCGTCGATACGGGTGACGTGCGCGACATCTTCGAGTGCTTCGGTGGCGCTGCGATGGAACTCGACGTCGAGAAGCTGGCCGCGAGTGTCCCCGAGTACTCGGCTGGAACGAAGCGCGACGACGAGTTCCTGACTCACGAGGTCTTCCATCGCTATCGATCGGAGACGGAGATGCTGCGCTACCTCAAGCGCCTCGAGAACAAGGACCTGTCGCTCACGTCGGCGATGATTCCGCTCGGTTCGTGCACGATGAAGCTCAACGCGACGACCGAGATGATTCCGATCTCGTGGCCCGGGTTCGCACACTTGCATCCCTTCGTTCCGCCCGAGCAGGCGAAGGGGTACGCAAAGCTCCATGCGCGTCTCGAAGACTGGTTGTCACAGCTCACGGGGTTCGCGGGCTGCTCGTTGCAGCCCAATGCCGGCTCGCAGGGCGAGTATGCGGGATTGCTCGTCATTCGCGCGTATCACCAC
This sequence comes from Planctomycetota bacterium, assembly GCA_020638795.1. Classification (GTDB taxonomy): domain Bacteria; phylum Planctomycetota; class UBA1135; order UBA1135; genus JACKHW01. The sequence continues at coordinate 45,282 of JACKHW010000012.1, read as the reverse complement.
GCACGCGGTGACACCCAGCGGAAGATCTGCGTGATCCCCAGCTCTGCGCACGGCACCAATCCGGCGAGTGCGACGCTCGCCGGGATGAAAGTCTCCGTCGTCAAGTGCGACGATGACGGCAACATCGATCTCGACGACTTGCAGGCCAAGTGCGCAGCCGCGGGTAAGGAACTCGCCGCGTTGATGGTCACGTACCCGTCGACGCACGGAGTGTTCGAAGAGACCATTCGCAAGGCATGTGCGATCGTCCACGAGCACGGGGGTCAGGTCTACCTCGATGGGGCGAACATGAACGCACTCGTCGGTGTTTGTAGGCCAGGCGACCTCGGTGCCGACGTTTGCCACCTCAATCTGCACAAGACGTTCTGCATTCCTCACGGTGGTGGAGGTCCCGGCATGGGGCCGATCTGTGTCGCCGAGCAGTTGCTGCCCTTTTTGCCGGGTCATCCGCTCGTCGAGACGGGGGGAGACAAGGCTATCGGCGCCGTATCCGCCGCACCTTGGGGAAGCCCTTCGATCCTACCGATCAGCTACGCCTACATTCGGATGATGGGCGGCGTCGGGTTGTACGAAGCCACTGCGGTCGCGATCCTCAACGCGAACTACATCGCGAAGCGCCTCGAGGATCACTACCCGGTGCTCTACAAGAGCAAGGATGGCTGGGTTGCTCACGAGTGCATCTTGGATACACGACACTTCGACAAGGCGCATATCACGGTCGACGACATCGCGAAGCGCTTGATCGACTACGGCTTCCACGCGCCGACGATGTCTTGGCCGGTGTCCGGCACGCTGATGGTGGAGCCGACAGAAAGCGAGTCGAAGCAGGAGCTCGATCGCTTCTGCGACGCGATGATCGCGATCCGTAACGAGATCCGCGAAATCGAAGCTGGCAAGGCCGATGCAACGGACAACGTCTTGAAGCGCGCACCGCACACGGCCGAAGTCGTCTCGAGCGATACGTGGGATCGACCCTACAGTCGCCACAAAGCGGCGTTCCCCGTCGCGTCCTTGAAGGACGGCAAGTATTGGCCGTCCGTGTCCCGCGTCGACAACGTCTACGGCGACCGCAATCTCGTCTGCATCTGCCCGCCGCTCGAGGACTACGCCGAGTAGACGCCGCCACGGTGCCGCGGACGTGGAGTTCCGCGTCGCGAGCGGGGCATGCTGACCTCTGAGGGGGACAACCCCTTGGGGCCTCGGGCGTGTCTATCGTCGTTGTGAGCAGGGCGTTACGCGCAGAAGCAACGTTGGCCCGCTCCTTGCGTGTACGCTAGTCATGAGAATCCGCATGCCCAAGGGGCGCACGAGGCGCCTTCTGATGCTCGCCATCGCAGCGTTCGCCGTTTTCCCACTGACTGGCTGCATCGTCGCCGATTGTTGGAGTCCTTGCAGGCCACGCCGCTGGGGGCGGTTCTGGCGCGGCGGTGGCTGTCGCTGATCGACGGCACCGCAGGGCTTCCTACTTGCCGAGTCGCCACTCGATGCCGTTGGACATACCGTGCAGAGGCGTGGCGAAATCGAGAACGACTCCTTGCCAGTCCACGATGACGCCGGCGAGTTTGTCGTCGTTCGGTATCGGGATGCTCGCGCTGCCGTTGCCGAGAGGAACCGGTAGCGTGATGAAGAACGGCAGGGTGATGTTGAGGTTGCCGTAGGGCGTCGGGATGCCCGGGAGCCTGCCTCCTGCCATGAGGAGGAGCCCGATCTGCGGCGACGCGATCCCCGAGTGGAGATCGAGTTTCGCGGTTCCTCCGAGTGCGGGCGCAGTCGCTGCCACGAGGTGCGGAGCTGGGCCGTACGCGTCTTGACCGCTCACGTACAGCCGAACACGCCCACACGGACCGTCGCCGACGCCTTCGGTCGCGACGCCTAGCCCCGCTCCCTTTGCGATGTTGTCGCGCAGAATGTTCTGCGTGAGGATCCGTCGTGCAACGACATTGAAGCCCAGCACGTTCGATCTCATCACTCCGAGTGAATACGAAGTCGTGAGCGTCGACGAGACGCCATCGCCGGTTCCTCCGAGCACCGCGACGTAGTCGCCCGCACGCACGACGACGGGTGCGAAGCTCTGGACCGTGTTCGCGGCGGCATCCAGCACGAATGCGCGCACTTCGCTCGCCGTCGTGTAGTGAAACGCCGGATACACGGGCGGCGCGGATCCGAAGACGAACAGCGCTGCGCTCTGCCGCGAACGATTGGCCTCGTTCTCGACACTGAGGCCCGTGATGACGCAGGATGTCGGCGAGCGAAACCAAAATCCGCGCGATGAGCCGCTCGTCGAATCGAAGCTGTTCGCGAACGGCGCGAGCGGCAAGAACGGCAAGTGACCTCCGGTCGCAGAGGACTGCCCGTAGTCCGACGTCGCTGCTGTTTGGGCGACGAGGATTCCCGGCGTGGCAACGCCGAACAGAAATGAAATCAACAGGATGGGGATCGGGCGCATGCTTCCTCGAGGTTCGACGTGCTTGCGGATCCTACCCGGATCGTGCTCTGGCGGTGGATCGACTCGTGTGTCAACGGCTGGATCGTGATGTTGCAAACGGTTCTGCGTGTAAGCGCGGTGCGGACTTTTTTCGCCGAGGTGATACCGTTCCGCGCCATGTCCTCGCCGTCACGTGCCCGCATCCTGTCGTGTTACGCGCTCTTGTGCGTGATTTGGGGCAGTACGTGGGTCGTCATCAAAGAAGGACTCGACGAACTGCCGCCGTTCACGAGCGCGGCGGCACGCTTCGTCGTTGCGGCAGGTGCACTCCTCGTGCTCGCGCCCTTCCTCGCCCGTCGAGAAGGCGGCGTGCGTCCGCCTCTTGCCGTCGTCGTGCAACAAGGCACGTTCAACTTCGCGCTGTCGTACGGCATCGTCTATTGGTCGGAGACGGTTTTGCCGTCGGGACTCGTGAGTGTCCTGTGGGCAGTCTTTCCGCTCATGATGGGGCTCGTCGGGCATGTGTTCTTGACGGGTGAGCGCCTGCGACTCGCGCAAGCGCTCGCGCTCTGCGTCGGCTTCCTGGGTGTCGTGTTGCTGTTCGAGACCGATCTCGCCGCGATTGGCAAAGATGCAGCGCGCGCAGGAGCCATCCTCCTGCTCTCGCCTCTCGTCTGCACGATCGGCACCGTGGCGATCAAGCGAGCCGGGCCCGGAATCTCCGCGACCTACCTCAACCGGGACGGGCTGATTCTCGGTGCCGTTCTCCTGTCGGCATTCGCGTGGTTCACCGAACGGGACAACACCATCGTCACCTCGTCCACCGCGATCGGATCGGTGCTCTACCTCTCGCTTGCTGGAACCGTGCTCACGTTCCAACTCTACTTCTGGCTGTTGCGTTGGGTCCCCGCCTACAAGATGAGTTTGATCGCCTTCGTCACTCCCGCGATCGCCCTCTGTCTCGGTTCGCTCGTGCGCGGCGAACCCGTCGGGAAGACCACGATCGCCGGACTCGCACTCATCCTCGTCGGCTGCCTCGGAGTGCTTCGCGGGAAGCGCGGCACGAAAGCGCGTGATGCCGCGCGCCGCGTCGGTCCAATTCGATAAGTGTCACGAAGTCGTGGGCGGATTCGCGTACGTACCACTACGCTCGTGCCAATGCCTGCGTGGAAGCGAACGTACTTCGTCGTCTTCATCTCCAATCTCGTGACTGCGGTCGCGATGATGAGCTTCTTGCCGTTCTTTCCGAGTTTCCTCGAGGAGCTCGGACTCGCGAACCGCGAAGCGGTCGAGTGGTGGTCGGGGCTGTGCTTCGGCGCAGCTCCGTTCGCCGCTGCAGTCATGGGGCCGATCTGGGGTTCGCTGAGCGATCGGTTGGGTCACAAGTTGATGATCGTGCGGGCGCTGTTCGCCATCACGATCTTCGTCGGTGCGATGGCGTTCGTGACGACACCGATGCAGCTCTTCGTGATGCGGCTGTGCCAAGGAGTGTTCTCCGGGTTCATACCTCCCAGCATCACGCTCGTATCGGTGTCGGTTCCGCGTGCGCGTCAAGGTCGCGTTGCCGGGAACCTACAAGCTGCATTGGCTGCCGGAAGCGTCTTCGGGCCGCTGCTCGGAGCTGCCCTGGGACCTGCTTACGGCATGCGGGTCGTCTTCGTCGTCGTTGCCGCGAGTGCCGCCGTGTCGGCGTTCCTCGTGATGTTTTTCGCGACCGAGGATGCGAGCCTTCTCTCGAGTTACGAACGTTGGTCGCCCGGCATCGTCCTACGCGGTGTGTATGGGGATTTCGTGCGCATCCTGAGGATGCCCGTGCTCGGGCGCGCGCTCCTCGTGCTCGTTGCCGTTCAGTTCGGCCTGGGCGCGACGACGCCGCAGATGGAATTGTTCGTGCGTGACGTCACGGGCTCGGACGATCCCGAAGCTGCCAAGGCAATGGCGGCGTCTTTGTTCACCGTCCTCTCGATCGCCACGCTCGTCGCGACGCCGCTCTGGGGACAACTCACGGATCGAGTCGGCGCATGGCGAGTCTTGTGGTCGAGTGCCGTGGTCAGTGGGTTGATCCTGGGCTTGCACGCTGCCGTTCCGGCGTTCGCGCTCTTGGTCGTTGCACGCGTGTTCCTCGGCGGGGCGGCTGCGGGATCGAATACCGCTGGGTTCGGTCTCGCCGCGACGGAGACGCAACCCGAGAACCGCGGTGCTGCGATGGCGGTCACGTTTTCGGCGAAAGCACTCGCCGTGTCGCTCGGTGCGATGGTCGGCGGTGCTCTGTGCTCATGGATCGGACTCGCGCTCGTATTCGTCATCACGGGAACCCTGACGAGCGTCATCGCGCTCGTCGTCGTGCTGCTCGCACGGCGTGCCATGCCGCCAAGTAGCAGTGCTCAATGACGCCGTGCGATCTCTTCGACGGCTTTCCAGACGCGCAATGTGTTCTGGGACCACAACTTCGCGATGTCCGACTCGGAGTAGCCGCGGCGCACGAGCTCGTGGGTGACCTCGAAGGTCTCCGCTGCAGAGTTCCAACCGAGAATGCCGCCGCCGCCATCGAAGTCCGAGCTGATCGCCACGTGGTCGATGCCGATCAGACGAACCGCATGGTCGATGTGGTCGCACAGATCGACGACACTCGCGCGCGGTTTGCCCGGACGCTTCGGGTCGTCCAGATAGCTCGCGAATGCCACGACCTGCACGACACCGCCGGAAGCGGCGAGTGCGCGCAATTGTTCGTCGTCGAGATTGCGACCGTGCGCATAGATTGCGTGAACCGCGGAATGCGATGCGAGTACGGGCGCTTTCGAGTGCCGCACTGCGTCGAGCATTGTCTGCTTCGACGTGTGAGAGACATCGACCATGATGCCGAGTCGGTTCATCTCGGAGACCGCGCTACGGCCGAGCTCGGTGAGTCCGCCGTTGAGTGGTTCCTCGGGTGTGTGCGAGTCGCCGAGTTGGTTGTGTTTGTTGTGCGTGATTCCCATGTAGCGCGCGCCGCGCCGGTAGAACTCTTCGATGAGCCCGAGGTCGTTGCCCATCGGATATCCGTTTTCGATGCCGATGCACGCCACCAACTTTCCGCGCGCTGCGATGCGTTCGACGTCCTCGGCGCGTAGAGCGAGTTCGACTTGGTCCGGGAAGCGAAGGGCCATGCGATGGATCGCTTCGAACTTGTCCAACGCGGTGCTCTTGGCGCGATGAAAGCCGTTGTCCGTCAACGGTCCTTGCCCGACGTAGACGATGAAGAACGCGCAGTCGAGGCCACCTTGGCGCATCTTCGGGAAATCGACTTGGCACGTACCTCGAATCGTCGGGTCGAAGGAACGCCGGAACTTCCAGTGTTGCTCCTGGTCTTGCGGTGGCTCCTTGGCGAGCAGAGGCGAGATGTCCTTGTGCGTGTCGATCGTCAACGTGCGTTGATGGATCGAGAGTGCATCGCGCAGTCGCTCGATTGCCACATCGGCATCGTCGTCGGCTTCGAACGCAGCGACCGCGGTTTTCACGAGAGCGACGAGCGCCTCATGACCATCGATCCCGGTCTCGCGCGCTCCGTCTTCGTTGACGAGGAGCGCCGCGGCGATGCCAACGTCAGGAAACCAGTCGACGGCTGCCGAGTACCCGGGGAACACACCATCGTGCCCGATGGAGCGTAGCTTTCCGTCTCGTCGCAGAATGGCGCCAACGCCGTACTGCGATCCTTGGCCGAATGCTCGTGCTGCATCGACGCCGTTCGTCACGGATTGCAGATACGGATGACGAAGCACCTGGCCGGACCAGAGAAGTCGTCCCCACCGTGCGAGATCGAGGGCAGAACCGTACCATCCGCCACCACACCACTCGAACTGTGGGTTGATCACGAACAGCCCATCGTCGCCGATCGCGAGCGGTGATCCGACGAGTGGTTTGGTCACGCCAACATGGCCTTGGGCAACGTCCTTCAACTTTCGTGACGTCATCGGTTCGGTGTGTTGAAGGTCGTTCGGCCTCACGAGGTTCTCGAGAACCCAGTCGTAGACCCTCGTCTTCGTGACCTGCTCCAGAACGATCCCGAGGAGGATGTAGTTGGTGTCGGAATACGCGAAGTTCGTCCCCGCCTCGAACAACGGCTTCGAGTCGAAGACGTATCGGAGGAGTTCACGAGGCGACCACGTCTTCGATGGATCCGCGCGTAGCTCGTTCCAGAATGCTCGCGCGAAGACGTAGCGCGGCAGACCCGACGTATGCCGTAGTAGGTCGGCAATCGTGATCGCGTCGTGGTTCGGCAGCCGTGCGAACCAGTCCGACTCGCCTGCGTCACCCAGATGCGTCGCGACACGGTCCTCGAGCTGCAGCTTTCCCTGTGCGATCGAGTCGAGCGCCATCGCGGCGACGAACGTCTTCCCTACGCTACCCCAAGGCATCAGGTGCGTGGGGCGCATGTCCTCCGCGGGCTCGAGCGACGACTTTCCGACCGCGATCGTGATCTCGCGACCGTTCGGCAAGATGACGGCGAGCGTCGCACCGGGGAAATCACTGCGCGCGTGGAGCTCGTCGAATGCCTTTCGGAGTGCGGTTTCGACCGATGTCGTCTTCTGGGTCTTCGGGTCTCCTCCCTGGAACGGAAGCAGCGCGAGGGAGAGGGACAGAGCCGGGAGGACGGCGGGCGGGATGGACAGAATCATGTTCGTGAATCAACTCGCGGATAGCCCAGGCTCTCGACATCGATGTCGATTCTCCGGTGGAGGACGCGGCGCGCCACGGGGACACTCTACGCATGAGTTCCGGTCGAACATCGAAGATCAGTGAATCGGCCCTGTCCCGCGCCCGACTTCCCGAAGCTGACGAGATGTGGCGTGCGTTCTCGGGTCGGGATGCGAGCTACGTGGGCGTGTTTCACGTTTGCGTCAAGACCACCGGGATCTACTGCAAGATCACGTGTCCCGCGCGACTGCCGAAGCGCGAGAACGTCGAGTTCGTCGCTACGCCGGTCGACGCCGAGCGTCTCGGCTATCGTCCGTGCAAGCGCTGTCGTCCGTCGTCGATCGACGACGAGCCCGAGTGGGTCAAACGACTCGAGGGCGAGCTGCGACGCGATCCGATGCGACGACTTCGTGACGAAGATCTTCGACGTCTCGAAATCGAGCCCGCTCGGGCGCGGCGCTGGTATCAGGCTCGGCATGGTGTGAGTTTTCATGGGTATCAGCGCGCGATGCGCTTGGGGAGAGCGATGACTGCATTGCGGGATGGTGAGTCGATTTCGTCCGTGGCGTTCGATGCCGGGTTCGAGTCCGAGAGCGGGTTTCGCGAGGCATGGTCCAAGTTGTTCGGTGATCCGCCGACGCGCGCGACCAGGCGCGGACACCTCGTTGCCGAACGCATCTCGACGCCGCTAGGCGCAATGCTCGCGATCGCGGCGACAGGGGAGGATGCTCCGCGCGGAATCGTGATGTGTGAGTTCCTCGATCGACGTGCACTCGAGACCGAACTCGACGAGATTCGAAAGCACTACCGCACGTCGATCGTGCCCGGGAGCCATGAACTTCTCGATCAACTTCGAAGTGAGCTCGAGCAATACCATGCGGGAACAAGGCAGCAGTTCGATGTACCGCTGGCGCCCGTGGCGACACCGTTCGAGGCCGAGGTCTGGACCGAGTTGCAGGCGATCCCGTATGCCGAAACGAGAAGCTATGCCGATCTTGCACGTGCGATCGGCAAGGCAGGCGCCAGTCGAGCTGTCGGGCGAGCCAATGGTCGGAACCGCATCGCGATCCTGATTCCCTGTCATCGCGTCATCGGGAGCGATGGCAAGCTCACGGGCTACGGTGGCGGACTGTGGCGCAAACAGCGTCTGCTCGAACTCGAGCGGAACGGTCGGTAAGACCCGTCGTTACCAATCGAAGCTGGGCCCGAAACCCGAATCGTCTTCGCGTTTCGGCGAGTCGCGCACGGTCGGTTCGGGTGCCGACTGCGGTCGCGACGTCGAGCTCGGCTGGGACGACGTCGATGGGCTTCGGCGCCCAGCATCCGGAATGCGTGGAACACCGACCGGTCCCTGATAGCGACGATGGCCCGACCACTCGATCGTCGCTTGCTGGAAGATGTCGCGCACGAGGTTGCCGACGTCGATGCCACCGATGCGACCGCCGCTCGGCAATCCGAAGCCTCCGCCGCGACTCGACGGGAACGAGCGCCGCGTGCGTTCGGCCATCGCGATCGCGTCGCGAGCTTCTTGCACGGCAGAAGAGGCCATTCGGGATGCCTCCTCGTAGCGTCCGCGTTCGAGGAGTTCCTTCGCCCTCACGTGCGCAGCGCGTCCGGGACTGCCGGGCAGTCGAATGCCGAAGGACGAATCCGTGTACGACGCCGCTTCGCGCACCGCCTCTCCCGCTCGTTCGATGTCGCGAAGCGCGACTCGTCCGGCTTCGATCTCGCGATCGAGTGTCGACTTGATGTCGAACGCCTGCGCATGCATCGCGTCGATTCGCGCATCGAGCTCGACCCAATCCCGGTGAGGTTCGTCGAGTTCTCGCGCGAAGCCGTCGAGTCGCTGGTCGATCTCGGGAATTCGACGTGCTGCCTCGAGGATCCGATCACTGTCGGGGATGTGGTCCCGGCGTGCGTCTTCGGAGCGCGTTCTCGCCTGACTCGACATTTCGCGCGCGAGATCCAGACTCCGGGCAGCTTCTGCGCGCATCGCACGATCCGCGTCGATGCCGCTGCGCGCGGCATGGAGAAGCGCCCTTGCTTCGTCGATCCGACTCGAGCGAGCGAACGGATCGCGGCCCGTGGATGGGAGATCCGCAATCGCAGCAAATGCGCGTGCCGCTTCGTCGATCTTGCTTCCCGTAGCCAGCGTCACCTCGCGGCCCGTCCTCGATCGAGTGACATCGCGAGCGAGGTCGTCGAGAACGCGCACCGCACGCTCGTTGTCCTCTTCGGTCCGCGTCAGCAGTGCTCGACGCTCGGTGAGTTCTTGCAAGCGGAGGAGCGCGAGTTTGAGGAACGACTCCGCTCGATTCAGCTCGTGGTCGCCTTGCAGGATGCCCCCAGAGCGGTGCAGCGACGAGGCCGACTCGAGGCATCGCCTCGCAGCTCTTACGTGCTCCTTGGCCTCGGTGACGTTCGAACGGATCGACGTTCGTCCCTCGGGTACCTCGCCTTCGAGATGATGGCGCTGGAGTGCGCTGTCCGCGTAGAGAGCGAGTGACTCGACGAGCGGCTCCGTTTCGGGGATCGATTGCTCCACGATCGATCCGACTCGCGAGCTCAGTTCGTTCGATCGCTCGCCGAAACGCGCGAGTGCGGCTCGAGTGTCGTCGAGAATCTCGCGAGCTGCTTGCGTTTCTCTCGTCGCATCGGCCACGAGGGACGCGGCTTCTTCGAGTTCTCCGCTACCGAGGCTCTCGACGCTCGCGTCGAGCTTTTCCGATGCACGCGCGAGGTATTCGTCGGGATTGGCGTCGTGCTCGACGAGGATCGCCGAGGCGTCGAGGTGGAGGCGCTCCGCTATCCGCACGCGCTCGCTCATGACCTCGCCTCGAAGGCCCGAGATCGCAGGAATACCGATGTCGTGTCGCGAGCGCGCAATGTCGAGAGCGCGTGCCATGTCGTCGAACGTCTTCGAAGTCGCATCGAAGATGCTCGGTGGCGCGAGGTTGCCGACGTCTTGGCCATCCTTCGCGAGCGATTCGAACCACACGTTCGCATCCTCGAAGATCGAACGAACACGCCGATCGATCCAGTCGACCTGGATTCCCTGAGTGGAGAGCGCCGTCTTGCCCGATGCCACGTTGGGCAGTGCCTCGTGGACGATCTGAACGAGGTCTTCGAGCAGCTCCTCCGCCCGCTGGAGGCGTCGTTCTGCTCGACCGCTCTCGTCGACCGCGAGAACCGGATCGGGCAACGCGATGGTTCGGGTCGTTTCGTACTCGCGTTCGAACGAAGCGAGCAATGACGCACGCAGCGCATCGAGTCGGCACCGCGAGTCGTCGTCTGTCAAGGTCTCGAACTCATTGATCGAATTCGCGAATCGATCGATTCGTGCGCGCAGGACGTTGAGACTCGACTCGACGATCTGCGTGCACTTCTGGATACGCTTCACGACGTCGTCGACGCGTTTCGCCCGCGTGCTCTGCTCGCCGACCAGTTCGTCGAAGGTCCGCGATTCGCGGCGCACTTCCCGCGCGGCTTCCCAAATGGACGTCAACTCGCCATCGCCGATCGCTTCGCCTCTGAGTGCGCGAGCGAGGTCGCCGTCCGCATCGAACCGTACCTTGGCGCGCGACATGACGTCGAGCGCCTTGTCGTAGCGCCAACTCGTCACCGTGTTGAGCCAGCGCCCGGCACCCGAAGGCCAAATCAGATCCTTCGCGTGGTCGAGTGCTTCGAGAATGCCGCCTCGGATGAGCGCGATGTGTTGAACATCGGTGACGATGCCGTCGGCGAGTTGCTTCGTCTTGCCGCGATAGCGGGGGTTCGCCGACAGGATCCTGCCCCAACGCTTCAACTCGATCAGAGCCCCTGCTTGCTCGCCGAGCAACTTCGACCACTCGTCGTAGCGTGCGATCGCGCGTCGACGCTTGCGACGTCGTGCGAGCGCTGCTGCGCCGGTGAGTCCGGCGAAACCGAGTGCCGCACCGCCGCCGATCAGCCACGGAAATCGAAGTGCCGCCGCGTAGCGCCGCTCGACGGTCGCGATCGTGTCGCGGATCGCGTCATCGACTCGAACACCGTCTCGAAGCGCACGGCGCGCCGGCTCGATCAGGCTCGCATCGCCCTCGCTGATTCCACCGCCTTCCGTGTAGCCGGTGCCGAGCGACAATCGGATCGTGCGCGGCTCTAACGCGATCAGCAGGATCGAATCCCGGGCATCGCGTCCGAAGCTCGTCTCGGCGCGCAAGCCGATTCCGAGACGGCGCACCCAAGTCTGTTCGAGGTCGACCGCGCTCGCCGCGAGCACGGCGACCCAATGTCCGTTATCCGCGAGCTCGGCAGCGAGTCGTCGAGCTTTCCCGTCTTCGAGCGGAACGCTGCCCGCGACGAGCAGGCGGCCACCGTCCGCGTACGCGCGAATCGCCGCGTCCAGCGTGGCGACACGCACGAACCGCTCTTGGGCCAGCGAAACTGCTGCGAAGGCGAGCCATGCCGCGACGATCGTCGCGGCTCTCGTCGTGACGCTCAGGTTCAGCTTGCGCTCCGGCGTTCGTCGCGCAGCTTCTCGAACGTCGCGCGCACGCGTGCTTCGCGGTCACGAGCCACGAGTCGCGCATCCTTCGGTTGTTCGCTGCCGTTGCCGATGCGGCGTCGATACTCGGTCGAAGACTTGCGAGCTTGTTCGTTGCGCTTCACCGCCGCGACGAGTTCGCGAATGTTGCTCGCTTGACTGACGCCTTCGATGCCGAGGTTCTTGCCGGCGGCGCGGGCGGCTTCTTCGATCTTGTCGAGTCGCTCGCGTACCTTGCCGGCGGCGTGGATACGCTTGGCTTCTTCGATCGCGTCGTTGATCTCGTAGAGCTCGGCTTCCTTCTCCTCGAGTTCGCGCTTGTACGTCTGGGCGGACTCGGCAAGCGTTTTCTCGTGCTCGCGCTTCATGACGAGCGCGTCGTTGATGCGGTCGACGTCTTCTTCGATCGCGCGCAGGAGCGTTTGGTCGGGAGCCGCCTTGCCGCTCTCTTCTTCGTGCTGCTTGAACCGATCTTCGAGCTGCGCCTCGAGTGCAGCCACTTCGTCCTTGGTCTTGTTGAGTTCGGATGCCGTCGTCTTCACGAGCGCATCCCATTGACCGATCGCTTCGAGGCGCTTGTCGAGTGCCTGCTGGTGGTCCGTGATCCCACGCCCGAGTGTGGCGAGTGGGTCACCGCCGGCGATCTCGCGTGAGAACGAATCGGCTTCGTCCTGGACGCGACCGAACAGTCGCATCAGTGGCGTGCGGAACACGTACAGAAGCACGAGGGCGATGATGACGTAGACGAACCAAGGCATGCGGGGATCTCACGTGTGACGAGAAGCGTTTTGCGACAACAGTTTACAGTGACTGCGCGTGGCGGCGAGCCACTGGGTTCGATTTGTGAAGCTGCGCTGGTATCGCAGCCAGAGGCGGGGTGAGACCTCGGGTCACCTCGTCGCAAGAGTGATATTACCGCTCGAGGCCTCGAGCTCGAGGTTGGCGGTCCCCTGGCCGATCCTGCCACGCAGAGATCGTTTGTCCTTCGATTGTTCACGATCCGCGATGTCGATGCCCGACGTGACTTGGCCGTATTCGGTGCGCGCGCGAATGCTGCCCGCGAACGTCGCGTCGATCACGCAGTCGATGTGTCCATAGCTCGTCTTCGCGTCGACGCTGGCTGCGACGTCCTCGAGACGGACATTGCCGCTCGAAGTTACGGCCCTGATGGAGCCAGTGATCGACGAACAACGGATCGATCCGTACTCGGTACGCAGTGATGTCGATTCTCCGCGTCCACCCTCGAGCTTGATGTTGCCGGATGATGTCGTTGCTTCGACGGAGCCTTCGCACTCCGTGAGATCGATGGCTCCATACTCCGTGTTGGCACGCAGCGAGCCAGTCGACGAGTGCACCGTGATGTTGCCAGACGACGAACTCAGCACGAGCGACTCCGCTCGAATGTCTTCGCAAGTGACGCTTCCGTATTGCGTCTCGGCCCGGACTCGATCACCACGGGTCGCGCGGATGCCGATGTTGCCCGAGCTCGTTTTCGCTTCGATTCGCCCATGGACTCTCGCGACCGTGACGGATCCGTACTCGGTCTTCAGATCCGTCTTCTGGAACTCACCGTCAACCACGATGTTCCCGCTCGACGTTTCGATGGCGAGTTGCGAACCATCCGGCACGTGGGCGCGGACCTTGACGTGCGGTTCGATGCGATACGTGGTGTTCCCCTCGTGGATCTCCAGAGCTTCTCCCTGGACTTCGAAGCGGGCACCGCGTTCGTCGGCGACCGTGCGGGGCTCGAAGCGAGCGAGGACGGCTTCGGCCTCCGCCTTCGTGCGTCCCGTGGCCGAAATCGTCACTTCGACGTGAGCGCTATTCTCTGCGGATACGACTTCGACATCGCCCGCACGCAACTCTGTTCGAAACGCGCTGCCGGCAGCGAAATCCAGAGGGAGGTCGACGGTGCGCTCGGCGACCGAATCCAGTTTGACATCTCCGAGCATGCCACCCGTCGTCGTGATCATCACGCCACCCGACCCGGAGATGCGCGTCTCCTTGTAGTAGCAAGCCGGTGCGAGTGTCAGGAGGCCGGCGAAGAGCGCGATGGACCAAAGAGACTTCTGCGTTCGACGTTTCATACGGGGGCGATCATAACTCCAGGCGATGGACGGGGCGTCAGCGCGCAAATACGCAGTCAGTCGTCGATATTCGAATTGCCATGCCGTGCCGCGTCTCGCCGGTCTTCGGGTGGGAAGGCATGAAAGACACCGGGGGTCAACAGCAGATCCAGCAGCGTCGTCGTCAGGATGCCGCCGATGATCACGGTCGCGACCGGATAGAGGAGTTCTCTTCCTGGTTCACCGCCCGCCAAGAACAACGGTAGGAGCGCCACGCCCGTCGTCAGCGCAGTCATCAAGACGGGCACGATTCGTTCCTTCCCGGCGCGTACGATGAGTTCGGGTCCGAAGTCGACGTGCTCGTCCGTGTGGAGCTCCAGATAGTGGTCGATCAACAGGATCTTGTTCCGAACCGCGATCCCGCCGAGGGAGATCAGGCCGACCAGAGTCGCGATCGAGATGTTCTGGCCAGTCAGATCGATGGCGAGAACCGCGCCGACGAACGCCGTCGGCAGGTTCAAGAACACTTGTGCCGTCAAGTTCCACGATCGGTAGTGCTGCCAGATGAGCGCTGCCATGATCGCGAATGCGACGAGGGACAGGACGAACAGGAGTCGACTCGCGCGCCGCTCCGCTTCGAACTGACCCTCGAGATCGATCACGTAGCCTTCGGGTAGCGTCTTTCTCACTCCATCGAGAATGACCTCGACGTCACGCACGGTTTCCCCGAGCGAGCGTCCCTCGACGTTGTGGCGCACGACGAGGCGACGACGCGCGTTTTCCCGCTCGATACGGTTGGCGCCCGCGAGGTGTTCGACGCTACTCACGTCGCGCACACGAAGCGGAGGGTCCGATCGGAGCAACACGTCGCCGAGCCGCTTCATGTCGGCTCGATCTTCGTGCCGCAGTCGCATGACGATCGGAATCGTCATCTCGTCGATGAACCATGTCCCCATCGCCTCGCCAGCAAGTCCCGCTTCGACCGTGTCCGCGAACTCGGCGAGGTCGATGCCTTGGCGCGCCAATCGCTTGCGGTCCGGTCGAATCCAAACCTCGTCGACGAGTGTGAGCGCTTCGACGTTGGCGTTGACGACGCCCGGTACCTTCTCGATACGCGCGTGGATGTCTTCGCCGATGTTCCTGAGTGTGGCAAGGTCGGGCCCGCGAATCTTGATCGCGACCTGCGCTGCCACGCCTGACAGCAAGTGCGACAGGAGATGAGCGAGAGGCTGTTCGACCTCGGATCCGATGCCCGGGAATTCGTCTTCGACGACGTGCCGGATCTCGGAAAGCATCTCGAGCCGATTACGCGGGCTCTCTGGATCGAACGAAACGAGCATCTCGGTCGTCTCGATACCCATCGCGTGTTCGTCGCCCTGTGCACGGCCCGTGCGTCGACCGACGGAGGCAACGCCTTCGACAGCGAGTACGGCCTTCTCGAGGCGCTTCCCGTATTCGTTCGCAGTCGTGAGGCTCGTGCCGGGTGGCAAGAAGAGATTGACCTGAGCACTACCTTCGTTGAACGGGGGCAAGAACTCCGAACCGCGTGTCACGAGCACGAAGACCGCACAGACCGCGAGCCCGAGCAGGACCGACAAGAACCCACGCGTGTACCGAATGCTCGCGTGGATGCAGGCCTCGGCAGCGCTCTCGGCCAACCTCACGGCTCGTGACTTCGGTCGCTCGAGTGCTCCGGCATTGGGCAGCAACAATGCGCACAGTGCCGGTGTCAACGTGAGCGCCACGACGAGCGACGCGAGGATCGACACGACGTACGCGATGCCGATCGGCGTGAACAGTCGACCCTCCATGCCCTCGAGTGCGAACAAGGGCAGGTACACCGCCATCACGACGATCGTGCCGAGGATGATCGGACGCCGCACTTCACGCGAGGCACGGAGGACGACGCTGTAGACCGGATCCGGGCTCGCGTGGGCGCGGTTCTGCTTGAGGCGGCGAAATACGTTTTCGACGTCGACGATCGCGTCGTCCACGAGCGCGCCGATCGCGACCGCGAGGCCGCCGAGCGTCATCGTGTTGATCGACATCCCGAACATCGCGAAGACGATCGCGGTCAGCGCGATCGACATCGGGATCGCAGTCAGCGTGATCAGCGTCGTGCGCACGTTCATGAGGAACAGCACGAGGACCAGGACGACGAGAATCGCACCGTCCCTAACCGCATCCATGACGTTGTCGACCGCTCGCTCGACGAAGTCCGCCTGGCGAAAGATGGCAGGATCGATTCGGTAACTCGCCGGCTTCGTCGGTTCGAGTTGTGCGATTACGTTCTCGACACGTCGAGAAACGTCGAGTGTGTCCGCCTCGGGTTGTTTCTGAATGACGATGAGGCATCCTGGCCCGCCGTTGACGCCGGCGTCGCCGACGCGGTTGGAAGCCGGCGCCACGCGCAGTGTCGCCACGTCGCGGAGCTCGACGGGTCCCGTCATGGTCGCGCCATGACCGTTCTTGCGGAGCACGATGCGGCCGAGCTCTTCTTTCGCATCCTCGAGCCGTCCGGTAACGCGAACGAAACTCGACGTCGAGCCCGCGTCGAGCAGGCCGCCCGATGCCGTGCGGTCCGCGGTTCGAATCGCCTCTGCGACCGATGAGAGGTCGATTTCGAAGGCGATGAGCTTCTCCTGGTCGACTTCGACGAGCAGCTCGCGCGGAGCGCTTCCCATGACGAGAACCTGAGCGACGCCGTCGACAGCCAGCAGTCGGAGACGGAGCACGCGATCGGCCCATGTCCGCAGCTCGAGCGGATCCACATCCGGGTCGTCGGACTGGAGGCCGAGGACTTGGATCTGCCCCAGGAGACTCGCGATCGGTCCGAGTGTCGGCAGGACTCCCGAGGGCAAAGAGCTCCTCGCGAGCTGCAAGCGCTCTTGGACGATCTGCCGGTTGCGGTAGACGTCCGTGTCCCACTCGAACTCGACGACGATCGCCGACATTCCCATGCCGGAGGTCGAGCGCACACGTGTCACTCCCGGTGCCGCCAGCAGCGAGAGCTCGATCGGTCGCGTGATCTGGATCTCCACCTCTTCCGGTGTCAGTCCATGCGTCTCCGTCAGGATCGTGACGGTCGGTTTCGTGAGATCGGGGAGGACGTCGACCGACAACCGACGCGTCGCGAAGTAACCGAGCACCAGGAAGACGATCGACACCGCGATGACGACACCGCGGTTGGCGATCGAGAACCGGAGGATCGAATCGAGCAGCCCGCGCATCAGTGGTCGTGCCCGTGGTCGTGACCTGCTGCTTCGCCCGACCGGTCGAGTGCGAGTGACAGTGCGAGTGCTCCTCGAAGGACCACCTGTTCTCCGTCCTCGAGGACACCGGGTGCAACGAACACGTTGTCGTCGTCGCCGCCGACGATCTGGACTTCGTGCGGATGAACGTGGTCCGTATCGACGACCAAGACGACTCGCATCGATCCGCGCTTGACGATGGCGTCTTGCGGCAGCACGAAGATGGCGTCACCGGGACGGTCGTTCGTCACCTCGGCGACATAGCGGATCCCGGGAAGGAGAGACCACGTTCGCGACTTACCATCGGTGGAGTTCACGGCTTCGTTGGTGACAGTCGCGCGAGCGCGGATTCCACCGGGTCTCACGCTCTCACCACCGAGGACGCCGAGACTCCCGAGTTCGAGGTCGTTCAACGTGGGGCCAGTCCCCTCGATCAACGGAGTCGCTCGAAAACGGCCGCCGGCAGCGAGGAGGCTGCGAAGCGCCGCGACTTCGTCGCCGATCGGCTCGAGGACGAGGTGAACCATCTTCGGGTCACGCAGCGTGGCGAGCGTCGTGCCGGCGTCGACGTGCTGACCGATGGCGACGTGGAACGCAACAACGTCGAAGCGATCGTGCGTCTCGGTATCCGCGTCGCGCGGCACCGAGAGACGCATCGTCGGCGCTAGTCCGCCGCTCATGGCGATCCCCGTGATTCGCGCGACGTCGACGCCATCGAGACGCAGCCTGGTCACGGTCGTGAAATTCTCCTGCATCGCGGGCGAGTTCGTCATCGCTTGCACGAGCGGAGAATCGAGCAAGCCCGACGCTGCGAGTTCGCCGAGACACGCGATGACGAGGGGTTCTTCGCGACGAGCTTCGGGGAGAACGGCGAGGATCGCGTCGGCGTCCTTCGGCCACAGTCCGTGGTGCGAGAGAGCGCGCTTCCACAGCGTGGATCCATGCGGGGGATGACCGCCGGCGAGAATACGGTCGATCTCTTCCTTCGTGAGTCCGTGGGCGAGCACCTTGTGCTCGAGACCATCGAACTTCGTGACCGCTTCGCGCAGGTCGTTCTGGAGTTCGATGAGGCGTTGCTTCGAAACCAACGGGACGTTGTCCTCGGAACGACCTCCGGTCTCCAGAGAGACACTGCGCGCATCGATACGATCGAATCGCTCGAGCTGTTCGGCGAGGATCTGACGTTTGCGATAAGCGATGAGCAGTTCCGCGTAGGCATCGTGCAACTCCTCGTGGACGGGTTTGAGGATCGAAGCTGCTCGTTTCGGTTCGAACGGCGGTAGCCCATCACGGACGACCGTGACGATGGAGCTGGTGCCGTCGACGACCGAACCGATCTTGGCATCGAGCGACAGTACGCGTCCCGAGAACGGAGCCGAGACGACTCTCGTCGTGTCAGCAGCATCCTCGACGACGGCGTTGATTCGAGTCGTGAGGCGAGGCTTGGACGGGTGAACCTTGCCGATCACGACACCGAGCCCCGCGAGCATCGTCGGGTCGAGTGCAGCTTCGACGCCCGCGTCGGTCGGTGTCGATTCCGCGTCCGCGCCGTGGTCCATCGTCTGCAGCGCGGCGTAGTAACCGGTGCCGAGTCCGACTCCGGTCATCAATACGGTGATGGCAACGAATCCGAGTATGGGTTTCATCGGTGTACGTCCTCCGCCGTGTCCTCGGCGGATTCGTGGAAACTCTCGAAGGCAAGACGGAAGGTCGCCGAACTGCGTTCGAGAGCGAGTTCCGCGTCATAGATCGCGCGTAGGGCAACGAGCTCGTTGCGCGCGACCGCGATGTATCGGCGCAGGGCGTCGAGATAGCGCCAGGGTTCGATCGTCCCTTCTTCGAGAGACGTGCGTGCGAGTGCGCGCAGGCTCGTGACCGCCCGCTTCTGCTCCGTTGCTGCAGTCAGCTCCTCTCGAGCGACCGTGAGGCGCGCATGATCACGCTCGATACCGGTCTCGAGTTCGCGCATCGCGGCCACGTAGCGTGCGCGCGCCGTCGTCCGCTCCGCCTTGGCGTCGGCGATCGCTCGTTGATTCTGATCGAACAACGGCAGATTGATTCCGAGCGAGAGGCCGTATCGATCCGTCTTTCCCTCGCGCTCGTAGTTCGGGCCCAGCGTGATGTCCGGATACTGGTGCGCTACCTCGAGTCGGAGCTTCTGTTCACTCACTTCGTAGCGAGCGGCGAGCTCTCGGAGCCGTGGATGGTCCGGCGAAAGCGTCGGGACGACTGGTGTGACGTCGACTGCCGAACTACCGGCCGTGTCGAGTGCGGGAAGGTCGGTCGAGTCGATGCGGGCCGTGACGGCGAAGGGCCGACCGATGCGATTCGCGATGGCTCCGCGAATCTGCAGCATGCTCCTGCGCGTTCGGGCGCGTTCGACGGTCGCTTCCGTCAAATCGATCTCGGCAGTTCGGAGGTCGATGCCGTTCGCGACGCCCTCGGTGACCATGATCGACGTGCGCTGAACGATGCGTTGCGTGATTTTCACGGCGGCCTCGGCGAGTTCGAGTTCGCGCATCGTGATCACGAGGGCGATCCAGTCCTCGCGAAGCGCGTACACGTCCTCGAGCACTCGGGCCTCGAGTGCGACGCGTGATGCAACGACCTCCGCTTCGTCGACATCGCGCGCTGCACCGATACGTCCGAACAGCGGGAGCGCGAGCGACAGCGTCGCCTGGACGCCTCGCCGCAATACGCCCGTCAAACCGGGGCCGTCGAGGGCGAGGGGGCCGCCACTGAAGTTCGGATTGGGCCGGCGAGGACCCGCTTCGGCGATGACCTCGAGGCGGGCGAGCTCGTTTCTCGCGGCGGTGATGCCGGGACCGAACTCGAGCATGGACCGATACGCGCTCTCGAACGTCAACGCGGTGTCGACGTGATCCGTGCCCGTTCGTCCGCGGGCGCGCACGCGTGCTTCGTCCTCCGCGATGCCACGCACGAGTTCATCGAAGTCGAGCGGGTCGGCAACGTAGCTCTCGCACGCTGTCGCGGTCAGGAGGACGCCGAGCGTCCAGGGCAATACACGCAGAGCCGGCGTGCGGCGGACCTTGTCTGTCATGAAAACTCCAGTGAGGGATCGCGGACGTTTCGTGCGAAACGTCCGGGACTCACTGGAGAAGCAAGCGTCCGCGGTCGTAGTGGTGTGGTGCCGTGATCCGTCGATCTGTCGTCGGTGGTGGTCGGATCCTCAGCTCGGATCCGTGCGTTAGCGACCGTCGAGTCAGGATGCGGATCGGTTCGAGGTGCGCGACAGGGCCATCACACGACGCGACGCTCGAGCAGCCGTCGTGCGCCGCTCTCGATGGTTCGGGGGTCAGTTCACAAAGACCCGTGCATTCGTGCTTGTTGGTCGTGTGCGAGCCGCGGAGAGCGAACCGCGCGGAACTCGGAGCCGTCGTCGCGACTGCGGTGCCGCCACCGACCATCTCGCTGCGCAGACAATCCGAGCACACGTGATGCGTGTGCATCACGGTAGCGAGCAGGATCGACGCCAGGAAGGCTAGCCATGTTCGGAACAGCACGACCCGAAGACAATGTTGGCGACGGACCGAGACTGCAAGGGGGAACCATGCGGTTTCCTGCACTGCTCCCCACAGGCCGCTGCGTCAAGAACCGACGACTTCGAATTCGATCGCGTTGCTGAAACCGAATCCGAACTGGTTCTGCGCCTGGCAGAACACGAACCACTGAGCGCAGAACGGCAGCCCACAGAGGCGTGCATCCCCGGGGATCGGGATGTTCTGCACCGCGCTTCCGCCGCACGGCGAGACCGAAGTCAATGCAGCGGGGCCGAAGGTCGCGATCGCCGGGAACGGATAGAACGTGCCGCAGAAAGGCGGCGGCAACGAGATTCCGCTACCGCAGGGACCGACCTTGAGGAACAGGATCGCGAACGCGGGCGCCGGCGCATTGCTGAGCGTGATGGGCAGACTCTGTCCGAGTGCCGCGTCCCCGAGGCTCCCGGCGAGCATGGATGGGCACGAAGGGCAAGGACTGGACGTGCAGGGCTTGCCGATCGACCTGTTGTCACCGCATGGGAGGATCGCGAGGCCGTGCCACGTCGGCTGATTCTGCTTCTTGCAGCACGTCGCCGGGCGGAAGTCGCAGCGTTTCGGATCCGCGACTAGATAGCTCTGCGTGACCTGGCCGTCGGTCGCGTAGAGAGTCTGATTGCACGAGTCGTAGGCAAGGCCGGTCGTCAAGCGCACGGTGCACGACTGGAGCTGGCTCTTGCAGATGCCGGTGCACGGCGAGCTGCCGAGCATCACGTACAGAAAATGGTCGAAGCCCGCGAGTCCGGGAACGTCGATCGAGACGTAGAGCAGGTCCCGGAGTTCGTCGTAGGCGAGTCCGGCAGCGAGCGCACCAGTCGGCAGAGTGCCACGACAGGTCGTCGTCTGGCCGAGACAACGTCCACTCGCGTCGTAGGTCGTGATCTCGAAGTAACCGGGCACGGTCGCGAGTTGGAAGAGGACTTGACGGTGATCGCCGAACGCGAGGCCACTGACGCTCGCATTACGATTCGCGAGAATCGCCGGCATCGGTGCGCATCGCGCTTGGCACTGGCGTGTCGCTGCGGTTTCGTACTCGGCGAGCGTGACGCCATCGCTGACCCAGACCGAGCGGTAGCGACCGTTGTACGCCGTGCCGCCGGCGTAGTAGGTCGTGGCCGTCACCGGGACCGGGGTCGTGCACTGCGTGACCGCGGGCTGACAATTGGACTCGAAATCCTGAACGTCGACGAAGCCGACGGTCGCCGAAGCGAGGTCCGCCCAGCCGATGAGTTTCGAGCCACAGGTCTTCTGCTGGGCGACGACCGAAACGTCGTCCACGTAGTAGCTCGCGCCGTTGTGCGTTCCACCGACGAACAGCGTCGTCGTGTTCGCGGGCGTGCGGAAGTTACCGATGGTGATGTACTGTTCTCCCCCCGAAGCGACGAACGAGCCGGAGACCTGCACCCAGTTCACCGTGTCCGTGATGATGTTGGTGCTCGGATTCTCGATCTGTGGCACGAGGTTGAATGCCGAGCTGTTTGCCAGCGAGATCGGTGACAGCGAGAAATACGCGCCGATCTCGGCCGAGGCGAGTTCGCTGTCCGACTTGGAGACCCAGAAGCTCACGTCGTAGGTGACGCCTGCGGAGAGCGGCGACGAGAGCTGGCGCTGGACATACTCTCGATAATTCGAGGCGTTCTTCGCCGCCGTGTAGATGTGCATGTATGCCTGGCCCGTGTTGGCGGCCTGGCTCCCGAAGGCGTTGTTGGGAACGCCGACGATTCCCGTCGTGTGACACGCGTTCATGTAGTCGGTCGTGCCGGTCGTCGGCGCGATCCACCCGACGGCTTGATACGGCTGGCCGCTGGTCGTCGGGCACGTCGAATACGTTTCGAAACTCGCGTTCGCAACGAGGTTCTGGGCACGGAGAGATGCCAGGGGCAGGAGCGCTACGAGCGCCAGAGCGCCAGTTTTCGGTGGGAGCTGCATCGTGAGGGACTCGGTTCGGAGGAGGAACGGACGAGCGGCGCGGTGCCACTCACTGTGTGTCTGGCCAGCTATCTGGCGGAATGCTCAAGGAGTGGACGCGCGTTCTTCAGTTTTTGTTCGATGTCGTTCGTCCTGGATATCGTGCTGCCATGTCTCGTCATCGCGCATTCATCCTCGTCTGCATCGTTCTCCTCGCGTGGGCCGCGGTGCAGAGTGTCGCAGCCCAAGAACTCCCTCGAGATTGGCTCGTCCTCGGGGACGTGACAAGGGCCGGTCGATCGGTTCGATCCACCGATGCGATCGAGCTGAGCCGCATCCGTGGAACCTTCGAGGCTCCCGAGGCGGGGGACCGGGTCACGGTGGCTCCGGGGACGACTCGGGCGTGGGCGACCGTTCGCGATGACGACGGGATCGCCGTGCCCGGCCGCGGCTATGCGTACGGGACGATCGCTTCGGATGCGGCTACGTTCGCCGTGTTGCACGTGACCGGTGCATCGCGCGTCTACGTCGACGGCGAGCCGCGTATCGGGGATATGTATCGGTTCGGAACGACGGTTCTTCCGATCTTCGTGCGCGCGGGAGGGAGCGAACTGCTGATCAAAGCCGGTCGCGGCAAGGTCAGCCTTCGACTCGAAGCCATGCCCAAGCCGATCTTCTTCACCGGCAAGGACATGACCATCGGTGATGTCATCGTGGGCGAATCCGGTCCCTGGTACGGATCGGCGGTCGTCGCTCTCGGCAGCGACCACAGGAGCGAGTGGTTCCTCGGGACGTGGGGGCGTGAGTTCGTACCCACCGAGACTCCCCTTCCTCCGTTCGTGACACCCGGCACGCGAAAAGCTCTGTTCACGATCGAGCCGAAGCCCGGTCTCGAGCCCGGAGACCACGAGCTCGACCTGCTCCTCTATCGCAAGCATCCGCGTGGCAACATCATTCTCGACCGAACGAAGGTCCAGGTTCGTGTTCGCAGGCCGTCGGAGCTGCACAAACGCACGTTCGTCAGCGACATCGATGGCAGTGTGCAGTACTACGCCGTGCAGCCATCGCTCGCCGTCGACTCGGACCCCGGGAGAAGGTCGCCGCAGGCTTTGTTCCTGAGCCTGCACGGGGCGAGCGTCGAAGCGACGAATCAAGCCGCCTCGTACGCGAGGAAGTCGTGGGGCCATGTCGTTTGCCCGACGAACCGGCGGCCGTACGGTTTCGACTGGCAGTTCCTCGGGAGGCTCGATGCACTCGAGGTGCTCGAGGATGCCTTGGCGCGATACGAGATCGACGAGACGGCAGTCTACTTGACCGGTCACTCGATGGGGGGCCATGGTACGTGGCACGTTGGCGTGACAATGCCGGATCACTTCGCGGCGATCGGTCCGAGTGCAGGGTGGTGTAGCTTCGCGACCTACGGAAGGCGATCGTCACGAGCCGACGCCGATCCTGGAGATCTCTCCGAACTCGATCGGCTCTTGATCCGCGCTGCCAATCCGAGTGACACCCTCCTGCGCAAGAACAACTATGCGGGCCTCGGTATCTACGTGTTGCACGGCGATGCGGACAAGACTGTACCGGTACGCGAGGCCCGCGAGATGCGGCTCGCGCTTGCCGACGTTCATCGCGATCTGGAATGGCACGAGCAGAAGGGTGCCGATCACTGGTGGGACGATACGGACGAGCCCGGCGCGGGGTGTGTGGACTACGCCCCGATGTTCGACTTCTTCGCTCGGCATCGTCGGCCGCGTGCGACCGAAGTGCGCGAGGTCGACTTCACGACGGTCAATCCAGCAGACGCGTCGCGTCACCACTGGGCAGAAGTCCTCGCACAGCAGGTCTCACTTGCTCCGAGCCGCGTGCGGATTCGCTTCGATCCTCACCAGCGTCGCTTCGTGGGTTCGACCGAGAACGTGGCGCTACTCGCGCTCGATGTGCCGCTGACCTCGACGGCTGGCCCCGTCAAGGTGCGACTGGACTTCGGATCCGACGCTACCAAGGAGACCGTCGCCGAGGTCGTCGTCGATGCGACTGCTAGCGGACGCGTGATTCTGCGCCACGAAGGGGGAGCGTGGAAATCGGCGAGCCTCGATCCTCGTCGCAAGAACCCGCGACGGGCGGGACCGTTCCAGCACGTCTTCCGCGATCGCGTGTGCTTCGTCTACGGCACCCAGGGTGACGAAGCACAGAACTCGTGGGCGCGTGCCAAGGCGCGCTTCGATGCCGAATCGCTCTGGTATCGCGGCAACGGAAGCGTCGATGTCGTTTCGGACACGGTCTTCCTCGATCCGAACAACGAAGAGCGCTTCCGCGATCGCAACGTCGTCGTCTACGGGAACTCGCGATCGAATGCCGCTTGGCTTCGATTGCTCGGCGAGGCGGCTGCGGTCTCGGACACGCGACTCGAACTGCGTTCGGCGCCGGGTAGCGGGCAGGTCCTCGACGGCGATGATCTCGCGATCCTCGTCGTGCGGCCGCGCGCAGGCACGTCCACGAATCTCGTCGCCGGCATCGGTGGCACCGGGATCCAGGGCATGCGGTTGACCGAAGTCTTCCCCTACTTCGTCAGCGGCGTGCACTACCCGGATGTCTTCGTCGCGAGGCCCACGATGCTCGACCCGGACCCGAAGGTCGCGCGTGACGGGATCGTGCTCGCAGGCTTCTACGACGAGGACTGGCGCTGACGGTCAGCGCACGCTCGCACTGAGATCCTGCACGCGAATCGCGTCGAGCGAGTCTTCGCGCGAGATCTGCATCGCGAGGATCGCGGATGCCGCGGCGGCGAGGTTCGTGAGGCACGGAACCTTGTAGCTGACCGCCGTCGATCGGATCAATCGGTCGTCGCTGCGTTCGACGTTGCCGGACGGTGTGTTGATGATCAGACCGACCTGGCGGTTCTTGATCAGATCGATCACGTGGGGGCGACCTTCGTGGATCTTGTTGACGAGTTCGACGGGTAGCCCTTGGTTGCGAAGTGCCTTGTAGGTGCCGGCAGTCGCGACGAGACCGAATCCCATCGAACTCAGCCGCGCGGCGAGAGCGCAGATCTCGCGCTTGTCGGAATCCTTGACGGACAAGAAGACCTTGCCGTCCTTGGGGAGCCCGACGTCGGCTGCCTCCATGGCCTTGGCGAATGCGGCGCCGAAGTTCTCGTCGATCCCCATGACTTCGCCGGTCGATCGCATCTCGGGGCCGAGGATCGTGTCGACTCCGGGGAACTTGTTGAACGGGAACACGGGCGCCTTGACCGAGAAGTGCTCCGGCACGACCTCTTCGGTGAACCCGAGCTCTTGGAGCTTCATTCCGCCCTGCACGCGGGCGGCGAGTTTCGCGAGTGGCACGCCGATCGCCTTCGCCACGAACGGCACCGTTCGCGAGGCACGCGGGTTGACCTCGAGCACGTAGACGCGGTCCCCCTTGATCGCGAACTGAACGTTCATGAGTCCGCAGATCTCGAGCGCTTTCGCCATCGCGAGCGTCTGGCGTCGCACTTCGTCGAGAACGTCGTCGGCGAGCGAATAAGGCGGGAGCGAGCAGCACGAGTCGCCCGAGTGGACGCCGGCTTCTTCGATGTGCTCCATGATGCCGCCGATCACGTAGGTCTCGCCGTCACCGATGAGATCGACGTCGACCTCGATCGCGTCCTCGAGGAACTTGTCGATCAAGATCGGCTTGTCCTCTCCGACGCGCACCGCGGCGTTCATGTAGTGTTCGAGCGAGGCATCGTCGTAGACGATCTGCATCGCGCGGCCACCGAGCACGTAGCTCGGGCGTACGACGACCGGATACCCGACTTCACGAGCGACTCGGAAGGCGCTCTCGACATCGGTCGCGATCCCGTTTTCGGGCTGCCTTATGTCGAGCCGGCGGAGCAACTGCTGGAACAACTCTCGATCTTCGCACGTGTCGATGCTCGCGAGTGGTGTCCCGAGGAGCGGCACGCCGGCCTGCGAGAGTCCCTTGGCGAGATTGATCGGCGTTTGACCGCCGAACTGCACGATCACACCCACGGGATTCAAGCGCGCGACGATGTGGAGCACGTCCTCGTGAGTCAGTGGTTCGAAGAACAGCAAGTCCGATGTATCGAAGTCCGTCGACACGGTCTCGGGATTGCTGTTGACCATGACGGTCTCGTAGCCGTCTTCGGCAAGGGCGAACGCGGCATGGCAGCAGCAGTAGTCGAACTCGATCCCTTGACCGATGCGGTTCGGGCCTCCGCCGAGGATGACGATGCGCTTCTTGTCGGAGACGTGAAGCTCGTCTTCGTCCTCCCATGTGGAGTAGTAGTACGGCGTGTAGCTCTCGAACTCTGCAGCACACGTGTCGACGAGCTTGTAGACCGGAGCGAGTCCGAGTTCGGACAGACGCTGTTTGACCGCGCCTTCGCTGACCTTCGCGAGCCCAGCGATCTGGCGGTTGGAGAAGCCGAGTCGCTTGGCGCCTCTCAGCTCGTCCTTCGACAACCCGCCGAGTCCGTTCTCGAGTCGCTTCGCGAGTAGTTTCTCCGCTTCGACGAGCTGGCTGCACTGGTCGAGGAACCACGGGTCGATCTTCGTGATGTCGTGCAGGTCCTCTGTCGAAATGCCCGCCCACAACGCGCGATGGATCCACTTCAGACGGCTCGGCCTCGGGGTCACGAGCTTCGCGCGGATCTGCTCCGTGCTCGGCGGGGCATCGTTGCCCCAGGGTGGGACTCGCGGTTCGTCGCCACCGAAACCGACGTAACCCGTCTCGAGGCCGCGCATCGCTTTCTGGAAGGCTTCTTTGAAGGTCCGTCCGATCGCCATGACTTCGCCGACACTCTTCATCTGCGTGCCGAGCGTCTTGTCTGCGAGCGGGAACTTCTCGAAGGCCCACCGCGGAATCTTGACGACCGTGTAGTCGATCGACGGTTCGAAACACGCGGGTGTCTTCTTGGTGATGTCGTTGGTGATCTCGTCGAGCGTGTAGCCGACGGCGAGCTTGGCCGCGATCTTCGCGATCGGGAATCCGGTCGCCTTGCTCGCGAGCGCAGAACTTCGCGAAACGCGCGGGTTCATCTCGATGACGACCATGCGGCCCGTCTTCGGGTCGATCGCGTATTGGCAGTTACTGCCGCCCGTGCTGACGCCGATCTCGCGCATGATCGCGATCGTCGCGTCGCGTAGGAGCTGGTACTCCTTGTCACTCAGGGTCTGCGCGGGGGCAACGGTGATCGAGTCCCCGGTGTGCACGCCCATCGGATCGAGGTTCTCGATCGAACAGATAATCACGCAGTTGTCCGCCTTGTCCCGCATGACTTCGAGCTCGTACTCTTTCCAGCCGAGTACGGACTCTTCGACGAGGATCTCGCTGTTGAGTGAAAGATCGAGACCGAGGCGTGCGATGGCCTCGAACTCGTCATGGTTGTAGGCGATCCCGCCGCCACTACCCCCCAAGGTGTAGGAAGGGCGAATGACGCAAGGCAGGCCGATGTCTTCGAGGACGCGTTTGGCCTCGTCGAGGCTGTAAGCGAGCCCGCTTCGCGGACTTTCGAGTCCGATGCGTTGCATCGCCGATCGGAACTCTTCGCGACCTTCGGCCTTGGCGATGCTGGAACGTGTGGCGCCGATCATTTCGACGCCGAGTCGATCGAGCACGCCGAGGTCCGCGAGCTGCAACGCGAGATTCAGCGCGGTTTGTCCGCCGAGAGTCGGAAGCAGCGCATCCGGCCGCTCTTTTTCGAGGATGCGCGTGAGCGACCGGATCGTCAGAGGCTCGATGTAAGTCGCGTCGGCCATCCCAGGATCGGTCATGATCGTCGCGGGGTTGCTGTTCACGAGAACGACTCGGTAGCCCTCCTCGCGCAACGCCTTGCATGCCTGGGTTCCCGAATAGTCGAACTCGCAGGCCTGACCGATCACGATCGGACCCGAACCGAGGAGCAAGATGCTCTGGATATCATCGCGGCGCGGCATCAGCTGGAGACGCTACGGTAGGGTCGGCCATCGCGCTATAGGCGACCCGTCGCGCGCGCGGATCAGCGCTTTCCGAGGAACTTACCGAGCAGGGGAACGAGCATGCTCAGGCAGCCACTCTTTCCGCCTCCGAGACCTCCCAGAATGTCGCCGAGACCGCCACCGCCGGAGGATTTGGCCTTGCCGAGAGCTCCGAGGAGCAGGGGGCCCAGCGTGATCAGCAGCTTCATCGCCGTGCCGGCGTCGATGCCCAGATTGGCGCCGAGTTTCTGGGCGACGCGGTTTTGATCGTTCCCGAACACGTGCCCGAGTATCGCCTCTCCATCGCGTTCGTCCGGCCTGTCGAGGTGCTGCGGAAGCCGGTCGAAGATCGATCCGTCGTGGTCCCGTTGGATCGCGCGCTCGAGGGATTCGTAGCCTTGTTTCGTGCTCGCGTTCTTCTGGAGCTGACGGAAGAACTCGGGGAGCGCCACGTCGACCGCTTCGCGCGCCTTGCGCGGATCGGTGCCAATGGTACGACCGAGTCGATCGATATCGTCGTCGGACAACTCCGACTGCAGCAGTTCGCCGAGGGGTTTCATGGCCGCATCGTAAGGGCCCTAGACCATGCGTCGTAATTCGATTCAGCGTTCGCCGGACGCTTCGATTCCCTCGTTTTCGCGAACCGGATGCCGGTTTTTCTCGAGGCCGCTGCCATCCTCGAGGCCGTCTTCGAGCAAGAAGCGGGGAATGCGCCGTCGGCCTGCGATGCCCGAGTCTTCGCCGTGGAAGAACTCGACACGATCTTCATCGCTACGCCAGCAGAGGTAGACCCTACGTCCTTGGATGCGAGCCGGGAAATCGACGATTCCGACATCGAAGCTCCAGTCCTTGTAGTCGCAACCGACCGCGCGTAGCTCGTCGATGTGCAATCGGATCTCGTTACCGAGTCGTTCGAGTTCGGCGTGGTTGCCGTCGGTGCGGAGTGCCGCGAGGCGACGAAGCTCCTTCCCCTTCGCGAGAATGTCCTCGACGATCTTTCGCACGAGAGGAAGCGTGCGATTTGCGAGGGCAGGTGTGAAGAAGCGAATCGTCATGCGCACATCATGCACGATTCCGCGGACTCATGCATGGCTCGCTTTCGATCTGTCGATTCGTTGAGCGAGATCCGTTCCTGGTCGCGTTACGTCGTGACGGGTCTCGTTGCCGAGAGTCGAACGAAGTCGTGCCGGAAGAAACGAACGCCGTCGACTTCTCGAAGTCGCGGGCGCATGCCGGGTCGTGCATCACTCGCGACGATTCGATCGAGGGTCTTTCGCGCGACGTCGTCGATCCGTGCGTCGAACCAAAGGTCGATCGGCAGCTCGCGCTCGAGAGGATCGAGACGTTCGACTTCGAAACCGCGAGACTCGAGCAAGCGACGCCACAAGCTCGGTGTGTATTCGATCCCCTGTTGCTCGAGGATGCGGTCGACTTCTCGCCAGACCGCGTTCGTATCGGTGTTCGGGGCAATGCCGCGATCATGGGCGACGAAGCGGCCGTATGGCGCGAGCACGCGATGCACTTCGTCGAGGACGGCGCCCAAATCGTCGAAGTGATGGGGTCCGCGTCTCGTCACGACGAGATCGAAGCAGCCGTCGTTGAAGGGCAATCGCCGGGCGTCCGCACAGACGAATCGCGGCCCGCCGCCGCGGGTCGAAGCGCGCGCGGCTTCGTGCAGATTGCGCTCGCAAAGGTCGACGCCGACGACGTTTGGGATCCCCTCCGCTGCGAGCAGGAACGCGACGGCTCCGCGTCCGGTCGCGATCTCGAGGATGCGCATGCCCTCGTGGAGCTTGCAACTCGTGAGGAAGAGCTCGAGGTCGGTCGCTTCGCGGTCACGACTCGCCTCGGCAAGGAAGGAACTCGCCTCGGGGCGTACGAATTTCTTGGTTGGGATCGGCATCCGAATCGATCAGGACGTCGTTGAGTAGTCGCTCCCTTCGGAAGAATCACCACTCTCGCCCATCATGTGGTCGAAAAATTTCTCGTAAGGAACCGTCGAGCCAACTCCGAGCCCATGGATTCGAGTCGCAAACCGAGTTCATGGCCGATGTCCGATGCACTCCCGATCGCCGTTCCAGTCAGGAGAATCCGATTTTCCCACTCGTCGAACTCGACGACGACACCGCGTTCCCACGGCTCTGCCACTTGGCGGATCAACGAACGCCACGAGACGCCCGGGACCGGCAGCAGGTTCGTGACGACCAAGCCGTCCTTTCGGATCCGCCGCTGAATCGCCCGTGGCAGGTTGGTGACGGATACGACGGGCTTCGTCTCCTCGCCGTCGTCACCGAGGCAGGACAGATCCTCGATCACGACTTCGAACTTCGATCGGCCGTTGCGAATCCAATCCGTCGCATCGGCAATTTCGAATTGCACGTCGCCGCGCCACTCCGAGGAAAGCTCTTCGAAGAGTTCGAAGCCCGTGGCGTCGAGGTCGCACGCTTCGATCGTCGCTGCCGAACCCAAAGCCCGCAACGGTGCGATCATGCCGCCCCCGGCGAATCCGAGCATCGCGACGCGAGGCGCTGCGGCCTCGTGCAGGGTCACCGCGGCGGCGAGGACGTCGAAGATGCTGTGGGTCGGGCCCGGACGCGCGAGGATCTCACTGAGGATCGCTCCGCCTTGGATCAGTCGCGCTCCGGCACTGTGACGTTCGATTCGCACACGGAGAATCTACGTGTCCGGTTGCAGCGTCGCCACCTGCCTTCAGGCGGTTGCCGGTTCTTCGATCAGAGTCGTCTCGTCGTCGGCTTCTCGTTCGCGTGCGTCCTTCGCTTCGGCGACGTAGCGGTCGAGCGGCCGGAGGGCATGCGGCTCGGGAAGCCGGACGACGAAGCGAGCTCCGCCCGTCGGCGCGGCCTCGCAACGAACCCTTCCGCCGTGCACGAGCACGATCTCGCGAACGATCGCGAGGCCCAGTCCCGAGCCCTGCGGCTTGTCCGTCAGGATGTCTTCGCTCTGCACGAACTTTTCGAAGATCCTCCCGCGCTCGGCCTCGGGCACGCCGGGTCCCTCGTCGTCGATTCGAATCTGGAACCCGAACGTGTCACGGCGGATCCCGACCGTGACCGTGCCCTGTTTCGGCGAAAACTTGATCGCGTTTCCGACCAGGTTGGTGAACGTCTGCTGCAATCGATCCGGGTCGCCACGGTAGGGCAACGAGTCCGCTTCGATGTCGAGCTTCAGGCGCACTTGCTGCGCGCCCGCGAAGCCCGCGAGTGCACGCAACGTCTTGGAAGCGATCTGTCCGAGATCGACGTCCTCGTTGTGCCAACTCGCGACTCCGGATTCGATCGTCGCGAGATCGAGGAGCTGTTCGACCAGGCGCGCGAGACGCTCACTCTCGCCGCGGATGATTCCGAGGAACTCGTTCTTCGTTTCCTCGGGCTCATCGTCCGCGCCGCCTCCGAGAAGAATCTCGGAGAAGCTCTTGATGCTGGAGATCGGCGTGCGCAACTCGTGACTAGCGGTCGCGAGGAAGTTGCTCTTGGCCCGATTCGCTCGCGCGAGCTCGTCGCGCTGCGAAGCGAGTGCGGCGTTCTTGTTCTGCACGTCCTCGAGCAGGGTTCGGAGTCGTGCGGTCATCTCGCCGAATGCGTCTTGAAGCCGAGCGATTTCGGCCGTGTTCGCATCCGTGGGCACGACGGCGTCGAGTCGACCGCTCGCGACTTCGTCGGCTGCATGCGAAAGGGCGGAGATCGGTGCCGACAGTCGACGGGAAACGAAGCGGCTCGTCGCGAGCGTGGCGATGACGATGAGGATGACCGCAGGCAACAACCAGCCTTTGAGATTCGCGTAGAGTTCGATCAGCGCTCCGGTCGACTGGCTCAGCACGAAGCGTGAATCCGCGGATACCTCCTTCGCGATCGCGAAGGACTCGACGTCGTCGATGCGAACGCGATGCGTGCAATCTTCGTCGCAGATGTTCACGAGAGTCTCGACATCGCTCGGCGACAGCTGGATGCCGGCTATCGACCCCGCACGCCAGGTGATCTTTCCGTTGGACACGATCGTGATGTCCGTTCCGACAGCTGCCGCGAGTTCGCCGATGAAATCTCGGTCGATGAAGTCGACGCACACGATCGATCCGCGATGCACGCCGTCCTTGTCGAGGGTTCTACGTGTCGCAAGGGCGAGTTGTCCAGCCACGCGCGCGACTTCGCTGACGTTCTGGCGCGGGTTCGCGATCTCGGTTCCGCTCAAGGCCGCGTCCCGCGGCTCGATGTGCGTCGAGGCAGCGACGAACGTGCCTCGCTCGTCGAACAGGACGAGCAGATCTTGCCCGGTCGCCGCGTTGAGTGCTTGCATCGTTTGCGTTACCGCAGGCTTGGTGCGCGCCTCGCGCGGGAGCGCGAGGACTTCGTGAATCTCGTGCCGACTCGCGATTGCGAGCGCGTGGCCCAGCTGGACGCGCGCTTGCATGTCCAGCGCGGTATCGAGGCTTCGACGCGCATCCCGCAGGCGAGTTTCGTTGCTCCGCATCGCGAAGTCGTCGAGACCAGTGTCGATGCCGTACCACGCCGTTGCGAGAGCGGCGAGCGTCAAGAAGACGGTGGCGAAGAAGATGCGGCTCCCGAGCGTCGGCAATGCCGAGCGTGCACGGCGGCGGCGTGCGACCAAGTTGGTCACCAACGTGTTGTCGCGATCCGTGTGATTCAAGGGATGGTGCGTAGGAGCCGTATGGCGGGATTCGGTGCGCGCCGTCCTCTTCATCGGCACCGAGCGGGTCCGATTGGAGCGGCGAATCCGGTTCGCCTCGCATGTGCCCATGCGACCGGACGCATGAGTGCGGAGTGGCGCGATTCTTGCTAGCCGGGACTTGTTTGTAGTCTTTCGAGTTGCAGGTGCCTAATCCAAGCGGACTTGGCGTAAGGGGGGAGGGAGAGCTTCGAGTTCGACCCGATCCTGGAGCGTCGCCCGTGCGTCACCCGACCTGTGGGCTCGAGTCGCTGGGGAGAGAGCACCATGCCTATCTACGAACGCCTCATCGAAGATCATCACCGCCAGCGCGTGCTGCTCGGGCGGATTGTAGATTCGGCGGCAAATCTCGAGTCGCGTCGTCGTCTGTGGCAGCAGTTCCGGCGCGTCGCGCTCTGCCACGCCGATGCCGAAGAGATGACGCTCTACGCACAGCTGGAGGCGAACCCAACGGGAATGGGGCGAGCGCGCCTCAGCATGATGGAGCACAAAGAAGCCGCAGAGGACATCGAGCGACTCGACGAGATGGACATGGCGAGTCCCGAGTGGATGGAAAAGTTCCAGAGCCTCGAGCGCGCTCTCCGGCACCACATGAAGGAGGAGGAAGAACACGTCTTCCCACTCGCACGAACGATCATCTCCGAGATCATGGCGCGTGACCTGGCTCGGTCGTTCGACGAGCGCCGCGGTGCGCTCGCATGACGGTTCTTCAGCGAGGCTCCATCGCTGGCATCAGGTAGCGGGGCGTCGGCTCGGCCTCGGCGAATGCGAGATAGTCGATTCGGAGCGCATCGGTCGCGGTCGGCATGCCGACCACCGTGGTTTCGATCGCGTTCGGCCTTGACGGCTCCGCGCTGAAGACGCGATCCTCGCCGACGAGAGCGACGAGTTCGGAGGTCGTGACGCATCGGGGTTCGATGGTTCGTTCGAGCAACCCCGAGGCGCCTTTTCCATAGCGAGCGTGGAACCACTGATCGCGCCGCGCATCGGCGATGACCGAAAATGCCCCTGCGACTTCGAACTGCGCGTCCGCACGCGCGGCTACGAGATCGGTCGAGAAGACGGCCTCGATCGTCAGCGGACGAAATGCCGTCCACGTGCGAATCGTCGCGAGCCCGACGCGGAGCCCGGTATACGATCCCGGTCCGACATCGACGATGGCGTGCGTGATGTCGCGCGGCGACAGCTCTGCTTGCTCGAGGCAGTCCGCAATTGCTGCGTGCAGTCCGGCAGCGCGTGCGGCAGCGACTTCGATGCGCGGCAAGAACACGGCTCCGTCGACGCTCGTGGCGACGGACACCGACTTGAACGCGGTCTCGAGGATCAGTGTCGCGACACCGCGAGGAGCAGCGGTCACGCGCCCAGAGACTCCGTCACGGCGGCGACGAGCGTGTTCACGCAGCGGTCGACGAGCGACTCGTCGATGGCTTCGATCATGACGCGGCAGAGTTTCTCGGTGCCGGAGTAGCGCAACACGACGCGGCCATCCTCGCCGAGGAGTCGGGTCACTTGCCGCTCAGCGTCCACGATCGCAGGGATCGTGTCGAGCGCGGGCTTGGAGTGGACCTTGACGTTGACAAGCTTCTGCGGGCAGAGCTCGAAGGACGATGCGAGTTCGGACAGGGTGCCGCCACTCTGTTTGACGAGCGCGAGGAGTTCGAGCGTCGTGAAGAGCCCGTCACCCGTGAAGTGGTGTCGCGGTCCGAAGATGATGTGTCCTGAATTCTCGCCGCCTAGCACGAGGCCGTGCTCTTGCATCGCGGCGCTCACGCTGCGATCGCCGACCGGTGTCTCGCGAATCTCGATGCCGCGAGCCGAGAGGGCTCGCTTGAGGCCGAGGTTGCTCATCACGGTGACAGCGATGGTGCGGTTGTCGAGTCTGCCCGCGCGGTCCATCTCGAGTGCAAGGACGGTCAGCAGGGCATCGCCGTGGATGACCTGCCCGCGCTCGTCGATGAAGATCGAGCGATCACCATCTCCGTCGAGGCAGAGGCCGAGCACGCAGTCGTTCGACACGACTTCGTTCGCGACGACGTCGGGATGCAGCGCGCCGCAGCGGTCGTTGATGTTGTCGCCTGTCGGTGCATCGTTTCGCACGACGACCGTCGCTCCGAATTCGCGCAGGATCGTCGGCGCAATGGACGAACCACCGCCGTGCGCACAGTCGACGAGCACGCGCATGCCGCGCAGGTCGACTTCGTGGAAGATCTTGCGCAAGAAACGCCTGTACTCGTGCGCTTCGCCGCCCGTGGTTTGCTCGATCCGATGCACGATGCCCGGCCGTCCACGCACGGCGTCGACAGCGGTCGCGAGTTGTTCCTCGATCGCGCGTTCGATGGAGTCCGAGATCTTCTGGCCGTTCTCGCCGAAGATCTTGATGCCGTTGTCGTGCGCCGGGTTGTGGGAAGCCGAGATGATGATCCCGGCCTTGTAGTGTCCGAGTCTCGTCTCGTGAGCGAGCGCCGGCGTCGTGAGAAGACCACCATCGAAGACTTCGACTCCCTCCGCACACAGTCCCGCAGAGAGGGCGCCGAAGATCATTGCCGCCGAGCGGCGACCGTCGTGGCCGATCAGGATGCCGCCATCCATGCCGCCACGTTCGCGCATCAAGCGACCGAGCACGGCGCCGATTTCGATGAGAGTGACGGGGTCGAGCGGAGCTTCGTTGGCTCGACCGCGAATACCGTCCGTCCCGAAGAGGCGTTTCATGGGCGTTTTCGTCGTCACGGGCTTTTCCGCGAGATCGAGATCAGTGACTTCTGCTGGATCTTGAACTCACGTCCAATGGAGTAGCTTGAGTCGTAGAGGAAGAAGTGCGGCGTCAGGTGAGCCACGAAATCTTCTTTGGAAGTGTCGAGAGTCGGATCGAGTTCTCCGGGTCGCACGAAACAACGCAGGTTTTCGCTGACCCATCGACGCCGACGCTCGACATCTTCCAGCAGCCTTGTGAACCCTCGATCGTAACTGTGGATCTCGAACTTGACGGAGCGGTCGATTCGAAATTCGTTCTCTGCGAGCGGACTTCCCTTCCAATCGGGTTCTACGGCCAACTCCAAATCCGTGACGATCGTCGCCTCGGGAGCGAACTGCACCGTCGCTTTGACGGATTGCACCATGCGCACACCTTTCTCGGCGAGGTCTGGATCGATCTGCAAGTTATCGGTGACATCGGCCCTTTCGTTCTGTCCCGAGTTCGCGAGCTCGTCGAGCTTCTTCGTGAGGTCGAGGAGGAAGATCGCTTTGTCGTCCGCCGACGTCTGGATCAGCTTGTCCGGCCCTTCGACATCGACGATGTCGGGGAGAAAGCGAATCTCGCGCTCGAAGATGCGCTTGTCCCAGTTCTTGCCCTCGGGGTAACGGATCTTGACGACGTCCCACGAGAGGTCGATCGGCTGAGTCCGGGAACGACCCAGGTGGACGAAGAGCTTCTCGGGTTCGATCGCGACGATGTGCGGGGTCAGGTCGCCTGCGGCATCCTTGAGGTAGCTCTTGTCGAGTTCGAAGACCGCGGAGCCGTTCGCGCGACAGGCCTCGACGATGGCATCCGGGACGTCTGCGACGAGTGCCGTGTTGGTGTGCAGTTGTTTGAGCAGCGCACCGGGTGCGCGGAAGGTGACGCGGATTTGCTCGTTCTTCAGGTCGAACGCTGCGCCGCCTTTCGACTTTTCGATGCGAGTGACGATGAGGTCCGTCCTCGGCAACCGGATGTCGAAGCCGTGCGTTGCGAGCGACTCGGTTGCCTGAATGATGCGCAAGTAGAGGCTCGTGTCTTCGGTTCGATAGACCTGACTGTTGAGGTAGAACCAGTAAACGATCGCGAGTACGAGTGCCACCGGCAACGGCCAATGGCTGCTGCTGCGACGCCGGCGCTGACGATTGCGTGGATCCCGAATGTCCTCGGGCTGTGCGGTCGCGTCACGAGGCATGAGCCAACTCCGAGTTCTCGGTACGTGGACGCTTCGGCAGACCGAGGTAGCCGCGCAACTCGGTTTCCTTGAGGTCGAGATAGAGGCGTCCCTCGTAGACGACGGAGATCGCGCCCGTCTCCTCCGACACGATCAGGATCAACGCGTCGGTGACTTCCGAAAGGCCGAGTGCGGCCCGGTGGCGCGTGCCGAGTCGCTTGCTGATCGTTTCGTTGTCGCTGAGAGGGAGAACGCATCCTGCCGCGACGATGCGTTCTCCCTGTACCACGACCGCACCATCGTGCAGCGGGTTGCCCGGGAAGAAGATCGACTCGAGCAGTAAGTGATTCAGATCGCTGTCGAGTGGTGTGCCCTTGAGCGTGTACGGCGCGAGCGATGCCATCTGCTCGATCGCGATGATCGCGCCAATGCGATTCCTCGCCATGTTCTGCGTCGCGACGAGGATCTGCTCCATGAGTTCTTGATCCCGTTGGCTACGCAAGAAGCGGCCGAACAACCGCCCGATCACGCGATGATCCCCGATGTGCGTGATCGCGCGCCGGATCTCGGGTGCGAAGATCACGATGAGCGCGACGACCGCGATCCGTACGACCTCGCTGAACATGTGGTCGAGGTGTGGCAGGGGAATCGTCTTGATCAGAACGAAGAAGACCAAGAAGCCGCCACCGACGACGATCGTCAGCCCACGGATGACACCCGTGCCGCGCGTCTCGAGTAGGAACTTGAGAACGACGTAGAAGAGCCCCGTGAGGATGAGGATCTCCAGAGCGTTCTTCAGTAGGAGGGACACGGCCAGCTGTGGATCGATCGTCGACTCTCGCGCGTTCGAAGAGCCGCCTTGTGCCGAACGGGAACGGACGATGGGATCGGGGCGGAACACGCACCACCGCGCCCGATTGTATCCAGGCTACAGGGTGCTGCCTGGACAAACTGCCCCGATCACCTGCTCACGCAGAGGATGGGGACTCACTCTCCATTCTTTCGGCCGAATGCTTCGAGAGTCCTGAGTGCCTCGCACGCGAAGCGCACGTTGTGTACCCGATGGATGGCGATGCCTGCGCGCCAGCCCTCGGTCGTCAGCGCCACGGTTCCGATGTCGCGATCGCGTGGAGGCGGCACAGCGCCGTCCCGATCCTGGAGTGCGCGGCCGATCAGGCTCTTCCTGGAGACACCGAGGACGACCGGAAAACCGAGGCCGACGAAGCGGTCGAGTGCTCGGAGAATCGCTCGATTGTCCTCGAAGCGCTTCGCGAAGCCGATTCCGGGGTCGAGCAGGATGCGACTGTCCAGAATCCCGGCACCTCGGGCGATGTCGACCGACTCGAGGAGTTCGTCCAGTACTTCCTGAACCGGGTCCGCGTAGCTAGGAGCGTCCTGCATCGTTCGCGGCTCGCCACGCATGTGCATGATTACGATCGGCACCCCCGCATCCGCGACCACGTGCGCGAGGTCGGGGTCACCCCGCAAGCCTCGCACGTCGTTGATCATGTCCGCCCCCTTTTCGATCGCAGCAGCGGCGACACGCGCCTTGCTCGTGTCGATCGAGATCAGTGCCTCGGTCGCCGGACGGACGAGTTCGAGCACCGGAAGGAGACGAGCGAGTTCCTCGCCTTTCGGGACGGCGTTTGCGCCGGGGCGCGTCGACTCGGCTCCGAGATCGAGGATGGTCGCGCCATCGTGAACCATCGTCATCGCGGCGGTGAAGGCCGCATGCGCGTCGGCGTGCAAACCGCCGTCCGAGAAACTGTCAGGCGTGATGTTGATGATCCCCATCACGCGTGGACAGCTCGGCCCGACGTCGAGCGTTCGGCCCGACGCGCCCTCGAGGGTCGTCACGACGACGGGGCGAGCCCCGACGCGCCGGAGAATCCGAGATCGTCTTCGCGCCGCGATTCCTTCTCGTCGCGCGGCCGCTTCGTATCGGCGGTCAAACCGCCAGGAGGAATGTGCGGCTCGTTCGCGGGACGAAGGCTTTCGACAGCCGCCCCGGCGACGATCTCCTTGACCTCTTCGCCCGAGATCGTCTCGTAGCGAAGCAGGGCCTCGGCGAGGCGATCGAGCACTTCGCGCTCCTCGACGAGGATCGTCTTGGCACGGTGATACCCCTCGTCGACGATCTTCTTGACCTCGGCGTCGATGAGATTCTGCGTCTCTTCGCTGTGATCGTTGCCGTACGCGAAGTCCCTTCCGAGGAAGTTGTTCTCGGCGGGGGCCGAGTAGTTGATCGGTCCGACGAGATCGCTCATGCCCCATTCGGCGACCATCATGCGGGCGATACGCGTCGCTTGCATGATGTCGTTCGCGGCTCCCGCGGACACGTCGTCGAAGACGATTTCTTCGGCGATGCGGCCGCCGAAGCTCATCGCGATCATGCCGACGAGTTTGCTTCGCCGCATGTGATAGTCGTCCTTCTCGGGCAGGTACATCGTGGCGCCGAGAGCTTGACCCCGCGCGATGATCGTCACCTTGTGAACAGGATCGACCTCGGGGATGCGAGCACCAACGAGTGCATGCCCGGCCTCGTGGTAGGCCGTCACGCGGCGATCTTCTTCTTCCATGCGGCGGGAGCGCTTCTCGCGACCCCAACGCACGCGGTCGCGCGCTTCTTCGAGGTTCTGCATAGTGACGGCTTCTTCGCCGCGCATGCCGGCGAGGATCGCGGCCTCGTTGATGAGCGAAGCGAGTTCTGCGCCGGAGAAGCCCGGTGTCGCGCGCGCGAGTTTGTCGAAGTCGACCGACTTGGCCATCTTGATCTTGCGCGCGTGCACGCGAAGGATCGCTTCTCGTCCTTGCACGTCCGGCATGTCGATCACGACCTGCCGGTCGAAGCGCCCCGGGCGCAGCAGCGCCGGGTCGAGCACGTCGGGACGGTTGGTGGCACCGATCAGGATGATACCTTCGTCCGTGTCGAAGCCGTCCATCTCGACGAGGATCGCGTTGAGCGTCTGTTCGCGCTCGTCGTGGCCGCCACCCATGCCGGTGCCGCGCTTGCGACCGACTGCGTCGATCTCGTCGAGGAAGACGATGCAGGGCGCGCTTTCACGAGCTTGCTTGAACAGGTCACGCACGCGACTCGCACCGACGCCGACGAACATCTCGACGAAGTCCGATCCCGAGATCGAGAAGAACGGTACGTCGGCTTCACCCGCGATCGCCTTCGCGAGCAGGGTCTTGCCCGTGCCCGGAGGGCCGACGAGCAGGATGCCGCGCGGGATCCGCCCACCGAGGCGCTGGAACTTGCTGCGGTTCTTGAGGAACTCGATGACCTCGCGGACCTCTTCCTTCGCTTCGTCCATGCCTTCGACGTCGTCGAAGGTGACCTGCGTACGCTGTTCCTTGTTGTAGCGATGCACGCGCGATCGTCCGAACGAGAGCACGCCACCGGTTCCACCGGGGGAGCGCATCTGCCGGATGATGAAGAACCAGAAGAGTGCGATGATGAGGATCCACGGTCCGATCGTCGACAAGAAGTAGATCGTCCACTGATCGACCTTCTCGATTTCGAACCGCGCATCGGGCGCGAGCGGCACGATTTGTACGGGCACTTCGCGCTGCTTGAGGATCGCGAGCAGTCCGGCGAGTCGGTCGCTGCTCGGGATCTTGACGTACTTGGTGCCCGACCCGCGAACCACGATCGCCGTGACGTAGCTCTGCTGCTGACGCATCGGCTCGGTGCCGCTCTGCTGCGGTGCTTCCGTCGACAGCTTGTGCGGGGCCGTTTGATCGATCACCCAGGCCTTGACGACCTGAGTCGAGCCGTCCTCGATATCGTCGATGAGGCCCGCGATGCCGCGACTCTCGTACAGCGAGCGATCGAGTTTGACGGCTTGAAGATCTTGGATCGTCTGCTGTTGATCCGGCGTCAACTGTTTGAAGTTCGTCTGGAACTTCCGCATCTGCCCGTCGGCGTTCTCGTACTGCGCCGTGACGCTGCTGTCTGGGCCGAGCAGGATCTTGCTGAAGCGTGCGTTGTACAACCGCCACCAGAAGTCGTAGGGCGTGCCCCGACTCTGGTCCGCACTGCGGCTCACGATGAGGATCAGCGCGAGCAGCAAGAGCATGATGATGAAGACACCACCCATCCCGCGGGGCTTCTTGGCGTCCTTGTCGGGACCGCGTTCCGGAGTGTTCTTGTCCGGGGAGTCTTGCGGCGAGTTCTCGCCTGGCTGCGTCATGAGTTCGTCGCTCGAAGTTCGTTGGTAGGGTCAAACTACAGCTTCGACCGCTTCTGTTCTTGTCGGACGTCGAAGCAATCCGCCCGAAGGCGGTGAAGCCTGCGTGGCAGACAGGCAAGGGAATAGGACCGTATTTCCCGCGAAACGAGGCCTGGACGATGAGTACTCGGACCCATCGCCCGGCTGGAGGCGCGACGAGTGGCCACGTATCCGCCTGCGCGGATCAACGTTCGTCGAGGAAGTTCGCGTCGATGCCGATGAGGATCTTGCGCGCGAGGTCGGCGGCGGCCTCGTCGAGGGCCCCTGCGCGCGTTTCTCCCACGTCCGGGCGGTATTCAGCCCAATCCGCGTACCTGCGATCACTCAGGACCTTGCCGGAGCGCGAGATCAGTCGCGCACGGGCGTCGAGTGCGAGCGCTCCCTCGCGGATCGAGCCACCGTCGCCTTCGACGACGGAGCGACCTGGCGCGCTCAGGACCGTGACTTCGAGCACAGCGTCCGCGGAGCCATGGCGACCGGGAACGAGACCCGTGTACCGAGTCAGGTCGGAGCCGATGCGTTTCGTGAGGAGCGCGGCGATCTCGCGACGGAAGGACTGATCGTCGACCGTCTGGATCGCGACGCTGCGGATCCCGTGTGGATTGCCGAAACCGGAACGGTAACCACACGATGTGGCAACGAGAGCGGCCGTCGTGGCGAGGGTCACGCAAGCGCGCTGGAGGACGAAGTGCTTGGTCATCGCGCGATGCCTCGACTGCGCGGACCCTCGTCGGTCGTCGGCCCGGGATCGGTTTCGCCGACATCGACGCGTCCTGCGGCATCGTCCGGAGTGAGGGTCGAGAGGAGCTTGCGGGCACGCTCGAGGAGGGCTTGCGCTTCGTTACGACGCTCGGTCTCGGCGCGGGCGAGCAGGGCCTCGAGCCGCTGGATCGCGGCTTCGGGTTTGTCGATGGTGAGATAGAAGCGCGCCACATCGAGTCCGCGTTGCTCTTCCCACTGGAGGATCGTCGCGAGTGCCTTCCGGGCAACTTCGATGCGCTCCGGTGATCGTGCTCGTTCGAGGTATCCGGTCAGCTCCTTGCGAGCGCGCAGCATCTGACCGGCGTCGTAGTCGGGTCCCAGGACCTTCCTGAAGTGCGAGATCGCGATCCTCGACGCCGCGAGATCGGTGAGTTCGGGAGAAGGGTTGATCTGCACGAGTTGCGTGTAGCGGTGGATGGCCAGGTCGTAGTCTTCGGTGAGGAACGCGGCTTCACCGAGGATGCGCAGCGCTTCGGGAATGTGTCGCGAGCGCGGCCAGTACGTGACGAAGTGGCGAAGCACCGTCGTACCGTCGTTGAGGTCACTCGCCATCCCGAGAAAGTTCCAGCCCGAGGCCGTGAGGCGGCGACCCGCCTCGAACTGCAGGTCCTCGGCACGAGGCCGCAACGGACTCGTCGGGTGATCGGTCGGGATCTTCTGGATCGCGAGGAAGGCGTCGTACGGTTCGCCAGAACGGAGCAGCGCTTCGGCGTAGAGCACCTGGTACCGCACGAGGTCATCGCTGCGGAACTCGCTCTCGTCGACCTTCTCGAGGAGATAGCGCGCACGATTGGGCTTGTCTTCGTCGAGAGCTCCGCGCGCCGCGGTCAAGAACTCGAGGGGCGTGCGGGGCAGTGGTTGGTTGACGACACAAGCGACGAGCGAGCCCGCGAGCGCGAGTGCGCACGAGTACACGGGGGAACGGGCCATCGACGGCATCCCTCGATCATGCAGCGATTCCCCCGCGACGCGATGGCGTTTTTGCGGGCCGCGATGAGTTCAACTTCCGAGGATCGCGCGCGGAAGCGACGTGCGCGGCTCCTCGCCGAGCTGGGTCCAGAGTAGCTCGTGGACCAGAACGAGGAGATTTCGTACCGACTTCGGGTCGTCGCATCGCTGCTCGAGTGCTCGGCCTGTCGTCTCGAGAATCGAGGTCGCGAGCCGAGGAAGCGAGGCGTCGACACTCCGTCCACGCGACGACTGTCGAACGAACCCGCCCTCGCCTGCGACGAAGCCGACTCGGCCTCGATCGGGGAGCGGTTCGCCTGTGTCCGCGCACCGTTCGAGATCCGCGAGCACACCGAGGGTCCTACAGGTCCGCAGGAGGAGCGCGGTCGCGATGACGGGCAACGACTCGGCGGCGGCCATGCGAAACAGAGCGAGGCCTCCACGGAAAACGTCGAAGAGCTCGGGGTCGGCGCGACCTTCCGGCATCGCGACCTGGACGGCCTCGGCGAGGTGCGTCGCGAGGCCGTAGCGCACGCCATCGGTTCGAAACACACGATTGCCGTGCAGCACGCGGGCGCCGTCGAGGATCTGTAGACCGCGCCCGTCCCGCACACGAACGCGAACGTCCAGGACATGAAACGTGTCGAGCGCACCGAGGAACGGGCTCTTCGCGCGATGTGCACCCTTGGCGAGAAAGCTCCGGCGCCCGTATTCGCGACTCAGGAGCGTCACGATGCGGCTGGATTCGCGCCAGTCGGTGCGCCGCAGCACGATGGCGACGCATTGC
Organism: Planctomycetota bacterium; assembly: GCA_020638795.1. Classification (GTDB taxonomy): domain Bacteria; phylum Planctomycetota; class UBA1135; order UBA1135; genus JACKHW01. The sequence goes on along the minus strand of JACKHW010000012.1, from coordinate 1,581 downwards.
GTCGCACGTGGGTTCACGAGGCGCGTGCCTCGGCTTCGAGCACACGCAATCGAACGCGTCCGATCCTGCGTGCGTCGGCACTCAGGATCGTGAGTTCGACGTTCTGCCAGTGGAAGACCTCGCCCTCGGCGCCTATTCGGCCCAGTTGACTCGCGACGAACCCGCCGAGCGTCTCGTAGTCCTCGGACTCGGGTAGCTCGACGACGAGGTTTTCGTTGAGTTCGCCGATGCGAACCTTCGCGTCGCACTCGGCCCAGTGTCCTTCGTCCTTGATGACGACAGGAGCCTCTTCGACACCCGGGTCGTCGTACTCGTCCTCGATCTCGCCGACGATCTCTTCGAGGATGTCTTCGATCGAAGCGAGTCCGCTGGTTCCGCCGTACTCATCGACGACGATCGCGACTTGCACACGCATCTCGCGGAACTCGCGCAACAAGTTGCTGACGCGTTTGCTCTCGGGCACGAAGTAGGCATCTCGCATGAAGTTGCGGACGGGATGCTGCATCACCGAATGACTGCCGTCGCCACCAGCGAGTGCCGCGACCGCATCACGGAGGTAGAAGACTCCGACGATCGCGTCGAGCTTGTCTTCGAACACCGGTAGTCGGCTGTGCCCCGACTCGACGCCGAGCTGCATCGCGGCTTGGAGCGTGCTGCTCGCCTCGACGCAAACCATGTCGGTTCTCGGTGTCATGATGCCGGCCGCGTCTTCCTTGCGGAACTCGACGATGTTCTCGATCCAGGCCTTCTCCTCGTCGTCGAGCGCTTCGGATTCGTCGCTGTCCTCGACCGCCGCACGGATTTCGTCGGCGAGTTGTTGGCGTTCCTGTTCGAGTTCGATCTCCTCGCGAATGCCGAGCACGTTGCGGATGCTGAACTTCGTCAGCAGCACGAGCGGGGCGGTGAGCGGCAACAGCAGGATGCGCAGAATGCGCAGCACCGGTAGCGCGAAATGCACGATGCGCTCCGCGCGGAACTCGGTGATTCGCTCCGGCAGCAAGTGCGCGAAGAGGCCGACGAGGAGCACGAAGAGTGCGATTCCCCAAAGTCCACTCGGCCACAGGCTCGCGCCTTCGAGGAGCGCGATCGCGCCGACGGCTGCGATCGTGATGCCGATGAGCTCGGTCAGGACTGCTGCCGGTAGATAGATCTCCGACTCCTGCAGTTCTTTGCCGAACTCGACGGTGTCCGCGGTTCCGTTCGTGTTGCCGGTACTGCGTACCGTTCGCTTCGCGCCCTCCATCCGAAGCAGCAGCAGAGACGGTGAGAACTTCTGCAGCGCATGCACGACCAGACTCGATGCCAGCGTCAGGACGAATCCGAGGACGAGCATGAGGCCAGGGTCGATCGGGAGATCGGCTGCCGTCGGCAGGCCGAGACCCGCGAACGCACTCCAAGACCTGGTCGATGGTGCATTCGGTCGAGATCGAGGCGGAGGTCTGTCTTCTTCGTCCGAAGGCGGTGGTGACGGACTACCGACGTCGTCGTCGGTCATCAGCTGTCTTCCTCTCAGGGGGCAACGAAACGGGTCGCGGGTGCGGACGATACCAGCCCCGACGATAACCGAGGATGTGTCTCGCC
>JACKHW010000011.1 GCA_020638795.1 Planctomycetota bacterium | reverse complement strand
ATCCTCGCCGGCATGCAAGGCCGCGCGCCGGAGCGCATGCACGTCATCAAGCCGTGCGCGGAAGGCTTCGAGCGCGAAACGCATCGCGTCGCGAACTTCGCCGCCTACTACCAGTTCGTCAAGTCGCGCCTCGCGGCGGCGGTGGCGAACGACGACGCGACCCTTCGTTCTTGTGCTCGAGGCGCAGCCGGTCGTAGATCGCGCGCGGCCCGGCACCGCGTTCGAGCATCTGTTCGACTTAGACGAGCCACGGCTCCTTATTGACGCTTGCTGCATTGGCGTCTTCGTCGGGAAGTACGCGTCCTGTGCCGCTTTCAAGGCGGCGACATCGGGCAGGTCGTCGGGGTCGCCATCCAGGAGCTCTGCTGCGTCAAGTGCCTTGCGATACAACCACTCGGTCGTGCGGCCCATCTTCAGTAGTCGGCCCAACTCACGCGCGCTCTTGCCGAGTCGGTGCTGCCCCCTTCTGGCGGTCATCGCGGTCTTCTGCTGGATAGGTTTTTTTGTCCAGCAGAAGATGCGCGATGCCGCCGTCGAACCGGTCCCGTTCGGCCGAACGGCGGTGGTCCTCCATTGCCGACCTCGCGTTGGTCCCGCTTGGCCGATCTCTACCAGTCCCGTATGACCGAACTCGGATGGTCCCGTTCTGCCGAACTCTGGATGTTCGGTTTAGGGCGGTCTGTGACAATCATCTCGTGACCGACTCAAGTGAAGCTAGCATCGTGAAGATCCTCTTTATCGGTTCGAATCCCCGTGTCGCCGACCTGAATGAACTTGCGCTCGACGAAGAGGCTCGCGACATCGAGAACAAGATGCGCGCAGCGGACTACCGTGACGCCTTCCTCTTCAAGTCGCGGTGGCCTGTTCGGCCTCTGGACCTGCAGCAGATCCTCCTCGAGGAACGGCCCACAGTCGTACAGTTCTCAGGGCACGGGGCAGGTGCCGAGGGACTTGTCTTTCACAGCGAGCAGGCTGACGAAGACAAGACGGTCTCGTCGCAGACGCTTCGAGACCTGTTTCGCGATCATGGCAAAGGGGTGCGGGTGGTGGTTCTGAACGCTTGCGAGTCGGATGAGCAGGCGAAAGTGCTTTCGGACTTGCTCGACTTCGTGGTCGGCATGAACGATGGAATCGATGACGAAGCGGCGCGAGTCTTCGCAGCAGCCTTCTACCGAGGGCTCGGATTCGGATGCACCGTGAAGGAGGCCTTTGATCAGGGCGTCCTTGACCTGAAGCTGGCGGAGTTCGAGCGGGATTCGGAGGTGCCGATCTTGTTGGTGCGTCAGGGGATTTCCGCAGACGAGACCAAGTTGGCGGCAACTGGAGGAGGCCGATGATCGCTGGCGCGCGCAAACTCCCCGCGCAGCATCTCTCGATTCGAGCGCCCTGGCACGACGCGGGCTGGGCCGGCACGGTGTGTGCTCGCCCGGAGCTCAACGGATCGTGTCGAGCACTAAGCCGCATCGCCGAGGAGAAGGATGAAACCGCGGAGTCGTCCGTAGCGGGGGCTTCTCTTGATGAGCTCGGCAGGACGGAGTTGCCACCGTGCGTTGACGAACGCGCGTTCTTCATGGCACCGTTCGCGTTCACGCAGCGCAAGAATCACCCCTATGCCGCTCAGAATCCGGATCTCTACGGGCACTTCCGTGAGACCAGCTACACGACCCAGCCGTACAGCGCCGCATGTGTGCCGTTCCGCTGGATGCTGTCCGAGAACGTCGCGCAGTTCGCGGACGAGTTGCAACTCGACTTTCAGGCAGAGCGCGAGCCCGCCCTCGACTTCAACAGCGCGTGGATTCAGGAGCGGAAGAACCAGCTCGTAGTGCTGGATACGTTCTTCGGGGCGGTCGAGCCCAAGCAATCGCTCTGCTTCTTCTACGCCAAGGACACGCCGCTCTCTTCTAGCGGTCGGAGAGTAATCCTTGGGGTGGGTCGCGTACTCTCGGTCGGGGACCCGGTCGAATACGAGTACGACAGACCAGAGCACCAAGGTCTGCGCTGCGTGCTGTGGGAGCGGAACATCGCCCATTCGATCCGGCCCGGCTTCAGCGATGGGTTCCTGTTTCCGTACACGGAGCTGCTGGACTACGCAGTCGAGAAGGGCGAAGACCCGGAGCGTTTTGTGGCCTTCGCGCCGGACGAAGCGTTCGGTAGCTACTCCTACGCGACAGAGCACGTCTCGCACGACCACGCGATTGCTTCGATCTTGAGTTGCGTGCGGGCACTGGAGGAGGTCGCCGCGGTCCACGATGGGCCATGGCAACGAGTCCGAAACTGGCTCGATGAAGAACTCAATCGGCTCTGGCGACTTCGAGGACCGTTCCCGGGCTTCGGCTCGGCCCTCACTGCGTTCCTTGGCCCGGGCGGCAACCTTGTGGCGTACGAGATCGCAGCGAAAGCTGCCAAGGAGCAGACGGACGGGAACGTTGATCCATGGCCCGAGTTCGAGGCCGTGTTAAGAGCACCCGACCTGGCAGGGAGCGCCATCTCTGAAGTAGTCGGTGAGGGGTTTCAGCGGGCATGGGTGGGCATGAGCGCAGAGCGGAAGGCGCTATTGAAGCTCCTCAGCCGCTTCTCGCTGTCGGCGGATCAGGCGAAGCGCTTCTTTGACCCCGACCACAGGCCGGGTGGTCTCGACGACGCAGCTCTCCTGGCCAACCCATACTTGCTCTACGAGCTAGACCGTGCGTCAGAGGACCCGATCGCGGTCGAGGCCATAGATCGTGGTCTGCTGCCATCGACCGTGGTTCTCGAGGCGCACCCTCTTCCGGAGGTCTCGAGCCTGCAGGACAGGGTCGATCCGCGGCGTGTGCGCGCCCTTGTTGTGGCGGCGCTCGAGGCGGCGTCGGGAGAAGGGCATACGCTGCTCCCTCGTGGATGGTTGACGGATCGGGTGGCGGCGATGCCGCTGGACACGCCGTGTCCTGTTGGCGTCGATGTGCTGGCCGGGATGCGCGAGCTGTTCGCTCCAGTTGTCATCGAGGAGTCCATGGCCGATGGGTCGCCCGCGTACCAACTAGATCGCTACCAAAAAACGGGCGACTTGATTCGGGAGACCGTCCAAAAGCGGGTCGGCCCTCGCAGCCGTCGCCATGAGCTCTCCGTGGATTGGCGCGCCCAAGTTGATGAGGTCCTGGGAGGCCTACCGGCTGATCCTCTCGATCGAGAGGCCGAAGAAGCGGCCCGTACCGAGAAGGCGGCGGCACTCGAGGAACTGGCAATTTCGCGGCTGTCGGTCCTCATTGGAGCGGCAGGCACAGGCAAGACCACCCTGCTCAAGATGCTCTTTCAGCTGGAACCAATCGTTGCGGGGGGAATCCTCCTGCTTGCTCCGACGGGCAAGGCCCGCGTGCAGCTCGAGAGGAAGACTGGTCAAGCGGGCAAGGGCCAGACCATCGCCCAGTTCCTGATGCCGTTGGGTGGGCGCTACGATCCTCGGACTGGAGCCTATTGCGTGACGGGCAGCGCAAGTCGTTGCGGCGATTACAAGACGGTGATCATCGACGAGTGCTCGATGCTCACCGAGGAGCAGCTTGCAGCGTTGCTCGATGCCATGACGGGAGTCGAGCGTTTCGTTTTCGTTGGGGACCACCGCCAGCTACCCCCGATCGGTAGCGGACGATCCTTCGTGGACATCGTTCGCAAGCTCGCGCCGGAAGACAGCGAGGTTTGTTTCCCCCGGGTGGCTCCGGGATTCGCTGAGCTGACCATCCCTCGTCGCCAGCAGGGTGCTGCCCGTGCGGATCTCGTGCTAGCAGGCTCGTTCGCGGGGGGCAAGGCTCCCGGAGCGGACGAGATCTGGGATCGGGTGGCGACCGAGAACCTAGCCGAGATCGAGTTCATTCAGTGGACTGACCCTGACGAGCTGCACGAGCAGCTGCTCGACCTGGTCGTGGCGGAACTTGGGCTGTCAGGTCGCGACGACGAAGCTGGCTTCGAGTGCAAGCTGAGCGGCGGCGAGGCCTATGCGAACGGGAAGGTCTACTTCCGTGCGTCCGAGGATCCCCAGGCGGATTGTTGGCAGATCATCTCTCCCGTGCGTCCGGGCGGACACGGTGTCGAGGCGCTCAACGCGCTGATGCAGCGTACCTTCCGACGTGGTTGGATGGCGGAGGCGCAGAAGCAAGGTTGGTCACGCAAGATCAACCCACCTCAAGGGCGTGACCGCATCATCTACGGTGACAAGGTCATCAACCTACAGAATAGCGCGCGCCGCAAGGTGTGGCCCAAGCGTGACTCCTATGTGGCTAATGGCGACGTGGGACTAGTCGTAGGGAGCTACAAGTCTGCCAAGATGAAGAAGCTGTTCAAGCAGCTGGAGGTCGAGTTCACGTCGCAGCCGAGCCACAAGTATACGTATTTACTCTCGGAGTTCGGCGACGAGGGCAGCAGCCCCCTCGAACTCGCCTACGCCTTGACCGTCCACAAGACCCAAGGGAGCGAGTTTGGCACGAGCTTCGTCGTTCTACCCGACCCGTGCTGGCTACTCTCACGGGAGCTTCTCTACACCGCGCTCACCCGCCAGCAGGATCGGGTGATCGTGTTGCACCAAGGAGATCTCCACTCGCTGCGCAAGTACTCGCGCGAGGAGTACTCAGACCTGGCGCGTCGGATGACCAACTTGTTTCAGCCGCCCGCCCCAGTCGAGTTCGCGGTCGAGGGAATGCAGCGATTCCTTGAGGAGGGGCTGATCCACCGAACCAAGCGCGGCGACCTCGTGCGTTCCAAGTCCGAAGTGATCATCGCCAACGAGCTGTTCTCCCAGGGGATCGATCGATACGCCTACGAGCAGCCCCTGAAGCTCTCGTCGGGTGCAATCCGCTACCCCGACTTCACGATTATCGACCATGATACGGGCGAGACCTTCTACTGGGAGCACCTCGGCATGCTGCACAACCCGGAGTACGCAGCGAGGTGGGAAAGGAAGTTGGCCGCCTACCGAGAGAGCGGGATCGCTCTGTACGAAGACGGTGGCGGAAATGTGGGGACCTTGGTCGTCACACGAGACGACGCGGCCGGTGGTATCGATGCGCGAGCGATTGCTCAGTTGATCCAGGACGTCATGAAGTAGTGCGGTGCCTGGTCGTCGATGACCGTGTGTTGCCTGCCTGCACGGGGAGTTCCGTTGATGGTGGGGAGGTGAGGCGTTTGGCTACTCCGCGGCTTTGCATTGATTCGCTCGTTCCGAACTTTTCCGTTCGCCTCACCACTTCGCTGAAGTTGTGCTGGTGGTCAGACGTACTTGAAAAGTAAGCACCCGACGAACCGCATCTGAAAAACGCCTCGCGACCGGCTCACGATCGTGCGGATGCCCACTCCACGCGAGCGCGAGATGCGCAGCCTCCTTGCCCAACTCGACAACAGCGCGCTGTCGACGCGGGACTTCGCCGACCTTCACGGCATGTCCGTGATGACGATCTACTGGTGGCGCAGTGAGCTGCGACGCCGAGATCGCGAGCGTGACCAGGACTTCGTCGAAGTCGACATTCGACCAGACACCGCCATCGCAGCACCGCAGGCCTTCGAGATCGTGCTGCCGTGCGGCTTGCGCATCGTCGTCCCTCGCGCGTACGACGCAGACGAACTGCGCCAACTCATCGCGGCGGTGAGTACGTGCTGAGTCTGCCACCGCAGGTCCGCATCTACCTCGCGCGCGGCCCGACGGATCTGCGCAAAGCGATCGATGGACTCGCAGCGTGCACCCGCGATCTGTACGAGCTCGATCCGATGAGCGGCCACCTCTTCGTGTTTTGCAATCGATCGAAGAACCGCATCAAGATCTTGTACTGGGAGACGTCGGGCTACTGGCTCTTGCTCAAGCGCCTCGAGAAGGGTCGCTTCGCGTGGCCGAACGCGAGCGACACGAGCATTCTCAGCTTGTCGTCCACCGAGCTGCACGCGCTCCTCGGCGGACTCGACTTCGAGCGCGCAAAGCGCCGCAATTGGTACGACAGAAAACCTCGAAAAGTGTAAGCACTTCGAAGGCGGCGTACGTATCAACGACATCGTGTCGAACGTCGAAGAACTCGAACGAGAGAACGCCAAGCTGCGCGAAGAGATCGTACTCTTGCGGCAGCAACGAGACGACTTCGAGCGGCTCTGGATCTCGTTGCGTGATCGCCTTCACGGCAAGAAGACTGAGCGCTTCTCCAATCAACCATTCCTGCCGGGCTTCGGCCCCGAAGAGGAAGACGTCGACGCGATTCCGCCGCACGCAGATGAGGCGCCCGACGATGAGGCCGACGAAGTCGTCGAGACGAAGAAGCCCAAGCGCAAGCCACGCCAGGCCACCAAAGTCGGCTCGGGAATCCCGCGCGTCGAGGAAGTCATCGAGGTCGCCGACGAGGAGCGCGCATGTCCGTGCTGCGGCGAGCCTCGTGAGATCATCGGGTACGAAGACACAGAGAAGCTCGAGTTTCGGCCCGCGAGCTACTTCGTGCGCGTGCTGCGCCGACCGAAGCTCGCGTGCAAGAAGCACGAGGAAGTCGGCGTCTGGACGCCGGATCTACCGCCGCAAGTGATCGACAAAGGACTGGCTGGCGCGAGTCTGTTGGCACAAGTGATCACAGCGAAGTATCGCGATCATCTCCCGCTGTATCGCCAGGCGCGCATCGCGCTTCGCCACGGCGTCGAGCTTGCCGAGTCGACCCTCGGCGATTGGATCCGTCAGAGCGCGTGGCTTTTGCAGCCCATCGTCGACGCGATGCACAAGAGAATCCTTCGCGGCAACTACATCGCGACGGATGACACATCCATCACGGTGCTCGGTGCTGGTGGCAAGAAGCAATCCAAGCGCGCTTTCCTTTGGGCGTATCTCGGAGACACGGGAGATGTCGTCTTCGACTTCACGATGGGCCGCAGTCGCGACGGGCCGAAACGCATGCTCGATGGGTATCGAGGCTACCTGCAAGCAGATGCGTATGGAGGCTACAACCAGCTCTACGAAGATGGACACATCCGCGAAGTCGGCTGCATGGCGCATGCACGTCGTCGCTTCTTCGATGCACTCAAAACCGATCGCACGCGCGCCGAGATGGTCCTCGCGGCGATGCACGAGCTGTACTCCATCGAACGCGAGATCAAAGCTCGACCGAACGAGGAGCGGCACGCCATGCGGCAAGCGCGATCGGCACCGCTCTTCGACGATCTGTTGAAGCTGATTCGCGCGCTGGGCGATCGGGTGCTTCCCAAGAGTCCGACCGGCAAGGCGGTCACGTACTTCGTCAAGAACCACATCGCATTGCGACGCTATCTCGACGATCCGTCACTGCGGATCGACAACAACCGAACCGAACGCGCGATGCGCCAGGTCGCCGTCGGACGCAAGAACTGGCTCTTCGCCGGAAGCGAAGCCGGGGGTCATCGTGCGGCGACGCTCTACTCGTTGACTGTGGGCTGCTGGGAACTCGGCATCGACCCCTTCGCCTACCTCACCGACGTGCTCGAGCGACTCGCGACGACGCCAAGCGCGGAGATTGAACGTCTCACGCCCCGGGATTGGAAGTCGGCGCAGCAGTAGCGAGCGAGCGGCAGCGGCGCGCTGCACCGAATCGGCCCTGAAGATCAAGGGTGGGGTCTATCGGGTGCTTACCTTGAAAACGGCGTATGCAGCTAGCGCTGCAATCACAGCCCAGAACCATGTCGGCACAACGGGGCTCTGGCTGGTGGTCTGACGGGAGCCGTATGACGCTTCGGACTCACGCACTTGACAGCCACCGTCTGCTGTGCGCTCGTACGGCGTCACTGTCTGTGCCGAAATGCTTGGCGCCACCGTGTCGGGTGTCGAGGGCTGGATGAGTGGATTTTCTCTGATCCCGAACTGGCTTACGAGCCTCTTAGGTACACCCACAGCCTCGCGACCACGTGTCATTGCCACGTAGAGTGTGCGAAGTTCGCTTGGGTCTAAGCTCTCTAACTTGTTCGCTCCCTTTTCGTCCTTCGCGATGAGATAATCGTCAGTAAGAGCGACTGTGCTCCATTCTCTGCCCTTTGCCTTGTGCGCAGTCGTCGCGATCAGGTCGGACGCGAGCTCGTCAGACGAAGTGCGCTTGAGTTCACGTTGTAGATGTGTTTCTCCGTGCCGCTCGACCAGATTCACGAATGTCTTTATGTACTCACCCTCGGGTCGACGAGAAAAAGCAACGACCTCAGTCCACGATGAGAAGCCGAAGAACTCAGCGACGTCCGCCGGTCGATTTGCTTTGAGTTCGGTGACGGCCTCGAGCATCCGCAAAAGCTCGCCGACGCCACCGACCACGCACACTCGGCGCCCAGCATCGACTGCATTCAATACGGCGAGGATAACGGATGCGTTTGTGCGACAGACGATCGCTGCAGGTCGCTCGCATCCGACATGGCTTTCTTTATCTGGGTTGCCTTCAATCGCTCGCTTTTCGCCTAGAGACTCCAACACTGTCGACGCCGCGGCGGCAATTTGCGGGCCGAAGCGAAACGATCGCGTCAGGTAGGACTCGTGGGCCGTTGATACCTGCTCCATGGCATTGACGGCTCCGCGCCATTCGTAGATTTGTTGGTGTCGATCACCTACGAATACCACTTGTGCCTCTTGGCTTTTCACGACTTCAAGAACCACAGGGTTCGTGTCCTGAGCTTCATCGAGGAAGATGTAATCGCCGTGTATTCGAGGCTTTGACAGAGCCCAAAGTTTGAGGTAGCCGTCGTGCCCCAAAGGAGTCGCGTCACGCGAATCGCGCATGCGACGCCACAGCAAATTCGCTTTCAGCACGACATGGTCACTGAGCTGCCGCTTCCAATCATGCGGGAGGAGCTCGGTCATTCCGTGCATGCGGACATGGGTAGCGTCGATGCACTGTGAGCTACTCTGGCAGTAGTTCCGAACCGTGTCAGCCACTAGAAAACCAAGCGAGCGGCTTTGGAGAGTTCCGTATTCGCGTCCGAATGGAACTGCGTCGAGCTCGAGCACCTTTGCGACTTGGTTGCCAAACATGCGCTCCGTCATCTTGCCGCGATTGGATTTGTACGTCGAGTCCGTCGAGGCATATGCGAGCGAGTGGACGGTCTTGCATGTGACGGCCCTTGGGAAGTCTTTGGCAGCGGCGTCAGCTATCGACCGGTTGAAAGCGAGGTACGTTCCCTGCAGCCGCGGTGATGCTTGGGCTAGCATCTTGAGCGTCGTGGTCTTTCCAGTGCCGGCGAATGCGTTGATCTTCAGCGTGGTTCCATGTTTGAAGAAGTCGATGGCTTGCTGCTGTTCGCTGGTCGGTTGCATTGGGCTGGTGACGTTGCGCTGGATCGGGACAGGGCGATGATATTGCCATGCCAGAGCGTGAGCCAGCGAGCGCTTTGTAGGGGCGCGGGTGCGCATCGCTCGCGTTTCTGCCGGTGCTCGACTGGATCTCGCGGAGCTGAAGGCAAGCGCTCACTCAGGTCGCTCGGCCGACGCGCGAAGGAAAGTCGCTTCTTTCCCTTCGCCGCGCCACCTCGTTGACGTTGTGCTGGTAACACCACCATGCTCACCGCCACCGACCTCGCGAACCACCTCGGCTGCCGCCACCTGACCGCGCTCGACCTCCGCGCGAGGTCCGGCCACCTCGCCGCCCCGACCTTCCGCGACCCCGTGCTCGAAGTCCTCGCCGAACGCGGCAAGCGCCACGAAGCCGCCGTCAAATCCCAGCTCCGCGCCGAGGGCAAGACGATCCTCGAGATCGAAGCGCACCAACCGCACTCCCAAGCGCAAACCGAAGCCGCCATCCGCAGCGGCGTCGACGTCATCTACCAAGCACACCTCGCCGCCGCCGACTTCACCGGCTACGCCGACTTCCTCCTCCGCGTCGACGACCCATCCGGCAGCAACGCCCCGTTCTACGAAGTCCTCGACGCCAAGCTCGCGCGTACGACGCGCGCGGGGACGATTCTCCAGCTCTCGCTCTACAGCGAGATCCTCGCCGGCAGGCAAGGCCGCGCGCCGGAGCGCATGCACGTCATCAAGCCGGGCGCGGAGGGCTTCGAGCGCGAAACGCATCGCGTCGCGGACTTCGCCGCCTACTACCAGTTCGTCAAGTCCCGCCTCGCGGCGGCGGTGGCGAACGACGACGCGACGCTTCCGCCGGCGACCTACCCCGAACCCTGCGCGCACTGCGACATCTGCCGCTGGCGCGCGCACTGCAATCGCCAGCGCCGGGAGGACGACCATCTCTCGTGGGTCGCGGGGATGCAGGTGCCGCACGCGCGGGAGTTCGAAGCGCAGGGGCGCGCCACGCTCGAAGCGCTCGCCAAGGCGGACCAGGCGCTCGACCGTCCGCCGGACCGCGGCCACGCGCAGACCTATGTCGCGCTGCACGCGCAAGCGCGCGCGCAGTTCGAAGCGCGCGAGACGGGCGTCGAGGTCGTGCGCTTCCGCGAGCCAGAACCTGCCCGCGGCTTGGCGCTGCTTCCAGAACCCTCGGAGGGCGACGTCTTCTTCGACATCGAAGGCGACGCGTTCGCGGGCGCGCACGGGCTCGAATACCTGCTGGGTTGGTGCGTGCTCGAGCCGGCGGTGGATGGCGGCGAGCGGACGCTTCGCTACGAGCACGCGTGGGCGGACGATGCCGCGGGGGAGAAGCGCGCCTACGAGCGCTTCGTCGATGCGATGACGGAGCGGCGGGAGCGCTTCCCGGGGCTGCATATCTATCACTTCGCGCCCTACGAGCCCGCTGCGCTGCGGCGCTTGCTCGGGAAGTACGGCACGCGCGAGGCGGAACTCGACTGGCTGCTGCGCGGGGAGCGCTTCGTCGATCTGCACGCGGCGCTGCGGCAGGGGCTCGTCTGCAGCGTCGAGCGCTATGGGCTCAAGGAGATCGAGCGCTTCACCGGCTTCGAGCGCCGGGTCGATCTCGAGGCCGCCGGGGCGGCGCGCCGGCAGATGGAGTTCGCGTTCGAGCTCGAGCGGGTGGAGGACATCACGGACGAAGAGCGCGAGCTCGTTCGTGGCTACAACCACGACGACTGCGCGTCGACGCACGCGCTGCGGGAGTGGCTGGAGCAGAAGCGTCGCGAGTGCATCGCGGCCGGGCATGCGATCGAACGGCGGGGGACCAAGGACGGGTCGGAGCCCGGCGATGCTGCGGAGCGGCAGGGGGAAGTTGCGGAGGTCTACGACGCGCTGGTCGCGGACGTGCCGCTCGAGCTCGAGGGGCGCAGTGAAGTCGAACAGGCGCGGTGGTTGCTCGCGCATGCGCTCGACTACTGGCGGCGCGAGGCGAAGGTCGGTTGGTGGGAGTTCCACGCGCGGCGGTGCTACGGGTTCGAGGAGGCGCTCGAGGACCGCAAGGCGGTTGCGGGGCTGAGCTTCGTCGAGGTGGTCGTGATCGAACCGACCAAGAAGCGCGAGCGGCGAAAGATCCGGCAGCGCTATGCGTACCCGCCGCAGGACGTCTCGCTTTCTCCGGATGACACGCTCTATGCGATGGGCGACATGCCTCCGGACGATGATGCGGATGCCGAGTCGAGCGGTGGGGCGAAGGCGCTCCACTTTGGTGCCGTCGACGCGCATGACGAGGCCGCGTGCACGATCGATGTCGTGGTGGCCAAGTCGTGGGTCGATGCGGCGCCGTCGATGGTCTTCGAACACGATACGATTCCGCGCAGGGTGCTCGAGCAGTCGTTGCTCGATCTCGGTCGCAGCTTCGGCCGCGATGGAAGCGCTTCGCCCTATCGCGCTTCGGTCGACCTGCTCACGCGCGCGCTGCCGCGGCTGCGGCGCGGCGGTGGTGCCGCGCTACGCGGCGCTGGTAGGGCGCTTCGCCAGGGCGGCGAGGATGCGATCCCTGCCGCGATTCGCATCGCGAGCGACCTCGACGGAAGCGTGCTCGGGATCCAAGGTCCGCCCGGCGCGGGGAAGTCGCACACCGGCGCCGAGATGATCGTCGCGCTGGCCCGGGCTGGGAAGCGCATCGGCGTGACCGCGGTTTCGCACAAGGTCATTCACAACCTGCTCGCGAAGGTGCAAGAGCGCGCCGACGCGAGCGGCGTGACGATCGACACGCTCGCCAAGGTGAAGGAGCCAGCCGAGGATCCAGGCCGCGTGCGTGAGACGAAGGACAACGCGGAGGCGCTCGAGGCCCTCGAGTCCGGCTCCGTCGTCGGCGGTGTCGCGTGGCTCTGGGCCAGAGACGAAGCCGCCCATACCCTCGACTACCTCGTCGTCGACGAAGCGGGCCAGATGTCGCTCGCGATGGTGCTCGCCGCTTCGCGCGCCGCCAAGAACCTCGTCCTCCTCGGCGACCCCGCGCAGCTCGAACAACCCCAGCAAGCCGCGCATCCCGAGGGCGTAGCGATCTCCGCGCTCGAACACCTGCTCGGCGAGGCCAAGACGATGCCGGAAGATCGAGGGCTCTTCCTCGCCGAGACGTGGCGGCTGCATCCGGAGATTTGCGCGTTCACGTCGGAGCAGTTCTACGAAGGGCGCCTGCGCTCGCGGCCCGGGCTGGACGGGCAGTGCATCGAGGGGGCGACGCGCTTCGAGGGTGCGGGGCTCTTCGTCGAGCTCGTGGAGCACGAGGGCAACACGAGCGCTTCGCGCGAAGAAGTTCTGCGTATCCAAGAACTCGTTCGCGAACTCCTGGCCCAGGACGAAGCCGGCCCGCGCGTGCACTGGCGCGACGCCTCCGGTGATCGGCGTTCGCTGACGCCCGCGGACGTCCTGATCGTCGCGCCGTACAACGCGCAGCTCGCGAAGCTGCAGAGTGCGCTCCTTCCCGAGCATCCCGGTTTGCGCATCGGCACGGTCGACAAGTTCCAGGGGCAGGAGGCGCCGGTGGTGATCTACTCGATGGCGGCGTCGTCGCCGGAGGATGCTCCGCGGGGGATGGCGTTCTTGTACAGCGCGAACCGGCTCAACGTCGCGACGAGCCGCGCAAGGTGTGCGGTGGTGCTGGTCGCGAGTGGGCGGCTGTTCGAGCCCGAGTGCCGGACGGTGGAGCAGCTGCGGCTGGCGAATGGGTTGTGCCGGTTTCGGCAGATGGCGCGGGTTGGGGTGGGTTGAGGCGTCCGCCTGTTGCGAAGGTCCCGACTGTGGCTCGAGGGGCGTCCCTCGACGTGGAGTCACTGCAGCGGTTCGCGCGGTCCCACGAGAAGCGATGGTGGAAAATGACACGGATATGTTCAATATGGTGCCATTTCCCACCATGCCTGCCATTCCTGATCTCACTGCGTCCACGCTCCGCAAGGCCGGACTCGGCGCGTATTTCCGCCCTTCCGACTTGGAACCGCTCGGGATCACCGAACCGAGGCTTCGGACCCTGGTCCGTCGGGGCACCGTCGAGAAGGTGGCACACGGCCTCTACCGGCTGACTGTGGCGGATGGCTCGGAGCTCGATGCCGTCGCCGCGACCTGCGCGCGGTTGCCGAATGGCATTCTTTGTCTGCTGACGGCCTTGCAGATTCATCACATCGGCACCCGCCTCTCACCGGAGGTTTGGATTGGGATTCCGTACGGGCGTCGAGCGCCCCGCGCCACGGTCGCGAGGCTTCGTGTCGTTCGCTTCTCCGACGAGATGATGACGACAGGCGTCAGCGCGATTCGCATCGATGGCGTGCCGGCGAGGATCACGAACCCGGCGAGGACGATCATCGATTGCCTGCGCCTGCCGGACCTCGTCGACCGCGAGACGGCACTCGAGGCAACCCGCGAAGGTCTACGCAATCGCCACGTCAGCACGAGCGGGCTGCTGCGCATGGCCCGCGCGTGCAACGCGCCCGATGGCGTCCGTCGTGACCTCGAAGTCTTGAACGCATGACCGAGACGCCGAAGGACCTGACGGCCTCCGTTCACCGCCGCCTACTCAATGGCGCACGCGACCGTGGCGAAGTCCTGTTGGCGACTGGGCCGCGACACTGACATGGCTCCTCTTTGACCGCACGCTTTGCTACTTCCTTTGCTAAACGCATGGATCCGTCCTCGGTTAGTAATGCCGGAAGTCTTGGTGCGATCTTGGTTTGCGACGATTCTCACGTCGCGGGTTTCGGCGATTGGCGCCCCGTCCTTTACTCGGTAATGACTGCTTGCCATCTCCAGCAAACGTCACCTTCCACTGCGGACGCGCACGCGATCCTCGGTTGATGATCGTTCCCGCTAGTCGAAGCTCCTGAAGGAGATTGTTGACCTTGCGGAGCTTCTGCTCGTCAGTGAGCCGGTCGTGCAGCTTCGGCACGAGCGCTTCGTCGACGTCTCTGCATTCTTCGCCGTCGCGGGGCGGCCGCGCGAGGACTGCTATTCAAGAAAGAGCCTGGTTTCTTTAATAGTGAATGCTCTTATTCACGTGAGCGAGAACAGGGGCCGGGCGATGAACCGAGGACGGAGCGGAGAGTTCGAGACCACGGCAGTAGGCGGCGAGACCGTGCGAGCCTTCGTGCCCTACCCGCTGCCGCCTGACCCGCCGCTCGAGCTACCGCCTGGCAGGCAGCGCTTACTGGAGCGTGCCTTGCTGGCCTGCGGCCGTCTCGACGGCGTTTCGGCGTTGCTGCCCGACCCCGACCTCTTTCTCTACGCCTACGTGCGCCGCGAGGCGGTCTTGTCGTCGCAAATCGAGGGCACCCAATCGTCCTTGTCGGACTTGCTCCTGTTCGAGATGGAGGAAGCTCCGGGCGTGCCCTTCGACGACGTCGTCGAAGTGTCCAACTACGTGGCAGCCATGGAGCATGGTCTCGCTCGTCTTGGTGACGATCACGGCGGACTGCCACTTTCGAGCCGACTACTGCGGGAGGTCCACGGCAAATTGCTGGCCCGCGGGCGCGGCGCCGAGAAGGAGCCCGGCGAGTTTCGTCGCAGTCAGAATTGGATCGGTGGCACAAGGCCCGGCAACGCGCAGTACGTCCCGCCGCCACCGCAGCGGGTCCAGGACTGCATGGCGGCGCTCGAGCGTTTCTTGCATGACCCGGACGTCCCGGCATTGATCAAGGCGGCGCTGGCGCATGTGCAGTTCGAGACCATTCATCCTTTTTTGGACGGCAACGGCCGCACCGGACGCCTGCTGATCGCGCTCGTCCTCCATCAGGAGGGTGTACTGCGTCAGCCGCTCTTGTATCTGAGCCTCTATCTGAAACAACACCGTGCCGAGTACTATCGCCTGCTCGACGCCGTGCGACAGGACGGTGATTGGGAAGCGTGGCTGGATTTCGTGTTGGAAGGTGTGATTGCGACCGCCGACGCGGCGGTCAACACGGCGCATCGGTTGTTGGCATTATTTGCCGAAGACGAGAAGCGCATTCGCGAAACCGGGCGCGCCGCCGGCAGTGCGCTGCGCGCATTCTCGGTGTTGCGCCGTCGGCCGCTGGTCACGATCGATGGTGTGGTGAGAGGCGACGGGATGACGTTTCCGACCGCATCTCGGGCGATCGAGACGTTGATGGAGTTGGAGATTGCGCGCGAACTCACGGGCAAGCAGCGCAACCGCGTGTTCGCCTACGATGCGTACCTCGCAATCCTGAACGAAGGTGCGCAGCCATGAGTGGCGGGGGCGCGCGCGGGAGTTGATCGGCGAGGAGAACGGGCGCTTCCGCCGCAGAGAGGTCCGCGTCGCACGCCTTTGCCAGCTACGAAGCACTCACGAGTCCGCCTCCGTGAAGACCGCACTACTTCTGCCAGGCTCGTGAGCGGTTTTGCCTCCACGCGTTCGGCGATGCGATCGCGCTTACCATGAAAATCAAACAGTGAACGTTTGAATTTCATGGTAACGAACGATCTGCCGCTCTGTGCCAGCGATCGCCACGAACGGATCTGGACCGACGACTCGATGTGTTCAGCGTGGCTCGCGCTGATCACGCCACCGCTGAAAGCGCCGCGAACACATCACCCGGCAACGGATGCTCGAGGCGCCAGGTGATTCCCATCGGGCACTCGCCCGAGTGGGACACGTAGCGCGCAGGCCCGAGGAACCAGTAGTGCTTGGTCGCCGTGCTCTCCCGCGCGAACAGCATCACGTGACTTCCGCGCGCGGCATGCGCTTGGTAGCGCTGTCCGGTCTCGCTGGCTTCCCGCACGACGGACTGACTCTCCCAGTGGATCAGTTCGGGAGAGATCGCGTAGTCCCGATAGCGCGTCGTGGGTGAGAAGCCGCCCGTCGACTTGTCGATCGTGAAGGCGAGCAGATCGGCCTTCGCCTTCGAGAGCCATCGCACTCCGGTCTGCCACGCCGGGATCTTGGTGAAGCCGGAACGCTCGCCGAACGCGGCGAGGATCTCGACTCGCGTGTAGCGCGCATGGATCTGCAGCGGACAGTCGGGATGCGATCCAAGCGGTTCGTGAACGTGCGTGATGCGCTCGCGCAGGAGCTCGAAGAGCTGTCCCAACTCGTCGCACACGGCCTCGTGGGCTCGCAAGATGTCGAGTCCCGCGGCGAGCAATGTGGATTTGTCGAGCTTCGGGGTTCGGCTGAGCATCGAGCCGACGAGCATCTGCGTGAGGCGAGCGGTCGCCGTCGGTTGTGTGCTCGACGCATCGCCCCTTCGAAGACATGTCGCGTAGCCGTCGAGTCGCGCGAGATCGTCGACGTGGAGCAGGCGGCCGATTGCGCTCCTGAGTTCGCGCTCGAAGGGACCACGGATCCGCTCGGTGATGCTCGCTTCTTCGAGCAGGTCTCGAAAGCATCGCTGCGGGGCGTAGACGTCTTCGAGTTCGAGACCACTCTCGTCCAAGAACGCACGCAGCGTCGTCGGCGCGCCGGCGGCATGCATGCGCTCGAGGATGTCGATCATCTCGTGTCGCCGGAACGGAATCGCGGAGCGCAAGCTCTCGAGGACGACTTCGCGCGACTTCGCGTCGAGTTGCATGTGGCATCCCGCAGGTAGGTACGGGAACCCGGACTCGACTTGAGTCTTCAACTGGCTGCGCGTGCCACCAAAGAGCCCGAGGAAGCGACGATCGAACCGAAACTCCGCACGGTGCAAGCCGACGAAGTCGAGGACGAGGCATGCGCTCTTGCCGTCCTCGCGGCGCAGGCCGCGTCCGAGTTGTTGCACGAAGAGCGTGGCGCTCTCGGTCGGACGGAGGAGAAGAAGCGTATTGATCGACGGGATGTCGAGGCCCTCGTTGAAGAGGTCGACCGAGAAGAGCATGCGAATTCTTCCAGCGCGCAAATCGCCGAGGGCCTCGGCTCGCTCGCCTTCGGAACTCGAGCCCGACAGTGCGCGTGCGGGGAAGCCTTCGCGCTCGAACACAGCTGCCATGAACTCGGCGTGCGCAACGCTGACGCAGAACCCGAGACCCCGCACGGCTTCGATGTCGTCGACGTGGCGCTGCAGTTCGTCGAGAACGCGCACCGCATGGACTTGGTCGGCTGTCAGTACCGAGGTGAGGACCTGCTCGTCGTAGCCGCGGCCGCGTTTCCACGGAACGTCGCGGAGGTCGACGTCATCGTGAATTCCGTAGTAGGCAAACGGCACGAGGCGCTGCTGGTTGATCGCATCCCAGAGGCGCAGCTCTGCAGCGATGCGTCCACCGAAGATGCTGACGACATCGAGTCCATCCGCGCGCTCGGGGGTCGCCGTCAATCCGAGGAGTTCACGCGGCTCGAGCTTGTCCAGCAAGCGCCGATAGCTGCCGGCTGCCGCGTGATGAAACTCGTCGACGATCACGATGTCGAAGTGTCCTGGAGGCAGGCGGTCGACCGCTTCCGCGTTGAGGCTCTGGATCGATGCGAAGACGTGGTGAAAGTCGTGCGGTCTCTGCCCTCCGACCCAGAGCTCACCGAAGTCCCGATCGCGCAGCGCCCAGCGAAACGTATCGAGGCTCTGCTCGAGGATCTCCTTGCGATGCGCGACGAAGAGCAAGTTCGCGGCCGCTGGATGGCGCTTGCGCTGGCGATGATAGTCGACGGCGGACATGACGGTCTTGCCCGTGCCGGTCGCAGCGACGAGCAGGTTGCGGTGATGGCCCTGGATACGTGACAGTTCGAGTTGCTCGAGCAAGCGCTCTTGAAAGGACTCGAGTCGAAGTTCGATCGATGGCAACGCGAGCGTGCGCGACGTGCCTCGGTCCTTCGTGCGATCGACGAATGTGTCGCGATCGAAGTCCTCGAAGTCGCCTTGTGCCCAGTAGGACGCGAACATCGTCGCGATCTTGTCGACGACGTCGGGGTTGCGTGCTGCCGAGATCCGTAGGTTCCACTCGAGCCCAGGTGTCTGCGCCGAGTAGGTCAAGTTGGACGAACCGACGTAGGCCGTCGAAAACCCCGAGTCACGGTGGAAGAGCCACGACTTGGCATGCAGTCGGGACGACGTCGTGTCGTACGAGACTTTCACTGCTGCACCGAGTTCCGAGAGCTCTTCGAGTGCCTCCACCTGCGTGCTGCCGGTGTAGGTCGTCGTCAAGACGCGGAATTGGCGGCCTGCATCGCAATGACGACGCACCGCGTCGCGCATCGTGCGAATCCCGCTTCGCCGGATGAATGCCATGAGGGCATCGATGCGGTCCGCCGATTCGAACTCACTCACGACTTGCACGCCGACGCGCGGCTCGCCATGTGCGTTCGTCAGAAGAGTCGTGTCGAGCAGCGGGGTTGCGGGTGGGCGGATCACGTCCGGGCTACCGTCGAGGCGCTTGCCGACGATGGCTCGTAGCACTTCGTCCAAGGGATGCTCGCCGCGGACTGCGTCAGGCGTTGCGATCGCACCCTCGAGCAGATCGATCAACTGCCTGGCGAGGGCGATGCCGCGCTCGACACGGTGTTTGTCGCCGATGCTGCGGATGACACGCGCGACGATGCGGCTGACGTGGAGCGCGATGCGATCCTCGGCCTCGTCCGACGCGAGCTTGTCGCGATCGATGGACATACCGTCGCCGAGTTTCTCGAGGCTTGCTCGGAGGCGGTCGGTCAGAAGCTGCTCGTAGAGGCCGCGGGGTTGTGACACGGGATGGGGCGGCGTTGTTCGGAGTGAAACGGAGGGTGCACGATAGGCAATCTGGGAGAGTTGGGCGATGCCGAGTCGTGGGGCGCTGTGCGTGGGCGTTCAACATCGCGAGCATCGCCACGCCCGCGTGTCCGGGGCCTCGTCTCACGCCGAACCTGTCGCATGAGCGCCGCTTTGCCGCCGCGCCGACCTGGAAATCTTCCTCCTCGCGTCCGGTCGCCGTGCGCCCTCCCAGTACGACGACATGGACACTCGAAAGCACATCAAGACCGTCATCGCTCTCATCGCGCTGGTCCATTCCTTGTCCGCGCAAGCGGCGGACTGGGAGCTCGCAGGGCTCCAGAAGATCGGTGAGATCCAACCGTACGACTACCGTTGCGGACCTGTCCGGCAGCAGTCCGGGGGCGTCCAGCTCGTTGCCGAGCACATCGTTCGTTTTGCGAATGCGAGCTATCTCCGCCTCAGCTTCTCTGCCTGGCAGATCGCGGACGGTGGGTGGATCGAGGTGCAGTCGCTGGCTGACGGTGAGACCGAGTATCTCGATACGGCGATTCTCGAGCGTCACTGCGGATTGAGCGCCTTCTTCAACGGTGAAGCCGTGCGCCTGCGCTTCTACGCAGCGTCGAGTCCCGAGCTGCAGAGCTTCCGCGTGCACGAAGTCGCTGTTGGGCTGGCACAGGCTGCGCACGCTCCGCTCTCGCTTTGTGGTGTCGACGATCGTGTGCCTTCACAAGACAAACGCGTTGCGCGCATCGTTCTCAACGGTGCGTACTGCAAGTGCACGGCCTTCCTCATTTCTCCGCGAAACTGCTTTGCGACGGCCGGGCATTGCTTCGGCAACTTCACGATTCTGTCGATGGCCGTCGAGTTCGGTGTCCCTCCGTCGGATGCGCAGGGGAACTGTCAGCATCCGCCGGTCGCGCAGCAATACAAATGGATGGGCTCGAACAAGAGGATCTACGAGGACGCGGGGATGGGCGACGATTGGGCGGTCTTCACGACCGAGAAGAACAGCGTCACCGACCTCCATGCTGGACAGGCCCAGGGTGCGTATTTTCGCTTCGTCCCGGTGCCGGCGCTCAACTCGAGTCTACGCGTGACCGGACACGGAGTCGATACGACGCCTGACGCGACGCGCAATCGTACACAACAGACGTCGACGGGACCGCTCGTCGAAGTCGATGGCACGGTGCTGCGCTATCGCGTCGACACAATGGATGGCAACTCGGGGGGACCGGTCATCGATGTGCAGACGGACCGCGTCGTTGCGATTCACACGACGGCCGGTTGCAAAGCGCAAACGGACAGCAACAAGGGGACGTGGATCTACCACCCGGACTTCCTCGATGCCTGCGACGAGCTCTGTGGTCCACCCGACTGGGGGAACTTCGATCGGATCACGGCACCGCCGAGCGGCTGTGGTGGTTCGGGTATTCGGCGTTTGGATCGCGTCGTTGCGGGCCACAACGCCGCGGCGTCGAGGCAAGACCTCGCGATGCGCCAACAGCATGCCGACGGAATCGAGTATCTCTTGGCGGCGCGTGTTCGGCAGGCGACGCGGCTGGAGTCGATCGAGATCCTGACGGGCGCGATGCAATCGAGCCCCATTCGCGTGCCGGTCTCACTCTTCCTCGCGGATGCCACGGGCGGGCCGAGCACGACGCGTGTGAGCGGTGGTGAGCTTCTTGCACCGCCCGGAGCGCGGTGGTGTCGCGCGACGATCGAGCCCGTCGAGCTGCCGGCTGGTACGAAGGTCTTCGTCGGCCTGTCGGCTCCGAGCAGTGGCATGGTGTGGCCCGTCCTCGAGGCGGGAAGCGCAGGAACGCACTGGGAACGCAGCGCCTTCGCCACCCGAGGTCCGCTGCGGCTCGAGCCCTGGGCCTTCCGGCTCCGCGGGAGTGAGCCAGGCGCCGCCGTCGTGCCCGCGATCCAAAACGCCGGCGTGCCGACGCCAGGTCATGACTTCGACATCCTCGCGGATCAGCTGCCGGCACGCGCGCCCGCGATTCTCGTCCAGGGATACTCGCACACGAGCTGGGGGAGCCTGCGCCTGCCGCTGCCGTTGCGCAGCTTCGGCGGTGGCGACTGCAAGATCGGTGTGTCGCACGACTCGACGTTCGTTCATGGCGCCGATGCCGAGGGTCGCGTGAAGCATCGAGTGCGGATTCCTCCGCTGCGCGGGATCGGTGGCGTGTCGGTCTACTACCAGTGGCTCGTCCTGGATGCGCGCGCGAATGCGCTCGGGCTCAGCATGACGGACGTTGCGTGTGCGCGGGTCGGCCACGACTGACGTAGCGCGACGCTGCACGCACGGAGCCATTCGAGTTCTGCGTCTCAGAGCGATCCGTCCGTGTGGCTCTGCTTGTGGGTCATCGCCGCAAGCAAGAGGCGATTGCGCGGGACGTGCCCCGTTCGCGGAACCTCATAGGGTGCACGAGTCCTCAATCTCGCTTCGATGGCACGAGCCATCGACAGCGAAGGCCAGGCGCACGGCTCAGCCTCTGGTCGAAGGTCGCGAACGGAATGTCGAACGCCTCCGCGATCCCGACGTACCACGCATCGTATGGTCTCACGCTGTGCCGCAGTTCCCACACGCGCGGCGCAAAGGGCTCATATGGCATGAGGTCCATCGGGAGATCGATCCAATCGCGATGTGCTTGAGAGGCCAGCTCGTCGCTGATCTCGCCGGCGAGGCTCGCGCGACGCAGGACGCTCGTCACCTCGACCGGTAGGAGGGCCGGTGCAATGCATGCATGCGAACGCAAGACGTTCTCGGCCCAGCTTCCCTCGTCGCCAGCGTCCAGCAGCGCGGAAGCGACGACCGACGCGTCGACGACGATGTTCATCCGCGCTCGCGATCGCGATGCTCGAGAATCGATGCCGCTGAGAGCTTGCTACCCGTCGCGATCTTGCGAGCTCGGACTCGATCCATCCACGCATCGACACTTGGCTTGCGTGCGAGTTCGATGACGAACGCGAGCACGTATTCCTGCAAGGACTTGCCAGCGAGTGCTGCGCGGGATGCGAGTTCGTCGCGTACTTGTTCAGGGACGTTGCGGATCGTCAAAGTGGTGGCCATGCAGTCACTACGCATGCGTGGGCTCAGTTTTGCAATCATGTCGGCTCGTGTGATTCGTCGTGGTGGCCATTCCGGAACGGTTGCTCGGCATGGAGCGACCGCGCGCCGAAGCGCTTGCCGTTCAGGCGTTCACTTCCGCGAGACGCTGATAGCCGCCGCCGCTGCCAGTTTGTGCCTCGCTTGCCACGGTGGCCCGATCACGCGACCCATGTCCTTCAGCACTTGCTGCACGTCGCGGTTCAAGATGGACTCCGCTTCTTCGAAGACCTTGTCCTTGTCGTACCAGTGCACGCGCCACTTCGACTCGCGCGCGGCGGTTGCCATCGCATTGCGATACAGGACGGTGTCGGCAAACGTCTGCGCTCGGTGATCGCGGATGCAGGCTTCGACGGTGGGCGGCAGGTCGGGGCAGGCTCGCAATGCGATGCCGCGGATCCGTGCCGCGATGTCCTCGGTGAGGTTTGCAACGAGAGCACTTGCTCCCTCGAGCGCCGCAACGCGGACGCGTTCGACGAGTTCGATCGCATCGGGCAGGGAGATTTCACGTGCCCATGGAGTGTCGCGGTAGCGACCGACGGCCCAAGAACCCTCGTGGTGATGCGGATGCGTGGATAGCTCCGTCGTCAGGTCTGCGCCGCGCCGATCGAGGATCGCGCCCTTCGCGTCGACGGTGACCAGGAACATCGAGTTGCCGTGCTCGACGGCACCGACGAAGGCCGTCAGTCTCCTCTCACTCGCCATGCCCTTTGCGCCGAAGTTCGGCGCGGAAGTCTCGCACGGCTTGCGTCTGGTTTTCGCGATCGGCGAAGCGGCAGATCGCGTCGAGGTCGCAGTGCGGCAGAAGCTCACTCCGCGCCTTGCGTTCGTACGTTTCGCCTTCGAGAACGAAGACGGTGATCGAACCATCCTCCCAGTTCCAGACCTCGGGCACGCCGAGCTTTTGGTAGATCTCGAGCTTGCCGAGACCGCCGTGCGTCCAGATCACCTCGATCGCGATATCGGGGCGCTCCTTGCGTTCGATGCCGACGATGTAGCACTCGTCGGGTTCGAGGCCGCACCGCTTGGCCTTCTCCTTGACCGTCCACGAACCGTAACCGTTGAGATCCGGGCCGCATTCTTCGCACCAGGCTTCGAGGAGGCGGGCGATGAACTTCTTGATGCGTTCGTGGTCGATCGACGGGGACATGAGTTCGAGCTCGCCATCCAGATATGAAATGCGGACGGCCGAGGACTCGCCACGGATCTCGAGGATCCGCTCGTACTGTTCCCAGGTCACACCATGCAGGCGGACCCGCTGGTCAGGGTCCTTCACGGGGGAGGCTTCGGTCATCGTCATACCTATGGATGCGTGGAACTCGCCGAAATCGGTACGACAACAGTAGCAAAGGGGTGGAGCTGCCGTGACCGAGACTAGCTCTGCGCGGTCGACGTCCTGGCTGGAGAAGCTGCGAAAAAACGGCAGTAAGGGCGATGAATGAGTGGTTTTCATAGCGCCGAAAAGAGGCATCGTGACCCCGAGCGCTCCTGGTCAACGCTACTTACACCGTCAGATCGAGCAGCTTTGGGCATGAGCGATTGCTGCGGCCTGTAGTGAATGTCGTGACCTGTCGGTGGATCAGGTCGTCTGATCGAACATCGACACGATCCTGGCGCTCCCACAGGCCGCATCGCGCAGCGAGACACGCACTAGGAAATATGCCTTCTTCGCGCGCGACGGTTCGAGGCGGGCCGTCTCCTGCGGTGCGCAGTGGTATGGTCGGCGCGCACAGCCAAGGAACCGTTCCACGAGATTTCCATGCGTGATACCTCGCACCTCGAATCCGTAGCGCTCGCGCTTCTGACTTCGTCTCTGTTGTTTTCGGTGTCGTGTTCGAGGGGAGGCGGCGGCGCTTCGATTCCAGAAGCGCAGATTGCAGCTTCGCTGGACGAGCATCCATCGTGGACACGGGAGACGCACATCAAGATTGCGGGCAGGATTTCGAAGGCCGGACTCGTGCGCGTCGTCGGAGCGCTCGGTGCGTTCGAAGTCCCGACCGGAGATGGGAATCGATTCGTTGCCGAAATCGACCTCGCACCGAACCGCGTCAACGCGATCCAATTCGTGCCGAAGTTCGCGAACGGAACCGAGGGCCTGCCACTCTCGACGCACGTCACGCAGGATACGGAAGCGCCGCGGATCTACATCGACACGCCGGAACGCGATGCCGAGATTCCCTTCGACAGAGTGCACGTTGCAGGTCGGGTCAGCGATCGGCTGATCGGTTCCAAAGGCATTTCCGTCAAGGTCAACGGTCTCGACGCCATCGTCGAGGTCGGCATCGGCACGAACGGGACGTTCCTCGTCAAGGACGTGCCCATTCAAGGTCGGACCAAGATCGAGGCCGTCGCGACGGACTTCCTCGGCAACTCGGATCGAGTCTCCATCGACGTGACGGGGCAAGGCCCTGGAACAGCGCGGATCGTGCCCTCGCCGGGCAGTGATTGTCAGAGCGGGCAGATCGGAGAGCGGCTCGCGAACCCGATCGTCGTGCAGCTCCTCGATGAGAATGCCAAGCCATTCGCCGGCAAGATCGTCACGTTCCGGGTCGTGCGCAGCGATGGACAACTCGGTGCCGACACGCAACAGAAGCTCGGACAATCCCACCAAGTGCGCTCCGATGTCGAAGGGAAGGCTCGCGTCTTCTGGTGGCTCGGCACGGATGCCGGCTGCGGCAACAATCGATTGCGCGTCGAGTCCCGCGGCATCGGTGGGGGGATCACGCTCTTCGCTTCCGCACGCGGGAAGCCCGCATCGCAGATCAACCTCGGTGAGGGCAACAACCAAAGCGTCGAGACGCGCAGTCTCGCGCCGATGCCGCTATCGGTCTGGGTCAGCGACGGGTGCAACGGTGTCGCTGAGGTGCCGGTCGCGTTCAAGGTTCTCGAAGGCGGCGGTCGCCTCAAACGTACGGCGAGCGAGGCCGGCGACACCGCAACGTCTGTCGATACCAGCAATACCGGGCATGCAGAGATCCTGTATCAGCTTGGCGAGGTCGTCGGACCGCAGCGCATCGAAGCGACGTTTCCGGGCAATCCCGGTGCGCCGACGATTTTCACGCTCTACGGCGTCGAGCGCGATCCGTCGCGACCCACGAGCTTTGTCGGCATCGTTCTCGACAATGCGCGCCAACCGCTCGAAGCGGTCCAGTTGACGATGCTCGCGGGCAACGAAGAGATCGCGAAGGTGCAGTCCGATGCGCAGGGACGCTTCGAGTTCCCGGAGCTCTCGGCCTCTGGAAGTGCGGTCTTGATCGCGGATGGGGCGAACGTCGCCAAGGTACCGGCGAACACGTATCCAACACTCCGGTATTGCGTGCAGCTCGTGCCGAACGCGGAGAACTCCTTACCCGGTCCCGTCTGCATGCCGGTCATTTCGAGCAACGGGGTCCGTTTCGACAACACGCAAGACGTCGTGGTCACGGTCGCAGGAATCGCGGGCCTCGAGATGACCGTCTTCAAAGACTCGATGCGCATCCCGGATCCGGCGAACCCCGGGAAGTTCCTCACGCCCGACGCGGCCAATCCGGTCACGATCAGTCTCAACCAGGTGCACACGGACGACGTGCCGATGCCGATGCCGGACGGCGCCGCGCCACCGTTCGCGTGGACCCTGCAACCTGCCGGCGCGGTCTTCGATCCGCCTGTGCGCGTGACCTATCCCAACATGGCCGGTCTGCCGCCCGGCGCGACGACCTATTTCTTGTCCTACGACCACGACACGGAACGCTTCGAGATCGTCGCGACGGGGAAGGTTCTCCACGACGGCAGTTGCAGCGTGACGGATCCCGGATCGGGGATTCGCAAGGCGGGTTGGGGGTGTCAGTGTCCGCCGTATATTCCAACTGGGTCGTGCAACGATCCTTGTACGCCTGACCCGGCCCAGCTGAAGATCCTCAAAGATGTGAATCGAAACTCCGGCCGGGCACGTGCACGCGCTCGAGATGCTATACGGAAAGCTACTTGGGCAAAAGACATCGCAAACGCACAAATCTTAGTCGCTGCAGCTCACTATGCTGAAGGTCTTGGTTTGCTAAAAAAGATCGTCAAAAATATGACGTTGACGGCTGTAAAACACTTGGCGACGGAAGCGGGTAAGTGGGTTGCAGAAGTGCTTGCGTTTCTCGAGGTGCTCGAGCGAGCCCACGGCAAAGCGCTAGGGTATCTCGATGAGGCTCGAGCAGATATGAATGCAGCTCGAAGCCTGCATGATGCATCGCTTGCTGCTCTCGGCAGTTATCGTCCAAACTGCGATTCGATGCCGCGACCCGACGAGTTGGATCGATATATCCGGAAGACCGGTGAGTTGATCGCGGAGATCGAACCGCGTCTGGACGAAGCGAAACGCCGACTAGATATTGCTCATGCTTTCGAAGCGCCGCTGTCAAGCACGCTCGGGAAGCTCAAAGACTGGATAAAGTCGATTGTCGGACTCTCCGAAAGTCATCTGCTCACAGACTACGGCGAGGAGATGCGGTTGCAGCTAGCGCCGGTAGTCGACGCAATGGAGGGCTGGTCTAGCGCATGGCAAGAAGCTACGTTCGCCATTGACGAAGTGGCATCCGAGTCCACGTCGGTCGCTGATCGGTTGCATTTCTTGCAAGATACAAGTGATGGCCTTGCGAACTTGAGCTTTGGTAATCAGGCTCAAGCGGGTTCAATTTTTGGTTTGACGATGTCCAATGTTCCTGCGTCGAGTGAGCTGCAGAGATTGCACTATGTCAGGACTCTTGGAACATCGACAACCTATGGCCGATCTGATCACGTGCGGATTCGAGCCAATGCAACGATTCCGCTCGCCAACTTCAGGGTCTCGAGCACACCATTTCCGAACATAGCCACCATCGACGCCGAGTTTCCAGATCCCAAAAAGCAAGTCTGGGTCCTCACGCAGCCGGACGAAACGGTCCAGCTCAGCGTCTTCGGCAACATGTCCGACAAGACTCGCCCGATGCTTCCGAGCGAGCCCGAAGGAACGACCTACAACTCCAGCAATCCCGAGATCGCGACCGTCAACGTGACCGGTCTCGTGCAGGCCAAGAAGCCGGGCGATGCCTTCATCCTCGTACGCAACGACGGTGCGACTGCGGTTGCGAAGGTCCTCGTCACGTTCGAACGTCTGACGACGGTCGAGGGTTTCCTGCGACTCGATGGCCAAGCGGTTCCGAACGTGAGCGTGGCGACCAACCTCGATCAACGCGCGACGACCAACGCGAGTGGCTTCTTCCGTATCCCGAGCGTCCCGACGGATCGCGGACCGATCAAGGTCTCTGCATCGTTGCTTCGAAACGGACAAAGCTACAGCGTCGTCAGCGACGCTGTGGCGCCGGTCCCGGACGGAACGACGGACATGGGGGTTCTCACGCTGGTGCGGGACGTCATGCCCAATGTCGTTCCGAGTTTCGACTTCGCGCTCAAGAACCTTCGCGTGTTCGCGCCCGACTGCACTCTCTTGCGTACCCACCTTCTCGACTACTCGGGGTTCGGTATGGCGATGGACGCGGCGGGAACCCTGTGGATCGCGACGAACGGTCCAGAGATCGTGCACACATCGATTGCAGGTGTGCCCGTGGAACTGGAGCGATGGAAGCGGGACGGTTCGAGGTTCGGAATGGTCGCTGTCGCACCGAACGGTGACGTGTGGGCGACCGACAATGCGAACACCTCGGTCGTTCGCTTCGATCGCAGCGGCAACGTCGACAAGGAGTTCAAAGCGACCTACGCGACGATCGGGAGTGTCGCGATCGCCCCCGATGCGAGTGCTCCCGAGGGCTACTACGCCTGGTATGCATCCAAGACCGAAGGTCCCGCAGTCGCCGATGTCGTACGCATCGAACCAAAGTCCGGCGCGCAGATCCGCATTCCGTACACGAATGCTCGCATTCGCGGTGTCGCCGTCGATGCGAAGGGACGAATTTGGGTACCCGTCGAAGTCGGAGGGTCGGGCAGTCGGGATCAACTCGACGGGTACGATCGCGACGGCAATCTCCTCACTTCGGTCATGACACTCGAGAGGGGCATCTACATGATCGATGGCCTGGTCGGACCCGACGGCAGCATCTGGTGTACGGCCTCGGATGGAAGCGCGAGCACGTCGTTCAACCCGGCGATGCTCCTTCAATTTCAATACGACGAAGAGCGCAACGAAGTGCGGCAAGTCAAGTCGATCTCGTTCGCGAGGTATGGCGACAATGCACAGCCGCGCGGTCTCTGGGCGGACGGCGATGGCAACATCTGGACGAGCTTGGTGAACCTCTCCGCGCTCTACCGAGAACCCAGGAGCACTCAGGAACAACCCTGTTTCATCAAGATTGGAAGTGCGGCGTACAACTTCGGTGACCCCACCGGCTACTTGCAGGCCTACTTGATGCATCCCGACGCGGATTTCGACGGAGATGGCATGAGAAACCGCGAGGAACTCGTCGCCGGCCGCAACCCATTCGTCGTGAATCGCTAGCCGAGAAGCAGGTCGACATCATCTGTACGAGTGGTTCGCTCGCACTCCGACGCACGAAACGGCGTCAGGCCATGTTCCCCGTGCTGTCGCCCGCAACCATGGCCTTCAGCCGATCGACCGCACGCTTGTACTGCATGCGTGCAGCATCCTCCGAAGGCCGGCTCATCCGCGCGGCGACCTGCTTCCACGCCTTCCACGGGAGTTCTGCTTCCCACGCCAATCGCGAGAAACTCGAAGTAAACCGGTCAGCCTCGAAGCGGACTCCTCTCCAGCCCTTGTTCGCGGAGCCAAATCACCGCCGCGAAAGGATGAAAGAAGAGAGGAGACCCCGATGCATAGCTTCCCCCGTAGAATCCTGACCCTTTGCCTGACCCTCGTCGCGCTCGCTGGCGCGGGTTCCGCGCAAGGCGGCGAAGCGCGCGTGACCCCGCAGCTCGTCTCGAGCCTCGCACAGATTTCCGTGCAGAGCGGAGGCGAGCAGCGACTGTGGCTCGACGCCGGAGCAAAGGGAGCCGGGATGCCGTTCGTGATCCTCGGCAGCGCGAGCGGCACCATGCCCGGCTTGCTCGTGGGTGGGGCGCGCGTTCCACTCAACGTCGACGCCTACTTCTGGCTGAGCCTCGGTGCGCAGAACCCGCTCCTACTCGGTGGCCAAGGGCGTCTGGACGCGCAGGGGAGCGCGACGTCGCTCGTCCGTGTGCCGGCCGCGGTCGCCCAGCTCCTGCGGCTCCACACGCTGCAGCATGCAGCGGTCGTCTTCACGACGGAGCAAGGGACACCGAGCAACGCCGTGCCGCTGCGCTTCGGGCGTGATCAACCGCGTCCGAGCTGTGGTGGTGTGACCTTCTCGATCACCGGTCCGATGCAGCACGCGGCCGGCACGAACACCTGTGGCTGGTTCGATCGAGAGGCGTCCGCGGTCTGTCGCGACACACGCGCGACGCTCGGCTGGCTGACGAACCACTTCGGCGGACTGTGCTTCGTGGACCCGAACGTCGTCTACGAGTCTGCCTTCGCGATCCACAAGGGAAACCGGAAGGACCCCCCGTTCTTCGCGCAGTTCTTCCCGGCGGCGCAGGACAAGGACGGCAACACGATCAAGTATCGGTTGCGCATCCTCGGCGACATCGTGCAAGGCACTTGGCCGACTCCCGTGGGTCAGACGACGGTTCTCGAGTTCCCGAGCTACTACCTCGCGAAGGATACCGGCAAGGGCAAGGCGCCCTGTCTGCAGACGACCGAGGTCGCCTTTCCGAACGGCGGCAAGGTCGTCGTCACCCTTTCGCGCTGACCGCAGTCCCGAGTCCACACCGACAGAGCAGACCACAGGAGCCGATCATGAAACCCACGAACGTCCTCTCGCCCCTCTTCGCCATCGTCGTGCTCGCCAGCGTGCGGGAAGTCCCGGCTCAGACCGAGCTGTGGACGACGAAAGCACTCAGCGGTGTCTCCCTCGGAGACGTGACCGGTGACCAAGTGCCGGACTTCTTCGTCACGGGACTGACGGGCATTACCGTCCACTCCGGCAAAGCACCGCATCCGCAACTCTGGAGCTACGCGACTGCCCGCACCGGCGCGCGCGACGGTGTCGGAGATCTCGATGGCGATGGATGGCCCGAGTTCGCGGTCCTGACGTACAGCACGCCTCAGGTCGGGACCTTTTCTTTGTTCACGAGCCACGACCAGAACGGGAAGTTCGGCCTCGTCCGCCAATGGACGATTCGGGACGGTTATGCGTTCGATTTTGCCGGCGGCCACGACCTCGATGGCGACAACTACGCGGACGTCGCGATCGGCGATTACCCGGGTCGCGGCTATGTCGAACTCGTGTCAGGCAAATGGCTGATGACCGGAACCGGAGCGCGCACGATTCGCGTGTGGAACGGTGCGGAGTCGAACTCGCGCTTCGGTCTTGCGGTCACGATGTGCGGGGACATCGACGGCGACGGCGTCAGCGAGGTCGCGGTCGCCGAGGCGCTGAACAACAACGCCGGTCGCGTCTCGGTCTACTCCGGTCAAGGTGGGCAGCTCCTGCGCACGGTCGACGGCACGACGGCGAAGCCTCTGGAGACTCGCCTCGCTAGCCTGGGGGACGTGAGCGACCCGAAGGACGGGATCCCCGATCTCTTGCTCTCGGACGTGCCGTCGTCCACGGGAACGGTGCGCGTCCTCTCGGGGCAATGGGTCAAGACGGGCACCGGTCCGCAATACCTCGGCGCGTTCACGGCGCGTGAAGGGGATCGACTCGACAAAGGAGAGGCGATCGGAGATTGCGATGGCGACGGTTGGAGCGACTACGCCATCGCTTCGAAGGCAGGCTACCTCGCCATCCTCTCGGGGAAGACGCACACGCCGATCTACGAAACGCGAGGCCAGGGCAACTCCTTCGAAGTCGCGCGCCTCGGCGATGTGAACGGAGACCGGGTTCCCGACTTCCTCCAGTGTTCTCCCTTCGGCCCAAACGAGTTCGTGCGGATCATCTCCGGGAAGATCCTGCGTGGACCGAAACTGCAGCAGGCAGCACCCACGCAGGGTGAGGCATTCGGTGGGGAAAAGGTCACGCTCACCGGCAGCGATCTGGGAGCGGTCTCCGAACTGCGGGTCGGAGCCGCGCTCGTCGATCCCGCGACTTTCGTTTTCGGCAAGCTCGGAACGACACTCGAGTTCGAGACGCCGATGGCGACCGGGCTCGGCCAGGTTCCGGTCTTGGCTCGAGCCGGAGCGCTGGTTTCGAACGCGCTCTCGTTCACGTACGTCCCGACGCCGGCACCGATCATCGGCGCTCCCTTCGCCGCCGAGCACACGAAGTCCTGGGACATCCGCTGGGGCGGTCCGCCGAACGCGATCGTCGCTCTGCCGCTGATCCACTTGGACGCGGCGACGTGGCCGATCCCGCAGATCAAGTTCCTTGGCAAGGACGTCCTGCATCCGGCGACCCCGACCTCGCTGTTCCTGGTCATGCCGTCGAATGCGGCGGGGAATGGCAGCGTCACGATTCCGCCGCTACCTGCAGCGCTCAAGTCTCGGTATGTCTGGGCCCAGACCGTGTCCTTTTCATCGTCGGGCTTCGACGGCGTGTCGAAGCAGGCGGCGACGCTCGTCTTCTGAGATGCTCGCTCCAGCGATCAAGTGCGCCAGGCGCTCGCGCCGAGCCGGCGCTCGAGTTCGCGCTGGTATTGGCGTAGCCCCTTGACCAGCCTCCTGTTCGCAGTCGTGCGCGTGATCCCGAGTCGCTCGGCAACCTCGCGCATCGGGAGCTGTTCGAGGAAGCGGAGCCGGATGAGGTCTCGTCCCTCGTCCTCGAGTGCGGCGAGAGCTTCGGCGATCGCAGCGGCCCGGTCGCGCGCGCTCGCCGCGCGACTCGGTGTCTCTGAGATGCTCGGGAGTATACCGGAAATCGACGAGCCCTGGCTCGGCGCGATTACGGAGAACTCGGCCGGCTGCGCGCCACCTCCGCGCTTGTGCGCGTTCTGCCGATCCGCGGCGTCGCGGATGCGATTCTTCGCGATCTGGAGGAGCCAGGCTCGAAACGCGCGGCGACCGTGCCATTCGTGCTGCGCGCGGTCGCGCCACGCGAGCCCGAGCGCTTCCTGGAGGATGTCCTCGGCGCCGTGTTCGCGCCGCAGCGCGGCGCTCATCCACGACTCGATGACGACGAGCAGCACCGCGTGGTCATACGATTCGATCAGCGCGGTCCAGCCTTCGGCATCGAGGGGAGTCGCATCGAAGTCGTGGCTCGACATACTGGCAGCGGATTGTAGCGCCTCGCGCGGACGGCGCTCCACGACATCGAGGCCCCGGCGATGACCCACGACGAGCGCGAGATCGAGGACGGCGCCCACGACGACGTGACGGCGCACGCATCCGAGGACGAGCTCGGCGAAGTGCTCGACGCCTTCCTCGACGACCTCTTCGAAGGTCGACGACAGAGTTGCGAGGAGGCGAGTCGTGGGCGTCCCGAACTCGGCGAACTCTACGACCTCGCATTGCGCGCGACCGACGTGCCGGGTCGGGCCGATCGGCGTTTCGCGGGCTACGAGATCGTACGCGAACTCGGTCGCGGCGGCATGGGCACGGTCTACCTCGCGCGTCATCAAGGGCTCGATCGCCCGGTCGCACTCAAGGTGCTTCCGCCGGCCTTCGCGATGTCGCCACGCTCGCGACGACGCTTTCTGCAGGAAGCGTCGACACTCGCGCAGATCCAGGACGAGCACGTAGTGCGCATTCACCGCGTGCTCGACGAGGCCGATACGCTCGCGTTCGAAATGGAATGGGTCGACGGACCGAGCTTGCGCCGCGTCCTCGACACGCTTCGTCCGCTCGGGCGCGAGGCAACCGTCGGGGATCTGCGCGACTCGCTCGGGACCGTCGACGCAGAGAAGCTCGCGCCGAGTCTCGTCCAATACTTCGTGCAGTTGGCGGCCGACATCGCACGCGCACTCGCGAAAGTGCACGCGCAGGGGCTCGTGCACCGCGACGTCAAGCCGTCGAACATCCTGATCCGGCGCGACGGTTGCGCCTTGCTCTCCGACTTCGGCCTGATCCGCGACGAGCAGGCGAGTGGCACGCGCACGGTCGGCTTCGTCGGTACGCCGATCTACGCTTCGCCCGAGCAGCTCCGCGCCGCAGAGGATCCGGAGACGATCGTCGATGCGCGCTCCGACGTCTATTCGCTCGGGATCACGCTCTACGAGTGCCTCTGT
This sequence comes from Planctomycetota bacterium, assembly GCA_020638795.1. Taxonomy (GTDB): domain Bacteria; phylum Planctomycetota; class UBA1135; order UBA1135; genus JACKHW01. The sequence continues at coordinate 105,146 of JACKHW010000011.1, read as the reverse complement.
GGACAGCCGCCGTTTCGCGGCGCGAGCGCGAGCAGCGTTGCGCGACGCATCGCGGAGGGCGACGTCGTGCCTGCGCGGCGACTTGCCCCACAGATCTCTCGCGACCTCGAAGTCGTCGTCGGCAAGGCGATCGATCCGGATCCCGACGGGCGTTACCAGAGCGCGATCGACTTCGCCGACGATCTGCAGCGCTTGCTGCGCATGGAGCCGATTCGGGCGCGTCCGGCGAGCCGACTGCAGCGCGTCGTGAAGTTGGGGCGTCGGCATCGGCGTCCGCTCGTTGCTGCGCTCTTGGGCGCAGGCGTCGTCTTCGTCGTCGCCATCCCACTGGTGCTCGAACTGCTCGCGGGGATGCGACGACCGGAGGACATGCGCCGCCTCCTTGCCGATGCGCAGCGCTCGCTCCTCGAAGTCCTCGCCGAACGGCCCGTCCCGACGACCGTCGGATCTTCAGAACTCGTGCAGCGTCTCGAGCAGGTCCAGAGGCGCTACGATGCCGTGCTCGATCTCGAGGCTTCACCCGAGATCGCGCAGGAGCGGAGCGTGATCGCGCTCACGCGCGCCGTCTACGCGCGAGGGCTCGCCGACTTCGATCGGAGTGCCGTCGAGTCGCTGCCGCCGGCGACGCGCGCGACGGTGTGGCGTGTGCTGCGCGGCGTCAAGGCGGGTGACGCGTTCGACGCCCGCAGCCTCAGGTCCATGGGCGCCGAGAAGACTGACCGTCAGGACCGATGGCTCCTCGGATTGCTGATGCTCCTGCTGGGCGACCGTCGTATTGCGCACTTTGTCTGGGAGTCTGGCTTGGGAACGGACAACGCGCTGACGGCTGCCGCGTACGGCATGGTCGCGCTCGAGGACGGGCTCGCGGAGCGGGCCTACCCACGTCTCTTCCATGCGACCCAGGCCTTCCAGAACGCCGGATTCCTGCACGTCGAGCTTGCGCACGCTGCGTTGTCGAGCGGTGACGACGTGCTCGCGGCGGACTGGCTCGGTCGAGGTACGCCGGAAGGCGGAGGTATGCGGCACGACTTGGCTCGAGCGCGACTGGCGCATGCGCGTGGAGCGTCGGACGAGGCTCTGGCGTTGCTCCAGGATCTCCGCGTTCGGTTTCCCGGGGACTCGCAGGCACTCTATTACCTGGCCGAGATCGCGCGGGAACGTGCCGCCATGCGCGAAGCGCAGCGTCACTTCGTCGAACTCGTCACGCGCTGGCCGCACAACGTCACGTATCGAGCCGGTCTCGCGACGACCAGTCTGCAACTCGGGGATTTCAAGACCTACGTGCGGCAGCTGCGCTGGGCCTCGCTCCGTGCAGCGCGATCGCAAAACGTGCTCGTCGGACTGACGGCGGGTGAGTTCGCGAAGCTCATCGAGATCCCGCGCGTGGCAGGTCTCGACCGCGTGCGGCGATGGATGTCGACGCGGCTCGGACGGCGCGCCAAGCCCGTCGACGTGCTTCAGGTGGTCCCTGGCCTGCTTCCTCGGTCCGGCCGCGTCGAGGACTTCGAAGCCGGGTGTATTCGTGCCGCGATGCTGTCGGTCGCGACAAGGCCGACTCTCAGCGCCGTCGCGGGTCCCGGATTCTCCGCGATGGACGCCGCTATGCAGGTCGTGCGCGTGCTGCATGCGTTTCCGCAGATCGCGGTGCTCTTGCCGCTGGGGTTTCGTCCGACCGTGATCGTGGGTAGCAAACTCGTCGCCGACCACGCCTGGCACTTCGAGCGCCTGTGGATGCGCGTCGTGCAGGCGCTTGCTCCGGACTGCTCGAGCCCACGTCTCCTCGTCGACCACGTCGTCGCGTTGATTCCCGATCGTGACGGCGACGGAAAACGGGAGCGTCGTGGGTCGCGAGAGGGGATCTTCGAGATCGTGGGATCTCGGACTGGCGAGCCATTGTTTCGCCATGCGATGGAGGGGTTCTTCTTGGCATCGGCGGATTTCGACGGTGACGGGATCTCGGATCTCGTCTTTGGCGATCAGGGTTACGATCGATTCCGCGGTCGCGTCCGCGTCGTGAATGGCGCGACGTCCGAGGTCTTGCGCGTTCTCGAGGGCGAACACGAATCGCAGCGCTTCGGCTGGACGGCGTGCATCCCCGGAGACCTCGACGGCGACGGACTTTCCGAACTCCTCGTCGGTGCGCCGTCCAACTCCGCACAGAGCTCGGGGCGCGCCTTCGTGTATTCAGGCGGGTGGCTCGGCAAGAACGTCGGTTCCCCGCAACTCGCGATCCTGAGAGGCGATCAAGGTACGGGCTTCGGATACCGCTTTGTCGCCATGCACGATCTCGATGGTGACTCGGTAGGAGACTTCGCGGTGGCCTACGAGGGAGTGCGCGCCGTGACGCTGTACTCCGGTCGATCTCGTGCGGTCCTCAGCCGGATCCTGCTCGAGGGCGACGGCGGAGTCCAGGCGCTCGCGGTTGCGGACCTCGATGCGGACGGTGTCGACGACTTGCTGCTTTCGTCGACGCCGCCGCGACGACCTGGGTCGGCGATCGCGTATTCCGGTGCGGCGCTCGCGCTCGGCCGGACGAAGTTCCTGCATCGCTGGAATTCTGCCGATGCGGGAGACGCGTTCGGCAACGCGATGCTCGGGCTCGGCGACATCGACGGCGATGGTCACGAAGACGTCGCGATCTCGGGCTCGCAGCCCTGGAACTTCCTCCAACGTGGGTTCATCGAAGCGTACTCCGGGCGCGACGGGCAGCGGCTCTGGCGTGTGGATGGCCGCCCAGGTCAACATCTCGGTACTTCGCTCGCGAACTTGAACGACTGCGACGGGGATGGCGTCTGCGACATGGTGTCTGCAGGCGTCGTGATCTCGACGCGCGTGCGTTGAACGCGACCACGCGCGATGCCGACGAGGTCCGCACCGTGATCGAGAAGCAGCTCATGCTGCGACTTCGGGCGACAAGCGCACGACGACCGCTAGAAAAAACAATTCTCTGTAACGGTGGTGGCGGGCGCTGCGCTTGTGCCCTTCATGCATGTGGTACGCGCCAGATTCCTCGGCTCGCTCTGTCTCGCTTGTGTCGCGCACAGCCCGGGCTTCGCGCAGGCCGGAAGCGAGACTTGGGTCCTGACCGGACGGCAATGGCCCAGCCTCGCGCCTGCGAGTTCGTCGTCGACATCGTGGGGAGTGCGCGCCCCGAGCCTCACGGCTGCGCCGAGTGCGACGTCGCCACAATGGCGCTTGCACGGCGGTTTCGCCGCGATGCTCGAGAACACGGTTCCGGTCGCGTGGCTCTTCGGGTCATCGCAACCGCTCGTCCCGCAGGATGCGGGCATGCTCCTGCGCTTTCGTGGAACGCAGTTGCAGCTCGGCACGTCGCCGTCCGTCCACATCGGGGGGCAGAGTGCGACGATCGTCGAGCGCACTGCCGATGCGATCGGCGTGCTTGCTCCCGCGCTGGCTGAACCCGGATGGGTTGCGGTCGAGTTCGCGACGAGCCAAGGGCGCAGCCGCCTGGAGCGAGGCGTCGGCGTGCTCCCACTGCTAGGCGGTGATCTGCCGGCGTTGCCGGGCCTCCCGTTCTCGATCGACGTGCACGCGTCTGCGGGGGACATGGTGCTCAGCTTCGTGTCGGACGCGCGTGCGTCCGGGCGCCTGAGCGTGCCGCCGTTGCGACATGGCCTCGACCTCGCGCTTCCGGGCGTGCTGGTGCTCGGTTTGCAGACTGCCGGTCGTGATGGCTCGGCGCGCCTCGAGTTGCCCGGGCTTCGGTGGGGGCCGCAACTCTTCTTCCAAGCTCTCGTGCTGAGCTCGCGGCCTGGGTATGCGCCGGGTTCGTTCACGAACGTGGTGCAGCGATGACGATGCACTTGCATCTTGCGTTCATTGCCCTCACGTCGGCGTCCACGCTGACTTCGCAGGCGACGACCGCGCAGCTCCTGCGCGACTTGAAAACCGGAGCGCAGCCCGACTCACTGCCATCGCGATTCGTCGAGAATCCGCGGGGCGACACGTGGTTCACGGCATACAGCGATGCGTCGAACACGCCGCAGCTCTTCACGTCGTGGGGTACGGACGCGAGCACGACGCGCGTGACAGCCCTCGGTGCACTCACGTTTCCGGGCATCGTCATTGCGGACGACTGGAAGGCCTACTTCGTCGGTCACGACGCGGCACACGGATGGGAGCTCTGGGAATCGGACGGGAGTGCGCAAGGCACGAAGCTCGTGAGCGACTTGGTTCCGGGACCCGGATCGTCGCTGCCCAAGGACTTGACGGTCTGCGCCGGTGCGCTCTACCACTCGGCATGGCACCCGAACTTTGGCTACGAACTCTGTCGTCGCGGTGTCCAAATCGCCGACATCGCTCCGGGCGCGGCCTCGTCGCACCCGAGCGAGTTCACGCGTGCAGGAAACAACCTGTACTTCGTCGCCGATGACGGCATCACCGGTCGGGAGCTCTGGGTGCTGCCTTGGCGGGACCCCAAGAATCCCAATCCCAAGCCGCGCCGCGTGCACGACATCCGCCCGGGTCCGCTCGGCTCGAACCCGCGCTCGCTCGTCGCCTTCGCGAACGTTCTCTACTTCACCTGTGACGATGGTGTGCACGGCCGCGAGCTCTGGCGATCGAACGGGGTCGGTAGCGGCACGACACTCGTCAAGGATGTCGATCCTGGACTTGGCGACGGGATTCCTGACGGCGAGCTCGTGCACTCGGACCTCGTGCTCTGGTTCGTCGGATCGACCGCCGCCGAGGGGCGCGAGCTCTGGCGCTCGTCCGGCTACGAGAATGGAACGGTGATCATTGCCGATCTTCGTCCCGGGCCGGCGAGTTCGGAACCACGGGAGTTGACTCCGCTGCACTACGACCGCATCGCCTTCTCCGCCGACGACGGCGTGCACGGTCGCGAGCTCTGGTGGACCCAGACCGTCGGGTCGCCGACCCTGCACGACCTCGTGCCTGGGCCGATCGGCTCGGATCCGCGCGATCTCTTCTGGAGCTCGGACGATCTCTACTTCGCCGCGACCGACGCGCAGCACGGCACGGAGATCTGGAGCTTCGAGTCCATCGAGGTGCGCAACGTGCGGCTCCTGCTCGACCTGAACCCGGGCGTTGCGAGCTCGCGACCGCCTGCGGGCTATGCCTTCGGCATCGCCGACAAGAATCTGATCTTCCGCGCCGACGACGGCACGAGTGGCATCGAGCCCTGGGTCCTCGATGCGGGCGCGCTCAGTCGTCGCTTCGGTCAGGGATGTGGGGGCGAGTCGCGGATGCCCAGGCTCGCGTCGACACCTGCAAGGCTCGGCGCGAACGTGCAGTTCACGGGGACGGGTCTCCAAACGACGCCGTCGGTCGCCGTGGTCTTCGCGAGCGCGCGGCCGGCGTTCCCGTTCCCGCTCGGGAGCGCCTGCCGACTGCAACTCGACCTCGGGACGCTGTTCACGCTGACGACACGCCCTGCGAGCAACACCTACAACTTCATCCTCCCGATCCCGAGCGAAGCGAGCTTCGTCGGGGCGAACCTCCGCGTAGGTGCGACCGTCGTGCCGAGCTCCGATCCTGAGTTCGGCTTCGATCTGATGAACGTCGTCGACCTGCGTCTCGGGCGCTGACTCCATGTCTCCAGCGAGCTTCGATCTCATGAACAACGGACGATTCTTCTGTGTCCTCGCGCTCTCGGTGTTCGCTTCGCACGGTGCGCGTGCGCTGGCCCAAGTTCCTGCGACGCTCCCGTTCACGGCGCGCCTCGAAACCCAGGCAGGTGCCGCGTTCACCGGCACGGTCGACGTCGAACTCGCTCTCTATCGAACCGCGACCGGCGGCGCACCGATTTGGCGGGAGGCGCGCACACGCATCCAGGTCACGCGTGGCTTGCTCCAGGTCGAACTCGGCGCCGTGACGCCCTTCCCCTCGGACCTGTTCAGCGTGGACGCTCCGCTCTGGCTCGGCGTGCGATGCGGTACGGACCGTGAGATGGTCCCGCGCTTCGGCGTGGGTGCCCATGCGTATGCACGCATCGCGCGCGACGTGCGCGGCGACATTCATCCGAAGAGCGTTTCACTCGCGTCGCGCTTGGTGATCGACGCCAACGGCAAGTGGGTTGGCGATCCGACGGGCCTCGTGGGTCCCAAGGGCGATCGCGGCGACCGCGGTGCGGAGGGCCCTGCAGGCCCGATGGGGCCGGCGGGTCCCAAAGGCGATGTGGGGCCAGCAGGTCCCGTCGGTGCGAAAGGGGATCCTGGGCCAATCGGCCCTCCAGGCCCGAGCTTCTTCCAGAAAACCGGGAACGTGTTGCACTACGACGGCGGCGGTCCGGTAGCGCTCTACCCGTGGGCTAGCAATCTGATCGTGAAGGGCAATCTGATGCTGACCGCGAGCAACGCACCGTCCGCGGTCTACGCCACCGCGTGGGCTGGGCAGGCGTTGCATGCGATCCACTTCGCGAAGACCGGCGACTTCGCGGCGGTGCATGCGGAGTCGGCCACAGCGGGATCGGCCGTACCGGCAGTTCGGGCCGTGACGAAAGGGGACAACGCGATCGTCGTGGAAGCGGCCGGAGACCGTGGATTGAAAGTCAGCGTTGGAAATCGCTACGCGATCGATGCCGAGGCAGGCGGCAGCAACGCGCTCCGCGCCGTCGCGCGAGGCGATACCGCGATCGAGGCCGAGGCAAGCGGCGACTACGCGATCCGAGCCAAGGCGAAGAACTACGCGGTTCACGCTGAAGCAGACCTCGATCACGCAGTCTGGGCGAAATCCCTGGGAGGTCTCGGGGCTCATATCGAAGGGCGCGAGGGCTTGGAGCTCGTCGCGAGCCTCGATGCGCTCCATGCGAAGTCTTCGAATGGTCACGGCGCGATCGTCGAGTCCACGAACAGCACGGGCCTGATGGCAAAGGGAAACACCGGGGCAGTCATCGAAGGCGTCGCGGTCGGCCTCGACGTGAAGGCGCCTCTCGCGCTCATGTGTCGAGGGCAGCTGACGGCGACTGGGCAGAAGAACTTCGTCCACCCACACCCGGAGAATCCGGGAAAGGCGATTCGCTTCACCTGCCTCGAAGGCAATGAGTCCGGTACGTATTTCCGTGGGCGGTCTCGCACGCAGGGCGGGCGCGTGTTGCTCGAGATTCCGCGCGAATGGCAGCTCGTCAGCAGTGAGCGCGAAATCACTGTTCAGCTCACCGCCTATCGGTCGCCTGCGCGCGTTTGGGTGGAGCACGTCAGTCGTGCTCGCATCGAAGTGCGCGCGAGCGAGGACTGCGAGTTCTTCTACACGGTGAACGGCGTGCGCGCCGGGATGACCGAGCACGTCGCGATCGTCGAGAACACCTACTTCAAGCCGACCGTGCGCGGTGTGCCTTATGGCGAGTACTACCCCAAGGCATACCGCGATCTACTCGTCGCCAACGGCACCCTCAACGCGGACTACACGCCCAATGAAGCGACTGCGGCGCGACTCGGCTGGGTCTTGACCGATCCGGCGGCGCGGACGCCGGTGGTGTCTGGCTCGAGCGCAGGAAGCGTTCCGCTGACTGCACTCCCGACGAGAACGGAGGTCTCCCGATGAGTGTTTCCCGCGTGGCGTTGGGCCTCGTCGTGCTCGCGGCGAGCGCCCTCGCGCAAGTCCCCGCGACACTTCCGTTCACGGCTCGGCTCGAGAACCAGACAGGTGCCGCGTTCACCGGCACGGTCGACATCGCGCTCGCGCTGTACCGAAGCGCGACCGGCGGTGCGCCGGTCTGGAGCGAAGCGCGCACGCAGGTCCAGGTCACGCGTGGCTTGCTGCAAGTCGATGTCGGCGCCGTGACGCCGTTCGCTGCGGATCTCTTCGCACAAGATGCTCCACTCTGGCTCGGAGTCCGTGTCGCGAGCGACAGCGAGATGGTCCCGCGGTTCCGTGTGTCCGCGAGTGCATACGCACGCATCGCGCGCGATGTGCGCGGCGACATTCATCCAAAGAGCGTCTCGCTCGCGTCGCGTTTGGTGATCGACGCCAACGGCAAGTGGGTCGGCGATCCGACGGGCCTGCGAGGACCCAAGGGTGATCCCGGCGACCGAGGACCGGAGGGGCCCGTAGGGCCAGCGGGTCCGCAAGGTCCGATCGGGCCTGCAGGACCCCAGGGCGACATGGGCCCGATCGGCCCCACGGGTCCCAAGGGCGATCCCGGTCCACGTGGGCCCGAAGGCCCCGGTGCTTCGCCGCCCGTCGACTGGGTTCACAGCGCTCGTGTGATCCGCGTCGAGGCGACCTCGACCGCGGCGGACGCGGCGCTCTTCGCGACGGCGAAAGGCAGCGTCTTCGAGGCTGCCGCAATCCGGGCGCGCTACGAAGGCACGCCGATCGGGCTCGGGCGCCGCGCCGCGGTCCTGGGCGAGTCGATGCACGCGGGCGCAGCGGGTCTCTACGGACGCAACGAAGCCGCGGGTCCCGCGATCGTCGGCGAGCAGGGCGGCTTCGACCCGGTGAGCAAGGCGATGGGGGTCCTCGGCCGATCGTGGCACGGCACGGGAGTCTATGGAGTCACGGGTGGTAGTGACGGCGCGTATGGCGTCGAGGGCGAAGCGCTCGGGCAGCGAAGCGGCAGTGCAAGCTCGCAGCTCGCGGGCGTGATCGGGCGCGTGTCGTCGCCGGGTGGCTACGGCGTCTTTGCGGATGGCAACCTCGGCGCTACGGGAACGAAGTCCTTCGTGCAACCGCATCCGCACGACGCGTCCAAGGCGATTCGCTTCGTCTGCCTCGAGGGCAACGAGAACGGCACCTACTTCCGCGGGACGGCACGACTCGTGAACGGCCTCGCAGAGATCGCGATCCCCGAAGAGTGGCAGCTCGCGAGTGCCGACGAGCGTATCACCGTGGGACTCACGCCGATCCGTAGCTTCGCACGCCTGGCGGTGTGGGAGCGCAGCCGCGCGCGCATCGTCGTACGCGGGAGCGAAGACTGTCGCTTCGACTACCTCGTGCACGGCGTCCGGCGTGGCTTCGAGGAACACCGCGCGATCGTCGAGAACACGGACCTGCGACCTCGCGTGCGCGGCGTGCCTTGGGCTGGCCACCTACCCGAACGCGTGCGAGCGATGCTCGTCGCCAATGGGATCCTCAACGCGGACTTCACGCCCAATGAAGAGACTGCGCGTCGCCTCGGATGGACGCTCCGAGACGCGGCCGTGCGCGCGCACGTGGAGGTGGAGCGATGAGCCTGCGCAGCATCGTCGTGTCTGTCGCGTTCCTTGCGCCTTCTGCGCTCGCGCAAGAGGTTCAACTTCTCGAGGACCTGCACCAGGCGGGCGACTTCGAGAGTCTGCGCGTTTCGTTTCCACGCGACTTCGTGCGCGTGGACGTCGGGCCTGCGACGTCTCTTTGCTACATCGCCTACGAGGCAGGGTATGGCTGGGGTGCGTACGAGACGACGCTCGCGAGCGGGATCACGCGGGCCATCTTCCGCGGAGGCGAGCCGAGTGAGTTGACGCAGGTCGGCGACTTGCTGTTCTTCGCGGCGAGCAGCTTGGCGAACGGGCGGGAGCTTTGGAGCTTCGACCTTACCGGGAGGCGTCGCACGGGGGAACTCGTCCTGCACGAACTCCGCCCGGGGATCCAAGGCAGCGATCCTCGCGATCTCGTCGCGCACGATGCGACGACTCTGCTCTTCGCGGCGGACGATGGCATCGTCGGGCGCGAACTCTGGAGGAGCGATGGAACTGTCGCCGGGACGCGCCTGGTCGTCGACCTCGAACCCGGTCCGCGCGGGAGTGAGCCGAGCGAGTTCTACGTCGTTGGTGGCGGCCGAACGTACTTCTCGGCGAGCCGTCAGGGCACGACGGTGCTCGGCCCGTCGCTCTGGCGAACGGACGGCACGGCGAACGGAACGCAGTTCTCGGGCACGCTCACGAACAACAACTTGGCGGACTCGCCCGTCGACATGACGCAGGTCGGATCGGAGTACTGGGTCCTCGGGCGCAACCAGGGGGTCATTCGCGTCGATACCCGGTCGGACACGCACGATTTGCTCGATATTCCTGCCGATCGCCTGCACGAGGAGGCCCGCCTCGGTTCCGCGATTCTCGTCGCGCAGGATCGCACGAGCCTCCTTCCTTCCGTCTGGTTCGCAGCGACGAACTCGAGCCCTGTGTTGTTGCGCGGGCCCTCGGCATCCGAACCGAACGTCGGTTTCGACGCGCAACTCGAGCACGCCGCATCTCTTGGCAGCTCGTTGCTCTTCGCAGGTCGAGGCTTCGAGATCCGCAACTCGCAGTATCAATCCCAAGGCGAGGAACTGTGGATCACCGATGGCACGAAGGCCGGCACGACGCTCTTGCGCGACATCGTCGCCGGCGACGGAAGCAGTGCTCCGCGTGACTTGGTGCGACTCGGCACGCGGGTGCTCTTCAGCGCGTGGGATCCGCAGCATGGTCGTGAGCTCTGGGTCAGTGATGGGACAATCGCCGGTACGCAACTCCTCAGGGACTTGAGCACGGGCATGGCTAGCGGCATGGACGGGCGTGGCATCGTGATCGGGAACGAGATGTTCTTCTCGGGCAACGGCGCCTTGTATCGCACGGATGGAACCGCAGCAGGAACGAAGAGCGTTCGGGCGATCCCTCCCCCCAACCCGGACGCGTCGCCGGACTACTTCGCGGCGACTCCGACGTCGGTCTGCTTCGTCGCGACGAGCAGGAACGCGAACGACACGATCGTACGCGAACTCCATCGTGCGTCGCCCCAGCGCAACGGACCTCACGTCGTGCAGCGCATCGCCGGCGACGCGAGCTTCGTCTGCACGATCGGAGAGAGCGTCTACTCCGTGCAGGCGGGCGGCATCGCCGAGGGAGACAGCGTCCAGGTCGCAGGCGCGGACTTCGAGCACCTGACCCCGATCGGTCAGGACCTCGTCTACGCCACGGAGTCGCCGGCGCGTGTCTACCGATGGGACAGGAGCGGTGCCCCGGTCCTCTTGCTCAGCGCAACGAGCGCGCCGGGCTGGGTGCCGAACTTCGCTCGGCTCGGCGAGACGTCGCGTTTCGTCTTTGCGGGGCCGTCCGACGGCGAACTCTGGATCTCCGATGGCACGGCAGCTGGGACGCAGCGCGTGCTCGACGTCGACCCGGTCGGCGAGAGCGAGCCGCGGTGGATGACGTCCTTCGAGTCGCGCGTCGTGTTCTCGGCCGATGACGGCACGAGTGGGCGCGAGCTCTGGATCACGGACGGAAGCGCTGCAGGCACGATACGCGTCGCGGACCTCGCCATGGGCGCGGGGAGTTCGGACCCACGCGGCTTCGCCGTGCAACACGGCCTCGTCTTTTTCTTCGCGAACGGTGATGAGTTGTGGAAGAGCGACGGTACGACGAGTGGCACGCAGCTCGTCACCGATCTGCAGGCGAGCACGGTCGATCCTTCGGGGTTGACCGCTGTCGGCACGCGGCACGTGCTCTTTAGGGCGCAGGACCCGCAGAGTGGGGTCGAGCTCTTCGTCAGCGACGGCACGGCGAACGGCACGCGGCTCGCTGCGGACATCCGAGCGGGGTCCGGCGACGGCCTCGCCGAGAGCGGGTCGGAACTCACGCGCTATCGCTGGTCCTTCGCCGTCGTCGAAGATCGCGTTTACTTCGGGGCGGACGACGGGACGCATGGCGAAGAGCCGTGGTTCTGGACCAACGGCGCGACGGCCTGGACGGGCGAAGCCGGGTGCGGGACGACGACGCGCGTGCCGGTGTTGCGTGCACAGGACCCGGTCCTCGCGAGCGCACAAGAGCTACGTTACGAGCAGATCCTCGTCGGTGCACTCGGGGTGACCGTCGTCGGCTTCCGCGGTGCCTCCATGGTCGGCAGTGGTTGCGTCTATCGCATCGACCCGTGGAAGCCGTGGTTCGTCCTCGACGCGTGGCAGCAGGGAAGCGCACCGCGCACGACGCAGGTCCCGATCCCGAACGATTCGTCGCTGGCCGGTCTGCGACTCACGATGCAGACACTCGTCGCGCCGACCGATGCACCGAACGGGTTGGATCTCTCGAACGCCATTCACGAGGTGATCGGGCGATGAGGGGCGCGGGCCGCGACGCAAGTCTCACTCGTCCGTGACGAAGCCCGGTAGGCGGCGCATGTAGTCCACGAACGGCTCGCTGAGTACCTGACGACGAAGATGCTCGGGCGAATACGGCGGACGTTGCGGCTCCCAGCCGGGCTCGGCTGCATGCACGGGCCATTGCGCATTCCCGATCGCTGCGCGCGCGATGCCGACGAGGTCCGCGCCGTGGTCGAGAACCAGCTCCGCCTGCGCGGTCGTCCACACTCCGCCCGTCGCGATCAGTGTGGTCCCGTTCGCGATGGCCTCGCGGAACCACGTCGTGAGTGGTTTGTCCGATTCGGGATGCGCGGCCGGCGCGCGGAAGCTGTCCCAGTTGGACGCGTGGACGAAGTCGACGCCGTCGTCGACGAGCCACCGTGTGACTTGGAGAGCGTCCTCGAGGGTCACGCCTTGTTCTGCGACTTCGGGCGACAAGCGCACGCCGACGAGGAAGTGCTCGGGAGTCGCGCTGCGCACCGCGGCGACGATTTCGCGCACGAAGCGCGCACGGTTTTCGAGCGAGCCGCCCCAAGCATCGGTGCGCGTGTTCGTGATCGTGCCGAGGAATTGCGTGATGAGATAGCCGTGCGCGCCGTGGATCTCGACGCCGTCGAAACCGGCATCGGCGCAGCGCCTGGCCGCCGCCGCGAAGGCGTCGATCGTGCGCGCGATGTCCCCGTGCGTCGCTGCGCGGGGCTTCTCGAAGTCCTTCACGTCCAGTTCGAACGCGCTCGCGCTCCAGGGCTGCGAACCCGTCAGGCGTGACGGTGCCCGCACCCCGCCGTGAAAGATCTGCGCGAGCGAGAGTGCGCCGGCGTCGCGGAGGGTCGTCGCGATCCGCTGCAGCCCGGGGATCAACGCGTCGTCGAAGACGCCGAGTTCTCCGTCCCAGCCCTGGCCGTCCTTCGCGACGTGTGCCGCGCACGTGGTGACGATGCCGAACGATGTGCGGGCGCGCAGCCATGCGAGTTCTTCGTCGCTCAGCGATCCGTCCGCATGACTCTGCTTGTTGGTCATCGCCGCGAGCACGAGGCGATTGCGCACGACGTGTCCCGTGCGCGGAAACTCGAAGGAGTCGAGGGCTCTCATGTTCTTCGTATTGTTCGTCGAGCTTCGAGAAGCTTCACGCGCGACCTTCACGCGTGACCTTCACGCGCGAGTTCTTCGTCGAGTGCATCCGCGAGTGCGACGTACTGCTCGACACTGTTGTAGAGCTGCGCGGAGATCCTCAGCGCACGCATTCCGAGCGCGGGCCAGTGGAACACCGGGACTTGAATGCGATGCCTGTCGTACAACACATCGTGCAGCGGATCGGTCTCCTGGTTGGAGGCACCGACCGGAACGTGCTCGGTCGGCAATGCGATCGTCGCGAGATGGCCGATCATCGATGCGGGTGCGGGTGCTTCGGGGGACATGCCATGGCGCGTGAGCCGGTCGAGCAACAGTGCGCGCCCTCCGAGGACGAGTTCGTGGTTCTGCTTGCGGATCGCGGGCCAGCCGCCATCGACCATCGCAGCCATCGCGTCGATCGCGTGCGGGATGCACAGCCAAGGGGTCGGGTCGGCGGTGCCCGGCCAATCGAACTCGAGGCGGAAGCGACTGCGGTCGGCGCGCGGCGAGTTCGCGCCGTGCCCGATCGTGAGCGGACGAAGCGACGTGCGCAGGTCGTCGCGTACGTAGAGCAGCGCGGCGCCCTTCGGTGTGCAGAGCCACTTGTGGGCATTGCCGGTGTAGTAGGCCGCGCCGAGGGCGTCGAGCTCGAGTTCGACGTGGCCCGGGCCGTGGGCGCCGTCGATGAGCGTTTCGACACCGCGCTCCCGCAAGGCCGTGACGATCTCGCGGATCGGAAGCACGAGTCCCGTCGGGCTCGTAATGTGATCGATCAGGGCGAGCTTCGTGCGGCCCGTGACGGCGTCGAGGATCGCATTCGTCGCTTCTTCGGGCGCACGGATCGGAAAGGGCACGTGCGCGGTGACGACTTCGGCTCGCGCGCGCTTCGCGACGAAGTCGAGCGCGTTGCGGCACGCGTTGTACTCGTGATTCGTCGTCAAGAGCTGGTCGCCGGCGTTCAGGTCGAGCGAGCGCAGCACCGTGTTGACGCCGCTCGTCGCGTTGGTGACGAACGCGAGGCAATCGGGATCGGCGCCGACGAAGTTGGCGAGCCGTTGACGCGCTTGGTCGAGCGCGGGTTCGAGGAGGCGGACGAAGAAGTGCACGGGATCGCGCTCGATGCGCCGTTGCCATTCTTGCTGTGCTTCGAGCACCGCGGTCGGACACGCGCCGAAGGATCCGTGATTGAGGAAGATCGTCTCGGGGTCGAGCGACCAGTGCTGGGCGTAGGGGGAGGCGGGCATCGTGCTCTACCGAGACTCTACCGGCGCGAACCGTGGACTTCGCCGTGGTCGACCGATTTCGTGAACGCGGGCGTCAGAGGACGAGGTCGCGCATCCACATCGCGAGAGCCGTATTCGATCGCCCCGGCGTCATCGGCACGATGCCGGTCCTCGCTTCGGGATCGTGCAACAGGCAGTGATCGCGTTGCAGCGGTTGCGCCGCCCACGCGCGATCGACCGGCACGAAGGTCGGCTGGCCTGCCAGCGTGCGGTGCGGCACATGGACGAGGAGTTGGCGGTAGCGTGCCTTGTGATGGGCGCGCTCCGCGTCCGTGCTGAAGCTCGGGTCGAGCACGAAGGCGCGCGTACCGCAGGTGATCACGTAGTCGGGGGTCGCGTTGGACTTGCTCGTGTTGCCGAGGCCGCAGGCGTGGGGCTCTTCGATGCCTGGGGGGATACGTGGTTCGACGAAGAGGCGGACTCGTTCGCCGAGGCGCAGTTCGCCGCCGAGGAAGAGCACCGGGATCGCGTTGCTCCTGGGGCCGTGTCCGAGCTCTTCGAGGATGCGGACGAGCTGCAGCCCACACCAGCGTTGATAGAGATAGGGAACATCGGCTCCGGCGACGTTCCCGCTCAGCAAGCCACGGAGCTGATCGGACAGTCCGATCTCCGGGTCGACGATCGATGCGAACACATGGGCCATGCGATCCCACGTGGGCCCGCGTGGGCTGAGACGCGGGCGAATCGAGGAGCCGTGCGTACGCCTTGCCGTGCTGCTGTCCAAGATGCGCCGTGCTCGTTGCAAACCCTGATGCGTGCCTTCGAGTTGGCGTTCGAGCTCCTCGAGAAGGCGCCGTTCGCTCTGTGCCGCATCCGACGCTTCGTCCTGGGGCGAGGGACTCGCGTGCAAGAGGTTCGCGACGTGCTCGCGTACTTGGCCGATCGCGACTGCGAGTCGGTGCTCGAGCAGGTCCTCGAGGTGGATCAGCCACGCAACGACGTCTTCGGCAATCTCGCGCTCGGCTTCGGGGCGCAGCCAACAGGATGGGACGATTCTCGTTGCCGTTCCGGTCGCCGACCGTTGTGCGAGGTAGTCGCTTCCGCGCCGAGATGCCCGCGCGCCGCGCGGCGATCGGGCGAGTGCGACACGGTCTCGCATCGACGAGCCGGACGCTCGCGCTTCGGCCACGAGGGCGGGCACGGCGGCTCCGAAGGCGCGGATTTGCTCCTGGAGAATCGACCAAGCCGACGGGCCGTGATCGTTGCCGGACGCCGGAGCAGGATCCGTCGTGCCTGCTTCGAGGAGCCACGACGAAGCCTCGCGGAGATCGTGTCGAATCTGCTCAGCGTGTAGTTCGGTCAGGCTTGGACGACGTCCCGGCCCTCGCTCAGTTCTTGAATCCAAGAGTCGATCCTGTCGTTGCAGGTCGAGAGTTTGCTTCCGAATCGTTTGCCCCATGCCTCGAGCTTGCGGATCGTCAGTGCGTCGGCCGGGTCGCGTGCGAGCAAGCGGACTTTGCCGAGCACGTCCTGCACGAGAACCAGGTCGAGGATCTCGTGCCGTTCGAGTTGCATGGATGCGCCGGCTTCGAGGCCGACGAGCAAGGCGCGCGCGCTGCGCAGCGAGAAGTTCGCATCCTTGCCGTGCAGCGCGTCGCTCAGCTCGAGGATCGAGGCCATCTCGAACTCCTCGAGTTCGATACCCGCGCGTTCGATGGCACGTCGCGGATCGCCCCGCAATTCGAGGACGGCAGCGCGGTCGAGCACACGCGGGCTCAGCGGGCGGGCGGCGTGGTCGGAGTTGATCGTGGCAACGAAGCGCAGATGCGGTGACAGCGTCACGGTCTTGCGGTTGGGCGCGGAGCGCAGACCCGAGTTGCCGAGTCGGATGACCCGATCCGCCCGGTTCTCGAATTGGGTCAGGGACAACACGTCCGCGAACCAGTGCTCGGGTTGGCTGAGGTTGAACTCCTCGAACACGACGACACGCATGCGCTGGTCACCCTTGTCCCACGCGAGCTCCGCATCGATCAAGAAGCGCGTGAACGGTGTTTCTTCGAAGCGATTGTCGACGGGATTGACGTAGCCGAGGAGGTCCTCGCTGCCTCGCCAGGTGGAAGAGACCGGGACGATGAGGGTGCGTTCGCGCTTCGGGTCCTCCAGGAGTTGGATCGCGAGGTGGCTCTTGCCGACACCGGGCTCGCCACGGAGAACGATCAGGCTCTTGGTGAGAGCCCCGAGCAGGAGAGCTTGCAGCACGCGCTCGCCATACTGCTCGATGACCCACGACCTTCGTGGTGCCTCGACGAGCCAAGGCATCGTGGACTCGGCCGAGATGATGGTGGTGGATTCGGGTGACGTCGCTTCGGAATCGCTCGCGTTGACCGCAGCCCTGCGAGTCTCTTCGCTTTCAATTCTGTGGTCGTGTCGCTCAGCCTGCCGACGCTCCTCGGCTTTGCGCAGGTCCTCGGGGTCCAGCTTCGTGCCGAGGTCCGCAAACGGCATGTACCCGGATCCGGGGATCGGCTTGGCCACTTCGCGAACTCGATCTTGTTCGGCTCGACTGTCGAGGTAGCGCCGAGCTGCGATCTCGCACCAATCGTGAAGATGCGCATCGAAGTGTTCGAACTGTTCTCGATCTGCGGGAGAGAACCAAAGGTCGGGTCGTCCCTCGGCTTCTTCGCGCGCTTCTTCGAAGAGGCGGAAGAGCATGCTTCGATCGATCGCCTTGACATAGGCACCGCCCGCGTAGCGCATCGCGCGCGCCTCGATGCCGAGCGGGCTCAATCGGACGGCAGTGCCGGGATGCGGGCGCACGCGGTAGCAGACGCGATTGCCGGTCTCGAACGACTCGACGCCCTGGACGCGGTAGACGCCAGCGAGGAGTTTGTTGTCCCCGGGGCGTTCGCGGACGACGCCACGCGGTTCTTCGAAGCGCTCGGTCCAGAGCACGAGCAGCTGGTCGTCGAAGGCATGGGGATCGCGTTCGAAGATCCAGGCACCGCCGTTCGCTTCGATGACGACCGAAGGATCGCGACGGGCGAAGGTCGAGAGGTGGAAGCAGTCGGGACGTGCGCGCGCGCAGTAACGCTCGCGAAAGTCGGGCGTCGCGAGACAGGACCAAGAGGTCGGGTCGTCGCAGATCGTGCCGTCCCAGCCCTCGCGGTGCGCGTTGATGCGAATCGCCAGGGCGTCTCCTGGCTTCATCTGTAGGGACATGCACGCAATCCTGGTTCGGTTGGCGAAGGAGTGCAGATCCTAGCGCGCTCGGGTCTCGATGCCGCATGCGACTCGATTCGATCGTCCGTTCGGGCGATCGAATCGATCGCCCACGCGGGAACGGGGTCGTGGTGCGATGCTCCACTGCCGAGTACCGTGGTTCGTGTCTTCGACTCGAGCCTGAGAACACCGATGCACCCACAGCCACGCGCAGCTCTCGGGCTGCTCGCTTGCTTCGTCTTCCTCTTCGGCTGTCAAGGCGCGCACATCGCTCGTGGATCAGGCGATGCCGCGATCGATGCGCGCCAGATCCATTGGCAGCGTAGCCTCGAGGATGCACTCGCGATCTCGCAGGCCGAAGGCCGCCCCTTGTTGCTCGCGATCAACATGGACGGCGAGAGTGCGAGCGATCGCATCGTGCGGGAAGAATATCGAGACCCGTCGTTCGTCGCGGCGAGCCGTCGCTTCGTCTGTCTGGCCGCGAGTCTCTTCCGGCACAACCCTCGCGACTACGACGACGAAGGCCGCCGCATTCCATGTCCGCGACTTGGCGGCTGCACGTGCGGCGAACACGTCGCACTCGAGCCGATCTTGTTCGAGCGCTACTCGAGCGACGGAGAACGCGTCGCGCCGCGGCACGCCGTGATCCTGCCCGACGGCACGAAGGCGTGGGACTTGTCGCTGAGCTTCGATCTGAAGGACATCGATCGGGCGCTCCTCGAGTCCGCGAAGTCGGCGCCGCCGACACGAGCCCCCGGACGCGTCGACGACTGGGCGCAGCTCGCCGCTCTGCGAACCGACAACGGACGGCTGCAGCTCGAACGCTCGATCGAGCATGCGCAGGACGAAGCGACGATGGGCGCAGCTCTCTCGGCGATCGCCGCGCACGGTGATGCGGGTTCGCTCGACGCGTTGCGATGCTTCGTACCGAGGCTGCCAGGGCTCTCCGCCGAACTGCGCCAGCGCTTCGTGACCACCGTGCGTGCGTTGTCGCTCGAGGCGCGGGTCGCGAACGTGCTGCGCGAGCAGGCTCAGGCGATCGGGCCGGTCGCCATCGGTGAGCCGACGCGTTCCGAACTGTGGCTGCCATTGCTCGCAGAGCTCGATCCCACGGGCGCCGACACGCGTGCGTTTCTGCTTGCTTGCCTCGCGGCCGCGCAGTCCGGTGCGCAGGCCGCTGTCGAGACCGCGTTCCCCAAGGCCGTCGTCACGGAGATCATCGCGGCGATCGAACGCAATGGCGGTCCGATTTCGATCACGAAGCTCCTCGAGAACGCGATCGCGCCGCAGCGATCCGCATTCGTCGTCGAGCCGAAGCCCAATCCGATCACGGACGAAATGCCGACCGAGGAGGCCTTGCTCGCCGAACTCGCGACGCTCGATGAAGAACGCAAGACTCGTCCTGACGACGTAGAACTCCGCGCACGGCTCGCCAAGGCTTCGCTCGATCTCGCGCGCCGACGCATGGAGAGTCGGGGCAGCGCAGTTGCCGCGCTGCTCACGGATGCCGAAATGGCCTTCGCCGAGGCGCTCCGCGCGGCGCCGGATCATCCCGAATGGTGGATCGAGCGCGCACGCACGGCGTACTTTCGCAGCGCCTTCGACGAGGAACGCGCGCACGCGCGCGCAGCGCTGCACGCGGTGACGGGCGAGTCGGTCGGCGATCTCGTGCTCGATGGCACGGGCGAACGCGGGCTCGCACTCGACGACGGACGCACGATCGAAGCGCTGCGATGGATCGCCGACGCCGACGCGCGACTCTTCGGCCATCAGCTCGCGGACGATCCCGCGCGCGCGATCGAGTCCATGCTCGAAGGACTACGCAGCTTCGCCCTCGTCGCGACCAGCGACTTCGGAAACGATGGCGACTGGGCGAGTTTGGCGTCGTTTTGCGGTGCACTCGGTTTGCGTCACGCGGAGTACGCGCTCGCGCGAACTGGAACGCTGCGCTTCCCCGGCGGTGGGATGCTTCGCGAGAGCCTGCGGCAAGCGCTGTGGCGCGGTGGACGCACGGCACTTCTGGCACCACTCGCCGATCGAATCGCTCTGGACGTCGGTCGCGACCATCCGGCGCGTGCCGACGCGGAGTGGTACGCAGGGCACGCGTGGATGCTGCAGGCCGAAGACGAACGGCGACGAGAAGTCCCCGATGCAGCGCTCGCGAGCTATGCCGCGTCGCGGCAACGCTTCGAGAGGACCGCGAGTCTGCAACCGGACTATGCCTCCAACTGCTCCTACTCCATCGCGCAGTGCTGGCTCGGCACCGGGCTCGCCAACGCGCGTGCCGGGCGACGCGCGGCTGCTGCCGACGCACTCGTCGCAGCCGTGTCGTCCAACGCACCGCTCGCCTCGGCGCGCGACGGCCTCGGGTACGACGTGCTCGACCTCGTCGACAAGATCTTCGAATGGCGTGCGAGCGGAGCCAGTCCCGTCGATCCGATGCATCTACTCGATCGCCTCGACGAAGTCGTGCCCGAGGATCCGTTCTACGCGGTCGCGATCGCCGACAGTCAATTGCGGGAAGCGCTTCGCGCCGACGGCCGCAACCCCGTGCGTGCCGAGCGCGAGACCGTCGATGCCGCGGGCGAGCGAATCCGCATGCTCATGGGCTTGCCCGACGAAGAAGGCGACCGGTACCTCGGGACTTCGATCCTCCTCTTGCGCCGCGTCGCGGACCGCCTGAGGATCGACGAAGACAAGAAGGCGCTCGCGCAGGCGGACACGATCTGGGCCGAGCGCAATCTCGAGCGCGGGCGCAGGGATGGCGTGCGCGAAGCCTTGCGAGAAGCGACGATGCTCCTCGAGGGCAAGGTGCCCGAGTTCTCCGACGCCTTGGAGCTGGCGGACGTCGCTGCCCGACTGCGGGTCGTGTTGGGCGAGGCACGACCGCGCTGGCGCGATGGACGCTGAGCGACGAACTCGCTCGTCAGGCTTCGGTCGCGAACGGTTGCGTCGTCGCATCCTCGCCACGCATGCGCGAAGCCTCGTCGTCCTCCGGCTCCGCAGCGGCGGGGCTCGGGGCCGCCATGCGCGCGACGATGACGACCGTGAGTGCCAGCGCGAGCAACAGCCACAGCTTCCATGCGAACTCACCGCTGAGGGCGAGGTCGAGACTCATTCCGGCGAGAGCTCCTGCGAGCAGGATCTTCAGGGCGACGTGGCGCGACGTAGCAGCCGCAAGCGAGAGGATCGCGGCGCCCGCGCCTACGAGCGTGGCCCATACGAGATAGTCGCCGCCCGTGAACCACTCGCTCACGGCGTAGCCGATCCATACGGAGCCGTACGCAGCGCATTGGAAGGCTCGTGTTCGCGGAGCCACGAGGGCTGACTTTGCGCGGTGTGCTCCGACGCAGAGTGTCGTCAAGGCAACCACGAGCGTTGCGAGTCCACCGAGCAGCATCCCTTCGCCGGGCAGCGTGTCGAGCAATGCTCGGTGCGCCGTATCCACGTTTGCGTTGGCTGCATCGATCCACGGTCGACTCATCTCGGTGAGAGACCGACCTCCGAGTTCCGTCAGATCGCGCAGGATTTCCGTCGTCGCGTAGGCTCGGCTCAGCATGCCCTCGATTGCGTAGGGCGTCGTGTGCCGGATCGCGAGCCCCGCGCAGATCGCGATCGCGACGGAAACCACGATGCCAGTCACGACCGCGGATCGGCGGCTGGCGGCGAGCCGACTCGAACCCCATCCGAGGACGAGGGTCGAAGCACCAGCGATGCAGCACGACAGGATTCCACACTCGGCGTAGACCTCGGGTGCCGAGGCGACGCCTTGACTCGCCCAAGCCATGGTCTCGAAACTCGCGGAGATCCAGGTCATGGCAGCAAGGAACGCCGTGCCCGCGGCGCACGCGAGGACGACGCCAGGGATGGCCCAGGACGAGGGCCCGACGTGATGCAAGGCCGCGTCGTTCGAGGAGTGGAATGGGTTCATCGGTTCAGGCTCGCAAGGCGTGCAATCGCGTCGTCGTCCCCTGCAGCAGCACCTTTTCGGTAGCACGCCGTGGCTTCTTCGAGGTAGGTTCGGGTTCCGAGACCTTCTTCGTATCGAAGGCCGAGTAAGAACCATGCCGTCGCATGACCTGCTTCCGCTGCTCGACGAAGCCACTGCATGCCGACTTCAGGTTCGGCCCGCGCGCCCTTCCCGTCGATGAGCATCGTGCCGAGGTTGATCATCGCAGTCGTGTTCCCCTGCTTCGCAGCTCGCTCGAAGAGGTCCTTCGCACGCGCTTCGTCGCGTGGGGCATCCTCGCCTTTTTGCAGTGCAATGGCGACGAACGTCATGCCGTCGTGGTGGCCACGTCGCGCGCTGCGCTCGGCCCAGCGTAGGGCCGATGCCTTGTCGACTTCGCATGCTTGCCCGTTGCGTAGCGCGAGCGCGATCCGAAACATGGCCTCGGGATCGCCGGCTTCGGCGGCCTGGCGCATGCGCTCCAAACCCTCGGCCTCGTTCCGTTCGCAACCATGTCCCTTCCACAAGTGGAAGGCGAGTTCACGCGTCGCTCGAACCGACCCGTTGTTCGCTGCAGACTTCAAGAGTTCGACCGCGCGCGATGTATCGCGCGGAACGCCGTCGCCACGACCGTGAAGAAACGCGATCTCCATGGGCGCCAACGCGTCGCCGAGAGCCGCGGCCTTGTCGAGATATTGACGCGCGGTGTCGACGTCGCGTCGCGCATCACCATCGTAGAGCCGCATGCGTGCTCGGTTGGTCCATGCGACCGTGATCCCCGCTTCCGCGGCACGACGATACAGGTCGTCGGCGCGCTGCCAGTCACGCTGGACTCCGGTGCCACGTCGGTAGCAACCCGCAAGGCTGTTGCGTGCGAGCGCGAACCCTGCCTCGGCGGCCACTCGATAGTGGTCGACGGCCTGATCCATGCTCGGGTCGAGGCCCGCTGCGCCGACAGCGAAACAGCGACCGACGAGCCAAGAACCGGCCGGGTCTCCCGCGGCTTCCGCGGCAAGCCACGTCTCGAACCGATCCGGAGCTCGCTCGTAGACGGCAGCCGCGGTTCCAATCCCTCGTTGCAGGTCCGCGAGACAGGCCTGGATGTCGGTGTCGAGCGATGCTTGGCCGCACGCGGTCATCGGTGCGCACACCAGGAGTAGGAGCTTCGTGGTTCTCATGACGGTCCTCGGGTCAGCGAGTGGAATCAGCGCATGGTGCGCAGGGAAAGCTCGTTGCGAAGTTCGGCGATTTCGCGTCGAAGGCTCGGATCGAGTGGGCTGTCGTGCGTCGCGGACTCGGTCTCCCGGATCGCGTCGGCTCGTCTGCCCTGCTGGAGGTGCACGCGGGCAAGCTCGAGTCGCGCACGTCGCGTGGCTACCGAGCCCCGTCCGGAGCACGTGACGGCGAGGTGCAGCGCCGTCAATGCGGCTCGTTCTGCGCGGTCCGTCTGATCGAGTCGACGCAATGCGGCGCTGAGGTGAATCTGGAGATCCGGAGTGCGGCGAAAGCCATCGCCCCAGACGAACTGTCCCAGTTCGATCCCGCGCTCCAATGCGGCGGCGCTCTCGCGGATCGCGTTGTCCGCTTCATGAGCTCGCGACAAAGCGAGCCAGCTCCACCGATCGCCGAGTGGGTCCTCGATTCGGTTCTGTTTGCGAACCGTCAGCGTCGCTTCGAGTTCTCGGATTCCCTCCGTGCGATTCCCTGCACGGGCGAGCGCCTCGCCGAGATCGGAGCGCGTCCGCAACGTTTGTGGATGTGCTTCCCCGAGTGTCTCGGTGAGCAGATCGTACCCGAAGCGCAACTCCTCGAGAGCTTCATCCAGGCGGTCCACACGCAGGTACTGGCGTCCGAGGCTCGCAACGAGAACGCCGTACAAGTCGTCACGAGCTTCGAGCAGGGGAAGCTTGCCGTGGAGTACGCGTCGCTTCTCGGCGAGAAAAGCGGCCATCGAGGGACTGGAGTCGCTCGAGGCCAGATCTTCGAGTGCGATCAACTCGCATTCGGTGCCGAGTTCCCAGGCGGTTCGCTGGACTTGCGCGTTTCGCAGGTTCGACCGTGCTTCGAAGTAGAAGCAAGACGACACGGTCGTCGCGGTGCCCAGGGTCACGAAGATGGTCGACAGCGAAGCAACGGCGAGACGGTGCCGTCGGATCCACTTGGACGCACGCTCGAGCATCGAGATCGGTCGCGCTGCGATCGGTCGATGTTCGAGAACGTCACGCAGGTCTGCCGCGAAGTCACGGGGTGAGGCGTACCGCTGTGCCGGCACCTTTCGCAGCGCCTTGTCGAAGATCGCCGTCCAGTCCCCGCGAAGCTCCGGATCGCGACGGCTGAGCGGCACGGGGTCCTGTTCGCGGATCGCGATTCGTGCACGATCGAGATCGGCAGCACCCCATTCGATCGGATGGGCGCCGCTGAGCAGTTCGTATCCCACGGCGCCGAGCGCGTACACGTCGCTGCGCACGTCGACGATCTCCGGGTTACCCAGGGTCTGCTCCGGGCTCATGTAGGCGAGCGTTCCCATCGGACGTCCCGACTCGAAGTCGATCATGGACCGGCTCATGTCTTCGGCGAGTGGTCGTGCGATGCCGAAGTCCAGGATCTTCGGAATGCCATCGCCCGTGACGAGGATGTTGTCCGGCTTGAGGTCGCGGTGCAGCACTCCGTGGTCGTGGGCGTACTGGACTGCTTCGCAGACTTCGATCAAGAGTCGCACTCGGTCGCGCGTCGACATCGCGTTGCGGCATGCGTACTCGAGCAGCGACGGTCCGTCGACGAGTTCCATCGCGAAGTACGGCAGCTCACCATGCTCGGTGCTGGCCTTGCCAGCCTCGTAGATCTGCGCGATCCCGCGATGGTGGAATCGGGCCAGATATCGAATCTCGTTGAGGAAGTAGCGCTGCAGCGGCCCGCAGCGTTCCCGGCGCATGACCTTGAGGGCCACGGTGCGCCCGGCCGGGAACTGCGTGGCCTCGTAGACGACGCCGAAGCTGCCTTCGCCGAGCTTCCGACGCACCTCGAAGTTGTCGATTCTGTCCCCCGGTCGAAGCTCCGGGGTGTGCAGCAGTTCTACGGGGACCTCCGTCCAGCGGCTCTTTTCGAGGAATCCCGCCTGATGGGCATCGTCCGCGTGTTCGAGCAGAGCCGCAACTTCACGGCGCAGGGCGTCATCGTCGCCGCACGCTTCGGAGACGACCTCCTCGCGACGTCTCCGAGACACCGCGAGTGCAAGATCGAAGATCCTACGGACTTCTCTGCGGTCACAGGCCATTGCTGTCCTGGGCGCAACGCAGGTGCGAACCCTGCAGACATTTTCGAAACGTCCTGCAGTTCGGCGGCGAGTTTCACGCTCCTTGGGTCATGAACATCACAACTCGCGGATCGTCGACCTGTGTCCTCCTCTTCTTGATCGTTGGCGGCTCATCCGTCGCATTTGGTTGCGGAGAAGCGAACGCGACGGAATCGATAGACGCTGCCCGGGCTTGTCTGCAGCGCGGCCTGGGCTTGATCGAGCAACAGGATGTGCGCGGTGCGATCCGAGAGTTTCGAACGGGGCTCCGCCTGGACCCAAAGCACTTCGACCTTCGTGCCAGCCTCGGTGCCGCCCTCAGTGACCTCGGGGAACGCGATCACGATCTCGACCTGAGCCGTGAGTCCTTGGAGGTTCTCGAGCAGTTGACTCGCGACTTCGGTCACCGCGCCCGCGCCTGGGCGAATCTCGGAACGGCCTATGGACGCCTGGGACGCTTCGAGGAGGAACGGCAGGCTCAGCAGAAGGCCCTCGAACTCGATCCGGACAACGCGAACCTGCACTACAACCTCGGAGTCTGCGCGGTCGAACTCCGAGACACGGTCACGGCGATTGCCGCGTTTCGACGTGCATGCGAACTCGACCCCGACGACGTCGATGCGCGCGCCAATCTCGCTGGGCTCTTTCTGAACGAGGGACGGGACGTCGAAGCCGAGGAGCTCTTCGAAGCCGTGCTTCGCGTCGTGCCGGAGCACCGAGATGTTCGCTACAACTCCGCGCTTCTGGCCGTGCGGCGTCGCGACTGGGTCGCTGCAGAACGGCATGCGAATGTCCTTGCGCGCGTGGACCCCGCGCGCGCGAAACGACTGCGCGGAATCATGCAACGCGCAAGCCAGGACCTCACGAAGTAGACATCGTCGTCGTGCCCCTTGCAGGTTCTCGGCCGTTCTTGCGCCCTGCTCGGTGTCACCCTTCAGACTCGACAAGAGGAAGAAAACCATGAACAAGCAACAGCTCATCCTTGCCATCACGGTCGCGCTCGGCGCTGCAGCACTGTGGATGGCGACACGCTCCGTGATCGTCGGCGACTTCTCGGCGCATGGCATCATCAACACGCTCGCAGCCGTCTCGCTGGGCATTGCCTGTGCCGGACACGCGCTCCGCAATCCATGGGCCACGCGGCAGCTGCTCGCCTCCGCGCTCGCGGTCTTCATGTCGATTGCATTCTTCGACGTCGTGATCTTCGCGATTTCACGCAGCGACACGCTCGTCGTCAACGGATCGTATGTGCTGTTCTACAACCTCGTTCATGTGGCGATGATCGTCGGGCTCGTGCTCGCTTGGCAGTGGGAACCGCTGCGCGAACACGTGGGTTCTGCATCCATGTATCAGCAGCGTCGTGCATTGCTCTCGGCGTTGAAGTCGGACGATGCCGAGAGCCTGCGCGCCATGGTCGAAAATGGGTTCGATGTCGACAGCCCGGTCCCCGGCAAGCTCGGTCAACCGATGACCCCGCTGGGCCTCAGCGTCATGCACAAAGCTCCGCGATGTGCGCAGGTGCTGGTGATGGCAGGTGCCGATCGACAAGCGCTCTGCAGCAAGGCTCTGCTGTGGGCCGTCCCACCGAGCCGCCTTGCCGAGCGCCGCGGGCTTTCCGAACTCTTCGGGGACACGCTTCGCATCCAAGCGGCATGAACGCCGCGTCGGGGCTCGGCGTCAGCCCTCCATGCGGCGTCGCAGCCACGCGCGTGCGTAGGACCAGTCCCCGTGAGCGGTCCGTTCCGAGATTCCCAACAGCTCGGCGATTTCGGTCATCGTGCAGCCGCCGAAGAAACGGTGCTCGACGACCTTCGCTGCGCGCGGCTCTTCTGCCTCGAGCGCGGTCAGTGCTTCGTGCAACGTCAGCACGTCGATGCTCTCGGATGCCGGCAGCAACTGCTCGTCGAGGGTGATGCGCCCCCAGTCCTTGCCCCGTTTTTCCGCGTGCTTGCGGCGGGCGTGATCGACGAGCACACGGCGCATCACCGTTCCTGCGATCCGCATCAGGTTGCGCTTGGGAACGTTCTTCAGGTCTTCGTGATCACGCATCCGCACGAACGCCTCGTGCACGAGCGCGGTCGCCTGCAAGGTGTGATCGAGTCGCCGTTCGTTGCGCATCGCGGAGCGGGCTGCGGCACGCAGCTCGTCGTAGAGCATCGTGTCCAGCGGCAGACCGCTGCTAGGTTCTTCGGGTTCTGCTGACATCTTCCTCGGTCCGTCGCGCGAACGTGCGGACATACTACCAGCCAAACGTTCGACACTTTACCCATAGAAGATTCGGTGCCTCGTGGATCAGAGCGAAGTCAGGAAGTTGTTCGACGAGTTGGTCCAATCGACCGATGCCGAACGGGAGATCTTCCTGGCAGGTCTCGACGACGTCGATCTTCGAGCCGCGTTGCGAGAGCTGCTCGAGCATCATCGCCGATCCGAGCAGGACGGTTTCTTGGATCCCGCCACGGGCCCGATGCTCGACGATTCGCGCGTCGGTCACGTGTTCGGCGACTATCGGATCGAACGCCGCATCGGGGGTGGCGGCATGGGCGATGTCTACGAGGCCGTGCGCACGCGGGATTTCGAGCGTCGGGTTGCCATCAAATTCTTACGCCGCGGTGGGGATCCCGCCGAGATCCAGCGACTCTACCGACGAGAAGCGCGTTCGCAGGGCGCGCTCGAGCATCCGGGAATCGCGAAACTCCTCGACGCGGGGGTGACGGCCGATGGGCAGGCCTATCTCGTCATGGAGTATGTCGACGGGCAGCACCTCGATGCGTACTGCGACGCTCAGGCCATGTCGATCCGCGAGCGAGTGCGCCTGTTCGCGGCTGTATGTGATGCCGTCGATTTCGCACACCGGAGTGGGATCATCCATCGCGATCTGAAACCCGGCAACATTCTCGTCGCGGATGGTGTCCCGAAGCTCGTCGACTTCGGGATTGCCACGCTCGTCGACTCCGATGCGACGAATGAGGCGACTCGAACCGAGTTTCGGCGGTATACGCCACTCTTCGCGAGTCCCGAACAGCACCGAGGGATTCGAGCGACGACGGCCTCGGATCAGTATTCGCTCGGGGTCGTCCTCTACCAACTTCTCAGTGGGCAGCTCCCGTACGATCTCGAGGGGCTCGATCGGGTGGGTGTTCACGATGTCGTTTGCAATCGCGATCCGCAGCTGTTGCGGACCGCACTCGCTCGTGCAACGCAACGATCGAAGCCGCCGTCGGGACCCGATGCGTCGCTCGGCATCGATGATGTCGTACGCCGCCGATCGACGACGGAGAAGCAGCTGTCAGGGCAGCTGCGCGGCGAACTCGAAACCATCGTCTTGAAGACGCTCGCGAAGAAGCCCGAGGATCGATACCCGTCCGTCGAGCAGTTCGGTGCCGACCTGCGGAATTACTTGGAAGGTCGTCCCGTCGTCGCGAAGCGGCACTCGATGCGCTACGTGATGGGCAAGTTCGTCCGCCGTCACAAACTGGCCGTCGGAAGTTCTGTGGCTCTTCTCGCGACGCTGATCGCGGCGTTGTGGATCACGATATTTGCACTTGCGGACGCGAAGGCTGCCCGGCGCATCGCCGATGCCGCAACGACGAACGAGCAGGCTGCGCGTCGCATGGCGGAGCACCAGGTCGACCGAACACTCGATGTGATCGACGAACTCTTGGTCGAAATCACGGCAGGCACGACACTCAACCGTCTCGTGGTTGCGCGTGTCGAGCAGAATCCGTTGGCCGGCGTACGCCGAGCGCTGCTCGAGAAGGCCGAGCACCTACTCGGCGAACTCGGCGAATTCGAGTCGAAATTTCCCGCGGTGCAGGGTCAGGGCGCGCGAACGCTGATGTTCCTCGCCAATGTGAACGGTCAGTTGGGCAAGGATGCGCAAGCCATCGCCTACGCACGCCGTGCCCTCGAGACTGCCGAGGCGTACGGGCGCGCGCAAGCGAGTGACGCGACCTC
This sequence comes from Planctomycetota bacterium, assembly GCA_020638795.1. Classification (GTDB taxonomy): domain Bacteria; phylum Planctomycetota; class UBA1135; order UBA1135; genus JACKHW01. The sequence goes on along the minus strand of JACKHW010000011.1, from coordinate 76,386 downwards.
CGTCGAATTGCTGGGTTCGGCGCACCGCGTTCTCGGCACCTTGTTGCAGCGATCGAAAGAGGTCACCCAAGCGGTGGTCCACTTCCGCAAGGCCATCGAGTACCTGGAGTCGCTCGGCACGGATCGCACGTTGTCCAACGGCGCAGCGCTCTCGCTCGCGCACGTCCATTCCCACTTGGGGGTCTACTATCAAGACGTGCCGGACTACGAAGCTGCGACGAAGGCGTATCTTCGAGCCGCCTCGCTGCACGACCTGTTGATCGAACGCTCACCCGGCTCCCGCGAGTTCCGGCTGGCGCGCTGCGAAGCGCGGAACAACCACGCCAACGTGCTGTCCCAAACGGGGCACATGCAGGAAAGCGCCGACCTCCTCCGCAAGAACGAAGAGGATCTTCGCGAACTGACCAAGCTCTTTCCGGAGGACCCCGAGCTTCGATTGCGGCAGGCGTATACGACCCAGAATTTGGCGTATGCCGAAGCACAGTTGGGGCGGGTCCAGCAGGGCGCGGACATGTTTGCTTCGACGAGTGAGCCGATGCGAATCCTGTCCGAGGCTCATCGGGACAATCCGCAGTACGCGACGGTGTACGCGCAAGCGGAGTTCGGGGCTGCGTCCCTGACTTTGGATGCCATGTCGAAGTCGATGTCCGCGACTCCGGAGCAGGTCGCAGATTCTCTCAAACTCGCGCGCTCGAGGCTCGAAAAGGCGATCGAAGTGCTTGGAGGACTGCTCGCGCGCTTTCCAGATCACGTGCCATTTCAAGCCACCCAAGCCGGCCAAGTCGCGACTCTGGCTTCGGTTCTGATGGAGCAAGGAGAAGTCGACGCAGCGAACACGACGATGGAGAGCGCCACCGAGATGCATCGTCGCCTGGCGCAATCGCATCCTGACGTGATCGGTTTCCAATTGAACTACATCGCGAGCCTCGGCAACGAAGCGGAGTTGGCGCAGTTGCAAGGCCGCATGGAACGTGCCTTGGATCTATCGGAAAAGACGCTCGAGCAGTTGGCGGCACTACCGATCTCGATGCAGAAGCATCCGCGTGTATTGCAGCCGACCTACAATGCGCATCGTGTACACGCTCTCGCGCTGGGATCGTTCGAGCGTTTCGAAGAAGCGTCGGCGGCGTGGCTGACAGCTCTCGAAATCGGTGGGCGAACCATGGACCACGTCGACTACGTGGAGTGCGCAGCGCGGTCCGCATCGACTGCCGAACAAGCCGTCGCGCATCTCGAGCGATTGATCCCGTTCGAGCATCCAGAGGAGTGGTCAATCGAATCTACAGCAGCCCTGGGAAGCGCTTTGACGCTCGCGGTGACGTCTCGAGAGTCACTGCGTGATCGGTGTCGTACTCTCGCGAAGCATCTCCTAGCGCACGCTGCGCGCGATCCATCGGAACGAGGTCGATTGTCTGCCAAAGACTTCGAACTCATTCGCGATAGCTCCGAGTATCGCGACTGTTTCGAGCGCGAGTGAGTACCACGACTCCCGTGCCTTCGGTATGTGCGCGGCGCAGACTCAGCCCTGTTGGAGCAAAGTCTTTCCGCGACTGATTGCCCAACGAAGCCGAATTCGTCGATCTTCGAAGTAGGCACTCGAATGTCCGACGAGCGCACCTTGATACGCGCGATCATGATCGACTTGCGTGAGGTCCTGTTCCCACTGCGCGACCGCGCGTTCGACGAGCGGTCGAGCTTCTCGGCACTTTGCATGAAGCCGCATGAACGCACCTTCACGGTGGGAACGATCGAGGAACATCGCGATCATGGACGACAAGTCCTTTTCCGTGCTCACGACCGGGGGAATCATGAATCCGTCGGGAGGAAAGACTCGTCGATCGCCGACACTTGCTTGGAAGCGGACCAAGCTACTTTCGGTCCCTGGCTTCGACGCTAGCCCGATCGAGTACATCCCTGGGTCGAGTCGCACACGTCGTTCCGCGCTCTTCACGAAGTCTCCCTTCAACTTGTCGCCGCCTCCGATTCCGAACTGTAGTTGGATACAGAACGGGCGCACCGGTGCGCCACGCACGACGTGCATGTCGATGGCAAGTTCTTCTCCTGGGCCGACGGTGACGATGTCGACGGACTGGCTATTGCCCGATGGCACGAGGCAGTTCGCGTTGCCGAGGTCGTTCGCGCCCGCTTCGGTGCAGCTCGGCAGTGTGAAGAAGCCCGAGAGACACAGGCAGAGTACGGAGATTGCTTTCATGGTTCTTGCTTTTGCGTTGCGTTCCAACAGCAAGGGCGCAAGAGAACGGAGAATCCTGCAAGGGAAATCCCCCGACGCGCGGCTACCGCAGGAAGATGGCGCGTCGGGTCGAGCGCTTCAGGTTCCATTGCGCATCGAGGGCGAGGGCATCGATCTCGACGTTGCTGGTCGTCACGATGCCGAGCGGGATCTCGATGTTCGCGCGGCCTTGCGAGTCGAAGACGGCGGTGAGAAGCGGGATCGTCACGGGATTCCCGTCGATCGAGCGCAGAACGATCAAGAAGGGTGAGTTCGGCGGGCCGAGGACCGTGCGCAGGTGGATGCTTCGATGGCTTTCTTGCGTCTCGGGTACGACGAAGAGGCCGAAGTCGACGCCCTTCGCATGCACGTCCTTGGGATAGCCGAAGACGAGTAGATGGTGGAGGTCCGATTCGAAGGGCGTCGGGCAGTGTCCCGAGGGATACGCTTCGTAGAAGACGTGCATCGCGGTGTAGGGCGAGGTCGCTGCTGGGAAGTCGACGGTCCTTCCATACTCGTCGCCGAGGAGTCCTCCACACGCTCCGACATAGCCTTGGGTCGGAAGCGGAGTCGAGAAGGTGTTCGTAGCCGGAAAGAGGGGAAGCTGCGTCGCACTGACGTCGAAGTCCGACCACACGAGCAACGGATATTGCTTGTAGCCGGCGGAAGAGCAGCTCCCCTCGAGCTTGAAGCTCAATCCGAAATAGCGCCGATAGAGCGGGCTCCACTTCGCGTCGCAGGGAATGCCTGCTTGCAGCTCCTGACGCTGTGCCGTGACGTAGGCTTGTGGATCTTCGATCTTCTCGAGTGGGATGCGGATCCGCGTCGCGACCGGCGGTCGGTCACATCGACTCAGTGGGATTTTCGTATCGTCGGTGAACATCAGCTCGAGATGTCCGTCGCGAATCAGCGCGACGGGGAAGCCTGCACCGTAGGCTCGATGGAGATCGAAGCGTTCGGAACCGCCACACGCGTGCTGACCGTAACTCGAGTTGGTGAAGGCCTGCACTGGCGCGATCATCGCTTCGCCATCGGCCGCACCACGGAATCGCGTCCACGTCTTACCGTCCGAAGACGTTGCGAGGCAGATCCTATTCTGGTTCGCACGCCGCATGTCGGGGCTCGTCACGCTTGCCATCGCGTAGCCTAGGAAGGGATGCGGCGGCACGAGTCCGTGCAAGCCATCCGCTTGGAATCCTTCCATGTCCACGCGGTCCGTCACGAAGCTATTGCGATACAGCGATGCGAAGGCTGCGTACAACGGCTTGCGTCCGGGTGCGTCTTTCGAATAGAGCCAAAAGACCGGTTGACCACCGTTCAGGTCCGTCCACGTGCCGGCGCCTTCCTTTTGGATCGGTTTCGCCGAGAGGTAGCGATTGATCTTGCCGTCCGGATAGACGACCTGCCCGGCGTAGATCGGATGCGCATCGTGTTTCCTGAATGCCGGTGCGATCCCGAGTTCGCGTTCCCACGCGTATCCGTCGTCCCAGGACGGACTGTTCTGCGGGAAGCCGTGGAAGCTCCACGTATCGCCACGCTTCGCATGGAAGAAGCGCGTCACGAGCGTCGCCTGCGAGTAGGCCTCGTAGAACATGTAGTACTTGCCGTGCACCTTCAGCACGGAAGGCGAACCCACCAAGTGATCGTCCGCGGCATCGAAACCCCCGGATCCGCCGCGTCCCTTGAGTGCAACGATCGGCCGACTCCAATTCGTGCCGTCCGGGCTTTCCGCGTAGTAGATTCGATCGCCGACGTGCAGGTCGGCAGGCGGAAGATCGGCATCGGCGGGGTCGTAGCGGCCGAGCCACCACATCTTGAAACGACGCGCCTTGTTCGGATCGCTCGCGTCGTACATCACGGAGGGCTGCAGATCGTATCGGCCGCTTCCTCGCACGATGCTCGCGCCGAGCGGCGTGACCGTGACGTTATTGAAGGGAGCACCGTCGTACTGAGTGCGAGCCGTGGTTTCGATGCAGAGTGCGGCGAGAGCCGCGAGCGCGGTCGTACGGAGTCTTCGTTTCATGGAACTGTGCCACCATGGAGCCTAGGACGTATCGAAGTTGCTGCGAGCACCTGGGCGCAAGGGATGTGCGAAGTCTGCAGTTTCCGCCTCAGAATCACCGTTATTGGGAGGATCGCGAAGATCGTCGACGTCGAGCGACTGAGTCCATCACTCGAATCCGCTTTCCAGGCCCAGCTCGCGCAGCATCTCCGCGCGCGGCACTTCATAGCTGTCACTGACTCCGCCAGGCCGCCGCATGGTTCGAATCACCGCTGCCACGCGCGCACGACCGTCGGGGTCCCTAGCCATCTCGCGTGGAGTCTTGTCGCCGAACATCGGGATCTTCTCGTCGAGCCACGCGAGTTGTTGGCGTCGCAAGGAATCGTGGACTTCGGGCAGGTCGACGAGCCTTGGCTGCGAACCCCCGTTCGTTTCCGACACGAGACCCAGTTGGTGATCGATGTCCGCGAGACTCGCTTCGTCGTCGCGGTGACGGTTGCGAGCGCCGCCGGACCGCAGCAGATCCATCGGGTCTTCGGTGGTCGTTTCGCGGTGCATGACGCCGGGGAGTGCTTCGAGCCAGGAGCGGATGGTTTCGAAGCGTTCCTCCGTCATCGTTTCGACGAGGACTTCGTCGTCGAAGATCCGGATGTGGCCGAGCACGCGCTCCGGTTGGCTGACAATTGTCTTGCCCGCGAAGCACGCCCAACTCTCGCCGTCGAACTCCAGGTCAGGACGCTCGTCGAGGGCTCGCGTCAGCGCGGCTGGATCGCGCGCGTGGAACGTCGCTTTTACGAAGCACAGGCGGTCGCCTTCGGCCGACACGAGTCTTGCAGGCAGCGCCTGGCCGGTCGATGCCACGCTCCAAAGTCGACCGAGCAGGTGAGCAGCGCCGACGAAGCCCTTCTCGGGGTCGAAGCCTTCGGCTACGAGGGTTCGCGTGGCGTCGTCGATCTGATGCGAAGTCAAGAGCGGGCCGGCGAGCATCGCGAAGTGAAAGTCACCGACCGGGTAGACGCGCAGCGCGACGAGGATGTCGACTTTGGCCGACATGGACATCGCGTGATCGTGAATCGTCCAACGCTGCCCGCTGTACACGTCGACGATCTCGAGCGACGTGCCCACATCGATCGATTCGATCCTGGCGAGAGTGGGCGTTGCGCCACTGCGACGTTCGATCAAGATGCGCCAGCACTCGGGGACCTCGTTGCGTACGAAGCGCTCGGCCAATGTCGCCGAGCGCGCGTTGCCGCGATAGTCGAAGACCCGCCACTCGTAGAAGCTCATCGCGACGGTGGGGTTGTCACGGCCGACACGATCGGGATCGAAGTCGTCACCGTAGAACTTGCGCTGCATCCGCGGAGTCACGCTTGGCAGCGGCTGCAACAGTGCCTGGGTGAGGGCTGCGTCTGCGCGCTTCCATCCGGCGAGGTCATCCGGCGCGGGGACGACTTCGGGCGCGTGCGCCAACGCAGTCTGCCCGCCGACGGCACCCGCCAATCCCTCCAGGAGTTGATCGACGAAGCGTCGCATGTCGCCGTCCTCGTCGTCGACGTGACAGTCGATCCCGAGTTCGCGCAAGCTCGCGCCGAACGCCGTGTCGATGTCTTCGTGCAAGAAGACGACGCTCTTGGGCAAGACCGGTTCGCGATCATCCGCAGGGCAGTAGAACGCATCGAAGAGTGTTGACGTGGCCTCCTTCCAGTCCGCACCGTCGACAGGGCGCATCGAGACGATCTTGTCGTTGGTGAGGTCCGCGACGACGAAGAGGCGAGGGTCTTCCATGCGGACGAGACCACGCAGTCCGGTATCCATCTGCTCGAACGCGATGCCCCAACGTTGCGTCGATTCGGGAAAGTGCGATGTGTTCTCGACGTCGCGAAAGACCGCGACATTGCGGGGTGTGCCGATTGATTTCGTTCGAGTTTCGGGACGTGATGCCATGGAAGCACCTTCCGAGTCGGCGATGCGCGCGAGCGTTTCCGGCCGCAGTGAGTGTTTCGTGAACTCGACGACCGGATCCTGCACCTTTCCCGCGGCACGAATCAGGGGAAGCGTCTTGACCGTCCCATCGAGTGAGGAATCGGAAACCTCGTCGAGCATCCCATTCGCCTCGGCCTTGACGAACGCATTGAGGACCCAGGTCACGAGTTGGCGTTCGCGACGCCGCGCCATGCGCGGATCCTTGCCGGACGATTTGATCGCGATCACGGGAAGGATCGACTGCGTCCAGCCTGCCGCCTGCATGTCCCTGCGATAGTTCTTGTCGGTATTGCTGCGATCGAAGTAGAGATTCGCGAGTTCGTAGTCCGTACTCCATGGATCGTCGTCGGAGCGGATCATGGCTTCGGCTTCGGTGCCGAATGCGCAGACCATGCCGAAGGTCGGTGCGTGGCGGCCTGCTACGAAGGCGATCACGGGGTTGTTTTCGTCGGGGATCTCGAACGCGAAGAGCCGAGGTTCGCTCCAGCGCGTCCAGGGTTGCGCACTGAGGAAGCGCTTCGCCGCCGCGACGAAGTGGAGGAGGTCCGGGGTTCCGCGTGATTTCGCCATGTGGGCATCATTGCCGCTCGCAACGAGAACGGAAGGGTGTGCTCGTGGGATGGCATGGCTGCGACCTAACCCTCGAAGTGAGAATCCCGAAGGCCTCGCCGAATCGAGGATTCGGAGTTCAGAATTGCTGATGGTGCCGCCGCCTCTGCAGCGACCTACTCGTTCCGAAGTGCCTCACGCGACCCGATCCCCAGCCGTGCGACCTCCGCGTCGATCACCTGTCGCACGAGGCTCGTTTCGGTCGCGTCCGCGCTCGCGTCGCTCACCGCGCTCTCCCTCGCGAATGCGTCGAACAGCTCCCGCTTGTCCGCGAGGACTTCCTTCATCCGCTCGTCGACCGTGTCGCTCGCGAAGAAGCGGTGGACCATCACGGACCGCGTCTGTCCCATGCGGTGCGCGCGCGCGACGGCCTGTTCTTCGGTCGACGGTTTCCATTGCGGCTCGAGCAGGCAGACCGCCGAGGCCGCTTGCAGGTTGAGGCCCGTGCCCGCGGCGTCGATTTGGCCGAGGAGCACGGCATGTCCGTCCGCTTCGGTGAACGCGTCGCACAGACGCTGGCGTTCGCTCGCCGCGACCTTGCCCGAGATCGTGCCGATCAGGGTGCCGCGCATCGCGCATCGCTGTGCGACTTCCGCGAGGACGTCGAGGAAGAACGAGAACACGAGTACTTTGCGCCCTTCCTCGCGGTATTCGTCGAGCAGCTCATCGAGGCGGTCGAGCTTGGACGATACAAGGGACCCGTCAGTGCGAGTGCCGATCGTGCCGAGCGTCACGATGCGCCTCATCGCCATGATCTTGCGATCCCGCACCGCTTGCTCGTACTCGCGCGTTTCGTCGGCGGAAAGGTCGATCCACTCTTCTTTCTCGATGCGCTCGGGAAGTTCCTTCAGCACGTCGTTCTGGTTGCGACGCACGTAGACGGGTGCGACGGCGGTCAAGAACGCGCGGCGCCCGATGACGAGTCCGTCGTCCGATGGCGCGTCGTCTTCGAGACTCGAAGCAAGTTGAGGCTGCAGCTGGCCGATCAGCGCGTGAAACTCGGGTAATCGGTTCTCGAGCGGGGTGCCGCTCATGTAGCACACGCGTTCGCTGCGAGCCGCGAGCGCGGCGATCGCCTGCGTGCGCGCGGCCGAGCGGTTCTTCGCGTAGTGTGCCTCGTCGACGACGAGCATGTCGATGCGATGGACCACGTGTGGACCGTCGAACAACGGAAGTAACCGCAGAGTGCCGAACGACGTTACCGCGACACCGCCATCCTGGATCCACTGGCGGAGTCGTGGTTCGCGTTCGTTGCCGTGTAGGATTGTGACCGGGAGCGTCGTGCGCCTCGTCGTCTCGCGAGACCAGTTGGTGAGGACGCTCGCCGGTGCCACGACGAGGAAGAGCTTCCCGCCTTCGGCATAGGCGACGTGCGCGAACGCGGCGAGCGCCTGCACCGTCTTGCCGAGTCCCATCTCGTCGCCGAGCAACGTACGGCGTTGTACGAGCAAGTATTTCGCACCGAACTCTTGATAGCCACGCAACGTGACGCGCAGACCGCGACTGTCAAGCGAAGAGCGTTCGACGCGGCGAGCGACTTCGATGGGGAGGCCACCGGTCACAGCCGACGACGCAGCGATGGACGCGCTTCGACGCAACACGAGCGCACGCTCGATCACCGCCGTGAACTCGGCCATGCGGTGCGCGTGTTCTCGTGCGAGGTCTGCGTCGGTCGGGTGATGGCGTAGAGCGAGTTTGGCACTCTTGCGAGCGAGCTTCGCTGTGGCGAGTCGTCCACTCGGCTCGCGCCCTTGGTGGACCTCATGCACGAGCGCCTTCGACGTCGCGATCGCATCCTCACGCATCGCGCGGCGACCGCTCGTCAGGCCTCGATAGAACGCGGCATTGCGCCGGATGTCGTGGACGCGTCGCTGCAGGCCCTCGAGCCACGTCGACAGTCGTGCGCGTGGACCGCGTGTGCGTTCTCGTACCACGAGACTGTCGTGCGCGGCGCGCCTCACGTTGCGCGCCGGAGGGGTCTCGTCATCGGGTTGCGGCGGATCGACGATCTCGTCCTTGTTGAGCGCCACGACGCGATCGCGCGCGCGCACGATCTTGTCGGCCATGACGTCGCCGATGCCGTCGAGCTTGGTCAGCTTCTCCTTCGAGACGCCGATCAGGTCCGCAATCGTGCGATAAGCGGCTCCTTCGAGCACGCCCCAGCGGACACCGTCGGCGCCGAACGCCTTCAGTTCGGAGACGTCCAGTTGTTCGAGACGTCGATGCTCGCTCGCGCGTGACCACGCTTCTGCCACGCGGGCGAGCGATTTTTCGGCGGTGAGTTCGAGCTTCTCGATGCGCTGCAGTTCGCGCTCGACCTCACGCGTGGCGCGCCTCGCACGCGAGCGCGCGCGCCCTGCAGGTCGTAGGCGCTCGACCGCCACACCGAAGAGCGCTGCCGCCGCTCCTGCCAACCCCGAGATCCACATCGCGGCCGGATCATAACGATCGACCGGGATCGCGCGATGTGCGGAGCAACGACCGAGCGATCACTGGAACCGCGTGATGATGCCTCCAGTCCAGGGACCGCTGACGATCTCGGAACTCGTCGAGGTGGTCTTGTAGCGGTAGTTGCGCACGACGTCGTGGCTCGTCGGGTCGCTCGGGATCGTCCACTTGGCGCCGTCCGAGAACGACATCGGCAGCCCACTCGCACGGCCCGCATCGAAGCCCCAGACCTGTCCGTAGAGGCTCGCGCCGACTGCGGAAGCCACGTACGGCAGCGGGAACTCGGCTTTGGCCAGGCTGCCGAGCGAATCGCTCACGCCGAGTGGCAGGACGATGGTCGGCAGCGCGTGGATCGTCGTGCAGACGATCGGCGCCGACAGGTTCGCGTCCATGAAGTCGATCCAGAGGAACGCCGGTGCGCTCTTCGGAAGGTTGCTGATGCCCGCATGGTAGATGCTGAAACCAGTTCCGTAGTTGCGCCACTGCGTCGTCCAGCTGATGGGCGAGGTCGAGCCGCTCGAGGTACATGCAGTTCCGAGCTTGGCTGCCGTCGAGCTGCTGTAGGCGTAGTTGCCGCCGGTCGTGAAGTCGAACGAGTAGTTCGTCGACATGGTGTTCGCGGTGTAGCGCACTTCCCAGAGAAGCGCGTCCAAGCCGTCGTAGATGAATGGCGTGTCGAACTTGACTACGGTCGTCCATGGGGCAGGCGCCGTCGTCGGCGGCGCCGAGACGTCGACCACGTTGAGGGTGCGCGGCTTGACCACTTGCTTGAGGGTGCCGGCGAGTGCGTTCTTACTGATGTCGACGCTGTTGTGCAGACCGTAGTCGGCTTTGGCGATGGACATCTCCCAGTTGGTCATCGTGCGCGCGGCGTAGGTGCTCGCGGCGCCGGTGCCATCGCGACGCCAGCCGACTTCGCGCATGACCTTGGTCCCCGCGCCGATGTTGGTCTTGTCGATGGCTTGCCAGTACATCTCGTACTTGGAGAAGAGCATGTAGTTGTGGTCCGTCGCACCTTCCGTCGTCAGGTAGCCCTTGGGGGACGTGAAGGCTTGGGCGACGCCGACCGATGTCAGCACGAAGCAGGCGATGGTGAGATTGCGAAGCAAGAGTCGATCTCCTTGTTGTCGTTGCGCGCTCATACGCGTTTTCGTAGGCGCGATCGTAGCAAGATCACAGCGGGAGGAGTTCCACGCAGCGCGTGCCTTTGTCGCGCTTCTGGCAGTCCAGACCTGCGAGTCCTCAATCTCGATTCTCTGGCAGGATCCACCGACGAGGCCGACTCGTCGCTGACCTGCAGTGACGCACGCGACCGTCAGCTTTGCACTCGTAGGCGTGCGCGCAGCGCAGTCGTCAGCAAGCATGCGAGCAGCACCGCAGGAGCGACCATGGACAGCGTGGCCCACCAGTGTGTCGTGTCCCACGTGAACGGAGTCAACTGCAGCGTTACGGGAACGAACGCGTAGCCGAACAGCGCGAGGAAGCCGACGAAGCGCGTCAGCGCGACGACGGCGGCTGCGGTAAGGAACGTGGTCGGATCGAGGCCGGAGAAGCCGACGAGGAAGAGTGTGACGAGCGTCGCACCGAGCAGGTCGGCAAGGACCGCCTTGCGCACGACGAGACGAGGTGCACCGAAGAGGAAGAACAACGCGATCGGCACGAGCGCGAGCATCAAGTGAAAGACGCTCGCGACGACGGCGCCGACGCCTTGGAGTGCGGCCGGTCCATGCGGAAAGCTGCTGCGCACGGCCGTCGGGTCGTATTCGAGAGCGCACAAGAGACCGAGGTCGATGAGGCCTACGGCGATTCCGAGGAAGAGATCGCGATGCACGAACGGATCGCCGAAGCCGCCGCGGATCAGTCGGTTCCACGAACGGAGGGCGCGCGGCAGCGTGCGCCGCATCGCTGGCTCGAGTGCTGCGTAGGTTCCCCAGGTCACGGTGCCGAAGAGCAGGGTGTAGGCGACGATTCGAAACGCGAGGCCTGGACCGCCAGCCAGGAACGTCGCTGGATCGGGAAGCCACGATCCGAGCAAGTACGTGCAGCTGACGAGCAATGCGAGCACGGTCGCGCCGCGGACGTCCGCGCGTCCCGCGCGGACGTTCTGTAGAGCGAACCAGCCGCCAACCAAACACATGGCCGTGAAGACGAGCAGGGCGGCACCGAGGTTCGGAGATGGCGCGTCTTCGGCTGCGCTCGCTCGCATGCGCCACCAGACGAGATGTCCGCGCAGACTTGCTGCATCGATCGTCAGCGGCCCGTCTTCGCCATGGGCGTCGCGAGTCCAAGCCATAACTCGGTCGGCGAAGATCGGTGGTAGCGCGTTCGGTGTCGTTGCGTGAAACGCAGTGCGATCCAAGCCCGCCGCTTCGAACCACGGAGCGGCGTCGAAGGGTTGGGATTCGACCGCTCTCGTGTCCTGTCCTGCGGACGCTGCCTGCATCGCGCCAGACGCGTGCTCATCGAGAGGCCGCTCGCGATGGGCAATCACGATCTCGATCAAATGGCCGCGGCTGTCGAGTCGAACCGCGATCGTCCCTGGCGTGGACTCTGGTGGGTCATCCCAGCGCACACCGGAGCCGAACCAGCTCGTCACCGGTGCGATGCGCGTTTCCCCCGCGCGGTAGACGAATTGCACGAGGCCTGGCCTTCGCTCCGCTGCGGTGCCGATTGCATCTCGAGTCGAGATTGCACGCGCCGCGTCGTCGAGTTCGAATCTGCCGCATCCAGGTGCGAGTTCGAACGCACCCGCGGCACTCGCGAGTTCGCGCGCACGATGTTCGAGAACCGCGCGCTCGAGCGGCGTGCCGTCGAGCTGATAGATCGAGTTGTTGCCGAAGAGCCACACGACGAAGCCGAACGCGATCAGGGCGACCGCCAACAACGATCCGACGATGACTGCGGACAAGGCCGGTGGTCCTTCGGCGCGTGCGACGAGCTCGGGTGAAGGCGTTTCGCCCGCGGCGAGTGCCTGCGCGAGAGGGTCGCCGCCCGGAAGCGCTCCCGCGACGCGGAGCGCCGAGTCGGGTCGGTCGGCGGGTGCGAGAGCGAGGCAGCGCCGGACGGCGCTGTCTACGGCGGGATCGAGGCCCGCGACGCGTTCGGACGGTCCTGCGAACGGCGTCGTGTGGCGAGCGTGGAGCTCGGACAAGGTCGATGCTCGGATCGCACGTTCACCAGTGAAGATCTCGTGCAGCACGAGACCGAGCGAGAAGATGTCCGATGCCGTGGTCGCGCTTCCGTCCGCGAATTGCTCAGGTGCCATGTAGGCGGGCGTCCCGACGCGTTCGCCATGCGTCGCGTCCGTCGTGAAGGCCGCGAGACCGAAGTCCGTGAGCTTGGCGTTGCCGTCCGAGTCGAGCATGACATTGGCGGGCTTGAGGTCTCGGTGGAGCACGCCGCGTTCGTGTGCCGCGCCGAGGCCGGCGCAGATCTGACGCGCGAGGGCAATGCCCTTTTCTTCGGGCAAACGACCGATGCGCCGCAGCAGCGAAGCGAGGTCTTCGCCCTGCACGAACTCCATCGACAAGAACGGCTCGCCGTCCACTTCGCCGACGTCGTGGACGCGAACGACGTTGCGGTGCGTGATCTGACGTGACGTGCGTACCTCTCGATGCAAGCGTGCGAGCGCGTCGGGATCGCGCGCGACCGCTTGCGGCAAGAACTTGAGTGCGACGTGTTCGCCGAGCGTCAAGTCTTCGGCGCGATACACCTCGCCCATGCCGCCGCGACCGATGAGTCCCATGATGCGGTACCGCGCGGCGAGGACGGTCCCGGCGACGAAGCGCCCGCCGTCGATCGACGAGCTCGGTGGGCGGTCGCTCGCGGGCGGCCGCAGTGGTGGATCGGACTCTCGCATCGGGTCGGTGCGCCTCAGTGTGTTGTCGTCACCGAAATCGGCATGCAGGCGTTGTTACGAGTCACTTGCTCGACACGCGCGTGCCAACGAAGGTCCAACCGCCCGATGTGGAGTTCGGCTCGCCGCGTCCGCTGATGTGCGCGTCGTCGAAGTCGACGACGATCGGTTGCTGACTGTAGGCATAGGGTCCACGAACACGTCCGCCGACGAGTTGACCTTCGAACCAGTTGTAGAAAGCCCGATAGATACCGCGCACGAAGGTGTTGAAGAACGACACGTTGCCGAAGACGTAGCCGCTCGGCAGGACGACGACTTCCATGTCGGCTGGCAAGTCTGTCTTCGGGCAATGTGGATACGACTGCCACGGGATGTTGAACTGGTCGACGTAGTCCTTCGGCCACCAATCGTTGTGGAAGCCGCCTTGATACTCGTAGACGTGCGCGACCTCCTCGGTCGTGAAGCGCACGAGAACGGGATCGATCCCTTGATTGGGTCGAACGAAGGTCGGGCCGACGCGACGCTGCGGGGACTTCGGGTACTGGGTCCAACCGAGATCTTTGGGGGGAATCGCGACGTGCACGTGAATCGAACTGCCGTTCTTCCACATCTCGGCAAGATCGACGACATCCTGAATGTATGGACAGAGATCGAGGTCGAAGTCCATCGCACAGTAGAGCTGCCAACCGGTCGTCAAGATCGTGCAGAACACGAGGAGCTCGGGGCCGACCACGGGAATGGTGAGCGCTCCGGCGCACAAGACCGTCCATTCGAGGCTCCCGAAACCACTCGAGCCTTCGCAGAGCGCACGCGTCGTCGCGCCGAGCGCTTTGCAAAACGCCTCCAACTCTCGTTGCAGATCTTCGTAGTCTCGACGGTCGTTCGGAATATCGACCTGATACTTCCCTTCTCCGAGGCTGCGCCCTCGATACGCGGCAAGTTCCTTCCCGCCGATCCCGCTGGCGGAGACGACGACTGTCGCGTCGTCGAGCGGTACGCGACGTGGACTGAAATATCGACTGCATCGGAGCCTGATGTCCGCGGTGACGTCCACGATCAACGGCGTGCTTCCTCGAGGCCCGGGAGGGTCGATCGGCTGCGTCTGGTTCGCGACCGGTCGAAGCCCTCGCGGACCGCGAATCGTGTGGGCTGCCAGGCCCGGTGCACGGACGGTCCATTCGAACTCGGCCGCGCTCACGTAGCGGAGCTCGGCGGTTGCGAGATTGCCGAAACTCACGTGCTCGGGAACGCCCGTCGCTGGGTCGAGTCGAACATCGACGATCTGGCCCGACGTGCGGTCCAGGTGTCGGACTGACGTGAACATCGCCGGGTGTCCGTGCACGTCTCGGTTGCCGAGCAGCGCGAGTGCACCGTTCTGCGCGGGGAGTTCGACGCGAGCGAGGTTCGGATCGGTGTTCGAGAAGTAGGCCGTCACGCGAGCTGGTGAGGCGGGACTACGTGTGGCCAGTACGACATCGTTGCCACGGAAGCGAACACCGGGGGCTCTGCCTTCGATGGTCACGGCCGACGAACCGGTCTCGAGTCCGAGGTCCGAAGCGCGGACGCTGCCCACGAACTCACTCTCACCGTCCGAGTCGAGATCGATCCATTCGTGCGATGTGAACCGTGCGCCGCCAGGGCCGATCAGCAACGAAGCCAATTCGATCTGCGAAGCGGCGAACAGGAGTCGTCCCCCGGCATCCTTCGTGTAGATCGCGATCCGCACGAGTTCCGAGGAATCGATATAGATGCGATTGAACGAGGACTCGGGTGCCACGTCGACGCGGACCGTCACTTCTTGGATCAGCGACGGCGACCTGCTGCCTCCGCCTGTACAGGCAGGAGATGTCAAGCAAGTGATCGCCGTCACGAAGGTGAGGACACTGCCGCGATGATGCTGCATGCGCGAATCGTAACAGAGTGGCCGACATCGCCTCTGCGGGACCGCAGTTGCGAGCGCCGCGATCATCCTGGGTCGTCGAGTGGCTTGCCGAAGATCCCGGGGCTTGCTAGCGTCGCGGTGGGTGTCGAGGGACGCCCGCGCCCGATGAACGAGCTGCGCTTCCTGGTTCGACACGCCTCGACATCTACTGGTTCGTCGGTGCGATCGGGCACGCCGCATCCACAGCGAGGACGATCCGTGACCCATTGTGACTCGTCGCTCCCGCGCGCGCGTAACGACGCGCGCCGATCGCTCGAGGACCTGCGCTCGAGCGAGGGACCTCGCGTGCTCGCCGCGCCGCGCGCGTGCACGACGGTCGTGGAAGCTGTGGCACGCATGGGGATCGCCCCGTGAGCAGCGCCTGGGCGGTGCTTACGGTGCTCGTGGCGAACGTCGCGTTGGTCGCGATCCGCGCGCCACACGGGCAGCGTAGCCGCGCCGTGCCCGTCGCGCGCTCCTTTGCGGGCGGGCTCGAGAAGGCACTCCTGACCTTCGCGTGGTTCTCGTTCTTCGTCCCCTTCGTGTGGATGGCGACATCGCTGTTCGACGTCGCCGAGTTCCGGCTGCATCCCGCGGCGTTCGTCACTGGCGTGGCGGCATACGTCGTGGGGCTTTGGGTCTTCCATCGTTCGCACGCCGACCTGGGACGGGCCTGGTCGATCACGCTCGAGCTCCGCGAGGACCACGCGCTGGTCACGCACGGCGTGTACGCGCATGTGCGCCATGCGATGTACCTGGGACTCTTGCTATTCGGACTGGGACAGGCGCTGGTGCTGCCCAACTGGATCGCCGGGCCGACCTACCTGCTGGCCATGGTCTTGATCACGGCGCTGCGCCTCGGCCCCGAGGAGCGCATGATGCGCGAGGCCTTCGGCGCGGAATACGACGCCTACGCAGCGCGCACGCGGCGGCTCTTGCCCGGAATCTGGTGATGCTCGGCGTCTCCTGCGCGATCGCGCCGGACGTCGCCAAGATCGTCACGTCGTGCACTGTGATGCGCTGCTAGAAGATCGCGATCGACAGTCCCTGGGACGTCTGATAGTCGTGCGTCAGCCCGATCGTCGTCAAGTAGTCGTTGAGGCCTTGCGCGTAGAAGGTCAGGTTGACCAAGGTGGGCGGGATCGGGAGCTTGACGATGCCTCCCGAACTCTGCGGGAGGGGCAGCACGAAGTCGGGTACGACCGAAAGGAGACAGCCCGGTACGAGGAGCGGATCCTGGATCCCCGGAGAGATCGGACGCGTGCTCAAGAAGAGGAATTGACCGGTGAGGAAGGTATTGCAGCAGGTCTGCGATCTGCCGAGCGTGAGCGTCATGACGCAGGTCGAGCCGTCGTAGGCCGGACTCAGGGTTGCCGCCTGGTTGAAGAAGGCGCAGGTCTGTCCGTACGTGCGGAAGGTGAGCTTGACGCACTGCGCGGAAGCGGCCTCCATGGTCACGGAACCGAGAGCCATGGCGGAAGACAGGAAGAGTTTTCCGAACAGGACCTTCACGAGAGGACCTCCTGAGCGTTGTCGGGCGATCGGCGGGAGGCGCTCCATGGTAACCGGGCGAGGCCATGCGCTGCAGCGCGCTCCGTGGCGCGCACGAGCGCGCGGCCTAGCGAATGGCCTCCGCGGTGCAAGGCGGTCGACGTAACGAGGTCTACCTGCGCACGATCTTGGCTGCACCACCGTTCGAGAACGTGATCCCCAACGCGTTCGCCGACGAATCCAGGACGAGCCCCTGATTGAAGAACTCGAGACCCACGAGCTGTGTGCTCGGCGGGATCGTGATCGTCCACGGCGCCACACCGTTCGTGTTCGTGACGACGTCGATACCGTCGACGGAGACGAGCCAGAAGCAACCCGGGGCCTGAAGCGGCGTGAGGTCGAACGGGAGCGGAATCGGACCCCAAGCCTGGTTCGAAAACCCGAACAGCATGGCCGTGACGGCGCCGATCGGGAGAGAGCTGAGTTCGAGGGTGAAGGGTTTGCCGATGACAGGAACGCTTCCATCCTTCGCATCGAGGATCGGGACTCCCGACGTTCCCTGGCAACCGCGGCCGAAGGATGCGAAACCCTCGAGCTTGGAAATGTAGGTTTCGGTCATTTCGATGCGGAACGAGGACGTCCAGAATTTGGCGTATTGCGGACGAGACCCCGCTGGGCTGTCGTGATCGACACCCTGGCGCTGGGTGTCCGAGGGCAGGTGCACGGAGAACTTGGCCCCTGGGAGCTGGGCTGCGCGCATGGGTACGAGACCGTCATTGGCGCCACAGAATCGGATGGTCGACCAAAACTCGATATCCTGCGACTGTGTCTGGATGCGCATGTTGAACTTGTCCAGGTCGCCAGGGTTGAGCAGATCCACTTGACTGAGCGCTGGGACGAACGATCCGTACGCGCAGAGGATGCGCATGGTCGCCGTGAGTTCATTGATGACATCACGGTGGTCTTTCATGTACTGCTGGCGTTGGATGAAGGCGGAGAAGAGTAGGCCTCCATCGACGTGATACTGGGCGTATCGGAACGGACACGACGCCTCCTTCGGCCGCGTCCATACTGCAGTGACGCCTGGATCCGTGACAAGAATGGCCTTCTCGACTTCGAACCTCGACTCGAAGAAGTTCGACGTGTAGGCCAGCCAGCCTGCAACGATCGGCCAGAGGTGTTTGTTCTTGGGCTGCTGGCTGTCGTCGAGATCGATGAGGGCGTGCAGGACATCCTGGCCACCTTTGCTGTGCGAGACGATCGTGACCTTTCGACCCATCCCTTGCAGCACCTTCAAGACCTTCACGATCGCGCAGGCGTTGACACCGATTCGTTCTTCGCGACTGTCGAACGTGGGATCGTTTCCCGCGCCCAACTCGAACTGCTTGTATGCGAAGTCGCGGTAGGTCAGCTTCGCGTCGTTGGGCGTGTTCAAGTACAACACGTCACGACCCAAATTCGTGAAGTACCGTCGTTGGTCGGCGAAGTAGTTGTCCTTCATGTCCTTGGAGACAGGACCGAATGTGTAGCCGGGCACGAACAGGATGACGGGTTCCTTCGTTGTCTGGGCATCGAGCGGTCCCATCCCGATCCACAATGCCGAAACGAAGAGGAGTGGGCTCGTCGCAGACGACCATCGTGCGGGTGGCAATGTCTCGGTGGGGGCCTGGATGGCGGCGTCTCGTCGACGACAGAGACAATCAGCGAGGATTGATAGGAACATGCGCTCCTCCATGGACGTGGCTGACCGCTCTGTGGACGAAGGTCTCGCGCGGCCTGTCGTCAGCGTAGCCAACGGGGCGACATCCGTACCGTCTCGGCATGTCGGTTGTGAAAAAACGACAACGCATTGGTTCTCGCCGCGCCTGAACCGCGCTCGTGAGCTCGCTAACGCAGCCCGCGGCGCGACATCGGACGCTATGCTGGGTGCTGCCCAATTCATCCATGATCAAGCAACCAGGAAGGACTCCGCGCGTGCATCTCTCTCTACTCGCTCTCTTGGTTGCGTCGTTGACATCGGTTGCAGCGGCGCAAGTCACGCTCCTCAAAGACATCCGGCCGGGACGTCTTGGCTCCTCGGGCACGGAAATCGTGTCGGATGGCAACTTCGCCGTGTTTGCCGCCAACGACGGCGGCACTCTCGGCAACACGGTGTGGGCGACGAACGGTTCGCCGGCGGGCACCTATTACCTGCGCACGGGCCTCAAGAATCCGAAGTGGTTCGCGAGTACGGGCGACAAGATGTTCTTCAGTGCGAGCGACGCGCAGAACGGACAAGAACTCTGGGTCACGGACGGAACGCCGAGCGGAACCGTGATCCCGAAGAAGCTCATGAACGGTCTCCTCGATTCGACGGTTGCCGTCGTCACGACCCACGAGGGAAGCGTCTATTTCTTCGCGTACGGGCTCGTCAACAATCAGCGCACCCTCGGCCTGTGGTGCAGTGACGGGAGCGCGAGTGGGACCATCCTCCTCAAGACTGGCACGCTCGGATTCAGCACGAGTACGATCGCGACCTATTGGCGCTCAGCGAGCCTCGGCAAGGACCTCTACTTCTTGAATCGCGAGACTGGCACGGGCGAACTGTGGAAGACAGACGGCACGGTCGCCGGCACGCAGATGGTGTTCACCTTCAACGACCGCGCCAAGCAGATCTCTCCGCTGATCGGCTGGAAGGGGAAGGTCTGGTGCGACGTCATCCAGAACGCCAAGCACGAACTCTGGACGAGCGATGGCACCAGCGCGGGCACGAGCTTTCTCGTGAACGGTTGGGCCGCGAACTCGATGACGCCTGCCGACAGCGGTGACGTGATGTACTTCGGCTTCGCGCCGAGCGGCACGGGCACTTACACCGAACTCTGGAAGACCGACGGAACGCTCGCGGGGACGCAGAGCATCACGAACCAGGTCACGATGTTGGACGCACCACCAGGGCATACGCAAGGCGTGCCGCTCGGAGGACGCAAGGTCTTCTTTGCCGGCAGGGTCGGCAACGCGATGTGGCCGTTCGTGACGGACGGCACGGCAACGGGAACCGTACAGCTCTCGAGCACGATCAACATGTGGGTGTCGCCGCAGTTCGGATACCACATCGCACGTGTCGGTGACGGCTCGGTCGCGGTGTTCCACAGCGCGAGCAACATGGGCCAAGAACTCGGCCTCACCGACGGCACACCGCAGGGGACGAAGGTCTTCGACTTCCGGCCGGGTCTCTCCATCACGGGCATGCCGACATGGGGTTTCGTGCGTACGCGCGAGAACTACGTCCTCTACTTCGACGACGGCGTCATCGGCAACGAACCCTATGCAATCGCGTTGACCTGGTTCGGCGCTGCGTTCAACGAACAGTACGGCACGGGATGTTCGGGGACGAACGGGGTCCCCGTCTTGCGCGGGGTCGGCGGAGCGCCGACGCTCGGCAACAACAACTTCGCACTCGAACTGTCGAACGCGCGCCCCAACGCGATCGCCGTGCTCGCCCTCAGTCCGCAGCCGGCTGCGCTGACGATCGGACCCTGCACGATCCTCGTCGACATCGCCACTTCGATCCTCGAAGGGCGCACGACCGACGCGGCCGGGGTGCTCCGCGTACCGGTTGTCGTGCCGAACAACGCCTCGCTGATCGGCATCAACGTTTACTGGCAGGAGATCGTGATCGACCCGCAGGGTAGTCTCGTCTCGCAGTTCGCGCTGAGCAACGGCTTGCGCACGCTCGTCGGTCGTTGATCCGGACGCATCGCGAACGTGTTCCAAGAAGCGCCGCGGTTCCGAAGCCGTGGCGCGGCTACATTGAGGCCGATCTTCGAGGTCCAAACATGCGACAGGACGACGACCGTCTGGAATCGGGCATACCGGGCGCACGAGTGATTCTCCTTTGCGTCGTCGTGTCGCTCCTCGCATTCGCCGTTCGTGCCCATGCGCAAGAAGATCTGCTGCGTTCGCAGGGCGACGCGCCAGCTGGCGAAATGAACATCGAGACCGCGCGACGCCTGGGTGCGCAGCGTTCGAGCTACCTGCATCCGCGGGAAGACCGGACTCCTGTTCGTGAGTTCCGCCCGCAGCTCGACGTCTACAAGGCGCACATTCGGCCGGTGCTCGAGAAGAAGTGCTTCGCGTGTCACGGCGAAGACGAACAAGAGGCGGATCTACGCATCGATCGACTGGATCCGAATCTCGTGGCGGGCGACGACGTCGCGCATTGGGTCGAAGTGCTCGACGTCGTGACGAACGACGAGATGCCGCCTTCGGGTGAGACGGACCTCACGGACGACGAGCGCCGTGCGATCCTCGATTGGCTGTCCAACGAGGTGCACGTCGCGTCACGTGTGCGGCGTGCGGAGGCAGGACACACGTCGTTTCGGCGCATGACGCGCTACGAGCTGCGCTACGCGTTGCAGGATTTGCTCGGCGTGCCGCTCGACTTCGCGCGCGATTTACCGCCCGAAGCGATCTCGAAGGACGGTTTCGAGAACAGTTCCGAACACCTCCACGTCTCGCCGGCACAGCTCGAGACGTATCGTGACGTCGCACGGAAGGCACTCGATCTCGTGACGGTTCCTGTGACGGAGCGTGGCTCCGGGCCTCCCGTGCGACTTCGTTGGTCGGTCTCGATGGCGGACGCGGCGGCGCGTGAGTTCGAAAAGCAGGATCGAGGGCTCGAATCGCTCGAGAAGAAGCTGCGTGACGAGTACGCGAAGCAGCAGGCGAAGCGGGATGCGAAACCGGAGGCGCGACCTGAACAGATCGACGCCAAGGCGCAGCTCGTCGAGACACCGGCGCAGTTCGAGGCGCGTCTCGGACAGGAACTCGCGAAACGCCGTTCGAGCTTCGTGGCTGGTCGAGACGCGGCGCGCTATGTCGATCGGAACAGCGGGCGCGAAGCACGTGTCGAGTGGGCCTACAACGAAGCGCGCTTCGCTTGGGAGCCCGTGCATGAAGAGCCTTCGGGCAATGCCGTGCACCGGGATGCACCGCAGGATTTGGCGCCGGATTCGATGCGGAGCGAGGCCGCGAGGGTCGCGATCCTCCCTCCAGGGCGCGATCTCATCGTCGAACTCGGCGATCGACTGCCGAGCCGCGGCACGATGCGCGTGCGCGTGCACGTCGCCAAAGCGAGCGCGGGAAGCCCGAGTCTCGCGCTCGAGTTCGGTTGGCAGGCGAGCAACGACTCGCGCGCCTCGGTCCTCGTCAGTGAGGTCGAGCACGAGGTTCTCGGCGCGGATGTCCACGAGTGGGACGTGCACCTGAGCGACGTGTATCCCCGCAACATGGTGCGCGGCACGGCGAAGATGGGGGAGACGCCGAGTCCTTCTGAGTTCATCAAGATCATCAACCGCGCCGTTGCGCGAGGCACGGTCGAGGTCGAACGAGTCGAAGTGATCGCCCCGGTTCACGACGTGTGGCCGCCCGAGTCGCATACGCGGATCTTCTTCGATCAGGATTTCGACGCTGCACGCGCAAGCGACCCGGAACATGCACGGTATGCGCGGGAGATCTTCGGTCGCTTCTTGCCGCGTGCGTGGCGCCGTCCGGTCACGGATCTCGAGGTCGAGCAAAAGGTGTCGCTCTACGAGCGTCTGCGCTCGCAAGGGGCAGACTTCCAAGACTCCGTGCTCGAGGTGCTCGCGACGGCGCTCGCGTCCCCCAAGTTCCTCTATCTCGGTCGCGGTACGTCGCACGGTAGCGACAACGCGCGCTGCAGTGACTACGAACTCGCGTCGCGCCTCGCGATCTTTCTGTGGTGCAGCATTCCGGACGAAGAGCTCCTGGCTCTCGCAGCTCGTGGCACCCTGCAAGACGAGACGGTCCTGCGGGCTCAGGTCGACCGCATGCTGCGCGATGCACGACATCGTCGCTTCTCGCGGCATTTCGTTCGGCAGTGGCTCGGGATGCGTCTCCTGGACTACTACGAGCCTGACAAGAAGGCACATCCGGGCTTCCCGCGGGAACTCAAAGAGGCGATGGAACGCGAGCCGATCGCGTTCTTCGACGAGATGTTGCGCGTCGATGCGAGTGTGCTCGACTTCCTGCACGCGGATTACGCGATGGTCAACGAGCGACTGGCTCGGCATTACGGGATCGAAGGTGTGCTCGGCAACCGATTGCGCCGGGTCGGGTTGCAACCCGAGCATCGTCGTGGTGGTTTGCTCGTTCAGGCCGGTCTCCTCGCGATGAACTCGGACGGCCGGGATTCTCACCCGCTCAAGCGCGGGATCTGGCTGCTCGAGCGCTTGCTGGCGGATCCTCCAGCACCGCCGCCACCCAACGTGCCCAAGATCGATCTCGCGGATCCCGAGATCGCGAAGTTGACGCTCAAGCAGCGCATCGAACGTCACCGAGATCAGCCGGCGTGCATGTCGTGCCACTCGAAGATCGATCCATGGGGCATCGCCTTCGAGAACTACGATGCCGTCGGCAGGTGGCGTGACGAGATCCAGGGCAAGGCCGTCGATGCCAGCTCCGTGCTCTTCAACAAGCAGCGGCTCGACGGCATGGATGGGCTGAAGCGCTTCTTGCTGCTCGCGCGGCAGGATCAGTTCGTCCACGCGCTCGTGGAGAAGCTCGCGAGCTATGCACTCGGTCGGCCGCTTCGGCTGCAGGATCGCGCACGGATCGACGAGATCGCGGGCGACGTGCGGAAGAAGGGTGATGGCCTTGTTACGATGCTGCACGACCTCGTGTGCAGTGAATTGTTCCGCGAGCGGTGAGGTGCGTGACGTGACGAAAGATACGAACGCTGAGTTCGCGCGTGGTGCGGCTGTTCCGATCAATACTCTAGATCGTCGTTGTTTCTTGCGCGGTACCGGAATCGCGCTTGCGTTACCTGCATTCACCTCGCTCCGTCTCCGCCCGGCTCGCCGTACGACGCGCAAGCGGTTTGCAGCGATCTACATCCCCGATGGCGTTCCGATGCCACTCGCAGAGGATCCCGCCTACGAAGAATGGGCGTGGTTCCCTCATGGGTCTGGTCGTGACTTTCGCTGGACGAAGTGCCTCGAACCGCTCGATCCGTTGCGCGAGCAGTTGACGGTTCTCTCCGGCTTGTCGCATCCCGCGGCGCGCAACCTGCACGGCCATTCCAACGCGGACCAGTTCTTGACCGGGGCTGCTACGGGTGCGTCGGGGCCGTATCACAACAGCATTTCGCTCGATCAGGTCTTCGCGGCGCACGTGGGCGACGAGACTCGTTTTGCTTCACTCGTGATGTCGACGGACGGGGGCACCGGAACTCCAAGGGGTGCGCACACCGTATCGTTCGATCGTCGCGGTCGCGCGATTCCAGCCGAGCATCGGCCGAAGCGCGTCTTCGATACGCTGTTCGTCAAGAGCGATGCGCATGCCGAGCGTCGCCTCGCGCTGGCCGAGAGCGCGCTCGATGATCTGCTCGAGGATGCACGTGCGTTGCAGCGCGAGTTGTCGAGCGAGGATCGCGAGAGCTTCGAAGAGTACCTGCACTCCGTGCGCGAGGCCGAAATTCGTGTTCAGAAAGCCAAGCGCTGGAGCAGCATTCCGCGTCCGAACGTCGATGTGTCCTCGATCGATCTCGAGGTGACGCCCGAGGACTCGCGTGCGTACCTACGCGCGATGTTCGAACTCATCTACCTGGCGTTCCGCACGGACACGACCCGCGTCGCGGCCTACATGATCGGGCGCGAGAACGGCGTCGGAATCAGCGACTACCTCGCGCGCGCCGTCGGTTTCAAGCTCACGCATCAACTCTCGCACGACACGACGAAGCCGGGCGGTTGGAAGAATTTCGGCACGTATCATCGCTACCTGAGCAGCGAGTACGGGCGCTTCTTGCAGAAGCTGAAGGACACGCCCGAACCGGACGGTGAAGGCACGATGCTCGACAACACGCTGTTGCTCTACGGGTCGGCATCGAGCGCTTTTCATCTGTCTCGCAACTACCCGCTCATCCTCGCGGGCGGCAAGCGCATGGGGCTCGAGCACGGGCGCTATCTCAACTTCATCGGCGACAAAGCTGCTGGAGGCCCGTGGTCGGGCGGCCCGGAGCCATGGATGAAGGAAGCCGAACACGAGGACATCCCGCTCGGCAAGCTGTATGTGTCGATGTTGCGCCGACTGGGTATGCAGGTCGATAGCTTCGCCGGAATCGATGGCGGGTTGCCAGGGGTTTGAACGCCGTCGGGCTGTCGCGGGCTACTCGTCGTCGACGATTTCCTCAGGCGGTCCCAGCGTGATGTCGCCGCCTTTGCCTGTGTGCAGGATGCGCTCGACGGCTGCGAGCGCATGTTGCAGCTCGTCCTGATTGCACCGGTAGTCGTCGAGTTGGCCGTAGCGCGTCCATCGCGAACGATTGAAGCCGTCCTCGATCTCGTTGTAGTAGAGCGCGTGTCGACCGAAGAGAGCGACGACCCAAAATCCGCCGCACGCGTCTCCCCACGGATGGAGCTGCCACCGCTCGGGTGCGATGCGCAGTGCGTCGAACAGGCGGCGTCGCTCTGGAGAGAGTGCTTCGTAGTCGTCGTCCACGCGTGCGTGGATTTCGGCGGCGGACATAGGTTGGCTAGCCATTTGTGTCCGACACCATGCATGGCGCGCGCTCAGCGTGCCACAGCGCTACGCGCGAACGTCGAGTTTTGCGCCGCTCGACGCGTGAGGATCAGGCCGGAACGCAGCGACGACTTCGTTGGCGCGAATCAACGAAATCGCTGCCTTGCCGTCCTTCGCCATTTGTTCTTGGGCCTTGCGCGTGACTCTTACGCTCATGCCCACAGATGTCGCTGCACTCGAAATGCCATTCGTGCTCATGCGTTTCCCCCCTCGAACTGAGGTCCTCGTGGATCCTTCGATCCATGGGGAGGTATCGACTACAGGACATGGTTTTGAGGACTCCGCGTTGCATGTGCCTTGGCAATGGGCTGTCGAAGGCACGCGAGTCTGTTTGTCATCGACCTCACTGAAGACGTGCGAAGACGTCAGCGCCGCGGCGTGTCGACGTCTGGTCGCGGACTGACGGTCGTGTGCAACAACCGCAGGTCTAGTCGATTCCGTATTCAGCGCACGCGTACTCGAGCCAATGGCTGAATTGGATTGCCATCGCTCGGGCATGCTTGGCTCGGACGCGATACAGGAACGAATACGAGTCGTACGATTGAATCCGGACGGCGTGAAAGCGCCGTTCCCAAATCGATGCGAAATCTTCGATTTCGCGAACGATCGTTTCGTAGCCCTTCTGGCGCTGCATGCTTCCAAACGGAGTGTTGCGGCTCGGAGCTTTCAGTTCATAGTGCCGCAGAAATCGCGCGACCGATGCTGCGCGACCTGTCGTGCGGCATCGAAAATAGCCCGGCGCGATCGTCTCGTAGTAGTTGCGAACGATGTCACTGACGGTCTGCGTGGGGTTGCGAACCGGGCCTGACGAAATCGGCGCCGAACGAGCATCGCGTGGTGTTGACGATCGTGTACCTGAAGGACCGATCCATGCCGCTTCGAACTCTCGCGTCTCTACTTGCTTGATGCGTTCGGTCAGTTCCCATGCGTCGAGATCTCCCACGAGATCCCAGTCCGGCGCGCGTGTTTCGAAGTAGAACTCCGCCTTCTCGCCGAAGCTCGCATTCCGATTTCGGTCGAGCCACGTCTTGCTCTGACATGCGAACATCTCTGCGGCCGCGGATCCCGCATCTCCGGCCCATGTTGCTGCCGCCCAATTCGTGCCGACCCGAAGCACGGTCCAGCGCTTGACAGCTTCGCGATCTCGTAGCGCGTCAAGTCCGACTAGCAGATGGTGGATGTCGACGAGTCGTCCGTCGGGCGCTCGGAACGCCGAGTAGTCGTAGAAGACGCGCCATCGATCCTGAGGCGAGTGGTAGTCGGGCTTGTACAGCTTCTTTCCATCAGGTGGCTCGGTGCCGTCGATGACGTCATCGAAATCCGGCATGAAACGGTTCGATTCGTGGCTCGTGCGTCGCATCGCGGTGATGCGCGCGCCCCACGAGTAGTCGCCGAACGTGGCTTCGAGACGACGCAAGTCCTCGAGGAAGTACCACCACGGTGCGACAGTCACGATGAAGGCGTCGCCGCCGACCCAGGCTTCGGTGCCCTCGGGCACCCAGTGAATACGATCCTGCAGCCGAACGCGAACGGGCTCGACGACTCGTATCCGAAACCAACGCACGTTCGGATCGACCCTGCGTTCAAGGACCAAAACTCGGGCCGTATCACCCTGCAAGTATCCGAGGATATTGGCCTCGGTGCTGCGGCTCGGCGTCGTGCGTAGCGGGAATGCGCTGGCAGGTCCGAGGAGTCCGTCAAGCGGCGGCATCGCATTCGAAGTCGAGGGATTGGCGCTGCAACGGCTTGCGTCGCGTCGGATCCGTCGCGATGCGACGAGAATTGCCGCGTGGCGCCAATGACCGGCGCCGACTTCCGAACGATAGGAACGCCAAGAATCTGCCAGCGAGATTCGCAAGCGATGCAGCAATCAATCCCTGGTGCGTTCGGGGATAAAAGTCCATGCCAACTCTTCGTTCGCAGGAGCTTGACGGGACTTCAATGACAAACGAGCGATCAATGCTTGTTGCGTTGCCCAAGATGTCAGCGATCGACGACGAGTGCGCATCCATTCGAAGTCGATCGAATCGGATGCACGAGTGTTCGCTCGTTGAGTTGCGCTGTTCGCTGTCCAGTCGGGCGGTTCTAGCGACGCATCCGAGCCAGGCACGACCTTCGCGGACTGTGCCACGACCCACTCGAGACGTTCGTGCTGGGGCAGTACTTCGCGTTCATCAATAGAGGCGATATGGAGCGGTCTCGCGGGCTGCACTTGCGGGAACGTGCTCGACAGGCCGCACCCGATCACACTGCGAAGGAAACCGCGTCGACCGGTTCGCGCACTCACTTGTAGACGACGGGCACGATCTGGCTCGTCGGCACGATCTCACGCCAGCTGGCAACCCGAGCGAATGGATCGAGCGAAGCGGGGTCGGGGAAGCGCGGCTGCATTTCCTCGTAACCGAATTCATAGAAGCGCTGTTCGTCCAAATAGCGCTCGTCGCGTTTACGCTCGTCGAGGCGTGACACGAAATTGCGGATCGCGTCTGCTACCGAAATCGAGCCATCGCCATCGACTTCCTTGTCGAGCCCGCGAACACCTTCGACGCCGACAGTGCGGAGCCAGTCGTAGGCGTCCATTTCTTTTCCACGCCGAATGGGAATGACGACCTTCGCCCAAGCCGCATTCAGCATCGCGTTGCGGCGCAGGTCGCCGTCGAGTTGAAGAAGCCAACCGAGCGAACTGCCCTGAGGTGCTGGAGCGCTGTTCTCCGTGATTGGATAGTTGTTGCGTCGTCGGGCATGGCCACCTCCGAACAGCACGCGATCCGATGGAGACAGCTCGAGCGGCGCGTCCTCCGCGCCACCTTCTCCGCCTCGCAAGCGTGCCTCGGTAATGTCGCCACGGGATTTCTCCATCTGAGGATTCCACCAGTCTGGAGCCAGGTAGTAGAGCATGCCATCGATGTCGAAGAGCGAGCGGACGTGCTCGGAAAGCGCATGTAGTTCGGCCGGACGGCTACGATCGATACGCCCAGCGATTGTCTCGTATTGAGTCGGCACGTCGAAGAGAGTGGCAACCGTGCGCCGAAGCAGTGCGGCACGTTCTTCGGACCGCAAGTCGCGCGCCGAACGCGCGCGAATGGAACGAGCGAGTTGGATGCGCTCGCGTAGTGTCGCGACATAGAACTCGTACAAGTCGCGCTCACGTTCGAGTTTGCCGTCGGAGACACGCTGTTCGAATTCTCGGCGAGCAGTTGCGAGTTGTCCGTCGCTCACTTTCCACATGAGTCGCACGCGCACGCGCACGGCGGGTTGCTTGTCGAAGTTGACGCGATCCAGTGTGACCTTGAATTTGCCGCGCGGTTTGTCCACGACGGTGTACGAGAGGCTCCACCGACGCGGCCGGTCGTGATTCGGATCCGTTCGCTGGAAGTCTATTTGATGGACGGCATCGAGTTCGTAGTGGTCGCGAGGCTTCGTTGCCGTGAAGACGAATTCCGATTGAATCTTCTGGTTCCCTCGTTTGCCATCGACGTATTCGCCGTTGTCGTCGTACTTGGGCGTCGTTGGTTTGAACGGAATGTCGAAGCTGTACTCTTCGACCTCCGGTCGGTACGACGGTGGAGTGAACTCAGGTGGAGCTTCCTGCTGCGGGGGTCGCGCGGCGTGAATCAGCTCGGCAAGACCCAGGTCGCTTCCAGGCTCGTCGATGTAGAACTGCCAGCAGAGCTGAGTTCCGACATGTTGCAACTGGAGACCAACAACTTGTGCTTTCGGACGAAGTTCATAGCTTATGAGTCTGTTGGTCGGGTTGCGGATCGCGTGGGTGCGCGTAGATTCGGTCCGCGTCTCGACACTCTCGCGGACGAGTAGGCGCTGGCGTTCCTTGATGCGTTCCGTAGCACGTGTGGTCTGCTCGACTGCGCGACGACGAGCGTCGCGGACGCTGGTCTCTCGACTGCTCTTGTAGTTGAGCTGTGCAGATGCTTGCGCATGCCAGACCAGGAAGTTGACTCCGCCACCAGCCGAGACCGCCGATTGCATGTCCGACGCGATGGTCTTCTCGTTCTCTTGCGAAAGTTCGTCTGATGACTTTTGCTCGCGGAGCAGTTCCGTGTTCATTTCGCGCTCTCGCTCTTCTTCCCGATAGAGCGAGCGTGTTTCCGACTTCGAATCGACGAGACTCAGCTCGGATCCCGGTCCAATCCACACATGGTCGATCGAAGGTGCGAGGAACGTGCCGAGATCGAAGTAATACTGTCGGTAGATGTCCAAGACACCGATGGGGGAAACGTGCGGAATCGAAATCGAATCGGCCGCCTTGTCTGCGTCCACGACGACTCGCGCGTCGACACTCTGACCCGCGATGGAACGGAGGAGAGCACGAGTTCGATCGGTGGCGTGGTTGTCTTGCGACAGCTTCTTTAGGTCGTTTTGAAAGGCAACCTCGTCAGTCTGTGATTGCACCCTCTCCGGTATTGCCTCCCACGCTTGCAGGATATGGTTGGCTTTCCAGCGTCGCGTCAATCGCCCTTCCCAACCTTCGAGCGGTACGAACGTTCCTACGAGGTGGGATGCGTAAGGGAGTTGCCCTGTCTTTGGACCGGGAGATGGAGCGCGAAAGCCGAGCGAGCACGACGCTATGAGGGCGAGCGCGCTGCCGGCAATGATTCGCGCTGATGCCAAGTCGATCGGGCGAAGGCGATGAGCACGCGTGCCACGCAACATGGACGTTCGCATGGTCGCGGAGTCTATCGACTTGGACGGACCCGTGTCCGTCGACTTGCCGTGCGAGACTCGATCGAGGAACATGTCCTCGATGCGCGGGATGCGGTGCCGTGAGAATGAAGGCGACTGCACTGAGCGGGCGTCGACGCGTAGGCGGCTTCGCGCTAGCCTGAGGCATATGCGATTCTTCGCCTTCTCGAGTTAGTCCTTGCTCCGCCGATCGGGCCTGATGGCCCGCGGTGTTCGTGCGCACGCATGCTTGGCAGCGCGTGCCGTTTCCGCATGCAAGGACAACGAACGAGATGGATTCATGTCGACGAAGAAGGACCGTCGCAAGGCCCGCCGCCGGGCCGAGAAGATGATGGAGGATGCTTGGATCGCCCTCCGCGCTGGAAACACTGGACAGGCCGAACGCGCGAGCCGCGCCGCGATCGACCTCGGTTTCGTCAACCCTCGACTCTGGCTCGACCGTGGGCAGATCCTCTATGAGATCGGCGATGCGCCGGCCGCTGAGGAGGCCGTGAGACACGCGATCGCGATTGCGCCGCGCTATGCGGAAGCGTTCGTCCGACTCGCCGAATTGCTCGCACGGCAAGGGCGCTTCGCCAAGGCCGGCGATCTCCTCGGGCGCGCACTCGAACTCGGCACTCTGGACGATGTCTTCCGCGAGGAGGCTCTGGTGCGTCTGGCGAGCTTCGGCGTCATCGCGTGCGAGGCGGATGAACAGGGTGCACGGTTCGAGCATGACGCATTGCGCGACGCTCCTACGTTCACGCGGCGCACGGAACGCTACGACTGGGATGCGATCGAGCGTGATCTCGTGCAACACGGTGCGTGCAAGGTCGAGGCGTTGCTCGACACGTCGGAATGCGACGAGCTGATCGAGCTGTGGGAGCTCGACGAACTCTTCGAGCATGCGGTATCTCTAGATGACGAACGCGGACGCGTCGAGTACCGGTTCTTGTCCTCGCCGCTACCGTCGCTCGTGGTCGCGACCCGATCCGAGGTCTACTCGCGCGTTGCCGTAATCGCGAATCGTTGCAACGAGTTGCTCGGGCGTGACGAGAGATTCTCTTTGCACCACGACGTCTTTCTCGAACGGTGTCGCAAGGCGGGTCAGCGGAGGTCGACAGCGATCTTGTTGCGTTATGGGCGCGGCGGTTTCAATGCGCCGCATCGGGACGTCGCTGGGCGCGAAGTGTTTCCGTTTCAGTGCGCGATCACGCTCAGCGCGACGCGAGCAGACGGTGATGGCGACGATCCGGGCGGGGCATTCGTGCTGGTCGATCAACGTCTTGGCAAGAAGCGCCGACAGCTCGAGATGGCGACGAGGCCGGGGGACGCCGTGATTTTCGCGACTCGCGAGCGCGTCGTTCATGTCGGCGGATACCCGGGCCTCGTCACGGTGGCGCACGGCATTCGCGAAGTGCACGCGGAAGCGAGGTTCGCCTTGGGGGTGCCGTTCCATTCGTATGCGTGAACAGCGCGCATGGTAGCCAGCAGGGGTTACCATGCGCGGACCATGTCGCACCCACCTCATGCAAGATTCCGGTCTAACGTCGCGTCTTCTTGCCTCGCGCTTCTCACGCTCGCCGGGATCCGAGCGCGTTGTCAGGATCCCGCACGAGTGTCGACACTCGTCGCCGTGGAAGCTGTTGACGGTTGCAACGCCGCGATGCAGGAAGTCGTGACATCGCGAACATACGTCGACCCGCTCGTCGCGTTGCTGGCAGATCGGTTTCCAGTGTTGGGGTCTCCGCCGACGCCGCGTTCGCTGTGCGTGCGCTGCTTCTCCAGCCGAGATGCTTATGTCGATGCCGGTGGTGGGAGCGGACCCGTGACGATTGGGAGCCAACCACCGACACTGCTCGCGTTCGTTCCTGGTTCGACGATCGACGCTCGGCAGCGGGTCGAACTCTGTGAAGGGCTGGTCCGCCTCGCGATTCGTCAGAACGACGCATTCACGAAGCAGCCACCGAGTCCGTGGATCGAGTTCGGAATCGCGGGTTATCTGGCGAGCATGTCGACGCTCGACCGCGAAGGCGTGGATTCGCCAGGCTTCCGTTTCTTCGATGAGCAGCGCGTGACCGCCGGAGCCGAGGACTCGATCGATTCGCTGTTCTGGCCCGAGACCGACATCGAAGGCGCGCGACTGTATCCGCTCCAAGTCCTCGCGCATGCCACGGAGAGTTCGTGGAACCGTGCGCTCGATCCTGGTGACGACCTGCGTCCGAGCGAGCGCCGGGACGAACTGCGCAACCTCTCGTATGCCCTCGTCACGTACTTCGACCTGGCATTCCAGCGCTTCGATCGTGGCATCTTCGATCGCATCCTGACCCACGAGGCCGCAGGAAAGCGCGGTCTCGAGAGCATCGCATTCTTGGAAGCGACGGATCGAAAACGTATTCCGCTCCAACTCTTCGCATACATGAAGCGTCCTGGCTACATGATTCAACAAGCCGTGCAGCGTGGCGCTGCGCTCGATGCTTGGGTTGCCGAATACACGGGTGGGTTGGCGTTCGAACTACCGGGTGCTTCGACGAGCAAGGATACTTTCGCGCTACCGAAGCCGGTGCGAACACCCGAACTCGAAGCGATCCTCACCATCGTCGGATTGCGGCATGGGAATCTCCAACACGAGATCGGAGAGCGGCAGGATGCGGGAGCGCGCGCCGCGACGACCATGCGTTCGCTCGTCGATGGTCTCCACGCTGCGTCAACGGCAGGCAAGAACCTGCGGCTTCCGCTGTGGGAGGATGGACGTTATCGGATGTTCTCTTTGCTCGCCGCGTCGTCGGCGGAACGCTTCGTGGTCGAACGCAAGGGGGCAGAAGCGCGCGAGGTCGCGTGGCACGAAATCCCGCCGCACTTCCTCGCCGAGGCAGCAATCAACGCGAAACTCGTGTCGTCCAAGGACAGCGTTCGCGAAGGTGTCGAGGCGATGCTCGCGATCTTCGCAGTGGGGCGTGACGAATCCGAGATCAAGCGCGTGCTGTCGCGCGCCAAGAAATCGGGGTTCGAGCCCGCGGACTTGCCACGTGACGTCGACGGCGTTTTCGATGCGGTCGAAAGGGTCGATGCCTTCTGCCGTGCTGTCCCTGGTGGGCTCGACGCCGCGTGGAAGAGCTTTTCGACATGGCTCGCAGCGACGCAGCAGGGGTCGCTGTCGCGCCAGTATGTTGCCCTGCGCGCTTCACGGATTCTCGATGCCGCGGCTCCTTACGCTTGGCGTTCTACGGTGCGAGCGCGCGTCGAAGACGTCGAGCCTCGAGGCGACGCCATTCCGAAGGTCAAGTTGACCTACGATTGGAAGTCGAAGGAACAGCTCGATGACTGGGTTCCCATGCAGGCAAAGGATGGCTTTGCGCCCACTGCGGGTTACAAAGCGCAGCTCGCTACGATCGATACGGCAAAGGGCTGCATTCGTGCATCCGAGCCGTGTGCGATGCGTCACCGGATTCCGTTCGGAGGAAACGTGGCGGTGACGTTTCGTTATGTCGTGATCAAGAAGACGAAGGAGACCCAGCAAGGCCTCGTGGAGATGCAAAGCTACGAGCCCTACGGGACCCTGCTCGTGGGGGCACGTCGACCGGCATGGTATGCCGCACTGGAGATGGACGCGGTCGAGGTCACGACGTTCGGGCAGGTGCGACGCCAGCCGTTTTCCGTGGAGATCGGTCGGCTCTTCGACGAAGGGATCGAGCAAGGCGCGATGACGTTGCGCCGAATCGGTGATGAAGTCGAAGTGCTGTTTCCGAGCGGCAAGCGCCTGCTCGCCATGCCGTGCAAGGGGCTCGCACGAGAGGGTGCCGTGGTCTGGGTCAACCCGTACGCCGGCAAGGTCGCGAGCGGCGAAATCACGATCACGGGGACGGTCAGCTTGGAAACCGCACGGCGGCTCGGGCACGAGCGACTTGTAGCGATGAGCGAGCGTCTGCGAGCACTGCGTTGATGCAGGTCGTCGCCCCGGCGTTCCACGCGTCAGAAAGTCGATGTGACCACACGCACTGGGTCGACTTCTGCAAGCAGCGATACCCGATTGTGCAATTCCGGTCGCCATACGGATCGGCAGCTTGCCCGTAGTCGTCGCGCATGGGATGAACCGAAGCGGCCTCACCGCTTCGAACCCAAGCTCCGCAAGGGCTGCAGGGTCGCATCGGCGTCGATTGCCAGGCCGGTATGCAAGTTGCCTCGCGCTCCGAAGTCCGTTCCGCACGGGACGGACGAGATGGTCTGCGCGGTGTGCGTGGACGTGCCCGATGTAACTCGTTCTATCGAACTCCAATGCTGTTCCGTTCTTCCAAAATGATTCTCGCCGCAACCGCGGTTCCGTTGTGTTTGACGTCCTGTCTCGTCACCGAAACCTCGCATGACTCTGTGTTCGCACCGATGCGAACCGCGGAGGTCGTTCCATCGACACGGTTCGATCCAATCCGAAATGATGCGCACTCGCGCGTGACTCCGGCAGTCGAGCTGAGCAATGCGACCGCATCCTCGAGCGACTCGGTCGCGGATCCGACGGAATTGCGTCGTCGTGGGACGTCGAGCGCGAGTGTGTCCCCGAAACTCGATGACCGAGATTCCGTACTCGTCGTCGGTCACGACAAGATGCCGTGGGAGGTCACGGTTGCCGCAGCGGGGATCACGGGTGATGACTGGGATGCAGGTGGCGCGAATGCCGCGATCGACGTCGGCTATTACTTCAGTGACACGTTCTCACTCGCGCTACGGCAGAACGGCTCGTTCGCGGATGCTGGTACGGGTCAGCCCGATATTTGGAACGGAACGTCGCGCCTCGCCGCGGATTTGCACATGCCGCTCGGGCCGATCGTTCCCTTCATCGGGATCAACGGCGGCGTCGTCTATGGGGACTCGGTTCAGGAGTCCGTCATCCTCGGACCCGAAGCCGGTGCCCGTTTCTACGTCAAGGACGATGTCTTTCTTCGTGCGCTCGTCGAGTATCAGTTCTTTCTCGACAAGTCGGATCGCGTGAGGAACGCCTTCGACGATGGCCAGTTCGTCCTGGGAGTCGGCTTCGGAATCCGATTCTGAGTTACAGAGGTTCTTCTACCTGCCGACGATGATCTCCGCGCCCTGGGTGGCTGCACCGCCGCCGAGCGGAGACAGATTCGTCGATGCGGCATCGAAATTGAACCACTGTCCGAACAGTCGCACGCCCGCGAGACTCGGATCTTGCGGTATCGGCATCAGAGTTCTCGCCGCGCCGAGCGAATCGCTGACGACCGGAACGAGGAACCAAGTGGATGCAAGGTCGACCAGAATCGTGCATCCGGCGAAGGGAAGGTTGAAAGGGCTACCTGAGGCTACGAGGACCGTAGCCGTGCCAGCCTTCGTCCGCGTGGCGCCCACAGCGAATGATGCGTTCCCGAGCACGGGCAGTCCCGTGTGTGTGAACGCCAGCAAGCCGACGCTGCCACGACACGCCGCTCCGTAGAGCACGACGTCCGCTGTCCGGGCGACGACAGCAACGCTCTGCCCGAACTCGGAAGTGTTTCCACTCGGCTCTTCGGTCGCGGTTCCGCAAACGAACCAACCGATCGGAGCCGCGCGGTTGACGGTCGTGTCGAAGGAGGCGTTGCCATTCGAATCCGTCGTGACCGTCGACGTGCCGAGAACGATCTGCCCTTCGCCATAACCGCTCGCGTGACGTGCCGCGGACGCGAAGAACTCGAGCGTGAATTTGGTGAGCGGACTGCTGTTGAGTGTGCCGCTCACTCGCATCGTCGTCCGATCGAGTTGTGCGGCGGTGATGATCGGGAAGTTCTGGAGGCCGTTGCCACCGATGTCCACATCGAGGTTGTCGTTGGGCGTCGGCCCCAGATCGAAGCGTGGCGTCACGAGGTCGATGCCGAGATGGGTGTTCTGGTACACGGAGTTGCCGGTCAACCGAACGCCGTTGACGTTTTGACCGACCGTGATCCCGTTGTATCGATGACCCGCGATCACGTTGTCACGAATGTCGACGTCCCTCGTCGTGGAGCGTCCGTTGTAGCCAACATCGATGCCCCAGACGCTGCCGAGCGTTGCGGCGCCGTTTGCGTCGAGCCCGACGGTATTGTTCGCGATCTCGATGTTCGAACCGCTGCCCTGGAAGTAGACCGCCCAACCGAACACGTATCCCGAGTACTTGTAGATCCCGCGTCCCAGAAAGCCGGCGATCAAGTTCTTGCGGATGACGGTGCCAACGTTGTCGCCCTCGAAACCGATTCCGATCGTGGCGGCCGTATTGCCTTGGGACAGGCCGTCCGTGGTCGTGCCGATCCAGTTGTTTTCGACGATTGTGTTCTCCGTCGAGAAGAGCTGAACGGTCGTGCCTGCCGGTATCCCTTCACTGTTGTAGACCCCGTATCCCGTGAAGTAGTTGCGTTCGGCGAGAGTCGGCCCTCCGACTCGATTGTTCTTGGCGACCGTTCCCCAGATCCGAATGCGGCTCGCGGTGTTGCCGATCACGATGTTGTCGCTCGAGCGGTCGATCTTGATCGTTCCGCAGTCGTTGTCGCGGATGAGATGCGAACCACCTTGGAACACCGAGATGTTCATGCCCCCCGTGTTGTCACGGATCACGCAGTTGCTGCCGGAGATCGAAACACTGCTGCTGTCGATGCCGAACAAGCCAGAACCAGCGGCATTGAGATACAGCTCCTTGCTATAGAACACGACTTCGGCCCCTCCGTCGGGGTTGGTCTCGCCGCTGAACTTCGTCTGGGTCGTTCCGTCGATCGTGACGCTGTCGTTGGCGCGCCAATAGAAGCCGACGCTGCTGGTCAACACCGCGCGGCCGGGAAGGATGTTCTGAAAGATCCACTCGCTCTTCGGAATCGCGAATCCGACCGTTTGATGCCCGGCCGTATTGTTGGTCGCGATCATGGCTTCGGAAAACGAGACCTTGCCGTCGGGGCCGGGCAAGCTCGCGACCGTGCCTGTCGTCGGGATATCGACGACGTCGGTCGCGGTCGTCACGGTGACGATCTGAGCGTTCGTCGTGGCTGCCGACGCTGCGAGCAGCAGCGACATGTGGAGAATTTGATGTGGTTGCATCGGAGTCCTGCTTCTGAACCCTGAGTCCTTGATCGCGACTCACATTGGCTCGAGCGCACCGCGTCGGAACGCTCGGTCGAGGAGCGTTGTCCAGAGCGCAACAACCATGCCCGGCGTCGTTCGGCGATCTGTGGGTCCGATTCGATCGTGGGAACCCGTCAGGGCTCTCATCCTTGATAGTCCCGCCAACGCCTGGGCTCGCAAGCTCGCGGTGCGCGCAGCGTCCAGAAGTCGGACGTGAGTGGCATCTCGCACGCGATCTTCCTGGCGGCCGTAACCGTCGCACCGGTGAGCGCGAGGCGTAGAATCGCGTTGCCACGCTACATAAGGAGCTTCACATGCGACGCGCTCTCTGTCCCGTTCTCGTCTACTCCGTGTTCGCCGCAGTCGCGAGCGCCCAGAACATCGTGACCAATGGCGACTTCGGGGGCGCCACGATCGCTCCTTGGACGGTCAGTGGATACGCAATCAATCCCGGACTGACGCGCGACGACGTTGACGGAACCGGAGTGAGCCAGTGCTACGCGGCGCGTCCCGGCTATCAGACTGCGCCACCTGCATCGCCGTTCGTGTTGCAGCAGCCGGTGACATTGGTGCCGCTCGATTACGAGCTGACGCTCGATGTCGCGCATGTCGGTTCGCTCCTGTCTCCGTCGCTCGCGATGGGGCGGATTCAGGTCTTCGTCGGAAACCAGCAGGTCGCGAGCTTTCAGTTCACGGCGACGCGCCAGCCGCGAGTCCTGCAACGGCGAAGGCTGTGTGCGATATTCAAGCCGCCGACGACGGGTAGCAGTACGCTCCGCGTCGAACTCTTCTACACGTCCAAGGCGACGACGACGTCGCCTCAATTACTCGTGGACAACGTCGATGTCCGCCTTGCTCGGAATCCGATGTTCTGTGTTACGGGTGAGCGAGCTCTCGGGCAGACCGTCAGTCTCGACTTGGTTGGTTCACCGTCGGCAGTGTTCGTCGTCCTGCTGTCGAACAGTGAGCTGCCGCAGCCGATTTCGATCCCGGGGTTCAAGGGGCAGCTCGGTCTCGGGCTGCAGGTCTTGCTGCCTGTGCTGAGCGGCGCACTCGATACGAGTGGCGCGTTCCAGCAGAGCTTGTTGGTACCGAATGTCGCCGGTATCGCCGGCGTGCCGCTCTATTGGCAGGCGCTCGAAGTCACGACGAGTGCCAAGTCGCTCGGTTGGCACAGCCAGCAGGCTTTCTATCAGTAGCTCTGAGATGACGTCCAAGTCATCGCGAAGCGAACCAGCCTGCGTGCCGCCTTCGCTCTTGGACCCATGGTGATGTGGTAGCCCCGCGACCTATCTGTGCATGTCGGAGATTTCATGGAGTTGCCGACCGATTTGCATGGAGGATCGATGATGGAAGCACGTCCAGAACGCCGCGATCGGCGGAAGTCAGTGCCTCGAACAAGGCCTGTGCACAATGCCGAGCCAGAAGCGCGCAGCGCCTACGAGCGTACACGCAAGCTCGAACACTCGATCGTCTGTGAGCGCTGCGGTGTTGTCTGCCATGCGGGCCGATGGGGCTGGAGCGATGCACCGATGGACCCCGTCGTTCGTGGGCTCTGCCCCGCGTGTGAGCGCATTCGTGATCGCATGCCGGCCGGCATCGTCGAACTCTCGATGGTGCCTTCCGAGCTGCGCGAGGAAATCGTGCACATGATCGAGAATCTCGAGCAACGTGAGCGCGTGGAACATCCGCTCGAGCGTTTGATGGATATCGAATCGTCTCGAGATGGAGAGTTGCGAATCACGACGACGGGCATGCATTTGTCGCGGGGGATCGCGAGCGCACTAAGGCGCCGATTTCATCAGGGTGTCAACATTCAGTATCCAGATGGTGACGGTCCGGTTCGTATCGCGTGGCGCACGTGAGTCGATTCCCGCACATCGAGGCATGCCGTACTTCGCTCACTGGACCATGGGGCGCTTCGCGACCGCGGACTACGTCGGACACTACTGCGCCATGAATACCATGGCTCCGGTGTCCCGATTTCCATGAGGTAGTTCCTGATGACGCTTCCCACTCAAATCGACGATCTCGTTTCCCCTGTCGCATTGCGCTCGCGACTCGGTGATTTGCTACAGGACGCCTGGAATCTGAATCCGCGACTGACGGATCGGTTGCCCGAGGTGTTCTCCAAGATGTTCGTGCCGCCGGTCAACCTTGCGGAAACCGACAAGGCGATCATCGTCACGCTCGAAGCGCCCGGCTTGGACGAATCCGATTTCGATGTCCAAGTCAGCGGCAATCATCTGACGGTGACAGGTGAGAAGAAGTTCGAAGAAGACAAGATCGACAGCAAGGACTTTCGCCGCGTTGAACGGCAATACGGCAAGTTCTCGAGATCGGTGACGCTGCCGACGGAAGTGCGTGACGACGAAGTGGACGCTCTGTACGCGAAAGGCGTCCTGACCGTCACGATTCCCAAAGCAGCGTCGACCTCGAAGAAGAAGGTGAAGATCAGAGCAAAGTAGTGCACCCCGATCGCGATCGGGTCCTGGATCGCGGTGAAGGGCAAGTTCCGGGCGATGTTCCGTGCCTCTCGTCGTGCTGGTTGACGGCTACGATAAATCACCGTAATACTACGGCGAAGCATCGTAGGTGGTCGACGATGTAGCTGTTGCACGACTCGAGAACGAAGCGATGAACTTCACGCCGCTCACCAACGCGGAACTCACCGTCATGGACCTTCTTTGGGATCATGGCGAACTCACGGCGCGACAGATCCGCGAAGCGCTGTATCCGGATGCGGTAAGAGCGCAGCACGGGACGGTGCAGCGGTTCTTGCAGAGCCTCGAGGAGAAGGGCTACGTCCTGCGCGACAAGAGTCTTCCGGTTCATCTCTTCTCAGCGTCGATGACGCGCGAGGAATACGCGGCTCGTCAAATCGAGTCCCTTGCAGAACGTCTCACGGGCGGATCGATCGCGCCGCTCTTGACGCATCTGATCTCGAACAAACGGATCAACAAGAGCGAGATCTCGCGCCTGCGCGCATTGCTCGACTCACCGAACAGTGAAACGCGAAGCGATGCGACGAGTCGCGATGGGAAGCGCCGCGGAGGAAAGCGTCGTGGCTGAGAACTTGTGGCCTGCACTGGCCAGCAACTTGGCAGTGACGCTTGCCATCGGCATCGTCGCCCATGTGGTGCACGCAACGCGGCGGTATCCCGCGTTCGCGCACATTCTTTGGGTCTTGGCGCTCCTCAAGCTGATCACTCCGTCTTGGATTCAGGTGCACGGCATCGCGATCCAAGCGATGCCCTTCGATGGCATTCTGCCGGAAGGATCGACCACGTTTTTCGACGCGCCGGGAGCCGCGAATGCGGCCGCGTCCGTCGCGTTCGAGGCTGGCACGAACATCGGCGAAGAAGCCGCTCTCGCCGAGCCACTGTCGTCGTCGTGGTGGAGTTCGTTCGGCACGATGCTCGTGTCGACGAACCTGATCTTGTCAGCCTGGTTCGTCGGTGTCTTGGTATTCGGAATCGTGCCGCTCGTGCGCGCAAGCGCTCTACATAAGCTCCTTCGGCGATCCGCGCGACCGCTGCCGATTCGCGTGCGCACCATGTCCCGCGACGTCGCGCATGCCATCGGGTTACGTCGTGTCCCCGTGGTTCACGAGACGGAGGCCAGCGTTGCTCCTTTCACGTGGGCCATGTTCGGTCGAGCGATCGTTGTCGTTCCTCGACCGGTAGTCGAAGCGCTCGACGACGCGCAGTTGTGCGCTGTGCTTCTTCATGAGTTCACGCATGTCAAGCGCTTCGACCCACTCGTGCGGTGGCTCGAGTGGGCTGTGGTTGCCTTGCATTGGTGGAACCCACTCGCGTGGTGGATTCGCCACCGGATACGCATCGACGAAGAGCTCGCGTGTGATGCGCAAGTGCTCGCGCACGGGCGTTTCGACCGGCGCAACTACGCGAATTCGCTTCTCAGTGTTGCGGAGTGTTTGGTGACGACGGCTGTCCGCCCTCCCGTCTTTGCCAGTGGAATCGACAGTGGCGGAAACCTGGAACGGAGGATCAAGATGATTGCATTCGGACGTATCGCGGTGACGCCGCGTGGACTACGACTCGTGGCCGCACTGCTTGCGGTCGTTGTCCTGCCCATGAGCTTTGCTCGTGCGCAAGATTTTCGTGCAGTCGAGCGCCGGCTCGGTGCTGCGATCGAGGCTGGAGAGCTCACCATCGACCAAGCGCGCATCATGATGGATGCGCTTCGGAAGTCGGTCGCATCACGCTTCTTAGAGCAGAAGAACGATCGCGAGAGTGCGAAGCGCATTGCGGAAGTGCGTGAAAAAATCGCGATGGCTGTCCGCGAGGGGAAGCTCTCGAAGGAAGATGCTCGCCGAAAGTTGACCGCATACGAGGACGCACTTCGCAAGGATCAACAAAACGAAGAGATGAAGCTTCGTGCTGAGAAATTCCGCTCGATCAAGGACGACATTCGGGAAGCAGTCAAGCGTGGCGCCATCAGTGAGAAGGACGCAAAGAAGAAGCTCGCTGCAGCGCAAGAGAAGTTGTTCTCCGATCGCAAGCGTCCGGAACCGGAAACCGACGAGGCGAAGACGAAGCAGAAGTACGAAGCCGCAGTGAAGCGCATCAAAGACGCTGTCAAGGACGGCAAGCTCGACAAGAAGCAGGCCGAAGCCAAACTCATCGCCCTGAAGAAGTCGATCTACGTTGACGAATCGACAGACCTCCCCGCGAGGCTCGAGAAGTTCAGGCTTCTCCAGGACGAGATCAATGCGGCTGTGCGTGAAGGACGCCTGGACAAGAACGAGGCCAAGAGCAAACTCGCGGACTTGCAGTTGCTCTACTTCGGTGGGGCGAATCAGGACCGTCGCGGGAAATGAGCGTCACTCGCGCTTGTGCCTCTTGTCGCTCTCGGCTTTGACGTAGCGCCCGCCTTGGAACTGAATAGCGACGACACGGGGGCATCGAGTCTGAGATTCCAAGAACGCCCTGCGTCATTGGTCCAGCGGAACTCGTTCTTCTTGCCAGTCGCCGCGATGCACCGTCGGTGCCATTCGTTTTCGATTGGGCGACGTTCGTAGTTGCCGATGAGTTCGTTGTTTCGAACACGGCCAAGGACTTCGATGCTCGGTGCCGCGTGCGCAGAGCGATATGGAGTGGCGGGTCGGCGCGAGGCAAGCGCCGCTTGCAGCGGACGCGAAGAGGCACAGCCAGGAGCTTAAGCGAAGCAGAAGGGGGAGGCTCATGCCGGTGACTCCCTGCCGGAACAAATCGAGGCGAACGTGCGTCGTTTCTCGTGGGAGATTTCGGTATTGCGGTCGGCCCCGTTCCTCCTGTCCTCTTCTTCCTACCGTGGTTCGTGCAATGGTCCGATTGCCCCTTCGCTTTTTCCTCTCGTGCGTTTGGTGTGCTTGCGTTTGGCCTTCGTGTAATCCTTGCATGGCACAGGGCTACGACTACGCGGCTGCAGCGGCCTACAGTGACTTGATCGGGGGCGAAGCGCTCGTCGTATCCGTCGATGGGACGATCGCGTACGAGCACTATTCGAATGGATTCACCGCCACGCAGGGGCATGTCCTCAACAGCGCGACCAAGAGCATTACCGGTCTGCTCTGTGCCTTTGCAGTACAGGACAATCTGCTCGCTTTCGACGAACGAGTCTCGGACACGTTGACCGAATGGCAGCCGTATCCCAAGCGGGCTTCCATCACCTATCGCCAACTCCTCGGTCTCGTGAGTGGGATCGATGGAGGACCGACTGGTCCTGGGAACACTCCGACGTACGCGGCATCGATCGCCCAGCCGATGATCGCCGATCCAGGCACGACTTTTTCTTACGGACCAGTGCCATTCCAGATCTTCGGCGAGGCGCTCGAACGCAAGCTGAAGCCGTCGAATCGAACGGTCGAGGACTATCTACGTGCGAAGATCTTGACGCCACTCGGCATCCAACCGACGCAGTGGATTGGTCAGAAAGCCGGTGAACCGAACCTGCCAAACGGTGCCTCGATCCTTGCTACCGAATTGGTGCGCATCGGCGAGTTCGTGCGCAATGGCGGGGTTTGGCAGAACCAACGTCTTCTCGCGCAGAACATACTCGACGAGCTCTTCAAGCCCGTGATCTCGACGAAGCCTGGGTACGGCATTGCGTGGTATTTGACGACGCCCAACGAGATCGCTCCGGCGGACGAAATGCATGCGTTCGGTGCCGACGGACAGTATCTCTTCGTCAGTCGCAGTGAGCACCTCGTGATGGTCCGCTACGGCCTCAATCCCGCCTTCGATACCGACAAGTTCTACAACGCGTTGATGCCGGCCGCGACCGCGCTCATCGGACCTGGTTGCATGGGAACCCACGGCGTGCCCGACTTGTCTGCGATCACACGACCCGTACTCGGATCGAATTTCACGTGGCGCATCGGCAACCTCCCGCTCTCGACGGCCGGTGTCACGTACGTGGGGTTCTCCAAGGACAGTTTCTCCAGTCTGCCGCTACCGATCGACCTCACGGCGCTCGGAATGACGGGGTGTCATCTTCGAGTGAGTCTCGACGTGATCCTGCCCTGGGCAGGTTCGACGACGGCGCAGCAGACGCTCCCGCTCCCAGCGCAGAACGCGCTCTTCGGTTTGAAGCTCCACCTACAAAGCGTCGTGATCGACCTCCCGGCGAACGCCTTCGGCTTGA
Source organism: Planctomycetota bacterium (assembly GCA_020638795.1). Classification (GTDB taxonomy): domain Bacteria; phylum Planctomycetota; class UBA1135; order UBA1135; genus JACKHW01. The sequence continues at coordinate 32,867 of JACKHW010000011.1, read as the reverse complement.
CGATGAGCAACGCAGGCACCGTCCGCCTCGGAGCACGCTAACCACGAGCCCACGACATCCATGCCCCGCATGGGCGTGAGGCGTCTCTGGCACATTTCGCGCTACTTTTGCGCGTGGAACGACCCTGGCACGATTCGCGCGGGTTCGTTGGCGCGTTGCGCGCGGACGGCAAGACTCGACGTGCGCCTACTGCGTATCGATGCGAATCGCCAGGCCGTTCGTCACGCGGAGATCGAGCGGGAACTGCGTCCCGAAGCTCAACACTTGCGCGGACAAGTGGACGCCGGCGAGCGATGGCGTCGTCGGCGAGGTCCAACCGAGTTGCCAGTTGGAGTTCTGGATGAAGAACGGCTGAGCCATGACGAGCGTTGGAAGATCGACCAGGAGGCGACAGTCACGGACGAGTGGGAGCGTTGCGCTCGGTGGCCCGCTGAGGCAGAGCAGAGCGAGGGTGTTCGGACTCGGTTCGTTGCCTCGCAGTATGTAGGGCTTGCCGAGGACCGGGTCGTTCGCGTGCAGCGTAGGCAGGCCGTTCTGCATCGTGCAGCCGTATCCGAAGGGTACCGAACTCGCGCCAGGCACGAGGCTCCAGACTTCGGAACCGCGGCGACCATCGTCACCGGCGAAGACGAGAGCTCCGCGGGAGATCGTGAGCCAACTCGTATCTCCCCCGAGTCGTCCCGCGTTCAACGGTGCGACCCGCATCGTGCCATTCGCCGTGCCATCACTGGTCCATAGAGTGGGGCCAGGTTGAACTTCGATAGCCGAGAAGTAGAGCGCACGATCGCCGAACGCGATCATCGAGTAGAGCCCCTCGCCGTACACGCCGGGGATCGTCGCGACTCGTTGCGTGCCGAGTGCCGTTCCATCGGTCACGTGGATCGCGAACCCGCTGCTCGTCGACGCAGAGAAATAGAGTCGATCGCGAAACGGCGTCATGAGTCGCGGCGTGCTCGAAATCGTGCCGTTGTAGAGATCCCGAATGAGACCCGTTCCAGCCGCCGTTCCGTCGCTCGCATAGAGTTCGCGCCCGGTCGCGTTGTCGTAGGCCGCAAACACCACGCGCCCCGCGACGACGGCGAGTGAGTTGGCGGACGAGCTACCCGTCCCCGCGACGAGGTCCTTGACGAGCGTCGTTCCCGCAGGTGTTCCATCGCTCCGCCAGAGCTCGAGACCGGTCGTCGGTTCGTAGGCCGCGAAGTAGGCGACTCCGTCGAGGTCGACGATTTCCGAGATGGCCGATCCTCCGGTCGGATTGATGTCCTTGGTGAGATTCGTGCCCTGCGCCGTGCCGTCCGTGACGTAGAGTTCTTCGCCAATCCCGGCGCCGTCGTACGTGAAGAACAGCCGAGACCCGACCTGCGTCAATCGCCTGGGCCCCGATCCCCCGAGTCCGGGACTGATCTCCTTGACCAGCGTCGCGCCGGCAACGCCATCGGTACGGAACAGCTCACGCCCGTACGCCTTCGTATCGATGCCGAAGTAGACGTGGCCGCCGAACGCGAACATTTCGGTTGGCCAACCATTGGTGCTGCCCGGCTGACCTTCGAAGAGCAGATACGTGCCAGCACTCGTTCCATCGCTGCGCCAGAGTTCTTTGCCGTGAACACCATCGTTGGCGTTGAAGACGACGATTCCGTCGAGCGCTGTCAGATCGGCGATTTCGCTCGACTCACTGCCGGGTCGCACGTCCAGGACCAGGCGCGTGCCCGCCGCGGTTTGGTCCGTGACCCACAGTTCGCGGCCGTGGACTCCATCGTCCGCGGTAAAGAACGTCTTGCCGAGCGCATCCACGAAGTGGTCAGGGTCGGACCCCTGGTTGTGACTCGAGCCATCGTCGATGTCGGCGAGAAGCTTCGTGCCGGCAGCCGTGCCGTCGCTGACGAAGAGTTCGATACCGCTCGTCGCGTCGAGCGCCGAGAAGACGATCCCTCCAGCCGCCGACGTGAACGACACCGGACTGCTGCTCCCGGGGCCCGGGATCAGATCCTTCACGAGCCGCGTGCCGAGGGCGGTGCCGTCGGTGATCCATGGCTCGAGATCGCCGAGTGAGGTCGAAGCGGAAGCTTGCAGCCACAGATCGCTGCCGATGCGCTGAATCGATTGTGCGCTTCCGATGGGTGCGAACGGCTGCGTACCCGCAGTCGTTCCGTCACATGCATAGAGTTTGCCGAGCGCCAGAAAGAAGAGTCGATTGCCCAGTACGGTCAACGATCGCGGACTGCTACCGAAGTTGACATCGAGGTCGACGAACTCCATCGTCCCCGCGGCCGTGCCGTCACTGACCCACAGTTCGACGTCGGTCAGTCGCGCAGCGAATCCTTCCGTCGCGACGAAGAACAACCGGTTGTTGAACACGACGAACGAACCTGGCGATCCGCTCGATGCTCCGGGCCAGAGGTCCTTGACGATCGTCGTCCCCGCGGCCGTTCCGTCAGTGCTCCAGAGTTCGCTTCCGCGCGTGCCGTCGTCGGCGGCGAAATACAACTTGCCAGCATATGCCGCTCCCGACGTCGCGAACGGCATCGACCCGTTGGTCCCCGGAACGATGTCCTTGACGAGCGTCGTGCCGGCAGCCGTTCCGTCGGTTCGCCACAGTTCTCGACCGGTCGCCGCCGTATTCGCGAATCCGTAGAGATAGCCGCCAAGCGACGACAACGGACGGAAGTCGCCGTCCAATGTGCCGTTCGCGATGTCCTTGACGAGCATCGTGCCGGCAGCCGTGCCGTCGGTCGTCCAGAGCTCGCGTCCGTGCGTGGCGTCACTGATCGACAGCAGGATCGTCGAGCCGATGGTACCGAGGTACGTGGGATTCGAGGATGCGGGACCTGGCTCGATGTCGATGAGTCGTTTCGTGCCGGTAGGCGAACCGTCGGTGATCCACAGTTCTCGTCCATGTGTGTCGTCGGTGGCTGCGAACAACAGCAGACCCCCGATCGCCACGAGTGGTTGTGGCAAAGAACTGCCCGTTCCCGGCCGAACGTCGAGCACGAGCTGTGTCGATGCCGGCAGCCCGAGCGTTCGGTAGAGCTCCTTTCCCGTCAGTCGGTGCGTCGCCGCGAAGTACGTGTAGGCACCAGCGCGGAAGAACGACTCGGGCTTCGAACTCGGATTGGTGCCATCCATGCGGATGTCCCGAAGGAGGCTCGGTTGTTGTGCCGTGGCACAAGGCAGAATCGCGAGAACCGCGACGAGTGTGCGAAGGCGGGTACGAGTCCGCAAACCGCGGACGGACGAGCAACACATACACATCATGTCGTCAGCAAGGCATGTCTGGCGGCAGGTGGGAGCGGGACAGCGTACCAAGATTTCGAATCGTTTGGCCATCCGTGCAAGAGTTCCTGACGGGAGCCGCGAAGCGATTCCCTCGGGACGTGTAGGATGTCGCGCGTCTTTCTCAGCCAAGTTCGCTTGTCCGAGGACGCTCGATCGTCGTGACCATCGTTCGGGTCGAACGAGTGCCGCGCGAACCGCGTCGACATGTACTACCCTGATACATTCTCTTCCTCTTCTTTCCCTCGAGGACTCCTGATGCGTCTCCCACTCACGTTCGCTCTTCTCTCGGCCACGGCGATCGCCCAGATCCCGCTGCCGAACTACACCGGAGCCTTCACTGCCAGCGCGACGCGCGGTTTCTACTTCACGGCGCCGGGGCCGATGATCGTGAACGGCCTTCAGGTGCCGGACGAAGCGAAACGCGGCAAGCAGGTCGTCGCTCTCTACAAGCTGACGGCTGCTCCGCCGCAGTACAGTCAGACCGTGTCGGTGACGCCAGTCTTCTACGCCGCAACGACGAACAATGACGTCATTCCCGTCGTACCGCCCCAGATTTTCCAGCAAGGGGACGTCGTGGCGGTGCTTGGTGCTGCAGGCGATGCGAGCGGTTCGATCGTCAACTCGTATGGCGCTGGCAACTACGCGAGCCACGTCAATGGCCAGCCGATCACTCTCTTGCGCTGCCTGATGCAGACGAACATCGCCGCGTCGAACGGCGTCGGACTGATGTCGGCCGAGGGCACGGCGAGCATCGCGCGGGTTCGCATCTTCGTCGTCGGCCAGGGTCAGCAGCTTCCCTACGGTGCAGCGGCTGCCGGAGGTGAACTCACGGTCTCCGACCCGAACCCGCCGAGTATCAACTACACCGCGCAATTCCAAGTCGTGCCCGCGGGCACCAACCAGGGCGCGCTTCTCCTGATCGGCACCTCGCGTCTCAACGTCAACACGCCCTACGGCGTGCTGCTCGTCAACCTTCCGTTCTTGGCGACCGGTGTCTTGCCGACGCTGCCGTCGACCGGCTCGCCGGTGTCGATCGCCTTGCCCAACGACACCAACCTGCTGGGCGCGATCATCAACTGGCAAGCCGGCGTGATCAACGCGCCGAACCTCGCGCTCACGAACGCGATGGAGTGGAAGATCGGCAACTGATCGCCGCGCGGGCGTCTGCGCTCAGCAGCCGCCCGACGGTGCGAGGATGCGCCCCGTGCCGCCTTGCACCGTCACGGTGATGATGCCGGTCTGGCGATCCGCCGTGAACTCCTCGTTGGTGTCGACATCGACCACCGTGCGCGTGCGCAAACCGATGCGGCGCAAGTCGAGTTCGACGTTCGCCGCACTCGTGCCGCCGTTGATCGAAATCACGCGGATCGAGCCGTCTTTCGCGCGCCATGCCTGCGTCGGCACGGCAAACTTCTCGAACGTCTGGTCATAGAAGATGTTGTCGAACGGTCGCTTCACGATCACGTCGACCATGTCTCCGCCGACTGCCGGACTGTTGAGAAGTTCTCCGAATACGAGCCAGGGACGCGCACGCTGACGTAGCGCGATGCAGTTCCGCGTCAGATTGCCGTGATGCAAGAAGGCCGCGAGGATCGGCGGCGGCAAGGGCAACTCGTTGTAGATCAAGCCGGTGTAGAGCACGAACTCGCTGTGGTTCGGGATGCCGCCCCAAGTCACGCCTTCGGCCATCAAGCGTGAAATAGCGTTCTTCGTGAGGTCGCCGAACGGGTCGGGCGTGAACAGGATCGTCTGCCAACCCAGACCTTCTTCGGCGGGCCAGAACAGCGTGTATCCACTGTAGACGGTTTGGAAGAACGGCACACCGCGCGTGCGCGCCTCGTCCTTGTACGCGCGTCCGATCACACCGACCGCGCCTTGGCCGAAGTTGGCGACCGGAATGAGCCACTCGAACGCTGCTTCGTGCGAGTTGACGAAGTCCTTGTTCGCACTCCGTGCTCCCGCCTGCATGCGAGCCAGGAGGTCCTTGTAGCCGAGGTAAGCCTCTTCGGTGACGCCGACGTTCTGGCCCGTCGGTCGCTTCCAGTCGGGGATCCCTGCCTGAGCCGGCGCATCGCAGAAGAAACCGGACATCGAACTCGCAGTCGCATGGTAGGCGGCGATGTCCTGCCAGTGATCCGCGAGCTTCGTCGACGTCAGATCCATGCTGACTTCGGGGCCGAGGAAGAGCGGCGCGCCGGTGCGGGTTTCGGAGATCTCAGTGTCGAGGCTCTTCGCGAGAAAGAACGGGTTGTTGGTGTCGAAGACACCCGGATTCGTGTAGCCGATCGTGTGGATCCCCAGAGTCTTCAGCAGTGAGACTTGGTTGACCGTGCCCGGTAGCGGGTAGTACGAGCCCGCGAGGCCGAGGGGCGACGCGCGATCCCACCAGAAGAACAGGGCCGTCACGACGTTGGTCGCTTGCAGATCGGCCTTGAGCCGAACGAGGTTGAGGAGCTGATCCTGCGCGATGGCCGGATACCAACCGTACTGCTCGTTGATGAGCAGGTCGATGTTGCGCATCCATTCAGGCGTGTCGGTTCGAGTCTCGAGCCTCCCTTGTTCGAGGATCTCGCCGCAGCCAGTCGCGTTGCAGCGCAACCAATCGCGATAGATCTTGGCGGCCTCGTACCACCCAGGCGCCACATCGGGGCACGAGTAGTAGTAGACGATGCGCGTCTTCGCGAGTGTCTCCGCAGGCTGCCCGCCGACGTTCGCGTTGGGGAGCACGTAGTCCATCGTCGCGCGGATGGTCTTGATCTCGGGACTACCCTCGCGACCGCTCGAATACGTGAAGCGCTTGGGGATCGTCCCGCGCGGATCGAGTGCGTACATCAGGAGGCCGGAGCCATCGGTGCTGTAATACGCAGTGCACTGCATGCTGTTGCCGATCCCCGTGTCGACCGGATCGCCGACTGGAATCGAGTCGAACGGTTCGACGAACTCACCGCCGCTGAACACCGGCACGAGCCAGGCTTGTTCGCCCGGTTCGTCCTTGTGAGTGACTTCGAACCCGATCCGGCTCACGGCCAGGTCTTGGCGTGCGAGCGTCACGCGTGCGTTCAAGTCCCAACTCAACGGACCGGTCTGGAGGCAACAGACCTCGACCTCGCCGGTGGCGTCGAACGAGCCGAGCCCGGGCGACGACAACGTCGCCTCGAACGTGAAGCGCAGCCCTCCGCGCGAAAAGCGAAGACGCGTCCGCACGCCGGGTGTTTCGTGATCGAGAACGAAGCGCGTCTCGCCAGTGCCGTCGGCGGCGACGAGTGCGGTGAACGACAGCGAAGGCCCGCGAAGGGAACGCCACGCGTCACCGAATGGGAGACGCGGCAGACACTGCGCTCCGGCAGGCGCCAGGGAGACCGCGGTCGCGGTCACGAGCGCGGCCAAGGTGCCGCGCAGTCGAAACGGACTTCGAATCGAGGGACGGTGTGTCGAGAGAGAGCCTCGCGCGATACGCGAAGAAACGAGAGACATGAAGTACTCCTCCGATGCAGGAATGACTGCAGGGAAGGCCCGATGCCATGGGCCCACGGGGCTGATGATAGCGGCTCTCGGAGATTCGGATCGCTCGTATCGACGATCGGCGCGAGGACCGGCCCTACCGCTCTTCATGTTCCTGAGGAATCGATGTGGCGCGCTGCTAAGCTCGGCCGCCCGTCCAAAGGTCCCTGATGAATACACTGCTCAGCAAGTACTGCGAAGACTTCGCCAAGGGCATCCGCCCGATCCTCGAACCGCTGCGCGAGGCGGCCAAGGCCATCCAGGGAGCACCGGATTCGGTTCCGGCGGCATCGATCCGACCCGAGATCCTCGATCTCGTGGGCCAGGTCGAGATGCTCTCGCAGAAGGTGGGTGAGCAGCAGGCGTACGTGTTGATCTTCGGCCCGCTGAAGAGCGGGAAGTCGACGCTGATGAACGCGATCTGCGCGACCTATGTCAGCGAAGTCACGAGTTTGCCTGCGTACCCGTGCATGGTTTACGTCTCGCACGCGCCCGAGATGCACTACGTACTGACGCAGTACGACGGCGAGAAGCACGAGTTCCGTGACGACGCGAAACTGCATGCTGCGATCGGGCATGCGCACGCGATGCTCGCGGACCGCATTCGCGAGGTCGAATCGAGTGGCGAGACCTTCGATCCCCAGGTCCACATGCCGACCGCGATTCGGCGCATCGACGTCAAGGTGCCTGCCGGAGATCTCGAGGAGTCGGGCGCAGTGCTCGTCGACACGCCGGGTCTCTACAGCCGCATGAAGTTCGGGTACGACCGGATGACGCGCGAGTTCCGCAATGCGGCTGCCTGTGCGGTCTTCGTCGTGAAGAGTGACAACCTCTTCCTCGAGCAGGCATTCGACGAGTTCCACCAACTCCTCGAACTCTTCAGCAAGGTCTTCCTCATCGTCAACCTCGACCTCAACAAGCGCGACCTCCTGCCGGACGGCACGCTCGCGCCGAGTCTCGAGTCGGAGAACCCGCAATCGATTCTCGAGGCGTTCGAGACCCTCGCGATGAGCAGTCCGCTGCGCAAGGCGGCGGAAGACGGGCGCTTGCAGATCTTCCCGGTCGGTCTGCTCGATGCCGCGAGTCAGCGGTTGCGCATGCAGCAGGGTCATCGCTTGCCGCCCGATGCGACGGAGCCCGGGTTCGATGCGTTCTTCTCTTCGTTGACCGACTATCTCAACAGCCCTGACTACATGGTCTCGTTCTTGGGCGACAGCTTGCGGCACGCCAACACGTTGCTCGACGAGTGCCGGGCATTGCTGTCGCGCGACGCCGTCCGCGAACTCGAGCGCAGCGTGAACGCGCTCGAGTTGGAGGCGACTGCCGTCAAGTCCAAGCTCACCGCCAACGAGGAACTCCGCGCGTACGATTGGCGTGCCAAGTACCAAGCAGTCGCCCAAGAGCTGTCCGACGAGTTCAAGCAGCGCGTTCGTGCCGTCGAGAGCAAGGCTGCCGCAGCGACCGACGGTGCGCTCGAAGCGTGGTTCCAGGACGCATCGAGTCTTCGCGACCTCAACGAGAAGCGCTTTGCTCCGGTGTTCCGCGCGTATCAGGAAGAACTCGCGATGACGCTCGAAGAGTCGTTGCGCGATCGCATTCGTGCCGGGGACGCCGGGCTCGATGATGCCTCGGAAACCGAGGAGCGTCGCAAGCTCGTCGGTCTCGATCTCGACGCGATCGGCAAACGCGCCATCGACTCGCTCGATCGGAGCCGCGTCGTGCTCGATCCCGAGGACGTCGTCACGGGCGAACGCGTGCCGATTCGACGTGGCTTGCTCGATTGGCTCTTGTTCCGAAGCGCCGCGAAGCTCCAGACCAAAGTCTTCGGCAACGACCGGTCAGCGAACCAGAAGCTGACCCCGGATCTCAAGCGCAAGCGCCTCGGAACGAAGGCGCACGCCGCGATGCGCACCGCGCTCGCCGACTACCGCAAGAAGTTCCTGACCGAGACGTTCCAGCGCCAACGCATGGAGATCCTCGCGGCGTACGCGCGCAAGAATCTCGAGGGCATCGCCCGCGGTCTCGCTGTCCAGCACGAAGAACTCGATGTGGCCCATCGCCGCGTCGACACCAACCTGCGCGCGAGGCGTTCGGTCTTCGATCCGCTCCGTGTGCTCCAGGCACAAGCCGCGAACGCCCGAACGGTCATCGAGCACTTGTCGCAAGAGTACGGCCGGCGAACGCCGCAAGACTTGCTCGGTCCGATCCTCGAGCCGATGCCGCGTATGAAGTCGCCCAGTGCGGAGACCGTCCAAGGTCCCTCCGACACCAAAGAGCCCGTCGAAGCGAAGAGCCCGGACAAAGCTGCGGGGGACAACGAAGCGCGCAGCTGACCGTCTTGGCTGCTCGCTACACGCCGTCAGCGACGACGTAGCGCTGTCGCGTGGAACGCGCCGTGCGAGACGTCGTCGAAGACGTAGCGCGCTTCGAGATGCTCGCCGAGAACGTTACCCGAGCGTAGAACCGTGTCCGTTGGTTGCGTGAGAAGCTGCCGAGCACCTTCGGTGAGGAGCACGAGTTCGCCTTTGGACAACCGCTCGTCGAGCTTGCGGTCGAAGTATGGGAGCGCTGCCCGAACGGTTTCCGGTGGTTGCACGAGAAACTCGTCGAGAGGCATCGGCTCGAACTGAGGTGCTGCGAGCAGGAATGCCGTGAGTTCGGAGGGAGTGCCCAAGAACACCGCTCCGCCGCCGGATTCGAATCGCTCTCCGAGGTCGCGTCGATACTGCGCGTCCGCCGGCTTCGGGTCGAAGATGCGAATCGTGCGAAGTCCGAGCGACGCGCCCACGACGACCGCGGCGACGAGGATGTAGCGTGGCCACGCAAGGACGGCGATGCCGGCGTACGGCAGCACGAGCGGGATCAAGTAGGCGCCGAACTCCGGTTCGTTCACGAGCAGGTGCAGCGCCGCGGCGCAATAAGGAACCGCGCTCACGAGTGCCGCGACGCCGAGCAAGCGTGTGCGCTCGCGAAGCGACGCGAAGCACGCGAGAACGGACAGCGGCAGGAGGGCCAACACGAACTCGTCCAACACGACGCGCGGGAGATACTCGATTCCTTGGGGGCGTCCGAACCCTTCGTCGACGAACGTGCGCGCCGAGAGTGGATCCGTGAGGACGAAGACGAGCGCGGTGTGGACGAGTCCGAAGACGAGGATGGTGGGCAAGGTCGCGGCGACTGCATGCTTCCACCCGCGTGGCGCGCTGTGTGCATGATCGTCGTCCCACTCCTTGGCGATCATGAGCGGGACGAACGCGGCGGGCAGGAGCAACCCCGATGCATGAATTCCGGTCGCGACGGCAGTGATGCCGCCTGCGATGGCTGCGGCCGACTGCGATACGGCACGCGAGCGCGCGCAACTCGCGAAGCACAGCAACGCGAACGCGATCCCTGTAGGCGCGAAGAAGACTCCGTGGATCTCGACGACGCTTCCGAAGAGGAGGACGACCGGCGACGTCGCGACGAGTAGGGTCGCGAGGATCGTCGCGGACATCGTGCCGCCAAGCTGCTTCGAGAAGAAGAAGCGCATGCCGACGAACGCACCGGCGACTCCGATGGCCGCTCCGATCGCGGATGCGAAGCGACAGACGTCGAAGGGTGCGATCGACAGCCCGAGGGTTTCGAAGAATTGCCGGAACGCGATCAGGATCGGCAGATAGAACGGATGCTGCGGCCATGCCGGATTCTCACGCATCACGTGCAGGACGAGTCGTGGACCGTCGGCCTTGTAGAACTCCTGCGGACCGAGCGCCAAGAAGAACGCGCACGCGACCACGAAGACCACGACTGCTCCGAGGATCGTGCGCATCATCGGGGAGACGTCCCCCTCAGCGCGTAGCGGAGTTCGACGAGCGCCGAGCGTGCATATGCGGTGTCGTTCGTCTGCGGGCGTTCCCAGTAGACCCAGATCCTGCGTCCGAGGTCCGAGCGATAGAAGCGTCGAATCCCGTCGACGATACGCCGCTCGAGGATCCACGGTCCGGTCGTCGCTTCGCACGCGTAGCCGACACCGCTCGTGAGCACGATCGTTCTCAGTCCGGCGACGTCTGGGCCGCGCGCAGCAGTGTCCCCTAGGAACACGGCTCCGTTCGGTTCGATCGCGATCTCGATGTCGTCGCGGACGTTCGTCTCCAGGGTGACGGCGCGAACGAAATCACTGCTGCTCAGATCGATTCCGATCGGGTCGGGCACGAGATGCGCGAGCGGCGCTCGTCCATCCTTTGGCGTGAGTCCTTCGACTTCGACGGCGACGACACCTCCAGAGAACGACAAGGACGCGACGTCGATCGACGAACCGATGTCGAAGCGCATCGCGCCATCCATGGCTACTGGCGAGAACCCGGTACCGACTCGACCACTGGCGCCGACGACGAACAGACGCGTCCCTTCGGCGAACGGCGTGTCGACGACGACGGCCTCGAACGCGAATGGTGACACGCGCTTTTCGAAGTCGTAGCGCAGCGGTTCGTCACCCTGCGGCGGGCGAGGCAGGAGTGCCGGAAGCGCATCGCCGCCGGGAGGCGCGAACGTCACGAGTCGATCGTCGATCCACGCGAGCAGGTTTGCGCCACTTTGGAGCACGGCTCGCAGCGGGCCTGCGTCGTGATACAGCTCCGGCTGGTCAGGCAGGCGTTGGAGCACGCAGTTGAGCCCGATCATTCTGGCGGCATGTTCGCTCATCGGTGGCGTGACGATCGGAAAGATCGCGTTGGCGTTGATGAACGGAACGCCACCGACCTGCGATGGCGCGGCGATCATCGCCGATAGGCCGTCGGTCCCACTTCGGAGTTCGCGCACGAACTTCTGCATCGTCGCACCCGCGCGCAGGAGTCGCGCGCGCATGGTGTGGGTCGTCACGACGCTGAGGAGCACGATCGGAACGATTCCGAGCACGAGCCAGGGCGATGCTGTGCCGGCTCGGCCTACGAGGACGAGCGACAGTAGCGAGGCAAGCGGCAAGAGCACGAGGAGGATCCGCGTGCCGGTGCCCGTGCTCGCGTCGATCCGGACGTCGGCGGCGACATAGAGGCATGCGAGCAGTCCGGCTGCGATGACGAGCATCGCGGTCGGCGTACGTTTGGCGTCCTTGGCGATGCGTCGCAGCAGTGCGAGGGCGAGCAAGAACACTGCGATCCATGCCAGGTAGCCCGCGTCCAAGCCGAGTTGTGCATGGGGAACGAACACGTAGCCGAGTCGATCTCCGATGCCGTCCAGCCAAGCATCGAGCGAAGGCTTCGAACTCAGTCCGCCACCCGTGATGCTTCCGAACAAGAGGATGCGGAAACCCAAGTAACCCGCGAACAGCGCGGCCCAGCGAAGATAGCGGAAGACGAAGGCTCGCCACGAGAACGGCCCTGCGCTTCCGAGCAGGCGTTGCACGACCTCGGTCACGAAGAACCAGACGGACAGGAGCACCGCGGTTTCTTTGGTGAGTAGCGCGAGGATCGCGAACACGAGCGCCAGGCGTCCCGGGACCCTTCCCCCCGTTCTCGTCTGCAGCGCGAACAGGGTGGTCGATGCCAGCATGAAGAAGACGACGAGTCCCGAGTTTCGGGCAACGATCCATCCCGCTGGTTCGGCCGTCACGGGGTGGAGTGCGAAGAAACAACCCGCGACGAGGCCGCAGAGCCATGGCACGCGTGGTGCCGCAACATACGCGAGGAGCGAGACCAGAGCCGTGCTGAGGACGTGGAGCGTGAGGTTGGTCGCGTGCAGAATCCGCGGATCGTCGAGTCCACCGCGCGCGACATCGAGCGCTAGCGACACGGTGACGAGCGGGCGGTAGAGGGCCGTGCCTTCGGTGCCGAACCACGGCCCGGCAAAATCGCGCAGAACGAACTCCCAATCGACGTCCGTACGCGGTGCACCGTCCCCCCGCGACGGGCTGTCACGGAGCAGTTGCGGCAACAGCCAGTCGTCGGACAGCAGTCCGAGGTCGAGTAGATCGGACCAGACGAAGAAGCCCACGGTCGCGCAGCAGGTCGCGACGAGAAGCGAGACGAGGATGCTGCGACGAGCCGACATCGCGGTATCGTAGTCGCCCGTTCTGCGGATCGGCACTCGGTGTGCCGCGGATTCCGTGCTGCGCTGCCAGGTCGCGATCGAGCAAGGACCTGGGCGGGAAACCTTGATCGAGACCACCACGTTCATGACTTCGAAGCCTGCTGACTGGAAGCGCACGCACACCTGCGGCGCATTGCGCAAAGAGCACGTCGGGCAGACCGTTCGCCTCTGCGGGTGGGTCGCGAATCGCCGCGACCACGGGCGGATCTTCTTCGTCGATCTGCGCGATCGCTACGGCATCACGCAGCTCACGATCGACACCGAGCGCACGGGTGAAGGGAGCGCGTTGTTCGAGATTTGCACCGGGCTCGGCGCCGAAGACGTGATCTCGGTCGCCGGCGTCGTGCAGCCGCGCATGGCTGGCCAAGAAAACAAGGAGCGCGCGACCGGTGACATCGAGATCCACGTGACGGAGATCGAAAAGCTCTCGCCTGCGGAGCCGTCGCCGATCGATCTGCACGACGACAGCGAGACCGCGATCGAGAGGCGGCTCGAGTATCGCTACCTCGATTTGCGTCGTGCGCCGTTGCAGAAGGCGCTCGTCTTCCGTTCGCGCTTCGTGCTCGCGATCCGTCGTTGTCTCGAGTCGCTGAACTTCGTCGAGGTCGAGACTCCGATTCTCACGAAGGCGACACCGGAGGGTGCGCGCGACTACCTCGTGCCGTCGCGTGTGCACAAGGGCAAGTTCTACGCGCTGCCGCAGAGCCCGCAGATCTTCAAGCAGCTCTGCATGGTCGCCGGGCTCGATCGCTACTACCAGATCGCACGCTGCTTCCGCGACGAGGACCTGCGTGCCGATCGCCAGCCCGAATTCACACAGCTCGACGTCGAGATGAGCTTCGTCGACGAGGACGACGTCCTCGAAGTGCTCGAGACCGCCGTCCAAGCAGCGTTCCGCGACGTGATGGGCATCGAGCTCCAGCGGCCGTTCCCGCGCATGGACTATCGCGAAGCGATGGAGAAGTACGGGCTCGACAAGCCCGACGTGCGCTTCGGCCTCGAACTCGTCGACGTTGCGAGCGAGGTGAAAGACTGCGGCTTCCAGGTCTTCACTGGTGCGCTCGAGCGCGGTGGGCGTGTGCGTGCGCTGCGCGTGCCCGGTGGGGCGGCCTGGTCGCGCAAACAGATCGACGCGCTCGGCACGCTGGCGCAGGACTACGGCGCGAAGGGCCTCGCGTGGATGAAGGTCGCGGACGACGGTTCCGCGAGCGGGCCGGCGGCCAAGTGGTTCGAGGGCGAAGCGTTGCAACGCTTGCTCGCCAAGATCTCGGTGGAGAGCGGCGATCTCGTGCTCTTTGCCGCGGACACCGAGGCCGTGACCTCGCGCGTCCTCGGCGAACTACGCAATCACGTCGGCAACCAGCTCGGCCTGCGCGACCCGAACACGTTCGCGTTCGTCTGGGTCTTGCACTTCCCGATGTTCGAGTGGAGCGAGGAGAAGCAGCGCTGGCAGGCGCTGCATCATCCGTTCACGGCGCCGCGCGATTGGGATGCCGACCTGAACGCTGACCCCGCGAACGTCGAGAGTCGCGCCTACGACCTCGTCCTCAACGGCTGGGAGCTCGGGTCGGGCTCGATCCGTATCCATCGCCGCGACGTGCAGGAGCGGATCTTCGACTTCCTCGGCCTTTCGAAGGGAGAGGCGCAGGAGAAGTTCGGCTTCTTGCTCTCGGCCTTCCGCTACGGAGCACCTCCGCACGGCGGCTTCGCGATGGGCATCGACCGCGTCGTCGCGCTCGCGCTGGGGCAGACGTCGATCCGCGACGTGATCGCGTTCCCCAAGACGACAGCCGCCGCGTGCTTGATGACCAAGGCGCCTTCGCCGGTCACGCAGGAGCAGCTCGACGAGCTCGCGATCGCGAGCACGGCGAAGCAGGTGGAAGCGACGGAGTAGAGCGAGCGCGCCACCGGTTCAGCGGCCACGACCTCCTCCGCCGCCACCGCCACCACGATTGTTGCCGCCACCGCCACCACGATTGTTGCCGCCACCGCCACCACGATTGTTGCCGCCGCCACCCGTGCCCTGTCGGATCAGGCCGTCGAGGCCACCGGCTCCGCCGCGGCCACCGAGTCCGGGGATCGGAATCGTCGTCGTGCCGCGCCCGCCGCCCATGCCGGGAATGCCTCGGCCGCCGGCGCCGGGACGACCCGGACCGCCTTGCCCCGTGGTTTGCGTCGTCAACCGACCGCGTTGCATGCCACCCGCTCCACCGGCTCCGCCGCCGCCTGCCTGTGCGTTCTCGGCAGTGGGGGCTTCGGCCGGGACGACCGGCACGAGGGCGATGCCTTCGTTCAGGATGTTGACGCGATCTTGCGAGAACACGATGTGCCGTTCGTACTTCTCGGTGCGTCCACCGACCTCTTCGACTTCGACGAGCGCGTTGTGCGTCTCGGCGCTGCGTTCGAGTTCGAGTTCGATCTTGATGCGGCGCGGCAGCGTCTTCTTCTCGGCGCTGTCCCAGTTCTCGATCGGCTCGGCTTCTTCGCCCAGATCCTCGTAGTAGTTGACGTCGAAGAAGCGCACGCGCTTGCTGAGCAGCTGGTAGTTGCCGCCGCGCCAGAGTTCCTTGTCGAAGAGCGGATCTTCGCGGCGCCAGAGCTCGAGCAAGTTCGCGTTCTCACGACTCGTCTTGAGGATGTAGCTGACTTCGGCGTATGGCGCGGGGCGCATTTCGTCGTTGTCGAGGCGCACCGGGAAGACGGTCGTGCCCGCAACGAGCATGTGCATGCGATCGGCGGGTGTGCCGACGATGTCCCGATCCTCGCCGCGGAAAACGCGGTTCTCGTCGATGTCGTAGGTCCAGAGCGCTTGGAGGTCCTCTTCGATCATGTCGAGGATCTGCGGTCCCTGGGACATCGGTTCGGCGAGGGCCTTGACCTCTTCGCGCGCGATGGTCGTCGCCTCGAAGACTTGGAGCACCGCGGTGATCAGCAACGCGCCGAGAGTCATCGCGAGCAGAACTTCGAGCAGCGTGAACCCGTGTTGACGTTCTGTCGTGGTGATCGTGGATCTGTTCATCGTGGGTCTCCTGGGCGCATCGAAGGCGACACGCGCCGTTCGTGCCGGGCTACTTCTCACCGTTCGAGGCGGTGCTGCTGCTGTTCCCGTCTCCTCGGGTTTCGGCCTGCTCGGTCGTGAGTCCGCTCAGCGCGAGGGTGCTCGCCTGACCGCGGAGACGAAACATCCCGAACTCGTCCGCCTCGTTGCGCGGAATCGTGCGTGGCCAGTAGACGAAGACCGCGACCTCTTCGATCGTGTCCTCGTCCGGGCTGTCGTCGACTTCGAGTTCTTGCGTCTCGAGGTCGACGAGCGGTTTGTTCTCCCGGCGTGCGCGCTCGATCTCCCGGCGCCTCTGGAGCCACGCCTGCCGGTCGAGCGCGCGTTCGTCGCCTTCCGAGCCAGAGACCTGAGCGGCCACTTCGGCGCTCTCGGTCTCGGCCTCTTGGATCTCGCTCTCGCCGATCACGACCTTCCACTCGAAGAGCGGCATCTCTTCGATCTGGTGGCGGACGCCGCGCAACTCGTACGCGCGAATCACACCGGCTTCGATCTTCGACATCACGCTCGTCGCGATTTCACGCGCGATACGCTCGTTGCGCGCCTCGGCCGAGTCGACGACGCTCGTCGTGCGCATGCCGGTCAGCGTCATCGTCGCAATCGCGAGCACCGCGAGCGCGACGAGGACTTCGAGCAGCGTGAAGCCGTGCTCATACTCGTTCGGCGAACACCGCATCAGAAGAAGTCTCCGTCGGTGGCGACAGAGTATTCCGAGACACCCTTCTCGACCGAAACCGCGCCGCTGAGTGGAGAGACGATCACGGAGTAGACGACGTCCTCGGTGTCGCGGTAGCCGATCTCGATCACCTTCTGCGAGGTGCGACCACGCGGGTCGAAGCTGATCTCACGCATCTTCGCGGGCTTGTCGCGCTCGAGAGAGCCGACGTGGATCGCGCGGAAGTAGACGCCTTCGGGCAACTCCTGCCACCCGAGCGTGTAGAAGTCGGGGCGACCGCCAGGAGGGATGTCTTCTTCGAGCTTCTCGCCTTCGCGCGCGAGCACCTTGTCCTTGGGAAGCAGGATGCGATAGCGATGTGGCGCGCGCTCCGGAGTTTCGATTTCGATGCCGTAACGTTCGGACTGCAGCCGTGACTCTGCGCGCAGGTAATCGAGGGTCGCGGCGATCTTCTGGGCTTCGCCGCGAACTTTGGCGATCGGAACGTCCGACAAGAATGACGGCACGATGAGCTGGGCCATGAGTCCGATGATGAGGACGACGAATATCAGCTCGAGCAGGGTGAATCCCGACTCGCAGCCCCGTCCGTTCGTACCTGGGCCCGGCGCGCGCATTACCGTTACGAACCCTGCTTGATGATCTCGAGATACTCGGCGAGCTTCATCTTCTTGATGTTTTCGGAAGTCAAGTCGTCGTCACCGCCGACTTCGCCGTCCGCACCCGCACAGATCACGATGATGCCACCGCCTGAGCGTTCGATCGTGTAGGGCGCACCTGTCCACTTGTCGACCGGGGCTTCGTCGAGGTAGCGGATCGTCGCATCGTCAGTCCCGACGAGTTCGTCGATCGACTCGGGCCACTTGCCGTTGTTGAGCTTGTATCGGGTCGCCGCTGCGTCGATCGCGGCAATGTCGCTCTGCGTCGCTGCGAGGTTCGCTTGCTCCTGCGTCCCCGACAGGTTTTGCACCACGAGGGTCGCCAAGACGCCGACGATCACGACCACGACGAGGATCTCGATAAGGGTGAAACCGCCTTGGTTCCGGCGCCTTTCCGTCTTCATGTAAGGAGTCTCCACTCGGAGAGGTTCTTGCTGTGCACTCGGGGTCGCTGCGGCGCAGCGACCGTTCGATAACGCACGATACTCTGTCGAACACTGTGTGACGACACGGTCGTCACTACAAGATGTGCCTTCGACAACCCCGGAGCGGGAATCTTCCTGGTTGGACCGTGATCAGTCCGTCTTCTGCAACTGCAGCAGGGGCAGGATGATGGCGATGATGATGCTCCCGACGACGACCGCGAGGATCACGATGATCAGCGGTTCGAAGACCGAAGTCAGCTTCTGCGTCGCGAGTTCGACCTCTTCGTCGTAGGTCTGCGAGACCTGGTCGAGGACGTCCTCGAGGTTCCCGGCCTGCTCGCCGACCGCGACCATGTAGGAGACGACCGGCGGGAACACCCCGCTGACACGGATCGGTGTCGCGATATCGGCACCTTCGAGGATGTGGTTGTGGACCTTCTCGAGCGCGTTCGTCAGGACCTTGTTGTTGAGCGTGTCCTTCGTGACCTGGATGGCCTGGATCGCGGGGACTCCCGAACGGAGCAGCGTCGAGAACGTCGTCGCGAAGCGGCTCGTCGACTGCTTCGTCATCAAGTCGCCGAAGATCGGCATCTTGAGCATGAAGGAGTCCCACGCGAGCCGCCCCTTGTCGGTGCGGAGAATCCAGTTGAACAGCAAGAGGAGCGCAATCAACCCGATCGCGACGAGCATCCAGTAGTGCTGCAAGAAGTTGCTGATCGTGATCAGGATCTCCGTCGGCAACGGCAACTCCTTGCCGCGCCGGATCAGCATCTGGGTCACCTTGGGGACGACGAAGGCCATCAGAATCGCGACGACGACGACACCGACAATGACCATGATGACCGGGTAGATCATCGCCGCGCCGACGCGGTTGCGCAGTCGGATCTGCGCCTGCAGGTAGTCGGCGAGCTTGATCAGGACGGCGTCGAGGGCGCCCGAGGCCTCGCCGGCCTTGACCATCGACGCATAGAGTTCGGTGAAGTAGGCCGGATGCTGCAGCAGCGCGTCGCCGAAGGTCATCCCCTGGCTGACACGTTCGCGAATGTCGCGGAAGACGGTTTCGATCTCCTGGTCCGGCGACTGCTCGATGACCGCGCGCAGCGCCTCCGCGAGCGGGATGCCGGATGCGAGCAACGAAGCGAGCTGTCTCGTGACGGCGGCGACCTGCTCGGTGCGCTTCTTGTTGGGGGCATTGACCCCTTGGAGCTTGCGGAGCCGCTGCGACAGCGACCGACCTTTGGACGAGCGCGTCTCTTTGATCTGCGTGACGAGCAGGTTCTCGCGCCGGAGCTTGGCGCGTGCGTCCTTCGGCGAATCGGCATCGACGATCCCTGCCTTGGTGCCGCCGTCGGCGGACATCGCCTTGTATTCGAAGATGGGCATCGGTCGTCAGGGAAGAAGGCGGCTCAGGTGATGTCGAGTTGCGTGACGCGGAGGATTTCTTCGGGCGTCGTGACACCTTGAAGGATCTTCTGGATGCCGTCCATGCGCAACGTGCGGAGTCCGCGTTCGATGGCGCCGCGCTTGATGTCGGTCGCGCTCGAGTGTTCGACTACGGCCTTCTGGATCTCCTCGTCGATCGGCATGACCTCGTAGATCGCGGTTCGGCCTTGGAAGCCCGAGTGGAAGCAGTCGTCGCAGCCCGTCCCCTTCATGATCTTCTCGTCCTTGAACTGCGAGAGTTCGAGGTTGAGGTCTTCGAGCCAGTAGAGGTCTTCTTGCGTCGGATCGCTCGGTTGGCGGCAGACGTGGCAGACCGTGCGCACGAGGCGCTGTGCGATCACGACGAGCAAGGACGAGGACACGAGGTACGGCTCGATGCCGATGTCGAGAAGTCGCGTGACGGTCGACGCCGCATCGTTCGTGTGCACGGTCGAGAGCACGAGGTGTCCGGTGAGCGCCGCCCGGATCGCGATGTCGGCGGTTTCGTGGTCACGGACTTCCCCGACCATCATGATGTCCGGGTCCTGACGCAAGAAGCTGCGGAGGCCCGACGCGAACGTCAGGCCCTTCTTCGCGTTGACTTGCACCTGACTGACGCCGTCGAGGTTGTATTCGATCGGGTCTTCGATCGTCAGGACGTTCTTCTCCGAAGAGCTCATCTCCGTGAGCGCCGCGTAGAGCGTCGTCGTCTTGCCCGAACCGGTCGGTCCGGTCACGAAGATCATGCCGTGCGAGTAGCTGAAGTAGCGGCGCACGATCTTGAGGTTGTCTTCGTCGAGACCGATCTCGTTGAGCCGGTAGACCTTCGCGGTCTTGTCGAGGATACGCATGACGATGCGCTCCCCGTTGTTGACCGGGATCGTCGAGATACGGACGTCGACGTCACCGTCACCGATACGGATCGACGCACGACCGTCCTGGGGCAGACGGCGCTCGGCGATGTCCATCTTGCCCATGACCTTGATACGCGAGGTGATCGCTTCTTGCGCTCGCTTGGGGATCGCCTCCATGTCGTAGAGGATCCCGTCGATGCGCATGCGCACCTGCAAGCGGTCGGGGTAGGGCTGCAGGTGGATGTCGGATGCTCGCAGCTTCAACGACTGGAAGAGGAGCATGTTGACGAGCTTGATGATCGGTGCCTTGTTGGCGACGTCGAGCAAGTCTTCGGACTGCTCGACTTCGGCCGCCAGGCCCATGATGTCCTGCTCGCTGATGTCCCCGAGCGCTTCGTCGACACCGTCCGCCTTGTGGCGATAGGCGCGGTTGATGAGGCCGGTGATCTCGAGCTTGGGGCAGAGCACGGGCTCGACTTCGACACCGAGCAATGCCGCGAGATCGTCCATCGGTTGGACGTCGAGCGGGTTGCACGTCGCGACTTCGATGCGACCGTCGTCGAGTTCGCGGATCGCGATCAGGTTGTGCGTGCGCGCGAACTGCACGGGCACCTTCATGATGAAGTCGCCCGGAACCGAGATCCCCGAAAGCTCGGCACGACGATCGATGCCGAGATAGCTCGCGAAGAAGGCGTGCGCGTCGGGTTCGCTGAGGAAGCCGCGCGAAATCAGGACTTGGTCGAGGGTCGAACCCGTCTCGCGTTCGAGCCGCAAGGCATCATCGATGCGTTCGCTCGTCAGGTTCGTCTGGTCGATCAGGGATTGTTTGATGCGGCTCATCGATGTGGGACTCAGCGCTTGTTCGGATCGGTGCCGGTCGACGACTCTGTCGAACCGGGGCCTTCGGGTGCGCCTCCGCCCTGGTTCATCGAGTCACTCGGCAGTCTCGGGGCGCCACCCTCGTCCGGTGTCGTTCCCGACGGTGGACGCTGATAGGTCGGGATGTCGAATCCTCCCAGTCGGTCGAGGTCCTCGATCGTCGAGAGGGGGTCTTCGAGCTTCCCGTCGTCCTGGCCGCGCCAGTTGGGGTCGAGGACCTTCAGGCGGCGGTTCCCGATGTAGCGCGCGGCCTCGAGCTTCTTGCGATAGGTCATCTCCTCGAGGTCCGCGAAGTCCTCGTCGCTGAGGATGTGCGGTGTGAGGAAGAAGTAGAGGTTGGTCTTGCGCTTCGTCGTCTCGGTGCTGCGGAACAGGGCTCCGAGCAACGGGATGTCCTTGAGCAAGGGGATCCCGTCGTTGGTCTCGCTCGACTGGTCTTCGATCACACCACCGAACACCATCGTCGAACCCGAAGGCATCGTGACGACCGTCTCGATCGTACGGATGGTCTTGGGCGGAGGCACGGCCGCGGTCGAATCGAACGATCCCGTGAACTTCGAGACTTCGAGCCGGAGGTTGAGCTTGACGTAGTTGCCCTCGGAGATCGAAGGCGAGATCTTGAGATCGATACCGGCGTCCTGGTAACCGCCGAAGTTCGTTTGCGTCGTGACGTTCCCCGCCTGCGATTGCGTGGTCGGGAACGAGTCCTTGCTCGTGATCGTCGCGTCCTCGTTGTTGTTGACGAGCACCGAGGGGATCGACAGGACGTTGGACTGCGTGTCGGACTTGAGCGCGTTGACGACGATCGGGATCGCGAAGTCGTCGCTCGCGATGATGCCGCCCGTGAGGCCGCGCAGCGGGTTCTCGAGATCGGGCAGACGCGTGTCGGGCAAGCCGTTGCCGTCCGTGTCCTCATAGTTGGTGAGTCCGAAGCTCGTCAAGCCGAACGGGCGCGTGAACTTGTTGCCACCGATGTCGAGGAGGCCGAGTTCGATGCCGAGCCGTTCGATGTCCTGCGTGCCGAGTTCGATCAGGGCGGCTTCGATGAGGACCTGATCCTGACGCTGGTCGAGTCGACGGATCAGCTCGACGATCTTCTCGTACTGGCTGCGGCTCGCCGAGATCAGGAGCTGATTGCTCTTCTCGTCGTCGCGGATGACGGGCTTCTGCTCGCGTCGACCCGCCGAGGCGCCTCCGGCCGCACCGCCGCCACCCGACTGCGCTTGTTGCACGGCAGTCGTCGACTCGGTGATGAAGTCGTTGAGGACCTCGCGCATCTCCTTCGCGAGGGTATTGATCAACTTGTAGACGTGATAGTTGCTGTCGATGTTGGTCGACTTCGTGTCGAGCTGCGCGACCATGTTCTCGATGTCGCGCACCGTCTTTTCGTGGGCGTAGATGATCAGCTTGTTCTGGTTGGGGATCGTCTCGATCTTCACCGGAATCAGATCTTCGGGCGGCGTGATGTTGCCGTTGCCGGCCGGCTGCGCGGCGACGCGCGTCTTTTCCGAGAGGAGTTCGGCGAGGATCGGCTGGATGTCGTCGGCCGCACTGTGCTCGAGGCGGATCACGCGGAGCTTGGCCTCGGGTTTGGAGTCCGCGACGTCGACGCGCTTGAGCAATTCGACGATCGTGTTGACGGTCGGACCGAAGCCCGAAACCATCAACGATCGCTGGTCGTTACCGCCGACCGGAACGAGCGTCAGCAGGCCCTTCGGGTCGTTGAAGAACTGGCGCAGGTTGGCCGACGCGAGCTGCGCATTGACGTACTCGAGCTGCACGGTCGTCACGATGAACGTGCCGGTCTGATCCGCGAAGTCGCGAACGTTCTCGGGGTCGACCCAGCGCACGCCGTTCTTGACGGATGGGCCGCGAGGACCGCCCTGGTAGATCAGGTCGACGAACTGCGAGTCCCCCGAGCCGCGCGGCACGCAGACCCAGTCCTTGATGAACAGGATCGTCTGGAAGAAGTCGTAGAACTTGTCCTCTTCGATCCGCAGCGGCCCGAGCAGGTTGATCTTGAGCGCCTCGGAGTCGGGTTGCGCGAGCTGCGGGTCCTGGTTCTTGTCGATGAAGAACGTCTTCTTCGTGACCTTCTGCGCGAACTTCACGAACTCGAGGAAGGGGATCCCATTGTTCTCGTCGACCTTGAAGACGACGACGCCGTTCTCGAGCCGGATCTTCTCGTCCTGGTTCGCGGCGTTGCCCTGCCCGGTCCCTTGACCCGCGCCACCGGGTGCACCGCCCTGAGCGGCAAGGCTGGGCGCGGGAGTGCAGAGGCTCAGAAGGAGCACGACTTGGGGGACGACAGAGCGCCCTTCGGGAGCGAATCGCACGATGCTTCGGATCTCCTGACGAATCGAATGTCGAGGGGCCGATGCCATGGACCCCCGCATGCGGTGCCACGGCGGCAACCAAACCTCTTGGCGCCCTCCGACCACGAGGGGCCGAGTTTTATTCCCATGCCGCGCGAAAGCAAAGGATTGCGCGTGCGAGCCGAGTAAGGAACTTCGAACCTCTTCGCTATCTTCAGATCGATGGGCTCGACCGGAGAGGGTGTAGCGACCGTGAACACGGCGACCGAAGGCCGCCTCGCACCATCGCGCCGCGTCGTGCTCGCGGCACTGCTCGCGCTCGTGTCCGGTGCGGGGGGCCTGCTCTTCGAAGTCGTCTGCCTCCGCCGAACCGCGCTCGTCGTCGGCTATGGCAGCACGTCGCAGGCGATCGTGTTCGCGGCATTTCTTCTGGGGCTCGGCCTCGGGGGGCTGTGGCTCCCGCGTCGGTTCGCTCACGCGCCGATGCGAGGTGCCGCGACGTTGTGGGGCCTCGTCGCGGTGCTCATCGTGGTGCTCGACACGGCACTCGGGAGCTTCGGGTCCCTTGGCGGCATCCCCGGAACGCTGCTCGCGATCCTCGTGCCGTTCGTCGTTTCGGTGCCGATGGGCGGTGCGTTTCCGTTGCTCTTCCCCTGGTTCACGGCCGCACCACCGCACGGCAGCCGGGCGAATGGCAGCAACGCGGCCGGCGGCGGCGCGGGCGTCGGGATCGTCCAAGCGGCCAACCTCCTCGGGTCGGTCGCCGCGGCGATCGTGGGTGCCGGCTATGTCGTTCCCGAGTTCGGGAATCGACTCTCGGCACTGATCGCGGCGGGGGCCTACGCGATCGTCGCGGGCGCGTGCTTCCTGCAGGGCCGCGGTGTCGATCGAGGATCGGCGTTCACGGATGGCATGGCCACGACGACCTCGGCCTCCATGGCCGCGCGCATCGCGATCGCGTGCTCCGGGTTCGCTGTGCTCGGTCTCGAGCTGTGGATGCCGCGGCGACTCGTGTTCGCGCTCGGATCGTTCTTGCCGACGATCGTCGGTTCGCTCGTCGGTGTGCTCTGCGGACTCGCGATCGGAAGCGCGCTGGTCGACCTCCCGTCGCTGCGGCGGCGTGGCTTGGCAGGACGCGCTATCGCGGCGATCGCGACCCTCGGTGTCGTGGTATCGATTACGGCTACCGAACTCGCGATCCCGTGGCTCGCCGATCTCGTGCTCTCGACGTACTCGAGCCGCTTGCTCGCCGCGAGTGTGGCGCCATGCGTCCTGCTGCTGCCGGCAGCGGTGCCGCTCGGCATGATCCTGCCGCTCGAACTCGAGCACGCCGCACGCAGCGCGCACGATGGCCGCGTGTCGGGGCGCGATGCCGGGCGCGCGTTCTTCGTGTTCTCGGTCGGCGCACTCGGCGGAGCGCTGGTGCTTCCCTTCGTGTACGTCGTGCCCGGTGCTCTCGTTGCCTTGCCCGCCCTCGCGATCTTGCCGCTGGCGCTCTTCGGCATCCTCGCACATGGCCGTCGTCTCGAATCCCTTTCGCGCACCGTGCAGCGCACGTTGGCGATCGCGGCGTTCTGTGCATTGCCGCTGGCGACCCTACCCTTGGCGATGCGACCGGCACTCGTCGGAGCGCGCAACTTCGATACGTCGACCAAGCGCGTGCTTCGTCAGGAGAGCGATCGCATCACGACCGCGAGTGTGGCCCTCGATCTCGCACGCAGCGAACTCGTGCTCTACACCGACGAGTTTTCGGCAGCAGGTGGCGACCGCAGTGGTTACATGCGGGCGCTCGGGCTGCTCGCGGAGCGCTTTGCAGGTGAACGCGGCGATCGCGTCGTGATCTGCCTCGGCACCGGAACCACGGCGGCAACGCTCGCGCGGGCATCGGCGGGCGCGACGGTCGACATCGTCGAGATCTCGCCAGCGGTGTTGCGCGTTTCGGATGCGTTCGTGACGCAGCACGAAGCATGGTCGAAGTCGGCGCGCGTGCACGTCACCGATGGCCGGCACTTCGTCGAACGCGCCGCGCCCGAAAGCCTGGCCGCACTGACACTCGAGCCACTGCTTCCGCAAGCTCCGGGAAGCGTGCATCTCTACAGTGTCGAGTTCTATCGCGCGGTGTTCCGCGCACTGCGTGAGGATGGCGTCTGCGTGCAGTGGTTGCCGACGCACGCACTCGACCCCGAGGCGTTCGCGGCACTGCTCGCGAGCTTCTGCGACGTGTTCGGCGAGGTTCGCTGCTGGCTCTTCGACGAGAGTACGTTGATTGTCGGCGGCAAGCGCCCACTGACGACCAAGCAGCTTCCGCCCGCGAGCGATCTCGATTCTTGGATCTGCGGCACCGTGAGCGAGGTGGACTGGAGCCTCGCGGAATTGCCACGTAGCGCCGTCGACGCCGTTCTGCGTTCGGCGCGTGAGCGTGTCGTCGATGATCGTCCGTTCCTCGAACGGCGCGCGTTCGCGCCCGGAGTCGAGGTTCTCGGGTGGTTGCCGGCGACGCTCGAACGCTTCGCTGCTTCGATGGGAGAGGCACGCGACACGCTCGAAATCGCGTGCCAAGCGCGCATGCAGGCTCGCGTCGCCCTCGCGCGCTCAGTGCTCGAGCCAGGACAACTCGATGTCGCGGTCGCGCGCATTCGCGACGCGATGCGCCTCGTGCCCGATTCGTTGCTGCTTGATCGCGAGGCCGCCCGCATCCGCGCCGCCATTGCGGATCGCGAAGGATTGGTCGCACTCGCCAAAGGCGCTTTCGGCACCGCTGCGTCGGCGTTCGGACGTGCGATCGAAGATGGCGGCGCCAACGCGCTGAGAGATGCCGGTCTCGTTGCATGCGAATCGCAGACGGGTCGTGTCGAAGCCGCGATCGCGCGGATCGAGCGACTACGCGCACTCGGTATCGACGTGAGGTCGCTGCCGTCGGTCGTCGCGCGCAGGGATCGCGGCTTCGCGTGTCTCTTCGAGGATGCGCGACTCGAGCCAGCGTTCTCCGCAATGGGAAGCGACGAAGCCGTCGATCACGCAGTACCGGACCCGCGTCGCCTCGCGTCCGCGTTGGAGCGCGGCGAGACGTGGGCCGAGGACTTCTTGCGCCACCGCCCGATCGAGGCGCGCTTCCGGCTCGCCGAATCCGACCTCAGCCTCGAACTCGCCGAACGCGTCGTGCCGCTCTTCGAGACGCGCCTCCTCGCGCGACTCGAGCGTTGGGTGCGCGTCGATCCCGCGCGTCGCTTGCCACTCTTGGCTCGCCGTGTTCCGAAGCGGCGCCCGAAGCCACAGTGGTGGCGCGACGACGATGCGGCTCTGGACGCATGGAAGCGCGCCTCGGACCCGGCGGTATCCAAGATCGCATGGCAAGAGGTAGTTCGACGTTATGGGCTCGAAGGCGACGAGGCGATCGAGCCAAGGGCGGAAGCCGATCGGCTGCGGCGCGCAGCCGTACTCACGCAGCGATTCTCCGGGCGCTGACGCGCGGCGAACGAGTCGACGACGCTCCCGTCCCAAGGCGAGGATCGCTCCTCGCTTCGGGATCGTCTCGATCTTCGTCGATCTCCCTTCGATGAAGTGCAGCCGTCTCGTCATCCCGCTGCTGGGTGTGTGCCTCGCGGCGTGCAGTGGTGCCGTCGATGGCTTGCGCGCGCCGGAGTTCGGCGGTTCTGCCGCCCTTACCGACGGCGTTGTCGGGAATGCGTACGACGTCACGATCGAAGTCACGGGTACTGCACCGGTCGTCATCCTCGTGTCGAGCGGCGCGCTCCCACCGGGGCTCACGATGGGACAGGACGGCCGCATCTCGGGCACGCCGACAGCGGAGTCGGCGTCGACCTTCTCGGTCACGGCGACGAACCCCGTTGGCAGCGTCACGGTCACGCGCACGATCGACGTCTTCGAGCTTCCTTCGATCACGGGACCAGCCTCGCCGCTTCCGGACGCAACGGTCGGACAGCCCTACACGCGCACGGTCACCGCAACGGGATCGTCCCCGATCTCGTACGCCGTAGTCACGGGCTCGTTGCCGGCGGGGCTGACACTCGTCGGCGCGACCGGGGTACTTTCCGGTTCGCCAACAGGACATGGAACGGCGACGTTCACGATCGCGGCCACGAACGCGATCGGTAGCGACACACGCGCCTACACCCTCGACGTGTTGGCGACACCGACCGGACCGACGATCACGGCGCCATCGGTGTTCCCCGACGCGAGCATCGGGTTGCCGTACGTGCAGGGGATCACGGCGACGGGTACGACGCCGATCACTTGGGCGATCTCATCGGGGAGTTTGCCAGCGGGACTCACGCTCGACGGAACGACGGGGATCGTCGCCGGTATCGCGACAGGACTCGAGACGGCGAGCTTCACCGTCACCGCCGCCAACGGCTTCGGAACGGACAGTCGCGCGTACTCGATCCAAACGACCCATCAACCGATCTTGGCGTCTCTCTCTCCGAGTTCGGGTGTGGTGGGTGGAACGATCACGCTCCTCGGCGTCGGATTCTCGACGACGCCTGCGTCCAACATCGTCACGTTCGATGCAACTTCGGCGGTCGTGCTCCAAGCAACGGCGACGGCTCTGACGGTCGAAGTGCCGAGCGGGCTGGCTGCGACCAGCGAGGTGCGCGTGACGATCGGCAGCAATGCGTCGGCAACGAAGACCTTCACGCTGGATTCGACGAGCGTGGTCTTCGTCGATGCGTCGGCGACGGGTGCGAACGACGGCTCGAGTTGGAGTGATGCCTACACGACGCTCCAAGCTGCCCTCGCCGCGGCGACCTCCTCGAACGACATCTGGGTCGCGGCCGGGACCTACACGCCCGGCACTG
Organism: Planctomycetota bacterium; assembly: GCA_020638795.1. GTDB lineage: Bacteria > Planctomycetota > UBA1135 > UBA1135 > JACKHW01. Next base: position 4,925 of record JACKHW010000011.1, on the reverse strand, counting down.
CCGTATCGGACTACTTCTCCATGGTCGGGGACCACGTGTACGGAGGGTTCGCGGGCAGCGAAGCACTGCGTTCCCAGCGGGACATCGTGTCTCAGAAGACCGTTCTGTCGGGGGACATCAACGCGGACAGCGTCGGGTTCACGAACACTAGTGACAACGCGATGCACGTCGTGCGCATCGGGGGCAGCGGCAACGTGCTCGATGGCGTGCACGTCGTCCACGCCTACGACGCCTCCGGTATCGGTGGCGGCATCGTCGCGATGATGGCGGCAACCGGCACGTTGTCGGACGTCACGTGCACGACGAACCTCGCGGACTACGGTGGTGGACTGAGCGTCGGGGGCGCGACGATCGTCGCCGAGCGATGCGTGTTCGTGGGCAATCGGGCGAACACGTTCGGTGGCGGGGTCCGTGTCGCCGACCAGTCGACGTTCGCTGGTACGTTGACGATGCGTGCCTGTGTCATCGCCGACAATCAGGCAGCCGGCGGCGGTGGACTCGACTGTCGCCTCGGAGGAGAGACGACCATCGAAAACACGGTCATCGCCGGCAACGTCGTGACGGGTAACGGCGGTGGAATCCTCGACCAAGGTTCCGGCGTCGTCGTCATCGCGTCGACGATCGTGTCCAACGCGGCCGCCACGGGCGGCGGCTGGTATCGCACGCTCAACTCCGCCATTCGCATCGACAACTCGATCTTCTGGAACAACACCGCGTCGACCGCGAACCCCGACATCTACTCGGACGGCACGACGACGTTCGATCATTGTGTCGTGGTCGCCTCCAGCGTCGGCGGTGCCGGAGTCAACTATCGCGATTGTGTGACGGCGGATCCTCTCTTCTCGCTCCTGGCCGACCCGAACGGACCGGACGACCGCTACCTCACTTCGGATGACGGCTTGCAGCTGCTGACCGGGAGCTCGGCGATCGATACCGCGGACACGCTCGGACCGACGACGGACATCCTCGGAATCGCACGACCGCAGGGGGCCGCTTACGATATCGGAGCCTACGAGAAGCAGTAGGACAGGCGTTCACGACGTATCCGGGCCAGTGGCGAATCGACGATTCGCCTGCGTTTTCGGGAGCCACCGAGACGGTGAAATCACGCACTCGGCGCGTGCCCGACTCTGAAACACGCTGCTAGACTCCTCACCCATGGAGATGACCCTGCGCGAGGTCGCCGATCTGGTCGGTGGTGAGCTCGTTGGAGATGCCGATGACCGTATTCGCGGCGTGTGTGCGCTCGATGCCGACGAAGACACCGCGGCCGGTTGTATCGCGTTCGTGGTCGCGAGCATCCCCGCCACGCTCGCGCTGATGACCCACGTGCCGGCACTCCTCGTCGGACGGTTGCCGCACGATGGTGTCGAGGACAAGGCTTGGGTCGTCGTCAAGGATCCGTACCTCGCCTATGCGAAGGTGGCGCAGGTCTTCCATCCGCTTCCGGTCGCGACCGAGCCATATCGGGACGCGACGGCGATCGTCCATCCTGAAGCTCGCATCGAGGATCCGGTGTCGATCGGACCTCAAGTCGTGCTCGAAGAGGGGTGTCGCATCGGCAGCGGAAGCGTCCTCATGCATGGCGTGCACATTGGCGCCGGTTCGCGGATCGGGCGCAACGTCGTTCTTCACCCGCGCGTCACGATCTACGGCGGCTGCCGCATCGGTGATCGTGTGCGCGTGCACTCGGGCGCGGTGCTCGGTTCGGACGGCTTCGGCAATGCGAAAGAAGGCGAGCGCTACGTTCGCATTCCACAGATCGGCGGGCTCGTGATCGGGGACGACTGTGAGATCGGCGCCAACACGACGATCGACGGAGGTACGCTTTCGCCCACGCGCATCGGCAAGGGCGTGCGTATCGACAACCTCGTCATGGTCGCGCACAACTGTGTCGTCGGCGATCACACGGCACTCGCGGCGCAGGTCGGCCTCGCGGGAAGCACGCACGTCGGCGCGCGATGCATGCTCGGCGGACAGGTCGGTGTGGCAGGGCACCTCCGTATCGTCGATGACGTCGTGATCGGCGCGCAAGCCGGCGTGATCGGCAACATCACCGAACCGGGTCTCTATTGGGGAACACCTGCGCGTCGCAAGACGGAGGTTCTGCGCGGACAAGCGGAGACGGCTCGGATGTCGGAGGTGCGTCGTCGAGTCGCCCAACTCGAGCGGCGACTCACCGAGATCGTTGCCGAACTCGATATCACGGCGGAGAACTCTTAGCAGCGTGTTCAAGAACTCGCCTCGTTTGCGCGCACGGTGCGTGCATCCACATCGAGAGCGACCGCGACCTCGGCGAGCCGTTGCGGCATGCGCGAACGCAGATCGAGGCCTTCGCTCGGCAGCGATAGCCGCCGTGCATGCAGGTAGATCCGATGCAGGCCGTAGCGTTCCCGATAGAGCGCGTTGAGTCGACTCTTCCCGTGGGTCGTATCGCCGAGGATGTGATGCTGCACGCGATCGCAGTGCCTGCGGATCTGGTGGCGGCGTCCAGTTCGTATGCGGATCGCGACGAGGCTGCACCACGGAAAGCGCCGCAGACAGCGGTACTCGGTGCGCGCTTCGCGCAGCTTGCCGTCGGGGCCCTTGAGCGGATCTGTACAAACGAACTCGTTCGCGCAGCGACCGCGAACGAGTGCTACGTATTCCTTGATCGCGGACGGATCCTGCATCGCGGCTTGCAGGCGCTTCGTCGCGGCCGCGTCGAACGCGAGGACGAGCAGTCCCGATACCGATCGGTCGAGGCGATGCACGGCGTGCAACGGGTGACCGAAGTCCTTCGCGAGCCGCGTCAAGAGATCGGGCTTGGTGGCATCGAGCTGCGTCTTGTGCACGAAGATCCCGGCCGGCTTCTCGACGACGACGAAGTCGTCCCCGCGATGGAGGATCAACGCGGGAAGTCTCGTGGGATCGAAGACGCGATGTCGTCTCTCGTCGCGCGATAGGTTTCGATCGGGCCGCCGTAAGGGTCGAGGATGTCGCGCTCGCCCGCGAGCAGTTCGGGTTCGAGCGCGTCGTCGTCGAGTGGACCGCCGACCATCGCGAGAAGGTCGAGCACGCGTGCCCGGTGATTCTCGCTCATGCACCAGATCCGCGAAGCGCGCGCGGCGAGCGCGGGCTCGAGCACGCGTGACCTGTGGCCACTGATGTCGAGACCGATCTCGGCCATCGCGACGACGGCGGCATCCGAAGCGGGCAGGCCTGGCATCGCGCTCGTTCCGGCGGATGCGACGAGGAGGCCGTGTTCGGAGAGCTGCGGCGCCGTGATCCCGAGGCTCGATGCCCATGCGTCGCGGGCAAGAGCCTCGGCCATCGGTGAGCGGCAAGTGTTGCCCGAGCACACGAACAGCGCGAGCGTCGCAGCGCGCGCGAGGATCGCATCGCGCTCGAGAGCGGCCTCCCGCAACACGTCTACGCGCCCATCCAAATGGACACGCACGACACTCGAGGCCTGTGAGAGGGCCGAGGGCCCCGCATCGACGACCGCCGCGGCCAGATCGCCGACTGCCGCGAATGCCGCATCGGCGTCCGTCGCGGCTCGTTGATTGGGTTGGTTCGCGCTGCTGAGGAAGAGCGGCGCTTCGCAACGCCGCAGGAGTTCGGCACAGAACGGCTCGGCCACGACGCGGATTCCGATCGTGCCGTCCGCTGCCGCGTACGGTCGTGCGCGTTCGGTCGCTTCGAGGACGAGCGTCAGCGGCCCGGGCAAGTAGGCGCGAGCGAGTCGTTTGGCCTGCGGCGTCGCGCGGCCCCACAAGAAGACATCGTCGACGCTTCCGATGTGCAGGCTGAACGGGCGCTTCCCCTTGAGCTTCTGCAACATCGCGACAGCGGCCGGACGATCGACGCGACCACCGATTCCATAGACCGTTTCGGTCGGCAGAGCCAAGAGTTCGCCCTGTGCGAGGAGCGACAAGCACTCGGTAATGCTCGCGTCGCGATCGTCGGCTCCTAGGCGTTGCGCGGGACGACTCATGGAGCGAGAGCATCGCGGCCCGGTTCGTGCGAGTCGAGCACAACTGTTCGTCGTCCCGGTGCTTTTTCGTGCGAGCCGGTTTCGATAGCGTGTCCGTGCGCAGCGGGCGGCGACCGGCGGCCGAGCGTGCAAGGATACGAATTCGGTGGGTCACCAACACGAAGGCATGGAGGAGCACGCGGATGCAGGGGGGGCGTCCGGTCCGCGTCCGTTCGAACGGCTCGCGCGCTTGGTCGGCGCCTTCGCGCACGAGATCAAGAACCCGCTGTCGACGATCGCGCTCAACCTGCGGTTGATGGAAGAAGAGCTTCAGGAACCGGCGAATGCCCGAGAGAAGCGCTTCCTGACACGCACTCGCCGTGTGCGAGGAGAAGTCGATCGCTTGCACGGCATCCTCGAAGGCTTCTTGTCCTACGTGCGGGCTCCCCAGCCCAAGATCGAGAGCCTCTCGCTCAACCAACTCGTCCGGAACGTCACCGATCTCGTTGCTCCCGAACTCGAGAAGGAGGGTATCGCGCTCCGACTCCTCCTCACCGAGGGGCTCGCGGACCTCGAAGCCGACCCGAGGCTCGTGCATCAAGTGCTCCTCAATCTCGTGCGTAACGCCGAGCAGGCACTGCTCGAGGTGGATCACGCACGCGAACTCATCGTCGGCACGTCGATCGACGTCGGTGACGGTCCTTCCGTGCACGTCCTGAGCGTGACCGACAACGGCCCCGGCATGAGCGAAGAGACGATCGCGCGCTGTTACGAACCCTATTGGTCGACCAAACCGGGCGGAAGCGGACTCGGCCTCGCGATCACGAAGCGCTTCGTCGAAGATCACGGCGGTGAGATCCGCATCGAAAGCCAGCCAGCCGTCGGCACGCGCTTCCTCGTGCGACTCCCGAGTCGGTCGCCGCTTCCGCACGCAGTTCCGGATGCACCTCCGCTTCCCGATGCACCTCCG
>JACKHW010000010.1 GCA_020638795.1 Planctomycetota bacterium | reverse complement strand
CTCGCTACGAGACTGCTCGTTCGAAAAGCAGGACCTCAGCATCTCGGGGATCGGCTACTCGGGACTCAGCATCTCGAACGCTGCTTTCGCGTCAGTTGAGGACTGTGTGATTCTCGGAGAAGACGGCCGAGGCAGGAATGGTCGACAGTCGGTGTACGGTAGTGCAGGTCTGTCGATTCGCAGTTGCAAACGCGTCGAGATTACCGGTACTACCGTCCGTGGCGGCGCGGGCGGCGCGTTCTTTTGGTTCGACGCAGGTTGGAGCTATGGGTGGGGAGGGCCAGGCTTGTTTGTCTCGAACTCCACCGTCCGGATTCGTGGTGGCCCGGAGTATACCATTTATGGCGGGCCCGGCGGTCGTAACACGTATTGGAAGTGGTGGGAAGCATGGGGAGGCTCTGGCATTGATTGCGAACAAAACTCTCGAGTCATTGTTTGCGGAGTCGCAGTCAGCGGCGGAGACGGTCGACCCGTGAGCGCAACATTCACGACCGACGACTCATCGAGTGTATGGTTTGAAAGCGAACCGTATTCACCGTACCTGACGATCACGGCTCCGTTTCGACTTGGCGCCAATGCACGACTCGATCTCCATGGGCAGCCGCAGCACGCAGCCGTCGTGTTGATCTCCCACGCTCTCCATCCCGTGGAGATCGAGTTCGGCACGCTCTACGTCGACCTCGCAACGGTCTTGTTCACACGCGCGACGACGACGAACACACAGGGCGTCGCGAGCTTCACGATCCCGACCGGAACGGACCCGGACTTGTTGCGCGTGCCACTCTTCACGCAAGGCATCGAAGTGAGCCCGACGTTCCACCTGCGCTTGACCAACGTCGTCGGCTCGATCCCGTCCTTCTGGTAAGGATCGCCTTGCGACCTCTGGAGCCGGCATGAGCGCCGTACGTTTGTTCGTGTGATCGACCGTCGTCGTGTCGGTCCAGGCGTCCGGTGATTTCGCCGACCATTCTGGGCTCCCTCGAGGGCACCGCGACCTGCAATCTGCAGCGCGTCTTCGGCTTGGTATGCATGAGGCATCCGATGGAAGCCACCGGCGCATGCTGTTCCAGCGTGCGGAGTCGCAGTGGACCAAGACCAGCGCATGCCACCGGTCGACGATAGTTCGGCAAGGCGCAACGGTTTGCTCGTTTGGAAGGAACGCGAGTATCCTGTCGGGCATGAAACCCATCCCCTCGTCGGCATTCTCACTTGTGCTCGGTTTCGTCGCGCTCAACGCATCGCCCCTGCGCGCGCAACACGTCTTCGTCGTGGACGCGAACGGAGGAGGGTCGCACACGAACGTGCAAGCGGCGGTGGATGCTGCCGTGGACGGTGACTGGATCTTGATCAGCACCGGCACCTACACCGAACACGTTAAGATTGAAGGCAAGTCGCTTTGGTTGCAAGGCGGCAGCCCAGCGCCGCTCCTCGACACTGTTCAATGGTCGAAGCATCCCGACGGAAAAACCTCGAAGATTTCCAACTTGAGGCTCGGGATCAGCAACTTTACGTTCCCGATCCCTGATGCGACGTACATAAGGGGAAGTGGCAACATTGTCGTGACGCGTGTGCAATTCCGGTTCGCTGGAGTGTCTATCGAGTTGACGGGCAATGTCTCACTTCGCGATTGTTCGTTCGCCGGCGTTGCACTCTATGGTTATGGTTTGGCCCCACCGAACACAGGGCTATACATCTCAAACGCCGCTCTCGTCACGATTGATGCGTGCGAGATCCGTGGAGGTCCTGGCGCGGGTCTAAGCAGTTGGACAATTAATGGCGGCATCGGCCTATCAATCTACAAGTGCCCACGAGTCGAAATCACCGCGTCGAAAATTGTCGGTGGCACGGGCGTTTATTACTACTGTGGGTTCGAATGCGGATTTTATGGCAACGGTGGTCCAGGCATGAGTCTCACAGAGTCTGATGCTCGAGTGCGTGGTGACAGCGCCTACACGATCATTGGGGGAACTGGTTACTCCTCAACTGGCGGCGCCGGAATCCGTTGCGTGCAGAACTCTCGACTCGTCGTCGGCGGTGTGCAGGTAATCGGTGGCGGCGGGAGCCGGATCGGCGCAGTGATCTCGACAGACGCCTCATCGCGCGTCTCGTTCGAAAGCAAACCATTTGCACCCTACCTGACGATGAGAGCACCCTTTCGACTCGGTGCTGACGCGACACTCGATCTCCATGGGCAGCCTCAGCATGCAGCAATCGTGCTCATTTCCCATGGTATCCAACCGATCGACATCACGTTCGGAACGCTCTATGTCGACATCGCGACGGTCTTGTTCACTCGCGCGACGACGACGAACGCACAGGGCGTCGCGAGCTTCACGATCCCGACCGGAACGGACCCGGATTTGTTGCGGGTTCCACTCTTCACACAAGGCGTCGAGGTGAGTCCGGCGTTTGATCTTCGATTGACGAACGTCGTCGGCTCGATCCCGTCGTTCTGGTAACGACAACGCCGGTGCATGGATGTCCGCTCGTAGTACGGAATCTTGACCCTGGCACGTTTCACGCCGGAAACTAGCGTGAAACGACCCTGGCACGTTTCACGCGCGAAAGTAGCGTGAAACGACCCTGGCACGTTTTACGCACCTTTGCCTCACTCCACCCGCGCGACACTCGCCGCCGTCACCGTCAGCGCGCCGTCCTCTTGCACCACGCGGCCGCGGACGACGTAGCGGTCTTGCCCCGCGAGCTCGTGGCCGAAGCGCTCGTACGCATCCGGGAAGAGCACGACCTCCGCGATGCCGTCGCGATCCTCGAGCGTGAGGAAGCACATCAGGCGCCCGTTCTTCGTGCGCGTGCGACGTTGGGCGGCGAGGAAGCCGAGGATGCGGACGTCTTGACCGACGCGCGCCGGTAGGTCGGCGAGCGGAATGCAGTCCTGCGAGTCGAAGTCGTCCGGCAGGTCGTCCATCTCGAGCACGTGGAGGCCGGTCGTGAAGCCGAGGAGTTCTTGTTCGAGGCGGGCGCGTTCGCGAGCGTCGAACTCGGGGAGGCAGGGCAGGATCGGTTCGCGTTCGAGGAGCGCGTCGGCGAAGAGCGCGGCACCGGGCCGCCGCCGCGCTGCGTACTCTTCGGGACCGATGCGACGCTTGCGTCCCGCGTGGATGCGATAGCGCCAGAGCTTCTCGGGACGCGTGCCTTCGAGGAGGTCGAAGGCGCCGACGAGGATCAGGTGCTCGACCCAGCGCTCGGTGATCGTCATGCCGTGTTCTTCGACACGGCGTGTGAACTCTTCGACCGAGAAGTACGGCCCCCGCTCGTCGCGCTCGTGCAGGAAGTGTTCGACGAAGTCGCTCGGCAAGTCGCGCACTTCGCGAAAGCCCGCGCGGATCCCGTCGCGACCCGCGCCGATGCGTTCGGACCGGAACTCCATCCCACTGCGATGGATGCACGGCGCGAGCACGGTCACGCCACAGCGCTTGGCCTCTTCGACGTAGACGCGCTTTTCGTAATAACCGGTGTCGTTGGCGAGGATCGCCGCGAGCACCGCGGCCGGACAACGCGCCTTGATCCGCGCGAGTCGCCACGCGAGACGGCCGTAGGTCACCGAGTGCGCCTTGTTGAACGAGAAGCGCGAGAAGCGCTCGATCTGCGCCCAGAAATCCTGCGCCTCTGCGCAGACCTATCCACCCGGCGGAATGTGATACACCTGCTGTGCGAGCGGCGGGCGTAGACGAAAGCTCAGGCCGTTGCTCGCTGCGCCTGGGCGCAGGCTTCCATCCAGTACGATCCACTGAGCGTGTATCTCGACATCGAGTAGCGCGGGCGCGCGGAGTGGAACGACGAGCGAGCCATAGCCGGCGTTCGCGCCGACTCCTCCGGTCAGGATCGCATCGGCATGCTCGATCGACGTCAACAGCCTACAACCGCGAGCGCCAACGGCATCGAGTGAGTGCGGCAGCGTGCGACCGAGCCAGGCGCTCGTCGACGTGCCAAGGCACAGGATCGCCACCGAGCCGGGTGCCGTGTGCGCGACACCGACCCGCAGGCCGAGGTCCCGCACTTCGCTTACGCCAAGCACCGGTGCTTCGGTGAGCGACCCTTTGCACGGATGATCCAAGGTGCGCACGTGTGGAGGAACGAGCAAGGTACGCGCGAGACGGCCACGCGGCCCACTGTCCTTTCCGATCGCCCAGTAGCTGTGATTGAAGTTGGCTTCGATGAGCGACGGGGAACGACTCGATGTATCTGCCGGCATCACAGCGAAGACCGAACCGAAATGTTCGTCCAGTCGCGTTGGTCCGAGACGGTACAACAGATCCCCCGTGCGCCCCGAGCGAATCGTGATCTCGGAGTGACCACGCGATCCAATCGCAAGATCCTGGACGCCGTCGAGGTCGGCATCGAAACCGCTCTCCATATGAGTCGAGAAGTCGCTCGAGAAGGTCATTGGACGGTCCGGACGCCACTCGTGAATGACGTGCCCATCCTTGCCCGAGAAGGCATAGACGACGCCCGTGCTGAACACGGCACCTCCGCCGGCCGCGAAGTCCTTGTACCCGTCGCCATCGATGTCCCCCATCCCTTCGACAGTTGCACCGAGGTTGTCGCGATTACGAGGATCTCCTACTGAGAGCAAGAACTTGCCCGTCTTGCCAGAAACCAACACGGCGCCGCCACCGACGCCGGGCTTACCGCCGCCGATGACCAGGTCGTCACACCCGTCGTTGTCGATGTCGCCCATCGAGTCGATCTGTTCGTCGACTCGAAACGCACCAGGAGCGAACGTCGCGTCGCCGGTAACTGACCAAAGCACCGATCCGTCGTTCCGATATGCCGTGACGGTCGGCTCGGGCTGCGTCAGCGTTTCGATCACGACGACATCCGGTCGCTTGTCGCCATCGAGATCGACGTTTCCGAGCAAAGACTCGCCGAATCCCTTCGTGTCGCGTGGATCCTTGGGCGACACCCACCACAGAAAGGAGTCGTCCTTGCCGCTCACGACGACGACACGAGTACCGAATGTGTAGCCGCTGTACGCATACGCGACGAAGTCGGGATATCCATCGCCATTGTGGTCACCTGCAGGCGACAACGATTGCCAATACGCTCCCTGCTGTCGCTGACCCAACGGAGGCACGACGCGAATCAGCTTGCCAGTCGCGCCGGAATACCAACGCAACTGGTTGGCATCCGGGCCGGTTCTGGCCTCGACCGTGTGCAGGACGTCGGCGACACCGTCGCTGTCGATGTCACCGACAACACAGGTTCGAAAACCCAATCGGACATCGAGAGGAACACCGACGTTCTCCCAGACTTGCACTTGAGCTCTTGGCTCGATCGAGAATGCGGCGACGAACGCGCATGCCGTAACGCAAGCCCGAAGCACGTGAAGCGTCATCCGAGTCGAATCCATGCGGCCTCCGAGGGAATACCCAGGCAAGAACTCGGCGTCGTTGTGCTCTGTGAGTTCGTCAACAAGAAGATCATGTAGTAGCCAGGGACCGCGTGACTGCCGATCGGCGTTCCATTGTCGCCCGTGCGAAGCGGCGGATACACTTCCACGTAATCACCAGTCGCGTCTTGCCCCGTTCCCTGGACGACGAGTTCGACGTAACGCTGCTGCGTGTCGAAATGATGCGTCACCGATCCCGGAGCCGTGAGCACGACGCGATCCGGCAACGACCCGTCCGGCGTCGTGTAATACACTCGGAACGGTGAGAACTGCTGCCCGGTCTTGGAGAAGGCAATGGGGCCCGTCGGAACTTGCGTGATCGTGAGCCGCGGTTGTGCCACTTCGAGATAGGGTGGAACAAATACTTGGAAGTCCGCGATCCGGCCTCCCGGATTTCACGCCCACAGCCAGCCGAACTCGCCGCCACCCGTCATGACTTTGGCGCTTGGCAACAAGAGTGCGGTGGAGTGATAGAGCCTCGAGGAGTACATGTTTGGCTGCACGTTCCAGACGGAGTTCCCCGGAACGAGGATCTCCGATGCCATCACTGGCGTCGGATCGTTCGGATTCGGCGGGAACTGTTGAATGTTCGATGCGCCGCCAACGACGAAGAGGGATCCATCTGCAAGCAATACGAGATCCGGCCATTGACGTGCATTGTTGAGGCTCGGTAACGCAGTCCAAGCACTGCCGCCGCCGCTCGCGAGGCAAGCTTCGACGCTCGCCGTGACGACTTCGTTCGACGGCGTTGCGATAGACTGCAAAGTACCGCCAAGTCGTACGACCGTGTTCTCGGCAATCAGGCTCACCCCTAGGTTCGGCCACAACGTGGATGCCCCTTTGTTGCGTCGAAACCCGGTTCCGCTGTATGCCGAAGACGTCGACCAAGTTGCCGGAGAAGTCCACGTTTCTGGATTGATCTCAATGTCGACCTTGGCGGAACGGTCGCCAGTGTTCGTGCCGTGGCTCTTGAATTGGTGCGAGACGAAGACGTATCCGTAGCTTGGTGATGCTGATGGATTGCCTTCGGCGATCACGTGGCTGCGGGGGTATTCGCCCAGCTTACTTCCCATGTCGCCGTTGAGACCTGGCCCGTAGAAAAGCTGCGTGGAGCCATATCTCGCTACTGAATTCAGCTGATACGAGTTCAACGTTGGGTCATAGATCTCGTAGGTATGATCCTTCGGATCTGACACACCAGAGCTCGTCAGAGTACCCGAATCGCGAATTCCGCCGGTGATCGCCATACGACCGTCACCAAGTGTAGTGACAGACGGATACCAACGATCGTGAGCCAGCGCTCGCCTCGATAGCCATGTGCGCAGCACGCTCTGGTAGATATAGACGATCTTGTTGCCGTAGACGTGATAGTTCGCTGGGTCGTACCAGTTGCCACCCGCGACCAGGAGGTCGCCACTTGACGTCCATGCGTGCCCGGAGCACATCTGCTCTCCTTGGGGAGCGGTTGGCGGCAGAGAGAACAAGAATAGCTCGAACTTGTCGGGATGCGAAGTCGGCAGCGCGGGATCCATGATCACCCAGCGTTGCCGGTACGGCGCCGTCGTTTGCGGCTGCCAATCCCACATCATGATCTTGCCGCGATCTGGTCCCTGAGGGATCAAGACCATGTGCACAGCATTGAAGAAGACGCCAGGCGGTTGGAAGTTGCACGGCGGCGGGAAGCTCGCCCATTCATGGTTGGGCGGCAGTGTCGGACACGCGTAGCCTGGAGTCTGGAACGCCGGCTCCCAAGATCCTGGCAAGGGGCTCTGTGCTGCAACACGATCAGCGCTCGCGAGCAAGAAGCTCAGCAGCGCCGCATGAGTGAGTGAGTGAGTGAGTTTGGCTCATGAACACCTCCTGCATCGAGCAGACGAGCCACTTAGGGGGAAGTCGTGAGCCTACATCACGTCGTCACCGCCGAACATCCCCGGAGGACATGGCATCGCTTCGCGTTTGTCAAACGCGTATGCAACACTGACGAGCCTATCCGCTCGGCGGTATCGACCTCGTGATGTAGCCATACGATTGCCGCAGAGCACACTTGCCGCGCTCGTCACTCCACCCGCGCGACACTCGCCGCCGTCACCGTCAGCGCGCCGTCCTCTTGCACCACGCGGCCGCGGACGACGTAACGGTCTTGCCCCGCGAGCTCGTGGCCGAAGCGCTCGTACGCATCCGGGAAGAGCACGACCTCCGCGATCCCGTCGCGGTCCTCGAGCGTGAGGAAGCACATCAGGCGCCCGTTCTTCGTGCGCGTGCGGCGCTGCGCGGCGAGGAAGCCGAGGATGCGGACGTCTTGACCGACGCGTGCCGGTAGGTCGGCGAGCGGGATGCAGTCCTGTGAGTCGAAGTCATCCGGCAGGTCGTCCATCTCGAGCACGTGGAGGCCGGTCGTGAAGCCGAGGAGTTCTTGTTCGAGGCGGGCGCGCTCGCGGGCGTCGAACTCGGGGAGGCAGGGCAGGATCGGTTCGCGTTCGAGGAGCGCGTCGGCGAAGAGCGCGGCACCGGGCCGCCGCCGCGCGGCGTACTCTTCGGGACCGATGCGACGCTTGCGTCCCGCGTGGATGCGATAGCGCCAGAGCTTCTCGGGCCGCGTGCCTTCGAGGAGGTCGAAGGCACCGACGAGGATCAGGTGTTCGACCCAGCGCTCCGTGATCGTCATGCCGTGTTCTTCGACACGGCGTGTGAACTCTTCGACCGAGAAGTACGGTCCCCGCTCGTCGCGCTCGTGCAAGAAGTGTTCGACGAAGTCGCTCGGCAAGTCGCGCACTTCGCGAAAGCCCGCGCGGATCCCGTCGCGACCCGCGCCGATGCGTTCGGAACGGAACTCCATCCCACTGCGATGGATGCACGGCGCGAGCACGGTCACGCCACAGCGCTTGGCCTCTTCGACGTAGACGCGCTTTTCGTAATAGCCGGTGTCGTTGGCGAGGATCGCCGCGAGCACCGCGGCCGGACAACGCGCCTTGATCCGCGCGAGTCGCCACGCGAGCCGGCCGTAGGTCACCGAGTGCGCCTTGTTGAACGAGAAGCGCGAGAAGCGCTCGATCTGCGCCCAGAAATCCTGCGCGATGCGCGCCGGGATCCCGCGCTGCGTCGCGCGTTCGAAGAAGAAGTCCTGCGCGTCGACGGGCTTCGCCTCGGCCTCGTGACGGTTGTAGTGGTAATAGCTGCCACCACCGATCGCGCGCCGCAAGAGATCGGCAGCCGGCAACTCGAGTCCGCAGAGCTCGGCGAGCACGTGGATCAGATCCTCTTGGTAGAGCATCACGCCCTGCGCGGGCCCGAGCAGGCGATCGAGTGGCGGCGGGATCTCGGGAAGCGCCTCGTCGCCGCGCTTGCGCCGAATGTAGGCGTGCATCATCCCGCTCCCGGCCGGCCCAGGCCGGATCAGCGCGACGCTCTGAATCGTGTCCTCGAGCGTCGTTGCATCCATGCGCGTCAAGAGCCGTCGCATCCCCGGCGACTCGATCTGCCACACGCCGATCGTCTTGCCGCGACGCAGCATCGTCGCGACCTTGTCGTCCTCGTCGGGCGTCGGGCCGAGGAGTTCGGCATCGATGTCGCGCGGATCACCGCCGAGCCGCACGATCTCGCGCCGCGCATCGACGAACGTCGACAGCCCGCGATTGCCGAGCAGGTCGATCTTGACGAGCCCCATGTGCGGCGCGACGTGCTTGTCCCACTGCAACGCGGGCAGCCCCTTCGCCGAACGCTCGAGCGGCGCGAGGTCGCGCAGCGGGACCGGGGAGAGCACGGTTCCGCCCGGGTGCAGACCGAGCCCGCGTTGCAAGCCGGCGAGCGCGAAGGCTCCCCACCAGATGCGCGTCTCGCGCAAGCGTTCTTCTTCGCCGCCCGCGAGACGACGCAAGCGACCGGCGAACTCGGGGAAGCGCTGCAACAAACCCGGCAACGCACACGGCTCGCCGAGGCGACCGCGTTCGAGCACTTCGGGCGGGAGGATGCGCGGGATGCCGCGCGCGCGGCGATCGACTTCGTCGACCGGGATGCCCATCGTGCGCGCCGCTTCGCGATACGCCGCGCGAAAGCCGAGCGTCGGATGCGTGCAGAGCAGCGCGACGCGCCCGTTGCCGAAGCGTTCGACGACGCGCTCGAGCAACTCGTCACGCCGCCGCCAACAAAAGTCGAGGTCGATGTCGGGCAGCGCTTCTCCCCCACGCCGAAAGCGCTCGACGTTGAGGAAGCGTTCGAAGCACAGCCCGTAGCGCAGCGGATCCGAATCGGTGAACCCGAGACAGTGCGCGATCAGACTGTCGGCCGCCGAACCGCGACCGAGACACGGGATGCCCTCGCTCTTGGCGAGCGAAGCGATCTCTTCGACGACGAGGAAGTAACCCGAGAACCCGAGTTCGTCGACGATGCCGAGTTCGTGCGCGAGGCGCTCGCGCGCACGCTCGTAGTGACGCTGCGCAGCCGCACTCCGATCCTGACCGTAACGGCGTTGCAAGCCCGCTTCGGCCCGCGCGCGCAGGATCTCGAAGTCCCGCCGCGGATCCCCGTGCTCGGCCCCCGTCGTGTGCGGCAACACGAGCGGCCGCGGCTCGCGCAGCGAAAACGTGCACGCCCGCGCGACGTCCTCGGCCTCGACGAGCGCTTCAGGGACGTCGGCGTAACCCGCTTCGAGCTCGTCCTTGGTGAGCACGTGACTACCGGGCGGCGCGAGTTCGTCGTCGCGCACGCGATCGAAGAGCAGCCCCTTCTTGGACGCGACCGCGAGCCGATGCGCATCGCGATCGGCCGCGCTGCCGTAGTAGACCGGCGGCGCCGCGACGACGCGCAGCCCCCACGCGCGCGCTTTCTCGAGGAGCGCACGACGCTGCGGCCAAGGGAAGGGGTCGGGCACCTTGCGCTGCGCCGGGTCCTCGTCCGGGTCGGAGCGCGACGGGCGGCCGTGGCCGATGCCGTGACCGCGAACGCCATCACGACCGCCGTTGTTGCCCCGTGTCGCGCCCCCACGACGATGCCCATCACCGCGTCGTCCCGCAGGCGAACGCGCACCGTGATTCCCGTACGTCTCCGCCACGCCGAGCGGTGGCAACGCCACGCGCAAACGCTCGGGATCGATGACCTCGCGAAGCGCTCCCAAGAAGCGCACCTGCTCGCAGAGCACGAAGAGCCCTTCTTGTTCGGACGCGACGAGCTGCGCGAGCGCGTCGAACCCTTCGATCTCCGAAGCCCGCCAATCCGACACCAAGCGACACAGCGAACGGAAGCCCGCCGCATCCCGCGCGAGCAGGAGCACCCGCGCCGCCCCCGCCCCGAGTTCGGCCCCGAAGATCGCGTGCAACCCGCAGCGCTCCGCCTCGAGCGCGAACTCCGGCACCCCGTAGATCCCACCCCAATCACAGAGCCCGACGTGCACGATGTCCGCGCGCACCGCGCGTGCGCAGAGCTCCCGCACGGACAAGAGTCCGGTCGAAAAGCTGTACGCGCTCGCGCAACGCAGCAGCGTGCCGGCACATCGATTCCCTCCCCCCGAGACGAGTCGGGGCTTCCCCATGGGGCGGACGATACCGAACATTTGCCGAACCACAAGGGTCGGCAGACGGCGCGGTCTCTGCTGGGAACTCGATCGCCTACGCGCCCCTACTTCGCGCGAATCGCCCGTGCGAAGCGCACGCCGAGGTCGGCTTCGCGGGACTCGGATGGCTGGGCAGAGCGTCGTGCCGAGCGCGCGTCCTGTGCGAAGTCTCCGAAACTACCGCCGCGCGTGATGTGGTTCTTGCTGGCGTCCTCGGGCGTGAGTCCGTCACGCGGTGCCCAGACACCCGAATAGGAGCGTCCCATGCCTCCGTCGCGGCACCATTCCCACACGTTCCCGTGCATGTCGTGGAAGCCCCAGGCGTTGGGACGCAAGGCCCCCGCGGGGGAGCTGATCCGGTAGCTGTCTTCGAAGCGCACGTCCGACTCGCCGCCGGTGAGGCGAGCCGCGGTCGCATCGTAGACATTCGCGAATCCCGCCAGCGATTCGGCATCCGGCCCCGTCGAGTACGTGGTCTCCGTGCCCGCGCGGCACGCGTATTCCCACTGCGCCTCCGTGGGGAGCTGCATCGCGAAGCGATGCGCGAGCTCGGTGGCCATCGGCCAAGAGATGTTCTCGACCGGGTTCTGCCATCGAACGCGGTGCTCGGATCCCTGGCTTCCGTAGCCCACGCGGTTCGAACTCGGCGTCTCGCCGCCCGAGAGTCGCGCCCATTGATCTTGCGTGCATTCGTGCTTGGCCAAGAAGAACGGCGCGAGCGTCACGGGTTGGGGCCAACCTTCGGTTCTCGAGCCGTCCGCGTCGTAGCGCGGCGCCTTCGGATCGCTGTCCTGCGCGCCGATCGTGAACGTTCCTCCGGGTACCAAGACGAGGACGATGCCGGGCCAACGCGCGCTGGCGGCAAGTCCGCCGAAGGAGTCGTACTCCGACATCGTCGGGACTTCGAGATCGCCGGGTTTGCGTTCCGACCCGGCTTCCCATGCCGAACGCAGGTCGTAGAACTCCCAGAGACCCGAGACCGGGTTCTTGCCGATCGGAACGAGGCCGTGCTGCACATCCAGTTGCAACGGGTGCTCGGGATGACGATCCGCGCCGTAGAGCGAACTCGCGACCTGTCCGTCCGCGAGTGCAATCGAGGCGCGCGCGACTTGCCAACGCTCTTGATAGCCCGCGCTCTGCTCGAGTTCGGCGAGTCCTTCGGCCCAGCGCTTGCGCTGTTCGACCGCCACGACGTCCACCCGTTCGAACTCTCGGATGTCGAGCCAGAGGTTGCGCAACGTGTCATGTAAGAACTGGTCCGCCTCGACTTCGAACGTCCAGGTCCGACGGGCGGAGACCGCCGCCTCGAGCGCGTGGATCCTCGCCTCGAGGGCAGCCATGCGCTCTGCACTCCTCGCGCCGCCCGTGGCCTCCTTCAAAGCCATCAGGGCCGTTCGCGCTTCTGGCCGCTCGTCTTCCGACAGACCTGCCAGGTACTCCTCGCCACGCTGCATCGCCTCGGCGTCGAGACCGTTCTCGTAGAGCGCTTGGACCAAGATCGGATAGGCGGAACTCGGCGGCAGGCTCGGGTCGCCAGCGAGTACGCGTTCGAGGGCGCGTTCGGCAGCCGCGAGACCGAAGGCTTCCTCGCCGTAGATCGTGCGCTCTTCTCGGGACGGCGACGCGATCCGCATGTAGGCCACGTGGATCAACACGCCGGCTTTGGAGGCAGCGAGCGCTGCGGGAAGTCTCGGGCGGTCGACCCTGAGCTTTCCGGCCCGCACGTCCGCGGCACGACGAAGCACATCCAAGGCACGCTGCGAGCGTTGCAGCTCGGCGAGATCGGGGTGCGTCGCACGGTCTTGCTCCCGTTCCGTTGCGGACCACGGTGACGCGCGTTTTCGTAGCTCGTCGAGTGCGTTCGACAACACGCCTCCGAGTTCGACGAGACGAGCAGCGTCGCCCTCGAGCCAGGCTCGCATCGCGGGAACTCGGTCTGGCCACGGCGGGTCGAGGGAATCGATCGCGCGCCTTGCACGCTGCAGGAGCACGACGCCCTCGAGTCGCTCGAATTCTTCCGTCCGCTCGCGCAACCGGGCTGCCGTGGCGTGGGCCTGCTGTTCGGCGGTCTCTGCGCGCTCGCGTTGTCGTTGCTCTTCGAGCCGCGCGTCGCGCTCGGCCGTCTCGGCAGCCTGCGCGTCGGTCGCGGCCTCGCGCGCGCGCTGCGCTTGTTCGAGCGAGATGATCGTGGCCGCGATCAACGTGAGCAACAACACCACGGCCGCGGCGACGGGCCCGCGGCGCTTGCGCAGGAACTTCGCGAGTCGATAGATCTTGCTCGGCGGTCCGGCCTCGACTGGCTCGTGTCGCAAGTGCCTCACGAGGTCGGCCTCGAGCTCCGATGCCGATTGGTAGCGTCGCAAGGGCGATTTCTCGATGCAACGCATCACGATCCAATCGAGGTCGCCCCGCAGCAAACGCGTCAACGAACCCGTATCGGCGGCAAAGCCCTTCGCGATCTGCTCGGTCTCCGGACTCGTCTTCCAGCGAGTGCTCGGTCGCGCGGGCTCGTCCTCGCAGATTCGACGTTGAATCCCCAGGAAGCCCTCCGCGAGCAACTCGCGGCGGTTGAACGGGACTTGGCCCGTCAACATCTCGTAGAGGAGCACACCCAACGAATAGATGTCGGTGCGTGTATCGACGTCGAGCCCAGAGAGGGAAGCTTGCTCCGGCGACATGTACTCGGGCGTCCCGATGAGACGCCCTTGCTCCGTGTGGAGTGTCTGCTCGACGAGACGACTGTCGAGGGCCTTCGCCACGCCGAAATCGATGATCTTCGGCACGGGCTTCGCGTCTTGGAGCTCGACGAGGATGTTGCTCGGCTTGATGTCGCGGTGCACCACGCCTTTCTGGTGCGCGTGCTGAATGCCGAGACAAACCGGGCGGAAGAGTTCGATCCGCTCGACCACCGTCATGCGATTGCGATGGCAGTATTCGGTGATCGAAACTCCCTGGACGTACTCCATCGCGAAGTACGGACGACCATCCGGCGTCGTACCCGCTTCGAGCACCTTCGCGATGTTGGGATGGTTCATACAAGCGAGGGCTTGGCGCTCGGCGTGAAAGCGCCCGATGACCTCGCGTGTGTCCATGCCGGCCTTGATCAGCTTGAGCGCGACACGCCGCCGAACGGGCTCTCGCTGCTCCGCGAGATAGACCGTCCCCATACCGCCTTCTCCGAGCTTCTCGAGGATCCGGTACGGGCCGATCGTCGTCGGCATGCTCAGCGGATCGTCGTCCAGGGAGCGTCCGTCGGCGATCGAGTTGTCTCCGTTCACAGCGGTCCTCGATGAGAATCCTGATTGCGAGTTCTGGCACGCAGCGTGATCGCGCCAACCATAGCATCGCGCCCCAGCGACGGGAGGTGCGATTCGCGTGAGGACCCGATGGCGTGTTCCGGGTGACGAAGCTCAGGGAATGCAGGCAACCTCGAACGCCGTCGACGTGCGCACGTCGCGGAGACTCGGTTCGAGTTGAGCATCCTGGATTCGGAAGCGCAGCGTCGCAGGCGGGAGCGCGATGCGATGTGCGAAGTTGCCGTTCGCGTCGATCGCGTAGGGCGCGAAGATCACCTGAATGTCCAAGAGAACGAAACAGCCGAAGTAGTTCGTCGAGGTTCGAGACTCGCGGAAGCCGACCATCGAAAAACCGACGCCATTCGGAATGCTGTTGCTGCCGCTGATTTCGAGGGTTCGCGTTTGCACGAACGACGCGTCGGACGACTGGCACGACGTCGCGTACGGCATCGCGACGCATTTCTCTGCAACGAATGTGATGTCGGCCACGATGCTCGCTTGTTGCGACGCCAACGCAAACGAAGCCGTCGCGTCCGCAACGATCGCGAGATAGACCTCCACATTGCCGGACGCGTCGACGATGACAGGTACGCGATGCGTGACGCTCTGCGTATCGCTCGACCACGAAAAGACGTTTTGCGTTCCGATGCGAGCCACGATGCGCGCTCGCCCCCCTCCGAACGACGAACCGCTGGTGCGGATTTCGAGGAAGCCGGGGCTGAGCGTCGTCGAGGTCAAGCGCACGAGGCTGTCCGCAACGGCACGCGCCGATGCCGACGCGATCAAGGCCACGGATGCCGACGCCGAGGCTTCGACCCTGAGACTCAGGGCTCCAGCCGACGCCGCGATGCGCGCGTCCGCACGACTGCCGTTGCTCGCGGCCTGGGCGAACAGGTTGCGTGCCGGTGGGATCGATGAGGACTTGGGAAGCGTCTTGTTGTCGACCTGCGTCACGGCCGACGCGGTCGCCGCCCAGTCGACCGCGCTCGACGCGGTCATCGTCACTTGTGAGTTCGCGGGCGCGGCGACGAGGCAAAGGGCGATGCCAATAGGAAAGATTCGCAGCATGGATACGACGTGTCGTTCGAGTTTCGAGTCAGCGGACCGCGTTGGGTCGCTCGCTCTCTCCATGCCATCTCTCGTGATTGCCGATCAGGCCAACGAAGAGATGGATCCGCAGTTCAGTCCCGAACGATGCGACCTCCCGCACGATATCAGCTACGCATCGTTCCGCTTGTGCCACGGCCCCAATGGTCCCGTCGTCGTGCTGATACTCCCCACCTCGCCCCACGCGCCGGCGTAGTCACGCCAAGGCTGCGTCGCGAGCGGACGCAACAGTCGACTCGTGTCCCATTGGGCGCCGCCGTCCGAAGCACTGTCGATTCCGGCCATGTAGGAGCCGGCTGCGCGGTACGAAGCGTGCGATCCCTTCGCCATGTAGACGAGCGGTCGCGCCCCGACGAACTTCAAGTCGGCTCGCCGGACGAAGCTGCCGTTCTCGTGTGCGGCGAAGAAGACGCCGACGATCGCGTCCCGTTCGACATGGACCGTGACGTGCTCCCAGTCTCCCTGGTGGTTGAAGCTCGCGAACGAATCGTTGAAGCCACAGAACCACCAGAACTGGATCTGATGCGTCCGGCCGATGCGGCGGTAGTGGTAGTAGGCAGGCACGACGCCGTTCGGTGCCGTCGGTCCGGTCAAACGACCGGCCGACTGCAGGAAGACGTTGTACGAGTCACCGCAGTTGCTGTCGCGTGGGCGGCGGTTCTTGCCGCCCGAGTGCAGCGTGTAGGCCGCAAGCACGTTGGTCGGGATACCGAAGTAGAC
Organism: Planctomycetota bacterium; assembly: GCA_020638795.1. GTDB lineage: Bacteria > Planctomycetota > UBA1135 > UBA1135 > JACKHW01. The sequence goes on along the minus strand of JACKHW010000010.1, from coordinate 133,860 downwards.
CGGATCGTAGCTGTTGGTCGTGACCCAGGTCTGCGTCGTTCGGTGGAAGCCTTGGTCCGACTGCCAGCCGCGATGGTGGCGGAAGCGCGACTTCGTGATGAACTCGTCCGGACTCATCGGGCGATATTCCTCGCGCGGGTGGATGCGAACGACCGGCGCGTAGCTCCGGATCTCGGCATCGGTCAAGTTTGGTTCGGTGCCGAGGCGCGCGATGCCGAGCGACGAGGTCAGCTGCGATGCGGCGTTGACGCCGGGCACGAGGACCTTCGCCTGGAAGTAGACCGTCGTCCCCGGAGCTGCCGAGGCGGCCGCCTGCATCGTCGTGCGGGCGATGCCGCTGCCGTCGAACACGATCGGGATCGTGAACTGGGTTCCGGTGAGGTAGCTACGGCAACCCGGCATCCCGCTGCTCGTCAGGTCGAAGCCGACGAGGCTCGCCGTACTCGAGAACATCAGCACACCGCTGCAGTTGGCCGGTCCCCGGAGCGTGATCGTGTACGTCGAGCCCAGGATGGGCTTGGTGCTCGAGAGGCTGACCGAGGTCGAGCCGAGCGTCCGGGACGACACTGCGCCGGAGCAAGCAATGCCACTGGTGGAGAAGAGGGCCGTCTGGGCCGGCGCGGTGGCGGCCACGAGCGGAAGAAAAAGGAGTCGTGCGATCTGGTTCATGCGACCAGGAGCGTCGTGATCCTGGAGCCTGTTCGTTGCGGTTCGCTGAATTCAGCGGTCCGAATCAGGCGGTGCCAACCTAGACGGCTGGCAAAACTCGAGCCATCGACGCGATCAGCGCCCCACCCGCTGAACCAGAGCCATCGCCGAGCTCAGCTCTTCGCGCGGCGATAGACGATGGCCATCATGCTGCGGCTGTCTCCCTCACCGAAGATCATGCGTAGCCCGCGCTCGTCCTTCCCGTTGCTCTTCGCGGTCGAGGATACCGGCGAGCGCTTGCCAGTCTCGTCGTAGCTCGTGCCGCTCATCGTGAAGAGCTTCTTCTCGGCATCATAGGTGCCGTCCGTGCGCATGACGGCACCGCTCATCGAATCGATCCAGAAGCTGACGACCTTGTTGGCCTTGCTGTCGTAGCCCGTCAAGGCGTGCCCTTCGAAGGGAGCCCCCATCATCTCGCCGGTGAAGTTCGACCACGTCCACTTGCCGCCACAGACAGGCTCGACGACTTCGCGACACTTCGCGGTCATCGCTTCCATGCCCGGCATCTCCATCTTGAAGTCGGCATCCCAGGTACCGCAGTCCGCGTGCAGTGCAGCGAGCGGCGCGGGCAGCTTCTCGGCAGAAGCATCCTTGCTGGCCGCGACGGGCTTCGCAGTCTTCGAGCCTTCGCCGGCCGGGATGCGCGTGCGCACGGTGCGCATGAACTCCGTCTCCTTGCCGTCTTCGTCCTTGGAATAGGCGATCTCGACCGTCTTGTCCGGCCCGTCCATGGTGAACTCGCTGCGGAACTCACCCATCGACGTCTTGCCCTGGAAGTGCCAGGTCTTGGTCTTCTCGTCGTAGCGCGCGTCGAGGCAGCAAGGCGTCTCTTCCATGTTGTTGACGGCGATGCACGTGTAGTTCTTCGCGTACGGGTCATAGCCGAGTAGCCACATGCCCGAACACTGCTGTCCGGCGCAGGTACCGTTCCCCGACACTTTGAGCCACAAGCCGTCGCAGACGAGGTCGGCCTGCTCGACACCGACCATCTCGGTCGCTTCTTCCATGCCGGGTACGCCCGGCATACCCGCCATCTTGGTCTCGGTGCGCCAAGTCCCGGCGAGTGACGCCATGCGCTCGTGCTGCGGCATCTTGGGGTTCGGAGGTGCAGCTTCGTCTTGAGCGGTGAGGCTCGGGACGAGGATCGCGACGAGCGGCGCGAGGAATAAGGAGCGAACAACGTGTCGATTCATCGAAGAAATCTCGTGGGACTGACGTGAATGTGAACGCGCATGATTCGACACGCCGCGCCCCGGGTGTCAACCCGCACGATGCCACCGGCCCGTCCCGCCGCCCCGTCTCGAATCGATACGGTCCACGGGATTCCATTGCAGATCCGCATGCAAAACGCCGATCCGTCCCGCGGAGGACTCTATGTCGAGGCAGCCCAATCGACGTCGCAGCATCGTCGTCAACAAGAGAACGCAGTGGCGCATCGTGGTCGAGCAGGCTTGGCCTGCGGGGCTCGCCGTGCTCATCACGTCGATGGGGATGTGTTTCTTCGTGACGCAGGTGATGCTCGAAGCGAACGAACTCGCGGTCGAGCTGCCGAGTCTTCCTTGGGTACTCGTCGCTGGGATCGGGTTCGTCGTCGTGTCGCTCGGAGTGATCGCGTACTGTGCTTTGCGCTTCTCGCACCGGGTCGCTGGACCCGTCTACAGCATTCGGCGCACGTTGCAGTCGTTCCGTGATGGCGATACGGATGCGCGCGTGCGCTTGCGGGATGGCGACTTCTTGACGGACTTGACCGACGACCTCAACGACATCCTCGAACGCGCCGCACGCGCGCCCGACGATACGAACGCAAAAACCAAGGCGACCGCGTCCATCGAGGACCGTGCGTACGTCGAAGCGAACGCCGAAGTCGACGCAGAAGCCGACGCAGAAGTCGAAGCGACGTGTTCATGACCACCGAACCCGCAGCGCTACCACCACCGCGTTCGCGAGAACAGGGTTTCGGCCTCGTCGACTCGATGGTCGCCGCGTCGATCCTGGTCATTGCACTCACCGCGATCCTCCAATCGCAGATCAGCAACGTGAAGGTCAGCACCGCGAGCCGCGCGCGCGCGATCGCGACGAGCGAGCTTCGCTCGTGCATGGAGACGGCGCTCGCGATGACGATCGACGGCATTCTCGCGACCGGCAGTCCGTTCGTGCACGACCAGCCGGTCGCGGCGTTCACGGACCGCGCACTGCCCGGAGAAAAGATCGTCGTGAAGTTTCCCAACTACACGGCGCCCGATCCGGTGCCGCCCGTCCTGCTGATCCACTTCGAGATCGAGTGGCGCGATCCGAGCGGCATGGTCAACTCGTTCGACGCGATGGGAGCGTTGCGCCGATGAGTTCGCGCCGCCAATACGGCATGACGCTCGTCGAGGTCATGGTCAGCCTCGTGATCACGGTGATCGTCGTCGGGGTGGCATCGTACGTGATGATGAACGCACAGCAAGCCGACAAGACCGTGCGCAACGACGCGGTGCTGCCCCGTCGCGCTTCGGAAGCACTCGAGACGATCGCCACGGATCTCCGCCGCACGGGCGCCGTCACGATCTCGGGCACGCAGTACCCGGAGACCTTCGATGTCTCCGTGGGCACACCGCCGGTCGCCCATCGAACGATTCGATTGTGCGTGCCCCAGGACGCCGACATGGACGGCGCTCCCGACCTCCTCGATGCCAACCTCGTGTGGAGCACGGACCTCGTCGAATACGCGGTTGACGTCGTGGACGGCCGGACGCGTTTGCTGCGTCGCCAGGGAACCCGCGAGCGCGTCCTCGTCGACCACGTCGACCATGTCGCGTTCGACACGCCGAACAGCTCGGGCTGGGTCGTTCCCGTCGGCTGTATCCGTATTCAGCTCTCCGTGAACGCGCTCGGCACGACGGGCGGCCCGCAAACTCGCGAACTCACGACATTGGTGCGCATGCGGAACGGGATCGAATGATGCAAGAATCGAGCATCCAGCACAGAGACGGCGAACGCGGTAGCGCGCTCGTCTATGCGACGATCTTGTCGTTCGTCATCGGCGCGCTCGTGATGTCGACGACTCTGAGTTCGGTCGCGTCGACGCAGCGGACGGTGACGTGTTCGCACCAACTGCGCGCGCAGTTCCTCGCCGAGACCGCACTCGCCGTCATCGCCGACAGCATTCGGACCACTCTTGCCAACGAAGAAGCTCCGACGATGAACGGCACCGTCGACATCGATGGCGTGCCCGTGCCGTTCACGGTCGCCGTCGAGTCGACCGGTCACGTCGAGACGGATGCCGTGGGTATACGAACCGTGACGGACGTCTACCTCGTCAAGGCGAAGGCCACGAGCGCACGCGTCGTCGCGACAGCCAACTCGTGGATGGCAGCGCAAACGACGAGTCTCTTCCAATACGCGGTGTTCTACGAGAACGACTTGTTGATCACGCCGAGCCCGCCCATGACGATTCGCGGGCGCATCCATACCAATGCCGATCTCTACATCGGCAGCAACACGAGCGCGATCACGCTCGACACCAACCACATGCGGGTCGCCGGCGCGATACGCCGTCGCTTCGAACCCGATGGCGCGCCGACCCCATCCAACCCGGTCCGCTTTCGCAAGTGGGTCGAGAACCCGTTCGACCCACTGGTCACTGCCGACTACGAGAGCTTCGAGTCGAAGGACGAGTTGTCGATGCTCGGCGTACCAAGCACCACCGGCTTCGACTCGGACTTCCACGGATACGACGCGAACGGCGACAACGACTTCGACGACGCCGGGGATTGGGCACCTTTCGAAGTGAAGAGTGCTCAACGGCTCAGCGACGCGACAGTGCCAGGACACACGACGTTGCGCGTCGGCGCCAATGGCGCGAGTCGCGCACAACCACCGCTTCCGCTCTGCACGGACCCGTTCGTCGCCGACAGCTCGGGCGATTGGGAATGGAGTAGTTACGACAAGCGCTACGTCCCCGCGGTCACGCCTGGCACGGGCACGCATTCCGTTGGACCGATGCATGCCAAGGCAGGCCTCTCGATTCTCGTCGCCGAGGACGGGTCGAGCTTTGCCGCGTACGCCGGCGGATTCGACGTCACGAGTTCGGTCGCGAGTGCGGTGTCGATCGGCACGATCTACGACTATCGACAAGGCGGCTTCTCTCCGGTCGCGCGTATCGACATGGCCGCGCTCAACGCGTCAGGCGTCTACCCCGCTGATGGATTGCTCTACGTCTCGCACCACGGCATCGGCACGGGGACATCGGCCAAGGGCGTCGAACTCCACAACGCGTCGAAACTCCAAGCCGACATGACCGTCGCCACAGACGGTCCGATCTACTTGAGCGGCGACTTCAACACGGATACACCGGTCAAGGCCGCGGTCATCAGCGACGCGCTCAACCTGTTGTCGAATGCATGGGTCAACGACCCCGCGGTGTTCGTCAATGCCACCAACACCACCTACAACGTCGCCGTCGTGACCGGCGATACACCGACGGGTCCAGGTCTCTACAACGGCGGTCTCGAGAACCTGCCGCGCTTCCACGAGAACTGGATGGCGACGAGCGCGGTCTGCACGTTGCACGGCTCCATCGTCGTGCCGTGGCATTCGCGCTATGCCAATGCGCCGTTCACCTACGTGCGCCGCGAGCCGCCGGTGCGCGACTATCGCTACGACCCGGACTTCAACGACATCACGAAGCTGCCGCCGCACGCGCCGCGTGTGGTCGTCGTGGAGTCGATCGCGACCTGGTAGGCAAATCACCCGAGCGCTGGACCACTGCTTCACGCAAGCGTCGACGCGAGCACACGTCACCAAGCCTCGCGAGTCTCCTGCCCGGGCAGTACGTGAAACGTGCGCTTCTGGCCGCGCACCGTCAGCTCGTAATCCCCCGCCCACAGCGGAAACGTCTGCTCGACGCGGCACGCCCACGAACGCACCAATGCACCGCTCGCGTCGCGCAGTTCGACCATGTCGTCGCGACTCGAACCCGTCCAGCGCAGTTTGCCCGCTGGAGGTACGGACAGGGGAGGGACCTGCACGGTCTCGGACGCGACGCGCACCGACCCGAGAACGACCCGCGGCAAGATCTGTGTCTCGAGCACGACTTCGTAGTTGCCGAACGGCACTCCAGCAAAGCCGAACGTGCCGAGTCCGCGCGACGAGGTGAGGCTGTCTTCGCCAGTCGACCGCAACCGGAGGACGACGAGCTCGGAAGGCACACCCTCGACCTCGCCGGTCACTTCGCCATGGACAGACGCGACTCGAGTCTCGATCGACAGCATCACGAGTCCACTGCGTGTGTCGACGTGCTGCGCGGACGCGTGCGACAACCCCGTATCGGTATCGACGACACGAAGGTCAGCGAAGTCGGGGCAGTCGTGCAGCATATGACCTCGCTCCAGGGTCCATCGCGACCTGCGAAGCGCTGCGGGTTCCGAACTGTCCGAAGCTTGGATTTCGTAGCATTCGGCAATCTCAGCGTCGACACCGACGAGTCGCACGACGACCGGCGCGCGACGCGGCGCCGGCATGCGAACGACGACGACCTGATCCGTCCCGGCAACTCCTGCAACGATCTGCGAATGCTCGCGACCGTCGGCAGTGCGAACGTGGATCACGACCTCGTTTGCCGCGGGAATGTCGTAGAGCGAGGCCTCACCGCTTCGATCGGTGTCGCACGGAGATCCGAAGCGATGGCGCCCTTCGCGCGTCGACACGATCGCTTCTTCGATCGGAGTACCGTCATGCTCGAGCACCGTGACGGCAAGCTGGAACACCGGCTTCGTCACGAGTTCGACCTCGACGACCGATCCGATCGTGACGTCTCTGATCGCCGAGCCAAACTCGTCGATCTCGTGCCGCAGCGCTGCACCGATCTCGCACTTCCCCGGCGGCACGCCTTCGATCTCGAAGCGACCGGCTGCATCGGTTTCCGCGCGCAGAAGGATCTGGTTGTATGCATCGAGAGCGTCGACCGGAGGTGCGAGACTGCGCGCGACGACCTCGGCGCGAACAGCTGCAGCACCGCTGCTCTTGCGCACTCGTCCACGCAGTCGGCCTGCGCCGCGAATCAGCCTCAGGTCGACGAGCACGGGCGGAGTCGTGCTGCCCTCGACAGGGATCGCAGAGAGGATCGCCCCCGCACGCGGGCAGCGAAATCCAGGAGCTTGCGCACAGATACTGTTGCACAAGTAGCTGACGCGAACTCGATAGCGGCCATCGTCGTCCGTCTTCGTGCCCGTCGGTGCGCACGAGCCTGGCGAACCTCCTGCGAGTATTTCAGCGGACGCGACGGGTCGACCGAACTCGTCGCGAACGGTTCCCTCGACGATCTTGTCCGGGAATGGATTGTTGAGCGGCCATGGCAGTGGCACGGAGCCTTGTCCGGCCCGTATGCCCGCCGCGATCCGTTTCGCCGTTCCGTCCTCGTTCGCGCGCGAACCGTTCGTGTCCGCGACCGCGTTCGACACGACCGTCGCGTCCCCGTCGATCGAAAGCCCGGCGGCAGGAACGTTGGTCCAAGAATGCACGAAGAGTGCAGTCGGCAACGCGACGGCAATCGCGAGCAGCACGAAGAGCCATGCCGCGTGGGCAGACGACCTCGTGGGCAGAACCGGAAGCAACACCGCCCGCCAACTACTACGCCCCGCGCTGCGATCGAGATCCGCACGCAACTGCTCGAGCCCACGACGAATCCGACTGTGGACGGTCGCGACCGGGATCCCGAGCCGCTCCGCGATGTCCCGCGGAGGCAGGCCATCGAAGTAGCGGAGCTGGACGCATTGCCGATACGCGTCCGGAAGGGACGCGATCGCACGGTCGAGGTGCTCGTAGAGCTCCGAACGTGCGACGACGTCGCTCGCCGAAGGCACGCTCGTTGCGCGCCGCGCACCCGCTTCGCGCTGCACTTGCCGCTCCCGCAAGCCGCGCTGCAACAGCTTGCTGCTCTGCCTGCGGGTCACGCGTGTCAGCCACGCCCCTCGCGCCTTCGGCTCCGCAGGAGCGCCGCGGGCCGCCTGGATCCGCGCGTGCTGCACCGCGTCCTCGGCGAGATCGGGATCTTGGAGCAAGTCGCACGCGATGCGGTGGAGGCGCGCTTCCTGCTGCTCGGTCAGGGCTGCATTGACGAGGCTGTTCATGCAACAGAGATCTCGCTCGCGTGAAAATCGATCCCGGGATTCTCGAAAATACTCGATCGAACAGGATCCTCGGACCTCATGGGCGCGGCCAGCATGTTCTCGATGCTGCGCACTTTCGATCGAAGGTGACGGTTTGCCGTCGAGACGGCGAAGCCGGCCGCGATCTCGCTGCCACCATGCACGCTCCTCGTCGATCTCTCTGGGGCGATCTTCGAAGGCAGGGTCGCCGATGCCACTGGCATCGTAGGGGTCCCCCTGCCGGTGCCGCTGGATCCCAGGCTGCTCGGGATCCAGTTCTACTCGCAGGCCATCTCGATCGACAATGCCGGCGCCCTTCTGCAGAAGTTCGCGCTCAGCGATGGACTGCGCGTGCTGAGCGCGGCCGACTTCACGACCGCGCTGCAGCGAGACTCACTGGATCTGCCAGGTCGGGCAAGCGCCCGAGATCATGCTGCCCGTTGCACTCGTGTGGTTGTTGCCCGTCGCGTAGACGAACGCGCTCGGCGCGCCGAGGCCGGTGCCGATGCTCCACTTGCTCGACCAACCACTGACGATGCCGGCCGTGTTGGCTGCGGCGTCGAACCAGATCGTTTGGTCATAGAATGCCGAGCCGCCGAGGCCGGCCGGAATCGTCAGCGTCGGGGTGCGGGCGGTGCCGGTCGCGGTCGCGGTGAGCGCACCAAGGAAGCCGATCTCGAGACCGACGTTGAACGAGCAGTTGGTCGCGCCCAGTGGCGTCAGGTCGAGCGGAAGCGGCCAGATGCCCTTGTTGTCGACACCGAAGGCGCTGATCGCGATCACGCCGATGACGTTCGGCTGCAGTCCACCGTACTGCACGTACCACGAGCCACCGTTGGGGTTGAGACCGCCGGTCGTGTAGCTCAGCGAGTTGTTGTAGGTGCCGCCGCTGAACTTGCACTGCGACGGAACCGCGCCGTTCGTCGAGCGGCCGCCGAGGTCCGGCGTCGTGTACTCGACGTACCACGACGTCGCGCCGACCGTCTGAACCTGCGTCAGGTCGATGACGAGCGAGCCACCGGCAGACGTGGGCGGAATGACGAACGGCTGACTGAATGCGAACGCAGGCTGCCAGGGCGCCGGCCATGTTGCCTGGTTGATCGACGCCGGCAGCGAGATCGCCGTGTTGATGAGCGTCGTCGTCGTCGAGCCGTGATTCGTCCCGAAGTTCGTCGTGGCAGCGCTCGACAGGGCGGTCGAGACGGACATGACCAGCGTGGCGTTCGTCGTCATCGCCGGGTTGCTATTGCCAAGGCCGACCGGGCGGCGCACGGCGATCGACTTCGCGACCAGCGGTGCCACGTTTCCGAGGTCACTGATGTCGATGATCGTCTGACTACGCGACGCGGGAGCCGTCGTCGTCGACGTCGTGCTGTAGAACACGTTCGACGTATAGAACGGAGAAAGCGTCGGGCGCGTCGTGGCAGCGGACGAGGGCACGACGATTTGCCCGGTTGCCGAAGCGGCCAGCGCGAGAGAAGAAACGAAGCAGGTGCGTAGACGCATCAAAGCGGTCCTCAGGGAAGAAGGAGTGAAGGGAAGAGCGCGGTATCGCTCGTTCGAGCCACCGCATACGCGCCAGCTAGGCAGCCCGCGTGCTCCGGTCACACCGATTCTTTGCGTGCTTCAGACGAAATCAGGACTGAAGGGGCCAGCATGGGAACCGCAAGGTCTTCGGTCCCCGAGCGTAGGGTTATCGTCAGATTCTTTCGTGTCGCGGACGCGGAGTGCTCACGTCGTCACACGCGCGTGGTCGAATCGAGGGTCGCGCGGAATCGGACGCGGGCGACGGTCCTTGTCGATCGCGACGTAGCGAAAGACGCCCGTCGTCACGAGACAGCGGTCGGACTCGACCTCGTCGATCAGGTCTTTTGCCCACACTTCGAGACGAATGTCGCAGGATGTGCGGCCGATGCGAATGACCTCTCCGTACACGCACACCGCGTCGCCGACACTCACTGGGCGCACGAACGTCATCTTGTCGGCGGTGATCGTCGTCACACGGCTGTGCGCGACTTCTTTTGCGAGCATCCCTCCGCCCATGTCCATCTGCGACATGATCCAACCCCCGAAGATGTCGCCGTTGGGGTTGGTGTCCGCGGGCATCGCGAACGTGCGCAACACGAGGGTGCCACGGGGTTCGGACGGTGTCGAAGAGTGCCTGTTCTCAGCTGCCATGGGCACAGAGTATGACACAGGGCCCTCAGGCTTCCGCCTCCCTCGAGGAGTCTGTCGAACAACTCGGACGCGCTGCCAGAGGTCTGCGAGTCTCAATCGCGTCGGAACAGCCGAGTCACGTCGATAGAGGCGTTACGCGCAGGGTTTTTCTCGTACGTCACGTTCTCTCCGGAACTCTTGATCAACGACAACCACACGCGTTCTGCCAAAACGAACGACGCTTCGACGATGATCGTCTGTCGCCATGTCTGCCCGGCCTTGGCGCGAGTTCGGAGCGGACAGAGATCCCGGACCACGGACTGGTGATGGTGGGCAGTCCTCGACTGCAACCGAACTCGATGATCGAGTTCGATGTCATGCGACGCGTGCCAGAGGAGCTCGAGTTCTGCATCGTCCTCGTGCAAGACGACGTGACCCGCGAGGATCGTCAAGCCGCCACGGGTCGCGACACCGCGTAACTCGCGCGCACTCCGTGACTCGCGACTTGCACGATCTTGCACGTCTTCTACGAGACGCAACGCGATCGGGTTCTGCGGCAGTCTGGCAACGACGAGCCTCTCTGCGCACTCTTCGATCACGAGGCGCGGACGAACCGCGTCGATCTTGGACAGATCGAACTCGGGCACGAAGCGGTAGTACGCCGCCGAGAAGTGAGCGCTCAGATACGCCTGCATGTTCTGCAAGAACGAATCGTGCAACAGGTAGGCGCGAGGCAAACCCGACCGATCCCAAGTCGACACGCTGTCCTTCGAACCATCGAGCGGCGTGATCTGCGGAAAGGACGTCGGCAGTTTGTCGGGCAACAACAAGTAGTCGATCGACCGTCCGCTGGACGAGAGGCCGAGCATCTCGGCAAGATCGCGTCCGCTATCGTATTGCCGTTCGGTCCACGAGCCGCGGTCCTCCGAGTAGGGCTCGAGTTCTTCCGCGTGCTCGGGCACGAGCTGCACGAGCCGCGTCATCACGGCCGAATAGGCAGAGAAGGCACCCAAGTGATTCCAATGCGTATCGAGAGGCCAGTAGTTGAGTCGCCTCGACGCATCCCGGCTCGTCACCTCACTGTCGAGACGCTCGCGCTGGTCACGCAGAGCGCTCGTCGTGTCGAGCCACGAGAGTTCGTTCGCCGCGCGAAAGTACGCATCGAGTTGTTCCAGGCGTCTGGGGCGTCGAGCGGGCCGGATCCGATCGGGCAGGTAGTCGGGATAGATCGTCGTCTTGGCCGGAGCTGCGAAGAAGAGGTACGCGATCCCCCTTCTTGCCAGGAACTCTCGACGCTCCTTGATCGTGCGCGCCCAGAACGCGAGTTCGCTGCTCGTATAGAGGCGAGCCTCTTGGCGCCACGTCCGGGCACTCTCCGCGTAGAAGAGCCATCCGTCCTTGCCAACGATGACTTGATCGTCCCCGACTCCGAGGAGGCGGTAGCGCACCGAGTTGTGCCAAGAAACCAAGTCTTGGCGCAAACCGAACCGGTCGTCGAACCACGCTTCGAAGGCACGTGGGAAGGCCTCGATCTCGCCGTACGTGCGCGGCATTCTCGGTGCCGCCGCGAGCTCGCGCTTCTCCGATGTCTGCAACGGCGCACTCCCGAGCATCGACACACAGACCGGAACGCAGATCGCGGCGACGAAGAGCACGACCGTAACGATGTCGTAGATTCTGTTAACGAACTTCATCGCTCAGAAGCGGAAGTAGATGAACGGGTTGTACGTCGAAGCCGCGAGCTTGGTCGCGCAGGCGATGAAGAGCACGGCGAGGCTGCAAAACAGCGCACCCCGCATTGCGCTGACTGCGACGACGCCGGCACGCGTCGGAACGGACTCGTGTCGATCGAGAACGCGTCGCGCCCATAGACCGATCGTCGGCACGATCGGCATCGCTATGACGCACCCCAAGAGGATCGTCAGAACGACCTCCGCATCGAGATACGTGGTTGCGTCATGGACAACTCCGTCGCCTGGACCGAATCCGAGCATCGCACCATAGAACGCGAGTGCTTGATCGAAGCTCGTCGCGCGGAACAAGACCCAGCCGCACGCGACGACGAGCATAGTGTAAGCGTGGCGCAGCACGCGCGGTGCCTCGTGGACGGCGCGCCCCACAGCGAGTCGTTCGAAGACGAGAAACGCGCCGTGGTAGATCCCCCACAAGACGAAGGTGGGATATGACCGAAAGTTGTGGATGACGGGGTAGAGACGCGGCGTACCTTGGCAGTTGTTGAGACAGCCATACGCCCCAACGAGGGGCAGGTACGCCACGCTATGAAAGCTACGACTCCCTCTCTCCCAGGTCCAGGGTCCACTCAGGAAGCACTCGACGAGATCCTGAAGATGGGCGCCAAGAAGCTGCTGATCCAAGCCATCGAAGCCGAGGTCGCAGCGTACATCGATGCGCACAAGGACCAGCTGGACGAGCACGGCCATCGCCTCGTCGTGCGCAACGGACTCGGGAAGAAGCGTTCCTTGGACACCGGCGTTGGTCGCCTCGAAATCATGCAGCCGCGCGTGGACGACCGCCGCGACGGTCATCGATTCTCGAGCAAGATCCTGCCGCCGTACTTGCGACGGACGAAGAAGCTCGAGGACCTGATCCCGTGGCTATATTTGCGCGGGATCTCGACGGGTGACTTCAGCGAGTGCCTCCAACAGCTCACGGGTGATTCGAGTGCGAGCCTGTCACCGACATCGGTCGTGCGTCTCAAGGAGTCCTGGATCCAGGAGTGCGATGCCTGGAGCAGGCGGTCGCTCGAGGACAAGCGCTACGTCTACTTCTGGGTCGATGGCGTGCACTTCAATATCCGGCTCGAAGAGGACCGGCAGTGCATCTTGGTGATCATGGGCGCCACCGAAGACGGTCACAAAGAGCTGATTGCCGTGCACGACGGCTTTCGTGAGAGCGCCGATAGCTGGCGCGAAATCCTCATCGACCTACGTGAGCGCGGCCTCGTGGACCCGCCTGCGCTCGCCGTCGGTGACGGTGCACTCGGCTTCTGGAAGGCACTCGCCGAGGTCTACCCGCAGACACGCGGCCAACGCTGCTGGGTCCACAAGACGGCCAACGTGCTGAACAAGCTGCCGAAGCGCAAACAGGAGGCAGCGAAGGCTGCTCTACATCAGATCTGGATGGCGGATACCAGAGACGATGCTCATCAGGCGTTCGATCGCTTCGTCGCGAAGTACGAGGCGAAATACTCCTCCGCTGTCGAGTGCCTCGACAAAGATCGCGACGAGCTTCTCGCCTTCTACGACTTCCCCGCACAACACTGGAAGCACCTGCGAACGACCAATCCCATCGAGTCGCTCTTCGCCACGGTCCGCTTGAGGCACCGACGGACCAAAGGGTCCGGCTCGCGCGCGGCGTGCTTTGCCATGGTCTTCAAGCTCGCCGAGGCGGCATCACGAACGTGGCGTCGACTACGCGGCTACAAACTCGTCCGCGACGTCATTCGCGGAGTCCAATTCAAAGACGGAATCAAGGTCGAGGACGCCGCGTGATCGAATCCTCGTCCACAACATTTGACAATATCCCGACGAAGGTCCAACTGGCGCCGTGCCACAAACCACACAGGAAGAACACGATTACGAGGTTGCGATACGTCGCGATGCGCGAACCACGATTGCCTCCAAGTGGGATGTATACGTAGTCACGAAACCAGGTCGACAAACTCATGTGCCAACGACGCCAGAACTTCGTGATGGAGTCTGCCGCATACGGATATGCGAAGTTCTCGAGGTACCGGAAGCCAAACATGAGACCGAGCCCGATCGCCATGTCCGAGTAGCCCGAGAAGTCGAAGTAGATCTGCAGGCTGTAGCAGACCGTCGCGAGCCACGAGAGCCCGAGCGTCAGCTCCTCGTTCGGAAGCGCGAAGATTCGATCCGCGACCGACGCGACGGTGTTCGCGATGAGCATCTTCTTGGCGAGTCCGAACACGAAGCGCCGCACACCCTCCGCAAAGAGATCCGCGCTGCACGTCCGGGACTCGATCTGTTCGGCCACATCGCGGTAGCGCACGATGGGGCCAGCGATCAACTGCGGGAACAACGCGATGTAGAGAGCGAAGTCGAGCGGATTGCGTTGCACGCGCGCCTGCCCGCGATACACGTCGATGACGTAGGACAATGCTTGGAAAGTGAAGAACGAGATCCCGATCGGCAGGGAGATCGCGGGGATCTGCATGGCAGGAAGACCTGCCGCGACGAGCAAGGGGTTGACGTTGTCGACGACGAAGTTCGCGTACTTGAACGCGACGAGCAACCCGAGGTTGAACAGGACGGACAGCGCCACGACCCATGTGCGTCGCGGTCCGCCCTCTTCGAGTGAGAGCGCCAGCGCCCAGTTGACGAAGATCGACGCGAGCATGACGGCGACGATCCAGGTCTCGCCCCAGGCGTAGAAGAACAGGCTCGCAAACAAGAGCCAGCCATTACGCCACGCACGCGGAACCGCGAAATAGAGGAGGAGCACGGCCGGCAAGAACGCGAACAGGAATGTCGCTGTGCTGAAGACCATGACTTGTCGTCAGGACGCGAGCAGCGTCCTGAGTTGGAGGCGCATGTCTTCGTCCCAGACATCTTCGATCGATGCGTCTCGCAATCGCTCGGCGATCCGCCGCGGTTGCACGGCCGCCAGTACGGCGCGCTGCTTCTCTTCGTGAGGCAGATCGCGAAAGAACGGGCCGAAGCCGAGCAAACGCGCAAGCCGCCCGGTCAAGCTCTTCGCGAAGATCTCGAGCCTCGCCGCTTCGGCGATTTGTGCGGACCAGTCCTGATGACCGCGACGCAGTCGTAGCCCGAAGGCGACCCCACGGCCCGGCTTCTTGACAGCGGCCTCCCCCGCCGACGCGTGCAGGAGGAGCCCGCCGATCGATCCGAGCCCGTGCACGAAGACCGTGTCGTCCTCACCCTCGACGCGCTGGATACACCTCGCGTCGAGTCCGAGCCAGTCGACCATGTCGGTCGCCAGTGCCATCGGAATCGGCGCCGACGCCTTCCTCTCGAATCGCGCCTCACCTTCGCTCGCCTCGCTGCCGACCAAGGTCCCGTCGGCGCGTTGGCGGATTTGGCGCGACGCGCCACCGAGCAACACGGGGGACGATGCTTCCGGGCGCGGCTTCGCGATCGTACCGAGTACGCGCCCCGTGATCTCCTCGAGGACTTCGACTTCTGCCTCGCCTCCGAGATTCGCATGCACGATGCCCGAGCGAAACGCCCGCTCCAGCGCTTCCGTCGGCTCGTAGTGATGCGCCGCGAGCCGCCGGAACCAACGCTCGGCACTCGTCATCGCGGCATCGAGCCGAGCCTCGTCCCAATAGGCGGCCTGCCAATCGGGCAAACGATCCAACACGTGGGCAGGCGCGATCCGATGGCCGGGATTCTGCAGCATCAGACTCGCCGCCTGCTGCAGCGCGGTCGAAGGGTCGTACGTCGCGGGATCCGTCAACAACCGTCCGGCGCGAGCTGCATGCATCATGTGTCGAAATCGCAGGATCTCCCCACGGTCGCGCGCGAGCGCCAAGAAGCGCAGCTCGTCGGATCGACGACTGCCACGCCCGACTCGCTGCAACAGACTCGGCAGATCCGGCGGCACTCCGTAGAGCACGACGTGGTCGATGTCGCCGATGTCGATTCCGAGTTCGAGAGTCGACGTCGCAAAACACACCGCGGTCCGCGCATGCTGGAAGTCACGCTCGACGCGTTCACGCACGGGCTTGCTCAAACTGCCGTGATGCGCGTAGACGTAGCTCCCGAACGGCGGCTTCCCGCGACTCTTGTCCGCACACCATTCGACGTCGGCACGAGCGTTCGCGAACACGAGCACTTTGCCCCCCCGCCCCGCGACGAGTTCGGCGATCTTCTTCGTCGGATCCTTACCGAACGGAGCGAGCGCGACGCGCGCGGTCATCGAACGACGCCCGTCCTCACTCACGACGACGGGCTCGGTCGCGTAGCGCATGGCCACATCACGAGGAGCTTCGACTGTCGCCGACAGCATGACGATTTGGAGCTTCGTGTTGCGGGAGGCAAGCACACGGCGCAGGCGTGCGCAGAGCGCCGCCAACTGATCGCCACGAGGCGTTCCGTCGACCGCATGGAGTTCGTCGAGGACGAGCGCGGACAACGGAAGCAAGCGCTTCGGCATCCGCGCAATCATCGAATCGAGCGACTCGGGAGTCGTGACCAACACGTGCGGGATGACCTTGCCGAGCGAAGCGTGATCTCCGGTCTTGCGACCGATCTCGAGTCCCAGGCGCCGCACCGGCACGGTCAAGCGCCGATAGACATCGTTGACGAGAGCGCGCGTCGGCGAGACGTAGATCAACGCCGGGCTCTCGAGACCACGAATGCCGTGAACGCTCAGGATCCGCTGTAGCAGCGGCGCCATCGCGGCCTCGGTCTTGCCACCCGCCGTAGGTGCCCCGATGAAGACGTCATGACCCGCGAGCACAGGCTCAGCGGCCGCCCGCTGGATCGCCAGCAAGCGCGGGAAGCGATCGTAGAATGCGTCGAAGGTGCGAGCGAGCTGCTCGCGTAGGGCTCGGTGTTCTTCAGTCAAGCGGCGAGCAGCCTCGGCCAGGTCCCGGTGGAACTCGGCGAGCATATCAGGCCGCATGCCGCGTGCGAGGGAAGCTCCACGCGCCGGCCGCACGAGTGCGACCGGCGCTGGAGGCATGGGGAAGCAGGTTTTGGGTGCGACCCCGCTAGTGGGGTGTTTCAGAAATTCGGACGATTTGTTTCCGAGTCAGCTGCGCGTCTGGTTAGGCGCGCGGACGCAGGCGTATCGGGGATACGCCGAGGGAGCGCAACGACACCAGGCGTGCAGATGGCCGGAAACTAACGTGCGATTTCTGAGACACCCCACTAGGGGCTGATGTAGATGCCCGACAGATTCGAGAACGTGGGGGTCCCGGTGACGAGGAGCCCTTGGAGCTGATAGCTGATTCCCGCTAACGCGTTGTTCGCCGGAATCGGCAGATTGAGCTTGCCCGGACTCTGGAACGCCGTCGTAAAGAACACCGTCGGCAGGTCGAGCAAGAACTCACCGTTCATGCCCGGGACCTTGATCGGCGTGCCGGTCTTCGCCGAGAAGATGGCGACCATCGGCGCGGGCGTCGTACTGACTGCGTCGAGATACGGCGTGTTCCCGACCCGCGAGACACCACGCGTGTCGAAGCTCAGCGCTGGAGTGGACAACGCGTCGTACGGACTCGTGCCATTCGTGATCTCGGTGAAGTTCACGGCACCGTCGCCGTCTTCGTCCCCGAACGGATTCGTGACGTAGGCATAGCTGAAGCCGCTCGCATCGATCATGCCGTACGTATTGACGCCGTCCGGAGTCTGCAACTCGAGAACACCCTGGTCGTCGTAGCGCTGGAACGTACACGGGGAGCTGAACCCCCGGTCCATGATCCATGGCCGACCGATACTGTCCATGACGACGCCACCGCAATCATTGTTGAGCGGAGCGACGGACAGCGTCTTCAGCGTGTTGCCATTCGAAGTGTCGACCACGGCGCATACACCGGTGCGGCCAACGGCCCAAAGTCGATTCTTCGCATCGATCGCCATTCCCGATGTGTAGAGGTAGCCGTTGGGCATCGCGTACGGACCGGAGACAGTCCCACTCTGGTCGAGCTTGTAGAGGTTCGTCGACCCGTCGCCGCCGACCCAGATGTTGCTGGCCTTGGCGATGCCTTCGTACGTCGCGACGATCGTGGTCGGCATCATCGTGGCCGTCGTCGGGAGCGTGTACGTCGTCACCGTTCCGGTCGCGATATCGATCTTGGTGACCTGTCCAGGAGGACCGTTGCGATGCGCGACCCAGACGTTGCCAGCCTGCGCAGGCGTCGAATAGTCGACCGCGATCCCGAGTGCCGCAGACGGCACGGTGAACGATCGCGCGAGCGTACCATCGGGCATGTATTCGGCGACCGTCGAGGATTCCGTGACGAACGCGTACCCGCGTTTGTCGAACGCGATCGCGAACGGGCTTCCTCCGCTCTTGGTCAGGACGTTCTTGATCACCTTGCCGTCGCGATCACAGATCGTGAACGTTTGCGTAATGAAGTTGACGACCCAGAGTTTGCCGTCCGGTGCACGGAAGACACCGCGCAGCGTGAAGTTGTTGGACTTCATGTCGACGGTCTGCATGACTTCGCCGAAGCGCGAATACTTCGTCAGCGTCGTCGAGCCACGGGACGCGACCCACAGAGCATCGTCCATCGGTGCCTGGGCAAGCAGTGACGGGGACACAGCCAACGCGACACAGGCGAGCAAGAGGGCTCGCTTCGGATTCTTCATCGATTCTCCTTTGGTGAGAGTGGCCGCACGATAGCACCGACGAAACGACGCGGGCAGCTCACGGGAAACCGGGAATACGA
Source organism: Planctomycetota bacterium (assembly GCA_020638795.1). GTDB lineage: Bacteria > Planctomycetota > UBA1135 > UBA1135 > JACKHW01. The sequence continues at coordinate 115,467 of JACKHW010000010.1, read as the reverse complement.
CCTCGTCACGCGCGACCCGGCGCGAAGTCCGCCGCTGCGTGCCGCGTCTGATCGAGGAAGTCGAGCGTTCGACGCCCGAACTCGCGCGGGCTCGAGAGCGCACCGGTCGCGATCCACTGATCGGCTTTGGCTTCGAGTGCGGCGAGCACGCGACGATTGACAGCCGGATAGGCTTGCAAATAGAGATCGAGAATGCGGTCCCCCATCTCTCGGAACTGCGCCTTTCCGAAGCGACGGAGTTCGAGCACGCGCTCGGGGCCCAGGGTCTCGCGTAGGAAGTCCTCGCTCGCCGATCCGGGTGTCGCGGCCAACGCGAGCGCGAGGTTGCCCTCCGAGCCGAAGCGAGGTGGCAACTCGCGAATGATGCCTCGCCCTCCCTTCCGGACCGAAGTCAGATCCATCGCCTCATCGGGTAGGGCAGCGGACATCAAGACACGAAAAACATCGACCGCACGTGCGCGCGCTTCGAGGTCGAGATTGGAAAACAACTCGGTCTCGTCGAGCAGCAGCAAGACGCCGCGATACCCACAACGTCGTGCGAGATGCCCGACACCCGACAACATGTATCCGTAGATGCGCGGGAGCGTGCCGAAATCCGACAGCGCCAGCACACGGTCTCGGACCGCGACATTCGCGTGCAAGCGGCGCTGCAGTTCTTGAGACACGCCCGTGGCTCGCCCTTCGATCCAATCCGTCAACAAGATCTGAAGCTCGGACAGCTCGCTCGACTCGGGGTGTTGCTCGAGCTCGTCGAGCAGGCCGCGTGCATAGCGAATCGCCGGCGCGAGGAATGCGTGTCGGTGCTCGCTATCGAACAAACCGTTCTGCAACTCATCGTCACGCGCGGCCTGCTCGAGGAGGGGCCACAGTCCCAGCTCTCCGGCCTCGTGCTTGTCTGGATACACGAACGAACGTGCGAGCGCCGCATAGACACGGCGCGGCTTGGAAGGTGGTGCCTCTTGCGGATCGAGCCAAGCGCGCCCCACGACCCAACCGAGATCGAGCGCGATGTGTTGGATCAACTCCAGGAGGTGCGTCTTCCCTGTGCCGTAGTCCCCGAGGACGGCACGACAGCGGTCGCCATCGCGTCCTTCGAGCATGCTCCGCGCCGACTCGATCTCTTCGTCCCGTCCGACGGTGTAGGCGAGCAAGCCGCGCAACGGTACGACGCCGAGGCGAACGGCTTCGAGCACCTGGCGACGCACGGCATCTTCCGGGGACAAGCGAACGGGCTTCGCGGCGATCGTCGACGTAGCGCGGGCTTTCGCGCGCGGCTTCCGCTTGGCGCCGCCGGTCGCGCCTTCGTCCGCCCCCACGAGCCGCAACAAGCGGGCAGGCAAACTGACTTCGAGTCCGGGATAGCGATCGAAACGCACCCGCAAGGCCATACCACCGCGCTCGACCGCCGTGACCGTGCCCTCACCGTAGCTCTGGTGTCGCACGCGCTTGTCGCTGCCACCGTCAGGCGTCACAGGTCGCCTTCGTGCATGCCCGCGGGCAAGTCGTCGTCATCGTCGAAATCCGACTCGTCGATGTCGTCGTCGTTCTCCGGATCTGCGCGCTCGCTCTCGAAGAACCCGCCTTCGCCGAGATCCTCGAACGCGACTGGCTCGGGTGCGACCAACGCCGACGCCGTCGATCCCGCCAGTCGCTCGATCGTCGCGGTTCCGACTGCATGCTCCCCGTCGACGACCTGTCCGTACAACAAGTCGACCCAGCTCTTCACGAACACGCGCCGATGGCTGACCTCGTAATGGTGTCGCGTGATGACACCGGCCAACATCGCTGCGTTGTCGCGCTGCACCACGTGATCGAGCTTCAGGCCACGCGCGATCTCGAAGACCTCGAGCACTTTCATCCCGATCTCCGTCAGCAAGTCGCGTGGCGGTAGATCGAGTGATTCGAGGTCGATGACCGGCGACTGCGGGCTGCGTTCGCTGAACGGCGCGACCGGGGTCAGTCGCTGATGCAATGCGGGATAGTCGGGCACGACGTTCCGCAAGAACTCGGGCGGCACCGCGTACAGCACGAGAACTGCCGGGAAGCGCGCCTGCCCGCACAGATCGACGAGCTGACGCAGGTTGTCCATGAGGCGTTGCGATCGACTCGCCGTGAGGCTCATCACGCGATCGCCTTCGTCGAAGAGGATGACCGTTCCCTCGAGTCCGAGCCGCGGGAAGACCTGCGTCATCGACCGCAACAGCGGGAACGCGTTGCTCTCTGAAACCGTCTCGTAGACGCCGAACTCGCGATGCTTCGAGGGTGGGACCTCCTGGCCGAGTAGCCAGGCAGCGAGCACCTGGCGCTTGTCCTCGTCGTCGTCGAGCAGCGACATCAAGTAGCCGGTCACCGCTTCGCGGAAGGCCGCGTTGTCGCATGGAATGCGACGTACCTCTTCCTTGATCCAGACTCGTGTCGCTTCGTCACCGAGCTTCTTGCGCTTCTTGTCGAGCAAGTCCTCGAGCACGAACGGGAGCCCTTCGCGCGGGAGGTCCATCTCGTCGGCAGGCGGTGTCGCCACCTTTTGCGCGACGGCTCGATAGACCATGAGTGATTTGTCGAACGGACACTCCTTTGCGGAGAGCACGACATCGGCAACCGCGTAGCCGAGTGACCACGCGAGTTCCCTCACGACGTACAAGAAGTGCGTCTTGCCAGCACCGAAGCCGCCTTGGACAAGTCGGAACGATGCCCCACCCGCCGGCAGCAGGCCCTCGAGATACTCCCGACGCAGGATGCGCAGGTAGGTCTCGTTGCCGACATTGAAGACGGACAGTCCGCGATCAGGTGGCTTGCCCGAGGCTCCGAGGCTCTCGAGGATGCGCATCGCCGCAGGCCTGGTGAGGCTCGTCATCGCACACCTCCGACACGTGCTGTCAGGTAGTACTGCCCACCGCCGAGGCCATGGCGCAAGAAGACGACGCGCTTCTTGTCCTTGGTCGAACCGCCGGTCGCGGTCCCCAGCTCGATACGCTGTCCTTCGCGTTCGAGGGCGCCTTCGCGTGCGAGCCGATCGAGACAATACGCGAGCGCGGCCTTGTCCTCGATGACTCCGCGCAAGCCACGCAAGGACGCTTCGAGCTGCAGCTCGGGGAGGAGATCGACGAGGAAGACGCGCTCCCCCGCGGGCTTGTTCTCGCGCCCGAGGCGAGCCCGATACGCCGAGGCAAACGCGTCGAACATCACATCCGCACCCGGCCACGAAGCCTCGAGTCGCTCGGTCTCCTGCTTGCGCGCATCCAGGATGTGCACCGGCTCGAGAGCGGTCTTGCAGAGCGGCTCGCGTCCGTATGAGAGATGCGCCTCTTCTTTGTCGAAATCGATTTCGACCTGGACGCCTCCGGCATCGAAGACCGGCGGTTGTTGTCCCATCTCGGTCAACGTGAGCGATCGCTCCTTGGCCACATCGAAGAACCGATCGACGAACGTCTGGCGCCGCTCGTGAACGAAGTCGCGGATCCCCTGCCCGAGCTCGTCGACGAACGCTTCGAGCGCGGGCGGCATCGTGTCGCTCGCGAGGGCTTTATAAGCACGCTCGCGCGTACCGCGTTCGTTCCAGACCGCAGGGTCCGACAAGGCTTCGAGCGCCTTGCGCCGCTTGTCGAGTTCTTTGGCGTAGTCGCGCAGCGCAGTCGCGAGTTCGTGCGCCCTGCGTTGGAGCGCTTCGGTCATCGTTGGATCCCCTTCACGATCTGGATAGCTCGACTTCAGCTCTGGAGACACGCGGCGCTTCGCCGCTCGTTCGCCGCGGTGATGTACCGGAGCGAGTATGGAGGGGGCTGCAGTTCGATACCAACTCGATCTGCTGCGCGCGCGCCGCAGGAATCCTGCCTCCCCCCTCGTGCACGGATCGTAATGCAGTACGCTCGATCGACTTCTTCCCCACATTTTTCAGGAACAATGATGAACGCACGAATCGTTCTCGCGGCTGCTTTGACCGCCGCCTGCGCTAGCGCGCAGATCACCTCACCGAAGGGCTTCCTCACCACCGAGGGCAGCACCAATCACAACTACATTTTGTTCGCCAAGGCAACGATGCACTGGCAAGCCATCGACAACACGCACGTCGGTGGCGGCGCGAAAGTGCTCAACGAGGCAGCGTGGCGTCGTGACGGTACCGCTGCGACCAACGCACTTTGGATCGCACGTACGATGACGGGCTGGGAGATGAACATGGCGAGGGCCGACTGGGGCAACCTCGACCACCTCGATCTCTCGAAGAACGTCATCACCGGCACGTACACGCAAGTCGTCAAGCCGACGACGATCAACGCCGTCGACATCACGGCCCAAACGACCTCGCCCGCACCTTGGACGACGGTCGTCAAGTTCGATGCACCCTTCGTGTACGACGGGACGACATCCCTCATGTGGGAAGTCAAGTACACGAGCAACACGGTGCTTCAGGACTACGCGTTCGACTTCGACTACAACGGCGGCTCGAGTGCCTACAGCTCGGGCAGCGGCACGACGATCGGCACGAGCTGCACGGCCACGGGCCAGACGTCGGCCATCTCGTGGTCGCCCTCGTTCCGCAACTACGGCTCGCGCTTCGGCATCTACTGGTCGAGCATCAGCTACATGCCCGCGACCTCGCCGACCTTCCTCTGGCTCGACTTCTCGGATCCGAACTTGACGATCCCGGGTCTCTGCACGGCGATCCACGCGCTGCCGACGATCTCGGTGCCCCTCGGCGTCTCGAGTGCAACCGGCAGCCTCCCGGCGACGGACCTCAAGATCCCGTACGTCGCGTCGGCCATCGGCGCGAGCCTCTACGGACAAACCTGGGCCGTCGACCTCGGCATGTCGCCGCTGCCGTTCGTGTTCTCCTACGGCAAGAAGTGGACGGTACCGACCGACCCGACGCCGGTGACCGTGATCCGCAACTACGTCTACAAGAACTCTCCGACCGGAAGCGACATCACGAGCGGTCCGTGGTGCGGCGGCATCATCACGCGCTTCCAGTGAGCGACCGTCTTTCGACGTGAGTCGTCGGCGATTCGCCGAGGGTTTCGGAAGCTGCCGGGGCGGTGAAGGTGCGTGCTCGGTGCATGCCTGAGTTTTTCAACACCCTGCTGAGGCTTACCATGACGCGTCATGGGTGAGCCCTCGGAATCCGCGCACTTCGCCTTCCAAGAACTCGCGCGGTTGGCGCATGCGGACGGGATGATGTTGGACGGCGAACGCTCGACACTCGAGCGATTCGCACGCCACCTCGGCATCCCGTCGCACAAGGCGCGGCGCTACTACAAACTCAGTCGCCGCCGCGCGCGTGAGTTTCCCGAGGATCCCCAACGCCAGTTGGACCTGCTCGTGATGCTCGCGCGCGTCGCGTATTCGGACGGAGTACTTCAGGAGGCCGAGCGCCGCTACTTCGAGCGCTTGACAGATGAGTTCGGTATTCCGCGCACACGACTCGCGCACGTGCTCGAACAGGCCGAAACTCATGCCGACCGACATGCGCGCATCGAAAGGCGTTGGCTCTGCGCTACGGCACTCGGTCTGCTCGCTGCCCTGACGATCACGTGGATCGTTCTCGCGAACAAGCCCGACGAGATGACGGGCTTCAAAGAACTCGACGACCGCCTGCGGCCGTCGCTCCTACTCGTGCACACACGGTTTCGACTCGTGCACGATCACGAACCGGCGAGATTCCAGTCCGCGACGGGTACCGCGTTCTTCGTCTCCACGGACGGGCTCGCGATCACCAACAAGCACGTCGTGCGGCCGTGGCTCTTCTCGGGGTCCGCGCAGGACTTGTTGGCCGAAGGGTACCGCATCGACGAAGCGTCGGTCGAAACGCTCGCGTGGCAAGAAGGACAACGCGTGCTCGACGATCGACGTCGCCCGATCGACGAGACGGCGTTCAGCACCAACAGCCGCACACTGCAGGTCGTCGGCACTGCGCCGGATGCCGTGCTCCCGATGTCCGAGCGTGCCTCGCACCTTCGCAAAGAAGGGCTCTTCTGCCACGCCAACGACAACGGCGACCTCGCGCTACTTCGCTGTACCGTCCGCGGCCCGGTCGTCATCGCGCCGCTCGCGGCCGAGAGCGCATCCGTACGTCGACTCGACCCCGTCATGGTCCTCGGCTATCCGCGTGGCCTGCACCTGCTCGAATCCAACTTCGCAGCGTCGACGCCGACCGTCGGACGCGTGCGCAAGAACGAAGCCACGATCTACGTCACCGCGCCGATCGTTCCGGGCAACAGCGGCGGGCCGCTCTTCGATCACGCGGGTCACGTGATCGGGATCGCGACCCGCACGTTCGGAAGCGCAACGCTCGCCGGGTGTCTACGCGTCGAACACGCGCACGCGCTGCTCGGGCAGGCACGTTGATCCCGAGGGTCGTTGTGACGGAACTCTCCATCGCAGAGGCGCGACGACTCGCGATCGCGGCGCAGGGACTCGACAAGCCGAAGCGTTCGATTCGTATCGATGGACGACACCTGCGCAGGGCGATGGAAAAGCTCGAGCTGCTCCAGCTCGATTCGGTCTCGGCCGTCGTGCGCAGTCACTACATGCCGCACTTCTCGCGACTGGGTACCTACGACATGGAGAAACTCGACCAACTCGCATACCGCGATGGCAGTTGGTTCGAGGCCTGGTCGCACGAAGCCTCGCTCCTTCCCGTGGACTCCGAGCCCCTTCTGCGTTGGCACAAGGCCCGCTGCCAGAGAGGCGCGACATGGCAGGGTCTCGTCTCGTTCGCGAAGCGCGAAGACTCCTACATCCGGAGCGTGCTGAGTGAGGTCGAGGCGCGCGGCCCCCTACGATCCGGCGAACTTTCCGAACCCCGTCGTCGCAAGGGTTCGTGGTGGGATTCGAGGTCGATGGGCACGCTCGCTCTCGATTGGCTGTACCGCGTCGGCGCGCTCGCTGTTCGACGCGATTCGACCTTCGGTCGCACCTACGACCTCTACGAGCGCGTGATCCCAGAGCACGTCCGAACGCGCGCGACGCCGCACGAAACCGAAGCACTCGAGGAGCTGCTCGTGCGCGCCGCGCGTGCCCTCGGCGTCGGGTTCGCCGAGGACCTCGTCGACTACTTCCGGCTCCCCAAGGTCGACGCCAAGAAGCTGCTCGATGGATTGGTCGAGGACGGTCGCCTGATCGCGACGACGATCGAAGGCCACCGCAAGCCCGCGTTCCGTCATCCGGAAGCGCGATTGCCGCGACGCGTCGATGCGGCGGCCTTGCTGTCCCCCTTCGACCCGATGGTTTGGAATCGCACGCGCACCGAGCGCTTGTTCGATTTCTGCTACCGCATCGAGATCTACGTGCCGGCACCCAAGCGCCAATACGGTTACTACGTCTATCCGTTCTTGGTCGGTGACCGACTCGTCGCGCGCTTCGACTTGCTGAGCAGTCGGCGCGATCGTGTCCTCCATGTGAAGGGTTCGTACGCCGAGGCGGGTGTGGACCACGACCTCGTCGCGACGAGGGCGCATGAGGAACTCCGCCGGCTCGCGCAGTTCGTCGGTGCGAGCGAGTTGCGCGTCGGATCCAAAGGGAACCTTGCGAGAAGCCTGCGCGCGATCGCGAAGCGCGGCGCGTGACTTCCTAAGCAACTCCGACCGGCGCGAACGATGCCGTTACTCGCGCGCTTTGCGTCTTCTATCCTCCTCACGTCGTGCCCGCCGTGCATGGCGAGCGCGATCTTGCGCCGACTGATCGAGAAAGCGCAGGATTCGAGAGAGGAGACGGGTGACGCAGCCTCGGCGGCGTCACCCGCTTTTTTTTTTGGCCGATTCCACGGGACTGCGCGCCTTGCAACCTGCGACGCGATTGTCGAGGATCAGGCAGCCCTGTTCGTGGCCGCCTGCGACGCAAACCGCAACGATGCTCCTTCGAATCCCGTTCTTCATGCTCGCGTCGCTCGCGTTCCCCTTCACGGCCAGCGACGGGTCGAGCCAGGACCAAGGCAGCCCCCGCGTGCGGATTCGAGGCGAAGCCCGCACGCTCGCCAGCACTGCATGGCAAGGCGCGACGATCGTGTTGCGCAGCGAGCCGGAGTTCGACATTCCCGAGGCGGGCGTTCGCGACGTGCAGACGGCAACAACGGATGCGGAGGGTCGCTTCGCGGCCTCTTTGCTGCGCGGCCGTAGCTACACCGCATTCGCCTTCGAAGAGAACTCGGACGGCATCGTGCGTCGGAGCCGTCTCGTGCGAGATCTCGTCGCCGGCTCGACACCGGTCTTCGTCGAGAGCCACGAGCCAGCGCTACGCGTGACGCTTCACCTCCACGGTTTGGACGCGTGGCGGGATGTCGGTGCGCTCGCGGCTGTTCTCGTGGACGAAGCCGGAAACCGAATCCCGGTGACGATCGGCTCAACGACCGAATCGACACCCGAGGAGAGTTCCTCGATCCGACTACCGGTCGTCGCGGGAGATCGCGCGCGCATCTACTGTTGGTGCGGGACGACGCCGATCCTCGTTCGATCCTTCGATCTTCTCGCAGAGCCACGACGACGAGGCTGCAAGGCACTCCGTGCAGAGTTCGAGCGCTTGGCGCCCGGAGATCTCGCACCCGGTCTCGTGAAACCCGCCGCGGCCTCGCTACTCGATCCGACGATCGAACACGGGTTCATCGGCAAGCCGGCGCACCTGTCGATTCGTGTCCTCGGACCGGATGGCCCGATCGAGAACGCGACGATCGAGTTCGTCGAGAGCGAGCATGGGTTCACGAGCTTGCAAGGGACGACGGACAGCGGCGGGCGCACGGAGCTGCTCGTGCCGAATCCCGTGGACGAAGCCGGTCGCCCCGAGCAATCCCGGACCCTGGATGTCCAGGTCGTCGCACCCGGGCACCAGCTCGCTCCTCGACGCATCGAAGTCGCGAACTGGATCACCGAGGGGGCACGGGCTGACGACTTCGAGATCCGCCTCGACCGGGGCATCGCAGCGCGGCTTCGTGTTCTCGGATTCGATCGCGAGCCGGAAAAGAACGTTCCCGTTCTCGCGCTCCTGAGCCACATGATCGCTCGATCCCGTCAGCGCGAAGTTTCGAGTCGCTTGCTCTTGCTACGCACCGACGACGCCGGCGTCGTCCGCCTCGACGGACTCGGCGATCGGACGTCCGTCACCAACATCGTGGTCCTCGAACGCAGTGAAGTCGACACGGCGACGCTGCTTCGCATCGCGCTCGACGTCGACGGCCAGGCGCTCTCCACCAAGAAGGATCTCGTCGATGCGCCGCGCCTCGGTTCGATGCGCACGATCTCGGTGCTGGATCCCGATCGGTCGCCTGCGGCGCATGCGCGTGTCGAAGTCGTTCGCGCCCCCACGCAATGGTACGAAGGATCGCTCTTTCGCGCTCGTTATCGAACGGACCGACGAGGTCGTGCGCGTGTCCAAGTGACGGACGGAGCGATCGCCGCCGCGAGCAAAGACGGCTTTCGAGCGCTGCGCTGCTCGGATGCGTTCCGATTCGACGATGCAAGTCTGCAACTCGAAGCCTACGAGACGTGTCGCGGCACGGTGCGCGATCGCGAAGACGAACCGGTCCCAGGTGCGAGGATCCGCCTCGTCCTCGACAGCGGACCGATGGACGTCGCACTCGCGGAGCTGATCGGAGAGCTACCGCGTGCCTGGAACATGACGTTGCTCGACACCGTGACGGACTCGGACGGGCAGTTCGATCTGCGCTGGATTCGCTGGCCGGCACAGGAGCTGACAGTGTCGATCGAAGTCGGCGACAAGCGCAAGCGCGTGCGCCTGGCTCCGGCAGAAGGCAGTGTCGCGACCGACTTGCGATTCGACGGACGGTGACGAAGGGCGCGGCACGGAACGTCCGCCTCTACGCGAGGTATCGGGCGGCGACGAGCACCTTCGCGTGGCTACCGGTCTTCTTCCTGTACTTCGGAAGCCATGTTCCATTCGCCCGAGTCCTCGAACTCGAAGCCATCTACTACATCGCGGTCGTCCTGCTCGAGGTGCCGTCCGGCTGGCTGTCGGATCGCTACGGAAGGGTCCCGATCCTGCGAGGCGCGGCGTCGTTGTTCGCGATCAGCTATGCCCTCTTCTGGCTCGGTTCCGACTTCGGAACGTTCGCGATCGCCCAGGTCCTGCTCGGAACAGCGATGGCATTCCAGAGTGGAAGCGACACGGCCTTGCACTACGACTCGCTCCACCTTCTCGGGAGGACGGACGAGTACGGCCGGCGTGAAGCGCACGCCGAACGCGCTGCACTCGCCGCCTTGGCCGTGTCGTGCCTCGTCGGCGGAGCCCTCGCGATGATGGACCTCGCGCTCGCCTACATCGCCTCGTTGGTCGGTGCACTCTGCGCGCTCGTTTTCGCGTGCCTGCTCCGAGAAGCGCACCCCGTCACCGAAGACGACTCCGCACACGCAACGACGCTCGGTCGACAACTCGTTCGCGTCGCTACAACGTTTCGCGACTCGGAATTGCGATGGCTCTTCGGCTACGCCGTCGCGCTCTACGTGCTCGCCCACGTGCCGTACGAGTTCTACCAGCCTTGGCTCGATCGCGCTCTAGGCGCCGAGGCCACTGCGACGGCCAGGACCACTCCACTCGTCTCGGGTGTGCTCTTCGCGATCACCTCGCTCGCCTCGGCATTCGTGGCAGGAAAGAGCATGGCCGCGAGCGAACGTCCCGGCATTCACCTGCAAGCGGCATTCGCCCTCGCGCTCGCAACCCTCGTCATCGGGACCCTGTCGATCGGCTTCCAGCCAATTCTCGGAGTGGCGATCCTCGTTCGCAGCATCCCGATGGCCTGGATGGCAGCACCGCTTCGATCAGCCGTCGCCCCTCGTCTCGACGCGTCGGTGCGCGCGACATGGCTCAGCGTCCAAGCGCTCGTCGGCCGCCTCACCTTCGCGGGCGTACTCTTGGCCTCCTCGAGCCTGCCGCTCGAAGAAGACACCCGCCTCGTCTCGACGCTCCGCGTGCTCACTGCATTCTCCGCCGTCGTATTCGTGGTCGTATGGCTCACGCGGCCAAGCAACCGACGCGATGCATGACGACTTGTCGAGGCGCCCCGTTGCATCGAGTGCACGCCCGGCGCACGCTTCCGACATGAGCCTCGTTCCGTCCTACGACGTCTACCGTGATCTGCTCGTGCGCGACGAGCGCACGGGCATCGAGTTCGATTTCGCGTTCCTCGGTTTCGAAGAACGACACTACGCCAGCTTCGCGACGGCGTTCGAGCGTGTGTTTCGCGAAATGCGCGAGCTCGAAGCCGGCGCGATCGCCAATCCGGACGAGAAGCGTGCGGTAGGCCATTACTGGCTTCGTGCGCCCGAACTCGCACCGGGTGATCTCGGGGCAACGATCGAGACCGAACGAAGCGCGGTGCAGTCCTTTGCCCGTGACGTCAAGACCGGCACGATCTTCCCGCCGCGTGGTGGTCGTTACACGACGTGCTGTCTGATCGGAATTGGAGGCTCCGCACTCGGGCCCCAGCTCGTGATCGACGCGCTCGGCGATCCACACGCTGGTCTGCACTTCGTGTGTCTCGACAACACCGATCCCGACGGCATCGCGCGCACATTGTCCCGTATCGAGCTCGCGAAGACGCTGTTCGTCGTGATCTCGAAGAGCGGTGGCACGAAGGAAACCCGCAATGCGATGCTCGAGGCCGCCGCGCGCATGCAGGACGCCGGGCTCGACTTCGCCAAGCAAGCCGTCGCCGTCACCGGCCGAGATTCCGAACTCGATCGCCATGCGCGCGAGACCGGCTGGATCGCGCGCTTCCCGATGCACGACTGGGTCGGTGGTCGTACGAGTGTGTGCTCTGCGGTCGGCATCCTCCCATGCGAGCTCTGCGGAGTTGACATGAGCGCATTCTTGGAGGGAGCGAAACTCATGGACACGTCGACGCGTGACGAGTCCATCGTGTCCAATCCCGCCGCGCGCCTCACCATCGCACTCTGGCTCGCGGCCGAGGGACGCGGCAGCAAGAACCTCGTGGTCCTCCCCTATTGCGATCGCCTGCTTCTCCTGGGTCGCTATCTCCAGCAGCTCGTGATGGAATCGCTCGGCAAGGCGCTCGATCTCGAAGGAAAGCGCGTCGCTCAGGGCTTGACCGTCTACGGCAACAAGGGCTCGACGGATCAACACGCCTACGTGCAGCAACTGCGCGACGGCGTCGAGGACTTCTTCGTGTGCTTCGTGCGCGTCCTGAAGGCCGGAGGTTCGAGCCTCGAAGTCGACCCTGGCGTGACGAGCGCCGACTACCTGCACGGTTTTTGGCTCGGTACGCGACGCGCGCTCGCGGAGCAGGGGCGTCGTAGCCTCACGATCACGGTGCCGCACCTCGGTGCGCGCGAACTCGGGATGCTCGTCGCGCTCTTCGAACGCGTCGTGGGCTATTACGCGAGCCTCGCCGGCATCAATGCCTACCATCAACCGGGAGTCGAAGCGGGCAAGCGCGGTGCGAGTGACGCACTCACCCTCAGGGCCGGACTCCTCGAAGCGCTCGATGACAAGACGCCTCTCACCGTCGAAGAACTCGCCGCGAGAGTCCGCGCCGAGGACCTCGTGACCGCCCATGAGCTGCTCCGTCACATGGCCGCCAACGGGTCGGTGACCGGGGTCGAGGCCGTCGGCAGCGACCGGTTTCGCCGAGTTCGGTGACCGTGGTCCCCAGGCGTCGCTGCTATGCTCCTCGCCATGGCAGAGAACAGTAACGTCGCCGACGGCATGGTCGTCACGGTCCACTACACGCTGACGGTCGATGGCAATCTCGTCGAGTCGTCGCGCGACGGGAAGCCGTTCGAGTATCTCCATGGCGCGTCCAACATCGTCCCGGGCCTCGAATCCGCACTGACGGGCAAGACCGTCGGGGAAACGCTCGACGTCACCGTTCAGCCGGACCTCGGCTACGGCGAACGCGAGGACGATGCGACTCAAGTCGTCTCGCGCTCGGCCTTTCCCGACGAGTTCACACCGGAGGTGGGCATGCAGTTCTTCGCCGAGACCGAAGACGGGGAAGCGATCCCCGCGTTCATCACCGGCGTCGACGGAGACGAAATCACGGTCGACTTCAACCACCCGCTCGCGGGGCAGGTCCTCGACTTCTCGGTCGAGATCCTCGACATGCGGCCCGCATCCGAGACCGAACTCGAACACGGGCATCCGCACGGCGCAGGCGGCTGCGGTCATGATCACGACTGATCACGACCGCGGAGCTGCGGGTCACTTCTCGAGCAGCTTCTGCGCCTGCGTCGCGGCGTAGGTGCCCTCGTAGCGCTTCAAGAACCCAGGGATCGCCTTGGCGAGCTTCTTCGCCTGACTCTGACTATTGCGGTCATAGCGTGAGCAGAGCTTCTCGAAGGCCTTGCTCGCGGCGATTTCTTTCTTGATCTGCGAATCGGAGTTCATGCGCGCGAGTTCTTTCTTCGCGACATCGGCGACTTCGAATCCCTTCCAATCGCGTTCGATCTTGCGCAGCGAGAGTGTCGACGCGTAGTAGTCCGGGCCAGCGGCGAGCTTCTCGACGCGCTTTTGCTGGGACTGGACGAGCTTGTCGAGCGACGTCTTTTGCGCCGTGAAGACCTCCTTCACGTCCGCTTCGAGATCCCCGTTCTCGAGGGTCTTGTCGATGTGATCGCGGAGCTTGGCGTAGTCGCGCTTCTCCCAATACTTGCGCAACGAGTCGTACTGCGACCCATCCGGAAGCTTCGGAGCGAGCTGCACGTTCGCGAGCAGCTCCTCGATCTGTGCATCGCTCGGCATCCGATCATCGGGCACGGAGAACACTGCGCCTTCCGGATCGATGCAGTAGTAGCTCGGATAGAACTTGATGCCGTAGTTCGACACGTCGCCCCCGTTGATCTTCACGATCGGGTACTTCGCGCCGCGCTCTTCGACGAACACGCTCTGGATCTTGCCTTCATCCTCATCGGACACGCCGATGATGACCAAGCCGCGCTCTCCGTACTTCTCGTGAAGTTCGTTGAGGTGCGGGATGGCCGCCTTGCAAGGGCCTCACCAAGTGGCGGCGAAGTCGAAGATGACGAGCTTGCCCTGCAAGTCGTCGAACGACGCGGGACCGTCGTTCCAGACTTTCTTGAACTCGAAGGGCGGAGGGGTCGCGCCTTTTTGGAGCTGACCGGGAAGCGCCGAGCACGCGAAAAGCGCTGCTGCGGCGCACGTGATGATCGTACGACCGTCTAGCATGGGCGCGAATCATACCCGGATCCGTCTGAGGCGAGACACTCGATGCCCGATCTCCTTCAACTGCTCGTCCCGATTGCCGTCGCGGCGATCCTCGTGTTCGTCGTGAGCGCCGTCGTGCACATGCTGACCCCGCTGCACAAAGCCGACTACGGGAAATTGCCCGGTGAGGACGAGGTCTTGGAGACGATGCGCCGTCATGGCGCCGGCCGTGGCCATTACGTCTTCCCCCATTGTCAGTCCTTGGCCGATCTCGACAGCCCCGAGATGAAAGCGAAGTTCGAGCGCGGCCCGATCGGCGTCCTGATCGTCGGGAAGAACGGTCCGATGAAGATGGGCTCGACCTTGCTTCGGTGGTTCGCCTACACCCTCGTCATCAGCTTCCTCGTCGCCTACATCGCCTCGATCGCTCTGCCGAAAGGCGTCGAGTCGAAGACCGTCTTCCGGTTCACGGCCACGACCGCGATGCTCGGCTACGCCTTCGAGGCGTTCCCCGATGTCATTTGGCGCCACCTGCCGCTCGGGATCGCGGTCAAGTATTGGATCGACGGAGTGCTCTACGGACTCGCGACCGGGGTCGCGTTCACGTGGCTCTGGCCCTCGGCCTGAGTTCCAAATCGAGGAGCTCGAGCGCTTTGGCTGTCAGCTCCTCCAGCGTGACAGCGCCGCGACCGAGATGGCGAGCGCGGGCGCCTGGAGCAGCCGCTCCAGGGGACCGGCAGCAGCGCGCATCGCTGGTCCGATGACGAAGAACGAAACGAGGCAGACGAACAGCACGGTTCTTCCGCCGAGCTGGGATCGATAGCCGAGGAGCTCGCCTTCGCGCCATGCGAGGAGCACCATCCCCGGCACGACCGCCCAAGCGAGTACTTGTTCGAGCGTCGTGATCGCCGGTATGGGATGGAAGCGTTCGGTCGCCGCAGGCTGCAGCAGGTCGTAGATCCAGACGAACAGCACGAGGACGAAGAACCAGCACGCGGCCCATGGCATCGTGCGCCGCACGATTGCCCACGGGTTGACCAAGAGGCCATGCAGGCTCCCGCCATGATCTCGAAGACGCCACAGCGTCAACCCGACGGCGACGACGCTGAGGATCAGCAAGAAGCCTGGAACGAGCATGAGCCAACCGATGCGTGCTTCGGCCGAGGACGCCAGCCCCCAGGACAGACCACAACCGACGATGGCGAACACACGGGGCAGCACGCGCCCGGCGCTTCGACGACGACGCTGAATCGTCGGCAACGCCATCGCTTGCAAGAACGCGACCCCGATCAGCGTGAAGACGGCAGCCGGCAACCACGGCGTCATCGCCGCGCCGAGTGTTCGCGCGACCGGATGGACCGCGAGTAACAACACAGCCAGCGCTCCCGCGAGGTTGCCGATGCTCGCGACGACCCCGACCGCGACGGACACCGCGATCAAGATCCACGCGAGCAGGATGCAGGTCGGATATCCGAGAAAACCAGGTAGGCCCAAGAAGCGTTGCAGATCACGGAAGAACAGGAACCACGCTTCTCCCACCGCGCCGGACGAAGCGCTCGTCGCGCCGTCCTCCTGCATCATCCCGAGCGAGTCGATGAACTCTCGTTCGATGGCGGACCAAGCATCTTCGCCGCCAGCCGCGGCAACGACGATCGCCGGCACCGCGAGGATGACGAGCCAGAGCGCGATGTCGAGGATGCGTCGCAACGAAATGGCTACGTGATGCGGGAGCGGGTCAACCCGGAATCCGGGCGATGCAATCGATCTCGACCCGCGCGCCCTTCGGAAGCGCCGCAGCCTGAACGGTTGCGCGAGCCGGTCGTGCATCGCCGAACACGCGCGCATAGGCTTCGTTGACAGCCGCGAACTCACCGAGATCCAGCAGGTAGACCGTCGTCCGCACGACGTCGGTGAAGCCGCATCCACCAGCGCGCAGCACGGCCTCGAGGTTCTTCAAGACTTGGTCGAGTTCGGCAAGCGTGCCACCGCGAACCAACTCCATCGTTGCCGGGTCGAGGCCGATCTGACCCGACAGATAGAGCATCGAGTCGCAAGCGACGGCTTGGCTATAGGGGCCGATCGCGGCGGGGGCGGCATCGGTCGACACGATCTTCGTCGGTTTCGTCATCGTTTCGTCTCACGTTCCGCCAAGACACGCTGCATCGCACGCAACGCGGGCACTGGCAACCAAGGACTCGCATCGCCCCCACCGGCAACGATCTCTCGGATCAGCGTCGACGAGGTGAACGTCATCTCCGGACTCGGCATGAGAAATACCGTATCGACGGACGGCGCCAACGTGCGGTTGTGCATCGCCATCGATCGTTCGTATTCGAAATCGACTGCGTTGCGTACTCCACGCACGATGGGCCCGAGTCCCTCGCGCGCACACCACGGAGCAATGAGCCCTTCGAAAGTCCGCACCGTGACTCGCTCTCGGCCGTCGAGACACTCGTGCAAGACGGACGATCGCTCGTCGACACTCAAGAATCCGCGCTTGGTCGAGTTGATGCCGATTGCCACGACGACCTCGTCGAAGAGCTCGAGCGCGCGATCGACCAGGTCTAGGTGACCGAGCGTTGGCGGGTCGAAGCTGCCGGGAAAGACCGCCGTCCTGTTCATGCCGCAGGAGTGTAGCAGGCTGTCGAAACCGCGGGTATCGCACATCGGCGTCGACACCATTTCGGCTCCATGGACATGTCTAGACATGGCCGAGTGCAACGGCGCAGCCGTGAGGAGCGATTCCGAGGGTGCCAGCGATCTGCGGGAACGCTACCGATCGGCGGCCCCCGTCGTCTCGTACGCGATCGCCTGCACGATCGGGCTCGTGCTCGGGCGCTCCACCGAGATGCTCGGGGTCGCCATGATGCTCGTGGGTTTCTTGGTCCACGAACGTGCGTCTCGCACCGATACACAGCGTCGCACCGATACACAGGGCGAGTTGCGAGAACGGCGACGGCGCTGTCTCTTCGTTGCGGCTGCGGCGACGACCTTTGCAGCCGGCAATGTTGCGTCCGAGTCGGCGACGCAACCGCCATTCCCCGAGCGCGAAGGGCTCGTCGCGATTCGCGGTGTCGTCGATCGCGAGCGTGGGTCGTCGACGAACGGCCGCGTGACGCGCTGGGTCGAGATCGGTGGCACGAAAGTGCGCATGAGCCTCTCCGCCGCCGACTCGAACCGTCTACCGAAGTCGACATTCCGTGTCGAAGGAAGCGCCTACTACGTTCCAGCCACGCGGCTCACCAAGGCTCGATTGATCGCGTCGGCCGCCACGTTGCGCTACGCCGCGGGTTCCGGCCCATCCGACCTGCGTGCCAGCCTCCATGCGCGTATCGAACGCGTCTTCGGGGCAGCTTCGGTCCGCGCACGAGGGTTCATCGCACGATTGCTGTTCGGTCGGGGGGAACTCGAGCCGGGAGACGAACGGGCACACCGCGTCACGGGGCTCGCACATCTCCTGGCCATCAGCGGGTTGCATGCGGTATTCATCGCGGGGCTCGTGCGAGCCATGCTCGGCCTGCTACCGGTCAGAAGCCGTCAACGCTTCACCCTGCTGTGCATGATCCTCGTGTGCTACGCCTGGCTGTGTGAGAACCGCGCCCCCGTCGTGCGCGCAGTTTCGGGCTACTTGGTCTACGTTGCCGCTCGAGCACGCGGCCGCGGCGTCGACCTGTCGAGTGTTCTGGCGATCGCGCTGCTGATCAACCTCGCACTCTTCGACGAGCCTGTCGATGCACTGTCCCTGCACTTGTCGTTCGCTGCTGTCATCGGGATCGTTGTTCTAGGCAGACGAGCGCCAAGACTCACTCGCAGTGACGAACGCATCGTCGATATCATCGCAACTCGCGCCTCTGACGCGCTTCGGATCTCGTTCGCGGCGTGGCTCGCGACAGCAGCCCTCGTCCTCGACACGTACGGGTGTACGAGCCCGTGGAGCATCGTATGGACTCCGATTGCTGCTCCAGGAGTCTTGTGCATCCTCGCGTTTGCAACGATCACCGCCGTGATCGCCATGGTGATTCCCGCCACGTCGAGCATGCTCGTCGCTCTGCTGGATCCGATCGCAACCCTCCAACTCGATCTCGTCTCGAACCTCGCGAACGTTCAGGGACCACCCAACATCGCGAGTGCGTTTCCACCGAGCGGCTTCACCGGAGCGGTTCTCTTGATCGGAGCTGCGCTTGCGTGGCTCTTGCGTTCGCGATCGTGCTTCGCCGCGACGTGTGCACTCGCGATCATGCCGTTCTTCGTTGTGGGCTCGCGCGGCACACGACCAGAAGATCGCGTCATCATCCACGCTGTCGGGCATGGCCAGTGCATCGAGGCCTCGCTGTCGTCGAAGCGGATCGTCATCGATTGCGGTGATCGCAACGACGGCAGGATCGCGCTTCGACGAATTGGCGAGAGTTTGCGAAGGAGCCACGACAACCACATTGATGTCTTGATCCTGACTCATGGCGATGCGGACCACGTTGCCGGTCTCACACGACTGCTCGACATGGTTCGAGTCGAGCGGGCCGTGTTACCCGAGGCCCCCAAGCTCGGCCCGTGCTTCGGCATTTTGAGACGCGCTGGCGTTCGCGTGGAGCTCCTCACCGCCGGCAGAGAACGCGAGGTCTCGCCCGGTTGCCGCGTGTTCTCGCTCCTCGCATCGAGCGACTTGGCGCCGAGCAACGATGGCGGCCTCGCATGTCGGTTGACACTCGCTCGCGGGGCACGAGTCCTCGTCTTCGGCGACCAGGAAGACACTGGACTCGTCGCCGCAGTCCAGCGGTTCGAAAACACGGTCGATGCCGTGATCCTGCCACACCATGCATCGATACCGAGCGGCGCGTCCGGCACGACGGCAATGCTCGAGATGCTGTGGCGTCTCGGTCCATCCATCACCCTCGCGTCGACATCCTCGAACACGCGGCTCGACGATCGGTGGAACGACGTTCCATCCCTGCGACCGTATACACCGATCGAGACCGGAACAGCCGGCTCGATCGTTCTCACGGAGCGAGCCGACGGATACGGCCTCGAAGCCCATGCCGTCGGCATGACCGACCGCTGACCGGCGATTCGTCGACGAAAGCGGCCGGAGCCGGATCAGCCTCTCCTCTCCTGGAAGCCTGGCTCGCACCCGAGGCTTCCGAGACCAATCCGACCCCGGACGAAAGAACATGAACTCCGAACTCGACGACCAAAGCCGTCGACTTCGGTTTGCTCCAGGGTTCAGAGCGCCGACAGGCACGGAAAACGCGCTCCGTGCTCACCTGACACACACCGAACTCATGCAACTGGTCGGGCACACAACCTGCCGCGGCTGGACAGCGCACGGGCTGCCGGGCTCGCGGGCACCTTCGGCTTCATCACGGAGGAAGAAAGCCCAGTTACTTCTTGTCAGGCTCTGTGGAGCCGGACTCGGGCTTCTGCTTGCGCTCCCACTCGTCGAGGCGCTCGAGTTCCAACCGCACACTGAGCGACGCGAGTTCGTCGTCGAACAGGTCGACGAAGCGCACGCCCTTCGGTGGCGTCAGCGCGAACCTCGACTTCTGCAGCGGTGCCCCGAACTCGGCGTCCCGCACGTAGATCGCATACAGTTCGTTCCCTCGTTGGAACTGGAGCATCCGCACGAGCAGCCGCGTCTTCTTCGAATAGAAGAGCTGCACTTCGTCCGCGCGCTCACGAGGCAAGTCGATCCGGGACTCGTCGCCTTGACCGCGAAGCTTGCCCGCGAGCGAATAGCAGACCTCACCGTCGATCTCGGTCTCGGCTCCCGGCACGAGTTCGTAGGACCGGGCGAGCCCGCGGACGAGGTCTGCACCGACCACCGCCGACGGCGTTGCGGGCCCTTCGATCGGTAACGCGCCCTGGGCGCCGAGGACACGCGCGGCCTTGTCGAGCCTCGCGACCGTCGCACGATCGATCTCGAGCCACTTCTCACCCGTCAGCTCGCTCGCCTGGTGGATGCGAATCCCCTCGGGACTCCGAACCTTCTCGGTGCGCAGCATGCCTTGCGGCGTCGTCAAGTCGACGTCGAGCCGCGACCAGCGTTGGGTCGTCCCTTCGACCGTCTCCTCGAGAGACTCGAGACGCAACAAGGCCTTCATCGTCAACGGCTTGCCACCCTTCGGGTCGGGAATACTGCCGCGAAAGCTGAGCAGGATGCGCATCGTCGGTGCGGTCTTGCTCGGAACCTCGATCCGTTCGAGGAACGTCGCGAGCGCCGCCTCGCGGCTCGTGGCGGCGTCCTGCGCGTTACGCTCGCTCTTCGCCCCGCTATCGTCAGTGTCGGCGGCCTTCGCGTCGGCATTGCCTTGAGCGAGCACGGGCGCCGTGATGAGTCCCAATCCGCACAGAGACAGCGTCAAGCTCTTTCTCGTGACGCGCGTCGTGACGTCGTTCAGGGCGCTGCGCAATCCGGATCGAACCTGCATTTCGTCTCCCACTCGCCAATCGATCCGCCCGACTATAGCATGAGAAAGCGCGTGAGCCCCACCGCCGTTCTCGAACCCCGAACCGAGGTATTGAGCATGAAATCGACCACGGCGCCGTGGCCTTCGATGGTTGCGCTCACGGCTATGCTCGTGAGCGGACTGCAACCCTGCGCTCCCGCACAAGACAACGACA
This sequence comes from Planctomycetota bacterium, assembly GCA_020638795.1. Lineage (GTDB taxonomy): Bacteria > Planctomycetota > UBA1135 > UBA1135 > JACKHW01. Next base: position 94,731 of record JACKHW010000010.1, on the reverse strand, counting down.
CTCGACGAGGTGCGGTGCTCTTGACCGACGGCAGCGCACTCGGTGGCGAGATCGTCGGCGAGAACGAGCGCTTCCTCGTGTTCCGTCATGGGGATCGCATCTTGCGCATCGCGCGCGACAAGGTCGCGGGCTTCGAGCCGCAGAGCGAACTCGATCGCAAGATCGATCTGCTCGCCGCTCACGCGAGTTCGCAAACACCGTTCGGACGCGCTCAGGTCGGCCTGCAAGCGTTGTCGATCGGCAACTTCGAGCGAGCTCTCGAGATCTTCGGCAAACTCGTCATCGACAACCTGTCCCCGCCGTCTCGACCAAGCCTCGAACGCGCTCTTGCGGCCGAGCTCGCGAATCGGCTCGAAGAACGATCCCCACGCGAGCGCGCACGACGGTTCTTGCTCGCACTTCCGACGAAGGGACGGGACGCCAGCGATCGCGCGACCATCGAACTGGGTTGGCGTGTACTTGGAGAGATCTTCGATGCCGCTGACGTGGCCACCAGCCAGAACGAGGGCGAAACCGATACCGAAGAGCTCCGCGAACTCGAAGCGCTCGTGCGCAAGTTCGCACGCGAGACCTTCGATCCCGTACGTCGACGTTGCGCGCGACTCGCACTGCTCGCACGCGATGCGAAGTCGAAGCAGTTCGTCTATCGACAAGCGATCGCAGCGCCGGCCGGACCGACGCGGGACGCGATCGCTGCGGACCTTCGCACGACGGCACAAGCAGAGAGCGCGACCAAGTATCTCTCGGCCTGGATCGGCAAGCCGAATCGTGGGCTCGAAGTCCGCGCGGTCGAGGCTCTCGGCACGATCGGCTCTCGCGACGCCATTCCCGTTCTCGAAGCGCTCGAGGCGTCCATTCCGTCACGTTACAAGGCGGATGCAGCCGCAGGCTCGCCGCGCGCCAACGTCAGCTTCACGACGCAGCAAGCATACGTCGCGGACTACGACGTCGAGGTAGCCACGGCGGCAGCGATCGCGAAGCCGATCATTCGCACGGCAACGAGCGGCGTCGTCCTCGACGCGACCGTCGGAAGCGTCTGGGCCATTCGCTACTACACGACGTTGCGGAGCGCGGTGCGGTCGAGCCTCGAGAAGCTCCGCGCGACGAAGTAGTCGCCTACTTCGCGCGGCGCAGGTCGACCCCCCGCTGCGTGTTCTTGTAGAGCTCTTCGAGTTGCTTGCGGGCGTCACGCTGGATTTGGAGATTCAGCGTGCGGTTGCCCTCGAGTGCATCGAATACCTCCTGCTGCGGGCCTGGCTCTTGGTTCGACGCTTTGTCAGCGGCTTTGCCACGAAGTGGCAGCGCCGCGCCGAGAGCGACCTCACCGCGGAAGAACGCATAGTCGTCCTTCAGTTGCACGAGCACCGTCGCGACGCCCTGCACGTCGTCGGCAACGAAGACTCCACGCAGGTCGGTTCGTCCGCTGCGAATCGTGCCGTCGCGATCCCCTACGACCTTGACGGTCGCTTTCGGAACGACGATCCCATCCTTCGTCACGTTGACACGAACGCGTCCTTGCGCCGCCAACTCCTGCGCCTCGATCTTGAGTGCGCTCCGCACGAGCAGGCTCGTGCTCGTTTCGGTGCCGGTGCGTGCGATCACCAACCAAGCCCCGCGCCCTTCGAGGGGCAGCTCGAACTCGCGCTTCACTTCGACGAAGCGCGGATCCCCGGACAGATCGAAGTCGCGCTCGATGACGGGAGCGATGCCGAAGAGCTGCACGGCACCGACGTCGTTGAGCGACTTGCGCATGAGGTAGAGACGCATCAAATCGACCTTGTAGACGGTGATCGCCACCTTCTCGAGGTTGCGATGCTCGAGCGTCAACTTCATGGGTTCGTCCGGCGCCAAGACCTCGACCTCCGGTAGCTCGAGCACCATTTCACGGAAGTAGTCCGCCGCCTGTTTCGCCTCGATGATGCGGTCTTCGACGGCCGCGTACTTCGCGACCGCTTCGGCCGGACGTCCCGCGGCGTGGTGGATCTGCCCCTCCAGGAAGATCGCGGCATCGCGATTGGCGCTCGGCCCACGCTTTTCTCCTTCGATCGGAAACTCCTCGTTCTCGACCCGAGCGAGAAGCGCGAGAGCAGCTTTGTCGTCCCCCTCGAGGAACGATGCGTAGCCCGACAGGTAGAGGAAGTCATCGAGCCATTTCGACTCGGCGTGCGCCTTGATTGCGCGATCGAGCAGAGCCTTGGCTTCTTGCACCTGTTCGGCATCGAGTGCGACGCTCGCGAGAGCGAAGACGACCTCGTCGGCATCCGCATCGCCCGGATGCCTCCACAAGAACTCACGGCAGAGATCTCGTGCACTCCGGCGCAGCGCGACACGGAGCGTAGCTGCTCCCTCCGCCGTGTCCTGGATCGCCGATGCACGTTCGTTGAGCGACTGCGCCAAAGCATAGAGTGCCGACCGAACCGACGGGAGGCCGGGATAGTTCTGGAAGAGACCGATCATGAACTTGATCGAAGCGTCGATCTCGCCGACGCCATCGAGCGTTCCCGCGATCTGGACTTCGCGCAAGAACACGGTCTCACAAATCGCCTCACGTACCTGGAGAGCGCGTTCGAACTCGTTCGATGCGAAGTACGCTGCTGCGACCTTCTCCGTGTCCTCGAACGAGAGCACGGCGTTCGGATCTCGATCGCGAAGCGCCTCGAAGAGCGCGATGGTCTTGGCAGGATCCGACTTCACGAGAGCGATCCTGAGCAGCCTTTGCACGACGTCGCCGAAGGCCGAGTCGTTGAGGTTGTCGCGATAGCGACTCCACAACTCCGTCAGAACGCTCTCCGCACGGTCCCGAGCGTCCGCGTCGTCGATCCCGAACTCGTCGAAGAGCCGCACACCACGAGCAAGCATTTCGTCGGGCGTCGGCCGCCGCTCGTCACGAGGAACGTCGCCGTCCCGAAGCACGCGGAGCGTGCCGGGATTGCCATACGCTTGCTGATCCTTCGCGTCGAGCGAGAAGACCCGCGGCGGCAGAACGCCGAACTCACCGGCGACGACGCCGCGCATCGTGTATCGCACGCGCAACAACGGACGAAGGCCGTGCAAGTAGAAGCGCAAGAAGCCCTGACCGATCTCGAGGTCATCGAAGTTTCCGGAGATCTCCTCGCGACGCACGTGAACGCCAGCGGGAAGCGGCTCTTCGATCACGACCGATCCGAAGCGCGCTCGAATCTCGTTGGTCGGACGCCACTCGAGTTCGGCATCGATACTGTCACCGATCGCGACTTCGGTCGCGAAGTTGCGCCAGTGCTTTACCGTCGAATCGACGATTCCGAATCCCTCGGGAAGAGCCTTGCCGTCCAATACCGGCGCCGGCTGCAAGTAGCGCCGCACGAGGCCGCGTGCACCGAGCCGCTTCTCCGGCAAACCGACCGTCGTCCCTTCGAGCAACGCCGAGTAGACGATCTTGCCGCGGCCCGAGGTCACGAGTTCGACGCGGACATCACGGTCCTTCAGCGCGTCTGCGGGCACGTCGATCCGATGATGCTCCGGCTCGGCTTCGAGATCGATCGTCTTTTCGAACGTGCCGACACGCACCGTGACCTTCGCCGCGAGGGCATCCTTGTCGACGGAGCGCGCCGAGTAGACTTCGGCCGCGAGTGCGGTTGCGAGCGGATCTCGGAAACCCCACGGCTTGCGTTGCGACCATAGCCAGTCCATGCCGAGGCGCACGAGCGCGTCGTTGCCCGGGAGGACACGTATGGCGAGCAAGGCCCAGAGCGTGTCCTGCAGCTCCGTTGCCGAGACTTCGGAGACTTGCTTCGTACCGCGATCGTTCGTCGGCGAGACGCGTCCCCGGAGTTCGGTCACGAGATCGAAGTCCGATGCGAGACCGGGTCTACCGAACGCCTTCGCCGCGAGCACGAGTCTCGCTTTTGCGCCGAGCGACATCTGACTGCGCGATCGAGCCAGAGCGTTGAAGCGCGCGAAGTCGCCGCGTCCGTCTTCCGCCATCACGAGCAGGGCGAGCGAAGCTCGCTCGAGATCGCGCGACTTCGACTCGACGTCGGCACGAGCCCGCAGCGCATCGAGCACGGTGCGGTCGACCACGAACCCCGCCTTCTGTGCGCGCACGAGGAACAACGTGCCCAAGAGTCCCGCACGTGGATCGATCACGTTGTTGTGCGTCTTGCCGATCCACGCGAGGTTGCCGCCTTCTGCGAACGCGACGATTTGGCCGATCGTCGTGCGGATCGTCGCGGCGAGTTGTTCGTACGCACCTCGACGATCGGGCGCGGCCTTCGACCACGCACCGAGCAACGCGAGTGCCGTGATACCGGCAGAAGCCCGGTTGCTCTGGGTCGGGGCCGTCCAGTCGATACCGCACGACAATCGATAGCGGCGAGAGATCGGCGTGCTCGGCAACAGCTCGCTCGGCACCTCCGGCCCCACTTCGACCGTCAGGCTTCGGCCGCGATACTCGCCGTCGGGGAGCGCGAGTTCGAACGACGTTTCGCCGGCAAGCAGTCCGCCACGCGCAGCACGTTCTTCGATCCCTTTGGCACGCACTTCGTATCCGCCGGTCAGTCGATCGCCTTCACCCTTGGCGGACGTACCCTCGTAGACGACCGGGTGCACGCCAACCGTCTTCGTCTCGATATCGAAGGACGTTCTCGCTTCCTCGCCGGTCGCGATCTGCTTCGACCCTTCGATCCACGAAACGTCTTGGCTCGAGACCTTCCAGGAAACGCGAGTCGGTTCCTTGCCGAGCCAGTGAACACCGAGCCGCGCGTGGACGAGGTCGCCTTCGAGCACGAGAGTCGGCACGACTGGCTCGAGCAGGAGATCGCGACTGACCTCGAAGGAATCCTTGGCTTCGCCGAACAACGACGTCTTCGAGACGCCACGTGCGCGGAGCCGGAATGCGCCTTCGCGTCGCGGCAAACGTAGTTTGGTCGTCGCACGTCCGTTCTCGTCAGTACGAACCGTACCGATCCACAGAGCCGAACCCGCCTGCGTCGTACGTGGCGGCACCTCGACGACGGGGTTGCCCACGGCAACACCGAGAACGAGGTCGTTGTTGAGGGCGAGCGCGCTGTTGCCCTCGACGCGTGCGAAGTAGACCTCTTGTCGAGCCCGAACGTCCCCGCCGAGTCCGTCGTAGAACAGACCTGCAGTCGCGGTCTGTCCAAACGAGTTGACGTCGAACTGAACACCTTCGAATGCCGCGATGCCGTTGCCCCACGACTGCGCTCGTCTTCCACCGGCTCGACCGCCGAACTTGCCTCCGGCCCCGCCGCCGAGACCGATCGTTTCGTTAAACGTGACGATCTCTTCCTGCTGCTCGATCTCGAACGCGTCGTGCGTCTTCAGGGCCGGGAGGATGGCTCCCACGAAATTGTCCCCCATCTCACCTGCGCGATCGCGCCAGGCGTCCTTCGCACGCTCTTCGGCCTCGAGGCGCCTCAAGAGACGCTCCTCGGCCTTGAGATCCGAGTTGACCGCGCGTGTCGCGGCTCTGTACTGGAACGACGTCGAGCCGTGCGTGACGAGTTCCGTGTTCCTGCGCACCGACGAACCCCAGAAGATCGCCTCGAGCGCTGGCGACGAGTCGCCACGGACATCGAGAAGCGCCTGGTCGACGAGCGCGATCGAGAAGTCGGCCTCGACGGGTTTGCCTTCGCCGTCGGTCGCGAGAATCTCGATGGGGACCTCGCCACCCGGTGTCAGACGTCCGCCGGTGACGCGGCGCACATCGACCTTCAGTGGTCGTGACACGACGAAATCCTTGCGCGCGGTGAAGAGACGTTCGTCACCCGCGATCGCGATGTTCCACGCGAAGTTCGGTGCATGCAACTGTCCGAAGCGAACGTCGATGACCGTCTCCCCCACGGTGAGACGACGCGTCTCGAAGTCGAGCACACCATCACCCTCGATGGTGATCAACGCGAGGCGATCGACGGCGCGGTTGATCACGCGCAGCCGCGCGACATCCCCGACCGAACCATGCTGGATGTCCGACAACACACGTAGCTTCGTCGCGTCGTCCGCGCCGGACACGAAAAACGTCTCGCTGGCCTCGATCGTCGCTCCATTGCGATCGATGCTCGAGACACGAAGGCGCCAGTTCCCGCTCCGCTTGTCCGAGTCGCCGGCAAGGGCGAAGTGCGCGAGCGCGACTCCGTCCTTGGCTTCACTCGTCACGCGGACTTCACCACGAGGCCGTTCGACGGCTCCCTTCTTGGTCTGCTCGACTTCGTAGAGCGAAAACAGCACGTCCCGCGCGAGGGGCTCACCGTCATGGGTCAGCGCGACGGCCCTTGCTTGCATGTCGTCGCCCGTGACGAACACCTTGCTCGGCAACTCGACACGCAGTGTGAATTCTTGCAGGCGAACGTGGAAGGTCTCGGAAGCGACCGCATTCTCCTCGGCCAGCGTGGCGACGACCGCGACCACGGCCTGACTCGCGAGAGTCTCTGTGTCGAACGAGAATCGCACACGACCATCAGCATCCGTTTCGCCTTCGATCACGCGACCACCGTCGACCTCGGCGCGCACGACGACGTGACGACCGACGACCGGCCCGCCGAAGAACCACGAAGCTTGGACCAGCCCTTGGATCTTCTCGCCTCGCATGAGCGTGGTCGCTTCGGTCTCGATCTCGAGCGAAACCCGTGGAAGCGTGAAGCGCTGGACCTCGACGCGTTCGTTCGCGAGCACGCGCTGGTCGGTCATTCGCGTGACGATGAGCGAGTACGAACCTTGCACCGCGGATTCGGGCACGTCGAAGTCGGCACGTAAGGTTCCGTATTCGTCCGGTTCCTTCGTCACACTCGCGAGCAGACGACCGCTCGCATCGATCGCGTCGAACCTGTGCGGCACGCGTGCAGGCAGCTCGTAGCTACCGGCTTGGACATCGCGCAAGACGGCCTTCGCATGGATCACGTCCCCAGGCGCGTAGAGCGGACGGTCGGTCCAAACCGCGGCGCGCGCAACGAGCCCCTGGGCAGTCTGCAGGCTCGACAAGTCCATCGTCGTGGCGCCGCTTCCACCCTCTGTCGTCGCGAAGACGTAGAGCGCAGCGCCCTTCGTCGCATCTCCCCGGTAGCGCCAAATGCCACGTTCGTCCGTCGTGCCCTCGGTCACGACGCGAGTGCCGTCCGTCACGACGATCTTGGCACCTGAGGCCGCGACCTGTGTCCGCGTGTTCTGCGCGAAGACGAACAGCTCCTCGCGTGCGCACTTCGTGATCAACGCGAGATCCGACACGAAGACGACGGTCGTGGCTTCGAGGTCGCCATCGTCGACCTTGACGATCCATGCACCGGCATGCCCCGTCTCGATCGCCAGCTCGCGCTCCGTTTCTCGGTACTGCCGGTAGTCCGGCGTCACGGCATCGAAGCTCTTGTCGGGTGCGATGACTTCGATGGCCAGGTTGGCGACGTCACCGACTCCGCGCGTGCCGCGGAAGAACGTCTCGAAGTCGAGTGCATAGACACGAACACGCAGTTTCTCGATGTTGCGCGTCGTGAGCGCGATCGCTGCGGTCTCGTCCGTGCGGAAGATGCGCTTGGTCGCGAGGATCAGGCTCTTTTCGCGTAGCGCTGCGAGGCGCGATCGCGCGTGTGTCGTCCAAGGACCGGTGACGCGATCGTACGCTTGGAGCGCCTTGGAATAATCGAACAACTCGTTCTCGTACAGGCGCCCGATCAAGAACTGTGCTTCGGACGCCTCGGCCGTGTTCGGATACTTCGCGGCGGTTTGCTCGTACCGCTCACGAGCGAGGAAGTAGCCTTCGGACTTCGAACCCTCGCTACCTGCCTGCTTCGACTTCTCGTTCGCGACCTCTTCAGCGAGTTTCCCGAGGCGCAGCGAAACCCCTGCCGCTCGCGCGTCGAGAGGATGCGACGCTATCCAGGCGTAGTAGAGATCCGCGGCTTCGTCGTAGTGATCGGTCCCCTTCTCCGTGAGCGACGCCGCTCGATAGAGCTCGAAGTCGATGATGGCCTGCTGCGCCTCGACCCAACGCGTGTGGGCCGGAAAGCCGGCCAGATAATCCTTGGCTGCCGCAATCGCTTCGTCGTACCGACCGAGTCTGCCGAGCAGGACGCCGCGCTCGGCCGACGCCTCCGCGACGTAGTCGAGCATGACTTCGCTCGACGCTCCGGGACCATCTTCACCGGCTCGTTCGCGATAGCGCTCGAGGATCGTCTCGCACACCTCGAGAGCATCTTGATCGCGCTGCAAAGCCTCGTACGTCTTGACCAGCAACCAACTCGCGCGCGGCGCGAGCCGCGACGAGCCGTGATCGTCCAAGAACCGGCGCAGCTCGTCCGCACCACGCAGACCAGCGGCGCCGCCGGTCGGGATACCCCAGGTATTCGCGAGTTCGAATCGCGCCAAAGCCCGCTGCTCGGCGAGGTCGCCCTCCGCGGCCAAGTCCGTTCGGAGCAGGTCTTCGAAGAGGCGACGCGCCTCGGCGATCTTGCCCGCACGACGCCACGCACGAGCGAGCGTCAGCCGATCTGCCACGGCAGACTCGGCGGACGCCGGGCGCGACCCCGTGACACTTCCCCGCACGCGGCGCACCACTTCCTCGTAGCGTGTCGCGGCTTGGGCCCAGTCCTCCGCTCGAAAGGCGAGTGACGCTGCGCGCCGTCGGAGCTGGTTCTCGAAGTCCCGCGGAAGTTCGAGGAGCGCGGCGAGATCGAGGAAGCCGATCGCCCCCTTGAGATCCGGTGGCTGTTGCGCGAGCCGCTGCTCGACAAGGGCGGTGTACGTCTCCGCGAGCCGTTGGCGCCGCTCGGCGCCGAGAAGCCGTGCGACTTCGTGTGCGTAGATCTCGGCGGCTGCCCGGTGATCCCCCGTCCGGGCCTTTGCGCGCGCGAGCCCGAACCGTGCCAGTTCGGCGTGGCGCGCGTCGGGATAGCGCGCCAGGTGACGCTCGAAATCGCGCACGGCGCCCGCGTCGTCCCCACTGACGAGGCGCGCATTCGCGAGCAGGAAGAGGGCGCGTTCTGCCCCGTCACCGGTCGTCTCGTCCGGGCGCTTCTCCCGGGCATCGTATTCGGCTTCGAGCGCCCGAATCGCACCGCTGTAGTCCCGCGCGACCAGGGACAAGAACGCCTCGCGCGCATGATTCTGCGGCGTCGAAGCGACCATCAAGAAGGGGAAGAGGACCGCGGGAACGAGTCGACCGAGCATCGAAGCTCCGGGGATGGGATCGGGGGGCCGAGAAAACCGTCTGCAACGGGCGGCGACGCGACCGGTTCCCCGACTTATCCGGCGCCACTGGATCAACGTCCGAATTCGGACGGGATCGGGTGCGGTCAGTAGGTGAAGCGCGTGATGGGAACGAGACCGATCTCGACCGTTCCGCTGGTCGCGGTGACGTTCGTCGCGACGACGCGGGCCATCGGAGGCAGTCCGCAGACTTGGACCTTGTGCCCGTTACTGAAGCTCATGCCGAGCGCATTCGCGGCCCTGTCGATCGCGAGGCCTTGGAACCGCAGCCACGCACCCACGAGGTTCGGCACGGGTGGCACCGTGCCTGGCAAGCGCAACTCACCGAGCGAGCTCGCACTCCCTCCCACGGCAACCGTGATGTCCGTGTTGAGCGTGCAGCCCGTACCGCCGAGCCCGTCGAGTGCTGCCGGCAGCACGAGCCCTTGCCATGTTCCGCTCTCGATCGTGCCCAGGAACCCGAGTGCCAAGTCCTGTGGTCTCAGTGAGGAGATGCGCAACGTGAACCCACCGCCCGGCACGAGCGACGTCGTCGGACAGTCCGCAAGCGGAACGAGTTGATTCGACCCGGTGCAGCCCGGTTTTCCGAAGTCTGCACGAGCGCTCGTGCACGACGCGTCGAGGTCGACTTCGTAGCGTCCGGCTTGTTGCGAATGGACGATGAGTTCGATGAGGAGACCTGTCGTCGACGGATCGAAGCGGAACGGTCGATCCAACACGAACTCGATCTGGAACGCACGCGGACCGGGCGCATTCGTAATGGCCGGGAGCGTGATCACGCGGCGTGTGAACGCGATGGCGTAGTCGAGCCCACGATTCTGAGCGAACGTTGCCGCGAGTGTCGCACTCGAGGCCACACTGCCGATACCGATTTCGAGATCGAGACCCTTGGCAGGGATGTCGCGCGCGCCGTCGGCGCGCCATGCGATGCGCGCGATGTCCATCTTGCCGTTGGGGAACAGGGCACTCCCATACCCTTGCTGGACTCGCACGGCGGTCGATCGACCGAAGGGAAGACTCGTGAAGCTACCGCCCTCGGCAGTCGCATAGGCCTGCGGCACCACGATCGTCGACTGCGCACGTGTCCCGCGCGTGAACACGGCCAGTGCGAGGCTGAAGACGAGTGCGGCCGAGGCGGCACTGGCAATGGCGGTTTCGCGTGCTTGCAACATCTCTCCATGGATCGGCATCCGAGCCTCGCGCACGTGAGCCGATGAGGAGATATGGAACTGCCTCGCCCGGAACCGACCACTCCGGCCTTGCTCGCGCTCGGTCCGCTCGACCGCACATTCATCGATCTTCGTCGCCTCTGCCGCGACGCAGGCATCACTCTGGACCGGGCCGACAGTGAAGCGCGCGCACTCGAGGTGTTCTTTCAGCGTGGCGGCCACGATGCGATTCTCTGCACCGGCGCACTTCGAGACGATCAGGTGGCGGACCGCGTTCTCGACACGCTGCGCGGCATCGACGACGGCTTGGTTCTGTGGAAACTCGACGAGTTCGTCGCGAGCCTGTCCCCGAACGGTAGCGACCGCACGGGTGCGACGGCGAGCCGTCAGTTCAAGCAGAGGTGGTAGATCGAGGTCTTGCCACAGCCGCACGAAAAGCGTACGAACTCGCGCGTGCCGATCACCGCTTGCACGCGACGTCGATCGACGGCGACGGCGACCAAACGCATGTCCCGGTCACCGTCGTGACTCCTCGCGATACGACGCTCTCCCGGAGTCGAACCGAGCCATGAAATCTTGCCGACTTCGGCGCGACACGCGAGGCAGCACAGACCGCGCTCGGACTCCAGGTCCTCGGTAAACAACATCGATTCGTAGCACTTGTTGGCAGACACGGCACGCACCCGCGGCAATCTTCTCGTAGTCGTGGCAGGCAATGCAGTCGGGGTCGCGACTGCACATTCTCGACGGCGGCTTCTCGACGATAGCGCAATGCCGTCGGAAGTGCGTGGCGGCCATGCGCGCAATCCTCTCGTTTCGCAACGAATTCAGCGTTTTTCGGTCACTTGCGATGCCCTGTGATCGGATTTACCCGATTTCGGTCCTTTTCGCGAACTCGACCGAGCCCTCGACCAGGGTTCGGGCATTCAGTTCTCGGTGCATGCACGATCCGACGATCCGTTCGACGAACTCTTCGAGCCCGGTCCACGACACCCCGTCCGTATACGCGGTGCTGATCTCTTCGGCATTACGGCGCGGAGTGTCGACATCGAGGTCTCTTCGCATGGAGAGCAGTACGCGCCTCCACGCATCCTCGGCCTTCCGGACGCGACGATTCGCGAGGCGTACTATCGCGTCTCGACGGCGTTCCGGAGCCTGCGTTGGAAGTTCCCGCGTGGCCAGATCACGATCAATCTCGCGCCGGCGAGCACACGCAAGGCCGGAACGTCCTTCGATCTCTCGATCGCCCTCGCGCTCGCGAGCCTCACCGGCGTGCTCGCACCCCATCGCTTGACCGAAGCGCTCTTCGTCGGCGAAGTCGGGTTGGACGGAAGTTTGCGTCCGGTCCGTGGCATCCTGCCGATCCTCGACCTCTGCGTCGCCGCTGGAATCCCTCGCCTCTGCTGTCCCGACGAAAACGCCGCGCTCGCCGACCTCGTCGAGACACCGGTCGAGGTCGTACCACTCTCGGGTCTGGAGGAGGCTCTCGCCGTCTGTGCCGGCGGCAATGCTCGTCGAGCACCCTCCCTGCCACGGTCCGACGCACGACTCGCCAAGCAACACGACGTCGCGCGTGTGCGCGGTCAGGAAAGCGCGATCGAAGCACTCGTGATCGCGGCAGCCGGTGGACATCACCTCCTGATGTCGGGGCCGCCCGGATGTGGCAAGACGCTCCTCGCACGATGTCTGCCGGGCATCCTCCCTGATCTCGAACGCTGCGAACGACTCGCGCTCGCACGCATCCACAGCGCGTTCGCCACGATCGACAGCGTCGAACTCGCGACGATCCTGACCGCGGGTCGGAGGCCGTTTCGGGCACCACATCACACGACGAGCTACGCGGGCCTCGTGGGTGGAGGGCGACCGATTCGTCCAGGAGAAATCACGCGCGCGCACCTCGGTGTGCTCTTCCTCGACGAACTCCCGGAGTTTCCGCGCAATGCGCTCGAGGCTCTTCGACAGCCGCTGGAAGAGGGACGTATCGTCGTGTCACGCGCGAGCGCCATCCTCACTCTTCCGGCGCAATTCCAACTCGTCGTCGCGATGAATCCATGCCCGTGCGGCATGCTCGGACATCCGACGAGGCCGTGCGTCGATACCCCCAAACAGATCGCCGGATACCGCTCGCGAATCTCTGGACCGTTGCTCGACCGGATCGACTTGCAACTCGCGATGCACCCTGTCGATGCGAGCCGTCTGCTCAGCGAAGAACGCAGCGGACCGACGTCGAGCGCGTTGCGTCGACGCGTCGAAGAAGCGCGCACCATCGCACTCACTCGCAATCGGGGCCACCTCAATGCCGCACTCGACGAAGGAGCGCTACGCCGCGATCTCGCCCCATCTGCGCATCGTCTGTTGACCGCGGGCGGCAGGCGTAGCGAGCTGTCCGCGCGCGCGATCGTCCGAGTGTTGCGTGTCGCACGCACGGTTGCCGATCTGTCCAGAAAGGAATCGATCGACGACGAGGCCGTGGCGACCGCACTTCACTTCCGAATGCGGATCGATCGTTCTTGATTCCCGCGAGTTCCAACGCGTCATGTCACGACGAACCAATAGTGCTCTCCTTCGTGCCAGTCGGGCCGCCGGCGGCGAACATCCTGCCGTATCAGGTCGTCCGCCCCGCGCACGCGGAGCGCGACCAACATGAGATCGGCATCGACACTCTCGAGAGCCTCCGGCAGCACGACCGGCACGTCACCGCCACGCAAGGAACCGATCTTGGCCGGATCGACGTCGATGATCGCGATCGGCGTACGTCCGATTCGGCGCAAGAACCGGAGCCACGGCCTTGCCGTCGACCCGGCTCCCCAGAGCAGGATGCGACTCCGCTCGAGACATCGCTCTCGTAGGTACGACATCGCGACATCGCGAAATGCCGAACGCGCGTACCGCTCACTCGTTCGCGTCAGGCGTGCATCGTGGTCCCGCATCTCGACGAGGACCTCCGGAACTTTCGAGAACCGCACACCCTGACGGTGCATCCGCAACCATAGCTCGAAGTCTTCCGGTCCAACGTCGCGATATCCTCCGACCCGCGCGAACAGCTCGCTCCGAATCGTGGCCGCGGGGTGCACGACTGCGGCCTCGTAGTATTGCAAGCGCCTGAAGTCGTCGGCGGTTTCGACAGCATTGACCCATGTCGCGTAGCGTTGCATGCCCTCGGGTACCGGCCCGCCATCCCGCACGAAGCGGACTTGCCCATCGACAACACCGATGTCGGGATTCCGCGCCAGGAGTGCGAGCTGCTCCGCGATGCGTTGCGGCATCGCGATGTCGTCCGCATCGAGCCGCGCCACGAAATCGCCACGGCAATGTTCGAGCCCGTTGTTGAGCGCAGCGACGAGACCCAGTCGCTGTTGTTCGATCAGGACGACGCGCCGGTCACGATCGCGAGCCGAACGCATTCGCTGGCGAGTGTCGTCATGGCTCCCATCGTCGACGACGACCACCTCGAGTTCGAACGCAACGTCACCAGCTTGCTGCGCCAGCGCCGAGTCGATGGCGGCATCGATCGTGGACGCCGCGTCGCGCGTAGGAACGAGGAAGCTGACGAGGACGGCCACGCTCGAAGATCGTAGCGGGCGCGTCGTGGCGCGAGTAGGCGATCAGCGCGCCGGGCTCGCGACCGAGGTCGAAGAGAGGTTTCGCGTCGACTCACAGATGTCACCCACGAGCTCGCGCGCCTCGTCGCTCACGCGTGCGACCTGTCGCCGATCGCCTTCGAGCGTCACGACCACCCATCCTGATCCTTGTTCGCGCATCCAGTGGACGACATCGACTTGGTGGCCGACTCGATCCTTCATGATGCCGCGGATTTCCAATCCGGGACGCCCGTCGAAGAGACGAAGCTCTTGTCCAGTCTCTCGAAACGACTCGTGATCGATCCGAAATGCCGTGAGCATGCTCTCCGACGCCGACTGAAGTATGGACGTGCCCGTCGTGTCGCCTTCGACCCAGCGAACGCGCACGTTGACGTCGATCGGCGGCACGAGTTCGATGCAATGCCCGCGCTCGACCGTACGACCGAGTTGCCACGTCGCTCGTGGCAAGAACACATCGAGGTCGCCGAGAGTCGCGACGCGTGGACGCTTGAGGAGTCGACCGTACGTCGCCGTCGCGTTTGCCGTCGCTTCGGAGACCGGCTCGGCCACCAGATGGATGCCGTTGACTTCGACCAGCAGGATCGAACCGTCCGTCGCGATCCACTCACGTCGCGTTCGCCCGTGCTCCTTCGACTCGATGAGCGTAGCTGTCGTTCGCGCGACCTGGTCGCTCTTGCGCGGCGCAGGAACTCCGTCCTGCAACTCGTATCGACGCAGCTCGAAGACTCCATCGAGAGGGTCGTAGATCGAAGCTGCGTATTCGTGCGCGCCATCGGATTCGCCGCGGCGCACGGATTCCGCGACGGCGAGCGGAAACGAGTTCCCGGACGGGAAGGGTACCGTGCGCGTCGATCGGCCATCCGTTCCGGCTTCGACGATCCGTAGCGACGCGTTCTCGACCTCTCCGCGAACGAGTCGTTCACGCAAGACGCGTTCGTCGGCGAGTCTCGAGACGGCTTCTCGGAACACGAACGAAACCGGTGCTCGGTTCGCGTCGAGCACTTCGATCCGACTCATGAAGCTCTTGCGACCCTCGTGAACGAACGTCCACTGCTCCTCGAGTTGCGCGCCACCGTCTTCGGTCGAACGCACGTAGTAGTGCATCTTGCCGATGTGTCGACCTAGTTCGTCGCGAAGGTGAAACCACGCGTTGCGTCCATCCCAATACGAGGTCTTGCCTTCTTCGGCTCCCGCCTCGATCGCATGGCTTCGCCGCACGATCTTGGAGACCATCGCTTTGGCGATCTCCAGCTCTTGCCCGTGTGCGATGCGAATCGTCAAGGACGCATCCGCGTCGGCGACGATCGTGCCTTCGAACTCGTTCCCGTTCTGGAGCACGACGAGATCGTTCGCGTTCGACGCCCTCGTCTCCCCCTTCGACTGGGCACTCGCCGCATGGCCAAGGGCGAGGGACGCGACGAGGGACGCGACGAGCGCGATGGCGCGAACGGAACCGTACCAGGGGGAGGTCGTGACCATGTCCGACTTTTCGACATCCCGACTCCCTGACTGGAGTCAATCGGTTCAGGGCACGGCACGAATCACACGTCGCAGGGCGTATGCAGCGGCAATCAGCGTCGCGATGAGCCCCAAGGCGATCGCGATGGGCACGAACGACCGAAACCGCCTCGCGAGCCCGATCGGCCACACGTGGCGGAACTCTCGATCGTCCACGAATTGCAGTGTCTGCGGAAGTACTTCGCCGCCGCTCGTCTTCGGAACGACGCCGTAGATCGTGCTCCAGCTTCGCACCGCATCCTCGGTCGTCTTCGCAGGAACCCGTCCACGAGCGTTCTCGAAGGCGTACAGCCAGTGACCGATCGCTGGACTCAGTCTCGGAGTCAGAACGATTCGCTGGAAGAGGTCCTCGCTCGGGTCCACGTCCCGGAACCGCTCGACGCTCGCGGACTGTCCCAAGTCGTAGAAGCCGCGATACGGAGTCAGGATGCCTCCGAGGTTGATGACGAAACCAATGGCGGCGATCCATGGCAGAACGCGCCGCACCTTACTCGCCCTGGGGAAGCGATCGAACACGAACGCAACGGCGATCGCGATGACGAGGACGGAGCCAACGGTCATGTAGCGCGTCGCCCAGGCTTGCGACGAATGCCATCCCGTCATCCTGGCGTGGAGGAACCAAGGGAAGACGAGGATCGCGGCGGCCAACAAGAGCTCGAGGCGCACTCCTTTTCGCACGAGCCAGAACGCGGCCGGAACGATTACGAGAAGCGGGCAGAACAAGAGCGCACCCTTCCCGGGACTCGCGAGCAAGAACAGTACGCCGAGGTGCCAGGGGAAATTCCAATAGCCGTCGCTCGTGCCCGCGGTGTACCCGAACTCACGAGCGTCACCGAAGCGTACCTCGTTGAAAACGCCAAGCGCGATCAAGAACGGAACGATTGGCAGACCGAATGCGAGTGCGCTCCGGAGAAGCGACATTGGATCGCGCCAGCGCAGACGCGCTTCGACGGGAAGCCGGCGCCAGCCGATGACGACGACGTAGATCGAAAGCGCGAGGACCGCCACGAGTTGCGCGGGGCGACAGGCGATCGAGATGCCACAGGAGATTCCAGCGACGACGAGCGACGTCAAGGTTGCACCGCTCAGACTCCAAGCCAACACGCGCTCGAACGACGCGACGAGGAAGAACCCCGCCGTGATATCACTCATGCCTTCGCGCGCGCCTGGCCAGAGCTGTGTCGTGAAGCATGCGAGCAGGACAGCGATCACGCGCGAACGCAGCGAGATCCCGAGATGGCCGAGCGCGAGGAAGATCACGAGCCCCAAGCCAGCTGCGAAGATCGCGGAATGGAGACTCGCGAGAAGATGTGCGAAGAACTCCTCGGACAATGCACGCGTGTAGCCCACGTTGGCTCCGAGCGTCTTCGCATCCACGACCGCATTCTCGAGTCCCGCAAGCGACAGTTCCGCAAGTGCCGCGTCGAGCGCACGCCCCGCGGCATAGAACGGAACGAGGACGATCGCATGCCCGATACCGAACCACGAGTAGTAGTTCCCGTCGACGCCGCGCATGCAGTCGAAGCCACGACGCCCCGGCCCGGGAACGAAGTTGACGATGCCGAGCTCCGAAGAGCTCGCATCCGCATGCGCTTCCGACAGCGCCGCACTCCCTCGGAGCCAGAGAGCACGCGCGGTTTGGAGTTCGACTTCGGCATCCGGATTGACGATGCCGCCCTGGCCGCCGAGCACGAAGATCGAGAGAAGGACGACGAAGAGCCACCGAGCCGCTCGACGCTCTGTGAGCTTCTCGTTCATGCGCCTTGGTCGAGACTCTCGGTCCCGAGCCACTGCAAGTAGGCCGGGGCGACAAAGGCCGGATCGAGAACGACGAGTTCGGGAACGTCGTACGGATGTGTCTCGGCAATGCGCGCGACACGTTCTTCGATGTCGTCGGCGTCGCATGCGAATTTGACGAGGAGCAGCAGCTCGGTCGCGTTCTCGACACGGCCATTCCAGCGATACGTCGACGACACTCCGGGAAGGATGCTGACGCAGGCGGCGATTCTCGACTCGACCCAGGTCTGCGCGAGCCGTCGAGCGACCGCCTCGTCAGCGACGGTCGTGATCAGCAGATGCGCGTTCACGTGCCGCGCTCGAGTCGATCGGCGAGCCAAGAACTCATGCCGATGTCCAGAATGCGCCGTTGTGTCTCTCCGACGGGGTACGGCACGCGGTGGTATTCGAGTCGCAACCCGTCGACGACGGCGAAGCATGCCCTCGGATCCCCGTCCCTCGGTTGCCCGACGCTACCGACGTTGACGATCACTTGCGATTCCGGCAGGACGAACGAGGTTCGATCGTCCTCGACCTGATGGAAGCGAAAGTCGACGCCGTGCCAGCCTGGCCAATGCGTATGCCCGACGAAGCATCGCTGCTCGAAGCGAGAGAACAGGTCCTCCATCTTCTCCGGATACAGAAAGCCGTCCGACCGGAGCACGTATTCCTTGATCGGGTCTCGCGGCGACGCGTGCACGAACAGGTCGCCATCACGCTCGACGCGTTCCGGCAAGGTGAGGAGCCAGTTCCAGCGCTTCTTCTTACCCGGCGAGAACAGGCCAGGCTTGAGTCGACGCCGGTGCCACATCAGGCTCTCTTGAGCCATCGGGTTGAAGTCGCGGAGATCTCCGGTCATTCCCCAATCGTGATTGCCCTTGAGAGTGAACGTGCAGCGGTCCCGGACGAGGTCGATACATGGTTCCGGGTCCGGCCCATACCCGATCACGTCCCCGAGGCAATAGACCTCATCGACACCGATCTCGTCGATCCGACGGAATACGGCTTCCGTCGCGAACATGTTCGAGTGAATGTCGGAGACGATCGCGACGACGCCCACGGCTACGCTCCGATGGCCTCGAGGATCGCGCTCCGCAGGCTCAGCTTCGCTTTCTGGAGCGGGCCATCGAGCGTCGCCCCCGCGGCCTTCTTGTGGCCACCGCCACCGAAACGACGCGCGATCGCATCGACTTCGAAGTCGCGATTGGCGCGCAGGCTGATCTTGACCTTGCCGTCGACGAGCTCTTTGAGCAACGCGACGACGAGGACCCCATCGACCGACCGCAGCGGATCGAGGAGGCCATCGGTGTTGAACTGCGACTTCCGCGCGCTCGAGCAATAGGCAGCATCGAGCGCGAGTTCGGCTATCGCACCATCGGCTTCGAACGTGGCACGCGACAAGCCGTCTGCCAACAGGAAGACCGACGACTGCGGGTTGCGTCGATACATCGCGTCATATATTCGATGAGGCTCGAGACCGGCAGCGATCAGCGACTCCGTGATCGCGAGTGCGCGACGGTCCGTGTTCGAGTAACGAAACCAACCCGTATCGGACACGATCGAGACGAAGATGCCTTCGGCAGCAGGACGCGACAAGGGAAGGTTCATCGCCTCGTAGAGCGCGTGAACGAGGCATCCAGCGGAAGGAGCCGTGACATCCCAGAGCAGGAAGTCGCCGTCACCGGCATCACTACCTTCGTGGTGGTCGACCACGATGCGAGGGATGCCAGTCGACTTGGCAGCTTCGACTCCGACGCTGCCGAGGCGCGACAGCGTCGAGCAATCCGTCAAGAAGTGCACATCGTGTGGCGGCAGTGCGGCACCGGGTTCGTGCACGTCGAACGTCGTGTGCTCCTGCAAGAAGTCGAAGATCGCCTCGGGAGCATCCGCGTTGAGGATGTGCACTTCCTTGCCGAGCTCGTCGAGAAGCTGGTACAGCGCACACTGCGTTCCGACACAGTCCCCGTCCGGATTGACGTGTCCCGAGATCAGGAAACGATCATGATCCCGAATGATCTGGCGTACATCGTCGAACAAGGGCTCTCCTGGCGGCAGCGAAGGGCAGCATCATAGGCTTCCATGGCGTGCGAAAAACTCCGGCACACCAGAAATGGCGTGCCGGAGTTTCGACTCGGAGATCGTACTGCGCGGCTCAGCCGCGATAGTAGATGCGCAGATTCGTGATCTCGATCGTGCCGTTCTTGGACGGAGTCTTCGACTTGTCGAGGACGATCAGGTAGAGCATGCCGTTGCCCGCCGTCGTCTCGTACTTCTTGAGCGAGAAGTCCTTGACCGTCGCGGGGACCCACGGCGTGAAGTCACCGATCGGCTTCGACGTCTGCGCGTCCGCCGCGACGCTCTTGAAGTAGATCGCGACGGGCTGCGTGTCATCGGCGAACTTGCTGCCCGGAACGACGCGAGGATCGTCGCTGTACGTCACGGGCACCCCGTCGACCTTGGCTTCGATCTTGTAGTACAGCCACGTTGGCGGGAAGAGCGACTGCGCGACGTAGATGCCCGACGCCGCGACCGATTGCGTCGAATCATCGATCGGACGCAGCAACCCGGTGTTGTCGTCTGCAGACGCTGGAACGAGGCCGCCGAATGCCGCATAGCTGGGCTTGGGATCGGCCTCGACACGGATGTAGCCGGCTCCACCGTTCCCCGCGCTGCTCTTGATGTCGAGCAGCTGCGAGGTTTCTGCGAAGGTGCCACCAACGCCGCCGGACACGTCGATTTTGCCAACGATCGTCGGGACGCCACCGGCTTGAATCAGGACCGATCCACCGCTTCCGCCACCGCCGGGCGCGCGCGCCGGGGGTTGGCCATTGGAGTTGCGGATGTCGAGCGCACCACCACCGCGAGCGTAGATCTCGCCCGTCGAGGAAACGATGAAGTCGGATCCCGCTTCGAAGGCGATGCTGCCACCGCCACCTCCACCGCCGCCACCGACGGACCAGACGTAGTTCGTCTTGACGGCCGTGTAGGCGGCGTGCGTTCCACCACCACCACCACCGGATCCACCGAGTCGGAACGTATCCTTGCTCGACACCGTCGACGAAACCGGCAAGACAGCGAAGGCCCTGCTCGCGGCTTCTTGCGGGGGGAACTCCGCAGCGGTGTACGGGCCCAGGATCGGCGTCGTCGCGGTCTTCTCGACGAGTCCTGTCGTGCCGAGTAGCGCTCCGTTACCACGATCGAACAGCGAACCACCGCTGCCACCGTTGGCCATCATGCGCACGAAGATGTCGAAGTTCTGGAGCTTGATCCAGACGACGTCTTGCTCCTTGCCCGTGCGCGGGAACGCGAGCGCCCCGGGACCACCGGTGCCCCCGGTCTGTGAGGCACGCGGGTGCCCTGTCGGCACTTGGACGTTGCCGCCGTTGCGGCCGTTGATCGAGCCCGTCGTGAAACTGGGCAAATCAGCACCCTGGCCGCCCCTACCGCCACCCGGTCCACCGACTCCGCCGGCCCAACCGGTGCTCGGATTGACCGGCGACTGGTCGACCGGCATCGGCGACACGAGCGTCACGACACCGTTGATCTGGATGGTTCCGGACGCGCGGATCAGCGGAGGCTTCGTGCCGACGAACCGGATGTGCTCCTTCTCACCGACGATGAAGTCGGTGAACTCGAGCACGCCGTTGGTGACCTTGATCTCGACGCCCGTGAGCGTGCGCGTCTCCGGAATCGTGACATCGTCCGTGTTCCACTCGTAGATGTCGCGCCCCTGTGCATCCTTCTGCTGCAGGTCCTTGCCATCGACCGCGGTGAACGAGCCGAGTACGCCCGGACCACCGAGACGACCGACCGTGAGCTTGCCGTTGCCCCACGCAGCCCCGCTGCGGACCTTGTCCGCCTTCCCGGCTGCAGCGAACGTCTCTTCGATGAACTGATCGACGATCGAACGCGACTCGACGACGAAGTCGAAGACCTGCCCTTCGGCGGACTTGCCCGAGAGGTCGCGGATCTGGTCGGTGATCTCGACCTGCACGCAGGCCTCGCTCGGCATCAAGAGCGACGGGCGGAAGACGACGCGCGTGCGACCGGTCAACGGATCTTCGGAGAGAGCCGCGGTCCCGGGCAGCGGGAAGTAGCGTCGTGAACAACCGTTCGGCGACGTCGAATCCGGCAGCGCGACCTTGTAGAGGATCGTGCCACCCGTGCCTCCATTCTGGAACGGAAGCGTGTTGATGCTCTCGGAAAACTCGACGACGATCAGCGAGTCGGCTTTGACGTTGATGAGGCTTTCGGGAACGACGAGTTCGCCGATCGGTGGCTTGCCGTCCGCGTCCACGACACCGAGATCCGTGACGAGCGAACACGCGAGTCGAGCGCCGAGTTTGTCGCCCGAGATCGACTCGATCGACGCGGTCGCGCCGGGGCCGCCCGCGATCTCGAGCGAATACTCCTCGTTGGCGACGAAGCCGTACTCGGTGCTCGAGAGAACTGCGGGCTTGAAGATCACGTCCGAGCCCTGAACGAGGAGATCGCCGATCGGCTGTTCGCCCTGCGAGCTACGGAGCCGCACGGTCGAGGGCGACACCGACGCGGGATCGATCGGTTGGCTGAAACGGAAGACGAGCCGCTGGTTGACCGGAATGCTCTTGATGCTGCAGCCCTCGAGCGAGCAGCCGAGACTGCAGGACACGAGGCAGAGGCTCGAGGAGCCGCGGCAGGCCGCACCGAGTCCGCCGGTGGCATTGCTACCACTACAGGCAGCAAACGAGAGCACGAACGGCAACGCGAGGAGGAGCTTGGATGTCGTTCTCATCGGATCAGCCTTGATAGCGATAGGTCATCTTGTTGACGACGATCTTGGTGGCGGAGCTGCGATTGAAGCGCAGCAGCACGCGGAAGGTGTTGCCACCGACACGCGTCAGACCATCGATGTTTCCGGAGATCCACTGCGAGAACGTCGCTGGAACCGGACGCTTCGTCTGTGCATCGAGTTGCGCGCCCTGGAACAGGATCTCGATCGGCTCGCCGGCCTTCGCTTCGCGTCCGAGCGTCGCGTCGTCGCTGAAGACGGTCGGCACGTCGTCGATCGTCGCCTCGATCACGTAGCGCAGATACTTCGGTGGGAAGAACAGCCCGGTGTCGTACCAATCCGTCGCGAGGATCGAGTTGGTGTTGACGTCTTCGCTGTGGATCGTTCCGACGTTGTCCGCCGAAACCGGCGGATTGAAGTTGCCGAGGGCCGCGAGTGCCGGTGGCGGATTCGACTCGTAGCGCAAGAGACCCGCACCGCCTTCACCGCTCAAGCTGTCGACGGTCAGCAGATAGGGCGAACTGTCATAGCGCCCCCCGAGACCACCGGCCGCGGTGACCGTGCCACGGATGTCCGGAAGGCCACCGACCTGCAGCAAGATCGACCCCCCACTCCCTGCACCACCTGGCGCCGGATTCGTGAAGTTCGATTGGTCACAGGCGAAGGTCTGACCGCTTCCACCTTGAACGGAGACGATGCCGCGAATCCCGACGTTGAAGTCGCTACCGACTTGGAAGTGGAGGATCCCCCCACCACCGGCGCCGCCCGAACCCGGCGACCAGCCTAGCGGCTCGAAGCCGGATGCGTCGAAGCACGAACTCGGATGCGTCCCCGCACCACCACCCCCGGCACCGCCGACCAGGTAGAGCAGCGAGCTCTTCTCGGTCCGACCGCGGAGGAGAGCGATGTCGACCGGTGTGCCGGTCGTACCGACCGGGCCGAAGTCGTACGGTTGCGACTTCTCGGTGCCCTTCATGTTGTCGACGACCGAACCGAGCTTGCCCTGCGTGAGGAACGAACCGCCACTCCCTCCAGGGGTCGCGGTCTGGCAGATGACACCCGTGTACGCCGAGAACTTGACGTCCTTGTCGATGCCGGTCGAAGGCCAGGGGCCAGTCGGCTTCCCGCCGGTATTCGCGGCGGTTGCCGTGAACGGGTGACCCGCTGGCAAGCGCAGAGCCTCGCCCGCGGTGCCAGAGAGGTTCTTCGTGCCGACCTTGTTCGGACTGTCTCCACCATTTCCGCCGGTGCCACCACCGATCGCGCCGGCAAAGCCGGGCTGCCCATTCACGGGAGGCTTACCGCCTTGTCCGATGAGCTTGGTCGCGAGTTTCGGCGGCAGCGTCACGGCGCCTTCGATGTCGACGCGTCCCGACACGCGCAGCACAGGAACCTTCGACCCGACGAACTGCAGATGCACGCCCGCCGGGACGACGAAGCTCGTGAACTCGAAGATGCCGTTGACGATCGGCTCTTCTTGACCGCTCAGGGTAAGCAGGTCGGGAATCTTGACGGTGTCGACGTCGATCTGCCAGATCTCGCGATCCTGCGCATCCTTCGTCGTGGTGTCGGTCGCTACGTACGCGTAGTCGAAATCACCGTGGAGGCCACTGCCACCGACGAGCGGCGCGACGACCGCGCCCTGCACCCACTTGGCACCGCCTCGACCGAGGTCTTGCGTCGATGGATCCGAGAAGTCGTCGACGATCTCGCGAACCGGCACGTCACCCGCGCACGTCAAGAACGAGAACGTCTGCTGTTGCGCGCGCTTGCCGGACAAGTCGCGCACCTGGTCGGTCACGGTCGCGAGGATGCAGAAGCCACCCGGTGGCTCGAACGCGGGCCGGAACGCGAGGCGCGTCCGCTGCGTGATCTTGTCGACACTCAGCGTGCGCACGCCGGGAAGATCGATCGTGTTGGTCGAGCAGTTGCCGTTGGAATCGGCCTGCGCGATCTGGAAGCGCATGCCTTGCGAGGTCTCGCTCACCGTTTGCGGATCGACGAGTTCCGAGAACTCGATCAGGATGTTCGTATTGCGCTCGATGCACGCCTTGCCGAGCGTGCTCGGGATCAGCATCGACGCGCGAGGCGGCTGACCGTCGAAATCGACGATCCCGAGCGAGACTTCGAGTCGGCACGAAAAGTCGGTCGATAGCGCGTCCCCAGAAGTCGATCGCAGAGTTTCGAACGCCTTGCCCTTGGACGGGATCAACAGCGTGTACGTCTCGTCCTTCGTGAATCCGAAGAACGTCTCGCCGCCTGCCTGCCCGACTTCGGGGACGAAGCTGATCGTCGCGCCTTGGACGAGGAAGGCCCCGAGCGGTTCGTTTCCGGCCTTGTCGCGCATGCGCACCGTGTTGGTGTTGACGCTCGCCGGATCGATCTCGAGATTGAAGGTGAAATCGAGCCGCTGATTGACGGCGATATTGCTCAGGCTGCAGCCGCTGGTGCTGCAACCGAGGTTGCACGCGGTCACGCAAAGCGCCTGGGCGCCGTTGTTGCAACCGACGATCGCATCGGGAGTCTTCCCGCCACCGCCGCTACAGGAAGGAAGGAACAGGGCGAACAGGAGCGCGGAGGAGAGGATCGGTCCGGTGGTTCGGACGTTCATGGTGACCTCGTCACGGTGCGGGGGATGGCGATCGGGGAGGGCGCAAACGGCGATGCGACGCCATTCGAACCAACGGAGCACGCGCCGAAAACCGTGCCCCGAAGCGTGTCTCTTGGAAGAATCGTCAGTCAAGTCTCGTGCCGACTTCCACTTGGTATGAGAATAGCCTGGGGAGACGGCGCGGGGAAGTATAGCCCGCGTTCGACGATGACGAGATTTCCGCGCTAACTGCATTCTGATCAACGGCTTGTCCGGCGGCTCCCTTCCTTGCTCCGATCGACGCTCCGCCCCCGACTCGGGTTTCCTTCCTCGAGCCAGCGTGCGGTTTCTCACGACGATCGTTCGAGGTCGCGCGAAGTCGCACCGGTCCGGCCCCGATCCTCGCAGTGCCCCACGAGTCCTCCTGACCCTACGGCCCCGATCCATGGCCCCGACGAATTCCACGGTGCGAACCAATCCGATTCCCGTCTTCCTGGCGAGCCTCGCAGTCTTCGCTGGCATCGGCGCATGGCTGCATTGGCGTCTGCTGCCCGCGCTCGATGCCCAGACCGAGCGACTCCGAGGCATCGAACAACGCCTCGATCGCATCGAAAATTCCGTCGAGTTGCTCCACTTCGGACGTGATCCGGAGGGGTGGCCGGTCGAAGCCGTCCTCGGCTACCTCGAGACCTGGGCCGAGCGCGAGCAGCAATACGGCAGCAGCATTCTCGAGCAACCCGTGCTCGAAGAGCACATCGGTCGCGGGGTCGCCGCGCTGCGGGCCATCGGTCCGAGCGCCTATGACCAGGTCGAGCGCCGATTCGTCGACATCGCACGCGACCCGAAGCAGACGCCGTACGCCAAGCGCCTGCTCCGCGTATTGGCACAACTCGACCCACAGAAGTGCCGCGACTTCCTCGTCGCACAACTGACGGATGTCGGCATGCATTCGCCGATTCGAACCTGCGCGGGTGAGCTCTTGCAGGGAATCGATGCGGAACTGGCCGGCGCCAAGATCCGCCAGATCCTCCTGACCGAGAACTATCGCGGGTCGCGACATGGCATTCCGACGGGGACGACGAAGACGGGCGGCGTCCCGGTCCGTGGCTATCCCGGCTTCGCGAGTCTCGTCAATCTCTACCTGCGCTCACACGACTCGGGTAAGTCGGACACGCTCTTGGTGGTCCTCAGGACGCCGGGGCACGACGTGGCGACGTATCAGGGCGCGGTCGACGGGCTCATCGAAGCGAAGGACCCCGAATCCGTCGAGACGATCCGCAAGATCTTCGAAGGGGGTCCCGAAACGACCCTCGAACAGCGCAACGCCCTCCTGCGTCGCAAGCTCGCGCGTGCGGTCGCCGAGATCCAAGGCACACTCGCGTGTCCTTGGCTGCGGGAGATGTTCGCACGCGAGACCGACGAAGCGGTGCGCATGCATCTCGGCCAGCTCCTGCAGCAATGGTGCTGAGCGGCACGAGCGACGAAACGCTCACCGTCGTCGACACCCATTGTCACCTCGGCTACGACGACGAAGGTCTTCCACCCGGAGATCTCGTAACACGCGCACAGGCGGTCGGTGTCGTCGCTCTCGTCGACGTCGGTATCGACATCGCAACGAGTCGCGCAGCGCTCGGGCGTGCGCACGAGCTTCCCTTCGTGTTCGCGAGTGCAGGTCTGCACCCGAACTCGTGCGAGAACTGGAACGACGAACTCGACACGATCGCAGACCTCGCGGCCGATCCATCGATCGTGGCCATCGGCGAGACCGGGCTCGACCTCTACTGGAAGCACGTCGCCCTCGCAACCCAGGTCGCGTCGCTCGAAGCGCACCTCGAACTCGCGCGACGACTCGACAAGCCGATCATCCTCCACTGCCGGGACGCATTCGACGAGTTGCTCCCCGTGCTCGCCTCCCACGCTCCGGTCCGTGGCGTCCTGCATTGCTTCTCGGGAACGGTCGCTCACGCAAAGGCATGCCTCGACCTGGGGCTCCACGTCTCGTTCGCTGGCCCCCTCACGTACGCGCGCAACGAGGCTTTGCGCGAAGCGGCGCGCTTCGTCCCCGACGACCGCGTGCTCGTCGAAACGGACGCCCCGTTCTTGCCGCCTCAATCGCGGCGCGGGAAGCGCAACGAACCCGCCAACGTCCTCGAGGTCCAGAGCAGACTCGCCGAGCTCCGCGGTCGATCGACCGCCGACATGGCCCGCATCTGCACGCGCAACGCGGCGCAGTTGTTCCCGGGGCTCGCCGCGAGCGTCGCTGCCGAGTAGCGCAAGAGGCCGAGTTCTCGAAGCCCTGCCGCAAAGCCGCGCACGCACGTGGCGTCTCGGTCGATCTTCGATCACGACTTGGTCACGTGCCCGCGCACCGCTCGTGATTGCATCCGCGTGAACGCTCGTGCTCCGGCGTGCGTGCAGGGCAAATAGAAACTTCGACGCGATGGAGCACGGCGCAGAGCGTGCCACGCGACAATCGCGATCGAGGTCGTAAGTCGAAGCGCGCGTCGATCCCGCATCGACAAACGCAGTCGTGGTTCCCGCTGCGCGCTCCATGTTGCAGCACGAACGAAAGCCTGCGCATCGGCCCCCACCAGGACGGCCCCTCCCGCCTGCCCCGCGCTTCTCGGAGCTCGAGCCGAGGGAAGGCTGGCTAGTCGGGCTTGGCGCCGTCGCTGCGAGCCGAGCCCAGATCGAGTCCGGAAGTCCCGTGGCCGAGGCGGCGCATCACTTCGAGGGTGCGTGCGAGCGCGGCGCGGTTGCCGCGCGTGCGATGGAAGCACGCCTCCACTTCGAGGACATGGCGATCCATCGGTGCAGCGGGTCCGATGCTCGTTCGCAGGCGCGCGAGCTCTCGACTGGCCTCGTCGAACTCGTGACTCTCCACGAGAACACGACATCGTTCGGCTCGCAGGGCGTTCGCCTCGGCCTGCGTTGGCGCTTGTTCGCCGGTCGCTTGGAGCGCGTCGTCCAAGATCACGAGTGCTGCAAGGCGATCGCCACCCGCACGCGCAGCGCGCGCCGCGTAGAGACTCGAATCCGCGAGGCGACCTTCGATCTCGACCATCGAAAGCCCCCACGCGGCTCCGAGACGAGCGAGGTTCACGTCCTTGCCATCGTTCATCACTTCGCTGAACTCGCTCAGGTGCATCGCACCGCGCCAGCGATCGGGCCATCGTTCGCACAAGTCGGATAGACGCCGCTTGGTCGCATCCACGAAACCGTCTCCTCTCGGCGCGGCTCGCAACGCGTTGAGTCGCGACTCGACGAGCGCGAGCAGAACCGGTCTCTTGGCACCGAAGATCCCGTGCGCGCGTTCGTTGGCGCGGACCGCACCGAGGAGATCTCCGCGCTCCGCCGCACACTTGGCCAGGTTGGCCCAAACGTAGAACGACTCGGGCGAGTGCTCCTTGCAGGTTTCCCAAAGTCGCCGGTCGTCGCGCCATGCGTAGCTCCAAACCACGGTGCGAGCAGTCAGCGCAAGGAGGACGCCGGTCGTCACGACGGACGCGATGCGACGGGGAACGACTCGGGACAGGCGTGCCCGGGAAGTCGGTTCGACTCGCGCCGAAGTACGCTCGCCCCACCACCTCGCCGCGAAGACGGACGGCGCAAGCCCGAAGAAGAACGCGACCGGATAGAGACGGTGCTCGGCGAGAGGCATGTTGAGCGGGAACACGATCCACGGAAGGACGAATGCAAATGCCCCCCACACCGAAATGGTCAGGATCGGTCGCCGGAAGAACGACGACGTCGCGAAGCCGAGCACGAGAACGACGAACAGCGCACCCGCGATCGTTGGCCCGGACGTGAGCCCGAGCCCGAAGAACTCGGTGTGGTCGATCGTCATCTCGCTCGGCCACAGCCAAATCCAGAACGCCTTGGGGACGAAGAACGCCGCCCCTTCGAGTTGCGTCGCCATCCCGCGCCCGGCGCCATAGAGGGGATTCGACATCATCGTCGGGTTCGGCGCGATGCGTGCCCCCATCGCATTCGCTCGACCCAAATACCAAACGACGATGACGGGGAGACTCGCGAGCACGGGTATGAGCGACACGACGCGCGTTCGAAGCGTTCCCAGAATCCTCGTGCGCAGACTCCTGTCACTCGGCAGCACGACTTCGACGAGCACGACGACGGCAGGCACGAGGATTCCAGTCATCTTCGCGCCAAGCGCGACCATCGTTCCCGCGGCGATCCACGCCGCGCGACGTCCCGCGGACTGCGGGTTCGCGAGATGTCCACGCAATGCGATCCACAAGCCGATCGTCGCGAGGATCTCGCTTCGCGACGACGCGAGCCCGAGTGTCTCGACATGGATCGGGTGCAATCCGAAGAGCGCAGTCCCGATCAACGCCGCCCGATCCGTTGTCGTCGCATCGCAACCTGCACGCGGGAACAACGCACGCATGACCTGAAAAGCCAATACGCAAGCACACGCATGCTGCACGAGGTTTCCGAATCGGAAACCCCATGCAGCGCCGCCGAAGAGTTGATGGTCGAGCGCGAGCGTCATCAACACGAGTGGCCTGAAGGCATGAATGCCCTGCACGCTCGAAAAGCTCTGCCCGTTGGTGAACCAGTCCTTGATGTTCGCGAACGATTGGATCGACGGGTTGTAGACGACACTGTGCAGGTCGTCGAACACGAGCGTTCCCGCAAGGATCACCGAGCGGACGATGCAGACGATCGCGATCAGGATCGTCAGCTTCGTGGCCATGGACGGATTCGAAAACGATGTCGGCACTACACGGGGGATGTTGCGCACGTGCGAGTCTCGATCGAAGTGGGTTCTACGTGCCGGATCGTCGTCGCTCCGCTCCAGACGAGCGGATCGATGGACGCGAGATTCGCGACGAGTCGCGATCCGATCGCCGCTGGTGCGAAGAAATTGTCGAAGCGTTCACGCGCACGCGTGGCGACGAGCTCGCCGAGGCGTGGACCGTCGCGGAGACAAGTCAAGGCACGAGCGATCGCTTCCGGATCGGCAACAGGTGCCGTCAAGCAATCGACGCCTGGCGCGAGCATCGTTTGCACGGCATCGGTCTCCGCCGTGATGACGACGCGCCCGTGTGCCAGGCCGTGCACGACCTTGTACGGGATGACGGACGCGGCCTTCTCACTCGAACCGAAGATGCCGAACACGACATGGTTCGCGTCGAACACGTCACGCAAACGCTCTCTGTCGACCCACTCTTCGACACGCTCGGTGATGTCGAGAGTCCGCGCAC
This sequence comes from Planctomycetota bacterium, assembly GCA_020638795.1. Lineage (GTDB taxonomy): Bacteria > Planctomycetota > UBA1135 > UBA1135 > JACKHW01. The sequence continues at coordinate 64,885 of JACKHW010000010.1, read as the reverse complement.
GCGCGCGCTGTTCTTTCGTGCCCCCGATGAAGGTCAGGGCAATCCCTTTCGACAGCGCACACGCATCGAGTACGTGCTCGACACCATGGAGCGGCACTCCCGTACCGACGTAGAGCACCTTCAACTCGTCGTTACACGACGGAAGCGGTGGCGCGACTCCGGGCGCTTCGGGATCACCGATCTGAACGAAATCGAAGCGCCGAGTCGGAAGATCGAGCAGATCGGCGACTCGGTTCGCATGCACCGGCGTATCTAGGAGGACGCGGTCCGCGAGTTCGCATGCCGAGCGGTCGACGCGACGAAGGGCTCGAAACGCGAAGCCGTCGCTTCGAAAGATCGTGCGATCTCGGCAAGCGGTATCGGCGATCGATAGAAAGAGATCGAGGAGGATCGGGCCGTCGAATACTCGCCGCGCGTTCTTGATCGAAAACCAACCCGGGTACGGAACGACCATCGCATCGAACTCGTGTTCTGCCAGGATGCCACGCAATCGCGACTCGAGCCGCTTGGAGCCGCTGCGGAGACGCAACGCATGCTTGGGCCAAGACAGCGGTCGACGCAGATCACGTCGTCGCGCCTCCCTCGTCGGCAGCAAGTCCTCGCGTAGTTCGAACACTTCGACACCCGCGCTCTCGAAGCCTGCGCGCAACGACCGGACACGCGGGTATCCCGGACCGCTGTCGTAGCAGCCGAAGAAGAGGACTCGACGTGGGCTAGCGGATGAAGAACTTCGCATCACCCGCGTTCTTCGCGTTGTGGCCCTTCACGTGAGGCGGCGCCCTCGAAGCGCAACTGGGCAACTTGCTCCGAAATCAGTCCGAGGCTGAAGATGACGGTCGCTTGCACGAGGAGCAGAAGCGCCATGTTGGTGAAGCGCCCCGTCGCGAAGAAACTGTAGAGGTACCACGCGAGTCCGATGAAGCCCACGAAGAACGAGAGCGGCAGGAACACGCGCAGTGGTGAGACCAGCGTTGCGACCTTCAAGATGATCAAGAAGAAGCGGGACCCGTCCTCGAATAACCGGATCTTCGATCGTCCACCGCGCTTGCGTACGGTGATCGGTTCGTAGTGCACCGAGTAGCCGGCGCGGAACGCCGCGAGCGTGATCGTGGTCGGATAACTGAAGGTGTTCGGCAGCATGTGCACGAAGCTCTTCAAGAAATCAGCACGCGCGACGCGAAAGCCGCTCGTCAGGTCCGGAATCTTCGCCTGCGTAACGTAGCTCGCGGCTCGGTTGTAGATCCGGTTGGCGAGGTTGCGATGGAGGCTCCCCCCGCTTCCGCCGCGGGAGCCGACGACCAGGTCGTGATCGCCGAGCTTCGCGAGCAACCGCGGGATGGCGTCGGGCGGATGCTGACCGTCACCGTCCATCAGCAGGATGTATTCTCCGCGCGCCTCACGAATGCCTCGCTTGACCGCAGCCCCGTTGCCGAGATTGCGTGGATGACGATGGACGCGGGCTCCGTGCGTCGTGGCGATCTCCGAACTCCCGTCCGTGGACCCGTCATCGACGACGACGATCTCGAACTCGAAACCCTCGATGCGCGCGAGGACGTCGTCGAGTTCGACCAGCAAGGCACGCAGGTTCTCCGCCTCGTTGAGCACCGGCAACACGATCGTCACGAGCTTCGTACGATTCGCACGCTGCGGAGCTCGGTCCACGTGGTCGGCGGTCGCAGGATCCGCATCGGCGATGACCTCGGCTTGCACCGGTGCCATCAAGGTGACGAGATCACGTTCGCGGGAGTCGACGGTCGCCATGACACCACGATCGTCAAACGGCAACCCGACAGTTGAGCCAATCGCCCGCTGTCATCGGGATCGCGTACATGCAAACGGCCCCGCACGCCACTGGGGCACACGGGGCCGCTCGTAGAGCAAGGCTCGTCGATCAGTTGACGACGGTCCAGCGCATGCCGTCCGTGCCGGTCGTGTTGACGGCGACTTCGGCCGCCATCGACAGCGTGACACCGGAGACGGTCACGTAGGCCGCACCACCCGACGGCGGCGTGGTGGTGCCGCTGTACTTGGTGGTCGCGTTCGACGTCGCCATCACGTCACCCTGCTGGTTGACGAAGAAGGCGCGCTTGCCCGAGTTGCCGAAGCTGGCCGGCCATGCGTAGCAGGACCAGAGCACTTCGGACTGTGACGGATCGACCGTCGGGTAGGCAGCGGTGGGATCGGCTTCCGCGAGGAAGTCGGCACCGACGCCCGGGAGGTACATCTGGAAGTAGTACCCCGAACGGAGGACGCGGCCGGTCGTGTCGACCTTGCCGAAGGCGCCGGACAGAACCGGCGGCGCGACCTTGACCGCGCTGACCGTGACGCTCGTCGCGGGCGTTCCCGTCTTGACGTTGCGGGCGCCCGACAGCTCCTGGAAGTAGCCATACTCACCGGCGCCGTTTCCGTTGGCGTCGATGATGCCCGCGGCCTGGATCTGCGCCTGGCTCGAGCTGATGTTCTTGAGCGTGGCGATTGCCGCGCTTTCGTTGGCATTGATGCGAGCCGCCATGAGGTTCGGAATCGCAATCGACGCGATGATGGCGATGATCGCGACGACGATCATCAGCTCGATAAGCGTGAAACCGCTTTCTCGCTTGTTCATTGAAGTGAGCTCCATTTCCCTGTTCTGGTGTGAACGTTCTCGATTCCGCATCGTCGTGGCTTGCGATGAGCTCCCTTGCTCAGCGCGTCGGCCCCGCCGCAACGGACAACACTCTGTCGGCTAGCGCCTTCCGGTCACCGACCCAGAAACCTCGGTCCTCGTGGACCCAGCGCTTCAGGGCTTCGGGAGCCTTCTTTGCGATTGCTTCCAGCATGCTCGTGGCACTATCGGTGCCGTTTTCCCGGATCTTGAGTTGAGCCAAGCGGTACTGCGCCCTGGCGTTGTCCGCGCCGAGTTTCGTGAACGCAGAAGTCGCGATGTCATCGCCGAGAGAGGCTGCGGCTTCGGCGATCGAAAAAATCTCTCTCTCGTCGCCCTTTTCGACTGCAGATCGAAGGCCACTCTCGAGAGAGGCGCTTCGCTTCCCGCTGTCGCCCTTCGCCTGCCATGCCTGCGCTTCGGTGATCCATATGGCGCTCGTCCGCACATCGCCGTCGATGGCCGCGATTCGCTCGATGGCTCGATCCGCAGATCCTGATTCGAGTTCGATCGCCGCAAGATTGCTCTGCAGTCGAACGCGCAACTCGGCATCGTCTTGAACTCGCTCGAGGGCGGTTGCGTACTCTCGTATCGCCTCATCGAAGTCGCCACGCAACCACAGCGCAAACCCGCGGAACTCCGCTGTGATCGACAGCCCCGGACGATCGGCTTCGACCTCGGCGAGGATCTCGAGAGCCTTGTCGAGATTGATCTTTCGCTGCTCGTGCGTCCTCGCGTCCGTGACCGGGATCTGTTGTGCGAGTCCGAGATGCAATTGGCACATCGACAACAGAGTCCCGGCATCCGGGCGCACCGTCTGTGGATAGATGAACCCGCCGTAGATCAGCGCGCCAGCGAGCGCGATCGCACCGCCCCAGAGGGCGATGGACGATCCGCGTCCGCGGCTGGCTGAGTTCTGGATTTCGGGGGTGGGGACGTTTCGTTCTTCGGGGGTCATCCGGCCAGCTTTTCCTGGAGCTTGAAGATCGGGAGGAAGACCGCGAGGACGATGCCGCCGACGACGAAGCCCATGACCGCGATCATCAACGGTTCGATGAGGGACGTGAGGCTCTTGACGTCGGCCGAGACCTGCTCGTCGTAGAACGTGGCGATCTTCTCGAGGAGGATCTCGAGCGAGCCCGAACGCTCTCCGATGCCGATCATCTTGGTCACCATCGGCGGGAAGACCGGCGACGCAGCGAGCGGCTCGGACAACGTGTCCCCCTGCTGCACGCTCGCCTTCGCGCGGTCGATGACTTCGGACAGGACGCGGTTGCCCGCAGTCTCCGAAACGATTTCCATCGCGGCGAGGATCGGCACGCCGGACTTCACGAGCGTCGCGAACGTACGCGAGAAACGAGCGAGCGCGACCTTCTTGAAGAGCGGGCCGAAGATCGGCGCACGCAACGTGATGCTGTCGACGAGGTATGCGCCCTTCTCGGTCTTCTTGAAGGACATCAGGCCGAGGAACGCTGCAACACCAGCCGCACCGATCAGGTACCAGTTGTCCTTGCAGAAGAACGCCGTGTCCATGACGAACGTCGTGAGTGCAGGCAGCTCGACCTCGAGACTCTCGAAGACGGGCTTGAACTGCGGCACGATGCCGATCATCAGGAACGCGGCGATGCCGAACACGAGGAAGAGCGAGACGACCGGGTAGGTCATCGCGGACTTGATCTCCTGCTTGAGGTGCTGTGCACCTTCGACGTACTCGGCGAGTCGTTCGAGGATCGTGTCGATCTGACCGGAGACTTCGCCCGCACGAAGCATGCTGACGTAGATGTCCGAGAAGCACTTGGGGTACTTCTCACACGCGGCAGAAAGGTCCCCACCCGTGCGCACGTCGTCGACGACACCCTTGAGCGCGCGCTTGAAGCCCGCGGTCTCGGCTTGGTCGGCGAGGATCTCGAGCGCTTCGAGCATCGGGATGCCGGCAGAGAGCATCGTCGAGAGCTGGCGCGTGAAGAGCACGAGTTCGGAGAGCGACGCCTTTGGCTTCGCCTTTTCCCAACCGCGAGTCTTGCGGCTCTCCTTCGAACCGCTCTTGCCACCCGTCTGGATGCTGACCGGCGTGAGATTCTTCTTGCGCAATTCCTGTGCGACTTGGCCCTCAGAACCGGCACTCATCGTCCCGGTCACCGTCTTGCCGCTCGGGTCCTTGGCAAGGTAGCGAAACTGTGTCGACATGGTCTCGTTCCCGCGATGCGATGCCCTCGTCGAGGGCGGTTCCGGCCCGACCGGCCGCGCTGTGCGGACGGGGACCTTCTTCGTCGGGTTCTATCGGCGCGAGACGCTGTCGAACTTCAGTCCGCCATCGTGCAGCGGAGCACTTCCTCGACGCTGGTGACGCCACGCATCGCATTGCGCAAGCCCGCACGTCGGAGCGTGATCATCCCTTCCTCTTCGACAGCGTACTTCTTGAGTTCGATGACCGACCCCCCGGCGATGATCAGGCGCTTGATGGCTTCGGTCATGCGCAGGGTCTCGAGGAGCGCGAAGCGGCCCTTGTAACCGTTGGCGCACTTGCTGCAGCCCACGGCCTTGAAGAACGTCACTTCTCCCTCGTGTGCTTGAATATCCACTTCGGGTAGGCCCAACTCCACGAGCCGTTCGATCGGAATCTCGATGGGTTCGCGGCAGTTCTTGCACACGCGTTTCGCGAGACGCTGCGCCGCGATCACGAGAACCGAACTCGCCACCATGAACGGGTCGAGCCCCATGTCGATCATTCGCGTGATCGTCGACGGCGCATCGTTGGTGTGGAGCGTCGAGAGCACCAAGTGCCCCGTGAGCGCCGCCTTGGTCGCGATCTCGATCGTCTCCTTGTCTCGAATTTCGCCGAGCAGGATGACGTCGGGGTCCTGTCGCAAAATCGAGCGGAGCGCCGCAGCGAAGGTGAGTCCGCGCGCGTTGCTGATCGGGACCTGATTGATCCCTTCCATCGTGTATTCGACCGGGTCTTCGACCGTCACGATATTGATCTCTGGCGAGCTGATGTGCTTGATCGCCGAATAGAGCGTCGTGGACTTGCCAGAACCCGTCGGCCCGGTGACGAGGATCTTCCCGTAGGGCTGTGCGCACGCCCACAGGTAGTCCTCCATACACTTCGTCTCGAAGCCCAGATCGTGGATGTCGAGAGCGAGGTTGCTCGAGTCGAGAATACGAAGCACGACCTTCTCGCCCCAGACGACGGGAAGCGTCGACACGCGGAAGTCGATCTTCTGCTTCCCGAGCTTCATCTGGAACTTGCCGTCCTGCGGCTTGCGCTTCTCGGCGATGTCGAGCTTCGACATGATCTTGAGGCGAGAGACCATGCTGTTCTGAAGGCGCTTGGGCGGTTCGAAGACCTTGATCAGCGAACCGTCTTTTCGGAAACGCACGAGCACCTTGTGCTCGAACGGTTCGACGTGGATGTCGGAGACCTTCGATGTCACGGCGTCGAAGATGATCTTGTTGATCATCTTGACGACGGGCGCGGCGCCGTCCGACACAGCGGCGAGATCCATGTCGCCGCTTTCCGCCTCTTGCTTGTTCTCGGAAAGCTCGACATCGCCCTCGTCGAATCCGTCGAGGATTTCGTCGACCTTTCCCTCGACCGACTTGTAGAGCTCGGCGAGGACCGTTTCGACTTGGCTCTCGAGCGCGACGACGGTGCGCAGCTCGCACCCTGTGATGATGCGAATGTCGTCGAGCTTGAGGACGTCGAACGGATTGACGACGGCCAGGGTCAGGAAGTCACCGATCTTATCGAGTGGAACAACGCCGTACGACGTCGCAACTTCCTCGGGCAGGATCTGCGAGACTTCGTCCGCGACCTTGATCTTTTCGAGGTCGACCGGCGGTGTGTTGGATTCTGCGGCGATGACACCGAGCAGGTCGTGCTTCGAGACAGCCTGCTTCTCGACCAGAACTTCGGAGAGCTTCTTGCCACCGGAATGCGCCTGTGCAAGGAACTCTTCGCACTGTTCCTTGGTGACGCAACCCGACTTGACGAGGAGCGAGCTGAGCTTCTTGTCGAACGATGCCATCGATCCTCTCGTTTCTCAGACGTGTGCGAGACGCTGGAACTCGCTGCGGTCCGAACAGACCGCCATGGCGTCGTCGTAACTGATGAGGTTGGCGCGATAGAGTTCGACGAGGGACTGGGCCATCGTCTTCATACCGAGCTGTGCGTTGGTCTGGATGATCGAGTAGATCTGGTGGACCTTGTCGTCACGGATCAGCGCCCGGATCGCGGGATTCGCGATGAGGATCTCCGCTGCGAGCGCGCGGCCGCGGCCCGCTGCCTTCGGCAGGAGTTGCTGGCAGATGACGGCATTGAGCGTGAAGCTCAGCTGCGTGCGGATCTGCTGTTGTTGGTGCGCCGGGAACACGTCGACGATGCGGTTGATCGTCTGCACGCAGTCCGACGTGTGCAACGTCGCGAACGTCAAGTGACCGGTTTCGGCCAGCGTCAACGCGGCTTCGATGGTCTCGAGGTCACGAAGCTCGCCGACGAGGACGATATCGGGGTCCTGGCGCAACACGGATCGGAGCGCCTTGCCGAACGCGTGCGTATCGGCACCGACTTCACGCTGGTTGACGAGGCAGTTGATGTTCCGGTGCAGGAACTCGATCGGGTCCTCGACCGTGACGATGTGTCCCTGGCGCGTGCGATTGATGTAGTCGACGAGCGATGCGAGCGTCGTCGACTTGCCAGAACCCGTCGATCCGGTGACCAGGACGAGTCCACGCGCGAGCGAACAGATCTGCTCGCAGACCTTCACAGGAAGGCCGAGTTGATCGAAGTCGTAGGTTTCGAACGGGATGATTCGCAGAACCGCCGCAATCGTCCCGCGCTGCAAGAACGCGTTGGTACGGAAGCGACCGAGCCCTGCGGCGCCGAACGAGAAGTCGAGTTCGTATTCCTTTTCGAATTTCGCGATCTGATCAGCCGTCAACACGCTGTAGACGAGCTTCTGCGCGACCTCGGGCGACAGCACTTCGTGCTCCGTGTCGTACAGCTTTCCATCGATACGGATCTTGGGCGGAGAACCAACCGAGATATGAAGGTCCGATCCCCCGCGCTGAACCAACAGGTTCAACAGTTCTTCCATCGATACCATGCTGCCCTCACCGAACGTCCACGCGCGACCATGCGCGTACGAGACGGTCCGGTCGGTTTATCGACGGTTCGGAGCGCCGAGGATTAGCACTACTTTGTCAGGTTCTCGCTGCCCGCTCGTGACCAAAGCTGCCTGACCGCTAGTCACGGCGCGCCCGTGCTGCCCCTTCCCTCCGCTCGAGCTCCGAGAGGCGAGGGGCAGGTGGGAGGGACCGTCCAAAGTGATGGTTAGAGACCGAGAGCGTAGGTCCGGCGAAGTCTATTCGATCGTTGCATTCTCAGTGATGCGCGGTAGCGTGGTCAAAGCTACATCTGCCGATTCAAACACGCGTCGGTAGCCGTTCCGATTCGCGGCGGCGATCAAGGAGCGCTGGATGAGATCTCGAACTAAGAAGCGCGGAGTGCAGGGCATACTGTTCGGGCTCGGCCGCGGCGGGAAGCGACTCGGCGCCGGTCGCAAGCCGAAGGGCGAACGCGCGGGCGTCTCCCACGCAGCTCGCGTGAAGCTCGCGAAGCGCTTCCCCGTTCACGTCACGATGCGCATCGCCGATGGTCTGCCGTCGTTGCGGAAGCCGCACACCGAAGAGTCGTTGCGCGCGGTGTTCTGCGCGATGAAACCTCGCCGTGGCTTTCGCATCGTGCACTACTCGATCCAGACCAATCACGTGCACCTGATCGTCGAGGCGGAGAGCACGACCGCACTCTCGCGAGGCATGCAGGCGCTCGCGATCCGCATGGCGCAGACGCTCAATCGCGACTGGGCACGAAAGGGCAAGGTCTTCGGCGATCGCTATCACGCTTCGATCCTCGATAGCCCGCGGCGCGTGCGCAACGCGATCCTCTACGTGCTCAAGAACGCCTGGAAGCACGGAAGAAACGTACGCGGCGCTCTCGACGCGTACGCGTCGGGGTGGTGTTTCCAGGGTTGGCGCGAGAAGGTCAAGGTGAACGGAGTCGACGAGTTCGAAGTGCCGGTGGAGGCCCCACGAACCTGGCTCTTGCGCATCGGTTGGAAGAAGCATGGTCGCATCGGCATCTACGAGATACCGAGGTCGTCGCCATGAAGACACTCCGGTAGCGCGTCGATCCAAAGGGCGCTCGATACGCAGGTGCATCGAACCTCAGACCTCGAGCGTGTCGCTCTGGATCCTTCGGCGGAGCCGGGCTCGTGGCCGCGCAACCGTCCAATCGAGAACTCAACGAAGATCGCCATTCGAATCGCGCGTCGGTCCGGAGTCGGCGAACGCTGTCGTCTGTTCCGCTGCGCGCTCCATGTTGCAGCACGGACCAATGCCTGCGCACAACCATTAGGACGGTCCCTCCCACCTGCCCCGCGCTTCTCGGAGCTCGAGCAGAGGGAAGGGACAGCACGGACGCGCCGTGACTAGCGGTCAGGCAGCTTGATCACGAAGCGGGCAGCGAGAACCTGACAAAGCAGTGTTAGCAGCGTGATTAAAAAAACTCAGACATGCACCGAGCACGCACCCCCGGCAGCTTCCGAAAGCCTCGGCGAATCGACGAGACTTTGCGGCGGAGGTCGGGACCCGCCCCCGATCCTCAGTGGCCGTGGCCGTGGCCGTGCGCTTCTTTCTCGCGTGCCTTCGCGGCAACGATCTCTTGTTGGATGTTCGCGGGGACCGGGTCGTAGTGCGAATACTCCATGGTGAAGCTGCCCTCACCCGCGGTGATGGAGCGCAGCTGGGTCTGATACCCGCGCGCTTCCTTCATCGGCATGATGCAGTTGACGATTTGGTCGTCCCCTTCGGCGTCCATACCGGTCATGCGCGCGCGTTGCGACGAGAGATTGCTCGAGATGTCGCCGACGAAGCGTGACGGGACTCGGATCGCGAGCTTCATCATCGGCTCGAGGATGATCGGCTTCGACTTTTCGAACGCATCCAAGAACGCGCGGCCACCTGCGAGTTGGAAGCTGAGAGCGTCGGAGTCGACGTCGTGGAACTTCCCGTCGTAGAGTTCGACTTGCACGTCGACGATCGGACAGCCCGAGAGCGGCCCGGCCTTCATCTGACTCGCGACGCCCTTTTCGACTTCGGGGATGAACTGCCGGGGAATGCGTCCACCGACGACCTTGTCGAGGAACTCGAAACCTTCCCCGCGCTCGCGCGCTTTCGCGCGCAGGAAGACCTCGGCGAACTGCCCCTTCCCACCCGACTGCTTCTTGTGTCGATGGTGACCTTCCGAGCCCGCCATGATCGTCTCCCGGTAGGGCACGCTCGGCTCGTGGGTCGTCACTTCGACCTTGTAGCGCCGCTTGAGCTTGGCGAAGACGACGTCGAGATGGAGCTGGGAGAGCCCTTCGACGACGAGTTCTCCGGTGTTCACGTCGCGACCGACATGGAGCGTCGGGTCCTCGGCCGCGAGCTTGTCGAGCGACGGGCCGATCTTCTGCTCGTCGTTGCGTGACTTCGGCTCGATCGCGAGCGCGACCATCGGCGTCGGATAGTGGAACGGCCGCAGATGCAACGGATGCCCATCCGCCGTCACGGTGTCGCCGAGTTCGAGGTGCTCGACCTTGGCGACAGCAACGAGGTCGCCCGGCACGGCCGCATCGATGTTGACCGTGTCGGCACCCTGCATCTGGAGCAACCCGTGCAGTTTGACCTTCTCTCCACTCCGCACGATCGTGAACGTGCCGTCCGCCGGCAGCGTCCCGCGCACGATGCGAATGTGACTCATCTTGCCGACGAACGGGTCCGACACGATCTTGAACACGAGACCACAGAACGCACCGTCCGGATCCGCTGCCACCTCGATGGGGAACTCCGTCGCATCCGCGGTCGCCGCCGCGGGTCGTGGTGGCGCGTTCTTGGGCGATGGGCAGTAGTCCCCGATGAAGTCGAGGAGTGGCTCGACGCCGAGCATCGACGGAGGATTGACCGCGAGGAGCGGCACGACGGTGCCCTTCGCCATCGCTGTCGGCAGGTGCTTCTTGAGGTCGTCAGGATTGAGGCCCGACTCGAAGAAGCGTTCCATCAGCGCGTCATCCGACTCGGCCACGCGTTCGTCCAGCAAGGCGCGCCATTCGTCGACCTGATCGCCTGCATCCGTGCGGATGTTGATGAGACCCGTGCACGCGCTACCTGATCCGTTCGCGAACGTGATCGGCACGACCTTGTCGCCGAAGCTGTTCCGGATGTCGGTCAGAACCGAGTCGAGGTCGATGTTCTCGTGATCGCTCTTGGTCAAGACGATCATGCGCGCGATTCCGGCACGCTCGGCCTCGGACCAGAGACGCCGCGTGTTGAACGTCACCCCACTCCCCGCGTCGACGACGAGGATCGCGGTTTCGACCGCACGAAGAGAGCCGACCGAGTCCGCGATGAAGTCCGCGTGCCCCGCCGTATCGATCACATGGAAGACGCGATTGCCTCGAGGGAAATGGAACAAGTGCGAGGTCAGCGTGTGATCCCGCTCTTTTTCCTCTGGCTCGGTGTCACTGATACTCGTCCCATCCGTCGACTTGCCGTGGCGCGCGGACACCTTCGTGGCAAACGCGATCGCGTCGACGAGTGCGGTCTTCCCGGTGTGACCAGCTCCGAGGATCGCGAGATTGCGGATATCTTCGACCTTGTGCATGCGACGCTTTCTCCTGGGCTTCGTACGTGCCGGACTTCGAACGCGAAGAACCGCTTCGAACGTGAAGCGGCCTTCGAATCGTGAAGAGATGGAAAAGCGTAGACAGCTACCGGACGATTCGCCATCGAGGATCGATCGCGACCCTCGAGTTCCGGACATCTGGGCCTCAGAGCGGAGTTGACAGCACCGCTCCGAAGCGTCCACAGCCGTCAGTCGTTGGCGTCGGTCACGACGATTTCGACGCGACGATTGACGTCCTTGCGCGAGGGGTCGACGGGATCGTTGGGGCCATGTCCGACGATGACGACGCGCGTGTCCGGAATGCCACGCTGGATGAGGTAGGTCGCCACGGCATCGGCGCGTTCCGAGGACAGGTGCCGATTGCTTCGATACTTGCCCTTCGTCTTCTGAATCGGGTCGGTGTCGGTGTGTCCCTCGACCCAGATGCTCTTGCCGGCGAAGCGGGACTGGAGGACGCCAGCCAGTCGATCCAAAACGCTACGGCCCGACTTCGAGAGTTCGGTGCTACCCGGCGAAAACGTGACCTGATTGGCGATACCGAGCGAGAGTTTGCCGCGTCGCATGCGGGCACTCACTTCTTCGTCACCGAGTCCGCCGCTCTTGAGGGCGCGCTTGACGTTCTCGAGTTCGTCGTCGTTGCGCTTCGTCGACGCCGGCGCCGCTCGGAGTTGGTTGCGCGCCGCCGCCAAGTCCGTTTCGCGACCCTCGAGATCGCGCTTGAGCCGTTGATTCTCGTCGCGCGTCGAGGACAGGCGGCCTTCGAGATCACGGATCGTTTCGTCGCGATCTCGGATCATGTCCTGGTAGCGAGCGGTGCAAGAGCCGAGGCCGAGAAGCGATGAGGTCGCGACCAGGATCAGGATTCTGTGGATGTTCATCGATGGGCTACCTCCGAATGGTGAAAGGCCATGAAGTGAGAGAGTGTGACAGCACGGAAGGCACTCATGCGGAGCGCCTCCGCCGCCGCAACCAGATGAGTGCAACGAGACTCAATACGGTGATTCCGCCGAGCACGGCCTTGCCCCAGGGACTCTCGCTGAGGAAGCGGGGCCAGGTCTCGAAGATCCACGGGAACGCCTGTCCGCGCGCGAAGTGCGCGACGAGCACGCCAGCCGCCAGGAACGGGCCGAACGGAATCAGCGGATCCCCGGTCTTGATCGTGGCGATGACACCAACGACCGCGCCGAGGAGACAGGCAATCAGGAGGGCGAGTAGGACTCCGTCCGGTCCGATGAACGTACCGGTGAACGCCATGAACTTGACGTCGCCCAACCCCATCGCCTCGGTCTTGTACGCGAGCTTCCCGGCGAAGGCGATCGCGTAGAGCAACCCCGCTCCGACCAGACAACCGAGGAACGCGTCGAGGATCGCGACAGGCGCCGGCGGCAGATTCGTCGCGATCTTTGCCACGAACCCGTTCGCGTGCAGCGACGGCAGCAAGAACGCGACGACGAAGCCGATCCCGACGCCGAAGAAGTTCAGGACATCCGGCAGGATGCGATGCTCGATGTCGATCGCGGAGCAGGCGATCATCATCGCGAGCAGGAAGAAGTCGACCGCGAGTTGCCCCGCTTGGACGGGATCGAGTCCCGCCTGCGTCGCTGGCTCGCGCAGCAGACTGGCGAGCGCGAATGCCACGCCGGTCAGGACTTCGATGAACGGATAACGCCCCGAGATCTTCGCGCCGCAACACCGAGCCCGCCCCTTCAGGCGCAGCCATCCGACGATCGGCACGTTGTCGTACCACGCGATTGCGGCGCCACACGCGGGGCAATGCGACCGTCGCCCCCCGCCGAAGAAGGTCCGCCGCGGTACGCGGTGAATCACGACGTTCAGGAAGGAACCGACGATCAGCCCGAAAACGAAGCTGAACACGGCCAAGAGCATGTCTCCCTATCTCCTCCCACGGCCCGCGAAGGACCGATCAACCCTGGAAGCATCGCTCGCTGGGGTCGCACTCTAACCCCCAAGGTGCACCACGTCGCGACCGGATCGGCGGATTTCAGCGAATCCGCAGTGATCGAAGGACGAGGCCACCATCGCCGATACCGCGCGCGGCGACGACGAAGCGCAGCGCTTCGAGTTCACCGAGTCCGGAGAGGCCTTCGATATGCATCCATGGACTGACCTCTCCGCCGGGCAGCGCGGACCGACCCTGCACGAAAACGTCGATCAACGCTTCGGCTTCGGTCGCCTCGAACGCACCCGAGAAGCGGTGCGCACGCGGCAGCGGGTACCAGGGGCTCACGGCGCACCACCGCCCGGGGAGCTGCGGCGCGCTCTCGGCTCGTAGCCCTGCGAGTTCGGGCACTTCGACGATTTGCAAATCGATGTTCGAGGGGCCGAGCAGGCCGGCATCCCGAACCTGGAGCCAGCCCGCGAGGCCCACCACATCGGGCTCCGTACGAACATGGCCGCGAATCCGCGCATGCCCCGCCACCTCGATCTCGACGCGCCCGTCGACGTCACGCCACAGCGGCCGCGTGTCGACCGTGCTCCTCTGCCGCGCCGGGCGCGCCCCCGCGGCGCGCACGCGGAAGATCCATTCGCCGTCGATCTCGCACCGTCCCGCAATGCGAATCCGAAGAGCCCCATGATCCGGAAGGACGACGTACACGCGCTTGCCGGACCCGATGTGGACCCGGTCGAAATCCCAGGCGTGCTCTGGCAGAACGCGCTCGATCCCCGTCGCGACTTCGGCACGCGCCGACGGACGGAGTTCGCGCGTCGAACCCGGCGGGTCGAGTTCACCGAGTGACTGGAAATCTGGCCACGCGACGCGAGGGAGCCAGAGACCATCGGGTCCCCATCGGAGGCTCCCTTCGCACTCGAACGGGAGCGCGAGTTCGGAGAAGGACGCTTTCGAAGAGATGGAGGGGCGCGTTTCGACGAACCGTTCGTCCACGCCATCCGAGCGCTCCTCGGATTGCGGCGCCGGACGGATCGCGAGGCTGCGACCGAGCCCCGGGAACTGGTATCCCATCGGATCGGCTGGAACTTCGAGCGGCGACAAGCGGTAGTCGAGCAACCCCCGCACACCCGTTCGGAAGAACAACAGCCCACCCGACGGCGGGATCGCCTGCGCGGGTTCGAGATAGAGCACGCGACCGCGCATCTGCCCGAGCCCTCCAGCCTCGACCGTCAGCGGAATCGGCGAGAGCACTTGGAGGTCGTCGATGAGACGGAACGCTTCGGGTGTTGCAGACGGCGGGAAGAACGGCCGATCGAAGCGAAGCTCGATGCGCTTGCCACTCGGATCGACACGCGGAACTTCGACGAGACGAAACGGACCGTCCCCCGAACTCGGCAAGAACGTCAAGCGACCTTCGGCAGCTCGAGCAGCGGCATCCACGACGTCGTAGCGAACCGTCGGTGCCTTCACGAGAAGCGCACCACGCTCGGACCGCAACCCATCCGGGCGCGGATACGTCGCGATCAAGAGTTGCAACTTCGAACCGGGCCCGTACGACCCGTCATCGAGCGCCGCATGGATCGGAGCACGCGGAACGATTTCGATCGTCGACTCTCGCACGCGAATGCGCAGCGGTACGACGCTGCGTCCGCGACCGTCGACGAGACGCACGCTGTCCTGCGTCACACACAACGGATCGAGCGGACGATCGAATCGGATGACGACGCTCTGGTTGAGCAGCAGCGTGCTCCCGTCCTCTGGCAGGATCGACTCGATGGCAAGCACATCGCCTTTGGCACGCCCACAACCCGTGAGACACGAGACGAGCGTCCCCCACAGCGCCATCACCAAAAGAAACGTACAGGGCACGAGCGCGCTCGACAGCCGGCGAGGTGCGAGGATCCGAGGACGTGCGCTCATCTGCGTTCATGAGACTACGCGTGCGCACGGGTCGCAAGCACCGGCCCTGTCGACTCTCGTCAGACTCGCGGGTTCATTTCGCTTCCTTCACTCGCCAGACGATCGCGAGGCGACCGAGGTATGGTGTGCGCGTCGGCACGACTTCGACATCGCCGACGAACGTGATCCGGAAGTTGAGGAATCGCGGCGCGACCTGGGTGCGAGGATCGATCAAGTCGTCGATATCCAAGGCGTAGGCGGTGACACCCCGTGCGTCGACGCGTCCGGACGCGAGGTAGCGATACTGCTCGCACGCGTAGTGTGGATTGAGCAAGTTGTTGCGGCTCGCGGCAGTCTCGGTGGACGAGAACTCGTACGGATCGCTCGATCGCGCGAACGAAGACGACGCTCGATACTCGACGATGACCTGCGTGCCCAACGGCAAGTCTTCCGGCCGCGGGTCGAGCAGCACGGCGAACTCCGCTGCGCCGAAGTTCGGACCGAGTTTCTCGAGATCAGGGTAGCCGCGAGGGTTGGCGAGCCATCCGTCGGGCCCTTTCACCGCATTGCGTCCGGGCAACAATGTGTCGAAGTAGCCCGACGTCACGACCGAGACCTTGCGCACGAAATCGGCCTGCGCCCAGTACGCGACCGAGTCACCCGGTGGAACGAGCACGCTGTTGCCCGCGCCGCCGATCCACCCGCCGTTCGCAATCGGCACATTGGTCGGATCGACGATGATCTCCTGGAGTTGGCTATCGATGCCGCCGGTGCTGTGCACGCGGACATTCGTTCCTGCTCCGAGGATGCCGACCTGGAAGAGATTGTCCGCGATGACCTTGCCGTTGGCAGCGTCGTCGGGATGCACCGCGAAGTCGACGAGCAGCGGAAGCGCGAACGGCGCGAGGTCCTGGACGCGATCCCCCTTGTAGTCGTCGTCCTGCCGCGCGTTGGCGCCATCGACATCGGGATCGACTTCCGGGATGTGCGGACTCGTCACGTCCCTCGTGCGATCGGGGCTCGAGCCGTCGTTCGGGCGCTTCGAGCCACCGAGCCCGACCACTGCACCGTTCCGATCGATCGACATCACACGCCGATCACGGAAGGTGAACGTCTCCTTGAAGCGCGGATAGGAGATCATCGTCGTTCCGGTCGCAGCCGCGAACGCATTGTTCGGGTCGATCGTGTACGACACGTCCTTGACGACCTCGGCTCGTAGCGAGTTGTCGAGATAGTTGTCTTCGAACACGAGCTCGAGGCCGTTGAGCGCCGTGCCGAGTTCCGTGGCACAGGTCGGTAGGACCCGGTTGTCCGGACGCTTCTCCGAATGGCCCAACGTCATCGACACGCGATCGAACAAGTCGAACGTGAGCTTGGACGGGGTGCGCGCGAGGAACGGTGCCCAGTGCAACTGCTCGATGTCGATCTCCATCTCGACCGGATCGCGGTAGCTGAGTCCGAAGTCGACTTCGCGATAGCTCTGTTGCAGGCGACTCCCTTCGGAGACGAATGGTTCGACGATTCCCGCCCCGAAGATCGGTTGCGTGTACAGGAACGACGGGCCCGGAGCACAACGCCGCGAGTGGTCGTTCTGGATCGTCGCCATGCGCACCGGGTCGAAGACGCGACTGAAGCGCTGCCCCGGAAGACCGTGCATTTTCCCATCGCGAATTTGGTACTGACCGAAGTAG
Organism: Planctomycetota bacterium; assembly: GCA_020638795.1. Classification (GTDB taxonomy): domain Bacteria; phylum Planctomycetota; class UBA1135; order UBA1135; genus JACKHW01. Next base: position 48,017 of record JACKHW010000010.1, on the reverse strand, counting down.
TCGGGACTCGACGACTCATCGCTCGTCCCGTTCTCGTCGATACGATCCATACGCGCGAGGAACGACCCGACGAAGTTCGACGGTGCCGTCTTCGAGAGAAGGAGCTTCGCCGTGATCGCGTCGACCTTCGAAAGACCTTCTTGGAGTTCGAGCGGTTCGCCCGAACTGCCGCGGATGCCGAAGTCACCGTCGAACAGGTGGACGTAGTACGGCTCGGCGGCGCCCTGTTCGTGATACAGCCCCAGTGGCGTGTCGAGGCGCACCGAAGTGCCGTCGTTGTGCAGATCGGTCACGCTCGTGGGCACGACCGCGAGACAACCGGTCTTCGGATGCTCGACGAAACGCGGTTCGGCGCCGAGTTCGTTCGCGAGCACGAAGTTGTTCTCGGATCGCACGGAGTCGAGCGCGACAGGCAGACTGAAGTGCATCGTGACGGTCGCGAACGGATCGATGTTCTCGTTGATGGGCAAGGGTGCGCCGTGCTGGTCGAAACGCGGTGGCTCGGGCACGAGTTCGAGGAACTCCGCCAAGCGTCCGCGATCGCCGACGTCGACGTTGTTCATGCTGACGCGCAACTCATCGCAGTAGTGCACGACCGCGATGCAGTCCTTTCCCGAACCCTCATCGACGGCCTCGAACGACACCGCATGCCCCGCGCTGTCGTAACCGACTACCGTGTCGACGACGAGGCGCGCGACGTCCCTCGCGATGCCGATTCCGAGAGCGGGGTCTCCTTCTCGTGCAGGGATCGCGAGGTTCTCGAGCACCTGCGCGTGAACCGTGACCACCTCACCCGTGTGCGGCGACACGACGTCCTGCCGAACGACATCGCCGGAGAGCAACGCACGGTCCTGCGGGACATAGGCCGGGCCGAGGGGACGCCCATCGAGCCTCGAGTACGGACCGTCGACGAAGGGAATGCGCGGCCGCAGGACGACATCCGCATCGCGCTTGTCGACGACGATCGTTCGCGTCTCGGCATCGACGGCCAAGAGTCCCATGAGCTTGCGCGCGGTCAAGCGCGGAGCCTCGGTCGACCGCAGCGCACCGCGAGACGCTTCCGTCGGATGACCGGAGCGAAAGTCGCGAATCACCGCTGTCGCACCGTTCATGCCGCGACCGTTGAGTTGCTCGACCTGATCGACACGCACACGGAAGCGTTCCGCCGCCGGACCGGTCGTCGGTAGCGCCAACCGGATGTTGGCCGAAGACACGTCGAGCGCTGCTGGCAACCCGTGCGGATTGGCGACACGACCGATGGCCTCACGCCCGCTGACCTCGAAGTCGACGAGAAGGGCTCGCCCATCGCTCTCGACGATCACGTGCGACGGGATCGGAGTGTAGGCCGTGCTCGTGCCGAGGACGTCGGGATCGCCCGCGAGCTGCAGGACCTGCACGAGTCCGGGCGTTGCATCGAAGTAGTCCTGGTCGAGTCCGAGCTTGCGATCGAACGTGAGCCTCAACGTCGCATCACGCGGAACGACGGGTGGCTGCTTCGGGATCCCCTTCGCGAAGGCGAAGTGCGCATCGACCAACGGGATTCCGGAAGTCGCTTGCGTCATCGCCAGATCGAACGCGTCGCTCTCGAGCTGATCATCGAACAGGACGAGGAGTTCGCGGTGGCCGACCGACGGCGTGTACGGCAAGAAGCGGAAGCGCGCCTGACCGTTGGTGATCGGGTTCTCGTCACGCAGGAACGGATGGACGAGCACGTTGCGCCGCACGAGGACCGGTTCGCGCTTTCGAGGATCGATGCGATCGGCATCGTCCTCGAACCGCCGTCGCCAGGCGTAAACGTCGACGAGTCGACCGTACTCGACCGACACCAAGGCCGCCCGTGCACCATCGACCGAGGATTCGGTTGTCAGGTTCCCCGGTTTGCCACCGCCACAAGACGACGCGAGGGCGGCGAAGACGGACAGACTGAGCACGGCAGACCAGCCGTGTCGCCGAAGACGGACGGAACTCATGGGCGTTCGCGGAACTCGATTGGGTATGCGGCCGCGCCTTGGGGGTGAACGCAGCCTCGTGGGTCGCGGAGATCGTTGGGAGCGACCTCCAGAGCCTGTTAGTCCCGCCTCGACTTCGAGCAACGCGACGCGTCGGTCTCCAACGACCGTTCGGGCGCCTCGAAACGCAGAACGCCCCCCGCGACTCACGTCGCGGGGGGCGTTCTGCTCATCGGTCGATCGGGCCGCGCCCGATCAAACCCGCATCACTTCGGCTCTTTCACGCGCCACACGATGGCGAAGTAGTCGATGTAGGGCACGCGTGCCGGCTCGACGTTCGGGTTGTTGACGAACGTGATGCGGTAGTTCATGAAGCGACGCGCGACGCCCGTCACGGGGTTGACGAGGCTGTCGATGTCCTGCACGTAGTTGGTCACGTCGGTCGACTGCACGCGGCTCGAGGCCATGTAGCGATACTGCTCGCATGCGAAGTGCGGGTTGAGCAGGTTGTTGCGGCTCGCTGCAGTCTCGTCGGTCGCCGATGCGTAGACAGCGTCGGACTTACTGAAGCCCTCCGACATGCGATATTCGACGACGACCTGCGTGCCCTTGGGCAGGCTTTCGGGCGCCGGGTTGAGGAGCACCGCGAACTCCGACGGACGCCAGTTGGTGCCGAGCGTCGAGAGGTTCGGGTAGCCGTTGGGATCCGCGGGCCATCCGACCGGTCCCTGGACTTGGTTCTTGCCGGGAATCAGGGTGTCGAAGTAGCCACCCGTCACGACCGAGACCTTGCGCACGAAGTCCGCCTGACCCCAGTAGAGGTGGTCGTCCCCCGGAGGCGCTTGGAAGCGCCCGAGGATCGCGTTGTTGAGCCAGCCACCCTGGGCGGTCAACTCGTTCGGCGGATCGACGAAGATCTCGTTCTGCTGGCTATCGATACCACCCGTGCTGTGCACGCGGAGGTTCGGCCAACCGGCGTTGTAGTAGCCGTGTCCGGGAGCCGGATAGAGCGGACCGATGTAGCCGATCTGGAAGAGGTTGTCCGCCTTGACGAGACCGTTGGCCGGATCGTCGGGATAGACGAAGAAGTCCACGAGCATCGGGAGCGCGAACGGACTGAGGTCCTGGACGCGATCGCCCTTGTAGTCGTCGGGCTGACGCGCATCGGCGCCGTCGAGGTCGGGCTTCGCTTCCGGAAGGTGCGGGCTCGTCACGTCACGCGTACGGTCTGGACGCTGCGGATCGGCGGGTGCCTGCGCACCACCGAGGCCGAGGATGTTGCCGTTGGAGTCGATCGCCATGATGCGGCGGTCGCGCCACGTGAAGGATTCCTTGAACGCCGGATAGGCGATCATCGTCGACCCGGTCACGGCGGCAAACGCGTCGTTGGGGTTGATCGTGTAGGAGGAATCCTCCACGACGGCCGTGCGGGGTGCGTTGTCGAGGTAGTTGGCCTCGAACGTCGGCACGAGGCCGCTCAAGAAGCCCGCCTGGTCGTAGCCGCAGCACTGGGTCGGACCATTCTGCGTGATGACCATGCGGAGGTCCGGACGCTTCTCGGAGTGGCTGAGCGTGATGCTCATCCGATCGAAGAGGTCGTAGGTGAGCTTCGAGGGCGAGCGCGCAACGAAGGGCGCCCAGCTCAGACGTTCGACGTCGATCTCGAGCTCTGCTGGTTCGGTGTAGCCGAGATTGAAGTCGACCTCACGATAGGTCTGCTGCATGCGCGAGCCTTGCGACACGAAGGGCTCCGCGATGCCACCGAGGCCTTGGAAGAGCATCAGCGGCGTCTGGTACAGCTGCGCCGAGACGCCCGCGCACAAGGCTTCGGGCGGATCGTTCGGACCGGCGGTATCGAGGTGGCAACGGCGCGACAGGTCGTTGCGCACGTTGGGCATCGTCGCCTGGTCCACGACGCGGCCGAAACGCTGGCCGAGGAGACCGTAGATCCGACCATCGCGCTGCTGATACTGACCGAAGTAGTCGGCGCTCGACGAGGCTTCGCTCGTGCCGTTCTCGTCGATCGACTCCATGCGCGCGAGGAAGCTGCCGACGTAGTTCGACGCGGCGGTCTTCGAGAGCTTGAAGTTCGTCGTGATGCCGGCGATGCCTGCCTGCGGTTCCCAGATGTCGATCGGCTCACCGGCACGGTCGGTCGGACCGGCCAGCCCGTCGAGCAGGTGCACGTAGTACGTCTCTTCGGCGTTGTTCTCGTGGAAGAGGCCGAGCGGCGTATTGAGGCGGATCGACGTGCCGTCGCTGAAGAGGTCGGTCGCTTCGGTCGGGACGACCGCGAGACCACCGACCTTCGCGTTCGCGATGAACTCGGGCTGCGCGCCGAGCTTGTTGGCGATCACGAAGTTGTTCTCCGGGCGGACGGTCTCGATCGACATCGGCTTGCTGAAGTTGAGCGCGACCGTCGCGATCGGATCGATGTTCTCGTTCGGCGGCAGCGGGTTGTTCTGCGAATCAAAACGCGGCGGCGCCGGAACGAAGGTCAAGAACTCCGCGATGCGTGCGCTGTCTCCGACCTCGACCGTGCCCGAACCGAGCGTGATCGAGTGGTGATACGCGACGACGGCAGTGCATTCCTTGCCGAGCGTGTCGGTCGAGGCTTCGAAGGTCACGACGTTGCCGGCACTGTCGTACCCGTGCACAGTGTCGACGATGAGGCGCGCTTCGGTCGCCGCCTTGCCGATCCCGAGTCCGGAGTCGTTCTCGTTCGACGGGATGTCGAGGTTCTGGACGATCTGGGCGGCGATGGTCACGCGTTCGCCCGTTGCGGGAGACACGACCGTCTGCCAGATCACGTCCCCCGAGATCAGGGGCCGCGCCTGCGGGATGCGGTTCGGACCGAGCGGACGACCGTCGATCGAGGAGTACGGACCGTCGACGAACGGGATGCGCGGACGCAGAACGACATCCGCGAAGCGCTTGTGGACCGTCAGCACTCGCGACGTGATGTCGACGGCGCGGATTCCCATTTCCTTACGAGCAACGAGACGCGGCGCCTCGTTGTCCGGCAGCGCGCCACGATTCGCATCGTCGGGGTTCCCGGAGCGGAAGTCACGAATGACCGCTGCGACTCCATTGAGCCCCTTGCTGTTGAAGTTGGGGATCGTGTCGACGCGCACGCGGAAGCGCTGCGCCGCGGGGCCGGCGACCGGCAACGCGAGGCGGATGTTGGCCGACGCGCGGTCGAGCGCGGCCGGCAAGCCATCCGGGTTCGCGACGCGATTGATCGCTTCCTTCCCGCTGACCTCGACATCGACGAGGAGACGCTTGCCGTTCTCCTTGGAGATGACGCGGGACGGAATCGGCGTATACGCGACACTCGTGTCGACGACGTCCGGGTTCGCCGAGAGCTGCAGGACTTGTACGAGACCCGGAGTCGCGTCGAAGTAGTCCTGGCCGAGACCGAGTGGCCGGTCGAACGTGAGTCGCAGCGTCGCGTCCCTGGGCACGATCGGCGGCGTCGTCGGAAGGCCGGTCGCGAACGCGAAGTATGGCGAGACGACGGGGATGCCCGCCTTGGCACTCGCGACCGCGGACGCGAACTCGTCGGCTTCGAACTCGTCGTCCCAGAGGATCAACAGTTCGCGGTGGCCGACATCGGGGTTGTACGGCATGAAGCGATAGCGAGCCTGACCGTTCGTGAACGGATTCTCGTCACGCACGAGCGGATTGATCAGGGCTTCGCGCTCGACGAGAACGGGCTCGCGATTGCTCGGCGCCAAGCGGTCGGCATCGTCCGCGTTGACCCGCTTCCAGGTGTAGATGTCGACGAGCCGGCCGTATTCGATACCCAGCAGGCTCGCACGTGCGCCGTCCGCCGACGATTCGCCCGTTCGATTCCCCGGAGCACCGCCGCCGCAAGCAGCGAGACCCGAGACGATGCCGAGCGCGAGGGTGCGTAGCAGGCGGTCACCCACGTTTCGGTTCTTGTGTTGATTCACGGTCATGTTCGAGTCCTTCTCGATCCTCGAAGCGTATCTCGAAATGGAAGACTGGGACGGAACGGGTTCCCGAGTCGCCATGGGATGGCGACTTCGGGGACCTCAGTAGGCGTACGGCAGGCGCACGAAGCGCAAGCCAGGACGCTGAGACAACGCGTTGACGGGGTTCTCACCGGGCTGCGTGTCGGGGGACTTGTAGTTGTAGTCGAGGTTGAAGCGCACCTTGAGCTTGACGAACGGGTAGTGCAGCTTGCGCAACTGTTCGCGCACCGAGCCCGTGCCGGTCGTCTCGAGGTCGTAGACGTACGAATCCAGACCCTTCGGGAAACGGTTGTTGTCCTCGTTGCCGACGATGTCGGGGACCGAAGGATCCTTGTGGAACGCGAAACCGAGCTGCACGTTGGCAATCGGGTAGCGTTGGAACTTGCCACCACCGACGTCGACTCGATAGGTCGCACCGAGTCCTGGGTTGCCTTCGGTCACGACCTCGAAGAACTTCTTCGCGACACCGACCTGGACCGCGCCCTCTGGTACGAGACCGTCGCGGGCGTCGAGCAGCAGTGTCGTATCGTCGTTCCACAGGATGCGGAAGTCGCCGATGCCGCCACCGGCGACGTTGAACAGTCGCCCTTCCATGTTGGCCAGGCTGTTGTCCGCGGGGAACGTCGATGCACCGACCTTGACGCGGTGACAATCGAGGCCGCGGTACTGCGTCACCGAAGGCTCGAGCGAGGCGATCGCGAACTTGTCGACGCCAGCGAACCGGACGAGCGGGAACGTGAAGAGACCCGTCTGCGTGTCGGTCTTGAGGTACCCGGAAGAGTCGCCCGAGTTGATCAATCCGGCGAAGTAGTAGTCGGGACCGTAGTTCTTGTCGGTTGGATCGAGCGACGGCTTGTCGGTCGTCGAACGCACACCTGCGTTCGCCGAATCGACGACGCGGCGCACCGAAGCACCTGTCGCGACGTAGCGCGAATACCACGAGGACGTGCGGCCGTAGGTCACCGGCATCAACACCGGCTTCGGGCGAATGTCCCCGCCCTCGAGCCACGCGAGCTTGTTCGGCAGTTCTTGGTTGTTCGAATCGAGGAAGAAGATGTTGTCGTCCTGCACGTTGCCGGTCTGGTCGTCGTCGCGACCCGGAGGCGTGAGGATCTGCACGATTCCCATTCCACCGAAACCGCCACGGTTGGGGCGTCCATCGGCAGTCTGATACTTCTCCATACGGGCCGTGGTCTGCCACGACGAATGCGAACCGATGCCACCGTCGGCCGTCAGGGCGAACTTGGTGTCCTTCTTGGTCCAGAGGTCGCCGTGCTGGTAGATGACGACGCGCGACGCCTCGAGGACGACGATGCCACCGGCACCACCGCCACCGCCGCCACCCTGGCGACAGCCACCGGCGTCTTCGCCACCACCACCGTAACCACCGTTGGCCGAGATGAGGCCTTCGGCACCGATCGTGATCGTGCCGAGCGCACGGATGATCAAGGCACCGGCACCACCACCGCCGCCACCGCCCTTCTCGTCGTTCCAGAAGTTCGGGATGCCTGCGTTGCAACTCGCGCTGGCAGAGCGGTCACCGCCACCACCACCGCCGCCGCCACCACGCGGAGACTTCATCTCGCCGATGACGACCTCACCCGTGTTCTTGAATCCACGACCCCAGAAGTCGTTGTCCTTGGAGGAGTCGACGAAGAGGCTCGGCATGGGTGCACCACCCGCGACCGGCGGGGTCGGACCGGCACCGTCGCCACCGAAGCCATTGGCCGCGCTGTCGGCGTCGTAGACCGTCACGAACTCGGCATCACCGACCTGCGCGTGGCTACCGCCACCACCACCGGCACCGAAGTGGTTCGCCGCCGTGCCACCGCACGACGTCGCGCCACCCTTGCCGCCTTCATCCGGCCGTTGGAACGGACCGAAGCCGTCCTGCCCCTTCACGCTCGTGTTCGTCGAGTTCGGGCTGCCCTGGCCACCGTTGCCGCCCGTGCAGATCCCTGCGCCACCCGCGGTCGGGAAGTTCGCACCGTTGAGCGTGTCTACCTGACCACCGAGACCCCCGTCGACGTGCAAGTGTCCATCGACACGCACGTCGCCGGACGCGAGCCAAACCATCGGGTTCGAGCCGATACCGCGCACGGTGACGCCACGGCGAATGTTGATGTCGTTGATGCGGAAGACGCCGCCAGCGACGTCGAACGGCAAGCCGTTGCTCGGCACCAACGTCGTGAAGTCGGTGCTGAGAACGTTCGTCGCCGACGTCGGCTCGTAGTTGAGCGGCGTCTCGATCCCGTCGAAGTTGAACGACGCTCGCAGCTCACCACCGACCATGTCGGCAGCCGGATCACGGAAGGCGGCTTCCGGGTCGGAGTAGTCGCTCGTCTCGAAGTCGAAGACGACCGCATCGAACTGGGCCGCATGACGAGCTTCGGTCTTGAACGTCGTGATGACGCGCTGGTAGTTCGGATCGCGCAGGTTCGACTCACCCGAGATGTCCTGCAACGTGTTCTCGATGATCAACCGGACTTCGGCGTCGTTCGGCAGGATGCCATCGGGCCGCAGCGTCACGAGCGATTCGGTCAGACTGTTGAGCGGCATCTCGACTTCGGCGCGAATCCAACGCTTCGTGCCGAACTCCGGATCGTCGTATTCGAGGAAGATGCGCCCCTGACGACGAGAGCCATCACGCACCGGATCGATGGGTTGCCGTTGCGGCACGTTGTTGCTCGCGGGGTTGAGCGCCTGATTGAAGCGCACCGCGACCTCGACCGGAACACCGCCGAGTTCGTTCAGCGACACGCGATCGCCGATCATCGGCGTAACGTCGACCGAGACGACCCTTGGCCCGCCGACCGCACGATCGAGAAAGAGCTCTTGAGACGTCGAGCCCGACACCGTCGTGAACGACATGCCGCGAATCGGCGTGTCGACCGACAGCGCGCGTCCAGCAGCATCCCGTACGGTCGGGGCGGCCTTGTTGGTGGCGTTGACCAGGCTCAACACGTACTGACGGCCGGCGCGGAAACCACCGTCCGTGTAGGTGTCGTTCGTAGCGAGTCGCGGAACGAACTCGAGCATGCGCTGGTCGGTGGCACCGTTCTCGTTCGTGCCGTAGCGGAACCCGCCGACGACCGATTCGGAGAGTGGGTTTCCGTTGGAATCCCGTACGAGGAACGCGACCGAGTTGAAGTTCGCGGACGCGAGGTCGATCGGGTTCGAAAACTTGATCCGCACGCTCTCGTTGAGATAGATGCGCCCGTTGTTTTCGGGATACGTCTCGAGAACGACGAAGGCCCCGCCGGCCACTTGGTCTCCGGACCCGGCGCCACCGCTGCAACCTGCCCATGCGAAGGGCAGGCAAAGAAGAAGGGAACGGGCAACGGGCCCGACGAAGTCACGCCTTCCGAGGATGCTCATCGGCTGTCTCACTTGGGGCTAACGATCGAATCAGAAACTGTAGGGAAGACGGAGGAACCGCAGAGCCGGGCGACGCGTGGTCGGGCTCACGGGATTGGGTCCCGCTGTGGACGGGTCCGTCGGGTTGTAGTTGAGGTTGAAGCGCACCTTCACCTTGGCGAACGGATAGTGCGCCTTGCGCAGGAGCTCGCGCTGCGAGCCCGTGCCGTCGTTCTCGACGTCGTAGAGGAACGTGCCGAGTGCCTGCGGGAATCGGTTGCGGTCGATCAGCGTGTTGCCTTGCGTCACGATGTCCGGCCGCGAGGGATCCTTGTGGTAGGCGAAGCCGAGCTGCACGTTGGCGATCGGGTAGCGATCGGTCTGCAGATCGAAGATCGGCCCGAGCCCTTCGACACCGTCCGTCACGACCTCGAAGAACTTCTCGAGGACTTCGACCGACGTGATGCCGCTCGGAAGCGTGCCTTCGCGGGCATCCAGGAAGAGCTCGCGAGCCGTTGCCCCGAGGATGCGGAAATCTCCGAGTTTCGCGGCATTGCCGTCCGTGAGGCGAGCGACGTGATTGTTGAGGCTCCCATCGTCCGGCAGACGGTCGGCGTCGAGTCGCACGCGATAAGCGGACATCGCGCGATAGTCGATCGCGGTGCCGTCCGCGGACGCGACCGAGAACTTCGACAATCCATTGATCATCTTGACCGGGATGTCGAGCAACCCGGTCGCACGGTTCGTGCGCAGGAAGCCTTCGTCGCTCCCGGCCGTTTCGATCCCGTTGAAGAACCATGCAGGTCCATAGACCTGATCGCTCGGGTCGTATTGCGGAATGCTGGTCGTTGCACGCACCTGCCCAAGAGAGTTCGAAACGACGCGGCGCACCGTCGAGCCGGTCGAGACGTAGCGCGACTCGAACGTCGAGTTGCGGCCGTACGTGACCGGCATGATCACCGGATCGGGTCGCAGTTCGCCCTGCACGAGCATCGAGGTCTTGTTGGGCAGTTCGTTGCTCGCGCTGTCGAGGTAGCGAATGAAGTCGTCCTGCGGGTTGCCGGTCAGATCGGTGTCGTTCCCGGACGGAACCATCAACTGGATGATGCCCATCCCGCCGAAGCCGCCGGCATTGTCCCGTCCACCACCTGCGGTCGCGTACTTCACGAGGCGGGCATTGGGAGCCTGGTTGGTCCCGATCCCACCGTCGGCCGAGATCGCGAACTCGCTGTCCTTGTTCGCCCAGAGGCCGGCGTGCTGATAGATGTCGATGCCCTGCGCCGAGGACAGCACGATCATGCCGCCCGAGCCGCCGCCACCGCCGCCGCCATAGCGCGATGAGCCGAGATCTTCACCACCACCGCCGTTGCCGCCGTTCGCGCTGATGAGTCCCTTCTGGCCGATCGTGATCTTGCCGAGCGCCTTTACGATGAGGACACCGGCACCTCCGCCGCCACCACCGCCGCGCTCGTCGTTGTAGAAGTTCGTTTCGACGCAGTTGCTGGCCTTCGTGCGGTCACCGCCGCCACCACCACCGGCACCACCGATCGGAGCGCTCAACTCGCCGTAGACGACGTTGCCGTCCTTATCGACCAAGCGGCCCCAGAAGTCGTTCTCGGGCACGTCGTCGCCGAAGATGTCCGCACCTGCGAGACCACCCGGGACTTCGACGGCGTTGCCGCCGACCGTGTTGTTGCCCGCGCCGCCGATGCCGGTTGCGCGCGGATCGTTGGCAAAGCTACCGAAGCCCGGATCGCCCTGCGTGGCGTGACTACCACCGCCACCGCCGGATCCGAAATCTCGGTCGGAAATGGCGCCACACGACAGTTCACCACCACCACCGCCGCCGTCCTTGACTTGGCCCGGGCCGAAGCCGCTCTGCCCCTTCTGACTCGTCGTCGTGGTGTCTGGACTTCCGGCTCCGCCGTTGCCGCCACCACAGACACCCTTGCCGCCATCGACAGGTAGGTTGGCGCTGTTGAGTGCGACCACGTCGGCGCCGTCCGAACCATCGACGCGCAGTTCGCCATCGACTCGGAACTCACCCGTCGTGAGCCACACCATCGGGTTCTTGCCCGTGCCCCGCACGACCGTGCCGCGCGGGATCGTCACGTCATCGAAGCGGAAGACACCACCGATCACGGTGATCTCGGGTCCGTTGGACGGCACGACGCGCGCGAACTCGGTATTGAGTTCGACCGTAGGCACGGTCGGTCGGAAATCGAAGACCGTCGTGATGCCCTCGAAATCGAACGAGGCCTGCAAGACGCCGTTTTCGATGTCCGCAACCGGATCACGGAACGTCGCGCGCGGATCTTGGAGATCGGAATTCTCGAAGTCGAAGGCCACCGCGTCGAACTGCGCCGGATAGCGCTCTTCGGTGCGGAACTGACCGACCACGCGGTCGTACGCGGCATCGTTGACGTTCGACTCTCCCGAAACGTCTTGGAACTCCGCTTCGACGACGACGCGCACCTGCGTGTTGTTGGGGAGCACACCGTCGGGACGGATCGTGACCGTCGCGCTCGTCAGGTCGTTGATGGGAAGCTCGACGCTGCCCGGGATCCATCGCCGTGTGCCGAGGACCGGATCGTCGTACTCGAGGAAGACTCGCCCCTTGTCGCGAATCTGGAAGTTGATCGGATCGAGATTTTGCCCGACCGGCACGTTCGACGACGCCGGGTTGACCGTCTGGTTGAAGCGAATGGCGACTTCGACCGGTTCCCCACCGAGATCGTTGAGACCGATGCGGTCTCCGATGCGCGGCGACACGTCGATTCCGAGCACGCGGGGTCCACCGACCGTGCGGTCCGTGAACAGTTCCTTCGGCGTCGTTCCCGATGCCGTCGTGAACTTCATGCTCTGGATCGGCGACTTGTCCGACAACAACCGGCCGTCTTGGTCGCGCAAGGTCGCGGACGACTTGCTGGCCGAGCCGATGATGCTGACGACGTAGGTGCGGCCAGGCCGGAACCCACCGTCCGTGTAGCTGTCGTTCGTCGGGAGCCGAGGCACGAACTCGAGGACGCGCGCGTCCTGGTCCCCGATGTCGTTCTGCCCGTGGCGGAACGTGCCGACCACCTGCTCGGTGATCGGGTTGCCCGACTGGTCGCGCACGAGGAAGGCGACCGTGTTGAAGTTCGCGGTCGACAGGTCGATCGGGTTCGAGAAGAAGACCTTGATGCTCTGATTGAGGAAGATCTGACCGTTGTTGGCAGGTTCCGTCTTGAGCACCACGAAGGCTCCGCCCGCAACCTGATTGGCGGACGAACCTCCACTGCAACTCGAGAAGCCGAGCGCCGCGACGAGTGCGGCGCCGACAGACAAGTGCGAGCGTCGATATGCAGAGCGATTCAAGGGGGATCTCACTCGGTTCGGGATTGGTGATCTTCTGAAGTATGGCGCCTGATTCGGCGCGGGGTCGGCGCTCTCAGCGAGCCTGCTTCTCGATCCGATACGTCAGCGCGAAGCTGTCGAGACTCGGTGTCGTCGTGGGGTTGACCTCGACGTTGTTGACGAAGGTGAAGCGCCAGTTGACGAGCTTCATCGTCTGCGGCGTCATTCCCTTCAGCACCGACTGTCCCGGTCCGGTCGCCCGGAACGTCGCGAGGAAGTCGGGATCGAGCAACTCGTTGGGATCGCTGACGTAGGTCGTGAGACGCTCGGTGTGCATCCAGTTCGACCAACCGCGTGCAGCCGAGTTGCCGGTGCGGATGTGCGCGTTACCGGCGATCAGTGGATCGTGCGGACCCGGCGTGAGCGTCGTATTGCCGACGAGGAACTTGTCGGCACCACGGAACTCGGGAATCAGCTTCGTGCCACCCGGGATCGTCGAGAGCGGTGGATCGAACCACGTCTCGAACTTGGGCAGCGAGTCGTCGGCCCACGTGAATGGACCGAGACGCGAGTCATTGAGCTTGTTCTTGGTCGCGCTGTGCGGATCGGTCAGATCGATGAAACCGAAGGTCATGACCGACTGGCGCTTCAAGAAGTCGACGCACGCCCAGTAGCACGAGTTGTCACCCCACGAGGTGCGTGCACCGGTCTGCGGGTTCCAACCACCATTGGCCTGGGTCTCGGCGCTCGGGTCGACCTTCATCTCGGTCGTGCCGTTGAGGCCGCCCGCGCTGTAGACACGCCAGTTGGGCTGGGCACCGGACTGCACGGTCAGCGAAATCTGCCAACCGTTGAAGCCCGTCGCCTTCCACGGGTTGTCCTTGGGGACGAGTGGATCGTCGGGATAGACGTAGAAGTCGACCAGCAAGGGCAGCGCGATCGAACCCACCTGCCCGTCTTCGTTGATCGGGGACCAGCGCGCGCCTTCCCACGCATCGCCGAACGACGCACGGAACGGACTGAGGATGCGGTTGAGGCCTTGTCCACCACCCGTCAAGGTCAAACGCTCGTCACGCCAGACGAGGCGCTCCTTCTCGAACTCGGGCAACGGCAAGAACCGGTTGACCCCAGTCGGCTCGAAGACGGAGTCTTCGTTGCGGATCGTGAGCGACTTGTCCTTGAATGCCACGACCGGATCGGGGCGCACGGCGATCTGATCGCGCGAGAACTGGCTCGACGCGTCGTCCTTGAGGTCGCGCAGGTAGTTGTGGAAGAACTCGCGATTGAGCCCCGACGACGGGAAGACCGCGAGCGACGCCGGAACACCGACGCACGGGCTCGGGCGACGTTCGCTGTGACCGAGGTAGAGCGTCAAACGATCGAAGATGTCGAACTCGGTGCGCGGAGCATTGGCGGTCGCCTGGAACGGTGCCCACCAGATCCGCTCGACGTCGAGGTTGAAGTCGAACGGATTCGTGCGCGAGAGCGAGAGGTCGATCTCACGCCACAGCGTCTGCAAACGAGCACCGAGCGGATTGAGTGGATTCTGAATCGGCTGACCGAACGGCGTCGCTCCCGTGAGGGACGCGGCCTGGCTCGCACCACAGTACGAGAGTGGCGGCGCCGGCGGAGACGGCAACTGGTTGCGATCGTCGACGAACGAACTCACGCGCGAAGTCGGGCGCCCCTGGATCGCGCCATTGAGATAGATGATCGCACCGAAAGCGTCGTCTTCGTTCTTGTCGTCACCGTCTTCGTCCCGTGCGAGGAAGCGTCGCGCGACCGTGATCGCGATGTTGTTCGGGAAACGCGGCGACCCGTCCGTCTGCATGTTCGTGTCGAGATAGAACGGGAACGACACGAAGCGACGGTTCGGATCGAGGAACTGGAAGTCCAGGGGCTTGCCACCGAGATCGCGGATCCCCGTGAAGCCACCCACGAGATGCAGGTAGTACGGGAAGAGATCTTTGTTGGCGGGCTTCCGCATCTCGTCGTCGAGATAGAAGCCCACCGGCGGTGAACTGCGCAGCGCGGTCTGCGACCCGTCTTCGTCGAAGATCTGGCCGAGGATCAGGCCCGGCGTGCCCTTCTTCGCATCGAGCACGACCGTCGTGTCCTCTTTCGTCGAGAAGATCAGCGTATCGAGCGGACGCACGGTGCCGAGGTCGACGGGCTTCGTGAAGCGCACGATGATCGATGCGTCCGGTCGGATGTTCCGGTTCTGCGCGACGGTCGTCTGCTGCGGATCGGGGATCGGCTTCGGCGTGAACGACAGGAAGTTGAGTGGATCGTCCTTCTCGCCGTTGAACTCGGTCGACAACACGCAGACCGGCGCATTGGCCAGCAGCCAAGCGTCGAGCTCCTTAGGGTCGGTCGGGAAGTCGTTGCGACGCGAGGGGTCGTAGGCCTCGAACGCCGACGCATCGCGCACCTGCACCGTCACGCGCTGCACACCCGGATCCTTCGCGTCGTCCACCGGGTCGACCGCGACGTCGGTCACCGCGACCGGCTCCTCGGGAGCGGCCGAATCGAAGAGACGGAGCGTGTCGCCGACATCGATGTCGTGCGAGATCCCGGCCTTCCAAAGGATCAGTCGCTGGTCCGAGGCACTGCGCACTTCGACGCGCTGCAGGCGCAGCGCCATCTCACCGACGAGGCGCGGCGGCGTGTCGTCACGCACGAACCCGTTCGCGACCCAGAAGTTGGAATCCTTCGAGTTGCCAGCACGCAGGTCGCGCACGACCGACTTACGAGCGGCGAGATTCTTCGAGACGAGGCCGTTGGCGGCTCCCGTCCCCGCGATCCCGGGCATGCGCAGCGGTCCCTCGAGGGCAATCGCGATGCGCACGTTGGGCGCCTTCGAGTTGGGGCTCTCGGGGAGACCACGGGCCGTCGGCGTGAGGTTGTACGACTGACCTTCTCCGCCGAGAATGACCGGATCGAGCACGAGGCTCTTCCCCTTGTAGGCGATGCGAGTCGGGATCAGTCGGAAGTCACCCGTATCGACGTTGTCTCTCGGATCGCCGACGATCTCGAGAAGCTGCACCGCTTCGGGGTTGCGAATGCCGCGAACGCGACCGTCCTGATCCTTCGCGAGGAAGAAGTCCTCCGTCAGACCGAGATCCTTGCTGAAATCGATTCGGAAGCCCGCATTCCGCGGAATCGCGCGGAACGGTGTCGTCTCGACGTCATCGCCGAAGGCACGGGCATCGACCTCGATCGCCTTGTCGTCGAGCGCGTTGAAGAGCTTGACGAAGTCATCGGATCCGATCTCGCGCGTGATCAGCAGGCGTGGCTGAAGAGTGGCCGTATCGACGCTGATGAAGTCGTACTGAACCTCTTCGTCGGCCTTGCCACTGTTGCCGTCGCGCTCGTCGAGGATGTCCGGACCGACGATGACGTCGCGCTCGTACAGCTCGATGAGCTTGGCGCCGCTCGAGGTCGTGCGGAAGCCGTAGACATCCGTCAAGCGACCGGCGAGGACGCGAACGAGTTCGGCGCCGCCATTCACGACCGCGTTACCGGACGTGGAACTGGTTCCGCCGCCACAGGAAGCGAGCCCGAGCGAGAGCGCCAGCGCCCCGGCGGTCAGCGCTCGTTTGGGGGTGAATGCGCGCAAGGGATGGGTGCGGGGAGTGGGAGTCGTCTTCATGAGAATCGTCATCGTGCGACGTTCCTGAGGCTGCTCACGTGGAGAGGACGCACCACGACCGTGTGGCGCGCGCGATACGAACGGGCGGCAACTCGCGAACCTTCGGCCCGACGAATCCGCGCACCCATGCATCCGGAATCCGGAGCCCGATTATCCAGAGACTTGCGACGAAGAACAGCCTGCACCCGCGCCACGCGATGGCGAAGTTCGGAGAGCGGACCGTTTCGACGGCGGGGGTACATGCGGGTCGGGAATTCCGGGGGACTGGCAAGGTTCGAGCCGGGAAGCCTACCCCGGCTCGGGCCGCACCGACGCAGATTCGTACCCCCGAGAGCCGATCCGGGGGCACGGATCCGACTGGAGTCGGCCCAACGAGGACATGCAAGATCGATGCCGCCACCTCCGCATGTCGCTATCGATGACGTAAACCACTTATTCAAAACGTCTTAGACATTCTTCGCGGGCACTCCGCGACCCGCGCACTGGTCGCAACCGTGCGAACTCGCACGAAAACCCCGGACAAACCGATCGCAGTCACGCGTTGCCGAAACCGGCGGCAGTGGCCTGCGCTTCGTCCTCGAAGTAGACCCGGCGCGCCGCCCCGATCCGCTGGGCCTCGGCCGCGTTGCTGCGATGCAAGCGGCGGGATTGGGCATGACCGATCAGCGCTGGTTCGACTTCCCAGTCGCAGAACACGCAGCGTAGGAGAGGTGGCGCTTCTCGAATCTCGAGGAATTCGGGCACGACGTAGCGCTCGTGCGGGGCATGGGTCACGCAGCGAGGGTTCTTGCAGCGAAGACCGATCGCCGAGCGATACACCGGACGCTCCCGCGGCTCGCTCGAGCGACCGGACCGATACGCGGCCGGCCTTTCGGCGTCGAGCTCGAGGCGACCGAGGAGGAAGGCCAGCAGGGCCATCCGAATCGGCACTCCGAGGGTGGCCTGCCGGAAATAGAGCGCCCGCGGGTCGTCGTCGAACTCGTAGCTGATCTCGTCGACGCGGGGAAGCGGATGCATCAGCCCCATGTCCTTGAAGCGCTTGCCCTGGAACTGCGCCGGATCGAGCGACGGATAGCGATCGGTCCGCGTCGGGTCCTCGTTGCCCTCCAGTCGCTCCCGCTGCAACCGCGTCATGTAGATCGCATCGATGCGATCGATCTCCTCGTCGTCGATCTTGGTGAAAAGCGTGTTCTGGTGCGGCTTGTGCGGTGTTACGTAGACGGCGTCCTTGCCGGCCCCCAATCCTTTGATGTCGAAGGCACGCGCACGGCGCACGTCGACCGAGAAGTCGCGCTCGAGCCGCACGAGCACGCTTTCGGGGATCTCGAGCCCTGGGAACGGCTGAAACACGAGATTGGACCCGAAACGCGCGAGCGCGTAGGCGAGACTGTGGATCGTACGGGAGTACTTGAGATCTCCGGCGAGGAGCACTTCGAGACCGTCGAGCTTTCCCTTCTGGCGCCAGAGCGTGTACAGGTCGCAAAGCGTCTGCGTCGGATGCTCGTGCGCTCCATCCCCGGCATTGACGACCGGGACACTCGCGTAGCGCGCCGCGACGCGTGCGGCGCCCTCGAACGGGTGGCGCAACACGATGATGTCCGAATACCGACCACCCACGACGCGCACGGTATCGGCGAGGCTCTCGCCTTTTGTCGCGCTCGTGCTGCCGGCTTCGCTCGCCGATATCACACCTCCACCGAGGCGAAGCATCGCGGATTCGAACGACAACCGCGTGCGCGTGGATGGCTCGAAGAAGAGCGTCGCGAGGATCGTCCCGGGACACTGCCCCGAGTGGGCACGCAGATCCGCCTCGTAGCGGTCGGCCACCCGAAAGAGCGCGAGGATCTCCGAAGCCGAAAGATCGTCGGCAGAGACGAAATCGCGCTTGGCAACCATGAACGCGGATCCTCAGCGGCCTGGTGGGTGGCTGTCAAGCTCCCGGCGAGCGGCGGATCGCGCCATCTCAGGCGGATGCCGTCGGAAGCACGGTCGTTGTCCGTTCGTTGCCGGGCGCCATAGTGAGGCGCCACGCGGCTTCGACGAGCGCTTCCATGAATCCGAGCTTCCCCTTCCGACAAGTCGACGTGTTTTCGCCACTGCCCCACCGAGGCAATCCACTCGCGGTCGTCCTTGCGGCCGACGGCCTCGCGGACGATCGAATGGCAGCCTTCGCGCGCTGGACCAATTTGAGTGAGACAGCGTTTCTCCTCCCGCCGAACGACCCGGAAGCCGACTACCGCGTCCGGATCTTCACGCCGCACCGCGAACTGCCCTTCGCCGGCCATCCGACCCTCGGCTCGTGCCATGCCTGGCTCGAAGCTGGCAACGCACCGCGCGAACGTGACCGCATCGTGCAGGAGTGCGGCGTTGGTCTTGTCACCATCGTTCGCCAGGACGGACGGCTCGCGTTCGCGGCGCCGCCGCTACAGCGCAGCGGACCACTCGACGACGACCGCGTCGACGGGATCGCGCGTGCTTGTGCCCTTTCGCGCGCCGACATCGTCGCGCATCAATGGACCGACAACGGCCCCGGCTGGCAAGCCGTGTTGCTCGAGTCCGCCGAGGACGTCCTGCGCCTCGCACCCGACCCAGCCATCCTCGGTGACATCAAGCTAGGTGTCGTCGGCCCGCATCCGGCGGGAAGCGAATGTGCATTCGAGGTTCGCGCATTCGTGCCGAGCCTCGGTGTTCCCGAGGATCCGGTCACCGGCAGCCTCAACGCCGGGCTCGCGCAATGGCTGATCGGCGCACGACTCGCACCGAAGCACTACGTCGCAGCACAGGGAACCGCGATGCAGCGCAGCGGACGCGTGCACGTGCAGCAAGACGACGATGGCACGGTCTGGATCGGCGGCGACTGCACGACGTGTGTCGAGGGAAGCGTCCGGTTCTGATCGCGTCCGGTTCTGATCGAAGCCGCCGCCGCGGTCAACGCACGCCGCCCTGGACGACGTACGTCAGTGCGAAACTGTCGAGACCGGGCGCCGAGCTACCGATCGCCTTCACGTTGTTCTCGAACACGAAGCGCCAATTGACGAGCCGCACATCTCGAGGTTGCATCGCGATCGGCGTCGTCCCCGAAGGACCCGTCGCACGGAACTGCGTGAGGTAGTCGGTGCGCAACAAGTCATTGGGATCGGTCACGTAGTCAGTGAGTCGTTCGGTGTGTTTCCACGATCGGAAACCGCGCGCGATCGATGCCGATGCCGTGATCTTCACGTGCGCGTTGCCCGCAACACGAGGATCGAGATGCCCGTCGGCGGTCGTCGCGAGAAAGCGATCGGCGCCACGATACTCGGCGACGAGTCGGGTTCCCGCTGGCTGTGCCGCGAGCGGCGGATCGAACCACGGGTCGAAGCGCGGGAGTGCGGTATCCCCCCAGACGTACGGTCCGAGTCGCGGATCGTCGTAGGCATGCTTCACGGCTTCGTGCGGGTCCGTCAGATCGACGAAACCGAATGTCATCACCGACCGACGTTTCAGGAAATCCATGCTCGCCCAGTAGCAAATACTGTCACCGGGCGCCGTGGCCTTCTTGGTCTGCCAGTTCCAACCGCCTTGGGCAATCTGCGCGTCGTCGGGGTTGATGCGAACGGTTTCCGGAGGCAACAAGCCACCGGCGGTGTAGACACGCCAGTTGATCTGGAGGTTGGCGAGCACGGTCGGCGAAACCTGCCAACCATTGGCCCCCGTGGCACGCCACGGATTGTCCTTCGGAAGTGCGGGGTCGTCCGGATACACGAAGAAGTCGACGAGGAGCGGCAGCGCGAGTGCACCGATGCGACCGTCTTCGTTCGGAAACTCCGACGAACCGTTCCAGCCGAGCTGAGTGCCTTCGCGAAACGGCCCGAGGACGAACGGAAGACCTTGCCCACCACCCGTCTCGAGCAAGCGCTGATCGCGCCAAGTGAACCGCTCGGCCTCGAACTCCGGCAACGGCAAGTACCGAACGCGCTGACTCGGGTCGAAGATCGTCCCCTGCTCGGAGATCGTCAGCGGCTTGTCCTTGAACGCGACGTGAGGCGCGGGTCGACTGCGAATCTGGTCCTTGGAGTTCCAGGTCGTCGCGTCGTCCTTCATGTCGCGCAGGTAGTTGTGGAAGAACTCGGTGCGCAGTCCCGAGTACTGATACTTCGCGAGCGAGCTTCCCAGTCCCGCGCACGGACTCGGGCGTCGTTCACCGTGACCGAGATAGAGCGTCATGCGATCGAAGAGGTCGAACTCGGTCTTGGGTGCCGAAGACGTCGATTGGAACGGCGCCCACCAGATGCGCTCGACGTCGAGATCGAAGTCGAACGGATTCGTTCGACTCAGCGAAAGGTCGATCTCGCGCCACGAGGTCTGCAAGCGCGCACCGTCGGGATTGAGCGGATTCTGCACCGGCAAGGAGAACGGAGTCGCGGCGGTGAGCGGTGCGACTTCGCCAGGACCACAGAACGACAGTGGCGGCGCCGGTGGTGACGGAAGTTGGTTGAAGTTGTCGACGAACGAACTCACGCGCGACGTCGGTCGGCCTTGGATGCGACCGCCCGCATAGACGATCGCGCCGAACGCATCTTCGACGCCGCTCCTGTCCTCGTCCTCGTCTCGCGCAAGGAAACGCCGCGCGATCGTCACGGCGAGGTTGTTCGGATAGCGATTCGACCCATCGATGTTCTTGCCCGTGTCGAGATAGAACGGTACGGCAACCGATCGCCGCTCGGGATCGGAGAACTGGAAGTCGAGCGGCTTGCCCCCGAGATCGCGAATCCCGGATGGACCGCCGAGCACATGGAGCCAGTACGGAAAGCGATCGACGTTCTGCGCGCGACGCATTTCGTCGTCGAGGTAGAAGCCCATGGGCGGTGCCGAACGCAACGTGGTCTGGGAACCATCCTGGTCGACGATCCGCGCGTACACGAGGTGCGGCGTTCCGAGTTTCGCGTCGAAGACGATGCGTGGTTCTGCGTGCGTCGCGAACACCAACGAGTCGAGCGGGCGCACCGTCGCCATGTCGATCGGCTTGGTGAACCGAAGGACGATCGATGCATCGGGCGCGATGTTGCGATTGGCCGCGACCGTCGTCGCATTGGCATCGGGGCGAGGCCGAGGAGAAAACGCGACGAAGTTGAGCAGGTCGTCCTTCTCGCCGTGAAACTCGGTCGCGAGCACGCAGATCGGCGCGTTCGCCTGCAGCCATGCATCGAGTGCATCCGGGTCCGTCGGAAAGTCGTCTTGTCGCGAAGGGTCGTGATCGACGAACGCACTCGCGTCCCGCACGCGCACGACGACGTGTTGCACCGACGGTCGCCCCTCGTCATCGATCGGATCTTCGACGATCTCACCGATCGCCAAGGGCTCTCCGGGATTCGCCGGATCGTAGAGCTGCAGCGTGTCGTGGGCATCGATCTCGTGGTTCACGCCGGCCTTGAAGAGCGCGAGTCGCTGATCCTTCGGGCCGCGCATCTCGACACGCACGAGTCGCATCGGGATCGCGCCCGCGATGCGCGGAGGCGTGTCGTCACGCAAATATCCGCCAGCCACCCAGAAGCTCTGGTCCTCGGAGTTGCCCGAGCGCAAGTCGCGAACGACCGAGGAGCGGCCGGTGAGGTTGGTCGAAACGAGGCCGGCGCTTTCCCCGGTCGCACCGATACCAGGGATCCGCAACGGTCCTTCGAGCGCGATGGCGATCCGGATGTTGGGGCTGTTCGACGTCGGGCTCGCGGGCATGCCTCGCGCGGTCGGCGACAATCCATGGCTCCGTGCTTCGCCCCCCAGCAGTACCGGGTCGAGTACGACACTGCTGCCACGACATGCGATGCGCGTCGGCACGAGACGGAAGTCGCCCACCGGGTTCGCGTCCCGCGGATCCCCGACGATCTCGAGGAGCTGAATCGCTTCGGGGTTCGCGATGCCGCGAACGCGACCTTCCTCGTCCTTCGCGACGAAGAACGTGTCGCTCAAGCCGAGGTCTTTCGAAAAATCGATGCGGAACGCGGCGTTGCGCGGAATCGGACGATACGGCGCGGACGCCGTGTCGTCACCGAACGCACGCGGCTCGATCACGACGGCTTTGTCATCGAGCGCCGCAGCGAGTTCGAAGAACTCCGGCGAACCGACCTGCCGAGGGATCCAGAGTCGAGGCTGGAGCGAAGCGGGATCGACGCCGACGAAGTCGTACTTCGTCTCGGCATCGCTCTTCTCCGTACCCGTGGGGCGTTCGTCGACGATGTCCGGACCGACGATCATGTCGCGTCGATAGAGTTCCCAACCGGTCGCGTTCGACGTCGAGGACAAGCCGTACACGTCGACGAGACGGCCAGCGAGCACGCGCACGACCCGCGCATCGCCACCGACCGACGCGTTCGTGCTACTCGGCGGCGGGTCGCACGACGCCATGGCGAGAACGCCAACGAATAGAGTCGCGATCGCACCGGTTGTCGTCACCCGGCGATGCGCGACTCCTTGCACGACTCGACGAAATCGACGGAGCATGGGCCGTCGGAAGTGAAGGCTCGGGGTCGGGGCTCGACCAGCGCAAGGGATACTCGGGTTGGGCTTCATGGATCGCACTCGAAGCTGGTGCGTGTGCGAACGCGCACGCAACACGGACTCGCGGGGCTCGGCGTCGACGACGAAACCGACGACGCACGGCGGGTGCCCTGTCGATTGCAAAGGCGATGCCAGTCGAAACCTCGATGCCGCAAACACACTGCGAGGTCGTGCCGAGCGTCCTCGATGACCATTGCCGCGAGGCCGCGTAGCCGCGAGGCACAGACGAGCGCGTGTGCCTGTTTCAAGCAGCAATACGCCGTCCAATGGACGGGTCTGTAGGCGCTGTCGAGGTCCTGCCGGTCACGAGAGATCGACACGTTCGCACGTGCCCGGGTGCGCGGCGCCGCTTCCATCATCACGATTCTGCACCCAGGCATTCTCGAGAATCGATGCGCTCGTCGATGCACGACGACTCACGCGACGCGCGTTGATGCACACCAGACGTGCGCAGTCAACCGCCCGCACACCGAGCGCATGCGCTCAGAACGACGCGTCTCGATCGCGCGAGTTCGCGTCACCGAGGACCGCTGCGCGCGTGCGTGGCCCGACGAAAGCCGGACCGATCTCGGGACACGCGATGCCCATCGCCGTGCGGATCGCGCGACCGATGAGGCGTCGCGTGGCTTGCGCGTCGCCCTTCGTGAGGGAGACGAAGCACTCGTCTCGGCGCTCGGCAAGTCGGGCATGGTTTGGATCGACGCAGACGTCGGCATGCGTATGGACGAGGAGTTCGGGCGCTCGTTCGGAAGCCACCGCGGGCGTGAAATCGAGGTCGCGCGCGTCCACGAGACGAACGACGAGGTCGGCGCGCTTCGCTGCACTGCGCCCACTCGCGATCGCCATACGCTCGAGTTCGGCATCGAGCGTGGAGGCGGTGACCTCGCGTTCGCCCGCGACGTCGATCAATCGAATCGGCAACATTCCGTCCACGAGGACGAGCTCGCTCGTCGTGTCACGAGTCAGTCCGGGCTGCGTGCCCGTACGCGTCCGCGACCGCCCGACCATCAGGTTGAAGAGCGTCGACTTGCCGGCATTGACCTTGCCGGTCAACACGACGGTTCGTGGCTCGAGCCATGCATCGAGTGCAGCACTCCTGCGGACGATTGCGTCGACATCGAAGGCACCTCGTTCGAGCAGCGCGAGCAGCCCACCTGCGCCGAGTTGGAACAAGCAAGCCTCGAGAGCGACTCGACATGTCGCGCGCTTCGCCGCGTCGAGGACTTCCGTGCGTAGCGCCGCGTCGACGTTGACGTTGACGTCGACGTTGACGTCGACGCGCGGCTCACGAACATCGCCTCCCACCATGACATGACAACCGGCTGCTCGCGCGTGTTCGACGAGCGAAGTTTCGAGGCGTGTGACCAGAAGTTCGTTGCCATGTACGTGGAACTCGACACTCGAGGTCGAGGTGCGTACGACGAGCGCGGACTCGGAGAGTTCGTCACTCAGATCGAGCTTGCGGACTGCGTGTCTGCCCGAAGACGGCAAGTCGCGGTACGCGAGGAGCACGCGCAATCGCTCCGCGAACGGATGCTTACCGTACGCAACTCCGGCGTCCTCGCGCGAGGACATCCATGCGGCGCGGATCACCGCAATGGCGCAGGTCGCGCGCGGCGTGAGGCGCTCGATGCGGACCTCGTGCATGATCTCGCTCTTCACGATCGAGCGGATAGCGCGCGGAGTCCACGATGCACGAGCCCGCGCACGTAGCGCCCGTGGGCGAAGTCGCGAGCAACGCGCTCGCCGTCGGTCCCGGTCACGAGGAGCACACCGGCAGTGATTCCAGCCGCTCGAAGTCGACGAAGCGCGTCCGCGTGGAGTTCGCGAATCGCGCCGACGAACGCGACTTCGATCCCGATCGCGAGGTTGTCGCTACTGCTGCGAGGCAGTCCCTCGGGAACCTGTCCACCGAAGAACGGCGCCAACGCCGGGGCGCGGGCAGCGAGGCCGCTTCGCATCGCTTCGAGACCCGCACCGATCGCGAGCCCGTGCATCGTGCCTGCCTCGTCGATGTGCGTCAGGGTCACCGCGGTTCCACAATCGAGGATGAGCGCCGCGCCGTGTTCGACGTGGGCCCCCCACGATGCGACGCGGCGATCGAGACCGAGTTGTGCGGGATCGTCGTAAGCGACGATGCCCGGCGGCTCGATGTCCGTCCCCACCCACGATGCCTGCACCCGTTTCGGCTCGTTGCCGACGTCGTTCACGGGGATCTCGTTCGCTTGGACGTCACCCCCGCGGACATCCCCACGCGAGACATCGCTCCCGGAGGCACCCTGCGCGGTGACATCGAGCAGCACACGCAGGCATGCTGGCATCCGCTCGCGCACGCCGTGACTCGCGACACCGACCACGGCACGACACGTGGCGGCTGCACGAGCAAAGTGCGGATCGATCACCGTCTCGTCGTGCAGGAGCCGGAGCGTCGCGACGACGCGCGTTCCCTGCCACACGACGGCTTTGAGGCTGGTGTTGCCGAGGTCGATGCTCAGCAGGGAACTTTCCACGAAGGCCTCGCCATGCGGCGTGGTGTGCAGCTCACTTCTCGGGCGCCGTGTAGGTGCGGACGACCTTGACACCATTGCTCAGGAAGGTGAGTTCGAACGTCCGAACGCCGCGATCGTATTGCTTGCGACCGACGTTGAGCGCGTTGGCCTTGCTCGTGACTTCTTGTCCGTTGACCGCGACGAGGAGATCACCAGACTTCACGCCGAACCGCGCCACGCTGTCCGATACACGCTGGAAGCTGACTCCCCGCAACCGCTCGCCCGTCTTCTCGTCCTTGCGCTGCGAGACGTAGTCCGACGTGACGAAGTCCTGCGTGAGGATGCGGTCGTAGTCGCTCTCGAATGCCGAGTTGTCGACCTTCGAGATCATCCAGACGTCGCCAACGCGCTGGGTTCGATCCCCCGGGTCCTTCCACGTGCGCTCCTTGACCCCATCCGACGATTTGTCGTTGATCACGCTCGTCGCCCCGAGCGCATCCTTGGTGCTGTCGGCGATCGTATTGCCGAGCGCGAACTCCGCCACCGTCAATGTCTGATCGACGGTTTCGCCATCGTTCCCGCCTGGCTTCGGCCTCGTGAAGACGGCGACGATCTGACTACCGTCCGCGGTCGTCTCGCAACCCTTGAAGACGATGGTCTCGAACGGCTTCCAGAGTGGATCGCCTGGCGCCAGGATGTGGTAGGGCTGGCCGAGCGCACTCGAGACGCCCCCCATCCCCATCGTGTCGAACGAACCGCCCCCGGTAGCGCTCGCGCCGACACCGTTCGTGGCCGGAGGCGTCACGTCGCGCTTGTATCGGATCAGGATGAGCTGCGTGTCGTCACTCGTCCCCGCCTTCATGGTCGTGATCTCGAGGAGGTCCCCGATCGGCTCGAGCACCTCGACGGGCTTCTCGGTCACCGCGTTGTCCTGCGTCGTCTCGACCGGTGGCGGCGGCGGCAGCTTGCCGGTCCAGTTACTCGTCTGAATCAGGCGCCACCACTCGACCCACTTCTGACTGTAACTCAGCCGAATCTCGTCCGGCTGAGCCGCATCGCCCGCAGCCTCGAGCTTGTCCTTGAGCGCGGCGAACTCAGCCGACGTGCGAGGACCGTCCTTCCAGCCCTCACCGTACTCCTTCTTCGTCTCGAACCCCTGCCAGACCAAGAGCCCGAGCAGGGCCACGCCAAGGCCGTAGATGCCGATTTCAATGGTTTCGGTGCGCATGCGAGCCTCTGACGATAGATGGCAGCCCCTGCGATCGCCATCACCGACCGCCCTTCGACGCAGCCCAACTCAATCTCTTCCCGTTCTCCGCCCACGCCCACGCAATCGCCGTCCCACCGCACCAAGACCAAGCCGCCCCCCGCGCGAATCGTGCCAGGGTCACTTCCCCGTACTTTTTCGGCAGCGGGTCCTCGCAAGCCGAGACCAGGGGGCCGGGGGGACCGCCCTTGGCCGCCGCGGCCCTAGGGGCGGTTCCCCCGGCCCCCCCTGGGCTCGGCGCGCGGGGACCCGCGCGGCGCGGCGGCGACAGTGCACGGCGACAGCACTGCGACAGTGCTACACCGCGACGGCAGGTCGTTCAGACCGTGAGCTTGACGGAGCCTCGGGAGATGCCGCGCATTTGGAGCTTGAGCTCTTCCGGGTTGTCGGAGTTGGCGAGCGCGTCTTCGTAGCTGATGTTGCCTGCTTCGTAGAGGCGGATCAGCGATTGGTTGAAGGTCATCGTGCCGTAGTACGAGCCTTCGGCCAGGGCTTTCGGCAGCTCGCGGGTGCGGCCCTCGTTGAGGTAGTCGCGGACCGTGGGCGTGTTGACGAGGAGCTCGACTGCGGGAAGTTGGCCGCTGTCGTTGAGAAGGCGGATCAGGCGAAGCGATACGACGCCGGCCAGGTTGAGCGCGAGTTGCAGACGGATCAGTGCGTGCTGATGCGGTTCGAAGAACGCGATGATGCGTTCGACGGTTTGCACGGCGTTGACCGTGTGCAGCGTCGAGAAGACGAGGTGCCCCGTTTCGGCGGCGTTGATCGCCGCTTCGACCGTTTCGCGATCTCGCATTTCACCGATCAGGATCACGTCCGGCGCCTGGCGCAGCGCCTGGCGCAGCGCTGCGGCGAACGTCGGCGCGTCCGTTCCGATCTCTCGCTGCGAGACGATCGAGCATTTGTCCTCGTATTGGAATTCGATCGGATCCTCGATCGTGATGATGTGGCGAGGATCGTTCGCGTTGATGTAGTTGAGCATCGACGCGAGCGTCGTCGACTTCCCGCTTCCGGCGACACCGGTCGCGAGGATCAGTCCGCGTCGCAGTTCGCACAGGCGCTTGAGCGGATCGACCGGCAGGGACAGGTCCTTGAAGCCGGGAATGTCTTTCTTGACATGACGGAAGACGAGTGCGAGTTGCCCCGCTTGCCGGAAGATGTTGCAACGGAAGCGCCCGATCCCGTCGATCGACAGCGCGCGATCGAGCGACCCGTTGTGCATGAAGTCTTCCCAGCGCGCTTTCCCGACGAGCGCCTCGACGTACTTCTTCGTGAACTCGCTCGAGATGGGCGTGTCCGAGATGAAGCGCACACGCCCACCGGAACGAATCGCGGGTAAGCCTCCGGTCTTCAAGATGAGATCCGAAGCGCCTTCACGAACCATGACCTTGAGGAGGTCTTCGAGCTTGATCATGTCGCGCGTGCCTGCAGTCGTCCTGACGTCTGGCGGTTCCGAGACGCCTTGGTCCTTATCGACCGTCAGGCGTCGCGGCTTGCGGCGACCGCGCGAAGCAGTTCTCCGATCAGAGAATCCAGCCCCTTGTGCATGGCAGCAGAAATGCGGTGAACCGGCAGTGACAACGCCGTTTCCAGCTCGGCGGCGCGTTCCTCGGCAGCCTCACTCTCGATCTTCGTTGCGGCGATCAACGACGGCCGCGATGCGAGCTCTTTCGAGTAGGCCTCGACTTCTCCCTGCACGACGCGGTAGGCCTCGAGGGGGTCCTGATCGGCTTCGGCGGAACAATCGATGCAGTAGAGAAGCAGCCGCGTGCGCTCGACGTGCCGCAAGAAGCGATGACCGAGCCCCTTGCCGCCGGCCGCCCCTTCGATGAGTCCCGGAATGTCCGCGAGGACGAAACTGCGACCGAACCCTTCGCCGCGCGTCGCCGGTGCCTCGACGATGCCGAGGCTCGGCTCTAGCGTCGTGAACGGATACGCCGCGATCTTGGGCCGAGCTCGCGAAAGCACGGACAGGAGCGTCGACTTGCCGGCATTGGGTAACCCCACGAGTCCGACGTCGGCGATCAGCTTGAGGACGAGGCGTAGGTCGCGCAGCTCGCCTTCTTCACCCGGTTCGCACTGGCGCGGCGTGCGATTGGTGGGCGTCGCGAAAAATTTGTTCCCTCGCCCGCCCTTGCCACCACGAGCGATCTCGATGCGCGAATCCAGCGCATCGAGGTCGGCGAGCACGTTGCCGCGATCGGCGTCGTGCACGACCGTACCGCGCGGAACCTTCAGAACGCGATCGGCGCCCGAACGGCCGGTGCAGTTCTTGGCGCCGCCAGGTTGCCCACTCTCTGCCGCGAACTCCGCATAGCCCGCGAGGTGCTGGAGACTCGACAGCGCGTCGTCGACCTCGAGCCAAACCGAACCACCGTGCCCACCGTCGCCACCATCCGGGCCACCGCGCGGCACGAACTTCTCGCGTCGGAACGAGAGGCAGCCATCACCGCCACTTCCGCCGACCACGCGGATTTCGATTTCGTCGAGCAGGGTCGCTCAGGCCTCGATCGGGTCGACGTGGACACGACGGTTCTTCTGGAACCGCACGATGCCATCGCTCAGCGCGAACAAGGTGTAGTCGTTGCCCATGCCGACGTTGGTGCCGGGATGGAACTTGGTGCCGAGCTGGCGAACGATAATGCCTCCAGCGCGAACCCTCTCTCCCGCGTACTTCTTGACCCCGCGGAACTGCGGGTTCGAGTCACGGGTGTTGTTGGCGGAGCCTTGCCCCTTCTTGTGTGCCATGGCGAATCAGCCTCAGATCCGGATGTCCTTCACGCGCGCACGCGTGAACTGCTGGCGGTGACCCTGCTTGCGTCGGTAGTTCTTCCGCTTGCGATACTTCCCGACGACGATCTTCGCAGCCTTCTCGTGCCCGAGCACCTCGAGCGCGACGCTGGCGCCGCTCACGTAGGGCGTACCGACCTGAATCGAACCGCCTTCGTCGCCGACTGGACCGACGAGACAGACCTTGTCGAGAACGACCTCCGCTCCCTGGTTCCAAGCACCGTTGTAGTCGAGGAGAACGGTCTCGCCCGGACGGCAGGTGAGCTGTTGGTTTCGGTCTTCGGCAATCGCGTACATGACAAACTCCGACAATCGGGGCGAAGGATCCTAGCTGCGGTCCCTCAACAAGCAAGCGTTGATCGAGCGAGACGCTGACCGCGGCGGATTCACGAACAGGGCGACGGGCCGAGCGCCAGATTTGGCCACGGGGGGACCTCCAGGCGAGGCCCCCGCGCCCGATCAAGCCTTGACGCCGAGTCCGGCCGGGATGTTGACCTTGGTCTCGCGTCCCT
Organism: Planctomycetota bacterium; assembly: GCA_020638795.1. Classification (GTDB taxonomy): domain Bacteria; phylum Planctomycetota; class UBA1135; order UBA1135; genus JACKHW01. The sequence continues at coordinate 18,139 of JACKHW010000010.1, read as the reverse complement.
CGTCATCGAGGAACCGGTAGTGCACCACGTCGACCGGGTAGCTCGGCTCCGAGCGCAGCGTCACCGAACGATTGCAAGCCTCCTCGAGTTCGATCAGGTCGCGCCGCTTGCGGTTGCCCAAGAACTCGCAGACTTCCGGGTTCGCGTAGACCTCGAGGCGCTCGTAGCCGGGCAACCGTGCCAGGGCCCTCGCCGAACGCAGGACCGAGAGCGACTTGGACGCGACGGTACGAATGAGCGAGGTCCCCTTGCAGAGCGGACAGGTCTTGAAGACAGTCCGTTTGAGGCCCGGACCGACGCGCTGTCGCGTGAGTTCGAGCGTCCCGAAGATCGAGATCCGACCGACGTTGATCCGTGCGCGATCGCCCTTGAGCGCTTCGCGGAAGCGCCGCTCGACCGCGCGCCGATGCTTCTCCTGCTGCATGTCGATGAAGTCGACGATGATCACGCCACCGAGGTCGCGCAGCTTGAGTTGACGCACGATTTCGGGAATCGCCTCGAGGTTGGTCCGGTACGCCGTCTCCTCGAGGTTCGCGCCGGGCTTGTAACGACCCGAGTTGACGTCGATCGCAACGAGCGCTTCGGTCTGCTCGATCACGATCGAGCTGCCGTGCTTGAGATCGACTTGCGCCTGGTAGAGGCTCTCGACCGCAGCTTCGAGTCCGTAGCTGTGGAACAGCGGTGCGATCCCGGCGTGATGCTTGATGCGATCGATGAAGCGCGGCATCAGCTTCGACGCGAAATCACGGACACGCTCGTAGACACCTTCGTGGTCGATCACGACCTCGTCGATGTCCGGGCTGAACAGATCGCGCATCGTGCGCAGGACGAGGTCCGATTCGACGTAGAGCGGCGCGGGCGGTCGCGTCACTTTCGCGCGCTGCACGACGACCCCCCAGAGCTTCTGCAGGTATTCGAGATCGCGCTCGAGATCCTGAGCACTCTTGCCGATGCCGGCCGTGCGCACGATGAAGCCGATGCCACCGGAACCCGTCGAATCGAGATCGCGGACGATGCGCTTGAGCCGACGGCGTTCGCGTTCGTCCTCGATCTTGCGGCTGACCCCGCACTTCGGAAGCGAAGGCATCAGGACGAGGCTACGGCCCGGCAACGACAGGTAGGTCGTCAAGGTCGGTCCCTTGGCGCCGATGCCCTCCTTGGTGATCTGGACGACGACCTCTTGGCCCTTCTTCAGGAGATCCTGGATCGGTACCTTCGTGCGTCGCAGGCGACCGTTGTCCTTCTTGTTGCCCTTCGGGCCGCGCCCTGCGGACTCGCCCGAATGGGGAGAAGCGCCATCCCGCCCGCGCTGCCCTCGCCGACGCGAACGCGCGGACCGTGCGCCACCCGGGGACCGGATTTCGTCACCATCACCCGAGTCACCGTCGTCCGTATCGCGCTCGTCACGTTGGCGATCGTCGACGGTTTCGTCCCCGGAGTCGTCGTCGAACGCGTCCTCTTCGTCCGTGTCTTCCTCGTCCGCGTCCTCCTCGTCCGCGTCGTGCTCGTCGCGGCCCGCAGCGGCGCTCCGATCCTCGGTCGCGTCGCGCGGCGACTCGCCATCCGGAACGTCCGACGTCGCAGCCATCAAGTCGCCGCCCGCGCCGTCCCCACTCTCGCCGTCGCGGCGACGGCGGCGACGGCGGCGGCGACGGCGCTTGGTCTCACCGGCGCCGTCCTCATCCGATGCGCGCTCGACGGTCGCGGCCGCATCGTCCGCGTCTTCGTCCCCCGCTTCCATCGACGCGTAGGGTCCACGTCCGGCACGCCAGCTCGGGCCGTCATCGTCCGAGTCGTCGTCGCCATCGTCGTCCGAACCGTCGTCGTCCGAACCGTCGTCCGAGCCGTCGTCGTCCGAATCGTCTTCGACATCGTCGTTCGCGTAGTCGTCGTCCGAGTCGCCCGAGTCATCCGAATCGTCCGAATCGTCCGAATCGTCCGACCACGAGTCGTCGTCCGCATCCTCGTCGACGTCACCGTCGTCGTCTGCATCGCACTCGTCGTCACTCAGATCGTCGTCCAGGACATCCGAGTCCGACTCGTCCGCCCAATCGTCCGATTCCGACCGATCGTCTTCCTGCTCCGCATCCTCGGATTCGGCACGCGCCCCTTCACCGACCGCCTCATCGCCGCCGCGCCGACGCTTGCGCCCACGGCGCTTCGTCCGGATTTCGCTCTTTTCGTCGCCGTCCTCTCCGTCGTCGGCATCATCGAGAATCGAACGGACCGCATCCGGACCATCATCCTCGTCGCTCATGCGCGCGCGTCCCTCGAGGATGTCGAGGAGATCGACCGCGGCATCGCCGTATCCGGGCACGACGTCCGAAGCGTGGAGGAAGCCGTTGCGCGTCCCGCCAAAGCTGACGAAGGCCGCGCCGATGCTCGGCTCGATGTTGACGACTTTGCCCTTGTAGATGTTGCCGAGGTAACTCTCGCGGTCAGCGAGCTCGACGTACAGCTCCTGGAGTTTTCCGTCCTCGACGATCGCGATCCGACGTTCTTCCGGATCGTTCACGTTGACCAACATGCGCTTCATGGCAGGTTCCCTTGCGGGGAGCAGCGGCCACACCCTCACGCACGCGGCACCGGGTCTTCCTGTTCGTCGTGCTGCATTCCGCCCGAGCAGCCCACACGGGGACTGCAGAACGGCCGACGTCCAACGGCTGGTTCCGACACGCGGAACCTCGAACGGACGTAGAAGCTACCGATACGACAAGGCCCGCACGGCTCCTCGCATCGATCGACGGCGTGAAGGCCGACGATGGAGTGCGAGGCCGACCATCGTGTTCTCGGTCGAGCCGGAGGTGCGAGCGGAATGGACCCTGGGCGCGTGACGGTGGCGAGATTCCGCCGATACCCGACTTGTGTGTCGAATGTTTCAATGCGCTCGATCTTCCAATCGGAACGACCACGGGCCGCCCGAGTGTCGCGGTCGACGAAGCCGAAGAGGCGTGGCCGACGTTCCGCGTTCGACGACATTAGTTCGTCGGCGGCACGGATGGAAGCGTGCGTCTCACCGGCTCGTCGCGAGGTGGGGTCGCCCCCACCTCGGGCCGGGGTTCCGGGGAAGAACTCCCGAAGCCGTAATCGGCTTCGCGATCAGCGGTCGGCGCCCGGGGCGGCGACGTCGCTCGTGTCCGTGCTGGGCTGCGAGGGCTCGCCGAAGATCCGACGATACTCGCTGGCCATGGCAGTCCGACGAATCTCGAGGATGTCGCGAATGTTCGCTTCGGTCTCTTCAGGGCTCATCACGATTTCGGGCGTGATGAAGACGATCAGGCTCGTGCGCTGATTCGACTTCGCGCGGCTCTTGAAGGCCCAACCGAGGATCGGGATGTCGCCGAGCAACGGGATGCTCGTCGTCGTCCGCGTGTTGGAGTCCGTCGTGAGACCACCGAGAACAGCCGTCTGGCCGCTCTTGAGGAGCATCTTGGTCGCGATCGTGCTGGCGCTGACGCGCGGCAACGCGATCGAGCCCTGACCCGTGCCCGAGCCGACGGTGAAGACGTCGAAGCCCGGAGGCGCGAGCGGCGGACCACCCGAACCGGAGAGCTGCTCGCTCTCGGGGATGACTTCCATGATGACCTTGTCGGTGCCCGGGATGATGTGGGGCGTCAACAGGAGCTGGAAGCCGGTCTGGACCGGCGAGTTCGGCGCTTCTTCCACGACGAGTTGCAGACCGCCCGACTGCGAGGACTCGGCGCGTGCTTGGGCATACCGAACGGTATCCCCCACGAAGATCGTCGCCGGCTCGTGGTCGAGCGCGATGATCTTGGGAGCTTGAACGATTTCGCTCGACTCGTCCTTCTTGAGGAGGCGCAGCGTCGCGGAGACCTGCGTGAAGTCGAGAGCGCCGAAGATCGTGTTGGGCACGATCGTCTGGTTGCTCGCGTTGAGCGCGGCATCGGCGAACGGACCACGACCCGAGTCGTTGGCGATGAGGCTGTCTTCGAACCCGCCACCACCGAGGTTGAACGGGAACTTGATCGGGATCGCACCGCCACTCGCGGAGACACTCCAACCGGTGTCGCCGACGTTGACGCCGTACTCGAGCAGGTTGGTGTTGCGCGTCGTGACGAACTTGACGTCGACGAAGACCTGCTTCGGTTCCACGTCGATCTTCGAGATCATGCGTTCGACTTCGTCGAGCACGGGCTTCGTGTCCTTGACGAAGAGGACGTTCTTGCCCGCGAGGTATTCGATCTTGCCGGCCGGCGACAGCATGCGCTGGAGCGCCTGGACGAGACCGAAGTTCTTCGCGGGATCGTCGCCCGCACGGAAGATCTGACCGTCGACGTATTCCGACTTGATCTTCGGCACGAACGAGCTCGCCGGCCGCACGTAGCGAAGCTGGAACTCGCGGCTCGAGAGTTGATCCACGAGCGTCGCAGGCGAGACCACACGCAGGATGCCGCGATCTTCTTCGACGACCGTGAAGCCGAGCGTCTTCACGACTTGATCGAGCGCGTCACGCCACGGCACGTCCTTGAGACGAAGCGTGATCGTGCCCTGCACTTCGGGCGCCGTGATGATGTTGGCCGCGGAGATCTTGGCGATCGCGTCGATCACCTGCGAGATCTCTGCCTTGTCGAACGCGAAGCGCACACGCGGTGGCTTCTCGACGCGCAGCACGTTCGGGCCAGCTTCGACGACGACACAACCCGCCCGCTCGACTGCGAGGTCGAGGACGGTGCGCCAATGCATGTCCTTGAGCTCTCGCAACGTGACGGGCGTATCGATGCCATCGTCGAGAATGATGTTCGTACCGGACTTGGCACGAAGGAAGTCGACCACGTCCTTCAGCGGGCGATCGCGAAGGTCGAGGTTCTTGATGATCGCCCGGGGATCACCGAGATCTCTCGGGCTGCTACGGTCACCTTGAGCGATCGCAACGCCGGCCATCAGGCCTGCGAAGAGAATGCTGGGGGGTGCGAAACGAGTCATGATCGAAGGCATCCTCGATTCCTCGGTCGGGGAGTTGTGGTCGCGATCACCGGGGGGCGATCGTTTTCAGTTATCGGTCGATGGCACGGGACAACTTGATGCCGACGGGCGAAAGCAAGCGACTCGTGCCGGGGGATTCACGAATGCCGCCGAGAACGGCGGCGCGGTCAGGTCAAAAAGTCCGTCACTGCTTGCGGCGTAGCACGACACCGCGATAGAGAAACTCGACGAAGTCCTCGCCGACTTCCTTGAGGAAGAGCTCGTCTCCGATGGCATCGCCTTCGGTGTAGGTCTTCCCGTTGATGATCGCTGTCGACAAGAACTCGGGCAGCAGGATCGTTCCCGTGACGGAGATCTGCAGGCGACTGAACTCCTGCGCGACCTTCGCCTTCTGATAGAGCTCGTGCAGCGCGTTCGCGATCGGCGCGCGCTCGTCGGTCGGCGGGAACTGGATCTTGTCGCGAACGAGTTCGAAGCTGTCGACCGCATCGTCGAGACGCCCGTCGTTGAGAGCGTCTTCGATCTTGCGGCGGATGCCGACGAGCTCTGCCATCGGCAGGCCTTGCGCCTCGACGACGGCGTTGTCGTTCTTTCCACCCTTGACCGCTTTCATCAACGCGTCGACTCCGTCGCGCACTTCGCGCTGGAATCGAAGTTGGTAGGGCTGGTAGGTGAAGAAGCCGCGTGCTTCGTAGTCTTCCGCTTTCGCGGCAAGCGCTTCGAGTCGCTTGGCGACGTCGCGACGCATCTCGAATCGCACGAGCAACACCGACGTTTCGCCGGCCTGCTTCCACTTGGAGCGGACGCCTTCGAGCTCTTGGATCGACTCCTCGAGTTGACGGAGTTGCTCGCTGATCGGTGCGCCGTCACCCAGCACGTTGTTCCGATCGATGCGCGGATCCGTGAAGATGTCCCGGCGTGCGCGGCGCCCGCGGAAGTTGTAACGCTCGATCTTGATCGCTTGACGTGCGCGATAGATGTCTTCGCGCAGGCGTGCCTTCTTCTCGTCGTAGCCGGGGATCGTCACGGGAGACTTGCCACCGACCGATGCGGTGTAGTTGTAGGTCTCGACCGCCATCGCGACTTGATGAATGACCTCGTCGGGGCTCTGCCCGGATGCGGCGCGCCCGGCCGTGAGGCGGAAGTTGGACACTTTGACGAAGCGCTTGTAGCTCTCGAACATGTTCATGAACTTCATGAACTGCCAGAGCGTCCCCGTCAGGCGCATGTCGAACTTGTAGCGCGTGAACGCGCTCCGTTTGTCGTGACTCTCCTGCGACGGCGTGAGGTGCGTGAGCACGACACCCGAGTTCTGCGTGAACGAGTTGACCGTTCGCGCGAACCGCGTGAGTTCACTCGTCGGCGGCAGGATCTTCACGTACTCGGCAATGTTCTCGCGCAGGATGATGACTTCGTTCTCCTGCTTCGGGATCTTGCCCTTCTTCTGTTCGGCAGCTTGGATCTGACCGTCGAGGCCGGTGATCTTCTGGTTTTCTTCTTCGATCTTGCCTTCCACCCAGTAGACGCCACCGAACGCCGCGCCGACGAGCAGGATGCTCGCCCCGGCGATGGTCAGCATGATCCGCTTTTCGCTCATTTGAGCCATGGGGATGGGCCTCCTAGCGTCCTTTCTTGGGTTGCGGCTTCTTCTGCTGGTCGACGTTCGCCGCCCATTCGTTCGAAGGCTTCATTGCGAGTCGCAACTCGAAGCTGATCGCTTCGGGAGGCTCTTTCGACGATTCCGAGACGACCGCACCACCCGGCGCGTTGATCATGTCGAAGTCCTTGAAGAACTCGGGGTCGTTGCGCACGTCGTCGAGGAAGTTCGCTTGCTTGGTGAAGCTGTTCGACTGGCTGAGCGCTTTCAGGTTCCAGCTCGGACCGGTCTTCCCACGACCACCGGCAACCGTCAGGTTGTCGAACCACACGCTGTGTCGCTCGGTGTTCCCTTCGTTGTTGACGATGTCAATGAAGTTGTCGAGCAGCTTCGTCCACAGTGCACGCGAAGTCGCGATGTCTTGAATCGTCGTTTCGCGTTGACGGTAGTCCTTCGCCTCTGCGACGAGCTTGTCATAGTGCGAAGCGAGCGGCTTGAGTTCGCGCAACTTGTCCTCGCGCGTGATGCGCTGTGCTTCGACGGCCTTGTACTCGTCGAGATACACGTGGCCGAAGTAGCCACCGGCTCCACAAACCGTGACGACAGCAGCGAACATCGTCGCCCATACTTTGAGTGAGAGGCGTTCGCGAGAACGATACTCGGACGGCAGCAGGTTGATTTGAATCATGGCGTTGTCTCCTCGGGTCGAGCGAACCTCAAATGGCGCGCGCGGCGAGACCGACCGCGACTGCGAGTTGCAGGGACGACTTGTTGAGGCTGTCGATGTCGACGTTGTCGGACTTGATCTTCAGCCCCTCGATCGGGTTCCAGATGCGCGTCCGGCGTTCGAAGAATCCTTCGAACTCTTCCTCGAGCGACGCGAGCATCGAGCCACCGCCCGACAGGTAGACCTGCCCGACGCGACCGTCGTACTGGTTCTCGAAGAAGTCGAACGACAGGTTGATTTCGTTCCCGAGGTCTTCGATGACCGGCGAAACGGCTTCTTGGACTTCGACTTCGCGGTCGTGCGGATCACGCTTGAGACTTTCGGCTTCGTAGACTTCGACGCCGAGACGACGCGTGATCGCGTTCGTGAAGTCGTTGCCGCCGAGGTAGATCTCGCGGGCGAACAGACTCACGTGGTTGCGCAGGATGTTGATGCAAGTCTTGTTCGCGCCGATGTCGACGAGGCCGATCGTCTTGTCTTCTTCCATGCCGGGCGACAACGATTCGTTGAGCTCGAAGGCATTGCCGACCGCAAACGCATCGACGTCGATCGCCGTCGGCGAGAGTCCGCACTGCTGAAGCATCGAGGCTTGTTCTTCCACCAGCGTCTTCTTGACGGCAACGAGAAGCACCTTCATCTCGTTGGACTCTTTCCCGCCTTCACCCGGGATGTCCATCAACCGCTCGGTGTCGATCTGAACTTCCTCGATGTCGAACGGGATGTATTTGTCCGCCTCGAAGCGAATCGCGCTCTCGAGATTCTCGTCGGACATCTTCGCCATGTTGAGATAACGAACGATGACCGACTTGCCACTCACGGCGGTGACGACCTTCTTCGTGCGGAAACGGCACTGCGCGAAGAGTTCGCGAATGGCGTCCGAACGATCGGCTTCGCTCTGGACCTCGATCTGTCCATAGCCGGTGATGATGTAGTCGTACTTGTCCCGAGTGATCTCGAGGGCCTTGATACAAGACCCTCCGATATCGAGACCGACGGCACTCTTTCGCCCCTTGAGCATCGCTTTCCCTGCGCTGTTGAGACTCGCGAGTCCGCGGAAGTCGCGGATACACGGAGTGATCGACCGTCAGGGAGCGCCTGCTTGAGTCGGCGCCCGAGAAGGCGCGCGAATTCGGCGCGAAGTCGCGCGGCTATTCGCCGAAGCCGCGACGGAAGAGATCGGAGAGCGCCTCGATCGCCTCCTTGCTGTCGGTGCCTTCGGCGCGGAGCGTCAGGACGGTGCCCTTCTCGGCAGCCAGCATCATCAAGGACATGATCGACTTCGCGTCGACCTCGAGGTCGTCCTTGATGACACGAATGGCGCTCGTGAAATGATTCGCGAGCACGACGACCTGATGTGCAGGGCGCGCGTGGAGGCCGTGGTCGTTGACGACCTCGACATCCACGGTGATGGGCTCGTACGTTTCTTTCGGACCGTAGGTCATGGCCTCACTCGCGCCACGAGCACGAACGTTGCGTTTTGCAACGCATGGTTCATCGACCCCCGTCGCCGTTGCGCCCATCGCCGTTGCGACGGTGGCGGTCGATCAACCGTTCTTTTTCCTTGCGGACCTGCGCCTGGAACTTCTCCGAGGCTTGCTCGATGGCGTGTCGGAGCTCTTCGCTCGACGCTTCGGATACGAGCGTCGCGCCCGAATCGAGATGCGCGACGACGCGCGCGTGGTGACCGTCCTTCTGCTGGTCGAGCGAGACGTGGACGCTACCGATGCGGTCGAAGATGCGTGCGGCACTTCCGAACTTGTCGCGCGCGTATTCCTTGGCGACATCTGGGATTCCATCGGTTCGCGTTGTGACGTCGATGTCCATCAGCTTCTCCTGTTCGAGCACTGATCGAGCAGCCCACTGCATGGGCTGCCGGCTCTGGTTGAGATCGGTTCGTCGTGGGCACGGTGCGACACGACGAGAACGACCTGAGGTGCAAACGTAGGCGAAAGAGCAGCGGGATACGATGAGGATAGCGCGCCCTTCGCGCCCGGGCGACTCGTTGTCGCCGGTAACCTATCGCCGGTAACCGGGAGCGGCCTTGGGGCCGCAACTTGGCGGGTACAGCACCCGTACGAGCGCGAGGCCTTCGGGCGGCAGGACCGCCCCGGCAGCACGTCGGTCCCGTGCGCGTAGCACATCGTCGATCCAGTCGACGTCGTGCTTGCCACGACCGACATCGAGCAAACAACCGGCGATCGTGCGCACCATGTTGTAGAGAAAACCGCTGCCCTCGATGACGATGTCGAACCCACGCTCGTCGCCGACGACGTGAAGCGATCGCACGGTGCGGACCGTGCTCTTCTGCTTGCCACCAGCATCCGCATGGCGGGAGTTCGTCGCGAACGAGCTGAAGTCGTGCTCACCAACGAGCCGCGACGCCGCGCGCCGGACGCGGCAAAGGTCGACAGGACCGAACGGGTGCCAATGCACGTAGCGACGCCCGATCGGAAACGGCACGGGCTCCGTCCGAATCCGATAGCGATATCGCTTGCCGCACGCACTGAAGCGAGCATGGAAGCCCGCCTCGGCATCCACGGCACCGAGCACGCGGATATCACGCGGCAACATCGTGTTGAGCGCGAGGTGGAGACGCTCGGTCGGCGGACCGCGATCGATCTGCACGTGCGCGCACTGACTGAGCGCGTGCACACCTGCATCCGTTCGCCCAGCGCCATGAACCGTGACCGCCGTGCCGACGAGCGCCCGGAACGCGCCTTCGATCTCCTCCTGGATCGTGTCGCCCGCAGCCTGTCGCTGCCAACCCGCATACCCGGTCCCGTCGTAGGCGATCCAGAGCCGAACCGTCCGCATGGAGTCTTCATAGCGACGATCGTCGAGCAATGCCTGTTCAATAGCTGCGCCGCCGGAACGAGCTCGGGATCCCGAGTTCGTTGCGATACTTGGCAATCGTGCGACGTGCGACATCGAGACCACGCTTCGCGAACTCCTGCACGAGCTGTTCGTCCGACAGCGGTTGCTTCGGGTCTTCGCCGTCGACCATCGCACGCAACTGTTCGCGGATCGACGTGCGCGACTCTCCACCGTGTCCCCGCGCGTCGGATCCCACGCCCTTTCCACCGTCGAACAAGCAGCGCAGCGGAAAGATCCCGAAGTCGGTCTGCACGTGTTTGCCGGCAATCGCACGGCTCACGGTCGACAGGTGGACTCCGACCGCGTCCGCGACTTCTTGCATGCCGAGAGGCACGATGCCCGCGAGGCCACGCTCGAGAAAGCCGCGTTGGCGTTCGAGCGAAGCGCGCGCGACGCGACCGAGCGTCTCGCGTCGCTGTGCGATCGCGAGCATCAGATCGCGCGCCGACGCGATCTTGCCCTTGAGGTAGCGTTTGACCTTGGTCTCGGTCGCCGGATTCCGAGCCATGGCCTCGTAGCTGCTGCTGACTTGCAATAGCGGAACCCGAGCATCGTCGACGTAGATTTGCCACTCTCCGTCTTCTCGGCGCACGACGACGTCCGCTTCGAGCGCGACCTCGGCATTGGTCTCGAACGACCGACCCGGACACGGATCGAGATGTCGCAGCTCGGCTGCGGCTTCCTTCAATGCTTCGACCGATATGCCGAGGTCACGCGCGACCTTGGGCCATCGGTTCATCGCGAGATCTTCGAGGTGGTGTTCGACAATGCGGGCGAGCAACTCGCGCCGTGGACCTCGAATCTGCGCGATCATCGATTCGCGGGGCCCGGAACAGGCAATGCCGATCGGCTCGAAGCTCCGCACGAGTTCGACCGCAGCCTCGACGGGCGCCGCTTCTCCGAAGATCGCAGTCAATTCTTCGATCGTGAGTCGGAGGTGCCCGTTGGCGTCGAGGGACCCAATGACGAAGCTCGCGATCTCTCGCACGGTATCGACGGCACTCGACTCCGCGAGCTGTTCGAGAAGGACGTTCTGGAGCGACAAGCCCGGAGCTTCGATCCATGCGAAGCGATCCTCGCCATCCCCATCGACCTGGCGCCCGTGACCCGGCGCGCCGCGGCCATAGACATCGACGTCGTCGTAGCGCTCGGCAGCCGTCGCACGATCCTCTGGGCGCGGGGCTGCATCGCTTCCGTCCTCCCTCGTGAGCACCTCGAGCGTCTCGTTGGTCGCGAGTTCGGCGTCGATGCGAGCGACGAGATCGAGTGTCGGCAATTGCAACACTTCGATCGCTTGGAGCATCTTGGGCAGGAGCAACTGCCGTTGATCCATCCCTTGTCTGAGCGTGACTCCGAGCTCCATGCGCTGCCTTTCTCTCGCCCCCTTCTTCGTCTCCCTACGGATCGACAGGGACCGGCGCGTTCTTGAGCTTCAGCGCAGTTCGCGACGTCCCTCCAGCGCGTCGGCGAGGATCGTGTGTTGCACCTGCGTAATGCCGGCACCAGCGGGGATTCCACGCGCGATGCGCGTGATCTTCGGACGCTTCTCGAGACCGAGGAGCACGTCGGCGATCTCTTGGGCAGTGCGCTCGCCTTCGAGATCGGGGTTGGTGGCGAGGCATACCTCGGCGAAGCCGGGGCGCCGCGCTCGCGCGAGCAACGCCGCGATCGTCAGGTCCTTGCCGCGCACTCCTTCGAGCGGCGCGATGCGACCACGCAAGACGTGATAGACGCCCTTCCAACCCGCGGACTCGAAACTCGCGAGATCCCGCGGCCCCTCGACGACGAGCACGCAGGTGTGGTCGCGCGCTTCGTCCTCGCAGATGCGACACGGATCGCTCGCATCGACGTTGGAACACACGCGACACACGCGCACCTCGTCGCGAATGCGCCGGATCGCGTCGGCGAGTGCGATCGCCTCGGCTTCGGGGACCGCGAGGAGGTGGTACGCGAGTCTCTCGGCCGTGACGTTACCGACGCTCGGCAAGCGCGAGAGCGCGCTCACGAGGGCGTCGATGGCCTCGGGACGACGATGCGACATCGCGGTGCGCCTGGACCCTGCGTCAGAACGACAACCCGGGCAGGCCGAGACCGCCCGTCAGCTTCTCCGTCTCGCGGGCTTCGAGCGCCTTGGCTCGCTCGAGTGCGTTCTTGACCGCAGCCGTGACGAGATCTTCGAGAGTCTCGACGTCCTCGGGATCGACGGCTTCGGGATCGATCTTGACGCCCATGACCTCGCGCAAGCCATTGACGTAGACCTTGACGACGCCGCCGCCGGCAGTGCCTTCTTCGATGCGCTCCTTGAGTTCTTTCTGCAGGCTGTCCATGCGGTCCCGCATGAGTTTTGCCTGCTTGAGAAGGTTCATGTCTCCACCGGCCATCGGTTCGTCTCCTGGGTCTACGGGTCTTGGTTGTGCTTCACGCGTCGGCGGCTTCGTCGGTCCGCTCGACGTGCCGAACGTCGAAGAGCTCCATCGCCTTGCGGCCGAGCCCCGGTAGTTCTTCAGGGTCGACGTTTCCACGCGGACGCCGCGCGCCTTGCTGCGAATCGCCGGACGCTCGAATCGCGTCGGACGTCCCCGTTTGCTTTTTGGACTTGGTCGCCGCCTCGGTGACGACCTCGATCGTTACGCGTCGGCCTGCAGCGTCGGACAACGCCGATTCGATCCAACTCCTGCTCTTTTCTGACGTCACGAGCGCACGGTCGATCGTCTTCAGAGCACCGAACTCGAGCCGCAACTCTCCGTCGCTCCTCCAATCGAGTGTCGCCGCCGAGAGCAAGTTGCCGAGCCGCTCACGCTCGGTGAGGGCACGTTCGACAGTCGCGACCCAAGGGTCGCCGCTGCGGCGACCGCGAGCCGGCGAGGATACCTCCAGCTTGGGCGACACGGTCGCGGCCGGCGCCTTCGTGGGCGGCTCCTTCTTGGGCGATGCCATCGCGGGGTGCGCACGTTCCGCTTGCTGCGCCTGCACGGTCGCCGTCGAGGATGCGACAGACCGCGCCTTGGACGTCGTGTCGGAAACTGCAGAAGCGACGTGACCCTCGGACTGGACCTCGGGTGCGGCAGCCAGCAGTTCGCCGAGGGTCTGCACACTTCCGAGCCGCGCCATCCGCACGAGCGTGAGCTCGAGCAGGATGCGACGATCATCGAGATGACGGATACGATCGCGCGCGAGCACGAGCAACTGCATCATCGCATCGATCGTCTCGAGAGACGAAGCACGCACGAGCTCGAGCAGGCGTTCGCGCCACGACCCGGTCGCCTCGAAGAGCATGCTGTCCTCACCATCGACGTGCAGGAGCAGCACGAGACGCAACACTTCGAGAACCTCACCGAGGCACTCGCGCTCGTCGACGCCCGTCTCGACGGCTTCGCGCGAGTAGTGCAGTGCCGCCTTCGTGTCGCCTGCGAGACACGTCGCGACGAGTTCGGCCGCACGCGTCGGCCCGAGCCGCCCCACGAGGCGCCGATAGCCCGCGAGATCGAGTTCTTGGGCCACGGGGAGGACGCGTTCGAGCGCGGTTTCCGCATCGCGCAGCCCTCCCATCGAAGCCGCGGCGATCTCCGCCAACACCTCGGCGGATGCCTGCACGCCTTCACGTTCGCAGATCGCGGCGAGCCGCCCCTCGATGTCCCCGGCGCCGATCCGTCGGAACGGCAGGACCTGGCATCGCGATCGCACCGTGTCGGGGATCTTGTGCGCTTCGGTCGTCGCGAGGACGAACAGCACGTGCGCGGGCGGTTCCTCGAGGATCTTGAGCAGCGCGTTGAACGCGGCCCGCGAGAACATGTGGACCTCGTCGAGGATGAACACCTTCTTGCGCAGCCGGATCGGGGCGTAGCCCGCCTGCTCGCGCAGCGCTCGCACCTCTTCGACGCCGTTGTTCGATGCTGCGTCGAGTTCGACGACGTCACTCGCGCTTCCTTCGAGGATGCTCTTACAGGCGGCACAGGTCCCGCACGGGGACGGGCCGGGCGAGACCTCGCAGTTGACCGCTCGTGCGATGATCCGCGCAGTCGTGGTCTTCCCGACCCCTCGACTCCCCGCGAAGAGCAGCGCGTGGGGCAAACGCCCTTGCTCGAGGCTCGTGCGCAGACTCGAGAGAACCTCCGGCTGTCCGACGACATCGTCGAAGTCCGTCGGCCGGAAGCGCCGTGCGAGGACCTTGTAGCTGTGCTTGCCTTCGTTCATGCGCGTGCATCGAAGCGCCTGGGCCCCGAGAGCTCATGACGGTAGCCGATCCACGGGCGGTCCGGAACGACGACCAGACGATCCGAGACATGAGTCCGCATGCTTATGGCTGCTCCGTTCCCGGCCTGACCAGGTTCACACCGTCTCATTTCTCGGGGCCCGGCCGTCTTTCCGGACCTCCCGCGCTCGAATGGCGGAGAGAGCGGGATTCGAACCCGCGGTAGAGTTGCCCCTACACACGCTTTCCAAGCGTGCCCGTTCAGCCACTCCGGCATCTCTCCAAGTAGAACGATTCCGGTCGGGCCCCTGCGAAGCGTGGCGGAGAGGGCGGGATTCGAACCCGCGGTAGAGTTGCCCCTACACTGGTTTTCGAAACCAGCCCGTTCGGCCGCTCCGGCACCTCTCCACGCTTGCCTCGGCAGGAGCCCGACCGAGGGGCGAGGATTCTGCGCGGAGCCTGCCGGGCTGTCAAAGGATTCGGGCGATTCGTCGTTTCACGTCGCGACGGAATGGCGACTCACGCGACGTTTTGTACCTGATGGAGATGCACGTCGCGCTGCGGGAACGGGATCGAGATCCCCGCCTCGTCGAACGCGAGCTTGACGGCCTCGAGCAGCGCGCACTTGGTGCCGAAGTATTCGGTCGGCTTCACCCACGGGCGACAGTAGAGATCGACGCTGCTCTCGCCGAGATTGCCGACGACGATCGTCGGCTCGGGGTCCTTCAAGACACGCGATTCGTTCTCGATGACCCGACGCAACACGTCTTTCGCCTTCTGGATGTCATCGGTGTAGCCAATCCCGAACACGAGATCGATCCGGCGCTTCGGATTGGCGGTGTAGTTGGTGATGGAGGCGCTCGTCAGCTGGTTGTTGGGCACGATCACACGACGGTTGTCGATCGTGTTCAGCACGGTCTGGAAGATCTGGATCTCGTCGACGGTCCCCTCTTCACCTGCGCCCTCGATGTAGTCGCCGACGCGAAACGGACGGAACAGGATGATCATCACGCCCGCCGCGAAGTTGGACAGGGAGCCCTGCAGAGCGAAGCCGACCGCGAGACCCGCCGCACCGATGATCGCGACGAAACTGTTGGTCGGCACGCCGAGCTTGCCGAGCGCGGACACGACGACGAAGACGAGAAGCGCCGTGTAGATGACGTTGGAGATGAAACTGACGAGCGTGTTGTCGACCCTTGCACGCTGCATCCCCTTCTTGAGCACGCGACGGAAGAAGCGCGCGAAGAGCCACCCGAGAACCAAGATCACGATCGCAGCCGCGACCTTGGGCGCGAAATCGATGACGAGCTCTTGGAGCTTGGTGGCGACGGCGCGCGGATCGGTCAAGTCGACGTCGAGCAGCGGAGATGGTCCACCGGGAGCCGTGGTTTCTGGTGTCGTCCCAGCGTTCGCAACCTCACCTTGCCATACACGCATGTCTCGCCCCTTCTCGCGTTTCGATCTCTTCCTGTCAGCGTCTTGTCTGAGTTTTTCAACACGCTGCTATATGCAATGGCCCCCCGACACGAGCGTGTCGGGGGTCCGCATCATGGGTCGATTCGGTGTCGATCGAAAGTCGCTTCGAATCGATGGAGCGCTCAGAACGTGTAGCCGAGACCCCAGATGATGCGATGATCGAGGCGCTCGAGACGGTCACCGTTGGTGCGGTAGCCCGGCGTGTTGTTGTAGTCGAACTCCCAACGCAGCGACGTCGTGAAGCCCTTTCCGATCACGTAATCGAGCTGGTTCGAGACATAGGCGACGTGGCGACTCTGCTCTTCGAGGCTCGGGTACCATTCGGCCGCGAACGAATATTTGAGGTCGTCGGTGACTTGGCGCCAATATTTCGTCGCGATGCGCGCGGAGAGATCGCCCTGAGGGTCATCGAACATCTTCCCCGTCAGAATCGCGTTGGCGGCCGCGTTCTTGAAGTCGGAGTGCACGTAGGCAAGACCGGCTTCGACCACCCACGAAGACTTCTCTTCTTGGAGGATCTGATAACCGACACCGACCGAACCGATCAGTCGCAGGCTCAAGGACTGCAGCGCGTCGTGGACGGCGTCGGCGCGTGCGAAGCCGTACAGCTTGTCCGAAAAGAAGCGGTCGTACTGCAAGGCACCACGGACGCGGCGCTGCGTGAGCTTGACCTTCTTGGTGAACGGATCCTTTTCGTCGGTGTAGAGCCAGTCGAACAGACCCGACACGCGATTCTTCTCGTCGAGTAGGTACTCGGCATTCGCGTTGACATTGGCGCGCCGCACGGCGGTATTGCCGGACGAGATCGAGCCTCCGGCCGTGATCGCGCCGGTGAGGGTCTCGAGCTTCTTGTCCTTCATTGCGTCCTGAGCGGCTGCCTGCATATCGGTGGCCGAATCCTGCGACGCGCGCAGTTCGATCCCGCTCTCGAGCGGAGCGACGACGGTTTCGGTCGGCACGACCACGGGCGCTTTGGCCTCGGTGACTTCGCCGGTGGACTTGTGAGTCGGCTCCGTCGGCACGAGCGTCGACAGAACCGTGAGGAAGATCGTGGGTAGTTCGAGTGACAAAGTGGGGCCTCCTGGGCGCAACCTGCTTCGCGGAAACGTCGGGCGTCGCGCTGACGACTACCGAAGAATTTCCATACTCGAACAGGATTTACGGACGCTTTCCAGCAATCGCAAGGCCCAGGTTTCGTTCGCCTGCCCCCCATCACACGGGAAGCTCACGCGCCTCGACAGGTTCAACGCCCCGGTTCGACGGCCGAGCTCCACGGCGCCTTGAGAAGACGCGCGCTGCGCACCGTACCCACTTCGACGTACCCGAGGCCCTGCTCGACCACGGCACACGCTGCCCGCGTGTCCGCGAAGAGACCGTCATCGACGAACACGTCGAACGTCATCGATTCGAGACGCCGGGCGAGCTCTGCGGGCGGCAAGCCAGCAGGCAAGCGCAGACAGCGACGCCCCGTCAGGTAGGACACGAAGCGCGGCTTGCGAGAGATCAACACGGCGTCCTCACTCGTGGTCCGGCGCGCGAGATCGAGGACTTGGAACCAACTCGCGAAGCGCATCGCGATGGGTCCGCCCTCCGGTAGAGAACGGCATTCGCTCCAATCCCCGGTGCGGACGGCAGCGACTTGCTCTCGGAGCAACGGCGGAGCGGCGACCACCGGATAGGTGATGCGCGCTCGGAGCTCTTGCACGAGCCCCGGAGCATGAGCGGTCGCGAGCAACGCGCCGGCGACGAGGCCGAGCCGGGACACGACTCGCTGCGACCCTTCGACTCTCGAACGAGCAATCGACCAGCGGAACATCGCGACGACGCCTTCGACGAAGAAGAAGGCGAAGCACGGAGCATACGGTACGAGATAGCGAATCGTACGCTCCGGCGCGGCGCACGCGACGCCGACGCCGAGCACCGTCGTCCATGCGAGCGGAGCGCGTCGCCATCGCGACGCATCTCGTTCTACCAGTGCCGAGCCTCCGAACATCGCATGCACGATCCCGACGAGCGCCGGCGCCGCGAGCACGTACGCGAGTCCGTCGAAGCGAGCGACGAAGCTCCAATCGAGGAGACTCTGTCCGATGCCGCGTACGAAGTGCGGGATCCCGGCGACGGCGTGGAGCACGACGTCCATCGGCCCACCGATGCGCGCGGCGATCTCGTCGCCGTAGCTCCACGTACCCTGGGTGGCGGTGGTGCCGAACATGCCGTGCGAGACACCATAGCCCCAAGCGAAGAACCCGATCGGAGGCAGGACAGCGAGCGCAACGCGCCATGCACCGCGCCACCGGAAGTGCCGCAGTAGCATCCAAACGAGTGCTGG
>JACKHW010000001.1 GCA_020638795.1 Planctomycetota bacterium | reverse complement strand
GCTTGCCAAGAACGGTTTCATGCCGCTGCTGCACAGCAAGAACTCCGACTTCGCAGCCTTCATCGGGGCGCAGTCGCTGCAGAAGCCCGCCGAATACGACGACCCGGACGCGACCGCCAATGCGAACCTCGCGGCACGTCTGCCGTATCTCTTCGCGAGCTGTCGCTTCGCGCACTATCTCAAGTGCATCGTGCGCGACAAGATCGGCTCCTTCAAAGAGCGCGAAGCCATGCAGACTTGGCTCCAAGACTGGATCCTGCAGTACGTCGACGGCGATCCGGCGCACTCGAGCGAAGAGATCAAGGCGCAAAAGCCATTGGCAGCTGCCGAAGTCGTCGTCGAGGAGGTCGAGGGCAACCCCGGCTACTACACCTCGAAGTTCTTCTTGCGGCCGCACTACCAGCTCGAGGGCCTGACCGTATCACTCCGCCTCGTGTCCAAATTGCCATCGGCGAAGCAAGGCTGAGTCATCCGTCCAACCATCCGAGGCCCGATGTCCTCGGGCAACCCACCACTAGACAGAACTGAAGCGAGAGGAGAGCGATCATGGCAGTTGACATGTTCCTGAAGATCGGCGACATCAAGGGTGAGGCACGCGACAAGAGTCACAAGGACGAAATCGACGTCCTGGCGTGGAGCTGGGGAATGTCGCAGAGCGGGTCGATGCACATCGGCGGCGGCGGCGGCGCTGGCAAGGTCAACGTGCAGGACCTCTCGTTCACGAAGTACGTCGACAAGGCATCGCCGGTCTTGATGAAGATGTGCTGCAACGGCAAGCAGTACAAGGAAGCGACGCTGACCGTCCGCAAGGCCGGCGAGAAGCCGCTGGAGTACATCATCATCACGTTCAGCGATGTCATCATCACGTCGGTCTCCACCGGCGGTTCGGGTGGTGAGGACCGGCTGACCGAAAACGTCACGTTGAACTTCGCCAAGGTCAAGTTCGAGTACCAGCCGCAGAAGGACGACGGCTCGAAGGACGGCGGCGCGATCCCGATGACCTGGAACATCAAGGAAAACGTCGAGTAGCTCGACTCGTGTCCTGACCTCCTCGGAGACCCGTTATGACCGTGGAGCAAAGACTGCACGAAGGGGATCTCGACGCGTGCTTGTCCGAGCTTCAAGCGCAGGTGCGCAAGGAGCCGGCGGAAGTCAAGCACCGTACGTTCCTGTTCCAGCTCCTCGCGGTGTTGGGCGACTGGGATCGTGCGTTGACGCAGCTGAATGTCGCCGCCGATCTCTCGCCGAGCGCTCTCGCGATGGGCCAGGCCTATCGCGAGGCGCTCAGCTGCGAAGCCTTGAGGCGTGACATCTTCGCGGGTCGTCGCACGCCGATTGTTTTCGGCAAGCCCGATCCTTGGGTGCCGCTGATGGTCGAAGCTCTGCGACTCGGGGCCGACGGGAATCACGAGCAGGCGGCTGCACTACGCGGCGATGCGTTCGAGGCCGCTCCGACGACCTCGGGAACGATCAACGGTGAGCCGTTCGCTTGGATCGCGGACGCGGATCCACGCCTCGGCCCCATCTTCGAGGCCCTCGTCGAGGGTCGCTACGTCTGGGTGCCGTTCCACAGGGTCCAACGCATCGAGATCGAAGAGCCAGCCGACCTTCGGGACATCGTGTGGCTGCCGGCCCATCTGACGTGGACCAACGGAGGACAGAGCGTCGCGATGCTGCCGGTGCGCTATCCGGGAACCGAGACGTGCGAGGATTCGATGCTCAGGCTCGCCCGCAAGACCGATTGGGTCGAGGTCGACCGCAACGTCTGGCATGGTGTCGGGCAGCGGCTCTGGACGACCGACGTTGGCGAATACGCGCTCTTGGACGTTCGTGAAGTCGTGCTCGACGTGTCTCGTGACGACGATGACGGCAACGGCGACGCTTCGGCCGACACGGGTGCCGCGAGTGGCTGAGCTGACGTATCGAGAGCGATTGCAGCCCTCGCTGCTCGATCGTCTGACGGACAACCATCGTGACAAGAAGACGGAGTCCGGCGATGAACGCGTGATGACGATGGCGCAACTGCGTGCGGTCGTCATCCGGGATCTCGCCTGGTTGCTCAACACTCCGAACCTCGCGGCGTACGAGGACCTGACCGACTATGACGAAGTCCGGTGTTCCGTCCTCAACTACGGCGTGCGGGGGCTTACCGGCACTTCCAGCTCCGGTTTGGACGTCAAGCAGCTGCAAGACGTCATCCGCAAGGCGATCCAGGACTTCGAGCCTCGGATCCTCCACGAGTCGGTCCGCGTGCGCGCTACTGTGGCGGCCGACATGGGCAACCATGCACTGGTCTTCTCGATCGACGCGACTCTCTGGGCTCAGCCGGCGCCGCTGCGTCTGTATTTGCGCACTACGGTCGATCTCGAAGACGGAAGTGTCGTCGTGAGTGAATCTGCCGGTCAGTCGCGCTGATGGATCCGCGCCTACTGCAGTACTACAATCGAGAACTTCAACATCTGCGTCAGATGGGGGCCGAGTTCGCGCGAGAGTTCCCCAAAGTTGCGGGGCGACTCGGCCTGGAAAATCTCGAGTGTGCCGATCCCTATGTCGAGCGCCTCCTCGAGGGGTTCAGTTTTCTCGCAGCGCGGGTTCAGCTCAAACTCGACGAGGAGTTTCCCAGGCTCACGCAGCACCTGCTCGAAGCCGTCTATCCGCAATATCTGTCGCCTCAGCCCTCGATGGCCGTCGTTCAGCTGGCTCCGAAGATGGCGGTGGGATCCCTCGTCGAGGGCGTTTCGATCGGACGAGGCACCGCGTTGATGTCGATCGACGGTTCGCGATGTCAGTTCAGGACCGCGCACGACGTGACGCTGTTTCCGCTCGAGATCGCCGAAGGCGCCTACTATCCAACAGCTCGCGATGTCGCCGCGCTGGGCATCAAGAGGCTCAACGGCGTCAAGGCCGCGATTCGAATCCGCTTGCGCTGTCCCGGGACGTTGACGATCGACAAGATTGCGTGCCGCGATCTGCCCGTTTACCTCCGCGGGCTCGACGAGCAGCCGATGCGCGTCTTCGAGCAGCTTCTCGCCAACGCCGAAGCGGTCTACCTGCAGCCTGCCAGCGAGGGCCAGGCGCCCCCATGGCAAGTCGAGCTCGATCCCGAGACGATTCGTGCCGTCGGCTTCGCGGACGACGAAGCCATGCTGAGCCCGACTGGCTTCGCGGGCGCGAACGATGGCGCCGAGCAGCTGAAGCCTCGGGGACACAGAACATTTCGTGGCTATCGACTTCTACGCGAGTATTTCGCGTTTCCAGCTCGTTTCATGTCCGTCGAGTTCACCGAGATCGGTGATGCAGTCCGGCGATGTGCACATCGCACACTCGACATCGTTGTCACGCTCGATCGTGCGGATGACGACCTCGTCGGGAATGTCGATCAAGCGAGCTTCGGGTTGTTCTGCACGCCAGCGATCAATCTGTTCCCGAAGCAGGCGGATCAAGTTCACATCGACGATCGATCCAACGACTACCGCGTCATCGCGGACCGTACGCGCGATGCGGACTTCGAGGTCTACGACGTGTTGCGCGTCACGGGGATCGGATCTCGCGAGAGCGACGAACAGGAGTTCATGCCGCTCTACGGCATTCACGATTTCGAACGTCCCGTCGGGCAGCAAGCGTTCTTCACGACGCACCGGCGACCGCGCTTGCCGTCCTCGGTGGCGAAGCGCCGCGGATCGAGGTCGAGCTACCTTGGAAGCGAAGTCTACGTTTCGCTCGTCGATGCAGAAGCGGCTCCGCACCGCAGTGACCTCAGCAAACTGCGCATCCGCACGCTCTGCACCAACAGGGATCTGCCCCTACTGCTGAACGCGAGTCTGGGATTCTCGGTCGAATCGGCGGCCGTCGAGTCCGTTCGAGTCATCGCTGGGCCAACCGAGCCGCGACCCTCCCACAGCCACGGCGAGATGTCTTGGCGGCTCATCAATCATCTATCGCTCAACTATCTGACACTCATGGACACCGACGAGCATCAAGGTGCGACCGCGCTGCGCGACCTGTTGACGCTGTACGGCAACATCCATGACGTGGCTGTTCGGCGACAGATCGACGGCGTCACTTCCGTGCGTGCAGAGTCCGGGATGGCGCGCGTGGAACGATCGGGACCGCTCGCGTTCGCTCGCGGCGCGAAGATCGACTTGACCCTCGACGCCGTTGCCTTCGAGGGCACCGGTGTCTTCCTGATCGGCGCGGTTCTCGAGCAGTTCTTCCGCAGCTACGTCAGCATCAACTCGTTCGCGCAGACGACGGTGCGTACGAAGGACCGTGTCGTCATGAAGTGGCCGCCGCGACTCGGGCTGCGCCCGGGGCTGTGAGCGTCTTCGAAGAACTCGCTGCGAAGCCCTATTCGTTCGGCTTCTTCCGGGCGATGCGTCGCATCGAGTGCGCCAACTTGGACAAGCCTCGCATTGGCGAGGGACTTCGTGCGAGCGAGGAACCCGTTCATCTGGGCCAAGAACCGTCGCTCGACTTTGCTCCTTCCTCACTCGCGCGATTCGAGATACGAAGCTCGGGACCGCCTCGACTGATCGTGAGATTCCTCGGGCTCTTCGGTCCGCATGGCGCGCTGCCCTTGCACCTGACCGAGTTCGCCCGCGACCGGGAGCGGAATCACGACGATCCCACGTTTCGTGCGTTTGCCGACCTGTTCCACCACCGCATGCTCTCGCTGTTCTACGCCGCGTGGGCGCGCAGCCAGCCGACGGTGAGCTTCGACCGGCCGGATTCGGATCGGATCAGCACGTACATCGCGAGCTTGATCGGTGTCGGCAGACCGTCGCTGCGTGACCGCGACGAGCTGCCCGATCTCGTCAGGCTTCGCTTCGCGTCGCAGCTCATCGGTCACGCTCGCGGTGCCGACGGTCTGATCACGATGATCGAAGAGTTCTTTCGGATACCAGCGGCCGTCGAGGAGTTCGTCGGATACTGGGCTCCGATCCCCGAGGACTCGTACTCCTCGCTCGGCACGTCGCGCGCCGCGTGCACGCTGGGCACGACCGCCGTGCTCGGCACGACCTTCTGGGACCGTTCGTCGAAGTTTCGCCTCCGCCTCGGGCCGCTGCGCTTGGCCGCGTTCGAGAGGATGTTGCCCGGCGGTGGAAGCCTCGAGCGGCTGCGTGCTCTCTTGCGTCAATACGTCGGCGACGAGCTGACTTGGGACGTGAAGCTCGTGCTTCGCAAGGACTCCGTGCCCGAGCTACGGCTCGGGAAGTCGGGCCGGCTCGCTTGGACGAGCTGGCTGCCAGCGGAGTCACGAGAAGCGGACATCGAAGATACCGTGTTTCGACCTCTCGAATTCTTGACATGATCGCCCAATCTCATGACTGAAATCAGCCGCGTCGCTCTGTTCGGGAAACTCAACGCAGTCGGTTATCGCGCCATCGAGAGCGCGACGGTCTTCTGCAAGACACGTGGGAACTCGTACGTCGAACTGGTGCACTGGATTCACCAGATCCTGCAGGTGCAGGACTCCGACTTGCACCGCATCGTCAAACAGTTCAACTGCAACCCGTCGAACGTCGCGAAAGAGCTGACGGCAGCCCTCGATCAGTTGCCTCGCGGTTCGACTTCGATTTCGGATCTGTCCGCTCATGTGGAAGAGGCCGTCCAGAACGCATGGGTCTACGCGTCTCTGATGTTCAATCAGTCGCAGATCCGCACGGGCCACTTGGTCATCGGCATTCTCAAGACTCGAACGCTGCGCAACGAGCTCTACGGCATCTCGAACGAGTTCAAGAAGATCGATCTCGATGTGTTGGTGGATCGCTTCCACGAAGTGACGAACGGTTCGCCGGAAGAGCGGATGCCGGCACAGGACGGTTCTCAGATCGGAGGTGGCGCGGCACCCGGCGAAGCCAGTGGAGCCATGGCTCCTCCGCAGATGGGCAAGCAGGAAGCCCTGCGGCAGTTCTCGGTCGATTTGACCGAGCGCGCGCGCAGCGGCGAGATGGACCCGATCGTGGGCCGTGACGACGAGATCCGTCAGATCGTCGACATCCTCATGCGGCGCCGTCAGAACAATCCGATCCTGACAGGAGAAGCAGGCGTCGGAAAGACAGCGGTCGTCGAAGGCTTCGCGCAACGCATCGCGAGCGGTGACGTGCCGCCGATGCTCAAGGACGTCAGTCTGCGATCCCTCGACATCGGCTTGCTGCAGGCTGGGGCGAGCATGAAGGGAGAGTTCGAGAACCGCCTGCGACAGGTCATCGACGAAGTGCAGTCGTCAGAGAAGCCCATCATCCTATTCATCGACGAAGCGCACACGCTGATCGGTGCAGGCGGTGCAGCCGGCACGGGTGATGCCGCGAACTTGCTCAAGCCCGCATTGGCACGCGGCACCCTTCGCACGATCGCCGCCACGACCTGGGCCGAGTACAAGAAGCACATCGAGAAAGACCCGGCGCTCACTCGCAGATTCCAAGTCGTGAAGATCGACGAGCCGAGCGAAGAGAAGGCGATTCTGATGATGCGCGGAATCGCATCGGCTCTCGAGCAACACCACAAGGTCCAAGTTCTCGACGAGGCGCTCGAGTCATCGGTGAGTCTCTCGCACCGCTACATCCCAGCGCGACAGCTGCCCGACAAGTCCGTCAGTTTGCTGGATACGGCGTGTGCGCGCGTCGCGATCAGTCAGCACGCCGTCCCTCCCGAGGTCGAGGACTGTCGACGCCGCATCGAGGCGCTCGAGACGGAACTCGAGATCCTCGATCGCGAGTACGCGATCGGCATCGACACAGCCGAGCGCGAAACCTCGGCGCGCGGCAAGCTCGAACGCGAGCGCGGGCGCCTGGTCGAACTCCAGGATCGTTGGACGTCGGAGAAGGAGATGGTCGACCGGATTCTCGAACTGCGCGTCTCCTTGCGCGGCTCTATCGGCAAGGTCGAAGGCACTGGCAGCGAACTCGAGAAGGCTGCGGATGCGGAAGCGGCCTCGAGCCCCGCGACGGCAAACGTGCGATCGGATGCGGTACCTTCGGTGGACGAGCGCACGGCGATGCTCGACGAACTTCGCGAGCTTCAGGGAAAGCTGGAGGAGGCGCAGGGCGAGAACCCCCTCATCCTGCCGCATGTCGACGGCCAGGCGGTCGCGTCCGTCGTTGCCGATTGGACCGGGATCCCCGTCGGTCGCATGGTCAAAGACGAGATCAACACGATCCTGCAGCTCGCCAACACGCTCAACGAGCGTGTGATCGGCCAGAAGCACGCGCTCGACGCGATCGCTCGTCGCGTCCAGACCTCACGGGCGCAGCTGGACAACCCGAGCAAGCCGATCGGCGTCTTCTTGCTCAGTGGTCCCTCGGGTGTCGGCAAGACCGAGACCGCGATCGCGCTCGCGGAGCAGCTCTACGGTGGCGAGCAGAACCTGATCACGATCAACATGAGCGAGTTCCAAGAGGCTCACACCGTATCGACCCTCAAGGGCTCACCACCGGGCTACGTCGGCTACGGCGAGGGAGGCGTCTTGACCGAAGCGGTCCGGCGCCGGCCCTACAGCGTCGTCCTGCTCGACGAGGTCGAGAAGGCGCACTCCGACGTACACGAGATCTTCTTCCAGGTCTTCGACAAGGGACGCATGGAAGACGGCGAGGGGCGAATGATCGACTTCAAGAACACGTTGATCCTGCTCACTTCGAACGTCGGTAGCGACCTGATCATGAACATGTGCAAGGACCCTGAGCTCGTACCGGAACCGGAGGCGATTGCGACCGCGTTGCGCGAGCCGCTGCTCAAGGTCTTCCCCGCGGCCTTGCTCGGTCGATTGGTCACGATCCCCTACTTCCCGTTGAGCGACGAAATGGTGCAGGCGATCACGCGCCTCCAGCTCGGTCGGATCCGGAAGCGAGTCGAAGAGCATCACGGCGTCGAGTTCACGTATGACGACGACATCGTGGATCTGATCGCCAGTCGCTGCCTGGAAGTCCAAAGTGGTGGACGCATGATCGACGCGATCCTGACCAACACGATCCTGCCGAGGATGAGCGAGGAGTTCCTCAAGCGCATGATGGATGCTGAGCCGATCAAGCGCGTGCACATCGGCGTCAAGGACAGCGAGTTCGTCTACAGCTTCTAGAAGCTTCGATGTCAGCTCCAGCGACCGGCGAGATGGGTCGCGGGCTCGGCAACCGAGCGAAGGTCCGTGAGCCGGACCGCGTTGCGATCACGATGGCTCATCAGGGTCATGAGGCCTTGGCTCGCGATGTGAGCCGCGGCGCGCTGGCCCGCGTAGAACTCCGCACACGGCGTCAGCTGCGGTGCGTCGTCGTTGCCACTCCAAACGTGCGCGGGCAGGTCTTCGAGATCGAGCGGGGCGCTCGTGTCGACTCCGCGCGCGAGGAGTTCCGCGCAGGCGAAGGCGCCGTTGCCCCACAGGTAGTTCGCGTGGACGGGTGCGTGCGGCATCTCCTCGAACGCGCACGCCTCGATCGGATCCGTGCGCGTTCCGTAGGGAAGACGGAGCAGAATGCGCGGAGTCACGAGTCCGAGCCACGCGGCGCACGGATGGCCGCGCAATCGTCGCCAGCGTGAGGCCGCATCGGTGGCAGGTTGCCAGTCGACCGGATCAGGTGTCTTGGAGAAGCACTCGCAGCCGAGCAAGTCCGGACGCGCCGCCGCGACGAATGGCGTGCGCGCCTCCGCGGCGATCGCGGCCAGCGTCTCGAGTGCGGCAATGTCGTCCTCGTTCGAGGAGTACGCGAACGCACCGATCACGACCGCGGTGTTCGGACTTCGCTCGAGCTGTCGACGCAAGCCGGTGCCGCCCGTGCGTAGATCGGCGTGCAGTGCTTCGCGCGTGACATCGACGAGATGGATCCGGACCGCCTGGTCGTCGACCGTCGTCACGAGTCGATGAAGTGATCGCCATGTCGATTCGAGTTCTTGGTAGTCCGGGTCGTGCAGGACAAGTCGGATCGCGACGGCGATCTCGTCGTCGACCATCTTCAGCAACGCGTCACGTCGTGCGGCCTGCCCCCTATGCGACGCCTCATGACTCGATGTGCCCATGAGCTTCTTCAAGAAGTCATCGACGACGTCCTTCGAGCGACGCGCATGACTCGCGTCCGGGCGTGAGGTCAGATCGCCGAAGAGCCGCTTCAACGTCGAGGTATCGTCCTCCGTGTCTTCCTCGTGCGCGGTCCTTGAGTCGCGGCCGCGGTCCTCCGGCGCGGAGTCATCGTCCGCTTGCAGATCAGCCTCGAGGGCGGCCGCGGCCTCCTCGAAGGTCGCCGAGTCGAGCAGTCGCGCACGTGCGTCCGCGAGAGCCGTGATTCGAGGAAGCCGCGCGTAGAGATGGTCGGGATGAAAATCGTCGATCGACGAGAACTCGAGCAGCACCTCTCGTCCATCGGGACGCAGTCGAAGGCTCGGGCGCAGACGTGAGAGCGTGGCTTCGAAGCCGTCGACATCGATGCGCAAGGCATCGGTCGTACCGATTGCAGGCCGGGATTCTCGCTCCGTCCGGCCGCGGAAGTCCCCTACCACGAGCATCTCGAGTCGGGTCTCGTCGCTCGATCGTCGGCGCCCATCCTCTCGCTGTCGGCCAAACTCGAAGTGGAAGTTGTCAGTCATCGCGAGTCCTCGGTCTCGAGCCCTCACCATAGCTTCTGTCTCGGGGATCCGGCACGGCCCTGGCGTGGCACCGCGCGGCGAATGCTGTACGATCTGCCGCGTCACCCTCGCCATCCAATGCAGCCGCGATCCGAGGACAGCAATCGATGAGTCCGATTCGAGCCGCCAAGCCATTCCGGGTTACGACACCACTCGCCAGTGACGCGCTGATGGTCTCGAGGCTGTCGACGACGGAACAACTCGGCAGGCTCTTCGAGTTCCGGCTCGAGCTGCTATCGCCGGACGAAGAGATCGATATCGACAAGGTGCTCGGGCACCCGATGACGGTCTCCGTGGATCTACCGAGCGGCGAGACTCGCTACCTCAACGGCATCGCCAGCAAGTTCGCCCAGACGGGGCGGCGCGGCGGGTACGCCGTCTACCAAGCGACGCTACGCCCGTGGCTCTGGTTCTTGACGCGCACCGCGGACTGCAAGATCTGGCAGGAGATGTCGATCCCCGAAATCGTCAAGGACGTCTTCCGCGAACACGGCTTCGCGGACTTCGAGGAGTCGTTGAGTGGGTCCTACGCGCCTCTCGAGTTCTGTGTCCAATATCGCGAGACGGCGTTCAACTTCGTCAGTCGGCTGATGGAGCAGGCCGGGATCTACTACTACTTCCGGCACGTCGACGGGAACCACATTCTCGTGTTGGCCGACGGTTACGGCTCGCACGCGACGAATCCGGGTTACGAAAAAGTCCCGTTCTATCCGCGCGGGGAGCAAGCGTTGCGCGAGCGCGATCACGTCTACGACTGGCGTCTGTCGAAGCAGGTGCAGCCAGGAGCGTACGTCCTCAAAGACTTCGACTTCCTCAAGCCTACCTCCAAGCTCTTGACGGAAGCGAAAATCAGTCGTCAACACGGCCATGCGAGCCACGAGGTGTTCGACTATCCCGGTGAATACGTCGACGCTGCAACCTCGTACGTCGATGCAAGACTCGAGGAGCTACAGGCGCAGCACGCGCGCTTCCAGGGCGCTGGCGATGTGCGTGGCTTTTCCAGCGGGTGCCTGTTCACGCTTCGAGGCCATCCGCGTCGCGACCAGAATCAGGAGTACCTGATCGACTCGATCACGCAGGAGATGCAGAACGACGACTTCGATTCTGGCGGCGAGGTTCGAGAGGCTACGTTTTCGTGCTCGTTCGTCGCGATCGAGAGCCGGGTCCCCTTCCGTGCACTGCGCACCACTCCGAAGCCGAGCGTCAGCGGTCCGCAGACGGCGATCGTTGTCGGCAAGTCGGGCGACGAGATCTGCACCGACGAACATGGGCGAGTGAAGCTGCAGTTTCACTGGGATCGATACGGCAAGCTCGACGAAAAGAGTTCGTGCTGGGTACGCGTCGCGCAAGTTTGGGCAGGCGAGGCCTGGGGGGCGATTCACATTCCTCGTGTCGGCCAAGAAGTGATCGTCGAATTCCTCGAAGGCGATCCAGACCGGCCGATCGTGACCGGGCGTGTCTATAACGGCGACAACCCGGTGCCGTATGCGCTCCCGGCGAACGCGACGCAGAGTGGACTCAAGAGTCGAAGCTCCAAGGGCGGCGGAGTCGACAACTTCAACGAGATTCGCATGGAGGACAAGCTCGGCGAGGAGGAGATGTACATCCATGCCGAGAAGGACCAGAACACCGTCGTCGAGAATGATCAGGGCATCCAGGTCGGCAATGATCGAAACGAGACCATCGACCGAGATCGGTCGCTTTCCGTCGGCAGGGACAAGCGTGAGTCCGTCGCGCACGACAAGTCGATCAACGTCGGCAACAATCACACGGAGGGAGTCGCGGGCAACATGACGATCAACGTCGCAAAAAATCTGACGGAGATCGTCGCGATCAACTACTCGGAAAACGTCGGCGCGGCCATGGAGCTCATCGTCGGCGGCGCGTTGGTGCAGAGCGTCGGCGTGACCCGAAGCGAATCGGTCGGCAAGTCGAAGGATGAGAGTGTTGCCGACGACATGCAGCTCGATGTCGGCAAGAATCGAAGCACGACCATCGGTGAGGACGACACGCTCGATGTCGGCGGCAAACAGCTCGTGACCGTCGCGAAGGACTACGCGCTCAAGGCCAAGAAAGTGCTCATCACGGCCGAGGACGAGATCGCGCTGAAGACCGGCAAGGCCAAGATCGTGATGAAAAAGAACGGCGATATCACGATCGAGGGGAAGAAGATCACGGCGAAAGCTTCCGGGGATATCATCTTGAAAGGCAGCAAGATCAAGGAGAACTAGGATGACCGGCATGACCACCGCCGAACAGCGCGCGGAATCGAGCCTGCCGCTGTTCTCTGGCAGTTTGCTCGTCGGCGAGGTCGTTCGCTTCGATGAACAACGCCGTCTCCACGTGACCTACCCCGGGCTCGCGGAGTCCTCCGTAGTGGCGCTCATCGCGACGGTTGCACCCGAAGGAGATCCGCAGCAGCTCTGCGGATCTCGCGTCTTGCTGGCCTTCCCTGATCTGCACGATTCCGGGCCGATCATCACGGGCTTCATCGTGGATCACTTGAAGGAAGCGCCGGTCCTCGCCGAGAGCGCAACGGCGGAGCGAACGCAACACGTGGAAGTCGACGGGCGCAGCGTCCGTTTGGTCGGCCAAGAAGAAGTCCGTCTCGTCTGCGGTCGCAGTTCGATCGTCCTCCAAAAGGACGGCAAAGTGGTCATTCGAGGCGACAACCTGATCAGCCGCGCATCCGGTCGCAATCGCATCCGAGGCAGCGCGGTCACGATCAATTGAGCAAGGCTTGGCTTCGTCTCTCCCGCTGATCTTCGTGGCGCTCGCAACCGCGATCCTCGCATGGACACTCCAAGACGAGCTGCGAGACGAAAAACGTCTGACGGCAAGGCGTCTCACGCTGCTCCGATTCTGCATGCTGCTGGCTGCGATCGCGATCGTGTTGGCGGCCTTGAACTGAGGCATTGCCGTGATGACCCAGCCCGATCCCAGCGTGGACGACGCGAAAAGACCTGTCTTGGCGATGGCGCATCGCGTCGATCTGTACGAGGAGCATCTCGAGGAAGCGTCGTTCCTCTACGAGCAACGACTCGGTCTCCTGCATGACGAGACGGTGTCCTGGCGCGACCTCCACGATTTCGAGGAGCGATTCGAGGCGCATGTCGATGGACTCGTCGGCGGCGGTGAAGTCGCCCTTGCGGCATGCCGATTGCGCGCGGTCGAAGGGGACTTCGGTGAGCGGCACGCGGCCATGCGCGTGTTCTGTCGAACGCAGCAGAAAGACGATGCGCTGCGAGGATTCGGGCTCGGCGATCCTGAGGATCCGGCAGAACTCCCCGCGATCTCGAATGCCTGGAAGCACGACTGCCCGGAAGCATGGATCTCCGAGCTCGGGCACGAGGATCCAATGCGAGCGTTCGTGCTCGCCGAGGTCGCTGGCTTTCGACGCATCGTGAGCGCCGTTCCCTCTCTCCTGTCGCTGCTTCGACATGCGGATTTACGTGTGCTCGCGAAGGCGGCTTGGGCCCTCGGCCGAATCAGACTACCGGAAGCCAAGCCGCTCATGCGGCTGATCGACCACGAAGATGCGAGCGTGCGTTCGGCGGTTGCGGTCGCGCTGCTGCGATCGGGGGACCGAAACTCGCTTGCGCATTGGCGCGAGCGTGCGGCGACCGACGACGCCGCGTTTCTTCCGATCGCCCTCGGTGGGATCGCGGAGGATGTCGAGCGAGTTCGCGTTCTCGCGGCCGACGCAGAATTGCGGCCGGCCGGTCTGCGTGCGTTGGGAATCCTCGGAGATCCGGGCAGCGTTCCCGCACTCCTCGCGGCACTCGACGACGATGACGAGGAAGCCGCCGAGGCGGCGGGTGCGGCCCTGCAGTTGATCACCGGCGCGGGTCTCCGCGAAACGGTCCAGGTGCCGGAGGAGGTCGACGACGAGGAGCTCTTCGACGAGGAGCTCGAAGCGCGGGAACGTGGCAAGGGTCCCTTGCCACCCGAATACAGCACGGAGGTCGAGCGACCGTCCCGCGATGCTGCGGCCTGGGGTCGATGGTGGGATGCGAATGCGTCGCGCTTCCAGAACGGCCAACGCTACCGACACGGTGCGCCGTGTTCGGCCGGACGTGTTCTCGATGGACTACTCGACGGTACGGCTCCGCCGTGGGTACGTGCGTGCGGTGCGGACGAACTGGTCGTTCGCTACGGACTCGACGAGCCCTTCGAGGTGGATCAGCTCGTCGTCGAACAGCGCACGAGACTCGGCCAGTTGAGCGCTGCGGCGTCGGAAATGCGTGACCAGGCTCCGGGCGCGTGGACGCCGTAGCCGCGAGTTTCGCTATGTTCTTCGAGTCCCGAGGCCCCTTGCGACACGCGAACCATGGGTGAGACCAACAGCTGCGGCCCCGAGGGCTTCTCGCCGTCGGAGCTCGTTTGCAAGGCTCCGACGCCGGGATCGCTCGGTGTCAACGACTACGCGGATCCTGATGTGCCGTGGTGTCTTGGCGATTCGCCGGGGCCAGTCGGACACTGTGATCATGCAGAGCCAACGGCTGTCGCGCAGAGTCCGCAGTCGCAAGATGAACGCGACGTCGCGGCGGGTCAGTCCGTGCTCGACAAGATCTTCCGCGAGGTGGATAGCTCTCCGGAGCTGAAGGGGGCCGGCATCGTACTCGTGCTCCCTGGTGCAGAACCGTTGCAGTGCCGCAAGTCCGACCACCCTTCGACGCTCGAAACGTGGGTCGTCTTCGAGCTCCAGGTGACCGGACCCGAGGCCGAGCGGACGTGGTGGGAGAGCTGGAACGGGATCATCCTCAACTGCGGTGGAGCGGCGATCAGTTGGGCCGGCGTCGGTCTCAGCGCTGCGGCGGAGATTCCGAGCGCGGGTACGTCGACGGCGGTGTTGGTCGTCAGCTACGCGGCCGCGACGGCGACAACGACCCAGTGCGGTCTCGCGATCGCCAAGGAGACGAGTGACGACTTCGGCGAGTACGTGCAGAGCGCGGACGGTCAGTGGATCAACTCGCTCGACATGGCGCTCGACGTCGTGTCCCTGTTCGGGGGGGCCGCTGGCGCCGTCAAGGCGGTCAAGGGAGGGAGTCGACTCCTCAAGACGTCGAAATACGCGAACGAGTTGAGCAAGATTCCGAAGGGCACACTGCTCAAGCAGCTCGAAAGACTGAAGAAGCTGGATGAAGACTTGAGCTACTTCCGCGCGGCCGTCGATCAGGCGATTCGCTCGCGCAAGGTTCTCGATCCCGCCGCGCGCGTCTTCAGCAACAATCTGCTCAAGCGCACGCTGCCCTTCATCACGAAGTCACTCCAGCGCGAGAAGCTCGCCTCGCTCGCGGACGTGGTCGCCACGGCGTTCTCGACGACGTCGAGCTACTACGGTGGCGTGGGATCGGAAGCTCGTGGCTTGGTCAAGACGACGATCCGCGTATTCCAGCAGTCGGCGCTGAAGGGTCAGGGCGATCACCTGCCGCCGCGCGGTTCGCCGGAGCGCTCGTACAAGTAGCGTCGATCGGATACGAACTCGACGCGACCGCACCTGGCGCAGACGTTTTATCCATGGATCGGAGTGCTACAATCGCCTGCCCGCGCGGGTCGTGCTGCTCGTCTTTCCCGCGCGTCGATGCGCTGCGCACAGGAGGATCGAGATGGAGCTAATCGAAGGCGTTGCGCCGCCAGCACTCGCGCACGACTCCGGTTCGAATGCCGACTGCCCCTTCTGTCCAGTCGAGAAAGGGAAGTGCTATACGACCTACAAGGGAGCCGCCAACGATTCGGGCATTCTCGAAGACATCATGGTCGATCCTGAGCAGCTTGACAGCAAGCAGAGCGGCGCGTGGCCACACGATGGCAAGAAGCACGCATCCCGCGCAGCCATACAGTCCAAGCACAGCCATCCGGAATACGGAGACTACGAGTTCCAGGCTCATCATCTCATCAGCGGGAAGCAGGCACTCCAGGATCACGTGTTCGAGAAGTGGATCGATGCGTCGCAAAGTCAGATCGAAGAGGACACCGGCTACACGATCAACGGTTCACTGAATGGGATCTGGGCGCCCTCGTGGCCAAAGAGTTTTCGCGGTGGTGCGCACGCAGGAGAGTGGACGACGGGCTCGATTGACCGGCAAGAGATCGCCAATTACGTGATGGCAGCCGAGGGCTGTCAGTTCCATCTCGGCGCACACAACATCGGCGACCCTCAGGACAGTGGCGCGGTCAAGCACCAGCGTTACGACAAATGGCTCAAGAAGATGCTGACGAAGATGAACAAGCGCATGTGGGGCTGGTCCAATAAGTGCCCGCTGTGCTGTGAAGATGGCGAACGAAAGGAACCGCCATTTCAGCCGAACGAAAATGCCAACCGCTATCTGAACAACCTCTCTGCCGCAGCGGAGGGGCAATTGACCGGACCTCGTCAAAGTTGGTTCATATTCATTTCGCGGCTTGCCCTGGAGTACCACAGACCTGTCTGCGGGCACGGGCTGCCTTCGGGCCAAGTGCTGTCCGGATGAGGCGAAGCCAGTGATGTATTTCTGGATCAGAGAGAGCTGGTTGCTCGATCACACCATTGACGAAGAGCCCGAGATCGACGAGGAGATCGATTTCGAACGCGGCTCGCTCATCCAGGCGCAGCTACCGAATCCGCTAGTCTTCGAAACGTCGTACGGTTCGGGTGACAAGCCGCACCACTTCTTCGACTACTCGACTTCGATTCCGGTTGTCAGCGGTCTGTTTGCAGATGCGCTGAGAGCCGTCGGCATCGACAACTTCGAGCTCTTTCCCGCAGTGCTCCGGAACCCCGAGACGGGAGCCGAATGGGGGAACTACTTCGCCTTCAACGTGCTCGGCCTGGTCGATGCGACGGATCTCGAAAGCTCTCGGTACAGTGAGATCATGGCGGGCAACGAAGATGGCGAGCCAGCGCTTGTTTCCTTCGACGTCTTGGCGCTGAAGCGCGATCTCTTGAGTGGTCTCGAGATGTTTCGGGAACCGAACGGAGGTTGTCTGGTCATGTCCGAGCGTGCGATTCGCACGGTCCTCGCGTCATCTCCAGAAGAGGGATTTGGCATCATCGCGCACGAAGTCGTGCTCACCTGAAGTGGCCATCGACCCTGGCGGTGTGCGCGACGAGAACCCGGCAATACCGCAGGATGCGGGCTGCGTCTTCGTGATCGACGATTGACTTGCATCGCCCGACGACTCGCAAGTGCGCGACGATCGACCGGTCCGATCGCCGCCTCACCCAGCGGCTTTGTGTAGACTTCCACGAGTTTGCGTCCGCTCCTCGCGGAGTCCGCGCGTTCCCCGCCCTGCAGGGAAAAACTGCTCGCCCGCCGCAGGGCGTGCGATCATGTCGAGGGCCGCGGGTTTCTGGCTGACGCGAACGGCAGTAGCATCTCTTGGGCAGCGCGATCCGGCGTTTTGTCCGACAGTCGCAACCTCCTCCTCCCCCACGACAACCGAGATCTCTCGTATGCACCGCTCGTTGGCCCGTCTTCTCGTCGCGCTCGTTCTGGCGATTGCCGCGTCGGTCATGATTCTCTCCTGCGGTCCCACCGGGATCGGCCTCCTGATCAACGAAAGCAGCGGCAGCAATCGCACGACCGAAGTCATCGCGTTCAAGGAGCCGATCGTGACGCAAGTCTCGATCCCGAGTTCGTCCGCGATCGATCTCAACCGCGCGATCCTCAAGGCGACGGTCACGATCCGGGTGTTCAACGGCAACTTCGAGAAGCTGCCAGCGAAGCTCGACGTCGAGTATCAGGTGAACGACAGCGGGCTGCGGAAGCAAGCCACGATCGAAGCCAAGGGTGCGAACTCCGCTCTCGATGTGGAGCTCGCGCCGGACAGCATCACGGACCACGTCGTCGTCTGGAACATCGCGACGGACATCGGCCTCGGCATCGACTCGCGCCAGGGGATCAACACCGCGCGCCTGTACGTCAAGGCGACGGCGAAGAACCGCGCCGGACAGGACGTGGCATCGAACACGCAGGTTTCGAATGCGACGATTTTGCAGACGAACCCCTTCCGCACGACGCGGACGACGCTCGCCGACGGCTACGTGCGACTGATCAGCAACGCGTCGAATCCCTACAATCGCTCGCTGCAGATCTTCCTGACGCAGAGGGGTGCGGTCGAGACGGAGCAGATCCTCATTCCTGATCAGCAGTTCGCGACGATCGTCGTCCCGGACCTGAAGCCGTTGCAGTTGACCGACCCCACCGAGAACTTCGCGAATACCTTGCCGGTCGATTTCGAGCCCGACACGGCCATCGCCTGCATGACGATGATCCGAGGCAAACTCGAGTACATCCGCTGGCCGCGCATTCCGAGCGCGTCCGCGACGCGTGATCTGTTGCCCGCCTCGGAGTTCTCGCTCCTCGGAGAAGACTTCCAATCGGCTACCATGCCGTCTTCGGAGCTCGCGCTGGCGTCGAAGAGCTTCGCGCTGATCCCGAGCTACACCCAGAATCCGACGAACGCGCGCGAGCGCGAGGTCTTCTTGCAGCTGGTCGAGTTCAGCCAGGCGACGAAGGGCGCTCGTCCGCGCCTGAAGGCGGTGACGAACGGCACCGTGAGCTTGACGAGCGAGGTCCCGGCTACGTACTCCGGACTGGACGGATATTATCCGTTCCTCGTCGATGTGGACACGCGAACCGACGTAACGGACAAGGCTTACGTGCTCGCGACCGCGGGCACCCACGGCTCAGACAAGGACGGCTTCATGAACCTGTTCCGCGTCTCCACAGCCGACGCGGGACAGAGCGTGACGTGGGAGGTGACGCGCCTGCCGACGCTGCCGGATCTGCCTTTCGACGAGAAGACACAGACCCGGCGTCTCGCGTCCGAGCTTGCGCGCTCGGACATCTCGACAATGCAGGTGAAGTCGCGCCCAGGTCGCCCGAACATCGTCATCGTCGAGGAATTCCGTGGCAACGCCAAGTTGCGGAAGGAGCGCTACGCCTACATCCTGACCCAGGACGCGAACGGAAAGTTTGCCGATGCTTGGACGGAGATCCGACTCCCTGATGACTCGGTCGGAACGGAAGCCCAGCACACGCTCACGGGGATCTCCGGGAAGGACATCGATCAGGACGGGAACGGAGACCTGTTGGTCTTCCTCAAGAGGTCCGCCGATCAGCGCAGAGCACGAGTCGAGCTCCTGCTGCTGGACCTGCTCGCCGCGCAGCCATCCGCCGAAATCCGCCCGCTCATGACCGACGTCGCCACCGAGGGCTCCGCGGCGACCATGCGGCTCGAGTTCGCCGACCCGATCGACGTGAACGGCGACGGGCTGATCGACCTGATGGTCAAGGACTTCGACAACAACCTCAACCCGAAGACGGGCAAGTTCTCGTACTTTTCCTCGACGTTGAGCGGAGTCCCGACGGGTCTTGCGGAGATCCGCAACGCGGGCTCGATCGTCGCGCGGCAGCCCGGACTCTTCGACGTCAACGGCGACAACCTGCCCGACTTGATCAACGGCGGCGCTATCTACACGGGACGTGAAGACGATACGTTCGAGCTGCTCACCGGTGGCCTGAAGGGAGGTCCGACGAATGCCGTCTACTGGCCAGAGCAATTGAGCGGCTTGGCGGGAGCCCGGCCCGAGTTCATCGAAGTCTTGGCCTACGTCCCGGCTGCGATCGACGGTCATGTGGTCAACTACATCGGGCGGACAAACGACCAGATTTCGGTGCGGGACGTGGCTCGCTTGGACACGAGCGCGCGAACACTTTGGTTCACGCGACCGCTTCTGGGTCCGTCGGGCACTCTCGAGGGTGTCGAGAAGCGACTCTTGGCGGTCCTGGGCGATACTTCGTCGGCTCGGTTCTACACGGCGACGCGCACGGTCGAATTCAATGCGCAGACGAACGCGAACGAGTCGATCTTCCGCTTCGACAGTCAGCCGCTAGTGTCGAACGTCGTCTCGACGGAGCATGTCGCGCTCGTGCGTTCGGGCCAGCTTCTGGACGTCGATATGCGCTACAACAAGAACCGTCAGCACATCTTCGCGCTCGAGGGCGGTGGCAGCGACAAGATCATCTATCTGGAAGCGCACACGAACTATCAGACCCCTGTCATCTGGGACCTGTTCCCGGCGCAGGAGACGGTCATCGGGATCCAGGCCGCGTCGGTGACAAGTGACTCGCGCGAAGACCTCGTCGTCGCGACCGCGGCCGACGTGGCGGGCAAGATTGCCTACCGCGTCTACTACTTCCCGCAGGGCGACGACGGCAAGTTCGCCACGCCGGACAAGAACACGCTCGACGCGCAACGATTGATGCAGTTCGAGTCGGTCCGACCGGTCAGCGGCACTAGCTTCTTGGCGCTCGGCTTCGACCAGGGCACCGGTGCCTACGCGTCCGGGCTGTTCCTGACGCAGCAGGACTCGCGCATGATCATCCCGGAGATCTCGCCACTGACGGGACGCTTCTCGGCGCGCATGGTCCGTTCTCCGCTCGAGAACCCGCCGCAGCGCAAGCTGTCCCTCGTCGTCGCCGACGAGAACGGTGATGGGCTCCTCGAGGCGATCGCCGGGACCGAAGAGTCTTCACCACGCCTGCTGCGGCTCGAGCGCTCGTACCAGTAGTTCAGAAGTCGGTTTCGATGTGCGTCAGCGTCACGGTACGCTGCCCCGCTGGCGAGGTGACTCGGTAGCAGACCTTGCAGAAGAACATCGGGTTCTTCATCGCGATCCAGTTGCCCTTGTTGTTGCGTCCGGCGAGGGCGAAGTCGCCGGCACCGAGGGAGTGGCAGGCGATGCTCAGACTGTAGTTGCCGGTCGCCTTGCCCCTCGCGTTGTCGAGCACTTGGTGTTCGAGATACGCCTTGCGGAAGACAGTGCTGAACTGGACCTTCGGACCCCGTGAGCGGCCGACAACGACCGCGGTGGAGGTCTCGATGTGCTCACGAGTGTGCTTGTCGGCGAAGTTGTTGGCGTAGGCAATCACGCTGTTTTCGTCGGCCGGCGGATCCTGCTCGGGTGCCGCCACGACGGGCGCCGGTGGCTCGACTTGCGGCTGAGGAACGACGACTGGCTGCGGACCGGGTTCCAGGGCATTCACACCCGCACCGGGCACGAAAGGCTTGGCGTTCGGATTGAGATTGCTCTTGCACATGCGGATGACTCCTTCGGATCGCCTGTCTCTGCTGCTCGTCGCGCGGCACGTGACCCCCACGCAAGTGTCCGTGATGCCGAGACGTGCGCGCGTCTACGATCGCGTGATGCGCAACGTACGGCGGAAGTCGCTACGGGCCGTGCTGCTGCCCTCGAGATGGATCTCGTTCTCGCCCGGGTTGAGCGGGATGCTCTTGTTGATCGGTGTCTCCCACTTGGTGTCGACGAGCTTGCTCTCCATCTCGACAGCACCGAGGTCTGTATTGTTCACGGCGATGCTCAGTGCCTTGAGCTTCTCGTCGGTGACGATCGTGCCGATCAACTGAATCTTCGCGTTGGTGGTCGACGTGCCGTTGACGAGACCGCGGAGTTCCAGGCTACCGGTTCCCGCGTCTCGGGCACTGCGTTCGAAGTCGCTCTTCAGGTAGTTCGCGAGGCGGAGCGCGAAGGCTTCTGTCGCCCGGTTCGTCAACGCCGTGCTCGTCGTCGACGTGTCGTCCGATGTCCAGAACGGGGGCAAAATCAGAGATTGCAGACCCGAGAAGCTCAAGAGGCGATTGCGCTCCCAGAAGCTCGTCGACAGGGAGCCGAGCGGTAGTTCGCCGCTGCTCTCGTCCCCACGCGTCACGGCATTCTTGACCTTGAACTTCAACGTCAGGCTCGACTGGTAGGCCGTGTCGTCCGTCAACAGACCGCCGATCCAGGAAACCAACCAGAGTCCTCCGGACGCGAGCCATGTGCTCGCGAAGCTGCTGGAGTCGAAGTCCGGCGAGCCCAGGAGTTCCGATTCGATGTACACATCGGCGCCGTCGGTCTCGTCGCCCGCGCCTGCGGCTTTGACGATGCTCGTAACGGTGTTGAGTTCCGACAGCTGCTCGAAGAGTGCATCGTGCAGGGCGGTCGCGTTGCTTCCGAAGTTGAGGGAGGCATTGGAGGCGTTCGCCTGGAAGCTGAACGTGGGCTGGCAGATCGCGACCTTGAGCGCGGCTGGAGCCTTGTCGCGGATCTCATCGCGACGCAGATCGGGATCGACGCTCTTGCAGCCGACGAGAAGCGGAAAGGTGAGCGTGGCAACTCCCAAGATCACGGTGCGCATCGATATGGTCCTCGAGGTGGATGTGTTCATCATCGCGGCTTTGGTCGGAGAGAGATCGCGCAGCGAAAGCCATACTCTGCACAGCTGAACACTTCCGCTTTCGTGCTGAAGAGCGCGCGGTCGAGAGGCTTCGCGGGTACGGGGTAGCGTCCGTAGTATGTCGAGACGCCGAATACCTGCCAGGTATCCCCGTTCGCATCTTGGCAGAGTTCGGCGAGACCTGAGCGCAGCCCTTCGATCTTCCCGATCATGTCGACGAACTGACCGCGGACGGGAGTGGCTTTGAAATCGGGCGTCCCGTAGTCGACTGGATCGCGAGCGCTCTTAACGAGGGCCTCTAGGACTTGCAGCGTCGGCACTCGCAGTTCGTAACTGCTCGGAAACGAGTCGCAGTAGTCTTTCGCGACTTCGGTGGACGCGCTGAAGAACAGCGCGGGTTTCGTTGTCTTCGTCTCGTCTCGAGCGGGGCCGTAGTCGGCAGCGAGGCCCTTCCAGTGCTGCTCGCCGACACGGCTCTTGCCGACAAGCTTTCGATGAAACTCGT
This sequence comes from Planctomycetota bacterium, assembly GCA_020638795.1. Lineage (GTDB taxonomy): Bacteria > Planctomycetota > UBA1135 > UBA1135 > JACKHW01. The sequence continues at coordinate 839,102 of JACKHW010000001.1, read as the reverse complement.
CGAGCGTCACTTCGTGCACGTCGATCAACCAGTATTCCGCGGCCGCGCCGTCACCGACCTTGACGAGCGCCATCGGCACGGGACGGTCCTTGATCTGCCAGTGATCACCGACACGCTCCAGCGGCGCGGCAGGCGGCTCGGCGGGCTCGTCCCACGCGTCGATCATCGCTTGCGTCCAGCCCGCGGGCCAGCGCGGTGACGCGGTGCCCGAATCCGAATCGGCCTTGGGGAGCTCGAGGGAACCGATCGCCGCCTTCAAGCTCTCGACGTCGGCGTCCGTGAACAAGCGGTGTTTCTTCGCGAAGCTCAGGATCTGCTTGCCCTTCGCGAGGTACTCGCCGTACGCAGGCATCTCCTGGTCATCCGCGATCTTGTCGAGTCGCGCGTCGATCTCGGTCTTGGCGCTGCTGTGCAGTTGCTTCGCGATCGACGACAGTCCGCTCACGATAGGCTCGCGCATCGCCTCGCGAGCCCGCTGCTTCCAACTGTGAACCGACGAGTCGGTGTCTGAGCCGAGCTTGTCGAGCGCCTGATCCAAGCGACCGATGTCTTGGCATTCCGTTGCGGGTTCCGCACTGTTCAGTCGGTGGACGAGCGACGCGATGGGTGCAAGCGGCGTGAGCTTGCCCTGGTATGCGCGAGCACTCTCGACGAGCTCGGTCTCTCCGAGCTTGCTGAGTTCGTCGATCCGGCTGCTGAGATCCTCGGTGATCTTCGCGAGCTCATCGCCTTTGTCGACGCGCGTTCGGATCGCGGAGAGCAGCCCGTTCCGTCGAGTCGCCTCCGTCTGGATCTTGCCTGCGGTCTCGTTGAAGAGGAGAAACAGCGAGTTGGAGTAGTCCGCGATCTCGGGGCTTCGAATCTGCTCTTTGATCGGCTCCAGCTGCAGGAGCGACGCGGCTGTTGATTTGCTGCCAATCGCGCTCGCGCACGCTGTGATGCTCTGGTGGATGGAGGAGTAGGTCTGCCAGGCTAGGTCCAACGCACCGATGTCCGAGAGTGCTTTCGCGACCCGCTGTTCCTCCGCGTCCAGCGAGCCACGCTGTTCCTCCTCGTTGCTGCCCGCCGCGTTCGCGCGGTGATCCTCGCCTTTTTGCGATTTGAGAGCGATCAGGGACGCGAGTTCGCCCTCGACGCGGGACTTCACGTCCGCGACGCGCTTCACGAGTGCAGGTGGTGCCACTGTGTCGTCGATCTGCGCCTCGAGATTTTCGACGCGGGTCTGGATCGGCGTCCAGTTCGCGATCCGCGTTCGGACATCCTGGTACAGCAGTGGCTTCTGCGAGGTTCCGCGACCATTGTCGCCGCTGTTCCCGCCGTTCGTGGTTCCACCGTCGCCGTTCCGTCCCTGGCTCCAGTACCAGTAGCCGCCACCTGCGAGGATCGCCGTGACGAGGATCGCCGCGAACGTGCGCTTTGCCGCCGCGCTCGGCCCGGAGTCCGACTCGACCGCGACGATCTCGTCCTCTTCGTCCACGGCCCCCTCGGGGCGTTCAGCGCCGAGGTCGATGACTTCGAGGGCCTTCCGCAGATCTTCGAAGCTCTGGTAGCGATCCTTGGCATAGCGACGCGTCATCTTGCGGATGACTTTGTCGAGCTCGTACGGAACGTCGCTCACGACTTTCCTCGGGCTCAAGTACTCGGTCGTGGCCGCGAAGCGGATGATGTCGTTGCGGTCGTTGCCTGTCGCGGCCGGACGGCCGGTCAGCAGGTGGTAGAACGTCGAACCGAGCGAGTGCATATCGCTGCGGTGATCGATCGTGGCGCTCGAATCGTCGTATGTGATGCGCTCCGGCGCCGCGTATCGAACGGTCATCGGCCCGATCGTCTGATCGACGTCGCCTTCGAGGATCTTCCCCGCTCCGAAGTCCCCGATGCGGACTTCGAGCACTTCACCCGAGTCAACCTGGCACGTCTTCAGCAGTAGGTTGTCGGGCTTGATGTCGCGGTGAAGAACCGGGGTCGAGACGCCGTTGGTCCTGTGTCTCTCCGCGACGAGCAGTCCTTCGACCGCGTGCTTGAGGAAGCGTAGAGCCACGTCGGCCGGTAGGCGCCCCTGTGGGAACTTCGCGGCGTAGTCGCCGATCGATCCAGCGTCACAGAATTCGTAGGCAATGTAGAAGTAGTCGTCGACGGCGCGGCTGCTGTAGATCTTCGCGATGTAGCGACATTCGAGAGCGGCGGCCACCTTGGGCTCGCGCAGCAGCTGGCGACGGGCATGCGTGTCGTCGAGGAGCGATGCGCTCATGAGCTTGAGAGCGACGGATCGTCCCGAGTTGGGCTCGATGGCCTTGTAGACGACGCTTGTCGCGCCACGCCCGAGCAGAGCTTCGACGACGTAGCCGTCGATCTCGCTGCCGATCACGGAGTTGCCGTACTGGTTCGCCTTCGGCCGCTGTGCCGCACGGACTTGCGTGACGTCCTCGGCGCTGGGTTTCGCTGTCGGCTTCTCGCTCGCGGATCTTCGCGGGCGCTTCGGAGAGGGTATGGTCCTCGAGACGATCCCGTCGTCGGCCTCGGTGACGCCGTCGCCGCTCGCAGGCGCCGGACTTCGACGCTTTGCAGGAACGGTACGGTCGAGTCCTGAGTCCTCCGCCTTCGGTTCGTCCGCGGTTCCTGGACGCTCACGACCATCGGAAGGCAGGTCTCGACCCGCGTTGCTCATTCGTCGACTCCAGCGAGGAGATCTGCTCAAACCTTCGGACGGGCGTCAGACTCGTCGTCCCCGGCGTCCGTCGCGCGGCGCGTCCCGGACGCTGGTCGCCGCTGCTATTTCCGTTCGGAGTATAACGTGCCATGTCACGGACGAGGCTGTCCAGTTTCGGCCCGTGTCGGCGTGGCTGCAGGTCACGAAGCCCCGTGAGGGTGAGCCGCGGACGGGTCGGGACCTCAGCGTTTCGCTCCGATCCGCATCGCTGCCGCGTCCGACATCGTCAGCCCGAAGGCGTTGGCCGCGGGGTCGACGAGGACCCACTGCCAGAGCACGTCGCCACCGATGTAGCGCGTGTCATTGGGGATCGTGAGCGGGCCGAAGCCCGCGGCGCCGTTCCTGTCCGTGGCCCGACCGAACGCGACGATGTTGTGCACGAGGTGCACGCAACCGGGCATGCCGATTCCGTCGAGCGGCAGCTCGTTGCGCACCGCGCCGAGTCGCAGCACGCCTACGGAGTTTCGCGCCCCCCCGCGCACGTAGATGCGAATAGCGCTGCCGAGCCTGGCCTGGGCACCATCGAGATATTCGGGCGACGTCTGCGTGCTCGGAGCACCGAGGATGCGCGCGTAGGTGTTACTGCTCCCCTTACAGGTGGCGCCATACCGGGTCCAACGCGACGGCCCGCTCACGGTCGCCTTGTCGTAGCACCAGAGCGTTCCGCTGTTCGCAGTCGGTTCGCCGATGATGAGGTCGCGGATCGAATCTCCGTTGGTGTCGATCGCCGCGAGCGATCGGCCGAACGTCGGACCGCCTGGAAGTTCGAGGTAGATCCGAGTGGCGTCGACCCCGCGCAGGACGCGCACGACGCCCTTGGCGTCTGCTGCCATGACGTCCGGAATGCCATCCCCCACGAAGTCACCGACGCCCGCGAGCGCCGACCCGAAGCGATCCGTTCCGGTTCGCGACGACAAGAACGCGAACGAGGAGCCGTCGATGAGGCGCACGAGTCCGCCTCCATTGGAGCTGCCCGGTGCACCGACCGCGAAGTCGGGGACCCAGTTCTTGTTGACGTCACCGATTGCGGCGAGCGCGTAGCCGAGTTCCGATCCGGCAGCGCCATTCATGGAGTTGATCAGGCTTCCGTTCCTTCCCGAACGAAGCTCGATGCGCCCGGCGTTGTTCGAGTAGGAAGGGATGCCGACGAGCACGTCGCTGAAGCCGTCACCATCACGATCGCCGAGGACCGCGAGCGATCCGATCCTGCCGGCCGTCTTCACGAGCCAGATGCGCCCGGTGCTCCAACCAAGCGCTTGGATCGAATCCGTTCCGTAGTTGGCGACGACGTCCGGGTACTTGTCCGCATTGAAGTAGCCGACCGCGAGGTGCTCGGCGATCGCGTTGCTGTCGCCCCAGACGCGCGCCAGGGCACGCGTGCGCCCGGACACCCAATAGATGTTGCTGGCCCAGCCCGAGTACGCACCCGCACCTCCGAGCATCACGTCGTCGTAGCCGTCCTGGTCGAAGTCCGCGCCAACCAGAGACGTGCCGATCTTGGCGCCAGCGACCGGCCCTTCGACCGCGTGGAACCACTTCTGCGTCTTGCCCGAGTAGAACGACACGACGCCGGAATCAGCGCCCTTGCTCTTGTCCGCGAACGGCGCACTCACGCCATAGTCCCCATAGCCGTCCCGGTCCATGTCCCCGACGGCGACGACGTGGTCACCCCAGCCTTGGTCGACGGGAGAAGCACCGGGCCACGGCGTCACACGGTAGATCCCCGAGTATTCCGCTTCGAGCGTGATCGTGCCGTTGCCGAGCGACGTGTCGTCCTCGCGAACGACGAAGCGGGTGTTGCCGACCGACTGCGGCTTCCCGTTGACCCACCAACGCTCGAACTTCCAGATGTTGGTCGCGGTGTGGTAGTCCGGTGCGTCGAGCGCCACGGTCCGCCAGTAATACCGCGTGAGCGGAGTCGGACCGGTGCCGTTTCCGGTCGCATCGACGATCGACGTCGTGATCGGAACACCCGAAGTCGGTCCGCGCGATGTGATCACGAGCTGTCGCGTCTTCTTGTAGACCGCGATGCACTGATCGTCGCGCGTGCCCGTCGAGCTGATGCTCAGGCTCGGGTTCGTCGAGTAGGCGTAGTCGCCCCACGGCTTCGTGCGGTTGTTCCAGTAGCTGAACTCGTACACGTCGTTGCCGATCTTGTGACTCTTGGGCGCGGTCAACGTGATCGGGACACTGGCGTCGTACACGGCGTAGCCATTGGTCGTGATGCTCGTGCGGTCGCGCTTGTCCTTGGTGCACGCGACCGGCACGCCTTCGAACGCATGGACCGACTTGTCCGCAGCGATGTACTTCGAGCCGATGCTGACCGGGATCCAATACCTACTGTCGTGGTTGCGACCGAACCAAACGAACTCGGGGATCTGATCCTTGAGGAGGAACACGGTCTGGATGCCCATACCCGTCCCGACGAACATCGTCGTGCGCACGGGATGGGGCTGCACGGTGAAGTAATCGCCCCACTCGGCGCCTGCCGGGCTCGAGTCCGTTCCCGTGAAGCTCCAGAACAACTGGTTGAAGAACGACGGATAGCACTCGTCGACGATCCCGCAATAGCTCTGCGGATTCCGGTTGCTACCACCCGCAGCGACGACGTAGCCGATTCCGCCAGCGCTGTTGCCGTGGGTCGCGGGATAGGCGATCGCGTAGTTGTTGTTGTAGATGTCCTGAGCCGCGATCAGCGTGTCGTCGGACTCACGGATGCGGACGAAGCGACAGAAGACGTGTGGACGGTTCGTCTGTGGTCGCGACGCCCAGCCGAAACCGTACTCACCCGCGTTGGGTAGCGCATATCCGGCCGTCAGCTTCCCACTGAAGCGTCCCATCCAATTGGTGCCGTTCGGCGCCTTCGAGACGTATTGCCCCCGGCCTCCGTCGGTCCAAGACGGCATGGTCAGGTCGAAGTGCGCGTAGCTCATGTCCGCGTCCGCGAACTTGTACACGTGCAGCGTCGACGTGTTCGCACCATGGCATGCCGCGTACATCGTGTCTTCGGCGCCTTGAGCGAGGCGGGTCGTGTCTGCCGTCGTCACGATGAAGTTCACGGGCGTCGTGCCGTGCACCTCGGCGAGCTTCATGCTCCAGATCACGGTCGCCGTGTACGACCCCGCGGCGTTGAAGACGTTGGACGTGAACCAGACTCGACGACGTGAAATCGCGATGTCCGGGAAGTCGAGCCACTCTCCACTCGGACGGCCGAAGAACTGCGGATCGAAAACCTTGGAGAACGGGAAGCGCGCCGTATCGAGCTCGCTGCCTCGACAATACGCGACGCGAACGGAGCCACGTTTCGTACTGCTGCTGTAGCTGTATTGCAGGTACCAGAACGTCATGTCCGTCTCGCTCGCGTACATCGTCCGCTGATCGCAGCAGAACCCACCGTCGAGCGAACTGAACTTGGACGACGGGCTGACGCTGCTCCAGGACGACCCCGAGTCGGTCGACAGAGCGCCCCACCAATTCCCGGTGGCGAAGGCTTGCGTGTTGTTCGGGTCCGTGTTGCCGCGCAACGAAACGGATGGTTCGCCGATGAGAGATCGGTCGGCGAGCGTGCCGACCGTGATCTCGGAGTGCTTGAACAGATAGGGATCGCACGGTCCGGCAAGCGGCCCTGCGGCGCCCGTCTTCACGTCCGACGGCCTGCCGACCGGTTGGGGCAAGCCCGCGTCGAAGTAAGGCACGACGCGCTCGGGCTCGTGCTTCGGGGACCGCTCGCGCGGACGGTCGGGTGGCGGAAGCATCACCTCCCGCGCATGCTCGGTGGACCCGAGGAGCCGCACCTGTGACCTGAGGTTGGTCGGATGCTGAGCGACCAGGGGCGCGGCGAGAAGAAAGCCCACGATTCCGAACCGCGCGGCGAGACGGCAGACGGCCGTCGAGGTGACCCTCGACACGACCGTCGCGACGACGAGGTGGTGTTGTCCCAAAACAGGACCTCTCGAGACGAAGTAGGTAGAAGTCGATCGACGCGCGTGCCCCCACGAGCCTCTCCTGGCATCGACCTCGTCTACATGCCCCGTTCCGTATCGCACGCCCTCACGAAATCCGATTCTTTTGGTCCGTGGAGCGTGAGGATGCAGGAGTGGAACCCCGGCCGAGTCCTCGAGCACGCACGCGGCACCCGACTTCTCGGCCGCGCTTCTACTGCCCGATGCGCATCTCGACGCCGTTCGACAGCTCGGCGATACCGAGCAGTGGCCCGCTCTGTGCGAGCACGAAGAGCTGGCTCGTCAGGCGCACACCCGCGAGCGAGCTCGTCGACGGGATCGGCACGTTGGCATTCCACGCGCCACTCGCCGTCGTCGCCCCCGCTGGAATGATGATCATCGTCGTGAGGTCGGGTTGGAGTGTGCAGTTGTTGCCGAGCGGAATCGGTGTCGGCGCACCTGGCGACAAGAACAGCTGCACCGGAGCCGACGGCGCGGCACCTGTCGCGGCATAGACCTGACTCGATCCGAGTGACGGCGCCGATGCGACGAGCCGCGGAGGCGCCGCGATGCCGCACGACGACCCGACCGGACGCGCGCCGGCGACGGCCACGGTGTCGGCCATGTAGATGCCGCGCCCGTGCGTCACGATCATCAACGTGTCGTTGTCCTGCCAGACGAGCTCTTCGACGCCGGAGACTCGAGTCGACTGCAGGCTCGCATCCCAGCTACGGCCGTCGTCGAGCGACCAGTAGAGCCCGGCGTCGGTCCCGGCGAAAATCACGCCCGGAATGTCCCGATGCAGCGCGAGGGACGTCACCGGCGCGCTCGGCAATGCGCTCGATCCCGAACCGGTGATGAGCATCCATGACGCGCCGCCGTCCTCGGTGCGCCACACGTTGTCGCCGTGGTAGCCCATGAATGCGACGTAGACGCGGTTGGGGTCCTTCTCGTCGATCGCGATGCGGCCGACCCAGCGCGCCGGCATCGGCGCTCGATCCATGCGAGTCCACGTCGGCGAGGCCGAGGTCGCGTTGGTCGACTTGTAGAGCTGGCCGTTGTTGTGGCCGACCCAAACGATGTCGGAGTTGCCCTTCGCGGCCACCATCGTGCTGATGTTGCATGGCGGGTCAGCGGCGAAGTGCGCACTGTCGTAGTGCTCCATCGGGCAGTTGAGGCGCGGCTTGACCTGACTCCACGTCGGGCGCGAGGCCGTACGCACGTTGTCCGAACGCCAAAGGGCGGCGCCTGCGAAATACATGCGGTCCGAGTTGTTGGGGTCGAGCACGATGCTCGGCGCGAAGTTCGAGCCGGCGTCGGGGATGTTCGACGACGTGCCGATCGACGAGAAGCGCCCGCCGCTGTTCGTGCTGCGATACACGCGGATCCAGTAGATCTGCGCGTAGCAGACACTGGGGTTCGTCGGGTCCCAAGCGCAGAGCGAGCCGTCGCCAGAGAGCACCTTGGCCCAACCTTCGGAGTTGCCAGTGTAGACGAGCGAACCCTGGTCCTGGAGACCACCGACGATGCGGCTGCCATCTGGGGAGATCGCTGCGCCGTAGAACTGGTTGATCGACAGCGTGTTGTTGAGTTCTTGCCAGCTCGGTGGCGTGCTCCGCGCATTCGTCGTGCGGTGGATGCCGCCATCGTCACCTTCGAACAGCGTCTGGTTCGTCACCCCATCGTATTGCGGATGCTCGACCAGAGCGTGGATGTCGTAATAGAGCGGCGCGCCGACGTTCTGCGTGCTCGTGCCCGCCGTCGTCACCGTCGCCCCGCCGTTCATGCTCTTGTAGAGATTGATCGCACCGAGGACGAAGTGATTCGGATCGGTCGGGTCGACCCACAGCGTGTTGTTGTAGCGCGAGTAGGTGTTGATCTGGTTCGGCGAGCGATACGTGTACGTCTTGCCGCCGTCCGACGAACGGAAGATCGAGATGGTTTCCGAAGCGTCGCTCGCGGTCGCGTAGACGGTCGTCGGGCTACTGCGTGCATACGCGACTTCGATGCGCAGGCTCTTCGGAACGCCCCCGGCTTGCGACCACGTGACACCGCCGTTGGTCGAATAGAGCGCATAGCCATCGCGCGTTCCGGCGACGACTTGCATCGAGTCCGTCGGATGCCAATCGATATCGAGCGTGGTATCGGAGGCGACCTTGGTCCACGTCGCGCCACCGTCGGTGCTGCGCTGAATGCCGGAGTTGGTACCGGCGAGAAGTACGTTGCTGTTGTTCGGGTCGATGGCGAGGCGGCCGACGGACTCCCAATCGGTGCCGACCGTGCTCGCGAGCCGCGACCAGTTGGTTCCACCATCGGTCGTGACGAAGACGCCTGCACCCATCGGTGCCGCGAGATTCGACGAGCCTTGCAACGTGTCGAAGAAGACGCCTTCACCGGTGCCGGCGAAGATGCGATTCGAGTTCTTCGGATCCATCACGAGGCTCGTGATCGCCATGTAGGGCGCGATGCCATCGAGTGCGAACCACGACGAACCGCCGTTGGTCGTCTTCCACACACCGCCGCCGACCGAGCCGAGCCACATCGTCGTCGGCGTCGTCGGGTGGATGAGGATCGCGCGCACACGGCCGCCGACGTTGCCAGGACCGAGTGCCTTCCAATTGGTGAGGGCATCGACTGCAGCGAGAGGACGCGCCGCGACCATCGCGTCGGCTTGCGCGACCATGCGACCGATGGCGTCATGTGGAACCGTACCGTTCGCATCGAGCCGCTTCGTGTAGTGACGCGTAACGCCCTTCGGCAGCGCCTCGGCTTCGGCCTCGTCGCCTTCCGGGCCGCGGTCTTCGATGAGGATGCTCGCATCACTGCGCGCGGTCTGCGCATCGTCACCGGTTGGTGTGACTCCGCAACCAGGGACGGTCAGAGAAGCAAGTACGGGAACGACGAGAGCCGTCACGAGGGAGAATTGGCGCTTCATTGCGTACGTGTGCGCGGGACGAATCGGGAAGGACAGGACCCACGCAGTGTATCGCGCGCCGCGCCATCTCACGTCGTCGAGCCCGACAGGTCCTGAAGCGCGGCGAAAGCGTGGGGCCCACCCCATCGCATCGCCTCACTGCACAGGAGCCGGGCCGACGCGGGTGCGTCAGTTCCCGATGACGACGGTCGCAGCGTCCGTCACGGCAAGGCGAGCACCGTCGACGAAGAGCCCCTGCACGTATGCCTGCGCCCCCACCAGCGTGGCTTGCGTCGGAATGGGCACGTCGAACGAGACCGGGCTGTTCGTCCATGGCTGGCCGACGACCGTGAGCAACGGAGCGCCGATCAGCACCTCGCCCTTCGAACCGATCGGACCGAGCCCCAAACCGGCGACCGAGATCCCGCACGGATACTGCGTCGTGGCATTCGCCGCGAACAGCAGCAACGGGATCGAACCGCTCGAGATCGATCGCAACGGGTCATTCACGGTGAAGCGCACGCTCTGCCCCAAGATCGGCATCCCCGTCACCTCGAAACTCCCCATGGGATTGACGCCACAGCCGTACACGCGCGTCTCGGCGAGGCGACGAATCACGAACGAACCGACGATCGTCGGCGCATTGAGGAAGGGCCCGGACTTCGTCGTGATGATCGCGATCTTCTCCCGCGGTTGGGTGTCCATGTCCGGCGAGGTGTAGGACGGCCCGCTGTCGGTGCCGGCATCGTAGAGGTGCAACGGCACCGTGATCTGGTCGATCCACTGACCGTTCTTCGTCAGGTCGAGTCCGGACACACCGACGAACCAGTCAGGGCTCGGTGCGAGCATCGTGACCAAGGTCAAACGCGGATGCGTCGCGTCGATCGTGAAGCGCGTCTTCGTCGACCCGGGCGAGACACCCAGGCCCGGGCCGGTGACGACGCGGTTCGCCGCGCCCTTCTGGATCGCCTGATTGACCTCGGCCGTCAGCGTGCTCGTCGCGCCTCGTTCGGCCATGGCCTCGATGCCCGGGGAGGCGATCGAACCCGAGTCCCAGAACGACACCGTCGCATCGTGGGTCGCGCCGATCAGGGACGAGTAGTGCGGAAAGCTCGGGAAGTCGATCGGGTGCGTCTGAGCGCTCCACGTGGACTGAAATGTCAGCTCGTAGACGGCGGTGCCCTGCTGCGCAGAGGCGCCCGTCGCGAGGATCGCGGCTCCGCAGGCACCGAGGATCGTTGCCGAAAGCCGACTTCTGAATTCGAATTTCATGAACGAAAGCTCCTTATTGTTGCATTATCGAGAGCGAGCGTCCCACGATCTCCGCCTAGCCGGGTTCCGAGCTTCTGCAGTTTTTGTCCCGAAAGGCTGCGCACGAGGAGAACACGGCCCGAAAAGAACACGGCCCACCGGTCCGAAGACCGGCGGGCCGTGCCGCTCATCTCTCTCTTTCTCTCAGCGCTGCTGCGAGGAGTGGCAACCGAGGGCTCCGAAGAGCCTTCCATCGCCCCTCGAGGCGCTGCCGAACGGGCTCTCACCTCCGTTCGTGCATGCAGTTAGTGACGCTGCTAAGAGGAGTAACCTGCGCGAGGTCTCAGTTTTTTTCGCCGCCGGATTCGCCGGAGCTCCCAGGAGCTGCCGGGGCGGCGAAGGCGCGTGCTCACTACGACTCGCTGCTTGGCAGCGACGGGAGCTCAGCGCGAACGGCCCCACGCGAAGTGCGCGTAGGCCTTGTTGGCATCGGCCATCTTGTGGACGTTGTCCTTCTTCGTGACGGCGCCGCCCTGATTGTTGTAGGCGTCATACATCTCGTCGGCGAGGCGGCGGGCCATGCCCTTGCCGCGCTTCGCGCGGGCCATGTCGATGAGCCAGCGGATCGCGAGGCTCATCTGACGCTTGGCGCGGACTTCCATCGGAACCTGGTACGTCGCACCACCGACGCGCTTGCTGCGCACTTCGATGCGCGGCTTGATGTTCTCGATGACCTGGGTGAAGACGTCTTCAGGCTCGGCACCGACCTTCTTGGCAACGGTTTCGACCGCTTCGTAGAAGATCTTCTGCGCCTTGGCTTTCTTCCCGTCCAGCATGAGCTGGTTGATGATCTTCGTGGCGAGCTTCGATCCGTACTTCGGGTCGGCTTTGAGGTGAACCTCGGGGCTCTTGTAGCTACGCGGCATGTTCGTTCAGGACTCCGATCAGGCCTTGGGACGCTTCGCGCCGTATTTGCTGCGCGAACGCTTGCGATCGTCGACACCCGACGAGTCCAGCGTCCCGCGAATGACGTGGTAACGAACCCCCGGCAAGTCGCGCACACGGCCACCGCGGATGAGCACGATCGAGTGCTCCTGCAGGTTGTGGCCTTCGCCCGGAATGTAGACCGTGACTTCCTTGCCGTTCGAAAGACGCACACGCGCGACGCGGCGAAGCGCAGAGTTCGGCTTCTTGGGCGTCATCGTCTTGACCTGCGTGCAGACGCCTTGCTTCTGCGGGCATTGGTCGAGAACCGGCGAGTTGCTCTTCTTCTTGACCTTCTTGCGGCCTTTCCGGACGAGCTGGTTGATGGTCGGCATAGAGGAATTACGGTGTAGTGCCTGGGACGACGATCGCAGTTGGTACACGACGCGCCGGCCGGGAATCAGGGGCGACGAGAGTAGCGACCCGGAGCGCGCCCCGCAAGCGAGGAGAAGGAGGCTTTTCTCGCGAGTTTTCCCGCAGGATGACCGCGAGGGAACAATGGAACAATGTCGGCGGAGAACGGAAGAATCGTGGAGTGATTCGAGGCCCGACTCGACCAGAACCCATGAAAACGCACGCCTTCGCGGCCGACCGCATCCGGATCCGCACCACTCTCCGTGCCCTGGCCGGCGCCCTCGCCTGCGCCATCCCTCTTGCTGGATGCGCGAGCGGCAACGGCACGGAGCCACCCCGCCTGCGACGCCAGCTCAGCGAGTTCGTGCGCCGAATCCACCAGGATCGGGCGGGGAACCTGTGGTTCGGGACCAACGGAGACGGGGTGTTCCGCCATGACGGCAAGACCTTGAAGCACTTCGGCGTGAAGAACGGCTTCGGGTCCTCGGAGGGACACGGCGACCCCGCCGTGCGTGCGATCGTCGAGGACGCGAGCGGGAACTTGTGGTTCGGCACGTCGTGCGGCGTGACCCGCTATGACGGCACGACATTCCGTAACTACACGGCGGACGACGGGCTGCAGTCGCCCGACGTCTGGAGCCTGTGCCTCGATCGGGACAGCGTCTTGTGGGTCGGAACCTATGGCGGGGCCTGCCGCCTCGATCCTGTGACCGGGAAGTTCACGTCGTTCTGGTTGCCACCCGCTGCCGCGGTCGACCCGAAGCGCGGTGTCTCGAGCACGACGATCATCCATGCGATCCTCGCGGATTCGCGCGGGGGCCTTTGGTTCGCCCAGAGCACGGCCGGCGTCTATCGCTACGACGGCACGAAGCTCACGCACTACTCCGAGCAGGACGGCCTCACCGACGGTTCGGTCAACGACATCCTCGAAGACCGGCACGGCAACTTCTGGTTCGCGACCCACCACGGCGGGATCTGTCGCTTCGACGGCACGAGCTTCGTCGACATCATGAAGTCCGCAGGCGTCGAGGCCTCCGCAGGCATCGGAAACAACGAGGTCTGGGACCTCTACGAGGACAGCAAGGGGGACCTCTGGTTCCCGATCAAGAGGGTCGGCGTCTATCGCTACGACGGTGAACGCGCCACGAAGTTCGACGAGAGCAACGGGCTCGCGAGCAACGCGGTGCAATGCACGTTCGAGGATCGCGCGGGAAGGATCTGGTTCGGCGGGTACCGCGGGCTGTCGCGCCTCGACGGGACGAACATCGTCCTCGTGAAGCGCGACGGTCCTTGGTGAGCCACGGGCAGCGAGTGCGCGCACCTGAACTGGACGAACTCGCCAATCCCACGAGGATCACGTCCGTCATCGATGCGGGGCATGCCCGTTCGGCGGTTCGAGTGCGTTCTCTCTACTTGCGGGCCGGCTTCTCGCGGTCCTCGGGCGGGGCGCCCTTCTTCTCGGTATCGTTCTCAGCGCGTTCCTTCGCGGAACGCGCTGCGCGAGCGCGCTGCGCATCGACGAGTTTCACGATCATCGGCGCCCGCTGGTCGAGCTTCTTGACGCAGCTCTTGCAGCAAAGGCGCACGAGACGACCTGCGACGACCCGATCGATCGGGTTGCCCATGCTGCCGAGCTTCTCACCGCTGATCGGACACGAGTCGAGTGGATAGTCGTCCTTCTGAGCGGCGACCACGGCTTTGTCGAGGGCTTCCATGTACTTCGCCGCGTGGGCGACGAACGTGGCGCGCTCCTCGTCCGAGCCGACGCGTACGAGCCGATTGCCATAGACGAAGTCGACAGGCTCCTTCTCGAGCTTCGTGTCGTCAGTCTTCTTGCCCTCGAGCTTGATACCGCTCAGCTTCGCACCGCTCAGCTTCGCACCACTCAACTTCGCACCGCTGACGAGCGAAGTCTCGAGAGGATAGAGCGCCCTCTGGTCATCGATGATCTTCTCGTCGAGCGTTGCCAAACTCTTGGCGAGGTCCTTCTCGAAATTCTTCGGACACCCATTGCAACAGAAGCGCACCTCGCGCCCGTCGTAGAGCTCGACCACCGGCTCCCCCATGCTGCCCAGCTTCTTGCCGGAGACCGGACAAGTCGCGAAGGGATACGCATCACCGATGCGTGCCGGCACCTTTGCCCGGGTTTTCTCGCTCGCTTCTTTGGAGTCGTCCTGCGTCGTTCTCGACTCCGCCTTCGACACGTCGCCGACGCGAGCGGGCGGACGTTCCTGGGCCAGCGCATTACAGCCGACGAGCCACACGCCGATGGCCGTGGCGAGGATTCTGGATGTCGTGAAGGTCATCGTGGATTCTCACTCTTCTTCGGGTCGTGGAAAGGAGTCGCGCCGCGGCGGCCCAATCGCCGCATCGACGCGACCGAACGTGGGCACCTCATGACCGGTGTCCCGCAATGGAACTGGCTGCCGTTGCTGCCGCGCGCCATTCGTGACGCATCGCGAACTTCTTGGCCAAGAAGAAGATCACGGGGTAGATCAGCAACTCCATGACGAAGCTCGTCGCAAGACCGCCGATCATCGGCGCCGCGAGGCGTCGCATCGTGTCGGCGCCTGCACCGGTCGCCCAGAGCAGCGGCACGAGACCGATGAACGTCGTCATCACCGTCATCGTCTTGGGACGAATGCGTTTGACGGCCCCGTCGTGAACCGCGAACCAGAGATCGTCGGCATCGCGCATCCGCCCTTCGGCTCGGAACCGCTCGAAGCTGTTGTCGAGATACAGCAGCATGACGAGCCCGGTCTCCGCGCTGAGACCGCCGAGTGCGATGACCCCGACCCAGACCGCGAGGGAGAGGTTGTAGCCGAGGAACCACAGTAGCCAGAACGTGCCAACGAGACTGAACGGCAGCGCAAGAAGGACGATGGCGACGCGCAACCAAGAGCGTGTCGCCATGTAGAGCAACAACACGATCAGCACCGCTGCGATCGGGACGACGACCGCGAGTCGGGCATTGGCCTCTTGCATGTACTCGAACTGCCCCGACCACACGATCGAGTAGCCGGCGGGGAGTTCGACCCGCTCGGCGACCACACGCTGTGCCCTGTCGACGTACGTGCCGACGTCGAGGTCCGTGATGTCCACGTACACCCAACTCGTCAGCCGTGCGTTCTCGCTCTTGACCATCGGAGGACCAGGACGGATCGCGAACACCGCGAGTTGACCGAGAGGGACCTGAGCGCCGCTCGGGGTTGCCACGAGCGTTTGCCGCAGCGCAGGGAGGTTGTCACGGAGCTCGTGCGGATACCGAACATTGATCGGATAGCGCTCGAGCCCTTCGACCGTCGTACTGACGTTCATGCCGCCGAGCGCGCTCATGATCACGTCCTGCACGTCTCCGAGGAGCAGACCGAAGCGCGCGATCTCGTCACGATCGATCCGGACATCGAGATAGCGGCCACCTACCGACTTCTCGGAAAACGCGCTCGTCGTGAAGCGTCCCGTCGCTTCGGACGTCGTCACGGCCTCCGCAATCCGTCTCGAAAGATCGGCGAGCATCGCGAGATCGGGCCCCATGACCTTGATGCCGACCGGCGTCTTGATCCCGGTCGACAACATGTCGATGCGCGTCTTGATCGGCATCGTCCACGAGTTCGTCAGTCCCGGAATCTGCAGCGTCTCGTTGAGCCCCGGAACCCGAGTACCGTCCGGCCATGCATAGCCGTAGACGAGGTCCTGGATCGTGATCGGCGCGGTGGACGGCCAGATCGATTCGAGCCGTTCGCGCACCCAGTCGGGCCAGCCGTCGAAGAACCGCGCGACCGGTTTCTGTCGCCACAGACTCTTGTCACGCCGCAACGTGATCGTCGTCTCGAGCATGCTCGGCGGTGCAGGGTCGGTCGCCGTGTCGGCGCGGCCGACCTTGCCGAACACGCTCTCGACCTCGGGAAAGCGCTGGATCAGAGCATCGGTCTGCTGCAGCAACTCCCGCGCTTTGCCGACACTGATCCCCGGATCCGTCGTCGGCATGTAGAGCAAATCGCCTTCTTCGAGCGGCGGCATGAACTCGGAGCCGAGCTTGCTGAGTGGCCATACCGTCAAGGCGACGACGGCAACAGCGAGCACCAAAACCGTCCACCGGAACTGCATCACGAGCGCGAACGCCGGGTCATAGAGCCGCTCGAGGGTCCGACTGATCGGATTGCGCTCCTCGGTCAAGATCCGCTGCGGCAGCACGACGAGCGCAGCGAGAACGATCCAGGCCACCACGACCCACGATCGATACGGCGCAAGATTCGGCAAGGGCAGCATCGCGACGAGCACCGCGGGCACACCGATCACGGCGAGGTACGTCGTCAGGCGCCAAGAACGCGACCACGTCTTCGGGAGTACACGCTCCGAGACGAAGTAGACCATCAGCACCGGAATGATCGTCACCGCCAGAATCGCGCCAGCGGCCATCGCGAACGTCTTCGTGTAGGCCAATGGCTTGAACAGTCGTCCGGACTGCTCGCCAAGCGCGAACACGGGGAGAAAACTGACCGTAATGATGAGCAGGCTGAAGAAGAGACTCGGCCCGACCTCACACGATGCCTCGGTGATCAAGCGCGCACGCGACCGTGGCTCTTCACCACGAGCGACTCGCTCCTTGTCACGCTCGATGTGCTTGTGGGCGTTTTCGACCATGACGATCGAACTGTCGACCATGACCCCGATCGCGATCGCGATCCCACCGAGGCTCATGATGTTGGCATTGATGCCGAGCAGATACATCGCGCCGAGACTCGCGAGCACTCCGGTCGGCAACACGAATGCAGCGACGAGGGCACTGCGCGCGTGAAGCAAGAAGAGAATGCAAATCAGCGAGACGACGAGGATCTCCTCGATCAGCGTGCCGGTCAGCGTATGCACCGACCGATCGATCAAGTCACTTCGGTCGTAGGCGACTTCGACGGCGACTCCCGGCGGAAGGCCGCGCTCGAGTTCGGCAAGTCGCGCCCGCACGCGGTCGATCGTCGCCCGTGCGTTTTCACCGAAGCGCATGACGATGACTCCGCCGACGGTCTCGCCTTCTCCCTTCCATTCACCGACACCGCGACGAATGTCCGGCCCGAGCCGCAGCGTCGCGACATCGCGAAGAAAGACCGGTGCGCCATCGTCGCTCGCGCCGAGTGAGATCTTTCCGAGTTCGTCGAGCACGCGTTTACTGCGAAGATCATCGATCGAGCGCCCCTCGCGTCGGGCTGTGCGGATCTCGGCATCACTCATGCTGCCGAGGTAGCCGATGCCACGGACCATGTATTCCGACTCGCTCATCTCGATGACGCGACCGCCGACATCGATGTTCGAGCGCTGCACCGCGTGCTTGACCTTCTGCAGCGCGACGCCGAGACCACGAAGCTTGACCGGATCGACCACGACTTGGTACTGCTTCACGAACCCGCCGATCGTCGCGATCTCACTCACGCCTTCGAGCGCGGTGAGTTCGTAGCGCAAATACCAGTCTTGGAGACTCCTCAGTCGAGCGAGATCGACGTCCGGGGCATCGAGAGGCGTGTCATCCAGCGGACAGCGGTCGAATCCGCGGACCAACTCGATCTCGTCGAGACGATCGCGCACGTGCTGAGGTGCCATGTCCAGGTCGTCGTAACGACGGTTCTCGACGCGATCGAACCAGACGACATGCCTTCGTTCGAAGACGCGGTGATGCACGAGCCGTTCGCGAATCTCCGGCGCGAGACTCTCGATGGCATTGTCGTCGTACCAATGGTCGGTCTCGACGTCGTGGAACGCGCCTCCAGGATGCTTCGGGCAATGCTGCCCCGTGACCAAGACGTATTCGAAGACCCAGCCGACTCCTGTCGCGTCCGGGCCAAGCTGAGGACTCACGCCTGCTGGCAGCTTCGCGGCGACGAAGTTGAGTTGTTCGAGAACACGACTGCGCGCCCAGTAGAGGTCGGTTCCGTCCTCGAAGATGACGTAGACGAAACTGCTGCCGAACATCGAGTAGCCGCGCACGACCTTCGCGTACGGGACGGCGAGCATCGTCGTCGTCAGCGGGTAGGTGACTTGGTTCTCGACGATTTGAGGGGCCTGCCCCGGGTACTCGGTCCGGATCACGACCTGCACGTCGGAGAGATCCGGGATCGCATCGACCTTGATGTGCTGAATCGCGAAGATCCCACCGACGACGACGAATGCCGTCAGGAGGAGCACCATCGCGCGATTGCGTACGCAGATCTCGATCAGCTTCGAGATCATCGCTTGTTTCCCTCGGCGTTGCGGCCTGGAAGCGTTTCCTCGACACGTCCGCATTCGAGCATCGCGCTGCCCTCGTACGGGTTGCGGATTAGATTGCCTTCCTGCAGCCAAGCGGCCTTCACCATCGGACAGTACGCACGCGACAAGGACTGCGCCGCCGGAGATCGACGCACGAGAGCGATCATGGATTCCGACAAGTCGATGAATGCCTTTCGCACCGCATCGAGACTCAGGCCATCGTCGGGGACCGCATCCGCAACGGCTCGACCCGACTCCCCGAGTTTGCGTGCTGCGTCGCGCAGTTCGGCCCAGCTGGCGTCGAGCCCTTCGGTGCTGTCCGCTGCGAGCGCTGCTGACGCCTTCAGATAACTCGTGACGAGTCGATCGACGAGAGCGGCTTCTTCGGTGCTCGAGGTCTTCTCGAGCTCGGCTTCGGTGCCCGCAGGCGGCAACGCTCGACGCTCGTCGAAGCACGACAGCATCTTGGCGCCGAAGTACGGGTTCTTGACATCGCCCGAGCGCTGCAGCCAAGTTGCGCCACCTTGGTTCTCGAGGAACATCGGGCAGTGCAGCTCTTCGAGTCGTCCCGCCGGGGACGACGGAACTCCGGTGGCCCGCAACAGCTTGCTCAACGCGATGCTGAGATCCGAGAACAGCAATCGTGCCTCCGCCAGTTCGGGGCTGCCTGCCATGGCAAACGCCTTGCCCCTCACGGTCGCAACCTCGTCGTGCTCGTTCCAGAACAGCTCGTGCCCCGGAATCTCGACCGCGATCATCGCGTCGACGGCCGTGGCGATCTCGAGACCTTGCTCGTCGAGACCCGTGGTCCGATCCGAAGCGAGGACGTCGCCGATGCGCACGTACGCGGCGACGATCTGCTCGACAGCAGCAACGAGTGGCGGTGGCAACGAATCGAGTTCGGGCCCTGTGGTGGGCGTGGCTGCTTCTTGCCCGACGACGTCGCCGCGCACCATGCGCGCCAACCCTTCACGGATCTTCGCTTCACTGTCCAGCAAGAACTGCGCACTCGTCACGACGCGTTCGCCTGGCACGAGTCCGTCGAGGACTTCGACCTTGCCCGCGTCGGTCTCGATGCCGACGCGCACGTCCCGTGGCTCGAAGCGCCCGTTGCCGAGACTCACGATCGCGACCTGCCGTTCACCCGTGTCGATGACCGCCGAGCGATCGACGAGAGTTCTCTCGGCAGCCAACGTGCGACGCAACTCGACATTGACGAACATGCCCGGCTTGAGCAGTCCCTTGTCGTTGTCGAACTCGAGGCGGACGCGCACTTCGCGCGTCTTCTCGTCGGTCCACGGATACACGTACGCGACGCGGCCTTGGAAGTCCTCGCCAGGCACGTAGGACAACCGCACGGTCGCCTCTTGACCGAGCTCGACGAACGGAAGCTGATACTCGTAGACCGTCGCGGTGACCCAGACCTTGGCGAGATTGGCGATGCGGTACATGCGCATGCCGGGATCGACTCGCATGCCATCGACGGCCATCTTTTCGACGACCGTGCCCGGCGCCGGGCTCTTGATGGTCATCGTTTTGCTCGCCTTGCGCTCGCGCTCGAGCTTGTCGATCTGCGGATCGTCGATTCCGAAATAGACGAGTCGCGCTCTCACGGCATCCGCCGTCGACACGGCGTCGGACTGGATGCGTGGGACGAAAGGGACTGCGGGTTGCTTCTCCTGATCGAGTGCGAGGAGGTAGTCGCGTTGCGCTTGGTACAGTTCGGGCGAGTCGAGTTCGAAGAGCGGTTGTCCCGCTTCGACTCGAGCACCGAGGAAGTCGACGTGCAGACTTTCGATCCAACCCGACACGCGGAGGTTGACGTCGTGCAGCGAGGTCTCGTCATAGTCGACTTTGCCAACGGTCCGAACGGTGCTGATCAGCGGACCGCGCTCCACGAGCCGTGTTCGGACACCGATGTTCTGCGCGATGACGGGATCGATCGAGATCTCTCCGCTGAACTTCGATGGATCGAGCGGCGTCAGATCCATGTGGCAGATCGGACAAAGCCCCGGCTGGGGCAAGATCACCCACGGATGCATGCCGCACGTGTAGAGGGCGGATCCTTCTCGAGCTTTGGTCGTCTCCGACTTGCCGCCGAAGATGTCGGTCCAGAGCTCTTGGACGAAGGATCCGATGCGGGCGCCGTACCGGTCGCCGACGAAGAGCAGGGCTGCCCCGGCGACGCATAGCACGAGGACGATGGACAACGTTCGCCACGCGTTCGGCGGTCGACGGCGTGCGGAC
Source organism: Planctomycetota bacterium (assembly GCA_020638795.1). GTDB lineage: Bacteria > Planctomycetota > UBA1135 > UBA1135 > JACKHW01. Next base: position 818,467 of record JACKHW010000001.1, on the reverse strand, counting down.
TCTGTGCTCGATGAGGAAGGCGTCGACGTCGTCATTTTTCGACCTCTTGCTGTACCGGCTGCCTTGTTTGCTGCTGTTCTGGCTCTTGCCGCGGCAGGTCACCGCCAGCGAGGAATTCGACTTCGCTGACTCCGTGCTCGAGGGCAGCGAGCGCTCGGTGATAGTCGAGCGTGAGTTCGAACAATCTGCGCCACGCGGCGAGCAGCGTGGCGAACTCGACGGTCCCGGCGTCGTAGCCGGTCTGGGCAACGCGCACCGCCTGATCGGCACGCGGCAAGATCCCGTCACGCAGCAACACTGCCTTGCGATAGTCGGCATCGACACGGGCCAGTTGACGCTGCAGGGCCAGGGCCACTCGATTGCGCCCGTCTCGGTAGCGCAACACGCTCGCGAGCGCTTCCGCGTTGCGTTGCAGAACACCGGCATCGAGCTTCCCGCGAAAGATCGGGAGCGAGACGCCGAGATTGAGGTTCCAGACATCGCTTCCGTTGGCGACGGGGCTGCGCCCGCCGCTCGCGATGAACGTGAACAGACCTCCGAGACTGAGGTCGGGGTAGTACGCCAACTCTGCGGAATCGACGCGGAGAAGATCCGCTTCGATGCGTTGCCGCAATGCGGCCAACTGCGGCCCGAACTCGTCGGCGCGCTGCAACAGCGACAAGAGTCGCCATTGCAAGGGCACCGCTTCGAGCGGTCCAGGCGTCGGCAAGGGCGCATCGACCGCTCGATCCATCAGGACATTGAGTCGTGCCTTGGCCGTACTCAGTTCTTGCTCGTAGTCGAGACGCGTATTCGTCAGCGCGTAGAGTTCGACCTCCGTTCGCAGCAGGTCCTGCTGGCTCGTGCGTCCGGTCGTGATTCGCGACTGCGCACTGTCGCGCACGCGCTTCAGCAGATCTTCGAGTGCTCCAGACACGTCGATCGAGACGCGCGCGCGATACAGGTCGAAGTAGGCCTGCTTGACATCGGCGACGACTCGAAGGCGCTCGGTGTCGAGATTGGAGATCGCGATGCGAACGACCTGTTCGGCAACCTTGCCAAGAGTCTCGAGCTTGCCAGGCCACGGAATGCCCAGACTCGCGCCGACCGCCCCCTGCATCTCGCCGCCGGCCGTCTGCACGAGGTCTCCCGTCGGCGGAATCAACGAGAGCATCGGATCGGCTAGCGACGAGACTTGTGGCACGCGCATGCCGAGCGCCTCGATATCACGGATTCGGGCCTGTAGCCGCGGATTGCGCTGCAGCGCCCAGCGCACGTAATCCGTGAGATCGACGTCGTCTCGAACTGGAATCGGATCCGGGTCGCGGAGTTCGCCGTGCACGGCACGTTCCGAAACCCGACGCACCGCGTCTTGGTCCGAGATCTTCGGGGACAGGCCATCGCTCTCGGCAGCGATTCGTTGCCTCACGTCGGGCGAAAGCTCGTAGAACGGCGTGCAGCCGCCAAGCACGACGGAAACCACCGTCGCCACGAGTCTCCGCCGCTGGCGCCTCGCGCCAACAGGGAATGCACTCATCGGAAGGTTCGGGCTCGAGAATCGAAAAACGGAAGACCCTGGCGGCATCCGCGTGCACTCAGGGATCACTCTTCTCGTGGTGGGTACAGAACGGTCCCACCGAGTCTCGCTACAAACGCCAGACCGAATGCACGACTTGAAGAGAGCGCGTTGGGCAGAGCACGAACCGCTGTGCAACGACCCTGCTCGGAAACGACGGTTCCCGCCTCGAGCGGGGCTGGGAACGGGCTCGCGGCTCCGTGTCTTCAGCCTCGGCAGCCACCATCGGACTCGAACGATGCACGACGAGAGCAGCTTCGGGTTCGATCGGAACGTCCGGATCGACCGAGCAGGAGCAAGCGACATCGCACCCGCCCCCACCTTCGCGACAGCAGCCGCAATCCGTCCCGCAACACGAAGAATCTGCAGCAGCGACACCGCCGACATGGCCCTCGTTGCAGGTCTTGGCCCCAATCGCAAAGCCGCCAATGAGCAGCAGCGCGCAGCAAACGAGGGCCAAGAACTTGCGGAAACCAGTCATGTGCGGACTCCGCGCCGACCGGAAGGACGGCAACAGCGACCCGCATCCTACGCCTCGAGCCCTGCTGCGCTCCGAGAAAATCGTCCTTGGACGTTCTCTCGCACGCTCGCGAACCTGACGCGCGTCGCTATCGGACAGTCAGCGCCTGAAAGGTCGACAGCCGGAGCCCACCGGTGAGCGTCGTGGCTCCGATCCCCTGGAAGCCGAGCCGCACACCGACCAGGTGCGGCAGCTGCGGGATCGCGTACGGAATACCCGCCGTGCCCTGGCTCGACGCCACCGTACCGCCGAAGTACACGGACGAACCGAGGTCCAGCACGAGCGTGCCGAAGGGCGGCAAACGCAGCGGCACCTGGAACTCGTTCCCCCCGGCGAAGAGGACGATTGGCTGTCCCGGCGTCCACTGCACGTCGATCTGCCCCGTCGCTCCGAGCGCGAACGCCGAAGCTTGGTCCGAGATCGTGAGCACCGGCGAGGCGAGCGTCGGTTCCATGTCGACCGCGTTCGCCAAGCCGTCCGCGTCGGCATCACCGCCATAGTCGAAGCGCGTCATCATCCCCTGCGCCATGTGTTCGACATCGTGGCAGTGGAAGAGCCAGCTCCCAGGGTTGTCCATGAGCATCTGCACTCGCACCGACGAGCCGACCTGACCACCGGGCCTTACGAGCACCGTGTCCTTGACCGGCGGCGCCGTCGTCCCGCCAGCGGTTCCAATGAGCCGGAAGAAGTGTCCGTGCACGTGCATCGGGTGATACATCGGCATCATCATCGGGGTGTTCGTCATCGTCAGCTCGACTTGATCGTTGGCCGACACGGCGAAGGGCGTGACGTTGGGCCAGGCCTGCCCGTTGATCGTGAACTCCATGCCGTTGCGCCCGCCGCGCATGGCTAGCGTCGCCACGTAACTGCGATCCGGTGCCGGCGTGATCGGTTGGACGGTGTGGAACGCGGCGAGCTGCGCGTACGACAGCAGCGTTCCGCTCGACAGATTCGTCGGCACGAACGTCTCGGGCGGGATCGGCTGATTCTGGCCCACGTACTGCACGACCGCGCGCACGAGCGTTTGGGTGCGGTTGTCGATCGACGACACCGCGAAGCTCCACGTGCCGGGGTTGTTGCAGTCGACGATCACGTCGTAACGCTCGCCGATGCCGATCGGAATCGCTTGCACGACCACGGGCCGCACGCGATTGCCGTCGGCATGCGTCACGGTCATCGGATGCCCGTCGAGAGCGAACACGTAGTTCGACACCGCGGAGGCATTGACGATGCGCAGACGCAAACGTTGACCGCTCTTCACCGAAATCGGTGTCTGCCCGGCGCTGCTACGACCATTTGCCAAATGCCCTGTGAACGAACCGCCGAGCGGATTGCGCCAGTCATCGAGCACGATGGTTTGCTCGACGTCGAAGGGCGGATCGTTCGAGGACTTCGCAGGGTCGACAATGAGTACGCCGTGCAGCCCCGCATCGACCTGCGTGCCGTGCACATGCGGATGAAACCAGTACGTGCCCGGGACGAGGCCATCGAGTTCGTAGAGGAACTCCTGCCCCGGAGCCACCGCAGGACGCGAGATGCCCGGCACACCATCCATCCCGAGCCGAACCGGCTGGCCATGCCAGTGCACGGTGCTCGGATCGGGCAGACGGTTGTGGAAGCGCACACGCAACGTTTGTCCTTCGGTGACGCGCAGCGTCGGGCCAGGAAGCGTTCCGTTGTAGAACCAACCGTGGACTTGCACGCCAGGCGCGACTTGGACGGTGCCCGGGGCAGCCGTCAGGTCGATGACCGGCGTTTGCGCAAAGAGAGGCGTCGCGGACAGAACCAGGGACGCACCCACGACAGTCAGAATGTTGTCGTACACGTCCATTGGATTACGACGCGCGAATCCGAGCGTCAATACGCCCATCGGCGCACGCCCGCGGTGAAATTGCACTCCTTCCCTGTGTGAGACACTTACACTGCAGAATAACGCATCGTGAATCGTCATGATGCGCGCGTGGCCAGCGCAACGTAACGACTCCTTCTCGAGCTCGGCTCCGGCATTTTGTCGCTCGCCTCGCACGCGTGCCTGCCGCTTGCACCCTGGTCCGTTTTTTGGTGCTACCTCGCCACCGCGACTCGGCCCGCTTCGATTCTTGTGTTCATGACCTGTTGGGATCGCGGGAGCTTCGCACCATCTTGTTCGTGTTCGGCGGCGTCGCGTGCGACGGAGTTCGCCGCACGGGCGCCTGCAACCAGGAGGACCTCATGACACTCACGGTTTGCGAATCGGTCGATACGAACCTCATCGAAGTCGACATCACCGGGAAGCTCGAGAAGGCGGACTACGACCGCTTCGTTCCGCTTGCCGAAGCTAGCATCGAGAAGCACGGAAAGATCCGCGTGTTGTTCATCATGCGCGACTTCCGCGGCTGGACCGCCGGCGCGATGTGGGAAGACATCAAGTTCGACGTGAAGCACTTCAAGGACATCGAGCGACTCGCGATGGTCGGCGACAAGAAGTGGGAAAAGGGCATGGCGATGTTCTGCAAGCCCTTCACGACGGCGACGATTCGCTACTTCGACCTCGGCGATATCGACGCTGCTCGGGAGTGGATCGGCGAGTGAGTCCGCGCGTCACGCAGACGTGGCACGGTACTGATCGCGCGTGATCCTCGTGAGGACGTGCGGAAGCCCCGCACGCTCGAAGGATCCTTCGTGCACCATTCCGAGCTTCGCCTGCACGCGTTGGGACGCGAGGTTCGGCTCCGTCGTGAACGCGACGATCGACTCGAGGCCGACAGACTCGAACCCGACGTGCAGCGCGACGTGACTGAGGCTCGTTGCGAGGCCTCGTCCCCAGCGTGACGGTGCGACCGCGTAGAAGAGCTCGACCTCCCGATTCCCGAGCAACTCGATCCACCTCAGGCCGCCGCGTCCGACGACCTGATCCGTCGCGTCGTCCAGCACGACCCACGGCGCGAAGCCATGCACCTCGAAGTGCTCCCGCTCGGCAAGGATTGCAGCGACGACCGCCTCGAGCGAACGTGTCCCACCAAGCCAGGGAGCGACGGCCTCGTCATTGAGCAATCCGAAGAGTCCTGGTGCGTGCGCTTCGGTGGCGAGTACCAGACGGCAGTCGCCGAGCTCGATCGGTTCTGGATCCATCGTTGCCACAGACGGGAGTCCTCACCCGCGACGCGCGGCTTCGATCGCGGCGACGTCGATCTTCTGCATCGTCATCATCGCTTCGAACGCACGCTTCGATTCGTCGCCGCCAGCTGATAAAGCGTCCATCAAGACGCGAGGCGTGATCTGCCACGACAGTCCCCAGCGATCCTTGCACCAGCCGCACTGACTCTCTTGGCCACCGTTGTCGACGATCGCATTCCAGTAGCGGTCCGTCTCTTCTTGATCGTCCGTCGAGATCTGGAACGAGAACGCCTCGGTATGCGCGAACGCGGGTCCACCGTTGAGCCCGAGACAAGGCACACCGCACACCGTGAACTCCACCGTCAGGACGTCGCCCTTCTTTCCGTTCGGGTAGTCGCTCGGCGCTTCGTGCACGCCAGTGACTTCGCTGTCGGGAAAGGTCGCGGCGTAGAAGCGAGCAGCGTCGAGCGCGTCCTTGTCGAACCAGAGGCAGATCGTGTTCTTGGGCTTCATGGGGTCGTCCTACACGGACCGATGCCTGCGTGCGAGGAATGCCACGAACTCGATACTTCGCTTCGTCTCGCCGCGATCGCCGCGATCGAGACCATCACCGGAAATACGCGAAGGCCATCTCGTTGCGACGCCGCTGCAGGTCTTCGTGGATCGCCCACAACCGATCCAGCTCGCGGTCGAGTTCGTCCCACTTCTCAGCTGGCAGGGTCGCGTCCAACCGGACCTTCATTCCGGCGCGCCACAAGTGTCCAAGAATGGACTTGCGAATGCCTGTCGGCTTTGGCGCAGCGTCCGGCGTCGTCGTCGGCTGTGCCCGCTCATCACTCGCAGGTGTGATCGGCTTTTCGACACGAACGTCCGCCGCGTCCTCGACATGTTGCGTGGCAGGCTCCGCTCGCACGAGGTCCGCGACGGGCCGCGACTCCGCCTCGCTCTGCGCTCGTTCGTGCGGTGCCTTCTCGTATGTCCACGATGCGCAGAACCAACCGAGGAAGAACGAGCGTAGCCTCGCGATGGGTTGTAGGCACCCCACGACCAAAGAAGTGACTTGGCCTGTAACGGATCGCGAGCCGTCGACCTTCACCGGTGCAGAACGAAACCCGTTCCCCTGAACACACGGAGAAACACCATGAACGGCTCGACCTCGCACCGAATCACCCCGCGCACCCTCAATCCTCGCACACTCGCTACCGCGACGCGCGCAGCCGAGCTGACGCCCCCCACGATTCGGCGCTCTGCGCCCTTCCTCTTTGCCGCCCTCGCGATCGGAATCTCACTCCCCTTGCCGGCAAGCCCTCCCCCTGTGGCCAGCCCGGCCTGCGCGCCTGTTCCGCAAGCGGGACAAGACCTGCGCACGATCCTCTCGGGCTTCAACGGCTATGACCGAGACCGCGACGGCATCCGCGAGATCAACAGCCTCGCTCCGGTCGCGTTCGAGACCAGACCAACGCTCGTGCCTGGATCGACGACGCGCCTCCTGCTCGTACTGATCGAACATCGCTTGATGAACTCGATCGCCGGGACGTTCTCGGTCGGTGATCTCACCGATCGTCTCCGCGACTACCGTCGACATCTCGAACGCGACGGCTTCGTGCCGTACTTCGTCGACGCCGACGTGTATGCGGGGAGTCAGCACCAGGACGGTCTGACGCTCCTCGCGATGCGCGACGTGTTCCTCCAAGTGCGCGCACGAGCGCCAGCATTTCAGGGTGCCGTGCTGATCGGCTCCTTCCCCGAGGCGATGTTGGTGCGCCGATGGGTCTGGCGACAGAGCGGATCGATCCAAATCCGCGGAGCCACCTACAGCAATACCTCGTGGCTCCGCATCGTCCCGGAACTCATCGCATCGCGCAGCGACATCGTGCTCTCCGATCTCGATGGGAACTGGAGTCAGCTCTATCACCGCAACGCGTTCCAGACAGAGAGTCTCGTCGCAATCCCGAACGCGAACTCCCCGTCGAACTGGCCACAACCGGGGCAGATGCTGATCTGCTCGACGTTCGAGCGCAGCCAACCGACCTATCAGGACTGCTTCTACATCGACGACGCGAACGCAGCGTATGGTCCAGTGGGAAGCAGTTTGGCCGTGACGGCGAACCCTGCCCCACTAAGGCCGGAGGTAGGCGGACTGGATCGGTATGCACCGAACCCGATCGCGCGACCCGACATCATGATCTCGCGAATCAACCCACGACACGTCGGTGTCGTGCAGAACCCGCTCCATCTCGACACCCAGGGTCGTCCGAAGACCGTGGCGTCGACGACATCGCCCGACAACGCGTATGTGCGTGACCCCGCGATGGAGCGCAGGCTTCTGATCGAATATCTGGACCGCAACCTCGCTCATCGTGTCGGCGCACGAAAAGCATCCGGACAACGCACGGCTCGCCTCCGATCGAAGCGCTCTAACGACAAGAGCCATCTCGCAGACGGGCGCGTCGCGTTGGGTCCGGTCGTCGACTTCGACGACGCTACCGTCCCCGACTTGGTTCGCTTCCTTGCAACGCCCGCCGTCGTCAAGACGATCGCGGCACACTCGGCCTGGAACGAAAGTCAGATCTTCGGCACGTATGCCATGACCGAGTTGGATGCCGTGACCGGAGGATGCTATTGGCATTGGAAGCTCAGTGGCGCGCAATACGTGCCGACCTACGATGACAACACCACGCGTGAGCGACTCGGCTTTCCACTGTTGCGCACACTGTGGACCAACAAGAAGCTCGCAGCGAGCGGCCCGACCTTCTACTTGCACGTCGGTTGCAATGCGAACGACGTCACGCAACCTCGGAAGTCCACACTCAGCACGACTCCGTCCGTCAACGTGCCCTACTCGCACAGCGCGTATGCCGGACATGTGCAGTTGACCGAGAACGTGCTGTTCTATGCGAATGGACTGGCCGTGCTGGCACGTGCGAAAGAGTTCAACGATGTGCCGTCGGGTTTCGCGGGCGCGTTCGGTGCAGCGAACGGACGCTTCGGGGACACGCTGAAAGAATACGCGAGACGAGACAGCTTGGACGGCACCCTCGGGTGCGCGAACTACGACAGAACGTATTTCTGGAGCATCCTGGGTGATTGGACACTGCGTCTCGACCACACGCTGCGTCCCACCGAATCCGTAGCCATCTTGCACACCCACGCGGGCTTCCAAGGTCACTCCATCGCCCTTCCCGTGGGTCGCTACGACGTCAGTCTCCTGCAACACAGCATTGGCAACGACGCGCTCTCTTCCGTGACCGTCAGTCCGGGTTTCCGCGTCCGGTTGTTCCAGCACGATCGTTTCCGATCGGAGGGCATGGCGATCACGTCTTCGACATCGACGCTCGGAGCGATGAACGACCAGACATCGTCTCTGATCATCGAACCGGTGAACCAGGGCGGCGTGCGACTGTTCCAGCACAGCGGCTTCAGCGGACCGTCCGTCGCATTGGATATCGGCGTCTACGACGTGAACACTCTTGTCAACACGATCGGCAACGACACGTTGTCCTCGATCACCGTGCAACCCGGCTATATCGCCTACTTGTTCTATCACGCAGGCTTCAACGGCGGCCCGTTGACGGTCACGGGCTCCCTCGGCTCGCTCGGATCCTGGAACGACATCGTGTCGTCGCTCGTCGTGTTCCGCATCTACTGATTGGACGACGCGCACCGACGAGCCGATCGCGGCTACGGCTGCAACAACGCCTTGATCGCGCGACGCTCGTCCATCGCTCGATAGCCTTCGGCAACCTGCTCGAGCGGAAGCGTCAGGTCGAAGACCTTGCCAGGATCGATCGCGCCGTCGAAGACGAGCTGGATCAACCTTGGCAGATACCGACGTACCGGTGCTGGCCCGCCGTGCAGGTGCACGTGCGAGAAGAACAGCTCTTCTCCCGCCAACTCCACGCCGTGCGGCACACCGACGAACGACACGTGGCCACCGGGGCGCGTGGAACGGATCGCTTGCATCATCGATTCGTTCGTGCCGACGCACTCGAGGACCGAGTCGGCGCCGATGCCCTTCGTCATGTCGCGGATCCGTGCAACGCCGTCATCCCCCCGTTCGGCGACGATGTCGGTCGCACCGAATGCGCGAGCAAGCTCTTGCCGCGCTTCATGGCGGCTCATCGAGATGATGCGCTCGGCTCCCATTTGCTTGGCCGACAACACTCCGAGTAGCCCGACGGCACCATCGCCGACGACGACTATGGTCGATCCCGGCTTGACGTGTGCGGCATCGGCGGCGAACCACCCCGTCCCGAGCACGTCCGACGTCGTGAGCAGACTCGCGAGCATGTCGCCCGTCGGCGCTTCTTGAGAACGGTGCCCTTCATGCTTGGTCGTCAGTCCTTGTCGACATCACGTGCGAAGTACCCACCGTCCGGCACGGGCTCCATCCAGTCGACGGGTTTCCATCGAGCGCTTCGTTGATTGCGATGTGCTTCAACGCGAGAGAGTCCGATGATGACGTGGGGCATCGGCTACGATCGCGTTCCTCGGAGCGGTTCCTCCGAGTTCGCAACTCAATATTCGGTTTCGCATCAAGGCAGCCGTTCATGACCAAGACCTCCGCTGCCTCTGCACCGCGATACGAGGTCACGCCGTTGGAGCTTTTCTTCGACGTCGTTTTCGCGTTCGCGGTCTCGCAACTCTCCCATCACCTCCTTGCCCATCTCGATTGGCACGGGGCGCTCGAGACAGGGACGCTGCTTCTCGCCGTGGTCACGGTCTGGGCCTACACGAGTTGGGCCGCGACGATCACATGCGCGACGGATCTGCCGACGCTGTGGATGGTCTTGTCCGTGATGTGGGTCGGACTGTTCATGAACGCCTCGATCCCTGCCGCCTTCGCGCATTCGGGGTGGGCGTTCGCGATTCCGTTCCTCGCGATCCAGTTGGGACGCACGATGTGGACCATCGTGTTCGCACCCGACCGGCTCTATCGCGGGCATTTCGTTCGCGTGCTGCTGTGGCTCTCGGCGACCGCTCCCTTGTGGATCCTCGGAGCGGCGGCGGATGCGGACACGCGTCTCCTCTGGTGGTCCACGGCAGCAGTCGTCGACTTCATCGGGACCTGGCTCGCCCATCCGATCGGACCGCGGCGACTGCGCTCCGCAGAGTTCGAGTTCGATGCCGAGCACATGCTCGAACGCTGTCGACTGTTTCTCATCATCGCGCTCGGAGAGACGATTCTGACCTCGGGGATCGCACTATCGGAGCGCGCGGTCGACACGATGACGGTGCTCACCGGTACGGCCTCGATGATTGCAACCGTCGCACTGTGGTCCCTGACGTTCGGCCGCTCGCGTGATCTCGTATCGGAACACGTCGAAGGCACGGAGGATCCCGTCCACGTCAGCCGCCACGCCGTCGTCGCCGTCTTCGGGATGGTCACCGGACTCATCGCGGTCGCCGTAGGCAGCGAGAAGGTCATCCTGCATCCACACGATCGCGGTTCGCTCGCTCTGAGCCTCTTGCTCGGAGGAGGCCCGATCGTCTTCCTCACGGCGCAAGGGTTGTATCTCGGTCGGATCGTGCACGCGCAGTGGCGTGCGCACTGGATCGGCGGAGCGGCATTGTTCCTCGCCGGCATCGTGTCGCTGCTCCTTCCAGCCTTCGTCGCGCTGCTGCTCATCGGCTCCGTCCTGGCGGTCTTGGCGATTTGGGTGCGACGGGACTGAGAATCGACGGCCTGGCACATCCTCGGCAACATCCTCACGGAGCCAGACGCTTCCAAAACGACGAGACCACTTCTCGAGATTTTCTCACCAACTCGCGAAACGCCGACTCGGGCCACACTGTCTTGATTCACGATGGTCGCCTCGCGCACACAGCCCGCTGTCGAAACCCTGCTGTCGCACGAAGCGTTCTTGCGCGGTCTCGCGCGGACTCTGCTGCTCGATGACAACGACATCGATGATGTCGTGCAACAAGCCTGGCTGAAGGCCGTAGAGCAGCCGCCACGCGAGGCTGGCGCGCTAAAAGGCTGGCTCGCGACGGTCGTGCGCAATCTCGCACTCAATCGCAAGGCCCAACGGCGAGCCGCTCGCCGGCGAGAGGAGACCGTGGCACGACCCGAAGCCGTGCCGTCGACCACAGAGATCCTCGATCGCGAAGCCACGCGCGCGCACGTCGTTCGATGTGCCGTCGCGCTGCCGGAGCCGTATCGCGGCACCATCCTGCTGCGCTACTTCGAAGGTCTGGAGCCGAAGCAGATCGCCGCTCGACTCGGGATTCCGAGCGCGACCGTACGCACGAGACTGAAGCGCGCACTCGACCTGTTGCGCACCGACCTGGATGCCGAGTTCGACGGTGATCGCTCGGCGTGGAAGCTGAGCCTGATCCCGCTGGCGCATCCCGGACGCGCTCTGAGCGCAACGAGCGGCAGCGTGATGATCCTTGGAGTGATGATGAACAAGACCTTGCTGACGACGGCTTTGGCGTTGCCACTGTTCGCGGCCTCGCTCTTCGTGGCCGTCACGGTGTGGAGCGCCAATGACGAACCTCGACTCTTGCCCAGCACGCCCCTGACTTCGAGAGAGAACGCGAAAGCACAGGATCGCGAGCGAGCAACACAGCCAGCAACAACGGCAACGACGAGTGTGCGCACCGAGGCTGTTGAGCATGCAAGCCACGACAGCGATAACTGGACGGTGCAGAACGCGGACGGCAGTCCAGCCGCGGGACTTCGCTACTGGATCACATGGAACGCCCGCTTGCCGAAGAGTCGCGAAGAAGCTCTGACGATCACACCGCCTGGCGATTCGCAGTTCACGAACCCACGAGGCACGCTCGAATTCGATCGAACCGAGACGTCGTCGCAGGGCACCTTGTGGATCATCGCGAGAAACGATGACCGTATCGGCTTCGACATCCGGAGTGACGACTCGGCGCGCGCGTTCACGCTTCCTGCATTCTCGACGCTGAGTGTCGCGTGTGTCGGCGCCGCGATCGACGAACCCTGGCGCGTCCACCTCGACCCCGCCTGGACGACCGAGGGCGATCCCGAACGCGTCTTCGGTCGCCCGAGTGCGCCGAGCACACACGGGCAGGCCGTCGTGATCCGCAGCGGTGCAGAACTCGAAGCCGTAGGGCCCCACGACCTCGAACTCGAAGTCCTCGAAGGCGCCGAGTACCGAATCTCGGCTTCTGCCCTCTCCTTCGTCTTCGAGCAAGCGGACCACCTCGTGACGGCACCGGGACGGATCGTGCTCCGAGCCGGTCCGCCTCAGCGCACCCTCACGGTTCGCGTGCTCGACCCGGGCTCGATGCAGCCGACCAAAGTGTCGGGGCGATGGGTTCTGCGCGAACCAACGTCCAGCCTCTCCATGCCGATCGAGGACGGCATCGCGAGGATCGGTTGGGGCGAGTTCGAAGCCAAGGACTACGAACTGTGGGTCTTGATGGACGACGGCGAAGTCTTCGAATCGGGCGTCGCGTTCGGAGATCGCCTGACGCACGAACCGATCGAGTTCGTCCGCGGGAAAGGCAACGCTCCGCATCGCATCCGTATCCGAGAGCTCGGCGTTGATCGCGAGAACAGAGTCGTGCTCGAACGAGCGAATGGATCCTTAGCGACCGGACAAACCGTCGAGAGTCTCGATTTCGCGGATACCGGATCCTTCGGCTATCGAATCGATGCGAGCGGACTCGAGTTGATCGCCGCACCTCGCGATTGGCGTGTCGCGTGGATCCTCCGACGAGACGGTCGCGTCAGTCGATGCACACGCATCGCGGCGGCATCGTCCTCGATCCACGAGTCGCATGGGGAGTGGCTCGAGGATCGCATATCGCGCGAGATCCCGCTTCGCTCGGTTCTCGATCGTTTTCACATCGAGAAGGCGCACGTGCGGCTCGAGCTGATGCTGCAACCGACAGGCGCGACTGCACAGTGGCACCTCGTCGACACCGTACGCATCGACGCGAACACCGCGAGCGAAAACACCTGGCAAAAGCACCTGCCGATCGGCCTGCCCCACCGCTTCGTGTTGCGTCACTTCGATGGCCGACTCGAAGTCTTCGATCCTTGGAACTGACCGCAGCGTCCTTGAACCGTGAACTTCACGAGGATGACCATGAAGCACGTCGTCGACTTCTTGCTGTTCCGCACCCTGATGGCACCTCTGCTGCTCCAGCTCATGTTCTGGGGAGGCATCGGCGGAACGCTCTACGGAACGTGGTGGCTCTACGCGCACGGCAACTGGGCGTGGGTCATGTCTGCTACTTTCGGCCCGCTGATGACGCGCTTCGTCATCGAACACAGCATTCTGCGCTACCGCTCACACCAAGCCCTGAACGACATTCGTGACCTTCTCACGCGAGGGACACCGCATTCCGTATTGGAGTCGAGACCATGAGAAGTCGCTTCACCACGATCGTCGGCCTCCTCGGCCTGATCGGCATCCTCTTCGTGTCCCTCGTGCCTCCGATGCGCATCCCGGCATCGGAGATGAACTGCCGCTTTCACTTCATGGCCGAGCGTGCATTGCCGTTCACGAAAGCCTACTCGGTGAAGTATCCCGACGTTCAGGCGATGCTGAGCGAGTACGGCATCATCCTCGCAGTGTGCGGACTCGTGATCGGCGTCATGCACCTCTGCAAAACAAGTTTCAGCTCGAGGCTGAATTGACGTCAGCGGCGATCCGCACCTCGTCTCCGCGAGCGTGTCCGGCGGGGAGCTGCCGGCGACGCTGCAGGTCGGGTTGAACGTGTTCTCTTGGACCAAGCCGAACTCGGTGCAGGCGAGCTTCGATTCGTTCCGCTTCGTGCCGCGCTGAGGAGTCGTCTCCCGCGCAGGGACCGTTCGCGGGCGATACACCCGCTCTGCAGAGGCAGACGAATAGTCGTTGCACGGACGTAAGGCATCTGTGCTAGCGTCTCCATCGCGCTGGTCGTGATCGCCAACAACGATGCGGCGCAGGAGAGCCCATGGGAGATATCGAAAGCCGCGGTCCCGAGAGTTCCAAATCCATGCCGCGCGCGATGACGCAGCGTGAGAAGCTCGTCCTCGTCCTGGGTGCTGCGTCTGCGCTGTGTTGTTTCTTGCCTTGGTTTTCGGTGTCCATCGGCAACGCCGCCGGAACGCTCAGCATGCCGGGCGGCTTCGACTCGGGCATGAGCTGGAACGGATTCAGCTCTGCAGAAGGAGTGCTCGTCTTCGTGTGTTCCTTGGTGGCCGCGGCCGTCCCCATCGTCGTGAGCCAGGGCTTCTTCGCGATCCCGCGCAGAACCGCGGCCATGCTGCCACTCGCCGCGTCCGCATTGGCGACAGTCTGCGCACTGATCTACCTCGGGCGTTCGTCCCAAGCGATCGGCTTCCTGTCTGCCGGACGCACAATGTGGTACTTCCTGACCTTGATCGTGATCGGCGCGTTGGTCTTCCAGTCCTTCCGATACTGGCAGAACGAGCAGGGTCATCGCGAGGGGTCGCCCGACTGAGCAAAACACGCTGACGATCCAGCATGGACCGCGTCCGTTCGATACCCGCAACGGCCTGAGCGCTCCGGCGAGCCTGGTCGGCCCGTCGTGTCGCGCCTCACTCGACCTTGCCCAGATACGTGTCGAGCCAGCCGAGCATCTGCGCCGTCGCCTCGCTGCGCGGAATCGAATGCGCGCCGGGGTAGACCTCGTATCGCTTGTGTTCTGCAGGTGTGCCGAGGAGTTCGAACATCGGCTTCTGCGAGGTCTCGACGGGGAAGAAGAAGTCGAACTCACCATTGAGCATCAGCGTCGGCTGGCGGACGCGCGGCACATAATGGAGCTGGTCGACTTCGGGTAAGGAGCGCTGGAACAACATTCCCGCGACGTAGAGCACGTTGCAGCGCAAGCGAGTTTCGATCGCGGGCATGATCCCGCCGAGTGCACCGCCCCAACTGGTGCCGAAGTACGCGAGACGATCGGCATCGATGTCGGTGCGCTCTTCGAGATAGTCGACGGACCGGCGCAGATCCTTGCCCCACCAGAGGACGTGGTCCTTGTAGAAGATGGTGTCATCGGGATAGTCGGACGCGAGCTCGGTACCACGTTCGTACGTCCCCTTGTAGATCGGTAGCATCACCGCGCGACCACTGGCAAGGATCGCCTTGAAGTTGCCCGTGTCGATCCCAGAGCTCGAACTCGCGTGAATCGCATTCGATCCCGGGAAGTAGACGACGGTCTGGTAAGGCTTCTTGCCGATGCGCGGCAGCATCAGCAGAGCGCGCATGCGTTCGTCGCCGTAGGCGGCCGCAAACGTCACGACTTGACGCGTACCGTGCTCGTCCACGGTCTCGTTCTCGACGACGGCTTGGAGAGGCGTCCGATCGTAATCGAACTGACGCAGATACACGGCAAACGTCGCATCGTCGACCGGCTTCTCCTTGGTGAAGTCTCGGAACGGCGTCTCGATCGCGCGTGTCAGTCGCTCGCGATTGGGTTCATCCGTAGTCAATCGCACACAACGCAATCCGTTGGTCGGCGAACGATCGAACGCATCGGCGGCGTAGGCGTCGTTGAACGAGTAGCGATTGTCGTTGTAGCCACCACCGAGGATGAAGCGCGAACTCGTGCCCGACACTTCGTTGACGCACCACTCGCGCACGTTGCCGGCCATATCCTGTGCGCCGTAGCGATTGTGACCGCGAGTCGAACCGACCTCGACGGTGCCGTCCCCAAAGTTGGACTTCGGAATGATCTCCGAGCTGCCGAACGTGAACGCGACCATGCTCCAGTGGAAGATCGTCGGCAGTTCTTTCTTCGCGTATCGAGCGAACGCCTCGGCCTCGTACCAGGACAATCCGCCGACGGGATGCTGCGCTTTGCCGTCGGGGTAGCTTCCGCTCTCCCACGTCGACGGTCCTGGAAGATTGGTGCGATCGACGAAGCGTTGCATCGCCTCCGCAAACGAGAGCGTGCGCCCCTCGAACACGAACGGGACTCGCCAGAATTCAGGCTTGCGATACGCGCCCTCCTCGACGAACCGCTTGTAGTCGGCGTTGGTGACTTCGAGGCGATCACACAAGAAGTCGACCATGCGTTCCGTCTCGAGGTGATCGAGGCCCGGTAGTTGTACGGGATACGACTCGCAGGCGACGCGAACCATCCCTTCGGGGATCGAACCCTTCGGGTCGAGCACGAAACGCCGCTCGCTGCTGAAGTACGTCATCCCCCACAGGATGTCGCGCACCGGGCTGCACCCATCGAACTCCAGTTCGACCTCGGAGATCCCCATAGGAACCGCGGCCTTCGGAATCGGAGTACGACCGAGTTCGATCCAACTCGCGCCGTCGTCGCCGTACGCTTTGGCACGCACGAGCGCACCGGAGGGCTCGGACGACAGGTCGAGTTCGCAGACGATGCGTGGTCGTAGTTCGTCGAGCCGCGCATCGTCTCCGAGCACGTCTCGAGCCTCGTGCAGCAGACCGACGGCCTTCCAACCAGGAGCAGCACTCATGTCGTAGCGCACCAACGGGACGAGGCGTTCGAGTTCCGGCAAGACTTCGGTGCGCACGTGCTGCTCTCGGGCTCGCGTCGACCACAACCACGCGACCGTAGCGGCGAGCACCAGGACGGAAATCGTGGCCAGACCGAGCAGGGCCTTGCGACTCGTTCCTTCGACTCGTGGCGGCTCCCGAAAAGCGCGCAGCTCTTCGGCGAGCGCCGCGGCCGTGGGAGTGCGTGTTTCGCGATCCTTCGCGAGACAGCGCTGCACGATGCCGTCGAGTTCGGCCGACAAGTTCGGCACGTGCGTCGTGAGCGGAACCGGATCCTCGTCGAGCACAGCACGAACCACGGCGAGTTGTTCGCCGACGAACGGCCTCGTCCCGGCGAGCATCTCGTACAGCACGACGCCGAGCGACCAAACGTCGGTACGCGCATCCGTGGTCTTCCCCCTCGCCTGCTCGGGACTCATGTACGCGAGGGTGCCGAGTGTCGTGCCTTCGGCCGTGAGATCGACGTCGGGCATCTTGGCGAGCCCGAAGTCTAGAATCACCGCACGCCCATCGGCGGCGAAGCCGATGTTGGCCGGCTTGATGTCGCGATGCAGCACTCCGTGCTCGTGCGCGGCCGCCAGTCCGTCCGCGATCTGGATTGCCACGTCGAGTGCTTCGTTGACGCTCATCACGCCACGGTCGAGTCGGTGCCGCAGCGTTTCTCCTTCGAGAAGCGCCATGGCGAGAAGCAGACGTCCGTCGTCCAACTCTTCGACGGCATAGACCGTGCAGACATTCGGATGCTCGAGTCCCGACGCAGCGCGTGCCTCGAGCAAGAAGCGCTGCTTGGCTTCGGCATGACGCGACAACCGATCGGGCAACAACTTGATCGCGACGGCACGTTCGAGTCTCGTGTCCCACGCGCGATAGACGTCCCCCATCCCGCCCGCACCGATCTTGGCCTGGATGTCGTAGTGCGCGAGTCGGGTGCCTGGGACCTGTTGCATGAATTCGGTCTTGTCGCGTGCGCGCGGCTCCGGAAACGAGGTTCGCGCCGAGGGACGATGTCCGTCGAACGACGTCAGCTTACGAGATCTCGTCAGTTCGATGTACGCCGAAAGCGCACGGCACGCGACTCCTGGTCGAACGTCGTTACGTGGTCTTTCAGGAAGGCACCGCCGAGCAGCCACGTCGCGCCGCGACCCGCGATCACGGGCACGTCCACCATCGTGAGCGACCCGATCGTGATGCGTTCTCGCAATCGTCCGTGCACGACGTCCCGGCGGCGGCTCTCGGTCGACACGGTGCCCTCGCCGTCAGGATCCGGTTCGAACGCGAGCCGGAAACCCGAGCACACCGTCGAACTCTCCTGCGTCCATCAGCGCGAAGCGCCGAGCCGGAGTTCGGAGACCGGATTCTCAGGCGGAGCATGACGCTCGAATGACTCCGGTATGCGTCGACATCTCAGCCGATCGTCAGCTGCACGACGTTGCTCGTGCGTAGCGGCAGGATCGTCTTCAGATCCAGGTACATCGTCTGGTAGTGCAGCTGCGCGCCCTTGAGGGAAGGGACGTTCGGAATTGACATCGGCCCGCGGCTCCAGCGTTCGGTCAGGGTCACTGCGTCCACGAGGAGGGTGCCGGTGAGCAGGAACGACCACGACCAGCACCGGTTGGAGAGGAGCGCGGGATCATGGAAGAGGAAGCCAGGCTGCGACGACAACATCAGGTAGGTGACGCCGAGGTAGCCGTCGTGCGGCGGTGTCGGATTGATCGTACCAGTCGGCGCGCAGGCTCCGGTCAGAACGAAAGTGTTGCCGATCGACGCCGGAGTCGCCTCCAGGCGGATTCCTCCGCAGCCCTGCCCGATCGCCTCGACCATCGATCCCGGACTCACGATCTTCCACAGCTCCCGGCCGTAGGTGTCGTGATTCGCGCTCATGAACAGCTCGCCGTCACACACCGCGAGAGAAAACGGCGACGAAGAACTCGCACCAGGGTTGATGTCAGAGACCAGTCGGGTACCTGCGAGAGTCCCATCACTGACCCAGAGCTCGGTTCCGTATGTTCCATCGTCGGCCGTGAAGTAGAGCAGGTTGCCGACCGCAGTCAGCCAATTCGGCAGGCTGTTCCCCGCACCGGGGCGGATGTCCTTGACCATGACGGTGCCGCTCCCGGTTCCATCGCTGCACCAGAGCTCGACGCCGGCAATGCCGTCGGTTGCCCGGAAGAACACCTTGTCGCCGCAACAGACAATCGGACCGCCAGTGCTGCCGGCCGTGCCGGGATTGATATCCCTGAGAAGGGTCGTGCCGGCAGCGGTGCCATCCGAGACCCACGGCTCGACGCCGTTCTGGCCGTCGTCAGCGAAGAAGAACACGCGCCCGTTGCAGGAGACCGTGTGCTGCGGATTGCTGGCCGACGCACCGGGTCGGATGTCCTTGACCAGTGTCACGTCCAAACCATCAAAGACGAACAGCTCGTAGCCCAGGTCCGTGTTCGCGGACATGAACAGCAGCTCCTTGCCGGCGGCGGTCGTGCACGGGGCCAGCGAATGCGGCCTCGAGTCGCCAGGGTTGCGAATGTCTTTGACAAGACGGGTACCCGCGGCAGTGCCGTCCGAGACCCAGAGCTCTCGTCCAACCACCGGGTCCACGGCATTGAAATACAAGCGACCCTTGAAGCAGGTCAGGTTCTCCGGAAACGAGCCGAACGGCCCCGGGTAGATGTCCGCCAAGCGGAAGATCGATCCTCGGGGCTCCGCCACCCACAGCTCGATGTCGTTCAGCGATGAGTAGGCGGTGAAGAACATGAGGTTGTCACATGCCGTGAACTGCGCAGGTAGACCGGCTCCGTTTTTATTGATGTCGAAGACCGACACGGTCTTTCCGTCATAGATGCCAAGCTGCCTGCCCTTTGCCGGGAGCGTGAGCGGGAAGAAGGCGCGGTCGGCCGCCGTTCCGAACTGCTGCGCCTCCGAGCCGCTCGGCCCGGGGAAGAAGTCCCCGAGCAGCTGGCAGCCGCCCGCCCGCGTCCAGATGTACGGCTCGCCTCCGGTGGTCTCGTTCCAGCCGTAGAAGATCAGGGCTTTTCCCCCCAAGGAGGTCATGTAGGCGGGATTCGGAGACATGGATGGGCACACCCGAACTGCGGTCTGGGCGATCGATCCGGCGCCGGACAGGCTCGAGACTAGGACGAAGAGGACGAGGGACGACGAGAGCTTGCGTGGGTCCATAGAGTTCTCCGAGGGATGAGAGGGGGCAGGCGCGCGAATCTGACATCCAAGCGCGCGTGCAGGGCGGCTTCCGTCACGCAAAGCGAAGATTCCTCCACGACCCTGACCTGGCGATACGTTCATGCGCGCCGCGTCGCGTTTGCCGGCTCGCTGGATGCGTCGAAGTTCATACCGGTCGACAGCGAGACCTGATGGCGCCATCACGCTGACGCTCGCGGTCACGGTGGTCGGTCGCGACTGAGCGTCGGCGAGGCCATTCCCCGCAACCCGGAGATTTTCGATCTCCGGATGTGGTACCCGCCCTCGGCTTTTCGCTCCTTGTTCGTCGGGCGGCACGTCGCCACCGGCGTCCACACCACGAGGAGCCTCGATGGCAGCGATCCTTGCCGTGCCCCTGCTGGCACTCACCAATTTGCTCAGTCCCCCTCTCCCTCCCGTTCCCGTGCGTTCTGCGGCACCGACGATCGTGCCGCCGATGTTCTATACGGACATCGTTCGGGAGTCGGAGTTCATCGCGATCGGAACGGTGACGGCCTCCACGTGTCGCTGGGACGAGGGCACGATCCGCACGTACGTCGACGTCGCCAACTTGACGGTACAGAAAGGCAAGATCCGCGGTGCGACGTTGCGGCTGCGCTTCGATGGCGGGACGGTCGGTGGTGACACGATTCGCATCGCGGACATGCCGCGGCTCACTGTCGGCAAGCGCTATTTGTTGCACGTGAGCGGCAACGGAAAGCACGTCTCGCCGATCGTCGGCTTCTACCAAGGTCTCTTCGAGATCACGCAGGTCAACGGGCGTGATGTACTGCGCAACCACGCAGGGCTCGAGCTGATCGGCATCAAGAACGATCGCTTCGTCTTCCGTGGCGAGGACGAAACGTCGACTGAGCACGCAGCACATACCCAGATCGCGCCGAAGATCACACGAGTCGACTCGACCTTCGTGCCAGCGCGCAAAGATGTCGACGCCTTCGAACGCGAACTCGTGGCGAAGCAGTCACGGGCCCGCGAGAGCCTCGCGAAGAAGCCGGTACCACAGCTCCCGAGTCCGCAGACAGCGAACGCGAAGAGCTCCGATGCAGCATCGCCTCCTTCGACTTCGTCGATCGTGCAGCCAGCGCGATCCGTGACCGAGGACGCGAGCCCTATCGTGCTCGCGAAGGCGGAGGACCGCGGTGTTCGCATGACCGTTTCCGAATTGCTCCGTGCGGCAGCGAACGTGCGCTGAGGAGACCATGATGAACACTCCATCGAAGAAACTCGTCATTCTCGGCCTCAGCCTGTCGCTCGCGACGCTCGCCGCGTACACGGTCTATCCGGGTGCACCGCGCTGGCCCTTCGCGAACGGCTTCCACTACATCGCCGACCTCAACACGACGTCGTTCCCGGCCAACTCGGTCTGGGACGCCAACGCGCAATACTCGCTCTCCGACTGGCGCGACATAGGCTCGACCGGATTCACGCCTGGATATCGTCGCAACACGACGAGCGCGTTCGTCAACAACGACGGTATCAACACATGGATGTGGTCCAACCAACCGACGCAGGGCTGGCTCGGAATCACGTATTACCGCTACTCCGGCGGCAGCATGGTCGAGGCCGACATCGTCTTCAATTCACGTGTCGACTACCCGTGGACGAACGGCTTGACCGACCCTTGTGCAACTCGTTCGTACACTCCGTACAACTTCCGTTCCGTCGCACAACACGAATGCGGACACGCCATCGGACTCGACCATACGCCCGGGCTCTTGGCGACAATGAATCCGATCTACGAACGATCTTGGATCTCGCACACGGGTGCGTCCGGAGAACTTCCGCATGCAGACGACAAGAACGGCTGCCGCGCGCTGTACTTCGGTTCTGGCACGACCTACAACCTGATGGCCACGTGCTGGCGACCGACCACGAGCGGACAAGCGACGCGCATTCCGTTCGGCACGACCGTGCAGGCCGGCTCGCAGTTCCGCTTCCCGATCTACATCGAGAGTCAGTCCAACACGATCGTCCAGGCAGCCTCGACGAAGCTCGGCGTGTATCTGTCCACCAACGAAATCATCTCGACCGGGGATACGAGAATCGCGGACGTTCAGTTCACCGGTGCGTGGTCTGCACACGGCGAGGCTTACTACGAGTTCACGGTCACCGTTCCTGCATCGATGCCCGCCGGAACCTATCACGTCGGCGGAATCATCGATTGGACGAATGCACTCGGCGAGCGGTTCGAAGGCGACAACGCAGCGCGACTCGGCACGATCAACGTGACGCCGGCGCCGACGCCTCCCGACTTGACGGTCGACGCTGTCACACTCGGCAAGCTCGACCCGACACGAGGGGAGACCATTTCGCTCGTGACCACCGTCCGCAATCGTGGAACGCAATCGGCGAACGCGAGCAGCACGTACTTCTACCTGAGTAGCGACCCGAACTTGCAGGATGCGACGAAGGATTGGCTCCTTGCCGCGGTCCCGACACCGGCCATCGTGGGCAATGGAAGTACGCCGATCTCGATCCAGGTCACGATCCCGGAGGACGTTTGCGCAGAGCGCACCTGGTACGTCCATGGCGTCGCCGACGTGTTCAATACCGTCGCCGAGAGCAACGAGAACAACAATCGGAGCGCGGTTTCCATCGTTCCGAAATGGGAGACGACACCAGGCTTCCGAATCGGGATGTCGAAGCGCGTCGTCACGGCTCAGATTCCGGATCAACTCACGATATGCGCCAAGATCACCGGCCGAACCGTCACTCCGACAACGGGGTACGTCTTCGTGTGGAGTTGTTCCGGCAACTCGCCGGGCATTCCGATCCCACCTCTCGGCGTGCTCCCGATCAACTGGGACGTGT
The DNA here is from genome assembly GCA_020638795.1 of Planctomycetota bacterium. GTDB lineage: Bacteria > Planctomycetota > UBA1135 > UBA1135 > JACKHW01. The sequence continues at coordinate 795,807 of JACKHW010000001.1, read as the reverse complement.
GCACCAACGTCGGCTTGATGCTCGAGGGAAGCGTGTTCTTCGGGTCGGTCGGTTTGCAATCGACGGCACCGCAGGGCTCGACATTCACGATGCTCGGCGGAAGCTGGCTCAATCCGATCCAGAGTTCGAATGTCGACTTCGCCGCGCTCTGGTTCGATGCCGCAACGACGACGTTCATCGGCTTGTCTCCCAAGTCCTTGACGGTCAACGTCCGCTGATACGGCACACGGGTCACCGGAGGCCACGGCAGCAATGCGTGGAACGAGCGGCGATGGCACTCCTGGTTCACATGCCCCTCGACGAGGCCACGTGGCGCATCGACGGTCCAGCCCATGCTCGACCTGGATGGAGCCTGCCCTTGTCCCCCGACTACAATCGGGCGGTCATGAAGAGACCGACGGACGTCGCGGAGTTGCTGCAGCGCTGGAACGACGGCGACAACACGGCGCTGGGCGAACTCCTCACCGCGACGTTGCCATGGCTCCGGGCCCACGTCTCGCGTCGACTCGGCGGCTTGTTGCGTCGCGTCGGCGACACGCAAGACTACGTTCACGATGCGGCACTCGATGCGCTGCGCAGCGGGCCGAAGTTCGTCGTCGAGGACGAAGCGTGCTTCCGCGCGCTGCTTTCTCGTATTGTCGAGAACACCCTGCGCGATCGCATCAAGTGGCATGGCGCCCAGAAGCGTGACTTGAAGCGACAAGAACGACTTGCCACGGGAAGCGCGATCGTCCTCGATCCGTCGCTGCGTTCCGTGACCCGGCCGAGCGAAGCGGCACAAACGAACGAAACGCGAGCATGGATGGCGCTCGCGCTCGAACTACTCGACCCGGACGACCGTCGCGTGCTCGTCCTGCGCGCGATCGACGAATTGCCGTTCAAAGAAGTCGCAGCACGTATGAACACCACGGTCTCGACCGCGCAAATGCGCTTCGCTCGCGCGTTGCCGAAACTCCGCGACAAGATCGTCGAACTCCAGGACGGGCGTGCGGCACGAGTGCTTCGATCGATTGGCGAGGTCGAACCGCAGTGACCAAGTCGCGACTCGAACTCGCCGTGCAGGTCTGGCTCGAGCACAGGTCGGACGGTACGGCGCCCCAAGACCTCTTGGACGCGCACCCGGACCTACGGGATCTCCTCGAGCCGATGCTGTCGGGTGACGCCGACGCTTCGATCGAGCTCGATGGAAGGAGCTTCGGCGACTTCGACCTCGTTCGCGAACTCGGTCGCGGCGGCATGGGAGTCGTCTGGCTCGCGCGCCAGAAGTCGCTCGACCGCGACGTCGCGTTGAAGCTCCTTCCCGAGGATCCGCTACGCGATGCGGCGTCCATCGCGCGCTTCAAGCGCGAGGCGTTGGCTGCCAGTCGCCTCGATCATCCGAACATCGTCAAGGTGATCGCAGTCGGCGACGTCGATGGGACGCACTACATCGCGATGGAATACGTCGATGGACAGCCACTGGGCAGCCAACGACTCGCTATCGACGACATCGTGAACATCGGAATCCAGGTCGCCGATGCTCTCGACATCGCGCATCACGAAGGCATCGTGCATCGCGACGTCAAGCCGTCCAACATCCTGCTGCGCGCGGATGGTACGCCGGTCCTGAGTGATTTCGGGCTCGCTCGGTCGGACAGTCTACCGTCCCTCACGCGCAGTGGCGCCTTTGCCGGCACTCCCGGCTACAGCTCGCCCGAACAAGTCGAAGGAAAACCCGTCGACGCACGTAGCGACGTCTTCAGCCTCGGGACGACACTCTACGAAGCGCTGACAGGACGGCGCGCGTTCGACGGACCGAGCGATGCCGCGATCCTCGACGCCGTGAGGCGCCACGATCCGATCGAGCCGCACCGAAGAACACCGCGTGTTCCTCTCGAGCTCTCGGCAGTCGTGATGCGCGCGATCCAGAAAGATCCGGTGCATCGTTACCAGAGTGCGGAGGCGTTGGCCGACGATCTGCGCGCCTACCGAAGCGGCCGACCGACCGTCGCGAAGCCGTCGACCGCGCTCGGACGAGCACGCAAGTGGGCAAGGCGAGAACCGATGCGGGCGACGCTCGTCACGGCGCTCGCGATCCTGTTGCCGACGCTTGGCGGACTCGCGACGTATTTGATCACGAAGGCACCCGTGTGGCGCGCAACCGAGGAGCGCCTGCGAAGCGAGACGATCGAAGCATTCGTGGCCGAAGCGTTTCGCGGCCTTCTTTCGCTCGAGGGGTCGGCCGTCGTGCACGATCGCTGTGCGCGCGTCCTCGAGTTCGACGCTCTGCAGCCCGATGCGATCGGTTGTCTCGCGCTCTTGGAACTCCGTGATCACGGCAACGAAGCCAGCGTCGCGAGCTTGCGAGGACATCGTGCCGCGCTCGCGCAGTCGCTGTCGCTTCGGGAACTCGAGTCACAGCTCACGAACGACCAAACGCGCTCCACGCCGAAGTCGGCACTCGGAGCCCTCCTCGTCGGGCTCGCGAGCGCGATGCATCCCGAGACGAAAGGAATCGGCTTCACCGAAGACGCGCAAATCCCGGCGTTGCGCCAAGCCGCAGACCTGATCGACCTCGCGTCGCGCCTGACCCCACGACCCCGCCTCGCCTATTACGAACAACTCGTCTACGCAGCGTGCTCCGCGCGCAATGCACCACAAGCGCGCCGAGCTGCTGCCGTCCTCGAACGACTCTGGCCATCCGACGACGGTGCTCGACACGCGATTGCCGCCGCCGTCTCCATCGAAGATCCGCCGCGCGGCGCCGAGCTCCTACGGCAGTATCTCGCGACCCACGACGACGACGCGACCGCGCGCTTTCAACTCGTGTGCGTGTTGCGGACCGTGAAGCAAACCGATGCAGCATTACGAGAAGCCCGCAAGCTCGGTGCACAGCTGCCGAACAACGCCACGGCACAACGAGCCCTGGCCGAATGCCTCGATATCGCGCCGGATCGCACCGAGGTCATCGCCGCGTGGCGCCGCGTTCTCGAACTCGACCCGAAAGACGCAGGCGCTGCCTATAACCTCGGCACCGAACTCTCGGAGACCGACGACATCGACGAAACCATCCGGCTCTACCGACTCGCGATCGAACTCGATCCGAGCATGGCTGACGCGCACTGCAATCTCGGGCTCGCGTGGATGCGTGCCGATCGACTCGCGGAAGCCATCGAGCAGTTTCGCGCATCGATCGCCATCGACCCGATGCATCGGCAAGCGCATGCCAACCTGATCGCCGCCGCTCGTCGCGGCAAGGACATCGCGCTCCAGATCGCTGAACGCAAACGCTGGACGACCGTGTGTCCGCAGGACCACCAGGGGTGGATCCAACTCGGAGCGCTGTATCTCGAAGAGCCATCGCCCGAGCGCGTTCGCGACCCGGTAGCCGCGATGCACGCGGGCCTCGAAGCGTTGTATGCGTGCCGCGGTCGTGAGGCCAATCCGTGGAAGTTCGTGGCGTATTGCTGGGCGCAACTCGGGAATCGCGCCGCCGCGGAGCAGACCATTCGCTTGGCGATGAGCGCGCTACCGGGGAGCGAGGCGGAGCTGCAGGTCGAACTCGAGCGGTACGCGACGGTTCGGTGACGCGATTGCGACCAGATCCGAGTCTCACAGACGGTGCTCGAAGAACGACGCGAGCTTTGCGACGGCTTCGTCGACGTACTGCGGCACGTCGTACAGCGACATGTGGTTCGCACCTTCGACGACGTACAACTGCTTGTCCGAACTCGCCGCGCGCTTCACCAAGTCGTCACTCATCCACTTGCTGCCCGCCTCCGAACCGGCAATGACCAGCAACGGCTGGGTCAAGAACGCCTCGGCCTTGTTGTAGGCGTCGTAGGTGATGATCTGATTCAGGCTTCGCGCCGTCGCGAAGCCCGGTGCGTTGGGGTGTTCACAACGCGGCGTGTGATAGTACTCCCATGCCTCGGCAAGCTCGGCATTCGGTGCATCTTCCTTCTTCAGCGGCGCCAGTGGAATCGTGACCGTGTCGGCGGCATCGCCCGCTTCGGCCGTACGTGCGTTCGAGCCACCGACGAGCGCAGGGATCGCGTCCGCATCCCGGATCGAGTTGTCCCACCCATTGCGGAACATCGAGCCGATGTTGACGGCGCTGACCGTGGCCAGCGCTTTGATGCGGCGATCGTTGATCGCCGCGTTGGCGGTGTATCCCCCACCCGCACAGATGCCCATCGCGCCGATCCGTTCTTGGTCGACGTGCGGGAGCGTCGTCAGGTAGTCGATCACCGCGCTGACGTCCTCGGTTCGGATGTACGGGTTCTCCAGTTGTCGCGGCTGGCCCGTGCTCTCCCCTTGGTAGGAGGCATCGAACGCGATCGCGGCCAGGCCGTGCTCGGCGAGCCTCTTCGCGTACAGGCCGGCGGCCTGTTCCTTCACACCGCCGCCCGGATGAGAGACGACAATGACCGGCTGCGGCTTCGTCGCGTCGAAGGCCAACGGGAGATGCAGCACGGCTGCAATCGTGACGTCTTGGCCGTTGCGGCTTCGGATCTTGATGTTCTTCATGGACAAACCTGCTTGCGTGGTCGTGCGCCGAGGATGCGCTGCGAGCGTCTTGTAGCATGGGACGTGAGTCCGTCGTCTCGAGACTTCTTCACGTGCTACCGCAGAATCGATGCCAGTTCGCGGACTCGAGCGAACTCACGGCGCAGCGCACGCACGACAGGGGCGACCGGCCCCTGCCCAGGTGGGGTGCACGCAGCACGCAGCTCGCGATACCGAGCAAGCACGCGCGCAGCGGCCTCTCGAAGCCCCGAGTCATCCGGCCCTTCGACGTGATCCTCGGGCACGGCGTAGACGAAGTGCCCCGTCGACGAGCCGAAGGTCGGGATCTGCACGAAGCGGCGTGCTGATGGCTTCCCGTCCGGAGCTCGCTCCGCTTCGGAGCGCACGAAGAACTCGATCGCGTGCTCCGGGTAGCCGAAGAGCAGCCCCTGTCCGCGGTGCCGGTCCAGCTTCGGCATGCGCTCGACGACCGCGACGACTTCGGCCGGATGGGTGTCCGGTGCGAGCCCATACGGGGCGAAGAAGTCGCGGTGTCTTGTCAGCACATTCGCGACCGCGTCGCGGTCCATGACGTACGCGAGCGCCGCGCGTCGACCCTCGTGCACCTGATCGAAGACGTGGACGTCCGCCCAGAGCTCTTCGTTGCGCCACACCGCGAGCTCGCCTCGGACGCGTTGCACCTCGGTGAGGTCCGGAGCTGCCACTTCGATCCTGGTTCGCCAGAACCCGCTGCTCATCGGCTTCAAACCACCAGCGATCGTGAACAGCGCTTCGCCGTCGAGTGCCGCCCACAGCTCCGTGCGGTCGACGGTGGTAGCCGGATGTGATGGCGGCGCGATCGAACACGCCGCGAGGAGCAGGGCAATCGGGGACGCGTACCGAGTCTTCATGTGCCCATGGTGCCAGCCCGGCCGCACGACTTCCTCGGTCGGATTGATCGAAAGGCAGCGTGGTTTCGCTCGGCGCGCCTACCGGAACACCCCATCGAACTGAATCACGAGCCCCGCGGGACTCCCCGAGAACGCCACCGTGCCACTCGTTGCGGTCGTCGACGGGCGGACGACAGACACCGTCGTCGCTGAACTCAGTGCCCACGGGATCGTGAACTGGATCGCGTTCGACAGCACGAGCCCGACCGCATTGCTCGACGGGTCGACGTAGAGCGCCGAGGCCGCGGAGGTCAAGCGGAAGTGCCAGCGCGCCCCACTGCGTGTTCGAGAAACCGAGCAACGCGATCGCGGGGTATGCCTTCGAGAGGTTGAACGCGTAGGACTCGAGCGCACCTCCGGGTTGGAGCCGCTGGTTGCGCCCCTGCACAGAGTGATTCTCACGGCTCGCGAATGGACCCGACGTGCCGAACGAACGCGATTCGCCGACCGAACCGAAGCGCACGGCGTCGATGTTCTACTGCTCCGCCGCAGCGATCGAAAAAATTCAATGGCCCGCATCAGACGCCGCAGCCGAGCACGAGCGCGCCGCGCGCGCTCCACAGCACCGTGCGCAGCCAGTTGCTCGCGACGAGGCGCGCGATCACGGCGTTGTCTTTGCCGCAGTTGCGCAACTGCGTGTGGAGTGGGACCTGCACGAACGCCGTAGAAGCCCAGACGGCTACAAGAGCTGCAGCGCTGGCCAATCGCGCGGAGCTTCCGTAACCCGAGTACGCAAGAACCAAGGCGAGCGTCGCCACTTCCGTGAGCATCAAGGGCGCGACGACCCATGTGATGCGCTGCATGTGCGCGCTGTGGTATGCGGCAAATCCCCGCTCGTCGACGAGCTGCAAGGCCGGGTAGACGACGAGTTGCACGACCCAGATCAAGCCGACGAGGGCAGCCGTGACGAAGAGGTGGATCGAAGCGAGCTGCACCATGCGGACATCATCGACCAAGTGACGGCGATCAGCGACGCGGGAGTGGCGCATCCTCGGAGATCGAGATCGACCGGGAACTCCGAGCCCGCATCGGTCTCGATTCGAGCTGCGTCGAGATCCTGGGGCCAAGACTCCTCTGATCGGTCTCTGCCGCCCGAGACTCCGCGATCGCGCTGCCGCCTGATGCACGTGCGAGCCATACGACCGGGCCCAATCCGGCAAAGCTACCCGGGTCCGGATCCCGAACATCGAGCTCCGCCGAATGGCCAGCTGCGAGGCATCTGCGTCCGTAGTAGGCTTGGCACGTTACTTGTTCCCTTCTCCCTTCTCGCCCTCGGAGGCACATGCGCAACTCTCGATTCTCCATCGCAGCGACGTCGGCAGCTCTTTGCTTGACCGGTGCACTCACCGCACAGACAGCGACCTACTCGCCGAGCTACGCCCTCGGGCAAGTCAATTCCAACAACATCTGGCCGCACGCCACATCGCCGATGCGCTACCAGCAGATCCACGATGCATGGACCTTCACATCGACGGGCACGACCCTCGCGCGTGGCCTCGCGTATCGCCCTTCCAACCAGACGTCCTATCTGAACCGCGCGGGTGGCACGGTCGAAGTCATGATCCGCATGGGCGAGGCACCGAGCGGCGTGACGAGTCAAACTCCGGCAGGGACCTTTGACGGCAACTTCGAGACGGCGAGCGTCAAGACGGTGTTCTCTCGCAAGAAGATCAGCTACCCCTCGTCGGGCACGACTCCGGAAGAACTGAAGATCTTCGACATCGACTTCCCCTTCGACAGCGCGACGTTCGTCCTGATGAACGGCAGCTCGACCAAGTCCATGTCGGTCGAGACACGCTGCTACGCCTACTCGGGCGGCTATGCGTTCGACTTCGTCAGCAGCTCCGCAGTCCAGGGCTATGGCTGGTCGCTGCAAAACGGCAGCTACGCCGGTTGCAAGAACAACGCCGGCCAAGTCGTCGAACACGAAGTCCCGACGAACCAGCTCTTCGTCGGCAGCACCAACGCGACGTTCCTCGGCAAGAGCTTCTTGCCGACGATTCCGGGCATCCTCTCGATCGGCGCCACGAAGATCAACGCCACGATCCCCGGCACGAGCTGCAACCTCGTCAATGACCCGCTGCTCATCATTCCCGGGGCCACGAACGCGGCCGGCGACTTCAACGTCTCGTTCCCGATTCCGAACGACGCCAAGCTCCACCGGGTGACCTTCCTTTCGCAGATGATCTTCATCGACGTGGCAGCCAACGCAGCGGGCATCGTCACGAGCCGCGGGCTCGAGAACGGCATCGGCGGCGGCGCCGGCGTCTCGAATCTCGGACTCATCCGCATGAAGACGAGCGCGGCGGACCCGGACTCGGTGACCGCGATCACGAACACGTACAACAACGGCCTCGTGATGATGTTCCGGAGCTGAGGCAGCTGCGGATGGCGCGGCCGCGGCCACCGCGGATCGCAGCCTCACGGCGAATACGCTTGTCAAGCGTCGCATCGGCGAGTTCGGTGCGCAACAGCTTGAACGCGACGTCGCGCCCGAGTCTGTTCTGCCTCGCCTACTGACGCGGGACACTCGCCGATTCGGGCAAATCTCGGCAAAAAGTAGGACAACGCGGGCAGCCTCCGTTGCAGCTCAAGGCGCACTCACGCGCGCGTCGATGCGTTAGACGATGCGTTTTTTCCTGCGATTCACGCTCCTGCAGTCGAGCGGCACGTTTCGAGTCATGGCTTTGTTCTTCGTTTGCTGTGGAGCATTCGGGCAAAGCCACTGTCACTTGCGAGATCCGAAACGCAGCGTGTTCGACGCCTACCCGGAATCGGACGGGTATCGCGCGATCGTGCGCGAAGTCGACACGGAGGCACGAAACTACGTCGAGCGCCGCCTGCCCTTTCGCGTGCACTTCAACGAGCTCGGGGATCACACGCTCTACGTCGCGCTCCGCGGCAAGCGCCCGCTCGGCTTGATCTACGTCCGCTCCGAAGAGAGCGAGTGGGGCCTCACGGAAATCGCATGGCACTTGAGCCTCGACTTGCGCGTCCGTGAGTTCAAGTTCCACCGCTGCCGCAATCGATATCGGAACGCCCTCGAGCAGTCGCTGTTCGCCAAGAAGTTGACGGGCCTGGACTACGAGAGCGTGATCGCTCTTCTCACGCGGACGGGACGTCTGGGCGAGGTACGACGATACGTTCCGCGCGGCGCCGAAGAACTCGCGACGACCGTCGTGCGCTCGGCAGCGAAAGCACTCGTCGTCATCCACTCCGTCTGGAACGCCGAGCTCGAAAAGCTGCAGGATCTCGAACTCGGCATGTCCGCTTTTCCACATGCGGACTCGTTCGAGAGACTCGTTTCCGAGAATCGCGTGGACGCATCCGAAGCATCGAAAACACCGAAGTCCAAAATGGTCCGCAGTGTCCGTGCGGTGCAAGCGCGTGCTGAGAAACGACGTTTGCTCGGAAGAGTCATCGAGACGCGGCTCCACCTCGACTCCGAGAACTTGGTCGTCAGGTGGCATCTCGGACCAGAGAACGAAGTCGTCTCCATTCTGCCGGTCGACGACGACATCAGCCTCAGCCAGCGGGAGATGTTGGAGCAGGTAGTGGATCGCAAGCTCGATCGGATTTCCGGCGAACGGACGATCGAACGAGCCGCCCAGGAACTCGCGACGATTCTCGAGACGCTCACGACCGTCGGGAGACACTGATGAACATCAAGATCCGAACCGGTGTGCTGGTCGCGTTGTGCACCATTACCGGTTACAGCCTCGGCTCCATCCTCGTCTACGGTTACCAGGACGTTCAGGCTCAAACCATGGCGACGGGCCCGAACTCTGGCGCACTCAAGGACGTCGACCGACTCAAGGACCTGCTCGCTCAGTGGCTGCTCTTGACCGACTTGGTCATGAATGACGGCGAGACGTACGTCCTGAACGCTTCGAGTCGCCAGTCCAGGGAACTCGAGAAGCTCTTGGGTGAGCTTCGCAAGACACCGCTTTGCGCGGACAAAACCGAGTCGCTCGTACGCATCGAGCACGGGATCAAGGCGATTCAGGGCGTAGTCGAAGACTCGACCATCTTGCGCGGCGGAGATCGTGCGAGTCGGATCAACGACATGGTCGCGCAAGTCGACGAGTTCGCCGCACCTCTCGTCCGGATGGTCGAGGACCTGGAAACGCAACTCGTCGCACGCTCGAAGCACCTCCAACGAGATGTCGAAGAGAGTCGCGCATCGCTCCTGAAGCTCTCGATCCTGTTCTCGATTCTCTACTTGTTGATCATCGGCCTTGCTTGGTCCTGGAACGTGCGCACGACCGTGCGCCCGATCGAGGACCTGAGTCTGGCGGCCGAACGCGCGAACCTCACGCGCAGCGAGTTCGACGTCGAAGAGGCAGGCCCGGAAGAAGTCCGGCGGCTCACACGCAACATTTCGGCTTTCGTGAGCCGGTTGGAAGCCGCACAGGAAGCGACGGAGAAGGAGGTCGTCGACCGCACCGCCCAACTCGTCAAGGCCAATCGTGCCAAGAGCGAGTTCCTGGCAACGATGTCTCACGAACTCCGGACGCCGCTGAACGGCATCATCAGCATGAACTCGCTGATCCTCGACACCGAACTGGATCGCGAACAAGTCGAATACGCCCGCACGGCAAAAAGCGCTGCCGAGGCGTTGCTCGGCATCATCAACGACATTCTCGACTTCTCCAAGATCGAGGCCAAGAAGCTCAAGCTCGAGCACCTCGTATTCGACGTCCGCCAGATCGTCGAGAGCACGACGGACATCATCAGCGGCATCGCGGAATCCAAGGGCATCGACCTCGCAGCGATCGTCTCGAGCGAAGTCCCGGGACTCGTCGTCGGCGACCCGACTCGCGTTCGTCAGGTCCTCATGAATCTCCTCAACAACGCCGTCAAGTTCACCGAACACGGTCGGATCGTCGTTCGTGTGAGCCTGCCGTTCCGAAAGGAGTCGGGAGAATCGGTTCTACGCTTCGAGGTGCGCGATACTGGCATCGGCATCCCGGCGGATCGAAAGGACACGTTGTTCCAGGTCTTCGAACAGGCCGACTCGACGACCACGCGGAGGTTCGGCGGCACCGGGCTCGGCCTCGCGATCAGCAGGGAACTCTCGCATCTGATGGGCGGCGACATCGGCGTCGACAGTGAGTTCGGAGTCGGCTCGTGTTTCTGGTTCACGGTTCAGGTCGATCCTAGCCGTGAACCGTGCACGCTCGCGCTTCCGGTAGCGACGCTTGCGCGCAAAGTCGTCGTCTTCAGCGATCGAGAGCTGATCCGCGAGCAGCTCAAGGAGTCTCTGATCAGCATCGGGATCGACCCCAACTCGACGGCGATCTTCGGCATGGAACGCGACATCGCCGTGATCCCGGACGACTTCCGTAGTCCCGACGTTTGCTTGTACGTGATCGTCGACTCGGACGGCCAGCGCGATCGCGCTTGGTCGATTCAGAACGCTCTCAGCAACCACGAGTCCAAACCCGAGATCGCGGTCATCGAACACCTGCTGCGTCGTCGAGAGATCGACGTCTCGTTCGACAACGCCGAACTACTGCTCGAACCCCTGAAGACTTCGAGTCTCAGGGACTGGATCCTATCTTCGTACTCGGGCGATCCGAAGACGCATGTCAAAGCGATTGCGTCCGAGAAACTGACCGGCAAGGTCCTCGTCGCCGAAGACAACCTGATCAATCAGAAGGTCGCTCGCAAGGTCCTCGAACGCGTGGGTTTGACCGTCACGGTCGTCAACGACGGACGCGAGGCTCTCCTCTACGTCACCGAGAACCCGTGCGACCTGATTCTCATGGATTGCCAGATGCCGGTCATGGATGGCTGGCAGAGCGCGAGACTGATTCGTGAGCTCGAAGCCGACGGGAAGCTCGACAAGGGCTGTCCCGCGCGCTTGCCGATCGTCGCCTGCACGGCGAACGCGCAGGAGAGCGATCGCAAGCGCTGTTTGGATGCGGGAATGGACGATTTCGTTTCGAAGCCGTTCAAGCTCAAGGACCTCATCGACACGATGCGCAAGCACCTCACATAGGTCGATGCCATCGCTGCGATGATCGCACGCCGATTGTCCTTCTTGTCCACGCCTCGCGCCCCCCGAAAAGAATGCTGGTACCCGGTCCAGTAGCGAGGGAGTGCGAACGTGAGCCGCAGCGACGAGAACCACGGCAAGTCATCGGAGCAACCCGACCTCCCCGAGCTCCCACGTAAGAAGCCGCCGGTCCTCCGCGGAGAGACCCTCGAGCCGCGCATCCTCCTCTCCGCGACCTGGATCGAAGGCGACGCGGGCGACAACGTCCTCGACGGCACGACCGGCGATGACTGCATCGACGGTCTCGGGGGCAACGACACACTCGACGGCCTCGCCGGCAACGACGTGCTCCGCGGAGGCGCCGGCGACGACACGCTGATCGGTGGCTCGGGTCAGGACATCGCCGACTACGAGACGGCGACGTCGGGCGTGACCGTCGACATCACGGACACGAACGCCCAGGCAACCGGCGGCGCGGGCACGGATACCTTGTCCGAGATCGAAGGCGTGATCGGCAGCGCGTATTCCGACATGTTCTCGTTCGCGAATGCCGCGGACGGCGCGACCTACGTCGTCGATGGCGGCAGTGGCGGAACGGACAGCGTCGATCTGAGCTCCTATGCGCTCGCCGATATCACTTTCGATCCGAGCGGCGGTTCGCTCTCGGTCGACATGGGTGGCGGTGCGTCCTTCACGCTCGACTACAGCAACATCGACTCGTTCACGTTCAGCGACACGGTCGCGACCGTCCTCGGCGGGAACCACACGGACCCGTCCTTTTCGGGTTCCGCGACCTTCATCGACGACGGCCAGGCCTTTCAGATCGAACTCAGCGGCGGAGGCACGATCGACTGGAGCTACGACGCGACGACCGACACGCTCACGGTCTCCGACACGAGTAGCACGGGAACGGGTACGCACCTCGCGATCCAGGACCTGAGCGATGCGGGACTGACGATCGACAACATCACGATCGACACCGACCTCGGCTCGCTGACCACCGACGTCGACATCGGCACGCTGACCTGGACAGGCAGCAAGGAGATCGCGGTCGTCACCATCGATGGCGGGAACGGGAACATCGACACCCTGACGGCAGTGGGCAACATCGATAGTCCGGTCACCATCAATGCCAACGTGGGCTCGATGTCGGCCAACGATCTCAAGGACGGCTTCACGATTCACGGCGACCTCGGCTCGGCCACGGTACACGCAATCACGGGTGCCAGCCTCTGGACCGTCGACGGTGACGTCGACGGCATTACGTTGACTGCGAATTCTACCGGAGACATCACGGTCGGCGGCAGCCTACTTCTGCTCGATGTCTTCAACGACTACACGGGTTGCGTTTCTGTTGGAGGTGATCTGACTTCTGTCGTCGTCGGCCACGACTTCAAGTCCGGATCGGCGATCACGGTAACCGGCGATCTCGGCTCGCTGACCAACGTAAACCACTTCGGCGCTGTCGTGAACGTTGGCGGCGACGTCGGCACGATCGACATCGGCGGCGATGTCAAGGACGACATCACGATCGGCGGCGATCTCGATTCCTTCACGACGACGGGTTTTGCCTCCGGAGTCACGGTCAAGGCGGCGCAGGTCCTGGGCATCCTCGTCTTCGACGTCGACGGTACCGACCATGGCGGCAACTACGCCGAAGAGACCTACTTCGTTTTCGACGTAGATGCTGGCAGTGCGACGACCACGACCCCGACGGCGGCGCAAGGCACCGCCATCTGGAGCGGGAGCACGACGACGCCGCAGACTTCGAACTGGGACGGAGGCTCTTTCGGTGCCAGCAGCGGCACGATGCCGGTCGGGGACTATCGCATCCTCGAAGGTGCCGAGGCTCCGACACGCGATGAGATCATCGTCATCGGCGTCAATACGAGCAGTCAGATCCGCGGGGAATTCTGGAACGGAAGTACCTGGGAAGCCCTGCCGTTCAACGGCTCGCTTCCGACGATCAGCGAGTCGTATTGGTGGAGCTTCGACGTCTCCTATGAATCCGTCAGCGGTGACGCCATGGTCGTGTGGCGGAATGGCAGCAGCGGCACCGAAGGACTCTCCTACAGTACGTGGAATGGGACCTCTTGGTCGCCAATCGAGACGATCACGACCCCGCTCGGCGGTGAGCCCAAGCAGATGCAGCTCGCGGCGAGTCCGGACTCCGACGAGATGGTGCTCGTCGTCAGCAACGGCAGTAGCGAGGACTACGTGCTGGTCTGGGACGGGTCGAGCTGGGACAGCGGGGTCGTGCTCGACTCCACGGGGGCCGATAGCCGCACCGATATCTCCGTCGCGTACGAACAACAGAGCGGCGACGCGATCGTCGTCTACGGCGAAGGAGGCACCGCCGCCAAGTACCGCGTCTGGGATGGCACGAGTTGGAGTTCCGCGGCACAGATCCCCATGCCGAGTGGCGCCGCCGGCAACGTCAACTGGACCACGCTGGGCAGCCATACCGGTAGCGATCGGATCGCACTCGGCGTCACGACGACCAGCGGCGATACCTGGCTCGCCGTGTGGAACGGGTCGTCGTGGGAATCCTCGACGCTCGCGACGACGTCGGCCTCCAGCAACGTGGCTCCGGTCGTAGCCATTGCCTTCGAGAGCGACTCGGGTGACGCCATCGCGACCTACGCGGAAAGTGGCTCTTCGACGGTCAAATACCGCACCTGGAGCAGCGGAAGTGGCTGGTCGTCAGAACAGACGGGGCCCAATCTCGGGGACGTCCCCAACTCGATGCGCTTGTCCGCGGCGCCGAGCGGCAACGACATCATGTTGTCCGTCCAGGACGCCGGGAACGACGTGAACTTCGTTCGATGGAACGGCACATCCTGGGAAGCGCAGACGGAGCTGGAAACCAGCACGGGGGAAGTCAAGAACCAGCCGTTCCTCTTCCTCTGGGCAATCGACGGAACGCCGACGGCGGACGCCGGCGCGGACCAAACCGTCGTGGACAACTCGCTCGTCACCTTGGATGCCACGGCTTCGAGCGACCCGCAGTCCCAGTCGTTGAGCTTCACGTGGACGCAGGTCGGCGGCCCGGCAGTCACGCTCAGCGACCCCAACGCCGCACAGCCGACGTTCACGGCGCCGGAATCCAGCAGTGACTACACATTGACGTTCGAGGTCGAGGTCAGCGACGGCACGAGTTCGTCGACGGATCAGGTCGTGATCCAAGTCGAGGCCTGGATCACGGGGACATCCGGCAACGACACCCTCACCGGAACCTCGGGCAACGATCGTATCGACGGCCTCGCGGGCGACGACACGATCGTCGGGGGCGCCGGCGACGATTTCATCATCGGCGGCGACGGCACCGACACGATCGACTACAGCGCGGCGGCGAGTTCGGTCACCATCGACCTCACGCGAAGCGACGCGCAGAACACCGGCGGCGACGGAACCGACACACTCTCGGGCTTCGAGCGTGTGATCGGATCCTCGAGCAGCGACGTCTTTCGCTTCACGAATCCCGTCGACGGCGCGATCTACCACGTGAGCGGCGGTGGCCAAGCCTTCGATCGCATCGACCTCAGCAACTTCAACGAGAGTGACATCACGTTCGGCACGGACAGCATCACGCTCGACATGGGCGGTGGAGAGTCGTTCACGGTCACGTACGAAGGCGTGCGCTACATCGACCTCGGCGACGCGACCGTGCACGTCACGACCGGCTTCTCCTCGTCCGGATCGACGGTCTACGGCACGCACTACTACGTCGACTCGGATACCGCGATCCGGGTCGAGCACAGCGGACCCGGCGCCGTCGAGTTGAAGTGGTACACGGCGAGCAACACGCTCGCGATCGAGAGTCTGAGCAGCGGCTCGGACCTGACCACGTCGGTAGTCGTGACCGACATCATGGGCAGCAGTAGCATCAGCACGGTCGACCTGAACCGTGACCTCGGAACGCTTTCGGTGCCCGGGAACATCACGAGTTTGAACCTGACGGGCGGTGCACAACTCGGAAGCCTGGATCTCGCGGGAGGAAGCGGCCAAGTCGGGAGCATCAGCTACGACAGCGACATCATGACGGCGCTCACCGTCAGCGGCAACGTCACGAGCCTGAGCACGCCGGGAATCATCGATGCGAACATCGACATCAGCGGCGACGCGGGCACGATCACGGCCATCGATCATTGTTCGTCCGCGACCGTGACCGTGACCGGCAGCGTCGGGACCTACCAGATCAACGACCTGGATGGCGGCACGACCACCGACGTGATCGACGGCACCCTGAACGTCGGTGGGAACCTCGGAACGCTCGACGTCGGAGACGGAATCGCTGGGACCGTCCATGTCGTCGGCGACGTCACGACGGTCACGGTCGGGCGCGATCTCGACGCCACCGGCACGCTGACGATCGACGGCAATCTCGGCTCGGCCTACTTCTCCGACGACCTCGACGGCACGATGCTCGTCGGGGGCGACCTCGATTCTCTCACGGTCGTCAACACGCAGCTCGGCGACTTGAAGGTCGTCGGCGACTTGACCTTGGCCGCGATCGACACGCTCGGGGGCACGCTGCACGTCGTCGGCAACGCGGCGACGATTCATCTGCTCAACGACGCGGATCCGGGCTCGCTCATCCAAGTCGACGGGAATCTCGATCTTCTCGATGTCGACGACAATCTCAATGGCTCGATCGACGTCGCGGGCAGCCTGACGACGATCGACGTCGCGAATCTCAGCTCCGGCGACGTCGACATCGGTCGCGACCTCGATAGTGCGACCTTCGCGGCCGGCTATATCGGCGTGCTTCGGGCGGGTCACGTGCTCGGCACGCTCGTGGTCGACGTCGACGGCACCGACTACGGCGCTACGTTTTCCGAGCCGGTCTACTACGTCTTCGACGGCGGCACGCAGACCGCCTCCGCGAAGGTCCCGGACCTCACATCGGACCTCGAGGTCGAGTATCGGTTCCTGAACAGCAGCGGCACGACCGTCGTCGACACGTCCGGTAATGAGAATGATGGTACGTTGGTCGGCGGCGTGATCCGCGCCGATGGCGCGATCGCCGTCGACTACACCGACGGCGAGGACTACGTCGAGATCCCGAACTCGTCGACGCTCGAGAACCTGCAGGAGGGCGACTACACGATCTCGGCGAGGTTCACGCCGAACTCGACGCCTCCGGGAAGCGGCAGCGACAACGACGCGAACTACGGCATCGTCGTCAAGGCCGGATGGCACACGGGGCTCAAGTACACGAACGACAACCGGTTTCAGTTCGACCATCAGCTCGACGGTGGCGGCACGGTCACGTCCACATCCACGAGCACGTTCCCGCCGGGGGGGTCGTATCACATCGTGGTCACGGTCGACCGTGACGCCGGCCTGATCTCGATGTACGTCGACGGTGAACTACAGGACACATCTTCGTTCACGCCGGGCGCCACGGCACGCGAGTACGACACCGAGCCGTGGCGGGTCGGGATCGCGTACGGTGGCGCGTCCAACTGGGGCTGGGCCGCCGACGGCGAGATCGACGATGTGCGCATGTACAGCCGCGCGCTCGACGAGGCCGACGCCTACACGTTGGCGCACCATACCGACAATACCGCGCCTACGTTCGAGACGGTCAGCGGTGACGGTGCGGTCACGACCGCGATCGGTACTGGATCCGAGTACGGACGCGACGTCACCGTGCAGGCCGACGGCAAGATCCTGGTGGCGGGCTATGCCGACAACGACTTCGCGCTGACACGCTACAACGCCGACGGCAGCCTCGACACGAGCTTCGGGAGCGGGGGCACTGTGACCACGGACGTCGGCGGCGGCTACGACACGGGTTACAGCATCACCGTGCAGGACGACGGCAAGATCGTCGTCGGTGGCTACAGTCACAACGGCACCGACTACGACTACGCGTTGACGCGCTACAACGCGGACGGCTCGCTGGACACCGGCTTCGGCGGCGGCGACGGCATCGTCACCACGGCGATCGGCACGAGCAACGACTACGGCCGCAGTGTCGCCGTGCAAGACGACGGCAAGATCCTGGTAGCGGGCTACAGCGACGCCGGCGGCAACAGCTACGTCTTCTCGGTGGCGCGCTACAACGTCGACGGCAGCCTTGACACCGGCTTCGGCGGCGGCGACGGCATCGTCACCACGGACATCGGATCGGGATCCGACTACGGCCTCAGCCTCAGTGTGCAGGCGGACGGCAAGATCCTGATCGCTGGCTACAGCAACGACGGCGCGACCAATGACATGGCGCTGATCCGCTACAACGCCGACGGTAGCCTCGATAGCGGCTTCGGCGGCGGCGACGGCATCGTCACCACGGCGGTCGGCGCCGGCAGCGATGTCGGTACCAGCGTCACGGTCCAGGCCGACGGCAAGATCCTCGTCGCCGGCTACGCCAGCAACGGCACCGACAACGACTTCGCGCTGACGCGCTACAACGCCGACGGAAGCCTGGACACCGGCTTCGGCGGTGGTGACGGCATCGTCACCACGGCGGTCGGCGCGGGTAGCGACGCAGGCTACAGCGTCGTGGTGCAGGACGATGGCAAGATCCTCGTGGGCGGCTACAGCCACAACGGTAGTGACAACGACTTCGCGCTGACCCGCTACAACGCCGACGGCACGCTCGACAACGGCTTCGGCAGCGGCGGCATCGTCACGACCGCACTGGGCGCGGGTGACGATTACGGCCTCAGCGTGACGGTGCAGGCCGACGGCAAGATCCTGCTGACCGGCTACAGCCACAACGGCACCGACTACGACTTCGCCTTGGCCCGATACGACGCCAACGGCACGCCCGACCAGACCTTCGACGGCGTCAACTCGCTCGACGGCAACCCGACTTACATCGAAGGCGGCCCGGCGGTCGTGCTGGATTCCGATGTCGACGTCTCCGACAGCGAGCTCGACGCGCTGAACGGCGGCGCCGGCAACTACGCCGGCGCATCGATCACACTGTCGCGTAGCGGCGGCGCCGTTGCTGACGACGTGCTCGGCTTCCAGGACGGCAACGGCGTGACTTTGAGTGGCGGCAACCTGATCAAGAACGGCCAGGTCATCGCTACGTTCGACACGAGCACGACACCGGGGCAGCTGACCCTGACGTTCAGCGACAGTGGCGGCGAGATCCCGACTTCGTCGGACGTCGACAACATCCTGTCGCAGATTACCTATGCGAACAGCAGCGACGACCCGCCGGACAGCGTGCAGATCGAATGGACCTTCGATGACGGCAACACTGGGTCCCAGGGTAGCGGCGGCGCGTTGACGACGGTTGGTCACACAACCGTCGACATCACCCCCATCGATGACGCGCCGATCGCCAACGCTGGCGCGGATCAGAGCGTCGCGGAGAGCACGGTGATCATGCTCGATGCGACCGGCTCGAGCGACCCGGATAGCCCATCGCTGACATACACCTGGACTCAGACCGCTGGCCCGACCGTGACGCTCAGCGACGCGAATGCAGCGCAACCGACGTTCACGGCGCCGGATCAGACCAGCAACTACACGCTGACCTTCCAAGTCGCCGTCGACGATGGCACGACGACGACCTACGACAGCGTCACGATCTCGGTCAGCGCCGACAACGACGCGCCGACCGCAAACGCAGGCCCGGACCAAACGGTCAACGAAGGCGACAGCGTCGTGCTCGACGCCTCGAGCTCGAGCGATCCCGAAGGCCAGGGGCTCACGTACACGTGGACGCAAGTCTCTGGAACTCCCGTCACTCTGACAGGCGGAACGACGGCGACTCCGAGCTTCACCGCGCCCGAAGGCCTCGTGAACTCCGACCTGCAGTTCCAGGTCAGCGTCAGCGACGGCACGAACACGACTGTCGACACCATCACGATCACCGTCAACGCGGACAACGACGCGCCGAGCGCGAACGCGGGTTCAACGAACGGCGCGTCTGACCTACTCGTGGACGCAGATCTCCGTCAGACGACGGCAACCAGGTCAGCATCTGACGACACACGACCATCGACACCGCACGATCCCGGCGGTCGTGAAGGCGACAGCGTCGATCGGCCTCCGAGCGATCCCGAAGGGCAAGGGCTGACCTACTCGTGGACGCAGATCAGCGGCACGTCCGTCAGTTTGACGAACGGCAACACCGCAACGCCCAGCTTCACGGCGCCCGAAGGTCTCGTGAACTCCGACCTGCAGTTCCAGGTCAGCATCAGCGACGGAACGAACACGACCGTCGACACCGTCACGATCACCGTCAACGCCGACAACGATGCACCGAGTGCGAACGCGGGTCCCGACCAGACCGTCAACGAAGGCGATAGTGTGGCTCTCACTTACACCTGGAGCGGCACCTCGGCTCTGACCAACGGCAACACGGCCACTCCGAGCTTCACCGCCCCTGAAGGCCTCGTGAACTCCGACCTGCAGTTCCAGGTCAGCGTCAGCGATGGCACGAACACGACCATCGACACCGTCACGATCACCGTCAACGCCGACAACGACGCACCGAGTGCGAACGCGGGTCCCGACCAGACCGTCAACGAAGGCGACAGTGTCGCCCTCGACGCCTCCGGGTCGAGCGATCCCAACCTGGACGCAAGTCTCCGAGCGCCCAAGCAACACGGTATCGCCCAGCACGGCACCCCAGGAACTCCACCTGCAATGGTCCAGGTCAGCGTCGGTGTCTGACGCTCAACGACACGTTCGACACGAGCGTCACCGTGGACGCAGCACGTCCGAAGCTTCACGGCGCCCGAAGGTCTCGTGAACTCGGACCTGCAGTTCAGGTCAGCGTCAGTGACCGTCGACGAGTCAACGCCGACAACGATGCACCGACAGTGCGAACGCGGGTCCCGTCAGACGGTCACCGTCAACGTCGCCCTCCGACATCGAGATCCGTCGAGGGTCACGCGACGTGGACGCGTCTCTGGAACTCCGACCGGAATGACGAACAGGCGAACAGCATCAGCGATGGCACCACGACCGTCGGACAGATCGACGCCGACAACGACGCGCCGAGAGGTGCGAACGCAGATCAAACGGTCAGCAAAGAAGGCAATAGTGCAAGCTCTCGATGGCACTTCCGTCTAGCGGTGATCTGAGGGCAGCAACACTTCGATGCCAATAGCAACACCGCGACGCCGAACTTCACCGCGCCGGAAGGACTCGTGAACTCCGACCTGCAGTTCCAGGTCAGCGTCAGCGACGGCACGAACACCACGATCGACACCGTCACGATCACCGTCAACGCCGACAACGATGCACCGAGTGCGAACGCGGGTCCCGACCAGACCGTGAACGAAGGCGATAGTGTGGCTCTCGACGCCTCCGGGTCGAGCGATCCCGAAGGCGAAGGGCTCACTTACACCTGGACGCAGATCAGTGGTACGTCCGTCAGTCTGACGAACGGCAACACGGCAACGCCCAGCTTCACGGCACCCGAAGGACTCGTGAACTCCGACCTGCAGTTCCAGGTCAGCGTCAGCGATGGCACGAACACGACCATCGACACCGTCACGATCACCGTCAACGCCGACAACGACGCACCGAGTGCGAACGCGGGTCCCGACCAGACCGTCAACGAAGGCGACAACGTCGCCCTCGACGCATTGAGCTCGAGCGATCCCGAAGGGCAAGGGCTCTCGTACACGTGGACGCAAGTCTCCGGCACGCCCGTCACTCTGACCAATGGCAACACGGCGACGCCCAGCTTCACCGCGCCCGAAGGGCTCGTGAACTCGGACTTGCAGTTCCAGGTCAGCGTCAGCGACGGCACGAACACGACTGTCGACACCGTCACGATCACGATCCTGACGGACAATGATCCGCCGGTCGCGAACGCCGGGCCTGATCAAACCGTCAACGAAGGCGATAGCGTCGCCCTCGACGCACGGCGAAGGCCGGATGGACGCAAGTCTCGGGAACTCCCGTGACTCTGACCGGTGGAACGACAGCAACGCCAAGCTTCACCGCTCCCGAAGGACTTGTGAACTCGGACTTGCAGTTCCAGGTCAGCGTCAGCGACGGCACGAACACGACTGTCGACACCGTCACGATCACCGTCAACGCGGACAACGACGCGCCGAGCGCGAATGCGGGTCCGGATCAAACGGTCAACGAAGGCAATAGTGTGGCTCTCGATGCTACCGGCTCGAGTGATCCCGAAGGGCAAGGGCTCACGTACAACTGGACCCAGATCAGTGGTACGTCCGTCAGTCTGACGAACGGCAACACCGCAACGCCCAGCTTCACGGCGCCCGAAGGACTCGTGAACTCGGATCTGCAGTTCCAGGTCAGCGTCAGTGATGGCACGAACACGACCGTCGACACCGTCACGATCACCGTCAACGCCGACAACGACGCGCCGAGTGCGAACGCGGGTCCCGACCAGACCGTCAACGAAGGCGACAACGTCGCCCTCGACGCATCGAGCTCGAGCGATCCCGAAGGGCAAGGGCTCACGTACACGTGGACGCAAGTCTCTGGAACTCCCGTCACTCTGACAGGCGGAACGACGGCGACTCCGAGCTTCACCGCGCCCGAAGGACTCGTGAACTCCGACCTGCAGTTCCAGGTCAGCGTCAGCGACGGCACGAACACGACCGTCGACACCGTCACGATCACCGTCAACGCCGACAACGACGAGTGACCAGACCGTCAACGAAGGCGACAGTGTCGCCCTCGATGCATCGGCATCGAGCGATCCCGAAGGGCAAGGTCTGACCTACACGTGGACCCAAGTCTCCGGCACGCCTATCACTCTGACAGGCGGAACGACGGCGACACCGAGCTTCACCGCGCCCGAAGGACTCGTGAACTCCGACCTGCAGTTCCAGGTCAGCGTCAGTGATGGCACGAACACGACCGTCGACACCGTCACCATCACTGTCAACGCCAACAACGACGCGCCGAGTGCAAACGCTGGTCCGAACCAAACGGTCAACGAAGGCGACAGTGTCGCCCTCGACGCCTCCGGGTCGAGCGATCCCGAAGGTGAAGGGCTCACCTACACGTGGACGCAAGTCTCCGGCACGCCCGTCACTCTGACCAATGGCAACACCGCTACTCCGAGCTTCACGGCACCCGAAGGACTCGTGAACTCGGATCTGCAGTTCCAGATCAGCGTCAGTGACGGCACGAACACAACCGTCGACACCGTCACGGTCACCGTCAACGCGGACAACGACGCGCCGAGCGCGAACGCAGGTCCGGATCAAACGGTCAACGAAGGCGACAGCGTCGCCCTCAATGCTTCCGGGTCGAGTGATCCCGAAGGGCAAGGTCTGACCTACTCGTGGACGCAGATCAGCGGCACGTCCGTCAGTCTGACGAACGGCAACACCGCAACGCCCAGCTTCACGGCGCCCGAAGGTCTCGTGAACTCCGACCTGCAGTTCCAGGTCAGCATCAGCGACGGAACGAACACGACCGTCGACACCGTCACAATCACTGTCAACGCCGACAACGACGCGCCGAGTGCGAACGCGGGCCCCGACCAGACCGTGAACGAAGGCGACAGTGTCGCCCTCGACGCCTCCGGGTCGAGCGATCCCGAAGGCCAAGGACTGACCTACACCTGGACGCAAGTCTCGGGAACTCCCGTGACTCTGACCGGTGGAACGACAGCAACGCCAAGCTTCACCGCGCCCGAAGGCCTCGTGAACTCCGACCTGCAGTTCCAGGTCAGCGTCAGCGACGGCACGAACACGACTGTCGACACCGTCACGATCACCGTCAACGCCATCAACGACGCGCCGAGTGCAAACGCTGGTCCGAACCAGACGGTCAACGAAGGGGATGCAGTGTCGTTGGACGCTTCGGCATCGAGTGACCCGGAAGGCCAGGGGCTCACGTACACGTGGACCCAGGTCTCCGGCACTCCCGTGACTCTGACAGGCGGAACGACGGCAACCCCGAGCTTCACTGCACCCGAAGGACTCGTGAACTCGGATCTGCAATTCCAGGTCAGCGTCAGCGACGGAACGAACACGACCGTCGACACCGTCACGATCACCGTCAACGCCGACAACGATGCACCGAGTGCGAACGCCGGCCCGGATCAGACCGTGAACGAAGGCGACAGCGTCGCCCTCGACGCATCGAGCTCGAGCGATCCCGAAGCGCAAGGGCTCACGTACACGTGGACGCAAGTCTCCGGCACTCCCGTGACTCTGACAGGCGGAACGACGGCAACCCCGAGCTTCACTGCACCCGAAGGTCTCGTGAACTCCGACCTGCAGTTCCAGGTCAGCGTCAGTGATGGCACGAACACGACCGTCGACACCGTCACAATCACTGTCAACGCCAACAACGACGCGCCGAGTGCAAACGCTGGTCCGAACCAGACGGTCAACGAAGGGGATGCAGTGTCTTTGGACGCTTCGGCATCGAGTGACCCGGAAGGCCAGGGGCTCACGTACACGTGGACCCAGGTCTCCGGCACTCCCGTCACTCTGACAGGCGGAACGACAGCCACTCCGAGCTTCACGGCGCCCGAAGGTCTCGTGAACTCGGACTTGCAGTTCCAGGTCAGCGTCAGTGATGGCACGAACACGACCGTCGACACCGTCACGACCACCGTCAACGCCGACAACGATGCACCGAGTGCGAACGCGGGTCCCGACCAGACCGTGAACGAAGGCGATAGTGTGGCTCTCGACGCCTCCGGGTCGAGCGATCCCGAAGGCGAAGGGCTCACCTACACCTGGACGCAAGTCTCCGGCACGCCCGTCACTCTGACCAATGGCAACACGGTATCGCCCAGCTTCACGGCACCCGAAGGACTTGTGAACTCCGACCTGCAGTTCCAGGTCAGCGTCAGCGACGGCACGAACACGACTGTCGACACCGTCACGATCACCGTCAACGCCGACAACGACGCGCCGAGTGCGAACGCGGGTCCCGACCAGACCGTCAACGAAGGCGACAATGTCGCCCTCGACGCATCGAGCTCGAGCGATCCCGAAGGGCAAGGGCTCACGTACACGTGGACGCAAGTCTCTGGAACTCCCGTCACTCTGACAGGCGGAACGACGGCGACTCCGAGCTTCACCGCGCCCGAAGGACTCGTGAACTCCGACCTGCAGTTCCAGGTCAGCGTCAGCGATGGCACGAACACGACCATCGACACCGTCACGATCCACGTCGACACCGAGAACCACGCTCCAACGATCGTCGCGAGCGCGATTCCATTCGCTTCGGTCGGCGAGGACGTACTCCTCCAAGCCATGGCCTCCGACCTCGACGGCGATTCCTTGACGTATCAGTGGGACCAGCTCTACGGACCGCAGGTCCTGCTGACGAACAGCAGCTCGGCAAGTCCGAGCTTCCACGTGCCGGCGAACGCCGCTGGCGAGGAAATCGCGTTCCGAGTCACCGTCTCCGACGGTCCCAATTCCAGCTCCGCGATCGTCACGATCTCGATCGCGGACCTCGCGCAGCCGGAGCGTTCAACAAGCCAGATCGATAAGGCCGAAGCGAGCCAAGACTCGACGCAACGGCTAGCCGAGGACGCAAGCTTCGCGAAGAAGGCAGCCCGCGAGCCGGATCTCGACGACGTCGAGCCGTCGCTGCCGAGCAAGTCGGTGGCGAAAACGACGGTGATCGATGGTGACGGGACGGAAGCGGACGAGCGCGAGAACCCGCACCAGTCGACGACCACGATCGACCCGACTGCGACCGAGCCAGCGATCGAGAAGCCGCCGATCGAAGTGGCGACGACGCAACCCGGAGAGGAAGATCTCCCGCAGATCGTACACGCCGGCAAGACCGTGCAGTTGACCACGACGATCGAAATCGCCGAGGGGTCCGGTATGCAGGTCGAGTGGCACCAAGTCGCCGGTACGCCAGTGTCGCTCTCCGAGAACGGGGGCGCGGCACCGACACTCACGGCTCCCAAGCTCTTGGTCGGCGAAGATCTCGTCTTCGAGGTTGTTGCGACCAACGGGACGGAGACGATTCGGGAGCGCGTCGTCGTGACGGTCCCCGCCGTCGAAACGACGGCACGGGAAGACTTTCGAGTTCGCGAACTCGACGAGGCTCCGACCGAAGTGCAGCAGGAGGAAAGCGTATCGGAGGCGCCAGGTCCAATCGGAAGCCTCTGGGCGGCGATCCTCGGCTTCTTCGCGTTGCGCGGCCCACGCGACTGAGGGATCAGCGCGACGGTTCGCGCTGATCCGCGTTCTCACGTCGAACGCGCTCCCGACCGACGACTGTCGCAATCCACGACAGTCACCGATCCAGTTCGATCCAACGTCAAGTCGAGGGCTCTGAATCGTCGAAGTACCAGAGTCGTCGGAGTCGTGGCGTCATGAGGAAGCTCACGAAGTATTGGATTCTGCTCTCGCTCTGTTCGCTCGCGGTAGCTTTCTGGCTGTCGACCGGCCTCGACACGGCGAGCCTCGCTGCATCCAAGCGGCGCGTCGGCATCAGCGTGCCGAGTCAGGTCGCACAGATCGCATCGGAGCAAGCCGGCGCGATCCTCGAGATCCCAGTGAACGAAGGCGACGCTTGCAAGGTCGGCGACGTGATCTGTCGACAAAGCAGCGCGATGCAGGAGCTCGAGGTCGAGCGACTTCGGGCGCTGGCAGAGTCGGACCTCCGACTGCGACGCGCCGAGTCCGAACTCGAGTATCTGCGGATCGCGACGACACGAGCACGAGAACTCGCGCAGAAGGAGATCACGAGCGAATCCAACCTGCGTGCACAGGAACTCGAGCACGAAATGGCGAAGATCAGGCTCGAGCAGGCGAGGCTCGATCAAGCGCAAGCCGTCAACGCGTGGCGACAGGCCGAGGTGAGACTCGCGCAGCGAACGGTGAAGAGCCCGATTACCGGTGTCGTGACGCGACTATTCAAACATCCTGGTGAAACCACCGAAGAGCTCGCGCCAGTCGCCGAAGTGGTCCAGCTCGATCCTCTCTGGATCGAGTTCGAAGTGACCTTGCTCGAAGGCGATCTCTTCACGAAAGACACTGAAGTCCTCGTGTCCCCCGCCGCGACGCCCGAGGACGTGCGCACGGCGCGCATCGTCTTCGTCTCGCTGAAGGCCAATCCGTCGAGTCACAGCTTCATGGTTCGCGCGGCGACCGCGAACCCGAAACTCGACTGGAAGTCGGGTCTGAAGATGGCCGTGCGCACGAAGGCCGAAGCCGAGAAGTCAACCGAGCCGAACTCCGTCCCACCGAAGTAGGAGGAACGTGCAATGCCAGAGGGTGCAGGACTCCGAGCCTCCGATCCGGAGCAGACGATCACACTCGTCGAAGAACTCGAACTCAATCGGCCGGAAGAGATTCGTAACGCGAGTGAAGACGGAAAATCGCGCATCAAGGCGAGCGCGACCATCCGCCCTGCAAACGTCTCCGAACGCTCGCGCGAAGCCCTGGATGGAACGACCGGCGAGATCCAACGTCGCGGTGTGTCGGTCCTGCTCCGCGATCCACTCCTCGTCGGCGACCTGTACCGCATCAGCTTCGATCGTGACGCGCTCGACGTCGCGCCGGTCCTGTCGATTTGCGATCGCTGCACGATGCTCAATGAGACGGCCTTCGAGGTGCACTTGCGTTTCCTGCATGAGATTGCGCTACACGAGCGTAGCGACTCGTCTCCGACCTGAGTGGATTCGTCCATGATCGACGTCGCTTCCGCGGATCTGATGAGTGTGAGCGCGCTGCAGTGCGAGCTGCGGATGTGCTTCCTCGCGTCGACGCGCCAGCAAGGCATCCAGGATTGCTTGGAGCTCCTCGCCGGTGCGTTCGGATCGCAGTACGCCGTCGCGCACGCTCGAATCGGTGCGCAGATTCTGTCCGAAGAATGGTCACTGCCCGAACTGCCGCTCGACGATCGTCTGCGCGAGATGGTCACGAACGTCATGCTCGACGCGATGGCCACGGGCAACGCGAAGTGCAAGCGGCTCCTGATCGACGGTGAAGAGTCCGCGATCGTCGCCGCGCTCCTCTTCGACGAGGACGGAGAACAAGCCGGAGCCTTGGCGATCCTCGCACGCGGTTGCGATCGCGATCGCGCCCGAGCCTTTCTCGCGAGGTTCGAAGGTCTGGTCGGATTCCTCGCCCTTCTGCTCACGATCGACCCGAGGTCGCAAGACGCGAAGAACGACGCTGCCTCGAGGATCGCCCAGGCATGCGACATCTCGAGCCACCCGCTCCGGCTGGCCTTCGGAATGGTGGCGGAACTCAAGAATCGCCACGGATTCGCACTGGCATCCATCGGCTTCGTGAAACGCCGCAAGGTTCGGGTCGTCGCAGTCAGCGGACTCGAAGAAATCCGCGCCGCGAATCCCGGAATCCGCCAGATTCGCGGCGCGATGGAAGAGTGTCTCGATCGCAGCGATATCGTCCTGCATCAAAGCCGAGTCTCCGCATTCGACGAACGCATCGAGGACGATTGCCACCTGCACCGCCAATGGAGCACTTCACTCGGGGGAGACTCCGTCGCGTCCTTCCCGCTCATGGCGGGAGACGAAGTCGTCGCCGTGATCTCGGTCACGAAGTCGCCAGAGGAACCCCTCACGCACGCGATGCTGGATGACGTGCGCGCCGAGATGGCGGACTTCGGTCGGATCGTCCCGCTCTCTCAGGCGGCGAGTCGAAGCGTCCTGCAGCACGCCGGTGATGCGATCGCTGCCACTGGACGCGCTTGGGTCGGCAAGGGCCGGCGGAAGTTCGCCGTGCTCGCATGCACATCGACCCTCGCCGTCGCGTGGCTCGTCTTCGGAACGCTCCCTTTCCGATTCACCGTGCCGAGCGTGGTCGCGCCGGCGAGTCAGCGTGTCGTTGCAGCACCCCGGGACGGACTCTTGGCTGAAGTCTTCGTTCGGCCCGGTGATGTCGTCACCGAGGACCAACTCCTCGCCGTGCTCGACGATCACGAAGACGTTTTGCGTCTCGCGGAGCTTCGGGCCTCGTTGTCCGCTGTCAGCGCGAAATCCGATCGCGCGCTCGCCGAACGCGAGAGCGGACTGGTCAGAGTCTACGAAGCCGAGGAGGCCAGCCTCCTCGCCCAGGTCGCGATGGTTCAGGCCAATATCGAGCGCGCGCGCGTACGTGCCCCGCACGCCGGAGTCGTCCTCGAGGGGGATCTCGAAGAGCAGTTGGGTGGACGCGTCTCCCTCGGCCAGGAGCTCTTCCGAGTCGCACAGCTCGACCGCATGCGGATCTTGATGCGAGTTCCCGAGGACCTCGTTCGCGACGCGCGGGAAGCCGGCACCGCCACGTTCAGCTCGACGGCGAGACCGGATGAAGATTACGAACTGAAAGATCTCCGTGTCGCTCCAGCCAGCACGGTTCTGGATGGCAAGAACGTGTTCCAGACCGAGGGCATGACCAAGCAAGCAATGTCCGGACTCTCTCCCGGAATGGAAGGGGTCGCCTACGTCGATGCGGGCTCGAGGCCTGCGTGGTTCGTCCTCACGCGTCGCATCACCAATTGGTTGCGGCTCAACTTCTGGATCTGAGCCGATGACCGACCGAAATGAGTTGGCGAGCAGACTCGGACCGATCCACATCGGAGTCCGCAAGGACCTCGTCGTGACGCGTCAGGAACTCGGCGGCCGACCGAAGTACGTCGTGCACGATCCGGTGACGTTTCAAAACCATGCGTTCTCGACGATCGAATACCGGGTTCTCTCGGCGATCGTCGTCGGTAGATCTCTCGCCGACACCTTCCGTACCTTGGTCGAACGCGGGTGCTTGGAGACGACCGACGAAGCAGCGTTCTACGACTTCGTGCTCGCTCTGCACAACATGCAGATCCTGCAGCTCCCGATCACGCAGCCCGAAGCACTGTTCGAACGGAATCGTAAGCTGCGCGCGCATCGACGTGCGCAGTGGTTCCGCGCAGTCATGTACTGCAAGATCCCGTTGCTGAACCCGGATCGCTTCTTGAACGGGACAGTTCCCTACGTCGGCTGGATCTTCTCGAGAGTAGGGATCGTTTTGTGGGCCGCGCTCATGGTCTGCGTCTTGTGGAAGTGCCTCGGTCGCTTCGACGAGATGGTCACGGAGTCGGCAAACCTGCTCGCGATCGCGAACCTTCCGGTGATCTGGATCGCGCTCGTCCTGCTGAAGGTCGTGCATGAGTTCGGGCACGCTTATGCGTGCAAGAGGCTCGGCGGCGAAGTACCGGAGATGGGTGCCGTCTTCATCATTCTCACACCCTGCGCTTACGTCGACGCGAGCGCGTCGTGGAAATTCCCCGATCGACGTCAGCGCATCCTGGTCGCGCTCGGTGGCATGTACGTCGAGTCGATCGTCGCAGCCTGTGGCGCCCTCATTTGGGCTTCGACCCAGGCAGGCCTCGCACACGACGTTGCGCTCAACATCGTCGTGCTCGCGGGAATCGTCACGGTCTTCCTCAACATCAACCCGTTGATGAAGTACGACGGCTACTTCGTGTTCTCCGACATGACGGGAGTCGTGAACCTTCAGGAGCGCGCGATGCGCTTCCTCAAGTCGTGGGTCAAGCATTGGACCCTCGGCATGCCAAGACCCGTCGCCGAAGACTCGAAGCCGACGCTCTGGCTCTACGCGATCTACGGCCCCAGCTGCTTCGCGTATCGCGTGCTGCTCGCCTTCGGGATCACGAGCTTGATCATGACGCAGTGGCCGGCGGCGGGTGCCATCCTCGGGCTGATCTTCGCTTGGATGCTGCTCGTGCAGCCCGTGCTTCGATTGTTGGCGTACTTGCTACGCGCGCGTGAGACCGTCGAAGTGCGCGCGCGCGCATGGTGGCTGACGCTCGGCGGCGTGGGCATCACGGCGTTCCTGCTCGCGTTCTTCCCGGTTTCCTGGAGCATTGTCGTGCCGGGCACGCTCGACCCCGGCGTGCGACGCTCGATCCGCGCCCCGACATCGGGCTTCGTAACGGCGTTCCATGGATCGGACGGCGCCCTCGTGTCCAAGGGACGGATCCTCTGTGAACTCACGAATCCGTCCTTCGACAGCCGGCTCGCCGAAGTCCGCGGCGAACTCGGAGTCGAAGAACTTCGACTCGATACGCGCGAACTCGAGGATCCGAGGGAGGCGGCGACCTACAGCGCGCGCGCCGGCTATCTGCGAACCCACGTCTCGCAGCTCGAACAGCGCAGGGAGTCGATGCGCGTCGCGACCGACGTCAGCGGCACGATCGTCACGACGACTCCGATCGACCTCGTCGGACGATTCGTTCATGAAGGCGAGGAACTCCTGCAGGTGCACTCGCAGCATCGATTCGTCCGCGTCGTCTTGACCGACAAGGAAGTCGCACGTGCCCGCCTCGAGGTCGGAAGCGAAGCCGAGATTCGGTGGACGGCCGCGCCCTCGACAACGGTCACCGGCATCGTTCGGGAGATCCGCCGCTCCTCGACGCGCAGCGATGTGCCGATCGAACTCACGATCCTCGCGGGCGGCGACATCTACGCGAAAGCGCTGCAGGCGCAGAAGGCCGAGGCCGATCAGCCCTTCCTCCATGTCTTCCTCGAGGTCGAATCGGGAAGCGAGAGCCTCGCCTACAGCGGCCTGACCGCAAAGGTCCGGCTCCGAGCCCGGGTCCTGACGCTCGGCGGTTGGGCCCAGGATCGTCTCGTCACCTTCTTCCGAAACTGGATGATGTCGTGACGACGCAGGCGGCGTTCCGATCACGTGAGCAACGCGTTCGTGATGAGCAAACCCTCGTCGCGCCAGCGAGCGGGTTCCCGCGCGTGCGCTAGCCCGGGCCGGTCGTCGGCAAGGCGCCGGAGCACGACGATGTCATCGGGCTTGAAGAGATGTTGCGTTCGTAGGCTTCCTCTTCAGGTGAACGCTTGCCCAGCGCGCTCCCTCGCGCATAGTGAAGGCGTGCTCTCGTCCAACTTCGTTGTCTCGAAGGCAGAGGGTCGTCGATTCCCTTTCCACCTGGTTGCGACGCTTTTCTGCGCGTTGCTCGCGGGTGCCTGCGGCAGCGAGGGCAAAGACTCTGCCGTGAACCCGAAGCCGCGCGACGACGGGACGAAGTCAGCGACGGCAACAGCGGAGCGACCGAGGCGTCGGCCGAGTCCGCTCTCGGGCGAGGCGAGTCGAAAGCACGCACTCCTGATCTCGATCCAGAACTACCCACCGATCGACGGCTTCGGCGGCTTGTCCGGCACGCACAACGACAGGCAGTTGATGGCGGACACGCTCGTGAGGCGCTTGGGCTTCTCGGTCGAAAACGTTCATCACCTCGAGGACCACGAAGCGACAGCGTCGGGAATCCTGCAAGCGATCGATACCGAACTCGTCCAGAAGGCTCCACGGGGCAGCGAGATCGTGATCTACTTCGCCGGACACGGTTCCCGCTGCTGGGACGAGGCGGAGGTCGAGGACGGCGGCTTCGACTCGAGCCTGATTGCCTACGACAGTCGCGCCGAGGGGCGACGCGGCAGCTTCGATCTCAGTGATGACGTCCTGCGTGCGGTCCTGAAACACTTGTGCTCGACGGAGCTCGGACACCACGTAACGCTCATTACAGACAGTTGCCACTCCGCGGGTGCGTCACGCGGGACCGCGCGTTCCCGCGGCGGTCGCGAGAGTACATACGGGATAGAACCCGTCGCGCTCAGCCTTTGGAGCGATGTGCCAACATGGCTCGAGTTCGAAGACGATCGACCGAACGAGCCGCGAATCGATGGCTATGTGCACTTGGCTGCGTGCAGTCGGACGCAAGAAGCCTTCGAGAACGAATTCGAGTCGCTCGACGGCACGAAGCGCTGGCATGGTTACTTCACGTGGGCGCTGACGACGGTGCTCGAGCAGGCCCAGCCGAATGACAGTTACGGGACCCTCGCGCGTCGCGTCCGCTATGCCACACGCGAAGTGGCACGCCGCGATAGCTATGAGCAGGTTCCCGAGTTCGAAGGCGAACTGACGAGGCATCTCTTCGGTTCGGGATTCTCGCCGCGCAACCTGCGATTCGATGTCGAGCGCCTCGAAGGCGATGAGCTCTCGCTGCATGCCGGAACGCTGCACGGAATCGACGAGGGCTGCAAGATCCGCGTCTCCGCGGTCGGGGGAGAGGCCGTCGGGCAGGCGCTCGTCGATCGCGTACTCCTCAGCACGGGTCGCGCCCACTGGATCGAGAAGCCTGAGGACTTGCCCGACGTTGCGCTCGAGGCCGAGGTGGTCGACACCGGCCGCCCGAAGGATTTGGTACTGCGCTGCGACGAGGACGACCTTCGGAACGAGATTGCAGCAATCGATGGTCTTCGACTCGGCGACGCGAAGGACGAGCGCGCCTACGCCCTCGTTCGCGATAGCAACGATGTCGTCATCCGTACGAGCGAAGGCGTTCCCCTCGCAACCCTCCGCGGCAAGGATCGCGCGACACGTGCCGCTGAGTTGCAAAGGTGGCAGCGGCGCACGCGGCTCTGGCAGAGGCTCTGGCAACTGAGTGAACAACCATCGGGCGGCGAACTCTCGGGGCTATCCGTTTCTTTCGAAATGCCCAAGGAGCCCGACCGCGTCGCTGAGACGACATCCGGAACGATGATCGATCTCGTCGGATTCGATGCAGACATGCCGGACTCACACGGCGCCCCATTTCCCTTGCGCCTACCGAGTCTCGATCAACAAAAGAGCGCTGCACGGTACCGAGTCTCACGTCTCCGGATCGTCAACGAGACGCTGTGTCGTATCTACGTGCACGTCCTCAGCTTGAACGAACGTCACGAAATCGCCGTGATCTACCCCGAGAACGACGTCAACGACGAGGCACTTGCGGCCGACGGAGAGGAGGACCGTCACACTCGCGACGTCGAAGTCCAGTTGTATTCACCGACTGCGGCTGAATGGCCACTCGAGCGACCGATGCGCGAACGCTATCTCGTGATCGCGGCGCTGAATCCGATCGACTTGAGCCCGTTCACCGATGCAGGGCAGAACGGTACGACACGCGGCGCGCCGTGGCCGGCTTCCCTCAGCGGCGAACTGGGTCTCGGAACGAGGGGCCCGAGTTCCCGTGGCGGTGACCAGTGGGGCGTCGGCGCGGTCGACATCCTACTTTCACCGGTTCGCTGATTCGGCCTCCTCGGCGCGCGCGAGTTCCGCAGCTTCACGCCGCAAGATCACGGCGAAGCGTGGATGCTCGTGACAATAGCGCCGCAGGAGCTTCCTCTGCTCGGCGAGGGGTGTCGTAGACCAGGCCTCCAAGAACCGACTGACGATGAGAGTCTCGGCGGGACGCAAGGACTCCAACTCATAGTCCGCACCGGGGTTTCCCGCCCCCTCTCGCATCCTCGAGGCATCGCCCGACGCACGCATCCGTCGATTCATCGCCGCTCTCCCGAGTTCCCGTCGCCTGTGGCTGCGCCCATTGGCTTTCTATGCGGATTCGACGTTGCTACGCTTCCGGCATGGATGTCGCAGACTCTCCTGGGGAAGCGGCGGATCGCACACCCGAGTCCGCGCAGGTCCGACGCGCCGTCGACGGAGACAGCACGGCGCTGAATTGGTGTATCGAGAAGTTCAGCCCTTGGCTGCTGGCGCTTGCACAGCGACGCATGCCTCCCGCGCTGCAGAAGAAGTATCCGCCGACGGATCTCGTCCAGGACACGTGGTTGACGGTCCTGCCCAAATTGGCATCGATCGAAGAGCGCGGCGGAAGGAAGACTCCCGTCCTCATGAAGTTCCTGATGACGACGCAGCTCAACTTGCAGAACACGCTCTTCCGAAAACACATTCAAGGCAAGCCGATCCAAGTCGGCGATGCCACGGGAAGCCGTAGCGACCTCCTCGGCAATCTGCCTGCCTCGATCACGGGACCCGTGACGAAAATCGTGAGACAGGACGGTCTCGAGCATGCGCGAGCAGCGATCCAAGAGGCTCTCGACACCCTCTCCCACGAGGACCGAGAACTCGTCCTGCAACGAATGCAGGGACTGAGCTACAAGGAGATCGCCGAACTCGCGGGCGGGAACCCGAATCAACTCGGCGTGCGCTTTCATCGGGCAATCCACAAGCTTCGCGAGAATCTCAACGACGAGTTGCTCGACGATTTTGAACCGCGTGCGTAGCGCTCGTCCCATCCGGCGCGTCTGCCGGGCGTCAGGCTTCTCGAGATTCTCAAAACACCCTCCGGCCCAAGGTTCTTCTCCGCTGTCTCGCCGCTTCCGCGCCGAGTCCAAGCCTTGCTAGGCTGATGCCAACCATGCCGGCAGGGTCGCGTCTCTTACGACCTTGCGGCGATTCCCTCTCGCGTCGATCCGAAGGATGCTCGAACCTGCGTCTGCGCTCGCAACCGCTCGCTTTCTCGAGCGCTATGCCGAAGATCGCCACTCGGGCTCGGTACGGACTCTCGAGGAGTATCAGGCGCTCTTTCCCGGGTTCGAAAGTGCGATCGCATCGGCCTTTGCCGAGCTCCATGCTCCGAGTGCGGCTCCGGAACGCGATCCGCGGATGCCCGACCGGCTTGGTCCGTACGTCCTGATCGAAGAGATCGGACGTGGCGGGCAGGCGACCGTCTACCTCGCGGAACATCCAGAGCTACGCAAACGAGTCGCGCTCAAGGTGCTGCGTGGCCTCGTGCACTCCGAGCACATCGAGCGCTTCCTTCGGGAGGCTCGGATCGCTTCGCGACTCGAGCATCCGCACATTTGCAGGCTGTATTACAGCGGGACGGAGCACGGCATGCCCTACTTGGCGATGGAGTTCGTCAAGGGCGAGTCTCTCGCGCGCAAGATCGCGCGGTCGAAGGGCACGGGGTCCGCGTTCGAGCTCGAACTCCCCGATCCGCCAGGCGAAACAACGAAGAATTGGATCGATCGCGCCTTGCTGCTGATCGAGAAGGTCGCACGTGCCGTGCAACAGGCTCACGATGCACGTGTCGTGCACCGCGACCTCAATCCGAACAACATCCTGGTGCGAGACAATGGCGAGCCCGCCGTCGTCGATTTCGGGCTCGCGCGCAGCCGCGACAAGGACGAACCGATCGTCACTCGAAGCGGCGATGTCTTCGGGACCGTGCACTATATGTCGCCCGAACAACTGACGGGCGAGAGTCACGACGACCCACGCATCGACGTCTGGTCGCTCGGCGTCACACTCCACGAAATGCTCACCGGCTTGCGCCCCTTCCAGGCCGCCTCGGACGCCGCGACCATCGATCGAATCTTGCGCCATGGCTCCGACGATCCCTCACGCCATCAGCAAGGTCTCGGGCGAGACGTGGTCCAGTGCATTCGCACGGCGATCTGCCGTGAGCTTCCGCTGCGCTATCAATCCGCCGAGGCCTTCGCGGACGACCTGCGACGTATTCGCGAACGTCGCCCGATCCTCGCCCGCCCGGTTCCGGCGTGGATACGAGCCGTTCGCTGGATTCAGCGCAGCCCGGCGCTCGCCGCTGCGATCAGCGTCGCGCTGCTCGCGACCTCGATCGGCATGATCGTGTCGATCCTACTTTTCGTCTACGCGGACCAGAAGCGAAGGGAAGCCGACAACAGTCGAGACGAATCCCGGAAGAGACTCGCCGAAGCCAAGTTCGATGCGGGCGAGACCCAGCGCAAACGCGGCTTCTGGGATGACGCTCTACAGAGGTACGACTCCGCCGAGAAGTTCGACTTCGATCGTATCGCGATCGGAATGTCGCGTTCCCGGCTCCACGTGAGCCGTTTCGAATTCCAGGCAGCTCGCAAGGAAGTCACGGCACTACGCGCCTCGGCATTGACCCTCGAGCAGTCCTCGCACCTCGACTTCATCGAGACCCTGATCCGTACGTTCGACACGGGCGAGGCTTGGGATCCGCAACACGAGGCATACATCAAGCTTGTGAACGCAGGGCTGCGATCGTCCGACAGCACCTTCGCCCGCGCCATGATCGCCGATTCTCTCGTACAGACGGAACACAGCCTGCGCCGCGCACTGAATCAGGACCGAAATCACTTTCCGAGCCTCCTCATGGTTCCGACGACGATGCTCTTCTCGGGGCAGACGGAGGAGTTCCTCTCCGCGAGCCGCGACTTTCGGCGGCGCTTCGTCGATCACCCGTACTCCGCCTTCCTTCTATCGCTAGAAGCATCGGTCACACGAACGGAGAAGACTCCGCCGGGACGAAACCTGCCGCGTTTCGGTTTGCGCCTCCACCAGTGGATCCCCGAAGAGCTCGCCCGGCCGGGGCACCGCGTCTACGACTTCGTTTCACGCCTACTGCATCACCAAGATCGCGCCGTCGCGATCCCGCCGATCCTCATCGAGGGCTATCAAAAGTACGCGGAACAAGACGCGCGACTCGACGGTGCGAAGTGGAATGAGGCGTCCCGCATCGAGCACGAGCGGCTCTACGCGAGCGTGCCAGACGCAATGATCCGACTGACCGATTGGTTCCAGTCAGGTCGCACGACGCAATCGGATCCGGACGACCAAACCGTGCCAGCTCGTTGGACCCAACTCGCGACCTTGAAGCGATCTTGGACGGTCGTACGTCTCATGACCGAGCACGCGGAGGACTGGGAGCGGTGGATCAGCGGACTGCAGATTCGTTGCCTCGTCCAAGCGATCGAGACGCTCGACGAGAATGCTCGAGTACTCCGACGCGCCGAGCTCCGACGCGACCTCCGACAGCTTGCGTACACCGCACTCTCCCTTTCCGACCTCGACGCGAAGGAATTCGAGTTCTTGTGGTTGCAGCTCCTGCGGAGTTCGTGCCGTACCGCAGCACTCGCGGTCGTCATGAGATGGCAGGAGAGCTCGCCCGAGGATCGCGAAGTCCTCTTGCGTCTCGCGTTCTCCCACTACTGGATCGGAAGCCCGGGCGAGTGCCTACAGTCGCTGGACCGCTTGAAGCGAGAACCACGGCTCGCAGCGGGACTACTCAACAAGATCGATCGACTCGAGCAAGCCGCACGCCGCCAACTCGGCAGCACGTCCAGACCCGAGGACAAACTCTGGCTCAAGTAGCGCCCGTCGACCTGCAGCCATCCAGCTTCGGGGCGGTCGTGAGTTCGCCTCAACGCCAGGGGCCGCTCCGAGCGCCCTCCTTGCCAGGGGTCGCCATGGCGTCGCAAACGACGTCACGCGCGGCACCGGGCTCACTGCCAGAAAGCGTGTAGTGCCCACGCATCGCGCCCCTCACGCCGGTAGGCGCCTTGCAGGCAGCCATGGTCAGACAAAGGGCGGCACAGACGAGAAAAGTGTCTCGTTTGGATCGCAATCGTTCCTCCTTCAGCTCGGACATGACCAATCTCCTCAGCGCGTACCTGTAGGGCTCGCGGAACTGCCACTCGCGGGTTGCGACTCCGGTCTCTCGTAGTGCGCGAGCCGTTCGGGCGGAAGCTCTCGAAGCTCGTCGACGTGCCGGCTCGTCATGAGCTTCGTCCGTGTCGTTGCCTCGGGCAGATGCCCGACGACGAAGGTCGACTCCTGCCGCCAGACCTCCACGGGGAGAGCGCGCTCGGAACCCTCGATGACCGCACCGTTCGCCTTCGCTCGAACGCGGACTTCGATGTTTCGACCTTGGGCAACCGGAAGCCGCAGGATGTGCAGTCGCGCCGGCATCAACGTCCAGTTCCTCAGATCCGGAACCTCGCTCTCGCTCCACACACTCCCAACCGCGCTGCCGAAGCTGTCCACCAGGGTTTGCCAGAAGCCGGGCTCTTTCACGAGTTCCTTGCTTGCGACCGTGCTCCCGACCTTCGCGGCGATCTTCTTGGCGGTGCGGCGGATGATCGTGCGCGCCGCGATCGTCGAGCGAATGCGCTCGAAGTTGCGCATCGCGAGCGCTTCGAAGTCGAAGGCCACGGGCACGCTCTGCCACGGGCCACCCGCGAGTGAGACCTCGATCTCGTCGAAGTCGGACATGTGCCGCGCTAGTGAGGGCATGCGCACGTTCAAGGTCGGCACGATGGCACGTGCCCAAGCAGGAGTCTCCTTGTCCCTGAACAGCTGGCTCACGAAGTTGAGCACGAGGTCGACGACCCACTGCTGCTTTCGCAGTTCGTCGTCCTGAACGGCGACCCGACTCGGACCGAGTCCAGCGAAGAGCACACACCACACGAATCCTTCTTGACCGTCGAAGTCACCCTGTTGGAGAGCCTCCTCGAGACGTTCGATCTGCGCTCGAACGAACTCGTTCGCACCACCCTCTACGGCATCCGCATTGCGATAGGCCTCGAGGGCGTGTTCCGCCTCGGTCGCGTAGAGGGACTCGTGCGCGAGCCCGGCGAGGGCGAGTCCGGCACCGGTCATGCCGAGCATCGCTGGTCCCTCCGCCGTCGCCGTGGCGTCGGCGACGACCGTAGATGCGCCCGGGGCGGCGGCATAGCGCGCGGCAAAGTGAGCGTTCACTTCTTGCGCTTGCTGCGCGAGCGGAAACACGTTGTAGCGCTGCTCGGTCGCGAGGTTCAATGCGAAGGACACGACGCGGTGCATCGCGTGCTCGTAATCCAGACCGTCGTACGGCAACGCCCATTCATCGGTCGCGTACTGCCAGACCTCGTCCAATCCGTATTGGAAGTTGAAGATCTGGAGGTCCTTGGCACCGCGTTCGAGGGCGCGCTCCCACAGAACCCGTCCTTGACCTTCGATCGTCGCATAGGCGCGATCGGCTTCGCCATTCATCAGGTGCAACATCGCCGAATCGAATGCGAGCAGCGTAGGATCGAGCGTCGTATCTTTTTGGTCGCGTTCCTCGATGTCCTCGGCGTTCTGACGCGCGCCGATGGCCTCGTCACAACGTCGGATACCGCGCTCGAAGTCCGATTGCCAAACCGACTCCAAGACCGCGTCACGACAACGGACGTAGTCGGGGTCATGCATCGCGTTGCAGGCCGCGAACGCAAGCAGCAGGCAGACGGCGCTTTGCTGGCGGATCGACATGCGCATCACGCACCTCCTTGGGTATTGCCGAAGCGGCTGACGAGAATCCGCCCATCGACCATGCGTACGATCTTGAGTTCGATCTGCAGGATCCTCGAGCCGGCTTCCTGACTGCGAGGATCGAGGAAGCGGCAGTACGCGAAGAGATCCGGATCGAGCCCACCACCGCGAGCGGTCTCGAGGAAGCGCGTCCGTGCATCGGGCAGGAAGAGCTTCTCGGGAGCCAGCCCGATCCCGGCTTCTTGCATGATTGCTCGCACACGGCGAATCTCGGTCAATTCGCAGACCTTTCCCGACATGCCTTCCTCGTGCTCGAATCGCATGTTGACGAGCGCCCCTTCGACACGGCCTTCGAGAAGTGCCGTATTTGTCGCGTCGAGCGTTGCCCGAGAGCGGTTGTCGAGAGGCAGAAGCAGGATGGCAGCCCGCCCGGTCGCCGCACAGTACTCCGCGGCGTAGGCTTCGATATCGCTCTGTGCCTTGTCGAAGAGGTCTTCGATGACACGCGCCACTCGCTCGATGTCGATCTGGTTCTTCGGCACGACGCGCGGCCGAGATGCACAGCTAGAGCTTGCAGCGACGAGGATAACTATTGTCATGAACCTCTTGTTCCACACCATTGGCAACTCCCGCGAGTTCCGACTCGCTCGGACTTGGTTCGTACTGGCCTTTCCTTGCGACGTCGCCGTAAGGGCCGGAGAGCTCACCGAGGATCGTCGACGACGAACATCAAGGCCTCGTCTCCGGCAACCCTTGCCATGACGGGAACGCCGGAGTCCTTACATCTCGCGTCGTGCTTTTGGACATGACTCACGATTCGTTGCAGAAGAGCGCGACGTAGAAGCCCAACGTCTCCGCGATAGCGCCCTTCGAAGAGCATCACGACGAGGTTCTGCTTCTCCGACTCGGGAGGAAGCAGATAGGGATCGTCATCGACGTCGAAGCCATAGTCGTCGTCGAGAACGTCCGCGATGACGACGACGAGTCTCCGCTTCCCTTCCGGCGTCTCGGCCCAGTCAGGACCTTCCGCCTCGATTCCGCGCAACACGGGATCACGACTCGCGAGTTCCTCACGAGCCATCAGCGCTGCACGAACCTGACGGGCGGCTTCGTAAGCTCGCTCGTCGGCGATGGCGTAGCGGATCTCCATGCCATGCGCGAGCGGTGGCTCGATCTCGCCCGAGTTGACGAAACTGCGCATCGGCGCGAAATGCACGCCTCCCTCGGCGAGCCCGGCGCACTGTCGAATCGGTTCCACGAGCGCGTTGGAACTGCCATCTTTGGTTTGATAGACGATCCGGAGCGAAACCGAATCCAACACCGACTCATGCGCCGGCTCGCCGATCTCGTCGATCTCATCGTCTCCCAACCTCGGCAGATACACACCAGTGCGCTCCATCGCGTCGCGAAGTTGCACGCTGTAGCGCTCGCCATCCGCAACGATCGTTCGCAGCGACTGGAGCGAGACGCCGTCGCGCAATACGCCCTCGAACCACGTAGCCAAGTCCGGGATCGGATTGCGCGCGAGAAAGCCGATACGGACCAAGCGGCCATGCTCGCGAAGTCTCTCGTACGCGAGTTGAATGGCCGTTCCGATACGACGAACAAGATCATCACTCGCGCTTCCGAAAGCGGCTTTCAGAGCGCCACGCTCCGATAATTGCATGGCGCCCGTATGTTCGCCGGAGTCATGCGTCACGATGCTATCGGTGGCTGCACTGTAGATCTCGATCGCCCAAGACACACGTGCGCGATAGCGGTCGAGTCGTGGCTCTTCGACCCCAGTGTGGAGCGAGACGCGAACGAAGAAATCTGGCTTCGAAATCGCAATGGGGCTTTTCGTATCGAGCACGCGATACTCGACTGCAAGCGCTCGCTCCGCAGCGTCGCGCAGAGGAGCGAGAAGCTCTTCACTACCTCCCCCGTTCTCGGCCGCGACGTCGACCCGCACTCGCAAGGACGACTTCTTCGGCGACCAGTGCGCGGCGTCTAGATCGTGCTTCGTGATGTGCTTGTCTTGATCGTCGGAGTCGCGCTTGGGGATTATCTGATCTCGATGGACGGGAAGCGACTTCGATCCGACCTTGCTCGTGCCGAGGAGAAGCATCGCGAGTCCCGCGACTGCGAAGAGGCTGCCCCCGATCGGCAGGCTCCACGCGAGAGCACGGGTCTTCGTCCGCTCGGCGCCCCAAGTCTTGCTCAATCCGTCACTCGTGGCGTCGATGCGAATCGCATCACGCGCGGCACGAACGAAATCCAAGGTCGACGAATAGCGCTTCCTCGGGTTCTTGTGCAGTGCTCGCATGAGGACGGCCTCGAGCGCCTCCGGGACGTCGCAGCGCAGCGAACGCGGCATGGGCGGCTTCGTCGTGCGGATCTTGCGCACGAGCTCTTCGGTCGAAGTTCCTCGGAACGGCCGCTGCCCACAGAGCATCTCGAACAACACGATCGCCAAAGAGAACTGATCGCTGCGAGCATCGAGTCGCCGACTGCCGATGGACTGCTCGGGGCTCATGTACAGCGGTGTGCCGAGAACTTGCTTATCCGTCGTCAGCCCGAGGTCTTGGCCCAACTCCTTCGCGATGCCGAAGTCCGTGAGCACGGGTTCGCCGTTTTCACGAAAGAGGATGTTCGCCGGTTTCACGTCACGATGGACGATGCCTTTCTCATGCGCAGCGTGGAGAGCTTCACCGATCTGCTCGGTGATCCCTACCGCTTCGTCGATCCTCAGTCGGCCGTCACGCTCCAATCGGTTCTTCAGACAACCGTGAGCGAGCTCCATCGCGACGTAGACCGCGTCGCCGACTTCCCCGAAGTCCTCGATCCGTACGATGTGTCGATGCGCTTTGCCGAGGTCGCGCAGCTTCTTGGCTTCGTCGACGAAGCGCTCGTATCGCGGGCGATCGTCTTCGCCACGCGGCGCGGGCATCAGCTTGATCGCGACGTCATCGCCGAGGTCGACGTGACGTGCGCGATACACGATCGCGCACCCACCCTGGCCGAGCACGTCGTCCGATAACTCGTACTTTCCGAATTTCTTGCCTGCGATCCTGTTCATCGCTCCCCTCCCTTCAAGAACTCACGGATTGACTTCACGTGGCCACGGCAGACCAGCAGCGTCTTTGCAGGTGGCTGCGACGCCGAGTCATCGCTCGGTTGCAGATTCGCTCCGAGGCGAATGTCGAGGCCCAAATCCTGAACGTCGATCCAGAGGATGTGTGTGGGCAGAACCACCTTCCTGGCATCGGCGACCCAGTCCGCACGATGCTGTTCGAGGCGTTTCTCGAGCTGCGCACCGAGCCGATCGAGAGCGCTCCAATCCGTTCGAGTCTGCACAAGCCGCGAGGACAAGTTGCCGGTCGCCAGCTCGCGCTGCGCGATGTCGCTGAGCGCGCGCTCGCGCTCGCTCGCATTCGAGATTTCATGCCGAGCACGCATGACGCGAAGGTAGAGACGCGCTTCGCCCAGGGTCGCGAAGCTTCGCGTTCCCCCCAGGGTCGCGATCGGATTCTCGAGTTGGTAATCCTCGATTTCGGCACGCGGCACACCCTGATCCGCGAGCTTGGCGCGATGACGATTCACTTCCCCGAGGACGTGTTGCAGTTGCTGTGCGATGCGTTGATCGACGCGTTCGTTCCCCGGGAGTCGTACTCGAACGAGCAAACGGAACTCGTCGGGCGTCGCGCTCGCCGCGAGCGCTGCCAAAGTTGGCCGCATGCGCTCGAGTAGCAGTCGCATACCGTCCGAGACTTCCTGTGCTGCACTGCCGTCCACGATCGCTTCCGCGAGAGGCTGGCTACGCTCCTCGAGTTGTTGCAGCACGGAGCCGCATTGCTTCCACGGATCCGCTGCACCACCCAGAACTCCCGTGACGAGCGGCCACTCCTCGCCGTGAAGACTCAGCCTCGCGAACAGTTGGAGGCGATCCGGCGCGAATGGATCGACCTGATAGGTGAGTTTCAGGATCCCCAAGAGCCCGCAGCGCTCGAGCGTGACGTCGTCGACCGGCGACTCGCGGAACCAGCTCAGCCTGCGGTTCGCACGTTCGACCATCTCTTGCAGCTCTGCACTCGTCACGAGCCGTAGCGGACCGCGGCAGAATGCGTCCACGAGGCGTGGCGCAATCCCCTGCGAGAGCTGCGAGACGCGAGCCTCGACGTGCGATCCGACGCCCTGCGGATCGAAGAAGATCGGCATGAGGCCGAGGCGTCCGCCCCGGATCGCGTCGACGGACACACCGAGTTCGGCCAGCTTGCAGTAGGCGGCTTGGGCGACGCGCAGCCCGAACGACAGGCTTTGACTCCCGAGAATCACCGCAGGGTCGTAGCGCCCGCCGTGACGTTCACGATACGGTCGCGCACTCGCGACCCAGGCGGCGATCGTACTGCCTCCTTCTGTCGCGTCGAACTCCATCGCATCGGCTCGACCTTGCAGTTCGACGGCCGTGACGTCGGTCACCATCGCTTCGGAATCGCTTTTTGTAATGCGAAGATCCAAGTCCACGCTCACGTTGCTGGCAGCATCGACTCTCACGCCGTAGCGCAGTTGTACGAAACCATCCAATCGAAGCGCAGCGAGCTCCAGCCCGCTCAGCTCTTCGTCGTAGAGGTGCTCCAATGGATAGCCGAGACCACGCTGGATCTTTTTCCCGACCGTTGCCCAGGGTTGTAGAACGAAGGCTCGACGGCAGGTCTCGTGAGCCGCGAGTTCTCGCTCGACACAGTCCCGAATGCGATCGCCGAGCTCGCTCGACAGACGGTCCGTGCTCCCCGTCAAGAGCCCCGGAAGGACGACGAGACGAAGCGGGCGTGCGTGCTTCGGCGGGACTTCGACATCGAGTCCGGCAATGAGTTCGCGTACGCGCTCGAGGATTCCGAGTTCGATCTCCTGTTGCGGCCGGGAAGGCACGGATCGAGCATTGGAGCCGATCGGCGCATCGGCGGCGTCGCGAAACAGTCCATGCAAGTGGCGGTGATCTCGCCATGCGAGGAACGCAGTGGCGCTTCCGATCTGGTGTAGGCGCGGCTCCAGGCTGTAGATCGTGGCCGAAACGTCGATTCCGCGCGCGCCCTTCCCGACCTTCGCCGTTCCGACGATCGCATGATCGATGCCCCGGCGTCGCCCGAGCTTCTCCAGGTAGGTCTCGATCCGGAAGCGCGGCGCGAAATACGCCTGTGGATCCAGATTCGCTTGTTCGAGTTCCTGAATCAGCCCCGCATCCGAGACGACGCGGACCCCCGGCTCGCGAATCTTCGCCGCGATCTTCGCCGCGAGTACCTCGGACACTCGACGACTCTCGTTCTCGAACTCGTTGTCATGCGAGACCATGGACGCGAGCACGGGGAACAAAGCCACGCTGCGCGCGCGCCGCGGAAGCTTGCTCGCGACATCTTCGACCCACTCCGTGACGCTCGACGCATCGCGCTCCTGCGCGCTGATCATGGAGGCCGAAAGCGCCATCAATCCCGGTGCACAGGCCAAGAAAACCGCCGATCTCATAGGTTTCTTCTGCATCGCTTGCCTTCCCGTGCGCCCTCGAACGAGAGCGGCACGTTCCACTTCCTGCTCGGACGCTGCCGCCTCGCGTTGCGTACGAAGGCGCGCGGTCCGAGCTCGGTGCGTTCGATTCGTAAGAACGCGATCCCGACCGACATGGAAGGCTCCTCATGGTTGGGCCCGTATTGCAGATCGAGCTGGAGTCGGA
This sequence comes from Planctomycetota bacterium, assembly GCA_020638795.1. GTDB lineage: Bacteria > Planctomycetota > UBA1135 > UBA1135 > JACKHW01. The sequence goes on along the minus strand of JACKHW010000001.1, from coordinate 750,894 downwards.
CGGCGAGAACCCACTTTGGCTCGCATGTGCGGCGTCGGTGCCATCCGCGGAAGCGTGGATATGCGTGCAAGGCGAGGAAGGCAGAATCGAGCTCACGTCGACGGATGGCAGTCCCGGTCTCGTCATCGACGAAGATTGGCAGACCCTCCATGGAATGCGCATCCGGGTCGTTCCTCGAGCGCAGGATCTGTCCTTGCTCGATCGACGCGCACCGCGTCCTCCCGAGCTTCATGCAAGCTGCCCCGGGAGCGACGACGAATTGCGTTTCGTGCTCTCGCTCGAAGAGGGCAGGACCTGGGACGTCGGCCGTAAGCGAGGCCTACAACTGCGGCTCTGCAACCGCAAGGTCTCACAGCAACACTTGCGCTTGTGGGTAGAAAGCGGCTCGATCCACGTCGAGGACTACACACCGACATGGCCGACGCGGCTGCGTGGAAAGAAGCTCGAGGGACGTCTGGCCCTGAGGCACGGAGACGTCCTCGAAATCGGCGAGTGCATCGTCCGCTTCGTCGATCCCGTCTCGGCCGCCCGAGACCTCGAAGCGAAGCAACGCGCGGAGGAAGCGTCGAAGCAACGCGCGGAAGCGGATCGTCACAAGCCCAACCGTTTCGCAGTCCTCGGCATGCATCTGCGGCGGGCCCGTCGGATCGCCTTGCGGGGCTTCTTCGTCGTGGCGCTTCTCGCAGCGATCGCCGGACTGCTGTGGATCACGTTCGTCACGACCGCTCAGGAAATCGACGTCCCACGCCGCAACGGCGGCTGAAGGAACACGATCAGAGGAGTACGAATGAAATCCCCTCGAACCAAGCAAGCGAAACCCCCGCCGTTCTGGATCGCGGCAATCGCCTCGCTCGCTGCGTGTCAGAGCGCGAAACCGCCCGTGCTCTACAGCTTGTCCGCGGGAAGCGTGCGAGAGTTTCGCGAAGCGAAGCGTGCCTTCGTCAGGTGGAAGAGCATCGGCGTCGAAAAGCGCATCGAAGCCAGAGACGCGAGCGCAGCCGTACGTGACGCACTCGAGCGTGCCATCCACCTCGATCCCATGGGGTCGAATCCGCTTCTGCACGGCCTGATCGGCGATCTGGAACTCGACCTTGCAGAGGGCCTGACTCACGGGGCCGAGCTCGGCGCGCATCGTCAAGAGATCGACGACCGAATCGAGGCCGCCATCCGCGCGTACGACCGAAGCCTCGGGATCGGCGAGGACGGATATGCCGCGCGAGAGGACTACCTTCCGTCTCGGCTCGGCCTCGTGCGTGCCGAGCTCCTCTCGGCGCAACTCGCGAACCGGGCGCGCGACTTCGCGAGCGAGCGTGCGCACTTGCAACGCGCTCGAAAGGCTCTGCAACTCGCGCGCGCGGCACACGACGCCCTCGTCCGAGGGCCGCAGCCCGAGCGCCCCGTCGCGATCTTCGGGATCCCGCTGCTGCGACGCGAGTCTCCGAGCTTCTCGGATCCCGCGCTCTCCCCACTGGATGCAGACTCGTTCCACGAGAACTTGATCGCCGAGCACCTCGAATGGTCGGCCGGGAATCCTCGACTCCTCGCACCTCGAGAGCGTCCTGCGGATCTCGGCCAGAGCCTCGAGAAACGCCTACGCGGGAGGATTCTCGAACTCGAAGGCCGGCTCGCACTGCAAGAGGGGCAGCTGGATCTACCGCACGTATCCGAAGACAGAGTCCCGAGACTTCGCCAATTGCTCGTCGCGTGGCGTGACACGCTGAGGCATGCGCAGCAATTCGATCCGAGCAACGTCGGAGTCGCCATGAGCCGTGCGCACGTCGAGCTGAGTCTCGATGAGGATCCGAAGCGCGCGCTCACGATCTTGGAGGATCTCCTGTTCCTGTCGACAGGCGAATGCAATCCCATGGTCCTCGCCATGCGGGCACCGCTTCGCTTGTTGATCAGGGCGCAGACGATCGTCTACCTGGACGCTCCGAGCGAGACGAACTTCAGCCGCGCTCGGCGTTACTGCGAGGAAGTCGACGTTCAGGGAGTTCGCTTCCCGAACGCTCCCGACGTCGACTTTGCGCGCGCATTCTTTCTCGGTGTCCACCGTCGAGACGCGGAACGCATCGAGCGCGTGCTCGCCCTCGCGCAGCAAACGGAGGTCCGGAATCGCCTGACGCCAGAACGCTGCACGCGACTCGCGGACGCCGCCCGCAGCGAGCTCAGACGACTCGAGATGCACACCCAGAACGAGAGGACCAGTCGATGAGAGTACGAATCCCCGCCCTTCGCAAAGAAGGCTTCGAAGTCGTCGCGGACCTCCTCGAGGAGATCGCGCGATCGGGCAGGAGCAAGACCCTGGGACGCTGGGTCAAGGAGGCACGCCTCGGTTTACGCGAGCTCGCGAACACTCCCTCGAGCGAAACCGAACGAGCCGAGTCCGGACTCCTCGCAGCCGTCCAGCTGCTCGCGGAACTCGCCGGCGTCGACGAGACCGAGAATACTCCGCAACGGACGAGGACGAGCGACGATCAGCTCTCAGCAATGCAATTCACGGAGACAGCGCAATGAGCCCGTCGGTCGGACCGAATGAGCCGAACATCCCGATCCCCCAGCACCGTGGGGCCGACGAGGCGAACAGCCGTCGACTCGAAAGCGCGGTCCGTGGAGCACTCGACCTGGTTCGCAGTGGCGCCAACGTCGCCATGGGAGCGACGAGCGGAGGCATGGTCGGCGACGTCGGCCCAGGACTGCAGGCGCTCTTCGGAGGTCAGGACACTTCGATCGCCGGTGGCCTCGGTGCAGACGGCACGGGTCAGTTCGGCAACTTCGAAGCGATCATGAAGCTGCAACTGCAGGTCCAAGCGATGATGCAGTCACAAACGATGCGCTCGAACATCGCCAAGACGGCTCACGATGCGCAGATGAACTCCGTTCGCAACATCAAGGCGTGATGCGAACATGGTACGTCGCCGACATGACTACGCTGCTGCAATGGCGCTTCGCGAGGATTCCTTTCGCCGCCTACGCTTCCTCGCCGAGTCGGGTCGACTCGCGGTCGCCTTCGGTCGTCATGACAAGGCGCATGCGATCTTCGACGCGCTACGGATCCTCGCACCGCAGAGTCCGGTCGGCCACGATGGCCTGAGTGAACTCGCGTTCCTCGGCGGCGACTTCGAGAGATCCGTCGAATGGGCCAAGGCCTGTTTGACGCTCGAACACGCGACACCCTGCAGCAGCGCGATCGCTCTGACGCGAATCGCTTGCGCGACGGCGACACACGGTGAGCGCAGGGATGTCGTCGAATCCCTCGATCGCGCGATCAAGATGGATCCAGCGGGACCTGCCGGCGAGCACGCTCGTCTGTGGAAACGAGTGATCCGAGACATGTGGACACGAACGTGCTCGACAGAGTCCTAGTCGAGCGAGGTGAGCACGCAATGACTTCCCGTATCGATGGAATGAGTCCGAGCCTACCGCCCGAGAATCGCGGCGACTCGATTTCGAACGAACGCCCAAAGGAGAGCTTCTTCACGACAAGCCAAGCGTCGCCTGCCGACGGGGCAAGCGCGGCTAGAGATGTCGCGAGGAGCAAAGCCGAGCAAGGCGTCACTCGCGCGAGCCAGGTCATTCAAGCATGTGCAGCTCGAGGGGACGACTTGCAGACGACGCTCGAAAACTTCGTCGAACACGAAGTTCGGCAGTGTCTCGGTCCGCGCGCTTCCCCATCCGTCATCGAGGCCGTTTCGAACGCGTTCTCGGAGGCGCCCGAGTTGCGCGGCCTCTTCGAACAGATCCATCAGAGAGCGCGAAGATCGGAGTAGAAGGGCATGGAAATCCAAGGCACGGCAGGATTGCGGAACTTGGCGCCGCTGGACACCGTTGGGCCCGAGCCCGCACCCTCGATCGCCGGTGATCGCGCCGAACTCTCAACAACCCAGACGTCGGGCGAGAGACCGCTGCTCGGCGAACTGCGGTTCGACTGCTTCGAACAGACCCGTCGCTTGCTCGGTGACTTCGAAGCGAGTCAGAAGCGATTCACCGCTCGGTTCGAGACCCTGCACAAGAACGAGACGCCGATGCAGGACCCCGCATGGCATCAGCTCTGGACGGAACAGAACAACGCGAGCCTCTCGTTCCAAATGCGGGCCCAAGCCGCCGCGTTCTCGGCCGAACTCATGAGCAAGGTGGTCGAGCACGGCACCTCGAGCACGAAATCGATCCTCCAGACCCAAATGTAGGGCGCGACGCATGAACTCCAGGTCGAAACTCGCGTGGTGCCTTCCACTCCTCCTCCTCCTGTTGAACGCGTGCGATTCGAATCGCGATACGCTGCTCACGGAAGTCGCTGACGCGCGGGATGCGAATTCCATCCTCGTGGCACTCGCCGAAGAAGGCCTCAGCTCCGCACGCCAAGTCAAGGAAGGCAATGCGCGAAGCGCGAGCTGGAGCGTCTACGTCGCGCCCGAGGAACTGCTGAGAGCACGGCAAGTCCTGCATGTGCGTCAGCTACCGCGCTCGCGTCGCGGCAGTTTGCAGAGCCTGGCTTCAAGCAGTGGCATGGTTCCGACTCCGACGGAAGAGAAGGCCAAGCTCCTCCTCGCGATTTCCGAGCATCTGGCCGCGAGCTTCGAGTCGATTCGCGGCATCGTGCACGCACGGGTGCACTTCTGGCTTCCCGAGAAAGGACGCTCGTACGAACTCGGATCCAAGAAGAGCCCGCCGCGTGCACAGGCTTCGGTCTACCTGCGCTACCTCCCCACCGCTGGCTCGGGGAACAAAGGAGCGGAATTCGACGGCCGTCCGCTGCGGCTCTTCGAGCAACACGTGAAAACAGCGAGCGTGGACGACCGCAGCCCGGATCACGGCGATGCGCTCGCCGACGAAATTGCACAATCGGACGGTGCCGCACCACTGATGATGGCACTGCACGCGGAGGCGATTCCAAACGATGCCGCCCGTCGCTGGCCGGTACACCCGGCAGCGATCTGTGCACAAGTCGCGAGTGCGCTCGAGAACGTCCCGGCCGAGAACGTCACCGTCATCTTCCAGAACGCGTCTCACCGCATCCTCAACGCACCTGGCTTCGAGTTCGTCAGCGCGGAGGAAATCCGGCGAGCGGGTGCCGTTGCCGGCGCGCAGAGCGTCCTCCGCGATAGCCGCGTGCTGCTCGATCGGAGTCTCGCCAAGGACATGGACAAAGCCCTCCAGGCCTACCTCGGTGCGGCTCGTCACAACCTGGCCGTCACGATCACTCAAGCTCGTGATTGGAAGGTCTTCCTGCCGACCGCGGCGCTCGCGCTCCTCTCGACGGTCCTCCTCGTCCTCTTGGTCTTTCCCGGGATCCGTCGCCGGAAGTCCTCGACCGAGGCTTGATGCCACCCGTCGAACTCAGGCGGCGAGCAACGATGGCGATGTTGCGCGGGCAAGCCTTGGACCTGGACCGTTTCCTCGCGTTGCATCCGGACAGCGAGTCTTTGCGTTCGTGTCGCTCGATCCCGGCTATCGGACTTCGTGAGCTCTTCGAAACGGAGGCGCGCGAACGAGACTCGCGGCGGTCTGTCGCCGAAACGTTCACGCCGCTCCACCTGCTCGCGCTTCATCTACATGCCGATTGGCGGGCCGAATGGGAGAGCACGCGTCTTCGAGCACCGGAACCGTGGTCACGCCTGCTCGACTTCGATGCCGCGGCGATCCGAACGCTCTGCAGCGGTCTCGGGCGCGAACTATGCGCGGGCTTGCTCGCATCAAGCGACTCCAAGGCACGCGAAGCGCTCCTCACGAGGCTACCGGCCTCCATCGCCGCACATCTCGTCGACGATGCGGATACACGCGAAAGCAAACCGCGCTGCCCGAGACTCGAGCACTGGAAGGACACGCTCGCCGCGGTTCTCGCGCAACGCTCGCCCGCGAGCCTCGATCACTACCTAGGTCGATCCGTCTTGCGTCTCGCTTCGTCCGGCCTGCCCCCGGCATGGTTGAAGCACGCAAGGCGGATCGCGGCCTCGAACGTTTTCGAACTCATGGCGCGCTCGACGATTGCGACGCGCGACAGAGATGAAGTCATCCACGCCAGAGAGCTCTTGCATCGATGCGTGACACGAATCTTCGACGCGGATGATCCAGAGAAATGAACGCGTCTGATGGTAGGGAGATCGATACCGCCGCACCGCCATCCCGGATTCGCGCGAACGACGCGTCTCGCCTCTCTCCGCTCTATCCGCCGACCCGCGTTCTGCCGTTCGCCGTGCAGACCGCCGAGGATCTCGAGAGGCGCGCACGCGAAGCTTTGGAGATGGCCAACGCCTATCGCACGCGAGCCGAACAAGAGTCCGATCGCGAGCGCGAAGAACTCCGTGCGAAGATCGCGGAAGAGGCGAGTCAGCTGCGACAGCGCGTCGAAGCCGAAGCGAGAAGTGAGAATGCGACGAAGCTCGCCGAGCTCATTCGAGCGTTCCAGAAGGCGGAAGCCGCACGAGCGAAGCGTTCCGAACTCGCGCTCCGCCAACTCGCGTGCGAGCTCGCCAAACACCTCATCGGACGCGAGCTTCAGACGACGCCCGAATCGATCCTCGACATCGCGAAGCAGGCGATCCCGACCATTTCGTCGAGGGGACGCGTGACGATTCGTTGCACCGCTTCGCACGCACAGATCCTGCGCGACGCCGTGCAGGAGCTCGAACGCGAGCTCGCCGACGGCGGTGGGCTCGGCATCGTCGCCGACGAGGGTCTGAGCAAGGATGCGCTCATCTTCGAAACCGAAGGCGGCGACTACGACGTGACCCCGAGTCGGCGATTGTCCGCTCTTTCCGAGGACTACGCGAACCGCGCCCAGGACGCCTCATGATCGATCTCCACGATCTCGCCGCGCTCGCGCCACGTCGACGTGGCCGTGTGCTCTCGGTACGAGGGATCCTCATCCGAGCCAAACTTCCGGAAGCCCACGTCGGCGAGATCTGTCGCGTGCGCCTCAACTCGACTGAGTGGCTCACGTGCGAAGTCGTCGGCTTCGACACCGGCGGTGCTCAACTCATGCCGCTCGGCGAAGTCAACGAAGTGCCCTTCGATGCGCTCGTCGAACCTCGGGGCAAACAAGCCTCGGTCCCTTGCGGTGCGCGCACTCGAGGGCGCGTGCTTGATGCGCTCGGAAACGCACGAGACGCGCACCTGCGCGGTGCGCTTCCGGCCGGTGAGAGCACGGAACTCATGCGTGCGGCGCCGAACCCTCTCGATCGGCCCTTGATCGACGAAGCATTGGACACGCAAATCAAGGCGATCGACTGCTGCCTTCCGATCGGAAAGGGACAACGTATCGGCATCTTCGCCGGCGCCGGTGTCGGCAAATCGACGCTCCTCTCGATGCTCACGCGCTTCGTCGATGCCGACCGAGTCGTGCTCGCCCTCATCGGCGAACGCGGTCGCGAAGTGAACGAGTTCCTGCTGCGCGACCTCGGGGAAGCGGGTCGTGCCAAGTCGACCGTCGTCGTCTCGACTTCCGACGAGCCCGCGCTCCTACGACTTCGTGCTGCCTACACCGCGACCGCGATCGCCGAGGCCGCTCGGGATCGAGGCGAGAACGTGCTGCTCTTGATGGACTCCGTGACGCGATTCGCACGCGCGCTCCGCGAAGTCGGTCTCGCAGCCGGCGAACTGCCCGCTAAGGGTGGCTATCCCCCTTCCGTCTTCGCGACGCTACCGAAACTCTTCGAGCGGAGTGGTCGCACGGGACAAGGATCGATCACCGCGATCTACACGGTCCTCGTTGCCGGGGACGAGATCATCAGAGAACCCGTGGCGGACGAAGTAATGAGTCTGCTCGACGGACACATCGTGCTTTCGCGCGATATCGGACGCTATCCGAAGATCGACATGCTGCAGAGCAAGAGCAGACTTCTCGCAGCCTTGTCCGATGAACCGCAGCGCGCGGCCTGCTCGTGGATCGAACGTGCCTACCGTGTCCACGCCGCGAACATCGACAAGATCCAGATGAACGAGTTCGATCCGCCGCAGGCGATCGAACGCGAACTCGTCGATGCCCTGCCGCGAATCGACGCATTCCTCGCCCAGTCGACGGCTGATCCGTGTCCGCGCGATCGCTCGATTCCGGAACTCATCCAGAAGTTCGGCACGCAGACGTGGAAGGAAGCTCCATGAGCGTTTTCCGCTTCACGCTCGAACCCAAGCGGCTCCGCTGTGAACTCGAACTCGGCGAGGCACGCAAGAAGCTGCGCGCCGCTCGCCTCCGACTGAAGGAGGCGAATGACCGTGTCGTCGAACACGACGCTCGCGTCAACGAGCTCACGCGTCGACACCGTGAGGCACGACTTCGTCTGCAAACGCGGCTCGATGTCTTCGCGCATTCGACGCTCGCACGCAGCGAGATGGTCTACCGAGAAGATCTACGCAACGCGGAAATCGAACGCCTCGGCCTCCTCGGAGCCGTCGAGCAGTGTCAAATGCGCGAAGAACTCGTCCGGAAGGCATGCGACTCCAAGGAAGGGAAGCTGCGCGAGCTCGAGCGTTTGCGCGACGAGCAGAAGAAGGCTCACATGCTCGCCCGCGAAGAATGCGAAGCCGACGCGGACGCCGAAAGCGCCGAATCCCGTTGGATCAGCGGACTCGGCGCGGAAGAGGGCTGCTGAGATGCACCCGGTCGAGCCCAACAACGACGATCCTCGCGCCGAAGAAGTTGCGGCGGACAGGCTTCGCAGCGAACGCTTGGACCAGGATCGAGTCGCGCGCCGTCACTGCGCGAACTTCGCGGGCCTGGTCCGACGGGATCCGCTTCCGCGATCGGAATCGGCTGCAAATTCGCGCACGCACCCCAAGAGCGTGCCGCACGCAGCGGAGCATCTGCGCCGAGATCCTGGTGCCGCACGAGCCGAGACACGTCTCACGAATCGAGCAGCTGAGGATCGTACCGCCCTACCGGAACTCGACCCGGCCGAGCCGAAAGCTCGCCCCACGACCCCCGACCACCGCGCGACCGATCGCGAGTCCTCGCGCGAAACGAGTGCGGACGAATGCCCCGGGGATCCTCCCACCGACGCGGAGATCCCGGAAGAATCGTGGAGCGGGCACACAGTCTCTCGGGGCAAGCCTCGAGTCGTCGACGCCGGCGACCCCCGCGCCCAGTTGCAGCGCATCGCGGCCTTCGCATGCCTGATCGACCATGCTCCGGAGGCATACGAGTTCCAACTGAGGCTCGGTCGTGAGGATTGGCGCGAGAGCGTCCAGCTCGCGTTGACGAGTCTCGGGCAGCGCCGAGTTCGGGTTCGATTGACCGGGCGTGAGTCGTCCGAACTCTCGGACGCTGTCGAAGGACTGCGTGAGGAACTCGCGGCGCTAGGTCTCCAACTCGTGGATGTTTGTCTGGAATAGTGACTCGCACCTTTCCGCTGCACCGAACCCTCACTGCTCCACTCGGGGCGCAGGACCGAGTGGCACGACCGGTCTGGGGCCTGCCTCGACGCGCGGGCTCCTTGCGAGCTACGATCGAGCGGGTTCGAAGTTCGAGTTCTGCGTCCGACTCGTGCGTTCGCGACCCGCGAACGCGCCGAAATGATTGCCCAATCGAAAATGCCGCACACGATGCACAACGACAGTCCACCCCGTATTCAGCGATAACTGCCCGAGGACTCGAGTCCAAGTTGCATGACTAGCCCGCCGCCTGAAACACGACCAAGGCGACACGCCCCGCGCCCTCGATCCCGTCGTTCTTCGACAGACGCACACGAACCTCGATCGTCGCCGTGGTCGGCAACGAGACCTCGCGAATCGCCATGTGCCCGATCTCCGCAGCCTTGAGCGGCCTCCACGCAGTAGCACTCGTCAGTCGATACTCGAGCTGCGGCTGCTGTGGAAAGTCCTTCGCGACCGCAACGAGCACATAGCTCCGCTGTGACTGCAAACTCACACGCCCCACACGTTTCGCATGACTCGATCCGAGCCCGTCGAGCTCGACCTCGAAGTCCTCGAGCAGCGCTAGCTTGACCGTGCGGCGACGCACCGTGCTGAGGAGTCGCGAAGCACGAACCCGCGCAACGATCCGCGAAGCTTCGGTCCCGACTCGGAACTTCGCCAAGAACTGCGCCCTCAACGCCGCAATCCTCGCTTCCTGCTTTGACTGCGCAGTGTCCTCCAACAACTCACGCAAGAGGTCCACTCGCGGCCCATACGAAGCACCGTTGAAAATGCGCATGCCCTCGACAGGAGCCACGTCACCAGCGGAGAAGAGCGCAACGACGCGACCATCCGGCCCCAGGACGGGACTGCCGCTCGCGCCGCCCGTGATGTTCATGTTGAACGACAGTGCCACGGCCTCCTCGGGAGTTTCGGCGCGACCGAAGAAGGCATCCGCCAAGCGCGTCACTTCACCAGGGCTCTGCGTTGCCTCGGGCCTCTCGAGGCTTGTCCCGCCTCCGGCCTTGCCCTCACCCGGAAAGCCGACCGAAGAAACGGTCTCACCGGCACGAAGCTCGGCGATCCGGTCTGCATCCGCGAGCGGCAACGCTTCGGTCAACTTCGATCGATCCGAGTCTGCGATCGTGAACAGCGCGACGTCGAACGGCGGTGGCACGTCGAGTGCACCAGTTCGCGAATTCGCCACGAATGGGTCATAGACCGAGCGCAGCTCCTGGAAGCTCGCGAATGCCGGATGCTTGCGCGCTTTCGTGATCTGAAGGTCATGAACCGGGTCCGTCGTGCTCCGTGCGATCAGTCGTGGACCATCCTCCTGGAACGCAGCCGCAACGTGCGCATTCGTCGCGAGCAGGCCGCGCTCTCGATCCACACACCATGCCGTGCCGACCTGCGCCTCGACCTCCTGCCCGTCCAGTTCCTGCCGCTTCAGCACCAAGTAGACGCTCGGCTTCGCCTTGGCGAAGACCTCTGCCCAGTTCTCCCGCGCCGCCGCGCCACTCCTCGTGAACCACGCGATGCTCGTCACGAGAACGACGACGGCAGGCACACCGAACTTGAGCAGCCGGCGCCGCTCACTCTTGACGTTCGCCTGCACGACGTTCATCAACGTGTTCATTCCGATCGACGCCTTCTCGGTGCGACGCTTCGGGCGCTTCGCGTCGATCGTCATGTCGAGGCCCGGCGAATCCGGAAGCATCGTCTTCTCGAGTTCGCTACCAGCACTCTCCATCACGGCGAACTCGGCACCACCGGGTCCACCGAGAAGTACGAGATCCGAAGCTTTCAGACCCTGCTTCCCCGCGATCCGACAGCCGTTGACGTAGGTCCCACCCGCAGAGCGCTGGTCCTCGATCACGAGAGAACCCCCCTCGCGCCGGATCTCGGCGTGACGTCCCGAGACAATGCGGTCCGCACGTGGATCGAAGACGACATCACTGCTCGGCAAGCGACCGAGAACGACGCTGTCCCGGTCGAACTCCTGCACCTTTCCTGCGAGGGAACTCCCTCGAATGTGGCGAATGACGATCATTCGTACCTCCTTCTGCTCTTCCTGAATCGACTTCATGTCCCGTGCTCAATCGGCCTGCAATCGTTCGAGGGCTGCACGCAAGGCCTCGAGTTCGGTGTAGCGATCACGCCAGAGTTCCTGCGCCGCACGCGCAGCCTCGAACTCGACGAGTCGAAAGGCGAAGCCGCGGGGCCCACGAACGATCTCCCGGCCGAGATCCGGAAAGACAGCTTCGAGACGTCTCATGTGCTCCGACCGGGTGGCAAGTGCTTCGCCTCGACGGCGTTCAGAAAGCGCGAGTTGCTCGCGCAACGACGCGTCCCGTTGTTCCTTCTCGTTTACGAGACCATCGAGTCGTGCGCGCGCTTGCAGAACCGATTCGCGACAGCTCGCATCACGCTCTCGGCGATCCGCCCGGCGTTCGAGAAGCTCGTCGAAACCCTCCGGCGGTTTCGCCAACGCCTCGGCGAGCGCGACAATGCGACCATGCAAGGCCTTGCGCGCTTCCAGATATCCTTCACCGATGCCGTCCGAGTGCTGCTCGACCCAGGCGAGGGCCGCGTTGCAAGTTCCCTCGGCGAACTCGTGAACAGCACAATCCGCCGTACGAAGCTCCCGGTCCGCCGCCTGCAACGCTTCCGCGCTCTCGTGCGCTTCGCGGCATGCACGTTCATGCGCTTCCTCGACGACGGCGTGGTCTCTCGACCAGGCTTCGCACCATTCGTCGAACGCAATCTGATCCTCGCGGTCAGCGGCCTCAGCTTCCTCGATGCGGGCGAGCGCTTCGTCCATGAAGTCCGATTCGCGTCGAAGTCCCGACGCAGCGTCGTAAGCCTCACAGGACTCGGCGTGTCGCGTCCACGCAATCCTCCCGAGGTCGGCGTTCCGTCGACGGAGCTCGTCGGCGAGGAGCTCGACCGTGGGCTCCAGCTCCGCAACGCGACGCTTGAGATCGCGGCGGTCTTTGACCGAACGGACCTTGCGCGCGAGCATGCCGAACAAGCCGTCCGCTTGCTTGGCGTCACCGCTCGTCTTGTCCGGATGTGCCACGCTTCGTGAAGATCCTTCGAACTCGGCGCGGAGCTGCAGGCTGCCGTCGTCGTCGGGATTTCCGAGACTCACGATCGATCCCGGGACCAAGCATGCGCGACCTTCGACGGGTTTCCCGTCGACGAAGCTCCCGTTTCTCGAGCCGAGATCTTCGAGAGACCACGTGTCGCCATCGGCGCGCAATCGAGCATGCAGCCCGGAAACGAGAAACCCCGCGTCCGAGTCCACGACGAAGTCGCAATCGGATCGACGTCCGATTAGGACCTCGGACTTTGCGAAGGCAATTCGCTGAGGGCTGCTCGCCCCCCCACACGTCGTCAGCACCAGCTGCCACTGCCGGCCCCGTGTCGGCTCGTCTCCGATGTCTGTCGCTTCCAGCTCGTTTTCCATGTTGTTCACCTCCGTCGACACTCGTCAGGAGTGCGCGAACCGAGGTGGCAATGGCGTGACGTCCCGGGCTCTTACATGCGGAAGTCCTGCGCATCGGATTCGCAACACTCGCGAAGCCGCAGCGATCAGAAAGCATGGACGAACTGCGTCACGCGAACCCTGGACTACGGACTCGGCTGGGTCTCCTCGCGTACTCCGCGCAGAACTCGGATGCGAAAATTCCGATCGAAGAAAGACTGGCGCTGTTCCGCGTGTTGCAGTCGAGCGAGCGCATTCTCGAGACGATCACCGGTGTTCCGGTCCGCGTCGCGTGCCCGGCATCGAATGCACCTGTGCCCTGGTCCGGCTACGAGATCGCGTTTGCCGCCGAGTTTCGGCTCGGCGAGGAGGAATGGGCTATCGGCCTCGACACCGAGTCGCGCCGCGCTCTCGTCGATGCGTGCGCCATCGCTCTCTGCGGCTACGTCGCCGCGGGTGAGCTCAGCGAGGTGGAGATCGGGATCCTCGAAGGCATTGCGCTGCTCGTCTTCGGCAATCTCGTCACCGCACTCCGTGCACGCGACGTTCGTTGGTCGAGCTCGCTGCACGGCGCGGCGGCGGCCGAACTCTGCGAGAGCTACGATCAGGTTCCACTCCCGATTCACGTCCGTATCGCGGGTCGCGACGTGTACGCGCAGGTCTACGGTTACGGCCTGTCTGGCTTCCGTGCCGGACTCGCCGAGCTCGAGCATCTCCCACAACTTCGGCCGCCCGAGCGATGCGTGCTGCGCATCCACGGACCACCGATCCACCTGAACCCCGACGAGCATTCGATGCTCGTGCCGGGAAGCATCGTGCTCCTCGGGGCGCCCGATCTCGCGAGTCATCTCGCGAGCTGCACGATCCGCAGCGACTCGGGTTGGCGTGTCGCATCCGCCGAACTCCTGCACGATCGTGCACACGCCGTGCGCGTGAGGCTGTCGGATCCACACATCGAGGCTCCGTCCGACGACGAAACGACACTGTGCCTCGGCAGCGTGCAACTGCATACGCGCGAACTCCTCGTGCTGCGCGGAGGCAGCGAACTCACGCTCGCTCGCTCGGCAGTGGACTCACTCTGTCTTGCCGGCGGATGTCGTCTTCCGGTCGAAGCCCTGCGCTACGACGGAGAGCTGGCTTTGAGAGTGCTGAACTCGGAGGAATCGTGATCACCGCCTCACTCGCAGCGAACTCCCCCATCGGCGACTACGGAGCGAGCATCCTGTCGATGCTCCTCGTGCTCAGCGCGATGGTAGCCCTTCTCTATGTCGCGCTTCGAATCGCTCCTCGCATGTTTCGCCGGAAGCATCGTCTCGTTTCCTGCGAACGCCTCGAAGTCGTGGAACGCCTCGAGCTCGGTCCGCGCCGCAGCCTGTTGCTCGTTCGCGTTGATGGATCGCACGTCTTGATCGCGACGACGGAATCGGGCATTCACGGGATCGAGCGCATGGATGGAACCACGGGGCGCACGAGGTCGCTCCGGGAGACGCCACAGCGAACGAGCCTCGACCTCCTCGGAGAGGCATCGTGAATCCGCTCATCGCGCAGAGCTCCGCGCCCGGAGCGACGGCTTCGACGCAGACCTTCATGTTGCTGCTCGTCGCGATGTCGCTCCTCCCGTTCTTGCTGACGATGGTGACGTCCTTCGCGAAACTCGTCATCACGCTCGGCATCCTGCGACAGGCCATCGGAACGCCTCAGATCCCGCCGACGAGCGTCCTCACGGGCATCGCCCTCATCCTCAGCTTGCACATCATGTCGCCCGTCGCGATCGATGCATGGAGTCGTTACGAGAGCAAAGCACGACCGGACGGCGTGGCCCAGCAGCTCGACGCGGTCGCGTTCGCCACGTCCGTGGAGGAGTCCTTGCGTCAGTTCTTGGAGCGTCATGGTGATCCTCAGAACGTCGAACTCTTCCGCGGCCTGCGCACGCGCTTGCGCGCAGATCAGGGACGAGCTAGCAGACAAGAGACACCCGATGTCGGCACTCGGTTGGCGCAGAGCGAATGGCGCGACGTCTACGACACGCTGACGATCCGAGCACCGTCGTTCGTGTTGACGGAGCTGACACGCGCCTTCCAGATCGGCTTCTTGCTGTTCATTCCGTTCCTGGTCCTCGATCTGGTCGTCAGCAACATCCTGCTCGCGATGGGCATGCACATGATGCAGCCAACGCTCGTCAGTCTGCCGTTGAAGATCCTGCTCTTCGTTCTCGTCGACGGCTGGCGGCTCTTGATCGAAGGAATCGTCGAGAGCTATGTGCCTTGACTCACGGAGCCTCGCGGCATGACTCTCGACTTCACCACGGTCTTGCAAATCGGTCGTGAAGCGCTGCTTCTCGCGATCACACTCAGCGCACCGCCGGTCCTCGTCGCGATGCTGCTCGGCTTGTTGATCAGCATTTTCCAAGCGGCGACGCAGATCCAAGAGCAGACGTTGACGGTCGTCCCGAAGATCGTCGCGGTCTACGGCGTCGTGCTCGCTTTCGGCCTGTCAGCGATCCATGCACTCGTCGGCTTCGCTCGGCAGCTCCTCGAAATGATCGGCGACATGAGCTGATCCATGTGGGAACAGATCTCGAGCGCGATGGAGGCAGCCTTCGGCGGCCCGGCACCGACCGCGGCCGTCATGCTCTTCTGTCGCATCGCACCGCTCGTGGTCTTCACCCCGCTGCTCGGTGGTGTCGCCGCGCCTGCGCGCTTCCGCATCGGCCTCGCGGTGCTGTTGACCCTCGTCATCTTGCCGGTCTTCCTACCCTTCGTCGCATTCGATGCGCGCACGATCAGCTTCGTGCCTCTGTTCGCAAAGGAGATCTTGATCGGCATCACACTCGCGATCTTCGTGCGCGTGCTCTTCCACCTCTTCGCGGCGGCCGGCGCGTTCATGGACACGGCCCGCGGCGCGAGCATGACATCCGTCCTCGATCCGACGAGCAGACAGCAAGCTTCGGTGCTATCGGGCTTCTTCATGAACACTTTCGTGCTCGTCTTCTTGCTCGCGGGAGGACACAGGATGCTATTGCTCGGACTTTGTGAGAGCTTTCGAGCGCTGCCGCCCGGAGGCACACTGCCGCCGCAGCTCGTGGGTCTCGGTGCGATCCGGGCGGCCGTCGTCGCGTTTTCAGACCTCTTCCTCGTCTGCGTGCAGATCGCGACTCCGGTGATCGTGACGATGCTCGTGCTCGACGTGGCGTTCGCCCTGCTCAGCAAGATCGCGCCGCAGATCCAAGTCTTCTTCCTCAGCATGACGCTCAAGGGGACCCTCGGGCTTCTCGTCTTACTGCTCCTCCTACCGCGGATCTTCGAAGTCGTGCGCGTGTCGATCCCGCGACGTGTCCTCGAATTCCTGCTCGGCTAGCGCGATGTCCGGAGAGCGTACCGAGAAGCCGACGGCGAGACGACTCCGCAAGGCGCGGGAAGACGGCGACGCGTGGAAGTCCCAAGAGCTCGCGAACGTCGTTCTCTTGGCGATCGGACTCCTGACGCTCGCGTCCGCGATCCCGCGAATCTACGACCGATTGCATGCGGGCATCGTGCGCATCTTCGCTCTCGTGCCCGAATCGCGGGAGCCCTCGCTCGATCTCCTCGACATCCTCGGAAGTGAACTCCTCGGCGTCGGCTCGGCGCTCCTCCCGCTCTTCGCGGTGCTGATGCTCGCTTCTGTCCTCGTTCCGTTCGCGCAGGTCGGTCCGCTCCTGAGCTTCAAGACGCTCCTCCCCAAGTGGTCCAAGCTCGATCCGATCGCCGGCGCGAAACAACGATTCTTCGCGAAGGAAGCGTGGATCGAGCTCACGAAGTCGCTCGCGAAAGTCCTCTTCGTCGGCCTCGCTTGCTGGCTCGCTTTACGAGCCTTCTTGCCCGGGCTCCTCCGACTCGTCTACGCCTCTCCGATGCAGAGCGTCGGCGTCGTGGAATCCGCGATCGGCCACATGGCGCGCTACGTGCTCGTCGCTGGGCTCGTGCTCGCTGCCTTCGATCTCTGGGAACAGCGCCGCCGCTTCGGCGAGCGTATGAAGATGGCGAAGGACGAAGTCAAGCGCGAGAACAAGGACGACCAAGGCGACCCGCAACAGCGCGGCGAACGCAAGCGGCTGCACAAGGAGATCCTCGACAACCAAACGCTGATGCAGGTGTCCGAGGCCGACGTCCTCGTCGTCAATCCGACCCACTTCGCATGCGCGCTCCGGGCCGATGCCGACGAGCAAGGTGCCTACGTCAAGCTCGTCGCCAAAGGCACCGACGCGCTCGCACGGCGCATGATCGACCGCGCGCGCGAGGAGAAGATCCCGATCCGACGCGAGGTCCCGCTCGCACGCGCCCTGCATCGCGACTTGGACGCCGGAGACTTCGTTCCCGACGAACACAGGCTCGCGGTCGAAGCGGTCTTCCACTGGACGCGCGAGCACGGGATCGAGGTCCTCGGTGACGAGCCCGCGTGGCTGTCGCGAATCGAAGAGCGTTCGTGACGCGTACGCAACGACGAGCGCAGGTCCCCGATCAGTTTCGTGTCACTGGCCGAGACTTCGCCCGTGCGGGATGCAGTGGGAAAGCTCATCAATAAAAAACAAGCCCAAAGCAGCGCACGGCGAGGTCTCGAAGGGCGGTGACGACCCGAGACCATTCATGAAGGAGAACGCGAAGCCAGCAACCTGAAGGGAACGAGAGAGAGACAGAGAGGGACGAGAGAGGCCGTTTCCGGCAGGAGACGGCCTCTCTGCTTTTTACGCAACTCACCAACGCGCCGCACGATCAGTGCGACGACCACGACAGCACGACACTTACACGAGGAATCCCAAGACATGAGTTCCATGAACGTCCAAGCACCATCCGCCAACTCGAAGGTTCAAGACTGCAGCGCGCCGAAGGGCGACAAAGTCCGGCGTGACGGCAACAAGATCCAAACGCCACGGTACGAGATCACCGTCACGAAGGACGAGATCATCATTCGCGACAAGACGAACGACACGACTTCGCGCATCTGGGGCGATCCACACGTTTGGACGGGTGACGGGAACAAATACGACTTCCACGAGGACAACCTCACGATCGACCTCAAGGACGGCACGAAGCTGACCGTCGTACCGACGGCGAAGGACGACAACGGCGCCGCCTGGATCGACGAGCTACACGTCATGAACGGATCCGATGCCTACAAAGCGGCTGGAGTCCATTCGAAGGAGGGGCCGCAGTTCACGGACTTCGAAGGTCGAGCACGCGAACTCGACGAATCCCAAGAAGACGGCAGCGTGATCGAGGCCGGCGACGAAGTCGACGACCTCTTCCATGGCAACGATCAAGGGAAGGAGATCAGCCAGAGGGTCCTCGACGGCCTCGGCGGCACGAGCAAGAACAAGACCTTCAACGACTACGACTCCGACGGCGACTCGGAGCTGCAGGATCTCCTACAGCAACTCAAGAACAGCAAGGGCAACATCCTCGCCCTGCTCATGACGCTCGAGTCGATCATTGAGCGCCGCATCTATTTGAAGGGCCTCGAGGTCGGCTCGCTCGAGGACTCTCGCGACAAGGTGCAATCGCAAGCGTCGAGAGGCGGTTCCGGGGCCAACGCTCCCGAGTCGCAAGACATGAATCGCAAGCTCCGCGATTCGATGTTCGGGTTGCAGCAGCTCAACCAATCGAAGAAGCAGATCGGCGAGCTCATCTCGAACATCAGCAAGACCGACCACGAATCGAAGATGAACTTCGCGCGCAACAGCAAGGCGTGATCGCGCACGAACACCCAAATACGGCGACTCACGAAACCACGAAGCAAGGAATCACAGCATGGATTTGAACGCAATCACGCAGACGACGCAGACTCTCCAACTCGCTCGAGAACTCACGGCGGGCAAGGACGCGAATACTCTCGGCGCGCTTCCCGCCACGAGCGAGCAAGGGCAAGATCTCTTCCAAGACTTGCTACCGCAGGTACTCGAGGTCATGGACCTGGCCGGGCTCTTCGGGACGGGAACGAAGGGCCTCGTCGACGGCTCGAAGCTCGAGTGGGCCAAGGCACTCGAAGAGGCAATTCCCGCCGGTCAGAAGAACATCGTGCTCGACCAAGTCGCGCAACTCGGAGGCATCTCGAAGGGTCTCGGCTTCGCCAACGCGGGAATGAGTCTCTTCGGGATCCTCGGCGCCGAAGACAAGAGCGATGCACTGTTCGAAGCCGCCGGCGGTGCCGTCGGCGCGAAGGTCGGACAGAGCGTCGGCTCCTCGATCGGCGCCGGAGCGATGATGGCATTCGGTGTCACCGCGCCGCTCGCGCCCGTCGGCGCCGTCGTCGGTGGAGCCATCGGCTCGATGGTCGGCGAGGAACTCGGCGAGATGGCCGGCGGTGAACTCGGCGACTTCGCCGAAGACGTCATGCCCGAGATGGAAGCGGGACTCGACAAGGCGGGCGACGCCGTGTCGGACGCGTGGGACAGCGTCAGCTCGATCTTCTGATTCCGCGAGCCTGAAGCGAGGTAGACCATGACCAGCATTGGCCCCGTATCGACGACGACGCCGCAAGCCGCGCCGCGCGTCGAGCAAGACGAACAAGAACGAGTCGCTGCGCAGCGCGCGGCGACGCAGAGCGAAAGCGTCGACCTCGTCGAGGACGCGCGCTTTCCGCTCGCCGGCAGTCCCGCTCCGAGCACGGCAGCGGAACCCGAGAAGGAAGGTGGGTTCTTCGGCGGCGTTCGCCGCCTCTTCCAGGGCATGCGACCCGCGGCAAAGCCCGCGGCCGAAGCCCAGAGCGCGACGCCCGACGAAGCCTCCGAGACCACGAGCTCCAAGGCAGGATTCGAAGACGCGATTCGCGAAATCGCCGGCCCGAGCAAGAAGGGCCTGATCAACGAAGAACGCCTCTACGCCGCGGTACTCCATGCGCGTATCGGGGAGAAACACGGACCCGAGGCATCCGCCGCCTTCAAGGAAGCCTTCGAAGGAACGCGCGAGCCCGGACAGAGGAAGGGTTACGAAGCGCGCGCACAGGAAGCCCTTCATGAACTGATCGAAGGTGGCGTGCTCACGAAGCGCCAAGCGACGAAGCTCCACTCCGAGGCGTTCGCCGCCGCACAACTCGACGAGAACAAGGACGAGCTCTTCGACGGTCGCGGAGGTGAGGGCGACGACAGCGTCGCTCGTGCGCCGTTCGAAGACGCCGTCGCGAAGGCTCAGAAGCGCTTGTCCGCGTTCGACGCGGGCGAGAAAAAGCCCGAGCGACGCCCCCTGGGCCCGCTGCTCGACGTCGATCTCGAGGGCGATCTCGAGGACGAACAGAAGAAGGAGATCGACGCCCTCATGCAGGGGAAGGACGTCACCGACAAGAAGGCGGAAGCCACGAAGGCCGCGCCACGAGCACAGATGCGTGCCGCAGCAGCAGCCGGCCCCGCGATTCCGAAGGGTCCGACGCAAAACCTCTTCGGCGACGGCTTCCTCTGGAAGCCCGTTTCCGAAACGACCGGTCAGCTCGTCACGCTCCTTCCACCGGAGATGACGGGCAAGGTCGCCGGCGTCGTGCTGCGCGACGCGAGCGGACAGATCCTCGAGCAGGGTGACTACGCCTCGGTCGCGAACGGCGGTCGCGAGCACTTCCGCTTCGACCAACCGGGAGCCGCCTATCCCCCGGGCGTCACCGTCGAGGTGCAACTCACGGACGGTAGCACCAAGTCCTACCGGATCCCCGACCCGTCGATGCGGGCCGAGTGAGCCTTCGCGGGTGCACGGACCCTGTGTCCGTAGCACCCGCGCCATTTCGAGGAAGAACGAGAATGCGTCCAGTGCGTGAGTACTTCGCCAAGTCGAGTGATCTCGTCTTTGCCGTCGCGGTCTTGGTCGTCGTCAGCTTGATGATCGTCCCGGTGCCGCCGGCCGCGATGGATTTCTTGATCGCGACGAACATCTCGGCCGCGATCCTCACGCTCCTCGTCGCGCTCTACGCGCACTCCGCGATCAAGTTGCCGTCCTTCCCGACGCTGCTCCTGCTCGCGACGCTCTTCCGTCTCGCACTCAACGTCGCGAGCACGAAGCTGATCCTCGGCGAGGCGAATGCCGGAAGCATCATCGATGCTTTCGGCGAATTCGTCGTCGGTGGCAACCTCGTCGTCGGCGCCGTCGTGTTCTTGGTCCTCGTCCTGATCCAGTTCATCGTCATCGCCAAGGGATCCGAGCGCGTCGCCGAAGTCGGTGCACGCTTCACGCTCGACGCCATGCCGGGCAAGCAGATGAGCATCGATGCGGATCTCCGAGGCGGCCTGATCAACGAAGCACAGGCGAGAGAACGCCGCCACTTGCTCGAACGCGAGTCCAAGCTCTACGGGGCGATGGACGGCGCGATGAAGTTCGTCAAGGGCGACGCGATTGCGGGGATCGTCATCTCGGCGGTCAACATCGTCGGTGGACTCGTCATCGGCGTGCTCCAACTCGACATGAGCGCGGGCGAGGCGGTCGAGACCTTCTCCCTGCTCACGATCGGCGACGGTCTCGTTTCGCAGATCCCGGCGCTCCTGCTCAGTGTTTCGGCGGGCATCGTCGTGACCCGCGTGGCCGCCGGACCGGGCACCGACGGCAAGGAAACGCACCTCGCCCAGGACATGGTCGCGCAGTTCCTCGTCGACCCGAAGGTCTTGGCGATCTCGGGCTTCCTACTCCTCGTGCTCGGTGCGACGAGCGGGACGACCGGCTTTCCGACCCTGCCGTTCACGCTCCTCGGCGCGGCCGCGGTGCTGACCGCGATCGTCCGCCATCGAAGACAGGAGCGCGCCAAGACGGATGCCGCCGCCAAGGACGATGCGGCGAGCGAGGAAGCGGAGAGCTCGAAGGTAAAGCGCGGTCGCTTCGCGCCGGGCGGTCTCGTGCTCGAGGTCCACGAGGTCATCTCGGAGATCTTCGGCACGCGTCCAGAGGACGGCGGCACGTGGAAGATGAAGGAGGACGTCGCGAAGCTACTGAAGAACGTCGTCGTCTCCGAGTCCGCCGCGATCGGCATCCCGATCCCGCCCATCCACTGCAAGCTCGGCGTCTCCGGCATGGAGCTCGGCACCTACAACTTGATCGGCAACGGCGTGCTCTTCGCGCGCGGTGAGGAGATCCAGCCCGATCGCATCTTCGTCGCGTGCGCGCCGCACGAGACGGATCGCATCCTCGCGGCGGGGGTGCCCGCGTCGGCGATCCGCAAGGATCCGCGGACCGGCGAGTTCGCGAGTCACTACCTGCCCGGCACCCACGTGCGTGGCGTCTACGTCTTCGCCGAGGAGAGCGCGAAGCTCGGCGCGTTCTTCACCCTCAGCACGGTCCAAGTCGTTTGCCAACACCTGCGTCACGCCATTCGGCAGAATGCGGCCGACCTCCTGCGAAGCGCGGAACTCGCGACGATGCTCGACGAGATCGGTGACAACTATCTTCCCCTGCTCGGCGAGAAGGGAGTCGTGACACGCCTACGTCTGCTCGAGATCCTGCGCGAGCTCCTCGGCAGTCTCGTGCCCGTGCGCAACCTGCCGGAGATCCTCTCGGCGCTGAACCGTCTCTATCAAGCGTATGGCGCCGAACGCTTCCGACAGTTCGCTCCCTCCGAGCTGATGGCGCATCTGCGCCTCGCGCTGCGACGCATCCTCATGGAGAGCTGCTGCGGAGCCAAACGGCGCATTCGCTTCTACCTCTTCGATGAGAATCTCGACGAGCTCGTCGCGCAGTTCCCGCGGCTTCGATATGAAGACGAGAGCCTCATCCGCAAGGTCGTCCGCGAAGGCGTCGATGCGAACGAGTTCATCGACATCGAGGATCTCAAGCGTATGCCGTATCCGGTGATCCTGACTCAGCATCGCGCCGCCTTGCGCGAGATCCTCAAGGACGAGTTCCCGGAGATCATCACGCTCACGAGGCAAGAGCTGGACACGTCCTACTTCGACCTCGACTACTCGGATCTGGGTATCCTGCGCACCGCTGCCACACCGGCGGCGGCGATCTGATGCGCGGGACTCGATCACGCGCGCATGAGCGCGCCGAGTTCCTGCTCGAGGAGGCCGTAGGCCTTCTGGCACTTGCGGGTGACGTTCGACTTGTGGATGCCGAGCAGTTTTCCGATCTCGGTGACGGACTTGTGTTCGAAGAATCGCATGCGGATGACGTCGCGTTCGTCGTCGGGAAGACCCTGGATCGCGTCCCGAACCCGCGCATGGAGTTCGGTCGTCGCCGCGAGCTCGTCCGGCCCGTGGGTTTCGATGCCTTCGACCTCGGGCATGCCATCCTCGGAATCACTTTGGACCTCACTCAGCACGACCGTCACAGCGATCTGGCGGGCGGCGTCCTGGGCACGCCCCACGAGTTCGGCGAAGCTCGCAGAAGTCAGATCGCCGCCCTGCGCCTCGGAGATTTCGTCAATCGCCTCGCCTTGGTTGAGGACCTTCCAGTCCTGTGCGGTCATCCAAGTGCTGCTGCGCAGCCAGTCGAACACGGCACCACGCACGCGGTGATAGGCGAAGGTCTTGAACGCCGCGCCGTGCAGCGGATCGAAGCGACGCCACGCCTCGACGAGGCCCTGCAGGCCCGCCGCCTCGATGTCCTCTCGATCGACGTGGCTCGGGAGCCGGCGGGCGATCTGGCCGGCCAGGCTGCGTGCGTAGTCGAAGTATTGCTCCAGCTCTTTGTCGTTGGGGTCGGCCATGGTGCTCTCCAAAGCAGGGGTTTTCGGTCTTCGTCTGCCGGTGAGCTCCATGCTCCTCGGCGACTGCGAAACCCATGTCGCCGCAACGACGCGTCTTACGTCTCGATCAGGAAGCGCCGCTGCTTTCGCAAGCAGCGCAAGCGCCGTAGATTCGAGACATGGAAGGAATTCCACCGCGCTACCAGGTCCGCGAGACCCTGATCGACGACGACGAGCAGACCCTCCTGAGGGCCTTCGACACACTGCTCGAGCGCGAGGTCTTGCTCAAGCGAGCCGGCGCGGCGCACGCCGATCGCTTCGGCCTCGATGCGAAGAAGATGCTTCGAGAGGCACGCGCGCTCGCCGGCATCGACAGCCCGTACGTGCAGCGACTCCTCGAAGTGATCGAGACCGAAAAGGGTCCGGTGCTCGTCCTCGAGGCCTTGGCGGCCGGACGCCTGGCCGACCGCATCGAAGCCTTTGGACCGCTCGAGGACGCCGAGCTGCGTGCCCTCGCGGAAGGTCTCGGGCATGCCCTCGACGCGATTCATCGTCACGGGATCGTGCACCGCAACCTCTCGACCGAGAGCGTCCTCCTCCGCCCGAGTGGCGCGCCCGTCCTCGCGGGTTTCGACTTCGCCAAGTCGAGCGGCGGTGGCGCGCTTTCCTCGATCGACTACGGCGCCAAGGTCGACCGCGCGGCGCGGCCGAGCTACCCGGCTCCGGAGCAGCACGCCGGACAATCCGCCGACGCACGCAGTGATCTCTATGGACTCGGGCACGTGCTCTTCGAAGCCGCGACCGGCGAACGCAGCAGCGGCGAGCCGCTGACCGGCAACACACTCGCTTGCGCGCCGAAGCCGTGGCACGAGATCCTGCGCAAGTTGACCGCCGCTAGCCCGCTCGGTCGCTATCCGAATGCGCCGAGTCTGCTCGAGGCGATCCACTGCCGAGCCGAGACCGTGTCGCGTTCCTCGAGCAAAGTCCCGTGGGCGATCGCCGCGTCCTTGCTCCTGCTTCTGACAGCCGCCGTCGCGTGGTACTTCGGCGGACGCAGCCAGGTCGGGATCCTCGACCCGCGCTTCGAGAGCGTGCGCGGCAAGCCGCTCGACTTGCTCGAGCCCGTGCGTGGGCTACTCCCGCGCTACTCGCGTTCCTTCGCGTTGCTCGTGGCGGTGACCGATTACGGCGACGAGTTCCAGGAGCTCGGGAACGCCCTACGCGACGCCGAAGACGTCGAGAAGCAGATCCGGCGTCTCGGCTGGAGGCAGATCCAGACGCTCTACGGACCCGATGCGACGCGCGCGAAGATCCTCGCGGAGTTTGGCAAGCTCGAGAAAACGCTAGGCGCGAACGATCAATTCTTCTTCTACTTCGCGGGACACGGCATGCGCCAAGAGCGGGACAAAACCCGCGGCTGGATCATCCCGAGCGACGCGAAGAGCTTCGACAACGACCCCGGCCGTACTGCATGGATCAGCTTCGAGGAAGTCGGTAGCCTCCTGCGCGGGCGACTCCTCGCAAAGCACGTCCTCGTCGCGCTCGACTGTTGCTACAGCGGAACCGCGATCGTCCAACAGAATCGAATGCGCGGCGACGCAGAGGAACGCGACGCCAACGAGAAGTACTTGCAGCGCCACTCCAAGGTCCTGCTGACTTCGGCCGGCCCCGATCAGCTCGCCTCGGACGGCGCTGTGGACTCGAACAGTCCCTTCGCCGCGATCTTCATCCAAGAACTGAAGCGCACGACCGCCGCGCGCCCGCTACTGATCTCCCAACTCCATGCCGCACTCCGCAGCGGTATGAAGGGCAAGCAGTTCCCGGTCCTCTGCCGCCTCGACGGCGAGGACAAGGGCTTCGGCGAGTTCATGTTCCGGATGCGCAGCGACGGCTGACGCGGCGCGTCACTTCGGCATGCCGGAAAGTCGCAGCACGGGCCGGAGGCCGAGCGAGCCGCCGTTCGAGTGTTCGTGCAGCGGGAAGCGCACCGAGGCGCGGACCGCGTCGAGCTTCGCGCTCCAGTCGCCGCCGCGCGTCTGCCGGCCTTCGGCGCCTTCCTGTCTCCGGAGTCCACTGCCCGCGTCCGCGGGTTGGTCGTACGAGACGCTCGCATCGAGGCACCACTCGGCGACGTTGCCGAGCACGTGGTACAAGCCGAAGGGATTCGGACGCAGCGCATGCACGGGAGCGTGGATGAGGAAGCCGTCGTCGAGCCAGGTCTCCGCGCCTTCCCAGCCCTCGCCGCGCGCGTCGGCGTAGGTCTTGTCCATGAGGTTGACCGCACTCTTCAACGTCTCGCGATCCTTCCCCGTCCACCACGGCGTCGTCGTCCCGCCGCGCGCCGCGTACTCCCACTGAGCCTCGGTCGGGAACTGCAGTCCCAAGCGACGCAGAGCCTCCGCGCATTGTGTGTAGGTGACGTTCTCGATCGGGTGCAGCACGAGCTTCTCCTCGGTGCCTCCGATCTTCTTCGTGAACTGACTCGGGTTCTCACCCATGACGCGCTCCCACTGCTCTTGCGTCATCTCGTACTTCGAAATGAAGAAGGGCTCGAGCGTGACTTCGACGACCTGCTTCAGCGAACTCGCCTCGTTCGGTAGCGCGAGCTCATCGTAGTACGGAAGCGTAGGCTCCGCGCTCTGCGCCCCCATCTTCACGCGACCGCCCGGAAGGAAGACGAAGACGAGTCCCGTCTCCGGGAGTAGCTGGAGTTTCTTCGTGACGGGATCGCGCTTCGGCGCCTTTCCGGAGCCAAGGTGCCCGAACTCGTGAAAGCCCGAGACCGGATCGGACCCGACGGGTGTCAATCCGACGATCGGGTCGAGCGAGATGCCGGCGTAGAGTCGACTCGCGCGCTCGCCGTCCGCAGCTTCGATCGCCGCACGCGTTGCGGCCCAGTTGTCCCGATCGGCTTCGAAGTAAGCTTCGATCTCGGCAGCCTTCGCGACACGAGCTTCGACGTCTTTGAGCAGTCCTCGATCCGGATCCTTCATGACCTCGACGTCCGAGATCAGCTTGGTGAGGATCTCCGCTTGCCACGCGAGCGCGACCGGATCCTCGTCCTCGTTCTGCTCGTCATGCAAGGCCTGTTCGAGGCTCGCTTGGTGTTGCGGCAGGCGTGCGGCGAGTTGCCGAGCATCCTCGAGCCAGGCGTTCATTGCAGGAACGCGCGCGGGCATGGCGGGCCAGAGATCGAGGTTCGCACGCTTCTGCAGACCCGCGAAGCGGCGCGCATCGGCGAGTCGCTTGAAGGACGCCAAGTTCTCGGACGCCTCTCGCGCACGGGTCTCGGCACGCTCGTACTGCCAGAGCGCGAGCGACAATCCGAGGACGAGCGAGATCAGGACGGCGAGCGTCGCGAGGCTGGCCGCTCGGTGCTTCGCGATGAACTTCCGAAACTTGTATCGCGACGAGGGTGGATGCGCTTCGACTGGATCGCCGGCGAGATGCCGCTGTAGATCCTCGGCGAGTTCCGCGGGCGATGCGTAGCGCCGATCCCGATCCTTCTCGATGGCCTTCAGTACGATCCAATCGAGATCCTTGCGCAGTGCGCTACGCAGTGCCTTTTCATCGCAAGCACGAAGCGCCGCGATCTCGCCCGATTGTGCACCGAGCTTCGTGATGCGCGTGCTCGGTCGCCCCGGATCCTCTTCGCGGATCAATCGCTGCATCTCGAGCAGTCCCGCGTTGCGAAGCCGCATGGCACCGAGCGGGAGGTCGCCGGTCAGCAACTCGAACAGCAAGACCCCGAGCGAATACACGTCGGTACGCGTGTCGACGTCCTGACCACCGAAGCCCGCCTGCTCGGGACTCATGTACTCGGGCGTGCCGATCAGTTGCCCTTGCTCGGTGTAGAGGCTGAGCTCGGTCAAGCGCTGATCGGTCGCGCGCGCGAGCCCGAAGTCGATGATCTTGGGCTGCGCTTCGCCGCCCTTGTCGTGAACGAGCACGTTGCCGGGCTTGAGGTCGCGGTGCATCACGCCCTTCATATGCGCGTGTTGCACGCCCGCGCAGATCTGCACGAAGAGTTGGATGCGCCGACGCAGACTGAGCTTCCGTCGGTCGCAGAAGTTCGTCACGGGTTGCCCGCTCACGAGCTCCATGACGAAGTAGGGCCGCCCTTGCGCGCTCTCGCCCGCATCGAAGATCTTCGCGATCGCCGGATGATTCATGCGCGCGAGCGCCTGTCGCTCGGCCTCGAAACGCGCCAAGACCTGGCGCGTGTCCATACCGACTTTGATCAGCTTGAGCGCAACCATGCGTTGCAGCGGTTCGCGCTGCTCCGCGGCGTAGACGGTCCCCATGCCGCCTTCGCCGAGTTGCTCGAGCAGGCGGTAGGGACCGATCGTCTCGCGGTCGTCGCTGTTCGCCATGCTCCTCGCTCGAGTGCTCAGTACCCGATGACGGCTTCGATGTACTGCGTGTTGACGAACTGCAGCGTGTTCGGATCCGCCATGATCGTCTGGACGTAGAACTTCGTGCCGATGAGCCCCTTGTTCTTGATCGGAATCACGATTCGTGACTTACCCACTGGATCGATGCCGTGTCCGTTGCCTTGTGCGATGCTGACCTGCAACTGACAGTTCGGATTATTCGAGGGCACGAGGCTCGAGAGGTCGATCGGCAACGTCGCGTTTCCGAAGGTCGTATCGGAGAAGCCGAACATTGTCGCGCCGTAGCCCATCGGAGTGCCGTTCTGCACTTCGATGACGAAGTCCTGCCCGTTGCCGTAGCGCGGGGGCGTGAGTGCAACCAGTGCCGGACACTCGGCGCCGCAGCGGACGCGAAAGACCCACTTCTTGCCTGTGAACGGACCGTTCATGCCGCCGGACGGGAGGGGCTGGCGATAGTGCACGCCATCCCGTCCGGTCTTGGCCGTACTTTCGAGAATCCCGGGATTGGGATTGTCGAAGGCGAGGTAGACGATGTCGTTGGCCGGCACTTTCACCGCGGGACAGAGCCAGGCCATGTACCAGTCGAACTTCTGCTTTACGTTGACGCTGCCACGCGAGAGGATCTTGTTCGGATCGGGTGCACCCAAGACGTCGGCGCCAACAAGATAGGCGCGGACCACGACCGGGCCGGTAGTCTCGACCTTCGTGCGCAGCGCGAAACCGCTGATGCTCAGCTCCATCGCCTCCTGCACTCGAATGTAGTAACGCGAGTTCGAGATCAACGACGCGGCTGTGAACTCATTGCCCTCGTTGCTCGCGAGGCACTTCGGCGCGATCGGACCGGCCTCGTTTCGACAAGACGACCCCCGATAGACGACACTCGCCTTGGTCTGGCAGTACGCCGACATCGCGAAGAGCATGAGAACGACCAGCGTGCGAAGACGCATGGAACTGCAGAGATCACGGATGCGAATCATGGTGCTACTCCCGCTCACGGGTTGGTCCTGGCGGTGTGAACGTTGGTCCAAGCCGTGAACCCCGGAGGTGCCGCCGTCGCGCAGTAGACGCGCACGCGGAAGTCGTAGGACGTGTTCGGCTCCAAACCGTCGATTTGATAGCGAATGCGACCCGTACCCGCGCTTGCACTCCGTGGCGGTGTGTATTGCGTCCAGTTCGTCGTGCCCGACTTGCGGAACTGGATGCGAAACTCGGTCTCGTTCAACGAGTTGTCGTCCCAGTTGATCGTGATGTACCTTTTCCCGATCGCCGCCGTGTTGCTGAGGTTCGTCGGCGCATTCGACAAGCGATCGTAGGTCCGGACGCTCACAGCCGGCGCAAGTAGGGAGTGATACTCCTGGTTGTTCAGGTTGCGGATCGCCTGCGCCGTCACCCAGTAGGTCGTGTTGCGCGCGAGTCCACCGAAGGTCTTGCTCGGTCGACTCCCGGTCCCGTCGACCGCAGCGTGCGTGCCGAGCAAGGTCCACGGACCTCCGCTTCCCGGACCGTAATAGATCGCGAACTTCTCCTCGGCCTTGCTGTTGTCGGTCCAAGTCACGTTGACTTCGGTGTCACTGACGGGGACAGCGACGACGTTGCTCGGCGCGGGCGGCACCGCGGTCGGCGTCGTACGCTCGATGACGGCGAGCGTCGAGTAGTAGCGCTTGCCTTCGAAGTCGCGATAGGCCTGCGATGCGAACCAGTACCTCGTGTCCGGCGTCAGGTTGTCGATCTGCTTCGTTTGCTTGCCGCCGCTGCCGCTCACGGCGGCCGCGGTGCCCGTGCCCGTCCAGGGCCCGGCCGCCGATGTCGTCGAGCGGTAGGTCGCGAACGCCGACTCGTTCGTCGCGTTGTCGGTCCAGCGCAGCGTGATCGAGGCCGCGCTCAGCGCCGTGTGCTCGAGCGCGCTCGGAGCCGCCGGCGCGGGCGAAAGCGTGCGCCCCGACTTGGCCGGTGTGTAGCTCGAGTAGTAGGTCGTCTCGGGGTCGCCTTCCCAGACCTTCGTGGCGCGTACGCGGAAGAGATAGGTCGTATCCGGCAGCAGAACGTCCTTGAGCGTCACGCACATCGCGCCGGTCGTCGCCGTGCCCTTCACGACGGCCTTGCGATCCCAGTTCGCACCGTTGTCCACGCTGACCGAGACGTTGTAGCCGTCTTCGATCAAGCTGTTGTCCATCCAACAAACCGTCATGCCCTTCAAGGTCGGCTGGGAAATCGCGAGCCCGGTCGGAGTCGCGGGACGCGGATCACGCGTGTCGGCGCGGGTCACCGGAGCGGATTCATCCCAATAACGCTTGCCGGAGACCGCTTTGAATGCGAGCGCGCGGAAATAGTAGGTGCGATTCGGCTGCAGATTGTCGATCGGCATGATCACCGAGAGGCCCGTGCCCGCCAGCGGCTGATCGTAGATGTCGATCGCGGTCCACGGACCGGAAGCCGTCGAGCCGACTTGGATCCGGAAGCCATCTTCGTTGTCGGCCGCATCGACGAACTGGATCCGCACCTTGAACGGGGCGACGCTGACCGTCGTGATCGACTGGACCTTCGCGGGCACCGTCGTCGTTCCATCGGCAACGTTCGACCAGTCCGAATAGTAGACCTCCTGCTTCGGATCCCCACCCCATACCTTCGATGCACGGACCCGAAAGCGATAGCCCGTGCCTGGCAAGAGCAGCCCCTTCAGATCCTTGCAGACCGGTGCGGCCGTGTTCGTACCTGCGAGCGTCGCGATCGGCTTCGGTTCCCAGTTCACGCCCTGGTCGAGACTGTAGAAGATCTCGTATTCGTCCTCGATCTCCGAACGGTCCTGCCAGCAGACGTCCAGACCCTGGAGTCGCGGATTCGAGACGGCGAGCGAGTCCGGCGTCTCGGGCTTCGCCGAACGCGTCCGCGTCGCGCGCACGGGTGCGTTGACGTCGTCGAAGTAGCGCTCCGTGTTGTTCTTGTAAGTGAAGGTCTTATAGGCGAGGACACGCACCTCGTAGTCCGTGTCCGGAAGGAGCTCGGTGATCTCGGCGTTGCCCGTCGTGTTTGGCAGATCGATCGCGGGTGCGAGGCCCGCGGCGACCCAAGCGCCGTTCGGCAGCTGCCGCTTCTGGAGCCGGAAGCCGTCCTCGTCCGTCGAACCGTCCGTCCACGAGATGAGGACCTTGAATGGCTGCGCTTTGGTCACCGTGACGTCCTTGACCGGCTTCGTGAGGATGGTGTCCCCCGTCACCGTCAGGGTGTAGCCCGAAAACAAGCGCTCGACCTTCGTGTCCTTGTAGGCACGCACGCGGAACCAATGCCGCTTCCCGGGCTCGAGATCCTTGACGACAAAGCTCTCGACGTTCGACAGCGTCTCTCCGACGTTGTCCCAGTTGATACCGTCGAGGCTCATCGCGATCCGGAAGCCGTCTTCGTTGTCCGACCGATCCTTCCAGGCCAACGTGATGTTCTGGTAGAGCGCGCGCGTGACGGCCAAATCCGTCGGCGCGTCGGGCACGTTCGCCTCCTTCGTTTGAAGGAAGACCTCGGCATAGGGGCTCTCGCCCGCGTCGTTGTACGCGCTCACGCGGACCCAGTAATCGGTCAGCGCGGTCAAGTTGCCGATCCGGAACGTCGTGGCCCCCGGCCCCGTGCGCCCGACTTCGACGTAATTCTGCCAAGGCTCTGCGATCCGAATGATGTAACCCTTCTCGTTCGTCGCGCGATCGATCCAGCGGATCTCTGCGAAGTCCTTGCCGCGGTTCGTGACCTCGAGATTGGTCGGTGCGTCGGGACCGATCTCGGGCTGCGGTTGGATCCAGACTTCGCAGCTGCCCGTAGCGTGGAGTCCCGTCGGCCGGAACACGAAGCCCTGCGTGAAGATCGCCGCGTTGGCCAAGGACTTGTCATTGGGAACGTTCTGCGAGACGTCCGCCCAACTCGACGCGCCGATGAGACCCGCCCTCTGTGCGAGGAAGTTCGGATCGACGAGCAGCGGGCGGTTGAGACCGAGGGGAATGCGCGCACGCGCACCGCTCATGAGCAGGACGTAGATCTCATTGGGCTGGCCGAAGACTCGGGAGACGAAGCGGCCGCCGACACTGCCGTGCTGTTCGGTCAGATGAGAACCGGGCATGCCGTTCTTCCAGAAGAGTGCCCACATATCGGGTCGATTGCCGATCGGCGTGTTGCCCGGAATCTTGGTCCCGGTCGCACGCAGGTCGGCGCGCACTTGCGCTGGCGTGAGCCGCACGCCGTTCTGCTCCTCGGTCGCTCGCACGAGCGCGGCGACGACGCCCGCTACGATCGGCGTCGCCGCCGAAGTCCCCGCGAAGCTCTGCGTGTAGGTCTGCTTCGGGTCGAAATTCGGCCAGAAGAGATCGCCGTTGTTGCCGAGCGTCACGACACCGTAGCCCCAACCGTTGGCATCGACGCGCGAGCCGTAGTTACTGCTCGGAGACTTCGCGAGCTTCGGCCCATCCGACGCACCGACGATGATCGCGCCGCTCACTGGAGCCGTCGAGAGATAGCGACCGCCGTAGATCGCGTCGTCGAGCGAGGTATCCGAGTTGCCGGCCGAAATGACGTAGTGGATCCCGTACGCCGTGATCACGCGAATGGCATCGAAGCACTCCTGAGGCCAATCGGCTGGCGCATGCACGAGCGAGTTCGGGATCAACCAACCGAAGGAAGAACTCATGACGTCGCCGGGTCGCAACTTCGCGGCCGCATTCAGCATCGCGGTTGCGCCGCTGACGTACGTCAGACCACCGAGCTTGCTCTGGCCGACCGCGGAAACGTAGAGCGCATCCGCAGCGCTCGCGAAACCCTCGACGCCATAGCCATTCCGTTCCCCGACGAGGATCCCGAGGCAGGCGTCGCCGTGCGGCGCCCAACCGTTGAAGGTATTCGGCGGTAACAAGAAGCTCGATGCCGTGAGCTTGGGAAGATCCTCGTGCCCCAGGGTCCAGTCACCTTCGACGTGCGCGATCCGGCCACCGTGGAAGCGCGCCCCGACGACGGATTCGACCTGATGGAAGCCGACACCGTTCGGCGCGGGATCGAGATAGTCCTGCTGGTCTCGGAACTGGGGCGTCCACGGGATCAGGTCCCCGTGCAAGATCGGTCGCAGCGCGGGGTACGCGGTTTCGATCTCCGACCGTTCGAGCAACGCATCGAGAATGCGCTCGCTCTGCTCCCTTCCGTGCGTGTGGACGACGAAGTAGTTGTTGAGGTCGGCGAGGGGAGCTTGGTCCTCCGAGATTCCCGCCGTCCCCTGCTTGCGCCACGAGTCGAGCAGTTCGACGGCTTGCTCGAACAGGGGTTCAGGCTTCAAACCTTCGAGCGACGCTTCGAGCGCTGTCAGCGAAACCCCAGCTGCCAGATCTCGTAGGCGATCGTTCTGGAGCCGGACCGTCAACCCTTCCCTGAACTTGACGATGATCTCGTCCAGGAAAGCGGCCTTCGCGTCGATCTTTACGGGCGAGAGCGGTCGGAGCACGAATCGGCCGACGACTTGCGTTGCGGTGGGCACGTATTCCTGGGCGGGCGAGGCGACGGCGAGCACAAGGGCTGCCACGGCACTGCTGTGGATGCGCATGCTTGATGGAAGTCCGGACGAGAGGTGGATAGCGACGAGGCGGACGGTAGAGAAACTGCTCAACTGGTTCCAGGACGTCGCACCGAAATGGGGGGCGCCTCGAAACGAGGCTCAGCGGCTCTCGGCTCCGAACTGAACTATAGCTATTCTCGGACGCTGGCGTGCGCTATCGGGCGATTCGCCTGTCCTCGAAAGCGGTCCCTCACTGCGCATTGCGCTTCCCGTGCAGAAGGCCCGTTGTCATCGATGCGCTCCCTACGTGGACTCCTGCTGGGACTCCGCTGCGCGCGGAGCGCACGCGCGATCGCGAGGCACAGCGAGAATACGAGCTTGGTAGTCTGCCGCTGAACAGCGGGAGAGAAGAGGTAAATGAGGACAGCACGATGCCAGGACCTCACGACGAACTGCGCCAAGGCCGCTGGGCCATGTCGATGGACTGGCACGACTTGCTCTTCTTGCACTGGCCGATCGACGCCGACGACATGCGACCCTCGATCCCCGCGCCTCTCGAGCTCGAGACCTTCGACGGCAAAGCGTGGCTCGGCGTCGTGCCCTTCCGCATGGCCCGAGTGCGCGCGCGTTGCACGCCGCCCTTGCCTGCGATCTCGGCCTTCCCCGAACTCAACCTACGCACGTACGTGCGTCACGGCGGGCACAGCGGCGTCTTCTTCTACAGCCTCGACGCCCACCAGAAGCTCGCGGTGCGCGTCGCGCGCGCGAGCTTCGGCCTCCCCTACTTCGATGCACGCATGTCGTGTCGCTCCGTCGATGGCAGGATCGAGTATGCCTGCGAGCGCACGCATCGCGGCGCGCCGGCAGCGAGCTTCCGCGCACGCTACGCGCCGCGCGGCGCCGCGGCCGTCGCCGAGCCTGGATCGCTCGAGCACTTCCTCGTCGAGCGTTACAGCCTCTTCGTCGTGGACCGGCGTGGGCGTGCACGCCGCGGGGACATCTGGCACGAGCCGTGGCCGTTGCAGCCCGCAGACGTCGAGCTCGAGCACTGCGACATGACGCGGCTCGCTGGCGTGGAGCTGCCGGAGCAAGCGCCGCACGTGCGCTTCGCGACCGGCTTGCGCGTGCGAGCGTGGATGCCACGGATCAGTGGACCGACGGACAAGAGTCGAACGCCGCACGGACTCTGACGGCAACGGTCAGAGCTGCGCGTTGTCACTACATCGAGTAACCCGGCTTCTTGAGCAAGGTGTCGACACGCGCGGCAATGTCGGGGTCGTAGACCTTCTGTTTCCAGTCCTTCGCCTCGACCTCTTCGAAGCCGACGGAAACCGACTCGTCGCCGCAACCGAGTTCCGTGGTGACGGCCCGTGTGATGGCATCGGCGAGGCGCTGCCTCTGCTGCTGCGACTTGCCGGGCCAGAGCTTGACGATGACGTGGGGCATGGTTGTTCCTCGAGGGTTTCGCTCCTCTGGCCTCGCCAGCCACTCGCCCAGGAACGCCGACGGTCTCCCGCGCCGCGCAGTAGCTGCACCAACAGGAACCCCGTGCAAACCAAAAACGCCACGATCACCCAACGCGGAAATGGCGGCGCGCCTTCCGGCCAAACTTGGCCGAGGAGCACGAGGACATTAACGATCAGGAGTCTTGTGAGGAAGCCGCTGCTCGTGTTCGACTCAGAGCTTGCGCGTGAAGTTGGTGAAGGCCCTACCGTCGTATCGATACGCACCGGCAGTCGTGCCGAACCAGACGCCACAGAGCACCGCGCGAATCCTCGTACGGTGGCGCGGGATAATCGGATAATCGCTGAGCTGGAGGTCGAGACAATGCCACGCGACGGACGCACTCAGGCGCAACTTGTCGGCACCAACGGAACCCAATATCGTATCGCGTAAACCATCACAGGGCCGCTAACGGTCTCGAGGGCTGCACATGCGTCGGATCCCAAAGCTCACACTCACCGCCCTGATGTCGTTCGGGGGAATCCACGCACAGGACCTCTACGACATCGCCACGATTCGCACGATCGAGGTCACGGCGCCGACGAATTGGCGCACGGTAATGGCGAGCAACTTCGCGAGCAAGACGCCGATCAAGGTCGACGTGACGATCGACGCCAAGACCTACAAGGACGTTGGCGCTCGGCACCGCGGCTTCTCTTCGTACCACTTCCTGCCGCGCGGCAAAGAAGACAAGCGCCCTTGGAAGTTGCTCTTCGACGAGTTCGTCGACGGCCAGGACGTTCAGGGGTATCGCACGCTCAACATCAACAACAACGTCTGGGACCCGAGCTTCATGCGCGAGGTCGCGACGTTCGAGTTCATGCGTCGCTACACGAAGGCGCCGAAGTCGTGCTTCGTCAAACTCAAGGTCAATGGCGAAGACCTCGGGCTCTTCACGAACACGCAGCAGATCAACAAGGACTTCTTACAGGAGCACTATCGCGACGACGAAGGCAATCGGTATCGAGGGGACCGCACGGGCTCGTCGACGCTCTACGACAACTCGGCACTCATCTGGCTCGGAAGCAATCCCGCGAACTACTATCCGTACTACGAACTCAAGACCGAGAACGGCAAGTATCCGGCGTGGACGAAACTCGTTTCCCTCGCGAACACACTCAACAACACGTCGATCCCACAACTCCCGAGCGCTCTTCCCAAAGAGCTCGACATCGACAATACGCTTCGATTCCTCGCCGTCGCGAACATGACCGCATGGTTGGACAGCTATCTCGGTCGGACGTGCAAGAACTTCTATCTCTACGAAGACCCCTTCCATGGCCAGTTCAGTTTGCAGCCGTGGGACGTCAACAACGCGTTCGGTGGCTTGACCGACGGACTCGGCACGACCGGAGTGGCACGCCTGCCCGTCCTGTATCGCGAGAACGACACGCGCAATCCGCGTCCCCTGTTCAGCCAGCTCGTCAAGATCCCGATGTGGCGCGCACGGTATCTCGCGCACATGCGGACGATGTTGCCGGAGATGCATTGGGACCGGATCGGCAAGCGCATCGAGGAACTGCGCACGCACATTCGCCCCGCACTCACTGCGGACACGAAGCGCATCTACACGTTGCAACAGTTCGACGACAACGTGACCAAGTCGGTCTTCGTCGGTTTCGTCACGACTCCGGGGCTCAAACCATTCTTCGACGCGCGCCACAGTTATCTGTCGTCGGACAGCGACATGGTGAAGGTCGCACCGACGCTCTCGTCGCTTGCGCACACGCCTGCGAATCCGAAGCCGAGTGAAGCGGTCACCGTGACTGCACGCGTGTCCGGGATCTCGGCAAAAGACGTGACGCTGCACCACCGAGTACGCGGCCCGTTTGCGCAGATTCCGATGCTGGACGACGGCCAACACGGCGATGGCGCTGCCAACGACGGCGTCTACGGTGCGTTCCTCCCCGCGATGCCCGCCTTGTCGATCATCGAATACTTCGTGACGGCCAACAGCGACCTCAATGCGGCGAGTGGGGCCATGTCGGTGCTACCGAGCACAGGCTCGTATGGCGCGCGGAGCTACCGCGTGCTCGGAGTGCGCGCAACCGGTCCGATCGTCATCAGTGAGCTCCTCGCCAAGAACACGAAGTCCGGGCGTGACGAGAACAACGAGTACGACGACTGGATCGAGCTGATGAACGTCTCGAACCAAGCCGTGACCGTGAGCGGCATGTACCTCACGGACAACTCGAGCAACCCGACCAAGTGGAAGATCCCATCGGGCCATACGCTCGCACCGGGTGCGTCGCTCCTGGTGTGGGCGGACGAAGACGGCACCCAGGGGCCACTCCACGCGAACTTCAAGCTCTCCGCATCGGGTGAGGAAGTCGCACTCTTCGCGACGGACGGAACGACGAATCTCGATTGGATCGAGTTC
Organism: Planctomycetota bacterium; assembly: GCA_020638795.1. Taxonomy (GTDB): domain Bacteria; phylum Planctomycetota; class UBA1135; order UBA1135; genus JACKHW01. The sequence goes on along the minus strand of JACKHW010000001.1, from coordinate 713,641 downwards.
GGACCTCAACTCTCCGACCGTTCGCTCGGACGACTTCCCGGCTACCTCGACAGGCTGTTCGGCTTCCCGCTCCCGACACCGAATGCCCCGAACGAAACGACGCCTTGCGGACACACGCGCTTCGTCACGGCCGACACGAGCGTCACGGCATTCGACTTCGACGGACTCGGCCTGCCGAAGCTCGGCCAGGCATTCGATCTCGCAGCGACGTCCGGTCCCGCGAGCGGCGCGTGCGCCGTCTTCGTCGGGCTGCCGAGGAGCACCGACGTTCCCGTCATCGGCACGCTGTTGCTCGACCCGTCACTCCTCATCTTCGTCGGCGCATGCGCGACGGATGCCACGGGCGCGGGCAAACTCCCAGTTCTCGTTCCGACACAAGCGTCTCTCGCCGGCGCGCGCGTTCATTTCCAAGCCGTCGGGATCGGGAGTTCCGGCCTCCGATTCTCGGGTGGCGTCCAGACGTTGATCTGCCCCTGATCCGCGGGTCCGGAGCGCGGTTGGACGACACCGCCGGTCAGAGCGGCATGCCGAAGCCCTGTTGCCGCACGCTCATGCGCAGTCGAATTAGCCACCCACAACGACTTCGATACCATTGCTGAGCGCCAAACCCAATGGCCCCGTTCCGCCCACGTGAATGGCTTGCAACGAAAGGCTTTTACCAATCAATGCCGTCTGCGCAGGTATGGGAATCTGCATCGACCACGTCCCGTCGGATCGACTACTTACAAATAATACTGGTATCAAGTTTCCAATATCACAATATAGACTGCAACCAACGCCAATCGAGTAATAGTACCCACTCCCTGCTGAGGCTATCAGCACGCCAGGCGTAGATGAGGGCGCTGCAGTCATCTCTAGAGCCACGCTCGCGTTGACACTGAAGTGCCCAAAAGACACGAGGAGAGGCGCTGCCGCACCGTTTCCACATCCGATGCCAACTGGTCGAGATACTGGCATACCCTCGATCACCGTGCCGCTAGGACCAAGATCGTGATTGACCCACTGCGAGGGCTGCGATGCTGGAACACTGACAAAAAGGTCCCTGTCTCCCAAGTTCGGAGCCACGGCTACCTTGACATGATATTCTCTTATGGCACCAGTGTCGATCGCAAGCAATCGGAGATCATACGTCCCGCTGATTCGGTATACGTGCGAAGCCACGTATACGTCATTACCGTGCGCGCCGTCACCCCAGTCAACAACGGCGAAAGACTCATCGCGCTGCAGGCCTTGTACCGTGAGCGCAACACGTGAATCGGTGCCTACGGCGATTGGAGTGAGTTGCTGCGAAGAGTGAGCAAGCCCAAAAAGAGTGGCAAATCCCTTAGGGTCTGCGGACGCGGGTACAACCGCTTGATTGTATGTAAGCGTCTCTGGCTCCGGGGCGGGAGGAAACGTCCCCCCCGAACAGTCTTTCCAAGCGGGCATGTTTTGTTCGAAAACAAAAGGCTCTGCCCACGACCGCCCAATATCGGTTTTAATTCTATAGTTCTGGAGCTGTATGCCGATCACCGCGACCTTCTCGGCCAACCAGTCCATACAATTATATCGAAGCAGATGGTAGTATCGGTTTGAATTCGGCGGAGGCCCCGGGATGTAGTCTGCCTGAATGCTTTGATGAACTCGAATCGCCTGATCCGTACTCACAAAGTAGCACTGCCGACAACTCCAGGACTTGGGGATTTCATGTCGGATGGTTCCGAGTCCGCCGAAGAAGCTATTCTTCGCCCAAGCGACTCCATAGAAACCCCAGCGAAATGACTTTCCGGCAACAGCAACAGGCCCGACACCCGGCGTTATCTCCAAAAAGACATGGCCCGACGTTGCTGCGTACAGACACAGGCGCGAAACAGGAACCTCGATAATCGCATCATGGAGAAACGCACTACTGTGATCGTTCCACCTTGTTGAGTTGCACCAGCCTCGACTCGCATACCGCTCTACGCCACCCTGGTTGTTGGGCTCTCCTGGGCACCAATTGGTTGATGTGATCGGTGCGCCGCTCATCCATCGGTCGAATGTGCCGGCTCCTGACCGAGCAAGCCCGAGCCATCGGCCGGTCCCGCCGAAGGTGTTGTTGACCCAGGCCTCTTCCCCAGGTTCGTCGAGAGAAAGCACGTATCCGCCGACCGCATGCGCCAAAGACATTGCTGCGCCGATAGACATTCTGTTCTTTGTTGGGAAATACAGATGCCCATTGCTCGGGTTGCAATACGGCGTGCCGAACTCCGTCAGTTTCGCAGGATCGATTGCAACCATCCCCTTGCACGGATATTGCGCTTGGATGCCGCCTATCCACAGACATGCACCTAGGCCGAACGACGCGAGAGATGAGATAAGTCTCATGATTTCTTGCCTGCGCGTGATGCCTCGAGACCACTTTCAGGGTAGCGCTCAACGCGATGAAGCGCCAGTCGGCCACCCACGGTGCTTGATCTGAGCAATCAGCTGGACAATTCTCGGCGCGATTGCCGAGCGCTCGGCGAAGCGGCGCTACGCATGACGGGGCGATACCAACCAGGGAGTCGCCCCGTCACCGCTCTCAGCCCTAGTCGGTCTCGATCTCCAGCGTCAGCGCTGGTCCGCCTTCGTCGACCACCGCTGACGGCGCAGTGTGCGCCATCAGCTCCGCCGCCGCGGCGTGCAGGTCGATGTTCTTACGCACCGAGGTCCGCTGGTAGTCCGGGAAGCCCGTGCCCGTGGGCACCAAGTGCCCGAGAATCACGTTCTCCTTCAGCCCCAACAGCTCGTCTCGCCGTCCAGCCAGCGCGGCTTCGGTCAGCACCTTGGTCGTCTCTTGGAACGACGCAGCCGAGATGAACGACTCGGACTGCAAGCTCGCCTTGGTGACACCGAGGAGCAGAGGCGCGGCGGTGGCCGGCTTCTTCTTGGCGGTGCGGAGTTCTTCGTTGGCGTTGCGGAAGCGGAACTTGTCCACGACCGCGCCGGGCAAGAACTCGCTGTCGCCCGCGTCTTCGATCTGCACCTTGCGCATCATCTGGCCGAGGATGATTTCGATGTGCTTGTTGTCGACGGTCACGCCCTGGGCGCGGTAGACCTGCTGAATCTCCTTGAGCAGGTAGTCGAGGACGGCCTGTTCGCCGGAGATGCGCAGGAGGTCATGCGGGACGAGCGCGCCTTCGGTGAGGGGCTCGCCGGCGATGACGTGGTCGCCGCGGTGGACGCGGAGGTGCGAACCGTGCGGCACGAGGTGCTCGAGTTCGACGCCGCCTTCGCCGCGGACGATGATCGTGCGCTTGCTGCGCTTCTTGTCGCCGAGTTCGACGACGCCGTCGAGTTCGGCGAGGACGGCGGGCTCCTTCGGGCGACGGGCTTCGAACAGCTCCGTGACACGCGGCAGACCACCGGTGATGTCCTGGATCCCGCCGACGTCACGCGAGCTCTTGGCGAGCATCGTGCCGCTCTTGACCTTCGCGCCGTTCTCGACCTCGATGTAGGCGCGCTCGGGCAGCGGGTGGATCGAGAGCACGTTTTCGTCTTCGTCGACGATGAGGATCTGCGGATGCATCTCCCCCTTGTGCTCCATGATCATCTTGCGGAAGACCTTCGAGCGCGCTTCCTTCTCGAGCTTGAGGGTCTTGCCTTCGACGATGTCCTCGTAGCGGACGATCCCGCCGGTCTCGGCGAGAATCGGCACGTGGTGCGGGTCCCAGTCGCAGAGGAGTTGCTTCTCCTTGACCTGATCGCCTTCACCGACGACGACGCGCGCACCGATCGGCACGAGGAAGCGATCGAGCTCGCGCCCCTTGACGTCGAGCACGACGAGCTCGCCCTTGCGGTTGAGCACGATCTTGTCGCCCTTCTCGTTCTCCACGACGTGAAGATTGATGTAGCCGACCTTGCCCGCACGCTTCGTGTGGATCTCGGACTCTTCGATCGCCTTTGACGCCGTGCCCCCGATGTGGAACGTCCGCATCGTGAGCTGCGTGCCCGGCTCCCCGATCGACTGCGCGGCGATGATGCCGACGGCCTGACCGAGTTCGACGAGTTGACCGCGTGAAAGGTCCATGCCGTAGCAACGCGCACAGACGCCCTGACCCGCTTCGCAGGTCAGCGGGCTGCGCACGAGCACGCTGTCGTAGCCGAGACTCTCGAGCTTGCGCGCCGCGTCGGGCGTGATCACGTCGTTCTTGCGGATCAAGAACTCGTCGGTCTGCGGATCGTGGATGTCGGCGAGCGCCACACGACCACGAACCGCCGTCTCGAGATTGACCGCGACCTTCTCGCCCTGATAGACGATGCCGCGCTTGACGCCACGGACGGTGCCGCAGTCGTCGATGCCGATCACGACGTTCTGCGCGACGTCGGCGAGCTTACGTGTGAGGTACCCCGAGTCGGCGGTCTTGAGCGCCGTGTCGGCCAAGCCCTTGCGCGCGCCGTGGGTCGACGAGAAGTACTCGAGGACCTTCAGGCCTTCGCGGAAGTTCGCGCGGATCGGCGTTTCGATGATCTTGCCGGACGGACGAGCCATGAGGCCACGCATCCCGGCGAGCTGACGAATCTGCTCGACCGAACCACGCGCCTTGCCCGCGACCATGCAGAAGATCGGGTTGACGTAGAACGGCTCGCGACCACCCGGTGCACCGGTCTTGCCGCGCACGTCCTCGCCCGCGTCGTTGCGCAGAGTCTCGAGCAGTTCGGCGCCGACCTTGTCACGCGCACGGGTCCAGGTGTCGATGACCTTCGAGTAGCGTTCGGATTCGGTGATCTCGCCCTTCTCGTACTGACCCTGGATCGCGTCGACCTCGCGCTGCGACTCTTCCATGATCTTGTCACGGTTGCGCGGCACGGTGAGGTCGCTCTTGCCGAACGAGATCCCCGCGAGCGTCGACGCCTTGAAGCCGAGCGACTTCATGCCGTCGAGCAGCTTGAGCGTCTCGGAGCGACCGAGGCGCTGGTGGCAGTCGGCGATGATCTTGGAGAGCGCGCCCTTGTCGAGCGTGAAGTTGTAGAACGGCATCCCCTCCTGGAGGATGTCGTTGAAGATCAGGCGACCCGGCGTCGTCTCGATCAACTGCTTGCCGTCACACGAGACGAACGCGCCGTCCTTGTCCGAGTGGACCTCGGTGTCCTTGTCGAAGAGCACCTGGATCGGCTCGTGCGTGCGCACCTTGCCGAGCGCGTAGGCCATCAGCGCCTCGGACGCGGTCACGCGCAGCGGCTTGTCGCCGATGCGATCCTCGGGGAAGCGGAACGTCAGGTAGAAGCACCCGAGCACGATGTCCTGGCTCGGCGCGATGATCGGGCTACCGCTCGCGGGCGTGAAGATGTTGTTGGACGACAACATCAGCGTCGACGCTTCAATCTGCGCCTCGTAGCTCAGCGGCAAGTGCACGGCCATCTGGTCGCCGTCAAAGTCCGCGTTGTAACCACCGCAGACGAGCGGATGGATACGGATCGCGTTGCCTTCGATCAGTACCGGCTCGAACGCCTGGATCCCCATGCGGTGCAGGGTCGGCGCGCGGTTGAGCAGCACCGGGTGTCCCTGGATCACCTCTTCGAGGATGTCCCAGACCTCCTCGTCCTTGCGCTCGAGCATCTTCTTGGCGGACTTGATCGTGTCCGCGAGCCCGAGCTCCTTGAGGCGACGGATGATGAACGGTTGGAACAGCTCGAGCGCGATGACCTTGGGCATCCCGCACTGGTGCAGGCGCAGCTCGGGACCGACGACGATGACCGAACGCGCCGAGTAGTCGACGCGCTTGCCGAGCAGGTTTTCACGGAAGCGACCCTGCTTGCCCTTGATCATGTCGGTCAGCGACTTGAGCGGACGGTTGCTCGAGCCGAGCACCGGACGACGGCAACGACCGTTGTCGAAGAGCGCATCGACCGACTGCTGCAACATGCGCTTCTCGTTGCGGATGATGACATCCGGCGCATTGAGGTCGAGCAGCTTCTTGAGGCGGTTGTTGCGGTTGATCAGACGACGGTAGAGGTCGTTGAGGTCCGACGTCGCGAAGTTGCCCGAGTCGAGCAACACGAGCGGACGCAAATCCGGCGGGATGACCGGGATCACGTCGAGGATCATCCACTCGGGACGGTTCGGCGAATCGCGGAGCATCTCGACGGTCTTGAGCCGCTTGATGATGTCTTTGATCTTTTGAACCGACTTCGTGTGCTTGAGCTCTTCGCGGAGTTCTTCGCTCAGCGCATCGAGATCGAGGTTGCGCAGGATCTCGCTGATCGCCTCGGCGCCCATGCCGGCCTTGAACGCATGGCCGTACTTCTCGCGCTCCTGGCGGAACTCTTCTTCGGTCAGCAGCTGGTTTTGCAGCAGCGGCGTCTCGCCCGGATCGACGACGACGTAGTCCTGGAAGTAGATGACCTTCTCCAGGCTCGCCGTCTTCATCGCGAGCAGGTTGCCGATGCGCGACGGCATCGCCTTGAAGAACCAGATGTGCGCGACGGGCGCTGCGAGGTTGATGTGCCCCATGCGCTCGCGGCGCACGCGGCTGTGCGTGATCATGACCCCGCACTTGTCGCAGATGATGCCCTTGTGCTTGATGCCCTTGTACTTGCCACAACCGCATTCCCAGTCCTTCTCGGGACCGAAGATGCGCTCGCAGAAGAGACCATCCTTCTCCGAACGATACGTACGGTAGTTGATCGTCTCGGGCTTCTTGACCTCGCCGTAGGACCACTTCGACCGAATGTCGTCGGGCGAAGCCAGCTTGATCGAAACGGCGCTGTAGTCGTTGATCTTCTCGTAGATCGTCTCGGCCATCGTCAGTCTGCCTTGCTAGGTATTCGCTTCTCGGTTTCCCAGGGTTTCTCGTGCTGCGAGCCGGAGCTCAGGCGCCAAGCAGAGCCTGGGGTGCGTCCTTCCGGTGAAGTTCGATGTCGAGTCCGAGCCCGCGGAGCTCGTGACACAAGACGCCGAAGGACACCGGCGTCCCGGGCTCGAGGATGTTCTCGCCCTTGACCATCGCCTCATAGATCTTGGTACGACCGTCGACGTCGTCGGACTTGACGGTCAGGAGTTCCTGCAGGACGTTCGCCGCCCCATAGGCCTCCAGAGCCCAGACCTCCATCTCGCCGAAGCGCTGGCCGCCGAAGCGCGCCTTGCCGCCGAGCGGCTGCTGCGTGATGAGCGAGTAGGGTCCGGTCGCGCGTGCGTGCACCTTGTCGTCGACGAGGTGGTGCAGCTTGAGCATGTAGATCTGGCCGACGGTGACCTTCTGTTCGAAGGGCTCTCCCGTGCGTCCGTCGAAGAGCACGGTCTTGCCCTCTTCGGGCAGACCGGCGCGGCGCAGTGCGTCCTCGATCTCCTCTTCGGACGCGCCGTCGAAGACCGGCGTGATCGCGCGGAATCCGAGCTTGCTCGCCGCCCATCCGAGGTGCGTCTCGAGGATCTGCCCGACGTTCATGCGCGACGGCACGCCCAGCGGGTTGAGGACGATGTCGACCGGCGTCCCGTCTTCGAGGAACGGCATGTCCTCGCAAGGCAGGATGCGCGAGATCACGCCCTTGTTGCCGTGACGGCCGGCCATCTTGTCGCCGACCGCGATCTTGCGCTTGGCCGCGACGTAGACCTTGACCATCTCGAGCACGCCGGTCGGCAGCTCGTCGCCGCGCGACAGACGGTTGACGCGCTTGTTGCGGTCCGCCTCGCGAGCCTTGATGCGATCGCCGTAGTCCTTGATCAGGGCCTCGGCCTTCTGGACGTCGGCCTTCTTCCCGGTGCTCTCGGCAGCCGCCATGATGTAGTCGCGCGTCTTCTTGAGATCGGCGTACATCACGGTCTCGGGGATCTCGACCGGCTTGTTCGTCTCGGGATCGACGATGTCGACGCCGAGCACTTCCTTGGCCTCGTCGACCATTGCGCGCGTCGACTCACGGAACTGCACCATGAAGTCGAGTTCGGCCTGCTTGATCTCCTGCAGGTTGGCTTCGCGCTCGGCCTCGGTCAGGTTGACCTTGCGCGAGAACTTCTGCGCGTCGATCACGATGCCGTTGCAGCCGGTCGGGACTTCGAGCGAGCTGTTCTTCACGTCCTCGCCCGCGCGACCGAAGATCGCGTGGAGGAGCTTTTCTTCGGGAGTGAGTTCGCTCTTGCTCTTCGGCGCGACCTTGCCGACGAGGATGTCGCCAGGACGCACGCGCGTGCCGACGTGCACGATGCCGCTCTCGTCGAGGTGCGCAAGCGCCTTCTCGGAGACGTTCGGGATGTCGCGCGTGAACTCTTCGCGACCGAGCTTCGTCTCGCGAATCTCGATCTCGAACTCGTCGATGTGGATCGACGTGTAGACGTCGTCGCGGACGAGCCGCTCGCTGAGCAGGATCGCGTCCTCGAAGTTGTAACCGTCCCACGTCATGAACGCGACGAGGAGGTTCTTGCCGAGGGCGAGCACGCCATCGCGCGTCGCCGGGCCGTCGGCGATGACCTGCCCCTTCTCGACCTTGTCGCCTTCCTTGACGATCGGCGTCTGGTTGAGACAGGTCTTCTCGTTGAGGCGGCGATACTTGCGGAGGTTGTAGGTCTCGTCGCCGATGCGGATGTTATTGGCGTCCGCATAGCGAACGGTGCCGTTCTTCTTCGCGCGGACGACCATGCCCGAGTTGCGAGCGACGACGTCCTCCATGCCGGTGCCGACGAGCGGCAGCTCGGTGCGGAGCAACGGCACGGCCTGACGCTGCATGTTCGAACCCATCAGCGCACGGTTCGCGTCGTCGTGCTCGAGGAACGGGATCAGGCTCGCCGACACCCCGACGATCTGCATCGGGGAGACGTCCATGTATTGCACGTCATCACGCGCGACCTCGATCGGCTCGCCGCCGATGCGTCCGAGGATGCGCTCGCCGACGAGCTTGCCCGACGAGTCGACTTCGGCGTCGGCAGGCACGAGGACGGCGCGCGCTTCTTGGTCGGCGCGGAGCCACTCGACCTCTTCGGTGAGCTTGCCCTTCTTGACGACGCGGTACGGGCACGTGAGGAAGCCGTACGCATCGACGCCGGAGTAGATCGCGAGGCTCGAGATCAGACCGATGTTGGTGCCTTCGGGCGTCTCGATCGGGCAGAGGCGACCGTAGTGCGACGTGTGCACGTCGCGGACTTCGAAGCCCGCGCGCTTGCGGTTGAGGCCGCCCGGACCGAGGGCCGACAGACGACGCTCGTGCGCGAGCTGGCTCAGCGGGTTCGTCTGGTCGACGACCTGACTGAGTTCACCACGCGCGAAGAAGTAGTCGATCGCCGACGAGAACGTCTTTGCGTTGATCAGGTTGCGCGGCGTGACGCCTTCGCCCGACTCGCTGCTCTCGAGGCTCATACGCTCTTGCGCGGTGCGGCGCAGCTTGAGCAGGCCCTTGCGGAACTCTTCGCCCGCGAGCTCCATGATCGTGCGCACGCGACGGTTGCCCAAGTGGTCGATGTCGTCGATCTCACCCTCACCGGCGCGCAGGCCGATCAGGTAGTGCACCGCGTTGACGAAGTCCGCGGGCTGCAGGGTCATCTGCTCTTCGTCGATGTCCTGCTCGAACTTCCGGTTGAGGCGGAAGCGACCGACGCGCCCGAGGCGGTAGCGGTTGGAGTCGAAGAACTTCTCGTTGAACAGATCGCGCGCCTTGTCGTGGCTCGGCGGGTTGCCGGGGCGCAGGCGCTGGTAGATCTTGAGCAACGCTTCTTCGTGGCTCGTCGTCATGTCCTCGCGCAGCGAGTTCATGATGAGGAAGTCCTCGGGGTCGCGAACGACTTCGACCTGTGCGATTTCCTCGTCGGCGATGTGCTGCGCGGCCTCCTCGGTGATGAGGTCGCCTGACTGGACGAGGACTTCGCCCGTCGACTGGTTGACGATGTCGCCAACCGCGTAGGTGCCCTGCAAGCGATCCGCGAACCGGCCCGAAGGTTCGCTCTTCTTGCGCTTCACGACCTCGACGCTGCCCTTGTAGAACTCGCGGAGGATGTCGCGATCGGTCGAGTACTTCTCGTCCATCGCACGCAACAGCGTCATCGCGCTGAACTTGCCCGACTGGTCGATGCGGACCTGGACGGTTTCCTTTTTTCCGACGCTGACTTCGATCCAGCTACCGCGCTCGGGGATGATCCAGCACGAGTGCAGCTTGCGGTCGCCCGTGATCAGCTCGACCGAGAAGTCGACGCCGGGCGAACGGTGGAGCTGGCTCACGATCACACGCTCGGAGCCGTTCACGATGAACTCCCCGCCGCCGATCATGATCGGGATCTCGCCGAGGTAGACCTCTTCTTCGACCGTCGTCGGGCCGACGAGGCGCACGCGGATCTTGAACGGATACCCGTAGGTCAGCCGCAGCTTGCGGCACTCGTCCATGTCATAGCGAGGCTGCGCGAGTTCGTAGTCGATGAACTCGAGCCGCATCGAGCCATCGTACGATTCGATAGGAAAGATCTCCGAGAGCAGCGCTTGCAGCCCGACATCGGGGCGCTTCGACGGCGCGACGTCGAGCGACAAGAAGTCGGCATACGAACGAGTTTGGAGTTCAACGAGATCCGGGACTTCGACGAGCGGTCGCTTGTGTCCGTAACGAACGGTTTCCATGGGAATCCCTGATTGGTCCTCTCAGTCGCGATGGCCGGGGAACGCCCGCCCTTCGCCTCCCGAGCACATCCCTATGCCGCCAAGGCGCGATGGAGGATGCGCGACCGAGAGCGACGACGACGAAACAAGATGAAGCAAACGGGGTGCCCCCACGGCGATCCTGCACACCGTGGCCCGCGGGGTTCCGGCAACGCCCTTCCGCGAGTCCGAGTGGACCCCGGGAGTGGCACGAACCGATGAAAAGTCGTTCCTCAAAGAGGTGGCGCCTGAACGAGGTTGCACGCAGCAATACACGCAGTGACTCACGCGATCGCACCGACCGACCCTGCGCGTAGTCGAGCCGAGAGCGTAGGACCATCCCGTTGCAATTCCAGGGGAATCACGAAGAAACCCCGCGGTCGGCATGAAGCTTGCCGCGGGAGATCCCACGGCAAGATTCCCGCTCAGGACGCACCTCGGGCGAACCCACGCTCGAGGCGCGGCTCCTGCGACGGCTCGCGAACGAGAGGATGGGTCCGACTACTTGAGTTCGACTTCGGCGCCGGCTTCGACGAGCTTGGCCTTCATCGATTCGGACTCTTCCTTCGATGCGCCTTCCTTCAGCGGGGCCGGCGCGCCATCGACGAGAGCCTTGGCTTCCTTGAGGCCGAGCGACGTGAGTTCGCGCACGACCTTGATGACCTGGATCTTGTTGGCGCCGGCCGACTTGAGAATGACGTCGAAGCTGTCCTTCTCCTCGGCGGCTTCGGCACCGGCACCCGCTGCGCCACCGACTGCGGCGACCGCAACCGGAGCTGCTGCGGACACGCCCCAACGCTCTTCGAGCGCCTTGACGAGCTTCGCGGCGTTGCCGAGCGTGAGGGAATCGAGCTGCTCGAAGATCTTCTCGAGTTCGGGTTCGAGGGTGACGGTGTTTTCGGTTTCGTCGCTCATCGTTCTGATGCCTCAGGTTCGCGTGGTTCGTGAACTTTCGTGTCTTGGTAGTTGTGTTTGGATCTTGGCGCTCAGGCGTTGCCGCCGCCTTCGCCATCCGCGCGCTGCTGCAAGCAACGCGCGAGCCCGCTGCCGAGTCCGGACAGCGAGACTGCGATGCCTCGGCCCGGAGCCATGAGCAGGCCGGCGAGTTGGCCGCGCACGGTCTGCTTGTCGGGCATATCGGCAATCATCTTGGCGTCGCCGCCGGCGAGGACTTCGCCTTCGACGATCCCCGCGAGAACCTCGAGCGCGAGCTCCTTGTTCTCGGTCTGGAACTCCCGAACGAGCTTCGCGGCCGTGATGGCCTTCTCTTCGGGAGCGAAGACGACGCCGCACTTGCCGACGAGCTTCGGAAGCGCGTAGCCCGCGCCCTCGAAGACCTTGACGGCGAGCCGGTTCTTGAGCACGTGGAAGCCCACGCCTGCGTTGCGGAACTTGCCGCGCAAGGCCTCGGCTTGCGCCACGGTCATCTTGTCGAAGCCCACGACGATGCACGAGCCCATCTGCTCGACTTCGCCGGCGAACTCCTGGACGGTCAGCTTGTTGACGATGTTCGGCATGGCACTAGCTGGTCGCTTCCTCGCCGAGGGCGAGACGGATTCCGGGTCCCATCGTCGACGAGACGACGACCTTCTGGACGAAGATCCCTCGCGCTTGGGGCGGCTTGAGGGAACGGATGTGCGAGACGAACGCGGCCGCGTTCTCGGCGAGCTGCTGCGCCGTGAAGTTGCGGCGGCCGATCGCGGCGTGCACGTTCGCACCCGAATCGGTGCGGAACTCGACCTTGCCGGCCTTGAACTCCTTGACCGCCGTCGCGACGTCCATCGTGACGGTGCCGGCCTTCGGCGAGGGCATCTTGCCCTGCGGGCCGAGCACACGACCGAGTCGACCAACGTGCTTCATCATGTCGGGTGAGGCGATCGCGACATCGAAGTCGAGCCAACCGCCTTCGATCCTCTGCGCGAGATCCCCGGAACCGACCGCATCGGCGCCGGCGGCCTTCGCCTCTTCGGCGCGATCCCCTTCGGCGAAGACGACGACGCGCACTTCCTTGCCGATCCCGTGCGGGAGACTCACCGCACCACGGACGAGCTGATCGGTCTTCTTCGGGTCGATACCGAGTCGGACGACACACTCGACCGCCTCGTTGAACTTCGCCTTCGGGAGACCGAGCAAGAGCTCGAACGCCTCGACCGTCGGATATTCCTTGTTGCGGTCGACCCCGGCAAGGGCCTTGCGGTAGCGCTTGCTGTTGGCGTAGCGACCACGGTACCAGCGCTTGCCGGTGCCCTTCTTCTCGCTGCCGAGCTCGTCGCCTTCGCTCGCGTTGACGGCGTCGTTCGGCTTCGGCTCGTTCGTTTCGGATTCGCTCACGATCAGCCCTCCACCTTGAGTCCCATGGACCGCGCCGTTCCTTCGATGATGCGGCACGCTGCGTCGACGCTCGCGGCGTTGAGGTCGGCTTTCTTGATCTCGACGATCTCCTCGATCTGCTTGCGCGTGACCGAACCGATGAATCCGGACCCGGTCTCGCCATGGCCCTTCGGCAGGTTGGCGGCCTTCATGAGCAGGACGGCGGCCGGGGGCGACTTGAGCTCGAACGTGAAGGATCGGTCCTCGTAGATCGAGACCACGACCGGGATGACGAGCCCGACCTTGTCCTTCGTGGCGTCGTTGAACTGCCGGACGAAGTCCCCGATGTTGACGCCGTGCGGTCCGAGAGCCGTGCCGACCGGCGGCGCAGGCGTCGCCTGTCCACCTTTGCACTGCAGCTTGAGCTGGGCGCTGAGCTTCTTCTTCTTCGCAGCCATGTATGCCTCCGCGGTTCGAACGGAACGCCATACGGCGTCCCTCCCGCACCAGGTAGGCCTCCCGAGGAAGGCCGATCGACCACCACGGCCCCGCACATTGCGAGAGACCGATCGGCCGAAAAGGGCGATCAATATTGCGATGACCCCCGCAGGCGTCAAGCGACGCGGGCAAAAAACGGACGATCCAGGCGGGGCCAAGGGTACCCTTCGCGAGTGGAGCCCGAGCCGCGCTTCTTGCACGATGTCGTCCTGCGCTCGATCGCACTCTTCGGCCAGCGATCCGCGATCGAGTGCCCTCGGGAGAGCGCCCCGCCACGGGTCGTCACCTTCGCCGAACTCGACGACGGTGGCTCACGCATCGCGAGCCTCGTATCGCCTCACGTCCGTGGCGAGTGCATCGTCGCGATCCTACTCCCCAGGACATCGCCTGACTGGCTCGCGGCGCAGCTCGGCGTGCTCCGCGCTGGCGCGGCCTTCGTGTGTCTCGAACACTCGTATCCGGACGAACGCCTGTCCTACCTGCTCACGGACAGCGACGCTGTCGCGGTCGTGTGTGAGCGCGAGGATGCGGACCGCGTGCGAACCCTCACCAAGTCGGCCGTCGTCCTCGACGTGCACGCGCAGGGATCCGACCAAGCGCCCACGCCTTCGTGGCTGACCCCGAATTCGCTCGCCTACCTCATCTACACCTCGGGGACGACCGGACGACCGAAGGGGGTGATGATCGAACATCGCTCGATCGTCCACCTCATCCAGCAAGAACTCGCGCACTTCGGGCTCGGTCCCGACGACCGCTGTGTCCAGGTCTCCTCACCGAGCTACGACTCGTCGCTCGAAGAAACCTGGCTCCCCCTCGCTGCCGGCGCCACGGTCGTCGTCGCCGGGAGTGAGACGACGCGGCTCGGACCGGACCTCGTGCCATGGCTGCGAGTCGCGCGCGCGACCGTGCTCATGCCCACGCCGACACTGTTACGCTCGATGGCCTGCAAGGACCCGCGCAGCGAACTTCCCGCCATGCGGCTCGTCTACGCGGGCGGCGAGGCCATGCCGCGCGACGTCGTGGACACATGGGCACCCGCGTTGCACCTCGAGAACGGCTACGGTCCGACCGAATGCACGATCACGATCCTGCGCGCACGCATCCGACCAGGGAGCACGCCAACGATCGGTCGCGCGATCGACGGCAATCGCGCGTGGGTGCTCGGGCCCGACTTGCGTCCGGTCGCACGCGGTGAAGTCGGACAACTCGCGATCACTGGCATCCAGGTCGCACGCGGCTACTGGAAGCGACCCGAGCTGACGAGCGAGCGCTTTCCCGATCTGCCGAACATCGGTCGCGCCTACCTGACCGGCGATCTCGTTCGCGAGAACGACGACGGCGACTTCGACTTCCTTGGCCGCGCCGACGGCCAGGTAAAACTGCGCGGGCACCGCATCGAACTCGAAGAGATCGACGCGCACCTCGGAGCCCTGCCGGGGATCCGCGCCGCTGCGTGTCGCGTCTCGAGCACGGCGACCTCCGCGTGGCTCGAAGCGTTCTTCGTACCGGTCGACCCGGGGTCGCCGTGGAGCGAGGACGAACTCCGCGTGACGCTCGCCGAAACGCTTCCTGCTCATCTCGTGCCGACGCGCATCGTCGCGATCGACGCGTTGCCCACTTCGAGCAGCGGCAAGCTCGATCGAAGCGCGCTTCCGGCCATCGGACGAAGGAGCACAGCGGCGACGTCCGCACCGGCGCCCCCCAGAGCTTCGAACGACCTCGAGAAGACGATCCTCCGTGCGATGAGCTCGGCCGTCGAAGGCGTGTCGATCGGAGTCGACGACGACTTCTTCGAGTACGGTGGCGACTCTCTCGCGGTGGCGATGGTCGTTTCCCAACTCCGAGAGCACGACGCGACCGCATGCCTCGCTGCGCGCGACGTGTATGAAGTTCGCACGGCACGCGAACTCGCGCGACTCGCCATGACACGCGGGGGCACGAAGCGCTCTGTCGAGTCGACGCGCGCGGTCACAACGCGCACAGCCGAGTCGGGACGCGCGGCCAGATCAGCGCCCGATCTCGCAAACGACCTCGCGCTCGAACCCGAACTCCATCGCGCGAGCGAGCCCGATTCGGATTCCGATCGACGATTCTCACACACCGACAACGACAACGACAACGACAACGACAACGCGAACGCGAACGCAGCTCTCGTCACGATCCTCCAGACCCTGTGGCTCACGACTGGGATGGTGATCCTCAGCGCCTTTGCGTGGGCCGTCGTGTTCTTGTTCGTACCGTTCGGCATCGAACTCGTCGGGCTCGTGCCGTTCGTCTTGCTGAGCCCATTCGTTGCGGCGCTCGGCGCCTTCGTGATGACGGCACTCGCGATCGGTGCGACGCTCGCCGTCAAGCGGCTCTTGATCGGACGGTATGTGGCGCGAAGCGTACCGGCCTGGAGCATCTCGTCCTTCCGTCATTGGATCGTCGTCGCGTGTGCACGCACGATCCCGTGGGACCTCCTTCGCGGTACCGAGTTCTGCGCGGACGCGCTGCGCCTGCTCGGCGCGCGGGTCGGCGAGAGGCTTCACGTGCACCGTGGCGTCGATCTCGCGGGCGGAGGCTGGGACCTGCTCCACATCGGTGACGACGTCACTTTCGGCCAAGACAGCTCGCTCGGCCTCGTGCACTTCGAAGCGGGCAGGCTCGTCATCGGCAGCGTGACGATCGAGAACGACTGCACACTCGGCGTGCGCGCCGGCATCGGCGAGAACACGCGACTCGCACGAGGGACCGTAGTCGCACCGCTCGCCTTCGTCGCGGCAGGGCGAACGACGAGCCCCGATTCGTGTGTGGACGGCGTACCCGCAGAATCCGTCGGTCGCGCGAACGAGAACGCGTCTCGAAACGCGGCCGAGAACGATCGCTGGCGCGCACGCGCACACGGCCTGCTGCGGATCGCGTCCATGAGCCTCGTGCATGGCACGATCGCGTGCGGTTCGCTATCCCTCTTCGTGGTGCTTCTCGTGGTCTGCCACGTCGATGCGACGCAGGCACTCGAGTGGCTCGCCGATCCGTTCGCGTCCACGACCTCGGTCATCGCGAGCGCCGCGCTCGCGTCGTTCTCCGCGCTCGCCCTCGCGTTCACGCTCATGCTGCAGGCGCTCGCGCTGCGCGTCTTGCCGAAGAGCCGCGTCGGCCGCTTCAATCGTCTCTCGCGAGAAGCGATCCTCGTCTGGATTCGCACGAGCCTCGTCGACCGCGCCGGGCGTTGGCTCAGCGGCAGTCTGTATTGGCGCTGGTGGCTACGGTTCGCCGGGATGCGCCTCGGCAAGAACACCGAGGTCAGCACGATCCTCGATGTCCTGCCGGAGCACGTGGAGATCGGCGACGAGAGCTTCTTTGCCGACGGGATCTACCTCGGCGGACCGGTGATCGATCGGGGGACGATTCGCGTCGCGCCGTGCGAGATCGGCCAACGCGTCTTCCTCGGCAACCACGTCGTCGTGCCCCCCGGAACGCGACTCGGAGACGACGTCCTCGTCGGCGTGTCGACCGTCGTCGAAAGCAACTCGATGCCGAGCGGGACATCGTGGTTCGGGCACCCCGCGTTCGAACTCCCGAAACGCGAAGTCGTCTCGATGGACCGCCGCCTCACGCACATGCCGCCCCTCGCGCTCTGGTTGCACAGGTTGCTGTGGGAAACGCTTCGCTTCGCGATCCCGATCTGCGTGACGGGTGGCGCCATCGCATGGCTCGCCATCGCCAGCCGCGGCGTCACGCGCGCTCCGATCGCGACGCTCGTCGTCGCGTGCGCGTTCCTCGGGGTCGTCTGGCTCTGCAAGTGGACGTTGCTCGGCCGCGTACGCCCCGGTCGGCACGCGTTCTGGTCGACGTGGTGCGGGCGGTGGGACTTCGTCTACATGGCGTGGAACCGCATCGCGAGCAGCGTGCTCGCACCGCTCGGAGGCACGCTCCTGCTCGCGATCTACTTGCGCCTCATGGGGGCTCGCATCGGTAAGCGCGTGATCCTCGGCGGTGCGTTCGCGCAACTCGTCGACCCGGACATGCTCACGTTCGGCGACGAAGCGACGCTCGATCGGCCGCTGTTCCAGGCACACAGCTTCGAG
Source organism: Planctomycetota bacterium (assembly GCA_020638795.1). Classification (GTDB taxonomy): domain Bacteria; phylum Planctomycetota; class UBA1135; order UBA1135; genus JACKHW01. Next base: position 696,213 of record JACKHW010000001.1, on the reverse strand, counting down.
GACCGCGTGCTGAAGATCGATCGCATCACGATCGGCGCGCGCGCGACGGTGGAACGCGGAACGGTGATCTTCTACGGCGCGCAGCTCGGTGCGGGATGCACGGTTGATCCGCATGGCGTCGTCATGAAAAACGAGCACCTGCGGCCTGGTCACCACTACGTCGGAGCGCCGACGCGGGAAGCGTGAGACACGCAGATCTTTCAGATCTGCTCCACTTCCCAATATTCGACTTCGACCTGCGTCGCGCGGCCGAAGATCGTGACGCTGACCTTCACGACGCCCTTCTCGGGATTCACTTCTTCGATCACGCCGTCGAAGTTTTCGAAGTGGCCCTGCTTGATCTTGACGCGATCGCCGGCCTTGAAGCTGATCGAGAGCTTGGGCTTCTCCTTGGACTCCTCCATCTTGCCGCGAATGCGCTGGAGTTCGTCCTCGGTCATCGGCACGGGTTGGTCCCCACCACCGACGAAGCCTTGGTAACCCGGCGTCTCGCGCAACACGAACCAGACGTCCTCGTCGATCTCCATGTGCACGAGGAGGTAGCCGGGGAAGAGCTTGCGCTTGGTGACGCGACGCTTCCCCGCCTTGATGTCGGAGACGTTCTCGACGGGAAGCAAGACCTCGGGGACCTTGTCCTCGAGGCCGGCTTGCTTGACGCGGCTCAGGAGGTTCTGGCGGACACGCTCTTCACGCCCGACCGGAACGCGAATGATGTACCACTGCAAACCTTGGGACTGTGAGGAAGGATCAGTCATGGTCAAGCGGGCATCCCCCACGACCAGACGACGTTGAAGAAGCGACCGAGCAGCCAGTCACCGCCCGCGAGATACCCCATCAGGATGAGGACGAAAATGATGACGACGAACGAGGCGCCGCGCGCCTCGGGAAAGGTCGGCCAGTGGACCTTGCGAAGCTCGTCCTCGACGTCGATCAGGTAGTCCGCGGTCTTCGGTCGACTGAAGATCCGGTAAATCACGAACGCCGCGATCGCGGGCAGGACGATCAACGTAAGGATCACGTTGTAGGTCACATCCCCGAGCAACGGGACCGCGAAGAGCTTCTCCTTCATCCCGGGGCCCGTCCATCCGTCGACGACGTGACGGAAGCTCGAGCAGCCGTAGACGACGAGCAACCAGAGGAGCCAGAACGCCGCCATGCGCGCGAGGCGACCCTGTGCTGGTTTGTAGGCCAAGGGAACTGTCCTGCCCGATGAGGGCGCTAGAACGGAGCTGGAATGGCTCGAGGAGCCCAGGAGATCTGGCAGGCCAGCGAGGACTCGAACCTCGAACCTACTGATTTGGAATCAGTTGCGCTACCAATTGCGCCACTGGCCTTCAGCGCACGGGACCGCGCGATGCGGCCCGTGCCTCCGGATACGGTTACTCGAGAACCTTGACGACCTGACCGGCGCCGACCGTCCGGCCCCCTTCACGGATGGCGAACTTGAGCTGCTCTTCCATCGCGATCGGGGTGTGGAGTTCGACGGTGCACGTGACGTGGTCACCGGGCATGCACATTTCGGCGCCCTTGAGCTCGAGCGAGCCCGTGACGTCGGTCGTGCGGAAGTAGAACTGCGGGCGGTACCCGGAGAAGAACGGCGTGTGACGGCCACCTTCTTCCTTGTTGAGCGCGTAGATCTCCGCTTCGAACTTCGTGTGCGGCGTGATGCTGCCAGGCTTGCAGATGACCTGACCACGGGAGAGGTCGGTCTTCTTGATGCCACGAAGGAGGAGACCGACGTTGTCGCCGGCTTGCCCTTCGTCGAGCATCTTCTGGAACATCTCGACACCCGTGACGGTCGTGTCGGTCGTGGCGCCGAGGCCGACGATCGCGACCTTGTCCCCGACCTTCACGATGCCCTGCTCGATACGACCGGTACCGACCGTTCCACGACCTTCGATCGAGAACACGTCTTCGACCGGCATCAGGAAGGGCTTGTCGACCGCGCGCGCCGGCTCCGGGATGTAGCTATCGAGCTTCTCCATGAGTTCGAAGATCGGCATGCTGTCCGGGTTCTGACGGCCAGGAGCTTCGGTGTGCAGCGCCTTGTACGCCGACCCACGAACGACGGGGATGTCGTCACCCGGGAAGTCGTATTTGCTGAGCAGTTCGCGAACTTCGAGTTCGACGAGGTCGAGCAGTTCGGGGTCGTCGACTTCGTCGCACTTGTTGAGGAAGACGACGATGGCGGGCACGTTGACCTGACGAGCGAGGAGCACGTGCTCCTTCGTCTGCGGCATCGGTCCGTCGTCGGCTGCCACGACCAGGATCGCGCCGTCCATCTGGGCGGCACCCGTGATCATGTTCTTGACATAGTCGGCGTGGCCCGGGCAATCGACGTGGGCATAGTGGCGGTTGTCCGACTCGTATTCGACGTGCGCCGACGAGATCGTGACGACACGGGTGTCGTCACGGACGGTGCCGCCCTTCGCGATGTCGGCGTAGGCCTTCGCCTTGGCAAGGCCCTGGGACTCCAGCGTGCGCGAGATCGCCGCGGTCAGGGTGGTCTTGCCGTGAGCCACGTGGCCGATGGTGCCCACGTTCACGTGGGGCTTCGTACGCTGAAACGTTTCCTTCGCCATTCTTGGTCTCCTGAACCCTTCGTTCTCGCGAAGCGCGAGGCTACGTCCGGCTCGTGTGGTCGTCCCGTCGCACCGCGCGACGGGGCTACTCCGTGTCTGTTGGATCCGTGATGTTGACTAACCAGGGAATGTGGAGCTGCTGCTGGGATTTGAACCCAGGACCTCCTCCTTACCAAGGAGGTGCTCTACCACTGAGCTACAGCAGCAAGAATCGGGCGAAGGGCACCGCGAGAGCAGGACGGCTCTGCGAACAGAACGATCCGGCGAGCACGACACTCGACAACCGATACTCGTGAGTTGGATGACTCCGTGGAGCGGGCGAAGGGAATCGAACCCTCACCACCAGCTTGGAAGGCTGGAGCTCTACCATTGAGCTACGCCCGCGCATCCGAGCCGCTCCACCGCGTCACGTCGACAAAGAACGAACCTGCCGGCGGCCGCGAGGGCCGTCTGCAGGCAACCTGGTGGGCAGAGCAGGATTCGAACCTGCGAAGGCTTTGCCACCGGATTTACAGTCCGGCCCCTTTGACCGCTCAGGAATCTGCCCATCCATCGATTCCGAGGGCTCCCGGCACGCGCGTGCGACTGGAGCTAGCGATCGGACTCGAACCGATAACCCCCTGTTTACAAGACAGGAGCTCTACCAATTGAGCTACGCTAGCCGGGCGGACCCGAGGAATGAGGAGCGAGGACGATAGACTCGAGCCCCGCGAGTTCAACCCCTTTCTGCGCCGTGAAACCTACGCAGACACGGGCCCGGGGCCATCCACGCCGTGCGTTCCGTCACCCGCCTCGTCGCAAGCGTCGATGCGCGCGACTTCGCGAGCGTGCCGTTCGTGGGCTGCGACGAACTGCGACATCGTCGCGCCGCCGTAGAGTTCGAGGGCGGCATCTGCCAGCACGAGTGCGACCATGGCCTCGGCGATGCACGCAGCCGCTGGTACCGCGCACACGTCCGACCGCTCGAAGGCCGCGGGAGCATCGTCTCCGGTGACGAGATCGACCGACGCGAGCCTTTGGCGCAGCGTCGCGATCGGCTTCTTCGCACCACGCACGACGAGGAGCTGGCCGTTGGTCACGCCCCCCTCGATGCCGCCCGCGGCGTTCGTGCGCCGCACGAGCCGCGAACCGTCGCGTCCGATCTCGTCGTGGATCCTAGAGCCGGGGCGCTGCGCCGCGACGTGCCCGAGCCCGATCCCGACGGACTTGAACGCCGGGATCGAGAGCAACGCCTGCGCGAGCCTGCCATCGACGCGCTGGTCCCACTGTGCGAAGGAACCGAGTCCCGGCGGGACGCCCCGCGCGACGACTTCGACGACACCCCCGAGGCTGTCCTTGTCCCGAATCGCGGCATCGATCGCGGCGCGCAGCGCCGGCTCGCGCGCGCTGTCGAGCACGCCGAAGTCGCTCGCGGCGATCGCCGCGCGAGCGTGCTCGAACGACTCGAGTCCCGCGAACGCGCTTCCGGGCTCTTCGCTCGGATCGCGCGCGAAGGCGTCGCCGATCGCGATGACGTGACCGAGTACTTCGGCACCGAGCGCGGCGAGCAGCTGTTGTGCGACCGCCCCTGCGGCCACGCGCGCGCAGGTCTCGCGCGCCGACGATCGCTCGATGTTCGCACGGATGTCACGATCACCGTGGCGGTAACAACCCGCCAAGTCCGCATGACCGGGACGCGGACGCGTCGGCTCGGGCATTGCCTCGATACTCGTGTCCTTGTTGGCGACGAAGAGCACGAGCGGCGCGTCGAGCGTCTTGCCGTGGCGCACCCCACCGAGGATCTCGACGCGATCGCGCTCGATCTGCTGACGACCCGAGCGCCCATAGCCACGCTGCCGGCGCGCGAGCTGCGCGTCGATCGCATCGGTGTCGATCGCGAGTCCTTTCGGCAGCCCCTCGAGGATCGCGACCATGCCCTTGCCGTGGGATTCGCCGCCGGATCGATACGACAGTCGCATCACGAATCGAGCGGTTGGAGCCAGGAGATGTCGTCGAACGGCAGATCCATGCGCACGGCACCGATGTCGACCGAGATCGTGCGCCGTTTGCGATCGATCTTCTTGACCTCGCAGCGACGGCGGAAGCGCGGCACGTAGACCATGTGTCCCTTCTTGACGCTCTCGAGGTACTTCTCGCGGCGACGCCCGAGCGAGCTGCGCTGCAGGAGCCCTTCGATCAGGCGCAGCACGCCACGTGCACGTTCGTCGTAAGGGCTCGGCGCGTTGACGAACTGCTTGAGCGGTTCGACAAGGAGCTCGCGCGCAGCGCGGAGTTCTTCGTCGACGAAGTGCTCGGCCTCTTCGCGAATCCACGTCTCACGACGCTCGACCTCCTCGGTCTTCTGCTGCAGCTCCTTCGCTTCACCTGCGGCGCGGCGCACGGATTCCTCGGCTTGGCGGCGATGCTCTTCGGCGGCGCGCCGCGTGCGCTGCACGTTGGCGATGACCTCTTCGAGACGCGTGTCGCGCTCGACGAGGAGCGAACGCGCTTCGGCGAGGATCGCTTCGTCGAGCCCGACGACCTTCGCGATGTGTAGCGCTTGACTCGCGCCCGGGATGCCGACATCGAGCCGATAGAGCGGTCGCAGGAGATCGGGATCGAAGGCCATCGAACCGTTCTCCGCACCCTCGCGCTCGTACGCGAAATCCTTGAGCTTGGACAGGTGCGTGCTCGCGATCACGCGCACGCCGCGCGCGTGCAACGCATCGAGGATCGAGTAGCCGAGGGCACTGCCTTCTTCGGGATCGGTGCCTGCGCCGAGTTCGTCGAGCAACACGAGACTGTTCGCCGTCGCGTGCGCGAGCGCATCCTGGATGCGCACGAGGTGCGACGAGAACGTCGACAAGCTCTGTTCGATCGCCTGTTCGTCGCCAATGTCGGCCCAGATGCCATCGAGGCAAGGCAGCATCGCGTGCGCACACGGTACCGGCAGACCGCATTGCGCCATCAAGGCGATAAGACCCGTCGCCTTGAGTACCACGGTCTTGCCACCCGTGTTGGGGCCCGTGACGACGAGCGTCGTGTACGGATCCCCGAGATCGAGATCGAAGGGCACGGTGCGCGCGAGGACGGCATCGCGCTCGGCACTCTGGTACCAGATGCCATCGATCAGGAGCGGATGCCGAGCGTCCCGCAAGTGGAGCACGCAGTCCCCGGACACGACGGGCACGACGAAGCCCGCCTCGCGAACGAGACGAGCGCGTGCGTGCACCGAATCGATCCACGCGAGCCCTTCGAGCGTGCGCACGAGATCCTCGCCATGCGCGTGCAGCGTGCGCAAGAGTTCCGCGATCACGCGTTGGATCTCGGCACGCTCGTCGGCGCGCAGTTCCGTGAGACGGTTGGCGACCTCGACGACGGTCTCCGGCTCGACGAAGACCGTCTGCCCACTCTGACTGCGATCGTGCACGATGCCCGGCACCTGGCGACGATGCTCGGGCTTGACCTGCAGGACCGGTCGATCGTTGCGCCACGCGACCTGCGTCGACTGCAGATACTTCTGCACACCCGACCGCAAGAAGCGATCGAGCCGCACTTGGATGTCCCGCTCGGTATCCGTGATGTCGTTGCGTATGCGCGCGAGCGCGGGACTTGCCGAACTCAGGACTTCCCCCTGGTCGTCGATCGTCTCGTCGAGACGCGTGCGCAAGCACTCGAGGTCCGGCAGGAGCGCACCGAGCCGCGTGAGCTCGGGAAGATCCGGCGTCTCCGAGAACACTCGCTGCATGCGCGACGACGTGCGGAGCGCGCGCGCGAGTTCGCTGAGCACGGCCGCGGTCGGCGCCGTCCCGTGATCGAGGAAGCGATCGAGCGGCTCGCGCACGTCGGACAACGCGACCATCGGCAACCGTGCGCCGCCTTCGAGCCATGCGACCATTTCGCGCACCTGCTGCAGCGCGCGTTCCATGCGTGCCTGATCGCGGAACGGACGTAGCTGCATCACCCGAGCCCGCGCGAGCGGCGAGATCAGCCAACGCGAAAAACGCTCGAGCACCTGCGAGAACTCGAGCGCCGCAGTCGCGAACGAGGCCTCGACAGGCATCGTTCCGCTGCCCTCATGAGCGGTTTCGGTGGTCGCAGGAGTCGTCACGCGGTGCACGATCCGGTTCTCGAGTTTCCTCGTCAAGGTGTCCGATTTCGCCGAGCACGTCGACAGTCCGGCGATCGGCGATTTCCGGGTCGACAGCACGCTGCGCTTCGGGAACAGTGGCGCGCAGGCAACAGACGCTTCCCCAGACCCTCTGACAGGTTTCGCGATGCCGGCGGCGACCGGCGCGAGAGGCAAACCATGGCCCTAGGCAAGGACTCCGGCTTCGGCACGCGTGCGATCCACGCGGGGCAGCGCCCCGACCCGACGACCGGCGCGATCATGACTCCCGTCTTCCTGACGAGCACCTACGTGCAGGAAGAACCCGCGAAGACGAAGGGCTTCGATTACTCGCGCACGTGCAACCCGACGCGTTCGGCGCTCGAGGCCAACCTCGCGAGCCTCGAGAACGCGCGCTTCGGCCTGTGCTTCGCGTCGGGCATGGGTGCGATCGATTGCATCCTGAATCTGCTCGAGACCGGCGATCACGTCGTCGCGTGCAACGACCTCTACGGCGGCACCTACCGCATCCTCACGACGCTCTACGGCAAGCTCGGCGTCGATACGACGTTCGTCGACACGACGAAGCTCGACGACGTCTCCGCGGCGATCTCCAAGCGCACCAAGCTCGTCTATCTCGAATCGCCGACCAACCCGCTCCTCAACGTCAGCGACATCAGTGCGCTCGCCGAACTCGTGCACGAGCATCCGGGCATCCTCGTCGTCGTCGACAACACGTTCGCGACGCCGTACCTGCAGAACCCGCTCGACCTCGGCGCCGACATCGTCGTGCATTCGACGACCAAGTACATCGGCGGCCACAGCGACGTGATCGGCGGCTTCCTCGCGCTCCAGGATCCAGAGCTACGGGACAAGCTCCACCACTTCCAGAACACGGTCGGTGCAACGCCGAGCCCGATGGACTGTTTCCTGCAGCTTCGTTCGACCAAGACGCTGCACCTACGCATGGAGCGACACTGCGACAACGCCGAAGCGATCGCCGCGTGGCTGCTCGAGCACCCCAAGGTCGAGAAGGTCCATTATCCAGGGATCGAATCGCATCCGCAGCACGAGGTCGCGAAGCGTCAGATGCGGCGCTTCGGTGGGATGATCTCGCTCGAACTCGAAGGCGGGCTCGAAGCGGGATGCCGCTTCGCATCACGCACGCGCCTCTTCTCGCTCGCCGAGAGCCTCGGCGGCGTCGAGAGCCTCGTCGACCACCCGGCGTCGATGACGCACGCGAGTATTCCCCGCGAAGAGCGCGAAGCCGCGGGTCTGCGCGACGGTCTGGTGCGGCTCTCGGTCGGCGTCGAGGACATCAAGGATCTGATCGACGACCTCGAGCACGCGCTCGATTGATCAGGCGCCGAGTTCGGCCTCGCCGCTGCCCTTGGATGCGGCAGGACCAGGCTGCCGCGCCTTGGTCTCCAGCTCGCTCACTTCGACGAGTTCGCGCATGCGCCGGCCGACCTTGAACTTGACGACGCGCTTGGCCGGCACATCGACCTTCTCCAGCGTCTGCGGATTCTGCGCGCGGCGCGCGGCGCGCTTCTTGACTTCGAAGACACCGAACTCTCGGAACTCGAGCCGATTGCCCGCCGCGAGCTCCTGCGTGATCGAGTCGAGGAAGTGCTGGATGACGTCTTTGACGAGTACCTTGGTGACCTTGACCCGGGTTGCGCGCGCCTCATCGCTGAGGTGGGCATCGCCCAGCGCCTCCTGCTTCGTGAGCGCTTCGGTGATCGAGTTGACCAGGTCTTTCTTCGTGATCGTCCGCATGCCAGCACCCCGGGGCCGGGGGGACCCTGGAGGAGGATGAGCTCTCCGACGGGAGCCCTGAACTGTGTGCCCCGAAGATCGGGACACCCGAGAGGTTTCGAGAAACGGAGACCGTCAATGTCGGCATCCGATAGAACCCGAACACGCGTTCCGGGGGTCAGCGAGGCGTCCGCTTCGATCTCGAGGGCCGCGTCCGGCACCTTTCCCACGTGCTTCGCTCCAACCTAATGCGCCGCAAGATTTTATCAATCCCCTGGGGAGGCCTCGACGCCACGGACCGAGCCCTCGGGCAAGGCCCTTGCCCCGCCGGTTCGAAGTTCGGTCCCTTCGTGGATTGGCCCGGAATCCGCGCGGTGGACGAGGTCCGAAGCTCGACCTCGTCGCGCGTCCTGCGGGTCGAGGACGAGGACGGCACGTGGTTCTTGAAAGCCTACTGGTATCGCGGGTTGCGCGCGGCGCTCCGGGGGGCGTTCCGCAACACGGTCTTCGCTCCGAGCCGGGCCCGTCGAGAACAGCGCGCCCTCCTCCGCCTCGAAGAAGCCGGCGTCCAACCGCCGCTCGAGGCTGCGATCGCGGAGCACCGCAGCTTCGGGCTCCTGTGCGAAGCGCGCATCGTCACCCGCGACTTCGGCGGCGCCGATCTCGCGCGCCGACTGGCGACCGCTCCGGGCGATGCCGGACTCGATCGGGACACTTGGTCCGCCCTCGGGAGCTTCGTGCGAGCAATGCACGACGCCGGTGTGCGGGATCCGGACCTCGTCGCCAGGAACGTTCTCGCGCGCGAACGGCCGGATCGCGAGCACCGGCAATTCGAGTTCGCGAAGATCGACGCGAGCTCGTCGTGGATCGTGGCCGAAGGCCGCTCGCGTTTTCGCGCAGACGAGGCTGCTCGACGCGCCGACGTGGACCGTTTCGCGCGGGATCTCGAGCGCCTCGGCGCTGCCGCTCCGTGCATCACGGCCATGCGCACGGCAATCGATCGCGACTGAGAGTGTCTCCGCCCAGAAGCCCGTCACACACGAGGTTTCGTCTCGAGCCAGACCGTGACCGGACCGTCGTTGACGAGCGAAACCTGCATCGACGCGCGAAAGCGACCGGTCTCGACGCGCTCGATCCCCGCATGTCGGAGAGCATCGACGAACACGCGGTAGAGCGACTCGGCGACCTCCGGCGGCGCCGCGCGATCGAAGCCAGGACGCATACCCTTGTGCGTGTCGGCGCACAGCGTGAACTGACTGACAACGAGCATCGCATACCCGAGATCGAGCGCGCTGCGATCGATCGGCTTGGATCCGTCTTCGTTGGGGAAGAGCCGGTAGCCAGCGACACGCTGCGCGAGGCGCCGCGCATCGTCTTCGGTGTCGCCCTTCGCCACGCCCAGCAACACGAGGAAGCCGCGTTCGATCGCCCCCACGACCTCGCCATCGACGGTGACGCTCGCGCTCGAGACGCGCTGCAGGCAAGCGATCATGGCAGGATCTCCCGATCTTCTACGAGCTGCGCCCCGACCACGTCGTCATCAGGTCCGAGAGCGATTTCGGCGGCGCAGGAGTCGCCTGACCGCCTTTCTGGAGTTGCTCCTCGATTTTGCGGATGCGGGCCGGCACGAAGAGTGCCTGACCGAGCATCGCGAGCAGGTCGTCACCCGAACGTTGTGCCAGCATCCAGCGATAGGTCTGGAGCGCCTTGACGGGTTCGTCGAGGGCTCCGAAGTAGAGGTTACCGAGCGACAGCAGGAGCCGCGGCTCGCGAGGCCAACGCTCGAGCATCTCGTGGTAGAGGCGCTCGGCATCGCGGTGCCGTCCCTGGAGGTAGAGCGCGAAGCCGAGGTCGAGCCCGACCTCGAGGTTGCTCGGATCTTCCTGACGTAGCTTGGCGAGCGTGGCTTCGGCGCGCCTACCGTCCCGGAGCTTCTGCGCGAGCAAACGCGCGTACTCGAGCTGGACGCGGCGATCGAGCGGGCGCAACCCGAGGTAGGTCTCGTAGTGGTTGACGGATTGCTTGTAGTTGCCCCGATCCTCGGCGACCTGCGCGAGCAGGAGCCAGCCCTCGGCGAGATCGGGGCGCAAGGAGACGGCCTTTTCGAGCACGGTGCGCGAGGCCTCGAGTTCTCCGCGGCCGAAGTAGCACTCACCGAGCTTCGCGAGCGCGTAGTAGTGGTTCGGTGCGAGTTCGAGCGCGCGGCGCAGACTCTGCTCTTCTTCGCGCACGGTTCCCGCGAAGAGCGCTTCGCCGAACGCGAGGCTCGCGAGCTCCGTCTTGTCGGTCGTCTTCGACGCCTCGGTGCGGATCCGCTCGAGAACAGTGGTGCGCAGGCGCGGTCGCTCGCCTTGTGGCGCGAGGGTCACGGCGCGGCGCGCGAGGATCGCGATTCGTGAGCAGGCAGCGTTCTCGGGGCAGAGGACTTCGAGGCGCGACAATGCCTGCTGCCATTCTCCACTCGCGAGATCGCGTTCTGCGAGATCGAGCTGTTCCCGTGCCTCCGGGTTTTCCGGACGCTCGAGTCGGTCGACGAACTCGGCTTTTGCCGGCTTGATCGACGACTGACATCCGGCGAGGAGGCATGTGACGAAGGCCGTCCACAATCCGAATTCAGTGAGACGGCGAACGTGCGTGCGGGCATTGCGGTACGGAGCGGTCATGCGACGACGATCGCTCAACGCACCGACCAAGAACCGTTCTCGACGCGCACGGTCTCCCCCTCCTCGACCGAAGCGCCCGCTTCTTGGGCGAGGACGTTGCCGTTCGCCGCGATCTCGAAGCGCGGTTCGCCGCCGTAGACCTCGAGGCTCGCGGTCCCGAGAACCAGGAAGTTGCGCTTGCCGATCACGAATTTCATCGGGAAGTCGACGCCGCCGATGTTGCGGAACTCGTAGCGAGATGCACCACCATCCGTCCCCGTCTTGAAGACGATCTCACAAACACGACTCCGCACGGGATACGTGAAGCGATCCCAGAGGGCGCGATGGGTCTTGACCTCCAGATGGTTGCAGGCCACCGAGCCGGATGTCTGCATCGGCTCGAAGAGCTGTTCGAGGCGCTGGGCAGTGTCGGCACCGAGCAGCTTCTTGGGCTCACTGCTGCCATCATCGCCGGTCGCCTTGCACCCGACGAGCCCGAGGACGAGGACGCCCCCAAGTACCATGGCCACGGTCGTGACGCGCGTGCGCCGGCCGGCTCTTCGTGAATCTTTCCGTGCCCGATTACCCATGTATCGCTCCCTCGAAGATCGCCTCGCTTCCTGAGCGTCAGCTTACTCGCGCTTTTCCACGATGCGACCACACGCGGAGGAATGCGTCGCGGAGTCGGATCGAGCTTGGGATCGACGTGCGCCCCTGTACGATCCTGCCGCATGGTTTCGAGGGGGCTGCGATCCGCACGAGGTTCCGCGTTCGCGGTTCTGCTGCTGGCGACGTTGTCGTCGTGCGCGTTCCTGCCCGTCGAGTTCAACCTCTCGCCCCTCTATCGCCAGCGCATCGCGCCGGATGGCCGCGTGGCCGAGGTCGACGTGCTCTGGCCCTTGATCCATTGGGAGCGCCGCGCGGACGAAGCGAGCGATGTGCGCCTGCGCCCGCTCTGGCGACGCGTCGAGGCGGCCGACGGATCGAAGACGCGGCACGAGTTCCTCGCTCCGTTCGGTGAAGCGCGCTTCGACCCGACGGAATCGGTCGTGCGCCTCTTGCCGCTCTTCTACTACCGCGAACACCTGCACGATGGCGTGCCGGGTCAGTGGGATCGCGACTGGTTCTTCACGCCGCTGATCTGGGGTGGTTCGTCGGTGCTCGGCGAGAACTACTTCGCGGTGTTCCCGATCTTCGGCAGCATCCCGCAGTTCCTGACCTACGAGCGCTTCACGTGGTTCCTGTTCCCGCTCTTCCTGAAAACGAAGAAGGGGGACACGACGGGCACGCACCTCTTCTGGCCACTGACGGGTTGGGGTGGTAGCGACAATCCGCAGCGACCGTACTGGTGGCGCATCCTGCCCTTCTTCGGCAAGAGCGTCGTGCCCGGAAAGAGCGAGTCCTACTCGCTGCTGTGGCCGTTCATCCACTGGGGCAAGGACCGTCTCGACACGGAATACCCGCGCTCGTCCTTCCACCTGTTCCCGCTCGTCGGCTGGAAGACCGGTGGCGCCTTCGTCGCTTGGAGCTTCTTGTGGCCGTTCTTCCGCCATGCCGAGAACAGCGAGCTGTCGGAGAAGGGTGGGCCGCTCGAAGGTGGGCGTTATCGCTACTGGGACTTCCCATGGCCACTGCTGCGCTGGCTCGACGACGACTACAGCGACAAGCCGCTCCACCAGCGCTGGGTCACGCCGTTCTGGCAGCACACGTGGACCGATCGTCAGGACAGCACCGTATTGCTGTATCCACTCATCTGGTTGCGCCACTATTGGAACAAGATGAGTGATCGGCGCGACACGTACGTGCTGCCCTTCTTCTGGCGCAACACGATCCGCTACAAGAAGAAGGACAAGCGCGGCACCTTCGACATGCTCGAAGACGATGCGGATTTCGAGGAAGGCATCGACGACCACTGGCGTCTGTGGCCCTTCGCGGATTACCGCACGACGCGGAACGGCGATTGGCGCTTCCGCACCCTGTCGCCATGGCCGTGGGACGGCATCTACGCGACCGGGATCCGAGAGGCCTGGGATTTTGCATGGACGCTGTGGCACGACGAAGGGGATGCGCGCGGGAACCGCCGGACCCGCGCCTTCGCGCATGCGTGGTCGAGCAGGAATTTCGCTGGTCAGCGGTATCAGAGTTCGGTGCCGTTCCTCTTCAACTACGTTGCCGATGAGGACGGAGGGCGCACGTTGCGTCTCCTGCAGTTCCTTCCGATCCACTGGAGTTCCGATCGATGAGCGTCGTGTCGCACGTCGGCGCGTTCATGCGCACGCAAGTCGAGGGCGCGGGGTCCTCGATCGCGCTCCTCTTGCGCAGCGGCACTGCTCTCGTCGCGGTGCCGAAGCGCGTCCGCTTCATCCTCGATCAGATGTTCGTGGTTGGTGTCCGGCCGCTTCCGGTCACGCTCTTCGTCGCCGTCTTTGCGGGGATGATCCTTTCGTTGCAGACGGGGATCGAACTGCGGAACACCGGCACACACACCGTCATCGGCAACATCATCGCGCTGTCGATGTGTCGCGAGATGGGTCCGTTCATCACGGGCGTGATCCTCGCGGCGACCGTCGGCTCGCGCATGGCGGCCGAGCTCGGCACGATGACGGTTTCCGAAGAGATCACGGCGCTCGAAGTGATGTCGATCGACCCGGTGCGATTCCTCGTGATGCCGCGCGTCGTCGGGCTCGCGATCATGTGCCCGATCCTGACGGTGTTCGCCAACGCGGTCGGCATCCTCGGCGGCAGCATCATCGCCGAGGTGCATCTCGACATCAGCTTCGCGTTCTACATGAACAGCGTGCAGGAATCGTTGACCGAGCAGACCGGCATGTTCCCGAAAGACGTGTGGGTAGGGATCATCAAAGCCATCGTGTTCGGCATCGCGATCGCGGTCGTCGGGTGCTCTGCCGGCCTTCGCGCGAGCGGCGGTGCGCTCGGCGTCGGACAAGCCGTGCAGAGCGCCGTGCGCAACTCGATCCTGCTGATCATCGTGCTCGGTTACATCATCACCTGGTTCTTCTTCTACTTCCTGATCTGATCCCGGTCGAACACAGCAGGAACCATGGCAGCACGCGTACGCGAACCCCGTGTGACTCGACGACCGGACGACGTTCCCGCGATCGAGCTCGTCGATGTCCACAAGAGCTTCGGGAGCTTCGAGGTGTTGCGGGGGATCACCTTCGCGGTGCCGCGCGGCAAGACGTTCGTGATCATGGGTGGCTCGGGAACCGGCAAGAGTGTCACGCTCAAGCACATCATCGGCATCGTGCAACCCGACTCGGGTGAGGTCCTCGTCGACGGCGAGAGTGTCCCTTCGCTGGATCGAAAAGGCCTGATGCACTTACGCAAGCGCATGGGGTACCTGTTCCAGGATGGCGCGTTGATCAACTGGATGTCGATCTTCGACAACGTCGCCCTCCCCCTGCGCGAGAACACGCGCATGAGCAAGTCCGAGATCGAGGACCGCACGATGGAGGTCTGCAAGATCGTCGACCTCGAGCACTCGATCCAGAAGTTCCCTGCCAACATCTCGGGCGGGATGAAGAAGCGCGCCGGACTCGCACGCACGCTCGTGACCGAACCCGAAGTCGTTCTCTACGACGAACCCAACGCGGGGCTCGACCCGGTCATGTCGGACAAGATCAACCAACTCATTCTCGAGGTCCAAGAGCGCTTCCACGTCACGAGCGTCGTCGTGACCCACAAGCGCGCTTGCGCCTATACGACCGGCGACATGATCGCGCTCATCAAGGATGGCGTGATCATCGAACAAGGAACACGCGAGTACATGCGCGCGAGCGAACACCCGCTGGTGCGTGCCTTCCTCGGAGGCATCGACTGACATGAGCACGGACAACCTGAAACGCGACACGGCACTCGGCCTCGTCTTCTTCCTCGGGCTGCTCGCGTTGCTCTGGGCAACCGCGAAGCTCGGGAGCTTCTCGCTGACCGAGAAGCAGGTTCTCGAAGTGCACGTGCCCCATGCGCGAGGCCTCAAGGTCGGCGACAACGTCGAGTTCCTCGGCACGAAGGTGGGGATCGTCAGTGGTGTCGAGACCGACAGTGGCGATGTGAACAACCCCGTCCGGCTCTCGTTGCGCCTCGATCGCCGCTTGACTCTCCTCACCGATCACAAGATCCGCGTCTCCGACAAGTCCTTGCTCGGCGGCAAAGTCGTCGCGATCGATCCGGGGACCAAGGGCGCTGCGGCCAACACCGATCAGACGCTGATCGGTACCGCTCCACAAAATCCGATCGAGGCCCTCGGGGACCTGCTCGGCGGCGAAGCCAATCGCGACAACCTCGCGCGCATCCTGCAGGACGTGGCCCAAGTCATCAGCGACCTTCGCGAGGGCAAAGGCAGCATCGGCGACACACTCGCGAACGCACGCGACTTCTTCAAGCGCGCCGACGAGCTCGCCGTCGCGCTCAAGGACACGGTCGCCGAAGCACGCGAGGGCAAGGGTGAGATCGGCAAGGTGATCACCAATGCTGCGACGTTCTTCGAAGACGGAACGAAGCTGATCGCGGATGCGCGCACGGGAGAAGGCGTCGTCGCGAAATTGCTCAACGACAAACAGCTCGCCGAAGACGTGTCGTCGACGGTGACGAGCGTTCGCACGATGGCGAGCGACCTCGAAGCGGGAAAGGGCGCCTTGGGCAAGCTCCTGCGCGACCCGGATACCGAGAAGCTGCTCGACTCGATCATCAAGGGCATCGACGAAGCCGTTGCGTCCGTCAACTCGGGAAAGGGCATCTTGCCGAGGCTGCTCAACGACGATTCCCTCGCGAACTCGGTGACGCGCATCGTCGACAACATCGACAGCGTCATCGCCGACTTGCGCGCCGGCAAGGGCACGCTCGGCCGGCTCTTCGGTGACGACACGATCGCCAATCAGATCGAACGACTGCTCAACCAGATCTCGCGCACCGTCGAAGACGCACGCGAAGCGGCACCCGTATCGACACTCGTCACGACGTTCTTCGGCGTATTCCAATAGTCGCGCATGCGCCCTCGCCAACGATGAGCGTTCCGTCCGCCACGGCCGTCCGCGATCTTCTCACCGCGCTCTCCGCACGCGAACAGAAGATCGTGCTCGGATTGTTCGCGGTGATGATTCGCTTCCCGGACCGGGTTCGCGAACGCGAGTGGATGTCCGAACAGCTCACGCATCTCGCGCTCCTCGCCGGCGACTTCGAAGCGGACTCGGTCGAGCACGGAACGCAAGAGGTCCGGACGTTCTTGCACGAGCGATCGGGTGCGATGGAGAGCGCGGCGACAGCGCTCTTTGCACGCGTCGCCGCCGATCTCGCGCCGCGCATCCAGGCCGAAGGCTTCACTGCCGAGGATGCGATGGGACATGCCCTGTCGTTGCTCGTGCCAGCGCCGATGGGCAACGACGACAAAGCGGACGACCGACCCAATCGCAACCTCGGCGAGCAGCCGATCGCCCGAGTCATGGCCGACCGCGAGCTGACTCCCAACGACCTGGTGCGCGCTTCGGGCGAACAACTCACGCACAAGATGGTCACCCGCGCGATGCGCGGGCGAAGGCTCACCGCCAACACGATGGACAAGGTCGTCCGCGCACTTTCGCGCGCGACGGGCGACGACCTCACGCGCGCCGAACTCTTCGACTACGAGCCCTGAGCGCGCGCCGACGCACGCCTGGCGAGTTCGTTTCGCCGTGATCTGCGAAATCGATGTCCAGTTCGGGACTCGGAGTGCCATTTCGGAGGGTCAATCACTCCTGCCGAGGTTTCCCCCATGTCGCTATCGCCGTCTCACTTCTTGTTCGCCTCCCTTCTCCTTTCCGCCACTGCGGCGGCTCAGATCGGGCAGCTCACGCTCTCGGCGTCGACGGGTTCGGACCCGCGCAGCGTGTGCGTGATCGGAAACAACCACGTCGTCGTCTCCAATCGCATCGATGGTTGGCAGCACTTCATCGACGTCACCAACCCCGCGGCGCCGACCCTGACGACGACGTTCAACCCTCCCTACGGCGATCAGTGGTTCGAAGCCGAGTTCACTTCGCAATGGGGTGGTCGCTTGTTCACCGGCCACCGTGGCGGCGGGCTCAACATGATCGACGTCTCCAACCCGTCGAGCCCGGTCACCGCAGCGAGCTACGGCAGCACGTATCACTTCCGCGGGCTGCGCTTCAACGCGAACAGTGCCGGTGGAGCCCTCTACTACAACGAGACCAACGCGGGGCTCCAGTGTTTCGGGGTCACGAGCAATACGTTGACGCCCGTCTGGAACGCGTTCGCGACCAACAACGACGCCAATGGCCTCGAGATCTTCCGCGACGAGATCTACCACTTCGGCACGCCGTATCAAAACCCGACGACGCGCATCGTGCGGGGCTACAGTCTGTTCCCGAACCCGACGTCGCCCACGCAGAACTACTTCGCGACAATACCGAACCAAGCATCGAGCGGGCACTGCCAACTGCGCGGACAAGGAGTCGTCCCCTACATCCTCGCGTCGCGATGGACCGATGGCCTGCAACTGCTCAACGTGTCGATTCCGACGGCGCCGGTCACCACACCGATCCTGCCGGCGAATCCCAACCTGTTGTGCTGGGGCACGATGTGGTTCCCCAACTCGACGTTCGCCGTCGCCTACGGGTCGCTCTTGATCGGCAACACCCGGTTCTACTGGTGGCTCATCCTCAGTATCCAGCCGAACAACGTCGTGATACCGGTCAACGTCTTCGTCGTGCCGTTCGACACGCGAGACATGCGCGCCGATCCCAACACGGGACGGATCTACGTGACCGGGATCGACACCAACTCGCAGCTCGGCAAGCTCCTGATCTACTGAGCTTCCAGTGGGAAAAGAACCCGCCATGCCGTTGTCGGAATCGAAGGGGCACGCTGCAATGCTCAAGCATGCCAGCCCCTTCCGAGGACCCCGGCGCCATACGCGACGACTTCGTAACGAACTACGAGGCCGTCGCGCCGGCGTTGTGCGCGTGGGTGTTGCGGCACATGAGTCGCACGTTGCGTGCGAAGGTCGAGAACGAAGACGTCTTGCAAGAGATCTGGCTTCGAGCGTTTCGACTGCGCGATCAGTTCTCGGGCGACACTCGCGCCTTTCGCGCTTGGATCTTCTCGATCGGGAAAATGGTGCTGCTCGAGGTCCGGCGGAGCACGCGTCGCGTGCAGCGTGTCAGCTATCCGGAGGGAGACACCGCGAGGCAGCACGCGCTCCACGATGTCGTCGACACCATGACTCGGTTGACGCAGCGGCTCGTGCGCGAGGAGTCGATCGCGCGCTTTCTCGAGTACGTCGCGACGTTGCCGGCGGAGGATCAAGAACTCCTGTCCTTCTGTGGCCTCGAAGGCATGTCGTGTCTCGAGGCGGGCCGCAAGCTCGGCATCGGAAACGACGCTGCGACCAAACGTTGGCAACGATTGCGCACGCGGTTGCGTGAGCGCGGTTTGTCCCATGACTGGGTTGCATGAACGAAATACCGGCGACGATCTCGAAGCGACGGCGGCGCTGTTCGACTTCTACGCGATCCTCGCCGCCGATCGCGCCGAGGGTGTCGACAGGAACATCGACGAATACGTCGCTCGCTTCCCCGAGATCGAAGCCGCGATCCGAGAGGAGCTGACGTCGACTCGAGGCGAAGACGAAGCGCGAGACGAGAACCAACCGAAGCATCTGGGGCCGTATCGCCTGATCCGAAAGCTCGGTAGCGGCGGCCAGGGCACCGTCTACCTCGCCGAAGACACGCGGCTCTCACGACGCGTCGCCGTCAAGCTCCTCGCCCCGCATCTCGACTTCGTGTCGTCCGATCGATTGATGCGCTTCCGTCGCGAAGTCGAAATCCTCGCGACGCTCGACCACCCGGGGATCTGCTCGGTGATCGAGGCCGCGACGACGGGCGACGTGCCATACCTCGTCATGCCGTTCGTCGAAGGCGAAACGCTCGCATCGTGGATTCGCGAGCGCCGCAACGAGGGCGATCTCCCGCGTCACCGCACGGATCAGCATCAAATCCTTCGCTGGATCTCGACGATCGCACGCACGCTTCACGAAGCGCACGAGGCGGGCATCGTCCATCGCGACATCAAGCCGGCGAACATCGTGCTGTCGCAACACGATGTGCCCGTCATCCTCGACTTCGGTATCGCCAGTCATATCGATAGCGTCGACACGGGACTGACACGCACGGGTTCGGTTCTCGGAACACTCGCGTACATGGCGCCGGAAGCGTTGCGGAAACGAACGACCAAGACCGATCGCAGAGTTGACGTCTATGCACTCGGAGTGACGCTCTACGAGTGTCTGACGCACAAGCTGCCGTTCGAGGAGGACACCCACCACGCGCTCTGGCACGCGATCGAAACGGGGGACGCGACCGACGTGCGCCAGCACAACGCATCTCTGCCGCGGGAACTCGGCGCTGTCGTGATGACCGCCATCGCGAAGTCTCCTGGACATCGCTACGCGACGGCACTCGACTTCGCCGAAGACCTCGCCAGGGTCATCGCGCGAGAACCGATTCGTGCGCGCGCGATCCCGGCGCACCTGCGCGCGCTCAGGATGGTCCAGCGACACCCGACGCTGTCCACGATGTTGGCCACGAGCTTCCTCATGCTCGGCGCGCTCGCCTTCGCTCTCCGAGAATCGAGCCGGAACGAACGCGCGGCCTCCGCGCTGAATCGCGCTTTGCAAGCGGCCTCGAGCGACGAAGGAGCATTCGAGGCTCTGAAAGAACTCGTCGCGGCTGCAGGTCCGCAATCGGGCGAGCGCATGCGATCGGCGATCCTGCAGGTCCTCGATGGGTGCCACCTCTCCCACAGGATCGAGCGCAGACACCTGCCACCGCTTCCGGATCCGAGTCCTGCGATCGATCACGGACGACGCAAACTCGTCATCGGCGATCAACACGGTGGGCTCAGCATCGACGACATCACATCGGGACGGAACATCGCGCGGCGCAAGGCGAGTCGCGCAGCCCTACGAGCAGTGATGTTCACGGCCGACGACCAAGCCGTGATCACGACCGGCGACGACGGCACCGTGCGCGTGTGGCCACTCGCGAACCTCGACGCACCGCTCGAGCTGACGGTTCCCGGGAACGAACCACTCACGACCCTTGGCCTTTCGCCGAACGGAACGACTCTCGTCGCCGGTGGACGTGGTCGCCTTCACTTCGTCGCGACCGACACTTGGCAAGTCTCGGCTCATGTCGGAGTCGACGAGCACTCGCAGCCGACCAAGTTGCTGTTCTCGCCGGACGGCAAACTCTTGCTCGTCCTCGCTCGCGAGCATGCGCAGGATCCCGACGCGGCCGACCGAGCGTACGTCATCGACACGATACACGGCACCATCGTTCAACGGCTCTCGATGCCAGAACAGGAAGTCCTGCACGCGCAGTGGCATGCGACGCTGCCCGTGATCGCTCTCGCGTACAACGGCGGCCACGTCGAAGTCATCGAAGCGAGCTCGGGCAAGCCGCGGTTCACGCGGGAAACCTCGCGGGAAGTGCACTGGTGCGGTTTCGATCCTTCTGGCGAGTTCCTGCTCGTACCGAGCGACCCCGCCACCGAACTGTGGCGATGGGACAGCGGGTCGAGTCGGCCCGAGCGCAAGTTCGACCACCCGTTCTTGCGCACGATCGGTTCGGCGGCTTGGAGCACGGACGGAAGCATGCTGGCAGCCGTGCATCGTGACGGCACGATCGTCGTGCGCGATGCGACGAGTTGGAGGGTGCTCCAGTCGTTCAAGCAGCGCGCGATCGACGTGCGCTACCTCGAATGGAGCCGTGACGATGCGATGCTGCTCACGGCCGACCTCGAGAAGGTCTCGGTGTGGCACGCTCTCGTGCGGCCGCATCTACCCCGCTTCGCGCCGGGGAACCGCGTCGCCGTGAGCATCGCCACGCACGGCGACCTGGTCTTGACGGGTGCCGACGACGGACAGGTCGCGATCCGTTCGGTCTCCGAAGGGCGCACGATCCGGGAGCTCGTGCGATCCGGGGCAGCGCTGCGACGAGTGCGCTTCGATCGATCAGGAGATCTCGCGCTCGGGGCATCCGAGGACGGGCGCGTGCGCGTCTTCGACGCGACGGACGGCGCGACGCTCCTCGATCTCGTGCTCCACGACGGCCCTGTCGTCGACGCATGGTTCGCCGACGAAGTCGCCGGTCTCGAACGAGCATCCAGGACGGTAATCTCGATCGGTGACGATGGACGTACTCGGATCCAGGACATCGACGATCCCGCGCGCGGGTTCGAGCTCCGTCGCAGTGCGGCCCCGATTCGGAGTGCAGCATTCCACCCCACGAAACCGCTCATGGCAGTCGGTCGCGCCGATCGCTGGGTCACGATCTGGAACATCGCGACGCACACGCTCCACGGCGAAGTCTTCGTCTCGACGACGACCGGCGATTGGCGGATCAATCCGCTGCACCAGGTTCGCGGCCTCTGCTTCGACGAGGACACGGGCCTCCTCGAAGCCTCGATCGTCAACAACTACCTCCACACGATCGAGGTCGCGGACGACGGTTCGACCACGATCCTCGCGAGCAGCGAGTCGGGTCGCTACGGCGGCCCGCTCGTGTTCGACAAGGCGAGCCATTGTTGCCTCGCTGCCGACTATTCGTTCGGGCTCTTGACCAAGGTCACTGGCCGTGGGCACGCGGGCAACCCACCGATCACGCGAAGGCCTAGAGGGTTCTCGAAAGCCGACGAGTCGATCGAACCCATGCGACTGGCCACGGGTGCCGAGGCTCACAGCAACCGCGTAAGCGCCGTTCATGTCCACCCCGACGGAGGCGTCGCTCTCTCGGCCAGCCTCGACGGGAGTGTGCTCGTGTGGGACACTGCGAGCAGTCGTGTCTTGCTGTCGATGCGGCTCGACACGGCAATCGTCGATGCGTGTTTCACGAGCGATGGATCCTCGATTCTCGTGAGCAGCTTCGATGGAACGGTGCGAAGTCTCCCGATCGATCCACTCGCAGCGGCGCGTGCATACCTCGCTCGCCGGCAATCTCGCGAAGGAACGCGCCCCTGAGCAGCGCTGCGCGGACGGCTACTTCGGCCACCACTTCTGCTTCCACTCCACGGCCCATTCCGCGGACTGGTCGTCGTGGCAATCGTTGCACGCGTTCTTCGCGCCGTCCTTGCCGAAGCGGACCGTGTTCTCGGGGCTCGGGACCGTGCTCATCCAGTGCGTGCGGGTCCACTTGACCTCGCCGCTGACGATGTTCATCAGGATGCGCGGCATGTGGCAGTCGTAGCAGAACGCGCCGGACGTGTTCCGCTTGTGCTTCGTGTGCTGTTCGACGGCCGCGCCGATCTCGGAGTGGCACTTGGTGCAGTAGCGATCGCTGACGGGGCCGGCGACGAGCATGCCGGGTTCGACGGAGGACTTGTTGTTGTGAGGATCGTGACAGTCGTAGCAGCGCACGTGCGCTTCGTTCCAACACTTCGACTCGACGAAACTGCGTAGCAACATCGCGAGGCCCTTGGGCCGTCCGTCGTCCCAGACTTCGATCGTCGGGTTCTTGCGCCCTGGTGTGATCGGTTGGGACTTCACGTAGGGCGACAGGTCGTTGATGCGCCCCTCGCGCGAGTGACCCGGCTCGTACTCGCGATAGACCTCGGTGTGTTCGAGCTCGATGTCCGGACCGTGGCAACGAGCGCAAACGCTGACTTCTTCGCCCTTCGGCAGTTTGCGCGGGTTGACGATGTAGGCGACGGGCTCGCCGCGCACCTTGCTGCGCACGAACGCGGCGATGCGATTCACGTAGTTGGTTGCGAAGTAGTCGACGTGATGACTCCCAGGACCGTGGCACGCCTCGCAACCGATGCTCGTCTCGACCCACCGCGTCGTCGCGCGCGTCGCCTCTTCGTCCTTGTCGAGGACCTCGAGCTTGGTCGTGTGACAACGGGCGCAGAAGAGGTTCCACGACGAGTTCTGTCGGTAGCGGAAGATCTGCATCCAGAAGTCTTCCGCCGATGGCGCGCTGCCTTCTTGGAAGTTCCAGTACGGGAAGAACTCGTTCTTCGACGTCGACCACTGCAGCGGCAAGCGCCGGTAGATCCCCCCCTTCTCGAGGTGCACGTACGCCTGTCGATACTGGTAGCCGACGACGTACGCGATCTCGAACGGAACGAACTCCCACGTCTCGGGGTTGCGGAACTCCATGTAGTAGCGCCCGGCCACGTGCCGCATGCGAGCGATCGGTTCGTGGTCCCGCGCCGTCTTGCGATATCGAGCTGGCACGAACCACTCATGGTCGTCGAAGTTGCCGACCACCGACTCGGGCGTCGGCGGCCGAACCATCTTGGCGTGGGGCGAATGCTGCCAAGCGTCCCCGGTGATCGTGTGACACTCGATGCACTTGGCACTGCCGACGTAACTCGCGTCGTAGAGCGAGTCGTACGATTGGTACCCGACGGCGAAGGCCACGAGCGTGCCGACGACCACGAGGGCGATGGCGAGACCGATCCAGAGTTTGCGAGAGACGCGCGCCACGCGAACAGTCTACGCGCTCGCCGACGGACACACACGACCGCGGGCGTTCGTGCTACAACCAGGACACGATGTCATCCAACGGGCGAAGCCTTCCTTGTTGTGGATTCGATCTCATCGGCGGGCGCGAAGGCCGGCCGGGTGGACCATTGCCGATCGACCTGTACACGCACATCCCGGAGTGGGGCATCGAGACGGCGCTCGCGCGCTTCGCAGCGGCAGACATCCTGCCGCTTCGCGTCATTCCCAAGGTGATCGCAACGCACATCGACGCCGAGACCACGGAGTTCAGTGCGCGCGTTTGCTTCAAGCTCGATGAAGACCGTGCACATCTGCGGCGGGTGCTCGAATCGCTGCATCGCGAATTGCGCAGAGAACTCTGAGTTCTTCTCGCTACAGCAGCTACCCGAGGTGCGGCGCCGCGAAGCGCTCGACGTATTTCGCGAGCACGTCGACCTCGAGGTGCACCGCATCCCCGACGCTGCGGTCGCCGAGCGTCGTGTGCTCGAGCGTGTGCGGGATCAACGCGATCGTCACCGTGCTCGGACCGGATGTGGCATCTTCGAGCTTCGCGATCGTGAGGGAGATCCCGTCGATCGTGATCGATCCCTTGGCGACGCAATAGCGTGCGAGATCGCAGGGCACGTCGATACCGAGGTCCATGCCGTCGTGACGCTTCGCGATCGCGCTGACCTTACCGAGGCCGTCGACGTGCCCTTGCACGAAGTGACCGCCGAGCCGCGCATCGGCGCGGAGCGCGCGCTCGAGGTTGACGCGGCGCCCTTGTTCGAGGGTGCCGAACGTCGTCTTCGCGAGTGTCTCGGGCACCATGTGGAACTCCGCGCGATAGCCCGCGCCGTGCCGCGCGATCTTGGTGACCGTCGTGCAACAGCCCGAGAGCGCGATCGAATCCCCGATGGCGACGTCATCGAACGACACGGGGAGTTCGACCACGAGGTCGAGCCCCCCACCCGAGCGACGCACGAACGCGACGCGCCCGATCGCTTCGATCAATCCCGTGAACACGGCCCCGAAGGTACGCACCGAGGCCACGAGACGCGAGCAGTGCGCGGAACTCGAGGCCGAGAATTTCGCGGAACTCGACACTGTGTCGCGCCGCGTCCGCCTATTTGCTCACGGGCGGCGGCCAGATCGAACGCGCATCCGCGACCGGGATGATGTAGCCGATTGCTGACGATCCCTGTCCTTCGTGAACGTTTTGCATACCGACGACGATGCCGATCACGTTGCCGCGCGCGTCGATCGCAGGTCCGCCACTCTGTCCCGGGTGCACGGCGGCATCGACCTGCAGATACGGCGACACGAAGCGGCTCACGATGCCGCGAAACGTCGAGGCGATGACCGTGTCGCCCTGTTGCAGCGCATTCGTGCCGAGCGGGAAGCCGATGAGGTAGACGTCGGCCCCGCGCTCCGGACGACCGATCCCGAGGTCGAGGCCTGCGAGGCAAGGCATGCGCTCGAAGGGCTCGACCTTCAGCAGCGCGAGATCCTCGTTGCCGACGCTTGCCCATCGCACGACGCGCGCCATCCGTCGCTTCGACGAACCGGAGAAAACGACGTGCACCCGCAGGTCTTCAACCAGCTCCACGTCGCCGCCGAGCGAGACACGTGACACCTCGCGCTTCTTCTGCACGACGTGCGCGTTCGTCACGATCCAACCCTCTTCGGTCACGCAGAAGCCCGAGCCGTTGCTCTCCTTCTTGAGCAGCTCACCACTGTCGTCGAAGCTCGTCGACCAGCCGCCGTTCGCGTCCTTCCGCACGTAGACGCGCTTGCCGCTCGCGGCCTCCGTGAATGTCACCAGAACCTCGATCATGACGACGCACTTCTCGACTCGGTGCACCTTCTCGAGCTTCGTCTTCTCGAGATCGACCGGATCGTAACTGGCGAGCGCCCGCGTCGTCTCCACGAGGCGCCGTCGAAGACGTTCGAACTCGCCACGTTCGCGAGATCCGACCTGCTCGAGCTCTCTCAGACTCTTCGTGACACGCTCGCGCTCGGCCTCGAGCTTCTCGCGCTGCGCTCGAAACGTGCGTCGCGCGACCTCGATCTCCTGCATCTCGCGTTCCCACTCGGCGCGCGTCTCCTGCACGGCGGACTCGTGCCTCTGGAGCTTTGCTTCGAGCTCCCGTCGAGCCACAGCCCCGAGATCCCCGAGCCACCACAGGCCCGCGAGCAGCGCGAGCGTCAACACGATGCTGACGACGATCAGGGTACGCTTGCTCCTGCGTCCGTGGGACTCGAGCATCGTGCGGACATTGCCACCGTCCGGAATGCCGAGCTTCTCGCAGAGCATCATCATCGTCTGCGTTCCGATCGAGCGTCGCGGTCCGGGGACCGTGCGGTCGTCAACGGTCCCAGAGTGCAGCGTCGCCCCCTCCGCATCCTCGACGACGGACGACAAGAGCACGACGAAGCGCGGTCCCCCCACTCCGAGTTCGAAGGCTTCCCCGTGCTTCAACACCCGCTCGGTGATCGCCTCTCCCGAGACCAAGGTGCCGTTCGTCGAGTTCAGATCGCGGACAACGACGTCGTGCTTGTCGAGCTGCACGGACGCGTGGTGTCCGGAGACCCGCGGAAAGCGCTCGGCGGGCAGACAGAGGGTGTTGTCCGCCTTGCGACCGATCGTGATGCTTTCCACCGTGATCGGCACGAACTCGGGCAGCCCCAGGTCGGCACCCGGTCGCAAGATCCATCGCGTCTCGGCCGCCATCGAGCCGCCTATCTCCTCGTCGTGTCGTGACCGATCTTGATCGAGACGAGGCCGCTGAAGCGCGGCTTCCCGTCCGCGAACGCCAACCCCTGGAAAAAGAGCTCGAGCCCACGGAAGGCTTCGTCTTCAGGGAGAGACAACTCCTGCGTCGCGACGCCCGCGCGCTCCAATACGGTCGCGTTCGTGATCATCAGGTAGTGCGGGTCGAGCAGCAGCGTCCCGAAGTTCATCGGGATCTTCGCAGTTCCGTACGAGAACAGATGCGCGGCCAGCCCCGCCTCACCCAGCAGGTGGAGATACACGGTTTCCCCGAGCTTTTCCGAACCGGACTTGAAGAACTTCGGCGTCGCGAGCTCGATCTGCGTCTCGACGAGTTCGCGGTAATGCGATGCCGGGCCGACGACCGCAGCGAGAGCATCGTGATCGTCTTTCAGATAACAGTCGCAGAAACTGCGGATCACGCGGATGCAGTGTTCGAAGATCGCACGGTCCTTCGCTTCCGCACCTAGGTAGGTATAGCTCGCGACGTTGCCGTGATGGCAGGACTCATCGAGCACGTGCATCACCTTGAAGTCGGTGGCTCGCGTGTTTGCCTGGAAGTTGCTGAGCGCATGCTCCGTGAACGGCGTGATCTTGTCGCCCTTGCCGACGACGATCGCGATCGGGACGCGCACGGACTTCGCGAACTGCGGCGGGATCGCGTGCGGGGCGAAGCCTGCACCGAGAACGTATCCTGGATTGTCCGCGAGGACGCAGTTGACGTTCGCGCCCCCCCACGAGTGGCCGATGACGCCGACGCGCGTCATGTCGAGCTTGCCTGCGAAGGGCGAATCCCGCCGCGCGTTCTCGTTCTGGAGGATCGAGAACATCGCCCGCCCGTCATGCCCCATGAGCACCACATCCCACCTCGCGGTATCGATCATGAACGCGAAATAGCCGTGCGCCGCGAAGTGCTCGCCGATCCCTGGATACTCCCGGCCGATCTTCGAGTAGCCGTGAATGAAGACGACGACCGGGAACGTGCGGGCGTTGATGGCTTCGAATCCTCGAGGGTAGTAGACGCGCGTCGGCAGGAAGCGCGAACCGACACCGCTCGTGTTGGGAAAGACGATGTCCTCGTACTCGATGCCGGTCCCCCCGCCTTGGAGTAGCAAGGGTGCCAGCGGTGCGCGCTTCGTCTCGGTCGACGTGCGGATCAGCTTGCCGGGATCCGATTCGAGCTTCGGAATGAGCACGTGGATGCGGCGTCGGACGTCGTCGCGGTCGTCGGGCAGATTCGTGCGCGTTTCGTCGGCGCGCACGATGTCACGGCGTTCGCGCTCAGGTGTTCGAGAATCCGTAGCGACCTCGAAAACACTGAGGTCTTCGAGTGCGATGTCCTCGAGCTCGAGCTCCGGCGCCTCGGACGTCTTGCCAGCATGGAGCCAGACGACCGGATTCATGCTCTTCGACTTGGACTCGGGGAGCGTGACGATCTGATCCTCGCGCAGCACCGTCAACAGACGGAATTCGACGTTCGGACGACAGCCCGAAATCGTGAACTCGCCGTCGGAGTTCGTGGTGAGTTTGCGCACGTGCACACGACCGGTGTCCACGAAAAGGATCGGCGCACGGGGCAGGACGCGGTTGCCCGAGAGCAAGACGCGTCCACGGACCGTGCGTCCTTCGCCGAGCGGGACGTCGAGGTCCGACTGCCCGCGTTCGCGCAATGCCGCGACATCGCGCCCTCTCGGAATGTCCAGGTAGACCTGCTCCGCCGAGACAACCTGCTTCGCGTCGCGTGCTTCGACGAAGCGCAGCCAAACGGTCCGCTCCGTCTCCGAGTGATCCGGGCCGTATGCAATCAGGTGCAGAGCCTGATAGGTCGGGCTCGGAGCGGGTTCGTTCGCGACGGCGAACGGTACCTCGAGGTAACCGTCCTCGTCGGTCTCGCCGAACTCCGCGACCGTATCTCCGACCCTCTGCGCAACCGTGACCCCCACCGCGGGCTCCTTCGTCTCTTCCGACTCGAAACGAACGAGGATCCGAGATCGGCGAGGAAGGTCGACACGCTCGATGTCCTGCGCGAGAGGCTTGGCCGCGTCTTTCTCCGGACCGTCGGGTAGCCCTTCCCAGATTTTGGTCTCGTGCGTGTGGACCTCGGCACGCCGATCGTGCGCGAGAACGAAGGAGCGGGTCGTGATCGGCAGCCCGCTCGCGTCTTCCAAGTCGACTCGGCACGTCGTTCCGGGTAGGGGCGGCAGCGTGCTGAAGCCTTCCGCGTCGAGCCGAAGCTCGACGCGAACTCGGTGGTAGTGGTCGCGAGCACTACTCGACGCATAGGCACGCAGCGGACCGCGTGACTGCCAGTGCTCGAGCCCGAGGAACTGCACGCGCAGCTGTTGGCGCTTCTCGGGCGCCTGGCGAAGGCGGATCGCGGCCCCTGCGAGTCGTCGGGTCGCGATGTCCGTCGCACGATAGACGCCGTCTTCGACCGGTCCGACCGCCCACGCGTCGTATGTGCGCCCGGGCAGGATCCTCGCACGGAACTCTCCGCCACCGTCCGTCTGGACGACGATACGATCCACCTCGCCGACGCGCTCATCGTCGAGGTAGGCGAGCGACAGCAGCGTGACACGAGCCTCCGTCCACGGCTTCCCGTCCGCGTCGCGCACGCTTCCCGTGACGACGAGGCGCTCTCGTGCTGCGGGTCTGGCTTCGGGAGCCTGCGCCTGCGCCATGAGGCCGGAGCAGAAGTACAGGACGGTCGACACGGCCAGCAGGTGCATGGTAGCTCAGATCACGGACGAGATCGGCTGAGTATGCAGGACGGTGGCCTGCGGGGCCACGGGGGCGCGCCTTCAGGTCCCCGCCGTCGCCGGCAGCTCGTCGCGGAACTCGACACGGTGTCGTCGCCGCGCTCCCTGGACGATCCGCCATCACCGATCTACCGTACCCCGATGGACGATCCGCATGTTCCGCTCGCCATATTGGAGGCCGGCAACGATCACCTTCTCGCCTCCCCACGCGTCGAGGGTCCGATCGAACTGCTGATCCGCCGGCCGGACGTGGACGCGCGCGAACTCCTCGACGAAGCCACGTTCACGCTGGAGGACGGCGTGGTCGGCGACAATTGGTCCCGCAAGATCCGAAGCGGCGGCAAGCCTCCGCATCCGGACATGCAAATCAACGTGATGAACGCGCGCGTCGTCGCGCACCTCGCGGGCCCGCGCGCGGCCGACCACGCCACATGGGCGCTGGCGGGTGACCAGCTCTACGTCGATCTCGATCTGTCCGAGGAGAATCTACCGGCCGGGAGTCGGCTCCAGGTCGGGAACGCTGTCCTCGAAGTCACGGCCGAGCCGCATACCGGCTGCCGCAAGTTCGCCGAGCGCTTCGGCAAGGATGCCGTGCGCTTCGTCAACTCGGAGTTCGGGCGTCAGCATCGCTACCGAGGCCTCAACGCCCGCGTCGTGACGCCGGGACAGGCTCGCATCGGAGACGCGATCCGGAAGCTCGAAGCGTAGGCGTCCACTACGGTAAGACCGGCATGCGGCGCGGCGTTGCAGGCTTGACGCCCCCGAACCCCCTCCCTAGCCTGTGTCGCCTTCTTTTCGGTGCAACAGCTCATGTTGTGCTCGGTTCTGACGCTGTTTCCCGAGGCGATCCGCCCCTATCTCGACGAAAGCATCCTCGGCATCGCGCAGAGGACGGGTCGGGTGCGGTTCCATCTCGTGAACATCAGGGACTACTCCCGGAACCCGCACAACACCGTCGACGATCGCCCTTTCGGAGGGGGTCCCGGCATGGTGCTCGCGCCCGAACCGATCTTTGATGCAGTAGAAGACGTGGAACGGAGCTTCGGCGCCGCCCACCGGATCTTGCTGACCCCTCGGGGCCGGCGCTTCGACCAGTCCATCGCGCGCGACCTCACGCACAACGAGCACTTGCTGCTCTGCTGCGGTCGCTACGAAGGCTTCGACGAGCGCATTCGCCTCGGGATGTCGTGGAACGAACTCTCCCTCGGAGACTTCGTCCTCAGCGGAGGTGAGATCCCGGCGCTCGCGATTCTCGAAGCGACGATTCGACTTCTCCCCGGCGTGCTCGGGCATGACGAATCCGCAGAACAGGACTCGTTCGGCTCCGACGGGTTGCTCGATCATCCGCACTTCACGCGTCCGCGTGTGTTTCGCGGCATGACGGTGCCCGACGTCCTTCTGAGCGGAGACCACGCTTCGGTGGAGCGGTGGCGGCGTAGCGAACGCGAGCGTTTGACGCGTGCAGCGGCCAGCACCACCCGACCTGCGCTACGACACGAACACTCACGGCCCGAACGCAACGGCGCGTCCGATCCGTGCGAACCAGAACAAGACTGACCCGGAAAGAAAGAACGAGGCAAGGAACGATGGACGTCATTCACAAGCTCGAGCTCGAGCAAATGAAGCGGGATATCCCGCGCTTCTCCGTCGGCGATACGGTCCGCGTGGGCTATCAGATCCGGGAAGGCAACAAGGAGCGCATCCAATACTTCCAGGGCACCGTGATCGCGGTCCGTGGAAGTGGTCTTCGCCGCACCATGAAAGTCCGCCGCATCGTCGCGGGCGAAGGTGTCGAGCGAACCTTCCCGCTCCACTCGCCCAAGCTGTCCGAGATCGAAGTCATGCGCATGGGCAAGGTGCGCCGCGCCAAGCTCTACTACCTGCGCTCGCGTGTCGGCAAGGCCACGCGCGTCAAGCAGATCTTCGGCAAGACCTACGACGACCCGACGGAGAGTTCCAAGAAGGATGCTCCGTCGGCCGAGGCTTCCTGAGCCTGCCAGAACTCCACCTGACGGTGGGCCGCAAGCGCGGGTGACCACCGGAACCTCGAGATTTCACGGATCGTTCTCCCATGATCGAGCATTCTTGGCGTCGCCTGCTCCTGATCCTCGTGCTGGTCGGCACCGGCGTCTATTTCCTCGCGGCTCGCGGCCTCAAGCTCGGTCTCGACCTTCAAGGCGGGACTCGACTCGTCTACTCGGTCGATATCGAACAGGCGAAGGCCGACGGTAGCGTCGATCCGGACAAGAAGGATTCCGAGATCCTCGAGGAGATGGCGCTCGTCATTCACCAGCGCATTGACCCGCAGGGTATCAAGGACCCGTCGATCACGCTCTCGGGCAATCGCATCCTGATCGAACTGCCCGGCGGCAACGACAGCGACACGATCGACATCCAGCGGCGCATCGAGAACCTCGGCTCGCTCGAGATGCGCATGGTCGCGTACGAGGAATACGAGGGACGCGACCTCGACAACGAACCGCCGATTCCGGCCGAGGACAAGTTCGACCTCACCGAGGAGAAGCGCCGGCTCGATGAGTGGCTCAAGCTTCCCGAAACGCAGGCCGCGATCGAACGCGATCCGGTTCAGGCGGTTCGGAAGTTCAACCTCGATCGCGCCACGGACAAGGGTCCGAAGTCGAAGTTCCTGGAGTGGCGACCGATGTATCGCCGCAAGGCAACGGCGGAGCAGGCGCAGTATTTGACCGAGCGCGCGAACGGCGCCTACGTCGTCAACGAGGGCGACTGGCTCTACGACGGCTCGCAGAACGCGCACCCGACCGGTGGCAAACCGACCGATCCACGCTTCGTGCCGATCAACATGCACGAAGTCCACTTCACCGGGGACGACCTCGATGCGAAGGCGCTCGCCGAGGGCTCGACCGAAATGGGTGAGCCCGCGATCGACTACACGATCAAGCCGGGCAAGCAGCTGCAGTACGCCGACCAGTCGGAGAAGTGGACCGGTAAGTGCCACGCGATCATGCTCAACGGTTACGTGCGCATCGATCCGGCATTCCGACAGCGCATTCCGGGGCGTGGCCAGATCGCGGGCGGCTTCACACGCACCGAAGTCGGTCAACTGGTGCTCGTGCTCAAGACTGGGTCGCTATCGATCGTGCCCGAGCGCGAGAGCTCGACGACGATCGGCCCGACGCTCGGCGATATCGCGATCGGTCAGGGTCGCATCTCGATGATCGTGGGTAGTGCACTGATCGTCGTGTTCATGTTGCTCTACTACCGCCTCGCGGGACTCGTGGCGCTCGCGGGTCTCGCGATCAACGTCGCGCTCGTCTTCGGCGCGATGGCGGCGATGCGTGCGACGCTCACGTTGCCGGGCCTCGCGGGGATCGTGTTGACGGTCGGTATGGCGGTCGACGCCAACATCCTGATCTTCGAACGTATCCGCGAGGAGTTCGAGAAGGGCAAGGACCTGCACCGCGCGATCGAAGCAGGCTTCGAGAAGGCGATGTCGACGATCTTCGACGCCAACATCACGACGTTCCTCACCGGCCTCATTCTCTACAACGTAGGGATCGGTCCGATCCGTGGCTTCGCGGTCACCTTGATGTTCGGCATCGTCTCGTCGGTGTTCGCGGCGGTCTACTGTGGCCGTCTCTTCTTCCACTGGATCATCGAGAAGGAAACGATCACCCAGATGCCGATGGCGCAACTGTTCAAGCGCCCGCATCTGCGGCTCTTGTCGGTGCGCAAGATCACCGCGACGCTCAGCATCGCGGCGGTCGTGCTCGGGCTCATCGGCTTCTTCATGGTGCCGAACAACGACAAGTACGGCCTCGACTTCACGGGTGGTGCTGCGTTCCAAGTCGCTCTGCGCGAACCGTTGACGCAAGCACAGCTGAAGGACGCGCTCGAGAAGGACCCTTACTACGTCGAACGCGAGCTCCAGATCACAACGCTCGACGACATGGGAGACGGCAAGTCCCAGCGCTTCCTCGTCAAGCTCAAGCTCTCGCCCGAGCAGCGCGAAGCGTTCGCACAGGCGCAACGCGAAGCGCGCAAGGAAGGGCGCACCTTCAACCCCGAGATCATCGACAAGGCGCGCGACCTACTCGCGAACTACCTCGCGAACGAGCCGGTCGGTGACGTCAAGACCTACGGCGACGAGAACGGTGCCATCACCGAACTCGTTTTGCACTCGGCGACCGAACTCGCTGTCGCGCAGGTGAAGGCGCGACTCGAGAAGGTCTTGCCCAAGGTCAACGAGATCGCCGCGATGGTCGGTGGCGAGAAGAAGGGCGACGTCGCGAACTCGAAGGACATCTTCGTGTCGTTCAACGACGAGCCGTTCCAGGACCAGACGAAGTACGTGAAGAGCTTGCCGACGCGCATGGCGACGTGGCTCGGCGGCGAAGAACCGTTGAAGGACGTCAACGACAAGACAGTGCAGCTCTCGAGCGCGTTCCCCGAAGCGTCGCTGATCGGCGCGCGCGCCGTGGGTGACCTGCGGAACGCGGCGATCGGAGCGATCATTCTGTCGCTCATCATCATCGTGCTCTACATCCGCGTGCGCTTCCGGGACTTCAAGTACGGGATCGCGGCCTGCGTCGCGCTCGTGCACGACGTCTCGATCACGCTGGGGATCGTGACCGTCCTCAACTACGTGGGTCTCATCCACGCCGAACTCGACTTGTCGATGATCGCCGCGTTCTTGACGATCATCGGCTACTCGCTCAACGACACGATCGTCGTGTTCGACCGCATCCGCGAAAACCTCGAACTGCGCGAGAAGCTCGGCACGAAGGAAACGTTCGAACAGCTGATCGACAACTCGGTCAACCAGACGCTGTCACGAACGGTGCTGACATCGGGCACGACGATCCTCGTCGTGTTCGCGCTCTTCATCTTCAACTACGGCGCGGGCAGCGTGCTCGAGGGCTTCGCGTTCTCGATGATGGTCGGCATCATCGTCGGAACCTACTCGTCGATCTGGGTCGCCAACCCGATCGTGCTCTGGCTCACCGACGAGAAGGATCGCCTGCACGGCGGCAAGGCGAAGCCGGCGCCAGAGTCGGTTCCGACACCGGCCTGAGTTCGCCACCTGCTCCGTCCCGATGCGTGCCCGCGTCCTCCTACCGATCCTCGCGCTGCTCGCCGTGGCGGCGCTCGCGTTCTTGCTGCAGCACTTGCTGACCAAGGACACGCTCGCGCGTGAGCGGGACCGCAAGTCGATCGGTCCCGACACGCTGCGACTCGAGGTCGGCGGAAACCACCCGCACCTGCGGCTGCCCGAAGCGCGCTGACAGCCGACTCGCGCGGGGTGGACGTCCCCCGCTCGCTCAGCGCATCGATTCATCGTTCGCCGGGTGCTCGGTCCTCGCTCGTTGTGCTGGCTGTGCTCGTTGTGCTGGTGTGCTGGCGCCGCTGCGCCGTGCGCGTCCACGATCGCCGCGTCCAGGGGGCGCCTGGGAGGCCCGGCCCTGCCGCCAGAGGCGGCGTGACACGGGCCACCCAGGGCCCCCCTGGACACGGCTCCGTGGACTTGCATTGCCGCCGGGAGCCTTGGTTATGCCGGTTCCTTCTTTTTGCCGGCTTCTTGGTTCCTTCGTTTTGCCGGTTGCTTCGTTCTTCGTTTTGCCGGCTCCGCGTTTTGCCGACTCCTTCCTTGCGCCTGCTCCTTGTCGTCGCTCGAGTCCCTTGCCCGGCGTTCATGATGACTGCAACTCGCGCTACCGGAGCTGACGTCGAGATCGCCCATTCCTTTCGCGACGAGGTGTTCGATCAACGACGGAACGCGAGGACCTCGTAGTGAGGCGCGCGTCTTGCCAGTCGACTACTCCGAGCTAGCGCTGCCGGAGCTGTCGTCGAGAACGCCGATGCCTTTCGCGACGAGGTGTTCGAGCACCGATGGGGACGCGAGGACTTCGAAGTGTGCGGCGTCGTCACGCCAGTCGACCGACAAGACCGAGACCTGCTCGCGAATCGGCTGATGCAGGGACGCGAGTCGATGTGGGACGACGAGGGTGACATGCCGACTCGCGGCGTCGAGTCTTGCACGCACGGCAGACACGAGCGCATCGATACCCTCGCGTGACCGCGCGGACACGGCGAGGCTCTCGTCGAAGCGGCTGCGCAAGATCGCGAGTTCGCCGCGGTCCTCGAGAGCGTCGATCTTGTTGAAGACGAGCAACATGTCCTTGCCCTGCGCGCCGATCTCGTCGAGCACTCCGAGTACGGTATCGACTCGCTCCTGACAACACGGATCGGACGCATCGGTGACGACGAGCAACAGGTCGGACTCGAGCGCTTCGGCGAGCGTCGCATGGAAGCTGCGCACGAGTTTGTGCGGAATGTCGCGAATGAACCCGACGGTGTCGGACAGGAGCACGTGGCGCCCTTCGCCGAGCTCCCAACGACGCGTACGCGTGTCGAGCGTCGAGAAGAGACGATTCTCCTCGAGCACACCGGCGCCGGTGAGCGCGTTCATCAGCGTCGACTTGCCTGCGTTGGTGTAGCCGACGAGCGACACGAGGAACTCGTTCTTGCGCGTCTTGATCTCGCGACGCTTGCGTTCTTCGATCTCGTCGAGCCGTCGGCGCAGCGACGTGATGCGCTCTTGCAACAGACGCCGGTCGACGTCGATCTGCTTCTCCCCCATGCCGCCGAGTGCACCGGTTCCGCCGCGCTCACGATCGAGGTGGGTCCACAGGCGGCGCAGTCGCGGGAGTTGGTACTGTCGCTGCGCGAGTTCGACTTGGAGCCGAGCCTGCTTCGAGCGAGCGCGCGACGCGAAGATCGACAGGATGAGTTCACTGCGGTCCAGTACGCGCACGCCGAGCGCCTTCTCGAGATTGCGGCCTTGGACCGGCGAGAGCTCTTCGTCACAGACGGCGACGCGCGCGTCGACTTCGCTGATCAGCGCCGCGAGTTCTTCGGTCTTGCCCTTGCCGAGGTAGTGGGACGGCGTCGGGTGCTCGCGCGGCTGGGACAGCGTCGCGACCGCATCGATGCCCGCGGTGCTGCAGAGTCCGGCGAGCTCGTCGAAGCGCTCTTCGATGTCGTCGTCACCACGAGTCGACACGAGGAAGAGCACCGCGCGCGCGAGATCCTGCTGGCCGAACTCGAACGTCGCCTCGTCGTCCGTGCGTCGATCGGCTGCGAGCGCGCCTTCGGCACCGTCATGCTCTTCCGCTTCGATCGCCTCGTCGTATTCGTTGAACTCGTCGGACTCGTCGCGCGAGTCTGTGGCGCGATCGGTGTGCCTCTTTTTGTTGTCGCGTTTGGTCATCGAGTCTCGTCCTCGGGTCGTAGGGCCACGACATGACGTCGCCAAGACTCGAGAGGTTCCGGATGGTCCGAACGGAAATGCGTACCGCGGCTTTCTTCGCGCGCTAGCGCGGACGCCGCGACGAGACGACCGACGAGCAACATGTTGGAGAGATCGATGTATGCAGGATCGACGTGACGACGCTTTGCGAGCACGCGTTGCCAGAAGCGGATGTTGACCGTCGCATCGGTGAGTGCTTCGGCACTCCGCACGAGGCCGACTTGGCGCCACATCAGACTCTTGAGCGAATAGAGCATGTCGTCGAGGTGGATGCGTGGAGCATTCTCCGGCGACGCATCGCTGTCCGCAGTGACCGCGGGATCGTCACCGATCTGTTCGAAACACGACGTCGATGGCCGTTCGGCCTCGATCGCCGCGATCTCCCCGGCCCGGTGTCCCATCACGATCGCCTCGAGTAGCGAATTGGACGCAAGGCGATTGGCGCCGTGTAAGCCGGTTGCCGCAACCTCTCCACAAGCAAAAAGGCCGGGCATCGAACTCCGCGCATCGAGATCCGTCGTGATGCCGCCGACCATGTAGTGCGCTCCCGGCCGCACGGGAATCGGGTCCCTGTCGATCTCGATATCGAACGCGCTGCACATCCGCGCGATCTGCGGAAAGCGCTTCTCGACGTCCGGCACACGACTCGCATCGAGATAGACGTGTGTGTCGCCTGTCTCGACCATGCGCGCGAGGATCGCTCGTGAGACGACGTCGCGCGGCGCGAGGTCGCCCTGTTCGTGAACACCGTCCATGACCGGCCGTCCACTACGGTCGACAAGGCTCGCACCGGCGCCGCGCACGGCTTCGGAAACGAGGACTCGTGATGCGCCCGCGATGTACAGCGTCGTCGGATGGAACTGCACGAACTCGAGATCCCGCAAGCGCACTCCGGCGCGGAACGCCATCGCGAGACCGTCACCGGTCGCGAAGGTCGGATTGGTGGTCTCGCGAAAGAGCTGCCCCACCGCACCGGTCGCGAGGACCGTGCTGCCCGCGAGGATCGCGACGAGCTCACCGGTCTCGTGCATCGCGAGGACGCCGATACAACGGCCACCCGCCACGAGCACGTCGATCGCACGCAAGTCGCGCCGCACGGTGATCCGCGACTGGTCGGCCATCGCGGCATCGAGGCATTCTTGGATCGCACGCCCGGTCGAATCACCACCCGCGCTCAGAACACGCGAAACGCTGTGGCCACCCTCGCGGGAAAGTTCACGTGCCTTGCCGTTCTGTTCGTTCTTCTGATCGAACACGAGGCCGAGACGCTCGAGTCGCTCGATGGCCCCTGGGCCGTGCGTCGTGATGTAGTCGACGACGCCCTCGTCGGAGAGGCCACAGCCGACGACGACGGTGTCTTCGGCGTGGAGGCGCGCACTGTCGAGCTCGGCGATCGCGGCGGCGACGCCTCCCTGCGCCCACCACGTGTTGGACTGACGGGAAGGCCCCTTCTCGAGCACGAGCGTCTCGACGCCGGCAGCGGCGGCGCTGAGCGCAGCGGAACCACCCGCCGCTCCACCACCCACGACCAGGACCGGCCAACGCAGAATCGGCAACTTGCGCGGCACGAAGCCGACCAAGAACCGAGGTCCCGTGAGTTCTGGACAAACGAGAACCGGATCGAGCAGGTCGGACATACGGCCATTCTCCCTGCCCGGGCATCGCGCGTCGATGCGGAAACCCGTGAGCGCGGTGCTTGTGCTGGTGTGCTGGCGCCGCTGCGCCGTGCGCGTCCACGGTCGCCGCGTCCAGGGGGGCGCCTGGGAGGCCCGGCCCTGCCGCCAGAGGCGGCGTGACACGGGCCACCCAGGGCCCCCCTGGACACGGCTCCGTGGACTTGCATTGCTGCCGGCGTCGTGGTCGCGCGCCGCAGTCGTGGTTGCGCGCCGCAGTCGTGGTTGCGCGCCGCAGTCGTGGTTGCGCGCCGCAGTCGTGGTTGCGCGCCGCAGTCGTGGTTGCGCGCCGCAGTCGTGGTTGCGCGCCGCAGTCGTGGTTGCGCGCCGCAGTCGTGGTTGCGCAGGCTCTTTCATTGCGCCAACGACCGTTTCGACGATGACCGAACGCTGCGCGACAGCGAGCGCGTGTCCTCACCCAGCAGTTCGTGGCATTCGTCGGGGCGGACGCGCGCCCTCGCTGCATTGCGTTTTCGTAGGCCGATCGCCCGGTCTACTTCCGTTGGTGCGCAATACGAGTGACGCCACTGAGCCACGACGAATGCAACGAACTCAGAACGTGGGCCACGAATCCGTTTGGGAACTCCGCAGCAGGCCCCCCTGTTGAGCGACGCCTACGGATGGCAACCCGCCGACTTTGATGAGCGGCCCGTACGCGACCCGCTTCGCTGCGGCAGACGGAGTCGCAACTTGACGACTGGGCGCGTCGCTCAGCGGGATTCGAGTTCGATCACGGGTGCGAAGTCGAGGAAGACGCGGCCCGAGCTGCCCGTCGTGTTGGTCGTCGCGACCAGGCTCACGCCGAGGGAAGGCGTATCGGTCGTGAACTTCGCGGCGATGCCGTTGCCCGTGGCGAGGGTCGGTGTGCTACCGCTGACGAGAAACAGATACTGCAGATAGAGGGTGCTGCCGTACATCG
Source organism: Planctomycetota bacterium (assembly GCA_020638795.1). GTDB lineage: Bacteria > Planctomycetota > UBA1135 > UBA1135 > JACKHW01. The sequence goes on along the minus strand of JACKHW010000001.1, from coordinate 657,236 downwards.
CCGCGATTTGAGGTGTCGGCACGATCTGCGAGGTGTGCCCCTCGTCCGACGCACGCAGGCGGTGGAAGAACACTGCCGGTACGAAGACATCCGGCGAAACGAGGAGCTGGCAACCAGGCGCCGCGATCGTGAGCGGCAGTGGTACCGTTCCGAACGCGACCTGATCGCTCAGGCCATACATCAAGAACGCGGCCGCGGTGTTCGGTGGGGTGCGGCTCGTCGATTTGAGGTGCATACCCGGCCGGAGCGAGGACTCCATCACCGTCGTGACCGGTGTGGACTTCGAGTTCCAACAGGCGTTGCCGATCACGCGTGACGTGCCGGCGACGCGGTGTGTCTCGGCGTCGATCGGCCACTCCCACTCGTGCCCTGCGCTCGCCGGGAACGACTCGAAGTCGAGGCAGAGTGTCTTGCCAGCGATGATGTCGAGTGGCTGCTTGAAGACGAACGTCGGCGCTTCGGTCGAAGCGAAGGTCGCGACCGCGCGACCATCCGTCGGCGAGACCTTCGGAAGCGCGAGGCCACCACGGAAGATCTCGACGACCTTGCTGCCGTGATTGTCTCGGAAGATCGCTGACGGCATGTCCGCCTTCGCATCCGTGAACGACGCGTTGACCACCATCGGGGTGGTTTCGTTACCGCGGATGCGGCCGTACATGTCGGCCCCCTTGATGTCCTTGCGGAACGACATGCGCACGAGGCGCGACCCGGTCAAACCACTGAGGTGCCGTGCATCGATCAATACCTGGACGCGGCGCACACGATTCTCGGCGAAGTACACCGTCATGTGCCGATTGCCGTCGCGCGTTGCACATGAGGACGGAACAACCGTTGACGAGGATTGAGCAATGAGGGCTGCGGACCCGATCGTCATCGCCATGGCCGCGGCAGTGGTCAGGGCAAAGAGAGTAGAAGACTTGGTTGTCATGATGATGACCGACTTAACGAAACCGAATCACGCGAAACCCACGCTCGCCGCCGCTCGCTTGCAAAGACAAGCCCGCCTTCCCGACGAGCGCTTTGCGAGGAATGACGAATCGACCACTCTCCGTCACATCCACGCGCACGGGCTTCTCCCCGTCGATCTCGTACTCGACCCACTCGTCGTCACCGCGATAGACGACGGTGATGTCCTGATCGTTCGACGGTGGATCGGGGATGACGGACCAGTCGTTGTCCGTGACGGTCCACTGCGTCGTCGATCCCGCCGCGCTGCAAAGCAACACGACGAGGCACATGGCCAACGAACACGAGGACAAACGAGACACGGGGTTCCTCCAGGATCGGTAACAACGCGAAACCCGAAGCACGTCGGAGAGAGGACGATCGCGGAGCTTGCGGCGACACGTCGCGGAGGTCAACCCCCGAAGCCGCCGCGCCATCGCGACCGTTTACGTTCCCGCGCTCGCGATGGGCGCCGGAGGCCTCGCAACGGAGGGTTGTTCGCGCGCTGCTCGCCGAACGGACTTCGAATCGTGAGACCTCGACGGCTCGGATGACGCTCGGTGACGAGCCATGCGTGTTCGAGCTGCCATGCCACGACGGACAGGCTCGAACTCACGTTTTCGATCATCTTGCCGGCGCGCGTTGCGACGAGCGACACGACGCCGAGATGGGAAAACGATCGACGGAGCCTGCCCGACGATCTTGGACGATCGTGCTCACCGAACCGTCTCCACGACGCGCACGGCGCCGGATCGGTGGCGAATCGAGCTCTCGTACGCCCGCCTACCGCTCACGCCGACGTACGACCCGGCACGTGGGTCCTCGTTTGGTTTGCACCGAACATGCACCACGAAAAACCCGAACTTTACCCTTGCCAGCGACGCGCGATCACCTAACATTGGCCTACCTAACAAATGCCACGACTCTCGGGGACGAGAGAACCACTCACGGAATGAGGAACTCTGATGGCTGCGTTGACCAAACCCGCGTCGCTTCGCAACGGCTGCTCGAACCACGGAGCAGCAATCCGTGCTCGCCAACTATGGCTCTTTCAATCGCAGCCTTGTGCACTCGGCGACGAGCGTACGGAGCCTCTCGCGCGCCGGCGCCCCGCGGTCGAGACGAAGCGCACGAACAACTCCAGCAACACGACAGTCCGCCGCGCGGCGTCCCGGGCGGTGACGCGCGCTGCGAGTCCGAAGCAGCCGAAAGGAGAGGCACCGAACGCCAATGCTGCGAGCCGCGCGGTGGCGGTCACGACCATCGAGCCGCATCCGTTTCTCCGCATCGGGGAAAGCCTCGGCATCGTCGCTCTCGTCGTGCTCTTTCTCGGTCTCGCCTGTCTTGCGACATGACGGAACGGCGAGCAGACCGCCTGCCTTCTTCTTCGAGCAATCCTCCCGGGTTGGTCCAGAGTCTCTGGTATCGCCCAACCCCGACCCGACCCGAGTCCGATGTCACGCGCAAACTCCGCAGGTCCGTCACGACAGCCAAGCCCTCCCCGGCTGACGCGGCGCTTCCTCGGGAATCATGCTGCGTGGAGCGGACTCGGGTCCGCGGTCCTTCTCCCGTCGCCGAAGCGCCGTGGTTCCACACGGCTGCCAAGGACACGCGGAGACGATTTCCGTCACGACCGCGATGGGGAACGGAACCCTACCAGACGTCCCTGCGTCCGATCCTGGTCGGACGAAACGCCCCCTTGTCTTCATCCCGATCCCGACAGTTCAGGCCTCGAGACTCACGAGAATCGGATCGCAGTTTGCGCTCCGACCGGTAGGACCGTGGCCAGCGCTTCCCGACCACTTCGATTGCGAACCCGATGCTCCTGACCGGCAAACAGCTTCAAGTTCTTCGCTTCATTCGCGACTATCGACGCGAAAACGCGATCGCACCAACGCTCGACGAAATCGCGACGAATTTCGGCGTGTCGAAGATCACGGTGCACGAGCACCTGACGCATCTCGAGAAGAAGGGCGCCATCTTCCGGCTGCGCGCCCGTGCGCGCGGCATCCAGGTGTTGCACGACCCGGATTCTCCCGAAGCACTCGGGATCGAGCCCCAGAAAGAGATGAGTCTTCCCTTGCTCGGCAAGATCGCGGCCGGGCGACCGATCGAAGCGATCGAAGATCGCGAACTCCTCGATCTCGGCGAGCTCATCCCCCACGGTCCGAACCACTATCTGCTCGAAGTCCGCGGCGACTCGATGATCGAAGATCACATCCTGGACGGCGATTACGTCGTTGTCGAGCGTCGAGAACACGCCCAGAACGGAGAGACCGTCGTCGCGATCATCGACGACAACGAAGCGACGCTGAAGCGCTTCTATCGCGAGAGTGGTCACTTCCGCCTGCAACCGGCGAACACCAATTATCCACCGCTCATTCGCGACCGCGTCCAGATCCGCGGCGTCGTCGTCGGCGTGATCCGTCAGGTCCGCTGAGCTCCTCAGAACTCGATCTGATCCGTCATCCCGAGAGCAGTGCCGTTGTCTCGAGCGTCGGACGACTTCGGGTCCTTCGGGCTTCGGCTCAACGCATAGCGCGCGACGGCAGCATCGTCGATGTCGCCTCCCAGCAATCCCGTACCGAATCCCATCTCGCTTGAACGGCCTCGCGTGCTCCTCGACGCTTGCGCCGTATTGTCGGTAGGGGAACCTCGTTGCTTCCGACGACCGCGCGCCGGTATCAACAGGTACACGAAGGCCGCGAGGGCCACGATCGCGATCACGATTTGTCCTGCCGTCATGATGCTGCGACTTCTCCTCGGTGCAGGGCACGCCAATAGAACGCGTCCGCGGGATCTGCTCGACTATGACTATCAGGGACGGACGAACAGCGGTGACGCAAGGGCGCTCGCGCCACGATACCATCGATATGCCGATGACAATCGGCTAGTAGCCGATCGCGACGTGAATCCCCTCGCTCACGGATGCGAGGCCGAATAACTGCGCGCCGGTATCCAGTACGAGGTATTGTCCGAAAATGCGGATTCCCAAGAGCGCTGAATCCTGTCCGATCGGTAGCGGCAGTGCCCCGCGACCTTGAAGGTCCGTCACGATTGCGGGCAAAGAGATCCACGGCGTTCGGACCAGAAGGCTGCATCCGCTGATCGCGAGATCTGCCGAATCGGCGCCGATCAAGAGCGCGGCAGCGGTCTGGGCACGGGCTCGTTCGACTTCGATGGCGAACGATTGGGATCCGAGGCGCGGCAGTCCGGCGGCGGAACACTTGGGCACGAGGTTCTGGGAGCCACTACAACCGACGCCGTAGTTCTGGGTGAACGCGAACGTCGCTCCCGCGACGACCTGGAAGGACCACACGGGCCCTGCGACCCAGTTCGTCCCGTCGCTAGCATCGACACGCCAGTAGTAACTTTGATTGCCGAGCAACGGCGTCGTCCAAAGACTTGCGGTCGTCGTTCCGCGATCCGCTTCGGCGCGCCCGTCGCGCACCGATCGATAGTCCGCTGAAAAAAAGACACGCGACTGGACGGTCTTGGGGCTCGGGTTCCAGATCAGATGTACTTGCGACGTCAGTCGCGACTCGAGTTGTGGCGGATTCGGGTCTGCCGCACTACCGAGCCGTGTCGCAGCGACGGCGATCTCCTTCGGACCGAGCGTGCTGGAGTAAATTCGGATGTCATCCATCGCGCCCCGAAAGCTACGACTCACCGAATTCGGATCACGCCCGATGTGGAGCGCCGCGTCGAGAGGTTCCGCTCCATGGTTGCCGCTTCGCGTCGCGGACCGCAGTCCGGATCCCGAATCCATGTAGAGCGTCGCGCCCTGCGGGGAGATCGTGAGTGCAACGAACGTCCAGGTGTTGTCGGGCACGATCAGTCCCGAGTCCCAGTTCCAGTTGTCTCCGTTCCAGTGGTAGCGCAGTTCGTTGTGGTCTCCGAAGTTGAAGCCACACGCGCGCATCTGGCCACCGCGTGCGAAAACGATGCCCGCGTTGGCCGCCTGAGAGCCGTACCGACGAATCAGGCCCGTGACAGTGAAGCGATCGGTCGCGACCTGGGGCGCATCGGCAATCAGTTCGTCGTCGATGCCGTCGAACACAATCGCTCCGCCGATCACACCCGGAGTCCAGCTAGCGCCGTTCTCGAGCGTTGCATCGCGTCGGTACTCGGACGAGTCGAGAGCCACGGTACCCGAGTTCGCGTTCATCGAGTAGTGTGCCAGCAGGACCGCATCGGAACCAAGGCGCGTCACGACGTTCCCCTTGGCCTCCCTCCCGGTCGCATCGGCAATGCGATAGGCAAAGTGATCGGTCAGCGCCGAGCGAATAGCCGGAGGGGTGTAGAGCAGTTCGTCACGTCCGCCGATGCCCGTGCCTGCCGATCGACGCACATGCCCGCCCAAGGCGGTGGCAAAGTCGAACCCGGAAATGCGAAGCGCGTCGCCGTTCGCGTCATGATCGTTGTCGAGCACATCGATCCGGATCGCCGTGTCCTGCGGAAGATATGTCGCGCGATCGAGGCTCGCGCACGGCGGAATCGAGAACGGATACGCACCGACCTTGTCGAGGAAGTTCGACCGCGCATTGCGGTGCGCGATGACCTTCGCTTCCTCAGGCCCCGACAGCCGCGCGAGCCTGTTCCCCGAGTTGATCGTCCGACCTTCAGGAGTGCCGCCGTCATAGTGACCGAGCGACCAGTTGTGACCGACTTCATGACGCCACACGATGGAGAAGTCCCCCTCGCGTGTGGCGCCGTTCGCCGAAAAGCCGGGATTCCCGACAGCACCGACATAGCCGAGGCCACCACCTGTCGCCGACGTCGCGACGAGTCCGATCACGTTCGTGCTCGGCGGCAAGACATTCTTCCACTGTGTCACGACTGCCGGCAAGAGAGCGTTGGTGAGTGCCCGCATACGGGTCGTGCCCCAGCGCAGTGCGCACGACGATTCGACCGATCCGATGCACGATGCACGCATCGCGCAAGTAGATCAGATTCGTCGTGTTGACAGAATGCTCGATCATCTCGATCGCCGAATCGACATTGCCGTCGACGATGTATTGGCTGTACGGCAAATCGACGCCGACCTCCGCCGCCCACACCGTCGATCCGGCTCCCCCGCTCGGCGTTTCGAAGCCCGGGCATCCAGGCGTCCAAGACGTGTCGGTCCGTAACGTGGTCGCCGCCCCGTTTTGGATCCACTCGGCGCCGTCTTCGAAGACTACGTGATAGAAGACCTTCCCAGTCGCGCGCCACACCGCGGAGGCCATTGCACCTGGCTGGCCACGCACGCTGCCGATGTAGGTTCGCACGAGTGGCGCGACGTGGGTGCTCAACGAACCGTCGGCCTGTTGAACGAGAATCGAGTACCTCGGACCACGCACCGAGTGTGTCTTTGGAAGTCGACGACGTGGCTCGAAGTCCCGAACGTCACCGTGTGTGTGAACGCCACCGGTGGAGACTGCGCTACCAGCGGCACAGCACCGACGATCGACACGAGCAACGTCCGTAAGACTCTCGCATTGCACAGCGCGCTCGGGATTCTGCGCGCCCGCTGAGTCTGAACATCAAGGCACTTCGGTTGCAACACGACGTGCATTTTCTCCGGACGAGGGACACGGACCACGGCGAATCCGCGACCACGTACGAATCGTAGCAGGCGAGCCGGCAGTGACGCTCGAAGGTACCTCGGGTGCTTACGTAGCGCCGACTCGCCAAGTACCGGCGACGAGCTCGGTCACAGCCTTTGTAAGCACAAAAAGCACAAGCATAAAAAAAGCCAGGTCCTCGTGAAGAGAACCTGGCTCGGTTGAACCCGGCACTGACCTACTTTCGCACACTAGCACTATCATCGGCTCCAGCTGCTTAACGACCGTGGTCGGAATGGGAACGGGTGTATCCAACTGGATATAGGCACCGGGAATTCGCTTGTCCCGAATCGAAGTAAGTGGAACCACGGGCCATGCCCATGTGCACTCGCCACGAATCGGCGAATACGGTGAATGCAAGTCGAAACCTTGTCTCGAGCGGGAGCATCCCTTTCTCCACACCTGGTGTCCGAAGACATCAGGAACGAAGAAAAGGAGGTCAAGCCGATCGACTGGTTAGTACCGGTCAGCTGAACACGTTACCGTGCTTACACCTCCGGCCTATCAACCTCATAGTCTCTGAGGTGTCTCAAGGAAGAGTTCGTTTTGGAGTCGGCTTCGCACTTAGATGCCTTCAGCGCTTATCCGATCCGTACTTAGCTACCCTGCACTGCCGCTAGCGCGACAACAGGAACACCAGAGGTACGTTCATTCTAATCCTCTCGTACTAAGAACAAAGCTCCTCAACTCTTCTACACCCACGACAGATAGGGACCGACCTGTCTCACGACGGTCTAAACCCAGCTCACGTACCGCTTTAATGGGCGAACAGACCAACCCTTGGGACCGCTTTCAGCCCCAGGATGCGATGAGCCGACATCGAGGTGCCAAACCTCCCCGTCGATATGGGCTCTTGGGGGAGATCAGCCTGTTATCCCCGGAGTACCTTTTATCTGATAAGCGACGGCCCTTCCACATGGAATCCGCCGGATCACTAAGACCTACTTTCGTATCTGCTCGACTAATGGGTCTCGCAGTTAAGCACCCTTATACCTTTGCGCTCGACGCGCGATTGCCAACCGCGCTGAGGGTACCATTGCACTCCTCCGTTACCTTTTTGGAGGAGACCGCCCCAGCCAAACTACCCACCTAGCACTGTTCCCATCCCGGATTCACGGTGACAGGTTAGGATTCAAACATGATAAGAGTGGTATTTCACTTACGGCTCAACAGAGACTTGCGTCCCTGCATCACAGCCTCCCACCTATGCTACACATAACATGCCTAAACCCAATACTAGGATATAGTAAAGGTTCACGGGGTCTTTCCGTCTTGCCGCGGGAATGTGGTATCTGCACCACAACTTCAATTTCGCCGAGTCCATCGTTGAGACAGTGTAGGAGTCGTTACGCCATTCGTGCGGGTCGGAACTTACCCGACAAGGAATTTCGCTACCTTAGGACCGTCATAGTTACGGCCGCCCTTCATTGGCGCTTCGGTTCAGAGCTTCTCCCGAAGGATAACCCCTTACCTTAACGTTCCAACAGCGGGCAGGCGTCAGACTCTATACGTCGTCTTGCGACTTAGCAGAGTCCTGTGTTTTTAGTAAACAGTCGCCCCTACCACTTCACTGTGACCACCCGGAGCTTTGGATAACCTGACCCCAGGTGGTATCGCTTATCCCGAAGTTACGCGATTAATTTGCCGAGTTCCTTAACGATGGGTCTCTCGAGCGCCTTAGAATATTCATCTCGCCAACCTGTGTCAGTTTTGGTACGGACACCTGACCAACTCCCTAGAGGATTTTCTCGGACGTTCTTCCAATCGCTTCGCGATAAATCGCTCGACGTAACTCCGGAGATTCTGCTGGCGGATTTACCTACCAGCCACCCCGAAGCTTGTACCGGCACGACTAACGGCCGGACGACCTTCGAAACGCCGTCCCCCCATCGGTGATAACGCTGATCAAGTGGTACAGGAATATTAACCTGTTGTCCATCGACTACGCCTTTCGGCCTCGCCTTAGGTTCCGACTAACCCTGGGCGGAATTGCCTTCCCCAGGAATCCTTAGGCTTTCGGCGAGGAAGCTTCTCACTTCCTTTCTCGCTACTCATCCCTGCATGATCACTTCTGCATCGTCCAAGAGTTCTTTCGATCTCTCTTCGCTCAACGTAGAACGCTCTCCTACCGCTGCATGTCGTCATTGACATACAACCCGGGGCTTCGGTTCCATGCTTGAGTCCCGTTCATTTTCGGCGCAAGGGCACTCGGCTAGTAAGCTATTACGCACTTTTTAAATGATGGCTGCTTCTAAGCCAACATCCTAGCTGTCTTAGTGCCCCCACATCCTTTACAACACTTAGCATGGATTGGGGACCTTAACCGCCGGTCTGGGCTCTTTCCCTCTCGACCACGAAGCTTATCCCTCGTAGTCTCACTCCCGTGATAAGGTACATGGTATTCGGAGTTTGGTAGGGTAGGGTAGGCGGGAAGCCCCCCTATCCCAATCAGTAGCTCTACCCCCATGCACTATTACACAAGGCTGTCCCAAAAGACATTTCGGAGAGAACCAGCTATCTGCGAGTTTGATTAGCCTTTTACTCCAATCCACAAGTCATCCCAGCAGTTTTCAACCCACACGGGTTCGGGCCTCCACGGATTGTTACATCCGCTTCACCCTGCTCATGGATAGATCACTCGCTTTCGGGTCTACAGCACATGACTTAATTCGCGCTATGAACACTCGCTTTCGCTTCGGCTACGGACCTAGAGATCCTTAACCTCGCCATATACCGTAAGTCGCAGGGTCATTATGCAAAAGGCACGCCGTCAGGCTGGACGAACCATAGCCCTCCGACTGCTTGTAAGTATACGGTTTCAAGTACTATTTCACTTCCCTCACAGGGGAACTTTTCACCTTTCGCTCACGCTACTTTTCGCTATCGGTCACCAAGTAGTATTTAGCCTTGCGGGGTGGTCCCCGCGGATTCACGCCAGGTTTCACGGGACTGGCGCTACTCGGGATATCGACACGAGGTGCTTCGCTTTCGCCTACGGGGCTGTCACCCTCTGTGGCAGGACTTTCCAGTCCTCTCAGCTAGCTCCACACTTTGTAACTCGTTCGTGCTTCGGCAGAAACACGTGTCGATCCCACGACACCCCGAACACAACGACTGCCGTCTTACATGTCCGAGGTTTAGGCTATTCCCATTTCGCTCACCGCTACTGAGGGAATCGAGGTTTCTTTCTTTTCCCGGGGTTACTTAGATGTTTCAGTTGGCCCCGTTCCCTTGACCGAGCTATGGATTCACTCGGCCATGACAGGGGATGAACCCTGTCTGGTTTCCCAATTCGGAAATCTCCGGATCAAAGCTTGCTAACAGCTCCCCGAAGCTTATCGCAGTTATGCCACGTCCTTCATCGGCTCTTGGTGCCTAGGTATCCACCGTACACCCTTCGTAGCTTGACCATTTATTCTCTTAGGCTCGAGACTCGGTGGCCGCATGCGCGACCACGTCTCGGCTTCGACTTGCATTCGAATTTTCAGAGACCGAACCACTCGCAGGAGCCGTCGCAACGGCTCACACGTCGAGTTCGAATATCATCGACCTTTTCCCTGAGATGCTTCGCTGGAGTCCGAATCTCGAGTGACGCTCCATGATGGTGGAGGCGACCGGACTCGAACCAGCGACCCTCTGCTTGCAAAGCAGATGCTCTCCCAACTGAGCTACGCCCCCAACCGCGGGATTATCCCGCGGAATCTGGCCGCGGGTTTTCCTCGACCGAGGCGAGTCTGCGCAGACCTCCAAGAGAAGCCTTGTTCGCGCAGAAGTCGTACCTGACGCAGAAGTCGTGTGGTGGGTCTATGTGGACTTGAACCACAGACCTCCCGCTTATCAGGCGGACGCTCTAACCAGCTGAGCTATAGACCCAGATGGCGCCAGGACTCGGATAGCCCACGATGGAAAAAGGTTGGATGGCCCAAACAACGCCAGATCGGCATCACTGCCAACCTGTTCGCGTGCGTCTATTCACTCACCACGTCGTACGCGCTTGCGCACTCGGACGTGGGTCTAAGTTATCCTTAGAAAGGAGGTGATCCAGCCGCAGGTTCCCCTACGGCTACCTTGTTACGACTTAGTCCCGATTACCGATCTCGCCTTCGGCGCCGCCCTCCCGAGGGTTAGGCTAGCGACTTCGGGCGCTACCAGCTTTCGTGGCTTGACGGGCGGTGTGTACAAGGCTCAGGAACATATTCACCGCGGCGTAGCTGATCCGCGATTACTAGCGATTCCAACTTCATGCAGGCGAATTTCAGCCTGCAATCCGAACTGAGGCCGAGTTTGTGAGATTTGCTTCACCTCGCGGCTTCGCGTCCCTTTGTCTCGACCATTGTAGCACGTTTGTAGCCCCAGGCATAAGGGCCATGATGACTTGACGTCATCCCCACCTTCCTCCGCCTTAACAGCGGCAGTCTCGCTAGAGTCCCCGGCATTACCCGCTGGCAACTAACAATAGGGGTTTCGCTCGTTACGGGACTTAACCCAACATCTCACGACACGAGCTGACGACAGCCATGCAACACCAGTGCAGGTTACACCCGAAGGCAATCCACTGCTTTCACAGCTTAATCCCTGCATTCAGGCCTGGGTAAGGTTCTTCGCGTTGCATCGAATTAAACAACATGCTCCACCGCTTGTGTGAGCCCCCGTCAATTCCTTTGAGTTTTAGCCTTGCGACCGTACTCCCCAGGCGGGGTACTTAATACATTAGCTTCGCCAGGGAGAGCATAGAAACTCCCCCTAACTAGTACCCATCGTTTAGGGCTAGGACTACCGGGGTATCTAATCCCGTTCGCTACCCTAGCTTTCGCACCTCAGCGTCAGCGTTGGGCCAGAGAGTCGTCTTCACCTCCGGCGTTCCTCCTGATATCTACGCATTCCACCGCTCCACCAGGAGTTCCACTCTCCCCTCCCAAGCTCTAGCCTACCAGTATGCAGTGCAATTCCCCGGTTGAGCCGGGGGATTTCACACCGCACTTAATAGGCCGCCTACGTGCGCTTTATGCCCAGTGATTCCGAGCAACGTTTGCACCCTCTGTATTACCGCGGCTGCTGGCACAGAGTTAGCCGGTGCTTCCTTTGAGCCTGATGTCAAGGTGCCACCTATTCAGGGACACCATTTCTTTGAACTCTGACAGAAGTTTACAACCCGAGGGCCTTCATCCTTCACGCGGCGTCGCTCCGTCAGACTTTCGTCCATTGCGGAAGATTCTCGACTGCAGCCTCCCGTAGGAGTCTGGGCAGTGTCTCAGTCCCAGTGTGACCGACCATCCTCTCAGACCGGCTACCCGTCTTAGCCTTGGTGAGCCGTTACCTCACCAACAAGCTGATAGGCCGCAACCCTCTCCTCGAGCAGCAGGTCCCGCAGGATCCCCACCGTTTCGAAGCAGGATCTTGTGATCCCGCATCGGTATCGGGTATTAGCCGCCGTTTCCAGCGGTTATCCCCGTCTCGAGGGTAAGTTGATTACGTGTTACTCACCCTTTCGCCACTTTACTCGTCCGAAGACTTTCACGTACGACTTGCATGCCTCATCCACGCCGCCAACGTTCGCTCTGAGCCAGGATCAAACCCTTCACTTGATTTGTTTCATTCTGGCTTTGCCCGCTTCAACGACCTGGACGGTCGATGATCTCGCGGGCCGATCTTTTGGCTTCGCTCCAGACGACGTTCCGGAAGCCGGAACAGCCGTGGGAGCGAGGCTCACACGCTACGTTGTTTTGGGCCATCCGAGTTTTCAAAGATCTTGCTCTTTCGGGCGACCTTGCTCAGCCGACAAACCCCTGCAGAACAGGGACTTGCGGGCGACTCGGGGCCGTCCGGCAGCCGCTCTCGTCGAGGACTGCTGCCTGACACGCTCGATGTCAGGGCGGGGAATCCTACGGATCGCGACGGGTTCGTCAAGCGACCGGTGCAGATTTTTTCAGCAGAATCCATCCGCTGGTTTCCTGCCCTGCGCAGTTGGGACTCAAACTCCGCATTGACACGAAGTTGCGGCGATACCGTTGCATCCGTGCAGCCAGCGCTCGGGATTCCGATCTCGCATGCCGTCCAGGGAGTGGCGCGAACGCGTCCCCACGGCCCGCCATCACGCCAACAGCTCATTCACCACGCGGCCTGCGACGTCCGTCAGACGGAAGTCCCTCCCCGCGTAGCGGTAGGTCAGGAGTTCGTGATCGAAGCCAAGTATCTGCAAGATCGTGGCTTGCAGATCGTGTACTTCGACGGCGCCCGAGACGACGCGCGCGCCCAGATCGTCGGTCTCGCCGTGGACGTAGCCAGCGTGGACTCCACCTCCTGCCAGCCACATCGTGAACGCGGTGCCTTGATGGTCGCGTCCGAGGAAGCGCGACCCGTTTCGCGCCTCGTTCATCGGCGTTCGCCCGAATTCCCCGCCCCACACGACCAGCGTGTCTTCGAGCATCCCGCGTTGTTCGAGGTCGACGAGAAGCGCGGCAATCGGGCGGTCGGTTTCGCGGGTCTTGAGCTGCAACTGATGCAGGACGTCGTCACTCGGCGAAGTCCCGTGCGAGTCCCAACCCCAGTCGTAGAGCTGGACGAAGCGCACACCGGACTCGAGCAAACGCCTCGCTAGCAAGCAGTTGCGTGCGAATCCTCCGGTGGACTCGCGTGTGCCGTAGAGGTCGTGAATCGCATCCGGCTCCTGCCGGAGATCGCAAACGCGTGGTACGGCTTCCTGCATGCGCGTCGACAGCTCGCGTTGCTCGATGCGGGCGAGGGCTGCGCGGTGGCGCTCTCGCTCCCACTGGATGCGATCGAGCGCACCCGCGAGCTCGACCTGGCGCAGACGAGCCGCACGCGCCATTCCAGGTGGATCCGCCAAGAACAGCACCGGCTCCTTTCCATCTCGAAACGGCACACCAGCGTGCACGCTCGGCAAGAAGCCGCTTCCCCAGACGCTCTTCCCTGCGCTCGGATTCTTCCCGCCACTGACGAGCACCACGAAGCCGGGCAAATCGCGATTGTCCGAGCCGAGGGCGTAGTGCACCCAAGCACCGAGCGACGGGCGTCCCAGGCGTGGCGCCCCGGTCTGCAAGAAGAGCTGCGCAGGCGCGTGATTGAACTCTGTCGTGACCATCGAGCGGACGATGCAAACCTTGTCGACGACGCGCGCGAAGTGCGGAAGGAGCTGGCTGACCCAGGCGCCACTCTCACCGTATTGCGCGAATGAGAACGGCGACGCGAGGATCGTCGGATGCCCCTTCAAGAAAGCGAAGCGCTGGCCCTCGAGCAGCTCTTGCGGGCACTTCTTGCCGTCGTAGCGCGCGAGAGCGGGCTTGTGGTCGAGCAGGTCGTGCTGGGACGGCCCACCGGCCATGTGGAGGTAGATCACGCGCTTCGCGCGAGGTCGATGCGTTCGCGCGTGCTCGATGCCCTTCACAACGTCATCGGACGACCCGACGCAACCGGCCAACGAGCCCGCCACGGGTCCGCGCGCACGCAGCGCGACAGCCGTCAGTGCAGAAGCACCGAGCCCCTGGAGCATCGCACGGCGTGTCGCGCGCGTACTCGCCGACTCAGCGCCGGGAAACTCGATCATGGACGTCTTGTCCTCATGGGTCATCGGCGCGACTCCTCACAGCTTCGTCAAGAACTCGTCGAGGCCGAACATCGCTCCGGCCACCATCGCCCACATGGCCTCGATCGACGCTAAGTCGCCGCGCCCCGAGAGTTCGGCGCGGCATGCGTCGACGACTGCTCGAACCTCGTCGGGGCGCGCCTCGCGCCCCAGAACCGTCAAGAACAGCGCTCGCGTGCCGGCTTCGAATTCTCGTGCGTGGGCTGCGGCCAAGCGGGTGCCGAGCGCCTGCGCCGCCTCGACGACGAACGGGTCGTTGCGCAGCACGAGCGCCTGCAGAGGCGTGTTCGTCGCTCCCCGATCGAGGACACAGAACTCACGGCTCGGCGCATCGAAGATCGTGAGCGCCGGATACGGCGACGTTCGGCGCCAAAACGTGTAGAGCGCCCGTCGATGGCGATCCTCGCCTGCACTCGTGACCCAACGGTCCGCGCTGTAGACGATCGACCAGACGCCATCCGGTTGGACCGGCATGACCGGTGGACCGTAGCGCTTGTGCGAGAGCAAACCGCTGACGGCAAGGATCGAATCCCGGATCGTCTCGGCCGGAAGCCGCATGCGCGGACCGCGCGCCCAACATTCGTTCTCCGGATCGTCTTCGGCGTCCTGCGCACGCAGACTCGAAGCGCGCTGATAAGCCGCGGACAGGACGATCGTCTTGGTCAACGAGCGGAGGCTGCGATGTCGCGAGAAGTCGCTCGCGAGCCATTCGAGAAGTTCGGGAAAAACCGGTGGTTCCCCCTGCGTGCCCCAATCCTCCGGAGTGCGCACGAGGCCGCGCCCGAACAGCCGCGCCCATTCGCGGTCCGCGATCACGCGCGGTGTCAGCGGATTCGCCGACGAAGCGATCCACCTCGCGAGCCCGAGGCGATCCCGCGGCGCACCGGTCGGCATCGCATGCAAGCAGGACGGTGTCGCACTCGTGACGACGGCACCGGGGTCGAGGAACGATCCTCGTCGATGCACGTGCGTCGTGCGCCGCGCCTCGAGTCCGAGTTCAGCGAGGATCGGCACTCGCGGCAACTCGCGATGAAGCGCCTCGAGCCGTGCCTCGGCCGCCACGAGCCGTGCCGACGCGACCCGCACCCCGTTGTCCTGACGACGCAGTGCGGCGGCGAGCAGGCGCTCTTCGCCCGGGGTTCGCTCGTCGCGAGGCTTGGCCAAGGCCGCGTTCTCCGCTGCGTCGAAGTCGTGTGGGGCGAGTTCGAAGGCGAAACCCCCGATTCCGCCGACGTTGACGATGACGAGCGCCAAACGATGGTCGCCGGCCGTCAGTTCGATCGGCACGCGTTCGTCGCCGAGAACGGCAGCACGCTCGACGTAGCGCCCTGCGAGTCGCTCTCCGTCGACAAACACGGCGAACGCGTCGTCGCTCCCGAGTCGCACGGCGGCGCGAAGCGGGCCGTCGACGTGGATCGTGCGCTCGAGCAGCCACACGGTCTGAGGACCATCGAGACGATGCACGGTGCCGTCCGTCCAGGAGGACGCACCGTCGGCACCGACGGGTGTGCTCGTCGCGGCGCGAGCGGATGCCCGCAGCTGCGACACAGTTCGGCCCGAAACGACTTCGGTCGCGACGGCGCGCGCCTCGGCGAGCGTCAAGAGCCCTTCCGCCGGGCGCTCGTCGGCATCGCCCTCACGCGACTCGGCGAACCGCCCTAGCTCTGCCGGTCCCGAGAGCTCCCACGAGCCGAGCTGCGGCGGGGTGGCTGCAAACGCGCGGGTGGCGTTCTCGATCGCGATCTCGACCTGCCCCGCGTGCGCATCCGCTGCCTGCGAGGCTTTGCCAAGCGCTTCCGCAGCCTCTGCGACCTCCGCCTCGAGCCGGTCGAGTTTCCGGCTCTCGGCGTCGTCTCGAGGCACCGCAAGGAGTGGCGCATCATCGTTCCTGTCCCGGTCTTGCGTCTGATCGAAGAACGCGAAGAGCTCGTAGTACTCACGCTGCGAGATCGGGTCGTACTTGTGATCGTGGCAGCGCGCGCATTCCATGGTCAGCCCGAACCAGACCGAGAACGTCGTCGCCACGCGATCATGAACCGCAGCGACACGAAACTCCTCGTCGTCCGTGCCGCCTTCGTCATTGGTCATCGTGTTGCGATGGAATGCGGTCGCGAGGCGCCCCTCGCGACCTGCATCCATCAGATCGCCCGCGAGCTGCAACTCCGTGAACCGGTCGAAGGGCATGTCCGCTTTGAACGCCCGGATCACCCAGTCACGCCACGGCCACATCGTGCGTCGCCGATCCGCTTCGTAGCCCTTCGTATCCGCGTAGCGCGCGAGATCGAGCCACTGGGCGGCACGATGTTCGGCGGTCGCCGGATCCTCGAGGAACCGATCGACCAGCGTCTGCCACGCCGCGTCGAAGCCGTCTCGTTCGATGGCGGCCAAGAACTCGGTGCGTTCGTCCTCGCTCGACGGCAATCCCCTCAGATCGAGGCTCAGCCGCCTCAAGAGCGTCTCGGCGTCGGCACGCGGTGCGACCTCGAGACCGCGGTGTTGCTGCATCCGAGCCAAGAACCGATCGATCGGATGCCGTGCGCTCACACCTTCCGGCGCTTCCGGAACCTCTGGCTGCGTCAATGGCCGAAACGCCCAATGACGCGTGTCCAAGACGGCCTGCCCCTCGACGTACCGCGCGCCGTCGTCGATCCACGCGCGCAGCACGCGGAGTTCGGCATCGCTGGGCCGAGGCCCCTCGGGGGGCATGCGCTTGCCGAGCGTGCCTTCGATGCGCCGCATGAGCAGGCTGTGACCGGAGTCGCCCGCCGCGATCGCAGGCCCGCCTCGACCGCCGCGTACGATCGAGTGCGGCGAATCGAGCCTCAAGGATTTTCGCTGTCGCGCAGGACCGTGACAGCGCACGCAATACCGATCGAGGATCGGTGCAACATCACGCGAAAACGTGACGTCCGCTCCACCGGACACGGCTTGCAGATGCGGCTTCGCATCCTGACTCGTCGCGGACAAAGCCGCGAACCCGGCAATCAGCGAACACGCGAGTCCGACCGAAGTCGACGATCCGAGGCAACGGCGAGCCATCGCCACACGATACCGAGCCTCGCAGCGAGCGACGACCGACAGCCTGCCCGCAGGTCGCGGTCAGGCGCGGATGACGACCTTCGTGCGGCGTGGCAGGTACGAGAACACGTCTTCGATGTCGCGCTCTCGTAGCCGGATGCAGCCCATGCTCGAGTTCTTGCCGATCGAGGTCTGATCCTTGGTGCCGTGGATTCCGAACCCCATGTGCACGCCGTCCTCGAGGCGGATGAAGTAGCGACCGATCAGGTTCTCGGGATGGAGCGCCGGGTAGGTGACGCCGGTGCGCGGGTTGGTCCACTGCGGATCGAGCTGCTTCTCCGTGACGGTGAACTCGGTCTCCGGAGTCGAACCGTCTTCACCGAGACCGACCTCGTAGAGGCGCAGGAGCACGTCACCGAGGTAGACCTTCATCGAGAACGTGCTCTTGTCGACGACGACGCGGATGCGCTCGGTCGGCACGCGGATACGCGACCCGGCGCGCAGGGACTTCGGACTCGAGAGGCCGTTGATGCGCTGCAGGAGACCCGGCGACATCGGAATCCCCCACTCGCGCTCGCAGCGATTGGCGATCGTCGACAGGTAGACGCCCTTCTCGACGTTCTCGTAGCGCGATTTCCAACTGCCGTTCGGGTTGAAGACGAGCGTCTTGAGGACCGACTGCAGCGGCGCGTAGGCGTCGCGCAGGAGTGCGAAGCTCGCTCCCTGACGCCAGATCGGCACAGGTCCCCGCGTCATCGCATCGAGGAGGCCCGACAGGGCGACGGCGCGCACGGGATCTTCGAGGCGCTGCGACGCGGTGACCCACGCACCGCACGCGGCACCTCCCCCCTTTCCGGCCAAGAAGTGATTGCGCCCGCCGGTCGCGGCCAGTGCACGACCGAGGTGACCACGACCCGTAAGGATCTCGAACGCGCCGGTCACACGATCGACGACGGATGCGGTCTTCGCGGTCGCGAGCAGCAAGGATGCCGACTTCGCGAGCTCTTCGGTGCGTTCTCCCGTGCCGTCATCGGGGCCCTGCTCGAGCCCGAGCGCGACCTCGAGGGCGAACCGCGCAGTCGTGCCGAACGGGAACTCGTCGCGCAGATCGGTCGACGGGGTCAGCTTCGAGAAGTCGCGCGCGTCGAGTGCGGCCACATAGCGATCGGCTTCCTTCGCGATCGTGTCGTTCGCGAAGCTCTCGCTCACGTCGGCGACGACTTCGACACGCTCGGGGTCGCTGACTCCGCCGGCTCCCGCGGACGTGGTGCCGTTCGTGAGCTGCATACCGGTCGTATCGAGGCTCAGATTCTCGAAGTCCGGCCGACCAGCGGCAGCCTTGCTCGCTCCCTTCTCCGACGCGTCGTCCTTCGTCTTGGCCGCGGCCGTTCCGTCATCGCTGCGACGCTTGCCGTATTCGTAGCCGAGAAACGCGATGCCGCCGACGAGCAGCAAGAACAAGAGATTGCGCATCTTCCCCTCCCGATGAGCCGATCGATGGCCGGCTGATTGCGGCACTGCCAACGGCGGAGAGGGGCGCCGCCCAGCGCCAGCCCCACCGCGCGTGCAGACTACCGAATTCGCTGGCGAGCCGCTACCAGGGATGTGCAGCGAGATGATCGAGAACGCGCTGCGCAACGACGAGCGCACGCAGCGCGGCCTCTCCGTCGACGACCGGTGCGGTGCGCGTCCGCACGCATTCGAGGAAGCTGCGCAGCTCGTCCTCGAGCGGATTGTTCTCGTCCATCTTCAGCTCGGTGACCTGCAACAGGCCTTCGAAGACGAACTTCCAGAGATCTTGGATCTGCGCAGTGCGGATGCTGCCGAGGTCGAGTTTCTGCACGTCCCACGAATCCGACTTGCGGATCACGAGACCGTATTTCTTGCCGAAGTCGATCGAGACGTAGCCCTCTTGGCTGAAGATCCGCATTTGGCGCTTCGGACGCAAGGCGACGCGATTCGCGGTGAGTCGAGCGACCGCACCGTTGGCGAAGCGCAGTCGCGCGCTCGCGATGTCCTCCGCGGGCGTGAACAGCGCACCACCCTGCACTTCGACGTCCTCGAGTTCGGAGTCGATGAGCGACAGGACGAGATCGATGTCGTGGATCATCAGATCGAGGACGACACCGATGTCGGTGCTGCGAAACGTGAACGGGGCAAGACGTTCGCTCTCGATGTAGCGCGGCGTCACGTCGAGGTCGTGCAACGCCTGCACCGCCGGATTGAACCGCTCGACGTGACCGACGGCGAGGATGCGACCCGTTCGAGCCGCCGCGTCACACATGCGTCGCCCTTCCTCGGGCGATGTCGCGAGCGGCTTCTCGACGAGCACGTCGAGGCCCTGTTCGAGATAGTGGATCGCGAGATCACAGTGCGCCGTGGTCGGAACGACAAGGCTCACGGCCTCGGCACCCCACGCGAGCGGCGCTTCGCGCACGTCGGTGGAATATGGGACGTCCCACTCCTCACCGACGTCGCGAGCGGTGTCCGGATTGGTATCGACGACGCCGACGAGGTCGGCGGACGGCATGGCTGCGAGCAACCGCGCGTGATGCTTGCCGAGATGGCCGACGCCCACGACGGCGATGCGTGACGATTCGTGCATTTTCCCCCCCTGGCGGCGTCCTCAGAACACTTGGGGCTCTTGGTCGCCGTCAGCGTCCGGTTTGACCTTTCCGCGGTAGACGCCTTCGAGATACCGGCCTCGATAGCCCTGGTCCGAACGTCTCAGGTAGCGCACGAGATGCTGGACCTCGGGAGTCATCGGGTCACTGGCCTCGAGCTTCAAGAGCGCCGCTTCGCGCGTCTCACTCGTGTGGAAGAGGATCTTGTAAGCATCCCGCACGGCCTCGAGCCCGGCGCCATCGACACCGTTGCGGCGCAAGCCGACGAGATTGAGCCCGCGCACGCGCCCCGGACGTCCCTCGCAGACGAGGAACGGCGGGACATCCATCGCGACGCGGCACAGCGCGCCGATCATCGCGAGGCGTCCGATCGAGCACCAATGGTGGATACCCGTTCCACCGCTGATGGTGACGCCGTCCTCGACGAGCACGTGGCCGGCGAGCAGCGAGTTGTTCCCGATCGTGATCTGGTTGCCGAGCTTGCAGTCGTGCGCGATGTGCGTCCCACCCATGATGAGGTTGTCGTCGCCGATGCGCGTGACTCGCTCTTCTTTGGTCGTGGCGCGGTGGATCGTGACGTTCTCGCGGATCTTGTTGCGCGCGCCGATGACGACCCGCGTGTCTTCGCCGTGATACGTCCGGTCCTGCGGGGTGCCTCCTAGGATGGCGCCACCGTGGATCTCGTTGTCAGGGCCGAGGGTCGTGTGACCGAGGATCTGACTTCCACCGAGGATCTGGCAGCGGTCCCCGATCTTGGCGGTCGCTGCAATGATGCAATAGGGACCGATCTCGACGCCGACACCGATCTCGGCGCCGGGTTCGACGATGGCCTGCGGGTGGATCCTGGTCGTGAGGGAGGAACTCATGAGGGCACCACCATCATGCGTCCACGAGGGTGAACATGAGTCGCGCTTCGGCCACGAGCTTGCCCGCGACCTTACAGCGTGCCTGAACGTGACCGAGGCCCGGCCGCGACCGGATCGTCTCGACCTCGATACGAAGCTGATCGCCAGGCGTCACCGCCCCGCGCAGCTTGACCTTGTCGATGCTCCAGAGCACGGCGAGCTTGCCGGTGTTCTCGAGCTTCCTGAAGAGGAGGATCCCCGCCATCTGCGCCATCGCTTCGAGCTGCAACACGCCCGGCATGATCGGCTGCCCGGGCCAGTGGCCCTGGAAGAACGGCTCGTTGAACGTGACGTTCTTGATCCCGACGCCGCGCTGGTATCCCTCCATCTCGATGACGCGATCGACCATCAAGAACGGGTAGCGGTGCGGCAGCAGCTTGAGGATGTCGCGAATGCCCATCCCGGACTCGCGGGCGATCTGCCCTTCGTCCTCGAGCTTGCGCATCCGCTCTAGGAGCATGCGCACGAGTCGGTGATTGGTCGTGTGCCCCGATCGCGTCGCGATCAAGTGCGCGGACAGCTCGAACCCTCCGAGAGCGAGATCCCCGAGCAGGTCGAGGATCTTGTGCCGCGCGAGTTCGTCGGAAAAACGGAGCTGGTTCTCTTCGGGACCTTCGGGGCCCATGACGAGCGTGTTCTGGCGTGTCGCGCCCTTGCCGAGACCGGCAGCCTGCAACGCTTCGACCTCCTGACGCATCACGAACGTGCGCGCCGGAGCGACCTGATCGAGGAACGTCTCGCGTCCGACCTTGAGGCCGTACGACTGGATCGCTTCGGTGTCGCCCGTGCGGTGATCGAGGTGGTATTGCAGCGTCAAGCCGTCATCGGCGGGCAGCGCGACGATGCTGACGTCGCCCTCGCGCACGTAGATCGGCTCGTCGAGTTCGAAGTACTTGCGCACGACCTTCTGGTCGACACCACCGACTTCGGCGAGCTTCTGCGCGAAGACCTGCGAACTGCCATCGAGACCGGGCATCTCCTCGCCGTCGATCTCGATCTGCACGTTGTCGATCTGCAGCGCGTAGAGCGCCGCGAGTAGGTGTTCGACTGTCGAAACGTCCGCCACGCCTTCGCGAAGACTCGTTCTGCGCTCCTTGGCGATGAGCTTCGAGATGTGCGCCGGGATCGTCGGCTTACCCTCGAGATCGACTCGACAGAAGACGATGCCGTGATCGGCCGGTGCGGGGAGGATCGAGACCTTGTTCTGCTCTCCCGTGTGGAGGCCGACACCGGAGAACTCGACCGGCGCCTTGATCGTGCGTTGCGCGCGGGGCCGCATGGTGTTCGTTGGTTCGCCTCGGTCCTCAGTCCTTGTTGCCGTCGCCGCCCGGCTTCTGGGTTGCGGCTCCGGTTCCGTCGGACTTCTTCGAAGCGGCGTCGACTGCGTTGGCCTTGCCGTCGCCGTTCGCGAACCCGGAGTCGAGCAGCTTCACGACGTCCTCGGAGATGTCGAGGGTCGGCGTGGCGTAGAGCACGAGCTGCCCGCGTAACAAGTTGAACTTCTCGATCAGCGAACTCTGCGCGGGCACATCGTTTTGCTGGAGGCAGAGGTCGATGCCGCGCTTCTGCGCGATATCGGCGACCGCCTTCTGGGTCCATTCCCGAATCTGCACGGCAGCTTCTGCCATCGCACGCTCGCGGAGGATCGAATAGAGCTCGTTCTGACCCTGTAAGCGTTGGGTCATGACGCTGTATTCGACCTTCAGAAGTTGCGCATCACGCGAATCGGGTTCGAGGAGTTCGAGCTTCTTCTTGAGGTTGTCCCGTTCGGCCATCAGTCCGTCGAGCGCGCGCCGATCCGCCAACGACTGCTGGTCGACCTGCGTGATCACACCCTGCGCCCATTTCGAAGCCTTGCGGATCACGCTCGTGTCCACGATCGCGATCTTCGCGTTCTCGGTCGCAGTATCCGGCGAGACCGCGGCCTCACGGGCGAGCGGAAGGCCGAGACCCAGCCCGAGGGCCAAGAAGGAACAGACTGTCGTCGTGGAAAGGGTCATGGTGCTCGCTCGCGATTGCCGGCTGTCGCCAGCCAGGACTTGCCGTGCAGGTCAGAGAATCAACCGGACGTTTTCCGACTTCGAACGCCGTGCCGCAAGACTCTTTCCGGTGATCCGTGTGCTTCGCCCCTCAGGGGAGAGCCGTACAGAGTTTGCCAACGAACGCATCCACCGCAGCCTGAACTCCCGAGGACGCGCCGACGAAGTCGTTGATCAGAATCGAAAACACGAGCGGCTCGGAGTCGTTTCTCGGGACGTAGCCCGACAGGGCCACGGTCCGACTCACGTACCCCGTTTTCGCGTGCACACGGCCGCGGGCAGCATTTCCCTCGGGAAAGCGCCGCCGCAACGTGCCGTCCACGCCCGCAACGGGCAGCGAATCGAAGTAGACGCCGAAGTTCGGACTCGCCCGCATGCCGTCGAGGAGACTCGCGATCTGGCGCGGGGACACCATGTCGAGGCGACTGAGGCCAGACCCGTCGGCGAGGACGAGCCGCGACGTATCGACGCCGAGCCGCTCGAGTTCCTGGCGCGCGACCTTGCGGGCGGAGGCCATCGAACCGTCCCCTCCGCGCGCACGCGCCGCGGCGCGCGGAAGCTGTTCGGCGTAGAGATTCTGACTCCGCTTGTTCAGCGCGTGGACGATGCGGCGAAGCGGCGGCGACCGGTGCACGAAGAGCTCCATCTCCTCGCCCTGCGGTGGCTTCGCGACCTCGTCGGTATCCCCCGCTCCACCTGTCACCGGAATCCCCTGGCGCACGAGGGTCTCGCGCAACACAGTCGCTGCGAACGCGGTCGGGTTGTGGACGCTGCCCCAATCTCGCTTGCCACGCGTGTCGACCGCGAGGGAACCGGTCAAGGTGATCTCGTTCCCGCCGAGCGTGCGAGCCCACGTGACGCCGGACGGCCGAACCCCTTTGCTCGGCATCAGACAATGCACGCGGTTCTGGATCGTCACGAAGCCGGTTTCGGGTTCGAGTCGTACCAGCGGGGGGCGTCCCGCGGCCGTCCCTTCGAAGACCACGTCGATGCAGTTCTCGTTGAAACAGAGCCCGCCGACCTGGGCCGCATACCAATCGGCGTGATACGACCAGTCCCATCCATCGCCCATGATCTCATCGGGCTGACACGAATCGTCGCCGAGCACGCGTCCATCGACGCGCCGGACGCCGCGTGCATCGAGCGCGGCGGCCATCCTCACGAACGGCGCGGTCGAACCCGACTTCTCGAAGTACGTCGCGCCCAACGTCGGGTCGCCCGACCCGATGAGAAGGAGGTCACCATCGAAGGTGCCGTTGCGATACCACGTACCGCGCCCGACCAGCTTCGTCTCGAACACGTAGTCGGGTCCGAGCACTTCGAGCGCCACGGCACTCGAGATCAGCTTCATGTTGGAGGCCGTCAGGAAACCCTCATCGGGACGCGACTCGGCGAGGACCTCGCCGGTCTTCGGCTCGAGCACGACGACCCCGACGCGCGCGCCGGCGAGTGGCTTGGCGGCGAGGAGCGCGTCGAGCGCTTCGTGCACGCGATCACGAACCGCAGTTGGATCTCCGGCCTGTGCGATAGCGACGGCACCGACCAGGAGCAATGCGAGGGTGGACGACAGGACGGCCTTCATGGCGTCATAGCATGCCATCCAGGTCGCGGATCCGTTGGCGCAGGTCCTGCAGGATCGCGTCCTCGCGCGCCGGAAGCGGCCGATCGACCGTCACGACATCCGTGCTCGTCGGAACCCCGTCGACGACGAGGATGATGTCCGCGACACGGGTCGCATCGGGTGGCTTGGCAGGAACGACAGACTTGCCGTGATGCACGAAGTGAAGAATGCCGGCATCGACGAGTATCTTGGCGATCTCGTCCACGCGGCGTCGAGGCCAGCGATACGAACCCGCGAAGTCCGCGATCGCGAGCGAATTGCCATCCTTGAACTGGTCGACCGCACCTCGCACGAGACCGATCGCGAGCCGATGCCGTTGGTCCGGCGTCCACGAGTGATCGACCGCGTTGTCACGCTTCGTGATCCGGTTCTGGAAGACGTAGCAGAACTCGGCGCCCCAGAGCACGATTGCCCACGACACGTAGAGGTAGAACAAGAAAAACGGCAGCAGCGCGAGGGACCCGTAGATCGCGTTCTGGCGGCTGAGGCCGATCTGCGCGCGGAAGAAGACGGCTTGCGCGACATACCAACTCGTTCCGGCGATCAGGCCCGAGAACAGCGCTGGACCCCAGCCGACCGTCACGTTCGGCATGACCTTGTAGACGAGCGTCAAGGCGAGCCAGATCATCGCGATCGGTAACAACTGGAGCCCCGATTCGACGACCGGGCCGAGCATCGGAATCGCACCGACGATGCCGTCGAACGTCACGATCGTCTTGAGCCCGGTCGCCGCGAGTACGAGCAGCGGCACGAAGAACAGGATCGCGACGTAGTCCGCGTAGCGCCGTGCGAGCGTGCGGGACTTGCCTGCATTCCAGGTCTCGTTGAGCGCGTTCTCGACCTTGGCGAGGAGCGACAGGACAACCCAGATGAACGCGAGCAAGCCGAACCCGCCGAGGAGCTCGAGCCGCACGTTTTCGACGACCTCGAGTACCGTGTCCTTGATCTGCACGAGTTGTTCGGACCAACCGACCGACTGGCTGTCGACCCATGATCGGAACTGCTCCTTGACCCCGAACGCGCTCGCGATGAGGAGGACGACCGTCAGTCCCGGCACGAGAGACATCAGCGTGAGATACGTGAGTCCGCCTGCGCGCAAGCTGCCCTGATCGTCGAGGTAGCGACGAACCGACACCCAGACGTACGTCGCGAAGCGACGCAGATAGCGCCGAACACGAAGACCGAGGCTCGCTTTCGACACCCTCATCGAGCAAGAAAGCGGTCGAGGTAGGCGAACGCAGCGATCGACTGGCCGTCCCCGAGGAGGCTCCGGCCGACCGTACCATCACCGACCGTATTTCCGAGGATGCGTCGACGCGCCTCGTCGAGCGAGACGACGTGCACGTCGATGGACTCCGAGAGCTCGAGCGCTTGCTCGCCGCGAATCAGTTCGCGCGCCAAGAAGACGTGACAATGCTCGTTCGACACGCCCTTGTACGGCGCGAAGACCCCGAGCGCGTCCCAGCGATTCGCGCGATATCCAGACTCCTCGGCAAGTTCCTTCTGCGCGACGTCGAGCGGGTCGTCACCGGGCTCGAGTCCGCCGATCGGAAACTCCCAGAGCTTCGTGCCGAGCAGGTAGCGCTCGACCTCGAGGATCACCACCTCGCCATTGTCGAGCAGCGGCACGACGACCGACGAACCGGCCATGTCGACGTAGTAGTAGTCACCAGGACTACCGTCCCGACGGGCATAGCGATCGTGGCAGTAGCGGTGCCACGGATTGTCGACGAGAACTCGGCTCGAGATTCGCTCGAAGGGTCGTGTCATCAACGTCCGGTCGTGACCGTCATGAGTCGCGAGATCCCGACCGGGAATTGCGACAACAGGAACGGATCGAAGTCGAGTAGCTGGAAGTGCAGATCGACTCCGACACTGGCCGGAAGGCAGGGCAATGGAAGAACGTAAGAGCCCTCACCCCTCGAATCCGCACGAACAGCATAGAACTCGATCGGATCGAAGTAGAGCAAACAACCTTGGCGTGCACCGACAACTTGAAGATCGAGCGGCACGGGAAAGAGCGCGATACCGAGCATGAGCAGGCTCGCGCCGTTCGGAACGAGTCCCCACGCATCGACTCCGAAATCGCGACGTCCGGGCATCGCGGGAACGAGTGGCGTCAGCTGTGGCATGCCTTGGGACGTCGCGAGTCCGCTTCCCGACCACTTGACGCTCGCCGAGTTCGCACCGATGCGGAGCTGATCGCACGTGAACGGACGTTGACGCGACGGCTGCGCGATGCGTTCGTGATAGGCGATATAGACACCGCCGAGAGCCGGTGTCGCCGTGGTACCTCGCACGTACTGCCCGTCGCCACAGCCGTAGGTCCCATCGAACCAACCCTCGACGACGTTGCCACGGACTTCGAGGCGAATGCGCCGCCATCCTTCGTCGATCGTCGGTTGCAGTGCGATCTTGCCGAGAACGACGGGCGGCGTGCGGGCACCGCTTCCCCAACCACCATCGCCGTGATCGATGAGATAGAGCGTCGCTCCTTTGTCGTCCGCCTCGTATGTCCAAGTGATCCCGGTGTTCCCGTTCGCGACGAACTGCGGCTGACTGCCCGAGACGTTCGCGAAGTCGTAGTAGCTTCCCGTACCTCCCTGCACTCCGATGGACCACATCGCACGATCCGCGATCGAGAGCGGATGGCTCTCGACATAGACCCACGCCTCGACCACGACATCGCGGATGCCATCGGCGAGGAGCATCGTCGTGTTCCCACCGCCCTGTGGGTCCCAGAAGACCGCAGCACGACCGCCCTGGGGTGACAGTGGTAGCTTGCTAGGGTTGTTGCTGTCGACGACCGTCGGGTCGATGACGACCGGGGCAGCAAAGCTCCCGCCCCACTCACCGATCGTCGAACCCGTGGGCCGTGTGTCGAAGTCATCCTCGAAACCCGCGCGCGGCAGGTCGTTGGTCGATCCGGGTGTCGCGGGTGCGATGCGGAAGTCACGCGCGTTCTTCGTGTAGTAACCATCTCGAATCCGTGACCACGAAGTCCGCGCGGTATCGAGGCTGACGAAGTCCGGCCAAACGCCTTCGTCGATCGGAGTGCCGATGCGCCACTTCGAGCGCCACGACTCGTAGACCACCGAATCCATGACGACATTCGACGCGTCGACGAGGGTCAGGGCCGCTTGCGCGTTGTCCCAGATTTCGGTGACGCCGACGACTTGATCGACACGCGGAACGGCAGCGGATCCCAGGACCCAGTACGCCCCGGCTGCGAGCTTCGTCCCGCTCGGCAGCGTGAAGCGTGACTGCTCGCCGAACGGGTTCGACGCCACGAGCTGCCAGCCCGAGATGTCGACGGTCTGTCGCGACGCGTTGACGAGCTCGACGAACTCCCCGTCATCCACACCGGAGTCGTCGTAGCAGAACTCATTGATCAGGATGCCTCCCGATTGCGGCAATGGAGCAGCACACACGCGACCGAGGCCGGTGAGTGCGAGCAGAGCGACGAACATCGATGCGGAGGGCGAAGGGGCAGTCGTGCGCACGGTGAGGAAACCCGAGTGGCGAGGCGGATCGAAAGGGCGCGATCGAAAGGGACAGGCTGGCGGGGAGCCTAGCAGGTTGTCGATACGCTTGTGTTCTCGCGCCGCGAGCCACACGGGGCCGACGTGGAAGTGGCGATACCACGGGCGTGACGCCTCATGCGTCGCGCCGCAATCGACTGTGCTTCTGAGCAGTGACCCCTCAGCGACGGGCAGCGTGAGACGACTGTGGGGCATCGGTATCCCGCTGCACGTGCCACGTGTCGGGAAGCGCCCCGTCTGCCTGGATGCGAGCGAACGCCACGTCCCTGTCGTGGTAGAAGAGCACGTGCGCACGCTCCCGCTCGCAACGGCGCAAGAGCGCAATGCGTGAATCCCGCGCGAGTTCGGGATCCTGATCCGCCATGCGATCGAGACGCGCACACAGGAACTTGCGTGTCGGTACGAGATCGGCGGCGAACATCGCCGCTCCCGCGGTCCCATGCATCCAAACCGCCACGAGCCCTTCGGTATGCCCGCGTGCGAGTTCGACATCGATGCGCGGAGCATGGCCCGGCGCGCCGAGCACCGTCCCGCCGTTCGGCAGGGACTTCGGACGCCTCGAGAGTGCACGTTCGATGCGCGCGGCGAGATCACCGCCGCGCTGTTCTCTCATTGCAGCGTCCCATTCGAGAGGGTGCACGTGGTGCTCCGCGCGAGGGAAACGCGCCTCCTCGACATGCCCGTCGTCACGTACACCGTGCGCGGAGCCAGCGAGTACACCCGCCGCGTGGTCGAAGTGAAGATGCGTTAGCACTACGTGATCCGGCTTCGCGACTCCGAGGCGATCGAGCTGCTGTTCGAGCGGGACCGGGTCACGCAACTGGAACCGCTCCCGTCGCCGCGGATCCGCAGGGCCGAAACCGGGATCGATCAAGCAGGACCACGCGGACGTGCGCACGAGCAGCGGGCGGACCGCGAGTTCGAGCGCGATCCGCTTGCCGGGACGTTCGATCGAGAACGCGAGGCTCCCGCCGTCGAGCACGTCGATGCGCAGCTCACCGAGGTCCAGGGCTCCGAAGGGTGCGAGCATCGAGCGGCCCGACGTCGAAATCGCGCTACGCGGTCAGGAGGCCGTTCGCGACCTCGAGACGGCACGCGTCCTCGTCGCCGAACAGAACGCAACAGACCTTGCCATCGCGATAGAGCCGTTCGACTTCGTACTCCGTCACGAAACCGTAGCCACCGTGGATCTGAATCGCTTCGTCCGCGCAGCGGACCGCGGCTTCACCGGCGACACTCTTCGCGAGTGCGGCAGCGAGCGGCGCGGCACGCCCTTCTTCCATCGCACGTGCCGCACTGCGGACGAGCTGCCTCGCCGAGAAGACGGCTTCGGTCATGCGACCGAGCTTGAGCGCGACGGCTTGCTGCGCGCTCAGAGGCTTGCCGAAGGCGATGCGCTCTTGGCTGTACCGGACCGCGCGCACGCGCGCGCTATCGGCAAGTCCGACGAGTGCCGCGGCGGTCGCGAGGCGCATCGCGGCGAGCGATCGCTCGACGAGATCATCGGCAGCAGCACCGGTAGCGATCGTCGTCATGTTCGCGAGGTCGACGCCATCGAGCACGAGCGATCCGAGGCCCGCGTTGCGCAGACCGAGCGGCGCGTCGAGCGCTTCGACCGACACACCGGCATTTTCCTTGGACACCGTGCACAAGCGCGTCGCATCGCCGTCGACGACCCGCACGACGAACAGATCCGCGACGGTCGCATTGGGCGTCGGCGCACCGCGGCCGAGGACCTTGCCACCATCGACCGAGAACTCCCCAGCGAGCCCCGAGCACGAAGCGATCTTCGACCCCGCCGCGAGTTCTTCGATGCTGCTCTCGAGGTCGGCGGCGCCGCTGCTGGCGGCGCGATCGAGCAAACGGGCACCGAGTTCGAGGTGTGTCGCGAGACTCATCGACGTCGAAGCACCCGCCCGTGCGAGTTCCTCGAACGCGATGACCGCCGCGACCTGCTCCATGCCAGCACCGCCCCGATCGTCCGAAACCGTGAGTCCCGGGAAACCGAGTTCACCGAGCGCATCGAACTCCGCGCGCGCGAACTCGAGACTCGCATCGCGAGCTTCGGCTCCCTTCTCCAGCGAGTCTTCGGTGAACTTGCGCGCCGTGTCGCGGATCATCTCCTGTTCTTCGGTGAGCGCGAACTCGAGTTCTGCACCAAGGTCTTTTGCCGGGCTCATGTTCGTTCCTCGTTTCGTTGTTCCAAATACTTTGGCGTGCGTCCGTCACTTGGCAGGGCGTCGATCGAGTTCAGCCTCGATGTAGTCCGCGATCTCGTCCGTGCGCGATCCGGGCCCAAAGAGCTTGCCGAATCCCTGCGCCTCGAGTTGTGCAGCGTCCTCTTCGGGGATGATCCCGCCTCCGACGAGCAGCACGTCGCCCATGCCGTTCGCATCGAGCAAGCGCTTGATCTCCGGAAAGAGCGTCATGTGCGCTCCCGAATGAATCGACAGACCGACGACGTCCACGTCTTCTTGCAGCGCGGCTTCGGCGATCTGCGCGGGCGTCTGATGCAAGCCCGTGTACACGACTTCCATGCCGCGATCGCGCAGAGCGGCGGCAACGACCTTGGCGCCGCGGTCGTGTCCATCGAGCCCCGGTTTCGCGACGAGGACGCGGATCGGATCGGTTCTCATCGTGGTTCGTTCCTCTTGGGGGTCGGGCTCACGCGGCTGTGCGACGTCTGCGCATCGAAGCGATCGAGAAGCATGTCGCACGCAGCATACGGACGCGCCAGGTCACTTGACGAGAGGCTCTGCTCGAGGTCTTCGTCCGACCCGAAGAGCCGCTCGCGCAGCGCTTGTTCGACGAGTCGACGGACCTGCGCGACACTCCGTTCGTGTCGTCGCGCCGCGAGACGACCGTCGTGCTGTAGTGTGCGCCATCGCCGATCGATCGCGTCGATGGCTTCGTTCGTCCCTTGACCGTCGATCGACGAACAACGCACGACGGGAATCTCGTCCCCATGCCGCTGCGAGCGTAGCGCCAACATTTCGCGGAGGTCGATCGCGACCTGGTCCGCACCAGGCAGATCGGCCTTGTTGATCACGAAGACGTCGGCGATTTCCATCAGACCGGCTTTGAGGGCCTGCACCCCGTCCCCGGCGCCTGGACTCAAGACGACGGTCACCAAGTCCGCAGCCTCGATGATGTCGTGTTCGACCTGTCCGACGCCAACCGTCTCGATGACGACGTGCGGGAAGCCGAACACGTCGAGCAAGTCGCTCGCCTCCAGGCTGGCTCGACTCAGCCCACCGAGAGACCCACGCGTCGCCATCGACCGCACGAAGACGCCGGCATCGAGGACGTGCTCTTGCATGCGAATGCGATCGCCGAGCAGGGCCCCGCCGGTGAACGGTGACGTCGGGTCGATCGCGAGCACCGCGACCCGTTCCCCGGCCGCGCGACGCGCGGTCACCAGGGCGCTGACGAACGTCGACTTGCCAGCACCCGGCGGCCCGGTGATCCCGAGGCGCATCGCGTGTCCACGGCCAGGAGCGAGTTCGTCGTAGAGCGCGGGAAACGCGTCGTCACCGCGCTCCGCGTACGTGAGCAATCGACTCAGCGCACGCCTGTCGCCGGCACGAAAGGCTGGGATCAGGGCCGCAGAGTCCACGCTGACCTCACGCCATGACGCCACGGGCGACGACGAGGCGTTGGATGTCGGTCGCACCCTCGTAGATCTCGGTGATGCGCGCGTCCCGCATCAAGCGTTCGACGTCCGCACCGCCGCCGATGCCAGCAGCACCACAGATTTCGACGGCATCGCGTGCAGCTTGATTGCACATGCGAGACGCGAAGCTCTTGGCCATCGCGGACTGCATCGTGCAGTTCTCGCCGATGTCCCTCAGATGAGCCGCGCGCCACGTCAGGAGCCGTGCAGCGTCGAGTGCCGTCGCCATGTCCGCGATCTTCCACTGGAAGCGTTGCTGCGACCCGACCGCGTCGTGCTCGCACGCGAACTTCGTCGCCGCCTCGAGACACGCGCGCATGATTCCGAGGCTCTGTGCGGCGATGCCGAGACGCCCGCCGTCGAGCGTATCGAGAGCGATCTTGAAGCCGGTCCCTTCCTCACCGAGCATGTTCTTGCCCGGGACACGGCAGTTCTCGAGCAGGATCTCGGTCGTCGGCGACCCGCGGAGTCCGAGCTTGACCTCCTTCTTGCCGACCGAGCAGCCTTCGTAGCTTTTCTCGACGAGGAAGGCGGAGATGCCGCGCGTTCGATGGTCGTTGGTGCGCGCGAAGACCACGAAGCAGTCCGCGACGCTACCGCTCGTGATCCACAGCTTCGCACCATCGAGTATCCAGTCGTCGCCGTCGCGGCGCGCAGCGCATCGCAGGGCGGCCGCATCCGATCCGGCACCCGCCTCGGACAAGCAATACGCACCGAGCCACTCTCCGGTGGCCATCTTGGGGAGGTACTCGGCCTTCTGCTCGGGTGTCCCGTGCTTCGCGACGGGCGACGAGAAGAGCGAGTTGTGCACCGACACGGTCACGCCGGTCGACGCGCAACCGCGGTTGATCTCTTCGAGCAAGATGCAGTTGGCGACGTTGCTTGCTGCCAGTCCTCCGTACTCGGTCGGAATCGTCATCCGCAAGAAACCCTCGCGCGCCGCAGCGTCGATCGCCGAACGCGGAAACGACGCTTCGCGATCCCAGCGAGCTGCATTGGGAACCAACTCGCGTTCTGCGAACTCGTGCGCGCGACGTTGCAGGTCGGCGAGTTGCTCATCGAGGCGGAAGTCGACTCCGGGGCCGACCAAAGTTCCTGTCAGTGCGGTCATGCTCGTCTCATCCCTTCTCGTGATCTCACGATCTCGTGACCCGGTGATCTCAATACTCGTAGAAGCCGCGACCGGTCTTCCTACCGAGATGGCCCGCGGCCACCATCCGACGCAGGAGCGGACACGCGCGATACTTGTCGTCCCCGATCCCGGTCTTCAGGACGTCGAGGATCTCGAGGCAGACGTCAAGGCCGATGAAGTCCGCGAGAGTCAGCGGCCCCATAGGATGTGCCATGCCGAGCTTCATGATCTCGTCGATCGCCTCGCGCGTGGCCACGCCCTCCATGAGGCAGAAGATCGCCTCGTTGATCATCGGCATCAGGACTCGGTTGCTCACGAACCCGGGATAGTCCTGCGCGACGACCGGAATCTTGCCGAGTGCTTCGGAGCCCTTGACGACGAAATCCGCCGTCGCGTCCGACGTGTCGTTGCCGCGGATGACTTCGACGAGCTTCATGATCGGCACCGGGTTCATGAAGTGCATCCCGATGACTCGATCCGCGCGCTTCGTCGTCGCCGCGATCTTCGTGATCGAGATCGACGACGTATTGGATGCGAGGATGCAATCCTTCCCCGTGATCCGATCGAGCTTCTCGAACACGGCCTTCTTGACCTCGAGGCGCTCGGGCACGGCTTCGACGACGAGTTGACGATCGGCGGTCGCGGCGAAGTCCGTCGTCCCGTCGATGCGGGACAGAACGGCGCTGGCTTCGTCCGCCGTCATCTTCTCCTTCTTGACGAGGCGACCGAGACTGCCGTCGATCGCGCCCTTCGCGCGCGCGATCGCGGCGTCGTCGACATCGACGAGCTGCACGCTCGCACCGTGCATCGCGAACACTTGCGCGATGCCATTGCCCATGGTTCCACCACCGATGACGGCGACACGCTCGATCATGACAGCACCTCGATCGACATGGCGACGGCGTTGCCGCCACCGAGACACAGCGCGGCAGCGCCACGCGAAAGCCCGCGATCCTCGAGCGCGTGCAGCAGCGTCGTCAAGACTCGCGCGCCAGAACAACCGATGGGGTGACCGAGCGAAACTCCTCCGCCGTGGACGTTGACCTTCGTCTCGTCGAGCTCGAGCTTGCGGACGAGCGCGACCATTTGCGACGAGAAGGCCTCGTTGATCTCGATCAGATCGAAGTCGCCGAGCCCGAAGCCGGTCAGCGAACAGAGTTTCGAGAACGCGACCTCGGGAGCCATGAGCACCCATTCGGGCGCGAGACCGCCCGTCGCGTAACCGGTGATGCGCGCACGCACCGGGAGCCCTTGCGCGCGAGCCCAGTCCTCGTCGGCGACGACGAGAGCAGAAGCGCCGTCGTTGATCGTGCTCGCGTTGCCAGCCGTTACGGTGCCGTCCTTCTGGAACGCCGGACGGAGCGCGGCGAGCTTCTCGAGCGTCGTGTCGGCTCGCGGACCTTCGTCCTTGTCGAAGACCGTCACGTCGCCCTTCCGGCCGCGGAATTCGACGGGGAAGATCTCGGCATCGAACTTACCGTTCTTCTGCGCTTCCACGGCGAGCAACTGGCTGCGGACGGCCCAAGCGTCCTGATCTTCACGCGAGATGCCATACTCCTTGGCAACGAGTTCGGCCGTATTGCCCATGTGCTGATCGCTGTAGACATCCCACAGGCCATCCGCAACGAGCGAGTCGATGAGCCGCCCATGTCCGAGCCGCTGGCCGGCGCGAGCATCGGGAAGCG
Source organism: Planctomycetota bacterium (assembly GCA_020638795.1). Taxonomy (GTDB): domain Bacteria; phylum Planctomycetota; class UBA1135; order UBA1135; genus JACKHW01. Next base: position 622,843 of record JACKHW010000001.1, on the reverse strand, counting down.
TGTAAGGAGCGTTGGTCATCGACTCCATGCCACCAGCGACGATGCAACGCGCGTCGCCCGCCTTGATGGCCTGCGCCGCGAGCATCACGCTCTTGAGCCCCGACCCACAGACCTTGTTGACCGTGAACGCGGCGACCGACTGTGGCAGCCCAGCGCCGAGGGCCGCTTGCCGCGCTGGGTTCTGCCCCTGCCCGGCCTGCAAGACCGTGCCCATGATCGCTTCGTCGATTTGGTTCACGTCGACGTTGGCGCGGGTGATGGCCTCGGCGACCGCGAGCGCGCCGAGACGCGGAGCGGTCAGCGGTGCCAGACTCCCCTGAAACTTGCCGATCGCGGTTCGGCACGCTGAAACGAGGACTGGATTACCCATCGAAGGACCCCCTGATTGGCTGGAGCAACGGTCCGTCGCCAGGCACGCCGTGCCTCGGCTGACCGATCGATGCCGAAGTTAGCGCGCCACGCCGCCCGGTGCGAACTCCGGACCGGCCACGAAGACCCGAGTTTCTGCGACCAATCGACTCGGATCACCACCTTGCACTCAGGGCCCGGTGGCGAACATCGCCCGCGCCGGGCACAACCCACCGAGCGTGCATTCGGCGCACTTCGGCCGGCGCGCGTCACAGACGAGGCGACCGTGCCAAATGAGCGCATGGGAGATCCAGACCCAATCGTCTCGCGGCACTTGCGCTGTGAGATCTCGCTCGACGGCGACCGGGTTCTGCTCGCGGGTCAGACCGAGGCGACGTGCCAACCGACCGACGTGCGTGTCGACGACGATGCCGACCGCGATGCCGAAGTGCGTCCCGAGTACGACGTTGGCGGTCTTCCGCGCGACCCCGGGCAGACGCAACAGGGCCTCCATCGTGTCCGGCACGTTCCCTCCATGCTCGGCCTGGAGGCGCTCCGCCATCGCCTTGAGGTTCTTCGCCTTGTTCTTGTAGAACCCGGTCGAGTAGATGAGTTTCTCGAGGGTCGGCACCTTCGCTGCTGCAAGTGCCGCCGCATCGGGGTATCGCTCGAAGAGCGCAGGTGTCACGAGATTGACGGTCTTGTCCGTGCACTGGGCCGAGAGAATCGTGGCCACGAGCAGCTCGAACGCATTCCTGTGATCGAGAGCGCAATCGGCCACCGGGTAGAGCCGGTGCAATTCCTCCAGGATCGAGGCGAGACGTTCGGCGCGACGCCCCTTCGTCTCACGCCCGCGTGGCGGCAGCGCTTCGGAGTTGCCGGGACGTCGAGACGCGGATCGGTCCATGCCATCCCAGTCTGTCGCGCACCCGCGAAGGGTCACGCAAAAAGAAAGCTCCCCGGAGGGGGCCGAAGCCCCCGCCGGGGAACACTCTCGTCTCTCTCTCTCTCGCACGGGCCCATGCATCCCATGCAACGGACTGATAGGAAACCGGGGGCCAGAGGTTTCACGTCCACCTCGAAAAAAAACCGAGATAGCCATGCCAGCGTCGTCTCGGCGTCAGGCCGTGACACCACGAACCCGTCCAGGTGAGTGGTCGGATCGCGAATTGCGAAGTATGGTTCTGGGCAGCCAAGCCCGTCTCGACGAGCCCACAGGTTTCGAAAGCGGCCATGACGACTCTCGAATCGACCGTCCTTTCTTCGCAATCCCGCGCCCAGGCGCGAGTTTGGATCCGCAGTCCACGCTGGGATCTCGCCTGGCTCCTCGGGAGCGCCATCATCGTCCCGCTCGTCCTCGCCCTCGTTTGGGGTGGAGTCTCGTCAGCGAACCTGATGTTGATCATCACGGCGCTGATCGGCGGGCCGCACCTCTTCTCGACGTACGTCGTCACCTACTTGGATCCGGCGTTCCGCAAAGCCCACGGCCGAGTCCTGCTCGCGATCACGTGCCTCATCCCACCACTCGTCCTGTGGGGCATCACGACCAACTTCGCGGTCATGCTGACGCTGTTCATCTTCGCGGCATCGCTGCACGTCGTACAACAGAACGCCTATCTCACCGACGTCTACCGTCGACGCGCCGGCACCCCCGAAGCACCGCGCTCGCGCTGGATCGACTACGGCTTGCTCTTCGTCTGCATGCATCCGATCGCGAGCTGGAAACTCGTGCACGACGACTTCCGACTGGGAGAGATTCCGATCCGTCTGCCCGAGATCCTCAACGGCCCATGGACGTATTGGACCGTCTGGATCACGTTCGCGTTCTTCCTCGTCGCATGGATTCGCAAGACGGTGCGCGAGGCACGAGATGGCACGCTGAACCGCCCCAAGACACTCCTGATCGCGGTGACGGCAATCATCGCCTTCTTGGTCCCTGCCGCCGCGGATGGCGCCCGACTCGAACTGGCCTTCCAGTCGGTCAACGCGTGGCACTCGTTCCAGTACCTCGGGCTCGTCTGGTACGTGTTGATGGTCCGCAAACAGCACGGCCTCGTGAAGTCGCGTGTCGTACGCAGCATCGCTGGCGCCGGCCGCAGTCAGACGCTGCGCTTCTACGGGTTCTGCTTCGCGATCACGGTCGTGCTCTTGGCGGCGCTCTACTCGATCGCGCGCGTCGATCCACTCGGGCTGACGTTCCAACAGTATTGGTACGTCATGGTCCTGTCGCCGCTCCTGATCCACTACGCGCTAGACGCCTACCTGTTCGCGGTCAGCAACAAGCAGAACGTCGACGTCGACACGGTGCCCTTCGCGATCAGCGACTTCTGACGTCGTCACCAAGTCAGTTCGATGGCGGCACTGTCGCGACCGAGTCGCTCGTAGTGTCGTATCGCCACTGCGTGCGATAGGTAGGGAACCGTCAGCAGATCGGAACTCGACGCACCTGCGACGTCGACGACGAGCTTGGCCATGTCCCAGCGCTGATCGAACGGCGACATCGCGACCGCGATCGTTTGGATCTTGGCAATGGGCACCGCGATCCACGCGAGATGGAACGCACCGCGTCGGACCCACAGGCAGTCCTCAGTGACGGCGAGTCCGAGGAACCGTGTCATGCGCCGCGCGCGCACGAGGAACAACGGCACGAGGGCGACCGTCAGGGACGCGCTGCCAACGAAGCCTACGAGCGGAAAGGCGAGTGCGCCGCCGACCAGTGACATGATCAGCGAGAGGCGAGTCGCTCGGCTGTGCGCTGCCGGATCGACGGCTTCGTAACTCGAGGGCAACTTCGCATCCGGCATGCTGATCGCGACGAGTCGCTCGACGTCGGTCCAGCGACAGAGCGGCACGAAATCACCTCTTCCCGCGCGCTCTTCGTCGTCGCGTGCACCCGCCGTCTCGATACGGAGGTTGGCAAGACCGAGCAACCGATGGAGCAACGTCCGCCGGACCGTCAGTCGCTGGATCCTGGCGACCGGGATCGTCGCGCGCCGCTCGGTCCATGCACCTGCGCTCCAGCGAAGAAGGCCGTCCGAGGCTTCGAGGCGGTAGCCGTGGTAGCGGAAGATCGTCCACGCGATCGACAGCGCGAACAGCGCAACGATCACGATCGATGCCAACAAGGCAATCTGGGCAAAACTCGCTGTCTCGGACGAGCTGGCGACCCACCGCTTCACGAGCGGTCGCAAGACCGAATCCTCGAGCAGCTTCTCGGTCACGTCGAAGCGCGAGAGAACTCCGACGAACGCCGCAAGCGCGACGAGACCGCGATGCGACACGATGCCGATCACGATGAGGTCGCGCAGCGAAGCACGCAGAACGACATCGTCCTGCGCATGGCCTGCCGGTGCGTCTTCCAGTGTCTCGAGGCAGCTCGCCGCGCCGCGAGCCGCTCCACCACTCGCACGATCCCGAATCGCTTCGAGCAATTCCGTGACGGCGGGCATCGAGAGCACCTTGAACTGCGCTTCGGCATCGTCGCCCGCTGCGGTGTCGAGCCGCACGATCGCGACGCCCAACATGCGGTGCACGGGATTGCGGAGGAGATCGACGTTTTCGATCCGAGCGTACGGGATGTGGCGTTCGCGCCGCACGATGATGCCGTGGCGCACGACCAAGTCCTCGTCGTGCATCGCGTAGCGAAACGTCACGTAGTGGAGCACGTGCGCGACGACGACCGGTACGAACAGGGCGCCCAGCCAAACTTCCCATGCATGGTCCGCGTCCGCCCAGAGCCAGACGAGGAGCGCAGGGACGAAGAACGTCTGGAGTGCATCGAAGAAGCGGAAGACGAGCGATGCCGGATGAAGCCGCCGGAAGCCGGGCCCTGGATCGCTCATTCCGTACGACCCGATTCAGGAGCGATAGTCGTGGGTCTTCCGATGAGCGCGTCCCGCAGTGCGAACGCCTGGCCCTGTTCGATGCCGGCCAGCGCGATCTCGGCGAACTCCGTCCCCGCGGTGTAAACGGTGATTCGCGCCAAGCCGTAGCGCCGCAACATCGGTCCTTCGGAAACGTCCGTGTGTTGCACGCGCGATCGCGGCACCGTGATCCAGCGACGCCAGAACACGCCGCGCCGGATTTCGATCCCGACCTCGGTCTGCCGCCAGCGGATGTGGCGGTACGCGACAGGGGGCCACAGCCACGCACGCGTGAGGATCAGGCACCCGAACACGATCCAAAGGACACGCAGCCACGGCTCGAGGCCTAGATAGTGCCAGCCGAAGAGCTCGGGACCCCCGAAGAGCAAGAACGCGAGCAGCCCGATCCAGACGATGGCATCGATCGTACGCGCGACGCGCTCGCAGGGGATCCACGCAGGATCCAGCGGCGACCATGTCGCTTCTGCAGGGGTTGTCGACTCCTGATCGCTTCTGTCGGTCATCTTTGCAGTCGCGAGCTATGCTTCCTCGGAGCGTTGCCTCCGCACCATCAAAAGCATGCAAACCCGGGCGCGATCGATCCTCTGCTTTCTCGTGACGGCGACGACCGCCTTCGCGCAGAGTTCCGCCATCGTACCGAGCGGTATCGGCACGCGGGCCGGAGCGTCGTCGGATTCGGTCGGTTTCGCCGACACGGCAGCGCGAGCGCAGTATCTCTACGGACGCGCGGCGACGGGTCTGCAAGGTGGCGAGCGCATCACGAAGATCGCGATGCGCATGGACGAAGGCCTGCAAACGCTCGCGCGCAACGATCTCGATGTCGACGTCCGTCTATCGACGCGCGCCGTGGACACCAAGCGGATCCCGTTCGCGCGCTTCGATCTCAACGACGGGCTCACCGTCGGCCCATGGACGCGCACACGACTCGCGCTGCCTCCGGTCACCGTCACGAACGTTGCGCAACCGTTCTTCGACTTGCCACTCGCAGCACCGTTCGTCGTCGACGCCGACGCCACACTCTGTGTCGACATCAAGTTCCGCACGACGTCGCAAGGCCCGTTCCCACACCGTGTCGATTGTGAGTTCGATGCGGGCGCTCCGTTTCGTGCGGAGAACTATGGTGTGGGATGCCCGAGCACCCTGACATCGGGCGCAACGGGTTTCTGGGTCAACAACACGAACGCACTCGGCGCGTACACGTGGGTCCGCGGTGCGGTCCCCGGCAGCGTCGTCGTCTCTTGGCTCGACGGGCAGCGATCGGGTCGAACGGTCAGCATTCGTTACGGCAACGAGCCGTGCACGGCCTACGCGATGATCTTCTTGCTGCATCCGGCGCCCGCGATCGTGAGCCAAGGTAGCGGCTACGCTCGTTTCCAGTGGCTCACTCCGCAGCTCCTGGCGGATCCCAAGCTCGCCGGCCTGCAGTTCGTCGCGCAACACGCGATGATCGATCCGTCGTTCCAAATCGGACTCAGTGACGGTCTCGACATCGTGATCGGCGATGGCAAGGCAGGCCCGAGCTTCATGATGGTTTACGGCTCGGCCCGCGACACGGCTGGCTTCGATCCGGACAAGGACGACGCTACGAGCTTCTGGAGTGGCGCGCCGATCCTCGAAGTCCGGATTTGAGGATCGGGATCCGGCTCACTCGGGCCGCGGACGGAGTTGACTCGCGAACGTCTCGAACTCGAGCCAACGAAGTCTACGATCGAGGAGCACGTAGGCGACGACGACCGAGATGAGGGACGCCGCAGCGTACCCAGCGCCGTGGAACTCGAACCCGAGCGCACGGGACCACACCGTCAAGCCGCCGTTGGCGATACAAAACACGGTCGCGCTCGCGAACGCCGCGACACGGAGGTCGAAGTAGAGCTGCACGAGGATCGTGATCAACAGCAGGACGTGGAAGAACGCACCGAGGCACGTGAGCCGAAACAACCTCATAGCGGACTGCGGCAGTCCAAGAAGCTCGAGCACGAACGGCGCGAGAACGACCACGACGGCGGTGATCGCGCCCTGCATCCGCAAGAGCTGCGTGATGCCAGTTCGCAGGCTACCGAACATCGCTTCGCGCTTGCGATCGATCACGTGAAGCGGCTGGTGCCCGAGAATCGCGCGGTAGTACGCCGTGTACCGCTCGTAGAACGACGTCTCGAGATGCATCAGGTTGATCGCGAGTGCAGGGATCACCGTGACGTACGCGAGAAAGGTGCACGTGTCGTAGAGGGGGTGGTAACGCACGAACGTCGATGCGACGAGACCGTCGTCCATCCAGAACACGAGCTTGTCGATCCAGATTCCGATCGAATACGCGACCCCAGTCCCGAGCAAGGCGCGGTACTGGACGGGGCTCTTCCATACCGCGAGTTCGCGAGGGCCTTCGGTCCGCATCCCGCGAACCAGCAGCCGCGTCAACAGCACGAACGTCAGTGCCTGACCTGCTCCATAGGAACCCAGGTAGGCATCGAGATCACCGCTCTTCCCCCACGCGTACATCGACCACACGCTGACGGCCATGCCGAGCGCGAAACTGACCAGGATCTGGTTGTACTCGCGAATGACCGTCAGCCAGATGAGCGAGATCCACGTGAGACTGATGATCACGTAGAGCGCAGTCGCGAGATACGTCGTCGACGGCGCGAAGCCGTTGGTCGAGCAGAAGAACGCCGCGACGAACGCCTGGAACACACCGACGATCGAACAACACGCGAGATACGCCGGCAGGATGCGTGAGTATTCTCGCAAGTAGAGCCGATCCGCGATCCAACGAGTCAACGCCATCTGGACACTGCCGACCGTCATCAGGCTGAAGGCGAAGCCGTACGTGACGAGCGCGCGGAAGAGTTCACCCGCTTCGGCGACCTCGAACCCACCGCCGAGGCTTACGAGACTCAACGTGATCGCGGTGAGGATCCACGGACCGGAAGAGATCAGACCGGCGGACGTGTACGCTCGCGCCTTCGAGAAGAGACCGGAGCGTAGCCCGGCGAGACGGCGTAGTTCGAAACCGATGCCGGCCATCAGGCGAGTACCTCGTGCACGATAGCTTCGCTCGCGTCGTCGACCGCGTCGTCGTCAGTGTCCTCGAACAGGACTTCGTCTTCGATGTGCGACCGATAGATCGAGCGATACGACGCGAGCAGGTCCACTTGGTCGTAGAAGCGACGTACGCGCTCCTGCAGGCTCCGCCCCATCGCGTGCCGCAGGCTCTCGTCCGCCCAGAGTTCGAGGATCGCTCTCCCGGTCGCACCCGGGGACGCGATCGGAGTGATCAAACCACCGATACCCAGCGCACGATCTTCTGGCGTGCGACCACCGAGGAGTTCGTGGCAACTGCCGACATCCGTCGCAACGACCGGAAGACCAACGGCGCCGCCTTCGAGGATCACGAGCGGCTGCGCTTCGGAAATACTCGTGAGCACGAGCACGTCGAGTTCGGGCATGACTTCGTGCACGGCGACACGACCCTCGAACCGTATGTTCTGCTCGAGGTCGAGTGCGAGTGCGAGCTTCTGACACTCCTCGGCATACTGCGGGTCCTCTTCCATCGGCCCGAGCACGCGCACGAGCACGTCGGGAACACGATCCTTGACGACACGCGTTGCAGCAACGAGCGTGCGCACGTCCTTGATCGGACAGACACGTCCGACGAAGCCGACCGTGAACCGCCGATTCGGTGGTCGCTCCGCATGTCGCCGTGCAGGCGCGTCGAATCGGTCGAGACTGATCCCGTTGGGGATCACGCGTATTTTCGCCGGATCGGCTCCGTCCTTGATCTGCTCGCGAACGTTTCCGTTGTACAGAGTGAAGATCTCCGACGCCTGGTCGTAACAGATCCGACTCATCATCTCGAAATGGTGATTCCAGAAGCGCCTGAAGAACGGAGCCTGGTTGAGCGCGACGAGATCATCCTCGACGCGATCCTGGATCCATTCCGCAGCGTGGATCTCGATACGCCGCTCCTTGGTGTAGATGCCGTGCTCGGTCAGGATCATCGGGCGATCGTGGTGCACGGCAGCAGCAGCGGCGAGCACGCCGGCATACCCCGTCGAGATCGTGTGATAGACCGACGCGCGTGGCAGCCGTGACGTCAGCAGGCGCGCCAGCGGTTGGTGTGCGTAGTACCAGTTCCAGAAGTAGTTGAGGAAGCTCTCGTCGCCGGCTTGCTCGCGAAAGCCAGCGACGATGCCAGGCCAGTTGAGGCGATGCACTAGCAGGTTGGCGGGGTGCTTGATCGCACTTCGTTGGAACGCGTAGACCAAATCCTCGAACCCGTGCGTTGCGCCATCGCGAACGTCGCTCAAGAACTTCGCGAACGCGGCCGTCACCTTGCGCTTGCGGTAGGCCTCGAATCCGCCGCGCAACCTCGCCGGTTCGTGCAAGAAGACTTCGCGAACGCCGATGACGTTGTCCGGAAGTTCGTAGGCGTAGCCGTCGTAGTAATCCGCGACCGGGCTGATGTGCAGGACGAAGAACGTGAGTTCGTCGAGTGCGCTGATGATCTGATGCACCCAGCTCGAGACACCTCCCGCAACGAAGGGATAGGTGCCTTCGAGTACGAGACAGACGTCCGCTCGATCCGCGTCGTGCTCAGACACTCGCATCGACCACCTCCTCGCTTGTGACGAACTCGTTGCCTTTCGAGCCGACTCGAGATCCGTCTTCGAGCGAAGCCAAGAAGTCGATCTCCTCGCTCCGCGGGAGTCGGCACGAGTGTGCGGTATCGACTTCGTGCTCGGCACACAGCGCATGCAGCCACCGCGGCGGATCCATGAACTGTCGCAACATCTCGAAACCGATCTCCTTCGCCGCTTTGAAGTCGCGCATTTCGAAGCGAATGCGCGCACGAAGCCCGCGGATCGAAGGGTGCGACCAGATCTCGTCCGGGAGATTCGCCAACAGGCACTCGGCTTCTTCGAGTTCTGCACGTTCGCAAAGACCTCGCGCCTTGATGACGATCGATCTCGTGTGGTGAGGGTCCAGCGCGAGCGCGAGATCACACTGCTCGAGACAACGATCGACTCGGAATACGCGCATCGTTTCGTCCAGAGTCCCGCTGATCGCATACTCGAGGTTCGCGTCCGCGAGCTCGGCGCGGAGCGCGATCTCGCGAACTGGATGGATGTGATCAGCGCGTAAGGACTCGATCAGATCGCCGATCACGCGCTCGTGCGCTTGGCGTACGCGATCGAGTTCGAGGTACGCGCACAAGCGCAGTTCGCTGTCGTCGTCGTCGAGCAGACGTGCGACCATCATCATGTGACGAGGTTCACCGAGTCGCGCCAGCTTGCGGATCGCATCGCGCTTCTGCTCGAGATCACCGGTCTGCAGCACTTCCTTGTAGCTGACGGAGTTGACCTGCCTGGCGAGGTCCGCTTCGAAGTCGCCGCGATAGAACGGTCGTGCGTAGTCCTCTTCGTGGTCGAGACGCCGCTCGACTTGCTCGAGCATCTCGCGAGACGCATCGGCCTCTTCGTTGGACTCCACGGGCATCATCCACGCGAGGGCAGGTCCGAACAGCGGCACGAGGATCGCGGTGATGAAGACGGCGTCGTATTCGCGTAGACCGCGAACACCGCACTGTCGTGCCGCAAACACCGCTACGAACGCCGCACATACGTGGAAGAACAACGAAGCGACGATTCGAGAGCTACTCGCATCCCTGAGGGCGCAGTCGAGCGATACGGCTTCCACCGCCATCGCCACGCAACCGAGCAAGACGCCAGCGTGCTTCACGCGTCGTCCCCCCATTCGATCTCCAAGACATCGTCGCCGTCGATGGACTCTTCGGGCGGTAGTTGGTTCACGACTTCGTCGCCCGGATCCGCACGTTCTACCGCCATGGTCGGATTCGGCCGTGAAAAGTGCCGCGCGAGCTCGGCAAGTGCATCGAGTCCACTCGACAGGGTCTCGGCGGTGCACTGGCGTCGAGGCTTGGCAGGTGCGACGTCGTCGATATCGACGACGTCTTCCGGTATCTGCGTGCGCTCGTCCTCGACCAAGACTTCGGAGTCGTCCTCGAGGGAATCGACGACGTCGATGACTTCGTCGAACACATCGGAGAAATCGTCATCGAACGAGTCGAAGAACCGATCGATATCCGCCGTGATACCCGGAGAGACACCGGCATCGACCGAGCCCCCCGAATCGTCGGAAGCGACGTCGGTCTCGTACACTGCGCCCTGTTCGGGCACGGATTCCGGCGACGAACCTTCGAGTGCAGCGAACGCCCGATCGAGCCCACGCTGCACGTCCGTCCCCGACGGCTGTGCGTCGTCGCCCAAAACGCGAGCAAGGAAGCGCTCGTACTGCTCGTAGTCGGTACCGAGCGCATAGACTCGCGCTTCGACACGTTCGACGACCTCTCGACTCGCACGCTGCTCGAGGCTGCTGAGGATTCGTTCGAGCGTCGCGAACGCCCCATCCCCGGTCGATCCAGGCAAGATGAACGCGAACTTCCCGGCCGCACTGCGATACACGCCGTCGGTGGGTCGCAAAAACGATCGCGCGATGTGTTCGATGTGCCTCGCGAGGATGTTGCCGCGACGCGTGTCCGCGGACTCATCGCGCACTTCGACGACATAGAGTTCGATGTCGTTGCGAATCGCGATCGACCACTCCGTCCGGACGCGGCGCACGAAGTCGTCGAGGCGACCGAGTTCGAGACGTTCTGCGACCGAAACGGGAAGGTCCGCCTCGAGTGGCAAGTCGCTCGTATTCCGAAACACATCGGCGATCCGCGGCAACAGTGAGGCGAGGTCCGGAGACTCGACGTCGGGTGCGAACACTTCCGTGACCGCACTGGCGAATGGAGGCTCGACGGCCTCCGCGATGCGCCCCGCGACGCGTTCTCTCACGACCTCGGCTTCTTCGGCAGCCGTCCCGCTCAGAACGAAGACGTAACAACAGCGATACCCGAATGCATACACGCCATCGGTCGGCCTCAACCCCGCAGCGAGACGCTCGACGACGAAGCGATCCAAGTCGGCCGTGTCGTCCTCACCGACTCCGAGGCATTGCACGGTGAGGAGCGCACTCAGGATGCCTTGTCGGCTGCATCGCGCGTCTTCGATCCGAATGCGTGCACCGAGCTGGCTCGCCGATCCAAGCCACGGGCCGATGGAGATCGCTTCGCGCAGGCCGAGACGGAAGTCGAGCGCCTTGGGACCACTGACCGTCCGACGGAGCGTGACCGTGACCCAATCCGCGATGCCGTAGAACGTCATGACTGTCGAATCGTTGAACGCGCGCACCGGTATGCGATCCAGACACAAGAGCTGGCGCACGACACCTGACGCATCCGCGATCGGCGCCACGACCAACGGCCCCTCCGCGACGAACACTTCGTCGGCGCCGAACCCGTTGATCCGTGTCCCGGTCCCGAGGACGCGATGAACGAGCGGGCTCTCCTCCGCCGACGTCAAGAGATGTCGCAAGTCACGTGCGTCGTAGCCTCGATGCGCCGCGAGGTCGAGGAGGCCATCCTCGAGCACCGCAAGGACCGCGCAGTGCGATGCACCGCAATGCTCTTCGATCATCTCGAGCGCGACATCGAAGAGTTCGTTCTCACCGGCGGCTTCGAGCCGTGTGGCAGTGCGAATGAGATTGCCGAACTGGCTCGCGCTGTCGACGAGGCGACGCTTGATCTCGTGGTTGGCCTCGGCGAGCAAGTCTTTCTCGCGACGCAGGACCGCGACCTCTTCAGCCTGCACCGAGAACAAACCCCAGAGCACACCGGACCGGCGCAGCGCAGCATCGCGAAACTCACCGACGACGAAACCGACGGCGAAGAAGAGCAACGCTTCTTGCATCACGGCGATGTCCAGGATCGCGACGAAGTCACCATCGAGTGCACGTTGTGCACCTGTGGCGTAGAGCACGGCACCGATTCCGGCGGAGACGATCGCACCGACGACGCCGCGCGCCGCGGACATCGGCAACACGACCAACCAGTACGGGTGCGGGTGCATGGCGAACGAGCCGACCCTGCCAGTGACCGCGAGTTCGCCGAGGAGGACGATGCCGAAGAGCACGAGCCCCTCGAGGAGCGTCGCCACGAAGCGACGTTCGACCGGCGCTTCGAGACCACCCGTCGTGCCGCTGTCGTCGACCGGAACGTCGTCGTCGCTGTCGTCTTCGACGGCTTGTGCGGGCTCCGCCCCCTCTGCGAGTCCGTCGAGCCACTCGAGGAATTCCTCGGGAGATTCCGTCGGGACTTCGACATCCTCACTGTCGTACGAAGCGAACGACGCTGCGAACAGGTCGTCCTCGATCGTGTATCCGTCCTCGATCGTGTATCCGTCTGCGATCGTGTATCCGTCCGCGATCGTGTATCCGTCCGCGAGGGCATCGGCGTCGAGTTCGAGAGCGAACTCCTCGCTCGTCCGCGTCGCGAGGTCCGTGTCGACATTCGCAACGGGCACCGCGCTGGTGCACTCGATCGGATCCTCGTCCGGATCGACGAGGTAGAACTCCTCGTCGAGATCGACTTCCCACGGCTCGTCCATGGGCCCGCTCACCAGCGCACGGTCCATTGGAGGCCCAAGCGAACACTGCTTTGATTCCCGGCGCGGCCGATCGTGCTGCCGGAAGATGCGGTCAGCGAGAGTTCATGACCGCGCGAAGGTCGCCAGGTCGTGCTCCCGCTCACTCCCCACAGGAAATCTCGCGTCCAGAACTCGTGCCCGACGTGTCCGGTCAATCCGAGACCGAGGCCATTCGCGACGAAGCGCTCGGCAGCGACCGTCGCTTGCAGCGAGTCACTACGGGCCGCGACGGGTAGATGATCCTGGAGCCGCTCCCCCTCGAGCATGCGACTCGACTGCAGGCTCAACCACGCTTGTGCGAGCGTGCCACGTTCGGCATCCGTGCTTTCGAGGCGGATGCCTTCGCGTGCCGAACCTTCGTGCCTCGAGCGCCACGTCGGCACGACGGCGACCGGGCCCTCCGACAATCGCCGCCCGAAACTGATACTGCTCGACCACTCGGTGTCGTCGCGACGCACCGAGTCGTCGGGACGCACCGTGAAGTGCCGCAGGCGCGCATCGCCGCCAACCCACCAACTCGCGCCCAACTCCATCCACGTCGCCAGTTCGAGCGAATGGACGCGCCCTTCGAGACCGACGCCTGCCGCGGGTTCGTCCCACAGCTCGTTCCATGCGAGCCGCCCCTCGACGAGTCGGTAGGGCTCGGGTTCGACGAGGCGCAACGCCGTCCATGCGCCGATCGCCGCGCCCTCGACGCCGGGATGCCCGAACACGCCACCGGCGAACGCGAAGTTGCCGCCATGACGTCGTTCGGCTGCGACGTCGACGAGCACGGAGTTACTGCGAACGTTCTCGCTCCCGTTGCGATAGCCCGCTGCACGCCCGCTCCATTCGCCATGACCGATCGATCCGAAGACTCGTGTACGTCCGTCGTCGACCGTCAGGCTCGCGTGCTCACGAATTTCGAGTGCATGATCGCGGCCGATCCGCATCGACTCGACTGTCGTCCGCAACGTCGTCGCGGTCTTGTCGAAGAGGCGCAGCTCGTTGGTGCTCGCCTCGGAAGCATCCGGCCGCAGCGTGAGCCAACGACGATATCCATCGTGCGCGCCATCGTAGTCGCCCTCGAGCTCACGAACGTGCGCGAGATCGGAGAGCACGTACGCATCCTCACCGACGGCTGCGAGAAAGCGCTCGTAGCTCGCGATCGCCTCCGAGTAGCGGCGCTGTTTGGTGAACGCGTTCGCCTGGATCCGGAGTGCGCGTCGATTGTCAGGCTCGCGAGCGAGCACGGAAGTCGTGCGCCCGCGAGCACCATCCATGTCCCCGAGAAGGATGCAGGCCTCTGCGTGGTCGAGGACGAGATCGACGTCGGTCGGGCACTCAGCAGCGAGTTCGTGCAGGAGCAACGACGCATCGCGGGCGCGACCGACACGCAGGTACGCCTTTGCGAGCATGCTCTTCTGCGTGACCGTCGGAGTAGAGATCGCACGCAAATCTTCGATCGCGCGCTCGTGCGTGCGCCGCGCCTCGCTGATACGCGTGGCAGAGAACAACGCTTCGCCGAGGTCGAACAGCACCGACGCACGATCGTCGGACGTGACTGCGAGTCGTTTCTCGAAGTACGGGATCGCCGCGTTCGACTCGCCACCCCACGACAGGATCTGCCCACAGCGCAGGAGAGCGATCGCGTGTCGATCGTCGTCACGCAACACGGCGCGATAGAACGCGAGCGCGGCTTCGGGTCGATTCTCGGCGAAGAGTAGATCCGCAGCCTCGAGACGGTCCTTGGACGTCGCGCCCTCGCTCTCCGCGATCGACGAGACGGCCGCGATCGCATCTTCGGTGCGCCCGAGAGCGAAGAGCACCTGGATCAAGCGGCGCTGCGCTGGTGAATGGACGCCTTCGGCATCGGCCAAACGACGCCACACGGAGAGCGCATCCTCGCGCCGCTGCTCGGCTTCGTAGAGATCGCCGAGTTTGCGAAGGTTGTCACGGTCGTCGCCTTCCATGGCGAGGAGGCGCTCACGGGCTTCGATCTCGAGGGGACCGTTCTCGGTCCAACTCGCGCGTTCGATCCACAGGCGTACGAGATCGGTCCGCTCCGGATGGCTCGCGGCGAGTTCGCGCGCAGCGGCATTGCGTCGTACCGGATCGTCTTCGAGGTCGACGAGCTCTGCGCGCAGGTCGATTGAGTCCGTGTGGCGAGGAAAGCGCGCGAGCGCCTCGCGTACGACCTCCCGCACCTGCGGCTGATCGAACAGCGGTCGCAAGCGTCGCACCATCGCGAGGAGTGCCTCGGGCCGAATGCGCGAGTCGAACATCGTCGAGCCGAAGTAGCTCGGCAGCGCGATCTCGCGCGACGCTTCGGTTTCGCTCGCACGCGGCAGAATCTGATGGCTGCGTGCGACGAGGACCGGGACACCGGCAAGACGCAACGCGACGCGCGCGACGCGTCCACGATCCCCCCTCGCGACGAGTAGCGACAGGAGCTCCGAACCGACACTCGCATCGCCGGACTCGAGCCTCGCCTCGAGGGACTCGATCAGCGCATCGTCCATGCCGAGCCGGCGATACAGTCCGTCGAGGCGTGCAGCGACTTCGGTGTCGTAGTCGCGTGCGAGCTGCTTGCGCAGGACCGTCACGGCAAGCTGCGGACGCAAGTCTTGGAGCGCGAAGTCCGCGATCTTCGTCGCGAGCGCTCGCTGTTCATCCCCCTCGAGGAGTTCCAAGACCTCCGAGAGGATGTCGAGCCCTTCGTCCGTGCGACCACTCTCGAGCGCGACGTATCCGGCAGCCTCCATCTTTGCCGCTTCGCCGGCATTGCGGGCCAACTCGACCGCGTGCGGCACCGCCGCTTCGGGGCGCCCGATCGCGGGATAGAGCGCTACGAGATCCGTGCGCGCTTTGGCGAGGGTATCGGGATCTTGCGCGAGCAGGATGACGCGCTCGAGCGCGTCGACGCGTTCTTCGTCGAACCCGAGCCAAGAAGCGATGCGAGCCCGCCGCTCGAAGAACGCCTCGAGTCCGCTCTCGTCGACGTACGGATCGCCGTCCTGAAGGAGCCATGCCTCGTGCAGGCGGCCATAGGCCAACGCGTCGGCGATGAGATCCTCACGCAGCGTCGTCGCCAATCTCGTCGCGTCCCGCGTCGGCTCGCTCGAGCGAAGCGCACGCAAGGTCCATCTCCGCGCCGCTCGCGGACGACCGAGCGCGCGATAGCTCCTCGCCAAGGCGACGGCGTGACCGCGATCGATCGTCGAGTCCTCGCGACTCGCTCGATCGAGCAGCTTTGCAGCGCGTGCATCGACACCGAGCATCGTGTTCGTCACTTCGTCGGAAACGAACGGCGCGAAGAACGCCTCGGTATCCCGTGCGACCTGAACATCCGACCCGGTGCTCTCGATGCGCGACCACAGCTCTGACGACTCGACAGCGCGAAGGCTCGCCGCAACGACATCATCGATCCCCGAGTCGACGAGTGGATCCAGCTCGCGACGTAGCAAGTCGACTGACGACCGAATCAGCGGCAGTGCAGCGGCGGCACCTCGAATCTGGTCGAGGATCGAAAGCGCGATCCGCGCGTCGCCACTCTGCCTCGCATTGGCGAGCAGATCCCAAACAGTCTGGATCTTCTGTCCCGTGCGCGAATCGAATCCGGCAGTGGCCGCCGACTCGTCCCGCGGTCCGGGCAAGCCGACGAGCACGATCAACGCGAGCGCGCCAACCAGTGCGAACAACATGAGATTCCAACGAGGCAGGTTCACTCGATCGCAACCTCGATGCGCGTGCTCCCGCCGGCCGGCAACTCGATCGTGACGCGACCTTCGCCGTCGGCACGACGCGTTTCTGAGTTTCCGTCCAAGATGACCCGAACGGGCGATGTCGGTTCGAACCCACCGCACACGCACACGCGCTTGGCGATGGACGTCGATCGAAACCCGAGCGAGACATTCGTGCGTACGAACTCATCCAGGATGTGATTCGCCTCGATGAGGTGCGGCGCCGGCTGCGAGGAGTTCTCCTCGGATACGGCGAAGACGATGGTGGCCTCGGATGCGCCGAGCGTGACATATCGCGCGAGACCGATGCGACGCTCTCCGACGACGCCCGGCGATTGATGCCAATCGATCGCGCGATCGTCTCCTTCGATGCGCACCGTCCGACACGCGTCGAAGCCCTCGAACTGCCATCCGCCCGTGATCCGAAGGACTTTGCAACGATTGCGCACCGCGAGAACTGCACGCACGTAGTCCGACGTCAGGACTGGTGCCGTGTCGGCGGTTCGCCCCCACCGATCGAGAAGGCCCTGCAGCGCACGCAAGCGCGCAGGTCGCTCGACCGAGTAGAAGTGCGCGTAGACGTTGGCGGGTTTCAGGATGCGGCGTTTGCCGCAGTTGTCGATCGTCCGATCGACGTGAGCGAACGCCCCGGGCATCGAACTGAAGAAGCCATCGAAGACATTCTCGTTCGGCGCCCCGCAGTAGACCTGAAACCGATCCCCGACGGCGCGACCTCGTGGATTGACGAAACCGACAGAGTCGTTGAGGTCGTCCCAACGCGCGACGCCGCCGTTGATGTTGAGGACCCCGAGTTCGTCGGCGGCTGCGAGTGACGCTTCGTCCGGATTCGCGGCACCGGACCAGAACATCAACGCACAGTGCTTTCCGGGCGGCACGAGGTAGCGATCGACGAACCGCACCGACTCGCGAACTTCGGCGACCATGTCGTGTCGGTAGCCGCGAATCCCGTCGTACCAGTTGACGACGCGCGGCGGCATCGCCGGCGACCAGCGTCGGCGCCAGTCGAGCGGATGCAGCATCGAGTGGCTCGCGATCTCCACCTTGTCGCTCGCGAAGAGTTGCCGCGCGACCTCCATCGCGTGCGTCGGCGCCTCGGGCTCGAGCTCTTCGGTCAGGCTCGCCACGATGATGCTGAGGGACATCGGCAGGTCGTAGCGCTCGAGGATCTCGTCTCGGAACACCTCCCCACAGATGGCTCCCGCAGATCCACGTGATCGAACGGTCGACACGCTTTCGAAGCCGTCCCCGTCGACATGGAAGAAGAAGGCTCGACGCCCACAGAACACGTTGGGATCCGCACAAGGCACGCCGCCGATGCCGAGTGCTTCGATGAAGAACGCGAACGGATCCACGTGCCAACGCCGATCCGCATGAACACCGCCTGGCGTGAATGCCCACGGAAGCAGCGCGAGCCCACCCCAAGGCCCGGTGACGATCGGTGCACGCTCGTCACGTGATCGCCGGTCCTTCGTGCACAACCAGACGCGGTTGGTCTCGACGTTGGAACGAGGTCCGAAGTGCGCGATGCGAAAGCTCTGTCGCCCCTCGTATGCCGTCTCACATCCTTCCACCGGGAGGACTTCGATCTGCACGGGGTCACCGACCCATCCGTCGCGGTCCTCGAGTCCGAACGCTGCCAGCCATGCACCGAGTCGTGCCCGATCGTTCGACAGCGGACCGAACTCTCCGACGTGGAGGAAGCGAATACCGCCTCGACTCCGAGCGTGCTCGAGCACGTCCCACACCCAAGGTGCGCACTCGTCGCCGTAGTGAAACGCGGTCATGACTGCTGAGACGCCGGTCCAATCGACTTCGGGTGCACGTTCACTCGTCGCGTCGATCGGCTCGACCGACATGCCGAGGTGCTCGAGAGGGAGCTCGAGCATGTCGCGAATCGCGTCGTCCTGCGTCGAACCGCGGTCGGAACTCAGGCGTGAAGCGAGCGCCAGAATGCGTCGGCACACGGGGATCGCGGCCGGCGCTTCACGAGGCTGCTCGTGGGATTCAGGCCGGGTGGGTTCGTCCGCGATTTGTGCGACGGCGGCTCCGGCGAAGACCACACTCCATATCGAGAGTGCAGCCAGACTGCCGTGCAGTTCGCGTCGTCGTGACCTCGAGCGCAAAACCAGAGAACTTGGACATGAGTGGAACTACCGGTGCACTGCTGAAAGGAACTGCCCGGCAGCCCGCTCGAGATGGCTCGGATTCCCGAGTTCTCCAACGTTCTGCTCGTGGTCGTTCGATCGACTTTCCGCGGAGTGGGACTTGATGCCGGACAACGCTCTGAAGTCGCGGCGCGGGCGATGTCGATCGGGGGTTTCATGAAGACGACACTTCGCCGTACGCGCGCATCGTTGTGGCTGATCGCAACAGTCGTGTCGACTTCTTGCAACACGGCCATCGAACCCACCATGGGATCGAACCCGCTGGAGGCCATCGACTCCTGGGGGATCCAACTCCAGGGTCTCGAGCGGCCCGGAGCCGTCGCCGCGCTGCGGCGCGCGGCCATCGACCTGGTCGTCATCGAACCGACGAATTCCGTGCGAGGAAACGAAGCGTATCCGATCGCGAACGTCGTCCGCGAGCTCCATGCGTCCGGCGGAAGTCGACGAAAGGGCAAGCTCGTCGTCGCGTATCTCGACATCGGTCAGGCCGAGGACTACCGCACGTACTGGCAGCCCGACTGGATCGCCCCGACACCGAACAGCGTCGGGCGACCAGACTTCTTGCTCGCCCTCGATCCCGACGGCTGGCCCGGCAACTACCCTTGCAAGTACTGGGATCCGCGCTGGAAGCGCATTCTCTTCGGCTCACCGAACGCGATGCTGGATCGCATCCTCGACGCAGGGTTCGACGGCGTCTACCTCGATTGGATCCTCGGCTACCGCGAACCCTCGGTCGTCGAAGCCGCGAAGCGAGACGGCGTCGACGCAGCGGCAGCGATGGTCACGCTGCTCGAAGAACTCCGGGCCTACGCGAAGGCCAAGAACGACGCGTTCGTGCTGATTGCACAGAATGCAGCCTGGCTCGGCGACGACGCCCCGGGCTTCGAGGCCACGATCGACGCGCTCGCTCACGAGGACCTGACGTTTCGCGGCGATGCTTCCGCGCACTGGGACGACGAGAACGCGGGAGGCATCGACACGACGAGGGAACGGTGCAACGGCTCACCGAGCGACCCGCTTCTCGACCGCCTCGCGTTCCTGAACAAACGCGGACTCCCGATCTTGACGCTCGACTATGCCGTGCGCACCGAAGACGTCCGGACCGCCCATGAGCGCAGTGTTGGAGTCGGGTTCGTCCCGACCATCAGCCGCACGCCACTCGATCGGCTGCCGCCGCACGTCAGGACGCTCGCCGCCCCGGTTCCGCGGTGACGACGAGAGTGAATGGTGGAGACGATGGGACTCGAACCCACGACCTTCGCATTGCGAACGCGACGCTCTCCCAGCTGAGCTACGTCCCCGCACCTTGTTTCGCGACCCACGATCAGCGCACGGCACCGATCAGCCACGAGCGCGCGAAGGATAGCCAGCCCCCCGTCAGGATCAATCGTCGATCCGCATCGGCTCCGCGGGCTTGCTGTCGACCCGCTTCCACAGCCGCGGCTCGCTGATGGTCTCGTCCCCGTCACTCCCCGCCACGAGCGGGTAGCCGCGCGGTGCGAGGGACTCGGCGCGCCCCTGAGCCCGCCCGATGACGACGAGGGAGGCTCGATCTTCACCGAGCCGCCGTACGCCGCGACACAGGACTCGCCCACGGATCTCGGCGCCCGCTCGGCCCACCACGAGGTCTTGCGTCGCGCAGAGATCGAGCGTGACATGCGGCCGCACGAGATCGTCTCCGATGTGGATACGCCCGGCCCCCTCGCTCGGCGTGAGCACGGGTAAGACGCGGTGCGGCCGCAGTCGTACTTCGCCCTCATCGTGGATACCGTTGCCGTCGAGATCACGGAACGACCCGAACCCCGGTCGACCGGCCACGATGCGCACTCGGTCACTCTCGCCTTGCAAGACGACCGAACCACGAATGTGAACATCGCCGTCGACGAGGATCAGGAGCGAGCGCCCGCTGGTCCCGATCACCGTGTCCTTGTCCCTGGCGCCGATCCACAGGTGACCATGAACCCGCACGACGAGGTCCCTTTGAGATTGGAATGCGGCCACGATGCGCTCGCTGCTTTTGTTTCCGAACGCGTAGTTCCCGAGTACGAAGTTGTCGAGTTCGGTCGGCGTGCCTTTCATCGCCATGCCGAGTTCGTTCGCGAGTCGAAACGCCGCGAGCGTGAGCGCGTCGCGATCGGCTTCGGCATTCGCGAGCGTGGCACGATCGACGTCGACGTCGGCAGCCTTCCAAGACCGTGGGTCTTGGAACGGCATCGCATCGAGCAGCTCCGGCTCGATCGCGGATTGATCGTGACTTCGCACATCGACGTCGCGGGCAGGTTCGAGCGACGCGAACACCGACGTCATGCACGGCAGGATCCGCCCTCGATGCGCAGCGGCTCGATACACGAGAAGCGCGCTGCCACGACGGATCCCGCACAGCACGCTGCGCTGCCCTCCGGACTGCCTGAGTTCGACCCACGCCTCACGTGTCGGATCGGGCGACAACTCCCCCTCGGCGAGGATGAGGCGCTCTCCCGCTCGCATGAGGTCCGATCGAGACAGGGATCGGCGCATGACGTCTTCGGCGATGTAGCGGCAGCGCGTCGCCATGATGCGCACGTTGAGTGATCGTGCGAGACGGGCCGGCTCACGGACGACGGTCACGACATAGGCGAAGAACGCGATTCCGACGGTCAAGAGTGCCAGCAGGACGGCGCACTCCGACGCGAGGAGGCGCGGTACCGTCTCGCGAACGAGGGATGCAAGTCGATCGACCGACCCGTCACTCGCGGCCTTCTTTCGCCCGAGAAGCGGCTCTGGCGGCGTCGCTGGAGTGCGACTGCGGCTCCAGGGCTCAACGGTCTTCATGCGTCACTCCGTCGGAGGACCCCGACGTCTGCGCACGGTCGAACGCGAGTCCGGCACCGTCGAGGCGAGCCGCGATCTCGATGTCGCGGCCAGCATAGTTGCATCGAGCGTCGATGATTCGCGAACCACCCTCACCGCCGCGCAAGAGGAACGCCACCGACTTCGCGTCGGGGATCGCGACCCGGATCCGACGCCGATCACCGATCATGAGGTCCTCGTCGACGGCGAGCCCACGCTGGACGAAGCTCTCGCGTATCGCTTGCCGATCCGCTTCCGAACTCGTGAACCGCTCCCCCCGGATGCGGCCGCATCGTGCCGCGTCCCGCAGAATCTCGATACCCGACTCGAGACACGCAATCAGACGGGATCCTTCGCGCAGCTCGCTCTCGATGTCGGTCTGTTGGTCGTAGACGTGATATCCGGCAGCGAACACCGCGATGCATGCGCACGCTCCGGCGATCGCGCGGGCGCCCTTGTGCGGAATCGATCGCATGCATCGCATCGATGACGGCTCGTCAGCGCTTCGTCGGCCTTCCTTCGCGCCCCGGGGTGGTGATTGCACTCGGCACATCGTCCACGCTCGGCGCCACTTCGCCCTCCTCCGACACGACTTCGTTCGCGATCGGATCCGGCACGAGTTTGAGCTCGACGCCTTCCGGCGGGTGTTCGCGAATCCACGCAATCATGGCGTTGAGTTCGTCGGCGATCTCCGTCAGTTCGTCGCCCTTGCGGAGCTTGACCGTGAAGCTCACGTCACCATCGCGAATCTCACGCATCGACTTGCAGAGTCGATACATCGGCCCGGCGATACGGTTGCTGTACCGAAGCGCGGAGATCACGACAGTCGCGCCTGCTGCAACGATGAACAAGAACAGCGACACGAACAGCGGGCCGAGCGTCGGAAGCGACTGCTCTGCCGTTCGCGCTTCGTCGAGCACACGCCCCGTCAGCACGGCGACCGAGATCGTCGCACCCACCAACGCCACCATGGGGATGATCGTCACCCCGACGATGATGCGGCGCTGTACCGGCTTGTTGACGACGAGTCGCTTACGACGGTTCGGAAGAGACTGCGACATGGACTGATGACCTCCGCGTGGATGAACGCTGCTGATTCGGCGCGTCCGTGGTCGATCGGAATCGAATGATCGCGAGCTTGAGCTTGCGCCACACGACCGTTGTCGTCGCACCCGAGACCCCATTGCACTGCACCGTGTTGAACCATGCGTGTGTTGCGTCAGATGGACGAGTGCGTTGCAAAGTCCGAACTCGCGACGCGTTTTCCGGCAGGTTGGAAAAACCACGAAAGTGCGATCGATGCATGCCGACCATGGCGTCGTGGCGTGAGCAGCGTCACGAATGGTTCCTACTCAAAATGCCCATGACCGATCGACACAGTTGCCGCGTTTCGCCACGAGGTCGTCACGCGAACATGCGTGCAGTGTCACGATTCGGTGTGTTATTCGGCAGTGGAGCCAACCCTGCATTCGAGGCTTCGCAGCAAAGCTCGACAGCCGTTGCACGAGAGCAACGACGTTGCGTCGAAGCCCGGTCGTCATCGATGTTTCGCGCACCATTACCATGGACATCGCGAGTCGAGACGACTTTCGACTTTTCGTCCTGCCAGCACTTCAGTCGACACCGACAAGTCGCCGAGAAGGCGGCGAGAGGACATGACCGTTGGTCGTGCTCCTCGCCGTTCCGAGGGATCTTCGCCGTGACGTTGTCGTTCGAAGCGTCAGCCGTCGTGCGGAGCAGCAGTGCAGGGACGAACACGCAGTGCCTCAGCCGAGCGCAGTGCCCACCAACCGGACTTCGACGCCCACTTCGAGGGGCCGGCCGTCCGAGAGCGTGATCAAAACCCTGACGAATGGAGAACCCCATGAACCGTGCGAACGACAACAAGAGTGACAACATGGATGACGCACGCGATCGCCGCGCCGACTCGGTCCGCTTTGGCGACCTCGATGATGATGACAGCACCGGCCTCGCCGGGAATCAGGCCAACAAGGGCATGCTGACGGACGCCGTCGCCGACAAACTCGGTGGATCGCGTCGCCAGGCAGCACGCATCCTCGATGCGGTCCTCGACAGCAT
This sequence comes from Planctomycetota bacterium, assembly GCA_020638795.1. GTDB lineage: Bacteria > Planctomycetota > UBA1135 > UBA1135 > JACKHW01. The sequence continues at coordinate 599,249 of JACKHW010000001.1, read as the reverse complement.
CACCGATCTCCTCAACCACAAGGGCCGCGTCGCGGTCAAGGGTTTTGGGACGTTCGAACGCAAGATCCGCAAGGGTCGTGCATACAAGCACCCGGTAACCGGAAAGAGCATCGAAGTCGCGGACAAGCTCACGATCCTCTTCAAGCCGTCGAAGAACCTCATCGACGCGACGACGAACGGATCGGACGATTCGAGTGGTGGAAAGGACTCGAGTGACGAGCCTGCCGCGCTCTTTCGAGCCTGATCTCGACGACTCTCGCGAATGATCGGCTGCCTCGCGACGCAAGCAAACAGCGCGTTATGCTGAAACGCACTCGGTGCGAGGGTTCGATTCGATGAGCAAGACGAAGGAAGTCCGTGCTGCCGCCATTCAATGGGACGTGCAGCGGGGCGACACCGGCGCGAATCTGGCGGAAGCAGAGCGACTGATCCTCGAAGCCCACGAGGACGATGCGAGGATCGTCGTGCTTCCCGAGCTCTGGACGACCTCGTTCGTCGGAGACGACGTCGCGGCCCATCGAGGTGCGATCGACGATGCAGAGCGAAAGCTCGCGCAAATGTCGGGCGACCTCGACCTCGTCGCGACGGGGTCGTCCTACGAAATCGACGATGACGGTCGCGTCTACAACACCGCGACGGTTTGGGAGGACGGCAAGGTCCTCGGACGCTATCGCAAGGCGCATCTGTTCAGCCCGCACGGCGAGGACCGCATGTTCTCGCCGGGCGAAAGCCCGTTGGTCGTCGACACCAAGTTCGGTCGTGCTGCAATCGCGATCTGCTACGACCTACGGTTTCCAGAACTCATTCGGGAACTCGCGCTGACCGAGGCGCTGATGCTCCTCGTTCCGGCTCAATGGCCAGAGCCACGCGAACGTCACTGGAACGTGCTCAGCCGTGCACGCGCAATCGAAGAGCAGTGGTTCGTCGTCGGAACCAACCGTTGTGGCGTCGAGCCGAGCCTGATGTCCGACCAGGACATCACGTATCCGGGCAACTCGCTGATCGTCAGCCCGACCGGCGAAGTGCTCGCCGAAGGCGACGGGGAACCCAGAGTCGTTGCGGCGGACCTACGCCTCAAAGAATGCTCGATCATCCGGCGCGCGATACCGGTCTACCGCGACCGTCGACCCGACTTCTACGCTCGGGTGCACGAAGAGCTCACTGGAATGCGACCTGCTCTTTCCGAGTGAGCTGCATCTCGAGTCGACCTCGGTAGCGGAAGATCGGCCCCGTCACCGTCAGCTTTCGTCCCTTCCACGCGGCGAGGTCCCCGAAGCGCGCCACCGCGTGTCGCGGCACGAACAAAGTGAGCGAACTGCGCGGCTTGTCGCCGAGCGCGAGGTTGAAGTGACCTCCACTGCGCGTCGGCTCGACGCTACGCACGGTGCCCACGACCTCCACCTCCGCGAGCAGATTTCGGGACAGAGCCGTGCCGTCGTCGGCATCGATACGGGGGCGAGCGCTCGGCTTCGAGGTCGACTCGACGGCTTCGATCTCCGCCGTCGGTGCGATCCGCACGGGCTCGACCGGCCATGTGAACTCGACCACGACCGGCGCGTGATCCGAAGCGGAGTCAGGTTCGTGGACGATGCGAGCAGCGCGGACGTCGACATGCCCTTCGACCAACACGTAGTCGATCTGCTGCTTCTGCCCCGAATACTCGAACGTCCACCGATCCTCGGCTGCAATGCTCGAAGTCACGTCTTTCATCTTCGCGAACAGGGGCGCGAGCGACGTCGAATCCGGCGTGTCGTTGAGATCGCCGAGCAAGACGAACGGGCTCTTCTCGCCGAGCGCACGCAAATCGGCAAGGACTTCGAGAACGCCGCGAGCTTCCGCGCTCCGCCACGCTTGCCCCTGGACGTCGTCCCCGACCGTGCGCTTGGACTTGAGGTGCATTGGCGCCACGAGCAACTTCGTGCCCGGAGTCGGCGCGATCTCGTGAACGACGAGGTCACGGGCGAACTCACGCCCACCTTCGAGGTGCCAGTGTCGGTGACTCATCGAGCGACGAATCTGCAGGCGCGAGAAGAGCGCGCAATCGATCCCCCGCATGTCGTTGCTCGCGAAGACTTCGACGATCGCGTACGGCTTCGCGAGCATCCGATTGAGTTCCATCGCGATGTCGCGATTCTCGACTTCACAGAGCGCGAGGACATCCGCGTCGAGCGCATCGATCGTCTTCGCGAGGATGCGCTTCTCGGCCATGCTCTTCGGCGAAGTCTCCTCGTCCGGGCGATACGGGTCGTCGTAGTTGTCGAAGAGATTCTCGACGTTGTAGCAAGCGACGCGCAGCGATTGCGCCCTCGGCGAGCCGGCGAGGCAGAACGAAACGGCAAGGAGACCGAACAGAGGCGTGAAGCGCATCGCGCTACCATATCGCGCACGGAACGCCGCCAGCGATGTTGGCTCGGACGATTCAGGGCAGAACGATGCGACCAAGTGCTTTGGCAAGGAGCAATCGCTCGCGATCCGTACGGCGCAGGCGCTCAATCGCGTGTTCCGAAGATCCCCGGTCTACCCGACGACTCGATGCAAAGTTGCGGGCTCAAAGTGTCACCGGTTCGCACGCCCACATCGTCTGCCTGCGCGGCCAGAGAACATATGCCGAATCAGAACTCGAGCAGGCGCAGCACCGCAGGACCTTGATGGCATGGCCATCATTCCACGCACGCGGATTCAGTCGAACGAGGGCGGCAACCCTGCGTCAGTTTCGCTGCGCAGGCCGTCGCGCCGTACGCAGCATGGTCCCCAGCCGCGCTCGATCACTTTGGACGGCCCCTCCCGCCTGCCCCGCGCCTCTCGGAGCTCGAGCCGAGGGAAGGGCCAACGCACGGAGAAGTGCGTCCACGACGATGCTTTGACCAGCGACCACACGCGGCAAGCTGACAACGCGGCATCGAGAACGCGCATCCACCGCTCGAGAGCACTCGAGCGGCCCGACCACTCGAGCGTCCCGCCCACTCGAGCGTCCCACGTCTCACGCCTGCGAATCCGAGTCCCGCGGCACGGCTGCGCTCGCGCGCGCTTTCCGCTGCATGATCAGCCACAGGCCAGCCAGGAACATGAAGACGGCGAACGCCTTCGGGAACCAGTCCGCCGCGACGTAGTGCACGAGCAGCGATCCAAGAACGGCTCCGGCGGCGCACGTCGGGGCGAGGGTGCGCACGATCGATTGCACCGCCGTGCCTTGGCCTCGATGTCGTAGGTAGCCGATGATCGCCGTCGGAAGCACCACGAGCAGCGAAGTCGACCTCGAAGCGAGCGCGTTCATGTCACTGAAGAGGAGCGCTAGCGCCGGGATCAGCACCATGCCCCCGCCGATACCGATGAGCGCCGAAATCGTGCCGACGATGAGGCCGAGCAACAGTAGCAGTAGCAGTGCGGCACCGGAGAGCGTCGCGTACTCGAACCAACCCTCGCCACCGCCTGCGGATGATCCGATGCCGGACAGCTTGTAAGCAGCGATCCACAACACGACGGCGAAGCCCGCACGCAGGTAGACCTGCGGAATCTTCCGAACGAGTGGCGCTGCGAACGACGCGGCGAACATCGACGTCGGCGCGATGAGCATGGCTGCCAGCCATGCGGGCTGAACCGGACGCGCACCGAAGAAGACGTTGAGCAGCTCGACGACCACGCTCGTGCCGACGACGAATGCCACGACGCCGAGGCTCGTTCCCGTCGCGACTCGCGGATCGACACGAAAGCCGACGATGAGCAGCGGCACGACCAACACGCCGCCGCCGATTCCGAGAAACGCGGAGAGTAAGCCGATCGCGATTCCGAGCACGGCGATCGTCGACTTCTTCGGAAGTCTCGGTGCGCTCGGCGTATCGTCCGTCATGCCTCGACGATGGCGCCACCGGCAACCAACGTCAATCATGCGCATAGCCCGAAACGAGCCACGCGCGGCTCGACTCAGTCGAACTTGCGCTTACGGATCTTCGCGACGATCTTCGACGCAGAGTGCGCCTTCTTGTCGCCGCACGCCAGGAACTTCACGCCGTTGGCCTTCATGACCACGCGCTCGCTGAGTCCACGCTCGTTGTGATTCGTCCCTTTGGCATAGACGCTCGGCACCAGCGACTCGACGAGCTTCGTGCCATCGTCATCGCCGAGCGCACAGACGTAGTCGACGCTTTCGAGACCGGCGAGCAGCTCCATCCGTTCGAGGGTTTCCTGGACGGGATATCCCTTGCCCTTCTGTGCTGCCGTCGCCTTGTCGTCGAACACCGCGACGACGAGGAAGTCGCCGCGCGACTTGGCATCTTCGAGGAAGCGCACGTGGCCGACGTGCAGGAGATCGAAGCACCCGGTCGTCAGGACGATCGACTTACCTTGCGATTTGAGTCCGTCGACGATCGCCGACAGGTTGCGCAGTGACTTGACGATCTTGTCCTTGGCCTTCTTACGGGAGACGGTCAGAGCCATCGATCACCTCGGGACGATATGGAGCGAACGGTCGTATCCGCCCTATCGTCACGAGCGTGCGTCGGACTTGAGCGAAAGCTCGATGCCACCGCCGCGTGGTGGCGTGTGCAGGCACGGCTCAACCAGGCAGCGTGCGGCGAATCCGCTCGAGCAACGCGGTCGTCGAGTAGCCCTGCAGCAGCGGCACGAGCACGACCTGACCGCCGTGGCGCTCGACCCACGAAGCACCGACGACGCCCTTGTCGCGCCAGTCCTCGCCCTTCACGAGGATGTCCGGCGTGATGCGCTCGATCAGATCGAGGGGAGTGTCCGACCCGAACGGAACCAGGTAGTCGACGACCTCGAGACCGGCGAGCAACGCCAACCGATCGGAGAGTGGGTTGATCGGGCGATCCTCGCCCTTGCCCTGCCGACGAATCGACGCGTCGTCGTTGACGCCCACGATCAGCACGTCCCCGTAGGCGCGCGCCTTCTCGAGATAGTCGAGGTGGCCGGGGTGCAGCAGGTCGAAGCAACCGTTGGTGAAGACGATACGACGCCGGTCGTTGCGCAGGACGGTCAGCACCTTGGCGAGGTCGGCCTCGTCGAGGACCTTGCCCTGCTCGTGGCCACCGAGCGTCGCCAGGAGTTCGTCGCGAGTGACTGCGGCGGTCCCGAAACGACCGACGACGATGCCCGCAGCGTGGTTGGCGAGCCGAATCGCGGCGGGAAGCGCGAAGCCAGCCGCGAGTGCGAACGCGAGAATCGCGACGACCGTGTCCCCGGCGCCGGTCACGTCGTAGACGGCCCGCGCTTCGGTCGGGAACGTCGCGGTCTCGCCTTCCTTCGTGCGGTAGTAGATCCCGTCGGGGCCGAGCGTGATCACGACCGTATCGAGGCCGCACGACTCGGCGAGCCTCGCCGCGACGCGCTCGAGCGCTTCGTCGCCATCGATCGTGACACCGCTCGCGAGTTCGGCTTCGAGGCGATTCGGAGTGACCAGCGTCGCGCCGCGATACTTCGAGTAGTCGTTGCCCTTCGGATCGACGAGAACAGGGATGCCACACGCACGCCCGCGGTCGATCGCTCGCCGCAAGCACTCGTCGTCGAGCACTCCTTTGCCGTAGTCGGACAGGATCAACGCGTCGAACTCCTCGAGCCGGCGATCGAGGAATTCGAAGATGCGCGCGCGCGCTTCCTCGGACGCGCGTTGTTTCGTCTCTTCGTCGACGCGAAGCACCTGATGCATCCGAGAGACGTAGCGCGTCTTCACCGTCGTCAGCCGCGTGTCATCGTGGATCAATCCTTCGCCGCCGATTCCGGCGTCCGCCAGCCGCTTGGCGAGACGATCGGCGCCTTCGTCGCTTCCTACGAGTCCGAGACAGACGGCGCTCCCACCGACGCTCACGACGTTGGCCGCGACGTTGCACGCCCCACCGAGCCGATAGCTCGCGAACGACGACTCGAACACGAGCACGGGCGCTTCGGGCGAGACACGACGTGCATCACCCTCGACGTAGCGATCGAGGATCAGGTCGCCGAAGACGAGGACCCGTGGATTCTTCGTGTGGGAGAACTGTTCGTAGAGCGAAGGCATCGCGAGCTGTACGGAGAAGCGCCCAGGTGGCACGTGAGGATCAGGCGCCAGTGTATGCGCCGGTCGGCCGCGTTCGATAGCGATCGTGGATCCAGAAATACTGTTCGGGCGCACGTAGGACGAGCGACTCGATCGATGCCTGTAGTCGACGTGTGGCTCCTTCGAGATCGTCGTCACCGGGGTCCATGCGCAAGACGGAATCGAGCTCCATGCGGAATCGATAGCGTCGACCGACCCGATAGCATGCGACGGTCGCGATCGGCGCACCGGTCATTTGCGCCAGGCGGGCCGGGCTACGATCGCACGAGGCGAGCTTTCCAAAGACCTCGACGAAGAGCCCGCGCGTACGTTGGTTCTGGTCCGGCAGCAGGCCGATCGCGCGGTTCTGCCGCAGAGCCGAGACGAGTGTCCGCACGCCGCCGCGGCGCGGAACGATCGCGACCCCGAGTTGCGAACGGCTTCGGACGAGCCACGATTGGAGGTACGGATTGCCGAGCGGACGGGCGATGACGACCGGGTGGTCGTAATGCAGACCGAGCTGCATCGCGGCGATCTCCCACGAACCGATGTGCGGCGTGCAGAAGATCGGCGCCCGAACCGGACCACCAGCGCTCAGTCCGGCTTGGAGTTGCTGCATCATCGCGGCATCTTCGACGCGACTCGTGTGCCTCCCACTCGCGAGCATCCGACGCACACGCGCGACGTCACCGAGCACCATGAAACTCGCACCGCACGCGCGGCGCGCCAGGGACGCGAGTTCTTCGTCGGTGTGCGTCGCGCCGAGTGCGAGACGCAAGTTATGCAACGCGATCGCGCGGCGCTTCTTGCTGAGGCGCAAGTAGAGCCGTCCCAAGTGATCGAGGCCGGGATAGACGACGAACTCGGGAAGCGTCGCGATCACGAACAGGATCGAGCGTACGACGCCGAAGACGATGGCATCGAGTGCCTTGGATCGCCGCTTCTTCGCCATCAGGACACGGTGCTCGCGAGTACGGCGGGCAAGAACGCTTCGATCCCCGGATCGTGCGTGAACTCCGAGCGGATGCGGAGCACGTGCCGTGTCGGTCCCGCGTCCGGCGGCAGACGGAGGCGCGCTTCGTCCTTCTCTGTGAGTAGGAGCCATGCATCGCGCGCCTGCGCGTCGCGGCTCTTGTCGGCCAAGAACGATGCGTCGATCTCTTGGTGATCCCGGAGCCAGTGTCGCTCGACGACGTCGCAGCCGAGCGCGAGCGCGCTCGACTCGAAGCGCTCGGGCCGCGCGATCGCTGCAACGAGGACGACGGGGCGACCCTCGAGGGATGTCGGCGTGTGAACGGCGCCACCCGGATACTCGACGAGATCCCTCACGGTGGTCTTGACCGCGTAGCACGGCATGCCGTCGAATCGCGATCGAACCTCGTCGATACGCGCTCGCAGATCGTTGTCGCTCACGCGCTCGGCACCGGTCAGGACGCACACGTCGGCGCGCGCAAGGGACGAAGCCGGTTCGCGCGCCCAGCCTGCGGGTAGCAGTGCCCGGTCGAGAGGCTCCTTCGCGTCGACGAGGCAGACATCGACATCGCGGTGCAGCATCCGATGCTGGAAGCCGTCGTCCAGCAGCACGACGTCAACGCGGTGATCGCGGAGGAGCCTCTGTCCTCCAGCGAAACGACTCGGTTCTTGAACCTGCGGCAGCCCGGGAAACCGTCGCGCGAGAAGTTCACCCTCGTCGTTGAGGTCTTGGCCCGTGCGCTTCCCGTATCCGCGTGCGAGCACACCGACACGCAGCCCCGCTTTTTGGAACCTCTCGACCAACAGGACGATGAACGGCGTCTTCCCGGTCCCGCCAACCGTGAGGTTTCCGACGGAGACGACGGGAACGGGCAACCTGTCGATCCGTCGCCACCCGCGATCGAACGTCATGTTGCGCGCAGCGACCACGCCTCGATAGAGCCACGACAGCGGCGTGAGCCAGGGCCGCGGCTCAAGCGCCTTCGAGGTCATCGGCCTTGCTGATGGCCTTCGTCGTCACTTCGATGCCGCGGGGTTTCGCGATCTGCTCGACCATCTTCGTGAGCGTGGGCTTCGGGCCGAACTCGACGAACTCCGTGTGCCCAGCATCGAACAACGCCTCGATCGACGGTTGCCACAACACCGACGACGCGAACTGACGGGTGAGCGCATCGCGCAGGTCGGCGGCCTTCGTGCGCGGGCGCGCGTCGACGTTACTCACGACCGGGAACGCCGCGTCTCGGATCTCGACTTGGGCAAGCGTCGACGCGAACTGCGCTGCGGCGTCCGCGAGCATCGACGAATGGAACGGCACGCTCACCGGCAGCAAGACAGCTTGCCTCCGACCGAAGCGCTCCGCGAGTTCTTTCATCGCGGCGATCTCGCCCGACATCACGTATTGACCAGGCGCATTGAAGTTGGCGAGTTCGCAGATGCCGCTCTTTGTCTCCGCGGCAGCCGCACGCGCTTCGTCCTCGGTCATGCGCAAGAGTGCGACCATGCCACCCGTACCTTCGGGCACGGCGGTCTGCATCGCTCGGGCACGCGCCCTTACGAGTGGCAACGCATCCTCGAACGCGATCGACCCCGCTGCGACCAACGCCGCGTATTCGCCGAGCGAATGACCGGCCGCGATTCTCGGGGTCTTGCCATGCGCTCGATACGCGGCAACGTCGACCGCGAGGACGCACGGCTGCGTGTTCTCCGTGCGCACGAGCTGATCATCGGGGCCTTCGAAACAGAGACCGAGCAACCCGGGGAGAAGGCGATCGGCTTCGTCGAGCGTGGCGCGCGCGGAGTCGTCGTGTTCGTAGAGCTCACGCCCCATTCCCGCGAACTGCGAGCCCTGGCCAGTGAAGAGTGCGACGTAGGTCAAGGTGCCCCTTTGAGCGTGTTTCGCTGAGCTTGTTTCGGAACCCGATCGAGCGATCGTAGCGAACGGTCAGCGGACGCCCTTCGAAAAAGCGGTCTCCTCCCGAGCGGCGACACGCAATAGGTCCAGGTCGCGCGCGAGATCGAGGCACCGAAAGCGCAGATGCCCGTGCTGCAGGCTTCCTGCGAGATCCCCGGACCCGCGCTGCTGCCAGTCCGCTTCGGCGATCTCGAATCCGTCCGAACTCTTCTCGAGAATGCGCAGTCGGTCGTTCGGGGTATCGGTGACGAGCAAGCAGCGCCCACTGCGTTGCCCGCGTCCGACGCGCCCACGGAGCTGGTGCAACTGGGACAAGCCGAGTCGATCCGCTCCGCGAACGACCATCCACGTCGCTTCCGGGACGTCGAGCCCGACTTCGACGACGGTCGTCGCGACGAGACATCGGACGCTTCCACTGCGGAACGCGTCCTGCGCTCGTGCAACATCGCCCGTGTCCATCCGACCGTGGACGAGGAGCGAGGGCACGATGCGCGACAACTCCGTGAAGGTCGTGAGCGCAGCGTCGTCGGCAGCATCATCGTCACGAGTCTCGTTGCTCGTTTCGGCATCCTCGAGATCGGTCGACGGACCAATGCGCGGGCAGACGACGTAGACCCGTCCCCCACGATCGACTTCGTGTCGGATCGCCTCGCAGATCTCGGGCCAATCGCGTCCGATGCAGAGCGAGGTCTGCACAGGCGGACGCGAGGTAGGAAGTGCACGGAGCTCGCTCAGGTCGAGGTCTCCGAAGAGCGCGTTCGCGTAGCTGCGCGGAATCGGCGTCGCACTCATGACGAGCACGTGCGGCGCGACGTCTCCAGCCCGCGTGAAGAGCGCACCTCGCTGACCGACCCCGAACCGCTGCTGCTCGTCGACGATCATCAGTCCGAGCGCGCCGAACTCGACGTCCTTGCCGAGGAGCGCATGGGTGCCGATCGCGATGCACGGCTCGCCGGTGCGGAAGCGCGCAAGCGCTTCTGCGCGCTCGCGCTTGCTCATGCCTTGGAGGAAACGAATGACCGGCAAACGCGACCCGGCGAGCCGCTCGGAGAAGCGCGTGACGTGCTGCCGCGCGAGCATCGTCGTCGGCGCGAGCAAGGCCGTCTGCTTCTGCGCTGCACCCGCGACGAGCGCGGCTGCCATCGCGACCAGCGTCTTGCCGCTACCGACATCGCCTTGTAGCAAGCGCGCCATCGGGCGCTCTCGAGCGAGATCTTCGAGGATCTCGGTGATGCAACGCTCTTGTTCGGATGACGGCGCGAAGGGCAGCCGCGCGCGCACGCGCGCGAGCAAGCGCTCGTCGGACGGCAACGCGAACGCGCGTCGAGTCCGCCAGCGCTCGCGCCGCTTGCGAACATCGCGCAGCACTGCTCGCGCCTCGAAGAGCGCCACGCGTCGTCGCGCGGACTCGAGACGTTCCGGATCGTGGCTCGGCCGGTGAACTTCGATCAGCGCCTCGACGAGGGATGGGAGTCGCAAACTCTCGAGAAGCTCGGCGCGCTCGTGCGGATCCGCCCGTGTCGCGTCGGGTCGCTCGTCGTGCACGACCCTGAGCGCGTCCTCGATCGCCGTGCGCAAGGTCCGATCCGGTACGCCGGCGATGCGCGGATAGCGAGGTTCGTAGCGCAGCTCGCCGCTCGCGCGCACCGGACTCTGCTCAGCGCTCGCAGCAGAACGCGCCACTTCTGCAGCCTCGAGGCGGTAGGCGAGCTTTTGCCGCGCCGCGACTCGCCCACGCACACGCCACACGTGCTCACCCGCGAGCTTCGCAGCGAGGTGCCGATTGCCAAAGAAGCTCGCTACGACCTGCCGCACGTCTCCCGTCGCGTCCACGAGTTCGAAACGCGCCTCACAACAGGGTACGCGCCCCGGGCGTGTCCGCGCGCGCAAGCAGCGCGCGTGCACCTCGACGAGGACGCCGAAGTCCTCGTCGCTCAGGTCGGATCGCCGCGCGAACGTGCGCCAGCCGCGCGGCAGATAGCACGCGAGCTGTACCGGGTTGGCCACACCCGCTGCCCGAAGACGCGTCGCCGTGACCTTGCCGATACCGCGCAGGTCCTCGAGCGAGCTCCGCCGCATCGCACCCCCTTCGTCCACTGCCACCTCCTGCGGCGACATGATGAACGCACGCGGCCCACACTCAAGGATCTCGCACACGCCAGTCGCGCTTCGGGACCGCACCGCCCTCGCGCGAATCCACGCCCCCGAATGGATGCCCGGCGTTTTCACCGCCTGCAGGGACTGCTAAACCAACGGCCGATGTATTCGATCTTGATCGCAGCCGCGGCGGCACTTCTCGTCATTCTCGTCTGGGGCCTCGTCCCGATCTGGGGAGGCTGGGGCCTCGGGATTTTCCTCGGGTTCCTGGTGTTCGCGGTGACGTGGATCTGGTTCGCCCGGAGGCTGCGGCGCGTGATCGAGCCGAGTTTCTTGCAAGCGCAGAAGCTCGCCGAGAGCGGCCGCGTCGAGCAGGCGGTCGACGTTCTCGAGTCCATGCTTCCGCTCGGCAAGTGGATGCCGATGCTGACCGGACAGCTCCACGCGCAGATCGGGATCTTCGCGCACCATCTCGGAGACAAGGAGAAGGCTCTCGAGCATCTCACGAAAGCGAGCAAACGCGCTTCGGAAGGCCAGCTCCTCCTTGCGACGATTCACTACAAGGACGGGCGGTTCGACGCGACGAAACGAGTGCTGGACAAAGCGATCCCCTACAACCGGCGCAACGTCCTCCTCTACCACGCCTACGCGTGGATCCTCCACAAGGAAGGTGACACACCCGGTGCGATGGCCGTGCTCCAACGCCACCTCGCCAAGGAGAAGGACGACGAAACGTCCAAGAGCAACTTGCTGCGTCTACAGAACGGCAACAAGCCCAACATGGGTGTGTTCGGCATGCAGTGGTATGCGCTCGGCTTCGAACGTCCACCGCAGAGCATGGGTCAGCTGCAACAAGCGCGGAAGGGATTCCGCCAGCCGCCGAAGACGCCGGGCAAACGTCAGGACAAGAAGCGCAAGGGGAAGGGACGGCGCTGACTCAGCGCCTTTCCTTCGCGTCGCGTCGCAGCTTCAGCGTGAAGTCGCCGAGCAGGCTCCAGAAGTAGCTCCGCTTGCGACCGATGTCGCCGCCGACCCGACTCCAGCTCTCGGCTTGGCTCTCGAGTTCGAAGTAGCGCGCCCAGGCGGCGCCGACCGTCTTGCCTTCTCCGAGCGCTTCGCAGAATCCGCGCGGAGCGTCGTAGAACACCTTCGCGCGCCCGATCAGCGCGAGCGCGTTGCCGAAGAAGAGGATCGACTCCGCCCCTTGTCTGCGCCCGTAGCCGGGGTCATCGAACGCGACTTTGGCAGCACCGGGCGGTGAGATGCCGTGACAACCCGTGTGCACGTAGATCGAAGGCGACTTCACAACGAGGTCGTTCTCGTAGAGCGTGCGGAGCAAGAACCAGTCGAGCTTGCCATTCTGGCACGCGACTTCGAGGGACGGCACGAGCGTGTCGCCGCGCTGCGTGAACGACCACGGCGTCTTCACCGCTTCGTCGAGCGCGCGAACCGCGGGCTTTCCGAAGACGGAGCCCCAGGGATCACTGTGTGCACGCAACGTTCGCAAGACCGCGGGATAGCCGAGCCACTCCGCGACACGAACGAGTTCCGGTTGGCCGTGCACATCCGCTTCGTCCGGCTCGAACTCATCCCAATCCTTCGCTGCACGCACGACATCACCGAACCCGGATCCGAGACCACACGCGAGCGACGCAGGACGCCACGCCACTTCGGCCTCGCCCGTGCGATAGGCATGGTTACGGTCGAGGTACTCGGCGAGCAAACGACACTCCATCAGCGGGTCGTGCTCCCACAACGAACGCCAGTCTGGAACCGCTGCCTTGTTCTCGAAGTGCAAGGCCTGCGGTTGCCCCGACGCGTCCAACAGCTTCTTACCGTGCGCGTCTTCGACGTCCGTGCGAGCACCTTCGGCGGCGCCGCGTGCATCGATGCGCGACACGTGGATATCGGGATGCGCGATGATATTGGGTCGGACACGATCCGCGTCGCTACACTCGTGATCCGCACTGCGATCGAACAGTCGAATATCCTGCCCGCCATCCGCGCGCAGGAGCACTTCGAGTTTCCCGTCGGAGATGTGGAACGCGTCTTCAAACTCGATGGTGCCCTCCTCGAGCGCGACACAGACGCCGCCATGCGCAGGGATCGCCTTGTCGAACGCGGCGATCGTGCGCGGAAAGCGCGAGGGCGCTTCGACGTAAACGTGCTCCCACGCACCGTCGAGATCCGCGAGCACGATGTCCGCCCGATGCGCGACGTCTTCGGGCACGCGTCGCACGTACGCGGTATCGCGGAACACGCGCTTCTCACCGTCACTCGTCTTGATCGTGACGGTCTCCTTCTTGCGCCAGTTGCAGGTTCGCACGAGAAACGCGTCCGGAAAGTGACCGAGGAGCACGCAGCCTTCGAGCTCGGTCCCGTTCCGGACACACAGCGAATGGACCGCACGCAGGAAGTCGCGCAGCGCCAACACGAATCGCCCATCTCGGTGGCGCCCGTCCACGGCGAGTGCGACACGAATGGCTGCGGCCTGACGGCCTTCGGCGGCGAGATCCTCGACCAGGCGCCGAATCCGTGGCTGCAGCGCGTTCGAGAACGGTGGCTCGTCCAGTCGGTTCTCGACGAGGATCAGCACGAGAGACCCGCTCGAACCTTGCTTGGTGACGACCTTCAGGCTCAGGAGTTCGGGCTTCCCATCGCGATCCTGGTCGTGCCGTCGGAACTTCGTGCACAGGGCTTCGAGCGACTCTTCCGCCTGCGCTGCCGAGCATAGCAGGGCCGCGGTCTGCGACGGCCGGCTCGAGACGAGCGCCAGAAAAAGAACTAGGGCGCAGTGAATCACAACACTCCTTGGCAAGGCCGTGCACATCGCGAACCACAGCTGCGACTCAAGCCGACCCCACTTCGTACTCGATGAAACGTTCGTGCCGAGAACGCACGCAGTTTACCTCGGTCCAGGCGGGTAAATCATGGCTCTGAGTAGTTCGATGTCCAAGCTCGCGCAGCGCGAGCGGACACGTCGTGAAATCCTCCAAAAAAGCGAACTCATTCCTTCGCTTCCGGATGTCGTCGTCGAAGTCCTCCGACTCGTCGCGGACAAAGGCGCGGAGATTCAACAGTTCGAGGACCTTCTCAAGAACGACGGTCCACTCGTCGCGAAGATGCTTCGCGTCGTGAATTCGCCGTTCTATGCAGTCGCGAGTCCCGTGCGCACGATCGGGCAGGCCGTGATGGTGCTCGGGTTCCGCAGCTTGCGAAGCCTCGTGCTCGCCGCGAGCACTGGCAACTACATGGAACGCGACTATCGTTGCTACGGCTACGGGTCCAAGGGCCTGTGGCTGCACTCGGTCGCGGTCGCCGCAGCATCGCGCACGATCGCGAAGGAGCTGCGCAAGCATCCGGACGTGCGAGAAGAGGTGTTCGTCGCTGGCCTCCTGCACGACATCGGCAAGCTCCTCCTCGCTCCCTACCTGCACGAAGAAGGCATCACGATCGACGCCTCGCACGACAGCGCGGAGCAAGAACGCACGGCGCTCGGCATCGATCATCAAGAAGCCGGAGCTCTCGTTGCGGAGAAATGGGGGTTGAGCCCGCTGGTGCATCACGCCATTTCCAAGCATCACGAGACCACGGTCGACGACGATGCCGCCGAAAGCTGGGCGATCGTCCGGCTTGCGCACGACTATGCCCGCGCGCGCGGAATCGGATATGCCGAGGGCACGAACAACGAACTGTCCCGCTCCGAAACCGCACTCTCGATCCTCGGAATCGACGATGACTGCTGGACGGATCTCGAGATCGAACTCGAGCCAGCAGTCGATAGCGCTGTCACGAGCCTCTCGCGCATTGGCGGTTGAGGCCGCACGTGCTCGCGGCTCGCACGGATCTCTTCGAGTCACTCTGCGACCTCCATGTCGCGAGGACGCTCGATGCGTTACGTCTCTCGCTCGCGCGTGAACTCGAGACGCTGCTGCCATCGGCACAGTCCGTACTCTTGTTCGAAGACGACGAGAACGCGACGTGCGAGTGGACACCGCGAGGGGTATGCCCTTTCCCGGTCGATGCCGACCTGCGCCAGAGGATGATCGCAAACGCGAAGGCGGTTCTTCCTCTTTCGTACGGCGGTGAGCGCGTCGGGATCGTGCTCGCCACGGAAGACTGCGCGCCCGACCACCGCGAACGCCTGGATGCAATCCTCGCGCATTGGACGACTGCAGTCGTCAATCAAAAACTATCCGAACGTTCTGACAAACTCCTCGACGAGTACGCGTCGAGCCTGCAAGCGCTGCAAGAAGGCGTATCGCTCTTCCGCGAGACCGATCGTTCTGCGGTCGGAGCACGCTTCCTCGACCTCTGGTGCAAGTCGCTGAGCACCGAGGCTGCGGCAATCTACGTCTTCGCAGAAGTCGGAAACGCACAATCCGAACTCATGCTCGAGCACACGATCGGAGTGCCGGAGATCATGCTCGAATCCTTGGTGGACAAGGAAGGAGCCTGGTGGCCGCCTAGCTTGCTCGCGACCGGCTGCGTGCGCCTCGAACGAAACTCCAACATGGACCTCGGTCCACTCGACAAAGAACGCATCGCACCCGTGCTGCGAAACATCATCGGTACGCCGCTCGAGTATCACGGCGTGCCATGTGGGATCGCGATCGCCTTCAATGTGTCCGAACGCACGATCCGATCGCGCACGAAAGCCGAGGGCGCACGCCGTCTCGCCGAACTCGGGGCGGCACTCTTCCATCGGCTCCACATCCAAGAAGAACTCGTGCACGTTCGACTTCTCGACAATCAGCTCGAGATTGCGAGCACGCTCCAGAAGCGCCTGATTCCAGCACGGGCACCGGACTCGAGTCACCATCGATTTTCTTGGAGTTCGACGCCCGCGCTCTACGTCGGTGGCGACTACGTGGATCTCTATGCGGACGACGACGACATTGTGCTCGCGATCGCGGACGTTTCCGGTCATGGGATCAACAGCGCGATGCTCATGAGTTCGTATCGCGCCGGTTGCCGCGCACAGAGTCGCGGCTCTTCGCCCACGACCGTCTTGAGCGGCATGAACGACATCATTCACGGCGAAGTTGGCGACACGGGGATGTTCCTGACGGCCGTGCACGGCAGGATCACCCACGGTGGAACCAAGGTGCATCTCGCGAGCGCCGGCCACAATCCGATCCTCGTCTGGCGTGCAGCGTCCCAAGAGTTCGAACGGATCGACAGCTCGGGCCCGCCACTCGGGTTCATTCCCGGCATCGAATACGAGGAAAGCGAGTTCGAGCTCGCGGCAGGCGACCTACTCTTCCTCTATACCGACGGTGTCGTCGAAGCCGCGCCACCGGGCACCGACGACATGTTCGAGATGGAACGTCTCCAGTCGGTCATCCGGGCGAACGCGGCGAGCGGTGCAGAAGCCGTTCGAAAAGCCGTCTTGGATGCGGTCGAAGCGCACGCAGGCGATGGCATGCGCGAGGACGACGTGTCGATTCTGGTCGTCGAGCAAACGCGGGCTTGACGCATCGCGTCGCGTCGCCTGTCGTACCGGCATGGCAGGATCCTCGCCTGCCCGACCAAAAAGCGGACTGCACGTGACCGAAATCGAACGACTTCCCGACGACATTCTCGCAACCCTCGCGACCTACGGATTCGACCGTGAGCGGTTCGATTCGCTGCGCGATCGCATCGCGAGCGGAACCCTGAGCGCCGAGTCGAACATCGTCGATGGCGAACTCGTCGCCCCCGAATCCGACGCGTGGGACGAGCAGCCCAAGAAGGGTAGCGACGAACTCGAAGAAGCCCGCGAAGCCGGAGCGAAGGCGATCGCGGCGGGCCACGTCGGAGCACTGATCCTCAACGGCGGGATGGCGACACGCTTCGGCGGCGTCGTCAAAGGCATCGTCCAAGCGTTGCCCGGGAAGAGCTTCCTCGCACTCAAAGTCCAGAACGTCGTGCGGGAATCCCGCATACATGGTGGACGCATCCCCGTCTTCATGATGAACAGCTTCTCGACGGACGAGGCGACGCGTGCTCACTTCGAAGAGCACAAGAACCTCGGCCTGCCCGAGGACGATCTCGAGTTCTACACCCAGGGTGTGAGCCTGCGCCTCGAGAAGGACGGCGAGCTCTTCTTGGACGACGAAGAACGCCCGTCGCTCTACGGCCCGGGCCACGGCGACTGTCCGATCTGGTTCCGTCGCAGCGGATGCCTCGAGCGCTTCCTCGATGCAGGCGGTCGCTACCTGATGATCTCCAACGTCGACAACCTCGCAGCGCGCATCGACCCGGTCGTGCTCGGTCGACACATCCTGTCGAAGAAGAAGCTCACCGCCGAAGTCGCCCCGAAGTGGCCCGGCGACAAGGGCGGCTCCCCCGCCTGGGTCGACGGCAAGCTCTGGGTCGTCGAAGGCTTCCGCTTCCCCGAAGACTTCAACCAGGACTCGATCCCGGTCTTCAACACCAACACGTTCACGGTCAACGCGGATCAACTCGATCGCCACTTCGACCTGACGGATTGCTACGTCTCGAAGACCGTGCAGGACCGCGAAGTCATCCAGATCGAAACGCTGGTGGGTGAACTCACGAAGTTCTTGCCCACGCGCTACCTCAAGGTCAAGCGCACCGGGAAGTCATCGCGGTTCTTCCCGATCAAGACACCGGCGGACCTCGACGACGGGCGCGAGGACCTCGAGCTGATCTGCGGGTAGCGGTCGCAAAACCGGAAGCCGAGTTCGACATCCTCTTCGGTCACGTAGAACGCAGCGGCTACGTCGATATCTGCCTCGGCCTCCGGGCGGACGACGAGCTTCCTCACGAACCGTTCTTACGGTTCTTCCGTGAGTGGAGAGCAAGCAATGCCTGACGCTTGCGCTCCCAGAATTCGGGAGTGACCTCGATGGTCTCGCCGCTTGCTAGACCTTGTATGAGCAGCGCCTCGAGCTTCTCTTGCTCGGCGCGTCGCTGATCCTCACGGATCAGTTCACGGACGTACTCGCTTGCAGACCCAAAGCGACCGGCGGCACGATCGGTCACGAACGCTCGCAACTGCTCGGGCAAGGAGACATTCATCGAGGTCATCGCATCGGTCTTCGGGTCCATAGGATGACCCTTAGCATGGATGCACGTGAATGGCATTTTCTGCCATCGACCAAGCCAGGACGACTTGAGCTGGGGCCCTCAAACCCGCCGTTGGGCATCGAAGTAGACCCAGATACAGGACATTATCCGGGTCTATGATGGCGCTCGAGCCAGGTGGGGGACCGGCTCGGAAACAGCCTCGAGGCGGGAGGAATCGGGATGGATGACGGCAGGCAGAACGACGGGAACCGAGGGCTCGAGGGACCTGACGAGCAGCGGCGCGGCAAGGAGTTGGTTCGGATCCAGGAGACCCAGGTGCTCCCGGAACTCTCCCGTGACTTCGTGGTGCCCGCTCTCGTGGCGAGAGCGAACGCTTCGAGTTGCTACGCGAGCTTCCTCATCGGTGAGTTCCCGAACCCCCACACGCGGCGTGCCTACAAGCGGCAGATCGACAAGTTCCTCGCCTGGTGCGACAAGCAAGGGCTCGAGCTGAACGCCATCACGCCGCTCGTGGTCGGTGTCTACCGGGACCGCCTGAACGGCTCGACGTCGAACAAGAAGCAGATGCTGACAGCACTCCGGCGCTTCTTCGATGTCCTGGTGCAGCGGCACTACTGCCTGCTCAATCCGGCCTCGAGCACGAAGAACCCGCGTGAGGCCGAAGGCGATGAAGGCAAGACCCGGGAGTTCCCGCGCAAGGAAGTCGAGAAGCTCCTCGGAGCCCTCGACCCGTCGACTCTCGTGGGGAAGCGCGACCGTGCGGTTCTTGCGTCTTGGGCTGCGACCGGGGCTCGGATTGGGGCCATCGCGAAGCTCCGGCGGAAGAACATCCAGTTCCACGACGGTCAGTGGGTCCTCGAACTCGACGAGAAGAACGCAAGGCGTCGTGTCATCCCGGTCCGGCACGACCTCGAGCGCTTCCTTCTTGACTACCTCGAGACCGCAGGGCTCATGGATGCGCCTGGAGACGAGCACGTCTTCCGCTCCATCGCAGGCAAGACGGGAGAGTTTCGGGGATACCAGCCAGACGTCACCGACAGCGATGGCTTAGTCGTCCAGGAAGCCTCAGGCTACCTCAAGCCGGACGATATGCGCCGGATGCTGGTAAGCGCTCGGCAATCTGCACGGCCCCGGCCGCTTCTGTCTCCGTGCAGTGATTAGCAAGCGTCGGCGCTCTTATCGCTGCATGCTTGCGATGACCGCCGCCGCGAGCTGCGCTTGCGCACTCTTGCGTTGCCGCTTGCGTTCCTCGACCTGATCGTGCTGCGCCTTCCACGCCCAAGGCGTGAGATCGGCGACTACGGGATCCGGATTCTGCCGCATCTCCTGGAGCACGTCGTTGAGATACGTCATTGGGTCGAGTCCGATCGCCTTGCAGCTTTCGACGAGACTCATGACGACGGTTGCGGTCTTCCCCGTGCGTTCGCTGAAGACGAAGAGATCATTCTTCCGTCCAACAGCCACGGGCAGCATAAACTCGGCGCGGTTGTTGTCGATCTCGAAAGCTCCTCGTCGTGTAACGGCCGAAGCGCCTCCATTGATTGGGGCATGCCCAGATCGCGATGTGAATCGGGCTCTTCGTCGGGGCTCGCGGAAACTCTGCTTCGAGCCAGGCTTTGAAGCTGGCGAGAATCGGTGGCGCACGCTCTTGACGTAAGTCGCGGAGCGCGTCGCCTGTGACGCCGTCGGTCTTCGCGTCCTTCTCGATCTTGTAGAGCTTCCCGGTACTCGCGATCGCGAGTGCGGCTTTTGGGTAGGGGGTCGTGTCGCGCATCGGTAATAGCCGCGTGTGCGCCAACAGGCGAGTTCGTGAATGTCTCGTCACGCCGGAAGAAGGTTCGTCGTAGCCCAGCGAGAGTAGGCGTCGGCACTGCACGTGACGAATACTCTTTCAGCGATGCGGCCAGTGGCCCATGTCGCTCCACAGGTCTCGGTGAAGTCAGACCAAGGTCTTTCCGTCAGGGGCACGTGCTTTTCCCACGCTGACCTTCCGTATCGCGTGCCATAGTCGCGCTTGCTTCGTTGGATCAGCTTCGAGGTGTCGTCGGTCTGGATGTAGCCCGACTGCAGGATCTCGCGAAGTTGATCCGGGGATGGCTCGAAGTTCAGCACCATCGTGCAGTCCAGTTGCACAACGATGCGCGAGACGCAGGCGCGCCTTCGCGCGCGGATCTTCGATGCGGTAGTGCTGCGGAAGATGCTTGTCATGCTTTCAGGCGAGGTTAAGCAGGCAAGCTCCGGGCCTGCCATCGACTTCGGAAGCGCGCTCGGGACCTGGAGCAACAAGACTCCTGCATCGCATCGGTTGCACGCGGCGCTGGCGCGTGAATTCGTGCACGAAGAAACTCCGATGCGACCCAGCTCTTCGCTGTGGATCGCCGCGATCTCTGTATCGGCGTGCCGCAATCGCGATGCCACACGTTGATCTCAGTTCGTCGCTCGTCTCGATGCGCGGCAGGTCACCCGGCAGCTTCTAACGCGCCGGCTTGCGCTTGGGGCGCGCGTCTTTCGCCGAAGGACTCATCGCTCGCCTCGTCGATCGTCGCCTCGAGTTCGGCCTTGGCTTTCTCCGCAAGCTCATGGACGGGAAATCGAAGAAACTGTATCCGTCTTCGACTTGCGCCGCGTTGTTGCTCGTTCGTCGAGCAAGGCGCTTCTTGAGCTCGTGCTCCGAGACGAAGGACACGCCACTCGAGCGCCTTCGCGGCTTCTTTCAGCCTCGCATTCTCCGCTTCGAGATCGGCGATGCGATCTCGCTGCAGCTGCTTCGTTCAGATCGCTCGACACGGTCGCCCTCGACGTCCTCCTCGTCATCCGTTCTCTACGTGCGCGCGCGCCGCGAAACGGTGGCAGATCTTGGACTTTCGAGGTCGATTCCTTGCAGCAGCATCTGCAAGCGCGCCATGTCGATCTCCACGCCGACGGAGTCACCAGTCCAGAGTGTGCAGCAGGCTCGAAGACGCCGTGCTCGAGGTCAACTGGTGCATCAGCCACAGTCGTGACGATCCTTGAATCTTGACGCGATCCGGCGCTTGTTGAAGAAGACATCTGGGTGCCCGTTCATCGGATCCGCATTACTGCAAGACGTGGACACGATCCCGAACAGGCCGTCGTGTGACTTTCGAAAGTCGACGGCGTCTCGCGCAACGAACACCCATGCGAGGAGCGGCGGTGTCAGCACGAAAAGAGCTTCCAGGAGGCGACGCAGCTCTTGCGCATCGAAACCGTTGGCGGTCGAACGCGAAGATCGCCAACCTCAATCGTCGAAAGAACGCATCCGGCTCTGCAACGCGCACCAGGATCTCGACAGGCGCGTCCGCAGCTTCCTCCGCAGCTTGCGCTGCCACCACTGAAGTCATCGCGATCAGGATATCGCTCAGCTCGGACGCTCGCGCCACGTCAGCTGATCGCGCTCACGGGGGATGTGCAGGTAACGAAGGACTGGGCGTCGCGTCGTGTCGTTTTCCATCCGCGATTGCACCGCAACACGGCGCGCGCAGAGGTGGGGATTCACCGGCGCTTACGGATGCTGAAGCGTCGGCTCACCGATGCGGGGTTCAGTGTGAAGGCGACACGCACCTACTCAGGTGGCAGCAAACGCACCGTCCACAGCGCGGGCTACTCTCCGCACTCGTTTCGCGTCATGGTCGTCACCGACCTTCTTGGACAAGGTGTCGATGTCGCAGATGTCGCGCATCTCGTCGGGCACAGCTCGACACGCACCACCGAACGGTATAATCGCAATCAGCGTAAGGTCCGCAGGAATCTCGTGGAACGCATTCGCGTCAACATGCAGGGCAAATGACGCGCCGGGTCGCACTACTCCTGAAGCGCCTCTGCGACTCCTCGCTCAGCTCTGACGGCGAAAGCCCTGTATCACCGCATTCAGACCTTGCTGCTACTTCGCAACTGCCAGCATACCTACAGCATTACCCGCTCAAATGCGTCTCTAACTCTTCTCAGTACACGACTTGTGCCGACGCCAATCTCAAGCGCACCTTGAGCAACTACGCATCTCGCACTGCAACATCTCACCGACAACCCATCCACCGTCAAAAGCGAAACTGTCGGCACAACATCAAAGGCACGTCCAGCGGAATCCGCGATATGCCACGACGGCTCAACATCGACATCGCCCCGCTCTGGCAACACTTTCACAATCTCCACCACTACCGCCTCTCGCAGGCCTACCTCATTTGACGCGTAGGTCCCCGATACAGGCCCCACACTCTCCCAACACCTTCCGCGCCCCACTACAATCAGCCTACCTATGCTTAACGGCAATCGCACTTTTGCGACCGTATCAAACCACCGGTACGCACCGACATGCAACGGATTACCAACACCTGGCCATTGCTCACCGGCTTTCATCTCTGCATACACATGGAATGGACCGTCGTACTTCGTAATCCCATTCAAATGGACTCTTGATACATTTTGGTTCGGAAAAGCCGCCACAACAGCACTCGCCTTTCGTCCCGCGACGACTTCGACATCATCGGCAAGAACAATCCAATCTCCGTCCGGCATAATCTTAATGCGATACGTGTCCTGCGGCAAATGTAGAACAAAGTGGTTATCCCCTGCCACCAACCGCCGCCGCGTCGGAATAAGGGCACCAGGTCGCCCGGACCGACGCTGCAATACGACCATGCTCGCGAGGCTCTTTCGAGGGGCCGTATCGCATTTTAGCATGAGCGATAGCTCGCCAGCATCTTCTGGCACTGCTACTGTTGTCCAACCCTCGGGAACACCGTTCCCTGTGCGCAACTGCATGCTGTACGGGGGCTCCGACTCCGCACTCGCGCCGTCGACATAAACACTGACAAGACCCGCCGGAACACCGCTCGCCTCAACGTAACCAGACTCGTTACACGTCCAATATCGCTGCCAGACAGGACGGCTCCGGTCCAGCTGGACAACATGGACTTTCACGTTACTCGCAGGCTCGCCTCGCAAAGCATCCACTGCAAAGATGTGGATCGTTGTCGCATCCGAATCAGGGCGGAAGAGCTGCACTACGCAACTCGCCGCACTCTTCGCGCCAATGGGAGCAACACAGCATGTCCCTCTACGTCCATCATTAGCTACAGCTGTCACAATAGTCCAACAGTCGCGCCGGACATACACTTCACATTCCGCCGCGTCGACAATCGTTGTCTTGTCGCGACTCGACTCGTCAATCAAGCACGCGCTCGGAACTCGCGCAGAAGCAGCGACAAAGACGTCCACTTGCTCAACATCTTCATCCGCAATGACACGCACGTGTAACGTCGCCTGCAGAACCTGCTGCGAACGCGCATCGCGTTCATCGCCAACAATCTCGTCTCCCTTGACAGCGGCCTGACTAGACGCCTCTGCTTTGTCATCCAAACTGCGCACCACACTGTGCCTGCCGGACACGAAGCGACCGACAATCACATAGGTAATAACGCCCAACACGCACACTGCGAGCGCTAGGCCAAGATAGCGCTTCATCGGATATCGGCGTATTCACCATTTGTAACTGACATCCCTGCAGCACTAATGCACACAGCACCGAAGAACAAGCGTAACCCTCGCAGCTCATTCATGGCGGGAATCTGTAGCGGTATCGTCGCAGACCCTTGTTGGTCAGCAACAGCGAGCAACCCGAGCCCTAAACTTGCACGAAACACGGGGTCATCAGCCAACGGCATTCGAAGCGGCCACGGGCCATGCTTACTATTGCCGATTACGACTCCAGGAGCCTCACCGAGCGACATCCCCAACACGAGAACGCCACCCGGAGGTAAACCACTGAACCTAGCCTGCATCTTCTCTCCAATCCTCGGGAGCGGCTGCGTCAAGCGCATCTTCACGTCCCGCAACTCCCACATCTGGCTGCTATAGGTCACCCCAGCATCAGTGATTAGAACAAGCCTCTCACGCGCTCCGTCATAGACAGGGTTGAAGTGCACACCCCAACACGCCGGATCGCCAGTGTTCGCTCGCAGTCGCCTCCACGCGACTCCTGACCACACCCACACATCACTGTAATATACGGGCGTAAGTGCGTCTACACCCCCCACAAGAACAACGCCACCAAAAGCAGGCGCATAGACTAGCTCACCACCTTCTCGCCATGGCGGGTTTACTGCTGGCGTCACGTCACGCCAATCGATACCATCATATTCCCAAACGGTTTGCTGATTACGTGCTGGTGTCTCGAATGCAACAACTCGCTTACGCGCAATATCATATGCAGCAGTCACATTGGTTACTCGTGACGGGAAGTGCACGGTAGACACAGCTTGCCAACCCGTTGCTTGCCGCCACTCCCAAGTCACACCGTTTCCGCCGTACATAACGACGCACTTGCGTCCACTGTCGTAGACAAGCGGGCTTGCAGGATCGATTTCTTTCCTATTATCTCGAACAAACCCTGCCCGTGGACTCCATAGCCACGTTCTCCATCCTATATACCGCTCGAAGCGTATTGACAAACACATGTCCACGTCGTCCATATATGCATACAACGTGCCGTCCCCTACAGCATCATACCTGAATGCCTCCGCAACATTGTGCCCACGCAACTCAACAACTCGCATTACACCAGCCCCTGACGTTGCCGCATCGAAGCCCCGAATAGCATCGCTCTTGCCACTATAGTGCCAGCCTCGGGAATTAGGTGTAGCAAAAAGGAATCCTGGAACGTGCGACCACAACTTTCCGTCCCACTCTTTGAAATCCAAAGAGGCACCTTTCTGCACAGCCGCTACAAGGCGCGATCGCATATTGTCATAATAAGCCAACGGGCTCAGGTAGCGCTTCCCCATGTCGCGTGAAATATGCCAGCCATGCACAACACTCCCTTCCCACCAATTCGTGGCAACACCATCATCTGCCAGAAACACATTGTGGGTAACCTGCTTTGGACTGCGCAGAACAGCCCCGACGCCCACAAATGGCGTCTTTGGCCCCAACTGCCAATTACCACTGCGCCACACCCAGCATTCGCCTGGGTATAGACCAAACCACCCGTTGGCGCTGCCACCATACATGCACAATGCGCCAATCGAGCTATCCCAGGCCAAACTCGCATTCAGTCGACGACCTGGAACCGTAGTAGGGAGAAGCTGCACCCAGTTTGCACCTGTCCACTCCCAAGTGTCACTGTATGTCGCTGCGATCCCCCCGTTTGCAGTTGCGGCACCGCCAAACAAGAGAATCTTCCCACTCGATTTGTCGACCCCCATCGCGAAATAACGTCGCGGCGAAGGCGCTGCTTGAGGGAACAACTGCTTCCACGTTTGACCATCCCAGGCCCACGTATCGTTGAAGTCTACATTCCAGATGCCTCCCCCAAAAAGGATAAGCTGCTTCGAAATAGGGTCAAAAGCCATCCGCGCTCCACCACGGGCCGGAGGACTCGAGAGCGGACGCAATAGATGCAGACCATCATCGCGATACTCAAACGTCTGTTGTCCAAAGCCCGATGGTTGTTGGAGTTCGCCATCGCCGAAGATGATCGTGGATTGTGACGACTCGTCCCACGCAACAGCGGGACCATCGCCCCCGTGTCTCCAAAACTGACGCAAGCTGCGCCATTCCAAATCCTGACCGACACACTCCACCGCTGCCGCTAAGCCAAATACCGCGCAGCATAGCAGCTTCATAATAATACTCATTGCGCCCTCGTGTAGACGGTGAAGGACTGCAGGTTACGTGCAGCAGCCGTACCAGACCATGGAGCAAATTGGTGCTCGCACGAGTATCGCCTCATCGCAGAGCTTGTCTGAACGAAGGTATCGTAATACCCGGTCGAAGTGGGAGTGTCTCTTGGGCGCATCCAGTCATCAAAACTAGTCGTGACGAAAGGCTTCGTGACACTGAAATGCGTTCCCCCGTACAAATCCTGAGGCTGCGCGTTTGCGATTGCATTTTGCAGCCACAAGTACAGCCCATATGGCAAATGGGTTCCTGTCGGATTAATGACCGACTCGGAAGGATCAATGAAAAGAAGTGGATTATATAACGGAGATCCGCAAGTCGTTGGCGAAGTCCGGTCTGCCTGCCATATCGGATTTGACGCCGCTCCGGCCAATGGACCAATCCAGTACGGATGGATATCAGGCAGCAAATGTGGAACTGTGTCGACCATCGTAGCAGCATACCACCATCCCGTGGAATACCACCGGAAGTCATAGCCGGGAACCTCCCAGAGCACAAGCGGGCTGTTACTTATTGGGGAGTACCTAGGCCGCAATGTGTGACTAAGAACTGGCGCAGCTGGAGTACTCGCTGCCGGAAGCCCGAACCGGAAGTAGTACTTATTGTCCATGCTCGATAGACCGTTCGGCTGGAAAGTCTGATCGCTAGCGCTAAGGGTCATGAACCGCTTGGTCATCATGCGATACCCGCCAACAATGGACTCCCCACATTCATCAGCGCCAATATCAATCGGCCCACTTGGCACCCCACCAATAGAAACACTCGGATATGCTGGATGATCGTGAATCCGGGGATTTCCGAATCCCTCAGCGTCGTATCGCCAGAGGTCATGCGGGAATCCTGCCGTTGATAGAATCGAGCCAGGAGCATCGAGTAGCACACTCCCATTCTGCATGGTGACAGGGAACGCCCACGTACCCGCCGCATTTGGGCACCATCCTCGATCGATCAGGTAATTCCGACCACCTTGAGCCGGTGTCTGACTACTCGTCGCGACAGATGGACTTAGTCTCCAGTCATGAGGGGACCGATCGAACGCAGTCGAGCCTGCGGAGTAATATTGAGAATATGCAAACATCGCATCACGAAGAAAGACCAGGCCGCGAGGTATCACACCTACTGGCGGCTGACCATCACCGGCGTGATTAGTGATGTCTATTGTTGGCGCGGGAGGCGCAACAGACCCAGGCCGCCGATACGTAGCAGGCAGAGATCCGATGCCCACACCCGTATTATAACGCCCAGGCCCTTGATAGGCGTTGAAGTTCTGGTTGGTTGCCGGTGACGTCCCACCGGTGGTCGCAATCAGAAGATCTCCGGCAACCATACCTTCGAAGCATGTCGTGCCAAATGCCATCACGTTGGATACAATATTGGTATTGCGCGAAACGATATCGGTCGCCACCGGAAACGGTGGGGAGCAGTCAATAATATTATTGAACTGGACTGGCGCTCCTCGACCGTATGAGGTTCCCGTCGCCTCTGACATGCCGTTCCACACCCCGCAGCGATTCCATGCAATCGTATTATTTACGATTACCGGTTTGTGCCAATCCGTAATCGTGCCGTCCTGGTATGGCGCATCCATCACAATGCCGACCTCATTGCAGTAAATAAAGTTGTTGGAAATCGTCGGCTGCGTTTCCACGTCGCGTCCCATGTATACAGCGCACCCAACACGGTTGGCGGTCATGGAAAACCCACCCCAGCGAAAGCCACATATTGCCACCGAATTGATAAAGCTTCCATACCCAGTCGATGGCTTTGCGCCGGGCGTGCCATATTGGAAACAATGGACATCTGCAATCGGAGGAATAGTGGTAACATAGTTGCCGAAAAATACTGTATTCAAAGCCGACGCGCCTTGTATCGAAACGCGGTCCGGAATGCGAATGGGAAACGTCTCGCCATTCGCTACTTGGCCATTGCTTCGGTGATAATATTGATCAGTCGCAGTGTCGTAGACTAGGCCGCCGGAATTTCCCTGCTGGCTACGCGCTGCGTATAAGCCGGGCAAACAGTGAATGACCGCATAGTCCCAGCGGGCACCAGTCAAGGAACTTGTGACTGGCAGAGTCGGTATGTATGCGATAGCGGCAGTGACGGTTCGAAATGCCCAAGGTGCATGCAACAGCACCTCACCCGGCTGGTGTGGGTCCGTTACGTCGTTTGGCAGGCACTCACCGCTGATACAGCCGTTCGCACCGCCGCTGCACGACGGATTGCTATCGAGCGCATTGCTCGCAGCTAATGTGTCATTGCCGTAGTGCGGATCTACCCAAAGATGGATCACTCGGCCCGTCTCAGGACCTTCCTGGGCCAGCAAAGATCCGATGAACGTCATGGGAACTACGAGCATCGTCAAGACGCGACAAACACGGTTCATCTCTGTCCTCCTGCTACTTGAAGTGGTGGTGAGACCAATCGTAGCCATCGCACAGAATGCAACAACTGCGTGGCGGAACTTTATGAAGCGTTTTGTCGCACAGTGACTTGTCGGACTTTGCGCACAGGAGGAAATCCAAGTCGAGGCAGGCTTGCCCCCTCAGGCATTATGCCCGCTCTTGAGGCGCGGTGTGCGTCACCAGGCGCCGGGCCCATTCCCCGTGAACCTGCGGTGGCCGCGAATCACCCGCCTCAACGACACTTGCGAAGCACTGACGCTGCTCGACTCAGCTCAATCCCACCTGCAAACGCTTCGCTGGGTCGCAGGTCCCACTCGCACTTGCTCAGAATCACGGGACCCGACCTTCTTGAGTACCCCGGGACCGCTGCCTCCCCGTCCGGAGCATCACGTAGCACTCCGGTTCCGTCATTTCGGCGCATCTGTCGGGCGACGCGATCTTTGTCGATTGCCAACAGCACAGCCTCTCGAATCGAGAGGCGGTCGTACGCTCGAACGACCCGAAATCGGACGAGCGGCAACCCGGCACTCTCACAGAAGCCCTCGAGCTGCCGATCTCTCCTCCGTCGATCGGAACGCTCATGCGTCCGGTCATCGAGTTCGATGGCGCACGCAGCAAAGCTCTGCTTCACGAGAACGAAATCGAACTCCTTCTGCGAGACCTTCCGGAGCAGACACTCTCGCTCGAACTCGCTCCCGCCTACCGGTCGAAGCAGTGCCGCAGCACGGACCTTCATGACGACCTGATACTCGGGAACCGCGGCCTCGAGTTCGCGCAGGAAGCGCATCTCGCCTGCAGAACAGAGATAGAGCTTCCGAGCAAACCGGGCTCGCTGCCTCCTCCTCCGCCGCATCACGCAGCACTCCGGTTCCGTGCCGCAATCAGCTCGAGCGCACTCGGCTCCTGCACCGCCGACTGCTCTTCTTGTAAGAGCGACGAACGGAGCTTCAGCCGTTCGAGATCCCGCCTGGTCCACGGCTCCAAGTACTGGTCGGATTCTGGCCGCTCCAAGAAGTCCGGCGTAGGAGACCCGCGCTCCCCGCTCCCACTCCCCACAAAGTGCGCAAGCGGGAGCGTTCGCCGATACACCCCCACGAACGGCGTCAGGTAGTAGCCCGTAAGCCCGTTCCGCCAGCTCGTCGGCTGAATGCCGAGAAACTCACTCGGCATCACGACATCTCGCGTCACGCGCTGCTCGCTTCTCGTTGTCTGCCCGCGAGTCAGATCCACCGCGTCCCGCGAACGGCTCTCCAGCACCTGGATCTCTTCGTACTGCCCCACGGTCGACGCCGCCCACTTCGCGGTCTCTGCCGACTCCATCCGAAGCAGCACCTTGTTCGAGCACTGCCCGACCAGCTCGAGCGCCACTTCGGTCCCGTAGACCGACTTCATGCCGTGGATGTCCTGAAAGCCGAGCGCCACACACGCCCCCTTGCTCCGGCCCTTGTTGAGAAGCCGCGGAAGCGCTCCGAGCTTCCCTGCTTCCCGCACCTCATCGAGAAAGAACCACGTCCTTCGGGTCCACGAGTTGGGCTCTCGAAGGACAAGCTCCGTTGCCCGCTGAAAGAGCACCTGGTTGATGGCATCCATCGCCGTTCGAATCGAATCGTCGTTCCCCAACACAAGCACCATCTCGCCTCGGACCCAGTCGCGAAGACTCACCCGGCGCTTCGCCCTGGACCAGGCAGCAGCCACGGGCTCAAACGGCGCAAGCCGAGACCGGGCCGTCGAAAGCACGTTGTGGAAGGCCCTCGAATCCCCGGCGTGCATCTGGAGGAGATCCCGCCCGGCATCGGTTCGAGAGAGCACTTCTTCAAGCCGCGCCCTGCTCCGCATCGTGAGGACGAGATCGCGAAGCCCCCAGACCTCGCCACTCTGGATGAACGAAACCAGGACACCTGTCATCAAATCACGAGCCGTGTCGGAGAAGTACCGGTTGGAACTCCCGCCTTCTTCCGGAAGAAACGCCGACGCAATCTGGAGCGCGGTCGCAGGACTCGTCACATCGGCACTCATGTCCCATTCCGCAGCCCGCTGGTCGAAGGCGTTGAGCGTCACAACCGGGACCTCGAGTTCGAGCCCAGCAAGGAAGGGCAGCACTTCTTGCTTCGGGTCGTAGACGAGCGCTCGCGTATCGCTCCCCACTCGAGCCCCTGAAAGGGCCTGCGTCATGAGCTGACCTAAGGTCAAAGACTTCCCGCTCCCAGTCGTTCCGACCACGAGAAAGTGACTCGTCTCGGCAGAGCGAGGAAGCCGTACGCCGCCCCAGGTGATCTGGCTCTCGGGGTGCGCCCGCTCACTCTGCGCTTCGTGTTGCTCGGCCTCGCGTCTCGAGAGCAGGCTCCGCCCGCGGCGCTCCGTGTCTTTCCGGCGGAAGGTGACCCAGACAAAGAGAGCAAGCATGGCAAGGAGCAGTCCGGTCTTCATGCAACGCAAAGCTCCTGGCCACCACCGCCTGGATGGGCGCCACCTTCCGCCGCTCCAACAAGCGCATCCTCGAGGTCCACCGCAAGGTCTTTCGCTCGCGAGCGCTCCATCGAACGCACAAGACCCGAGAACTCCTCTCCGGCACTCACCCGGTCCACGTAAAGCCGCGTCTCTTCGCGAGCACGACTTGCTTGTACGTACGTGGCTTCCCGGTCTTGCATGCTGCCACCGCAAAGCACAAAGCACCGCTCGACGGTCGCTCCTTGCATCGAGTGGGTCGTTGCGGCGTAGCCA
Organism: Planctomycetota bacterium; assembly: GCA_020638795.1. Taxonomy (GTDB): domain Bacteria; phylum Planctomycetota; class UBA1135; order UBA1135; genus JACKHW01. The sequence continues at coordinate 568,387 of JACKHW010000001.1, read as the reverse complement.
AGATGCGGCTTGACGAGATCGTGGTCCCGAACGTCGATACTGACCCGGTCTCCCGAATCGAGGCGCACCGTCATCGAGGAAGCCGTGAGTCCCACCACGGTGCCTCGGTCGCCGTTTAAGACTTGAAGGCGCTTTGAGTTCTTTCGAAACAGGATGCGATCGCCCTCGTGGAAGGACTCTTCGCCAAAGACGAGCCGCTCTTCCCCGAGTTCGCCGCGGGCCTTCCTTCGAAGCTGCACTTCGCGGTTGAGCTTCCTGGCCTCCGAGCGCGTACCGGCAAGGGCCACGGTGTCTTGAAGGCTCGACTCGCGAAGGGCACGCTCGAAGTCATCGACGAGTGCCTGGATGGCTTCGCTTCGCGTCTCGGTCATCCGAATGAGGCCACGCTCTTCAAAGCGGCGAAGCGCGGTGCGGTCTTCGCCGCGAGAGAACTCGAGCACTGCATCGCGGGCCCACGCTGCGATCGCGGGTAGAGTGTGGGCCAGCTCGAAGGCCCGACGACAACCTCCATCGGTGGCTCCATGTCGAAGTTGTTCCTCCGCACGCTCGGACTCGCCGTTCTCGCCGCCGTGGTTCCGCTGCGTGAGACGCGGGCTGCCGAACAGGCTCGTTCCGAGTTCCGTGGACGTTGTCAGCTAGGCGATGGCACGCCGTGGGCTGGCGCCAAGGTGGTCCTGATCTCCAACGTCTGGGGACGCGTCGAAACGGACGCTCAGCTCCCGAGCGATGTCGACGAGGTCCGAGTCACGAGTGACGAGCGCGGTGTCTATCGCGCGGAGCTGCTTCCCGGTCGCCTCTACAGCGCTTGGGCAGTCGACGAGACTCGACGACTCAGCAGTGCGGTCCTCGAAGACGTGTGCGCTGGACTCCGGTCACGAGACGCGCTCGTCGGTCAGCCGGATGCGCGCGAGACGGTGTGCCGCGTCGTCGTACCCGCTCGGCTCGCCAGCGATGTCCTGACGTTTCGCTGCGTGCCGCTCATTCGGAACTTCCGCTCGATCGATCTCTCCTACGAAGACGGTCGGTTGCACCTACCGATCCTCCCGCGATGTCGCTGCCGCGTGGAGTGCGAGTCCCGCGAGGGCTTCCTCATCGGCATGATCGAGTGGAAACCCGATGCACTCGCAAAGGGACAAGGCGAAGAGTCGATGACGTGGACCATCGATCCCGGCACCGAGGTGCGCGTGCGCATCGTCGACGTAGCGGGGAAGCCGATTTCGGGAGCCACCGTGCATGCGCAGTTCGTGCAGCGCGGCATCGGTGAGCGGCGCGAGTGTGCGATCGACTTGCGCCAACAGGAGAGGAAGGTTTGGCCGGTCGCCAAATCCGACAAGGATGGAACCGCCCTGTTCCACGTCCCTACGACGTCGATGACCTGCGTCACGGCACGCGGATTCGCACCGACGTTCATCGCGTTCTCGCATGACCCCTCGGATGGCCCCCTGCCCGATGTCGTGATGCCGCGCGTCGAGGCCAAGAAACTCCGCGTCTGTCTCGGCCAGCGCGACATCGAAGAGGCTCGCTTCGTCCGGCTCGAGTATCCCAACCTTCGAATTCAACAACGCGATCTGACGGCGTTCATGAACAGTCCGCTCCAGACCTCCGTGGTTCGAGCGACGGCGGAGGGAGAGTACGTGTTCGACGAGCTCGAAACCGGGGCGCACGCTCTGATCCTCGATCCGAAGACGCGCGCGATGGTCGACGCGCACTACGACATCGACACCTTGGCGCTCGGCATCCATCACATCGACATCGACGTGAGCGCGACCGTCGCCGATTCCGCGAAGCTGGACCTCGCAGGCCTGAACCCACGCGAACTGCGCGTGTTGACTGCGAGTGCGTCGCCCGTTGCCGGCGCCTTCGTCGCCACGCTCGAAGCTGGCGCCACGGGACATCGTCCCTACCTCGCGCACTACAGCGATCGGCGTGGGCAGGTGCACATGCTGACGACGGCGACGCCCGACACGACGTTCCACGCGATCGCGACGCTCGAAGAGCAGGGTTGGTCGCACCTCGCCGAAGCGAGTAGCGGCAGCGATCTGAAACTGCGCGCGTTCCAAGACCTCGAGATCGTCGTCCAAGACGCGAGTGGGGACGCCGTAGGCGATATACCCTGCTTCGTCACCACCGAGACCTGGACGGGTATGAACTCGTTCTTCCGCCTCGCGTCGATGTGGAACGCTCGCGCCATGACGGGCACGACCGACGCCAGCGGAATCTTGCGTGCGCGACTGATTCCTTGGCAGGGACAGACGTTCATCGTCGCGGCCGGACACGACTCGGTGCGTGGCCAGGCGACGTTGACGATGGACGACGTCCTCGCCCGGAACGAGCCGATGCACCGACTTGTCGTGGAACTCGGCGAGAAGAAGCAGAAGCGCTGAAAGCGGCGGCCGCACCCGCCACAGGCAGTGCACGCCTTGTGGCATGCCGATAGCGTCTCGTCGGTTGTCGGTTTTTCCGAGATTGGTGCAACGCAGTGCTCGTTCCCGGGGATTGATAGCGATGGCTGCAACGAGCGATGACCACTTCCGGCGCTACCGCAAGACGCGCGCGCCGGAGCCGCTGGCGGCGCTGTTCGACAGCACCGCGCCGACGCTCTTCCGCGTCGCAGCGCACTTGTCGGCGGATCTCGCGAGCGCCGAGGACCTCGTGCAAGAGACCTTCGTCTTGGCCATCGAGAAGGCGGACGCCTACGAAGATCGCGGCCGCGTCGACGCGTGGCTCCTCGGCATCCTCTACAACCTCGCGCGTCGTCGCCGGAGCTTCGATCCGTCGCGACTGACGCATGAGCAAGCAGACGCGCTCCGCCGTCCGATCACGGCACCCGATGCCTCGATCGAAGCAATGGACGCGGAAACGCGTGCGGTCGTCGAGCGTGCGATCGACACCCTTCCCGAGCCGTATCGCGAAACGATGCGGCTGCATGTGCTGGCCGAGAACGAACCACGGCAGATCGCGCACGTGCTCGGCCGAGCACCGGGCACCGTGCGTTCGCAACTCGCCCGCGGCCGCGAGCTCCTTCGTGCGGCGCTGCCGACCGGGCTCGCGTTGCCAGCTCTCTTGGCGCTCGCCACACCGGGCCTGAGCCAGGTGCGCGCGGGCGTCCTCGCACATTCCGCGAGCCTCGTCGCCAAAGGTGTGGCGACGCCCGCGAGCGCATCCCTTGCGACGAGTGTCCTCATGAAGAAAACCATCGTCATCGCTGCAGCCCTTCTCGTCGTGTCGTGGCTCGCCTACTGGGTAGTCTCCGATCCACGAGCACCGGCAACGGGACTGCCGGATGCGAACGACACGAAGACGAGCGTCGCGGAGACGAACGTCGTCCCGGTCGATGCGCCCCCGAGTCCTGCCGAGCCCGAGACGACGCGTCAGGAAGTGGCCACGACGACGACGCTCGTCGTCTCGGTGCAGTGGCCGGACGGAACACCGGCGCCGGGCGTCCGCATGCGCTTGCGAACGGGGCTCAGCGCGTTCCACGAACGAGTCGCGATCAGCGATGCTTCGGGAATCGCACGCTTCGTCGAACCGCGCCCGGGCGATGCGCTACTCCAGTCGTACCGTGGCGGTGTCGTTCGAACGAAGATCGTCGATGGGCGCGAGCAGACCGCCGAGTTCCGACTGCCGGAAGGGACCTCGGTTCGAGGAATCGTCGTCGACGAAACGGGGAATCCCGTGGGCGGCGCCGAAATCCTCCTGTCACTCAATTGGAACATCGGCCGAGTGGTGACGGAGAGCGACGACAAGGGTCGATTCGAACTCGACCACGTCGAACCGGGTCGCACGATCGCAGCGCGGAAGGAAGGCTTCCAACAGAGCCCTACCTCTCGGATCACAAAGTCCATGGGCGAGGCCGTACGAGAAAGCGAGTCACGATCGTCGCCGAAAACGGACGAGCCTATCGAGTTGCGACTCGTCGTACGCCCAGGAGGACAATCGATTCGTGGCATCGTCGTCGATGAAGACGACCGCCCAGTGCCTGGGGCAAGAGTCTTCACTGGCTATGTGGCGCACGCCGCATCCATCGGTCCGGCTCAAGACCCGATTTGCGGTGAGGAGCTCTGCGACGATGAAGGACGCTTCACCTTGCCGCTGCTTCTCGCACGCGATGCGGAACATACCGTGTGGGCTCGAGCCGCAGGATTCTCCGTAGCGCGCGCGCGATTGCGCACCACCATGCCTCAACCGGTGCGCATTCGCCTCGCGCGAGGATTCACGATCCGCGGCCACGTCCTGGATGCCGCGGGCGCGCCGCTCGCCAGACAACGACTGGAACTCCGTGACGCCTTCACTCCGAACGAAGGCATGGCCGACCAACGCATCGATTGGGCTCAGCTCAGCACCTACAGTCGCGCAGACGGTTCTTACTCCATCGAAGGCATCCCCGCCGGCACCGCGATCCTGACCTGCGATCATGAAACGACGCGCACCCGCGTGGAACTGAACGGCCAGAATGGACAGGTCTTGGAGCGCGATCTCCGCCTCACTGCCGGTGGTGCGATCGATGGCGTTCTCGTCGACGCTACTGGAACACCCGTCGAGGGATACACCGTGATTGCTCGTGGTCGCGGCGCGAGCGTGCGCGAAGGTCGTGTCGTGACAGGAGTCAGTGGCGCATTCCACGTCGAACCTCTCGATGACACGACGTACGACCTTCTCGTACTCCCTCCACAAGGCAACGCGTGGCATCACGTGATAGCGCGTCGATACGGCGTGCGACCCGGCTCGACGCTGCGCATCGAACTGACCGCAGAACAGTCCCTCGATGCTTCGGTTCAAGGGCATGTCGACGCGAACCTGCTCCGCGCTTCGAAATCCGTCTCGTTGATGGCCGTCGCCGAACGCGGTTCCTCTTCGAGGCGCAAGCCGGCGAGTGACGGGTCGTTCGTGATCGAAGGTCTACCAGCCGGGACCTATCGCGTGTTGTGCGTCGCACAGCCGAAGGACAGCACGGAGCAGACAAGGGGCAACGGCACCATGCTCTGGGGCAAGCCCTTGAACGTCGCGGCCAAGCAAGCCGTCGATGCCGGCACGTTCGCCATGCCGACATCCGAACGCGTCGAGCTGCAAGCTCACCTACCGAGTGGAATCGACACGAAGCGTCTCGAGTTCGGCGTGCTGACACGGCCCTTCCCTGGCGGCATGGGGTGGACCGTGAGCGGTTTGAATCGTACGAATCCTGGCATCCTCGAAGGCAAACTGCCTCCCGGAAGGTATTCGGCGCACCTCGCACTCGGCAATGAGATCCCGCGTCAAACCTTCGACTTCGAAGTCGAGGCAGGACGCCCCCTCCGCCGAGAGTTCCAGGCCAGGTCAGGCGCACTCGTCGAGGTCATCTACAAGAAACCGAGTCCACGCAAGCTTCCGGACTTCGAGTTCACGTGGCTGCGCGAAGGCAAGCTCTACGAGCACTATTGGAATCGCTGGATCCCGACCGAAGACATGAAGCACGACCAGTGCATGCTGCCTGGCAAGTACGAAGTCCGCGTCCGCGACGACGAAGGCCGCGAGTGTGTGAGTCACTTCGAGGTCGTGCTCGGCCGCACCGGGCAGCGCGCGGAGATTCGGCTGCCCTGACGCCGACAGCGGCGACCCACGGAAGTTCACAGAGTGTCGCATGACTCGACCACGCGCTCGGTGCATGTTCGAGTGGATCCACAGACTGGTAGGATCCTGGTGAACCGAGGCGGGGCATTCCGACGTTGTGGCCCCGTGACTTCAATCTCCGGATCGCCTCGCCGCCCCAAACATCTACACGCCGCATGCTACCCATCGCCCATCGACTGAGTCTGGTCTCGATCGCCGCCGCCTTGATGTTCGCGAGTGCGCTTGCCCAAGCACAGGTCAAGACTCCGAAGGACATGTCGATCGAGGCGGATCAGTTGATCAAGCAAATCCTGAAAGCCAAGACCGACCAAAAGGACAAACTCGCGGATCGATTGCACACCTTCCTCGCGCCGCTTCTGAATAAGGACACCGGCTGTACCACGGATCACTACGTCTTCGTTTCCGAGCGCTTCCTCCGTGCCGAGATCCCCGAGATCGCGGTCATGGTGTGCGACAAGGGCATCGAGAAGTTCCCTGACTCACGCTTCCTGTACGACAACCGTGGGCTGGCCCATCTCGTGGAGTTCAACCAAGCCGATACGCTCGACGAAGAGAATCGCGCTGCACGAGCCGCTCGCGACGATTTTCGGAAAGCGCTGACTTTCGAGCCCGATACGTACCATGCCCATGCGGGGCTCGCTCAGTCGCTGGAATGTCTCGGTGACTACGGCCCGGCGCTCGAAGCCTGGGAGAAGGCGCTCGCGTTCAAAGATCTGCCGCATGCCGAGCTGCACCGAAAGCACGGGACACTTCTCATGCGCAATGGACGCATGAGCGATGCCGCAGCGGCCTTCGCCAAGAGCCGCGAACGAGGCGAGCCAGACGCCCACGCCGCGCGAATCCTCGAGATGCGCAGCCTCCTGTTGGCGGGCGAACGCGAACGAGCAGTCGCCGCAGCTCGTGCGAGTCTGACCGCGAGGGAGCCGCGCCACGAGTCGCTGCTTCTGGCCGCAGTCGACGTCTGCGCAGAGGCATCCGATGGCAAGACGATCGATCTCCTCGACAGACTCATGGCTACCGACCGGACGTTGCCGCCAGCAAACGAAGACGAGTCCCCTGCGGACGTCATCCGACATCGAGGCGAAGCGCGCGCGGCTCTACGAGTCCTGTTCACCGAAGCTGGCAAAGCACTCCCGGCCGCGCTCCGCGAGAGCATCCGCAAAGCCGTCGGTCACCAGGTCCTCATGCAGGGTCTCGGGGCGCAGAAGGAACTCGAGAATCACCCGCTCCTTGTCTTCCTCCTTTGCGAGCATCGTGATTGGTCCGAGAAGGCGTGGGCAGAGGAGCTCTTGGTCGCGCTCTGTGCTCACTCGATACTGGAGGCGGCGCCAAGCGACATGTGCCGGAACATCGCAACCGCCATGGCGGGTGAAGAGATCGATCTCGGCGCGCTGCTCGAGCCCGAGGAACTGCGATCCCGGATCACCGGGCTCGAGAAGACGATCTTCGATCCGACGTTCCCTGCTGCCTTCGCTGCACGCAGGCTGATGCGTCAGCTCACGAACGCACGACCGGGCGACGAGAAGAAATCACCGAAGTCACCATCGAAGTAACGACAGCCGCTCACGGGAACCGAATGTCGATCGCGTCCGTCGGACAGTTGCGCACACACGCGCCATCCAGCGTGCAACGATCGTGCTCCGCTCGGTGCAGCACGTCGCCGTTGTTCGCCGCGTAGCCTTCGGTTCCACACGTGACAGTGCAGATGCCACATCGGTTGCACTTGTCGGGATCGATGTGGATCGTCGCGTAGCCGCGGCGCAATCGGTGGTTCTCCTCGACGTGTCGACGGATCTCGGGATCGCAGAGGTCGCGCGTCGACGGGTGACTGACGAGTGCGTCGGTCGCGTCCTGTTCGCCGAGTTCGATGAGTTCGACGAGCTCTTCGAAGTCGAAGATGCCGCGGTGCCCGACCGGCGGCTTGATGTGCACGATGTCGGGTCCCGCGTATTGATGCAGGTTGTGTTCGACGAGCGCCTCTTGCCCGAGCTCGAACGCGCGGAACAAGATCCACGGTAGCGAACGGCGGTATTCCTGCCGCTCGCGGTAGTCACGGACCGACAAGTCGACGGCGATGATGCGCTCGGGCTTTTGCGCACGCGCCCAGCGCAACGGCAGCGCGTCGACGATGCCACCATCGATCCACATCTCGCCGTTCCACTCGAGCGGCTCGAAGATGCCTGGCAACGTCGCGCTCGCATAGACGGCGTCGATGAGCGAGATCTCGCGACTTCCGCGCCCACCGAAGTAGCGTTGTGCACCGGTCTCGAGCGACACCGCGTTGCAGTAGAACGGCACGACGAGTTCGTCGAACTCGCGCTTCGGCAAGTTGTCGGTCAAGAACTTGCGGAACATCTCGCCCTTGTAGAGCGAGGCGTGTCGGTAGCCCTTGACGAGGAACTTGAGGATCTTGATGCGGAAGAAGTCTTTCCGATCGAGATCACAGACGATCGACTCCATCTCGGACATCGACAAGCCGCACGCGCGCATCGCGCCGACGACCGCACCGATCGACGTGCCGACGATCTCGTCGACGTGGATCCCGAGCTTGTCGAGCGCACGCAACACCCCGACGTGGACGATGCCCTTCATCCCCCCACCACCCAGCACGAGGATCGTGCGCGGCGCTGCGTGCGGTGTTGTCGAGGCTTGGTGAGCGGCTTCGTCGGTCACGTTTCGTCGAACAGTCTTTTCTTTTGCTGGCCGGGCTCGTTGCCGATCAATCTCCCAGGCAAGTGCCCGAGTAGAAGGCGGAGGGGAGATCCCTCCGATCCCGTTTTTATCGACCGACCGAGGCCTCGACTGTTACTCGCGCGCCCCACGTCGGTAGGTACGAACGACAACAGATATGTGCACCGAGGAGTGAAGTCACCGCGCGTGAGTTCACGGATTCGCGTGCCAGGGGGGAAACGTCTTGGATTGGCGAGAGATACAGCATCAAAGCCGCGGTGATCGGCAAGCGATGCAGAATCGCCTCCTCGCGCGTTTCGTCGAAGAGCGCCTGCTACCGTTCAGCCCGTTCTATCGCGCTCTGTTCGCCGAGCACGGCATCCGAAACGGCAGTATTCAACGCGTCGAAGATCTCGCGCGTGTGCCGTTCACGACGAAGGGCGACCTCGCGCCGACCGCCGACGATCCGGACCGGCCGCGCCGTTTCATCCTGCAACCTACGCGGGAACTCATCGGCCAACACTGGTCCCGACGCAAGCGCCTCGGCTTGGTCGCCAAAGCACTGCTGCGCGGAAAGAAGCGTGTCGGCGCGGATCTGCGGCGCGAGTACTACCCGATCTTCATGACGTTCACGACGGGACGAAGCGCGCAACCCGTGCCGTTCGTCTACTCGAGGCACGATCTCGACATCGTGTCCGAAGCCGGACTCAGGCTGTGCGAGACCCTCGGGTTCTTGCCAGACGAACGCGGCCTCAACGTCTTTCCGTTCGCGCCGCATCTCGCCTTCTGGCAAGTGGCTCTCGGTGCGATGGAAGTCGGTAACCTCATGCTGCACACCGGCGGCGGCAAGGTCGCAGGAACGGAGGGCAACCTGCGCGGCATCAGCCGCATGCGCCCCCACAACCTCCTCGGCGTGCCGGGCTACATCTATCACATGCTGCGCGAGGCTCGCGTGCGCGGTCAGCGCATCGAAGGCCTCAAGACGATCGTGCTCGGCGCCGACGCGGTACCGGCGGGCCTCAAGCTCAAGCTGCGCACGCTCTGTGCAGAACTCGGCTCGCCCGACGTGCGCGTGCTCGGCACGTATGGCTTCACCGAGGCGCGCATGGCGTTCGCCGAATGCCCGACTCCGGACGGTACGTCGAGCGGCTATCACGTCTTCCCGGACTTCGGGATCTTCGAGATCATCGACCCAGTCACCGGCGAAGTCCTTCCAGACGAAGCCGACGGCGAACTCGTCTATACACCGCTGCAAGGTCGTGGGACGACGGTGTTCCGCTATCGGACCGGCGACCTCGTCCAAGGCGGCATGCGCGATGGCCCGTGCCCGTATTGCGGACGCACGCTGCCACGCATCAGTAGTCGCCTCTCGCGCGCGACGAGTGTGCACAGCGTCAGCCTCAAGAAGGTCAAGGGCACACTCGTCGACCTCGAAGAACTCGGTCGTCTGCTCGCCGACGACCTCGAGGTCGAGGAATGGCAAGTGCACCTGCGCAAGAAGGACGACGACCCGCACGAGGTGGACGAACTCATCGTCTACGTCGCCGCGCGCCCGGGCACCAACGAGGCAGCACTCGAAGACCGACTGCGCAGCTCGATCCAGAGCACGTGCGAAGTGCGCCCGAACGAATTCCGCTTCATGCCGATCCCGGCGCTGCTCGAGCGCGTCGGCATGGAACGCGAGCTCAAGGAGAAACGATTCTTGGACACCAGGAGCCCCGCATGAGCAAGACGCTCTGCCTTCCCGATGACCTCGAACGACGCGCTGTCGTCGTCGCCGGTTTGCGCACACCTTGGATCAAGGCCGGTCGAGCGTTCCGCTCGATGAGTGCGACGGATCTCGCGACGCACGTCGTGCGCGAACTCCTCGCGCGTCATGAGGTCGACCCGAAGGACGTCGACGAACTCGTATTTGGCTGTGTCGGTCCTACGAGCCGCGAGTCGAACATCGCACGTGTCGTCGCGCTGCGCGCGGGTCTGCCTGCATCGATGCCTGCGGTCACGGTGCAGCGGAACTGCGCTTCGGGCTTCGAGGCCGTCGACGACGCCGCGCGACGCATCGCAGCCGGAGAAGGGACGATCTACGTCGTCGGCGGGACCGAATCGATGTCGTCGTACCCCCTGATCTACGGCACGAAGATGACGGCGTTCTTCGAAGCGCTGTCGCGCGCCAAGTCGAAGCGCGCCAAGGCCAAGGTCCTCGCGAGCTTCCGTCCATCGATGCTCGCGCCTCGCATCGCGCTCGTCGAAGGACTGACGGACCCGGTCTGCGGACAGATCATGGGCAAGACCGCGGAGACACTCGCCGCCGATTGGCACATCGAGCGCAACGAGCAGGACGCGTTCGCGCTGCGATCGCACAAGCTCGCGGCGGCGGCACGTGCACGTGGCGACTTCGCCGGCGAGATCAGTCCGATCTACATGGAGAAGCAAGCGGTTCACGAGGACGACGGTCCACGCGATGACCAGAGCGCCGATGCGCTCGGCAAGCTGCGACCGTTCTTCGATCGTCGCGAAGGCACGGTGACGGTCGGCAATGCGTGCCCAGTGACCGATGGCGCTGCAGCGTTGCTCGTCATGAGCGAGGCCGAAGCGCAGCGTCGCGGACTCGAAGTGCTCGGTCGCATGCGCGCCTCGCACGTCGCCGGTCTGTCGCCAGAACGCATGGGTCTCGGTCCGGCACATGCGATCCCGTTCGCGGCGGATGCTGCCGGTGTGACCAAGGACGACCTGAGCGTCTGGGAGATCAACGAAGCGTTCGCGAGCCAGGTGCTCGCGTGCACGCGTGCGCTCGATTCAGCGCAGTTCTGTCGGGACGTGCTCGGACGTAGCGATGCATTCGGCGCTCCAGACGACAAAGTCCTCAACCCGCGTGGCGGCGCGATCGCACTCGGACATCCGGTCGGTGCGACCGGCGCGCGGCTCGTGATCGGGCTCTTGCGCCAGCTGCGTGCCGCGGGTGGCGGCGTCGGCGTCGCGAGCGCATGCGTGGGTGGCGGCCAAGGTCACGCGCAGATCTGGGAGGTGGCAGCATGACGGCCGGGACGCAGGACTTCGGCGGCGGTGTCACACTCGAGCGTCATGGCTCGAAGCTCGTCCTGAGCTTGTCCGGTGGCGATGGACTCTTCGTCCTCGATCTCGCACGCATCGAAGCACTCGAACGCGCGGTGACCGAGCTCGAACGCATCGGACGCGACGACAAGGGCTGCAAGGGTCTCGTCGTCCTCGGCGACGACAAGGCGTTCATCGCGGGTGCGGACGTCCGCATGATCGAGTCGATCACGGACCCCGGCGTCGCTGCCGAGATGGCGCGACGTGGGCAACGGCTCTTCGCGCGTTTCGAAGCGCTGCCGTATCCGACGCTCGCGGCGATCCACGGTGCGTGCCTCGGCGGTGGCTGCGAGTTTTCGCTCGCGCTCGATCGGCGCATCGCGAGTTCGGACGACTCGACCAAGATCGGGCTACCCGAGGTTCAGCTCGGAATCTTGCCGGCCTGGGGTGGCACCCAGCGATTGACGCGTCTGATCGGTCTGCCGAAGGCGCTGCCGCTCATGTTGCAAGGCAAGCGCCTCGACGCCGTCCGCGCTGCCAAGGCGGGAATCGTCGACCGCGTCGTGCCTCGAGCGTTCTTGCGCGAGCGCGCGCTCGACGACCTCGACCGTCGCCACGAACTCCGCAAGCTGAAGACCGTCGATCGGATGCTCACGTGGACGGCTGCGGGGCGCGGCATCGTCGCCAAGAAGGCGCGCGCGCAGCTCGAGACGGCTGCACGACAGTTCCCGGCACCGACGCGCCTGCTCGAGACCGTGCTGCACGGCCTCAAGCACGGCGAAGCCGAGGGCTACGCTGCAGAAGCAGGCGCGCTCGCCGAACTCGCGACCGGACCCGTGTGCAAGAACCTCGTCCGCTTGTTCTTCGCGAGTGAGAACGCGCGAAAGCTCGCGAACCGCTTCGACAAGCAGGCAGCGCCGATCGAGAGTGCCGTCGTCATCGGCGGCGGCGTCATGGGCGCCGGGATCGCGACACTCGCGGCGACGCGCGGCGTGCGCACACGCTTGATCGACCTCGCGCCCGAAGCACTGTCGCGCGCCGTCGCTCGCATCCGCAAATACGTCCACAAGGCGCTGAAACGACGCCGCATGAAGGACCACGAAGCGCAGGCCGCACTCGATCGCTTCGAGCCTTCGACCGAGCTCTGTGGCTTCCGCGGTCGCGACCTCGTGCTCGAGGCCGTCGCCGAGAAGCTCAAGATCAAGCAGGGTCTCTACGCGAAGATCGAACCGAAGCTATGCGAAGGCGCGATTCTCGCGACCAACACGAGTTCGATTCCGTTGAAGGAACTCGCGAAGGGGCTCAGCGCACCCGAGCGCTTCATCGGTGTGCACTTCTTCAATCCGCCCGAGCAGATGCCGCTCGTCGAGATCATCCGCCACGATGCGGTATCCGACACGACGATCGCGCGGGCGCTGAAGCTCGCGAACAAACTCGGCAAGACGCCGGTCGTCGTGCAGGATGCGCCGGGCTTCCTCGTCAATCGCTGCCTCGCTCCGTACCTCGCACAAGCGCTCGAACTCTGCGCTCGACGTCCATCGAGCATCGAACGCATCGACAAGGTCGCGACCGACTTCGGCATGCCGATGGGGCCGCTGCGCTTGCTCGACGAAATCGGAATCGATGTCGCGGAGAGCGTGTGCACCGTGCTCGCGAACGCGTTCCCAGAACGCATGCAAGCTCCGCGCGCACTCGCGCTGCTGCGCGAGAACGGCCTCTTCGGATGCAAGACCGGTGAGGGCTTCTACCGTCACGAGGGCAAGAAGAGCACGTCCTCCGATCGGGCGCGCAAGGTGCTCGGCACGGCGATCGACACGAGTCCCGAGCATCCGAGTCTCGACGACGTGCGTGACCGCATGATCCTCGCGCTCGTGCTCGAAGCGTTCCGTTGTCTGCAGGACGGCATCGTCGCGAGCGAGGAAGAACTGGATCTCGCGATGGTCTTCGGCATCGGCTTTCCGCCGGCGCACGGCGGACCGATCCGCTGGGCACGTGCGACGGGCCTCGACCGCATCGTGGCGCGCGCGAAGGAACTCGCGAAGCACGATGCGGCGTTCGAAGTGCCGCCGATTCTCGAGAAGCTCGCCAGCGAGTCCGAGAAGGCTGTCCCGGGGAGCGAGCCCGTGCGATCCGACGGCAGCGGCAGCTCTGGCGGCAGCGGCAGTGACGGCGCCAACTCGGTCTCCAAGGACACGGACATCGACACCGGCAAAGGCACCGGCACGAACAATGGCACCGGTACGAACAACAGCAACGACCGATCCAACAAACATCCAACGGACGAACGGGCGGCACGCACGCCCTGACTTCTTCCCGCGAGACACCAGGCCATGACCGATACCGACACCCTTTCTACCGAAGCGGCTCCGCAACGCACGAATGACGGTGAGTCGATCCTCGCGGCGCTCTTTCACGGACGCCTGCCGCATGGACAGGTCGCGTCGTGGCCCGAGGTGCCAGCGGAGGAGAGCGAGCTCTTCGACGTCTTCAACGATGCGCTCGAGCGCTTCCTCGCGAACGACTTCGATCCGGTCGCGATCGACCGCAACGCGAAGATCGAACGCGAGACACTAGAAGCGTTTTCCGAGCTCGGCCTCTTCGGACTGATCGTCCCCGAAGAGCATGGCGGCCTCGGTCTCTCGCAGACGTCCTATACGCGCATCCTCGCGCGCGTCGGCGCCGAGTGTGCGTCGACTGCCGTGACACTCGGTGCGCATTCGTCGATCGGCATGAAGGCGCTGCTGCTCTTCGGCAACGACGAGCAGAAGGCGCAATGGCTGCCCGACCTCGCGAGCGGCGAGCGGATCGCCGCGTTCTGTCTGACCGAGCCTGGTTCGGGTTCGGATGCAGCGAGCATCCGCACGAAGGCCACGCGACAGGACGACGGGACGTGGCGTCTCGAAGGCGAAAAAGTCTGGATCACCAACGGCGGGATCGCGGGGTTCTTCACGGTCTTCGCGCGCACCGAAGCTCCTGCCGGCTGGCCAGAGGGCAAACCGCATCTCGCGTGCTTCGTCGTCCTGCGTGAGCAGGATGGTGTTCGCATCGGCGCCGAAGAGGACAAGCTCGGACTCAAGGGCAGCTCGACGACCACCGTGGCACTCGATGGAGTCGTCGTACCCGATTCGGCGCGCATCGGTGACGATGGCGACGGGTTCAAGATCGCGCTCGAAGTGCTCAACTCCGGTCGCCTCGGCCTCGCGGGTGCCTGCGCGGCGAGTGCACGCCGCATGCTCGAACTCGCAACCGCGCAAGCCAAGGCGCGCGAACAGTTCGGTCGCCCGATCGCCTCGTTCGGCTTGATCCGCGACAAGCTCGCGCGCATGGCGACCGAGGTCTTCGGCATGGAGTCGATGGCCTACCTGATCGCGGGCATCGCGGATCGCAAGGGTCGCGGCGAGGCGCTTCCGTCGCAGGCACTCGAAGCTGCCGCGTGCAAGGTCTGGTGCACCGAACGCCTGTGGGAAACCGCGCATGAAGCGCTGCAGATCGCGGGCGGCAACGGGTTCATGCGCGAGTTTCCGTACGAGCGCGTGCTGCGCGACGCGCGCGTCAACATGATCTTCGAGGGCACCAACGAGATCCTGCGACTGATGCTCGCGCTCGGCGCACTCAAGGGACTCGGGAAGCACCTGCGCTCGACCGCGAAGAAACTCAAGTCGCCCGGCGGTTTCGTGCCGAGCCTCGTCGAGCTCGGTCGCTTCAAGATGGGGAGCGTCCCGCGCATCGAATGTCCGCTCGACGAATCGTTGCGCACGTCGGAGGCCACCGAGGACTGGGCACAGGTCGAGCGCGTGCTCCGCGCCGCGAGCCGTGGCGCACGTCGCATCCTCGTCAAACACGGCAAGAAGGTCGTCGAAGCCCAAGAGGATGTCGCCGCCCTCGCCGACCTCGCGATGGGCGCGCTCAACGCACTCGGCGCCTTCGTCCGTGTGCACGGACGCAAGGGCGATGCGAACGCACGACTGCGCACGCTCCTGCAGGACCTCGTCGCCGTTCGACTCGACGATGCGCGCAACAAGCTCGCAGCGCTCGACCGGGGTGTGCGCGCGACGCGGAAGAGCGTGGCGAAGCACCTGATCGAAGACGACCTGCGTGTGCCGAGCCCGTTCGATAGGGATTGACCGCAGCGGGTCCGGGGCCGACCTGGCTCAACGGGCGCGAGAAGTCGTCGCTCCTTCATCGCGAATCCGTCGCGAGCCGATTTGGTCACACGAGTCCGAGCGAGTGGAGGATCTGCGTCTCGCGCTCACCGACTTCGTGAAGGAACGCGCGCAGCTGCTCCGAAGGCAAGTTCGCGAGTGCCGGCAGCGCATTCGCGAGACGCGCCCTCACGACTTCGTCACTCTCGTCCTCGAGTCGACGCGAACCGGGAAGCGCTGACGGGAACATCGCGAGGTCCGCGACCCGCACGATGCGAATCAACTCTTCCAGTGTCGTGCGTGGCTCACCCTTCGCTGGATCATGGTGATGGCGCACGCATTCGCGGATGCGATCGGGCAGCTTCCATCGCTCGCACGCGAGCGCGCCGAGTTCGGCGTGCGTGAGACCGCAGATCTCACGTTCTTCGGCCAAGAGTCCAGCGGGCGTGTCCCACGAACCCTCGTCGACTGCTCGGAGTTCTTCAGGACCTTCCTGGAAAAGTACGAAACGCCCGACGTCGTGTAGTAGCCCAGCGACGTACGCTTCGTCGGGATCGATCGTCGTCTCGGGCAACAGGCGCACGAGTTCTCGCGCGGCGATGGCGACCTGGAGGGCGTGGCGCCAGAGGCTCTTCTCCCACGCATCGTGTGGCACGAACACGCGTGTGACGGAGAGCGCCATCACGAGGTCCGATGCACCACGCGCACCGATGCGGGCGACGGCCGCACGGATCGTGGTCACCGGGGCCTGACTCGCGCTCACCGCCGAGTTGGCGACCGCAAGGATGCGCGACGCGAAGCCGGGTTCGATCTCGACGACCTCGACGAGCGCATCGAAGAACTCAGGGGACTTGGAATCGACAGCGAGCAGCTTGACGAGCGAATGCGGCAGGACCGGCAACTCGCGCAGCCTTTGTTCGAGTCGGTCCCGGAGGCAGTGGTTCATGGCTCGCGCCGCCGCGGTTTGTTGGTTGACGATGTTGATCGTGGTCTGGCCAGCTGCATTCCCGGTGGAGTTCTTCCATGAGAGGGCCCTGAGTTTCAAGGTCTCAGGGCCGAAGACCCGGGGAGGGGCTGAGGTTCTGAGGCGATCTCCCTTCGCCAGGCTTCCATTCGCACTCTTGGTGACCTCGAGTGAGGTCGGTGCAGTCTGAGGTCCGACCAGTCGGCGCTTCAATCTGGCACGCAGCCTCGAGGGTGGGGACGTTGGCGCAGTCACCGGACTGGGCGGTAAGGAGATCGTTCAGAGGCCTCGGTCCCGAGCGAGTCTCGGCACGGAGTCCGTGAGTTTCGTTGTCGTGTGGTGTTCTGTGAGTTGGTGTTGCGTAGCGAGCTGAGTCGCGATTACGCGATCTCTTCTTTGGGGAGGCCGCGCATCGGGTCGTAGGTCTCACCGCTGCGCCACAGTGCGAGCATCAAGACCGAGAGCTTGCGTGCGACCGCGCAGCTCCTTGTCCCCGGCTTTGGTGATCCCGAGCTGCGTCGTTCGATCGCCCGAGTCCTGCATGCGGGGCGCGAGGCCGACGTAGGAGCCGACGGTGCGATTCTTCAGGAAGCGCTTCGGATCCTCGATGGTCAGCACGTACAGGAGCGCGGTCAGCGTCCCGACGCGATCGATCTGCGTGAGATAGTCCACGGCCGGGTAGCGCTCGGCGATCTTCTCGAGGGTCTTGTCGAGCTCGAGGATCTGCTCGTGGAGGAGCGTGAGCAACACGATCAGCGGATCGCAGGCAACGGACAGCTCCGCAGGGATCTGGGAAGGCGCCTTGCGAAAGAAGTAGGTGGCATCGCACGGGTCGATTTGAACCCCGACCGTCTTCACGAGACCGCGAATCGTCGTCACGTACTCGCTGCGTGCTCGAACGAGTTTGGCGCGCGTCTTGATGACGGCGAGGTCGGCATGGGCTCGAGGGCTGCGGTGTTGCACGTGCCCGAGGATTTGAGGTGCGCCTGCACCGATCTGAGCGAGAAGGAGCGCGTCCTTCTTGTCGTTCTTCTTCTGACTCCGCGTGATCATCGCAAGCTGACGGGGATTGGCATTGATGACGTCCAGGTCCATGCCCTGGGCGAGCTCCAGCACCCAGCGGGAGTGCGCCCCGACCTCGATGACCAGCCGGGCTCCCGGATAGTGCGCGGAAAGTCGGCCATCGCCACCGGCGTCGTCGCGACCTCTTCGCGAACGAGCTCCCCGGTTTCCCGGTCCAGGATGGCGGCGTGGCTGGTCGTGTTGCCCAAGTCGAGACCGATCGTGATTGCGGACGAAATCGTGATAGCGTGATTCATGGGTCAGCTTCTCCTTGCACCTCGAGTGCGTTTGAATGCCGGTAGCATGCCTACCGGCCAGGCGAGGCTGGCCCTCTCATCTCATCTGGCACGATTGACGCGGGTTTGTCGCCTTGCCTGAGGCCGGCTTGTCGCCGAGTTGACGGAGTCGGGAGACGGATTCTGATTCGGGAGGTCGCGGGTGTGAGAAGCGCGGCATGATCCTGTCATGCGAACTCCTTGGCCGCTCGGCTTCGACTTGGGACGGTTCACCGATGCGTTGACTCCTGCACTGGTGATTCGCCTCGATGCGGTTCGTCGCAACCTGTCGCGCATGATCGCGGCCGCGAGAGGATGCGATCGCCTGCGTATGCACGTCAAGTCGGCGAAGTTGCGCATCGTCTTCGACGAAGCGATCGCTGCCGGGATCACGCACTACAAATGTGCGACGACTCGCGAGGCGGAGTGCCTCCTCGATGCGTGTGACGCAGCAGGATTCGCGTGCGACCTGCTCGTCGCGTATCCGCATCGCGGAGCCAACCTCCGCCGTATCGTCGACATCGCTCGAGCCCACCCGGCCTCACGCGTATCGGTCTTGATCGAAGACACGGGCAACCTCGATCACGACCTCGACGTCTTCCTCGACGTCAATGCCGGCATGAACCGCACGGGAATCCCCGTAGACAGCAGCGAGCTCGTGCTTGCGTGCGCCAAGGCCGCGGGCGAGCGCTTCCGCGGTCTCCACTACTACGAAGGGCACGTCTGCAAGGGCACGTTCGCCGAACGCTGCCGGCAAGCCGCGCCGCTTCTCGATCGCCTCGTGTCCCTGGTCAGACTCCTCGAAGACCGCGGTCGCGAAGTTCGAGAAGTCATCACGAGCGGCACGCCGTCCTTGATGCCGGCGCTCGCGCACCCAGGACTCGCAGAACTGGATGCAACCAAGCATCGCGTCTCTCCAGGCACGCTCGTCTACTTCGACGCGCGATCCGCCGAATGCGAAGAACTCGACTACGAGTTCGCAGCGTTCGTCCTCAGCAGCGTGGTCAGCCATCCAGCAGCAGGCATCGTCACCGTCGACGCCGGCTCGAAGGCACTCGCCGCCGAAGCCGGCTCGCCCGTGGCGATCACACCCGAGTGGCCAGGTCTCGCCGCACGCACGCCGAGCGAAGAGCACCTGCCGTTCGACGTGGTGTCAGGAGAATCGCCATCGCGAGGCACCCTCGTCGCGCTCGTCCCCCGCCACGTTTGCCCGACCGTCAACCTCGCCGAGGCGGCCTGGGTCATCGACGACGAGCGCGAGCCGCGCACGCTACGAGCCGCGGACGTGACAGCGCGTGCACACGAACTGCACGAACGACTCGCAAGCCAAGCGCGCTGACATGGTCATCACCGACTCGTCATCGAAGCTCCATCGACGCGGGCACGCCTCGTCGACCTCGCTTCAGACTTCCCATCCGTACTCGAGGTCGTTCGCAGAACTCACATTCTGACGCTGGCGCCGTCATACTGTGCCCATGAGCTTCGACTATCGCCTCATGACTCGCGAAAACCGACGGCGCGCGCTCGCTGCCGAGGCCGAAGGTCGGAGCAGCGTCGACGCATGGCCGCTGCGCATGGTCTTCGAATTCACGGGTGCCTGCAACTTGCACTGCTTCATGTGCGGCTGCGAGATGGCACGGGAGAAGCTGCGCGACCACGGCGTCAAGCGCTTCACGATGGAGAAGAGCGCCTTCGAGCTCTGGTCCAACGTGGCCTTTCCGCACATCGCGATCGTCAACCCTACGCTGTCGGGCGAACCGTTCCTCCTACCCTACTTCGAGGACTTGCTCGACAAGGTCGAGCACTATGCGTGCAAACTCGACATGACGACCAACGGCATGCTCATGTTTGGTGAGCGGCTGCGCCGCGCCCTGCCGCTGCTGTCCAACCTGACGATCTCCTTCGATGGAGCGACGAAAGAGACCTTCGACTACGTGCGCACGGGCGCAGACTTCAATGTCGTCATGCAGAACATGCGCGAGCTACAGCGCCTGCGCCGCGAACTCGACCCGCCGGCTCAGTTCGGCCTCAATCTGCACTGCACGATCTTGCGAGAGAACGTCGACGAACTGCCTGCCATCGTCGAGATCGCCGCCGACCATGAAATCCCCTTGGTCACGGCCGTCTTCTTGATCGTCTACGACAAGGCTCTACTCGCGTCGTCACCGCTCCACGAACCCGAGCGTGTCAACCGTGCGCTCGCCGCCGCGCGGGCACGGGCCAGCGAACTCGGCGTCGAAGTGCGCTTGCCAAAGGAACTCCCTCTCGACTCTGCAAAGGCGCTCGAAGAGTGGAGCGAAGATGCGAGCGCAACCGTTACGGCGCAGATCGCCGCCTTCGAGCCGCAGTCCGAGAAATCGGCGAACGAATCGACTCCGCGAGTGAAACTCGACGGCGATTCCGATTCTGCTTCGTCGCCTACGGCCGCGATGGATGCCGTGCGCGAGGCGAGCACGGCGACTTCGGTCGACGTCGACCAACAACTCTTGACTGCCGAGAGACCTGCAAGTTGGCCAGGCGCTTACTACTGCAATTTCCCGTGGCGCACGGCCTTCATCGACCAACAAGGAGACGTCGCACCGTGCTGCCAAACCGGTCGCCCGATCGTCGGCAACGTCAATGAAACCCCCTTCCTCGAGATCTGGAACGGGGCCGCCTACCGCGAGCTGCGAGAGGGCCTCGTGACTGGAAGGCTGACTTCGTACTGCCGCGATTGCACCTTCTTGCAGGAGACTGGCGCGACGCCCGCGAACACGAAAGGCTACGTTCGGATCCTAGACGTCTGAGCTCCGCAGACCGCAGTTGCGACGCGAGAGCGACGTGCTAGCGCACGCCGAAGTCGCCGGTCGCGCCGTTCGACAGGACGAGTCCCACGGCGTTCGCGGGAGCGTCGACGATGAAGGCTTGGCTGTGGAACGCAGCATTCCGCAGCGACAGATCGTTCGGAATCGGAACCTGTGCACTCGCTCGGTCGGCGATCGTCACGAGGGGCAAGAAGATGTCCGGACTCGCGAGGAGCTTGCAAGTCGGCATTCCGATGGCCCCGAGATCGAGCGGGAGCTGGAAGGGTCCCCAGACGGTCTTCGAGGCTCCGATCGTCCAGAGCACGGGAGCGAGCGTCGGAATCCCCACGACTTCGACCTCGAAGGTCGCGGCCAACCACGGTCGCTGCCCCGGTGTCGCCTGGAGTCGTGGTGTTCCATTGCTGCTCGGACACGCGCTGCCGAATGGCGTGAAGCTCGCCAGATCCTGCGTCGCAAAAGCCCAGAGATCGGAGAACGAGCCGGTTCCGGAACCGCTCCCGCCGAAAAGCAGCACCCTGCCATGCCCCGCCACGTAGGTCATCGCCGTGTCGCCGCGTCCAACCGGCGATGCGAGCGGAGTGCGCTTCTGCCAATCCTGTCCGTCCCAATCCCAAGTCTCGCCGTTGACGAAGAGAACCGTCCGATCGCGCACAGCATCGTACGACATCGCGGACGACGCGCCGTTCGGCGGTTGCGAATTCGGAGTCCGTCGACTCCAGTCGATGCCATCCCAGATCCAAGTCTGCGCGTTCCCGACGAGCAATGTCTGCTTGCGCACCGGGTCGTAGGCCATCCCATGACCCGACATGGCCGGCGGCGCATTGGCCGGGCTTCGCTGGGACCAGTTCGTACCGTCGTAGGTCCAGGTGTCGGCGAGCGTCCGATTGGCGACGTCGATGCCACCGAACAGCACGGCTCGGGATCGCTCGACGTCGAATGCCATCGCATGGAAGGCTCGAGCCGACGGACTCGAGGACGACAAGGTCCGCGTCCAGGCGGTGCCGTCCCACAACCAAGTGTCCCCGATCGCGTTATTGCTGCCATCGAGTCCACCGAAGAGCACGAAACGACGACGCATCGAGTCGTAGACGAGCGCCGAAGCCCATCGAGGACCGGGCTTCGTCACGGGCTGGTGACGGATCCACTTCGAGCCATCGAACTCCCAAGTGTCGTCGATCTTGGGCGTGGCGGTGTTGCAGCCGCGTCCACCGAAGAGCAAGGTGCGATCTCGCAGCGCATCGTGGGCCAGCACGGGACCGCGTCGTCCTTCGGGCACGTCCGGCGCGACCAGGCTCCAGTCCGTGCCGTCGTATTCCCAGCTATCCGGTCGATCGTTGCCACCAAAGAGCAAGACGCGCTTCCTGTTCGCATCGTACGCGAGCGCATGCGCCCAGCGTACGCCGGGATCCGTCTTCGGCGTGTTCGTCAACCACTTGAGGCCGCCGCTCGACTCGTAGACCTTCGTGCCTCCGTCGAAGAGGACGATCGTGCCCTGCCCACGATCGTACGTCATCGCGGGCCGATCCACGGCCGCCGGCAGCGGCAGGAAGAGCGTCCAATCCCGGCCATCCCAGGTCCAAGTCTCGGCGAGGCTCGCCGTGCTGTCACGACCGCCCGCGAGCATCACGCGCCGCGTCGACACGTCATAGGTCATCGCATGTTGACTGCGCGCAGTCGGGCTCGTCGTCGGCGTCTCTCGCTTCCAATCCTGACCGTCGAAGACCCAGGTGTCCGTGAGTGGCTGGGACGCGGCGTCGACGCCGCCGAACATCACGACCAGCTTGCGCGCCTCGTCGTAGGCCAGAGCGTGACGAAAGCGTGCCGGTGGACTCGTCTTCGGCGTGAGTTTCGTCCATGCCGAGCCGTTCCACTCCCAGGTATCACCGAGGACCTGGGGCGAACTCCCTCCGAAGAGCACGACACGATTGCGCGTCGTATCGAGTGCCATCGCGTGGTCGATGCGCGCACTCGGATGCGTCGTCGTCGTGACCTCGGACCAACTGCCCGACGCCCAGATCCAGGTCTCCGCGTTCGACGCGTCGGCGCAGTTGATCCCGCCGAAGGTCATGATGCGTCCGGCAACCGGATCTTCGACCATCGCGTGGCTCGCGCGATCGTCGATCGCGAGCTTCGTCCAATCTGCCTGAGCCCTCGCGTCGATGGCTAGCAGGGTGAAGACCGCGGCGAACGCGGCGTGAAACCGAATCGAGTAGGTGTTTGGCATACGGAGAACCGTCGTTGTCGAAGCCTGATTGCGAGGTCTGGCACGTCGTGCCGTACACGCTCGCTTGCTCATCATGCGGGACGCGATTCCCCCATGCACTCACACATCGCAGTCACGCTGGTATCGTACTTCGATGCGCAGCACCATCGTCCTCCTGTCTCTCGCTGCTGCATCGACAGCGCAAGCTCCGGCGGTCGGTGAGTTCTTCCCGACCCAGCAGTATCCGGTCATGGCACGTGAAGCTCCCGTGACTCATGCCGCACGACTGAGCAGTCTCGCCGCATTTCGCGGCAAGAAGGTCCTCCTCGTACAATTCGCGTCGTGGTGACGCGGTTGCCGCAAGCACGTGCCCGTGTGGCACGAACGCACCGCTGAAGCTCGCGAACGCGGAGACCTCGTCGTCGTCGGCCTCATCCAAGAGCAGCATCCAGATCGCTGTCGCTTGTTCTTGGACTGGCAGAACATCGACTGGCCGATTCTCGTAGACAGTCTCAATCGCTCCGGCGTTTCCGCGGTGCCGCTCGTGTGGGCGATCGATGAGCACGGAGTTCTCCGTCACACACGCCCGACACCCGAATGGGTCCTTGGCACCTTCCTCGAGACCGCATGGAGCGCACCGCAGGGACCTTCGGTCGAGCCGCTATCGTGCAATGAAGCAGAGAAGCACTATCTCGAGGGACGCTACACCGAGTCGATCGAGGCGGCGACGAAGCATCTCGCCGAAGCGGCAACGGATGCGTCGATGCTCTTCTTACTGGGGTGTGCACACCGCGCACGGTATGACGCGCATCGAACCACACCCACGCACTCGGGAATGCACGATTCCGACTTCCAAGCTGCGATCGATGCATGGTCGAGAGCCATCGAAGCCGCACCGTCCAACTACATCTATCGACGTCGCATCCAGCAGTACGGTCCACGACTCGACAAGCCCTACCCGTTCTACGACTGGATCGCCGAGGCACGCGACGCGTTGCGCAAACGCGGTGCGGACGTGCCAAGACTCGTCGTCGAACCCGAAGGCTCCGAACTGGCGACGCCTGTGCGCACGCACGATCTCGCCGAGACCGACGACCGCGAACCCGACGCGAAGCACGCCATCGCCATCGACGAACTCGCGATCGCCGTCCATGGCGTCGTCGCGCCGAACCCGGTCCGCGTCGGGTCCTCCTTCCGCCTCTACTGGAAGCTCCGCGCGAACGAAGGCGTGAAGCTCGACGCGGAAGCGGATGCCCCGGTCGCGTGGATCGAGTTGCCGAACGGCTTCACTGCTACGAGGAAGAAGCGAATGGCGAATCCGGTCGCGCCGACGCGCACGCCTGTCGAGCGAACGATCGAGTACGAAGTGCACGTCGATGCCGCGGTCGAACCCGGCTCGCACACGATCCGAGGCTACGCCCTCGTGCCGATCTGCGACGACGCGACCGGGACCTGCAAGCTCGTGCGTCGATCCCTGTCTCGCGAGATCGTCGTGCGCGCGCCGAAATGACTCAACGGGACTTTGCCCGTCAGTGCCACGTCTCGAGGACCAGGCTCGCCGCGACGCCTGCCCCCCACGAAACGAGGTTTGCCAACACCCCGAGCGTGATCGCGCGCTTCGTCGAGAGCCCCAGGATCTGGCGATAGAGCACCACCTCGACCGCGATCACGACGAGTTCCACGGGCACGACGTTGAGCCCTGCTTCGAGCACTGCGAGCGTCGCGATCGGATGCGTCAGCAGGTTGATCGCGATGCACGCCTGCAGCGCGCGACGACGCCCTTCGCCTCGGATCAGCAGGGCGACGACGGCGCCTTCGAGTGCGAGCGTCAGCGCGAGCCATGGCGTGTACTCGAGGAGCACACTCAACATGGCTCGACCTCGTGTCCGTGCTCCCGCTTCGTCATCCAAATCACGGCTGTGGCACCGACGACGGCAATCACGATCAGCACGAACCACGAACCCGACCCGATCTCTCGCCCGCGACTGTCGAACCGCTGCTCCGACACGGTCTCGAACCGAAGCGTCTGGTCGTCGACCGCGACGATTCGTAGGTGCGTGATGACTTTCGCGACGGGAGTACCGATCGGGACCGAAGACCATTCCCCAACGGGAACTCGCGCATTCGGCCACGAACCCTCGATGCGCTTTCCGGCAACGGGAGGCTCCTCGTTCGCCGGTACGGCCCAGATCCTCGATCCATACTTGCTCGAGAACCGCATCTGCACGCCGCGCTCCGCGAGTGCGTTGCCGTGGAAGCCGGCGTTCGGGCTGACGAAGAAGCGATAGCGATCGAGATCGCTCCCCCAGTCGAGCACGATGCGATGTTCGACGGATTTGTGCCCCGGCAAGATCACGTCCGGGGATCGCGCCAGCACGGGTCGACCGCTACCGAAGAGCAGAACCGCGACGAGAGGGAGCAGCGAGAGTCGGGTCATGCGACCTCCTCGGGAAGGTAGAACGTGGAAAACGGGGCCGGACGTGATCCCGGGGTCCGTGTTCCCCACAACATGCGACGAGCACGGTTCGCCGTGCGCGTCAGCGAGCCCGATCCGCGGCTGCGTGCACGCGAGCGACGGCATCGTCCCCGTAGCCCGCCGCCCGAAGGCCGTCGACGATGTGGGCGAGATACGTCGGCGAGGGTGCTGCATGCCGCCCGTCGTCCGTGATCGTATAGACCTCGGCCGCGACGACGCCCTCTGCGGTTTCGACATGCACACGCTTGCGCAGTCCGAGTCCTGCAGTGTCACGGGACGGATCGAACTCCTCGCGATCCATGGCCGCGAGCTGTTCCTCCGTGATCTCGAACAGCACTCCATCCACCGTCGACTCCACCGCCGCATCGATCACCGCACCACCGCCGCCTTCGGACTGCACGTTGGCCGCGAAGCGGAGTCGATGGTTCGGCAGCTCGGCACGCCGCACCGATCGCGGGTGACCGACGCGCCGCTCGAAACGCGCGGGATCCATGTTGGACCCATAAGCGAAGTAATAGAGCGTCCGCTCGTTCGCGCCGGCGCCCGCGGATGGCGAACTCACGACCGACGCGTGTATTCGATGCGCAAGAAGCGCACCGGACCGACCCCCGGCACTTCGCCGTAGAACTCCCAATCGATCCGATCGTCGGACACGAACGTCGTCTTGGTCGAGCATGGCGACATTCCGGTCGGCCCCATCGCTTCACCGTGCAGCGTCGTCGTCTTGGTCGCTTCGTCATACTGACCGGTGAGCTGCAACGGACAACCCGTCATCGAATCGGTCCACGTCGACATGAACTGCTTACGAAGTGGGCAGTAGCTGTTGATTCCATGACCGACGTACGGAGCGCCCATGACTTCGCCTTCGTACGCGTCGATCGTGTGGAAGGCCCCGTGCGCCGTCGAAACCATGACACCCTTGCTCGCGATCTCCTGGCCATCGGGTGTCCACGCGGTCATCGCGCCATCCCACGTTCCCACGCTGCGTTGCAGTTGATCGTGCTGGGGCAGCTTCTGCATGCCCGGCATCGCGCCACTCTCACAGCCTTCGTTTCCACTCATGATGATCGTATTTGTTCTCGTGGTTGTTGATCGCGGATCCGGTCGGTGCGGACTCCGCGCACGAAGCCCCAAGTCCCGTGCAACGGGCCGAGGGCGACGAAGATCCAACCAGCGTAGGGATACTGTCCGAGCACCGCGAGCACGATCGAGGCAACGCCGACCGAGACGTTGAGAACCTGCTCGCCGATGGCCGTCACGGCCAGGCAACGTTCGACCGCATCCAACTCGAGCACGGATCGATGGCGCCACGCGTTGACGTTGAGCCCCAGAAAGCAAACGAACAGGAGCGTGAATCCGCTCGCGTACCAGAGGATGACGCGCGGGTCGCCGAAGCCCGGATCGGCGCCCGGCACGACCACTCCGAGCATCTGCCGCGTGATCACGAGATTCGCGACGTAGCCGAGCGGGTTGATGAAGAAGAGGACGACGAAGAGGAGCACGGAGTTGAGGATCACCGTCACGAAGTCCTGCAGGCCGTAGCGCCTGAAGAACTTGTAGTGGTACCACCAGACCCAGATCACGAAGAGGAAGCACGCGGCGAAGGCCGGCACCTCTTGGAAGAACCGCGTGATCCCCGCGCCGTCGCGCGGGACGTTGCCGAACGCGAGCAGCGCGATCGCGAGCGCGAACACTCCGTCCGACAAGCCTTCGATGCGGCTGACGTTTCCGCCTCGCCATCGGAACAACGGGTCGGCTTCGAGCTCTTCGAGTCGGTCGCGCATCACGGATCGTGCGATTCTGCCGGCTCCGCAGGGCCGTTGGAACAACACCATCGGAAAGGGGCGCATTCCGCACGCGCACGAATTTGGGATCGGGCGGGAGTCCACACCGTGTCCCTGCGTCGCGGGCCCGTGTGTCGGCCCGACACCTGAAATCGAAGCCCGGCACGTGCCGGACCCCAGGGTCGACTGCTACACTCCGCAACGTTCGAGGCCGCACGTCATGCGGTCCAACGACTGTCCCGATCGATCCAACCGCCCCGAACCGATGTCAACGTTCTTCCGAACCACACGCCTCATCGCGACTTCCTGCCTCTTCGGCCTCCCCTGCACGCTCGCGCATGCGCAAGACGGCTCCGCAACGCCGGGTTCGGACCGAGGCGAATCGATCGAAGCCGAAGCCGTCGAGTCCGTGCAGGACGCCGCGCAGGACGTCCCGTCATCGAAGATCAACGCGAAGGACGTCGAAGCGCGCCTCAAGATGCGCACGCCGAAGTTCCGCAAGGTCAAGATCTTCGATCCGGCGACGCAACCGCAGCCGCAACCCGTCACGCCGACGGACGCGCCTGGTGATGCCGGGAAGGGCAAGCCTACTGCCCGCTTGTTCGGCGATGCCGAGAAGCAGGATCTCGCCGAAGGCGTCGTGGTCACGGTCGACGGTCAACAGATCAGCGAGAGCGAGGTCATGGACCTCGCGAAGTACCTCGCCTCCTACCAAGGCGGCACTCCCGACACCTACGTGTCGACGGCACTCGATCAGTTGATCACCATTCGCGCCATCGAAGCCGGGCTCGGCAGTGAGAAGATCGCTTCACTGCGTAAGCAGATCGGCGAGTGGCAAGCCGCGGCAGCCAAGCCCGATGCCGACTTCGCGGCCATCGCCAAGGAGCACTCCGAGTGCCCGAGCAGCGCTCAAGGTGGCGACCTCGGGCAGTTCGGTCGCCAGTCGATGGTCGTCCCGTTCGCGCAACAGGCGTTTTCGCTACCGGTCGGACAGGTCAGCCCGGTCTTCGCGACCAACTTCGGCTACCACTTCCTCAAGGTGACCGGGAAGCAGAAGGGGGCGACGCCTGCCGAGGACCAGGTCCGTGCGAGCCACGTGCTGCTGATGTTCGACAAGAACCAAGCGAAGGCGAACGAGTTCACGACGCGCCTCATGAGCGGCAAGGCCGACGTTGCGGTTCGCGACGACGAGTGGCGCCAGAAGCTGCCGCCTTACCTCCGCTGATCCCCCTACCGTCGCTGTGATCCAAGGCTCATCGGGGTTTCGTCCTGACTGAGACGCTCGCATCCGATGCAACACTCGCGGACGCGGCCGAGATCTTCGGCCGCGTGGCGCTTTCCTGCGTTCCCGTCGTCGACAAGAAGGGTCGTGGGCTCGGGGTCGTGACCGAAGAGGATCTCCGGCTCGCTCTCTGCGGCAACGGCCGCCCGCATCACGCGATCACGACACTACTGACGCATCCGCACGAAGCGACGCTGATCGGACCGCCGCCACGCGCCGTCACGGTCGACCGCGCACTCGTGATGGCCGGTGGGCGCGGATCGCGCCTGCGACCGCTCACCGATTCGATTCCGAAGCCCTTGTTGGACGTCGGCGGAGAACCGTTGCTCCACCGGCTCTTGCGCCAAGTTGCTGCGGCCGGGATCACGCGCTGCGCGATCTCGGTCCTCTACCTCGGCTCGCGGATCGAAGCCGACATCGGCGATGGGAGTCGCTTCGGACTCGAGATCAGCTACCTGCGCGAGACCGATCCACTCGGAACCGCCGGAGCTCTCGGGCAGCTCGAAGAAGCTCCGCCATCGAGCGCGACGCTCGTCATGAACGGCGACGTCTACCACGACGTCAACCTGCGTGCTCTCTTTGCATGGCACGAGCGTCACGGCAATCGCGTCACCGTCGCGACCCACCTTCACGAAGTGCACGTCCCGTTCGGGCTCGCTCATTTCGAAGGGCAGAGGCTCGATCACCTCGAGGAAAAGCCGACGCTTCGACTCCCGGTCAACGCCGGCATCTACGTGATCGACGAGCGGCTGCGTCGCGACGTCCCGAAAGCCGAGCCGTGGGACATGGTCGATTGGCTCAACACGCTCGCACCGGCCGGTG
This sequence comes from Planctomycetota bacterium, assembly GCA_020638795.1. Taxonomy (GTDB): domain Bacteria; phylum Planctomycetota; class UBA1135; order UBA1135; genus JACKHW01. Next base: position 539,245 of record JACKHW010000001.1, on the reverse strand, counting down.
TCGTCGGGCACTTTCCGATCGTCGAACGCTGGCACGACATCGGAAGCCTGACCGAGTACGAACGCCTGCGCGACGGTTGACCGAGCAGGTACCGCGCGACGGTCCCGAACGCTACTCGATGAGGTCGAAGTCGCCGTCCAACACGCGATCGAGACGCCCGCTTCGCCATCCGCTCGCCGAATCTCGAACCAGGGGCGAGGGTTCTGCTCGATAGCGCCGCACGATCGTCGTGTCGGTCGGGAGCGCGGACAACAACGCTGCGGCGAGTGCAGGCTCTTCGGCTGGCGGCACCGGCCTGCAAGGCTGAGCGACGATACGCACTCGTGCGCTGACTCGATCGAAGCCACCGCGCGGATTCGGCAGTTCGAACACGTGGAGCCCAGCTTCGCTCCCGAGAATGCCATGCACACCCAGTCCGGCGATCGCTGCGAGGGCTTGGTCGCCATCCATCGATCGCAGGGTCTCGAACCTCACGTGTCGCCGCTTCGCCCATGCGCGATACATCTCGAACAGTCGCTCGCGGAAGCGCCTCGCCTCCGCGCTCTGAACCGCTCCCTCCGAGGCGAGCTCGTTCGCCGTGACGCTCGCCGATTCGATCGCGGTTTCGATCGCGAGATAGAGTTCCGCCGCGCGCCCCGCCTCGAGATCGTCCAGCGCGTGGCGGATCATGTAGAGCTGCAGCGCGAGCTTGGTCGCGATCGATGCAGGTACCCCGAGATCCCGCGGCCTGGCCTCGAAACGCCGCATCAGAGACACGGCGTTGCCGAGAGCGGATTCGATGCTGTCGCGTCGTTCGAGCTCGGAAAGCACTTCGTGACGCGCGGCGTCGTCCCAGAAATCCTCGCGATCCATCTCGGCGAGGAGTGTGCGCTTCTGCTCTGCCCATGCATCGGACGCGAGCTGCTCGAAGCATGCCTCGACCGCGCTCTCCAGACACGCACGCTCACCCGCACTGCCATCCGGAGACGTGACGATCGCGGCGAGCGAGGATGGTTCGCGATGTGTGGACGCCATAGCCGTCGGCGGCGACTCCGGGTCGACGAACTCGACTTCGATGTGGTCCGCGGCGCCGCGCACGAACAAGAACTGATCGCCCTCGGGAAAGCGATTCTCGACGATCGTCCGCGCGAGCGGGGCAAGAACGTGCTCGTCGATCGCGCGACGCAGGGGACGCGCGCCCATGTCCGGCGTGAACCCGCGTGCGAGCAGGAAGTCGATCGCCGACTCCTCCCACTCGACGGCCCAATCCCGATTGCGGAAGCCGCGCCTCTCGAGCACCGCGCGCAATTCCTTGCGCAAGATGTCCCGCATGACGGTCTTCGGCAGCGGGTGGAACACGACGACGCGATCGATGCGGTTGACGAACTCGGGACGAAACGTCGTTTCGATTGCACGCGTGACCTGCGAACTGCCATACGAGGGCGCGCCACGAACGAAGCCGAGCCCTTCGTGATGCGCGGTCGCACCGAGGTTGCTCGTGAGAATCAGGATGCAATGCCGGAAGTCCGCGACGTTGCCTCGAGCATCGCTGAGTCGACCATCGTCGAACACTTGCAAGAACAAGTCCCAAACGCGTGGATGCGCCTTTTCGAACTCATCGAGCAACACGACCGAGAACGGCTGTCGACGGATCTGCCGCACGAGGGATTGCTCCTCGCCGTCACTTCCATCGCCGAGCATCTTTCCGAGCGAGCTCGGATCCTGGTACTCGCTCATGTCGAGTCGGATCAGCCGGTCCTTGGAACCGAACAGATAGCGCGCGAGCGTCTTGGCGACCTCGGTCTTACCCGTCCCGGTGGGACCTGCGAACAAGAACACGCCGACCGGCCGATCGGGGTCGGTCAGACCGGCCTTGAGCATCGCGATGCGGTCGACCAGACAATGAACGGCCTCGGGCTGCCCGAGTACACGGCCCGTCAAGAACGAACGGAGTTCTTCGACGTCGAGTCCCACGCGTTCGTCGATGACCGTGCGTGGCAGCCCCGTCGAGAGCGAGATCGATGTCAGCAGATCGTCGCGCGACACGGGACGTGACGGACCGTCCTTGCGCACGTAGGCACACGCTTGATGCAACAGGTCGAGGACGTTGCCGGGACGCTGCGTCGTCGTGAGGTAGCTGCAGGCGAGTTCGAGAGCCTCGGCGTGCACGACCTCCTCGACCTCATGCGCGTCGAACACATCGCGCGCGAGCACGAGCGTCTCACTTCGACTCGCGGGTTCGAGCCGAATCGCGTGCATCAGGTTGCGCAGTCGCGGCTTCTGCTGGAGTAGCAGATCCCATGCTGCAGGATGCGTCTCTCCGAGAACGCAAACGCGTCCTGCCTCGATCGATGGTTGGAGTAGATCGAGCAAGCCGATCGGACTCTGGTTGTGACGACCGACGAAGTAGCTCTCGTGGAATGCGGGGATGTAGAAGAGCACGCGCTTCTGCACCGCAACCCGAGCGAGGATCTCGCGCACTCGGCCTTCGAACTGACCGATGAACGTCTGACCTGCGAGAAGATCCGACGCCGATGCCTCGAACAGCGTCCAGCCCTCTTCCTGCGCCTTGGCCGCGAGTCGACGAACGAAACTGGTCTTTCCGACTCCGGGCTCTCCGACGACGATCATCGATCGATTCGCACGGAGCGCGGGTAGTGCGGCCCGGAGCGCGCCGTCGATCGACGAGGTACCGCGAGCGCCTTGCCAATCCTGCTCGGTCCAGACTCGTCCGACTCCGCTCAAGTACTTCGTGTCGACCCAGCCACGCCGCCAACGCTCGAGGTCTTCGTGCAGAGCCTCCGAGTGCTCCGACGTCAGCTTGGCGAGCAACGTCTCGAGTTCGTCGGGGAACTCGCATCCGTGTGCTCGCAGCGCATCGTACAACCCGACTTCCTCACCGCGAGCGATGCGCGCATCGACGAAGTCGGAGAGCATCTTCGGGAGAAGCGGGTTCTCGGGCCACCACTCGCGCGCCATGAGCAGCATGCGTGCGACAACCGGTTGATCGAGAGCTCCGAAATAGCGCATCAAGTAGTAGAGGCGCCACAGATTCGCCATCGGTACGAAAGCGACGATCTCGGAGAACGGCGCTTCTCGGTCGTCGCGTTCGATGAGCGCTTCGGCTGCCATCAACGCGACGAGGTGATTCGCACCGACGATGCCTTGCACGAGCTTCTCGACGGGCAACGCCGGATCCCGAAGGAACGCCACGCCGCGCTCGAACCCGGCTTCGCTCAGCAAGCTCTCGGGATGCCCACTGCGTTCGTAGGCCTCGTCGAGCGTGGCCGCGATTTCCTCGATGTTCGTCGCGGCTGATGCTGCAGGCTCGACGGGATCCGACACGAGCTGCGCCGGCACGGGCGACGACTCCGAACGTCGCTTGCGCTCCTTCGCGTAGAGCAGCGCGAGGAGGACCGAAGTCGCGAAGAAGGCGAGAGCGAGAAGTTGATCCATTTGGCCACGCGGGCGTTACCGAACGCGAAGTTCGGTTCCGGTCGTCGATCCGTCCGTGTTGAGGACGAAGGTGCCAGAACGAACCTGCCTGCCTGCAGATGCCGAATCCTCGCGGAGTTCGATGTCATAGCGACCCGGAGCAAGGGACGCGATGCGGGCCGCCCCGTTCTCGACGGTTGCGCGCGCGATCGGTTCTCCGGTGCCGAGCTTGCCTTCGGGGAACAGAGCGAGTACGCCCTTGACGACCGGCGCGCCGTTCGTGTCCAAGACGCGGAACGAGACCGGAAACGTCGGCTCGAGTCGCACGTCGCCGAGTTCGAGCCTCACTCCGTCCTCGATCCGGATCTCGCGTTCGAAGCGCTTCTCGCTGTCCTTGTGGACTTCGAGGCGCCACGTGCCTTCGGGGATGAACTCGATGCCGAACTGACCATCACGCGCGACCTTGACCGGATCGGGATCCGTCGGATCGCGAAACTGAACCATGTTGGATGCGGTGTCGTCGGGGCCGAGACCGCCGAACGAAACCGCGACGATGCCCGTCCGGCGAACCGTGTTCTTCGGGTCGACGACGATCGCCTCGTAGCCTTCGAGAGCGACACCGTCACGACCGGGATCGACGATGCGGCCTGCGACCGCACCGCCGCGAAGTTCGATGTCCTGCTGCGTCAACCGCCCGGCAGACAGTGCCACGGTCAGATCCGGCGACGGCAACGAGCCGCGTGGCGGCTTGCAGCAGAGGATCCACGAGCCCACCGTCAGGTCCTCGAAGACGTACTTTCCTTCTCCGTCGGTCGTCGCTTCGTCGGTGCCGAAGAAGACGGGATCCGAGCTGTCCTTCGGTCGCGCATAGACCCGGACTCCCGCGAGTGGAAGGCCGCGGTAGCGAACGAACCCGGTCACACCGCCGGGGCGCGGGAGCACGACATCGATCGACGTCTCGCCACCTTCACGCACCGTCGCCGCGGTGCCCTTCCCGTTGTTGCTCGTCGGAATCTCGAAGGAGAAGCTCGCGCTCTTGCGCAGGCGTCGACGCTTGGCGCGAACCACGTACTCACCGGCATCGAGTGGACCGATTCGGAATTCACCGCCCTTGCCCGAGTTCACGCCATCGGAGCTTCCGAAGGACACGGTCATCTCGTGGTTGTCGGGTCGGCTTGGCTCTTGCCGCGACGCGTAGACGTGGACACCGGGAGCCGGCGCACCGATATCGTCGACGACGCGCCCAACGATCCAGCCTCCGGAACTCAGCACGACCATAGTCCTCAGCTCGCGGGTCAAGCTCGCGATGTCGACGCGCTTCGTGACGTAATTCTCGCGTTCGACGACGAGGATCGTCGGGGCGAGCCACAGGTTGTCGAAGCGCGCCTCGCCGTTTTCGGACGTCTTCTTGCTGCGTTGGACGTTCTGGATCGGACCGCGGCTCCCTACGCGATTCGCGTTCGCAGTGACCTTGGCCTCGACGATCGCCTTGCCAGCAGCATCGACGACCTCGACGATCAAGCTCGGGCCACGGGCGAGCACGAGTTCGAGAGGCGCGAGACCGCTCTCCGTCACGACGACTTCCGCAGGCGCGGCATGACCGACGTTGTCCTTGTCCGCGACGATGCGGTACCTCCCGGCACTCAGCTTGGAGAACTCGAATGCCCCCTCCGCGTCCGAAGTCGCCGTGTGTTGAACGAAATCGTCGCCTTCGAGCTGCGCTTGGATCCGGGCCCCCGCAACGCCTTCGACACCATCGCGCGAAGCGATGACGACTCGCCCCACGACGCCGCGTTTCGCGCCCATGACGATCGTCGCCGTGACGGCATCGCTCGAGAGTTCGAGTTCGACCGGAGCGAATCCCTTGGCCGTGGCTCTCAGAGCGACGGTACTCGGTAGACCATCGAGTTCGAACGTCCCCCCACCGGTGGTTCGAACGGCTCGCCATCGCGAGAAGTACGTGCTCGATTGACCTTCGAGTTGTGTCTCTTCGCGCGGTGCAACGAGGGCGCCCGAGATCGCCTTTCCCGTCGCATCGGTCACGGTGCCGGTGATGTGCCGCCCTCGACGAAGAGTGAGATCGCCGAGATCGAGATACTCGGAGGCACGCAGCACACGACGTACTGCGAGTCGACGAAAGGACGGATGATCGACGACGAGCGCACGATCGGCAGGCGTCAGACGCGTGAGCTCGAACCGCCCCTGAGCATCCGTCGCGACGTGTCCGTCACCACGTTCTGCGGCCTCCATCGCGCCGAAGAACGCCCGCTCGACGAACGTGACCCGAGCATCACGCACGGGCGCGCCATTCTCGTCGACGACGCGACCTCGCAATCCTCCCGCGAGGTCGATGAGGATCGTCCCGAGATCGGTCGTCTCACCCGCAAGCACGTCGAGACGCTCGCTCAGCCAATCGATCGGAACGTCGTCGTGATCCACCGCGAGCCGATACTTGCCTGCACTCCGCCCAACCAACGTACAACGACCACTCGCGTCCGTCACAGGATCGCTCGCCTGCGGCTTCGCGCGTTCGGATTCGTTCGAGAACGCGGCATCAGAGGTCGGGTCCGAGGCGGGCACGACGGGCCGGACTTCGATCTTCGCCCCGACGATCGGCTCGGTCCGGTCTCCACTGCGCCCCATGAGGCGCAGGGTGATCGTGCCGGTTCCACCGTCTCCGGTCGTCCTCGGGGACTCGGAGGTCACGGTGTTCTCCAGCCGATTCCGCTCCGCTTCGGTGGCTTCGGTCGCATCCGCACGCGTTGCCGCGACCTGATCCTCGCTGGTCGTCGTATCGATGGGAGGCGACTCGATGAGCTCTCGACCGGTTGGCGCTGCAGTCGACCCGCCGAAGAGCCACCAGGCGGCCCCTGCGAGGCAGAGGACAAGGACGAGTAGTACGAAGGGTTTCATGCGGGTTCCTCCACGGACTACCGCGACGTCAGTTCCAGGCAGATCTTGCGCACGGCGGTCCGAAACCCGAGCCTTTTCCCCATGGCAGCAACGCCCGCCACGTCGGCGACCACGGTCGCGATCTCCAAGGTCCTTCACGTCGTGCACGGATACTACCCGGAGTCCGGCGGTGGAACCGAAGCGTACGTGCGCAGCCTGCTCGACGCGCAAACGCGTCTCTCGATGCAACCGTATCTCCTGCACGGGAGTTTCGAGCCACGCCCAGCACCAGCCCTCGAGGCACGTGACGACCTGCCCGTCGAGGCATGGCGGCTGCATCGCGCCGACACGTATTCGGACTACTGGGACAAGGCGCACTACGCGCCGGCGGGCCAGTTGTTCGAACAGATCCTCGACGACGTGGAGCCCGATATCGTCCACGTGCACCAGTGGATCCGCATGACCGACGACCTCGTCGTGCGGGCGTTGCGTCGAGGTATTCGCTCCCTCGTGTCGCTGCACGATCTCTACTCGTCCTGTCCCGCGTGTTTTCGTCTACGCCCCGACGACAGTCATTGTGAGCGTGTCGTGTCGTTCGACAGTTGCGCGGACTGTGTACCGCTGCGTGGCCACGAAAGTCGCGAGGAAGTGAGATGCGGTATCGATCTCTACCGCGACAATGCGCGGCGAGAGCTGATGTCCGCGGGACGCGTACTCGCGGCAACCGAAGCGACACGCACCCTGGTGACGAGGGGACTGGGTCTCGATCGCGACCTCGTCCACCTCGAGCCACTCGGCTACGAGCGTCGCTTCGGGAACACGAATCACGAGCAGTCGCGCGAAGGTGCTCTGCGACTCGCCTACTGGGGCAACGTGACAGCACGCAAGGGCGTCGACGTGCTGCTCGACGCGATGCGGATTCTCGAGGCCCGCGAGCCACTCCGAGGCCGGCTCGAGCTCACGATCTTCGGAAAGGTCGACCTCGAAGAACTCCGACGCGATCTCGAGCAACGGGCAAGCGGCCTTCCCGTGACCTTCGCTGGACGCTACGAGTGGGAAGAACTCGCGGCGCACGGAATCGGCCTGGCCGCGTTCCCATCGACGTGCTTCGAGACGTACGGGTTCGTGCTGGACGAAGCGTTCGAACTCGGCGTGCCGGCGCTCGTCACGGACGTCGGCGCGTTTGCAGAACGGATTCACGCAGCCGGGTTCCTCGTCCCGCCGCACGATGCGGTCGCACTCGCGGATGCTCTCGAGAGGATTCTCCAGGACAGTACTCTGCTCGATCGCGCACGGGCATCCATTCCTGCCCTCTCCCCCACACCGCTCGAGCACGCGCGTCGGTTGTGCTCACACTACGAGGTAGCTCGCAGCGCTTCGCCATCATCGCCACCGAGCCTCAGCGCGCGACGCGACGCGCTCGACGAACTTCGCGAACGAGGCGATCGTGATCGCGCTCCCCTGCAACGGGGACTTTCCGACTGATGCAACGCTCATCGGAACGACCAGCGGACGTTGCATCGGACACACCGAGCAGCCTTGCCTGTCCAACGTGTGCGACTCCGTTCGACGGTCCGTACTGTCATCAATGCGGCGAACGCAAACTGCGACCGGGAGAATTCTCGTTCTGGTTCTGGCTGCGAGCGTTGATCGCGCGATTCACGCAGCTCGACGGGCCGTTCGCGAAGGCCACGATTTCGCTCTTCGCCCGACCGGGATCGCTGACAACGGACTATTTCCGCGGGAAGCGCATTCCGTATGCGCGACCAATCCAGTACTTCCTGGTCGCCAACGTGATCTTCTTCGTTGTCGGCGCGTGGCTCGGGATCGACACGCTCTCGACTCCGCTACGCTCCCACCTGAGGTCGCGCCCTTCGTTTCATGCACAAGACGCGAGAAGTTGGGTCGAAAACCGGCTCGGCACGACGCTCAAAGACCTCGAGGCGCGCGGTGCGAACGACGAGCTCACGCGCAGCTTCTTGGCGCTTTCCGATCGCTTCGACGTTCTCGGCGATTCGTTGTCGCGAACACTCGTGTTCTCGCTCGTGCCGATGTTCTTCGCGGCTTCCTTCTTCTTGACGAGGCTTACCAAATCGAATCGGCGTCGCCTCGTGTCCGAGCACTTCGTCTCGTCGCTCCACTTCGTCGGCTACTTCCTGTTGGCTCAGGTCCTGCTCTTCGCACTGTTCATCGGAGTCGGCGGCATCGCCGAAGCGTTCGGCACTCGAGCGGTCCGTGCGTTCTTGCTTCACGACCGCGCACTCGGCCCGGCTTTGGCGGCCTTTCTCGTCTGGTACGGATATGGCGCTGCGCAACGCTTTCATGGATTCGGAAGGCCCGGAGCGATCGTGATGGCACTCACGCTCCTGCCCGTGAGCTTCGGCGCGTTGACGATCTACCGCAGCTTGCTGTTCTACGTGACGCAATGGCAGTTCGCGTAGGGCTTCGACACGCTGAAAGAAACGGACGCACCACGAGGCCATGTTCTTTTGGAACAATGAACGCATGGCCCTACGAAGCAAACCGCTCTGCCGCTACTCGCTCGCCTGTGCTGCTGCCATCGTCTCAGCAACACTCGCATCCAGGGTGCCCGGTCAAGTATCCGAGCGTGAATTCAACGACGCACCCGGCTTCGCGCAATCGCTCGGAACCTTGTCCGCCCTCGGTCTTCGCGTCGATGCCGCGATCGACAGAACAGACGACGTCGACGACTACGCATTCTCCCTCACCGAGAGCGCGAGTGTCGATCTGTCCGCGCGCGGGCGAGGCACGAATGGGCTGACCGGCGGGACGCTGTATCTCTACAATCGCAAGGGGTTCATGATCGCGTCGGGGATCGGTTGGACGTCTTACTACCGGGATATCCACATCGAGCTACCAGCAGGCGACTATGTCGTCGGCATGCAGTCGCGAGTGACGGGCGACTATCGCCTCGACATCGCCTATCAGAAGCTCACGATCCCGCGGCTCTCTCTGAGCGGGCAAACCTCCGCGTCGTTGACGATGGACGAGACCCTACTTTCGTTCGACCTACCGGGTGAGGGCGTGTTTTCGATCCAGCTCGACGGACAGGGCATCGATACGAGGCTCTACCTGCGATCGAAACTCTTGACCGAGCTGTTTCGGGTCGACACCGCGTCGACTTCGATGCAGAAGGATGCCGGCCTGCGCGCCCATTTGCCCAAGGGCTCGTACTTCGTCACGTTGCGTGCCCAAACACCCGGTCCCGTTTCGATCCAGACGAGCTTCATGGCCAAAGCGCTACCGAGCCTCCCCTGCAACGGAAGTCTGCAGGACGTCATCCCGGGCGGACAAGAGGACTTCTTGGCGTACCGGTACTCGCTCGCGACGCCATCCGACATCGAAGTGAAGATCTCCGCCGGTACGACCGGCAAGCCGCTGACCGATTCGTACCTGCTGCTCCTCGACAACGAGTTCGATGAGATCCTCGAGAACGACGATGATTCGGCAAAACTCGGATCGATCGTTTCCGGCACACTGCCCGCGGCGAATTACTTCGCCGTTTCGACGGGCTTCTGGGGCAACGGCACGTTCGACATAGCTTCGACGTGTGGTTCACCCGTGACGACGCCGATCGTACCGGGCTCGACTGCCGCGGCATCCGTCGGCAAGAACGATGGGCACGTGACCTTCGTCTGCGCACAAGGCACCGAGACGTCCGTCGACTTCGAGTTCGCGCGCGGCACGTTCTTGCCCTACGCACAGCTGATGCTCGTCGACGGCACGACCGGCCTATCACGCGGCTGGCGCCAGGCCTACTTCGCGGGCCTCCCGTATGCACAGCTCGGGAGTCGGTATCCCAAAGGAACCACCTATGCGATCGTCAAGGGCTACAGCGGGGGAAAGGGCGCCGTCGAGTTATCGGCCCGCGCGCCACAATTGCGCGATTTGACGACTACCCACCTGCGAGCTTTCGGCAAGAGCGGTCACTTCGCCGTCCTCGTCGTCTCCGCGCGCAAGATCCCCGGCTTCTCCGTGCCCGGTGTTACCGGCTCGTTCCAACTCGACCTCGGGCAGGGCTTCATCGTCTTCGCCGGACTTCTCGACCTCCATGGAGAGTTCGACTTCGGCTTCCCGTTCCCGGTCAACTCAGGGGTGTTCGTGCAGAGTCTGTTGCTCGATGCGACGACGTTCACGGGCGAGTTCACGAATGTCCTGAACTGATGATCGCGAGGCTGCTCAGAGGCACTGCTTCGCGTCGAGGACCGCGCGCACGCGGGACACGAGTTCGGCAGGGCTGAACGGCTTTCGGAGCAAGTCACCGACGGGCAAGCCTCCGCAGGCCGACGACTCGGACTGCGCCTATTCTCCGAAGATGTGGCGATCGGGCCTGGTAAGGAGATTCGCCGCGATCGCCTAGGCTCTCCGTCGCAGCGTCCACGAGCGATCAACGAGGCCGCACCGGATCGACGTGATGAATCTCGCTTCGTCCCGCGGTCGTCACGGCGAAGGGGAAGCGCTGATTGGATGCTGCCGCCCCGAATCGACCCAGCTTGTCGATCGCGATGAAACAGATATCGAGTCGGTAGCCGAGTGGGTCCTTGCTCGCGATGCGGTGAATGGCTTCCTCACACGCGGCGCGCGGATGGAGGCCTGCCCGCATGAGTTCGACGATCAAGAACGTGCCGCAATGACGCATCACGTTCTCGCCTCGTCCGGTTGCACCAGCAGCTCCGACGTCTTCGTCGACGTAGAGTCCAGAACCCAGGATCGGCGAATCCCCGACCCGACCCGGCAGTTTTCCGCCAGCACCGCTCGTCGAACATCCGCCGGCGACGTGACGCTCGCCATCGAGCACGAGGAGCGCGATCGTGTCATGGCCTTCTTGTCTTGCTCGTGGGCTGTTTGCGTTGTCGCGCCATGCGCGCTTCTTGGCTTCCAGGTCGTCGATCTGTGTCGACTCGACACCTTGACTCAATGCGAACCATCGAGCGCCTTCACCCGTGAGCATCACGTGCTTGGTGTTTTCCATGACTCGTCGAGCGGCCGTGATCGGATGCACGATGCCCTCCACAGCCGCGACCGAGCCGGCTCGCGCACCAGGACCGTCCATGATGCACGCATCCAATTGCGCATAGCCCGCGGCGTTCGGACGTCCACCGAGCCCAACCGATCCATCGCAGCTCCGCCGCTCGATCTCGCGGATGCCGGCCTCGATTGCATCGAGCCGTGGACGTGCATCGATCAAGTCGGCGATCGCGATGTCGTTAGCGATCTTGCCGAATGGCCACGTCGAAACGACGAGCGGAATCGATTCTGCGGCTTCTCCGTGCAGACTGGCACACGCGGACAACAGCAAGGGGAGGACAGCGCTCGCGAAGCGAGCGGCACGCGGGCTCGGCAGGTTCATCGATATCGATCCTGAAGATGTCGATCCTGAGGGGACGAGGAGAAGACCCGATCGGCTCGAAGATTCATCGCAACCGATCGTCGTCGTTCCATACTGCCACGATGGCGGCGAACAACAACGAGCCGGGCGTCACCGAGCACAAACACGGTGGCTTGGGACAACTCGCGTCGACGGCGATCTGCGGCAACGACATCACTTCGTCGTGTCTTTACGTTTCGGCAATCGCTCTCGTCTACGCAGGGCGTTGGGCGCCAGTTTGCCTGCTCCTCGTCGCTGGGACGCTCTGGCTCTTCCGATCGATCTACTCGGAGGTCGTCGGGGCTCTCCCTCTCAACGGCGGCGCCTACAACGCCTTGCTCAATACGACCAGCAAGTTCCGCGCGTCTTGGGCGGCGTGTTTGACGATCCTGTCGTACATGGCGACGGCGGTCATTTCGTCCAACGAGGCGATGCACTACCTTGAGCACTTGGTCCCACAGTTGCCGATCATCTGGGCGACGATTGGATTGCTCGCGTTCTTCATGATCTTGACGATCATCGGGATCACCGAATCCGCGGTCGTCGCGATCGTCATCTTCGTCGTCCACCTCGTCTCGATGGGGTTGCTACTCGTTCTTGGCGCGATCGCGATCACGCGCATCGGTCCGGACCAACTTTGGACCAACATCACGACGAGCGAACCCAGAGGCATCATGCCGGCACTGTTCTTCGGTTTCGCAGCCGCGATGCTCGGTGTGTCGGGATTCGAGTCTTCGGCGAACTTCGTCGAAGAGCAGGCTGAAGGCGTCTTTCCCAAGACGCTGCGAAACATGTGGATCGCGGTCACGGTTCTCAACCCCGGAATGGCGATCCTCGCACTTGCGCTCGTGCCATTGGGCGAAATCGACGAGCACAAGGTGAACCTCCTCTCGCACATGGGTTCCCTAGCGAGCGGTGATTGGCTCGCGTGGCTGATCAGCGTGGACGCGGTCCTGGTGCTGTCGGGGGCGACGTTGACGAGCTACGTCGGCGTCACTGGTCTCGTGCAGCGCATGACCCTCGACCGCTGTCTGCCACAATTCCTACTGAAGACGACGGGGCGCGGCACGTATCACCGCATCATCATCGCGTTCTTCGTGCTTGCGGTGTCGGTGCTGTTGATCACGCACGGCGACCTCGAGTCCCTGGCGGCGGTCTACACGCTCTCGTTCTTGTCCGTCATGCTGCTCTTCGCGGTCGGCAACGTCCTTCTCAAGATCCGGCGCGCTCGCTTGCCCCGTCCCGAACGTGCGACTTGGACCGCGGTCACGATGGCGATCATCGCCGTCATGGTCGCGTTGATCGGCAATGCTCGGCTCAACTCCGAGAATCTCGTCATCTTCCTCGACTATCTCGTCCCATCACTGCTGATCGTTTCGATCATGTTGATGCGTGTGCAACTGCTCCGACTCGTCGTCTTCTTCACGGACGAGATCCGGCGCAAGCTTCGCCTCGAAGGACGCGAAGCGATCGAAGAAGAAGACTACGAGCGAGCAAAACGTTCGTATTCGGCGGGTCGCCGCTTCACGGCCATGAATCGTGTGCTGCACGACATGATGCGCAAAATCACGAACCAACAGCTCGTGTTCTTCACACGCGGAGACAACCTGCCGAACCTCAACCAGGCCATGCTCTACATCCGCGACAACGAGCACACGAACAACGTCAAGGTCGTGACGGTCATTCCACAAGGCGAAGAACCACCACCGAAGCTCGCCGAGCACCTCGAGTTCCTCGACGAGGCCTACCCCGAAATGAAGATCGACTTCGTCGTACTCCGCGGGCGCTTCACGCCGGAGTTCGTCGAGAACCTGTCCAAGGAATGGAAGATCCCGCGCAACCTGATGTTCATCGGTTCGCCCGGCGATCGCTTCATCTATGGATTGCAGAACCTCGGTGGCGTGCGACTCATCATTTGAGTCGCGACTTTCCTACTCTTGACGAGCCTGAGCAGCCAACCACGCGTAGAACCCGGCGCTCGTATACAGATCCGTCCAAGCATCGTGATTGCCCGTCGGCGAAGACGAGAACACGTAGCGGACATTCTCGAAGCGCGCGTTCACCGGCGTCACGCCGTCGATGGCGCGAGGGTGAATCCGCAAGAACTTCACGCCGAACTCGTGCTCGAGGCGGTTCGAGGCCGCGAGCGCTTCGTCGAACTCCGCGACCTGGTCCGACTCGTTGTGCGCGATCCACACGGACGTGTTCGCGAGTCTCGACCAGTCATCCACCGCGCCTGGACTCGCACCTATCGGAGCGATCGCTGCAAAATGTCCGGGAAGCTTGGCAGCGAGTTCCCACGTTCCGTGCCCGCCGCGGCTGAGGCCAGTCACGGAGATGCGCTTCGGGTCGACGGCGTACTTCTGTGTGACCTCCGTGAGGATGCGCTCGATCGCACTCGGCGTCTGACCGTAGCGGCCCTCCGAGATGTGAACACACACGACCACGAAGTCGTCGAGAAGCCTGCGGTAGCGAGCATCTGTCGCGTCTTGCGCGTCGCGAAGCAGCCTCGGCATCCCCCAGTTGACGACGTCCGAAACCGCACCGCCGACACCGAAGCTGCCTTGTAGGTAGACGATCAGCGGAAACGTCGTCGCACCACGGTCAACCGTGGCAGCCCGGTAGCGAGTCGGGAGATACAGGACGTAGCCATCGACGTTGCCAATCGGCTCGGGGAACTCGACGACGGACAGTCCGCCGCGACGCGCCTCGGTCGCGAGCGCTTGTATGCCTCTTGCGGCGCGCGTATCCGCGTCCGATTGATGACCACTGCCTCCGAGTCCGCTGCCGCCATGACCGCTTCGACCATTGCCGCTGCCACCGAGGCCGCTGACGCCCGAGCGACTACCGCCCAAGCCACGGCCACTCGATTCCCGAACTGGAACGGTCCGCCCATCGTGCGCTGGGTCGGCATCGCCGCGCGCGTGCACGGCCACGCGAACGTCGCCCGTCGTCGTGATACACGACAGGCGCTTGCTACCGTCGCCTCGCACGAGTTCGTGGCGCGTCGGCGAAACTCGCTCGAACGGCAGTTCCGACTTCAGCGAACCATCGACGACGCAGTGCACGTCAGCACCTTCGTCCAACGCGACTTCGATGTGGCCCCCTGCAGAACTGAGGCTCGAGTTCTCCAGCGGCTCGTCGAAGAGCTCGGCCCGCACGTCGCCGCCTTCTGCGTGTACTTTCGTCGCGCCGCGGATTCCGTGGATCTCAATGTTGCCGCCCGAAGCCTGAGCGGAAACCTTGCCCGAACTCTCGAGCAGCTCGATGTTCCCATCCGAGGTGTTGATCCAAACGGTCCCGCGTGCATCCCCAACGCGAACACGCCCGTGCATCACGAAGAAGTCCGCCTTGGCCCGCATTCCCGAGATAGCGGTCACGTCCGCATCGGTCGCACGCACGTCGAGCGTGCCACCGACGTCTGCCAACTCGAGGTGACCACCGGACAGGCTGATCTTCGTTTCCCCGTCGATGTCGCCGATCGACAACGTGGCATCGCGCGCATCGAGCTCGAGCTTCATGCCATCAGGCACCTCAACGTGATACGTCGCAGTCGCATTGCCCGAAGACTCGAGGTCCATCCGGTCGCTTCGCACGGCTTCGATCGTGATTCCGCCCCCTGCACTATCGATCCCGAACGTGAAGAGACCCGCGACTCGCTCCGTGGCCTCACGCTCGGTTTCGGCCTCGACACTGCGGCGCGCGATCACCCGCAAGGACGGAGTGCTCGAGGATGCGAGCTCGACGTGAGCACCGCTCAGTCGCATGCGCACGGCACCGACATCGGCACACGACCTCGTGCGCTCGAGGGTCTGCTCGTAGACCGCATGTCCAACACCATCCCGCTCGACGACTCGGCGCGTCCATGCACCCGACGGGTCCTGCACGGAGAACGGCAGCAAAGAAGCGATTGCACGCCGAACTCGCTTCGCGCTATCCGACTCACCTTGTGCCCACAGAGTGAATCCAAGAACGGCGGCGCATCCTGCAATCCACGCAATGCGTCGCCGCCAACCACTGGGAAACGCTGCGGCGCGCGACATCCAATCGCGCGGCGGCGCGGCGATGGACACCGGATTCTGCAGATGCGCGAGTTCGGCAGACAGGAGCGTCGCGACTTCCTCGGCGGACTGGAAGCGCTCCTCTGGCTTCTTGGCGATCAGTTTCCTGATGAATGCTGCGAGCCATTCGTCCACCCGTGGTTCGATGTCGCGAATCGCGCGCGGCTCGTGCTCCGCCACGCGATTCAGAACCCCGAATACGGTCTCCGCACGAAACGGCGGCCGACCCGTCGCGGCCGCATACATGAGGCTCCCGAGACTGAACAAGTCGGATCGCGCGTCGACGAGATCGCCGCGCGCTTGCTCGGGCGACATGTAGTGCGGCGTTCCCGCGATCGTCCCGCTGAGCGTCAATGACGCCTCATCGTTGACACGCGCAAGACCGAAGTCGGTCACCACGGCGCGTTCGACCGAAGGCTCGAGGATGACGTTGGCCGGCTTCACGTCGCGATGGACGATTCCTTGAGAGTGCGCCGCGGCGAGCCCTCGCGCGACCTGCAGACCGATGCGCACGACCTCGCACGTTTCGAGTGCACCGTGCCGTGCAATGCGATCCTCGAGCGACGCACCCGCGACGTAGTTCATCACGAAGTACGGCAAGTCGCCGTGCGTGTCGACGGCGTGCACCTCGACGACGTTCTCGTGCATGACCGCCGCGATCGCACGCGCCTCGCGCGCGAAACGACGCCGGGCCGATGCGCTATCGCGATAGTCGGGCGACATCAGCTTGATCGCGACGTAGCGCGCGAGGCGCGGCTCGAACGCTTTGAGAACGACGCCGGTCGTGCCGTGTCCGATCAATCCACAGACCTCGTAGTGACCGATCCGCCCGAGCATGCGCGGATCGTCCGTCGGATGCAGGAGCCTGACGACCCGTTCGAGCAGCGCCTGCACGTCGTAGGGTGCAGGGCCGTCGGCACCACGATCCGTCGGCACCTCAGAGACGTCGATCGATCGCAACTCACCCCAAAAATCGGGGGCGGCTGCGATCGTCTCGAGCTTGGCTTGGCATCGAGCACAGGTCCCCACGTGCTGCCCGATGAGTTCGTCCCGGCTCTCGTCGAGCCGCTCGTTCAAGTGCCCCTGCAGCACCGCCTCATCGGGACAGGCGTCCTCGATCTGCTGTCGGTTCTTCGTCATGGCGTCGGTCTCCTTTGGTCACTTGCTTGCAGGAACTCGATCGCCGATGACCGATCTGACTCACGAACGCTCGTTTTTTTTGATTTCGAACACTTCGACGTACTTGCGAATTCTCGCGACGACTCGGCATTTTGCCGTGTAGACGCTTCCGATGGCGATTCCGAGCGCGGACGCGACCTCGTCGGGCGGCAACTCGTCGACCGCCGTCATCTCGAACGCTCGCCACGTGACCTCGCGAACCTCGGATCGCACACGCGTCATCGCGCGCTGGAAGCAACCTCGAGCGTACTCGAGGTCGAACAGCGTTTCGGACTCGGACCCTGGATCGACCGTCGCCGAGATGAGGGCATCGACCTCCGTTCCCGAGCCCACGACCGGACGTCGCGCCCTTTCCCGTAACTTGTCGATCGAGATGTTCCTCGCGACACGAAGGAGCCAAGAACGGAAGCTCCCATGCGAACGCCCGTACTCCCACGTCGGAATCCGTTCGTGCACGGCTCGCAACACATCCTGGGTCACGTCGAGAGCGTCCGCGTCTTGCAGGCCCCTCGACCGGCAGACGCGGTAGATCGCCCCTTCGTAGATCGACAAGAACTCCTGCCACGCGGCGTCGCTACGCCGCTCGAGCTGGAGGAAGAGGCTCCGCCGCGTCTCCGGGATCGACCCGGCATCGGCGTATGGACGTGGATCGGTGTCAGGCGGCAGCGGTGGTGGCGGGTCGTCCGACATGCTGCGAGCATTCTCGCTCGAAGCGCCGCGTCCTTACACCGAATCAGCTTTACACGGAATCAGCGCCAGACGACTTCGGTGAAGGCCTCGATGCCGGCCTCCCGGAACTTCGGCGGCGCCTCGGCCAGCGCATCCGTGCGTTCGAGTTCCTGGAGCATCGGGAAGAGCTCGTTCACTTCGCCCGGGAGCACGGAGTAAGGAGGCCCTTCAGCGCGGGTCTGGTCGTATTCGAGGGTGATGACGAGCCGCTCCGCGTCGGGGACCAGGAGCGAGTTCGTGTGTTCGACGTACGCCGCGCGGCGCTCCGGCGGAAGCGCGATCAGTGCCGCTCGGTCGTACAGCGCATCGCACCGGATTCCCTCGAACTCGAAGTAGTCACCCCAATGGATCGTGATCGGTAACTCGGTCGCGACGAACGAGGCCCCCCGTTCTTCGAACTCGAGCCCCTGCTCTTCGAAGAACGCCCGGATGCCCTGCTCCGCGAGTTCGACGCCGACGACCGAATGACCGTGCTCGGCCAACCAACGCAGATCGACCGACTTGCCGCAGAGCGGCACGAGAACCGAACCGCGGCGCAAGCGCCAATGCCGCCGCAGGGCGGAGCTGCCCGCATGCTGATGCCAAGCCGTCCGACCGTCCGCCCATCGTTGCAACCAAAAGTTCACGCGCAGGGTTCTACGCGGCGACCTGCACGGAATCAAAACCCATGCAAAGCCTGATCGAGGTCGTCCCGGAGGTCTTCGAACGGCTCGAGCCCCACCGAGAGCCGGATCGCGTGACGGCCGAAACCGAGCTTTTCGAACTCCTCGTCCCCATAGGCGACGTGACTCGTGTCGATCGGAATCGAAGCGAGAGACTCGACTCCACCGAGAGAAACGGCTCGGCGAATACGACGCAAGGAATCGTAGGTCCGCGTCATCGCCTGTTCGCCCCCGCGAGGTTCGAAGGTCACGAGGGCACCACCGAACTCGCGGTCGAACGGATAGTGTACGCGTTCGACGCGGGCGTCGTTCGCGAGCCACTCAGCGACCTTGCGTGCATTCTCGTTCTCGGCACGCGCGCGGAGTTCGACCGTCGCGAGCGATCTGCGGAGAAGCCACGCATCGTCGGGCGCGAGCAGACCGCCGCTCAGGCGACGCCACTTCTCGAGTCGGGCGACGAGTTCGCGCTTGCCCGACACGATGCCCGCGAGGATGTCGCTATGTCCGCCAAGGAACTTCGTCGCGCTGTGCACGACGAGATCGACGCCCATCTCGATCGGTCGTTGCAACGGTGGCGGCAGCAAGGTGCCGTCACAGCACACGATCGCGCGACCGGCGACGCGCGCGACGATGGCCTCGAGGTCGACGACTCTTCCAGTGGGATTGACCGGGGACTCGACATGCACGATGCGCACGTCTTGATCGAGCACGCGATCGAGGTCGCTGAGCGAGAACGCGTCGAATCGATGTGACGAGAACCCGAAACGCGGGAGATCGCGCCCGAGTGCATGCGTGCCTCCGTAGCACGCTGCAGCGTACGCGTAGCCTTCGCCTGGTCCGAGCAATGCATGCGGCACGGCTGCGATCGCAGCCATCCCGGACGCGAACGCGAGACTCGCCTCGGCGCGTTCGAGAACCGACATTTCCGCTTCGAGTGCGATGATGCCCGGATGACCGTAGCGCGGGTAGAAGGTGCCCGGCGATGCATCGAACATCGCGGCGCGCACGGCAGCGCGATCCGCGAAGTCCCAAGTCGTCGTGCGCGAGACGTGCGGCGTCACCGGCGAGACATCGTTCGCTTGGCGCGTTCCTGCTTCGAGCCATTCGGGCGTCCCGAACGGCGGCAAGGCACTCATGACGACGGACCTAGCATGTGTGTCGGATCGAGGAGTTCGTCGAGCTGCTGTTCGGGTATCAGACCTTCGGACAGGACGACTTGCTTGAGACTACGCCCCGTCTTGTAGGCGTCCTTCGCGATGCGCGCGGCCTCGTCGTAGCCGACGACGGGCGCGAGCTTGGTCACGTTCATCAGGCTTCGTTCGACGAGTTCGGTCGCACGTTCGCGATCGACCTCGATGCCGCGCACGCACTTCTCGGTGAACGCACGCACTGCTCCCGCGAGCACTCGAATCGACTCGAGGAGGTTGAACGCGAAGAGCGGCTTCATCGTG
Organism: Planctomycetota bacterium; assembly: GCA_020638795.1. Classification (GTDB taxonomy): domain Bacteria; phylum Planctomycetota; class UBA1135; order UBA1135; genus JACKHW01. The sequence continues at coordinate 519,468 of JACKHW010000001.1, read as the reverse complement.
TTGAGTTCGTAGTTCGAACCGAGGCCGCCGACGCCACCGAGCGCGCAGGCAACGTCGTTACCGATGACCCAGGCGCTCGCCTGGATCAGCGCCTCGCTCATCACGGGATTGACCTTGCCAGGCATGATCGAACTCCCCGGCGCCACCGCGGGAAGCTTGAGTTCGGCAATCCCGCAGCGCGGCCCCGAACCGAGCTGACGCACATCGTGCGCGATGCGCGTCAGCGCGACCGCGATGGTGCGGAGCACGCCACTCGCGTGCACGCAGGCATCGCGCGCGCCAAGCGCTTCGAAGCGATCCGGCGCTTCGCGGAAGGGTAAACCCGTCTCCTTGACCATCTCGGCGATCGCGAGCCGCGGAAAGTCTGGATGACTGTTGAGTCCGGTACCGACCGCGGTCCCGCCGAGAGCGAGTTCGGCGAGTCCCTCGGCAGCGCCGTCGAGTCGCGCGAGTCCATGCTCGATCTGGGACGCGTAACCGGCGAACGCCATCCCACGCGTGATCGGCGTCGCATCCATCAAGTGCGTGCGACCAACGGTCACGACGTCCGCGAACTCCTTGCCCTTGTGCGCCAGCGCATCGCGAAGGCCCACGAGTGCCGGACCGAGGTCCTCGCGCAACATGCGCAGCACGGATACGTGCAAGGTCGTCGGGATCACGTCGTTGCTCGACTGACCGTTGTTGACGTCGTTGTTGGGGTGGACGATGTCGCGGTCGCCACGCTCTCCGCCGAGGATGCCGATCGCGCGATTGGCGATGACTTCGTTGGCATTCATGTTCGTCGATGTGCCGGAGCCGGTCTGGAACACGTCGATCGGGAAGTGCTCGAGCATGCCACCGTCGGCGAGTTCCTTTGCCGCGGCTTCGATCGCGTCCGCTTTCTCACCCTTCAACACACCCAGTTTCCGATTGGCTCGCGCACACGCGAGCTTGACCAAACCGAGCGCCTGCAAGAACGCCGGCGGGAGTCGGTAACCACTGATCGGGAAGTTCTCGACGGCTCGTGCGGTCTGCGCGCCGTAGAGCGCATCCGCCGGAACCTGCATGTCGCCCATCGAATCGGATTCGGTTCGAAACTGCTTCTGGCTCACTGGATCCACCACCTGGTCTTCGAGTTCGGAGTGCCCGGCGCGCGGCATTGGACACGCGCACGCATCGTCATAGACCGCCGGCCCGGCGAACGCCATCACGACGGACCGCTCGGGTGCGAACGCTTGGCGCACGGCGACATTCCGCGCACGATGGTGCACGTCATGATCACGACCGCGACGATTCTCGGCCGCGCCGACCCTAGAATGGGCGAACGGATCCTCCTGCTCGCGCCACCGGGGGACATCGAGGCCATCGCCGTCGACCTCCGCCACCGGGTCGGTGATCGAGGACACATTCGGGCGATCATCGCCGGCGAGCCTTACATGCAGGCCCGCCTGGCACCCGAGGTCGAGGTCATCGACGACCGAGTCGATGCACCGTCGAGCCTCGCACGCTCGATCGGCGCGTTCGACCTCGTCCTCGCCTGGGGTTCGGTGCCGTGGTTACCTCGAGAGAACGAGATCTTCGGGCGGATCCTCGCGGCCTTGCGACCCGGCGGCAGATTCGTGTTCGACCTCCCGTCGCGGGACTACTCCGAGGCGCTCGAAACCTGCGAAGGCGTCCTCTACGACTGGTTCTTGCCCGACTCCGCGGACTTCGAGAACGCGCTTCTAGGTGCTGGCTTCCGCGAAGTCGAGATCGAAAGCATCCGCCACGACTTCCAGTTCGACACCCTCGCCGAACTCATCGATGCTCGCACGCGCCCGTTCCCGCTCGAATATGAGAACGCGATCGGTGTCGAACGACAGACCGCGTTGCGCAACGCATTCGCCCACATGTTCGATCGTGACCACGACCTCGAGCTGACCTTGAACCACATCGCTGGACACGCGATTCGATGAACGGGAGAACACGCTGATGAGAGTTTGCGTGCTGACAGGTGCAGGGATTTCGGCGGAGAGCGGAGTTCCCACCTTCCGCGATGCGGGTGGCTTGTGGGAAGGCCATCGCGTCGAAGACGTCGCGACGCCCGAGGGGTTCGCGCGCGATCCGGTGTGCGTGTACCGCTTCTACGACGAGCGCCGGAAGAGTCTCGGCACCGTGGAGCCCAACCCTGCCCATCATGCTCTCGCCAAGCTCGAAGCCGCGTTGGGCGAGGACTTCTTGCTCGTCACGCAGAACATCGACGACCTCCACGACCGCTGCGGTCACGTTCGACTGCGGCACATGCATGGGGAGCTCCTTGCGGCGCGCAACGAATACGGCGACGTCCTCTCGTGGCGCGGCGACCTCGGCGAGAGCGACCGTTGTCCTACGACCGGTACGCGTCTTCGGCCCCATGTCGTTTGGTTCGGCGAGATGCCGCTCCACATGCTCGAGATCGAAGAGTTCTTGTCGTCGTGCGACGTCTTCTGCGCGATCGGCACGAGCGGTCTCGTGTATCCGGCGGCCGGGTTCGCGAGCATCGCGTTCCACTCGGGAGCGCACTGCGTCGAGATCAATCTGCAGGCGACCGGAGGGCCGTTCCACGAAGTCCGCAGCGGTGCGGCCGGCACGATGGTGCCCGCCTGGGTCGACGAGTTGCTCACCGAGATCGATGCCGAGCATGGATGAACGAGCGCTCGAGGTCCGGACGCTCGGACGGACGCCGTACGAGGCGACTCTCGATGCCATGCGCGCCGCGACCGACGCCGTGGCAACCGGTCAAGAGCACGACCAACTCTGGCTGACCGAACACGAGAGCGTCTACACGGCAGGCCGCCGCACGGATTCCTCGGATTGGGTCGCTCCTGGCACGAACGTGATCGCGGTCGAGCGAGGTGGCCGGATCACGTGGCATGGTCCGGGTCAGCTCGTCGCGTATCCGATCGTCAGGCTGAGTGGCAAGGGGCGGGACCTACACGCTTGGCTCCGCCTGCTCGAAGACGTGATCATCGGGACGCTCGCCGAATTCGGGATCGTCGGCGAGCGCGATCCGGACGGCACGGGCGTGTTCGTCGAACGGCGCAAGATCGCGTCGATCGGCATCGCCGTGCGGCGCTGGGTCGCGCTCCACGGGCTCGCGCTCAACGTCGATTCGGACCTCACCGCGTTCGCGGCGATCCGGCCGTGCGGCTTCGACGCGACCCGCATGACCTCGATCGCGCACGAACTCGCGCCCGCGCGCGCACCGGACACGGCGACGGTCCAACGTCGACTCGTCGCGGTTTTCCGCGAGCGATGGGCGGCCTACCCGCGCTGAGAGCGGCCCGCCGCGGGCCGTACGGACCATGCCCGACTTTTGCGATCGGCCTGCTATGCTCCGCCACAATGGTCGGCCAAATCGACGTCTCACCGGACGGGACCAACCTCCTCATCAGCTTCCCGTATCGCCCGGACCTCGTCGAAGTCGTCAAGACCATCCCCGGTCGGCGCTGGGACAAGGGCTCGCGTACGTGGAAGGTGCCCATCACGGAGGTCGAACTCTGCGTGCGCACCTTCATGGCGCACGGATTTCGCCTGTCACCCGATGTCGCGACGGCGCTGACCTCGGGCGGCACGTCGCCCGACCTCGGGTCGCTGCAGCTCGCCAAGGTCGAGAAGGACATCAACGCCCTCACGATCTCGGGTCTCAACCTTCGCGTCGCCGAGGTCCTCAACCAGAACTTCCAAGAAGCCCTGTGGGTCGTCGGCGAACTCCAGAACTTCAAACCGAAGGGACGTGGTCGCCATCGCTACTTCGAGCTCGTCGAACGGAACGAGTCCGACGACCTGGAAGACTTCGGAGAAAACGACGCGCCACCGCGTGCGGTCGTCGAGGCCGTGATCTTCGAATCCGCGATGACGATCATCAATCGCCGCCTGCGCACGGCAGCGCAGAAGATCGAACTCGCGGACGGACTCAAGGTCCGCGTGCGCGGCCGCGTCGACCTCTATCAGCCGCGCGGCAAGTATCAGTTCAAGATCGAGGACATCGATCCGAGCTACACGCTCGGCGAGATGCTCGTGCGCCGCGAGAAGATCCTCGCCGAACTGAACAAGCTCGGGCTCCTCGAGAAGAACACCAAGAAGCGCATGCCCGCCGTCCCGTTGCGGGTCGCGCTGGTCACGGCATTCGATTCGGACGCTTACAACGACTTCGTGCAGACGCTCGCGCGCACGAACTACGCGTTCCAGGTGACGATCTTCGATTGCTTCGTTCAGGGGGATCGCTTGCGCCCGAGCGTGACCAAAGCGTTGAAGGCCTTCGCGCGCGCGAAGGACGATTATGACGTTCTCGTCATCACACGCGGCGGCGGCTCCCGTTCCGACCTCGGGTCCTGGGACGACCTCGATCTCGCGAAGCTCGTCGCTGGCCACCCACTCAAAGCCATCATCGGGATCGGGCACGAACGCGATCAGAGCGTGCTCGATCACGTCGCCCAGAGCGTCAAGACTCCGACGGCTGCGGGGGAACTCCTGATCGAGACGGTCCGTGCCTACCAAGAGTCCGTCGAGGACACGATGCTCGAGATCGCGGAGCGTGCGTCACGCATTCTTCGGGACGAAGCGCGCGAACTGCGTGCGCGCGGCGTCGCACTCGGCAATCTCGTCCGCGCGGGACTCGCCGGCGCGCGCAGCGGACTCGTCGACGCGAGGCGGCGCATTGCACGCGCGGCGACGTTGCGTCTGCGCGACGAAGGTCGCGACGTTGCTCGTCGTGCGCGGGTGCTCGATCGAGGAGTGTTCCACCGTCTTGAGCGCGAGCACCTGGCGATCGCGGGCAAACAAACACGCTTGACGATGCGCGTCCTGCACAGGTTCGAGCGCGAATCCGAGCGCCTCACGTCGATCGAAGCCCGCACGCGTGCCGTGGACCCGGTACGCGTCCTGCACCGTGGTTACGCGATCCTGCGTGGCGACGACGGCAAGGCCTTGCGATCGGTGCGTGGGCAGACCAAGGGCAAGAAGCTCGAGGCGACCCTAGCCGACGGCACGCTCGACCTGCGCGTCGATGGCTCCTAGCACTGGTGACACCGGGGCGCGAAGGGCCCGTGACACGATCTCCAACGCGACCCATTTCGAAACGACACGACTCACTACGAAAGCTCCTCCGGACATGGCAGCCAAGAAGAAGAACAACACCGAACCCGGTTACGGCGAACTCGCCGCCGAACTCGACGAGATCCTTTCCGGCATCGAAGAGGGCGAAGTCGACATCGACGACCTGAGTGTCAAAGTCGAGCGTGCGACCGAGCTGATCAAGGTGTGCCGCGAGAAGCTCAATGCGACGCAGATTCGCGTCCAGAAGGTCGTCGCGACGCTCGAAGAAGACGAGGACGACGACGAGGAGTGGGAAGCCGACGACGAGGACGACTCCGAAGGCGAGGACACCGAAGAAGAGTCGGACGAGGAATCGGACGAGGACGACGAGGAGATCTGAGCTTTGGGCTTCGACGTCACTCTGGCCGTCACGTGGTATCTCGCACTGATCGTCGCGATGACGTTTCACGAAGCGGCCCACGCGCTCGTCGCCAAGATCGGCGGCGACATGACGGCCTACGAAGCCGGACAGGTCACACTCAACCCCGTCGCCCACATGCGGCGCGAACCGTTCGGCACGATCGTGTTGCCGATCATCAGCCTGTTCTTGATGGGCTTCCCGCTCGGGTTCGCGCACGCTCCGTACAACCCGTACTGGGCGGACGCGCACCCGAAGCGCGCGGCGTTGATGTCGCTTGCAGGGCCCGCGTCCAACCTGCTGCTCGCAGCGCTGATCTTTGCCCTGATGAAGGTCGGGATTACGGCGGAGATCTTCGAGTATCCATTGCGCGGCGTGGGCATCGCGTCCGGGTCGAATGGCATGGCCGAGATCTCCATGCTCGCCGCGCCGAACGGCGAGACGTCCGGCATCCTCTACGCCTTTGCGCGAATCTTGCCGGTCTTCTTCTTCATCAACTTGTTGCTCGGCACATTCAATTTGATTCCCGTGCCGCCACTCGATGGCGCAGGGATCGCTGAAGGCATGTTCCCCACGGGTATCGGCCGCTTCTTCGGCCTGCTTCGTCGAGAGCCGACATTCGGCATGATCGGCTTGATCATCGCCTGGTACGTGTTCCCAAAAGTCTGGTGGCCGGTCTGGGACCTGGCCATCAAGCTCTACCGTTGACGCGTTGCATCACGGCAGCACGACCCGCAGGATCCGCCCCTCGGATCCACTCGCGAATCCGATGCCCCCGAGCGCCATGTCGATCGCGTGGCCGCGCAGCCCGTCGACCGGATGGAACGTCCGCCCCCCATCGGTACTGATCTCACCACCGGTCGGACCGATCGCGACGAACGTACCCGGCCTCCCGGGCACGGCCGAAACCCCCGACCGATATCCGCGCAGGCCTCGAGCAGGTGCGAACGTGCGACCACCGTCGTGACTGAACGCACCGACTCCATCGATGGCGGTCGGCGCGAGGTAGTCCCCGCCCACGACGACGATCGAGCTCTCGTCCTCGGCGACCGCGAACGCGCCGCGACCCGGAGCGCCATGAGCGAGAGGCAGTTCGCAGACGATCGCTTCGCCAGCATTGCCGCCGAGCCGCAGGAAGCGCGGCGGCGCCGTCACCCCACTCGTCACGACGGCAGGTCTGCCTCCCGCATCGACGGTGATGCAGCCGTTGCTCGCCGCAAAGCCCGCCTCGCCCTCGCGCGGTTGCGGCAAGCGGTGCCCTTGCTCCGTGAACGAATCACCGAAGGCGCGCCCTTCGCGCAACACGAGGTGGCCTCCGGCGCGAGGGTCGCCGAAGAGCCACACCGCGTCGCCCTTGCCCAAGGCAAGACTGTCGAAGAACGCTTCGGGATGCGCGTCTTCGTGCACGACCTCGAACTGCTCGCCACCGTCGAAGCTGCGATAGACGCGCGCGGGAGTTCCGGCCGACGCGACGAGGACCGACGTGCTGTCCCGGGCGACCACCGATCGGAAGTCGAGGTCGCCCGCATCCGGAACGGACCGTGCCTCGAAGCTTCGCCCGCCATCGATCGTCCGAAGGACCGTTCCGCCGCTGCCGGTCACGAACGCGACCCGTGCCGAAACGACGTGCAATCCGCGCAGACTCGCACGCGTCCCGGATTCGAGGGGCGTCACGCCGATCCCCGCTCCGGGCCCGGGATCGGCGCGTTTCGTGACGACACACCCGCTCGGGAGTATGAGAATCGCGAACACGATGGGGATGTCGACAATGCGCATGCACCGATGATGCCGCAGGTACGCGCTCGGCGCTCGACGTCCGTTACACTTTCGAGGGCTGCACTCCCATGCGGCCACTCCGCGCGTTGACGACCGACCGAAGGACAGTCACGCGAAGTTGCTCCCACCGAACCGACGCCTCGCAATGCACCGCCCGATACGATCCGCCTTCTCCGAGCGCTTTCGAGCGATCCTCTTGGTTGCACTCCCGTTCGTGACCGCTGGGATCACGGTCGTCCACGCCGCGGCGCAAAGCACGTCCGATGCGGGCACGACGGCTCCCCCGTCGGACGACACCAAGACGGCGCCAGCCGCAACGCTCGCGGCAGCCGCGGACGATCGCTACGCAGCGAAGCTACCTGGTCGCTTCGATTGGGCACGGGACAAGGGTCTCGTCATCGGTGTCGTCGACGCACACGAGATCACGCTCGAAGAACTCGCGCGCTATCTGAAGGACCGGTACGACCCCAACATCCTCATGCGTTGGGGGGACCCGAATGGGAGCCTCGATCTCAACAGCACGGCGGTGTCGCAACTCTTGTGGCAGTACGCCGACCTCTTGCTCTTGCGATCCGAAGTGCGCGCGCGAGAACTCCCGACCTCGGGAGTCGCCGCCGCGACCGACGCGATCCTCGCGAGTGGCTTCGAGGAATACGTCCAGAAGCTCGAAAAGGACCGAGCCAAACTGACGCCCGCAGCGCGTCGCACGTACGAGCAACGCTACCGAAGAGAACAAGGCCTGCGCGCCGAGAGCCGCGCGCTCCTCGACCTACTCGTGCCTTCGCAATACAAGCAGACCGAACTGCGCGAATGGTACGTGGGTCACGGCGACGTCTTCTATGGAAAGGTCGAGCTCGCCCACATCTACTTCTCGATGCGGGACGAGACGACCGGTCGCCTCCTTCCGCCGAAAGAGCGGCGACACAAGCGTGCAGTCGCCGAGGCGCTGATGATGCGCCTTCGCGAGGCGCCGCAGAACTTCGAAGCACTCGCGAAGAAGAACTCCGAGGACAACTCGACGAAGGACCGCGGTGGTCGCTTCGACTCATGGGCGAAGCGCTTCGACTCGCCGCTACCGAAGCCGGTCGTCCGCGCGGTCTGGAACATCAAGAACGGCGAGGTCGACGGACCGGTCGAGAGTTACTACGGCCTTCACATCGTCCGGCGACTCGATCAACAGATCACGAAGTACATCCTGTTCTACGGCGGCACGATCGAGCGCATCACGAACATGATGGCCGAAGACAAGCGCGAGGAGTTCATGGCCGCGATGCGTGACCGTCACGAACGCCGCCTCTACCTCTGAGACGCGAGCACGGCTAGCCGCGATACTTCGCCGGGTCGACGTCGAGCTGCCGCAGCTTTCGATGCAAGTGTCCGCGGGACAGCCCAGCTCGCCTCGCCGCTTCGGCAACGCTGCCGCCGGTCGACTCGAGAAGATGCTCGAACCACTCACGCTCGAACGTCGCGAGCGCTTGGGAGAAGCTCCCCTCGATCGGGATATCGCTCGGCTCGGGGGACGTCGTGTCGGGGTCGAAGATCTCGGCGGGTAGCGCGTCGACATCGATCTCGCGCTCGTCACGATGCAGGACGACGAGACGTTCGACGACGTTCTGCAACTCGCGCACGTTGCCGGGCCACTCGTAACGCGTCAGTGCGAGCATCGCCTCGATCGACACGCTCCGCACGAGCGACTCGTGGCGCTTCGCGAGTGATCGCACGAAGTGCGCAACGAGTGGGGCGACATCCTCCGGGCGTTCACGCAACGGCGGAACGTGGATCGGCACGACATCCAGCCTGAAGAGCAGCTCTTGGCGGAAGCGACCCTCCGCAACTTCGACAGCGAGATCACGATTGGTCGCGGCGACGATGCGCACGTTGGCCTTGACGAGCGACTCGGATCCGAGCGGTGCGTACTCGCGCTCTTGGAGGAAGCGCTCGAGGCTTTTCTGGTTGGCGAGGCTGATCTCCCCGATCTCGTCCAAGAACAGCGTGCCGGCCTCGGCGCGCGCAACGAGGCCGCCGCGTCCCTTGACCGCCCCGGTGAACGCGCCGGGCTCGTGTCCGAAGAGCTCGCTCTCGAAGAGCGTCTCCGGAATTCCAGCGCAGTTGACGGCGATGAACTCACCACTGCGACCGGATGTCACGTGCAGGGCTTTGGCGACGAGTTCTTTGCCGGTTCCGGATTCTCCGGTGATCAGGACGGTCGAGGTCGCGGAGCCGAGAGTCTCGAGTGTCGCAAAAACAGCACGCATGGCGTCACTCTGACCGACCATCGGGCCAAACGAATCCCGCCCCGAGGCGAGGCTCCGCAAGTTGCGGTTTTCACGAACGGCGGCCCGGTGTTCGAGCGCGCGTTCGAGCAAGGCGACGAGTTCGGCGAACTCGAACGGCTTCGTCAGGTAGTGGAACGCCCCGAGTCGCGTCGCCTCGATCGCGGTCTCGATCGTGCCGTACGCCGTCATCAGCAGGACCGTCGCGTCGGGATCGAGCTCCCGAAGCTCTCGCAGCACGTCGATGCCGCTCGGGCCAGGCATCTTGAGATCCACGACTGCAGCGTCGAACGGTGCACTCCGAGCACGCTCGAGCAACGCGGTTCCGTTCTCGAACGCCTCGACTTCGTACCCGCGTCGCCGAAGCCCCCGGTCGACGAAGAAACGCATGCTCTCTTCGTCGTCGGCCACAAGGACGCGCAGGGACTTCGTCGCGGGTTCACTCATGCGTCGGGACGTGTCGGGCGTGGCGGGAACGACCACTTCCGATGGTTCGAGTTTCGCAGCCATCCCGGACCGTATGCAAGAAGCGCGCCCGCGCGGAAGCGATCTGCCGCTAGCGCAGCAACTTCAGCCCACCGAAGTCCGCCTTCGCACCGGTGAGGAGGTAGGCGACCTTGGTGTCGTTGCGGGACCCGGTCTTGAACGCGATGACACCAGGTCCTTGGCGCACGTCGACGGCATTCAAGGGCTCACCGTCCGGACCCGCGACGATCGCCCATCCCGATCCGTCGTCGATCTGCAAGAACTCGCCCGAACCGATGCCGCCCTTGCCTTGACCGGCCAACACGAGAAGCCCGCCGCTCGTCAGCGCGAGCGAACTGCCGAGACCGAAGTTGCCACCACCGGGCCCGCTCTTGCCGCTGTTGGCCGCGCTCTCGAACTTGCCGCCGATGCTGCCCTTCTTGACGTGATAGTTGCTGCCGTACGACTCGTCGGTCACGAACGCGACATGGCTCGGGGTCGCCGTGAACGAGTTCATCTGCTTCCCGATCGTCCCGATCACGACGTTCTGCCCATCCTCGAGCGACACGGCACGCAGCTTCGGCTTGCCGACCTCGTCGAACAGCAGAGCGTGGGACCCCTCGAGGCGCAGCTGCGCATTGCGATGCACACCATCGTGACCCGAGACGTCGTACTCCCGGAAGCGCGCACCCGGAACGACCGGTGCGATCCAGAACTTCTTGGAGCGCTGGGACACGACGCCGAAGCGCCCGGTCTCGGCGTCGACCGTGACGCACGTCAGATCGCGCACGGGGATGTCGATGTTGTCGAGCACGATGATCTTCGGTTCGTCGCCGCTCACGTCGAGGACCTTGAACATCGATCGATCGGTGACCTTCTTCGGGTCGTTGAGCGTGCCGACGAGAAATCCGTCTGCGGCCAGGATCGTCGCGCCGTACATCTCGGCGAACGTCTTCGACAGCGAGATCTCGGTTTCGGGGATCGCGTGGGTCTTGCCGGTCGCGGTATCGAAGACGGCGACGGTATTGCGGTTGGTCAGCACGATCTTCGTGCCACAGACCTGGAACATGCGACCGCTGTACGACTGACCATCCGGAATGCTCTGCGCTTTGTCCTCACCGATCTTCAAGTAGCCGACGCCGTTTCCGCCTCCCGTCGCGAACGCGATGATGCTGTCGCTCGCCTCCATCGTGCCGTCCATGCGACAGTCGACATCGGTCAGCGCGAGCTTCGCCGCGCCGGCGTGAGAAGCGACCTTCGACGTCCAGCGAGCCAGCATTTCCGCACTCGGACCCGCCGCGGCAGCACCGCCTTTGGAAAGCGCAGCATTCGCGTCTGCGAGCGAGACTTCTTCGAGCCAACAGAGGTCGATGCCCTCACGTTGCTGCGGCCCACTCGAACGCCCGATCAATCTGTCCTGCGGCGGGTCGTAGTCGAGCTTCGACCGCGGATGCGCAACGGGCTTGCCATTGCGGATCACGAGCTTCCAGGCGCCGGTCATCTCGCCTTCGCGCTTTCGCACCACGAGGTAGTCGCCGTCCTTCTTGACGAGATCTCGGAGCTTGATCGGTCCGCCCCCATCTCCGGTGCGAAACTGCAAGGGCGCATCACTCGCGCGCCAGTTGGAGTCCGAAAGCAGGTTCGACTTGTGAACCGGGGCCGAGACGAAGATGAGATCCGCGCCGTCGTAGACTTCGATCCCGAGGGTCTCGTCCTTCTTCTTGTTGAACATCCCGCCACGGATCCACGTGCGGAGGACCGGAGTATGGTCGAGATCCCCGAGTCGATGCATGGCGAGGCACGCGTAATGCGGCCACGCACCGTCGAGGAACACGCGCGTCACGGGGTTGAACGCGTCCCCACTCGCTTCGTGCTTCGCGGTGAACGGAACCGAGACGATCGTCGTCTTGTCGAGTTCGATCGACAAGATGTAGTCACCGGGCTCCTTCAAGTGGCATTCCATCGGACTGCCGAACGTATTGCCGCGTGAGAAGACGGTATGCGTCGGCTGGACACCGAGCTTGTAACGCCCGATCTCGCCAGAGCCACCGACCTTGCGAACGACGATGCTCACGGGATACGCGTGATCGCCTTGTCCACGATAGAGAGCACTCTCCGGCATGAACGCGAAGTCGACATCACGGACGGTCACGAACCCGGCGTCGGGATAGCACTCGATCCTTCCGAGAAGACCGTACATGTCGACAGCAGGCGCTGCCTGCGGCAACGCACGGGCACCCGCAATCGACGAGAGAAGAGCGAGGAACGCCGCGCAAATGGCGCACGAAACCCGCGAGACAGACCGCCTGAAGATGCTGTATTCGGACACGTCCTTCTCATCGGAAGAACGGCCGGACCAGCCTTATTTCTCGACGCAGTTCGAGCCCTCGTCGAGTGGAATCCGAATTCGAAACGTTGTCCCGCGCCCCGGTTCGCTGTCCACGTCCATCGTTCCACCGTGTGCGGTCACGACCCCGTGCGAAACGGACAGGCCGAGCCCCGATCCGCGTTGGAACCCGTCCACCGCATCTTGCTTGGTCGTGAAGAACGGATCGAAGATGCGCCCGAGGACGTCTTTTGGAATCCCTTCGCCGTGGTCGGTGACGCAAAACACGACAGCACCTCCACCGGCATCTTCGCGACCGAGTTCGATCTCGATGCGCCCTCCCTTCGGCATCGCTTGCATCGCGTTGCGGACGACGTTGAGGAACACCTGGTGAAGACCGTCCCCGTCGACGAGCGCGATCATGGACGGCGGACCGTGAACGACGAATTCGATCCCACGATGCTGCGCGTCCGGACGCAACAGGACCAGCGCATCCGACAGGACGCCAGCGAGATCGACACTGTGGCGCACGGCTCTCGAAGCGCGGGAATAGCGACGCAATTGTGACGTGATCTCCGCACCACGATCCGCAGCGCGTCGAATCACTGCGAGGCTTTCTCGACGCAAGTCCTCGTCGGCATCGCCCGCGAGAGCTTCCGAAGCCGTGCCACGAATGCCGCCGATCAGGTTGTTGAACTCGTGTGCAACACCTCCGGCAAGCGTCTCGAGCGAAGCGAGCTTCTCCTCCTGCGTCCGTCTCGCGGCTTCCAACTCTTCGAGCATGAGCTCGAAGTCGCGTTTCAACTGACCGACCTCGTCCGTGCTCCACGGCTTCGGCGACAGCGTTTCTGCAATGAGGCGACGACCGTCGTGTGCACCACTCGCGACGGCACGCGTCACCTTCTGCAGGCGCCGAATCGGCCAGACGACCGACCGATAGAGCAAGAGACCCAGCACGAGGAGGAGCAAACCGAGCGTTGCAGCGAGCAACACGAGCGACGAGCGACGCAATGTTGCCGCGAAGACCTCGCTCTCGTCGCGCTGCTTCGCCATGAGCGCGTCGATGTTCGCGTCGATGCGCTTCGTCGCTCGCATGCTCATTTCGCGTGCAAGGATCTCGACGTTGCGCTCGAGGCGCGTGCGCCTCTCATCGTCTTGAGCCACGACGGCATCTCGGAATCGCTCGAGATCCTCGGCGTACACGGCGAGCGGAATGTCCGCTACTTCTCGCCTGCGTGAGTCGGTCGTGTGCCGAATCAACCTCACGAGAACGTCGCGGCTGTCTTCGATCTCGCGGGACGACATCGTCCGCATCGCGGTACCGCTCTCGTCGATCCACCGCGACCCACTGTCGAGAAATCGATCCCTGCTCGACGGAGTGAACCAGAATACGAGGAGCGCGAACACGACACATCCCACGACGACGAGCGTGGCGATGAGCTTGGTCGTCAGCGAACGTCGCACGACCATCTATCGACCTCCTCGGTCTTTCGTTTCCCCACCGAGGACACGGTCCGCGACCGCGAGTAGCGGCAACGGCAGTTCGTAGCCGTATCGACGCGCGGCTTCGAGATTCAGCACGATTTGGTATCCCTGCATCATCTCGATCGGCATGCGTTGTGGATCCTGTTCGTCGAGCAGGATCGCGAACGCGAGCGCAGCCGCGCGCTGTCCGAGTAGCGGATAGTCGACGACGACGCCAGCGATGGCCGCATCCTCGGTCGCCCGCAGCGATGACGATAGAACCGGCAATCCCTTGCCAGTCAGGTATTCCGCGATGGCAGCACTCTGCTCGTAGATCGGGAAGTCGATCGGGATCCACAGCGCATCGACATCTGCGGCGAGGACCCGGTCCAACGCGGCTTGCATCCCGAATCGCATGTCGAGCACGACTTCGACGACTTCGAGTGGTTCACCCGATCGTTCGATCGCCGTCGACAGATCCTTGAGCTCGGCCGCGCTCACGAATCCGGAGTCCGAGGACCGCAAGATCGCGAGTCGTCGCATCTTCGGGACTGCGAGCCGAAACACGTGGAGTACGGTCTCGGGTGGAATCCAATTGCTGGTGCCCGTCATGCGCACCAGCGTCGACGAACGCTCCACACGCGTGCCGAAGGACTTCGCGAAGCCGGCCTCGACCGGGTTGGTCACCGCCGTGAACACGATCGGCATCCTGCCGACCCAGCCCTGTGCGAGGAACGTCGCCCGCGTCCCCATCGTGAACAGCAGATCGAGCTTCGCGTCTCGGCATGCATCGAGCTGCTCTCTGGCACGCCGCTCGTCACCGTCCGCGTGATGGACGATGAACTCGACCGGTAAACCACGAATCGAAAACGCTCGCTGGATCCCCTCGAACGCCGCGAGGTCGTTGGCCGATCGATGCCAAAAGAAGACGCCGACCCGAGCCACGCGCTGCGGGGTGTCGGGCACAGTCGCCCCGAGAAGCAGAGCCGTCAGCGATGCCGTGATCGTTGCGAAGAGCGCAGGGAGAGCGCGCCGCCGAGTTCTTTCGAGCATCCCGCGATTGTCGAGCGGCATGGCCCAAAGGTCGAGCGCTCACCATGTCGACATCTTCGACAACGCTCGTGCGATTCCACGACACCAGCGTCCGCTCCTCCTGCTACCCCACCACACGATATCGTGGCTTGGACGCTCGAAGCGACGATGGCACGACATCTGCATTCGCGGGGCACGGTCGGTCCTCGAGCCGACGCCATCTCCTGAGAAGTACGAGGTCTTGGCATGCCCCGGTGGATGCTGTTCGCGGTCTTACCGCTCTTTGCTGCTGTCTTGGTCTTCGGGCCGGCACTCCTGCAGTTCGAACCTGCGGACGCGAGTTCGAACACGACGGCGAGCGCTCCGGTCACGGTGCCCGACAAGCCCGAGAAGTCGCAGCCTGGCCCCTTTGGACGCAGCACGCCGTCTGCCTCGCAGATCGGTACGTCTCTCGCACTCGTGCTCGCGCTGGCAGTGTTCGGCATCGTCGTGCTCCGGCGCATGCAAACGACACGCGCAGAGGGCGGAACGCCGTCGACGATCGAACTCAAGGAGTCGCGCCGCCTTGGCAAGGGGCGCGCTCTCCACTACCTCCGCGTCGGCGACAGATTGCTCCTGATCGCGGAGTCCGAGTGCGGTGTTCAAATGCTGCGAGACCTGACACCGAGTGACGGTGTCGACGCCACCGTCGACGACCACGTCGACGATTGGGACGACGACGGAGCCACACCGCGCGACCTGTTGCCGACTCCGCGTGCCGGCGGACGAGCAGCGGCGCACTCTGCCGCGCGCAAAGCGAAGTTGGGCGACTTCCGTGCCCTGCTCGGGAAGCTCGGTTGAGCGCCGCTTCGATGCGATTCTCTCCGATGACGGGTTCCCCGACTTCTCGATTCCTGACGCTTCTCGTCTGGCTGACCGCGCTGCTCGCGCTGCAGCTCGGCACGGCGTCGCGCGCGTTCGCCCAGTCCGGAACGAAGAAGTCGATCCCGGCGATCCCCGAGATCCCTGAGATGCCCGAGCGCAACCTCGGCTCACCACAATACGGACCGCCGGCACCGGGCAGTGGTCCGGGTGTTCAGGTCAACGTGCAGACGGGTGACAGCAGGACGACGCTCTCGACCGGAATCGAGATCGCGCTCTTCATCACGCTACTGACGATGGCGCCGGCGATCGTGATGAGCCTGACGTCGTTCACGCGCATCATCATCGTGCTGTCGTTCATGAAGCGCGCGCTCAGCATCCAGGAGATGCCACCGAATCTCGTGGTCACGGGATTCGCGTTCTTCCTGACGCTCTTCATCATGAAACCGACGCTCGACAAGTTGTACGTCGAGGCTTGGGTCCCCTACGACCAGAACAAGATCACGATCCAGCAGGCAGGCGAAATCGCGGGTGACGTTCTCGGCGATTTCTTGGCGCGTCAGACGCGCCCCGACGACCTGCAGTTGATGTACGACATCGCAAAGCAGCCGTACCCAGAATCACTCGAGGATCCACCGTTCCATCTCCTCGTACCGGCATTCGTGCTGTCCGAGATCAAGACGGCGTTCCAGATGGGATTCGTGCTCTTCTTGCCGTTCCTCGTGATCGATCTCGTGATCTCGAGCGTTTTGATCTCGATGGGCATGTTCACGTTGCCCCCGGTCGTTCTCTCGACACCGTTCAAGGTGCTCCTGTTCGTTCTCGTCGACGGCTGGAACCTCGTGATTCGTTCCGCGGTCCAAAGCTACGCAGCGTAACCACTCATGAATGAAGCGCTAGTCGTCGACCTCGCACGTCAGACGTTGTGGATCGCGATCGAGATCGTTGCTCCGGCACTTCTCGTCGGAACCGCGATCGGAATCGTCGTCAGTCTCTTTCAGGCCGTCACGAGCCTTCAGGAACAGACGTTGACACTCGTGCCCAAGATGCTCGGCGTCGCGGTGACGTTGATGCTCATGCTGCCGTGGATCCTCAACAAACTGTACGAGTTCGCGATCGGCTTGTTCGAGAACCTCGCGGCGATCGCCGGACTCGCATGAACTGGGTCTTCGAGCTCGCTCCCGGATTCACGCTGACGCTCGCGCGTACGACCGCGATGGTGTCCGCGATGATGTTCCTCGGCACGACCGGGGACAGCAAGATGCCGAGGATCGTGCTCGCGTTCACGCTTGCCGTGCTGCTGTTCTCGCGTCGCCCGGAGTTCATCGCGCTCGATGGCGGGATCGCTAACCTCGCGCTGCTCGTGGCACGCGAAGTCGTGCTCGGCTTGCTCTTCGGATTCACGATTCAGCTTCTCTTCGTCGCGCTTCGGATTACTGGTGAGATCCTCGGGCACGAGATGGGATTCTCGATGGCACAGGTCGTCGACCCGACGACAGGGACATCGTCGCCCGTCGTCGCGAGATTCTTCGAGACGATCGCCTTTCTCTTCTTGCTCGAGGTCAACGCGCATCACGAGGCGTTTCGGATCCTGTCGGAGCTCTTCGATCGCGTACGCATCGGCACCAGTTGGAATCTCGAAGCCGTGGTTTCGTCATGTTGGAACCTCGCTGGCTCGACGATGCAGACCGCGGTCTTGCTCGCGACTCCGGTCTATGCGTGCTTGATCCTGCTGACGATCGTGCTCGTCGTGCTGTCGCGCGCCGTGCCCCAGATCCACCTGATGGAGTTCGGCTACGCGATCCGCATCCTCGTCGCGATGTTCACGACGTGGCTCTTCTTCGACATGGCTGCGCCCCACGTCTACCGACTGTTCGAGAGCGTGTTCGCGAATGCGCATCGCATGATCGACTTGGCAGCGGCGAGTTGAACCATGGGCATCTTCGACGACCGCGACGACAAGACCGAAGAGGCGACTCCGAAGCGCCGCGAGGACGCACGACGCAAGGGAAACGTCGCGTGGTCGCAAGACCTTTCGATGTCGACGCTTCTGCTCGCTGGCGTTCTGGCGGTGGAGTGGACGGGATCGATCGTCATCGATGCACTCGAATCCATGATGGTCGAAGGATTCCACCTTCGGAAACCCGCTGCGGCCGACATTCGCTGGTCTCTGTCGGCGCTCGACGAGGTCATCTACGGAATCGCCCCAGCGCTGCTCCCGCTACTCGCGATCTTGGTCATCGTCTCCTTGGTCACCGGCCTGATGCAAGTCGGCGGGTTCAAGCTGTCGACCGAGAAGATCAGTCCGAAGTTCGAGAAGCTCAATCCGGCGAGCGGGCTCAAGCGGCTCTTCTCTCCGCGCGGACTCGTGCGGGCGTTCATGTCGTTGGTCAAGCTCGCACTCCTCACTTGCGTCCTTTGGATCGCGGTGAGTGCGCGAGTCGAAGAGCTGATGCTCCTACCCGAACTCGACTTCGGCGCCGCAGCCGGGCGCATCGCCAAGCTCGCACTCGCGATCTTCTGGTGGATCGCAGTCACCATGTTCGTGATTTCTTGGATCGACTTCTTCTACCAACGCTGGCAACACGCGCGCGATCTGCGCATGAGCAAGCAAGAGATCCGCGACGAGAACAAACAAGCCGAGGGTGATCCCGAAGTCAAAGGCAGGATCCGCCGCGCACAACGCGAACTCGCGCGTCGTCGCATGATGGAAGAGGTGCCCAAGGCGGACGTGGTCCTGACCAACCCCACGCACTACTCGGTCGCTCTGAGGTACGAGCGCAGCCGAATGAGCGCACCGACGCTCGTCGCCAAGGGCACCGAACTCGTCGCGCTTCGGATCCGTGAGATCGCGAAGTCGAACGGCATCCCGATCGTCGAGGATCCTCCGCTGACGCGAGCGCTGTACCGCAACGTGGATCTCGGCGACGAAATTCCACCCAAGTTCTACCGGGCCGTCGCATCGATCCTCAGCCGGGTCATGAAGCTCGACAAGGAGGCCGTCTGACATGCCGTACGACATGAATCAACGACGTGCGCGCAGCTCGGGATTGGTCCTGACATTGGGCCTGCTCGGTCTGATCGCGGTATTGATCATTCCGCTGCCGACAGTCGTCCTCGACTTCCTCCTCACCATCAACATCGCTGGCAGCCTGTTGATCCTGATGGCGACTCTCGGCGCGAGCCGGCCACTGGACTTCAGCACGTTCCCCAGCGTCATTCTCTTCACCGCGTTGTTGCGCTTGTCGCTCAACGTTGCATCGACACGACTCATCTTGCTGCAGGGAGATGCCGGCAGCGTGATCGAAGCGTTCGGCCGGGTCGTCGTGGGTGGCAGCTACACGGTCGGCATCGTCGTCTTCTTGATCCTCGTCGTGATCCAGTTCGCCGTGATCACCAAGGGGCAGAACCGAATCGCCGAAGTTGCCGCGCGCTTTGCACTCGATGCCATGCCCGGCAAGCAAATGGCCATCGACGCGGATCTCAATGCCGGCGTGATGTCGAACGAAGAGGCTAAACTCAGGCGCGAAGAGCTGTCCCGCGAGAACGAGTTCTATGGCGCCATGGACGGTGCCGGCAAGTTCATCCGCGGTGATGCGATCGCTGGTCTCATCATCACGGCGATCAACATCGTCGGCGGGATCGCGCTGGGCGTGTTCCAACGCAACATGACAGTGGGCACCGCGTTGCAGCAATACACGGTGCTGACCGTCGGTGATGGACTCATATCGCAGATTCCCGGCCTGATCGTCTCGATCGCATCCGGCATTCTCGTGACCAAGGCCGCCAGCAAACGCGAACTCGGCGACGAGATCCGTGGTCAGCTCTTGGACGGGCGATTCGGCGTCCGCACCGCGGGTGGTGCACTCTGTGCTCTCGGTCTCGTGCCTGGTTTCCCTTCGTTCCCTTTTCTCGTACTCGGGTCGACATTGCTCGCGTACTCGTTCAATCAAGCGGCCAAGAGGAAAGCACAACCGGTCGTCGAACAGCCCGAAGAGCCGTTGGCCAAAGAAGAAGAGAAGATCCGCGACCTCTTGCGCGTCGATCGACTCGGCATCGAGATCGGGTATCGACTGATCTCGCTCGTCGATCCCGGCAAGCACGGAGGACTGCTCGAACAGATCGCTGCCTTGCGTCGACAGATCGCGGGCGAACTCGGCATCGTCGTTCCACCGATTCGCGTCAAGGACGACGTCACGCTCGAACCCAACTCGTACCGTATTCGCCTCCTGGGCCACGAGATCGCTGCCGGCAGCCTTCGTGCAGGTCAGTATTTGGCGATCGACCCTACGGGTACCGCGAGCCCGATCGACGGCGTCGAGGCGGTCGAACCCGCATATGGACTACCGGCAAAGTGGATCTCCGAGGCCAAGAAAGACCAGGCCGAGATCGCCGGCTACACGGTGATCGAAGCACCGACGGTGCTCGTGACGCATCTCACCGAGCTCATCAAGAAGCACGCGAGCGAGCTGTTGTCACGCGAAGACGTCGGCGCCCTGCTCGATCACGCGAAGGAGACGTCACCGACGATCATCGAGGACCTGATCCCCAAGACGTTGACGGCATTGCAAGTCCAACGCGTGCTCGCATTGTTGCTCGAAGAACGCATTCCGATCCGCAACCTCCCGCTGATCCTCGAAGCACTCGCAGAACACGCGGGAGACAAGAACGATCCCCAACAGCTCGCCGAAGCGGTGCGTCTGCGACTCGCACGAGCGATCACCGAACCGCTGCGCGGTGCGGACGACAAGCTCCACGTCGCCACGATCGACGCGAGTCTCGAACAGCGACTCCTCGCCGCGATCGGAGCATCCACGACCCCTGTCGACGCGCTGCCAGAAGGCACACTCGGTCGCTTCGTCGATCGTTGTGCCGCGGTCCTCGCCGAACTCGTGCGTGACGGCCACGCTCCGATCCTCGTCGTTCGCAGTGGGCTTCGACGCTTCCTATCGCAGGCGATCCTCGGAGTGGTCCCGGGCGCCGCGGTGCTTTCCTATCAAGAAGTGGCTTCGTGCGCAGGCGTCGAGGTCCAGGCACGAATCAGCCTCGAGGAGGTCGCTGCATGATTCTCCGTCGTATCGTCGCAAGATCGATGAGTGAGGCGCTCGCACGCGTCGAGCGCGAAGTCGGGCGTGACGCTCTGATCATCGACACCGCTCGCGAAGGCGAGATGACCGTCGTGTTTGCTCGCAGACCGGAAGACGTTGCGTCGTCTCCCATGACAGGCGGGAACGATGGCGCCCGTCGGCATGCGAGCAGGCGGACCGCGAAGGACCCTGCGGCAGCATTGGCCATCGAACTCGGCACCCATGGTGTCTCCGACCGGGTCACGACAGCGGTACTGCGCGCCGTGCGCGGCCTGGATGAAGGGCTGCTTCAGCGCGGCAGCCGGTCACTTCCCACCGTCGTTCGACGCGTGCTCTCGGGTCTCGTACGCACGGTGCCCATACGCGGCAAGCGGATCGCGCTCGTCGGGCCGACCGGTGTCGGCAAGACCACGACGATCGCCAAACTCGCTGCACGGGATGCACTCGAACATGGCCTGTCGACCGCCATCGTCACGACCGACACGTATCGCGTCGCAGCCGTCGAGCAGATTCGAGCGTTTGCCGACATGATGGAGCTGCCGTTCCGAGTCGCGTTCACGCCGCAAGACGTTCGACGCGCATTGGACGACTTTTCCGACCACGATCGCGTCTGGATCGACACGTCCGGTCGAAACCCGCGCGACGAACAGGCGATCCGCGGCATCCGCGGACTGTTCACCGGCCTCGATGTCGACGTGCTGCTCTGCTTGCCAGCGGCAGGCAGGCGCCGCGACCTCGAACGCGCACTCGCGACGTTCTCGACCTTCGAACCGTCGGCGATGATCGCGTGCAAGTGGGACGAAACGGACGTCCCCGGCGAACTCCTGTCCCTCGCCATCGAACGCGATCTCGCAATCGCGGGTCACGGGACGGGGCAGCGCGTCCCCGAAGATTGGGAAGACGCCGACGCCCGAACCTACGCACGAGAACTCGTGCCCGAAGACAAGAACCTCGTCGAACTCCCAGCGAAGGTGCGTCACGCATGATTCCGCAAACGGCACAGAACCAGGCAGAAACGCTGCAATCGCTCGTCAAGCGCCGAGCCAAACCGCCGGAAAGGACCACCAAGGTCATCACGGTCTGCAGCGGAAAGGGCGGTGTCGGCAAGACGGTGGTCTCGGTCAATCTCGCACTTCGCCTGGCGTCGATCGGCTTGCGCACCTTGCTCATCGACCTGGACCCCGGACTCGCCAACGTCGATGTGCACATGCGGCTCGCCGGACGTCACGATGTCGATGACATCCTCGAGGGGTTGTGCCGTCCTGCAGATGCTCTCCTCGTCGCGGATCGAGGCCTACTCGTCGTTCCCGGAGGCCGGGCCACCGAGGCCGAACGCGAGCGACTCTTGGCCATTCGTGATCGCAGCGGACCGAAGACGCTGGTCGACCGGGTTCTGCAGTCGATGCCAGCCATCGATGTCGTCGTTCTCGACACGGGGGCCGGCGTTGGCCCGTGGGTCCAGGGAGCCATCGAGATCGCCCACCGCACCGTCGTCGTCACGCAGTCCGACCCGGCATCGGTCACGGATGCCTACGGCGTGATCAAGGTCGCGCATGCGATTCGGGACGACATCGAACCATCGCTCCTGGTCAACCGCGTCACGGGGAAGGACGAAGCGATCCTGACGGCTACCCGGTTGCGCAAAGTCGCTTCGACGTTTCTCGGCTTCCGGCCCGAACTCCTCGGCTGGTTCCACGAACACCAGGCAATCGCATCGAGCGTGCGCACACAGGTTCCGTTCTCGCTGCGACTCGACGAACAACACCCGTCACAACGAGAGCTCGCGGTGATCAGCGCGAAGCTCGCGGACTCGATGCGCTTGGTCACGACCGCGAGTCGATCACGATCCGGCGAAATGTCACATTGAGGCGCGGTCCCTCGACCTTTCGGGACTTCGGGACGCCGTGCAGGTAGTCCCGCTGCATCGCACCTCCCATGACGGCCAAGTCGCCGTGCGCGAGCTCGAACCTGTACGAGTGCCGCGGCTCTGGTGACGCGTTCTCATGCTTCGCTCTGACGGTCAAGTGACGTGTGACCCCGAACGAGAACGAGACGATCGTCGGTAGAGCACCGAGTTCGACCTCGTCGTCGCTGTGCATTCCCATCGAATCGAGTCCGTCGCGATAGAGATTGAGCAGCGCGTGGTTGTAGTCCTGCCCGACGACCTCGGCGACGATCGTTCGCAGTCGCTGCAAGGTCGAAGGCCAGGGTCGAGGATCCAGCGTGCTTCGCGAGTACGTGTATGGCAGATCACCGGCCCAAGCGATGCCGCGCGGCTGTGTCACCTCACGCCCGAAGAGCCGGATGCTGCGTCTCTCGAACGACGACTCCGAGCAGAGCGCTTCGAACACCGCGTCCGCCTCGACGCGCTGGAAGAACGGTTGCCAGACGTCGATCCACGATTCCTGATCTCGGACTCGCGGGAGCTCGAATCGTCGACGCTCCCCGTGCGGCTCAACCACCGCGCGTGTGCATTTCGAGATGTGGATCGTTGGCGAGTTCCGCTCGGGACGCCAGTGGGCTCCGCGCCGCGAGTTCGAGTCGCTTCTCGGCGCCTCGATCGTCGCGCTCGCGCCACACTCCGGCGATCAGATCCCGAATGTCGTCGTCCATCGCCTTGCTCCGGAGCCACGATCGCAAGTCGACGCCGGCGCGTGAATACAGGCACGTGAAGAAGCGACCATCCGCAACGAGACGCGCTCGATCACAGGCACCGCAGAATGGCATGGTCGTGGACGCGATGATCCCGAACCGTTGCCCATTCGGCAACTCGAACTGCTCCGACGGAGCGGCGCCACGACCGACGAGCGGCTCCGGCGTTCCGTATCGCGCGTGAATGCGCTCGAGGATCTCACGCCGTGACACGACTTCGGACGCTCTCCAATCGGTTGCCCCCCCGACATCCATGTATTCGATGAAGCGGGGCTCGGCTCCGACTTCGCGCGCGAACTCGAGCATGTCGAAGATCTCGTCATCGTTGAATCCGCGCATCACGACGGTGTTGATCTTGGGACGATCGAACCCCGCGGCAACGGCTGCTCGAATGCCGTCGAGCGTTCGATCGAGCCCAGTTCGCCGCGTCAAGCGCTCGAAGCGTTCAGGCTGCAACGTGTCTAGACTCACCGTCACGGACGTCATGCCTGCCGCGTGCAGCTCGTCGACATGATCCGCGAGAAACATGCCGTTGGTCGTCATCGCGAGCTTGTCGAAGCCGAGATTCGCGAGTCGGGTGACGAGTTCTTCGACATCCCTCCGCAGCAACGGTTCGCCCCCCGTCAGTCGAATCTCACGCACTCCCAGCTCCCGAACGATGCGGGCAAGACGCTCGATCTCCTCGAACGAGAGGAGCTCTCGTTTCGGCAACCATCGGTACTCCTCGGCGGGCATGCAGTATGCACACCGCAGGTTGCAGCGATCGGTGATCGAAATACGCAGCTTTCGAAGCGGCCGCGAGAGGGCATCGGACGTCGACATCCCGGGCATGTTACCAAATGCCGTCCAGTGCTCGATTCAGTCGTGACCCCCTTCTTGCCGATCTGTTGCGTCAGGCAGTTCGCAATGAATACGGGAACGAGGAGTTTGACGAGGTCGACAGCGGCATGGCTCGCATGTCTGGCATTCTCGATTGCCTACCTCCTGTCCTACTGGGTCGGCGCGAGTCCGCAGACGGCGTTGACTCGAGGAGGCGTCGCGGCATTCGTCACGTGGACGCTCGCCCGCCCGTTGCTGCTCCCGCTCTTCGACACGCTGATGACGGCGCTCACGGCTGCGGAAGAGGCACGGAGGGAGGCCGACGAATGAGCCGAACCGCGCGACGAAAGGCGCGTGACATCGCCGAACGTGACGAACTCATCGAGCGCTACTTGCCGCTCGTCAGACACATCGTCGGGCGGCTCACCTACGGCTTGCCACCAGGCGTCGATCGCGACGACCTCCAGGCGACCGGCGCCATGGGCCTCATCCGGGCTGCAGAAACGTGGGAGCCGGACAAGGGCGCGAGCTTCAAGACCTTCGCCTATACGGCGATCCGCGGCGCCATCCTCGACGAACTCCGCAGGCTCGACCCGGTGCCGCGCACGACACGCGAGCGGCTTCGACGTCTCGAACGTAGTTGGCAGGATCTGACCGCCGAATTGGGCCGAAACCCCACGCACGACGAAGTCTGTGATCGTTTGGCTTGCAGTCGCGAAGAACTCGGTGCGGACCTCGTCGCCCTCCATACGTCGAACCAGCTGTCCATCGACGACAACAGCGGCACCTACGACGATGACGCGACATTGATCGACACGATCGTCAGCGAACGTGCCACCGATCCTGGCCAAAAGGCGCAGGATCGCGAGTCGATCGAGTCCGTGCATCAAGCGATCGGCTCGTTGCCCGAACAGGCACGGCGAGCCGTTGTGCTCTACTATGACGAGGGCCTGCTGCTCAAGGACATCGGGAGCCTGCTCGGCGTCAGCGAATCGCGCGTTTGCCAGATCCTCGCTCAGGCTATCGCGACCCTGAAACTCACGCTGGTCGAACCCGAGCCGTGCAAGACGGCCTGAACGCATGGTCGATTCCCTCGCATCGATCCCGGCCGCGCTGACGCAGCAGGTTCGGCCGGATTCCGGCGGCAGCCACGCGAAGGCCGGCGGTCACGACACGCGTGCGTTCGACGGGAGCCTGGACGCCAGTACGCTCGATGCCGGTGCGCCCCGAACCGAAGAAGGCGAGCGGCCGTCTACCGAACCACATGAGAGCGATGGCGCCCGCGAACAACTCGCCCCATCGAAAGGCCTGCTCCGCATTCTCCCACGAGCCCCGAACGCCGATGGCAAGGGACTCAAGCTCGATGTGCTCGCGTGACGATGAGTCCCGAGTGAGCATCGAACGCAGTTCTCGAAGCCAGGGCGACCACAGCCGCATTGCGCACGGACGAGTTCGTCTCGTCGAGGAGCCGATCATCGTCGATCACGGCGCGCGCGGATCGGGCAGTCTCACCATCACACCCGTCTTCGACGGCAACGTGATCCAATCGCTCGAGATCCGATGCTCGTGCGGTCAACACCTGGATCTCGATTGCGTCTACGAAACCGGATCGGATCCGCAAGCCAGCGCACCAAGCAGCGACACGTCGGCCCCAGCTTGACCCTCGAGGTTCGCCATGAAGTTCGCGACTCTTCGCCGTAGAACGATCACCACGCTGTGCACCGTGGTCGTCTGCTTCCTTCCCTCTTGCGTGCTCTTCGAGCCTACGGACCAGGGCAAGGCGATCGAAACTCCGACGGAAGGACCCGACTACCTCGAGGCCGGTCCGACGACATCCCTCGATGTCTCTCCTGGCCAGAAGAGTCTGCTCGAGGCGTTGAAGGAAACGAAGGAGCAAGTAGCCGCATTGCAGCGCGAGCGAGACGGACTCCAAACGGACGTCCGCAACCTGCAGATGCGAGAAGCATCCGCACTCTCGGAGGGTTCGAGCGAGAAGGGTAAGCGCATCTCGCTCGAAGCAGAACTCGCGCAGGCACAAGACAAGCTTCGCGACCGCGACGCGCGTCTTCTCGATGCATCGATCGAAAAGGCCAAGCTCGAGAAGCGCGCCCTCGAGCTCGAGATCGAGATCGTCAAGATGAAGATCGCTGCGGCCGAAGCCGCGGCCATGGGGCGATGAGTACGGGCTCCATCCGCAGAGCAATGCTCGGCGTCGTCCACCTGGCGACGGTCGCGTTGCTCGCTTCTTGTCACCTCGTCAAACCCCTGCCACCGCCGATCGAGGTGCACGCTTGGGTCGCCGACCGACGCGATCTTCAAGTCGTGCGACGCATCATCGCGCTGCCCGTCGCGGGCGACGAGGCGAGCGTCGACTTCTTGGACGCTCTCGGGGAAACGTTTCGCGCCGAACTCGCTTCGACGCGCCGCTTCGAAGTCCTGAGCATCGGCCGAGACACGACGGAAGAGAAGGCGCTCTGGAAGTCCGAACGACGTGGACGCCTGTCGGTCGACGCTCTCGTCGACATCGGACGGCGCTATCAGGCCGACGGCGTCTGCATGCTGCGCGTCACGTCCGTACGCCCCTGGATGCCACCGATGCTCGGCCTGCGCTTACAACTCGTCTCCGTGCACAGTGGTGATGCAGTCTGGGTCGTCGACGAGACGTTCGACAGTGCGAACGAGAACATCCAACTCGACCTGCAAGTGTATGCCCGCGACTCGTTGGCGCCCGACCCGTCTCTTCACGAGACGGAAATGCTCCAGCTCAGTCCTCGCCGGTTCGCGCGCTACTGCTCCCATCGAATCGTCGAGTCCCTGCGCAAGATCGACGCGTGAGAGCCGCGCGCGCTCAGAACTCGTCCGTACCGGAGACGAACTTCGTCGCGGCGCGCCGCAAGGCGGCGTCGTCGTCGAAATCGCCCCGATCGAGCCGTGCACGCAACGCATCCAGCTCTTCAGAGCTCTTGCCGACCTCGACGTCGTCGAGGGATGCGAGCACATTCGCAACGTCGCGCTGCAGCTCACGAGCCGGTCCCGAGATCACTGCGTGATCCGAAGCCACGAGGTTGCGCAAAGGGCCCGCCGAAGCGGCCGTGTCGCCGGCAGGAGTTGCCGACTCCGTCCTACGCACTGCTGGTTTGATGTGCCCGATGTTCATGATCGTGTGACCGTGCCATCCGCATGATCGGCAGCGCCGACGCTCGCTTGAGCGATGAGCCAGGAAAGTCGCAACTGTCGCGGGATGCAACGGAGCACCGGAGACTCGCGTCGACGTGATCGACGTTGCCGTGGACCTTGCCTCGAATGTCGACGGCAATCCTTGCAGCACGACACCTGGCGCCACGGCAAGTTCTGCCGCGCTGGAGCGTCGCGCTCATGGGTCAGATGCGCGGAATCGCATTGGCACTCGAATTGGAACGCCCGGTGCGAATGGGATTCCATGCAGTGGACCCCCTTCGGCCGCGTTGGCCAAAACTTGGACGACATCCCTCGTGCGAAGCTGCTTCCTCGACGTGAAGCGGACGGTAACTCGTTCGAGGATTGGGCACGCAGGGCTCGCGAAGAAGCGACGGCGCCCGCGCCGACGGATGGAAGGCAACCCGACGGAACACCTTCGGCCCCCGCCGCTTCGCCGCAATCGTCGACCAAGACCGCTGAAGATGTGCCCGCGAACGAGACGACGGGACAGCCACCAACGTCACCCGAAACGAGTGAGGAAGTCGTCGCCGAGACCGAGAGCGCGTCCGGCCGAACGCCCGATCTCGAGATCGAGCATCGCGGATCCACCGAGGCGACCCCGGCAAGCGACTCACGACCGCTGACGGTGTCGTTCGCCACGAAGGCCCGCACGGAGATCCCACAAGCCACGAGCGCGAACTCCGATATCGGGAAGATCGGCTCGCCCCCAGTCGTTCCACCCACTGTGCGGGCAAGCCAAGCACCGGCAGCGATCGTCGGCGAAACGCGTTCTCCCAAGGTCGCCAAGCTCGAAGCCGCGAGGGCACACCCTGTCCGCACGACGATCCCCGTCGTGGTCACGGAGGCGCAGCACCGCGCGATCCTCCGACGCATCGCACTCGCCGCAACGGAGACCGGCGGCGAAATGCGTCTGTTGCTCGAGCCGAAGCACCTCGGTTCGCTCGGGGTTCGGATCGTGCTCGATGGAGCCGGCCTGAAACTCGAGCTGCGTGCAGAACGTCAAGAGGTCGCTGCACTCTTGCAGGGCGATGCGGAGACGCTCCGGCGCGAGCTCGAACAACAGGGTCTCGATGTTCATGGATTCGACATCGGGACGAGCAGCCGAGAACGCCAGCAACACGCACAACGCGAGTTCGAAGAACGACTCGAAACCGAAGAACACGTCGCGCTCGGCATGCCAGGTGCGACGGTGACTCATGACGCTTCGGTCGCTCCGACATCGAGTGATCGAAACCTCGACAACCCCATGACACGTGTCCCCGCAATCGACACGGTCGCCTGAAAGAGAAGTGACACCATGAACAACAGTGCCATCAGCAGCCTGGCGCTCAATAGCGGCGGATACGGCGATACGCGGACGCAGAAGAAGACTCCGGACAGCGAGAGCTTCCTCCAACTCATGATCGCACAGCTCCAAGCTCAGACGCCGCTCGAGCCGGTCGACAACGATCGCATGCTCCAACAGATGAGCAACTTCTCGTCGATGGAACAGCAGCAGACGCTCAACTCCAATCTGTCGACGCTGCTCGAGTTCCAGACCGTGCTCGCACGTCTCGACGGGCTGTCGCAAGGAAGTGCCTGGATCGGCAAGGAAGTCGACTACGTCGTCGGGGACAGCAAGATCGAATCCGGCGTCGTCGACTCGGTTCGCATCGACCAGACCGGCCAGACGCTCGTGAAAATCGGCGACAAAGACGTCCCGATTTCGTCCGTGGTCGGCGTGCGCGGCGCACAGTCGATGGACGACGACAAGAGCACGCAGTCCTGATCTCGGAGGCGATCGATGGTCAGTACCGCACTCTTCACCGGCCTGTCCGGCCTGCGATCCCACCAGCGCTTCATGGATGTGATCGGCAACAACCTCGCGAACGTCAACACGCCGGGCTTTTGGGGCTCGCGCGTGACCTTCGCGGACTTGTTGTCGTTCACGTCATCCCCGGGGCAAGGCCCGAGCGGATCACGTGGCGGCAAGAACCCCACCCAAATCGGTCTCGGCGTACAAGTCGGCTCGATCGACGCCAACACGAACCAAGGCACATTCCTCAACACCGGACGATCGCTCGATGTCGCCCTGCAAGGACAAGGCTTCTTCGCGCTGACCGACGGACAGCAGTCGCTCTACACGCGCGTCGGGAGCTTCGGGGTCGACGAACAGCGCCGCCTCGTCGATCTGCGCACGGGCATGCGGGTCGTCAGTGAAACCGGAGGGACGATCAATGTTCCCCTCAGTGGAACGCTACCCGCACAACAAACCGGCAACGTGTCGTTAGAAGGCACGCTGCCGGCGAAGGTCAACGGCCCGCTGTCCGAAGTCGTCTCGTCGACGTCACCGTTGTTCGCCGGTGTCGCCGCATCGAAGACGACCTCCAATACGTTCACCGATCCAATGAACCTCTCGAGCCTCAATGGTCAGGAGTTCACGATCTCGGTCAATGGCGGAACGCCCCAGACCGTGACGATCGATGCTGCGAAGTTCAGTGTCGTCAGTCTCAACACCGTGACGTTTGCCGAGTTCATCGCGGGCGTCGAGAGTCAGGTCAATGGGATCACGGTCACAGAGGCAGGCGGTGCATTCACCTTCGGCACCGATGCGGTCGGCGAGAAGGCCCAGATCAAGTTCGACAACAAGACAGGCAACCCGCTGACGTTCTTCGGGCTCGACACGATCCTGACATCCGGAACCCAATCAGCAGCGACAGGTGCAACTCTGCTCAATGACCTCACGATCAACTCGAAAGACTATGACGTCGGAGATCAGATCCGGATCACCGGCACCGATCCGAGCGGCGCCAAGGTGGCTGGCACCTTCATCTACGGAACGGACGGAACGACCGTTCAGAGCCTGATCAACTTCATGAATCTCCTGTACCGGTCCGGAGGCAACAACGGAGCGACGGCGACGATCACCAACGACGGCACCCTGACCCTCACTGCCGACCAGCAAGGCGAAGCGAAGCTCAGCCTGTTCATCTCCGACGACGCGTCGACGCCGAACACGACGTGGAACAGTTTCAAGACGACCCGAGACGGCACCGGTCCCGATGAAGTCACGACCTCGATCGACGTCTATGACAGCCTCGGTCGATCCCACCCCGTGACCATGATCCTGACTCGCGACACGAGCGATCCGAAGGTCTGGAATCTCAAAGCCGAACTCGACAGTCAAGAAGGCACGATCATCGACGGAACGATCAACGGCATCCGTTTCAATGACGACGGTAGCTTCAACATCGTCACGGACGCCAATTCCGACCTCGAGTTCTCGTTCAACGGACTGGCAACGTCCCAGACGATCACGCTGGACTTCGGCAACCCATCGAGCTTCGAAGGGCTCAGCATGCTGGGCGAGAAGGCGACTGCAGCTGCAACCGAACAAGATGGCTACGCGGCGGGCTCGCTGCTCAACGTCGCGTTCTCCGCGGACGGCACGCTGCAGGGCTACTACAGCAACGGCAAGACGCTCGACATCGACAAGCTCCGCATCGTCATGTTCCCGAACGCTGCCGGTTTGCAGCGGCTCGGAGACACGCTGTTCACCGAATCTCCGAACAGCGACGACCCGATCCTGACGAGTGCCGGCAACGCCGGATCGGGCGCCATCGTCGCCGGCGTTCTCGAGAACTCCAACGTCGACATCGCCGAAGAGTTCGTCCGCCTGATCGAGGCGCAGCGCGGCTATCAAGCCAACGCTCGCGTCATCACGACGGTGGACGAGGTCCTCGCAGAACTCATCAACATCGTTCGCTGACGAATCGCTCTGAGTCATGGATCACGCAGAACTCGCTCTATCGACTTGCCTCAACGAGCTCGGCAAGCAGCAAGCAGCAATCGCGAACAACCTCGCGAACATCAACTCATCGGGGTTCAAGCGGCGAGCTGGAGGGTTCTCCAAGTTCGAGTTGGAACTCGACGAAGCGCGTCGCGGCGGCATCAACACGACGACGATCCCGCGCTATGCAGAGAGTTCCGACTTCAGTCAGGGCGACTTCGCACGTACGGACGTCCCCTACGATCTTTCGCTGATCGGCAAAGGGTTCTTGCGCGTTCGGGACGGTTCGGGAGCCGAGTACTACACGCGCAACGGAGCGCTGGCACTCGGTGCCGACGGCACGCTGATGACCCAATCGGGGCACGCGGTGCTCGACGAGCGCGGTGATGCGATCCGCCTCAACGAGATCCGGGAAATCAAGATCTCGACGCAAGGCTCGATCGTCGACGAAGCGACCGGAGAAACGCGCGGACGTATCGGCATCTTCGATGTCGGCGACCCGCGACGCATGATGCCTCGGGGCAGCGGGTTGTTCTCACTGCCCGCGAATACGCCGGAACCCGAGGTAGATACGACGACCGAGGTTCGCCAAGGCGGGCTCGAGCGCAGCAACGTCAACAGCGTCAGCGAACTCGTCGCGATGATCAGCGTCAGTCGACACCACGGCGCGGTTTCGAAGGCTCTCTCCACTGTCGAGAGCATTCACGATCAACTGCTCGGCTTGGCACGCAGCTAGCGATAGCGAAGCGAGTACCCAGGACAACACGCACGACGGCAATCGTCACCCAGGAGTTTCGGAGTGATCAAGAGTCTGTACACGGCCGCGACGGGCATGAAAGCCCAGCAGACGTACGTCGACGCGATTTCCAACAATCTCGCGAACGTCAACACGAACGGGTTCAAACGATCCCAACCGACGTTCGAAGACTTGCTCTACGTCACGCTCAAGGCGCCAGGTCTCGATGCCGGTGATGGGACTCCGAACCCGATCGGTATCCAGATCGGTTCCGGAGTCAAGCTGTCCGGCACGACCATGAACTTCCAGAAGGGCGTGCTCGAAGGCACGCAGCGCCCGTTCGACGTCGCGATCACCGGAGACGGTTTCTTCAAAGTCACGCTGCCTTCTGGACGTACGGGCTACACGCGTGACGGACACTTGCTGCTGGACGCGAATGGTCGCTTGACGACACCTTCCGGCAATCCGCTCGACCCCGAGATCGTCATTCCTCAGAACACCGTCGCGGTCGGTATCGGCACCGACGGGACCGTGACGATCACGACTTCGGACGCACCGGACGTCAATCAGGACCTCGGTCGCCTCACGCTGGTCCGCTTCGTCAATCCATCGGGACTCGAGAAGTCCGGCGGCAACATCTACTTGCCGACGGCTGCGGCCGGCACGGCCATCGAAGGCAACCCGGGTGAGAACGGACTCGGCGAGATCCAACAAAACTTCCTCGAACGCTCGAACGTCGAGGTCGTCAACGAACTCGTCAGCCTGATCGTCGCGCAGCGTGCGTACGAAGTGAACAGTCGCGCGATCCGCGCGAGCGACGACATGCTCAACCAGGCCACGAACATCGTGCGTTGATCCATGACGCTCTTCTATCGAATCCAGACGAGGGAACTCACGATGAATGCAGTCCTTCTTGCCGGCATGTTTTGCCTGTTGCCATCGGCATTGCCGATTCGCGCACAATCCAGTGACCAAAACGTGGACAAAGCTCCATCGAAGGACGATGCACGCCGCGAAACGCAGCCATCGATCCGCGC
Organism: Planctomycetota bacterium; assembly: GCA_020638795.1. Taxonomy (GTDB): domain Bacteria; phylum Planctomycetota; class UBA1135; order UBA1135; genus JACKHW01. Next base: position 486,521 of record JACKHW010000001.1, on the reverse strand, counting down.
GACTCTGAGAGACAGAACGAGTGTGCCGGGACTCGACGTGCGTCTCGACGATTGCGTCCGTATCGAATGCGCCGACGACCAACTCGCTCGCAGTCTCGGCGCGATCGTGATGGGTCGCACGCCAAGGGGCACCTGGACGAGGAGTCTGTCACGCAATGACGTCATCGAGGCGATGACCGCGCGGGGAGTGAAATCCGACACCATCCGCCTCGAAGGCGCGGACACGTGCGAGATTGCCGCAAGCGTCTCGACCGTGACGTCGGAGGATCTCGTGCGTGCGGCAGAAGCCGTGCTGCGAAAGATGCTGGACGAAGAGGGTGAGGCCGACGCTGAGTGGACGGTCCAATCCAAGACTCGCCCCTTGCTCGTTCCGCGAGGACGCAAGTCGAGACGGCTGAGCGCCGAACCGAGTCTCGGACGAATTTCTCGAGGCTCGGCGATGATTCGCGTCGACATCCTCGTCGACGACGAGCCATGGACCGCTGCTTCGATCGCGTTCCGCCTGCGCCGCTACCGCAACGTCCTCGTGACGAGAAAGAGTTACCGGAAGGGCGACACGCTGTTCGCGGGCGACTTCGCGATCGAACGCGTCAATGTCGCCATGCGTCAGGATGACCCTCTCTCCGATGCTTCGTTGATGGACGGCATGGTCGCGTCCCGCAACCTACGAACCGGCGAGACACTCTCGCATCGAGACTACGAACGACCCGCGATCGTCCACAAGCGAGACACCGTGACCGTCGTGGTCTCGATCGGTCGTGTGCGCGTCGCTCGTCAAGGGATCGCCATGGCGGACGGTGGTCGCGGTGACGTGATCCTCGTCCAGATCGATCCGAAGCGCCCACCGATATCGGCCGAGGTCGCTGCACCCGGGCTCGCGGTGATTGCTCAGACCGCGGCACCGTCTCCATCCGACCTCGCTCGCGCTGCCGACTACCGCCGTGAAGCCGCCCAACCTCATCCAGCCAGCAACCGTTGAAATCATGAATCGTCACACGATCCTCGCCCTGATCCTGACCTTCGCATCGCTCGCTGGTATCGCGAGTCCGTCATCGGCCCAATCGATCTTCGCGAGATCATCCTCGCGAAGTGCTCACCACGGACTGATCGACGACCTCAAAGCCAGCAGGATCGGCGACATCCTGACCGTCGTCATCCGGGAGTCCCACAAGGTCAAGAACGAGGACAAAGTCAACCGGACATCCAACTCGAGTCTCGCTGCCAGCCTCGAAGCCTTCGATATCAAACCGAATGCGTTCACCAACGGGCTACTGCCGAGTTTCGACGTTCGCTCGAGCAAATCCCAAGTCGGGAATGCCAAGCAAGAGAAGGATGCGACCTTCGAGGCACAGATCGCGGTCACGATCGTCGACGAATTGCCGAACGGCAATCTCGTCATCTCGGGTCGCCGCACGGTCAACATCGACGACGAAAACAAGACCCTGAAGATCTCGGGGATCATCCGACGTTGGGACGTCGATGCGAACAACCAAGTGCCGTCCAATCGCGTCGCCGAGGCGAAGGTCGCGATCGAAGGCGTCGGCAAGAACACCGAACACGTCACCAAGGGTCCGGTCGCGAAGATCGTCGAGACGGCGTTTTGGTTGATCTGGCCGTTCTGACCGTTCTGGCCTTGCTGACGTACTGACCGAGGTTGCATCGTGAAACACGCTTCGACATTCGACCTGCTGCGGACCTTGCTGCCGAGCGCTCTGTTGGTCGCGGGTACTGCTTCCTTCGCGCGGGCCCAACAGGTGCGCATCGACAGCCTCGTGGACCTGCACGGCATTCGAGAGAACACACTCGTCGGACGCGGCATCGTGACGGGGCTTCGTGGAACCGGAGACGGAACCGTCGCCACGCGCCAGGCCTTCGTCAGTTATCTCGCGCGAACCAACTTGCAGGTTCGACCGGATCAAGTCGCGGCGGGAAACTACGCCCTCGTCAACATCTCGGCGAAGCTCCCCCCATTCGCGCGACACGGGACCAAGCTCGACGTGTCGGTGAGTTCGATCGGTGACGCATCGTCGCTACGTGGCGGCGAACTCCTACCGACCGAACTCCGAGGCAGCGACGGCAAGATCTATGCGCTGGCGGACGGGCAACTCATGATCGGTGGCTTCGAGGCCAAGGGCACGAACGCGAAGGTCACGCGTAATCACCCGACCGCGGGCACGATCCCGTCTGGCGCGATCTGCGAACCACCGGTCGAAGACTTGATCCCGAGCTTGCTCAACGAGCAGGGCGAACTCAGCTTCTTGCTCCGACAGCCTTCACCCGAGAATGCGCGACGCATCGCGGAGTCGATCAACCAGCTACTCGACAAGCGCAACATCGGCGTCTGCACGATCGAAGACCCTCGAAACATCCGCGTGGGACTCCTGTCGCACTATCGCGATTCGGGGTCCATCACTCGGCTGCTCGCAGAGATCGAAGCCTTGACGATCGAGCCAGTCATCGAAGCGCGCATTCTCCTCAACGAGAAAACAGGGACGATCATCGCGGGCCGTGACGTTCGTCTCACACCCTGCCTCGTCCAGATCTCCGAGCTGACGATCGAAGTCATCGACGACCCGGTCGTCTCGCAACCGAGCGGCCTCAGTCGCGGTGAAACGACGACGGTCAAGAAGAGTGAGATCCGTGTCACACAAGAGTCCGGGAAACCGGTCATCGTCGATGGCGGAACGTCGCTACGCGACTTGATCCAAGGGCTCCAGTCCCTGGGCGTTGACGGTCAGAAGATGATGACGGTTCTCAGCGAGCTCCACTCCGCTGGACACCTGCACGGACGCTTGGAGCAACGATGAACGACATTGCTTCGACACCGGGCTTGCCTCCCGCGGCTTCGTTCGCGACGACACGCGGCGCTGTCGACCGAGCGACCTCCGGCGACAACGCCGACAAGATGGTTCTACCGTCTCGGGAAGAGGCCGTTCGCGCCGCACGCCAATTCGAAGCAATCTTCGTGCAGATGCTCGTCAAGGACATGCGCGAGAACGACAAGGTCTTCGGGGAAGGCTTGTTCGGTGATGGTGTCGGATCGGACATCCACGAAGGCCTGTTCGACACGATGCTCTCGGATCGCCTCGCAGAATCGGGTCGCATCGGCTTTGCCGACCACATCGTCCGCAATTGGGAACAACGTGGCCGCGTGGCGAAAGCCGACGAACGGGAGCCCCAGGCACCCCTCCGGTCCCTGGATCGCATTCGTTCGATGCAGCCCACGACCATCGAATCGATGAGTGCCGAGCCCTCGATCCGCCCCCTTCCGCCCAAGCACAGACTCCTACCCGGAGTGCACAAGATCACGGCCATGCCGCTCCCCCTTTCCCAAGCAGCCCTCACCACTGCGCAGGGTCAGAATCATGACACGACACAGTGAAACTCGACCGTTTCCGGCACTCGTCGCGGAACTCGCTGCGAGCCTCGACGAGTGCACCTCGTTGATCCGAAGCGCGACAGCGATCCTCGGCGAGCAACGCATGCACTTCGCGGCCATGCATGGCTCCGAACTCGCCAAAGCGCCGGCGGCATTGGCCGAAGTCGCGGACCGCATCGTCGCTGCCGAACGCACTCGTTCTGCTCTGCACGATCGGATCGCGCGACACCTCGGTACGAATGGCAACCAACTGACGCTGGTCCGCATCGCGTCCACGGTGACCGGCGACGTGCGCCTACGACTCGAGACCGCTCGCCGCAATGCGCGTCGTGCCGCCGAGGAACTCGGCATCGAAACGTCGATCGGCGAACGTCTCCTCGATTGGTCGGCGACGTGTCACGAGAACCTCCTGCGCCGCCTCGTCACGACTGTCGGCACGGGACGCCGCTACGACCGCGACGGTCGTGAACTCCGTACCGACGATCACGAAAGCCTCGTCAACACCACACTCTGACCGAGGGATCTCCGATGAGTTACGGCTTTGGATTCGGAACGGCGCTACGCGGCCTCAATGCAGCGCGACTGTCGATGGAGATCATCGGCCAGAACGTCGCCAATGCGAACACGCCCGGCTACACCCGACAACGCGTCTTGCTCGGCTCCACGTTGCCGACGAAGGACGGCGCACGCGGTTTCTTCATCGGAACCGGTGTCCAGGTCGAGACGGTCAATCGCATCCTCGACGAGCGACTCGATGCCCGATTGCGCACGCAGATGGGGTTGACCGGCGCTGCCGAAATCGACTATCGGCGGATGTCGGAGATCGAGGGGATCTTGGGCGAGCCCGGCGAAGGAGGACTGTCCGGTCTCTTCAACGACTACTTCGACTCCATCAGCAAGCTGCGCACCGACGCAGGCCAGCGAGCGCTACGCGGCGGTGTCGTCCAAGCAGGCCAAGAGCTCGCAGGTGGATTCAATCTCCTTGCGCGTCGATTCGCTTCGCTCGAGGACGACAGCAAACTCGAGATCGAAGGCTACGTGCGCGAAGTCAACACGCTCGCCGAGCAGATCGCGGACCTCAACCGAGAGATCGTTTCGCTCGAAGTCGGGCAGCACCCGGCGAACGATCTTCGTGACCGTCGCGAGAACGCGATTCGCGGCCTCTCCGAGCTGCTGGATACACAAGCCATCGAGAAGGCGAACGGATCGGTCGACATTCTCGCGGGTGGTTACATCCTTGTCAGTGGTGGTCGCGCTTCGACGCTGCGTTCCCAAACCGAAGATGCCGGAACCGTCACCTTGCGCATCGGACAGAGCACGGCGCGGATCAGCCCCAAACAAGGAAAGCTCGCGGCCCTCCTCAATGCGGACTCGAGCGGATTGGGTGACGTGATCGGCAACATCGACCGACTCGCATTCGGCTTCGCACTCGAAGTCAATCGAATCCACACGACCGGCATGGCCAAGAAAGGGCCGTTCCAAGTACTGCTCGCCGACAACTCGATCGGCGATGGCAACGGAAACGGCAACTACGGTGACGAGATCCTAGCCTACGGCGACTTGCCATTCCCCGTGACGAACGGTGAGCTCTACGTCGCCGTCACCAATCGGGACACCGGGGACATCGAACGTCATCGCATCACGATCGACCCCAACTCGATGACGCTCGGAGAACTCTCCCAGGAGTTGGATGCCATCCCGAGGCTCAGTTCCAGTGTCGACCCTACCGGGCGATTGCGGATCCAAGCCGAGCAAGGATTCGGATTCGATTTCAGTCGACGACTCGACTCGGCGCCGAACTCCGCCGGTTCGATGGGCGGCGCGAGTGCGAGCCTCGGAACGAAGAACCAAGGGCCCTACGCATTCCCCAACCTGCCGGCATCGTTCGACATTCGGGTCGACGGCGGCACGCCGTCGACGATCACGCTCTCGAGCACCGACTTCTTCTCGCCGTCCGACGTGTCGGCCGAAGAGCTCGCGACCGTCCTCGACGAGAAGTTCCAGAGCGCGAGTATCGCTGCAGATGCCGTCGCTGTCGGCAACGGGATCTCGATCAAGACCGGGTCGCGAGGCACGACGAGTTCTTTGCAGATCACGGATGGTGCCAACTCACCGGCGGCATTGCTGGGTCTCCCGCTCGGTGTCACGGCGAACGGTCGCGCCAACTCGTTGTCCGTCGCGATCTCCGGGAACTACGACGGTAGCTCCAACGGTCACTACCGCTTCGTCGCGGAGGGGAGCGGCCAGATCGGTGTGACACCTGGTCTGCAGATCGGCGTCTTCGACCAGGACGGCCGCAAGCTCGGCAGCCTCGACGTCGGACAAGGCTATGCGCCCAACGATCGCTTGACGATCGGTGACGGTGTCGAAGTCGCGATCGGGCCCGGCGAAATCAGTGCTGTCAACGGCGATCAATTCGCGCTCGACGTGCTTGCGGACCCGGATAGTGCCGACATCCTCGTCGCGCTCGGCCTCAATACGTTCTTCACCGGCTCGACTGCGGACACGATCGCTGTCTCAGAACGCCTTGCCGACGATCCCGATCAGGTCGCCGCGGGCTTGTCCCTCGTCGGCTCGACTTCGTCCCAGGGCGATGCGGGCAATCTGATTCGCCTCGAAGAACTCCGCCAGTTCTCGATCGAAGCCTTCAGCGGGAACACGATCGAGGGGTTCTGGAACGCGACTGCGAGCGAAGTCGGCTACTCGACTCGAAAGTCCAAGGGACTACTCGAGAGCCAATCCGGCCTCCAGGAGTTTCTCCAGAACCAAAGGGACTCCGTCTCGGGAGTCGATCTCGACGAAGAAGCCATTGAGCTCGAACGCTTTCAACAGGCGTATCAAGCCTCCGCGCGTTACCTCAACATCATGACCGAAGTCAGCGACATCCTCCTGAGCCTCGGAGCATGATCCTCCTCGCATTCTCGCATTCTCGCATGAGTATCGGAGCCTGAGACGATGGGACTACGCATCACGCAGAGCATGCTGATGAATTGGGCTCGGCGCGACATTCGCTCGAACGCGCTCGAACTCAATACGTACCGAGAGCAACTCTCGACCGGCAAGCGCATCAACCGGCCATCGGACGATCCGAGTTCGTTCTTGCGGATCCTCCCGTTGCAGAACGACATCGCCAACGTTCGCCGCTTCATCGACAATGCGGAGATCGCGGACGAGACGTTCACCACGGCTTCCGCCAGCCTCGAAGAAGTCAGCAGCCTCATGGCCGAGGCGAAGCGCCTCGCGGTCCAAGGCGCCAACGGGACCTTGAGCGCGAGTGACCGATCGAACCTCGGCGCGGCGGTCGATCAGATCCTTCGGCAGATCGTCGGCATCGCCAACTCCAAGCTCGGTGATCGGTATCTGTTCTCCGGCACCGCGGCATCGAGACAGCCGTTCGAACTCATCGAAGACGATGGATTGGCGTTCGTCCGCTACTTCGGCACGGACAACGAGGTCACGATCGAAGTCGCGCCGGGCACGGAGACGGTGCTGACGAGCTCGGGTCGCAGGGTGTTTCTCGCCGGTGGCCGCGGCGAAACGCGCTATCTCGGAGGCAGCGGCGTTGCGGCAGGCACCGGCACGGACAGTGGAACGGGACGCGGCCGCCTGCACTTGGAACACACCGCCTTTACGGGGCTGCCTGTCGGCATCGCTCCCGGGGCAGGCGGCAGTCAAGAACTCGGCCAACTCAACTACATGACGACCGCCGGTCCTCCCCAGACGATCTCGATCAACGGCGGTCCGATCTCCGAGTTCGACAACACCAGCACGAACCTCGAGATCGAGACCGGTGACGGGAGGAGGGTCTTTCTCGACATGTCCGCGTGGACGCCTGCGACCATTTCGGGATCCTTCCGTTCCGAAGGCCGCATGTCGTGGGACGACGGACGGACCTGGACGAACATTGATTTCAACTCGACGAACCAGCAGCTCGTCCATGCCGTGACCGGCGAAGTCGTCAACATCGACTCGACGGGAATCGTCGGAACCGGTCTCACGGAGATTCGATTCGACGGCACGTTCGATCCTTTCAACAGTCTCATCGCGCTACGTGACCTCTTGCGCGACGAAGACGGCCTCGGCCCCGAGCTCGTCTCCGAGCGTCTGACCGACCTCATCGGTGACATCGACAACGCGGCAGAGGTCGTGCTCGAGAGCCTACGCGACGTCGGAGCTCGCGGTTCTCAGATGGATCTGACGAAGACTCGCATGAACAGCCTCGAAGTCACGTTGATGTCCTCGCTCAGTCGAGAAGAGGACGTGGACCTCGCCGAGACGATCTTGCGCATGACGCAAGCGGACACGAGCTACCAAGCATCGCTGCAAGTCGGCTCGCGCGTCATCCAGCGAACACTCCTCGACTACTTGCGTTGATCCTCCTTTCCGAGTAACCGACGTCGAATCACCGACATGGACCCGAAATCGATCGACCCGAACTTCGCGGCCACTTCATGGATCGACCGCGTTGCAAAGCCCGCGGTTCGTGGCGAACCAGCATCCGTAGAGACGGGTTCCGTGCGCTTCGACGAACTCCTCGAATCGCTCGCTCGATTGCGCAAGACAGGAGAAGGCAACGCCCTCGAGAAGCTCGGCGACGGTCTTCGGACTGCCGACGCTCTCCACGAAGAAGCGCGCTTGTTCGGTCAACGGCTCGAGGAAGCACTGAGGTCTCGGATCGAATCGTGACGACGGCGCTCGTAGAGGATCCGCGCGTGCGGGGGCACGAGCCGACGATATCGGTGATCGATTCTTGCAGGTTGCCGCACGTCCACGAACTCGATGCATGGCTGCGGCCAGACGTTCCTTGGTCGATCGTCGACGAGTTTCCGCGCGTCTTCGGACCGAACGCTCGTGCCATGTCGACGTGCCTCCATCAACGAGGACGACTGGTGGCGCACGCGGCGACTCTCGATGTCGCGCACGTGGACAGCACCTCCCATCCGAACGACGGGTACGAGACCACGCTTCGCATCGTGAGCTCGGTCGTCGTGAGTCCTGACTGCCGAGGGCAAGGACTCGGGAAGAGACTGATCGAAAGCGTGGTCGCGGACTTTCGACGATCGAATGCGAGCGTACTCCTACTCTGGAGCGAGCGGCATCGCTTCTATGCGAGCTTCGGTTTCGAGCCGTGGGGAGTCGAACTCCGAGTCGAAACGGTCCCTGCTCACCCCGTGCGTCGCATTCGCCCGATGCGTCTCTCTGACGTCGAAGCCGTGATGCGCCTCCACGCAGCAAAACCCCTGCGCGTCGAACGCACCGCATCGGACTTCGCAGACGCCATGAGCATTCCGAGAACCGCGGCATTCGTTCTCGAAGGGCCGGATCACGCCCCGCTCGCTTACGCCTTCGTCGGTAAAGGTCTCGACTTCCCGGGCATCGCGCACGATGTCGGGGGCTCCTCCGAAGACCTCGCGGAACTTCTCCGTGCACTCCCGATGGCGTTCGCGATCCTCCCCTACTGGCAACTCGAACTCGCCCGAACCGTCGGCAGAATCGGGCCGCATCCTCTCGGCTTGGCGATCACGAAAGCCGCGGTAACGCCCCACCAAGGCTGGGCCGTGGAAGGTTTGGACTCGATGTGACGATCACTCGACGTGGTATCGTGACCCGCTTCCCCCGGCGCTCCCCTCGTGGCGCGCCCCAGCGATCACCTCAGCGAGGCCACGTCATCATGCGAATCGTCCTCACGCTCTCCGCTTGTGCGCTCTTCTGCTCGGTTACGGCAGCACAGCAGTTCCCCGTCTACTCACCGAGCTACGCGCTCAGCCAGCCCAACTCGAACAACATTTGGCCGCACGCGACATCGCCGATGCGGTACATGCAGATCCACGACGCGTGGACCTTCACGTCGACGGGGCGCACCCTGATTCGCGGTATCGCCTACCGGCCGTCCAACGATCAGTTCGGCTACAACAAGGCTGCCGGTTCGACCGAAGTGATGATCCGCATCGGCGAGGCGCCAACGGGCGTGACGAGCCAAACACCGGCCGGCACGTTCGACGGCAACTTCGAGACGGCAACCGTCAAGACGGCTTTCTCGAGGAAGATCGTCAACTACCCGAACTCAGGCTCGACGGCTGCAGAACTCCGCATCTTCGACATCGCGTTTCCATTCGACAGTCCGACGTTCTTCCTGTGGAACGGATCCGGCACCCGATCGATGACCATCGAGACGCGGTGCTACAGCTACACGACGGGGTATCCGTTCGACTTCGTGAGCAGCACGACGGTCAAGGGATACGGATACACGATCGAGAACGGCACTTACGCGGGTTGCAAGAACAACGCAGGCAAGATCGTCGAACACGAAGTGCAAGCCGACAAGCTCTACGTCGCGTCGCCCAACGCGACGATCATCGGTCGCAGCTTCCTGCCGACGACGCCATCGATCGTCTCCATTGGCGCCACGCGGCTCAACGTGCAGATCCCGAATACATCCTGCTACCTCGTCAATGATCCGTTGATCATGCTCGGCGGTGTCACGGACGCGGCAGGCACGCTCACGTTCACGTTCCCGCTTCCGAACGACCCGAATCTGCATCGCGTTTCGTTCTTGTCGCAGATGGTCTTCATCGATCCAGCCGCCAACGGACCAGGTCTCGTCACGAGTCAAGGTTGGGAGAACGGCATCGGCGCAGGCGCGCTCGTCAACGATCTCGGTATCATCCGCATGAAGACAAGCGGCAGCCCCGATACCGTGACTGCGATCACGAACACGTACAAGAACGGCCTCGTGATGCAGTTCAATCCCTGATAGCCAGCCGGCAGCGCCTCCTCCGATCGATCCACGTGACCGACTCGCGTACTTCCTGGATCGAACCCGGCGAGACCTGCTGGCACGTCGTCGACCGCGCGCGTCATGGCGACGACGATGCTCGAGGAGAACTCGCTTCGAGCTACATGGCCGTCGTCCGCGGCTTCTTGGCGAAGCGTTGGCACTCGGGCCCCTCGAGCCAGCTCGTGGATGATGCCTTGCAGGAAGTGTTCGTCGATCTCTACAAGGAGGGCGGCGCTCTGGGGCGCTTCGAGTCCGCCAAGGGCACGAGCTTTCGCGCCTTCCTCTACGGCGTGACCAAGAACGTCGCGCTCCGACACGAAGAGCGCGCGATGCGCGAACGATCGCGGCGCGTCGACCAAGGCTCGCGTGGTTTCGAGGCTTGGCCGTCGGACGATACGGCGGTCTCGCGAGTCTTCGATCGCGAGTGGGCCGTCGCACTTATGCAACGCGCACGGGCAAGGCTCGAAGCGCTTGCCGCCGAAGACGGCGACGCGGCTCTGCGACGCGTCGAGATCCTGAGACAACGCTTCGAGGAGGGGCGACCGATCCGCGACATCGCACAACGCTTGGATCTCGATGCGAGCAAGGCGCACCACGAGTACGCGAAGGCACGCGAAGAGTTCAAAGCCTCGTTGCGCGCCGAGATCGCGTTTCACGTCTCGGGCACGAAAGAGCAGCTCGACAACGAGTGCCGACTCCTGCTCGACCTACTCGCTGGCCACCAACCCGGAGCCTGACGATGACGAGTGCTTCCGAAGATCCCCGAGAACTCGAATCGCGTTGGGATACCGGGATGTCGTGGGCATTCACGGCGAAATCTCCCACGGACCAACGAGGCGAGTTGCGCACCGCGCTTCCGGATCGCCTCGTTCTCGAGGGAGAAGTCGCTCGCGGTGGTGTCGGTATCGTGCTCGCCGCTCACGATCGTGTGCTCGGTCGCGACGTCGCGGTCAAGATCTTGCGCGATCGCTACGCCAGCATGGCCGGCCCGAGGCGTCGTTTCGTGACCGAGGCCTGCATCACGTCACAACTCCAGCACCCCGGTGTCGTCCCGATCTACGACATGGGGCTCGATGAGCGCGAGTGGCCGTGGTTCACGATGAAACTCGTCAAGGGGCGGAGCTTTGCCGATGTCTTGGCTGACCGCTCGCCCGGTTCGCCGACCGTGCACGGTCATCTCGCGACGTTCTTGCAGATCTGCAGAACCGTCGCGTACGCGCACGCACACGGAATCATCCACCGAGACCTCAAACCGAAGAACGTCATGGTCGGCGACTTCGGCGAGGTACTCGTCATGGACTGGGGGCTCGCGAAGCGCACCAATGAACATCGATCGGACACGGATCCGGACTTCGAAACGGAACCGGTAGAACCGATCCCACGTGAGAGAGCAACATCGCACGACGTGACCCTCGAAGGCTCCGCTCTCGGCACACCTGCCTACATGTCACCAGAACAGGCGCGCGGCGAGATCGACCTGATCGATGCACGCAGTGACGTATTCGCCCTCGGTTCGATCTTGCTCGAGATCCTGAGCGGCAAACCCGTGCATGGCGGAGACGAAGCGCTGTCCGATGCGAAGAACGCGACGCAAGCCTCGGTCGATGCTCGCCTCTCCGGATTGGACGTCGACCGAGACCTCGTCGCGATCGCTCGAGATTGCCTGGCTGTCGATCTCGACCGTCGCCTTACCGATGCAGGACACGTCAAAACGCGCATCGAAGCCCATCTCGACCACCTCGCCGACCGCGCCCAGCGCGCCGAGATCGAAGCCGCGACCGCGAAGGCGGGCGTCGAAGCAGCGCGTCGGTCGCGCCGCCTCGTGGTCGCCCTCGTGACCGCGGCATTCGCGGTCGTGACCTTGATCGTGAGCTTCCTGCTCTGGCGCAGTGGAGAGAACGCGCGCATGGAGCGCGACATCGCCGTGGCAGTCCAAGAGGCAGAACGCCAAGAAGCCCGCGGCGAGTTCGAACAGGCGATCGAAACCCTGCTGCGCACGGAAGGTCTGATTCGTGCTTCTGGCATCGACACGGTCTCGGTCGAGTCCATCCAATCGTCCAGAAGCGCACTCGAGGCACGCGTGCGCGACGCCGAACTGGGCGATCTCTACGATCGGATCCGTTCCGATCCGGACCCCGGGCCACGGCGCATCCACGAGTACGAGCGTCACTTCCACCAGCTCGGTGTCGATCTTCGCCAATCGGACGCAGCGACCATGGCGAAGGCTCTCGAACAGGCCGGTCCCGAGTCCGACGTCGTCCTCGCGATCGAAGATTGGGCGTTCGCACTCGCTCAAGAACGGCCGGACTCTCTCTGGCCGAAACTCCTGCGTGTCGCCGACATCCTCGACCCGGTACCAACGCACATGCGGATTCGCGGAGCGGCTACGACAGGAGATCGCACCGAACTCGCCGCACTCGTCCACGAGCTTCCCCCCGCAACTACCGCATCCCGGACCTGCCTCCTGCTCGCGCGGGCCATCGAGCTGCGCGACGCCCTCGGTGCCCGAGACTTCCTCGAGAACGTCGTCGTCGAGCATCGCTCCGACTTCTGGGTTCACTTCGCGCTCGCGATCCTCTATCGCCGGGTCGAACCGGTCCAGCCCGACGCGTCCGAGCTCCATGCGCGCCTCGCCGAAGCGCTCCACAAGAAGCCCGAATGGCGCATGTTCGGCGCTCGCGGCCGGCGACGGGGTCGCTGATCGCGTACCGGTGACAGGCTTTTTCGGTTTTTCAGCCCGCGAAAACTCCGGGTCGGCGGGAGACCTACCGACATCAACCAGGATTTCCAATGAAGCTGCAACCACGACTCGCCGCCTGTGCGGTTCTCGTTTCGTTCGCCGCCGTCCCGATGGCTCGTGCCCAGCAGGGCTTTCCTCCGGTGCCGGTCCCGCCCGGGAATCCGATCACGTTCGAAAAGACCCAGCTCGGCAAGGCGCTCTTCTTCGAAGAGCAGCTCTCGTCGACGGGAACCGTTGCGTGTGCGACCTGCCACACCTTCGAAACCGGCGGCTCCGACCGGCGCTCCTTCGCGCCGGATTCGGTGCATCCGGGCTTCGATGGTCTCTTCCAAACACGTGACGACGTTCGGGGCTCCCGGGGGGTCCCGAGCAGTAACGCGAACGGTACCTACAACGCTTCGACGAGCTTCGGTTTGCGCGACCAGGTGACGAGCAGACGAGGCATGACCGTCATCAATGCGGTCTACGCACCGGAGGCGTTCTGGGACGGGCGGGCGACGAACGACTTCCGGGATCCGTTGACCAACACGGTCCTCCTCCCGAATCGCGCAGCGCTCGAGAGTCAGGCGGTCGGCCCGCTCCTGAACGACGTCGAGATGACGCACATGGGGACGACCTGGAACGATGTCGTTCAGCGGCTCGCGGGGGCGAAGCCCCTCGCCCTCGCGAGCAGCATTCCCGCGACCCTCGCGCAGTTCGTCCAGGGCAAGTCGTACCCGGAATTGTTCCGGGTGGCGTTCGGCACGACCGACATCACTCCTTCGCGCATCGCGATGGCCATCGCCACCTACGAGCGCACGCTGATCTCGGATCACAACCGCCTCGACGACTTCCTGGCCGGCAACCGGAATGCCCTCACGCCCCAGGAGCAACGCGGCAATCAGATCTTCACGTCACCCCAGACTCGTTGCATCGAGTGCCACGGAGGACCGCTCGGCACCGACCACCGGTTCCACTACACCGGCGTGACCCCGCCCAATGAAGATCTCGGCCGCTTCACCGTGACCAACGCACCGCAAGACCGTGGCGCGATGCGCACACCTTCGATCCGCAACGTCGCGCTGCGCGCGCCGTATTTCCACGACGGAAGCGCGCAGACTCTCGAAGACGTCGTCGCGTTCTACAACCGCGGCGGAAACGTCAATGCGCCCAACAAGGATCCGCGCATCCGGCCGCTCGGCCTCACCATGGCCGATCAACAAGCGCTCGTCGCCTTCCTTCGGGCACTGACCGACGATCGCGTCCTCAATGCGACTGCGCCCTTCGATCGACCGAAGCTGTTCACCGAATCGGACCGCGTGCCGTCGCACTACGGCGCGGGCACTCCAGGCTCGAACAACATCGTCCCCGTCCACGTCGCGTACGAACCGCTCTCGCTCGACCGATCGCACATCACGATCGGTGTCGATCGCGGGTATGGAGGCTCCGCTGCGATGTTGCTGTTCGACGCGGTGGCGAGCACCTCGGGCATCCCCGTTCTCGGCATCCGCTTGCACCTCGGCGTGACGCCCGGTCTGTTCCTGCTCGACCCGATTCCGCTGTCAGGGAGCGGCGCCGGCGCGGGCTATGGCTCGATCGTCCTCGACATTCCCAACGATCCGGCCTTGCGCGGCAAGGACGTGTTCACGCAGTGGGTGCTCCAAGACAATGGACTGCAGCGGCTGACCTCGACCGACGGCGTGCGGTTGCGCATCTTCTGACGCCGCACTCGGATCTATGGCGGTAGGAGTTCGAACTCCCACACCGCCGGCCCGACGGCGAGATACAACACGTCGTGCTCGGGCGAGACGGGGATCTTCTTCGCGAGCTTCACCGACGCCTTCCACGATCCATTGGCGTCGGACACGGACAGCTCGCCCGATCGAGGCATCTCGAAGGTCAACTCCTCGTTGTCCCAATAGGCAACGATGTCCTCGTACCGAAGGCGAGGGCCAGCGCTCTCGATCTCGAGCGCGAGCGTCATGATCATGCTCGCTCGCGTGGTGCGTCCACTCACCTTGATGCCTCGACTCTCGAAGGTCCAAGGCTTGCCCATCTGGACCGTCTCCTTCGTGGCGTTGGCCCAGGACGGGATGGGCTTGGACTTCGAACACGAGGGCAGCGCGCAGCAGAGCGCGCAAGCGAAGGCGAGACGAATGGCGACGGACAGCGGCATCCGCCCTTCGTATCGAGCGCGCAGGGGTCGATCAACCCGCTTTGTCAGTGCGTGAAGAAATCACGGAGCTGCGAACCGAGAACGCCGTCGCGATCGACCGGCAACCAATGGCCGTAACCGGGGACGCTGCGAAACTCCGCGTGCGGCCCCAGTGCTTCGGCGACACGCTTGCCCATCGATTGCGGTACGACGAGATCCCGATCACCGTGGAACACCAGCGAGGGACAATCGATGCCTGCCGCGGCCTCGACGTTCTCGAAGCGGTGACGCAGCAAGAGCTTCGTCGGCAACCACCAGTAGTGCATCGCGGCAGCCTCGACGATCGAGGTCGGAGGCGCGAACAAGACGAGCTTCGAAACGCGGATCGATCCTCGCGTCCGCGCTTCCTTCGTCATCTTGGACGCGACGTACGTCGCGGAGAAGGTCCCCAGTGAAATGCCTCCTGCATAGAGTGGCACCTGGAGCCTCTCGGCACGACTTGCTGCAGCGTCGGCAGCGATGATCGCGGCTGTGAGAATGCTCTCCTGACTCGGAGACCCTTCGCTGTCGCCATAGCCCGGGTACTCGACGACGAGTGCGTGCAAGCCGTATTCGGTCCACGCACGTGCGATCGTCACACCAGAAACGAGATCCTGCCCGTTGCCGAGAAAGAACAAGATCACGCCTCGGCAGTCGACGCTGCGCGGCGTCGTCGACGACACGAGATTCGGCACAGCCCACGCGATTCGGAAGCGCCCATGAACCTCGCCTGCATCGAGGCTTTCGATCTCGACGTTGGGCGGGCAGGGAATCGCGACTCCGCGATTCCGCCCTGCGCCGACGAACAGCAACCGATCCTGAAAAAACCAGGCCGCGCCCGAGATCAAGACGTACAGGCCACCGAGGACATAGAGCCAGATCACGAACCGCCTCATCGAGACTCTTGCTCGTGCACCGTGTAGCGCGGACCGAACTCGACGAGTGGATCGAGAAGTCCCGCCTCGGCGAAGCCGCGCTCTCGCAATAGGCACGCTTCGCAACTCCGGCACGGTACTCCCGACTCGCTCGGGTCGTAACACGTGGACGTCATCGCGTAGTCGACACCGAGTGATACGCCGAGACCCACGATGCGCGCCTTGGTCGACTCGACGAGCGGCGCCACGATCCGCGGTGCGCCGCGGCCGGCGACACCGACCTTCGTCGCGAGCGCAGCAAGGCCTTCGAACGCGCGCAAGAACTCGGGCCGACAATCGGGATACCCCGAGTAGTCGACGGCGTTGACGCCGAGCCAGATCTCATCGGCTTCGAGTACTTCGGCCCACGCGAGTGCAATGGACAAGAACACCGTGTTGCGTGCGGGCACGTACGTGATCGGAATCTCGTTCGATCCAGAGCTCGGCACGGGCTCCCCCTTGGGGACTTCGATGTCGGGTGACGTGAGCGCCGACGCACCGAATTGCCCGAGATCGACCATCGCGAACCGATGTTCGGCGACCCCGAACTGCGCGGCGACCGCGCGAGCAGCTGCCAACTCGCACGCATGCCTCTGCCCGTAGCGAATCGTCAGCGCAAAGCACTCTCTACCGTCGTGCACTGCTTTCGCGAGACACGTCGTCGAATCGAGGCCACCACTGAGGAGAACGACTGCTTTCATCGCTGCTGCATCATCGAGTCGGCATCAGCGTAGGTCGACCTCGGTCTTCGCGCCAAGACGCACGAAGACATCGCGGCTCGCGCCGCCCTTCTCGAGCACGAGAACTCGCGCACGGCCGCGTGCGACACACCAGAGCTCGAAGCGCCCTTCGTCGTCCGTGACCGCATCGCGCTTCGCCTTGACTCGATCTCCAGCAAGCACCATCCGACGAACCGTCTCGCCGCCGCGAACCAGCGCGAAGTTCCCATCGTCCATCGAATCCGGATAGGGAGTTCCGTTCTTGTCGAGAGCGGTCATCACACGCACTGCGACGCCCGCGCGAGGTTTGCCGTCGCTTCCGTGGACTCGACCTTCGACGAGGCCTACCAGACCGAGCTCGAGCTGCCTTGCACGCACCGCGGGCACGAGTTCGACGCTCGTCGGCAGTGCCGAACCGAGATTCTCGTGAAGCACTTCGCGCCATTCGCGGTACCCCGGCGCACGCACGTGGAGCACGTGATCATCCCCCTGCACGAGTGCGACGGTCGCCGTACCGGCGGCATCCGTCGTGCCATCCGCCTCTCGACCGGACGGATCGTCGATCCACAAGGACGCCCCCTCGACCGCGCGATTCGATCGAAGTTCGCGCACGGAGATTCGATGCAGCGCGCGCGGGACGGATTGCACGCGCAGTTCGTAGTCCTGTCCGGCAAGGACCGACAACGTCTTGCCCCGATGCAGACGCGACTCGACGACGAGTTCGAAGCGGTCACCGCTCACGATGCCGGCGAACCTGGCAGCACCGTTGGCATCGGTCTCACCTTGTTTCTCGAACTCGCCCGTCCGCGCGGCCGGACGCAGCCTGACAACCGCCTGCGAGACCGGTCGTCCATCGTCGTCCATGACCTTGACGCCGATCGACGTGCCGTCTTCGAACACGAGGTCGATCGGACTCTCGTCGCGTGCCGTGATCTCGATGCTCGCAGTCGCGACGGCACCGTCACTCGTGCGCGCACGGACGAGATAGCGTCCTGCGCGCGTGAAGCGCAACGCGAGCCCGTCGAGACTGCCATGCCACGGCAGGACGCGCGTGCCAATGTCGTAGTAAACGTGTTTGGCAGGCAGCCCGAGTAGCGCTCGCAAATGCATCGCCCAACCTTCGCGCTCGGCCTTGGAGACACTGACGGCATCTCCGATCCGAAGAGTCGGGACTTCGTCCATCGACGGCGTATCCACTTCGGGCACGATCGTGATCGCCGCACGCTTCGGGACATCGCGACTCCCACGTGCGCGCACATGGAGCGGCCGTCGCACCGTGTACTTGTCACGATGGACGAGTAGCTCCACGACGTCGTCGGCGCTTCCTTGGTCGAGTTCCTCGATGACCTCGGCCGGCAACGAACGCGCGAGAACTCCATCCCCCCACGCGACAAGGAATGGGCAGATCGTACCGTCCGCACGACGCGCGATTCTTACGATGCCGTCTTCGCCGGTCATGCTGAGTTCGGCGTCGTTCTGCTGATCATGGATCCGCACTCCTGCGAGCGGCGCCTTGGTCATCGCATCGATGCAGCGCAATCGCGTGATCGTCAGACCTCCTTGGTCGCCGTCCACGCGCGTGTTCTCGTCGCCTGCGGACGTTCCTGCGGCGATCCTCCCGTCCGTGGCACCGTTCTCGTCGCCGCGCGCATTGCCGCCACCCGTCGCGTCGGTGCCGATCGAATACGGACTGTCGCCAGGATCCCCTCCCGAAGCACCGCCAACCGTCCACGTGAAGGCGAGCCAGACCGCGAGCGCGATCCCTGCCAGCACGAAGAGGATGGTGATGCGGCGTCGATTCATGACCTACTGTTCGGCAATCGCGTGCTTGCTGCACGCATTCGGTTGTCGCCATCGAGCGTTCGCACGACGATACTCTGAGCTTTCCCCAGTCAGCGTTCCATGACCGACCCCCACGATTTCGATCCGAACGCCGCCGCGACCGGCAGCGGGATCTTCGGCTTGCCCTTTCGCGCCGATGCGCATGTTCGGATCCTCGGGGTGCCGTTCGAAGCCACGACCTCGTTCGGCGGCGGCGCGCACGAAGGACCGGCCCTCGTCCTCGAGGCGAGCCACCAGGTCGACCTGCTCGACGCGCACTTCGGCCCCGTCTGGCAAGCCGGCATCGTGCTCGATCCGCTGGAAGGAGAACCGAGCCGAACCATCGCTCAGCTCGACATGGACGCACGCGCGACTCGCGACGTCCATCGGATCCAAGAACTTTCGGCCGAACGCACGCGACTGGTCGAGGACTGGACCAGCGCTGTGCTCGACGATGGCGTCGTCCCCGCGATCCTGGGTGGCGATCACTCGTGTCCGCTCGGTGCGATGCGCGCTGCGGCTCGCACCGACGCGCTGTCGATCCTGCACTTCGACGCGCACCTCGACCTTCGCGACGCTTACGAAGGTGTCCGCGAGAGTCACGCGTCGATCCTGCGCAACGTTTTGGACGATTGCCCGCTAGTCGATCGACTCGTCCAACTCGGCATTCGCGACTACTGCGAGGAAGAAGTCGAATACGCACGATCCATGGGCGAACGCGTCGTCGTGCACTACGCGAGCCAAGTGGCGGCCCGACGATTCCGCGGTGAGTCGTTCGCCGAAATCGTTTCCGAAGCCGTGGGCCAACTCGGGGAGCGCGTCTGGGTCTCGTTCGACATCGACGGGCTCGATGCACCGTATTGCCCCGGCACGGGAACTCCGGTTCCCGGAGGCTTGTCCTTCGACGAAGCGTGCTTCGTACTGACCACGGTGCGCGAGAGCGGAAAACGCATTGCCGGCTTCGATCTCTGCGAAGTCGCCGGTTCCGCATGGGACGGGAACGTCGGCGCACGCATGCTCTACAAGCTCTGTGGTCTCGCGACGGGAGGAACCTCTTGGACTTGATCGTGATGCGACATGGACACGCGGAAGCGATTGCGCGCCGCGACGAGGAGCGGCGCCTGACGACCCGCGGTCGAGAGAACGTCGCCAGCGTCGTCCGCGCCCTCGAGCGACTCGGCGCGCGTCCTACGCTGATCGTCGCGAGCCCGCTCGAACGCGCACAACAGACCGCGGCGATCGCCGCGAAGGTCTTCACTCCACCACCACCGATCGTGACCGATGCGTCGCTCGTGCCCGAAGGACACGTCGATCACGTCATCTCCGCGTTGCCCGAAGAAGAGGCGTGTGTCCTGATCGTCAGCCACATGCCGCTGGTCGGCGAGTTACTGGGCCGACTCGTATGTGCGAGTTCGACCGCGACGATCCCGCTCTCCACATCGGGCGCCGTGTGGCTCGAGATCTCGCGACCGGCGAGCCTCGATGGTCGTTTGCGCGCTGCGATGTCCCCACGCCCCGCACGAGCCATCGCCCAGCATCTGGGCGATGGCTCGATCGAGCACGGACAGGCGTGCAGCGAGCATCGTGACATCGCGCAGGACGGCATCGCGCAGGACGGCATCCCGCAGGACGACGACTGACGCATGGCCGTCGTCCGTCTCGAGGATCTCGACGACACTGGTGACGGTCGTCGTTTCTCGCCCTCTGCAGCTCGGAATCGGGGCGACATCCTCGAAGTCCTGCGTCGCGTCCTCGACGGTTCTTCGAGCGTGTTCGAGATCGCGAGTGGGACCGGCGAACACGCCGTGCACTTCACGGCAGCCCTCCCTCGGATCCGCTGGCAGCCGACCGATCGAGACGCCGAAGCACTGCTCAGTATCGAAGCGTGGCGACGCGAGCAGAGCCACGATCGCATCCTGCCGCCGAAGCACGTCGACGTGCTCGAGGTGGCCGCGATGCCCGACGACGAACGCTTGGCGTCCTTCGGGATGCACGACGCGATCGTCGCGATCAACTTCTTCCACATCACGCCATGGTCAGCCTGCGAGGCCTTCGTACGGGTTGCCGCCAGCTTGCTCCGACCGGGCGGGGTGACCTTCGTGTATGGGGCGTTCCTTCGCGACGATGTCGTCACCGCACCGAGCAACCTCGACTTCGATGCTCGCCTCCGCGCGACGGATCCGGCCTACGGCGTGCGCAGGCTCGAGGACGTTCAGCGCATCGCGTTCGAAGTCGGCCTCGAACTCGGTGAGGTCCTCGCGATGCCCAACAACAATCTCGGGCTCGTCTTCACTCGCGTACGCCTTGTCACTCGCGGAAGATGAGGGACACGGTCGACCCGTCATCGATCGACACGAAGCGCGCGAGTTCGCTCTGACCGTCACGCCCACTCTGCCAGAAGAGCCACCGCCAGATCCGTGCTTCGAGCGTCACCGTGCAGCCGGTTCGCGATTCGACGAGTTCTGGAGCCGTGCCACCGACGAAGTAGCAAACCCGTTTGCCCGCGAGAGCATCGACGGCACGCGGTTCGTAGCGTCCACCCTCGAGTGGTGCCGCCGATCGTGACGGCTCTGCGCGGAGAAGTTGGCGCACGGCGTCACAGCGCTCGCCGTAGTCGTACGCACGGTAGGCCGCGAACGCGACGAGCACACAAAGCCCCACACAGGTGAGCATCCAAGCGCGCCGCACGCGCGTCGATCCGGGAATCGGTGCACGCTCACGTCGTCCGGTCGTCCCGCGGATACTGAGCAGCGCCAATGCGATGCCGACGACGAGTGGCACGATGCCTTCGACGCGACGACCGAACGCCCCGAAGAGCTGCATCAATCCGAAGAGTGCGATCGGAATCGCGATCAACATGCCGATCAGCGCCGGCACCCAGAGCCAATCGCGCCTTCCGCTCCCCATCAGTCGCCTCCGTGTCGCCCAGTGCCCGCTGCGCTCGAGGCAATGCTCGAGTCCGGCACGACTTCGTCGTTTAGCTGCAAGCCACCTCCGTGGACGTGCGCCGAAACCGGCTGCGCGGCAAGGATAGCGGCTTCGAATTCGAGCAACTCGTCGAGTCGTACGTCGACATCATCCGGATCCGCGTAGGTCTTCGCGAGGCGAACGAAATCGGCATGGTGTCGAGCTTCGCAGACCGCGAGTTCGCGATAGAAGTCACGCTCTGGCCCGTCCGAGAGATTGCGAGCAACGATGCCGAGCCGCTCACAACTCCGCGCCTCGATGATCGCGGCGACGAGCAACCTGTCCGTCAGGCGAGCACCCGACAGTACGCGCAATTGGCGGCGTAGCCCCGCTGCGTAGACACTCTTCTTGTCGACAGCCAGAGGAATACCGCGCGCGCAGAGGAGCTCGCGCACACGAACGAAGTGATCGAGTTCTTCGGTCGCGAGAACGATCATCGCATCGACGAGCTCCACGCGATCGGGATAGTGCGCGACGAGCGCCATGGCCGTCGCGAGCGCCTTTCGCTCACAGGCAGCATGGTCCTGCAAGAACGTGCCGAAGTCTCGTTCGACTGCCGCGAACCAAGCGGAGCCCGTATGCGCGGACAATCGCAGCATCAGCGCCTCGCGAGCCGGTGCCAACGAGGGGCCTTGCGACGCATCAGGTCCACGGTCATTCGGCGATCGACTTGGTCGGACACGAGACGATCGAAGCACGCTTCGACATCGCCTGCAGATTTTTCGAATTCGCGCGCGAGGATCTTCGAACGTTCGAGATCGCTGCGCTCGATCTGTCGGCGCGCATCGACCCAACAGAGAGCGACGAGCGCTTCGATCGGGACGTGCTCGCGTTCGGCAAGTCGCGTCAACTCGCCGATTCGATCTTCGACGACGAGTAATGGCGATGACCCGCGAGTCCACGTCGCGATCGCGAGCACGACCGCGACGCTGACCGTTGCCAGTGCGACGACGAACGGAAGTCGAACCCGATCTCCCGTCATCGACGACCGTCGCTGGCCTCGTTCGATTCCTTCGCATCGACGTGCGCCCGATAGCGCTCGACGATGGCGCGACGATCGAGGAGGCTCGTGTCCCGCCGAACCGGACCATAGTCCCGACCGGTGAACTCGCGAAGAGCCTGAGCCGCGAGCGCGCGAATCGCCCACTGGTCTTCGCTCGTATCCGTGATCAAGCGGCCGAGCTCGTCGATGAGACCGAGCCTGTCGTCCGGATTGGCGAGCGCACGCTCGAATCGACTTTCGATGCGCGCTTCGGCAAGCGCGTTCACGAGGCGCACGCTCACGGGTTCCTTCGCGAAGGACTCGATCCACGCGCGGTAGAGCGCGACGCGTTCGCGCCGCGAACAATGATCGAGCCCGGAGAGTTGCGCGAGAATCATGCACGCCCGCATCGACGATTCGCCCCGCTCGACCATCCCCAGGAGACTCGGAGCAACGACGGCATCCCCCATCTCGCCGAGCAAGAACGTGAAGCTCTGGCGCAACAACGGATCGTCCGAAGACTCGAGCCAGCGACGCACCTCGTTGCGAAGCCCGAGATTGCTCCGGTCTTCGAGTCCGCGAATGGCTTGGAGCCCGAGCGGTTCTTGGAGGTGGGCTGCCGCGATCGCGACGAGGGCCGACGCGGCGCGCGGCTCGTCGAGCATCGCGAGTCCGCGAACCGCCGCGAGTCGATCGCCCGGCTTGCCGGGAGCCGTCGCGCTCAAGAGGACTTCGAAGACACCGGGCCCGCCGATCTTCGCGCTCGCGAGCAGCGCCGCGTGTCGCACGAGCGCTTCGTCGTCGTTGATCAGACGCAGGATCTCGGCCTTCGCCGTTTCGTCGCGCAGGTCACCTAGGCTCTCGGCACAGCGCCGACGGACATCCCAATCTTCGTCGCGCAATCCCGCGATCAGGAGCGCGGACAGTCGGTCGTTGCCGGCTCGTCCGGCTTCGGATGCCGCGCACGCGCGCACGGTCGACGCGTCATGGCGAAGCGCGGCGACGAGCGCATCCTCGCCGCGAATCGCGAAGAGGTCGACGAGGCGTGCACGGATCTCGACGTTGGTGAGGCCTGCCATCGCACTCAAGATCGTCGGCGTTTCCGCCTTCGTGTGGGCGAGGACCCTCAAGATGCGTTGGCGATCGTCCGCGTTGATGTCCTTCGACGTCACGAGTGGCAGCAAGACTTCGCTCGCGCGATCGGGCAACGTCGCGTCTCCGCGTTCGCAAGTGGCAACGAGACGCTCGATCGCATTCGCACGCACCTGAGGCTCGAGTGTGGGATCGGGCAACACGCGCAGCGCGAGTTCGATCTCGTGGCCACGGCGCTGCGCATCGGTCTTCGCCTCGGCAAAACGTCGCTCTTGTTCGATCCACCAATCGCGACGTGCCGTGCCATTCAGGTCCGGCGGGCAGAACTGCTGCCACGATTCGCGCGCCACGGTCTCGTCGATGACGCGCTTGAAGGTCGCGAGACGCAGACTGTCGTTGCGCGGGAACGCATCGCGTGCGCGTCCATGGGGGGTCTCGAGAACGATCGACCGAGCTTCGACAGCGCCTTGTCCTTCTCGGATGCGTTGCGAGACGTCGAAGAGGCCGCGCTCGCGTAGTTTCGAGACGAGTTCGAGGAGCTGAGTCTCTTCGAGGCGCGCGACGAACGCATTGCGTACCGACGCCGGCTCGGCCGCCTGCGCTCCGATGAGCACCGTCTCCAAGCGTTCGCCCTCGAGGATGAGCATCCGCGACTGCGCTGCCGTCTCGGCACTGAGACCTGCATCCGCGGTCAGCGGCACGAAGTCCGCTCGTACGTCGTTCCACCAGCGCGACCAACGCTTGTGATCCGCGGCGAAGTCCATGCCCGTCAACAACCGGAGCGCAAGCAAGGCCGCGTCGTGACACACACCGAGTTCCGGGTAGTACGTCGAGACGTCGGTCACGTTCACGAGGCCGGAGACGATCTCCTGAGGTGTGAGATCCGAGAAGCCACTGGCCTTGTCGCGCAGCGATGCAGGGTCATCGAACAGCCGGAGACCGGCGACGACAGAAGCGACGGTGCGCGCGAACAGCCTCCCGTCGTAACGTGAACGACCGAGGCGCTGTACGGCGATGGCGGGAAGCACGGGCACGTCCGACGTCAACTCGCGCTTCGCGAGCAACAACGTCGCGAGGAACCACTCCGGACCATCCGTCTGCGCTTCGACGATCGGCATCAGTGCAGCGATCGCACGTCCACCTGCACCGCCGAGAGCCACGGCAGCCTGTGCGCGCACCGCACCGTCGCGATGCCGCAGGCACGCGGTCAACGGGGCGAGATCGACTTCGGGATGCTCTCCGCAATACTTGGCGAGCACCGACAAGGCCGCGAGCCGCACGCCTTGGTCTTCGTGGTCGAGGAGCACGCGGAGTTGCGGAAGATCGTCCGCCGACAGCATCGCGGGAAGTCGATCGCCGACGACGCTGCGCAAGACCTTGTTGTTACTTCGCAGCGCATCGAGTGCGACGAGCTTCGCATCCGCGCCGAGCAAGAAGAACGCGTGGTCGACGATTTGGGTCGTGTCTTTACCGAGTGTGCGACTGTGCAAGACCGTGACGAGCGCGGGGGCGGCTTCGCGCTCGACAAGAGATCGCCACACGCGAGCGAGCCGCGAAATCGCACGGTCGCTCAGTCGGTGTGCGCGCGCAATGAGCCGGCGTCTCTCGTCGACCGTCAGTAGGGAATACTCGGCCACGAGTTCGGCGTCGGCCAACTCCTTCGTGCTGTTCAGCGCTTCGATGAAGCCGACGAGCGCGAGCTCTCCGTCCTTCGGCAAGGTCGCTGCCGCGGCAGGGCCTTCTCCCTGATCACGACGCCGACCGATGACGAGCGCACTCGATCGGTCCGTTTTGTCGCGAGCGGGCGTCGGAAGCCCGAGGACTTTTCCTGCACCTGCCTTCTGGCCGTCGGGCGCCTTCGGCAGCGATCCCTGTCCGGAGTTTCCGTCACCCTGCGCCGCGACGACGGACACGAGTGCACTCGCGATGAACATCGCACGCCAGGTCGTCCCGGCGAACAGAGAGGTAACGTCACGCTTCAGTATGGAATTGCGCATGCTGTCGGCTGCGATGGATTCGCACGACCGCCTGGGGCCGGGCTGTCGTTCGAACGGCGACTCCGCGATCGGAGCCCGCCTGGAGGGTCGTTCAGGGAGCGTCAGGCGAAGAGGATAGCCGAACTGGATCTCCTGCAAGGCCCAATTGCGCCCGGCACGCCTCGAGAACCTCGCCGTTCGTGATCCGTCGCATGCAGCGGTGATCGAGAGGGCAGACCGGCAAATGGCACGGGCCGCAGTCGACTTCGTGACGCAGGATGAGGCCGTGCTCGAGGTTGCTGCTCGTGTAATCCGGATGCGTCGGGCCCATCAGCACCACGTGCGGCACGTCGAAGGCGACGGCCAGATGTCTTGGGCCGGAGTCCAGAGTGACCATGAGCGCCGCGGCACGCACGAGCGGCTTGGTCACGTCGAGCGGAACTGGCGGCAGGGCCGCGCGCACCTCGGGCCTGCCGGCCTGCTGCTCGATGTCGCGGACGAGCGCTTCTTCGCCGGGTCCGCAGAGCAGGAGCACGCGCACCGAAGGGTCGAGCGCGACGAGATCGCTGGCGAGTTCCGCCCATCGCGGATCTTCCCAATGCTTGCTCGGCCCGAAGCCGGCCGTCGGCGCGAACAAGACGAGACGATGCCCGTCGTCGATCTCGAGTTCGGACAGGATGCGAGTGCACGCCTCGGCCTCGCCGTCGGTCACGACGAGACGCGGATGCGGACCTGCGGGCGGAAAGTCGAACGCGTCGAGGAGGTCGTTCCAGTAATCGACCATCGGCACCGGGACGCGCCGCGGGCCACGGCGCTTCCAGAACGGTTTGCGCGCCCCCGCGAACGCGATGCCATCCGTGATCCAGAGCCTACGCCCCTGCGTATAACCGAGCCGGCGACGGATCCCCGCCAACTTGGCAACGAGCGCGGAGGACACGGAATTCGGGAAGAGGATCGCGAGATCGAAGTTCTCGGAGCGCAGCTTGCGCGCTTCGGCACGCAAGCCCGAGAGGCCACGCGGCTTCGTCACGGCGATGCGACGGTCGAACGAATCGAGCCCGTCGAGCACTTTGCCATGCCCGCCCTTCACACCGAGCACGATCTCGGCGTCCGGAAACGCATGTCGAATGCGGTCGAAGTGCGGTGTCGCCATCACGACGTCACCGAGCCAGTTCGGAGCGCGCACGAAGACTTTCTCGAACCTCTCGGCGCGAAGGGAACTCGGCATGGCCCCGCTTATCGGCTCCGAGTGGCGACTTGGCAAGCAAACGCCGCCAGGCATTGCGCGACTGCGGAAACGACGATTCGACCGACTCGCTGGATACCCGGAATATCCACGGCCTGCTAAGCTCTCTGCCGACTTCAATCGGATTGCCGACCAACCGCATTGCCGACCAACCGCCGTCCCGCCACGACGCATTCGTAACTCCATGCCCGAGAACGTTCCGTCAACCCGTGATCGGGTGCTCGCCCGCTTGGCTCGCGAGTTCGACAGCAGCGCCGAAATCATCGCCGCCTTCCTCGATCGCCTGTCCGCAGGGGCCAAGATCCCGTATCTCGCAACCTTCGAACGCCGACGCTCGGAGGGCGATTCGAAGCGCTCGCTCGACGCGAAGCGGATGTTCGAGATCCGTGACCGAGTCCAAGAACTCGAGATGCTCGAGGAGCACAAGACCGTCGTCCTCGATGCGGCAGAACGCGAAGGGTGGCGGGACGAAGCGATCACCGCACGCGTGCTCGGGATGACCGATCTCGACGATCTCGAAGACGAGTGGCAGGCGATTCGACGACGTCACACAGGAGCTGCCAAAGAAGCGCGTGACCGCGGCCTCGAGCCGCTCGCGCGCGCGCTGCGCGAGCGAACGCTTCCCGAGGGTCAGGATCCTCTCTCCGCGGCCGAGGCCTACGTCGATGCCGCCAAGGGCGTTCCGGACGCGCGCGCGGCCCTCGAGGGCGCGAAGGCGATCCTCATCGAAGAGATCGAAGCCCCCGAGAGTCTCGTCGACGCGCTCCTCGACCTGCCGATCCGGGTCCAGCAGCAGGGCACGCTTCCGAAGCACCACGACTACGGACCGATCCTCAAGCTCGACAAGCCCGCGCGCCGCGTGAGTTGGGCCGAGTTCCTCCTGCTGAAGCGTGCGATGCGCGAAGGGTTCGCGTCGTACGAGTTCGGGCTGTCGGAGGAGAAGGCGCACCAGCTCCTTTCCGAAGCGTACGCGAGTGACCTCGATGCCGCGCATCCGTTGCGCGCGTTCTGGGATTCGACGTTGCGCGCGGCGTGGCTCGACCGGCTCAAGCACCGCGTCGAACACCAGGTGCAGCGTTCGCTCAAGACACGAGCGGATCGTGCGGCGATCCACGCGATCGGTCGCGACTACGAGGACTTGCTGCGCGCGTCGCCGTTCCGTGGCCAGAAGGTGCTCGGTGTCCTCCCGGCGATTCGTCGTTCTGGACGCCTGTCGATCATCGACGGTGACGGCAACTCGATCGCCTCGCTGAAACTCGCGCCGCTGACCGACGAGAGTCGTGACGCGGAGAAGGCGAAGTTCCGCGCGTTCGCGAGCGAGCACGCCGTGGATGTCGTCGCCCTCGGTGCCGGACCCGGTTGTCGCGAGTTCGAGCAGTTCGTGCTGGAAGCGCTCGAAGGCATGGAAGGGCGCCCCCAGCTGCTCGTCGTCTCCGAGGAGGGCGCGCTGGGGATGCACCGCCGCGCGAAGGGCGACATGGGCGGGAAGAAGGCGGCAGCACTCGCACGCCGCCTACAGGATCCGATGCTCGAGTGGGGTCGCCTCGACCCGATGCAAGTCCCGCTCGGCCCGCTGCGCGACGAGGTCTACCAAAGTCCCCTGCAGCGTCATCTCGAGAGCATTCGCGAGCGCGTGATCCACGAGATCGGACTCGAACTCGGCCGCGCGACGACCGACACGCTCGCTCTGCTCGGCGGCCTCGGCCGCGAGGCAGCGCTCAAGATCCTGCTCGAGCGTGACAGCGAGGGCGGTTTGCCCAAGCTGTCGACCCTCGTCGAGAAGGGACACGTCGACGCGAACCAGCTCGATCAGTTCGCGCCGTTCGTGCGACACACCGGCGAAGAACCGCTCGACATGCTGCGGATCCCGCCGAGCCGCTACGGCTTGGTGGAGGAAATGGCCGCGAGCCTTTCGATGACCAAGGCCGAGCTCCTCGCCCAACCCTCGAGCCTCGACCGCCTGCAAGAAGCCGCGTTCGATCGCGAGGACCTCGACCGCGCGCTCGTCGCGGCCATCGTCGAAGAACTAAGGTCGCCGACGACGGACCAGCGGCCGGCAGCCGAGATGGCGACGTTCGGGACGTTCGCATCCGCTGCGGACCTCGCGATGGGTACCGAAGTCGAGGGGCGTGTCACGCGCCTGACCGAGTTCGGCGCGTTCGTCGACGTCGGGGTCGCGCCAGCGGGGCTCTTGCACGCTTCGCAGATCGCCGAGCACTACGTTCGAGATCCGAGCAGCGTGCTCTTTCCCGGACAGGTCGTTCGGGTGCGGGTGCTCGACAACGACCGTTCCAACGGCCGTCTCTCGCTGACGATGCGGCAGGGCGATATCCAGAAGATCCCGCGCACGCTCGGCGACGCGGCAGCGGGAAAGCGACGCCCGGCAGCCATGGTCGTGCGGCATGGATCACGCGACGAGGCACCGGCGCAGCGCGGTCGCTTCGAACAACAGCGCGGGCGCGGCGGTAGGCCGGGCGGCGGCGGCAATCGCAGCGGCGGCAGGCCCGGTGAAGGCGGCGGGGGCAAGCCCGGCGAGCGCGGAGGCCGGCCAGGGGACAATCGCGGCCGCGGTGGCCCGCGACGGGATTCGCGTGGACGGGACGACGGTGGCCGCGGTCGCGGTCGTCCGGGGCAGGGCGGTGATGGCTGGGATCGTGGCTCGAACCGAGGACCGTTCACGGTCGAGAGCGCGGAGATCGACGAAACGATCCGCTCCGAGCGAGGCTACGGCGGCGAGCTCAAGAGCTTCGCGGCGCTTGCCGGCTTCGTGAAGGACGGCCCTGCCGATGCAGCTCCGAAGAACAAGGGGGCGGGTGACGGCAACAAGCCGGAGCCGAAGCCTTCCGTCACGGAAAACGCGGCTGCAACGCCGGCTGCCGGTCCCTCCGTCGAACCAGCAACCCCGACCTCGAGCCCGGACGCTTCGGCGACTCCCGATGCCAAGCCTGCCGAAGAGCCCGCAAAGGACGAAGACTTCGGCAAGGACTTCGTCTGACGCACGCGCTCGGTTCGCGCGTTGGCGCGACCGAGCGGCACGTGTCGCGCGTTACTTCTGGAGCACGTAGTCGCCGCCACTCTCGCGGGACAGACGTTCGAGCAACGCACTCGGGGTTCCGATGGCGATGCCGTGGAAGATCACGCTTCTGCGCCTGTTGATGCGCAGGATCTCGTCACCGAGTTCGCGGACGTCGGTGATCTCGCCAGCGCTCGGTTCGCCGTCGCTCAGGAGATAGATCGTGTCGACAGCCGAGTCCTCGAGAGCCGCATCGAGCGCGCCGTAGATATTCGTCTCACCGAGAGGCCGCTGCGAATCGATGAAGGCCTGGACGGCTTCCAACTTCTTCGGGTCGATGGTGGTCGCGCGCTTCTGGAAGCGGTGGATCTCCGCGTCGAAGAAGATGACGTGGACCTTGGTGCCCTTCGGAACGCGCTCGAGCGAGCGGAGCAGCGCATGTTTCGCGATCGACAAACGCGACACACCCGTGCCGACGAGTTCGTTCATGCTCCCGCTCACGTCGAGGCAGAACGCGACGCTGCGCGACTCGACCGGGATGCCATAGAAACTCGCAGTGGTGCCGCCACCCTCGCCACCGAGCACCGCTCCACCATCGACCTGCTCGGTCGTCACGGTCTGCGGCCCGGTCGTGTCGGCCTCCGGCGGCGGGAGCTGGAAGGTCGCTCCATCGCGTTTCCACCAACTCTTCCACCGCGCGGCGTCTGCGAAGTACAGCCTTGTCAGGCTCTTGAGCGTGCTCTTCGTCTCGGCAGCGATGCGTCCCTTCGACCGATCTAGGAGCGACACCAACATCGGAATGCTCGATGCGTCGCGGACGCGACGAGCGAGCTCGAGGCCCGCCGAGACGACGCGCCAATCCGTGTGCCCCAGGAGTTGAGGAAGCATCGGCAGGAAGTCGCGATTGCCCCGACGCGCGGCCGTGCGGATCGCGAGCAGGCGAATCTCAGTCGGGCCATCGCCCGCGAGCTCGAGGAGTACGCTGTCGAACGCAGCGTCCGTGCGCATGCGCGCGAGCCCTTCGAGCGCGTCGAGACGACGATCGACCGAACCGCTTCTCAGATGTTTCTCGAGAATCGGGCGCACGCGCTCGTCACCCAGCTCCGCGAGCACGGCGACCGCACGTCGCGCAACCTCATCGCTGTCGTCCTGAACGAGTTCGACGAGGGCGTCCTTCGCCGCCCCCGCAGCACGATCGCCCGAGCGAGCGACGTTCTCGAGGATGCGGAGTGCGAGCAAGCGAGATCCATCCGATTTGGCGCTCTTTCCGCCCGTGAGCGCCCAGCTCACGACCGTCTCGTCCTTCGCGTGGCTGGCGGCGAAGTCGCGCGCGAGCGGCGCGACGCCCGATCCGCGAAGCTCGACGAGCGGCCCGAGCGAGTCGAGATCGCTCGGCACGATCTCGGTCGTCAACGCGACGAACACGGCCTGCGCGAGCCTCGGGTCGAGAGCCTTTCCGGCGAGGCGGCGCGCGATGGTCTTCGCCTTCGGGTCGTTGCTCGCGGCGAGCTGGCGGAGCGCTTCGCCACGCAGTGCGGGCCACTTCGCCGTTTCGGCCAGTTCGGAACGTAGCTTGCGCACGGGCGCTTCGTCCGCTTCACCGGGCGCGTGTCGGAGCCATGGCGACGCGAGCAGTGCGAGCACTTCGAGCTGCCGTGTCGGCGGCTCGAGATCGAAGCGTTCTTCGAAGTGCTTGCCGGCCGGACTGGACGAACTCGCCGGAGCACACGCGGCGAGCACCACGACCGCGAGCTGCGGCCCTTTGGTCTCGGCACGCAGGGACTCGAGAAGCTCGAGACCGGCCTTGCCGTGATGCTCCAAGAACCAGCGCGCGGCGACGAAACGCGTCTCCGGCACGGTCTCGCGCTCGAGGACACCGAGCACTTCGCGATCGTCCGTCGCCGCCAACCGCAATCCGTGCCGCAACAAGGCTGCGCGCAACATCGGGTCCTGTTCGGATCGCCATTGCTCTTTCGCAGCGCGATACGCCTGCTCGTCCGCGCGCCCGAGGAGCTCGGCGACAGACTGACGCCGATCGACCGACTGCGCGACCGCGAGTGCACCGACGAGCGCGAATGCGAGCGCCCGCGTCATGCCGCTGCCGCAAACTCTGCGGCGAGGCCTCGGCGCAGCGAGCCTGCGCGACGCGGCCAGCCGGGACGGGTGGGCTCGTGCAAAGATTTCGGGCGATCCGTGCTCGCGCGCAGTCGACGCACGCGCATGAGGTGACGTCGACGCGATCTCACGTGGGTGCCTCGGCAGCAAGGTAAGAGCGATCCTCGTTCCAGCCATGCTCCCACGGTATCAGCCGCCTGAGCCGATATCTGACAAAACGACTCCGCAAGGCGGCTCGTGCCGCTCGGGCGACTGCGCGAGGAGGCCCGATCCGAGTCGTCCGCGTCACGTCTACGCACGAACGACAGGACTCGCGCGCCGCGGCGCTCGTTTCCCCGTCGCGCTCGCGCGAACTCGACCGCCGAGAGCACGAGCGCGAACGTTCGATGCGTTTCTCGCTTACGACGGCGGGCTCGGCCGCGTGTGTGTCGAGTCGCGGAACGAAGACGGGGCAATCGCAGTGAGGACCGCCGGATCGAAGCGCGGCCGATGGCGACGCATCCGATCGGCGCGCGCGAGGATCGCCGTGAGCAGGCGTCGCTTCCCGCTCCGACTGCACCAGCGCGGCGGCAACACCGAACCGTCGCAATAGCTGACGAAGCCGCGCACGAGAACGCGATTCTCGACCCACGGCGCGAGCGAGACGCACAGGGCTGCCAGGTCCTTGACCCGCAGGCGTTGGCCCCATCCGTGCCTCGTCGTGGCACGCGCGACGTCGACGAGCCCGTGGATTCGAATCTCGCCAGAGTCGTCCAGACGCCCGAGGACGTGACCGAGATAGAGATCCCGGTGGACGTATCCGGCGCCGTGCAACTCACATACGAGCGGTAGAAGAGCCTCGAGCGCACACTGCGCACGGGCGACGCTTTGCGCTCGCGGGAAGACTTCGTCGAGGCCGTCGCCCGGCAGAGCCGCCTGGATCGTAGCTCCCGGTCCGAACCCACCGAGGCGACTCCAACAACCGAAGAGCAGACGCGGCACGGGCATCCCGCCGTCTGCGAGTTCGAGTAGTCGTTGGCACTCGATTCTGGCTGGCGCGGCCCACCGCGCGATCTTTCCCCTCCTACCGGCGCCCGGGTCGTATTGCTTGACGAGGACCGCGCCTTCGCCGCCCCGCGTCGGTTCGACGCGGAACGTCCTGCGGCCCGGCGTCTCCCGCACCAGCGTGCCGATACGGCCGTTCACGAGGCGCTCCGGACGGACCGTTTCGATCGACGCGCCCCCGAGCGCGGCGGCGATTTGCGCCAAGGTCGCTTCGGCGGAGCCGGGACGCATCGCCGAAACGATGTGGATGCGTCGATCGTGCACGCTTGTGAGCTTGCGAAACGATGCGTAGAGTCTGGCGCTTTCCAAGAGTCTCACGACAGGGCGAAGCCGTACGGCGAACGCGATAACCCCCGAAGCCAGGCCTGCTCCGCGCCTCGACGAACCGCCGATGTCGATCCTAGAAGCGATCCCGCAACCGCGCCACGAAAGCTGCACTGCGAGCTTCGCTTCTGAGAAGACCGACGGAGGCCTCCGCTAGGGACGCACTGCTCGACATGGCATCCACGCATCCAACCCGAGGTTGGCACGGACATCGATGAATCGAGAGCTGCAGAACAGCGAAACGAATCCCCTCGAGGCGATGCTGCATCGCTTCGACATTGCCGCGAAAAGGCTCGACCTCGACCCGGGTCTCTATCAGATCCTCGAGCGCCCGGACCGCGAGATCATCGTCGCCATCCCCGTGCAGATGGAGGACCGGTCGATCAAGGTCTTCACCGGGTATCGCGTCCAACATTCGGTCGCGCGTGGGCCGGGCAAGGGCGGAGTGCGCTTCGATCGCAACGTCACGCTCGATGAAGTGCGTGCACTCGCGGCGTGGATGACCTGGAAGTGCGCGGTCGTCAACGTGCCGTTCGGCGGTGCGAAGGGCGGCGTCATCTGCGACCCCGGGAAGATGACTCAGGTCGAGTTGGAACGACTGACGCGTCGCTACATGGCGTCGATCATGGACCTGATCGGTCCGGATCGCGACGTGCCCGCGCCCGACGTCAACACCAACCCGCAGATCATGGCGTGGATGATGGATACCTATTCCATGCACATGCGCCAGTCCCAACCGGGGGTCGTCACGGGCAAGCCGATCGAGCTCGGCGGTAGCCACGGACGCGTGCGCGCGACCGGCTACGGCGTCGGCCTGATGACGCGCGAATCACTGTATCGCATGGGTCTCGACCCGAAGCAGTGCAAGGCAGCGGTCCAAGGCGCCGGAAACGTCGGCGGCGTCTCCGCCGAGTCCCTGCACGCCCTGGGTATCAAGGTGTGCGCGATCAGCGACATCTCCGGGGCGCTCTACAACGACGACGGCCTCGACATGTCCGTCGTCAGTGCACACCTCAGAGAACACCGCACGCTCGAAGGCCTGACGTGCGGCGACCATATCGATGGCGACGCGGTCCTGACCCTCGACGTGGACGTCCTCGTCCCCGCGGCGCTCGAGAACGTGATCACGCAGAAGAACGCGCACGACGTCAAGGCCACCGTCATCGTCGAAGGCGCGAACGGCCCGATGACGCCGTCAGCCGAAGCCATCCTCGACGAGCGCGGCATCTTCGTCTGCCCCGACATCCTCGCCAACGCCGGCGGCGTCACGGTCTCCTACTTCGAGTGGGTCCAGAACCGTCTCGGCTACTACTGGGACGAACGCGACGTCAACGAGCGCCTCGAAAAGATCATGGTCGACGCCTTCCAGTCCGTCTGCGGCCTAGC
Source organism: Planctomycetota bacterium (assembly GCA_020638795.1). Classification (GTDB taxonomy): domain Bacteria; phylum Planctomycetota; class UBA1135; order UBA1135; genus JACKHW01. The sequence goes on along the minus strand of JACKHW010000001.1, from coordinate 451,852 downwards.
CGACCGCGAGTCGGTCTCCGCCCGCACCGCGAGCTACATGCTCGCCATCGAACGCGTAGCCCACGTCTACAAGCTCCGCGGCCTGTACGCCTGAAGCGCACGAAAGGTGCCAGGGTCGAAACACGCCACTTTCGCGCGTGAATCGACCCTGGCACCTTTTGCTCAGTCGTTGTCGAGGATCATCAGCTTCTGCCAGATCTTGCGGGAGAGGCTGGTCGTGAGGTTCTCGACTTGGTCGACGGCTTCGAGGGCTACCGGGTCGGCCATTCGCTGACCGTAGATCGCGGCGACCTTGCCGATCAGGGCCAGGAGTTCGCTGCAGTAGTCCAGGTAGCGGTTGAGCTCGAACGCGGTCATCGTGCGCGCGGGAGAACTCGGCGTCGACGTCGCCGCTTCCATCACGTAGGCGGGATCTTTGTCGAGCTGGTGCATGTCGATGATGTGCGCGAGTTCGCGAAGTTCGTGAACCGCCGCGAGCGCGCGCCGTCGCTTGAAGCGCGTCTCGAGCGTCATCAGGAAGGCGATTCCGATCCCGATGAACACGAGACTCTCGACCGAGGCCTGGAAGAACGAAATCAACTCCGACAGGCTCGACGGAACGAAGCTCAGATCGAGCACGACGAGTTCGTAGATCAGGATGGTCGGCAGCGACACGATCAACACGAAGATCGGCAAGCGAAGCCACCAGATCGGTCGTGAGAACGCGATCGTTCGATCTCGCGCTCGGCGCGCCGTATCGAGCACCGCCTCGGCCGTGTGGACGAGGATCGCGTTCGGGAAGCGCTCCTCGATCCGCCTGACGAGACGTTCCATCGTCTCGATCAGGTAGCGGGGCTCGAGCTGCTTCGGAACCATCGCTGCTAGGTTAACGGACAATCTCTGCAGGGCCAGCGCACGAGTTCGACGCGAACGTCGAGGGCATCATCAAGCCGTGTCCCAACGCACGATGTCCGAGTTTCGACGGCGAGCGCGCTGTGAGACACGCGACGAAGACGCGCTGCTATTGATCGTCGAACGGATCGGCCCCCGCCCGAACGCGATCGAGCTTGCGCTTCCACTCGCGATCACTCGGATCGACGCGCAACGCATGCTCCCAATAGCTGCGCGCGAGCGCGGGGTGTCCAGCCTCCCAGAGCGCATCGCCGATGTTGCCGAGCGCTTCGTCGTCCCGTTGCACGAGCGGCGACAGCACCGTCGCTGCACGCACGGCATCGATTTCGAGGAGCCTCGACGCGATCCCACTCTCGAAGCGCACCGCGAGCGACTTCTCGTACGTCGCGAACGCCTCCGCTCGCCGACCCGCACTGGCGAGCTCTTTGGCGTAGTAGTTCAAGGTCAGCGCGTCGCCTGGCATCTGCCGTGATCGATCTTCGAGATACCGAAGCGCTTTCTCGGGAGCGATCTTGATCAACGAGTCGAGCCAAAGGGTATCGAAGCCCTGCGCGAGCTTCTTCTCGACGATTGCAGTCGCCTCGGCCGTGCGCCCCTGTGCGTCGATCGCGTCGACGAGCCGCAGCTCGTACCAAGGACGATCGTCCGCAGGGCCGCTCTCGATCAACGCGCGCAAGCGACTCTCCGCAAAGGAAGGCGCAGCTTCGACGATGTCGCGCCACGAATCTCGAGGCAGATCGCCCCGCCGCGAGAGATCGTCGACGTAGGCGATCACGTCGTCGGTTCGACCGAGCGCGGCGAGCATACGGATCCGTCCGTAGATCCGCGGCATGAACGCGATCTGGTCCTTCAGGCTCGGGTCATCGAGCATCGCAAGCGCGCGATCCGGAGCGAGATCACGCAGGTGGTTCATCACGCGGTAGGGCTCCCGCGCAAAGACGAGCAGGAACGCTTCGGTCGCCAGCGTGCGATTACCTGCGGCGAGCAAGGCTTCGCCGGCCGCGAGCGCTTCCTTCCAGACGTCGAGCTCGCCGGCACACGCGAGCACGACCGAGCACGCGAGTTCGGGACGACCAGCCGCCAGCCAAGTCGTGACGAGGAACTCGAAGAGCCCTTTCCGGTCCCCGGCAAAACGCAGTCGAATCGCATCTCCGGCAAGCAGTCGATCGAGTTCCGCGAGCAAGAATGCGTCGATCGCATCTCGCGAGACTCGCTTCGTGGTCTCGACGCTCGCCGGTTCTGCAGGCGCAGATCCGTCCGCACCACGTTCGACATTGCGCACATCCCCCTGCTCGATCACGCGCTGTCGCAATTGCGCGAGTTCCCCTTCGAGTTCGGCAATGCGGCTCACGGATTCCGTGTCGAGCAACTCGGCTCGCCCAGTGCCGACCACGGGCGAACCGAACGCGATCCAACCGATCCCTGCACCGAGCAGGAGTCCCGCGAGGACTCCGGAAGCAAAACGGTTCTTGATGACATCCATACTTCGATCGACTCATCCGCTCGGCGACAACCGTACCGCACTCCGCGTCGCACCGCTCCGGTGACGAGAACGCACGACGCCGAAAAAAGTCCAAAAACCCTGTCACGGAATCCAGGGTTCTCACGCTCTACAGAGTGTGCGCGGAGGTGAGAGCCCGCACACGACGTTCACGACGACTGGAAGGAGCTGAGCGAGCACGAAACCACGACACCGACATGGATTGAATGCGTGCCGAGCGAGCTCCGCCCATAGGGGTGAACGGAAGAGGAAGATAGAGAGAGACGGGATGCGCCCCGGTGGTCTTCGGATCGCCGGGGCGTATCCCGTTTCGGCCCGAATCAGCCGAGTCGCTCGTCGAGCCAACGGACCATCTCCGCAGGCGTCTCGAAGAGCGCGTCCGGCTCGGCGCGTCGCAGTGCATCGACGTCCGCGAGGGGGCACCACGCTGCCGACAACGCGACCAGCCCGAGTTCTCGCGCGGCGCGCACGTCACTCGGGTGATCCCCTACGTAGAAACCATCGGCCCCTGCCAGCCCCCACGCATCGAGGATCGTTTCGAGCCGCGCGATCTTCTGCCAACCGGCGGACGAGCCGGCCTCGAGCACTTCGAAGTGCGCGTCGAGGCCGAGCTGTTCTGCCGAGATGCGGGCACTCCGCGGTCCCTTTCCAGTCACGATACCTCGTCGCATGCCGGCATCCCTGCAGCGTGCGATCACACGTTCGATCCCATCGAAGAGACCGGGCACGGCACGATGGAGGCGCGCGTAGTGATCGAGATAACGCTCCGTCGCCTCGGCCTCGCGTGCAGCACCGAGCACGCTTTTCAGAACACCTTCCTCGGAAGGGCCGAAGTGCGCTTGGATCTCCGCATTCGTCCACTCGCGACCGAGTTCTTCCAAGAACACCGCACGAAAGGCGTCGAAGCACACCGGCATCGTGTCGGCGAGAGTTCCATCGAGATCGAAGAGGGCGGCGCGCATGAGCGCAACAGAGTAGCGGCCGGGAACCGAGCCATGCGACCCCTCGATCCACGCTTTCCCACGATGTGGAATGGCGTGGTATCTTCGCGACTTCGATGTCGAAGCTCTCCTTACTCGCGTTCGCTGCACGGCCGAACGAGATCGTTCACGGTATTCGGCGACTCGGGCTTCGCGGTGCTGTGGTACACGGCGTTCGACGGGCGAGCGCGACGACCGAACGCGCGCTCCTCGGTCCCGCGCAGATCCGCCTCAATCCGATGGGCGCGATCTGCAACCATGCGTGCCACATGTGCTGGCTGCAACACTTGGAGCCCACGACACTCCAATCGCTCGTCAAGATCGACAAGACCGAGCGCATGTCGCTCGCCGAATACGTGGCTCTGTTCGATGGCATGCCGCGCGGCTTGACCGAAGTCAATGTCGTCGGCGGCGGCGAACCTCTCGTGCACCCCGAGTGCCTCGACATCATGTCCGAGGTCAAGAAGCGCGGCTGGCGCGGTTACTTGATGAGCAATGGCACGCTTCTCGACGAGAAGTCAGCGCGTGCACTCGTCGACATGCAATGGGACAAGACGCGGTTCTCCATCCACGCGGGCGATCGTGACACGTATCGCGCAGTCCACGACCGCGACAACTTCGAGCGCTTGCACGACAATCTTTCGCGTCTCGTGAGTTATCGCAACGAACGCTCCGCGACTTCGGTCGGCATCGAAGCGCATTTCGTGATCCAGCGTCTCAATCTACACACGATTCCACAGATGTTCGCCTTCGCGCAGGAAGTGGGCGTCGATCACATGGTGTTCGAAATCGTGTTCGCGTTGTCGCCACGATTCCGATTGACCAAGAACGAGCATCGCGAAGCGGCGCGACTCCTGCGCGAGTGCGCCAGTCGGTCATCGGTCACCTCGAACGCACCGGAGATCGCGCTCCTTCACGAGAGCGAAATCGGGGATGCGCCCGAACTACCGTTCGAGCCCTTCGACGTGCCTGCGGAACACCGACCGGATGATGTCGGCATCGAACACCAGGAAGCTTGCACCTCGACGCGCGAAGCCGAGTCGGCATGCGCGAATGGCGCTACGGCACGAGACAACGGAAGGCGCGATCCCGAGCACGTCGACGCGCCTCCGGCATCACAACCGGCGCCACAGCCGGCACACGATGTGTATGTCCCCGCCAAGCGTTGCTCGGTCGGCTTCGATTCCGCGTTCATCACGGCGACCGGCGACGTCATGCCGTGTTGTTTCAGCGACGAAGTCATGGGCAATGTCCGCGCGAGCAGCTTCCGTGAGATCTGGTACGGCGCGCCATACCGCGAGTTCCGCAAGCGTCTCATTCGAGGCCAGTTCGCGGACTACTGTTCGCGCGTGCGTTGCAAGCTGCGTTCGTTCTTGCACGACTGATCGGTGTCACGAACACAACGCGATCGTGTAGAGGAACAGCGCCTCATTTCTCGTGACCGAAGGTCGTGCGCACCGCGTTCGAGGCGTTGATCCCCAGGTTGTTCGCGCCGTTGTCGACGATCAGGATCTGGCTATAGACCGTGAGGCCGATCAAGCGCTCGTCCTGAGGCACCTGGAAGGCTGTCCCACCGAATCCGGTCAGCCCGGTCGCGAACGGGATCGTGATGTCCATGCTGACATGGAGCTGGCAGAGGCCACCACCGATGTCGCGCAGAGCGAGCGGTAGCGGAATCGCGCCCCAGGTCTGACTCGAGAAGCCGATCGTGCAAAGTGCGGGAGCGAAGACTTTGGCGTTGCGCACGTCGAACTGGATGCCATAGCCGATCCGAGGATAGGTCGCACCATCACGCGGCTTGACACTGTGGACCGGCATGCCGCCCGAGCCCGCGCAGGACGTGCCGAAGGCGCGGCTCTCCCCATTCGCATAGACCTCGACCAACTTGGCGAGCGTGTTGTTCGTCTCGTCGAACTCGAACACACGCTGATCCCAGTCGGTGACGATCAGCAGATAGTAGTTCTGGATCGGCATCAGCGCCGGGATCGTGAAGGCCAGCGTCGCCGAGGCGGTTTGACCCTTGGGGAGGCCGTTGATCGTCGTCGTCGTGAGGCGAAGGTCGCCATTGCTGAGTTGTGCATCCTGCGAGAGGAACGCGGCGACACTGAAGGCGGGCGCGTCGACACCGCCGCGGTTCTCGAGGACGGCCGACGCGATGAAGTAGTCACCGCGAGCGAACTTCGTCGCCGTGGTCGCGGACTTGACGAACAGGTCCGTCATGCCACGACAGTTGGTCACTTTCGCGGCGGTGTTGTCGTTCTCGTTGGTCTCGGCATACGTGCGATCGACATCCGCGAACGCACCGATGTAACAAGGACCGACACCGATATCGAGCGGTACGTTGATGCGCACGATGCGCTTGACGGTTTCGTTGGCTGCCAACTTCGGCGTCGTGAAGCGTCCGAGCGAACGGTCCGCCGTCGAGATGACCGAGTTCGTCGAGAGGAAGAGACCGGTGACCGTGGTCACGTCGATCGCCTTGGTGCTGCGGTTGGTGATCCAGACGGAGACCTCGACGTTGGTTCCGGGATCGAGGTTGGCGGGGACGGCAAGCGCGCTCACATCGAGATTGCCTTGCGCGATGGCGCTTCCGGCAAAGAGGCTGAGTGCGGCGATTGCGAGAGTGTTCTTGTGGTTCTTCATCATTCTTCTCCTGGTGCTCGGAGAAGGGTCGAACCTCGGCGCAGCGTTCGAGCGCTCGCGGATATTCCTGAGTATTCGCGTGAGGCCACGCTCGCTGCTCGCACTAACCGTGCGGCAGCCGAGCGAGAGCGACTCGCCGGCTAACGATGCATATGAAACACGACGCGATCACTCTCGACGACGTACGCCGCCAACCTGACGACGAACGCTGTGACGTTCTTCAGCATGAAGAACGTCCAGATGTCATCCCCGCCGGTCAATACCGGCTACGACGTCGATTACATCCTTCGAGAACCCGCAGCCCAACCTCCCACTGGATCTCGGTCCCTTCCTCGGAATGGCGGGTTGCGATCTCGGAGTGGCTCCACTCGTCACGTTGCCGGTTCCGCCGTTCGGGCTTGGAAGCAGGTTCCTCGTGGTCACGATCCCAAGGCCGGCGACGGGAAGCGCATTCCCGCTCTTCGCACAAGTGCTGCACACGGGTCCCGGACCGGTGGGGCTCTACACCACGCAGGTGATTTCGATCGTTCTCGGTGACTCGGAGAGCGTCCACACGGTCTCCAGCTCGACGACGTTCACGGGCACGGCGCAGTTCGGGCCGGCCGTCGGATACAGCTCCGGCCCGGTCTTGCTGCTGCGCTGACGCGAACTCGCTCAGCGACGTCGGCCGACGACGATGCGATACGGCCGCGGCATGAGGACACCGAGCGGCGTCCGATACTCTTCGTGCAACTCGACGAAGGCGCGCTCGAGGCTCATGCGATCGCTCGCGCTGAGGCTGTCCGCGACCGTCCGGATCGGGCCGTAGCCGTTGACGAAGCTCTGCCACGCCGATGCCCCATCCGGCTCGCGGTAGTAGCTGACGGCATCCTCGACCGCGATGTCGAAGCTGTGGCCGAAGAGTCGCTCGAGCTGCTCGGTCTCGGCCCACGCGAACGGCGAGGGACCGGGTTTCTGCACGAAGCGCGTCAAGACCTTGAACATCTCGTGCACGCCGCCGTGCGCCGGCCAGACGGCAAGGGCCATGCGGCCACCGGGACGGCACACGCGGGCGATTTCGGACGCAGCCGCCTCGGGGTTCGCGCAGAACATGACGCCGAACGTCGACAGCACCGCGTCGAACTCTCCGTCCTCGTAGGGAAGCGCCTCGGCATCCGCGATCGCGAAGCTCGTGCCCGGCATCGCGAGATCCCGTGCGACCTCGAGCACTCCTGCAGCGAAGTCGACCCCGACGCACTCGGCGCCTCGACGGGCGACGCGGCGAGCTGCCCATCCGGTGCCTGTGGCGACATCGAGGATGCGCTCCCCGCGCTGCGGGTCGAGGCGATCGATGCAATGTTCGATGATGTTGGCGATTTGGCGGCTGATGACCTCGTAGCCGCGGCCGCCGCCGCCCCAGGTCTGGGCTGCGCGGACGTTGGATGCGAGGGGAGCAAAACGGCTCGAGATCTCGCGGGAGTGCTGCATTTGGGTATCCATCGTTCTTGTCTCCTTCTGGATTCGAATGTCGATTGCGAAGGAGAGGGTCGGGCGATCGCGAACCGTTCGCGCGGTTTCGTATTTTTACGATCGACTTCGTGTCCCGAGGTCACCGGCCGGGGTTTGCTCCATTTCCGCGAAATCCGCGAACGGAATCGGGCCTCATGACCCTCCACCCGTGTACCTGGTAAGACTGCCCGCATGGCTGACCTCGAACAGCTCGTCGCCGATTGTCTCGATGCCCTCGAGGGGGGCAATTGGAGCAAGATCGATGCGATCTGCGCCGCGCACCCCGACCACGCCGACACGATCCGCAAGCGCGTGCAACGCATCGCCGGAATGGGACTCGTGAAGTCGACCGACGAGCCCGAACACATCGGTCCCTATCGCATTCTCGACAAGCTCGGGCACGGCGGCATGGGGACGGTCTACCTCGCCGAGCAGCGCCAACCGGTACGACGCAAGGTCGCGCTCAAGGTCATCAAGCTCGGCATGGATACGCGTGAGGTCATTCGGCGCTTCGAAGCCGAACGCCAAGCGCTCGCGTTGATGAACCATGCCCACATCGCCCGCGTCTTCGATGCGGGTCGCACCGACGAAGGGCGCCCTTACTTCGCGATGGAGTACGTGCCGGGTCAGCCGATCACGCAGTACTGCAATGCGAACACGCTGACGATCCGTCAGCGCATCGAGATTCTGCTGCTGGTCTGCGAGGCGATCCAACACGCACACAGCAAGGGCATCATCCATCGCGACCTCAAGCCGTCGAACGTGATCGTCGGAACCGGAGACGACGGGCGACCGATGCCCAAGGTCATCGACTTCGGTGTCGCCAAAGCGACGCACGGCGCGCTGACCGACGGCACCGTCTACACCTCGCATGGGCAACTCGTCGGGACACCCGAATACATGAGTCCCGAGCAGGCGGCATGGCAGCCCCATGACCTCGATGCGCGAGCGGACGTGTACGCACTCGGCACCTTGCTCTACGAGTTGCTCTCCGGCGCCTTGCCATTCGATGCAGAGCGCCTGCGCAACACGAATCCTGCCGAGATGTTCCGCATCCTGCAGGAAGAGCCAGCCCCCCCACTCCTTTCCTACCTCGTCGATGACGCGACCTGCGCCGAGCGCGCACGACAACGCGCGAGCGACACACGCACTTTGCGACGTGATGTGCGCGGTGACCTCGATTGGATCGTACGGCACGCACTCGAGAAGGACCGCAAGCGCCGCTATCAGACGCCGCTCCAACTCGCAGACGACCTGCGTCGCTACCTCGACCACGAGCCCGTTCACGCACGTCCACCGAGTCGAAGCTATCGGTTCGCGAAGCTGATTCGAAAGCACCGTGTCGCCGCACTCGCGTGTGGGCTCTTCATCATCGCGTTGATCGCGGGAATCGTTTCGACGACAACCGCGATGGTTCGGGCCAACGAATCCGCGCACCGTGAAACGGTCGCGCGTACCGAGCTCGAGCGAAGTCAGCAGCGCTATCGCTTGCTCGCGAGCGTCGCGATGCTCGCCCAGGCACGCGAAGAGGCGCGTACGATCCGGCCGGCGTGGCCGTCGCAGAGCGCCAAGTTCGCGCAGTGGATGCAGGATCTCGGCGAACCGCTGCAGCGACGCAAACCCGAGATCGAACGCGCACTCGTCGACATGCGCATGCTGCACGGCATTGCAATCGACGACGAGACATCGAGCCTCGGCGACGCCGACGGATCTGCTCGCGCTCTGGGTGGCAATGACGCGCGCGACATCGATCGCGCAGAGCGCTTCCTCTACGATCAACTTCGAGCGACTCGCGACGAACTCGAGACGTTCTTCGGGAAGCAAGGCGCGTTCGAGTTCGTGTCCGAACGCAAGCAATGGGCGGAGACGATCCAGGCACGTTCGATCGAAGAACACAGTGCCAAGTGGGACGAGACCGTTCGCGCCGTGCGCGTCGATCCGAAATACAACCTCGTGCTGGAGCCGCAGATCGGCTTGGTCCCGCTCGGACGCGATCCGGAGTCGGGACTCTTCGAGTTCGCTCACCTTCGGAGCGGCCGCGCGCCTGTTCGCGACGCTGGGAGTGGGCGTCTCACGATCGACGAAGACACTGGCCTCGTCTTCGTGCTCGTGCCACCAGGAACGTTCAAGATGGGGCAACAACCAGAGGATCCCGCCGGCGTGCGCTATCACAAGCATGCCGCCGCTTGGGAAGCGCCGGTGCACACGGTCGGCTTGCCAACTGCGTTCTTCTTGTCGAAGTACGAGATGACGCAAGGGCAGTGGGCACGCCTGGCCCGCGGAAGTCGACCGAGTCTGCACAACAAGGATGCCGACGTGAGTCGCTTCCTCGCCGACGGAGTCACGCTGAACGAGGCCGAGCGCGCGCGTGCGGGTCTCGTCTTTTCCGACGCGCATCCCGTCGAACGCATCAGCTGGAACGACTGTGCAGAGCTCTTCGTACTCGACGCCCTCATGTTGCCGACCGAAGCTCAGTGGGAGTACGCGTGCCGTGCAGGCGGTGAATTTCTTTGGTCGACGGGCGACGACGTTGCGACGCTCGAAGGCTATGCCAACTTCGCGGACAGCGCAGCGGCGTCCATTCGCGACACCAAACCGAACTCGGCGTGGATTCCGCATGGCGACGGCTTCGCTGCACACGCACCCGTCGATGCGCTCAAACCGAACGCTTGGGGCTTCCACAACATGCACGGAAACGTGTGGGAGTGGTGTCGCGACGGTTTCCTCAGCTATCGACACCCGGTCGAAGGTGAGGATTCGTTGCGCGGCGACACCGCGCTTCCCGAAACCCGACGCGTACAACGAGGCGGGTCGTACGCCGTCGGTCCGGAGATGGGCCGCTCGTCGATGCGCTGGTCGCTCGGACCTGGCGTGCGACATGCCAACTGCGGCGTGCGTCCGGCTCGTGCGCTCACCCGTTCTTGATGGCGTTCGAGCGCCTGTCCTGGAGTTCTGCAGTGGAGATCGATGTATGAAAGCTTTCGAACAGACGGTCGAGGCAGCGCGCAGCGGCGACGACGCAGCCTTCGGTTCGCTCTTCGAACGCAATCTGCCGCGCCTCGTCGCGTTCGTGCGCGCGCGCGCCGGTGGCGTCGTCGCGGCTCACGAATCGGCCCACGACCTCGCACTGTCCGTTTGCCGCGAAGCGCTCGAAGACATCGATCGCTTCGACTACCGCAGCGAGGAAGCCTTCCGTCATTGGCTCTTCGTGCGCGCTGCGCGGAAGATCAACAACCGTCACCGGTACCTCCACCGGCACAAACGCGACGTCTCGCGCGAAGTCGCGGCGCCGGCGCGCGCAGACGGTGAGAGCGAGTTCGAGAACGTCCTGACGGCTTACGCGAACCTCACGACGCCGAGCCGCATCCTGAGCGCCCGCGACGAGTGCACGCGCATCGAGCACGCGCTCGCCGCGCTTCCCGACGCGCAACGCGAAGCGATCACGCTGACGCGCGTCGCCGGGCTGAGCTACGCAGAAGCGGCCGAGCAGTCGGACAAGACCGAGTCCGCGATGCGCGGTCTCGTGATGCGCGGCCTCGCACGGTTGGCGGAGTTGCTCGAGGAGGAGTGATTCTTCCAGTTCCGACCGTTGCGCAAGTGGTCAATCCACGACCTCGAAGAAGCGCTTGAACGCCAAACCGAGCACGATGGCACGACTCCCATCGCGGCCATAGACTCGATGGCGACATGAGTCGCGTGCGCGACCACAGCGTCGAATGCCCTCCCACCACGAGGAACGGAGCAACGGAGCAACCGACGACAACCAACACGAACACGCCTGCTTGCTGCACGGCGTGCCCGACGCAGGCCTAGCGCGCCTGCCACGCCGCAGCGAAGCGCCAGCGTCTTGGTGCTCGCGATCCGACTCGGACTCCATGATTATCCAGCTGCCGCCAGTGCCCCATGGACCGACTGTTCGAGAGTATCGCTCGATAGCTCGAACAGAACGGATCCGAAGCTCGGTCTCACACCCGGCGCTATGGGCCCTTGAGACCAGCCGCTTGCTGGCAGTCGACTCTCGAGATCGCTGCGAGTCCGATATCGCTGGTCGACGAGCAAGTGCTCGGTGGCGCGGCAAGCGCAGCCGCGAGAAATATCGCGCTTGGCGATGAACCCGTAGCTACGCCTGCTACCAAAGGCCTGGCTCACAGCCGATCAAGCTCTTGCATATTCATGCGGCAATTGCATACTCTTCCACCTCGATGTCCAAATCCGCCCGCCAGTCCCTGATCCGACAGCTCCTCGACCGCGGTCCGATCGCGAGTCAGGACGAACTCGCGCGCGCGCTCGATCACGCGGGCTTCGCGGCGACACAGGCGACGATCAGTCGGGACCTGCGCGAACTCGGCGCAATCAAGACGCCGGAAGGCTACGCCCTCTCGAGCCTCACGATGCCTGGCGCGCGACGCGTCGCCCGCGAGCCCAAGCTCGATCACGTCATGACGATCGCGACTTCGGGTAGCTTCGTCGTCTTGCGCACGCCTCCCGGGATGGCGCAGCCGACCGCGATCGACGTCGAGACGAGCACGCTCGAGGGCGTCGTCGGGACGATCGCTGGCGATGACACGGTCTTCGTCGCGGCGCCGGATGCCAAGGGCGCTCGTGCACTCGCGAAGAAGCTCGGTACGCTGCGCGACAAGTCGGGACAGCATCCCGCACGGAGGAAGAACGCATGACTCACGGCATCGCCAAGCGCCGCGTCGCCGTCGTCGGCGCGTCGGGATTCACGGGAAAGGAAGCGCTCCGCCTCCTCACGCAGCACCCCCACGTCGAGGTCACCGGCGTCTATTCGGCGCGCAGTGGCGAGGCCAGTGCGGCCGAGACCTATGCCGGAGCGCTGCGCGAACCCGTCAGTGCGAGCCTCGATCTCGATGCGCTCGGCACCAACGATGCCGTCCTCCTTTGCGCTCCGCACGAGGCGTCGGCGACCCTCGTGCCCCAGCTGCTCGAGTCCGTGCCGCTCGTCCTCGACCTGTCGGCCGCGTATCGGTTGCGGGATGCCGCGATGTATCCGCGCTTCTACGGCTTCGAACATCCGGCACCCGAACTGCTCGAAGAACGCGTCTACGGCCTGACGGAGTTCGCGCGCGAGGAGCTGCGCAACACGCGCCTCGTCGCGTGCCCGGGTTGTTACGTGACGTCGGTATTGCTGCCGCTGCTCGCGTTGCGCGACGCAGGCCTGTTGACGGACGACGACGTGATCGCCGACTGCAAGTCGGGCGTCAGCGGCGCCGGCAAGGCCGCAACCGGCGTCACGCACTTCGCCTCGGTGCACGAGGACTTCCGCGCGTACGGCGTCGGCACGCACCGGCACGAGCCCGAGATCCGCGAGCAGTTCGCGAGCGATCGCGTCTACTTCACGCCGCACCTGCTACCGATCTTCCGCGGCATCCTCTCGACGCTGCACCTCCGTGCGGACGGCGACGCCAATACCGTGCGTGAAGCGCTGCGCACGCGCTTCGAGGGCGAGCCGTTCGTCTCGGTTCTCGACAAGGGCCTGCCCGCCGTCTCCGAAGCGCAGACCAGCAATCGCTGCGTACTCGGTGTCGCGAGCCACGGCGACCGCATCGTCGTCGTCTCGTGCATCGACAACCTCGTCAAGGGCGCGTCCGGTCAAGCGATCCAGAACCTCAACGTCGCGCTCGACCTTCCCGAGACCGCGGGCCTCGAGCCCGTGCACGCGGCGATCCCGGGGTGGCGCTGATGCGCCTGTGCATCAAGGTCGGCGGCGCGCTCGTCGAGACGACGGAAGGCCGCGCCCGCCTCGCCGCGATGTTGCGGCGCGCGATCACTCGCGGCGAAGAGTGCATCCTCGTCCACGGCGGCGGCAAGCAGATCGCCGAAGTCGCGACGCGCCTCGGGCTGGAAGAACGCCGCCACGAAGGCCTGCGCATCACCGACGCCGCGACCGCGCGCGTCGTCACGTGGGTTCTGGCCGGTGAAGTCAACAAGGGCATCGTCGCCGCCCTCGTCACGAGCGGTATCCAAGCGATCGGCATTTGTGGCGCCGACCTCGGGTTCTTCACGCCGACGCGCAAGACCTCGGACGTCGACCTCGGATACGTCGGCACCTTGACGCCGAACGACGTCGACGGCCGCGTGATCGACAACCTTCTCGCGTCGCTCGTGATTCCGGTCGTCGCGACGATCGGGCCCGAACAGGGCAGCGCTGGGGACGACCCCTTCCTCAACGTCAACGCCGACGAAGCTGCAGGCCCGATCGCGGCAGCGCTGCGCTGTGACTTGCTGCTGCTCCTGTCGGACATCCCCGGCGTGCTCGACAAGAACGGCGACTGCATCGAACACATCGACGAAGCAAGGGCCCACGAACTGATCCAAGACGGCACGATTCGCGGCGGCATGATCCCCAAGATTCGCGCGGCGCTCGATGCGTGCAGGGCGGGCGTCGGGAGTGTGCGCATCGCGCCGCTCGAAGGCGACACGGCAATCGAAGACGCGCTCGCGGGACGCGGGACCGAGATCCGGATCGAGGACGAAGACGCCAAGGACATCACGCTCGGCGGCTGAACGCGCGAGTGACCAGGACGAAGACGATGACGACACGCAAGGCAACCGAGAGAGCCGACGGGGCGCAATCACCGCAAGCGGAACCACAGTCCGGTGCTCCGCGAGCAACCGGCTCCACAAGAGAAGGCGGTTCGAAGCAGGCAACCGGCTCGCCACACGAAGGCTCGGCTCGCACAGCCGAAGCTGCACGTGCAACGCACGCAGGAGGCGCCGCGCACGCAGCAGGCTCGGCGCACGACCACGTGCTGCCGTCGTACGCACGCAGCCCGATCGACTTCGTGCGCGGCGAAGGCGCATGGATGATCGCGAGCGACGGCGCACGCTACCTCGACTTCTTGTCGGGCATCGGCGTCAACGCGCTCGGCCACGCACATCCACGCCTCGTCGCCGCGCTCTCCGAACAACTCGGCACGCTCGTGCACACGAGCAACCTCTATCGCTCGCGTTCTCAGGAGCGCGTGTCCGCGCGCCTCTTCGAAGCGACGGGGCTCGAGTACTGCTTCTTCTCCAACTCGGGGACCGAAGCGAACGAAGCCGGGCTCAAGATGGCGCGACGCTTCCACAAGGAAGCAGGCGCGCCGCGCGCAGGCGTGCTCGCGCTCGAGGACGGCTTTCATGGCCGCACGTTCGGCGCGCTGTCCGCGACGTGGAACGAGAAGTACCGCAAGCCGTTCGAACCCCTCGTCCCGACCACGACGTGGATCGCACCCGGTGACAGCGACGCTCTCGAGCGCGAACTCACGACGCGCGATTACGGTGTCTTCCTCTGCGAGGTGATCCAGGGAGAAGCCGGCGTGCGCCCCGTCGACTTCGGATTCTTGCGTCGCGCAAGAGAACTCTGCGACGCGACCGGCACGCTGCTCTTCGTCGACGAAGTGCAGTCGGGCTGTGGACGCACGGGCCGCTTCCTCGCGAGTCAGATCGCAGGCGTCCAGCCCGACATCGTCAGCCTCGCCAAGCCGCTCGGCGCCGGCGTGCCGATCGGCGCAACGCTCTGCACGGCCGCGATCGGTTCGCGTATGACGCCGGGGACGCACGGCTCGACCTTCGGCGGCAACGCGCTCGCGTGTCGTGCTGCCGAAGTGTTCTTGGCCGAGCTCTTCGATCACGAACTGCTCGATCGCGTGACGATCGCGGGCGAACGCTTCGCGCTCGGACTCGACAAGCTCGCGAAGAAGCACGACCACGTCACGTGCCAACAAGGCCACGGCCTCATGCGTGCGCTCGTGCTCGATCGGGACGCGGGCCCGTTCGCCGACGCGATGCTGCGTGAGCACTTGCTCGCGATCGCGAGCGGCGGCAATCGCCTGCGCTTCCTTCCCCCTTTCATCGTGTCGGACGACGAGATCGACGAAGCCATCGCTCGCATCGACCGCGCACTCACCTTGGACGCCTGACCACCAACCTCGACCGCAATGACCGAATACGGAACCCTCAGCGTTCGCCACCTCACGTCGATCGCCGAACTCGATCGCAAGGACGTCGACACGATCTTCGCGCTCGCGAAGCGCGTGAAGGCCGAGCGCTACACCTTCCCCAAGCCGCTCGCCAATCAGCGCCTCATGCTGCTCTTCGAGAAGGAGTCCCTGCGCACGCGCGTCACGTTCGACGTCGCGATGCAGGACCTCGGCGGAAGCGCGATCTACATCGATCAGCAGGACGTGCGCCTCGGCGCGCGTGAAGCGCTCAAGGACGTCGCGCGCAACCTCAGCCGCTGGTGTCACGGCATCGTCGCGCGCACGTATCGGCATCGCACGGTTCTCGATCTCGCCAAGCACGCGGAGATCCCGGTCATCAACGGGCTCACCGACTTCTTGCATCCGTGCCAGGGCTTGACCGACTTCTTCACGATGACCGAAGTCTTCGGCAGCGTCGAAGGACGCACGTTCGCGTACGTTGGCGACGGCAACAACACGTGCCACTCGCTGATCCACTGCGCGGCGCTGCTCGGTTGCCACATCCGCGTCGCCGGACCCGAGGGCTACGAGCCCAACTCCAAGGTCGTCAACCACGCGATGCGCATCGCGAAGGAAACGGGCAGCGAAGTCTCGATCCTCGAAGACCCGCAACAAGCCGTCGACGGCGCCGACGCGGTCTACACCGACGTCTGGGCCAGCATGGGTCAAGAAGAAGAGACCGAGGAGCGCGCTGAGCGCTTCTCCCCCTACCGCGTCGACAGCGAGCTGATGGCCGCCGCAAAGCCCGGCGCGATCTTCCTCCACTGTTTGCCCGCGCACCGCGGCGCCGAGGTCACGAGCGACGTGATCGACAGCGATTGCTCGAAGGTGTTGCAGAACGCCGAGAACCGACTGCACGTGCAGAAGGCGATCCTACTGCTGCTCATGGGGCAGAATCCGCTGGGGTGAGATCAGCCCGCGGCTGCAAATACGTCGTCTCTCGGGTGCGACGTCCGGTGCGCGATTCCGGCTAGGATGCCTTCACGCTGCGCGCGGAGGCACGACCTTGAAGACACTGCTGCGTTCGATGACGGTCCTCGTGACCGCGGGCTTCACCATCTCGTCGAGTCCTTGCCAGGTGGCCTGGACGCAGAAGCGTGTGCTGAGCGGGCAGGGCTGCCCGATGGCCTTCGACTCGACGACGGGGCGGGCGCTCGCGTTCTCTGGCCTCGGCGAGACCTACGAGCGACCGCAGGCGACATCCAATGATCTCGCGGCCCCATCGGGCTCGACGAATTGAAGCCGCACGCGGTCGACTGGATCCGTCTCGGGTGCAGCCTGAGCACACGCGTCGCGCAGGCTCGAGCAGCCGAGCACAACGACGCAGAGCGCCGACACCGAGCGAATCATGATTCCCTCCAGTAGTGCTCGCGTGCTTCGCGTAGCGACTCCTTGTTCGCGCCTCCGCGACGATCCGGGTCCGCGAACTGGACAGGGTCGTCTTCCCAACCGCACACGTCACAGATCTCGTATGTGCCATGGTCGGCTTCGAGAATCGCATCCGCGCTGAGTTCGAAGCCCGCGACCCTTGAACCGCTCGTCGTCCACGCGAAGCTGCGCCACAGCGCGAGCACTTCGGGGCCGCTCGGCTCGCCCGCACAGCGGCGCAACAACTCGTGCCCGTAGGTGACGAGCGATAGCGGCACAACTCGCAGCGACACACGCTGACTGGTTCCCATCCCCGCACGCCATCGTCGACGATGTCGAACGACGTCGTCAGGTAGCTCGCGAAGAAGCGCTCGAGTTCGGTCGGCGATCGTTCACAGGGCCGCGCGTCGAACGGCAGAGAGTCGTAGTGTTCGCGAATCCACAGCCCGGCGGCGCGTGCCGCGCTCGATGCGTCGTGCACATCCCACGCAGCGAGCCTGCCGATCGTGATCTCGCCAGCCAAGTAACGGAGAAGACGGTAGGAACGCCGCTGGATGTCGACGGCATCATGAAGGGAATCGTGATCGAAGATCGTTCTCCTGGAATCGAGGACCTGTGCAATCCCGAAATGCGAGTCGGCGTACGGCCGTGGCACTCGCAGCTTGTCGGGCACGGACGTATCTTCGACGCACGGAATCGTCTCCGCACCGCTTTTTCTTCTTCTCGCGCGCCGCTGCGCTTTCCCCGTCCTTGCGCCGTAGCCTCCTCATCATCGCGTTCGTCGCCGCTGCCGGCGCTCTCGCCTGGCTCCTCGTCGATCGCCTCCTCGAAGGCAAAGCGGCGACCAAGGACTCCGAACGTCGCCTCCCCGTGCCGGTCGAGGTCGCACGCATCGACCGCGGGACGCTCGTGCAGCGAAGGAGCTTCAGCGGGACTCTCGAGGCGAGCTCGCAGTTCGTCGTAGCGCCCAAGGTCGGCGGTCAGATCGCGAGCATACGCGTCGACCTCGGCGATGCCGTACAACGCGGACAGCTCGTCGCGACGATCGACGACGCCGAGTTCGTGCAGGCGGTGCAACGTGCCGAGGCCGAGCTCGCGGTCGCCAACGCTGGGCTCGCGGAGGCCGAGGCCGCACTGACGATCGCGGTGCGCGGGCTCGAGCGCGCGAGATCCATGCACGAGGGCGAGGTCCTGTCGGACTCGATCCTCGACACGGCGGTCGCCAAGGAACTCGCGAGCCGCTCCAAGGCCGTGGTCAGCAAGAGCAACGTCACGCGCGCCGAGGCAGAACTCGCTTCGGCCAAGATCCGTCTTGGCTACACGCAAGTAAGGGCCGAGTGGAACGGCGGCAAGGACACGCGCTACGTCGGTGCACGCTACGTCGACGACGGCGGGGTCGTCGCCGCCAACGCCGACCTGCTCTCGGTCGTCGAACTCGATCCGATCGTCGCGGTCGTCTCGGTCCCCGAACGGGACTACGCCGCGCTCACTCCGGGGCAGCGCGCGACGCTGCGCACCGACGCGTTTGCGGGTCGCGACTTCGATGGGAGCATTGCGCGGATCTCACCGGTCTTCCGCCAAGCGACGCGACAAGCGCGCGTCGAGTTGCGCTTCGACAACCGCGAGCGCGCGCTCAAGCCGGGGATGTTCGTGCGCACGACGCTCGAGCTCGTCAAGGTCGATGACGCGATCTCCGTTCCCTACGAAGCGCTGACCGAACGCGACGGCGTACGCGGGGTCTTCACCGTGACGGACGATGGTGCACACGTCGCGTGGAAGCCCGTACGCGTCGGTGTCCGCGACGGCGCGCGCATCCAGATCACCGAAGGACTCGACGATCTGAAGGTAGGCACGAATGTCGTGACGCTTGGGCAAGCACTCTGCGACGACGGCGCGGCCGTCGTCGTCCCTGGAGCACGCGACAAGACCAAGAGCGAAGACTGAGGGCGAGCGCCATGTCCCTCCCCCGCTTCAGCGTCCGGCGCCCGATCTTCACGACGATGCTCGTACTCGCGATCGTCGTCCTCGGACTCGTGTCCCTAGACCGCTTGCGCATCGATCTTCTACCCGACATCGAGCTGCCGACGGTCAGCATCTCGACCGACCTCGAAGGCGCGAGCCCCGAGGTCGTCGAGCGCCTCGTCACGCAGATCATCGAAGAGGTCGTCGCGACCGTGCCGGGCGCCGAGGAGATCACGTCGACGAGTTCGGAAGGCAGCAGCCGCGTGCGTGTGCGCTTCGCTTGGGGAACCAATCTGGACGCGGCATCGATCGAACTCCAGGCACGGCTCGAGACCGAGCTCGAAGAACTACCCGACGACGTCGAGCGCCCGCGCGTGCGCAAGTTCGACATCCAGAGCTTCCCGGTCGTCATCCTCGGAGTCTCGAGCCGCCTCGACCCGGTCGAGCTGACGGAGATCGTCGAGGATCAGGTTCGCTACCGTTTTGCGCGCCTCGACGGCGTGGCGCAGGTCGACGTCTGGGGTGGCTACCCGCGCGAGGTCCGCGTCGAGATCGACCCGTATCGCTTGCAGGCCCTAGGGATCCCCCTCGACCAAGTCCTCGCTGCGCTCCGTGACGCCAACCTCGACCGTCCGAGCGGCAAGCTCGAGGACGGACGTTACGAGATCACGCTCCGTGCCCCGGGCGAGTTCCGGAACCTCGACGAGATCCGCGATACGGTCGTGTACAAGGGCGAGGGCGACGGCGGCGAAGTCCTGCTTCGACAGATCGCGAAGGTCGAAGATACGTACGAGAAGCTGACCCGTCTCGTCCGCGTCGACGGCGAACAGGGCATGCGCGTCGCGATTCGGAAGCAAGCCGACGCGAATACCGTCGAGGTCTCGCGTCGCATCCTCGAACAGATCGAGGAGGTCAATCGCGCCTACCCGCAGCTGCGCGTCGTCGCCGTGTCCAACCAGGGCAACTTCATCGAACGCTCGATCGCCAACGTCGCGCAATCGGTGCTCTACGGTGGCGCCCTCGCGATCCTCGTCCTGCTGTTCTTCTTGCGCAACCTGCGCAGCACGCTCGTGATCTCGCTCGCGATTCCGATCTCCGTCATAGGGACGTTCGCGCTGATCTACTTCGGTGGCTTGACGCTCAACCTGATGACGCTCGGTGGCTTGGCGCTCGGCGTCGGCATGATGGTCGACAACTCGGTCGTCGTCCTCGAGAACATCTACAGGCGCCGCAACGAGCTCGGCGAATCGGCTGCGGACGCTTCGGTCGAAGGCGCTGGTGAAGTCGCTGCCGCGATCGTCGCGAGCACGGTCACGACGCTCGTCATCTTCTTGCCGCTGGCCTTCGTTCGCGGCGTCTCGGGCTTCCTCTTCAAAGAACTCGCATACGTCGTCGTCTTCGCGCTCTCCTGCTCGTTGCTCGTCGCGCTCAGCCTCGTACCGATGTTGAGCTCTCGGATGTTGGCTCGCGCTGCCGAGCCCGCGACGACGGGAATTCTCGGCGCGCTCGGCCGAGGACTCGACGCACTCGACAGTGGGTACCGAAGCATGCTCGACGCCGTGTTGGCGCGGCCGTGGACGACGGTGCTGAGCGCTGCGCTGCTCGTCGCCCTGAGCATGTTGCTGCTGCCGCGTATCGGCAGCGAGTTCTTGCCGCCGAGCGACGAAGGGCAGGTGCGCATCACGGGAGAGATGGAGATCGGCACGCGACTCGAACTCGTCGACCGCCAAACGCGCAGCCTCGAAGAGCTGGTCTTACCCGCCGTCCCCGAGATCGAGTCGTCGATCGTCACGGTCGGCGCGAGCTTCCGAGACGCGAGCGCCGCTTCGCGCGGTGAAATCAGCCTGAACCTCGTGCCGGCAGCCGAACGTGGACGCGACAACCTCACGATCGCAACTGCTTTGCGCGAACGGCTCGAGGGCAAGATCCCGGGGATGGAGATCCGCACACGCGCGCCGCAAGGCCAGTTCTTGCTGCAGCGTGTACTCGGTAGCGAAGAAGGCCTCGAAGTCGAGGTGCGCGGCTACGACCTCGACACGCTCGACGAACTCGCCGGACGCGCAGCCGCGGTCCTCCAAGGCACCGCAGGCGTGACGGATGTCGAGATCAGCCGCAAGAGCGGCGTTCCGCAGCGTGAGATCGAGATCGACCGACGCAAGATCGCCGACCTCGGGCTCTCGGTACGCGACGTGACCGAAGCGCTGCAGACCGCCTTCGCTGGATCGCGCGCGGGCTCGTATCGCGCGAGCGGCAACTCGTATCGCATCCTCGTCCAACTCGAGGATGCCGAACATCTCTCGATCGACGAGGTCCTCGACCTGACGCTCAGCACGCCGTCGGGCGCCGTCGTCGCGCTAAGGAACTTCGTGAGCACCGAGTCGAGTCTCGCGCCACTCGTCATCGAGCGCCGCAACCAACAGCGCCTCGTCAAGGTCAGCGCCGGCACCGACGGGCGCGACCTCGGCTCGATTGCTCGCGACGTCCAGGCCGGACTCGACCGTATTCCACGCCCGTCGGGCCACGAGCTCCTCGTCGCCGGCTCGATCGAAGAGCAAGCCGAGTCGTTCCGCGAACTGCTGATCTCCTTCATCCTCGCGATCGTCCTCGTCTACATGGTGCTCGCGTGCCAGTACGAGTCGCTCCGCGATCCGATCGTCGTGATGTTCTCGGTGCCGGTCGCTGCAGTCGGCGTGCTGCTCACGCTCTTCCTCACGCGGACGACGCTCAACGTCCAGACCTACATCGGCTGCATCATGCTCGGCGGCATCGTCGTCAACAACGCGATCCTGCTCGTGGATCAAGCCAGCCGCCTCGTGCGTGAGGGCACACCGCTGCACGAAGCCGTCGCGGAGTCCGGGCGTCGACGTCTACGCCCGATCCTGATGACGACCCTGACCACCGTGCTCGCATTGCTGCCGCTCGCGCTCGGCATCGGCGAAGGCGCCGACGCGCAGGCGCCACTCGCGCGCGCGGTCGTCGGTGGCTTGACGGGCTCGACATTGATCACGCTGCTGCTGATCCCGGCGGTCTACGTGCTCGCATACGCAGGCCGTCGAGAACACTGTTGAGGGTTCACCAAGCGCTTACGGCTGGCTTGCAGGCCGGAACGAGTTCAGAGTCGCCGCGAACGTGAGCGCCCAGAACAAATACAAGAGCGGGTAAACGGGGCTGAGGTACTGGTTGTAGAGGGAAGGAAAGGACGTGGCGTCCATGACTGCGATCAGCACGAGTCGGGTCCCAATGGCAACGAGAAGTGCCGTGTTGATCAGGAAGAGAAGCGCTTGTCGACGGAAGCGCCCTGTCAAGCAGAGGGCGACGTAGAGCAGGAGCGCCAGGCTCGTAAGAGGTAGCGCCATCGAACGATAGGCACGCTCGATGAGTCCCAACAGGACGACCTTGCCGCTCAATGGGACCGGCGATGCAACCGGTCCCGCGGGCGCGTCACCCTCCGATTTGGTGGGAATCGAGAAGAGCGGAGCCAGGCGGTTGTTCGTCAGTTCTCGAAAGATGGACAGCTCTTCTTCGGACCCGTAGCTGTAGTGAAAGGGGCGTGCCAGCGTTTGCCCGCTCAACCCGATCGTGTCGGCTGCCAGGTCTTTCAATGGCTGCGTGTCCAATTTGTCGAGCTCCACGACAAGAGGATCCGAGGGATGCCAAACGCTCAGCAGCAACTTGGTGGCCTTGACGAACGAGGCGAAGATCCGCCCCACATCGCCCGGCTGTGACGGCAGCGTCAGCGTGGACCGCTCGGGCAGGCAGTCCAGCAGACCTTGATCGCACGCGGTGTTGACCTCGTTGGCCAACTGCGCATAGAACGATCTGGCCGTGGCCCCTGAACCATGGTGGCCAGCCTTGGCCACTGCCAGGCGCAGGTCCCATAGGAAGCCTGCCCCGTCCGACTCCTGCCCTTGGAAGATCGATTCGAGCTGCGATTCGATGGATTGGAAGGTCGGACTGACTTCGTAGATCGAGCGCCGAACATCTCGCGGCACCGGCATGCGCGGTACCGGGTTCGGATGCTTCACACGAGTCAATGCCCCGTACGCGGAGGTGAACGGCTCGGAGTTGATTTCGACGACGACTGGAGTCCCGTAGTAGCTCTGGTTGATGAGACAGACGATCCGAATACTCAGCCACGGCAACAGGAATGGCAGCAGGCACAGTGTGGCTCTCCAGAGGAAGAGAATCGTTCGGCCGTGACAGCGATACATGCTGAACAACGTGCCCACCAACATGAGAGCGATGGATGGGAGTAGCCAGGGACCTTCCTCGCGGGTCAACCAGAAGACGGACAGGGTCAGTCCGGTGAACCATGCCCAACTCACTGGTTTCCAGAGACGAGCTTGCCGGTAGGCATACATTCCGGTCAGACCCGCCAGGATCATGACCGTGAGCGGTGTGTAGATGCCGCCCCGGAGGACCCGGGGAATCACCTCGAGGTTGAGGGCGAAGACGGCGAAGACGAGGAAGCGTACGAGAGCGTTGGGCAGGACCGGCCTGATGGCATGGACGAAGACGAGGCCAGAGAAAAGGTAGAGTATTTGCTGACTGAGCATCAGCGGCAGGCCCAGCCAGGCATTGCAGGCAAGCCAGAGGGGATATGCGGGCCCTTTGATCAATGTGCGTTCGCTGTAAGCGCCAAGCCATTCACCCTGCAGGACGGAGTTGGCGAGCTCGAGAAACAACCGGTCATCGTGCCCCGAACTGCCCACTGCACTCAGTGGAACGTCATGAACGAGCCAGAGCTTGCCCAGTGCCAGCAGCAGCATGGCCAGCATCAAGACGAGTTCTCTTGACCGGAGGGCGGCCATCATCGATCGAGCTCTCGTGTCTCGATGGTAACGACGATCGTCGGAGCGAAGCCCTTTGGGGCGAGTCGTGGCTGCGACTGTTGCGAAGGCCCGGCCTGTGTGATCCATGTGCGCCACCACAGCCCGAGCATGAACAGCGCGAAGAGGGGATACGCATCGCCCATCCGCCCCGATTTCATGCGGGACAGCAACTCACGAATCGGTTTCCACTGCAATAGCCCCGTCTCTTCGATGAAATCCTCGGTCAACGTTGCGCTCAAGAGCGGTTGCCACACCCCTTGCAACCATTGTTCGATCGGGGCCAGGAAGCCGCCTTTCTTGCGATGGATCAGCTTCGTTGGCAAATCGCGTGACAGCAAGTGCTTCAATGGCAACTTCCCGCGAGACCTCACCATTTTGTGTTGCGCGGGGATCCTCAGGCAAACTTCGATCACTTCTTGGTCCAGGAGCGGAACTCGGACTTCCAACCCGTGAGCCATGCTCATCCGGTCGACCTTGGCGAGGATGTCATTCGGCATATGGAACGCGAAATCGACATGCAGCTGCTGCTCGAGCGGCGAGAGCCAGTCTGGAGAACCGCTGAGCGCGGCGGCGTACTGACCGATCGGGTCGCCATCAGCCTGCGCGAGGAAAGAGGGCGTGTAGAGGCGATCACGCAGTTCTGCGGAGACGTAGCGCCGCCAGGAGCAATGCGCGCGTAACCCCGGCTCCTCGACCCCGTCGACGAACCGCTTCAACAGACTGACCGCGCCATACTTCGCTTGCGAAACCGGCAATCGATGCACGAGCGGTGCAATCACTCCGCGCCTCGCGAACCCCGGCATCCAGCGATACCTCGGTCCCCAAGCACTCGCGCTGTAGGTGCTGTATCCCGCCAACAACTCGTCCGCGCCATCGCCCGAGAGCGCGACAGTGACTCGACGGCGTACCTGCTCGGACAGGAAATAGAACGGGATCATCGAGTTATCCGCCAACGGGTCTTCGGCGTGAGCGATGATCACCGTGAGAATGTTGTCGATCTGCGCAGCCGCTCGGTCAGCGTGATGCTTCGTTCCGTACCGTTCCGCCACGAGCGCCGCATACGGAGACTCGTCGAAGCTCTCCCTGTCGAACCCCATCGTGAACGTCTCGATCTGCTCCACTCCGCTGCGTCGCATGCTCCGCACGACCGCGGACGAATCGAGTCCTCCGCTCAGTAACGCACCGAGGCGGACATCGCTCACCATCTGCCGTTTCACGGCGTGATCGATCGCCACTTCGAGCCGATCGACCGACTCGCTCATCGACCATGTGGTCGGACGTGATGGGTAGAGCGACTTTGCCCATCGACTGGCAACAGTCCCGTTCTGGTTCGCGACCAGGGACTCGCCGGGCAGCATTTGTCGGATCCCTTCGAAACCGGTGTGCGGCGCAGCGACGTAGCCAAAGGTGAGGTACGTATCGAGCCCCTGCGCATCGGGCCGTCGCGGGACTGCAGGGTCCGCCAGGATCGCTTTGACTTCGGAGCCGAACCATAGGCAAGTTCCATCATCTCGATAGAACAGCGGCTTGATTCCGACACGGTCGCGCACGAGCCACAACTGGTCGATCCTTCGGTCCCACAGGGCGAACGCGAACATCCCGTTCAATCGGTCGACGATCGCGTTCCCCCACTCGCGATATCCCGCGAGAATCACTTCCGTGTCGGTTTGCGATCGGAAGCGATGCCCTGCCGCCTCCAGTTCTTCGCGCAACTCTCGGAAGTTGTAGATCTCGCCGTTGAAGGCAATCCAGCAGCTTTCATCGGCATCGGGCATCGGCTGATGGCCATCGATCGACAGGTCGAGAATCGACAATCGTCGATGTCCGAGCAGCACTCCCGGTGCGACGAGTAGCCCACCATCGTCCGGTCCACGATGCGCGAGCGAGTCGACCATGGCCCGCCCGAGTTCGACATCCGGGACCGCAGGCGACGACTCGCGATACACGTAAAGGCCCGCAATGCCGCACATTCACGCACCCCCCGCGGCTTGCTCTTCATGCACATGCATTGGGGAGCCACCATGATCTTGGCGACACCTCGCGAACGTGTTCATGAGGAGCCCGCGCTGGAGTTCGTGGCAATGCCGAGGACCGAAAGCCCGGCCAGTCGACCGAACAAGGGGTCGGTGACGAAAGCGAAGCGTGGGAGCAGGCGGTCGGCCGCGGACATCTGGTGATTGACGGCGGCGTCCTCGAGACCCGCGTCTTTGCGCCAACGATTGTGGTACCACCAACCCAGCGCGCCCAGAAGATTGAAGTATGCGACACGTTCGATGTGCCAGCCTGCCCGCTCGAAAGCCGATCGAAGCGACGCGCGGGTGTAACGGCGAAAGTGTCCCGCCTCGGCATCCATACGCCCGAACAACTTCGGATGCGCTGGAACCACGATTCCCATGCGAGCGCCTGGGGCAACGGATTCGCGGAGCCACCGCAAGGCAGCAACGTCATCACGGATATGTTCGAGCACGTTCAGGCAGACGAGCGAGTCGGCACCGAAGTCACGCAGGGCTCGAACACTCTGTTCGTCAGTCAGGTCGATGCGGGCGGTCGTGACGTTCGCATCGCCTACGAATCGCGTTGCCACTGCCGCCAGACAGTCGGCATCGATGTCGGTGGCCAAAACGCTCGCTCCATCGTCCCGCAGCCAGCGCGTGTACGTTCCGTGCCCGATACCGATCTCCCAGACGCGTCGTCCCAAACTGGGGCGGATCTTGCGGTACAGGTAGCGCGGATAGGCCTGCATCGACGCCATTGCCGGACTCATGGTGCTCGCGCCCGTAGGGAGAGCCCCGGTCGCTTCCTCAAGCGCCATGCGTCGTCCCCTCGTCAACCGCTCCGTCGGAACTTCGTTTCCAAGCATTCGGAACGTGAAGCAGGGTCGGCGGCGATCGTCGAGGGGGCATGACGGCCACTGCGAGAAAGCCGAGTCCCAACAAGACGCCCGAAGCGGACCACGAGACCACGCCTCCCAGGACAATGGTCCAGTTCGAGGCGACCAAGCCCCAGATCGTCAGCCCCACGCCCGCGAGCAAGAACGGGAACGCGAGCAAGAGGAAGATCTTGATCGGGTTACAACGAACGATTGCCTCGACGATGATCTGCAAGGCGCGCAACGCGTCCCGCAGATGGCGCACCTTGGACGTTCCCGCACGGCGGTGATAGTCGATCGGGACGTAGTGAACGAAGAGGTCGTTCAGCAAATACACGAGCGTGGATGTCGTCGTGAACGAGAAACCTGCGCTGATGACCGGAAAGAACGGGACGATGTCCTGGCGACGAAAGACGCGTAGTCCCGAGTTGATGTCGGGAATCTTCTGCCCTGCTGCGAACTGGCTCAGGTGACGAAACACGAAGCGGCCCATCCGCTTGATCATGCTCCCCTGGTAGAAGGCTCCCGTGCGTGCGCCAACGACCATCGAATAGCGCTCGGCGAGTCGAGCGAGTTCGGGGATCCGTTCGACGGGGTAGGTTCCGTCCGCATCCGTGATCGCGATCAGGTCGTGCTTCGCAGCGAGGATGCCGGTCTTGAGGCTGCGTCCATACCCCGAGTTCTGAGGGTGTTCGACGACCGTGGCTCCCGCCTCGCGAGCTTCGTCGGCGGTCGCGTCCGTGGCTCCATCGACGACGACCAGCACCTCGAACTCGATCGCCGCCTCGACCAGCACTTCACGCAGCCGCAGTACCACTTCGCGAATGGCGCCAGCCTCGTTGTAGGCAGGAATGACGACGGATAACTGAGTCAACGTCGAGGAAGTCCAACGGGAAGGGGGCCATGGCGCGCTTGTGCCGACACGCAAGCCATCGTAGCAGGGTGAACGCGCGACTTCGAAGAGGTACTGCGACCCAAGCGATCGGAGGCCGAGAAGACGCCGTGACGTCGAAGACTCGGAGATCTGGCTCGCGATCCGGATCCGGCAGGAGTCGGTCGTCGTCCTGGGATCGACCGCGCTCACGGGGGGCGGTTGACCCGCGCCGTTGCGAGCTTCATCGTGGCCGACAACGGAGGCCGAAACGGTAGGACAACATGGCTGACGCGGAAAAGGCGGTTGCGACGCAGCTCGCGAACATCGAGAAGAAGACAGGGAAGACGATCGCGCAACTGAAAGCGGCGATCGCGAAGTGCGGGAAGACGAAGCACGGCGAGATCCGCACGTGGCTCAAGGAGACGTATGCACTCGGTCACGGTGACGCGAACACCGTGACTCACGTCGCGCTGCAGTCGGACGGCGCCAGCGCGGCGAAGGCTACAGGTGCAACGCCAGCCGACGTGCTCGACGGGATCTACACGGGCAAGAAGGCGCACATGCGCCCGATCCACGAAACGCTGATGGCCGCGATCGACGAGTTCGGCGAGTTCGACATCGCTCCGAAGAAGGGCTACGTCTCCCTCCGGCGGAAGAAGCAATTCGCGATGCTCGGTCCGAAGACGAACGATCGCTTCGAACTCGGCATCAACCTCAAGGAAGAGGTCCGCCACCCCCTGGTCAAGGCCGTGCCGCCCGGTGGTATGTGCCAGTACATCGCGGCACTGACGAGCGAGAAGGACGTCGACGCCAGACTGATCGCGGTCGTGAAGCAGGCGTACGAGTCGGCCGGGTGACGCGCTCCCCTGTCGTTCTCGCGATCGCCGCGGCCTTCCTCGTCTCGTGCGCGACGAAGCAGCTAGCGCTGGCACCGGCCACGGCTGCCCCGCCCGATTGGTGGCGCGAGCACGTTCGCTTCATGTGCGCCGACGGCGGAGCGTGGATCACCCCGAACCCGCAGGCACCCGAGGCCCCTGGTGGTCCCGATGCATACGGGATGACCTGGACCCGCGCGAGCCACGGACGACTGCTGACCGGGCGCCTCTACGGCCTGAAGGAAGGTCGGGAGGTCGCCGAGTACTGGACCTTCAACGAGTACTACCACGCGGGCGAAGGTCGAGTCATCGTCCAGCAGTGGAGCAGCTGGGGCGCGTACGGCGAAGGGGAGACCACCTCGCCGGCGCCGAACCGATGCCAGCTCGACCAGACGTTCTGGCTCGCCGACGGTAGCAGCAGGCGCGAAGGGCATCGGACCATGGAGAACGGCGACGAGTATGAGACGCAGATCTACGACATCGACGCCGAGGGGAAGTGGTCGCTGCGCGACAGCAATACCTGGCGACGGGCGCAGCGTTCCGCCGACACGTGGAGCGAGCGCGTCAGGTAGCTCGAGAAGACGAGCGCGAAGCGCTCGAGTTCGTGACCGTACCTCGCGATGAACTGGTCGACCCTACCGAGCACCGTGCGCTGGACCATCGCGGGGATCTTCGCCCTGCTCGTCGTCGCGTCGATCGTCGTGCGCACGATTCAGCGTGCGAAGCCCGACGCCAACCTCGGCGAACTCGCGGCGCGTGTTCGCTCGTGGTGGGTCATGGTGATCGTGTTCGTGATCGCGATGGTCCTGAGTCGCACGATCTCCCTCGTCTTCTTCGCGTTCGTGAGCTTCCTCGCGCTCAAGGAGTACTTCTCAAACACCCCCGTGAGGCTCGCGGATCGTCGCCCGCTCTTTTGGGCCTATCTAGCGATCCCATTGCAGTACTACTGGATCGGAATCGAGTGGTACGGACTCTTCATCATCTTCATCCCCGTCTACTGCTTCCTCGCGATTCCGATTCGCATGCTCGTCATCGGGCAGACCGACGGTTACTTGCGCGCTGCGGCCGCGATCCACTGGGGATTGATGATCTGCGTCTTCTGCCTGAGCCACGCGGCGTTCTTGTTGATCCTGCGTCCGGCCGATGACGCGACGACACTCGCGGGCCCGGGACTCGTGTTGTTCTTGGTCGTGCTCACGCAGTTGAACGACGTCGCGCAATACATCTGGGGCAAGAGTCTCGGAAAGCACCGCATCGTGCCTCGCGTCAGCCCGGGCAAGACGTGGGAAGGGTTTCTCGGCGGCGCGGTCACGACGACAGCGCTCGCGTGCTTCTTGGGTCCGGTATTGACTCCGATGACCATCGCGCAGTCGGCGATCGCCGGCGCCTTGATCGCCGTGGTCGGCTTCTTCGGGGATATCAACCTCTCGGCGCTCAAGCGCGACGTCGGCATCAAGGATTCGGGGAGCCTCTTGCCGGGTCACGGCGGCATCCTCGACCGCGTCGACAGCCTGACCTACACGGCGCCGATCTTCTTCCACTACGTCTACTACCTCTTCCATTGGCAGACGTTCGGCACGACCGGTGGATGACCCGACTCACGGCGAAGATGCAACCCACCGACCTGGTGGCGCGACGCCGATGCATCACCCGCTGCGCTACCTCTTCTTCAACGCATTCGCGCGCCCCCTCTTGCTGATCTTGATCGGCCTCAACGTTCGTCGACGACATCTCCTGCCGTCACGCGGCCCCGCCCTCCTGATCGCGAACCACAACAGCCATCTCGACACGCTCATGCTCATGCTGCTGTTCTCGTCGACGACGAGACGCCGCGTGCGCCCCGTCGCTGCTGCGGACTACTTCCTGAAGAACCGCGTGCTCGCGTGGTTCGCGACGCGGATCATCGGGATCCTACCGATCGACCGCGCGAACATCGGACGAACGGGATCGGATGGCCAGCGCATGGATCCGTTACTCGTCGTGACCGAAGCACTCGACCGCGAGGAGATCGTCATCCTCTTTCCTGAAGGCACCCGCGGAGAGCCCGAGCATCTCGGGAAGTTCCAGAGCGGTGTCGCCCACATCGTGCGCAAACGACCGGACGTACCCGTGACGCCTGTCTTCATCCACGGACTCGGCAAGGCCTTGCCGCGCGGCGAAGCGCTCCTCGTTCCGTTCTTCTGCGACGCGTTCGTCGGCGAACCGATCTACTGGACGGGCGATCGAACGTCGTTCATGAACAAGGTTCACGACTGCATCACGACACTCGCTGGCGAAGCGAACCGACCGACGTGGTAGTCACGTGACATCGAACGCCACTCGCGGCGCTCACTCGTCGGCGGCTCGCAGCGCGCGTGCACCGCGCAGAAGACGACGCACCGCCGTCCACACACTGCCGATCGTCACGATCGCGAGGCAGATCGTCGGCACGCCCCACGAGAAGAGCACCTGCCACGATCCCGGCGCGATCGCGCAGTAGAGCGCCGCGACCGTCACCGCGAACATGCGATGCGGCTTCGCCATCGGACCACAGAAATCCTGCGGCGCTCCGGCAACCTTGACCTGGGCGCGCACGTAGGCCGTCAACACCGCAGCGACCGACGCCGCCCACCCGAGTTCGACGTGTCCACCCAAGCTGTAGCCGAGACCGAGCAGAATCGCGACGTCCGACACGCGATCCGGAATCTCGTTGTAGAGCTCACCGACCGGCGTCGTCTTTTCCGTCGCGACGGCAACCATGCCGTCGAGCATGTTGGCGAGCAGCCGGAGTTGCACGAGAACGGCGCCCACAACGAAGAGCACGCGCGCTCCGTCCGGGTATCGAGTCGTGTACCCCAGCGCGACTCCCGCCAAGAGACCAGCGAACATGCCGGCAACCGAGATCGCGTTGGGCGTCCAGCCGCGGCTCGCGAGTGCGGCGGCGAGGCGCCGACTGATGTCGAGTTCACGCGTCGCGAGCGGTCGTCGCTCCCCCATGTCTCTAAGGCCTTCCGAAGTGTGAAGCTCCGATGATAGGAGCGGGCGGGTCCGCGCGACGACGCATTCGTGGGAGAACGAGTGCCCCGCGTTCGCCGTTCATGCCCATCGGGCCGAACTACGCATTCACCGTACGCCTTCCCCTCCCGAGCGACTCACCGCCCGACTCGCCCAAACTCGGCTTGGAAGTGCCGCAGCACAGGCGGCGCTGCCGTGATCTCCACGCCGGCAATCGCGTCCCGTCGCTTCCACACGCGCCGAACGATCTCGATCACGTAGTCCATGTGACTCTGCGTGTACGTCCGCCGTGGGATCGCGAGCCGCACGAGTTCGTGGCGCGCCGGGATCTCTTCGCCTGTCGTCTCGTCATGGTGCGCGAGCATGACACTGCCGATCTCACAGCTGCGGATGCCGCCCTCGAGGTAGAGTTCCATCGCGAGCGCCTGCCCCGGGTACCGACGCACAGGAATGTGCGGCAGGAACCGCGCGGCATCGAGGAAGATCGCGTGGCCGCCCGCCGGACGCAGCACGGGGATTTCGGAAGCATCGAGTCGCTGAACGACGTAGCGGACGCTCGCCGCGCGGTACTCGAGATAGTCCTCGTGCAGGACTTCGTAGAGCCCTTGTGCCACTGCATCGAGATCTCGGCCCGACATGCCGCCGTATGTCGGGAAGCCTTCGGTCACGACGAGACGTCGACGCAACTCGGCGGCGAGTTCGGGATCGCGCACGGCGACGAAGCCACCGATGTTGGCAAGGCCGTCCTTCTTGGCGCTCATCGTGCAGCCTTCTGAGAGATCGAACACAGCACGCACGAGCTCGGGAATCGAGCTGCCTGCGAGCGCCGGGTCACGCGCTCGCATGAGCCACGCGTTTTCGGCAAAACGACACGCGTCGATGAAGAGCGGTACCGAATGAGCGGCGCAGAGCGCATGTACCGCACGCAGATTGTCGAGCGAAACGGGTTGCCCCCCGCCGGCGTTGTTCGTGATCGTCATCATCACGAGTGGCACCGAGCCGGCCTTCTCTGCGAGCACGCGTCGCAGTGCATCGACATCCATGTTGCCCTTGAACGGGAAGTCCGAACTCGTGACCTCGCTCTCCTTGCACGGCAAGTCGAGGGCAACGCCGCCTGCGGCCTCGACGTTGGCGCGCGTCGTATCGAAGTGCGTGTTGTTGGGCACGACGTGCCCCGGGCGCACGAGCGTGCGGAAGAGCAGGTGCTCCGCCGCGCGCCCCTGGTGCGTCGGAATCACGTTTTCGAAACCGTAGACCTCCTGCACCGCGCTCTCGAACCGCAAGAAGCTCGGAGATCCCGCGTACGACTCGTCCCCGCGCATCACGGCGGCCCATTGCTCGGCGCTCATCGCGCCCGTGCCGCTGTCCGTGAGCAGGTCGATCATGACGTCCGCCGAATGGAGCTTGAACAAGTTGCCATGCGCCTCGGCGAGGTGTCGGGCCCGTTCTTCTCGCGTCGACACGAGAATCGGCTCGATGCTCTTGATGCGGAACGGTTCGATGATCGGAAGGGCGTCGGACATGTCCTCGCGTGCCTTGATACGGAAGGAAAGCGCGGCTTTGGGCCAACGCGATGCACGACGCGTCGGTAAGCGCGGCGAGTTGCAAGAACAGGGCCAGTATCAACGGCACGGTCGCGCCCCCGCACGGCGCGGTATCACGCGCGACTTCCTCCCACAATCGCGAGCGGCATCGCAGAGTTGCGAGTCCGGGCCACGCGCTCGTCGGTGCACGACGCCCTGCGGCTCGGGAACAACTCCCGTCTCGCCGTCACCGCCGCATCGCTTCGGCGAGCTTCATCATGATCGTTCTCGTGTCTCGCGAGACTTCGCTAGCGCCCTCGTAGAGCACCAGCATCGGAACGGCGCGAACACCGTGTTGCTGGACCACGGGACCCGCGGAACTGCGATCGCTCACGTCGATCTTGCGCAGGCGAAGCCCATCGATCTTCTGGACGAGACCCTCCAACTGAGGATCCACGGCGCGACAAGCCGGTCACCAGTCGGCCTCCCGCGATCGCGAGCGCCAGCACCACGAAGATTCCGATGATGATCTTCATCGTGTTGCCATCGGCACGTCGGAGGCGATCACGCTAACTGGATTCGAACCATCGAGGGATCGTCGTTGTCATCGACGCGTTCGTCACGATCTGGCGCACGCGCCGGATCCTCGATCGCCGCTAGTATTGCGAACCGCTTCCGATCGGGCTGCCCGGAGGAACCTCGAGTCGCGTGCCCTCGCTGGCGCGCTCGTGCATTCGCTGGTGAAAGCGCCGTGCACGCGCCGCCAGGTCGAGCACGAACGCGTTGCTTTGTTGCAACCTGGTAAAGTGATCCGAAGCGACGAACTCGCGCCCCACGAACTCGGCACTCGCCTCGCGCACCCCGGGGCTGGCCTTCGCGTCTTCGCACAGTGCGAATACGTGATCCGCAAACGAACGAAGCGCCGCTCTCCGCAGCGCCGCATCGCGAGCATCGTCTTTCTCCGCGTCCTCGCAGAGCTTCACGACGCAGGCATACAGCAAGTTCTCGAGAGCCAAGGCCGTCTGCTGCTCGTCTTCACCATCGCGCTCGGGCTCAGCGCGTCGATGCGCAGCCTGATCCTCGAGCCGCGAACAACGCCTCGGATCGAGCACCGCGTCGAAGACCAGATCGGCGACGACACGCGCGCTCGAGGTCTCCTCGAAGCTCCCTCCCGTGTATCGAGGAAAGCGCTCCGCAACGCTCGACGTCCCGAATGCCGGCGGCACGAGGAAACCGAGGATCTTGTCCGGCACACGCAGCCGCGAGGGCTGCAGGCAATCCATCAGGGCAGCGATTGCGCGAAGCTGACGATCGTGCGGAACGGCCGTCACGCGCCGCTCTTCGCCTACATCCGAGTAGTCGAAGCGCAAGCCACCGATCTGCTTCGCACACGCTTCGATCTGATAGCGATGCAACAAATAGATCGGCACGAACAACTCCTCGAGCTCGCTCTGCGGTCGCGACGCATCGAGCAGGGACGAGGAAAACCCGCTCATCGCGTGCGCACGAACGTCGAGCACGCGGCTCAGCTCGCGGATCGCGTCGTCACCGTTGTCCCAAAGGCTCGCGGCCGGATGCGCCGCGGACACGTCCCGCGCATCTTGATCCGTCAAGAAGTCGATACCGCGTGTGCGCGCCTCGCGCAGGATCTCGCGAAGACCGATCCGCTCGTCCTCGGCGTCCGAGAACTGCGTGTAGGCATAGCGGACCGCGAGCTCGTCCCACGCGCCGATCGACGTCGTGTAGGCTGCCGAGAAGTCGAGTTTGTCTCCAACGAGGCGAATGAGCGGCGCGGGATAGTCCATGACCGAAGCGCGATCGTGCACGCTCGCAGCGAAGTTGTGTGCGAAGCCGAGCGTATGCCCGACCTCGTGCGCCGCGAGTTGGCGCAGTCGCGCCAGACTGAGCTCCGTCGCACTCGATTCGCCGCCTTGCAGACGTGCGAGCGCGCCGAGACTCGAGAGCGCGGGCCCACCACTCGCCGCATCGCAACACGAAGTCTCCGCGCCGCTGCCGACGAAGATCCTGTGATCCTGCCGCACGCGCAGTGAACCGAGCGTCACGTGCCCCTTGACGATCTCTCCCGTGCGCGGGTCACTGATCGTTCGCCCGTAGGACCAACCACGGGTTGCGCGATGCACCCACTGGATCACGTTGTAGCGCACGTCGAGCGGATCGACGTCCGTCGGCAGCATGCGCACATCGAACGCATCGAGGAAACCGGCGGCAGCGAATGCATCGTTCCACCATCGCGCGCCCTCGAGCAGCGCGGTCCGCACGGGTTCGGGGGTTCCCGCGTCGAGCCAGTACACGATCGGCTCGATCGGGCGCGAAGGAGCGGATCCGGGCACAGCTTTCTCGAGACGATGCCTCTGGATCCACTGCGCTCGCATCGGCTCTGCGAGTGGCGCCGCGTAGTCGAAGAACTCGAGCGGAAAACTCCCGGACCGCGGGTGGAACACGCGGGGTGTGTAGCCGTCGTCCGGCAGTGCGACGAACGAATGATGCTGTCGCAACGTGATCGCCTCCGCCTCCGGCGCGACGCGTCGCACTTCGGCGCCCGGCGCATCGCACGCGAACGTCAGGCTGACTTCGATCTCGGTGTTGCGCGGAAAGCCTCGTGTGCGCTGCCAGTAGAACGCACTCCGAGAGGCGTCGACTCGATATGCGCCCTGCCCCGCAGCCTTCAGCTTACGCACGACACCTGCTGCATCGCGCATCACGAGACTCGTCGCGTCGATCAGGATGCGTTCGCCATCGACGGCGACGACCTCGCCGCCCCACAGCGTCGCCGTCGCGAACGACTCACGAATCGTCGCGCGCTCGGCATCGTCGTCGGTGCGTGCGCGATACCGCAAGTTGTCCTGCACGAGCAGCACCTTCGGACCGTGACGTTCGAAGTGCACGACTCGCTCGCCGCCGCCGAGTCCGCGATCGAGCCCCACGGGATTCGAACCGAGGCCGGTCGCGAGCCAAGGCACGTAGAGGAAATCCTCTCCGAGACGATCGATCTCGATGCACACGCGTTCGCGAGCAAGATCGACGAAGAGGGGGAAGAAGCCATCGACTCGCTCCATCCGCTTCGTGTGCTCGGCGATCGACGGCAAGGCGCCTGTCGACGAGCGCTGCTCCCGCGCACCGCTCGCAGCGTGCTCGCGCACGTGGGTCGACGTGCACGTGACCGGGACCAAACAAGCGAGCAAGAACCACCGACTCGAACCATGCAGACTCATGGGCTTCGATCTCCTGCCACTTCGCACGTCGATGCGGCGGCGCTACTGCAACTGCGGGAACATCAGGATCCCGTTCCACAACAGGATCGACAGCGCGGTCCAGAACCACGCACGGAACGACGCATAGCTGAGTTCGGACGGCGACAGCGCGCGACGATTGGCGAGGTGCCAAGGAATCCAACTCAAGAGGAACGCCGAACCGAGGGCCTTGAGCAAGCCCCACGAGAAGTCCGTGCCGTAGACCGTCGCCGTGAACCGCGGCAAGAAGCTCGAGAACGTCGTCCCGCGCGCGAACCACTCCGCCGCGTACGCACCGACGGTCGCGCCGACGAGCGCACTCAGGATGGCAAGCGGCAACGCGATGAGGTGCCCCCACAAGAGCGGGGACAACACTTCACGACGCACACTGCGACCGAGCGCGCGGTACGCCGCGAGTTGTCGATCACGCGCCATGCTGCCGACGCGCGACACCGTGCCGGCAACCGCGGGAGCTGCATACAGCAGCGAGATGAGGAGCGGCACGAGCACCGCGATCAGGACCTTGCCCGTTCCCTTGAGGAGTTCGCTCGCGAGCGCACCGTGCAGCGGGTCGTTGTTGACGACGAAGTGCAGGCTGAGCGCACCGATGAACGAGCCAGCCAACACGAGGAACGGCAACAACTCGAGCAGTTGGACGAGGCCGGCACCGATGCAACGCAGCGGTTGTTCGGGGACGAGGGCAACGAGGGTTTCGAAGAGGCTCTTCGCGACCCCGGCGAGCGCGAGGCACGGCCCGGCGAGTACCGACAATCCAGTGGCGCGCGTCAGCTTGAGCGTGCCGACGGGTTCGGGCATTCCGGGCTCGACGAGTTCGATGCGGCCTTCGCCAGGTAGTCGTATCTCGGCGTCGCAGATCTTCTTGGCCGCAGTCAGCTCGTGCGTGACGAGGATCAACGTCATCGCGCCGGCCATTTGCTCGTGCAGTTGACGCAACGTGTCGAACACGAGTGCCGTCGATGGCGGATCGAGACCGGCGGTCGGCTCGTCGAGTAGCAAGAGCTCGGGTCTCGATGCAAGCGCACGCGCGAGCGCGGCGCGTTTTCGCTGACCGCCGGAGAGCATGGAGACGTCGCGCGGTGGATCCGGCAGACCGACGAGTTCGAGGAGCCGCTGCGCTTCTTCGGCGCTTCCACGTGCCGCGAGACGAACGTTGTCGAACACCGACAGATCGTCCCAGAGCCCGTCACGCTGGAAGAGTGCGACCATGCGCGGTCGGCGACCATCGCTCCCTGTGCATCGCAAGCGACCGCGCTGCACCCAACGCCGCGAATACGGATCGACCTCACCCGCGAGGAGGTCGACGATCGTCGACTTGCCGACCCCGCTCGGACCCGACAACAGGTAGAACCGACCCGGCTCGATCGTCAGCTTCTGCCGCCAGAGCACCCAGCGCACGCGTGCACCCGCGCGGAATCCGAACGAGAAGTCGTTCAACTCGATGCGGGCACCCCGAGCACGCTGCTCCTGAGCGTGGCGGCTCTCGACGACGGGTGAAGTCATTGCGTGCGTGGACGTTCGCCTTCGGGCACCCACGAGAACGACACGGGGTTCGGGTCCGAGGGCGCATAGCGTTTGCAACCGATCAGCCCGAACGCCTTTCCCGCATCGAGAAGGATCTTGCCCAACGGACCGCTCGAGGACTCGAGTTCGGCACGTTCTTCGAACGTCAGGTACGTATCGAACGTCGGCAGCGGCTCGGGGCTCGAGTTGGCGGGCGTCTGCACGCGCAGCAGCGCGAGATCACGATCCTGGGGATCCGTCCACACGCGACTGGCAGGCCAGACGCGGCCGTCCTCGAGCTGGATCCGGATTCGCTCCTTGGTCACGCGGACACTGTCGTACCACGTGCCCTGGATCAAGAACGTGCCGTCACACACGCTTCGCCGCGTGACCACCATGAGCTCGTTGCGAGCATTGCGAAACAACACACCTTCGCCGTCGTACGCGAGGTGATCGTCTCCGGACAACGAGTCCTCTTCGACCGCGCGATACTTGATCTGCACCCACGGCGAGAGTGCGCGAGGCCGCGAATCGAGATGGTCGGGCTTGACCGCACGCGCACCTTGCGCGACGCGTTCGCCATTCCAGTCATCGCCATCGCGAGGTGGCGCCTGCATGCCGACGACGACGGCGTCGTCCGATAGCGGCGGACCCGAGTTCTGCCCCGGAGTATCGAACACGAGCGCAGCTCCGAGCAAACTCGAGAGACTGTCGATCGTCATGCCGGTGAGCAAGCTGCCCGACAGGATCGGACGCGCAACCCACACTCGACTCTTCTCTCGGCAGAACTCGCGGTACGCACGCCGCACGCGAAACCGGATCAATACGCCGAGTCCGTCGTCCGACAACGCGACGCGGCGACACTCCCCCACATCCTGTCCGCGGAAGCGCACGGGGCTGCCTGCACTGAGACCGTGGCCATCCGGGAGCACGACCGTAGCGAGTAGATCGCCGGTCATCGGATCGTCGAGTTCCTCGACCGTGAGCGCCTCGGGCGGTCGTTCGAGACCTAGGAGTTCTTCGTTGCCGCGCAGCGGCTCTCCCCCGGGAGGCACGCGCAACCGCACGTAGCTCTCCTTGATCAAGGTATCGAGTCCGGACAGCTCGTGCTGGAACCCGCCGAAGCGCGGCCGCACGATCCAGAATTGACTGGTCGTCGTCACGAGTTCGCGCGCGCCCTCTTCGAGGCTCAGCAGTGCACGCACACGCCGTGCAGTCGCTTCGATCTCGAGTGCCGTCACTTCGCCGATCGTCTTGCCGCGGTGCACGCAACGACTGCCGACCTGGAGCCCTTGCACATCCTTGAAGATGATGCCGACGCGAATGCGCTCGGTGTCGGGCCCGCGATTGAGGCGCCCGACGATGATGACCAAGGTCCAGACGACCGCTGCGAGGATCGCGGCGCCGAAACAGAGGCGGAGGATGCGTTGGGCCCTTAGATCCATTGCGGCGCGGAGTGTAGCAGGTCGAACAGCGCGCTCCTTGCGCTTCTGACGAGGGAATATGCCGAGAAGTGACGGCTCGCTACTTCCGGTCCTCCAAGGAGCACTCGGTCGCGAGTCGCCGCGCTTCGGTCATGGCACCACTTGCTTGCCCGGCAAGGATCACGACAGCCAGATCGTGCGCGGGCAAGATCAGGATCTCGCTTGCATAGCCTCCGGTCCGACCCGAATGCTCGAGACTGGACACGCGATCGTCCTTCCGGAGCATGTGCCAACCGAGACCGACCCACGACGCGTTCTTGATCTGATGGCGCGGCTCTTGGGTCGACCGCATCGCACGACCGAGTCGCGTCTTTGGTGGATCGAGTTGCGCGCGGGCGAAGCGCATCATGTCGCCGAGTGTCGAACGGATGGCACCGGCACCCGCGAGCACATCGAAGTTCCATGGATGTGCTCGCACGCCATTGGGGAAGTGCGGCTGCGCGATGTTCGCCTGCTCGTCCCCTTCGGCGTTGCGAGGTGAGCGCGACACGTGCGTCGCGCTCATCCCTAGAGGCTTCGTGATGTCTGTCGCGTAGCGCTCGCCGAGGCTCGTCTGCGATGCGGTGGCGAGTGCGTGCCCGAGCAAGCCATAGCCGAGGTTGGAGTAGACGTAGCGCTCCCCGATCGGCCAACGCAACTCGAGGTTCGAGAGTTCGTCGCGCAAGAGATCGACCGAGTAGTCCGCGTACGGATCGAGACGGTTCTTCGGGCGGATGTTGCGCGGCATGCGGGGCAACGCCGACGTGTGCGTCGCGAGATCGAGCAGCGTGATTCTGCGATCGCTCTTCGACGGCACGCTCCAAGCCTCGCCGAGCACATCACTGACCGGCTGATCCAATGCGGCTCGACCGGCGTCGACATCCATCGCGAGGAGTGTTGCCGTGAAGAGCTTGGTCAGCGAACCGATCTCGTACTCCGTGTCGAGGTCGGGCACTCGTTCCGAGCCCTCGGTCACTCGACCGAAGAAGCGAAGAGTCACCTCGCCGTGATGCACGACACCGACGCAGAGTGCGCCGCGCCTCGCTCCGCTCGCGAACTGCTCCGCGAACACCGCATCGATGCGCTTTTCGACACTGCTTTGTTCGCTCGCGGATCCCGACTGCGGCTCGGGAAACGGTGTGGCTCGCAGATGCGGCACGAGGATCGCGACCACACAAGAAAGCTTCACCCCAGTGCGGAGCGCCCATCCGGAGTTCTCGAAATGCATGCTCGGATCTCAAGGACTCTCGCGATGATTGACAAGTCCCTCGGTCCTGACCATGGACCGCAGCCACGTCAGGAGTCCGCATGAGCGACACCGAACCGGCGGCCACCGGAGCTTCAGAGTCTCGACTCGATCGCGAAGCATCGATCGGAGCACTTCGAGAGCTGTTCCACGACGGCCTGATCTCGCGGGATGCGCTCGAGGCCGCGGGCGCGGAACTCGGCGCTTCGCTGCGTTGGCGATTCTGGATCGATCGCGTGCTTCTCGTCCTCGGCACGACCCTTCTCCTCGCAGGCCTGATCAGCTTCATCGCTCTGCATTGGCACGACCTCGGGCGAGCGATCAAGCTCGGGGGGCCGGCGATTCTGGTCGTCGCCGCGGTCCTCAGTGCTGTCTGGGTCGGGCTCGACCGCCCCGTCGGCCGCGCTCTGCTCTTCGCGGGTAGCGTCCTCGTCGGTTTGTTCCTCGGGGCATTCGGCCAGGTGTACCAAACCGGTGCGGATGCGTGGGAACTGTTCCGCGCGTGGTGGCTCCTCATCGCGCTCTGGGTCGTCGCTTCGCGGCATCAGGAACAGTGGCTGCTGCTGATCGCGCTCATCGACGTGATGATCGCGATGTGGTACGAACAAGCGGCGCGGCCACCCTGGATCTACACGGTTTGGCCTTGGGTCCTGACCGCGCTCCTGCACGTCGCCGCGCTCGTGGGCCTGCATTTCGGCAATGCGAAGCGCTACTTCGTCACCCCACACGCATGGCCACGTTGGTTGCTCGTGCCTGCGACCCTGTTCTTGTTCGTCGGACCGCTCAGCGTCCACGTGGTCGACAAGGGGCTCGACGGTGTCGACGTATGGGTGCTGTTCCTGGCGTACATCGGCTTCCTGGCTGTGGGATTCTGGTACTGCCGGTTCCACGAGCGTGATCTCTTCTCGCTGACATGCCTCGGCTTCAGCGTCGTGTGGCTCGCGACGTGCTTTGTGTTCCGAGTTGCGCGCGTCTTCGAACTCAGGGACGTCAGCATGCTCCTGTTCGTCGGCTTGATCGTCGCCGCGATGCTCACGGGTCTCGTCGCGTGGGTTCGACGTATCCAGAAGCAGATGGGGAGCGAAGCGTGATGGCGAAGTCGACGACAACGGATCTCCTCCGACGCCTCCGAGCAGACGGGCACATCGAGCAGCGAGACCTCGAGGCGATCTGCACGCGTGCGGGCAGCACGTCGATGCAGCCGAAGGCGCTGTGGTACCTCCAGGTCTTTCTCCTCTTCGGCGCACTCATCGCCGGCATCTTGTGCACGGCGGGATTCGCGGCGATCTTCCGCGGGGACTTCACGGACACGGCGATGCTCGGGTTCGGAGCGTTCTACATCGGGGTCGCCGTCGCGCTGCACAGACTGACCGACAACCTCTTCCTCTCCCATCTCGCGCTCGCACTCAGCATCGGTGGGCACGGGTTCTTCCTGTTCGGAGTCAGTCAGAAGGCGGGACACGATGACGCTCTGGTCGCGATCTTCCTCGGCTCTCTGGTGCTGTGCGCGGCGCTGTATCCGATCTATCGGATGACTCTCCACCGGACGGCATCGTGCGTCCTCGTTTTCGTGCTGGCGAAGATCGCGAGTAACGACCCCCCCATGCCGATCGTCTGTCACGTGCTCGTCGCGGTCGCCACCGCGACGAGTGCATGGATCCTCGCACGCCGTCGCTGCCGGCCGGCTCTGATGCCGCTCGCCTACGGCTGCGTGATCGGGCTCGTCATCCTCACCCTGCCGATCAGCGAACGCGGGCTGTGGTTCGAGGAATTCGCGATGCAGAGACCCTGGATCGCCTCGATCGTCCTCGCAGTCGCCTTGCTGT
Organism: Planctomycetota bacterium; assembly: GCA_020638795.1. Classification (GTDB taxonomy): domain Bacteria; phylum Planctomycetota; class UBA1135; order UBA1135; genus JACKHW01. The sequence continues at coordinate 409,760 of JACKHW010000001.1, read as the reverse complement.
TCGCACTCCATAGAGCCGCCCCCGACGGCGTCCGCACGCAGGCCCGCCTCGCCATCATCGTCGTCGGTGGCGTCCTCGCCTTGGCGGTGCTGACGATGCCAGGCATCCTCGCGGCACTCTTCTTGGCCGTGCTCGGCCACGCGATGTGGCATCCGATCGTCGCGTGGATCGGACTCGGCTCGCTACCGATCGCACTCTGGCACTACTTCTACAGCCTCGACCAGACCTATGCGCAGAAGTCGATGACGCTGGTCGCGAGCGGCGTCCTGCTCCTCGCCGCACGCTTCGTCATGAGCAAGTCGGGGAACACAACGACCACGTCGGCATCCCGAGGAGACGTGGCATGAATCGCGCACGAACGACCCTGATCGTGGCTGGCCTCGTCGTCTTCGTCTCGGTCGCCGCGTGGCTCGTCCGAAGCAAGGAGCGCATTCTCGAGTCGGGTCGCAAGGTCCTGTTGATGATCGAGCAGCGCGATCCGCGATCGATCTTCCAAGGCGACTACATGTGGCTGCAGTATCCGCTTGCCCGTGAGATCGAAGCGCGCCTCCCGCACGACGATCCGCCGTTGCGCGGAACCGCGATCCTGCGACTCGACGAAGACGATGTCGCAACCTTGTCGAGAGTCCTGACCAACGCGTCGCCGAGCGGCGAAGACAGCAGTCCCCTCGATGCGCGAGAGCAGCGACTACGGTTCCGCGTCTATGCGGACCGCACGGTCACGGTGCGCTTCGCCTCGCAGGACTTCTTCTTCGAAGAAGGGCTCGGTGAAGTCTTCGCAAAGGCTCGCTACGCCGAACTCCGCGTCGACTCTGTAGGAAATGCACTTCTCGTAGCGCTGTGTGACGAGAACCTCGCGAGACTCGGAACGTAGTCTCCCGGCGGCCGAAAATTTTTCGTTCTCCGTCGAGCCACCGTCCTGCGCACGCGAGTAGATGGCGCAACCGATCGACGTCGTCATGCAGTGTGAGGGCGCGATCGGCACGACCGTTTCGACGGCGTGAACACCTCGATCAACACTCGACTCGGCAAGCGTCGACTCGAGTTCTCTTCCATTCACGGAATCGATGAAACTACCTCATCTCTTCACCCTCACGGCCACCGTTCTGCTCGCAGGGTCCACCGTCGCGCAATCGGTGAGCAGCACGTACTCGCGTAGCTTTGGTAACTCCAACCTCGGTGGCTCGCTCAGCGTCACGAGCTACGCGGGTGTCAGCAAGTCGGGCACGACGTACACGGCGAGTGCCTACGTCCGCGGCAGTGCGGTCGGCAAGCTCCTCGGCTACTCGAAGGAGTTCGGTCATGCCTACGCGGGACTGAGCGCCACGAAGACGTCGACCGCGATCAGCGGTTCGGCCTCGGTGTCCGTGCGCGTCGCCGGCAAGACGCTCTACAGCTCGAGCTGGTCGCGTAGCTACGCCTCGTCCAAGACGTGGTCGACCCCGACGTACTCGGTCAAGGTCTTCCCCGTCGACCCGAGCGCGAGGTTCACGGTCGGCCCGATCCCGATCACCGTCAAGGGCAATGCCGGTGCAGCCGCCAACCTGTCGGCCACCGCCGCAGTCGCCACGTCGCTCTCCAACTTCGCGTCGCTCACGGGAACCGCGCGTGCCTGGGGCAACGGCACCGCGAGCGTGACCGCCGGCATCAAGGTGCTGTCCCTCGGCGTCGAACTGAGCGCGAAATACGCGAACCAGTCGCTCAACCTCTCGACCTACCTCAACAGCACGGGTCCGCACGGGCGCTTCTACTACACCCTCCAAGCGATCGCACTGAAGCTCAAGGTCAAGATCTCGGTGCTCTTCGCGTCGTACTCCAAGACGATCGCCGAGTACGCGAGCTCGACCTACACCCGCACGTTCTGGAGTCGCTAGCGCGCCGTGAACGAAATCCACGAGACTGATGGCAAGCGCTTCGCGCGTTTCCTCCTTGCCTCGATCGTCGGCCTCCTGCTTGGTTGGTCGACATGGCGGATCGTCCGGCAGGTCCCCGCCGATGCCGCGACCACGCTCGCGACCGAACTCGAAGCCTCGTCTCGGTCCACTCCTTCGAGCAGCGAGCCTGTCGACGGCATGACACAAAACGGCACTCGACTCGACACCCCGAATCGACTCGCGGATGCGCGATGGGTCGACGGCCCGTTCGGGGCGGCCCGTGGTCGGCGCTTCCGCTATGGGCTGTCGAGTTCGACCGAGTTCGGTCTGCACGCGGCGACGTCGGCCACGGCAACAGGGATATCGACATCCGGGTCGGACAAGGTGCGCATCGCCTTCGAGGGCGAATCCACGATCACGATCGAAGATCGCGATGCACGCTCGGTGCTCGTCACCCTCGTGACCCAGAAGTTCCGGTTCGTCGACACGAGCGCCAAGGATGCCGGGCTAGAGGAGTTCGCGCAGGCGATGCACGCCCCGACGCGGATCCGACTGGACGTCGATGGTCGACCGACCGGGCTCGCGTTCCGGGACGACGTCTCGTCCGAATGCCGCGACTTCGTGCGCAACGCCGTTTCGCTCTTCTTCTATGGCGCGGGTCAAGAAGGAGTCGGGACCTGGCGTGACGAAGCGCGCTTCGAAACGCAGGAGAGTGACGCGACCGGGCGCTACCGCGCGTCCTGGATCGCCTGCTCACCGAGCGACGGTCGGCCCCGCTACGATCGCACGAAACGCGAGTACATCGCGATGAACGCCGCCGTTCGCAGCGTCCCTCCACACGACTTGCGCGGCCACACGACTTTGACGTTCGACCGTTCGCTCCACTGGCTCGAAAGCGCGGTCATCGACGAGCAAGTGTCGATGCAGACTCCCGAACTCGAAGTCCGCATCGCGACGATCACGACCGCCAGCGTGCGACTGCTCGAAGCGACGACGGTCGACGATGAAGAACTCGTGTCTCTTTCGAGCATCCCGGAATCCGCGTTCGAATCGCCGGGCGGCGATGGGCAGAGCGGCGAGCTCACGCCGCGCGAACGCCTCGCACAACTGGCCAGCGAATACGAAGGCAAGCGCGTCGACGACATGCTGGGTGCACTGCGCGACGCACTCGCGCAGCACGGCATCGATTCGCAGGAGGCATACGATGCGTGGCGACGTCTCGGTGAGTTCCTCGAAGTGCACCCAGAGCTCTGCAAAGGCGTCGTGCACATGATCGAGTCGGGTGGCGCCACCGGCGACTTCGGAGGCATGCTCATCTCGGCACTCGGCGCCGCAGGCAACGACAACGCACAAGACGCGCTCGCCGCCTTGTCGACGAGCAACTCGCTTCCGCCCGAGGCACGACAGCACGCGATCGTCGCGAGCCATCAAGTCGCCATTCCCAACGCGGCCCTGCTCGAGTCCCTGCGCGGCACGTTGGAACAATCCGGCGAGTTCTCGGGAACCGTCGGCGCGAGTGCGCTCGCGTTCGGCACACTCAGTGGTCGCAGCGTTGACACGCTGAAGAACGGCAAGAGCCCCCTCGAAACCTTGTTCGCGCTCGAGAACGCGGCAGCTCGAGGCGGTTGGCTCGACACGTGGCTCGAAGCACTCGGCAACGTAGGCACGGCAGCGGTCTTCGACACGCTCGTGCGCTACTGCACGCATACGGACGAAGGCCTGCGTGCGGTCGCGGCGCGCGTTCTCGGACGCAATCCCGATCCGCGAGTCATCGACGTGCTGAGTAGCCGCGTCCAGATCGAGACGAGCGACGTCGCGCGTCAGGCACTCGCCGATGCGCTCGGTGATCGCCCGACCGGAGTTGCCGACGAACTCCTGCGTGGCCTCGCCCGCGACCGCAGCGTCGCGGTCCAGTGGCGAGCGATCACGCAGCTCGGCAAGCGCAGTGAAGTGGTCGAGAACGTGACCCTCCTGCGAGCGCTCGCAGCGTCCCCGGAGCTCGACCCCGAGGTCCAGAAGCTCGTTCGCGAACTCCTCGACGCGATCGACAAGAGAAACTGAGTTCTGCGTCGCACCTGCGCGTGGCTACGATGCATCGCTTGTCGCCGGACGCCGAGAACACACGCTTCGCGCAAGCCACGAGCTTCACGGTTCGCTGCGGTCCCGAGCTGTCCTTCGAGGGCCTCGGTATCGCGAGGCTCGGCGACAAGACGATCTTCGTGCGCGGCGCGGCGCCCGGCGAGTTGGTCGAAGCGCGCTTCGTGGCCCGTCGTCGCGGTTACGACATCGCGGAGGTCGTGGACGTGCTCGAGGCTTCGCCGGCCCGCGTCGAGCCACGCTGCGAACACTTTGGGGTTTGCGGAGGCTGTCAACTGCAGTACCTGGATGCCGAAGCGCAACTCGCCGCCAAGGCCGCCATCGTCGCGCATGCGCTCTCGTTCCCCGAGGCCGACATCGCGGTGCACACATCGGAACCCTACCGATACCGCATGCGAGCGCGCTTCTTCAGCGAGGGACGTCGCATCGGCTTCAGGGCGCGAAACTCGCACGAAATCGTCGCGTTCGATCGCTGTCCCGTCCTCACCGCAGACCTCGAGGCGGCCATTCTCGACTACCGCCGTCGCCTCCAGGACTCGCAGGTCGCTGCGCCGCCGCGCGAGTTCGAGGTGGTCGCCGGTGACGATGCCTGCAGTGCGCTTCCCGCGCTGCCGGGATTCGTGATGAACGAGGTCGCGGTCACGGTCGCGGGTGCACGCTACTTCGCGAGCGGCGGCGCCTTCTTCCAACAGAATCGCCAACTCGTCCCCGCGTTCGTCGACCGCATCGTCGAACTCGCGGGAAGCGGTGCACTCGCCCTCGATCTCTACAGCGGCGTCGGCCTCTTCACGCTGCGCCTAGCTGCGCACTTCGATCGCGTCGTCGGCATCGAGGCCTCGGAGAATGCGCACCGCCTCGCCGAGCACGCGCGCGTATTGCGTGCGCTGCCCGGAGTCGAGCTCCGCTGCTACGAGGTCCGGACTTGGTTGTCCGGTTTCGTCGGCCGAACCACGAGTGGTGGCGCGAAACGACCCGACGCCATCGTGCTGGACCCGCCGCGCGCAGGCGCTGCCGATATCCTCGAGGCTCTGGTCACACTCGCTGCACCGCGCATCGTCTATGTGTCGTGTGAAGTGTCCGCCCTCGGACGTGATCTCGTTGCGCTGCGCAAAGGAGGCTACCGCGTCGCGAGCGTCGACGTCTTCGACCTCTTCCCGCAGACCCACCACGTCGAGGCCATCGCCTTGCTCGAGTGGGACGATTAGGGGCAGCTCATCCCGAGCGTAGCTTCGAGACGACTCCGGCAACGGCACGCCAGGCCTCGAGCTTTTCCTCGACGGACTGGCTCGCATTCGCAGGACTCGTCGAGGGCAATCGGACTCGAGGAAGGTCGCGACCGAGTTCGCTCAACAGCTGCGGCACGACGAGTCGCCGCCACAGATCGAACGCCTTGGACCCGTTGCAGAAGACACGCTCGATGTTCTCGTGCTGTCGCAAGAGCGCGACGAAGTCGTTGGGCTCGACGGCACGGATCTCACTGTCCGCACTGGTCGCACGCTCGCACGATCGGGCAACGTCCCACAACGCGACACACCTGCTCCGCAGTTGCGCGAGCCGCTCGTCGTGCGGCAACGTTCGTGCGATGCCGAAGAGCACCTCGACGAAGGACCAAAAACGATTCTGCGGGTGCCCGTAGTATTCCTGCAGGGAGAGCGATCGACGGGACGGCATCGAGCCGACGACGAGCACACGACAATCCGAGTCGATCGAAGGGCCGAGCCCTTCGATACGTGCGGAGTTCGAGTCGCAAGCAGCATGCTCGCGCGTGCCGCGACGTCCGTGTCGAATCCGAAATCCCATCCGTGGTCGGGTTCTGTTGAAGGTTGCGCTGGGCTCGCTCGAGCCGCCAGCTGGCCGGTTCCGGAATCGACCATACACGTGCGGGTGAAGGCGCGTGCGCGGCACACGCTCGAGGTCTTCGACGCGCTGCTAAGGTGTCCTCCGTCAACGTCCCGGAGACGAACCACAATGCCCACGACCGTGTCCCCTGTCTTGATCGCACTCCTGGCGGTCGTCGCCACGCCGCACGCCTTCCTCCGCTGCCAGGACCAGGCGGCGCCGCCCGGTCGCCACGACCTGCCGCAGCCCGATGGCAAGGCCGCCGACATGCGTGAGAAGGTCCAGGTGTTCGTGCTACTCGGGCAGTCCAACATGCTCGGCTTCGGCAAGGTCGCGCCGGCGGACAAGGAGGGCAGCCTCGAGCACGCGGTCCGGAGCGAGAAGCTCTATCCGTTCCTCGTCGACGACGAAGGGCGTTGGACCGAACGCAAGGACGTGCGCAACGTGCGCGTCATGGTCCAGCGCGGCGGCATGAAGGTCTTCCAAAACGAGTGGCTGACCGTCCGCGGCAAGCACATCGGACCCGAGGTCGGCATCGGGCACCAGCTCGGAAACATGCTGGATGCACCGGTGCTTCTGCTCAAGAGCTGCATCGGCAACCGCAGCCTCGGCTGGGACCTGCTGCCACCCGGCAGCAAACGCTTCGAGCGCGAGGGCAAGGTCTACGCAGGTTACAAGGACAGCCCGGACGCTTGGGACAAGGGCACCGAACCCGAGGCGATCGCCTGGTACGCCGGCAAGCAGTACGACGACGACATCGCCAACGCGAAAAAGGTGCTGGCGAACCTCGACACGTACTACCCGGGCGCCAAGGGCTACGAAATCGCGGGCTTCTTCTGGTGGCAGGGCGCGAAGGACTGCGGCAACCCGGCCCACGCCGAACGGTACGAACTCAACCTCGTGCGTTTGATCGAGCAGCTGCGCAAGGACTTCGACGCTCCCGAGGCGAAGTTCGTCTGCGCGACGCTCGGTCACGTCGAGAGGGGCGCCGGCGGTAACGAGGGGCTGGTGCTCGCGGGTCAGCTCGCAGTCGACGGCGACACTGGCAGGCACGCAGCATTCAAGGGCAACGTCGCGACCGTTTACGCGCGGCCGTTCTGCCACGGCGGCAGCGCCAATGGCCACTACGGCGGAAACGCCAAGACCTACATGGACGTCGGCCTGGCGATGGGCGCGGCGATGGTGAAGCTGCTCGGCAGGAAGTGATGGCGAGTGCCCCGGTTGGCCCTGACTATTCCGCGTGCACGCCGCGCAAGATGAAGGCGCATCGAATGGGAGCGCATAGACTGTAGGTCGCATGATAGACTCTCGAATTAACCCTGTCGCCCGACGCGTTGGATACGCGGCGGCACTGTTCTGTGCTCATGCATTCGGCCTGGCCACCGTGCATGGACAAGACGCAGATCGAGACGGTCTTCCCGACAACCTCGACACGGTTCCTCGTGTGGAATACGCGCCGGGATTCGACTGGCGCACGTGTGGGGCGATGGATCTCGATCCCGACAACGACACAGAGCCCGAGTGCAAAGCGCGGGAGCGGGTGGCGCGCTTCCTCGCGAGCCAGGCGAGCTACGTTACAAGCATCGCGTTCTCGATCGTCAAGGACGGCAAGGTGCACTTCGCGGACGCGTTTCGACACGTCGGCGCGAATTCGATTCAACACGACGCGGACGGCATCCATCGCTTGTTTCGGATTGGCTCGACTTCGAAGTCGATGACCGCGGTCTTGGCCAAGATTCTCGAGGAGAACCACGTGTTGTCGCTCGGTGACTTCGTCAGCGACGACGATGCATCGCAGCTCACGAGCGGCGGGCGTCGAACGCTCCGGCAACTCCTCACGCACCAGGGAGCCTTTCGCCTCGATGCGGGGCACATCTACCTGTTCGGCTACCCAGGCGATCTCGGTTCGTTCTGGAAGGACAGCGACGACCGTATCTCGCCCCACTACGACAGTGCGAACTACGGAAACCTCGGCCATGGCTACGAGTACTCCGCGTTCAACTACTCCTTGGCTGGAGCGTATCTCGCAGGTCGCACGAGTTTCAGCTTCGACCAGATTCTACAGGCCGTCGTTTTCGATCGCGCCAAGATGGCCACGGCGAGCCTGGACGCGGATCGCGCGAACAAGGCGCCGATCGGTGGAACCATCGGCGTGACGACGACGAGTTCGATGCATCTCGGGCCGTACATCAACCTCGTCAGCCCGACGGATCCGAAGTGTGTCGACAACTTCTACAGCAGCAACGCGATCTACGGAAAAGACAGCTATTCGCAGCAATCGTATCGCTTGGACGAGTGTGCAGCAGACGTCCGCGATCCTGCAGGTGGCGTCATCGCCTCCGTCGTCGACATGGCGCACTTCGCGCGAATGCTACTCGACAGTTACCATGGCACGGGCGGCCTGCTTTCGAAACAGGGCATTCGTGATCTCTGGACGCCATCGCACGACTTCGGTTGCGCGACGAACTGCAGCTATCAGCGCTACTACGGCGTCGGCTTCTTCGTCGACACGCCCGCGAACTTGCCCGTCCAAGAGGTCGAACACGGAGGAAGTCGCGCTGGCTACCAGAGTGTCTTCGTCATCCGTCCGGAGAAGAAGCTCGCAGTCAGCATTCTCGTCAACGCGAACGTCGACATTCTTCAGCTGAACCGTGTCGCGAAGGACATCCTCGACGACTTCGGCAAACCGCCAGTCGGCGACTGGAAAACCTACGGACTCGGATGCCCTTCGCCCGCGCCGCGCCTCTCCGCGAGCGCAATGCCCGTCGTGGGGAGACCCTTCCCGATCGCACTCCAGTCCCCGACTGCGAATACGGCGGCTTTGTTCTGGATCGGGGACTCCGACACCCATTGGGGAGCTCTGCCATTGCCCTTGGACATGAGCTTCTTCGGCGCACCGAATTGCATGCTGCTCACGTCGGGCCAGATCCTGTTCACGAAGATCCTGGACGCCAGCGGCATGACGACTCTGAACCTCGCGATCCCGAACGATTCGACGCTCATCGGCAATCGCGTCTACACGCAAGCCATGATCTTCGATCGAAGCGCGAACGCGTTCGGTTGGATCTTCTCGCAGGGCGGCGCCATGCGCATCGGCACGGGCTGAGGAGGTCGCCATCGATCCAGGGAGGCCAGCCGTGTTGCGACCGCATCAGGACTTCCCATCCCACCAGGCGTCGAGCTTCGCGCGCACCGTTCGTGCGCGCGCCGATTCACGCTGCGAGAGCTAGTGTCCTGAGTCGCAATTTCGCACGCTCGAGCGCCCTCCGGCTGTGCCGCTGGCAAGGCGCGCGGATGCAGGCAGATCAGGCGATCTGTCGAAGGAGCGCAACGCCGCTAGCGGTGCAGAGGGCCGGTGGTCAAGTCTGCGTATTTGCGACTCAGGACACTAGAATGCGCGACCAATCTCCAGGCTTCCCCTCGCGCGCCATGGGGCGCTGCGCACCGGCAACCGACAACCACGCTGTGCACTTCCTCGCCGCAAGATGATTTCACTCCACAGCCACGGCAGCTACACGAGCCTCGCGGTCATCCTCGCCCTGCTGGCCGCGAGTCCGCTCCGGGCTCAGTCCGAGGAGGGACAGAAGCGGATCCGGGAACTCGAGGCACGACTCGAGCGTGCCGAGGTCGAGCTCGCGAAACGGCGCGGCCCGACGGATCCGACGGCGCCGACCGAAGCTTCGACACGACTCGGCTGGTACGAACGCCACGCAGCCATGCAAGCGGCAACGCCCCACAAGGAGCTGCGCTGGCACTTCGTCGGTCCCGACAACGTCAGCGGACGCGTCACGGACATCGCCGTCCCTTCGCCGCGGGGTCGGACCTACACGATCTACGCCGCGACGGCCAGTGGAGGTGTTTGGCGAACGGAGAACGAAGGGACCACCTGGGAACCGATCTTCGAGCGCGCAGCGAGCACATCGATCGGCGACTTGGCGCTCGACCCGTCGAATCCCGACGTCCTCTGGGTCGGGACCGGAGAGGCGAACATCTTGCGCAGTTCGATGGCGGGTTGCGGCATGTTCAAGAGCGAGGATCGTGGCCGGACCTTCGAATACCGCGGTCTCGGTGCGACACACACGATCGCTCGCGTCGTCGTGCACCCGACCGATTCCGAGACGATCTACGTCGCGGCATCCGGACACGAGTGGACCGACAATCCCGAGCGTGGTGTCTACAAGACGACGAATGGTGGTAAGACCTGGCAGCGCGTCCTCTTCGTCAACGAGCGCACGGGTGCGATCGACCTCGTCATGCACCCCGAGGACTCGAACGTCCTCTACGCCGCAACGTGGCAACGCATCCGCCGCAGGTGGAACGATCCGCGAGTCGAGGAGGGCTACGACCGCAGCGGCATTTGGAAGACGACGGATGCCGGCCAGAGCTGGCAACCGATCAACGAGGGTCTACCGAAGGCAGAGCATCGTGGCCGCATCGGCATCGATCTCTGTCGCGCCCACCCATCGACGCTCTACGCCTTCGTCGACTGCTACGAGGAAGTCGAGACCGGCGACGGAACATCGGCGACGGACTCCTACGGGCGCAAGACGACCAAGACGATCGAAGGCGCCCAGATCTATCGCTCGGACGACGACGGCACGACTTGGCGCAGGACGAGCAAGTCCGACAACGACATGCGCCGCGCGTGCTCGACGTACGGCTGGGTCTTCGGTCAGGTGCGGGCCGACCCCGTGGATGCCGACACGGTCTACATGATGGGACTCGCGCTCAACGTCTCGAACGACAGTGGCGCGAGCTTCCGTCCCTTGCGGGGAATGCACGGCGACCATCACGCACTCTGGATCGATCCGGACAATCCGAGCTACTTGATCAATGGCAACGATGGCGGCCTCGCGATCTCGTACGACGGCGGCAAGCACTGGCGCGCATCACGGGACACGCTCCCGGCCGTGCAGTTCTACAACGTCGGCTACGACATGGAGACGCCGTTTCACGTCTACGGATCGATCCAGGATCATGGGAGCCGGCGCGGCACGATTCACATCGACGCCGATCGTCGCAGCATCCGCGGGAGCGATTGGCAAGCGACGGCCGGCGGCGAGGCATCGCGACACGCGGTCGACACGACATCGGGAACTCTCTACTCCGAAGGCTTCTACGGGAGCATCGCGCGCACCGATCTCGCAACAGGGGCACGCAAGTCGATCAAGCCGACGAGTCGGAAAGGCGAGGCGCCGTTGCGCGGCCAATGGCTGGCGCCCTTCCTCCTCTCCCCGCACAACCCGCGCATCGTCTATCACGGGATGAATCACCTCTTCCGCTCGATGGACCGCGGAGACTCGTGGACGCGGATCAGCCCGGATCTCAGCTACGCCGACGCGACCAAGTCAGGGGACATCCCCTACCAGACGATCGTCGCGATTGCCGAGTCGCCGCAGATCTTCGGGCAGCTGTACGTCGGGACCGACGACGGGCGTCTGCACCGGAGTTTCGATAGCGGGCGCTCCTGGGACGAGATCACGACCGGACTCGCACCGCACCGATGGGTGGCCTGTATCGAAGCTTCACGCTTTGCCCCTGGAACGATCTACGTCGCGCAGAACGGCAAGCGCAATGACGACTTCATCGCATACCTCTGGCGCTCCACGGACGACGGAACGACCTGGGAAGACATCTCGCACGGAATCCCCGGCGGTCCGGTCAACGTCGTGCGCGAAGACCCGAAAGACGCCGATGTGCTCTACGTCGGAACGGATCTCGGCGTCTACGTCAGCACGGACGGAAGTCGCACCTGGAACGTGCTCGGAAACGAGCTCCCGAGCACCTACGTGCACGATCTCATCATTCATCCCCGCGACGACGTGCTCGTCATCGCGACGCACGGAAGGGGCATGTACGCGATCGACGTGCGCCCCCTCCGTGCACCGCACGCGGACGCCGGCGATCCGAAGATCGAAAGCGATCACAAAGAGCACTAACACTACTTTGTCAGGCTCTCGCTGCCCGCTTCTTGATCAAGCTGCCTGACCGCTAGTCACGGCGCGTCCGTGCTGTCCCTTCCCTCTGCTCGAGCTCCGAGAAGCGCGGGGGGCGGACCTGCCGCCGGCTCTCGTCACCCTCGCGCCGGTCGCCCAGAAGAGGCGACCGACCGACGCGAGGGCGACGAGAGGCGCGGGGCAGGTGGGAGAGGCCGTCCAATTTGGTAGGCGCCTTGCGCAGGCTTTGGTCCGTGCTGCGAACATGGAGCGCGTAGCGGAACAGACGACAGCGTTTGTCGACTCCGCGTCGACGCGCGATTCGAATGGCGATCTTCGTTGAGTTCTCGATTGGCGATTCGACCTTTGATTCGGCAGATATGCGTTCCGAATCGGGCTCTCGACGTGGGGGGTGCAGACCTGTTCCATAGCTGACGGAGGACCGGCGGGACGGTCGCGCGGCCACGAGCCCGGCTCCGCCGAAGGATCCAGAGCGCTACGCGCTTTCCCAGCGTCAGCGAGGACGAGGAAGGTTCGATGCACCTGCGTATCGAGCGCCCTTTGGATCGACGCGCTACCGCAGTGTCTTCATGGCGACGACCTCGGTATCTCGTAGATGCCGATGCGACCATGCTTCTTCCAACCGATGCGCAAGAGCCAGGTTCGTGGGGCCTCCACCGGCACTTCGAACTCGTCGACTCCGTTCACCTTGACCTTCTCGCGCCAACCCTGGAAACACCACCCCGACGCGTACGCGTCGAGAGCGCCGCGTACGTTTCTTCCGTGCTTCCAGGCGTTCTTGAGCACGTAGAGGATCGCGTTGCGCACGCGCCGCGGGCTATCGAGGATCGAAGCGTGATAGCGATCGCCGAAGACCTTGCCCTTTCGTGCCCAGTCGCGATTGAGCGTCTGCGCCATGCGGATCGCGAGCGCCTGCATGCCTCGCGAGAGTGCGGTCGTGCTCTCCGCCTCGACGATCAGGTGCACGTGATTGGTCTGGATCGAGTAGTGCACGATGCGAAAGCCACGGCGAGGTTTCATCGCGCAGAACACCGCGCGCAACGACTCTTCGGTGTGCGGCTTCCGCAACGACGGCAGACCATCGGCGATGCGCATCGTGACGTGAACGGGAAAGCGCTTCGCGAGCTTCACGCGAGCTGCGTGGGAGACGCCCGCGCGTTCGCCCTTCGGCTTGCGACCGGCGCCGAGTCGCTTTCCGCCGCGGCCTGGCCCGAACAGCATTCCCTGTACTCCGCGCTTCTTCGTTCGAGATCTCATCCAGCGCTCCTTGATCGCCGCCGCGAATCGGAACGGCTACCGACGCGTGTTTGAATCGGCAGATGTAGCTTTGACCACGCTACCGCGCATCACTGAGAATGCAACGATCGAATAGACTTCGCCGGACCTACGCTCTCGGTCTCTAACCATCACTTTGGACGGTCCCTCCCACCTGCCCCTCGCCTCTCGGAGCTCGAGCGGAGGGCACGCGCCTTCACCGCCTCGGCAGCTACCGAAAGCCTCGGCGAATCGCCGATTCGCCTGCATTTCCGGTAGCCACCGAGACGGCGAAATCACGCACTCGACGCGTGCCCGACTTTTACAACGCGCTGCTAACGTCACGATCCATGGTGCACGAGTTTCTCGCTGGCGGAGCCGGCGGTGGTAACGATCCGATCTTCGCCCTCAACGCCGAGGCACAGCGTCGGAGGGCCGCCGGCGAGTCGATCCTCAATGCGACGCTGGGCACGCTACTTCGGGACGACGGCTCGCTCTTCGTGTTGCCCTCGGTCGTGCGTGCGATGAACGAGGTACCCGCCGAGGTTGCGGCCGCCTATGCACCGATCGCGGGCGACGAGCCCTTCACGCGCGCCGTACGCTCGGATTTGCTTCGCGCATCGCCATGGATCGACTCGAGTCTCGCGGTTGCGACGCCGGGCGGCAGCGGCGCGTTGCACCTCGCGCTGACGACGTTCCTCGAGCGCGGGCAGGCTGCCGTCGTGCCCGAGTTCCACTGGGGGCCGTACGCGACGATGGCCTCGCACGCCGACCGACGCTTGTCGACCTTTCGCATGTTCGCGGCCGACGGCCGCTTCGACTTGGAGTCCTACGAGCGGGGACTTGCAGCGTGCATCGCCGAGCAGGGTCGTGCGCTGGCGATCTTGAACTTTCCGTGCAACAACCCGACCGGTTACTCGCTCGATCGAGACGAGTGGCGCGACGTGGCATCGATCACCGCGGAAGCGGGACGCCGTGCTCCCGTGAGCCTGATGATCGACTACGCCTACGCGCGCTTCGCGGCCGACGATCGCGAGGACTGGCTCGAGGACGTCCGCAACGAACTCGAGGATGCCCTCCTACTCGTGGCCTGGAGCGGCTCGAAGTCGTTCCTGCAATACGGAGCGCGCATCGGCGCGCTCGTCGCCGTGCACCGCGACGACGAGTTTCTTCGCAAGGCTCACGATGCCTTGTCCTTCGCGTGTCGAGGAACCTGGTCCAACTGCAACCGCCGAGGACTCCTCGCGATTGCCGGCATCCTCGGTGATCCCGCGGCACGCGACCGCGTGCGTGGCGAACGCGCGGAGGCCGTCGCGACTCTGATGGAGCGCGTGGCGGCCTTCCGGACGGCGAGCCATGGCTCGCAACTCCGCTATCCGCGCTACGAGGGCGGTTTCTTCGTGTCCGTGTTCTCTCAGGAGGCGCAAGCGGTCGCGAGCAGACTTCGTGAACTCGGCGTCTTCGTCGTGCCAATGGCAGGCGCCGTGCGCGTTGCGTTGTGCTCGACGCCCGTAGGCGAGGTGCCGCGCCTCGTCGACGCCCTCGTCGACACAGTCGAATAGTCGATCGCTACTTCGCGAATTCAGCGCTCGTCGACGCGAGGAAGCTTCTCGATTTCGATCGGCGTTCGGTGCTGCAGCATGCTTCGTCGTGCGATCACTTGGTGCCACGTTTCTGGCCCGGGAGTTCGCTTGCCGGAATGTCGGCGTAGGGCCGCGGGAACTCGGCATCCATCGACCGCAACCATGCCATGAGCTTGCTCCTCAGATCGTTCGACCGCATCGGCTCCCGCGCGTAGAGGTTCTCGCGCTCGCCGAGATCCGCCACGAGATCGTAGAGTTCGTGATCGTCGTTGTCGTAATGATGGATGTACTTGTAGCGCCCCGAACGGATCACGGATCCCATGTCGTTCTTGCCGTGATAGCAGTAATGCGGGTAGTGCAGATAGATCGCGTCGCGTGACAGGGTCCCGGTACCGCAGACGAGCGGCAGCAGACTCTCGCCATCGAAGTCCTCGCCGGAGTATTCGATCCCGGCGGCCTCGAGGAAGGTCGGCGCGAAGTCCATCGAAATCGCGGGCGTTGCCTCGACGGCACCGCTCCGGATGCGACCCGGCCAACGCATCATCATCGGCACGCGAATACCCCCTTCATGGAGATAGCCCTTGGCCCCGCGCAACGGGTCGGCACGCGATGCGCCGGGCATCTGCCCGTTGTCGGAGGTGAAGACGACGAGCGTGTTCGAGGCGAGCTTCATGGCATCGAGCGCGTCGAGGACGCGCCCGACCGCACGGTCCATGCCTTCCACCATCGCGCGGTACCGTGTCGGCATGTCGGGCTCCTTGATCGAACCGTCGGCGTTGCGCTCGTCGCTGTAGCGGGCGTAGAGCTCCTGCGTCGCCTGGATCGGATAGTGGACGGTGTAGGTCCACAAGCAGAGCAAGAACGGACGCGCATCGTCGCGCGCGGTCCCGAGGAAGTCGACGGCCTCTCGAGCGAGCATGTCGGGTAGATAGTCACCGGCCTTCCCCTTCTTGTAGTTGGGCATGTCGATCGGGCCGTAGAAACTGCCAGGCCCACCCATCGCGTTCCCGGCGACGTTGACATCGAAGCCGTAGCTCTCGGGAAAGAGCGCCGTGTTCGTCGTCCTCCAATCGGCGCCGGCGAGATGCCACTTTCCGATGAATCCGGTGCGGTATCCGGCTGCTTTCAAGTGCGTCGCGATCGTCGTGTACTTCTTGTCGAGCACGTTGCGCGACTTGCCGGGCCCCCACGTCCGCCCAAGCGGCGCCCCCACGTTCGAAGCGCGGCCCGAGCGAGCATCGTAGAAACTCCATCGGTCCGGGATGTGGTTCGTGACCGCGAGTCGCGCGGGCGCGAGACCCGTGATGCACGCCGCGCGCGTCGGCGAGCAGACGGGCGCGGCCGCGTAGAAGTCCGTGAACCTCGTGCTCTCTTTTGCGAAACGATCGAGGTTGGGGGTGACGAAGTCGTCGTTGCCCTGCGCATGGATGTCTTTCCAGCCCAGATCATCGATCATGATGAAGACGATGTTCGGCGGCTTCGCCGCGAGTCCATCGTCCACGTCGGAACGATGCCCGAGCGAACAAGAGACAACGACCGATGCCAGGGCGAGCAGAAGGCCTTGCAGTTCGGAGCGCATGCGAAACGATTCCCGGGACACTTCGAGTGGAGATTGATCTTCTGCGATCGCGAGGCCAAGGTCGAATCCCACGCGAACTCGAGGCCGATCTGAACCGATGAGCGACACCCCCACTCCACCCGTCTCGGTGCCCCTGCCCGCGCCCTCAGATCGGCCAGTCGCATCACCGAGGCAGTGGGACTGGCGCCCGAAGCTCCGGTGGTTCGGCGCCGAATATCTCATCGTGGTACTCGGCGTGTTGACGGCCGTGGGCATCAACACGTGGTGGGCCGACCGCGGCGCGCGGGCGAGAGAACGGCTCGTTCTCGAAGACCTGCGGGAAGACTTCGCGGTCAACAAGGCCGAGATCCAGCGCATCCGTGGCTACTCGGAACTCTTCATCGCTCGGTTCCATGAGCTGGCGTCCCTGTCCGACGACGCGATCGCGAGCATGCCTCCCGACTCCGTGTACGACTACGTCCCACCGACCTTTTCCAACTGGACGTTCGATCCGGTCACGGGGTCGTTGGACGCGCTGATCGCGTCCGGAGACCTGGGTCTGATTCGAGATCGAACGCTACGCCAACGCTTGATCTCGTTTCAGGGCGCGCTCCGCGACAGCGAGGAGGAGAAGCAAGCCGTGTTCGACCTGATTGGCCAGGGACTGGAGAAGATGTCCCGCCTCGGTGGCCCCTGGGGTCGCCCTGGCGACCTGTTCCCCGTCAAGTCGGAGGACCTGATCCGCCTCCGCAAGGACGCCGATTACATGGCGCACGCCCGCCTGACCCGATGGCAGGGGTGGTACTACGCCGAGGTGGCGTTGCCGGAAGTCGAGTCGGCGATCGACTCGGTGCTGGTCCGTCTGGGTGAGATCCTCGACCTCTGAGCCGGTGGCACCGCTGCGCTGAGCGCCGTCGGTGCGTCACTGCCCGAGTCGGAGTTCGACGCCGTTCGAAGCGACCAATCCGAAGGCGTTCGACGACGGCGACAAGGCCAAGCCCTGCATGCCGACGACGAGCCCCATGAGGTTCGCGTCATTCGGCAGCGGCACTTCGATCTCGGTCGTCGAGCCCGTGACAGCGAAGGGCAGGGTGAAGATCGAGGTCGCGTAGAGCCAGCAGCCATGCATGCCGATCTTGTCGAGCGGCAAGCCCGTAGCGAGGACGTCGCCGAGGAACTGGAAGCCGACTGGGCTGTCCGACGGAATGCCCGACACAGTGAGCGTCATCGAACGACCGAGGATGGGCGCTGAGGCCACCTGGTTGAGCCGGCAGCCGCAGCCGTAGGGTGTGGCCGTCGCGGCGCGAGCGATGTCTTGCACACAGATGTCGTCGACCTGTCCCCACGAGACGTAATCACCGTGGTTCGTGTTGAGGCCGTTCTCGGGATTGATCGTCAAGTAGTTCGCGTCGTTTGGCGCCGTCCAAACCGGGAAGGTGTAGCTGGTCCAAGTCGTGAGCGTCGTCATCGGTGTCACGCCGATGACGTCATAGGACGAAGTCGGCGGGTAGGTCGACGGCGCGGCTCCCGACGCGCAGAGGCGGAACTGGACTTGCTTCGGCAAGACGGGGTTGTTGTTGTCGAGCCAGCGGTAGCAGACCGTGATCCGATACTTGCGACCCTTGACGATGGGCGTCAGCAATTGTTGTTGAACGGACTCGCCGACGACGTTGTTACCCCACATCTGGATGGCCCCGGCCGCACCGCTGCAGGTATCCGTCACGACTTGCGGCGAAGCCGTCAAGAGCGACCAGTTGGCGACGCTACCACTCGGCATCGAGCCCGGCACGAGCCCCGTCGACAGTTCACCGTTCGCGACGACCGTGCCCGGGCAGAAGCGCACTTCGCGGATACAGATGTCGTCGACCTGTCCCCACGAGACGTAGTCCCCATGGTTCGTGCTGAGGCCGTTCTCGGGGTTGAGCGTCAGATAGCTCGCGTTGTTCGGTGCCGTCCAATCCGCGAAGGTGTAGCTGGTCCAGGTCGTGAGCGTCGTCATCGGCGTCACGCCGATGACGTCATAGGACGAAGTCGGCGGGTAGGTCGACGGCGCGGCTCCCGACGCGCAGAGGCGGAACTGGACTTGCTTCGGCAAGACGGGGTTGTTGTTGTCGAGCCAGCGGTAGCAGACCGTGATGCGATACTTGCGACCCTTGACGATGGGCGTTAGCAATTGTTGTTGAACGGACTCGCCGACGACGTTGTTACCCCACATCTGGATGGCCCCGGGGGCACCGCTGCAGGTATCGGTCACGACTTGCGGCGATGCCGTCAAGAGCGACCAGTTGGCGAGGCTACCGCTCGGCATCGACCCCGGCACGAGGCCGCTCGACATGTCCCCGTTCGCGACGATGCCGCCCGGGCACGGAACGTGGCGCACGCAGATGTCGTCGACTTGGCCCCACGACACGAAGTTTCCGTCGTTCACGACCGAGCCGTTCTCGGGGTTGATCGTCAAATGCGTCGCGTTCTGCGGCGCCTTCCAGTCGGGGAAGCTGTAGTAGATCCAAGCGGTCGAGGACGTCGTCGGCGTTACGCCGATGACGTCATAGCTCGCAGTTGGTGGATAGGCCGAAGGGCTCGTGCTCGAGGCGCATACGCGGAACTTGACGAACTTGGGCAACACCGGGTTGCTGTTGTCGAGCCAGCGATAGCAGAGCGAGACGCGGTAGGTCTGGCCGCCGACGATCGGCATCGACAAGGTCTGCTGGATCGACTCGCCGACGACGTTGTTGCCCCACATCTGGATGGCGCCGGGCGCGCCGCTGCAGGTATCGGTCACGACTTGCGGTGAAGCCGTCAAGAGCGACCAATTGGCAACGCTGCCGCTCGGCATCGATCCCGGAACCAGGCCGGTCGCGAAGGTCCCGTTCGTCACGATGCTGTCCGGGCAACTCGTCTTTTGAGCCTTGCCTGAGGCCGTCAAGGCGAGCAGGGACACGAGGAAGGCTGCAGACCTGCCCGAGAGGCTGGCGCCGAGGGAGCGGTGACCGGAAGTGCGGTGGAAGGAGTCGAAGGTCGTGAGCGACTTGCGGAGTTGGAGGGCTTCCATGCCAGGTCCTTGCCTGCGTTTCGCAGGGCTTGCTTTTCTGAGGTCGTTGCGAAGGCCACGGAGCGTGGCGCACGCAATGGAATGACCGCGTCGAAGCCCAAGTGGACAAGGCAGGAAACGAATCTCTACGGCTCCAGTGCGTTGGACCCGCTGGACACGGCCGCGGACCACGCAAGATCCTCGCTTTCCTCGAGCAGCCCAGCATGGTCCGGAAGATCCTCGAACACCGCCGGGAACCAAGTCGTGCTAGGCTCGCGCTCGTGTCTCGCGTGATCCTGCTCTTCAGCCTCCTCAGCTGCCTCTCGCCATCACTCACAGCCGCGGCGCGATTCCAACACAACGCGCCGGCTGCGCCCGTCCGCTTCGACCGTGACGTGCAACCGCTGCTCGCTGAACGCTGCTTTCCCTGTCATGGGCCCGACGCTCAGGAGCGGAAGGCGAAGCTGCGACTCGATCGTCCCGATGGCGCGGACGGTGCCTATCGCAGCCGGAAGGGCAAGGCGGCCATTCGGCCAGGCGATCCCACGGCGAGCGCCGTCTTCGAGCGCGTCACGACCGACGATCCGGAGAAGGCGATGCCGCCGGCGGACTCCCACAAGGAGCGACTCGACACCGGCGAAGTCGAGACGCTACGACGCTGGATCGCGGAAGGCGCCGCCTATCGACAGCACTGGTCCTTCGTGACGCCGCGCGCGCCGGCACTCCCGGACCTGCGCGAAGACTACCCGGCGTGGACCGACCCGATCGACCGCTTCGTGCTGCGCGAATTGCGCGAGCACGAGCTCGCACCCAGCGCGCCGGCGGATCGACGGACTCTCATCCGCCGCGTGAGCTTCGATCTGACGGGCTTGCCGCCGACGCGCGAAGAGATCCGTGCCTTCTTGACCGACACCTCGCTGGACGCCTACGCGTCCCTCGTCGACCGGCTGCTCGAGCGACCGCAGTACGGGGAACACATGGCGCGCTACTGGCTCGACCTCGTGCGCTTTGCCGACACCAACGGCATCCACCACGACCACTTTCGCGACATGAGTCCGTACCGCGACTGGGTCATCCGGGCGTTCCAGGACAACGTGCCGTACGACCGCTTCGTCGTCGACCAGGTCGCCGGTGATCTTCATCCAGATGCAAGCGACGAGCAGCGCATCGCATCGGGCTTCCATCGATTGCATTTGATCATCGACGTCGGGACGGCCCTGCCTGAGGAGAGCTTCGCGCGCAACGTGGTCGATCGCGTGACTGCGTTTGGCACGGCCTTTCTCGGGTTGACTGTGCAGTGCGCGGTTTGTCACGATCACAAGTTCGATCCGATCGAGCAGCGCGAGTTCTTCGGCCTCTACGCCTTTTTCAACAACCTCGACGGCGCGCCGGAGACCGGTGGGCGCAGCGGGCCGGACTTTCTGCGCGGCGTGCAGAAGCCCTACCTGAGCTTCCCTTCGGACGAGCAGAGATCGGAACTCGCGCGCATCGCCGACGCAGGCTTCGTGGAAGGCTGCAAGCTCGCCTTGCTCGTACACGAGCGCGACACGGAGGCTTCGCGCGCGGAGCTCACTGCGCTTCGCGAGGCCACAGCGACTCGCTTGAAGAAGCTGCAGCAAGAGCGCGATCGAATTCTCACGCTGGTCCCGGCTGCGATGATCATGAAGGAGCGAAGCGAGCCACGACTCGCGCACATCCTCATTCGCGGTCAGTACGACAAGCCCGGCGCCGAAGTCGCACGCAACACGCCCGCCTTCCTACCACCGCTGCCGCCCAGCGAGGGCGTCCCGACGCGCATGGATCTCGCCCGCTGGTTGGTCTCACCACAGCATCCGCTGACGGCGCGGGCATTCGTCAATCGCGTCTGGCAACAGTTCTTCGGAGTCGGCCTGGTCAAGACTGCGGAAGACCTCGGGACGCAGGGGGAATGGCCGAGTCATCCCGAGTTGCTCGATCATCTGGCCGTGTCCTTCGTCGATTCGGGATGGGACGTCAAGGCGCTCGTCAGGCGCATCGTTCTCTCGCAGACCTACCGGCAGTCCTCGGTCGCCACGCCAGACGCCTACCGACGCGATCCCGAGAATCGCCTGCTCGCGCGCGGCCCTCGCTTCCGCCTCGATGCCGAGATGATTCGTGACGCCGCGCTCATGACGAGCGGCTTGCTCAATAGGGCGATGTTCGGCAAGAGCGTGAAGCCACCGCAGCCCGCAGGCCTTTGGAAGGCTGTCACGCTCCCCGATTCGTATCCGCGGACACACGAAGCCGACGCGGGCGACGCTGTCTATCGCCGCAGTGTCTATACGTTCTGGAAGCGCGGTCTCCCACCTCCGCAGATGACGCTCTTCGATGCACCGACGCGCGAGTCTTGCATCGCGCGACGCGAACGCACGAACACGCCGATGCAGGCCTTGCTGCTCTTCAACGAGCACCAGAGCCTCGATGCAGCACGCGCCATCGCGACGAAGGCAATCGGGTTGCATTCGGAATCGCGCACCGAAGACTGCATGGCTTGGCTCTACGAGACGATCACGTCGTGCATGCCGGATACAGGGGAGAGCACGACGCTGATGACGCTGCTCGAAGATCTGCAGCGGCGATACTCCGAGCAGCCGGACTTGGCGCGATCACTCTGCCCACCGCAGCTTCCGAGCGAGGTTTCGCACGCGCGTCTCGCGTCTTGGATCGTGATCGCGAGTACGATCTACAACCTCGACATCACGAGAACCAAGGGCTGAGGCGATGGGCGATGTCCTCGACGACCACGAACGACTGCTGGACCGACGTCGCTTCTTGTGGAACACCGGTATGGGGCTCGGCGTGCCGGTGCTCGGCTCCCTGCTCGGTCGACCGCTCGGTGCGGCGTTACCGATCACGAGAGCGCCGCGCGCCAAGCGCGTGATCTTCCTCTTCATGGCGGGTGCGCCGAGTCAACTCGACACCTTCGACTACAAGCCGCAGCTCGCGAAGCGCTTTCGTGAACCACTCCCACCGAGTGTGAGCATGGGCCAGCGCGTCACGGCGATGACGCGCGGCAAGGAGCAACGCGTCGCGCCATCGATGTATCGCTTCGAGCAGCGCGGCGAGAACGGCGTCTGGTGGAGCGAGCTGTTTCCGCACCTCGCCAGCGTCGCCGATGACATCTGCGTCATCCGCTCGATGCACACGAATGCAATCAACCATGATCCCGGCAAGACATTCTGGTGCACGGGCTCCGAGATCCCGGGCAAGGCGAGCATGGGCGCGTGGCTCAGTTATGGACTCGGCTCACTCAACCGAGATCTGCCCGACTTCGTCGTCCTGACGAGCGCGTTCTGGACGGGCGGGACCCGCAACGTCCAAGGCCTCTACAGTCGCATGTGGGGCAGCGGCTTCCTGCCGTCGAGACACCAGGGCGTCGCCTTTCAGTCCTCGGGTGATCCCGTGCTCTTCCTCTCGAACCCTGAAGGCATCGACCGCGCCGTGCGCCGTCGTATGCTCGACGCACTCGCCACGCTCAACGGCAAGCACCACACAGCGATCGGCGATCCCGAGATCCGCACGACGATCGCGCAGCAAGAGATGGCCTATCGCATGCAGATGTCGGTTCCGGAAGCAACCGACCTCAGCGACGAACCGGCGAGCATCCGCGCCCTCTACGGACCGGAAGTCGAGAAGATCGGGTCCTTCGCGCGCAACTGTTTGCTCGCGCGCCGCCTCATCGAACGCGATGTGCGCTTCGTGCAGATCTTCCACCGCGGCTGGGACCATCATTCGATCTTGCCGAAGCAGCTGCCCGGTCAGTGCTACGACGTCGATCAGCCCGCGGCGGCGCTCATCGTCGACCTCAAACGCCGCGGCCTCCTCGACGACACGCTCATTGTTTTCTCCGGCGAGTTCGGCCGCACGGTCTACGGTCAGGGAACGCTCGAGCTCGACAACTACGGACGCGACCACCATCCGCGCTGCTTTTCGGCCTGGGTCGCCGGCGGCGGCACGAAGGGCGGCATCGCCTACGGCGAGACTGACGACTTCAGCTACAACATCGTTCGGGATCCGGTCCATGTACGGGACATGCACGCGACGATCCTGCACATCCTTGGCGTCGACCACGAGCGACTCGTGTTTCCGTTCCAGGGGCTCGATCAGCGGCTGACTGGCGTGGAGCCTGCGCGCGTTGTGCAAGGCATCCTCGCCTGACGACGCGGCGCGCGGCGCGTTGAGAAAGTCGGTCACGCGTCGCGAAGCGGCCTGAACGCTCGTTGCGGACATTTCGTGCTGTCCCTTCCCTCTGCTCGAGCTCCGAGAAGCGCGGGGCAGGTGGGAGGGGCCGTCCTAGTGGTAGGCGCCTATGCGCAGGCTTCGGACGATTTGTTTCCGGGCGGCGTCTCTCGGCTGGCGACGACTGCGGCATCTCGAACACGCCGATTCGTCCGTGCTTCCTTCAGCCGACGCGTATTGGTCGAGTGCGCCGCGCACTTCTCTTCCGTGCTTCCAGGCGGTCTTGAGAACGTAAGCCGAAATCCAAGGAAACGCATTCGATCGTTGCATTCTCAGCGATAGGCGTTAGCTTCGCCTAAGCCATATGTGCCGATTCAAAACTGCGTAGTTAGCCGTCCCGGTTCGCGGTAGTGATCAAGGAGCTCTGGATGACATCTCGAACGAAGAAGCGCGGAGTGCAGGGCATGCTGTTCGGGCCAGGCCGCGGCGGAAAGCGACGCGGCGCCGGACGCAAGCCGAAGGGCGAACGCGCGGGGGTCTCACACGCAGCTCGCACGAAGCTCACGAAGCGCTTCCCCGTTCACGTCACGATGCGCATCGCCGCTGGCCTGCCGTCGTTGCGGACTTCGCGCACCGAAGGGTCGTTGCGAGCGGTGTTCTGCGCGATGAAGCCTCGTCGCGGCTTTCGCATCGTGCACTACTCGATCCAGACCAATCACGTGCACCTGATCGTCGAGGCGGAGAGCACGACCGCACTCTCACGCGGCATGCAAGCGCTCGCGATTCGCATGGCGCAGACGCTCAATCGCTCCTGGGGACGAAAGGGCAAGGTCTTCGGCGATCGCTACCACGCTTCGATCCTCGATAGCCCGCGGCGCGTGCGCAACGCGATCGTCTACGTGCTCAAGAACGCCTGGAGGCACGGAAGAGACGTGCGCGGCGCACTCGACGCGTACGCGTCGGGGTGGTGCTTCTCGGGTTGGCGCGAGAAGCTCAAAGTGAACGGCGTCGACGAGTTCGAAGTGCCGGTCGAGGCCCCGCGAACGTGGCTCTTGCGCGTCGGCTGGAGGAAGCTCGGACGCATCGGCGTGTTCGAGATGCCGAAGTCGTCGCCATGAACACGCTGCGGTGCGCGTCGATCCAGACGACGTTCATTCTGCAGGCGAGCCAAGGCTTCGACGTGAAGCTCATGCGGCACCGATTGCAGGCGTGCAACGCGTTAGCACGTTTATAGCGTCGGGCGTGCGCGATTTTTCGTTCGCGAGTCGGTGTGGCGGCGTGCCAGCCGGTGCTTCGTATTTCTGGCGCCTCGAAGACGAGCACACGCCGGATCCCGCCGGCGGAGTCGGGCTCGTGGACGCGTACCTGTCTCTACTGCACCCGAAATGAAGTTGGGCAGAGTCAGTCATGTGGTCGGTCTGAACTGTCAGCTATGGAACCGGTCTGCACCCGACATCGAGCGCCTTATCGCGATGCACATCTGCCGAATCAGAAATCGAACGCCCACACGACAGGCTCGCGCAAGGCCGCGAGTCGAAGCGCGCCGCGATCCACGCAGTCGTCCGTTCCGCTGCGCGCTCCACGTTTGCAGCACGGACCAACGCCTGCGCACAGGCACCACCCAATAGGACGGCCCCTCCCACCTGCCCCGCGCCTCTCGTCGCCCTCGCGTCGGTCGGTCGCCTTCAGGGCGACCGGCGCGAGGGTGACGAGAGCCGGCGGCAGGTCCGCCCCCGCGCTTCTCGGAGCTCGAGCAGAGGGAAGGGACAACACGGAAGGTCCGCGACCAGCGTTCAGGCAGCTTCACCTGAGAGAGTGGCCGCGAGAACCCGACAAAGCAGTGCTAAGCGAGCAACTCGTGCACGACCTTGCCGTGCACGTCGGTCAAGCGAAAGTCGCGCCCGGCCGCCCGGTAGGTGAGCCGCTCGTGATCGAAGCCGAGCGCGTGCAAGATCGTCGCCTGCAAGTCGTAGATGTGAACAGGCTTGTCGACGATGTGAAACCCGAAGTCGTCGGTCGCGCCATACGTAATCCCTTGACGCATGCCGCCGCCGGCCATCCAGATCGTGAAGGCCTGCGGATGGTGATCGCGGCCCGCACTGCGTCCGAGCGCCGGATTGGTCTCGACCATCGGCGTGCGCCCGAACTCGCCCCCCCAGATCACGAGGGTCTCGTCGAGCAATCCGCGGCGCGCAAGATCGGCGACAAGTGCGGCCGAGCCCTGGTCGGTCGCGCCACAGTTGTGGGTCACGTAGCCCGCGACGTCCGAGTGCGCGTCCCAACCCTCGTGGAAGATGTTGATGAAGCGCACTCCACGCTCGACCATGCGCCTCGCGAGCAGGCACGCGCGCGCGAAGGACGGACGATCTGGATCGCAGCCGTAGAGCGCGAGCGTCTCCTTGCTCTCGCTTCGCAGATCCATCAGCTCGGGTGCCGATACCTGGAGTCTCGCAGCCATTTCGAAGGCTTGGATGCGCGCATCGATCTCCGGATCGCCGACGACTTCTCGACGCTGTTGATTGAGCCGAGCGACGAGGGAAAACGTCTCCGACTGCAAGGCATCGCTGATTCCCGTCGGCGTCGCGACATTGAGGATGGGATCGCGTCCGTTCCGAAACCGCACCCCCGCGTACTGCTTCGGCAAGAAGCCACTCGACCACAGTGCCGTTCCGCCACTGAGGCCGCTGCCCGTGCTCATGACGACGAAGGCAGGAAGCTGGCTCGTTTCGGCACCAAGACCATAGATCGCCCAAGAACCGAGGCTCGGCCGACCCGGCTGCTGGAAGCCCGTGTTCATCAGCAGCTGCGCGGGCGCGTGGTTGAACTGATCGGTGTGCATCGAGCGCACGAAACAGAGCTTGTCCACGACCTTGGCGAGGTAGGGCAGCGGCTCGCCGAGCTCGATGCCCGACGCACCGTGCTTGGCAAACGCGAAGCGAGGTCCGAGCACAGCCGCATCCGGCTGGATGAAGGCATAGCGTTGATCGCCGATGATGGACGCCGGCAGCGGCTTGCCCTCGAGTCGCGTGAGCTCCGGCTTCGGATCGAAGAGCTCGAGTTGACTCGGTGCTCCAGCCATGAAGAGATGGATGACCGCCTTGGCACGCGCCGGGAACTGCGGCTCTTTGGGCCCGCGCTGCGAGTCCGCGACCCCGCCACCTGCTCGTAGCCCATCCGTGAGGAGCCCCGCGGCCGCGATCTTGCCGAGGCCGACGCCGCAATCCGAGAGGAAGTGGCGGCGCGAGACGTGCTGTCGTTCGCCTAGTTGCACCATGATCAGATTCGCGTGACGGCCTCGTCGAGACTGAAGAGCACTCGCGCGACCGCCGTCCAAGCGGCTCTAAGCGCTGCGCTGCCCTCACCTGGACCAGCGACTGCGCGCGCCGCGACGTCGTCTCGAAGGAAGCGCTCGTAAGAGGTCCGGAAAAAGCCCATGAGCGCTTCGACTTCACCTTGCGTCGGACTGCGCGTGAGGACACATCGAAACGCGCGACGCAGGCCCTCGACTCGGGCTTCGTCAGCTGCGTCGTCGCGAGCTTGCGCAGACGGTACTTCGTCGCACTCACGCGCAATGCGGCTGCCGAAGCTCTGCGCGAGCTCGAGCATCATCGGATCGTTCAGCAGCGACAGGGCCTGCAGCGGCGTGTTCGACTTCTCGCGGCGCGCGATGCAAGCCTCGCCGCTCGGTGCATCAAAGGCCTGGAACAGCGCAAAGGGTGCCGTGCGCTTCTGGAACGTGTAGATCGAGCGACGGAAGCGATCCTCGCCTTCGCTCGCCTTCCACTTCGGGCTTCCCCACGCGACCTCGGTCACGCCGTCGGGCTGCGGCGGTCTCACAGGCGGCCCGTACATCTTGTCCGACAAGACACCGGCCGCGAGCAACGCCGCGTCACGTAGGACCTCGGCATCGAGGCGGAAGCGCGGCGCACGCGCGAGCAAGCGGTTCTGAGGATCCAGTCGCAGGTGCTCGGGCTGGATCACCGAAGCCTGACGATACGTCTGGCTCGTCACGATGAGCTCGTGCAGCGCTTTGATCGACCAGCCGCGCTCGACGAACTCGACCGCCAGCCAGTCGAGCAACTGCGGATGACTCGGCAGCTCGCCCTGCGCACCGAAGTCGTCGAGGGTGCGTACGATGCCCTCGCCGAAGAACGCCGCCCAGTGTCGATTGACGACGACGCGCGCCGCGAGTGGGTTCTCCGGCGCGACCAACCAATGCGCGAAGCCGAGTCGATCGCGCGCGGCATCGGACGGAAAACCGTGCAAGACGGCGGGCACGCTCGGCTCGACGCGCTCCTTCGGATCCAGGAAGTCCCCGCGGTGGTGCCGATGCGTCGCTCGCGGATGCTGCGCCGGACGCTCGCGCATCACGAGGGTCGTGACGCGATCGGGCGGACGTCGCAGCGCGCGAATGCGATCCGCGTGCGGCTTGACGAGCGGCGCTTGCAGCAAGAAGTGCTCGCGCAAGCGCGCGCGTTGCTGCTCCGTCAGCTCCTCGCGAGGAACCGCCAGCAGGGCGTCGACATCTTCTCCCAACGCCGTCTTCGCATCCCCGCGCAGCTCAGCCGTCGCGGAAATGCGAAAGCGACCGAGCGAACTCGCGAAGTGGCGCCCGAAGTGCATCGTGAGCTCCATCGCCGTATTCGCAGGAAGCGGCGTCTCGAGCTCGTAGATCGCGACGTGCCGCTCGCCGATCCGCCCGTCGATCGCCCAGCCGGTTTGCAGATCGCCGTCGAGCGTCAACTGCGCGCTCACCGCGTGGCCGAACTTGTCGCCGGCGTGCGTCTCGCTCGCAGCCGCGATCACGGCGGGTCCGGAGGCCGTACGCAGCTCGAACTCCGAGAGGTAGAAGTCGCCCTTGCGCCCCTCGTAGAACGTCATCCCCGGGCCACGACTCGGCAGCCGATCATCCGGCAAGACCTCGAGTCGAAGCGCGCGCACCTCGTGACCCAGCGGTGCAAAGGCGAGTCGGTAGACATCGTGTTTGGTCGTGTCGCCATGAACATCGACCACACCGTTCGCAGCGACGACGAGCTTCGGCGAGTTCGAAGTCGCGGCGCTCGCGATGAGCGTCGTCCAACGCGACGCGAGCTCGTGTCGCTCCGTCAACCATGCGTCGAAACTCTGTTCGAGCGGAGGAGCACTCGCCGGCCACTTGCTCGCGAGTTGCGCGAGCTCGGCATCCGCTTCGGCGAGCCGCGCCTCGTAGCGCTTCTCTTCCCGCTCGTTCAGGGCGAAGAAATCCGGCTCGTCGGCGTTGTTCAAGAACGCCATCAGCCCGTAGTACTCTCGGTGCGTGATGGGATCGAACTTGTGCGTGTGGCACTGCGCGCACGCCACCGTCAACCCGAGAAGCGCAGTCCCCGTCGTCGCAACACGATCGGTCATCGCGTGGAAGCGAAACTCGAGGGGATCGATGCCGCCCTCCTCGTTCAACATCGTGTTGCGGAGAAAGCCAGTCGCGATGACCTGGCTCTGCGTCGCGCCTTGCAGCATGTCGCCAGCGATCTGCTCGATCGCGAAGCGGTCATACGGCATGTCGTCGTTGAGCGCGCGGATGACCCAGTCTCGATACGGCCAGATGCTGCGATCGCGGTCCTTCTCGTAACCGTTGGTGTCGGCGTAGCGTGCCAGGTCGAGCCAACGTCGCGCCCAACGTTCGCCGTAGCGCGGCGATGCGAGCAAGCGGTCGACGAGTCGCTCATAGGCACCCTTGGAAGAGTCCGCGACGAAGCGGTCGACCTCTTCGATGGTCGGCGGCAGTCCGATCAAGTCCAGGTAGACGCGACGCACGAGCGTCCACTTGTCGGCTTCGGGCGCGCGCGTGAGTCCTGAGCCCGCGAGGCGAGCGCGAACGAAGCGATCGATCGGGTGGCGCGCTTCGTTGTCCGGCAGCGCCGGTCGGCGCGGTGGCACGAAGGCCCAGTGCTTCTCGTAGGTCGCGCCCTCGGCGATCCAGGTCGTCAAGACTTCGATCTGCTGCGGACTCAGCGGCTTCTGCGCCGACGGCGGCGGCATGATCTCGTGAGGATCTCGCGACGTGATCCGCTCGACGATCGGCGCTGTCGCAGCTCGGCCAGGCCTGTCGAGGCGCAGCTCCGCCTCGCGCGTCGCCTCGTCCGGACCGTGACATCGAAAACAGTGTTGCGACAAGATCGGACGAACGTCGCGACTGTAGCTCAGCGTCTGCGCCTTGACGCTAGCGGCGAGACCGGACGCGACCGTGGCCGCGACGCACACGAGGACGCCGAGCCGCGTCACGGCGCACAGGGTTCGGAGCCACTCGACGTTGCGAAGCACAGCAGCAGGATACCCCACTGTTGCTTCGCATCCGCCCAAGTCGTGCAGCGTGGGCTTTGCCCGTTCGAGGGCAGCGGTCATCGCGCAGAGGTTGCACCGATGCACAACAGTTCGCGCGCCGTCCGGTGGTAGAGCCGTCCGCCCGCGAACGAGATCGAGTTGCCGGTCCACGTCGCGCCGAGCTCGCCGAGGTCGTTGACGGCGACAGGGCGCACGTCGGTCGTCACGGACGTGTCGATGACGTAGACGACGCCAGTCTGCAGCGTGAAGAACAGATGGTCACCGATCTGCGTCGGCGACGGGTGGAAGACCCAGTCCCAACCATCCCACCGTGAACGGTCGTCGCCGGTCACTTCGTCCCCGTGGCCGTTGACGGCGCGCGCCGACAGCTTCGTGCGGTACGCACCATCGGGTGTCGTCGGCAGTTCGTGATAGTCGACCGTCCCGGCATCGACGTCGATGCGGGCAAGGCACCAGGGCGCACCGAGCGTCGGTTTGCCCCACGCGGTGGCATAGGTCAGGAACCAGAGAGCACCCTTGGCCGCGTGCATCGAGTATCGCGCCGGGAAGACGCCGGCCTTCGGCTCGCTGACGTCTTCCGCGTTCGCGCCTTGTGCGACCGTAGCCTGCGCACCGTGCACGCGGGCGCCATGCACGAGCTGGATCTCGCGCACCGGCTCACCGGTGCGCACGTCGAGCACCACGAGCACGTCGTTGGGCGTCTTCAGCAGCCAGTACGCGTACCGCTCGTCGGCAGCCATCGTCTGCAGCGCACCCTCGTGGTTCTTCCGCGGGTCCTCGTAGCGCCAGACGCGCTTGCCGGCATCGGAACCGCTCGCGATCGTCAGCGAAAGCCCGAGCGGCAGCTCGGGCACCTGATGCGGGCCGCCGCGCGCGTGCAGGACACAAGGGCCATGCTCCGGGTCGTGCACGAGAATCGGCGCATTGTAGTGCGTCAGCGCCTCGTCGCTGCGCCACAGCTCGGCGCCGGTGGCGGCATCGAGGCCGATCAAGAAGTTCCAACGCGGACGCGCAGGATTCGAAGGAGCGTCGTCGTCGACGCGCCGGGGCTCCATGTGGATCAGCGTCTTCGCACCGTTGCCGCGCGACGGATCGTCGACCAGGAGTGGCTCGAACTGCTTGTTGAACGGGCCGTCGAACGTCGGCGTGAAGCGGCGCGTCCAACGCGGCTGGCCATCGTGCGTGAAGCAGACGATTCGGCCGCCGGCGTTCGTGAACCACACGTAGTGCTCGTCGCAGCACGGCGATGCACTCGTC
This sequence comes from Planctomycetota bacterium, assembly GCA_020638795.1. Taxonomy (GTDB): domain Bacteria; phylum Planctomycetota; class UBA1135; order UBA1135; genus JACKHW01. The sequence goes on along the minus strand of JACKHW010000001.1, from coordinate 378,792 downwards.
GCATCCGAGAATGGGTAGCTGTAGATCGATGGCACTTCACCCTCGAGACGGCGAGTCCACAGGAGGTCGCCGGTCGCTGCGTCGAAGCAGTGCGCGTCGATGTGCCACGGCGCCATCGTCGCGACGAACAGCTTGCCGTCAGCGATCGCGATGCCGCCCTGGCCGGTCTCGGGCAGCTTCTTGCGCCAGACGATGTTCTTGCCGGTCGCGCCCGACCATCGTTTCGGTGGCGGAGCTTCGGGGGCCACGAACCAGTTGCCATACGGGCCAGGACCCATCGACCACTGCGCTGTGTCCATCGGAGCGCGGCACGCCGAGAGAGCCGAAGCGAACATCAACGTCGTGAGCATACGGCGGGGCATGCGGCCAGAGCATACGCACCTGCATGCGAGCTTGGTACGACGTGCGTCGCTATCTGCAGTTGCCGCAGCCACCGTGCGCACTGCCACCGCACAGCTTTGCCTCGATCGCCTTCGACGTCGGGGTGATCGACAGCCCGCCGAGCGCCGTGCACCGCAGTTCACGCGCCATGCGTTCGCTGATCTCGCGATGTGCATCGAGCACCTCGTCGAGCGGGATCAGATGGTCGTAGCCGGACAGCGCCATGTTGGCGCTCGCGATCGCGTTGGCAGCGCCTGCGATGTTGCGGCCGAGGCACGGCGCCTCGACGCGGTTCGCGACCGGATCGCAGACGAGCCCGAGTACGTTTTGGATCGCGTGGCTCGCCGCCGACAACGATTGCGCGGCACTGCCGCCGCCGAGTTCTACGAGCGCTGCGGCCGCCATCGCCGCTCCGGCGCCGGTCTCGGCCTGACAACCGCCGACCTCCGCCGCAAAGCTCGAGCGAGTCGCGACGAACACGCCGATCAGTCCACCCGCAAGCATCGCGCGCAAGGCCGGTTCGTCCGCCGTGCCCAGCTGTTCGAAAGCCGCGTGACAGGTGCCGGCAAACGTGCCGCAAGACCCCGCCGTCGGAGCCGCGACGAACACGCCGTCGGAGCTCTTGACTTCCATCAGCGCGGTTACGTACAGGATGGCGGTATTGAGCAGACCCGACGCGAGCAGCGACCCACTTGCGAGACGTTCGGCGAAGCGGTGCGACTGGCGCGGCAAGACGCGATCCGGGTGCTCGGTGCCGGCAAGGCCACTCGCGACACCACTCGCGATGATCTCGCGGATGTGGCGCATGCGCGCGAACACGGCTTCGACATCGATACCGCCGCGGGCGCATTCGTACTGCAGCGCGAAGTCCGACAAGGGCTGCCCCTCGAGGTCGCCGTGAACTGCGAGTTGTCCTGCATGCAGGAACGGCACGGACAAGTCCTTGCGCGAGCGCACCGGCAGCACGGCCGAGAGTCGGTGCACGTTCACGACCCCGTCGATGTCGAGAAGCAGGTCGTCGGCAACGAACTCTCGACCACCGAGGATCGTGAGTGCGTCACTCGTGTCTGCGACGTCGACGTGGTCCGCGAGTCGTCCTGCTGCCGCACGCGCCGCGCCGGCGTCGTGCATGCGCAGCAGCGTGACGTCGTAGTCGCCGAAGAGCGACACCGCCGTGCCGTCGATCTCGATCACCTCGATCATGCCGCCGCCGGTCGAGATCGCGACGACACGGTGCACGTCAGCGCCGCGCCAGAGCGTCAGCCGGTAGGTATTGGGGTGCGGATCGTGCAGCAAGGCGTACCGGATCTCGAGCGCGACACCGGCCTCGCGCAACGCCGCACCCGAACGCGGTAGCCGTTCGTCGTCGGCGTGCCAACCGAGCAAGCCGCCGAACAGGCCCATGTCGGAGCCCTGGCTCTTGTGTGTCGTCGGCAGCGAGCCCTCGGTGTCGAACTCGACCAGCACGCGGTCCGGCTGACCACCGCACAGATCGCGCGCCATGCGGCCGATGCGCACCGATGCCGCGGAGTGCGAACTCGACGGCCCGCGCATGATCGGACCGACGACGTCGTTGAAGATGCTTGGGGGCAGCTGAGCAGGCATGCGATCTGCGAAGGTCCCTAGATTCGAGGCGCGAGGAGCTTGCGCGCCCGTGCGGCCACGTTCTCAGCCGTGAAGCCGAACTCCTCGAACAGCTTGGGCGCAGGCGCGGAGGCACCGAAGTGCTCGAGCCCGATCATGTCGCCATGATCGCCGAGAATCCGTCCCCAACTCTGCGGATGCGCCGCCTCGACGACGAGTCGCGGCACGCCGACGGGCAGGACCGACCGTCGATACTCTTCCTGTTGGCGCGCGAAGATCTCGAGCGAAGGACAGGAGACGACACTCGCCTCGATGCCTTCGTCACGCAGGATCGATTGCGCACCGAGACAGTGCTGCACTTCGGAGCCTGTTCCGATCAGAACGATCGACGGATCTCCTTGGGCCTCGGACACGACGTATGCGCCATGCGCAACGTCGCTCGTGAGCGAATCACCCTGACGTTCGATCGGCGGCACCTTCTGCCGCGTGAGGACGAGCGCGCACGGCCCGTGGCGGTGCTTCATCGCATAACGCCATGCTTCGACCGTCTCGGCAGCATCCGCAGGACGCAAGACCGTGAAGTTGGGGATCGCGCGCAACGCAGCGAGCGTCTCGATCGGCTGATGCGTCGGGCCGTCTTCACCGAGACCGATCGAATCGTGCGTGTAGATCGCGATCGTCCCGAGTTCCATCATCGCAGCGAGTCGCAACGCCGGCCGCATGTAGTCGGAGAACACGAGGAACGTGCCCGCGTACGGGATGATGCCACCGTGCAATGCCATGCCGTTACAGATGGCGCCCATCGCGTGTTCACGCACGCCGAAGTGCAGGTTCCGTCCCTCTCGATTGGTCGCGGAGAAGTCCCCACCATCCTCGAGCAGCGTGTTGTTGGAAGGACCGAGATCCGCGGACCCTCCGAAGAGCTCGGGCACGCGCTCGGCGATCGCACTCAGCACACGGCCGCTGACCGAACGCGTTGCCGCGGGTGTGATCTCGCCGGAGACGTCGGGCAGCGCGTCTTCCCAGCTTTCGGGTAGCTTGCCCGCGAGACGACGGATCATCGTGTCCGCATCGGCGGGAAACGCCTTGCGATAGGTGTGGAACGTCTTGATCCATGCCTGCTGCAACTTCTCGCCACGATCCTTGCACTTGCCCCACTCGTGGAGCGCCTCGACCGGCACGAAGAACGGCTCGTCGTACTCCCACCCGAGCTGCTTGCGCGCCTCGAGGAGTTCGTTCGCTCCGAGCGGCGCACCGTGTGCGTCGGCAGTGTTCTGCTTGTGCGGAGCGCCATAGCCGATGATCGTCTTGACGATGATGAGCGACGGCTTGTGGAGTTCGGCCTTCGCGGCGTCGATCGCGTCGTCGATCGCATCGACGTCGTTGCCGTCCTCGACGTGGAGAACCTGCCAGCCGTAGGCATCGAAGCGCTTCGCGACATCATCCGAGTCTGCCAGCGAGCGTTCGCCCTCGATCGTGATCGAGTTGTCGTCCCAGAAGCCGATCAGCTTTCCGAGCCCGAGATGCCCCGCGAGCGAAGCGGCCTCGTGAGAGATCCCTTCCATCAAGTCACCATCACTCGCGATGAACCACGTGTGATGGTCGAGCACGTAGTGCCCCGTGTGATTGAACGTCGTCGAGAGCTTGGTCTCGGCGATTGCCATCCCGACCGCGTTGGCGAGGCCTTGGCCGAGCGGACCGGTCGTCGTCTCGACTCCGGGAGTCAGGCCGAACTCGGGATGCCCTGGCGTGCGCGCGCCCCACTGCCGGAAGTTCCGGATCTCGTCACTCGAGATCTCGTACCCCGAGAGGTAGAGGACCGAGTAGAGCAACATCGACGCGTGCCCACAGGACAGCACGAACCGATCGCGGTTGGGCCAGTTGGGGTCTGCTGGATCGTGTTTGAGATGCTTCGTGAAGAGGACGTAGGCGAGCGGCGCCAGCGCCATCGGCGTACCCGGGTGACCCGAGTTCGCTTGCTGCACGGCGTCCATGGAGAGAACACGGACCGCGTTCACGCACAGTGTCGTGAGGTCGCGGTCGCCCTTGGTGACTTCGGACATGGCGCAACGAGGATTCCCAAGGACGCCCGGTCATGCACGCGTCGATTCGAAATGTCTCGCGGTCGTCGCCCTCGCGAGCGGTGAGCCGGGCTGCGTGCCCCTCGACGCGCTCCCCTGCCGCGACGTCGAAAGCTGGACTCGCAGGTCCGAAAACTGGATTCACCTTCTCGGGACCAGGCTGCGGCGCGATCGCTCCATGCGGCCTCATCACAACGGGTTACGTCGCCGCGTCGGTCGTGGCACGGCACTTGACTACGTGCCCGACCTCACTCGAATTCGATATCACGAGAAGGACAAGATCGTATGCGCATCCGTCGCTCCATTCTGTTTTCTGCCGCCGCCCTCCTCCCCGTATCCATCGCTCTCGGATCCAAGGACGGTGTGGTTGCCGGCAAGAACAGCATGCCCTCCAACCTCACGACCGGCTTTCCGAGCTGCGGCAACTGCCACACGAGCACGCCAAACTCGGGTGTCCGCGTCGAGATCTCCGGGGCAAGTTCCGTTGCGCCAGGCGCGTCCGTGGCGATGAAGGTCGCGGTCAGCGACCCCTCGACGAATACGCAGGGGGGCTTCGCGCTCGAGGCGAGCGCCGGCGCCTATGTCGCCGGCACCGGAACCCGCGTCGATACGACCGTTCGCGGTGCTCCGGCGATCACCCACGCGAATCCGCTGTCCCGGACATGGAGTTTCTCGTGGACCGCACCGACCACTCCGGGGCTCGTCACCATGACGGCGACCGGCAACGCCGCGAACGGGGACGGCAAGGACCGTGGTGACGAGTGGGGCTTCTACGGCCACGACAGCACGATCCCGGGAGCGATGTATCGAGTCTTCGTCAACGCACCTGGCATCACGTCGACCGGTGAAGGCTGCACGGGTACCGACGGCTATCGACCCGTGCTCGGCATGGCCAAGCCGCCCCAGATCGGCACGACCTGGAACTCCGAGGCTTACAACCTGCCCCCCGCGACTGCGAGTGTCGGCATCCTCGGTCTATCGAACACGACCTTCGGCGTCCTGCCGCTGCCCTTCCCCCTCAAGCCGATCGGCGGCGGCGACTGCGTGTTGCGCGTGTCCCTCGACGTCATGCAGGTCACGGTCGCCAGTGGTCGCGGCTCGGGCAACGGCAGCGCCCAGATCGCTTGGATCCTTCCCAACGACGCCAATCTGCGCGGGATCAAGCTCTACTTCCAGCAGATGACCGTCGACGCGAAGGCGAACACGTTCGGGTTCAGCTTCTCCAACGCGCTGACGACGACCATCCAGTGACCGAGGTCCGCGCCGCGACGATGGCGAGTATGGGAAGCGACGCTTTCGTGGACGGTCCTCGGGCACAACCGACACGATGCCCCGCGCTAGCGGCGAGACCGAACGACTCAACCTCCTGACTCGTCGCGACTTGCGGTCCGATGCAAGCACGGTACGGACCTTGCTTGACTGGACGGTCCGGGTCAGCGCCAGGCGCTCCCCGCGGCATCCCTCCACGTCATCCAAAGGACATCCCGTGAACTCTCGCCTCCCGATTTCGGGCACGCTCGCTGCGGCCCTGACCGCCTCGCTCCTCCTCGGCCACAACAACGGCGTCATCTCCGGCAAGAACAGCGTTCCGCTCGGCGTCACGACCGGCTACCCGAGCTGCGGTAGCTGCCACAACGCGACCGCGAGTTCTGCGGTGCACGTCGACATCTCGAGCGCGGCCTCCGTCGCTCCGGGCGCGAACGTTCCGATGAAACTCAGCGTCGCGGACAACACGACGTACACGCGCGGCGGCTTCGAGATGGAAACGTCCGCCGGGACGTTCGTCGCGAGCGCGAACACGTGGACCGACAAGACCGTGCGCGGTGTCGAAGCCATCACACACAACGACTCGCTGTCTCGCGCTTGGAGCTTCTCCTGGACGGCACCGACGACGCCGGGTCTCGTCACGATGACCGCGGTGGGCAACGCCGCCGACGGCGACGACAAGGAGAAGGGCGACAACTGGGGCTGGTACGGCCCCGATGCGACGCTGCCTGGCGTGCCGTATCGCATCTTCGTCAACGAAGCGTCGATCGTCTCGGCCGGCGACGGCTGCACCGGCGCCGATGGCTTCAAGCCCGTGCTCGGCATCGCGAAGGCACCGGCGGTCAACGGTACTTGGAACACCGAGGCCTACAACCTCCCGGTCGGGACTCCGACCATCGCGATCCTCGGCCTGTCCAACACGTTCTTCGGCGCCTTGCCGCTTCCTCTGCCCCTCAAGGGAATCGGCGGCGGCGACTGCGTGCTGCGCGTCTCGCTGGACGTGATGCAGGTCGCGATCGCCGCGGGTCGCGGCGCCGGCGGCGGTTCTGCGCTCACGACGTGGCTCGTGCCCAACGACAGCACGCTGCGCGGCCTCAAGCTCCACTTCCAGCAGATGACAGTGGACTCGAAGGCGAACACGTTCGGCTTCAGCTTCTCCAACGCGCTGTCCGCCACGATCCAGTGATCGATGCGTGATCGCCTCGGGCCGGGTCAGATCGTGAGCACGACGTTGCCCACTTTCTGACCCGTCTCCGCGTACCGGTAGGCTTCCGACACGTCCGAGAGCGGGAAGCGTCGATCGATGACGGGCCGGAAGCTCTGATCCGTTAGCCGTTCCCGCACGATCTCGAGACTCCGTGGGATGTCGAGTGGCACCGGGAACTTCACCTTGCGACTCCCGAGGATGCGCGTCGTGAGCGCGAGGATCGGGTTCTGTGCGAACGGACCGAGTTCGGACGAGATGTACGTGCCGCCCTTGCGGAGCACGTGACGCGCTCGAGCGAAGGTTTTCTTGCCGACCGTATCGAACACGAAGTCGTAGCTGTCTTTCGGGCCGTTCGTGAAATCCTCGCGCTCGTAGTCGATCACGGAGTCCGCACCGAGCGAGCGCGCGAGTTCTTCGTGCTCCGATCGACACACCGCGACGACGCGCGCACCGGCATGCTTCGCGAGCTGCACCATCGCGGAACCGATCGCCCCCGTCGCACCATTCACGAGCACGTCGCGTCCACGAACGCTCTCGACCTTGTTCAAGAAGTTGATCGCGTAGTGCGCGCCTTCGATGCTCGCGGCCGCGGTCTCGAAGTCGATGCCGTCCGGTATCTTCGCGATGCCACGCTTCACGCCGAGCACGAGGAACTCCGCCTGCGAACTCGCGCCGTTGTCCTCGAAGCCGAACACGCGATCCCCGACGGCGAACTCGATCACGCCGTCACCGATCGCATCGATCTCACCCGCGAAGTCGGTCCCGAGGATCGGACGCTTGGGCTTCGTGAACCCGACGACGAAGTGCATGACGAACGGCTTCGCGCGCAGGATCGCGCAATCGGTGCGATTGACGGTCGTCGCACGGACCCGCACGCGGACTTCGCCAGGGCCCGGCTCAGGAATCGCCACGTTCTCGACGCGAATCGACTCGGGCGGTCCGTAGCGAGTGCGCCACGCGGCGCGCATGCTTGCATCACGCATCAATCCATCCGGAGGACGAAGCCGATCAGATTCGGTCTCACGTCTTCAGCTTGGGGTCGAGCGCGTCGCGCAATGCGTCGCCGACGTAGTTGACCGCGAGAGTCAGCCCGAAGAGCAGCGTCCCCGCCGTGGCGAGCGGCCACCAAATGCCGGTCATCAGCTCGTTCTTGGCGCCCGCGATCGTCTGGCCCCAGGACGGCTCCTTGTCCACGCCGACGCCGAGGAAGGTGAGGATGACCTCGGACTTGATCGCGATCACGAACGTGAGCGAGAAGTTGATGATCACGAGGTGGAAAACGTTGGGCAGCACGTGACGGAACAGGATGCGCCCGGTTCCGAAGCCGAGGCTGCGCGCCGCGTTGACGTAGTCGAGCTCGCGCACCTTGAAGACTTCCGCACGCACGAGCCGGCAGAGCGTGACCCAACTCGTGAGTCCGATCACGACGACGAGATTGAGGAGGCCGAGGCTGATGAAATCGGAGACGTCGAATTCACCGATTTTGAGATCGTCATACCAGTTGGCGAAGTCCCCCTTCTTGACGACGAACGCGATCGCGAGCATCAACAACAGATACGGAATCGATGCGAGCGTCGAGTAGACGAAGACCACGACTCGATCGACCCAACCACCGAGGAAGCCCGCGAGCAACCCGAGCGTCATACCGATCACGACACTGAGGAGTGCGCCGAACGTACCGACGATGAACGCGACCTTCGTCGATTGCAGCCCGCGATAGAACACGCTGCGCCCGAGCGCGTCGGTCCCGAGCATCGTGTTGGCGCCGCCTGCGAGGTTCGGCGGGACTTGGGACTCGGGGAACGGCTTGCCGTCGAGCTGAATCCCGAGCTGCCCCATCGAGGCCTCGTACGCGGGCCGCGTCTGCCCCGCGACTTCGTACGAGCCGCCCCAGCCGAAAGTCCCGGCCCAGAGCGCGACGAAGAAGTAGATCGCGATCACGACGAGGAAGACGAGACCGAGCTTGTCCTTCTTGAAGCGACGCCAGGCTTCTTGCGTCGGCGTGCGCGCGACCGTGAGATCTTGCGCTTCGAACGCATCCATCGTGCTGAGAGTCGTCATTGCAACCTCACGCGCGGATCGAGCACCGCGTAGGAGACGTCGGCGAGGATGTCGAAGATCACGTAGAGCACGGTGCCGAGCATCGTGAACGCCTTGATGACCGGAAGGTCCGAGTTCCCGATCGCGGTGTAGAGCGTGTTCCCGAGGCCCGGGATGCCGAAGAAGATCTCGAGCAAGAAACTCCCCGTGATGAGGAAGGGCACGATGATCGCCATGCGCGTGACGATCGGGATCAGGCAGTTGCGCAGCACGTGCGAGAAGAGCACCTTGCGCTCGCTCACGCCCTTGCTGCGCGCCGTCCGGACGTAGTCTCGTGAGATCTCCTCGAGCGCGACGGTGCGGTAGTAGCGCATGTCGGTCCCGATCGAGAGCAGGATCCAGATCAGCACCGGCAGTGCGACGAACGTGATTGCACCGAACCCGTAGTCGTAGCCCCAGATCGGGAAGAGCTTCCACTGATCGGCGAGCACGTACTGGAAGACGAGGATGTAGACGAGCGACGAGATGCTGATCGCGGCGATCGCGACGACGGTCATCGTCTTGTCGAGGAGCGAACCTCGATAGAACGCGACGAGCAAGGCGAGCACGACCGAGACGAGCGTCCCGAGCAAGAACGCTGGGATCGTGAGGCTCAGCGTCGGACCGATGCCGCGCGCGAAGATCGTGCGCACCGGCGTGTCGTCGGTGAACGAGACGCCGTAGTCGAGCGTCGCCGTACTCCAAAGGAACTTGCCGTACTTGACGAGGAACGGATCGTCGAACCCGAGTTTCTCGTGCAGAGCGGCGACGGCCTCGGGCGATGGGTTCTTGCCGAGCTTGATCGCTGCCGGATCCCCAGCAGCGATGTCGAACAGCCACAACGTGATGAACGCCACGACCAGCAGAACGGGGATCGCGTACAGGATCCGCCGGATCACGTACTGGATCATGGACGCGCTCCGCCACTCGAGAACACGGTCTTGCCGACGAGCAGCGCGAACAACAACGACAGGAGAACGAGCGGCCAGCGATTGGGCTTGTTCCACTCCGCGACACGCTGATCCCGCATGGCGTCATCGACCGCGCAATAGCGCCAGAACTGGTAGTTGACTTCCGTGTACTTCATTCCGGAGAGCCAAGGCTGTTGGAGGTTCTGGCGGATGCGATGCGCACGCGTGACCCATGGGATCTGATCCGAGACGATGTGCGCCATCTCCTCGTAGAGCTTCGTGCGCTCGGGACCGTCGCGCAGCAACGCGGCCTTGCGATACAGCTCGTCGAAGCGTTCGTCCTGGAAGCTCGCATAGTTGGCGCCCGGCGCCTTGTTGGGCCCGTACAGGTTGACGAAGATGTTTTGCGCGTCGGGGTAGTCGAAGCCCCACGCGAGACCCGCGACCTGGAAGTTGCTCTTGCGCATCTTGTCGATCATCTGCGGGAACGTGTTGTACATGACGTCCACCTCGATCCCGAGCTGGCGCATCTCGAACACGAAGCGATCCGAGAACTCCTTGGCCGTCGCGCTCGAACTCGAGTTCTCGAAGACGAGTTTGAGTCTCTTCCCGGTCTTACTGTCGACACCGTTCGGATAGCCGGCCTTGGCGAGCAACTCCCGTGCACGCGGAAGGTCTGCAGTTCCGTCCTTCGTGTGATAGGGAAGATCGTTCGCGTCGTAGCCGGCGACGCCCGGCGGGATGACGGACGTCGCGACGATCGCTTGTCCTGCGTAGAGGTTCTTGCAGGTCCACTTGTGGTCCATCGCGAGCGCGATCGCGCGGCGAAGATCGACGTTCTGCAGCACTGGGTCGATCGTGTTGATACACGAGTAGACGGTGCCGAGTTCCGGCCACGGATCGAGGCGGATACCGCGCGCCACGAGTTCGGGCGAGAGTTCACCGCCAGGTAGCGCTTGGTCCGTGCTGTCCTTCGGCGGATTGAGGAAGTCCGAATAGCCGGCCTTGAAGTACAACCAACGCGGCTGGTCTTCGACGATGTACCGCACCTCCATCCCGTCCAACATGGGCAGGCGCTTGCCGGCGTGCTTCAGGAGACCGGCCTTCTCGTCCGCTTCCCAATCCCAACCCGCGAGGCGATCCTCGGGCTTGTTGCGTGGATCCGGAACGAACTCTTCGCGGTAGTTCTCGTTGCGCGTCATCACGCAGCGATACACAGGGTTGTACTCGACGACCTTGAACGGCCCCGTCGCGACCGGGTGATTCTTGTACTGATCCCCGTAGTGCTCGACGGCCTCCCTCGGATAGATGGCGGTGTAGCTCATCGCGAGGACCCAGAGCAGCTGGTCGTACGGCTCGTTGAGCCGGAACACGATCGTGTCGTCACCGACGATCTCGATCCCCTGCACCTCGTTCCCGGCGTGGTCCTTGCCGACGATCTTCGCGTCAATCCCGGGATACGTCGCGGGCGGCAGCGTGCCTTGCTCCGCGAGATACTTCGTGACGTCTGCTTCCCGTGCCTTGCGCCAGTCGTCGAATCCGACGATGCGATCCTGGAACAGCCACCACCCTGTCGTCTCCGTCGTGGGGTGCGCGAAGCGCTTCATGCAGTACATCACGTCCTGCACGGTGACGTTGCGCCCTTTGCCATCCGGAAAACACGGATCATCTTGGAAGCGAATCGACGTGTTGATCTTGAAGGTGTAGATTCGCCCGTCGTCGCTCACCTCGGGCAGCGCGGCCGCGATCGCCGGCACGAGCTTGTACGGCCTCGCATACGGGTGATATGTGAGCAATCCGTCGTAGATCTGCGACGCGAGCTTGTTGGAGCCTTCTTCCGAGATCTTCGGCGGGTCGAAGGTCTTGGGTAAAAGGCGCAACGTGAAGTGCAGGATGTCGCCTTCCTCACCGGGATAGGCGTCGGGCACGCACGAAGCGCACAGGAGCGCGAGGAACGCGACGGGAATCGATCGAAGGCCCTTCATCAGGTGCGACGATAGCGCCACGAGGCCGCGATGGCAGCGCGTTGGCAAAGTCCCCCGTACGGGTCACGCTGGATCGGCATCCCCGATCAGGGATGTCTCACACGCCCGCTGCTTCGAGTGCGCGCCTCAACAGGTCGCCGATTCCGTTCGATACAGCCAGCCGGCGCATCTCATCGATGTCGAGCCCACCGCGCTGGGCCTTGATCACGCCGAGAACATCACGCCACTGACGATCCGATGTTTCGCCACCCTTGCCAAACCAAATCAACTTCTGGAGGACGATGCCCTCGGGGTTTGTCACATCGATCACGTCCGCCGGGCTGTCGCCGACTCGCAAACGCACACGATGGATCCACTTCCACTCGTCGATGCCCTGCCATTCCGGAACGAAGATGTCGACACGAGTCATCGTCCTTCGGTGCACGAGCTGGAACGAACCGCGTCGCGCCACTTCGGCCCGTGCGTGGTCCTCGAAGGCGTGGAAGTCGTCCTTCACGGCACTCAGGAACGCATCGACATGCGCGAGATCGAGGTCGACCGCGAAGTCGACGTCCAGAGTCGAGCGAGGCTCACCATGAACGACACTCGCGAGCGAACCTCCGAGGATGTAGCGAATGTCGAGCTCCTCGAGCACACGCGCAACCGCGAGCGCGATGTCCGTCGGCGAGGTCAATCGAACCAAGCCTCGGCTTCTTGCCCATAGACCGCGAGCGTGAGTTCTCTACCGAGTCGCAGTGCGCCGGCACGACGCTCGAGCTCGGCCATCGACGCGTTCGGGTGTCGCCGCGCGATGCCGGCGATCGACAGACGCACGACATCACGGTAGGCGTCCATCGCGAGCTCCAGGCGTTCCCGAGGCGTCATGCGGGCGAAGCCATCCATGACGAAGCGGTCGACGGCCTCGTCCGTATCGGTGGCTTGGGGCTCGTAGGGACTCACGCGAGCACGCTATCAGGGCGTACCCGGGTCGACCAGCAGCACCTTTACTTCTTCAGTGCAGCCAGGCGTCGCTGCAGGTCACGCCACGCGGGTTGTTCTTCGCTTGGAAGTGTCGCGATCGCGTCGTCGGTCCACGCCTGCGGCACCGGTCCGGACTCGAGCGAATCGAGCCAACTCGCGATCGCGCGTGCGGTGCCAGGCCGATCGCGATTCGCTTCGAAGCGATCGAGGAGTTCGACGAGCCGCGCACGTCCGCGTTCGCGAGCGGCGGCACGCTCCGCATCGGTCACGAACGGAGCGTCCTTCCCGCGCCCGAAACCCGAGGCAATCGCGTAGATCGCGGCTTCGGTCGTGATGTCCAGAGACGGCGTTTCGACCGTGTGCAATGCGATGGCCCGGTCGGCGGCTCGCGCGGCTGCCGCGTATTGCTCGCGCATCGCGAGGAGCTCCGCGATCTCGCTCCAACGATCGGCATCTTCGCTCGTCGTCACGCCGTTGAGGATCGCTTCGAGACGTTCGACACGAGCGAGCCGGGCCTTCGCATCCGAGAGCGCCTGCTCGTAGTCGTCGCGGCCGAGGCGCAATCCTCGATCGCGATGCTGTCCCGCAGGCGGTGGTCGATCCTCCGAGAACAACGCGAGAGCGCGCTCGCGAGCTCGCACTTCGTCGCGGATCCGTCCGAGTTCTAGCTGAGCGTCGGCCATGAGGTGCGCGATCCGCGCATCACCGGGATCGATGGCTGCAGCCTCGTCGAGCCACTCGAGCGCTTCGGCGTGACGCCCCGTCTGCAGCATCGCGAATGCGAGCCCGATGCGATGGTCCGCGACGTCGGGCGCGGCTTCGGTCGCTCGGCGAATCGTCTCGAGGCCTTCGTCGACTCGCCCGAGCATGCACAACGTCGAACCGAGGTTGTGCAGGATGAGCGCGTGCTGCTCGCGGGTGCCGGGCAGGGCCTTGCGCAGTTCGAGGGCCCGCCGCTCGGGGTCTCTCGACAACTCGGCGAGGAGCAGATGGGTCGAAGACTTGTCGGGGTTCCGCGCAGCGACTTCTTTCGCATAGCGCACAGCGCTCGCCATGTCGCCGCTGCCGCGTGCGATGCGCGCGAGCGCGATGGTCGCTTCGTCGACGATGGACGCATCGAACGATTGCGCAGCTCGTTCGAGGTGCGGACGCGCCTCTGCACTTCGCCCCGTCGCGCCGAGCATCTGCCCGTATCTCAGATGCCACTCCACGCGATCGGGTTCACGATCGATGAGCAGGCGATACAGAGCACCCGCAGTGACGGAATCGCCACCTCGTTCGAGAGCGTACGCGATCCACGGAAGGTTGCTACGACCGCGTAGAGCCGCTGCAGCGAGCAGTGCTCGCACCGCGCTCTGCCAGTCCTGCCTGGGGCCGCTCAAGTAAGCGAGTGCGCCGGCGCGCTGCATCGCTTCGCTATTCGGGTGCAAGATCTGTCCGATCAGCACCGCGCGTCGCGCTGCGTCGTCCAGTCCTGCACGCTGCAATCCGTACATCAGGAGCCGATACGTCTCGGGCGCCCGAACTTCGCGCATGCATTCGCCGAGCAGCGCGCCCGCTCGATCGGGATCTGCCGGGGCAACGATGAGGTCGCGTCGCATGCGCATTCGCAGCTCATCGGGGTCGATGCGCGATGCAATCTCCGTCAAATGCTCGCGCGCACCGTCGCTGACGATCGTGGCGGCCCACAGGTCCAGATATGCAGCGAGTTCGACGCGTACTGCCGTGTCGAGCCGCGTTGCTGCCGCCTCGGTCTCCGCCGACTCGATATCGATGCCTGCGTAGGCTTCGAAGTGCTCACGCATTCGACGATGCAACGCCGGAACCTGCTGACGAGCATCGTCGATCCGCGGATCGGGAAGACTGGCAGCACGTAAGCGATCCAGCATTGCAGCGTCTCGCGCTCGTGCGTCGAGCGTCGCCATCGCCGCGCCGTGCGCTGCGCGCAACTCGTCTGGAAACGTCGATGCCGGATCCTCGCTGCGAACGCGCTCCGAGGCCGCGAGCGCTCGCGCCCAGGCGTCACGACTTCGCTCGTTGCCGTCGTCGGAATCGAGCGAGAACGCGGCATCGGCGCGTGCGCGTGCATCCTGCGCTTCGGACCGGGCCGCAGTGGCACGCTCGAGGCGTTCACGTTCTTCGCGCTCGCGGATCGCGGCGAGAGTGCCCCAGGTGAGAGCACCGGCCACGACCAAGATCAGGATCGTCGATGCGAGTGCGAGCGTGAGCTTACGCGCGCGACGTTCGCCATCGGCACGCACGCGTTGCGCGAACGCTTCCTGCTCCGCCGCGCGCGCGTGATCTTCGACGTCGCGCGCCCACGCCGACACGCGCGCGGCGACGACGACGGCGTTCGCTGGCCGGCGCTCGCGATCGACGGACAGGCACAGGGTCGCCAACTCCGCGAGCGGACGGTCCACCGTGCACGCATCGAGTCGCGTGAGTGCGTGTGTGAGGTCCCCCGCGCGTGCACGTTCGAGGACGATCTCGCGATCGTCCGCTTCACCCGTGCGATACGGCGGCGCGCCGGTCAGGATCTCGCAGAGCATGGCACCGAGTGCGAAGACGTCGGCTCTCTCGTCGATCTTCGCGACGTCGCCATTCGCCTGCTCGGGAGGCATGTACGCAGGTGTGCCGAAGACCGAACCAGATCGACTCGTCTCGACGTCGTCGCTGCGTAGCGTTCGAACGAGAGGTTCCACAGCGACTCGTTCTCGGCGTTCGGCGCGTTCGGCGCGTTCGGCCTTACCGTCGACGACTTTGGCGAAGCCCCAATCGACGACTTGGACCTCGCCGAACTGGCCGACCATCACGTTCGCGGGCTTCAGGTCACGATGCAACACGCCACGTTCGTGGGCATAACCAACGGTCTGACAGACTTTCTCGAAGATGGCGAGGTGTGCGTGACGATCGACGTTCGAGTCCTCGCGCGCACGCAGGAGCGTCGCGAACGACGAACCACCGATCAGCCTCATCGCGATGTACGGAACCGTATCTCGCGCGCGCCCGAGTTCGTAGATCGGCACGATGCCCGGGTGCTCGAGCTGGCTGCTGATGCGTGCTTCGTCGAAGAAACGCGTCAACAACGCCGTGTCCTGGCGGAACTCGGCGTGCAGCGTCTTGAGTGCGACCTCGCGACCGAGCTCCGTATCACGCCCTCGATAGACGATGCCGACACCGCCGGTCGCGATGCGTTCGACACCCTCGTAACGACTCGGGAAGACCTCAGCGTCCACGGTCGCATGGGCAGTTGCCGAGGGCTCCGATGTGTCCTCGCGAAACGCGAAGCGCAGACCTCCTTCGAGCAGATCATCGCCGAGTGCTTCAGGGCCCACCGCGTCGTCCGCACGTCGATCGGCAGACTCGTCGTTCGCGTTCTCGCTCATTTCGTGTTCTCGTTCAGGATGTCACGAGCATCAAGACGCGTCGGCACTCGTCATCGACGACCATCGGGTCGACGTCCGCGGATGCATCCGTCGCAGCTTGCAGACGCACCACCTCGCGCAGGCACGAGCGAAAGTCCTCACGCGCCGCGTCGAAGTCCTTGTAGGCGCGCTTTGTCGTGATGCCGAGCCTCGTGGCGATCTCCTCGATGGATTCTCCTCCAGCGAAGCGCGATCTCAGCACTTCGACGCGTCGCCGTGCAGCTTCGCTGAGAGCCTCCGCCCGAGCCTCCAATCGACGCCGTGCCTCATCGACGATCGACTCCGCCCAAGCGCGCTCGAATACCTGGCTGACCTCGTCTTCGCGACTCGGAATCGCGGCGAGGACGGCGGACTCGGCGGGAGTCAGGCGCCGCGCGGCGTGCGCGGCTTCGTGCCTGGCAGCGACGTTGCGCGTGATACCGAACAAGAAGCCACGGAACGCGAGACCGCGCGAACGATCCGCGCGCGCCAGAACACCTTGGAAGCACTCGACGAAGACTTCTTGGGTCGCGTCCGCGAGTTCGCGCGCCAAGACACTCCTGGCCCAGCGGCGCCCGAGATAACGCTCGACGATCGGGAGATAGCGCCGCGCGAACGTTTCACGCTCCTCACGTCCGCCGGAGGCCGCCTGCTCGATCAGGGTCCAACTCGTCTTCTCTCCATCGGCTCCATCGACCATGCCTGACGCCATCGATGCATGGTTGGGCTCCAAGACGATCGGCGCAAGATCCCCGGTTCGGGCTCGATGAGGCGTTTTTTGTCATTGCGGGGGGAAACCCGGAGTCGCGGGAAGAAAGAGGGAAGAACGCAACTCCGGAGCACGGACATGGACCCCTCGATGAAACGATCGTCATGGATCTCTTCGGCCCGCCGCAGGGCCTTCTTCGCGACCGTCGCCCTTGGCAGCGCGGCCGCCACCGCGAACGCCCAATGGACTTCGATCTCTCGACCTTCCGCGCCAGACTCGCGCGTCGCGAACACCAGCCTGAGCAGTAGGTCCAGCAGCATCGGGATGGTCGGGGACGAACCCGTGGCCGCCCACGGGATTCCCGGCAAGCGCGCCGGCACGGAGCGCTGGTTCGTCCACTTTGGCGGTGCTCCCATCGACTTGTCGGCCTACCGAAACGAGATGCTCGGCACCCGTGATCCCGAGCGGGTCGCCGCGCTCGTGGTCGACTTCGAACGCGCGATGAAGACGAGACACCGCACCTTCGTCGACCGCATCCATGCACTCGATGGCACGGTCACGGACCAGTACTGGCTGATCGACGCGTGCGTCATCGAAATCGCACCCGCGATGCTGCCCGCGGTTCATGCGTTGGATGGTGTCGCTCGGCTCGAGCCCGACCGAACGTATTCGCCGCTCATCAAGTCTTCGATCAACGCCAGGAATCACAACTCCGTGGCGCTCCACTCGAGCAATGTCTTCGGTCGTGGAACGACGGTCGCGATCGTCGATACCGGACAGGACGTCCGTGTGAATGGCGCGAACCGTCACCACATGGTCTATCGAGACCTGCAGACCAACGCGAGTCGGCTCGTCCTCAATCGCCAGATCGGATTCCAACCCGCCGACGACGTCCATGGGCACGGAACCGCCGTCGCGAGCATTGCTGTCGGTGCAGGGTGGAACACGGCCGGAGCCTCGGTCGGACACGCGTACGGCGCACGGATCTGCGGCTACGCGATCGCCGACAGCACGAACGGCAGCAGCTCTTCCAGCACCAAGGTACGTGCCTATCAGCAGGTCGCGGTCGACGCTGCGAGCTACGGCATTCGTGTCACCAACACGTCGTATCAGGGCTCGAACGATCCGACTTCGGCCGAACAAGCCGCCCTCGACAGCCTTGCCTTCAACGCCGACATCCTCAACTGCACGGCAGCGGGCAACGATGGAACCTCGACCAGTTCGAGCATGATCAACTGCAACGGCCTTTCGGTCGGTGCGGTCGAGACCAATACGCACAAGCTCGCGAGCTTCTCGTCGCGTGGCCTGACGGACGGCCAGATCTTCCCGGACATCTGCGCCAACGGCGTCGACATCGTCATGGCTCAGCGCGACAACGAATCTTCGAACAACGTCGGCAGCGGCACCTCGATGGCATCGCCTCAAGTGGCCGGTATCGCGGCATTGATCCGTGCCTCGCGCCCGAACCTCTCGACGAACGAAGTGCGCGCGCTCCTGCTCGCCACGACCGAGATCACGCCGGAGACTTCGATACGCCAAGTCCACGGACCGGGTGCTGGCTATGCGAATGCACCACTCGCCTGGATTCGCTCCGGCAATCTCGGTCAAGTCGGACACGCCCGCCTCGGCAACGGACAGATCTTCGAAGCGGACGTCGCGCTCTCGGCGAACACGCTGTTCCAGTGCGCGATCACGTGGATGCGGTCGAACTTCCAATCCTCGCAATGGAGCAACTTGGATCTCGAGCTGTGGTTCGGTTCGACCCTGCTCGCGTCGTCGAAGCAAGCGCGCAACACCGAGGAGTTCCTGCGCGTGCCCATTCCGGTCACGGGCAACTACGTCCTGCGTGTCACCGCGACGTCGATCGTGGGTGCGGCTCAGGAGTTCGCGTGGGCGACGACGAGCGGCATCGTCCCCCGCAAACCCAATCTGACGATCGATGGCATCACGAGCTCCGCGATCGATGCCGGCGGCATCGCCGACATTCGTGCGACGTTCCGCAACAGTGGCACCGGAGTCGCCGCGCCGTCGCGCGGCTTCTTCACGATCGCCAACACGGGCACGGCCAAGAAGACCGACACGATGCTCTGGCACTTCGACGTGCCTGCGCTTGCCCCGTCGCAGACGGTCACCATTCGCGGCAACGTACCGATCCCGGGCTATCTTCCGACGAGTTCGGCGGGATCGATCGGCGCATTCGCGGATGTCGACGACCAACTCGACGAGGCGAACGAGTCCGACAACAGCCGCACGATCTCCGTCGTGACGACCGAGCTCGCGAACGGTGCGCGGCGCACCGACTACCGCGGCCTCTACACCGGCGACTTCGGTGCTCGGACGTGCGCCAACGCTACATTGTCCGCGAGCCGACCAGGCAACGTCGACCCGTGGCGCACGAGCAAGAACGCGGCGGATCGCTTTGCGCTGATCCTCTTGAGCACGTCGCAGCAGTTCCAACAAGACGCAGCGACAGACTTCGGAATCAGCCTGCTGAACAGTCCGGTGTTCCAACAGTTCTTCAGCGTGAAGACAGGTCTCCTCACGGTCTCCGCCATCCGCTGGCCCGGTGGTGTGACCTTGGGTTCGGACGTGACGGTCTACCTGCACACCTTCTGGTTCGACGCATCGTTCGCCAACATGGTGCACGTGCCCCGCGTGCCGAAGCTGACGTTCACTCCGTGACGGACTCTTCGCGGCAGGTCGCCGGGTCGTCGGTGACTTCGGAGAAGACGACGAGGTGCCCGTCGGGATCACGGACCGCGAATTCGCGACGGCCGTAGAAGAAGACTTCGGGCCCCCACTCGATCGTCGCCTTCGCCGCGAGTGTACCGTGCAACTCGGCCACATCGTGCACGTCGATCCACAGTGTGCACGTGGGTCGGTCCTCTCGCCGTCGTGCGCCGCCGATGCCCCCGAGTTGTAGATAGACACGGTCGCGCGCGAGCATCGCGAAGGTTGGTTCTTCTCTCGGGATCAACGTCGTCACGACGAAGCCGAGCACATCGCGATAGAACGCGAGCGAAGCCTGCAAGTCCGCGACGTGGAGTCGCGGCTCGATCGTCAGGTAGGTCGACATCCTCGGTCCACTCGCTCGTTCAGTCGTCGTTCGCCTTGCGCTCAAACTCGACGCGCTGGAGCCAACGCTCCGCACGCAACTCCACCACCTCCGGCGCATCTTCCTCCGGCTCATCGTCGGCGGAACCGCGACGTGTGGGCTTGCACTGGACGTGACAAATGCGACCATCGCGCGTTCCTGCGTCGATGCGTGCCACGAGCGCTGCGAGTTCGCGTGGAGCCGCTTCACCGTCGATCTCGAGGATTTCACTCCAAGGCTCGATACCGGCCTCGTCGGCCGGCCCGCCCGTGATGATCTTGCCGACGAGCCATCGGTCATCACGCTTGCGGAAGGAGATTCCGAGTGCCGGTGCGATGCGTTGCTCGCGCGCATCGCTGCCCGTCGCCTCGACCCAACAACGGGTCGACTTGAAGTCGAACGTCCAGCGACCACGAGACAGGATCCCGGCGCCGACGTTGCCGGAGATCGTGCGGTTGGCGAACAGGCCCTCTTGCTGTTCCCCAGAAAGCATGACCGGCACGTCATGCATCGTCATGCTGCCGAGATCGAGGCGTTCGACGCTCGCGAGGTAGGCCTTCGACGCGGCCTTGCCGACACCCAAGCCGCGCACGACGGGAAGCGTATCGAGGATCTCTCGCTTCACGTGCTTCTCGACGAGTGGAGCATGGAGAATGAGCGTTCCCATGTTGCCGGTGTCGAGCATGAACCAGCGAGGACGCAGCCCGGGCAGCTCGAGGCGTAGGCACGGCAGACCGAGCGCGAACATCAGTCGGTGCTCCGCCGCTTCGCGCGGGATTTCGAAGCCTGCCGGCTCGTGCACGAGGATGCGGTCGTTCTCGAGATCGAGCGTGAACGGATTCTCCTGGAAGAGCTGCGATCCGACGATTCCATCGACCCGATGCCCCACGATCGATGCGATCGTCGAGAGATCGAGTTCGATCGCGGGGACGTCCTTCGCCACCAGATCCGGAGCTTCGTGACAACGGATCCCGAGTGCCGCAATCGTGTAGGTCGGTGCCGGAACTGCTCCGCCAGAGCCCATCGCACGGATCTGACCGGTCTTCTCCAGTCCGAGATCTCGAACGACCTTCTTGTCGAAGACACAGATTCCCGCGCCCGTGTCGAAGATGAACTCGAGTTCGGCGTCACGAACGCGAACGCCCACGAACATCAGGCCGCTCTTCGCGTCGAGCGAACATCGATCCACGAGCGTTCTTCGGACGGGGATGGTGACGGATGCTCGGTCACCGGGAATGGAGAGTTGACCGAGAAGGGCAGAATCCGAAATCGCGAGCAAGGCTGCGGTCGCAACGCATCGTCCGAGCAAGCCACGCGCAATGCAGCGCCCGCCACGCACCTCGGTCGGGCTCTGCGCGGACTTGGACATGACCCCCGTATTCATGCGGCGAAGCATAGCAGCACGTCCACGCCTCGGCGCTCCGATGGACGGGGTCGGCCGTCATTGCGTTTTCCCTACTCGCGACACGAGTTCTGCGACTCACGATCATCGTCGATCCGAGTATTGTGCTCGCCACTGCGCTGTTTGTTCCGTATGCGACAATGGCAGCGACCGTCCGCTCAACTCGTTCTCCTTCCTGCCGACGGCTTCGTCTTCCCGCCGGCGGCTACTCTCGAATCCTTCATCCACGATGAGGCCCCCACGATGCGCATCGCGCTCTTCTCTCTGCTCCTGACCTCCGCACTCACGGCTCAGACGGCAACCTTCACGACGTTCGGTTCGGGTTGCGCGGGGTCGGTACCCGGCGGATGCCCGTCGAGCAATGCTTCGATCACGCAGACCGGCACGACGCACAACACGAACATCTTCGCGCATCCGGTCACGCCGACGTCGACGATGCTGCTTCTCGGCTTTCGCGTATTCAACATGTCGACGACCAACCAGAACGAAACGATTCCGACCGAGATCTACCTCGCGGACAGCACCGGCGCACCGAAGAACCCGGCGATCGCGTCGAGCACCATGGTCGTGACCCCGAATCAAGGTTGGCACAGTACGAAGTTCTTGCCGCCGATTCCGATCACAGCCAACACGACGTTCTTCATCTCGCACAATGGCGGCAACAAGGTGACGTGGTCGTGGGATGCGAGTGGAACGAACTACACGCACTATTGGCATTCGCCGACGACGACGACTTGGAGCGGCCCGTTCTTGACGCAGAAGTGGGCGTTCATCATCGACTGCGCAGGTGGCACCAAGTCGCCGCAATTGTCCGCGACAGGCACCCCGAAGCTCGGCACGAAGTACACCATCGATCTGGGGAACGCGTTACCCAACACTGCCGCGGGTCTCATCTTCGGGGTGTCGAAGTCGACATGGGGCGTCTTCACGCTGCCACTCGACCTCACCGGCGCCGGGGCAGGCGGCTGTTTCCTGAACGTGTCCTTCGATGCGCTGACCGGAATCGGCGTGGATGCGCAAGGCATGGGGAACGTGCCGATCACTGTGCCGAGTTCGACACAGCTGCTCGGTGTTCAGTTCCACAACCAGTACCTCGTGATCGACCAGCAGGCCAACCAACTCGGCATCGCGTTCTCGAACGGCGGCAGCTCGTTGATCGGCAACTGAGGGGCAACGCCTGGTCGTATTGCGGAATCGGCCGTTCTCCGATGGATTTCGCGGTGTCGACCTGACGTCGCGGCGGCAGTCTGTGCGACCGAGAGAGTTCGCGATCGGCCTCGAAGCCGATCTCGACTCATCGGAGTATCAGTGCACCTCGTGGGCACCGGGTGGAGGTCACTATGGCCTTGACCCTGGCACCATTGCCAACGGACCTTGCTCATCGCTCGGAACCGTCGTTCCGATAGCAAGTGAGTGTCTACTTCGAGTGAACCGCGGACGACCCGTAGGAACGGCGCCTGGCTTCCGTGGTCGAAGGTCTTGGTCGCGACGATCCTCGTCGTCGCTGCGATCGCCTGGTCCAGGCAGCTACGGTATCGCCAAGAACGCCTCAGACACTGCGTCGACGAACTCGCGCGCATCGAAACCGCGGCGACGGCACAAGCAAGCCTCGCTTGGCGCACGCTCTGCACGATGCTCACAGGCGAACGACTCGCGTTCGTCGAGGTTCGTGGCGCAGAACAACGCGGGCGCACCGCGATCTTCGAACGACTCGAGGACTTGCGACGCACGTTCGGGAGCACGATTCCGAACGCTACGAACGAAGGAGCGAACGACGACGCGACGGCAATCGTCGTCGACCGTGGTCTCACCGACGAACTCGATCGCACCCTGAACACTGCGCACACCTTCTTGTCGAGCGTGCAAGGCATGTTCGGGCAAATGAGCATCGCGAGCGACCGTGTGCGCCAGCGACTCGAGTTCTACGACATGAACTTCGGAGCCTTCCGCGAAGCCCTCCTGTCGTGTCGCGCTTCATTCACCGCGCGAGCTCGTGCCGCGACACAGCACGCCGACACCGTCACGACGATCGCGGCGATTCTCGCCCTGCTCTGGATGGTGCTCTTCGTGTGGCGACTGACGCGTCTACGAGCGCGACGTGCAGCAGATCTCCAGGCCGAACGCTTGCGGGTGAGTGAGGAGAGCGAAGCGCGCTTCCGCGAACTCGTTCGCCACTCGAGCGACTTGATCCTCGTCGTCGAACCATCCGGCACGTTGCGCTACGCGACGCCATCGGCCAAGCGCATGCTGCTGCCGTTCTTCGACCAGGCACGCTCGGACGCCGAGGACGAAGTCGAGCAATCCGCGCAGAACTCGCTCGAACTCGCTCGCGCCATCGAGTCCGCGATCGAAGCCGGCGCATTCGAACAGGCCGGTGAGGCCGTGGAAACGACTCGATCCCGGATCGAGGAGCTGTTCGGAAACTCGATCGAGACGCTCGTCGCCAACGTGATCAGCGAGATCCACGTCGAGTCGCGAGACGAGACTCGCGCGGCGCGTGTTCTCGACGTGCACGCGCAAGACCTCCGCGATCACGATGCGATCCGCGGCATCGTCCTCAACGCGCGCGACATCACCGAACGCAAGGTTCTCGAAGAGAAGCTGCGCTTCCAAGCCTTGCACGACCCGTTGACGAGTCTTCCCAATCGACGACGCTTTCGTCAGGCGTTCCACGAGCTTCCGGCCGACGTGCGTGCGCATGCAGCGGTGCTCTTCATCGATCTCGATGGGTTCAAGCTTGTCAACGACAGCTATGGACACACGGTCGGCGACGAACTCCTGCTCGCCGTGGCCTCGCGCTTGACGACGTGCATCGACGAAGGCGACATCCTCGCGCGGCAGGGTGGTGACGAGTTCCTCGTTCTGTGTGCAGGTCGAGGCGACGCCGCTGCCGCCGCGACGACGGTGTCGAAGCGCATCCAGGACACGTTGCTGCCGCCGTTCGTCGTTCGCAATCACGAGGTCTTCATCCAGGCGAGCATCGGCATCGTGACCGGAATCGGAGATCTCGACGCCGACCAAGCGGTCCAGCGCGCCGACATCGCGATGTACGCAGCGAAGGCGAGCGGTCGGGGGCGCGAGTTGTTCTTCGAAGAGGACATGCTCGCGGATGCGCCCGAGCGCCTCGCGCTCGAGAGCGACTTCCGCCGTGCACTCGAGCGCGAGGAGTTCACCGTCGTCTATCAACCCAAGGTGGGGCTCGCGAGCGGCAAGACCGAGAGCCTCGAAGCGCTCGTGCGCTGGATCCATCCGACGCGCGGCTTCGTCGGGCCGGACACGTTCATTCCGTTCGCCGAGGAGAGTGGGTTGATCCACGACCTCGGTCGTTTCGTGTTGCGACGCGCGTGTCAGGACGCGACGCGCTGGGACGACAAGGGCATCATCGTCGCAGTCAACCTGTCGCCCGTGCAGTTCCGCAACGACCACCTCGTCGACGAAGTCCGCAGCGCACTCGCCGACTCTGGGCTAGCGCCACAGCACCTCGAACTCGAGATCACCGAGTCCGCGGTCCTCGGCGACGTCGACAAGACAACACGCGTCCTGCGCGAACTCAAGGCCCTCGGCGTGCGCCTCGCGATCGACGACTTCGGCACTGGCTACTCCAACCTCGCGCACATCAAGCACTACGACGTCGACGTCCTCAAGATCGACCAGTCCTTCGTGCGCGGCGGCAACCCGAGCAAGACCGACGAGCTCAGCGACGGCGACATCGTCGCGGCCGTGATCGCGATGGCCAAGGCCTTCGGCCTGCGCGTCGTGGCCGAAGGCGTCGAAAGCGCCTCGCACGTCGCCGCGCTCACCGAACTCGGAGCGGACCTAGGTCAAGGCTATTGGTTCTCGAAACCAGTCGACGCCGACGCGATCGACGCGATGCTCGAAGCAGACGGAACGCGCGCGACCGAAGCACCAGGCCGCTGAGCGAAAGGTGCCAGGGCCGTTTCACGCACCCCAGATCGGTATCAAACATGAATTCCACCGTCGCGAACGGCTTGCGTTGCCAGCAATCGTCGCGACGTCGGCGCTCGACGGACCGTGGAAAGTCCGGCACGATGCGAACTTCTCGCGAGACCCGACGTTGGCGCGCACGATGCAACGATCCACTGCCGTATTCGCTGTCACGCTGTTCGCCCTTCCGTGCCTTTGGGACAAGGACACGCTCGCCGACGAACTCCGTGGCTTGCCCGGCCACTTCGAGCTCGTGTCGGGCCGGTGGTTTCGACACTCGGATGCGTATTACCGCAAGCGCATCGACACGATCCCCGCGCTGCTCGAGAAGCAACCGAACGCATTCGAGCTCTACGACGACCTCGCGGTCGCGTACGAGTTCCTAGGCAACGACGGTGAGGCGGTGCGTGTCATGCGCGACAAGGGAGCTGCACTCGCCAAGCTCGACGAAGCGCCGAAGGACGCGCGGTATCGCTACCACGCCAACCTCGGCACCTTCTACGTGCACGGTGCGTTGCGCGGCAAGCTGGACGGCTTCGAACGCGCGCTCTCCGAACTCGAGAAGGCGCTCGTCATCAACCCCGATGCGCACTTCGGGCGCGAGCGCTTCCAGGTCGACCTGATTCGCTACGCGATGGCGGCGCGCGAGAATCCCGGTCTTTGGTCCGAGCACGACTTCCTCACGTGGAGTGGCTACGCACTGAAGGACGCGGAGTGGAGTCGCGTGCTCTCGTACCCGAGCTTCACCGTCAAAGCGCGCGTCATTCCGAAGCGCGAAGGGAAACAGGCCACGTGGCAAGAGGCCTACACCGCGGTCGCTGGCATGCTGCGCTTCGGTGGTCTCGAGGGAGCCGAACTCTATCGCGCGCTCGGCGACCTCTATGTGGTGCATGGCGACCTCCACCTCGCATGGTGGGCCTTCCATCGCGCCGAAGAAGCGGGTCATCCCGCGAAGGCGCGCTTGCGCAAGGCGCGCGCGTCAATCGAGTTCCACTGGAAGCAGGCCAACAAGGAGGTGCGGGCGGGAGTGCCGATTCCGACCGACGCCGACTATCGCGCGGTGCGCGACAACGCGAAACGTTGGCGAGCCGCATTCGTCGCGGCGGAGGAGACGGCGCTCGACGAAGGGCTCGACCCGAGTGATCAGGACGTCCTGAGCGGTCTCCTGGACCGTGCAAATCGCGACGTACCGGCACTCGAAGTCCCGCGACGCTGAGAAGATCGTTTCTCGGGCTGTCCCGGCCGCGAAGCGTGATGATTCCAGGCCGAATCCTGGCCCGTCCAGGCCCTAAAACAGCCTCCTCCGTCGTTGTTCGGAGGCGCCGAAATCGCGATAATCTCGCCTCGCGAAACCGCCTCCTGCGACCATCGCATTCGAGGCTTCGAGGGGGAGGGCTCCATCGGCCCGCAGGCGCCACGGAACGAGGCGCCACCCAGGAGAAAGGGCCCGCATGACAGACGAGAACAAGCCGGACGAAGTCCGCGAACCGACGCCCCTCCTCATCGAGAAGGAGATGAAGGAGTCGTACCTCACGTACGCCCTCAGCGTCATCCACAGTCGAGCTCTCCCCGACGTGCGCGACGGCCTCAAGCCCTCGCAGCGGCGCATCCTCGTCGCGATGCACGACCTCAACCTCGGGCCACGCAGCAAGCACCGTAAGTGCGCCAAGATCTGCGGCGACACGTCCGGTAACTACCATCCGCACGGCGAGTCGGTCGTCTATCCGACGCTCGTGCGCATGGGGCAGGACTTCAACTCGCGCTACGTCCTCGTCGACAAGCAGGGCAATTTCGGCAGCAATCGCCCGGACAACCCCGCGGCGATGCGATACACCGAAGCGCGCCTCTCCCACGCCTCGATGCACATGCTCGAGGACATCGACAAGGAGACGGTCGACTTCGCGCGCAACTACGACGACTCGCGCGACGAGCCACTCGTACTTCCCGGGCGCTTCCCCAACCTCCTCTGCAACGGCAGCTCGGGCATCGCGGTCGGCATGGCGACGAGCTTGCCGCCGCACAACCTCGGCGAAGTCGGAGCCGCGCTCGAGGCCCTGCTCGAGGACCCCGAGATCAGCGGCGAGAAGTTGCTGCAACTCTGTCCGGGCCCCGACTTCCCGACCGGCGGCACCATCATGGGTCGCAGCGGGATCGCGCAGGCGTATTTGACGGGCCGCGGCCTGATCACGGTGCGCGCCAAGTATCACATCGAAGAAAAGGCCAAGCGCCGCTCGCTCGTCTTCACCGAGATCCCCTATCAGGTCACGGTCGCCGCGATCGTCGAATCGATCGTCGAAGCCGTCAAGAACGGCAAGATCGAGACGATCTCGGACGTCAACAACGAGACCAACGCGCGCACCGGGATGCGCCTGGTCGTCGAACTCAAGAAGAGCGTCGAAGACGAGACCGTCACGCTCAACCAGCTCTTCAAGTTCACGCCGCTGCAGTCGACCTTCTCGATCATCAACCTCGCGCTCGACCGTGGTCAGCCGAAGACGATGACGTTCAAGGAGCTGCTCGAAGCCTACCGCGACCACCGCGTCGACGTCATCACGCGGCGCACGCGCTACCTGCTGCGCAAGGCCGAAGAGCGCAAACACATCCTCGAAGGCCTGCGCATCGCGCTCGCCAACATCGACGAGGTCGTCGAGATCATCAAGAGCAGCCGCAGCGTCGACGACGCGCGCGAGCGCTTGATGTCGCGCTTCGAACTCAGCGAGATCCAGGCGCGCCACGTGCTCGACATGCGCCTCGCGCGCCTGACGAGCCTCGAGATCGAGAAGCTCGAAGCCGAATACAACGAACTCCTCGAAGAGATCCGCGGCTACGAAGCCATGCTCGCCGACGTCCGCTTGATCCACGACGTGATCCGCACCCAGATGCAGGAGATGGTCGCGCAGTACGGCGACGCACGCCGCACGACGATCGACGAAGAGGAGATCGGGCGCTCGATCGACATCGAAGCCCTGATCGAAGAAGAGCGCATGGCCGTGACGGTCAGCCACCAGGGCTACATCAAGCGCGTCGCACTCGAGAACTACCGCAGTCAAGGCCGCGGCGGCAAGGGCATCATCGCTGGCGACATCAAGGACGAGGACTTCCTCGAGCGCCTCTTCATCGCGTCGACGAAGGACTACCTGCTGTTCTTCACGAACCAGGGGCGCGCCTACTGGCGCAAGGTCTACCAGCTACCCGAGATGAATCGCGCGGCGCGCGGCCGTGCCCTGGTCAACATCATTCCGCTCGCCGAGGACGAGCGCGTCCAGGAGATCCTGTGCGTCGACGTGTTCGACGATCGGTATCTCCTCTTCGCGACCGAGCAGGGCTACGTCAAGAAGACGGTGCTCGCCGCCTACTCGCGTCCGCGCGAGAACGGTATCCGAGCCGTCCAGCTCGACGAAGGCGATCGCCTCATCGGCGTGCGCCTGTTGCGCGACCACCAGAGCGTCGTCCTAGGCACGGCCGCGGGTCAGGCGATCCACTTCGACGAGACGGAGGCTCGCCCGATGGGTCGCGTCGCTCGCGGAGTGCGCGGCATCCGCCTCAAGGGCAACGACGTCGTCGTCTCGCTCGCCGTTGCCGACGAAGGCATGTCGATCTTGACCGTGTGCAAGAACGGGTACGGCAAGCGCACCGCGCTCGACGAGTATCGCCAGCAAGGCCGCGGCGGTTCGGGGATCATCAACATCAAGACCTCGGAGCGGAACGGCCCGGTCGTCGCCGTGCTCTCCGTCGAGACCAACGACGAAGTCATGCTGACCACTACGGGCGGCATGGTCGTCCGCTCACCGGTCTCGGGCATTTCCGAGATCGGACGCGCGACGCAGGGTGTGCGCTTCATCAAGCTCAGCGACGGCGACGAGGTCGCATCGTGCGCCCGCGTGCCGAGCGAGGACGAAGACGATGAAGGAACCGCGCAGGGCACCGGTGATCGCGTGGCCCCCGAGAAATCCGAGGACTGAGGCATGACGATCCAGGAGCGCATCCAGGCCGACATGAAGACGGCCCTCAAGGCTGGCGAGAAGGATCGGCTCACCGTGTTGCGCATGCTGCTCGCCGATCTGAAGAACTTCCGGGAAGGCGGTGGGTTCGACAGTCTCGACGAGGAGCAGGAACAAACGGTTCTGCGCAAAGCCCAGAAGATGCGTCTCGACGCCGTCGAAGCTGCCAATGCTGCTGGCCGAACCGAGATGTCCGAGAACGAGGCGCGCGAAGCCGCGTGGATTGCGGAGTATTTGCCGCAACAAATGGACGAGAAAACAACGCGCGCGGCGGTCGTGGCGCTCCTCGACGAACTCGGCATTCAGGACAAGCGCGACATCGGTCGATTCATGAAGGAGTGGATGGCCAGGCACAAGGCCACCTCGGATGCGCGGCTGGTCCAGCGCGTCCTCGGTGAGGCACTTTCGAGCACCTGAAGGCGTCGATCCCCGGTGAGCCGGCGGCCCGAAACCGGGATCCGCCCTGGTCCTTCTGCAACCTTTGGTGCATGATCTTTGGCCCTCAGGGCCGGGGACCAGTCGGACATACGCCCCGGTCGAACCGCGAGACCCAACAAGGAGCTGGACTCATGGCGAAAGCTAACCCTAGCGTGCAGAAGCGCTTACGCGAACGGAAGAAGCGCGAGAAGGCCGAAGAGAAGGCCAAGCGCAAGGCCGAGCGCCTGAACCAAAAGGCCAGCGACGACCACAACCCGCATCGCGTCGTCGAAGCGCACGAGATGGAA
The DNA here is from genome assembly GCA_020638795.1 of Planctomycetota bacterium. Classification (GTDB taxonomy): domain Bacteria; phylum Planctomycetota; class UBA1135; order UBA1135; genus JACKHW01. Next base: position 349,058 of record JACKHW010000001.1, on the reverse strand, counting down.
CTCGGGATCGACCCAGAAGAGTTCGAGAACGCCTGACGAATCAACCGAGGACGTCGCGCGCACGGGCGACGACGTCCGACAAGCAGCCAGGATCGAATGGCGACACGAGGCCCGCGCCGCGCGCGAGAGCCTGGAACGAAGCTTCGCCACCACGCTCGCAGAGAGCGACATAGCGTCGCATCGCGGCTGCCCGATCCGTCTCGGCCGCGTCCCAGAACTGCAGCGCGCAAACCTGCGCGAGGACGTAGTCGATGTAGTAGAAGGGCATCTGGTAGATGTGCATCTGCCGCTGCCAGAACGCGCCGTCCGACACGTGCGGAGTGTCCTCATAGACGCGCCACGGCAAATACGCGCGCTCCATCTCCTGCCACATGCGATGCCGCTCGGCCGGCGAGCGGGTCGGGTTCTCGTAGACGAGATGTTGGAAGTGATCGACGGCCGTCCCGTATGCGAGGAACAGCACGGACTGCGTCAGGTGAATCCGCCGGAACCGCTCGGCGTCCTCCCCGAAGAACTTGTCCATCCATGGCCAGGTCAAGAACTCGAGGCTCATCGAGTGGATCTCGCAGCTCTCGTACGTTGGCCAGTGGTAATCGGGCAGGATCTGGTCGCGCGAGCAATACCCCTGGAACGCGTGTCCCATCTCATGCGTGAAGACTTCGACGTCGCCCTTCGTGCCGTTGAAGTTGGCGAAAACGAACGGGACCCCATAGGTCGGCAGACTCGTGCAGAAGCCGCCGGGCGCCTTACGAACACGAGACTTCAAGTCGAGCAGATCGTGCTCGAGCATGAGCCTGAAGAACGCGTCCAACCCATGCCCCATCTCGCGGAACATCTCATCAGCCCGCGCGATCATCCAATCGTGATCGCCGAGCGGCTTCGGATTCCCGAGCGGATCGAACACCGGCTCGTCCCAACTCCGAAGCTCTCCAGGGGCGAGCCCGAGATCGGCTTCTTGACGCTGCACCAAATGTATACAGAGCGGCACGATCTCCTCACGAATCGACGCGCGTAGCCGATCGACGTCGGCGCGATCGTAGTCGACGCGCTGCATCCGCAGATAGCCTAGCTCGACGAAGTCGGCGTAGCCGAGTTTGACCGCCATCGTATGCCGCAAGCGAACGAGGTCGTCGAAGATCCGGTCGAGACGCTCACGCTCGCTAGCGAACCACTCCCAGCGCGCGCGGTCCGCGGCGCGCCGCGTGCCGCGGTCCGAACTCACGAGGTGCGGCGTGATCGTAGAGAGCGTGAATTCTTCTCCGCAGAACGAGATGCGAGCCGAGGCCAAGAGCTCGGTGTATTCGGCAACGAGCTTCGACTCACGGACCAAGTCCGGTTCGATCTCGGGAGAGAAGCTCTTCGCATCCGCTTCCCACAGCGCGAACGCCGTACTGCCGAAGTGGGACTCGAGCGCCGCGCGGTCCGGATGCGCGAGGAGCTTTCGCTTCATCGCGACGTCGAGATCCGTCAACGCGGGTTCCAGTTCGTCCTTGTACTCACGCGCTGCCTTGAAGTCGTGATTCTCCGTGTCTTGAGAGAAATGTAGATCCACGAGCGAAACCCAGGTCTGCCTCGCGTTGCGCGAATTGGTCCACGCTTCGACGGCAGCCACACGTTGTTCGAACGTCTCCGCGGCATCGAGCGCCGCATGCATCGCTTCGAACTGAGCGCGAGCCCCATCCCTTGTCGGAACCTCGAAGGTCATGTCCGCGAATCGTGGCAGCTCGCTCATGGCATCAACCTTCGGTGGTCGGCTCGACCGCCTTCTTCTTGCCGAACAGCTTTGCAGCGGCAGCGACGACGATCGCACCGACGATGAGCAGCGGCTTGAGGAGGACTTTCAGGATGCCGGCCTTCAGCAGGACTTTGCCCGCGATCAGGCCGCCGATGCCGTACGCGGCGACCTTGTCGATCGACGAATCGAAGTCCTCGTAGCGCTTGCCATCGACGAACTCGGTGCGCGCGAGAACCGCTTTGCTTCCCTCGGCCACTTCCGCGAGTTGATCACTCTGCGCAACGGCCTGCAACACGAGATAACCGTGGCGGCCGAGAATGCGCACGTCGTAGTTGAGCACGGTCGACGGCTCATCGTCGAACCGAAGCGTCTTGGCCCAGTAGAGCTTCTTCTGTGCGCTGTCGTAGTGCGGCCGCTCCGCCCAGCCGACGAGGTCGACGGTTCCGTAGCCGGCCTTCTTGCGCTGCTTGTTCGCTTCGCTCATGCCCGCCTGCATGTCGGCGAGCAACTGGTCGTAGTCGGTATCCTTCGCGTCGTCGTCCTTGACGTAGCCCTCGTCCTCGAAACTCGTGATGATGCCGTAGGCCCATTCACGTGGATCCTTGGACGTCGACGGGATCACGAGTCCCAAGACACCCGCGTCCGGCGGGTTACCCCAGACCTTCTCGACGACGAACCGCGCGTCTTTGGTTTGGAGATACCCCCAGCCATCGGGGAGATCGATCGTGGCGTGGTCCCTGACCTTGGCCTTGCCGGTTTCGATTGTGATGTCGAGCGCGACGGGCTCCTCGGCTTTGGCGTCGTCGTTTGGTTCCGGCGCTTCGCCTGCACCGGCACCAGGCTCTGGTTTCGATTCCTCTTGGAGGGGCGAGAACGGCGACGCGGTGAGCGGTGCATTCAGGAACAGAGCGAGGCAGGCGAAGGCGTGCGTCTTGGACAGTCGTGACATCTGCATCGGATGGAGAGTTTCGGCGAAAGAGCTGCGGACCATACCAGCTCACCACAGAACGCCCATCCTCAGCCGAATATTGAACGACTCGAATGCCAGATGCGCGATCACCGTGCCGACTCAGAGCACGGAGAGCGTCACGACGTTCGTCACGTAATTGAAATTGAGACCATCCATGACGATCGCCGTGTGTGCGAATACCGTTCCGATCATCGACTGCGAAAGTGGCGGCAAACTCACGGTCGCGACGGCTCGACCCTTCGCATCCAAGAAGCCGAGAGTCTTCCCGAGATAGGCCCGATTGGCATTCGCGAGTGTGAACCCCAACCAAGTATCGACAGTCAGCGGAACCGTGTAGCCCGCCAGGTCGAACCCCGGCGTCAGCCCGCTCGTGCTTCCGAGGACGAGGTAGATCCGTCCAGCCTGACTCGTGCCGGCATCAATCGTCAGCGTCTGGGTTCCGCCTGTCGTCGCCGCGATCGACGCGATGTCGCCGCCGAAGCTGTCCTGGCTCTCCACGGCACCGATGTCCAGTGGCAGCTTGCGCAACGATCCGTTCGCATCCCTGGGCGTCGAATAACGAAGAACACCGCGTCCATCCATCGGGCTCGCGACCATGGGGCGCACGTCCTTGGTACTCGCGTCCCATGCGACATCGAAAAAGTCCTCCAAACCGTTCCCGAGTCGCAGATCCGAACCGATCGGGATGTTGGAGGTCTGTCCGAAGACGACGTTGCCGACGACCGTCACGCCCGTCGTGATCTGGCCGAAGCGCAATGCTCGCCCCTGCTTGCTGTAGCAGGCGTTGTTGGCGAAGACCATCCCGGGCTTGCCGGACCACTGGCCGAGCAAGGCGGCGTCTCCGGTATTGATGAACGTGTTGTTCGTGACCCGGATGTCCGTCGTCTGCGCGAAGTGATCGCTACTCGAGAACGTCGTCGTGCCGCCGTTGATGCAAATGTTGTTGCGGACGATCGCTTCGCCCTGAACCTGCAGGACCTCGTTCTGCGAGTTCCAGCAGATGTTGCGCTCGACGACGTTGATGCCGTTGCCATCCGTCCCGTACACGAGAATGCATGGGTAGTTGGTGTCGTGCACGATGTTGCCGATCACCCAGTTGTGATGACACTTCTGCTTGAGCTCGATCCCGTCACCATTCGTGGCAGAAAGCGTGTCGTAGACGTGGTTGTAAGCGATGACGGACCACGAAGTGATGTAGCTCGCGGTGCTGCTACCGATGTACATCGCTTCGCCGAGCGTGCCGGGCCCCGGGTTCTTGACGGTGTTGTTCGTGATGTAGATGTAAGAACAATCCCGCTGCGTCGAGATGCCGACACCTTCGCCGTCGTGGATGAAGCAACGGTGCACCCACATGTGATCGCAATGGACCATGTTGAGGAGATAAGAACCACCGGTGATCTCTAGATCCTTCAACACGAGGTAGCGCGCCTGTGATGCTTCACCGACGTTGAAACAGTTCTGTTTCGCGTCGGGACGTGTGATGATCGGTCGGTCAAAAGGATTCTTCCCGAAGATCCAGATCGGGTTCTCCTCGGTGCCCTGGAGCGTGACATCGATCTTCGAGACGATCGACCAACGACCCGATCCGATCTCGAGCCCATCTCCAGGCACGAGAGCGCGGATCGCGGCAGCTAGCCTCGCGCCGTTTTCGGTATCACTCTTGGTCGAATCGTAGTCGAGCGAAATCGTGCGAGCGGGCGTCGTCGCCCAAGGTGGATAGACCGACGAGGGTAACCAAGATTGGGCGGCGCCTCTGCTGGCGCATACACCTATCACGAGCGCCAATAGCGCGGCGACGCGAACGCGTCGAAGAAGAGAGAGCATGCGGCAACCATAGCGAACGCCGATTTCGCGTGGGCGTCACCACATGCAGGTGGTCGCGGACCTTCCGATCGATCAGGGAATATTTCCGAGCATGGCAGCGTAGTCCACGAGCGCACTCTCGTACGCAAGACGCGCGTCGATGGACAGGACCCGGGCGTCCGCCAACTGAGCTTCGCGCAACTGCACGCGAAGTAAATCGCTGCGCCCCAGTTCGAACGATCGAACCTCCGCATCGACAAGTTGCTGCGCGAGCTCGAGGTTGCGCTCCGTCGCGGTCAACTGTTCCGCCGCATTCTGGAGTTCCGAGCGCACATCCAGAATCTCGTTCGTGACTCGTTCCTCGAGGAAGCGCTGTTCGAGCATCAGCTTCTCGAGCTTGGCTTCCGCGATCGCGAGCTTGCCCGTTGCACGACGACGCTGCACGGGGAACGAGAGCTTGCCCCCGACGAACAATCCGTGATCGCGACGATCCGTATAGGGACCGTCACCGATGGATCTCGTTCCCTCCACGATCAGATCGAGGTCCGGAAGCCGATCGTTCGTTGCGAGCGCGCGATCGGTCTCGGCATCGTCGATCAAGAGCCTGACCCGCACGAAGTCGGGGCGCTGCATTTTGGCGATCGCGAGCGCGTCTTCGACCGAGTCGGTCACATGGCGCAGTGGGCCGCTCGACTCGGGAAGTCGACCTTCGCCGACGACGATCGGTCGGTCATCGTCTCCCCGGTAATAGAGTGACAATCCGAGTGCCGCAGACTGGAACGCACGCTCGGCTCGCGTGACGTAAATCCGGCGCTGCGTGATCAACCGCTCATTGTCGGTCACGTCGATCGGTGCGAGGAACTGGCGTTCTACGGCGCTCTCCAATCCTCCCTTCCGAGCTTCGGCCAGTCGCAGGAGTTCGCGTGCGACGCGGAGCTTTTGCCCGGCAGCGTGCCACTTGTAGTAAGTGAGGCTCGCGGCGCGCACATAGTCGAGGCGTGCGCCCGCGATCTCGGGCTCCGCCAACTCGACGCCGATCTGCGCCTTGCGCACGGCAGCGCGCCTGGCGTCGGTCGAACGACCGCGCAGCAGAGGTACACGAACTCCCAAGACGAACTCACCGCCGGACTGCGTCCTGCCGTCGTAGTAGTCGGGGAGGTATCCATCGCTGACGCGGTAACCTCCATAGACATCGTCGCCCGTCGCAAGCGGCGCTTCGACGAGCCCTTCAGCCGTCGTGGCCTCGTAAAAACCTCGAAGGCGATCGACGACCTTCGCGCTCACCTTGGTGTCGAACCCACCGAGCGCTTCCGTGAGCCGACCCGATGCCAAATCGTTCTCCAACAATGCGCTGAGCATTGGCGGATAGCGGGACGTGACGGAACGGACGACGTCCTCGACCATGAGCGGGTTCGTTCCATCGTCGTCGCGTTGCCTCGAGCCCTCCACACCGGCCTGCGACATCGACGGTGTTGCCAGAAGTCCACTGTCCTTCGCGATCGACCCCAAGGACTTCGGCACCCGGAGGTCGACATCGTAGTGCGACGGAACGAAGCGCCCGGGTGTGCACGCGAGTCCGACACAAACCGAGAGCAGCGCAGCCGTTGTCTTGAACTGCATCATTTGTCACCGGACGACTTCTCGTTCTTCGGTCGCTCGACGGTCGGCGGGAAACCGTTGAGCTGTCGCCAGATCTCGAATCCTAACGACACTCGATCCAACACGATCCACCCCTTCACGCGCACTCCTTGGCGCAAGTACGGATCTACGGGCCAGGCGTGCGGATTCTCCGGCGCGTGGGCATTGTCGATCGTGAACGTCCGTCGCAACCATTCGACGAACGCGCCCTCCGGCTTGCTGAACGGGCGTTCGTCACGAGTCACCATCACCCGGAACCGCCCCGTACCGTCGTCGAAGCGATCGACGAACGCGACCTTGCCGCCGAAGGTCCCGACAGCCGCCGACGGCCATCCCACCCATTGGATCGCCGGCCAACCTTCGAACTGCAGCCGAACGTGGCGTCCGACGTCGATGAACGTCACGTCGTTGCCGTCCACGAACAGTTCGACGGCGAGCTGACGTGTCGCGGGCACGATCGTCGCGAGAGTCGTGCCTTGTTTGACGAACACGCCGCCCTGTCCGTTGGCATTGAGGTTCTGGACGTACCCGTCCGTTGGCGCCGTGATCCGCTGTTGTCGCTGCCGCGCGAGACTCCGCTCGTAGTCGAGAACGGAAGAGTTCGCACTCGCGATGTCGCCCTCCGCAGCTTCGAGCTTGGCACGCGCATCCTGCACCTTGACGAGTTCTGCTTGCTCGACGCGATCGCGAGCGCTGCGCTTGGCGCGAAGCGCCGCCTCCGCTCCCGACACTCCGGCGAGCTTCGCCTCGAGGTCCGCATCCGCGACGGCTCGTTCCTGCTTCGCTTTCTGGAGTTCGAATCCTGCACCGATCTTCTCGGAGACGAGTCCTTCCCACATCGTCTCCGCGGTCTTCGCGAGAGCGAGTTTTTCTCGTGCGACTCGCACGGCTTGCTTCGCGACGACGAGCGTTTGCTCGGCAGCAGCGATATCGTCATCGGCGAGACGAATCGCGGCTTGGCGTGCTTGCTCGGCGGTTTCGACCTGCTTCGCGTACTGATCGCGCTTGCGCTCCGCGGCAGCTCGCTTGTCGGATGCGGCTTCGAGCTGACGCGTCAACCGTTCGATCACGTCCGGATCGTTGTCGGTGATGTCGACGATCGGATCGCCGAGCGTGACTTGCTGACCTTCGCGAACATGCCAACGAGCGAGCAAGCCATCGGTGCGGGCCTGAATCGGCAAGGGGCGATGGATCGGGTCGTATTCGATGACCCGCCCTGTTCCCGGCAGGTTCTGCTGCCACGGCGCGAACGCGAGCGCAAAGGGTGCGAGCACGAGCGCGAGCAACATCAGCCTTCCGAAGCCACGCGTGACCGTTCGTTTTCCCGCCTGGCGGAGTGCTTCCATCTCGTGGGCTGGGTACTCCTGCACCATGTCCTCTCGATCATTCATGATCGTCACCGACTTCGAGCTCGATCGTGCGACTGCACGCAGCGAGTACGTCCGGATGCGCCGTCACGACGAGCAGCGTCCATCGACGCTCCGGCGACAACAGGGTTTCGAGAACGCGAGATCGCATGCTCGGCGACAAGCGATCCAGAGCTCCATCCAACAACAGGAGTCGAGGTCTGCCGACGATCGCGCGAGCGAGCATCAACCGACTGGCTTGCGAGGCCGTGAGGGGCGCGAAACGAGCCGTAAGTTCCGTCTCGATCCCCTTCGGCAGCGCCATGATTTCGTCCCAAAGCCGCACGTCGACGAGAGCTCGTCGCACCGATTCGATGTCGACGTTCGCCCTGCCGAATCGAATGTTGTCGATCACGCTTCCTTCGACGATCTCGGTACCGTGAACGAGCGCGATCCCATCACGTACGGCTTCGAGACGTAGCTGTCGCAGGTCGTATCCATCGAGCATCACGTAACCGCACGATGCCTCCCGGAGCCCGGCGAGGATGTCGAGCAACAGACTCGCGCGTCCTCCGGGTGAGCCCGACAGGGACACGCGTTCGCCTGCTTCCATCGTCAAGGTCAGTGGACGGTCTTCACCGTTTTCGTCGACGATGCCGCAGGACACGCTGGCGATCTCGATCTTCATCCCGAGTTCGTTCGTCGCGCTCGGAAGGACCTCACCCCCCTGACGCTCGAGCGGAAGGTCGATGAGCGAACCGAGCTTGGCACTCGACGCGCAGACGTCGTACCAGCTCTGGAGAACACTTCCGAGTTTGGTCACGTTGGCGACTACCGCGGTGACGATCAGCTCGCTCGCTACGAGTTGACCCGGCGTCAACTGTTGGTCGATCACCAAGAAGCCACCGAATCCGAGCATCGCGGTACTCGCGACGACCTGCAGCCCGAACGATCCGAGCATTTGCCTGAAGAGGATGCGGAAGTGGCGTTTGCGCGCTGCGATATAGTCACCTGCGAGCCTGTCCGCACGCTCGATCGCGAACGTCGCTCCGCCCTGCGTACAGAATGCCGTGGTATGTCGTGCCAACTCCTGTAACCAGGCCGCCACTTCGTACTTGGCCGACGACTCTTCGACTGCGGTTCGCACGCCGCCGAATCCCATCACGAACACCACGAAGATCAGCGCGATCAACAGGGCGATCGAGAACCCGAGCAGCAGGGGGTGATAGAAGGCCAAGACGACCATTCCGACCCCGGTCGTGAGCACGAAGTTCGTCGCATCGAGAACGAGCTTCGTGCTGCTCTTCTGGACCGTCACCGTGTCGAAGAAGCGATTGACGAGTTCGGGACCGTAGCGCCGATCGAACGCCCGGATGTCGACGCGTGGCAATCGCCAAGCGAGATCACCGACGATGCGCGTGAAGATCCGACGTTCGACGATCTCGGCGATGTAAGCCTGCAGCGCACGCAGCGAGTTGTGCAAGACCAAGCAGCCGAGCAACACCCAGACCAAGACCACGAGAGGTGTCAGCAGGGTGCCGAACGTGATGTTGCTGATCAGAGCATCGACGGTCAGCGGAACAGCGAGTGTCAGCAACGCCGACGCGACACCGTACACGACGATCGTGCGGAGGTCGGCGGCTTCGGGACGGAGGAGGCGAGCGTAGTGCTGCCACGGCTTCTTCGCGGAGAGTTCGACCACGATCGGATAAAAATAGTCGCGGTTTCTGGGTCAGTGTCGGATCGATTTCAACGCTTCGGAACGATTTTTGAGGCGTTCGTCGTCGACCTCGCGCCAGAACAACCACCGCGCGAGCATGGCGAACGGGACGGCCGCAACGAGGTCCGCCCACCAGTGGTAGCGAAGGGCGATCGTCGCGACCACGAGCGGAACCGCTAGCGGCATCAACCAGATCCATTGTCTCTTGTCGAAGCGCCACGCGCACATGAGGACCAAGATCGTCACCATCGTGTGCCCCGACGGCATGCAGTCTTCGCGCAAGGCCTCGAGATCGAAGAGCAAGCGATGCAGCCAATCGAAGGTCGGTCCACCGACCAATGCATGATCGTACGCGAGGAATCGATACGGGGGCAGCGTCGGCAGCACGAGATAGCCGAGGTAGCTGAGCAACAAGCCGCCTACGGAGACTTCGGCGACCTGCAGGGCTGCATCCCTTCTCCTCTGCAAGAGGAGCGCGATCCCAAGTCCGATCGGCAAGAAGTAGAACGTCGAGTACGCGATCTGTGAGATCTCGACCGTGGCCATCCAGGGACGCGAGGACAACTCTCGCACCAAGTCCCCCCCGAGCCTGACATCGAGGCGCGAAACGTCCCAGTGCACGGCTTCCGGAACGAGGTCGGGAAGAAACGACCCCAACGTCGAGAACGCCGTCGGGGTCAAGATACATGCCGCAACGAGGCGAGGACCTAGACGCCCCCAACGCGAGAGCAGCGTCGCGGGCACGATGATCGCGACGTGCGCGACGAACCACGCCCATCGCGCTTCGAGGTCATGACCGAAGAACAGGATCAGCACGGCGATCGTCCAGCCGTACCAGACGAACATGGCCTCGAGGCGGCGCATCATGGGATTCAAGATCGCTATCGAAGCTCGACGTCCACGACGTCACTTGCCGACGACTTGCCTGGTGGAACGTGTTCGAGATTCACACGGACGCGTCTCCGACCGAGCGCGAACTCCAGTTGGTATTCGACGTAGGGATCGTCGATCCACCAGAGCGAGATCCTTCCTTGGTCGTCGCTCGATCCCGCGAGGCCCTGTCGGTTGAGCGTGTTCGCAAAACGACGATCGTTGCCCATCACCGCACGGACCGTCGTCCCCATGATTCTCGACCGAACACCGGACACCGGTTTCCCGCTGGCATCGAGGATCCGAAACGCACGGCGAGCGAACGGCTCGAGTCGCACCTCGAACGGCTCTCCTCTTTGGGATCTCTCGATGATTTCGGCACAGGTCGGAGTCGCTGCCCAGCCCTCGCCGCGTTGGATGACGTAGTACGAGTCTCGCGCATTCGACAGCACGGCGACGCGTCCGCGTAGGTCGGCCCGATTGACGCTCTCGGCGGAACCATCGTTCCCGAGACCGACGGCTCCAGGCGTGTTCTCCCGATCGCTCAGCCGATGACACTCGGCACCGCGCGCCGGACGCCCGTCGGGCAAGACGATGTGGAGCTTCAGGAGGTGCAATCGCGATAGGTCGACGATTCGATCCTGGGGTGCTGCAATCCGGAGGTCGGCGCCCGGCATCGGATACTCGCCAAGACGCACTTCGAGCGGCGACATCGCCGACGGGGGCAACAGAATGCGCAAAGGATCCATTTGGAACTGCGTGCCGAGATGGTCGAGCCCCAGCGAACCGTCGACGTCACTCGTGGCAAAATCGACGATCGTCCCGTGGAAGAGCGCACGATTCGCCGCGTGCCCGCGCGGATGACGCCCCAGGACGACGGACGCGCCCACCACGCACTTGCCGTCGAACCCGCGCAATCGCCAAGGCCCGAGCGTGGGTCGGAGTTTCAGTTCGATCACGCTCGGCAGTGTGCCACCGATGTGATCGGATCCGTAGTACGCGCGGTCGATGCGATAGAAGGACGCTTCGACATACCCCGGTTTCCGTGCCCTCAAGAGCCAACTCGAATCGGAACTCACTGGAAACACCAGGGACGCACGTCCATGCCCGTCCGTCTTCCCTGCGAACCACGCACCTGCGTTTCGCACGCCGAACGTCTCGAGCGTGACTCCATCGAGCGGACTCCCGTCACCGTCCACGACACGGACGTTCGCTTCGATCGTCGAGACCCGGCGCTGACGCACGTACGGCGAACTCGCGCGAAGACTCGCGGCACCTGACTGCAGAACACCACGCACGTGAGACAAGACGGCGACGAAGTCCCCGCTCTCCGTGTCGTACGGGATCGCGACGGTGATGTCCTTCCCGACATGCGTCTCGAGATCGAGTTCGGTGTCGAAGACCGGCAGCGGGTTCTTCCCGTCCAGGTACACCGTCAAGCGCATCGGCTCGTGACGAAACGCGATCGGGATCGACTCGACGCGCATCCGCACCGTGGGAGGTGGATCGACTTCGAGGAGTCGCAAGCGCTCGCCGGCCGTTGCCTCGTCGTGCACCCGGGTGACCGAACGCGTTCCCGTCTCGTCCCGCCAAGACGCGGCAACGCTGTAGGCATGGCCGCGAAGGACTTCGAGGCGAAACCCGCCACGGTCGTCCGTCGTCGCCCGCACGCGGTCGAGCATGCTGTCGCCGCTCCCGAAGACGACGGGAGAACCGAGCGGATGCAGGTGATCCTGGGGTCGCAGCCAGGCCTCGACGTCCGCGCCGACGACGGCGTGTCCGGATCGATCCCGGACGACGCCACGCAGGACTTCCCGATCCGGCACGGCTTCTTGCGGCGCGCTGTCCTGCGCAGCCACCGGAGCGAATGTGCGCGGCTCGATTCCCGAACCTGCCGCGGCAGCGGATGGCCCGAACCCAGCGACGCCGAGCCCGAGCGCAGCGACCCTGAGACTCCTCATGCCCGGGGACGATACCAGGCCTCCCGACGCGGAGGGATCCTGAAGACATTCCAAGGAAGGAAGCCGTGCGAGCACGATCTTTGCTGCACTTCTTGCCGAAAGGAACGGAAGCAGACGCACATTCGAGTCGTCGAGGCACTCTCGGCCCTGCCAGAGAACGTGGACGCCTCGAAAAATGCGGTTGCTGTCTCCTACACAGGGCGTTCCGAGTCAAGATTGACCCCGTTGCCCGCGCGCCAGCGAGCTCGTGACGATGATGAGACCACCAAGGGACAGATCGCAGACTTCCATCGCGATGGCTCGTAAGACGGGTCGCGCGATCCCGCTCGTGGTCTCGGCCTTGATCGGCGCCATCGTCGTCAGCGGGCAAGTCGAGAGTCAAGCGCGCGCGATCGACTATGCCCTCGACCGGGCCGCAGCCGGCCTCGGCGCTACGCCAAAGCCCGTTGCGACCGAAGGCGTCCTCGCAGCGGCGCGACGCGCCGCCAAGAGCGAGGACATCGGAGAGCGCGGAGCCGCACTCCTGCTGCTCGGACTCGCACAGCATGTCGAAGATTACGCTGTCCTCGCCGAAGCCAGCGTCGACCCGAATCCGGAAATCCGCCATCGCGCGACGGTTGCGCTGGGCCTGCTCGGAACCGCACCAGGCTACAACGAACTCGCACGCCGGCTCGACGCGAGCCTTCGGGGAACGAGCGATCCATCGAACAGCGACGCCGAGCGCGCGATCCTCGCGATCGCACTCGGGCTGTCAGGGGACGCGAGCGATTCGAGTGGCGTGCTCAAGGTGCACGCGCTCGAAATCTTGCGTCGCAGTCGAGAGCGCCATTCCGAAGAACTCGCCGCATGTCTCATCGGCATCCCGGTCGATGAGGGACGTTCGGTCTTCGAGCAAGTCCTCAACCTGCGAACCGATTGCCTACCCGGTGTGCAAGGCCGCGTATTGAACGACACGCTCGTCGAACGCATCGCGGTCGCGGCGATGTCCCACCGCTTCGTCGGTCAAACGGAGTGGATGCTCGTGCGCAACGGACTGATGCGCGACGACGACGATTCGATGCGGCGTTTGGTATGCCTCGGGTTGCTCGAACACAGCACCGAAAACCTCGACGAGAAGCTCCAGGACAAGATCGCGCGTGACCTCGAACGGAGGACGGGCGATCGCAATCCCTCCGTGGCCAGTCTCTCGCTGCTCGCACTCGCGAAGTACGACGAACGCAAGGCACTCTCGAGGGCGCGACGCATCGTCGACCTCGACACGCGTCGCCCGAGAAGCCTCGACGCCGCGTTCCTCGTCATCGGGATGTATGGCGAGAAGGGAGACGAAGCGCGCCTGCGTCGTTGGCAAGCACGCAACCGCGACGCCGAAGCACACGCCGCATGGGCACTCGCCACCGCCGAACTCGCGCGTCGAATCTCACCGGAGTCGTTCCCGCCGGTGCCGGACGAGACCCCGCGCTTCCCGATTCTCGCGCTGCGTGCCGGACTCACCGAATCCAACACCCAGAATCCACTCGTGCGCACGGCAATCGTCGTCGCGCTCGCACGACTCGGCGATCGTGAGAGCAGTGGAACCATCCGCTCGATGTTCTTCACCTACGCCCAAACCGACTACGCGCGCCAACTCGCGACCGCAGCGTCGCATCTCGATTCGGCAGCCCTCGAGCCGGTCTCGGGGTCGGAACTCGATGCGCAAGTCTTATTGGGTCAGAGTTTCTTGGGAACACCGCGCCTCTGGAAGCCACTCGAAGAGATGTTGTCGTTGCCAGGCATCGACGCGAGGCAGCGCGAAGCGGCGTTCAGGATCGCATCGATCGCGTTGGCGGGTCGCAACGGAAGCTTCGAAGCCCGCCTCCGAGATCGGGTCGGCCCCGTGATGCTCCCACCGACCCTACTCAGGGTGGCGGCGTGGATGGATCCGCGGGCGACACTTGCGATGATGCCGCCGCGCTGACAGGCTAGCAGCCTGACGTTTCGTCCCCCGTTCCTGCCCTGTGGGCCACGACGTGTCGATGAAGATGACCAGGCTCGTATCGTTCGCGACGCTGCTCGCATTCGCGGCAGCGACGGCCGTGTTCGCCAACTCTCGTGTTCTGCGCGGCGCACAAGACGCCGCCGGCGATGATTCTGCGAAGCCTTCCGCGGCACGCCCTCTGCGTGACATCGGGCAGGTCGTCGTGTTCGGCCGCGTCTTGCGGCTGCCCGCCCTTCCCGGGCGCCGGGAAGGGCGAGTCGACGTCCAGAAGACGCTCGCACGCGTCCGCGAGGTCGGCGCCGACACGTTCGGCTTCCCGATCGGCGACGGAGATCACGACTGGGACGACTATCAGGCTCTCGCGGCCGCCGCCGACGGGTTCGGGATCAAACTCTGGGCGTCCTTCAGGCTGCCGCAGAGGGGCGCCAACTCGAGGCCGTTCTTGGGCGGTTTCGAGAAATGGTCGACCGAGATCGGGACGTTGGCCGACTCGCATCCATCGATCGTCGCCGTCCTGCTCCCCGAACTCGAGCACGGCCGGAACCCACGTTTCTTGCACCCGCCGCGCACAGCGACGCTGCGCCGAAACCTCAACGAGCATGGCGTCTCGTTGCTCGGTAGCGTCTACGACCCCGAAGAGGACTGGATCTCGAAGTACGAGGATTCCCTCGATGGCTGCGTCCTAAGATGGACCAAGTTCAATCAGGTCCTCAACCTCACGGGCATGCTCGCGGGCTTCCGCGCGATGTGCCCGCCACGCTGGAAACGCGTCGTCGCGTTCGAGACGCGTACGTTCGGCGCTTCGACCGAGCCCATGGACCCGATGCTGCTGTCGGCGTGCCTGCGCGTCGCGCAGAAGCGCACCGACGGCGTCATGGTGCGTCAGCTCGACATGACGATGCCCGCGACGATCCTGCCCCAGAAGGACGGCAACGGCGCTCACTTCGACGCGCTGAAGACCTGGACCGGCGGGTTCAAGGGCAACGAAGCGAAGTAAGGATCGCGAGCGCTCGCTCGACGTCTTCATCTCGCTGATCGCGATGGAAGACGAAGCGCAGGTGCCGCGGAGACACCGCGAACACGAGCAGGCCGCGCGCGCGAAGCGCTTCGACGAATGCGGCGGCGTCGATCGATTCGTCGAGCTTCACGCGAACCATGTTGGTCTCCGGCGGATCGGCGTCGAGACCATCGATCGAGACGAGACCCCGTTGGAACGATCGCGCACGCTCGTGATCGGTCGCGAGACGATCCGGGCCTTCGGTGAGCGCGAGGAGTCCAGCCGCGGCGAGGATGCCGACCTGGCGCATGCCACCTCCGAGCGCCTTGCGCACCCGTCGCGCCTCGACGATGAATTCCGCTGGCCCCGCAAGGCAAGAACCGATCGGAGCGCCGAGCCCCTTCGAGAGACAACACATCACCGAGTCGGCTGGTGCCACGATGTCCGCGACGGACACTCCGGTCGCGACCGACGCGTTGAAGAGCCGTGCACCATCGATGTGCATCCGCAAGCCGTGTGCATGCGCGGTCGTGGCGAGCTCTTCGATTCGCGACTTCGGCACGATGCGCCCTCCGGCAGCGTTGTGCGTGTTCTCGACGACGAAGAGGGACGACCGCGGATGGTGCACATCGTGAGGATTGCGCAACGAGGCGGTGAGATCGGACACTTCGGGGATCCCGCTCTCGCGTGCGAAGGTCCTCGTCTGCACGTGTCCGAATCGCGACGCGCTGCCACCTTCGTACTGGAACGTGTGCGTTCGCTCCTCCATGACGATCTCGTCGCCAGGTCGCGTCCAAACGCAGACGGCGATGAGATTGCACATCGATCCCGATGGACAGTAGAGCGCGCTCTCCTTTCCGAGCTTGTTCGCGAACGCGTTCTCGAGTTCGCGCACCGTCGGATCGTCTCCCAGCACGTCGTCCCCGACGACGGCACTCGCCATCGCTGCGCGCATCGCCTCATCGGGCTTCGTGACGGTATCGGACCGGAAATCGAGGATGCGATCCACGCGCTGGGTCTCCGTCACGACAACACGTTCTCGATGCAGTCACGAATCCGACGCAGGCCCTCTTCGATGTTCTCGACGCTGTTGGCGTAACTGAAGCGCAGGTAGCCCTCGCCGTACTTGCCGAAGCTCGTGCCGGTCAAGCACGCGACGCCAGCCTGCTCGAGAAAGAGCGTCTCGAGCTCCTTCGACTTCTTGCCGAACGAGCTGAAGTTGGCAAACGCGTAGAACGCCCCCTTCGGCAAACGACACGTCACGCCGGGCAACGCGTTGAGCCCGTCGACGATCACGTGCCGCCGATGATCGAACGCTCGAAGCATCGTGTCGACGTCGTCCTGCGGACCCGTCAACGCTTCGATGCCTGCGATTTGCGTCGCGGACGCCGTGCACGACGTCGCGTTGGTCTGCAACCGCGCGACGTGCACCGCGAACTCCTTGGGCATGACGCCGTATCCGAGTCGCCAGCCCGTCATCGCATACGTCTTGGAGAAGCCATCGAGCAACACGATGCGGTGCCGCAGATCCTCGTGCCGCAGGAGCGAGTCGTGCTTCATGCCGTCATAGAGGATGCGGCTGTAGATCTCGTCCGTGAGGATCCACAGGTCCGGGTACTTGCGCAGCACGTCCGCGAGCTTGTCGACGTCCTCGCTCGGCAGGACTCCGCCGCACGGATTGCTCGGCGAGTTGAGGACGAGAAGCCGAGTGCTGTCATCGAGCAACCCAGCGAGTTCGTCCACGTCGAGCGCGAAGTCGTTTTCTTCTCGCAGCGGGAGCGGGACTGCCTTCGCGTCCAAGAAGCGGATCATGCTCTCGTAGATCGGGAAGCCCGGGTTGGGATAGATCGCGGACGTGCCCGATTCGAGCAACGCGAGCATCACGAAGAACAGGATCGGCTTGCCGCCGGGAACGACGACGACCTCTTCCGGTGCGACGTGCACTCCGCGCGAACGTCCGACGTCCTCCGCGATGGCCGCGCGAAGCGCAGGCAAGCCCGGCGATGGCCCGTAGTGTGTGAATCCGCTACGCAGCGCGTTGCAGCCGGCTTCGATGACGTTCTTGGGAGTATCGAAGTCGGGTTCGCCGATCTGGAGGTGAATGATGCTGCGACCCTCGGCTTCGAGGGCCTTGGCGCGCGCCAGGACCTCGAAGGCGGTTTCGGTCCCGAGGTTCTGCATACGTCGAGCGAGTTTCATGGGACGGATGATGCCGGGTCCCCGTGTCGCGAGGAAGACACCGCGCCGTGAACTTGCTCAGATCCCACACGTAGCGGCGTGTCAGCTCGCCGCGAGCTCGGCGAGCTTCTGCGTCGTCTTCCAGTTGCGCGCCGTCGAGACGATGCCGAGTTGGCGATCGAGCCAGACGTTGCTGATCTTCGTCTTCGCCATGCCAGTGCGACAATGCAGATAGAGCTCTTGACCGACGACGCGGAGCTCGTCGGGCAGCGATCGCTCGAGATCGAGGGCCGCGACCTTGGAAGCGGCCGGTTTCTTCGACAAGAAGAACACGTGCACTTCGTTCTCGGGAACGCCGTCGAACGGGTTTGCCTCGAGCACCCGCGCGACCTGTGCACCTGTTCGAGTGACGACCGGCACGTCGTATCCGAAGCGCTCCGCGATCGCATCGTGCATCACGACCGGCACCGAACGCGCGAACGCGGCCGGCGCATCGAAGATCACGTTTCCGCTCTGGATGTAGGTCACGACGTTCGAGCATCCGACTTGCTCGAACATGGCAGCCAGGTCCTTCATCGGCAGCTTGTGCTTCCCACCGACGTTGATTCCGCGGAGCAGGGCGACGTAACGGGGCATGGTGTTCGACCTTGGCAAACGTCTCTGTGAGATCTCAGTCGTCCGACAATGGCAAGCGATATGCGGCCGCCTCGTTGGCGTTGCGTACAACTAGACGATCGCCCGAGAGTGCGAGCGTGTTCCAGGTGATACCGTCGAGAACCTGCATGCGAGCGATCACGTGATCTGCGCGCTCGGGGCTCGCTTCGAGCAGCAGCAGTTCGCCCTCCTCCGACAGGAGCAGCAGCGTATCCGTCACAAGGAGGATCTGTCCGTGTCCGTAGCGCCCGGCCTTCCAGACGCGCTCACCACGCTCCAGTTCGACACACTCCAGGATGCCGTCGGACAGTCCGAACGCGTGACCTTCGAAGAACACGACGTTGGTGAACTTCGTGCGAAGAGAACGGCGGCTCGACCACAAAGGCTCGACGCGCATCGGCAAACCGTTCTTCTCGTTCGCTGTGCCGTCGGTCGACGCGACGATGCGGAACAGCGCACAGCCGGCGCCGTATCCCTTCGACACGAAGACGCGGTCGGTACCGACGACACGAGCCTGTGAACAATTCGGGTCGGCTGACGTGCGTCCCTTCCACGGGAATTCCCACAGCATCGATCCATTCGCCGGATCGTGGCCGGTCACCGTGTCCTCGTTGACCACGAGGATCTGGTCGCGGCCTGCGAGGCGTTCGAAGCTCGGCGAGCTACACGAGACATGGCGCGGAGGACCTTGCCACCGAATCGCGCCGGTGCGCTTGTCGAGTGCGACGATCCCGGGCATCGCTGCCGGAGCTTCACCACCCACCGGCACGATCACGTCGTCCCCGACGATCAACGGCGAGGTCGAACGACCGTATTCGACGAGTCGCTCTTCTTGCTCCGGCTTCAGACCGAAATCGCTGGGCAAGTGACGCCGCCACACGAGCTTGCCATCGGCACCATCGAGACAGACGAGAATCCCGGTCGCGCCGAGTGCGTAGACGAATCCATCTTGGATCGTCGGTGTCGCGCGCGGACCTTCACCGCCGACGACGTGCGACTTGTGCGCGGACTCGGAGTGCGTCCACAGAATCGTTCCCGCTTCGAGGTCGTAGGCACTCACGATCTCGGTCTCGCCGCGCTGCTCCTGCGTCACGGCTACGCTGCCCACGATCGCGAATCCCGACCATGCCTTGCCGACATCGCGCCTCCACAAGAGTCGTGGTGGCCGTGCATCCCAATCTCGCGCGAGCCGCACGCCTCGCACGGTCGCGTCACGACGCGCGCCGAGAAAGCCCGGGAAGTCCGTCGATGCGGTCACCGTCAAGCCGGCGCGCTTGGTCGTATCTGCCTCGGGAACCAGGGGCGCACCGCGCCCCGACCACCGCCACGAAAAAGCCGGAATCATCGAGCCGCGCACTCCTTCGAAGCGGAACAGCACGGCACCTGCGATCAAGAACGAGACGAGAGTCACGAGGGACCCGATACGGATGCGTGCGGGGACGGCGCTTCTCGTGGCGAACCACACGAGCCAGAGCACGAACGCGACCAGAACGCCGATCGCGCTCATCACGTTCTTCATGCCTTGATCGCCGAACGGGTCTGCAATGCGTACCCAGATGGCGAATCCGAGAGGCACGAGGCACAGCAGGAGGATCGAGATCGGTGGCGAGAAACGGTGCTTGGAAGGCATGCCGGCACCACCCTACACGTGAGTGGGTTCTTCGAGAGGATCCGTGAACGCGAGCTCCGCTCAGCGATCGAGGTAGCCGATCCGCTCGTGAACCGCGCGGAACGGTTCCAATGGCCCGTCCTCCAGTGCCTTCAGCGCGGCGCTCAACAAGTCTTTCGTCGGCGCGTCTCGCTCACCATCACGCACGAAAGTGACGTTGTCTCGGAGGACCGAATCGCGCCGCCGCGCCACCATGTACGCGGCACCCTGCCGAACGGTCGGCGACGCATCGGCGAGTGCGCGCCCGAGCAGGTTGGTCACGGCCTTGCGGTTCTCGAGCGTCGATGCGGCGACAACCGCTTGCAGGCGCTCGTCTTCGCTCTTCGAAGTCGCGAGGATCTTCTCGAGCGAGCGAGCCAACGAAGTCTGGCGCGGATCGAGCATCGCCTGGGCACGCAGGATCATCGACTTCACGTCTGGAGTTTCGTCCTTGTCGCGTAGGCGCTTCGCGAGATCACTCGTGACACTCGCATCACCCAGTTCACCGAGAGCGATGGCGGCTGCCTTGCGTACGGTCTCTTCCGGATCGTCGAGCGCGACGACCACGACGCTTGACCACGCGATCGGCGAACGTTTGGCGATTTGATCGATCATCGCGACGCGGCGCTCCGCACCGGCATTCGCGCCGCCTCCATCCCCTCCGCGACCGTTGCCTCCACGGCCTCGACCGAACGTCAGTGCCGTCTTCCCGAACGCCAACGCCCGCGCATCGTCGCTGAACACGAGCTTGGGGATCAGCTCCCGCGCATTGGCCCAAGCAGCTCTTCCGCCCTTGGCGATCTGCGAAAGCGCATCGTCGATCTCGGCGAGCGTCGGTGGTTCGTCTGCCGAACCGCCGACATACGGCGTCCCACCGAATCGCAACGTCGCGGGCGCGCGCGCCGCGTCGGACAGCTTCCATTCGAACCCCTGCTGCACTTTGCGCAGAGCCCAGACGAGGAACCACTCGAGTTCGCCCTTGGTCACGTAGCCGGCAACGGCACCGAGCACCGTACCGTCTGGCGCGAGCGCGACGTGCTGCGACCGGATCCAGCCGTCTTCGGCCTCCGAAAACACGTTCTTGCGCACTTCTCGGTGACACGCCTGCTGCTGGTCCGCGGACACGCCCGCGAGTTGCGAGCGCTCCGCACGCGAGCAGAAGACGGGAACGGTCTGCGCCAAGAGCTTCGCGATCCCTGCGTCGCGGTAGTGCTCCGCGACGAACCTCACCCCACAACGCTCAGCGCCGTGATGGACCGCGACGAAGATCGGCACTTTGCGCTCCTGCGCTGCCGTACGCGCAGCCTCGAAGCTCGTCGTCCAGCGGACTTTCCCGTGTTGGGCTCTTGCGTCGTTCGCGAACCCGACGAGGAACAGCGCGCCGAACACGAGGTACGCGCGCTTCGAATCGTGGCGTCGTAGGCATCCGTTCATGACGAGAACCATAGAGAAAACCGTGGTCGCCGAGAGAGGTGGATCTCCCTAGGTAGCCGTTTCTTCAGATGCTCTTGCCCCCGGACCAGCTTGTTCGATACTCCACGCATGCAACGTCTCCAGAGCTACGTCTACGGCACTTGGCACACCGGAACCGGGGAGCATCGCCCCCTCTACGATCCTACGACCGAGGAGGTGCTCGCCGAATGCAGTAGCGAGGGCGTCGACTTCGGCAAGGTCGTGACTCATGGTCGCGAGGTCGGTGGACCAGCGCTCGGGGGCGTCGGGTTCGCGGCGCGGGCCGGGATGCTCAAGGCGCTGTCGGCCGCGATCCATGAGCATCGCGAAGAGCTGATCGACCTGTCCGTCCGCAATGGCGGCAATCGTCGCGGCGACGCCAAGTTCGACATCGACGGCGCCACGGGAACGCTCGCCGCGTATGCGTCGTTCGGCAAGCGACTCGGGGACGACGGCTTCTTGCCCGACGGCGATGGCGTGCAGCTCGGTAGGACCGCACGGTTCTGGGGGCAACACGTGCGTGTGCCGCGTCGAGGCGTCGCCGTACACATCAACGCGTTCAACTTCCCGGCGTGGGGCATGGGCGAGAAGATGGCCTGCGCGTTGCTCGCCGGCATGCCGGTCATCGAGAAGCCCGGCACACCGAGCGCCCTGCTCGCATGGCGCATCGCGCAGATCATCGTCGAGTCGGGCGTGCTACCGGAAGGCGCGTTCCAGTTCATCGCCGGTGGCACCGGTGACTTGCTCGACCATCTCGGCGCTCAGGACTGCGTTGCGTTCACCGGCTCTTCGAAAACGGGATCGATGCTCAAGGGCCATCAAGCGCTCCTCGATCGCAACGTCCGCATGAACATCGAAGCCGACTCGCTCAACGCGGCGATCCTCGGTCCCGATGTCGGGAGCGGCGACGAAGTCATGAACGAGTTCCTCGGCAACGTCGTCACGGACATGACGCAGAAGGCCGGGCAGAAGTGCACTGCAGTGCGCCGCATCCTCGTACCGAGCGATCGTCTCGATGACGTCGTGAGTGCCCTCGTCGATCGACTCTCGGCGATCAAGGTCGGCGATCCTGGCAACGACGACAGCGGCATGGGCCCCCTCGCGAGCACGTCGCAACTCGCGGACGTACGCGCCGGAATCGAACGTCTCGCGAAGGTCGGCAAAATCGCTTGCGGAGGCGCTGGCTCGGTCCATGGCCTCGAGAAGGGCTACTTCGTCGCCCCGACCCTCATCGTCGCCGACGATCCGCACGCGGACGCCGTCCACGCCGACGAAGTCTTCGGCCCCGTCGCCACCGTGCTGCCCTACTCCGGTGAAGCAGCCGATGCCGTCGCGATCGCGAACCGCGGAGGTGGCGGACTCGTCGCGAGTGTCTACTCCAACGACTGGAAATGGTCCCAGGACGTAGTTCTCGGCATCGCACCGTGGCACGGCCGCGTATGGATCGGCGCCGACAAGACCGCGGGACAAGCCATGGCTCCCGGAGTCGTGCTTCCGCAAATGGTGCACGGCGGACCGGGTCGTGCCGGCGGCGGCGAAGAACTCGGCGCACTGCGCGGTCTCGAGTTCTACACGCAGCGCGTCGCCTTGCAGGGCTACCAGGGCACGGTCGGACGCACGTTCGGACCGAAGAGCGAGGGCTGACGCGTCGCGCGAGATCGGCGCATCGGCGTTACGATTGCGCGCCGATGCAGTTGCATGTCGCGCTCGTTCCGCGACGGCAAAGGAGTCCCGGGACCATGAAGATTCGCCGAAACCTTCTTCTCGCAATTCCCCTCGGCGCGCTCACGACGCTCGCTGGCTGGTCATCCACGATGTCCACACAAGCCGTCCGCCCGGTGCGAGCCACCGAGCTGCACGTCGTCGCCGACGACTTCGTCGTCGATGTCTGGATCAACGGCATCTTGCTCCCGACTCAGGCGCGGCGGTTGCGCAACGAGCACTTCGGCGCGACTTGCGAAACGATTCCGGTGCAATTACGCGCGGGTGATTGGGTCGCATTCCACGTCGTGCACAATCCACTGCGGTGGAACGGCGTCTGCTACTTCGGCGTCTACGCCAAGGACGCGCGCGGACAAGAGGCGTTCACGACCCGATCGGGCCGTGACTGGTATTACTGCGATGACCCTGCACAAGCGCCCGATTTCGTCGCCCACCGTGGCGCTGGGAAACAGAATGTGGCGACCAAGCCCGAGCGTTTGTGGAGCGAAGGAGCGGGGAAGTGGCCTGGCATGATCGGCCGCGCGTTTCCCGGTGACCCGATCTGGGGAGAACGCCCCAGCACGTGGATCAAGCACGTCGTGCGATGACAGCTTGTTGAAAGACGCTCGAATCCGGCTCGCTTCAGCGAAGTGGGCGGTTGGCTCGATGAGACACGTAGCCCCCGCCCAGGAGTTCTCAGGTGAGCACTGCATCCGTCGACGCCCTCGCGCACGTACCGATCTCATTGGTCGAGATGCGCGCGCATCTCATCGACGTAGCACTCGGACGATTGCCGAAGGATGCAGCGCGGCTCAGCTGGATTCGCGACTCGGTCGAACAGCGCTACGCCGACGGTGACGAGACCGAGCCTACGAAGCCCAACACTGTGAACTCGATCCCGAGACGCACGACGCGGCGATCGACGCCGCGTTTGCGCGCGCGGCCGAGATTGGCGTAGCACTGGTCATGAGCGGGCGCCGTCGATTCGCGGCAGCACCGACGACACCGCCACCAGACGACGTAGCAACTAGCACCGAGACGACCTCGGAGACGTTTTTCTGCAGGAAGCCTTGGACGTCGATGCTCGTGATGACCAATGGCGACGTCTACAATTGCTGCTGGCAGGATCGGCCGATCGGAAACATGAACCATGCTTCTGCATGGGACATCTGGAACAGCACGACGCTACAGGAGATTCGTTAGTCGACGGCGGCCGGCGTGCCTCACGAGAAATGTGTGAATACACGCGGGAACCTCTGCCCGTTTCTCGGTCGCGTGTGACGATTCGTCAACTCTTCCAGTACTGCAAGCGCAGCGACGCCAAGTGACTCCAAAGGGTCGGCGTGTTGCCCGCACTGTTCTTGACGAGGACGAACCACGGCGTCGCCTTCTCCTTGTCATCGACCAGCCAGTAGACGTGCGCGACCATGAACTGGAGCCGTGCCAAGTGAGGCGACGCCGGGCATGCCTTGTCCAGTTCTTTGATGGCGGCTGCGGCCATTGCCATTTTTCGATCGAACTCGGTGCGGTCGGCGTCCTTCTGCTCGAGGAGCTTCCGGACTTCGCCCCAGGCGCCGAGTCCGCCGCGGCCGGACGCGTCGCTCTCCCTGCCGATCCACGTGCGGGCGATGCCTACGAGCGCGGCTTCGGCTTCGGGAGTGCCTGGGAACTCGGTGACGATCTTCTTGAGCCAGTACTCCGCGGCCGATTCGGCCGGCAACCACGTCGTATCGATCTCGAACGAACCGAGTCCTCCAGTCCAGAACTCAGCGACGGAGGCATAGGTCTTGGCGACGGCACTACCGGTCTTCAAGTCGCCTACGGAGCGCGCCAACGTCGACCACTGCTTGAGCATCAGGACCGCGACCCTTCCCTCGGCAGACTTCGCGTGCTTGTCCGCGAGTTCCTGCCAGATCTCGACGGCCGTGTCGAGGCGCTTCTCGTCCATCGCGATCTTCGCGAGCAGAGCCTTGCAACGAACGACTTCGTCATCGATCACGTGAGCGAAGATCGCCTGGATCGCCGTCCGTTTCGCATCTTCGACCAAGCCGTGTTTGTAGAACATTTCGGCCTTGCCTGCCGATGCTTGCGCGAAGAGCGCACTCGACGTCGTGAGCACGAGGACCGCGACGAACAGCGATTTCATGGTTTCCTCCGGGGTGGTCGTTGCTCGAAGTGTGTGGCAGCATCGCACGAACACAAGCCCCCTGACCACAATGGCTCGTCGCGTGCGTGCAACCATGACGCCCTCTGATGCAATCTTGATCGATCTCACCCGTCGCTACTGTGAACCGCACAGGCGATATCACACGATCGAACACGTGGCAGACATGCTCTGGCGAGGTCGCTCTCTCTCGCTGAGTGAAGAACAGATCCTGGCCATTTGGTATCACGATGCGATCTACGAAATCCCAGGACACGAGAACGAAGCGCGCAGCGCCGAACTCGCGCGCGAGCAACTCACGTCTGCAGGCCTCGACGTGCGTTCCGTCGAAAGCGTCGTGAGCATGGTGCTCGATACCAAAACGCACGTCGCATCGAGTGACGAAGCGCGCGTCGTCATCGACCTCGACCTAGCCACACTCGCGCTCGACGAAGAGCCGTTCTTCGTGAATACGGCGAAGATCCGCGAGGAATACGGAAGTATCGACGACGAGACGTTCGCGATCGGGCAGCTCGCGATGCTCGATCGCTTCCTCGGTCGAGAACGCATCTATCAGAGCGATTGGGGCCGGCCCCTCGAGCGGCAAGCACGTGACAACTTGCGGCGTCTTCGAGAACGGAATTCGGCCTGGATCGCGCAAAACACGGACTGAACCCGTTGGGTCGCGGTTGGCTTCATCACGTTCGCCCCAACAGTCGATAGGAAGGGAGCGACGATGAAGTTCCGCGACTGCAGTTCCCCGAGTCCCGTGCCGAGACCCGCGAGCCGCCCGCTCGGCTCGATCGTGTTCCTCTGCCCGCACGAAACGTATCGGCGCAAGATGTCCCGCGTGCGCTTCCATTCGATGCGCGCCGTCGGGCGTATCGCGACGGTCCATTGGACCGGCCCCGGTTGGCCCGGCTGGGAAGACTCGATCCCCGTGCAGCGCAACCTCGATCGCATCCTGGAGGGACGCGATCCCTCATGGATCATCGCCTATCAGCCACACCGTCTCGTCGACTTCCAGTGCACGCGTGCACCGCGATGCTTGCGCTACAACGAGATGTACGACGTTGACCACACGCGTCGTGAGATCGAAGAAGCCCGTGCACATCTCGTCATTTGTCATCACCACAACGACTTCCTCGAGTGGCGCGGGCGGCTCGCTCGTGAAATGGATTCGCCTCCCCGACTGGTGCACATCGCGCATTGCGCCGAACGCCGCGTGTTTCGTGACTACGGCTTACCGAAGAAGTACGACCTGTTGCTCGTCGGCGCTCGCAATGTTTCGACTCGCTTGGGCACTCACTATCCGTTGCGTGACCGCATGCAAGGCGTGCTCCGCAGCATGGCTTCGCGCTATCGCTGTGCGATCCAAGACCACCCTGGATACGACCATGACGACGCCTACACCGATCGATATGCCATCGAGTTCGCAATGGCGGTCAACAGTTCGCGCATCTGCATCACTTGCAGCGGAGCCCCGAAATCGCGTTTCGGCAAGTACGTAGAAGTACCCATGTGTGGCACGGCCCTCGCGGCCGACGTGCCGGACGAAGCGCAGGACTCGATCCGGTCGTTCGTCATCGAACTCGATCCATCGTGGCCCGATGAACGAATTTCGACCACGCTAGCCCACTGGCTCGACAATCCCGCGGCGCTTCGTGAGCAGGTCGACCGTGGCCTCGCCTATGCGCGTCTGTACACCCAGGAGCAGTATGCACGGCGCCTGATTCTCGAACTCGAACTCGCAAGCGTACGAATCGAGAACCCCATCGAGGTGCCTTCGTGACAAGGGCCATGCATTGCCAGCCAGAACTGGACCGTGATCTGCAGTACGAAGGCGTACTACCCGACGCCACGTTGTTGCAGTGGCACCGCGATCGGTATTCGACGTCCAAACACTTGCTGACGCTCTACTCGATTGCACATGGCCTACAAGCCAAGCGCATCATCGAGATCGGATTCGGGCGTTCGACGTTCGTGCTCGCACGCGCCGCATTCGAGAACGCCGGCACACTCGAGAGCTGTGACATCGAGGACTTCAGGGGCCTCTTGTCCGAAACGGAGCAGAAGGTCGTTCGGTGTCACGTCGGTTCGAGTGACGAATTTTGGCAGCGTGTCGAACCGGGTTTCGACTTCGCGTTTCTCGATCACTTCTCGTCGGAAGCACAACCGGACGAGTGGGTCGTGCGCGAACTGGAGCAGGCACTGACCAAGTTGACTCCGGGTGGAATGCTCGCGATTCACGACGGGTTCGTCGCGAAGTACCGGCTGCGGTCCGTAGTCGAGATGCTGCGTCGCCAACTCGGGCTGCGCTACGAATGCCTGACGATGCCATTCAACTACGGGCTGACGTTGTGGCGACGCGCGCAATCGGTCGAAGACTTCGGACCGGATCCGTTCCTCAAGAAGCCCGAGATCGCACTCGCAGCTCAGCGAGCGCACCCCCCGACGGAGACGCGCGGGTCTCGACCTCGCATTCTGCTGATCGACGACGTACCGGACTGGATCTTCGCCCGCCATTGCCACGAGTTGATGGCGCGCCTTTCCGAGCAATTCGAGCTGACCACGTTGCATGCAGGCGAACCGTTCGACGAAGAGGCGTACGACTTGATCTACCCACTCGAGTGGAACCTCCTCGATGCCACCAAAATCCACGATCGCTACAAGTACGTGACCGGGATTCGCAGCTTCACCTCGTGGCAACACCGATCGCCGAGCGAGTTCGGAACATGGCTCGCGCGCACCTTCGGTCATGTCCACGCAGTGTCGTCGGCGCTCGTGCAAGCGTTTCGACAGTTCGTGCCCGACATCCGCTTGCTGCGTCACGGGGTCGACATCGACCATTTCTCGCCGACGACGTACGCAGACCAGTCGGGCGAGTCGATCGTCGTCGGCTGGTGTGGTAACAAGCTCGCGAGTGTCAAGGGAACAGACACCCTGATCGAGCCACTCGCGCTGCTACCGCGCGTTCGCGTCGCTCAGTCCAACTATCGCGATGGACAACGAACGCGTGCGCAGATGCCGGCGTTCTACGACAGCATCGATGTATACGTGTGTGCCTCTGCTTGCGAAGGGCACAACAACGCACTTCTCGAAGCCGCGGCAATGGGTAGAGCGATTATCACGACGGATACCGGAACCGTTCGTGAGTGGTTACGGCACGGGCACAGTGCTCTCGTCGTCGAACCGCAACTGGACGACTTCGTCGCAGCTATCGAACACCTGCGAGATCATCCGAGTCTGCGCAGGACCCTCGGCGACAACGCACGGTCTGCAGTCCACGCTCACATGGATTGGGATGTGATGGCTGAGGAACACGCTCGATTCTTCTCGCACGCACTGGCTCGCTTGCCGGCCCCACGCGCAACGGATGCGTTGCCCTTCGATACAGTAGCGTCGCGATGACGACAGGAGTTTGTCGATGACGTGCCTGACGATCCGCCCGAAGCACCGCCGCGAAGACAGCACCCGGTTGCTCACCGAGCTCCTTCGGTGTGTGAAGTGTCATGCACCGCTCGAGCACGTCGTCACTCTCGAAACGGTCGCATTCGATTGTCTGCAATGCGCGAGTCGATACCCGATCATTGACGGAATCCCCCGTTTCGTATCGGCGGAGTTCATTCGACGCGACGAGCACAACGACGAACTCGCGAGGAAAACCAAGAATTACTTCGGGTTCGAATGGGATCACTTCCGCGACTGGGGCTTCTTGCCCGACACGCCGAGCGGCGTCGACCCGAACACGAGTGGTGGCACGGTCAGCGACCGTCAGCGCGCGTTCCAGAGCAAGTGCAGGCTGAACGAAGACGATCTCGGACGGGACAAAGTCGTTCTCGACGCCGGCTGCGGGAATGGACGCTACACCCTCGAAGCCGCGCTTCGCGGACCGCGCCTCGTCATTGGCGTCGATCTCGGCTATGGCGCCGTCACTTCTGCGAGGGACAACACGCAGCAGCACGACAACGTCGTCATCATACAAGCCGACTTGCACGATCTTCCGTTTCGCGATGATGTGATCGACTCGTGCTTCAGCAACGGCGTCTTGATGCATACCGGCGACGCCGAGCGCGCTTTCGGTGAGATCGCGCGGACGATTCGACCCGGCGGAGTCTTCGTTGCGCACGTCTACCAGAAGCTCCACACGATCTGGGAACACAACGACCGACACATCCGCGACTTCACGACCAAGCTCAGCATCGAAGAAGGTCTCGAGTTTGCTCGCTTGATGGCACAGCTCGCACGATTCCTCGATAGATTCGAAGGTGTCCTACCGAGAGCCAACGATTACTTGCGCTTACAAGTCACCGAACACCACATGTTCGACTGGTACTCCGCCCCGACCGCATCCCACCACACGTATGCGGAACTCGCGGCATGGTTCGACGCGCACGCGTTCTCCTTGCTCGACGAACTGCCGTCACATCCGGATCAGCCGACAGGCGAGTGGGCATGCAACCTCAAGGGCCGCAAGCGATGAGATTCCCGACGCGCAGGTAGCAGCGCGTTGAAAAACTCGGGCACGCGCCGAGTGCGTGATTTCGCCGTCTCGGTAGCTGCCGAAAACGCAGGCGAATTGGCGATTCGCCGAGGCTTTCGGAAGCTGCCGGGGCGGTGAAGGCGCGTGCTAGGTGCATGTCTGAGTTTATCAACACGCTGCTAGCACATTCGCCACCTTGTCGCCGGTTCTGGGGCCTACCACTCTGATCACAACGAGAGCCGATGGTCGAGACCCGGTGATCGGGACCTGATGAACAAGAACGATCACAAGCTGGCTGAACAGCGTACTCGCATGGTCGACGAGCAGCTCGTCCCGCGCGGGATCCGCGATCGACGCGTGCTGTCCGCCATGTCGCGCGTTCCCCGCGAGAGCTTCGTGCCTGCGCACATGGTCGCGCATGCGTTCGATGACCGAGCATTGCCAATCGGAGAAGAACAGACCATTTCGCAGCCATTCATCGTCGCCATGATGGCGCAGTCGGCCGAACTGCGCGCTGACGACCGCGTGCTCGAGATCGGAACGGGTTCGGGTTACGGCGCCGCGGTTCTCGCCGAACTCGCACGCGACGTGTACTCGATCGAACGCAATCCCGTCCTTGCACGCAAGTCGCGCGAACGGCTGCAGCGACTCGGCTACGATCGCATTCATCTCCGTTGTGGAGACGGCACGAAGGGTTGGCCCGAAGCGGCACCTTTCGATGCGATCATCGTCACCGCGGGTGGACCCGAGGTCCCCGAATCGCTCCGAGAGCAGCTCGCGGTCGGAGGTCGACTCTTGATCCCCGTCGGAAAGACACCACGGCATCAGAGCCTTCGTCGTGTGCGTCGCGTGTCGATGAACGACTACCGCAACGAAGCGCTCGGCAACGTCGTCTTCGTTCCACTGATCGGAGAACAAGGCTGGCACGACGACGCGTGAAGCAGGTCACGCCCTGCGAGCATGCTCCGTGCTCGATGTCGATAGTCGAAACTCTCGGCCAACGCGGTCGCTCGCCTTCGCCGCTCACTGCCCCACTCTGCATCTTCGCCGAGTGCACGAACGATCGCCTTCGCCAAGTCATGGGGATCGTCCGGACGGAACCAGGTGACGACGTCGGCAGCCACCCACGCGCGCAACCCAGGGATCGACGAAGCCACGATCGGGTTGGTGCTCGCGAGATACTCGCCGAGTTTCACGGGACTCGTCCATTGCGACGACGGTTCGGCAGCAGTCGGTGGCAACAACAAGGTGTCGGCGTGCCATAGCCACTGCGGAACACGGTCGTGTGGGACGAGTCCGTGCACCGTGACATTGTCCATGGTGCGAGCAGCCTTACGGACACGATCCACGTCCTCCGGTGACCCACCGACGATTTCGAAGCCGACCTTGGGCAACATGGTCGCCGCGCTGAGCACGGTCGGAATCCCCTTGTAGTCGTAGAGATGGCCGGCATAGAGGACGTGCCAGTCGAAACGACGTGAGAACGGGCATTTCCCGACTTCATCTGGCCGACGAAACCGCGCGAAATCGACTCCATCCGGCACGACGACGATTCGGTCGGGATCGCCGCCACGCTCGATGTAGTGTGCGCGCAAAACTTCCGAGATCGTCACGATGCGCGTCAGATCCGAACGCGTGGCTTCGATTGCTCGTTGGAGCAGCGGATTCGGATCGCCGACGTACGCATGCGTTTCGAGTGCGGTCTCGGTACCGAACCCTGAGGCCGCGAGCGCAGCGAAGAAGTGCCGCGCGTAAACGAAGTCGAACCCGCGAGCAATCTCCGCTGTCGCACGGGCGAACGACCGCTCTCGCGCGGCGTCGCTCTCCGCGGCATCGACCGGAACGCACGTCCACTTGAGCTGCGGTTCGCCATACGCGCGCACGAGATCCGTGACATCCGATGCCACCGAGCCACGGTATAGCACCGTGACGTCGTGACCCAGCCTCGCGAAGCCTCCCGCCGTCTTCACGACGTTGATCGCGTGTGCCCGATGACTACCCGGTTCGAAATCACTCGCGACGAGTACACGCATTCCCGATCCCACGCACGTCGATCACGGCCCACATGGCGCCTGCAAACAGGGAACGAGCATCGATCGATTCGTGCACGAGGCCGGCTCGCTGTAGTGCTTCGAGTTCGCACTGCCAGTCTGTGAGATGCTCTTCACCCTCGTAGTCGATCTGCACCACATGAGCATGGCAGCATGCCGCACGTGCCCTGATGAACTCCTCAGCCTCTCCGATGTGAAAGAACCACTTGTGCCGATCGTCCGGTGCCTCTGGTGGCAAGCCGTAGAACTTGAGCGCACGTCCAGGCCGATACGGTCCGTGCCGCAGCATTCCCCAAAATGCGGCCCAACAGTTGGGCAGCGATACGACCACGAAGCCGCGTGAGACTCGACAGAGTTCGTCGAACAATCGATGTGGGCCATCGACGTGTTCGAGAACGTCGAGGCACAACACGCAGTCGAACGTGTTGCTCGAGTACGGGATACCTCGCGCTTCGAGATCCACGGGGAGTATCGGCGGCGCGCCGATGCCGATCCCGGTGTATTCGCAATCGAACGGCAAGGCACGAGACATCTGCGCTCCATCGGCTCCGACATCGAGCACTCGACCGCGAAGCAGTGGCATGTACTTGTCGACGACGTACAGCGGCTTGCTTTCCCGGTCGTGATATCGGACGGATGTCACGAACGGGCCGCGAGCCACGAACGTCGACGCCGCGGAAGTCGACGCGTGAACGGGTGCACTCATTGACATGGGATCGTCGTTTCAATCATTCGGACTGAACACCGACGAATGTTCCTTCCGATAGCAGGCTGTAGTCACGCGCCCTCCCCCGCCAGATCATGTGTGGTATTGCAGCGATCCTCGGCCTCGAACCCTCGCCTAGGCCCAGGGGCTGGATACCGCCGGGTGGAGAAGCTGCCCTCGCTCGACTGACGATGCGCGGACCGGACTCCGGCGCGCACTGGACATGCGATCGTGGCACGACGTGGCTCGGACACCGGAGACTGATCGTCGTGGACCCGAGTCCACAGGCGACCCAACCGTTCGTGGATGAGCGCGGCGTTCGTGCACTCGTGTGCAATGGCGAAATCTACAACGCTGCGGAGCTGCGCACGGAGTTGGAGGCGCGCGGTCATGGTTTTCGATCGCGTTCCGACAACGAGGTCCTACTGCACGGTTTTGTGGAATGGGGAGAGCGCGAACTCCTGCAGCGCGTACGCGGAATGTTTGCGTTCGTTTTGTGGGATGGCGCACGCCAGCGCGCCGTCCTCGCCATCGACCACGTCGGGATGAAGCCGCTCTACTTCGGTGAGCAGGGCGGTGTCCTCCACGTAGCATCCGACGCCGATGCCTTACGCGCGCTCCTGCCAACGGACGTCGAGCTCGATCCCGTCGGCCTCGCACACGTGCTGTCGCTCGGTTATTGCCCCGCACCCGGAACCGTCTGGAAAGGGATCTCCAAGGTGCAACCGGGGCGTGCAATCGTCTTCGATATCGAGCAGCGACGACTCACTACGTTTCGACACTGGTCACCCCCCGAGACAGCCAACGGACCGGATGTCGATCCTGAGCTTTCGACACTCTGGCCATCGATCGTGCGAGAGCACTTGCAGAGTGATGTCGACATCGGGCTGCTCTTGTCAGCGGGAATCGATTCTTCGGCGATCGCCGTCGCAGCGAGCGATCTCGAGACACGCTTGCATTGCACGACCCTGTCCCTGCCCGGCGAGAGTGACGAAGCGGCGAACGCCGCATCCAACGCCGAGTTGCTCGGACTGCCGCATACGGCCGTGCCTCTCGCGATCGAGGACACGGGTGAGCTGCTCGCGAAGGCGGCGTTCGCGTTCGACGAACCGCAGGCCTACGGCGCTCTCTTGACCATGACGCTCGTCAGCGCCGAAGCCAAGCGGCATAGCACCGTCGTTCTGACCGGCGATGGAGGCGACGAGGCGTTCGCAGGTTACACCTGGCATCAACCACGAGTCGACGAGCACCACGGCCTTCCGCACGCACGACTCGCAGCAGCCGTTGCCAATCCCGAAGCACCGGCCGACTTGCGAACGCATGCATTGCGCGCACTAGGATCGCTCTCATGGATCCACGGTCATCTTCAGCGCGTCTTTCCGCGCTTCCATCCCTCGGAGGCTCGAGCGCTCTTGTCGCCTCTCGGCTGCGAGTACGACGAAGAACGGTACGCGTCGTGGCTCGTGTCGGAGGATCTCGCTTCGCTACCGCCCCCACGCCGTGCACAACGACTCGATCTCGCAGGGTTCTGTGCAGGATCGATCTTGCCCAAGGTCGATCGCGCGACGATGGCCGTCGGCGTCGAGGCACGATGCCCGTTTCTCGACAAACGACTCCTCGAACTCGCGCTGTCTTCTGCTCCGCGTGAGGACGAAACGCAGGGACGTGGCAAAGCCGCATTGCGCCGCTATCTGAGAGGTCGAGTTCCTGATCACGTATTGTCCAGTCCGAAACAGGGCTTCAGCCTGCGCCTCGGTCATGACGTGTGGCGGCGACGAATCGATTGGCTGCGCGGCACGCGTTTCGTCGCGAGCGGCGCTCTCCACGAGCGCTGGGACGAGTTCGTCGGCCCCGAGACCCCCTGCGCCGATGCGCGAGTCTATGCACTCTGCATGCTCGCAGCGTGGGCAGAATCGAGGATCTGACCGTGTCGCAACGAAGCTACTTCATCAAAGCCGGCTATCGAGCCCGCGAAGCGGCCAACACCATCGAAGTCGATCCTGGCGACTATTGGACCCTCGAACGCATCGAATCGTCGATGCGCTTCCAGCACGACGTCTATCGACTCGCGCTCGACTGCGCGCAACGCATGGGTAGCGGGCTGCGTATCGCGGACGTCGGCTGTGGATACCCGAGCAAAGCGCGACTCTTGCAGCCGTTCGCACGAACGCTCACGTGCTTCGATCAGCCGACCCTGGAGAGCATCGTGCGTCGGGACTTTCCGGGATTCGATTTCGTATCGATCGATCTCGAAGCTCCGCGCGCCCTCGATGCGCGCTTCGACCTCGTCATCTGCGCAGACGTCATCGAGCATCTCGTCGACCCGGACCCGTGTCTCTCATTCCTACGCGACAGCCTGACCGAGCACGGCATCCTCATCCTCTCGACACCAGAACGGGACATTGTCCGCGGTCATGAATGTATGACGAGCGACAAGGTCGATCATGTTCGTGAGTGGAACAGCGAGGAGTTCGCTCGCTACGTGCAGAGCCACGGCCTCTTGATTGTCGACCACTTGCTGGTTCCGCCCGAGGCGTTGTCGCTCGAGGAGCAGCATCGAATGCACCAGAGTGGCGAGCGCAAGACTCGACGCTCCGAAGGGTGTCAAGTCGTCGTCGCGACGGCAGTCGTCGCTTAGCAGCGTCTGGCTCGGCGACGCACTCAACGACCGTTCGCGCGCACCTTGCCTTGCAGGGACGGACTACTGGCGCTTCTTCGGAAGTTCGACCGTCTCGTCCGTTTCGACTCGCACACGAATGCGTGCCCAAAAGACACGGCCTCGATCATCGAACTCGCGTACGAGTTCGAGCATGAGAGCCGGATCGGGTTCGACGCGTTCCGCGAATGCTCTCTTGCCGTTCGCGAAGACCTCGACGGGTTTCGAAAAGTCGATCAGCCGTGGGTGCAAGTAGATCGAGAACTCTCGAAGTTGATCGCTGTGCACTTCGAAGCGATTGTTCGACTTCGCGAGTGCGTGCACGGTGATCGGAGTTTCGTTTTCCGGACGTGGAACGACTTCGAGCCAGTGGCGCAGATTCCAACGCAACGGGCGATCGTCGCTGTAGACATGGTGTTCGGGCCAGCCCTTGATGCCCCACGTGCGTTCGAACTTCATCGACCCTCCTTGCCGCAGGTAGATCTCCTTGCGGTAGAGGTTCCGAGGATGCTCCGAAAAGAACTTCGCGATCGCGGGCAGCTCGTCCTGATAGATCTCGTGGCCCCCGTCTTTCTCGACGAAGACCCAATCGAGCCCGTTCTCGCGCGCCCAGGCGGCATTGGTCCGACTGTCCTTGTCGATGCCGTAGGGCTCGCGTTTGCCCCACGTCACGTAGCCCGGCACGTTGATGAGGTTACCAATGACGTTCTTCGCGACGAAGTCATAGCCCCCGCTCTGAGGGGACACCGCGGCAAATCGATCCGGGAGGCTCAGCGCTGCCCGAAAACTCATGTGTCCCCCCATCGACTGCCCCGTCACATAGATGCGATCGGGATCGATATGGAGTCGACGCTGGACGTCGGAAATCGTAGACAGGATCAGGGAGTTTCCGATGTGACCCCAGCCACGAGAAGATGCGGGGGCGACGACGATGGCTCCCAGGGCTTTGCTGAGGGCCGGGGCGTACGCCTTCAGATACGACTCCGCGACGCGTTTCGCGCGATCCTCGGGCATCGAAGAGTTTCCGCCATGACCGACGACGACGAGCGGTGTGGCAGCCTCGTGTGCATACGTCGCAGGCACGAAGAGCAGATACCGTGACTCGTAGTCGACGTGCGCACACGACACCTCGTGTACCGTCGTCTTGCCGACGAGGTCGTCCGCGCTCGGGTAAGCGTGACGGGGCGCGCGAAGCAGTGCTTCGATCGCTTTCGGGTCCGATCGACCGGCACGCTTCAGGCGATCGAGTAGCGCCGCCGTGTCTTGCGCGTCGCCGTCGTAGCGCGCATCGATGTACGCATCGACGATGCCAGCGACATTGTCAGGCGCACGTGCATCAGAACCGCCATCGTGTTGCGCATACGCGCTCGCGATCCATGTAGCGGCCATCAGGCCGAGGCGAACTGCATACAGCGGAGGGCTCTTCATGGGCGTCCTTGTGTGCCGAGGTCTTCCGGACCTCGGACATCGTACGCACACGACGTGTTCGGCGCCTGGGTCGCGCTTCGGGTTCTTCCGCCGCATCGTCTGCGCCCGCCGGCGGGTTCGCTCGCTCAGGCTCTTCCTGAGCTTCGACGCTTCCAGGACGATCCGTATCGGCTGGCTCCGCCTTCGTCCTCTGGAAGCTCTTCACGACGGCGACGACCGTGTTCACCATCGAGCCGGTGCCTGTGATCATCAGCTTCGTCTGGTTGTCGCCGCCAGCCGGCACGAGACTCATCAATCCCTTCTGGTCGTGGAAGAACTGCCGCAGATTCGCGGCAATGAGCTGCGCGCTCTGCGGACTCGTATCGATCGTGGTGACGATGTACGTACCTTCTTGGTGGGCGTAGGCTGTGACTTCGTCGTTCGCCACCCACCGAACCCCACTCCGGATGCTCGGTCCGCGAGGTCCATTCACGTAGACGAGATCGATGAATTCCCAGCCGTCCGCGCCGGATGGAACACAGACCCAATCGAGCTTGGCGAGAACGACCTGGAAGAACTCGTAGAACTGCTTCGTCTTCACCCGGAAGGTTCCACTCAACGGGATACGTATGCCGGGTTTTTGCAAAAGCCTCGGATCCTGCTGTTTGTCGAAGTAGAACGACTTGTGCGTCACGGCCTTCGCGAGTTCGACGAACTCGGTCAGATCGAAATCGTGCTCGTCACCGAAGTCGAACACGACCACATCGCCCATGACCCTGTAGACCTCGTGACCACGGCCGCTAGGGGCCTCGGCGTTCTCCTGCTGTACAGACCGTGGCTGCGCATACGCATCGCGCATGCCGAATACAGCGACGAAGGTCCAAAACCAAACGACAAGGGTCATGACGGGCCATGGCGGCAAGCTACTCGCGGACTTCATGGTTCTCTCCTCTCGGGGGCTCCGAAAACAGCGACTCGGACTCACGACCAACTGGATTATTCCGGCGCACGCACGACATCGAACGCCAGATAGCTGGCATGCTCGGGCGCGCCCTTATTCCCTCCATGCCCGCCAGCGACAAACCGGGTGCGCCAATCACGAGCCTCATCGTCGTCGATAGGGAGTGCCGGCGAGGCGCCTTCCCGCTTGTCGGCACCCGTCGTGGACATTCCATCGAACTCGTGCACAACGGGGCAAGCAGGAGGGTCGTGAGTCGCTCCACGATCAACCGTCGGGACACGATCGTGCGAGGCAGGTCTCAGTAACGCGGTAGCTCCGACGGCTTGTTGTCGAGAATGCCTTCGATCTTCGCGAGCACTTCGGCATCGAGCTGCGGCACGACGTCGAGCGCGCCAAGGGTCTCCTGGAGCTGTGAGACCTTCGACGCTCCGAGGATCACGGTGCTGACGTTCTCGTTCTCGAGGCACCACGCGATCGCGAGCTTGGGAAGCGTCGTTCCGAGTTCACTCGCGAGCCCTTGCAAGGCGCCGGCCTTCTTCACTTGTTGTCTGCCTTCTTCGCTCTCGAGTCGTTCCCGCAAGAAGCCGTATTCGGGTAGCGACATGCGAGAGCCGTCGGGAATGCCGTTCGCGTACTTGCCGGTCAAGATCCCCGATGCGAGTGGCGACCAGATCGTCGTTCCGAGACCGATCGTCTCGTAGAGGCGGGAGAACTCACGTTCGACCTTGTCCCGGACGAACATGTTGTATTGCGGTTGGTCCATCGTCGGACCAGGCACGCCGAGCGCACGGGCCACACCGGCGGCTTCGGACAGCTGATCGGCGCTCCACTCGGACGTCCCCCAGTAGAGGACCTTGCCCTGTGCGATGAGGTCCGTCATCGCGCGCACCGTTTCTTCGATCGGCGTGTCGAGATCGGGACGATGGCAGAAGAACAAGTCGAGGTAGTCGACTCGGAGACGCTTCATGGCGGCATGGCACGCATCGTGGACATGCTTGCGCGACAACCCACGCTGCGTCGGCAGTTGACCACCCCAGAACACTTTCGAGGACACGCAATACGTGTCACGCGCCCAGCCGAGTTCTTGGAGCGCTTGCCCCATGATTCGCTCGGATTCGCCACCGGCGTATACCTCGGCATTGTCGAAGAAGTTGACGCCGTGATCGTACGCACACGACATCATCTCCTTCGCAGCCGACGTGTCGGCTTGGAAGTGAAAGGTGACCCAAGAACCGAAGGAGAGCGAACTGACCTTGAGCCCACTCTTTCCCAGACGTCGATATTCCATGACGCAGACGATAACAGCGAGGTGACGATCTAGGGCAGGTTCAGCGCTCAGCCAATCGATAGGCCATCCCGGTGATCGTCGCGTGCGCCATCCAGGGGAAGACGGGCTCAGCTAGGCTGAAGAACGAAGCCGGCGCGAACTCGATGCGCATGTTCGACACGCCATCGGCCCTCACGCGCTTCGCCTCGGACACGATCTGCTCCATGCAGTGATCGAAACTCGCGCGCACCATCGGCAAGTATCCGAAGAGATAGAAGCCGCTGCGATGGGCCGACAAGAACGCGAGACTCCGGGCTCCAGTCGGTGCGTCGTTCTCGGTCAACACGAGGCCGGTCCGATCTTGGATCTCCGCGAGGTTGACGGTCTCGATGGTCGAACACGCACCGAGCGTTGCCAGTACGCTGGCAAGCAGGAGAGGACGGGGTCGAAACGAAGCCATATCTTCAGATCGATCACGGCTGGCGATCGACTGAACCCGGTTCGAGATCCCGGACAGCTACTTCTTGGCTTTTTCGTGACCGTCGCGTTCGTAGGCCTCGAGCGCTTCGTCGACCTCGCGCACGCCTGCGGACTTCCGCACCTTATCGATCTGCTTGTCCGCAGAACTCTGCCGCCCCGCGGTGCGGTACTCGATGGCCTTTTCGAGGGCTTGCATCGCGGTGTTCGCCTGACGCCAGACTGCGAGGCGGCGCACTGCCGCTCGCGCGGATTTCGCTGCCTTGACGAGCTCGGCGTCGTCCGCGAACACGCGCTGCATCTCGTCGAGCATACGCTCGGTGCGTACGGGATAGGAACGACTCATCTCCTCGTATTCGGTGACGAGCTTGCGTGCTGCGGCTTCGTGCTCACCGAGGAGTCGCTTGGCGCTCGCGATGACCGGATGCATCGATGCCGGATGGCTCGCGAGCTTGCGAAGGGTCACGAACGCGGCTTCCAGACTGTGGTGCTCGAGTTCGCCTCGCGCGCGCTCGAGTTCTTCACTCGCGGTCACGAGCTCCCCGAGACGACGGCTCGTGACCAGCTTGTCGAGCGGCTCGTCGAGATAGGTCGGTGTGCCGGCCTTCCACCCTTCGCCACTCTTCACGCCGAGATCGCCTTCGTAGGTCACGTGCGTATCGACATCGATGACGACGGCACGCGGCAACCCGAATCCACCGCGTTTGATGCCGTATGCCCGAAACAACGCCCCACCCTCGTCCACGACCGCGCGCAATCCGTCCGGAGCCTCTCCGATCAGGCGTTCGAGCGAACCACCATCGATTCGGTCACCGCCGACGAGCACGACGCGAACACCTTTCGGCACATAGGTCGAGGCAAGATGCTTCACGAACGCGAGCGTCGGCATCACCTTCTCCTGAGCACGCGACCAGAACACCAGCACGGTCACGTGACCGGGATCCGTCACGTCGATCGCATCCCCGCGAACCGCGCGCGCACTCGTGAGCGCCGGAGGCGTGAACCCCGCGAAACTGAATCCGGTCCGCATCGAGCTATCGCTCGTGACCTTCTTCATCAAGATCTCGCGTTCGATGCGCGCCGACATGTCCAGTGGGTCGCGCGTTCTCAGGCGCAGCTTGCGATACCGCGTCGATCCCTCGCCGGTCACGAGGCCGAACGCCCCGCGCAGAACGGCCTCACTCGGAAACTCGTAGGCACGCACCCACTTGCCGTCGAACCAGAAGTCGAGCATCCGCCCAGCGACGTCGATTCGCAGGGTGTGCCAACCCTTGGTGAGTGGCACCTGTCGATGGTCGAGGACTTCCCAACTCGCGCCATGACTGGCAGCGAGATCGAGAAACCCCTTCGGATGCAGCAAGACCGCGAGGAAGTCGTTGGCGTCCTTGCGACCGAAGCAGATCCCGGCCAACTCGACGTCTCCGGGCACGATCTCGACTTCGGTCTCGAAGCTGTAGTCGGACTCGAAGGCGACGTCCGCGGTCAGCGCATTCGTGACGAACTGTCCTGGTCCGAGATCTCGATCCTTCGGCTTCGGGACATGGGCTCGAATCTCGTTTCCGTAGGCCGAATACTCACCGTTGGTCTCGACCGACCAGCCATCGAGCGTGCTTTCGTCGTACGCGTACTGCCATCGCACGAGAGACTTGCCGCTCTCCATCGCCAACTCTCGGTAGAGCGCAGCAGCCTCGTCCGAGGGAAACTGCGATCCGAGCCGTTGAGCGATCGTCATCGCCATCATCGGCATACCTGCTTCGCGATAGGCGCGAGCGAGTTCGAGCGCTTTCTTGGTGATGTCCTTCTCGAGACGATCGAGTCGCGACGTCAGCGGGTCGAGCCGCTCCACCTTCTTGCGCGCTTCGGCGTAGCGTTCGTCGTTCGTCTTGCTCGACTGCTCGAGTTCGTGCGCGAACTCGGCGTAGAGAGCCGCGGCACGATCCGTGTTCTTGCGCTTCTCGCACAGTTTGGCGAGACGCCATGCGACTTCGGGATCGGAAGGTTGCGAGAGGTATGCGTCCTCGAGGGCCTCCATAGCACCATCTTCGTCCTTCGCCGCGAGCAACAGATCGGCGAGTTCGACCAGCGACTTCGCGTGCTCGGCCTTTCCGCGTTGGAACTCCCGAAGCTCGAGGAGCCAGTGCTTCCAGATCGCATCGACCTCGTCGATCTTGCGAACCGGCGAGCCCTTGACACCGAGCACGACGGTTTCGAAGTGCTCGACCATGTCCTGAGGCTGCTTACCCTTGAAGCTCGTGTAGAACTCTTGCAAGGCTTCGCGCCACACGAGCTTTCCGCGCTCGTCGCGGTAGTTGTGCAAGAAGTAGACGAGACCCCATGTCGGTGCGTACCACGGCGGTCCCCAGCGATACTGTGACTCGACGATCATGCGAATCGTCGGCGCCTTCTCGGGGCTACCCGTGCCGTCGGGCTGAATGCCTTCGGTCGGGCTCGACATCCAACCTCGTTCGAGCCGCGTCGCGAGTGGGAACAAGCGGTGTGCGGGCACACGATTCCAACGAACCGTACCGTTGGAGAGGATCTCACAGCCTTCGAAGAAGCTCGCGAACGCCTCGTTGAGCCAACCGGGGCAACGCGGCGACGTCATCGACACGAAGTGGTGCGCAGCCTCGTGAAAGAGGGTGCCGTACATCTGACGAATCGAGTCGTTTCCCGACACTCCACCGACGTAGGTCTCGACGGCATCGCCGATGAAGTGCCCTGCGGACCACTCCACGGGATTGCGACCGAGTTTCAGATACTCGTCACGGCTCTTGAAGATGCGGATCTCGATCTTCGCGATCTTCCCGCCGTCTTCCTTGAACCGAAAGAAGCGCCGATAGAACCGATTGACGTTCTCCATCGCGATCGCCGCGGTCTCGAGCACGCGAAAGCCGGCGTTGGTGCGATAGCGATAGTTGTCGGACTCCTTGGTCCAAGCCATCTTCCAATCGACGTGTTTCGCGTCATTCTCCGCGATCCACACCGACGACTTGCCGAAGTCGGGATCGCCACCTGCGTAGACGTCCGCTACGGCGACGTCGGGCCCACCGGTCTTGCGCACGCGGTCGACGCCATCGCCCGATCGATCGTCGAACGGCGCGAGTGCACGCGCACGACCGAACAGTGCCAATGCCGCGTGGAAACGCTCCTTCTTCTCCTGGTCCTTGGCGAGATCGAGAAGCGCACGCAACCACTCCGCTTCGAGAGCTTCCTGACGCTTCGCGTTCTCATCGAGCTCGAAGAGCTCGGTCCGGACACGGGTAGCGATCGCTTTCGTGTCCTTGGACCTGGACGCGATATCCACGACGCGATGCAGGTACCAGACCGCGGCGTCCATGTCGTTCCCGGCTCGCGCGACGCGAGCGGCGACTTCGTTGGCCTCGATGCAGAGCGCGTCGCGATCGAGCGCCTGTTCGATTGCGGCCTGCGCTGCGTCGAGATCCTTCGCGGCGAGCTTGTCCTTCGCCGCGGCGACGTACATCGCGATGTTCGGATTCTGCCCGACGGCGCCTCGCAGAAGGCCGATCTCGCTGACCACACACAGAGCGACGAAGCAGTAGATTCTCGATGCGACTTGCAAACCCATCCGCGGCATTCTTGCACACGAGCCGCGTTCCTTGCAGCCGCGTCAAAAATCCAGATCGCTCTCCTCGAACGGACGAATCGGCTCCGAGTCCAGGATCGCTCGCATAGTGGCGTTCATGGTCGCCACATCGTTGTCGAAATCTCCGTGATGATTCGCGCGCGTCCGGCTCGGATCGCGCTTCGGGTCGTACTGCCCGACTCGATCCTCGATGCCCGTGAGTGGGATTTCGCTCCGGTACTTCTCCAGTCCGAGCAGAGGCACGACACGTCCTTTTTGCTGGTACGCGCGCGAAACGAGATACAGGAGCGATTTCCGGTAGATCGTCCCGACATTGTCATCGAGTTCGCGACGGTCATCGAGGCGATACAGCTCCATCGAGCGAACCCTGCCGTCGAGCAACGCGGGCCTGATGTGCGACGCAAAGAGATCGATCGTGCACGCTGGCGCGAACAGTACGAGTTGGCCGAATCGGAGAACTTCGTGACGCGCAGCCCGCGCGAGGAAGTGCCCGAACCAGATCGATCCGGCACTGTGCCCGATCAGGTGCAGTTGCGGACGCTTGGCAGCAGGAATGAGCGCGAGCTCGGCGGCAAGCAACTCGATCGTCGTCGTTCCGGCGCGACCGTCGTCGAACGCCAGGCGTGCGTCTTCGGCCATCTCGCTCCAGAGCGCACGACCCGCCCAGCCGGTCGCGGTCTCGAGGCATCGATCCCACCAGTCACTGAATCCGCCGGCTCGTCGCTCGGCCTCGGCTCGACGGCCGAACAACACGTCTCGGAGCTCTTCGAGGAAACCCGTCTCCCAGAGGAAGTGGATGGCTCGGATGCGATTGGCCTCGAAGACGGGCTGCATCGCACGAACACGACGTGCAGCGGCCTTGAGGCCATTGAGTCCGCCATGAGCGTAGAGCGCGATGTGCTTGGGCCGCTGCGCGCTCGAACCCGACAATGCTGCTCGGATCGACTCGTGCACGCTCGCGACGGAGGACGGATAGTCGCCTCGATTCTCGAACTCACCGTCGTCGATGTGCACGTAGCAATCACGGATCTCGATCTGTGCCGGTGCCTTGACCGCGGGCTCGGTGCCCGCGTTTCCTTCGCGCAACCATCCGGTCGCGAGGGCTTCGAGACTCTCGACCGGTCTCGCGTGCCGAGCCACCCAGAGGTCCCACACGTTGTGATCGAAGTCGGGATACGACCAGATCGCGAGCCCCGGGAAGCGCTGCTTTCGGTGGACGAGGCCTCCCCAATCCTTCCCCC
This sequence comes from Planctomycetota bacterium, assembly GCA_020638795.1. GTDB lineage: Bacteria > Planctomycetota > UBA1135 > UBA1135 > JACKHW01. The sequence goes on along the minus strand of JACKHW010000001.1, from coordinate 305,414 downwards.
ACGAGTTCTGGACGATGAACCCCTCACTCGTGTAGCCGACGATCGCGAAGGCGTGCCCCGACGCGTCGACGTCTCCCGCACCATCTTCCCCGGGACTACTTTTCCATCGGATGCGTCCGCCTTCGGGCTCGTCCCAACCATCGTGCACGCGCGCAGAACAGAAGATCGCACCAGTCTCGCCGAGCGCCGCGTGAACGTCCGACCGTCGCGGGAGAATGCGATAGTACGCACCCAGCGGACACTCGAGGGCGGCCTCTGCACGCGCTCGCGTCAGGTGACCTGCATTGGTCCTCGCATACGGCCACAGGGTCTCGGTGCAGACCCCGTTCTTGTGCCAACCCTTCATCGTCGCGCGCGCCGTCGAGCCTTCGTAATCGATGCCGGGCCAGCGATCGTGGCGCTTCGCCATTTCGTACAGCATGCGTGCGCTGACGACGCGCTTGCCACGCAGTCCACCGACGTAGTCGATGACGGCGGCGAGCCCGAACCCCGTGCACGCGCCTTCGTCACCCTGATCCCGGATGTAGAGCGCGCTTCGCTTGGGCCACAAAGCGACCCGCGGCTTTGCGAGCGATGGCCGGTAGATCAGATCTCGAAAGTCGAGGGAATCGCGCTCGGTCGTCGGAACTGCCATGACGTCGTGCTCATTTCGGAGGTTCGACTTCGATCCGAATCGGACAGTGATCCGAACCGTAGACGGCATGCTCGATCAGCGTCGATCGAACAGCGCTCCAGTATTCCTCATCACACACGAAGTAGTCGATCCGCCAACCGATGTTGCGCTCGCGAGCACGCGTGCGCATCGCCCACCACGTATAGATATCGCGCACGTCCTGGTTGTGGCGGCGCCACGTGTCGACGAATCCGCGCTCCAGGAACTGCCCGAACCACTCGCGCTCTTCGGGCAGGAAACCCGCGTTCTTGACGTTGTCCTTCGGACGTGCGAGGTCGATCTCGTGATGGGCGACATTGAAGTCGCCGCCGATCAGCACGTGGCGTCCGCGCTCTCGCAGATCGATCACGAAACGCTCGAGCGCTCGGTCGAACGCGAGCTTGTAATCGAGGCGCTTCCCACCGTCTTGACTGTTGGGGAAATACGTCGACAACACCACGAGGTCCGCGAAGCGCGCTCCGACGACCCGTCCCTCCGAGTCGAACTCATCGTCGCCAATGCCATCGATCCATTCGTCCGGTTCGTAGCGCGACCAGATCCCGGTGCCCGAGTAGCCTTTCTTGACCGCGGAGCGATAGCGGGTGAACCAATGCTCGGGCTTCTCGAGTTCGATGGGCAGCGACGATGCGTGTGCCTTGGTCTCCTGCAACAAGAACACGTCGGGGTCCGCCTTGGCGAGCCACTCTTCGAACTCGTCTTTCTTGGCGATGGCGCGAAGGCCGTTGACGTTCCACGAAGCGATGATCATGAAGGAACCATGCCACTCGTTGACATGGGGTCAAGCGCGTGACGTTGTGCCGTGTCATGATTCAAGAACGCCACCCTGGCGCATGCAGAACATGTGGGAACGTATCAAGACGATCGTCGGCGAAATCTCCGAACTTCCACCTTCCCAGCGGGAGGCCGCCCTGATCGAGCGATGTGGCGACGACACCCGTCTCTTGAGCGAGGCACGCGCTCTCCTCGCCGCGTTCGACGATGCCGGTGACTTCCTCGAAGAGCCCGCCGTCGCAGACTCGGCCATCTACACCAGAACGAACGCGTGGCGTGACGAGCAAGAACGTCTGCGTGCACGAGGCGACCGATCGACGTGGATCGGCACGCACATCGCCTCGTACGTGATCGAGAACGAGATCGCCGAAGGCGGCATGGGTTCGGTCTACCGAGCGACCCACGATCGGACCGGGCAGGTGGTCGCCCTCAAGATCCTCAGGCAGACCGTCGGTGGCGACGAATGGCGTGCGCGCTTCGAGCACGAAGTCCGCGTCCTCGGAAAACTGCGACATCCAGCGATCGCGCAGATCCACGACGCCGGCGTGACGACTGTCGAAGATGGTCATGCATCGGTGCCGTACTTCGTGATGGAGTTCGTCGATGGGCGCTCGATGACCGAGCACGCGCGCCATGCGACCCTCGGCACGAAAGAGCGCCTCGAACTCATCCGTCGCGTATGCGAGGGAGTCCAGTACGCGCATCAGCGCGGCATCATTCATCGTGACCTGAAACCCGAGAACATCCTCGTCACCGAAGCCGGTCACGCGAAAGTCGTCGACTTCGGGATCGCCCGCGTCGAGCGATCGGAGGACGATCACACGACGCAGATGACGCGCGCAGGACAGATCCTCGGAACACTCTCGTACATGAGCCCGGAGCAGCTCTCCGGTGATCCGGACCTGATCGACGCTCGTAGTGACGTGTACGCGCTCGGAGTCATCCTGTTCGAGTTGCTCGCCGGACAGAAGCCGATCGACATCGCCGGGCTCCCACTCGCGAACGCGATCCGCAAGGTCCAAGAAGCCGAGCCTCGCCGCCTGTCCACCGCCAATCGCAAGTACGTGGGCGACCTCGAGACCATCGTCGCGACCGCTCTCGACAAAGAACCAGCGCGTCGCTACGCGTCGGTGTCCGAGTTCTCAGCAGACATCGGACGCTTTCTCCATAACGAACCGATTGCGGCACGACCCGCGACCGCGATCTATCAACTCAAGAAGTTCGCGCGGCGACATCGAGGGCTCGTGGCTGGGATCGCGCTCGCCTTCGCGGCGCTGGCCGTCGGCCTCGTCACGACGTTCGTTTTCATGCTCGAGGCCAAGTCCCAAGAGCGACTTGCACGCGTCGCCGAGCGAGATTCTGCAGACTTCGCGACCTTCCTCGAACGCATGTTCGAATCTGCCGACGTCGAGCAGGCTGGCAAGGCGATGACCGTCCTCGAACTGCTGGATAGCAACGCAGTTCGCGTCGACACGGCCTTCGCCGACAAACCCCGACTACGCGCGAGACTCTTCTCGGCGATCGGGTGGGACTACTTCTCGCTCGGTGCGTATGCGAAGGCTCTGACGTACCAAGAAAAGGCACGCCACCTCTACGCCGAGACGAACGGCGAAGTGAGCGTCGAGGCGATCGCCGAAGCGAACAGGTTGAACAACACACTCATCTGGATGGATCGCTTGGACGATGCGGATCCATCGACGCAGGCGAATCTCGAGCGCGCCGAACATGCACTCGGTTCGACACACGAAGAGACGTTCGTCGCGAAGCGGATGCGTGCAGACTTCTTGGTCGCTCGCAATCGCATCGACGAAGCGGAAGAGGCCTACGACAGTTTGCGAACAGCACTGGACACACCCGAGAGCCTTAGGTCGAAGGTCCGGCTCGGCGTTCTGAACTCGCTCGCGATGATCTATTCCGATCGCGGCGACCTGAGGGAGGCAATTGCACTCTACGACGAGATCATCCGCATCTACACGGAGCAGTACGGCACGCGCCACAGCAAGACTCTGGTCATCTCGATCAATCGTGCGCGAGCACTCGCGGACATCGATCGCTTGGACGAAGCGAAGAAGAGCTTCGAAGACCTGCTTGCGATCGCGGCCGAAGTCTGGGGCGATGACCACCCACGCATGCAGGACCTCCAGCGCAACTACGCGTCGTTCCTCCAGAACATCGGTGAGTACGAAAGGTCCTACGAGATCAACAAGGCAACGTATTCGTACGCACTGCGCGTCAAGGGAAAGACCCACGTAGATACGTTGATCGCACGGAACAACCTCTGCATCGATCTGATCAAGCTGGGCCGCTCGGACGAAGCCGTCGACAATGCCCGCGAACTGGCTCAGCTCACCAAGCAGTCGCGTGGGCCTCGGGACGCACTCACGGCTCAAGCGATGGACACGTATGCGAACGCTTTGATGAGTTCCGCCGAGAAACTCCAAGGTACTGCACGCACGGAGCGTCAGCGCCTCGCCAAAGAGACGATGGAAGAGGCCATGGCTATCCAGGAGTCGATTCTCGGCGCCGACAATCCGCGCGTTCTGATCCAGAGGAACAACCTCGCGCGCACGCTGCAGACGATGGGCTACGTCGACGAAGCCGTGACTCAGCTTGCTGCCGTCGTCAAAGCATGGATCGAGCATCATCCCGACGCCCAATCGGTGCAGCGGGTCTTGCGCTGGAACTACGCGCGCGCACTCGAAGCCGCTGGCGACGTCACGGGAACCGAACGCGAACTCCGTGCGGCTCTCGAGCTTCCCGAGCACGCGAGTGCGACGGACGCACGGCTGCGCGAGCACTTCGCGGAGTTCCTCGAGAAGCACGGGAGATCCGAGGAAGCTGCGAACTACCGCTGAAGGGCTGCCAGACGAGAATCGGCAACAAGGTAGCCGAGCGGCGCATCGAGGTACTCCTTGACCAGCGCGGGTGCGTGCAGTCGCAAGAAGTTCTTGACCCCCTCTTCACCGCCCCAGTCACTCAACGAGGATTCGAACAGTTCGTTGACGAACACCTGACGCTCGCGAATCTGCGCGCCGTACTGACTCGCGAGGAACGATTGCGTGACCGCGTCCAAATCCGATTCGAGCGTTTCTGGCTCGTAGGCTCGGTTGCGTAGCGGCGGCGAAGAACGCATCGCGCGATGCAGCGCGAAGTGAATCCGCGGATCCTTGAGCGCTCGGCCAAACGCAGCGAGCTGGTCGAGACTCATCTCGCGACCGGCGAACTTCAGCGCCGGCTCCTCGAAGAGCCCTGCGTCGATGGAGGCCTTGTCTCCATCGACGACTCCGTCGAGCGCGATGCGCAGCACGGCCGCGTTGTATGCATTGATCACGAGTGTGAGTCGTGCAACAGCGTCGACGGACTCGACATCGAAGACCGCGATCGCGGCCAGCAGATCGTCCACGACCTTGCGATGCTTGCGCACGACTTCGTAGTTCACGCCATCGGCCTGGCTCGCTTCCCGCAGCAGGGCGTCGTATGCCGTTAGCGAAGGGAGCTTCTTGCGCGCTTCGAGCGCTGCCGCGGCACCGGCGTTGCCATGCATGGAGAGAGCGCTCTTCGAGCCATGCGGGTCCTGCGATGGACCGTGCGTGTCCGACTCCGCACAACTCGCGAGACAGACGACGAGCACGATCGCACGCGCGATAGGCATGCGAGAAAAACGAAGCTGTCCGTGCATCGCCTCATCTTACGCACTCGGCTCGTGCCCGACCTTTTCAACGCGCTGTTCGTGTCCCGACACTGCGTACTGCGCGAACGAGCCTGCATGCGGTATAGCGACCGCATGAACAGCAAGGATCCACGACTTCTCGGCATCGAACGCCTGCTCGCGACGGTCGATCGACTTCGCGCTCCGGACGGATGCCCCTGGGATCGAGAACAGACCCTCCGATCCATGGCGCCGTGCGTTCTCGAGGAGGCCTACGAACTCGTCGACACTCTCGAAGGATCCGACGACAATGAGATCCGCGCCGAACTCGGCGACCTCTTGATGAACTGCGTCCTCCTCGGACGCATCGCGGAGGACGAGGATCGATTTTCCATCGGCGACGTCGCGACGACGGTCAACGACAAGCTGATTCGCCGCCACCCGCACGTCTTCGGAGATGCCGAGGCCAAGACCGGAGACGAGGCGCTGCGCCAATGGGCGGCGATGAAGGCCGCCGAACGTCAGGACGCACCCGACGCTCGCGAACGTTCGGCCCTCGCCGGCGTGCCGCGTGCGCTGCCCGGCTTGTTGCGAGCTCTCCGCGTCGGCGAAAAGGCGGCCCGCGTCGGCTTCGATTGGCCCGACGACTCCGGGCCCGTGGCCAAGATCGACGAGGAATGGGAAGAGCTCCGGGAGGAGCTCGAGCGAGAGCCACGGGACGACGAGCGGATTCGCGAAGAACTCGGAGATTTGCTGTTCGCGGTCGTCAATCTGGCGCGACACCTCGGTACCGACCCCGAGACCGCGTTGCGGTCGACGATCGAGCGGTTTTCGGAGCGGTTCCGAGCGGTCGAGCGGGAACTCGGTCCGCGTCTCGGTGAAGCGTCGCTCGAAGAAATGGAAGCCGCGTGGCAGCGCGCCAAGGGCGAGCACTGACGGGTTTCCGACGGTTTTCCGACGGCTCGCCGTCGGGATGTCGACGGATCCCGTCGATTCTCGGATTCGCCACCCAGGATGCCTCCTGGACGCGACGGATATCGCCGCGCACTCGAGAGCCGTAATCCATTAGTCAAAAAACACTTACGGATCGTCTGTCGAAGTTCTCGACAAATGCGAGCCGGAACACCCCTCGTGGCACGGCATCTGCTCTATCCCCCGACACAACGGTGGGACCTGTCGGTCCCGCATCCCCTCGTAGGGGGTGAGAGACCGACGGATCAAGGAGCCCGGGACCGTTTCAGGCGACGGTCCCGGGCAACTTTTCCGAAGCAGGAAACTCCTGAGGGAACAATGGCAGGGAACGAGCGGGCCGACTCTTCGTGAGTCGGCCCGTCCTTTGTACCCAAAGCCCCCGAACGCCTCGATGCACGCTGCGAGCGGTACCATGGAGTCCTTGCGCCAGCGATTCGAATCCCTGAGGCTGAGGGCCGTCCTATCCGCCCTGTGGGCAGGACCCGGTCTGCTTGCGCAAGGCGGACTGGACGATGGGAATCGGCAGTCTCCACCCGAATCGTGGCGGACGATCGCCCTCGCCGAGGCCGGGGTCGAGATCGCGATCCCGCGTGATTTCGAACGACTTCCGACCCAACCCCTGCGCCCACTGAGGTTCCGGGGCAACCTCGGAGGCGGCAAGGTCGAACTCGAGGTCGCGTGGCTCACGAAGAACTTCGCCACGGTGAGTCGCGTGCTTCTCGGACTCGCCGCCGACAGCACGCTCATTCGAGTCGATGCGGCTCGGACCAACGGGCTCGTGACCGCAGTCTGCGAGCGCGAGCTGGTCGGATCGAATCACCGCCGCGTCGGCTACGTCATCTGCCCGCGACGCGAGGCGATTCTGGTCGAGTGCGACATCCCCAAGAGCGCACCTTCGACGACCGTCGGTGCCGCGCGACAACTCCTGCGCTTCGTTCGGCTCGTCGAACGGACCGGCCTGACCGCCGTCCAGTTCGGCGAAGAAGAGCGGTTGCGTCGTCGCATCGAGGCGGGATTCATCGAGGCCGATCGGAAGAAAGTCGAGATTCGGCAATCGACGTTCTACCGCCTGTTCACGACGGCTCCCGTGGACGAGACGATCCTCGAGTTCCTCGAAGCGGAGCTTCTGCCCCGCGTCGTCGCGATCTGCGGCGAGTCCCCATCGCGCACGGACCCACTGTCCCTGTTCGTGCACCGCGGCCGGAGCAACTACATCCTCGCGTCCATGCAACTCGGGTTGTCGGCACAACAAGGAGAGGCCATGGCAGGCCACGCGTGGGACGACAACTATGCAACGTGGTTCGAACATGCGCGAAGCGCCGTGCACGTCCATGAGGGCACGCACCAATACATGACGGCCACGTTGGGACTCGACGGCGGCGGACCGTGGCTACAGGAAGGGTTCGCGCGATGGATCGAGACGCAGTACTCGCACGAACTACCGGCTCGCAACGCTCGCAATCTGCTGCGTTCGCGCAAGGACTTCCCCAAGCTCGAGGCCCTGATCGCCGAGCGCTCGTTCCTCTTCGGCGGCGGTGGTCGACTCGGCTTCGAGGCGTTGCAGCTCTACGACATCTCGGCGTCGTTCGTTCGTTATCTCGCGCAGGAGCATCGTTCGAAGTTCCGCACGATCTTGCTTCGCACCGGAGTCCTGCCGAGCGGCGAGTTCCGATTGGTCGCGCGAGCCCTCGAGGACACGACCGGCATCGCGTTTCCGAAACTCGAGGAAGACTGGCGCCGCTGGCTCCGCGAAGATCTCTGACGTGAAGGATTCGCCCGACATCGAGAACGGAGCGCAAGGCGGCGGTCATGTACCGCTTTGGCAGCGCACTCCGGCCAACGACACCTCGAACGACCGTGCCCTACGGGACCGTGCCCTGCGGGACACGGTCGAGCAGACCGTCGACATCGCGATCCTCGGTGGAGGCGTAGCCGGAACTTCGTGCGCGTACCACGCAGCCTCGCGCGGCTTGTCGGTCGCGTTGCTCGAAGCGCGCCATCTCGCTGCACGCGCGAGCGGGCGAAACGACGGCCAGATCCTGCTCGGACTGGGCGAACACTACAACCGCTTGATCGGACAGTGGGGCGCGCGGGACGCGGAAGCGCTGTGGAACTTCATCGACGACAACCACGAAGGAATGCTCGCTGTCATCGAAGAACAATCGCTCGCGTGCGCCGCGACCCGACGTGGCGGACTGCGACTCGCCGAGGCGGAACCCGAAGCCGCCGAGCTCCGCGAGAGCACCGAGCTTCTCGCGGACATGGGCGTGCCGGCACGCTATCTCGACGCTTCGGAAGTCGCCGAGGCGCTTCCGCTCTCGCGCGGTTTCGTGGGCGGCCTCTTCCTCGAACGCGAGGCGATCTTCGATCCGTTCGCGTTCGTTAACGAACTCGCGATGCGCGCGCGGGACCGCGGCGCTCGCGTTCGTGAAGCCTGCACGGTGACGGCGATCGAAGGCGACGCCGGAGGCTTTCGCATCCGCTGCGCGGATGAGTCGGAAATCGAGGCGACCGTTCTCGTGCACGCGACCTCCGCCCTGGCACCAGAACTCGATCGCTCGGGCTTCCTCGGCAGAACGATCTTTCCATTTCGGGGTCAGATCCTCGCGACGCATCCGCTCCCGGCTGAAGTCTGTCGCGCGATGCCGCCATGGGCGATGTCGTCGAACTTCTGCTACGAGTACTTCCGCATGCACGAGGACCGCTTGACGCTCGGCGGCATGCGTTGGGCAGTCCCGGGCGAAGAGACGGGCATCGTCGATGACAGCACGGTGCACGACGGCGTCACGGCTCGGCTCGAGGGATGGCTCGAAGCGCACTTCCCCGCGATCGCACGCGCGGGCACCGCGATGTCCTGGACCGGCATCATGGCGGGCACCCGTGATGGACTTCCGCTCGTCGGCGGCATCCCGGGTCGGCCCGGTGAGTACGCATGCGCCGCATTCAATGGATACGGGATGAGTTTCGCCTTCGCGGCCGGCGCGACGATCGTCGACTTGATCGAAAGCGGCCGAAGCGAACGACCCGCGGCCACGATGTTCCGACCTAGTCGTTTCGCATGACGCGACGTCGCCTTGGCCTTTCGCGACGCGATAGCGACGCTCAACGAAAGTCCGAGTAGGGGTCGCTCTTCGCCTTCTCCGCTGCGGACGATGCGGTGACGAATACAGCCGCGCCGGCGACGAGCATCGCAAACGAGATCGGCACGGCGAATCTCAGGAATGCTCGCCCCTCGAACCACCGAAGTCGGCCGAGCAGACCCGCGCTCGCCGCCATCGGCACTGCGATGGCGACAGCGACCGGTAGGGATTCGGCGCCGAAGAACGCAGCGAGGACTCCGATGATCACGAGGAATCCCGCAGCGGACGCGCTGACGAGTGGCGCAGCAGGCAAAATGCGCGGCGCGACGAGGCAGCTCATCGCGACTACCGACACCACGATTGCCGCCGTGCCAGCCAGTTGCCCCAAGACCGCCGAGCCCAGCAGCAACGCGATCTGCCCGGCGGCTCCCAGCGAGATCGAAAGCGCGAAGAGACCGGCAGCGGGGCCATCGCGTCTTACGGAGAGTTCGCCGAGCGTCGCAAACGCCGCGACACCGATACCGATACCCGTGGCAAGCATCGGACTGACATAGCCGCTCGCATCCGGAGCACGCTGGATCAAGGTACGCAACGTCAAGAACACGACGCCCACGAGTGCGATCCACAGGCTCGCGCGCACGAGAAGAGGGCTTCTCGAAGCCGCTGCCGCGGCAACCGCGATCGCGACGAGAGCGCACCCGATCAGAGCGCGCTCGGTCGCTCCGCCGTCGAATCGCGGGAGCCCGTCGTGGGTCGCAAACCAAGTGACGATGGCCCCCACGGGCACCGCGACGACCACGAGAAGCGCACCGATCGCGTGCCGCAAGCGTGTGTGCTCCTGCGAGATTCCGGCACGCACGAGAACGAGACCGCACATCGCGAGCACGATCCCGACGAGACCACCAGGGAGCAGAACGAGGAGATCCTCGAGCTTCGGTAGCGGCATGACAGGCGCCGATCAGATCAAGGGTTCACTTGCCTTCGGCGACCGTGCCTTCGACGCCGATGACGATGCGCACGTCATTGCCGAGGGCACCGCCGTCGGACATATAGCTGACGCCGAAATCAGTTCGATTGATCGTTGCGATCGCTTCATAGCCACTACGCAGACCGAAGCGGTCGGACAACTTCGCCGTTCCGTTGTGCGTCACGTCGAAGACGACGTCTTTCTTCGTGCCACGGAGCTCGAGTGTCCCGTGCACGCGATACTTGTCACCAGCGCGCTCGATCTTCGAACTCTCGAAAGACATCGTCGGATACTCCTTCGCGTTGAAAAAGTCCGGACCGAGCAGGTGCTTGTCGCGGTCCTTGCTGTTGGTATCGACGCTCTCGACCGGGATCGTAACCTTGACGAAGCTCTCCGTGAGGTCGTCATCGTCGATCTTGAACGTGCCCTTCACGTCGTTGAACCGCCCCCAGAACACGCCGGCCTTGAGGTGGGTCACACGGAAGAGGACCGAAGAGTGCATCGCGTCGACGGCGAACGTCGTTCCGGCTCGCAGGTCGGGAGCTTCAGCCTCGTCCTGATGACGGAGTCCGAACGCGAGTGCCGGGAGCAATGCAGGGAGAAGGAAGAACGATCGCAACATGGAAAGTCTCTGCGGTTTGGAAAAACGCTATTGGATTGGAGAGGGACGACGAGGCGTGCTGCCTACGAGGCAAGTCGCTACGAGCAGACTGACCCGACGTTTCACGAAAGGTGATCAATCGCCGTCACGAGCTTCAAGAACTTCTCGAGAACCGCGTGCAAGCGTTCTCGTGTGACGGGCTCCGCAAGATGGCCGTCCGCGTCGAACGCTTCGTGAGCCCGCGCGACTGCAAGCTGCTGCGGCAGAACGAGGACCTGCATTGCCGAGAGGATCTGCGTGACGTGCACGAGACCACGCATGCCGCCGAGCCCCCCCGGTGATGCACTCAGCAGCGCCGCAGACTTGCCGGCGAATGCCACGAACGACCCGTCGTCGCGCTTGACTCGGGACAACCAGTCGATGGTGTTCTTTAGGAGTGGCGTGATCGACGCATTGTATTCGGGGCACGCGAAGATGACTCCATCCGCGCGAGCGAATACCTCGGCGAGCTGCACGACGGTCTCGGGAATCCCGCGACTCGTCTCGAGATCCGCGTCGTAGAGCGGCATCGGATATTGGGCGAGATCGACCTCGCGGCAGGTCGCGGGAGTGTGCGTCCGAATCCAATCGATCGCGCAGCGGGCGAGCCGCCGGTTGTACGAATCACGTCGGAGCGAACCTGCAAGCACCAGGATCTCGGTCATGAGGCCCTTTCTTTTCTTCTGCCAGTCGACTGAGGACATTCGAGTGAGGACGAGACGAGCTCGACACTGACGTTGGGCGTTTGCATAGACCGGATCGGGTCTCGAGCCAAGCAGCCTCGTCCCGCGTCGCCTACCGAAGCCTTGACGGCCCTGCCATGGGCTTCTCCACGACGGGGGCGATTCGGGGGAACGGAAGTTCCGATGAAGACACGATGGCTGTCTCCACCGACCTCCTGCTCTACTACGGGTACAGCCTGATCGCTGTCGTTCTCGCGATCGGGACGGGCCTCGCCGCCGTTCGCACCAAACGCGACAAGCGTGATGCGACGACCTACCTCGTGGCTCTTCTCGCGATTGCCACGCCTGTCGCGTTCGGGCTGGCTCGAGTCGCACACGTTCCTGGCTACGGGGTCTTCGAGATCGCGTGGGTCGCATTGCCTGCGCTGACGTTCGGCGCGGTCATGACCAACATCGCGAACATGCGCGAACTCGGGATCGGTGGGCGTGTGCTCGCGGCGCCGGTACTCGCTTGGAACTGCGTGCTCGGGCTCCTCTACGCGGCTCGGGTCGCGAGCGACGTCCTCTTCGTCGACATCGGGACGCCGCTGTCCGTGCCACTCGCGGCCTGGTCACTCGCACAAGGCATGGTCGGAAGCGAGGGGGCCGAAGCTCTGCCGGTTTGGGTGTGGCTCCCGATCCTGTTACCAACGCGTGCCGATGCTTCGGGAAATCTGCTCGCCAGAACCTCCGGAGCCCTCGCATCGAGCTTCGTTCTCGGTGTCGTCGTCCTCGCGATCAACCCCGCACTCGACATCGTGCGCGAGGCGGATGCGATTGCCGAGGGCGAGCCGGCATCACCTCGAGGCGACATCAAGAGTTCGCTGCGACTCGGTGACGACCGTTGGGGAAAGAACGCGCTCGACGCGCTGACCGGAGGCGGCGACGGATCCAGCACATCGGATCTCAGACGCGACATCGAACGTGCGACTTCGATCGGAGTCCAAGAAGTCGAATTCGGAATCCGAGCGGACCTCGTCGACGACGGCAGTCGTCTCGCCCGGCTCGAATCGGCGGTCCGCCAGTCACGCGCCGCCGGCTTGCGCATCGCGTTGCGGACCGTTGCCCCGACGGCGCTGTCGGTGACGATGCATCCGAAGACGTTCGCGGAGCGCATGCAGCACGCGCATTGGATCCTCGCCGAACGCTTCGAACCGGACGTCCTGATCCTCGTCGACTGCCCCTACGGGCGCGACACGAAAAACTGTGTCGGCAATCTCGAGCCCGCGAAATGGCTCGACCTGATCAAGACCGCCGCGCATCAGATTCACGAGGGCAAACCACGCCAGCGCCTCGCAACCATCCTCACGTCACCGCTGCCGCGCTCTCGTGAAATCTGGCTCGGGCTCGCAGACGGGACGACGATTCAAGAGTTGCGTTTCCGGATCGAGGGAAACTCCTACTCGAGCGATCGATCCGCACGCGCTTGCATCGCTCTTGCTGGCTGGCTGGCGGAAACACCTCCACGACTCACGCTCGCGATCGATGCGTCACCACCGACTGCGCTCAGCTTCGGAGGCACGAGCGCGGTCGTCACATACTTCAGGCGTATCCTCGGGCTCGCCGCGATGCAACGCTCCGTCGCCACGGTCGGACTCGGCGATGTCCGCGACGGAACGCACGGGCTTTCGGGTCTCTTCACCGCCATGGGCCGACGGCGCCCAATCGTGGATGCGTTACCGGATCTGCTTCGACAGTCGGGAATCGGGAGCGCGAACCCCGGTCGGTGAACGCTTCGATTGTCTCGCACATCAGTGGATGCAGAGGGCGTCGAAGACTCCTGCTCCGCGCACTTCGATTCCGACACCGACTGCTTCCACGTCCCCCAACACGAGCGGAGCACGGATCGACCGACCATCGAATCGAATCTCGAGATCGGAACCGATCCGTTCGATCTCGAGGCGGTGCCACTCGCGCGTCTCTCCGTCGACGGACAGTCGAAGCACCTCGCGCGCGTAGTCGTCACCCGTGGTAACCAAGGCCACGGATGCATCCCCCGGTAGCCAGACGACGTGACACCGGCGCCGCGGGCGAGTCGAAAGGACATCCACGGCATCGAGGTCGAATACGATGCCGAGCCGGCTCGCGGGCTCGATCGCACGCACGCGGACTTCGACGACGGCATCGAGGCACCGCACCCCTTGGAGCCAGAGCGCGCCACCGTGCTGTATGGATGTCCTGAGCTGCACGCCCCGTCCACCATCAACGCCCCTTGCAGGAGCGACGTGGAGTCCGACCTCGCCCTCCGAAGCAGGTGCGTCGACGATCCAGCCGGCCGGCAATCTTCCCTCCTGAAAGTCCTCGAAATCGATACACATCGCGGCGGCAGGAGGCGGTGCAGGCAGATTCGGTGCGTGCGCACAGCTCAGGATCAGCCCTGTCGCCAACACCGAGGCCGACACAGCGATCGCGATTCTCGAACGGCCCATCGCGGTATCGTATGCGAATGCCCGTGCAGGACCGCAGCGGAACCGAGCGACTGAGCGTCATCGTCCCGCTCAAGGAGTCCTTGCCAGCGGAGTTCGACGTCTCGAGGTTGCTCGGTGGCGCAGCGGTCGACGAGATCATCTTCGCGGCGGACTGCTCGGTCCCCGGACACGAGCTGCAGCGGTTGGTACGTCTCGGCGCGACTGCGATGCAGTCGGACGCGTGCCGTGGCACTCGACTGCGCGACGCCGCGTGTGCGAGTTGCGGCGACGCGTTCGTCTTCGTACACGCGGACACGCGACTGCAAGTCGGCGGCCTTGGAGAACTGAGAAGACGACTCGCAGCACGCGCGCGCTGGGGTGCGTTCCGACTAGCCTTCGAAGAAGACGGTCGAAGGTGCCTGAGTCCGATCGCGGGCGGAGCGAACCTGCGTTCACGGTTGTTTCGTCTCCCGTACGGTGATCAAGGGCAGTGGTGCACGCGCGAAGCCTACGAAGCCGTAGACGGACATCCGCCATGGACGTTCCTCGACGATCTAGAACTCTCGCGCCGGCTAAGGCGCCTGTCGCGCCCCGCGATCCTGCGCTCTCGGGCAATCACGAGTGCACGACGCTACCGAGAGCGCGGTGTTCTCACGACACTGGCCACCAACACGAAGATCTTGGCGCGCTTCGCGATGGGCGTCAGGCCAGACGAACTCGCAAACGAGTACCGCCGACCGAATTCACGGCATCGGCCAGAAAGTCGAACGCCGCATTGAGACCCTACGGGACCACGCCTACCGTCGCGTGCAAATGGCGACCACAATCGAACCCAAACCCTTCGTCGCACAGGATTTCGCAGCATACGAAGAACGCCGACAGCGTGACGCGGAGTACAACGGCTTCCGGTTGATCGTGCGGCGGAAACTGGACGCCTACGGCAAGGCCGCAGTCCAGGACCTCAAACGCGAGAAGGGACTCGACCTGACCAGCCGAACGAGCCTCAACCACCCACACGCGACCAACCAGAATCGCGTCAGCAGCCAACTCGTCTACCTATCGCGGTCCGCGAAGGACAAGAAGGCACTCGGAGCCATCGTGGGCCCGGTCTTGTCCAAGGACGTGGACACGCACTACATCCAGACCACGCTCGGTCTCCAAATCGACGCCAAGGGTGCCGAGCAAGCGTTACGCATTCACAAACTCGCGTTCTGGGACGGCCTGAACCTCAAGAATCGCGTGAAGAACCTCGCCGACATGGATCTGCTCGGCGACATCCTCAACAGCATGCCCGGCAGTTTCGTCCTGCTCATGGACAACTGGAAGAAGGAGTACCGCTGTGGCGACATCGCGCCAGAGGAGTTGTCACGCTACTTGACGACGTATCAGCCGGGTGAACATTGGCTGCACGTACGGCGGCGCTTCCCCATCGAGTTCGCGGCATCGAGCGAGTTCAAGGACACCGTGCGTGACGGGTTCCGGTCCCTCGCCGACTTCTACGCATTCGCGACGTGGTCGAACGAAAACAACTGTCTGTTCGACACCGACGGGCGCATGATCCGATGAAGTAGTTACTGTCCGACGACGCCGGCGACATCCGACGCACGCGCGCCGCCGTTGACCAAATCGACGAAGATCGTCTGCGACCACAGGATCAGCTTCGCTGGCGGCAGCAAGGGAGTCGTCGTGCCCTGCCCATTGGCGTCGAGCACGAACGGCAGCTGGATGACACCTACGGGTGCGTTGAGGAAGAGCGGACCGAGGTTGGTCGAGATCGGAGACGCGCGCAGTCCTCCGTCGAGCAGCAGGACCGCGACACCGTTCTTGTATGCGGTGCCGGTGAACTTCCAAACGACCTTGTCACCCTTGGTCGGGTCCGGATGCATGCTCTCGGGGCCGAACAAGTCTTCGGCAGTCGCCTGATAGAGCGTCGACGAGATGAACATCTGCGTGATCGGCTCCTGATACATCGCACCGAAGTACATCGACGTTCCGGGGCCGTAGTAGGCTGCGGCCGAGTTCGTCGTCGTGTCCAGGTAATACGTCCACTGCTTGCGCAACGACTGCGTCAGCATCGTCGTCGCATCGCGCTGCGTATGGACCCCGACGCCGTCCGCGTTGCTCGTCGTGGCAGGAAAGACGAGGCGCAATCCGATGTCCGAAGGAGCATCGAACGGCGTGTTGAGGGTGATCGTCCAGAGCGCAGCACTGATGACGCCGGTCGTGGGCGTCGGAAATTTGAGTTGCCCACCGGCATTGTTGACGAGCCCGCCAGTCGTGATGTCCGGCAACCCGTTCTGTCCGTACTTCACGGTCCCGAACTGCACCGTCTCGGGAGTGTTGTAATCCTGGTCCTGCAGCAGCACGCGATAGCCGATGATCTTGCCGTGCCCCTTGTGGAACAGCTCCGGCTGCATGAAGTAGATCGTGTCCGTCCCGTTACTGACACGCGTCGACGAATCGGTATGAGCGTCGTTGTAGAAGACTTTCTCGGGATACACGGTCGTCTGTGCGCGAAGCGACGTTGCGATCAGTGCGATGGACCCGGTGCAGATGGCCAGGAGGACGGGGGAGCGGTGGGACAGCATTCTGGAGGAACTCCTGCTAGAGATTTCGAAACGGTCGACTCGACCCTTGCGGGGATTCACTTCCTAGGATTGGCCGAGTCCTGCGTCGATACACGCTTTGGTTTTCGCGCCGCATCCGAGTGGGCAAGAGGGGCGGCAGGGCCTGCTAGCAATACGTGCACGAAGAGTTACAAAGGGATCTGAAGTTCCCGCTCGATCCACGCGTATGGGGCCACGGATTCCTGCTCTCAGGACCCGTTCGGGCTCTACGCCCCACTTTTCTCGATGTCCACTCGCGATTCCAAGACGCGCCCACCGACGGCACCGGATCCATCCCTCGAGGAGTGGCGACCGCGACAAATCGGTCCTTACACGATCCTGAAGGTTCTGGGAGAAGGCGGCATGGGGACCGTCTACCTCGCCGAACAGTTGACGCCGATCCGTCGACTCGTCGCACTCAAGCTCATCAAGCTCGGGCAAGACACCAAAGAGGTCCTCGCGCGCTTCGACCAAGAACGACAAGCGTTGTCGCTCATGAACCACGCGAACATCGCCAAGGTGTTCGACGCGGGAGCGAACGACGATGGCCGACCGTACTTCGTCATGGAGTACGTCGACGGGATTCGGATCTCCGACTACTGCGACGGTAAAGAACTGTCGATTCAGGATCGATTGCGACTTTTTCTCGAGGTGTGTGCCGGCATTCAGCACGCGCATCAGAAGGGCATCATCCACAGAGACCTCAAGCCATCGAACATCCTCGTCGCCGACGTCGATGGCCGTTCGGTACCCAAGATCATCGACTTCGGACTCGCGCAAGCGACCGAACAACGCTTGACCGATCAAACGCTGCTCACGCGCCAAGGGCAGTGGATCGGCACGCCGGAATACATGAGTCCGGAGCAAGCGGGCCGCGGCGCCTCAGCAGTCGACACGCGCTCGGACATCTACTCTCTCGGGACCGTCCTGTACGAACTGATGACAGGGCACCTACCCTTCGACTCGGTAGTCTTGCGCGAAGCGGGCCTCCTCGAGATCCAACGTACGATTCAAGAAGTCGAGCCACCGAAACCCAGTACGCGCATCGGCGCCCAATCCGACTTCGACAGCGAACTCGCCAAACGCCGCGCGATGGATCCGCTATCACTGCGCAAGCGACTGCGCGGTGATCTCGATTGGATCATCATGCGTGCGATCGAGAAGGAACCATCACGACGCTACGCATCGGCAGGTGAGTTCGCGGCGGACATCGACCGGCACCTCTCTCACAAGCCGGCCCTCGCCGGCCCGCCGAGCTGGGTCTACCGAACGACGAAGTTCTTGCGTCGCTATCGGATCCAGGTCGCCGCGGTCGCTGCCGTCGTCATCGCGCTGATCGGCGGACTCATCGCGTCGGTTCTCCAGTATCAACGCGCCGAAACGAATCGGATCACGGCCGAGAAGAGCGCTGAACACGCGAAGGCCCAAGAGCTCCTCGCACGCGAGCAGGAAGCCGCCGCATCCGAAGCGGCGCGAATCGCGCAACAACGGAAGAACGAAGCCGAACGATCCGCTCGAGAAGCCTACGAAGCCTCGAAACGCGCGACGGCATCTCTCGAGCGCTTCAATCTGCTCGCGGGTGTCGCGCGCTTCGAGAAGCTGCTTCAGCAGGAAGAACTGCTGTGGCCAGCTTGGCCGCAAAACCTCGAAGCCTTCCGATCGTGGAACCTCGAATTCAATCGCATCGAGTCGCAACGCTTCGACATCGAGCGCGCGATCTCCGACATCGACGCCCGGATGGCCGAGTCGTACCGCATCTACGGCGAACAATTGCACGAACTCACCAAGAAATACGATCGCTTCACCAATCCACCTCGTGAGAACGTGCTCAACAGCATCCGGAGTGCCATCGGATCGCTGAGACAATCGCAAGAACGCGCTTGGTTCGAGACGTTCGAGCAAGTCCGGACCGACGAGTTCTTGCGCGAAACACTGGTGAAACTCCTACTCGACATCGATCGAAAAGGATCGACGGCGAGAGCACGGATCCGAGACCGCCTGCGATGGGCACGAAAGATCGAGAAGATCAGTATCGAAGATCATGAGACGGCATGGCGCGCTGCGTCCATCCGCGTCGGTCGTGCCCGGTGGTATCGCGGCTTCTCGCTACGACCGCAGATCGGACTCGTACCGCTCGGCCCCGATCCCGACACGCAACTCGAGGAATTCGTCCACCTCGCATCCCACGATCCGGCGCTTCCGCTGCCCAAGCGCAACACCGAGACGGGCGCGCTCGAGCTGCAGGATGGTCATGGCGTGATCTTCGTCCTGCTTCCGCCGCGTGCAGGCCCGGACCGAAAACTCGCGACGCCGATCTTCATCGGCAAACACGAGATCACCCAAGGCCAGTGGTTCCGGATGACCGAAATGCAACCGTCGGTGTTCAACGAAGAGACTCAAGGCATCGGCGAGCGCGCGAACCAACACCCGGTCGAATACGTCAACTACTACGAATCGCTCTCGCTCTTGGCGCGTCACGGCTTTCGCCTGCCCTCGGAGGGGGAATGGGAACACGCCGCGCGTGGCGTGCGTGGTCGCGGACGCCGCTCGGCCCCACCCGTCTCCCCCGTCTCGACAATGAGCAACTTCGACGACGTGACCGATGGTTGGACGTATACGGCACCAGTCGGATCGTTCACGCCGAACGGATTCGGATTGTTCGATGTTTACGGCAACGTATCGGAGTGGTGCGCGAGCGACGCGCCTGAGTCCGGGCGCGCGCCGGTGCTCGGTGGCGCGTTCAACGACCCCTTGGTCCGTCGTCTCGAATCCGGGAATCGACGATCGGACCGGATCGGCATCCGTGCCGTGCGCGACCTACTGAACTGAAGCATCCTGCCTCACGCAGGCCGATTCGACCTATTTCGAATATGCTCGGCGGCAGGCCGTATGCGCCCTCTTCGTCACCAAAGCTCCTCATCGCCATCTCCGTGAAAATCGCTTCGACGATTGCCGACCCCACACGCTGGCGCACTTCGACGTCTCGGGTGCAGATCGGCCTTGGCCAACTCATCATCCTGCCGTTCGTCCTCATGGCAGGCTGCGGGCTCGGAATGATCGTCGGAGGAGCGTGGCTACCCTACGTGCTCCTCGGAGAGATCATGCGGCGTCTCGAACGCCGCTTCGCGTGGCTGCGTGGCTGGACCGCTTGGTCCGAGGACCCATCACGAACAGGCCGCGCGGGATGGCTTGCGATTTGGCTCGCTTGGGTGTGCCTGTGGCTCGCATCCGCGTTCACCTGGGCTCCTGCGATCGGAGCCGTGGTCGGCCCGTTCATCGCTGCCTGGATCTTGATCGCTCCGCGTGGCTGGGAGCGGCTGCGTCGTTGGTGGCTCGGTCAGATCGAGCGCATTCGGAACACACGCATCGACTTCCGCACGATGGTCGAGGACTTCGAGCGCCGCAACACCTGAGACCGGGGCCGGGATTCGCTGGAGCGCCAGACCCAGCATCGCATCGGCACATGCGAGCTCGTCGACGGCGACGACATCGGCCCCCGCACTCTCGATCTTGAGCATGCGCGAGACGAGAGTACTGCGAGCAAGCAGCGTGATGTCCGCTCGACGACGCCGAATCTGACGACACGCTCGCAGCACGGCATCTACGTCGGGGATCGCCAGGACCACGGCCTGCGCATCCTCGACCCCCGCGCGATCGAGGATGTCCTCGTCCGCGATGTCGCCGAAGACGATCTGCCGCCCCTTCCCGAGTTCGGTCTGTACCGTGACGTGATTCAGTTCGACGATCACACATCGATGCCCCTGGGCTTCGAGGTTCTCGGCGAGGCATCGACCGACGATTCCGAATCCCGCAATCACGATGTGCGGCTGCACTCCAGCCGTTCCGTCGTCGTCTGGAGCACCGTCTGCGCGAAACCACGGTGCACCACGCACCGCGTGCAAGCGACGAGCGACGACGGGCCCTGCGGTCACGAGCCCAGGCGTGACGACGAGCGACAACACGACGACAGCGATGGCGATCGTCGTCTCGTGGGCGCCGAGCACCCCCGCGGTCCCCGCGAGCCCCAAGAAGACGAGGCTGAACTCTCCGGCTTGACTCAGGACGAGTCCCGTCGCGACGGCATCGCCGCCGCGGCTGCCACAGAGCCAACACGCCGAACTCACGGCAAGCGTCTTGACGAGCACGAGCAGTAAGGTCGCGAGGATGATCACACCGATAGATGCCCCGATCGCAGCGGGATCGAGCTGCATTCCTACCGTCGTGAAGAACACCGCGATCAGCACATCACGCATGGGGCGCAGTTGCGCAGCGAGATGATCACGGAACGGTGTTCCCGCGAGCAGGAAGCCCGCGAGGAAGGCCCCCATCTCGAGACTGAATCCGAGCGCTTCGACCGCGCCAGCGAACGCGAACGCACCCGCGAGGGCCGTGATCGTGAGCACTTCGAGCGAGCGCCCGCGCAACGCCTCGGCGAGCACACGCGGTGCAATGACGCGAAACGCGCTCACGAGCACCACGACGCCGCCTAGCCTCAGACTCTGATCGAGAAAGAACCGCTGCCAACCGCCGATACCCTGCCAGATCGTCCCTTCGTCCGCGGCGTCGATACCGGCTCCACCTGCCCACTTCGCGAGTGCCGGGATCGAAGCGAGCATCGCGAGCACGAGGAGATCCTGTACGACGAGGATCGCCAGGCTGGACCGCCCTCGAGCCGACTCGAGTTCGCGGCGCTGCGCCATCAGGCGCAGGACGACCGCAGTCGAGCTCAAGGCGAACGCCATCGACACGGCGACTGCCGACGGTAGCGAAAGCCCGAATGCGAGCGCGAACGGAATCGCGAGCACCACGCAGAGCGCGCACGACAGGACACCGCTCATCAGCATGCGCACGAGACGATGACGCAACGCATCGATGTGCAGCTGGAGTCCGATGCCGAACATCAGAAGCACGATCGCGAGGTGCGAGATCTCGTCGAGCCGTTCGGGAGAAGAAACGAACCCGAACGCATGAGGACCGACCAGGGCGCCCGTCAGCAAGAACCCAGGAATCACCGCGAGCCGAATGCGCTGCAGGAGCATCGCGACAATCGCGCAAGAACCGAGGATGACGAGCAGATCGGGAATCGAGGGGGCGGCGAATGCCACCGCTTCAGGATTCCCCCCCGTGATCGCCACCGATTGCCCCGCCCAGCCCGCAGTTCGTACGCAAGAAGTGCGGCCGGCCGCGTCCCCACGCTGCCCACCGCACGCGTTCTTTCGTCTGCGGCCCTCGCGATCTTCAGTCGTGACGCCGAAGTCACCGTCACGCGGGAACGAGCTGCTCCGGGCACGATTGTCCCGCTACGGACGCGAGGCGTGCTTCAGTCGTTGGCGCGGCCGGAGAACTCGCCCGAATCCGTCTGGATCTTGATCTTCTCGCCGACCTTGATGTGCGAGGGAACTTTGAGTTCGAGGCCGGTTTCGACCTTCGCCATCTTCTGGATGTTGCTGACCGTGTCGCCCTTGACGGCTTCTTCGCACTCGATCACTTCCAGCACGACCGTCGTCGGGAGCTGAACCGTCAACGGAGTTTCGTCGACGTAGACGATGTCCGCATTGCTGCCTTCGGGAACGTACTTGAGCGTGTCCCCGAGGATCTCGTCATCGAGGTGGAACTGCTCGTACGTCTGGTTGTCCATGAACACGTGACCATTCGCATCGCGATAGACGTACTGCGCCGGCCGCGTGTCGACGAACACGAGATCGAGACTGTCACTCGAATTCATGCGCAGTTCCTTTTTCTTGCCCGTCTTGAGGTTGCGCATGTAGATGTGATTGATCGCTCGCCAATTGCCAGGGGTGACGTGCTCGTATTTTTCGATCTGGAACAGATCACCCTCGTAGCGGATGACCATTCCCTTCTTGGCTTCGGTGACGCGAATGGCCATATGGGGGGGGCTCGTTGGGACTCTCGAGATAAGAATGTTGTCGGGAGACGATAGTCTGTCGAGCCACACACGAGCAAGCCCGCGACGAGGCGCTCCAGAAGCTCTGCCGATTCGTTCGGCACGCGGCTACACGTCACCGTAGCGCGTCCGCAACGCCTCTCTCCACATCGAGAGGCGCCTTGCGAACGCACGGACGTCGCCATCATTCGGCTCCAGCCGCGTTTCGACGCCGATCGCGGTGTCCGTGATCTCGCGCAACGCCTCGATGTCGGCCACCCCTTGCCCAGTCGTCGATTGCACCGTCCATGCGGCTTGCAAAGCAGCGCCGAACGCCGCGGCCTCGAGTTCGATCGGGACTTCGATCGGCACTCCGAACGCCGCCGCCATGGCGCCCTGCCAGAGTGAATTTCGCGCCGCGCCCCCGACGATCCGCAAGCACGATGGCTTCGATCCGAACTGCGCGAGCCTCTCGGCGGCGACCGCGAGATTGCAGAGGCAGCCCTCGAGCGCAGCACGGTAGAGGCGCCCAGGCTCCAACCACCCCGGACGTAGGCCATCGAGACTGCCGGTTGCCATCGGAAGCGCAGGCACGCGCTCGCCTTGCAAGAACGGCAGCATCAACGGGCCATCGCTACCGATCGGGACCCTGAGCGCACGCTCGGTGATCTCCTCGTGCGAGAGTGCGAATGCGCTCCGGATCTCTTCGGTCACGAGCGTGAGGTTCATGACGCACAGGAGCGGTAGCCATGCGCCGGTCGAATCGCAGAACGGCGCGATGAGTCCCCTCGGATCGAGCACCGGCGCCTCGGAGCGAACAAAGAGCGTTCCGGAAGTCCCCAGACTGACGACCGTGACGCCATCGCGGACCGCGCCGGCTCCGATCGCGGCCATCATGTTGTCCCCGCCACCGATCGCCACGATCGCACCCTCGGGGAGCCCGAAGCGCTTCGCCGCGCGCTCGCTCACGGTGCCGAGTACCTCGCCTGCACCCACGAGCGGAAGCAACATGCCTTCGAGCCGCGCATCGATCGCGCGCGCCGCCTCGAGGTCCCACGTGCGCGCCTTCGGGTCCAAGAGCCCGGTCCCTGACGCATCGCCACACTCGGTTGCGAGCCGACCCGTCAGGACGAAGTTGACATAGTCGTGCGGCAGCGCGACGTGCGCGAGTCGCGACCAGTTCTCCGGCTCGTACGCCGCGAGCCAGAGGATCTTCGACGCCGTGTAGCCGACCGGGACGGGTCGCTTCCAGAGCGCTTCGAGCTGCGACGCCTCCTGCGTCGTGGACGTATCGCACCAGAGTTTGGCGGCCCGCAACACGCGCCCTTCGGCATCGAGAGGGACGAATCCGTGCTGCTGCCCCGACACGCCAATCGCCGCAACACGCCCGAGGTCGATGGTCTGGCCGACGCGCTGAAGCGTCGACTCGAGCGCATGGATCCACGTGTCCGGGTGTTGCTCCGCCGCACCGGGTGGCAATCCAGGGAGGAGCTCGTAGGCCTGCGCGCCGCGGGCGACGAGATCCCACGAAGAGCCGGTGGAGCCAGCAATGACGAGCACCTTCGTGCTCTGCGTGCCGACATCGATTCCGAGGAAGAGGTCTCCGGGCATCGCCGTCCCACGATGCCTGCGGGCACGCGCACACGACCGCGGAATGTTTCCCGACATTCCGTCTCATGGGGGGCTTGCCGATTTGCCGACTACCAAGGTAGTTTTCTCGACTACCTCGGTAGTTTTCGACTCCTTCGTTCGTAGGCGGCTGCTTCATGTCCGATCCGAAGACCACTCTCGGCGATCTGCAGCTCGCGATCATGCGCGTGCTCTGGCAACACCGTGAGGCGAGTGCCGCCGAAGTGCACCGCCTCCTCCTCGACGAACGCGGCCTCGCCCCGACGACGATCGCGACGATGCTTCGGAAGATGGAAGAGAAGGGCATCGTCGCGCACCGCGCGATCGGTCGCGTCTTCGTCTATCGGCCGACGATCGACAGTGAGGACGTCCACCGATCGATGGTCGGCGAACTCGTCGAAAGGCTCTTCCAAGGGGATCCGCGGGAGCTCGCCTTGCACCTGCTGCGCGAAGGCGACATCGACTTCGACGAAATCGAAGATCTGCGCCGCCAGATCGCGGAACAGCGCGGTTCGAACCGCGACTCTCGGCGCGAGTCTCCTGAGAACTCACGCGACGCGGCACGATCCGAGCGGCGCGGAGGTCGGTCGTGAATCTCCTCGTACAGGTCCTCGAGGCCATTGACCCGGTCGCGCCGGACATCCTCGCGACGCTCCTCACGTGGCTCGCACACGGCACGATCGTGATCGCCCTGTTGCTTGGGATCACACGACTCAGGATCCAAGCGCGCGTCGAAGAAGCTCTCTGGAAGTCAGCGCTCGTGTTGCCGTTCTTGACGACGGCTTGGACGCGCTTGCAACCCGGTTCGCCCTGGACCTTCCGCCTCGATGCGGCTGCGATGCCACTCGAAACCGACACGCTCGGCGCTGCCCCGACGTTGCTCACGACGTCGGTTCCGTCGCTCGCCGAGTTCGCCGCACCACCCGTGGCCTCGATGCGAGACTTCGGTCCAGCGACATGGATCGTCGCGGCTGTCGCATGCATGACGGTGCTCGGCGTAGTCTGGGCGGGCCTCCAGAGAATGCGCCTCGCCTCGTGGCTCGCCGCACGCATCCCGATCGAGGATCGCGACGTCACAAATCGCGTCGTCCTCCTCGCGACGCGACTCGGTCTCGACACGAGTCTGCGCGTCTCCGCGCGTCACGGACTCGACACACCGATCGCCTTCGGTGTGCTGCGACCCGAGATCTGCCTGCCACCCGACGCGCTGACGCGCCTCAGTCACGATCAGGGCGACGCGGTCCTCGCGCACGAGCTCGCGCATATCACGTGCCGCGATCCGCTGTGGTTCGGCCTGTCCGCCTTCGCCGTCCAGTGCTTTCCATGGCAACCGTTGCTGCGAGTCGTCAAGAAGCGCCTCGAAACGCTCGCGGAGTACCGCTGTGACGGTATCGCTGCCGAAGTCACGTCCCGAGAAAGCGTCGCGAGCGGCCTCGTCGAAGTCGCCTCGTGGCTCGTGCGGCGACCGCGGTTCGGTCTCGCTGGCATGGCCGCTCGTCGCTCGGCGCTGCGCACACGGGTCGAACGCGTGCTCGACTCCGACGAGCCAGCTCGATTCCGGCGCGGGGCTCGGGTCTTGACCGTTCTTCTCCTCGCGTCGAGCCAGGTGGCCTTTGCGATGCCACGCTTCGAGACCGTGCGCGCGGCTGTGCTTCCTGCCATTCAGCTCGGAAGCAGTGCTCGTGCTCTGTTCGCTGCGCTCGTCACGCTCGACGTCGAATGCGCTCAACTCGCGAGCGACTTCGGCACGCTGCAAGCCGAGCTTGCCGGCGGCGCCATCGACGGTACGACGCTGAGCGCGCTCCAACTCCTCGGTCGCCAACTCAACACGCTCGACGCCAGGCGCATCGCGCTCCGCGAGCGCATTCTCGAAGCACTCGCGATCGAAGCGACACGCCTCGATCCCTCGGTCTTCGAAGCAGACCTACCGAAATCGTCCCGTTGACCCCCAACTCCGTTCACTGAACACGAATCGCTGAACACAAGGAAACAGCACAACCATGAACGCAATCCACACGTCCCTCGCGGCCATGCTCGCTGCGACGCCGCTCTTCGCCCAGGCGAAGGTCGTCGAGACCAAACCCGAGGTCAAGGTCCACGTCGGCACGATCGAGAAGCAGCTCGAAAGTCCGAGCGAGATCGACAAGCTTCTCGAGGAAGTCAAGGCGTCCATCGAAACCGGCAAGGGTCGCATCGGAAAACTGCTCCGCGACACGAAGTCCGTATCGAACGTGAGCACCACGAGCCCCGAGGTCGCGGTCCTCGTCCAGGATTCGAAGGAGAAGTCGAAGAAGAAGGGCGATGACCAAGACAGCCACGAGGACGAAGAACATGCGATCCGCATTCACGTCGATGTGGATGGCGACCTCGACCTCTCGTCGCTGAAGGAACTCGGCAAGATCAAGTCCGATGTCCTCCACGTCGTGCGCGACGGGTTGAAGGACTTACCGAAGCACAAGGTATTCAATATCGACCTCGACGATCTCGACGTCGGAAAGCTCGAACTTGGCAAGCTCGCGGAACTCGGCAAGCTCAAACTCGGCAAGCTCGACCTCCAGAGTCTTGCAAAGGACCTCGAGGGACTCGAAGTCGACGTCGCGCACATCGGGACAGACCTCGAGGATCTCGGTCAGGACATTGCACGCAAGGTCGAGATCAAGGTCGAAGGCCTCGGCAAGGACATCGAAGAGAAGGCCGAGCAGATCGCACGCAGCCTCAGCTCCGGCTTCTCGGTCGCACGCGTCGGCGGCGTGAAGAACGCACCCGTTGCACAGAGCAAAGCCGCCCAGGACAAGACGAAGCGCGCGATGGAACACCTTCGCGAAGCCGAAGAAGCGCTCCGCCGCGCGATGCTCGAACTCGGCAACAAGCAGGTTGCGCCCAAGGCCGTGCGAAACCCCGCCGAGTCCTTCCGCTGGATCCAGAAGGGCGACAAGGACAGCCGCGCCAACCCGCTCGAACGCGTACTCGAACTCCGGCGCGCCAAGAAGGACGCGAGCGACGCGAAGGACAAGAAGAATGACAAGGCCCTCGATTGGATCGAGGTCGTCCCCGGAAAGGACGGCAAGCCTGCGCGCGTCGAGCTACGTCGCTCCGTGAACGTCGACACCAAGGCCGAAGCGAAGGAGACGAAGGACGCGCGCGTGTTCGTGCGAAAGGCGGCACCGCGCGTCCTCGTCACGCCGCGCGTCGAGAAGCGCCAGGACGTTCGCATGCGGAAGAACGAGCAGGGTGAAACCGAAGTCGAGACCATCATCGAAATCGAGGACGTCGACGAACCGGAAGAGTTCGAAGAAGAAACCGAAGAAGTCCAAGAACGTCGTGAGGCTGCGCAAACCCGCCGTGTCGCGGCACGCGATCGCGCCGAGGCAGCACGCGTTCAGGCCGAAGCCGCTCGCAACGCCTTCCGCGCGCGCACGGAAAACGCCCGCGAGGCTCGTCGTCAGCGCGTCATCACCGATCGCCCGACCGACCGCGCGACGCCGCGCCGTGCATCGGGTGCGCACGAACACCCGGACCTCTGGCGCGAACTCGAGTCGCTTCGTCGCGAAGTCGACCGAATCCGCGGCGAGATGAACAAGCTCGAGCGCCGCGCAGCTCCTGCCGCCGGTCGTGGACGCGTGTCGTTCCAGCCTGCGCCGCTTCCGACGCAGCCTGCTCCGCCTGCGATGCCGCCCGCGCCGGTTCGCGTCGGCTTCGCGCGCTGAACCGACTCGTCGGACGCAGCGTCGCCGGAAATAGCGTCGCCGGACGCGTCAGGGTCAGTCGCGCACGCCGGTCAGATGCTCGAACAAGAGCTGATCGAGCCGTTCCCACCGAAGGCCGCGGCGCGCGACCTGGTCGACATCGATCATGAGATCGCGCAGGCCTTTGGCACGCGAGTTGGACCAACCCGCCCCATCGTGCGGATCGACGGGATCGCCTCGACTCGCGGTGAGTAGTTCGAGCACTTCGGAATCGGCATCGAAGGCCTCGGCCCTCGCCGCGAGGATCTTGTAGCTGCGCATGCATCCGCGCGCGAAGTCCCGCACACCGGCCTCGTCCTCACTCCGATACGCGTGCGCATCGAAGTGCTTCGGTCCGTCATAGCGTGGATACGACCCGAATTCCGCGCGCGCCGTCCCCTCGAGCAAGCGCACGAGCAAGAACGCCTGCTTCGGATCCTCGCTCGCGAACCGGAAGTCTTGGTCATAGCGCCCCACCTTCTGACTGTTGAGGTCGATGTGGAAGAGCTTGTCCGCTTCGAGCGCCTGGGCGACCGCATGCGGAAAACTGAGGCCGGCCATGGTCTCGTGCGCGACTTCGGGATTGACGCCGACCATCTCCGGCATCGCGAGCGTTTCAATGAAGTGCAGCAAGTGCCCGGTCGTCGGTAGATAGATATCGCCACGCGGCTCGTTGGGTTTGGCTTCTAGCGCGAAACGCATGCCGTATCCCTGTTCGACCACGTACCCGCAGAGGAAATCGAGCGCGTCACGGAAACGCCGAATCGCATCCCGCGGATCGCGACACGCGTCACATTCGGTCCCTTCGCGTCCGCCCCAAAAGACGTAGATCCGCGCCCCGAGCTCGGCACCTAGATCGATCGCACGCATCGTCTTCTGCAGCGCGAACGCACGCACCGCCGGATCGTTCGACGTGAACGCACCGTCCTTGAAGATTGGATGGTAGAAGAGATTGGTCGTCGCCATCGGCACGCAGAGTCCGTGATCCTCGAGCGCGGACCGGAAGTCGCGCACTATGCGATCGCGCTCGCTCGCGGACGCGCCGAACGGGACGAGGTCGTTGTCGTGCAGGTTGACCCCATAGGCACCGCATTCGGCGAGCAGGCGCACGAGCCCGGTTGGCTCGACGGGCGGACGTACCGCGTCCCCGAAGGGATCGCGCCCACGGTTGCCGACCGTCCAGAGGCCGAAGGTGAACTTGTCGTCTGGTGTCGGCGCGAAGGCGGATTCGTGGTCGTCCATGCGCGAAATGCTATCTTCTGCATCCACCGAAGCCATGGTCGCGTTCGAAGCGGGCTCGTGATCCCGGCGTGAGGGTCCGATTCGTCTCCATGGGAAGGTACGATGGAGCACCTGGAGACGGAGGAACGCGTGCACGGTGAGCGACGAACCGAGACTACAGCCGAACCATCGCGATTGGAGTCGATGCATCCCGGTGACGGAGTGCTCGCCGCCGCACTCGTGCGGGATCGTTGCGATGTCCTACGGCGACGGATCTTGTCCGTCGTGCACGTCGAGGCCGATGTCCTCGATCCGTTGATCATCGCCCTACTCGCACGCGGACACGTCCTGCTCGAAGGGATCCCCGGCATCGGCAAGACGTTGCTCGCACGGACACTCGCGAAGTGCATCGACGGGTCGTTCTCGCGCATCCAGTTCACCAACGACTTGATGCCTTCGGACATCGTCGGCTCGGTGGTTTGGCGACCGCGAGCAGAGCGCTTCGAGTTCATTCGAGGGCCGCTCTTCAGCAACCTCGTCTTGGCCGACGAGATCAATCGCACGAGTCCACGCACGTTGTCGTGCCTGCTCGAAGCGATGGAGAACGGTCGCGTCACCGTCGAAGGCAAGAGCCTCGAACTCGCGCACCCTTTCCTCGTGCTCGCGACCCGCAACCCGATCGAATTCCACGGCACCTACCCGGTTCCGGAGGCTGCACTCGATCGCTTCTTGATGCGCGTCGAGATCGGCTATCCGACCGAGGCGCACGAACTGGCGCTCTATCGCGGTGAGGCACCGGAAGACCGTCTCGAACGTCTCGAGCCGGTTTTCGCGATGGATGCACTGCTCTCGATGCAGGCGACGTGTCGGCAGGTGAACGTCGAAGACAATCTTGCGCGCTACGTGCACCGTTTCGTCGTCGCGACCCGTGAGGACGATGGCGTCGTGCTCGGTGCGTCGCCGCGTGCGGCGTTGGCTTGGCTGTCGGCGGCGCGCGCGCATGCGTTGATCGAGGGGCGTGACTACGTGATACCCGACGATCTCAAGCAGACGGCATGCCCCGTCCTGTCGCACCGCATCTTCCTGCACGGCAGCGCGGACGCCGGCGAGCTGGTGCGCGACCTGCTCGATCGAATCCCGGTCGAACTCTGAAGCGAGAACGTACCGTGGCACGCCACGCCGAAGGAAGGCGACCTCTCGTCATCAGGCCGACTCTGCTCGGGGTCAAAGCCATGGTCTTTTGGTGTGTCATCCTCGTCGCGTGGCTCGCGACTCCGTATTCCAATCTCTTCTTCTTGCTGCTCTGCCTGCTGACCGTCCTCGCACCGCTGTCGTTGTTCATGACGATCGCGAACATGCGGGGAACCGCCGCCGTAGCCACGATGCATCCCGTCGCCGCCGAGAGCGAAGGTACGATGCACGTCACCGTGGAAGGCCATCACGCATCCTTCGGCGTCGAAGTGCGGCTACGGATCGAGGGACTTCGCAAACCGTGGAGTGCCGGCTTCGCCACCGAGGTGGGGCCAGGCGATCGGATCTCGTTTCGCAGCCCGCGCCTGCCCCGCGGTATCTGGAAGATCACCGAGTCGATGCTTCGCTCGACGGCGCCGTTCGGGCTCTGGTCGGCAAACGCTCCGATCGATGGCGCAGGACGGATCGTCGTGCATCCGATCCCGAGCGACCTGCCTGCAGTTCGCGATCGTGGCTCGTTGCTCGCCGCGCTGCGCGGCGACCTGCACGCGAGCGATGGAGATTTTTCCCCCGCGGGGCTTCGCGAATATCGCGATGGTGACGAAGTGCGCTACGTCGATTGGCGTGCCAGCGCGCGGAGGCCGACGCTCGTCGTCCGCGAATGGGAGAGCGACGCGATCCACGGTATCGAAGTCAGCCTCGATCGCCGCTGCACCGAGGACGAACTCGAAGATGCGCTGTCGCTCGTGATGGCATTGCTCATCGTCGCACGGGAGGACAAGGAGACCTTCGCGCTCTCGTCCCAGGACCTCGACGCACGATACGGGGACGGGCACGCCTCCTACTCCGAAGCGATCGAATGGATCGCCGCATGCACCGTCCTCGACCGATCCGAAACGGCCCCGAAGAGCGTCGCGCGTGACGTCTTGCGACTTCCGAATCGCCGGCAGTCTCCTCTGGCGGGAGGGACGCGATGAACCCGGTCGTGCGATTCGCTCTTCAACTACTCGTGTTGACGAACCTCGCGTTCGTCTCGATCACGCACGTCGTCGATCCGGAGTGGCTCGTCATCTTCTTCGCGCTGACGGGAGCCGCGCTCTCGCTTTCGATGTTCGCGGACAGGCTCTGGTTCCGCACGCTGTGGAACTGCGGACTCTTCGTAATCTTCACGATCCTCGTCAACGACGCGACCAAGACAGGCGTCGAGCACATGCTCGAAGACGGCCTGATCCTCGCGACGTTCTGCCAAGTCCATCTGCTCAACAACCTCGGGAAGCGGCAG
The DNA here is from genome assembly GCA_020638795.1 of Planctomycetota bacterium. GTDB lineage: Bacteria > Planctomycetota > UBA1135 > UBA1135 > JACKHW01. The sequence continues at coordinate 273,994 of JACKHW010000001.1, read as the reverse complement.
AGCCCGGACCTGCTGTTCTTCAACAGCTTCCTGATCGCACTCGTCACATGCTTCTTCTCGAGTGACGTCGTCTACTTACTCGTCTTCGTGCCTTGGGTCTTCTGTCAACTCGCGGCGATGAACCTCGCGACGATCGTTCGCGATGATCGCGTCCTGACCTGGAAGCAGTCACGGATGCTGGTGCGACAGACGGTTTCCCGAACGATCCTCACACTCAGCCTGACCGGGTTGGCGTTCGTCTTCGTGCCTCGCGATTTCTCGCGTGAGGGCTTCGCGACGAAGTACCTGCAGCGAGAGTCGGACGATGGCATCGTCGGCTTCAGCGAAGAGGTCCGCCTTGGAGCGATGTCGGCCGCACGCAATGATCGCGTCGTCGCGTCGATCGAGCGCCAATCGGGATCTTCACCCGCCTCGGGCTACTTGCGCGGCGCGACACTGACGACCCTCCGCGGCAACCGATGGACGTTCGAAGACGGGTCCGACGAAACCCTGCTGCAAGCATGGACCGGGCGGTTCATTCGCCGTGGCGGCGAGTTTCGCCTCGAACCGAATCGACCAGCAACGTCGACCTACACGATTCGCATCCTCGATCAAGGTATGCGTCGCTTGTTGCTGCCGACCGGCACGACCTCCTTGCGCGCTGGACACGGACTCACACTGGATGAAATCGACGTGCACGGCGATCTCACCGCCTCGATCGTCCGGACGCCGTTGCGTTTCGCCGAACCCGAGTATTCGGTGTCGGTCGGTCCCGAGCGGCCCGTCGCCATGGGGCAGTCCAAAGGCGCGATCCGACGCGCGCACTTGCAGCGTTATTTGACGCTTCCCTTAGGACGCATCCGATCGAAGACAGGGACACTCGTCGCAGAACTGATGCGGGATGCCGGCGCAACTCGGTTCGCGACGCAGCGCGAAGAGGTCATGTCCTTGACGTCCGCTCTCTCGCACCGTCGAACCTACGCACTGCCAGGCGAAACCGGCGCCGCGCGAAGCCTCGAGGACTTTCTGGACGGCGCGTCAGGCCATTGTGAGTACTTCGCGAGCGCGCTGATCCTCGTTTTGCGTGCGCGGAGAATCCCGTGCCGCATGGTGACCGGTTTCCATGTGGCGGTCCTCGGTGACGAACGGATCGACGTGCGATCCAGAGACGCCCATGCATGGGTCGAAGTCTTCGATTCCGAAGACGGTTGGTACACGGCCGATCCGACGCCCTCGGCCACGGACGATGGGAACGCGGAGAGCGAAGGGCTCTTCGCCCGAATCGGCGAAGGACTCGACGGGTTCTGGAAATCAGTCACCTCGATGAGCGCGGACGGACGCATCGCGGCGATCGACGGTTTGCTCGGTTTCGGCATCGTTGTCGTGAGCTTCCCGATCACGCATCCGGGCGTCTTCGCGTTGCTCGTGATGCTCGCCGTGGCGTGGATTCTCGTTAGGCGCAGCGGACGACGCGGCCGCGATTCTGCAATCCGAGACTACGAGCTCGCTGTTCGGCGTACGGGTCTCGTGCGCGGCGATTCCGAGTCGCCGCGCGAGTTCCTCTGCCGAGCGCAGCTGGAAACGCTCGATGCCTCGCTGCTCGAGGGTTTGCGGGCAGCGACCGTGGCGCACGAACGCAGGAGATACGCGGGTTCACGTTCCTGAAATCGCGTGCATGATGTGCGCATGACGAGACTGCACCTCGCGACCTTGATCGCTGTCTGCCCCCTCCTCACCGCCCCGCTGAAGGCGGACGTCAAACTGCCTGCGCTCTTCTCCGACTCGATGGTCCTTCAGCGCGACATGCCCGTTCCCGTCTGGGGCACGGCGGATGCGAGCGAAGAGATCACGGTGTCGTTCGCAGGTCAGCAAGTCATCACGAAGGCAGGTGCGGACGGAAAGTGGCGCATCGACCTCGCGCCGATCACGAAAGTCGGGGGCCCGCACGTCCTTCTCGTGAAGGGCAAGAACCGCATCGAGATCAAGGACGTCCTCGTCGGTGAGGTTTGGATCTGCTCCGGGCAATCCAACATGGAGTGGCGCGTTCGCGCTGCTGCGGACGCGAAGAACGAGATCGCTGCCGCGAAGCACCCCAAGATCCGCCTCTTCGTCGTCCCCAACGATGCTTCGCCCGAGGCCAAAGACGACGTCGATGCCCGATGGGAACGCTGTACGCCGGATTCCGTGAAGGACTTCTCCGCCGTCGGGTACGCGTTCGGGCGCTTCCTTCACGAGAACCTCCACTCGGGACTCTCTCGCGTGCCGGTCGGACTCATCGACACGACATGGGGCGGCACGCCGGCCGAGGCATGGATGCCGCCCGAGGACCTCGCGGACAACGGCGTCTTGACTCCCATCCTCGATCGTTGGAAGTCGATCCTCGAAGGTTGGCCCGAGGCCAAGGCGAAGTACGAAGCTGCACTCGCGGAGTGGAAACGGAAACGCGAGGAAGGAGTCAACGCCGGCAATCAGCCACGCATGCCACTCGGTGCGACTCACCAACATCGACCGGGCAATCTCTGGCGAGGCATGGTGCAACCACTCGTGCCGTTCGCGATTCGCGGCGCCGTTTGGTACCAGGGCGAAACCAATGCCGCGCGTGCCGAACAGTACGGCACGTTGTTTCCTCGGATGATCGAGTCGTGGCGCGCAGCCTGGGGTCGCGACTTCCCGTTCTACTGGGTCCAACTCGCCAACTTCGACACCAACCTCGATCCTCGCGCGTGGGCCGAGCTACGCGAAGCGCAGTCGATGACCAAGAGGCTGCCAAACTCCGGACAAGCGATCACGATCGACATCGGCACGAGCAAGAACATCCACCCTGGCAACAAGCGCGAAGTCGGCAGACGTCTCGCACTCCTCGCGCGGCGCGACCTCTACGGTGAAGGCGATCTCGATGCCGAGGGGCCGGTCTTCAAGAGCTTCACGAGAGACGGGAACGCGATCGTGGTCGAATTCTCCCACGCGGACGAAGGCCTCGAACTCCGCGAGGACGCGGCCGACTCGAGGCCGGCCTTCGAACTCGCCGAAGGCGATGGCGAGTTCGTGCCAGCCAAGGCAAAGATCGTCGCAGGCAAGCTGCGGGTCGAAGCCGAAGGGCTCAAAGCGCCGACGGCGATTCGCTATGCGTGGTTCGACGACCCGGCAGCCGTCCTGTTCGACAAGAACGGGCTACCGGCGACGCCGTTTCGTTCGGATGACCGTCCGCGCGTCACGCACGACAAGCGCTGAGCGGGTCGCCGGAACCAGCAGGGGGCCCGAGACTCCACCTGGAGCGCGCATCGTGCCGATAAGGACGATGAGATGGTGGATTCGAGAAAACGCGATTCGAACGTCACGACGATCGACCCTCCCGAGGTGACCCCCTCGTCTTCCACATCGGATCGCGGCGCGAGCGACGGCCCGAGGCTCGACTCTCCGTTGGCGTCGATCACGGAGACGCCCACACAGAAGTGGAAACCGATGCCGCGCTACGTGCTTCGCAAGCGCAACTTGCTGCATCACGTGCGCAAGGTCTTGCCGGAACTCGAGACCTTTGTCGACATCGGTTGCGGCGCCGGCGACCTCGCATGCTCGCTCGCGGAGCTCGGCTTGCGCGGAATCGGGTACGACTTCTCGCCCGATGCCATCCGTACCGCGAACGCGATACGCGAGGAGCGGAAGCTCGCGGAAGAGCAGGTCCGCTTCGTCCAGAGCGATACGACACTCGACGAGATGACCGAGCAGTTCGATCTCGTCGTCTGCAACGAAGTGCTCGAGCACATCGAAGACGATCGTGCGGCGTTCGCGAACCTCGTGCGTCTCGCGAAGAAGTACCTCATCATCTCCGTGCCCGCGAAGAAGAAGCTCTTCAGCGCGAGTGACGAACTCGCCGGACACTATCGACGCTACGACCGGCCCGACCTCACGGAACTCGTCTCGCATCCCGACGTGCGAGTCCTCCACATCGTCAGCTACGGGTATCCCTTCATCTACGCCGCGCGGTACTTCCGAGAGCGCTTGGCGAGAAAGCAGATCGCAGCAACACGCAGCGATGAAGAAATGGCCGCCTTGACGAAGCAGAGCGGGATCCACAGCAGCCACCTTCCCGGCCGACTCGCGCGCATCGTGCAGCGCATCGACGCGACGATCGGACTCGAAGCATTGATGGCGCCGCCGTACCACATCAGTCGGCTCTTCAACCGCTGTGACCTGTCCGAGGGCTACCTCGTCGTCTTGCAGATCACGAGGTGATGCGCGCCCTGACGGGTGGCGTCGGGACCACGCACGAGCGCGGCGAAGCACTCGTGCATGGGTCGCTTGCCAGTCGGCGGCTCAGATATCGCCGACGAGGCCCTTGCCCGCGTTCGAAGCGACGAGGCCGAGCGCGTTGACCGGATCGACGACCAAGAACTGGTTGTAGAAGCGCAGCCCGACCAGCGAGTTGTCATTGGGCAACGTCAGCGGCATGGAGGCCGTGCCAGCAGCGGACGTCGCGAGACCGAGCATCACCTCGCCCGATGCGAGAAGCTGGCAGCCCGTTGCGTACGTGAACGGCAGGTTGATCGCCCCCCACGTCGTGTCGGAGAAGCCGAGCAACAGGACCGCCGGCGCGCTCGGGCGAGCGGAGGCGAGTTCGATCTGCATCGTCTTGCCGATGCCCGGCGTGTCCTTCGCGGACAGGACGGGGATCTGGAGACCACTGTCGCTCCAGACGCGGTACTGCCACTTCGCGGGCGTGCCGAAACTCCACGTCCCGTTCCGATAATCGTAGTGATACGAATCGGTACCGGTCGAGGAGACAGGCAGGTTGAGCTTGTCCGTGTTGTCGATCGTCAAGAAGAACAACGCGTTGTCCTCGATCCGCACCATCGGACTGAACGGCACGCTGTACACAGCCGCCGACGTGCCAACGGAGACGGTTGCGCTTCCGAGGACCTTGCCCGGTGCGCCGGCCGTCGTGTCGTATTCGCGCAGCCGGACCGTGACGGTGACCGGCGCCGACTTGGCGCTCATGTAGAAGTCAGCACGGCAAACGTTGAGCACGGGGCGGCTGAATTCCATGAACGCGATCTCGGTGGCCGTGGTCGAGCCCGCTGCCAACGTTTGCGTCCAGTTGTTGGTGAAGCCGACCGTGCAACCCTGCGCGGCGCCGGGACAGCCTGTGCCGTACTTGGTGTACTCCGACTGGAGCGGCGGGCCCGAGCCTTCGGTGAATGCCCAACCGAAGGTCTGCTTGTTGTTCTCCATCGTGACTCCCGTCACGCGGAAGAGCACGGAGCCGGTCGCCGGAGCCTTGAAGATGGCGACTTCGTAGAGGTTGCGCGGCGTCTTGGAAGACGCGAGGACGGTCGAACCCTGCAAGACCTCGACGTCGAGGTCCGACCATGCCTTCGAGGTCACGACCTGGCGCATCCACGTCGCGACTGCGCGGTACGTCTTTCCGGCCTGCACCGGGAACGGACGCTGCCACGTCGTCGTGGTCGTATCGACGGTTGCACGACCCCAGCCCGTCGCCGACTGCGCGAGTGTCATCGCCGAGTCGTCACGCAGAAGGCCCATACCGTAGGCGTTGCGGTCGAAGCTCGAGTTCTGCGTGCTGATGTCCTGAGCCGATGCGAGCAGGATCGCCTTCGTCTCTTCAGCCGTCAGCGTCGTCACGGCGCTGCGCAGCAAGGTCGCTGCACCGCACACTTGCGGTGACGCCATGGACGTGCCATCGGCGATCCAGTCGGTGGCCTCATTGTCGTTCTGCGGCATGACGGTGCGCACACCGCAGGCCGCGATGTCCGGATAGAAACGCTGGGTATCGCCATTGATCGGACCGCGCGACGAGAACGACGCCATCGTGTGGCTGTTGGCGTTGACCGCGGCGACCGCGATCCCGTTTGCGCACGACTGGCTGTAGAGCGTGCTCGATGCCGCGTTGCCGGCCGCGACGATGATCATCACGTCACCGGTGATCGCGCACTGGTCCAAGGCCTGCTGGGTGACGTCGAGCGGATCGGACCAACCCGAATAACTGTTGTTCGCGGTCTTGATTCCGTACCTGACGGCATCGGCGAGGATCGTTTGCCAAGCCTTCGTCATCGTCGCGGCATCCGAACCGCCACCGCTGTTGTTCGAAATCGAGTAGCCGACGATGTCCGCTACCGGTGCGTGCCCGTTGTCCGCGCCCGCGGTGCCCCAGTTGCCGCCGGCTGCGATCCCCGCGACGCCCGTCCCGTGTGGATGCGAGTTGTCGGCGGTGCTGAGTCCGAGCTGCACGTTGGCGAGCATGCGATTGCGCTTGGTCAGATCGCCTTCTTCGTAGAAGGTCCGGTGCGCACGCCCGGTCGTCCCGCTGTTCGAGTCGAGACCGGTGTCCATGATGGCCGTCGCGATTCCCTTGCCCTTGTAGCCGAGAGCGTTGACCGCGTCCGAGTTGTGATTGGCGCCGTTCGTCGCGGTCTTGATCGCGGGGTAGCTGTACCGATTCGGCGTCAGCCGTGCGACACCATCGAGCCCGCGTACGGCCGCGACATCCTTGAATGCGATCTCGATCGCCGACCAATTGACGATCCAGAAGTTCTCGTAGACACGGCCGCCGAGCTTTTCGACCGCGGCGGTGAACGCCGCACGATCGCGCGTCGCGGACTGCTCGTACGACCGAACGATCGCGGCGATGTCGGCTGCCGATGCGCCACGCTCACGAGCTGCACGCAGCGCGGAGAGGTCGAACGAACGATGACGGAACTCGACCAGCCACTGCTCGGCGCCTTCGACGAGGCGCCCTGGAGCCCCGTGCCCCTCAGCGGGTTGCGGGAAGGTGTCGGGCGCGGGGAGCATCGCGCCCTGTGCGGGCACGAATGCGGCGAGGGCAAGCGAGGCCAGGCTCGCCAAGAACACGGAATGTCTCATGTATGGGATCATCTCGAAGGGAGGAAGCGCAGGGTCACACCAGGGTTCCATGGGGGCAGGTGGACGGACTGCGGCAGCAGCATAGCAGCGGCTCGCAACAGCGGTCGTGCCGAATGCACGTCGACGTGAACGAGCGACTTTCCTGGCCCCCTCAGTAGAGCAGGACCGCGCGCCGTCTCGCCGCGAACCCGTCCATGCCACGCTGGGCGAGTTCCATCAGTTCACTGGCGGAAGCGCCGCCACGGAATCGGTCGAAGACCTCGCGATTGGCCAGGAGTCGAAGGTATTTCTCGGACTTCCACGACGCCCCGAACAGATCCCGCAACGCCGTCGCCACTTCGAATCCGAAGCGCACCGAGTCGAGTTTGCGTCGGTCTTCGACGACGAACGCAACACCTTGACACACCTCACCCTCGAACTTGCTCGCTGCCGGCACGAACCGGATCGGGTAGCACGACACGCCCGGAACCGCCGCAGCGCGAATCCTCCGCGCGAGCGCACGGCCGTCGATCCAAGGCGCGCCAATGCGCTCGAACGGCGTGTCGGTGCCGCGCCCCACCGAGACGTTCGTCGTTTCGATCAGCCCGACGCCGGGGTAGAGCGTCGCCTCGTAGAGATTGCGCATGTTGGGACTCGGCGGCACGAACGGTAGCCCGGTCTCATCGAACAGCATCGCGCGACCGAGGCCTCGACACGGGATCACTACCAAGTCGAGCCCCTTCAGCTCTTCACGCTCCTTCACGAAGAGTCGCGCGAGTTCGCCGACGGTCATCCCATGACGCACGGGTAACGAGTGCCAAGCGACGAAACTTTCGTCGACACCGCCGAGCAGCGGCCCTTCGACGCGTTCACCGCCGATCGGATTCGGTCGATCCAGAACGATGTAACGCAATCCGTGTTCTTGCGCCGCCTGCATCGTGAGCCCCATCGTCGCGATGTAGGTGTAGAAGCGGCATCCGATGCTCTGGATGTCGAACACGAGACAGTCGATGCCTTCGAGCATCTCGCGCGTCGGCTTGCGAACATCCCCATAGAGGCTGTGGATCTCGAGGCCGGAATCGTGCTTCGAACTCGAGACCTTTTCGTCGAGCTTTCCTTCGAAACCGTGTTCGGGAGAAAAGAGCGCGACGAGACGAAACTCCTTCTGCGCCAAGAAGATCTCGACGATGCCGCGCCCGCTGGCATCGATGCCGGTTTGGTTCGTGACGAGCCCGACACGCTTCCCCGCGATGGGTTCGAAGTCCTTCTCGATGAGAACGTCGAGACCGGTCGCGACGATCGTGGGGTTCTGCTGCGCCTGCGCGGCGAACGCGAAGCCGAAAGCAACGAGTAGCGTACGGCAGCAGGCTCTCATCGGATGTCGTCTCGCGATCGATGACCGTCGACGAGTCGCCAGAGACCGAGCGGATTGGCATCCTGCAATTCTTCGGGCAACAGAGCACTCGGGCAGTTCTGATAGCAGACGGGACGCACGAAACGCTCGATCGCCGCAGTGCCCACCGAAGTCGTGCGTGCATCCGTCGTCGCGGGATACGGCCCTCCATGCTGCATCGAAGCGCAGACCTCGACACCGGTCGGGAACCCGTCGAAGACGACGCGGCCGACTTTGGCCTCGAGGCGGGCCACGAGGTCCGCGTCCTCTGCCGACGCACCGAAGATCGTGCCGGTCAGCTGCCCTTCGAGGTTGTCGACGACTTGCGCAACGCGTGCACGGTCCTCGCATACGACGACGATCGTGCACGGACCGAAGACTTCTTCTTGGAGCACGGGCTCGGCGAGGAACGTCGCCGCAGAACAACGCAGCAGCGCCGGGCGTCCATCGCAAGGGCCTTCGCCTTTCCTCCCTTGAACGACGAGATCGACTCCGGCCGTCGCGGCATGACGAGAGATCCCTCCGTCGTACGACTCGCGAATCCCCGAGTGCAACATCGGATGCGCGGCGGCCTCACGCATCGCATCCGCGACACCGTGCAGGAAGTGCTCCGTCGCTTCACCCGCAATCGTGAGCACGACTCCCGGATTGGTGCAGAACTGTCCGACTCCCATCGTGACCGACTGCACGAGACCCTTGGCGATGACCGCCGCATCGTTCTCGAGTGCGCGCGGCAAGAAGATCGTCGGATTGACCGATCCCATTTCCGCGTAGACGGGGATCGGATCGGGTCGTGAAACCGCGGCATCGAACAACGCACGCCCCCCCTTCAACGAACCCGTGAAACCCACCGCGCGCGTCCGCGGATCGAGCACGAGCGCGAGCCCCACGTCGACCGACTCACCCTGGATCAACGAGAACGTGCCACTCGGAAAGCCGGTATCGACGACCGCGGCATGAATGGCTTCGCCGACGAGCTCGGAAGTTCCGGGATGCTTCGGATGAGCTTTCACGACAACGGGGCAGCCGGCAGCGAGCGCCGACGCCGTATCCCCACCGGCCACCGAGAACGCGAGTGGGAAATTGCTCGCTCCGAACACGACGACAGGCCCGAGCGCCCGCGCCATGCGGCGCGTGTCCGGTCGCGGCAGCGGTGACCGCTGGGCGTCCGCCGTATCGATGCGCGCATCGACCCACGAACCTTCACGTAGCAGAGTCGCGAACATCCGCAGTTGGGCACAAGTGCGTCCTCGCTCGCCCTGGAAGCGCCCGATCGGCAATCCCGATTCCTGCGAAGCGCGCTCGAGAAGGAGCTCGCCGAGCCCTTCGATGTGCGACGCGATACTGTCGAGCAAATCGGCCTTTTGCCCGCCGGAGTGCGCACGAAGTTCGAGCGTTGCCGAGGCAGCGAGCTCCATCGCGCGCGTGATTTCGTGCAACGTCGCTTCGTGGAACGTGCCGGGCAGAGGCTCGTTCGTGCGTGGATCCAGTGCTCCGAAACTCACTGCACTCTCCGCAGTGAGTTCCGATCCGAGGCGTTGTTTGCCGTGGAACTCCATGATCTCCTCCTCTGTCTGCTCTCTTCTCTTCAATCGAGTCGAGGTCTCGTCGCCAGTGCGTTGCGGATCACCATGAGTGCACCGTCGCGCTGCGCACCGACTGCTGCCGATCGCGGCGGACGACAACGCTCGGAGCCCATGTCGCATTCACTCTGAACGAGCTTGATGAGCTGAACGAATTCCGGAACCGTATCGAGTCGCAACAGTGGCAAGAACCAGCGATACAACTCGAATGCACGGCGGTCATCGCCGGCGATCGCTCGATCGAAGAGTTCGACCGACTCTCGCGGCATGGCATTGACGAGACCGGCGATCCAACCGACTGCACCTGCAGCAACACCTTCGACGATCATGTCGTCGAGCCCGGCAAAGAGCGCGAGGCGCTCACCACACAGGGCTCGAATCGCGGTGATCCTCCGAAGGTCGCCACTCGACTCTTTGACCGCTTGCACGTTTTCGAAACGCTCTGCGAACTGCTCGAGTTCTGGCGGCGTCAAGTCGGTGCCGTAGGCGATCGGGTTGTTGTAGATCATGCACGGCAAGTCCGTTGCCTCGATCACGGCGGCGAAGTGGTCGTGGATCTCGTGCATCGGCCCCTTGTGCACGTAGGGCGGCAGAACCATCAACGCCGAGCACCCGACATCCTTCGCAGTCCTCGCGATGTGGCACGCCATGCGTGTCGACAACGCGGAGACGGCAGCCATCACCGGGACGCGTTCGCCGATCGCGTCGACGCACGCCGCGAGGAGATCGCGCTTCTCCTCGAACTCCAGAGTCGCCCCTTCACCGAGCGAGCCGAGTGGGACGATTCCCGTGCACCCATGGTCGACGAGCCACGTCACATGCTTGGCGACGAACTCGAAGTCGACCTCGTCATCATTCGTGAACGGAGTCGTGATCGCCGGCATCACGCCGCGGAAGTTCATCGGGACTGTCATACGAGCATCCTGCACGGAGCAAGTGGTCCAAGCGAACGGGAAACAGCGGCGGACGCACTCGATCCTCCAGATTGCCGATCAGTCGCGCGACGATCGGACCACAGACACGACCTTGACACGGCCCCATCCCACATCGCGACTTGAGTTTGCAGTCACGCATCGACCCGTATGCGTCGATCTCGCGCCGCTCGACGTCCTCACAGCGACAGACGATCGCTCTCGGGTCCAACTCGAGTACTCGGCTCGGCGACACGGCGAAGACGCGCTCGAGAGATCTCGCGAACCCACGTTCTTTGCGCACCCGCGTCGCCATGCGTGCGGCATCGAGCAATCGTCCGGCGGCAGCGAGTCCCGCGACCGCCCCTTCGGCGAGCGCCACGTCGACGCCGCCGATCCCGGTGCATTCGCCCGCCGCGAAGCAAGCAGGGTTCGATGTCCGGCCTGACTCGTCGATGTCGATCGTCGAATTGCCGGCAGCATCCCGAGACGTTCGAATGCCGAGCAAGTGCGCGAGTCGCGTGCGCGGCACGAGACCGTGCCCGATCGCCACCCAGTCCGCTCGGTGGTCGTGCCGCACTCCCGCGGCATCCACGAACGACGCGATCCGCTCCATCCCGCGTGCGTCTTCGCCTGCACGAATCTCTACGAGCCGGCGCCCGTGCTTCGTGAAGCGACGCGTCTTGGCCGTGAGACGAACGGCTTGCGCAAGCTTGCGCGGATGACGCAGCAGTGACTGTGCGAGGCGAACGAGGCGTCTCGAAGGCGCTTCTTCCTCGACCCGAACGAGCGCACCGGCATCGATCACGGACTTCGCCACGGCGAGGAGAAGCGGTCCGGATCCGGCGAGCAACACACGCTTGCCCTCCAGATCGAGTCCACTCTCGAGGAGCGCTTGGAGCCCACCGACCGAAGTCACGCGAGGCAGCGTCCAACCCGGAACGGGGACGACGAACTCCGTCGCTCCCGTCGCGAGAACGAGCCGATCCGTCGACAGTTCGAGCGTCCCCTTCGCAGTCTCCGCGATGAGGCGATTCGCGCTCGCAGCGTCGAAGATCGTCGTCTGCGTCAGCACTCTAACGCCGGCCCGCTTACAGCGTTCGACCCATCGCCTCTTCGCTGCCGGCTCGTGGTTGCGCCTCGTCGAGGCAGAACGGGCGCGCCAGATCTGACCACCCGACTCGCCGTTGTCGTCGACGAGAACCACGTCGCATCCCGATTCGGCGGCAAGCGTTGCCGCTGCGATCCCCGCAGGACCGGAGCCGACCACGACGACATCGGCTCGCAGATGCTCGTGAGACGCCTCGAGCGGTGTGTGGCGTTCGACCGACGGCGTCGACTCCGTCTCGATCCGCATGCCTTCGCGAACCGCAACTTGACATGTCCTTCGATACGGCACGCCGTCGATGGTCACACGGCACTCGAAGCAAGTTCCCATCCCGCAGAACGGCGTGCGGGGCTCACCGCGCCGCGACGTTCGAAAGCTCGTGAAGCCAGACTCGAGCATCGCTGCAGCGACGCTCGTTCCGTAGCGCGCACGGAAAGGCCGGCCATTCACGTAGTATTCGACCGAACCCCGAGGAAGGGACTCAACCTGCTGCATGCATCCTCCTCGTGGGCAAGTACGGATCGATCGGGAAGTCTGCATCGGCGCGATCGAAAACGTAGTCCACGAGCAGCCTGGCCGTGGACAGCGACGTCGTGATCCCCAACCCCTCGTGGCCACATGCGAGCAACAGCCCGCGACTATGCGATGCCTCGATCGGCCCGACGAGCGGCAAGTGATCGTCGGTGGCGACTCGAAACCCGGCCCATGCGCGCAAGGCCACGAGTGCTCCGATGCCAGGCACGAATCGAGTAGCGCGCTCGATCATCTGACGCAACAACCTCGAGTCCAATGTCGCATCCGTGGCGTCGAACTCACGGGAAGAGCCGAGAAGCATCTGACCCGTCGCCCGCGGTTGGAGATTGAACGCGACCGAAGCGCGATCGTCACCGTGGGCACTCGCGAGGTATCCGAGTTCGACGAGTTGATGTCGCGCAAACCCGGGATAGCGATCCGTGATGACGAGCTGCCCCTTGCGGCGCCGAAGCCGAACGTGCGTCAAGGCCGCACGCGCTTCGGCATCGAGAACGTCGAACGCTTCTTCACCAGCTGCGTCGATGACCCATGCGGCATCCAGTGTTCGACCATCTTCGAGTTCGACGTTGCGACCGCTGATGCGTCGCACGCGTGATTGTTCGACATGCGCACCATGGACACGCGCGTCGTCGAGCAACGCATCGACCACGGCCGGCGCATAGATCACGAAGTCGTCCGGAACCCGCAGTGCGCCGACGAGCCCCCGAGCAAGGCAAGGTTCGACCTCGCGGAGCGTTCGTTCGTCGAGCATTTCGCTGACGACGCCGAAACGCGAGTAGTACGCCTGCTTGGAACGCGCCGCCTCGTAACCAGCACTGTCCTCGGCGATCCAAAGCGTCCCCGTCGGTTCTGCTTCGATCCGCTCAGCGCTTGTCACAGGGACGGAATCGACGAACCCCTGCAGCAGTACGCGACCCCGCTGCGTCAGACGCATCTGCGCATCCGAATCGTCCATCACGACGATATGCCCCATGCCTGCCGCCGTCGTGTGATTGCCAGGCGGTTTCCCATCGAAAATGCGCACGTTGCAGCCGTTGCGCGCGAATTCGCGGCCGCACGCTGCGCCCACGAGCCCCGCCCCCACGACGATCACATCGCTCGCCCGCGTCACGGTCGCTCGGGATCGCGGTCGCTGACGAATCCACATCGGAAGGGATCCGCCGAATCGAGAAGCAACGTCGTCTCACCCGTCATGTAGGCACGTCCACGAATCGTCGGAACGATCCAAGGTCCATCACCGGTGATGCTCTCCGGCAACTCGTCGTCGACGGTAGCGTTGCGGTACGAAGCTTCGAAACAGCTTCCGATCGTCGACTCCTGCACGAATGACTCGCCTGGCTCGAGCTTGCCCGCTGCAGCCAGACACGCGGTTTTCGCGCTCGTTCCCGTCCCACACGGTGACCGATCCCATGCCTTCCCGGGACAGAGCACGAAGTTCTTCGACATTGCACCATCGTTGTCGGGACGACCGAACACCTCGACGTGGTCGATTTCGAGACCGTCCGAACCCGTGACTCCCGATCGACGCAGGGACTGACGAATGTCCCATGTGAGATCGGTGAGAGCTTCGATCTCTTGTGGACCGATGCGCGCACGCGGATCATCGATCAGGAAGAACCAATTGCCCCCCCACGCCACATCGCCTCGAAGCGTTCCATGCCGCTCGGTCGTGACTTCGACGCGACTCTGCGCACGCCGGCTCGGAACGTTGTCTACGGCGACACGCCCATCCGAAAGGAGTTCGAACCAAACGTCGCCAACCGGAGTCTCGAGCCGATGGCGTCCACCATCGATGCGTCCGAGATGGACGAGCGTTTCCGCGACACCGATCGTCCCGTGCACACACATGTGCAGGCAACCGACGTTGTTGAAGAAGATGACCTGCGCCACGGCATCGGCACTCGTCGGCTCGAGCAACAGGGCACCGACGACGGCATCGTGCCCGCGAGGCTCGGTGACGACAGACCGCATGAATGCGCGATGAGCGGACGCGAATCGTCGCGCTCGATCTCGAGCCGTTCCGGCCCCGAGATCCGGGGCTCCATTCACGACGACGCGCGTCGGCTCGCCTTCGGTGTGCGAGTCGAGAACGACGATGCGATCGAGAATGCGACCAGACTTCGGGTTTGCCATGGCGGGACGATTCTTGCGTGTCACTGAAGTGCGAGTGCTCGACGATACGCGGGCCCTGAACGATCTTCAGATCATGCTCGCGAGACGCGACGCATTCTGCCTCGCGATAGGGAACAGTAGAGAGCCGATTCTTCGTCGACCAGGACACACAAGTCGCGTGTCCTGGTCTCCACATCTCGAAGGACACGGTACCCGTCCCTTTTTCCGTCTGGTTCCATCTCTCATGAGAAGCCCGTTCTTCGCCGTGATCACGGCAGCTCTTTCTCTTCCTTCCATTGCTCTGAACATCGCAGTCGCTCAGAACGTCGACGGCGTCGCACCAGAACTCCAGCAGCAGAGGCAGCCTCTCCCCGGCCTCGTCGCCGGCACGGAGAGCTGGATCGTCCACTTCCAGAATCGCCCGTTCGACCTCAGCGCCTTCCGCGCCGAGATGTACGGCAACAAGAATCCCGAGGTCATCGCCACGATCGTCAAGGACCTCGAGGCCAAGGTGCAAGAGCACCAGAAGAAGTTCTGCAACGACATCGTCGCCCTCGGCGGACGCGTCACCCACCAGTGGTGGCTCGTCAACGCGTGCTGCATCGAAGTCGCTCCGAGGCACCTCGCCGCGATTCGCCAGATGGGCAACGTCGCGATGCTCGAGCCCAACGTCGAGGTCATGCCGCTGATCAAGACCGCGACCAACGCGGCCAACCACAACAGTGACGCGCTCAACGCCAAGGGCGTCACCGGCAACGGAGTCGCGTGCGCGATCATCGACACCGGACAAGACTCCAACATGAACGGCACCGGCGTGCCGCACATCACCTATTCGCGGCTCGGCACGGCAGCCACGCGTCTCGTCAAGAACATGCAGATCGGTACGCAGCCGCCAGACGACGTCCATGGTCACGGCACCGGCGTCGCGAGCATCGCGGCCGGCTACAAGTGGAACAACACCGCTGCTGACAACGGCCACGCCTACAACGCCAACATCGTCGGCTACTCGATCGCGAACACGACGAGCGGCAGCTCGAGTGCAGCCAACGAGGCCAGCGGCTATCAGAACGCGGCGGCCGATGCGGCGAGCTTCAAGATCGTCGCCACCAACCTCAGCTACAGCGGCTCGTCGAACGTCGTCGACGTCGCAGCACTCGCACAGGACAGTGCGGCTCTCAACGCCGACCTCCTCAATGCGACGGCCGCGGGCAACAGCGGCACGAGCGTCGCGAGCAGCCTCCCCAACGTCAACGGCCTCTCGGTCGGCGCGGTCAACAACGACACGCACACGCTCGCCAGCTTCAGCTCGCGCGGCGTCCAGGGCGGTCGCCTCTTCCCGAACCTGTGCGCCAACGGCGTCTCGACCGTCATGGCCTTGCGCAACAACGAGTCGGGCAACTACACCGCGAGTGGCACCTCGATGGCGTCGCCGCAAGTCTGTGGCGCGGCCACGCTGATCCGTGGGGCCAACACCGCCCTCAAGTCGGACGAGACGCGCGCGATCCTGCTCGCTTCGACCGAACTCAACCCGGGCTCGGGCAGCGGTCTCAACTCGACCGGCACCGGCGCCGGCTACCTGCGCGATGATCGTGCCTACGACGTCGCGACGACCGCAAGCCAACACGGACGCGCGACCCTCAACGCGACGACGACCTCGTGGACCCGTTCGATTGCCGTCACGGCAGCGAAGACCGTGCAGATCGGCATCGCCTGGCACCGCCTCGATGTCACCACGAGCGGTACGACGTGGTCCAACCTCGACGTCGAACTCAAACGCGGTACGACCGTCCTTGCGAGTTCGAAGACCGCGTCGAACACTGAAGAGTTCATTCGCTATGTCCCCGCCACGACCGAAACGCTGACGATCGTCGTCACGCTCGTCGGCGGTGTCGTCGGCGGCAGCGCGCAACCGTTCGGATGGGCGACGTGGATCGACGGCGCGACGACGAAAGTACCGGGAGAGTACGTCCTCTATGGCTCCGGCTGCAAGGGCACGGGCACGATCCCGGGCGGCGGGCCTGTCGTTCCGTCCGGCGGTTACGACTCGACGTTCGGCAACTCCGCGAACCGTTTCCCGCTCGCCACTGGGAACATGCACTACATGCAATCGCATGGTTCGGGTGAGTTCGCGGGAGTGACACCGATCTACGGCTTCAACTTCCGCAATCGTACGGGCTTCGCCCAGAACGCCGGCACGATCGACATCGCGATCTTCGTCGGATACACGGCCAATCCGGCGAATGCCCTGGTTCCGACCTATGCGTCCAACTGGACAGGCACGCCGACGAAGGTCTACTCGGGCACTCTCAACGTGCCTGCATTTGCTTCACAAACCGATCCGAAGGTCTGGACACTCAAGATCCCGTTCGTCGCACCGTTCATCTATGCCCCGAGTCGCGGCAACTTCCTCTGGGAAGCGCAAACGAACGCGACGACGATCGCATCGCCGAACTACTACGATTCGGTGAGCGCGACAACGGTCGACGGCGCGCGCATCTACAACACGACGAGCTCCACGGCGACGACCGGAACCGTGGCGCCGGGCTACGTCGTCGTCACGCAACTCGCGAGCCCAGGTGGCACGGGTGCGATCGTGGCGATGTCGAACACCGGCGTCCCCGAGATCAACACCAGCTTCCAGCTCGCAGTGACCCAGGCTCGCCCGAGCAGCGTCGCGATCCTGTATCTCGGCGCGTCGCAACTCAACGTTTCGCTCGGCGCGCTCGCAGCTGGTTGCTCGGTCTACTGCAGCTATGACGTGCTCCTCGGAGCAGTGCCGACGAACGCGACGGGTTCGGGCTCGTTGACGTTGCCGGTCCCCAACAGCACGGGACTGATCGGCATCAAGTTCTACAACCAGTACATCGTGCTCGACGCACCGGCGAACACGCTCGGCCTCACGTTCACCAACGGCGGAGCTGGTAAGATCGGCGGCTGATCGCGAACGACGCCGGGGGACCAATGCCCTCCGGCGTCTCTCTACTCTCTTACTGCACAGGTCCAACATGCATACCGTGACTCGTACGACAGTCATCGCTTCGGCGTTGCTCTTGATGACCGCGACCAGCTTCGCGCAGACAGCGACGTACACGCTCTATGGGAACGGATGTGCGGGATCGGGAGCGAAACCCGGCACCGTCGTCCTTCCGGCGGGTTACGAGCAGCAAAGCGGTAACTCGAACAATCGCTATCCGTTCTGCACTTTGGACATGCACTACATGCAGGCGCACGACAAAGCGGACTTGCCTCCGGTTGCGCTGATTCGAGGCTTCAACCTACGGAACCGTCCGAATATCGCTCAGGCGGCGTATTCGATCACGTTCGACCTCTACCTCGGATACACGAACAACTCGGCGACGGCGTTGAGCAACACGTACGCGTCCAATTGGTCCGGAACGCCGACCAAGGCCTATAGCGGCAACCTCAACGTCCCAGCGTTCGCGGCGCAAACCGACCCGAAAGTCTGGACGACCAAGATTCCGTTCGCGGTCCCGTTCATCTACTCGCAGGCGCGCGGCAACTTCCTGTTCGAATGCGTCACGACGACGGGTTCGCTGAATGCGACGATCACGTACTACGACGCCGTTTCGGCAACGACCGTGCAGGCGAGCCGAATCTACGGGACGCCTTCGACGGCGACGACGGGATCCGTGCAATCCAACTACTGTGTCATCATCGGGCTCGACGGACCGACATCGAGTGGTGCGATCGTCAACCTCGCGAACACCGGCGTGCCGGCGATCGGAAAGACGTTCAGCATCGACTTCTCGGGCGCCGTCGCGAGCAGCGCTGCGGTCCTGTGGCTCGGTGCACAACAACTCAACATCGGGCTCGGCGCTGCACTACCCGGATGTTCGCTCTACACATCGCTCGACGTGATCCTCGGTAGCGCTCCGACCGGAACGGCCGGCACCGGCTCCCTGCAGTTCACGCTACCCAACTCGCAGAACCTGATCGGCGTCCAGTTCTACAACCAGTGGATGGTCATCGACGCGGCCGCGAACAACCTCGGCATCGTTCTGTCGAACGGCGGCGCAGCGAAGATCGGCACCTGATCCATCGAGCGAGCGAGACTCGCTCTGGATCGAACTCGTTTCCTGGATGGGCACGCTTTCTGGGCGAGACTGTTCGGACGCCGCTGGCACGGTTCGAGTCCGCGTTTGCGGAAAGGCCTGAACCAACTTCAGACCAATCCTGCGAGTCGACGCGAATTCTTCGTCGCGGTACGGAACAGTAAGGAACGGTTCCCTCGTCGACCCAGTCCGACGCGTGCCGTTGCTCGAGCGACGGACACGAACTTCGTGCCTTTCTTTCCTTGGACTCGTTTCCCATGAGAAGCCCGTCGTTGGCCGTCATCACGGCAGCCCTTTCTCTCCCGACCATCGTGTCGACCCGCGCCGTCGCGCAAGACGCCGCAGGGTTCGTGGCCGAACAGCAGCAGAGGCAGCCTCTCCCCGGCCTCGTCGCCGGCACGGAGAGCTGGATCGTCCACTTCCAGAATCGCCCGTTCGACCTCAGCGCCTTCCGCGCCGAGATGTACGGCAACAAGAATCCCGAGGTCATCGCCACGATCGTCAAGGACCTCGAGGCCAAGGTGCAAGAGCACCAGAAGAAGTTCTGCAACGACATCGTCGCCCTCGGCGGACGCGTCACCCACCAGTGGTGGCTCGTCAACGCGTGCTGCATCGAAGTCGCTCCGAGGCACCTCGCCGCGATTCGCCAGATGGGCAACGTCGCGATGCTCGAGCCCAACGTCGAGGTCATGCCGCTGATCAAGACCGCGACCAACGCGGCCAACCACAACAGTGACGCGCTCAACGCCAAGGGCGTCACCGGCAACGGAGTCGCGTGCGCGATCATCGACACCGGACAAGACTCCAACATGAACGGCACCGGCGTGCCGCACATCACCTATTCGCGGCTCGGCACGGCAGCCACGCGTCTCGTCAAGAACATGCAGATCGGTACGCAGCCGCCAGACGACGTCCATGGTCACGGCACCGGCGTCGCGAGCATCGCGGCCGGCTACAAGTGGAACAACACCGCTGCTGACAACGGCCACGCCTACAACGCCAACATCGTCGGCTACTCGATCGCGAACACGACGAGCGGCAGCTCGAGTGCAGCCAACGAGGCCAGCGGCTATCAGAACGCGGCGGCCGATGCGGCGAGCTTCAAGATCGTCGCCACCAACCTCAGCTACAGCGGCTCGTCGAACGTCGTCGACGTCGCAGCACTCGCACAGGACAGTGCGGCTCTCAACGCCGACCTCCTCAATGCGACGGCCGCGGGCAACAGCGGCACGAGCGTCGCGAGCAGCCTCCCCAACGTCAACGGCCTCTCGGTCGGCGCGGTCAACAACGACACGCACACGCTCGCCAGCTTCAGCTCGCGCGGCGTCCAGGGCGGTCGCCTCTTCCCGAACCTGTGCGCCAACGGCGTCTCGACCGTCATGGCCTTGCGCAACAACGAGTCGGGCAACTACACCGCGAGTGGCACCTCGATGGCGTCGCCGCAAGTCTGTGGCGCGGCCACGCTGATCCGTGGGGCCAACACCGCCCTCAAGTCGGACGAGACGCGCGCGATCCTGCTCGCTTCGACCGAACTCAACCCGGGCTCGGGCAGCGGTCTCAACTCGACCGGCACCGGCGCCGGCTACCTGCGTGATGATCGTGCCTACGACGTCGCGACGACCGCAAGCTTACATGGCCGTGCAACGCTCAACGCGACGACGACTTCGTGGACGCGCTCGATCGCCGTCACTGCAGCGAAGACCGTGCAGATCGGCATCGCCTGGCACCGCCTCGATGTCACCACGAGCGGTACGACGTGGTCCAACCTCGACGTCGAACTCAAACGCGGTACGACCGTCCTTGCGAGTTCGAAGACCGCGTCGAACACCGAAGAGTTCATCCGCTACGTTCCAGCAGCGACCGAGACGCTCACGATCGAAGTCACGCTCGTCGGCGGTGTCGTCGGCGGCAGCGCGCAACCGTTCGGATGGGCGACGTGGTTCGACAGCGCGACGACGAAAGTGCCAGGAGAGTACGTGCTCTATGGCGCCGGCTGCAAAGGCACCGGGATTTCGCCGGCAGGCGGTCCTGTCATCCCGCCGCAGTACACGAGTGCTTGGGCGGAGATCAACAACGTGTTCCCCGTCGGCTGGAACGACCAGCACTACATGCAAGCGCACGGCGCGAGCGAAGTCAGCTCGGCGACGCTCTCCGTGCTCGGACTCGCCTTCCGGTCGAAGCTCAACTCGACTCTGACGGCGCGCACGATCCCGTGCACGGTCTCGATCGGATACACGAGCAACTCGGCGACGTCTCTCAACGCGACGTTCGCCAGCAACTGGGCCGCGACGCCGACGGTCGGCTTCAGTGGCAACCTCAACGTGCCTTCGGACGTCGCCAACACCGACCTCACGAAGTTCGCGACCAAAGTGACCTTCACCGCACCGTTCATCTACATCCCGGCGCGCGGCAACTTGCTGTGGGAGTTCGAGAACAAAGCCACCGTTGGCTCGATCAACGTCTACGACGCGGTGCAGAACTCGTCGCGCCAGATCGGCCGCATCTTCGCGACCGGAGTGGCATCGACTTCAGGGACGTTCCGCGCCAACGAAGGCCTCGTGGTCCAGCTCATGAGTGCCGGCGGTCCGGGTGCAATCGTCGACATGACCAACACCGGAGTCCCCGAGATCAACACGAGCTTCCAGCTCGCGATCTCGAAGGCACGCCCGAACAGCGTTGCCGTCCTGTATCTCGGCGCTTCGCAAATCAACGTGTCGCTCGGAACGATCGCCCCGGGCTGCTCGCTCTACTGCAGCTATGACGTCCTGCTCGGCGCCGTCGCAACCGGCGCGGCGGGAGCGGGATCGTTGACCTTGCCGATCCCGAACGTCACCGGCCTCATCGGCATCAAGTTCTACAACCAGTACATCGCACTCGACGCACCGGCCAACACGCTCGGCCTGACGTTCACGAACGGCGGCGCCGGCAAGATCGGCGGCTGATCGACGCTGTTCGCTCGTCGGGGCAGTTCGCAGGTCCCGACGAGCCGCACGGACTAGGCCTTCCGTGCTGGTAGCGCGAGTTCCACCGCGGATGACGATTCACCGTGGGCGACGACGCCCGGGACGGCGATAGCACGGCCCCTACAACCGCGGCCGCCTACCGAGTCCCGCGACTCATCGAGTTTCACGGCGACGCCACCGTCACGCGCACAGGCCGAAGTTCGGCAAAGATTCGGGCGCCGTCATGGATCCGCAAGCCAGCGTGCCCGCGTTGGATTTCGTATGCTTCGCTGAAGTTCATCGAACGCGCGGCTCACGCGGCCATCTCCTTCCCTCAGAGTCATTCGATCCATGTCCACCGCTTCTCTAGTCGCCTGTACCGCAGTGCTGCTCTTTGCCGCAGGCAACGCGAGCGCTCAGACCACGGCCACCTACACGCTCTACGGCACCGGATGCGCGGGCTCGGGCGCGAAGCCGGGCGGCGTCGTCGTCCCGCAGGGATACGACCAGCAGTATGGCAACTCCGCCAATCGCTACCCGTTCTGCACGTTGAACATGCATTACATGCAGTCGCACGACAAAGCGGAGCTACCGCCGACTGCGCTGATCCGTGGGTTCAATCTTCGCAATCGCGCGAACTACGCCCAGGCTGCCTATCTGATCACGATGGACCTCTACACGGGGTACACCAACAACGCGGCGCGTTCCCTCGTGACGACGTTCGCTTCGAATTGGACCGGGACCCCGACCAAGGTCTTCAGCGGCAACTTGAACGTGCCTTCGATCGCGGCACAGAACGACCCGAAGGTCTGGACCCTGAAGATCCCGTTCACGGTGCCGTTCATCTTCACGCAGGCGCGCGGCAACTTCCTCTGGGAGTGCGTGACGACGACCGGAACGCTCAGCACGATCTCCTACTACGACTCGGTCTCCTCCGCGGCCGCACAGACGTGCCGCATGTGGGCGAACACGTCCTCGGCCACGACCGGATCGTTGGGTAGCGGCTACGGCCTCGTCATCGGGCTCGACGGACCGGGAACGGGAGGCGCGATCGTCAACTTGTCCAACACGGGCGTCCCCGCGATCGGCAAAACGTTCAGCGTCGACTTCTCGGGTGCCGTGGCCAACAGTGCCGCGATCCTGTGGCTCGGTGCACAGCAACTCAATATCGGACTCGGCTCCGCACTTCCCGGCTGTTCGCTCTACACGAGTCTCGACGTCATTCTCGGTAGCAATCCCACCGGCACGACCGGAACTGGCGGCTTGAAGTTCACGCTGCCCAACTCGCAGAACCTCGTCGGCATCCAGTTCTACAACCAGTGGATGGTCATCGATCCGGCCGCCAATAACCTCGGCGTCGTCCTCTCCGGTGGCGGCGCAGCCAAGATCGGCACCTGACCCGCGGCGAGCCGATCCCACGCACTTCCTGCCTTCTTCCTCTCCGTCCTGTTTTCTCGTTCCTGCTCGTTCGTCGCGGAATGCACTCCGCGAACGAGCAGCATCCCTCCTCAATCGGAGTATCTTCTCGATGCGCAAGTCCCTTCTCGCTGCAGTCGCCGCAGCCCTCGTCGCCTGTCCTCTGACGGCTCAAGTCGCCGGTGAAGCACCCGTGACGACCGCCAAGCCACTCCCCGGCCTGGTCGCCGGCACGGAGAGCTGGATCGTCCACTTCCAGAATCGCCCGTTCGATCTCAGCGCCTTCCGCGCCGAGATGTACGGCAACAAGAACCCCGAGGTCATCGCCACGATCGTCAAGGACCTCGAGGCCAAGGTGCAAGCGCACCAGAAGAAGTTCTGCAACGACATCGTCGCCCTCGGCGGCCGCGTCACCCACCAGTGGTGGCTCATCAACGCATGCTGCATCGAAGTCGCACCTAGGCATCTCGCCGCGATCCGCCAGATGGGCAACGTCGCGATGCTCGAGCCCAACGTCGAGGTCATGCCGCAGATCAAGACCGCGACCAACGCGGCCAACCACAACAGCGATGCACTCAACGCCAAGAGCGTGACCGGTGCTGGAGTCGCGTGCGCGATCATCGACACGGGACAAGACTCCAACATGAACGGCTCCGGCAACCCGCACATCACGTACTCGCGGCTCGGCACCGCAGCCACGCGACTCGTCAAGAACGTGGCTCTCGGCACTCAGCCGGCCGACGACGTCCACGGTCACGGTACGGGCGTCGCCAGCATCTCCGCTGGCTACAAGTGGAACACCACACAGGCCGACAACGGACACGCCTACAACGCCAACATCGTCGGCTATGCGATCGCCAACACGACCAGCGGCAGCTCGAGCGCCGCTGTTCAGGCGAGCGCCTATCAGACCGCGGCAACAGACGCCGCGAGCTTCAAGATCGTCGCGACCAACCTCAGCTACAGCGGATCGTCGAGCGTGACCGGTGCAGCGGCACTCGCACAGGACAGTGCAGCCCTCAACGCCGACATCCTCAACGCCACCGCCGCCGGCAACTTCGGTACGAACGTCAGCAGCAGTCTCCCCAACGTCAACGGCCTTTCGGTCGGCGCGGTCAACAACGACACGCACACGCTCGCCAGCTTCAGCTCGCGCGGCGTCCAGGGCGGTCGCCTCTTCCCCAACCTGTGCGCCAACGGCGTCTCGACCGTCATGGCCTTGCGCAACAACGAGTCGGGCAACTACACCGCGAGTGGCACCTCGATGGCGTCGCCGCAAGTCTGTGGCGCGGCCACGCTGATCCGTGGGGCCAACACCGCCCTCAAGTCGGACGAGACGCGCGCGATCCTGCTCGCTTCGACCGAACTCAACCCGGGCTCGGGCAGCGGTCTCAACTCGACCGGCACCGGCGCCGGCTACCTGCGCGATGATCGCGCTCACGATGTCGCGACGACGGCGAGCCGTCACGGCCGTGCGACTCTCAATGCGACGACGACCACATGGACTCGCTCGCTCGCCGTCACGGCAGCCAAGACGGTTCAGATCGGGATCGCCTGGCACCGGCTCGACGTCACGTCGACGGGCACGACCTGGACCAACCTCGACCTCCGACTCAAGCGCGGCTCGACCGTGCTCGCGAGCTCGACGACCGCGTCCAACACCGAAGAGTTCATCCGCTACGTCCCCGCGGTGACCGAAACCCTGACGATCGAAGTCACGCTCAATGGCAGCGTCATCGGCGGTAGCGCGCAGCCCTTCGGCTGGGCCACGTGGCTCGACAGCGCTTCGACCAAGATCCCCGGAGAGTACGTCCTCTACGGCTCCGGCTGCAAGGGCACCGGTACGATCCCCGGCGGTGGCCCGGTCGTTCCGTCCGGTGGCTATGACCTCAAGTACGGCAATTCGGCCAACCGCTTCCCGCTCAGCACGCCGAACATGCACTACATGCAGTCGCACGGCTCGGGTGAGTTCGCGGGCGTGACGCCGATCTACGGCTTCAACTTCCGCAACCGCGCGAATGTCGCGCAGAACGCCGGCACGATCAACATCGCGATCTTCGTCGGATACACGTCGAACCCCGCACGCACGCTGTCGACGACCTACGCTTCCAACTGGTTGGGCACGCCGACGAAGGTCTACTCGGGCAACCTCAACGTGCCCGCAGTCGCCGCCCAGACCGATCCGAAGGTCTGGACGCTCAAGGTCCCGTTCGTCGCACCGTTCATCTACGCCCCCACGCGCGGCAACTTCCTGTGGGAAGCCCAGACGGGCGCCTCGACGATCTCGTCGTTCAACTACTACGACTCCGTGAGCGCCGCGACCGTCGACGGTGCACGCATCTACAACACGACGAGCTCGAGCGCGACGACCGGCACCGTGGCCGCTGGCTACGTCGTCGTGACGCAACTCGCGACCCCGGGTGGCCCGGGTGCGATCGTCAACCTCAAGAACACGGGCGTGCCTGAAATCGCCACGAGCTTCAGCGTCGACGTCAGCGGCGCCAAGGCGAGCAGCGTCGCGGTCCTGTGGCTCGGTGCGAACCAGCTCAACGTTTCGCTCGGCACCCTCGCTCCGGGCTGCACGCTCTACGCGAGCTACGACGCCATCCTCGGCGCCGTCCCGACGAGCGCAGCCGGTTCGGGAAGCCTGACGCTCGGCGTGCCGAACAACACCGCCCTGATCGGCGTCAAGTTCTACAACCAGTACATGGTTCTCGACGCGGGCGCCAACACGCTCGGCCTCGTCTTCTCGAACGGCGGCGCCGGCAAGATCGGCGGCTGATCGACGATCGATCGCCACGCTCCGGAGTTTCGACTCCGGATGCCGCGAACGCGCCACGCGGGACTCGTCCTGCGTGGCGCGTTCTTCGTACGGGGCACCGTGCGTGAAACCGTGTATGCAGGAGGGATGCAACGCCTTGCTTCGGCAATCGCACTCGTGTCCGCCCTCGTGGCATGCAGTCACGTGGAGCGCCAGACGGACGACGTGTCACCAACCTGCAGCGTCTGGGTACTCGGAACCGCGCAGGACGGCGGCGTCCCCCATGTCGGTTGTCAGAAGGCATGCTGCACCGATGCGAGGCGCGAGGGACTCGCTCGTTACCCGGCCTGTCTCGGAGTCGTCGACCGCGAACATGGCAAGACTCTGCTCGTCGAAGCCACACCGTCGATCGATGCACAGATCACGTTGCTCCAAGAAGTAACGGGCCTCCGTGGGACGGGTCGCAACCCGGTCGATGCGGTCCTCTTGACCCACGCGCACATCGGGCACTATGCGGGGCTCGTGCACTTCGGGCGCGAAGTCGCATCGACGAAGAAACTGCCGGTCTGGGTCAGCGAGCGCATGGCCGCGTTCTTGCGCACGCATGGTCCGTGGAAACAACTCGTCGAACTCGAACAGATCGAACTGCACACCATAAGGCTGGGCGACGAGTTTCGTCCGCTTCCCGCGAT
Source organism: Planctomycetota bacterium (assembly GCA_020638795.1). Taxonomy (GTDB): domain Bacteria; phylum Planctomycetota; class UBA1135; order UBA1135; genus JACKHW01. The sequence goes on along the minus strand of JACKHW010000001.1, from coordinate 247,632 downwards.
CCGCGTGCGCGCGATCCCCGTGCCGCATCGCGACGAATACTCGGACACGATGGCGTTCCAGATCTCGGGCCCGAACCGGACCGTATTGTTCGTACCCGATATCGACCGCTGGGACGATGACCACGACGAACGACGACTCGATCGACTGCTGGACAGCGTGGACGTCGCCTACCTCGACGGGACCTTTTGGGACGGAAGCGAGCTACCGGGTCGTGACCTCGCGGAGATTCCGCATCCCCTGATCACCGCGACGATGCTCCGGCTCGCGGATCGCGCGCGGCACATGCCGGGGTCGCTGCGCTTTCTGCATCTCAACCACACCAATCCGCTGTGGCGCGAGCCTGCACTGCAGCGCAGGCTCGAAGAAGCCGGTTTCGGCCTCGCACGACGTGGCGAGCAAGTCGATCTGTAGCAGCGAGTTGAAAAACTCAGACATGCACCGAGCACGCGCCTTCACCGCCCCGGCAGCTCCCGAAAGCCTCGACGAATCTGACCGCGTAGCGATAGCGAAGTCACAGCCGATCGAGCCACTCGAACGCGTCCGGCAACGCGAGCTGCACGACGCCGAGGTGCTCACAAGCTTCGTACACTTCCACGCGAAGCCGCGCGTGGGCCGCATCGGTCAACGACTCGTGGAGTCGTAGGACCTGTGGCCGCAAGAAGTCACGATCGCCCGTCGCGAGGAAGAACGGAATGAGCGCGTAGTCGCCGCCCTTGCCGGCTCGCCCCGCACCTCCGAGAGCAACGACTGCGGATACGAGCTTCGGCGAACGCACGGCGAGCTCGCAAGCCTTCATTCCTCCCATCGAATGCCCGATGACGTAGATGCGACGACGATCGATCGCGAAACGTCGCGCGATGGAGTCGATCATCGCCGATGTTCGCGTGATCGGGTCGAACCCGGCAGAGGCTCGCGCAACGAGATACCAACCGCGCTGTCGGCAGAGTTCGACGATCGATCCTGCACCGTAGGCCTCGAACCACATGTTCGCGCTCGCACCGGCGCCGGCCAAAGCGATCACGAGTGGAGCGGGCTCGTCACGCGGCGGCGGAACGAACATGCGCGCTTCGATCGTTCCGTTCGCGATCGTCTCTCCCGCGGCGAACGCGACGCGAAGGTCGCCTTGACGCGTCTTCGAGAACCATGCTCCACGCGTCGCGGCATCGGATTCGAGCCACGCCCGCAGGCGTTCTGCCTCGGTCAACAGCCGCGTCGCTTCCACGTCGGATTCGAGGGTTCGACCCGCAGCCAAGATCCGGAGCAGCCGCGCATGCGCGGCCAAGGTCGCTCGCTCCATCGACACGCCCTTCACGGAAGCCTCACGAGTCGCGTCGACGTAGGTTCGCAGAGCCGCGACACGCGCCTTGTGGTCGCGGGCAATCGAGACGACACTCCGACGTTTCGCGACGACCTGCCCCTCGAGCCGCCACGAGAACTCGACTTCGTAGTCGGCGTCTTCGAGTTTTGTCGTATCCAAATCGATACGCAGAGGTAACGCCGCGATCTTGCAGGATCGTCGAAGGGACGACGTGCCATCCGGTGCGAGGACGTCGATCTGCAGTGCGCTCGACGGGATCCGGTCGGTTTCGCCCTCGATGGCCGCGTACGAGGCCTCGATCCGAACTCGAATCGGTTTGCCGGGAGCTACGAGACGCTCTTCGATGCCGTACTGCAGAGCTTCGAGGTGTCTACGTTCGTCGGTCCATGCGGCACCGGGTAGGCGCGACCGCGCCGAGTCGACGGCCCGGGCAACCGCAGGCAAGTTGCCCGAAAAGAACCCGCGAACCGCGTCCTCGAGCAACGGCACGACCTCACGACGCACCGTGACGTCTCGCATTCGGCTTCGATATTCCCGCTCGAACGCACGCAGGCGCACACCGGCTTCGTATCGCGCGAGCTGCGCCGGCAAGCGCGCGACAGCAAGGAAGACGCCAAGAACGCCATACAGGGCGAGGGCATCCAGGAAGAGGGCGGACTTTCGACGTCGGGGCCGTGGCATGGTGGAGAATGCTGGCTAGGTTTTCGAGAATGGCAACAGAACCCCGTCCAATCGCGGAGATCGCCGAGCAACTCGGCATCGGTCGAGAGCACTTCGTCCCCTATGGCGACTGGATGGCCAAGTTGCGCCCAGGCGCGATCCAGGGGCGCGATCCGGGACGCCTCATCCTTGTGACCGCCATCACACCGACGCCCGCAGGAGAGGGCAAGACGACGACGTCGATCGGATTGGCGCAGGGACTCGCGGCGATCGGCGAGAAGCCCGTGCTGGCACTCCGCGAACCGAGTCTCGGCCCGATCTTCGGAGTCAAGGGCGGTGGCACCGGTGGCGGACGTGCGAGTCTCTACCCGCCAGTCGAAATCAACCTGCACTTCACGGGTGACTTCCACGCGATCACGTCCGCACACAACCTGCTTGCGGCGATGGTCGACAACCACATCCAACAGGGCAACACACTCGGGATCGATCCACGCCGCGTGACATGGCCACGCGTCATCGACATGAACGACCGCGCTCTGCGCAACATCATCGTCGGGCTCGGTGGATTCTCCCAGGGCGTGCCGCGCGAGACGTCGTTCGACATCACCGCGGCGAGCGAAGTCATGGCGACGCTCTGTCTCGCGGAGGACATGGAGGACTTGCGTGCGCGCTTGTCCCGCTTGCTCGTCGGACAGACGTACGGACGCGACCGTGTCACGGCGGACCAGCTGCAGGCAGTCGGCGCGATGATGGTGCTGCTCAAGGACGCGATGCTCCCCAACCTCGTGCAGACGATCGAAGGTGTCCCCGCGATCGTGCACGGCGGGCCGTTCGCCAACATCGCTCACGGTTGCAACTCCGTGATCGCGACACGGACGGCGATGGCACTCGGCGATTGGTGCATCACGGAGGCCGGCTTCGGCGCCGATCTCGGTGCCGAGAAGTTCTATGACATCAAGTGCGCGAGCACCGACCTTGCAACGGCAGCAGTCGTCGTCGTCGCGACCTGTCGCGCACTCAAAATGCACGGCGGACGCAAGGTCTCCGAACTCGCGGACGAGGATGTCGCCGCGATCGAGAGCGGCGTGAGGAATCTCGAGAAGCACATCGAAAACGTGCAGGGCTTCGGTCAACGCCCGATCGTCGCGATCAATCGCTTCCCGACCGACACCGATCGCGAACTCGACGCGGTGCGCAAGGCTTGCGAACGCCTCGGCGTGCCCTTCGCGATGTCCGAGGGTTTCATCAAGGGTGGCAACGGCACACGCGATCTCGCGACGCTCGTCGTCGAGCACGCGGCCAAGACCCCGCCACCCGTCAAGCGAACCTACGAGTGGTCCGAACCGATCAAGAAGAAGATCGAGAAGATCGCGACGAAGATCTACGGTGCCTCGTCCGTCACCTATACGTCCCAAGCAGAGGCGGATGTCCGGACCCTGACCAAGCTAGGTTACGGTGAACTGCCGGTCTGCATGGCGAAGACCCAGTCGAGCCTCAGTGACGACCCCAAGAAGATCAATCGACCGACGGACTTCGAGGTCACGGTACGCGGCGTCGTACCGGCGGCGGGAGCTGGCTTCGTGGTCGCCCTACTCGGCGAAATGATGCGCATGCCCGGGTTGCCGAAGATCCCGACGGCAGCGCACATCGACCTGAAAGACGGCGAAGTCTCCGGCGTCGCCGTCGAGTGATCCCGCCATGGCGCTCTGGGGAGGGAGATTCGACGGTCGCATCGACCCGGCGTTCGAGGCGTTCAACCGCTCACTGCCGTTCGATTGGCAACTCTGGCGCGAAGACCTCGCCGGAAGCCGGGCGTGGGCGCGTGCGCAAGTACGTGCCGGCTCGCTGACGGCACGCGAAGGCTCGCGGCTCGTCGCCGCGTTGGATCGGCTCGAGCGCCTTCTCGCCAAGGACGACTCCATGGCGCGGGATGCAGCCGACGAAGACATCCACGGCTTCGTCGAAGCACGGCTCGTCGACGACGTCGGCGCTCTCGGCAAGAAGCTCCACGCGGGGCGCTCGCGCAACGATCAAGTGGCGACCGATCTGCGCCTGTGGTGCAAACGACGAGTCGTAGGACTCGACGTCAAGCTCACGCGACTGATGACGGCACTCGCCGAACTCGCGGCGCGGGAAGCCGCGACGGCGATGCCCGGCTACACGCATCTGCAACGTGCGCAGATCATCACCGTGGGTCATCACGCGCTCGCGTACGTCGAGATGCTCGCGCGCGATCGCAGCCGCCTCGCGGACGCGACGTGCAGGCTCGACGTGTGCCCGCTCGGCTCCGGTGCGCTCGCCGGCACCTTCCTCGGAATCGATCGGCGCGCCCTCGCGCGCGATCTCGGGTTTCGTGAGCCATCGAAGAACAGCCTCGACGCCGTGAGCGATCGAGACTTCGTCGCAGAACTCCTCTTCGTCGCATCGCTGTCCTGCGCGCACCTCTCGCGGTTCTGCGAGGACTGGATCTTCTTCGCGAGCCAAGAAGCCGGTTTCCTCGAACTCGGGGACGACGTCACGACCGGCTCGTCGTTGATGCCGCAGAAGAAGAACCCGGACAGCCTCGAACTCGTGCGCGGGAAGGGAGCTCGTGTCATCGGTCGTCTGACGGGCTTTCTCGCCTGCCTACGCGCGTTGCCTCTCGCCTACGACAAGGACCTTCAGGAGGACAAAGAGGCGCTCTTCGAAGGGCTCGCGACGTGGGAGGCGTGCCTCGAGGTCACGCGACTCGCGGTGGCGAGCGCGCGCTTCGACGAGGATGCGTGTCGCGAAGCATGCGGCCGCGGGTATCTCGACGCCACGGAGCTCGCGGATGCGCTGGTTCGGCGCGGCGTACCCTTCCGAGATGCACACGAACAGGTCGGACGACTCGTGCGTGCCGCCATCGAACTGGACGTCGAGCTGAGCGCACTCGACATCGATACGCTTCGACGCATCGCGCCGGCGGCGGACGAGACGATTCGCCAGGATCTCGACATCGCGAGAATCCTGAAGCGCCGAACGGCCCTGGGTGCCGCCAACCCCCGCCTCGTGCAGCGACAGGCGCAGCAGTGGCTGCGCGCCCTCAGCAATAAGCGCGCATAAAATCGTCATTGACAGAGACTTACGTCTTTTTTGACTACCGGGGACCGCGCGCGACACCTTACGCGATCCTTGCGATAGACTTACAGAGCGGTCGACCGTTAGTCGCGCTTTCGAACTACGCAAGCAATTACAGGTTCGAACGGATGTCCATTCCGATGGATCGATCCGAGTGGCTCTGGGTCGGCCGTGCGCAGTGCGGCGCTCTCTCGCGCCGCTTCTCTCTAATCTCCTCCATTGAGTACCGACATGTCACGACTCACGAGTATCGCCGCCTTCCTGGCACTCGGAACGACTCCCGCTCTCGCGCAGGTCGCGGGCGAAGCACCGACCCCGGATCTACCCGGCAAGACCAACTACAGCCTGCTCGCGAACGAAGAAATCGTCCCCGCATCGGCACGCACGGTCATGGGTGGTTCTTCGAACTCCATCCCCTGGTCCTGGACGCCGACGCACTTCATGTCCGTCTACCGCGGCAGCGAACTGCCGCAGTCGGCCTACCCGATCCGCTGCATCGCATTCCGCTCGAACAACCGCGCGGACACCGGTGCGACGATCGACATCGAGATCTGGCTCGGCGTCACGACGAAGGACGAGTCGACTCTCGACACGACCTACGCCAACAACTACGACATCACGAGCAAGCCGCCGGTCCTCGTGCTGCCCCGCCAGAAGATCAAGCTGGACGACATGGTCCTCAACACGGACCCGGCGTTCTTCCAGTACCAAATCCCGCTCACGACTCCTTACATCTGGACGGCGACGAGCGGCGAGAACCTGATCTTCGAATGCAAGGTCTACGGCAACGATCAGGGCAACGCTTCGTTCAGCTTCTTCCCGGACAACGAATCCGGCACCGGCACGACGACGACGCGTCTCTACTCGAACAACGACGCCAACGCGACCGTCGGCAACGTCACCCGCAACTACGCCCCGGTCCTCAAGTTCGACAAGGCCTGCAGGGTCAACTCGGCCACCGAGGACTACGGCAACGGCTCGACGAACCCGCCGGTCCCGGGCAACCCGTGGATCACGCAGCGTGAATTCAGCCGCAGCTACGGCGACTCGCGCGGCTACCCGCGCGGTTGGGTCGGTCAAGCGCCCGTCGACTTCGTGATCACCGGCGTTCAGGTCGAGAACGAAGCCAACCTCGCCGAGCAGACCGTCGCGATCTACCACCTGGCCGCGAAGCCGCCCGCATACACGGCGACCTACACGCCGCTGCCTGCCGACCTCGTGTTCTACAAGGCCGACGCGCCTGCGAACACGCTGCTGCCGACCGGCGCGATCCCGATCAAGAAGGGCAACTGGATCGCCGTCCTCGGCGTCTGTCACCCGACCGGCACGGGCCTCACGGTCACGAGTTCTTACTCGAACACCCCGAACCCCTTCACGACGAACGTCCTCGGCCAGCCGATGGCGATCGAACGTCTGATCAGCCAGACGGTCCTTCGCACGAACGCTGGCCTCGGCGGCATCTCGACCGAAGGTACGGGCACGGGCAACATGGGTCGCGTTCGTGTCCACGTCGCCGGCCAAGGCGCCTTCAACCCGATCGTCCCGACCCTCACGACCAGCGCGCGTCCGATCATCGGCACGACCGCGGGTCTCGACAGCAAGTCGAACATTCCGTCGGCACAAGCGGGCTTGCTGCTCCTCTCGACGGGCCGCCTCCCGCAGATCCCGACTCCGTTCGGCGATCTCCTCGTCACGCTGCCCTCGGTCCTCGAGATCGTGACCCCGGGTGCGGGCGGCAACATCCCGCTGCCACTCCCGAGCTCCGCGTCGCTCGTCGGTGCCAAGGTCACGTGGCAGAACTTCTTCTTCGACTTCACCGGTCCGATCTATGGCGCCTCGAACGGCGTCGAGTGGCTGATCGGCGAGCAGTGATCGGTTGACGGTCCACCATCCTCGTGATGGTGAACCGGTCCCGACCGACCCGCAGCGAGCGTCGACCCGAGGTCGGCGCTCGCTGCACGTACGTGTGGCTTGCCGAGGACGGGCCGAGCCGCTGAGCGGCGCCGAATTCTGGAACCGGGCGACGTGGTGTCAGTGTTCCGCGTTCGGTTCCCGAGCACCGCTCGCGGTGGATCTGCCAGAACGCTCGTCGTGCGGCGCTGCCTGTCCTTCCCTTCCCTCAGCTCGAGCTCCGAGAGGCGCGGGGCAGGTGGGAGGGGCCGTCCTAAATGGTAGCTCCCATGCGCAGGTTTCGGTGCGTGCTGCAACATGGAGCGCGCAGCGGAACTGACGACGGCGTTTGTCGACGCTGGATCGACGCGCGCTTCGACTCGCGACTTCGATCGAGCTTGAAGCGTGGACGTTCGATTTCTGATTCGGCAGATATGCTGTTGCGGGCAGGCCGCAGGGTGGGGGGTGCAGACCGGTTCCATAGCTGACAGTTCCGACCGACTCCATGGCTGAATGGGAGAGCGGCGAGTTCTCGATGGCTGCCCTGTGTCGGAAGTACGATCTCGAGCTCCACTTTGCCATCCGTGGACGACCCCAGAGGATGTCGTGGACTTGCTGATTCGCGTACGCAAGCAGCGTCCGACTTGGGGTCCCAAGAAGACCCGTGCGTACCTGCTGCACGAATGCCCGCAGTTGGAAGTACCCGCTGCGAGCACGATCGGTTCGATCCTGAAGCTGTTCGGGATGACGAAGGCGCGCCATCGTCGACGACGCACGCCGATGAGCCAGGAGGGCTCGGAGCCCCGCGGTCAGCATCCGAATGCCGTGTGGCGTACGGACTTCAAAGGTCAGCTTTCGACGGCAGACGGGACCGTCGCGTATCCGCTCACGTTGATGGATGAGCGCTCTCGGTTGCTGTTGCGATGGACAGGCCTGCGACACACGTCCGTGAGTCGCGCCAAGGCTGTCTTCGAGTCGTGTGTAGACCGGTTCCATAGCTGACAGTTCAGACCGACTCCACGAGGGACGTTGTCCGACTCCATTTCGGAGGACCGGCGGGGCGCTTCCACGACCTGGGGGCCATGGACAGGATCCAGCGCGCTCTCTGGTTCGAATCGCATCGAGGACGAAGCACGTCCTGGTGCGTCGCCAGACTCGGTTCAGGGCGAGAACGCTCGCCTGCAGGCACGCGCGCGATGCATGAGAACTCGTGACGCATCGTGCGGCTGCACGCTCTGCGCCGTGCGCCATCGCGCCGAAGCCCGCGTCGAAGCCTCGATTTGCCCTGCGGGTTCGGACGTCGCCGGGATTCGATGTGCTGCCGCCGCGCGTTCAAGGCGATGACTTCGGCAGCTCGTGGATGCCGATGCGGCCGTGTTTCTTCCAACCGACACGCAGGAGCCAGGTTCGTGGATCCTCGACCGGGACTTCGAACTCGTCGACACCGTTCACCTTGACCTTCTCGCGCCAACCCGTGAAACACCATCCCGATGCAAACCGGTCGAGCACCCCGCGCACGTCTCGCCCGTGCTTCCAAGCGTTCTTGAGCACGTAGAGGATCGCGTTGCGCACGCGGCGCGGGCTATCGAGGATCGACGCGTGGTAGCGATCGCCGAAGACCTTTCCCTTGCGTCCCCAGTCGCGATTGAGCGTCTGCGCCATGCGGATCGCGAGGGATTGCATGCCACGCGAGAGCGCCGTCGTGCTCTCCGCTTCGACGATCAGGTGCACGTGATTGGTCTGGATCGAGTAGTGCACGATGCGAAAGCCGCGGCGAGGCTTCATCGCGCAGAAGACATCACGCAATGACTGTTCGGTGTGATTATCCCGCAGCGACGGCAGACCTGAAGCGATGCGCATCGTGACGTGAACGGGGAAGCGCTTCGCGAGTTTCGTGCGAGCCGCGTGGGAGACTCCTGCGCGTTCGCCCTTCGGCTTGCGACCGGCGCCGAGTCGCTTACCGCCGCGACCCGGACCGAACAGCATTCCCTGCACGCCGCGCTTCTTCGTTCGAGATCTCATCCTGCGTTCCTAGCGTGGAGCCACCACAGATTGGAAGCGACTACCGACGTGTCTTTTGATTCAGCACATGTGTTCGAAGCATGCTACCGCACACTGCCATGAAAGCAACGATCGAATACGCGAAGTTGGATGTGCGTTTCGATCGCTGCGCCGTCAACTTTGGACGGCCCCTCCCGCCTGCCCCGCGCCTCTCCAATGCTCTCGCGTCGGTCGGTCGCCGCGTGACATCAGTATCGCGGGGGGCGACCGGCGCGAGGGCGACGAGAGCCGGCGGCAGGCCCGCCCCCGCGCTTCTCGGAGCTCGAGCCGAGGGAAGGGACATCAAGGGAAGCGAGGGGACAGCGAGGGAAGGGACAGCACGGCAACGAAACGGACAGCACGGACACCGCAGCACGAGCGGGGCGCGGGAATCCGACAAAGTAGTGCTAGACTCCGCGCCATGAAGGAAGAGGTGTCCGCACCGGCGCGCATCCGGCATGCGAACGTTCGCGACGTCCCGCAGATCCTCGAGATCATCAACGCGTGGGCGAACTTGCAGGAGATGCTGCCGCGTTCGCCGTTATCGGTCTACGAAGGCATCCGGGCGTTCCGGGTCGCCGAACGCGACGGCGTCGTCGTGGGTTGTGGCGCGCTGCACGTCGTGTGGGGCGATCTCGCCGAGATCCGATCCATCGCCGTTCGCCCCACGGAGAAGGGACGCGGCACGGGCCGCGCCCTCGCGGAGCAACTCTTGACCGATGCGCACGACTTGCTCGTGCCGCGCGTTTTCGCCTTCACGTACGTGCCCGGCTTCTTCGAGCGCCTCGGGTTTCGACACGTCGAACACGCGGAGCTGCCGCACAAGGTGTTCGCCGACTGCATGAACTGCCCGAAGTTCAATGCCTGCGACGAAATCGCGATGGTGAAAGAACTGCGCAAGGTCGACGGCACCTTCCCCGAGACCGGTCCACTGTCGCGCCCGCTTCCGCGCACGATCGGCGGCCCCCATCGCGTCGAGCCTCGCATGCTCGACCCCGAAGGACATGAGGTCTGATCCCTTGGAACACGAACAGGACGACACGCAGGCGGCCCGCCCCACGCCCCCCAATGGCTTTCGCTTCTCGAGCACCGATGCGGGTCTCGCGAAGGGTGCGCGCCTCGATTTGTGGTTGGCAGTCGCCGACGACGCCTACCCCGCGGCCGCGGTGTTCACGACCAATCGAGTCGTCGCCTCGCCCGTGGCCATGTCCCGCGAACACCTTCGACTCACGGGTGGCCGCGTGCGCGCGATTCTCGTCAATGCGGGTTGCGCCAATGCATGCACGGGGCAGGGTGGCGACGAGGATGCCGCGACGTGCGCACGCTGGGTCGCCGAACTCGTCCAGTGTGATCCCCGTGAGGTTCTGGTCTTCTCGACCGGCGTCATCGGGAAACGGCTCAACATGCCGGCGATCGAACGGTCCTTGCCAGGGCTCTACGAATCCCTTGCAGCGACACCGGACGCACTCGAACACGCGTCGCGCGCGATCCTGACCACGGACCTCGTGCCCAAGGTCAGTTCGCGCCGGATCCCTCTGCGAGATGGCGCGTTCGGCTCGATGGTCGGGCTCGCCAAGGGATCGGGCATGATCCACCCACAGATGGCGACCATGCTCGGGTTCGTGTTCACGGATCTGATGCTCGGCGATTCGACGGCAATCGCATTGCGCTCCGCCGTGCAGCAGAGCTTTCACCGAATCGATGTCGATGGCGACACGTCCACCAACGATTCGGTACTCGCCTGGTCGAGTGGACGCCGCAGCGAGAAACCGCTCGACTTCGACGACACGGCGCACGCGGGCCTCGTTGCGCTGACAGACATCTCGATCGATCTCGCCAAACGCATCGCTCGTGATGGAGAAGGTGCGACTCGCTTGATCGAAGTGCGCGTTCGCGGCGCGGCTTCCGATCACGATGCCGATCTCTGCGCACGCGCGATCGCGACGAGCATGCTCGTACGCACCGCCGTTCACGGCAACGACCCCAACTGGGGTCGTATCGTCGCAGCAGTCGGTCGCTCGGGCGCCGACTTGGACACACGACGCCTGCGCGTCGGCATCGGCGACGCCTGCCTTTTCGAGGACGACACACCCCACCCTGATCGTGAACCCACCGCAGCAGCGGCTCTGAGGCTCGACCCGGTGGTCCTGTGGGCCGAACTCGGTCGTGGCGCTTGTGAATCGGTCTACTACACCTGTGACCTCAGCGCGGACTACGTGCGAATCAACGCGAACTATCGCAGCTGACGCGAACTGTCCGAGTTGTTCCACACGCTGCTATCCTCGGGACAATGCATTCCGCAGCCAGCGAATCCCATCGATCGAGCCCCGACGGGCTGGCACACCGCGACGCTGCAGACTTGACGGATCCAGTCATCATGGTCGTCGAGGACGAGGATCGACAACGTCGCATCCTCAAGAAGCACCTGATGGCCGCCGGATTCGATGTCGACGATCACGGAACGGCGGAGTCCGCGATCGCTGCGCTGGAGAAACGCCCGATCGATGCACTGTTGACCGATCTGAGACTGCCAGGGATCGACGGCATCGAGCTGATCGGTCGGGCCCTGCGCCTGCAGCCTGACATGCCCGCGATCGTCATGACCGGTCACGGAAGTCTCGAGACGGCAGTCGAGGCGTTGCGCGCGGGCGCGCAGGACTATGTCCTCAAGCCGCTCTTCTTCGATGAGATCGTTCGCAAGCTCGAGCGACTCTTCGAACACCGTCATCTCGTCGCCGAGAACGCGTGCCTGCGCCGCGCGCTCGCAAAGCCGCTCCAGGACGGTTTCTTGGGCGTGTCGCATGCTGCAGAGGTCATTCGCGAATGGATCGAACGCGCAGCGCAAACGGATGCGACCGTTTTGATCACTGGGGAGACTGGTGCTGGCAAGGACGTCGTCGCACGCGCCATCCACGCTGCGTCGAAGAACGGTGACGACGTCATGCTGTCGATCAACGTCGCCGCGTTGCCCGAAGCCATGATCGAGAGCGAGCTGTTCGGACACGAGCGCGGAGCGTTCACGGGCGCCGCGGCGAAGCGCGAAGGTCTCCTCCGGTCTGCAGCCAACGGAACGGTCTTCCTCGACGAGATCGGCGAGATGCCTCTTCAGCTGCAAGCGAAACTCCTGCGCGCGATGGAGATGCGTGAGGTGCTTCCGCTCGGAAGCGATCGCCCCGTGCGATTCAACGCACGCATCCTCTGCGCCACACATCGCGACCTCGATGAGCTCGTGCGCGACGGCAAGTTCCGCGAGGACCTCCGCTATCGGCTCGACGTGCTCCAAATCCACGTTCCACCGCTTCGGGAACGCCGAGAAGACGTGCCCCTGCTCGCCGACTACCTTCTCACGAGATCGTGCTCTCGTCGCGGCCGCCCCACGCCTGTACTCACCGCCGAAGCACTCGAGGTCCTACGAGAATACGACTGGCCCGGCAACGTGCGCGAACTCGCCAACGTGCTCGAACGCGCCCTGATCCTGCTCGACGGCGATCAGATCGGCGTGTCGGACTTGATCATGCGAGGGTCGAACGCACCCGCCGAGACCGAGGCGCCGAAAGACCTGCGCACCGCAGTCGAGGACTTCGAACGCAACTACATCCGCAAGACTCTCGAGGGTTGTGACGGCAATCGGGAGCGCGCCGCCGAGACCCTCGGACTGTCCCAAGCGACGCTCTATCGCCGGCTCGAGAAGCTCGGCCTGAAGAACGGGAGTTGAGCCACACGCCCCGCCGACTCGACACGGGGGTAGCGGCATTCGCAGAAGCGCGATAGCCGTCTCTCGCACCTGCGAGTCCGCGGATGCGAAGCGCGCCCTCCTCGAACGCGGGAGCCCCATAGCGGCGGGGGTCGCGGGCCGTGCCCGTAGTGGCACACAGGTTGCGCTGCGGCGCGCACATGCCGACCACCGGGAATGCAGACGCGGATCCAGGACGCATAACAGGGCACGCGTGCCTTCTCTATGCGTTACAGCGTCCCGTTCCGGAGTCGGGCCGAGAAGCCGCGGCCGTCGTCCGTCTCGCGGAGCGCCTCGAGCTGCCGATCTGCGTCCTACTCGTCGTCACCGAGAACCCGAAGGCGCTGCGCGGCAAGTGGTTGATCGACCGCATCTCCCTCGAGCCCACGCTCGCGGAGCAACTCGCCAAGGCCTGGGCCGCGCTCGAGCTCCTCCGCTCCCGAGTGCGGTTCCCCGTGTCGACGTGTTTCGACGTCGAGTTCGCGACCGACTACGCCCTCTGTGTGCGCAAACGCGCCTCGTTGCATGGCTGCAAACTCGTGGTCACGGCCGACCATTGGCTGCGTGGGACCGACGTGGAAACCCGCGCCTTGCTCGACAGTGACGAGTTTCCCGTCGTGTCCATGCCGCTCACGCGTACGGGGGGGCAGAAGGCGTGACGTCAGCCAGACGAGGACGTCCCGAACGTCGGCAGCGCGATCACGAACTCGGCGTACTCACCGATGCGGCTGTGAGCGGCGATACTGCCGCCGTGGCCGTGGATGATGCCGCGACTCACAGCGAGCCCGAGGCCTGTCCCACCGTTCGCGAGTTTCTTGGAGTAGAACGGGCGGAAGATGCGCTCGAGATCGTGCTCTTCGATCCCGACTCCATTGTCATGAACTCGGATCTCGACGCGATCCGGACCGACGTTTCGCAACCGCACCGACACGACACGCGCACGATCACACTTCGCCCCGAGGAGTGCGTCGCGAGCATTCAAAAGCAGATTGGTGAGTACCTGCTGCATTTGGTGCGCCCGTCCGTGAATCTTGGCGAGTCCATCGGCGATCTCGACTTCGACGGCGATTGCATCCTTCGCGAAGCGCGATTCGAGCAACGCGAGCGTTCGCCGCACGACGTGTTCGAGATCGACGGGCGCAAAATCGTCGTCGTGCTGTCGCGACAAGTCGAGCAGGTCGCGCACGATCATCGCGATCCGAAGTCCCTCGTCGATGATGTCGTCGACGAGTTGCGGATCGTCGTCGCCGGATTTCATCAGCTTCGCGCAGTTGATGATCGTGTTGACCGGGTTATTGACCTCATGGGCCACCCCCGCCGCGAGTTCGCCCACGGCGGCAAGACGTTCGACCTGGGCCACGCGCTCGAGCAGCCGCTCGCGGTCACTCACATCGCGCACGATCCCGTAGAAGCGCGCCACACCATCGACCTCGACGACCGACACGGACAACTCGCAGGCGAATTCGTGCCCGTCCTTGTGCCGAGCGAGCACTTGTCGCACCCGGCCGATCGCACGGCGTTCCCCCGTGTCGAGAAACCGTTGCACGTAGTCGTCGTGTTCACTCCGGAACGGTTCCGCCATGAGGACCGAGATGTGATCCCCGATGAGCTGCTCGCGCGTCCACCCGAACACCCGCTCGACCGGTGGGTTCGCGGTCAGTATGGTCCCCTGCGTATCGATCGACAGGATCGGGTCGACGAGGGAATCGGTGAACTGACCCAGCTCACGCGAGACCTCTGTTCGCCTCTTGTGTGTCTCGTCGGGCCGGTGCATGCAGGGAGAGCTTGCACGCCGGCGCGAGCGAACGCCAGGGTGCACGACGGCTGGTCCCGTGCCTTGAGGTGTGCAGCGTGAGCGGAGGCGTTTCGGAAGTTCTCATCGCGAGCATCGCGTTCGGCGCGATGAACAGCCTCCATTGTGCCGGCATGTGCGGGCCGCTCGCGCTCGTCTTCGCGACGCGCGGCGGAAAGCGAGGACGAAACGTCGCGCTCTATCACACGGGGCGCCTCGGTGCCTACGCGATCGTCGGCTTCGTCTGCGGCGCAGCAGGCGAGATCTTTCTGCCGGAAGGCCTCGGGAAGTCCGTCGCTTGGGTCCTGATCACATTGGCGATCTTCTTGGCGCTCGGCGCGGCGGGGCTCGAACGATTCCTGAAGATCCCTCTCGGCAAATCGGGGTTCGGCCGCCTCGTGCGGGCAGGGCTCGCCAAGGCCGAACGTTTTTCTCCAGCTGTCCGCAGCTTCGTCGTTGGCGCCCTCACGCCGCTACTGCCTTGTGGCCTGTCGATGACGGTTTACGGCACCGCGGTCGTGAGCGGCGATTCGACTCTCGGAGCCGTGACTCTGATCGGGTTCGCGATCGGCAGTCTCCCGGTGCTCGCCTTGGCGCAGACCCAGATCGATCGCCTGAGGACGCGGCTCGGGCCACGCGGTTTCGTCCACGTGTCGCGCGTGATGATGCTCGTCGCCGCGGTCGTCCTCTTCTGGCGTGGACTGCAAACGCTGCAGGACGCAAGCTGCTGTCCCACATGAGTACTCGCGCGCACGACAACGCGCGGACTGCGCCGTGTCGACATTGTGGCGACCCGGTGCCGCCGGGCCGCGGAGACGACTTCTGCTGTCGCGGTTGCAAGGCCGTATGGACGATTCTCCACGACCGAGGTCTCGATCGTTTCTACGACCTCGGCGGCGGAGACTCGCGCGCGGTGGGTGAAGCGCCGGTTCCCGCCCGACACGATTGGCTCGACGAAGCTCGGACCAAGGCACGGATCGACGATTCGAAGTCGCGTCTCGAAGTCGACATCCAAGGCATCCACTGCGCGGCGTGTGTTTGGGTGCTCCAGGAACTCTGGCGACGCCGCGCGGGCGCGCTCGACGTGCGTGTCAATCCGGCGCTCGGCACGGCGACACTGGTCTTCGAGCACGACCGCTTCGACGTCGCGGAGTGGATTCGTGATGTCGAAAGTCTCGGATATCGCGTCGGTCCTGCCCGGGCCGATCGTCGCGATGCCGACTCTTCGCGCGGCCTCCTGATTCGCCTCGGCGTCTGCGTCGCGCTCGCGATGAACGCGATGATGTTCGCGTTCTCGCACTACTTCGGCCTCGATCGCAAAGACGCCGCGATCGACGACCTCTTTCGTTATCTCTCGCTCGCGATCGCGAGTGCGGCAGTCGTCGTCGGCGGGCCCGTGTTCTTCCGCGGTGCGCTCGCGGGTATCCGTCGTCGAGTCCTGCACCTCGACCTTCCGATCTCGCTCGGCATCGTGCTCGCCTACGCATCGTCCGTAATCGAGTTCTTCGCACTCGGTAGCTCCGGCTACTTCGACACGGTCACGATCTTCGTCGCCTTGATGCTCGTCGGCCGCTACGTGCAGGAACGCGCAGTCGCGCGGAATCGACAATGGCTGCTCGAGAACGACGGAGCCGAGCATTTTCGAGCCCGCCGCATTCGGGACGGCAAGATCGAGCAGATCCCCATCCTCGACATCGCCCCAGGCGACGAGTTGCTACTCGCCGCAGGAGACCTCGTTCCGGTCAGTAGCCGGCTCGAGTACGACGATGCGCGCTTCTCGCTCGACTGGATCCGTGGCGAATCCGAACCCGAGACCTACGCACGCGATGCCTCGGTGCCTGCCGGCGCCTTTCTCGCCGAACAGCGAGCAGTCCGCGTGCGCGCGATCGAGACCGTCGAGGAATCGGGGCTTCTCGCCCTCCTGCGGACACCACAGAGCGATCGCGAAGAACTCGGCTCTCGCGGCGCGGGTTGGGCACGCCTGGAACGCGTCTACGTCGTGCTCGTTCTGCTGGCAGCAAGTTCTGCGGCGATCACGTGGGCATTCCTCGATCCCTCACGCATCCTGTCGGTAGTCACAGCGGTCCTCGTCGTGACCTGCCCGTGCGCGCTCGGGCTCGCGACTCCACTCGCGTTCGACCTCGCTCTCGCGCGCTTGCGCAACGCGGGTATCTTCGTGCGCACGAAGAGCCTGCTCGCGAAAGCCGTGCACGTGAAGCGCGTGTTCTTCGACAAGACCGGTACGTTGACTTGGGGCAAGCTGCGCGCTCTTCCGGATCGCGACGGCACGCCCCTCGACCGCAGTCTCGCATTCACCCTCGCGTCGTCCTCCAACCATCCCCGCAGCACTTCGATTCGCACGCGCTACGAGGATGGAGGCGACGTGACGGCCTCATTCCTGACCGACCTCACGGTTCGTGAGGTCCCCGGCGCCGGTCTCGAGGCGCGGCTCGATGGTAAGACCGTGCGGCTCGGAGCACCGGGGTTCGCCGCCGCACACGACGCCGCACGACTGCCTCGGGACCGGACAGTGCTGGGGATCGATGGGCACGCGCGGATCGGCTACGCGTTCGAGGAGGAAGACCGGCCCGGTATCGCGCGCGAACTCGCCGCACTGCGCGCATTCGGCATCGATTGCTGGCTGCTGAGTGGCGATCAGAAGGCACGCGTCGCCACGGCCGCGAAGCGCCTCGGCTTCGAGGACGAACGCGCACTCGGGGAACTGTCACCCGAGGACAAGGCCCGCATCGTCCGCGAACACGATCACGACGATTCGCTGATGCTCGGGGATGGCCTCAACGACGGTCCCGCCCTCGAAGCCGCGTTCTGCGCGGGCACGCCCGCAGTAGACCGCCCGGTGCTCCCCGCGCGCTGCGACTTCTACTACTGCGGAATAGGATCCGGCGCCGTGCTCGCGACTCTCAGCCTTGCGACGGAGTTTCGCAGGGTTGTGAGGACCAATCTCACGCTCGCCGGACTCTACAACGCATTCGTACTCGTGCTGAGCTTCCAAGGTCGCATGAGCCCCCTCGTTTGCGCGATCGTCATGCCCGTGAGTTCGATATTGTTGGTCACCCACACGATTTGGCGCCTGCGCCGACATGCACCGGCGGTGACTCGACGCAGCGACAAGGTCGAGGCACGAGGCTTGCTCGGTCGGCGTGTTTCCCGAATCGACGCGCGCCGAATGCCAGACGATCCCCGCCCGACGACGACGAAGCCGCCTGCGGCCGGAGGTCGCTCCGCATGGACGTGATTCCGCTGCTGGTGTTCTGCAGCCTGGTCCTGGCGGGTATCGGTGTGTTGCTCTTCGTGGGTAGCACCCGCAATCGCGACCACGAGCACGCCGATCGATTGGCACTCCTTCCTCTCGAGGAGGATCTCTTGCCCCGCGATGCGGAGCAGGACGAGGCCTCTTCACTCGACTCTCCCGGCACGATACCAACCGAAACCGAGGCACGATGACGGACACAGCTGTCGCCGCTTCTACGAAGCGGATCACCTACGACGATGCAGTCGTACGGGGTTTCATACTCTTCTCAGTCGTCTGGGGCATCGTCGGCATGCTCGTCGGCTTGCTCTGCGCGTTCCAACTCGCGTTTCCGGCGCTCAACTTCGACACGTCGTTCTTGACGTTCGGACGTATCCGGCCGCTGCACACGAACGCCGTCATCTTCGCCCTCGTTGGGAACATGCTGTTCGCCGGCATCTACCACTCGTCGCAGCGACTGCTCAAGACGAGAATGGCGTCCGACCTGCTGTCTCGCGTCCACCTCTACGGATGGCAGCTCATCATCCTGGGCGCTGCCTTGACGCTCCCGCTTGGCATCACGCAGAGCAAGGAATACGCAGAACTCGAGTGGTGGCTCGACATCATGGTCGCGCTCGTGTGGGTCGCGTTCGCGATCAACTACTTCTGGACGCTCGCGGTCCGGAACGAGAAGAACCTCTACGTCGCGATCTGGTTCTACATCGCGACGATCATCACGATCGCGGTCCTCTACATCGTAAACAACCTCGCCGTGCCGCTCGATGGCATGAAGAGCTACGGCGTGTTCGCCGGTGCACAGGACGCGTTGACCCAGTGGTGGTACGGACACAACGCCGTCGCGTTCTTCCTGACGACGCCAATCCTCGGGATCATGTACTACTACCTGCCCAAAGCGGCGGAGCGGCCGGTCTACAGCTATCGCTTGTCGATCATCCACTTCTGGGCGCTGATCTTCATCTACATCTGGGCGGGCCCTCACCACCTCCTCTACACGGCGCTGCCCGATTGGGCACAGAGCCTCGGCATGCTCTTCTCACTGATGCTGTGGGCACCGAGTTGGGGCGGCATGCTCAACGGCCTGCTCACGCTGCGCGGCGCATGGCACAAGGTCCGCACCGACCCCGTGCTCAAGTTCTTCGTCGCGGGCGTGACGTTCTACGGCATGGCGACCTTCGAAGGCCCGCTGCTTTCGATCAAGAGCGTCAGCGCACTCGGTCACTACACCGACTGGATCATCGGACACGTTCACGGTGGCGCGCTCGGCTGGAACGGCTTCATGGCGGCGGGCTTGTTCTACTGGCTCGTCCCGAAGCTCTACGGCACGAAGCTGCATAGCTCGAAGCTCGCGGACGTTCACTTCTGGCTCGGCACCTTCGGCATCCTCATCTACATCGTGTCGATGTGGATCAGCGGCGTCACGCACGGCCTGATGTGGCGTGCCGAGAACGCCGACGGTGCCCTCGAGTACCGTGACTGGGCAACGATCATCGATGCCGTCATCCCGATGTATCACCTGCGTGCTCTCGGTGGCGCGCTCTACATCGTCGGTTGGATCCTGATGATGTGGAACCTCTGGAAGACCGTCGCCGGCAAGAAGCCCGTCGATGCCGAAGCCGAGGTCACGGTGCTCGAGAAGGTCGACGCTCCCTCCAGCGTGCGCTTGATCTTCTCCCGCCCCGTCCTCCTGTCATTCCTGGGCTTGGTCGCCACGCTGTTCCTCTGGCGCAACAACGTCATCGTGGCAGCCGTCGCCCTCGCGGCGTTGGTCTTCATTTGTGTCTTGGCTTGGTTGCGCTACCAATCTGCACAGCGAGAAGAGTTTCGATGGCACGACTACATCGAGCGCCGTCCGCTCGCGTTCTCGGTCCTCGTCGGTCTCGCGATCATCGCCGGCGGTGTGGTCGAATTGCTGCCCGGCTTGCTCATGACGCGCGAAGTGCCGATGACCGACGCCGGCAAGGTCGCGGTCAAGCCCTACACGCCACTCGAACTCGAAGGCCGCGACGTCTACGTCTCCGAAGGTTGCTATGTCTGCCACTCGCAGATGATCCGACCGTTCTTGTCGGAGAAGAAGCGGTACGGCGATCCGTCGCGCATCGAAGAGTCGATGTGGGACCACCCGTTCCAGTGGGGTTCCAAGCGCACCGGTCCGGACCTCGCACGTGTCGGACAGAAGTACGGCGCCACGTGGCACTACGAGCACATGCTCGATCCACGGCGTATGTCCGAAGGCTCGATCATGCCGAAGTACCCCTGGCTGCTGACCGACAAGATCGATCCCGCCAAGACGAAGCACAAACTCAAGATCATGCGCGCACTCGGGGTGCCGTACGAGAAGGAAGAGTTCGAGCTCGCGGAGCAGAAGTACCGCGAACAAGCGGGCGTCATCGTGAAGGAGCTCACGGACTACGGCGTCGATGTCGATGAGGACTCGAAGCTCGTCGCCCTGATCGGCTATCTCCTGCGCCTCGGGAAAAACGAGAAACCTTCCACGACGATCGCGGCTCCAGCAGCCACGAACGGCGAACGCAAGGGAGACTGAGGAGGACGAGACATGTGGAAAGATCTCTTTTCCTCCGCGGACTTCATGAGCTTGCCGCTCGTCACGTTGTTCCTCTTCATCGGGGTCTTCGTGGGAGTCGCCTGCTGGACCTTTTCCAAGAAGCGCAAGAGCCACTACGACCTCATGGCACAGATGCCGCTCGAAGGGCGGCCCCATGACGGTTTCGACTCCCATCGCGATACGAACACAAACACGACGAAGGAGGAGCTGCGATGACCAGCGCCGACATGACGAATTCGGACAAACTGCGCGCGCACGAGTTCGATGGCATTCGTGAGTTCGACAACCACTTGCCGAAGTGGTGGCTGTGGACTCTGTATCTCGCCGTGCTGTTCAGTGTCGGCTACTGGGTCCACTACGAGGTGCTCCGGAGCGGTCTCAGCTCCAGGGAGCGCTTCGCGCTCGCGGTGCAAGCCGATGACGAACGCATTGCCAAGAAGCTCGGGCCGATCTCCAACGAGACCCTTCTCGAGTTGACGAAACTCGAGAGCCGCGTCGCGGCGGGCAAGGCGGAGTTCGTCAAGACGTGCGCACAGTGTCACACGGCGAACGGCGGCGGTGGAATCGGTCCGAACTTGACCGACAAATACTGGTTGCACGGCAACACGCCGATGGAAATCAAGAAGACGATCGAAGACGGCGTCGTCGAGAAGGGGATGGCTGCCTGGAAGGACGTCCTCGGCCCGAAACTCGTCACCGATCTCGTCGCCTACATCCTGACGATCAAGAACACCAACGTACCTGGCGGCAAGGAGCCTCAGGGCGAAGCCTACGACAACTGAACCGGCACACGCCGGCGCCTTGCCCATGACGCGGCCAGCAGCAGCTCAAAAGACACACGCGCCAAACCTCGACGAACTGAGCATGCTGCTCGCGGATGGATCACGATCAACGATCCATCCGAGTGATGTCAAAGGGCCGTGGCAACGATTCAAACACCGGATCTGGGTTCTCTTGATCGCGATCTACCTCGCGATCCCCTGGATCCGGATCCACGGCCACCCGGCGATCCTGATCGACATTCCGAAGCGGCAGTTCTTTCTCTTCGGTGCGACGTTCAACGCCCAGGACTTCTGGATGATGGTGTTCGTCGTGCTCGGCGTCGGGCTCGGCCTGATCATCGTGAGCGCGACCTACGGTCGAGCGTGGTGCGGTTTCGGCTGCCCACAGACAGTCTTCCTCGAAGGCGTCTACCGTCGTGTCGAACGAATTTTCGACGGCAACCACGTGCAACGCCGCGCCCTCGCTGCCAGCAAGTGGAACCTCAACAAGACGCTCCGCCGCTTCGGGAAATGGCTGACGTGGCTCGCGATCTCACTCGTGTTGTCGCACACGTTCTTGTCGTACTTCATGCCGATCCGGACGTTGCTCGAAGCGATCACGAGCCCGCCCTCGGTGCACCCCGCGGCATTCACGTTCATCCTCCTCGCGACCGCGATCATCTACTTCAACTTCGCGTGGTTCCGCGAACAGCTCTGCATCGTGATCTGCCCCTATGGTCGCTTGCAGAGCGTGCTCTACGACAAGGACACGGTGCAGGTCGCCTACGATGACGTGCGCGGCGAACCGCGTGGACGCTTCTCGGACAAGGATCGAGGTGCGTGCGTCGACTGCAAGCACTGCGTAGCGGTCTGCCCGACGGGGATCGACATCCGCAATGGCACGCAGCTCGAGTGCGTCGGATGCACCAACTGCATCGACGCGTGCGACGCGGTCATGGAGAAAATCGGCCAGCCGAAGGGCCTCGTGCGCTTCGCATCGCATAGCGAGATCCATGGCGAAGCGCGCCGCGTGGTTCGTCCACGCACGGTTCTCTACGGCATCGTCTGGATCGTGTTGCTCGGCGCGTTCATCACCGCGGTCTCGACTCGGAAGTCGTTCGAGGCCAAGCTGCTCCGTCAGCAGGGCACGCCGATCACGCGCGTCGGAAACAAGGTTCAAAACGCGTTCATGCTCCACGTCGTCAACAAGGCCGCAGAGAAGAAGTCGTTCGATATTCGAATCACGCCGATTCCCGGCGTCGAGGTCACGCAACCGATTCCGCACGTCGATCTCGAGGGTTTCGGAGACGTGCGGACACCGATTTTCGCTGGGTTCGAGGCCAGCGAAATCGCCCGAGACCAACAGTTCGAGATCACGATCGACGACGGCGAGGCCCCGCGTACGGTCCGCCAAGAACTCATCGGAGGCAAACGATGATCAACGCGATCCGCCGCCGTCCCTGGCTCCTCATCGTGTTCGGCCTCGGGTTCTTGGTCGTGCTCAGCCTCGCCTTTCTCGTCATCGCGACGCTGAATCCCCCGGATTTGTTGCCGACCGAGTCGCGTTGAGCCCGCGGGAAACCGGAATAGCTGCCTCTTTGGCAAAGCCGGCGGGGAGCCGATACACTTGGATGCGATGCGAGCTTTCCGACTTCCCCTGCTGGCGCTTCCCCTCGCCCTGAGTTTCACGGCGATCGACGACGTCGTCGTCCCCGTCGACTATCAGACTCTGTCGGGCTTCGAATGGCAGGAAGGTGCGGCGCTTCCCTCGAAGGTCCAGAAGCTCCACGGCAAGACCATCGGCATCCAAGGCTTCGTACGCAGCCTCGACGGCAGTGACGAACAAATCACCGCGTTCTGGCTCATCGACCAGAACTGTGACTGCGCCGGCCTTCCGCGCATGAACGAGTACATCGTGTGCACGATGCCCGAGGGGAAGTCGTTCGCGAACGATGGCCGTCCGGTACGAGTCGTTGGCAAGCTCGAGGTCGGCGAAGTGCGCGAGGGGGACTACGTCACCTCGATCTACCGACTCGCGGTGACACGGATCGACTGAACCGATCGCCCGAACGAACCCTGCGAAGAGGCGCAAGAGCCATGACGCATGCGAAGCGGCCCGCCATGAGCCTCGCATTTTTGCTCGTCGCCAGTGGTGCGAGCAACCTCGCGGTTGCCCAATCCAACGACGACTTCGACAAGCGCGTGCGCGACGCGTGTGGGAACAACCCGCTGATTCGGCTCCAAGCAGCCAAGCGCGTCGCGAAAGGCGGCGAGCGCGCCGCGGCGGCCGTCCTTCGTTTTGCGGAAAAAGAAGGCAACAACGCACTCAGCGCCGAACTCGTCGTCCTACTCGGCCGGCTCGACGACGCTGTGTTGCGCACCGCTCTCGCCAGTTGGGTCGCCGATGCGAACTTCGCGTGGCGACCACAAGCTCTGCTCGCCATCGCCGAACGGCCGAAGGGCGACGACCAGAAACTCTTCGAGTCCTTCCTCGATCATGGGTCGTGGCAGATGCGACGTGGGGCTCTGACCGGCATCGCCAACCTGCGAATCTCGGATGCTCCACGCGTCCTGAAGAAGGCTCTCAACGATCCCGATCGACGCGTGGCGGTACTCGCCGCGTCGTTGCTCCTGGATTTCGACAAGGCGAAGCGCAGCGGTGAGACGAAAGCCTCCGTACCCGAGTTCGCGTCCGCAGCCGTGCCCGTACTCGTGCGCGGACTCGATGCCGAGGACTCGTTCTTCGGAGACGATTTCGGGCGCCTGGCGCGCAAGGAGTCGTTCGACGCGCTTCGTCGCTTGTTCGAACAGGATTGTGGCTATCGCATCGACGCTCCGCGCGCCGAGCGACGCTCGGCAATCGTGCGCTTCCAGAAGCTGGCCGAGACGCTGCTCGACGGCGCGATCGAGATGCCCGACCCACCGACGGTCCATGCGTGGAGTCTCGGCTTCGAACGCCGGTCGTGCCGCGATGGTGATCTCGTCCTGCGCCTCGACGCACAGGGCCGCTTGTGGAAGGGAGCCTTCGAACTGACGCGCATCGATATCGACGACGAAACCCGCGACGAGTTGCGCCGCCTCGCCAAAGGTGTCGAGCCGCCGCGCAAGTCGACCTTCGGTCGGATTCGATGCGACCTCACACGGTTCGCGGGCCTCGGCGCTGCGGGAAACATCGGCCTACGCGCGGCACCCGGCAGCGAACCACCCTCCGTCCAGACGCTCGAGAAACGACTCCTCGAACTCGCGCGGTGACGCCGCTCGTGAGACACCCCACTAGCCGCCGAACGGCTCTTCGAGATGCGCGCAGAGCAAGTGCACGATGAGGAGATGGCACTCCTGGATGCGCGGCGTCGACGTCGACGGAACGGGCAGCCACAAGTCGGCAGCTTCGGCGCAAGGGCCGCGCAACTCGCCCGTCCACGCGACCGATTCGATCCCGAGTTCGCCCGCACGCTGGATCGCGCGCAGCACGTTCTTCGAACCACCGGAAGTCGAGATTCCGACGAGCAGATCGCCCGCACGCCCGACCGCCTCGAGATGGCGCGAAAAGACGAACTCGTAGCCCGAGTCGTTCGCGATGGCCGTCAGAGCCGGCACCTCGTGGCCGAGCGCGATCGCAGGGATCGGTCCCCGCTGCTTCTCGAGAAACCAGCCGACGAGTTCGCCAGCCGCGTGCGCGGCGTCGCACGAACTACCGCCGTTCCCACAGAAGAGGAGTTTGCCGCCACGGTCGATACACGCTCGAGCCTTGGCGAAGAAGGTTTCGAGAGCCGGGATACTCTGCTCAAGGAAGCGCTGCTTGGTCGCAAGGCTCTCCCGGATCTCCGACTCGATTCTGTCCCGATCCATGACCCGATCTTTCAGCCCCACGACTCGACCCGCAAGACCGAGCGCGCACCGCCTGCGCGACCGCGTGTCCCACGCCGCCGACGCGCGACCAACGAGCACGCACCCGGCTTCGCGGCCGGGCTTCTGGCGGCGGTGACCCTCCGATTGCTTTTCCTTGCGGTTGCCGTGGGGTTCCACATGAGCGTGGCTCCAGTGTTGGCATCGCAAGTACTGGGCATGGAGTCCCGGCAGGAGAGCCAGGCACGCACCTTGCGCCCGTCATCTCGACAACTGGCCCTCCTGCTCGACTTGCTCGAGTGCGTGGAATGGCCCTTCGAAACGCGCACGGACACGATCTGGCTCCAAAGCCCCGCGGACCACGCGCGCGACGGAGCGACCCTGGCGGTCGGCGCACGGCTGTTCGAAACACGCGCCGAGATCGCTATCCCGAACACCGAGAATCACGCTCGCGGGCTGCCCTTCCGGGGTTTGCAGCTGTCGGACTCGGGCGGCGAGACCCGCGGCATCCTTCGCCTCGAGCCACGCGTCGCCGAAGGCTTGCTGCCAAGAGCGTGCTTCGATCTCCAAGTCCGTCTGGCGTCGAGCCGCATCGCACCCGAAAACGGCGACCCGATCGAACGTGCACTGGTGGCACGCGGCCACGAGCGCGGCCGATCGCTGGTCCTGCACTTCGACAACCTCGACGAGCTGTTGCCAAACGCGGACCTGCGCGCGGCGTTCGTGTCGGGGCCGCTCGCGGCGAGGTTCGTCGAGGCCTCAGCAGCCCGGACCACGGACCCGGGGCCGACGCGGCGCGGCCGGAGCGCGCTGCTCGCGGGCGCGCAGCAACGCGACACACGTCCCCCTCGTGTATGGCACAGCCGCGAGCGTGCACCTGCCGGACTCGGCTTGCACACGCAGATCCGCGACACGGGTCGTCGCGAGGCGATTTACGAGGCGCTACTCGCGGACTTCCTCGATGGGCTGTGCTGGCCTCTGCCGAGGGCCCATGGCGACGCGCGCGAGTGCTTTCGACTGGATGACCTGCCGAGTCGCGGAGGACTCGACGACCATGATGCCCTCGACTGCGGAGCGCTCGTGAGCACAGATGGTCGACCACTCGCATGGCCTCACGGCACGAAAGTGCGCCCTCCACACCGGCTCGCACGCCGCGTCGAATCGCTACGGGACCGCTCGATCGCCTGGCGCGTCGACGTCCAGCGAGGTGCAGACACGCTCTCGGTCTGGATCGGCTCGTATCACGTCGACCCTACGACGCGATCCCTCATGGCGTACGGCAATGGCGAAGACGCTTGGGGCTGGCGGAGTTCGGCCCCGGCGTGGCGCGCCCTCGGCCTCCCGAAGGGCAATCACGTGCACCTCGAGATCCTGGGCCTCCACGAGCACACGGGGACTGCGCAACTGCTCCTCACGACGTGGGTCCGGACCGCGCTTTTTCGCACAGCACGGGCTGCAGCACAGGCGAGGCCGGCGGATTTGGCACCCGTGCAAGCTCCACCGAACCTCGATCCGCTCGGAGACGATCTGGCTCGCACGGCGCGATCCCTCCCAGTCTTCGCGCGGATCTTGCTGGTGCCGAACACGGCGGATGCGCGGGCGGATCGATTCGAACTCCGCGGGCCGCCGCTCGAGCTCGCCGACGTCGTCACCGTCGCGGACAGCGAACTCGTCGACGGCAGCGTGGGAATCCGACTCCGCATGGGCGATCGGTTGTGGCTCGGACCGCTGCTCGAAGGCAACCGTCCGCGGCTCGCCCCGGGTCGGCTCCGCCTGCGCTTCGATCCCGGACCGAATTCCCTCATCCGGAAGCTCTCGCCGGACGATCAAGAGCTACTGATCGCTCGGCTCATGCGCCGAATCGCCGGTCACGAGGGCGATGCGGCGCCAGAATCGAAGTGACGGCGATTTTCTGCACGATTTGCAGAACCAACCCATCGAAATTGCCGAAATAGGCGCTAAATCTGCGTGCGTGCAACTCGAATCGCGCACCTGATGCAATATTCGACAAGCACCCACGCGCTGACGAGCAGCAGCGAGACGACAAGCTACCACGATAGAGGCGCCCCACGGGGCGATCTTCCATGACAGTCCAGAAGCAAATGGAACACGCCGTCGACAGCCCGATGAAGCAGGGCCGTCTGACCCGCACCGAGATCCTCTCGACGCTCCAAAAAGAGAACGTCCAGTTCCTCCGCCTCATGTTCACCGACATCAGCGGAGTCGCCAAGAACGTCGAAGTCCCGAGGTCGATGTTCGAGAAGGCGCTCGACGGACAATGCCTGTTCGATGGATCGTCGATCGAAGGGTTCACGCGCATCGAGGAATCGGACATGGTGCTCGTGCCCGATCTCGACACGTTCCGAGTCTTCCCGTGGAACGACGAGAACCAAGGCCGCAACGCCCGCATCATCTGCGACGTCCACTCGGCGGATGGCAGTTCGTTCGAAGGCTGCCCACGCGGCACCCTCAAGCGGCAGATCGCACGCGCCGGCGAGATCGGCTACCAGATGATGGCGGGGATCGAAGCGGAGTTCTTCCTCTTCGAGCGCGAAGGAAACACGCCGACGACACGCACCCACGACAAGGGCGGGTACTTCGACCTCGCTCCCGTCGATCGAGGCGAGCCGTGCCGACGCGCGATTTGCAACGCGCTGCATGCCCTCGGTTTCGAGGTCGAAGCGAGCCACCACGAAGTCGCTGCCGGACAACACGAAATCGACTTCCGCTACGGCGATGCTCTGAGCGTCGCGGACAACCTCATGACGTTCCGACTCGTCGTCCGCAAGATCGCGGCTGACTTCGGACTGCACGCGACGTTCATGCCGAAGCCCGTCTACGGCATCAACGGCTCGGGGATGCACACGCACCAGTCGCTCTTCGATGCGAAGGGGAAGAACTCGTTCTTCGACAAGAATGCAGAGCGTCAACTGAGCAGCATCGCGCTGGCCTACATCGCCGGACTGCTGGGCCACGCGAAGGGCCTGTGCGCGTTGACGAATCCGATCGTCAACTCCTACAAGCGACTCGTTCCGGGCTACGAAGCGCCGACGCACATCGCATGGTCGGAGAAGAACCGCTCACCGCTCTGCCGCATTCCCGCACGTCGCGGCGTCGGCACGCGCGTCGAGCTGCGCATGCCCGACCCCGCATGCAACCCGTACCTCGCACTCACGGGTATGCTCGCTGCGGGCATCGACGGCGTGAAGAACAAGAAGGAACCACCCGCACCGGTGGACAAGAACCTCTACACGATGAGCCAGCGCGAACGCGCGAAGCACAAGGTCGAGAGCCTGCCGGGCAACTTGTCCGAGGCGATCGATGCACTCGAGAAGGACAAGGTCCTCTGCGATGCACTCGGCCCGCACATCGTCGAGAAGTTCACGTCGGAAAAGCGCGCCGAGTGGAGCGAATACATCGCGCAGGTTCACGAGTGGGAGATCGATCGCTACCTGTCGCGCTTCTGAGCGACATCGGAACGAATCCTGGCGTTTCACGCGCGCGTGTCGAGACGACTCGCGCGCGTTTCGCATTCCAGGGTCGAGCGATCCGCTTCGAGGCCGTCGCTGGCATCTTCCTGGATGCAACGGAGTCTCACGACCTCACCGTGATGCTCGACGACGACGAGGAGCTCGTCGCCGCGTTGCACTCGACGCTCCAAGCGCACACGAAGCTGACAGCCGACGAGCCCCAGGATCGCGACCTTCGGCTCAGGGGTTTCGAGAACCGTAGCTCGCAATCGTTCGCCGTGGTCGAGCCTCAGGAGCGGCTCGGAGTCACTCGGTCGCAAGCTGGCATCACCCATCGCTTCCGCATCGGCCGAATGCTCCTCTCTTCCTGAGAGATCCGGCCGCCGGGGAGCCCGCGATGGACGCGCCTCAGAGTTCGAGGCGGATGGCTTGCTTCGTCGGGTCGATGCGGACCTCGACAGGCATCGAGAACAACGTGCTTTGCGTGAAGCCCAGGACCTGGAAGTCGAGCTTGTGGATCGACGTCAGGTTGGCGAAGCGTACGAGATCGTCCGCTCGGAAGTTGAGCACCGGACTCCCGAGCGAGAAGAAGCTCGGCGTGCCGAGTGCGTAGACGATCACCATGGGGTTCCGCAGGGAACCCGGTAGATGGAGTTCGATCGTCTTGCCGTCCTGAACGGTCGACTGGATGGCCATGCGATTCGGACCGAGAACCGTCAGGACGCTGTCGAGCCCGCGTGCGGACGCGACCGCCGACCCCTGAACCACACGCGTCAGTGCGACAGGGACGGTCTCATGACGAATCTCGACCGAAACTTGATTGCGGAGCGATAGAACGCGATTCCCGCTCGGAGAGTTGACCCATCCATTGCCCGGTTGTGGCGGCGACGTCTTGAACTGCGCGGTCGCCGCCGGAGCGACCATCGCGAACGCAGCGCCGAGGACGACCACGGGCGTTAGGCGGGAAAACAAGCAGCTGATCATTGCGAACTTGTTCATCGGGGTTCGTGGGACAGGGAAGTGGTGGCAGCCGGGGCGGGCCGCTCAATGCAACGTGACGGTAGTTCAGGCACGATCGCGAGTCTCCGGGAAGCGCGCACGGCGATCCGTGGATCGCTCGCGATCGGAAGCGCGCTTCGACCGAAGCGCATACGAGTTGAGGTGAAAACTGACGGAGTCCGTGGCCGCAACCGCGGGCGCGAACCAAATGGGACAGCTCTCGACGAGGCGTGCCCACGTCGGGCCATCGCTCCGGAGATCGCGCATCATCGCTTGGTGCAGCACGAGCTGCTGGCGAAGCGGCTCGCGCCGCTCGGGAAACTCGCGATAGCACTCTTCGAGTGCGTCCGCGGCCCGTCCGTGCTGGTCGAGCCGCAGGCTCGCGACCGCGATATTGAGCAGACACGAGGAAAAGTCGGCGTGGACACGCATCGCACCGGAGGCACGAACCGCCTCGAACGAACGTAGCGCCGCCTCGTTCTCGTTCATCCAGAGTTGGAGATTGCCGAGCGATTCGAGCGCGTAGATGCGATAGGGCACCTGCGTCACCACATCGCAGTCGTATTCCGATCTCGAATCGGCAAGCACCGCTTCGAAGAGTTCGAGCGCACCCGCGAACTCCGACTGCTCGGTCAACACGTGACCGAGTTGAATGCGGCATGCGTTCGACTCCGGTCGAATCGCGAGGCTCTCCTCGAGGAGGAGGCGGCCCTTGTCGTAGTTCTTCTGCACGTGGTCGAGTTCTTTGTGCAGCAACTCGCGAGCCTCGACCCACTCGCGCCGCTTCGACGTCGTCTCGTCGCGCTCCATCGTCGTGACACCATCGAGGAGCGCCTTTCCGCGCACACGGAACTCGGGCACGCGCACCGGTTCGCGCGCAATGATGCGGAACGTCGCCGGATGGCGCGCGAGACAGATGTAAGCGCGCCCCAACTGATACAGCACTTCACCGACGCGCTCGCGCACGTCGGACAGGATCGATTGGCGCAAGGCGCTCGTGCCGACTGCTTCGAATACTGGCCTGATCTCGCCCGCCTCGAGAGCCGCGTCCACGTCCACGTCAGCGAACAAATCGAACTCGACACCTTCCGTCGGCGTATCCGCAACGACGTCGAGATCCATCGCGGGCCACGAGGCGGGTTGAGCGAATGGATCCACGCGCTCGGTGTCTGCGGCGGTTTCCGCATCTTCGACCACCGTACGTTGATGGAGCGTGACCTGGGCTCGAATGCTGTCGAGGAAACGGCGACAGCTCGGGCAGATCTCGAGGTGCACGATGACGCGCCGCAGGCCGGCTTCGTCCAGCTCCCGATCGATCAGAGCCGACACATCGGCTTCGATGTCCTCACACGGATCGCGGAGCGGAGCATCCCGCATGGGCTCGTCACCGAAACGATTCATGCACCGGCCTCCATCGAAGCGTGCCGATTCGATCGTGACGCGCGCTGAGCCCGCGCGATGCGATGCATCGCCGCTGGAGCCATCGCGTCGAGGCGTTGACCGCCGACTTCGGCAGGACTCCACGCCTCCATATGGCTTTGAACGGCATCGAGGCTGCGCAGGATCTTCTTGCGGGCGCGGAAGATGACCATCTTGAGGTTCTCGAGTCGGATGCCGAGGCGATCTGCAGCATCCTTGTACGGAGCACCATCAATCTCGACGAGGGCGAGGGCGGTGCGTTCGCGTTCACTCAGTTGTCGATACGCGGCGAGATAGAACTCGAGATAGGCGATGTAACTCTCCGAGCACGATCGCTCGGATTCTTCACGGATGGCCGCACCGAGCGGGCTGCGTTGATTCCGGTCGACGCGGGTTTCGATTTCCTCGTCCTGTACTTCGTGTGCGAACTCACGGTCCTTGTCCCTCGCGGACTTGAACACCGAGTTGCGAATGATCATCGAAGCCCAGAATCGGAACGCCTGATCGCGGTCCGCCTGGAATTTGTGCGGGTAGCGATAGATGTTGAAGAAGACGTCTTGAAGGACGTCTTGTGGATCCAGCGGGAAGTAGAACTTGCGCAACTTCGCCGTGATCACCGCGAGGAAGAGCCGGTAGTTGATCTCGTAGAGGAGACCGAAGGCTTCGCTCTTCTGTGTGATGCGGAAGACGTCCATCAGGACGGTCGAGAGCTTGTCGCGGAACGCCTCGATGATCGCTTTGGAACCCGCGCTCGCCGTCGCCGTGACGATGTCCTGCTCGTAGCTGTGGAGCAGCTCCACGAGCCGGTCATCACCGGTCTCGTCGATCAACGTGCGCAAGGTCTCTGCGAGATCCTGCGGAAACACGTGTGTCGAGAGGGAGGTCGTCATTGGCGTCGCCTTTCGCACAGGCGGACTGAGGGGAGGGTTCAAGCTATGCGAGATCGGGGATCTCGCCAACCCCTCCTAGTCCAATTCCGTGACGAAGTGACGCAGTTTTTCGGGCGGCGTGCAGCACGGGTCCGCTCACGACGTAGAACGTGGTTACTCGCGGCGAGGAATCCCGATCGTGATCGCCGCGTCGTCGTCCGTCGTCGGGCCTCGGAAGAGGCGTCCACCGTGAATCTGGACGACGAGATGGCGCAGCCTGCCGGCAAGAACTTCGGGGACCTCGATTCCGCTTCGACCGGCACCAGGGTCACCGAGGACACTCCGACTGCCTCGGATGCGGTGCAGCACGTAGAGGGCACCTTCCTCGACTTCGAGCTGCACGGCCCCGACGCCGCCGATGCGGCGGATGACTGCCTCGAGTGCCAGATCGAACGCGCGACCGAGCGCCCCGGCGCGGCAGACGACTTCGGTGACACCGAGCGGTGGAAGCGCCAGATCGATCGCAGGCCAGCGGCCGTGGACGTGACGTGCCGCATCACGGAGCAGGACCGCCGGGTCGTAGACGTCGAATCCACGCGCCGCGAGCGCCGACTGCTTGCGCTGCTCGGTGGTCACGGCGTCGACCCAACCGAGGACTTCGCTGACGCGGCGGGCAGCAGTGCCGACCTCCTCGAGGCTTCCTCGTGCCAGCTTCTCTTCGAGATCGCGGGCGAGGCCCCTGGCTTCCGCGAGCCATTGCCCGAGAATCTCTTCCCCATGCAGCCATTTGCGTCCGACACGCGCGATCGCGGCCTCGACGCGCGAGGTCGACTCGGGCGACGCCCAGCGCGGAAGTCGGGTCGACGGCTTTGGTGCGAGAACCTCTGCATGCAGCGTGTCGTCCCCCCATGCGTCCGCGGGCTCCGGACCGACGATCAGATCCGGCGTCAGACCGGGCGTTCGTTGAGGTGTCGGCGAGACGTCGGAAGGGAGGGCCCGCGAAGGCTGCACGTAGGGGCTGGACTCGTTCATGGAAACCTGACGCTCCGGTTCCCGAAGCCATCGACCGCATGCCATGGGAAACTTGAGGGCGATCCTCGCATCGTCTCGTGACTTCGGACATGCCGTCCACGACAGAACGTATCCGGGAGATGGCCCTCGACGCGGGCTTCGACATCGTCGGTTTCGGACCCGCGTCGCCCGACGGAGCGACCGGCAACCAATTCGACGCATGGCTCGATGCGGGCCGCCACGGCGAGATGCACTGGCTCGAACGTGAGCGAGACCGGATCCTCGCGGGTGATCGCTATGTGCGTGGTGCGCGGGGAGCGATCGCCCTCGGGTTCGAATACCCCGGCCAGTCCGTCCGAATCGATGGGGCAAGCGTCGCGCGCTACGCCGCGGGTCGTGACTACCACCGCGGGCTCGGCACGCGACTGAGGCGCCTTCAGGCGCGCATGGCTTCCGACGGCATCGGCGCGGGGGTGCTGCGCTACGGGGTCGATGCCGTTCCCGTGCTCGAACGGTCGCTCGCACTCCAGGCGGGGATCGGTTTTCTGGCAAAGAGCGCAGGCATCATTCACCCGCGGCGTGGCCCGTGGCTCCTGCTGGCCGAGATCCTGCACGGAGACGAGTTCGAACCGACGAGCCCGGCACCCGGATCATGCGGCACGTGCACGGCATGCCTCGATGCGTGCCCGACCGGTGCCCTCGTCGCGCCGCACGAACTGGATGCTCGCCTTTGCCTCAGCTACACGACGATCGAGAAGCGCGGAGTCATCGATCGTTCCTTGCGCGCGGCGCAGGGCTCTTGGCTCTTCGGGTGCGACATCTGCATCGAGGTGTGTCCGTTCACGAGCCGCGCGACCAAGCAACGCGACGACGATCCGGACCTCGCACTGCATCCCGCACTCGAGACCTACACGCTTGTCGGCGTGCTCGAGATGGACGTCGAGGCCTGGAACCGCGACTGGACCGGAACGGCGATCCGTCGCGCCAAGGTCGAAGGCCTTCGTCGCAACGCCGCCATCGTCGCCGGCAATCTCCATCTGGACCAGACATCACCAGCTCTCGCATCCTGCCTGCACGATTCGAATGCGGGTGTGCGCACAGCCGCCGGCTGGGCCCTGGCCAAACTCGGCACCCATCGCAACGACCTCGTGAAGGCCATCGACCGCGAACACGACGAGACCGCACGCGACGACCTCGCTCTCTCGCTCGACGAGTTCGGCTCGATCGGCTAGCACCGCGCCCCTGCGCGAAACGTGCCAGGGACATCGAGCCGTGCCTTTGCGCAGCGGTGTTGCATCGCCACAACATGCGTTGCTTCGCACGAACGCGAGGTCGTTCGCGCGTTGATACCGACCATTGCCCGATCGCTGGACGTTGACGTGATGAAATCGCGTTACCTCGGACGTTGCAACGCTACTTGCGAGTGCAGGATGCGCGGAGCGCGCGGATGCGAGAGTTCGGACTTCTGATCGAGGCCGAACTCACGTCGCGACGGACGCCTCGCGAATACTGCAACTGCTCCACCCCAACACCGACGCATTGGGCAATCCAATTGGCAACCGACTTGCTTCTTCGAAGGCGTGCCGTCACCTGCGCGATCCCAAGCCGCGCGGTGACTCCGAGGAGACGCGAGGACCACGAAGAGGACTGACATGGATTCGATCGACTACTACAAGGAAACGAAGTGGTGTGAACAGTGCCAAGGCTACGTCCGTTTTCTGATGAGTGTCGAGACGAGCTTCTGCGTGCAGTGTGGTTCGAAGGTGCGACTCTTCTCGAAGAAGGACATGGAAGCCTTCCACTTGCAGATCGCTGAAAACAAGTCGTCCCCGAAGAAGCGCGGTCGCCGAAGCCGCGCGTCGTAGTCACCGTCCACCGTCGGCGCCGACCCCGTTCGATTCACGCTCACCCGACTTCGAATCCCTGCGCCCACCGTTGCTACCCAACTTTTGCGATCCCACCCGCCCCTGACTTCGTCTCCACGCGGTGCCCGAGTACCCGAGTCCCCCGGCCCGCGCCCCCTTCGTTGCACCACCCGAGCAGCGAACCCCGGCCCCCGAAGACGACGACCGAACCCCACGCGCACGACAATCCCCCCGTGTGCGCCGGTCGAGGCAGGCGCCCCACCGATGCTTCACCGAAGTGTGGCCATGGCGACTTCACCAAGATCCACTTCACCGAAGTGTCATCACGCCCCGACGGATTTGTCGAGGCTTTCGAGCTTCGACTACCTCGCAGAATGGACGCTTCGACTGCGTTTTCGGTAGCCACCGGGACATCGAAACCACGCACTCGACGCGCTGCTAGGCGACGATCACGACTCAGTTCACGAAGCGGTATTTCACGATCGCCCAGATGGCCGAGAAGCCATCGCGCCACGAGATCTTCTTCCCCTCGTCGAAGTCGCGTCCCGCGTAGCTGACCGGCACCTCGTACACACGAAGCCGCTTCTTCGCGACTTTCGCGGTCATCTCCGGCTCGACGTTGAACCGCCGACTCTTCAGGTCGAGATCCTTGACGACCTCGGCGCGGAAGACCTTGTAGCAGGTCTCCATGTCCGTGAGATTGAGTCCGGTGAACACGTTGCTGAGGAACGTCAAGAAACGATTCCCCAGATAGTGCGAGAAGAGATGGACCCGCGCGTACTCACGCACGAGAAACCGCGAGCCGTACACGACATCGGCTCGCCCCTCGAGAATCGGACGCAACAGCGCCGGGTAGTCATGCGGATCGTACTCCATGTCCGCGTCCTGAATGATCACGACGTTCCCCTTCGCTTCCGCGAAGCCCGTCTTGAGCGCGGCCCCCTTGCCGCGATTGCGATCGTGCCGAAAGACGCGCACGCCTTCGATCGCTTCGAGCTGCGCGAGGATCTCGGGTGAAGCGTCGGTCGAACCGTCGTCGACGAGCAGGATCTCTTTCGGCAGGTCGACCGTGCGCACGCGTTCGACGATCGCTTCGAGCGTCGTCTCCTCGTTGAACACGGGGATCACGACGCTGAGCAGCAGCTCGTCATCGTGGATGGGCGTCGGTTGCCACCTCAACCGGCGGCCGACTTGTTCACGCGGGGCCGGCTCTTGTCGAGGACCGGTTTCTCGGTTGCCGGCTTCTTCGCGCGCTCCGTGCTCTCCGTCACTCGACGTGGTCTGGCCAGACACCGTAGCTCCTCCTCGATCTCGTCCCTCAACCGCTCGTCCGCGGCACGCACGCGCGCCCGTCTCAGCCATCGCCCTGCGCCCTTCGCATTCGATCGAGCGAGCAGCGTCCCGACCATGAGCGCGGATGCAGCATCCCACGGATCGCGGCGGCAACAACGTCGAAATCCACTCGCCGCCGCTTTGTCGTCGCCTCGCAAGAACGCATCGAGTGCATCGCCGTATTGACGAGCCTGCGACTCCAGGAAGCCGCGCTGCCGTGAGCGGATCACGTGGAACAGGTACTCCCCGCACGACAACAACGCGACCAACCAGTAGAGCCACAGAAACGCGACGAAGCGTCCCTCGGCAACCGGATCTGCATGACCGACGACGAAGTGCAGGATCAGCAGAATGTCCGCGAGCGCGAAGATCCCGGCGAACTGCAGGAAGCCCAGTACGAAGCGCCCGCGCACCATGTTCCGCCACGCGACGACCTGCGTCGCGAGAAAGAGCAGGAGCAGCACCAGGAAGGACTTCAGAAGCATCGGTAGAGCCGGATGATACTGTGCGATGCCGATGAACGCGCTCCTCCGTCTCCGATCTGCAAAGCTCTATCTCCTGCTCACGCGTTCGCTCTGCAGACACGACCCGCTCGAGACGCTCGACGCGGCACTCGCGGGCGGTGTCGACATCGTCCAGATTCGCGAAAAGCCGTTGACGGTAGAGGACACCGCGTGGGTGGAACGAGTCCAGAACCGCTGTCACGACCACGATGCCCTGTGCATCGTCAATGACGACGCACGACTCGCGCTATGGGCGGACGGCTTGCACCTCGGTCAGGAGGATCTCGAGGCGTTCCCGAAGGGAGAAGCACGTCGTGCGGCAGGACTCGACGAAGGTTCGATCCTCGGTATCTCGACACACGATATGCACGAGGTCGAGCGCGCGGCTGCAGAAGCGCCGGACTACTTCGGCGTCGGGCCGTGCCATCCCACGTCGACGAAGGGCTACGACCGCGGGCTCACTCCTGCCCAGCTCGAAGAACTCGTTGCCGCGACCGAGGGCCGTCCGGCCTTCGCGATCGGAGGCATCACCCCGGACAACCTCGCTCCCTTGCTCGCTGCACGCGTGCGCCGCATCGCGGTCTCACGATGTATTCTCGCCGCAAGGGATCCTCGCGCCGTCGCTGCACGACTCGCGGCCGCGCTCCCCGCGTGTTGAACCCTCGAGCATGCGGATGCGGAACAATCAAGGCAGGATCAACATTGCATCGCCGAAGCTGAAGAACCGGTACCCCGACTCGATCGCCGAACGATACAGCGCGAGCGTGCGCTCACGACCGAGCATCGACGCGACGAGCATCAGGAGCGTGCTCTCCGGCAGATGAAAATTGGTGAGGAGCACGTCGACGAGCCGCGGACCATGACCGGGTCGCAGGAAGAGTCGCGTCGCACCGCTGCCAGCCACGAGTCTCGTGCCGTCGTAACACGTCTCGAGCACGCGTGCCGTCGTCGTTCCGGCGGCGACGATACGGCCTCCGCGTTCTTGTGTTCCTTCGATCGCGACCGCGGTTTCGGGGGCGAGTTCGTAGCGCTCCTCGTGCATGACGTGATCGCGAACGTCGTCGACGCGCACGGGCTCGAACGTCCCTTCTCCCACGTGCAGCGTCACTGCAGCACGACCGACACCGCGCGCGTCGAGCCTGGCCAAGAGGTCGTTGGTCAAGTGCAATCCAGCCGTCGGCGCCGCGACGGCGCCCGGATTGCGCGCGAAGACCGTCTGGTAGCGCTCGCGATCCTTGGCGACGTCCTCGGCATCGGGATCGCGCTCGAGATACGGCGGTAAGGGAGCACGCCCAAAGCGCTCGAGTCGCGAAGTGATCTGCCCAACGTCGGGCTCGACGATATCGAATCGCCATCGTCCGCGCTCGCGTGCTTCGCGTAGTTCGATCACGAGGGCACCGCGCTCGAAGACGATGCGCTCCGAGGCGCGGAGGCGCTTCGAGGGTCGCAGAAAACCGACTGCCCCCGTTCCGTCGAGTTCACGTTCGAGAATCAAGCACTCGATGCGACCACCGGTCGCTCGCTGACCGATCAAGCGATGCGGGAGCACCTTCGTCTCGTTGACGACGAGGAGATCGCCGGCATCGAGGAAGCTCGGAAGGTCACCAACATGCGCGTGCACCACGCGCGAGGGGTCGCTTCGCGAACATACGAGCAGTCGAGCCGCTTCGCGCGGCTCGCACGGTTCGTCCGCGATGCTGGATGGCGGAAGCTCGTAGTGGTAGTCCGCGACCCTCGTGTGATCTGCGTCGATTTCATCGGCCATATGCGCCGGAGCAGTCTATCGACGACCCAGGCGTTTGCGACAACCGCGACGCGCTCACTTCGCGCGCTTGGATGCGATCGCTTGCAGCGTATCGACGGCGTCTTTGGCAGCCTTGCGGATGGATTCGTCGTCGCTCTTCATCTGCTCGATGAGGAAGGGAAGCGCTTCGACATCCCCGAGCAATGCGAGCGAGCGCAACGCAGCGAGACGCACATCGAGTGGTTCGGTATCCGCAGCCTGCGCGAGCAGAGCAGCGCTGACCGAAGGCTGGCCGCGGGCGAGGCGCCACTGCTTCCAGTGGTTCTCCTGTTGTTGGATGTCGCGCATGCGATCGAGAGCTTCCTTGGCAATCTTGCGGTTGCTCTCGAGATCGTCCCTCAGTGCCGCCAAGAGGCCGTCGGCTGCCGGCTCGTAGTAGTGCTTGCCGTACACTCCGATCGCAGCCCCGCGAACCATCGCGTTGGAATCCGAGAGCATCGGGAGCCCGACCTCGAGCAAGGTATCTCCACCCCGTTCTTTGATCACTGCGAGCGCGGTGCGCCGCTCGTTCGAATTCTCCGAAGCGAGGAGTTCGCGCACGCGCGCTTCGATCGCCTGTACGACTTTCTGGTCATCGACATCGGCGAGCGCGCTGATCGCCGCACTCTCCGTGCCGAGGAAGGGCACGGCGAGCAGAAGGTGTTCAGGGGCGACGGAATCGCGACCTCGCATTGCGTACAGCAGTGACGAGACGAGATTGCGCTTCGAGGGCGCAACGTTCGCGGGATCGCGAAGGATCGAGCGAACGAAGGCGTCGGGATCCTGCAGGCGGTCGTATTCCCTCGCGATGATCCGCTCGAGGTTGACGAAGGACTGGGCATGGATGTCATTCGGGACATCGAGCGACTCGAGCTTCTTCCAGAGGGCATCGAGGAACGCGACGGGGACGTGGTGCTCCCCCATCTGCTGCTGCGTCCGGCCAGGGTTAGGTTGGAAGGCAGCCTGCACAGCACCCTGGATCGAGGCGAAGTCCTCGGGCGTAGCGACGGCGAGGTGTGCTTCGAGCAAGCGCTCGACGAAGTCGTCGGCTCCGTCGTGGTACTCGAATCGCCCGGCCCGGAAGGCGGTCAAAGCCGTGACCAGGGAGACGTTCTGTCGAGAGAACCTTCCCGAGGTTGTTTGCTTTTGCTGCCTGACGGTCACTTCGCGCAGGCCCGCACGAATCCCTGCGACGAGGTCGGATTCCACCTCGCTCGCAGCGAGAAGCAGAAGCTTGCCGAAGATCGCACCTTGTGCGGGGCCGACATCCTTCTCCTCGAGTCCCTTGCGGAAGAAAAACACCAAGACCGGCACCGCATCGCGCTCGTCTGGGACGACCCACGAGGCCCATCCACGCAGCTCTGCATCACCCGCTCGCTCGTAGTACGCCTGCAGCCATTTCGCCGCCTCGAGATCCTGCTCGATGGTGGCCATCGCCATCGCATCGCGCCACTTGTCCCCCATGGGAATCCGACCCGCGAGGAGTTCCGATCTCAGTCCACGCCCCACATCGCGTTGCACCGACTCCGGAATGTCTGGCGACATACGCACCCGGCGGAACAACGGGCTCCCGAACGCCTCGACCAGCGCCGGAGCGTGCTCCGGCTTCAAGAACGACTTGATCCGCCCCCACACGACGGTTCCCACCCCTGAACGGTCTTTGCCCTCTTTGTTCTCGAGTTCGTGCCACCGCGCAGCGATCGCAAGGTAGGGCTCGACATCCTCCGCATCGAACTCGTGCGCCGAGATCGAGAGCCAGCCTGCGATCGCGTCCGCTCGATCGGCTCCTCGCTCGACACAAGCATCGAATGTCCTACGGATTCGCGCAGCCGAGGAACGCACGGTCAAGCCGACCGAGAACTGAGGCAGGAGTGCTTCCACGAGCGGTGCGTACTCACTCGGCGGCAGTGCCTGCTGAACGTACCCGATCGAGCCCTGCGTCCAGGATCGGATCGCGTCCCGAATCGTTTCGCTCATCGGGGCCGTCAGGATGGACTCGAGTTCGTGCACGTAGGCTCGGGCTCGTCGGCGCTCTTCGTCCGGCACTTGTCGGTTCGTGGTCGTCGTTCGAGTAGGGTCGTAATATCGCCACAGATGTTCGATGGCCGCGACGCGCACCGACTCGTTCGGGTGCTGCATCCACTTGCCGAAGTCTTCTACGGGAACGTAATCCCAGTAGGCCTCGAGCATGCGCGCCTGGATCGACGCGTTCTCGTCGCTCGAAGCGCCATCGAAGGGCTCGAAGAACTTCGCGACGACAGGCGTGACCTCTGTCCGCGTCCCGCGCCCGGCGACATAGCGCCTCGCGGCCACGATGCTCCGCACGACGACGTCGCGCGTCAGTCCCTTCGCCTGCGAAAACTGCCGCCGCAACCACCGTTCGGCGTCCTTGCCGCCGATGCGCACGATCTTCTCCGCGACCATACCACGCTTGACCAGATCGATTCCCTGATCGTCGAAGACATCGACCAGAGTCGGGACCGCGCGCTCTCCGAGCCAATCGAGTTCGCCGCTCCTGGCCGCGTTCGGCTCGCGAATCCAGCCGTACACGACGGCCTCGACCGCGTTGCGATCCTTGGACGACATCTTGCGAGAGCCGCGCCCCTGCTTGGCGGCGTCCTCACTCTCGTCCTGCCCGAGCAGCTGCTTGGCGGTTGCGGCTTGCGCACCACCCGCATCGACGATCGCTTGCAATCCCGTAGGATCACCCTCGAGGCGGTACTTGGCGACGGCGAGTTCGAACGATGGCTCGGTTCCCTTCGGCTCCGGTGACTGCGCGTCGAGGCTGCCCGCCGACATGAGGGCCAGCAGCGCAACGAGCGGTTTCCATGTCTTGTTCATCAGTCTTCTCCTTGCCCGGCTTCTGCCGGACGGGCTTCTCCTGGACGGGTCAGGTTCGACCGGTCTGCCGAGTAGACGCGGTATCGGCGAAGCCCGTGTCGGCAGTGCGTCGGATCGATGTCGAGAACATGTCAAGACTCGCGCTCCGCTCCGACATCGCGAGCACCGACGAGGCGGTATCCGACGCCATGCGCAGTCAGGAGGTGCTCGGGGTTCGCGGGGTCGGCTTCGAGCTTCTTGCGCAGGTTGAGCACGTGCGTATCGATGCTGCGATTGCCGACGAAGCGATGTCCCCAGAGTTCTTCGAGGAAGCGCTGCCGCGGCACGACGCGCTCCTTGCTCTGCCACAGGAGTTCGAGGATGCCCGCCTCCTTGGGCGACAACGAAGTTCGTTCGCCATCGCGCACGAACTCGTACGCTTCGAGATCGACGAGCGTCGCACCGATGCAGAAGCGCGCCTTGTGCTCGGCGACTTCGGCGCGCTCGGCGCGGCTGCCGCGTCGCAAGCACGCACGCACCCGAGCGAGCAACTCGCGTAGACCGAACGGCTTGGTCACGTAGTCGTCGGCACCAAGTTCGAGGCCGAGCACTTTGTCCGCTTCGTCGGCCTTGGCGGTCAGCAGGAGGACGGGCGTCATCGTGTCGCGAGCGCGGAGTTCGCGCAGCACGTCGAGACCGCTCTTCTTCGGCAACATCAGGTCGAGGACGACGAGGTCGAACGACGACTCCGCTAGGAAGCGCGCTGCCCGTGCTCCGTCTTGGCACGTTTGCACCTCGTAACCTTCGGCCTCGAGGTTGTCGCACAAGCCGATCCGAAGCACGGGATCGTCTTCGACGAGCAAGATGCGCATGGACGTCATCGGGACTCCTTGGTGCCGCCACCGAGACTCTCCACGAGCGACGCGTCTTCGGGCTGCGCGAGCGGTAGAACGATCTCGAAGCGCGCTCCGCCGAGCTCCCGCGGCGACGTGATCGAGATTCGCCCTCCGTGCGCTGTAGCGATACTCCGCGCGATCGCGAGACCGATTCCCGTGCCCGCAATCGACCCATCGGTTTGCGCTTCGCCGCGCCGGAACGGTTCGAATACAGCTTCGTGTTCGGCATGCCGAATCCCCGGCCCGTCGTCTTCGATCGCGAGCACCGCACGTTCTCCATCCCGTTCGATCGAGATCGCGATCTGGCTGTTTGCGACGCCCTCACTCGTTCCGTTCTGCGCCTCCCCGGGCTCACGTCGACCGTACTTGAGGGCGTTGTCGACGATGTTGAGGATTGCCTGACGCAACGCATCGGGATCACCGAGCACGACCACGGGAACGAGCCGCGCATCGATATCCGCGTCGGCACGATCGACGACCGGGAGCAACAGGGAAACGGTCTCGTCGACGAGTTCGTCGAGGCGCAGCGGGCCGAGTTCGTAACGGCGTTCGCCGCGTTCGATGCGACCGAGATCCAGGACGTTCTCGACGAGTGCACCGAGCCGCGTGGCCTCGCCAGCCATCAGGCCGAGGTAGCTCGCGCGCTTGTCTGACGGCACCGAACCCCGTTCGAGCGACTCGGCGAGCATGCGAATCGACGTGAGCGGCGTCCGCAATTCGTGCGTGACCGATCGCAAGAACTCGCCGCGCAACGCGAGCGCCTCACGTTCGCGCCTGTGCGACCGCGTGAACAGCACGAGCAGTGATACGAAGACGATCAGGAGGACGAGCAACAACGCAGGAATCCATCGCGGGTCGTTCCACAACCCCGTGTCTGCGATCGGCGTCGGCACGAGCGCGATGCCCGGGATGACGAGAACCGGATCGTCACCGCCGTGCTCGTACTCGGAATCGATCGCTTGCAGTGATCCGTTCCACGGAAGATCGGCAAGCCCGAGTGCGACGAGCTTGTCAGGGTCATCGGGTGAAGAGGTGGACCGGAGCAAGTCCGCAAAGCGCGAGAACGACACGACGGCACCAGCACCAGGCGAGTACTGGGCGGTCGCAGTTCGCGAGGATTCGCCCGCCGGAAACCAGAAGACGACCTGACCCGAAGCGACCATGACCTCCGGCGTGCTCACCGCCATCGATGGGAGTACACGACTCTCGAGAAGCCTGCGTGTCGTCTCGACCCGCTCCGCGAACGTGAACGCACTCGCGAGCCAGGCAGGCCTGCACTCAGGGTTTGTCGACGAAGCCAGCACGCGAATGCCGACGCGATCCTCTGGCGACGCATGTACGAGTCGCCGTGCAACCGATACCGGCACGTCCACGTCGCGGAGCGATGCGAGCCAGAGCCACGATGCGATGTCTTCGTCTCCGAGCACCTCGGGGTCCAGTTCGCGCCAACGCTGCGCGCCCTCGGAATCCGACTCGAGCGACTCCGCCGCACGCTGGTCGATCCAGCAGAGATGGAGCCGAAGCCGCGCGACCAGGGCAGCAGGCAGACCCGGTTTGGTCGTCGCCTCGACGACCAATTCCCGTGCAGCCGCAGGATCCCGATCCGCGAACTCCGCGTTCCGCGCACGTGCGAGCACGTCCTCGACCCAGATGGACGCGGCATGCTTGGTCGGTTGCCGTTCGGGCTCGCCCGCGATCACGATGCGTTCAGGCTCGATCGTGAAGCGCTCTCCGGGATCGAAGAGTTCGAGGACGCGCGCGTCCCGCAGAACACGACGAAGTGCCGTCGCAGTTGTGGACGCTGCGCGTCGTTTTTCCAGACGCGCGACCTCGCGTGCATTGGACAAGGCGCTTCCGATCCCGAGCACGCCAGTCGTGACGACCAAGCCTGCCGAGAGCAGCAGCGCCGTCGCAAGCCACGGGAACGCACTCTTGGGCCGAGACACGCGTGTCACGCTAGCCCACGCGAGTCCGTGCTCCCGGCATCTGTTGTCAAATCCATG
The DNA here is from genome assembly GCA_020638795.1 of Planctomycetota bacterium. GTDB lineage: Bacteria > Planctomycetota > UBA1135 > UBA1135 > JACKHW01. Next base: position 203,688 of record JACKHW010000001.1, on the reverse strand, counting down.
TCGAGGGCGGCACGTGCTTTGATACTGACGTCGCGTTACCGTTCCCGTATCTCAAGCGTCCAATCCGTTGAGGCTCATGGTTTCCGATTCGCAACCGACGCACGAGCGTCGCGGTTTCTTGCGCCTCATGGCAACGGGCGTGCTGTCGATCCCGTTCGTCGCACCGATCGTCGCCGTCGCGCGCACGCTGCTTCCGGGCGAGGGTTCGGGAAAGAAGCCGCGACCCGCACTCCCTCTGCGCGAGATCCCGGAGGACGAACCGGTCTCCTACCGTCTGCGCTACGAGGACATCCAGGGTCCGTACCGACTCGAGGTCGAACGCCTCGTTTTCTTGCGACGAACGGGTGATGACGTGCTCGCGCTCAGTGCCGAATGCACGCACGCGGGATGCAACGTTTCGTGGAGCGGGGACAAGAAGTCGTTCGTGTGTCCATGCCACGAGGGATTCTTCGATCTCGACGGCAAACCAACGGGCGGACCGCCGCAGAATCCCCTACGCCGCTTCGACGTCCGTACGAACGGTGACGACGACAACGTCCTGATCGAGGTCTGAGATGCTCGCATTTCTCGAACACCGACTGGGGCTCTTCTCGTGGTTACGCGAACTCGGCGGCACGTCGCGACCTCCACGCCAAGCGAGTTTCTTGCAAGGGCTCGGCTTCGCCACGCTGTGCGTGCTCGCGCTCGTGATCGTCACGGGGATCGGACTCTCGTTCCACTACGTACCGTCCGCGGACCACGCGTACGACTCGATCCGAGTTCTCGAACGGGACGTGACGGGCGGCGCACTCATGCGCGCGCTCCACTACCAGGGCACGTCGGTCCTCGTCGTGCTCGCGTTCCTCGATCTCTGCGTCTGGTTCTTCCTCGGCCTCTACAAGCGGCCGCGTGAGTTCGCGTGGATCTTCGGCATCGCGCTCTTCGCTCTGATCGTCGGCGGCGCCTTCACGGGATATCTGCTGCCGTGGGACCAGAACGCATGGTTCGCCACCAAGGTGCGCCTCGGCATCCTCGCGAGTGCTCCCGAACTCGGTCCGCGCATTCGCGACATCCTCCAAGGTGGCTCCGAGCTCGGTTCGATGTCGCTCGGGCGCTTCTTCACGCTGCACACGATGGTCGTTCCGCTCCTGATCGGACTCGTCGTCGTGATGCGCGGACGCGTCATGCGTCGCCACGGAATGTCTCCCATCGGGCTACGCGTCGACGAACGCGCGACGCTCCAAGGACCGTTTCCCTCGCGGACGACTTGGTCGAAGGCCTTCCTCGGCATGCTCGCCATCGCGGCGTGCTTCGTCATCGCCGATCGGTGGCCGGCAGAACTCGAAGCGATCGCGGACCCTGCTGACTCCAATTACCAACCGCGGCCCGAGTGGTACTTCTTCGGCCCGTTCGAGTTGCTCAAGTTCTTCAAAGGCGGCACCGAAGCGATTGGCGCGTTCTGGCTACCCAATGCGCTCCTCGTCGTACTCGTGCTGTTGCCGTTCTTCGATCGCAACCCGGAGCGCCGACTTCGCAAACGCCCGATCTGCTTGATTGCGGGAGCGCTCTTCCTCGTGACGATCGGCACCCTGACTTGGAAGGGCAGCCAGGACAAGCCCACGCACTACAAGACGCCTGCACATCCGTTGCACGCAACTGCCGAGATGCGCCTCGGCTACGACCTGACGCGCAAGGAGGGCTGCTTCTCGTGCCACGAGTGGAACGCGCCCGACGGAATTGCCTACGGTCATGAAGACAAGGACGCTCCACCGATGCAGGACATCGAGTACGACCCTGAGGATCTCGCGGAGTTGCTCCTCGAACCACCCGAGGAAATGCCGGCGTATCCGCACCTCAGCGAATCGCAGCGCGTCGCCGTCGGCAAGTACGTCGAGTCGCTGCGGTCCAAGGACTAGCAGCGCGTTGAAAAAGTCGGGCACGCGCCGAGTGCGTGACCAACTGCTTTCCAATCGCAAAACCGCGATTGCGCAAGAACTCTCCGAACTCCATCAGTTCGGGCGATGGCCCTACCTTACTGCGATGGCCGCTGCAGACATGGTGTTGGTGACGCTCCACACGACACGCAGGCTCGCCGTATCGAATGCGTAGATATCGGCTGTCGACGATCCATTGCCAACAGCAATCGCTTGTGATCCGTCTGGCGTCAGGGCGACGGAGAAGAAGCGTGAGTTGGTTACAGGGAAGGGACTTGCCACGAAGAAGTTGCTACCCGCACGAAGATCGACGTGCGTCAGGTTCTTGGAATTCGGATTCGCCACGACGAGAAACCGTCCGCGCGGATCGATGTCGATGTCGACCGAAAAATCACCGGCAGACGCCATGTTCTTCAATTGTCCGGTGGTCAGGTCGATCATCCCGACGAGACTGCCTGGCCCGAGATTTCCCGAACACACGTAAGCAGTCGTCCCGTCCGCAGACAACGCGACGTCAGTCACGAACGAACCGATCGTCACCGGAATCGCCTTGAGGTACTGATCGCGAGTCGACGATCCGGGTTCGACATCGATGACCAAGACTCCTTTGTTGCCGATCAAGCCCATCACGGCTACCGCCAATCTGCGGCCATCGTCGGAAATCGAGCAACCCTCCATGTCTCCCAAGCCACTCGACGGCAACATGCCGACCGAACCGATCAACGTACCGAACGTTGCCGAAGAGCGTTGGGTATCGAGAATCTCGATCTTCGGCGACGTGCGATGAGGAAGGACGACGTACGCACGTGCTTGGTTCGGATGAATTGCCAGACAGTTGACAGTACTGGCCGTCGTGACGCTCGCGAGGACTCTGCGAGGCTTGGAGGTCATGTCGTAGATCACGACCGCGTTCGCTGCTGCCACCAGAGCCAACGTACCTGTTCGATCGAAATGCATGTCGACGACGTTGTTCGCCGATGGTCCCATCGTCGTCGATCCGCTTCCCGGCACGAATTCGACCAGCGATGTCCCTCCTGCGAAGACCAAAGGTCCGCTAGAGAGTGTCGCTCGCAATCCGTTCGATGCGACGAGTCCACTCGTCGAAGCACTATCAATGACGAGCCATTGAAAGAACAACGACGCGCCGAGAAGCCCACTATCGTTCGGAACCGGCAGAGTCAGGTTGCCGTTGCCGGCACCGCCCACGCCGACCCCACCACCGAGCGTCGTGACGAACGGTCCGAACGAAGTCAGGGGGTCGACGAGTAGTCGAAAGTTGAAGAACGGGATGTCCGCCGATGCCGCCGACAAGAAGAGCAACGCGTTCGCTCCCCCGACTCCGCGTTCCAACGTGATCTTGAATTGTGCGTTGTTCAGGCTCGGATGACCGTCAATCCACACTTCTGGCACGAACCCGCCCGTTCCCGGGATCCCGCGACCATAGAGACCTGCGGATCTCGAACCACCTTGCGCAAGACCGATGGCAGGGAGTGCAACGATGCAGAGAGCCAAGAAGCTGGCGAAGCGACGCATGATGAAGAACCGAGAACGAGAGACGTTTGTCCCATCCTCCTGATGGCGTGGCGGTAGCACAATCCCCGCAACGCTCGGCGACAGGACTCCGGCTCACGATCACACGATCCGAGCGCGAGTTCCGAGGCAAGTGCGATTGCTGCGACAATGCGACTCGTAACACCCACACGGTCGCGATCGAGCCGCTCGCCCGGTCCCCCCGAAACTGTGGCAAGTCCACGGGTCTGTGGTATGAATCTCCGGCTCGATTCCTCGCCAAGACCCCACCTGGAGATTCCATTCATGAAGCGTTTTCTGACCGTCATTCTCGTGCTCGCCGTGCTCTTCGTCGGCGTCGGCTTCTGGCAAGGCTGGTTCACGGCCAACACGTCCAAGGCCGGCGAGAAGGCCGGGTTCTCGATCACGTTCAACAAAGAGAAGCTCAAGGGCGACTGGAGCAAGGCGACCGACAAGGTCAAGAGCCTCGCGAAGGCGGCTGCCGACAAGGTCAAGGGACTCGTCAAGAAGGACAACGGCAACAGCACGCTCGAGGGCAAGGTCGTCAGCGTCGATGCCGAGCACAACACGATCACGGTTCAGGCCGAAGGGAAGGACATCGAACTCCCGATGCTCGCGACGGAGACCCTGACGCTCGACTCACTCGTCGGCAAGAGCGTCAAGCTCGATCTCGAAGAGAAGGACGGCGGCTACGTCATCCGCGAGATCAGCGAAGCGAAGTGACGCTGCGCACGACGCGCCCGAAGCGTCGTCAGACCGACGTGGCGGTCAGCAGAGCGTCGACGGATTCGATCACGCGTTCGACCGTGATGAGGTCCATGCACGACGGCGTGCGATCGCACATCGCATAACAGCAAAGGCAGTCGAGCTCTTCGGCGAAGACCTTTGCCCCACTGCCGTAGAGTTCGATCTCGAACGAACTCGTCGGTCCGAAGAGTGCCACGACCGGCTGACCGAACGCCGTAGCCATATGCAGCGCCATAGTGTCTCCGGTGACGACGATGTCGGCGAGCGAGAGTCTTGCGGCAAAGTTGCGTAGCGAGTTCGAGGTGCCTGCATCGAGAATCGCACCGTTCGGGAGGGCCGCTCGCAGTGCATCGTGTCGTTCGGATTCCTCGGGTCCTCCGTAGAGAACGACCGTACGCCCTTTCGCGAGTTGGTCCTTGGCGAGCGCAATCTGGCCCTCGAGTGTCCATTGCTTGCGAGGCCAACGACGCCCGGCGCCCGTGACGAGACCGACGAGCGACGACGTTGCGCCGCGCGAACCTCCTCGCGCCGCGTCGAGCCACGACTTCGCATTCGCCACTTCTCGGTCGTCGAGAACGAGCACGGGTCGGTCTTCGATCGGGGCCTCGAGTTCGAGTACCGCGCCTACGAGGTTTTGGTACGTCTCACGATTCGCACGCTTGAACGCGTCGGACAGACCGAGCGCGAACCAGTGTGCAGCCGCTTCGGACAGCGGAACGACGTTTCCATCCCCGTCGATGCCGAATCCGACGCGTCGACCGTCGTCACGCAGTGGTATCGATGCAGCGAGCGACGCGGTCTGCGCATCCGCATCCGGGCACAGAACGAGATCCTGAGGCAGGATGGCCAGCCGTGCCGGAAGGTGGATGCCATCGCCGACGACGAGTTCGTCGACGTACGGGTTGCCTGCGAAGAGCGGCGCCGCACCACCAACCGTCAACCACCGAATCCACGCACCGGGATACTTGCGCCGCAGCCCTGGCAAGAACGCGGTCGTGCGTAGCACGTCTCCCGTCGCCGCGAGTTTGACGATCGTGATGCGCTCGCGAATCGGGTCATAGACGTCGCACGAGGCACAAACGACACCACGGTGCTTGTGAGGGCGACACGGTCGTTCGCTGCGAAAGTGGCGGCAATCGCGCTTCAATTCGGAGAGAAAGTGCCGTTCGTCGTCCATCGAGGCCAAGGTAGCAGATCGGTCCTGTTCCTCATCGGCACTCTGCGCGCGACGCCTGCACACGCGCGATGAGTTCGCGGTAGTAGGCCTCGGTCGCCCTGCACATTCGCTCGATCGTGAATTCAGCACACACGCGATCCCGTGCTGCGTCCCCGATTTTGCGTCGTTCGTCCGCGGACAGAAGACTCGCGATCGATCGCGCGATGCCATGGGCGTCTTCGACCGGGACGAGCAGGCCGCTTCGCTCGTGCTCGATGACCTCGAGCATGCCGCCCACCGCGCTTCCGATGACCGCGATGCCAGCAGCCATCGCTTCGAGTAGCGCAACGCCCAAACCTTCTTTGCGGGACGGCAGACAGAACAGATCGGCAGCGGCCAGGAGCGGATCGACGGGGCGCACCGATCCGAGAAAACGCACGGATACCCGCGGCTCCTCGTCTTCGAGCCGGCACAGCCCGAGCGTCGTTGCCCGCGCTTCGAGCGTTGCGCGCTCGGGTCCATCACCCGCAAAGAGCCAGACGAGGCGCAACCCGGGGAAGGCATCGGTCGCCTGACCGAGCTGACCGAGAGCATCGAGCAACACGTCCTGCCCTTTTCGCCGGTGCAAGGAAGCCGTGGTCAATCCGATGACGGTGGTCTCGTCCGGACATTGAACTCCGCAACCGAGTTCCTGTCTCGTCCGTTGCCGTAGCGGCGATCGCTGCAGCCCGGCAAAACGTTCGAAATCGACCCCGTCGTGAATGCAACGAACGTGCGACTCCGGCACCCCGATCGCGAGGACTTCGCGCCGCACTCCCTCCGAAACCGCGACAACGCCATCGACGGCTGTGCCGTACAGCCATCGTCGAAAGCGACCCCTTCCGAGCGGGTAGTCCATGCGCCGCGTGACGACCGTGGGCGGGGCGCTCTTCGTCAGCCTTGCTGCGAACGCGCCTAGCTTGTGGCCACGCGAGCACGCGAAGTGGATCAGATCAGGACGCAGGACCTTGAACATCTTGCGCAAACGCGCGATCGCGATCACGTCCGCATCGTTGCGCATCCGAACGCGATGGACGGGCAGCCCCAGATCCTTGCACGTGGCTTCGAATCGCGCACCGGGATTCAACACGAGGACGGAATCGTGTCCCGCTACGACGAGGTGCTCGAGCAATCGAGCGAGTTGTTCTTCGCCACCCGAATAGCCACGCTCGGACAGCACGTGCAGGATGCGCACCGACGGCAGACTGGATCAGGTGCCGGTCCGTCCCGCCTGCCGTGCGTTGCGCAAGGTGACGCGTTCGGGATCGAGTTCGAGGAAGTCCGGCGACGGGCGACGAGGATAGAGAATCGCCGCGGGCGCATTGCGGGCATCGGTCCCGATCTCGAGCACGTCATCGACCCCTTCGAGCGGACAATCGAGTTCGCGTCGACCCGACAAGATGTCGAGGATCGCCGCGACACGATCGTGGTAGCGATGCTGACCGACGACGAGTCTGTGCCCCGCCTCGGCGATGCGTTCGCGCCCAGCGTCGTCCGCGAGCATGCGTTCGATGTGCGCTTCGCAGTCTTCCCGCTCGTGGAACCACATCAGGTGCTTGCCATCCTCGAACACTTCTTCCATCCCCGGTACGTACCGCATGAGATGGAATCCCTTGCACGCGAGGGTCAGGAAGACGCGATTGGAAAAGTAGAGCCGCGAGTCGTGCGTCTGGTTGATACCGATCACGATCTTGCTGCGCGCGCAGACATCCGCGTATCCGGATGGACGCAACTCACCCGAAAGGCGCAGTTGTGGAAATCGTTGGAGGTACGGTTGCCAACTTTCGCGCACACCGAAGATCTCGAGGTCGTACTTGTTGGCGAGCCACGCCAAGAACTCCGGACGACTCCCCATGTGACCCGGACCACCGATGTAGACGAGGTCCCGGTCATAGGAACGCGATCCGTCGGCAGCGAGGGGAGAGGGATTGTGGAAGCGCGGGGAAAAGCCGCTCATGAGGAACGTCGAATTCGCAACGCCGAGGCTACGGTAGGCCCAGACGAGAGCCGGTGTCGACAGACACACGAGCCGTGCAGAACTGACGTAGTCGACCTGAGCCGAATCGATGTAGCGGATCGGTTCTTCGATCCAGACGACCGTCGGCATCTCACGACTGAACTCCGCCATCAACGTGTGCGGAAGATCGTGGAAGAAGACGAAACACAAATCGGCTCGATAGCGCTTCTTCAAGAAGCGCACGGTCGCCTTCATGCCCCACGAACCGACCCACCGCTTGATCAACGAGCAGTTGATCCAACGTACTTCGAGTCCGTGATGACGGAACGCATCGACGAGCGCGCCGGTACAACACGAACGCGATTTGCGTTTGCCGAAGAACAAGACGCGCCTTGGTACTTCAGAGGTACCCGGCCCGAGCGACTCGAGCGGTTTTTTCATCGACGATCCCTCCCGAACTTCACTTGGCGCGTCCCTTCGCCCGACAACGCGTCCGCCCGACAGGGCCGTCAATCGCGCTGTTCGAAGTCGCGAATATAAAGGGCTTGGGTGCCCCAGGGCCAAGGTGCAGTACGCTCCCAGGCGAGGAATCCGGACTTTTCGTCGGCCATCGCCCAGGCCTCCAACAGGGTCCGATACTGCCCGCGTCGGGCGGAGTGCCCTTGTTCGAGTCGGCGGATCGAGCCATCGTCGCGGACGGCCACGACAGTCTCGCCAAAGCGATCGTCGACCACGAGCGACGGCGGGCCGAAGCGTGCGGAAGCAAACTCGCAGGGCTCGATATCGCGCAATCGCAGGCGCAAGCCGCAAGCGCCGACCCGCTCGCGCACGACCTTGGTGCTCGTTCGTCGTCGATGGCGACGCCTGGCCGAAGAGCCCGCGGCGTCGAGGCGCGCGACCGCTGCTTGAATCGCCACGCGGTCGGCTGCGGTCGCGAAGCGGTCGTCTGGCAAGACGATACGACCGTCCTCGGTGCGACCGAGCCCCGCCGCGAACTTCGCGAACATGCGCATCCGGTCCTGCGGATGCAGCGCGGCGCGGGTTCGCACGGACTGGAAATCGAAGAAAACGGGCTCACCGCAGCAAATACGCAGGTTGTCGGGATGCAAATCGGGATGAAAGAACCGTGCCTCGACGAGACGGTCGATCGCGTCGAGTGCCTCGTCCGGTGTTGCCGGGCGCCCCTCGAGGATGCCGAGAGTCACGAGCACGGCCTGCGTCGGACCGAGCGGACCACGAACGGTCGCCTCGGCGAGGGGCCTCGGCACTCGCAATCCGCGCTTTGCTGCAAGGTCGAGCATCGCGCGCTCACGCTCGGTCGGCGACCGCCGGGCTGCATACCGAAGGCGCACCCGCACGAACGGGAAACCGTGCTGCTTGGCATAGAGCGTCGTCCCGCTCTCGAGCTGGAGGCGCAGGACGCGTCGTAGCACGCGCTCGACGACGATTTCGCAGCCGGGCGGAATCTCACCCGCGAGAAGCCGCTCGACGACCGGACGATCGACGCCACGGACTTCGTCCGAAATCCAGGAGCGCTCCGTGGTGATCACCGCTCTGTGCCCACGAGTCGGTCGTAGAGTTCGCCGAGCCGCGATGCTGCGTGATCGCGGGTCCAGGTCGCGAGCGCGTGTTCGCGCGCGGCATTCCCCAGCGCGGCGCCGACACGCTCGTCGAGCACGGAATAGAGCGCCGCCGCGAGATGGCCGGCATCCGGTGGACGTACGAGCCCTGTGGTCCCGTCGTCGACGATGTGCGGCAGAAGGCCGAGATCGGTCGTCACGACCGGCGTTCCGAGAGTCATGGCTTCGCGCAGCGCACGACACGTCGCATCCGAGCCCGGCACCAAGAACACGAACGCATCGAACGCCCGAAGCGCCGTGATGTAGTCTTCGCCCGATCGATACCCGAGGAACGAAACTCGATCTTCGATACCGAGGCGGCGCAGCGGTTCGGCGCAAAGGCGCTCGAACACGCCTTCGTCCGGACGACCGAGAACGGCGAAACCGACCTCGTGCGGCATGCGCGCGACGAGGTCCCACAGGAGGTTCCAGCGGCGCTTCTCCTGAATGCGCGCCGTGATCCCGACGACGCGGCGCGACGCTTCGATGCCGATCGCGCGTTTTGCATCTTGTCGTGAGTTCGAAACAGCGTGAGCTGCATCCCGCGCGGCGAAGAACTCTGCGGCGAGCGGCCCGGGCACCACTCGAACGAGCTGAGGGTCGACTCCGAACCTGCGCGCCATCGCGGTCTCTCGATCGCAGGGCACCGGAACCGTCAACGCATGCGTACGACGGAACGCGAGCGCTGTGCGCAAGCTCCGCCGCGGTGCTCGCCCGTCCCACAAACTGCGCACGACGCGAACCGGGCGCTTCGCGCGACCCGCAGCGAGCCCCGCGACGAGATGGTCTCCCGGCTGGTGGCAGTGAATCACATCGACGGTGCCCTGATCGATCCACGCGGCCAAGGTCGCTGCATCCTGATGGAACGACCTCAGATGGAAGTGACGTCGCAGTTCGAGCCCGTCGCGCATGCGCAACCCCAGCGCATCCGCATGCGCACGAATCGCATGCTGCATGCCATCGTGAACGAAACCGGCGATTGCGAACTCGACGTCGGCCCCCCGATCCATCAAACCGCGCACGCACTCGAGAGCGAGCGCGGCGGGCCCGGTCCACTTGTGGTTCGAATACAGATGGAGGATCTTCATCGTGGAGCCGCGCGCACCTCAGTGCGAAGACGGTTCATGACCGAGCCGCCGAAGCATCGAGTACTTCGCCTTGTCGTATCGCGCCGACATGAACGCGGCGACAAGACCGCGCCACCCATCGAGCACGCCGCCTTTGAGGATCGCGCCCTTCACGAAGGCCGCTCCGCCACGCAGCCATGGGGACAGCAGGCTCGCGTTGCGCCCTTCCTCGTGCATCGCGCGCGCGGCGATCGCGGCAAAGCGATCCACCGTCGCACGATGCTCGTCGAAGCTCCGATAACTGTCGTGCAGGATCGGGTGGGTCAGGAGAACGACGCGCCCTTCTCGAACCTCGACGCGATCGTGCGGATCCGTACCACCCCACCGCGCACGACGACGATCGAAGAGACGGAGCTTTCGATCGGGCCAGAACATGCCGTGCCGCATGACACGTCCGAGATAGCGGTTCTTGCGCGGCATCGAAAACCCACACACGTCAGGGCTCGGCTCCGCGCCGACGAGAGCAACGAGCTCGCTCCGCAGTTCGGGTGACAACGCCTCGTCACAGTCGAGGCTGAGTATCCAGTCGTGCTCGGCAAGCTCGGCTGCACGCTGCTTCTGGCGCCGATGGCCAAGAAAATCCTGATGCTCGACGCGGGCACCCATCGCGCGAGCGCGCTCCACGGTCCTATCCTTCGATCCGCTATCGAGGACGAATCTCTCGTCGCAAAACGACAGCGACTCGAGGCACCGCTCGATGCGGTCCTCTTCGTTCAACGAGATGACACACGCAGATACGCGCATCACGATTCGTCGGCTTCGAGTTCCGGCAGGTCATCGACGTCGTGCACGGTTCGACTGTCGATTTCGCGCTCGAAGCGCCCGAGCTCACGTCGCAGTCGCGCGAGACCGTGTTGCCACCGTTGCCAGCTCGCGTCCTTCTCGATCGCGCGGGTCGCGCCTTCGAGCACGACATCGAGCTCGTCGTCGTCCACGTCGAGCCGCTCGCGTAGCAAGTAACTCTGCGCGTGCACGAGCGCCTGCATCCATCGAAAGCGCTCGAGCATCTCCTCGAGCATCTCGAGCATCTCGAGTTCGGGAACGGAGAGCCCGCGACGCGTGGCCTGCTTCTTCCTCTGCCGCTTCGCGGCCATGGGCGAACGTCCTACTTGCCGCGGAACTGCGGCTTGCGCTTCTCGAGGAAGGCTTGCATGCCCTCCTTCATGTCGGCGGTCGATGAGATCATCCCGAAGAGATCGGCTTCGAGCTCGAAGCCGTCCTTGAGGGACAGCAGCATGCCTCGGCGAACGGCTTGCTTCGCGAACTCGACCGCGATCGGGCCGACCTTGGCGATCTTCGCGGCACACTTCAGCGCCTCGTCGATCAGGGCATCCGGTTCGGCCACGCGATTGACGAGACCGATCCGCTGCGCTTCGTGCGCGTCGATCTTGCCACCCGTCATGATGAGTTCGAGCGCGTGCCCGGTCCCGACGAGCCGCGGCAATCGCTGCGTGCCGCCATAGCCCGGAATGATCCCGAGGCCGACCTCGGGTAGACCGAAGACCGCGTTGGTCGACGCGATGCGGAAGTCGCACGCGAGCGCGAGTTCGCAGCCACCACCGAGGGCATAGCCATTGACCGCCGCGATCACGGGTTTCGGCCCGTCCTCGATGGTCTCCATGACGTCCTGACCGACGAGGCTGTTCTGTCGCCCCTCGAGCACGTCCTGTTCGGCGAGCATGTCGATGTCCGCGCCGGCAACGAAGGACTTGTCGCCCGCACCCGTGATCACGATCGCGCGCACGTCGTCGTCGACGAATGCATCGGTCACGGCTTCGGCGAGTTCTTCGAGCACGTCTGCGTTGAGCGCGTTGAGCTTTTCTTGTCGGTCGATTGTCAGTAGCGCCGTGCTCTCTCGGCGCTCCATGCGCACGAAGCGAAACTCATCCATGAGTGTCCTCCGTTGGGTCGCTCGGATTCGAGGTGTCACTCGGCTCCGCGACTGCGTCGCCTTCGCCCGTATCACCTGCTTCGGGCGTGTGTTCTTCGACCTTGTGCGCCTCGATCGTGATCGAACGAATCACGATGTCCTCGACGGGAACGCTGCGTTCACCAGTCTCACTCGCGATCTTCGTTGGCACCGACGCGATCGCATCCAGCACGTCGAGCCCTTCCTGCACGCGCGCGAACGCCGTGTACTGCCCGTCGCAGTGAGGCACGGCCTCGCCATGCACGATGAAGAACTGCGAGCCCGCGCTGTTCGGGTGCCGCCCGCGCGCCATCGAAACCGTGCCACGCACGTGTTTCGTGTCGTTGAACTCGGGCGCGATCGTATAGCCGGGACCGCCAGTGCCGTCGCCGCGCGGACAGCCGGACTGGACCATGAAGTCCTTGATCACGCGGTGAAAGCGCAGGCCATCGTAGAAGCCGTCCTTCGCCAGCTTGACGAAGTTGGCGACGGTCGCGGGTGCTGCCTCGGGCAAGAACGCGAAGCGCAGTTGCCCCTTGTCGGTCTCGACGACCGCCTCGAGATCCGCGACGTCGATCGCGAGTTCGTCCACGTCGCTCGTGTTCGCGTCCACGGATCAGTTGCCCTTCATCACCGGTAGAACGATCGCACGGCGTAGCCAGACCTTCTCGACCGGAGACGAGACTTCCATCCCGCCGCCGCTTCGCGCGACATCGACGTTCGCGATGCGATCGAGGACGTCGAGGCCTTCGGTGAGCTTGCCGAACGCCGTGTAGTTGTTGTCGAGGTGCGGAGCCATGCCGTGCATCACGAAGAACTGGCTTCCTGCCGAGTTCGGATCATTGCTGCGAGCCATCGAGAGGACACCACGCTCGTGCTTCATGTCGTTGAACTCGGCGTCGATCTTGTAACCCGGATCGCCTTGGCCGTCGTTCGCGGGGTTGTCGTCCTTCGTGTTGGGATCCCCACCCTGGATCATGAATCCCTTGATGACACGATGGAAATAGGTGCCGTCGTAGAAGCCCGACTGCGAGAGCTTGACGAAGTTCTCGACGGTCTTCGGGGCCTTGTCCGGACGGAAGCCGATGACCATGGTCCCGAAGTCGGTGACGAGGGCGACCTTCGTCTTGGCGAGATCGAGCGAACCGAGATCGACGTCGCGCACGTCGGGAACGACCTTGAGCGTCGGACTCTTCACGTCGAAGCCGGGCAGGCTGAACTGGAGTTCCATCGTCTCCGTCCCAGCGGGCTTGTTGCCGACGACCGACTTGAGGTCGACCGGGACTTCGATGCGAACCTTGGTCCCTTTCTTGAGGGCGATCTTCGAACTCGACGTTCCCGAACCGACATTCGACTCCTTCCCGCCGACAGACATGCGCAGGGCGGCGCCGGAGAGCACGGCCGGATCGATCGTCGTGTCCTGGAGCGCGTCGAGATCGATCTTCACGGCGACTGTGTCGGAAACACGCGCCAGATCACCGTCGAGCTCGAGACTCACGCGTACGTCGCCCTGAGCGATCGACGCACGGGAGGGGCCTGCGAAGAGGAACAGTCCCGCAAGAGCAGGAAACACAAGAGTCGGCAGTCGTCGCATCACGGTCCTATCTGTCGATTCATCGGTTGGGTGACGAAGCTCGGGATCTTACAGGCATGCTCCGGCATGCACGACGAAGATCAATAGAGCGTGGCCATCGTGAAACTGAACACCCGCGTCCGGTCGGTTTCCTGACGCAGGATCGGAACGCCGAAATAGAGCGCGATCGGCACCTGTCCGAAGCCCGGGATCTGGATCTTGAGGCCGAATCCGGCCGAGACCCGGACCTGGTCGAACAGCGGATCGTGGAACCCGTTGCCGAGCATGCCCCAGTCGACGAAGAGCGCACCGCGCAGGATCTCTGTTTCGTCGAGGCTGCCCTGCAACTTCGTCGACGCACCCGGAATCGGAAAACCGTACTCGAAACTCCCGTTGGCCTTCGCCGATCCGCCGGTGGGCCGCCCGAACTGCGTCGGACCGACTCCGCGGAAGCGGAACCCGCGCAGTGAGTTGTCCCCGCCGAGGAAGAGCCGCTCGCTCAAGTAGAGATCCTCGTTGCCCTGAATCGCCTCCCCGTACGAGAGTTGATTGCGGATCGTGAGAACGTGTGCCCGATTGCGGACATCGATATGGAGCGGCAAGAACGCGGCGCCGTTCGCTTGGAGCATGTAGAAGCGCGCCTCGCTGTCGAGCCATTCGGGCGCGAGCGTCGCGCCGAATGACACGTCGTAACCACTGCGCGGCTGCAACTGGCGATCGAGATCGGTCACGGCGATGTTCGCGCCGATTCCTCGCAACCCGGTCTTCCCTTCGGCGAGCCAAATGATGCGTGGCGCGTCCGCGACGATGTCCCGGATCTTGATCAGCTCGTCCCGGTAGCGCATCCCGACGCGCACGTTCCGTCCAATCCGTTTGTCGAGGCGCAGCGCGAGCCCGACTTTGTTCTCGTCATAGGATTCGAAGGCACGCAGACGCGTGAAGCCATCGATGCCGAACCCGATCGTATCGAGATGTTTTCCGAAGACGTCCGGTTCGTAGAACGAGATCGAAGCCTGGCTGAGCTGCGTTCCGGGCGACACGTCGATCGCGAAGGTCTGGCCGCCACCGTGGAACGCTTCGTTCTCGATGATGTCACCCAACCATCCGATCGGACTCCATCCGCTCGGTGGCCGACGCCAGTCGAAGTTGCTCTTCCGGTACTGGATGTTGGCGAACGGGCCGTTGTTGGACGAAATCCCCGCCCCCCACAAGAACTGCCCCGTCGAACCCTCGCGCACCGCAACCTCGAGGTCGAGGAGATCCGGCTCACCCGGAACCGGCGCGAGCGTGATATCCACGCCCGCATCACCCGTTGCACGATCGCCGAAGTATTGCAGTCCGAGCAGACGATCACGGCTCTTCGCGAGTTCGACCGAATCGAGCACGTCCCCTGGGAACACCGACAGTTCGCGTCGAATCACCGCGTCGCGTGTCCCGTCGTTGCCGACGATCGAGATCTCGCGAAGACGCTTCTGCGTGCCCTCGTTGATCTGGAACACGACGTCGACGACTCCGTCCGCATCGTTCACGACTTCGATCGGGGTCGCGACTTCGAGGGAGGTTGCCGTGTCGAGTCCCCGATGCTCGGCGCTCGACGGGTAACCCTTGCGACCGTAGAAGCGCACCAAACGCAGGACGTCCTCGTCGATCGCGGTCTTCGAGTAGATCTGGCCCTCGCGTAGCTTCATCTCCTCGAGCAATTCGTCGGGCTTGAAACGCGACTGGGAACCGCGCGGATAGCCATCGACGCGCACGGCGACCTTGCCGAAGCGGTAGCGTCGACCCTCGATGATCCGGATACCGAGTTCGACTCCGGTGAAGTCGCGGTTGAAGTGGACACGTGTCAACTCGACGACCGCATCCTTGAAACCCTGATCCCGATAGAAGAGGCGCAGTCGATTCAGGTCCTCCTCGACGATCTTCCGTGAGTACGGCGATGTCGAGAACCAGCTGTGCGATGGTGCGGACTTGATTTCGGCCGAACCGAGCAAGTTCCATCCGAAGCTCGAGAACCACGCCTCGCCGGCCGGGAACGATTCGTTTCCGACGAAGTCGATGCGCGTGACCGCACAGTACTCCCCTTCGTCGACGACGAACTCGAGCGTCGACTTCGCGAGATCGGGTCTCAGGTCGACGCGCACGTTGGGGTAACCCTCCTGTCGATAGATGTCCTCGAGGCGACGCGCAAGACTCTGTCCCGTGAGTTCGGTCATGCGCTCGATTTCGTCGACTCCGAGCCGGCGCAGTAGGTCCGCACGACCGGACGTCTTGTCGACCTTGAACTTCTTCATGCCCGAAAAGGTCATGCGATCGAAGAGGAAGAACTCCTTGATGACCTCGAAGCGCACCTTGACGCCGGCGTTCGCATCGGTTCGCTCCGACCTCTCCACGAAGACACGACACTGGAGCTTGAAGCGACTCCACAAGAACGCGAGATCCTCGCGCACGGCGCGCGCATTGAGTCGCGACCCGGCTCGCGTGCGCAGTTCGGCCAGGACAACCGATGGCTGCAGGTTCTCGAGGCCGGTGATCCGCACCGAGAGAATGCGTTCGTCCTCCAGACCTTCGAGCACGCTGCGACCTTGCTCGTCCTGCGGTGGTGCCTGGATGCCCTGAGGCGCAGCGGCGTACGAAAACGAAGTCGCGACTCCCGCGCAGGACGCGAGGCGAACCAACGCACGGACCGGGCTCGTGCAGCGACCCCGCATTTCAGGCGAGCGGCTCCGGCATGCCCGTGTAGCTCTCGAAGCGCATGTATTCGCGGAAGAACCGGAGTCGCACGTCGCCCGTAGGACCATTGCGCTGCTTGGCCACGATGATCTCGGCGAGCCCTGCGTCCTCTTCCTTGCGCGTGTAGTACTCCTCGCGGTGGACCATCATGATCACGTCCGCGTCCTGCTCGATCGCTCCCGACTCACGAAGGTCCGACATGCGCGGACGATGACTGTCGCGCTGCTCGACGCCACGATTGAGCTGACTGATCGCGATGACCGGGATCTGGAGTTCTTTGGCGAGGCTCTTCATCGACCGGCTCATGATCGCGATCTCTTGCGCGCGATTGTCCACACGAGAACCGCTGCTCATCAACTGTAGGTAGTCGATGACGACCATCTTGATGTCGTGCTTCTGCTTGAGCCGACGTGCTTTCGCACGGAGCATCAGGGGCGTGAGCATCGTCGTGTCGTCGATGAAGATGTTGCGCTCACGCAAGTCCTCACCCGCTTGCACGATCGCACGATAGTCGTCGCTGCTGACGTAGCCGCGACGCAATCGATGCGCATCGACTCGCGACCGACAGCAGATCATGTTCTGGAAGACCTGCTCGGCGGACATCTCGAGACTGAAGAACGCGGAGCCGTATCCCTGCGATGCGGCGCGCTCCATCACGTTGAGGGAGAACGTCGTCTTCCCCATCGATGGTCTGGCTGCAACGACGATGAGTTCTCCCGGCTGCAACCCTGCGGTCAGCGAATCGAGATCGGCATACCCTGTCGGAACTCCCGTCGTGCCGGCCTGGCGGTTGAGGTACTTCTCGACGCGCTCGAGCGTTGCTTGGAGGAGTTCCTTCGCGCTGCGTGGCTCGGTGACGTCTCCCTTGCGCGCCATCTCGAAGATCTGCCGTTCGGCATCATCGAGAAGCTCCATCGCCTCTTCCTTGCCCTCGAACGCGCGCGCGGCGATGTCGTTGGAGACGTGGATCAAGCGACGCAGGATGCCGTTGTTGCGAACGATCGCCGCGTGGTAGCGCGCGGTCGCTGCGGACGGCACGAAGCCCGAGATCGTGAACAGGTAGGGACGACCGCCGATCTCCTCGAGCTTGCTGTCGCGCCCGAGCTGATCGGCGACGGTCACGTGATCGACCCGTTCATGGACTTCGGCAAGTCGCTGGATCGCACTCGCGATCGCTTGGTGGGCCGGCTTGTAGAAGTCGTCCGGCTGGACGAGGTGCACGAGCTCGGCGAGCGACTCCTCGTCGATCATCATCGCGGAGAGCACGCTCATCTCTGCTTCGAGATTGTGCGGCGCCATGCGAGCCGCAACGTCTTGCACTCCGCTCATGCACCACCCTCCCCTCGAGGCCCCGAACGGGCACCGCCGGCATCGCAAGGAGCCAACGGCGCAACCGCCTTCGTGCACTATGTCGATCGTGGCCGCTCCCGCGAGCAGCCGGCAGTCCTCACGTTAGCGCCCTGTCAGCTTCGGCTCCAGGCGAAGGCGAAGCGAACTCAGGGCTGCCCGCGATCAGGGCTGGTTGACGACCCAGAGACGCGCGTTGACCGTCACCTCGCCGAACACGTGGATCGGCACGTCGAACTGGCCGATCTCCTTGATCGGATCTTCGAGTCGCACCTGCTGCGCGTGCACGTCGAGACCGGCCGCCTGCATCGCCTCGGCGATCATCTGGGCGGTGACGGCACCGTACAGCTTGCCTTCACCCGACGACTTCATCTCGAGTGTGACGTTCGTTGCCGGAATGGCTTCGGCGAGCGCTTGGAGTTCGCTCGCGCGCTGGGCGACGAGCTCGGCATCGCGCTTCTTCTTCGCATCGAGCGCGCGCAAGGCTTCGCCCGTCGGAATCGCAGCGCGTTTTTGCGGCAGCAAGCAGTTGCGGGCGAATCCGGGTGCGACCTTGACGAGCTGTCCGGCCTTCCCCAAATCCCCGACGTCCTGCATGAGCAGCACTTCCATTTGACGCTTCTTACTCATGATGTTCCTTCCGCCGTTCGGCTCAAGCGGTGTACGGCAAGAGCGCCAAGAAGCGCGCCCGCTTGATCGCCGCGGTCAGTTTGCGTTGGTTGCGCCCACTGAATCCCGTGCGCTTGCGCGACACGATCCTGTGCTGCGGCGTCATGTGGTTCGCGAGATACGTGATGTTCTTGTAGTCGAGAGGTTCTTCGGGCTTGACGTTCTTCGCTTCACGCCCGAACCGACGAAATTTGGCTGCCATGATGTTCAATCCTCGTCGCTGTCGTCATCGCTGATCGCATCACCGACCGGCTGGAACTCTTCCTCGAGCTCGTCGCCGGTGGGTTCCTCTTCGGAATCACCGTCGTCGGGCTTGTCCTCGTCGCGATCGAGATCGAACTCGCGCTCGGGCTCGTACGCTTCCCCCGGGATCTCCTCGCATGCGAGCACGAGATGGCGCAGCACCGGCGCCGTCAGTCGGAGCGTGCGCTCGAGTTCGTCGAGCGACGCCGGATCGGCTTCGAGGTAGCTCAGGTAGTAGGTCGCGCGGCGCTGCTTCTTGATCTCGAACGCGAGCTTGCGTTCGTCCCAACGCTTCGCGACGACGATCTTGGCCCCGTACTTCGTCAGGACTCCGTCGATCTGTTCTTTGAGGGCATCCCAGCCCTTCTTCACCTCTCGGTTGTCCAAGAGGAGCATGCATTCGTAGGTTTTCTTGCGTGTCATGTTCGGTTCGATGTGCGAGTGAACCATCACTCGCTCACTTCGGTTGGTCTGGTGAATCAGGTTGTTCCGAAGGCGTTGACCCCGACGCCGAACTCGGCGCCGCGTTGTAGTGCGACATGAGCTCGTCGACGGGTCGATCGTCGATCCATGCATGGGTCGCCTCGATCGCGCGCTCGATCGCCGGTTCGAGGAGCACACGCTCCTGGTCCGTGAACCGACCGAGCACGAAATCGGGATCCGCCATGTCGGATGCATCGAGTCCGCTGACCGCAATCCCCATCCGCAGACGGGGGAAGCCTTCGGAACCCAAGCAGGCTTGCAGCGACTTGATGCCGTTGTGGCCGCCTGGGCTACCTCCCGGACGAATGCGGATCCGTCCCAGAGGCAGGTGTAGGTCGTCGTAGATGACAAAGATCGAGTCGGGAGCGATCCCGAAGAACCGTGCGTAGGCCGCGATGGCCTGTCCGCTGAGATTCATGTAGGTCCAGGGTTCGACGAGGTAGACCACGTCGTCGTGCCGCGTCCCACCCGCATTCTGCGGCCAGTATTCGGCGATCTTGGCTCGCACGGGTCCGAGACCACGCATCCGTTCCTGGCGACGGAGACGCAGGCCGTGGACCTGAGCCATGCGTTCGAGAACCTCGAACCCGACGTTGTGCCGAGACCCGACGTAGTCCGGACCGGGGTTTCCGAGGCCGACGACGAGTCGTCGGCGAATGTCCGGACTTGGTGGAGACTCGGCCATCGAAGGGATCAGACCTCGAAGGCGGCGTAGGAGGATAGCGAACACCGGATCGCGCGCAAGGCGCGATCAGTCGTCCGAGTCGCCCGAATCGCCACCCTTCCCAATGACCTCGGGCTCGGCGCCTTCTTCAGCTTCGCCGGCTTCGGCGTCGCCACCGGCGGCAAGCTTGACCAGGCACACGATCGCCTCGGGATCGGTAAGCGCCGTGACGCCCTTGGGCATCGTCAAGTCCTTGACGTAGACGTGGTCGCCGAGGTCGAGGTCGTTGGTATTGAGACGGATCGACTCGGGCAGATCCGCGGGCAAGCACTCGACATCGAGCATCTTGAGCGGCGCATCGAAGACACCGTTCTTCGAAAGCCCCTTGGGGTTGCCGACGAAGCGAAGCTCGACCTGCACCTGCATCTTCTCCTTGAGATCGATGCGACGGAAGTCGACGTGCACGAGCTCGTCGCGGATCGCGTCCCACTGCATCGCGTGCAGGTAGGCCTCTTCCCTCTGACCGTCCGTGAAGTGCAACTCGAACAGCTTGTGGTGGGAGAGAACGAGCTTCTCGAACTCGTGACCCGGCAGTGTCAGAGACAGGTTCTCACCGCCACGGCCGTAGAGGACGGCCGGGAGGCCACCTTCCATGCGCACGACGCGCATGCGGTTGCGACCGCGCTGCTCGCGGACGGAGACATTGATGTTGGCTACTTCCATGATTCCTCGGGATCGATTGGACGTTCAATGGCGAGTCGGGCGCTCGAAGAGGCGACTCACGGATTCACTGCGATGGATACTGTCGATGGCCTTGGCGAGCATCGGCGCGAGCGAAACGACTTCGAGCCGCTTCGGTGCACGATCCTCGGGCATCGGAATACTGTTGGAGAGGAAGATGCGCTCGATCGGCGCCTCGTCGATGCGCTCGATCGCCGGGCCGCACAGGACACCATGGGTCGCCAACAAATAGACGCTCTCGGCGCCGTTGTCCTTGACGACGCGTGCCGCGTCCGTGATCGATCCGCCGGTCGAGATCAAGTCGTCGACGACGAGAGCGGTCTTACCACGAACATCGCCGACGAGATTCTCGACCTTGGTCTCCGACCCGGAGACGCGTCGCTTGTCGACGATGGCCAGGCTCGCTTCGAGATCCTTCGAATAGGCACGACAGAGCTTCACCCCGCCGACGTCGGGCGACACGATCACGATGTCGCCTGCGGGTAGCTGGCGCAACGGACCGAGGAACGCCGGCCTCGCATACAGGTGATCGACCGGAATATCGAAGAACCCCTGGATCTGCGCCGCATGCAAGTCGACCGTGAGCACGCGGTCCGCGCCAGCAGTCGTGATCATGTTGGCGACGAGCTTCGCCGTGATCGGCACGCGCCCCTCGTCCTTGCGGTCCTTGCGCGCGTAGCCGAAATACGGCACGACCGCCGTGATCCGGTCCGCCGACGCACGACGGAGGCAATCGATCATGACGCAGAGCTCGACGAGGTTCTCGTTGACCGGCGGACACGTCGGCTGCACGACGAAGCAGTCGGCTCCACGCACGTCACAGCCGACCTTGAGGTCGATCTCACCATCGGGGAACCGCCCCACCAGGGCTTCGCCGAGATCGATCACGAGTTCGTCACAGATCTCGCGCGCGAGTTCGCGGTGCGCGTTGCCGGCGAAGACGCGAAGTCGCGAGAAGCTCATCCTTCGTTGCCCCCAGCGTGCTCACCCTTGGGCTTCTTGTCGAAGCGCCTGGCCGGGACTCCGACGTAGACCTCGCCTTCAGGCACGTCCTTGGTCACGACGGCACCAGCCCCCGTGACCGCACCCTCACCGACCTTCGACGGGGCGACGATGATCGTTCCCGATCCGATGAACGCACCGTCGGCGATCGTCGTCTCGTACTTGTGACGTCCGTCGTAGTTGGCAGTGATCGTGCCCGCACCGATGTTCGCACGCTTGCCGATCGTCGTATCGCCGAGATACGTGAGGTGCTTGGCCTTGCTCTTGTGGCCGAGACGACTCTTCTTCATCTCCACGAAGTTGCCGACCTCGGCCTCGTCGTCGAGCGTTGCGCCGACACGCAGGTGCGTGAACGGACCAACCTCGCAGTGCGATCCGATGCGAACCCCGTTGCGGATGACGGTGAACGGGAGGATGTGCGTTTCGGGGCCGATCTCGACGTCCCGCTCGATCACGGTCGTCGCGGGGTCCTCGATGACGACACCGCGTGCCATGTGCGTGTCGTGGATCCGCTCTTGCATGAACCAACGCGCTTCGGAGAGCTGACGCAGGTCGTTGACCCCGACGGCTTCGTCCGGATCGTGAGCGAACACGGTCTCGACTTCGAGCTCTCGACCGAGCACGAGTGCGAATGCGTCCGTCAGATAGAACTCACCCTGATCGTTGGACGACTCGAGATCGGGGAGCACATCCCGCAAGACGGCAGACTGGAACGCACAGAAGCCCGTATTGACCTCGATCAAGTCGAGTTCGTCGTCGCTGCAATCGCGCTCTTCGCGAATCCCGACGAAGTAGCCCTGCTCGTCGCGCAGGATGCGCCCCATCCCTTCCGGTGGCATCTCGTCGCTGACGAGTAACGCCGCGCCGGCGCCGGCTTTCGGGCTCCCGTTGCCGAACTGCATTCCTGACGCCGGTCGATGCAAGGCATCGACGAGTTCACGTAGCGTCTCGGGCGTGATCAGCGGCGTGTCGCCGTAAATCACGAGCACGTCCCCGACGAAGGGCGCGCCGATCGCCTCGTCGAGCGCGGCAAGGGCAACGCGAACGGCGTGACCAGTGCCTTTCGGCGTGCCCTGGTCGACGATCAGGGTCTTCTCGCGTTCGAAGCGCGCACCGAGCGCCTTCACGATGACGTCCTTCGCGTGATGCAGTACGACGACCGTGTGCCTCGGCTCGAGAGCCGCAGCAGCATCGAGCACGTAGTCGAGCATCGGACTGCCGCAGAGCGGCAGGAGAACCTTCGGCGTCGAGACTTTCGTGCGCGTGCCCTTGCCAGCGGCGAGGACGATCACGGCCAGAGGTTTGTCGGACATGGCTCGAACGCTCGGAAAACCTGAACCCACAATGACTTGCGGCAAGGCGCCAGGGTACGGACGCGCCCTAACCCTGGCGGAAAAACGGGCGAAGAGGTTTACCAGACGGGCGCCCGCGCTTCCAGCGGCGGACCGAGCCAAATGCGGGTGCCGAGCACCCCCCCTGGCCCACGCGCTGTCAGAGCGCCGCGGCGGCCTCCTTCAGAACGCTGCGCGCAATGACGAGGCGCTGGATCTCGCTGGTCCCCTCGTAGACGCGGTTGACACGCGAATCCCGATACATCCGCTCCACGGCGTATTCGCGGCTGTAGCCCATGCCGCCGTGGATCTGGACACCTCGATCGACGATGCGATCGAGAGCCTCGGAAGCGAAGAGCTTGACCATCGCCGACTCGGTCGAGAAAGGCATCCCTTCGTCGCACATCCACGCTGCGCGGTAGATCATCGACTCCATCGCGTAGATCTCGGTCCGCATGTCCGCGAGCATGTGCTGGATCGCCTGCTGCTCGGCGATCGGTTTGCCGAACGCACGTCGCTCGAGCGCGTAGCGGGCCGAAACCTCGAGACATTGCTTCGCACAACCGAGGCAGTTGGCTCCCAGCGTCAGGCGTCCGCGGTCGAGCGTCGCCATGGCGACCTTGAAGCCTTCGCCCACTTCGCCGAGCCGATTCGCATCCGGAACCCGCACACGGTCGAACGACAACTCGACCGTGCGACTGCCACACTGCCCCATCTTCTCTTCGGGCTTGCCCGGCTGGAACCCGGGGGAATCGGCATCGACGACGAAGGCCGTCACACCGCCACGCGCGCCTTTCTCGCGATCATTCGCCGCAAAGACCACGAGCGCGTCCGCCACGTCGCCATTGGTGATCCAGATCTTCGAACCATCGAGGATCCAGTCGTCACCGTCCTTGGTCGCGGTCGTCGCCATGTTGGCCGCATCGGAGCCCGAGCTCGCCTCCGTCAGGGCGTAGGCCGCGATCTTGTCTCCCGAACACATCGCCGGGAGGTAGCGCTGCTTCAGATCCTCGGAGCCGCCGAGCCAGATCGCGTTCATCCCGATCGACATGTGGGCACCGCAGTAGACCGCGGTCGAGTAGCACCCACGGGTGATCTCCTCCATGAAGATGCAGATGCCCAGCTCCCCCATTTCGGCGCCGCCATACGACTCCGGCATGTGCACACCGAACATGCCGAGCTCTTTGAGCTGCTGGAGGATCGAGTCGGGAATCGCGTGATCCCGATCGATCTGCGCCGCCAGGGGAAGCAACTCGGCGCGAGTCCAATCACGGATCGTCTCGCGGAGCATGTCTTGTTCTTCGGTGAAGCGGAAGTCCATGGCGATGCACGATCGGCATCGCCACGCGGAGGGTCAAGCACTCCTGCTCGAACCTCCGCACCGCGCCTCCGTCGTCAGACTTCGCGCATCGGTCTTCATGCGCCGACGAACTGACTCAATCGCTCGCGCGTCTTCGGCAGCTTGAGTCGCCGAATCGCCGCTTCTTGCAACTGGCGCACGCGCTCCGCCGAGACCCCGAGGATCTCCCCGACTTCGAACAACGTTCGCGGTTCCTTGCCGCCGAGTCCGAAGCGCAGCTCGAGAATCGTCCGTTCGCGCTCCGGCAAACTGTCGAGCACTTCGGCAAGGCGTTCGGGGAGCGCGACGTCGACGACCTGCTCGTGCACCGGGCGCACGCTGCTGTCGACGAGGAGGTCGGAGACAGTTGCACCGCCATCCTCACCACCGACTTCGGCATCGAGACTCACGGCGTAGCGCTGCGTCTTGAGCAGGGCCTCGACCTTGTCCGCCGACATGTCGAGCTGCTTTCCGACCTCGCTCGGGGACAACTCTCGTCCCGTTCGGTGGACAGCCTCGGCCTGCAGATCCTTGATCTTCTTCAAGGTCTTCTGCACCCAGACCGGCACGCGCACGGTGCGCACGTTGTTGTAGAGCATTTTGAGGAAGGCCTGGTTGATCCAGTACTCGGCGTAGGTCTTGAAGCGCACATCGCGGCGCCAGTCGAAACCTTCGGCGGCCTGGAACAGGCTGATGTTGCCCTCTTGCACGAGGTCGAGCGTGTCGATCCCGAGCTTGCGGTACTTGTGCACACCCTTCATCACGAGATACAGACTGCCCTCGAAGAACGCGTTGCGCAGCTCTTCGACCTCGGCCAGCCGCGCGAGGGCACGACGCATCTTGGCTGGACTCCGCTTGGCCTTGGTCGGCCACTCGGCGGCATCCGGTCCATGAAGCAAGACTTCCCGAAGCGCTGCCTCATCGAATCCGACGGCAGTCCATGCGAGTTGCATCCGATGACGCAAGAACTCGTACCGACGCGCCATCCGGAACTCGCCGATGCGGCTGAGCCTCGGTAGCTGCTCGAGTTCGCGCTCGTAGTTGAGGGCGCCGTCCCCGCGTAGGCTGTGATGGAAGACATAGGGAACGTCGTATTCTTCGGACCGATCCTCACCGCGAGCGATCGAGACGTCCGCCTTGTCGAGCACCTTAGCGAGCCGGCGAATCTGCTTGCCGAAGGCGTCGGCATCACCGTCGATCCAAGCATCGAGATCGGTCCACGTGATCGTGGATCCGCGCTTCAGAGTCTTGGCGAACTTTGCCCACGACTGAGTGCGACGACCTTGTTCGAGCTTGTCCATCTGCATCACCTCTCCCCACGCGAGACCACGCGGCCCCCCTCTTACGCAACCAGCCAGCAGGAGTTGCCGAAGACTGGCTGCCAATGCGCTTGCAATATATGCCAATTTGGCAGTCGAGAGACCGGGGAAGCCTCACGGTGCCCATTGGAGCAAGTGCCGTTCCACCGAACGAATCACGGCCGGACTCCCGCCTTTTTCCGCGTACCTGAGGAAGCGATCCCCGAATGCACGAAGCCGCCCTTCGCGCGGGGGCTGCACATTGTGCATGCGGTGCGCAAAAGGGACAGCCTTCGCTCCCCATCGGCGAGGCTACTGTCCCCCGTCAGGAGTTCGGAGGCGCTCCCTCGGGGCCGTAGTACTCGACCGAGTTGTCGCGAGTCTCTCGGATGCGGATACGCCAGAGGCGCGCGGCGCCCGGCAAGGCCGCGATGGCCGGCTCCAGTTCTCGCCAGAACGCGCGGCACAGGTTCTCGGTCGTCGTCACGATTCCGCGCAAGAAGTCGACGTCCTCGTTGAGGTTCCGGTGGTCGCACTTGGCGACCACGCGCTCGTCCATCACGCGGCGCAAGTCCTTGAGATTGATCACCATTCCCGTCATCGGGTCGGGATCTCCGACGACGGTGACCTCGAGCCTGTAGTTGTGGCCATGTCCGCCGGGCCACGTGCAGTTGCGGAAGATGCGCTCGTTGTCCTCGTCACTGAGCTCGGGATGAAAGAGCCTGTGGCCCGCCGAGATCTCGGCGCGTCGCGTGATGTAGCACGGGCCGTTCATGCCTTGGAGCGGCCCTGGAGAACGAAGAACAGGAGCAGCAGCGCCACACCGGCACCGGCGAGCACGAGGAAGATCGTGGACGAACCCTGAGGCTTCCCGGGGAGCACCGGATCGAGCGTGCCCGGTTCGCCAGCCGTGCGTTCACGACGTCCGCCGACATCGGCCGGCGCGGCGCCTTGCGACGCGAGCGGTCCCGTTCCGGTCGATGCACCTTCTGGATTCGCTACGTCAGAGGTCTGGCTCGACGTGACCTCGGTTCCCCTCCCCGCGGAACCCTTGACGACCACCGGACGCGGCACGGGAGCGCCGACGGTGATGCGCCCGCTCCAGGGAACGTCGCTCGAGTTCGATGGAGTCGTCGGGGGTGAAATCGGAGACGCGGCCGACACCGAACCATCGGCGATGCCCGCCTCACGCCCTTCGTCGCCAGCCTGCGGATTGTCGTCACCGGCGGCCCGCGTTGGTGCATCGAACACGCCACGCAACTTCAAGAGGCCCGACACGTTGTGGTCCCCGTATTTGGCGGAACCCGCAACCGAGATCGGGATCCGCACCAGAAAGGAGCGCAGCGACGCGACACCGCGTGGCGGCGGATCGAAACTCGCCGGACCCAACGCCAAGTCGCCCTGTTTGGGGGAATGCTCGGACGTCCCCCCCGGAAGAACGCGGGTCGAGCCGTCCTGCGGCACCTGGACGTGAAGGAGCAAGAGGCCGTTCTCGCCCGGCGCGATGCGAACGGGATCCTGCATCACGCGAACGAAGATCGGCGGCCCCGATCTCAACTGAGCCGGAACGTTGCGCACCTGCTCCTCGGCAGCCACGTCTTCGGGCTCCTGGACGCGTACGGCGGGGTCTCCGCCGGCATCCTGCTCACGCGCGCCCGGCTCGGGGTCACCCTGGGCCCATAGACTTGGTGCTGTCGCCGCCAAGAGGACGACGAGACGAACGATGCGGTGCGACGAAAACGACAAGTCCAGAGCTCCTCGGATTGCAGGCAGTGCGACACAGGAGTGTATCAGCAGCACCTACCTCGGACGTCGGACGCGTTGCCGGACTTCCGAGCTTCAGAATGCTTTCGACGGTTCGTCGACTTCCCAGCCGCGCGATTTCTCGTCGGCCTGGAGTTCTTCGAGTGTCTTCGCACCGTCGAGGGCATCGCGCTTTTCGGAGATCGGCTCGCCGTCACCGAACAGTTCGGCGTTCTTCTCGAGCCACTCACTGTAGGGCTCGGGAAGTTCGTCCTCGGGATAGATCGCATTGATCGGACACTCCGGCACGCAGAGTTCGCAATCGATGCAGGTCTCAGGATCGATGACGAGCATGCGCGGGTCCTGCACTTCGTAGAAGCAATCCACGGGGCAGACGGCAGCGCAATCCGTATAGCGGCAGTCGACGCAGCGACCGGTGACGACGTGTGTCATGCGCCAGAAGATACTTCAGTCGACCAGCTCTTTCATCGCGTTTTCGAGAGCTTGCACCTGCATTCGCATCTCCTGGAGGCGCGCCCGTTCCTTGGCGACGACCTCCTGCGGAGCGCGCTCGACGAAGCTCGGATTCTCGAGGCGAGAAGCGAGGCCGTCTGCCGCACCTCGCAGCTTTCCCAAGTCCTTCTCGAGACGTGCCCGTTCGGCGACGGGATCGAGCACACCCTCCAGGAACACCTCGCCTGCACCCACGACGAACGTCGCCGCGAGCTTCGGCTTCTCGGTCTCCGCACCGATCGAGAACGTCTCGAGCCCGGCGAGATGGCCCACGTGCGCTTCGAACCGTTCGAGTGCGTCGGCGAGTTCCCCCGTTGCGCGCACGCTGCACGCGAGGAGTTTCTTCGGCGGCACCGCGTACTTCGCACGCAAATCACGCAAACCGCGCACGACGACCTGCGCACGCTCGAAGTCGGCTTCGATCGCGGTGTCGATCGCATCGTCGGACGCCACCGGCCACGCGGCACGAATCAAGGATGTCGCGTGCTCGAGAGGCGCATCGATGCCGCGGACCGGTGCGCGTGCAGAAAGGTGCTCCCACAGCGTCTCGGTGATGAACGGCACGAACGGATGCAACAGCCGCAAGGTCTGATCGAGCACGAAGGCGAGCACTTGGGCACCGATGGCACGACCGTCGCCACCGGCAGCCATCCGCGGCTTGAGCAGTTCGAGATACCAATCGCAGAACTCGGTCCAGAAGAACTCGCGCGCTGCTCCGATCGCGGTGCTCGGATCGTAGCGACCGAGCGCGTCGTCGACGGCCTTCGTGCACCGCGCGAGGCGTGACAGGATCCAGCGGTCTTCGACGGCGAGTTCGCTCTGCTGCAGCGGACGGAACGCTTCGCCCTCACCCAGGTTGAGGAGCGCGAACCGCACGGCGTTCCAGAGCTTGTTGCAGAAGTTGCGCCCGACTTCGAATCGATCGCTGATCACCTTCGCCTGCGGCAGGTCTTTACGCATGCCGATGACGTCGAATTCCTTTCCGTTCTCGGGATCGACGTAGACGCCGCGAGACGTGGACTTGGCGCTCGCGAGATCGACGAGTCGCTCATCGCCCTCGCTCGAGAATGGCGAGATCGCTTGCACGGGCAGACGAATGTCCTGTAGCCCCGTTTGCATTTCGCAGAGCACGTAACGCATCGCGTCGGCGCCGTAGCGATCGATGATGTCGACCGGATCGATGCCATTGCCACGCGACTTGCTCATGCGCACGCCATTACCATCGAGGATCGTCGCGTGGATGAACACATCGGTGAACGGCAGATCCCCGAGGTTGTAGAGCCCGGCGAGGACCATGCGTGCAACCCACAGAGTGATGATGTCGCGGCCCGTCACGAGGCAAGAACCAGGGTAGTACCGAGCGAGACTCGTCGTCAGATCGCGTTGACCGGACTCGATGCCAGCATGCGCAGGGTCCGGCCAACCGAGCGTGCTCTCGGGCCAGAGCGCGCTGCTGAACCACGTGTCGAGCACGTCGGGATCCTGTTCGAGTCCCGCAGCTTCGAGCCGAGGGCCGAGGGCATCGGTCGCGGCTTCACGCAGACAGACTTGGATCTCGACTTCGGTGCCTGCAGGCAACGCCTCCGCCGAGGTTCGGTCCGCACGTTCGCCGGAGGGTAAGTCGATCTGGAGGCATGCGAGCTCGGGATCGAGAGCGGGCAGTGCATCGAGTTCGCGCGCGAGTTCGTCGGAGCGCACGGCCTTTCGCCAGATCGGAATGCGATGCCCCCACCACAGCTGACGGCTGATGCACCAATCGCGCTTCTCCGCCAACCAACTCCGGTAGCTGTTCCGGTACCGAGGATCCGGCCAGAAGGTGAGCTGCCGTCCAGTCGGCGACGTCCAAGTTTCCTCGGTCGCGTCGATCGCCGCTTGGGCGAGACCTGCAGCACGATGCTCGTTGTTCGTACCCGCTCCCATGACGATCCCGCCCGGCACGTCGCTCATGCGTACGAACCACTGCTTGCTGAGCCATGGCTCGATCGGCGTCTTGGATCGATCCGAATGGCCCAGCTCGATCTCGCGTTCTTCGACGCGTTCGAGCAATCCGAGTTTCTCGAGATCGGCGACGACGCGCTTGCGCGCATCGAATCGATCGAGACCGGCGTAGCTACCGGCATTGGCATTGAGCGACCCGTTCGGCTCCAGGATGTTGATCGGATGGATGCGGTCCTTGTGCCGCTGCCACACCTCGTAGTCGTTCGGGTCGTGGGCCGGCGTGATCTTGACGCATCCCGATCCGAGTGCGGGCTTCGCCCACGTGTCGAGAATCAGTGGGATCTCACGATCCATCAACGGCAGCACGAGCGAACGACCGTCCTGCGCCATGCGCACCAAGGTCTCGAGCTGCGCGAGATCGCTGTCGCGACGTGTTTCGAGCCGTGCGAGTTCGGCCGCGGCCTCGGCACGCTCCTTGGCAGGCACGGCGCCGATCCGCTCTTTCTGTGCAGCGATGAGGCGATCGAGTTCGACTGCCGGCTCGGGATGAACGGCCACGGCGACGTCACCGAGCATCGTCTCCGGCCGCGTCGTCGCGACGATGACGTGCGTCGGTTCGCCTGGCTGCGGATCCCGCACGGGGTAGCGAAGATGCCAGAACTTGCCTGCGATCTTCTTGTGTTCGACCTCGTCGTCGGCGACCGCGGTTTGCAGGAAGCAGTCCCAATTGACGAGACGATTGCCACGGTAGATCAATCCATCTCGATACATGCGGAAGAAGAACTCGCGCACCGCGGACGTGCACACGGGGTCCATCGTGAAGCGCTGGCGCTTCCAATCGCACGAACACCCCATCTGCTGCTGCTGGTGGATGATGCGCTTCTGATACTCCTCCTTCCATTCCCAGATGCGCGCGACGAGCCCTTCGCGCCCGAGGTCCTTGCGGGTCTTTCCCTCGAGGTCGAAGAGACGTTGCTCGACGAGTGATTGCGTCGCGATTCCCGCATGGTCGGTTCCGGGCTGCCACAAGGTGTCGTCGCCGAGCATGCGATGCCATCGCGTCAGCATGTCTTGCATCACGTTGTCCATCGCGTGCCCCATGTGCAGCGCACCGGTGACGTTGGGCAGCGGCATCATGACGACATAGCTCGGTCCCGAGTCGGTCGGGACGGCGGCGAAGCTGTCCTCGGCGAGCCAACGCTCGTAGATCGGCGCCTGGGTCGTGGTGGGGTCGTAGCGGGTCGGCAATTCGGCCGTCATGTCGGGCCTCGATCGAGAACGGTTCGAAAACAGCGAGCGCGACCGATCGCGCCCCTGGGACCATGGCACGATCCGGCCTCCTGCGGGGCATTTCAAGGCGCGGGACTCTTCGTCACTGCACGAGGTGCACGAGTCGTCACTGCACGAACTCGAACGCACCTGCGTCGAAACGACCGACGCTGGGGCGCGAACGTAGCCCGGCGACCTTGTCCAGTTCGAACTTGGGTTTGAGTTCGAACCCGGCCCCGAAGCCCGGATCCTCCCCGCTGTCTCGTCCGGGTGTATTCGCTGTCGAGCGGAAGTCGTAGCCGCTGCGATCCACGAACGCCGGTGTCGCCGTTCGCACGTCACCCGTCGAAGAAGCCGCCCCGAACGTGACCGCCCCAGAGCCGACCAAGAGATTGTTGACGAGCCGAGCGGTTGCTCCGGGCCAGACGCGGACGAACGTGCCCGACGGCTTGTCGTTGACCATGGTGTTGTGGACGAGATACAGCTCGTTGGTGGAGTAGATCACGTTCTCGCCACCGAACGAGATCATGTTGTCATTGGGAGCGTTCGGGCCTTGATGGATCTGGTTTCCGATCACGATGGCGATGCCACCGTTCGGCAGATCGATCGAATAACTCGCGTTCCCGTCGTCGGTATCGAGCAAGCGGCTGTAGAGCACGAGCGTACGCTCGGCACGACTCTTGAGTTGATGACCGATCTTCGCGCGTTCGAACGTCGAGTAGAGCACCGTCAGAGACTTGACGCGATTGACGTAGATGTTGTGCGTCCGCCCATCGCCGAACCCGTTGTGCTCGAAATGACAGTTCTCGACGACCACGTTGCTCGAAGCGTTGTCCGCCACGAGAACGCCGTTCTCGTTGTCGTGGAACGAGCATCCGCGAAGCGTGAGCCCCGCACCCTCGCCACGAATCCCGGCACCGTTCTGGTCCTTCACCGTCGCACCCGAGAACTCGATGTTCTCGATTCGCGTGTTGGCACCCTGCACGACCCACAGCGCCTTGCCCTGCGCGCTCGCCCCAAGGCCGACGATATGCGCGCGTCCACCAATGCCATGAAGGACCAGTCCGTTCGCACGCCATACAGCGACATCGTCAACGTATTCGGTCGCATCGATCGTGATGATGTCCCCGTCCTTCGCAATCGCCGCGACGGCGCTCGGCGTCTCGTACGTGCGACCAGGACCGACACGATGATTTGCGCCATGATCCGCGACCACGATGGTCGTATCGGGCTCACTGTCGTCGTCGCCGTCGTTCACGACCAGCTCGATCGAATACGAACCGAGCACGTCAGGAACGATCGTCGGCCACGCGGTTTCGTGACCCGACAGCGTCGCGTTGCTCCCTGCCGGCTTGTCGACAATGGTCCATGAGTACGTCAACTTGCCTCCGTCCGGATCACGGCTCGTCGAACCATCGAGTGACAGGAGTTCGTGGACCGACACGCCACGACCAGGACCCGCGTCGGCGATCGGGCGCTCGTTGCCATCGACACCACCCGTCGTCGGGCCCCCGCCAGAACACGACGCGAGATAACCGGTAGCGAGCAGCATCGCGATCCTGCCGACCCTCGGCTCCCACCCCGTAGAACTCGTATTCCGCTGCCCTGCCATCGACTCTCCCCCGCTGAGTGGACGAGGTGGTCATCGGCACGGACTCGCGCGGCCTGCTGCGACGAGGGTTCGCAGGGCAGGATCCCCTCGATCGCATCGCGAGTTCGCGACAGGATCGACACCGGAATCCTGCTCAAGCCGACGTCACGAACTCGGTCGGTTCATGTGTTCGACAGTCGCCGCGCGACGGCCCTGAGAGCGATCGCGAGAAGCAACGTGCCAGCCACGATCCCGACGATCGACGGAGCATGATCGTGGCCCGCACCCGTCGGCGCCGGCAGGGACCAGGCTCGATACACGAGATTGGTGAGCAGTCCGAGCAGGACCGCAACGATCACGACGGCAGCGACGTACAGCGCGACGACTCGCCGGCCGAACTCCTTGGTCAGCACGAAGATCGAAGCGAAGTTGGTCGCGGGCCCGACCAGCAAGAACACGAGCGCGGCACCAGGACTGAGACCCTTTGCCAGGAGCGCGGCCGCAACTGGCGTCGATGCACTCGCGCAGACGTAGATCGGCAGACCGAGCAGGGCTGCAGCCGCAATCCCGAGGAACCCCTGCCCCCCGCTTCCCGCGAGCAGGTCCGCCGGCAGGACCATCGAGAAGAGTGCCGCGAGTACGATGCCTACGAGAAGCGACGGAACGATGTCCTCGAACAGCGGTCCGAAGCCGAAGCGCACCGCCTCGCGCAACTTCTCGGGCGTGCTGCTCGGATGCGATGCGGGTTCGCCGTGCTGATGATCTTCGTGAGAGTGCGCGTGAGTCTCGGCGCAGGTCTTGGGGTCGGGCGTCGTCTGCACGTCGACGCCCGTCACGGACTCGTGACGGCCAGAGATCGACGCCGCGAGACCGGCGGCGATCGCGGACAGCACGGCTCCGATCGGGCGGGCAATCGTCAAGAAGGGATCGAGCAGCGCGGCCGAGATCGCGATCGAGTCGATTCCCGTCTCCGGCGTCGCTACGAGGAAGGAGATCGTCGAACTCTTCGACGCGCCACTCTTCCGCAGTCCGATGGCCGTCGGCAGCACGGAGCACGAACAGAGGGGCAACGGTGCACCGATCAGCGATGCTCGCACGATGGACGCTACGTCGTCACCACCGAGGGCGCGTGTCAGGAGTCGCCTCGGCATCCAAACCTTGATCAGGCCTGCCACGAGGAAACCGACGAGGAGGAACGGCGCAGCTGCGCAGAGCGCGTTCCAGGCCTCTGCGAACAAGCCGAGCACGAAACGGCCAGGCCCATCGCCGAGGGCGTCCTTCGTCGCGGGGACGACGTGGACATGATCGCCGTGATCCACGACGGTCTCCGCCGCGCTGCCCGCATGGTGCATGAACTCGTGACCGAGTGAGGCCAACGCGGCAAACGCAGTGCCGAGCAGCAGGAGGACGATCTTGTAGGAGCGATCCCGAGAGTCGTGGAAGACCTCGGGCAGGATGTCGCCCACGGCGACATATAGGAAGCTCCCGGCGGCAAGAGCCGACACCACCATGTGGAAGCTCTCGGGAACGGAATCCCGTATCGCGTTGCCGAGCAACATCGTCAGTGGCGTCACGAGCGCGAACAAGACGAGCAAGCCGAGCAGCCACGAACGCCGCTGCACGGACAGCCGTAGCGCGGACACGAGCGAGAACGTCTCCCCGAACTTGTGCGCGAACATACCGAACGCGAACGCCATCGAGACTTCGGGCAACATGCCGAGCCCGAGTCCGACCATCGCCGCGTGGACTCCGAGCCCGAGCAGCGTTGCCCAACCCACCGCGGCGTGGCTCTGATGACCGAAGATCCCGAGGTCGAGCACGAGCACGCCGAGGAGGCCGACGAGAACCCAGGTCCAGACCGCGGTTTGGCCGCTCGCGATATGACTGAGCTCGGGCAAGAGGTGCAAGAACACCGTGCCGAGGAAGAACCCCGCGGCCAGGCAGAGCAGCAGATGCAGCGCTCGTGAACTCTCCCGGACCGCGAGAGGTAGGAGTCCGCCAACGATGGCGGCGGTGGTCAGCGTCAGAAGAAAGAGCGTCGCGGTCACGCGACTCTTCTAGCCCGAACCGGGCACCGATACCTACTGCTGCCTCGCAAATGCCGACATCTTCGCGGCGTGCTCGCCTCGTTTGGTTCGGTGCACGCGGCAGGAATCGCTCGACACCGGATGGTGGTCGATTCGCGAGTAACGAAATCGCGTGTTTCCGACTGTCTTGCCCGACGACCAGTCTTGCCCCACGACCATGTCCCGATGCGAATGGCATCGCGCGCGTGTCGATTCCCGCGCTCGGGTGGTCGCGCCCTCTCGTGGCACAAACACTCGTGCTCAGCCCAGACCCGGGCTACGCGCCGCAATCGTTCACGAACGTCACGCGGCTCTGAGCCGCGTCGACTCACGAGGATTGCGAGGAGCGGTTGGGTTCCTGGAGCGGACCCACTGCCGCGCAGCGCGAGCGGCTGGCATCATCTCGGCATGACGCCTCCGCGGC
The DNA here is from genome assembly GCA_020638795.1 of Planctomycetota bacterium. Lineage (GTDB taxonomy): Bacteria > Planctomycetota > UBA1135 > UBA1135 > JACKHW01. The sequence goes on along the minus strand of JACKHW010000001.1, from coordinate 168,727 downwards.
CCGAGTCGGCATGAACGGTGATCGCACGAGCCCGACGCTGCTCGAGCAGCTCCGTGACCCGACGCAGGTCGAGGCTTGGTCGACGTTCGAAGGCACATATCGCGACCTCGTGCACCGCTATTGTCTGCGCCGCGGACTCCAACACGCCGACGCGGAAGACGCATGGCAGCAGACGCTCGTCTGCTTGATGCGGACTCTGCCGTCCTTCTGCTACGACCGAGGACGCGGTCGCTTCCGTGCCTACCTTTTCGTCGTCGTGCGCTCGGTGCTCGCCGTACTCCACGAACGCCGCGCGCGCTCATCCCGCCGCAGCAATCGACATCGCGGCGCTCGATGAGGAGGAGCTCCTGAAAGCGGGAGAAGTCTGCGATGCTGCGTGGGAATGCGAATGGCGAAGTTTCCACTTCCGCCGCGCCTGGGCGCACATCGCCACAGAGTTCGAGCCGCGCAGCCTACAGGCGTTCGAAGGCTTGCTCGAAGGGCGTTCCATTCGCGATGTCGCAGTGAGCCTGAGCATGAGCGAAGCAGCCTTGCACAAAGTCAAACAGCGCGTACGCCAACGCCTCCAAGAGTGCATCGAAGCACAAGTCGCACTCGAGGACGGCACGGTATGAAGCTCGACGAGGAGTTCGGCTTCGAGGACGACGCATGGATTCAGGCCTTGAACGCCGCCAAGCAGAGCTCGCCGGTGATGCTGCTCGATGGCTACGAGATCCTCTCGGAAGTCGGTCGAGGCGGACAAGGAGTCGTGTATCGCGCCCGACAACCCGGCACAAAACGCGTCGTCGCGATCAAGCGCGTCACGTGGAGGGACGACGGCCAGCGCGAGCGCGCCTTCGAGCGCTTCGATCGTGAAGTCGAAGTGGCCGCCAACCTGCGACACCCAGGCATCGCCACCGTGTACGAGCGCATCGACGAGGGACGTTCGGTCGTCATGGAATGGGTGGACGGCAAAGCGATCGACGTTTGGGCCGACTCCCAACGCAATAGCGGGGACGCCACGAAACGCATCGTCGCGGTCGTCGAAGGAGCCATCGCAGCCCTCGTCCATGCACATGGTCGAGGCATCATCCATCGCGATATCAAGCCATCGAACGTCCTCGTCGATCCGAGCGATCAGGCGCGAATCGTCGACTTCGGTCTCGCGCGCGAGCTCGACGCCAGCGACGAACGCTACACGCTCCCCGGGAGCTTCGCGGGTACGCCGAGCTACGCCGCGCCTGAACAAATCGACCACGGCCTGCACGAGGCTGATGTCCGCTCGGACGTCTACGCTGTAGGTGCCTTGCTCTATCGCTGCTTGACCGGCGTTGCCCCCTTCGAAGCGAGCACACTGGCAACGCTGTTCGACCGCGTTCGCAGCGGTGTCGTCGCTGCTGTCTCAGAACGGAATCCGACGGTTGACCGAGACCTCGCAGCCATCGTGCAGATGTCGATGCGCATCGATCGCGAGCAGCGATACACGACGATGGCCGAGTTTGGCAGCGACCTGGCCGCGTGGCGCGAGCAGAGGCCGGTACGCGCGCGCCAGAGGACCCGCTGGGACCAGCTTCGGTCTGTCGTGAAGCGGCACAAGCTCGCAGTCACGGCAACGGCGATCGCGACGCTCGCCCTCACCAGCGTCGGAGTCACGGCGGTCATGACCGCCAATGAGCTGGCGACCGAACGCCAGACCTTGCTCCAGACCATCGGCGAGCGTGACGCCGCTCTGACGTTGGCGAAGACCCACGCGAACGAAGTCGAGCGTGAGCTCCGAAAGTCGACAGCGACGAACAGCGCAATCGCAGGCATCGTCGATGCAATCGTTGGTACGAATGCCGAAGCCAAGCACGCTGCGCAGCAGGCCTTCGCATCGATTGCGAACCGCCTCGACACCACGCGCATGCCGGTCGCGGTCGATGTCGCAATCGCGACACGATTCGTTGCCGCCGAAGGCTTGCAGAAGGTCGGCCAGCACGCGGAGGCAATCGCTCAGTTCGAACGCATCGTCGCCGATGGCAGGCGCAGTGGAGCATCCTTCGAGTTGGCCAACGCCCTCGCGACCCTCGGGCGGGTCGCCCTCGACGAGAAGCGCTTTGACGACGCAGCCCAGCTCTACGAGGAGGGAGAGGCCGTTCGCTGCAAGGCGAGTGTCGCCTTCGACCCCAATGTGTTCTCTCTGCCGAGACTGTCCTACATCGAGGCGCTGGCAAGAGCGGGGCGTCGAAACGACGCGCAGCGCGTGTTGGGCGCGACGAGGGCGCCGCATCGTATGGTCCTCGTAAGCGTTCGTGCCCGTGTCGAGGCGCTTTGCGACGACCTCGGCCTCGCAGCGCCGGACTGGCTACGAGGCGAAGCGCGCTGACGGTTTTTCTCCGCGGCACTGTCCAAAGTGGAGGACTGTGGCCGTACCGCTGTCATGCAGATCCACTTCTTCCTTTGCCTTCTCACCCTCGCTGCGTCGACACGCGCGCAGTCCGCGGACAACGCGACCGTTCCGAACTTCCGCTGCGAAGCCTGCACCACCGTCAGTATCGACGCCACATCCGAAGCTGGTTCCGTCTGGGCCCGTGGCCGCGACTACAAAGCGCGCATCGACACGAAGGGCCTGGACTTCTATCCGATCTTCGGAACTTCCTGCCCACAGAACCCCCGCTTCGCCCTGTCGTACGTGGCAACACAGTTCGACGGAGAGGCCACGACAGTCGGTCCGCGAGAGCTGGTCGCGTTTGACGGACGACGAGCGACGTGGGACTACGGCACCACCCGCGAACACGTCGACCTGCGACCCGAAGGCGTCGAGCAGATATTCGTCATCGATGCGCGCCCCGGACCCAACCCACGGCAGCTCGAAGTCACGGTCGAGGTCGACAGCGAGTTGCGCTTCGCGCATACCGATCAAGAGAAGGGCTTGGTGTTCGAACACGCTGGCTTCGGCGGCATCACGTATGGGCTCGCGACGGTCTTCGATGCGCGCGGACACAGCGCGAACTTCGCACCCGTGTGGCGCGACGAGCGCATCCATTTGTGTGTGCCCGCGGACTTCCTGGCCGGAGCGGCCTTCCCGCTGACGATCGACCCCGTGATCAAGACCTTCGCGATCAGTACGACTTCGATCGATGAAGTCGATCCAGACGTCGCGTACGATGCCGGTAGCGATACGTGGATCGTCGTCTACGAAGAGCGGGTGTCGGCAATCGACTCGGACATCGCGGTCCGACGCTTCGACCGCAATGGTGTGCAGATCGACTTGAGCTTCGTCGAGCACACGAACGCAATCGCCAGTTTGCCTGGCGTCGCCAACAATCGGACCGCCGGCCAGTTTCTCATCGTGTGGAAACAGTTCACCGTGCGTGATCGGCAGGACATCATGGGCATCGGACGCAACGCAGCGACCGGTACCTACGGTGGCAGCTTCAAGATCGCCGATTTCAATGTGACGAACGGCTTGCCCGAAGAACTCGTCGTCGGCGGCACGGCGGATCCTGGCAGCAACGACTACTTCGTCGCTTGGCGCCAAGGCATCGATCCGGCCTTCCAACGCATCATGGGCCGAGTGGTCAGCACCACGGGCAGGCTCGGCGCAACCGTCCAGTTCGACATCGCGAGGTGTGCGCAAAGCGTCGCCGTCAACAAGTGCTCGGGGGCGCGCGCGGCCTGGGTGATCACCTGGGAGACTCGAGGTGCCTTGTGCAATCGAGGCCGTATCCACTTCGCGGCCGTCGATGCGCGCAGCAATACGATCCAAGCTGCAACCATCCTCCGCGACGTGAGCGCCACGGCAGAGCGTCCGGCAGTTGCAGGCGACGGAACGGACTTCCTCGTCGCGTGGGAAGAGGAGCAGGGAGGCGGAGGATTCGACATCCACGGGCAGCTGCTACGTCGCTCTTCGACGAACATCGTCCAGACGGTTGGCACACCGCGCAACTTGACGGGTGCGACCTTGTCCCAGACCGATGCCGCCCTCGACTACGATGGTCTGCGTTTCGCTTTGACCTACAGTGAGACGCAGACGACCGGGCGTGCACTTCCGTTTGCTTCGACGCTCTTGCGCAATGGCGATGCGCTCGAGATTCAGACGTTGCACGAGCTCCTCGCTTCGTCGACGACACAGAGCTGTTCGTCGACGCGGATCGCCTCCAAGGGCGGCGCAGGTGGACCGCGTGCAGCGTGCATGGCGGTGTGGCAGCAGATCTCGACGAACTCGAACGCAGGCCGCGACATCTTCGGCGCCTTCTACGAGGCTCGTGCGAACAGCGGCGGTGTCACCTATCTACCTTCGGCCTGCAAAGTCGCCGGCGACTTCACGATCACGGTCAACGATCCTGCCACCGTGGGACTCGATCTCGTCGCGAAGCTCGCCGGTCACAGCGGCGCGCCGATCCTCTTCTTGGGTACCGAGACCACTCCACTACCACTCTGCAACACGATCAGCGGAACGTGTAGTTTGCGAGTTTCCTCTCTCATGAGCTTTGCGACTGCCTCTGTACAAATCCCGATTCCTGCTCGCGCAGAACTCGTCGGTGCCAAGCTCGTGCTCCAAGGATTCGAAGTCTTCGCTGTCAAGGCCTGCCCGGCGTCTCTCTTCGGCTTCACGTTCGCCACGAGCAACGCAGCGCGCGTGGTCTTGCGCTGAGCAGTCGTCTGTTCACTGCGCTTGCAGGAACCCGACGTAACCGCTTCCCCCGAGTTGCTCGATACCGCTCGATGCGCGCCAGCGCAGGAGCGATCGACCCGCGGTTCCCGACGCCGAAAGGAGGTGCACCTGACCGCTGCCGTGGAGTGCGAGCACGTCCCCTGCAGCACCGATCGAACCCGCGAGCTTGTTCGCGACGCCGTTGTGGTCGACGATCCAGAGCTCTTGCGCGGACGCGGAGCCGAACGTCAACGCTGCGAACGGCAGCCCCGCCGCCATGGACATCGCCTGCACGTCGCCCGTGCCAAGCGACGATTTCGAGAAGGCCCCCGAACCGAGATCGGCGACGACGACACCATCACGATCCCCGATCAACACACGCGCGCTCGTGTCGAAGACGCCACCGAACCCGCGGTACGAACTCGAGACCACCCGCGCGCGTTTCGCGTCGGGCTCGAGCCACCACAGTTCGTCCTGCGTCGCGTTCTGCCTGCGTGCTTGCAGGAGCCACGAAGAATTCGAAGGCGTGGATCCCATGTCGATCAGCGTGAGCTTCGCCCCGAGTCCCCAAGGAGCCGCGGTGGCGTTGGCCGTGTTCGTTAGCGGGAGGATGTCGTTGTCCTTGAGTGACGGTGTGAAAAAGACGTCGACCGTCGTGGCATCGATGCCCGCGAATACGATGCCTCCACCCTTGACCGGGAAGCGCGAAGTCGAACCGATGTCGATCGAATCGACGAAAGCACGTGAGGTCGTGATCTGCACGGGGATCGGCAACACGACTGGTGAGACGAACCCCTCGGGCTCCTGCCCACCATCGTCGACGTAGCTGACCATCGATCCCGTGAAGTCGAGCGCGATCTCGGTCCGACGCCCGACGTTCGTGTATCCCACTTCGCCATAGTCGGTCGGCCGCTTCGTGATGTTGACCGCGCGCCCGTCGTCGCGCACGACGTAGATGTCCTTGACCTTCTTTCCGGATCCCGCACCGAACGCGAACGTGGTGCCGTCCCCGGAGACCGCGATCTCCTCGTCGAACACGACCGGCGTTCGCCCGCCGGACGGCGGCAGCGTCGGGTGCTGACTCGTCCCACCATCGAGTGGCACGAAGAAGAGCCCCTGCGTCTTGTCCATCAATGCGAGCACGCGAGCGCCGACACAGAGACTCGTCGGTTCGATCGCGAGGTTGCCACCAGGGGTCGCGTCGCGAAACTGCGAGTTGGTGCCCGGGTAGTTTCCCGTGACGCGGTACAGCCAGAGCCGCGGTCCATCGACGATCGCCACATGGTCCGGACCGACAGCGACGTCTCCGGTCAGCGATCCGCGAGCGAACGTCGCGACGATGTCGACGCGTCCACTCGTGTAGACACGGAGCACGAAATCGCTCGTTGCATTGCGCATCGCGAGAAGGGTCGACGCGTCCCCAAGCAGCACACCACGCACTCCAGCGACCGTGCACGGCCGACTGCCATTCGTCACGAACTTCCGCTCCTCGTCGAGCGAAGCGATGCGCAGGTCGATCTTCGCGAGCCCTCGCAGTCTGTCCAATGCGACGCCGTTCCGCCCATCCGTGCGGCGTCGCACGATGTCGAAGAGTCCTCCGCCTGCATCCTGCAAAATCACGAGTTCGGGATCGTCGGTACCGACGACGACACCGACCGAGTCCGTGAGGATCAGCGAAGCACGCACACGCGTGTCGATGACGACAGCTTGCGCGTGTAGCTCGAAGCCATCCCACGACGCATCCACCGGCACATTGATCTCGGCACGCCCTCGCGCATCGACGAAAGCCGGCCCGAGCAGCAACGTCGCCGCGAGATCGACACCGACGACGGATCCATTGACGAACGGGACATTCGACTTGCGCGGAGACACGAGGACCATGACCGGAATCGTCGTGGTCGAAGATGGCGCGACACCGTCGATGACGAACCGCATCGGATTCCTGGGCGAAGCCGATCGCACTTCGAATGTCGGTTCGACACCGTTCGAGCCGAGACTTCCTCGCCCGTACTCTTGGGCTTGGACCGGTGCGACGCCGACGGCGAAAGCGGCAAGGAGGGACGAACGTGAAAGACGGGACCTCATTGCATGGACTCCTCTCGTTTCGAGTCAGCCAGGCCGTATTTACGAATCTTGACGAAGACGGACGATCGCGAAATGCCGAGGAGCTTGGCAGCTTCTCCGCGATTCCCACCCGCGAGCTCGAGGGCTCTTGCGATGGCGATCTTTTCGAGATCTTCGAGACACACGGGTAAGCCCGAACCGGCGACACCGGTCCGCGTGGGCGAGGCGAGCTGTGGTGGAAGGTCCGAAGCGCTGATCGTCTTGTCCTTCGCGAGAACGCACGTGCTCCGAATCGCGCTTTCGAGTTCGCGCACATTGCCCGGCCACGAATGGGACTCGAGCCGAGAGATCGCCGATGCGTCGAACACCTGTCCCGGACGACCGAAGCGCTCGAGGAAGTGCGCAGCGAGCACGCGCACGTCCTCCGGACGCTCGCGCAGCGGCGGCAGGTCGACGCTCGCGACGACGATGCGGTAGTAGAGGTCCTCGCGGAACTCGCCCTTCGCAACCATCTCGCGCAAATCGCGATGGGTCGCCGTGATGATGCGGACATCGACGTGCACGGTCTCGTCGCCGCCGACGGGGCGAATCTCGCCCTCCTGCAGCACCCGCAGAATGCGAGCCTGCAAGGGCAAGGGCATGTCCCCGATTTCGTCGAGGAACAGCGTGCCGCCACTGGCCGTACGCAACAGACCGGGCTTGTCGCGCGTAGCCCCGGTAAATGCGCCTTTGACGTGTCCGAAGAGTTCGCTCTCGAGCAACTCGCTCGCGATCGCGCTGCAGTTCTCGGTGACGAACGGACCGTCGCGACGCGTCGAGCACTCGTGCAACTTGCGCGCGATCAGCTCCTTACCCGTCCCGGTTTCGCCATGGATGTGCACGGGAAGCTCGGTCGCCGCAAGACGGCGCACACGCTCGAGCACCCGCACCATGCGCGGGCTCGTCGCGATGATGTCCTGACCGATGCGTTCACGATCGAGTTGCGCCTCGGCTCGTGCGAGTCGCCCGCGAAGGTCGTCATTGAGCTTCTCGATCTCGTCACGCTTGCGCGCCGCGTCGAATCCGATCGAGACCTGCATGCCGAACATTTCGAGTTGCGTCGCGATGTCGTCCGAAAAACGTCCCTTCTCGAACGGATTGTCGAGATAGAGAGCGCCTGCGACGCGGTCGCCGACCTTGACGGGAACGCAAGCAATCGAAGCCAACCGGAAGTCGACGACACTGTTTGCCCATTGCCACGCGGGGTCTTCGAGCGCGTTGACCGTGATGCGGGGCGACCCTGTCTCGAGCACTTCGTCGAGGAGATTGCGACTGAACTCCATCGCTTCCTCGGCCACGAACTCACGCGCTGTGCCTTGTTCGTCTTGCAGCGCAGCGACGATTCGCAATGCGCCGCGATCTCGGACGATGATCATCCCGCGTGCTGCGCCGGAGATCTGCATGGCTTCTTCGAGGATCGCGCGGAAGCGCGCAGCGTCGTCGGCAGCACTGTCGAGCAACAAGCGCTGCACACGCAGGAGACCACTCAAGTCGTCTGCATGCTTGTGCGGTAGCGCAAGGGCTTGCACCGTCTGGCGCAGCTCTTCGATCCTCGAAGTCCAGGGTTTCACGGAGGGTTCGCTTACGGGGGCAGTTGCGAGTCGTTCCAAGGTTGCTAACTCGTCCAGGATACGTCGTGCCAGAATGCGTGGCCGCCCGGCCGTGCCGATGCAGGCCGTGTATGCCGCGATGCGGTCTGCGGGAGATTGGCTCTTCTTGGCTTCGAGGAGGACGCGCGCACCGAACGAACGACGCTCTCGAGTGTCGTGTGCTCGTCCAAGGAGCGCCATCGCAGCGAACAATCGCGCACGTGGGAGTCCTCGACGCACGATGCGCACGAGCGCATTGCGGCTACGTCCGGCGCCGTCCGTATCGCGTTGTTCGTGAAGCGCGACACGAATCAGTTCGCGCGTCGAGCGATCCGCAGAATGCAGGATCTTGCGCGCATCCCGCGGCGCCACCTCGACCGTGGATCCCGACTGGAGCAACGCACGCCATGCGACCGCGGCTTCGGCGGGTGCACCATCCCGTACCGCTGCATGCAGACGCTCCTCGAGTTGTCGTCGATACCGGTCGTCGGCCGTTGCTTGCAGACGTGCATCGAGCGCTGCGAGGCTCGCGATCCGCGGCTCGCGATGAAGCCCTTGCGCTTCCATCGAAATGACGATCGCATCGAGTTCACTGGCCGCGTGCGGCCACGCACCGAATCTCGCGAGATTCATCGCGAGGCTCGCGCGCGCGACGTCCCGCGGCTGCGCGAGGCCAGCGACCTCGGAGATGCTGGCCGCTCGCTCGCGGTCCGCGCGTGCGGCGACGAGATCTCCGGCATCCTCGCGTGCGAGTCCGGAGTTGATCCAGCTCACCGCAGCACCACGGACGTCGGCCAGTTCGAGCGCGGCATGACCTGCCTCGTCGAGTAGTCGTGCAGCGGCTTCGTGGTCACCGAAGTGACGCTCGATGAGCGCCAGGTTCTGCATCAAACCGATGCGTATTCTCGGCGCGCGGTCCCCGATGGTTTCGATCCCTTCGATCGCGCACGTTCGCGCTTCGGCACGGCGACCCGCACGGAAGAGCACGAGCGAACGGAGTCGTGCGACTTCGGCTCGGTCCACTTCGCTCGCCGCATGACGATCGGCATCGACGAGCACGTCGAGCGCCTTGTCGTACGAAGCCCCCCACTGCAGAGCGCGCGCCAGATCCAAGAGCGCAGGGAACGCGAGTGGGCCGTCCGCATGCAACGCCGCATCCGCGAGGCGAAGCGCTTCGCGCACGTCGCCACGCTCGCTCGCGAGGAATGATCGAAGCGCGACGAGCTGCGCAGGCTCGTCCGGGCACTCGATGCCGAGAATGGTGCGAATCGGAGCGAGGTGCCCACCCGCCGCAAGCCGCCTCGCGATACCGGCAAACGCCGCGACCCGCAGCGCGTCGGGGCCGCGGAGACGAATCGCGTGCTCGATCGAGATCGCGAGTTCGTCCGCGGCGAGGTCCGCCTCGAGTGCGCGCAGCGCCGCTTCGGCGTCGTCGGCGTTTCCAGCGAGGTTTCCAGCGAGGAAACCGTGCCACGCGGATCCGCCCACGGATGCATCCTGATGCAGTCGCCGTAGCTCCATCACCGAAACGTTCTCGAGCACGTATCGACGACGCGACGGCGACCGCAGCCGGAACCCGCGACCACGGTCGAACTCGATCGCACCCTTCGACACGGCGTGCCGTAGCGTGTCGACCGCCGCACCATCGAGTCCGTCCATCGGCGCTGCAAATCCGCGGATCGCGATCCACGCTTCGGCAGGGTCGATCTCGCGATCGTCCTGATCATTCGTGAGGATCGAGCGCATGGCACCCGGATGCCCGCCGCTCTCTCGGAATACGAGCGACGGATCGACATGCGCCGCGACCGGCAGCCATCGAACGAGACTCGCCACATCGGCGCGATCGAGTGGCGCGATGTCGATCGGAAGCACGGTATCGGACCCGAGTGCAGCAACCAGATGTGCCGCGACTTCGCGGTCCTCGGTCGTCACCAGGATCGCCGTCGAATCCGCACGCATCACACGCCACAGCTCCGCTGCAGAATCGACTCGCAGGATCGCCGCACGACACCCACGGACGGCGAGTTTGCGCCGCGCGAGTTCCGCGAGCGACGCCTTGCCAGCACCGACGGTACCGGTCAGCACAGCGACACGACGAGGGCGACCATCGCCGTTCAAGTGGCCGACGATCGACGCGAGTTCGCCGCGCCTTCCGACGATTGGCCAGGAACTCGCCGAGCCCGGTGCCAGGCATTTAGCGGGCGCGATCGAACCCAAGGACTGCAAAGCCTCGCCCGCCGTCACGAACCGCTCGGACTTGGCGGTATGCGTCAAGCCCGACAAGAGGAGGCGAACGGCTTCGGGTGCCGCGTCCAGAGCACGCCGGAGCGCGTCCGCGTCGACCGACCACTCGGCGCGGGGTTCGATCCCGAGCGCGAAGGCCAGCATGGTCGTGCCGAGACCGAAGAGGTCGGCGCGGATTGGATCGACCCGACCTTCGAGGACTTCGGGAGCAACGGTTCCGAGCGTGCCGGGCCGCGTTTCGGGCGCACCCCGCTCGATCCTGCTCGCGAGTCCGAAGTCGAGGAGCACAGGCTCACCGTCCGAACCGACCAACACGTTGGCGGGTTTGAGATCGCGATGAGCGATCCCCGAGTCGTGGAGATACCGCAGCGCGACGAGCAGCGAACGAGCCACGCGGCCGAACTGCGCGACGTCGTCGCCGCCACGGAGACGCTCGCCATCGACGAGTTCTTCGACCAGCCAGTCCGTTTGCGGACCACGCATGACATCGAGCACCGACACGATCGACGGATGGCGCAGCTCCGCGCGCAGTTCGAACTCCCCGAGCGCGCTCGGTGTCGCACGCACCGCGACGCGATGCCCGAACTCGCGATCGAACGCGGAGTACACGCGGCTCTGGCCACCGACCCCGAGCAGGGTTGGCTGATCGAATCGACCGGGCAAGGCGCTCTCTGCGGGTTCGAGACGTCGGTGGGACATGGCGGCATGGCTGTGCAAGTTCCGGACCCGAGGATGAGATTCGGACTCAAGACCCTACCGGACAAGGGTTTATCGTAGCAGGGCCTCGTCGCCCAGACGTGCACCCATCGGCTGCTGCATCGGAATCTCGGACCGCGAGTCCAGATATCGGACCCTGCGCACGGTGCGAAGGGCTGACGCGCTGCGTGCACAACCCCATGCCCAGGAACCACTTGCGAGCGGGAGCGAGGCAGCGGCACGGCCGTTGCTTTACCCCCCGCCGACTCGCCACCTGCCGACCGTGGCAACGCGAGTTCATTCGACAGGAACGACTTCCAAGCAACGACTCACGAGAAACGACAAGAAGGAACCAACGATGAACCTCCAAGCCTTGATCCTCGGAACCCTCCTCCTCGCCACCACCGCCACCGCACAAACGCAACTCGTGCGCGGTGACGTCGACTCGATTCAGAACACGAACCGCTGGCGCCTCGATTGCACGAACATCGAACTCGTCAGCAACACCGTCAACCTGCAGGCGCTGCACGACGCGAGTCGTCAGCAGGACATCGAATACGAGATGCAGGTGCGCGACGTATCGACGAGCACGCAGACGATCCTCAACGTGATCTCCGCGACGACGATTCCCCAGTTGTTCGACATGGGCAACATCCGCCTCGGACGCTCGGATCGCTGGCACGTCATGGGCACACAGGGCCACATCGCCATCGTCTATCTGACAGGCAACGCATCCAATACGGCCTACCTACCGGTTGGACCGATGGGCACGTGGCTGCTCACGAACTTCACGATGTTGACGGCAGGCCAGATCGCGTCGACCGGTCGCTTCGAGTTCAACCTCCAGCCGCCCAACAACGCGAGCCTCGTCGGCATGGACTTCACCGGTCAGGCGATCACGATCGGAGGCGGCTCCGTTTTGATCACCAACGCACAGTGCAAGACCGTGCGCGCGAACTGACGCCCGTCAGAGGTCGCGCGTCTCGGCGACCGCGGCGAGATCGACGTAGTTGTTGATCTTCATGCCGCGGTTGCTGACCAGCGAGAAGTGCATCATCACTTGGCGCGCGGACGCCGGGCCGACGACCTGGACTTCGAATCCGTTGGGCCAATCGACGTCGACGACCGCGAAACGGCCGATGCCCTTCGTCGGGCCAGCACTGTTCGGCGCGACCGCGAGACCGACGTTTCGAAGCATGCTGCTCTTGACCCGCTGCTTGCCTTCGGGAATCAGGAAGCCGCTCGGCGGAGTCGAGGTCGCACCGTCGCTCTCGATGATCCGAATCGCGCTCGGGAAGGACAGACCCTGCTCCCACACGAGGCGCGCAGGCGCGAACGGATGGTCGGGCTCGTCCGGATTCGTGCCTTCGTAGAGGTGCACGAAGAGTCGCTTACGTTCGTCGTCCGACAACGACTCGCATTGCTTCCAATCGACGAGAGAGACCGAGCGCCACCGGACGAGATCCAGATCCGAGTCCTTCTTGTGGTTCGTCGTCGCGTGGCGATGGATGTAGTAGAGGTAGATTCGGTAGATGTCGGCGCGGTGGATCTTTGCCGCGGAAAACGAATCACTCACATCGAACGAGTCGGTCCGCTCTTGCTTGACGAACGCGACACAGTTGCCGGTGAACTCGCTACCGACCGAGTCCTTGCCGAAGCCGCCCGTGGTCTTGATCACCGGCAATCGTGTCGTCGCGATCGGCGGAAACTTGGAGAGGTCACAACCCTTGAGATAGCTGACGCCCTCCGAGTCGTCGTACATCAAGCGAACCGAACTCGCGACGTCGTCCCGGATCTTGGCGACGATGGACTGCGTCTTATTCGTCGTCTTGGTGCTCCGACGCACGAACTCCTGCGCTTCGGTCCCACGGTTCGCCATCGACGTCACGACACCCGCCATGATGACGAGTAGCGCGGTCACGACGATGAGTTCGATCAGTGTGAACCCGTCGTCCCGGCGAGATCGTTTCAAGTGGTCGATAGAAATCATGCGCGTCACCGTTGCAGGTAGAAGCTGCTCTGATGGAAGGAGTAGTGCATCGACTCGTTCTGGCGATAGGCCTCGACGCGAACGATGTAGGTGCCTTCGGAGAATCGGTCTGCAGGCACGGACCACGGGTAGCTCTCGTCACCCGAACCACCGTCCGCGATGATGTACGTGCCGCTCGATGGACGTTTGCCTGGCACTGCCGCGGAATCGTCCTGGACGTAGAGCCATGTTTGGCCGCCGTCCCGCGAATACAGGATCACGTAGTCGAGACGGGATTCGTCACCCGAGTACGAGTTCGAGAAGGACGAGGCATACTTGCGCCCGTCCCAGCGACGCCACTCGACTCCGTACTGGATGCTGATCGAAGTCGGGTTCGACAGCTCGGAGATCTCGGTCGGGAACAGCACCTCGACCTTCGGCAATGGTGTCAACGCATTGGTCAGAGCCGGATTGCCAGCCTCGAAGAACGAGTGCAGGAGTGACAACGTCGCATACTTGGCGATGAAACCACTGCCTGACTCCACCGTCTGACTCAAACCGTTGACGACGATGTGCCCCGTGTGGCTACCCGTCGGGTCCGTCAAACCAACCAAGGCCGAACCCTTGAGGGATCCCTTGGCGTAGTACGTCTGCTCGATCGATGCTTTGAAGTGCGGGAACTCCGCCGTGTACCAGAAGTCGTCACCGACCCATCCATCGTGATCGAGGTTGATCTGGAACGGTCGATTGATAGGCGCGGATACCGGCATCGGGAAGTTGTAACTCTGCGCCAAGTCGTTTCCCGCCCCCGACAACGACCCATTGCCGCTCGAGAAGACGTGATGGAACGTCGATGACCAGGTCCCGACGTTGAAGATCGAGACGCAACCTTCCGAGCCGGTATTCCGGTTGGAACGGAACAGGCGCGTGCCTGCCGGCATGCCGTTGTTGCCCAGATCGTAGGCCTGCATGCGATAGAACTTGCCGCTCCCGTTGCCCGCCGGCAGGTTGCCGCCTTGCGCGATCCAATCGTCGACGTATTTGTCGGGATAGAGTTCGCCGATCCAGTAGCGACCCCACCAGTCGTTGCCGCCTCCACTCGTGCGGATGATCTTCTGCGAGTTCCTGCCCGAACCGCCGAGGATGTTGTTGACGTATCCCCAACTTCCAGCTGCATACGGCGTCAGGTTGACGGGGATCGATGACGGGTACCCGTTGGCGCTGTCGTATCCGATCTCGTTTCCGACACCGATGTAGTAGTACGAGAACCCGGTCAGCGTCGTGTAGATGAGTTCGGAGCGCGTGATCGCGGTACGAATCAGCTCGCAATAGCGCGGCCAATCGACCTCGATGCGACCGTTCCAGCCATCACGGAGTCGGTATGGCTCGAGCCCGCCGTAGGACCAGCGAGCGTCCTTGCCACTGTCCTGCAAGTTGTCGAAGAACCAGTTGTAGGCGTTCGGGAACGAAGCACCGTTGTTCTGCAAGTCGGCGTAGGGCATATGCCGCGGATCGCCCTGGAACTGCGCGCGCTCGGTGAACGGCACGTTCTCCTTGTCGGCGAGCCAATATGCGTATGTGCGGCTCTCGTTCTCCGGCTGATTCGCGGCCGGATACATGACTCCGGTGGTCAAGTCCGAGCCGATACGCGTGCGCACTTCGACGACTTGGTCTTGAAGTGCCCATTTCGTACCCGGCAACCCCAACACGCCACCGGGAATGGTGATCCGCCAACGTGCAGTGTTCTTGGGCCCCGAGCTCGTCGATGCCAAGTCCTTGGAGAAGTCATTCGCCGACTCGACGGTGCACGGGATGTACTCCAATGCGTAGAGACGGTCGTCCTTGCCCAGCCCTTGTCCGCTGATCTCCGGGCAGATCGAAGGCGTATTGAAGAGGCTGAGCAGCGTGTAGTGCTCGCCACCCGATCCCGTGTCGTCGACGTACTTCGCTTCGAAGTACATCCCTGCGGAAGGCGACTGCGGAGCCTTGGCGAATGCTGCGTACGGAATGCTGTTGGCACCACCGTCCAGCATCTCGACTGCGAGCGTCGCACTGCCGGTTCCACTGCCGTTGACGTTGCCCGTCAAATCAGCGCCCATGATCTGGATCGTGATCGGCTCACCGTCGGTGAACTCATCGGACGCAGCATCGGGATCCATGCGATACGCGTAGACACGCAAGCGAACATCGTCGGACGCACCCACGGTCGCGCTGCGCGGAGTCCACAAGCGTTCCGGATGCGTTACGACCCGTAGATCGGGATGGCCCTTCGCATCCTTGGCAGCGTCCGAGTAGTTGCGGATCGACGGCATCGGCAGCAACTCGCCGTGCAAGTTGACGACGATCGCGTTGTGGTAGCGATCGGGGTTCATAACCATGTCGTCGAGCAAAAGCCGCCACGTCGGTTCGTGCTCGGTCTCGGTGTTGTTCGCAAGGCGCAGCGCAAAGTAACGAGCTTCGTCCTCGTAGCGCATGCCAGCGTTGAATCGGTCCGCGAACGTGTACGGATACGGATTGTCGGTCGAGTCGTAACCGTTGGCGAGCACACCGTCCTGGAGGAAGCGCGCCGACATCGTCTCCGGGACGTAGTAGTAGTTACTCGCCGAACCCGACGGCATCTTCGCCGGATAGAAGTAGACGCTCGGAATCGTCGATGTCGATTCGTCCTTGACGTTGACGTACGGCGTGTACGTCGGATTGCGTCCGTAACTCGCTTTCGTGATCCAGTGCGTGCGGATCTTGCAGCCTGGATTGCGCGCCTCGAGGTCCGTGATGCTGGCCTCGATGAATGGCCGGATCGCGTCCATGTGGACCCACCACCCCGGGATGTTCTCGAGCGCGAGTAGGTACACGTCGAAGACTTGCGATGGCGGGTACGCGGAGCCGATCGAGTTCACGACACCCGAGAGATCGGCGAGTCGTTCCCAGTCGCCCGAACCGCGTTTGCGGCGATAGACCTTGACGGTCACGTAGCGCACGTTGCGGTTGTTGATGCCGGGGAACGCACGCACACTCACGCGGCGAGACCAGGACCACTTACCGTTGACCAACTCGTTCTTGGACAAGGGATGGTCCGGCGCGATCGGCAGGCCACCCTCGGTCATGATGCTGAGCACCGGGTTGTAACCGACACCGTCGTCGAATGCCGTCAAGCTCGATGCCGAAGTCTGCTCGCTGACGTTCACGAAAGCCTGGAGTTCGGACAGGATGCTCGACGCAATCGAGTGCGCGCGAACACGGTCGTTGTGCTTCGTGTTTCGCTTGTAGACCCCCGTGACGTGTTGCACGAGTGTCAACGCGACAGCGACCATGATCAACGTCGCGAACGCGAGTTCGACGAAGGTGAAACCGGCGTCGCTCGACGCGGCACGCCGATGACTGCTAGATAGACGCGTCATTGCCTTGCACTCCCCCGAAGTTGAGTCTTTCGCACTGTCGAAGATCGACGGTACTGACCGACCTCCTGCATCAGAGAGTTGAGGACGTTGTCGTCGTATTCGAGCTCGGAGTAGTCACCGAGACCCGAGAACGTGACCTTTCCCCACACGACGACACTGCCTCGCAGGAGTGCCGGCGCATTGACCTTGAGATTCCCGGTCACGACGAGCAGGCCGTTGAAGAACGAGTTCGAACCGGACTGGATGTCGACATCGCCGTCGACGAAGACGATGCCGAGACCGCGCAATGGCTTGCTCGCATCGAACACGAGGTCCGCTTCGGCGTAGATGATTTGGTTGACGGGAATGGGCGACGGGAATGCTGCCGTGTTCGAGATTCGATCATCCGCGAGTGTTCGTAGTTCGGCCGCACTGACGCCGAAGATCGCGGACACGCTATCGGAGTACGACGAGAGCCCCGCGGTCGACTGCGCTCCCGAAATCTCGCCGGAGTTCGATACCGAACCCGTCGAAGACTTGTAGACGACACCGACAGCCGAACCGCCGCGAATGCGTCCTCGCGAGCCGACACTCACGTTGTCCGCACGGCGTGAACAAAGCGCCGCCTGTGCTGGCGGTGCGAGTGTCATGCGCCTGATCTCGGCATCGACGACCTCTTGTCCGAGCACGTGGTTGGGCTGCACGTTGTAAGCAACCAACGGATCGACGCGACGGAAGACGAAGCCTCGACTGACGAGTCGCCAAACCGTTCCACTACTCGAGGCTCCACGATCGGTCGACACGTCGGCGACCTCCGCCACCGTCGGCGTCACGTTGGGCACGAAACGCCGAAGCTCGTATCTCCCCCACACGCCACCCGAGATCTCGAACTCTCGCACGATGCCGATCGTCGGATCTATCGTGTCGATGATCGGAGGTGTCACGGTCGTATCGAGGACCGGATCGAATGCCGTCACTGGCTGCGTCGTCTGACGACGGAACCAAGCCAAGCCGTCGATCAACCCCGCTGTCGCGAACTGTCGCGCTTGACTCCCGAGCCGGTAGCCGACTTCGGTCTCCTTCTCGACGGCGTTCATCGAGATCAGGCCCGACAGGATCAGACCCGTTCCGAAGATCGTGAAGAAGATCGCGATGATCAACGCGACGCCGCTCTCCGAAGAGCTTGGCCCCCGATCGCACGGCTGGTCGACTTGGCGCGGCTGCACGAGTTCACGGTCGGCCGGGCGATGATGGTCTCGGTAGCGCATGGTTCTCCCTCGTCCTCGCCCTTATCGGCGCAGGCGTGCAAAATCTGGCCGCATCTACGGCCAAGAACACGCCAGGACGGCAGCAGAGCGCCGCTGTCACGGGACGTTTCTCGGCTATCGACCAGATCGGATTCGGGACTTCAGTCGCGGCCGACGCGCTCCGAAACGCGTGACGGGAGACCCCAATGCTCGAGAGTCGGATTGCCAGGCCCGTCAGGGCGGTAGAAGACCGTCGGCGCCTCGAGCACCGGCTCCGGCAACGGAACACTGCCCAGGTCGTTCACGGGACGAACCCACTCGTGAGCACCACTGCGCCTGCGCGTCGACCGCGGGTGATGCGTCATGTGCCAGTAGCGCAGCTTGGGCATCCACAGCGTGTACGGAGACGATTGGATGTAAACGCCATCGGCCTCGACATACCCGTGCTGCCCCCATTCGAGCCCGTTGCTCGCGAGCCCGTCGAGTCGCGCGATTCGGATCGCATAGTTGTAGCACCCGTGATCGCGGTCCCCCTGGACCAGATCCTGCGGGATGCACGTCAACGGACCGGCAAACCCGGCATGAAGCGGCCGAAACCCGATGTTGCGGATGACGAGTCCGTCGCCGGGCCGATGGTCGCCAGCAACTCCATGGTTGTCGGGCGGTGTGCGCAGTGCTGGATCGTGCTCCGACAGTTGGAGCAAGCGCCGCGCGAAACCGAGATACGCATCGGAATGAACCTCGTCGCCATCGAGGAACAGCACGTGTGTCGCACCACATGCACGCGCCGCATCGAGTTGCGCCGAACGATTCGCGTGTTCACTGGTGCCGCCGAAGCTCTCTCTTACTTCGAGCTTGGACCGAATGTGCTGCATCGACTTCACGATCTCGACCGTTCGGTCCTCGCTGTGATTGTCGAAGACCAAAATCCGATCAACGTGCGGTGCAACCGACGTCAACGAATACCAACACCAGTGCTCCTCGTTGCGGAGCATCGAAAGTGCGACGAGTTTCACTGCTCACCTCGTTGCGCGTTGTGTTCCTCGAGTCAACCGTTCGACCGAACGGGATTGCGGTTCTTCGAGCCTCAGCCGGGTTGCATCGCCGGCAAGCGCGCGAGTTCTCTCGCATCGAACAAGCTCCCTTCGCCCCCGGCGGCAGCAAACTGTTCTTGGAGCGTGTCCTTGACGAACGAAATCCCCGACGCGCTCACCGTGAGCCTACCAACGTCCGCTCGGACCTCGAACCACGTCGGCACGTTGGTCAGGCCATAAGCGTCCGCACTCACGAACGGCGCCGCTTCGGTCGCGACGACCGAAGTCGTCGCACCCGAGCCGTCGCAGTAGGCACGTGCGACGTCGGGCTCGTCCTGCATGACGACGAGGACTCGTTCGGGAGCGACCCGCGCGATCCGGTCGATGAACGGCAACGCGAGTCGGCACGTAGGACAACCCGTCTTGACCCAATAGACGAACAGCGTCGAACCGCTCCCCGCAACGAGATGCTCGAGATCGATCGAGGCTCCCGAATCCAAGTCCCGAGCCTCGATCTTCGGGGCGCGCTCTCCCGCGCGCAGAAACGGCGCTCCAGTCATGACACCTTCCTCGTGAATCGTGCGTCGAGATGCCAGCATGCCGCCTCGAGCCGTCTTGGGAAAACCCGGCCTTCACCGGATATTCTCGGGCGCCCGGAAAGGGAAACTTGACGCGCGGCGGCGGACGCCCGAGACCTGCACTCTTGAGACCTTGACTCTTGAGACCTGGACGAATCGTCCCAAACTGGCGCCTTGCGATCTCGGTCGGCTGGCGCCCTTCGCGTCATCTGATGAAGGACCCTCTGAGGCAACACGAAATGGCAGGACTGCAAGAACTGAACGACACGGACTTCCAAGAAACGGTCGAAGCCTCGGATACGCCGGTGCTCATCGACTTTTCCGCCACGTGGTGCCAGCCCTGCAAAGCGCTCGCGCCGGTGATCGAAGCCGTCGCTCAGGAATACGAAGGCAAGCTCCTCGTTCGCAAGGTCGACATCGATCAAGCGAGGCAGACCGCGATCCGCTTCGGGATCCAAGGCGTGCCGACCTGCATCTTCTTCAAGAACGGTGCGGAGGTCGATCGCTTCATGGGGTATCGCGACCTCAAAGAGATCAAGGCGCTGACCGAAAAGGTCATCGGCTGATCGAGTCGGCTTGAGCGCGCCAGAGTTTTCGAACTACCACGTGTAGAAGCCCTGACCGCTCTTCTTCCCGAGCTTGCCCTCTTCGACCATCCGCACGAGCAGCGCTGGCGGCTCGAAGCGCCGATCATCGAGCTTCTCGGCCAGGTAGCACGCGATCGCGAGACGCACGTCGAGACCGACGAGGTCCGTGAGCTGTAGTGGCCCCATTGGATGGCGATACCCGAGAGTCATCGCCTTGTCGATGTCCTCTGCCGAAGCGACACCTTCTTCGACCATACGGATCGCTTCGAGGCCGAGCGTGATGCCGAGCCTCGACGAAGCGAAGCCCGGCGCATCCTTGACGACGATCGGATCCTTGCCGAGCCGCAATGCGAACGCACGCGCACGCTCGATCGTCTCGTCCGTCGTCTGCTCGGCACGCACGATCTCGAGCAGCTTCATCAGCGGCGGCGGGTTGAAGAAGTGCAGACCGCAGAAGCGATCGGGCCTTGGCACGACACTCGCGATTTCGCTCACGGCGAGCGACGACGTGTTGGTCGCCAGTAGGCATCGATCGTCGACGATCCCCGCGACATCCCCGAAGATGCGCTGTTTGAGATTCATCGACTCGGGAGCGGCCTCGATCACGACCGCTGCTCCAGCACATGCATCGGCGAGATCGGTCGTGCACCGAATCCGCGCCAAGGTCGTGGCACGCTCGTCCTCGGTGACTTTGCCTTTCTGAACACCCTTGTCGAGCGTCGCTTGGATGCCCGCTAGACCACGCGCGACGGCAGCGTCGTCGATGTCGTAGAGCACGGCCTCGTAGCCACTCGCCGCCGCGACCTGGGCGATCCCCGACCCCATCGTTCCGGCGCCGAGCACGACGACGCGTTCGAGTTCGTTCCCGTTCATTTGATTCTCCATCACTTCGCTTTCTTGGCAGCTTGCGCATCCAGGAACGCCTGCATGCGCGCGTGTTTTTCGGGCGACTCGAAGAGCACGCCTTGGGCTGCGCAATCGAGCACGAACGCCGTGTCGGGTCGGACGCGGAAGAGCGCATTCATCGCGCGCTTCGCGAGCCCGGTCGCGAGCGGCGGCATGCCTGCGATCGTCGTCGCCGCAGCGATGGCTTCCTCGAGCACCTGGTCGTCCGCGACGACACGACTCACGAGTCCGATCCTCAGCGCTTCAGCCGAGTCGATGACGCGCCCGGTCAGGACGAGATCCTTGGCGACCCCGAGGCCGACGAGCACGGGCAGACGATGCAAACCTCCGGCTGCCGGCAGGATCCCTAGGTTGAGCTCGGGTTGCCCGAAGCGGGCGGACTCACCCGCAATGCGGATGTCGCACGCCATCGCGAGTTCCATACCTCCGCCGAGCGCCCACCCACGGATCGCGGCAACGACCGGTACATCGAGTTCTTCGACGGCGAGGAAGAGCGCCGCATTGAAGCCTCGATGCGCCTCGTGCGCACCACGCGCCTTCAGCTCCGCGATGTCCGCACCGGCGACGAACGCCTTCTCGCCCTGCCCGGTCAGCACGACGGCGCGAATCGCGTCGTCGGATCGAATGCGTGCGAGTGCGGCTTCGAGCGCATGAACGACGTCGAGGTTGAGCGCGTTGCGCTTCTCGGGGCGATTGATGGTCAAGACGCGGACCGGTCCGCGGTCCGCTTCGAGTACGAGATCGGCCATGTCAGTTGTCCCGTCAGAGTCGGATCACGACCTTACCGAAGACTTCGCGTCGTTCGAGTAGCCGATGTCCATCGCGCATCGCTTCGAGGCCATCGAGCACGGCCCCGACGATCGGCACGAGGCGGCCTTGGTCCATGAGCTTCGCGATCGTGATCAGATCTCCCCGCCGGCCCATCGTCGAGCCGAGGATCGAGAGACTCTTGAAGAAGACATGCCCGAGATGCACGTCCACCTTCGTTCCGGTCGTCGCGCCGCACGTGACGTAGCGACCCGCGCGAGCCAAGCAGCGCATCGAGTCGCCGAACGTCGCGGATCCTACGTGATCGACGACCACCTCGACACCGTTCGGTGCGATGCGACGCACGGCCTCGACGACGTCGACTTCGTCGTAGCGGATCGCTTCGACCACGCCCAATTCGTCGAGTCGCGCGCACTTGGCGGCAGAACCCGCGGTCGCGATCACGCGTGCGCCGAGAAGGTTGCAGATCTGGATCGCCGCGACACCGACACCACTCGCGCCTGCCTGCACGAGAACCGTCTCGCCGGCGCGCACGCGGGCGCGACGCACGACCATGTTCCACGCCGTCAAGAACGACAGCGGAAACGCCGCTGCTTCGACCATCGACAGCCTCGAAGGCTTCCCGTGCACGTTCTCGGCCGAAAGCACGACGCGCTCGCGAGCGAGGCCATCGCACGCCTCACCGAGGATTCGATAGCTCGGGTCGAGATGGTCCTCGCCGCGCAATGTCGCCGCCCCCCGAGCATCGGACACACCCGGTAGGACGAAGATCTCATCGCCCACGTCGAGTCCGCGCACTCCGTTGCCGACCTCGAGCACGCGACCCGAGCCGTCCGAACACGGAATCAACGGCAACGGAAACGCATGCCCCGGCACACCTTTGCGCACCCAGACATCGAGGTGATTGAGCGCGACGGCAGTCATCTCGACGAGGACCTCGTGAGGCCCTGGTCGCGGCTCGTCTACATCGACGAGTTCGAGCGCATCGAGATCTCCGTGGCGCGCTACTCGGATCGCTCGCATCGGTGCAGCCTCGGTTCAACGACCACGAAAGTTCGGCGCGCGCTTCTCGAGGTAGGCAGACAGCCCTTCCTTGGCATCCGCGCTCGCGAAGAGCTTCGCTTGGAGCTCGCGCTCGAGAGCGAGGCCCTGCTCCAACGGGAGCCCGTCGCCGCCCTGACACGCACGCTTGATGTGCCCGACCGACATCGCGGCCTTGCGCGGCGTCGTGAATCGACGGGCATACTCGAGGACCTGCTCTTCGAAACTCAGACCATCGCGTTCTGCATCGAACAGTTCGTGCACGATGCCGAGATCGAGCGCGCACTCGTAGTCGAAGTTGTCCCCGGTCGCCATCAACGGAATGGCCTTGTCCTTGCCGACGAGCCGAGTGAGACGCTGGGTACCACCGGTGCCGGGCAGCACGCCGAGAGCGACCTCGGGCAAACCGACCTTGCCCGAACCTCGACAGCCGATTCGCAAGTCGCAGGCGAGCGCGACCTCGAGACCACCTCCGACGCAATGCCCCTGAAGTGCCGCGATCACGAGCTTCGGGGTGTGCTCGAGCCGCAGCAGCGTCTCGTTCGCGTGCAGGCAGAAGTAGTATTTGAAAACCGGATCGGCGTTTTCGAGCATGCCGATGTCGGCGCCCGCGCAGAAGAACTTGGTTCCTGCGCTCGCGAGGACGAGGACCTCGACTTGGGCGTCGAAGCGCGCGTCGAGGATCGCGCTGTCGAGGTCCCGCATCATCGCGTGGCTGTAGCAGTTGGCGGGAGGGTCCTCGAGCGTCAAGATCGCGATCTTGCCGTCCTTTCGGTAGCGGACCTTCGAGGGTGCGTCCTCGGTACTCATGTCACCGGTACTCCTGGCGTCCTTTTCAGACAGGTTGCGGACCCTTCGAGAAAGGCCCAGAAGGTATCCGCAGGTGGCTCATCGCGTGCCGAAGACGGTAGCAGACGAGAATGGGCGAACCAGTCGCTACCTGTTGCAGCAGCGCTCTGTTCGGCGATACTCGACTGCGGGCACCAACCCGAAACTCATGAAGATCTCGAAGGTTTGGATCGACGACGGCTGCATTTCGTGCAGCCTCTGCCAGGATCTGGCGCCGGACGTCTTCCTTGTCGAAGACGGCGAGGATTGCGTCGTTCGGCCGGACGCCCAAGCGCACTTCACGAACCTCGAAGAAGACATCCACCTCGCGGCCGCGGATTGCCCGGTCGACGTGATTCGAGTCGAGCACGAGGAAGCCGCTGTCTCCTGAGCGGCGTCTCCTGGTCAGCGTCTCCTTGATCAGGCGTCGGGGTCCGAACGCAGGATGTCCGTGAGCGCCTCGGCGACTTCGGCATACTCGAAACCGTAGCCGAGTTCGCGGGCCCGGCGCGGCACGACTCGCTGACCTTCGACGATCGTGCATGCGGCCTCGCCGACCAAGAGCCGAATCGCGAAGCGTGGAACTCTGAGCCACGACGGCCGCATCATCGCGCGACCGAGTGCTTTGGCGAACGTGTTCATCCGAACGGGGTGCGGGGCCACGACGTTGAGCGGCCCAATGCAGCGCTCGTCGTCGATCGCGAGGAGCGCCATTCGAGACACGTCGCGCAAATGCACCCAAGACATCCATTGCTTCCCGTCACCGATCGGTCCACCGACGAAGAACAGGAACGGCGTCTTCATCTCCTGCAGTGCGCCGCCCGCCTCGCCGAGCACGATGCCCAGACGCAGGGGCACGACGCGAAGTCCGAGGTCACGCCCCCCCGCACACGCGGCCTCCCACGCGACACAAACTTCGGCGAGGAAGTCCGACCCCGGCGGTGAACTCTCGTCGACCTCGTCGTCCTGCTCCGCTCCGACTTTCGGTCCGTAGTAGCCGATTGCGGAAGCGTGCACGAGCACGCGCGGGCACTGCGCAGCGCGCTGGATCGCTTCGAGGAGCTTCTGGCTCGAGTCCACCCGACTCGACAGGATGCGCTGCTTCTGCGCCTTCGACCAACGCCTTGCGAAGAGGTTCTCACCAGCGAGATGCACGACCGCATCGACTCCGTCGAGATCGAGTTCGTTCCACGTGCATGTCGCAACGCGGCCTTGGATCGACTGCGGCATGCGCGATGCATCCCGCGTGACGACCGTCACGTCGTCGTCCCTCGCGAGCAATGCGTCCACGACGTCCCGCCCGACGAACCCCGTCCCTCCTGTCACGACGACTCGCATCCGGAGGGATCTTACCCACATCATGCGCGCAGCTCGCGGGTATCCTCGCCGGCATGACGGACAACGACAATCCGACGATCTTCGGCAAGATCCTGCGCGGCGAGGTTCCGGCCGACGTCGTCTGGGACGATATCCACTGCCTGGCATTCCGTGACATCGCGCCCAAAGCTCCGCATCACATCTTGATCATTCCCAAGCGTCACCTTCCCAAGCTGTCCACAGCGCGCGAAGAAGATCGAACCCTTCTCGGGCACCTCTTGTTCGTCGCGGGCGAGATCGCTCGCCAAGAGGGCTTCGCGAACGATGGCTTTCGAACCGTCATCAACGACGGTCGCCACGGCGGCCAAGAAGTGATGCACCTCCACGTGCACGTACTCGGAGGACGCGAACTCGCCTGGCCTCCCGGCTGAGCGATGTTCTGCAAGACGACTCGATTCCCGCTACTTCTGTATTCGAATCCATGCTCGACAAACGTACGTATCTGGTGCGCGAACGCATCGGCCTCGCCAAGCTCCACGAGGCCTTCGACATCTTCGATGCCACGGACGGCACCTTCCTCGCGAGTGCGGTCGAGAACGCCTCCGCGATGCGCAAGGCGCTCAAGCTGGTCGTCCACAAGAATTTGCTTCCCTTCGAGATCGACCTCAAGGACGCGAACCAGAACACCGTGCTCGTGATCGAGCGCGGGATCACGTTCTTGCGCTCGCGCATCCGAGTGCTCGATCCCCAAGGCTCGCTCATCGGGACGTTCAAGCAGCGCCTGTTGTCCATCGGTGGCAGGTTCGAGCTCTTCGATGCCGACGAACGCAAGGTCGCGGACCTCAAGGGCAACTTCATCGGATGGAACTTCACGTTCGTGGACGAGTCCGGAGCGAACCTCGGCACCGTGACCAAGAAATGGGCGGGGGTCGGAAAAGAACTCTTCACGAGCGCGGACAACTATGTCGTCGCACTCGCCGATTCGGTCGACCCCGTCGGCACGGGTCCACTCTTGCTCGCCGCCGCATTGTGCATAGACATGGTGCTCAAAGAACGATGAACGGCCGGTGATCCGTATCGATCGCGGGCAACACGAGCGCGACCCGACCGCTATCGTCGGGGCATGCTCACGACACTCCCGCTCGTCCTCCCCGTGCTCGCGTCCGGCTTCCTTCCATGGCAGGGTTCGCGAGCCACGATCACCGATATGGCATCCGCGGTTCCCGGTGCGTATCGGGTTTCGGCGATCGAGCACGCCATCGAAGACCGTGTGGACCCCGAGGCCCAGCCACCGGTCCTGGTCAGCGGCTGGCCGAAGCCGATCACGACGAGCTACAACTTCGCGACCGCGCGCGGGCTCTGCTTCGAAGATCTCGACGGGGATGGCAAGAAGGAGATCGTCTGCGCCTACTGCAACGCGGACAACAGCACGGGCACCGTCTATGTCTGGCGCCATGACGGAACGGTCCAGAAAGGCTGGCCGCAAACCACGATCGGCATGGCGCAGTACGTCCCGACGGTCGCGGACCTCGACGGCGATGGACGGTTCGAGATCGTGCAGACGACTCGCGGACTGACGAGCGGTGGACGCCTCTACGTCTTCAGGGACGATGGTACCGCGATGCCGGGTTGGCCCAAGAACCTCAACAACAACATCGTTTCGCAAGCCGCAACGTGTGCCGATCTCGATGGTGACGGCAAGCTCGAGATCATCGCCCTCGAGCGCGCGTATCCGATCGGCAAGGTGCACGTGTTCCGCCACGACGGGTCGGCGTTCCCCGGTGCGTGGCCCGTGGCTCTCGATCACGTGCCCGCAACGAGTGCGGCGGTCGCGGACGTGGATGCGGACGGCAAGCTCGAGATCGTCGTCGCCAGCTACAACTCCCTGTATTGCATCCAGAGCGACGGCACGATCGAGACGGGATGGCCGTACGCGATGGCGACGAAGCACGCGGCCAACTTCTCGTACCAATCTCCCGCGATCGCGGACCTGCGCGGCGACTCCAAGCTCGAGATCGTCGTCTGCACGCACAAGACCGGCTCGGGTTGCTACATGTTCGATGCGAGCGGCAATCTCCTCGGCGGTTGGCCACAGTCCTTCGGCGGCACCTGGAGCTATTGCGCACCGACGATTGCCGACATCGATGGCGACGGAAAGCTCGACGTGCTCGCCGGCCGCGATACCCAGATCTCCAATGCGGCAGCCATCTGGGCCTGGGATGCTTCGGGGACGGTCAAGACCGGTTTCCCGGTCGTGAAGACCGGCGGCGGTCAAGCGCCACTCACCGTCGCGGACATCGACGGTGATGGAAGCGTCGAGTTCTTCGTCGATTCGAGCGCGATGAACAACAACCAGGGCTACCTCGACTGCTACGACAAGGCGGGGAAGTCGGTGGCCGGCTTCCCGCTCCGTACGCCGGGGTTCACGTATCTCAATGGTGCGACGATCGGGGACGTCGACGGGGACGGCGACCTCGAGATCGGCGTGCTCGTGCGAGACCGCAACACGACGACCAACGTCGGCACCGACACGATCTACCTCTACGAACTCCCCGGCCCGACCACGACGCCGCAGGTCCTCTGGAAGGGTTACCTCGGCGCCAACGAGCGCCATGGCCGCGCCGGGGACACGGATCACTTCGTCACGAGCGGAACCGCGACGCCTGGCGGCGAACTACGCATCGGTTTCGAAGGCCCGGCGACGAGCGTCGGCATCGCCTTCCTCGGCACCGCACCTACCGTCGTACCGATCGCTCCCTACGGTGTGTTGCGACTCGACCTGACGGGCGGCATCTCCGTACTCGCCGCAGCGGTCCTGACGACGGGCCGCGCGGAGCTTCGCCTACCGATTCCGAGCAATCCGACGCTCAAGGGAATCGACCTGTGGCTCCAGGGCGCGAACGTCGCTTCCGGCTCGCTGCGTCTCGAGGAGCTCCGCGCGTTCCGCATTCGCTGAGTCGCTGCGACTTGACTTGGTCAGCGGGCTCGTCAGCGCGCGGCGGCGGCGTTCTCGCGCGCGAGGAAGCGCTGCCAGGCGTCGTCCATCGCTTCGTATCCGAAGAGCGGGACGTGACCGTGAGGCACGAAGTCCAGCTCGTCGTCCGCATCCTCGGGGTCGTGGCCGAGCACGACTCGCCGGTAGATCGCTGCCGCCAGGGACGTCCGGTCATGCCCGCTGCGGCAGTGCAGTAGGACCGGTCCGTCGCAGGTATTCAGCACGTCGATGAACGCCTCGATGCGGTCGTCGTCGGTTCCGAGCGCGCTCCAGCCGAGAGCGACGTGCCGGACACCCAAGCGCGCACACGCCGCAACCTCGGCGTCGTACCAAGGTTGGCCGGCAGCGGGAGCGCGCAAGCAGATGATCGTCTTGATGCCATGGGCTCGAATCGCCCACTCGAGCTCATCGACGGTCGGTTGCGGGGCGCGCAGGGACTTCGTTCCGGCGATGTGACGCATTCCACCACAGGCGAGCAACGCGGGGAGGGACAATGCCATCGCCAGGACAGCTCGTCGATCAAGCGTACGCTGAGCTGTGCCGATGGTGAATCGCATGACTTCCGTCGAGTTGGTTTGCACGTCCGTGAGCCCTGATCGTCACGTGGCCTTGTTCCGATGCCAAGGTAGTAGCGAAGACGTTTTCGCCTACTTGCCTCATGTGGTCGGCCTCAATCCGTTCTTGCTCGAGACGGGGGACCGTATCGAGGGCGAGATCGTGCAACGCAACGGTCGCATGGAACTGATCCAAGCCGCCGCGCAAATGGAACGTCGGCGCGGCTGAAACTCACCGCGAAGCGGCAGTCAACAAGCGGACGATTTCGGTCTGCTTGCGCGACTTCGCGATCTCGAGCAGGGACAGACCCTGCGAACCGCCCTTGTCCGGGTCGGCACCACGATCGAGGAGCCAACGCACCGATTCCGGACGACCGAGCACGACCGCGCGCGTCAGCGGCGTCGCTCCATCGCCATCCGCGGAGTCGATCGATGCGCCTGCGTCGATCAGCATCTTCGCGAGCTCGAGGAAGCCACGGTCACGCACCGTGCCCTCCGCGAGGAAGACCCCGTTGAGCAGGCTCTGTCCGTCCGTGTGACGGCTCTCGGGATCGGCACCGGCGGCGAGCAGCGTGCGCAGGGCATCCGCCGCCATCATGATGCACGCCGCGCGCGCCGGCGACGGATCCGCTCCCGCTCCGTCGGGATCGGCACCGTGATCCAAGAGCACTTGCACGACCTCCGCATGGTTTCGAGAGGCGGCCATCGATAGCGCACTCTGCCCCTTGTCGTTGCGTGCGTCCGGCGGCGAACCGCGCTGGAGCAGATCGCGAACCGTATCCCGATCACCGTCCGCGGCTGCCGCCACGAGTGCTTCGTCGATGAGGACCGTCATGCGCGTGGCTCCCCGA
The DNA here is from genome assembly GCA_020638795.1 of Planctomycetota bacterium. Lineage (GTDB taxonomy): Bacteria > Planctomycetota > UBA1135 > UBA1135 > JACKHW01. The sequence continues at coordinate 139,428 of JACKHW010000001.1, read as the reverse complement.
AGTTGACATGGAAGTGCAGGTGTTTGCTGTCCTGGTATTCGCCGAGGTTCGTCAACACCCGTGCTGCACCGTACTGCGCCTGAACTCGTGCCGCGACCTTGCGTACCACTTCGAGAACGGCATGCAGGAGCCGTTCGTCTTCGCCACCGAGGTCGATCAAACTCGGCACGTGCCGCTTGGGCACGACGACGATGTGCACCGGCCAGAATGGCTTCGTGTGTTTGTAGGCGACGACGTCGATCGTCTCTTCGACGACCTCGACGGAGGTCTTCCCGGACAACACTTCGTCGCAGTAGAAGTCGGAGACCATGTGGGCTCAGCCGTCTTTCCGTTCGGCTTTCGGTTCGACCTTACCGCTACCCGTGGACGGCGCGTCCGTTTCGCCATCCTTGCGAACCGCTTCGCTCGGTCCTTCCGAACGATCTTCGAAGATCGCACCGGATCGGTCCTGCAGAACGGCGCGCGCACGGTCGTCCTCGACACCGAGGATGGCACGCTTGCGGTTCTTTCCATCGAAGACCTCGAGGACCTGCCGCCCTTCGCGCGCTTCGGTAACGACACGACTCATCTCGTCGGGGCCGTAGACGAACATCTGACCGTAGGCGTCGTCGCCGACGATCCCGACCTTCATCTTGCCATTGGCCGACCGCAGACCGATGCCGCACGGGTCGTTCGCTCGCGCGTGCAGCGCGACCTCGGAACGGCCCGAACCGCGAACGGCAACGGACGCGTGCGGACCACGCTCGACGACCATCCACGCGCGATCGTTGCCTTCCGGATCTCGCAGGGTCACGACCGGTTCGTCCTTGAACACACCGATGCGGACGCGCTCGACGTTCGCGCCGTCGAACAGACTGGAACGCGGCACACCACCCATGACTTCGTGGCGCACGCGCCACGCATCGCCCTGGCAGACACCGACCGCTGCCCCTTGCTCCGTGGCTTCGATCGCAGCAAAGGCCTTGTCCTTCGGTCCACCGATCTCGAGTCGAGGCTGCGCATCCACGAGTGCCAGGCGCCCACGAATCTCACCGGACTTGTCGAGGAGGAACAGGCCGAGCCCCTCGCCTGCACGGTGCTCGAGCCGAAGTTCGGACCCGTCGGGAGCCGCGATTCTCACGACATCGTCACGAGTCGTTCGTGCCGAGATCGCCGAGAGCAGAGGCCAAGAGACGGACAAGACGACGAGAAGCGCGACGACTCGCCGAAGTCGGGCGTTAGCGCGCTCGAGACGTTCGATGCGGTGTTCGAGATTCATGCGAGGAGGATCGTAGCAGTTGGCGTACGCGGATCGGGTTGGGGGTACGTAGAAACCGGGGTTCGCACGCGCGAACCCCGGCAAGCAATCCAGGCGACAGAGTCGCCGAACGGGTTCTAGCTACCGACCGACGCGGCGGCCGAGTTGCTGCCGAAGCCCTTGAACGTCGTGAACGCTCCGTCGAACCACGCACTGTGGACGTAGAGACGAAGCAAACCGATGCCCTTCACCGCCGGCAGGTTCGTCGCCGGGAACGTGCGGCCCGACGTCGGAATCCGCGAGAGGTAACCCGGGCAGATCGGACCGTTGATCAGGCCGAGGCCGAGGTTCGTCAACGCGTCGACGGTCAGGTTCGGGTACGGATTGCCGCTCCAGAGCAAGAGGTGCCAGTCCCCGATGTTCTGGGGAGCGACGACGCACATGCCAGCCGTTCTCGGCCCAGCGACGAGCGTGAAGTTGGCAGCGCCGTAGGGGCTGAGCGCGGCGGTGCCGACAGCACCGTCCCACTCGACGTAGCGACCCGAACCGTTGTACGGAGTGAAAACGACGGCTGCCGATGCACGCGTGTTGTTCGATTCCGAGAGTTCGGTGATCGTGCCCGACACGTCCGCCCAACCGCCCATGTAGGCCGTGCTACTCGTGTAGCAACGCGGCAGCGTGTAGCTCGCGGTGCGAGTCGACGACGCGTTGGGGTTGAGCGAAGCGACGGAGTAGACGCCGAGCAGATCGTCGGAACTCGAGATCGTCGTGTTGGCCGACAGGAGCACACCGGTCGTCGAGGTCGGCGCGATGCCCGTCCCCGTGTTCGCAGTGACGACCCGGACACTGATCGAGCCACCGCCCGTACCGGTCGTTCCCGCGGTGATCGCCGAGATCGTCAAGTCCGGCGTTCCGTCCTGGCAGACGACCTGCTGTGCACGGTAGTTGTTGGCATCGGAGCTCTCCGTGACCACGTTCGTGCGGTCCGCGTAGGCGCCGAGGTAGCACGTGCCGATCGGTGACGTCACCGGGATGACGACCGAACTCACGTAGTTCGGTGCGCTCGAGAGCGCGGCGATCGCCGGAGTCGTCCAGCTACGGAGCAGCGTATCCGAGGTCGTGATGACCGAATCGGTCGACAAGAAGAAGCCGGAGCTGCATGTCGGCGACGCGAGGTTGCCGGCGTTGCGCACGATCGCTTGCACCGCGACGGTCGCGCCACGGCGGAAGGTCGTCGGCGAAGCCTGGAACGCGCCGACCTGGAGGTCCGCGATCGGCGTGCGGCACGTGACCGCGAGAGCACGCGTGTTGTTACCTTCGTTCTCTTCGGCCTGAGCCGCCGTGTGGTCGGCGTAGACGCCGAGGTAGCACGTTCCCGGAGTCGCGCTCGCGGGCACCGTGACCGTCCGAGAGTAGCTCCGCGAAGCGTGCGCCGCCTGAGCGACGAGCGAAACCGAACCGAGCAGCGTGTCTCCGGTCGAGATGATGCTGTTGGTCGACAGGTAGAAGCCGACCGTACCGCTCGAAGCACTCGAACCCTCGCCGTCGTTGAGGATCGTCGAGGTCACCGTGATCGTGGACAGCGGATTGAGGCTCGTCGTCGACGACGTCAGCGTCGTCGGCGTGAGGTCGGGACGAACCGCCATGTCGCCAGAACGGCCGAACCACACGTAGCGAGGAATCTGATTGCTGTCTGCTCCCGTCGTCGAGTTCATCGCCATGCCGGTCGCGATCCACGAGTTGGGATACTTCGGATGGCGTGCGACGCTCATGTAGTCACCCCAAGCGTTGCGGCTCGGACCACCTGTGCCACTGGCGAAGTACACGCTGTTGGCCACGAGTCCGGTATCGGTGGGGTCCGTGATCCAGCACGCGACACCCGGATAGCGATCGCTCTGTCCGTACGAGATGACACCACCGACGTCGCCGCGCGAGTTGATCGCGGTGGCCGGATAGCTCCAGCAACCCGACGAGTTCCAGACGTCGTTGTCGGACAGCTTGTTGAGCGTGCTCTGGGAAATACGCACGAAGCGCGTGTACGCCATTGGGCGCCCACTCCTCGGGCCGCACGTCCAGCCGAATCCAATGACACCCTTGCCGACCCAGCCGGCCAGAGGGCGCGTGCTCGCACGACCGAGGTAGTTCCGACCGCTCTTGTCGAGGCACACACCGTTCGAGATGTACGTGAACGAGCTGACTCCGATCGTCTTGCTGGTCAGGGTTCCGCTGTCGGGCCACGAGTAGAGGCGACCCGTCGAAGTGTTCTCGAGCTGCCACCAGTAGGTCGTCGTGCGCGAACCCTCGGCCAAACGCCAAGTCGCGCCGCCGCTCGTGCGCCGCAAGTAACTGTAGTTGACGGTTCCACCGGCCTTGAGCTGCGCAAGGCTGACGCGCCAGCAGACCGAACCCGCATAGGTGCTCGTCGTGCTGTTGACGTACTTGAAGACGTTCGTCGTCATGTACAGGTAGTTTGCCGTCGTGATCATGTGCGGGAAGTCGAGCCAGTGCGTGGCGGCGAACCCGAACATGCCGGCGTTGAAGTCGTACCAGTACGAAGTACCGCTACGCATCTTGTCCTCGGTGTTGTAGATCACGACGCGCTGCGTGTTCTTCTGCGTCGACGTGCTGTAGACGTACTGCAACAGCCACGCGCAGATCTCCTTACCGGACTCGGGCGCGTAGACCGCGAACTGATCGCAGCAGAAGCCACCGTCGATCGAGGAGAAAGCACGCGGATCTCGGCGAGTCCACGCGGTGCCACCGTTGGTCGACACGGCGGCGTCCCAGTTGTGCGTGTAGAGGAGCGTGTTGTTCCACTGAGCACAGGTCGGCTCGCTCACGGTCGACCTGGACTGACTCGTGAACGTCACCGCCGCATTGCGACGGATGACCGGAGCCAGCACGGTGGGTCCGACGGCGTCGACGGGTGCCGGTGTCTCGGGGCTGTTGACCGGCGGAGTCAACGGACCTTGGATATGTGGAGAGTCCCCGTGCTTCGGCTCGACTTTGGGTTGAGGAGCTGCGGGGAGGAAGGGCTTCGTCAGGTCATCGGCTGTCATCACGCCGCCGACAGGAACGACGCCGTGGTGCACTTCGTGCACCTGGATTTCTTGCGCGCTGAGCGCGCGGCTCGGTGCGAGCCAGGCGAGGCTGCACAAGGCGAGCCCCGGGAGAAGAGATCGATTCGGATTCATGAGAGGAACGCGCCGGCGAGGCGACTGTTTCTGTGCCGTGCGGCCCGTGGTCTGCGACCTCGGACACAAACCGCACAACCTGGAAACAGCGACACATGCAGTCCGCGCGTGACGCCGAATCTAACGAAAAGTCGGGGGCCCTGAAGAGTCGCGAGGCGGCCCCGAACGCCACTGCGGTGCGTTGCTCGCGACCTCCGGCCGGTGTCGCGACTCACGCCCCCACGCCAACGTTGAAATAGCGAGCCTCGGGGTGGTGACAGATGATCGCGCTCGTCGACTGTTCCGGGACCAATTGCCACTCATCCGTCAACGACACTCCGATCGCGCGCGCATCGAGAAAGCTGAAGAGCCTTACTTGATCCTGAAGCACGGGGCACGCCGGATACCCAAAGCTGAAGCGGCTGCCGCGATACCCCTGCGCGAACAGCTTGTCGAGCTCGAGCGCGTCGTCTCCGGAGATCGAGAGCTGCTGCCGAACGCGCTTGTGCCAATACTCGGCGAGCGCTTCGGCCGCCTCGACGCTCAAGCCGTAGAAGTGGAGGTACTCGTCGTACCGATCTTGCTCGAACAAGGCGGTGCAGTGCTTCGAGGCGACCTCACCCATCGTCACGACTTGGAACGCCGCAACATCGCGCTTCCCCGATTCGAGCGGCAGGAAGAAATCGGCGAGACAAAGCCGTCCCTTCTTCGGCTGGCGTGGAAAGCGGAAGCGCGCGATCTCACGATCGTGGTCCTCTGCATCGAAGACGACCACGTCGTTCTTGTCCGCGTTGCACGGCCAGTATCCGTGCACGACTCCCGGCTCGAGCATCTTGTCCGCAATCGCGCGTGCAGCCCACTGCTCGAACTTGGGCGTGACGACATCGCGAAGCTGCGCTTCGAACTCCTCCGCACTCTTGCGGCCGCGCTTGTATTGCCACTGCCCGCGGAAGAGCGCGGTTTTGTTGATGTAGCGCAGGATCGTGCCTAGATCGAGTTCGTCACGCGGCACGACGTGTTGTCCCCAGAACGGCGGTTCGGGCACGGCGTCGACGCGAGCGACCGTAGGTTCGACGTACTCGTCGAACGCGCCACTGAGGCGCGCTTCACGCTCGGCCCGCGTCTCATGGCGAACGACGCGATGCGATGTCTCGGCCGTCAACGTCTTGGTCATCGTCGTACCGCAGAGTTCGTCCATCAGGTGCAAACCCGTGAACGCATCGCGACCGTAGTAGACCTTGCCCGGCGCATACGCGTCGCGCAGATCCTTCTCGACGTAGCCGCGATTGAGCGCGGCACCACCGCACACGACAGGAACCGTGATGCCCTTCTCGGCCATCAGCTCGAGGTTCTCCTTCATGACGACAGTGGATTTGACGAGAAGCCCACTCATCCCGATCACGTCGGCTTTGTGTTTGTCACACGCTTCGAGAATGTTCTCGAGCGGTTGTTTGATGCCCAGATTGACGACGGTGTAACCGTTGTTGGACAGGATGATGTCGACGAGGTTCTTGCCGATGTCGTGCACGTCCCCGCGAACCGTCGCGATGACCATCGTGCCCTTCGTCGCACCCTCGACCTTCTCCATATGGGGCTCTAGGTACTTCACGGCCGCTTTCATCGTCTCCGCCGACTGCAAGACGAAGGGCAACTGCATTTGACCCGAACCGAAGAGCTCGCCGACGACCTTCATTCCGTCGAGGAGAATCGTGTTGATGATGTCCAGCGGCTTGTGGGTCTTCATCGCCTCCGCGAGGTGCGGTTCGAGATTGGTGCGATTGCCGTCGATGATGCGGTTCTTGAGTCGCTCTTCGACTGACAGGCTCATCTCGTCCGCACCTGCGGTGTCTCGAGACTTGCGGCCAGCGAAGCGATCTATGAACGCGAACAACGGATCGTAGTCCCCGTCGCGCCGATCGTAGATCAGATCGCGAGTCACCTTCAGGTCGTCGTCGTCGAGGGTGTGCAGCGGGATGATCTTGCCGCCGTTCATGATGGCTGCATCGAGGCCGTGCTCCCGTGCTTCACCGAGGAACACCGAGTTGAGCACACGACGTGGATACGGCTTGAGGCCGAACGAGACGTTCGACAAGCCGAGGAGCGTTCGCACGCCAGCGAGCGCTTCTTTGATCGCTCGCAAACCCTCGAGTGTCTGGATCGCAGCATCGCGACTGTCTTCGTCGCCAGAAGCGATCGTGAACGTCAACGGGTCGAAGAGCAGACACTCGCTCGGCAGTCCGTGACGCTTCGTAACGATGTCATGGATGCGCTTGGCAACCTCGAGCTTGCGCTCCTTGGTCTTCGCCATGCCCTCTTCGTCGATCGTGAGCGCGATCATCGCGCAGCCGAAGTGACGAGCGAGGCGGCAGATCTCGTCGGCCTTCGACTCCCCGTCCTCGAGGTTGATCGAGTTGATCACCGGTCGACCGCCGATCAGCTTGAGCGCAGACTCGAGGACATCGAGCTGCGTCGAGTCGACCACGATCGGACAAGGGACCTGGGTCACGAAGCGAGACACGACCTCGCTCATGTCGCGGACTTCGTCACGTCCGACATATGCCGTGCAAACGTCGAGCGCGTGCGCCCCCTCCTTGGACTCGCCCTTCCCGATCTCGACGAGGGCATCCCAATCCTCTTCGAGTAGCTGCTCACGGAAGAGCCTCGAGCCGTTCGCGTTCGTGCGCTCTCCGATGATCAGCGGACCGCTGTCCTGATCGAGCGGCACCGCGCTGTAGAGCGATGCGATCTCGGGTTCGATCGCGTCAGGACGCTCGCGCGGTTGCAATCCTCGCACGGACTTGGCGATGGCTTCGATGTGCGCTGGCGTCGTGCCGCAACAGCCTCCGACGGCGGTCACTCCATACTCGAGCACGAAGCGCCGATGGAACGCAGCGAGTTCCGCGGGAACGAGGTCGTAGACCGTGCGCCCGTCCACGTTTCGCGGCAAGCCGGCATTGGGCAGCACGGCGACCATGCGGGTCGAACGCTCGCCGAGGAAGCGTACGTGCTCCTGCATGAGATCCGGTCCTGTCGCACAGTTGAGACCGACGATGTCGACGGGCAAGGCCTCGATCGTGGCCAATGCGGCTCCGACGTCACTGCCGACGAGCATCGTGCCCGTCGTTTCGACGGTGATCGTCACGAGGATCGGGACTTCGCGCCCTTCGATCTCCATCGCCTCCCGCGACGCGGCGACTGCGCACTTGATCTGCAACAAGTCCTGACAGGTCTCGATCTGCAAGAGGTCGACGCCGCCTCGGATCAATCCGCGCGCTTGTTCTTGGTAGAACGCGTGCAAATCGTCGTAGTCGACGTGCCCGAGCGTGACGAGGCGCGTCGTAGGCCCCATCGAGCCGGCCACGAATCGTGGACGCTCGTCGGTCGACATCTCGTCCGCGACCGTTCGAGCGATCCTCGCTGCTGCTTCGTTGAGCTCGAACGCTCGATCTTGGAGGTCGTACTCTGCGAGCACGAGCGACGTCGATCCGAAGCTGTTGGTCTCGACGATGTCCGCGCCCGACGCGAAGTAGTGCCGATGAATGTCGGCAATGACATCGGGTCGTGTGACGCAGAGCAGCTCGTTGCAGCCGTCCTTGCCGTCGAAGTCTTCGAGGGTGAGATCCGCCTCTTGGATCATGGTGCCCATTGCGCCGTCCCACACGAGGACGCGTTCGCTCATCGCGCGGAGGACAGGGAAGCGCTGGATCCGCTCTTTGGGCCTGAATGCACTTGGAACGCCGCGTTGATTCGTCATACGTGGATTCTCGAAGAAAGCCTCTGCGTCCCTCACGGACGGTGTGCGACCGCCAGAACGATCGGTAGTTGTGGTGATCGACTGTCGTGCCCGACACGATCACAGCGCACGACCTCCAGATCGGCGCTCTGAAGGAGTTTTCGTAGCTTGGGCACGGCGAAGCCGCCGTGAATATGTCCGTAGTCACTCGAGATTCGTCGATCCCCGTGTGGACCGAGCGTCAACACGAGGCAGCGACCGCCGGAACGAAGGATGCGAGCAGCGGCTGCGATCGCGAGCGCAGGCTTCGCCGCATACTGCAGACTCTGCACGAAGAGCACCGTGTCCGCCGAAGACGGTTCGAGCGGCGGATCGTGCATGTCGCCGAGCAAGAACTTCGCTGTCTCGTATTTGCCAGCCGCGATGCGCTGCTGACCCGACTCCACCATCCCGGCGTGATTGTCGAGACAAACGAGACTCTTCGATGCAGGGACCAACCACTCGAGCAGCGCTCCGTCACCGGAACCCATGTCGATGCAATCGCCGAGATCCAAGAGGCTCGCGAACGCGAGCGCGAGACTCTCGAAGCTGCGACCCGGCACGTATCGACGGTCGAGGGACCCGGCAGCACGATCGAGCCACGATCCTTGCTGGCGGGCGAGGACGACTTGTTCCATACGATCTCGGTCGGCGGCCAACGTCGAGTCGCCGCTCAGGCGTCCGTCACAGAGATCCCAAAAGCCAGGACCATCCGATTCGGCAGCAATCGCATTCCATCGATAGTACGCGCGCGTCCCGTCACGTCGATCGAGCACGAGACCAGCGTCGCGCAAGCGTGCGAGGTGCGCCGAGATGGTCGACTGCCCCTGGGACAAGCTCGCGGCGAGCTCCCCGACGGTCAGCTCCTCGAGCTTGAGTAGGTGGAGCACGCGCAGCCGCGTCGGATCTCCGAGCAAGCGCAAGTGATCGGTGATCGAGGTCAGGTCTTCCATCACTGTATCGTGATACAGCGATCATACCCCGGTTGCAAGGCGAGCGCGATCGCGCTGCACGAACAGCGCCGTCAGGCGTCCGTCGAGCGCAGCAGTTGCGGCGTCATGTCGACGTGGTCGACCGAGACCATGTGGTAGTCGATGCCACCGCGTCGCCCTTCGAAGCCCGACTTGAGGTCACGGCCGTGCAGATGCCCGTAGATGCAGAGTTCGACCCCCGCCTCTTCGAGAACGGGAACGAAATCCGTCACGAGCCCGAACGAGTAGAGCGGCGGATAGTGGATGAGAGCCCATAGCCGGTCGTAACGATGGCGCTTCGCGTGGTCGATCGAGAGCTTCAAGCGACCGATCTCACGTTCGTAGATCTTGCGATCGCTGTCCGAGTAGCGCGCATTGGGGTTGTCGGTGCGCCCAGGAGGGTTCCAACCTCGCGTGCCGACGACGCAGGTCCCGTCCGGCAGCAAGTGACTGTCGTTCTGCAGGATGCGAATCGAAGGCGGAAGGATCCGCTCGACCTTCGCCTTGCCGCTCCACCAGTGCGCATGGTTGCCCTTGATCATCAACTTCTGACCCGGGAGCGACTCGACGAAGGCGAGGTCCGGTGCGACTTCTTCGAGCGTGCTGGCCCACGAAAGATCGCCTCCCATCAGGACCCAATCGTCGTCGGTCACGCGAGCGCGCCAGTTGGATTCGACGCGAGACGCATGGTCCGTCCAATGATCCCCGAAGATGTCCATTGGCTTGTCGCTGCCGAAGGACAGATGCAGGTCGCTGATCGCGAAGATCCTCATGCGAGAGACGTCGCACGCACGATGGCGTCCTCCTCGGACATTCCGGCTTCGACCCCGGCCTCGTATCGATCGAGCAACTCTCGAGCCGGAGCGACCCCGGTCCGGACCAGCTCTTCGAGTGGCTCGAGGAGTTCGAGAACTTCGCGAGAAAAGCGTCCTTCTTCGACCTGCCTCGTGAGGCCGGCCTTGGCGACATCGACCAATGCTTCGGCAACGGCGCGCACGCGCAGCGAACCGCAGCGACCGTCGAGTCCGTGACGAGCAGCGCACGCATGGAGTTTGCGCACACCCTCGGCATCGCGACGATCGTGGACCCTGGAAGCGAGGTCACGAGCCTTTTCGTCGTATGCGAGTCCTGCGAAGAGCGCACAGAACGTCTTCGCGAGTTCCGTCGGCACACAATCTGCCGAACGCACTTCGACTCCGCCGCGCAATCGCGCCGACGGGAAGAGCGTCGTGGAATGCAACGAGAAGTCATCGAGCGTCGGCGCCCACTCGGTTCCGAGCATGTCCCGGAAGCGTCGATGACCCGTGACCTCCCGCAGTTCGCCATCCCGACGAACGAACCAGGGCTCGGCATCGAGCGCCCATTCGACGTAGGCACCGAGGTCCGCGTCCTCGTCGAGGCACGCCACCGGGATCCCACAACGAGTCGGGTCCGTGTCCCACCAGACGGCCTCGCGGTAGGACAGGTAACCCGATGAGCGCCCACCGACGAGCGGCGAGTTGGCGTAAATCGCCGTAATGATCGGTGCCGACATCAACGCCGCGCGCAGGAGCGACGCACAATCGTCTGCACTGCGGCTGTCGAGCGTGACCTGCATCCCGGCCGTTGCACGCATCATGTGGATGCCGAGCGAGCCACGTTGCGCGAGACGGCGGTTCATGACCTCGTAGCGCGGCTTCGCCCGCAGGGCGATCGCTTGCGGCATGGTGAGTGGCTGGTGCCCGAGGAACACGACCCGGTACGGGCTGCCTTCGACCTCGTCACGGATCATCGCGGCGAACGCATCGATCTCGCTCGCGACGTCCAGCGGATCTTCGTACGGCGCGAGCGAGATCTCGACCTGCCCACCCGGCTCGAGCGAGAAGTTCGAAGAACCGATCTCGATCACCGTGACCTGATCGTTCTCGACGTGCTCACGCAAGCTGTCGCCAGCCTCGGGCCCGCGCGCCGCTACCGCATGACGCGCGAGCGAACGCAGCAAGTCATCGGGACCCTCCGGTCCGAGGCTCGGCGCTGCCGCGGCATCGGCACGAGCAATACGCAGGCACTCGTACTCGAACCCGAGCAACCGGCGCCGCGCTGGTGTCGACGTCCGCGCGAACCACTCGACGAGGAGTTCGCGCAAGGCCTTTGGATCCTGCGGTAGTGGTGTGTCGGCAGACATCGGTGTCGAAGTTCGAGGAATGCGTTCTTCTGTCATCGACGTTGCACTCCTTTCTGACGACGCCGAAGGCGTGATGCTCGCCGCACGTGACGTCGCTTGCAAGTTGCAGACACCGCTTGCCGAACCGAGAGGAATCTTCGAAGATGTCGAGCGGTCGCGAGACGTACGACACGAGCTGCGTTCGGACAACCGCGATCTGACGGAAGCTCCGTTCGAAACCACCGCACAACACAGCAAGCGCACGCATGCCACGATCCTCGCGGGACGAATACGAGTGTTACAAATCGCGACGCCGCGAGGTTGCGCGTCGCGGTCCCGAGCTCGGCGCCCGTGACTTCGATCGCCTCCTGCGGCGACACGACCAGCTCCAGCTTCGCGACATCGAACGCGGGCTCGGCGTCGAAGACCGGGCTCGGCTCGCAGAACTGACGCGACTCCTCCTACTGGATCGCCACGCGACCGAACAGCGGTTGCCAGAACCATTCGCGTTCGAAGAAGGTGAAGACCTGGACACCCTCGACGTCGCGGACGACGAGTTGCGCGACACCCTGCACACGCGTGACGAACTCCGGACCGCAGAGCCTCAGGCCTTCGAAGACGTCGAGTATGACGAGGGACCGCGCGACGATGGAAGATGGCGCACCGGGTCCCATCATCGCGCTGCCATCGATGAATCACCGACCGAGGACGGCGTCCACGATGCACTCTCCGATTCTCACGACGAACTGCATGACGAAGCCTCGATCGATGGCCCGAGCGATCTGCCGTGCACGAACGCGTCACGTCTCGGCAATCCGATCCCGTCGGCGGCGACGCGGCGGCTCCGTTGGCAACTCGGTCGTCGCGGTTCTCGAACCTGAGTCGTGAGGCGTGGGTCAGCTGCCGCGATTCGTGGCGCGCCAGAGAGCGGCGGAACTCCCCCGCGCTGAGGGAGCTTCGAGCGAGTCCGCTCCCTCGACGAAGCCGAGTCGCGCGAGCGACCACTCGAGAAACGCCTTCGAGTCCGCGACCATCTTGGGCGTGACGACGATCGGGTGCACGATCTGACACGACGGTCGCAGCAGGCGACGGCAAGCGTGCAAGATCCCCAGCACCGGTTCTTGTTCTGCCGACAGCCCACTCCCGAGCACCTGGACCGCGAGCGCGTGATAGTCCCAGATGTCCGGACCTTCGCCGAGTCCCAGCTCCTTGCGATTCCGCAGGCCGTGATCGAGAAGGAGGCCCTCGAGCAGCGAGCCCAGATGGACGAGCATCATGCGGTGATCGTCGACGGCCTCCGCGCGGCTCAGGTCGCGAAGATCGAGTCGGATCTGCGCCCGCACGCGGTGATCCCGCACGACGTTGGGGTCGAAGAGGAAGTCGAGCGGGGACTCGATGCGGGCCTCGCTCGCGACCGGTCGCATTTCGGGGGCGAGCGCACTCGGGTGTGCAGAAGCGCTGTCGGGCCGACGCGCAACGTCCATCGGGTGAAAGGCGTTGCGCACGACGTTGAGTCCGCTCGGCCGCGCGTCGGGCGAGTCGTATCCACTGCTCGATCCATCGTAGCCAGGACTGTGGCCAGGCATCCCTGGAACTCCCGGCCCACCGAGACCTCCACGACCCGGACCGACTCCACCGCCTGGGCCTCCGCCATAGCCGCCGCCAAACGGTGTCGGCGACTGCGCGTAACCCGGTTGGGAGTAGCCTGGCGCTCCGTAGCCCGGACCCGGTCGCGGCGCCTGTTGCGGATACCCGGGCTGCGGGTATCCAGGTGGCGGGTAGTTCGGAGGCATGTTGCCCGGACCCGAACCACCGAAACCCGGCGAACCATATCCACCTGGTGTGCCGTAGCCGGGCTCACCGCCATATTCGTCCCGTCCGGGTTCGGACGCTCCCGGGACGAAGCCGGGCATCGACCCGTACGGATTCTGCGCGGGGTGAGTGCGCTCCGGCTCATCACCGTGATAGCCCGACCCCAAGCGAATCTGACCGAAGGGCATCGACGACCCGGTTGGGATTCGCGATTGCAACGTGCGAACACTCGGAGTGACGCGCGACATCGCATCGAACGCGAGAATCGCATGAAGCGGCTCGCTCATCAAAGAACGGGCTTCGCTCATCAGGAGGTCGCGTTGCTCGATGAGCCATGCACGCTCCTCCTCGTCGGCGACGCGTCCGCTGAGTCGCTTGTCGAGCTCCGGAAGCGCATCGGCAAGGCACGACGCGAGCAGATTGGCGTCCTCTTCGGTCAGGTCGATGGAATTGACCGCGCGCGCCCCCTCGCTCATGCGCAGGAAGGTCTCACGGAGACGCCGCACGCCCGCATACTGCCGGCGGAAGAGATCAGGGAGCTCCTGGCCGGAACCTTGGACGTGACGGTGGTAGTCTCGCAAGCGACCTTCGCTGTTCGTCACCGCGTCGAGGAACACGATGAGCGTGCGCTTGTCGATTTCCTTGTTCACCATCCGCCTCCGCACCGATCCACCACAGCGCGACCAGCACGGGGGACGGATCGACCCAGACTGGCTCGGCACTGAAGGCGGACTACCGCCGTGATCGGAATCGGAGCAGGGTTGTCTGAAGCGCTTTTGCTGCGGGCACTCCGCGCCGGCTTGCGTTCTCGGCGAAGTGTGGCAGTCTTCCCCACAGACGATGGACTTCTTGGCTTCCCTTCTCAGGCGCTTTCCGCAGGGCCGCGTCCTTGTCGATACTGCATCGAAGCTCGCCTACGAGTGTGATGGCTTCCCGCTGCACCGACGGCTGCCGCTCGCGATCGTCGTACCGAGGTCGACCGAGGACGTCCGCGATATCGTGAAGCTCTGCAACGAGCACGGAATCGCCTTCGTCGCACGCGGCGCTGGCACGGGCCTGTCGGGAGGCGCGACGCCGGGTGATCGACCCACCGTCGTGATCGCCCTCGCCGGCATGCGCGAGTTCGTGCGCTTCGATCCCGACGACCGCGTCGCCGTCGTCCAGCCCGGTCTCGTCAATCTCGATCTGAGTGTGGCGATCTTGGACAGTGGCCTGTGCTTCGCTCCCGATCCGAGTAGCCAAAAAGCCTGCACACTCGGCGGCAACGTCGCGGAGAACAGCGGCGGACCTCATTGCTTCAAATACGGCATGACGACCGATCACGTGGTCGGCGTCACCATCGTCACTGCAGACGGAACCATTCGCCGTCTGCAGGAGGGCGACGGCGCCGACCTACTCGGGCTCGTCACGGGACACGAGGGCACCTTCGGAATCCTCACCGAACTCGAGCTGCGTCTCGTGCCTGCGCCCGAGAAGATCCGAACCTGGCTCGCGGCCTACCGCGACATGTCCGCTGCGTGTCGCGCGGTCTCCAGGATCGTGGGTTCAGGAGTGGTGCCTGCAGCACTCGAGATCCTCGACGAGTTGACGATCCGAGCCGTCGAAGCGAGCGTCTACGCGGCCGGTTATCCGCAGGACGCGGGAGCCGTCCTCTTGATCGAACTCGACGGCAGTCGCCTCGCTGTCGACACGGACACCGCGGTCATCGAAGCGATCCTCGCCGAGGAGCCACCGCTCACGCTCGAAGCGACCGAAGACGCCGAACAGCGCACGCGCCTCTGGAAAGGACGCAAGGGTGCATTCGGCGCGATGGGTCGCCTCGCCCCCGATCTCTACGTGCTCGATGGCGTCGTGCCGCGATCGAAACTCGAACGCGTGCTGCGCGAGATCTGCGAGATCGGGCGCACACACGAAGTGACCCTCAGCAACGTCTTCCACGCGGGTGATGGCAACTTGCATCCCAATCTGAGCTTCGACGGCCGAGATCCGATCCAGCGTGCGCGTGCGCTCGAAGCCGGACGCGAGATCCTCGCGCTCTGCGTCAGGGAGGGCGGTAGCATCAGCGGCGAACACGGTGTCGGGTCGGAGAAGCTCGAGCACATGGAGTTCATGTTCGCCCCTCACGACATCGAGATCTTCCGCGGCGTCAAGGCGTGCTTCGATCCGAAAGCACTGTGCAACCCGCACAAGGCGATCCCGACGGGCACGTCGTGCAAGGAAGGCGCGAGCGCGAAGGCGCCGGGAGTGCTCGGTGCACGCTGATGCCTCCGAACGGATCGTTCCGCTCGAACCACGGGACCACCTCGTTGTTGAAGGCGAACACGAACTCGCCGAGTTCTTGCGTGACTGCGACGCTCGGGGTGCAGCGTGCCTTCCGGTCGGGTTCGCGAGCCGCGAGGGGTTCGGTGCGCCGGTCGACGATTCGGTGCGCCGCGTGTCCCTGCGCCAACTCTCGGGAGTCTCGAGATTCGCCCCCGACGATCTGACATGCGGGGTCCGAGTCGGGACGCGCTGGAGCGACTTGTTGGCGACGATCGAAGCCGAGGGCTTGACCGTGGAGTCTGGTCCGATCCACGCGGCGGCACACCGCTCGGTCGGCGGGGTTTTCGCCGAAGCACCTCCGAATCCGCGCGGGCACGATCGTGGCGCGCTTCGATCCCAAATCATCGGCCTGCGCGCGATGGACGGCAAAGGTGCCGAGTTCCGATCCGGAGGTCGCGTCGTCAAGAACGTTGCCGGCTACGACTTGTGCAAACTCTTCGTGGGGTCCGGTGGAGCCTACTTCGCGGCACTCGAACTCGAGCTACGTCTCGTCGCGCTGCCACAGGCGATCGCCTGTTGTCGGTCGAAGCCCATGACTCGCAGCGACGCCTCCGCACTGTGGCTCGAACTCCGCCGCACGCTGCCCGACACGCGCAGCATCGACTTGGTCATGAAATCGGAAGGGAGCGCGTGCGTCGAGTTCGTCGTCACCGGCGCGCCCGCGCTCGTCACCGCGCGTGCGAAGCACGACGCGTTCGAAGTCATCGCTGATGGAAAGCGAGCGTGGCACCTTGCACCGGAACCGCTCGATGCAGAACCGCTGGTCATGCGCGGCAGAATGCGGCCGAGTCGAATCGCCGACTTCTTGAAGTGGATGCCACTCGAGGCGCGGGGACGTGTGCACTTCCAAGGCGCGTTCTCCGTCGGCATCGATAGCAACGTACCTCCCGGCCTCGAGACCGACGTCGGGTTCGCGCGCGTGCTTCGCGGGCCGCGGGGCATGCTCCGGACGACGCTCGTGGACGCTGCGATCGAGACACGACTGTTCGGCGTGTTCGGAACGTGCTTCGCACCGAGCCGCATCTCGTTCGACACCTCGACACCCCCCGCGACCACCAGGGCGTCGAACCACGGATGACCGCACCACCGGACCTACAGCGCGCCTACAAGGCGAGCCTCGACTGCGTGCATTGCGGCCTTTGCCTGCCGTCGTGTCCCACCTACGCCACGACGACCAACGAAACGGACTCACCGCGAGGGCGCATCTACTTGATGCGCGCGCTCGCCGAGGGACGCATCGACATCGACGACAAGAGCCTACGCGGTCCCCTCGATCGATGCCTCGGATGCCGTGCATGCGAATCCGCCTGCCCTTCGGGAGTTCGCTACGGCGAACTTCTCGAAGAGACGCGCGAAGCGATCGGCCGCGTCGATGACCACACCTGGCGTCGTCGTGCGCTACGTTCTTGGCTCGATCGCTTCATCGCGCATCCTCGCGGCCATCGACTCTCGATGAGTCTGCTCGCGACCACACAACGACTCCGACTCGATCGCGCGTCGAGAGCACTTCCTCTGCCAGGCCCCATGCGACGCAGCCTCGAGCTGATGCCGAAGCTCGCGCCGAGTCGCGAGCGACGCCCGCTCGAGACGGGGATCCACGAACCGAAGGGACCGGTTCGCGCGACG
The DNA here is from genome assembly GCA_020638795.1 of Planctomycetota bacterium. GTDB lineage: Bacteria > Planctomycetota > UBA1135 > UBA1135 > JACKHW01. The sequence continues at coordinate 122,372 of JACKHW010000001.1, read as the reverse complement.
GTCGGTCTCTTCACGGGCTGCATGATGGAGACGGTCTTCGGTCGCGTGAATCGCGCTTTGCTATCCATCCTCCTCGAGAACGGATGTCGCGTACACGTGCCCGCGGGTCAGGGATGCTGCGGTGCGCTGCACGTGCACGCGGGTCTGCGCGAACGCGCGCGTCCGCTCGTCGATGCGAACATCGCCGCCTTCGGCAAGGACCTCGATGCGATCATCCTCGATTCCGCCGGCTGCGGGTCCGCGATGAAGGAGTACGGCCACTGGCACGAGGGAGCCGCGGCGTTCGCGAACAAGGTGCGCGACATGAGCGAGTTTCTCGACGAACTCGGCTTCGTTCCCGGAACGAAGCGCGTCGAGTACTCGGCGTGCTACGACGATCCGTGTCACCTGTGTCATGGCCAGGGGATTCGCAGCGCGCCGCGAAGCTTGTTGGCGGCGATTCCGGGCCTCACGCTGAAGCCGCTTTCGCGTCCTGAGGATTGCTGCGGCAGCGCGGGGATCTACAACCTGGTGCAGGCCGATCTGGCCGACTCGATCTTGGGCCGCAAGATCGACGACATCACGCGTTCGGGTGCGGATGTCTGCATCACCGCGAATCCAGGTTGCATGTTGCAGATCGAGATGGGGCTTCGCCGTCGAGGTTCGAAGGTCCGCGTCCTGCACATCGCCGAAGTGCTCGCAGCTAGCTATTAGGATTCCGCGTCGGGAGTTCGGCCGACGAGCGGGGACGATCGTGCTGCGGCGTTCGTGCTGTCCGTTCCGTTGCCGTGCTGTCCCTTCCGTTGCTGCGCTGTCCGTTCCGTTGCCGTGCTGTCCCTTCCCTCGGCTCGAGCTCTGAGAAGCGCGCGGGGGCGGACCTGCCGCCGGCTCTCGTCGCTCTCGCGCCGGTCGCCCCCTCGATGCTGATGTCACGTGGCGACCGACCGAGGCGAGAGCTTTGGAGAGGCGCGGGGCAGGCGGGAGGGGCCGTCCAAAGTTGACGACGCAGCGATCGAAACGCACATCCAACTTCGCGTATTCGATCGTTGCTTTCATAGAAGTGTTCGGTAGTATGCTTCGAACAACATGTGCTGATTCAAACATCGCGTTGGTAGCCGCATCGATTGTGTGGCGGCTCCACACTGGGAACGCAGGATGAGATCTCGAACGAAGAAGCGCGGAGTGCAGGGAATGCTGTTCGGGCCTGGTCGCGGCGGTAAGCGACTCGGCGCCGGTCGCAAACCGAAGGGTGAACGCGCAGGAGTCTCCCACGCGGCTCGCACGAAGCTCGCGAAGCGCTTCCCTGTGCACGTAAAGATGCGCATCGCTGCAGGTCTGCCGTCGCTGCGCGATCCGCACACCGAACAATCGTTGCGCGCGGTCTTCTGCGCGATGAAGCCTCGCCGCGGCTTTCGCATCGTGCACTACTCGATCCAGACCAATCACGTGCACCTGATCGTCGAAGCGGAGAGCACGACCACGCTCTCGCGCGGCATGCAATCCCTCGCGATCCGCATGGCGCAGACGCCCAACGGAGACTGGGGGCGCAAGGGCAAGGTTCGGTGATCGCTACCACGCTTCGATCCTCGCTGATAGCCTGGGCGGCGAGTGCGCAACGCGATCCTCTACGTGCTCAAGAACGCGGAAGCACGGGCGGGATGCGCGCGGGGTGCCTGACCGGTTCGCTTCGCTGGTGTTTCGGCTGGCGCGAGAAGGTCAAGGTGAACGGAGTCGACGACTTCGAAGTCCCGGTCGAGGATCCACGGACCTGGCTCCTGCGCGTCGGTTGGAAGAGGCACGGCCGCATCGGCATCCACGAGCTGCCGAAGTCGTCGCCGTGAAAGCGCGGCGGCTCGAATCCCAGTGACGTCCTGAACCCGCAGGCAACCGAGGCTCGAGGGCGACGGCGCACGCCGCAATACGTGCCGGCGCACGATGCGTCACGCGGCTCTCAGGCCTCGCGCGTGCCTGCACGCGAGCGTTGTCACCCTGAGTCGAGTCAGGCGACGCACCAGGACGTGCTTCGCCCTCGCTGGCGCATCGCCGCCGAGAGCGCGTTGGTTCCATTCGGCGGCGCCGGACTCGTCGCAGCGCTGCAGGCCCGCCGATCTCCAAAATCAAGTTGGACCGCGTCGGCATGGAGTCGGTCTGAACTGTCAGCCAGGGAAACCGGTCTGCACCCCACACCTCAAAGAACTCGAAGCGCACGTAGTGATTCGCGACTGCCGTGCCGACCGCGATGCGATGCTCCCTGCCCATCGCACCTTCCTGCATCGATCGACGAAGACCACGTCGTCGAACGGATATTCCATGCGGCTCTTGAGGTCGCTTTAACCTCTTCTGAGACCTCCCCACGCATATGTTCGCTGATCGGCGCGTCCAACGCCCCATGAGGACGTTGTTTGCTGCATGACTTCCGGAACAAGTCGAACGCACGCTGTTGCGCTCGCATCGAATGCCGAGATGGCGAGGCTGTCTTGTTCTTCAAAGTGCGATCTGCTCGCGACGACCATTCTGCCGAGGTTTCCCCGGCCGATGACTGTGACGGATCCCCAACCGGGTCCACCACGCGGAGAGTCGGTCAGCCCACCCGGTCCAGTCGAAGTAAAGGGAACGCCGTTGTCCGAACGGGATGATCTGCGGAACGCCACTCACGGAACGCCGACTCGAAGACAGCTCGTGCGACTCACGGACGCGTCTCTGCAGGCCTGTCCATCGCAACAGAAACCGAGAGTGCTCATCCATCAACGTGAGCGGATACACAACGGTCCCATCTGCCGTCGAAAACGGACCTTGATGTCCAAAAAATTCACACGGCATTCGGATGCTGACCGCGGGCTCCAAGCCTCCTGGCTCATCGGCGCGTCGTCGACGATCGCGCGCCTCTTCGTCATCCCGGAACCGCTTCAGGATCGAACTGGATCGTGCTCGCAGCGGGGCATTTCCAACTGCGGGCATTCCTGTGCAGCAAAGATGCACGGATCTTCTTGGGAGCCCAAGTCGGCGCCGTTTGGTACGCGAAACCGCAAGTTCACGACATCCTCCAGGAAGTCGTCCACGGATGGCAAGTGGAACTCGAGATCGACCAGAAAGGAATCGATGTCCTGAAGTCACCGGTAGCGGCGGGGCCACTTGTGGCCCGTCTGACGACTCACGCCGTACTTCCGACAGAGGGCAGCCATCGACAACTCACCGCTCTCCCATTCCGAGATGAACGGAACTCGCTCTTTCAATGGTGCACGTCTGATTCCATGGCATGCGACAACGCAAGTCGCCATGCCGGCCATGCGTCCACCATGAAGTCGAACAGTGTCAGCCATGGAGTCAGTCTGAACTGTCAGCTGTGTAACCGGTCTGCACCCCGCCCACGTCGGCATGCCCGCAAGAGCACATCTGCCGAATCAGAAATCGAACATCCACGCGACGATCGTGATCGAGGTCGCGAGTCGAAGCGGGCGTCGATCCAGCGTCGACGATCGCGGTCTTCAGTTCCGCTGCGCGCGCCATGTTGCAGCACGCACCAAGGCTTGCGAACAAGCACCCACCACCAGGCCGGCCCCTCCCACCTGCCCCGCGCTTCTCGGAGCTCGAGCCGAGGGAAGGGGCAGCACGGCCCTACACCCAACGTCAAGACGGTCGGGACCGGCCAGCTGCGTTCGATCGACCGACGCGAGCTACGTTCTGCGCGGAACCTCCGAAGCGCGACGACGCCGACAGCGAATCAACCGATGATCACGCGCATCGCGTCGGAGAAGACGAGATCGAGCGCAGCGTTGTTCGTGTCGTCGATGACGGCCCACTGCATGTAAAGGTTGTAGCCGATCAGCAGGGACGACGGCGGAATCGGAAAGGGAAGGGAGCCAATGCCCGAACCCGGAGATCCGCCGGTAATCTGCGCCGCGACGAGATCGAGCGGTTCGGCCAACAGCGTGCAGTTGGGGATTCCGATGTTGACGAGTGCAAAGGGCAACGTGACGGGCCCCCAGTTCTTGTCGCTCGAACCCCACATGAGGATGCCGAACGTCTGTGGGCGAGCACTCGAGACGTTGATGCGGAAGTTGGGATTCCCGACGGTCGGCAGGCTGCTCGCGCCGATCTTCGGCACGAACCCACCTTGTCCCTTGCAGCCCGCGCCGTAGTTCATCGTCAGGCCCTTCTGGTAGTCGAACTGCGCCATGAGCCCTTGATTACTGAGCGGCACGTTGGCGATCGTCGAATTGGCTCCGAGCGCGTACTGCGCATTCACGCCGCCTTGGAGGTCGGGGGCGATCGAGTCCCACCAGTAGAAGAACTGCCGGCTCTGGTTCCCGTTGCTGTAGATCTGGATGTCGAGAATGATCGCGCTCTCGCCATCCCAGATCCAATCCTGAGCAAACGGTAGTGCGAGATCGAAGCCACCCGTCGAGACCGGAAGCGTGACGAAACGCTTCGGCACGACCGTGACCGTGTCGGCCTTCATGTTGCGAGAGAAGACCGCATTGAGCGGCCCTCCCGAGAAGCTCGAGATCGAGAGCTGCACCTCGATCTGCATGCTGGCGTCGCCGGTCCCCTTCGACTTGAACGAAATACCGCGCAGGCGAACCGGCTCGGAGAGCTGCTCCTTCATGACCGCCGCCGAAAACGTCTGCTGATAGTGCAGCGGTTGTTCGGAGAAGGGCACGAGCGTGCGCGCAGTACCGCCACCGGCATACTTCTTTGGGATGATCGTCTGCTTGTTCTGAGCCGTCACACTCGCAAGCAAGCTCGCGAGTCCGATCAGAGCCAGAACACATGGGCGGAAGGGGGTGGGGTTCATCTGTCCAATCTCCTCTGCTGTCTCGACGCCACCGACCGGCTCGATGTCAACGCCGGGTCACGTTCGTGCGATCCACTTCTTGCAGTCTAACCCGACACGCGGCGCCGTGAGCACGACGCATCGCGAACCGGGGACTACGACCGCTCCCCCATAGTCCACGCGCGCCCCACAGCAACGGCTCGAAGCCTGGCCCACCACGACTCCGGACTGCCCGTTGCGGTGGCACGTCAGCGAATCAGGGTCTCCGCCGTCGTCACGGCGGCATTCGAAGCGCCGGTGGCACCGCCGATCGCGAAGACCGCACAGCCAGAACCCATCATCACGGCGTGGGTCGCGCGCGGCGTGACGAGTTTCGGCAGGGCGCTCCAAGTTCCCCGGGCCACGTCGTAAGCAGCGCAGTCGTCGACCGGGAGCGGCGCGAGGAACGACCCGGCCGCGCCACCGATCATCGCTGGACTCCCGTCGCTGAGCACGACCGCGCCTGCGAGTCCCTTCGCGAGCGGCAGCGAGCCCGTGGTCGTCCAACGGTTCTGGGCCGGGTCATAGATCTCCGAGCCGGACGTCGGGACACCGCCACTCAAGATCGCGCCCCCGATACCTCCGGCGACGAGCACCTTGCCGCCCGGGAGCTCGAAGATGCCATGCCCTGCGCGATCGACGTTCATCGCCGCAACGGCCTTCATCGTGTTCGTCTTGGGGTCGTAGATGTCGACGGCTTTGCTGAACTGTGGGATCTTGATCGACAAGAACACGGTATAGGTGAGACCGCCGCTCAAGAGCACACGGCCATCGGGAAGCAGCAAGGCACCGTGCCCGGCCTTGCCTTCGCTCATGTCCGGCCCCTTCGTCCACTTGTTCGTCACCGGGTCGTAGATCTCGGTCGACTTGAGCGACGAGACGAGCGCTGCCTGGGTCGTGCTCATGTCACTCAGACCGCCCGTGACGAAGACGCGTCCATCGGAAAGCACGGTCGCCGTGTGCGCCATGCGCTTGTCGTTCATCGCGGGAGCAGCAGAAAACGCGTGTTGCTTCGCATCGTACAAGTCACACGTCGCCTGCGGATCGTTCATGCGATCGACGCCGCCTGCGAGAAGCCACTTGTTGCCGGCAAGCTCACTCACGGTGTGGACGCCACGCTCGACGGTCATCTTCGGACCCGGCGTGAACGTCCGCGTCGATGCATCGAACCGATCGGTCGTGTCGACCGAAGTCAGCGCGAGCAGCGCGCCGCTTCCACCGCCCGCAACCAAGAAGTTGCCATCGCCTTCGTCGATGATCGACGTCCACGCTCGCGGATAGAACATGGCCTTGGTGATGTCCTGCCGCCACGCACCCGGTACCTCGAGCGGCACGACGAGCACATCGGACAGATCGCCGAAGGTCGTCGTCGTCCCCGGGTAGGTGAGGATCTGGTGCAGAACGCCTTGTCCCGCGAGATTCGTGTCGTTCGGAATCGGTAGCGCGAACGTTCGGCCGCCGGTCGCGTCGAACGGCGCAACGATCAAGAGTGACAGCAACTCGAGGCCGACACCGAGCGTCCGCGTGTCGCGCGGATCGATCGCCGACAGCGGGAAGTTGCTGCGCTGGAACGACGTGAGGAAGAGGAACGGGAATCCCGGACGGCCACCCTCGATCGTGTAGGTCGACTTGAGGCCGATCCCTTCGGTGCACACGGTTGCTTTTAGTTGCGCTTCGCCGCGGCCCTGCAACGCGGCGAGTGCGGCGAACGCGAGAACAAAGGTTTGGCGACGGTGTCCACGGACGGATGTTCCACAAGCGGATGTGCTGAGCCTGCGCATCTTGCTACCTCGATCGAAAGACAGGCGTGTCATCGTAGCAGGTGGCCTGACGTCGCAGCAGGTTCGCATCGCGGTCCGACCGCACGCGGCTATCCTCGCGTTCGTCTACTCGAGAGGACAGCATGGGGTATCCACCGGACTGGCGAAGCCACGGAAACGCCGACGCCGTCGAAGCACTGGTTCGAAACGATCCGTTCGCGCATTTCGTGACGTCCCACACGGGGTTGCGGAGCACTCGCATTCCATTGATCACCGACTTCGATAACGCGACTCCGGTGCGGCTTCGCGGTCACCTGAACAGACAGAATCCGCAGGCCGAGGATCTGGACGGAAAAACGGCCCTGGCGACGTTCGACGGCCCAGCGACCTACGTATCCCCCAATTGGCGTACGGATCTCAGCGTGGCAGCGACCTACGACTACGAAGAAGTCCAGATCCGCGGCACGGTCCGCGTCATTTCCGACATCGCGTTCTTCAAGCGCCTCGTCGACGACCTGGCGCGGTGGATCGAACCCCAGTATTCCGAGGTTGGTGAATACCCGGTTTGGCAAAGCTCGATGACCCCAGCCGGCTACGTCGAACGACTGTTCCCTGCAATCACGGTGTTCGAACTCGAGGTCCAGTCGATCCAAATGATCTCGAAGCTGCATCAGACATATCCGGAAGCCGATCGTCGGAGCATCGCCGATCACCTCGCTCGCTCGCACCGCGAAGGCGCTCGCAGGATCGCCGAAAAGATCCGGATGCAGCTCGAGGACTGAAGCGCGCAGGTCCGTGCGCTACGATCCCACGATCGATGGACATCTACACGAAGACGGGCGACGACGGACAGACGGGACTCTTCGACGGCACGCGGGTCGACAAGGAAGACGTGCGCGTTGCGGCGTACGGCGACGTCGACGAGTTGAACTGTCACATCGGAGTACTGCGTGCGCAAGGTGTCGCCCCGGACGTGGACGATGCTCTCGCTGCAATTCAGCGTGATCTGTTCGAGATCGGTGCGGACCTCGCGACGCCCGGCGGTCGCAAGTCGACCAAGTTCTTGCCGGAGCGGATCCGTGAACTCGAACTCGGAATCGACGAGATCATGGACCGACTGCCACCGTTGCACAGTTTCGTGTTGCCGGGCGGGAGTTCCGCATCGGCGCAGGCCCACGTCTTGCGCACGGTCTGTCGTCGCGCCGAACGGGCGTGCTGGCACGCGCACCGCCGGTACCCCTACCCGTCAGAAATCCTCATCTACCTCAATCGTCTTTCGGATTGGTTCTTCGCGCTCTCACGGGACCTCAGCGACCGCGATGGAGCCTCCGAACGGATGTGGACTCCGCGCTGAGGAGACGCGCGGACCCGCACGAGCCCATGCGAGTTCGGGAACTCGATCGTGTGACTGCGTCCGAGGCTCGACCATGAACAAGCGCTTCCGCAGCACTCTTCTCGCCGCGACTTCGATCGCCATGCACGCGCCGGCGATGCAAGCCCACGACAGTGATCGTGACGGCCTTCCGGATGAGCAGGAGATCCACAAGTACCGAACCGACCCGAAGAACGCCGACAGTGACGGCGACGGCATTCCCGACGGCGATTGGTTCGAGCGCCGTGAGTACCAATACACCGTGCGCTCGATCGTCCGTGTGATGCGGCCGGTCACTCCCGAGTACCTGACGGACGACTATCAGGACGCGCGCGTTCTCGATCGCACGAAGCACTACGTCGAACTCGAGGTCGTGCACTACCCCTTCGCGGATGGCCCGACGATCGAAGCGGACGCGCGCTGGCGACGCACGACATCGAAGATGAAGGAGTGGACCGAACCGGGTCCGACGAACGACTGGACGCCACAATTGCGCAAGCAGCTCGTGTCGGCGCTCGCGAAAGACGGCATCGATGTGCGGAAGCTCGACGACAAGACATTGGTCGAACGCGTATCGCGTTGGCTCTGCGAGCGTGCAAAGAGCGAAGCTGGATTCACGATCTTCACGACGGCCTTCGATGACCAAGGCAAGCCATTCATCCCGCCCGAGTTCGCGAGCTCGGTCGAGAAGAACGAAAGCTCGACAGGACGAACGCGTGCCGAACAGTGGAAGCGCGAAGTATCCGCGTCGGGCATGTTCGACGAACGCGTGCGTGGTACGTGCTCCTCATCGTCGATCTACCTGAACGGCTGCCTCCGAGCACTCGGCATTCCGACACGCACGATCTTGTGCATTCCCGTCGTCGATGCCGGGGATGCGAACGAACGCGCCATGCTCGAGGGCCTGCGTCACAATCGTGTGCGCAGCGTTCTCGTATCCGCGATCCACGACCTCGAGAAAAGCTGGGCGTCGCATACGTTCAACGAGGTGTTCGTCGGCGGACGTTGGGTGCGACTCAATTACGACCGTCTCGGCCAGGGCATTTTCGACGGATCCCTGTACGGCCTGCTGACGCACGTCGCGACCTGTTCGGACTGGGCCGACTTCCGGTTCTGGGAGACCATCGGAAGGCGCCAGAAGGTATCGCGACCGGAGGACGACCCATTTGGCGGCAACAACCCCTATTCGACGATCGCGCTTCGCGACGAGTTCGGGCCCCACTGCAGCATCGAGAACCCGGCAGGGCCGAACGCCCGGATCACGCGCGTCTCGCGGTCCGACGATCCGACGCTTCCGCAGGACATCCGCGAGTGGTTCGAGCGTCGGAAGGTGAGTGGGCTCATCGTCGAAACCGATGCGACGAGCCCACGCGGCGCGGAGATGAAGTCGTTCCTCGAGTCCGTGGACCGCACGCTCGAACTCGTCACGAACGACGACACTCGCGTCACCGTGTCCATCGAACGCGGCGTTTGGTGGAATGGCGGCAGACATCTGGCCGTGCTCTTCGACGAAGCGACGGCCCACGCGCTCGAGCGCGACCGGAACATCTCGGTCGAATGTCCCAACGCAAGTGACAGTGCGAAGTGGACGGTGCCGGAGAAGTTGTCCGTCGGCCGAAGATGAATCCGCCGCGCGCTACCCGTCGAGTTGCACGATTACATCGACGACTCCGCCATCGCGCTTGCGCTCGTACCGCAGTTCGACCCAATCGCCAGCGTAATGATGACCGACAGCGTCTTGCAGATGCATCGAATGGCGCACCGACTCGCCATCGACGGCCAGGATCTTGTCACCCTTCTTGAGTCCGGCACTGTGGCCAGCCGAGCCTCGAGGCGTCGACACGACCATCGCACCGGGGCCGAGTGAAGACGGATCGAGGGCGATACCGAGCTTGCCGCGTTTGAGCGCTTCCCCGGCTTCGAGTCGCGCGAAGACGTCACCGAGCCCTTGGAGCTTGGCGGCGAATCCAATGCCCGAATCGTACCAGTCGACGCCGGCAGCCTCGCCGGCCGGCGCGAGTGGCACGATCAAGCCGAGAACGCGACCTTCGATATCGACGAGGGGGCCGCCGTAGTTGGCAGGCGACGTGTTGGTGTCGCACTGGATCGCCTTCCCCGAAATTCGATCGAGCGCGCTGATGGCGCCGACGTGAACGGTCGGTCCCTTTCCGGCGAGCGAACGCGCGATCGCGAACGCCCATTGTCCGACCTCGATCGTATCGAGTGGCGCGAACTCGGGAACGGGGAGATCGTCAGCCTCCACCCTCAGCAACGTGATCCCGCGCGTCTCGTCGGTACCGCCGACACTCGCCGTGAACTTCCGACCGTCATCGAGCGTGACGAGCACGGTCGAAGGATCCCAGTTGAGCGCGAAACTACTCGTGACGATCCAACCGTCCTTCGAGATGACGAGTCCCGTGCTCGCGCCTTGAGCTTGGATGAAGCCGGGCATGCGGATCGGCCCGAGCCCCTTCTTCTTGTCCTTGTCCTTGTCTTTGTCCTTGTCCTTGTCCTTGTCCTTCTCTCCGTCCTTGTCAGGTGGCTTTGGGAGGCCGGGCACGGCAGGAACTTTCGGCTTGCCACCGGCACCGTCGAGCACCTTGCGAAACCCACCGAACGTCTCGACCGTCACGACGGACGCACGAATCGATTCGGCGGCGCGGTGCACGACCTTGGGCAACAACCAGAACTCCGGGACATCCGGATTCGCCTGACCACGGACGGGCGCGGACGCAACGAATGCGAGAGCGAGACACGAGGCCGACAGACGGTTGCGCTTCATTGCTTGGCCTCCAATTCGAGTGTGACCTTCATGACGGTCGCGCCGCGCTTGAACGTCAGGTCGATCTTGTCGCCTGGAGCAAACGTGCGGATCGCACGATGGAACTCGGCGCAGGTCCTTATCGGGAAGTCGTTGACACGCACGATCAAGTCGTCGGGACGCAGCTTGGCACGCGACGCGGGCGAATTGCGCCGGACGCGGTCGACATACGCGGGCGGCGATCGATCGCGCCCCGCTTCGAAGAGCTGGATCCCATGCTCGACGGGCGGCTTGTCGGCGTCCTTGTTGATCTCGGCGGCGATCTCGCGCGCCTCGCGCTTCTTTCCCGTCCCGAGTGCCACGAAGGCTGCGAGTTCGTGCGCGGGAATCGCCATGTGCAACTGCGTGTTGGTCTCGGCTGACTCGGAGATGGGTGCGAGCATGCCATAGAGCTGCCCGTCGAGACCGAAGAGGCCTCCACCGTGCGAACCGGGACCCGACGGTGCATCGACGATCAGGACTTCTCCCTGGAACGGGAACTGCCGCAGATTGAGGCGCAAGTCCGAACGCAACGAGCTGACGACCACACCGAACGTCACCGAAAGCGGTTCGGCGAACTCGGCGAGCTTGAACATGTTGCTGATCGAGAACACCGGGGTCCCGGGCTCGAGTTCGGTGCGCGTCGAAGGAAACGCGAGCGTTTTCACGGTATCGAGGTGCAGCTTCGGGATCGGCAATCGCGGGCGCAGGATCGTCGCACCGAGATCCGGGTGCTCGATCTGGCGCATGTAGTCGTGAACCGAGCCATCAGGAAAAACGACGCGCGCATTCCCATCGAGCAGGTTCGCGTGACTCCAGGTCAGGACATGCCCTTCTTCGGAAACGACGAGACCGCTCCCATACGCCTCGATCTTCGCGAAGCCGCTCTTCCCGAAGACCTTGACGACCGAATGCAGGAGCGGGTCGATGCGTTTCGCGACCGTGTCGGACGGAACCGGAAGGGCCTCCGTCGTCGCGAGAAAGCTCGGCGCTCCCTGCTCGATCTTCCAAGTCTCGCGCACGCGCAGTCCGGCTCGAACTTCGGCTCGCGTCGGCGTCACGCGATCCCCGTCACGCGCGAACTCGGTGATGCGAATCTCGATCAAGCTCCCGATGTCGGGATCGCGGTAGCGACACCCGAGGGGCAACCCGAACTCGGCATCGACGAAGATCGCGCGCTTGCCGGGCCCTCGCAGCGCGAGGACGTAGGCGATGCGCCCACCGATCGCGATACCGTCTTCGACGTAGGCATTGTCGAGGGCGGGCAGAACGCGTCGCGGATCGAGCAGCGGGTCCAGTAGCAGGCGGCGGGACATGCTCGTCGCCACGTCCTCGACTTCGGAATCCGATGCCTTGACGACCGAGCCGGCGCGTTGTTCGAGACGATCGCCCCGCACCATGACGATCACGTTCTCACCTTCGACCGTCGCGGTGTCCGCCTCGCTCGCCCCCCCGCCTGCCTTGTCGTCCTCCTTCGAAGGCGTCACGAGAAGCATGAGTTCGCGCTCGCGTGCGACATTGCCCAGACTGCGCTCGAGCCTCTTACGCAGTTCTGCGACAACCCCATCCATGTATCCGAAGAGCGCACGCTCGCGCTCCACGTCCCGTTCTTTGGGGAGCTTGGCGACTTCGAGCGCCTTCCATCGAGCTTCGAGATTCTTCCGTAGTTTCGAATCGAGATCGTCAACGCGTTTGGCCTCGGACTCCTCAGGGAGCAGCTTTCGGAGCTCTTCCGGTAGCTCTGCAAGATCCTGCGGTAGCTTCGGGATCGACTTCTTTCGCTCCTCGAGTTCCGCCATCTCCTTGGCGAGCTGATCGAAATCAGGTTGCTCTGCCCAATCCGGCACGTTGGGCGCCGGATTGCGGCTCGACCCGGTATCGAACGGCGTGAGTTGCATCGACAACGTCCGCACCTCGCCATAGCGCCGTTCATCCGGCTGCCACGGCTGATACTGGAGCGCCACTTCGAAGCCGGCCGGCAGCACGCCTTGCCAACGCGCGAGATCATTGACCCAAACGATGTTCCGACCATCGAAGCGCAAGAGCTTGTCGCCTTGGCGAAGCCCGAGCTTGTACGCCTCGCACTCGTCGATCATTCCCTGAACGAAGATGGCCTCATCGCCGGTGCCGAGGTTCGGATCCTTCATGTGCCAGGCGTTGATGCTGAGCGTGCCGTGCTCGGTATGACGACCCGCGAGCAGGCTCGGCAGGAAGTTCTTGATCTGGTCGATGCTGACCGCGAAGCCGACGCCCGTGTTGACGCGTCCACGATCGCGAATCGTGATGCGTCCGTTGATCCCGACGAGCAAGCCGTTCTCGTCGAAGAGCGGACCACCCGAGTTGCCCGGATTGACCGCTGCATCGACCTGAATGCAGTCGGGATAGCTGAGGTTGCGACCGTTGGGCCCTGTTCCACCCTGATAGCGATGGATACCCGACACGACACCGACAGTGACCGTCGGCTTGAAATCCGTCGCAAGCAAGAACGGATTCCCCATCGCGTAGACCACGCCGCCGACCTGCAGCTTGTCCGAACTACCGAGGCGAGCTGCTGGCCACAAGCCACCTTCGAGCGGGCCTTCGCCACGAAGTGCACAGACCGCGATGTCCCCACCCGGATCGATGCCGATCACGTCAGCGAGATGGAACTCGCCGTCCGGCAATCCGATCTTGAGCACCTTCTCCGTCGTCGTGACGTGGAAGTTGGTGAGGATCCAACCACGCGGATGAAAGATCACGCCAGAACCGCCGCCCTGACGTTTCAGCGACATGACTGCACAGACGGACGGCTCGAGCCGTGCGATGAGCTGTCGGCGCGCGTCCTCGAACGCTCGAAGTTGTGCCAAGGCGTCGTCTTGCGCCTTGCACGGACGCGCAGTCGTGAACGGCACGAGGCATGCGAGCAGCGCAGCGCTCAGCCGCACGGGATTCGAGAAGCGCGCGTTTCGCACCGATCCGATCCTCCTGTCGGGTTCACGACCCGCACTGTCCATCAATCCGCGATCAAGCGCAAGTCGCCGAGCACGACGCGCGAGCCACTATCGAGTTCTGGCCCGACCACGAGTTCGATCGTGATGCGCTCCGCGTCCCCCAGCGGGATCGAGAGTGCGTGCACGGATCCATCGGCATGCAAGAGCAACGGCTCACCGAGCGGGCGATTTCCTGCGAGGAAACGCAGTGATGCACTGCCGATGCGCGCCGCGGGCATTCCGACTTCGCCAACGAGGCGGTCGAAGCGTCGCGGGAGTTCGAACACCATCGTGCGCGGTGGCACGGCGAACAAACCGCGGCGATACGTGCGGTTGCCGATCGCGAGCTTCCGATTACCTGGTCCGACGTCGCGCAACAGCGGCCAGACGCGACCGAGAGCACCGACGGCGACGCTGCCGTCCTTGAGTTCGAGGTCGGAAACGTAGACGAGACGCTCGCTCTCGAGTTCGCAATCGACGATCGATGGCCACGGCACATGAAGCACCGGACCCGCGTCGAGCCGAAGGCCGACGCGCGTTTGGTCGAGCGAAACGAGTTCTCCCTCGAGCCGGAGACGGTCACCGAGACGGACGATCACACGTCGATCGGAAGCCCGACGCTCGGCCTCGATCCCGCTGATCTCGGCGAGCACGAGCCCGTAGACCTTGTCGATCTCGACTTGTCCACGCTCGACGATGACGGCGTCGTTTTCGATTCGTTGAACGCGACACGGTAGGCGTCGCAGCTTGCCGCCCACGATGGCGAAGAGGAGGTCGCGATTCTTCGGTGGCGAAACACACGCTTCTGCGAACCCTTCGTCCCCCGCCGGCTCGGTAGCCGTCGGCGCAGTCTCGGCGCCCGACGGTGTGGCCTCGGGCAACTTGGCACCGAAGCGGATGGCTTGGACGTGCCGCAACGGAACGTCCGTCTCGCCGCCGAATCGCATGTCGAAGCGCAACACCGTGCCCGGCGCCGGCGACGGAGCGCCGTCAGTGACGCCCTCGTTCGATGCCTGTGCACTGACGAAGCTTCCTTGCAGACGCGGTCCCTTGCGGATTTGAACGAAGCTCTCGGCGTTCGATGCGGTCGCGTTCCCGACAGCCATGCCGAGCGGCTCGATCGTCCAGAGGTCCCGGACGGGTAACGACCACGCCGACCCGCTGTCCGCACTGCCGCGACTTTCGCCACGCAGCCGGTCCCCATCCAACCTGAGCTCGGCGATGCGATGCTCCTTCGCAGCGCGATCCGTAACTCGAAACTCGGACTGCGCGCGCGCCAGTGCACACAACGCGCAAACGACGATGGCCGAACGGCTGCGGTATCCCACGACGGACGTTCTCGATCTCCAGGCTCTGATCAGTTGCCGCCAGCGTTGACGCGCTTGTAGTAGTTCTCGAGGAGAACGCGATAGCGCTCGGGCAGCTTCGTCTGGAGTTCGTTCAGGATCTTCGCTCGATCCTTGTCCTTCATGTTGCCCCAGCGATCCTTCACGCCGCGGCTACCGTGGAGCTTGCCGACGCGCCCCTGACCTTCCGGCAAGGCGGAGTTGTTCGCAGGGCCGTTCGGGATCTGGTTGCCACTCGGCGGGCCGCCGCCCTGCTGCTGCTTCTCCATCTCCTCGATGAGCTGCGCGAGCTTCGAGACGATGTCGAGTTGTTGGACGTTGAGCGGGTCGCCGTAGCGCTCCTTGCGCAGTTTGCGTTCGGCAGACTTCATCTCGTCCGCGAGCGCGTGGAGAGGACTGCGCCATTGTGCTTCGAGCTCTTGGAGAAGCTGCTCGGCATTTGCGCGGTAGCGCTCGCCGGCGTTCGGATACAGGTCGATGAAGACCTTCAGATTGACGATCGCGGTGTCGACCTGCGGGATGAGGGACAGCGCGTACGCGTAATAGAACACCGCCTCGCCGTCGAGCATCGTGAGTCCACGACTCTCGATGACGAAGTCGCTGAGGAGTTGCGACGCCCCCTCTGGATCGTCCTCGTCGAGCAGGGCGCGGGCGAGGTCGTATCGCGCGTGCGCCCTGGTCACCGGGTCGTCGGTCGAAGCCACGATCTTCGTCAGCTCGAGCACACCGTCGGGCTTGCCATCGAGCACGAGCTCGTAGGCCTTGGCGTAGACCGGATCGATCGCGAGCAACGCACGATGCGTGATCTTCGCGTCGGGGCCGGCCTTCCAGTCGGACTCGAACGCGTCGATCGCGGCGTTTGGCGCTCCCTTCCCACGCATCCACGCCACGAAGGCATCCTTGTCGAACTTCGGCACGCGCTTGCGCGCCTCGGCGAGCAACATCTCGCGCGCCTGAGCTTCGGCCGCGCGGCGCGCCGCTTCGGCCTTGGTCGCAGCATCGGCATCCTCGGCAGGTTGAACCGGAGCCGGTTCCCCCTGCCCCCCATCCTGCGCAGGGGCACGTGTCGACAGTCCCCCGTAAGCCATGCCGAACCCCAAGAGAACCACCAAGGTAGCGACGCTGCGTCGTGTCATTTATCCGTCCCGTCGGGATCCTCTTCCTTCTGGATCTTGCGCGCGAGCTTGCGCGTCAGGTCTTCGACCCGAGCCTGCTTGACCGCGAGCGCCTCGGTCTGCTTCGTGCGCAGAGTCGAGGGGTCCTTCTTCTCGAGGCGTTGCGTGTGTTCGTTCACACCTTCCTGGAGAAGCTTGAGCATGCGAAGTTCTGCCGTGATGGGGATCAACTGATCCGCCCCGCCGAACTTTCACGTGCCGGCTTCGCCGCAGTCGATTTGCTCGATCCTCCTCGTCAAGGCGTCGAGCAGTTGTGTGAGCGTCTTCTCGATCTGCGCCTGGATGCCTTGGGTCTCTTCGTCGGTCGCGAAGCCGTCGAGCATCTCGGCGGCGAGTTCGAGGTCGGCACCGAGTTGTTCGACGATCTCGGGGAACACGGCTCCCGATCCTTCGGCACGGATGAGCTGCAGTGCATCCTGCGCTTCCTGGCGTAGACCGTGCTCACCTTCCGCGAGACGGTGACAGCGCTCCTTGACCGAGGTCGGTGTGACGCCGGCCTTCGAGACGGCTTCGACACGCTCGCGCCACTTGTGCGTGAGCAACGTGTTCGCACTGATCGAACGCTGCTTGGCGAGCATCTCGGAGAAGCGCTCTTCGAGCGCACGCAAGACCTCTTCCTGCATCTCCTGGCGAAGCTGCGCCAACGCGTCCTCGAGTCGCTTGCGGGCCTCTTCGAGTTGGTCCTGCGCGTCCTGCTGCTGCTGCTTGGCCTTTCCGGGCTTGATCTCCTTGAGCGAGCCGGCGGCGTTCTTCTGCTTTGGTAGCGCTTGCTCGATGTTGTCCGAGCCCGGCGTCGGCTTGCCATTGCCTTCTTCGCCGTCCTTGCCGTCGCCCTCGGCATCCTTCTTCATGTCCTTGGACAACTCGAAGGTCGCACCGAGCGTCTCCTTCTGGAGCTTTTCGAGCTGGTCGAACGGTAGCTCGAGGAGGCGTGCGCGCGCTTCTTCCTCCATCTTCTCGAGCGCTTCTTCGACGGCGCCGAGTTCTTCGATCGCCTTCTCTTGGTCGTCAAGACTCGACTCGGGCTGCTTCACACCGAGCTTCTGGCCGGACTTCTGCATCGACTCGGCTGCCTTGCCCGCCTTGCTGGCTGCCTTCTTGGCTTGGCTCGACGCTTTACCTGCGCTGGGCTGACCTTCGCCAGGCTTGCCTTCACCGGGCTTGCCTTCACCGGGCTTGCCTTCGCCTGGTTTGCCTTCGCGGGGTTTCCCTTCACCCGGCTTGCTGTCGCTCGGCTTCCCTTCGCCTGGCTTGCCTTCGCCCGATTTTCCGTCGCCGGGCTTCCCCTCGGCATCCAGATCCCGAGCTGCTTGCTCGAGCTCCTGGAGTTCCTTCTCGAGGGACTCGGTGTCCTCGTGCAGTTCTTTCTGGCGCTGAGCGAGCGGGTCGACGTCCTTCTCACCGGCACCCTCTTTGGCAGTCTCGTCGTGCAGCTTCTGCTGCGCGGCCTTGAGCGCCGACGTGCGAGCCTTCGCCTTCGCGATCCGCTCGAGCTGCTCGGCAAGCGCCTCCGCCTTGCGGGATTCGTCCTTCAGCTCCTTCTGCTCTTCGATGAGCCTGTCGACGCGCTTCTTGTAGTTCTCGAGTCGAGCAATCTCCTCGAGCAACTCCTGCAGATCGACGTCGCGATCCATGAGCAACCCGAGCAGCGTGGCGAGATCCTTCTGGATCGTCTGCATCTTCTCGATGCCGGCGTCCCACGACTCTTGCGACAGGAGATGCTCGACCTCCTTCATCGCCTCGCTGATGTTCTTCTCCTGGATCCACTGAAGCCCCTGTCCGAGGCGCTTGGACTTGTCGGAGTCCGTAGCTGCGAGTTCTGCCTTGAGGCGTCGCATCGACGCTTGGAGCTCCTGGAACTTCTGGAAGGCTCGCTGCTGCAAGGACAGCGGGCCGTCGTCAGTCTTCGTGACAGACTTCTCGCCTTGGGTTCCAGGATCGCTGTCCTGCGCGGCGAGCGGCATCGCGAAGAGCGCAGCGACGCCGAGCAACAGACTCCATCGGGTTCTCGTCATCGGATACTCCGAGTTCGAACAAGCTTCAGTAGGGAACGTCCGAGCACAAACTACGAGGGACGTATCCAAAGTTGGAAACTTCCCTCAGATCGACCAGGACGCACGCATCTCTGAGCATAACCGGGATGTCCGTACCGTGGTGGGTGCATGGTGCGATCGGTCCAGCGTGCCGTGATCTCAGCCGGGCCTCTTCGGGTCGGGCTTTTTTTCTTCTTTCCCCTCTTTGTCTTTCTCCCCGAAGAGCGACTTCAGCTCGTCCTCGAGGCGCTTCTTGGTCGTCTTCGACGTCTTGTCCTGGAGGCGGATCAGGTCCTTCAGCTGGGTCAGTACCTCGGTGAAGCTCTCGAGCTTCATCATTTCGTCGAGGATGCGCTTCATCGTGCGGAGGATCTCGTCGAATGACTCGGTCGCGATCCGCTGGTGATCGGGATCGCCCGAGCGCTGGTAGCGTGAGATCTCGCCGGCGAGAGCCGGCATCGCGGCGGTCCCGAGCGCTTCGAGTCGATCCACGATCGCCGTGCGCAGCGCGCGGACTCGGCCTTCGCCGCCGATCCCGTCGGCGACGCGGTTGTTGATCATCTCGTCGAGCACGTCCCCGTAACGCTGTGCCGTCTCCTGAACGCGTTTGGCGAGCGAACGCTGCTTGCGAGCCATCGTCGCGAGCCTCGTGGCGACGCGGATCCCGACGTCACCCTCGGCCTTCGGACTCATGAGTTCGGAGAACTCGGATCGGTCCGCGATCTCGGCTTCTCGGATCTTCTCGAACTGCGTGCGCAGCTCTCCCTGTCGACGATTCAGTTCGCGCAGGAGTTCGGCTTCGGTCACGACCTTGAACGTGAAGCTGTCCGAACGCGCCGACTTACCGACATCGTTCGTCTTGCCGTCTTCTTCGCTCGCATGATCGTTGTCGTGCGCTTCGAACCGAACCGCGACGAACGAACCGGGGCGAACCGGATTCTCCGGGGCGCTGAGATCCTCGACATTGGCGATCAGCGGCAGCAGGTCGTGGCGCACCAGCCCCTCGAACGACAGTTCACCCGGTGAGAAGCGGTCGAGATCCTGCGTGGCGGACTTCTCGAACTTCTTGTCGAGTTCGGGCGACGAACCAATCGCGGCACTCTCGTCGACAGCCCACACCATCCGCAGCGATTCGAGTCCGAAGTCGTCGATCGCTTCGAGCTCGATCGGGATCCGCGCTTTCGGTGAGATCATCGAACCGAGCCCGCGCAATCGCGTGCGCAGGATCGGCGCCTTGTCGGGAACGACCCGCACCACGAGGCTGCGGCCCGGCCCTTCGCCGAGACCGTCGCGATCGACGAGTTCGACCTTCATGAGGCCCGAATCGGCAGGCAGGATCTGCCCGCGGACGGTCGTGCCGTCAGTACCGATCTCGAGGTCCGCACGTTCGCGCTCACCAATCACGAGCGCCGCTCGCGCGAGCGGCTTGGACGAACTAGCCGTGACGTGAATCTCCGTACCACGCGGCAACGTGACTTGAGTCGTTTCACGATCGATGACGGTCGCATCCTTCTTCATGTAGGGCGGATAGACGAGACGGTAGTCCTCGTTCCCGAGAACCGGACGATCGACGAGCCGCACACGAACGTCTCCCGTCACGCCGTCCCCGCCCCAAGCTTCGAACGTCATCGGCTCGAGGACTCCAGGGAACGTGTAGCGGAAGCGCCGTTCGCCGACGTTCTGGGTCATCGTGTCGGAGCCACGAGTCCCGCTCGCGAATCGGTAGTCGACCCGCAGCGCATCGGGCACGACCCCCTCTGCGTCGACTTCGATCGTCAAGTCGTCACCTCGCGGAACGACGAGTTCGCCTTCGACGGCGCCCACGACCTGGAGCTGCGTCGCACGCGGCCACTCGACCGAGGACAACAGCAAGTTGCGTTTCGCCCACAGTCCGAAACCCGAATAGAGCACGCCGGTCAGCACCAAGAAGCCGATTCCGCCGACAACGTACAGCCAGCTCTTCGCGATGCGATCCCGGCGCAGCGCATCGTGGAACCGCACGCCCTCGATCGCTGCAGGCAAGTCGCCGACGACTTTCTGCATCATCTCTGGCGAATCGCCGCGAAACTCGCCGCTCGCGAAACGCTTCTCGAACTGCATCGCGCTGATCAAGCGCTGCCCGAGTGGCGCGTTGGTGCGTTCGACGGCGAGCGCGAGTTCTTCGTCCGCGAGTTCGAACAGGAGTGGCTGTACACAGCGCCGTATCAAGAGCCAGAGCAGCACGAACGCGAACACGATCAACAAGACCGCGCGCACCGGTGTCTCCAACCGGAAGAACCGATCGACCGGCCACGTCAGCACGAAGTAGATCGCGAATGCGACAGCGACGATCGACAATCCTTCGATGAGGATGCTCGTCCTCACGCGGGCACGCAGCCGTCGTAGCGCGGCGTGGAAGCCTTCGAAGGCCCCACGCATCGCCGTGCTGTCGACTCGTGGGTTCGTCGTCGGTCGCTCCGTCGGCGCTTCGGGCGTCATCGTCATACCAAGTTCCAGCGCTTCCTCAGGATCCACTCGAGCGTGAGCACGATCAGGATCAATACCAACGTGAACCACCCGTCCCAAAGTGGGAAGGGCAGGGTGAAGGTCTCCTCGGTCGAGAACGACTTGAGTGCACGCGCACGATCCGCGAGTTCGGTCGGCGCGATGACGCTCCCACCGGCGGCTTCCGCGAAACGATCGAGTTCGGCGATGTCCGCCTTCCCCTTGCTCTCGAGTTCCGAAGGCAGGACCTCGAAACGGAGCGCGCGTCCGACCGGTTCGGTCCCGGCACCTTCGTCGCTGATCGCCTGAACGCTCCAGATCCCGATCGCCGTCGGTCGGAATGAACCCTGGAAGCGACCTTCGCCGACCGGCGCTCGCGGCAGATCGACGTCGACCGTCGTCGCACCGGGTCCCGTGATACGCACGCGCGACATCGCGGCAGAAACGGGCTCGAAACTCGCGTCGAGCGCACGCAGGTAGATCTCGAGTTCTTGACCGAGCGTCGTGCGATCGTTCGAGATCCCGAGGCGGTATCGCGACGAACCGCCCGTCAGCTTCCCTTCGTAGAGCCAGCGCAGGCCCTTGACCCAGATCTCGTCGTACGCCTTCTCCGCGACCCCGCGCCAGCGATAGAACTCGTCGGTCCCCGTGTAGAGCACACGGCCGGCACCGACGAACTGCAGCGCAAGCATCGGCCGACCACCATCCTCACCGCGAACCCGATCATCCGGGTGCCGCACGAGCACTTGCGCCGCCGGCTTCGCACGCGTCACGGGGAACGACCAGAAGAATCCCGGCAGCTTGGACCAGAGGGTCTCGTTGACGACGGGATCGGGCGCGAGGCTCGTGACTCGGTGCCCCTTCCCCTCGGTCGTCAACAACCACGGATACTGCGTGGGGTGCACGAGACCGATGCCGATGTTCTTTTCGGCGAGACCGACGTCCGGCTCGATCGGGAGGAGTTCGATCCAAGGGGTGAGTGGCGATCCCGCTTGAACTGCGCGGAGCGAGAACTTCTCGCCCATGACCCACCAGAGTCCGAGACCGCGTTCCTGGATCGCGCGCGCGACGAACGAAACGAACGCAGGCTCGACGAGTTGTGGATCGGGATCGAGCGCGATGATCGCGTCGAACTCGTCGAGCTCTTTTGCGTCCTTCGGCAGCTCCTCGATGACGGTGTTGCCGTCTTGCGGGAAGTCCGTATCCGCACTCTGCAACCAGCACGAGACGTCGATCTCGTTGTAGCGAATCAACTGATTGCGCAGGATGCGGTACTCGGGAGTCGGAGCGCCGGCGAGCAACAGGACACGGAGCTTCTCACCGAGAACCTCGACGCGATGTGTGCGCTGGTGGCGCGCTTCGAAAGCTTCGCCAGGCGGCGGCTCGATGCGCACCGACAAGAAGTGCTCGCCTTCGCTCTCGAGCGTCACTTCCTTGAACTCGAACTGCGCCGCCGTCGCCTCACCGCCGACCGTCGTCGTCTCCGACCCGAGCTCGCGCAGAACATTGCCCTCGGCGTCGACCTCTGCGAGCGTCGCCACGATCGGTTGGAGTTCGTATCCCTGCGAAACGACGATCGCCGATACGCGCAACGGATCGCCCTTGAAGACGCGCTCCGCCATCGTGACTTCGCGAATGCCAACCGTCCACGTCTCGGCAGGGTCACCGATCGGGACGATGACCGTTTCGCCGACCTTGCGTCGCGCCAAGTACGCTCCGAGTTCTTCGACCGACGAACCGGCATTCCTCCGACCGTCCGTCATGACGATCACGGCAGCGACGCGAGCATCGCGACTGCGCTCGAGCGCCTGACGCACGCTCGCCGACAGATTCGTGCTCCCCTCCGCGGCCTCGATGCGGTCCGGATCGAGGACCGGTGGAGGTGGCAAGGCTCCGGTGCGTGTCCCAGCGTCGGAGCCCGTCTCCCCGCTGAAGTTCTCGTCGTTCGACGGGGCGGGGCCTTCAGGCGCGGTTCCCGTTTTCGGTTCGAGTTCGACGACCGGCATGTCACGAATGCCGCCGCCGAAGACGTACGGTCGCAATCGATTGCGAGCCGCGAGTTCCTTGATCAAGCCATCCTGCGCGAGCAACGCCTTCGCGAGATCGATTCGGGGCAGCTCGGCCGGGTCGCTCACACCGATTCCGCGCCATGCCGCTGCCTCGGTCTCGGACCTTCGGTAGCTGTCCTTGTGACTCATCGACTGGGACGTGTCGAGCAGCAGCAGTACCTCGCCCGGCCGAATGGCCTTGCGAACTTTGACGATGCTCGGCTCGAGCAACATCAGCGCGACGAACGCGAGGGCAAGCAGTCGCAAGAACGCGAGAGTCGTGCGTCGCCCGCGCGACAAACGCTTTGCGTCTCGACGGTAGATCAGGACGACGAGGGCGAGGACCGCGACGAAACCCGTCAGGACGAGAAGCCCGAAGCCGCCACGCGGCACCTGCAGGAACTCGAAGTGCAGCGACTCTCCCGGCGGGAGCTCTTCGTTGCCGAGCCCTGCGAGCCATCTCAGGAAGGCGTCCATCAGTTTCTCCCGACCTTCCATGCGAGCAGTGTCTCGACGAAGAGGCCCGCGAGCAACGCGAACGCGAGCACGCGCCAGAACTCACCGCCATCGTCGAGGTCTTCGGACGTTTCCTTCGTCACCACCGTGCGCTCGCGGTACTCGGGTGGAAGCGCCGAGAGCGTCGCCCGGTCGTCGAGCCGCGCAGGCTTCCCCTCGTTGGTCCACGGCCGCACCGCGAAGTAGCGCTCGTCGTTCGACCCGTCCCCCTTGCTGAACGTCAGGCGGTACGCTCCCGCAACCGGCCACGGGCGCCCCTTCTCGGGCTCGGCGTCGATCGCGAGCACTTCGGGGGCGCTCTCCAACGGCGCGAGCGTGAACCCACGCTCCGGAAACGTGTCGTCATCGTCACGTGCCGCCGTCAGCCGCACGTCGAAGCCGTAGTGCGCAGCCGGCACCTCGTCGTGGACATGGCCATACGCATCGATGTTGCGCTGGGACAAGTCCTGCCGACGCACGAGCAGTTCGCCCGCCAGGCGCATCACGACCAGGTACGACGGGTTGGATGCCCAGCTCGTCCACGCTGCATCCGCGGTGGTCGTGAAGAGCCCCGATCTGCCGTCGCCGACGCGGCGCTCGATGAAGAGTGGCGGTCCCGCTTCGTCCCCGACACGCAAGACGGCCTTCGCCCCCTCTGGCAGCTGGCCTTCGGCCAGATTGTCGAGCGCCGACCCGACGGAGAACCAACGACCGACATCGGCGACCTGCAAGACGGCAGCGAGGGCCTCGGCGGAGTTCTTGTCCTTCCACAGCTCGTGCTCGCGGTCCGCCACGACGATCGACCTCGGTTCGTCGGGGTCGCCGGCGACTTCGAGCAGCGGCGCCGGCAAGAACCCTTCGCCACGTCGCCAAAACGCCTTGTTCCAGAGCGCCGCTTCGACCTGATCCCCGACGAAGGCGCAGATGCCTCCGCCCGCGCGCGTCCAATCGACGAGCCGACCCGAAGTCTCTTCGTCGAACTGAGGAACGTTCGCGAGCAGGATCAGGTCGTACTCACCGAGGTCGCGTTCGGCGACTTCGTTCTCATCGACGCGCGTCACTTCGAACCCGGCCGAGCCATCGCCGATCGGGTCGAACGCGATCGAGAGATAGAACGTCTCTTGCAACTCCTCGCGATCGCCCGGGTCACCATCCACGAGCAGGATCCGCGCGCTGGGCACGACGTCGAGAGCGAGCGCGAGCGAGTCATCGATACCGAAACGGTCTTTCGGCAGGTCCGCTTCGACCCAGTGACCGCCAGCGGTCGTCAACGTGGTTCGAAACACGACGGACTTCCGCTCCCCCGGGGCGAGCGACGGGAGCGGTAGCGTCTTGCGACCTTCACCGTCGACCGAGAAGCCGACGTCGCACGCTTCACTGGCGCCATTCCCACGGTTCTCGATGAGGACCTCGAACTCGGTGGGCGTGTTCCGAATCGTGCGCGCGGTCCTCGGCTTCAGCTCGACGACCGCGAGGTTCTCGTCGCTCTCCCCGCCTACGGGTTCGATCACGATCCTGTCGGGATCGAGACCGCGAAGTCCTTGGAGGATCTCGTCGCGGACGCGCCCCTCACCACCGACCCAGTCTTCGCGGCGCATGTCGCTCACGAAGTAGAGCCATTCCTTGTCGGCGCGATCGCCGAGTTTGTCGGCTACCTTCTTCACCGCGTCGAGCGCCACTTTGGGCGTGAAGCGCGCGGGCGCCGGACTCGCGGATCCAAGTCGCTCCCGCAGATCCGACACGAGTGCGAGCGTGATCGGACGCGCCAGGAAGTCGGGTTCTGTCCCGGCACTCCGCACGAGCGTGAAGAAGTCGTCGCTCGCTCCTCCCGACTTCGCGAGTGCTTCGACACGGGACAACACGCGGCGCTTGGCGGCATCGAACGCCGTTCCGGAGGCGAGACGTTCTCCCATGCTTCCCGACTCGTCGAGCACGAAGACGTGGTGCACGGCACTTCGCCACGGTCCGAACTCGTCGTCCGACGCGCGCGGGCGTGCGAGCAAGAATGCGAGGAGTGCCACGACCGCCATGCGCAAGAGGAGCAACAGGAGCTGCTCGAAACGCATGCGCCGCCGATTCTCCTTGTAGGCCTTGAGCAGGAACTCCATCGCCGCCCAACGCACCTTCTTGAACCGCCTGCGGTTCAAGATGTGGATGATGAGTGGAATCGACGCGAGCCCTGCCCCCCAGAGGAGGAAGGGATTGAGGAAGGACAGTGCGAGCAAGTGGATCAGCGCTGGTAGATGGGGAGGTTCGCGTATGGGAGCTGCAGGATCGTGAGCGCAACGGACGTGCCGTACGTCGCACCGACGCCATCACCCTGCCAAGATCCATCGGACTGCTGCTGCCGCATCAGCCACTTCGACATCGCACCGTAGTAGTCGTCCCAGTCCTTGCCGCCACGCTGGTACATCGCCTGCGCGAGGTAGTAGTGAGCGTAGTAGTGATGCCCGTTGCCGCCGCTCACGGGAAGCGTGCGCTTCGCGTACGCCAAAGCCTTTTCTGCCATCGGGTCGTCGTACTTGCCTGCGTTGTAGAGGACCGCGACTGCGGCTCCGGTAATCGCGGGACGTGAGCTGCCGCGACTGCTCTTGCTGTAGCTGATGCCACCGTCCGGGTTCTGACAGTCCGCGATGTACTGGATCGCGGCCTTGATCACTTTCGTCGGAACCGCGATGCCGGCGTTGCGCGCCGCGCGCAATCCTTGGACCTGCGTGATCGTCACGCTGCCCTCGTCGCCGTTGTCATCCGGTGCGTAGAGCCAACCGCCGGCGGCCGATTGGCTGCGGGCGACGAGCTCGACGGCCTTCTTCACGACGCGGTGCACTTGATGCTGCCTCGCGACTTCCTCCTCGATTCCGTAGACCTCGGCGAGGAAGACGAGCGAGAAGCCGTGCCCGTACATGGGGCGAGCTTCTTCTTGAAGGCTCGTGATCAGGCCATTTCCCATCGCATTGCGCAGCAGATAGTCGACGCAGCGCCGGATTTTGATCGCGTAGGGGCCGCGAGTCGTGGTGGATCCCGAGCATGCGAGCGCCGTGCCCGCGAGGGCCGTCATCGCGACCGGATAGGATCCGTATCCACCGGCGGATCGCCACGATCCATCGCGGTTCTGCGTGCGAGCGAGATAGTCGAGACCGCGCTTGATCGAGACTTCGATGGCCTCGGTCACCCCGGGTGGACGCAGTTTGTCCTGGCTTGCATCGGGCATGCGCGCTGGAGCCGTCGTGGGAGCCGCTCCCTCGGACTTTTCGTCCTGGGCAGCCTCACCCTGCGCGCCTGGTGCATCCGCCTGCGCGGACACCCCGGCAGCAGCGACGCACGAATAGAAGAGGACCGTCGCGATTCGGAAGACCATCGTCATTTGCCGTCCATGCTAGCGGGTGATTCGGACGCGGAGATCTCGAGTGGCAGATCCGCGATCTTCTCGCGCAAGGTGCGGATCTCGCGAGCATCGGCTTGTGGATCGAGTGCTCGAATCCGGAAGAGCAACAGCCGCGGATCGGGAGAAACGCCCGCGTTCTCGAGTGCCTGTGCACACCGATCCAACGTCGCGAGTGACGCCGTGCGATCGGCCTTGCTCGCGAGTTCGCCCGCAAGGCGAACGGCGAACGATGCGGCTCGATCTCGCTGCGGCCCACGCGAGACCTCCGCGAGACGTGCGAGCAGCGTGACGAACGCCTGATCCGTCTGCCCACCAGCCGCCAGAGCGCGCGCCTGCAGGAGAAGGTCCCCATCGAGCTTGGCGAGATCCTGACTGCTCGCGTACGCGGTGACACCACTCTCGCAGATCGAAAGAAGGACCGGTCCCGCGAACTGGAGCCTTTGGGGCAGCTCGGTCCAGTTTTCACCGCCGAGCTCCTCGGCTGGATATTCGACGCTACCGACGAACGACCCATCGATCGCGGAGAAGCGATACGCACCGCCGTCGAATGGAAGCCACACATGATCGGTCGTCACGGCACCCCAACCATCGATTTCTCCGCGCGGTAATCCGAGCAAGGGCGTCTCGGCAATTCGGCGCCCGCTTCGCGCTTCGACGATCTGCAACGTCGTACCGCCAGCGAGATAGAGACGTCCGTTCTGATAGCCGACGAGTTCTCGGAAGTCCGTGCCACGCGCCGCTTCGACGCGCGGAAGGAACCAAACCGGTTCGCCAGTTTGCAGGTCGAGCGCGAAGAGCGCATCCGAATCGATCGGGGCGACGACGGCGATCCCGTCGACGATGATCGGCTCGAGCGGACGCCACTTGTCCAGGCGTATCTCTTGGATTTGGTAGTTCCGGCTCCGCGACGACGAGCGCCGGTCCTTGTCCGGCGGTGGTGCCTCGGGGCTCGTGCTTTCGTAGGCGCGCAGCCAACGCAGCTCCAAATTGGGCAAACGCAGCGCAGCGACTGCACCCGCGTTGGTGAGGCAGATCAGCTGACCATCCGCGACCACCGGCAGGACAGCGGGTACGCGAAGGAGTCGCGTTCCGCCCGAGTGCAGCGTCACGACTTTGTCGACGGAGCCAGTCTCGGCATCGATGCGCGCGATCCCGAAGGCGTCGCCCTTGCGCACCGGAGCGTAGAGGTAGCTGCGGTGACGCACGGGAGGGCCTTGGAAGAAGAGCCGCTTGCCCTCGTCGTCGTTCTTCGTCGTCCAGCGCACGGCGCCGCTGTCGACGTCGGTCGCGACGAGCTCGTTGTCGAACGCGAAGTCATCGCTTCGCGCGACGTTTTGCGCTTGTGAGCTGCGATTGCCATCCGTCACGTAGAGCGACTTGCCGTCCGTGGAGACACTTTGTAGCGCCATGTCGGTCAGCGGTGTGCGCACGCGCAACATCTGGTTCTGGACGACCGACGGAGTCGCCTTTCCGTCGCCACGATGGCGGACCTTCCCGCTGACGACGCCGAGCACGTTGAGACAGTCGTGGTCCTTGATCGCGACGCGTAGGTCGGCACCGCGCTGTCCGCCTTGCTCCCAGACGAGGACACGCGTGCCGGGCCGATCGTACCGCGGACTCGGAAGCGCGAGCGACTGCATCGAACCGAACCAGACCACGTTGCCGTTCTGATTCTTCTTGTCCTTTGGCCGAAGTCCGTACGGATCCGGCTCGGTGAACGCGAAACGCCACAACGACCGCAGCGACACCGAACCGACGTTGGCCGCGACGTCTTCCACCTTGTCCGGCATCGTCGTGATGTTCCGCACGGCAAACGACGGGTGATCGCGCAGATCGCGCACCGCAATCTCGGCTCCCGCCACCGTAACTTTGCGATCGACGCCTCGATCTTCGAGTTGTTTCAAGTAGTCGTCATGCGCCGCGCGATCGCCGAGCAACCCTGTCGCGTGGATCTGGCGCAGCAGGAGCACTTCGCGACGTGGCTCCGAAAGATCGGGATACTCGCTCAGGAGCCGATGGCGCAGGTGGATCGCTTGGCTCAGCCGGCCCTCGAGTTCGGCCGCATCCGCGAGGAGCTCGACGATGTCGGCACCGCTTTCGGTGGCGAAGAACAACTCCGCGATCCGTTGGAGTTCGGTGACGTCGAGTCCCTCGGCAGCATGCTCGAACGCGGCGCGCGCACGCGAATCGGTCAAGAAGCGATACGACTCGAGCCCCTCGGGCGGAAGCGTGCAGAGCAGGGCTTGGCAGTAACGAGCGAACGGAACGTAGAGCCGCTTGTCCGCGCTGTAGACGGATCGGAACGGATCGAGCATCTGTTCGTCCGCAACGGTCTCGTCGAAGACCTTCCCCTCGAGCAGATCCTGTAGGAGTCGTGCCCCCTCGTCCCACTTCGGAGGTGTCTGCGCGAAGAACTCGGTCACCTTCCGGAGCACGCGATTGAGATCCTCGCTCTCGGCGAGCGCCAATGGCGGGGCATCGCCGCGATCTTGCGGCTCGTCGCCGAGGAGTCGACCGCGAGCCGCCACCCACTGGTTGAGGCGTGCCTGGACTTGCACCTGGGCCTTCGCCTGTGCCTGTGCCTGTGCCTGCAGGACGTCCTCGGAACCTGCCCCCATCACGACGAAACCCAGCGCGTAGGCTGTCGCGAGAGCGGCACTTCGGTGTCGACTCATGGCCATCTGATCTTCGGGGATGCGATCTTCGGGGGCGATCTTCGGGGAGCAGAGGATACTCGCGATCGTCGCGTATCCTACGATCTCCGCATGCATGCACGCAGCGCGACCGACCCGATTGGAGATTCGATCCCGATGCTCGTGCCGATCCCCGACGCACGACGAGGAAAAACCTTCCAGATGTCCGCACCCTTCCGACCGGCGTTTTCTTCGATCTGCTTGCTGGCGACGGCGCTGTCCGTCGGTTCGATCGTCGATTCGGCCATCGCAATCGAGCCGCACACGGCGGTTTCGCACGGAATCCTGCCCACCACCCAAGACCGCCCTCAGAATCGACGCCCGAAGCATCAAGACCCGAAGAATCACGACCAACCGGAGAAGTCTGCAAACGAGAATGGGAACGACACGGGGACGCAGGGGGCAGCAGACGGCAACGCGAAGACCGATCCTTCTCAGGACGGGCAGCAACCGGAAAAAGGCACCGATTCTCAGGACGGCAAGACCGGCGAGCCGACCGCGCCGATCCCCGTCGACGATGACGTGCTCTTCGCGCCGTACGTGAGCAACGTCGGCTTGCTCGGCCGCCTCGAGGTTTCGCCGGCGATTCGCGCGATGAGTGAGGATCAGTTCGTCAACCGCGTCTTGCCCCGCCTCACGGGCGAGCGCAATCGCTTGATTCTCGAAGTCAGGAATCTCGTCGAGACCCTCGGTGACGTTCGATACGCGGCGCGCGTGGAAGCACAGCGCGCACTCATCGAGAAGGGACCGCTGATCTTGTCGATTCTCGAGAACCTGCCTCCGCAAGACGATCTCGAGATCCGGATTCGCCTGACACGCGTCAAGGAAGAGCTCGGCAAGGCAGGAAAAGAGGACATCGAACGCAATGCGTGCATCGCACGCGGGCTCGCGGAGGCGCTTTCGTACCGTTCTGGTCCCGTCGAGATCGACGCTCTCTTGTCGGCGATCGACTACCTGGACTCGCGAGTGCGCCTCGCGGCCCTTCGCTCCGCCGGCGTCCAGATGCACGATCCGGAGCTAGCGGCTCGTTCGGGCGCGAAACTCCTCGAACGCATCCAGGCGATGGCCGACAGCAGCGATCTCGAAGTGCGCAACGGCGCCACCACCGCGATCGGCGCCATGCAGATTCCCGAGAGTCGCGACTGGCTGCTCGCACTGGTCAGTGACCCGAAACGCTCGCCGAGCCATCGCATCCTCGCCCTTCGCCTTCTCCACGCACGCAAGGACATCGAAGGCACGCTCGGCGAAGCGCTCGCGAAACTGAGCGACGACGAAGCGGAGTTCTTGCGCACGATCGCGGCCTGCCTCGATCCTGCGCAGACAAACGATCGTCCGTCCGCCACGGTCAACCTCGAACTCGAAGACGGCGGCAAACTCGAAGCTACGCACATCGTCGGCCTGGACGGCGCCAACGTCCGCTTCGCCGGACCGAAGGCCACTGGCGGTTCGGCGATCTACGTTCCGCGTTCGACCGTGGATGTGATCATCAACCCGAGCAACGCGACGATCGATGCGCAAGGTGCGCGGATCTTCCTCGAGAGCGGGACGTCTCTTCGTTTCGACAAGCTCGCCCTCGACGGGGACCGTGTCACGTTCCACGCGCTCGACCGCGATCTGACGATTCCCAAAGCGATGCTGCGCGGCGTGCTATCGGATGCATCCCGTGGACGCATTCTGGGAGGCAGTCGGGACCACGACCAAGTGCGCCTTCGCGAAGGCGAAGATCGCGTGATCGAGGGGAAACTCGAAGCCTTGACCGAGGATTCGTTGACGATCAAGACCGGGGACAAGTCGCGTGAGATCGCTTGGAAAGACGTCGAAGCGCTGCTGTTCCGCCTCGACGGCACCGGACGCGCAACCGGCGATACCGGCGATATCGGACAGTTCGTCCAGGTCGACATGGCGAACGGCGAGCGTCTCGTCGGCTACCTCGTCGATCTCGACGGCTCTTCGATCCGCATCGCCGACCGAAGGATCGGGTGCGTCGACGTCGCGCTCACCGATGTCGCACGCATGCACCTCTCGAACTCCGGACGCGCGCTCACCGGATTCACTCTCGTGTGCGACTTCGGCAACACGTCGGTGATGGAACTCGACGGCGAAGGCCGTGTCGTTTGGAAACTCGAAGAACTCTTCGATCCGCTCGACGCGGAGATCACACCGACGGGCACGATCCTGATCACCGAACAAGCGGATGATGCCGTGCGTGAGTACGACCGTGGCGGCAAGCAGATCTGGGCATTCACCGACCTCGGCAATCCGATGGATGCGGACCGGCTTCCCAACGGCAACACGCTCATCACGGATCCAGGGAACAACCGCGTCATCGAGGTCGATCGCGAGAAGAACATCGTGTGGAAGTTCGGCCTCGAAGAAGCGCGGCGCAAGGAGTTCAAGCCCTACGACGCGGACCGGCTCCCCAATGGAAACACGCTGATCACCGACCAAGGCGACAAGCGCGTCATCGAAGTCACGACGTCCGGTGAGGTCGTCTGGGAGATCAAGGGCATCGACTACCTCGTCGACGCGGACCGGCTCCCCAACGGCAACACACTCATCACGCGCCGGTCCCCCAACATGGTGTTCGAGGTCAACCAACAAGGCGCGACCGTATGGAAGCTGGAGAAACTCACAATGCCTGGCGATGCCGACCGCCTGCCCGACGGCACGACGATGGTCGCGGAAGACGGTGGCGTGAAGATCTACGGTCGCGATGGCACGCTTTTGAGACGCCTTCCCGCCGAATGGGCCATCGAAGCCAACGGCTACTGAGCGCTCGCTAGAGCCGCCAGTGCCCGTCTGCCCGAGCTCCGAGAAGCGGCGGCACGCTCGGGGGTCAGTTGAGCGCCAACAAGCGCCCGAGGGGACGGCGCATGTCTTCGGGCACGGACAGCGAACGAATCCACAACGCTTCGCGTTCGATCGTCTTGTCGTCCCCGCGATCGACGGCGACCAAGTAGCGCCACACGGTGCTGGTCAGCGGGTCCGCATCGCCGAAGCGGAGGGCGAGGCCGAACCATCCGCGCACTGCTTTCCAGTCCTCGTCACGTGCCGCGCGCTGGCCGCGAACGACGGCACGCTGCGCCAAGACAACGACGTCGTCTTCACCGTCGTAGGCGATCAGGTTCGCGCGCATCGCTTCGTCGAGACCGTGTGCCCGGCGCTTCTCGTCCATCGAAGGGCGACTCTCGAACGCGTTCCAAGCGGATTCGGGATCGCCTCTTGCAAGGAGGTACCCGGGTAGGTCGTCTTCGAAATCGTCCACGGCGTACGGAACGAAAGCCATGCACGCAGCTCCCAGCGCGAAAAACATCGCCCCTTGTGCGAGTATGGACGTTCGAATCCACGACCGGAGCATGCCCTGATCCTCTTCCGAGGATTGGAGCAAGGCAATTCGTCGATCGGTGCTCGGATGCATCAGGCTGCCGCGCTTCGACGCTCTAGGTGCGAGAACGCGCACCGTATCGAGCGCACCGATCATGTCCCTCGCGCTCCCGAGGATTGCAGCCCCATGCAGATCCGCTTCGTGTTCGAAGCGACGACGGAACCAGAAGAAGGGCACGGCCATCACGGAAAACGCGCACGCGACACTCAGAGCCCAGGACCACTCGGTCTCGGAGTGAAGAACGCGTACCGCGAGTTCGGCGAGCACCAATGGCAACAATACGAAGCAAGCGATCGAGCGCAGGACATGCCTTCCGCGTGCATGACCGATTTCATGCGCGAAGACACCGCGCAACTCGTCGACGCCGAACCTCGCGAGCATCAAGTCGGTGAATACCACACAGCGGGTCCACGCGAACGGGCCGACGAGCGTTGCGTTGAGCGTGCGCCCACGCGTCGGCAGTTCGAGAATGCGATGCACGCGAAGACGATCGTTCTCTGCGATCCGACGAAGCTCGTCGCGCAACGACTCCGGTTGGAGCGGCTTGGCGCCGAAGACGAACGCGAACCACAGCGGAAAAGCGAGGAACAGCGCGCCGAATCCGAGAACCCAGAGTGCGTATCGAGCGATCGTGAACTCCTGCAGCAGCACACGAGTCGTTTCGAACGACGAGGCGACATCGAACAATGCCGTCAAGAAGAACAGCATCGGCGCAATGAAGATCGTGCTCCGCAGGTATTCGGCGGTTCGACCGATCCTGCCCCGCAACATCACTTCGCCCAGAACCGACAGGATCTCGTAGGTCACGAACGGAAGCAGCAGCATCAACGACTGCACCGTCATGCCATGACGAACGAAGCGGAACTCGACCCATGTGTCCCAACGCCAGACGCCGAGCAATAGAGCCCAGAGCACGATCGGTAGGAGGCTGCGCAGCGCGAGGAGACGTCGTAAGAACGAACCGAGTCGCGCCGACCTCGTCTTTCGGGCCGCGGTATCGAGTGCGAGAAAGATGCCGTAGACCGAAAAGAAGATCGCGATCGAAAGCGAGAATGCGGGCAGCGCATCATCCGCCGCTTGAGGGGCCCGTGGACCCAACACTTCGGGCGCCAACACGAGGAGGGCGCAACCGACCAAGAATCGAGAGGGAAGGATCAAAACGTCGGGGACCGTCGGTCGCTCACGCTCACTTGCGCACGTCGCCCTTCGCTGGCCGTGGTGGTTCCAAGTCGAACTTCTTGCAGAGCGGCAGGAAGCGCTCGTCCTCACGCATGCCGGCGATATCCATGTCCTGCCACAGTGTCCCCTGGGCAAGAGCCTTGCCTGCGAGCCGCAGCGACGACTCGAGAGCTTCGAACGCCTCGTCCCTCTTCTTCGTCTTCTCGAGCGAACACGCGAGGTTGTAGTACGTCACACCGAGCTGCTCCGATTCTCCGAGCGGCTCGAGGTGCTTGATGACCTTGCGATAGGTCGCGCAAGCTTCTTCGTTGCGCTCGGCAACCGACTGAAGCTCGACGAGCTGCGTCAATGCCGGCAGTAGCTTCGCTTCGTCCTCGGCGATCTTGTTCAATTGCTCGGCTTTGGCGTCGTACAAACGAGTCCGACCGCCGTACGCGAGCACGCCGATCAACGTGATCCGAAACTGAGGATCCTCGAACTCGTTCTCGGCCAGTTCGACCCACGGCTGGACTCGCTCGTCGCTCTTGACGTCCCGAATGAAATCGCGCAGCGCCATCAGGACCTGTGGTCTCCGACGCAACGCCTGTTGGCCGGTTTCTTCCACGAGTCTCAGGATCAGCTCGGGCAGGTCCTCCCCGAACTCCGAGAGCCGACTGTATTGTCCGATGTATCGAGCGCCGTTGGCCGAGAACGCGTCGATCGCCCCACGCAGCTGCTCGAGACGGACTTCTTGGAGCTTGTCGCTGAAGGCGGCTCGAACGTTCCGTGCTGCCTCGCCGTGCGCCAAGAAGGCCTCGCGTTTCTCCGCGTCTCCGAGGAGAAACGCCATGAGGTCCGAACGCGCAGCGGCCTTCGCCTCGACGGACACGCCTTTTCCCCCTTTGGCAGTATCCGTGTCCGACTCGTCGGCATCACTGACCCGACTCTGCAAGGCCTTCGCGAGGTCGCGCTGCTCTGCATCGAGACGCCGGAGTTCGGCGAAGAACGCCTTGGGCGTGAAGCCACGAAAGCGCTCACGCCGTTCTGGCGTGAGTACCCCATCGACAAGGGACTCGATCAGGGCACGCTTCGCGAGTGCGATCGGGTCCTGCTTGTCGGATTGCTCCCCGTCTCGTTCTTGGCCCTTTCCCGGTGCCTCGACGTCTTGCTTGACGTCTTGCTCCACGTCTTGACCGGCGACCGGCATCGCATGCGCCATTCCGCGCAACACGACAAGACCACCCATGACCACGAACCCGCACGCAACGAATCGCGCCCAACCGGGGCGCGGGGTGCCTCGTCGCTGCGTCAAGTCTTCGTCGCTCAGTATTCTGCCGACCCGAATGTCATCCTTCCGAATGTTCATCATGTCCACTCTTCCATCGCTCAGTCGCAGGACAGAACCACGCCATCGTAACCGTCGTCGGCACCGAACCGGACAGTGAAGGTACCCGAGAAAGCGCGGCGCGCCGGCCCTTCCATCGTGACGTTTCGATCGACGTCGATACGCAGCACCCCTCCACGAAGTTGCACGATTGCCGGCTCTCGCTGCGACACCTTTCGTCGTGCAACCGCGGCGACCGCCGTGGCGCATGCGCCCGAACCGCAGGCAAGGGTCTCGCCCGAACCGCGCTCCCAAGTGCGTTGCACGAGTACGAGTGAGCCTTCGGGATCAGGTCCTGGACCACGCCCACGGACTGCCGGAATCACGAATTCGACGTTGACCCCGTCGGGGAAGCCTGCATGCCGCTCGATTTCGCTTCCGATCCGCTCGATGTCGAGAGTTGTCATGTCCGGCGCTCCGTTGTCCTGGCGTCCGATCCGCAGCCACGCGTTCTCCGGATCATCGAGGAACACGACGCAATGCGGATTCCCGAACGACAGCACGCTCGCGCGAACGCATCCGTCCGCGACATCGATCTCCACCTCGGCAGGACGAAGTGTGTCGTCGGCGGACGTGGGCTCACTCCGTACGCGAGCGTCGTCGCCCGGCACGAAAGGGATCTCGTCGAGCATCAATTTCGGGTGGTCGAGGACCACCGAGATCAGCGTGGGGCGACGGCCCTCGGCTCTTGCGACGTGCACGTCGACGGCACTGTCGTCCGTTCGGATCGAAAACGCATCGCACTCCGCGTTCTCGTCCGCGAGAAGTCGTCCGATACACCGAAGCGCATTGCCACACATCGCACTCCGGGAGCCATCCGCGTTGAACATCGTCATGCGCGCATCGTGACCGGACTCGCGACCGACGAGCACGAGCCCGTCCGAACCGATTCCGAAGTGCCGATCCGCGATCTGCCGCGCGATCGCCGGCGCGTTCGTGAGGACTTCGTGACGACACTCGTCGTTGGCGAGGTCCTCGAGCAGGACGTACACGTAGTCGTTGCCGCACCCCTCCATCTTGTGGAAGGGGACTTCGAAGCCCGGTTTCATTTCTCGATCGTCACCGTGCGCGAGGTCACCGTGAACGGCGTCGTCAACAGGTTGAGGATCATGTCCGTGAACGACCATTCCGTTCGAACACGATAACTCGTCGCATTGCCGGCCAACCGCTTGGAATCGACACGCTGCCCGAGGTGCAAGAACCCGAAGAGCAGATACCACTGTCGTTGCGAGACCTCCTCGTGCAGGACCGGACCGCTCCCGACGGTGTGCTCGATCGAGTAGCACGACGGCAGCGCAGAGATGGCAAGCAGGAGCACGAGCGAATGAGCGCGACGATTCACGGAGTTCTTTGTCATGGGATCAGACCATCACACGTCATCATGCGCAGTCTCGACATCGGTAAAAGGATCCGAATCGACGAACTCGATATCAAGCGGATCCGCTTCCAGTCGACGTCGCGCGATGGCGATGCGCGCGAGACGTCGCCGCTCTTCGTCTGCTTCCCAGCGGTCCAACCGTGCGCTCGCTCGCTGTTCGCGGCGGAACCGTTTGTAGAGGATGATCGCGAGGAGCGGCAACGCCAGGAGGATCAGTACGTTGAAGCAGGAGTTCCGTAGCAGCGCAAAGAGGCCGAACGTTTTGAGGTCTTCTGCCCACAGACCCTCGGCAAGCGTGAACGACCACTGCGGATCGAGGTTCGCGAGTGCGGCATCGAGATTGACCGCATCCCCGTGGAGCCAGGACCGCAGAGCCGCGAGAATTTCATCACGCCCGACCCGACCGTCGAGCCATGCGAGGAACGAGGAGGATTGGGCGTATGCAACTCGTAAGAGTTCGTCGTCGTTCGGAAAGCCGCTCGTGAGCGAACTCAGCGACATCAACTGATCGGTCTTTGCCCGGTACCACAGGGACTCGTCGTCGCCGCCGAGATAGCGACTTCCTGCAACGACTTGCGCGAGCCCTTCGTGCAACCACCTCGGTACGACGCGTGTGTCGTCGATCGCGCTTCGCTCGAGGTCGCCGAGCACGACGTGCACCATCTCGTGCACGAGAACGCTCTCCAGGTCGTCGGGTGGATCGGGACGCAGCCGATCCAACGCCAGAACGAGTTCGCTCCGCTCGGGCCTCGCGTAGGCCACCGTCCACGACCGGAATGCGTTCCTGTCGTCACCGAGGTAGTCGTCCACGCGAGCGCGACAACGCACGAGGACGCGTCGTCCGACCACGTGCCGAATCGACTCCTCCGCGCGAGTCAGGGCCCAGTTCGCAGCGCGTTCGATCGACTGACGCAGTTCGGAGGAGAGCGCTGGCGCATCCATGTCGATTCGGCTCGCCGCCGAATCGTCACCCATCCCACCCTGCCCGGTGCTGCCGCCGCAACTCGGGGCCAGCAGCATCGTCACGACGAGCGCCGTCGCCTGCAGGAGGCGAGCGAGCGATCTGTTCCGGGCTGAATGCAACGGTCGTGATTGCAACGGACTGCGATCCGTGAAAGAAAAGAGAATACTCGCAGTCCCACGGCGTCCGAGTCGCGGACTGCCGCTTCCTCGCAACTACGGAGATCTTCGATGTCCACGCTCATACGACGCGCCGAACAGCCTCTTCAAGCATCCAAATCCGTTCCTACCCTCGCCATCGTGCTCACGTGCGCCATCGCGCTGGCCTTGGTATCGCTCGCTTCGGGGCTCTCGGGGCAGGACACGGGCAAAGACGACGCGGCTCAGATCGAGAAGAATGCGATCGTGCACTTCGCTTCGCTGCTCTATCGCGAAGCGGGGACGAACGAAATGGTGTCCGTCGCGGCGGCCGACCTCGAGAAGATCCAACTCGTGCGCCCCGTACAGGGAGGCGGGTCCGACTACTGGGTCGAGCTGTTCTATCGAGGCGGCGACTACGTGTTGCAACGCGTCAATCGACTGGTGTTCTTGCGCCGCGACGGTGGTGCTCAGCAGATGAAGCTTCCCGTCAACCTCGTGCGCGCCGATCGCATGGGCTTCCCTTTCGTCAACTGACGAAGCGAAGGCTCTCGAACGGCGCTCCGAGAACGGTGCGCGAGTCCGCACCCATCCAGTCATCGAGCAGCGTCGCATAGACCCTGCGGAAGTCCGTCGTGTGCACGAGGTCGCCCTTGTCGAGGTCGACCAAGCTCGGATGGCGGCCGTACAGCCCACCCTTCACGCGCGATCCGACGACGAACATCGGTCCCGCGACGCCGTGGTCGGTGCCACCGCTGGCGTTCGGTGCAACACGTCGACCGAACTCGCTGAACGCAACGACACAGACACGGTCGGCGAGTCCGAGTCGTTCGAGGTCCGACGAGAACGCAGCCAGACCCTGGTCGAGTTGCGTGAGCAGGTTCGCATGCCGCTGGAGCTGACCGGCGTGCGTATCGAAGCTGCCCAGGTACGTGTAGTAGACGCGCGACTTCAATCCCCCCGCAATCAGACCTGCGATGCTGCGAAGCGAAGAGCCGAACGCCTGTCGCGGATAGTCCTGTGGAGTGTCGTACGCGAGTGCCAGTTCGCGAATGCGACGCGAAGTACCGAGTGCCTCGTCCGCGGTGCGGCGCACTGCTGCCAAGACCGGGTTCGCGTCACGCTCGGCCACGTCCGCGACCTTCTCGAACGCGTTGCTGACACGCTTCGTCGCGACGTAGCGATACGCGCTCGGATCGCGGAACGAAATCGGCTTGTAGTGCTCTCCCTGCAACGCGAGCGGCGAGCGTGGCGAGACATTGACTGCGAGGTCCGGCGCTGGATCATCACATGCATCGAGAGCGCGTCCGAGCCATCCGTACCGCAGGTCGGTCGCAGATGGATCCCCGGCATGCCAGATGTCCATCGACTTGAAGTGCGACCGATTCGGCGACGGGTACCCGCAGCCCTCGACGATCGCGAGACGGTTCTTTCGGAACAGAGTTGCGAGACCGGACATTGATGGATGCAACGCGCGACCGTTGCCGATATCGATCGCTTCCTTGCGCGCGATCGCCAGACGCCCGCGTCGCTTTGCGTACTCGGGGTCGTTGATCGGGACGACCGTGTTGAGTCCGTCATTGCCACCGGAGAGTTGCACGACAACGAGGATCTTGCCTTCGTCACCGAGCAGCGCGGGCCACGACGTCGAAGGACGGACGAGGAGTCCTGCTCCGATGGCACTTCCTCGCGCGAGAAGCGCACGTCGCGACAACGGCGCACCAATGGACTGGGAGACGTGATCGAACATGACGGACCTCAGCAAACCTGGAACTCGGGAGAACTCATCAAGAGGTGCAGAACCTCACGAAGCTTGCGCTCCATGTCGACGCCTTCGAGACTCTCGACGCGGACGGGCAGGCTCCCATCGTCGCCGCGCGCGAAGGCCAAGATCTCTGCCCGCGTCCCCGGCGCGAGCGGAACCATCAGGAGGGCACCAGCCAAGCCGTCGACGAGTTCTTCGATCGTCGTTGCACCGAACGAGGACGCGAAGCGACACGCGGACCAGGGCTGGACACGACCGCGCGCGCCCTGCGCTGCGCTACGACGCCGCTGCAACATCTGCTGGAGCGCTCGTAGGTCGATACCACGACCACGCCCACGTGCATCCATGGACCCGCCGATACCCGTCGCGAGCACGAGGTTTCCGCACACGTTGTCACGCTCGAGCAGACTCGACGTCGTGATCCACGCGAGACCGCCTTCCCAGCCACGCACATTGGGCGGACCGAAGAGTTCTTGGCCGAGGCGCGCGGCGGCGCCAGCGATGACGGAGCCATTCGGTGAAGGCATCCCGAGCGTGCGAATCGTCGACACGAGCAGCACGACGGGACTCTTGACTTGCGTCCCACGGGCGACGTGCGAGTAGAACGCACGACTCTTGAAGATCCGACGCAGCAGTGGCTTCATCTCGAAGCGGTTCGCCGCGAGCACTCGACCGAGCTGCCCCGCGAGTTCTCGATCCGGTGCGAACGCGAAGTAGGCGAAGATCTTGCCCGCGATGTACGGCGCACAGGCATCGTGGGCCAGCAGCAGATCACAGACGTCGGCACCATCGAAGCGCCCTTCTTGGCCGAAGATCGTCTTGACCCCCGTATCGTGCTGCCGCCGCGCATCGATGAAGCGCGCCGTGCGTCGGTCGAACGTCCATCCGGTGAAGGCGCGCGCGACTTCCTTGATGTCCTTCTCGTCGTAGTTCCCGATTCCTAGTGAGAACAACTCCATGACCTCACGCGCGTAATTCTCGTTGGGCTTGCCCTTGCGATTCTGATTGTTGTTGAGATAGGCGAGCATCGCGGGATCGCGCGAGATCTCGTGGAGTAACTCGCCGAAGTTCCCGGTCGCGTGGGATCGCAAGAGTTCGTTCTGCAACCACACGAGCTTCGAGTCGCGTACGTCACGGTACGATGTCGTGAAGTGGCCATGCCAAAAGAGCGTCATGCGCTCCTCGAGCGGCCGTTTCGTCTCGAGCATGCGTCGAACCCACCAGTCCTTGAGTTCGGTGATTCGCACGCGATCCTCGCGTCGCAGCCGATTGCGAAACGCTCGCCGCTCGTTCTCGTCGAAGTTCACGATTTCGCGACGACTCGGTAGAGGCTCATTGCGGCGCCAGACGAAAGGACCGATGACATCCGGTTGGTCTTCGTAATCGACGAGCAGATCGACGAGCTTCGACAGCCCGAGCGCATGGAATGCCTTGGCTTCTTCGAGGCTCGCTCCGAAACCCGCTCTCATCAACAGATGCCGAGCCGCATCGAGATCGAACTCGGCTTCGGGCAACGCTTCGAGCGACGCGTCGTCTCTCACCGCGGCACAGTAGGCATGAGGCGCAAGGCCCAATACCGCGGTCGTGATCAATGTTGCTGCGATCGTTTTCATGGACACTCCAATCTCGAGGTTCGCCCGAGGTTTGCCCTTTTGGATTTCGACCGTTCTACGGGGATCGGCGAGCAGGAATACGAATGGCTTGTCGCGGCTTTGTAAGAACGAACGGAACGAACAAAAGCGCACACCCCCGAATTCGGGAAATGGCCATGGCGTCGAGACCTCTGCTCGGGCTCGGAACAGCACTCGGATTCGACGTCAACCGACGGCGCGTTCGTACCGATCATGGATGAAGGGAAGTCTCGTGCCAGTGTGGTGACGAGATCCGATTCGTCGTGTTTCGAGCCAGGCAGTAGCAATGGCCGTCGCAGAACTCGCAGCAGCTTGGAAGCAAGTCGTTCCTTCTCTGCTGACGGTCCGCGAGATTCGCGACTTGCTGGGTTGTTCTCGATCGACCGTCTACCGCTGGATCGATCGCGGACTCGTCGAACGCGTTGGCAGCATCCACGCGCCCGAGGACTACAACTTCCAGAAAGTGGTCCTGCTCGCGATCACGCACGACGAACTGAAAGCGCGAATCCGGGATGCGGTACACGAGCAGAGCGAGCGCGGCGAGCAACCGCTCTTCTTGTCCCAGCGCCTTGCCGTGGCGGTTCTCGCGAACCTGCCCGAAGTCGCACTCCAAGAGGACGGAGACGAAGATACACCTCGAGGTGTGCTACTCGAAGAGTTCAGCAAGCTACTCACCAAGCTCTGCGAAGAGAGCGTGGCCCGAAACAGTTTGATCGCGGACTTCGAGGAAGCGGCGAAGAGCATCTTTCGAAACCGAGAACTCGAAGCCGAGACCGCCGAGCTCGAGGACATGATGCGCTCGCTTCGCGACGTGAAGGAGCACGAAGCAGAACTCGAAGAACTCGCCGAGCCGAGCGACTACTTGGACCTCGACGTCGACGACGAAGTCGTGGCGTCTTCGCTCACGGTCGAAGAGGACGAAGCCGACGCTGCGTTGCTCGCGACCGTGCCGTTCGACGACACGGAGGACGCGGATCTCAATCGCGAAGACCGATTCGCGGACCTCGAATCCGAGTTCGAAGCACCCGGAGACACGAACCTTCCGGCACAGAACTCGGACCAGGACCTCGAACTCGGCGCATTCCCCGAAGACGATCTCGTCGCGAGACTCCTGGATTGCCGGGATGCCGAACTGGAAACCCCGAACGATGCATCTCGGAACAACGTCGCGGACGACGGTGACGGCCAGCAACAGAGCCCAGACGAAGTTGCCGTCGACCTTCTCGAACTCGAAGACGACGAGTCGGACATCGATGTCGACAGTGCGCTCGACGCGATCTGGCAGTACGAGAACAGCAAACACAAAGGCTCGCAGGACGACGAACCGGAGGAAGCCGAACTCGAGGTCGTCGATGTCGAGTCGAGCCTCGAGGATGACGAAATCGAGTCCGAATCCGACGGATTGCAACAAGACGACCCGGCCGGCGAGCAACCAAGTACGGGTGAGCACGAACTCGCATCCATCGATGTCGACTCGCCACTCGATTTCGACACGGACGAAATCGAACTCGGAGAAGTGTTCCTGGACTTGGACACGGACTTCGAACTGGGTGACGCAACCGTGTTCGTGCCAGAACCCGCGGACGAGGCAGCGCGCGAATCGGACGAAGCGTCGCTCGTCGAAGCGACGAACACGGCGGAAGCACTCGAGATCGAGCCCGAAACTCCCGCCGAAATCGACATGCTCGCGGAATCCGACTCTCTCGCGGAGGCCGAGTCGGACGAAGTCGAGGCCATCGACGAACTGCAATCCGACGACACGGAAGACAGAGACGTCGATGGCAGCGGAGACGACCTGGAGCAGCCTGCGAGTGATGAAGCCGCGCTGCTCGCTGACGAGGTCGCCTTTGCGGTATCCGATTCGGCGGAAGTGGTGAGTGAATCGGCAGAGTCGGATTCGACCGAACCGGCGGACGACGCGATCTCGATCGGGACGCAGGTTCCGGCCGAAGACGCAGCGATGCGGGACGCGGATGTTCCACTCGAGCGCGAGGACTTCGACGACAGCGGCGACAACAACGACAGTGGCGACGCGCAAGTCGTAGCGGCAGATGTAATCGAAGCTGCAGCCGCAGAATCCGTCACGGAGGATGCGGCAGCCGAGGACGCTGCAATCGAGGCAACGACCTCGACGGACACCGCGGCAAAGGCGGAGCCACGATCGGAGCTGACGGAGTCGTCCGTCGACGAAGTTGCGGCTCCAGAGGAGCCTCGGATCGACTACGAGGCAATCACCGATCGATCGATCGACAGACTCGTCAGCGGGCTCGAGGCGATTGCCGAACCTGCTCGCCGCATTGCCAATCACGGTCAAGCCGTCGTCGAACGTCTCGGCGCGATCGAAGGAAGTGGCGAGCGTACGCACGACGCCGTCGTCGAGCTCGGACGTCAGGTCGGCCGCATCGCGGATCGTGAAGAACAGCAGTCCGAAGCGGTTCGTGATGATTCTCAGTCACCTGCCGCGCCGCTCCTCTACTCCGTCGGCCTCTTCCTGCTCGCGTTGTCGTGGTCGATGGCACTCCTGTTCCGCGGGCGCACGACCCCGACGATCTTCGCACTCCTCGTCGCTTCGAACGTATTCGCATGTCTCGCGCTTTGGTTCGGTTGGCGGTCCGGTCGACGGGTCATTGAGTTTCCCTCGCACGGCAGCGCCAAGAACAAAACGAACAAGACGGCGAAGCCTGGCAAGAAGCGAGCGGAGGACGCGACGGCTGACGGGTCTGCTTCGGACTCGAGTACGAAGGACGGGGCCAAGACGGAAGTCAGCGCAGACGTTCCCAACCCGGCGGCGTAACGAGGTTGACGAGCAACCGCGCCGCGCCCGGATGCAAGTTGCGAAGTTGCCGGTGCAGCACGAGCGCGCAATAGACGTAGCTTCCGCGACCCGCTTTCGCGAACAGGAGCGAAGAGCGTTGCGCCTCGGGCTGTGGCTCGTCGTCACCCATCGTCAGCTCACGGATCGACAAGAGCTCGACGTAGCGCGTGTCGTAGTTTTCAGGGAAATACAATCCACGCTCTTGCACCCAGCCATCCCAATCGCGTGCATCGATGCGATTGGGCCAAGACAGAAGGGGATGCTCGGGCTCCAGCATCTCTACCGGAGCATCCTCCCTGGTCACCCGTTCGTTTCCGAGATCGAGGGGAAATGGAGCGAGCAGGGTTCCGATCTCCGCTTTCGAGAACTCGACGGGCTTGTGATACAGCACGACGAGGTGACGGCCGCGTCGACTGTAGTCGAGAAACTGCGGAATCGT
The DNA here is from genome assembly GCA_020638795.1 of Planctomycetota bacterium. Lineage (GTDB taxonomy): Bacteria > Planctomycetota > UBA1135 > UBA1135 > JACKHW01. The sequence goes on along the minus strand of JACKHW010000001.1, from coordinate 77,967 downwards.
CGGCACGAGATCCTCGCGTCGGCGAAGGAGTGCACGACTGTCGATCACGATCGTGTCGAAGTCATCGAGGTTCGCACGAGCGAGGTCGCGCGGATCGAGGGCGCGAACATCGACACCGAGACTCGCGAGCGACTCCTCGATGGTCGTGTCCGGACCGCGAACGATGCCGACGCGCAATCCGGCCGGTAGACGAATTCGGACGGGCACGATCTCGATCCGACACGAAGCGCCATCCACGCCTTGGCCCCGCAGTTCGAATCGAACTTCGCGAGGCCGTGAAGGAAGGCGCGTCCACGCAGGCACGACGAGTTGGATCGGGATGCGGCGCCGCTCGCTGACACGCTCCATCTCGACCTTGATCGGAAGGTCTCCCGCGAATCCTGCCGGAAGGAACCGCACGCCCGGTGGCCCCGCCATCGCGAGGGTCGCGACAAGTTCGCGATCACAAGACTTGGAGACTTCGAGAGAAAGCCGGACACGCCCACCGTTCTCGGGCACCAGAAACCGCGCCTCGGGCAACGCGATCATGCGCACCGTGGGTGGCGGTACGATAGATCGCGCAACGGTGGCATGGATCGTCACGGCACGCGCGAGCCCCGCATCGCGTAGCTCGAGCGCAAATTCGAGCACGGCGTCGACCCCGGCAGACGGCACGACGAAGTCGTCTTCCAAACTCAGCCCGATGTCGACGACAGTCCGAGATCCCGCGGTGATCGAACGAGGCGACACGGGTTCGACCTTCAACCCCGAGCCGCGAGAATCGACCAGGCTCACCCGTTTGCAGAGGACATCGAACGGCCCGCCGTTGTGGATCTCGAAGCTCGCGGTCGCATGCCGAGTCACCATGTCGACGACACAATCACCGTCGCTCGTCGTGTTGGATCGATCGCCATGGACCGATTGGATTCCGAGCGTGGAGCCGATCAGTGCCGCGCGTTCGAGAGCCGTGACGCGACGCTCGATTCGACTCGCGAGTCGAATCGGAAGCTGAGCACTCGCGGCAAGGAGCCTCAGCGGAGCGAGGCACTCGAGTGCGCGCACGACAGGTTGCCGCGATGGTGCCGCGCGCACGAGTTCGGGCGACCGCGGGAGTGCATCGATGGCTTCGCGAAGGGTCACGAAGTCGAAGGAGGAGCCTTCTCTCTCGAGAATCGAGTCGAGCACTGCGGGCTCGTCCCACAGCGTTCGCAACTCTCCGAACAAGCTCGTGCCATGCATGCGCCCGATGTCGACGAGAGCGAGTCGCCGCGGAATCGCTTCATCGAGCGGCGCATGTGGTGCTTGGGTCCGGTGGAACTCGAGGATTCGATACGATTCCGCTCGGTAGCCACCGATCGCAGTGAGGTCGGAAAAGTCGTAGTCGATCACCACGGACGGCGATTCCGTCTCGTCCTCCGCGACACTGCGGAAGATCCGATACGGCTTCTCGGCGGCATCCGCTGCGAGTCGTTCGAGCAAGTCGACGATCGCGTGCTTCTGGCCGTGCGTCTCTCGTGGACCGTGGATGGTGACGACGAAGTCGGGATCGAGTTCGCGAACACGGTCGCGCAACGTGCCATACGCCTGATCGCCGCGCCAGACGTCGAGAGCTTCGGCTGCACTCCTCGAATAGCCGAAGTCGGGGAAGTCGAGGAAGCGTAATCGGACATCCAGCGCACTCGCCGCGCGCACGGTCTCGGCCGTCCGGATTCGCGCGAGGTCCTCGCCCTGCTCGGGACCGATTGCGTTCTGCCCGCCTTCACCCCTCGTTGCGAGCAACAGCGTGACGTCACAACCCCAGCGTCGCCGCAGGAGAAGGCACAACGAGCGATAAGGATCATCTGGATGAGTCGCGACGACGACGACGCGGGTGTCACTCGTTGCGTCGAGCAATGCTTGCCGCAACGCGAGCAACCCATCGGGTGCCGCTTGCTGAGGTTCGTGCGGGACCTCGGCAAGCGCCGCCTGCCCGTACGCCGGAGCGACCGTGCAGACCTGGAGCAACGTCGCGATCGTGAGCGCCTTCCTCATCGAAGGGCACGAGCATAGCAGCGAGTGGGTCCCGACGACGACTCGCTGCCGCCAGTGCGAGTGTCACGCGAAACGACGATGCGCCCCGCGTGAGGACGACTCAGCGACGCCGAACGCGCATGCCGCGCTGGCTCATGACGGCTGCCGTGACACCCGCACCTACACCAATCGCCGCAATCCCGACGAACATCTCCGGGCCAAACGGTCCGACGCTCTCACCTTCCCAACCGAGACCCGTCGTGCGGGCCCACGCGATGCTGCCGAAGAGGTGCTTCGTCATCGCTTCGGAGCTCGGGAGCAGGCCGACGTCGATCGGCACTTCGGGTGGGATCGGCACCATACCGATCATGCCCGAGAGCGAGCCATAGACGCCCTGGATCGACGTGGCGACATCGCTGAACGACAGCGAGTCGGCATTCTGCGGAATGCTGTCCGCATACGGCTTGAACGCCGCGTTCTCGCGAACGCTCTCCGCCCCTTGACCGTCGAAGCGCGCAAACGCGTTCTTCACGTCCGAACGGCTGAAGGAGAGGATCATGTAGCCATTCTTGAAGCCGATCGTCGGATCGAGCATGCCGGTCGGGTCCATGCCGCCACCGAACTCGTCGAGCGTGATGTCGATGCTGTAGAGCATCTCTTCTCCAGCGACTTCGGAGAGCGCAACCGTGCCTTCGCTGAGCGCACTGAGCTTCTTGAAGACTTCGAGCGTCTTCGTCGGGTTCTTGCACCCGAGCATGAAGACGAACTCCGGCGTCGCCATGAGACCGGTCATCGGCATGCTGTAGGTCAGCAACTCGTCGCTGAACGCGCCGAACACGTCCTTCTGGATGTTGAAGCCGAGACCTTCCTCGACCTGCGCGATTTCACCCTTGGCCATCTCGGCGACGCCCTGATCGTAGGCGGCCACCGCGTCCATGATCACCGAGTAGATCCGCTCGACGTTCGGAAGGCGCATGACCGAGAAGCTGCCGACACCCTTCGGGATCCAGTCGAGGTGGCTCATGTCGATCGCAGAGCCGTCGCTGAGCGCGAAGAGGCCCTTGCGCTCGTCTTCGGGGACGTTGACGAAGGACTTCGTGACACCCTTGTTTCCGTCGTAGCCCGAGCTGATGCCCATCGCCTTGAAACCGTTGAGGCCCAAGACGTCGATCGCGCGCACGACTCCGTCGATGTCGACGTTTTCACGCAGATCGCGATCCTGCATCGCCCCGAAGCGCAGCGCCTCGACGCCGAAGTCGATCATGGCCTTCGGGCGCATGAAGACTTCGATCTCGCCCTTCGAGGCTTGGACCTGCTTCGCGCACAGTGCGTATTCGGCATCCGTCGAAAGGTTCTTCTCGGCGACCTTGCCCTTCAGGCCGGCAACGACCGAGCGCGTGACCGCGAGATCGGTGCCGATCACGAGCTTGCCATCGACGAAGCCATACATGAGGCCGGCCGACGGGAACATCATCGAAGCCATCGGGCTCGTGATCTTCTTCATCGTCACGCCTTCGATCTCTTCGGTCGCAGGCACGATCGCACCCTCGGGCGCGTTCGCGAGCGCCATCGGCACGAGCGATTCGATCATCTCGGAGGCGATGTTCGCGGTGTCCCCGAAGTCGATACTGAGCGCGAACGACAGCTTGCCCGGCTGTTCTTGTCCCGGCATCGCCAAGTCCGTGATCGCGACCGACATGCTCTTGAGGCGAAGCTGCTCGACCTTGGCCGGATCGAACGGGATCATGCCCTGGTCGTGCATGGCCTTAGCCTGCGCCATGGCTTCCCCGTACTTCTCCTGAGCCATCGCGAGCAAGTCGGCGAGGAACTCCTGCACTTCTTCTTCGCGCCAGATCTTGTAGACCGCCGAGTTCTGGAAGCCGGTCCACCAACGCTCGAGGTCGGGGGCGCTCAAGTAGAACAGCGTGTTTTCGGGAAGCGACTGCTTGAACGAATCCTGCGCACGCACACTCGTCGGTGCGGCAAGTGCCGCGCAGGCAGCCGCGGCGAACGTCACGCCGCGCAGACGCGAAGTCATCGAAATACTCATCGAAGCGAATCCTCGGGAGAGTGACGGGCTCATGCCCGGAAGGACGGCGGTACCGCGAGACGAATCGGATGCCCGGATTCACGACTCACGCCCGCCGTTGCGGGGAAAAATTGCGCAACGGTTACGAAGGCGCCGACACCATATTTCGGCCAGCGGCCGAAAAAAGGAACATCGGCGTCCGGCACCCCACAACCCCACGGGCACTTCGTCGCGGGTCGTTCTCCGCTGCGCGAACCGACGGCTCGTCAGCTCGCGAAGTCGTTCGACAGCCGCTCGACCCGCGCGGAAAGCTCCGAATCTTCGGGGAGGACGCGTTCGATCTTTCGCACCGAATGCAACACGGTCGAGTGATCACGCCCCCCGAAGAACCCCCCGATCTCGTCCAGGGACATGCGCGTGTGTTTGCGCGCCAAGAACATCCCGACCTGTCGAGGTAACACGACGGAGTGGATGCGTCGCTTGGACTGCAGGTCCTTGGGCTGCACTTGGAACTCGTCGGCAACGACTTCGATGATGCGCTGCACCGTGACCGGGCTACGCGCCGGGATGTAGTCCCGCATCACCTCGGCCGCGGTGCGGTAGTCCAGCTTGCGGCCGACGAGTTCGGCATGGGCGATGACTTTGACGACAGCGCCTTCGAGCTCGCGGATGTTGGTGTCGACACATTCGGCGAGGAATTGCGCGACATCGTTGTCGAGTTCGACACCCCAAAGACGGGCTTTACGCCGCAAGATCGCGATCCGCGTCTCGAGCGCGGGCTTCTCGATCGGGGTCACCATCCCCCAGCGGAAGCGCGACACCAAACGGTCCTGCAAGGTCTCGATCGCACTCGGCGGGCGGTCCGAGGAAAGCACGATCTGCTTCTTCGCGCTGTAGAGCGTGTTGAACGTGTGGAAGAACTCTTCCTGCGTACGGCTCTTGTTCTCGAGGAACTGGATGTCGTCGATCAAGAGCAGATCGACCTTCCGGTACTTGTAGCGAAACGGCTCGAGCTCACCGTTGGTGACGGCCTGGATGAACTGGTTGACGAAGTTCTCGCAAGAGAGATAGAGAACTCGCCGCGGACGCTCGCTCCGGAGCACCGCGTGGCAAATGGCCTGCAAGAGGTGCGTCTTGCCGAGCCCCGAAGCGCCATGGATGAAGAGCGGGTTGTATCGCCCTCCCGGGAACTCCGCGACAGCACGGGCAGCTGCCGCAGCGAGCTCGTTGCAGCTCCCCGTGACGAAATTCTCGAACGTGTATTCGTCGTTGAGCTGGAAGTCCGAGTGCTTCGAGAAGAAGTCGAGACTGGCGGGATGAAAGCGCCCCGTGGACGTTTTTGGGCGGCGCACGCTCAGGGGTTCGGGACCTGCCGACTCGTCGAACGTCAGAGCGTCCGCATCCTGGACAGGCGCGGGCTCGGTCGACTCCAGCGGCACGATCGCCTCGATGGGCAGTCCGGCAAGAACCTCGCCGCGACGCAACGCTCCGATACCAGGGTACGGCTCGAGCTCTTCGGCGCAGGACGCCACTTCGAGTCGGACCGTCCTCGCAAGTCCATCGATGCGCTGGCTCGCCTCGACGATCTGCGTGAGGTAGTGGTTGTGGACCCAGTCGCAAATGAAGCGATTCGGAGCGAGCAAAGTCAGCGACGCGTCATCGAAGCGAACACACACGAGGCGGTCGAGCCACGATTCGAACTGCGCGCGCGCGACCTTTCCGCTCAGCGCCGCAATGAACCGCTCCCACGAGAAGCCCCGCGAAGCCTGCTCGCCCGGAAGCGAACAGGGGACGGCATCACCGATTCGAACGCGCAGCGCGTCACGGGGAGCGGTGTCATGGGAATGACTCTCTGACTTCGGCGAGATGGACAAAGGAACCCTCCCTGGTTCGTCGAGCAGCGTGCGAGACTGACGAGATCGAACGAGGAGACTCGGTCTCCGCAGCAACGGCACCACCCGAATCCCCGCCGGAGGACGCACGGACGCGAAGCGAGTCACGACGCGCACGACCTTTCGACGAATCAGAGTGTTCGAGGCGAAGTCCAACCACGGAATCTGCAGTGTCGACCGACTGGCAACGTCGACACCGAAATCACTTCCGAGGAGCACCATGGCACACACGACATCTGCGCGGACGAGGCCAAAAAACTCGGCCCAGACACGCCGGGCAACGCCCTGATGTCGGACGCGCACCGTTGACTCATGCGGAAATGGATCCCCTGATCCCGACTCATTTGCCGCTGCAACACTTCGAGAAATGCAAAAGGACGAAGTCTCGTAATGACAGCGAACAATAGATCCGATATCGAAGACGACGACCGGAGTGATTTATCCACGCTGAACTGCGGATTCACACCCCGTTGCCGGCCCGATCGCGGTGAATTCCACGCAGGGAACTTCCCGATTTTCGACCCGACGGATCGCTACGATATACCCGTGGCCCCGTCACGAAAATCCTGCGCACCGGATCCCAACCGACGCACGCTAGTTCCGCTTCGGGCAAGAACTTGCAACATCCACCCTGAAAAGATCGACCCTCGGTAACCCCGGCGCCCCGGACATCGACCGAGCCTTCCTCATTCGTTCGCGGATCGTAACGATGGCATGGGGGCTGTCAACGTGTTCTTCGATCGCGCTTCTCCGAAAACGCTCCAAGCACTTGAGAGAAAAGGCTTCCTGCATTCCGGAGCAATTTATTTTCCGAACTCGGTCCGATGCTGACGCGCACCGTCGCCCGTTGGTCGTCCTCCGACAACCCGAGCGACACGAGACTGCGCGAGGGTTCGAGAGCGCCAGAACTGCATGCGCTGCCGTAGGATACGCCGACGCCATGCATGTCCAGGGCGGGGAGGAGGTCGCGTGCGACGACTCCGTCGCAGACGAGAGCGCGCGTGTTGGGCAACAGCCTCGAGCGGTCGACCACGAGGACGTCTTCGCCGAGGATGCGGAGTGCACCGGACTCGCGGAGCGCGCGGAGTGGATCCAGGAGACTGTCTAGCCCGGCTTGCATTGCCATCCGACGCTCCAGCCACTCCTGTTGCGCGAGTTCGATCGCAAGAGCAGCACCGATCGCGAGTCGCGGACTCTGCGTCCCAGGACGGCGCCCGAGTTCTTGGGACCCTCCACGCAGGACGGGCTCGGGGGAGCAACCCTCGCGTACGACGAGGACGCCGATGCCGCGTGGACCACCGACCTTGTGCGGTGACAACGTCACGAGATCGGCACACGCGAGCGCAGCCTCGATCGACATTCGTCCGAGCGCTTGACTGGCATCGGTGTGGAGGAACGGGCGCGGTTCGCCAGCTCGGTCTGCATCGATGGCGCGACGCAACTTGCCGAGGTCGTGCACGAACCCCGTCTCCCCCTGAGCGAGAATGCCGGTCAAGAAGGCGATCGGACGTTGAGGAGACAGCAGTTCGACGGGATCCGCTGGATCGAGACCGAGGTCGAGCACCTCGATCTCGCCGCGCACTGCATCGACGGGCGCCGAAACCGACGGATGCTCGACGGGCGACGTGGCAAGCGGCAACTTTCGCGACCGCGCGTAGCGCACGCCCGTCGCGACGGCGATGTTGTTGGCTTCGGTTCCACCAGAGCAGAACACGATCTCATCTGGGCGCATCGCGAGCGCTTCGGCGATGCGCTCGCGCGCCGACTCGAGAATCGACCGAGCTGCACGTCCTCGCTCGTGGACTGCGTGCGGATTCGCGTCGGCACTCGCATCGAGGGCCCGCATGGCTGCATCGACCCGAGGATCGAGCGGAGCTCCGGCGTTGTAGTCGAGGTCGGGTAGTCGAAATGCGCTCATGACCGCCTTGCTTCCACGCGCTGGTAGAGTGCGAGATACGCTTCGAGGGCGCGATCGAACGGAAAGACCGACGTGGCCCGTTCGGGCCCACGCGCTGCAGTCGCGCGGTAGGCATCGGCATCGAGCAGCAGCTCTGCCATTCCACTCGCGATCGATCGGACGAACGCCTCGGTCGCACTCACATCGCCCATCACGCGGCCAGTGGCATCGACTCCGCCGACTCCGGGCGACTCCTCGACGAGGATTCCCGCAGCAGGATCGCCGAGCACCTCCGGGACGCCCCCAACAGCGGGCCCCACGACCGGCACGCGGCACGCCAACGCCTCGAGGATGCCGAGGCCGAAACTCTCCGTCGCCGACGCGAAGACGAAGAGGTCGGCGCTCTGCAGGTAGCGTGCGGGATTCGCTTCGCTGCCGACGAAGCGCAGCCGGTTCTCGATGCATCGCTCCCGGGCGAGCGCACGCGCCGCATCGAGATCGGGGCCAGTGCCGACCATGTCGACTTCGAACGGCAGTACCTTCGCGAGCTCTGCGAGGACCTCGACGAGGAGCCACGCACGCTTGACCGGGCGGAACGTACTGAGATGCACGATGCGCCGTGGCTCGTCGAACGGCCGATCGACCCAGCGCGGCCCGGCTCCGGGGCGGAAAACTTCGGTATCGACGAAATTCGGAACCACGTCGATCGCCCCGTCGAAACCGATCTCGGAGCGCGTCTGCGCCGCAAGACTGGCACTGACTGCCGTGACGGCATCACTTCGTTCGAGCGCCCACTGCACGGCCCGTCGGTAAGCGGGATCGCGGCCAACGACGGAGATGTCCGTGCCATGCAGTGTCGTGACGAGACGCAGGCGATTTCCACCGAGCATCGCGTCCGCGAGCAGCACCGCGACGGCGTGCGGAATCGCGTAATGCGCATGAAAGAGCCGAATGCCATGCTGCTCGTGCAGCTCGCAAATCCGTGCCGCAAGTGCTTGATCGTACGGAGGATACCGCAGAAGTGGGTAGTCGAGGACCGCGACGCGCTCGAAGCGGATCGACGGGTCGAGGAACACAGGCTCTTCGTAGCTGACGACGCGAACGTCGTGCCCGCGGGCAGCCAAACCCTTGGCGAGCTGGCACGCGATTCGACCGCTGCCACCGATCGTCGGGTAGCAGAGAATCGCCACCGGCTCCCGCCGCATCGAGTCGTCGGTCGGCATCGATGCAATCGTAGCAGTCCAACAAGGACGCACAGCAAGGTTCCCTTCCGAGGACATGCCTCGCCTCCGCTTCGCTGCAGGTCTACGATTGCGACGCCCGCTCCGACACCGTCCCAACCGTGATCGAGTTCGACAATGTCACGAAACGCTTTTCGGACCAGAGCGGCGCAGACGTCGTCGCCGTGCGAGAACTCGCACTCACGATCGGGCGCGGTGAAACGCACGCGCTGATCGGCACGAGCGGTTGTGGAAAGACGACGACGCTGCGGATGATCAATCGCCTCGAAGAGCCCACGAGCGGCTCGATTCGGGTCGATGGTCAAGACATTGCAGCGGTCGACGTCTACGGACTGCGCCGGAGAATCGGTTACGTGATCCAGACCGGCGGTTTGTTCCCGCACATGACCGTGGCGGAGAACATCGGTGTCCTGTGTGAACTCGAGCGGCACCCACCCGCCGAGATCAGCCGTCGTGTCGGAGAACTGCTGAGCCTCGTCGGCCTCGAACCGACCCAGTTTGCGACGCGGTTTCCAGGAGAGCTGTCCGGCGGCCAACGGCAGCGAGTCGGAGTCGCGAGGGCATTGGCACTCGATCCCGACTACGTCCTCATGGACGAGCCGTTCAGTGCACTCGACCCGATCACGCGAACGGAGATCCACGACGAGTTCGAACAAGTCCTGAAGACCGTGCACAAGACCGTGCTCCTCGTGACTCACGATCTGCACGAAGCATTCAAGCTCGCGGACCGGATCTCGATCATGCATGGCGGATCGATCGTGCAGACGGGCACGCGGGAACAGCTCGAGCGTACTCCTGCCAACGAGTTCGTGTCTCGCTTCCTCGCTGGCAGTGACCTTTCGTAGCGGTGTCTCGCAGTGAAGTCTCGTAACCAAGTGTGCAAGAGCCGCAGACCGCAAGGCATCGCGTTGACGTGGATTCTCGCGTTGGCAGCGAACACGTCGACGGCCCAGGACCGCATCGTCGTCGGCAGCAAGAACTTCACCGAATCGGGCGTCCTCGCCGAAATCATGGCGCAGACGATCGAAGCTCGAACCCGACTCGAAGTCGAACGGCGCCTCAACCTCGGCGGCACCCTGATTTGCTGGACGGCACTCACGTCGGGCGAGATCGACCTCTACGCCGACTACACCGGCACGGGCTGGGCCATCCTGCTCGGCGAGAAAGACAAGATCACGGACCCGCTGCGCGCCTTCTTGCACGTTCGCCGCCGCATGCGAACTCTGCACGACGTGCATTGGTTGGATCCGTTCGGGCTCGACAACACGTACGCGCTCGCGATGCGCGAGAGTCGCGCCGAAGAACTCGGCATCACACGCATTTCGGACCTCATGCCGCATCAGAACGAGCTGCGCGCGGGATTCAGCATCGAGTTCGGACGTCGCGAGGATGGCTATCTCGGTCTTTCTCGCGCCTACGATCTCCATCTCGGCAACATGCGTGCGCTCGAGCACGGTCTCGCGTATCGCGCGATCGAGTCCGGCACGATCGACCTGATGGATGCCTACAGCACCGATGGCAAGCTCCTGCGCTACGCGCTGCGCGTCCTCGTCGATGATCGCCGCTTCTTTCCGCCGTACAACGCGGCACCGGTCGTGCGCGGCGAGACTCTGCAGCGTCATCCAGAGATCGAGAGCGCGCTGCAATCGCTCGCATTCGCGATTTCCGATCGCGCGGCACAAGCACTCAACTACGTCGTCGAGAACGACGGCGCATCGATGAGCGCGGCCGCCCGTGCCTTCCTCGAACGCGAGGAGATCGTCACACGGGATGCCGGTCGACCCGTTCGCCCGGACAACACGGATGCAGCGAGGGACACGCTCGATCGAGTACTCGCGAGCGCACCGGTTCCCGGCGAGTCGACGAACGAACGTCCTGGATTCTGGACTGTGTTCCTCGGACGCAGTGGCCGCTTGCTCGTGCTCCTGTTGGAGCACGCGCTCCTGACGCTCGCCGCGGTCGTGATCGCAGCGCTGATCGCGATCCCAGTCGGAATCGCGATCACGAAGCGCCCGCGACTGCGCCGCTTCGCACTGGGTGCCGCGGGCGTCATCCAGACCATCCCGAGCCTGGCGTTGCTCGCATTCATGATCCCGATCCTCGGACTGAACGTCCAAGCGGCGATCGCAGCGCTCTGCCTCTATGCCGTACTTCCCATCCTGCGCAACACGTACACGGGCATCCACGAAGTCGCCCCCGACCTCGTCGATGCAGCACGCGGCATGGGGATGAAACCCGGCCAGATCCTGCGTCGCGTGCAGCTACCGCTCGCGTCCCGCACGATCATGGCCGGGATCCGCACATCGACCGTGATCAGTATCGGCGTCGCGACGCTGGCGGCGTTCATCGGCGCCGGCGGTCTCGGCGAACCCATCGTCGAAGGTCTCTACCTCAACGACAGCGGACTGATCCTGAGTGGCGCGATCCCTGCCGCGCTGTTCGCGATCGTCGCCGACGCTCTGCTCGGTCGACTCGAGAAGTGGATCGCACCGCGCGGTGCGTGATGAGAGTCTGCGCTCAACCGCGCAGATGCACGTAGAGGCGTGAGCCGATCATGCGCCCGCTGATGTCGATCGTCTGCAGGAAGAGGCCGGCGTCGAGGCCGACAGGCAAACTTAGGGGGAGCTGGAGCGCCTTCTGGTAGTTGCTACTCGAGATGACTGCGGGCATCGCGAACCAGAAGCCGCGAGACGGATCGAGCCAGAAGTCGCCCGCGAACGTCGGGATGTGGACCGCGGTCGAGAAGCGATGACTCGACATGATCGGCACGATGACGTTGTTGAAGCGATCATGCTGCACGAGGAAGCTGCGTGCGTACTGCGATCCGTACGTCGTGTCCGTGTAGAAGAGGAAGGGCAACGCGACGCGCCGCAGCACGACCTCGTCGATGTAGAGACTCTTGGCCCCCGTTACCGTGATCCAGAGCGGGTAGGCACCCTTCTTGAGCAGTACGGGGCGCCCTCCCTCGACGAGGTGCCCGCTCGGGCACCAAGAACCGGTCTGCAGCTGCGCCCAGACCTGCGTGTTGCTGCCGAAGGAGAGATCCGCATGCTCCGTGTATTTCGACCGACGCGCACTGAAGCCGAGTTGGTAGTAGCCGTCCTCGGGAATGATGATCGACTGCGTCAGCCTCGCGTCGCCTTGCAGGAACAATGCACGATCGATCCCTGATCCGACCGCGACGTTGTCCGCGACGCTGACGTTGTTCTGGCCCGAAATCACGATCCACGGCGCGAGCGTCGTGCTTTCGAAATCGCCGTTCCCGACGAGGTTGTTCTGCGCAGGGATCGAAGAGACGCTGAGACAGCACGTTGTGAGCACGGTCAGGGTGAGGGCACGCATGTGCAGGGTTCCTTTCGAGTGTGTCTTGGATTCGTGTTCCACACCGCCCTGAACGGGATGGCGCCTACGACCCGAAGGCACTTTCTCGAAAAACTCTTCGGCCCCTCAGTGATCCGACGCGTCGCGTCGCTTCGAAACGCGCTCACGGAGTTTTGGCAAGAACGCCTGCACACGCACGCGAAGTCGTTCCCCGCCATCAGCGCCGAACCCGACCTTCTCGGCGAGTTGCTTCCACGTCGGCTCTTCGCCACTCAGATAGCGCAGCCGGATCGCTTCGACTTCGGGCCCTTCGAATTCGGAGAGCGCGCGCTTCAGGTCGAGGAGTTCGTCCGCCATGTCGAGCCTCGTGACGATCCCCGCCCCGGGGTGCGTCGGTTCGCGCAACGCCGCGAGCGCGTCACGACCGCGCGTTGCATCGAGTTCGCGCTCGATCGAGCGGCGATCGGCATTCCAATAGCGGACGCGATCCAGAACGCGGTTCTTGCAGCACCGCACGACCCACGCGACGAGCGACGCATCGGGGATATCGCCTTCACGAACCCGGCAGAGCGTCGCATCGAGTACGTGATCGGCGATCTCGTCGACCTCGTCCACGAGCACGCGCGCAAGTCGTGCTGGCGAACTCGGGAGTTCCTGTCGCACGCACCTGAAGACCGCCCGCCGACATGGCTCGCAGACCTGCATCGAGGTCACGATGGACGGATCGAAGAGACAGTGCTGCATGACGGGTCGTGCGAGCGCTCCGATCAGCGCAGGCTGAGCGGGAGAGCGCGGCTCGCGGCTTCGATCTGACCGCGTATGTCGAAGCGCACAACCGAGTGATAGAGCATCACGCCACGCAGCGCGGTCGCCGGCGGGATCGCGGTCCAGATCGCGTTCCGACGCCCGAACGTATCGAGTCGCCGGAAGCTGTCAAAAACCAACGCCGAGTTGAGATTCTGGAGCGTCAGATCCGTGTAGATGTCCGCCGTGAGCGGAATCACGAGGTTGCCAACTCGAATGCCCGCGGTGCCGGTCATCGAGCCGAGCACCAGGTAGAACTGGTTCGCATGCAACGGTCCCGCATCGATGCGGATCACCTGCTGACCGCCGAGTGCGACATCGACGACGTGGGTATCGCTCGACACTTCGTACGCCTTGGCCGTCAGGAAGCGCACCGCCCCCGAATCCGGCGCGCCATCGTCGTCGAGCAGCGCACTGATCGCGAAGTCGTCGATGCCATCCCCGTCGAGATCACCCGCATTCGCAACTGCATAACCGAACAGGTCGAAGTTGGAGTCACCGACAAATAGCGGAAGTGTCGCATGGAAGGTCAGGGTCTTGCCCGACACGACCGCGGCGGAACCTGGCGTCGTCGACGACCACGCAATCGTGCCAACCAGATAGTCCTCGAAGCCATCTGCATCCTGATCGCCGACAGCGGCCATCGAGAAGCCGAGGCCATCGCCGGGTCGTGCTCCGAGGAGCATCGCCGAGACCATGCCAGTCGCCGGGTCGTAGATCTCCAAGCCGCCTTCGTTCGCGCCGAGTTTCGGGACTCCGGCAAGAACCGCCGGCTGCCCGGTCTTGAGGTATTGCGGCATGACGTGCAGTGCACCAAAACCCAGCCGCTTGCCCGCCGTGCCGTCGAACGAGCGTGTGGCCTTGCCCGTCGCTGCGTCGAACACGTAGATCCGGCCCGCATTCAATTGCGTCATCGCCGTCTCACCCGGCGCACCGACGAGGAGCTCGGGCACGCCGTTCCGCGTCAGATCACCCGCCGCGACGCTCGTGCCGAAGTTGTCCTTCGTGTTGGACGGAACGGCGAACGGACTCATGAGCCTCCGCAGAACCGTCTGCTTTCGACCCGAAATCAGAAGCGCGAAGCCTGGGCCCGTGCCATTCTGATTGGCCCCGACGAGCAGATCCATGACACCGTCGTTGTCGATGTCCGGCACGGCACACATCGTTTCGCCGAGATGCGCACCGGCCGTGCCACCCCAAACTCTGCGGAGCGCGCGTGGGTAGCCGTTGATCCCACCCGCCGTGCTCCAAAACTCGACATAGCCTTCTTGGTTGGTCGCGGCCGATTGCTCACCGCCCCACGCGCCAATCGCGAAGTCCGGCACCTTGTCACCGTCGATGTCCCCGAGCATGGCGACACTCGCGCCGTAGCGATCTCCCATCGCGCCACGCAAGGTCCACAACGGCAATTGGTCCTCGCCACGCACGGCACGGACCAAACCGTGAGACAACTGCGTCGAGGAATCTTCGGGAGCACCGATCAGATAGTCGTTTTGGCCACCGCCATCGAGGTCGTATCCGGTTGCGATCGAACTGCCGAAGTTGGCGTTGCTGCGATCCCCGAACAGCGTCGCCGTATGACGCAGCACTTGGTCGCGCTGGACCTGTGCGGAAAGCACACCAGTAGACACGCAACAGGAGAGGAGGAGCGCCAGTGTCGGCGCACGACGACAAACACGTTCGCGCATGGGTATCGAGGCAGAAACGTCGAGTCTGAGGCGAGAGGGTGAAGAACAACCGAACGACTTGCACGCCAAACCGAGTCAGCGTGGTTCGGTCAACCATTGCAGGATCGACACTTCACCACCATCGTGCTCGGCAAGGACGACGAGATCCGGCAGAGGATTTTCGTCGAGGCGCAGCGCGAGGATTTTAGCGACGCTCCATCCCTTCTTGCCACCCCAAGGTGTGGTCAGTGCGCAGACGCGGGTAAAGACACCGGTCCCACACGGCGAACCCGTGGGCACACGGGTATCCGGGTCTTGAAAGCGCACTTGAAGCTGCGATCCATCTCGCGCCGCCACAATGAGGTCCTCCAGGCCATCCCCGTCGAAATCTGCCGTGCCGAGCACCAAGGGCTTTCCGGGAAACACCGGCTCGAACAGGCCCTCGTCGACGGTTGGCAGTGCGTAGCCCGGCATCTGCTGCGGATACTTCGCGTACAGGCTGGCCATCGATCCGTCCTCGCGCCCCACGACGAGTCCGCGGGAATACGCGTCGTCATACCCGGCACGTCCACCGATCGGAGTCACGACAATCGACGAGACCGAACCCGGGATGGAGTACCGTAGTCCGGCCTGTCCAGTCGCCTCGTCCTCATTCATGCGCATGAACGAGAACTTGCCTCGCGCTGCAACGTCGAACACACAAAGCCGCACGTCCAACTCGGTCGAGTGCGTGCGCAGCTTGCGAAACGCGAGTACGTCGTCCAGACCGTTGGCGTCGAGGTCGGCAATCACGACCGCATCCGGGATATCAGAGACTTCGAACGCGGGGCCCGTCTGCCACGCACCGTTCTGCCACGCATAGGTTGCGAAGTCACCCGACGAACGCGTGAGGATCCAATCACGCGATTGGAACGGCACGGATTGCAGTGACACCCTCGGCGTCAAGCAGATCGGCCAAAACTCTTCGATCGGGTCGACCGAAAGCAACGCTTTCGGTTTCTCGCCGACGCGACGATACCCGCGTAGTAGAGCATCGACGACGAGAGTCCCGTTGGCGTCGAAACGAACGATGTCGTATCCAAATGGATCGACGATTCGCGCCACGTTCATTCGGCTCCGAAAGTTCGCCGAGGTCTCCTTCGTCGTCTCCGCATGAAGCGTCACGAAATGGCACGGCTTCCGGCGATTGGCGCTCTCCATCACGACGACTTCGCTTGCACCGTGAGCGACGACTTGAAGGCAACTACCGGGATTCCCCCCCGACAGGGTGGCCTCACACTCGTCCGCGAGGCTCACGCTGCGGCGCTCCCCCACGAAGTCGAACGAGACCTCGCCCGGAGTCCGCGCCCGCGCTTCGAACGACGTCACGCGAAGGCCGCGCGCAGGCGAAGGCGCCCGCTGTACGACGATCAAGTCCAGGATCGGATCGGCATCGAAGCGCCCCGTGCGCACGTCCACGAAATCCTCGAACGTCCCGATGTCGACTCTTGTCTTCGCGAACCACGCACGCCGCTCGTCTCCGCGATCGCCGATCAGAACCGATACGTGCGTAGCACCGGACTCGTCGCGATGTCCGAGCACGAGATCGTCGATACCGTCAGCATCCACGTCTGCGGCTTCGACGTGAACGACATCGTCGATCTCGACGTCATCGAAGGGGCGACCAGAGCCGAAACTCGTCGGCCCACCGAGACGGACACGAAGGCGCTCCGAGGAACCCTCTCTCGATGCGTCGATGTCGAGCAGATCGACGTAACCATCGCCGTTGACGTCGACGAGGGCCCACGCCGGCTTGGAAAAGTCGACGACTCCATCACGCACTAAGGTGGGCATACCGCCTTGAAGCTGGTACGTGGCGTCGCCTGGTTTGACGAGGATGGTGTCATCGCCCTTCGCGCGATGAATCGCGATCAGCAGGTCGTCACGACCATCGGCGTCGAGATCTCGCAACGCGATCGACGCGCGATCGTCACTCGACATGGGTAGCTGGACCTTGCTCTTCCGATCCTCCCATTGCCAGTTGAACTCGATCGTACCGGGCAGTCGACTCCCCACGCGCATGACCAACCCATACCCGCCCGGAACCGCTTCGATCGTGGCAATGTCGACGATCCCATCTCCGTTGTAGTCCCCGGTCGCGAATGCAATCGGCGTACACGGAGGGTCTTGGTTCTCGGGCCGATAGAAATGCGAGAACACCCGTCCGTCACGAAGTCCGATCCGATTCCTGTGTATCCCCGCAAACACGTAGAGACCGCGCTCTGTAGCCATGAAGAGGTCCGGCGCAGCATCGGTGTCGTGGTAGTGCGTGCTGGCAGCAAGCGGGCGCTCGTCGAAGAAGGCAGCCTTGCTCCGACGATAGAACTCGAAGACACCCGGCTGCTTCGCGTCGTAGACGAGCACCTTGCTGGCCTCGGTTTTCGTTCCGTCGACGAGGACGAGATCGGTCCACCCGAGAGTGTCACAGTGCATCAGTAGCGGACGAGCGCCGAGAGCTTCGACCTCGGGAACCTCGAGCGGTGTCCCCAGCGACTTCCATCGCGGGAACCACGGATTCGACGTCCGGGCGAGCGAACGGACGACCGCGGATTTGCGTGACACACCGTCGGCGCATGCGAACTCGGCAGCGAAGACATCCGCACCTTCGGCTCCAGCCGGAGACACGAGGCGGAGCGCACCTTCGTTTTGCCGTTTCTCGAGACGGACGTCGATCGCGATGGCCGAGCCATCGGCGAGACACGACTCCAGATCCGCGAACGTCGTCGCGTCGCGTGAAAGTCGACCGCGCTCGGCCGCGAGCACACGCGTCGGCCGCAATCCGTCACGCCGGGGCCAGATCAGTTCGAGTTCGTCGGCGCTGCGCGTCACCGTGAACGGGACGAGGTCGATCCTCGAGAGTTCGCTCGCCATGGCGGCGCCGCCCGACGCGTCCACGGCGTTCGTCGCGTTCGTCGTTCGATTCCCGCTGCCCGCTTCGCCAGACGATCCTCTCGGATCCCTCTCACTCGGCAAGTCGAAAGACCTCGACACGATCCACAGCGTCACGCCGAGCAGGGCGATCATGCAGAACAGCGCGAAAGTGCCGAGCCAGAACCGTGATGACGTCGCCGCGGACCGGCTCTCATGACGCGCCCCATCCGACTCCAGGATGCGCGTCTCGAGATGCGCGTCGATCGCCGCGGTGAGCGCTGCAGCGTCGGCGAACCGCAGCTCGGGATCCTTCTCGAGCGCGCGCAGCACGACGTTGTCGAGCGCGCCGAGTTCGAAGCCGTTGCGCGCGACTTCGCTCGGTGGTCGCGGCACGACTTCGGCAATCGTGCGTTGCAATTCGAACGTCGTCATCTTCGCGAGGTCCGCCGGATCGAACGGCGGCACGTCGGAGACGAGCTGGTACAGGATCGCGCCGAGCGAGTAGACGTCGGCACGCGTGTCGATCTTTGCGGGATCACCGCCCGCCTGCTCGGGACTCGCGTATGCAGGAGTCCCGAGGAAACCGCCAACGACCGTCTCGAGTGGGCTGGACGCCTGTCGCCGGTCGAGCGCTTTGGCGATGCCGAAGTCAATGATCTTCGGCAAGGCTTCACCGTCGACGTCCTCGACGAGGATATTCGTCGGCTTCAAGTCCCGATGAACGATGCCTCGCAAGTGCGCATGCTGGACCGCGAGACACACGCGACGAAACAAAGCGAGCCGCTTCTGCAATCCGAGGCCATTGCAATACTCGTCGATCGGCCGACCGTGCACGACTTCCATCGCGAACCATGGCCGTCCATCTTCGGTCGCACCGACCTCGAAGAGCTTCGCGATGCCTGGATGCTCGAGACTCGCGAGCAGGCGACGCTCCTCTTCGAAGCGGTGCAGCACGTCCTTGCCTGCGCCATGCGCCACGATCTTGACGGCAGCCCGCCGCGGGACCGGCTCTAGTTGCTGGCCGAGCCAGACCTCCCCCATGCCACCAGTGCCGAGCAAGCCGATGATGGCGTACGGGCCGATCTGCTCGGGCGCATCGGGGCCGAGCGACTGAGTCGCGTTGGGATCTACCACGGAGAGGAGCGGTAGCTGTGGGTAGGAGGAACTACTCGGAAATGAAGGTCGACCGCGCTATCCCCACGCGGAGGACGCCCGTGCGATGAGCGGCCCGTAGCAGGATCCGGGCAGCTCGGCACGAATGATAGCAGCGCGTCCGGCGAGTCGGTCAGATGGATCTTCCCTCGTCCGATGCCTGGAGCAGCTTCCGTTGATACCGCCCCTGCACGACGTCGACGACGATCAGCACGGCGAGCACGAAATAGAACGTCGATTTCGACATGGCGTGGACTTCGTGGCCGAAGAACTCGAGACCGGCGAGGTGACCTCCTTCGGATAGGAGCATCACGCCCACGAGCAGGAGGATGAAGAGGCCCAAGACCTCGTACATGCGATTACGTTGCAGAAAGCGCGAGACTCGATCGGAGAGCCAGATCATGAGACTGCCGGAGATGACGATCGCGATCGCCATGATCCAGAAGTGCTTGGTCAGCGCGATGGCCGACAAGATCGAATCGAACGAGAAGACGAGGTTCATCAGCACGATCCAGAAGATCGCGTTCGCGACGGAACGCGGCGCTTTCTCGTGACCGTGCTCGATGTCGATCGGCGCGAGCATGTGGTAGATCTCCTTGACCGCCGTGTAGAGGATGAAGCCTCCACCGAGCAACACGATCAAAGCGTGACCCGAGATCGCTGCGGACACGATCGAGGTCTCGAAGCGCCAGAAGGGGTCTTCGAACGCCCCGATTGCGTGCACTACGACGAACAGGAGGATGATGCGCAGCGCGATCGCGAGGCCGATCCCCATCGTTCGAACGTATTTTTGGCGGTCCGCAGCAACTCGCTTGCTCTCCATCGACACGTAGAGGAGGTTGTCGAACCCGAGCACCGCTTGGAGCAGGATCAACATGAAGAGCGTCGTGAGATTCGCGATCGAGAAGATGTCCATCCGCGGATTGAAATCCACGGCGAGCGCGAAGTCGAGCGACAGACGGACGGGGCCGCGGCTCGGGGCACTGGCACTACCTCGTCAGGTTGCCGCGCCCCGCTCGTGATTGCAGCTGCTCGAACGTTCGTGGTTCATCGGCCTGAACGTTCGTGATGGGATCTGCCTGAACGTTCGTGATGGGATCTGCCTGGTGGCGCGTGACGCGGCGACCCGTACCGTCGCCTCCCTCGGCTCGAGCTCCGAGAAGGGTAGCTGGCGCTGTTGACTCGGTCGCTCGCGCCGGTCGCCCAGAAAGGCGACCGACCGACGCGAGAGCGACGAGAGGCGCGGGGCAGGCGGGAGGGGCCGTCCAAAGTTGACGGCGCAGCGATCGAAACGCACATCCAACTTCGCGTATTCGATCGTTGCTTTCATGAAAGTGTGCGGTAGCATGATGCGAACGACATGTGCTGATTCAAAAGTCGTGTCGCTAACCGCGTCGACTCTGTGACGGCTCCACGCTGGGAACGCAGGATGAAGTCTCGAACGAAGAAGCGCGGCGTGCAGGGAATGCTGTTCGGGCCGGGGCGCGGCGGCAAGCGACTCGGCGCCGGTCGCAAGCCGAAGGGCGAACGCGCGGGAGTCTCCCACGCGGCGCGCACGAAGCTCGCGAAGCGCTTCCCTGTTCATGTCACGATGCGCATCGCTGAAGGTCTGCCGTCGCTGCGGGATAATCACACCGAGCAGTCCTTGCGTGCGGTCTTCTGCGCGATGAAGCCACGCCGCGGCTTTCGCATCGTGCACTACTCGATCCAGACCAATCACGTGCACCTGATCGTCGAAGCGGAGAGCACGACCGCGCTCTCGCGTGGCATGCAATCCCTCGCGATCCGCATGGCGCAGACGCTCAATCACGACTGGGGCCGCAAGGGCAAGGTTTTCGGCGATCGCTACCACGCCTCGATCCTCGATAGCCCGCGGCGCGTGCGCAACGCGATCCTCTACGTGCTCAAGAACGCGTGGAAGCACGGGCGAGACGTGCGCGGGGTGCTCGACCGGTTCGCGTCGGGGTGGTGCTTCACGGGTTGGCGCGAGAAGGTCAAGGTGAACGGAGTCGACGAGTTCGAAGTCCCGGTCGAGGATCCACGGACCTGGCTCCTACGCGTCGGTTGGAAGAGGCACGGCCGCATCGGCATCTACGAGCTGCCGAAGTCGTCGCCGTGAAAGCGCGGCGGCTCGAAACTCAGTGACGTCCTGAACCCGCAGGCAACCGAGGCTCGAGCGCGACGGCGCACGGCGCAATACGCGCAAGCGCACGATGCGTCGCGCCGGTCTCAGGCCTCGCGCGTGCCGCCTCTTCAGGCGAAGCTTCTCGTCGCGGTTCGATCATGGCGACGTGGCAGCGCGTGCTTTGTCCTCGCTGGCGCCTCGCAGCCGAGAGCACGCTGGATCCCCTCGGCGGAACCAGGCCCGTGGACGCGCAACCGTCTTGCCGGTCCTCCGATCTGAAGTCGAACCCAGGCAACCATGTAGTCGGATAGTGTCCCCCAAGTGGTCGGCCTGAACGGTCAGCTATGGAACCGGTCTGCACCCGCCCACGTCGAGCGCGTGCCGCGATGCACATCTGCCGAATCAGAAATCGAACGTCCACGCTTCAAGCTCGATCGAAGTCGCGAGTCGAAGCGCGCGTCGATCCCGCGTCGACAAATACCGTCGTCAGCTCCGCGGCGCGCTCCATGTTGCAGCACGAACGAAAGCCTGCCCACAGGCACCCACCACTAGGACGGCTCCTCCCGCCTGCCCCGCGCCTCTCCAAAGCCCTCGCGTCGGTCGGTCGCCGCGTGACATCAGTATCGCGAGGGGCGACCGGCGCGAGGGCGCCGAGAGCCGGCGGCAGGCCCGTCCCCGCGCTTCTCGGAGCTCGAGGGGAATGACAGCACGGCGCCGGATGACGAGCGTGCCTGAGTTCCTCAATAAGAAACCAGCAGCGACAAGATGTTGCCCGACCGATTCACCTGACCGAACGCACCGGCAAACGCCCTGACGAGGGCGTCGCTGAGTGGAACACCGCCTTCGATGACGATGGAGCCATCGTTCTCGATCTTGACGTCGACTCGACCCGATGAGGAAGCGCGACACGCGACCTCGATCGAACGAGCCAGACCGGCGACGAACACGAGCGGCACACGGACGCCGGTCACGCCTTTCTTGTGTATGTGGACGACGACCGGACTCGTCAGGTCGATGACAGCCGAGTCGACGGCGCGGCGCACCGCCTCTTCGACCGGAAGATCGGTGTCAGAGTCGAGCAATTCGAGCCAATCCAAGGCGACGGTCATGACCGTCGAATCGGAATCGAGCACCCGTTCGAGCTTTTCGGGACGAAAGCCGGCTTCGTCCGCCGCCTCACCGAGGACGACGACGAAGTCGGACAGCGCTCGATCGACGATGACCTCGAGCTGCTCTCGCAACGCCTGCTTGGATCGATCCAGCCCGTCCACGAGTCATGCCCAGAGGATGAGGTCTTCGAGGGTTCGGTCTTCGAGCGCCGTATAGCGAGCGCGCACGCGAATCCCGTATGCGAACGTTCCACATCGCTCGGTCACGCAGGTTCCGATGAACTCGGGGAAGCCGCCCTTGCCGTTCGGTTCCAATCGAACGAACTGAGGGTTGACGAGATCGCGCGCGTGATTGGCACCATCCTTAGCGTGTCCATAGACGAACTCGACCGATACTTCCTCCGGTGCGAGCTCCGCGAGATCGACTCGCACCGAGACCTCGATCTGGTCGCCCTGGACGAGATCGCGCAGATCTCCGACGCGAGCCTCGACGACGCGTAGTGAACCGAATGCACGTCGCACACGCTGGTGCCGCTCGGCGAGAGAGCGCGCACCGGCATAGCGTTCACGCGTCAAGTCGAAGAAGCACGTCGCGAGTGGTTCGTAAGCCTTGTCGCGATAGTCGCTGACCATGCGATCGGTATCGAAGAACTGCGGGATCGTCGAGAGCGCGCACTTCATCATTTTGATCCAGCGGCTCGGCAGTCCATTCGATCGATCGTAGAACGCGGGCAACACGTCGTTCTCGATCAGCTCGTAGAGAGTCGCCGAGTCGAGTTCGTCCTGCATCGCTTGATCGTCGTAGACGCGATCGCCTCCGATCGTCCAACCGTTCTCACCATGTCGTGCGCCTTCGGCCCACCAACCGTCATGGATCGACAGGTTGAGCCCACCGTTGGCAGACACCTTCATGCCGGACGTACCGCTGGCTTCGAGCGGACGCGTCGGCGTGTTGAGCCACACGTCGACCCCTTGGACGAGGTGGCGCCCGACGTCCATGTCGTAATCCTCGAGGAAGAGGATCTTGCCAGCGAACTCGTCCAGGCGCGTGACACCGAAGACCGTCTTGAGGATCTCCTGGCCACGTCCGTCGGCGGGATGCGCCTTGCCCGCGATCACGATGCGGAGCGGACGGTCCGGGTCGTTGACGAGACGGCTGAGTCGATCGATGTCGCGGAAGAGGAGGTGTGCACGCTTGTAGGGCGCGAATCGCCGGGCGAACCCGATCCAAAGCGCATTCCCATCGATGCTGTTCTGAATTCTCTTCGCGAGCGACGGCGAGTCACCACGGCGCTGGAACGTTGCCTCCGTCCGCTCGCGCATGAACGACATGAGCCGCTCCTTGGCCTTGCAATGACGATCCCACAGACTCGCATCATCGAGCTTATCGGCGGCGGCAGCGAACTGCTTGCCGACGAGAGTGATCCCATCCCCGACGGCGGACCGAATCTCCGGCGCGGTCCAAGTCGGTAGGTGCACACCGTTGGTCACGTGTTCGACCGGGACCTCTCCGACGAGATGATCCGGCCAGAAGGGGTGCAAGAGCGCGCGACTCACTTCACCGTGCAATGCGCTCACGCCATTGACGACGTTGGCGAATCGCATGGCGAGATAGCTCATGTTGAACTCGCCCTTGTCGGTCTTCGTCTGACCGAGTTCGTAGAACTTCTCCCAAGGCATGCCGACCCAACTCGGCGCGTCAGAGAAGTAGCGACGCATCAAGTCCTCGCCAAAGCGGTCGTGACCCGCCGGCACGGGTGTGTGTGTCGTGAAGACCGTCGTCGATGCACAGACTTCCCGGGCTTCTTCGAACGTCAGGTGGCGGTCGCGGATCATGCGACGGACGCGCTCGAGCGAGAGGAAGGCCGCGTGACCTTCGTTGCAGTGCCAGACCGACGGGTCGATGCCGAGTTCTCCGAGGAGCTTGACGCCGGCACGCCCGAGCACGATTTCTTGGCGCAAGCGCATCTCGTGATCGCCACCGTACAAGCGCTGGGTGATCTCACGATCCTCGGGGCGGTTCTGCGGAAGATTCGCATCGAGCAAGTAGAGAGGCACACGTCCGACCTGGATGCGCCATGCCTGCAGCATGACCCGGCTACTCGGCAAGCCGATCGATACGAGGATCGGGTCGCCATCGCGGTTGCGGATCAGCTCGATCGGCAAGTCCTGAGGATCGTTGCGATCGACCTGAGACAGTTGTTCTCCCGTCGCGGTCACGCGCTGCCGCATGTAGCCGTCCGAGTAGAACAAGCCGATGCCGATTAGCGGCAGCCGGAGATCGCTCGCCGACTTCAAGTGGTCGCCTGCGAGAACACCGAGTCCACCGCTGTAGATGCGCACCGATTCGTGAAGCGCGTATTCGGCACTGAAATAGGCAACCGGATTGCGCCGCGTCGGCGCTTTTTCGTTTTGATCTTCGCGGACTCCAGCAGCCATGTATGCGTCGAAGCGCGCGACGATTGCCTCGAGACGCGAGACGAACTCGGGGCGCATGGCGCGCTCGATATCCTCGGGGAAGATCTCGCGCAGCATGCGCACGGGGTTGTGGCGCGTCGCTGCCCAACGTTGTGGGCTGAGTTCTTCGAAGAGCGCAGTCGCCTCGGCATCCCACGACCACCAGAGGTTTTCGGACAGTCGCGTCAGGCCTTTGAGCTGCTCGGGCAAGCTCGCCGCGACGTCGAAGCGATGAAGGCGCGGCCCGAAGGTCGCGTCGTCGGTCCGCTTCGGTACCGGCACGGCGCGGCGGCGCTTCTCGCACGAGTTCGTGCGATCGCACGCCATCTCGAGCGCCATCTCGTATGCGGTGGTGTATCGATCGATCAGCTCGCTCCAAGAAGTGCGCTCTGCCGTCTTGCGGCAGATATCGTAGAGCTCCTTGGAGTCGTGTTCGCCGCCGACGAACGATTCGATCACGTCCTCGAGGCCGAGCACGACTTCGGCAGTATCGACACCGACTCGCGACAAAACGGTGACGCCGTCCTTCGTTCCGATGTTGCCAGCGCGACACCACCGACCAAAGCCCGCGTAGTCACTCGTGATCGTCGGCACGCCGACCGCGAGACTTTCCTCAGGCGTGTATCCCCACGGTTCGTAGAACGATGGGAAGCACGAGAGGTCCATCGCACGCAAGACTGCTTCGTACGGCAGGCCCAGGCACTCGTCGTTCTCGCTCATGTAGATCGGGATTTGCACGATCTTGACACGTGAACCACGAGCGTTATCGAGACCGAGCTTGGCGCAGTGCTTGACGACCGGATCTTCGGCTTCGTCGAAGAGGTTGTGCGTCGAGATCCCGATCGCCCGATCCCATGCGGACTCGACGTTCTCGATCTTCGCTGCGAGACGTTCCGAGAGTTCGTTCCGCAGGCCCGAGTTCCCGGCAGGCACGAGCACGAATCCGACGACCTGTCGCCCTTTTCGTTCACTGAGCTTCTGCAAGGAGTCGAGGAAGACATCGATCCCCTTGTTGTGGAACTCATAGCGCCCCGAGATCGCGATGAATACGGCATCGCTCACGTCCTCGGCGAGGAAGCGACTCGTGAAGTTGGCGATGCGCGAACGTGCCTCGTCGCGGCCGACCGGACCCGCGATCTCGTCGATGACACGGAGATCGATGCCGTTGGGAAGAATCGGGTCGGCGCGTCGATGATGAAAGACTTCGGCCTCGTCCGCCGTGATCTCGCTCACGGTCGTGAAGACGTCGGCACTGCGCGCAGCGACCCCCTCGAGGGAGTGCTTCGCCGTGACTCCGACGCTCTCCGCGACATCCGCGGGATCGCGCCCCATCAAACCGTCACGCGGCGCCTGACCCGTCGATGCAACGGATCGTCCGAGCATCGTCGCATGTGTCGTGAATACGGTGCCGACCTCCGGCACGCGATCGTTGAGGTACAGCATGCCCGACGCGGTCATCCACTCGTGGAACTGCGCGACGGCTCGACCACGGAACGGCGCGAGGTGCGCTTCCCACCACTTTTCGATCACGATGCCGCACGCATGGCCGAACAAAACCGGTTCGATGTAGTCCCAACCACCGTGCAGCGAGTTGACCTGATGACGTTCCCACAGTCCCGCGAGGATGCCGTCCTTCTTCTCGTAGAGTCCTGAGAACTGCACGAGAATCGCACGTGGGCGCCCCGGGATCAGCCACCGACCTACACGGACCGGAACGCCGGCCTCGCGACAAGAGTCGGCAAAGTCCTCGAAACCTGCACTCTCTTCGAAAGGAAGATCATCGACATCGCCGGACTGCATCTGCCATGGCCCGAGCGTGACGTACTCGTCGCCGTACTTTTCGAGAACGGTCTTCGCCTTGGTCGACAGCACGGTGTGGATGCCACCGACCTTGTTGCAGACTTCCCAGCTTACTTCGAACAGCGTGTGGTTCACGGTCATACCTTCCCTTCGCTAAAGGCGACTGCCTCGGCGTTCGCCACTTGGGTATTTCCTCGAGGCGTGAGCTCGACGACTCCGAGTGCCTCACCATCGTCGGTCGTGATCGCCGTCTCACGCAGCACTTCTACGCGCCTCGCAAGATCGTCGAGCACGTTCATGAACGCGATGAACGCGTCGTGTGGTGTCGAATATGGACTGAAGTACTTGTGCACGTCGCCGTCCGAGAACCACTTGGTGCACATGTAGTAGAGATGATCGGACGTCGTCAGCCTGCGCCACTTGACGAGCAGCTCCTGGGATTCGGAATCGTCCTCGAGCACATCCTGCGAATCGAGGACCTGACGTAAGTCCGCACCGATCTCCCAGAGTGCTTCGTTGGCAGCGCGTTGCATGTGGTTGCCGAGCCACGCCGTCAAATCGCGCTCGGCATCGGCCCACGAAACCGGGTGCGGGACATCGATGCGCCCCATCGGATCGCTGCGCTCGAAGACTTCGCCAGGTGTCGCGAAACGTAGAGAACCCGTCGCGAGCACGGCTTCGGGCAGCGCTTCCATGAACGCGAAGATCCCCGTGTCCTCCCACTGGTGTTCGCCGAACGTCTCGTAGTCCATGAAGAGTCCGATGATCTGCTCGTCGAGCCCGCGCACCGAATCCTCGAGCCACGAACAGAACGTTTCCGTATGCAGCGGCCAGTGATCCCAACCGCGATTGCTGAAACGGAACGCGATGTCGTCCGACAAGCGATAGGACCGCAGGAGCGCCTTGATTCGTTCGCAACCTTGCGGCCGGTATACGACATGCGGCGAGCGCCAGCCGAGCAAGTGATCCGCACCTTCCCCGAGGATGCCGATGTAGCCGGCTTCTTCGACGATGCGTGCGATGCGATTGTCGATCACGAGTTCGGTATTGCGGAACGTCTGCGGACGCACTCCGAAGAGTCGATCGATCCGCGCAGCTTGATGCTCGAGCTGCGCACGGAATTCCGCCTCGTCGAAAAGCGCCGACAGCGAATGGTGCGACGTCTCCGCCAAGAACTCGACGTGCCCCGTCGCCGCGAGCGCTCGAAAGCTCTCGAGCGTCTCGGGAGACCACGCCTCGAACTGATCGAGCGCAGTCCCACTGATCGAGAACGAGCAGCGGAATGCGCCTTCGTGGCGCTCGATCGCGCGCAAGAGCAACGCGTTCATCGGCAAGTAGCACTTCTCCGCGACACGTCGGAGAATACGTTCGTTCTCCTCGTCATCGAAGTAATCGTCTCGATTCCCGATGTCGAAGAATCGATACCCGCGCAACCGGAACGGCTGGTGCACCTGGAAGTAGAAGGTGACGTCGTTCACGAAGCGACCTCTGCGTAGACTTCCTTGACGAGTGTTGCCGGACGTTTCCACGCCAGGCCGCGCACTTCTTCGCGGCCTTCTTCTGCGAGCGCACGACCGAGCCCGTTATGGCGAATGACGGCGAGGATCTTGTCCGCGAGCGCATCCACGTCCCAGAAATCGACTTTGAGCGCGTGTCGCAGGACCTCGGATACACCGCTCTGCTTGGAGACGATGACAGGCACGTCGTTGGCCATCGCCTCGAGCGGGGAAATCCCGAACGGCTCGGAAACGGATGGCATGACGTAGCAATCCGCCATGGCATACATGCGCTTGACGTCATCGCCGCGCAAGAAGCCGGTGAAGTGCATGTTGCGCGCGAGTCCGAGCCTCGCGCACCGTTCGATCATCGCCGGTAGCATGTCGCCACTCCCGGCCATCACGAACTTGACGCGGGGTTCTTCACGAACGACCTTCGCTGCAGCTTCGAGGAAGTAGTCGGGCCCCTTCTGGAACGTGACACGTCCGAGGAAGAGCACGATCGGCTCACGAATCGTGCGCGGCGGCGCTTCGACCGATGGCGTTACTGACGCATGGTCGACACCGTTGTGCACGACGCGGAGCTTCTCGGGCGGCACCGAATAGCGTGTGCGCATGATCTCGGCCGTGTAGTTCGATACACAGACGACTCGGCGTGCACCGTGGAGACCGACATGCTCGAGTTCGTGGATGCGGGGGTTGACGTTCTCCCCGCTTCGATCGAACTCGCTCGCATGCATGTGGACGACGAGAGGCTTACCACGGATCGCGGATGCAACGAGACCCGCGGCATACGTCATCCAGTCGTGCGCATGCACGACATCGAACGATCGCGTGCGCGCAATCTCGCCGACCGCGACTGCATACCGAGCGACTTCGACCATGAGGTCGGGTCCGTACTTGCCCGTGAACTCGAGCGTTCCACCGGAACTCTCTCGTACGATGCGATCGATCTGCGCACCGGCTTCGCGAAACGCAGGTTGTCCGGCGAGGAGCGCCTGAACGGCGTTCCATTCCTTCTCGAACGCGATGTGCGCCGCCTTTCCCTCACTCACGACACGCGCGTATCGCTGCGCGTACGCCGCTTCCGTCATGTAGGGGCCGAGCAGACTGTCGACGGACAACAGCTCGAAACATCGCTCGATTCCTTCGATGATCGAGGCTCGATCCGTCGCCATCACCGTGGTCGACTCAGGTGAGGGGCTCACTGCATCGCGAGTCGTGGCAGCCCGCTGCTCCAGCGCGACGCCATTGCACCCGACGAGCTCGACGAATCGTCCATCCTCGTCGCCATAGGCGCGCGGCACGACGAAGCAAACCTCGACGCCCTGGGCGGCAAGGCTCTGCGTCAGCCCGTGGCACGCAGTTCCGAGGCCGCCCGAGATATGTGGTGGGAACTCCCACCCGAGCATCAGGACGCGCACGCCCCCTCCTCACCGACGAAGAAGCTCGGTTCGCGATCGAGCAACCAGTAGGAACGAAGGATCTCGGCGCAACTCCACGCTTGGGCAATCGTTCCTCCGGGGCGATGCGGCGGGTCGCCGTCGAAGACCTCGGAAACGTGAAGGAGACCCGACGCCGTAATGTGATCGTCGAAACCGTCGAGCAATGCGCGCAGGTTCGCGCGTCGTAGCGCATCGTTTCCGAAGGCGCGCAAACTTGCCTCGACGTATCCGCCGAGGAGCCAAGGCCAGACCGTGCCTTGGTGGTACGCGCGATCGCGCGTGTCCTGATCCCCGCGATACACACCGCGATAGGCCGGGCTCTTGGGCCACAACGTGCGCAGGCCGCGCGGCGTGACGAGAAAGCGTTCGGTCGCCTCGACGACGCCTTGACGCTGCGCAGGTGTCAGAGGCGAGAACTCGAACGAGGCCGCCAACGTCATGTTGGGTCGCACGTCTCGATCGACGACATCACCCTTGACCGAGTCGGCGAGATAACGCTCACCGTCGATCCAGAACTGTTCGAGGAACGCCGTGTACGCACGCCTCCGCATGCCGGCCCAGACACCGGCGCGTTCGTGATTGCCGGTGCGTTCCTCGAGGATCTCGAGATAACGCAACAGGAAACACCAGAGTGCTTCGATCTCGACCGGATAGCCGTCACGCGGAGTGACGGGCCCATCACTCGCACGTGCGTCCATCCACGTCGCGTTGAGGTCCGGACGGCCGGCGCGGATCAACCCGCTGTCGTCCAATCGAACGAAACCACCGGCACCGTCGCGATACGAACTCGCGATCTCCCGCAATGCGGGCAAGAAGCGCTCGGCGATGTTCTCACCGCCAGCATTCTCGTAGAGGCGAACGGCGCGCACGAACCACAGCGAAGCGTCGACGCTTCCGTAGTGACTGTCCGCCCGATCCTTGCCGTAGATGTTCGGCAGGAGTCCGCCCTCGAGGAAGCGCAGTGCGCCGTCGAGAATCGAACCGCATTCGCCTATGTGTTCGTAGCCACGCGCGATCGTGAGACCCGGGAGCGACAAGAACGTGTCCCGCCCCCACTCGAGGAACCACGGCCAGCCGGCAACGATGCCTCGTCGACCATGTTCGTCGCGATAGAGGAAGTCGTCGGCCACGAGCGATTGGTAGCCTCGCACGTCGTGCTCGATACGAGCGGCACGCACACTTCGCTCCGACGCTTCGTTGTCGAAGAGCACTGCAGGATCCTCGATCGCGCCCCCGTGCACGTCGTCGATGGACGCGGCCAGCACGATCGAGTCCGCACGCGAAAGGTCGACGTGCAGAATGCCCGGCGAAAACAAGTCCTCGTGACCGCCATAGCCACGCTCGAGTTCGACCTGGTACTCGACGCCGTGATACCAGAGCGGATCGGCCTCGAAGCGCGCCACGGTCTGGTCCATCGTCATCAGGAGCGCGGGGAGCGCGGCGTAGGGTTGCATGCGCAACCCACCCTCGAACCGCTTGACCCGGGGGTCGAGCACGAGATTCTCGAATGTCTCGCCGTCCGCACGGCGACACGCGAGAAGCGGCCGCAAGCGCAACTCGGTCGGCACCGGGCCCGCCGCATCGTCATCGCGTTGCCACGAGTAGCGCACGAGAACAGCGGCACGCCCCGACGGCATCACGACCTCGCGACTCACGGTCATCGAGCCGATCCGATAGGTCGTCCTCGGCCAAGGGCAGAGTTCGAACGACTCGATCGAACGATGCCCCGGCGGCGAAAACCCCGAGCCGTAGCGCGCGAGTGAAATCGGCTCTTCGTGATCCGAGCCGTGCAACGTTTCCTCGAAGCGAGACAAGAACACATGGCGCTGCACGGTCCCCGAGAAAGGACATACGAGCAGGCCGTGATAGCGTCTCGTGGCGCATGCGACGACGGTGGACGACGCGAAGCCGCCGAGACCGTTCGTCTCGAGCCACTCTCGCGTCAGGCTCTTCTCGAGACGCAGCAGGTCTTCACGAGTGAGGCGCACCAGGGTCTCACAGTCGGCAGCAATCGTCGCACGCATCGTGGTCGAATCGAAAGGGAACGGAAGCGCTCCGACGAACGAGCGCAGGAGGGGGAGCCTCCGCTTCTATCGGCAGTTCCGGGGCAGGGCTGGAGCACGGATCGCGTCGGAATGCCCGTCTTCGCCGTCTTCATGAGGCGGACTCCGCTATGGATCCACCATCCACCTCACGAGAATCGACAGGAGCGGGTCGCTCGACGCGGGGAGCATCCTCCTGCGGAGCGTCCGGACGCACGGCCGTGGAGGCTCCCTCATCGGACGCGAACCGGCCTTCGAGCCCGAGCCTCGTGGAGAGCTCTCGCGCGAGCGCCAAGTAGTCTGCGGCACCGTTCGAGTCGGGTGCGTACCGGAGGATGGACTGTCCGAAACTCGGTGCTTCTGCGAGCTTGACGTTTTTGCGGATCCTGGTCTCGAGCAAGAGATCGGCGAAGTGCGCTGCGAGTTCGTCGACGACTTCACCGGACAAGCGCGTCCGCGCATCGATCATCGACGGGAGGATGCCGAGGATCGCGAGTGTGGGATTGAGGCGTTTCTGGACGACGCCAACGACGTCGAGGAGTTGTGCCATCCCTTGCAGCGCGAAGAACTCGGTCTGGAGCGGAATCAACACGTGTCGTGCCGCCGCGAGCGCATTGAGTGACAGCACGCCGAGCGACGGAGGGCAATCGATCAAGACGATGTCGAAGTCGCTCTCGACCTTCTCGAGGGCATCCCTCAGGAGGAGCTCGCGCCCGATCGTGTTCGCGAGCGCCTGCTCGATCCCGGCCAGGTCGCCCGACGCCTGAACCAGCGTCAACCCTTCGTCGGGCAAGGCTCGCGCAGCTTCGCGAATCGGCACACCGTCGACGAGGAGTTCGAACGTCGACGCGTCGTCCGCGAGGCCCGATTCACCAGAAACGTGGAGACTCAGATTCGCCTGGGAGTCGAGGTCGATGAGCAAGACCCTCGCGCCACCACGCGCGAACGCGGCCCCGAGATTCGCGGCGGTCGTCGTCTTCGCGACGCCGCCCTTTTGATTGATGATCGCGATGCGCTGCACCGTCTACTCCGACAGAAGACACCCCCGGACCCGTCCCGCCGCGGGCCTTCGGCAGGCAGGCTGGCCCGAGCTGCCCCCACGATATCGAATGCAGACGTGCGAAGCGCGCCGGTTTCTGGGGTTCGGGGGGCGGCCAGGCGACACGGCTTCGGAGAAACCGCGCGGAACGCGATCGCCGCGCCATGCCTCTTCGCCTGCGGGACGCGAGTCCCACGAACGCCGTTCTCGCTCCGCGAGCAGCGTCGACCACATTGCGGTCCGACGAGTTCGAGGCTTCGAGGCGGCCACTGCTGGAAACCAAACGGAGGTATCGATGGCACCGACCAAGTCCAAGTTCGCCGTTCCCATTGCCACGTTGCTCCTCGCGATCTCTGCGACGCATGGCAATGCGATCGCCCAGTCGAACGGCAAGGTGACGTCGTACATCAACAGCCTGCCGAAGCAGAGCTTGAGCGTCACCGAGACCGCCGACCTCGTCATGATGCGACAAGAAGAGAAGCTCGCGCGCGACGTCTACAAGGTTCTCTACGACTTCTGGAAGCTGCCCGCGTTCAGTAACATCGCGCAGTCCGAGCAATCGCACATGGACCTCTGCAAGTTCTTGCTCGATCGCTATGCGTTGCCGGATCCCAACCCGTCGGACGCAGTCGGTGTCTTCAAGGACGCGCAGTTCACGCACCTCTTCCAGGTGCTCGTGCTCTTCGGCATCCAATCGCAGGATCATGCGTTGGTCGTCGGGGCCTTCATCGAAGACCTCGACATCGCGGACCTCGATCACACGCTCGCGCGCAGCGACAACCGCGACCTCGACACGCTCTACCAAAACCTGCAGCTCGGATCGCGCAACCACTTGCGGTCGTTCTACGGACTGCTCGCGAACCGCAACCTGTTCTATCCCGGGATCGTGCTACCGACATCGCGTATCGTGTCGATCGCGTTGAGCCCCCACGAAACCGGAGCGATCGACGAAAACGGCTTGCCGCTCTGAGTGGACGACGGCGACGCGATACCCACAAGCGGGTATCCTGACCGACGATGAGGCTTCGGAACCTAAGTCTCGCTTCGGTCGCTGTCGTCGCCGCCTCGGGTTTGGCGTGGTTCCTGTTCACGTCGAGCCAGCCGGCTCCGCAGGCGGCCCCGCTCGAAACGAATACGAGTGTTGAGACAGACGCTCGCGAAGCCGACTTGCGAGCGCGTGCTCGCGTCGCCGAGACGGGTCCGTCGCAAGCACCACGCGAAGACACCGCACGACGTGCAGATGCGGATGGTGATGGCACGTTGCTGCGCATCCGCGTCGTCGACGATCGTGGAATGGCCATCGAAGGTGCGACCTTGCAGGTCCGTCTCTACCGAGACAACGCACACTATGCGCGTCGGCGAACACCGATTTCCTTCGATCCTGTGGTGGATGCACCACCTCGTAGCCTCGACCACAGGACGGACGAAGCGGGATGGTGCGCCTTCGAGGGGAATGCATCCTTCCGCCTCGTCGACGTGCGAGCCAAGGCCGAGGGGCACGTGCCCGAGTGGCGCGTCTTTCTGATCGACGAAGCCGAGCCGGCAAACCTCGAAGAGACGCTCGAACTGCAGCGCACCGGTTCTGCGAGCATCGTCGTCGTCGACGCCGACGGAGTCCATCAACCAGCACGTATCCAGTTGCGACCGAACAACCGGAATCGGCGTGCCCCCTTACTGAAAGACTGCACGCAAGCCGAACCGGCCAACTTCGACGACTTGTCGCCGGGTGAGTACGTCGCCGACGTCTTCAAGAAATCCGACTCCGCGGACAAAGGCGTCTCGATCGGACTCTTCGGCAATCGGCGCAACCGCTCGGCGTTGTTGCTGACCGGCGAGGCAGTGCGGATCGAGCCGGGCGAACGAACACGGCACACGATCGAGCTGCCGCGCCTCTTCGCCCTTACGCTCCGAATCACGAAGAACGGTCAACCTTTCCGGGACGGCCGAGTCGTTCTCTACGCTCAAGAGGACACGGGCGAGATTTTGCGCACGCCGTTCACGGACACGACGAAACCTGCAGTCAGTGCATCCCGATCGATCGGTCCAGGTGGCGTCGTGCGCTTCGATCGCATTCAGACGGGCGCGCGTAGGATCGAGGTTCGTGCGGGCCGCTACGCACTCGCGCATTCCTTCGACATCACCGTCGATGACAATCCCGCATCGCGCGACCAACGTCTCGAACTGAAGACCGGGCATCTCACGGTTCGTATCGAAGGCGGGGACGATACCGACTTGGGGCGTGCGGTTCTGAGTCTCGGCAACGGTGACGACGCTCCGGTCATCCCGCTGCGCAGCGAACGCCTCATCGAACTCGACCCGCTTGCGATCGGGTCGTACGAGCTCCTGTTGCGCGACGTCTATGGCGACGTGCTCGCCCGATCTCGAGCAGAGTCGGCGTCCGCACGTCACACCGAGGCCAAGCTCGAACTCGAGTCGAAGATCCCCGTCGAACTGCGCGTCACGGACCCGACAGGAAATCCAACGACTGCGGTCGTCGAGATCGTGCGTATCGGAACCGAGACGTGCCGTTTGTTCCGAGTCACTTCCCGTGGAGATTCCATCGGGCTGCTGCCGGGTACTTGGTCGTTCCGAGCACGCGGTCCCTCGGAAGAAGACTTCGGCCCGACACGTCAGCTCGAGCTTCGCTCCGGATTCCCGAGGGAAGTCGACCTGCGAACGCGCTGACAGCGTTGCGATCGAAGGGCAGCCGATGGCCACGCATGCGCCATCTCGGGCTGATTCTTCCCGAGCGTCCTCTGCGACCGTCAGAGAGTACTCCAGAGATCGGCCAACGCGTTGGGGAGTCGTGCGCACACTTCGATCGGCTCCGCAAAGTCATGGCCGAGTCGCGTACCGCACGCCGCGTCGCGTTCCAGGATGCGCTCCTCGATATCGCGTCCACTGGGCAGGTGTGCCCGAGAACCGTCCGGCGCAGGGAACTGGGACAAATGATGGCGCATCCAAGTGCGCTTCTCGCAATGCGTCGCTTCGTCCATCACCAATGCGTGGGTCGCGCTCGCGGCTTCGGCATCCAGCCAGCGAACGTGCACGCCCACGTCGGCGGAGAGAGCGCACGCGAGCGCACGATGGTCCTGATGTGCATCGTCCTCACTCGGCGCGATCACGAGGTGCGGCTCGTGCATGCGGATCATGGCCTTGCATGCATCACGAAGATCCGTGCAAGTCGACAAGCTGGCGTCCACGAAGCAGAGTCGATGGAACGCGGGCAGGGTCCCCGTCTGTCGCTGAAACCACTCGAGTGAAGCGAGCTGTTCGTCGACACGCGTCCCTTCGCTCGGTTGGAGCGTTCCAGCTTCTCCATCGGTTGCGAGCACGAACGTCATCGAACATCCGAGTCGCGCCATGCAAAGAAGCGCAGCACCGACGTACGTCTCGAGATCGTCCGGATGCGCGCCGAATGCAAGGATGCGGAGCGACTCAGTCATCGTGCGCTGGTTCTACGGCATCAGACTCCGCTTCGGGTGTCCAGAGCACGACCCGTTGTGCGGGCTTCGCGAGCATCGCGTCGTCCCCCGTCACGAAGGGACTCGTGACGTCGCAGAGCTTGCGAGCGAACGCACTCCCTCCACGCGCCACGAACGGCAGCAGCGGTAGCACTCGCTCCTGTAGCGATCCGCGCGGCGCGAGCTCCGCGCAGAGACGGCGCACGTGCTGCCGGAGTCGACCGGAGCGATTGCGCTTCTGTCGTTCGACTTTGTCGGCAAGCCGTCCGAGTTCTGCCGCCGTCTTCGACGCGATCCTGTGCAACGGATGCACGAGGAAGCGATCGATCGCCTCGACCGTCGACTCGAGCTCGCGGAGCCGTTCTCGGAACGCACGCGCCTCGGCGCGCAGGAGCTTGCTACACGACTGTGCACCGCTCGTCTCGCCGTCGTCGCCGAATCGTTCGACGACGCGCTCCAAGATCGACGGCACGCCGTCGCGCAACTCGGGCACGTCCAGCGCGAAGCGTTCCAACAAGTCGAGCGTTCTCGGGTCGGTGAGCACGATCGAGGCGCGCGGCACGAGCAGCGGGCGCACCACACTGCAAGCGTCGTAGAGTGCCCCCGTCAACGCGTGGTAGGCGATTTCGCCAGGTCCCGCGACGTATGCGAGCGTCGGTAGCAATCGATCCTGCCAAACGGAACGTAGCAGAACACCGGCACTCGATAGGTGTGTGGGCGGGCAAGGTTCACCATCGGGAACGGCTCGACGCCGACCGTCCTCCGCGATCGAGAGCAGCAGAGCCTGCTCGGGATCGACGGTCACGTCGTGACCGCGGTCGACCAGTTCGCTCGCCGTGTCTTGCGTGCGTCGCCGAAGCGACGCCGCGTTGTCGTGCCAATCTCTCAGAATCGCGCGAGTCGAAGCTGGCAGCCTCGTCGCCTCGAGGACGAGCAGCCCTTCACATCCGAAGTGGCGCGAGAGCATGCGCGTCGTCGTCGTCGCGACAGTCTCGTGAGCGGAGCGTGGCAAGAAGTGGTCGAGTTCTTCGAGCCCCCAAGGCGTCTGCACGATCAGGTCGCGCGCTTCGTGAACGGCTCGTTCGAGCGCTGTCGCGACCTCGAACCTCCCCGTGGCGAGACCCGAGGACGGAAGTCGCAGACGCACGCTCTGGACGTCGAGTGCGGGATTGACGAAAGCGACCTGGTTCGCTTCACCCCAGTCGTGATCCTCGTCGTGATTCCAGAAGATCGTGACGACGTCAGGAACGCCGTGCGCACGCAGGTCGCGCGCGAGACGCAGAGCCGTCGCGACCTTGTGCGCCACGAAGAGCGGGCCACCGAAGACGCACGGTTGTTGGCCCGTGACGATCGCGAGCGCACCCGGGCGACTCAAGACGTCGAGTGCGCGCTGTTGTTCTTGGTGCAAGCCGAGCGGCGTCGCGATGTCGTCGAAGCGCGCCTCGAGACTCTCGCGAATTGCAGTCAGAACCTCTACGCGATGGGCGATCTCGAGGCCACGATGTCGACGCCCCTCGGCTTCGAGAGCGACGTCCTCGATCCGCCGCGGCAGCGGAGGCAAGAACGACTCGAGATTCGCCGCACCGTCGATCCAACCCGTGAAGATCGACGGGAGGCCGTACGCAGAAAACTCAATGTTTCGAACGATGCGCATCGACGGGCTTCCGCGCCGCGGCTACGAGTGCCTCGGCGCCCTGACGAACCTTGAGCTCCCAGTCCGGATCCTCGGGATCGAAACAACTCGCGATCCCCCGCGAAACCGGCACCAGCGCACCGAGCCCTCGTGCATCACACGCGCCGAGCACCTCTTCGATCGTCGCGCCTTGGGCTCCGACGCCAGGTAAGAGAAGCCATGCATGTGGCGCGAGCTCACGGACACGCGCGAGGATCTCGGGATGCGTGGCCCCGACAACGGCGCCCACCGGGCCATAACCCGCCTGGTGAGGGCACGACGCGTTCCACTCTTCGATCGCCTCCGCGATGCGCGCCCACAATGGAACGCCCTCTCGATCCTCGATCGCCTGGAATCGATTCCACCCCGGATTGCTCGTTGCGCAGAGCAAGAAGATCCCTTTTCCCTCGTCGCGGCACGGACTCAGGAAGGGCTCGATCGAGTCATCGCCGAGCAGCGGATGCACGGTCAAGATATCCGCCCAGCGAAAGTGCGCCTTGGCGTATGCCTCGGCCGTACTTCCGATATCGCCACGCTTGACGTCACCGATGACGACGAGATCGCGTTCCTTGACGAGCGCACACGTGTCCGACCAAGCACGGAGGCCATCCTCGCCGAACGCCTCGAAGAACGCGATCTGCGGCTTGACCGCCACGACGAGGTCCCCCACCAACTCGAGAAGTCGCGCGTGGAAGCGGCGCACGCCATCGACACCATCCCGAAACGAAGGCGGCATCCGATCCGGCCGCGGATCCAGCCCCAACACGACCGGTGCCCCAACACCTCGAACCCGCGCAGCAATGCGCTCGAAAGCGGTTTGCCCCATGCGGCGGACCATAGCAGGCAGCAAGAAAACTGGACGACAAAACTGTCGGGCGCGCACCACCCGGTGCATACCGAATCGAACGGGTCAGCGTGCGCTTCGCCGTACTTTCGCGCGTGAAACGACCCTGGAACGATTCGCGCGGGTTCGACGGATCTAGCGCTTCGTCTTCTTCGCTGCCTTTTTCGCCGATTTCTTCGCTGGCTTCTTCGCCGGCTTCTTCGCTGGCTTCTTCGCCGGCTTCTTTGCGGCCTTCTTCGGGCGCTTGCTGGTGCTCGCCATCGCCGCTTCGTAAGAGCCTAGGAAGTCGTCGACGGAAATGCGGCGGAACGTGTCGGCTAAGACGTCCAACGGCACGTCTTCGAGCTTCTTCACGCGGACGCACGACTTGCCCATGTCGAGGCGTTTGCCACTTGCCTTCCAGGCATCGACGAAGCGCTTCTGCTCGAGCTCGTCCGTGTAGATGCAGAAGAGATAGAGGCCGATGTGGTTCTTCTGCGACGCGATGCTCGCGAACGGGACCGGCTGCTTCGGGTCGCAGTGATAGCCATCGGGATAGCGGCTGTGCGGTACGTAGTAGCCGATCATCCCGTACTGGATCCCTTCTTCGAATCCTTCGTCGAGATTGTCGAGGATGACTTCTCGGATCGCCTCGATCGCTCGACGGCGGTCGTCCGGCAGTTCGGCGAGATAGTCCTTCACGGCCTTGGCGCTGCTTCGCATGGCACGACGATACCGCCGCACACTCCTGGACGTGCGGGCGGATTGCCTCGTCTCACTGTCCGCTCGCACCTGCACCGCGCCGAAGCGTGTACGCTTGCGCCTTGGCAGCCTTTGACCAAACTCGAACATGCACCCGGCGGGTGCCTTCCCCGAGCAGCTCTCCGATCGTCTTGCCGAATCAACGATTCGCCTGCGTTCTTGGAAGCCACCCGCTTGGGCAATTCACCTGCTCGGCGCGTCTGCGAGGCGTTCCACTCGATGTTCGACTCCCTCCTGCAGGTGATCGCATGCGAATCGCAATTTCCCTCTCGTGTTCCATCGCTCTCGCGGCCGTCGGTCCGCTCGCACATGCGGAGAACCTCGGCGGCGGACGCGCGGCCGCGACCGGCGAGTTCCCGCTGCTCGTGCTGGACAACTGGATTCCTGGCAAGGCATCGACGTTTCGTTTCGACAACTTGCCGAACAACACCGTCCTGTCCGCGCTGCTCCTGAGTAGCGGGCCGGGCAACACGACGTTCGGTACCGCCGGTACGCTCAAGATCGACCTGCTGAGTCCGGCGTTCTCGATCCTTCCCGTGCCGGCCGGGGGCCTCACCGTGAATCCGCTTCCGAAGAGCCTCGAAGGTGCCGAACTCTACTTCCAAGGTTTGTGGTTCGAAGCGCGTACCGGCCTCGCTCTCACCGACGGGACCCGGGCAAGTCTCTTTTCTCCGCTCGCCATGGCTGGCAACTCACGCCAGAGCGCCAACTCGCTGACCGTCATCGACGTTGCGTCGCGCAGCGTTCCGCAGACACTCACGAACAGTGAAAACGGCTACATCGAATTCAGTCCCGATCGATCTCGCGCCTACGTCTGTGAACCCGGAGCAGGGCGCAATCGCGTCGTGTGCTACGACCTGACCAAGACGCCGATCCCAGTGCTGGCGACGATCCCCGTGTCGGGAGGGATTCGCTACGGCGGGTCGATGCCGCGTGACGGTAAGCGGCTCTATGTACCCGTTCACGACGGCGTCGAGATCGTCGACACGGATCCCGCGAGTTCGACTTACCACACGGTGCTTCGCAAACTCACGACGAGCATCACCGGCAACACCGGCTCGATCTTCACCGGACCTCTCCACACCGCGGTCACGCCCGACGGGAGCAAGCTCTACGTCGCATGCGGCGAGAATCAGACTCAGTGGCCATCGATGGGCACCGTGCTGATGTTCGATCTGCGCATCGCCAATCCGACCGAGAAGCAAATCGCGGTGACGAACGGCGGAATCTTCTCGTTCTTCAGCTTCAACTTCGCGACCAGGCCCTACATCGAGATGTCACCCGACGGTCTCACGGTCTATGTCCTCGAGACGGGGACCGCAGTGTCGAGCCTGGGGTTCCAGAACGGCAGTCTGATCAACGTCATCGACACGGCACGCGATCGCGAGATCGCAACGCTGACGACCGGCGGCTTCTACCAGGAGCAGATCGCGATCGATCGCATGGGGCGCGGCCTTTGGGTCGCACAAGTGGACGCGAGCGGCGTCGGCGATCTCGCGCGCTTCGATGTCGACGTTCGAAGCCCGAATCGCTTTCAGACCGTGCAGCACTTCGCGGTCGGCACGGGCGCATTCCAGGTCGGAAGCGGCCCTTCGGGCGTCGACGTGACGGCGGATGGGTCGACGGTGTTCGTCAGCATCGTCGAAAACGCGTCCAACCCTGCCGCCGTACATGTCTTCGACGCGCGGACGGGTCGCTTCGAGACGACAACGATTCCGACACAAAGCCTCTGTCACACGGTATCGATCCAGAAGGACTGAACAGCGATCGCTCCGCAACGCGCATCACTGCCCGATGCGCAACTCGGCCCAAGTCGAACCCGCAAAGCCGAGCGAGCTCGCCTGCGGGTCATGCGCGTAGTACTGGAACACGAGGCTCGAGCCACTGAGCAGCGCTGTGTCGTTGGGCACGCCGAGAACGAAGGACCCCGCGCCGTTCTGCAACGCGACGCCATTGATGAAGTCGGGATGCGGTCGCAGCACACAACCGCCGGGCAACGTCCAACCAAGGCTGCGCCACGACCAAACCAGCACGGCGAAGCTGCTTGCCGCCTGCGCATTCGTAAGTCGTACATCGAAGCTTTGTCCGAGCGACGGTGCGCCAACGACGCTCAAACGCGGCGTCTTGGCATTGCTACCTCGGCAACCCGAGTCGAGAAAGTGCACCTTGACCGGCGCATCGACACAGAATTGCACTTTGGGTGCGCCCTTGTGCAGCGAGCCGGTGATCCCCGTGCTGTAGTTGAAGCCATTCACGTACACACTGTCGACGCTCGGATCCGAAAGAAACCCAGTGTCGCCGCTGCCTATCGACTCGGCCTTGATGGCATACAGACTGACGAGCAAGTTGCCACGGGAAGGATCGAAGCGGAAGTCGAGAGGGATCCGGTTCCACGCCTTGCCCTGCATCTCGATCACGACGCTCTGGTACCGCAATCCGCCCTTGCCGCCACTACCGTTGGCGATGAGGTTGGTCGTCGGCTTGCTCAGACTCGTATGCTGCAACGTGACCGCGAGCTCACCGAACACGTGTTCGCGATCCGACATCGGGACGAATGCGATCGATCTCAGATCGATCGGGCTCGTTCCGAACATGGCGCCAGGGATGATGAACTGCAGGTATTGATTGGCCTTGAACTTGTCGTTCGCGTCCCTGTCACCGAACGGAACGGTCGACGAAACCCCCGTCGTCAGCGATGCATCTGGAAACGAAATGCACGTCGCTTGTGCAGACACGCGGCACGCGACCGCGATCGTGCAAGACGTCGCGAGCAGCCACAGCAGGGACCTTCGAGTTCTCATGAAGGTATGTGCGTAAGAACACGCCACATGCCTTCATGATCTTCTGCCGTCGCTACCGCGCCGGGGCGTCGACTTCGCGAATCACGGCGCCGCGGTCCTCGCTCAGGACCAAGATCGCGAAGCGATCCACGTTCATCGCATCGCGTCCCGACAAAGACGCGTAGTCGAAGCGACCGCGCAAATCGGAGTAGCCGTCCTTGTGGAACCGAACGGCACCGCCCGGCAGACGCGCGAACACCTTGACGTAGGCCTTGGGCAGAGGCTTCTTCGTGTCGTTGCCCAGGATTGCGAGTTGCCCCTGCCCTTCAGCCACCTGCACGATCAACGAGTTCGCGTAGTATGCCTGGCGTTTTGCCAAACCTGCGGCACGGACTTCGACGAGGACGTTCTTGTTGTGCAGTGCTGCGGGCAGATCGAAGACGAGCTCACCACCGGCCGACGGCACAGCGGAGCAATCACGAACTTCGCTCAGGTTCGGCTTGATGAACGCGAAGGACTCGGACTTCTCGTCCATGAACGGATGTGCAGAGAAGAGCGATTCGACGTCCATTTCGTAGTAGTTGACCTCGACAGTTTCGAGGTTGCGCACTTGCAAGCGCACCTGCATCGCCTCGACGACCAGATCGAGGTGCGGCGCCTTGGCAGCTAGCGCGCCTTGCTGTGCCTCGCGACTATCGGGGTCGAGCAGTCGTGCACTCGCGCCTTCTGCTTCGTCAAGTTGCTGAATGACCTGCTGGAACCGAATGCGCCAACGATCGACCGGGTAGTCGGCATAGCCTTCGGCGATTCCGCGCGCGACCGCGTGATCGTCCGAGAAGAAGTCGAGATAGGCTCGCATGTAGTCGTACTGAACGCGACTCTCGATCGAAGCCACATCGACGCGCGCGAATGCAGCCATCGCCTCTTGGACTCGGTCCTGCAACAACAAGTAGTAGGTCACGCTCATCCAATCCGAAGAATCGAGCAGCGGCCGATAACACAGGATCGTCAACAACTGCGCGTATTGTGTCGCGAAGTCAGCATTGAGGATCGCACGCCGTTGTCCCCAACGGTGAGCGCGTGGGTTGAAGAGAGGCTCATACTCGACGTGCTTGTACGTCTTGCGCTCGATCGGATCGATCACGAGAATCGGCGAATCGAGCGACGGACCACACTGTGCAACGAAATTGTCGGCCGTCGTCAAGTATTGCCGCGTCACGCCTTCGTCCTCGTGAAGCAGTCCGTATGCCCAAACACGTGCGTCATAGTGATGTCGACGATCGAGTACGCTGATCATGCGATCGAAGAACTCACGCTCTCGAAGTCGCCAGAGGATCATCGAGAGATCGACGCGCAGGATGTTCGCGTTCTCGAGATACGCGAACACATCGTCCGGACTACCGTTCTGACTAACGTGCTCCCAAGACGTCGTATCGACATTCGTAGGGTCGCGTAACACGGTGAGCGTCGTCGCGGGCGCAGCGGCCACCCACGCCCCATCTGCCGTCACCTGCACCGGATAGTGCCGCGCTTCGATCGGCCTGGGGAAGTAGAACGAATAGCTCACGGCCGTCGTCGCGTACGGCTGGAGCGCGACCGCGAGTCCTCGTGTACGCCACCCGAGCTGTAGCGGCATCGCCCCCTCGGGGATCTGCATCAAGAGTTCGAGTCGCTGCGGTGTCGATGTCGGATTGGTGACGACGATCTGACACCCGTATG
The DNA here is from genome assembly GCA_020638795.1 of Planctomycetota bacterium. Classification (GTDB taxonomy): domain Bacteria; phylum Planctomycetota; class UBA1135; order UBA1135; genus JACKHW01. Next base: position 34,332 of record JACKHW010000001.1, on the reverse strand, counting down.
CCACGTCGACGAGAAACTCATCGGTGATCCAGGCATCGACGCGCTGGTTGCCGACGAAGCGATACCGCTCGTCGAGCCGATAGTAGTCTTGACTCACGAGGACGTTCGACCCCGTGTCCGCCGCGCCGGCCTCGACGATCTGTTTCCGCACGAGGAGCAGCGGGCTCGCTGCCTGCATCGTGACTGCAGTGTCGTTCGACTCGATCGAGTGCTTGTTCGCCTCGAAGGGAAGGTCGAGGACCGCGAGTGCGAACATCATCTCCGCGAAGTTTCGACTCGCCTCCGCGACGTTCGTCGACACAAAGGGCATTCCGACGCCATGTGCGGCAAAGTCGTTCCAGAAGGCATTGGTCGTGATCAGATTCGGACCGGCCTCGTTCGGACGAAGATGCCAGTAGTCGCTCTCGATGTAGCGACGCGTCGGGTCCGGATCCCGGAAGAGACGTTGCTGCTGGTCGATGCGACGAGCGCTGTCCTCTGCGATCTCGAGCTCTTCCATGTCTTCGTCTTTGAGCTCGGCAGCGAGCCCCTTGCTCTTCTCGGCGGGCACCCGCATGACGCCGCGACCAACGCTGATGTCCGCGGCACCGGTGACCGGTCCGCCAGCACCGGGCGCGCCAGGCCCGCTGGGCGCGGGCGCTTTCGCATCCGCATTGGCGCGCCGTCGAACTTCCTTCCGCGCGAGCTCGACGTTCTTGTTGGCCGCCTCGAGCGACTGTGTGACGTCGTCCGGACCACCGAGATCCTGACTGCGCAACGCTGCGGAGAACCAACGAAGCGCTTGATCGGTATCGACCGGAATCAACTCCTGCGCTTCGCGTACGTGCCGTGCGATCGCCTCTCGCAGCCCCGATCCCGTAGGCAAGGACTCTGCGCGCCGCGCGAGCAAGATCCGTTCGACGATGTTGAGTTCGCCAAAACTCTTCGGATCGAGCCAGCGCGAGAGATCGCGCCCGAGCAGCCACTCGTCGAGGAACGTCTTGTGCGCCTTGTTCTGCAAGTATGGCGCAACGACCTCTCGAAAGAACACCGGGTCCTTCTCGTACAAGAAGAGGTGCAGCTCGTGACACGCGTGCTCGGAGTAGATCTTCGTCTTCTCCGCTGGCGTCTTGTTCGGCCATTCGAGGACGAACGCGAACTTCGCGAGATCGGCGTCCTCCGAAAGCGACCGATACAAGGCGTAAACCCGCGCGAGCGAGTCCAACGTCGTCACGCGTGCCGAAGAACCACCTTCGATGGTCACCTTCTGATCGCGATCGACGAACTCGATGCGACGCGCCTGGGCGAAGTGCTTCGACGCGTCGAGCGCCACACTCAGCGCGCGGTCTCGCGGCTCGAGTTTCGTCTCCGCACGGAAGCGACGCATCGCGACCGTATCCGTGATGTCCGTCGCGATGATCTCGAGGATCTGCCCGTCGCCCAAATCCGCGAGTGGCACATCAACGACGCCATCGTCGTCGGGTCGGAGGTTTGTGAGCACGCTGGCCGCGTTCGGTAAGAACTCGAGGTCGGCATACGCGGCAGGGCTCGTGTCGAGGCCGAGACGTGCAAACGAGCCATCCGGTTTCGCTGCCGCGGCAGGGCGGCCTCCACCTCGCCCGCCGAATTTGCCAGCCTTGAAGCCCTCTCGATCCGCACCCGTCTCGGTTTCTTCGAGCGCCCACGGGTTGAGGAGGATGCCCGGCCTACGGAGCATGTTGCCCGGATACTTCTTCGAATAACGCCGGTCGAGAATATAGCGATATTCGTCACCGATCGGCCGCTCGGAATGATACGTGCTGAGCGGTGGCTCACTCTCGAACGAACGCGGCCAGCGTCGGTCCGGTACAGACAGGCGCGCGAACGGATCGAACGCCTCGTGGTATCGATGTGCGATGACGTGCACGCGTGTGCTCTTCGTCATGCCGGCAACTCGCACGCGCAACGAGGACTCGTCCACGACGGCAGAAGTGATCTGCAGGGACCGCGCATCGCGCAGTTCGAGCATACGCGTCGCACCCACGGCGACGGTTCCCTGCCGAACGCCAGCAGTCACTTCGACATCGACGTACACGTCATCGCGCTGGAGATGCAGGCGATAGCTCCCCGGCGTCAGGTCGCGTAGTTCGAGGTATCCACTCTCGATCGCCAAGTGGTCGAACGCGTCGAACGCGATCTGCCCACCGCGCAACTCGAAGAACGAAATCTCCGATCGCTGCGGCTGCGACGATCCGAAGAACGGTAGCGCCAGCACATCACCGGCGACTCCGTGGAGTTGCCGCGGATAGTTGCGTCGTTCTTGGTCCAAGAGCCAAGTCTTGCGTGGATCCTCGATCCCCGTGTTGCACGTCACCGATGTGATTCCGTCGAGTGCACCGAGCTCGACGCGACCGTTCCCGTCCGACTTCAGCGACACCGTCACCGGGTCGACGTAGTCGCGGTGCTGGAGCACGAGTTGAAGCGCGACGCCGTCCTTGGGCTCGCCTGACTTCCCGAGGACATCGATGTGATAGAGCGTCGTGCCGACATCGCTCGCGCGAGCGCCGAACACGGGCGCCCACGTGTTCGCGGTACCGTCGATCACGTTGACATCGAACGACGCGACCGAGCTCGTGACGTCTACCGTCCGATCCTCGCTCACGTTGCGGACCTTCCCGCGAATCCACGCTGCGAGTGATCTCGAGTCTTCGGGCACCCGGATCTCGTGCACGAACTCCGCGCCCATCGTCGGACCGTCGATGGCGATCTCGTCCTGCGTCTTCGTTCCGTGCAAATCGGTCGCCACGACGACGAGCTGCGGAGTTTCGAGGAGCGACAAGCCGACACGCGTATCTCCGAGCATCAATGTCGGCCGCACGAGGACCTTGGCCATTTTGCCGGCGAGCAGCGACTCACGCGCGACTTCGATGCCGGCGTGGAGCGTGTAGCTCTCGGCCTCATGCCTGAACATCGCGAACGTCGCGAGATCACCGTCGCGCAGGATGATCCTGGCGATCCCCGGTTTGGTCGAGAATGGCAGGACGATCTCACCGTTCTTGCCGGCAATGTAGTCGCGATTGCCGAACCAAATCCGAGCTTCGGGGTGCGCAGCACCCGACTCGTCGAAGACACGGAAAACATGGCCTGCAGCACCGGTACGTTCAGTGAACCGCAGTCGCCCCTTCTGGATCACGGCACGACTCGACATGCCGTTGCCGATGAGTTCGACAACGTAGACGCCAGGACGATCCAAGGCTGGAAGTTCGAAGTGCCTCAAGACGCGCCGCGACGCCGGTTCGCTGTAGGTGTAGGTCTTCTCGTCGTTCGCGACGAGCCCGTCGAGATCGACCGCTGCGTCCACGTCTCTCCAGTTGGCACGAATGAAATTGAACGCGTCGACCTCGAACACCTTGACGATCAACGTCGACACGTTTTTCACGTGGGCATCGATCGTCACGGTATCGTCACGACGCCACATGCGTCGTTGCGTTGGCGCGAATTCGATGTCGACGCGCTTCTCGAGAGCCTCGTAGTACGCCGGATCCCCGAGCATCGAGTACCAGCGCTCCTTTTCCGATTCGCTGTCCGCCGCACCCTGGAGGATCTTCACTTCGGCGAATGCGCGCTTGAGGTACGCCTCTTCGAAGTACTCACGAAACGCATCGAACCCATCGGCTGATTCGAGGAAGTGCATCAGGTATCGACGCACGAGCGGCTCGTCGTTCCGAATCGCGTCGAAACCCGTTTCGAAAGACGCCGCGTAGTCGACGAGTTGAACCGCACGTCTCTGAACGCGCTCTTGCCGGTAGTACGAGAACGTACGCGGTAGCTGCAAGTAGCGGACGAAGCGATCGCGATCCGGCCCCCCCTGCGCCATGTCGTGCTCGAGCCTGTGATACAGCACGTGCGCCTTCAGAGAGTTCTGCGCTTCCGGTAAGCGACTCACGAATGCCTCGAGCCGATCGAAGTACGCCTCGCGCACCATTGGGTCGATACGCGCGGATTCGTCCGAGTTGGGTAGCAAGCGCCGCAGGTACGTTTGGATGAACACTCCCGAGTTCAGCAGATCGGGCCGAAGCCGGATGCAGGCTTCGAGTTGTGGCAGCGTCATCCGTGAGTGGATCAGGAGGGACCCGAAGCCACCGCTCCTCGGGTCGGCGAGTTCGCGGACGACGAGGTTCGGCAAACCCTGGATGTCCGGTTCCTGCAGCTTCGACATCAGGCTGCGGAACTGCGTGTCGCTCAGCTCGCGCGCAGCGAGCGCCGCGAACGCGGAGGGACGAAACCCATCCACCGTGCCCTGATGGGCCTGGAAGGCACGCACGTCGAGAGTCTCGGCACGAATGAGCCGATCGTCGAGTCGCATCGGCAGGTCCGGCTTCTTCCCAGGAACTCGGCGTTGATCGTCGAATCGCAGTCCGAGCTGGCGCCGCAGGTAGTCGAATGTGCCAGTCGGCTGGTCTCGATACGCGAGCAACTCGAGTCGATGCTCGATCTGGCGAACCCGCGGGCCGCGTCCATGTCGCCGGATCCACGCCGCGAGCATCGAACGCGTCGCGGCGAAGTCCCGTCGATCGAGAGACTCGAGACAGCTGAAGAAGTAGTAGTCCGGTGTGCCGGGGATCAGCGCTTCGAGCGCCTGCTTGCGATCCGCAGCGAGCGCGTATGTCTCCTCGAACCCGATTTCACGCCCCTGCGCGGCGACGACGTGCATCTCCGTGGCGACGAGGAACGTGAAAGAAGTCCAAAGAGCCGAGAGCCACGTGGGACGCATTGATTTGCCTCTTGTCGGTTTCACAGGTTCGAATCGCCGCGGGGACGCTTCGGGCACGCCACAACGTAGCGAACGAACGCTGGTTTCCGATCAAATCGGCAGTTCTCGGAACGTCGGGTCGAAATCGACGATGAGGATCGTTCGTGGCACCTTGCCGAGATTGGCGGTCTCGTGCTGCACACGACCATCGAAGACGATGGCTTTCCCTTCGGACCAACTGATGATCTGGCCATCGATGCGCATCTTCGAGGTCTCGTCGGTAACGAGTCCGAGATGCACGCGCAACACGTTGGGAATCACGTCATCGACGTGTGGGTAGATGTGACATCCTGGCGCCATGCGCGAAAACCCGGCGCCAACGATCTCGGGAAAGCTGTCCAGAATCACAGCCGTCTTCGGACACCGACGTCGGTTGGGCTCGCAGAACTCGGTCACCCCCGCAACGGGCTTCGGCGTCAAGAACGGAAACACGCGCCAATCTCCCTGATAGGCCTCGTGGTTCGGCCATCGTACGAACTCGTCAGGCGACAGCTGCAGAGCGTCTGCTTTGAACGTGGAGTATCGGCTTTCGATCGCAGCAACGAATTCGAACTGTGTGCCGTCGAGCATCTTCGAGTCATCGAACAACGAACGAGAATCGAACGAGGTGCGTTGGGTCCGCACCGCGCGTTGTCCATGCAGTGTAGCCGAGGCAAGCTATGTTCTCCCTCCATGGAACCTCCCGAAACGTCCTATCGAGACTCGGTCGATGCGTCGACACGCACGCCGCGACGTTCGCCGATCCGGGTCGTCTCGAGGTGGGTGATTCGCACCGTTCTCGCGCTCGTAGCGATGGTCCTCACTTACGTCGTTCTCGCGACTATCGGAGGGCTCATTCCAGTCAACACAGATTACGAAGACGCTCCCGATGGCACGGAGATCTTCGTCACGACCAACGGTGTCCATTGCGACTTCGCACTACCGGCGAAGTCCAGGCTTCGAGACTGGACCGAGACTCTGCAACTTTCCTCCGATGGAACGACAGATCGAGAAGCCGGTCGGCAGAAGGGCGCACTGTGGGTGCACTTCGGATGGGGCGAACGTCACTTCTATCTCGATACACCGACCTGGTCCGACCTCGAAGTCTCGACGGCGCTCGGGGCGGTCTTCTGGCCGACCTCGACCCTGATGCACGTCTCATTCTCGTGGATGCGTCCCGATGCGCTCGGCGAGTCGCGGCGCTTGATCGTCGACGAAGAACGGCTCGGGCGGCTCATCGAGCACATCGAAAGCCAGTTCGTACGCGACGAACATGGCGCGTTCGTCCGACTCGATGGCCGTGGATATGGCAGCCTCGACGACTTCTACGAAGCGCGCGGAAGCTATCATGCGCTCCACACGTGTAATGACTGGGTCAACACAGGACTGAAGAAAGCCGGCATTCGTGCCGCCTTGTGGTCCCCCTTCGACAAAGCGATTCTCTACCAGCTCGGTCGCATTCGCTGATGCCGCAAGGAACTCCCGCGTCGAGAGCCTTCGATGTCGCGAACGGCGCGATCCGAGGACCGGATCAGTAGAGCCCGGCGGCACCGCGTTCGACCCAGCCGTCTCGATCTTGAATCCGTATGCGAACCCATCCAGGACTCGAAGCCACATAGCGCGCGCGAACGCCAGCGCTGAGCTTCATCAACGGAGCGAGTTCGGTTCTGGGTTCGGCTCTCACGGCGGTTTGCTCTTCGAGGATCACGACGCCGACGATCCTGTCGGGATCGAGAGTCGCCGCCCGGGCGAGAGCCGCACCTCCGCTGATCGCGACGAGGAGAGCAAAGGCGGCGAGCATGCGCCACTTCTTCGTGAGGGCAAGAGCGAGAAGCGCGAGCCCTGCGAGTTCGATCCAGAGTCCGGTCCAGAACCACTCGCCAATCGTCATCGATCGCAAGCGTTCGCTCACGTCCCTGAAGAAGCTCGTCGATTCGACACCTTGCAGGCCAAGTGCGCGCTCGGTCAACGCGAGGTTGAAGCGCACGCGCTCGTCGCCACCGAGTCGACGCTTGGCTCGCTCGAAGCGCCAGAGCGCGCGCGCATGATTGCCGAGCCGGTACTCGCAATTGCCGAGGTCGTACTCGAGACGCGGATCTTCGCCGCGTTCTTCGAGGAGTGTCGACCACGCCGCCTTGGCTCGTTCGTAGTCGCCTGCGCGGTAGGCGGACTCCGCGGCCTCCGCGCGATTTACGTGGGCGGTCGCTTGGGCGCGCCCGGACCCCGCGCAAACGGCAACGAGGAAGGCGAGTCCGCAGACAAGTGCGTGGACCCGAAGGACACGCGCAGTCGCCGAGAGTGCGCTCATGCCCGCAACTCCTTCTCGAGCCGATCGGCCACGCTCGACGCATCCTGCGCGAGAGCGGCCTCCGCCGTCGCATCGGTTCCGGCATAGCGAAGCGCTTCGAGCCTCTGGACGAGACCGACCACTTCGCGTGCGTGTGCCTCACTCAGTCCGTGACGCACGAGACGTGCCTCGAGGTCCTGCCCCACCACTGCTCCCGCTTCGATCCCCAGGCGATCGGCGATGAACCCGGTCAACGCGACGAGTGGTCCCTGCTGTGCAAGCCGCTCTTCGAAAACGCGTCGAGCGCCACGACGCCTGCGTCCCGCGACATCGTTCCTTGCACGGCGCACGAAGCGGGTCGTGACGAACCCGAGGCCGAACAACGCGAATGGCAGCGCCAACGCGATCCACGCGAGGAGCGCAGACGGCCGGAATCGCTCCGGCGCGTCTCCGCGCACGTCCATGCGATCCCAAAGGTCATCGACGCCGGCGGTCAGAGCCTTCTTGGACTCGGGCAAGGCCTCGAGTTCCTTCGCGACGCTACCCGTCACCGTGAGCCGAAACGGTCCGACGCGCGCAACGTCGTATCGACCTGACGCGGTGTCGAAATGCGGCACGCGGATCTCGGGAAGAACGGCGTCGCCGGGTTGCAACGCCGACAGGTCGTAGCGCGCGACGAGCGTCCTGCCTTCGAAATCGACTTTCTTGCCGAAGACGTGAAACCCTTCGAATCCGTCCAGCTTCGTCAGGTCGGGCGCGGCCATGCCGTCATGCACCGCGGTGCCAGTGAGCCGCAGCACGAACGGGAAGCTCTCGCCGACGCGCACCTCGCGCTTGTCGAGCGTCGCCTCCAAGGTCAGGGTGCCGACTGCACCGGCGAACTCCGCAGGACGACCTTCGGATGGAAGCGCACGGACTTCGAGTCGGACGGGCTCACTGCGTGCGAACTCGTCGCTCGTCTGGGTCGCGACCCTCTCGCCGAACACGTTGCGGCCGAACCGTGACGCCCACGAGTAGCGCAGGGTCGCGCGATCGAGCTCGAAGACTCCCACGCGTTCGGGGCGCATGGTCTTGGTGATCTCGAAGACGTGGAACGACGAGTCTCCGCGCTTCTGGACACCGAGATCCTGCAGGATGCGATAGCGCCGATTGACCGGAACGATCTGTGCGTTGGGCAGGCTTTCGAGCGCGTCGCTCGGCACCGCACCAGCGGGCATCTCGTCCCAAGGAGGAAAGTCGACAGTGAAGTCACGTGCCTGCTCGTAGCGCGATTGGCGAATCAGCAGGCCGACGTGTTGAGGGTCGACGCCGAATCGAACCCGCATCGTCACGCTCTCGCCGACGTACGGTCTCTCAGGGTCGAACGACGCCTCGATGAAGGCGCTCGACGCCCGGCCTGCTTCGCATGTGAACGTGATTGCGCGGGTCTCGTGCACGCGACCCGTCGTGTCGCGCACACGGAGTGGCGGCACTCGATACGTGCCCGCCTCGACCGGCTCGAACTCGATCGTCCACGAGCGCACGGTGCGATCGACGAGCAACCGCCCATTGACGAACTGCTGGCTCGAGGAATCGTTGGGAGACGATGCTCGCACGCGCACGTTCGGGATCTTCGGCAACTCGAGAAGCGTCGCTCCTTCACCGTTCTCGGCGTCGAGGCGCACCGTGGCGGTTCGGCCGAGCTGAATGACCTCGGCATCGGGACCACTCAGCGACAACGACATCGCACTCTGAGCGGAGGCAGGTGTCGAAGCGGCGAGCGCCACGATCGTCGTGAGAATCCAAAGGGTGACGCGCATCACCACCCCTTCTTTCCCGGCTGGCTCCGCTCGGCTTGGGCCTTTCGAAGCTTGCGCTGTTCTTCCATGAGCTTCTCGAGCTGACGCTGCAGCAACCGCACCTCGGTGGGCGTCAACTCTCCGTGTTGCTCGGTCGTCTCCTGCGGCTCTCCACCCTTTGTCGGCTCCTGCTTGCTCTCCGAAGGCTGCGCCTTGGCGTCCTCCTCTTTCGGCTCTTGCTGCTTGGAGCCCTCCGGCTTCTCGTCGTTCGGAGCTTGCTCGTCCGCCTTTTGCGGATCCTGCGGCTTCTGCTCGTCCTGTTTGGACTCGTCGGGAATCGGCTGGGATTTGCTCTGCTCGTCGGGCTTCTCGTCGGGCTTCTGCTCGTCCTGTTTCTGCTCGTCCTGTTTTTTCTCGTCGGACTTCTCGTTCTGCTTCTTCTCGTCCTGCTTCTTCTCGTCCTGCTTCTGTTCGTCCTGCTTCTGTTCGTCGGACTTCTTGTTCTGTTCCTTGTCGTCTTTCTTCTCGTCGTCTTTCTTCTTCTCGTCTTTCTTCGTCTCGTCGTCCTTCCTCTGCTGCTGATCCTCGATCTCCTGCTTCAGGAGCAACGCCCGTTCGAGGTTGCGCCGCGCCTTGTCGGATTCGGGTTGCGCGGACAACGCGCGGGTGAACGCCGTGATCGCGCGCAGGGCGCTCGTCGACGCGTGACCCAGATCCGGCTGAGGCTGCGCCGCCATGGCTTCTTGTGCTTGTTTCAGGCGCACGGCACCGACGACCGTGTCGCGCAACAAATCGAAGCGGGCGTCCATCGCCGCCGCGCGTTCGGCATACGCTGCAGCATCGTCGAGCCGGTCCGTCGCGTGGGCCGCGAGTGCGAGGTCCGCCAACAACTCGGCGGGAATCTCGTCGCCGTAGGACTTCTCGGCACGTTGTAGCGTGGCGAACGCTTCCGACGCCTTTCCGGCGCGCAACAACACGACACCTTCGCGAAACGCATCGCGATCGCCCAGGACGACCATGGACGCCATCACGGCAGCGAGGATTCCGTAGAGAGGATTCATGTCGAACTCCGTTCCGCTCCTGCACGCATCGAGCCCCGAACGGAACGACGACGTCGCGTGCGGTCCTGCAACAACACGCCGATGATCAGTGCGAGGATCCCGGGCAACAGGACCATCTGATAGCGATTCCGCGGCTCCCGCCGATCTTCGGATTCGAAGCGTCGCTTCGCGAGTGGCTGGACGCGCTTCTCGAACACTTCGACGACGGGAAGAGGATACGCATCGGAAGCGACGTAAACGCCCGAGCACGAGGTCGCGAGCGTGCGCAGCCCCTCGGCATCGAGCTTGGTCACGACATCTTGGCCGTGCTCGTCCTTGACGTAGCCGCCGTCGTCTTCGGGAATCTTCGCTCCGAGCGGCGAGCCATAACCGATGGCATGTAGCCTCACGCCGCGCGCACGCATGAGTTCGGACTCGCTCTGCGCCTTGGCTTCGAGATCTTCGCCGTCACTGAGGAGGATGACGGTCTGCGACCCGGCTCCATCCGCGGGCAACAGCGCGAGCGCTGCACGGAGCGCGCCACCGATGTCGGTCCCGCCACTGCGCGTCGCTGTCGTGTCGACACCGCCGATTAGAGCATCGAACGCACCCAAATCATGGGTCAACGGACAGACGACACGCGTCGAGCCGGCGAACGCGATCAGCGCGATTCGATCACCGCCGAGATGCGGGAGCAGTGCGCTGAGGTCACGTTTGGCGCGATCGAGACGGGTCGGGGCAATGTCCTCGGCGAGCATCGAACGGCTCGTATCGAGACACACGACGATGTCGATACCACGACGTTGCACCTTCGAGACGGTGTAGCCTGCCGCGGGCTCGAGAGCAGCAAGCGCGATCAACGCCAGACCCACGAATTCGAGCACCAACGACAGCGCCCGTCCGCGTGGCGCAGCATCCTCGAAGAGCACGACATGCGCCGTCAGATCCGCGTAGAGCGCACGAGCGCGCTTCTTTCGCGCGAAGACCGAAACTCCGAGCGCGGCCAAGACGATCGGGAGCGCCACGAACCACCATCGCTCCGGATGGATGAAGAAGAAGTCGTTCACGGCACCTCCACGAACACGAGGAAGCGCAGGAGTGCGGCGAACACGAGCATCGAGAAGCCGACGAGGAGCAAGACCTGAAACCGCTCGTCGACCGCGAAGACCGGATCCTCGAGCTCCGTGCGTTCGAGCTGATCGATGCGTTCGAAGATCTTGTCGAGTGCTGCCTCGCTGTCCGCCTCGAAGAATTCGCCACCGGTCTTGTCCGCGATCTGACGCAGCGTCGCGAAATCGATCTTGTAGCGATTTCCGAACGCGTCTTGCTGGAAGCGACCGGCGCCGATCGCGTAGATGCGCACGTCCGCGTCCGATGCGAGCTTCGCCGCCTCGATCGGATCGATCGAATTGACGGTTTCGTTGCCATCGGAAAGCAAGATCGCCACGCGGCTCTTGACCCTCTCGTCGCGTAAGCGCTCGGCCGTCAGCGCGAGGGCTGCACCGATCGCCGTGCCATCCTCGGGGTCTCCGCGATCACCGAACGTGCTAGGAACACGCTTGTGTTGCAACGGTTCGAGGAAGCGCAACAGGGCCTGATGGTCGAGCGTGCGCGGACATGCGAGGTCCGGGTAGCGCGCGAAGGCAATGAGGCCGATTCGATCGCCCGTACGTTTCTCGATGAACTGCTTCGCGACGCGCTTCACGACATCGAGTCTCGTCGGGCCTTGGCCTGGCGGTGATGCATCCCCGAGATCACGAGCCGCCATCGAAGAACTCAGATCGAGCGTCAGCATGATGTCGATGCCCTGCGACTCGATCGGAACACGCTCCAAGACCTGAGGTCTCGCGCACGCGAGGATCAGAGGCACGAGCGCGAGGATCACGAGCGTGCGCGGCAGCCAGCGGACTCGCGACCTCACGGTCCCCGGCAGGCCTTCGATCATCGAAGCGGACGCGATCCCCAGAGCCGGCTTGCGGGCACGCGCACGCCAAACGAGCAATGGCAGAGCGAGCAGGAGCAACAAGAACCACGGATCCGCGAACGCGAAACCGAAGACCGACTCCTGCCATTCCGCGAATGTTCGTGACGGACCCGAGACGACGTCCGAGGCTCTATCGGACGCCTGCACGACAATCGGCAGTACGAGGACCGGAACCTTGGCGACCTTGTTCTCGATCGGCTCTGCGTGACGCTGCGCCGTCTCTTCGACGAACGCACGGACCGAACCCAGCAAGTCCTTGCACTCGACTCGCGTCGGTTCCTGCCCCGCGAACTTGATCAGGTCGCAGCGCCTGAGGAAGTCCTGCAATCGATTCTGCTGCACGACCGAGAACCGAGTCGTCCGTCGCAAATCGTCCAAGAACTCGTCCGTCGTGCGCGCGAGCGACGCTTGTCCGAGGCCGTCTTCGAGCCATTTGCGCAGTGTCGCAGACGCTTCGACGACGAGCCGTTCGCCACCGATCTCGCCACGTTCGAGCATGCGTTCGAGTTCTCGAATCCGCGCGAACGCTTGCTGATCCGGCGGGATGCGCGGGACAACGACTTCGGGAAGTTGGCGACGGCGTCGACGCATCCACAACCGGAATAGGGCCGCGAGGGCGAGCGCGCCGAACGCACCGACGATCCACGGCCACAGCGGTGGACTCGGTGCATCGACGACGAACTCGTCGCCCACCTCCGCAGCTGTGCGGCTTCCCCCTTCTTCGAGCACCGTGCCGACTTCGAGCGTCAGCACCGTGGACTCGGCAGTGACGGGATCGCCACTCGCGACGCCATCCGTCGAAACGGGTTTCGCTCGTGCGACGAGCGACGGGAGCTCGATCGAACCGAGCCTCAGCGCTCTCACAGTCGGTTCGGCATAGAGATGCAGAGCACCGGAGTCATCGGTCTCGGTGCGCGATTCCCCAAGATCGACCTCGATCCCGATCGCGTCCTTGCTCGCGGTCCACGTCCCGAAGAGACGCTTCGACGCGTTGCCGTCGGCCAGGCCGGCGAGCTCGAATCCCTTCGCGACGCGCACGTGGACCTTCACGGCGACCTTCGCCCCCAAGGTCGTGTCTGCACGCTTCGGCGCGATCGCGATCGCGATCTCGCCCGCACCCGGTTCGGGGAAGACAGCGTCTTGGGCGACGCATGCGCAGCCGAGCGCGAGCACCGCGATCCACGTCGATACGGCGCGTTTCACCCGTGCCTCCGCTGCAGCTCGCGCTTGCGGAAGAACGCGACGACTCGGCTGCTGACCGGCTCCTTGGTGTCGATCGGCAGGAGTCCCGCGCCGAGACGTCGGGCGCGTTCGGCGAGCTGTTCTCGGCGCTCCCGAGCACGCTCTGCGTAGGCAGCGCGCACACGTGTCGAGCCTGCGTCGATCACCTGCGAGGCGCCGCTTTCGAGGTCTTGTAGGTGGAGGAGACCGGCACCCTTCGGGAGTTCTTCGAGCCGCGGGTCCGAACACGGCACGAGGCTCAGATCGTGACGACGCGAGAGAAGCCGCAGCTCACGCTCGGGGAATGCACCGAGGAAGTCACTGAGCACGAAGACGATCGCGCGCTTGCGCTGCACGCGTGCGGCGTAGCCGATCGCCTCGGCGAGCCGATCCGTACTCGGGTCCGCAGGGTCGGCGAGGCAATCGCGAAGGATGCGCAGGACATGTGCACGCCCCTTCGCCGCGGGAACGAAGAGCGGCCGATCACCGTCGGTCGCGACGAAGCCGACCTTGTCGTTGTTCCGGTTCGCCGACAGTGCGAGGCACGCGACGAACTCGGTCGCGGCCCAGGACATCGACCGAGGCCGACCGTCGCGCACGACGCTGCCGAAGCGCATCGACCGCGACCGATCGAGAACGAACAGCACCGTGAGCTCGCGCTCTTCGACGAACTTCTTGATGAATGGGCGTCCGGCACGCGCGGTGACGTTCCAATCGACCGATCTGTAGTCGTCGCCCTCCACCCACTCGCGCACTTCGTCGAACTCGATGCCCGAGCCACGGAACACGGAGCTGTAGCCGCCCGAAACGACATCGGTCACGAGGCGGTCGGTACGAATCTGGATCCGCCGAACTTCTCGCAGGAGTTCGGGATCGACAGCTGGGCGCTCTTTGCGGTCTCCGGAGGGAGCCATGGATACGACGCTCGGCGATCAGGGAACCGGGACGTGATCGAAAAGGCGACGCAGGATCTCGGCGCTGTCGATGTTCTCCGCTTCGGCCTCGTAGCTGACGAGCACGCGATGGCGAAGCACCGGATTGCCGACCGACTTGACGTCTTGCGGTGTCACGTAGCCGCGGCCGTCGAGGAACGCACGCGCCTTCGCGCATCGCGTCAGCGCGATCGACGCTCGCGGCGAAGCTCCGTAGAGGATGAGCGGTGCGAGTTCTCCGAGACCGACGCGACCCGGTTCGCGAGTCGCGAAGACGAGATCGACGATGTAACCGAGGATCTTGTCGTCGAGGTAGACCTGGTCGACGGCCTTGCGAGCCCGGAGGATCTGTTCGGGGTTCGCGACGACCGGGAGTTCGGGAAGCGGATCGAGTCGCGCCATGCGCCGGACGATTTCGATCTCATCGTCGCGTCCTGGATAGCCGATCACGATCTTGAGCAAGAAGCGATCGACCTGCGCCTCGGGCAACGGATACGTGCCTTCTTGTTCGACGGGGTTCTGCGTCGCGAGCACGAGGAAGGGTCGCGGCAGCTTCCGAGTCTCGCCAGCGAGCGTGACCTGCCGCTCCTGCATCGCTTCGAGCAGCGCGGACTGAACCTTGGCAGGAGCTCGATTGATCTCGTCCGCGAGCACGAAGTTCGCGAAGAGCGGCCCTTCCTTGACCGACCATTCGCCGTCCTTGGGGTTGTAGACCTGGGTGCCGACGAGGTCGGCAGGAAGGAGGTCCGGGGTGAACTGGAGGCGCCGGAACTCGCCTCCGCAGACCCGCGCGAGCGACGACACGGCGAGGGTCTTGGCGAGCCCCGGAAGGCCTTCGAGAAGCACGTGTCCATCCGCGAGGAGACCGATCAGGAGCCCGTCGACCATCGCTTCCTGGCCGACCAGAACGCGCGCGAGCGCTTGACGGATCTCTCGAAGGAACTCGCTCTCGGCGCGAATCGTCTCGGTCTGGGCGAGCGGATCGCTCATCAGGGACTCCGGTGGGGTAGCGACGACGGGGTTTCGATGACGGGGTATCGATGACGAAGGTCGGGCCGAAGCGGCACGACGGCGTGCCCGACGCGCGAATGCGGGCAAAGCTCCGCGACATGCGGCGCGATCCTGCACGCCGCGGCGACGGGGGTACGACGCGAATCTTCGCGTCGCGCGGATGCCGTGCAACCGGTTTCGTGGAGCATGCCCGCTGCGGGTTGAAAAGCCGGGAGCCAGGTCCCAGAGTGCGTCTGCTCGCCTCAGCTCGAACCTCAGGATCGTCATGACCGACCCCTCGCTTCAGGCGAGCAGCCCCGGCTTCCACGGCCGGGACCTGATCGCAGGCCTCGTCGTCTTCCTCGTCGCGTTACCGCTCTGCCTCGGCATTGCGCATGCATCCGGTGCGCCTCTTCATGCGGGCATCATCTCCGGCATCATCGGAGGCCTGATCGTCGGGGCCCTGAGCGGATCGCATGTGAGCGTGTCGGGTCCGGCAGCGGGCCTCGCGGCCATCGTGGTTGCGCAGATCAGCGGGCTGGGCAGCTTCGAAGCTTTCCTCACCGCGGTCCTGATCTCGGGCTTCTTGCAGCTCGGGCTCGCAGCTCTGCGTGCTGGTGGACTCGCCAACTACTTCCCGAGCAGCGTGATCAAAGGCCTGCTCGCGGCGATCGGCGTGCTGCTCATCCTCAAGCAGATGCCGCACCTCCTCGGTCACGACAGTGACTACGAAGGGGACATGTCCTTCAACCAGGAGGACGGCGACAACACGTTCAGCGCGCTCATGTCGACGTTCAAGACCCTCGTCCCGGGGGCCGCGATCATCGGGATCGTTTCGATGTCGATCATGGTCGTGTGGGGCAAGACCAAGCTCAAGAAGTCGATCGTCCCGAGCGCTCTCGTCGCGGTCGTCGTCGGCACCCTGATCAGCGAGTTCTATGCCATGGTAGCGCCGTCATGGGCGCTCGAGACCTCGCACCTGGTTCAGGTCCCGGTCGTGGGCTCGGAGGGTTCGCTCGCGGATCTGCTGCACTTCCCCGACATGTCCCGGTTCTTCGACCCGGCCATCTGGGTCGCTGCCATCACGCTCGCGATCGTCGCGTCGCTCGAAACCCTGCTCAACCTCGAGGCGACCGACCGTATCGACCCCTTGCGCCGCAGCTCACCGCCCAATCGTGAACTCATGGCCCAAGGCGTCGGGAACATCGTCGCTGGAGCGATCGGCGGCCTGCCGATGACTTCCGTCATCGTGCGCAGCTCGGTCAACGCGGGCCTCGGAGTGAGGTCGCGGCTGTCGACACTGACGCATGGTGCGCTGCTGCTCGTGAGCGTCGCCTTCTTCGCGACGATCCTCAACCGAGTCCCGCTTGCCGCTCTCGCGGCCGTGCTCGTCGTCACCGGGTTCAAACTCGCCAACCCACGACTGCTGAAGCAGATGTGGAACGACGGGATCAGCCAATTCGTCCCGTTCCTCGTCACGGTCGTCGCGATCGTTTGGACTGACCTCTTGGTCGGTGTCATGATCGGACTTGGCGTGAGTTTGGCGTTCGCCCTCTGGCGCTACATGAAGGGCGGCTTCCACGTGATCGAGGAAGAGCACGCGAGCGGCAAGGTGACCCGCATCGAACTCACCAAGCAGGTCAACTTCTTCAATCGCGCGCACCTCGCGATGATGCTCGACGAATTCGAGCGGGACCGTCACGTCATCATCGACGCTCGGGTTTGCGAGTACATCGATCCGGACGTGCTCGCACTGATCCAGGAGTTCGTCACGGACACGTCCCGCGCTCGCGGGGTGACGGTGAGCCTCGTCGGTTTCCAAGAGCAATACGAACTCGGCGATGTCGTGGAACACATCGACTACTCGACACGCGAGATCCAGACGAAGATGACCCCGGACGCGGTGTTGCGCATCCTGCGCGACGGCAACGACCGCTTCGCCACCAACCGACGACTCAAGCGAGATCTCGTGCGCCAGGCCGACAAGACGGCCGCCGGTCAGCACCCGATGGCGTGCGTGCTCAGCTGCATCGACTCGCGGGCGCCGGTCGAACTATTGTTCGACCTCGGGATCGGCGACATCTTCAGCATCCGAGTCGCGGGCAACGTGCCCACCGACGAAGTCCTCGGCAGCATGGAGTACGCGTGCAAGGTCGCGGGTTCGAAGCTCATAGTCGTGCTAGGACACACGAGATGCGGCGCGGTTTCAGCGACGTGCGACTTCGCGGCCGGTGCGCTCGACCTCGACTCCCTGGGCCTCGAGAACCTCCCCTCGATCACGAACGTGATCCAAGAAGCCGTCGATCTCGAGACGTCGACGACAGGGGACCGGACGAGCAACAACAGCGACTTCGTGGGACACGTCACGCAGATCCACATCGAGAACACCATCGAATACATCCGTGAGCACAGCTCGGCTCTCTCCGGCATGCTCGATCGACGGGAGATCGCGATCATCGGAGCGATCTACGACGTCAAGACGGCTCGGGTGACGTTCTACGAATCCGCGCCGAGCACGATCGGCGTCGCGGGCGCCTGACCCCGCGGCTCGCGCCATGCGAGAACGCGCCGTCTACGGCTATCTGACGCTCGCGGCGATCTTTCTCGGCGCGCTCGTGCTGTGCAACTTGATCGTCCTCAAGTTCTTCGGGTTCACATGGCCGTCCTTCGTGCCGTTCGTCGGTGGCCAACTCGCGATCCTCTCGGTCGGGATCCTGCCCTACCCCCTGACCTTCCTCTGCACCGATCTGCTCTCCGAGATCTACGGCAAGAAGCGTGCGGACGCCGTTGTCTGGGCCGGCCTCGTCGTGAGCCTGCTGACGCTCGGGTGGCTACAACTCGCGATGGCCGTGCCCGCCAAGACGACCGAGGGCTGGGCCGGTGCGTGGACACTCGCCGAGAAACCCGAAATCGAGAAACTCGAAGAAGCGCTCGCCAAGCGTGGCCTCGACGACTTCGGCTTCGTGTGGCAACAAGAACTCGAAGGCGACCGCCTCACGGCACCGCTCCCATCCGGCGTCGACGAACTCCGTCGGGGCCGTCTTCTCCTCGTCGATCGGCGGGTCGCGCCGATCGAACCGGCGCGCCCGCCGTTCGAAGTCCGCGAGCTGCTTCCCGCACAGCTGCGGGATGTGGCACCTGAAGGTCCGCGACTCGAACTCCGCACGATCGCACCCGTCGGTGACGACCTGTTCGTGCGCGTCTTCGGCAGTAGCATGCGAGCGATCCTCGCGAGCATGATCGCGTATCTCTTCGCGCAGTGGTTCGATATTCGGCTCTATCACTTCTGGAAGCGCTTCACGAAAGGGAAACACCTTTGGCTCCGGAACAACGCGTCGACGATCGTGTCCCAGCTTCTCGACTCCGTGCTCGTCATCACGCTGCTCTTCGCGGGCGTTTGGACCAACGACATGATCGTCGCCGCCATCGCCTCGGCGTGGTGCTTCAAGATCCTCTGCGCCCTCGCGGACACTCCGTTCTTGTATTTGGGAGTCTGGCTGTTCCGACGACTCGACCTCTGCCCCGAGCCGCGCGAGGATACGGGTCATGTTCAACCGAGCTGATCTCGAAGAACGCGAGTATCGAACGCTCTCAAGACTCGGACTCAAAGCACGAGACAGCGGAGGCCGGCGTGTCTTCGAGGAGCCCGATCCACTGCGCACGTGCTTCCAGCGGGACCGTGATCGAATCCTGCACTCGAAAGCGTTTCGCAGGCTCCAGCACAAGACACAGGTGTTTGCCGCAGGCGCAGGAGATCACTACCGCACGCGCCTGCCGCACACCCTCGAAGTGAGCCAGCTCGCACGCTCGGCAGCGACGACGCTCGGGCTCAATCCGGATGTCGCCGAAGGCGTCGCTCTCGCACACGACCTCGGCCACCCCCCCTTCGGTCACGTCGGTGAACGAGCACTGCACGCGCGGATGAGTGAGTTCGGGGGATTCCGTCACAACGCCCAAGGACTGCGCATCGTCGACGACCTCGAAGAGAGCTACGCCGATCGCAATGGCCTCAACCTGTGTCGCGAGACGCGCCTCTGCATGCTCAAGGCGCGCATGCCGATCGGCTTCCCCCGGGCAAGCGACTTGCCCGAGACCGCAACGCCGTTCCTCGAGGGGCAGATCGTCGACCTCTGCGACCGCATCGCCTACGTCTGTCACGATTTCGACGATGCGTTGCACTCGGGTCTCGTGCCTTGGGACACGTTCGCGGCGACCGAGCTGCCCAGTGTCGCCCTCGAGTCACTCCTGCAGCGCTTCCCTGCACTCCGTGACGAAGGCCCACCGGATCGCTCGGGATTGATCCGCCGACAGATCACGAGCGCGATGATCTCCATGCTCGTGCGCGACCTCGTGCTCTCGACTTCGTCGTACATCGACGAGCACCCTCACTTGCGTTCACCGCAAGACGTCGTCAACCACGGACACGTAGCTTGTCAAGGCGAGTCCATGCGCCTCGCTCTCGCAGAACTGTTGAGAGTGCTCCGCCAGCACTTCTATCGCCACGAAGCCGTTCTCAGCACGATGCACGCGAGAGCTGCGGACCTCGAACGACTCTTCGATGCATTGGTCTGCAAGCCGGACATGCTGCCGAGTCGATTCCAGCGTCGAGTGCACGTTCACGGACTCGAACGCACGGTCTGCGACTACGTGTCCGGCATGACCGACAACTATGCGACCGAAACCGCAAGCCGACTCACGTCCCAAAGCGACCGACGCTGACGCCTGATTGCCGTCATCGACGGGCCCTCGGTGCCCTGCTGCCCTCGCGCCGCTATCCTCGTGTCGCCGGCTCATCCGTCTGCCGACTCTCTCGCTCTCACCCACCGGCACGCGAACTCTGGAATGACGACTCAGACTGCCTCAGCTCCGATTGCCCCGCTCTCCTCGCCATGGATCCTCGGACCGGTCCGCGACCTCGTGCTGTTCGTCGCGACGCCGATCCTGATCTTCGTCGCCATCACGGCGCTACAGCGCGGCGTTGCGAGCAAGGACATTGAATACTTCGTCCTCGCGTTCGGAGCCATGGGTCACAACCTGCCGGGCATGATGCGCGCCTACGGGGATCGCGACCTGTTCCAGCGCTTCAAGGTCCGGTTCGTCGTCGCACCGATCGCGATCTTCGCGACGTGCTTCGCATTCGCGTGGCACGGGTCGACGGCGATCATCCTGATCGCGTACCTCTGGGCGGTCTGGCACGCGTTGATGCAAATCTTCGGCTTCTTACGCATCTATGACGCGAAAGTCGGCGCCGTGCATCGCGTTCATGCTCGCGTCGACTTCGCGATGTGCATTGCTTGGTTCGGTGGTGCGGTCTTCTTCTCCGATTCGCGCTTGCACCTCATTCAATCGAACGTCGCCAGATTCGGTATCGCACCGTTCGGAGCTGAGACACTGCAAGTGCTCCGCTACGTCGCGGGTGGCGCGATCGCTTTGACGACCCTCTGCTACGCATGGAACCAGATCTCACGACGTCGAGCAGGACAACGCATCAGCCACATCAAGAACCTGCTCTACGTCACGAGCATCGGGTTCTGGTGGTACGCACACGTCTACATCGCGGACGTGATGCTCGGCTTGATCATGTTCGAGATCTTCCACGACGTGCAATACCTCGGCATCGTTTGGCTCTTCAATCGAAAGCGTGTCGAGTCGGGAACGCCAGTCGGTTCGCTGACGCGTTTCTTGTTCCGCAACAGCTGGGGAATGGTGTTCCTGTACATCGGTCTCTGCATGTCGTACGGCGGCTTCATTCCAGCATCCGGTTCCTTCACTGCTACGCCGCTCGCAGCCGCGCTCGCCGCGACCGTGATCCAGTCTTCCGGCATCCTGCACTACTACTACGATGGCTTCATTTGGAAGGTGCGGGAGTCCTCGATACGCAAGGGACTCGGAGTCGATGCGTCGAACGGCGCAGCGGACAGCATCGTCAACTGGCATGCAGCGAAGTGGATGTTGTTGGTCATTCCAGCAGCCGCCATGTGGATCGCCGGCGAACGTGAGCCCTCCGTTGCCATGGCCGAGTCACTCGTCGCCTCGACACCGGATGCTCCCGACGCGCAGTTCGAACTCGCGGTCAAGCTCAACGAAGAACGTCGTCACCTCGAGTCGCTTCCACACTTCGAACGCGCGCTCGCGAAGTTGCCAGGTGACGGAGAGATCGAAACCAACCTCGCGATGGCTCGTCTCCAAGCCGGCAAGGACGAACTGCGCAATGGCCACGACGATGCGGCGCGGGAATTGATCACGCGCGCGAGCGCGACGACTCCGGGCCTCGCCAGCCAGACGGTGCAACGCGGACTCGAACTTTGGCAAGAGAAGAAGTTCGACGACGCGATCGTGCACTTGCGAGCGGCACTCTTCATGAACGACCGTGACCCGATCGCTCACCTCAACCTCGCACTCGCCTATCGCGATGCCGGTGACAGGACACGGGCGCTGCGGCACGCACGCGCCGGCGCGAGCATGCGACCCGGCGACGCCAAGGCACAGGCACTCGTTGCCGAACTCTCACGGCCCTGACGTCCCGTTCAGCGCACGCACCGGTACGAGCCTTCGCTACACGACCTACGGCCCTGCAGGGTCGATCGCCGCGACCGTGATCGCGGGCGGGAACGGTTTCGTTCCGCTGTTCGGGACGGCGCTCCTCCTCGACGGCAGCTCGCTCACGCTGCTCGGAGCGAGCGTCCTGGGCGGTGCAGGAAGCTGGCGCTTCGATCTCCCAATCCCTGCCAATGCGTCGCTCGTCGGGCTGCGATTCTGGAGCCAGTCCTTGGTCATCTCCCCGAGTGGGAGCCCGTTCTCGACCAATCCCGGCCGCACACTGATCGATCGATAATTGAGCAGTCGAGCTTTCGTCGGACGGCTTCCTTTGCCGATCTGACCGGAGAGCATGCAATCTGCCCTGCCATCGACGAAGAGCCCCACCGCTTCCGCGCTCGTCGCATCGATCTTCGAGGAGATCGACGCGATCGGGCCCCGGCTCGCGAACTCCATTCCGGGGTTCTCCTCGCTCTGGCTCGTCGGTACGGCAGCCAATGGCGACTTCGAGTTGGCCGAAACGGGTTCGGCATGGGTTTGTAGTTCGGAGCTTTCGTTCGTACTCGTCAGCGACACGGCGATCGCGGCACCGACGCTGCGGTGCCTCCAGGCAGGGATCGGCATCCGTCTGGGCGGGTTGCGCGTGCGCCTCAACCACTACAAGACTCCGTGGCTGGCTCAGCAGGCGACGAAACGCCGAAGTGGTTTCGAACTCGTTCTCTCCCGCAAACTGATTGCTGGCGACCCCGCACCGGTCGAAGCACTCGACTTCTCCTTCGTCTCGAAGCCATGCCAGCTCGCAGTGGAGAACCTGTGCGTCGACACGCTCGAACTCCTCCTCCGCGCACATCCCGACGCTCCCATGCTCGAACGCGGCAGCGCCAACACCGACTTCAGCGATCTCGTACTGCGTGGATCCCTCACCGAGATCGCACGCAACTCGGGGGACGCGATCTTGTTGGCGGGTGGCACGTTCGCAACCGAACGCGTCGCACGCTCGAACGAACTCGCTCGCATCCATGGCGATGGCAACTCACTGATCGCGCGAATTCATGCTTGGGCCTTCGGTGCCCAGCCGCTGCTCGACATGCCACCCTGCAGCCCGACGGAAGTCTGGAACGAGCTTCGCCGTGAAACGCTGCGTTCGCTGAAGACTGCTGTCGAGACCCGTCTCGAACGGCAGCTCGATCGCGACACCGCCCTCCTCAGGCACGTGCGAAACTGCCGACGCAGTACGTGGTCACGCGTCAAGCGGTTCGTGCACGGCAAGCGGCGCGCGGGTGGAAGAGAGTACACGCAACTCTTGCTGTTACTCACCTTGCTCGCCGACGACCAGCATCCCGAGCACCGCGAACTCCTGCGGGCAGGCAACCATCTGCTCAGCCTCGTCGGCGGGCCGATCCTCGCGAACCCGGAGTGGCGCAACCTGCGCCGGGAGGCGCTGCTCGTCGAACCGTGGCAGCACTTGCTCGCCGGACCGCTTCTGCTCGAGTCGAAAGCCTGACGGGATTCAGCGAAATCTGGCGCCGAGGTCCTCGAGTCGGAGCCACAGGTCCGGACTCGTCGTCTCCGATTGCGTCTTCGTGAGATCCGCCACGAAGGCGTCCTTCGCTTTCTGGGTCGGTTTTCCCGCGAGCAACTTCGAGGCACGCCTCGTCAGCGCGTCGAGATCACGAACGCGAGCGAGCCACGTCTCGAAGCCCGTCCCACGGAAGTCGGCTGCCACCGCTGCACAACGCGCGACCAGCGAACCGCGCGTTTCCTTCCCGACGCCATCCAGGACCGTGCGCTTGGCAGTAGCGATCGCGTCAGCGAGTTCGCGTTCGACTTGCGAGTCACGGCTCGGAGCTCGCAAGTCGAGGAGTTCGATTCTCAGGGAACGCGACTCGGCTCCTTGCCGTTCACCGGCGGCCGCGATCGCCCGCTCGATCTCGCCGGTGCGTGCTCGCACCGGAAGCACGACATCGAACCAGGCATCCCGGGTCCGCTCGTTGGTCGCGGTTGGCGCCGCTGGCGTGATCCGCATCGCACCGAGACTCAGGACCGGACGTGTTGGCTTCATGTGGACCGGGAGATCGAGACGCCACGCACCACCCGCCGATGTCAGCGTCGACATTCGACCGATGGCGACGTGCACGCCGCCGATGCCTTCGCCCGCGTCATAGCGACCGTCACCATCCAGATCGTCGAACACGACTCCACCCGACACCCGGAAGCTGTCATCGCCGACACCGAAGACGAGGACATTGGATTGCTCGTTCCTGCCCCACTCGTGGTTGCCGACACCGACATCGCGCCACGACGACTTCAGCAAGCAAACGCGGTGACCACGCCCCTCTTGCATCCCGTGAGTCCCAGTTCCCGGGACAGCGGCATCGACGACGTAGCCCGCGATGGTCTCCAGGGGATGCCCACCCCGCGCGATCGAACATTCGGCCACATCCCCCGCGTATCCCGTCGCTCGAGCGCGGTCGTGAGGCCACTCGCCTGTGAATCCAGGTCTCCCACTAGTCTCGTGATGTCCGTATTCCTTCGCCTCGACGGCGTAGCGCGCGTGCGCACGTGCTGCAGTTGCGAGTCGCGCCTCGAAGAAGACTGGCGGCGCCGTTGCCACTTTGGCGAGTTCTCGCGCGAAGACGGTCCAATCGACGCCCGTGGCATTGGAAGGTCGAGCTTCTGAGACAACGTAGTTCGCGAACGCTCGAGGATCCGAACGAAACGCGTTGATCCAGCACAGGGTCTCCGTCTCGGCTGCGGTCGGGTACGCACCTCGCTGCACGAACGCCTGCTGGGCTTTCATGAACGCACTCGAGGACCAGATCGCGAGCGCGAAGGAAGGCCAAAGAAGCGCGCGGTTCATTCGGGCAGTATCCCCGCCACGGGAGCTCCTTGCCAAGGGCGACGCACGTGGAAGGTCCAGCGAGACGACTCTGCGGGTCGACCAAGCGGACATGCGTACACACGGATCCCTGAGGTTTGCACTCTGCGTCGGCTCGTTCGCGATGGTCGGCTGTGAGAATTGTGCCAAGCGCGTTCAGCCTCAGGCAGAGCGAGACCTCGCTGCGCTCCAGCGGCACTGGGACGGTGAAGCCCTCGACGCATTCGTCGCCCATGCGAACCAGACCCGGTATCTCGACGATGCCTCAGGCCTCGCAGATCGACTGAGCCAACTGCGTGCCGATGTCGGTGCGATACGGCAGAAAGCGGAACCACTCATCGATGCGAAACCCGCGGATGCGCGCGCGTACGCCGTCGCCCATCAGGTCTTCGCTTGTGAAACCGGTGTGCTCGAATTCAGCGTCGCATACGACACCGAACTTCGGATCGTCGGCTTTCACGTGAACGGCAACGCGATGCCCGCGGCCCCTCGCTGATCCGGCGTCCGTGTCCGTCTCCTGAGTCTCGCTGGCCGCATTTCGCGATATCGTGTTCGCATGACCTCGATGACTCTGCTGGCCGCACTCGCTTGCGTGCCCCTCACCGCAATCCTGTTGATGTTCGACGCCTCCTCGTCGCAGGACGACAAGCCCTCACCGAAGAGCAACCGTCCGCGAATCGCCGTCGGTGACGTCGCACCTGCATTTCGCCTCAACGACCACGAAGGCAAGCTCGTCAGTGTCGGCGGAAAAACCGACAAGTGGACGGTGCTCGCGTTCTATCCAAAAGCGCTGACCGGTGGCTGAACCGCGGAAGTCTGCTCACTGCGTGACAGTGAGCCCGACTTCGCCAAAGCCAAGGTCGACGTCTTTGGACTCAGCTTCGACGATGTCGCGACGCAGGCGAAATTCCACGCCAAGGAGAAACTCTCGTTTCGACTCCTGAGCGATCCCGACGGAAGCGTCGTCGCCAAGTACGACGCCGCGATGGAAGGTCGCCCCTTCGCGAAGCGCGTCACGATCCTCATCGATTCGAAAGGCATCGTGCGTGCGATCGACAACCAAGTCGACGTCCGCAATCACGGCACGGACGTGCTCGAGAAGATTCGCGAACTCGGGGCCAGCGACAAATAGGAGTCAAACCGCCGTGTCGATCGGCAGTCCGGACTCTTCGAAGATCGCGTCCATGCAATCGATGACGTGCCGCACCCAGGCACGCTTCTCGAGATAACTGCCTGGATAGAAGCTGCGCTTGAATCCGTAGAGCAGCTGGTTCTTGAGCTCTCGCGGTCGCAACCCAAAGGTCTCGACCGCGCGCCACACCTCGTCGGTCACGGTCGTGTCCGACACGAGGCGATTGTCGGTACAGAGCGTCGCCGAGAGGCGTTCCTTGCGCATCTTGCGGAACGGGTGCTTCGCGAGGTCGTCGCGGAACTCGGGAATCGTCTGCTGGTTCGACGTGAGGCAAACCTCGAGTGTGATCCGCTTCTCGGCGACATAGCGCACGAGTTCGTCGACGTACGCCTTGCGGTTCTTGATCGACGGATCGTGGATCTTCTTCGTCGAAAAGATCCACGTGCCATGTCCGATTCGATCGGCAAGACAATCGGTGATGGCTTGGAAGATCGATTCGGGCCCATAGTCCTCGCCGGCATGAACCGTCTTGCCGAGGAAGTGTTCGTGCACGAGGTGATACGCCTCGCGATGGTCCTCCGCAGGGAAGCCACGTTCTTGTCCCGCGAGATCGAGGCCGACGACGGGCAGGCCATGTTCTTTTGCCTGCACCGCGGCTCGCGCGAGTTCGAGCGACGCGAGGGCGAAGATCCGATCCGGCGGCGTGGACGGCAGCGCTTCGAAGTAGGCCCGGTAGTGAGGGCTGAAGTGCTCGTTGAAGAAGCGCATCGCACAACAAATCACGCCAGCGCGGAACGGCGGCTCCGTACCGTCACGCACCGAGGCACGCGCATTGATGCGTTGCTCCGCGCGCGCGATGCCTTTGCAGACGGCGCGCAGCACGGCAGCGAGGTCGAATCCGGGCCGGACGTGTAGCTGGGGTGCGAAACGCACTTCGACGTAGCGAACGTTCTCCGCATCGCAGTCTTCGCACAGCTCGAAGGCGGCTCGCTCGAGCGACTCCGCATCCGACAAGCACGCAACGGTGTACTCGAAGCCCTTCAAGTACTCGGGGAGGTTTCGATAGGCGCGCTTGAAGACGAGTTCTTTGAGCCCGGACTCACTCGTGGATGGCAGCGCGACGCCACGCTCATGAGCCAGCTCGATCAACGTCGGCAACCGCAGACTTCCATCGAGGTGGCAGTGAAGGTCCGTTTTGGGCAATCGAAATACGATGTCCCGTGTCAACCCATGCTTTGCAGCGGATACGCGTCGCTTGCCGGAAGCGCCCTCAGGTCGCGCGGTTTTCTTGGCCATGCGGTTCGAGGTTGCGGACTGCATCGATCGATCGCAATCTCCATCCGACCCGAATCCGAAATCGACACCGAAGTGCGGTCCTCTGCAAAGATATCGACGTGAGTGTGCGCCTCTTCCTCGCCCCGGACTTCCAGTCGAACATGTCGTCGCGCGGCGCCGCGGTCATTTCGTTCGACGAAGCTTGGGATCGGTGGCGGGGAGAACTCGTCGACCAGAATCGGATGCGAGACGTCGAGCGCATCGACTTCGGAAGAACGACTGGTTTTCTCAAGCGCTTCCGTGGAATCCAGGCCAAGAATCACTTCCGCTTGCGATGGCAACGCCCGCGATGTCACAGCCAGGCGGGGCGCGAAGTCGCGATCATGCACGCTCTGCAAAACGAGGGCTTCCGCCCGCCCCGCGTGCTGGCTTGGGGGCAAGAGCTACGAGGCAATCGAGAGCAGCGCTCGCTCGTGCTCACCGAAGCGTTCGACGGGAGCGCTCTCTCGCAGTGCTCGCACGCGACGACGGTGGCACAACTTCCACGGGTCGCCGAACTCCTGGGAAGGGCGGTGAAGACCGGTATCTTCTTGCCGGATCTGGGACTCGACCACGTCTTCTTGCTCGCGGACGACGCACTCGGTCTGATCGACTTCCACAACGCGAGGAGACATCCGCGACCGACGTCGCGCGAGCTCGGACGTGCGCTCGTGCGCTTCTTCACGTCCCCCGGAGCGGAGCGGATCCTCGACGAGCGAGACGAGTTCGCGTCGACCTATCTCGAAGCCGCCGAACGTCCGCGAGCCTGGCGCGCGACCCAACGCTTGTTCCGCCAACGATTGGCCGACGTCGCCACGATTGCCGACGAACGATGACCACAACGGTTTTCGACTCGTCGTTCGCCTCCGCCCAAGTGACGCGCGACAATCCACGCATGACCGCGGACTCTCGTGACAGCGCGTGGCGATACGACCAGGGTGCGAAAGCCGCGCGGTATCGCGCTCGCTCGGGCGAGCGGACTCGAAGAGAAGCGGAGATCTTGACCGAACTCTTCGGGGGCTTGACGCTCGGAAGCGTTCTCGACGCGCCTTGCGGCGCCGGCCGACTCGCCGAACTCGTGGCCGCATTCGACGGCACTTGGGTCGGCGCCGACCTGTCGACATCGATGCTCGAGCAGGCGCGACTCGCGGGCGCGCGCGGCCTCCTGCGTGCGCGTGTCGATGCGCTACCGTTCGCGAGGGACGCGTTCGACACCGTGATCTGCTTTCGCTTCTTGCATCACTTGCGACCCCGAGATCAGCTCGTCGTGCTGCGAGAACTCGCGCGAGTCGCACGGAGCGCAATCGTCGTATCGGCGTTCTCGCGACTGTCGTTGCACGGTATGCGCCGACGCCTCAACCATTGGATACGGCGGAGCGAGCCTGGGCGCTTCGCGCTCTCGCTGTCGCAACTCGACGGTGCAATGCGAGACGCCGGTTTCACACGGACCGCGCTCGTGCGCGACGGCATCGGGCGTGATCTCTTCGTGGCGCGCTACGAATCACGCTCGTAGGCGCGGCACAGCCCTGACGTCTACTGCCACACGTGAACGCTGAAATAGACGAGCACGCCCGTCACGGAGACGTACAGCCAGATCGGGAACGTGATGCGGACGATCTTGCGGTGCTTCTCGCGCTGCCCCCTGAGGCCTCTCACGACGGACAGGATCACGAGTGGCACAACGACGACTGCGAGAACGACGTGCGTGAGCAACATCGCGAAGTAGGCATAACGCCAGAATCCTTCGACGAGGAACTTCTTGCTCTCACCGAAACCGTGGTACGTGAGGTAACTGATCAAGAACAGCGCCGAGAACGCGACCGCTGTGAGCATCAACCGCACGTGCAATTTCTCGCGCTTGGTCCGAATCGCGATCACTCCGGCAACCATGCAGATCGCCGCACACGCGTTGAGGATCGCGTTGAGCGCAGGTAGGTCCTGGATCGTCACTTCGACGCCCCGGCCTTCGCAGGACCTTCCGCGACGAGCCGCGGCAGGTCTTCGATCAATTGGCGAACCTCGCTAGGTCGCGTCCCGGAGTAGAAGCCACGAATACGGCTTTCGCGATCCACGAGCACGAAGCGATCGCTATGCATGATCTTCTCGGCACCTTCGGCACGCTGCTTCTCGCTCGCTCGTTCGAGCGCGAGCTTGAGCGCGTCTTGCGAGAAGCTCTGCACCTGATCGAACGGTCCACGCAAGAAGTGCCATTGCTCGGTACGCGCACGATGCTGCTCGGCATAGGCGCGCAAGCGCTCGGGCGTATCGGTTTCGGGATCGGTCGAAACCGATACGAGTCTCAGGTCGTCGGGACCGAGCCCTGCCTTGCGCGCGGCATCCTGAACGCCAGCCATCGCGTTCGTCATGATCGGACAGAGTCCGCCACACGTCGTGAAGATGAAATCGGCGACCCAAACCTTGCCCGCCAGCGACTCGCGAGTGACCTGCGTTCCGTCGAATGACGTCAACGCGAAGGCAGGAACGTCTCCGAGTATCGGTAACGATTCAGACGTTGCCTGCCGCTGGCCAGGAACACGCTTCGAGTAGTACTGCCAGGCAGCAAACGTCGCGACGCCGGCAATCGCGAGCACGAACCCAGCAAGAAGTAGGAAGCGTTTCAGAGAAGGTTCGGAAGCCATGGTTCCAGGAGTCGGTCTCAGAGCGTCTTCTTCGTCACCGCACGTGCGGACAAGACCGTCATGACGAGGCCGAGACCACCCGTCACGGCGAGACAAATCCAAAGAGATGGCAACGCGTTCCGCATGACCTCGTCCTCGAGCCACAAAACGTGCCGCAACGCCGACAGCCCGTAATAGAGCGGGTTCACGTCCATCGCGACTCGCACCCACGTCGCGGCCCCATCGCGTGGAAAGAACGCGCCCGAGAGGAGCCATGCCGGCATGAGGATGAGATTCATGATCGCGTGATAGCCTTGCACGCTGTCGATCATCCACGCGAAGAAGAAGCCGATGCCCGTCATCGCGTAGCACAACAGGGCGAGCACGGCGATCGCGAGCACGACTTCGACGGCACCGGCGGGAATGCCCGCGAGCCGCACGAATAGCAGGAGGATCGATCCTTCGACGAGTGCGATCAGCGTTCCGCCGAGCACCTTCCCGAAAACGATCGACGTGCGTGAAATCGGCGCGACGACGACGGATTGCAGGATGCCTTTCTGACGGTCGAGGATCGTCGAAATCGAAGAATAGATCCCCGCGAAGACGACCGCGAAGACGACGATTCCCGGGAAGAAGTAGGCAAGGAACCCACCTCCTCCGTGCTCCCATCGAAAGGACTGCCCCATGCCCATACCGAGCATGAGCCACAAGAACAGCGGGGTGATGATCGCGGCCAACACGCGCGAGCGCTGACGGAAGAACGCAACGAGCTCGCGAACGGCGATCGTCCAGGCTGCCTCGAGCATGGATGCTTCCCGAAAAGTCGACGGTGCGATGTCAGGCATGGCCGCCTCCCTTCTTCGAAGCACGTCCGCCCGACGGTTCATCGTCGTCATCGAATGAGCGCCCGGTTTGTGCGAAGAACACGTCCTCGAGCGTCGGCTTTCCGATCGTGACTGCCGCAAGGTCCTCGCCGAGTTGCCTCGAAAGCGAAGCAGCGAACTCGTGCGCTGCGCGCGTCGTGTCCATGACGAAGCGCAGCGACGACCCGAGGACTTCGGGTTGGACGCCGAAATCCTCGACGGTGAATTGATCGAGCCGCTGACAGTTACGGAGTGTCGCGAGCACGACCGCGCCAGGCTGGTCATCGACCATCTTGCGCGGCGGCCCCGAAGCGATGAGTTTGCCACGATCGAGAATCGCGATGCGATCGCAGGACTCCGCTTCGTCCAAGAGATGCGTCGTCCAGAAGATCGTCGTGCCCTCTTCGTCGCGAACGCGGCCGAGAGCCTGCCGCAAGTCACGGCGCGCGACCGGGTCGAGTCCGGTGCTCGGCTCGTCGAGCAGGAGCAATCGAGGTCTCGACATCATTCCCTTGGCGATCTCCACGCGACGCGCGAGGCCACCACTGAGCGTGCCGACGATGTCCGGCGCACGATCGGAGATCCCGAACAACGCCAACAACTGCGAACAGCGCTCTCCGAGTTCGCGTCCACGAGCACCGAACAACCGTCCGTGGAACTCGAGATTCTCGATCACGCGCAACTTCGCATCGAGGCTCGGCATCTGGAAGACGACACCGATCGAACGGCGCACTTCGGTCGCGGCGTGCGCGACGTCGTGCCCGAAGACCGAAGCGGTCCCCGCAGTCGGCGCGAGCAATGTCGACAGGATGCGGAAGAGCGTGCTCTTTCCACTGCCGTTTGGACCGAGTAGCCCGAAGATCTCGCCGGGCTCGATCTGGAGGTCGAGCCCTGAGAGGGCGGTCCTGTCTGGAAACGTACGACTCAGTCCGACGGTTTGAACTGCATGCGGCTTCGAACTCAATTTCCCCCGGAACCTCCGAACAACAGGATGTCGCCGAGCAGTGCGACCAACAGAAGAGGTAGATAAAGCAGGGAGATGAAAAAGAGCCGACGCGCATCCTCACGCGTCTTCGAGCGCATCAAGCGCACTCCCCCGAGCGCGAACCACAGTCCGAGTACGAGGGCCACGATCGCATAGAAGACTCCGGAGAGCCCCGTCGCGACCGGCATCAAGCTTACTGGAATCAGGAGCAATCCGAACAGCAACAACTGACGCATCGTCAGAGATCCATCGGCGTCGACGACCCCGAGCATGCGCATGCCGGCGCGTGCGTAGTCCTCGCGATAAAGCCACGCGATGGCCAGGAAGTGCGGGATCTGCCACACGAACAAGATGCCGAAGAGCGCCCACGCATGTGCATCGAGAGTGCCGGTCGCCGCGACATAGCCGATCATCGGCGGCAGCGCTCCACTGACGGCGCCCACGATCGTGTTGAGCGTCGTCATGCGCTTGAGCGGCGTGTACACGACGACGTAGACGATTGCCGAGACGAACGCGAGAAGCGCCGCGAGCGGACCGCTTCCGAGAATCAGGACGAGCAGACCAACCAGGATCGCCACGAGCCCGAACGTCAGCGCTCCATCGACACTGATCCGTCGACTCGGCAGTGGGCGTTCGCGAGTGCGATGCATGCGAGCATCGAGCTCACGCTCGATGACCTGATTGATCGCGGCTGCGCCTGCGGCCGTAGCCAGCACTCCGAACATCGCGGCGATCAGCGTCGTCAGGAGTGGGGTTTCGGCAGTCGTCCAGCGTTGTCCATGGAGACGCGCCGCGAGCCAGCCGACGGCGACGGTCACGAGAACGAGTGACGACAGTCGCAGCTTGGCGAGCTCGAAGAAGACCTGGAGTCGCTGCGACATGGGCTTACGGGCGACCACGAGTTCGGCACCGGTCCTCATGAACTGGCTTCATCCTTTGCACCGATCCATTCTCGGCACCAAATCCACGAATAGGCGAAGAGCGCCAAGAGAAGTGCACCGTTGGCAACGTGCGCCGTGCGCAAGATCATCGGCCACGAGCCAGGAGCGGCGGCCTCGACGTCGCCTCGCGTCGTCGCCCACGCGACGAAGCCGAGCAAAATCTGGATCAAGACGAGGAACTGCGCAACCGCCACCGGACGGGAAATTCCGCGATGGGACTCGACCTTGCCCACGCGCAGCCGCGCAAAGAAGACGTGGAAGAGCACGGCAAAGGCCAATGCCATATGAATTCCGAGCACGGCGCTGCGCCCCGGCGCCGAAGCGTTCGGCCAAAAAACGCGTCCATGACGCACGTAGGCGCCGAGCAACAACATGACGAAGAGCAGGACGAACGTCGTCGCCACGACCTTGCGAACCTTGATCGTGTCGCGCGTCTCTTCGATCGCGTTGTCCCCGCGCACCCAGCGTTGGCTCAGCATCGCACACGTCATGGCGAGCACGGCGAGGAAGAGCTGCCCCGCGAATCCATGCACGATCGCGACGACCATCCGCAGACCCGAGTGATCGAGTCCGGTCCAGCTCATCAGTGTGTCCTTGAGCCGTTCATTGGAGACGACGTGGATCCGCAGCCCCCCGAGTAACCCTTGCACGATCACGAGTGGAACCGTCCAGGTCGCGAATCGCTTGACGCGGGGTCGGTTGTCGAAGACCAGCACGCAAATCCACGCGACGATCGTCAGGGCGCCGATCAGCGTGCCGAACGCGCGATGGCGCAGCTCGTACCAGCGCCCGCCGGCGGCTTCTTGGAACCAATAGCCGAAGTTGAAGAGCGACCACTCGGGATCCGAATCGGCCGCCTCGATCGTCGTGACCGAAGCACCCAGCGCGATCATCAAGAACGTCAGGACCGTCGTGATCGCGAACAACGTGAACGCGAGGCGTGTGCGCGGTGCAGACTTCATGACATGCTCCGAATCGTCAAGACGATCTCGGATCGATCACCTTCACGAACTTGAATGCCACGCCGTTCACCCTCCCAGCCGGGATTGGGATGACGGACCGAGATCTCGTAGGTCCCTGGCGGCAGTTTGGGCAGCTCGAACGATCCGTCCTTGGTCGTCACGGC
This sequence comes from Planctomycetota bacterium, assembly GCA_020638795.1. GTDB lineage: Bacteria > Planctomycetota > UBA1135 > UBA1135 > JACKHW01. The sequence goes on along the minus strand of JACKHW010000001.1, from coordinate 956 downwards.
GAAGATCGAGTGCTCGCGCACGTAGACCCACGCATCCATCCAATTCTGGACGTCACATTGGAAGTGCACGGTCTCGGGGAACCGGAAGCGAACACTCGCGCGCGCGCCCTTCTCGAGGTTCTGATTGAAGGTTCCGTTGCGACGACCGGTCCATTTGAAGTTGTGGAGGATGTCCTCGTGATTCTCGACGACGACCTCCTGACCGACGAGCGCACCGGCAACGAACGGGCGATATCGAAGCCCCTCTTGTCGCAGCACGACCGCTTCGGCCTTTGCGTCGAAACGCCAACGGTCCTCGATCCCGAGCACCTCGACGAAGGCGTGCGGCACTCCACGAGTCTCGGCGTCGACCTCCCACTTGGGGTTCACGATTTCAGGCGCATCCGGCAGCGGAATCGGGAGCGGTCGCACACGCGGCACCGATTCGCCCTTCCAGATGACGCGGCCGCGCACCACTGCAGCCGCTTCGTGGACCGGGAATGCCGTAAGCGAGCTCCGGTCCGCTGGGCGATCGCCGCGCTCGGCGCACGAGCTGGCTCCCGAGCCGAGGAGAAGGCAACCGACTACGATGATTGCGCCCCGCATGACGGCCAGCCCACCTCATTTGCTCGAATTCGCGAGCCAGGACACTAGGTTTCCGCGAGTAGCCGGTCAACCGCAGCCCGCGTGCCGCATCGTCGCACGAGTCACGATTTGCCTGCATCTCCCGAGGAAGCGCAACGTCGCGCGCCTGTCCACCGTCCGAAAGCTGCGAAAAATCAGATCCGCACGCTTGCCCACCGAGCAGCGGGTCCCCGCGCCCTGCTCGCTATGGCGACCGCGTGATCGCGTGCGCGCTGACCATTCGCTTTCCTTCCCTTCGCTTCCCTTCCCCTGCTGCCCCTTCCCTTTCTGCGCCTTCCCTTCCTGTCCCTTCCCTTTTTCTGTCGCTTCCCTCGCTCTGTCCCTTCCCTCGG